>NZ_CP034248.1 GCF_003931855.1 Paenibacillus lentus | reverse complement strand
TGTTGAAGCGCCTGAAAAAGCAAAATTCACAAAGTCACAGTTGATTTCAAGTAAGCGATATACACACAGAAAAGACCTGCTAAATATGCTTTTGAAAGATGACACAGTTTATGACTTTGATGAAGTAGAAGGTTTAATTGATGATTTTATGAAAGGTAAGGTGAAATAGATATGGCGCTTGGCGGCGGTACATTTATCACACAGAACAAAGTATTACCAGGCTCATATATGAACTTTATTAGTGCTTCTAGGATAGCCACAAGTCTTAGTGATCGGGGTTATGCTGCTATGGCACTAGAACTGGATTGGGGTGTTGATGACGAAGTATTTACCGTTGAAGTGAGTGAATTTCAGAAGGAATCTTTGAAAATATTTGGATATGACTACAGTCACCCAAAATTAAAAGGATTAAGAGATTTATTCAAAAATATTAGGACGGGTTACTTCTATAAATTGAACAATGGTGTTAAGGCATCTTGTGTATATGCGAATGCCAAATACACTGGTATTCGTGGTAATGATCTTCAAATAGTTATTTCAGTTAACGTAGACGATGATACCAAATTTGACGTTGAAACTTATCTTGGCACAATGAAGGTTGATTCTCAAACTGTTGGGGTAGCAGCAGAATTGAAATCTAATGAATTTGTTGATTTTGATACCGATGCAACACTAGCGGAAACAGCAGGAACGCCACTCACTGGTGGAACGAATGGTGCTGCTGTTACTGGTACTGAATATCAAAAGTTCTTAGACAAAATTGAGTCCTACTCCTTCAATACGCTTGGTTGTTTGTCCACTGCACCTGCTATTACTAATTTGTTTGTTCAATTTACTAAGCGAATGAGAAATGATGTTGGGGTAAAGTTTCAAACTGTTGTATACCGTACTGAAGCTGATTTTGAAGGGGTTATTAATCTTCAAAATAAAGTTACGGATGATGTGAATGAAGCTGCGTTGGTACACTGGGTAACTGGAATTTTGGCAGGTTGTGCAATCAACAAAAGTAATACAAATAAGAAATATGACGGTGAATTTACAGTTAATGTGGATTACAAGCAAACTGAACTTGAAGCTGCGTTAAAAACAGGGAAGTTTATACTTCACAAAGTTGGTGACGAAATTCGTGTTCTTGAAGATATAAACAGCTTCACAAGTTTTACTGACGAAAAAAATGAAGACTTTAGCAGTAACCAAACTATCAGAGTTCTTGACCAAATTGCTATTGATACTGCGGTGCTATTCAATACCAAATATCTTGGTAATATTCCAAATGACGCTTCAGGAAGGATTTCACTTTGGAACGATGTGGTTAAGCACCGTCAAGAACTTCAAAATATCAGAGCAATTGAAGATTTCAAAGCTGATGATGTTGAAGTCACACAAGGAAACACTAAAAAATCGGTTGTAGTTCAAGATGTTGTAACAGTGGTAAATGCCATGGCACAGCTTTACATGACAACTGTTGTCCAATAAGAGAGGGGTTGAAGAAATATGGAGCGAACAATGAAGGCGAAAGATGCGGTTAGTGCTTCCCTTGCGGAATGCTTTATAACGATTGAAGGTAATCGTTATAACTTCATGCAAGCAATCAATCTCGAAGCAAGCATTGAAAAAACCAAAAGTGAAATTCCCATCCTTGGTAAAACAGGTAAGGGAAATAAATCAACTGGTTGGAAAGGTACAGGTTCAGCAACCTTCCACTACAATACTTCAATCTTCAGGAACATTCTTTACCGTTTCAAGGAAACGGGGGAGGACGTTTATTTTGATATTCAAATTACAAATGAAGACCCAACCTCATCTGTTGGCCGTCAGACTGTAATTCTAAAGGATTGCAATATTGATGGTGGAATTCTAGCTAAGTTTGATGCTGACGCTGAATATTTGGACGAAGATATGGATTTCACCTTTGAGGATTTTGAAATCCCTGAAAAGTTCAAAATGCTTCCAGGTATGCAGTAATATATTTGAAAGGTTAAGGTGAAAAATAATGAGTAATTTAAGTGCATTCCTAAGTCAAAACGCTTTACAAGACGAAAATATTAGATATGTTGCATCTAAACGTTTTGTTGAACCTGTGATTGATGGAGAAACAGGTGAACAAAAGATAGATAAAGAAGGTAGACCGGTTACCAAGCCTATTGAATGGGAAATCTGCTGCATCACTTCTGAAGAAGATGAAGCAATCAGAAAATCATGTACTCGTAAAGTTCCGATTCCGGGAAAAAGGAATCAGTTCACACAGGAAACAGATTACAATAAATATCTTGGGAAACTTGCAGCTAGATGTACGGTATATCCTAATTTAAATGATGCAGAACTTCAGAATAGCTATGGTGTAATGGGTAACGATGCATTGCTTAAAAAGATGCTCAAGCCTGGAGAATATGCTGATTACCTGGCAAAAATCCAAGAAGTGAACGGTTTCGAAATGACGATGGAAGAAATGGTGGATGAAGCAAAAAACTAATCAACGAAGGTGATTTTGATGCTAATATTGCATACTATTGCCTTCATAAACTCCAAATACTTCCAAATCAATATTTATCTTTACCAAGGGAAGAAAAAGCCTTTATTATTGCTTCTGTTCAAATTAAGTTGGAAAATGACAAGAAGCAAGCTGATAAGTTAAAGAAGAAAAAGAAGTAAGGACAGGATGATTCATTGAGTCATCCTGTTTTCTTTGTATAAAGGTAGGTGAAAACATGGCTACTATAAGGACTGCTATCCAAATCACAGACGGAATGTCACCTGCATTCAGATCAATGAATAATGCAATGAACATTGTGCTAAATAGCTTTGAAGCACTGCAAACTGCATCAAGTCATGCAGTTGATACAGCAAGCATCCAAGCTGCAAGGCAGGAGTTAGCAAGGGCAGAAACGGCATTCAATGATATTGAACAAGAAATTAGGCAAGCGAGTGAAGCACAAAAGAAGTTAAATGACGATATAAGAAATGGTCAAACTGCTGCGGATGGGTTGGTCAAAAAGGTAAAACAAGTAGGTACGGCAATTATTACTGCGCTAGGTATTAAAAAGGTAGTTGATTTATCAGATACGATTTCCCAAACTACTGCCCGCCTAAATTTGATGAATGACGGGCAACAGTCAACAGCTGTTCTTCAAGACAAGATATTTGCATCTGCTCAACGATCAAGGGCAGCTTATTTGGATACGGCAGACATTGTTGCAAAGTTAGGACAAAGGGCGGGCGATGCCTTTTCGTCCAACAACGAAACTATTCAATTTGCTGAAAACCTAAATAAGCAATTCGTTATCGCTGGCGCAAGCCAACAGGAGATGGCTTCTGCAAGTTTGCAGTTAACCCAAGCTTTAGGTTCAGGAGTTCTTCGAGGTGAAGAGTTGAACGCAGTCTTTGAAGCTGCACCAAATGTCATTCAAACTATTGCGGATTACCTAAATGTTCCTATTGGAAAAATTAGAGATATGGCGTCAGATGGCGAAATTACGGCAAGTATTGTTAAGAATGCGATGTTATCGGCAACGGATGAAATTAACCGACAATTTGAAAGTATGCCCGTTACCTTTTCACAAACCTGGACAAAAATTGAAAACCAAGCATTAATGGCTTTTCAACCGATTTTGGAGCGCATGAGTGACATTGGAAACAGTGATAATTTCAATACTCTTGTTAACAATATTATCGGTGCAATTACTGTTTTGGCATCCGTTTTAATAGAGTTGTTCGATATAGTTGCGTCAATTGGGGCATTTTTTAATGACAATTGGTCATGGATTTCACCTATCATTTGGGGGTTGGTTGCAGCCTTTGTCGCTTATAATGCCGTTTCGCTTATAACTAATGGTATTATGGCTGCACAAGCCATCATGCAAGGTATTCATGCCGCAGCTACAGCAGCGCAATCAGGTGCAACTTTCATGGCAACTGTTGCGCAACATGGGTTAAATGCAGCGTTACTAGCCAGTCCTATAACTTGGATTATACTTTTGATCATTGCTCTTATAGCGCTGTTTTACGCCGTAGTCGCTGCAATTAATAAGTTTGCTGGTACATCTGCTAGTGCAACTGGTATTATTGCAGGTGTTTTTGCAACATTGGGCGCTTTTCTATGGGATTTGTTCTTGGGAGTATTTGAACTTATCCTGGGTGTGATTAATGCATTAATAAATCCTTTTATTAAAATTGCTAATTTTATTGGGAACGTGTTTACAAACCCTGTATCTTCAATTATCTATCTGTTTCAAGGTATGGCCGATGGCGTTCTCGCTACACTTGAAAAAATCGCTTCTGCTATGGATTTTGTATTTGGTTCAAACATGGCTGATACTGTTGCGGGTTGGAGAGCAGGGTTAAAAGACTTAGCCGATGAAGCGGTCAAAGAGTATGCACCCAATGAAAATTACCAAAACATTATGGATGAACTTGATTTAAGCGTATCTGATCTTGGATTGGAGCGCATTGCATATGGTGATGCCTATAATGCAGGATATGATTTTGGGAAAAACATGGAGGAAAAATTTGATCTATCAAGTATATTGGGCGGCGGTAATGATTTAAGTGATTATGCTGACCAAATGAGCTTTGGTAGTGATATGTCGGATACAGCGGCGAACACAGCGAAAATGGCGAATTCAATGGATGCTACTGAAGAAGATTTAAAGTATTTAAGGGATTTGGCAGAACAAGAAACAATTAACCGTTTCACCACTGCTGAAGTAAAAGTTGAAATGACCAATCACAATAATATTAACAGTGAAATGGATTTGGATGGAGTTGTATCTTACTTTGGTGAAGCACTGGAAGAAACGATTGAGAGTATTGCAGAGGGGGCAAATGTGTAATGGCTTATAATTTTTACCTTGATGGCGTTCTATTACCAATTGCCCCGTCTAAACTTCAAACCAAAATTTCTAATAAAAATAATACTATTACTTTAATAAATGAAGGTGAAGTCAATCTTTTAAAAAGACCAGGCTTAACGGAAATTACATTTGACGTAATAATTCCACAAATGCAGTACCCGTTTGCAAGTTATCAAGATGGATTTAAACCAGCAGCATATTTTCTTGATAAGATTGAAAAATTGAAAACGGAAGAAAGTAAATTCCAGTTCATCGTATCGAGAGTATCACCAAAGGGAAATCTTCTTTTTGATACAAACATTAAAGTATCGCTTGAAGATTATACCATCACAGAGGATGCGAAGAATGGATTTGATTTAATGATTTCCATTAAGTTAAAGCAATATAGGGATTTTGGCGTTAAAACCGCCACAATTACCCAGCAACAAACAAATGAAAAGGCAGTTGCTGTTTTATCAACTTCAAAATCAAGAGAAGTGTCAAAAGTAACGCCTAAAACACATGTTGTTGTTAAAGGTGAAACCCTTTGGTCGATATGCAAAAAGTACCTTGGGAACGGTGCGAAGTATCCTGAAATTGCAAAGCTAAATGGCATTAAGAATCCTAACATCATTCATGTTGGGCAGGTGATAAGACTTGAATAAGATTGAATTAATAATTCAAAACGGTTCAAATATCTTCTATCCAGTAGTGGAAGAGGGAATCACCTGGGAAACTGCGAGAAAAGGCGTTCCAGGAAAATTAACCTTTACCGTTGTTAAAGATGGGTCACTTAATTTTCAAGAAGGAAATGCAGTCAGATTAAACTTCGGTGGTAAAAACGTTTTTTATGGATTCATCTTTACAAAGAAACGTGATAAGGGTAACACAATTAATGTTATTGCTTACGATCAACTTAGATACTTAAAAAATAAAGATACTTACGTTTACACAAACAAAACTGCTAGTGATTTTATAAAAATGATTGCAGCGGATTTTAGACTTAACACAGGAACAATTGAGAATACACCTTATAAAATTGCTTCTAGAGTCGAGGATAATAAAACATTGTTTGATATGATTCAAAATGCTTTGGACTTAACGCTAGAAAACAAAAAGCAGTTGTATGTGTTATATGATGATTTCGGAAAATTAACTTTGAAAAATATTGAATCCATGAAACTTGATCTTCTACTTGATGAAGATACCGCTGAAAACTATGATTACACTTCAAGTATTGATAGTAATACTTACAACAAAATTAAGTTATCCTATGAGAACGAGAAAACAGGGAAACGTGAAATCTATATTGCCCAGGATTCAAATAACATGAACAATTGGGGGATACTTCAGCTTTTCGAAACCATCCAAGAAAAAACTAATGGAAAGGTTAAAGCTGATACGCTACTTGCACTCTATAACAGAAAAACAAGAAATCTAAGTGTGAAAGATGCATTTGGTGATGTTCGTGTTCGGGGTGGAAGTAGTGTAGTAGTGAAATTGAGTCTTGGTGATGTGAATGTACAAAACTATATGATTGTTGAAACTGCAAAACATATATTCAAAAACAATGAACACTTTATGGATTTGAAATTAAGGGGCGGTGATTTCGTTGCATAATATGAATGATATTGCCAAACTAATTAAACGTGCAGCGCTTGAAGCTATGCTGGAATCTAAGCCAACATCCATTGTGTTTGGAACGGTTACGAGTGTTGAACCTTTAAAAATCACAGTTGAACAAAAGCTTACTTTAAGCATTGCTCAATTAATTTTGACCAATAATGTAAGGGATTATGAAGTAGAAATGACAGTTGAACACCGAACGGAGAAATATAAGATTCATAACGCATTAGATATTGGTGATGAGGTCATTCTTCTTCAAATTCAAGGCGGTCAAAGGTACATTGTACTAGAGAAGGTGATAGGTGCATGATTCCAACCAATGATGGATTACAACATGACTTTGAACTTGAAAATCAACCAACCAAAACCTTCAAATTGAATCTTGATAAAAATCGCATTGTTGGCAAGATTGATGAAATCGAAGCCTTGAAACAAGCGATTTTTTTAATTTTGTCATGTGAAAGATATGAACACATCATTTATAGCTGGAACTATGGGTTTGAAAGCAATGATTTGATTGGTAAACCTATAGATTTTGTTATGTCTGAAGTGAAAAGACGAATTCTGGAAGCTTTACTACAGGACGAAAGAATTACAGGTGTAGATAGTTTTGAATTTAACAGAAATAAGAAGAAGTTACACGTAACCTTCACTGTTCATTCCATTTATGGCGATTTTACAGAAGAAACGGCGGTGAATCATCAGAATGACTGAAGTATTTAATTTGGATACAAGTTACGAGGATTTATTAGCCCAAAAGCTAATGCAGGTTGATGAATCGCTTGATAGAAGAGAAGGTTCAATAATTTTCAATGCGACAGCGGCGAACACCTTAGAAACCATACAAATGTTGGTCACACTGAAGCACATGACTGATCTAGTCTTTGCTGATACCGCACCAAGAGAATACTTAATTAGGCGAGCGGCTGAACGAGGGTTATTCCCACTAGGATCAACAAAGGCAAAATTAAAAGGGGTATTCAACATTGACGTACCCATTGGTTCACGGTTCAGCCTGGATGAATTAAATTATGAAGTCATTGAGCAAATCGCAACAGGCGAATTCGTACTGGAATGTGAGACTAGCGGCGAAGTTGGAAACCAATATTTAGGTACACTGATTCCAGTTGACTATATTGACGGTCTGACCGCTGCTGAATTAACAAGTGTACTTATTCCTGGTGAAGATGAAGAAGATACCGAAGTGTTCAGAAAACGTTACTTTAACAGTTTTAATTCAATTTCTTTTGGTGGGAATCGTGCTGATTACAAAAGTAAAGTTGGTGGACTTAACGGCGTTGGTGGTGTGCGGGTTTACAGGGCTTGGAACGGTGGAGGAACAGTAAAACTAGTCATTATTAACTCACTCTTTGAAAAGCCTACCCAAAAATTGATTAATGAAGTGCAGGAAGCAGTTGACCCATTAGATAAGCAAGGGGAAGGCTTGGGGATTGCGCCAATAGATCACGTTGTCACCGTGGTTGGCGTTAATCAATTTCCGATTGAAATTACATTGAACCTTACCTATCGTGACGGCTGGAATTGGGGTGATGTTGAATCAAGTGTGCAGATTGCCATTGATGACTATTTTAAAGAATTAGCTACAGAATGGGCAACTGCTCAAACCTACGAGGAAGATCACACAGGCTTAATCGTTAGAGTGTCCCAAATTGAAACTAGGTTACTTAGCGTTGAAGGCATCTTGGATATATCGGACACACTGTTAAACGGTACATCATCGAACATTGAATTGGACATGGAGTCAATACCTGTTAGGGGTGGTATTAGTGCCTAAAGAAGTTGATATATTAAGCTACTTACCGCCTGTATTGCATGAAATAAAAGAGTTAGTTGAAATAGCAAATATTGAAAATCACACACTGTCTGAACTATGGAATAAAGTCGATGATGTGCTTAACAATCAATTTATTTCTTCGATTAATACTGATGGCGCTGAACGCTATGAGAAGATGCTAAATATTTCTGCCCCTGCAACGGACACCTTAGAAACTAGAAGATTTAGAATATTGACTAAAAATCAGGAGCAAGCGCCGTACACTTATAAAGTGACAAAACAACTTTTAAACAGTTTGCTGGGCGAAGGTCATTATGAAATGACTAGAAATGTTGCTGAAAAAAGTCTAACAGTAAAGGTGGAACTTACTGTTAAGGGTCAATTCGAAGCAGTGAAAGTGATGCTGGAACGTATTACACCACAAAATATGATTCTTACAGTTGAATTAAGGTGCAATCAAAATTCACTTTTGAAACAGTATAGGCATAGTCAATTAGCTGCATACACGCACCAACAACTAAGGAGTGAGGTGTTAAATTAGTGGCAACGTTTACTAAAAATTATAACTTGATAAAACCAGGTGAAGATGAATTTTACGATATAGGTGTTAACAACAACAATGCGGACATAATTGACGAGAAATTAAAGGAATTAGAAGATGGATTAAGCAAGGTTGAAGTGCCGCTTGCAACGACAACAGAGCCTGGTATTACTCAATTATCTAGTGCAACAGACAGTAACCGTGAAGATCGTGCTGCGACTTCAAAAGCCGTTAAAGTTGCATATGATGCTGCTACAGCGGCACAAACAACGGCGAATGCAGCAAATATGGCAGCAGAAGCTGCAAAAACGCTTGGCAATGAGCGAAAAGCGGAAGTGGTTGCCGCGCTTGTTGCCAAAGGAATTTCGGCATCCACTTCGGAAAGTTGGGATTCGTTGATTACAAAAATGGCAGGGATTATCAAGGCGACTGGGAATGCTACAGCGGCAGATGTGCTGTCGGGGAAGACGTTTAGTAATGCTGGTGGGAATAGTCTAACAGGAACGATGATCAACCGTAGTGCTGAAAGCCATCACCAACTAGCGACAGATACAGCCAGAGAGCCGGGGATTAGAGTATTTTTTCAGCCACCAGCTGGGTACTATAATGGCAGTTCGTGGGTATATGCAGCGTCACCGCAGCTTGCTGCTGAAAATCTACCAAAGGACGTAAACATATTTGGTATACAAGGAATTTTAGAAAGGTTAACCACTGCGGAAAAGGAAGCTTTAGCCTACGCTATTACAACTAAGAGTATAGTTGCATCAGTCGACGATTCTAACACCGTTTTGGCGCAAAAGATTCACCAAATTCCGATGAAGAGAACGGCACAGGGAGAGGGCGTTACAGACTCTAACGGTTACATTAGGGTTCGAGGTTTGGATTTTTCGCCGGAAACATTTTTCTATCGTTACAAGCGTTGGAGTTCTTACTTCGGGATAGCGCATCGGGGGAATATCTCGACAAATCTAATAAATGAAAATGGTTATTATAAATCATTCGGAGGTCATTGGTATGTAGATGGTCTTAGAATAGATACCAATACAGGCAAGGCTGATGAATCATTCGCATGGTATGCCATCGAATAACGGAAGGAAACTACAACAATTCGAAGGGTGTTGAAGATGATTAAGATTTTCAGGTCAACCGATCAACTAGAAGCAATAGAGTTTGCAGATTCAGAACGAGAAACGATTCAGCAACTCATTGCGCTTACTGGAAAATCCATTACGGTTGAATACGGTGAAGATGGAGCAGTAAGAGCAGGGATTATTATGGATGCGGCTAAAATGAAGGTTGTCAATTTAGGACAGTACGTTTACAGGGACAGGGAAGGAAATATTGGTATTTGCGATTATGAATACCTTGTAGAAAGATTCGAGTTACTGGACACAACACCGACTGAATCAAATTAAATATATCATTAAATGAACACTCTTTAACTGGTCAATTACGACTAAGTGATAGGGTGTTCATTTATTAAAGGATGGTTGCGATGACAATTGAAGTGGCATTATTGATTTCAGGCGTTTCACTAGCATTTGGAATCTACCAGGGCGTAAGTAATATGAAGCGCAATGCGAAAACGGATATACAAAGTGATGCGTCACAGCTAACGACCGTAATTGTAAAGCTTGAAAACATTGGAAATGGGATAACTGAAATTAAATCGGAAATGACCAATGTGAAAAATGATATTAAGGAAAGTCGTGAACGAATCATTAAAGTTGAAGAATCAGCGAAGCAAGCACATAAGCGGCTGGATTCCATTGAAAAGATTCAAGCAAGAATTAATTGAAAGGTGGATTTCAAAAATGAATGATTTTTTGAAAAGGGTATCAAAGTTGATTGATGTTAAAAGCATTATCTCCATCATTGCAGCAGTCATATTTGCGATTCTAGCGGTTCGGGGTGAACTTGGGGTTGATAACACGATGATCTTATTGACATTGGTGTTTCAATCCTTTTTTAGTTATCAAAGCGGAAAAAAGAAGGAAGGTGAATAAGTGTGAGTAACAGAGTAGTATTTGATATTGGTCATGGTTCAAATACCTTCCCGCCAAACAAGGGAATTTACCTTCCGGGCGGTGGTTCATTTGCGGAACATGATTTCAATGCAGCAGTTGCAATCAAGGCAAAAAGACTTGCTGAGTATAATGGATTTGAAGTATTACTTTCACAACAACCTTATCAAAAAGATGTACCGTTATCGTCCAGGACTTCTTATATTAATGTAGAACATAAAAAGAATCCCATCCTTTGTTGTCTATCCTTCCATGCAAACGCAAGCGCCAATAATTCCGCAAGTGGATATGGTGTTTTTTACTGGAACACATCACAAAACGGCAAACGATTAGCTGAAATTTGGAATAAGTATGCAATACAAAAATTAAACATTCCACAATGGGGTTCGGGTGTTTGGCAATCTAAACTTGGCGATTGGACAAACTTCCATATGGTACGGGAAACGCTAATGCCTGCAATATTAATTGAACACTTTTTCTTTACTAACCCTTCTGAACTACAAAAGTGTAATACACCTGGTTTCATTGACTTGTGTGCAGAAGTAGCGGTAAGAACCATTTGTGACTATGCTGGAAGGGGGTTCAAATCTTTGAATGATGCTGAACAGTCAAAATCACAAACCAAATCGGATGTATCAAGTTGGGCAAAAGAAGCGTATGAGTTTGTAACCAAAAACGGCATATCTGATGGTACAAGACCAAAAGACCCTGTTACCAGGGAAGAAGTTTGGTCTATGTTACAAAGGTACAGCGTGATACAGAAATGATACTTGGAATTCATGAAGCGTACTGAAACAAATGATTTTAATGAAATATAAGACGTGAAATGCAGTAAAATCAACGTATGAAATAGGTGAAAAAGTTTTATTTACAGAGTGGGAATAGATTGAGTTATTCATAAAGTTGCTTGACCACAAACCTTTGCTATAAGAGGAATTTCCAGAAAAAAACTACTCCTTTTTATTTGCTTTAATTGGCAAATAGAAGGGAGTTTTTTTTATTGGTAATATTTGATTGCGCTGATCGATATGAAAGTGCTTGCAACAAACAAAAGGGTATGATAATTTTATACTTGTCTAAAAAATAGACAAGACAAGCGAGTCAACATAATTCTGCTAAAGGAGCAAATGAAAATGACGAATACAGCTAAAGAGACAGCTCATATTAAACCGAACGGGGTAGAAATAGCCGAAACGATTCTGTTGCCTGGAGACCCTTTAAGAGCAAAGTTTATTGCGGAAACTTTTTTAGAAGATTACCAGTGCTTTAACGAGGTAAGAGGAATGTTAGGGTACACCGGCACTTATAAAGGGAAGAAAATCTCTGTCATGGGTACTGGAATGGGACCAGCGAGCATGGGGATCTATTCTTGGGAATTAATCAATGTATTTGGGGTTAAGAATTTAATCCGAATTGGGACTTGTGGTGCAATGCAGGAAGACATTGAGCTATATGATGTTATTTTTGGCATGGGAGCTTCAACGGATTCCAATTATGGGCATCAATTTAATTTGCCTGGACAATACTCATTAACGGCTTCCTTTGAGCTTTTGGAAAAAGCTAAGAAAATAGCGGATGACCAAGGGCAAAAAGTCCATGTCGGCAACATTTTATCCAGCGAAATATTTTACAATGCCGATCCGACAGCGATCAAAAAATGGCAGGATGTAGGGATTCTAGGCGTAGAAATGGAATCTGTAGCACTCTATTGGAATGCCGCACAAGCGCGTGTAAATGCACTATGTATTCTAACTGTAAGTGATCATCTTCTTACAGGTGCAAAGACCACTCCTGAGGAGCGTCAAACTGCATTTACTAAAATGATGGAGATCGCATTGGATTTAGCATAAGCTGCTGCTTTTTAATGGAAAGGCGAATCAGATATATATCGTAAGTTAGCTTTCTTCACTTTAACTACTCCAGCTATGGACGTGAGTGAAGAAGGCTAGCTACATTTGTTACATGCAAATATACAACATAAAGAAAGAATTGGAGGGAACTTATGAATAATTTAGTTGAAAATAAACCAGTAGTAAACTTAGCAAAGGTCGTTCCAGTCATCTTACTTTTGATGATCTTTTCCCTCGTTATAGATAACTCTTTTAAGATTATCTCACCAGATTTAGTTGATTACTTTGGCGTATCCGCAAGTACGGTTAGCTGGCAAGTTACGCTTTCAGGGCTGGTTATTGGTATCGGTGCAGTAGTCTACTCATCATTATCTGATTCGATCAGTATACGCAACTTATTAACGCTAGGAATCTTATTAATTTGTGTAGGTTCTTTACTTGGTTATGTGACTCATGAGAATTATTGGTTAATCGTGGTTTCGAGAATTATCCAATCTGCTGGCTTAGGCGCAACGGAAACTCTATATTTGGTGTTTATCACGAAATATGCAAATAAACAAGAACAGAAAAAATATATGGGATTTAGTACAAGCAGCTTTCAAATTGCTACGGTTATTGGTACATTAACAGGCGGATTTGTTGCTACTTATCTGGCCTGGGAGAACCTGTTCCTAATCCCACTGCTGAGCTTGTTGTTGCTGCCATTTATTCTTAAGCAATTGCCAAAAGAAGAAAAGAAGAAAAATAATGTAGACTTTATAGGGCTCATTATTATTGCTGTTATTGCTACTTCCATCATGCTGTACATGTCTTCGTTCAATTGGGGACTGTTTATACTCTTCATCGTATCTGTGATTGGATTCTTACTTTATATCAGTAAAAATAAAAATGCTTTTATTTCGATTGAGTTCTTTAAAAATAAACCATTTATATTTGGGTTACTTGTCGCATTTATTCTTAACTCTCTATACTCGGCCTATGCGCTGAATACACTATCGTTTTTGCTGACCTCGGTATATGAAATTAATTTGGATACGGTTTCCTTAATGTTCATACCCGCATGTATACTAGCGGCGAGCGTTGGGGCTCTATCGGGTAAGATCGGAAAGTACTTGAATAGTAAGCAATGTGTTTCCTTAGCCATTGGTTTAATTCTAATCAGTTTATTACTTGGAGCCTTCTTTATCAAAGTATCCATTGCCGTTTTTGTTGTATCGCTTATTTTGTTCTCTTGCAGTTTTGCACTTCTTTATGCGCCACTTATCGATATTGCGATTAAAAAAGTGCCTACTGAAAAATCTGGTACCGCTTTAGGATTTTACAACTTGTGCATCAGTATTGCAATGTCCGTTGGCTTCACTTACTCCGCCCTATTGATCGATAAAAAAGATCTACAATTCGGCTTCTTGCGTTTTGTAACAGAGGAAGCAACAGCATTGAATTATAGCAGTATCGTCATCGTTCTTGCGGCCATTGCTGTTTTAGCCTTTATTCTGTTTTGGGTTTTGTTGGGTCGTAAATCAGGGAATCACACTCAAGTAAACTAGATAAAAGGAAGCGATTAGGATGAAGAAATTTAATCGTATACATTTGATCGTCATGGATTCCGTGGGAATTGGGGAAGGAAAAGATGCAGCCAAGTTTAACGATGTGGGTTCCCACACCTTACTGCACATTGCAGAACATATGAACGGGTTAAATCTACCTAACCTAGCTAAGTTGGGTCTGTCCAATATTGAAGAAATCCCAGGAGTGCCAAAAGCGGATCAACCTCTTGCTTACTACACGAAATTACAAGAAAAATCAGTTGGCAAAGATACAATGACGGGACATTGGGAAATCATGGGTTTGAATATTGATAAGCCGTTTAATGTGTATCCAAATGGATTTCCAGATGAATTAATTAAACAGATCGAAGACGTTACGGGACGAAAAGTGGTAGCGAATAAGCCTGCAAGTGGCACAGCCATTATTGATGAATATGGCGAGCATCAAATGAAAACAGGGGATCTGATTGTCTATACATCTGCTGACCCGGTTCTGCAAATTGCAGCCCATGAAGATATCATTCCCTTAGAAGAATTATACGATATTTGTGAAAAGGTTCGGGAGATCACGAAGGATCCTGCCTATTTAATTGGCCGAATTATCGCCAGACCTTATGTGGGTGAGCCTGGAAACTTTACGCGAACCTCCAATCGTCATGATTATGCCTTAAAACCTTTCAACAAAACGGTCATGAATAGTCTGCAAGATGGAGGCTATGATGTTATTGCCATTGGCAAGATTAATGATATCTTCGATGGCGAAGGAGTTACAGAAGCCATTCGTACGAAAGACAATATGGATGGTATGGATAAACTGCTTGAAGTGATGAAGCAGGATTTTACGGGAATGAGCTTTTTGAATTTAGTTGATTTCGATGCCTTGTATGGTCACCGTCGTGATCCGGAAGGCTATGGTAAAGCACTCGAGGAATTTGACAAGCGATTGGATGAAGTATTCGATGCAATTCGCGAAGATGACTTAGTGATAATTACGGCTGACCATGGGAATGACCCGACATTTGAGGGGACAGACCATACTCGTGAATATATTCCTGTGTTGGCTTATTCCAAGCAATTTAAGGATAGCGGCAAATTACCTGAGCATGATACATTTGCTGATATTGGCGCAACGATAGCAGATAACTTTGATGTTGATCTGCCAGAGCACGGCGAGTCTTTCTTGCAATATCTAAAATAAAACTACTTCGTTCAAACCTCTAAAGCTTTTTAGAGGTTTGAATATTTTTAATCAAGCAGAAAGTGGCATTTGTCGTCTGGAAAATGATATGTCATAATGGATTCAAAATATGGACGGGGTTTCTCGAATATATAGAAAAGGACACCAGATGAATGAATACAAAGCAACTAAATAAATTGAAACGGCCACTTTATATCAATGTATATGACGAGCTTCTTCTTCAGATTAAGAAAGGAGAATATCAACCAGGTACTCAGCTTCCTTCAGAACCGGAATTAGCTAGAAAACTAGGGGTTAGTCGTGCAACTTTAAGACAAGCTTTAGTCCTGTTGCAAGATGATGGATTAGTAAGAAATCTACGCGGCAAGGGAAATTTTGTGCTTGAATCCTCTTATAATCAAAAGGAACAAGAGAATGTTCAATTAGAAAAATTAAGCAATCCTATGCATAAATGTCATATAAGTACATTTGATCAAATTGATTTACATTATCGGCTTGATCCGCAAACGGAGCATACGAAACAAGTATTAAAAAGGTACTCTTCTCCAGTCGTAGCTTTAGAACGTTTGTATAGACAGGAAGGCGATTTGCTTGCTTATGCCTTTACTTTTATGCCTATCCAAACGGTAGAAAATTTATCTCTGGATCTTGATCACAAAGAGAAGATGCTAGAATTTCTAGAGAACGAGGCCTATCTGGACGCTAACTATGGAAATATTGAAATCAAATATACGCACACCGTTAATTTAGCTGACCCGAAGGAAAAGTTAATTGGACAAGACGAATGCTTCCTACTACTAGAAACCCTTTACAGCAAAGCAGAGGCGGATTATCCACTAATGTATACTAAATTTTATATACCGCAGCAGTTTTCGAATATAAAATTCAATGCATATAACAGCTAGTCAATAAACAAACCGTAAAACGGCTTAAGTCCAAATTAATGTGGAGTTAGGCCGTTTTATGGTTTTATAAATTGTTGGCTCCATCTATATTGTAGAACTTTGAGAAACAATGTCGAACAAAAAATCAACAAATCACGAACAATTGTATTACTTGGTTAAAAAAACATTCGCTTTTTATGTTGACAAGCTGAGACTTCAAGCCTAGAATAAGTCATGTAATAAGTCTTTGAACAGACTTGTACGGGAATATTCGACAAATTTCAATATAGATGCTTTTCGTATAATTCCGGGGATTGGCCCGGAAGTCTCTACGAGGTCACCGTAATGATCTGTCTACGAAAAGAAGAGCATTGGATCATGTTTGCATTTGGAATGACTGCTGATAGTTAACGATAAGGGAAGTTAACGGATGCAGGACGGCTAACTTAAACGTCAACCTATTTCCAGCCCAAGCATCGCTCTGATATCTTCTGTTCAGCACGGGACCCGGGGATGTATAGTCGCTCCGGGCTTTTTGTCGTTCCCGACTCATACTAAGGAGGAATCATTAACCATGGATCGGTTCTTTAAGCTTAAGGAACACGGCACAAATGTAAGAACAGAAATTATTGCAGGTATTACGACGTTCATGACGATGGCATACATCCTGTTCGTGAATAACCTGTTCTTGGGCCCGGATGGCGCGGGTATCCCTTCAGACGGTGTATTTTTTGCTACTGCGGTTGGTGCAGGTTTGGTTACAATCGTTATGGGATTGTTCGTTAACATCCCAATTGCGCTTGCCCCGGGTATGGGTCTGAATGCGTATTTCATGACTGTCGTTCTCAGCTCTAACGGAGCAGTCACATGGCAAGCGGCTCTAGGCGCTGTCTTCATTTCAGGTATTATCTTCCTGATCCTTACGGTGACGAAAATTCGTCAAATGCTCCTTGTAGCAGTGCCGGAAAGTATTAAGTCGGCCATTACAGTCGGTATCGGTCTTTTCGTGGCCATTATTGGTTTTAAAATGAGCGACCTTATCGGTATTAAACTGAACGGGCCTGTTGAAGACTTTACGCATCAGGTGCCGGGAAGCTTTTTTAACCTCGGACTTGGTGATTTCGTAAACAACTCGGGTGTGCAATTAACACTAATCGGTCTTATCCTGATCGCCATTCTTATGGCCCTTCGTGTCAAAGGTGCATTGCTGATCGGTATCGTAGCAACGACGTTGATCGGTATTCCAATGGGTGTGACCGATGTCAGCGGATTGTCCGGTGCAAGCTGGTTCCCGAACGTAAATGAGCTAGCTGTCGGCAAGCTCGATATTATGGGTGCGCTCAAACTTGGTTTGTTTGAAATCGTATTGGTGTTCACTTTCGTTGAACTGTTCGACACGTTTGGAACTCTGGTAGGTACAGCAACACGTGCCGGTTTGATGAAGAATAAGGAAGAAGGCGAGAAGAAGATCGGCAAAGCGATGCTGGTTGATGCGGCTGGCGTTAGTGCTGGTGCGGTTCTCGGTACGAGTACGATCACTTCTTTCGTTGAAAGTACAGCGGGTGTAGCCGAAGGTGGGCGTACCGGACTTACAGCCGTAACGACAGGCGTTCTGTTCTTGCTTGCGTTGTTCATCGCTCCTCTTGCAGGCGTTGTTCCTTCCGCAGCAACAGCGCCAGCGCTGATTATCGTCGGTGTGCTGATGATGGGACAGGTCCGCAATATCGAGTGGGATGATTTCCTTCACGCATTCCCAGCGTTCTTGACTATTGTGCTTATGCCGTTTACTGGCGGTATTGCTAACGGTATTTCGGCGGGTATTATTTCTTATGTTGTTCTTGGCGCTTGCAGCAACCTCTTTACGAACAAGAAGGTTAAAGTTCACTGGTTAATGTGGGTACTCGCGATTCTGGTGCTTTGCCGCTATATCTTCTTGGGCGCTGAGTAAATCGGTCTAGAGAGCGTTGAAAGATTGGAATCTCGCTTTTGAAATAGTTATTAAATAGTATAGTTGAGGAAGGCTAGTCGCTATTGCGGCTGGTCTTTTTTCTTTTTAAGGAGGCGGGGATGGCTAGGCTGCTCCAAAACTATGAAATGTAGTCATAATCTTTGATTCCGTACGTATATTGATACAAACATATGAATTCTTGCTAGAGCAGCGGGTCAGCTTATTTTTGAATTCATCAATTTCCGTATGAGGTGGAATAGGACATGCCAAGAATCTTGAAGCGGGCAGTGGTGCTGCTCGTGACCGGCTTGTTTATGTTATGCGTGCAATTACGAACAGATTGGATTCACGCAGAGAGCCAGCTTGTACAAAATCCTGGTTTTGAGCTTGGAGACGGATTAAGTCCGGAATTATGGGAGGCAGATCTTTGGTCTCAGGCAGAGGGGGCAAGCAGTTTTGGAGTAACACAGGATGATGCGCATAGCGGGGCATGGTCAGCCTGGATTGAAAGCTCGCAGCCAGATCATGCCAAATGGGTGCAGAGTATCCCCGTAGAGCCAAGCACCAATTACTTGATTACTGCCTGGGTCAAGGTGTTGAGCATGGGAGAAGGCGAAATTGGCGCAAATGTTTTTCCACTAGGCGTTGGTGGGGTGTTCCCGCAAATTAATGAGGTAGCCCCTGAATGGCAAAGAGTACAATTCTACGGAGCAACGGGGCCCGGGCAAAGGGAGTTTAAAATAGCCGCAGCTATTGGCGGGTACGGGAAATTGAATACAGGCAAGGCTCTGTTTGATGACGTGACCGCTGTGAAGGTGGATCAATTGCCGGAGGGTATGATTGCGCTGCCGCTTGGCACGGAGAAGCAGAATAACGGGAACGGCGATCCAGGCTCAGAAGCTATCGGTAACGTGCCGGATGTAGTCGGAGGCGGAGCCGGTGGTGTGGGGAGCTCAAACAGTACAGTGGAAAAGCACGTTCCAATCTTGCCTGTTCTGCTGTGGTCTGCGCTATTTTGTATTCTGTTTGCCTGGTTGTACCAAAGGATGATTTCGCAGAAACATCCCTTAGATCAACGCAGCAATTCCTATTCCGGATGGATGGGAGTTGCCTTGGTTATCGGTTTGCTGCTTCGGATATGGATGGGGCTTACGGTGCGCGGCTTTGAGACGGATATGAACACCTTCATGAGCTGGGCCCACCATGCGAATGAGCAAGGCTTGGTTGGGTTTTACAGTGAAGGAATCTTTGTGGATTATCCGCCAGGCTACATCTACATTCTATACATCCTAGGTGTAGTGCAGGGATGGCTTGGCTTGGATTATGGCACATCAGCAACGATGCTCCTATTCAAACTGCCTTCGATCCTAGCCGATATCGTTGCTGCATATATTGTTTATCGTGCGGGCAGTAGCAGGTTTGGTACTAAACTTGGTTGGGCATTGTCAGTCATGTATCTGTTCAATCCAGCTGTGCTTATTAATTCAGCAGGCTGGGGGCAAGCAGATTCGTTCTACGTTTTGTTTCTGATTAGCTCATTGACCGCATTAAGCAGCCGACGCTTGGAAAAATCGGCAGTATGGTTCGCAATTGCAGCGCTCATTAAACCGCAGACTTTTATTTTTACACCTGTGTGGCTCCTTGCTTTTTTGTATTACCGCTCATGGAGACGAGTGATCGCCAGTGTTCTTCTGGGAGGATTTACATTTGTTCTACTGGCTCTTCCGTTTTTCTGGAATAATGGGGGACTGCCGGCTCTAATGGATTTATATAGGACAACCTTGGCTTCCTATCCATATGCTACGGTCAATGCATTTAATTTATATGCGCTCTTTGGTTATAACTGGGCTCCTCTTGGCGACAGGTGGCTGCTGCTCTCCTTCCGTACCTGGGGAATGCTCTTTATCTTTGCGGCTGTAGCTTATGCCGTATATATTTACCTCCGAAAACGGGGGCGTGATTTGACGAAAAGTTACTTTATTGCTTTGGCGCTTATCGTCATCGTGTTCGTTTTAGGAACCAAGATGCAT
This sequence comes from Paenibacillus lentus, assembly GCF_003931855.1. Taxonomy (NCBI): domain Bacteria; kingdom Bacillati; phylum Bacillota; class Bacilli; order Caryophanales; family Paenibacillaceae; genus Paenibacillus; species Paenibacillus lentus. Next base: position 5,268,404 of record NZ_CP034248.1, on the reverse strand, counting down.
GAACGTTACATGTTCCCGGCACTGCTTCTGTCCCTGTTCAGCTTCATTCATTCCCGGGATCGTCGACTGCTCTATTTATATCTTGGTTTCAGTTTGACCCAGTATATAAATGTTGCTTATGTTCTTGGGCATCTAAACCTTGGCATGAGTCCGGACAACGATGGGATTGTCCTGCTGTGTTCGCTTGCTAATGTGGGTTTGCTGATTTACATGCTGATACTGGGCTATCGCATTTATGTGCAAAAAAGACGTTTGCCCATTAAGCCACAGACTGAGTCTGGACGTGAAGCCTCCGACGCACTGCTTCTGCAGCAGCTTGCTGGCAAAGGCAAAGGCAAGGGACGCAGTCTTTACAAAATTCGTTTCCAAAGCAAAGATTGGCTCGTTATTAGTCTTGTTACTGTGCTTTATACAGGGCTCGCTCTGTATCAACTAGGAGCAGGGGAAGCGCCGGCTACGGTATGGAAGCCCTCGAAGCCTACTAGCTTCTACGCAGATTTCGGCGAGGACAAAGCCGTGGATCGAGTAAACTATTTTGGCGGCGCATCTACGGGCGAATTCAAAATCCAATTTGGAAGCACCCCTTCGCAATGGGAAAAGACCATAAATATCCCGCATGATACCGGGGCTGTACTCGCCTGGAGGAGCGAGCCGGTCGACACCGTGGCAAGATACGTGAGAGTAACGGTGGAGCAGCCAGGCATAGCCCTGCATGAAATGGCTTTTTATGAGACTGGTCAAAATGGTCATAATCCTCAGCCCATCTCGATTGTTGGTATATACGAGGAAACGGGTGGAGGAACAGCGAGTGGCAGGAGCGCTTTGTTATTTGATGAAGCATCAACGTCGGCATACCAGCCTGATTTTTTTAACAGCACTTATTTTGATGAAATATATCATGCCAGAACGGCATATGAATATTGGCATCATCTGCCTCCGTATGAAACGACGCATCCGCCGCTTGGCAAGCTGCTGATCGGTCTCGGGATGCAGCTGTTCGGGTTAAACCCCTTTGGCTGGCGCATTATGGGAACCTTGTTCGGAGCAGCGATGCTGCCGCTTATTTACAGGTTTGCCTTGCAGTTATTTGGACAGAGAAAGTTTGCTGTCATGACTATGGTGCTCCTTGTTGTTGAGTTTATGCATTTTGCTCAGACCCGGATTGCAACCATTGATGTATACGCTGTTTTTTTCATCCTTTTGATGTTTTATAGCATGAATCGCTATTTCAATATGAGCTTTCATAAGCAGCCCTTGGGTAAGACGCTGTTCCCCTTATTCTGGGCGGGATTGTTCTTCGGAATTGGGATTTCTACGAAATGGATCGTGTTATATGGCGGTGCCGGTCTTGCGATTATGCTGTTCCTGTCCTTGTATGCCCGCTACAAAGAATATGCTGCTGCCAAGCGCAGCCTGAGAGCCGCTGCTAATGGAGCAGGGACAGAGTATCTAGATCACTCAGATCATCTAGCCCATCCGGATCACCCAGATCACCCAGCCAATAAGGAGTTGTATCGTCGCATTGAGCAAGGCTTCTGGAGAAATGCACTCATTACATTGGGCGCTTGCTGTATATTTTTTGTCCTGATTCCTGTAACAATTTACACGTTATGCTACATTCCTGCTCTTGCAGCAACAGAAGGTGGCTTTCATTTCGGAAGCTTGATTCAGGCGCAAAAAGATATGTTTGATTATCATAGCAGGCTCGTGGGGAGCCACCCCTTTGCCTCAGCCTGGTGGGAATGGCCTTTGATGAAAAGGCCGGTATGGTTCTATAGCGCGCAGGGCGAAGCTGGCGGCTTAGCCGCGGGGATGGTACAGAGCATTGTTACGATTGGCAATCCTCTAATTTGGTGGACGGGTATAGTCGCTATGGCTGCTGCATTCTGGTTGACATTAAAGCGCGGAGATTCCGGTAGATATGTCATTTGGATTGCCTTCCTCGCCCAATACGTTCCGTGGATGCTTGTTACGCGGGAAACGTTCCTGTATCACTATTTTGCTATGGTGCCATTCGTAATTGTGGCCATCGTATATGTGTCAAGCATTGCCGAGGAAAAATGGCTTCGCTTCAGGTATGTGAGATATGTGTTTTTGAGTGCTGCTGTAGTGCTGTTCGCTATGTTTTATCCTGTGCTCTCAGGAATGGAGGTTCACTCAGGCTATGTAGAGCATGTTCTAAGATGGTTTCCGTCATGGATATTCTAAAGGTTAGAGCAGGAATTAGAGCAGGAATAGATATTGTAAATTATGAGCTTTAGGAGGGGTGTTATGGAAATATGCTGTAGCGTTGTCGTGCCGATGTTCAATGAAGAGGAAGTAATCGAGTACACGTATTATCGTTTGAAGCAGGTCATGGACTGTGTGGAAGAAGGTTATGAGATTATTTTTGTTAATGATGGGAGCCGGGATCGAACGGCACAGATTGTTCAAGACATTTGTAAAAAAGACTCCAACGTTAAGCTGATTCAATTCTCCCGGAATTTCGGCCACCAAGTTGCAATTAGCGCTGGCATGGACTACGCGTCGGGAGGGTGCGTCGTTATTATTGATGCGGATCTGCAAGATCCTCCCGAGCTCATTTTAGAGATGCTCAGCAAGTGGAAAGAGGGATATGAAGTTGTTTACGGCAAACGCCTTAAGCGCAAGGGCGAGAGCATGTTCAAAAAAATTACGGCATTGCTGTTTTATCGTTTACTAGGCAGCATGACGCAGGTGAATATTCCGCTGGATACCGGGGATTTTCGTTTGATTGACCGGAAGGTATGCGATGTCATGAAGAGCTTGAAGGAGAAAAATCGGTTTGTCCGTGGGTTAGTCGGCTGGGCAGGATTTCGGCAGACGAGCGTTGAGTATGTGCGTGATGAACGCTATGCGGGCGTAACGAAGTATCCTTTGCGGAAAATGATTTCATTTGCCGTTGACGGCATCACTTCTTTTTCACACAAGCCGCTAAAGATTGCTTCATATATAGGGGTTACGTTGTCGCTTTCCAGCTTTATTTATCTGTTCGTCGTATTATTTCAGAAATGGTTTGAACTGGGGACAATACCCGGATGGGCCTCGATCGTGGCGATCAACTTGTTCTTTAACGGCATTGTCCTTATGCTGCTTGGTGTGATGGGGGAATATATCGGTCGAATTTATGATGAGTCTAAGGATAGACCGCTATATATCGTTCAGGATACCACGGGCTTCCAGCGTGAGGGTGCACACCCAGTTGCCGAGACATCGTATGTGGCGGATGGAAGGAGGGAGCAGGTGGAGGAATATGCGGGATAAGAAAAACACAAATCTTGTCGCGCAATTATTTAAATTCAATGCTATTGGATTGGTAAATACCGCTATAGATTTTGCGTTGTTTACTTTATTGCTTATTGCCGGGCTGGGCAGTTTTGGAGCGCAGGTCATCTCTTATGCGGCAGGAACAACGAATAGTTACATCATGAACAAAACAATCACGTTTCCTGCACAAGTAAGCGCACAGGAAAGACGATTTTTTTTTAACATTAGGCAATTTATGCGATTTGCAGCTTTGAATTTGGGGGTGCTTTCGCTCTCATTGGTTCTGCTATCTGTACTGATTTCTGTAGTTGGATTACCTCCCCTGCTATCAAAACTCATAGTGACGATAGTTACTATAAGCGTGAATTTTGTAGGAAGCCGAAAGTGGGTTTTTACGGAGCGGGCTTATCTTAATGAGAAATTGGAGGCATAGAATTGGCATTTATTATTATTTGATTATTTATATATAGAAGAAACTTTTTTTAATATCCGTGAAGTAGGCTGGCATAAATGAAGCAGGAGTCCAATAAAAATGGATTGATGAAGTGTGAATTATTATCGTATTGGAGTGGGGCTAATGAGGAGTAAGGCCAGGACAGTTATTGCTGCTACGCTTGCTGCAGGATTAACGATGGGTACAGGTACAGTGAATACAGCTTTTGCAACGGCAGACGGACTAAAGGAGAGTTCAATTGAGCCAGAGATCGAAATATCCGGATGGTGCCCGATCCCAACGCCGACCCCGAGACCGACGAAGACACCGAAGCCAACGCCGACCCCGAGACCGACGAAGACACCGAAACCAACGCCGACGCCGACACCGACGAAGACGCCGAAACCAACACCGACACCGACGCCGACCCCGAGACCGACGAAGACACCAACGCCGACACCGACGCCAACGCCGACACCGACGAAGACACCAACGCCGACCCCGAGACCGACGAAGACACCGAAGCCAACGCCGACCCCGAGACCGACGAAGACACCGAAGCCAACGCCGACCCCGACACCGACGAAGACGCCGAAACCAACGCCGAAACCAACGCCAACGCCAACATCGACACCGACCCCGACCCCAACACCAACACCAACACCAACACCAACACCAACACCAACGCCGAAACCAACGCCAACGCCAACATCGACCCCGACGCCGACACCGACACCAACACCAACACCAACGCCGAAACCAACGCCAACGCCAACATCGACACCGACGCCGACGCCGACACCAACACCAACACCAACACCAACACCAACACCAACACCAACACCAACGCCGACGCCAACGCCAACATCGACACCGACCCCGACCCCGACGCCGACACCGACACCGACACCGACACCAACACCAACACCAACACCAACACCAACGCCAACGCCAACGCCAACGCCAACGCCGACATCGACACCGACACCAACACCAACACCAACGCCGACACCGACACCGACACCAACACCAACACCAATACCAACGGAGACTCCAACGCCAACAGAGACCCCAACGCCGACAGAGACTCCAACGCCAACAGAGACTCCAACGCCAACGGAGACCCCAGCGCCGACGGAGACTCCAACGCCGACAGAGAGCCCAACGCCAACGGAGACTCCAACGCCGACAGAGACTCCAACGCCAACGGAGACTCCAACGCCGACAGAGACCCCAACGCCAACGGAGACTCCAACGCCAACAGAGAGCCCAACGCCAACGTCAACACCAAGACCTACATCTACTCCGTCATCGGGTTCGGGTGGAGGTAGATATGTTTGGACCCCAACGCCAACGCCAACGCCGACACCAACACCGACACCAACACCATCACCATCACCATCACCAACACCATCACCATCACCATCACCAAGTTCAACTCCGACCGTGATTCCGACACCTGCTCCTTCAGTAGCCCCAGTGACGGAACAAATATTGCCAGATACCGAGCCAGAGGATCGGCCGCCCACTAGTAATCCAGAAATTACGGAAAAAGTGGAGGAAGTGTCATTAGATACATTACCTAAAACGGGGGAATCTAGTTCTTTACCGTATTATATTGTTGGGCTTGCCACTGCAATTGTTGGTTTTGTCCTTAGAAGAACAAGTAAAAAATCTAACTAATCAAAATTTAGAGAAGTAAGGAGGTTGTCCTCTTTACTTCTTTAATTTTAAATACCAGCAAGCATATTGTTCTTCAGAGGTTGCTTACTTTTTATATAGAAGAAGTTATAAGTAAAGGGGAGCTAACTTTATGAGAAGAGTGATTGCCTACTTTTTGTTTGTACTTGGAATGCTTATTATGATATTTCCTAAGGTTAATGAATACTATGAAAATATACAGACCCAAAAACTGCTACATGGGATCGAAAATGATGCTGACTATGGGGATGTTGAGTTCAACAATGCAGCAATCGATCGGCTTCTTCTCCAAGAATACCAAAATGTTTCTCAAACGCTGGAAGATTCGATAATTGAGATAGGAACGAATAATGATTTTTCAAATGATGTGCAACTTGAGGAGGAATTAGTGCCTTTAGTAACCGAGACACACCACTCAAAAGCAATAGCTGTTATTAAAATTGCAAAAATAAAGCTTAATCTGCCTATTTTAGAGGGGGCTACAAAAAGCAATATGAAATTCGCGGCAGCTCATTTAAAAGAAACAGATCCTTTAGGGGGACAAGGTAACGCAGCTATTGCTGCTCATCGCGCAAAAACAAAGGGCAGGCTATTTAATCGTCTCGATGAAATAGAGGTTGGTGATGAGATAGTCATAGAGGTAGGAAGTCGGATTTATGTTTATGAGACAGACAAAATTTCTATTGTTAAGCCTACAGATGTTTCAGTATTAAAGAGAGGAGTGGCCGATGAATCATTTCTTACCCTAATTACATGCGAGCCAATAGTGAACCCTACTCATCGGTTAATTGTTAGAGCTAAGCTAAAGCAATTGTAGCTCGATAATTTCCATGTTTTTTAAATTGCGTTTGAATTGAACTTCTGATATATTAATTTATACCGTTTCGAGACGGTGTATCTAAATAGTAATTAAAAAAACACTTGCTATCTAGAGAAAAACGTGTTATATTATAAAAGTTGCCGCTGAAACACGGCGACACACAAGAAACAAAGTTGATCTTTGAAAACTGAACAACGAGTGAGCGGGTTTCACGGAAGTGAAATCTAAAAATAGAGTCAGATGCAAGTCTGATCTCGTCAGATTCAAAATGAGCAAGTCAAACACTTTATTGGAGAGTTTGATCCTGGCTCAGGACGAACGCTGGCGGCGTGCCTAATACATGCAAGTCGAGCGGGATTATTTTGGAAGCTTGCTTCCGAAATAATCTAGCGGCGGACGGGTGAGTAATACGTAGGCAACCTGCCCCTCAGCCTGGGATAACTAGCGGAAACGTTAGCTAATACCGGATAATTTATTTCTTCGCATGAAGGAATAATGAAAGACGGAGCAATCTGTCACTAAGGGATGGGCCTACGGCGCATTAGCTAGTTGGTGAGGTAATGGCTCACCAAGGCGACGATGCGTAGCCGACCTGAGAGGGTGAACGGCCACACTGGGACTGAGACACGGCCCAGACTCCTACGGGAGGCAGCAGTAGGGAATCTTCCGCAATGGACGCAAGTCTGACGGAGCAACGCCGCGTGAGTGATGAAGGTTTTCGGATCGTAAAGCTCTGTTGCCAGGGAAGAACGTCTTGGAGAGTAACTGCTCTAAGAGTGACGGTACCTGAGAAGAAAGCCCCGGCTAACTACGTGCCAGCAGCCGCGGTAATACGTAGGGGGCAAGCGTTGTCCGGAATTATTGGGCGTAAAGCGCGCGCAGGCGGCCATTTAAGTCTGGTGTTTAATCCCGGGGCTCAACTCCGGGTCGCACTGGAAACTGGGTGGCTTGAGTGCAGAAGAGGAGAGTGGAATTCCACGTGTAGCGGTGAAATGCGTAGATATGTGGAGGAACACCAGTGGCGAAGGCGACTCTCTGGGCTGTAACTGACGCTGAGGCGCGAAAGCGTGGGTAGCAAACAGGATTAGATACCCTGGTAGTCCACGCCGTAAACGATGAATGCTAGGTGTTAGGGGTTTCGATACCCTTGGTGCCGAAGTAAACACATTAAGCATTCCGCCTGGGGAGTACGGTCGCAAGACTGAAACTCAAAGGAATTGACGGGGACCCGCACAAGCAGTGGAGTATGTGGTTTAATTCGAAGCAACGCGAAGAACCTTACCAGGTCTTGACATGCCTCTGACCGCTCTAGAGATAGAGCTTCTCTTCGGAGCAGGGGACACAGGTGGTGCATGGTTGTCGTCAGCTCGTGTCGTGAGATGTTGGGTTAAGTCCCGCAACGAGCGCAACCCTTGATCTTAGTTGCCAGCATTTCGGATGGGCACTCTAAGGTGACTGCCGGTGACAAACCGGAGGAAGGTGGGGATGACGTCAAATCATCATGCCCCTTATGACCTGGGCTACACACGTACTACAATGGCCAGTACAACGGGAAGCGAAGCCGCGAGGTGGAGCGAATCCTATCAAAGCTGGTCTCAGTTCGGATTGCAGGCTGCAACTCGCCTGCATGAAGTCGGAATTGCTAGTAATCGCGGATCAGCATGCCGCGGTGAATACGTTCCCGGGTCTTGTACACACCGCCCGTCACACCACGAGAGTTTACAACACCCGAAGTCGGTGAGGTAACCGCAAGGGGCCAGCCGCCGAAGGTGGGGTAGATGATTGGGGTGAAGTCGTAACAAGGTAGCCGTATCGGAAGGTGCGGCTGGATCACCTCCTTTCTATGGAGAATCGTCTTCTGCAACGAAGACATTCAAATAAGGCTGACGAAAGTCGCCGATCCCTTTGCAGATGCAAAGAGGTATATGCTTTCGAAGTAGCTTTACTTCGTAAAGCTTTTAGCTCACTCGTTGGTCAGTTTTGAGAGTTCAACTCTCAAACAGAACCGTTATCCGCCGCACAAAGTGTCGGTAAGATAACGATTCCTATTTGATCCTTGAAAACTGGATATACGAAACGAAATTTGCGTTTTAGAAATAATCCTTTTAGCTGAACTTGTGTCAAGTGATTGACCAAGGAAGTTTAAAAGTAGCTAGCGAACGTTTTGGGATAGGCGATCCTTTGGAAGTTACTTTCCACCTTGGTTGGTTTAATCTAATCAGGAAAGTAACGGACAACAGAGCGAATAGCCCAAAATGCGAGCGACATGGTTAAGCTACTAAGAGCACACGGAGGATGCCTAGGCGCTAGGAGCCGACGAAGGACGTGGCGAACAACGAAACTGCCTCGGGGAGCTGTAAGCAAGCTTTGATCCGGGGGTGTCCGAATGGGGAAACCCGGCTGTGGTAATACGCAGTCACTCACATCTGAATACATAGGGTGTGAAGAGGCATACCAGGGGAACTGAAACATCTAAGTACCCTGAGGAAGAGAAAACAAGAGTGATTCCGTCAGTAGCGGCGAGCGAACGCGGAACAGCCTAAACCAGAGAGCTTGCTCTCTGGGGTTGTGGGACGTCTCACACGGAGTTACAAAGGAACCGATTAGACGAACAGGTCTGGAAAGGCCGGCCATAGAAGGTAAAAGCCCTGTAATTGAAAGTCTGTTCCCTCCGAGACGGATCCCGAGTAGTGCGGGGCACGTGAAACCCCGTATGAATCTGCCAGGACCATCTGGTAAGGCTAAATACTCCCTAGCGACCGATAGTGAAGCAGTACCGTGAGGGAAAGGTGAAAAGTACCCCGGAAGGGGAGTGAAAAAGAACCTGAAACCGTGTGCTTACAAGAAGTCAGAGCCCTATGCGGAAACTTGTTTCCGCACGGGTGATGGCGTGCCTTTTGTAGAATGAACCGGCGAGTTACGTTCCCGTGCAAGGTTAAGGTGAAGAGCCGAAGCCGCAGCGAAAGCGAGTCTGAATAGGGCGATTTAGTACGTGGACGTAGACCCGAAACCGGGTGATCTACCCCTGTCCAGGGTGAAGGTGCGGTAACACGCACTGGAGGCCCGAACCCACGTATGTTGAAAAATGCGGGGATGAGGTGGGGGTAGCGGAGAAATACCAATCGAACTCGGAGATAGCTGGTTCTCCCCGAAATAGCTTTAGGGCTAGCCTCGGTGAATAGAGTCGTGGAGGTAGAGCACTGATTGGGTGCGGGGCCCGCCAAGGGTTACCAAGCTCAGTCAAACTCCGAATGCCATGGACTTATAACCGGGAGTCAGACAGTGAGTGCTAAGATCCATTGTCAAGAGGGAAACAGCCCAGACCATCAGCTAAGGTCCCCAAGTGTGTGTTAAGTGGGAAAGGATGTGGAGTTGCACAGACAACCAGGATGTTGGCTTAGAAGCAGCCATCATTTAAAGAGTGCGTAATAGCTCACTGGTCGAGTGACTCTGCGCCGAAAATGTAACGGGGCTAAACACACCACCGAAGCTATGGCTTGAATCGACTTCACTGCTTCTTTGAAGCGGTGGATACTACGAGACATTTTTGCCGAAAGCAACCTTTGAAATGGTTCATGGGTTTCGGCCAAATGCTCCAGGGGTTAAACCGATCACTTCGAAGCTGGAGTGAAGTCGATTCAGGGGTAGGGGAGCGTTGTATGTGGATTGAAGTTGGACCGGGAGGACTGGTGGACTGCATACAAGTGAGAATGCCGGTATGAGTAACGAAAAGATCAGTGAGAATCTGATCCGCCGAAAGCCCAAGGTTTCCTGAGGAAGGTTCGTCCGCTCAGGGTAAGTCGGGACCTAAGGCGAGGCCGAAAGGCGTAGTCGAAGGACAACAGGTTGAAATTCCTGTACCACCGTAATCCGCTATGAGCGACGGGGTGACGCAGTAGGGTAGTGACGCGAGCTGATGGATGCTCGTCCAAGCAGTGAGGCTGATGTGTAGGCAAATCCGCACATCATTAAGGCTGGGCTGTGATGGGGAGGGAAAATTTACAGTACCGAAGGTCATGATCTCACACTGCCGAGAAAAGCCTCTAGCCAGGAGAAGGTGCCCGTACCGCAAACCGACACAGGTAGGCGAGAAGAGAATTCTAAGGCGCGCGGAAGAACTCTCGTTAAGGAACTCGGCAAAATGACCCCGTAACTTTGGGAGAAGGGGTGCCCCGGTAGTGTGAATAGCACGAGGGGGCCGCAGTGAAAAGGCCCAAGCGACTGTTTAGCAAAAACACAGGTCTGTGCGAAGCCGTAAGGCGAAGTATACGGGCTGACGCCTGCCCGGTGCTGGAAGGTTAAGGGGAGCGGTTAGGGAGCAATCCCGAAGCTGTGAACCGAAGCCCCAGTAAACGGCGGCCGTAACTATAACGGTCCTAAGGTAGCGAAATTCCTTGTCAGGTAAATTCTGACCCGCACGAATGGCGTAACGACTTGGGCGCTGTCTCAACGAGAGATCCGGTGAAATTTTAATACCTGTGAAGATGCAGGTTACCCGCGACAAGACGGAAAGACCCCATGGAGCTTTACTACAGCTTGATATTGAACTTTGATGCGATTTGTACAGGATAGGTGGGAGCCTAGGAATCCGGAGCGCCAGCTTCGGTGGAGGCATCGTTGGGATACCACCCTGATCGTATCGAAGTTCTAACCTAGGACCGTGATCCGGTTCGGGGACAGTGTCAGGCGGGTAGTTTGACTGGGGCGGTCGCCTCCTAAAGAGTAACGGAGGCGCCCCAAGGTTCCCTCAGAATGGTTGGAAATCATTCGTAGAGTGCAAAGGCAAAAGGGAGCTTGACTGCGAGACTGACAAGTCGAGCAGGGACGAAAGTCGGGCTTAGTGATCCGGTGGTACCGCATGGAAGGGCCATCGCTCAACGGATAAAAGCTACCCTGGGGATAACAGGCTTATCTCCCCCAAGAGTCCACATCGACGGGGAGGTTTGGCACCTCGATGTCGGCTCATCGCATCCTGGGGCTGAAGTAGGTCCCAAGGGTTGGGCTGTTCGCCCATTAAAGCGGTACGCGAGCTGGGTTCAGAACGTCGTGAGACAGTTCGGTCCCTATCTGTCGTGGGCGTAGGAAATTTGAGAGGAGCTGTCCTTAGTACGAGAGGACCGGGATGGACGCACCGCTGGTGCACCAGTTGTTCCGCCAGGAGCATAGCTGGGTAGCTACGTGCGGATGGGATAAACGCTGAAAGCATCTAAGCGTGAAGCCCTCCTCAAGATGAGATTTCCCAATTAGTAAGACCCCTTGAAGACGACGAGGTTGATAGGCCTGAGGTGGAAGTGCAGCAATGTATGGAGCTGACAGGTACTAATCGGTCGAGGGCTTATCCAAGATACTACCCGCAAAGTGAAGAATAGCTTCGATGCTGATTCCGATTACTTTGCGGGGACCCCGAGAACATTACCAGCCTTGGTAGTGGGGGCTAACACGCAAATGAAGTTTCGTATCCAGTTTTCAGGTGATCAAACATCTGAACTCGTTTGGTGGCAATGGCGGAGGGGTTCCACACGTACCCATCTCGAACACGACCGTTAAGCCCTCCAGCGCCGATGGTACTTGGACCGCAGGGTCCTGGGAGAGTAGGACGTCGCCAAGCAACTATAAGAAGCACTGTTGATATTTATGTCAGCAGTGCTTCTTTGTTTTTTTGGTGTGCTATTTTTTGCAAATTGCGTTATTTTTCGTTTGAGAACGCCATGTTAAATACTGCCATATAGTTGCCTTGTCATATTAGATAGTGTCATGTTGGATACGGCCATGTTACAGCCATACTACGGCCATGCTACATACCCGTACAGCCCTGTTACGTACAGCCTGTTATGTACGGCTCTGTTACATACAGTTATGTTACATATTGCAATGCTTCCGCTGCAATACTGAATACTGCAATACTACGAAACTATGAATAAAAGCGACAGCAGCTCGGTTGATCGAAAAAATTTTGCCATACAAATGGCTACTAAGGTTGAAGGTTAGAGACGAAATGTATTTTGTACAGTTAGTCTTCCTCTTTCTTCAAGAAACACTGGTACTAAATGTAAATCCTACAGCTAGTTTCCCTTAATTTACTTAAAACCTCGTAATTGCCCAAAACTAAATGTAGGTTTGGACTTCTGTCAAGAAAGTGGACACCTATTAAGTGAAAGTTTACGCCGTCTCCTTCTTGAATTGCGCAGCAAATTGAACCGGCGACACATAGCCGATTGAACTGTGGATTCGTTTGCGGTTGTAGAAAAATTCAATGTACCTGTAAATGGTCTCGTAAGCCTGTTGTTTGGTCTTGAACTTCGTTCTGTAGATGAGTTCTTTTTTCAAGATGCTGTGAAATGACTCGATACAAGCGTTATCGTAGCAATTCCCTTTACGACTCATGCTAACCTTCATGGAATACGATTCCAGCTTGTCACGGTACTCCTTCGATGCGTACTGTGAACCGCGATCGGAATGGTGAAGCAATCCCTTACCTGGTTTTTTCGCATCATATGCGGCCTCTAGAGCATCTAAGACAAGTTCTGTTGTCATCCGGCCGTAAAGACGCCAACCCACGATCTCGCGTGTGCACAGATCCATCAGACTAGCCAAGTACAGCCGTCCTTCTCGGCAGGGGATGTAGGTAATATCTGCAACCCACACTTTGTTCGGTTCAGATACGGCAAAGTTCTGGTTCAACTCATTGGGAGCAATGGGTGAGTCATGATTGGAATCGGTCGTCTGCACCTTAAATTTACGGGAGACACAAGAACGCAACCCCAGTTCTTTCATGTAGATGCTAACTGTGCGCTCCGCGACCTGGATACGCTCTTTCCACAGCATTCGGGTAATCTTAGGACTACCGTAGCGTTCCCCGGAGTCATGAAAATGATACTTGACTCTCTCCAGAACCTTCGCCTTTCGAAGTTTCTGCTCGCTAGGCAATGCCTTTTGCCACTTGTAGAAGCCACTCCGAGACACTTGTAAAACCTTGCACATCTTCTCCACCGAAAACTCGGAGCGATGTTCTTCAATGAATTGGAACCTCAGTTCCTTTCTTTGCTGAAGATGTGCAGCGCCTTTTTTAATATAGCGAGTTCTTCCTGGAGATCTTGATTTTCCCGCTCCTTCTCTTGATTCTCCAGTTCCTTTTTACGCAGTTGTTGTTCGAGTTGACGCACTCTCTCCGGTGTGACTAAAGATTCCAGCTGGATTTCATCGCGGTAAAGTGCTTTCCAGTTGTGCAACACACCGGCAGATATACCGAGTTCTTCGGCCAACTGCGGCATGGACTTACTTTGCTCTAAAATATACTTCACTGTCTGCTTCTTAAACTCTTCACTGTAACTATTACGTTCCATCCGGACATCTCTCCCTTAAGGATTATTATCTAGGTTCACTTAAGGACTGTCCACTTTTTATTCTAGTTGCAGTTCTCCAGTTAGATACCCACCATACGACAAAAACCCGTCAACTAACTGTAGGAAATACAGCTAGCTCATACTTGAGATAAGTGCGGCATCTGCTCCCTCCCCTCCCTCCTCCAGCTAATTGTCCAATCAGCTAATCCTAGCCCTTACCCTCCACCCCACACCCCCAACCCCACCCCCAACCCCACCCCCAACCCCAACCCATCTTCAGCAACCGTCCAACCCGTGTAAACTTCATTAGCTACGTGAGAGGGGAGCAAATGCGACTAATCAGTTAATCAGTGCACAAGCCAAGCTCTAAGATGCGTACACAAGCCAAGCTCTAAGGTTCTACTCATGGACTTATAACCGGGAGTCAGACAGTGAGTGCTAAGATCCATTGTCAAGAGGGAAACAGCCCAGACCATCAGCCAAGGTCCCCAAGTGTGTGTTAAGTGGGAAAGAACGACTGGAATCTTATTTACTAATGCCTGATTTTATTTTAGACTTCCAATCCCTCCTGACTCCTTTATCTAAATCCCTCCAGATTAAATCTAAATCCCTCCAGAATATCTCTTCACTCGATTGCTTTTTCTTTCATTTCATTTTTTCGTCGTCTACAAAAGTCGATTGTTATGCTGAAGATATCTCAGTTATTGCATATTAGGCTTACCTATGTAGTAATCAGAAAAATATCAACTATAAATCGCAATATTGCCTCCTCAAAATCACGTCCAAAGTTCGTTAGACTAACGATGTAAACATTTACATTTCTGAAAGGGGTCTTGAAATGAATAGAATGAAACGCATGGCTGTTGTTTTGATTGCTGTTCTGCTAGTCGCTTCGTTAGCGGCATGTGGCGGCGGAGGCAATAAAACCACAACTAATAATGGCGGAAATACGCCTGGAGCTAGCGAAAACGGCGCAAATGAAGGTGCAACAACAGATTCAGGGGAGAAAATTGAACTTACGTTCTGGTCGCTTGGAACGACAAATTACGAGGAGCTCGCTAAAGAATATACAGAAGAGCATCCGAATGTTACCGTGAAGTTTCAAAATACGTCTGACCAAACGGCCCACCATAATAATTTGACTACTGCATTGTCCGCAAACTCTGGTGCACCGGATATTTTTATGTTAGAAATTGCATTTATGGAGCGTTTCATCAATGCTCAGGATAAATTCCACAATCTATATGATCTTGGTGCAAAAGATATTGAAGGCGATTACTTGGAATGGAAATGGAAGCAAGCAACATCGTTGGATGGTTCTTTTCAGTTGGGTCTACCAACAGACATCGGGCCCACAGTTGTATATTACCGTACGGACTTAGTTGAGCAAGCAGGCCTGCCAACCGATCCGGATGGGTTTAGTGCAGCAATCGATACATGGGATAAGTTTGCGGCGGTTGCAAAGCAATTTAAAGATAAAACAGGCAAACCATTTGCCGACTTGACAGATTTAGTGTACAACGGTGTGCGCGACCAAGCAGCCGATGAAATTTATTTCAGCAGAGCAGATGGTTCTTTTATTGGAGATACGAACCCGCAAGTAAAGAAAGCCTATGATTTCACGGTGAATGGCATTCAAGAAGGCTGGATCGGGAACACGCTTCTTTGGTCCCCTGAATGGAATAAAGCGATCAATGATGGGGATTTTGCAGTTATGTTAGCTCCGGCTTGGATGGCTGGAACGATTAGAAATGCTCAGGATTCCGCAGGTAAATGGGCTATTGCTCAATTGCCTGAAGGCGCGGGCAACTGGGGCGGTTCGTTCCTAACATTGCCTAAAGAAGGCAAGCATTCGAAGGAAGCCTATGAGTTTATATCTTGGCTTGTAAACAAGGAGAATCAATTGAAATCTTTTAAGAGCAAAGGACTGTTCCCTTCAATTCCTGCAGTATACAGCGAACCGTCATTTACGGAAGATAAAGATGATTTCTTTAGCGGTCAGGTGATTTCCGAAGCATACGCCAAGTCGGCTGAACGTGTAAAACCGGTATACTACGGCCCGCTGCATGACCAAGTGGACACGATGTTCAAGGATGCGCTTAAGAACGTACTTGAGAAAAAGGCTGATCCGGCAAAAGAGTGGGAAAATGCAATAAAACAAGCTAAGACACTGGCAGAACGCAGCTAGTAAGTAATCCTTACTATTATAGCTCGTCACCGAATTCGCAAGAAGATGGTATCTTCTTGCGAATTTGGATTTAATCAAACTACCCTGGAGGTGCATGAATGGCTGACTTAGCTACTGCCAAACCGCTTCAGAATGAAGGCAAGAAACCGTTCTGGACGGAGACAAGGCGAAGCCGCTTGACGGCTTACACGTTTATCTCTCCTTTCTTTATTCTCTTTAGCATTTTTGGGCTTTATCCGATCTTTTTTACAATTTATTTATCTTTTTTTAAGTGGGATGCTCTTGGACCGATGAAATTTGTCGGATTTAGAAATTATGAACTGATCACCAGCGATCCGACGTTTTGGATTTCCTTTAGCAATACGCTGATTATGGCGTTAATGGGAACCGTTCCGCAGCTGATTATGGCATTATTTGTCGCAATTATGCTGAATTCGGCATTAAACAAGTTTAAGAATACGTCTCGTATCTTGTTCTTTATGCCAAACATTACTTCCATCGTAGCCGTGGCACTCGTGTTTAGCACGATGTTCGGCAACAATGGGATGATCAATTGGCTATTAAATACCATGGGAATGGAGAGCATGGCTTTTAACTCTGGATGGTGGGGAGTAAAGATAGCTATCTCGACGATGGTCATGTGGCGCTGGATGGGGTATAATGCGATCATTTTCCTCTCAGGACTGCAGAGTATTCCTACAGACATCTATGAAGCTGCGAAAATTGACGGAGCAAGTCGAGGACAGCAGATGATATACATTACACTGCCATTGCTGAGGCCATTTATCATCTTTGTCACCTTGATCTCTACGATTGGTGCACTACAGTTATTCACCGAGCCCTACGTATTCCTTGGCCAGTCGGGTACGGGTTCTACTCGTCAGGAAGGGGTTACGATGGTAACTTACTTGTACAGTGAGGCATTCCGTAACGGCTTCTTTGGAACTGCAGCGGCCACGGCGGTCATGCTGTTTGCTTTCACCATTATTTTCTCTGTCCTTAATATGATGATATCCAGTCGAATGGGCGGAGACACAGGAGGGAAAAAAGCATGAGCACAGCAGCAGTAAACATGAAAAGAAAGAAACCGGACGATGCCAGAATTATTGTCAAAATTTTATTCTATATATTTATGGTGTTAGGTGCGCTCGCGTCTATATTTCCGTTTTACTGGATGTTTGTAATTGCAACCAACGACAAGTCCGCTGCATTCCATATTCCGCCGCTTCTTGTGCCTGGAACGGAGTTCTTTAATAACTTTGGACGCGTTTTGGAAAGGACGGATTTTTTTAGAGCATTACTGAATTCCGTCGTTGTTGCTTCATCAGTTACGATTTCCGTAGTGTTTCTGTGTACGCTCGCTGGTTATGCTTTTGCGAAATATGAATTTCCATTGAAAAAGATTCTGTTTGTCTTTGTTATCGCTACAATGTTAGTTCCGGTTCAGTTAGGGGTTCTTCCGCAATATGTCATTATGGCGAAGCTGCAGTGGATCGACAGCTATAAGGCGTTAATCGTTCCGGCGATGGTAAATGCATTCGGGATATTCTGGATGAGGCAGTATATATCCTCTGCCGTTCACTCCGAATTGATAGAGGCGGGACGGATCGACGGGGGCGGACATTTTCGAATTTTCTGGAATATTGCGATTCCTGTCGTTACGCCGGCGATGGCTACGCTTGCCATCCTAAATTTCATGAACGTTTGGAATGATTTCTTCTGGCCGCTTGTCGTATTGAAGAATAGAGAGAACTATACGATTCAGCTGGCGCTTCAGCAGCTATTTACGAACCGGGATGGTCTGGATTTCGGTATGATCATGTCTGCTACCTTTACGGCTACCTTGCCGCTTTTGATTGTTTTCCTGCTGTTCAGCCGTTGGGTCATCGCCGGCCTGACATCTGGAGCTATTAAAAGTTAAGCAAGCAGCGTCATATTCTGAAGGTCTACGATCTAATACGTGATATTTGCAAGGAATATAGAACACGATGAAGAATAATACAGTTAGAAGATGTTGGGGAGGCCGCAAAAGTTCATGAAACTCCGTCGAAAGATCTTGCTAGCAATTATACTTCTCGTGTTCATTCCGGTTATACTGATGGGCGGCGTGTCTTATTACAGCTTCGCGCATGCGATGGAAAAGAAGTCTAGTCATTTTTATTGGATCTCCTTGCTGGAGAGTGACCGGAAGCTGAAATTTGCGTTGAATGAAGTAACGACCATTTCTAACTCGGCGATCACTCAGGATGTTATTCAGCTAACGCTGAAGGTGCCGGAGGCAGGAGTAAGTTATGAGACCAAGCAAGAGATCGGCAAGCTATTCAATCATCCGATGATTACCTCGTACGCTTTGTATTCCAAAGATCAGCTGCTCTACAGTCCTAACGAATTTATGGCATTGGATGAACTGAATCAGCAAAGCTGGTATAAGAAGATGAAAGCAGCTGAAGGAAGACCGGTATGGATCGGACCCGGAGAGAATGGTTCGATTGCTACGGGGAACCCGGTACTTATACAGGCGCGTGTAGTCAAAGACTATTATTCATTAGAGGATATTGGGGCTCTCGTGATATATATTAAGCCAGACATTCTGGATCAGGTGTTCTGGGAAGCAGCTACGCTGAAGCAAGGGGATATCTTGCTGGTGAATACGCAGGGGAAAATCGTGTTTGACAAGTCTGGTGAGCATATCGGGGAACAGACGTCATTTCCCTTCCTCTTGGAAGGCTATTCCAGCAGCAAAGGCTACTACGTAGATAAGTATCTGGAGGAAAAATCGCTGATCACTTATCTGCCATCTCATAACAAAGACTGGGTTTTGGTAGCGATTACACCGTTTAAATTGATTGCGTCCGAGTCTTTGTCGATCCGCAATATCGCT
Organism: Paenibacillus lentus; assembly: GCF_003931855.1. NCBI lineage: Bacteria > Bacillati > Bacillota > Bacilli > Caryophanales > Paenibacillaceae > Paenibacillus > Paenibacillus lentus. The sequence goes on along the minus strand of NZ_CP034248.1, from coordinate 5,249,753 downwards.
GTTATTCTTGTAGTGTTATCTCTGGTGTCTGCTTTTTTATTCGACCGATTTTTTATCCGTAGATTGGTTAGCAGTATTATAAGCGTTGTGAACGGAATGAAGCGAGTGCAGCAGGGGATATTCGTACCGATTACTTCTAGGCTTCCAGCGGACGATGAGCGGGATTTGCTGGTAGATGGATTCAATCGAATGAGTACGCAAATCAATGAGCTGATCGAGCAGGTCCAGACCGAGCAGAATCGGAAGAAAGAGGCGGAGCTGCAAGCGCTCGTGGCACAAATCAATCCGCATTTTATTTATAATTCCTTGGAATCGATCAATTCTATGGCCGTGCTGCAGGGGAATAAGAGCATCAGTAAGATGGTTATATCTCTCGGTAAGCTGCTGCGCATAAGTATTAGTGAGAATCAGGAGCTCATTCCTCTGCAAATGGAAATAGAGCATGTTCGGCACTATATGGACATTCAGAAATTCCGCTTCGAGGATAAGTTCTCGTATGACTTGCAATTATCGGACTCATTGAAATATTTCAAGACACAGAAGCTGATTGTCCAGCCTATCGTAGAGAATGCACTGTACCATGCGATTGAACCGATGGAAGACAGCGGAATGATCACGATTCGAGCAGAGGAGCATGGAAATGATATTTTTATTTATGTGACAGATAACGGGCCTGGTTTTGATCACGTGACACTGTTGAATATGTGGAATAAAGATTGGGGCAACTTGAAGAAATATCGCGAAAATGGAGTAGGCCTTAAAAATGTTCATGAACGACTGCGCATTCGGTTTGGTGGACAGTATGGCATTATGATTTGTTCCTCTCCTGGATTCGGGTCTACAATCCGAATTCGGATACCTAAGATCGTTTCTTAAATAACAACGGGTAGAAGGGGGATAAATGATGAAATGGTTACTTAACTGGGGATGGATTCTGCTGTATATTACGGTTCTTGCCGTATCTGTCCTGCTTATTACCGCCGGAAATCGCGATCCGATCGAGGAGGATCAAATCGATAAAATCACCCTCACTTTTCGTCATTTCTGGACGAAGGAGCATGATCGGCCGATGCTGAATATATTTGAGGATGTCGTAGCGGATTATCAGAAAGCCCATCCGAATGTGAAGGTGAATTTTGAAGGGATGGATCAGACGACGCATCGCGAGCAGCAGCTTAAAAGCGAGATGGTCACTGGCACGCCTCCAGACATGTTCGTCCTGTTCGGGGGCGCTGAAATCGAGCCTTATGCCCGTGCGAATCGACTGATGGATTTGAGTCAGTTCGTGATGGAACGTGGACTTAAGGAGCAATACCGCGACTTGCAATTATGGACTTTTGATGGACGGATCTACGGTCTGCCGATAGAAGGTAATGCGGAGCCTTTATATTACAATAAGACGATTTTTGATACGCTTGGTCTTCAGGCGCCGAATACGTTAGCTGAATTGAATCATATCATTCAGGTGCTTCGTGATAACGGATACATTCCTTTTGCGTTGGGGAATGAGGATCGCTGGCCAGCAGCGATATTTGCCCATTATTTGATGGATCGATACGCTGGGCCTGAATTGATTCAGGCTTTGTCGCAGGGGGAAGATGGCCATGATTTTCGGAATGGAAAATATTTGAAAGCCTACGAGCATTTGGACGGGTGGGTAAAGGCAGGAGCTTTCGCTCCCTCGGCTAACGGCTTTACCACGGAAGAGGCAATTTCCCAGTTTACCGAGGGCAAAGCTGCTATGTATTTAAATGGGAATTGGGACATCAATTTATTTCATCGAGATGATCAGGTCTCTCATAGCAAATCAAGCTTCCAGGACGAAGTAGGCGTTATTCCATTTCCGTCCTTTCGGTTGGGAGAAACCAGTTCGATCGCTGGCGGTTATACGATTGGTATCGGACTGTCATCCAACCTAGATGAAACGAAGAAGGAGGCCGCGCTGGATTTGCTGGAGCGTTTCTATACGAAGGAAATCCAAAGCCGTATTGTGTATGAAGGCCTGCGTTTGCCGTCGATTAAAATTAGCTATGATCCCGAAAAAACGGGCCCCGTGTTTGCTCAAGTAATCACATTGATGGAGCAAAGCACGCATAGCTTCGTCCCTTATGACAATATATTGTCCCCAGAGGTCAAAAGATCCTTCTTAAAGGGCGTGAAGGAAATGATCGGTGGCCAGATGAGTGCAGAGGAAGCTCTGGAGGATTTGCAGCTTAGCTCTAATCTATATTGGAATCAACGAAGAAGTTCTTTACCCTTTAAGAATTCGGGAGGTGCCATGGATGGGGGCGACGGAAGAGAAGTACAGGGTGATCTTGGTCGATGACGAGCCTATTATTCTGCGTAGTTTGAAGGCTGCGATCCCCTGGGAAGAGCTTTATTTAGAAATAGCCGGAGAAGCCAGAAATGGGGAACAGGCTCTTCAATTGGTTCGTGAAACGGCGCCGCATATGATTATTAGTGATATACGCATGCCGGGCAAAGACGGGATTTCTTTGATGAAGGAAGTATTGGCGGAAAATTCGCAGAGGTTATTTATATTTATTAGCGGTTATGGCGAATTCGAATATGCGCGCGAGGCGCTGCGCGAGGGCGCTTTTGACTATTTGTTAAAGCCGATCGATCATGACGAGTTGATTGAAATGATTATGCGAGCCAAGAAGCATCTGAACAAGCAACAGGAAAATGACAAACTGCTGCATTCGGTTCAAGTGTTGTCGTTGCTCGCTAGAGAGAGGCTGTTTGCTGAGTTTATCGATGGAAATCAAAGCCCACTGCAACATATGCGTTGGCTGGAGAACAGTGAGCTGGAGCAAGGGTATTTTATGGCTGTCGTTCAGCTCGATCATTATTTGAAGCTGAATGAGCAGTGGAGCATGGAGGATAAACGCCTATGGTTGTTTGCGATACGCAATATCGTTAGCGAGTGGTCTCTGAATCAAGGGGGGCTTACGACGTTTCCTTTTCATAGCGGCGAATGGGTCATCCTGTTCCCTGATCATCTTAGCGATAGAAAGGTATGTCTCGGCAATGATTTGATCAGCCAAATCAAAGCAAATACGAAGTTGTCTTGTTCAGCTGGTTTTAGTGGGAGCATGATCGGCATTAATCGTTTAAATGAAGCTTATCAGAACGCGGCCCAAGCCTTGTATCAGCGATTTTATTTCGGTGAGGAAGGAGTTTATGTCTATTCGGAACGCGAAAAGGCAGCTCATACTACGGAAGCTACGGAAGCTAGATATCCTAAGCTGATAGAAGAATCGCTACTGGAATGCGCTCGCAAGTTAGATCGTCAGCAGCTGCTGAACCTATTTGATGAAATGAAGAGCTATTTCGAGGAAAAGGCTTTGACCAAGGAGCAGGCGGAGCGAATGATTATCGAGCTGACGATCGTCCTGTATCGTCAATTCGAAGGCATGAATATGATGCTGGAGTGGTCTCTGGAAGGCTTGCTGCAGGAGATTTACTCCCTGCCGACTTTAAGTGAAATGATCGCCGTATTGAAGGATTGTTTCGGTCAGTGGATTTTGCAGAACAAGGAGAATTACTCGCGTGGAGATGTTCAGGCTGTTATTGGAAAGGCAACCTCGTACATCACTCACAACTATCACAAGGATCTCAGCATTGAAGAGGTCTGCGAAATAGCCGAACTAAGTATAAGCCACTTCTGTATGCTATTTAAGCAAGAAACAGGGTATACTTTTTTGGAATATTTGACGAAGTGCCGTATCGAAAAGGCCAAATTCATCTTGCAAAATACGAATGTGAAGGTCTATCAAGTAGCTCCGCTTGTTGGATATCAGGATCCCAGGTATTTCAGTCAGGTATTCAAAAAGATAACGGGGAAAACCCCGTCTGAATATCGGGAGGAGGCCGGTTAGCATTACAAGAATAGAAGGATCACTTAGACAAGGACGGCCGGAATACCCGGTCGCCCTTGTACTAATTTATTCTTTCCTTAGCAATTATTTATTATCGGTTGCGCTGCATAGAACCCATAATCAGGCTGACGATGAACACAAGAAGGATAGCCCCGATTAGTGCGGGAACGAAGTAGAAGTTACCGATAACAGGCCCCCAGTTTCCAAGAATGAGACTGCCGAGCCAAGCTCCGATAAAGCCAGCAATAATGTTCCCGATAATTCCACCGGGAATGTCCCTGCCCATAACCAGTCCTGCTAGCCAGCCAATCACACCACCGATAATTAATGACCATAAGAAACCCATTCTTATCACCTCAATCTTTGATTAGGCTGTCTGTTTACTATTAACCACCTCTATCGATTTTAAACATTTCCCTTTCACGAATGAGAAACAAGCCTGAGATATAACTGAGTTTATTAATAATTAAAATTATTTCTCAAAAAGGGCTTGTGTAGTTAGCGGTCGATCTGGTACAATCCAACACAATAGCTTCCAAAAATAAACATAAGAAGAATTTGTCATTATGAAAGCACTTACAACCAATGAGTATTTTTGGGGAGTTGACTTCTTTAAGGGAGGAGGATTTTCTGAGGTTTAAAATTCAAACGATTGCATAGAAAAGAGTGAAAGACGGGATATAGGGAGTTTGTCGCTTATGGGTAGAAAATTTGAAGGTTGAAGTTTTGTCATCTGTGCAAACCTTTGCATCGCAAAAGACAAAAAGGAATAGAGGAGGAATAACATTGATAAAACAGGCTCAGAAGTTTATAGCTTTGTGGTTAAGTTTAATTTTTGTCGCGACTTCGGTCTTCATAAATCCATGGGTATCTTTAGATAAGGTTTATGCTGAGGAAATGCCGGCGCTCCAAATTGCTGCGGATACACTTGTGCAGCCGACGGCTGCGGAGCCGCTTAATGGAACGATGATGCAGTATTTTGAATGGTATTTGCCGAATAGCGGAAACCATTGGAATAACTTGAAAGCGGATGCAGAAAATTTGAAGGATATTGGCATTACCTCGGTGTGGCTGCCTCCGGCTTATAAAGGGCATTCGGGTATTAATGATGTTGGCTACGGTGTGTATGACTTGTATGATTTGGGCGAGTTCAATCAGAAGGGTGCGGTTCGGACGAAGTATGGCACGAAGAGTCAACTGGAGCAAGCGATATCCGCACTTCACAGCAATAATATCCAGGTATATGGTGACGTTGTAGTTAACCATAGAATGGGTGGAGAGGGTACGGAGGAAGGTAATGCAATTGAGGTTGCCGGCAATAATCGTAATCAGGAAGTTTCGGGCAGCTATAATATTAAAGCCTGGACAAAATATGATTTCCCGGGGCGCGGGAATCAGTATTCATCGTTCAAATGGAGATGGCAGCATTTTGACGGGGTGAATTGGAACGAGAATACCAAGAAAGAAGCGGTCTATAAATTTGCCGGCAAGAACTGGGATTGGGAAGTAGACACGGAGAACGGAAATTATGATTATTTAATGGGCGAGGATCTTGATTTCGATCACCCTGACGTTGTGAACGAGATCAAAAATTGGGGCGTATGGTATGCAAATACGCTAAATCTTGACGGATTCCGGCTAGATGCGATCAAGCATATTAAATATGATTTTATGAAGGATTTTGTTACTCATGTACGCACCAACACTGGCAAGGAAATGTTCACGGTTGGTGAATTCTGGAGCGGTGATCTTAGCAAACTACAAAATTATTTGAACAAGGTTGGCGGTAATATGTCCTTGTTCGATGTTCCACTGCATTATAAATTCCAGACTGCATCCTCCAGCAACGGGAACTTTGACATGCGGAATATCGCTCAGGGAACGCTTGTCAATGTTAATCCGCAAAAAGCGGTTACGTTTGTGGACAACCATGACACTCAGCCAGGTCAATCGCTGGAATCCTGGATTCCGAGCTGGTTTAAGCCCCTGGCTTATGCGTACATTTTAACTCGTGAACAAGGTTATCCAATGGTGTTCTATGGTGATTATTATGGCATTCCGAATAATAATATCCCGGCGATGAAGGACAAGCTGGATCCATTGCTTAAAGCACGGAAGGATTATGCCTATGGAGTGCAGCATGATTATATCGATCATCAGGACATTATCGGGTGGACGAGAGAAGGTGTGGCAGCTAAACCGAATTCCGGCCTAGCCGCACTGATTACGGACGGCTCAGGTGGAACGAAGACGATGTACGTTGGAATGCAGCATGCGGGAGAGACTTGGTACGATATTACAGGCAACCGTACGGATACTGTCCAGATTAACTCTTCTGGATATGGTGATTTCAAAGTGAACGGTGGTTCGGTATCGGTCTGGGTGAAGCAGGGAACGAGCAATCTAACTCCACAGCCGGTAAATGGCCTGACCATTCATTTCAAAAAGCCGGCGGATTGGGGAGTTCCTCAACTGTATTATTACGGCACTTCGTCTACAGTGACTGAACCTGCTTGGGCGTCTGCTCCAGCCATGATTCAAGAGCAAGGGGATTGGTACAGTTATACGATCGAGGGCGCGAATAGCGCGAACATCATATTTCGCGACAGCAGCGGGAAGCAGACCCCGGGCTCGAACCAGCCAGGCTTCTTCCGGAATGCTGAAGGCTGGTATGATGGGACATGGCACAATAGTAACCCGATTGCTGCGGCAGGTGGAGAAGTCGAAGGAATTGTTTCTGTGACCAATGCGTCTTACGCACTGGCTGGGAGCACTGCCAGTACTTTTAGCGCGGTAAGCCAGATCACAGCGGCGGCAAGTGAAGCCGCATCCGCAAGTACGGCTACTTTGGCGAATCCTGCTACTCTAGTGAGTGCTGCCGCTTCGGTGAGTAATGCTAGTTCGCAGAACGGGATTTTTAGCTGGGATAATGCAAACGTTTACTTCGTGTTGACGGATCGTTTTAAGGATGGTGATCCGAGCAATAACAATGCCTACGGACGTCCGCAGAGAGATGCCACCGGGAAGAATATCGGAACGTTTCACGGTGGAGATTTGAAGGGCTTGACGGAGAAGCTTCGCGAGGGTTATTTTACGGATCTGGGCACGAACGTCATCTGGATTTCTGCTCCGTATGAGCAGATGCATGGCTGGGTCGGAGGCGGTACCGGGGGAGATTTTGCCCATTACGGCTACCACGGATACTATGCGCTCGACTTTTCGATGATGGATCGTAATATGGGGACGGTTAGTGATATGCGGGAGTTTGTGGATTTAGCGCATTCTCAGGGCATTCGTGTCGTGTTGGACGTCGTTCTCAATCATCCGGGTTATTCGACACTGCAGGATATGGAGGATTACAATTTTGGGGCCAGAAACGGCATCGGTGCCAGCTGGACGCCAGGCAGCGGCCAAAACTGGCATAGCTTCCATGACTTTATCGACTATAATAACTCATCCGCCTGGTCAAGCTGGTGGGGCAGCTGGGTTCGTGCTGGGGTTAGCGGGTATGAAAATTGCGGTCATAGCGATTTGACTCAGTGCGTAGGTGACCTGCCTGATTTCAGGACGGATGTAACCAGTAATGTAGGTCTCGCCCCTCTTTTGAAGACAAAATGGGCTAAGGAAACAGTGGGCCATGATGCTTGGATCGTTCCAGCAGCATCGGGCTTGCGTAAAGACCTTGGAATCGCCCCAGCCGACCATATCATTAAAATGCTGGCGTCTTGGGTTGAGGAGTTCGGGATTGATGGTTTCAGGGCAGATACGGCTAAGCATGTAGAACTGAACCGTTGGAAGCAGCTTAAGAACGAGAGCAGCGCAGCGTTGCAGAGATGGAGACAGAACAATCCGGGTAAGCCGGGAGCCGATTGGAGCGACGACTTTTGGATGACCGGGGAGGTATGGGGTCACGGCGTCGGTAAGAGTGAGTATTTTAATAATGGCTTTGACTCGGTGATCAATTTCAGCTTCCAGGACAGCAATCTCAACGCCTTGGAAGGGATTTATGCTGACTATGCATCTAAAATTAACAGTGATCCGAGTTTCAATGTGCTGAGCTATATTTCATCGCATGATACTCGTTTATATGATCGCAGCAGCTTGATTCAGGCGGGAAGCGCGTTGCTATTGTTACCGGGTGGAGTGCAAACGTTCTATGGGGATGAGGCAGCCAGAGCTTTTGGCGAGACGGGCTCAGATCCGCAGCAGGGGACTCGCTCTTCGATGAATTGGAATGGCTTAAATCAAAATGTATTGTCGCACTGGCAAAAGGTTGGTCAATTCCGTAGCAATCACCTTTCGGTTGGGGCAGGCAGCCACGCAAAACTTGCGGATGCGCCGTATACGTTTAAACGGACATATTCGAAGAATGGGATTGAGGATCAAGTGGTTGTTGTCATGGGTGCTTCAGGTACAACAAACGTTAATGTATCCTCGGCGTTTTCAGACGGCAGCACGGTACGCGATGCTTACACTGGCAATGAAACCGTTGTGTCGGGCGGGATTGCCACATTTACAGCGCATGCTAACGGTTTGATCCTGATTGAGCAGACCGCCGAATCGTCCTTGCCAGCTGTGTCGGCATCGCCAGCAGGAGGTAACTTTAAGACGGAGACATTGACGATCACCCTTCGTGTAACTAAAGCTGATGGTGGGAAATATACGTTGGATGGCAGTGACCCTTCAGCAGGTATTCCATTCACGGACGGTACGGAAATTACGATCGGTTCTGATATGGAATTTGATGATTCCGCCACACTGCGATTATATGCGGAGAATGGGGAAGGTTCCTCTGTACAGCAATATCAATATACGAAGAAAGATCCGGATGCAGGTTTGACGATCTACTTCAAAAAGCCGGCAGATTGGGTTGCGCCGCATCTTTATTATTATGAAACATCACCTAAGGTAAGTGAGCCGAGCTGGGCTACAGCACCGGCAATGACGAAAGTTGCGGGAGATTGGTATTCTTACAAAATCGAAGGCGTAGACAGTGCAACGCTAATATTCAAGGATAACTCAGGTAAGCAGAATCCAGGCCAAAATCAGGCGGGGCTCGTACGAACAGCAGATGGATGGTATGACGGTGTACAATGGCATGAATCGAACCCTGACGAACCTGGTGATATCGAGGAGCCAAATAAGGTAACGGTTTATTACAAGCAAGGTTATGCTACGCCGTATATTCACTATCGTCCTGAGGGCGGGACGTGGACGGCGTCACCAGGAATCGCGATGGAAGCGTCGGAAGTGCCGGGCTACAGCAAATATACGGTGGATATCGGCAGCGCCTCTCGTTTAGAAGCGTGCTTTACAGACGGTCAAGGGAATTGGGACAGCAATAATATGAGAAATTACTTCTTTAATATTGGTACTTGGACGTATAACGGGAATGGACAAATCGTATCGGGTCCTCCACTGCTAGCTGCAGCAGCCTGAGCCATCTAAACATCAGGCACTTTAGTTCGCTCCTGTGACTGTACAAAGTTATAATAAGAATGCCCCAGTATCTATTGGATGCTGGGGCATTCTTTTACATGTTTTGTTCTTTTGATGTATACGGGGACTTCATCAGGGCTAAAGCCGCTTTCGCCGGAAATAAAGTACGAATGCGCTGACGGCAAGCAAAACTAGCAGTGAAATACCTGCCGTAATGGCTTCTGAGGTGCTGCCCTGCTGCTGAGTGTTTTGAGGTCCGAAGCCGCCTGCTCTACCTCCGAAGCCCATTCCGTCTGGAGCGCGTCTTCTGACTTCGGACTCTCCCTGAGGCATTGGCCTGTCAGGAACAAATGGCTGATTGTCCCAGGCAGGTGCTTCCTCTTGTATAAGCGATTCTTCTATCTCTGTCTGTGAGGGAAGGGCACCATGCAAATTTGGCACTTCTTGCTCTGACTGTGATGGAATGACACTTTGTAGATTCGACGCCTCTTGCTCAGTCTGTATGGGGATCGCCCCTTGTTGACTGGGTGCTCCTTGCCCAGCCTCCAATGGAGTCGTCCCTGGTTGAGCCCCAGTACCCTGCTCTCCTGCTGTAGTCGGAGTATTGATATGGGTCGATGTGTCAGGAGCTGCACCTGCGTCGAATCTTCCCCCCATATTGCCGCCCATGCCGCCTCTCATGCCTCCACCCATGCCACCGCTGCCTGAGCCGTCACCCGAGGACGGAATCGTTCCGTCCAGCTGTTGTGCAATATTGTCGACTTGCCTTGCATTGGCAGCCACTAATTGCGCCACGCCCTGCTGATACTCTTCGTACGTATAAAAAGCTGTAGGGTCCTGCTTCACATACGCGGCAATCATTTGGTTCAGTTGTTCGACCCGGGTTGAGAATTTGTCCTCTGACAAATAGCCCTGGATTGCTTCTTCAATAATGCTATGGTATCGCTCCTTATAAGCGTCAACGGCCAGGAGCTTAGCGATGAGCGGCCGCTCTGCCAGTGCGCCTTGTGTAGGCTCGTCAATGAACAGCGATGTACCGGACGGCCTTTGCACCTGATCCGCGCGCTGGTTGGTTTCATCACCTGTTGAAGTATCTTGGCGTGTTTCAGCCTCAGGGGCTATGGATGCGCCTGTTTCTGCGTTTCCGGCCAGTTGGTTGCGCTCTGCGCCGCCTCGTCCCATGCCCATACCACCGCCGCCCAATCCACCAAAGGCCATATTGAAATCCCAAGGCAGAATGGAGAACACGCCGTCTACCTCGTATAAATAATAGTTTTGTTTGTTGCCGCCAATGTAGCTGTCCGTATTGTTGGTGACCACGTTTAAAGCAATATATTTTAAAGCATTATCGACGAAGAGGACACTTTCGTAATCGGTGCCGTGATTCAGCTCGTCCAGCATATCGATCAGCACATTTCCGTTATGGGAGTTGGACTTCAGTTCCAGGCCAGTGTAGGACTTCGGGTCGTCGTCCAGCCAGAGCAAATCGCTGCCGGAGCCTGTCATCACGCCTTTGTACAATGCCCCGTAGGCATTGTCAAAATGCCGCTCCAGATAGGAGGTGCCGATTTGCTCCACCGCCAGGTAGAACCCCCAAAGCTCGTCATTGACATAAACATTGACAAATGAATATTTAGGTGTCGGCAATCCTAGCGATTCTGCCAGCTCATAAGCGAGATATTCCCGCATATACGAGGCATCGCTGTAATTGTTGTTGAGATTGATTTTTTCCAAGCCGCCCAAGGTTTGATTGACATACTCATTAAAAGACAGCTTAAAGCTATACCGATCGGAGTCGGGCATTTGGACCACACTGCGTAGTGTGAGATTCCCTTTAGTACGGATGCCGATATTGTCGACTTGTTGCCCGTTGTAATTCACCGAAGCCGGCTTATACTCCTCTGCACTAGCATTATTCAGCATATCCTGGAAGTCGTCCTCGTTCATTGTTATTTTTACATCAATGATTTTGTCTTTGGGGAATACAACCTCGTCTAGCAGTTGCTCTGTGGCTGTTCCAGATGTTCGGTTATAAGCACTGTTGGAAGTCGAGCTGCTATTGCTGGAAGAAGAATCAGAAGCTGGAGCATTCAAAATAGAGTTAGAGCATGCTGCGAGACTCAAGCACATTACCGCCGCAAGAGAGAGAGTCCGCAGATTGGCCTTCAAGCGCAATCTCATGATACATAGTCTCCATTGTAGCTGATCAGCACCGCGTTTCTTACTCCGTCCAGCTCGGAGATTCGGTTGACAAATGCGCTTTCGTGATCACGGAGCCGCACCTCAAAGGTCATCTCGATGTTGCCGGGTGATACTGTCTTTTGCTTCACATTATAGCGTTTTACAAGTCCGGTTATAGCCTGGTGAATCGCTTGCTCACTCTCATTGCCGCTGCAGTTGATCACGAGCAAATAAGGCGTCTCCAATGTCGAGTTTTTGATGAATAGAAACAGCACCAATCCGATGATGACAGAACCGACGGCGGCGAGAGTATAGAAGCCAGCTCCGGCCACAATCCCCGCGGCGGCTGCCCAGAAAAGGAAGATCAAATCTGTTGGATCTTTAATGGGTGTTCTGAAGCGAACGATTGAAAGGGCACCGACCATCCCGAGCGATAGAATCAGGTTGGAGTTGATTGCGATAATGACCATCGCCGTCACTAAAGTCATGCCGATTAATGAAACATTGAAGCTTTTCGAATACAGCACGCCGCTAAATACCCTTTTATACAGAATGAAAATAAATAAGCCGATGATGAAAGCGACGCCTAGTGTAATAAGAATTTTGGACAGGCTGATATCGGATGTGAAATTGCTCAGTACTGATTTTTTAATAATATCGCTAAATGTAGTCGACGATGTGTTCGTTGTAGTTTCCATAAATATCAATAATCCTCCCATGAATTTTCTTTAAGAAATTTGCGGCAAATGACGTATTTTGATGCAGATTGACGGTGAAGTCCTTCTAGCTGCAGAGCAGAACGGATCGTTTCCGGAATAAATTCGTCATACTTAACCTCTAAAATGATGAAATTCTCGTCCATCGCTGCGACGGGCTTCAAATCCTTATCGAAAATATCCATCTGATGCAGCCCCGTTCTTAAATCCTTGTCAAATGTAATGCGAACGTTGCCGTAGGGATAAACCAATGGCTCACGCACATAATCCACGATGACTTTAGGTCTGAGCAGACGGTGATTCATTTGCTGGTACAGCTCCATTAGAAGCGGTTTATCCGGGACGTGAAGAACCTGAAAGTCATTCGCGAGAATGGAGCGATACATGTCCAGGGTAATAGGCTCCTTTACCTTGGCGATGTAGTCGTTTAGCTTGATTTTTTTCTCAAAATGGATGATGTGATCCCGCACATTGTAAATGCGAATGCGATATTTGCAGCGCTGGCGGATGCCCCCGAGCTTTTCATGCAGTGCCGTATTATCAATGTCGTCAAAATAGAGACTACGGATATGATACTCGCCGTTTGCTCCCGCATGCTGATCATGATCCATGAGGTTTATCAGCCTTTGCCGTATAACATAGTATTGCTGCCGATTAATGATAAATTTGAGCTCATGCCGATATTTAAGTTTCGTGCTCATTGGATGCTTGTACACCTCTTTTCATGTGTGGGTTACAAGACATATCCTAGCAATGGTTTCTGATTTCTTACTTAATGTGAACTGAATGTAAACTGAAAGTTAATGGGTCTCGTGAGGATTAGGAAGAGGAATGGCATCGTTATCATTTTGAGAAGTTATGACCGGGACAATCACACATCTATACTTCCTTCAATACTGTACTACAGAGGAGGAATGGGTGTTATGCTGTATGATCAAGTCCGAATGAAGGAGCTGTTACTAGAAGAAAAGGGTTGGAAGTACGAAGCGTATCGACAATTTGCAATGAAGCTGTCCGATCCCTCGTATTTATTTCCATGTATCCCGGCAACCATTGGGTTCAAACAGGGGCATTTTAGATACGGCTTCATCGGAGATCCGCGGGGCGACCAGGCCGCGACTGAGATGGCCACACTGCTGAAACGCTTCGGGGAACAAGCCAGAAGCTATGGCAGGTATACTTCACTGGTTCTATTTTGCGAGACGTCGAAGGAACTGACTGACAGTTGCTCCGTTGAGGAATACAGGGAAATATTCTGGACGCTGCTTCGCAAAGTTCGAGCCTTGGATAATCATGATTGGCCCGCTCATATCCCCACTGATCCTCATGATCCGGTTTGGGAGTACTGTTTTGGTCAAGAGCAATATTTCATGTACTGCGCTACGCCCGCCCATCGATTGCGCCAAAGCCGGCATTTTCCCTACTTTATTATGGCGATCACGCCTCGTTGGGTGCTGGTGGATTTCAATTCATCTAGTGAAGCGGCCAACCGCATGAAGCATAGGATCAGGGAACGTATTCTGCAATATGATGCTGTCGGTATTCATCCCGACCTGAACAGCTACGGAAGCGAGGACAACTTGGAGTGGAAGCAATACTTTCTGCGGGATGATACTGCTCCGTCCGGCGACCGGTGTCCCTTTTCCGATATTCATCTGAAGAAAAGTTGATTCAATTGTCGTACAATCCTCCCACCCTGAATAAAATGGTACAAGTTCGACGTTTGCTGAGAGCCATGGGATGGGAGGACGAAGGCATGAGCTTGTTTATAAGTTACATTTTACTAGGGCTGTCGCTAGCTGCGCCGATCGGTCCGGTCAATGCCGCGCAGATGGATCGCGGGATTCGGGGCGGCTTCTGGAACTCCTGGATTCTGGGGCTCGGCTCCCTGGCAGCTGATTTTATTTTTATTGTGCTCGTTTATTTTGGAACGGTTCACTTTCTGCAGATTCCCTTTGTGAAGGCCTTCTTGTGGCTGTTCGGCTGTTTTGTGCTTATTTATAGCGGATGGGACGGGCTTCGGGGAGCAAGGGAAGTGGCAGAGTATAGGAATGCCCGGCACGAAACTTTGTACAAATCGTTCGGCACAGGATTCATTCTATCGATCTCGAACCCATTGTCGATAATGTTCTGGCTGGGCATTTACGGCTCAATCTTGGCGAAGGCGGCTCAGACCTACGGCTTGAAAGAATTGGTGCTGTACACTTCGGCCGTGATTTTGGGGCTAATGATTTGGGATTTGACGATGGCGGTCATGTCCAGCGGTTTTCGTCGCTACTTGACGCCTCGACTGTTAACGGGCATATCATTGCTTTCGGGGTGGTCGCTAATCGCTTTCGGGATATATTTCGGCTGGCAAGCCTTTAGTGAGCTGTTCGGATAACGTTTAAAGCTGTACTGCGTTTGTCTCTCGGTTAAGGCAATATTGACAATGATAATCATTATCATTTATATTCTTCCTAGATCATCGAATCCATTTGAAATTGATTTAAGGAGAAGAGTAATGAATAAAATCATGATTATATATGCCAGTCTGACCGGAAATACCGAGGAAATGGCTGAGTTAATTGCGGAAGGCGTACGCAGTACGGGAGCAGTTGCTGAATTGAAGGCGGTAGAAGATTGCAACGCGGTCGATTTGAGGAAGTACGATGCATTTTTGCTTGGAGCTTACACTTGGGGCGATGGAGAACTGCCAGACGAGTTCCACGATTTTTTGGAGGAGATGGAGGAGATCGACTGGAAAGGGGCAAGAACAGCCTTGTTCGGGAGCGGGGATACCAGTTATCGATTATATTGCGGGGCTCTGGATGAATTGGAATTGAGAATGAAGAAGCTTGGAGTTGAGGTAGTTCAAGAGAGCCTGAAAGTAGAGTACGGCCCAAATCAGGAGGAGCAGGAGCTTTGTCGGGAGTTCGGAAGGAGTTTTGCCGATCACCTGCATGTCCAATCCTAGGCGATGAGAATGCAATTATGATGAGAATGCAATTATTTGATTACGAACTCGAGGAATGGCTCCGGACGACATATTCTGCAGCGTGCTCCTCTCTTCCGAGCAAAAAGCTAACTTGGTGCCACAGAGTGCAATATGCAGTCGGACACGCCATTAATGAATACTATGGTATGATACCGGATGCAAGAGCGCGCATACCCGTACATTTACTGCTGGAGCGTCGTTGGCCGAAGCGAGTTGAGGATTTTTTGGGGGAAGCCCACTACAGACATGTATATCGTACAGTTATGGAGCAATTGGAGCGGATTTTTAAAGAAGCAAACTCAGCGGATTATCCTGTGGCTCTCTATGAGCAGTGGAGTACGAATGTCGCTGAATTGAATTTGAATCTCGTCATGATCTTTCAGGTCGTTTGGCACAACAAGCAGACGGATGAATTTATTGTCCAGAAGTTCTTGGTTCAGGATGATGCCGAAGTAAATCAAGCTTTCGTACACATGACGAATGTGTTCTGGCATTCCGTTTATGGAAGACCAGCAGATCAGATTGTAGTTTATGCACTTATGAATGGGAGAAAATACAGTTATCTCGGGGAAAATCTGCCCCTGCAGCAGTCGCTCGACTATATGAACCTGCTGGCGGAAGTCGTTATGGAAGCAGCACCCGTAGAAATTCCAGTTTAGATTAGAATATTTCTATCCCCTTGTCAGCACAATAGACCATGATTGGTTCAAAGTGTGCAAATACAAGGATAGGGGAATCAATGGGTTGAACGAGACAAGCAAAGATACAAAGGAGAAATCGCTGAAATGGTGGCAATTGTCGTTAATGGGAGTAGCCTGCACTATTGGCACCGGTTATTTCCTCGGCACGGGTGTCGGTATTAAAATCGGCGGGCCGGCCATCATTCCAGCATTTATACTAGCTGCGATCGGAACATTTGTCGTATTTGACGTACTCGCCCGCATGAACTCGCAAGATCCGCAGGAAGGCTCGTTTTGTGTATATGCACGCAAAGGATTTGGGCGTTCCGCTGGCTTCAGCAGCGGCTGGGTGTACTTTACTTCCGAGATTCTAATTATGGGAAGCCAAATGGCTGCTCTGTCCCTGTTCACCCGTCTATGGTTCCCAGGACTGCCGATGTGGGTATTCGCCTTGATTTATGCAGTACTCGGCCTAGTCATCATTATATTGGGGACAAAAGGGTTCGAGCGGGCGGAGCATTTGTTTGCGGTCATGAAGCTGGCTGCGATTATCGCCTTTCTGGCGATCGCCGGCGCTGCAATTTTGGGCTGGCTCGGCACGGCTAAGCATGCTCCCAAATGGCCCGTGCCTGTCTTCCCTACAGGAATAATAGGCGGTTGGTCAAGCCTTATATATGCGTTCTATGCCTTCGGCGGCATTGAAGTGATGGGGCTTCTGGCGCTTCGTCTGAAGGATCCCAAGGAAGGCCCCAAGGCGGGCCGATGGATGATTGGAACATTGACGGTTCTTTACATGGCCTCATTGTTGCTGGCACTAAGCCTGACCCCTTGGAACACCATGGGGACTAAAGAGAGTCCATTCGTTGTTTCGCTTCAAGGGTATAACTTGAGCTTTGTGCCGCATTTTTTTAATGGGGCATTCATTATTGCCGGATTCTCCACCATGATTGCTTCCCTGTTCGCCGTGATTACGATTCTCGTGACTTTAGCTAAAAACAAAGATGCCCCTCCGTTGTTTGCCAAAGTAAGCCGCGGGAAAAGGGAGACCCCCTATTATGCGATTGGAGTTACGGCTCTCGCATTGGGCGGATCTATTCTGTTAGCTCTGTTCCTGCCCGAGAAAATGTATGAGTTCGTGACAACCGCAGCAGGTCTGATGCTTATGTACAACTGGATCTTCATCCTATTCACGTCCGGAAGGCTGCTGAAGCTAACCGGCTGGGGACAGACGAAGCGCTGGATCAGTACGACGATCATCGCTCTAGCTATAATCGGTACAGCGTTTCATCCCACGAGCCGTCCAGGCTTATGGATCAGTTTGGGCTTTGTATTGTTAATTGGAGGAATAACGCTGCTGATGAAACGGATTTGGAGCAAGGAGAAGAGCAGGGACAAAAGCAAGGTGCGAAGAATGAGAGCGGAGGGGGAACCGACGTAAGCAGGGCGAATGCAAGCAAAAGAGGAGTCAGCGTCAATCGCTGTCTCCTCTTTTGGGTACGTGTCCTTAGATGCACCATGATGAGGAAAGGATCAGTGAACCCGATTTACCGATCTTTCTACCGCCATATCACATCGCTTCCCGAGGGAAGCAGGACTATGTTTTGTCGAGAATTAGGGTATTGCTTTGTTTCAGGTATATTAAAAATGTTACCATATACAATTACATACTTCACCTATAAGAATGTATAGGTATTTATCCGTACTCGTTAGTTATAAGTAGGACATCCGACTAGCGACTGATACGGCTTCCGTACTAGACTGGACACCGAGTTTTTCGAAAATGATCTTTTTGTGATGGTTCACTGTACATTCTTTAATATTTAATTTGAGGGCGATGGACTTCACCGTCTGACCTTGGGCGATCAGTCGAAGCACATGCAATTGACGTTCGGTTAGCGGAACTGGATCGAGCGGCGGTGCTTCTGATAGATTTTGCAGACTGCTCAGCATGTTCCCCGGAATCAGCTTGGCGATGGCGATGAGTTCGCTTTTCATATTGGCGTTAATCGTAGAGACATCAAGATAACCTATCGTTTTTGACCCGACGGTCAATGGTGTGGAGAAGCAATGCCAGTTCTTGAAAAAAGGACTTTCATGCTCTTCCGGCGGCAAATAAATTGGAGTGCGGTGGGCCATCGCTTCGGATACCGCATTAACTCCACAGCTTTCCTCGGTTAAATACATTCCTAGGCGAATCTCAGACTTACGCACAACCTCCTGCAGTTCCTGGCAATAATCCATAGCCAGCAGGACGCCATCCTCGTCGGTCAGAAAGAACAGATAGGTACCTGATAAATGCTCCTTGATGTTGTCGATGCACTCTTGAAATATAGTAATCAGTTGTTTGTTGTTCTGCACAATTTGCTCAAATTGCGATT
This sequence comes from Paenibacillus lentus, assembly GCF_003931855.1. NCBI lineage: Bacteria > Bacillati > Bacillota > Bacilli > Caryophanales > Paenibacillaceae > Paenibacillus > Paenibacillus lentus. Next base: position 5,231,501 of record NZ_CP034248.1, on the reverse strand, counting down.
GGGTTGTAAAGACGGCGGCTGAATTTGAGGACGGTTGATGAAATGCATCTTTTTTTTCAGACATGATGTATAACCCCCTTACTGCCTTTCATTCAAAAAATCAGCTCTACTACTATTTATCGGGTCTTCAAACGTAAATTTTGAATTAAGATTGTAAAATCTAAGTCAAAGCTTCAAAATATAAGATAACTCAACTTTCGCAGCTCAAATCTCCAAACAAACCCTTAATATAGCTGGGTAAACCGGAGATCCATTCCTGTAGTTGACAAAATACAGCTGTTTTGTTCTTCTTTGTTTTCGCCTGGGACATTTCGAGAAATAAACTCATGAGCTGCTGAAGTGCAGTCTGGTAATCTAGATCGCGGACCTCATCAGCAAAGAGGAAAAAGAGTCCTCCCAATGTTCGGTCATCACTCGATTGGCGTCGTTCGTATTCCATCGCCAAATATCGGCTGAATACAATCGTGGTGTGGCTAATCAGCTGATCAAAGGAGCGGCCTTGGAATTCGGTTCCCAGTTTTAAGTAGCTTTTGGTGACTTTGAAAAAGGTCTCTATGCTCCAGCGCATACCGTAAATACGTACGATTTCAGTCGCATCAAGCGTCACATCTGTACTTAAAATCGCCAGCCACTCCCGTTTTTTATTCCGGTTGCGGACAAACACAAGCTTCACGGGTAGACCGCAGGCGGTGTGTACGATGATCGAGCCTTTAATATCTTTGGCATTCGATGCAGGAAGGCTTTGAAACACCTCGCGCAGTGTCATTCGCTTGCCTTGAACTAGATAGCGTTGTTTCATTTCTTTAACCATGCCAATCACGGGCAGACCTTGGCCAGTGAGCTCGCGAAGCAGTGGAGCTTGCGTAAACCAGCTATCCATAAGCACGTAATCAGCGGTGAATCCTCCACGTAAGGCTCGTTCCAGCAAGGCTACGACAGCATCCGGCTTTCGAGAAAAGGCCTCCATCCGGCGTTTGTAGCCGTTACTGCGTTTGGAAAGATTCGAAGCCATTTCGCACAGACGGTTGGCTAATTTAGCGGAAGACAGCATGACAAAATCAAGCGGAGCAAAACTAAATCCGTCTGACCAGCCTAGCGTTAGCATAGTGTAACCTTTGGTGAATTTGCCTGTGGAGTGGTCAAATACACGTGCCAAGAGTTCCGCTTTTCTGCTACGATTTCGGCTGAGCACGGAATCGTCAATAATGAACACACGTACCCGGTGGGACGAAATGAGCGATTCGAAATGGTGCACGATTCGAAGACTCAAAGCCTGCAAAAAGCGCCGCCAAGCAAAAGAAGCCTGATTCAAAAAACGGTAGATAACATCCTTGCCGGGAAGATCTGCTCCGCGATCACTTTCCAGGAGTCGAAACCAGTTTTTCCCCTCAAAGACCAAAGAGAACACGATTTGGAAAATCGCTAGACTTGAAAGACCGAAAGATTTAGAAATACCCGCTTGTCGTAACGTTTTTCCGATGTGGAGACTGGCAAAAATTTTGGGAAAGTGAGACTGTTCAGACAGGGAATGTTGTTGTAACATAGGGTTACACACCTTTCTTGTTGGTATGGTTGATTAGACACTTCCATGATACCAAACAAGCAAGGTGTTTTTTTGTCAATACGAGTAAATCTATTGAATTCTTCTTGCGCACTCAAGGGTTTAAGTCATTTTTCTAGGTGCGAAAGTTGAGTAAGATAATTTATGGTGATATTAAGGCAGGGGAGATAGAAGAAATGAAACTGGTGTCATGGAATGTCAATGGGCTTAGAGCGTGCGTAAATAAAGGGTTTTATGATTATTTTCGGGCAGTGGATGCGGATATATTTTGCGTTCAGGAAACAAAGCTGCAGGCAGGGCAAATTGACCTGGAACTGAGCGAGGAATATGAGCAGTATTGGAACTATGCGGAGAAGAAGGGGTATTCCGGAACCGCTGTATTTACGAGAATCAAGCCGCAATCTGTGCGATATGGGCTGGAAGATGATTCGGAGCCGGAAGGACGAATTATTACACTGGAGTACGAGTCATTTTATCTGGTGAATGTGTATACGCCGAATGCGAAACGAGATCTCTCCAGGCTGCCCTATCGATTGGAGTGGGAGGAGCGGTTTCGTAGTTACTTGGTAGAGTTAGATCGACAGAAATCCGTTATCGTAACCGGGGATATGAATGTTGCACACCGGGAGATCGACATCAAAAATGCTAAATCGAACGCGGGCAATTCGGGGTTTACGCTGGAGGAGCGGGAGAAAATGACGCAGCTGCTAGAGGCTGGATTTGTGGATACGTTCCGTTATTTTTATCCCGACCGCGACAATGTCTACAGCTGGTGGTCGTACATGCCAAAGGTAAGGGAGCGGAACATCGGCTGGAGGATCGATTATTTTCTGGTCTCGAACCGGCTCAGCGAGAAATTGGTGGATGCACAAATCGATTGCCATGTTATGGGCAGCGACCATTGCCCTGTTGTGCTGGAGATGGCGAATATTTAGGAGCCGGAAGGCGCGGATCTATGCATTTTTCGAAAAAATCCATGTCATGAGCAGTAGGTTATGGGATCTTCTTAGCCCTTGTATCCTTTGTATCCCTTCTTGTAGCAAGGGCTAAGATCGATGCTCACTCTACTGAAGGCGATGGTGCGGAAGATTGTGTGGCAGCGGATGATTCCCCTGAAGATGGGGGGTTGCCAGACGAATGTTCAAACTGCGAATGATTCCCCTGAAGATGGAATGTTACCAGACGACTTTCATATTGATGCATGGCTTCTTGAGAAATTACGACCGTATCTCCATGTTCATTTGTTGTTTCGCCTCCACTCAACTGTTCATCCTTCTGATCATACTGCTCCAACTGCTGAGACTCCTCAGCCCTCTCAGCCCTCTCAGCCCTCTCTAGCTTCTCAGTTGTTCCTACTTCAGGCAGATTTGCCATGAGTTTTTCCATACTTTCGCTATCCATTTGTAACTGCATATTTTTGATCATCTGTCTTTTTTCTGTATCTGAAGCGCCGCTTTGGGCGATCTGTATGATCTGTTCCAATCTGGATGTTGTTTTCTGCTGCATGGTATCGGCTGAGAATGACAAGGCTTGAAAGTACATTGGTCGGAAACCTTCTTTCTTTTATATTTTGAGTCGTATGAGGTATATATCGGGGAATTCGTGCCATTAGTTAATATTTGGAAATGGATTGATTGACGTTAATTTCGTGACCAATTTTCATGTGGGATTAATTTTGTGCCTTAAAGTCCTATTCTGCATAAAAAGGGCAGCAGCAAGCTACCAAAAGGTGACTTACTGCTGCCCGTATTTATGTTCTTTTATTCTCTTTTATTCTCTATAGAGGTAAATTTGTATTTCCTTCTTGTCTATTTAACTTATGTTGCAGATGACTGATCGCCTTTATTGCGATGGCGAGTCCAAGGAGTTCCAAGGAGAGGGAGCGCCCATCTGTCGAGTCCATACCATCCGGCAACCTTCCAGGCTAGCACAATCCAGGTGGCGAGTATAAATAGCAGCGGGTTAGTACTTAAGGTTCCTGCGAACAGGAAGCTGGCATTCATGAATGCGCCGAAGAACGCAGCGATACCTGTCAACAAGCCAAGAATGAGGCCGAGTCCTACGAGCAGCTCGCCAAAGGCAACGAGATAAGAGAAGAGTGTAGCATTGGGGAGTACCATGTTTTCCAGAAATGAGGCATACCATCCCGCAACGTCTTTTCCTTCTGCCGCTTTGCCAACCGCCCCTTTAACGAATCCCGTCAGCCCCGCGCCTGCATTGCTTCCGACCCAATTATCGTTCGTAACCTTTCCCCATCCGGCACTTAGCCAGGCATAACCTAAATAAAGCCGAATAACTAACCATAGAAGTGCTGATCTTGTGTTATTAAACAAAAAGTTTGAAACCGGGTTTTCAGGAATAATGATGTTTTTGCCTCTTAATTCCTCTTTGATTGTCATTTCATCGTCTCCTGTACTTTAAATTTTAATTATTTAGGTTTATGTTATATGAATTGATGGGATTGTGGAAGGAGAAAGATGGATATTCTGTTCATCCTTAGGAATTATTATTTACGATTTTTTAGGAATTCATTCCTGCAGCGTTTTTTCATCAGAGCAAACAATGCTATAAGAGAGCAAATCAATGCTATAAGGTATATTGTGGATGATATGATTAGGTCGAGGTTGCAAATCGATAAACGCTGCTTCATTCATTTATCTTGTTGCGCTCTCTGACGCTTTTGAGGATGCGATTTTAGGATGTGAGATTAACATACAGCAAGTCTAGCGGTAAAGCATGCCGGCTACTTTTCCATGGGAAAGGGAGTCGTTTTTTTTGCGTTATGCGAGTCCGTGTGGATAATGCGTGTTCAGGGAGTGAATGTGAGTCCAACGGTTTGTCAGCGCTAACGGTTGCCATTGCCGTTAATCTGCAAATTTTCTGCTTTTTAGGAATCTAACGGTTGTATACGTTGTTAATGTAACGTTTTTATTATGCTGCGGCGTATTATGCAGAGATAACGTGGATTACAACCGTTAGAATACCGAAGTGCTCATTTTCGACTGATTAACGTCTGTGGCAACCGTTAGAAAATCTAACCAGGGGCTTCGCAAGAATCGACCGATAGCAGGTCGGGATTGCTGATAGCACGTTGGGATGCCGATAGCACGTTGGGATTGCTGATAGCACGTTGGGATTGCCGATAGCACGTCGGGATGCCGATAGCACGTTGGGATTGCCGATCGCGCCCCGAGATTGCCGATCGTGCCTCGCACATCGTCCACATCGGGGGATCAAATTATTACGTAACACGTAACGCGGCTGGAAGGACGAAGGGATGGCCACCTGCTGATTAGCAGTGACTAGCAGTGACGGGGTAGCCGTTTTGATGCCATTCGAGAATCCTTCATTCATGACATATAGCTGTCCGTGGGAGAGGTAGCCTTCGGGGGCAGCCTAACACCTAACAGGCAATCCCTGGGGCTGTTTTTTTATGATAATAGCAATAACCCCAGTAATGCCGCAGCATTTCTAGGGTTATTTAATGAGGGGAGCATGACTCTACTTGAAGATACGCTGAGAGAATTGATAGAGCCCGCTGCTCCATACCTTACCTTCATGCCCGCCGATATCCAGATACCACATATGGGGAATATTCATAGAGTCTAAGCTGTTATGAAAGTTTTGACTTACCCATAGCAGATCGTCCGACGCGCCGCAAGACAGCCATAGCAGGTTTAGTTGACTAGTTGTCTGGGACGGGTTGGTGATGAGCTGTGACGCCGACTTTGTATTAGGGGCGGATGAAAATGCGCCAATCCAGGAGAACTTGTCCAGATGTTTTAACCCGAAGTTCAGCGATTGTCCGCCGCCCATCGACAGACCAGCCAAAGCTCGATGTTGGGCATCGGCATATACCGGAAAATGAGTGTCAATGTAAGGGACGAGGTCGTTGATCAGATCAAACTCGAAGGTTTCGAAGGCAGCCACCTTGTCCGGTGCAAAAATATCGCCAGTTGGACGATCATCCTGCATGGCGCGGCCGTTCGGGAAGACAACAATCATTGGCTCCAGCTTGTTATCAGCGTACAGGTTGTCTAAGATATTTCTAGGGTTCATCTGATTAAGCCATTCATATTGATCCCCGCCAATGCCGTGTAGCAAGTAGAGGACATTATAGGTTTGCGACGTTGTATAGCCCGGAGGAGTATAAACCATTGCATTCCGTGTTTTGCCTACTGTTGTAGAATAATAGGAAATTTGCTGCACATTTCCGCGAGGAATATTATGACGGTAAGCGTCGTATCCCTGGGGTGCCGGGATTACGGTTCCACCGGAAGCTGCGGCGGCAGCACCGCTTGTATTTTGCGTTGGAGATTGGGCATAGGACATCGATGGGACGAGCAGCGTAATGAGCACAACGAGAGTAAAAAGTTTCTTCATTTCACTTATCCTCCTTGTTTTCAGATGTTCTGGCCTTGCACATTGGAGTAAGTAATAAATGCTTCAGTTCTGTTACTCTCTCAGTAGCTAAACTCCTTACTACTATAGAAATGTAAATCCTCTCAAAACTATAGCGGCTACCCCCTTTCGAGATCAGCGGCAATGCCGCAGGAAGCAAGCTTTGCATGGTTATGATGTGGGCGGTTTCTAAACAACTTTACTATATTTAGTAAAAAATGTAAACCCCATACAAGTTATTATCTATACCATATAAAAGGAGGATACCAGTGAATCCCCACTTTTTTGAGAGCAGGTGACTTGAGCTTGTACGCAGCTTGGTGTTGCCTAAGATACGTTTCCAAGATACGTTTCCACGACCTCCGCACACTCAACTAATTCGAGTTTGTTGCTCAAGCGAACGTGCATCTCAGAGGTCGTGGCGGAACGATTAGGGAGCGCCTCCGTTGGCATTAAGCTTGACCGCTAATCGTACACGTACGGTGTAGATCATCAAATTATGAAAATTGGGTGATTTGCGATAAAATACCCTTGAGTGGGCGGGCGTTGACTCTCTTTTGACTGACTGCGTTCGAAGTCAATACGTCCAAGGCCCGATTCGATCCGAGCGGCAAGGTTGCCGAGGTACCTGCATGTCTGCGAAAGCTGTCACTCCCTGCCCGTGGCAACAGGGTTATCCGGATACGAAATCCAATCGCTCCAGCTCCCCGCATACAACCGGACATTGAAATAGCCAAGCGAGTGGAGCGCCACGATGTTCGGGCAGGCGCTAACGCCGGAGCCGCAGTAGACGATAACTTCGAGGCCGGCATCCAGCGCATTAATCACTTCTGACAAACCGGCTCGGCGCTGTTCTTCAGGGGCCCATTTACCCGTGTCGTCCAAATTGTTCTTCCAGAAAGCGTTGATCGCGCTAGGGATATGCCCGGCCTTGGCATCGATCGGTTCGGTCTGCCCCAGATACCGGGGGGATTCGCGAGAATCGACCAATAGCACGTCGGGATTGCCGATCGCGCTACGAACATAGTTCACATCGGCGATCAATTCATCATGTAACGCAGGCTGGAAGGACGAAGGGATGACCACCTGCTGCTCGGCGGTGACGGGGTAGCCGTCTTGTTGCCATGCCGAGAATCCCTCATCCATGATATATACCTGATCATGGCCGAGCCAGCGCAGCAGCATCCAGAGTCTGGAGGCGTTCATACCTCCTTGGTCGTCATAAGCGACAACAACACTGTCGTTGCTAATACCTACCTGGCTGAGGCGTTTAGCCAAAACTTCCGGATCAGGCAGCGGATGCCGGCCCCCATGCTCGGCGACGGGAGCGGAGAGGTCGCTCTCCAAATCGAGATAGATTGCGCCGGGAATATGGGACTCGGCATAAGCTGCCCTGCCGGCCTCTGGGGCTCCGAGTTGAAACCGACAATCGGCGATGACCATATGGGGTTCGTACATGCGGGCGAGAAGCCATTTTTTCGATACGAGTGGATTTGACATAGGTATTGCTCTCCCTTCAAACGAATTACTTCTTCAGCAGTCACTTCTTCAACAATTACTTCTTCAACTCAAAAAACTGGCAGCTTTCGCGGTTATGGTAGGCTAGGTCGCTGACGCTGGATTGTGTAATCACGGTATCTTCGGTGAGGCGGATAATGATCGATCCCGATTCGATAAGGTGGTTGTCGCGAAAGACGCGAATACGTAGCCCTTGCTCCATGGCCGTTTGCAAATCATGCTCAGTAATAAGGCGTCTAATCGTTGGCATATTTATTCCAACCTCCTTCAAGCAGGGCGCTCCTGCTCATCTACTTGTACCTATTTCTTTTAACTTCTCTATTGTAGAGACAAGAGCCCAGCCGTGACAAGCGACTACCCCATATATTATAGAAAAGAGTTCCAGACAACGAGCATAAGGGCAATGCCCATCGTTTCTTAAGGAGGAAGGGGTATATGGGAAGGGCGAGATGGCGGGGAAGAAGCGGAGGTTGCGAGTGTGGGGCCGCCGGCTTCAACAAATCCAAGGTCAATGCAAATGTACTGCAAAAAACGGCAGCCAGCATGCTGCCATTCTATAGCACCGTCGCGACAAGTAAAAGGTTTGCGACTCGGTGGAGCAGGGCAGTCGTCACAGCGAACCTGGATTTGATGAAAAAGCTGCTCGCACCGGTTGCTCCGGGTGCAGCGAGGCAGGGGCTGGGGGTAAACGGGATCGGCTATTTCATAGATTTCTCTTTTCCAAAGCTTGTATATACGAACGGAACGACAATTCCGCCGGGAAGCGTGCAATTCATGTTTGAGCCTAAAGTTCATCAGGCGATGGCCCAGGCGGTACTGCCGTTGTACGACAGGCTTGTCTCTGATAGACCATTCGCATGCAAGCTGGCCATTGCGATCCGCCGTAATAATTCGCAGCTAGTCAGCCTGCTAGTACGCAGTGTCGTGCGTACCCAAGCACTAAAATCAGTGGAAATCGAGGATCAAGGCACGGCACTGACTTTTAAATTTCCGTTTAGTCGGTTTAAATACCGAAATTTACTGTATGGTGAAACTTTTTTTGGCCGTTGCATTGGCCGTAGATTTGGTCGTAGCTTTGGCGATAGACTTGGCCGTAGAATAAAGCTGAAAAGGGAAACAAGGCGGGGGAAGGAGGAGTGATAAGTAGAGGAACATAAGTGTGTTGCACGTAAGAAGGCACATGCATCGGCATGTGCCTTCTTACGATAATGGTAGCTATAGTGGAGGACTGCTGTGACACTTCCGGCATACTGGGTAGTAGGACTCATTCCCGCCGATTTGGATTTGCTCTCCCGTATAAACGGGTTTTCCATTCTCTACGCGCAGATTCATCGTTGCTTTACGCTCGCAGAACCAGCAGATGGTCTTCATTTCCTCGATTTTATCCGCGTAAATGAGCATAAATCGGCTGCCCTCGAATAATTGATTCTGGAAATCGTTCTTCAGGCCGAAGCCCATCACCGGAACGTTGAGCTCATCTACGATGCGGACAAGCTGCTCGATATTGCTCTTACTCAAGAATTGGCATTCGTCCACAAGCACGCAGTAGGGCTTTGGCTCCTGACGACTGACGATACCAAATACGTCGGTATCTTCCTTGATGGGGATTGCCTGTCTTCTCAGACCGATGCGCGAGGAAATATACCCTGTCTCATCCCGGTCGTCGAGAGCCGAAGTGAAGAGCATCACCGGTTTGTTCTGCTCCTCGTAATTATGTGCGACTTTTAGGATCTCAATGGATTTGCCGCTGTTCATCGCCCCGTATTTGAAAAATAGCTGTGCCATCGCTGCTCTCCTTCTCTGGTTGTTCATCTTGCCAATTATATAGCGGACACACCCCATCGCACAACAAGTCCGGCATGAGTCAGGCCACTGCCGAAGCCGTAAATAAGCAGCCTGTCACCGGTCTTCAACTGACCGGAATCGATTCCTGCCTGTAGGGCAAGCGGGATCGAGGCCGAAGAGGTATTGCCCATGTGCTGCACACTTTGCAGCGTCTTGCCTAAAGGGATATTCGCTTTCTCGCAAATGGATTCAATCATGCGCAAATTGGCGCTGTGCGGAATGAACCAGTCGATTTGCTCCCGGCTTACATTAGCCTGCTCAAGCAGCTGCTCGATCCCGGCAGTCACGGTGCGTACCGCCCACTTGAATACTTCGCGTCCATTCTGCACAATTTTACCGTGACCATCCAACGCTTGGCCGTTCATCATTCTAGAAAGTCCGGAACGATATACGCTGATTCCTCCAGCTCCCTGCGTACCCATGACGAAGGCCTCGAAACAGCCGGCTTCCGCATCACTCCGCTCGACAAGAACAGCCCCAGCCCCATCGCCAAATAGAATACATGTACTGCGATCATTATAATCTGTAATCTTGCTCATCGTTTCGCCTGCGACCACGAGCACTTTCCTATGCAGTCCTGAAGTGATCAGTCCATTGGCCATATGAAGGGCATAAGAGAAGCCTGCGCATGTTGCATTTAGATCGACGGCCCCGGTGCTAGCCACTGCGAAGTGTTCCTGGATTTTGCATGCTACGCTGGGAAAAGGGTAATCGGGAGTTGATGTGGCTACGAGAATAAGATCGACATCCTCCAGCGATACGTTGTAGGTGTCACGAAGCTGCTTGACGGCCTGAATGCACAAATCGGAGGTAAATTCATCGTCTGCAGCAATGTGACGTTTTTGAATTCCTGTCCGCTGGACGATCCACTCGTCATTCGTCTCAACCATTTTTTCCAGATCTTCATTTGTTAGAATTTTCTCAGGAACATAAGTGCCGATGGCCGTAATCCGTGATTTGGATTCAGTAGTCAATTGAACCACTCCTTTATTATCGAAATAGGTTTGTGAAGAGACGTACGCTGCTGTCGTTATATGAAAATCTAGAATGTAGTTTGGTTTGATCACCAAGGTTATCACAAGGTTGTTACCAAGTGCTATAATCAGATATTATCATCAGGTGTTAGTACCTGGTTACAATATATATTAATTTGACTTCGGTGTATAGCTTTGTTGAAAATTTAATTTGCTTAAATTAAATGTTTTAAGCGGTTGTTTACAATTCTAGTGGTCCATTCACCTTATCCCCTTTTGCTTATCTCCTGGCACAGTGGCATCTTCACTTCGATTCAGTAGTTGCTCCCTTTGAGTTAATTATTTTTGGTCAGGACGTTTGTCGCGGCGGCAGGTTGACTGCCATGCCTACCTACTGTTGAAAGATATACTGTGCATCAAAAAATATTTTTATCCCGTTCGTGCTGTTGCTTTCGAAGGTGTTAGACATAATAGACATAGAAGGACATGATCCGGGTCGTTATTATCCTGGTGTGATTTCGTCCCCCCCTCCTGCAGATGTTATAATGAACTCTGAAAGGAGTGCATCTGTGACCCATGAAAATATTAGTACTAGCGGAGAAGCCGTCCGTAGCTCGGGAAATTGCGCGAGTGATGGGCTGCCGCGATAAGCATAAAAGTTATATGGAAGGGCCTAAATATGTCGTGACCTGGGCACTGGGCCATTTGGTTGGACTCGCCGAGCCAGAGGATTACGATGCCAAGTTCCGTTCCTGGTCCTTGGAGGATCTGCCGATTTTGCCTGGAAAAATGAAGCTGAAGGTGCTTCGCGAGAGCAGTCATCAGTTCAAGGCCGTACAGCAGCTGATGAGAAGGCAGGATATTAAATCCTTGATCATTGCAACGGATGCTGCCCGCGAGGGGGAACTGCTGGCCCGCTGGATCATGGACATGGCGAGATGGAACAAGCCGTTTCAGCGGCTGTGGATCTCCTCGCAGACGGATAAGGCGATTAAAGAGGGCTTTGCTTCGCTTAAGCCGGGAAATCAATACGATCGGCTGTATCAATCAGCAAGATGTCGGGCCGAGGCGGACTGGATGATCGGATTGAACGTTACCCGGGCGCTTACCACCAAATTCGGCTCACCGCTATCCGCGGGACGTGTACAGACCCCGACGCTAGGTATGATTATGCAGCGGGAGAGAGAAATCCTCTCTTTCCGATCGGAGGAATACAGCACGCTGCGCGTTGATTTGGGTTCATTTGAGGCGGTATGGCGGGGGGCGAATAACGATTCGCGGATTTTTGACCCGGAGAAGGTGAAGCAGCTTCAAGGGAAGCTCGATGGCCGTAGCGGTAAGATCGTGAAGCTGAAGAAGAGTGAGAAGAACGTGCCGCATCCTTTGGCTTATGATTTGACGGAGCTACAGCGGGATGCGAACCGATTGCTCGGGTTTTCTGCCAAGCAGACATCGAATGTATTGCAGCGGCTGTACGAGCAGCATAAGCTTGTCACTTATCCGCGGACGGATTCACGTTATCTGACGTCTGATATGAAGGACACGCTGAAGGAGAGATTGACAAGCGTAGCCGTTGGCCATTATGCCTCGCTGGCAAGGCCATTGCTGCGCAAGCCGCTCCCGTTGAGTAAACGAATCATCGATGACAGCAAGGTTACTGATCATCACGCAATCATTCCGACTGAGCAGACGGTGCTGCTGAATGAACTTGGTGCGGACGAGCGCAAGTTATATGATTTGATTGTAAGGCGGTTCATCAGTCTTTTCTATCCAGCGGCTCGTTTTGACAATGTTGCTGTTACTTTGGAGGTGGCCGGGGAGACTCTTCATGCCAAAGGTACGACGATGAAGGATAGCGGCTGGCGGGCCGTCTATGACGGGCAGGCTATGGATGAAGAGGATGAGGATGACGACTCCTCTGAAACAGGCAGTGCATCTTTGCCGGTGCTGCATGAAGGAGAGAGCGTAACGGTAAAGCGCTGCCGCATTCAGGGCGGGCGCACGCAGCCGCCAAAGCGATATAGCGAAGCCGCACTGTTGACGCAGATGGAGAAGCATGGTTTGGGGACACCAGCTACGCGTGCGGACATTATTGAGAAGCTGGTCAGCTCGGATACGATTGAGCGGCAGGGGAATCTGCTGCATCCGACAGGCAAAGGGAAGCAGTTGATCGAGCTGGCTCCCAGCGATCTGCGCTCGCCGGATCTGACGGCGAAATGGGAGGCTGAGCTGGAGCGGATCGCCCGCGGACAGGGCAAGCCGGGTCCATTTCTCGAGGGAATACGGGAGATGGCCGAGGGGCTCGTCGCAGGCGTGAAGAACAGCGATGCGACTTATAAGCCGCATAATGTCTCCAACAGCCATTGCCCAGATTGCGGGACTCGTCTCCTGGAGAAGAAGACGGGGCGCGGGCTGATGCTCGTTTGCCCGAGCGAGGATTGCGGCTATCGCCGTTCCGGTGAGAAGCGGTTGTCCAACCGTCGTTGTCCGCAGTGCCGTAAGAAGATGGAGCTGAAGGAAGGCAAAGCAGGCCGCTACGTCCAATGTCTGCCTTGTGGCATTACGGAGACGCTGAGCAATAACGATCCCAAACGAATGACCAAGCGGGAGGAGAAAAGGCTCGTAAGCCAATATACGAAGCAACAGGAATCTATCGGCTCCAATTTAGGTGAATTGCTGAAAGCAGCCATGGAAAATAAGAACAGGAAATAAGTAGGTAAGAATTTAACTAGATATAAGACGTGAAGACAAGCTCAAGGACGAGAAGACAAGATTAAGTAGATAAGGTGTATGAAGAAGATGCCCGGAGTTGTTGGGTATATCTTATCTTAATATCCGCATAAAACAGCGGCATGCTCGGAACCCTATGCCTGGGAGGTGATGAGCATGCCCCACCACAAATCAACGAAGATTAAAGATCAGCAGAACAAATCCAGTATTATGGAAGAAGTGACAGAGCCTAAGATGAAGAAGCAGGCCAAGCGACCGCCCAGCCTGAACGAAGTTCCGAAGATGTGAGCGGATAAGGCACTGATTGTGCTTATATGCTCATGAAGTGAAGTGTTTTTAATGGAAGCAGGTTCTGAAACTGAAACGAGCAGATGTCAACTTAAGATTTGAGCAGAGCTCCTGGGCTCCCGTGAAGGGAGCCTTTTGAATTTATGCGGTTAGCGTTATAATAGAATTAAGGGAAACGAGGTTCTGCAAAGACGGATGAAGGTGGAGGCGGTATGCATGAGATCCGGACTGCTGCTCTGGTTTCTAATCATTAATGTTATTTCATACCTGGTCATGGCCGATGACAAGCGCCGGGCCCGGCAGAGGTGTGACCGGATTCCTGAGCGGACATTGTTTCTCTTGGCGGCAATCGGGGGCTCACTCGGTGTGCTGACGGCTATGAACGTAAAGCGGCATAAAACGAAGCATGCCAGCTTCCGCGTAGGCATTCCGCTGCTACTTGCAATGAATGCAGTTCTTCTAGGTTATTTTTTGTTTTAATAGTTTTATTCATAATAGTATAGGAATTGCACGATCTCGCTTCACTTGTATTTCAAACTAGATAGGGAGAGGTGCTGACTTATGTTATTTAACAAAATTGTTGCAGCTTACGATGGTTCGAAGGCAGCTACCAAAGCGCTGAATAAGGCGATTGAATTAGTAAAATTGTCGCCGGATGCTACTCTTGAAGTAGTGCATGTCTTTGATTTTCCGCGTTTCTATGTTGCGGAGGGCTACGCCCCCGTACCGGCATCCATAAATCAGGATTTCTATGAGCTGGCGGAGAAGACGGTAGAAGAAGCGAAGGGCCGCCTGCAGGCAGCAGGTGTGAACGGTACTGTACAGCTAATTCAAGGCTCGCCGGCAGAGGTCATTCTGGATCATGTGAAGAAGAATAATAATGATATTATTGTCATCGGCAGCCGTGGCCTTGGAGGTATCCGCGAATTTGTGCTTGGCAGTGTCAGCCATAATGTCGTACAACATGCCAAGGTGCCTGTGCTGGTCGTTAAATAAGCTAATTAAGGGAGAGTGTGGTCTTACCCCTGTCAAGTAGACAGTAAAAAAAGAGGATCAATTTATGCGGCGATCGCTTTCCGGTACTCAACTGGAGAACGGTCGCCGAGTTTTTTTTGGAAACGCTCATGATTGTAAAATTCAATATATTCCTCAATGAGACGACGTGCTGAATGCTGATCGTTCGGACGTTTAAGGTACAGCTGTTCGGTCTTCAAATGGGAGAAAAACGACTCCATGCAGGCATTGTCGTAACAGTTGCCTCGCCTTGAGTGGCTGCCCTGGAGCCCTTGTGCGAGCAACTGAGTCTCGTAAGCCTTGTGCGTGTATTGGAAGCCTTGGTCAGAATGTAAGACTGCATCCTTGCGAGTACCGAGTTGCTTTACTGTGTCCAGCACAAGTTGCAAGTCATTGCGCTCAGAGAGTTCCCAAGCGACAATCTCATTGTTATGCAAATCCATTACAGTCGACAAATAGGTGAAATCGTGACCGATCCGTACGTAAGTAATATCCGTGACTAGCTTGGTAAATGGAGCAGATGCTTGAAAGTCCCTGTTCAAGACATTAGCAAACACGACAGAAGGCTTGCGCCCTGCATTTGGACGCTTCTTGCGGATGACTGACCGGATCCCGAGCTCACGCATAAGCCGTCTGACTTTCTTGCGGTTAACAAGCAATCCTTCCCTACGTAAAGCCGTACACATACGGATGTAACCGAAATAGGGCCGCAAACGGTGAATGGCAAGTATATGCTCCTTCAGATCAGCATCTCGCTCCTGACGTTGTTGCTGGTTACTTAGAGCAGCTTTCCACTTGTAATACCCGGCACGAGACACTTCAGCAATCTTACACAGCATGACTATCGAGTGGTTCCCAATCATTTTTTCGATGGTCCTAAACCGGGCTTGCTTATCCAACTTCCCTCCCCATGTAGATTCGGATTGAGCTTTTTTAGATATTCGACCTGCGCTTTCAGATGCTCGTTCTCTTCCTCGAGACTGCTGAAGTGTTTTTTCGCCCAACGCCCCCGATAATCCTTGAACGATTCACCATTCATATGTTTGCGTACCCAAGTTACAATCTGAGCATCGCTTTTGATCCCCAACTTTTCCTTGATCTGAGTATAGCTCCATTGCTCTTCAATTCGTAAACGAACGGCTTCTCGCTTCGTTTCTTCGTCGTATCGATTAAACTTCTGACCCTTCTTTGGTGGCATAGAAAAATCCCCTCCGGTCTACAGTGTTGAATTCATAATATCATGAACTCTTTTTTCACTGTCTACCGTAAGGGGATAATATCAGTGTCCTTTGGGGCATTCTCTTTTTTTTTGCCGTCTGCTTTTTTGAATGTACACCGATTGTTGTTTGTATTATATATCGTCATAATAGCGTGAAAAAACGAACATTCTGATTATGCAAATTAATAATGTTCGTGTTTGAGTTGACATGAGCTACTTGGCATTGTTAAACTGATATACGACGGCGGGTAACCGTCCGTTTAGAATGATCTCGTATAAATCCGGGGATATGGCCCGGAAGTCTCTACCTGAAAACCGTAAATTTTCGGACTACGAGTGAATACGCCATGAAGAAGGTTCGTTAAGCAAGAAGTAGCTTTCTTCGATATGATTGCAGATTATGAGGACGGTTTGACCCACTACCGGTATATTTAAGGTTTTGTATTGGGCAATAGCAGGCTCTGAAGGAACCACGCTTGGGGTGTGCCGTCATGCTTGCTTCTGTAATCATAAGGCAAATCAGGAATCACGCAGCATGATATTCGTGAATCCGGTGTATTCTCTCTGGTCCGGGAATCTGAAAATACTTGTTATTTTCCAGAATGCTCCGGACCTTTTTTAATGTCTAGGCTGGAGTTAGGGAATAAACAAACAGAATAACCAAATACTTTTATTGAAGGAGCGGGTTGAAGCATGTCAGCACAGGTACAAGCACAGGTTGCAGTAATCATGGGCAGTACATCGGATTGGGATACGATGTCTCATGCTTGCGCTGTTTTGGAGGAGCTTCAAATCCCTTATGAGAAGCAGGTTGTATCTGCGCACCGCACGCCGGATTTAATGTTTGAATTTGCGGAGCAAGCGGCTGAACGCGGTTTAAAGGTTATCATCGCAGGCGCAGGGGGAGCGGCTCATCTGCCGGGCATGGTTGCATCAAAAACGGTTCTTCCCGTGATTGGTGTTCCGGTAAAATCGGCCGCTTTGAACGGTCTTGATTCTCTGCTCTCCATCGTGCAAATGCCGGGGGGAATCCCGGTAGCTACGGTTGCAATCGGCAAAGCAGGAGCGATTAACGCTGGCTTGCTGGCAGCGCAAATGATCGGAGCCTTTGATCCTGAGGTGGCCTCTCGTGTGCAGGAGCGCCGCGATCGCATACGCGACCAGGTGCTGGACAGCTCAGCCGAGCTGGGGGAGATCAAGTGATGAGCGATTCTTCTAGAGCAGTGAACCGAGCTGCGAGTCAAGAAGCTAGGAGCGGCAGCGCTGAACAGTTGCATAGCGAACGATTCGGAGCAGTCATTCCGCCGGGCTCCACGATCGGTGTTCTTGGAGGCGGTCAGCTCGGGCGGATGATGACGCTGGCTGGGACCAACCTCGGCTATCGCTTTGTTACGCTAGACCCGACGCCGTCATCGCCATGTGGACAAGTAGCAGAGCAGATCGTCGCCCGTTATAACGATCAGGAGGCGGCTAGAAGGCTGGCTGAGTGTTCGGACGTGATCACGTACGAATTCGAGAACGTGGACGCGGAAGTGGCGGAGCTGCTCGAAGAGATGTCGTACGTTCCGCAAGGCAGCCAGCTTCTATATACGACACAGCATCGGCTTCGTGAGAAGCGGGCCGTAGAAGCGGCAGGAGCTACGGTAGCGCCCTATGCGGAGATCGGCAGTGAGCAGCAGCTGCGCGAGGCGGTGGCAAGGCTGGGAATTCCCAGCGTACTGAAGACCGCGACAGGCGGCTATGACGGCAAAGGGCAATGGGTGATTCGCTCTGAAGCAGAGATCGGTCCGGCCTATGCGGAGCTGAGTCAAGCGGGCACGGAGCTCGTGCTGGAGCAATTTATTCCTTTCGTGAAGGAAGTGTCTGTTATTGCGGCCCGCAGCCCGCGCGGCGAAATTCGAACATTCCCAGTTGCCGAGAACATCCATGTGGATAATATATTGCATGCCTCGATCGTTCCGGCAAGAATCGACGAGGAAGTGCAGCGTGAAGCAGAACGGCTGGCCGCACGGATCGCGGAATCAATGGGAGCCGTTGGCCTTCTCGCCGTAGAAATGTTTCTGACCGGAGACGGGAGAATTTACGTGAATGAGTTGGCGCCGCGCCCGCATAACTCGGGGCATTATACGATGGAGGCTTGCACGACATCGCAATTCGAGCAGCATGTCCGGGCGGTCTGCAATTTACCGCTCGGCGATACGAAGCTGTTGACGCCAGTTGTCATGGCGAACGTGCTCGGCGAGCATATCGAGGCCGTGACGGAAGCTGTAGCGACGGGGAAATGGGGCTCGTTGGATCCCGATAGCTCAGTATCATCGAAAGTGGTGCCAAAGGTGCATTTATACGGCAAAGCCGGATCGGCACCCAAACGCAAAATGGGACATGTCAATATGCTGTGCAGCGATGTGCAGGAAGGCATTGATTTTATACACCAATCTACCATTTGGAGGAACCAGCTCATATGATCGAACGTTACAGCAGACCTGAGATGAGAGCGATCTGGACTGAAGAGAACAAGTTCAAAGCATGGATGGAAGTGGAAATCTGCGCATGCGAAGCTTGGGCTGAGCTGGGCGTCATTCCGAAAGAAGAAGCTAAGCTGCTGCGTGAGAAGGCATCGTTTGATATCGAGCGGATTTACGAAATCGAGCAGGAGACCCGACACGATGTGATCGCATTTACCCGTGCTGTATCGGAAAGTCTCGGTGCAGAGCGCAAGTGGGTGCATTACGGGCTCACTTCCACGGATGTCGTCGATACGGCTTTAGGTTATCTGCTGAAGCAAGCGAATGAGATATTGGAACAAGATATTTTGAATTTTATCGAAGTTTTGCGTGAGAAGGCGATTGCTTTCAAGGACACGCCGATGATGGGGCGTACCCATGGTGTACACGCAGAGCCGACGACCTTCGGCCTGAAGATGGCTTTATGGCACGAAGAGATGAAGCGGAACCTGGAGCGTTTCCGCCGGGCGGCGGATGGTGTGCAATTCGGTAAAATATCCGGAGCCGTCGGTACTTACGCCAACATTGACCCGTTCGTGGAGGAGTATGTCTGCAAGAAGCTAGGCACGCAGCCGGCTCCGATCTCGACGCAGACGCTGCAGCGCGACCGTCATGCCGAATATATGGCGACTCTGGCGCTAATCGCCACATCGCTCGATAAATTCGCTACCGAAATTCGCGCTCTGCAGAAGAGCGAGGTTCGGGAGGTCGAGGAAGCTTTCGCCAAAGGCCAAAAAGGCTCCTCTGCCATGCCGCACAAGCGCAACCCGATCGGTAGCGAAAACATTTCCGGCTTGTCCCGCGTTATCCGCGGGCATATGGTGTCCGCTTACGAGAACGTGACGCTCTGGCATGAACGCGATATCTCGCATTCCTCAGTGGAGCGCGTGATCCTGCCGGATGCGACGATGCTGCTCAACTATATGCTGAACCGCTTCGGTAATATTGTGAAGAATCTGACGGTGTTCCCCGAGAATATGAAGCGTAACATGAGCCGCACGTTCGGGGTTCCCTTCTCCGGGCGCGTCATGACGAAGCTGATCGATAAGGGCTTCAGCCGCGAACAGGCCTATGATACGGTTCAGCCCCGGGCGATGCAGGCTTGGGAGACGCAGCGCCAGTTCCGCGAGCTGGTCGAGGAGACGCCGGAAATTACAGCTGTTCTAAGCCCTGATGAAATTGAGGATGCGTTCAACCCATCCTGGCATTTGAAGCATGTAGATACGATTTTCCGCAAGCTCGGATTGTCTGGTTAATACTACGAAATGCAAGGGGGCAGGGATAATGGAATCACAGGCGATTTCCACGGCGACGGTGCTTGTAAACGCACCACTGCTATATAAAGGTAAAGTCCGGGAGCTGTACGATTGGGGAGAGCACTATCTGATCGTGGTGACAGATCGCATTTCAGCTTTCGATTACGTATTGGAGCCGGCCGTGCCTGACAAGGGCAGCGTTCTCAACCGTCTCAGTGCACATTGGTTCTCGCTAACCGGCGATCTTATTAATAATCATGTTGTCCATGCCGATTTAGACCTGCTTGGGGATATGGTGAAGCCGGAGTACAAGCATCTGTTGCAGGATCGAATCATGGTCGCCCGCAGAGCCGACCGCATTCCTGTTGAATGTGTCGTGCGGGGCTATGTCACGGGAGGCGGCTGGAGGCAATATGTGAAGACCGGGGAGATCAATGGCAAGAAGCTACCAGCAGGTCTAAGAAAGAACGCCAGGCTGCCAGAGCCGATATTTACGCCTTCCGCGAAAAATGATGTCGGTCATGATGAGGACATCTCCTTCGAGCGGATGACGGAACTGGTCGGGACAGAGCTTGCCGAGCAGCTGTGCACCCGAAGCATAGAGCTGTATGAGTTTGCTCGCCAGTACTGCGACCAGCGGGGAATTATCCTCGCGGACTGCAAGCTGGAATTCGGCTTGGTGGAGGGCGAGCTTATCCTGATCGACGAAATTTTCACCCCGGATGCGGCACGTTTCTGGGCCAAGGAAAATTACGTGCTCGATATGGATATCGAGAGCATGGATAAAGAGCCTGTGCGGACTTATTTAGCCGGTTCCGGCTGGGACAAGAACAGCAAGCCTTCGCCTTTGCCCCCATCTATCGTTGAGGAGACGGCCCGCCGATATCGGGAAATATTTTATCGCCTGACCGGTCAGAGGTTAACTGAGGATTACTGACAGTATCAAGGCTGTAGTGACTAGCGGAGGAAGAACACATAGGCGGTTCATAAGCGATGCTTCTTACGCCGAACAACCGAGGCTTCATCAGCCGTAATTGTCACGAAGGCTTTATATATACAGCAACAATCAGCAATTGATTTATTTATATCATTCATTAGGAGGAACACGAGGAATATGATTAAAGCGTCTGTTTATGTCACCATCAAGCAAAGCGTACTTGATCCGCAAGGAGTTGCCGTACAAGGTGCCCTGCATTCTATGGGATTTGCAGAGGTGGAAAGTGTCCGTATCGGTAAGTATTTGGAGCTGCAGCTGGATACCAATGATCGCAACGAGGCAGAAGCCCGCGTCAAAGAGATGTGTGAGAAGCTGTTGGCCAACACGGTCGTCGAAGATTACCGCTTTGAATTGGAGGGCTAATCCATGAAATTCGCAGTACTCGTATTTCCCGGTTCCAACTGTGATATCGACTGCTATAAAGCCGTTGAAGACACAATAGGCGAGCCAGTCGATTATGTGTGGCACACGGCCACAGATCTTTCCGCTTATGACTGTATTCTTGTTCCTGGCGGGTTCTCTTATGGCGACTATCTGCGCTGCGGGGCGATTGCAAGGTTCGCTCCAGTCATGGCCGAGGTAGCTAAAGCCGCCGAGCAAGGCAAATATATTCTCGGCATTTGCAATGGATTTCAAATTTTGACCGAGGCCGGATTGCTTCCTGGCACACTGCGCCGCAACTCTTCGCTGAAATTCCGCTGCCATGATACCGTGCTTCGCGTAGAGAACAATGATAATCCGTTCACTACCCAATACCAGAAGGGCGAGGAGATTCATATTCCGATTGCTCATGGCGAGGGGAACTACTATTGCGATGAAGAGACGCATGCGCAATTGAAGGCGAATAATCAAATTATTTTCCGTTATGTGGATAATCCAAATGGTTCCGTAGACGATATTGCGGGAGTATCCAATGAGCGCGGGAACGTTGTGGGCATGATGCCGCATCCTGAGCGTGCAGTGGACAGCCTGCTTGGATCAGAGGACGGAAAACGTATGTTTACATCGATATTAAAGGCTTGGAGGGATCGGCATGAGTCAGCAAGTGTCCGCTAAAGAACCGAATGCAGAACAAATCGCAGAACAGCAAATTTATAAACAAATGGGCGTATCGGACAGTGAGTACGAGCTGATTTGCGGATTTCTAGGACGTAAACCAAACTACACGGAAATCGGCGTATTCAGCGTCATGTGGTCTGAGCACTGTGCTTATAAAAATTCTAAACCGCTGCTTCGTCGTTTTCCGACCGAAGGTCCACGCGTTCTGATGGGACCAGGTGAAGGCGCTGGAATCGTAGATATTGGCGATAACCAGGCGGTTGTATTTAAAATCGAAAGCCATAACCATCCCTCTGCAGTTGAACCGTACCAAGGGGCGGCGACAGGCGTGGGCGGCATTATCCGTGATATTTTCTCTATGGGCGCAAGACCGGTTGCACTCCTTAACTCCCTGCGCTTCGGCAAGCTGGAAAGCGACCGCGTAAAGTATTTGTTCGAGCACGTCGTATCCGGGATTGCCGGTTATGGCAACTGTATCGGTATTCCGACGGTTGGCGGCGAAGTGGTGTTTGACGATGCCTATGACGGTAATCCGCTGGTTAACGCGATGTGCGTAGGACTGATCGAACATGATAAAATTCAGCGCGGCGTCGCGAAGGGCGTAGGCAACCCGGTGTTTTATGTGGGGCCTCCGACAGGCCGCGACGGTATTCATGGGGCAACATTTGCTTCGGAAGAGTTGACGGAAGAGTCTGAATCGAAGCGGACGGCTGTACAGGTCGGCGATCCATTTATGGAGAAGCTGGTGATGGAGGCATGTCTGGAGCTGATAAACTCCGGTATCGTACTGGGTATTCAGGATATGGGCGCCGCGGGTCTAACCTGCTCCAGTGCGGAGATGGCAAGTAAGGCTGGTAACGGTCTGGAGCTGTATTTGGATGAGGTGCCACAGCGTGAAGAAGGTATGACGCCATATGAAATGATGCTGTCCGAGTCGCAAGAGCGCATGTTGTTCGTCGTCGAGCCGAAGGATGAGGCTCAGGCGATGGAGATTTTTGAGCGCTGGGGCGTAGTTTGCGCCAAAGTAGGTAAAGTGACGGATGATGGACGTCTGAGATTGATCCACCGAGGGGAAGTTGTTGGCGATATGCCAGTGACGGCGCTTGTCGATGAGTGCCCGATTTACAACAAGCCATCGGCTGTACCAGCATACTATGAAGAGAATGCGAATGTAGATACGCTGCGCTATGACGAAGTGACGGATTTGAACGGGGCGTTGGACAAAGTATTATCCTCCCCTTCCGTAGCGAGCAAAGCGTGGGTATATAACCAATATGATTACATGGTTCGCACCAGCACAGCGGTTCAGCCGGGTTCTGACGCGGCTGTCGTGACAATTCGCGGTACGCGTAAGGGACTCGCTATGACGACGGACTGCAACGGGCGGTTTGTATATCTGGATCCAGAAGTTGGCGGACGTATCGCGGTTAGCGAAGCAGCGCGCAACGTGGTCTGCTCGGGGGCTGAGCCACTGGCGATTACGGATAACCTGAACTTCGGAAGCCCGGAGAAGCCGGATATTTTCTGGCAGATGGAAAAAGCGGTTGACGGCATGGCGGAAGCCTGTCGTGTGCTGGATGCTCCAGTTATTGGCGGTAACGTCAGTTTGTACAATGAGAATTCCAAAGGCGCAATTTACCCGACGCCGGTTGTCGGCATGGTCGGCCTTGTGCATGATATCGATCATATAACGACGCAAGGCTTCAAGGCCGAGGGAGATGTTGTATTCCTGCTTGGCGAGACGTTTGCTGAACTTGGCGGAAGTGAATTCCAGGCCGTCGTTCATGGCGTAACAGAAGGACGTCCACCGGCGCTTGATCTGAATGTGGAGAAAAAATTGCTGGATGGCGTATTGGCCGCGATTCAAAAAGGTCTTGTACAGTCTGCGCACGACTTGTCCGAAGGCGGCCTCGCCGTAGCCTTGGCCGAGTCCTGCATCAGCGGCCACCTTGGCGCAAAAGTCAATTTGCCGACAGAGCTTCGTCCCGACTTTGCTCTATTTAGCGAATCGCAATCCCGTATTCTGTTATCGGCGACGCCGGACAAGGCGGCCGAGCTGGAGCAATTGATCGCATCCTATGGCGTTCCGGTTCAAAACATCGGTCAGGTTACAGGCGACAATCTGGAGATTTCTGTGAACGCCCGCTCCGTGCTGAACAGACCGGTAAGTGAGCTGAAGCAGGTCTGGGAGGATGTAATTCCATGTCTGATGCAATAATTCCGCAAGGGCTTTGGACAGGAGACTATTACAATCAAGGAACAGGCAAGAATGATATATTTGATACGTTAAAAGAGGAATGCGGTGTATTTGGGGTGTTTGGTCACCCCGAAGCCGCCTCTTTGTCCTATTACGGCCTGCACGCGCTGCAGCACCGGGGCGAAGAGAGCGCGGGACTATGCGTAACGAATGGTGATGAGTTCAATTATTACCGGGGTATGGGGCTCGTGAAGGAAGTGTTTGATCGGGACAGGCTGAGCTCGCTGCATGGCGAACGTTCCATCGGGCATGTTCGCTACTCCACGAACGGCGACACCAGTCTGATGAATGCACAGCCGTTGATTTTTAAATATCGGGACGGGGATCTCGCGGTGGCTACGAACGGCAACATCGTTAATGCCCCGCAAATCCGTCATCAACTGGAACAGAGCGGCTCTATTTTTCAGACGACCAGCGATACGGAAGTGATTGCACATTTGATCGCCCGTTCGTCCAAGGACTTTGTCGAAGCGGCGCGGGACGCACTTGGCCAATTGGTTGGGGGGTTCGCCTTCCTGCTGCTGACGAATGATAAAATGATCGCCGCCAGTGATCGGCATGGGCTTCGCCCGCTGACAATGGGCCGACTGGGCGACGCTTATCTGTTCTCTTCCGAGACCTGCGCGTTTGAGGTTGTTGGAGCGGAGACGGTGCGTGATATATTGCCGGGCGAAATGCTGGTGTTGGACAGGGAAGGCATCCATGAGGATCGTTATGCGGAGCCTCAGCGCAAAGCGTTATGCGCCATGGAATATATTTATTTCTCCCGTCCGGACAGTGACATGAACGGCTCCAATATACATGCGGCTCGTAAACGGATGGGACAAGTCATGGCGCAGGAGTCATTCGTTGATGCCGACGTCGTTACCGGCGTGCCGGATTCCAGTATTTCCGCAGCTATCGGTTATGCCGAGCAGACGGGGATTCCATATGAGCTTGGCTTGATCAAAAATAAATATACAGGCCGTACCTTCATTCAGCCGAGCCAAGAGCTGCGCGAGCAGGGCGTAAAAATGAAGCTCAGCGCCGTGCGGCGGGTCGTCGAAGGCAAGCGCGTCGTGATGATCGACGATTCCATCGTCCGCGGGACGACCTCGCGCCGCATCGTGAATTTGCTGCGCGAAGCGGGAGCGACGGAGGTGCATGTGCGGATCACTTCGCCGCCGTTCAAAAATCCCTGCTTCTATGGGATCGATACACCGAGCCGGGCAGAGCTGATTGCTTCCTCGAAGTCCGTCGAAGAAATCCGCCAGGAAATCAATGCGGATTCCTTGGAATTCTTAAGTGCTGAGGGCTTGATCAGTGCGGTGGAAGGGGATAATGCGAAGAATTATAAAGGCGGACTGTGCATGGCCTGCTTTGATAACGATTATCCGACCCGGACGAATTTTGAGGGGGAGGAAAAGTTCGGCTGCAGTTGTTAAGTTAATGGGGTTAATTATGATCAATGATTGACTTTTTGAACAACCCCTAAAATATTTTGAGGAGAGTGTCCATCGTGTCTGAAGCCTATAAAAATGCCGGTGTGGATATCGCAGCGGGCAATGAAGCGGTAGAGCGGATGAAGAGCCACGTCAAGCGGACGTATCGTCCTGAAGTGTTAACCGATTTGGGTGGCTTTGGCGCTTTGTTCGGTTTGAACAAAGATAAATATGAGGAGCCAGTCCTTGTTTCGGGGACGGATGGCGTCGGAACGAAGTTAAAAATCGCCTTTGCAATGGACAAACATGATACGATCGGGATTGATGCGGTGGCGATGTGCGTTAATGACGTTGTTGTTCAAGGGGCAGAGCCACTCTTTTTCTTGGACTATCTGGCGTGCGACAAAGTAATTCCGGCTAAAATTGAAGCGATTGTGTCCGGGATTGCCGATGGCTGTAGTCAATCTGGATGTGCCTTGATCGGAGGAGAGACTGCTGAAATGCCTGGCATGTACGCCGAAGGCGAATATGATATTGCTGGATTCACGGTGGGTGTTGTGGATAAGAGCAAGATTATTAATGGAAGTACGATTGCAGCGGGCGATACGATTATCGGTCTGGCCTCCAGTGGTGTGCACAGCAACGGCTTCTCACTTGTTCGCAAGCTGTTGCTTGAACAATGCGGCTATGGCCTGCATGATTCTTTGCCTGAGCTTGACGGCGCTCTGCTGGGCGATGTGCTGTTGACGCCGACGAAGCTGTATGTGAAGCCGGTCCTCGCTTTGCTGGAACAGGTGCAGGTGAAAGGGATGGCGCATATTACAGGCGGTGGATTTATTGAAAATATTCCTCGCGTGCTCCCTGAACATGTTGATGCGGAGATCGATTACGGCGCATGGCCGATTTTACCGATCTTTGACTTGCTTCAGAAGAAGGGCGATGTGAGCAACCGCGATATGTTTACGACTTTTAATATGGGAATTGGACTTGTGATTGTGGTGGCTGCGAAAGATGCCGATAAGACGCTAGAGACTTTGCGTGCTGCAGGTGAAACCCCTTATGTGATCGGCCGTGTGACGGAAGGCAACAGGGAAGTGAAGTTTACAGGAGCGGAAGTATAATGATGGATCGATCTGTAGGAAGCGGCAGCCCTTATCGGATTGCGGTGTTTGCTTCCGGGCAGGGAAGTAATTTTCAAACGCTTATAGACGCTTCCCACAAGGGTATACTAGGGGCGGAAATCGTACTGCTAGTCTGCAATAAGCCGGAGGCTCCCGTTGTCGAACGGGCGCGGCGGGCTGGGATAGATTGCTTTCTATTTGAACGAAAAGCCTACTCCCGCCGGGAAGACTATGAAGCGGAGATTGCTGCAGAGTTGGAACGCAGAGGCGTAGATTTGATCGTGCTTGCAGGTTACATGCTGCTTCTCACCCCGGTTCTTGTAGATGCGTATCAAGGGCGGATGATTAATATCCACCCTTCCCTGCTGCCGTCTTTTCCAGGAAAGGATGCGATCGGGCAGGCTTGGTCTTATGGTGTTAAAGTCACCGGTGTCACTGTGCATCTGGTTGACGGTGGAATGGATACCGGACCGGTCATTGCCCAGAAGATCGTCGAAATCGAGCAGGCGGATACGATTGAAGCTCTCGAAGAGAAGATTCGCGCTGCTGAGCACGATTTATATCCGCAGGTGGTTAATTGGTTTGCAGAGGGAAGGATTCGGATTGATGGGCGGAAGATTACGATCTCTTAGGCTCGCTTAGGTTGAACGAGGTTAAATAAATGCGAAAATAATGTTGTAATCATGAATGGCGCTGTGTTTTGCGAAAGAAGTCTTTTTTTCACAGCAGGTATAATCGTGTTTCGATATTTCCCGAGAAATATCGGGTGATTTATTTTGCCAATAAAATTAGGGAACATTCAGTTTTTCGCTAGTCCGGCATAAGCCGTGGTGTTATTCTTGCCATAATTAGAGGAGGAAGCCAATCGTGAGTATCAAAAGAGCGCTGGTTAGTGTTTCGGATAAAACGGGTATCGTGGATTTTTGCCGCGGGCTGTCGCAATTAGGAGTAGAGATTATTTCAACGGGAGGAACGAAAAACCTGTTGTCGAAGGAAGGTATCCCTGTCATTGGTATTTCCGATGTTACGGGCTTCCCTGAGGTACTCGATGGCCGTGTGAAGACGCTGCATCCAGCAGTCCATAGCGGACTTCTGGCAATACGGGACAGCGCAGAGCATCAAGCGCAAATGAAGGAGCTTGGCCTGGATTATATCGATCTGGTAGTTGTCAATCTTTATCCGTTCCAGGAGACGATTGCGAAGCCGGATGTCACTTATGAAGATGCGATTGAGAATATCGACATTGGCGGGCCAACGATGCTGCGTTCCGCTGCAAAAAACCATGCTTTTGTCAGTGTAGTTGTGGATTCGGGCGACTATAGCAAGGTGCTGGATGAGATTGCAGCCGAAGGAGATACGACCCTGGATACGCGCAAACAGCTTGCGGCCAAAGTTTTTCGCCATACGGCAGCTTACGATGCTTTGATTTCCGATTATTTGTCGAATGTGAATGGCGACGCGCTTCCTGAACGCTTTACGGTCACGTATGAGAAGATCCAGGATCTTCGTTATGGCGAAAATCCGCACCAGAAGGCAGCGTTCTACCGCAAACCGCTGGCTGCAGCGGATACGCTCACTTCGGCGGAGCAACTGCACGGTAAAGAGCTTTCCTATAATAACATCAATGATGCGAATGCAGCACTGCAAATCGTCAAGGAATTCGAAGAGCCTGCTGTCGTCGTTGTTAAGCATATGAATCCTTGCGGCGTGGGGATTGGAACCAGCATTTCCGAGGCATTCCGCAAAGCGCATGAGGCTGATCCGGTATCGATCTTTGGCGGAATCGTTGCAGCGAACCGCATTATTGACGAAGCAACAGCTTTACAGCTCAAGGAGATTTTCTTGGAAATCATCCTTGCTCCTGGATTCACGGATGAAGCATTAGCTCTATTAACGCAGAAGAAGAACATCCGGTTGTTGAAAATCAATGGCCTGGAGCTAGGAGCCAACCGTAAAAGCCAACTGGTGGTTACCTCCATCGACGGTGGCATGATCGTCCAAGAGAGCGATGTTCATTCCCTGCAGGAGTCTGATTTGAAGGTTGTTACCGATCGTGCTCCTTCTGAGGAGGAATTGAAGCAGCTTTTGTTTGCCTGGAAAGTAGTTAAGCATGTTAAGTCTAATGCGATCGTGCTGGCAAAAGACAATATGACGATCGGCGTAGGTGCTGGTCAGATGAACCGCGTCGGCTCGGCGAAAATCGCTATTGAACAGGCAGGGGAAAAAGTGGAGGGCAGCGTGCTGTCTTCGGATGCATTCTTCCCGATGGGCGATACGGTTGAGGCTGCGGCTAAAGCTGGGGTGACGGCGATTATTCAGCCCGGTGGCTCGGTTAAGGACGAGGAATCGATTCAAATGGCGAATAAGTATGGGGTTGCCATGGTCTTCACCAGCATCCGCCACTTCAAGCACTAGAGAGGTAGTTTTAAACGTCGGGATTTGATCACGAAGTATTTCGGAGGAGGGGATTCGGCGTCGAATCTTGAGTTCAGCCGGGGCTTCCGGTGCTCACGTAGGTTTTGCCTACGCTCCGCTCCTCAGCCCCTGGCTTCACCCAAGCTTCTCGGTGCTGAAACCCCAACGTTTAAAACCTTTATTATAAGAGGTAGTTTTAAACGTCGGGATTTGATCACGAAGTATTTCGGAGGAGGGGATTCGGCGTCGAATCTTGAGTTCAGCCGGGGCTTCCGGTGCTCACGTAGGTTTTGCCTACGCTCCGCTCCTCAGCCCCTGGCTTCACCCAAGCTTCTCGGTGCTGAAACCCCAACGTTTAAAACCTTTATTATAAGAGGTAGTTTTAAACGTCGGGATTTGATCACGAAGTATTTCGGAGGGGTGGAATCGGCGTCGAATCTTGAGTTCAGCCGGGGCTTCGGATATGGATTGTGCAATTCAATATACTTTCAGAATGGACAGGGACGGTGGACCGCGGAGGCGGCCTGCCGTTTGCTGTTTGGATATAAGGGGGAACGGTATGGACATTTTAGTGATTGGCGGTGGCGGCCGGGAGCATGCGATTTGTTGTGCGCTGGCTAAAAGCCCGAAGGCAGGCACAATTTATTGCGCGCCGGGCAATGCGGGAATTGGTCAAGTAGCCGAGATTGTTCCGATTGCGGTCAATGAGTTCGATAAATTGACGGCATTTGCCCAGGAGAAGCAGGTTGGCTTGGTGGTTGTCGGGCCAGATGATCCGCTGGCAGATGGTATTGTAGATGCGTTCGAGGCAAAGAAGATTCCTGTATTCGGGCCAAGAAAGAATGCGGCTCATATCGAGGGCAGCAAGACGTTTATGAAGGACTTGTTGAAAAAATACAATATTCCAACGGCTGCCTATGAGAAGTTCGACAATTATGATGATGCTAAAGCGTACCTTGATCTGCAGAAGCTGCCAATTGTCATTAAGGCGGACGGGCTGGCTGCGGGCAAAGGAGTAACGGTAGCTTTTACACGTGAGGAAGCGGAAGCTGCCTTGAAGGACATTATGGTTAGCAAGGTATTTGGCGATGCTGGCAGCCAGGTGGTCATCGAGGAGTTCCTGGAAGGACAGGAAATGTCGATCCTTGCATTTGTAGATGGAGAAGTTGTACGTCCGATGTCGGCAGCGCAGGATCATAAGCAGGTTTATGATCATGATAAAGGACCAAATACAGGCGGCATGGGGACATACTCTCCGCTGCCGCATATCGCGGAATCCATCATTGAGGAAGCGGTCGAGACGATCATTAAGCCAACGGCCAAGGCGATGGTGGCTGAGGGTCGCCCATTCCGGGGCGTGCTGTTTGCCGGGTTGATGATTTCGCCGGATGGCAAGCCGAAGACGATTGAATTTAATGCGAGATTTGGTGATCCGGAAACTCAGGTTGTGCTTCCAAGACTTAAGAGCGATTTGCTAGAGATCTTTCTTGCATCCGTTAACGGAACCTTGGATCAGGTAGAGATCGAATGGAGCGATGAAGCGGCGGTATGCGTCGTACTAGCTTCTGGAGGTTATCCAGCGTCCTATCCGAAGGGATTGCCGATCTCCGGGCTGGATGAAATTGAGGATGCGTTTGTATTCCATGCAGGAACAGCGAAGAATGAGGCTGGAGAGTGGATCACGAACGGTGGCCGTGTATTGGGCGTCGTCGGGCTAGGACAAGATATTGCTGAAGCTCGTGATAAGGCCTATGCCGCCGCGGAACGTATCACCTTCGAGGGCAAGCATCAGCGTTCCGATATTGCAGCGAAAGCCTTAGTATAAGGATGAAAAAGCATGGCGGAAACGTGGATCTTATCTATTTTCACTAGCTAAACAGGTTATTTTGTAATTGAGTTAATTCTGTGCTCAAGACGGATAAGCCGCCCGATTCCGGCGCATCTTAACGATAAGAAATTTCTGATTATTGTTGAATGGAGGCGTCGAATCGACCATGAGCCAGGAAAAGAAGGATATGCTTCCAATTTCGCGCGAGAAGGTGGAAGTGGAAGGGTTGTACACGGATGAGTGGGGGAGATCGGAATATTTGTACCGCGGGCAAGAGTTTCCTGCGGATCTGATTATGGGATCGACGGAATGGAAGCTCACGGAGCTTGCCAAAGATCCAGCCGAACGGGATATTTCGGATGATTTCGAGAACACGGGGCATGCAGGGAAGCGTCGCAGCGGTCAAGTGGAGTGATCGTGGAAATCGTGTAAGCATGATTGTTTAAGCAAGCAGCAGCGGCAGATTATATCTGGCGCTGTTTCTTGTTTTCCAGCCAAAACTTTGCGATAGAAGGTGAATTGTTGCTACAGGTTACGTATAATAACGAGAAGAAGTTTTTTCGGGAGGACGAGCCATGCCAACCACGGCAGGAATACATCATATTACGGCGTTTGTGGGGGACGTTCAAGGGAACGTGGATTTTTACGCAGGCGTTCTTGGTCTTAGATTAGTAAAGAAAACGGTGAATTCTGATGCACCGGAAATATATCATTTGTATTTTGGAAATGAGTCGGGCAGCCCAGGAACGATTATCACCTTTTTTCCACAGGACGGTGTGGAGAACGGGATGATTGGTGGAGGCCAGGTCGGAGTTACGGTTTATGCCGTTCCGCCAGGCAGTCTGTTATTCTGGCGCAAACGTCTGAAGAGGTTCGGCATACCTTATATGGACATTTCACGCTTTGGCGAGGACTATGTACGTTTTACAGATAATTCCGGTCTGCTGATCGATCTTGTGGAACGGACCGAGGGACCTGCCAGTACATGGTCATTTGGCGGAGTGCCCTTGCAATATGCTATTAAGGGTTTTGGCGGCGCATTGCTGTTCAGCAGCAATAGCGTAAGTACGGCAGGCGTCCTGGAATTGATTCTCGATATGAAGCGGGTTGCTGAGGAGGAAGGGCTTATTCGGTATCAAGCGGCGGGAGATCTTGGCAACTGGATTGATTTGAACGCCGAGAATATTCCGCGAAGCGGCGGTGGAGCGGGAACGGTTCACCATATCGCTTGGCGGGCAAGGGATAGCGAGGAGCAGGAGGAGTGGCGGAGAATGATTGAAGAGTGCGGACTTCGCCCAACGCCGATCATCGATCGCGAGTATTTCAAAGCGATGTATTTCCGGGAACCTGGCGGGATTTTGTTTGAAATTGCCACTGACTCACCGGGCTTTACAATAGACGAACTGCCGGAGCACCTTGGTGAGGAGCTCAAGCTGCCTGCAAAGTATGAGTCGCGTCGCAGTGCAATACTTCCCCATTTGAGCAGCTTTCAGGTTCGTTCATTGGAACTGGATGAAGAAGGGGCAGGGGAATGAGTCGGCTTTGAAATATCATCTTGATCGATGCAATTATGTTGCTGTAGGATATTCAAATGGGGTGAGTATTTCAGCGTGGTTTAGGCAGACATTTTCGCTCTACCGGGGACTGAAGTTTATTTTAGCAGAAGCTTATTTTAATAGATGAACTATTAATTTGTCGAAGTGAAGTGAGGAGAAAAGATGAATCCAACGGAACAAGAAACAGAACAACGTACAGAACAACGTACAGAACAACGTACAGAACAACGTACGGTAGGGATGGAAGAGATCGTTCGCGCGCATCATGTGCTTAAGGAAGTTGTGGTGCGTACGCCGCTGCAATTGGATGCGACATTATCGGCAAAATACGAATGCCGTGTATTTTTGAAACGGGAGGATTTGCAGGTTGTTCGTTCTTTCAAAATCCGCGGTGCATATAATAAGATTCGTAGCTTAAGTCCGGAGGAGCTGGAGAAGGGCATCGTTTGTTCCAGTGCGGGCAACCATGCCCAAGGGGTGGCCTTCTCCTGCAATGCGCTGGGAATTCCGGGTGCGATCTATATGCCGAGTACGACGCCGAACCAGAAGGTGAAGCAGGTCAAACGATTCGGCGGCTCTCATGTGGAGGTTATTTTAACGGGCGATACTTATGACGACGCTTATGAGGAAGCGATGAAGGCGTGCCGGGAACAGGGCATGACGTTCATCCATCCGTTTGACGATGCGAAGATTGTTGCGGGCAACGGAACGATTGGCATGGAAATTTTGGAGAATCTGGATACGGCTGCGGACTATGTGTTTGTCACGATCGGCGGGGGCGGATTGGCCTCTGGCGTCGGCACATACATCAAGGCGATGAGTCCGGAGACGAAACTGATTGGGGTTGAGCCGCTAGGCGCTGCTTCGATGAGCGAATCCTTCGAGCAGAAGCAGGTCGTTACGCTGGAGACGATCGATAAGTTCGTAGATGGCGCAGCTGTGAAGCGTGTGGGTGATTTGAATTATCGCATATGCGCTGATGTGCTGGATGATATTGCAAAGGTGCCGGAAGGGAAGGCGTGCACGACGATTCTTGATTTATATAATGACAGTGCAATTGTTGTAGAGCCTGCCGGGGCACTGGCCGTCTCTGCTCTTGATCTGTATCGGGATGAAATTCGCGGCAAAACGGTCGTCTGCGTCATCAGCGGCGGCAATAATGATATTGATCGTATGCAGGAAATGAAGGAGCGTTCGCTCATATATGAGGGACTGAAGCATTATTTCATGGTGAATTTCCCGCAGCGTGCCGGAGCGCTCCGTGAGTTCCTGCAGGATGTGCTGGGGCCGAACGATGATATTACCCGGTTTGAGTATACAAAGAAACATAATAAGGAGAACGGGCCGGCGCTGGTTGGCATTGAGCTCAGTGACCCTGCGGATTATGGGGCGTTGGTCGCCCGCATGGATGCTAAAGGCATCACCTATACGGAGTTGAACCGTGATCTGAATTTATTTAACTTATTAATTTGATTCTAAGAGGGTAACTTACCGGAATAATCCAGTTGTAGAACGGAGGTTGGCTGAAGATGAACATGACTCCAAAATGGCTGGAATGGGCGAAGCAAATACAGGCTATCGCGCAGACCGGGCTTGCCTATACCAAGGATGTCTATGATGCTGAACGCTATGAGCAGCTCCGGAAAATTAGCATTGACATATTGGATAGCTATACAACGGTGGATCGAGAGATTATTGAACTGTCTTTTGCCAACGAGCGGGGATATGCGACGCCAAAGGTCGACATTCGCGGTGTTGTTTTTAAGGATAACAAGGTACTGCTCGTCAAAGAGAAGCATGACGGTGGCTGGGCATTGCCCGGCGGGTGGGGAGACATTGGACTGTCTCCTTCTGAAGTAGTGGTGAAGGAAATTAAGGAGGAAGCGGGGTATGAAGCGAAGCCGATTCGTTTGCTCGCCGTACTGGATAAGAAATTTCATCAGCATCCTCCAGAGCCATATCATATCTATAAAATATTTATTCAATGCGAAATTGTCGGTGGTGAAGCCGCCGCGGGACTTGAAACGAATGACGTAGCCTTCTTTGCGGAAAACCGCCTCCCACAGCTATCGCTCCAAAGAAACACCGAGGAGCAGATCAAAATGATGTTCGGGTTCCAGAGGAATCCCGATCAGCCGACGATGGTTGATTAAGGGCAGCATTCTCATAAGCAGTCTATATCGGTGATTAGCCGATTAGGCTGCTTTTTTTCTTTGTCATGAAAGGGATTAAAGTGTTTTTGATTTGTGCAAATAAAAAAAGGCTTTACAGTGATTCGGTATTAGTGTACTATTCAACTATAACACTAGTACAAAGGAGTGGGATGATGAGCGTACACAAAATAGAGACATATCCTACCGTGCTTTCGGTGAATCAGGTGAGTAAGAAGATTGGGAGCAAGTATCTTGTTCATCGGCTGTCGTTTGATATACAAAAAGGGGAGGTCGTTGGGTTGCTGGGGCCTAATGGGGCGGGCAAGACGACGACTATCCGGATGATTGTTGGCCTCATTTCCATGAGCGAAGGCGACATTCTCGTCAAAGGAAAGAGCGTGCGTCGAAATTTTACAGAAGCTGTCGCCCACATCGGCGGCATTATTGAGAACCCGGAGTTCTATGGTTATATGAGCGGCTACGGTAATTTGAAGCAATTTCAACGGATGGTAGAGGGGGTTGCGGAGGAGCGAATTCACGAGGTTGTGAAACTAGTTGGACTCGAGCAGGCACTGCATAAGAAGGTAAAGGCGTATTCGCTTGGCATGCGCCAGCGGTTGGGTATTGCGCAGGCGCTGCTGCATAGGCCATCGATTCTTATCCTCGATGAACCGACGAACGGACTCGATCCGGCGGGCATCCGCGAGATGCGGGAGTATTTAAAGCAGATTGCCCGTGAGGAAGGAATCGCGATTCTCGTATCCAGCCATTTGCTGTCAGAGATAGAGCTGATGTGCAGTCGGGTCGTCGTGATCCAGCAAGGCGAGCTTGTGACGGTAAGAGATTTAGATAAGCCTCAAAATGAAATGGAGTACGTGAAGCTAAAGCTGCGGACTGATAATGCCGTGCGAGCCAAAGAAAGGCTTCAGCGAATGGAGGAGGTTACCATTGCCAGCATTGCTCCGGAGCAGAAGGAAATCACGGTTGTTGTACGTGATCGTCACATTCCTCGTATAGTTCAAGCGCTGAGTGAAGAGCGTATCGGCTTGTATCGCATGGAGGAAAGCCGGGAATCGTTGGAGGATGAATTCCT
Organism: Paenibacillus lentus; assembly: GCF_003931855.1. Lineage (NCBI taxonomy): Bacteria > Bacillati > Bacillota > Bacilli > Caryophanales > Paenibacillaceae > Paenibacillus > Paenibacillus lentus. The sequence continues at coordinate 5,196,291 of NZ_CP034248.1, read as the reverse complement.
TAGATGGACAGGAGGGAATTATATTGCGTAGTTTTGGCAGGCTGGTTTGGAATGAATGGTTGAAAATGTTCAAGAAGCGTAGTTTTTTTGTGCCCTACGCGATCATTACGACATTCATCTTGTTATTTGCATATCTGACTCAGTTCATGGGCGGACTGCAAAATGTTCTGACGGCTCCTCAGTTTGCTGAGGTCGTCGTGGCGCAAAACGGGCTCGGACAGTTTCTGGTCATCCTTAGCATCATCTGCACAGCGGGCGTTGTCTCCAAGGAGTTTAGCGGCGGAACGATCAAGCTGCTGCTGATTCGCTCAATTAGCCGCAGCAAAATTCTGGCTTCCAAATACGTGATCGTCTTATTATATTCATTCTTGCTGACGCTGTATTCTTTGTTCATAGGTTTGGCGGCGGGAGCAGTCATGTTTGGCTTCTCGGGTATTACAGAGCTAAGCCAGTTGTTGTCCGCTACCCTGTATCATGGGGTATACCTGACGATTTATGTGACGTTCACGTTTATGATCGGGACGCTAACCCGCTCTAGTGGAGCTACGATTGGCATTGGAATGGCAGTGCTTATGCTGGAGTGGATCATTGTTTCCCTGCTGTCCAGATATTCATTTGCTAAATATTGGCTGTTTGTGAATGCCGATTTATCGGTGTATGCAAAGGGCAGCCCGCCATTCCAGGGAATGACCATGACTTTTTCGCTCATCGTATTGGCTGTGTATATGTTCTTGTTTCTCGGGGTCAGCTTTGTTACGTTTAAGAAACGGGATGTCGCCTAATGGGCATGGCCTCAGAGGGTATAGGGCGGAAAGGGGTAACAAATTGTGAGTATTGAATTCGATAATAATTTACCGATCTATTTACAGATCATGAACTATATCAAAAGAGAGATCGTTACCGGCAAGTTGAAGGCGGGAGACAAAATCCCATCTGTTCGCGAGCTTGCTGCCGAGCTGCAAATTAATCCAAATACCGTGCAGCGGACATTTCAGGAGCTGGAGCGGGAAGCGATTGTAGAGACTAGAAGAGGGTTAGGAAGATATGTGACAAGTGAGGAATCAAAAATTATGATGATCAAAAAAGAAATGGCGGGAGATTTGCTCGAACGGTTCATTCATGGCATGCAGGAGCTCGGATTTACGAGTGAGGATATCGCCGCGATCGTTGCTGAAGCGGTTCACAGCAATTCAAGCGAATCTAAAAACTAATTCTATAGTCAGATCATGGTTAGAGAAGGAGAACGAATATTGTGGAAAATATACTGGAATTTCAAAGTGTATCCAAATCCTACGGTTCCAAAAAAGCTTTGCATGATGTTTCTTTTTCCGTTGGGGCTGGCAAAATTGTAGGCCTACTCGGTACCAACGGCAGCGGCAAGAGCACCATTATGAAAATCGCTGCAGGCCTTATACAGCCTAATCGCGGAACGGCTGATGTTATGGGCAATTCAGTGGGCTTGAAGACCAAAGCAGACGTATCGTTCATGCCGGATCAGCCGTTAACGGAATCGTGGATGAAGGTGCGTGATGCGGTTCATTTCTATCGGGATTTCTACCCGGATTTTGATGAAGAGAAGGCACATAATATGCTTGATTTTATGAACTTAAATGAGAAGGAGCGGATTACTTCCTTGTCCAAAGGAATGAACGAGCGGCTGCATCTGACTCTAACCTTATCCAGGAATGCGAAGCTGTATTTGCTGGATGAGCCGATTGGCGGGGTTGACCCGGTTGCCCGCGATAAAATTCTGGACGCGATTGTAGAGTTCTATAACGAGGATAGCAGTATGCTTATCTCGACCCATCTCGTCCGGGATATCGAACGGATTTTCGATGAAGTTATCTTTATCCGCGAGGGCGAAATCATCATGCAGCAAGAGGTAGAGGGACTCCGGATAAAGTACGGAAAAAGTGTCGATGACATGTTTAAAGAGGTGTATACGTAATGTTGAGACTGCTTAAGTACGATTGGAAGCGTAATGCTAATTTATCGCTGGGACTTCTTGCTGTATTGGTTTTACTGCAAATCGCAATCGGGGTCATTGGCAATGTCAGGGGTTGGGAGCAGGCGATCATATTGTTGTTGTCCATTATGCTGTATGTGATGACTGGAATTATTCTGATCATTCTTGCCTCGAAGACTTACGAGAATAACATAAAGGCCTACAGTCGCAGATTGCTGCCGATACGGCCAGTGTGGAGTGCAGTAAGCAGCATCGTCCTGTGGTGGATATTCAGTCTGGTATTGGGACTTCTAGTTACCGCTCATTATTTTATATATACCAAGTTTGTTTTTAAAGATTTCTGGTGGCCACAGGAGCTGTTGGTTGCTGACGTGACGGATTGGTTCGGGATTATTTTTATGACGGGCTGGTCCCTTACTTACCTGATGGTGAGTATTCTTCTGTCGATAACGATCGGAGCAAGTGTTAGTTTGCGGGGCAAAGCAGGTACCTGGATCGGACTTCTGGCATTTATCGTTATTCAAAATACAGTGAGCTGGGTAGAGCATATATTGTTTAGAGGATATGATGTACTGCTGTTTCGCATAGACAGCTTGGAATACTCGGATACGGCAGTTAATGCTCAGTTAATGCCTTCTGCCTCGTTTATGACTGTAGGGCAGTTGTTATTTGAAGGCGTGATAATTGTCTTAATGCTGGTGCTGATCAATTATTTGATGAGCAGAAAAGTTGAAATATAGGGAGCGAAAAACCTGATCAGGGCTCCTTCGTAATTTAAAAGGCTAAGCAGGATGTCCTGCTTAGCCTTTTAGGTTGCTGCATAATACATTACATACTGCATACAGCGGGTAAGAGAGGTATGATTACGACTTGCTTTTTCGACCGAAAATCAGTTTCTGGCCGACAATGCCAATAGCGAATATGATCAGGCTGTCCCAAGGCGATACGGTGAATGCGGGAAGCAGCCGAGTCAATCCAAGGCCGACTATTGCGATGGCTATAGTAATACCAAGATAAATTCCGACCGTCTTCGGGTTGTATTTTGTTGACTGGTGATGGGGCTGCTCCTGCTCGGTTCGCCGCTTAGTTCCGGGGCCGAGAAATCGGGTTACCCCTTCGATCAGCAGAATCGAGAGAACCGCGATGAGAATCAAGGAAGCCGTACTAATTTGGGTGTACTCGAGCTCACCGCCAAACCATTTGCTGAAAAATCCTGTGAGCATGTAAATAAAGAATACCCAAGTCAATGCGACCCAGGGAATCATTGTGTAGTATTTGATTTTGTCCTGCAGGCTTCGGGGCTTCTTCATTAATACATCATCGGCAAGCTGTTCGCAGTAAGCCTTCGGATCATCACCGAATAGTTCTGAAGCCGAAATGTTCTTCTCCTGATACTTAATAATGCGTCGAGCCAGCGTAAGGAGAACCTCTTCTCCCTTGGCCTCGGTGAGCGAACTGGAGCCGGAACGAAAATACATCACCATTTCTCCAAAATAAGCCTCATTAGCCGGGGACATCTGCCCTCTTAATTGATTCGTTTCTCTGATCATCTCATGAATGTACATGAATCTTTCCCTCCAGGCATGATTGGCTAATATTTCAACCTAGCATATATATGTGCGAATTTCCGATTTTCTCCAGTAGTATACTTCATATTCACCGTCTCTCGCAAGGGTCCTCGGAAGTGTCCTTGAGAGTGAGTCTGGAGAATCACGGGATATTCAGAATAAAAATACGGCGTCGCTCCAACAATAATATGCAGGGAGAAGTGGACAATATTCTCTCAATTTAAACAAGTGAGGTGCGAAAGCCATGGGACAGTTTAATTCAGAGCTAACTCGGAAGTATTTGCTTAACAGCCATTCAAGAGGAAGTTTAGAGGAAGTGACGGCGATGGATGCTGAGTCCGAATTCACGGACCATGAGGTCCGTATGGGATATTCTGAGCCATGGCTTGCGGGCGGAGACCAGGAAGTTGGGTCGAGGGAAGGCTGGGAATTAACGCAGGATTATTTTCGGCAGTATTATGAATAATTGAAGTGACGATTGACACCTGACCTCATGTAATGCTAAGATAAATCAATAATTCATATTAAACTTATCGGAATAATTGATATATTGCATTACAGTCGAGGGAGGTCAATGCGGATGGAGCGACAAATTGTTATTCAGCATGGGGAAGAGAAAATAACGGCTAGTATACATTATCCCGGGAAGACAGCGAAGAAACAGGGGCGGTGTAAGGAACGTGTCCCGTTAATTGTTATTTGCCACGGCTTTGTTGGCAGCCGAATCGGGGTAGATCGACTGTTCGTCAAGGCCGCCCGAGATCTGGCTAGTGAGGGGAACCTAGTCGTTCGATTTGATTATATTGGCTGCGGAGAGAGTAGCGGCGAGTATGGTCAAGAGGGAGTCGACTCCCTGATTGCGCAGACACGTACCGTTCTCGATTATGGACTCAGCTGCGGAGATATTGATCCGACACGGGTGATCCTGATCGGACATAGCTTAGGAGGAGCAATTGCGCTTCTCACCGCAGTGCGTGACCGCCGCGTTAAGAAGCTCATTCTGTGGTCTGCTGTTGGTTATCCTTTTAACGATATCGTGAAGATTACAGGAAGGGATGTATACGATGAAGCGAAGGCCAAGGGGCTAGCCGACTATCTCGGTTATGGATTCAGTCCACTGTTCTTTGATTCACTGGGCGAGTATCAGCCTTTCCAGGAGGCGATTAAGTTTTCCGGAGATGTGCTTGTTATTCACGGAACATCGGATGATGCGATTCCAGTGGATTATGCTTTTCTCTTTCAGAAAGTATTCTGGATGCGTCCGGAAGGCCGCTGTGATAAGGAAATTATTTTTCAGGGCGATCACACCTATTCATCCAGTGAACACCGCGATCAATTGTTGCTGAAGACGAAAGAGTGGCTGAATGGTCTAGAGACTGTTCAAACGGATTGGCAGCATTGGATGATATAAGAACAGTATTATTTGGGTAAATCAAAGGCGCAGTGCCGTGTAAATCGGCAGCTGCGCCTTTGATTTGCATGTGAATCACGAATCATATCTTTCGACACATGGATAATCAGCGTATAATATGAGGAAAATACATGGTGTTCGGAGGAAAGCAACTTGAACTATTCTAATTCATCAAAACGCTCAAAGCGTATGCTGCTGCTCTTATTGTTGTCTAGTTTAATGATTATCCCTGCTTGTGGACAAGGCAAGACCGCCATCATGGGAAACGGGAATGAAATCCAGGAAGTGCCGGGGGCAAGCTTGGAGGAGCCTATTGTGGAGGAGCCTACGTATGCATATAGAGCACCGTTGACTGGCCTGCCTACGGAGGAGCCGATTACCCGGAAACCGTTGGCAGTCATGATTAACAATGCACCGGCCGCGAGACCGCAGTCTGGGCTTGGTCAAGCAGACATTGTATATGAAGTACTCGCTGAAGGCGGGGTAACCCGGCTTATCGCGATTTATCAAAGTGGGGATGAGACGACACGGATTGGGCCAGTCCGCAGCATACGTCCCTATATGATTGATCTGGGAGAAAGCTATCACGGCGTGCTCGTTCATGCCGGAGCGAGCAATGACGCCTATGCCATTCTTCAACAGCAGCGAAAGGAGGATCTGGACGAGATCTCGAATGCTGGAGCCTATTTTTGGCGGGATAAATCCCGGAAGGCACCACATAATTTATATACCAATATAGAAAAGCTGCTGGAAGGGGCGGCCAAACGAAAATATGCCATCGAAGATGAAGATGTTCCTACCTATACGTTCCGCGATGAAGAAGATCCGGGCGAAGGCACTCCCGTTCAAAAGGTCGAGGTTAAATTTCAACTCGATAATTACCGGGTAGGGTATGAATATGATTCTGCTATAAGACTATATAAACGCTCCATTAATGATGCGCCGCACAATGATCTTGACACTGGGAGCCAATTGACGGCTGCGAATGTTGTTATTATGGGGGCGGATCATAAGGTTTTGGATGAAGTCGGTCGGTTAAGCGTGAACCTTGAAATGGGCGGCGAGGCGGTAATATTTCAACGGGGTCAAATGATCCGCGGCCAATGGATACGTAAATCCGGCGATATTATTCGGTTTGTAAAGGACAATGTGGAGATTCCTCTTTACCCTGGAATTACATATGTAAACATTGTGCCAAATGAACCGGGTTTTGAAACTCGATTTACAGTTGAATAAGTAAAAGCCCTTAGACAAAGCACCTTCCTTGCAGTATCAGGGATAGAAATGTGGCGCAAAGGGAAATTTTAGATGAAAGACATGAAATGTTTCCAACAAAGAGTATTCATGTTGTCGATAATTGTGTTAAGATATTCAGGGTTATGTCATCTGAATGTAAAAGAACCACATAAAGAAAAGGGGATAAGAGATGCGAGCGAAAAAGAAAGATATCTTTTTCCAAACATTAGAAAATATGGCGGATACGATCGTGCATTCGGCGGATTATTTCGCCCAGCAGGTATCGGAATTAAAGGATGTAGAGCAATTTGCCAAGCAAATGAAGGAATTTGAGTCGAAATGTGACGGGTTCACGCACACCATTATCGTCGAGCTGAACAAAACGTTTATTACACCGATTGAACGAGATGACATCATGAACCTGACTACGACGCTGGATGATGTAATGGATGGCCTGGAGGCAACGACCTCTCGTTTTTTTATGTATCATTTGAGTGAGCCGGACGAGCATATTGTTCAGTTCGCTGAAATATTGCGTACATCCGCTTATGAAATTCAAAAAGCGGTTCATTTGCTATCCCAGAAGAAGCTGCTTGCAATTCGGGAGCATACCATTCGCCTTAACGATTTGGAGAATCAAGGGGACGAACTGCTGCGTATTTGTATTAAAGAGCTGTTCGCGAAAATTAACGATCCAATCGTTTTAATTAAGAAGAAGGAAATTTATGAGCGTCTCGAAACGACGACAGATGCGTGCGAGCACGTTGCCAATATGCTGGAATCCATTATCATGCGCAATTCATAAACATCACTTCGCTTCATCATTCAATATTTCGGGAGGTTGGAATTGCGCGGATAATATACAAATACAGCAATCTGTGCAATAAATAGGACTATGGATACGAGTTTAATCATCATACTGATTGTCATCTTTCTGGCGCTAGCCTTTGACTTCATTAATGGATTCCATGATACCGCCAATGCGATAGCTACCTCGGTATCGACAAGGGCTTTAAAGCCGCGAACGGCAATTATTCTTGCCGCGGTGATGAACTTCGTCGGAGCCATGATGTTCACTGGTGTCGCGAAGACGATTGGCGGAAGTGTAGCCGACCCAGCCAAGCTGGATAACGGTCTGGCGATCCTGGTTGCGACATTGCTTGCGGCGATTATATGGAATTTAATTACCTGGTGGTTCGGTATCCCCACCTCATCCTCGCATGCATTGATCGGTGCTCTGGCAGGTGCGGTGTTCGTGGGTGCGGGCTCCGAGAATTTGAACTGGGGCGGGTTCATCACGATCATTCAAGGACTAATCTTCTCTCCATTGATTGCCTTTGTTATTGGTTTCGTCGTGATGCATATTCTGAAATGGATATTTGCTAAACGAAGCCCGCATACGGTGAATAAAGGATTTCGTTCGATGCAGGTTGTAACGGCTTCAATTCAAGCCTTCACTCATGGTACGAATGATGCCCAGAAGGCGATGGGGATTATAACTTTCGCGCTTGTAACAGCCAATTATCAAGATACTATGGATGTACCTCTTTGGGTTAAGGTCGCGGCAGCTACTGCGATGGCGCTCGGAACATCGGTCGGCGGCTGGAAGATTATTAAGACAATGGGTACAAAAATATTCAAGATTGAACCGGTTAACGGGTTTGCAGCTGATTTATCGGCGGCTTCGGTTATTTTTGGTGCAACATTGTTCCACTTACCAGTGAGTACGACGCATGCAATTACATCCGCGATTTTGGGTGTAGGCTCCGCGAAGCGATTCTCGGCGGTGAAGTGGGGCGTTGCTGGCCGAATTGTAATCGCCTGGTTCATTACGATTCCAATCGTGGCCGTTCTGGCCGGATTAATTTACGTTATATTGTTCTAGAGTTCATCCGAAAAGCCAATCACTTAGGGATATTGCCAAGGATTGGCTTTTTGAATGTCACAAATTCACTGGTCGGCAAAACGCCGCTGCTAGTTCAGCGGCGACGTTTGCCGGATTTGCCGCTCCCCCGTGCCGACGAGTTGCGGCGGGAGCTTCCTTTGCGGGCGCTGTTTCTGTTTCGCCCTTTGCTTCGACGCCGACGGGGCGGCTTGTATTCGTCCAGCTTGCTGCCTCCGCTACTTTTACTTCCGGGAAGGAGTCCTGTAATGAGTTTAGCCATGGGGGCGAATTGTTGAACGGTTTGCATCACCTTTTGCACTTTACCGATTGTTGCCAAAATTCCTTCGATACCTCCAAGCCTGTCGACGATTCCTTTAATATCGTTAAGATTCGGTAGGGAGAAACCCCCAGTTGATTTAGTGGCTTCAGCTCCAGTAGTTTGGGGAGAGGTGCTGCCGCTTGCTATGTTCTGGGGTGAGTAAGGAACTAGCGCGGAAGATTCCGCTGTATCGGGAATTGGTATCTCATTCGGATTGACCCCAGGGTAATAGTTCGTATAAGGCGAAGTGGACGTTACGCTACGGCGAGGGGGATAGTAATGAGGCATAATATCACTGTCCTTTTTAAATATTTAGGATAAAGATAGGCGTTTGTATTACTATACTGTATGTGCCGCGAGTACCGAGTGTATAGACGAATGTCCCGGGTTGATAGGCTTTTGCGTATTTTGGGCGTTATTTCTGTGATGCGTGAAACCGTTAACGCTTGAAAAGGGGGCTACTGCTCAGGTACAATGAAGATGTGTTTATAGTAACGGTAGGGGATGATTAATCAGTGCAACTGAAGAAGTTGAATGATAAAACGATCGACCAATTATTTGAAGCCATTCTGACTTTGAAGAATATCGAGGAATGCTATGTTTTTTTCGATGATTTATGTACAGTTAATGAAATACAATCTTTGTCACAGCGTTTAGAAGTAGCACGCATGCTGGGCAAAGGCAACACCTATAATCAAATTGAGGCTGAGACCGGTGCTAGTACGGCGACGATTTCCCGCGTCAAACGCTGCTTGAATTATGGTAATGACGGATATAAGATGACGCTAGATCGTCTAGGACGTTAGGGATGAACCGAGGATTGGATAGTCTGCATGGGCTCGGCAAAGCGCAAAAGCTAGGTCAAGGACAAGATCAAGTTACTGATGAAATAAAATGTATGGATAAAATGCTTTTGGCGGATAGCCAGCAGCGGCCTGGAGTACTCGTTATTAGCCATGGTTCTCCGGACAGCCACTGGGTCAAGCTTGTCGATGACGCAGTGGCCGCAGTCAAAGCAGAATTACCGGAGGGGCTTCCAGTGGAAGCCTCTTTCCTTGAAATCGTGGAAGGCCGCTTGATTCAGGATGGAATTGACCGATTGGAGCAGCAGGATATCACCGATATCATTGTTATACCTCTGTTCATGTCCTCTGGAAGCACGCATGTGGACGAGATTGCTTACGCGTTTGGAACAAAGGGCACGCCGGAGAAGGAGACGGATTTGGAGCATTTTCGCCTCTCTGCACGCGTGTTATTTGGCGAGCCAGTGGACGACCATCCCTTGGTCGCCCAAATGATTTGGGATAAGGTAAAGCCTTTGTCCCGGGAGCTGGATCGCGAGGCTTTGCTATTGATCGGTCACGGCAGCAGGCATGACGGTTTCCGTCAGCGCTGGGAGCGGGGGATCTCCTCGCTGGCTGCACGGGTGAAAGAGATCAGCGGCGTGGCTATGGCTGATTTTGCGCTTTTAAATCCTGATAGTGTGCATAAGAAGGTCAGTTATTGGCAAGAACGGGGATATGATGTGATGATTGCTCCATTGTTCCTTAGTGCAGGTTATTTTACTAAGAAGGAAATCCCTTCTAGGCTGGAAGGATTGACATATCGCTACTCTGGAGAAGCGCTGCTTCCCCATTCGCTGCTGCCTCACTGGATGTTAGATCAAATATTGCATATAATGAGGTCATTGAAATGAGGTCATTGAAATTATGATAAATGGGTGGCGTTCATATCATGAAAAGAGCTAGGTTGATCTATAATCCATCCTCCGGACGGGAGGAAATGCGGCGCTTGCTCCCCGATGTACTGGATCGATTGGATCTTGCCGGTATTGAGACGTCTTGCCATGCGACGACCGGTAAAGGCGATGCCATGCGTGAGGCGGCAAAAGCGGTAGAGCGCGGTTATGATATCATTATCGCTGCTGGCGGTGATGGCACGCTGAATGAAGTTGTGAACGGAATGGCCGGGTTTGAGAACTTGCCGCCGCTTGGCATTTTTCCGATGGGAACAACGAATGATTTTGCTCGTGCAATGGGCATTTCCAAGCGTTGGGAAGACTATTGCGACTTAGTGATCGAGAACAAGACGCGGCCGATCGATATCGGTAAGGTCAATGGCCGCCATTTTATAAATATAGCAGGCGGTGGCTCGTTCACGGAATTGACGTACGAAGTGCCCAGCAAGCTTAAAACGATGCTTGGGCAGCTGGCATATTATATGAAGGGCATTGAGAAGGTTGCCAGCCTATCGCCGACAGAGCTGATTATTCGTGCTGAGGGGCTGGGCGTTCTGGAGGGCGAGTTCATGCTCTTCCTGATCGCGAACAGTAACTCCGTCGGCGGTTTTGAGAAGTTGGCACCGGATGCGCGAATTGATGACGGCCTGTTGGATGTCATTGCAGTGCGTAAATGCAACCTGGCGGAATTCATCCGCCTGCTGACGATGGCGCTGCGCGGCGATCATTTCAGCGACCCGCGCGTCGTCTACTTCAAGACGAGGCGGATGGAGGTGACCTCGCCGGGTCTGGTTCAGCTGAACCTGGACGGTGAGCTGGGCGGCGAGCTTCCCGGCGTGTTCGAGATTTTGCCATCGCATTTGCGGATTTTTGCGTAGATGCGAGGGTTCGCGATCAATCTGAGATGGACCATCGGACCTGAGCGGGATTGTAGGGTAAGAGGATAGTGAGAGTCAATATTTTGATGAATATAGAGGGGCTGTTTCCCAAGCATATAGGATGCGGGGAGCAGCCCCGGCTTCATGAAGGTGGCTGAAAGCTGCGGTAGATCGACCGCCGTCATGCAGTATTTAGGGAAAACAGCCATGCGTTGAAATTTGGCGAGTAGGCCAGCAGGTTAGCTTGATTTTGAGGAATAACCTTATATGAAAGAAGTGAAGTACCAGCAATGAAGAAGCAGCGAAATAAAGGGACAGTGGGCAGGAAGGAATCGGCTGGTCGTGCCCATGGGTCGGCGGAGCGCGAGACAGGTATCCGCAGCTCTAGTAAACGAAGCAAGAATCGAAGTACTGGTAATTTGCGTGGCGCTAGGAAGCAGCAGGCGCGAGAAATCGCTGGATTGCCTGTCAGCAAAAACGATGAAGTGGTTATCGATATCATCGGCATGAATCACGACGGAGAGGGCGTGGGACGGGCAGATGGCTACACGCTGTTTGTAGCTGGAGCGCTTCCGGGCGAGAAGGCGCTGGTGAAGGTGCTGAAGACCAAGAAGCAGTACGGCTACGCCAAGCTGCTTGAGCTGCGGGAGGTTAGCCCGGATCGCGTAGCTGCGCCTTGCAGCATTTACGATAAGTGCGGCGGCTGTCAGCTGCAGCACTTAAGCTACGCAGGCCAGCTGGCCTGGAAGCGCCAGCATGTGATCGATGCGCTGGAGCGCATCGGCAAGCTGCGCGTGGCGGAGACAGGCGATGCTGGGGCGGTGCTGGGCGGCGATGGGGCTAGCGAGGGAGCGGGCGCTGGCACGGGCACGGGTGCTGTAGTGTCGGAAGCAGTGCGCGGTGGCAATGGGGTGAGCGGTGACAGAGCCGCAGAGGTGAGCGCAGGTACGGGTGTGGTTAAGGTAGCAGCGAACGACAGTTCTGGAGTGACAACGGTCGGTTTTGGTGGGTACGAGCTTGAAGGCGAAGGCTTAGTTGCGGCGGTAGAACCGTCTGCTCACAACGGCATCGTTGTACTGCCGACGTTAGGCATGGCTGAGCCTTGGCGGTATCGCAACAAGGCCCAGGTGCCTGTCGGCGTCACCGACGGTGCTTTGGTCGGCGGCTTTTACGCCCGTGGCAGCCACCGCATCGTTGATATGGAGACGTGCCTCATCCAGCACGAGAGCACCGACGATGTTGTCGCGCGTGTGAAGGCAATCGGGCGCAAACTCGGCATCACCGCCTATAACGAAGAGAGCGGACAAGGCTTGTTACGCCATGTCGTCGTCAAGGTGGGGTTCCGTACCGGCGAAGTGATGCTTGTCCTCGTCACCAACGGGCAGGATATTCCACATGTTGAGGCCTGGATTGGCCTAATTCGGGAACAGCTCCCACAGGTGGTCAGCATTTGCCAGAACATTAACACGAAGCAGACCAACGTCATCTTTGGTGACGAAACCCGTGTCCTCTGGGGGCGTGATGTCATTTATGATTATATCGGAGACGTGCAGTTTGCGATCTCGGCGCGTTCCTTTTATCAAGTGAATCCAGTGCAAACGGAAGTGTTATACAGCAAGACGGTGGAATATGCGGGGTTGACCGGAAGAGAGACCGTCATCGACGCCTATTGCGGCATTGGGACGATTTCCTTGTTCCTGGCGCAGCACGCTGAACGCGTATATGGGGTAGAAATCGTTAAGGAAGCGATCGACGACGCCCGCAGCAATGCCGAGTTAAACGGGATGAGGCATGTGACGTTTGAGGTGGGAGCTTCGGAGGAGGTCATCCCCCGCTGGAAGGAGCAGGGCATCGAAGCAGATGTAATTGTGGTCGATCCTCCGCGCAAAGGCTGCGATCCTCGCTTACTGGAGACAATCCTGGAAATGAAGCCAGAGCGAGTCGTCTATGTAAGCTGTAATCCTTCAACGCTGGCAAGGGATCTGCGGATTCTGGAGGATGGTGGGTACCGGACGGTGGAGGTGCAGCCGGTGGATATGTTCCCGCATACAACACATATCGAAAACGTAGCATTGTTGGTTAGGAAGTGATACAGCTTGTATAACCCTTATGTATCAAGGGGTCTATTGATAACACAGATGTTTAATCTTCAATGTAACAGATGTGAAAATCCACAATTGATGTGAAATTGATGTGAAACTTCCTGTGATTCTACAATAAATGGTGATAATTCGACATAAACAAAGACACTCAGCATAATTAACCGAGTGTCTTTTTGCCATGCTTTTCTTTACGTGTAGAAAACAGTGAATCGAGCTTATCTGCTGCTGCCTGGTCAGCGGATCGAAGTGCATGACCGTATATATTCATGGTTGTTGTAATGTTTCCGTGGCCTAGCCGTTCTGAAATAATCTTTGCGTGAACACCTTGGTTAATTAGCAGCGTTGCCGATGTATGCCGTAAATCGTGGAAGCGGATGTAACGCAAGCCGTTCTTTATTATGAATTGTCTGAACCACAAATACGGGCGTTCATGGTGAAATGGCTTTCCATCAGCGTGTGAGAACACAAAGTTCCATTCCCGGCCTTCCCGATCCCTTCCATTCCACGCATCGCCAAGCTTGTCTCTCTCTTTAACTCTATGGGTGTAATATTCCCTTAGTTCTTCAAGTACAGAAGCAGGTAGCGCAACCTTACGCCTAGAGTTTTTGGTTTTAGGTTCTTTAACGATGATTTCACCTTTAAGTGCATGAACCAACGTTTGCATTACGTCAATATGGCCTGCTTTCCAGTCGATGTGTTTCCATTCAAGGCCTAATAATTCACCGCGCCTCATTCCAGTTGTGAGAGCTAAAGTAATCATCATACGCCAGTGGAAAGGCTCCTTTTCAAGAGCTTGAAGCAGCTGAGCCACTTCATTTTCATCGTAGGGGACAATTTCTTTGCTTGTTACCTTAGGTTTTTGAACAGAGGCGACAGGGTTGTTCTTTATAACCTTCCACTCAACAGCACGTGTAAAGATGTTCTTTAAAACCCTGTGGTTCATCTGAACGGTTCCCGAAGATAAGCTGCCGCTCTTGTTATCTCCACGGCTTCCATCTTGGGATAGTGATTCAAGGAAGTCCACAATATGAATCGGCTTTATGTCCTCTAACTTCATGTGACCAAAAGTAGGAATGATTCGTTTCTTTAAATGTGATTCATAAGCATAACGTGTTTTATGTTCAAGGTGCTTGACAGCGTATTTTGTACGCCATTCCTCAATGAAGGCACTAAATGTCTGTGTTTTGCAAGTAGAAAATGCTTAGTTTTGCAGCCAAAAGTGCTAAACCCACTTGCCAGCATCAAAGTTACATAGGAATTCGTTCCATTGCTTGCTTGAAGCGGAAGCTCTCACCTGTGAAGGAAAGAATATGAGCATGGTGCACCAGACGATCGACGAGTGCTGACGTGAGTTTGGTATCGCCGAATATCGATGTCCATTGACCAAACTCTAAGTTAGATGTAACGATCACACTCTTTTGTTCATAGCAATCCGCTATCACGTTAAATAATAGTTCAGAACCGGTTTGGTTGAATGGGACGTAACCAACCTCATCAAGAATGAGCAAGTCAACTTTTCTCAACTTATCTCGAAATCGGTTAAGTGTTCCCGTCGTAAATTTCTCCTGAAGCATGGCAACTAAATCGGAGGCTCGGTAGAACTGCACCGCATTGCCACGGCGACAAGCCTCCACACCCAATGCCGTTGCCATATGCGTCTTGCCTGTGCCTACGGCACCCATTAAGAGTAAATTCTCCTTGCGCTCTAACCATTCCAATCCCTGAATTTTCTCTGGACTGCTGCCGTTCGGAAAAGTGATATGGTCATAGGCATACCCCTCAAAGGTCTTAATATGCGGAAATCCTGCCTGCTGGACGAGCTTTCCCAGCTTGGCACGGCGGCGTCCGTCCAGTTCCGCACTTAGAATCTGTTCCACAATGCTTCGAATCTCTTCATTTTGTTGAAGCGATACATAGTCCATGACATGGGCCAATCGTAGCTGCCGACATAAATTGGCTAATTCTGTTGGCATGTTAGCTCACCCCCACAAGCTGGTCGTAGCGCTCAAGAGAGCCCTCCAAACGAGTTCCCGGGGGCGACAGCTTCTCCTCCCACGTAATGGGCAAGTCTCGGCTTCCATATTTCATACCAAGGATACCCGTGACGCGGGAAACTGCCGCATCCTGGCCTAGCAAAGCGATTGCCTCTTGGATCTGTTCTATGGTGTACACATCGCTCCAGTGCAACAGCGCCTGAAGGCGCTCTTTTCGCTCAGCCAGATCCTTCACCGTCACATACACGTGCAGTGTCTCCGGCAGCATGCGAAGGAACTGCGAATGTGTAACACTGCGCGGTTTTCTCAACCATCCGCTAAATACTTTCGACCACGGAACGTCCGCCGTTCGTCCCGTGTAAGGTCTAGGCACCTCCCGAATCTTCTGGTGGTGACCGTTCAGGATAACCAGACGATCCCAGAACGTTTGGATCAGCACCTCGCTACCTGGCGCAACCATTCCTAGTAACGGAATCGTCGTATCTTCAATCCGAATTTCCCCGTACTTATTGACTACCGCAGCAGCCAAGCGAAAAGCATCAAATCCATGCTCCGGCAATGTAAGGAGCTTACGTCGGTCATCCTCCCACAGATCAGCGATTCGGCGGTTTTGAGCATAATGCTTACGCTGGTGATCTTGAGTTGCCTGCTCAGCGAAATACGCGACAAGTTGTTCATGGTTTTCATAGATGGGAATGGGGACGGCCCAGTTCCTCTTAGAGTAGCCGCATTTATTTTCCACATGCCCCTTTTCATGACCGCTATACGGATTGCAGAAGACAGCTTCAAACCGGTAATGGGCACAGAATCGCAGAAAGCCTTCGGTTAATTGCCGCTCGCCTCCTTTCTCGATATGCACGACGGCGGCAGACAGGTTGTCGAACCATATCCGCTGAGGAACACCGCCCATCTGTTCGAAGCATTGCTTCATCGCTTCTAAGAAGCATTCCTGATTTTCCGCCGGTGTCGGATAAACGAATGCAGCGTTGCTATGCGGGAAAGACATCACCAGAAGTTTATATGTAAGCATATGGTGCCCTTGGCTTACCTCAAGGGTCGTAAAGTCGACTTGAGCCTCTCCAGGCGGATGTTCTAGTCGTTCATACGTTTTGGCACGTTCCAGTTCCATTTCACTCTTTCGTTTCTGCACATAGGCTAGCACTGTACGTTGTCCGCCTGTAAATTGATGTTCGTCACGTAACCTTTGAAAAATGCGTACACCTGTATGACGTTGCTTTCGGGGGAGCAAGCGGTCCTCTTCCAACCACGTATCGACAATCTCCATAAATGCCCCCATGACTGGACTTCTACTTTTTCGTTTGGCCACAGATACATTCCAGTTAGTTTGATCGGCATATTTTTTTGCTGTTCGCCAATGAACCCCCACACGTTCAGCTATTTCATTTACAGAACAGCCTTCTACTTCGCGTAGAAATCTGATATAGTCTTGTTGAGGCATTTTCAACATCCTTTCATTTCTCCTCTCGCTACGTTGTCGCAAACATAACGATAGGATGATAATGGGATGCTGACAAGTGTCTCTTTTTTTGCATCAAAGTTCGGCATTTTTACGCTGCAATATTAGGCACTTTTATTATGCAAGAAACAAATGTCATACGCTGTGGTGCGATATATTCCCCGGCTTCAACTTCTTGGCGAAACTTGGAGTATTCGTCTTCTAAATAGTTTTGAAGCTTCTTTGTAGTTTTTAGTAATGCTTCATCAGTAATCGTGATCGTCCTTGTTTTACGTCCGTACTTTCCATTAGGCCCTTTACCTGTGTATACAGTGAAGAACCATGAGTTTTCACCACGTTTTTGGATATTGGCCATTTCATTCACTCCTTTTCATTTAAATGTGTATTCCCTAGGAAAAAGGGGATAAAGGGGAATTAAAACGAAATCCCTTGCTATATAAGGCTTTACAGGTATTTCTTTTTCCCGTATTTACTTCTGATTAAGTCGGGGATTAATTATAGACATTATATTTTTTCTAGGAATTCGTCTAATTCACCATCTTGAGAATTGATAAAATCTTTAATTTCTTTTCTTATGAACTCATCATCCAAGAACTTTATTTCTATAGAACTTCTATCTATTTTGATCGGTAGGTCATATGAAACGTTTATTTCGTTTAACGCAAGATCAGTGATATTGTTAAAAATTTCTTGTCTAAAAATCAAGGGAATCTTCTCAAGACGGGATTTATCTTTAACCGAAAAAACAACTTGTGTACGTTCAGGATAGTCATCAGTGTTCAATAGACCTAGCATTGTAATTATCTTTTCGTTATAAAAAATCTCTACCTCGTAAAAACCAGAATATTTAACCGCATATAATACCCTTGTTCCCTTAGCATCTGTTTTAATTTGTTGTTTGTTTGGGTGGGTAAAAACATATTTAAAGCCCACATCTGCGTATGTGAATAATTCACCTGGGAGAACATCGAGTAGCTTACAAATCGCATCCATTGTATCGAATTGAATTCCTTTCCCCGTATTGTTTTGAAGTGCGCTTAGCGTATTTCTAGATAGCCCCGTTCTTTCAGACAATTCAGAAATGTTCATTCCTCTTTCAGCTAACAAAACTGCCAAATTGCACTTTATCATTATTTACCACCTTATATTGTTATTTTGCTTTAAAGTATAAACAATTTGCTCTATACATTCAACAGTTTGTATTGACATATACAATATCATTTGGTATCTTTGTTTTATCAAATTGATCAGACTACTGAACAATTTGGTGGGAATTTAAAACAAAATGATATGAGTGAGGTGAAACGAATGAGCAATATAGACTACACAATTCTTGAAAACCGTATCCGACTAGAGAAGAAGCACTTTCCCGATGGTATGACTTCGGATATGATCCAGCTTCTGGACACAGTGGGCACCATGATTAAAGACGCATACCTTGCGGGACTGCAAGAAGGACAAGCAGAACAGGAGTGGAACAATCAATCCTGCTTAGGCTATGCGATCCTTGCAGCCGAGAAGATGAAGTGGGACGAGACATTAACCAAAGAGCTCGTAAGGGCAATGTACCGATCGTTTGATTTTGTCACACTAAATGAAGCTGCCGATGCTTACCGGGGTTCAATTTATTAATTTAAGAGAGGATGGAATGAATAATGGAAAAAATGACTTATGCGGAGTACTTACAGGAGAACCTAGGTGTTCTGCCGATCCATGAATGTCTTGAAGTATTGGACAAGGCCGAAGAGGGTAATATGACTGATTTTGATGTAGAACAGGAGCTTACTCCAGTTGTGGGAACAATCCTTTCAAACCTGTTCAACCATGACATGGAAATGTTTCATTATATTCTTGGAAAAATTAAAATGGCAGCTGATACGATCCGGGAACGGGAAGAAGGCATAACGATTCATTTAGATCCATGTAATGACAGTGTGGAATTGGTTCTTCAATTCGATACGATTCTGAAACATATCAAAGATGGTTATCCTCTCCGGGATCATTGGTTAGACGAAACTGGCTCTTGGATCGTTGCGCTAGGCAAGAAGGAATAACGGAAGGGGAAGGCCACTGTGAGAAAGGAACAAAAAGACGCTGTGTTGTTTTCAGCTGTATTCCTAGTCGGGGTTCTGTTGGGTTATGGAATGACAAATTTGCTTTTCATGTAGCTTGTCGACCGTAAGTGAACAACTCTATCTCTTTCGAGAACAAAATAATATTTCGGAGGTTAAAGATTATGAAAAATCACTTGCAAGAAATTGCTTCTGAATTGGATAATACTGCGAATTTTATTGAGGCGGCCGTCGAGACTTTATCAGATATAGAAATTGAATTTGGGCACTTGCGCGAAGGCATGGACACTGCGGTGTTTAGGGGGGAACAACAATTTTACTATAGGGAACACCACAGACAGGTAAGGCTATTGTCTCATTTAATGCGGCACGTATTAGATGAATTAAGAGGCTCTTCTGAAAAGGCGAGTGAATTAACTCAGACGCTATTTAAAACTGTCAGAGAGGAAAGTGAGGCGACTAGTGCATGAGGGACGCTGGACGTACAGCTATAAAGCCTCCTGGCATGTCAGATAGAGCATGGGAAGACTTGCACAAGGTCATAGCAAAAATTCTCATAAAACACTTTGGCTCAAAGGAAAAGACATTGTTCAATGTTGAAAATATTAGTGAGGTGGTGGAATAAATGAAACGTATCACATTAACAGTAACTGAAGCCGCAGAATTGATCGGTGTATCTCAAACTACGGTTTACGCGATGGCAAGAGAGGGGCAAATTCCACATACGAGGGTTCGGGGGCGGATTCTATTCCATCGGGATGTAATCGAGACTTGGCTGCGTGGAGAGTATGCGCAAGTAAGCCAAGCTTAGGCGGTGATTTGATGCTATTTGAAAAGATACCGTCTGAGCTAAAAGACATCCCCCAATGGGTGTTGTGGAAACTGGAACAGCGCAGGCCGGGAGCGAAGCCAACAAAAGTTCCATACTCTTCAACAGGTCAGCACGCTTCTGTAAACGATCCGTCAACCTGGTCAACCTTCGAGGAAGTAATAACAGCATTTAGGGACAACAAGGCATATTCCGGGATAGGTTTTGTGCTTACAAAAAATCAATCTGATCATTCAATTGTGGTGATTGACATTGACGGTTGTGTCAAAAATGGAAGGCTAGATGATGAGGCGAGGGATATTATCTCAAGGTTCGATAGCTATACGGAACGTAGCCAGAGCGGTGAAGGCATTCATATCGTTATACGGGGTAGTAAACCGGGAGAACGAAGTAGGACACGCAACATAGAAATATACGACGAACTGAGGTTCATTGTATTTACAGGAGACCATGTGAACGGAACACCGTCACATATCGAGGAAAGGCAGCCAGAACTTATTAACTTATATAATCATCTGTTTCCAGCACAAACACCTCTTCATGAAGTCGAACCTGTTAAAGAGCCGAACCTAGAGGATGAAACGGTACTTAGGCTCGCTAAGAAGGCAAAAAACGGGGCAAGGTTTGAAATACTATACTCCGGCAAGTGGAGTGCATACAACAGTCAAAGCGAAGCCGAACAAGCCCTATGTAACATGCTTGCTTTTTACACAAAAAATCCCGAACAAATTGACCGTTTGTTCAGGGACAGTGGGTTAATGCGTGATAAATGGAACCGTGATGACTACCGGGAACGAACTATAAGTAAAGCTTTAGAGGGTGTTGTGGTGCAATATAATAATCCGTCCAATAGTAGAAAGCTTAATAATAATATACCACAGCCTGGGGAATTTGACGAGACTGAGTTCGACTTTATTTTCAATCCTAGACCGGAATTTGATGGCAAATTGGGAGAAGCTGCACTATATGGGTTGGCTGGTGAAATTGTCAGGTTCATTGATCCTCATACAGAAGCTGATCCAGCAGCTGTACTTATTAATTTTCTTACTATGTACGGAAACATGATCGGTGACAGTGCTCACTTTGTTGTATCAGGCGGCAAACACCATATGAGACTCTTTGCCGTGTTGGTCGGGGCTACTTTCCGGGGGAAAAAGGGAACGTCCCTTGATCCAGTACTAAAGCTTATGAATGCCGTAGATGTGGAATTCAATATACGCAAGAAATCAGGGCTGTCCAGCGGCGAAGGGCTTATTTATTCAGTAAGGGATCAGGTAATAGAATCCAGGCCAGTTATGGAAGGCAAGGGGAAAGATAAGAGACCCACGGGGGAATATGAGGATGTAATTACTGATCCAGGGGTTGAAGATAAGCGTTTACTAGTCATAGAAAGTGAATTTGGATCCGTACTTAACGTATTACGCCGGGAGGGCAATACTCTATCGGCGATTATTAGAAATGCCTGGGACGGAAGCGGAGAGCTTAGGACGCTAACTAAAAATCCTATGCAAGCATCAAGGTCACATATCTCCATATTGGGTCATATCACGCCCGAGGAACTAAGGAAGCTATTAACAGGGAATGAGATTCATAACGGCTTTGTGAATCGCTTCTTGTGGCTGTATGTTCAGCAATCCAAATCATTACCCAGCGGTGGTGAATTCCACAAGTTAGACGTTGAGCCTATCGTTAACAGGATCAAAGAAGCCTGTGACTATGCCATGAATGGAATGCCGCTTGATGATAATGGCGATCCGTTTCCTATGGAGCGTGACGAAGCCGCAAATCAGCTATGGGAACGCATTTATGAACCTTTACAGCGTGATGCGACTGGTATCATTGGAGCTTCCACAAGTCGGGTTATTCCCTACGTGATGCGTTTGGCTTGCATCTACGCCCTACTAGACCTATCGAACATTGTCCGGATAGAACATCTAAGGGCAGCGTTAGCATTATGGGATTATTGCTATAAATCGGTGGTGTTCATCTTTGGCGAACAGGAGCTTACCAACGATCCTATAATTAGCAAAATATTGACTAGGCTGAAGGGGCAACCAGAGGGGCTAAGCCTTACTGATATTAACGATTTATTCAAGGGGACGGTTAAGAGTGATGAGCTCCAAAGTGCAGTAAAGAAAATGCAAGATAACGGCCTCATTACTGTGAAAACAATACCAGGCCGAGGGAGACCAAAACGATTAATTGAACTGAATCAATCAAGTGAGATTGCATGAGCATTTAATACCCGAATTATTCCGAACTTATTTCTGGAATAAGTAAAACCTATAAACTTGGTCAAGCCAAGGAATTTCGGTATTAATCCCCTATATCCCCTTTTTCAGAGGATAAATACAAATAAATGATCGAGAGGAAGGATACCATGCCAACAGCAAATGAAATCATTCGTTTGAACGAGATAGAGAGAATGGATAAGAAGGCAAAAAAGGCCGGGTTCCTTCCTCTAATCTCAGGTGAGGCGTACGAGGCGCAGTACAACAGCAACAGCCATGTATTTATCATGATCAAAGGTGGTAAATGGAGCGCATGGCGTGAAACATGGCAGCCTGGGAAGGGACATTCTATTTCAATCAGATCCATTGTGAATAAAGTTCCTTTTGATATTGCAGTACAGCAAGCTAATAAGTACATGGCATTTATTACGAAGAAAAGGGGGTGGTGAATATGGGAAGGGCACGCGGCTCAACTTTGAGCTGTCCCCATTTTGACGACAGTTGAGTTTTATAACCAAAAGTATGAAATCCGTACCTTTGATGAATTGTTGAAGAAAGTTGAAATTGAAATGTATATAAAAGAAAGATAGCAGTTCACAAGCTTAAAGAGACCCATACGACGTACACCGACCATCACATTGTGTGCGTGCATCCTAGTAAAACCCAGTATTTTAAACGGGCTGATGTGTTAACTCAGAACACCACATAAGCCCTACCGAGAACACCCCTAATTGAAGGTAAACCCGTGACATAAAAGCATTCTTTAGCCATTGGATCGTCAACCTGGAACGGATAAAGAACGGCACTGCGAACAGCAAGGGGCGGGGATTAATGGAGGTGTGGCAATGGTTAGCGCGCGGGCATATAGGAAAGTGAACAACAAAACGTATGCACTTGCATTGCAGTTGCATTGCAATAAGGTGATTCTGGATGATTATCAAATGTATAAGTAATTGTAGGTACGTGATCTTTTTGAGCATCTACTTTGCCCTAGGGGTGATCTGATTTGAAGAAGCTGAAAACCTTTGAAATCTGCATGGACGACAGCAAAGTAACCATTAAAACAGACAGGACAAGGGTTCGTACGCTGGACAAGTTAATCAGACTCATAATGTACGAATATGAGAGAAAGAAGCCAGAAGAATTAGATAGTCTCATGGCAAGTATCAATTTGCGGTATGAGTTCATCCTAGAGGATCGGAAGCCTAAAAAGGAGCGGAGACAGCTAGATGAACCGGAGCCGCTGGATGACTTTAGCTTTTGGCAGGGGCTAATGGAAAAGGCTCCTATGCAGGAATAACGATTACAGGAGATTTCAGACGAGGGAAGAAGGGAGTTTTTATTAATGGAGAACAACACAGATAAGAAAATGGATTTAGAAAAAATGTTTGAGGAAATGCGCAAACAAGCTAGAGAAGAAGCTGAAGCAATACAAAAACAAGAGCTTTTTTTTGGTAAGGAAAGTAGATATTTAGGGGAAGGAAGATACTAATGTCGATTAAAGAACTGAGAGAATATGAAGTAGCCGCAAAGGAATTTGAAGATAGGCTAAGAGTAGCGAGGGAAGAACTTCACAGCCTAAAAGAGCAGCATTACAAGCTATCACAAAAACGCATGGATATGGTTGATCAAGACACGAAAGGCACGAAACAATACAGTTATTCGGACTTTAAGAAGGTTGATACAGAACTTGCGGAGCTAGAAAAGGGTATTGAATTTACTAGCGAGCGGGTAACCAGGATTGAACAGTCCAAAAACGAGCAGTTGGCGCCACTAGTGAGAAAGGCCAGAGAAGGCGCAGAGGCAAGAGCACGCGAGCTTAAGGGCGTCATTGATGACGTGCTAGAGGAAATGCGTAGAAACCGGGCTAATATGTTGTTGCAACTTAAAAAGGCTCACACAGAGGTGAATGCGGAGCTTACGGCGCTTGATAACGAATTGGAACGAGCGGAATTGAGAACCGGAAATAGAAATTCATACCGATCCCTAAGCTTTGATATTCGCGAAGTGCTTCATGATGGCGAAGGGAATATTGGTATTCTTCCAACCTATGCGGAGTTCGACTCAGCATTTTATCGTGGCGAAGTCCCTGACTGGGCATACAAATATGAGGGTGAACGTGACGGCGTTCCAGAAGCTTAAACGGATGGCGGCAGGGGAAACCTTGCTGCCTTTTCTTAAAAGAGAACCTAACAAAACTAGACATTCGCGCGCGTGTAGGTAGTGCACTGTTGAAAACGGAATTCAAGTTCCGATTTTGATCAAACTAGACATTCGCGCGCGTAGGTAGTGCACACAAAACAATGCTTGCAAATGCTTGCATAAAAAGGGGCGGTTTAAATGGAAATCCGGGTTTCCATTGCGAAAATAGGCATGCCTGGGTGCACACAAAAGGGGTGCAAGCTACCTAGCAAACCCTAACATAAAAAGGGGTGCTGTGGTTCATGCCCGTCAACTTGACGGTTGTGAGATGCACGCAAAGATTACTCGGAATTACTCGGAATTACTCAGATAAAAACGTTGCAGAAATGCTTGCAAATGCTCACATAAAAGGGGCAACGCAATGATGCAACGCAACGCAAAAACGTTGCAACGAAGAAATGCGAGAAACCGCCCGAGAGAGAGCTGCCGATAGGCCTATGGATCATGGCTAATTGGTCATAGGATGATAAGAAATACTCAGATAAAAAGGGTGCGAGAATGTTCGGAAATGTTCGGATAAAAAGGGTGAAAAAATGCTAGTAAATGCTAGTAAATGATAAGGTGCAAATCAGAAACGAACAAGGGGAAATGTATATGATCAAAAACGAATTGCTAACTAATGCTAACGTCCAGAAGGTTCACGTCCTCACGGATCAGGAGGTAATGCTATGGCAACTGTAGCATCTACTTTGAAAATGTTTGACGCAATGAGTAGACCGCTGAAAAACATTACTAGCAGCATGAATATGATGATTTCCACTATGCAAAGGATGCAGAGTGTAACAGAGAGAAACACTGCTATTGACAAGCAGTTAGCAGCAGCTAAAAGCAAGATTGTTTCAGCAGAAGCGGAAATAAGAAAATCAATTGAACAATCTACTCGAGAACAAGAAAGATTCAATCAATCTATGAGGCGCGGGGTTGATTCGAGTAATGGGCTCCTACGGAGTGTAAAAGGCATGGCGGCAGCATACCTCTCCTTATCAGGAGCAAAACAATTATTTGGTTCTACTGTCGGCGGTGCAATGAATCAGCAACAAATGACCGATGCATTCGCGGCTAGAGCTGGAAACCAAGATTTAGGCCAAGCAATTTATGGAGAAGCTACCAAGATGGCGCTAAAATACGGCCAAGACGTCAATGCAGCACTAAAAGGGACAATGTCCTTCATGTCTAATACGATGGATCCGAAGCAGTTAGGAGAGCTTAATTTGCTGACAATGCGTCTATCGAAGCTGAATCCAGCAGAAGGATTGGAAGGAGCGGCTTTTTCCCTGAAGGAACTCATGTCTGGTGATTACACATCCATTGCCGAAAGGTTCAACATGTCCCGAACCTTACTGAAAGACAGCGAGGCGCGACTAGCGGGTATGGATGGCAATATTACGGGATTCATTGCTGGTATGAATAAGTTGCTAGACCAACAAAACATGACGCAAGAAGCGTTTGAGAAGATGTTAGATTCACCAGCCGCAAAATGGCAATCCATTATGAACACCTTTAAATTCAATTTGGCCAATGCGGGAAATAGCGCGTTACAATCCCTGGTGCCGACGATCGAAAGGATAAACCAGGCATTTCAGTCAGGACAAATGCAACCGTACTTTGATATGTTGGCCGTAGGTATCCAGAAGGCTATAGAGGGGCTTACTTGGCTGTTTGACGCCTCCCTAGCGGTGTATAACTTCTTCTCAACGAACTGGCCATATATAGCTCCTATAGTGTATGGAGTGGTGGGGGCGTTTGTAGTTATGAAATCCGTTGTGATGATGAACGCAATTGCCCAAGGAGCAGCTGCGGCAGCGACAACGGTACAGACGCTAGCTATGTTTGCTCAAATAGCGGTCACACAGGGGCTTAAGGTGGCATGGGCTGGCTTGAATGCGGTTATGAAGGCTAATGTCATATTCCTGGTTGTAACGGCTGTAATAGGGCTTATAACGTGGCTTATACACCTATGGAATACTAATGATAAGTTTGCGGTAGCTTTATACAAAGCGTGGAACGGCATTCTAAATTTCTTTGATACGATCCCAGCTTATTTCTGGCAGTTGGTCGAGTGGATGATGAAGCCTTTTGAATGGTGGGCTGGTAGCATCGGAAAAATCTATGATGCTGTGATAAATGGCATCATATCTGGGATTAATGCGGTGCTAGAACTTATTAATAAAGTGACTGGCTCTAGCTATGAAATTCAAGCCAAGTTCAATATGGAAGATGTAGCGGGTAAAATCGCTGAATTTGCTGGCGCACAGAAGGATGCGGCCTATGCAATGGCGGGTATCAAAGCCCAGGAAAGAGCCCAGAAGGAAACGGCATTCCTAAACGATCGTGCCAACAAGAGAGCGCAAGACCAGATAGCGAAGCAGGCTAACATGGCCAATAGTCTTGGAGCATTCGGAGGCGCGGGGATGTTGCCAGGCGAGGGTATAAAGAACATCGACAAAGTGAACAAAATAGGCAAGATTGAGGATAAAGTGGATATCAGCAGCGAAGACCTCAAAACGATGCGTGAGCTAGCAGAAATGAAGTCGATCCAGAACTATGTAACCCTAACACCTACTGTATCCGTTGAGGGGGGCATGCACGTGAGACAGGAGTCTGATATTGATGAAATTGCCGCCAGGCTTGCCAGTAGATTAGAAGAAGAAATAGCGTCGGGCGGATCGAGGTTAATATACGAATGAGCACGGCGACATTTAACACATATGACTTGAAGGAGCATAACCCCTTTGAGCGGTTCCCGGCTGGAAAATATGTTGTTGCTGAAGCTAACGCCGATGGATTCTATAACATCCATGTTAGATTTGATCACGGTGGCGGAATGACAACAATAGAATCATTTCCGCTTCATAAGGTAGTGCATATGGTTTCCAACATCCAGGACGAGCTCGAGCTCCCTGCTAAGGCTATATGGTTTGATCTGCCCGATCACGTACTAGAACAACCCTCGCTATTTAATCGCCGATTAATGGCCACGCTGAAGCGTAAGGGGATGTACTGGAAGGGAAGAAAGGGTTAAGGTGAACATGGGGCTAGGTATGCCGATTAATTCGGTGAACCTGGCTCCTTTCTTTTTTTGGCAGCTTCGTACGAAAACCGTATGATAGGCAAATAACTAACATTTACACGCATATAAAGAAAGATGGTCTATATTGGCTTCTCCTTGGACTTGGCTGAATTCGGCAAGATTGAATTTTCCGATTTGAAATCGGGAAAAAGAGAAACAGATATACCAAAACGGGGGAACGTCCTCACTAACAACAAAATTGTTGCGAGTAGCAGACATGGCGAATCGCCATATCCGAACCTCTAGCCTTCCGGATCGGAATGTTACAAAGAGGCACCCACCCCTTTACGGAGAAGAAGACAAAAATGTCCGCAACTAACCCCAAGTTTGGGGCGAGTGAGTATACAAAATATTGGTTGTCCAAAAATGACTGACCAATAATCGGGGTAGTTTTACCGTTTTGGTGAATCTGATCCTGGGATGGTTTCTCTTTTTTCGGAAACCAATATAAAGTCGATTTTGAAGGTGGAAAAGCCCTTGAAACGTCAAAATAGTGCAACTTTGAGGCTTTTACCGAGGCGAGCACAAGATGGTGCTTCCCCGCATTTTGCGGAGAGCCTTAGAATGGTGCGGGTTCGTTGTCCTATAGGGACATTACAGATATGTAGTCAAAATATGAATTTTGTACATATGTAGGTTGCGTTAATGCGATAAAGTGAGCACCGTATAACAACACTGAACGGAATTTTCCGTTTAACAAATATTGGTATTACAAGTGCAAAACGTTTTACGGTTATATAAATGGCGCTTACTGAAAATTTAGTACGCGAGATCCACTCAGCCGAATTTTCGGTTCAGAGGGTAGGACATTTTAGGGGCGCCCTCTATTTGTAAAGCAATACTCTTTATTAGAGGTTTGCCCGGCGCCTAAATAGAGTATGGCCACGATGACGAGAGCAACAGCAAGAAAGGTTGAATCATCGTCAACAACGCATAGCGCCAGGATCGAGCAGCTGACGAAGGCAACGACGAAAGCAACGACGAAAGCAACGACGCTGTTAGTCTTTTTTTGGCTAATAGCTGTGATCTTACAACTGTACTTTTTTACACGCTTGTAAAGTCAAGGGGCGCTGAAAGTTCAGCAACCCCTACCAAGTCGGTAAAGGTTGCTGGGTGTTGCAAAGCTCGTATAACTTGAACCGTGGAACGTGCTACGATTAAGGATAAGGGTATCCGTAAGTTGGGGATGCCTTTTTGTGGTTCAGAATTTCGGAAGTACATTCATACACCGTCCGCAATTTGCGTATGGAATGCGGATGCGGAAAACTCATATTTGAGGGTTCTAATAATCATTTCTCGCAAATTACAACGAACCTTGAAATTCACGATCCGTCAGTACTCGACGGTTTGTCGGTAACTACTTTGAAGTTAGTCTTTTTTTGACTAACATCTTATCCGTTGCAGTCCATAGTTTGGACGACTCAATTTTGAGCAGTCCTTTTGTTCTTTTTAAGGCCTCAGAAAATTCGCTTTACTCAGTCCAGAAATGGATTCAGTACCCGTCAACTTGACGGGGGTTGGATACTACATGAGCATTTATGTCACCATGCAGCGGAATAAATAAGGGTTTATGTATACATTAATCGGGATGGCGCAGCTTGCGCTACCCTCTGTCTTTCTTCCAAAAGCGGAATAAAGTCTTGATCCTCTGAAAATCCGTATAAACGTCATGAAGACACTCCGCTATCGTTCAAAAAAGACCGACAGCTCCAGTACTGGCTTTTTACTCGGCTATTACTCAAAACTGAGTAAGATCAAAACTGACGTTTGAGAGAGGGGGCGAAGTACGCATAAAATGAGTATGGGCAAATTTACCAGTTCACGGATTTATCAACGTGATAACCAGCGAGGTAACCAACAGAACAACCAGCAACAAGGCCAGTTACCATGCGGATCGTATGGAGCTCGCAACCAGCAGAATAACCACCAGGACGATATACTTTGAAAGTAGGTCGTCAAAGATGCTTTGTGGCCAAGTATTCTGAAAACGGAAAAATGCGTTCTCATAATTTCTTATATGGCGATCCACCATGTTAGAAAAGAAGTCCCTGGCAAGTTGCTACATTGCTTTACAAAACAAACTCAATTATCATTCCCCAAATCTGGGGTTTGATGCAGCGAAGAATTTTCACGGCTCAATTTTGAGCAGTCAACCCATACCAACGAACGAGGCTAGGGTATCCGATCCAAAGGTTCCCCTCAATTTGATGACAACCTTATTATAGGGTGTTCTACATCGCGTTTTAAGGTCTCGCACTCGCTTACCATGTATTTATACCAAGTCGGCTACAAAGTCGCTAAAACAGCCGCTCTCGGCGCTCTGGTGGCGTGTCTCTATCGTCATTAGTAGTATTCCCCAAATCCGGGGAAAAGGTGCTGTGTGGCGAACCGTCCTCAACATGTTAATAGATTCATTCGCGTGTATGAACGTTTTTCAGATCGAACATCGATGTTCGATTTAGGAGTTTCATCGCTTGATATGTTAGTGGAGTTTACAGATGGATATTCAAGACAGTTCGAGTACAATCCGAAAAAAGGGAACGTACTTATGAACAAGTTGACCACCACTGAGCACAATTTTGCGCTGAGTA
This sequence comes from Paenibacillus lentus, assembly GCF_003931855.1. Classification (NCBI taxonomy): domain Bacteria; kingdom Bacillati; phylum Bacillota; class Bacilli; order Caryophanales; family Paenibacillaceae; genus Paenibacillus; species Paenibacillus lentus. The sequence continues at coordinate 5,166,722 of NZ_CP034248.1, read as the reverse complement.
AAAATGTGAGGGGCAATGAAGGGAAAGCCGCTAACCATTGCGGCTTATAGTGTCTATCGGGATAGGGGCAGAGTGATGGGCAAAGACACGAGCAATAAGGGGGCAGATTGGTGGAAACGCTCCTATTGGCCAACGAGCGCAATTTTGCGCCGGTTGATGAAATGAGTCCAATTTTGGACTGTGAGAATATGCCGCGCACCTTTCCTATGGAACGCATCCGAAAATACAGATTCGTTGAAATAAAAAGAGGTTTAGACGCTGCTCCTGATAATTCTCCAAAACGGAGAACGTTACGGTTTACAGCGGCCAAACCTCTAAATTTCCTATGTATATTATAACATATTTGTTGACTTTATCAAAGAAACGGACTGCAAACGAACCACCACAACCGTATGTAACTACGGGCTTTATCACGATTTTGAAACCGAAAGCGGACTGTAAGCGGACTGATAACAGGCATGATATTCTTAGTTCTCTCCCGATGCTGTCCACAAAGCGGACAGTATTCTTTTCATCACTACAAAACTTAGAAAAACTTAGAGTGTAGAGGTGTCCTCAAATTTAATCTGGTACAAAAAAAAGGGGGGTAGCAGTGTAGAAATGGGGGGGTAGCGGTGTAGATGCTTGTCCAAGAGCCCAATCATAGCGCGGCCTCCCGGCTCCAAAATTTCCCTAAGTACTATTAGGTACATCAATAGCAAGCTGGCTCCACTTTTCCAAGTTATAAATATAGACAAACTCCCGCCATTTTATACATGGCAATTAATGGCGTCAAATTGGGGTTTAGCGTACTTTCGTAATCTGAGACTATCAGTATATGTCTTACCTTTATGGTGGGGCTTTTTTTGTTTTATAAGATCCGGGCATCAGCCAATTGTTATATTAATACAATGAAAAATATGGTAGGATAGAACTATCATTTTTTTCGGGGTGACAAGATGCATACTCACTTAGTGTTCTTAGATGAGTCTGGAGACCATAGCATGCAGCATATTGATCGTCAGTTTCCTGTGTTTGCTCTAGGTGGTGTTATCTTTGAAAAGGATTACTATTACAATATAGTTAACCCTACAATTGACGGTATTAAGTATAAATATTGGAAACATCGAAATGTGATACTTCATTCAGTAGATATAAGAAAACAGAGAGGGCTATTTAATATACTAAGGGATCCCGAGACTAGAATTCGCTTTTTGGATGATGTAACAGGATTCGTAAGTGGTCTTGATTATAAAATAATTGCAGCCGGAATAAATAAATCAGACCATCTAAGAACTTATGCAGCTCCTGAAAATCCTTATGTATTAACTTTAGAATTTGTTATGGAGCGACTTTACTTCTATTTTAAAGGAAGTAGAAATAAGGCATTGCTTGTAGCTGAATCAAGAGAAGATGCTGATAACGAAAGACTGTACAAAGTATTCAAAAGATTAATGGAGTTTGGTAATGAAAATATATCGAGTTCAGAGTTTAAGAGTTGTATAACAGACTTGGAGTTTATTCCAAAGGTTAATAACGAAAACGGCAATCAACTTACTGATCTTATTGTGTATCCAATAGCTCGTAAGATAATAAGTAGAGCGAAGGGGTATCAATCTTACATAGAAATAAAACCGAAGTTCTATTCTCGATCAAATGGAGACTTTTGGGGGTATGGATTAAAGGCATTTCCAAACCTAACTTATTATCGAATCAAGAAAGAAACTGATTGACTTTAGCGCCATCTGGTTATATAATTAAGGTAACAAATAAAGGGGACTGGGCTTACCCGGGCCTCTTTTTAATTCGTGTAAATCTGCTCGTATAAAGCCCACTAACCTATATGGTCTGTGGGCTTTTCTTTACTTCCGATTCTTTTCGCGGTAAGGCTTCAAGTGCAGCGTCCTTATTTACTCGGTCTGAATATTTAATGGAGAGACGAGCCATTAAGGCATGTAGTTTTTCCCAAGCCTCTTCACTCAAGCCTGGATTATATGGCTCATGTGTTTTATTCATACTCATCGCCGCCCCTTGGATGTGTGATATTACACATGATAGCCACGAATAAAAATAATCATACGAAAACAAAATTAGATCCGATCCTTAATCCCCGACTTAATCAGAAGTAAATACGGGAAAAAGAAATACCTGTAAAGCCTTATATAGCAAGGGATTTCGTTTTAATTCCCCTTTATCCCCTTTTTCCTAGGGAATACGTAAATTGCAATGAGGATATAGTTTTGAAGAGTAAATACATTGAATGAGTAGAAACGAGGGATTGATTTATGGGCATGAAAGAGATTGTGGATGAAATTAGATATAGGCAGCATGCTACACTTATACGAATTGTAACGTATAACGTGGATGTGAAATTCGAAAAGTGTTGGGAATTTGAATGTTCTGATCTTACCAGAACCTATGGAGAAGACGCGACATTAGTTGAGGTCTTGAATGAACTTTCATCGGAGGGATGGGAACTGGTTTGTCCACTAGTTGGTGAAGAAGGTTACATTCTTAGAGCTATTGAATATGAAGATGGTACGATCACATACTATGAAATGGACGAGGAAGAAGTCGAAGTGTAAGTTTATTAATTGATGTGAAATTGATGTGAAACTTGATGTTAAAAGCCGATAATCTATGATAATAAAACATAAGGGTTTAAAAAAAAGCCTTATTTATTGCGGTTTCTTGTCACTATAACAGAAAGCGTGATAAAGGGATTGTTGCCCGCATACGGTGCATTGTGAAGCGGTCGCTTTGTTGGAGTTAGTATAATAAATTACGAAGAACGGATTCCGAGCCATATTGTTGAATAGCATTCTTTTATGGAATGTTGCATTTAGAGGCTGATTGAATATGTAAATTTATTAAGATTTAGGAAGTGGGATTTTGTTCTGTCCCACTTCCAGTTCATTAGCTATTTTAATGTCTTTATTTTCAAAGAGAACACGAAAGTAACTTACTAGAAACCTTTTTGCATCCTTTAGTCTAATCTTCAGTCAAACGACCATTATGCCAAAGCTGTTGATAATACGGATGTGTTTTTTGTAATGCTTCATGTGTGCCTTGACCTGACAGGCGTCCTTCTTCAAAGACAAGGATTTGGTCTGCACTTGTAATTGTGGATAATCGATGGGCGATGATGATTGTCATCCGGTTTTTTGTTAACGCTTGAAGGGCAAGCTGCACTTCACGCTCTGATTCGTTATCTAAGTTCGTTGTCGCCTCATCAAGTAATAAGATTCTCGGATTTCGTAAAATCGCGCGAGCAATTGCAATACGCTGTTTTTGACCCCCTGAAAGCTTAATACCTCCTTCACCAACCTCTGTATCGAGGCGTTTGTCCAGCTGCATGACAAAATCGTAGGAATAGGCTGCTTTTAATGCGGCAAGTACCTCTTGTTCACTTGCTCCATTCGTCCCATACATGACGTTGTCACGAATCGTTCCATTTAATAACGGTGCATTTTGACTTACATAGCCAAACAGCCCACGCCACTCTGTTAAGTTAAATTGCTCAATGTTTTCGTTACCATACAGTATCGCACCTGCTGTCACGTCATAAAATCGTTCAATAAGGGAGAACATCGTTGTTTTCCCACCACCACTTCGGCTAACAAAGGCAGTCGTTTCATTCGGTTCTAACGTAAATGTCATGTCATTTAGTACGTACTTTTCATTATATTTAAACGATACGTTTTGGAAGTGGATAGGTAGTGGTGTGGCCGATACTGGTTTCCCGTCTTGTACTTCACGCTTCTCATTGAGTGCTTCAACAATCCGCTCTGTCGCACCAAGTGTTTTTTGCAAATCGGTGAAGAACGTCGCCATTTGTGTAAATGGCATTATAATCTGCACTAAATAAATCATGATTGCCACAAGCTCGCCAGAACTAATTGCACCTGAAGCCACCTGTGAACCACCGTAGCCAAAAATTGCAATAAGAACAACCATCACGAGCAACGTCATAAGTGGTGAAAGAATCGCAACAATTTTCGCTTCTTTTAACCCGTACTTGTACAGTTGGTGAATTTGTTCTTTTCCGCCTGCTAGCTCTTGCTGCTCGGTTTGTGAGGCTTTCACAAGGCGAATGTTTGATAAAATACGCCCTAAGCGTCCACCGAACCCGGCTAGCTCATCTTGATTGTCCTTCGAGATGGCATACATTTTTTCCCCTAACGGATACGTCACAAAAATCGTCAGTGGGACAGCAATAAGTAGTAGTAGCGTCATTTTCCAATCAATCCACAGTAAAACAACGACGGCACCGAGAATCGCAAAAATCCCTGAAACAAAAGCTACGAACTGCTCAGTCACAAATTCTTTTACGACATTTGTATCCTGCGTAATGCGACTCATCGTTTCGCCTGATTCATGTGCATCGTAATATGATATACGTAAATGCAGCATATGCTCCCATACTTCTGTTCGTAAATTCGCGACAACTTTTTCACCTAAACGACGCATCATATAAAATGTAACGGCACTCAGCATCGCCTGTACAATTAAAACGCCAATGACTGGTAAGAGCGACGTGAATACAAAACCAGTATCTGAAATTTGATTAATAAGCTTCATTGTTAGTAGTGGCACAGCTAGTCCAGCTGCCACCTCTACGATACTTATAAAAAATAAAAGGACTAATTGCCCCTTCGCCATTCGACTGCGATTCATCAAAATCCAAAGCTGTGGGATTTTCCCTTGCATTATGATTCACTGCTCACTTTCGCCATGACCTTTTCAAAACGGAAAAACTCATATTCTTCATCTGAATCCGGCTCTTCGCCTTCAACATTCGGCTCCGGGTTGCCTTGGTGATAAAACTCGACAATTTTAAAGCCGCATTTATTAACGTAAAAATGAATATTACGCTTTTCAAAATGCGGTGTGTGCAGCTCCCAAACCTCCGTCTCTGGGAATGCTGCTTCTATCGCTTCCCATGCTTTAGTGCCAAGACCTTTGCCGTGTGCACTAGCCTTAATACACAGGAAGTCCACTTCGTTTCGCTGTGTGTCAGGATTAATTTTTAATACGACGCCACCGATTCTTTCGCCATTTAGTACAATTTGACGCACAACCGAATCTTTTGCAGTGAGCGAATGCTCGAAATCTTCATCAGAGGGGATTGGTCCCATTTCTGTTGGGTCCTCTGCTTCTTGAAAACTATCTTGTAACCCTTTCATAAATGCCTCTTGTAATTCTTCCTTAAATATTGCTAGCTCTTCCTGCGGTACAGGGGCTAATGTAATTTGTTCATTTTGTTTTGTCATTTCTAAAAAACCTTTCTCTTAAACTGATTAAAGTACCCCATGGCACTCTTCCTCATCCACATAAGTGCGTTCAACACCTTAGTAATTGCTTGTCTCATTTATGTTTTCGTGTTATGTTCGCAAGGATTAGTATAAGGTATGGAGTAACTCTAGAGTAAAGAAAGAAGTGAATAGAAATGAAAAATATATTCAAAAAAACATATTCGACAGGCGAATTTGCCAAGTTACTTGAAATCAATAAAGATACGTTGCTTTATTACGATAAAATCGATTTATTTAAGCCTGCAGGTACTTTTGATAATGGCTATCGCTACTACACATTTGAGCAGTTCGACCAATTTGTAGCGATTCAATCGCTTCGTGCAGTTGAGGTACCGATTAAAGAACTCAAAACGTATTTTGACGCGCCTAACGTCCAAGCTTTACAACAATTAGCAATGGAACATCAAGAAAAAGTGGCAAGGGAAATCCACAAATTGCAGGACATACAATTTTTCCTGGACCGAGCGATTGCCCTGACCAAAGAGCTGGAGGAAGTCCCATTTGGAGAAGTATTGATAAAGCAGTTACCAGCCGAACCTGTTGTGTATAGCGACGATAAAATAGATTGGTCGTTATCAATGGAGGAACTTTACGAGCAATCTACGCCATTTTTAAAAAAGCTTGGGGTTAAAAGTACAGCCGCATACGGTATTGTGTATTCAAAAGAAGATTTTCTAAATAAGGAGTCTGGAGATCTAAGCTACCTATTTTGTCGACTAGATGACCCGTCAGCGAGAATCAAACCAGCTGGACACTATGCGGTCATTTATCATCAAGGACCTTATGATGAAATCTTACAGACAAAGACCTATCATACGCTACTCACTTATTTAGAACAGGAGCAGTTGGCGTTAGATGGTGATATTTATGAGGAGTATTTACTGCACTCGATTGCATCTAAAGAGGAAAAAGATTATATTACAAAAATTAGTGTGAAGGTAAAAACGTGTGAGGCGATAAAGAATTAAAAAAAATTTTGCCAATTTTGCCTGAATGTATTTTTCTTGAGGAGATTGGTGGTGGAAATTATGGTTTTTTGGAGCAAGCTATTTACAGGCATAGAGTGCCCTAAATGTTTGCAGGTTGTAACCAGACCATATTATCATTAGCTTAATTGCATCTTCAGCCACCGCTGCTGTAGATGCTTTTTATGTTATGCAATACTTGCTTTACGTAATCCTCTGGTTTTGTCATGCGGTTTTGCATCCAATACATTGCAGCCCCATAAAGTGACCAGCTTAACATTACCGCAAAAGTCTCGATTTCTATTCGATTTTGGTTAGACCATTGTCTTTGCGCCCACTCTGAAAAAAAGGCTTGAAGCTCCTTTTTAAAGATCGCTTCTATTTGGGGGGTAAAAGCTTTATAACTTCGCTGACACTGGTTGCCAACCGATGTGTGGAACTTAATAATCGAGGTGAAAATCGATATGATCGTCTCTTCGTTAATGACCTCATGCATACTTACTTCTTGAAGGACTTCTCTCATCACGCTTTCACTTAACACTTTTTCAAGCAAGTCATATTTATCCATGAAATGATTATAGAATGTTGCGCGATTAACCGTTGCAGCAGATGCAATATCCCCGATTGTGATGTCATTAAAATCTTTTTTCTTAGTTAACTCAATAAATGCGTCCATAATGAGCTTACGAGTGCGAAGAATACGGGGATCGATTTGTTTATCCATAATATTCTCACCTGTTTATTTGACATTTTTACCATTATGTTGGTTAAGCGATAGATCTGAAATACTGTTGATTGCTTATAGTTATCCAAATTGTTACATTGATTTTACTACAAGTGTTGCATAAGCGAAAGCTGTTGGGTTGAGAAAATCTTAATTCGGGAGCACAATTTTTAAATTGACTAGGAGGTAAGAAGATGGTCGAATTTGAATTCGGAGTATATTCATTAGGAGAACGAATACCTGATGCCAGTGGAAATAGCCCTAACGCACAATCCAGAGTCGAGGCTATAATTCAAGTGGCAAAAATGGCGGATGAAGCAGGCCTCGATATATTTGGTGTTGGCGAACATCATCGTCTGGATTTTGTAACATCATCTTATGGTATGCTGCTGGCAGCGATTGCACGCGAGACGAAAAATATTAAACTAACCAGTACCTTATCCGTAATTAGCACAGCGGATCCGGTACGTGTCTATGAAGATTTTGCAACGCTTGATTTATTATCTAACGGACGAACTGAAATTATTGTAGGTCGTGGGGCATTTTTAGAATCATTCTCACTCTTTGGAGAAAGTCTAGATGACTATGATGAATTGTTTGATGAAAAGCTGCATCTGTTTATGAAATTGCAAGAGCGGGAAGTTGTTAGCTGGCAAGGAAAGTTTCGTTCTTCTCTTCAAAATGCACAAATAGCACCTCGACCCGTTCAGAAGAAACTTCCTCTCTGGATTGGGGTGGGAGGCACACCTGCAAGTGCCGTTCGCGCAGGAAGACTTGGAGTAAATATGGCACTTGGCTTGCTAAGCGGTCGTCCAGAATCCACCAAGCCATTAGTAGACCTTTATTGGCAAGCTGCAAGAGAAGCAGGTCATGATCTAAGCAAGCTAAGAGTTTCAGTGTCGGGGCATTCGTATATCGCGGAAACTGGAGAACAAGCGATTACCGAATTTGTTTCACACTATAATCAATACTTTGGATACTTCTTAAAGGAGCGTGGCCAACAATTTCGAACGACGGAAGAGGAATTGATGCCTCAGAGAGCAGCAGGACAAATCTTGGCAGTCGGTAGTGCAGAGGAATTGGCTGAGAAAATCTTGCATCAGCATGAGCTATTCGGGCATTCACGCTTCATGGGACAATTCGATCTGGGTGGTAAGCCATTATCTCGGGTGGAAAAAGCAATGGATCTACTGGCGAACAAAGTAGCACCAATGGTACGCAGGGCTTTATCTAAGTAACGTATAGTAACACGAAATTGAAGAAGGAAGTGAGACGTGTCGTGGAAATATTAACTTATATCTTTCAAGGAATCCTTGTAATGATGTTTCTATTTGCAGGATTTGGAAAAGTTACGGGTATCAAAATACATGTGGAAGCATTTAATCATTTGAGATTGCCCCAATGGTTTCGATTTGTAACTGGGATTGTTGAATTAGCAGGAGCAGCACTTTTAATTGTTGGATATTGGGCTTCAACTTTTGCAGCGGCAGGTGCGCTTATATTTGCTATTACAGGTGTAGGCGGCACCCTTTCACATATTCGAGTTAAGGATTCCTTTAAGGATACAGCCATGATTATTTTCTTAACCATCCTATCGTTTGTTGTATTGATTCATTATGTTTCGTAAATGAATTTTCATTTGGCGCCTCGTCAAGAGGCGGCGACAGCGCTCGCCGCCAGAACCATATAGCCATGCCATTGTTGCATCTACAGCCACTGCTGCTGAAGATGCTTTTTTGTGTGCAATCCAGTGTATAAATCAGGGTATTCTTCAGCACAGTTTAACAATGTAAGAAAATTTTATTCCCAATAAGGTATACCATTGAAAAGAAACGATTCATTCTTGACATAGCAATTAATTTCTCTATTGGCTAATTTACTAATATGGTCTGGTAACCATTCATGAGAGTCTGGTAGCCCCAGCCAAAAATTCATTGTTTCAAGTTGTCCTGCAATAAAAAATCCTTCTAATAGTTCAATATGGTTTTCTGGTAACAAATAATATTTAGAATATGATTTAAGTAACTGGTTTCTGAATGAAGGATGAATATATGAAAAAGTCCAGCCAAGATCAAATAAATAAAAGCCAAAGCCACAAGCACCAAAATCGATAGGTCTCGTTTCTTTACCATGAAATACAAAATTACTTGGAATCAAATCCGCATGAATCATGCCCCAATTGCCGGATGTTCTCTCGATAGAGTTCATCATATTAATTACACGTTGACCTGCATTTTGAAGTAGCTCATTATCACCTACTTTAAGCAATCCTGCATTAGACTGCTCTTTAAGCTTTTCAAGTGATTGCAATATTCGAGAGCCATCAAATGTAGGACGTTCAAATAAATTGGGGGGGTTCCAATCCGATGATTGTCTATGTAATTTACCGATCATCTCGCCTACGTATCCAGCATCATCTAATGTAGTAATGAATGGTTTCTGCTCACCTTCCACCCATTTTAGTAAAGTGCATTTTGTGCTGTTTACATCAGTAATGAATTCCCCGTGAATATTCTTTATTGGTGAAGGTAGAGTTAAATCTGTATCCAAAGTTAAGGAGTGAAGCCAAACCATTTCTGAGCGAATTACTTCTTGTTTAGTCCAATAACTTTCGATGGTTTCGCTGTTTGATAGATGTAAGCGGAGACTATAGCAGTTGTTTTCTAGGTCAGTTATTTTATAGATAATATTTGCACTCTGTCCAATAAAGTCAATTGATCTACATGTTATTGAGTAGTTATTTAATGCTTCCTTTGCGATACTCAAGTTATTATTCAATTCTAAATCTCTCCCTGTTACAAATGTATAAAATTATAATAACATACCTATTTGTTGAAACGATGTAATGTTTAAGTATATTTATTTTTGACTACTTCGTTCTTGTTTAAAGGGTGAATACAGCCACATTTTAGGTTATTCTAACGGAGCACTCCACATATGTGGAGTCAGTGGCGTTGACGGTTCGCAAAGACAGATGAAAAGATATCGATTCTAATAATCAGATATAGATCCTAGCCTAAAGACTAGGTTCGGACACTCCCTAAGACGGTTATGACAGGCGAATAAGGCGGTTATAATAGGATTCATAATTTAGAACGTGAACTTATGAATCTAAAGGAAGTGTTTGATATGAAGGCAACTGAAGTGAATGCCAAAATGCCGACAGGGAAAGTGAATTGGGTGCTTTTTAATCCAAAAACCTATGCAACGATCCTCTATTTATTGCTAGCTCTCCCGTTAGGAATTATTTATTTTACTGTAGCGATAACGGGGCTCGCTCTTTCCATTGGGTTAACTCCCATATTTATCGGAATACCCATGTTTTTTGGAGTAGCTAAGCTTTTGGATGGGATTGTGAAATTTGAACAAAGCATAATTAGACAAATTTTAGGCTTGCCGGCTATGACTGCTTCGTATACGAACAATCAACAGTCCGCTGCTGGGCCGAACTGGTTTATGCGAATGGTGAGAGGCTTTGACGGCGAACTATTTATCCGAAATCTGCTGCTCGTCATCTTGAGATTTGTAACAGGCATCGTGTTCTTTGTTATTATGGTTACTGCGATTTCACTAGGACTTGGATTGATTGCCCTTCCCGTTGTGCATATCATTTTGATGAATGAAATGCAGCTGGATATTTTGGAACATAGTTTGTTCAGTTATTTTCATATCGATTGGACCTATAATCAGCAATATATGTTTTACGTAGGCGTGGGAGTTGTACTTTTTTGGATCGCGCTTCGCGTCGTGAATGGGCTTATGCAAGTTCAGCGTAGAATCATGTTTGTAAATGAGCCCTATCAAAAAGCACAGCCGACAATGCCATTGTACGATCAAACCCAAGCGTCAGTTCAGTCGCCATATGTTGAACCCCCGGTGGTGGATCAATCTTCTACCCCGGAGTTCATGCAGCCAGCCTATAGGGAGCTTTAAATCAGGCATTATGGGAGTGAATACCTGAACAGAAGGACAATTAAATCAGTAACAAGAAAGAGGGGCTTGTCATCAAGCACCCTCTTTCTTGTTATTCTGTTCCAGCAGGGGGGGAGTTTTGTTGGCATCACTTACTTGTTCCCAGCGAGTTTTGCTGTAATCGCGGAATCAAGGCAAAGCCGAAAGTGAATATCGGACTTAACCATAGGAATGCAGCGAATGGGGCATATTCAAGAACCGGAACTCCAAGGGTCGCAGCGAAAAAAGCTCCGCTGACGCCCCATGGAATCAGAGGGTTGACGAGTGTTCCGCAATCCTCCAAGGTTCGTGACAGGGTTTTGGCCGGAATTTGTCTACGGGTATACTCATCCTTAAACATTTGGCCCGGCAGCAGAATAGATAAATACTGCTCCCCTGTCATGCCGTTAACGGCGATCGATGATGCGCCCGTCATAAGAACAATGCTGCTGCGCCGTTTTAGCGGCTCAATCCATTTACGGAACAAGGCTTCGATGACTCCACAGTGCTGCAGCAATCCACCTAATGATAAAGCAATCAGGATCAGGGACACCGACCACATCATCGATTGCAGGCCGCCCCGGTTCACGATCTCAGCTACAGTCTCATTCACGATGGCACTCTTGTAACCGCCCTGCATCACACTGAACCAGCTGCCTATCGAGGCTTGCTGTTGAACAAATGCTGTTATCAAAAGTCCAGTAACAATGCCTACAATTAATGTGGGAAGGATCGGTATACGCTTTGCGGAACATACAATGACCGCAAGGGGTGACAGCAGCGTTAACCAGTGAAGATGAAACCCATTTTGCAATGATTCCTTGATGGACTGAATAGAGCTCAAATCAATAGACCCGGTTGTCGGGATTAGAAGAAATAATATCGTTGTGATAATTAACGCGGGCACCGTTGTATACATCATATTACGAATATGGGTAAATAATGAGATGCCAGCCACTGCAGGTGCAAAATTCGTCGTATCGGACAGCGGAGACATTTTATCCCCAAAACAGGCGCCTGAGACAATGGCCCCCGCTGCCAGAGGAAGTGAAATTCCCGTTGTCATGGCAATGCCCATCAAGGCCACACCGACCGTGCTGACTGTGGTGAACGAGCTGCCGGTGAATATCGATACAATGATGGTGACATATAACGCGCTCACTGCAAAATAATGCGGTTCAATATAATCCAGTCCATAATACAGGATGGTCGGCACGGTTCCACTCATCATCCAAACGGCAATTAATATTCCAATAAGCGAAAGAATCAAGATCGGCATAATCGCGGATTGTATGCCTTGAATGATAGAGGATTCAAGCTTCCTCCAGGAAACTCCGTATAAGTGTAATATGGCGGCAGTGCCGATCGTTGCACCCAGAAGCGGGATATGAGGCTCTGCCTTGAATATAAAGATCGAAACAAACAGAAATGCAAGAATGAAAACGATAAGAATCATACTTTGTAAAAAACTAAGCCGTCGTTCCATCATGCTGGAGCTCCTTATATATGAGGTTTCGGTTGAAGATATGTGTCCCCATCCGTCCTTTATTTTTATGCTTTTAGGCTTTTTCGCATTGAAGCACGTAGGTACTATAAACGATAAGTTGAGATCGAGTCAATGTTAAAAAATACATACCATATGAAAAGCCAAATTCCCAGCTGTAGCACGGTTCATGATGAAGCTAATATCCCCGAGCACATTTGGTTGCTCATAAGTGATGAGACATGTTATAAGTGTAAGGGATGTGGAACAATTGAACTAAGAATAATGGACGAGAGTTTGATCTCGTATTTATATAGAGAGGATTTGAGTTTGATTTGATAAAAAATTTCTGGAGTGATCTGCCCAGGCCCTTTTTCGTGCTTGCTCCCATGGAAGATGTGACCGATGTTGTGTTTCGTCATGTGGTGAGCAAGGCGGGCAGACCTGATGTATTTTTTACAGAGTTCGCAAACACGGAGAGTTATTGTCACCCCGATGGGCACAAAAGTGTGCGTGGACGTTTGATGTTTACAGAAGATGAACAGCCTATGGTTGCCCATATTTGGGGGGATAAACCTGAATATTTCCGGCAAATGAGTATCGGGATGGCAAAGCTCGGATTTAAAGGGATAGATATCAATATGGGCTGCCCTGTTCCCAATGTGGCATCGAGAGGGAAGGGGAGCGGACTGATTCTGCGCCCCGATGTCGCAGCAGAAATTATCCAAGCCGCAAAAGCGGGAGGACTTCCTGTAAGTGTAAAAACAAGACTTGGATACGAGGAGATCGACGAGTGGCAGGGGTGGCTAACGCATGTATTAAAACAGGATATTGCGAACCTTTCTATTCATTTGCGAACAAGAAAGGAAATGAGTCAAGTGGATGCGCATTGGGAGCTGATTCCAGAAATTAAAGCATTACGTGATGAAGTGGCGCCAAATACCCTTCTAACCATTAACGGAGATATTCCTGATCGTGAAACAGGGCTAAAGCTTGCGGAGCAATACGGTGTAGATGGCATTATGATTGGGCGGGGAATATTCAGCAATCCGTTTGCTTTTGAAAAAGACCCAAAAGAGCATAGCTCGAAAGAATATCTGGACCTTCTAAAGCTGCACCTTGATCTTCATGATCAATATATCGAAGAGCTACCGCGTGCCATGTCAGGGCTTCAGCGTTTCTTCAAAGTATATGTCAAAGGCTTCCGCGGGGCTAGTGAATTAAGACATCAAATGATGAGCACCAAGTCAACGGATGAAGTGCGGGCACTGCTCGATAACTTTGAAAAGAGTATGGAAGTGAATCCTGATCAGAAGGACCATCTGTGAATTATATACGGCATAGAAGGGATGGTACAATGTCAGAAATAAAAGATGAGATCATTTTAAGAGGGCTTAAAGAGAATAATCTGAAAAATATAGATTTAAACATACCCAAAGAAAAAATCATCGTATTTACGGGTCTTTCAGGCTCGGGCAAAAGTTCTGTTGTATTCGATACATTAGCAACGGAAAGCAGAAGACAAATGACCTTGAACTATCCCCTCTATGTCAGAAATCAAATGCCACGGTATGAAAGACCCCAAGCCGATCTGATGCAAAATTTAAGCCCGGTTGTCGTTGTGGAACAAAGGCCTATAGGGGGGAATTCCCGCTCAACCGTCGGCACCTTTATGGATATTCATCCATTGATTAGACTTTTGTTCTCCAGAATAGGAAAGCCAGCCGTAGGTTCTGCTAGTGATTTTTCAAGTCAAAGCTCCTTTGGCAGATGTCCGCAATGTGGTGGATTTGGGGAGGTCATTACACCCGACTTAAATAAGATGATCGATTACGATAAGTCGCTTCGAGATTATGCTGTGAAATTTAGGCCATTATCACCGTCCGGTTGGCAAGGCAGATGGATGATGACCGGCGGATTATTCGATCCGGATAAACCCATTAAGGACTATTCCGAAGAAGAACGTCGCCTGCTGCTGTATGGACCCCCGGAAGGTGAAAAAGTCTTTGCGCCGTTTCACACGAAGAACGGGCCTCAACCCCATGAATGGGACGGGCTATTGCCCAGATTTACGCGGCTCTATATCCATAGAGATGTCACTAAGCTTAAGGAAGTATCCCAAGACGATGTCTTGGCTGTATCCACACATGCATTGTGCCCAACCTGCCAAGGTTCGGGTCTGAACCCCAAAGTGTTGGAATGTAGAATAAACGGTGTAAATATAGCAGAATACGACCAAATGGAGCTGACAGAATTACTTGAGGAACTAAAGAGCATCAAGGGCCCTATGGGGGAATCGATTGCGATCCAAGCGATTCCATTGATCCAACAACTCGTGGACATGGGATTAGGTTATTTGAGCCTTTCCAGAAAAATGGGGACTCTGTCCGGCGGCGAAGCGCAAAGAGTAAAAATCGCTCGTCATTTAGGGAGCAGTCTGAACAATATCACATACATATTCGACGAACCCAGTGCAGGACTTCATCCAGAAGAAGTGGATATGTTAATACAGATGCTGCAAAGTATAAAAGAACAACATAATACGGTCATCGTTATTGAACATGATCTGTCCGTCATTAAAGCCGCGGATGAAATCATTGAGATGGGGCCAGGAGCAGGAGTACATGGAGGAGAAGTAGTCTATCAAGGAAAATTAGAAGGACTACACAACTCTCCTGCTGCAACCAACCTCAACTACAGCCTCAACATAAACAAAAATCCGAGAGATATCAGAGATCATTTTACTATAAAAAATGCAACTCACAATAACTTAAAAAATATAAGCGTAAACATTCCTAAAAATGTCCTGGTCGCTATATGTGGCGTATCTGGATCAGGTAAAAGCTCCTTAATGCTGGAAGCATTTGCGGAAAGTTATCCAGAAACGATCATGGTAGGGCAAGGCAGTATAGGAGTTTCTAGTCGTTCGACACTAGCTACCTATATGGGAATCATGGATGATATTCGCTCCATATTTTCGAAGGAAACAGGACAACCCGCAGGTTTGTTCAGCTTTAATTCCTTAGGAGCATGTTCTGTCTGCGTAGGAAAAGGAGTAATCACGCCAGACGTTGCATTTGCAGATCCGGTGACGATCCCTTGTGAAGCATGTGCTGGTACGAGATATTCAGACGAGGCCCTGTCACACCGGTATCAGGATAAAAATATTGTAGAAATTTTAGGTTTAACGATCGATGAGGCGATGACCTATTTTCAAATGCCCAAGATCATCAAAAGAGTGAGCACGCTAAAAGACGTAGGATTAGGGTACCTAACCCTAGGCCAGACGACAAGCTCGTTAAGCGGAGGAGAAATCCAACGTCTAAAACTCGCCAGCCACTTGCAAAAAGAAGGCCAAATCTACCTATTGGACGAGCCATCCTTAGGACTGCATACGAAAGATAATGGAAAACTGCTAGACGTATTTCAAACGCTTGTAAACAGAGGCAACTCCGTGATCATCATCGAACATAATCTAGACTTTATAGCGGCGAGCGACTGGGTCATCGAACTGGGTCCAGGAGGAGGAAAACAAGGAGGACATATTGTATTCGAAGGCAGACCAGAAGAGATGCTGCATGCAGAAACATGGACAGCGAAATGGTTAAAATTGACCTCCAATTAGTTATTCTGGTTTTGATCAGAGCAAATCTTATAAATGAATTTTCAAACTACTTTTGGAGGTCATCATGAGCACGACAGCGAAACAATCACATCAAACCAGTCATTTTAAACAAGGTGGAAATAGCGTTGTATGTAGAAAGTGTAAATCAACTCAAGTTGTAGCGAATGAGAGAGGTTATAGCTTTGGGTTAATGTTTAAGGTGTTATTATCTATTATTGGCATAGGGATCGTTTTAGGGATAGTATTCTCATTATTTGGAAGTGAAAGTATCGGTATGCCTGGTGTGATATTCTTATTCACCTTTTTCTCATTGCCAATTTCTCTACTATGTGGGTTTATTGGAAGAAGAGATATTGAAAATGGGTGTATGAATTGCGGAAATAAATGGATGGCAGGAAAACAATAATCTGTGCTCAGAATTAAATATAGAGGGCACGAAATTCAAGAACACCTCGAAAAAGGCAACTGTGGTAGTTGGAACAGTAGGCCGTTTCTAGGTGTTTTTAACGTTAATGCATTGAATTTTAGATGTGTATATTATAATAATTCCAAGTACAAAAAGTTAGAGGGATGAGCACACTGGTATCAAGAGACAAATTGAATATGAGCAGGGATAGCGTTGGTAATGAGTATAAACTTGATTATGGTAGGGATATCGGTATGAAAGAATTGATAAGATTGCATGGTATCGGGAAACTCAAATGGCTCAGCTCAACAGGTTGGAAGACTGCTTCCTAATCCATGGGGGCTCTATGATATGATTAGTGATGTTTGGGAATGGTGCTAGGATCTATATGATACGGAACGATATGGGGACTACAGAGTTTTCCGTGGGGGCAGTTGGACTGAGGTTGAAAACAGCCAGTAACCCTGAAGTACTCCAAAAAGGAGTCATGACCTTAGCGAAGAATTTTTATTTCGTTTATACTGATAAGATCAATTTACTTCTTAGGGAGTGGTATAACGAGCCATGATGAAGAAAGAAATCGCGCATATACGCAAGCAATTTAAGCTGGATCACGATTTGTTGAGTATTTACGATATTCTTAATGTGTATATTATGAAGGAAAGTAACGAAATTTATCATTGGGAGCGACTGCCATTTGCTCTGTTGGACAGAGAGAAGCAGGAGCTGCATATGGCTAATTTTAAGAAACTGCTGACGGGTGAGTTGGATCAGAAGTTGTTCGAGTTGAAGTTTCAGGAGGAGGAAGTGGAGGAGCCGACGCGGGTGCTGCTTCATCAGGCTCTGGTGACTGGTGATCCGGAGGAATGGCAGGATTTTATGCTGTTGTTAGTGGATAAAATGCTGGCGGATACCAAATATGAACGGGATACGGTAATCACGTTCGTTCGTGGACAATACTACCAGCCGTCCAAGGACAGGAATTATGAAACCGAGGAGAGCGAGAAGAATGAAGTGTTCGCGCATCCGTTCATTTTATGCAGTGTGAATTCCACGGAGCAACAGAGGAAAACTCTGTTGTTTGATTATGTGGAGAGAGAATTTAAGTACAATGTTAATGTAGACCCGATCATTAAGCTGAGTACGCCGGAGCAAGGTTTTTTTTATCCCAGTGTGACGGACGGTTATTCCGATGTAAATCGCATTCTGTATTGTACGGGAAAAGCGAATGAACCGAATCCACATTTTATCGAACAGGTTTTGAATGCTGAAAGATCTGTGACGGCACGCGAGGAGAGAGCCATCTTCGAGGATATTGTGAAGGAAGTGGCTGGCGAACAAGTGGACGCGACCACCCTTGCTCATGTGTATGAGGAAATCCACCGGGTGATTGAGACCCATGAGGATCAGGAAGAACCTGCGAAGCTGGATTATAAAGATGTGGAGCAAGTATTAACGGTAAGTGGTGTGGAGAACGTAACGACGGAAAAAGTAGAACGGGCGTTTGAAACGATTGTTGATGATAAGCATTATGAATTGAAGGCAAATAGTGTCATGCCCAAGTTTACGTCAAAATCGATTAAGATCGATACGAAGGTCGCCACGATTTCGATCAGCCCGCAGGATTTAAAGTATGTGAAACAGGTGAATTATCAAGGGAGACGATGTATCCTGATTGAGGTTGACGAAGATGCCGTCATCGAAGGATTTACACTTAATACAGAGACGATATAGAGAAGTGGTATTTGTCGGGGATTAAGGAAAAGAATTAATAGTGAAAATGAAATATTAATTCAATTACCAGGCGGAGCCAAGCTATTTGACGTTGGTTTTGGGGAGTGGCTGTAAGCTTTAATTTTGGCTAATGGGAATTACTTTTGGGAATGGACACCCCAAATGCTGTATAGGACTATCGATAATAGAGAGATAAGGATTAAAGATTGGTTAATGAGCGGATCAGATTGGAGATAGTTTTGTTAAAAGGCATACTATCCAATGATTATCATCGAAAGTCCTTGTTCCGTGATCTGAAAGGAAGGCGAAGTTCTCAGTAGAGGGCGTAGTCATGGGTGATAAAATTCTAAATGGGAATATTAAAGAGTATATCTGATGCAAATTGTTTATAGTATATTTGAAGGGAGGAATAAACATGGCGAAAAGTAATGCTAGCAATAGCGATGAGTTATCGCCGGAACAGCGTGAAGAGCTGCTACAGATATTGAAAGCCCGTTTTGAGAAAAACGTGAACCGTCATCAAGGTCTTGAATGGGCCAACGTACAAGTAAAGCTCGAGGCTGATTCTAAAAAGCTGTGGTCGCTCCACGAAATGGAGAGAACTGGCGGTGAACCGGATGTTGTTGCTTATGACAACAATACGGGTGAATACATTTTTTACGATTGTTCGGCGGAAAGTCCCAAAGGTCGCAGAAGTGTTTGTTATGACCGTGAAGCGCTGGAGTCCAGGAAACAACATAAACCAGAAAATAGCGCGATGGAGATGGCGGCTGACATGGGGATTGAGCTTTTAACCGAAGAACAATACCGGGAGCTACAAAAACTGGGGAACTTTGATTTGAAAACTTCGAGCTGGGTAAAAACACCCGACCACATTAGAAAACTCGGCGGGGCTATTTTTTGCGATCGTCGCTATGATACTGTCTTCATGTACCATAATGGAGCAGAATCCTACTATGGTGCAAGAGGGTTCCGCGGCTCGTTAAGGGTCTAAACGGGTCAGGACTGTTTGCCGCTTACTTCAAAGATGAAATACGATCAAGCAGCATTTAGCATTTAGATTTTCTGGAGCGGATATATCCCGCTTCTTTTTTGTTCTAGTGGATGGGGCATGTAGTGATGTTGTGAAAAGAAAACAAATATTACTTCCTTCGGACAACATACTGTCATTTAATCCGGTTGACCGACCGCAGTGGAAAAACCTTTAGTTCTAACGGTTGCCATCATCGTTAATTTGCGGATTATTTGCTATTTGGAAATCTAACGGTTGTATATGCCGCTAATCCAACAATATTAGTATGTTGCGATGAATTCGGCACGAATAACGTGGATAACAACCGTTAGAACATCAAAGTTCTCTTTTTCAACCGATTAACCACTGTGGCAACCGTTAGAAATTTGGAAAGGAATACCCACAAAAAAACACCTCCCAACGAACGAGCAGGTAGACCATACCTGTACTTCAGCGGAAGGTGTTCCAATTGGGCTCGGATACGCTCGAGCTCCTACAACTATACTGGGATTAAATCGTAGGCTAATTTCATGATAATATCTTGATGCTGCGGGTATTTAGCCAGAAGTTCATCCTGTGTAAATAATTCAAAATCCTGAAATTCAAAACCAGGTGAAACCATACAACCTACCAGAGAGAATGTATCTTCATCCTTGACTGATGAACCAAAGATCGAGTTTTTCGGAACAAGTACTTGAGGGACTTCTCCGTTCTCCAAGTCTATCCCTAATTTATATTCTTTATATACTCCATGTTCATCAATAACATGGACCGTTAAAGGACTTCCAGCGTGGTAATACCATAATTCATCCGATTTCAAACGATGGAAGTGAGAGACGTCATCTGAACCTAATAAAAAGTAAATGCTTGTATAAAGCCTTCTTTTCCCTTCAAATTCGACGGATAATTCTTGATCTGAAGTTTGTTCTTCGGATTGAAATGTTCTTTTATAATACCCACCCTCTGGATGAGGAAGCAGTCCAAGTTTAGAAATATAATATTCTGCATTATGTTTGTTCAACGATGTTGCCTCCAATAATTCAAATTTTAAGCTAATAAAAGACATACTAATCATTGTAACAGTTAACAAGCGCTTGTCACTTATTTTTTCATTGATCAACGTACCGGAATACTCCAGCTGTGAAATGTCAGCGCCAAATTACAGCTATAATGTGCTTTTTCCAGCTTCAGGTTCTTTGAATACAATTTTCAATAACGGTGGTGCTACTAACGTCGTTAAAATGATTGCGATAATCACTGATGTAAAGTACTCAGGCAAGAGCAAGCCGGTTTGTAAGCCGGTTGCGGCGATAATCAAGGCTACTTCACCCCTGGATACCATGCCTGATCCGATAATGAGTGAAGACTTATTATTAAACCCCGTAAGTTTTGCCCCTAGCGCACCGCCCAGCAATTTTGTTAGTACTGCCATTAAAGTCAGGGCGATCAGAAAACCGATTTGCTCCCCTACCCCTTTAAAGGAAACATTCAAACCAATACTCACAAAAAAGACCGGTACAAAAACGGCGTAAGCGATAGGTTCGACTTTTTTCTCCACCTCATGTCCAAATGGCGTTTGAGAAATAGCAATACCAGCTGCGAAAGAACCGATAATTCCCGCCATCCCCAGCAGCTCCCCCAAATAAGCGAATGCAAAACAGAGAACTAGTGCGATTGCTATGACTGGCTCGGAAACTCGCAGCTTGGATAGCCACTGCAGTGCTTTAGGAACGATGGACCAACCCGCTAAAAGAACAATGGCAAAAAACAATGCCATTTTTCCGATTAATCCGCCTAGAGAAACTCCAGTTCCAGCGCCCAGAAAGCTGGTCAGAACAGCGAGAAGAATAACAACTAAGACATCGTCGACAACGGCAGCGCCTAGTATTGTCGTGCCTTCACGTGTATTTAGCTTGTTCATTTCCTTTAGAACCTGCACTGAAATACTAACCGAAGTAGCGCTAAAGAGAACACCCATAAACAATGCTGGCCCGTGATTCAGACCGAAAAGCTCCCCTACACCATAACCGCCTACAAACGGTAATATAACCCCGCCGACAGCAACTGCGAAGGCAGGCTTCCAGTTTTGTTTAAGTTGATTTAAATCTGTTTCAAGACCTGCAATAAACATCAGCAGGAGAACACCGATTTCTGCAAATTGTTCAATAAAACTTCCGCCCTGGATCCAACCTAGAACAGCGGGTCCTAAAACAATGCCGATCACCAGTTTTCCTAGCACGGCAGGCTGTCCGAGTCGAACCGACAAATCTCCCGCTATTTTGGTGAATAACAAAATTAATACGAAATACAAGACAAACTCCATATCCAGTTCTCCTTCTTTCTACAGGAATCCAAAAAATTTCCTACTTGGGAACGCGAATGCTTAAGTAAAAATATTATAGTATCGTTCTTGCGATTTCAACAGTGAATAAAGGTCTTTAAAAGGTTGTTTTATGAACTTAATCACTCAACTTTCGCAGCTCAAATCTCCAAACAAACCCTTAATATAGCTGGGTAAACCGGAGATCCATTCCTGTAGTTGACAAAATACAGCTGTTTTGTTCTTCTTTGTTTTCGCCTGGGACATTTCGAGAAATAAACTCATGAGCTGCTGAAGTGCAGTCTGGTAATCTAGATCGCGGACCTCATCAGCAAAGAGGAAAAAGAGTCCTCCCAATGTTCGGTCATCACTCGATTGGCGTCGTTCGTATTCCATCGCCAAATATCGGCTGAATACAATCGTGGTGTGGCTAATCAGCTGATCAAAGGAGCGGCCTTGGAATTCGGTTCCCAGTTTTAAGTAGCTTTTGGTGACTTTGAAAAAGGTCTCTATGCTCCAGCGCATACCGTAAATACGTACGATTTCAGTCGCATCAAGCGTCACATCTGTACTTAAAATCGCCAGCCACTCCCGTTTTTTATTCCGGTTGCGGACAAACACAAGCTTCACGGGTAGACCGCAGGCGGTGTGTACGATGATCGAGCCTTTAATATCTTTGGCATTCGATGCAGGAAGGCTTTGAAACACCTCGCGCAGTGTCATTCGCTTGCCTTGAACTAGATAGCGTTGTTTCATTTCTTTAACCATGCCAATCACGGGCAGACCTTGGCCAGTGAGCTCGCGAAGCAGTGGAGCTTGCGTAAACCAGCTATCCATAAGCACGTAATCAGCGGTGAATCCTCCACGTAAGGCTCGTTCCAGCAAGGCTACGACAGCATCCGGCTTTCGAGAAAAGGCCTCCATCCGGCGTTTGTAGCCGTTACTGCGTTTGGAAAGATTCGAAGCCATTTCGCACAGACGGTTGGCTAATTTAGCGGAAGACAGCATGACAAAATCAAGCGGAGCAAAACTAAATCCGTCTGACCAGCCTAGCGTTAGCATAGTGTAACCTTTGGTGAATTTGCCTGTGGAGTGGTCAAATACACGTGCCAAGAGTTCCGCTTTTCTGCTACGATTTCGGCTGAGCACGGAATCGTCAATAATGAACACACGTACCCGGTGGGACGAAATGAGCGATTCGAAATGGTGCACGATTCGAAGACTCAAAGCCTGCAAAAAGCGCCGCCAAGCAAAAGAAGCCTGATTCAAAAAACGGTAGATAACATCCTTGCCGGGAAGATCTGCTCCGCGATCACTTTCCAGGAGTCGAAACCAGTTTTTCCCCTCAAAGACCAAAGAGAACACGATTTGGAAAATCGCTAGACTTGAAAGACCGAAAGATTTAGAAATACCCGCTTGTCGTAACGTTTTTCCGATGTGGAGACTGGCAAAAATTTTGGGAAAGTGAGACTGTTCAGACAGGGAATGTTGTTGTAACATAGGGTTACACACCTTTCTTGTTGGTATGGTTGATTAGACACTTCCATGATACCAAACAAGCAAGGTGTTTTTTTGTCAATACGAGTAAATCTATTGAATTCTTCTTGCGCACTCAAGGGTTTAAGTCATTTTTCTAGGTGCGAAAGTTGAGTTAATCAGAAGTTAAAAGTTTCAATCTCGATTTCTGTAATTAGGAATTTAAAATATGTAAAAAAAAACAAGAATAAACCTTTAATTTTATAATAGTTATGCACTCATTTATCTCCTATAATTTTCTAAATAAGGAGGTGAAAGGTAAAAAAAGAGGTATAAATTGAACCTAGGACAAGCTAGGTGCGGCAAAGGGAAGTAAGCGACAAACAGTGTGGGCGGGCAGGTAATCACCATTAAAAATTGGGAGGTATTATTATGTTTAAGTTTAAAAGGAAAGTCTTGACAGCTGTTCTTGCGGCTTCCATGAGTTTCAGCATGTTTGCAGCAATCTCAAATGCAGCGACAGATTATTGGCAAAACTGGACGGATGGCGGAGGGACCGTAAATGCGGTTAATGGATCCGGGGGAAATTACAGTGTGACATGGTATAATACGGGGAATTTTGTTGTCGGCAAAGGCTGGAATACAGGTTCGCCGAATAGGGTAATTAACTATAATGCTGGCGTCTGGGCACCGTCAGGAAATGGGTATTTGACGCTCTATGGGTGGACGAGAAATGCCCTCATTGAATACTACGTGGTGGACAACTGGGGGACTTATCGACCAACTGGAACATATAAAGGCACCGTGACTAGCGATGGAGGAACTTATGATGTATATACGACGATGCGATACAATGCCCCTTCCATTGATGGCACACAAACCTTTCAGCAGTACTGGAGTGTAAGGAAGTCGAAAAGACCAACTGGAAACAACGTCGCTATTACCTTTAGCAACCACGTGAATGCATGGAGAAATTACGGAATGCATCTGGGAAGCAACTGGTCCTATCAGGTATTAGCGACAGAGGGATATCAAAGCAGCGGGAGCTCTAACGTAACGGTGTGGTAAATGTGCGACTGCCTACATCAAGTAGGAAAATTACGGGCGTCAGGCAGTTTCTAGAATGTTAGGAAAATCCAATGATTATTTATGTTGTGAAGGCCTGTCGTTCTTCTAGACGGCGGCCTTACATATTTCAACAAAATTCAGCATAGCGATTTGTTAAACCGTATCGGCTATCATTTTTTTGTCCGTTTAAAGGAGAGCTATCCATGAGAAAACCACTCATAACCTTTTTAACAGTGATCATATTTGTGCTCAGCGCTTGTTCGCCGGAAAAGCTTGGACAAAGGGCAATGCCAGTAAAGAATGATAACCTTGTGTTCATTC
This sequence comes from Paenibacillus lentus, assembly GCF_003931855.1. NCBI lineage: Bacteria > Bacillati > Bacillota > Bacilli > Caryophanales > Paenibacillaceae > Paenibacillus > Paenibacillus lentus. The sequence continues at coordinate 5,142,343 of NZ_CP034248.1, read as the reverse complement.
AGGGCGGGGCTTTTATAAATAAAAATTCCAACTACTATGGAAAAGATGCAACACTATCGAGTTTTTATATTGGAAAATATGAAGTAACACAGCAAGAATGGATGGAGGTCATGGGAAGCAATCCTTCGGGATTCCAGGGCGATCATTTACCGGTGGAGATGGTAAGCTGGTATGACGCTATTGAGTACTGTAATCAACGCAGTATTAAAGAGGGCTTGCAACCTTATTACAACATCAATAAGAATAAAAAAGACCAAAATAATAAGAGCGAACACGATCCTATCAAATGGACAGTGACGATTAACGAGAGGGCCAATGGTTACCGTTTGCCGACAGAAATCGAGTGGGAGTACGCAGCAAGTGGAGGTCAGAGGAGTAAGAACTACACCTATAGTGGAAACAATAATGCAGATGAGGTGGCATGGTATTGGAGAAATGCAGGTGATGAATATCTATCCGGAGATTGGCACTGGCCTAATTTAGAAAGCAACAAAAACAAAACACACTCTGTGGGCAGCAAGAAACCTAACGAGCTAGGGGTTTATGATATGTCAGGTAATGTAAGGGAATGGTGCTGGAACTGGTATGGAGAAGAAAATTTGGAAAGTGATAACGGTGCTTTTCGGGTGGTAAAGGGCGGCGGTTGGATCGGTGACGTCAAGAACAATGAAATATCCTTCCGTGGCAGGTTCGAGGCTAGCGGCTTCGGTCCGGATCAAGGCTTCCGCGTGGTGCGTGGGGAGTAGAGGGGATGGGAAGAGTTTACATCCTTTTGGTAACTCTTTATTAGCTGAAGAAGCTGTTGAGCGGGAAACAAGCTATAGTAAGCACTGTTTTTCCGCTCTTACTGCCCCTCCCCGACTTTTAATGCATCATTACGATTCAATCTTTACTGGTTTGGAAAAGTCTGAGGGGGATATTCGTTGATGATGGATTGATTGCTTAAGGAATTTCCCCTTATAACATTTTATTAGTCTGTTATATTAATTTATATTAACTAGAAAAAACGAGTACTTTTATGGTAATGTTCCTGCTTTCACACATACAGTCTCGTTTGCTGCATTAACAAAGTCAACTAGGACATTTGATGTTTTATCCGCAGTATCAAGTCGCCCGGTAGCTATAACTTATGTTCTAGTTCCTTTACCAATGTTAACGTACCATTCCATAGTTGGAAGAGGAACAGGCCGCCAGTTTTTTTGAAGTCTTTCAAAGGAAAATAGGCTTTCTTGGAGTATATACATAGTGACTTCACTTTTTAGGTTTGGACACTTGAAAACTTCTTCGTATTGGGGTAAAGTCCTTTTTTTGTGTTTAAAAACCCTTGTCTAGCTAGGACTCAGGTTAATGCAAAATGCTCAATTGAAAAAACTCCCCTGAAGACATCGACTCTTTAGATATCTAATGTCTATTCAAAGGGGAGTTCTATCTGAATTGAATTTACTATTGATTTTGTTGATATTTCTTATCAAAAACAAAATAACATTTATTAAAATTAGTACAATTCCAGTAAGTATTGTGTAATTAGGTATACTCCAAATAATACTAGGAGTGAGATTTTTAAGAGCTTGATAATCATGGTGAACCGTTTCAGCAAGCGATATAAAAATTATTATCTTCTCAAATCCTCCCAATGCTATCAACAGTATTCCAAGGTTATAGATTTTCAAAAACAACACTCCAATTTAGTAAAAATCTTTAATACAACGTAACTGTCCAAATTCCTTGAGCATCGCCGTCAGAGTTTTTATTGGTGACCTTCCAGTTGCAGCTTTGGTTACATCTGGAGAATGTAAATTGGGCAGAATATCTACAATCTACAGGATTCCCTACATTATGGTAAACCGATTCGGTCCATCTGGAATTTGGTACATATCATTTACTTTATCGTGCAATACTCGAACACCAAACTTATTAATAAGTTCATACCTTGATGATTTGACTTCGGCTGCAAATGCAGTAGGATGGATTAAATTAGAGAAAACTATTGTTAAGAGAAGAGTATAAAATAGTCTTTTCAAAATAATACCTCCAAATATTTCGGAATATTAGAGAATACACCCTTAAAACTACCGGAAATAATACCCTTAAAACTCATTAAAGTTAATTATAAACTCCTTCATAATAGGAACTAAGAGTTTTGGTTCAGAAAGGATCAGAGGGGGAATAAACGATGGATTTGCCGTTATGGCTTCAAAGTGCGCTTCAAGAAAGGCTGGAACGTGTTATGAGTGGAATCGAACATCGTCCTGAATTGCGCAAGCTTCGTTCCGAGGAGGGCTTGGCTTTTGAGACTATGTTTGCTGGTATGGATCGAACGAATATTCCGGGGTATATGGATTGGGAGGACAAGCACTACTATAAACGGGGAGTAGAAAATGAGCACTTATACATACAGGGGCTGAGAGACGGTGTACAGGTTGCTTTTACATTGCTCGCCGATCCGATTTCAATTTCCGACAAAAGTGGATAGAGCGAATATGATTTACCATATACTCAATTCATGAGGCGCATGATAAAATCAGGAAATGCACAACCTGTTGATAGGATAAGACAGCATAGGTTGATTCTTAGAGAGATTGGACGGAGTGTTTTTTGATGAGAAAAAGAATTACGGACATGTCCTCACTAGCCGTGGGGGCTTTCCTTTTTGCGCTAGCCGTGAATTTATTTGTCATCCCCAATGATCTGGGCGAAGGCGGGGTTACGGGGCTGACCATTATTTTCTACTATTTGTTTGGTTGGTCGCCAGGGTTGATGAATCTGATTCTGAACGGGATTTTGCTCGTTGTTGGCTATAAGTTTCTGGATAAGAAAACCATTGGCTACACAATTATTGCCGTGGTGCTCAATTCGATGTTTCTGCATTTGACGGAGGGTTGGCGCATTGATTCCAATGAGCTATGGGTCAACACGATCTTCGGAGGAGTATTTGCCGGAGCTGGGATCGGCCTGATTGTCCGTGTCGGCGGCACAACGGCGGGGAGCGTCATTCTGGCCCGGATCACTAATAAATATCTTGATTGGAACATCAGCTACGGGCTGTTGTTCTTTGACTTGATTGTAGCTTGCTCGTCGGTTTTTATTATCGGGGCCAAAGGTTTGATGAGTACGATTATTTTGCTCTTTACCGCTACCAAAGTGATGGATTTTATCATTGAAGGACTCAATCCCAAGAAGGCGGTTACCATCATTTCCAACAAGCAGGATCAAATTGCGCGCCATGTGGTTGACCGGATGGATCGCGGGGTAACCGTGCTGTCCGGGTACGGATATTATACGAAAGCTACTAAAGAAATTTTGTATATCATTATCAGCAAGAAGGAGGTACCTACACTCAAAGAAATTATTCGAGCCGAGGACATGAATGCATTTATTACCATCCAGGATGTACGCGATGTGTTTGGGGAAGGCTTCCTGAAACTATCCAAGTAACAGATTACATGCCAGGTTTATGCGGGGGAAGTTTATATAAATATAATAAGAACTGATGTTGTTCAATGTGTAAAAGCCGATCCCCCTGAAGGAGGGGAGAGTCGGCTTTCTGTTTTATTCTAGGCTTTCATGTTATTTATTGATATGAGGGGGGCTATATATTCGTTAAATCCATTCCAATCCCTAGCGACTGTGCTTTCTCTACCCAGTAGGCTGCTGTAGTAATATCGAACACGGCCATTCCCATCGGACAAAATAGAACGGACTCATCCGCTGCAAGATTTCCCAGGGCACCCTGGCAAACGACATCGGTCAGCGAACATGTATTTTCCTTCGTAAGTCCCCGTTCCACATGCAGGAGCTCAATATCGGTATTTTCACGGCACACTTCATCCCAATCATCAACTACGGTGGTCTGGATTTGCTCCAGAGCGGATGCTTTGTAATCGCGCAGCGATACATGAAGCAGCAGGCTGCCGGCAAGCGGCGGCTGGTCGATGTAACGGTGATCGCTAACGGTGCATGTGATGATGACATTACAGGTGTTATATAGCTCCTGCCAGCTATCTACTATACGTGTGCGGCTGCGATAGCTTGCATCTGCATCCTCGATAACCGGTGTCTCCAGTTTGGCGCCTCTAATATCGTAGATAAGTACCTCGTCAGTACATTCTCCGAACAGCTTCCCGCACATGTCGTAATGATGTTGTCCAATCGGTCCAAAACCAATGATGCCAATCCGTATTCGCTTTGCCGCAGGGTGTAATTGCAAATAATGGCGCAGCATGACCGCACTTACGGCAACCGTCCTGGCCACGCTGGGCAGCGGCGAATTTATAATGGCGTAAGGAACGCCCGTATTTGGTTTGTTCAGCAATAGTACGCTATGGGCTCTTGGCAGTCCGCTTAGCGTGTTGTCGGGAAAACTGGCGATCCATTTCAGGCCTGCCGCTTGTACCGTTCCTCCGACATAGGCGGGCATTGCAATGATCCGGTTAGCCGGATTGACATAGCGGAGGTAAGGCTTGATGGGCTGTGCATAATCGCCTGAATCCAGGAGCCGTAGCGTCTCTACGATGCAGTTCTCCAACTCCTCCCAGCGCAGCCCGATGGTCTGCAGATGGTTATTGTTCAAATAAAGCATGAGCCTGCCCCTTTCTATTTTTTACATAGCTTTTACGCGGAACCGGCATTTAGATGCCTGGCCACCCAATCATCGTTATACACCGTATCCATATAACGCTCGCCGCGATCATGGAGAATAATGGCACATACCGAACCATCGGGTATTTTGTGGAGCAAAGCCTCTTTAAGAGCATAAACGACCGCACCGGATGAAGGTCCGGCGAGAATGGATTCATGCTGCGCAAGCATGCGGCAGCCCGCAACCATATCCGCTTCGTTCACCTGTAGGGCATAGTCCATAAATTTCGTTTCGCTAAAAGGGGGCGCGATACCGGCCCCAAGGCCCGGGAAGTATCGCTTGCCTTTCGTTCCGCCAAGAATAACGCTGCCGATGGCATCGACAGCGACGATTTTTGTGGAAAGCTGCTGCTCTTTAACGAAGGTTGCGCAGCCTAGCATCGTCCCGCAGGTGCTAACTCCGCCAATGACATAATCGACTTGACCCAGCTCGGCAATAATTTCCCGCATCGTCCCGTCTTTATGGGATAAGTAGTTATTTTCATTCTCATACTGGTTGGGCCAGAAGCTGTTCGGGATATGCTGAACGAGCTGTCTGACCCGGTTCAGTCTGGCGGGAAGGAATTCACCGGTTTCGGGATCAGGCTGCTGCACAAGCTCGACATCGGCTCCATAAGCTCGCATGATACGGATATTTTGGGCTGTTGTTTTGGGGTCGACAACACTAATGAAACGCATACCCAGCCGGGAGCAGATGGCAGCCAGGCTGATTGCCATGTTACCCGAGCTGGATTCGATAATGACCGATCCGGGACCGATTAACCCTTGCTCCAGTGCTGCCGAAATAATGCGCGCAGCTGGGCGGTCCTTAGAGCTTCCGTTCGGGTTCAGCAATTCAAGCTTGGCATGGACGTTAATGCCACGATCGTTGGCGAACAGGCGGGAGAGCAGGACAAGCGGGGTGTTGCCGATGTAAGAAAGCCAATCTTTGGTCATGGATGACATTCCGCCTCCTAGTTATACAGTTTTTTGGATTTTACAGAGCTTTGTCCTAGGTCAAAAGACTCATCCTCTTTCACGCGAATAACCTCAATGCGATCCAGCATACGGCCTTCGATCATTTTTCCGATAGCTTCAATCGTGTGCTCAATGGCATGTCGGATGGAGGCGAGCAGCTCGTTATTGAGCGACTTGCTGCGAATGTGGACGGTCAACTTGTTGTCGCGCACGCTAACACGGAGCTCAGCATCTTTGACGAAGGTATGCACGACGTTTTCGATGTCGTACAAGCTGATTTTCTCGCCATGCTTGAGCTCGCTGCCGATTCGCTTGGAAATGCAGGTGAATGCCTGCCGCATGACTCCATCAATTTCCACGGTACGGAAGCCTCGCACAACATCGTAGGTGACGTAACGGATGACGGGAAATAAGCTGCGTCTGCTAGAGGTTAGTACGAGTACTCCCTCGCCTTCTTCCAGTGGCTCAAAATGAGGATCAAGCTGCTCGGCGGGCACGGTTTCCGCATGAATCCCGTCTGCGAACAGATAGACGCCATGTGGATGAGAATAAGAGGCAATTGCGCCAACCTCGATGGAGCCGTACGTATCGAGAATATCGTGTGCTTCAATACCGAATCGTGCTGCCATATTGGCCTGCCAAGCGGATGTAGCCATTTCTCCGACGAGGACGATTTTGCGAATTCCAAGTGACACAGGATTCCCGGCGGCTCTGGCAATGGCCTCCAGAATAGATGGCATCGTATATAGCAGATCGGGCTTGAACGCATTAATCCGGGAGATATGCTCTTCAATTGGCATGGAGAAGGAGATGGACTCCGTCTGCATGCCCAACTCGCCAAAAATCGTGTTAGCTGTGCTTGCCGCATGACCGGTGCCAACATCTGCAAAAGCTCTGTGTATCTGCTCTGAGTTGGATGCAAGCCACGCACGGTAGCAAGCTATTTTGTCCAATCGGTAATGCTCTTCATCTTCCGGTGAATAATAGATCGATTTCCGTATACCGGTTGAGGTTCCAGATGTGCGATAGACGGTAAGGCCTGTCTTTGTTCGCGGCTCTTGCTTGTAATAGATCTTATTCAGACGTTCCTCGGTCAGGAGCGGGAGTTCGGACAAGACCGCAGCATGAGGCAGGATGCCTTGCTCTGCAAGTAGATCGCCATAGGCGGGATGCAATTGAATAATGTGGGACAAATGCTGTTGAAGCGATGGGGGTAGGGCCATATCCTATTAAGCCTCCTAAACATAGTAATGGACCCAGCTCTGCCAGCTGTTAGTCAATTAAGCATATGGCGGAACCTTTCATCCCGTGCCGACAGCAGCCTACATCCTTTTTTTATTTCATACGTATGCTAGGAGTAAAAGCGAAATGGAGGGATTAAATGGGTTACCGTAAGCTGGATAAATGGAGCAAGTACGTGATCATGCGGAGAGAAAAGATGTTGCGAAAGCATCTGCCGACGACAAGGATCGCTACAAAAAGGCTATTGCTTCGTATGCTCTTGCATTATGGGATGGTTTATATGAAGCCAGCCCGCGGGTCGCAGGGACGAGGCGTTATGAGAGTGGAGAAGCGCAGAGGCTGGAAGCGAAAATATGTGTATCAGCATGGCAAGCGCAAGCGGACGTTTTCTAACTATCACCAGGCCTACGCCTCCTTACAAAGGGAGATGAAGGGCAAGCGATATATAGTGCAAAAGGGAATCTGGCTGCTTAAGCATAAAGGGCGTCCCTTCGATATTAGACTTATGATTCAGAGAGCACCTCGAGGCGGATTCGCAACGACTGGCACATTCACAAGAGTGGCGCATCCCCGTAAAATCGTGACGAATGGAAGCCAAGGCGGCTCGATTTATGCAACGGATGTCGTATTGCGCAAGTATGCCAGCCCGGCAAAGCGCAGAAAATTGTATCGTCGTATGAACAGTCTGGCTCATCGAACCGTCAGACAGTTGTGGCGCGTGACCCCTGGGATTAAAGAGCTCGGTTTGGATTATGCGATTGATCGCAATCTGAAGCCGTGGATTCTGGAGGTGAATTCGAAGCCGGGAGTGTCCCCGTATACGCTGCTGCGGGATAAAAGTATAATCAGACGGATCGTCAGGTACGGCAGAGCGTACGGTAAAACCTATAGTCTAGTTACTAGAAAAGCAAAACGCGGCCGATAGATGTCGAAATTTGCAGGAAACAAAGCACAATTCGACATATCGGGACTAGCCGCAGGACTTATTTCGTTGATATCGTATAGCGAATGGGTGAAAAGTAACAGGAAGCTGCTCGACTTTACCTCGCCATCGGCGGGGTTTTTTGTTTTGGATATGCGGTAAAGCGAGATTGATAGGAGGCTGAGGGCATGGGAGGAGACAAAATACACTGACATTTATCAAAAAGCCCAAGAAAAATTTACAAAATTAAAATTGATTTTGCAATTATTTGGACTATAATAGAAAAAGATTGAAAAATACATATTTAAATGTATTAATAGATAATAATATGAAAAATGGTATAAGGAGGTTAGTTGGTGGATCTATTCTGTCTGCCTTATGCAGGAGGCTCTTCTACTATATTTTCAAGTTGGAATCGTGAGCTTGATTCGCATATCCACTGTGTGCCTATTGAATTGTCAGGGAGGGGAAGGCGCTTCGGGGATTTATTGTATGCAAATATGGAAGAGTCAGTAGCTGATGTATTTAATATTTTGACGAGAGATCATGAGTTGGATTCCTATGCTATTTTTGGACACAGTATGGGTGGAATCATCGCTTATGAGCTGGCGAAGAAAATAGAGCAGAACGGCTTGAAAAGGCCTGAGAAAGTATTTGTTTCCGCTACGCAACCTCCCATACATAATAAAAGTAAGAAATGGAGTGAACTGCCTGATGATGAGTTTATGGAATGTTTGACCTCGTTAGGTGGTATAGATTTGGAATTGCTGAACAACAAAGAATTTCTTGATTTATATATTCCGATCTTGAAAGCCGATTTTTCAATGATTGAAAACTATCGCTTTAATCATAAAGACAGGCCCATCAATACCGATTTAGTCATACTTAGTGCTGCGGATGACCCATACATACATCGAGAAAAGTTAAATGATTGGGCAACCTTTACTTCAAAAGAGGCGATATTTCATGAGTTCGAGGGTAATCATTTTTTTGTTAACGAGCATTCCACAGAAGTAATTCGCCTGATAAATCAACAATTACAGAACACCAAACAAAATATGCATCATTTATCATAGAGCCTAAATAAACGAAGAGGTGAGATCTTTGAATTTGACCGATTTGAATTTTATGAGTTCGGCTGAACGAGAAAAGATACTGCAGATATTTAATGATACCGATGCTGATTATCCTAAGGATCTAACGATTCATAAAGCCTTCGAACAGCAGGTGCAGCAAAGAAGGAACGAGATTGCTGTTGTTTCAGAGGGAGAAGAGATTACTTATGGACAGTTGAATGAACGGGCAAATCAACTTGCAGCTTCATTGAGAAAGCATAACATTCAGCCTGGACATATCGTCGGTATACTGGCTGATAAATCGATGGACATGATCGCTGGCATTCTGGCTGTACTTAAGGCGGGCGGAGCCTACATGCCAATTGATCCGAGTTACCCCCAAGAACGCATTGAGTACATGCTACAAGATAGCGGAGCAACGAGTTTGTTGCTTGACGAGCATTCTCCGGCACCTGACTGCTTTAAAGGAAATGTGATTGCTATGAACGACCCCGATTTGATTCATGAAAGCATAAGCAATCCTGAGCATGTGAACCATTCTTCCGATCTGGCCTACATCATTTATACGTCTGGGTCCACAGGCAAGCCTAAAGGGGTTATGATCGAACATCGTAATGTAATTCGCCTCTTTTTTAATGATAGGAATCTATTTGACTTTAGCTCTACAGATGTTTGGACACTTTTTCATTCCTGCTGCTTTGATTTTTCCGTTTGGGAAATGTACGGAGCCCTACTGCATGGCGGGAAATTGATTGTTATTAAGCTAGATACCGCAAGAGACCCCCACGCCTTTCTTAAAATACTTAGACAACATCAAGTAACCATTTTAAACCAAACTCCAACTGCTTTCTATCAGCTTTTAGTCGCAGAAGCGTCGAGTAGGGAGCGGGATTTATTTCTCCGGTATATTATTTTTGGCGGAGAAGCCTTGTTGCTATCCAAATTAAAAGAATGGAAACAATGGTATCCTCACACAAAGCTCATTAATATGTACGGAATCACAGAAACGACTGTACATGTTACTTTTAAAGAAATTACCCTTGATGATATGGACACTTCTATTAGTAATATTGGAAAACCGATTCCAACGTTGAAAGTTTACGTCCTGGATTCTTCAATGAATTTGCTGCCTGTAGGAGTTCAAGGTGAACTCTACGTTAGCGGTAAGGGAGTAGCCCGCGGTTACTTGAATCGGCCTGACTTAACACGGGAACGGTTTATTGATAATCCGTTTGAACCAGGAACAATGATGTACCGCACTGGTGATCTTGCAAGGTGGCTACCCAATGGCGAATTGGAGTATTTAGGCCGAGCGGATCAGCAAGTAAAAATTCGTGGTTATCGAATAGAACTTGGGGAAATAGAAGTCGAGCTGATGAAGCTGGACGGTGTAAGGGAAGCGATTGTACTGACAAAACAGGAGGAAGAACAGCTACCTCAATTAATAGCTTACATTGTCGCAGATCGTGCAACCGTTGATTTTGGCAGTCAATTATCTAAAGCTTTACCCTCTTATATGATACCTGCACAATTTATTTATGTACCAAGCATACCCATGACCATCAATGGAAAAGTCGATAAACAAGCGTTGCTGGAATATAAACCTCAAAATGGGGAAAAAACAACCTGCTCCCCACCGCAAACGCATATGGAGAAGAGATTGGCAGAGTTGTGGAAATCCAATATCGGAATTGACACTATCGGTATGGATGACCGTTACTTTGACCTAGGTGGAGACTCTATCAGGGCTATACAGTTACTTCACTCTATGAATCGCGAATTTAATTCTAATCTTCAGCTGGGCGATTTATATCGCTATGATTCCATTCGAACCATCAGCCAACAAATTAAACCGTTTAATACACATTCTGATGATGCTAAACAGTCCAAGATACAGCAGCTTGATCAGCTTAAGGAGCAAATACTCGGAGGTGGAAAGCGATGACATCTAATTTACTACAGAATGTATCCGACGTATTTCCTATGAGCGACATTCAACTGGGAATGGTCTTTCATTATATGAAGCATGAAGGCATGTACCATGACCAGTTTGTATACCAATTGGATGATCCCCTTTTTGATACTCAGTTATGGCGGCAGGCGATGACCTATATGGTCACCAAACATCAAATGTTGAGGACCAGCTTTCATATCCAGGAGTTCTCAACACCAGTTCAAATGGTTCATGAGCAAGTGCCCATAGATATAGAAGAGATGGATATATCAGAAATTGAGGGTGATCCGAAACAGTACATTTATAATTACCTCGCAGAGGAGCGGTTGTCCCCTTTTGATGTAGCTTTAGCTCCCTTATGGCGAATGAAGATCATGAGGCTGAACCAGCAGCAGGTTGCAATCATTTGGATATTCCATCATGCGATACTGGATGGGTGGAGCGCGGCCTCGTTTATAACGGAGCTTGTAAATGTATATTTCGCCCTGAAGGAAGGCTCTGTGCCTCTGGTACCGCTAAAGTCGACATACAAAGATTATGTCATTGATCAAATGTTAGTCCAGGACGAGTCAGAATTATTCGATTATTGGAAAAAAGAACTTGCAGGATACAAGAGGCTTGAGCTGCCGGAGCTCGCTACAACCCGCAGTAGTCCTGATATTACAATACATACTGAAGAAATAAATAAAACGGTCATAGAGCAATGTAAGAAGGTTGCCCGTGAGAACCGTGTTACCGTGAAGACCCTTTGCCTTGCGGCATTTCTGGCTATGATGTATTCCCGCTCATATGAAGAGGATATTACAGTCGGATTAGTGGAAAATGGCCGTCCGATTACGGAAGATGCCGATAAAATACTAGGTTGTTTTCTTAATACAGTTCCTTTCCGTATTTCGGTTGACCCACAAATAAATTGGAAGCAATTGATTGCTCAAATATATCAAAAACAGGTTGATCTTAAAAAATACGGAAGATTAACCTTTGCTAAAATCGCAGAGAGTGTTGGAGAGAGCGGGGTCGATCATAATCCGCTATTCGATGTAATTTTCAACTTTGTTGATTTTCATGTATTTGAAAATGTAAAGGAACATCCGCTGCAATTTTGGATGGATGGCTATGAAAGAACGAATACATTATTCGATTTTAGTGTCTCGGCGACTTTAGATCACTATATTATCCGTGTGGTATCTGTGTTTCCAGAACAAAGCGTCAAAGCGATGGTTAAACACTTTCAATCCGCATTAGCAAGTATTGTGTATCAAATTGACATGCCTTTCGACAAGTTAACGCTGCTTGATGAAGGAGAACGGCTGGCAATAGAGGCATTTAATAATACCAAGATAAATTATCCGCAGGTTGAGACACTGCACAGTCTTTTTGAGTCGCAAGTAAAGAAGCGGCCGGATAGTGTAGCTCTGACGATGGGAGATCAACAGCTAACCTACCATGAGCTGAATGAGCGTGCAAACCAGCTGGCCCGCATACTTCGGCGCAAGGGGGTACAGCCGGATCAAGTTGTGGGCTTAATGACAGAGCGATCCTTCGACATGATTGTCGCTATTCTAGCTATATTCAAAGCGGGTGGCGCCTATATGCCGATCGATCCGTCCTACCCGGATGAACGGATAAATTACATGCTGGAGGACAGTCATGCGCCGTTATTGCTCGTTCAGCATTCCGGGCTGCTCCGGGCTAAGCTCGACCATGCGGGCGAAATACTCATCCTGTCCGAAGTTCAGGCGGAGGGTGAATCAGGGCAGAACCTGAGACCGGCCGCCAAAGCGGACAATCTGGCTTATGTCATGTACACCTCGGGATCTACAGGACAGCCGAAGGGCGTGATGACGACGCATCGGAATGTCGTTAGAACGGTTGTAAATAACGGTTATCTGGACATTACGCCGGAGGATCGTTTACTGCAATTGTCCAATTACGCCTTTGACGGATCGACTTTTGATATTTATGGAGCGCTCATCCATGGAGCAACCCTCGTACTGGTTTCCCGGGAAGAAATGCTGGATCCATCGAAGCTGGTTCATCTCATCCGTAAGGAAGGGATTACGGTGACCTTTATGACCACCGCGTTATTTAATACGCTGGTCGATTTGGATCTAGAGGGACTGGAGCGTCTGCGCAAGCTGGTATTTGGGGGAGAGCAGGCCTCGGTTAAGCATGTACAGAAGGCGCTGGACAAGCTGGGAGAAGGGCGGCTGGTCAACGGATATGGACCAACGGAAACGACGGTGTTTGCGGCGACCTGGACAGTGGATCAAAGTGTGCATGTGAGCGGCATAGTTCCGATCGGCCGGCCGTTGAACAATACGGTGATTCACATCGTGGATGCGGCGGGACGCTTGCAGCCGATCGGTGTGGCCGGCGAGTTATGTGTGAGCGGTGATGGGGTGGCCCGGGGCTACCTGAATCGTCCCGAGTTGACGGCAGAGCGGTTCGTGCCAAATCCTTGGGAGCCCGGCACGATGATGTACCGGACGGGAGATCTGGCACGCTGGCTGCCGGGGGGAACGATCGAGTACCTGGGGCGCATGGATCAGCAGGTGAAGATTCGGGGTCATCGTATCGAACTGGGCGAGATCGAGGCGAAGCTGCTGGAGCATCCGGTCGTGCGGGAGACGGTATTAATTGCGCGGCAGGACGATCAGGGCCATTCGAGTCTATGCGCCTATATCGTGACCGACGGGGACTGGACAGCGGCGGAGCTGCGTCGTCATCTGGCCTCAAGCTTACCGGAATATATGATCCCAAGCACGTTTACTGGTTTACCGCAGCTGCCGCTGACATCAAACGGCAAGGTGGACAAGCGGGCCTTGCCTGAACCGGAGCAGCAATTGGACGGGGTGTATGTGGCGCCAGCCAATGAGCTGGAGGAGCAGCTGGCGGCTCTGTTTGGTGAGGTGCTTGGGGTAGAAGTAGTCGGTACGCAGGACTCCTTCTTCGAACACGGTGGCCATTCGCTCAAAGCGATGACACTGGCCGCACGAATTCATAAAGAGCTTGGCGTGAACGTGCCGCTTCAGTACATGTTTGACAACCCGACAGTACAGAAGCTGTCAGAGTTGGTATCGGAAGTGCGGGGAACCGGCCAAGTAAACCATTATTTATCTATTGAGCAGGCTGAGGAGCGGGATTACTATCCGACTACCCCGCAACAAAAGCAAATGTATATTCTTCAACAAATGGAAGATGAGGATACAGCTAGTAGCTATCATATGCCATTATTGCTAGAAATTTCAGGAGAACTGCAAGAGAAGTCGTTGCGAGCGAGCTTGGATTTGATCATACAAAGGCATGAGGCACTACGGACTTCTTTTCATATGATAGATGAAAAGTTAGTTCAGTGTATTCATGGGGATGTGAAGTGGAGCCTAGAAGATGGCGGGCAAATCCTTGAGCAGGATCTTGAACAAGCGATGTTTGATTTCATGGCTCCTTTTGACTTGAGCAGTGCTCCTCTATTCCGAGCCAATCTGGTTAAGTTAACGGAGAATCAACACATTTTGATGCTGGATATGCATCATATTATTTCAGACGGCCTATCAGTTAAGGAATTGTTCCAGGAAATCATACGCTCCTATCAAGGCTTACCGCTTCAGCCGCTCTCTATACAATATAAGGATTATGCGGTCTGGACTCAGACGGAGGAATGGGAAGAGCGTTTAGAGACACAGGAGGCTCATTGGTTAAATCAATTGTCAGGAGAATTGCCTGTGCTGGAGCTCCCTACCGATTACCCTCGTCCAGCTACTAGAAGGATGACAGGTAAATTATATACGTTCGGTCTACCTGATGATCTGACAAAGCAGTTGAGAACCTTGTCTGCTCAGGAGCACACGACTTTGTATACAGTTCTATTGGCTGTGTTTAATATCATGCTATCCAAATATACATCCCAAGAAGATATTGTAGTCGGTACGCCGATCGCGGGACGTCCCCATGCGGATTTGCAGCATGTATTGGGCATGTTCGTGAACACATTGGTGATTAGAAGCCAGCCACGGGCACAGCAAACATTTATGGAATACCTGGCGGATGTCAAAACTACGATTTTTAGTGCCTATGAAAATTCGGATTATCCGTTCGAGAAGTTAGTGGACAAGTTGAATGTTGCCAGAGATTTAAGCCGAAATCCGGTGTTTGATGTTATGTTCTCCATCGAAGATCTTCCAAGACCTGTTGAGGTTGAGGGTGCAGCATTTCATATGAAGATGTTTGATTGGAAAAAGGCTAAATTCGATATGGATTGGACTGCCGTAGAAGGAGAAACGATCCAGTTCATGGTTGAATATAACACTAGTTTATTTCAGGACGAAACGGTAGAAAGAATGGCGCAACATTACATTCATTTACTATCGCAAGTGGTGGAATGTCCAGAATTTCAATTATGGAAATATAACTTGATTACGCCAATAGAAAAAGAGCAGATTCTGCTAGATTTCAATCACTCGGAAGTTCCCTTTCCGAAGAATCAGCTCATTCATGAGCGATTCGAAGAATGGGTCAAGCGCACTCCTGACAATAATGCTGTCGTTTTTAATAATCAAAGCCTTACTTACCATCAATTGAATGAACGAGCGAATAGCTTGGCAAGATCGTTGGTCAATCTTGGTATAGGAAATAACGATTTTGTAGGGCTGCTGGTGGATCGATCATTTGAAATGATTATTGGTATGCTGGCCATTCTTAAAGCGGGAGGAGCTTACTTACCCATCGATCCGGATTATCCGCCGGAAAGGATTCAGTACATGCTGGAAGACAGCGGCGCAAAGCTCCTTCTAAAACAGGAGCGGCTTCAAACACCGGGGGGCTTTGCTGGAAACATTCTTTCGCTTGACGATCAAACTCTATACCAAGGCAATACTAGCAATCTTGAACTGGCCGCTCCATCGGACAATTTGGCTTATATCATTTACACATCCGGTTCGACTGGGAAGCCTAAAGGAGTATTAATTAATCATCGTTCCATACTCAATATGCAATTAATGAGCGAAACCTTTGGTATCCGTTCTGGAAG
Source organism: Paenibacillus lentus (assembly GCF_003931855.1). Classification (NCBI taxonomy): domain Bacteria; kingdom Bacillati; phylum Bacillota; class Bacilli; order Caryophanales; family Paenibacillaceae; genus Paenibacillus; species Paenibacillus lentus. The sequence continues at coordinate 5,126,525 of NZ_CP034248.1, read as the reverse complement.
CCGAGTGCTGCAGTTTGCCTCGTTCAGTTTCGATTCATCGGTAGGTGAGATTTTTTATACGCTGCTGAATGGTGCGAGCCTGTATCTAATTGAGAAGGAAATGCTATTGTCCGCTCCTGATTTTATGCAATGGTTGAAAACATCCAGAATCACATCCATTCCGTTTATTTCGCCCTCGGCATTAAGAGCTTTGCCGTATGAGGATCTTCCCGACCTGGAGTATATCTCTACGGGCGGAGAGCCCCTCCCGGCTGACTTGGTAAGCATATGGGGGCGGGATAGAAAATTCCTTAATGCATACGGGCCCACTGAAACGACAGTGGATGCAACGATCGGGTTATGCACTGCCGATGGACGAATGCATATCGGAAGGCCTATCAAGAACAGGAAGGCTTACATCTTGAATGGATACAACCAGTTGCAGCCGATCGGCGTATTGGGAGAACTGTGTCTGGGGGGAGAAGGCGTCGCCGTTGGTTATCTGAACCGTCCTGATCTGACGGATGAGAAGTTCGTTCCAGATCCATTCATCGCTGGTGGAAGAATGTATAAAACAGGTGACCTGGTTCGCTGGTTGCCAGACGGAACAATTGAATACTTCGGAAGAATAGATCAGCAGGTGAAGATTAGAGGGCATCGGATCGAGATTGGCGAGATAGAGGAAAGGCTGCTGGAACATCCTTCCCTGAAGGAAGCAATCGTAGTGGCGGATACGGATCATCAGGGTTCCAAATATCTTTGTGCGTACGTTGTCCTTGATGGATCACTTCATCACTCGGATATTCGGCAATATTTGAAGACACGACTGCCGGATTATATGATTCCGTCTTATTTTGTAGAGATTCATGAGCTGCCCTTAACACCGAATGGAAAGATTAATAAAAAGGCGCTTCCCAAACCACAGATGCAGGTACGACAGGGCGAAGACATTGTTGCACCATCTGATCCGTATCAATCCGTGCTGCATCAAATTTGGCAGGAGGTTCTTGGATCAGAGTTGTTTGGTATACATGATAACTTCTTCGATCTTGGTGGTGACTCCATCAAAGCATTGCAAATATCAGCAAGGCTAGGCAAACAGGGTTTGCGTTTAAGAATGAGGGATTTATTCGCCAATCCTACCATTGCTGAACTTAGTCAATATGTAAGGGAGCATGTCACTGAAGCCGAGCAATTCGAAGTGACGGGCAGTGTTCCATTGACACCGATTCAAAAGTGGTTCTTTGAACAGCAGTTGGAAGAGCCTCATCACTATAACCAGTCCGTTCTTCTATATAACGAGAATGGTTGGGATGACAAACGGGTGAGAGAAGCATTCACGGCGATTTCAAAACACCATGATGCGCTTCGGATGCGCTACAGCAGCACTCATGGCATAACCTCCCAGGAAATACAAGAGACGGGGGAGAACGAGTACTTCTATCTGGAACAAATCGACCTATGCGGGCAGAAGGATTATGAATCGAGAATGACCATGGAGAGTACTCGTATTCAAGGATCGATGAATTTAAATAAAGGGCCGCTTGTCAATATCGGATTGTTCCGCACGGATCACGGCGACTATCTTCTAATCGCGATTCATCACTTGGTTGTTGACGGAGTGTCGTGGCGTATTTTAATAGAAGATTTCAATTATTTATATGAAGGAAACACTGTCTTACCACTGAAAACGACATCTTACCAAGCATGGGCTAATCATTTACAGGAATATGCAGGTGGTCCGGAGCTGGCTGCTGAGCTTCCGTATTGGGAGGAAATAGCTCGTCAATCACAACAGTTAAGCCTTGTATCAAACACAATTTCCGTCGATCGAGGCACATATGGAGACATGCTTACCTATAGCATGAAATTAACTGCAGAACAAACGGATCAACTATTAACTCAATCACATCAGGCTTATCGCACTGAAATTAATGACCTTCTACTAGCTGCATTGACACTAGCTTTAAAGGAGTGGACAGGAGGCTCCGAGTTTGTAATCAACCTTGAGGGGCACGGACGCGAGGAAATCTCTGAACAGGTCGATGTATCACGGACTGTCGGCTGGTTTACTTCGGAGTATCCCGTTCTGTTTAATCTTACTGAAGACGGGTTAGCTTCTACTATCCGGCATGTCAAGAATACGTTACGTAGCGTACCTAATAAAGGAATCGGTTATGGCATCCTCAAATACCTGGCAGGGTACCCCTTAAACATCGAGCCAGAGATTAGTTTCAATTACCTAGGTACCTTTGATTCGGAAGATGCTGACGGTTCACCGCTAATGGGGGAGCCGATCGGGCTTAGAAACAGTAGCCCAATGCTGCTTGATATTAACGGAATTGTTGCTGAAGGCCATTTGCTGATGCGTTTTGGCTGCAACGCTGCTCTGTTTTCTACATCAAAAATGGAACAGTTAGTCCAGTATTACCAGGACTACTTAGTTCGTATCATTGAGCATTGCCAGGCGGATTTGGATTCAGGTTTAGCACTTGAGGATCTTACTATGAGCGATCTGACGCTTGAAGAGCTTAACGATATTTTTGATGACCTTGAAGAAGAGCGGATTTACAAATAGTCTGGGGTGATTTGATAATGTTGAGCAGAGAAAATGTCCAAGATATGTATAAATTATCTCCATTGCAAAAAGGAATTTTGTTTCATCACATCAAGAATGAGAAGGATCAGGCATATTTTGATCAACTGGTGTTTATTTTAGACGGGACGGTTAATCCTGAGTGTTTGGAGCAGGCCTGCAATCTGCTGATTCAAAAGCACCATAGTCTGCGAACTATTTTTCGTTACCGGAAAATGAAGGAACCCGTTCAAATTGTGCTTAAGGAACGCAGCATAAAGATGCATTACGAGGATATTTCTCATATGCAGCCGGAGGATCAGGATACTTATATTCAAAGGTTTGTAGAGGCAGACCGCGAGAAAGGTTTCGACCTTTCTCGGGATCTGCTGATCCGGTTCGCTTTGTTTCAGAATTCAACCCATCAATACCAGTTTATTATCAGTAACCACCATATTTTGATGGACGGTTGGTGCTTGGGCATTATTTTGAATGATCTGTTTGATATTTATAAAAATGTTCTAAAGGGAATGCCCGTTTCGATTCAAGAAGGTGTCCCGTACAGTAGACATATTCGCTGGCTGGAGAAGCAGGATATGCAGGCGGCGAAGGAGTTTTGGCAGCAAACTATAATGAATGGCTATGAGAAGAAGACTGGTTTACCCGAACAGCTGACGAGATCAAATCGTCAGGATTACGAACATGGTCAGCATATCGTTCATTTGGATCGGAACATCGCAGAAAGACTCGTATCTTTCGCTAAACAGCATCGTGTTACGGTGAATACGGTGTTCCAAACTATATGGGGGGTTCTTTTACAAAAATATAATGATACAAATGACGTTGCTTTCGGCGCCGTCGTCTCCGGAAGGCCAGCGGCCGTACCGGATGTGGAGGACATCGTCGGCCTGTTTATTAACACGATCCCTGTGCGCATAAAATCAGATGAAAATGAAACGTTTGAGACGCTGATTGCTAAGGTACAGAAACAGGCACTGTCGTCAGAGCCTTATGATTATGTATCTTTGGCTGAAATTCAATCGGGGATTGGCGATGTTATTGATCATGTTTTCGCGTTCGAAAACTATCAAATAGATGTTAAGCAATTCGAAGAGAGCAGTTATACGAGTGAACTAGGATTTTCGATTCAATGGACGGAGAACAATCATGAACGAACGAACTATGATTTAAGTGTTCAAGCTCAAATCGGAGAAGAATCCATTATAAAGATCCTCTTCAATTCGCTCGTTTATTCCTACGAGTTTATACAAAATGTTGTGGCTCACGTGTTAAAAATTGCTGAAACAGTTACTAGTCATCCAGCAATTCGAATCCAGGATATTGATATCTTGACCTATTCTGAGCGTGAGCAGTTACTGCATAAATTTAACAATACATATGCCGACTATCCGCAGGATCGCACGTTATCTAGTCTATTTGAGGAGCGGGCGGCGAAATATCCCGAGAAGCTGGCTTTGGTCATGGGGGAAGATCGCCTGACCTATCGTGAGCTAAATGCCCGTGCGAACCAGTGGGCACAGGAGCTTCGCAGGAAGGGCGTAAAGCCGGATCAAGCCGTCGGCCTGATCACCGAGCGTTCGCCAGAGATGATCCTAGCTATTCTGGCGATTCTGAAGGCGGGCGGCGCCTATCTGCCGATTGACCCTTCGCATCCGGCTGAACGTGTAGCCCATATGCTGCGGGATAGCGAAGCTTCACTTTTAATCGCTCAGCATCCCGGACTTGTGCGGGAGGAATACAGCTATACAGGCGAGACGCTCATCATGGGAGAAGAGCCGCTGCTGGGCGAGCTGGAGCAAAACCCGGCCCCAGTTGCACAGTCAGGGAATCTGGCTTATGTCATGTACACCTCGGGCTCTACAGGTCAGCCGAAGGGCGTGATGACAACGCATCGGAATGTCGTTAGAACGGTTGTAAATAACGGTTATCTGGACATTACACCGGAGGATCGTTTGCTGCAATTGTCTAACTACGCCTTTGACGGATCGACTTTTGATATTTACGAAGCGCTCATGCATGGAGCAACCCTCGTGCTGGTTTCCCGTGAGGAGATGCTGGATCCATCGAAGCTGGTTCATCTCATCCGTAAGGAAGGGATTACGGTGACCTTTATGACCACCGCGTTATTTAATACGCTCGTCGATTTGGATCTAGAGGGACTGGAGCGTCTGCGCAAGCTGGTATTTGGGGGAGAGCAGGCCTCGGTTAAGCATGTACAGAAGGCGCTGGACAAGCTGGGGGAAGGGCGGCTGGTCAACGGATATGGACCAACGGAAACGACGGTGTTTGCGGCGACCTGGACGGTGGATCAAAGTGTACATGAGAGTGGCATAGTTCCGATCGGTCGGCCGCTGAACAATACGGCGATTCACATTGTGGATGCGGCGGGACGCTTGCAGCCGATCGGTGTGGCCGGCGAGTTATGTGTGAGCGGCGATGGGGTAGCCCGAGGCTACCTGAACCAACCCGAGTTGACGGCGGAGCGGTTCGTGCCCAATCCTTGGGAGCCCGGCACGATGATGTACCGGACGGGAGATCTGGCGCGCTGGCTGCCGGAGGGAACGATTGAATACCTGGGACGCATCGATCAGCAGGTGAAGATTCGGGGTCATCGTATCGAACTGGGCGAGATCGAGGCGAAGCTGCTGGAGCATCCGGTCGTGCGGGAGACGGTATTGATTGCGCGGCAGGACGATCAGGGTCATTCGAGTCTATGCGCTTATGTCGTGACCGACGGGGACTGGACCGCGGCGGAGCTGCGTCGTCATCTGGCCTCAAGCTTACCGGAGTATATGATTCCGACCTCGTTTACTGGTTTACCGCAGCTGCCGCTGACACCGAACGGCAAGGTGGACAAGCGGGCCTTGCCTGAACCAGAGCAGCAATTGGACGGGGTGTATGTGGCGCCAGCCAATGAGCTGGAGGAGCAGCTGGCGACTCTGTTTGGCGAGGTGCTTGGGGTAGAAGTAGTCGGTACGCAGGACTCCTTCTTCGAACACGGCGGTCATTCGCTCAAAGCGATGACGCTGGCAGCGCGTATCCACAAAGAGCTGGGCGTGGAAATCCCGCTGCGGGATATTTTTACCCATCCGACTGTGCAGGAGCTGGGGCAAAGGCTACAGGACATGCAGGGACAGGGTGGCGCTGCGGCGGCGTATACGGCCATTGAACGTGCGCCAGAGCAGGAGTTCTATCCGGCATCGTATGCGCAGCGGCGGATGTACGCGGTTCAGCAAATCCGCGACAAGCATACGACGGCGTACAATATGCCGTTTATGCTGAATATTGAGGGAGCACTGGATGCGGATCGGCTTCGCGCCGCACTGCAGGGCCTGGTATTGCGCCATGAGTCATTGCGCACCTCGTTTCATATGATCGGGGAACAGCTCATGCAGCGGGTGCATGAGTATGATGAGATCGCATGGGATATGGAACGATCGGAAGCGGCGGAATCAGCGGTGGATGAGAAGGCACGGTTGTTCATAGCTCCGTTTGACTTGGAAATCGCGCCGCTGTTCCGTGCGGAGCTTGTGCAGGTGGAGGCGGAGCGTCATGTGCTGATGCTGGATATGCATCATATTATTTCAGATGGAGTATCCACTGGCGTGTTGTTCCAGGACTTGAGCGCCCTTTACGAAGGAGCCGAGCTGCCGCCGCTTCGCATCCAATACAAGGATTACGCCATATGGCAGCAAAGCGGGGAGCAGGCGGCCCGTCTCCAACAGCAGGAGGAGTACTGGCTGAATGAGCTGTCTGGCGAGCTGCCAGTGATCGATATTGCAACGGATAGACCACGTCCCGCAGTACAGGACTCTAAGGGAAGCCTGTATCATTTTAAGCTGGACAAGATACTGTGGAACAAAATCAAACACAGCGTAATGAATGAGAACACTACTACCTTTATGTGGATGAGAGCTGTTTTTCATATCATGCTCTCCAAATATACGGGACAGGAGGACATCATTGTCGGCTCACCTGTTGCTGGACGTCCACATTCGGACTTGCAGCCTATTGTGGGCATGTTTGTTAATACAATTGCGATCCGTACCCGATCAGAAGAAAATATGACGTTCAAAGAGTTTCTTGCCCACGTGAAGCAGCAGATCATTCACTCTCAGGCAAATGCCGATTATCCGTTCGAGGAGCTTGTAGATAAGCTGGGAGTACGGCGTGATTTAAGTCGTCATCCTTTGTTTGATACCGTTCTGGTACTTCAAAATGTGGAGTCTGCTCTCCCGGACATTTCAGAATTGAAGATTACTCTCGTGGATGCAGAGACAGACACCTCTAAATTCGATCTAACCTGGGCAGCCATTGAATCGGAGACGCTTGAATTTTCAGTAGAATATAGTACAAGCCTGTTCAATGAACAGACCATTGAACGAATGGTCGGACATTTTGTTCACCTGATTAACCAAATTATTGCTAATTCTGAGCGCCGTATTTCTGAACTGCAATTGGCAACAGCGTCTGATATAAAGCTGCTAAATAGTTTTAATACTACAAAAATGGACTATCCGCAGGATGGCACGTTATCTGGTCTATTCGAGGAGCAGGCGGCGAAATATCCCGAGAAGCTGGCTTTGGTCATGGGGGAAGATCGCTTGACCTACCGTGAGCTAAATGCCCGGGCGAACCAGTGGGCACAGGAGCTTCGCAGGAAGGGCGTAAGGCCGGATCAGGCCGTCGGCCTGATTACCGAGCGTTCGCCGGAGATGATCCTAGCTATTCTGGCGATTCTGAAGGCGGGCGGCGCCTATCTGCCGATTGACCCCTCGTATCCGGCTGAACGTGTAGCTCATATGCTGCGGGATAGCGAAGCCTCGCTTTTAATCGCTCAGCATCCCGGGCTTTTGCGGGAGGAATACAGCTATACAGGCGAGACGCTCATCATGGGAGAAGAGCCGCTGCTGGGCGAGCTGGAGCACAATCTGACCCCGGCTGCACAGCCTGGCAATCTGGCGTATGTCATCTATACCTCGGGCTCAACCGGGCAGCCGAAGGGCGTGATGACCACCCACCAGAACGTCGTCAAGACGATCATGAACAACGGCTATTTGGAACTTACGCCGGAGGACCGGCTGCTGCAATTATCCAACTATGCCTTTGATGGCTCTGTCTTTGACATCTTCGGTGCGCTGCTGCACGGAGCGACCTTGATTCTGGCTGACCGGGAAACGGTGCTGGATATTCGGAAGCTCGGTCAGCTGCTGCGGGAAGAGAGCGTGAGTGTAGCCTTTATGACAACGGCTCTGTTCAACACGCTGGTGGATCTGGATTTGAGCTGTCTGGAACATACACGCAAAATTTTGTTCGGCGGCGAACTCGTATCGGTTCGTCATGTTCAGCGGGCTGTAAAGCGTTTAGGCCCAGAACGCATTATTCATGTTTACGGCCCAACGGAGACGACGGTATTCGCCACGTCTTATGAGGTGGGACAGCTGGAGGAGGACAGCTATACGCTGCCGATTGGCCGGCCGATTCACAATACGACGGCTTACATTCTCAACCAGGAGGGGGCTCTTCAGCCCTTGGGTGTGGCCGGAGAGCTGTGGCTTGGCGGCGATGGGGTAGCGCGAGGCTACCTGAACCAACCCGAGTTGACGGCGGAGCGGTTCGTGCCAAATCCTTGGGAGCCCGGCACGATGATGTACCGGACGGGAGATCTGGCGCGCTGGCTGCCGGAGGGAACGATCGAGTATCTGGGACGCATCGATCAGCAGGTGAAGATTCGGGGTCATCGTATCGAACTGGGCGAGATCGAGGCGAAGCTGCTGGAGCACCCGGTCGTGCGGGAGACGGTATTGATTGCGCGGCAGGACGATCAGGGCCATTCGAGTCTATGCGCTTATGTCGTGACCGACGGGGCCTGGACCGCGGCGGAGCTGCGTCGTCATCTAGCCACAAGCTTACCGGAATATATGATTCCGACCTCGTTTACCGGCTTGGCGCAGCTGCCGCTGACATCGAACGGCAAGGTGGACAAGCGGGCCTTGCCTGAACCGGAGCAGCAATTGGACGGGGTGTATGTGGCGCCAGCCAATGAGCTGGAGGAGCAGCTGGCGGCTCTGTTTGGCGAGGTGCTTGGGGTAGAAGTAGTCGGTACGCAGGACTCCTTCTTCGAACACGGCGGCCATTCGCTCAAAGCGATGACGCTGGCAGCGCGTATCCACAAAGAGCTGGGCGTGGAAATCCCGCTGCGGGATATTTTTACCCATCCGACCGTGCAGGAGCTGGGGCAAAGGCTACAGGAAATGCAAGGGCAGGGTGGCGATTCGGCGGCGTATACGGCCATTGAACGTGCGCCAGAGCAGGAGTTCTATCCGGCATCGTATGCGCAGCGGCGGATGTACGCGGTTCAGCAAATCCGTGACAAGCATACGACGGCGTACAATATGCCGTTTATGCTGAATATTGAGGGAGCACTGGATGCGGATCGGCTTCGTGCTGCGCTGCAGGGCCTGGTATCGCGCCATGAGTCATTGCGCACCTCGTTCCATATGATCGGGGATCAGCTCATGCAGCGGGTGCATGAGTATGATGAGATCGCATGGGATATGGAACGATCGGAAGCGGCGGAATCAGCGATGGATGAGAAGGCACGGTTGTTCATAGCTCCGTTTGACTTGGAAATCGCGCCGCTGTTCCGTGCGGAGCTTGTGCAGGTGGAGGCGGAGCGTCATGTGCTGATGCTGGATATGCATCATATTATTTCAGATGGAGTATCCACTGGCGTGTTGTTCCAGGACTTGAGCGCCCTTTACGAAGGAGCCGAGCTGCCGCCGCTTCGCATCCAATACAAGGATTATGCCCTATGGCAGCAAAGCGGGGAGCAGGCGGCCCGTCTCCAACAGCAGGAGGAGTACTGGCTGAATCGCTATGCTGGAGAGCTGCCAGTGCTGGAGCTGCCGACGGACGAACCGAGACCTGCAGTGCAACAGTCTGAGGGAGACGCCTGGCATATGGAGATCGCTGCGGATCTATTAGAATCCGCCAAGCGGTTATCTGCCGAGCGTGGAACGACACTGTATATGACCCTGCTGGCTGTCTATCAGGTGCTGCTATCTAAATATACGGGACAAGAAGATATTATAACGGGAACACCGATTGCCGGCAGACCGCATGCGGATCTGGAAGGCATCGTGGGGATGTTCGTTAACACCTTGGCGATCCGTACTCAGCCGGCGAGCGAGCTGACGTTTGAAGAGTATTTAGCTCAGGTCAAGGAGCAGGTATTGCAAGCCTATGCGCATGCGGATTATCCGTTTGAGGAGCTGGTTGAACAGCTGAGCTTGCCGCGCAACCTAAGCAGGCATCCGCTATTCGATACGATGTTCGTGCTGCAAAATTTGGACTTGTCAACTATGGAGTTGGAGGGAATGACCCTCAAGCCCTATGACTTTGAATGGACGAACGCCAAGTTTGACCTGACCTGGTCGATGGTAGAAGACAAGAATCTTCATATTTCTGTGGAGTATAGTACGAGTTTATACAAGAAAGAAACTATACGGCGTATGGGACAGCATTTACTGCATATCTTGCAGCAAGTCATTGATCAGCCATCTTTGACACTTGCGGAAATAGAACTTGCGACATCGTCAGAAGTGAATCTAATCATGGATCACTTCAATGATACAAAGACGGATTATCCGCATGATCAGACGATCCATGGACTATTCGAGCAGCAGGTTCGTGAACATCCGGATCGAATCGCAATCGCTCAGGAGGAAGAGTCGCTAACGTACCAAGAGCTGAACGAACGTGCGAACCAAGTCGCCCATTATCTCCGGAAGAAGGGGATAGCACGTGATCAATTCGTCGGGATTATGGCAGATCGCTCGATCCAGACCGTGATTGCCCTGTTAGGGGTCTTAAAGGCTGGGGGAGCTTACGTGCCAATTGATCCTGAATATCCAGAGGAACGGCAGCAGTATATATTGGCGGACAGTGGGGTTTCGTTGCTCCTGACCCGCAGCACGTATGCCGTGCCTGCCGAATTTACTGGAGGACGGGTTAACCTGGAGGCTGTTATTGGAGGTGCAGAGCCTGTAACCGATCCCGATCCTGTTAACGATGCTCGGGACCTGGCCTACATGATCTATACATCCGGCTCAACAGGTCAGCCTAAAGGCGTCATGATCGAGCATCAAGGTGTCTGTAATTTCACGCTGGTTGCTGAGCCGTACGGCATCGTGCCAGGTGGACATGTGCTGCAATTCGCTTCATTTAGCTTCGATGCCTCGGTCGGTGAAATATTCCCTACCCTTTTAACGGGTGCGACCCTGCATATGGCATCCAAGGAACTGCTGCTGTCTGGGGCTGGCTTTGTGGCTTGGCTAAGAGAGCGAAAAATTCAATCCATGCTCTTGCCGCCATCGGTACTGCGTGCGCTCCCGCTGGAGCCACTGCCGGATCTGAAAGTGGTCATTACGGCAGGCGAGTCCTGCTCACCGGATCTAGTGAAACAATGGGGAAGCGGCCGCAGCTTTATTAATGCATACGGTCCGACGGAAGCGACAGTGGGTTCGACACTGGGGGTATGCGAACCAGGTACAGATCGGCTGACGATTGGGACTCCGATCGCGAATAAGCAGGTTCTAATATTGAGCGAGGACGGACATTTACAGCCTGTTGGCGTTGCGGGCGAGCTCTGCATTGCAGGCGTCGGACTAGCGCGTGGCTACTGGCAGCGTGAGGAACTGACTTTAGAGAAATTCGTACCTCATCCATTTACACACGGAGAGAAAATGTATCGTACCGGGGACTTGGCGCGCTGGCTGCCGGATGGTTCCATAGAATTCCTGGGTCGAATCGATGATCAGGTGAAAGTAAGGGGATACCGGATCGAACTGGGCGAGATTGAGGCCTGTCTGCTGGAGCATGAAGTTGTCACGGAGGCTGTAGTTACAGCGGTGCGCGATGACCAGGGACAAACCCAGCTATGCGCGTATCTGCTGACCGAGGGGGAGTGGACGGTGAGTGATCTGCGCAAGCATGCGGGTAGATCGCTGCCGGATTATATGATTCCAGCGTACTTTGTTGAGCTGGAGGAGCTGCCGCTGACACCGAACGGGAAAGTGGACAAAAAAGCTCTGCCGGAGCCGAATGTGGAGGCCCGGGCGAGAACCGTCTATGCGGCGCCGACGAATACGACGGAGCAGGCGTTGGCGGAAGTATGGCAGGAAGTGCTGCGTGTTAGCCAGATCGGCATTCATGATAACTTCTTCGAACTGGGAGGAGACTCCATCAAGGCGATTCAGATTGCGGCCCGCCTGCATCGCTATGAGTTGAAGTTAGACATTCATCATCTATTTAATCATCCGACGATTGCGGAGTTGGCCCCTCATGTTCAGCAGAAGCAGGTTGTTGAGGAGCAGGGAATCGTTGAAGGGGAAGTCCTGCTTACGCCGATTCAACAGTGGTTCTTTGAATCAGGTCAGGCGGCCCCGCATCATTTCAATCAGGCATTCATGCTATACAATCCTGACGGCTGGAATGAGGGGACGGTAAGACAGGTATTTGCAGAACTGATTCAGCATCATGATGCTTTAAGAATGAAGTATACCGTAGATGATGCAGGGAGCATTAAACAGATTAATGCTGATGCGAGCAGCGCCTTTTTCACATTTGATGTCATAGATTTGACTCAGGAAAGCGATTTGGAGAGCCGGATCGAGGAGGAAGGAACTCGTTTGCAATCCGGGATGAGCATTTTTGATGGACAGCTTATCAAATTAGGATTGTTCAGAACGGTAGCTGGGGATCATCTCATGATAGCCATTCATCATCTGATTATAGATGGCGTATCCTGGAGAATTTTACTGGAGGATCTGGTCGACGGCTACAAGCAGGCTAGTGTTGGAGAACGAATCGTGCTGCCGCCGAAAACGACCTCTTATCAGATTTGGAGTCGCAAATTACGAGAATATGCTCAAAGTGGAAGATTGCAAAAACAAAAGGCTTATTGGCATGAACAACAACAGGCGATTGACCAATCGCTTGTGCGAGATACCGTGGATACCCAAGGGGTGCACGGGTTTGCAAATAGCAGTTCTGTTCAGACTTCGTTATCAGAAGCGGATACACGGAATTTACTGATGAATACGTACCAGGCTTATTCCACTGAAATCAATGATTTGCTTATAGCAGCTCTTGCCCTGGCCGTAAAGGATTGGACATTACAGACGAATGTGGCTGTTACCCTTGAGGGGCACGGGCGTGAGTCAGTGATGGACAAAGGCATTGATCTAACGCGGACTGTAGGCTGGTTTACGACAATCTATCCCATAGTTCTTGATGTAACATCCACGGATCTGCCGCAGGTGATCAAGAATGTTAAAGAAACACTGAGATCTATTCCGGATAAGGGATTCGGCCATTCCGTTTTAAGGTACCTTGACAATGATGAGACCTTGAAAAATGGAGCACGACCACAAATCGGATTCAATTACCTGGGGCAGTTTGATCAACAGATGACGGAAGGAATTAGTCTTTCTCCGTATTCTCTTGGCAAGTCCATCGGTGATGCGAACCACTATCAGCACCCGATCGAAATCAGTGGTGTCACGATTGGCAACGAGCTCAAGCTTGAGATCGCTTATGACGGTCTTCAATACGATAAACAGGCCATTCTCTTGTTCGCAGGATATCTGAAGAAGCGATTGCTCCAAATTATTGAAGTATGTATGAATAAGCAACAAACGGAATACACGCCAAGCGATTTCAGCATTCAATCATTGACGCAGCAGGAACTGAATTATATTTATCAGGTTATTCGGCCTGACGCCATTACTGATATTGTGGAATTGTCTCCACTGCAGACAGGGATGTTTTTTCATACGCTGAAGGATACCGATGGCACCGTGTATTTTGAACAGAGCCTATTTGAGTTGCAGGGCACGGTAGATCCCGAGGCGATGGAAGCGGCTCTCCATGCTTTAATGCAAAAGCATGAGATATTACGTTCGAATTTTGTTTATGAAAATCTGAATCAACCGGTGCAGGTCATATTAAATGAGAAAAGGGCTGAGTTTCATTATGAGGATCTTTGCGACTTAAATGAACAGGAGATCTCATCAACTATTGGCAGCTACCGGCAAAAAGATAAGAAGCGCGGATTCGACTTTGCTAAAGATGCTTTGATCCGATTTGCTCTGTTCAAGACAGGAAGCGGGAAATATACGCTGCTCTGGAGTCATCACCATATTCTTTTGGACGGTTGGTGCTTTGGTGTAGTGCTTAATGATTTGTTTGATATGTATGCTGAGTGGAAGAACAGCAAGCAGATTTCGTTCGATTCTGCGACTCCATACCGAGAATACATCAAATGGTTGCAACTGCAGGATCAGGATGAGGCTACCGCATACTGGAAAAGCAGCCTAAATGGCTTCGAACAGATCACAATGCTACCACAACTGCATACTGAACAGGTGCAAGGTTACAAATCGGCGGAGTGGGTTTGTCAATTGGATGCAGAGACAACGGAGAAGATGTCTCAGCTGGCCGGAAAGTATCGTGTGACGTTAAATACGCTGTTTCAAACCCTCTGGGCAATTTTGCTTCAGAGATACAACGATACGGACGATGTCGTTTTTGGTACCGTGGTTTCAGGGCGATCGGCTGAAATTAATAATGTCGAGAGCATCGTAGGTTTGTTTATCAACACGATACCAGTTCGTATTCAGAAACAGAAGGAGCAGAGTTTTTCCGAATTATTGGAGGTTGTACAGCGCAGTGCCATGGAGTCGGAAAAATACGATTACTTAGCATTGGCTGATATTCAATCTGTCACATTGGGCTCTAATCCGCTATTTAATCATATTGTTATTTTTGAAAACTATCCTTTCGATTCTGACAAGGCAGATAATTGGAGTGAGCAGCTCGGTTTTACGATTGATTCGTTTTCAGCAGAAGAGCAGACGAATTATGACTTAAATGTAATTGTGGCACCTGGTCACGAGATGATTATCAAATTTCAGTACAACATGTTGGTCTATGACCACAAGTCACTGGAGGCTATTTCCGATCATTTTATGAATCTGCTGATCCGGGTTATGGATAATCCGGAGATGTCTTTGAACCAAATCAATTTCTTAAGTGACGAGGAAATGGATGAACTACTCTGTCACTTCAATGATACAAAGACGGATTATCCGCATGATCAGACGATCCACGGACTGTTCGAGCAGCAGGTTCGTGAACATCCGGATCGAATCGCAATCGCTCAGGAGGAAGAGTCGCTAACGTACCAAGAGCTGAACGAACGTGCGAACCAAGTCGCCCATTATCTCCGGAAGAAGGGGATAGCACGTGATCAATTCGTCGGGATTATGGCAGATCGCTCGATCCAGACCGTGATTGCCCTGTTAGGGGTCTTAAAGGCTGGGGGAGCTTACGTGCCAATTGATCCTGAATATCCAGAGGAACGGCAGCAGTACATTTTGGCGGACAGTGGGGTTTCGTTGCTCCTGACCCGCAGCACGTATGCCGTGCCTGCCGAATTTACTGGAGGACGGGTTAACCTGGAGGCTGTTATCGGAGGTGCAGAGCCTGTAACCGATCCCGATCCTGTTAACGATGCTCGGGACCTGGCCTACATGATCTATACATCCGGCTCAACAGGTCAGCCTAAAGGCGTCATGATCGAGCATCAAGGTGTCTGTAATTTCACGCTGGTTGCTGAGCCGTACGGCATCGTGCCAGGTGGACATGTGCTGCAATTCGCTTCATTTAGCTTCGATGCCTCGGTCGGTGAAATATTCCCTACCCTTTTGACAGGTGCGACCCTGCATATGGCATCCAAGGAACTGCTGCTGTCTGGGGCTGGCTTTGTGGCTTGGCTAAGAGAGCGAAAAATTCAATCCATGCTCTTGCCGCCATCGGTACTGCGTGCGCTCCCGCTGGAGCCACTGCCGGATCTGAAAGTGGTCATTACGGCAGGCGAGTCCTGCTCACCGGATCTGGTGAAACAATGGGGAAGCGGCCGCAGCTTTATTAATGCATACGGTCCGACGGAAGCGACAGTGGGTTCGACACTGGGGGTATGCGAACCAGGTACAGATCGGCTGACGATTGGGACTCCGATCGCGAATAAGCAGGTTCTAATATTGAGCGAGGACGGACATTTACAGCCTGTTGGCGTTGCGGGCGAGCTCTGCATCGCAGGCGTCGGTCTAGCGCGTGGCTACTGGCAGCGTGAGGAACTGACTTTAGAGAAATTCGTACCTCATCCATTTGCACACGGAGAGAAAATGTATCGTACCGGGGACTTGGCGCGCTGGCTGCCGGATGGTTCCATAGAATTCCTGGGTCGAATCGATGATCAGGTGAAAGTAAGGGGATACCGGATCGAACTGGGCGAGATTGAGGCCTGTCTGCTGGAGCATGAAGTTGTCACGGAGGCTGTAGTTACAGCGGTGCGCGATGACCAGGGACAAACCCAGCTATGCGCGTATCTGCTGACCGAGGGGGAGTGGACGGTGAGTGATCTGCGCAAGCATGCGGGTAGATCGCTGCCGGATTATATGATTCCAGCGTACTTTGTAGAGCTGGAGGAGCTGCCGCTAACACCGAACGGGAAAGTGGACAAAAAAGCTCTGCCGGAGCCGAATGTGGAGGCCCGGGCGAGAACCGTCTATGCGGCGCCGACGAATACGACGGAGCAGGCGTTGGCGGAAGTATGGCAGGAAGTGCTGCGTGTTAGCCAGATCGGCATTCATGATAACTTCTTCGAACTGGGAGGAGACTCCATCAAGGCGATTCAGATTGCGGCCCGCCTGCATCGCTATGAGTTGAAGTTAGACATTCATCATCTGTTTAATCATCCGACGATTGCGGAGTTGGCCTCTCATGTTCAGCAGAAGCAGGTTGTTGAGGAGCAGGGAATCGTTGAAGGGGATGCCATGCTTGCGCCGATTCAACAGTGGTTTTTCGAATCAGGACAGGCGGAGCCGCATCATTTCAATCAGGAATCCACATTGTTTAGCCCTGAAGGATGGGATCCTGAAACGGTTAGACGGGTATTTCTTAAACTGACCGAGCATCACGATGCTCTGCGAATCGTATTTGACATGTCGGAGGGAGCGATACTTCAAAGAAATCGGGGATGTGAGGATGGACAAGCATTCACTTTAGACGTATTTGATTGCAAAGATGATAGGGGTACGAATGAATCGTTGATAGAAAGTCATGCAGCTGGGCTGCAGAGCGGTATGGGGCTGGAACAAGGGCCTCTCGTAAAACTAGGAATTTTTCAGACGGATCAAGGCGACTATTTGCTAATTATTATTCACCATTTGGTGGTAGATGGCGTGTCCTGGCGCATATTGCTAGAAGACTTCCATACTCTCTACCAGCAGGCCGTTCAGGGTCAGCAGCTTGTTCTGCCGCCCAAAACAGCTCCATATATCACTTGGGTGAAAAACTTGTCTCGTTATGCCAACAGTGAAACTTTTTTGGAGGAAATGTCTTATTGGAAAGAGATAGAACAGATGTCCATTAAGAAGCTGCCTACAGCGGCTCCTACAAAGAAAGTGTACCAGCTCCAGGATTGTGACTTCGTGATGATGTCATTATCTGAAGAGGCAACGCAGCAACTGCTTACGACGTCGCATCGCGCTTACCGGACAGAAATTAATGATTTGCTTCTTACCGCGCTAGGACTAGCTGTCAAGGAGTGGACAAAGGAAGACTTGATCGCGATTCACTTAGAGGGGCATGGACGCGAAGTGATGAGCGAAACGCTTGATATTACAAGGACGGTTGGATGGTTCACATCGATGTATCCAGTAATTTTGCAATTGAAGTCCTTTGATTACCCTACCGAAATTAAATGGATCAAGGAAACGCTGCGGAATATTCCGAACAAAGGGATGGGCTTCGGTATTCTTAAGTATATGACGGATGAAAGTCTTAAGCGTTCCGTTCCATTCCAAATTGAACCGGAGATCAGCTTCAACTATTTAGGCGTATTTGAAGATCAGAATGATGAGGATGCTTCGACCATTCCGACAGGACCATCAGTTAGCCCGCATTACCATGACACACACTTGTTGGCATTCAATGGGATGGTGAGTGGCAATCAGTTACGGATGAATTGTCGTTTTGATGCCACGATATTAGATCGGAGTACAGTTCAATTCGTCATGGATCGTTTCAAATATTACCTACTTGCCTTGATAGAGCATTGTTCTAGTAAAGAAACAGTCGAGTTTACGCCGAATGATTTCACCCAGAAGGATATGACACAGGAGCAGTTGGATAGTTTGCTGGAAGATCTGTTGGAAGATATAGCAGATTTATAACTTTCTAAGAATGTGGGCGGTGTACGAAATGAAATTGAACAAAGAGAAAATTCAGGATATTTACTCACTTTCTCCCTTGCAAAAAGGCATGTTATTTCATACGGTCAAAGACCCGGAAAGCTCTGTTTATTTCGAGCAGACATCATTTGTGTTGGAAGGCATGGTTCATCCCCGCTATTTGGAGGAAAGTATTCAAGCTCTGATCCGAAAGCACGACATATTTCGAAGCATCTTCCGTTATAAAAAAAATGATCCTGTTCAGGTCGTGCTTAGGGACCGAACAGCAAAACTGCACTACGAGAATATTACTCACTTGAGTTTAGACGAGCAGAAGAGATTTCTAGAGAATTACAAAAAGAACGACCGGGAAAGAGGCTTTGATCTTTCCCGGGATCTGCTTCTTCGTTTTTCCCTCATTCAGATCGGTGAAACACGATATGAATTCATTTGGAGCCATCACCATATATTGATGGACGGCTGGTGTACGGGCATTGTATTTGAAGATCTGTTTCAAACCTATCGCCAACTGATGGAGCATCGTCGGCCTTCATCGGAATCGGCTCCGCAATATGGGGAGTATATACGTTGGCTGCAGAAGCAGGATCATCACAAATCCATGTCTTTCTGGAAGGAGTACCTGGAAGGGTTTGAGGGCGCTACTGGAATTCCGCGATACAAAGAGCGAGCCGGACTGCAGGAGCAAAACGAACTCACATTTAACCTAGATAAGCAGATGACTAAAGAATTAAATCATATTGCTAGAACGCATCAAGTCACCTTAAATACCGTTATTCAAACACTATGGGGATTGCTGCTGCAAAAATATAATCAGACGGATGATGCTTTATTTGGTGCAGTTCTATCTGGAAGACCAGCGGAAATAGATCAAGTTGAACGAATTGTTGGACTGTTTATTAATACGGTTCCGGTTCGAGTCACCAGTGGTAACGGTCAGACATTTGTTGATATTTTACGGAATGTTCAGCAAATTTCTCTGCAGGCAGAGAAATATGGCTATATCTCATTAGCCGAAATTCAGGCTGGTTTTAATCATGTCGAGCTGCTGGATCATATTGTAGTTTTTGAGAATTTTCCAGTAGAGATGGAACAAGATGAAGAAGTTAACGAGTTGGGTTTTACCTTTCTGGATACGAATTCCTTTGAGCAATCCAATTATGCATTAACGGTTGTTGTAGTACCTGGGGAAGAATTGGCGTTCACTTTAAAATACGATCCGGAGGTCTATTCAGGCAATATCCTGGAGCGTATAGAGGGGCACTATAAGAATCTTGCTGAGCAAGTTATGCATCGTGCCGATGTTTTGCCGGAGGTATTACAGCTGTCCAATGGGAATGAACGCGACGAAATACTTTATTCATTTAATATGACAGCTGCAGACTATCCGCAGGATCGTACGTTATCTAGTCTATTCGAGGAGCAGGCGGCGAAATATCCCGAGAAGCTGGCTTTGGTCATGGGGGAAGAGCGCCTGACTTACCGTGAGCTAAATGCCCGGGCGAACCAGTGGGCACAGGAGCTTCGCAGGAAGGGCGTAAAGCCGGATCAGGCCGTCGGCCTGATTACCGAGCGCTCGCCGGAGATGATCCTAGCTATTCTGGCGATTCTGAAGGCGGGCGGCGCTTATCTGCCGATCGACCCCTCCTATCCGGCTGAACGTGTAGCCCATATGCTGCGGGATAGCGAAGCCTCGCTTTTAATCGCTCAGCATCCCGGGCTTTTGCGGGAGGAATACAGCTATACAGGCGAGACGCTCATCATGGGTGAAGAGCCGCTGCTGGGCGAGCTGGAGCACAATCCGGACCCGGCTGCACAGCCTGGCAATCTGGCGTATGTCATCTATACCTCGGGCTCAACCGGGCAGCCGAAGGGCGTGATGACCACCCACCAGAACGTCGTCAAGACGATCATGAACAACGGCTATTTGGAACTTACGCCGGAGGACCGGCTGCTGCAATTATCCAACTATGCCTTTGACGGCTCTGTCTTTGACATCTTCGGTGCGCTGCTGCACGGAGCGACCTTGATTCTGGCTGACCGGGAAACGGTGCTGGATATTCGGAAGCTCGGTCAGCTGCTGCGGGAAGAGAGTGTGAGTGTAGTCTTCATGACGACAGCTCTGTTCAACACGTTGGTGGATCTGGATTTGAGCTGTCTGGAACATACACGCAAAATTTTGTTCGGCGGCGAACTCGTATCGGTTCGTCATGTTCAGCGGGCTGTAAAGCGTTTAGGCCCAGAACGCATTATTCATGTTTACGGCCCAACGGAGACGACGGTATTCGCCACGTCTTATGAGGTGGGACAGCTGGAGGAGGACAGCTATACGCTGCCGATCGGCCGGCCGATTCACAATACGACGGCTTACATTCTCAACCAGGAGGGGGCTCTGCAGCCCTTGGGTGTGGCCGGAGAGCTGTGGCTTGGCGGCGATGGGGTAGCGCGAGGCTACCTGAACCAACCTGAGTTGACGGCGGAGCGGTTCGTGCCAAATCCTTGGGAGCCCGGCACGATGATGTACCGGACGGGAGATTTGGCGCGCTGGCTGCCGGAGGGAACGATCGAGTATCTGGGACGCATCGATCAGCAGGTGAAGATTCGGGGTCATCGTATCGAACTGGGCGAGATCGAGGCGAAGCTGCTGGAGCATCCGGTCGTGCGGGAGACGGTATTGATTGCGCGGCAGGACGATCAGGGCCATTCGAGTCTATGCGCTTATGTCGTGACCGACGGGGCCTGGACCGCGGCGGAGCTGCGTCGTCATCTAGCCACAAGCTTACCGGAATATATGATTCCGACCTCGTTTACCGGCTTGGCGCAGCTGCCGCTGACATCGAACGGCAAGGTGGACAAGCGGGCCTTGCCTGAACCGGAGCAGCAATTGGACGGGGTGTATGTGGCGCCAGCCAATGAGCTGGAGGAGCAGCTGGCGGCTCTGTTTGGCGAGGTGCTTGGGGTAGAAGTAGTCGGTACGCAGGACTCCTTCTTCGAACACGGCGGCCATTCGCTCAAAGCGATGACGCTGGCAGCGCGTATCCACAAAGAGCTGGGCGTGGAAATCCCGCTGCGGGATATTTTTACCCATCCGACCGTGCAGGAGCTGGGGCAAAGGCTACAGGACATGCAAGGGCAGGGTGGTGATTCGGCGGCGTATACGGCCATTGAACGTGCGCCAGAGCAGGAGTTCTATCCGGCATCGTATGCGCAGCGGCGGATGTACGCGGTTCAGCAAATCCGCGACAAGCATACGACGGCGTACAATATGCCGTTTATGCTGAATATTGAGGGAGCACTGGATGCGGAACGGCTTCGTGCCGCGTTGCAGGGCCTGGTATCGCGCCATGAGTCATTGCGCACCTCGTTCCATATGATCGGGGATCAGCTCATGCAGCGGGTGCATGAGTATGATGAGATCGCATGGGATATGGAACGATCGGAAGCGGCGGAATCAGCGGTGGATGAGAAGGCACGGTTGTTCATAGCTCCGTTTGACTTGGAAATCGCGCCGCTGTTCCGTGCGGAGCTTGTGCAGGTGGAGGCGGAGCGTCATGTGCTGATGCTGGATATGCATCATATTATTTCAGATGGAGTATCCACTGGCGTGTTGTTCCAGGACTTGAGCGCCCTTTACGAAGGAGCCGAGCTGCCGCCGCTTCGCATCCAATACAAGGATTACGCCATATGGCAGCAAAGCGGGGAGCAGGCGGCCCGTCTCCAACAGCAGGAGGAGTACTGGCTGAATCGCTATGCAGGAGAGCTGCCAGTGCTGGAGCTGCCGACGGACGAACCGAGACCTGCAGTGCAACAGTCTGAGGGAGACGCCTGGCATATGGAGATCGATGCGGATCTATTAGAATCCGCCAAGCGGTTATCTGCCGAGCGTGGAACGACACTGTATATGACCCTGCTGGCTGTCTATCAGGTGCTGCTATCTAAATATACGGGACAAGAAGATATTATAACGGGAACACCGATTGCCGGCAGACCGCATGCGGATCTGGAAGGCATCGTGGGGATGTTCGTTAACACCTTGGCGATCCGTACTCAGCCGGCAAGCGAGCTGACGTTTGAAGAGTATTTAGCTCAGGTCAAGGAGCAGGTATTGCAAGCCTACGCGCATGCGGATTACCCGTTTGAGGAGCTGGTTGAACAGCTGAGCTTGCCGCGCAACCTAAGCAGGCATCCGCTATTCGATACGATGTTCGCGCTGCAGAATATCGACATGTCGGATAGCCGCATAGCCGGATTGACTTTTAGTCCTCGTGAGCTAGATTGGAAAAACGCTAAGTTTGACCTGACGTGGATGCTAGTGGAGGACTCGAGTTTAAGAATAACGGTGGAGTACAGCACGCAGTTATTCCAACGCGATAGCGTGAAGCGAATGGGGAAGCATTTCGAACATCTTTTGCAGCAAGTCTGCAATAATCCCCAAGGTTTAATAGAGGAGATCGAACTAGCCACCGATGAGGAAAAAACACAGATCTTGAAGCAGTTTAATGCAACGGAGGCTGACTTTCCCGATCATGTAACGATCCATGAACTATTTGAGAAGCAGGTCATGCAGGCTCCAGAGCAAACCGCAGTTGTATTCGGCAACGAGCACCTTACTTACGACCAATTAAACCGGAAGGCGAATGTTCTCGCTCATATACTCATGCGAAAAGGGATCGGGAAAAATCAAATGGTTGGAATTATGTGCGAGCCGTCACTGGATATGTTTGTAGGTATACTCGCGATTCTTAAAGCGGGCAGTGCGTATTTGCCGATAGATCCCGATTATTCCTCCGAACGGGTTGAATATATGTTAGAGGATAGCGGGGCAAAGCTCGTCATTGTACAGCAAGGCATGGAACTGAGTCCTCATTACCGCGGTGAAATACTTGTATTAGGAACGACTCCTGATGATGCAGGGGCTGAATTGAAGGATGATTCTAATCCAGTACTTGTGAGTGAAGCATCCGATTTGGCGTATATCATTTACACATCTGGCTCTACAGGTCAGCCTAAAGGGGTTATGGTTGAGCACAGATCATTGGTTAATTTGAGCTTGTGGCATATTCAGCATTATGAAGTTACGGCTAAAGATCGAAGTACGAAGTATGCTGGTTCAGGATTCGATGCTTCTGTATGGGAGATATTCCCGTATCTTGTTGCAGGGTCAACCATTTATATCATTGATCAGGCGATTAGATATGAAATAGAGGAAGTTCGTTCGTTTTTCAACAATCATGAAATAACGATCAGCTTTTTACCTACACAGTTTGCGGAGCAGTTTATGAAGCTGGAGTGTCCTTCATTACGTTGGTTGTTAATCGGCGGGGACAAAGCGCAGTTTATTCAAAATAAGAGTTATCGGATTACAAATAACTATGGTCCAACGGAAAATACCGTTGTTGCTACTAGCTACACAGTTCAACCTGGTGATCAACGTATTCCTATTGGCCGACCGATTGCAAATAATCGTGCTTATATTTTGAATGCACAATCTCAATTACAGCCGATCGGAGTAGCCGGTGAGCTGTGCATTGGCGGGGCGGGTGTTGCTCGTGGTTATTGCAATCGTACTGATTTAACAAATGAGCGTTTTGTTGAGGATCCCTTTGTACCGGGAAATCGGATGTATAGAACAGGGGATATCGTGCGCTGGAAGGCTGACGGCAACATAGAATACATAGGTCGGATGGATGATCAAGTGAAAATCCGTGGATATCGGGTGGAGACAGGCGAGGTAGAGGCTGCGATATTAGCGAGTGGGCTTGTTAGCGAAGCGGTTGTTCTCTCCCGAACAGACCATCAGGAGCAAACTTATTTATGTGCGTATTTAGTAGTCGAGCAAGGGTATGACGCTGCGTCATTGCGTCAGTTCTTGATTCAAAAGCTGCCTCATTATATGGTTCCTTCTTTCTTTGTTGAGCTTAACGAATTACCGTTGACTGCCAATGGAAAAGTGGACAAGAAGGCTCTGCTTCAAATGAGCATGGATGACCGGGCTTCAACGACTGCCGATTATGTTGCTCCTTCGGAACCAATGGAGAAGTTATTGGTTGAATTATGGATGGAATTATTAGATGTGCCGCGCGTCGGCATTCATGATAATTTCTTTGAATTAGGCGGAGATTCCATTAAAGCCATTCAAATATCTGCACGACTGAACGAGCATAATTTGAAACTCGATGTGAAAGATATATTCCATCTTCAGACGATTTCTGAGTTAGTTTCTCATATACAGGTAAAAACGAATACAGCAGAACAAGGCTTGATTACTGGAATGACTTCCTTGAGCCCTGTCCAGCAATGGTTCTTTGACCAGAAATTTAGTATTTCGGATCATTGGAATCAATCGATGATGCTCTTCCGCCAGGAGGGCTGGGAAGAACAAGCTGTGGCGCGTGTGTTCACGGCCATCATGGAACATCATGATGCACTAAGGATGCTATTCAGGCAAGAGGGCGATCGTGTTGTTGCGGTGACTCGCGGGATGTCGGACGTGTTGTTCGGTATAAAATGTTTTGATTTAACCGCAGAGACAGACGTGGAGAGACGGGTGGAGGAGGAGGCAAATGCATTACAAGGCATGCTCAATATTGAGAATGGCCCTCTTGTACAGATAGGCATTTTCCGGACGGCTCAGGGCGATCATTTGCTAATTACAATTCACCACCTTGTCGTAGATGGCGTGTCATGGAGAATTCTTACCGAGGATTTAATGTCTGGCTATCTGCAAGTGCTGCGGAATGAAGAGATTAAGTTTCCAGCTAAGACGGATTCCTATCAACTCTGGACGCGAACTGTGACTGAATTTGCGGAAAGTGAATCGATGAAGAATGAGTTGTCTTATTGGAGAGAAATGATAGATTCTCATGTGCCAGAATTACCGAAGGATCGTTACTTGGACAGCCGGTATCAGCTTAAAGATACAAGTTATGCAAGTATACAGCTGACGGAAGAACAGACCCATCATTTACTCACGGATGCTCATTTCGCTTACAGCACACAGATTAACGACCTTTTGTTGTCCGGGTTAGTGTTGGCGATTCAGGAGTGGGCGGGAGTGAATCGTATCGTCATTACACAGGAAGGACATGGACGTGAGGATTTTGGAACCGGGGTGGACATCTCTCGCACTGTCGGATGGTTTACCTCTATGTTCCCTATCATTTATGAGCTTCAAAGCAACGAAATTGCACATGCAATTAAGCAAGTTAAGGAACAAACCAGACGCTTACCTAATAAGGGGGCAGGCTGGTTGATTGCAGAGAAAATCCTGCGTCAAACGGATCAACAGAATATTGGACTGCCTTTGCAGCCGGAGATCGGTTTCAACTATTTTGGACAAATAGAAGCTTCCGGTGCGGGTGGGGATTACGAAATGTCGGAAATGCCGATGGGGTATGAAATAAATCAGGCTAATGAAGGGATTTTCCCGCTTAACGTAAGCGGAATGGTCACGGAAGGAAAGCTCACGATTCAATTGTTTTATGATCGGCGATCATATGAGCATAACACCATCGAGCGGCTTATTCAGCGTTATCGTCAATATTTGCTGGATATTATCAGCCACTGTATAAACCGGGATAAAAAAGAGCTGACTCCAAGCGATTTTACGACTCAGGAATTGACTACTGAAGACTTGAACGCAGTATTTGCACTGTTAGATGAGTGAACCTAGGCATTCAAGAAGGAGGCCGTTATGCTGAATAAAGAAAATCTCAAAGATATTTATACATTATCCCCGATGCAGAAAGGCATGTATTTCCATAGCCTTAAAGAAAAAACGGCGGCATATTTTGAACAAATGCATTTTATGATTACTGGAACCCTTCATCGCGAGCACGTGGAGGAAGCTTTTAACTATATTTTGCAGAAGTATGATGTGCTGCGTACAGTATTTTTGCATAAAAATTTAAGCCAGCCTATGCAAGTTGTTCTCAAAGAAAGATATGCAAATGTCGAGTTTCAGGAAATTTCACATCTAGATCAGGAAGAAGCCTCTCGCTATGTTCAGCGTTTCAAAAAGGAGGATCAGGAGAGGGGCTTTGACCTCTCCAAAGATCTTCTTATCCGCTTATCTGTGCTGCGGGAAGGAGATGTGTATCATCTCGTTTGGAGCATGCATCACATTTTGATGGATGGTTGGTGTTTAGGACTTATATTTAATGATTTCTTTGATAAATATCACAAGTATCAAGCTGGGTTGCCCGTGGTTATGGAAAAAGTTCCTCCATACAGTGAGTATATTCGATGGCTGGAGAAGCAAGACAAAGAAAAAGCACGGGCATATTGGAAGCAGTATTTGGCCGGGTATTCGGAGTTGACGGGGATTCATCCTATGCAACGTAAAGATAATGATATACCTGGTGAACCTGCGGAGCATCTGGTTACTTTGGATCGAGAGCTTACGCAGAAATTATCTTTGCTTGCGAAGGAATGGCGCGTCACATTAAATACCGTCTTTCAAACTCTTTGGGGGATTCTGTTGTCCAAATACAACAATAAAGGAGATATCGTATTTGGTTCAGTTGTATCTGGCCGTCCCTCGGAAATTCCTCAGGTCGAAAATATGGTTGGTCTATTTATTAACACCGTGCCTGTTCGTGTCCAGATTCAAGAGGAAGATAACTTTGGGAGTTTGCTGACCAGAATTCATCAGTCTTCCCTAGCAGCCAAGTCATATGAATATACGCTGCTAGCTGATATTCAGGCCGATACTGGATTCTCGGGGGCGTTGTTTGATCATATTCTTGTTTTTGAAAATTATCCGATTGGCCAGAAAGGTATGGCCCAGCAGGATTTTACGATTGACAATATCAGTACGTTTGAGCAGACGACATTTCCTCTTAATGTAGTCATTCGGCCTGGCGAAGAAATTAGTATCAAAATTGAATTTGATTCCTCTATTTACTCAATCGAAGAAATTTCACGCCTTGGCGGACATATCGGTCAGTTAGCTCATTCCATTACCTCCAGTCCCGATGAATCAGTACATTCTTACACGATGCTTACGGACGCAGAGGAGAGACAGTTGTTCTTTGATTTTCAAGGAGAAACCGTACCTTACGATAAGCAAAAAAATATACCACAGTTGTTCGAAGAACAGGTTGAGCGAACGCCGCATTTGGCAGCTGTAACATTTGAAGATAAATCGATGACCTATGCTCAATTGAATGCGCGGGTAAATCGTCTCGCAAGGAGACTACGAGAGATAGGAGTGCAGCGCGAGCAGATTGTAGGCATCATGGCTGAACGTTCAATGGAAATGATAGTTGGAGTGCTCGCTATTCTCAAAGCTGGCGGAGCTTACGTTCCTATTGATTATGACTATCCACCAGAGCGAGTGCGGTATTTACTCGAAGACAGCGGAACCCGCGTATTACTTACCTGCTCACAGGCGGGAAAGACCTTGGAGGATATGGATCATATTATAAATTTGGAAGATGAGGCCTCTTATGCAGAGGATGATTCCAATCTTGAAATGGTCAACTCATCTACTGATTTGGCCTATGTGATCTATACTTCAGGCTCAACAGGAGCACCTAAAGGTGTCATGATAGAGCATCAAGCACTTCATAACCTGACTCTATCGGCGGGTGTATATGGAATTCAAGAGGGAAGCAAGGTTCTGCAATTCGCCTCTTTAAGCTTTGATGCGTCAGTCGGAGATATTTTTCATACGCTGCTGACAGGGGCAACACTAGTCTTATCCCGCAAGGAGCAGCTGTTATCTGGTCTAAGCTTTATCGAATGGCTGAACGAGCAGGAAATCACAAGCATTCCTTTTCTGACTCCCTCAGTGATCAAGCATCTGCCTTACAGAGAATTGCCTAAATTGACGACAATCTCTACGGGTGGAGAGGTTTTGCCAGCGGATGTGGTTCGCACATGGGGAGTAGGGCGCCGCTTTTTGAATGCTTACGGCCCAACGGAAACAACGGTCGATGCCGCCATTGGTTTATGCTTGCCGAGCATGAATAAGCCTACGATCGGAAAACCAACGATTAATAAAAAAATTTACATTTTAGATGCTGCTGGTGCACTTCAACCGATAGGCGTACCGGGAGAAATGTACATTGGTGGTGAAGGACTGGCCCGGGGTTACTTGCATCGCCCAGAACTGACGGCTGATAAATTTGTAGCTAATCCCTTTGAGCCAGGCACACTTCTATATAAGACGGGTGACCTGGCACGTTGGCTGGCTGATGGAAATATCGAATTTCTAGGCCGGATAGATGATCAAGTCAAAATTCGCGGATTCCGCATAGAGCTTGGTGAAATAGAGGCCTGTTTAAATCAGGCGCCGTCTGTCATACAAGCGGTTGTGGCCGCACATCAGCGTGACGCTCAGGACTACTTATGCGCTTATATTGTCAGTGAAGGAGAATTAGATATTTCTGCACTGAGGCAGTTTGCAAGAGAGACATTACCAGAATACATGGTACCGTCCTTCTTTATGCAGGTTGAGAGCATACCGTTGAATGTGAACGGAAAAATAGACAGGGCAGCCCTGCCAGAGCCTGAAAACTCTGGATTTGGCCAGCAGCATTACGAGGCGCCATCCAATCCCACGGAAACGGCCCTGGTAAGTATTTGGCAAAAGGTATTAGGGGTCGAACGCATAGGTGTCGAGGATAATTTCTTCGATCTGGGAGGGCATTCGATTAAGGCTATGATGCTTGCGACGCAGATTCATAAGGAGTTGCAGGTAGAAGTTCCGCTGCGGGAGATATTTGCGCTTACTACGATTAAGCAGATGGCCGGTTATATCGATGGTATCGAGAATACGATATATTCTGCTATCGAGCGCGCGCCGAATCAGCAATACTATCCTGTGTCTTCTGCCCAAAAACGTCTTTACATCATCCAGAAAATTGAAGATACGGATTCGGGTACAAGTTATAATATGCCTTCTTTCTATCGACTTCGGGGAGGTATCGATATTAAGAAGCTCGAAGAAGTATTGCTCACAATTATCAACAGGCATGAATCCTTACGGACATCATTTCATATGATCGGGGGAGAAATTGTTCAGCGCGTCCATCAGCAAGTAGATTGGGTCCTGAGTTATGCAGTTATTGGGGAAGAGTCCCTAGAGGACATCAAAAATGAATTTATTCAGTCGTTTGATCTCAGCCAGGCACCACTATTTCGCGCAAGTATTGTTTCCTTGGGCAAGGATGAACATGTCCTAATGATGGATCTGCACCATATTGTAGGGGACGGTATTTCATCAGGAATTTTGTTTGATGAATTAGCCCGTCTATATCGAAATGAGACACTGGAAGAGGTTTCAGCGCAATACAAGGATTATGTGTGGTGGCAGCAAGCTGAATCCAAACAACATCAAGAGGATGAGGCATACTGGTTAGAGCAGTATTCGGGAGAATTGCCTGTACTGGAATTGCCAACAGACTACCCGCGGCCGCCTGTTCGTTCATTCGACGGGGCATATATAACCCATATGATCAACGAAGAGGCTGGCAAAGGATTAAAGAAATACGCCCAGAAAGAGCGTATGACGCTGTACATGGTTTTATTAGCTGTATATGATATTTTGCTGCATAAGTATACGAATCAGAGCGATATTATCGTGGGTGTGCCCATTACGGATCGCCCGCATCCGGATTTACGGAATACCGTCGGAATGTTTGTTAATACGCTAGCTATCCGTAATCAATTTGATGCAGGAGAGCCGTTCGGTGCTTTCGCGAGACGCGTGAAGAATCAGGTGCTCAATATGTACAAGCATCAGAATTTCCCGTTTGAAGAATTGAGCGAGAAGCTTAGCGTAACCCGCGACGTTAGTCGACATCCATTGTTTGATACGATGTTTGGCGTTCAAAATCTAGAAATGCCTGAATTCACTTTTCAGGGGCTGGATATTGAACCCTTGGAGCTGAACTGGAGAAATTCCAAGTTTGACATGTCCTGGATGGTATTTGATTCAGAGCGCTTAATGATCGGTGTGGAATACAACACGTCCATATTCTCCGAAGAGACCATTCGAAGAATGCTGGGGCATTTTGAGCGGATCGTAGAGCAAATACTGACGAAGGAAGATGTCCTGATTGAGGATATTGAACTGATAACCGCGGCGGAAAAGCTGCAAATATTAGAACAGTTCAACCATAAGCCTGCCCAAATTGAAGAGTTTAATGAGACGATTCAGGAATTGTTTGAAGAACAGGTGCAAAAAACTCCAGATAGCATCGCCGTAGTATATAAGGACGAGAAGCTTACTTATGAGGAGCTTAATAACCAAGCGAACCGAATAGCGCGGCTGCTAAGAGAACAAGCGGCCGACCGGGATCGAATCATTGCGATTATGCTAGACCGATCACCGGATTTGCTAATCGGTATATTAGCAACGCTCAAAGCAGGGGCGGCTTACCTGCCTATTGATCCTCAATATCCGGAAGACCGTATTGCTCATATGCTGACCGATAGCGGAGCAATCTGCCTGCTCACCCAGACGGGTGTTCACATTCCAGATGAGTATGACGGCTCGATTCTATATATGGATGATGCGGATATATATCGGCATGAAGATATCTCTAACCTTAAACCGATTAATCGGCCTGAGGATCTGGCTTATGTCATCTATACTTCCGGTTCCACCGGCAAGCCAAAGGGAGTAATGATCGAGCACCGTTCGTTGCACAACTTGCTTTATCTTGGTGAACCATACGGAATTAGAGCGGGCAGCCGAGTATTGCAATTCGCATCCATTAGTTTTGATTCATCTGTGGCTGAAATCTTCCCGTCCTTGCTAACAGGAGCAACATTATATATGGAGGAGAAGGATGAGTTATTGTCCGGTCTCCTAACGTACATGAAGCAACATGAAATTACTACGGTTACACTTTCACCTTCGCTTTTAAGAGCATTGCCTGCAGAGGAGCTGCCACAATTACAATATGTTATTAGTGCTGGAGAGGCCTGCTCCGTAGATATTGCCCGAACATGGGGCGAGAATCGCACCTTTATCAATGCTTATGGTCCAACTGAAGCAACGGTCTGTGCGAGCTATGAGGTGATTACACCAGACTCTCTAAAGGTGACGATTGGCAAACCGTTTAAGAATCAACAATTGTATATCATAAATGCTCAACAGCAGCTTCAGCCTATCGGGGTTCCAGGAGAACTATGTATTGGCGGCCGGGGCCTTAGTAGGGGATATTTGAACAGGCCGGAGCTAACAAATGAGAGGTTTATTGAACATCCGTTTTCTCCAGAAGATCGTTTGTATAAAACCGGAGATCTGGCACGATGGCTGCCGGACGGGCGTGTTGAATACTTGGGCCGGATGGATGATCAAGTGAAGGTGCGCGGGAACCGTGTCGAGCTTGGAGAAATAACGAACTGCTTGGTTGACTGTGAGCCTGTGAAGGATGCGGTTGTGATTCCTGTCCAAGATGAACAAGCGCAAACCATACTCTGCGGATATATAACGGTTGAAGGTTCTTGGAGCATATCTGAATTACGGAGGCATTTAGGTGAATATCTTCCGGAATTCATGATTCCTGCTCATTTTATCGAGGTAGATTTCATTCCTCTAACGGCGAATGGAAAAGTGGACAAGAAAGCACTGCCTGATCCGCTGGAGTACATCCGTAAGAACAGCTTCTCTTCGGTTATCCCTGCCTCTAATCCGCAGGAAAAAATGCTCGTTCAGGTTTGGGAGGAAGTGCTGCAGATTGAGCCGATCGGAGTACATCATAACTTTTTTGAGTTAGGTGGAGACTCTATCAAAGCGTTGCAAATTGCCGCCCGATTGAGTAAAGAAGGCTATAAATTAGATACGAGGCATATGTTCAAAAATCCGACGATCGCCGCAGTTGCCCCATTTATCGAGTCTACGACCGCCTTGGCGGATCAAAGCATGGTGGAAGGAGAATTGCCGCTTACGCCGATTCAACACTGGTTCTTCGAGCAGGAATTCGTTCATCAGCACCATTTTAACCAATCGATGATGCTGCATAACGAACAAGGCTGGGAACGTTCGCGGTTAGAGCAAGTGTTCACGGATTTGGCCATTCATCATGATGCATTGCGTATGGTATACCCAGAGGTTGGTCATGGAAACTCCATCAAACAATATAACCGAGATGATAAGGAAGCATTGTTCACTCTAGCGGAGTATGATTTGTCGCAGAAGGATGAGGCTCAGCTCATTTTGGAACGGGAAGCCAATGCGCTTCAGGAAAGCATGAATTTATCGACGGGTCCGTTAATCAAGCTCGGTTTATTCCATACATCGAAAGGAGATTACCTCTTGATCGTCGTTCATCACTTGGTGATCGATGGGGTATCCTGGCGAATTTTACTGGAGGATTTCAATACGTTATATAACCAACAGGGAGAGCTTCCTGCCAAAACAACATCATTTTATGAGTGGGCGTATCGCCTTAATGAGTTTGCTAATCACAAAAAAATGAAAAAAGAGCTTGTCTATTGGCAAGAGGCAGCCAATGTCCGGGTACCACCTCTACCGATGGCTACAGAGAAGAACGCAGCGCTTTGTCCGAATAAGGATTACCGGGAATTCAATTTCTCTCTTGGAAAGCAAGAGACAGAAGATTTATTGACTAGGGCAAATCATGCGTATAAGACAAAATCCGACGATCTCCTGCTAGCTGCATTAGTCATGGCTTTGCAGGAATGGACGCAAGAATATGTTTTCAGCATCAATCTGGAAGGTCACGGACGCGAGACGATTATGGAAGGGATCGATTTGTCCCGTACTGTGGGCTGGTTTACTACCCAATTTCCGATTATTTTTCGTCTTGAAAGTGTATCGCTCTCGGATGTCATCAAACTTGTCAAGGAAACTTTGCGTAAAGTCCCTTCTAACGGCATAGGATATGGGATCTTAAAGTACTTGTCACCTAACACAGATATATTTAACAGCTTGGATGAGCCTTCAATCTGCTTTAACTATTTGGGACAGCTCGGGGATGGAAGTGAAGAAAAAATCGCTGCTCCTATAAAAGCGGGTGAACAAATTAGTCTCCACAATCATAGCCCATACCCGATGGAGTGGACCTGTATCGTTTCGGGAGGAGAATTACAAGTCAATCTAACTTACAATCCTCATCTCTGCGAAGAAGAAGAGATTAAGCATTTGTTCGACAGTTATTCCCATTATTTAGTGGTTATCATTAATCATTGCAACCAAAGGGATAACTCGGAAATGACTCCGAGTGACTTCAGTACTAAAAAGTTATCTTCCGATGACTTGGACGATGTGTTTGCAACCTTGAGAAATCTATAAGTTGATTAAGAAGGGAGGTTCTAGTCGATGTTTAATCCTTCAAATGTAAAAGACATTTACAGCTTGTCGCCGATGCAGCGGGGAATGTTATTTCATTATATGAAAGATCATGCTAGCAGGGCTTATTTTGATCAAACTAGTTTTCAAATTACTGGAGCCTTGGATAACAAAGCCTTGGAACTAAGCTTCAAAGAAATCATCCGTAAATACGATATACTCCGCACTGTATTTGTATATACGAAGGTGAAGGAACCGATGCAGGTGGTTTTGAAAGAACGGGAGGCCGCCATTCACTTCGAGGATATTTCAAATTTGGAGCCTGCAGCTCAGGAGGCCTATCTACAAAACTATAAAGAAACCGACCGGAATAGAGGCTTTGAGCTCTCACGCGATGTTTTGATGCGATTGTCTGTTTTTCAATTATCATCCGTGCGTTACCACCTCCTCATCAGTACTCATCATATTATTATGGACGGCTGGTGCCTCGGGATATTGTTTAAAGAGTTATTTGATCTATATCATCTTCAGATTACTGGCAGTCCTTATCCCACAGAACCTGCTGTACCTTATAGCAGATATATACAGTGGCTGGAGGAACAAGATGAGGAGGAAGCCAGGCAGTTTTGGCAAGTCTATCTTGAGAATGTAGGCGAAGCTTCGATCCTGCCTCAGCGGCTAGCAGAGGCTACAGATCGGCAGGACATCGTGAAAAGCACATTTTCTTTTGACAAAGAGCTGACGGATTCCCTGCAAAATTTAGCCAAAAGCTGTCAAGTCACATTAAGCACTCTTTTTCAGACGATGTGGGGCGTGCTCCTCCAAAAATACACGAATTGTAATGAAGCTTTGTTCGGAGCGGTCATCTCTGGCCGATCTCCGGAAATTCCGGAGGTTGAGAAAATAGTCGGTATTTTCATTAATACCGTGCCTGTGCGCATTCAAGCAACCAGAGGTATGACTGTCAGGCAGCTGCTGGGTCAGGTACAGGAATTTTCGGTGCTGACGGACAAGTATGGCTATCTTACTTTGGCAGACCTGCAGGAATTGACTGGCTCCAGTAAACGTTTGGTTGAGCATATTGTTGCTTTTGAGAATGTTCCTACTTCGGCCGATTCGCCTGTAGTGGAATCCATAGAAACGGGGCAGGCCGATGATACTGGTGAAATCAGTATCCAAAGTCTGGAGGATGACCATGAGCAAACTCATTATGATCTTAGTGTTCAGGTACAATTAGTTGAAAAATTGATGGTTAAACTATCCTACAATTCGGCAGTGTATACGGCTGAAAGTATTGCGCTTGTATTCGGGCATTTAGTTACAATCGCTCAACAAATCATTAATGATCCTGATATTTTAATTCAGGATATATCCATTGTGACAGCGGAAGAACGGCAGCAGCTGTTATTTGAATTTAACGATTTCCATATAGAGCTGCCTGAGGGACAGACGGTTCATGAACTATTTGAGCAGCAAGTGCTGTCAACTCCAGAGAAGCAGGCGGTGGTATTCAACGGGAACAGTCTTACTTATGGGGAGTTAAACCAAGAAGCAAACAAAGTGGCACGGATGATTAGAAGTCATGGGGTTCTCCCTAATGAAATTGTTGCTCTCATGGTGGAGCATTGCTTGGAAATGATTATCGGGGTTCTCGGCATTTTGAAGGCTGGTGCAGCTTATATGCCAATTGATCCGTCATACCCTGTGCAGAGAGTTGAATACATGCTGGAAGACAGTCGTACTGCATATCTGCTGATGACCCCTCAGCTTCGTGCTCCCGTCTCATTTGGAGGGACAGCGATTATGCTCGAGAAAGCAGCTTGGGACGGATATTCGGAGGAGAACGTAGAACCTGTCCACCAGTCTGAGGATTTGGCTTATGTAATATACACTTCGGGATCAACAGGACAACCCAAAGGGGTCATGATTGAACATCGTGCACTGGTTAATTTATGCGTTTGGCATAATCAGGCGTTTAACATGACTTCCGATGATCGTTGTACAAAGCTGGCGGGATTCGGCTTTGATGCATCCGTATGGGAGACCTTCCCAAGCTTAACTCGGGGAGCAGCCTTGCATATTTTGGATGAATCCATTCGAGGCGATATCTATGCTTTACAGAATTACTTTGAAACCAATGGAATTACGGTTAGCTTTTTGCCTACACAGCTAGCTGCCCAATTTATGGAGCTGGATAACCGATCATTGCGACTTCTTCTAATCGGTGGCGACAGGGCAAATCATATGACTTCACAGCGGTACCTTGTTGTCAATAACTACGGGCCCACCGAAAATACCGTGGTGACCACAAGCGGTGTATTGGATGCAGAAGATCGTAGACTGCCGATCGGAAAGCCTGTGGCAAACCATCGGGTATGCATTTTGGACTTGTCCGGTCACTTACAGCCTGTCGGTGTTCCGGGTGAGCTATGTGTTTCTGGAGAAGGGCTAGCCAGAGGCTATCTGAACCAGCCCGCCTTGACGGCAGAGCGATTTATCCAGCATCCGCTTTTACCCGGTGAACGAATGTATCGTACTGGAGACCTGGCTCGTTGGCTGCCTGATGGAACGATCGAATATTTGGGACGATCTGATGAACAAGTGAAAATTCGCGGGTATCGAATTGAACCTGCGGAAATTGATTTTAAATTGCTTCAACACCCGGCTGTTCGCGAGGCGTTGACGATTGCGCAGAATGACGCCAAGGGAGACACCTATCTATGCTCTTATATCGTTGTTTCCGAGAAATGGACGATACCAGAGCTGCGTAAGCATTTAATTCAAACTTTGCCGGAATATATGGTCCCTGCTCACTTCATGGAGCTTGCGGAACTGCCGTTAACAGCGAATGGTAAAGTCGATCGCAGGGCTCTGCCTCAACCGATGATACAGAGCGAGAGAGTCTATATGGCTCCACGAACGGAGACGGAGGAGAAGCTGGCCGCTTTATTTGCTGAGGTCTTGGGAGTACCGGCAGTGGGGATCGATGATCATTTTTTTGAATTGGGCGGACATTCCTTAAAGGCGATGACATTGGTGTCTAGGATTCATAAGGAAATGGATGTAGAAATACCGTTAAACGATGTGTTTCTGCACGCGACGGTGAGAGAAATGGCTGATTTGCTGAGTCAGGCAGAGAGCTCCGGTTTCCAGAGCATTCCTCTAGCGCCTATCCAAAAATACTACCCGGTATCCTTTGCACAGCGAAGAATGTACGTTGTTCAACAAATGACGGATACGGAGATGACGAGTTACAATATTCCGCTTCTATTTGAAATAAAAGGGGAATTGGATGTTCAGCAACTCCAGTCTTCCTTGGAGAAGCTAGTGCAGCGGCACGAGGTTTTACGGACTTCATTTCATATGAAAGATGGGAATTTAGTTCAAGAGATACATTCAGAAGTACGGACACCGCTGGAAATCATCCATACTACTGAGCAGCATCTTAAAGCTGAATTGGAAGGCTTTATTCGCCCATTCAAGCTTACAGAAGCCCCATTGTTCAGAGTAGGTCTTGTAGAAACGGAAATGGATCGGAAAATATTCGTATTGGACATGCATCATATTATTTCGGATGGTGTATCGACGAACGTATTGTTGAGTGAGCTTTTCCTACTCTATCAGAACGAGGAGCTTCCCTTCCAACGGCTTCAATATAAAGATTATGCGGTATGGCAACAGGCGCCAGAGAAACAAGCTCAATTGCAGCAGCAGGAGCAGTACTGGCAGAACCAGTTTGCTGATAATTTGCCAACGCTGGATCTGTTTACGGATTATCCGCGACCAAGTATACAGGATTTCGCGGGTGATCAATGGACATTCCAATTGGACGCGGAGTTGCTTCGCCAAATCAGGACCTTTTGTCATGATCAGGGAATTACACTATATATGTTTTTGCTAGCAACCTATCAATTGTTGTTATCGAAATATACTGGTCAGAAAGATATTGTGGTTGGATCGCCGATTGCCGGCCGACCGCATGCAGATCTGGAACGAGTCGTGGGCATGTTTGTAAATACGCTGGCTTTGCGAGGCAAGCTAGAACCAGGTCAATCGTTTACGGCTTACCTTTCCCAGATGAAAGATGTGGTACTCGAAGCATATGCGAACTCAGAGTATCCGTTTGAACAGATCGTTGAAAAACTGAACTTGAGCAGGAATTTAGGTCGGCATCCGCTGTTTGATACGATGCTATCCTTGCAAAATATGGAGGTATCGGCCTTACGTATTCCTAATCTAGAAATTTCATCGTTTGATATGGGCTGGTGCCAAGCCAAGTTTGATTTAAATTGGATGATTGCCGAAGGGGAAGAGAGTCTCCATTTTACCATTGAATACAGTACCAGCCTTTTTAAAGAGGAGACTATTAAGCGGATGGGCGTACATTTTGCTCACCTTATTTCTCAAGTGATTGCCCAGCCTAATCGATCCTTGGAAAGCATTGAGCTGGCCACAGTTGAGGATCAACGTAGCATTCGCGAGATTTCTGGGGATTATTCCAGCTACCCCCGGAGGAGAACGCTGCACAGTCTTTTCGAGTCGCAAGTAAAGAAGCGGCCGGATAGCGTAGCTCTGATTATGGGAGATCAACAGTTAACCTACCATGAGCTGAATGAGCGTGCAAACCAGCTGGCCCGCATACTTCGGCGCAAGGGGGTACAGCCGGATCAAGTTGTGGGCTTAATGACAGAGCGATCCTTCGATATGATTGTCGCTATTCTAGCTATATTCAAAGCGGGTGGTGCCTATATGCCGATCGATCCGTCCTACCCGGATGAACGGATAAATTACATGCTGGAGGACAGCCATGCGCCGTTATTGCTCGTTCAGCATTCCGGGCTGCTCCGGGCTGAGCTCGACCATGCGGGCGAAATACTCATCCTGTCCGAAGTTCAGGCGGAGGGTGAATCAGGGCAGAACCTGAGACCGGTCGCCAAAGCGGACAATCTGGCTTATGTCATGTACACCTCGGGATCTACAGGGCAGCCGAAGGGCGTGATGACGACGCATCGGAATGTCGTTAGAACGGTTGTAAATAACGGTTATCTGGACATTACGCCGGAGGATCGTTTACTGCAATTGTCCAATTACGCCTTTGACGGATCGACTTTTGATATTTACGGAGCGCTCATCCATGGAGCAACCCTCGTGCTGGTTTCCCGTGAAGAAATGCTGGATCCATCGAAGCTGGTTCATCTCATCCGTAAGGAAGGGATTACGGTGACCTTTATGACCACCGCGTTATTTAATACGCTGGTCGATTTGGATCTAGAGGGACTGGAGCGTCTGCGCAAGCTGGTATTTGGGGGAGAGCAGGCCTCGGTTAAGCATGTACAGAAGGCGCTGGACAAGCTGGGAGAAGGGCGGCTGGTCAACGGATATGGACCAACGGAAACGACAGTGTTTGCGGCGACCTGGACAGTGGATCAAAGTGTGCATGAGAGCGGCATAGTTCCGATCGGCTGGCCGTTGAACAATACGGTGATTCACATCGTGGATGCGGCGGGACGCTTGCAGCCGATCGGTGTGGCCGGCGAGTTATGTGTGAGCGGCGATGGGGTAGCTCGTGGCTACCTGAATCGTCCCGAATTGACGGCAGAACGGTTCGTGCCAAATCCTTGGGAGCCCGGCACGATGATGTACCGGACGGGAGATCTGGCGCGCTGGCTGCCGGGGGGAACGATCGAGTACCTGGGGCGCATGGATCAGCAGGTGAAGATTCGGGGTCATCGTATCGAACTGGGCGAGATCGAGGCCAAGCTGCTGGAGCATCCGGTCGTGCGGGAGACGGTATTGATTGCGCGGCAGGACGGTCAGGGCCATTCGAGTCTATGCGCCTATGTCGTGACCGACGGGGACTGGACCGCGGCGGAGCTGCATCGTCATTTGGCCTCAAGCTTACCGGAATATATGATCCCGAGCTCGTTTACTGGTTTACCGCAGCTGCCGCTGACATCGAACGGCAAGGTGGACAAGCGGGCCTTGCCTGAGCCGGAAGTTGGGGTGCAAATTCAGAGAGATCGTGTTGC
The DNA here is from genome assembly GCF_003931855.1 of Paenibacillus lentus. Taxonomy (NCBI): domain Bacteria; kingdom Bacillati; phylum Bacillota; class Bacilli; order Caryophanales; family Paenibacillaceae; genus Paenibacillus; species Paenibacillus lentus. Next base: position 5,087,336 of record NZ_CP034248.1, on the reverse strand, counting down.
ACCAAGCGATGAAACGGAAGCTGCTTTGCTGGACATGGTTGCTGATGCCATGGGTATTGATTCCAAGAAGCTAAGCATGACAGATAATTTATTCGAATTAGGTGCGCACTCGCTCACTATTTTGAAAATTCTTGGTAAATCCTATGCTATGAACTGGGAATTGGAAATGAAAGATTTCTATACGTATAGCAGTCTTGGTGAAATAGCGCAAAAAATTCGTGAACAAGATGATGCAGCGGCTAAGCAGGCTATGAGGCTCGAAACGGATTCTTTCCAGTTCTCGGAACCCGTAAAGGTTCCAGTTGTTCCTGTCGTCAAGAAAGATCACCAGTTACAACATGTACTGTTAATTGGTGTTACTGGCTTCCTTGGAATTCACATGCTTTATGAGCTTTTGTCCTCGACTACAGCTGCGGTGACCTGTCTTGTGCGCGGATCCGATGAAGAAGATGCTTTGGGACGTGTAAAGGATAAGCTGAAATTTTATTTCGCTGGGTCGTCCAGCCTGTCTTTTTCAGAAGAATGGTTTAACCGTGTCATTGTTCAGAAGGGCGACATTACGCAGGATCAATTTGGATTGGAAGATTCAGAGATTATTGCTCTGGGTGCAAAGGTAGACACAGTGATTCATACCGCTGCACTAGTTAAACATTACGGATTTTATGATGAGTTTGAACAAATCAATGTTCATGGCACGCGGAGAGTCGCGGAATTTTGTAAAGCTTATGATATACCGCTTCACTATGTATCTACCTTGAGTGTTGCGGGAACTACGGTAATGGGCAAGGAAGAGCTTCAAATCTTTACGGAGAAAGACTTCTATATCGGACAGGATTACCGATCCAATGTGTACTTACGGAGTAAGTTTGAAGCTGAGGCCGTACTGATGGAAGGCCTTGAGCAGAATTTGGATGTATTCATATACCGGGTTGGTAATTTATCGGGACGTTACGTAGACGGATGGTTCCAGAAAAATATCGCTGAAAACATGTTTTATCTCACACTGAAAGCTCTTATAGCCCTCGAAGGCGGTGATGCAGAATTTTTGCAAGGCCTTGTCGATCTTACGCAAATTGATATTTGTGCGAAAGCGATCATCACGATTATGCAATCAGAGAAAATCACGGATCGGGTGTTTCATCTGTCCAATCCTCATCTGGTGACCTATGGTGACATTTATAAAGCTTTCGAGAAATTCGGCTTCAAACAACATGAGAATACATATGAACAGCTGAGGGAGAAGCTTCTTCAATTTCAATCACTTGACGAGGAAAAGCAATTACTGGCGGGTATTATTACGACACTGCTTGATCAAGGGGATCAGCAGTCAAAGCCCAATGTCTATGTAGACAATAGTTCTACTCTACGATTGTTGGAGGAAATCGGATTCGAATATCCTGTGCCAGATAGCAGATATTTGAATATGTTTGCGGCATACACCATCAAGACAGGGTTTATCAAACAAGAGCAGGGGACAGCGACTTGATGAACTGGGGCAGAGTACTCGAGTGGCGGTAAGAGCGTGTAAAGGAGCATGCGTGTGAATATCATTGAACTAAATAATCTGACTAAAAATTATAATGGCGTTCCTGCTGTCAAGCAGTTGAATCTTGTAGTTCCCGAGGGACAAGTTTTTGCGTTCCTCGGGAGTAATGGAGCAGGAAAAACAACGACCATGAAAATGATGACTGGACAAATGAAACCGACGGAGGGAAAAGTCTTATTTTACGGCCGTGACATTTGGAGCGACCGCGAAGCTCGGAAGCTAGCAGGCTATGTGCCGGACGTCCCGCTTTTGCACGAAGGATTAACGGGGAGAGAGATGCTTCGTTTTGTCGGAGCATTATATGGAAAGACCACAGATTTACAACAGCAGGTTGATAAAATACTTAACCAGCTTGAACTGGAGGATAAAGCTGACCAGTTGATTAAAGAATATTCCCTCGGCATGAAACGGAAGATTTCAATTGGCTGTTCGTTAATTCATCAACCTAAAATATTGCTGCTTGATGAAGTAACCAATGGTCTTGATCCAAAGGCAACTCGTGAAGTAAAGGATTATATTCTTTCATTTGCCAAACGTGATGGGGGAACGGTCTTTTTAACAACACATGTCCTAAGTATTGTCGAAGAACTAGCGGATCAGATCATTATTTTGGACAAAGGCGTTATTAAAATGTCTGGAAGTTTGGATGAACTGAGAGAAATGAGAGGGCGAAACGAGAGCCGCCTAGAAGACATTTTTCTATCCGCAGTTGAGTAGAAGAAGGGAGACACCATGTGGAAACAAATTCAGGGTATTGGCTTTTTTTATACCAGACCTCTGGTTAATAAATTTATCCTTCACAGTAAAACGAAATGGTTGATTTATGCCGTGGTGGCAAGCGTGCTGGTGGCTGGATATATGTCCGAATTTTTCGGAGATATTCTGAGGAATGCCAACTGGGGAACGCGGCTGATGCTCATCATTACAGAATGTATTTTTGTTGGCCTGTTAAGAGGAATGAACACATTGCCGCAGCAAATGTATGGAGATCGGTTGCTTACTTTGTTCCATGTATCGGGTATATCTCCTGTTCGAATGATCTTGGGTCAATCGATTTCTAGCCTGCCTATGTACGCCTGGTCTTCATTAATGGTCAGTATCCCGTTAACGATTGGGTACTCCATACCACTGAGGTTGTTGTATGGCTGTGTGTTCATAATTATCTCGATGATTATGATCTGGTTAACCGATATATTAAGCCGCTTTTTACTAATTATTACGATGAAACATATTCCGAGCGTTGCCAAAACGTTTGCAGGGATTTCTACGGCCGCTTATGCCGTACTTATCGGTTTGCTAATTTGGTGTCTTGTGAGTATCGACTCTGTCTCGGCAGAAACATGGGACAAGCTTGTTATATTCCTTTATGCTTTTGCCATTTTGTTTGCTCTATCGTTCCTGGTGCTATTGATGTTCGCTGAGCGGATCGGCCAGCAATATTACGAGAGTTGGTTGAATTATTTGGAGTCCGAGCAGCGTGAGCAGCGCCATGAGGAACAAACCCTTTCTACCTTGGTCCATAATGCTTATGATGCCATTGTGCTAAAAGATATCACCCTTCTGTTCCGCAATCCACTTACAAGAATAAGGCTTGGCTTGTGGCTGATTGCAATAATTGGTGGAGCATTTATTACAAGGTATGGCGTTTTTGATTCCTTTATTAATAGCAGTAATTCGGCAGGTTATTCAATTCTATTTGTTACCTTACTATCAAGTCTCATTTTTGGGGAGGTGGTATCTACTCTATATCAGATGGAAGGACAGAACTACATCTTGTATTATGTTACGGCTGTGCGGGGTAAAACGATATTTGGCGCTAAGCTATTTGTAGCTTCTTTACTGCTTGTTGTTCCCTCTATATTGGGTGTTTGGATAACAGCAGCGATACTCCAACTGCCTTTTGTAGACTATTTCACAGGAGGCGGGCTGGCATTTATCATTTCCTTTGGATCGATCATCGTCCAACTGCTACTGGCCTCCATGGATCGGACCTGGACCAAGGGAACTAATCTGCAGGAGGGATCCAAGGAAGAAAAGATGCTTGAGCAATCCCCGCGCAAACCAATTCCAATTCTATCGGCTATAGCTGGATTGCTGTACATTCTGCTTTTGAATTGGGTGAGTTTTATGGAGGGGAGCCTCCTCGTAATTTTGTTAGTATTTCTGGGTACGATGACGTTGGGATTTGCAGGGCTGCGATACAGTAAGAGGTAGGACAGTCCTTAGAAAAAATAACGAAACTAAATTAATGGAGGTATTTAAAATGGAATATACCAAACTGGGGAATTCTGATTTAACTTCTTCTCGTATTGGGTTGGGAACGTGGGCTATTGGCGGCTTTGGCTGGGGAGGAACCGATGAGGCCAAATCAATTAAGGCCATTCATCGTGCTTTTGATGAGGGCATTAATCTTGTGGATACAGCACCAATTTACGGCTTTGGGTTATCCGAAGAAATTTGCGGTAAAGCGATCCAACAGTATGGTAAGAGAGATCAAATCATTATTGCTGACAAAGCTGGAGTGGAGTGGGGTGAGCATGGTTTGTATTGGTGCAATGCTTCCAAACAACGGATTATTGCTGAATGCGAAGATAGTCTCCGTCGCTTGCAAACCGATTATATTGATCTTTATCAATTACACTATCCTGAGGCAAATTTACCTGTAGAAACGGCCGCGGAAGCTTTTGCCCAATTGCTCCAGGAAGGAAAAATCCGCGCAATCGGCGTTAGTAATTTTTCGATTGAACAGATTGAAGCATGGCGTCAGGTTGCTCCGCTCCACAGCAGTCAAAATCGACTCAACGTTCTTCAATCCGAATGGCTACCTAGTTTTGAATATTGCGGTAATCAAGGAATCGGTACATTAACATGGGGAACATTGGCACAAGGTTTATTGACTGGAAAATTTGATGAATCATCCACTTTCCCTGAAGATGATCTGCGCCATATGTATCCGCTGTTTACAGGCGAATATTTCCCTCAGTATTTAAAGGCTGTTCATGACTTGAAGCAATTAGCTCATTCCAAAGGCAAAAATGTGGCTCAATTAGCGGTTCGATGGGTGCTCGATCAGCCGGGCGTATCTGTTGCTCTGTGGGGGGCAAGAGATGAATACCAATTGGATGATATATCCGGCGTGATGGATTGGAATTTATCGAAGGAAGACATGAATGAAATTGATCGTATCCTAAAAAAAGCCATTCATGATCCGTTTGTTGATCCCTCGTTAGCACCACCAACTAAAAAGGAACTTCAAGAGATGGGTTACTTAGAGTAAGAGCTGCAGGCATCTGAATTTTGAGAGGTATTACAAGATTGAGGAAAGAGGGAAGCGTTATGCATTCAAAAAAACATATACGCCTGATTTCTGATATTGAAAAAACATTGAAAAAAACAAAATTCATCAAAGAATTCCGAGTTACTGCAGAAGAAAATCTTAAGGGGAACCAGGTCCTTCATGTTAAGGACTGGCTCCCCACGGCTAGTCATCTTGAAAGGGGCGAGGCCAATTTTCAGAGTGCCAAGCAGAAGAACCCGATCGATAGATTAGATGATTCTTTGCCGTGGGCAATCAGTCATGGTGAACCCATCAAAGGCAGCAATGACACCACCGTTCCTATAAATTTATCTGACATGCTTATTCAAGCAGCCGCACAGTCGGATACTGGGATTATGTATATTTTAGAAGATGGGTCAGAGCAATACATCAGTTACCCCGAGCTGCTGGCAGACGCCAAACGGATCCTTCGTGGTCTCAGGGAATTAGGCTTGAAGCCTCAGGATAAAGTCATCTTTCAATTTAACAAAAATGAGAATTTTGTTCCTGCTTTTTGGGCATGTGTATTGGGTGGTTTTATCTCCGTACCGGTTGGTACGGCGTTGTCCTATCAAGAACACAATGCGGACACTGCAAAGCTGCTCAACATTTGGAAGATGCTCAACCGTCCTGTGATTTTAACGGATGCGTCTAGTGTGGATGATGTGACGAATTTAAAGAAATTATGGTCGGTCGATGAATTAGTAATTGCAGCGGCTGAAAATTTAAGGGAGCACGGCGAGGAACAGGATCTGTATGTATATGATGAAGATGATTATGTATTGTTTCTGTTTACCTCAGGCAGTACCGGGAAGCCGAAGTGCGTCCGTCATAAAAACCGCAGCATTGTTTCGCGTACAATAGCAACCGTACAGATGCATGCGTTTCAGTCTGAAGAGGTGTTACTAAACTGGATGCCTTTAGAGCATGTAGGCGGTCTAGTCATGTATCATATTCTAGGGGTAAATCTTGGCTGTAAACAATTGTTGCCGAGGATCGATTCTTTCATCTCTCAGCCGTTAAACTGGTTGAAATGGATGGATGCCTATCAAGTTACATTGACTTGGGCACCTAACTTTGCATTTTCATTAATTAACGAACTGGAAGCTGATTTGAAGCAAGGTCAATGGGATTTGTCTAGTGTCAGACATATTTTGAACGGTGGAGAAGCGATTGTACCCAAAACAGCGAAGCAGTTTCTAAACTTATTGAGAAAATTTAAGCTGCGTGATGATTGTATTTTCCCATCATTCGGTATGTCCGAAACATCTTCAGGGATTGTGTATTCCCATCGTTTTCGGAGTGCCCCCAAGGATGGAGTTCATTATGTCGATAAGTTATCCTTTCATAAAAGATTGCGATTTGGCGAACAGGAAGAGACCGGGGTTATGTGCTTTACTGAGGTGGGAGGGCCGTTACCGGGAGTCAGCATTCGGATTACAGACGATATGTGTCAACTAGTGAAGGAGCAGCATATCGGCAGAGTCCAAGTATCAGGTCCTACGATTATGGCGGGTTATGATCAGAATCCCGAAGCTAATGAGGAGGCCTTCACGAAGGATGGCTGGTTTGATACGGGAGATCTTGGTTTTATTAAAGATGGAAAATTGACCATTACAGGCCGTCAGAAAGACATCATCATCGTAAATGGGAACAATTTCTATAATTACGAAATCGAGGCTATTGTCGGGGATGTTTATGGCGTGCTTCCCACTTATGCGGCCGCTGTTCCACTTACGGACCCTATGACTGGCATGGAAGAGCTGATTTTGTTTTTTAGCCCGGCGGATGACAAGGATTTGGATTATATCTCAAACATTATTATGCAAATCAGAAGAGTTGTAAGCACGAGTCTAGGTATTAATCCGAAGTATATTATTCCGGTGAAGAGAGAGAATTTTTCGAGAACTGAATCAGGCAAAATACAGCGGAATGCCTTCGCGGAACGGTTCAACCGCGGAGAATTCGAGGATATTCTGAGACTTCTGGAAGTGAAACGAGAAGAGGATATGACTCTGCCTGAATGGTTTTATACTCGGGAATGGTCAGCTAGTCCATCTCCTGAGAACAGCTTGCCATCTGGCACCTGTCTTATTTTCAACGACAGCTTCGGATTGGGGCTGGCGTGGGCTTCCCAGATTAAGAGGATCAGTGACGTTATCATTGTGGATGAAGGACAGAGGTTTGAAAAGAAGGCTCCCCATCATTACATTATAAATCCAAAATTGTCACAGGATTATAATATGCTGATGGAACATCTTTCTTTGGATCATCTACATATTGACCACGTATTTCATCTGTGGGCATTCCAACAGGATAACCAGCAAAAGCGAAATGAACTGGAGAATTTAAAAGAAGCTCAGTTTAAGGGGAGCTACAGCTTGCTGAATTTGATGCAGGCTCTGAATGAACATGGAGTACTTCCGTCTACGATGACAGTCATTGCCCCTAATGCAAGCTGGTTCCGTCATGGCGATGAACCGTTTTTTGAGAATGCGACGCTTCCCGGATTAGTGAAAACTTTGGGGTATGAATACCCTCAAATGACTTCCACCTTCATTGATATAGATGGATCATCGCCCCTTGCACAATTGGTGGAGATCATAAGTAAGGAATGGCAGCAGTTGGATTCAAGCATTGTAATGTATCGTCAGGATCAGAGATATGTTCCAAAGCTCCGCAAATTAAAGGCAAATCAACAGTATACGGGCCAAATGCCATTGATACGCGGGGGAATGTATCTGATTACTGGTGGTTTAGGCGGGGTTGGTGCGTTAATAGCGCAATATCTTATAGAACACCACGACGCAAATATAGTGATCATTGGCAAAACCAGCCTTGACGAAAAGCATCAAGCGAATGAGCATTATGCAGATCGCCGGCGAACACTGGAGAGGCTTCAAGAACTAGGAACTAGGACGAATCAGGTAATTTACGCACAAGCAGATGTATCGTCATGGAGCAATTTAAATGCTGTTCTCCAACAAGCCTTTGTGATGATGAATACGGATCAAATCAATGGAATGATTCATTTGGCTGGGATCTATGAGGAGAGGCTGATGACCGAGCAATCGGTAGAGTTCTTGGATTTCATGTATGAAACAAAAGTATGGGGAACATATAATATGGCACGTCTTTTAGAACAGTACCCGGACGCCATGCTTGTAACAAGCTCTTCCACAAGTAGTATTGCTTCTGGATATGGCATCAGTGCGTATAGTTCTGCAAATACGTTCGTCGAATGGTTTACAGAATACTTGGCTGATAAATATAAGCATGTATATTGCTTAGCATGGAGTTTATGGAGTCAAATCGGTCTTGGTAAACAATTTAATAATATGCAGGAGATGCTGCACAAACGAGGTCATATTCCGATAACATCTTCAAAAGGGATGTATTCCTTTGAGTTTAGTCTTTCCTTAGGCGAGCCATTAGTCTATATAGGACTTGACCAAGCTTCACCGGATATTGTTTTGTTGAGCAAAGAGGCCGTAGAGACGGAAATATTAATTACAGTGGAGTTCACTACGCATGATTCTGACTCCTCTCTTTCTGAGTTGTATGATTCTATACGTATGTCCCGTGGATATATGGCGGAAGAGGATATTACGTTGAAGCTGCGACACTTGGGGAGTCTCGATGAAGGCAGACAATTGGCAATATCCGAGACTAAAGAGGAAGGACAGGGAATAGAGAAGCAATTGGTTCATCTGTTAAGTGCTCTTGTTCAACAGGAACATGTAAATGCTCATGACAATTTTTTTGATGTGGGGGGGAACTCTCTGAAGGCTGCCCGGCTGTTGTCTAACATACAATCCAGTTACGGTGTATCCATATCACTAAGAGACTTTATGGAGAACCCAACGATGAGCGGCCTAGCAAGTCGAATACGGACGGCAGGAAATCATTTGGTTACGGAACAGAATTCATCTGCACATCCTGATTCGCCAGCTCGAACGAAACATAATGACAGGCATCTTGAACTGACCCCGTCCCAGCTAGGACAATGGATTCTTCATCAAGCGAATCCGAGCAGCCCTTGTTACAACATCACCTTTACACTAAGATTCGATGGGATGCTGGATATTTCAACCTTATTAAAAAGCGTTGAAGCCTTGGTGAAAAACCAAGATGCGCTGCGTATGCTGATTAAATTAGAGGGCGATCATCCAAGGATCAGCATCGAGAATAACGTTGTGATTGGGATCCCTGTTACGGATCTCTCAGCCTTAGATCCAGGAATTCAGGAGGAGCATTTAGCTGAACTGATTCGTGCGGAAGCGAACAAGCCATTTAACTTGACTCAGGATGCCTTATCCCGTTTTACTATGATCAAACTTAGCGATTATCGGCATGTCCTGCTTGGTTCTATGCATCATATTATTTCTGATGGTTGGTCCGTTCATGTCCTTACCGAGGAAATCATTCGTTATTATACGGAACTCAACGAGGGGAACATCCCTGAACCGAAAGGGCAGATCATGTCATACGGTGATTTTATCGAGGGCCAGAGATCTTGGTTTGAAAATAGTAATGCTCCGTATACGGAACAGCTTGGTTACTGGAAGAAGGCACTTGCAATAGATGTACCTCCTATTTCATTGCCTCTAAACTATACACGCCCACCGGTACAAACCTACAATGGGACAATTCTCGAATATGAAACCGGGGAAAAGCTTGCTTCAAAAATAAGCGATGCCTGCCGCTGTACGAAGACATCGAAGTACATGTTTTTGTTAACCATATTTGCGACATTGCTATACAGATACTCGGGTCAAGACAGGTTGCGAATAGGCACAGTCATGGCGAATAGAAATTGGCCGTACTCCGATGAATGGATCGGCTACCTGGCCAACACGCTTGCTTTAGATATAGGCTTTACCGGGGCACCAACTTTTGATGAACTGCTGACTCAGGTTAAGAATGTGGTTTTGGAAGCGCATGAGCATCAGAGTATTCCACTGGAAATCATCCTGCGTGAATTAAAAATTAAGCCTGATGCAGCTCGCTCTCCGCTTTTCCAGGTAGTATTTACGGTACAAAATGCACAGCAATCCATTTATAACATGAAGCAAGGGACAGCACGGCTGCATATTGAAGCTAATATGACATCTAAATATGATTTAAGCCTGCATGTATATGAAACAGAGGAAGATCTTCAACTAAGGTTGGAGTATAATACGGATTTATTTACAGAACAAACGATGCAGGCGTTCTTAGAGCATTATATCAATATGGCGGAGTCAGCGGCGGATTATTGCCGTTCAGTTCCACAAAGCAACTAAACAAGATTGATTCGGCCATGCCAAGAGGCACCTCTCAATTGAATTGGGAGCAACAAAATGTTGTTCCTAAATTCTTTCGGGAGGTGCCTCTCTTAACGAAGTATTACTTTTTTACCGGCTGGAATGAAATGTCCTTGACACCGGGTGTAGGCTCCAATGGCATGTTCAAGCATTCGCATCTTCCATTTTCATTGACGTTAAATTCAATCAGAAACTGGGCATCATTTTGTTCGTCGACTACTTTGAATACATTCTGATTATAGTGATATAACGGCAACTCGGCATCTTTGTATTTTAGGAATAATGAGCCTTCTCGCTCGCAAATCACGGCCCCTCCGTAGGCTGGGTGGTTAAATTCCCCTAAATAACAGGATGTGGGATGTGAAGGTGCTGGATCATCAATATCTGTGATAGAGTAATCGGAATTGCGCATGCTGGCTAGAGCTTGGTGAAGCTGCTCGTTCTTGATTTTAAATCTTGTATTCCAATCAATCGGACCTAAACCTAATATTTGATCATACATATGATAAGCCATGCATTCCGGAAGCTGGGTCACTTCTTTGTTAGCTAAAATAACGATGCCGATATCGTCATCTGGCATAAATGAAATATGGGTACTGAAGCCGGTTGTATTCCCTCCATGACTAATCAGTTTGCGGCCACGGTACACTTCAACGAACCAGCCTAGGCCATAAAGAGAATACGGGATCTCCGGGAATTCTCCAGGGCCAACTACAATTTGAGGAAATAGCATTTCATTGAGCTGTGCTTCTGAAACAACTGAATTTCCATGGATCTGTCCATGGTTTAAAAGTAAAGAAAGCCAGGCAGATAAATCTTTTACATTGGAGATAATAGACCCGGCTGGACCTTGTATATCTAAATTGCTGAATGGAATCTCGATGATATCATCACCAACTGCAGTATAGGGGGTTGCGTAATTGTCTAGTTGCTGCAAATCCTTGATGGAGAAGAGACTGGAGTTCATGTCAAGCGGTTCAAAGATCTTTTTCTTTACCCATTCCTCCCACGTCATACCCGTCTGCTGTTCGATAAAAAAGCCTATTAATATATACATGATGTTGGAGTATTGCCAAACATAGCGGGCGGGAAGATTGGGATCGAGAAATCGAATGCTTTCGGCAATTTCTTCTCGCGTGAGGGTAGTATTGTTAAGGACCATATCATGCCTCGGCAGTCCAGAACGATGACAGGCAATATCGCGTAAGGTTAAATGGTCCGTAGCATAAGAATCTTTCATTTGGAATGAAGGCCAGTACTGCTTAATGGGGGTATCCCAATCCATATTCTGTTCATTTAACAAAATCGAGAGAGCCATCGTTGTAAATGGTTTTGTCGAAGAGGCAATGGGAAATAATGTTTCCGTATTTACAGGAAGCTTCTCTTTGATGTTTCTTTCACCAAAACCTGATGAAAACAGAACCTGATTTTTTTGTACCACGGATATAGCAATCCCCGGGATTTGCCATTCTTTTCTTAACTTATCAATCCAAAAGCTTATCAATTTGAATACAGCTGAATTCATACGCACCTCTCCCATCGCAAAATGCTCTTTATTATAAAAATATACATTCATTTACAATATGTCAAATTTATCATAATTAAGGTTAAGCTGACATATGACTTGGCAGCTCGTTATTACGGAGATACATCCTCAAATTGCCTTGGGTGTTTTACTCCTGACGCAAATGTACCTTCTCCCCCTGTACCCAAACTTCGCGGATATGTTCAGGTCTAACCAAGTACATCATTTTCTGAAAAACATCGTCCAAATTCTCGTCTTCATTAAAGATCGGCAGTTTGGCAGAAGGTAATTTCGTATCGATGATCTGTACATCCCAGGCATAGTTTTCTTGAATACGGCCGATAGGCAAGCTTAAGCTTTCACCACCGCCGGCGGTAGCCAGATAGAATGCCTCATGGATTGTAATACGTGATCCGGGCACACCACGCTCATTTGCCGGAAGGGAGGTATTCACGCCATCCTCCAGCATTCTGGAAGAGATAACCGCTTGTCGGATGTTATCGTACAGGCTAGGTGAGAAGCCTCCCGAAATATCGGAGCCTAGACCGATCTCGACGCCTTTACCATGCAAATGGGCGATCGGAATGACACTGTTGGCAAAATATGCGTTGGAGATGGGGCAATGGGCAATGGCTGTTCCTGTCTTTGCGAATAAATCCGCATCTTGATCATTGAGGAAATTGCAGTGGGCCATGATAGATTTATCACAAAATAGGCCAAAACCATGCAGGGCGAAGGCATCATTTTTGTGAAAGCGATCCTGTACATAGCCGTGTTCCCAGTCGCTTTCGCTGCAGTGCGATTGGATATAGGCGTCATATTTGTCGGCCAGTTCCCCTAGGCCTTTCAAAGCTTCATTCGTGCAGCTTGGAATGAATCTCGGGGTCACTACCGGATACACGCCTTGCTTTGTGGACTTGGCTAACTTCTGTACAGCTATAATGAATTCTTTGGTGTCCAGGAGTGCCGTTCTCGTGTCAGCGTCGCGATAGTATTCTGGATTTTGCTGCGGATCATCCATGACGACTTTGCCGACGAGACCGCGCTGGCCTTTGGTGGCGCATATTTCCGCCAGCAACAAGCTGGCTTCTTTATGCACGGTGGCAAAATAAAGCGCTGTGGTTGTACCGTTTGCAAGTAAAGCGGACACCACATCGTCGTAGACTTTTTTTGCAAAGTCGAGATCCGAAAATTTAGACTCCAGCGGGAAAGTGTACGTATTTAGCCAATCATAGAGCGGGATATCCAATGCGGTTCCGGACTGGGCCCATTGCGGCGCGTGAACATGCAGATCGATAAAGCCAGGCAAGAAATACTGGCCGTCAGCTAGTCGGCGGAAGTTGGGGGTGCCTTGGTAACGGTTCATGCTCTGGATTGGCTCTTCCTAGTACCTTGGAACATTTCACAGGTTATTGTTCATACTTATTCTATTATGATAACCTTTTGGTAACTCATTATTATAATTTATATCGTTTGTATAAAGTTTAAGCCAAAAAGGAGCAAACAAAGATGCAGTTCGCAAAAAGAATGAATCGGTTTGGTGAAGGTATTTTCACTAAATTATCGGATATAAAACGTAGCAAATTGGAACGTGGAGAAACGGTGATCGATCTGAGCATCGGCGCACCGAACATTCCGCCGGAGAGACATATCATCGAAGCCCTATGTATGGCTGCCACCGACGAAAGGAACTATGTGTATGCTCTCAGCGATCAAAGTGCTTTGCTGGAAGCGGTAAGCGCCTGGTACAGGGAGAGATATGAGGTTGAGCTGAACCCCAAAACGGAGATCTGCTCCTTATTAGGTTCGCAGGAAGGACTGGCGCATATTTCATTGTCCATCGTGGATGAGGGAGATATTGTGCTGGTGCCCGATCCCTGTTACCCGGTATTCGCAGATGGGCCGCTGCTTGCGGGAGCGAAGCTTCATTATATGCCGCAGAAAAAAGAAAACGGCTATGTGATCGATTTGCTTGATATTCCCGAACATGTGGCACAGCAAGCCAAGCTGATGCTGGTATCTTATCCGAATAATCCGACTGCCGCCATGGCACCGGATAGCTTCTACATTGATCTGGTCGCCTTTGCGAAGAAATATGATATTATTGTTCTTCATGATAATGCCTACAGTGAATTAGTGTTTGATGGCAAAAGCTGCGGCAGCTTCCTCGCCTACCCCGGTGCGAAAGAGGTCGGGGTCGAATTTAATTCCTTGTCCAAAACCTATGGTTTGGCTGGAGCGAGAGTCGGTTTTTGCGTGGGAAATGAGGAGGTCGTCTCCCGCCTGAAAATCCTGAAGTCGAACATGGACTACGGCATGTTTCTGCCGATTCAGCAAGCTGCGATTGCGGCGATAACAGGTGATCAGACCGGTGTAGAGACAATGCGTAAAGCTTACGAGCAACGAAGAGATATTTTATGCGATGGTTTGAATGCGCTGGGATGGGCCATCGACAAGCCGGAGGCAACGATGTTTGTCTGGGCGGAGATCCCCTCACATTACGAGACATCGGAGGAGTTTGTCATGGACATGGTCAACAAAGCCGGAGTCATCGTTACGCCGGGCAGTGCCTTCGGCCCTTCGGGCGAAGGATATGTGAGAATGGCGCTGGTTCAAAGTGAAGAGAATCTGAAGCAGGCGGTAGAGGCGGTTCGCCAAAGCGGGATTTTAAATGTGTAATAATAACGTAAGCCAAATTATCAACAGGTGAGAAAATGGAACATAATCAAACGATACAACAGAAAATAAAGGAAGATAACGCCAAGGTATTTGCTTTGCTAAGCCATTATTTGAATCATGCCCCTGATTTGATTACTCAGGAGGAAATGGATGAGATTGTTCAAAGTGGCGTTTCTCATGAATATGCTTTTGCTGTCTTATTGGCAGCTGCCTTCGGACTGGACATTGTAGATAACGCGGACGATAAGCAGTTGTTCAATCATTATTTTAAGTCAATGCTTCATAAACTTGAGGCTGAGGAGTATTATAAGAACGCATATTATAGCCAGATCAAGATTCCTGCCATCCAAATAGGCACCAGCGAGTTGAAATATGAACAATACAAGCCTTTCGAAGGCTTCGTATGCAACGATATCGTCCGTACGGAAGAGGGAAGGCAAATTCCCCAGATCGGTTTTTTTGATACGGCCTTCCGATTTCCGGCCATTCTGGAAAATAACCGCATCTGGATGACCATTACGCCGAACGAAATCGAAACGATGAAGGAGCCTGTCGAACAAGCTTTCGGTAACGTACTTACGTATGGACTCGGACTTGGTTACTATGCGTATATGGTATCGGAGAAAGAGAATGTTACGAGTGTAACGGTCGTTGAAAGCAATAAGCATGTGATCGATTTATTTCGACAATACGTGCTGCCGCAATTCAAGCATGGCCATAAGATTCACATTGTTCAGGCGGATGCCTTTGAATATGCGGAAGAGCAGATGGGCAAAGGGAAATATGATTTTGTGTTTACGGATTTATGGCATGATGTTTCTGATGGGATGGACATGTATTTGCAAATGAAGCAGTACGAGAAACAATGTCCGGGTACTGTGTTTACGTATTGGATCGAGAAATCCATATTGTGTTATTTATAAAGGGTGGGTCAGACTGGATGAAGGGGTTTTAGAACAAGCTGTTGATGCGGTACCTATTGTGTATGATCAATATAAACTTGAGGTTTGGAATTTGGCGGATAATTTGTAAATTTTTGATGTTTTCAATTTGGGAAACTGGATTATCCACCATGATCGCTGGATTAAGAATATGATTCAACCTGAGAATACCACGAAATATGAACGGAAGGATTTACTCCTAGTGGAGTTGGGGGCGGTTAAGGGAATTACCTCCAAACCTGATGGCATAAAACAACCCGCCCCAGGCACTGGGGCGGGTTATTTCCAGTAAACGAACACTCACTCTCCAAACTCCCTGCTAACAGCAGCCAAAGCCGCTCCGATGACCTGATGCATGTCGTAGTATTTGTAGGTAGCGAGGCGTCCGCCGAAGATGACCTGTTGCTCGCGGTCGGCCAGAACTTTGTATTTTCGGTAGATTTCATTGTTCTTACCGTCGTTGATGGGATAATAGGGCTCGTCACCTGGCTTCCATTCTTGAGGATATTCCTCGGTGATGACCGTTTTGTGCTGCGTACCGTATTCAAAATGCTTATGCTCAATAATCCGCGTATACGGCGTTTCCGGATCCGTGTAATTAACGACGGCATTGCCTTGGTAGTTGGGGGTATCATGCAGCACTTTCGTTTTAAACTGCAGGCTCCGGTATTCGAGCACACCGTATTCGTAAGCGTAATATTGGTCGATCATGCCGGTATAAACTACTTTTTTGGCACAGCCAAGAAAAGCATTCCTGTCTTCGAAGAAATCCACATTCAACCTGACCTCGATGCCTTCCAGCATCTTCTCGATAATCGCCCCGTATCCGCCGATCGGGATGCCTTGGTACCTATCATTGAAATAGTTGTTGTCGTAAGTGAAGCGGACGGGAAGCCGTTTGATAATGAAGGAGGGCAGGTCTTTGGCGGATCTTCCCCACTGCTTCTCCGTATATCCCTTGATTAGTTTTTCGTATATATCCGTGCCGACAAGTGAAATCGCTTGTTCCTCCAAATTTCTAGGTTCGGTGATGCCGGCTGCTAACCTTTGTTCTTCGATTTTTTGCCTGGCTTCATCCGGGGTGACAACGCCCCATAGCTTATTGAAGGTGTTCATGTTAAAGGGCAGATTGTACAATTCTCCCTTATAGTTGGCGATCGGTGAATTGGTGAACCGATTGAATTCGGCAAAACCATTCACATAGTCCCATATCTCTTTGCTGTTCGTATGAAAAATATGAGCCCCGTACTTATGTACGTGAATATCCTCTATTTCTTCCGTATATATGTTTCCGCCGATGTGATCTCTTCTATCGATGACCAGGCATTTCATGCCTCTCTTGTTCGCTTCATAGGCGAATACTGCTCCGAACAATCCTGCACCAACTACTAAATAATCATACATGTGAATACTCCCTTAATCGATCGTTATTTCACATCTTAGCATAATCGAATGCAATGAACTATAGCATCTCTGCAGTATGCAGCTAGATTGATATAAAGTAAAATATGCTGTACTATCAATGCAAATAACAATAGCAACCATTGGCTAAGGAGTGTCCGGAATTAGGAGGGTTAGCCGAATTGAACACAGAAGCACTGGAATACTTCATCAAGGTATATGAGAAAAATAGTGTTACAGCGGCAGCGAAAGATCTGTTTATTACCCCTCAGGGAGTAAGCAAAACCATCAGGCAGTTAGAAATTGAGCTGGAAGCTGAATTATTCTACCGAAGCTCTCGAGGGATGGAAGCAACCAAAGCCGGTGAGCTCCTCTATGCCCGGGCTAAACATATTCATTATTTGATCGAGGACATCAAGAAGGAAATTAATATTATTAGCGGAAAAAAAGGCAGCTTGAATGTGGTGATTACATATTCCATAACATCGATTTTGCCCGTGGATTTTTTATATCAATTCTCTCAAGTTTACCCTGATATTCAAATCAAGTTGAAGGAATATCCGGATGAGTATCCAATTAACGAGATATTCCAAGAGGAAGTGGATGTCGGCCTGGTTATCGGTACGGAAGAAATGGAGAATTGTGAATTTGAGTTAATTGCCGAAGGCGAATTCGTGGTCATCGTGTCGAAGGAACATCCATTAGCCGGTAAAGACGAAATTTCAATCATGGATCTGACAAGTGAAGCGTTGGTCGTTAAAGCGGCTGGTGAAGGGAAGGAGAACGGCTTTGTCGAGAAATGCATGGAGCAAGGATTTTCGCCTCAGATTATCCATGAATTCGGCAGTATTATATCTGCCCATAGATTATGCGAGAGAAATGGAACTGTAGGAATCTCTATCGATTTTGTGGAAGAAGCACTTATGAATGATAACTTAAAGCGGATTAAACTGAAAGAGAAGATTCCACAGGACATTTACCTCGTCTTCAGAAAAAGAGGAGTTCAGTCAAAAGCAGTAGCTTTATTTCAAAGATACGTCAAGGATCGATGCAAGTCGTTTTGATGGGAGCAACCGCCCGTCAGGACGGCTTTTTTTTGTAGTCAACTAAAAGTTGCCGCCCCCTAACGTTTCGTTGATTCTATATTTAACTTATCTGCGCTAAGCTTAAATTGCAGTCGAAATGAACGCTCATCCATGATTTACAACAGATGAAAGCGTTTCAAATAACTAGATGGGGGCAAGAAAATGGGGGCAAGAAATTTTATGTCAGGTAAATCCAAGAAAAAGTTCCGTATTATCATGAGTTCTCTGCTGGTATTTGTATTGCTTATCGGCACAGGGGCGAACATTGCACTGGCATACTACTCGGATGTCATCACAGCGTATTTTTCAAAAATCGATATCACAACGCCAGAAGCGCAGAAAGCGCGGGCTAATTCTGAAGTGGTGTCAGAGTTGATTACGGATGAAGGGATCGTTCTTCTCCAGAATCATGATGGTATGCTGCCGATGACGACGAACAAAAAAGTGAATGTTTTTGGATGGAGTTTTACGGCGCCTGTATACCTGGGCTCTGGTTCCGGTGCGGCAGATTCCTCTACGGCGGTAACGCCAAAGGCTGGTTTGGAAGCAGCTGGTTTTGAGATCAACGAGCAATTATATAACGATTACGTAGCAACTGGGCTCGAAAGACCCATATCGGGAATTGAGGGATATGATTGGACGATTCCAGAACCCGTGGCTTCTGAGTTTTACACCGAGGAAAGAATGAAGCAAGCCACCGAGTTTTCGGATACAGCGATTATCTTCCTTGCTCGTGCGGGTGGTGAAGGGACAGATCTTCCGGACGTCTTGGACGGCCCGGATACCTATGATCCGAATGGAACCACGATGGGCCCAAGCGGGGAACGCTTCGGTAATCTTGACGATTTGGATCCGAATAAGCATTACCTAGAGCTGTCCAATCGAGAGCTTGGCATGATCGATGCGGTGACGAATCATTTTGACAAAATTATCGTGATCGTGAATGGCTCGAATACGTTTGAACTGGATTGGATCAAGAAATATGACCAAATCAAAAGTGTTGTGACGGTCGCCGGACCGGGACAAAAAGGATTTGCATCGCTGGGCAAAATTTTAGCGGGACAACTCAATCCGTCGGGAAGAACGGTGGACTTGTTTGCAACAGATGTGCTTGATGCGCCGGCGATGAGAAACTTTGGAGATTTACGATATGTGATAGACAACGGGGACGGTACATATGCGGTAGCCGTAGATAAGAACAATGTTCCTTTGACTTATGTTAATTACACCGAGGGGATTTATGTAGGCTACCGCTACTACGAGACTGCAGCAGCAGAAGGAGCAATCAACTATGACGAGAAGGTGATGTTCCCGTTCGGCCATGGGCTAAGCTACACGACCTTTGAACAAGAGGTTGTTCCGAACAGCTTAAACTGGAATGATACGGACATTTCCGTCGAGGTCAAAGTGACGAATACAGGCTCCATGGAAGGTAAAGAGGTTGTACAGCTTTATTATTCCGCGCCTTACACAGGAAAAATTGAAAAGTCATCCGTCGAGCTAGCTGCTTTTGCCAAAACGGGCCTCATAAAGCCAGGCGAATCAGAGACAGTGAACTTGACATTTAAAGTAGAAGATATGGCTTCGTATGATTACGCTAAAGTTTACAGTCAAACCGGCTCTTATGTTCTTGAAGCAGGTGAATACAAGCTCATGCTGATGAAGAACTCGCATGACAAAATCGTGGATGTAAGTTCGAAAAACTTGAATCAAGTGGTGTTTGACGAGAACGGCCGCTCTACGGATCAGCAAGTCGCAGTCAATCAGTTTGACGATTTGGTGACTGGAGAGGGCAGCATCCAAACATATCTTTCTAGAGCAAACGGTTTTGCGAATATGGATGTCCTGAACACGAACGAAACCTTCCAGGTGAAGAACGCGGAAGGTGCTGTAGAGGAAGTAAGAGGTACGCTCGTGGATGCTTCATTTGTTGATTATATTAACAGCAAACGTTATGACATTCCTGCGGACGAGCAACAGAGCCCGCCGACGACGGGAGCGAATAATGGGAAGACATTAAAGGATTATGTGGGTGTTGATTATGAGGATGCAAGCTGGAGTGAACTGTTAGATCAGTTATCTGTTCAAGACCTTGTATCGATTGGAACGCTTGGTGGTTATCGGACTGTAGAGGTCGCATCCATCGGCAAACCGGCAACGACAGACTATGATGGTCCAGCGGGCATCAGTGCTCTGTTATCTAAGAATCCGATGTCTGGAATCGCATTCCCTTCGGAGACGATGATTGGACAAACCTGGAACATTGAACTGGCGGAAAAAATGGGAGATGCCGTAGGCGCAGAAGCGAAAGCATACGGAGTCAGCGGCTGGTATGCACCGGGCGTTAACATCCACCGCACCGCATTTTCCGGAAGAAACTTTGAATATTATTCCGAAGATGCTCTTCTTTCCGGGAAGATGGCTGCTGTTGTAACTAAGGGTTATCAAAGCCATGGCGGGTTCGTCTACATGAAGCACTTTGCGCTTAACGATCAGGAGAAGAATCGTACTTTAGGCGTTTTAACCTGGAGCAACGAACAGGCGATCCGTGAAATCTACCTGAGGGCATTTGAATATGCGGTGAAGGAAGGGGACGCAAAAGGCGCGATGTCCGCATTCAACAGTATTGGTCATACATGGGTTGGAGCGAGTCCGGCGCTAATGAAAGAAGTACTTCGCAATGAATGGGGCTTCAAAGGGATCGTCAATACAGACTTCTTTATTGGTCCTTCTTATCCGTATATGACCGCTGAGCTCGCTTTCAGGGCAGGCAATGATATCCTTCTTACCGGGGTTGCGCCGTACGGTGTGCCGGAAGTCGATGCAAAGAGCAATGATACGTTATGGGCAATGAGAGATAACGCACATAATGTGCTGTACACTGTAGCGAACAGTAATGGGATGGATAACGGGATGAGTACGGATTTACCGGGATGGGCGAAGATTACGATTGCAGTAGACATTATTATTGTTATTGGCGTTGCTGCCGGCTTCTACTTCTTATTCCGCAAACGGAAACCTGCTGTTCAAGCCGCGGCTTAAGTTAAAAATTAAATTAAAAATATTCTGGCGGTACTCTGTATGGGGTACCGCCAAAAATAAAGGAAGAGACGATGAAACATACTGAAATTATAAAGAAAATGACATTGGAAGAGAAAGCCTCTTTGATGTCGGGCAAAGATTTCTGGCAGACGCAAAATATTGACCGACTCGGCATTCCTAGCATGTTCCTAGCAGATGGTCCACATGGGATTCGCAAGCAACAGGCCGCAGCCGATCATTTGGGGCTGAATGCCAGTCTTCCAGCGACATGCTTTCCAACGGCAGCAACGGTAGCTAATAGCTGGAATCCGGAGCTAGGAGAGAAAATTGGAAGATATCTTGGCAAAGAAGCCGTTGCCCAGAAAGTCAACGTGCTGCTCGGGCCGGGAGTGAACATGAAGCGCAGCCCTTTATGCGGGAGAAACTTCGAATATTTCAGCGAAGATCCTTATCATGCTGGTAAAATGGCTGCGGGCTATATCCGCGGGATTCAATCGCAAGGAATTTCAGCTTGTGTGAAGCATTTTGCCGCCAATAATCAGGAAGAAAGACGGATGTCGATTGATACGATCGTGGATGAGAGGACGCTCAGGGAGATTTATTTAACGGCGTTCGAGATTGCTGTTACGGAAGGCAAGACGAAGACCGTTATGTCTTCTTACAATAAGCTGAATGGGGAGTATACGAATGAGAACCTGCATTTAATGCGGGAAATTTTGCGCAAGGAATGGAATTTCGAAGGCGTTGTCGTTACCGATTGGGGGGGCAGCAATGATCGCGTGGCTGGGCTCTTGGCCGGCAATGAACTTGAGATGCCTACGACAGCAGGGGAGACGAATGAGGACATTATTCGAGCCGTGCGAAGCGGAGAGCTGAAAGAAGAAGTTCTGGACGAATGCGTAGATCGGCTGCTTGAGCTAGTTTTTTCGACGGAAGAAGTGTTTAAGAAAATTTCTAGTACCGAGTTTGATGCGGAGGAGCACCATAGAGCGGCCCGGGAGGCGGCTGAAGAATCTATCGTGCTTCTTAAAAATGAAGATCATATTTTGCCGCTCAAAGCCGGTGTTAAAGTAGCGGTTATTGGCGATTTTGCACAAAACTCCAGATATCAAGGGGCTGGATCATCGATTGTGAATCCGACGATTCTGGATCACACCTTGGATTATTTGCAGGAGGCGGGAATTGCTAGTGTGGGCTATGAGCCTGGATTTGAGCGCTACGGGAAACGAAGCCAGAGAAAGATAGACCGGGCATGCGCGCTCGCCAAGCAGGCGGAAGTAGTTCTATTATACCTGGGTCTGGATGAAGTGACGGAGGCTGAAGGACTGGATCGGCAGAGCATGAAGATTCCCCAGAACCAAGTCGATTTGCTTCATGAGCTGTATAAAGTGAACTCGAATATCGTAGTTGTTTTGTCGTGCGGTTCTGCGGTAGAAATGCCATGGATTGATAAAGTGAAGGGCCTAGTTCACGGTTATTTAAGCGGTCAGGCAGGTGCAGGAGCGATTCTTAGAGTATTGTCCGGCAAAGTGAATCCTTCCGGCAAATTGGCGGAATCGTATCCGCTTCGTTATGAGGATACGCCCGCATATTATCATTTTCCGGGCAAAGAGGTCAGTGTTGAATATAGAGAAGGCTTGTATATCGGCTACCGCTATTATGATACTGCGAACGTAGAGGTGCTGTTTCCGTTTGGCTACGGCCTGAGCTATACCACCTTCGAATACTCCGATATCCAAGTGATTGAAGAAGGTGTCGTTTTTAAAATAACGAATACCGGGAGCAGAGCCGGAATGGAAGTAGCGCAGCTCTACATCGGCTGCAAGACGGGAGAGATTTTCAGACCAAAGAAAGAATTAAAGGGATTTACCAAAGTGTCCCTGCAAGCGGGAGAAACCAAAACGGTTATGATCCCTTTCGACGATAAGACCTTCCGTTATTTCAATGTAAAGACGGATAGATGGGAAGTCGAACAAGCGGAATATGTCATTATGGTTGGCGCATCCAGTGCGGATATTAGATTGACGGAAACATTGGTCGTGGAAGGAACGAATGCTCCGCTTCCATATGATCAGGAGAAGCTGCCTTCCTATTATTCAGGACAGGTCAGCAAGATCAGTCAAGAGGAATTTGAGAGTCTTCTAGGCTGGAAGGTTCCCGTGCCGACTTGGGATCGAACGAAGCCGATCGGTTATAACGACACGATTGCACAGTGCCAGTATGCCAAAGGCGCATTTGCTAGATTCGCATTTCACTTAATATCTTTCGCTCATGGTTTCCTATGGAAAATAGGGAAACGAAGCACTGCCAATTTGATCATGATGTCTATCTATCATATGCCGTTTAGGGGAATTGCGAGAATGACGGGCGGCATCGTGAACATGCCGATGTTGGATGGGCTGTTGATGGTAGTAAATGGTCAGTTTTTTAAAGGGTTCCGGCATTTCTTCAAAGAGCGAGCTAAAATGTTGAAGCTCGCTAAGAGCAATAATTAAGATTGACATGAGCGATAGAGGAGTGGGAAAATGAGTTCTAATAAAAATGTGGCTGGCCTGTTGGGCATCTGGAATAGATATAAGGAAAAACATCCTAATATTGCGCAATTTCTAGTATTCTTTATATTGAGTAATGGAATCACAGTGCTGCAGCTTGTGTTAATGCCAGCTTTTAAGAGTTTGTTTGCAAAGACAGCTCTAGTCAATACTAGTTTTCAAATTTTACAGTTCGGACACAACTTTGATGGGAGCCCTTATTATGTATTTGACTATGCGGCGGGCGCACTATCATCCGGTGGCGGGGGAGGGCTGGCCTATTTCCTTGCGGTGCAAATTACTCTCGCTATCGCACAGATTATTAACTTCTTCGCTCAACGAAGCATTACGTTTAAATCGAACAGCAACATTTGGCAGGCGGCCTTCTGGTATGTTGTAGCTTACATCGTCATCACGATTGGAGCAGCCGCAGCCCAGGGCTTCTATAAAGCCCCCATTTATAATCTGTTCATGAATACCTGGGGCATGGGTTCCGTCGGGGAAACAACGGCAGATGTCATCACAATGATCATCAACAGCGCGATTTCCTTTTGGGTGTTCTTTCCGATCTTTAAAATTATTTTCAAACAAAAATCATAGGGTAGTGTTAGCATGAAATTATTAACTGTAGTGATCCCCTGTTACAATTCACAAGATTATATGAGGTATTGTATCGAATCTCTCTTGCCTGGGGGAGATGATGTGGAACTGCTAATCGTCAATGACGGCTCGTCTGATCGCACGGCAAACATTGCCGACGAGTATGCAAGGCGGTATCCAACTATCGTCAAAGCCATCCATCAAGACAACGGTGGACACGGAGAGGCTGTCAATGCCGGGATTCGCAACGCAACGGGACTGTATTTGAAGGTTGTGGACAGCGATGATTGGGTAGATGTTCGCGCCTACTTGAAAATAGTGCATACCTTGCGGGATTTGCGAAGTGAAGACAAAGCTGTGGACATGGTCATTAGCAATTTTGTCTATGAAAAGGAAGAAGTCAGCTACAGAAAAATCATGAAGTATAATCATGTACTGCCGGAAGGAAAAATATTTTCCTGGGACGAGGTCAAGCCGTTTCGTAAAGGTCAGTACCTGTTGATGCACTCCTTGATATATCGGACGCAGTTGCTGAAGGACTGCGGACTGGAGCTGCCGAAGCATACTTTTTATGTTGATAATTTATTTGTCTATGTGCCGCTGGTGCATGTGAAGAAGATGATCTATGTTAATGTTGATTTTTACAGGTATTTTATTGGCCGGGAAGATCAATCGGTTCAGGAAAGCATTATGATCAAGAGGATTGATCAGCAGCTAAAAGTCAACAAACTAATGATTGAGCAGGTGGGGATGGACAGCATCCCCCATCCTAATCTTCGCCGTTATATGCTCGGTCATCTTGAGATTGTCACTGTAGTGTCGGCGATTCTTTTAATTCGCTCGGGGACGGCTGAGAATCTGAAGAAGAAGAAAGAGCTGTGGAAGTTTATTAAAGACACGGATAATAAGCTGTATCGAGAGCTCAAATACGGATTCATGGGCAGATTAATTCATTTGCCGGGAAGAGTCGGCCGACTGATTTCGGTGGGAGCCTACAAGATTACCCAAAGATTAGTCGGATTTAATTAATATAAAAGCAGGAGCCTAAAATAGGCGTCCTGCTTTTTAAAATAGACGAAAATATGAGTATAGGAGTCTGCCGCTTCTTTATATCGCAATTTCTTATAGCATTTGGTGTGCTGTAGAATGTACTTATATAATATAGTAGAATATTTTAAGATATCGGTGCCATCTTTGAACATACCGTCTAATAAATATAAGAGGTCTAAATGATGAAATATAAAGAACTAATTGCGCAAATGACGTTGGAAGAGAAGGCTTCATTAATGTCAGGCAAAGACTTCTGGCAGACTCAGGACATTGAGCGGCTGGGCATTCAAAGTATATTCCTTGCTGATGGACCGCATGGTATCCGAAAACAGGCCGTCGCGGCAGACAAGCTTGGCCTTAATGCCGGGGTTCCCGCAACCTGCTATCCTACGGCAGCGACGGTAGCCAATAGCTGGAATGTTGAGCTGGGGGAAAAAGTAGGAGAGTATCTGGGGGAAGAGGCAATTTCCCAGAAGGTTAATGTTCTGCTTGGTCCTGGCGTCAATATGAAGCGAAATCCTTTGTGCGGAAGAAACTTCGAGTACTTTAGCGAGGATCCCTATCTAGCCGGCAAAATGGCCGCCAGTTATATTAAAGGCATTCAGTCGCAGGGAATTTCCGCCTGCGTCAAACATTTTGCCGTAAACAATCAAGAAGAGAGACGGATGTCGATAGACACCATTGTCGACGAAAGGGCGCTTAGGGAAATTTATTTGACCGCCTTCGAAATTGCAGTCAAGGAAGGCCGGACGAAATCGATCATGTCATCCTACAATAAAATCAACGGTACATATGCGAATGAGAACATACATTTAATGCAGGATATTTTGCGCAAGGAATGGGGGTATCAGGGCGTCGTCGTCACGGATTGGGGCGGAAGCAACGACCGTGTGGCTGGACTATTGGCCGGCAATGAGCTGGAGATGCCGACGACGTCCGGGGAAACCGATCAAGAAATCGTAGAAGCCGTTCGCACCGGAGAAGTTCCAGAGGAAGTCCTGGACAAATGCGTGGATCGGCTTCTTGATCTAATTATTACAACGGAGTCGGTCTATAAGCGGCCCCGGTTGGATTTTAATGTAGAGCAGCATCATCGGGTGTCGCAGAAGGTGGCGGAGGAGTCTATCGTATTGCTCAAGAATGAGGGCGGCATCCTGCCGCTCAAATTCGGCAAAAAGGTGGCTGTCATCGGTGACTTTGCCAAGGATGCGCGCTATCAAGGGGCAGGGTCATCGATCGTTAATCCAACGATTCTGGATCATACCCTGGATTGCTTTGAGGAATCGGGGATTGTCAGCATTGGCTTCGAGTCTGGCTTTGAGCGTTATGGCAGGAAGAATCTGCGAAAAATTGCCAAAGCATGCGCGCTTGCCGAGAAGGCCGACGTCGTGCTGCTGTACCTCGGGCTGGATGAAGTTACTGAGGCTGACGGACTTGATCGCCGAAGTATGCAGATTCCGGAGAACCAGATTGATTTGCTCCATGCTTTGCATAAGGTAAATCCGAATATTATCGCCATCCTCTCCTGCGGCTCTGCAGTGGAGATGCCTTGGATCGGCAAAGTGAGGGGGCTGCTGCACGGCTATCTGGGTGGCCAGGCTGGAGCAAGAGCTATCCTTCGTGTATTGTCCGGCGATGTAAACCCTTCGGGAAAGCTGGCCGAGACGTACCCGCTCCGTTATGAGGATACTCCCTCGTATCGCCATTTTCCCGGTAACGAATTGACGGTCGAATACCGGGAGAGCATCTTTATTGGGTATCGTTATTATGATACGGCGGATATTGATGTGCTGTTTCCATTTGGGTACGGGCTTAGCTATACTACCTTTGATTATTCGGATATTAAGGTTGGTCAAATGGGGGTAACCTTCAAATTAACCAACTCGGGCGATCGGGCGGGCATGGAAGTCGCACAGCTGTACGTTGGCTGCAAGTCTAGCGATATATTCAGACCGCGGAAAGAACTGAAAGGCTTTGTCAAGGTATTTATCAATGCTGGCGAATCGAAGATGGTGACGATTCCTTTTGATGACAAGACTTTTCGTTATTTCAACGTCAAGACCAATCAGTGGGAAGTTGAAGAAGCGCAATATACGATTATGATCGGAGCCTCCAGCGCGGATATCCGATTGACCGGTTACCTTCAAGTGATGGGAACGGGGGCCCCCCTTCCCTACGAGAAGGAGAAGCTTCCCTCCTATTACTTGGGCCGGGTTAACGACGTCGGCGTTGATGAATTTGAGAATTTGATCGGACATAAGGTGCCAGTTGCTACCTGGGATAGATCCAAGCCGCTTGGTTATAACGATACGATCGAGCAATGCCAGTATGCGAAGGGAGCCGTGGCCAGGCTGGCCTACCACTTGATTGTGTTCGCCTATTGGTTCTTGAGAAAAATCGGCAAGCGGAGCACCGCGAATCTGATTATGATGTCTGTCTACCATACACCGTTTAGGGGAATTGCCAGAATGACGGGCGGCGTGGTAAACATGGCTATGGTAGATGGTCTTTTAATGATGGCCAACGGCCGTTTCTTTAAGGGCTTGAGCCATTTTATGAAAGAGAGAAGCCGCAAAGTAAAGGCTGATAAGCTGCGCCAACAGAACAAGGGGCTGGCGTGAAGTTAAAAAAGAAGCCGTTAACTAGCGGCTTCTTTTTTTAAAGATTTACTTTAGTGGCTTTTCTTTATATTCTTCAACCCAGTAGTCGTAGTACTCGTTTACTCGTTCTCCCATTTCGAACCGTCATAATATTCAACCTCCTGCACAATAGCGTGTATCGCCTTTGCTTTTTCTCCGTTGGAATAGATGTCCCAGCCAAATTTCCTCCATAGATTGAAAACTTCACTAGCCCAAGCTTTGCATAACAAGAATTCCTGATTTCGATGAATCCCTGTTAAGTTGGGACATTACTTTTGCCGATAATGAAGAAGAAGCAAATGCAAAACATCATGAAGGGAATTATGGACTTGAAGACTACTGTTAGAGCCATTGTTAAACTTGTACTTCCATTTGTTCTAATTGCTGCAGCCTATTTTTTGTATCAGGAAACGAATACGATGGCAGAGGCGCAGCTCGAAATAATTCGGATTCTTCCCTATGTCACTTTCGCGATAGGGGCCATCATCTCTTGGAAATTTAATCGGAGCAGGGAATTCTTTATTTTAATTCTACTCGCTCTCAGCTTGGCGTCCATGGAATATTTGCCGGACCTATTAAAGACAAGGGCATCCATTCCGACGACAACTGCCGACATTTATACGATCATATCTGTGCTGATTCCGCTAAATATCGGTTTGTTCTCTCTATTTAAGGAACGAGGGGTATTAAGTGTATGGGGATTGCTGCGAATAGGGATTATCCTCTCTCAAGTCTTGATATCCATGTGGCTGCTGCGGCCTGAGCAAAGGGAGCTTCTCTCTCTCCTAAAAAAAGATGTGCTGCCAGTCAGCCTGGTTCCATTGACTTCGGTAATCCAAGTGTCTGTCGGACTTTTCCTGATTGCTTTAATTCTACTGATCATTAGGCAGGTTAAATATAAGAGCTCTCAGGATATTTCATTTATTGCCGTGCTGTGTGCTCTGCTCTATGTGCTGCATAAGAATGCTGATTCTATGCAGTATTCTGTGTTTTTTGCCGTATCCGGCATTGTTCTAATGACTTCGATTATTCAGGATTCGTATTCGATGGCCTTTACGGATGAGCTTACGGGTTTGCCGTCGCGGCGGGCTTTGAAGCAGGATATGATGAAGCTGGGTATGAACTATGTCATCGCTATGCTGGATATTGATCACTTTAAGAAGTTTAATGATACCTATGGGCATGACACAGGTGACGAGGCGCTGAAGCTGGTGGCCTCGGTCATCAAGGATGTGACGGGCGGAGGGAAATCCTACCGCTATGGCGGTGAGGAGTTCACCATCCTCTTTCCGGGGAAAAGCGTCCAAGATGCTTTGCCGCATTTGGAGCAGCTGAGGGAGCAAATCTCTAAAAGACCCTTCACGCTGCGCAATCGCAAAGGAAAGGGCCGAAGCAAATCTCGGCGTAAAACTCGAAATAGAACTGGAAAGCAAATACACATAACGGTTAGCATCGGTTTGGCTCAAAAAAGCGAGAAGCACAAAAAGCCGGATGCCGTGATGAAATCTGCGGATACGGCACTTTACCGCGCCAAGAAGAAGGGCCGGAACTGCGTAAGTAAATAATGAAGGAGATCATCGATGAAACTGAAAAAGAGAAAAATCCTCAAAATTGCAGCCATCAGTGTCCCCGCATTGTTACTCCTTGTCATAGGCGCATTTTACATGTATACACTGGACTACTACCGGGCGGATGAGGCCGCGGTGCAAGCCATTGCCAGCCAAGAGAACAGTGTCGACAGCCTGGAAAAAATGTGGGTGTTCTATCCCGAGCAGGGGCAGTCCAGCGATAGCGCACTGATCTTCTACCCCGGCGGCAAGGTGGAGGCGGCGGCTTATGCCCCGCTGTTAAAACAGCTGTCGCAGCAAGGCATTACCTGTGTTTTGTTAAAAATGCCTTTCAACTTGGCTGTTTTCGATATGAATGCTGCAGATAGAGTATTTGAGCAGCTTCCGCTTTCCGAGGTGAAGCACTGGTATATCGGCGGACATTCCCTCGGCGGCGCAATGGCGAGCAGCTATGCCAGCAAACATGTGGACAAGTTAGAAGGGATGATTCTCCTTGGCGCTTATTCCGTCGGTGCAACCGAGCTTCCCACGCTCGCCATTTATGGCAGCGAAGATATGATCATGGATTCGGCCAAGCTGGATAACACCCCAAATCAGCATGTGATCGAGGGAGGAAACCACGCCTACTTCGGCAACTACGGGGAGCAGAAGGGGGACGGGCTGGCGACGATCACGCGGGAAGAGCAGCAGCGGCAAACAGTGGAGGAAATAATAGATTTTATTTTGGATGAAGAGAAGAAGTGAATTGTGGAGAGAGGAGTGCGACGCATGACTGTACAGCGACAGCAAATCTTGGCGCAGTTGCGGCAAATCGAGCAAGAGGAGCAGGTGAAGATTATTTATGCCTGCGAGTCAGGGAGCCGGGCGTGGGGCTTTCCTTCAAAGGACAGCGATTATGATGTAAGATTCATATATGTCAGACCGATAGAATGGTATTTATCAATTTTTGAAAAAAGAGATGTCATTGAGCGCCCGATCAACAATTTGCTTGACATTAACGGTTGGGATTTGAAGAAAGCATTAAACCTGTTCCGCAAATCCAATCCACCTTTGCTGGAGTGGCTGCAATCGCCCATCGTTTACATGGAGGATTATTCGGCGGCAGAGCAAATCCGCGGATTCTCATCGCTAACCTTCTCGCCTAAAGCTTGCATGTATCACTATTTGCACATGGCCGAGGGTAATTATCGTGAGTATTTGCAGCGAGAACAGGTGAAGATCAAGAAGTATTTCTATGTGCTTCGGCCAGTATTGGCCTGCGAGTGGATCGAGAAGTATGGTACGATGCCGCCGATCGAGTTCACAACGCTTACGGATCAGCTATTGCCGGCAGAGAGCGAGGTGAAGGCAGCCATCGACAGTCTGCTAGTACGAAAAAAAGCTGGTGATGAAATGGACTTTGAGCCGAGAATCGGTCCGATCAACACCTATTTGGATGAGAAAATTCAGTATTATAAGCAAGCCGCTAAGAGGATGCCTACCTCTACTGACGGACAGGATCGTCAGCTCGACGAGCTATTCCGGTCGCTGTTAAAGGAAGCTTGGGGATAAGGGCAGCAGGAAGCATCACATAGCATAGCATTACGGAGATATGGCAACATAGAGTTATCAATCACGAAATCATCAAAGAATAGAAAGAGATCGTGGAATTAT
This sequence comes from Paenibacillus lentus, assembly GCF_003931855.1. NCBI lineage: Bacteria > Bacillati > Bacillota > Bacilli > Caryophanales > Paenibacillaceae > Paenibacillus > Paenibacillus lentus. Next base: position 5,056,454 of record NZ_CP034248.1, on the reverse strand, counting down.
GGAATAGAGGAGAGAGCAGTATGGCTTATCAAAATATCGATGGTGTGCGTGTCTGGGGGAGGCCGGATGAAGGGGCGGTAGCTCAAGCGAAAATGTGTGCAAGGACAGGCAATGTCGTTCAGTCCCTGTTGATGGCGGATCATCATAAAGGTTATAGCCAGCCGATTGGCGGCGTCGTTGTGTATGACGGGCAAATATCACCTTCCGGCGTAGGGTATGATATCGCCTGCGGAAATAAGGCGGTGCGCACGAACCTGTATGCAAAGGATATTCGGTTGGGACTCGGGAAGATCATGGATGATATCGCGAGAAAAATATCGTTTGGGGTAGGGCGGATTAACAATGAAAGAGTGGATCACGAATTGTTCGATGATCCAGATTGGGCAGTATATCAGGCCTTCGGTCAGCAGGAGCATGACAAGTTGAAGGCATTAGCCCGCAGTCAGCTCGGCACCGTAGGCAGTGGTAACCATTATGTCGATTTGTTCGAGGAGCCGGCAACGGGACGGCTGTGGGTCGGCAATCACTTCGGGAGCCGCGGCTTTGGCCATAAGACAGCTAGCGGATTTATGAACCTTGCGGCGGGCAGACGCTTTGCGGATAAGGCGCCGGGCGAATCGATGGATCAGCCGCCTTTATTGCTGGACTTGAACAGCGAGGTCGGCGATATGTATTATCGGGCAATGAGGCTCGCTGGGCGCTACGCCTACGCAGGACGGGACTATGTCATGCAGGAGGTATTGTCCATTCTCGGAGCGGAAGCGGATTTCGAGGTGCATAACCATCATAACTATGCCTGGAAGGAAACACATGAGGGGAAGGAAGTCGTTGTCGTTCGCAAAGGGGCAACGCCGTCTGCACCGGATCAGCTTGGCTTTATCGGCGGGAGCATGGGCGACATTTCTGTCATTGTCCGGGGGAAGGATACGGAGGAGAATCGGGATGCCTATTACAGTACAGTGCATGGCGCAGGCCGCATTATGAGTCGGACTCAGGCAGCAGGCAAAATGAACTGGAAGACGCGCACTCGCAGTGGCGGTCAGATTACGCCGAAACAGATGATGGATGCCGTTCGGGAGTTTGGCGTGGAGCTGCGGGGCGCTGGTACAGATGAGAGTCCGTTCGTTTACCGCAAGCTGCAGGAGGTTTTAGATGCGCACAGCGAGACGCTCGAGGTGCTGCATGTGCTCAAGCCGATTGGCGTATGTATGGCGGGAGCGGATGAATTTGACCCATATAAAGATTAGCAGCAGAAATGCAGAGCGATGTTCGTGGTAGGATTTGAAGGAGGGGCTGATGCCCCTCCTTTTGTTTAAGGTGTGCCCAGAGGCACGCATCATCTAGTTGGTGAAAGTCCAGGGAAAGAAGGTTTTGAATTTTTAGGCATGCACCATCGTAAAACGAAGGCGGAAACGTCAACGAATAAGGTGTATTATACGACACAACAGTGGCTGACGAAGAAAGGGAAGAACGCATTCGTGAGGTAGTAAAAGAAAGACTTGCACCGCCAAGAATGCGTTCACTGTCCTTTACAGACCATATTGCACGGCTAAATCCGAAGATCGTAGGATGGAGGAATTACTACTACACCAACTACAGTCAACGGAAACTCGCCAAACTGGATGGGTACATTTTGCAACGCTTTACACGTTGGTACGCCAAGAAAAGGCAAAAACGAAGATGGATGAGCTCATTCCATGAAGTGAAGTTTCAAACAAAACAAAGTGGATTAAAAACGCTACTGTAATCTGCATGCGCATGAAAGAAGAACATCGGAAAGCCGTATGAGGGAAAACCTCACGTACGGTTTGATGAGGAGGGGCTGAAATAAAACTCAGCCCTTTACTCTAGTCAACAATGCGTTTGCCTGCACCTCTGACGAAGAAATTTAAAACTCTATACCGCGGACTTTAGAGAAAACCTTCGTGCTCCTTAAAGTGCCATCCGTGCCGCTGGCGTCATTCCGCAGAATGCCTTCCAATGTAAAGCCCAGACGCTGCGCCACTTTGGCGCTTTGCGTGTTGCGTTCATCGCACCGGATTTCGATGCGATTGGCTTGCAGCTCATGGATAGCGTAGTCTGTAATTGCATCTGCGGCCTCAGTGATCAAGCCCTGCTTGCTGAAGGAAGTGCGAACCCAGTATCCGATTTCGAATTTGCGAGCTTCCCAGTCGATGCGGTGAAGGCCGCTGCAGCCGACGAGCTGGCCGGATTTTTTGAGGATAAGCAGCAGCATGAGATCCGTCCGTTCCATAAATTTCAGGTGGGCGCGCCGGACGACGCTTTCTGAATCTACGAGCGCAGGTATTTCCTGTGCCCAGGGCATCCAGGGGCGTAATTGATCGAAGCTCTCTTTAACAGCTTCGTTTAACGCGTCGCCGTCTCCCTGTTTGGGAGCCCGGATTATCAATCGCTCGCTCTCGAAATAATCAGGGATGTCTAGCAAGAGTGGATTCGTTTTGTTCATGTTCATAGGACGCCTCCCCGAGGAAATTTTTCCAGTAAACATAGCATAGACGAGTAACAAAAACAAGATGTGATATTCTACTATTAAGAAGATTTATGGCAAGGTGTTGGGAGGGAGAAAGCGATGAGAAGATATGTAGACGAAACAGGGTTATTCGCGGATTTTAATTTTAAATTAGTGGTCATTGATGCCTTGCTAGATAAAGCACCAAGCTTTGAAGAAGAGCTTGAAGCTATGAAGAAAGCCTTTTAGAGCCTATGAGAGAGCAAGGAATTCGAATATCATAAAATGATTAGAGTATCGAATGCTTGAAGAGAGGATCTACAATGAACAAGACGATTGGAATACTAGCGCATGTTGACGCCGGGAAAACGACGTTTTCGGAGCAACTGCTTTACTATACGAACAGCATTAAACAGCGGGGCAGGGTCGATCATAAGGATGCCTTTTTGGACAGCCATGAGATCGAACGGCAGCGGGGAATCACGGTGTTTACAGATCAAGGGATGTTCAGCTATGGCGATTCCCGTTATTATCTCATCGATACGCCGGGTCATGCCGACTTTTCTCCTGAGATGGAGCGGGGGATACAGGCGATGGATTATGCGGTGGTTATTATTAGCGCCGTTGAGGGGATCGAAGGGCAGACGGAGCTTGTATGGGAGCTTCTGCGCAAGCATGGCATCCCCTGCTTCTTTTTTATCAACAAAATTGATCGGGTAGGGGCGAACGTTCAGCAGGTAGTGCAGGAGATTCGTAGTACATTTGCCGTGGATGTATGCGACATAACGGATAACTTGAACGAGGACGGCTTTATGGGCGAGGAATTGGCAGAGTTTCTGGCTGAGCGGGATGAAGCTCTCCTGGAGCGGTACATGGATGCAGGATATGACAGGGATTTTTGGCTTGCTGCGATGCGGCGCTTGCTGCGGGATAATGCCGTGTATCCTTATGCGTGCGGCTCGGCGTTGCAAGGGACCGGGATCGAAAGCTTTTTGCGGAAGCTGGACATGTTGACGGTAACTGATTATTCCAGTGAGGGGCCATTTGCCGGCCGGGTCTACCGGATTCGCCATGATGAGCAGGGGACGAGAATCACATTCATTAAAGCTTTGAGCGGAACGCTAAAGGTGAGAGATACCCTCCAGTATGGTGATACGGAGAACCCGATGAGCGAGAAAATTACCCAAATTCGCATGTACAATGGCCGGGAGTTTAAAGCTGTCGAACGGATTGAGGCCGGTGAGCTATTTGCCGTTACAGGTCTATCTATGGCTGCGGTCGGTGATGGATTAGGTAATTTAAAAGAAAAAGCCGTCTACGAGATGGTGCCGACCTTGAAGTCGAAGGTGATGCTGGAGCCGTCCGTGAATAAGAAAGAGGCTTTGCAATACTTCAAAATATTGAATGCTGAGGATCCTTCCTTAAATGTGCTTTGGGAAGAGAGCCTACAGGAAATCCATATTCACGTCATGGGAAGAATTCAGCTTGAGGTATTGGAACTCCTTATGAAGGAGCGGTTTAACTTAACTGTATCGTTCGAGAATCCGGAAATTCTATATAAGGAAACGATCGAGGCGGAGACGGTCGGTTATGGCCATTTTGAACCATTGAAGCATTATGCCGAGGTGCATCTTCGCCTACGGCCGGGCGAGCGGAACAGCGGAGTTCAATTTGATAATGTCTGCCATGCCGATGACTTGTCCTTCGGGAATCAGAACCTCGTTCGCCATCATCTGTATGAACGGGATCATCATGGCTTGTTAACGGGCTCGCCGCTAACAGATGTCGTCGTAACTTTATTGACGGGAAGGGCGCATAATAAGCACACGTCCGGCGGTGACTTCAGAGAAGCGACTTATCGCGCGTTGAGGCAAGGATTGGAAAAGGCAAAGAATGTGCTGTTGGAGCCTTACTATCAATTCAAAATCAAAGTTGAGCTTGATCAGCTCGGCCGAGTTATTTCTGATGTTCAGCAAGCTCACGGAACTTATGATGCTCCTTGTACGGAAGGGGACAAAGCGATTTTGACAGGAAAAGTACCGGTTGCCACCTTTATGGATTACGGCAGCGAATTAGCCTCCTTTACGCAAGGAAGAGGTACGCTGAGCCTCACATTCGCCGGCTATGATCGATGTCATAACGAGCAAGAGGTCATTGCACGAATCGGCTACAATAAGGATGCTGACCCGGAATACACTTCCTCCTCGATATTTTGCGCCAAAGGACAAGGCTATACAGTACCCTGGGATGAAGCAGAAAAGCTAATGCATTGCTTGTGAAGAGAAAGGCAGAAGCGATGGGATTTGCGGCAGTGTTGATGATCGTTCAACCCCTTCTCGTGGAAGAGTGGTATAATGATATGAAGTAGTAGAAAATTGAAATTATAGTGCAATAAACACACAATTCAGCCATGCGATCATTCAGAAATGCTATAGATATATCAGCCAGTTCAATAATCAGCCAAAGAAGTGATGACTCAGGTGAATAGTATAGGGCCGAGAATACGACAGGGCAGTGTTTCCCTGTTAAATCGTTATTTTACCGGAACCTCGATGGATTATAAGCAAATCATCGCGATTATTATTCCTATTTTTGTAGACCAGGGCTTTATCGTATTAATGAGTCTATTAAATACGGCGATGATTAGTTCTTCCGGGGTTGCAGCCGTTAGTGCAGTCAGTATGGTAGATTCGCTCAACATATTTTTGATTAATGTATTTGTGGCCATAGCTACCGGTGGTACGGTCATCGTCGCGCAATACAAGGGCAGCGGCAATCAGCAAATGGTATCCAAAGCGGCTACGCAGGCGTTGTCCGCTGTGGCAGTGATTTCTGTGCTGATAAGTATTTTGATTATTGCTTTTCATACGCCGACCTTGAATCTGCTATTCGGCAAGGCGGAAGCCGAAGTCTTCCAGAATGCCAGACTGTATTTGATCGGCAGTTGTATTTCCTATCCGTTCATTGCAATATTCCAAGCAGTTAACGGGGTGCTAAGAGGTGTGGCAGAGACGAAAGCCAGCTTGAATCTGTCTTTGATCATGAATATCACCTTCCTATGCCTAAACATATTATTGATTACGGTAATGGACTTAGGTGTGATCGGCCTCATTATTTCATTGCTTCTTGCCCGGATTCTGGGCATGGTCAGTTCGCTGATTTACTTGTTGAAATATAACCAGACCTTGCGCGTTCAATTGAAAAATACGCTGAAGCTGGACTTCTCGATTCAGAAGAAAATCATGTTTATCGGCCTTCCATTTGCTGCGGAGCAGATGTTCTTCAACGGCGGCAAGCTTTTGACGCAGACGTTTATCGTACAATTGGGGACGCTGGCCATGACGGCGAATGCCATCAGCGGGTCGATATCGCTTGTCTTTCAAATTGGAGGAGGCGCGCTTAGCATCGCAATTGTTACCGTGGTCGGCCAGTGCATTGGCCAGAGAAACATTCAGGATGCGCGGAAGTTCATTAAATCGTTCCTGGGGCTTTCGACGGTGCTGTTTGTGATTGCATCACTTATACTGCTCCCGTTGTTTCCATTGATGGTGCGAATGTTCTCGCCGCCGCCGGAAATTATACCTACGATTTTTGGATTGATCTTGCTTATTGCTATTGCGCAGCCATTCTTATGGTCGCTCAGCTTCGTTCTGCCGGCGGCTTTGCGTGCTGCAGGGGATTCCAATTTTACATCACTCTCCTCCCTGTTGTCGATGTGGCTGTTCCGCGTCATTCTGGGGTATATTTTAGGCATTACACTTGGCTTCGGCATTATGGGCGTATGGGTTGCGATGGTAGCCGAATGGGGCATCCGCGGGCTGGTTTTCGCCTGGAGGTTCAAAGGAGAGAAATGGTACGCACATAAATTGATATAATGGGAGCTTTGGGGTAGTACCCGAGGCCCCATTTTTTTGCGATTTCATAGTGTAGTTGTTGCTTTATTTTGAACTAAATGAATATATAGTGCAGTGGCGATGGCAGAGCCAAGAACAGTGACAAGAGAAGTGGCAAGAGCAGAGCCGGCAGGTATCCATCGACCAAGCTTTTGTTTGAATTAGATGGATTTATAGTAGTTCGTTCTTGCGGCAGAGAAGGGAAAGTAGATTTAAATGGATTTCATGTTGTTAGAAGAAGGGAACTGTTCGATTAGGGGTTGATACTAGATTTGAGATACATAGAATCCATCTAATTTCCAGAAGTATTTGTTTTGAGTAAAATTAGATACATGAATTCCATCTTCTCGAATAAAGGCGATGACATCTTTGTAGCGATCAGCTGAATGATAGGTTTGTTGCGGGAGACAACTGGTACGGGTTCTAATTAAATCATTAATTCTAGACTGGAAGGGGAGAAATCTCCTTCTATTTGTCTGTTATGATAGGGATGGGGAGAGGAGATTGTGATATGAAGCAGCATGATTTTACGAAGGGGAATATTTGGAGGCAGCTTGTCACGTTTTCCGCACCGCTGCTGCTTACGAATTTACTTCAGGTATCATATCAATTCATCGACAGTTTGTGGGTCGGTAATCTGTTGGGAACCAACGCGCTAGGAGCTGTGGCAATATCCAGCACAGTATTATTTACGATCCTGTCCTTTATCATCGGGATCAATAATGCGGCACTCACCATTTTATCGCAGATCAAAGGCAAACAAGACGAGTCGGGATTAAAAAGTTATGTGAATGCATTTTCTGTTATCTTAGGCTTGATCGCTATTGTGCTAGGTGTGTTTGGATTTGTATTTACAGAAAAAATTCTGCTCCTGCTGGGAACGCCAAGTGAGATGATTCCCCTGGCTGTGACTTATTTGCAAATTAACTTTCTAGGTATTCTATTCTTATTTGGCTATAACTTTATTGGCACGGTGTACCGGGCACTGGGGAATAGCCAAACGCCGCTGCGGTTTGTCATGATTGCAGTTGTCTTGAATGCGGTGCTTGATCCCTTGTTTATTTATGTATTTCAATGGGGGATTCGAGGTGCGGCTTACGCTACAGTGATTGCCCAAGGGGCAGCTTTTTTCTACGGACTTGTACTTAGTCTGCGCCGCAAGTTCATTCCGTTCTCGATGCCTAGGTGGCCCAAGAAAGCGGAAGTATCGCTTATATTAACGCAAGGTATTCCTTCCGGCCTGCAAATGATGGCCATTTCTGCGGGTTCAGCAGCGATCATGAGCGTTGTCGCATCGTTCGGGAAGGATACGGTGGCTGGCTTTGGAGCTGCACAGCGTTTGGATAGCCTGATCATGCTGCCGGCTCAAGCGCTTGGTGTGGCTGTAACAAGTATGGCGGGACAAAATATTGCCGTACAGCAATGGGAGCGCGTGCGAAAAATTGCTGGGTATGCGATTGTACTTAATTTAGCGATTATGCTATTCATTTCGTCGGTCATTTTCATTATGGCTAAGCCGGGAATTGTAATGTTTATCTCTGAGCCAGGAGCTGTAGTCTTTGGAGCCTCTTATGTGCAAATGATTGCTTTTTTCTATCCCTTCTTAGGCTTGAATTTTATTTTTAACGGTGTAGTGCGAGCTTCAGGGGCGATGCTGCAGGTGCTTGTTCTCAATATCATCTCCTTTTGGATTTTACGTTATCCGCTGACTTACGTGTTTGCCGGTCTGCTTGGCGAGAAGGGAATAGCGGTAGGTATCGGGTTAAGCTTCATGATTAGTAGTGTAATCTCCTATGCCTATTACCGATTCGGACGCTGGCGGACTAAGAACTTATTCGCAAAGGCTGAGTCCTGAGACTTGCAAGAGTTGGCATGCAGTTCCAATGTACTATATTCCTTGAAAGTACTTTAATGCTATAATAACTTAAAATTTACCTAAAAGGTGGAAGGAGAATCTGATGAAAAAGAAGAAATTAGCTCTTATCCTCGGAGGAGCTGTGCTGCTATTCGGCGGAATGAGCTTGGGGGCTGCAGCTAGCTCTCAGCTTCAAGAAATTAAGGCATTTCTAAATGGGGGCCTTAAAGTTAGAGTCGACGGAAATATCGCTCAGCTTAAGGATGCGAACGGTAAATCCGTGCTACCGATTACGTATAATGGTACTACATATCTCCCTGTAAGGGCTGTAGCGGATGTACTGGGCGTAGCCGTGAAATATGATGCCCAGGCCAATGAGGTACTTTTGGGAGAACAATTGGAAGGTGTTCCGATCGGTCGGGAGAATTTTAATAATACGTTGTATTCCAAGGATCCGAGCCACACCACGCTTAATGGGCAGGATTATAAAGAGGTGCTTTACAGTGCCCCTGGGAGGAATATAAACTACACGGCCTTAACTCCGAATGGAAAGTACACGAAGCTGTATTTGCAATTCGCGGCAATCGATAAGGACGTGGAGCACATAGAAATTAAAGACCTCGATAACAAAGCTCTGCTGAAAAAGGTGGAAGGGATTACACCAGAAAGCGGAATGCAAACGATCGAAGTCGACATTACTGGCGTGAAGACCATTACAATTAATATTAGGAAGGATAAGGATGCGGGATATATGATTCCTTTGACAACTTCCTACTATAAATAAATATATGAAGCGCTCCGTATGGGGAGCTTCGATAAATACCCCCTGCCAGCTTTTGGCAAGGGGTATTTTTATGGTCTCCTTTTGTATGTGTTTCTCGAGGGGTGCCAAAATATCGATCAGTGTGTGAATTTTTGTAATTGACGAATTGGAGGGTGTGGTGATTTTGTCCCTGGACGTTGGTTTAGTTGACAATGAAAAGTTGCAGAGATTTCGTCAATCAGAGAACGTAACTTCGGCAAAGAAGAATGGTCAGGTGATTAACCTGGATGTTCCCGGTCAGCTGGTCGACTCACATACGATGGTACCGATCCGCTTCATTAGCGAGTCGTTAGGAGCTACTGTGAAATGGGATCGTGTGACGTGGACCGTCAATATTACCACGACAGCCGCAGAGAATGGGGATATCCTCCCTTCTGAGGCAGAGGAAGCGGTACCTGGCACGGGGAGTGGCAGTACAACGACAGAATAAAAACGTATAAAACAGCCCCCGAGCAGAATCGGTGTTCCTGCTCGGGGGCTGTTTGCTTTTAACTTTAGTGAATTTGATCCAGAAGCGCGTAGGCCTCCTGTTTCGTTTGCACCTTCAATAGCTGATCCCGGAAATCATCATCCATCAGTTTGCGGGAGAGCATTTGCAGTATTTTGAGATGCTCATTTCCTGGGTTCTCCGCAGGGATTGCAATCATGAAAATTAGTCTAGCCGCTGTACCGTCTACGCTGTTCCAATCGACGCCGTCCTGTTTCATTCCAAAGACAACGCGGGGCTTGATGACGGCTGTTGATTTTCCATGAGGAATGGCGATGTTCATGCCAATTCCAGTCGAGCTTTCCTGCTCGCGGTGAAGGATCGCCTGTTTGAACTCGGAGGCCGAGCTGATTGCGCCATCCGCTTCAAGCTTTCCGATCAGCTCATCGATAACATCGTCACGTGAATTTGCTTTGAGTTCAGTCTCAATTAGATCAAGGCTAATTATATCCGTTAATTTTCTCACCGGTTTGTGTTGATTTACAGCATCGGCCGATGAGGTCACTTTAGGATCAGCTACTGCTCTACTTGCAACAGAACCACCTGTGCTGCTACCTGCTGAAACAGTGCCGTCTGCGATCATCGGTTGAGTCTGAGTGACGTCCTTTTTGAGGAGCTTGATCATAAGCGCTGTTACGAACGAGCCGATAATAACAGCGATAAAGAACATAACAACATTGTCTACTGCACCTAGCACGGCAACGATGGGCCCGCCATGAGCTACCCGGTCGCCGACATGACCCAGCATGGCAATGACCGAGCCGGTCATGGAGCCGATCATGATGCTAGGAATGACGCGCAGCGGATCCTGTGATGCAAAAGGAATCGCACCTTCCGTAATTCCGAATAACCCCATCGTAAAGGATGCTTTACCTGATTCCCGTTCGGTGTCATGAAACTTCTTCTTAAAGAGGAAGGTGGCGAGTCCCAGGCCGATCGGCGGAATACAAATAGCTACAGCGATTGATCCCATGATTTCATAGTTTCCTTCGCCAATCATGGCTGAGCCAAACAAGAAAGCAACTTTATTCACTGGTCCGCCCATATCAAAGGAAATCATCGCTCCCAGAATCAAAGCAAGCAGGATGGAGCTGGTCCCTTGCATGCTTGCAAGCCAGGTCGTTAATATTTCAAAAAACTTTGCTATCGGCCCGCCAAGCAGGAGGATAAAGGCTAGGCCCACGATTAGCGATGCTAGTACCGGAATAATGATAATCGGCATAATAGGAGCAAGCGCTTTGGGAACCTTCCATTTCTTGATCCACAGTGCTACATAACCTGCCAGGAAACCAGCAATAATTCCACCGATAAATCCAGCTCCGGCTTCACTGCCGTAGAAGCTGCCGTTTGCGGCGATCAAGCCGCCGATCATACCGGGAGCAAGACCCGGCCGGTCTGCAATACTAAAGGCAATAAAGCCCGCTAAGATGGGAACCATAAATGTAAAAGATGCGCCGCCGAGACTTTCGACGATTTTCCAGAATGAGCCCTCCGGAATTTGCAGCCCGCCAGGGGTCGGTTCACCCCCGATGGATAGAGCGATTGCGATCAGAAGACCGCCTACAACGATAAACGGAACCATGTAGGATACTCCGCTCATTAAGTGGCGATAGAACTGATTTTGCTTAGCGGCAGGCTGCTTCTCACTGCTGTCGGAAGTCTGTTGTCCCGGTTGCGCTTGATACAAAGGCACTTCCCCGTTGATCAGCTTCTCAATCAAGCCTTCTGGATTCCGAATGCCGTCTTGCACTCCGGTGACTAACAGTTTTTTACCGACGAAGCGGCTTTTGTCCACGTGTTTGTCTGCGGCAATGATGATACCGTCCGCTTGTGCAATGTCCTCTGCCGAAAATTCATTTTCTACTCCGATGGAGCCCTGGGTTTCCACTTTCATGCTGACGCCTAGTTTGTCTGCTGCTTTCTGCAAATTTTCAGCAGCCATGTAAGTATGTGCAATGCCGTTAGGACATGAGGTAATGGCTAGAAATTTCATATGGCGAACCCCCTGTGTTTTTTTTAAAACGTTTACATCCAAATATTAACCTAATAAAAACAGAGGAAAAGCTCAATTTTTTACCGTAGCTTGCGGAAATTTATGTTTATAAGAGCAAGTAGATGTCCTCAGGCCTTTTAGTCCGAATCAACTGCTCAATAAGAGACGGCTGCTCACTTAGAAGAGAAAGGCGATGGAATAGTTTTTTCGTACTTTCCTGCTCATTATTCCGAAGCGCCAGCATAAATACGATCGAGACCTTATCCTGCTCCCATTCCAGCGGCTCCTTCAAAGTAGCAATGGCGATTTGCGATTGCTTCACCAGCTTAGGATCGCCGTGAGGGATCGCAATACCTCCGCCAATCGTCGTCGAGGAGACTCTCTCCCGCAGTAATGCTTGATGGGCGTAATCCTGTTCGACATAGCCTTCGGCAAATAAGCTGTTAGCCAATCGCTCAATAATCTCAAAGCGGTGAGAAACCTCGACTTGTGAGAAAATAAGCGCGGGCTTCGTGTATATTTGCAAAAAAGAGGCTGCAGCTTCCAGCGGATGTTCTTCCAGCTGCTCAAGGAAATCTGTAATTTTTTTAATATCGGCAGGCTCTAGTAATGGAGATACCACAATATATGGGACGTTTATGGTGTTCAACTCGTTCAGCGGAACTGTGGACACGATAAAATCCACCGGTTGCTGCTCCAGGTATGTATTCAAATCTGCTCTTCTAACAGTATCCATGACCTGGATTCCGCTGAATTTCCGTTCCAGCTTTGTACGCAGGATTTGTGAGATGCCTACTCCCATATGGCATACGGTAACGATGTTTTTGATGAGCCTCGACTGTTTGTTTAGGCGCTCAATCGCCGCTTGAAAATGCAGAGTAAGATATGCGACCTCATCCTCCGGAACGGTGAAATGAAAGTAATGACTTAATTCTTTAGTCGCATAAATGACCATGCTGAATATATAGGGATACATCTTCTTTATATCCTGCAGCAGCGGATTCGTTACGCTCAATCCATAGCTTAAACGATGGATCGTTGAGTTCAAATGAATGCTCAGTCCTTCCTTCAGCGTAAGGTCCTGCTCGAAATCGATGAATGTGAGGCTGGACATTTTTCGCATGAGGGATTGCACGATCTCCGTCACCTCAGCGGTAATTTTCAGTGGCTGCTCCGCCAGATTTGTACTGTCCAGCCGGGTGCGGGAACGGATCTTTGCTCCGAGGAGATGCGCTGTAAAATAAGCAAGCTCGCTCTGAGGAAAGCTAACCGAGAAGTAATGCTCCAACTGCCGGATGAAGGCCAGCGTCCATTGGTACTCCCTTTTTTTCTGGATAAAGGCTTGTTCCTGCTCCGAAAAATGGATCGGTTGACACAGTTTCGTCCTGCGAACCATCAGTAGCGTATGAATTAGCAGATTCTCGAAGGCTTCATCTGTAAAATGAAAGAATTCTTTCTCCTCCAGCCGTTTCAGTTCGCGCGTGACGAGGTCTACCTCATAGGTTTCGAACCTTTTTTTAATGAAATCATTGGTCGAGGTTCCGATTAATTGGGATACCTTGGACAATGCGGCACGTTTGTCTTTCTCAGCGCCTTCGATTATTATACCCACTCTTTGCTTAGAAATAATCTCGAGTCGTCGTTTTTGAAGCCATGGATTCAGAGAGTCCAGATCCCTTTTAATGATAGCTCGATTGACATAATACTTGTCTGCCAATTCCTGAAGTGTTGTCGGCTTGGTATTCATAAGCAGCTCGTAAGCAATGGCGGCGATTCGGTTATCATCTCGTTCATACCCGGTATCCGTGGTCGAGCGGAATAGTTGATCGAACAACTTGGCCCGCTCATGCTCCTCGATGTCCAGGTTTACCCCGATTCCCGGCTTGCGCAGCAGCTTCGCCTCCCCATGCTCGGCCAAATAGGCATCAATCACTTCGAAATCGTTCCGGATCGTCTTCTCCGAACAGTTCAGATTTGCAGCCAGTTCGCGCACGACAAAGGAGCGGTTAGGCTCACCTAGCAGTATCCGCAAAATCTCTTGTTGACGTGTATTCATCGTTTAGATCAACACCTTAATTAATAGTTCTTATTCATGGTCGGATTTAAATCGTTCTCATTATAGCTCAGTCGTCATTGTTATCCAACCGGGATGGTGATCACGACTGGAAATTGGTAGTATATGAGAAGAGGATTCAAACCAATAAGGTTATGTAATAGCCAAGAACAAAAAAGGGGTATGGAGGGAAGGTATGAAAGATAACACGAAGAAAGCAATTCGCTGGGGAATTATGGGTACAGGCTGGATTGCTGAGCAGTTTGCCGCAGATCTAAGTTATGTCCGCAACGGGGAAGGAGCTGCGGTCGGCTCGCGTACCCGGGATAGTGCTGAGCAGTTTGCTGCTAAGTTTAATATTCCTCGCGCTTATGGAAGCTATGAGGAACTAGCAAATGATCCTGAAATCGATGCGATCTATGTGGCGACTCCGCACCCCTTTCACCGCGACAATGTAATAACCGCTCTGCGTGGAGGAAAAGCCGTGCTGTGCGAAAAACCGATTACGGTAAACAGCCGAGAGCTTGAAGAGATTGTCGATTTGGCTAAGGAGAAGGGCTTGTTTTTGATGGAAGCGATGTGGACGCGATTTTTGCCGCCGATCGTTCAAGTCAGAACATGGCTGGAGGAAGGTCGAATTGGTGAAATACGGCTCGTTAAAGCAGAATTCGGCTTCCGCAGCGACTGGAATCCAAGTGGAAGGTTGCTCAATCCAGAGCTTGGCGGCGGCGCATTGCTGGATGCGGGGATTTATCCGCTGTCATTTGCATCGATGATTTTTGGCTCGAATCCAGAGAAGGTTTGGAGTACAGCCCATGTCGGAGTTACTGGAGTGGACGAGCAATTTTCGATATTGCTGGACTACGGACAAGGGCGCACAGCATCACTTCACGGTGCGATCAGGCTTGATCTTACGAACGAGGCATATATTTATGGGACAGAAGGCTCGATCCACATTCCTTCTTTCTTGAATGCCAAGACGGCAACTCTTCAGGTGAAAGGTCGGGAAGCGGAGACTGTTACCGATGACCGGGAAGCTGTAGGCTATGCCTTTGAAGCCGAAGAGGTGGGGCGATGCCTGCTGGCAGGAGAAACGGAGAGCGCCGCAATAACTTTGGCGGAATCGCTCGGCATCATGCGGCTGCTCGACCAGGTACGCAGTCAGTGGGGAGTAAAGTATCCATTCGAAGCTGGCAGCGAGCAATGATTAGACGAGTATGTCCCTTCGAAACCCTCCCTATTAACGGGAAATATCTATAATATGTAAAAATGATTATTGATGTAACCGCTTTAATTACCTAGCATAACTAGTAGCACTCGTGTACAGCGTGTGTGATCCTATGTCAAGGGGGAGGTGAATATTCTGTATTGACCCGGCATGTCAGGGAAAAAGTGTTAGTATATCCTTTATTAATGGAGGTAATGTTATGAGCTCTAAATTATCCGTTATGAAGCTTAGCCGGTCCTTTAATATTCATCCTTATAAAATCATCGCCATCGTGTTGTGTATTACCCTGATGCTTCCATGGCTGCCTGGGGGGCAGGTCAATGCAGCAACTCTGTTCAGTGATGATTTTGAAAGCGGCAACAGCAATAATTGGACGTCCACGACAGGTACCTGGTCCATAGTAAAGGAAGGAAGCTCTTACGTATATGCCCAGACGAGCACAAGCGAAGGACGTACATCTGCGGGAAATGCATCCTGGAACAACTATACGATACAAGCCGACGTTAAAGTAGATAATTTCAATGGCACCAACCGTACTTATGTGGCGGGGCGCTATAAGGACGGCAATAATTATTATGCAGCCTCTCTATACAATAGCGGAGGGGGCAAGCTGGAAATTCGCAAGAAGGTAGGCGGTTCCTCCTCGACGCTTGTGACTAAGGATTATGCGTTGTCAACCGGTGTTTGGTATAACGTCAAGCTGGAGCTATCGGGATCTGTCCTCAAAATGTATGTAAATGATACGCTCGAGCTGACAGCAACGGATACCAGCCTGACTGCGGGAGCAGTCGGTTTCGTTACAGGCAAATCTGCAGCTAAATTCGATAACGTCATCGTGTCGGAAGCGGCGGGTGGAGATACGCCGGTGGATCCAGATCCGAACCCGACTGATCCGGATCCACAGGAGCCGGCTCCCGCCGAGGGGGATCTTTTCGTAGCGGCGAATGGCTCTGCCAGCAACCCTGGAACCTTGGATAAACCAACCACACTTGCAGCTGCTATTACCAGAATAGCGCCAGGTAAAACGATTTATATGCGCGGAGGAACATATAGCTTTGACTCGACGATTACGATCGAACGAGGCAATAACGGTACCTCAAGCGCCCGCAAAAATCTGGTTGCATATGGGAATGAAAAGCCGGTTCTCGATTTCTCTGCCCAGGCCTTTGCTTCAACGAATCGCGGTATTCAGCTATTCGGGCACTATTGGGTTATCAAAGGGCTTGAAATTAAAGGCGCGGGAGATAACGGATTGTATATCGGCGGCAACTATAATCGGATCGAGCAGATCGAGGCGCATCATAACCGGGATACAGGCATTCAAATCGGGCGCCATGCTTCAACCGCACAATTCGATGAATGGCCAAGCTATAACCTGGTGATCAATTCGTATTCTCATAATAATTATGATCCGGATGATGGGGAAGATGCGGACGGATTTGCAGCCAAGCTGACCGTCGGCCCAGGTAATGTGTTTGATGGTTGTATCGCGGCTTATAACGTTGATGACGGTTGGGATCTCTATTCCAAATCGAATACCGGCCCGATAGGAGCCGTTACGATCCGCAATAGTATTGCCTATCATAATGGGCAAACATCTGACGGCACCTCTACGTCGAATAGCGATGGGAATGGCTTCAAGCTGGGCGGAGAGAAAATCGCGGTAAATCATATTGTCGAGAACAGTATCGCCTTTTAGAACAAAAAGCATGGCTTTACTTATAACAGTAATCCGGGCTCCATCCAAATGAAGAACAATACATCCTGGTCGAACGGACAGAGCAATTTCGCCTTCGATGTGGGCACACATATTTTCACGAACAACTTATCCTTCCAAGGTGGAGCAAGTGACAAGACTAGCGGCACCGATGTGTCCAGCACAAACGTATGGTGGAAGAACAAAAAAAGTGAAAATGCCAAAGGATTACTGGCTAGCGCCGAGGATTTCGTAAGCCTGATTCCTTCAGTGACGAGAAATAGCGATGGTTCTCCGAATCTTGGCAATTTCCTGAAGCTTGCTGCCGGCAGTGACTTAATCGGCTCTGGCACGCCTAGCGGTACGAATATCGGGGCTCGTTAAACTATATTATTAATAAGTATACAAAGAATACAAAGCCCATTCCCACTCTGATTCAGTAGAGAGGGGATGGGCTTTTTACGTGCAGTGAACTATTTAACGTTATGGTAGGAAGTATAGTTGTAGAATAACCTCACCTACATATATGAACAAAGCTGCCGCAGATAGGAATGGAGCAAAAGGCACAGACAAAACCTTTTCGCGGCGCAAGCCCCTTACTACTCCTACATAAATCAGCGCAAGCGCACTGCCTGCCAGAAGCACATAAAGGTTGGCATACCAGCCGACCCAAGTCCCGATCGCCGATAATAGCTTGATATCCCCGGCGCCAATATTGAAATTCCATTTGGACTTCGCAATGAGCAAAAGTAAAGAAGGAACAACGATACCTATTAATGAATCTACCAGATCTGTATAAAGCCAGCTGTTCAGCAGCCCCAATATAAGTAGGAGAATAATTACTTGATTCGGGATGATTCGACATCTCAGATCAATATGGCTGCAAAGGAGCAGGAGAAGAAAAAAGCTAGCTGTAAACGCTATTTTCATAGATAAGCCTCTCTTTGATTGGATTGAAAGATGTCAATATTCTCTCGTATTTCCCGTATTTTGTCAAAAAACCACCATCCTACTTTATTCCTGATCTTAATAAAACGGTGAACCTTAAGACCTTTGAAGGTGGGTAATTAGTCCATATTAAGGATTATTTATACAAATAAGGTATTGTACGCTCTATAGGTTACTTGTATAATGTTCAGCATTAGCGAGGTAAATATTACTAATACAGAGATTTACAAAAGATTTTTTCTTTAGTAGGTGAACATATGAAGCTGCTTATCGTTAGTGGTGGGTTTCATAGAATCGTGACGCAGTACTTGTCTAAGAAGGCAGCGATCATTTATCCAGAGGCGCTTGAAATGCGAAATTTGTCGGATTATCTGGAAGGGGGCAACCCACTAGGCGACGGTGTTCTCATTACGGATGAAGCATTTACACAGAAACCGAGCCTTGACCAGGAGGAATTGACCAAGCTGCTGGAATGGATTGAGGCGAACAGTGCCTCAGCGATCCCTGTTGTTCTTATCACCCGGGACTTCATGAAGCCATTTGAACTGGGAATGCTGACGCAAAGATTTGACTATTTGAAGATTATTCTCAGCGATACGGTAAGAATACCGGGGGAAGTATATCAACGCTCCGTGGAGCAGATGGGCATGAAGGGAACTGGCCCAATACATAATGATTCAAACCTAGAATCAAAGATGATAAGCGAGAATACGAGGGAATTAGGGCGGAGCGTGAAGAAACGCTCCTTCTTTGACCGTTTTCGTTCGAAGCCGGGGGCGACTGCTGAACTAACCGCCACCGATCGTTTGACGAAAGACATCGCTAATATAAGCCGGGGAATTAGCAGAGTCGTTGCGATTACCGGCCATCGCGGAAACGGATTGACCAGCACGACTGTCAATTTGGCGCATGAGGCTAGCAAGAGAGGGCTTAGCAGCATCATTATCGACATGGATGCGGAATATCGCAGTATGAACATGTATTTCAGCCAATTCCACGAGCAGACGAATAAAGATGAGCAAATGAGCGCATCACTGATTCGCACGCTGGCGAGGCCTCAGGATTATATGACGACAGCTTTTAATATCAAAGATCATTTCTGGCTGACTTCATTGGGCTATTCCTTCAATGACCGCAAGCTGATGGATCAATTTTATAACAGTGAAAAATTGGTGGGTCTGATTTCTGTATTGCGAACTAAATTCAATCTGGTGCTATTAGACATGCCGTTGGATTTATTCAGAAGCTTTCAAGAAACGATGATTCATATCGACGTGTTCGGTCTCTGCATCCCGAACAATTTGCATGCGGTTCTTAGCACGGCCCGGAATGTGGAGGTGGTTCTTGACCGGGAAAAGGCGTCCTATTTCAATGCCAAGTCGAAGGTGATCGTCACGAAGTACAATGATCGCTCGCGCTTTCAGGGCTCCTTGTTTTCCCCGGAAAAGGTGAACGGGATTCTCGCCTCCGGAATCAGCGATTCTTTTCAATACGAGATGAAGACGGCTGGTATCGTGCCGCACAGCGACAGCTTTGATGCACAAATTGAGACGGATATTCCAGTGACGAACACGGGAGCGGAATTTGAGAAGGCTTTTGGACAAATGCTTCTAAGATTAATGGAGGGTGCGTAAGCTCATGGATTTAAGTACAGTAAAAAGCGTCTCCCCTAACAAAAAATTGTTCAAAAAGATATTAGCTTTACTGTTTAGCATTGCCGTTATCGTCGTGTCATTTATCGTATTGAACAACGCCAATGAGGCGGCTAAGGATACGGTAGAGGTACTAAAGGTAAACCATTCAGGTGGGATACCTGCGTACGTCGTTTTAACGGAGAAGCACATCAAGAAATATTCCATCATCCGCAAGGAATATACCGACGATATGATTCTGGCCGAAGACATGCCTTCCGTCACGAATAAATATACGAAGTATTATTTGCGAGATGGCAGTGTTTTGTATAAGGATCAGCTGATGGAAGAGAAGCCTCTGCAGAATGAATGGTTGTATGAGCTTGGGGAAGAGCATGAGGTGCTGACCCTGCCGTATAACTTCCTGGAAGCGGGCGGGGATATCTTGATGCCAGGAGATAGAGTAAGAATTCGCGTGTCTTATGAGCAAGAGGTATCTGACGGCTCGGGAAATCCCAATGTCAGCTACGGCCTGACGAGAACCCAAATGAAAACGGAAGTATTGTTCGACAGCATCGAAGTCCGGGACATGCTCAATTCCAATAGCCATTCGATCTATGAGGTGTATAAAGAGGTGCTCAAGCTGAGTGAGGACAAGAGGCAGGAAGTCATGAAGAGCAATGACTTTCTTAAGAGCATTCAGCCCAGATCACTGCTTCTGGAAGGCACCAGAGAGCAAATTGATAAATTTGCTAAATATAACGGCTACGATGGGAAGAAATATTTGATTACGATTCTGAGCCGCAAGAACAGCCAGGTTATATTGGATCAACTGCCTACTTTGCAAAGAGAGGTGGAATCATGGATCAAAACGAAAGACTGAGACTTGATGACGTACTGAGCAAAATTTCGGCTAAGGAATTAATGGGATCGGAATTGCAGGAGAGCAAGCTGATTTACAGTGTCGTCGGTTTTATACCCGCGTGCGACATGGTAGACAACGCTTTGGTGATTAGCAACTTAGGCTATTTGCTGGCACAGAAAGGCCTAAACACCTGCATTGTCGATTTGAAAGTGTTCAACCCGAACATTTACCACTACCTGGATGCTAAGCCTAGCAAAAAGGGACACGGGCTGATTCGGGTGCTGAAGAGTGATAAGGTCGACTTCCGGGAGGAAATTCAGGCTACGAAATATGAACGATTGTATGTATTGTCTCCAAGTCCGCATGATTTGCTCGAAGAGTATTTTGATTTTGACTTCGATCATTTAGAACGGGTCATCGATACGTTAAAAGGGATGTTCGACATCATCCTGCTGGATATCCCGAACAATCCGCCGCTCGAATTCTGCCTGGGAGCGATGAAATATTCGCACGTAGGCTTCTTCACGGCTACGGAACGGATTGAGGCGCCAAGCAACATGACCCGCATGCTGGA
The DNA here is from genome assembly GCF_003931855.1 of Paenibacillus lentus. Classification (NCBI taxonomy): domain Bacteria; kingdom Bacillati; phylum Bacillota; class Bacilli; order Caryophanales; family Paenibacillaceae; genus Paenibacillus; species Paenibacillus lentus. Next base: position 5,035,938 of record NZ_CP034248.1, on the reverse strand, counting down.
TTTTGCTTCCTCCGTAGGGATTAGTACGGCGAAGTTCACGAGCGTTATTCTGATGAATATTCAGGACATCAACTACGACTATAAGGGATTTAAAGAATTTGGCTTCAATATCGTGGCGTCTTTGCCGCTGATTAAAGCGGCTTATGCATATTCCCTTGAAGGGAAGCTGTACGTAAGGGACAACCCATTGGTGAATAAATACTTTCTTAGAGAGATGCGCAGATTGGCAGACATTCTCGGCAACCAGTAAGGGAGGGATTGGAAGAAATGCTCACCCGTGCAAAAATCAGCGACATGCAGCAGAAAGTGACGCATCAAATCAACAAAGCGGAAGACATGGAGGAACTGAAGAATAAATATACGACCATTCAGTTTGAGGAAGCGCTGGACCTGTGTCAGAAGTACATAACCAAAGTGGCCACCCATGCCTTCCGGCGAGAAAATGACCCGTCCCGCAAACGTGAAATGACTAAATCCTATATTAATGAGTTCGTCGATTCGCAAAAGCCGGTCGTTGAGGGATATTTGGAGCTTGTTGAGCTGAAGCAGGCGCTGATTAACGAGATTACGCACTACGGGCCGATTACGAAGGCGATGGAAGACCCGTTGATCGATGAAATTCGTATTAACGGGACGGATCAGATCTTTGTGGAGAGCGGCGGAAAGACGCTTCCTTGGGATCAGCATTTTATCGACCGGGAGCATTTGGAACGGATTATCTCTAAGCTGCTGGGGGTCTCGAAGGTTCGGCTCACCCCGAAGATTCCGATGGTTAATGCCCGAACAATCGAAGGTTATCGTGTTAACGCCACTCATGCGGATATTTCGCCGTATGATATGCCGGCGGTCGTTATTCGAAAATTCAGCAAGAAGAGCATCACGCCAGAGATGATGCTGCGTAATGAATCCTTCTCGGTCAATATGTTCAAGCTGCTGTCCCTGCTGCCCAAAGCCGATTTGTCATGGATTACGGTTGGTCCGACAGGCAGCGGGAAGACGACGCTGAATGAAATGATGGTCAAGGAAATTAATCCGCTGTCCCGTATCATTACGATCGAGAATCCTTCGGAGATGCGGTTGCTGCAGAGAGAGGGCAATAGCGAGCATGGAAGAGTTATTAATGATGTGCTGCAATACGAATCCGTGCCGGATGACGATGACGCGAGTCCAGCGACGATGGAAAATTTGCTGATCAATGCTATGCGACAATCGCCCCACTGGATTGGCCCGGGCGAACTGCGAACGCCTGGGGAATTTGCGACAGCGCTTCGCGCCGCGCAGACCGGTCACTTCTTCTTCACGACGCTGCATGCGGAGGGGGACCGGGAGGCCATTTATCGTTTTCTGACCGCTTACCTTATGGCCTCCAATGAACCGGCCGAGCTGGCACTCCGCAACATTTGCAGCGCCGTCAAGTTCATCGTGTTCCAGGAGAAGCTGGCCGATGGGACTAGAAAAGTTACCTCGATCTCAGAGGTGCTGGGCTCCGAGGGATTGGAGCCGATCGTCAATCCGATTTACAAGTTCGTGTCGGAGGATGTACTGGAGGAGGAAGGGACTCATCGCGTGCTAAAAATTATCGGCAAGCACAAGCGTGTCGGCATGCTGTCTGAAAAGGTGCAGCAGACGATGATTAAAGCGGGGATCAAGCGCAGCCGCTTCGAGTTCCTGACGAAACCGCCGGGGGAAGATGAAATAGAGGAGTACGGATTCGATGGATACCACTTCAATCATTAGTCTATCTTTAGGGATTGCTGCATTCATCGTGTTTAACGCCATATTCGAAGTTCGGTTCTTCGAGGGAACCGGCCGCTTCTTCCTCGGTATACTCGATACGCTAGCCGAGCATCTCGGCAGATACAATACCAAGCGATATGTGGAACGGGTCAAGAAGGAGCGAATCGTCAAGCAGAAAGAGAATGTGTATGCCAAATACAACCGGCTTGTGGAGGGGCTGATCCTTGATTTTAACTTGCCGTTGACGTTGGAGAGCTTCACCTCGCTGCTATGCATTGCATTCGCCATTGTCGTGCTGATCATCGTGGTGTTCATGAAGAACGTTACCCTGGCTGTAGTTATTACCGTAGCCATATTCATCGGGCTGCTGACGTATTTCGTCATGCAATCCAAGGCTATCAAAGCTGAGAAGCTGGAGAGCATCATGGACGCCGAGGACATCCTTTGTCCTTTGGCAAGGGAAGGGGTGCTGGTAGCCATCAAGAAGGTAATGGAAAGCGACGAATACATAAAACCGGGCATTCGCCCTTATTTCCAGCAGTTCATTGACAATTGCGAAAATAACGGATATTCGTTCAAGCAGGCTATTCAGCTGCTCAATCGGCAGCTCGGGCCTAAATTCGACAACTTCGCCAAGAAGGCGATCATTTTCGAGTATAACGAACGGAAGGGAATGGCGGATATTTTTCTCGATATTGTGGATGAGAATGCAGTTCTTCGCGAGATTAATGCCCGCAAGGATCGAATTTTCCGGAAGATGAATCGAGACTTTCTATTAAAAACAGTAATTATCGTGCTGTTCTTTCTATACGCCTTATCGGTGGATGATTTCAGGGAATTTATGCTGTACAGCAGCTTTGGCAAAATGATCAACACGGTCATGATTAGTATTATTTGCCTGAGCTTCGCCCGCACGCAGGCGCTTCAAGGCAATCTGGGGCCAGGAAGTGATAGGAAATGACGATCATAGCTAAATTTAGCGCGCTTGCCGCCATTCTCTATCTGGTGAAGGTATTCATTTATCCTTTTTTTAAGCCCGTGCAGGGAAAACAGAAGAAGCGTAACCGAAGATTCTTGAAGGAACGCAAAAATGCCCAGTTTAATCATAAGCTGCAAGGCTTCAAAAGAACGTTCGCTACCAAATACGTTACTAGATTGCTAGGAAATGCGGAACGTTTGCGGTATCAGAAAATGATCGACCGTCTTGATCTGCCGATGAAGCCCGAAGAGCTTCGGGCGGAGCAGATCTTTTATGCAGCCGGAGGATTAATTGTAACTATCGTGTTTATGAGCGCTAATCAATTGCTCGGATATGTGACAGCGATCTTCATTATTCTTGGATGGCTCTACCCTATTTCGGAAATGGAACAAAAGATCGAGCGCAAGAACAAGAACATCGCGTTTGATTTTCCAGCGTTCTATAGCATGGTGTACTACCAATATTCAAAGTCGGTCAATATTTACCTGGCGGACGTCATCCGGGACTACCTGCCGAATGCCAATAGCGACATGGCGGAGGAGCTCGGCGTCATGCTCGATAATATCGAATATGGCGAAGAGTATGCCTTGAAGCAGCTTAAGAAACGAGTACCGATCCATTACATTATCAAGTTTTGCGATTTGATGGAGACCCGGCTTAAAGGCTATGACAATATTTCGCAAATGGTCTATCTCAAGAACGAGGTAGACAGCTATCGGATCATCGCCTTGGAGGAAGATTTGGAGAAAAGGCAGCGGACGAATTCCCGCATTCAGCTCGTTCTCATCCTGGTACTGGTCGTGTATATCGCGATTTATTACTTATTCACGGTTCTAGATTCTATCAAAATGTTTCAATAATTTATGATTCATTGAGGAGGTTCATGTCTATGGAATATCAACAGCGCAAGCAACTCAGCAAGCGTGAGGAGGAGAAGAAGCTCTCTTTCTGGCGCGATGAACGCGGGGATATCGGTGTGAAGCAAATTGCAGTTACGGTCGGCGTTATTGTCATTATCGCCGTAGCCGTAACGTTAATTCGCAACACATTTCTAGAGCAATGGATTAGGGAAGTTTGGGATATGTTCATGAAGGCGATCGAGGACATGATGGCTTAAAGCAGCCGATTAATTGGGGCACAGGTGAATGAAATGCGTGCATTTGCAAAATCGATTCTTATCTCTATTCTTGTTTCGGTAGCCATCCTGTTGTTTACGAATTTCATTTATTTCTTTCCCTGGTACATGACGCTGGTGGTGGAGACCTTCCATCTGTCGCAGGCCGTAGCCAGTGATAATTATTTAACGAATGACAACAAGGATTATGCGCTCAAAAGGCTGAAAGAACGCCCGGTGTACCGGGACAAGGCCGATCAAATCGTCATCTCCGCCGAGAAGGATGGAGGGGGCAAGCATTCCGCTGAAGGCGGGCCTGCGTCATTATACGAGGACGCTACTACGGATGCAGAGAAGCCTTACATGCAGCGCGGAAACCCGGTCACGGTAAGGATTGAGGCGGTGTACCCGCTAAGCATCAAGCTGTGGGGGAAGAAATACGAGCAAGAGATTCCTGTATCCTTCTCACTCACAACAACAGGGCTCAAGCATTATAAGGATTTAGGCGAAGCGTATGAAGAATACCTGGGGCTCAAATAAGAGGGACTATGAAAAATATAGCTATAGCGATGCTGCTGCTTCTGTTGCTGTCGGTGTTCCTAGAGCCTGTGGTCGAGCTCATGTATTTGGGAAAAGAGAAGGTCGTTTTGGGTTCAGCGCTTAGCAATGCTGCGCGCTCAGCAAGGGATCGCAGCTTGAATTATGAGTTTCATCGGAATTTGGATGCGGTTGTTGATGAAGAAAAATTCGTAGAGTATTTCGCAAAGGCGTTCTCTGATGCTCTAAAGCTGACTTGGACGAATGAAGGACTAAGTTCGCGTGAGTTGACCTTTGAATCCACGAACGATAAATACAATGAATTCACAGTAACTGTTGAGTTTACGGAAGAGAAGAATGAAATAACCGAGCTCATTACCACGAAGGTCGAGCTCAAGGCGCAATCCGAATATAAGTTCCAGACGAAATATTTGCGGCTGGCCGAGGATGCCGGGCAGGATGTTGCTTATCAGCTGGAGTCGCAGCGCGAGTTCACTCTGTCGGTCAAGAACTGAAGAAAGGGAGAAAGCAGGATGGACTATATCATGATCACGTTTCAAGCCGGCGAACGGCTCGTAAAGGAATTGAAGGTGCCGACGTTCGTCACGGCAGAAGAATTGCTGACGATGCTGTCTGAGGCGCTAGGTCTGTCCATTGCCCCGGAGCATCGGCTTCAGGCTGAGCCGCTCGGACGGATACTTGATCCCACCCGAACGTTGGAGGAAGAAGGCGTTGCCTTCGGGGCGCTGCTGACTCTCATTTAGAAGGAGTGGATATCGTGAATTACAACATCAATAGCGGCGGCCTCGTTTGCGAGGCGGACGGCAACCTGCTCCTCGCCGATCTTCGCCATTATTCCGGCACCCGCTTGCTGACTGCGACCTCCGAGGAAAAGGCGCACTTGGACGGTATGTTCTGGTTTATGAATAGAGCCGGGGATGACATTTATTATAGCGATCAGCTGCAGGGGAACCGATTGTACAGAATGAATCTTTCCACGCAAAGCGTGGAGCGGATTCAGGATCGGCCATGCTACGGCCTAGCCCTAAGTGGTGACTGGTTGTATTACAAGAGTGAGATAGACCATAAGCTGTATCGCTGTTTATTAAATGGGAGAAACGAATCCCGGGTTACGGACGAACCGGTCGAATGCTTTGTCGTGGAAGGAGAGCAGGTGTATTACGCCACCCAGCAGGGGATTCGATCGTGCGATGTCACGGGAAAAGACCGGGAGCAGCTTTCGGAATCCGTGGCGATGCACATGATTAAAATCGGCGATACGCTCATCTTTGCCGATTCCAAGAACCAGTACCAGCTGACCGCTTTGCACTTGGAAACGGGCGAGGCTCGCACATATGCCGATGTGTCGCCGAATAGTCTGAATAGCGACGGCCGTTATGTATACTGCGCGAACCGTAATAATGACAGTTCGGTGTATCGCGTTGATTTGGATACAGGCAATAAAATCCGCATCTGCGGAGAACGCGCCGATCATATTCATATTTTAGGAAATATCATCTATTTCAGCAGTGGTTTTGAATGGTATAAGATGTCGCTAAACGGTGGACAAGCGGAGAAAGTCATTACATTTTAGCGTGAGGTAAATATGATAAAAGAAAAATATGTATTTAGCCGTCAGCCCCGTTTCTTACCGGAGATGCCTAGCGGAGAAATTGAAATTCCCAATCCGCCGCATGCCTATGAGAAGCCGGAAATTTCCTGGTTCACGCTGCTGGCACCGCCGGTGGTCATGCTGGTCATTACGTTGTTGCTTGCGTTAACGCATCAATCGCTGTTCATGATGCTGTCCATCGCGATGACCGTGACGACGCTGGTTGTATCGCTTGCCACCGCGGCATCTCAAATCAAGAAATACCGGAAGAAGAAGAAAGAGCGGGAGCAGAAGTATTTGCAATTTATCGCGGATACTCGCAGCGAACTGACACTGGCTAGAGAACAGCAGATTAAAGCGATGAACGAGATGAGCCCGGAGCCTGCGGCTTGCCTGCAGCGAATTAGGGAAATCGATCACCGGCTGTGGGAGAGAACGCCCTCCTCTCCGGATTTTCTGTCCCTTCGGCTCGGCGTTGGCAGCGTCCCTTCGGCACTAGAGATCAAGTATACGAAGCAGGCCATCATTATGGAGAGCGATCCGCTGATTATGGAGCCGCAAAGACTTGCTCTCGAGTTCGAGCGGGTGCAGGATGTGCCCGTGTCGATCAACCTAATGACTTCGGAGATTTGCGGTATCGCTGGCGAAGAAGAGAGGACGTTCGCCGTCGTAACGCAAATGCTGCTGCAGCTCGTGACCCATCATGGTTATGATGATGTGCGCGTCGTTGTACTAGCCGCAGAGGAAGGACTGGAGAAGTGGAATTGGCTCCGTCAGCTGCCGCATTTATGGACGGACGGATTTGATGCGAGGTTCCTGCTTTGCGGCAAGGCAATCGCTCATCAGGTGCTGGGCGGGCTGAACGAAGTGTTGAAGGAACGCGAACGCAAAGAAGTAGGGGGAAGCCCGCTACCGCATTTCGTCTTCATCATCGAAGATCCGTCCCTGCTGGAAGAGGAGCCGATTAACAAATATTTGTATAACAAGTGCGCTGCGCTTGGGGTATCGTCCGTATATATCGCGAAGAATCAGGCTTATCTCCCAATGAACTGCAAGCAGGTTATTGTGTTGCAGGGGAAGAACGGTGAGCTCGCTGATCGTGAGTCTGGCGAGAAATCGACCTTTATCCCGGATCAAATACATATGGAGCAGCTGGAGCAGGCGGCTCGCTTGATGGCACCCCTGCGGATCAAGAACTCGAGCGCCAGCTTCACGCTGCCGACCTCCCTGACATTGCTGGATATGCTGCAGACGAAAACGACCGCGGAAGTCGATTTATTGTCCCGTTGGTCCAGAAATAAGCCGTTTAAGGGAATGAGCGTTCCGATCGGGGTTAAGGCCGGAGGCAGCCTGTTCCAGCTTGATATGCATGAGACCGGACATGGCCCGCACGGATTGGTCGCGGGAACGACGGGCTCTGGGAAGAGTGAGCTGCTGCAAAGCATCATTATTTCCCTGGCAATTAACTATCATCCGCATGACGTTGTTTTTGTATTAATCGATTATAAAGGCGGCGGGATGGCTGATGTATTCAAAGGCATGCCGCATCTTGTGGGGACGATTACGAACCTGGGTGGAAATCAGACGTCTCGCGCCCTGTTGTCCATTAAGAGCGAGCTGATGAGAAGACAGCGCGTGTTCTCCGAATACGGGGTAAATAACATCGACAGATACCAGAAGCTGTATTACAGCGATAACGAGGATGGGCGAATGCCGGCAATCCCGCATCTGATCATGATTGCCGATGAGTTCGCTGAATTGAAGCAAGATCAGCCGGAATTCATGAAGGAATTGGTCAGTACGGCTCGGGTTGGCCGAAGCCTTGGCGTCCATCTGATTCTGGCCACGCAGAAGCCGGCAGGAGTCGTGGATGATCAGATTTGGAGTAACTCTAAATTTAAAATCTGTCTGAAGGTTCAAGATGAGGCAGACAGCAAAGACGTGATCAAACGGCCGGATGCGGCCATGATCAAAGAGCCGGGTCGCGCTTATATTCAGGTGGGGAATGATGAGATTTTCGAATTGTTCCAATCGGCGTATTCGGGAGCCGATTATGACCCCGATGGTGAAATGCTGAAGAGCGAGAATCGTGCGAAACGTATCTACGAAGTTTCCCTCCATGGTCGATCGGAGCAAATTTATCCGCTGGAGGAAGAGAAGATCGCGCCTAAGGAGATGCCATCCCAGTTGAAGTGCATGGTCGAGCACATCATTACGTTCTCGGAGCATCGCGGTGTTCAAGCGTTAAAAGGGCCATGGCTGCCGCCCCTGCCGGACAGTGTGTACTTGGATGATCTATTCGCCCCAGGCTCAGGACTGAATTCAGAGAGCGGCTGGGCCAGAGAAGAGGCAATTCTGAGCGCACCGATTGGTCTGGTGGATGATCCGCGGGGACAACTGCAGGAGCCGCTGGAGATCGATTTTGCCACTGAGGGCAATTTATTCATCTATGGTTCTCCGGGAACAGGCAAGACATACCTGCTCAGATCGCTGTGCATGTCGTTGGCCTACAAGTATTCGCCATCGGATGTTCATTTGTACGTCATGGATTTCGGCGGTTCCTCCTTCAAGCTGTTCGAGCGGCTGCCGCATTGCGGCGGAGTGATGACGCTGGAGCAGGAATCGACGATTCAGCAGTTTGTTTTGTTCCTGTTCAGAGTCATGGAAGAACGCAAGCAGCTGTTTGAAGAGAGCCAGCGTGACGGATTTAACGACTATAGATACCATGGCGGGAAACTCCCGGCTATCGTTCTTATTATTGACAATTACTTTGCTTTATCGGAGACCTATGAAGATATTGACGAGAAGATGGTTACGTTGGCCCGGGAAGGCTCTAAATTCGGAATATATATGGTCGTGACGGCAACGAATGCGTCACTTGTCCGATATAAGCTGTCCGTGAATTTCAAAATGGCGGTGGCGCTGCAGTTAACCGACAAAGGGGAATACGCCAATATCGTTGGACGGACGGAAGGGTTGGAACCGGCCAAAGTACCAGGAAGAGGCCTGGTTAGTGGCAAGCCACCGCTGGAATTTCAGACGGCCATGCCGGAGTTCAGAGCCCGGAACATGGAAGAGATGATTCAGGATTTCGAGCACTTCGTGAGGGAGAACCTGGTTGAGCCGGCCACTCCAATCCCGATTATGCCTAGCAAAATTGATATGCAGGAAATTAACCGTGAGGGAGAAAAGCTCGCTATCGGTCTTGGCGACCATGACTTGATGCCGGTCTACGTTGACCTAACGGCGACTCCGTTCATTATGATTGCAGGAGATGCGATGACGGGCAAGAGCACGCAGCTCGTCTCATGGATCAGCATGCTGGACGAGAAGCTGGGTTCGGATCGACTGGATGTCTACGCGCTGGACTCCAGCTCCATGGGAATTTATGAAATGATGAAGCTGCCCTGCGTGACGGATTTGTCACAGATCGAGGATATGTATGATTTCATCGATGGGATTAAGCAGGAGCTGGATGATCGCCGGGCGAAGTTCCTGGCCACAAGGCAGGATAACGGTGACCTGAATGCGATGGTGCGTTCCTGGAAGCAGATCATATTTGTCATTGATAACTTAAGCGAGCTGACAAATGGGGATCAATATTCGCTCAAAGAACTGATTGAGCGCATCATCAAGCAAGAGCGCAATATGAAGGTCGCTGTCATAGCGGCGGATCAGACTTCAGAGCTCGCCAACAACTGGGATAGCCTTGGGAAGGTGCTTCGCGAGGAGCAGACGGGTCTTTTGTTCGGCAGCATTAAGGATCAGAATCTGTTTAATATACGTTTCCCTTACGGAAGCCAGGAGAAGGAAATGGAACTTGGCGATGGCTACTTTATTGTAAAGAACAAATTTACGGGCCTGCGCACGGCCACGTTCCTGCATCAAAATGAGAAGGTCATGATATAAAACATCCAAGCAAGCCGAGTATTTGAGGAGGGGTGTATATGCCTTCAGCAGGAGAAATCCGCAGAAAAGCAGCGGGGGTTCGTGCGATAACGGAAGACATAAGGCGCGAAACATCGAAATATCAAAGGATGGTCAATGATGTGACTACCTGGTGGAAGGGTGAGGCTGGGACGAGCTTCAAAACTGGATACGAAGGGATTCAGCATGATATCAGGATTTTGCTTCGTAATCTGGATAGCCTGGAATCCAAGGTGAAGAATAATCTGGCTAACGCCGTTGAACGGGCGGAAGAGCAGAGAAGACGTGAAGCTATGGAGAGACAGGGCATGAGCGCAATGCGGCAGTAGCTGAGCGGAAATTACTCTTGAAAGGAGGTGAGATTATGTCAAATTTAACGTTTAGTCCTGGACAAGCCCGCAGCGTGGCCAAATCCATTCTGAACAAGGGTAGAAATGCGAATGAAATCGTTGAGCAACTGGACAGAGAAATTAGTTCTGTTGAGGGCTGGTGGAAAGGGGAATCCTCCCAGGCTTTTATTCAAGAGTTCAGAGATTTGAAACCAAACTTGAAAAAGCTGGTTGAATGCGTGGAGAACATCAGCAGAAATCTCGATAAAATCGCTGATATCAAAGAACAAAGCGAGAGAGATATCGCTAGCGCGCTTCGCAAATAATGAAGATCGGCGTGGTATACAGTTAAGGGCTGTTATCACGCCATTTTCTAAATCTAATGTTTTATGGAGGTGGGAAGATGAGCACACCAAGCGCGATCAGCGGGACAGCCCGAAATATTCGTAATGAGCTGGCTGATGTGAAACGTGAGGAATTCAGGCTTCAAGCGGAGCTTGCCGGAGTAACCTCCTGGTGGAAGGGCAACGCGGGTAAAGCGTTGACGGACAGTTATCGTTCTCAGACGAGAAATGACTTGAATCGATTATATCGGGAAGTTGAGGATTTGCAATCGGGACTGGAAAGGCTAGCTAGTGAGGTTCGAAGGGCCGATGAACAAAGGCGCATCGAAGCTCGGGAGAAGGCGCTGCGGCTGGAGCAGCAGAGGAATGCGAAGAAGTAAAGGGGTGTACCTAGCGTGTTGAGGGATAAGGATAAAATATTGTTATGCGAGCTAGCGAGTACTGGGGATATCGCGCGATTCATTCATCGTCCCTTGGAGCAGATTTCTGACTGGGGGAAGGAACTGGGCGGAAACCCGGATTTAGAGCTTTTGATAAGCGAAATTACCGCGAGTCCCGCACTGCATAGCTTATCTTTGCAGCAGCATAAGAATCTGGAATATATGAATCTGTATGTATTCGCAGACCACGAGGATAACAGCATAGTTGTAGCACATGCGCTGGAACACCCGGATATTCAGCTGGATATCCATCATTTTTTGGATGAAGTCACAGAATGTGTGGAGCATTGGAGGAGCAAGGGCAATTGTGTATTGACCGGGATGAGAGCCGGGGGTTACTGCGTGTCACATCTTGCCGAGCGGCTGGAAATGGAGGCGACTGTATTCGCCGTGCCTACAGGCGATGAGCTTCCCGGAAGAATACGAAATCTCGTGGCCGAGCATGATCCGGTTGGGGCTCACTTGGATCAGGTGACTTTCGTAAAGCAGCAGACGGAAGAAACCGATTTGGAGGAAGCTTATTTTAAAATTCTTGAGTTTGATTCGGAAGGCAACACGATTCCAAGTATTCAAAGCGATTATTCTAAATTCGTAAGTTGGTTTTATGATGCGGTCGGGACAATCCGTCCGGATGTGTGGCATATTTTCTTTGGAGAGAATAAGGAAGAAGAGGCGGTATTGGATTACGGGCTATATTCCTTATTTTTAAAAATGGATGGATTAACGGAAGAGAGCGTGGGACGCTCCATAGAACAAGTACTTAGATATACGGAGCAACAGCTGGAGAAGAACCGAAGCACGCTGCAAAACGAGTTCATTCATATTAAGGTCGAGCAGATCAAGGATTTTATCCGTGAATGCGGAGAGCAGTTGACGAACCAAGCGGTGGACATGGTATACGATGTTTATCGAAGTGTTGAATCTATTTTAGCGGGGGCTGCTTTGTTTGCCATGAATAAGAATACAATTACGGTCCTTCCTGTGATGGAGAGCTTTAATGAAAGAACTGGCGAATTGCTGGACAGGGAGATCGTGTTTATAACGAATACAATAGAGCAAGAATTCCAGAATTACATGGACAATATGCTGATGTTTCCCGAAATCTCATTGGAATGGTGATCCGCTCTGAAGGAGGGGCAAGTGTGAATCTGTGGATGAAGCGATTCATTTTGTTTTTTATGAGCTTGATCATTCATATTAGTCCTGTCAAGAAGAAAGAGTACTTCACTTAAAACCAGATAACGCTTTGGGGAAAAGTAAATTCATTAGAAAGTAAGGAATATGGAGTGGAAGTGATGGCTGAGTTAAGCGAAGATCAACTTCTACTTCTTAATAACTTAACTTTCGCAGGAAAAAAACTTCAACCTAGGTGTATCGTTGGTTTTAAGGTGAGGAGATCATGGAATTCTGTATGGTTTTTCATATACATTTCCTCATCAGGCCACCGTACAAGGGAGTATGTTTGATTTTTCATGTTTCAGATCCCCCTACTAAACCTGGACTGGGTGGCGAAGATAGTTTTGAGGTCTAGGGTACGAAAGAGGATGACGGTACTTACGAGATTCGTGACGGTTATTTCGGAATTTATATTAAGCCGGAATATGAGGCTATTATGTCTAGATATTGTTAGTGAGATTTATGACGATTTCAAGCTTTACACGGATATTGGTGAAGGAGTTCTGCCTGATCTTTTAAGAGAGAGAAAGTATGAATTCTTGGCTGAAGCGATTCATTTCGGCAGAGAATATAAATATAGAACTGAGCTTACTTCAAATAGCAGGGAAAATGCGTCAAAAACAAATGGTGGGATTCGTTCAAATGTTCGTTGTATTTAACGAAAAGTTTGAGTCCATTGGGATAGAAGTTTTGAATATAAGTGCTTCAGAGATAAAGAGTACTATGTGGATAAACCTAAGTCTGTAATGATCACTCTTGATCTGGAAGTTAGACAGTATGGCGAGAAGATCAAAACGGATGAATGAATTAAACGAAGTCAGTTGTTGCTCTAAATAATCTCATTTATCTAAAAGGAGTCTTCGCATAACAACAAAAGAACTGTCGAAGAGGTTGCGGATAGTAAATGAACCCTTTAAGGAGGGAATAGTATGAAGCCTTGGACGAAACGATTCATTCTAGTTTTTTTGAGCCTGATCATGTTGTGGGGAGTGAGTGGATGCATGAACAAGAAGCCTAAAGCAGAAGTGATCAAGGACTTAATGATGGCGCATCTGGAAGAGAAGTATGGGGAAGAGTTCCTGCCGATGTCTTTAAGCTTCAGTAATTTAGCGTACAGCTATGATACATTATTGGCCTATCCAAAGAATGGATCCAAACAGGATTACTTCGAGGTAGAAGGGACGAGAATGGAAGACGGCTCCTACAGTATCAGGGATGGATATTTTGGGGTATTTATTAAGCCTAAATATGAAGCGGTGATGTCAGGTTTCGTACACGAGATTTATGATGAGTTCAAGCTTTATACGAACTTTGGTGAAGGTGCTCTACCTGATCGGTTGAATAAAGATACCCCCTTTGAGGAGATATACAATAAGGATGAACATTTCTCATCAGATACGGTGGTTTTTGTAAAGCAAACTTCGGCAGAAAATATAGATATAGAACTAAGCTTACTTCAAATAGCAGGGAAAATGCGTCAAAAACAAATGGTAGGATATGTACGAATATTTGTTATATTTGATGAAAAATTTGACTTAATTGGGCAAGAGGTCTTGAATATAAGTGCTTCGAAAGATAAAGAGTATTTTGTGGATAATCCCAAGTCTGTAATGGTCACCCCTGATTTAAAAGTCAGACAGAACGGAATGGAGGTTAACACGAATGGCAGAATTAAATGAAAGTCAGCTGTTGCTTCTAAACAATATCATGTATCTAAAAGGGGTCGCCAATAGTAACAAAAGGACTGTTGGAGAGGTTGTGGATATACTTCTAAATGGAGGCGGACTCGACAAAAACATAGAAATAGTTAAAAAAAAAGGAGGAGGTACAGAGGAGAAATACCCTCATGATATGTCTAGGGGAGAATGGGTTGCTATATTAAATGCGATAAATAAAGACCCGCAGTTAAAGGACTTAAAAATAAATCATGGTATAACCGGAGAAATGCCCGACAAGAACGGACAGCCAATCATGAAAAACGGCAAAGTTCTTGAGGCGGGAATGCGTGTAGCTACCTTTGTCGATCCAGATGGCGAGGCTACGGTAGTTTTTCGAGGAACGGGGGGCGACTTTGAATGGTTTGATAACGGTCAAGGTGGTTATTTAGCAGATACACCGCAGCAGATAGCTGCTCTAGAATACATTGAAAGTTTAGAATACGACAATATTACCGTTACAGGACACTCCAAAGGTGGTAATAAGACACAGTATGTTGCCATTCTGTCGGATAAGGTGAAGAAAGCTGTCTCTTTTGATGGTCAAGGATTTTCGAGGGAGTTTTTGGACAAGTATAAAGACCGCATTGAAGCGAATGCCCACAAGATTACCTCGATTTCTGCAAAAGAAGATTTCGTTAACTGTCTACTTTATCCTATCGCTGAGAAGATTTACTACATAAATACAGAGGAGAAAGAGAATCACCTGCACTACCATAATCCCAACATCATGTTGGATGAAAATGGTCAGTTACGCGGACGTACCGATCAGCCAGGGGACATTCCTAAATTTATTAATTCGTTCACGATTTATGTCCACGAAACGATGGAAGAACCCTTTCGTAGTTATGCATTTGATGGGGTGTTGTCTTATTTGAAAGAGGGAGACGAGGGTTTTCCAAAAGAGAGTACACTTCATTTTTTGTCTGCCGCAGCAATGGCAATAAGTCATCTGGATGATTACACGTTTACCCGGATTGCTGAAGAGCATGGGGATGGAGCGGAATTCGTTGCAGTAATTAGCGCAAGCATGCTGTTTCCCTCCCTGTTTAGTGATGATGCAGCTAAGGTCTTGATTAAACATGCGAGGAATGCCATCGATTATGCCACTGAGAAGCTGAAACAGTTTGGTGATTGGCTAATGAGCATGTTGAACAAAGGAATCGCCAAACTCAAGCAGGCGGGAAACATGGTGGCTGTTGGGGCGGCGAAATTTGCGGAACGGGTAAGAAGCGAGTGGGAGAAGTTGAAGGAAGGTGTAATCGTTTTTTCACGTACGCTTGTAGACACGACGAAGCAGGCCATCGAACACTTTATGAATCGGTTGAAGAAGGCTGTCACGAATTTCTGTATCCAGGTCGCAGAAGGGACTAAGAAGATTCTTGCAGCCATTAAGGGATTATGGAATAAGGCAGTAAATCATGCCAAGCAAGGTGCAATTAACATGCTCAACAAAGTGAAGGAGGATCATCCTTCCAAATTGGCTGTGTTTTTGTCCTATATCATTCTAGTTAGAGAGCTACAAAAGAAGGTAGCAGGGAAGAACGATCTGAGTGCTCAAAAAACAGTCCCTGCTGTGACCCAACAAAAATATGCCTCCAAGGTAGTTAAGGGATATGGCTCGTACACCTCAGCCCAATTGACTGTAGATTTCAGCCGATTAGCTGATTTAAAGACGAAATTTAGAAACTTAGAAGAACGGATAGGATCACGGATCCAGCAAAGGCTGTCTCAAGCGGAGAGAACAATTTCGAGTACAGGGCGTGCCTACAGCGAGCCCAATGTCCAAAGGCAAGTTCACCAGCTTAACCGGACATGCGAACAAATCAGGCAGAGAAATTATAAGGTGGCTGCCAAACTGCAGAGTAAAGTGAAGTTTCTGCAGCTAGCCGAGCAGCAATATAGAAAAGTAGAGAGCATGATTTCGAGCTACCTTTCAGCGGGTGTCTCTTTTATATAATGCATGTTACCTAAATGGAAGGATTAGAATTCAATAGAGAGGAGGAGTACGGTGAACATTTGGACGAAGCGTTTTATTTGGAGTTTGTTAGCGATCATTATTTTATGGGGAGTGAGCGGATGTATGAATAAGAAACCGAACCCGGAAGCGATCAAGGAGCAAATGATGTCACATCTGGAAGAGAAGTATGGGGAGGAGTTCGTTCCTAAATCCCTCAGTTTGAGCAGTTGGGCATACAGTTATGACCGATTAATTGCTTATCCGAAAAAGGGTACCGAAGAGGATCATTTTGAGGTATGGGGCACAAAAATGGAAGACGGCTCCTATAACATCAGCGACGGTTATTTCGGCATATTCATTCGGCCTCAATATGAAGAGGTTCTCTCCAATATTGTTGGCGGTACTTATGATGAATTTAAATTATATACGGAATTTGGCGAAGGTGTTCTGCCCGACCGTCTGAATAAGGACACAACAGTGGATCAGATTTACCGCAAAGACGAGAGCTTCTCCTCGGATACGGTCATTTTTGTGAAGCAGTCCAAGACAGGTGATCAAGATGCAGAGGCAAGCTTACGGCAAATCGCCGGGAAAATGCGTGAGCAAAAATTGGTCGGGTTCGTGCGATTGTATGTCGTAGTCGATGACAAATATGAATCTATCGGATCAGGGCCTCAAAACTTAAGCGCCCTGCAGGATGAGGGTTATTTTGCAGGAGACTATAAATCGGTCATGGTAACTCCGGATATGACAATCAGGCAGAACGGAGAGGAGGTACAAGTGGATGGCTGAATTGGAAGAGAATCAATTATTGCTGCTGAACAACTTGATTTACCTCCAAGGGGTGGCTGATAGCAACGACAAGAAGGTCGGGGATATCGTTGATTCTTTTTTATATGGTAACGGTCTCGATAAAAGCCGGAACCTCAGCAAAATCGGCACCGATGACGAATATCCCTGCAAGATGTCCAAGGAGGAATGGCTCGTTATTTTACGGGCAATCGAGAAGGATCCGCAGCTGCGTTCACTCAAGGTCACTGACGGTAGAACGGGAACTATGGTCGACCAGAGCGGAAAGACGATTCGGGGTAGTGATGGCAAGCCGCTTGAGGCAGGGATGCGTGTAGCGACATTTGTCGATCCTCAGGGGGATGCAACTGTCGTTTTCCGGGGGACGGGTGGCGACTATGAATGGCATGACAACGGGCAAGGTGGTTATCTATCGGATACACAGCAGCAAAAAGCCGCCTTGAACTATATCGAGAGATCGAAATACGACAATATTACCGTGACGGGTCATTCCAAAGGCGGTAATAAGACACAATATGTCGCCATTTTGTCGGATAAGGTCGACCGAGCTCTGTCGTTTGACGGACAAGGCTTTTCTAAGGAGTTTCTGGAGAAATATAAAGATCAAATTGCTGCGAATGCACATAAAATTACGTCCATTTCAGCCAAAGATGATTTTGTGAACTGTCTTCTTAATCCCGTTGCGGGAACGATCAAATATATCGATACGGAGAAGCAGGAGCAGTTTGTTTATAACCACCGGCCGAATATCGTGCTTGATGAGAATGGCCAAATGAGGGAGACCACTGAGCGAGGGGAAATTCCTAAATTTATCAATGACTTCAGTATTTATATTAATGAGACGATGGAGGAGCCGTATCGCAGCTACGCGCTGGATGGTGTGTTGGCCCATATGGAAAGCGGAGCGGAGGGCTTTGAAAAAGAAGGCGATTTCCAAAAATGGGTCGGTACGGTGATGGTGCTAAGCCATCTGGACGATTATGCGTTCAACAAAATTGCAGAGGAATATGGAGATGCAGCTGAGCTCGTGGTCACTTATATAGCGGCAAGTCTTTTTCCTTATTTGTTCGTCGATGATTTCTTGAAATCTCTAGGTAAGAACATCATGAACGCCATTAATTATGCCATGGATAAGCTCAACCAGTTTGGCGATTGGATCGTGAAGCAATTGACGATTGCCGCTGCCAAGTTAGTGAAGGCTGGGAAGATGGTAGCTAAAGCTTTTACTAGGTTTGTAGAACAAGTGAAGGTAGAATGGGGGAAATTTAAGGAGCGGGCCAAGGAATTTGCCAAAGGTGTCGTTATTACCGGAATAAAAGCGGCTCAGGCTATAGAGCGGTTTAAAGAAAAGCTGCGAAATGCAGTAACTAGCTTCTTCAAAAGTGTGGCGGAGAAAACGAAAAAAATTCTTACAGCCATTAAGCATGCCTGGGATAAGACCGTCAACAATGTCGCGAAAGGCGTCAATACCGCGGTTACTAAAGCCAAAACAGTAATCACCAAAAGTTATAAAGCTTTTAAAAACAATGTCAAATTGCTAGCTCAGCTGCCTAAGCGAGCGGCGGGACTTATTACGGCTAAGAAAGCCTCTTCTAATAAGAACAAGAGTTATAGCGCCAAGATTATGAAAGGATACAGTTCGTATACATCGGCACAATTAGCAGTAGATTTCGGGCGTTTAAACCACTTGAAATCGAGGTTTAAGAGTTTTGAGGATCACCTCGGCAACCGGGTGCAGCAAATGGTCACTCAGGCGGAACGGATAGCCTCTAGTACAGGGCGGGCTTACAGTGAATCCTATGTACAAAGGCAGGTTCACCAGGTCCATAGAGCCTGCGCGCAAGTTCGACAGCAGCAGAAGAAGGTGGCTTCGGAGCTGCAAAGTAAAGCAAAGTTCCTGACTCACGCCGAGGCGCAATATAGAAGGATTGAACAGATGATTAAGAAGGATGTTTCGGCGGGCGTATCTTTTTAAATCGTTAGCCGTTGGGTATAACACAGTAAAAATAACTGGAGGTTTAAAAATTATGAAAAAAAGAATTGCAACAGCACTTGCGATGCTGCTTATTTTGATGGTTCTAATGCCAACCATGTCACTAGCGAAACCATTACCACTGCGAGTAGAGGTAAATACGAATCGAATTTATTTCCCGGATGAGCAGCCGTATGTAGATAAGGCTCAACGTGTGCAGGTTCCTGTACGCTTCGTGAGTGAAGCATTGGGGGCAAAAGTAGGCTGGAATGCTGCAACCAAAACCGTCACGGTAGATTTGGATTCTAACCGAGTAGTTCTGGTACTTGGCAGCAAAAAATACACGGTGAATGGTGTGGAGAAACAAATGGATACAGCGGCGGCGCGAGTTGGCGGCAGAACCTTTGTCCCGCTTCGTTTTATTAGTGAAGGCCTTGATGCTTCTGTTAAATGGGATTCAGCAGTAAGAACGGTTTATATTAATACAGCAGGCTTTGATCCTAGTGAGGTTACTCAGGGATCGGATCAGATTGTAGAGGAAAATTTACACGGCTTTAAAATTAAGTATAATACTGGCTCAAAGATGGATATCAAGAAAAGTAGCGGTGAAGGTACGCAAGCCCTCATGGCAATCCTAATAGATTTTGGCATGTGGGGGGGAGATTATGAGATGCAGTTGGAAGAGTTAGAAGAGATCCTATTACAAAGAGTTGAAGAAAAAACTGTTAAATCTGTTATGAGCTATGTCAAAACTAAAAAAACACCTGAACCAGAGTTGAAACTGAAAGATTTTTATGATGATACATTTCTCATTAGAGTGGTATCAAATATAAATTCAAGTATTGCAGTAACTATATTTTATAAGTAGGTGCAACCATGAAGAAGTCAATAAGGATAATATTATCTGTGATTATATTATGCGGTATATATCCTTATCAAACTATTTTTTCTAAAGAAAAACCGATTAGCCAAATTCCCAAGACTGTTGAAGAAGTAATTCAAAAGATAAACCATGATATGCGTGAGTTATATGGCTTTAAGGAATCAGATTACTACAAAGATCACATTATGAGGGACAATAAGCGGTTAAATCTCAGAAAGGATTTAATCCGGGATAGATTGAATAGAGCATCTCAACCTAGCGAAAAATTAGAAGGAAAAGATAAGATCAAACTGCACACTTATGAAATAGTCTATGGAGAGTCACATGGCCGAAAACTAAATCATAAGGGTAAGGAAATGATGCAATACAGCGGGTATTCTAAGGATGGCCATTCTATTTCAACAGAGGGCGTGCCTTGGTTTGCTGGCTGGAGTGGGACTAAAATACAAAATTTTCCGCTAATTTCAAAACCATGGGCAGATAAAAGAGTAGTATCTAAGTATGAGATATCCACTAATAAACTTGACGCATACAAAGACCCACTTAATCCGTTTCTTCCCGATGGTACCTTCGAAGCGGCTATAATAGCAGGTTTAAATACGAATTATGCAGGTGTACCTTACAAGGAGTTCATGTATAACAATCAAAACTCAGCTTTGGCAGATAAAGTGGTCTATGATGAAAACGCCACACCGAAACAAGGCAGATGGGTCGATTACGTCCACGTGCTCCAACCCCCAACTGAAATTTCTTGGGGATTCGGCACAGTGTATATTAATAGCTCGATAGGTATAACGTACCTGGACATCCCGATCGCTCCTTTCAATATGCTGAAAGACGATATTTCCGCACAGTTTGAGGAACTGCCTGTCGAGGCAGTACGCGGGGAGCCGGTACGAGTGGGCGTAAAGGTGAACTCTACCTTTATCGAGGAAGTGAACTCGAAGTATGAATGGATCATCACTCGCGTAAGTGATGGAAAAAGAATGACCAGCTCGGAAGGGCTGAAATTCAGCGGGCATGGCACCGCAGGGTCGGGCACGGTCAAGCTGAACCGGAATCAAAGCCGGATTCTGTATGCTGATTTTCAAATGCCTGATAGTGAAGTGCGCATCCAATTTAGCATAAATAAGGACGGGAAATCGCCGGAAGAGGCCGATTTAAGCAATAATATGCTGGATTCTCACCCAAGGGCGGTTAAGCTTGTCGTTCCAGTGGGACTCGAGTACGATGTATTATCGAAGAGGGAGAAACTCCCGCTGAATCAAGGTGCTCCGAATACGGCAACAGTTACTCTGCCTAGGTCTGATGCCTGGTGGACGAGCAATACGACGGGCGCTCTTAAGGTTACGAACAATACGCCCACCCTATTTAGAGCTCATCAGGTACTGGATAATCCGCCCGTCAACGAGTCAAGTGAGACAGTGACGAGAAGTCCGATCTTCCTGACAACGATTAAAAGAGAGGACTTCGGCGATGACCCGCTGAATCGGAAATGGATGACACCGGCGCCAAGTCCAAGTGCTCCGATTCAGAGAATCGGCACAGTGTCGCAGGAGGGCAGTATTCGGAAAAATTATAGTTACGATGTCACGATCTGTAGTAAAGGTGAAGATGGCAGTGACGTATGCACCACGGAGACCAGAGGCGGCACAGCTAGCGGCTCTTTCCAGAATGGACTAGACACCAAGGCATACGAAGTTTACGTATATAATGGTAAAGAGACCATTACAAAGCCGACCTTTTTGAATAAAATCGTCAACAACACGCGAGATTCTTTCAAGAAGGATCTGTACTGGGAAAATGAGTCTTACAAGTATAATGTCATTCGCTGGATGTATCATTTGAATGAGGAAGGCAAGCCTTACAAGCCTGAGGGCGTGAAGACGGATGCTGCCGATCATGGTGTTGCGGTTCCAGGTCAGTATCCTCGTTCTTTCACCCAGCAGGCCAGCGCTAATGTCGAGTGGTTTAAGGATCAGGGGACGGCTTCAAGCCAAACGGAGTTTATGAAGCGGCATTATGAGATGGCCAGAAATGCTGCCAAGGATCGCAACAACAATAAAAAATTGTATGATAAGGCCGTATTCGCTAGCGACCGGGAATTGCAGAAATATGCTTATCCGATCAAATCGGGATATTACTTCAACCCGGCGGGCAGCTATACCTTTACCGTCAAGACCGTTACCTTCAAGCAGTCGGAGAACGACACGGCCGATCATCGTGACCTGGTTAACGCCGTGATCAATGCCTTCCGATATGAGACGAACCTGGTCTATATTAACAGTGACAAGAAGGCAGTTAACCTTCAGAACCATGAACTTCATCCTCAGCGTGGGGGCTTTAAAATAGTTCCGGGTGTTTTGAAGGCCGAGGATCCTCGCGGTGTAAATAATGCGGTATTGCTTGAGGTAAAGGATCGGAAAAGCGATCCTAGTCGCTATAGCAAAGTGGTGGAGCCGATCTATTTCTCCCAGAATCAGGATGAGAGCAAGACCCATGCATTCTGGAAAAAAGTACTGGAGGGCTACAGCGAATCTTCCACGGCAGGCAGCCACACGTTCTACAAATACCGGGAGTACGTGAAAAATACGGAACCTAAGATGTACAAAATCACCGAAACGACGGAAGTTACGATTCAGATTAACCCTGAGAATATCTCTCTATACACGCATGCAAGCATGCAGAACGGCAAGTACTATGTGAAGGCTTGGGTAGAGGATATCGCCCTCTCCACGCATGAATATAGCAAACTGAAAACTCTCAACGGAATCCAAGTGCTCGATCAAATCGAAGTGACCGTGGCTGGTTCCATGTTCGATGATTTAAATAATTAACAAGCATTGAAGACCCTCTACCTAAATACCCGTCCGTTTTTCTTAATAGAAGAGAGAAGCCGGGAAGGTGGAGGGTGTTTCTTTTTAGCATAGAAATCATGAGCATCCATAGTCAATCTGTTGAGAAATTGATAAGATGGGGATAACAACATACATAGGTTCTTTTATTTTTTGGGTTGATAAGACATAGTAGCAGTCTTCTTTAAAACGTTCGCGGAGGTTGAAAGTGAGTAAAGCAATCATGGGAAAAGAGGGAACTGGGCTGCGCCGAAATTCGAGGTTGTATGGAGGACAGTCTGGCTCGCGCCGGATTTACCGGGTTCGCAGCAAGATCTCTAGCAGTGAGCTGGCCATCGTATATGCGGGCAGATGCGAAGAGCAGGAGATAAAGTGCGTCATCAAGGAATTTTTCCCAAAGTCGCTGGTGCGAAGAGGGAAGGATGGCAGTTCCGTGCGTCGTTTATCGGGCGTGCCCGATGACAAATATGAGGCGTTAAGGAATGCGTTTATTAATGAAGGGGAGCTTCTGAAGGCCTGTGAGCATCCGGGCATTGTTCGCTGTATGGATCAGTTTGAACAAAATGATACCGTATATATTATCATGGAGTTTATTGAAGGGGTTACGCTGGCGGAAATGATAGGGGGCCGTCCGGATACAATAGAGCCCGGCTTCCTGTACAAGACGATGCTTCCTCTGATCGAGACGTTAGAGCATCTCCATCAACGGGGAATCATCCATCGTGATTTGAAGCCGGGCAATATTATGATCGACCGTCAGGGACGCGCGAAGCTGCTCGATTTCGGTTCGGCTGTCCGTTTTGACGGCAGCGGCGGCCACCCGATCCTGACCACCGCCGGGTATTCGCCGCTGGAACTCTATTCCGAGCAGTCTCGCCAAGGGCCGGTAAGCGATATTTACAGTTTGGCGGCAGTGCTGTTCCACTGCTGTCGCGGCACGGCTCCTACGGATGTTCGCAAACGATTGTTCGATGATCGGCTGGAGCCGATTCACGCGGGCTTGAAACGCCGCTGGCCGTTCTTATCCCGCGCCATCCGGCGCGGTTTGATCGTGGCGCCGGACAAGCGCTGCTCCTCTCTTAAATGGTTCAAGGCAGCGATTACCATGGAGTATGTCACTAGCCTGTCTGCCCGCCGGAAGAGTCGCTCCGGGTAAAGATATTGGTCGTAGGCTTAATAGCTTTATAACGAAGCTCGATTTCGGTGATGCCGTCCTCGAATGTAATGTACAGCTTGTCATTATATTCGAGGATTTCTTTTTTATTCTTTGGCAGTGGCGTGCGGTTGCGTACGAGCGAACAGCGAGACGTGTTCTTCACGATCAGCTTGCCGCCCTTGCCAGGAGTGAAGACAATTTGTTCCGCTTCAGGTAGCGGCTCGTGCACATCGAGGCTAACGAACAACTCCAGCAGATTTACCTTGCGTCCCTCAAATGAGGTGAGTGGCCACGACTTTACGGGTACATCACTGCCGCTAGCCGTAGCGAGGAAGTAGCCTTCCAGCTTGCCGGCAAAGCCGGGTTTTGGACGCAGCCACAGGAATAATCCGACGGCAATACCAAAGAGAACAACACCTCCAGCGATGGACCATTTAAGTACCGTGTACTTCGATTTGACGTTAATGGTTAATACGGCTGTAGCCGAACCGCCTTCCGAATCGGTAGCAGTTACTGTGAGCTGAGCCTGTCCTGTCTGATTCGGGGTTAAGATTAGCTTATCGCTATTAAGCTCAGGGTTCAGCAATTTGTTAGGATGATCTCCGTTTTGCATGGTATAGGTCAAATCATCCCCGTTCTCATCGAGGAATAAATCGTTCATTTCCAGCACGGACTGGCCGTCTTCTTTGAGAATCTCGATGCGCTCGCTGCCATGGACGGCAGGAGCAATATTGACGATATTCTGGTCGTGAACCACACTATGTCGGTAGAAGCTCGGGCCGTCCATTTTTACCTGCCATGTGTATTGTCCCGAGGCAGGAAATGTGTACTGGGTATAAAAACGCGTGCCCTCGTTCTTCATATCTACAAGAGTTTCCTTATTCGTTTTCAGATCGGTCACGACAAGCTGTCCTTGCAGGGAGTGATACACCTCCTGCTCCATTAGCTGCTCACTTGTAGCCGGATGAATGAGGTAAGCCTCGATTCCGGTTGGCTGTCCCTTGATGGCCGCTTTACTCGTAATTGCCGCTTTGGCTTCGAACTCATAGCTTCCGAGCAGATTTATTTTTACAAGATCCCCAGATGTCCCCCTGAATTTAAGCTTGGCCGTTCCTTTCTTCGGCTGAGATACCTTAATTAGCGTATAACTCCCCGACTTGAACATACGAATGTTCTCCGAACTGTAGAATAACTGCGTTTCCTTCAGCGAATGCTCGGAGAGCAAGATGATGTTGGCTTCTCGCATGCTGGAATTGGGAATATCGACTTGGACTTCTTGCAGCTGACCCGTAGCGGTAACGCCAGCCACTGGAAGAAGAACCGATCTCATCTCCGCCGCGAAAATCCGATTGAAAATTTCAGGTAAATCATCAGCACTGCTTGTCATATAAGATGCGCCGCCAGTCTCCTTCGCAATGCGCTCCAGCTCCTCCGGATTGACCGTGCCGTCATGGTTTAATCCGATCGTGTAGATCGGGTACCCATCCTTTTGTGCTTTGGAAATGGCTTTATCCACATCTTTGGCTGAATCAGCGGCAGTCCTTTTGGACAGCGATCCGGGTCCGAAATCTGTTTCCCCATCGGAAAGAAGAATGATGAACGGTTTGCGTCCACTGCCTTCTCCCTCTGCCGTTTTTGAAGCAATCAAATTTCCTCCCGTATTTAGCCCGAGTCCCAAATCGGTATACCCGCTTCTACGGAGGCCGCGAATTTTCTGCTTTAGCTCTGTTTTGTTGGCTGCCACAGAAATCGAGGTTAGTGGTTTGGAAGCTACAATTTGATGATTATAGGCCACAAAGCCGACTCGCGTCCGACTTGCTTCGCTCATATCCATGAACATATGAATGACTTCGTTTGCCATTTTGTTTGGATCAGCATGATTCATGGAATAGCTCGTATCCAAAACAAACACTGCATCAAAAGCATCCGCAGGTTCTTTTTGTAAGTAATTGTCAGAAAATGCAGTCGAACTGCTAGAAACTGTTGAAAAAATGAGAGAAATAAAAATCAGGAAGAAAGTCCTAGTCAATGAAAAAGTGTGTGGAGATTGATTTTGCTTTTTTTGACTCATTTACCGATACCCGCCTTATGTACTATATAGTGTTGAAATAGAGCGAAAATAGTCACTCCAGTATGTATATTTAAAACTATATCGGAATCAGGTCTTTAAAAATGTATACAATTCCAAAAAATAGGTCTTTGATTGGATATAAATCCCTTGAATATCTGGATGAAAGGTTCTTTAGTCCCTGAATGACTCAACAATTCAATATATTGACAATTTAGAAGAGCGTGTTTAATATAACCCTCGAGACCTGGGTATTGTCTGGTTCACCCGGTCATGAGACTCAGGTATCCCATACGATAGTCGGATACTGTCGAAAAAAGTAGTGCAAGCGTCCGGCAAAGGAATGAATCCAATAACTTCATCAGGCCGGCAGCGCTTTTGTTTAGAAACGGGAGGAGGAACTACGACAATGGATATTATCAATCAGACCAATCGAACGATGTTGTTCGAAGAAATCAATCCCGAGAAGCTGGACCTGATTACCATCGTGGGTGACGTCAAAGGCATTGACAGCCTAAGTGACGACAAAATCAAGGAGATTAACAGCCAGCTTCTGGTGCGGAGCTTTGATGAGTTTTTGGACAAGTTTTCGCCGACGGTGTACTCATTTTTCAATGCGGCTAACCAAAAGGTCGTCTACACGTTGAAAAAGCCGGAAGGAATCGCTGAGGAAGCTATTTCTGAAATCCGGATCGATCAGCACAATGATTTCCTGAAAATGCTGTTTACGTTGATCGACACGAAACGAAGCCAAGGGATGACGAACGTCGATTTCAAGTTCGAGCATTTGCTCGATATGATTTCGCCAAAGAAAGTGATGGACGACATTCGTCAGGTTCGGAAGGAAATCCACTATTTGTATGGACAGTATGAGAAGCTGGACGAGGAGGATCCAAAGAAGCTGGATTTAGGCGATAAGCTGAATGCCATGTTCGAGGAAGCAAGTGCCAATTACAACAACGTTATGGCGATGCTTCCGCTAGCGATCGAGGATATCAAGACTCGGCTGTTGCTCGGCAGCTCCAACGAGGAGAGCGATGCTGAAGCGGTGCAAATCGGAATGCTGACGATCGGTGAGAGCGGTGAGTTAAAAATCATCGAGGCTCCGAAAGGGGACAGCACAGAGCTTGTGCTCTTGGACGAGAGCAGCTCCAATGGTTTGGCGACGGTCTTCGAAGATGATTACAACTCGATCACCGAATCGCCATCCGGCTATGTCAAGGATCTGGTTGTACGCACGTTTAGTCCGCTCCCTGCGGTCAGCACGGAAGTGAATCTTGAGACTGAGGTGCAGAACTACAACACATATTTGGAATTCTACAAAACGGCTAAAGATGATTTCGTCAAAACCGTAAAGCCGCTGGTCGAGAAAATTCTTGGTGTCAAAATGTACTTTGATCAATATGCGGTCAAGAACAAAGGGATGGCCCCTTCGCTGCTCGTGACCAATACGAAGCTGGATATGACCGTGAAGAGTGCAAATATTCCGCGTCTAGAAACCTACCTGAACACGGTGAACTCCAAGAATGACTTCTCCGATACGATCTGGTTTGGTATCGTGCCTTCGGTCGAGCTGGAAACCGCCGGTAAAGTGAAAGTTACCCGCGAGCGCTTCAGAGGGAACGAGAAAATCGCCAAGCAGGACGGCAACACCATGGAATCCTTGTCGATGCTCATGCAGGTCGTCAAAGACTTCAAGGTGCAAATTTTCTTCAGCTTTGAATCGGGCGAGGAGACGACATTTAACAACATGGCAACCGCAGGAATCGAC
The DNA here is from genome assembly GCF_003931855.1 of Paenibacillus lentus. Classification (NCBI taxonomy): domain Bacteria; kingdom Bacillati; phylum Bacillota; class Bacilli; order Caryophanales; family Paenibacillaceae; genus Paenibacillus; species Paenibacillus lentus. The sequence goes on along the minus strand of NZ_CP034248.1, from coordinate 5,008,553 downwards.
AAATACATCGATAAATGCGCGCCGCTTATCCGTAAAGAGTACAGCGAATACGCCATTCCGTGCATACCGAACTTTACAGTCATTCCGAAGGAAAAGTCAGGCGTAATCATCGACAGTCGAATGGTGCAAACCGAGAACGGCGCTCAGCTCTCCAAGGAGAAGGAAGATATTCTCAAGCTCTGGATCGAAGGCGTGTATGTTGGCGCCTCGTACGTGGCTGCAGGCATCGTTTCGGCTTATCAATGTCCAGAGTACTTGAAGGAATCCTTCAAGAACACGAGCAAAGAGTTCCCTGGGGTGCGCTTTGACATTGAAGCAGGCGAGAATAGCCTCCGGGCGGTAACGACGATGGCCAAAGAAATAACCGGATTTACGAATACGATTAAAGATTCGATTAACCGGAAAAATTTCGGCTTTATTTTCTCATCGGAGAACGCTCAGCTTCAAGGCAAGGATATTCGCCGGATTACGGTATACAAGGCAAGAAGCCTGGCCGCATCGGAGGACGGGTTCGACTCGATCTACAAAACGCTGGTCAGTACATACATAGAGCGAATTCTTCGCTTTCAGACGGCCGACTTCAAGCATGAGAATATCATTAAATTTTTCAGTAACAACCCGAGCAGCCAGAAGAGCATGTGGCTGGCCAAGCGCGGTTTCATAAATTCAATTATTCATGACGGCGATGACATGAACTATGTTATCGACGAGAAGAACAACCTCTGCCACATTGATCTGATTTATAACGGCAATGTGAAGAATTTGGAGGTTATGATCACGAAAGGCACCAGTCCAGTCAAAGCCTAAGGCAACTTTTGATCACGAAGCGTGAACTGTGGGTAGCTCGGCGTCGAATCTTGAATTCAGTCGGGCCAAGCGTATGCTTCCGAAGCATGTTTCCTCCGGAAACATTTGAGGTACTCACGTAGGTTTTGCCTACGCTCCGCTCCTCAGTTTCGCCTTCATCCAATCTTCTTGGTGCTGAAAAGTTGCCTGGAGCAAATTCGAAGAGGGGTTTTTGATCACGAAGCGGAGACTGTGGGTAGCTCGGCGTCGAATCTTGAATTCAGTCGGGCCAAGCGTATGCTTCCGAAGCATGTTTCCTCCGGAAACATTTAGGTACTCACGTAGGTTTTGCCTACGCTCCGCTCCTCAGTTTCGCCTTCATCCAATCTTCTTGGTGCTGAAAAGTTGCCTGGAGAAAATTCGAAGAGGGGTTTTTGATCACGAAGCGGAGACTGTGGGTAGCTCGGCGTCGAATCTTGAATTCAGCCGGGCCAAGCGTATGCTTTCGAAGCATGTTTCCTTCGGAAACATTTGAGGTACTCATGTAGGATTTTCCTACACTCCGTTCCTCAGTCCCTAGCTTCATCCAATCTTCTTGGTGCTGAAAAGTTGCCTGGAGAAAATTCGAAGAGGGGCTTTTGATCACGAAGTGGGGACTGTGGGTAGCTCGGCATCGAATCTTGAATTCAGTCGGGCCAAGCGTATGCTTCCGAAGCATGTTTCCTCCGGAAACATTTGAGGTACTCACGTAGGTTTTGCCTACGCTCCGCTCCTCAGTTTCGCCTTCATCCAATCTTCTTGGTGCTGAAAAGTTGCCTGGAGCAAATTCGAAGAGGGGTTTTTGATCACGAAGCGGAGACTGTGGGTAGCTCGGCGTCGAATCTTGAATTCAGTCGGGCCAAGCGTATGCTTCCGAAGCATGTTTCCTCCGGAAACATTTGAGGTACTCACGTAGGTTTTGCCTACGCTCCGCTCCTCAGTTTCGCCTTCATCCAATCTTCTTGGTGCTGAAAAGTTGCCTGGAGCAAATTCGAAGAGGGGTTTTTGATCACGAAGCGTGAACTGTAGGTAACTCGGCGGCGAATCTTGAATTCAGTCGAAACTTCCGATGCTCAATGATCACGAAAAGCAACTTTTGAATTAGGAAAACAATGACTGAGACCTATTGAATTTGATAGGTGCCACTTTTAACAGGAAGCATTAACATAATTTGTATGTGGGAGACGTTCCTTCATCGGTTCGTCTCGTTACATAAATTTCGGGTGAGTACTTCTGCCCGAGCCAAATTTCATTTTATTCAAGGAGGATGTACTTATGGGATTCAGATTGAAAGTAGAAGGAGCCGAAACGATCGAGCTCGGAATGGACAACATTCAGAGAGTTATTTATGACACGGATACACCGGATGATTCCAACGCTAGATCTACGGATGTTGGTTCCACGTTGAAAATCAGCGGTAAAATCATCACGGCAACGGACGGGGACAAGGCGGACGACACGCTGAAGCTGGCGCTCTGGTCTTTGGTTCCTGCAGAGAAGGCGGATTGCTACCGCAAGCTGACGCTTGAAGTGATTGCAGCGGATCAAGTTGTTCGTGAAATTACTTTCCCTAACGCGTTTGTCGTGGACTACAAAGAAACTTTCGGCGACACGGAAGGCGTTGGTACTTTCGAGCTGTACGTGAAGCAGAAGAAAGACAAAACAGAGCTTGCTAAGCTTAACGGTGGTTACGACGCAAGCAACTAATTGCATTCATAGTACAAGTACAAGGCTAGCAAGTAATCTCAAGGGGCCTGGCCCCTTGAGATTTACTATACGTATGAGCTGCCGCATCACAAACACAGCACAGATACAAGCACAAGCATAATCGAAAGCGGGGGAACGCGCCTTGAATGTGACCGATTTCTATAAAGAGCTTGGAGTTTCCAGGCAGGCAACGATGGCCGAGATCCGGCAGGCTTACCGCAAGCTGGCCAAGCGTTATCATCCTGACGTCAATCCGGGGAATGCGGAAGCGGAAGCGAGATTCAAGCTGATTGTTGAGGCATATGAGACTTTGAGCGATGAGCAGCTACGGGCTGCTTACGATGAGAAGCTGGCTAATCCGAACACGGCTTCGGGACAGAGAAGCGGCAGGTCGCAGCAAGGGCAAGGGAAGCAGAGGACGTCTGGCGCGGCGTCGGGGAAGGTAGAGGCAGAGGGATTTGACCCTGCTGCAATGCGCAAGCAATTCGAACAGTTTTTTGGCATGTCGCCCAAGGGGCAAACCGATGCACAGAGCAAGGAAGCAAACGAGAAAAATCCGCTGGATACTTCAGCGATGTTTAATCAGTTTTTTGGTTTTAAAAAATAACGGATTTTGCATACATACATTGACGGGGGGAGCGTCTTGAAACCGGAAAATCACAAATGGATTACTATCATCGATCTGTTGATATACGGAATTTTAGCCGGTATGGTGCTGTATGCCCTGTTCCGTCCTTTGCATTATACATGGCAAATGTCCATCGTCGCGGGATCGGCTGTCATTGCCAGCGTGCTGATTTGGATCGGGGGCCGTCCTCAGGCTAAGCCAACCTTGGCGCGGGAGGCGGTTGCGAAGATCGTGCTGCTCGACGATGACGGAGAGCGCATAAAGGAATGGTACGTGAAGGGAGAAACCTCGGTTCTCATCGGAAAAAACACGCAGCGCGGCGAGGTTGACATAGATTTATCGGACTGCGAGTATGCGTCGCTTGTCAGCTCCGAGCATGCTGTCCTGAATCGCGTCGGCGATCAGTGGTTCATAGAGGATGCGGATTCTCACAGCGGGACAGCTATCCGCAAAGCAGGACGCAGTGATGCGAAGCGGCTTATTGTTGAGGAGCCGTTGGAAATCGGCACGGGAGATATGATTTTTATCGCCAATACTCGGCTGCTGGTCAAATAACAGGGGAACACACTTACTTACATATGGGGGAATGAATCGAAGATGAGCTTGACGAGATGTCTGAATGGGCACATGTTCAGTACGAGAAAGCACGGCAACACTTGTCCATATTGCAACACGACGCTAGAGCAGCCTTCGCGGAACGAATCACGCAGACCCCAGGTCGCGGAGGACATGGAAGAGAAGACGATGCCATATCTGGGGGAGACAACGGGCATTCAACCAGTCACCGGCTGGCTCGTATGTGTCGAGGGCCCGCAGATGGGACAGGATTATCGTATTCTGGCTGAGAAAAACTTTATCGGCCGCGCGGAGGAAATGCAGATCCGGATTATCGGGGATAACGCGGTGTCCAGACGCAATCATGCCGTCATCGTCTACGATCCAAAGAAACGCAATTTTTATTTGCTGCCGGGCGATGCCTCAGGACTGGCCTATCATAACAACGAAGCGGTATATACGCCGGCAGAGCTTAACGCCTATGATTTAATCCAGCTTGGGCGCAGCAAGTTTGTATTTGTGCCTTTATGCGGACCACATTTTGAGTGGGATAACAGTTAAGAACGGATGGTAATGATGGAGGATTGGAGTTTTTTCGAATCATACGGAATCGTTGCGGCTGCGCTGATCGTAGTCGCCGTATTGCTTGTTATGCGGCAAAAGCTGCGTACCAGCCACGCTGTAGACATGACGCCCGAGGATACCGAACCCATGTATATTCCAGACATCATTGAAACAGTCAAAATCGGCAATGCTCAGACGATCGGCAGGCGGGATGAGCAGGATGATTATTTCTCCAGCTCGACGACGCGAATCGGTACGATGGCTGCGATTGCCGACGGCATTAGCGGGTTGTCGCATGGAAGGATGGCCAGTACGCTGGCCGTGACGATGTTCTCGAGAGAGTATTTGAAGGTGGATGATCCGGCGGATATCCCCGAGTATTTTCACAAAGCAGCCTTGATTAGCAACCGGGCCATTATGGAGCAGCTGGGTGGTGCAACTGGAGGAACGACCCTCGTCGTCGGTATTGTGTCTGGCGGATTGTTGCATTGGGGGGCGGTTGGAGACAGCATGATCATTCTGTTTAGAGACGGCGAATTTATTCCAATCAATTCTAAGCATACGCTGGAGACCGTGCTGGAAGAGAAGTATTTATCCGGTGAAATCAGCAAGGAAGAAGCTAAGGAGAATCCGAATCGCAACCAACTGGTCAACTATTTGGGATATGGCGGTTTTAAAAGTATGGAGGTTGGCGACCCGGTATCCTTGCAAGCGAATGACACGATCATTCTGTGCAGTGACGGGGTTTACGATGCACTGACCGAGGTGGAGATGGAGCAGATTTTGATGCAGGGCTTGCCTCCGCAGGATGCTGCGGAAGAGATGATCAGCTTGATTGAGCGCAAGAGCTATAAGCACCAGGACAACGCGACGGTCATTATTTTGCAAATGGACTAATACATCATTATTCTCGCAGCAGGACGGGGGAAACGGAGGTATACATGAGAAAGGAGAACAGCGATTTCAAGACTGCATTTGTCTCCGAAGCGGGTTCGTTTATTGACAACAGAGATTATTTTGCCTTCGTGGAGCTTGAGGACATGGCTTGCTACGTCATTGCGGACGGTCTCGATACAGATCGAGAGGTACACAGCGCAAAGATGGCGGTCAGCGTCATCCTGGAGAGTTTTATGGAAAAACCTTCTTTATCCCGGAGAAAGATTCGCCAGGATTTAGAGGCGGCTCACGAATGGTTGAAATTCGAAAGCCGCAGAGTCCGGCTAAAGGCCAGCGTGCTCGTTGTTGTGACGAATTATACTAAAATGGTGTGGGCGAGCTGCGGTAATGCGCGGTTGTATCAATTCCGCGGCGGGCGATTAAATTTGCGCTCGAAGGATCAGAGTTTGGCGCAGCTGCTGCTGGAGGATGGCAGAGTGTCCGAGGATGGGCTGTCCAACCATGAGGAACGCGGTAATTTATTGAGTTACATGGGCCGGCCAGATCGGTTCGAGCCTTATATATCGGAGAAAACCCCGCTCTCGGATGGGGATGTGCTTCTCCTCTGCACACCGGGGATTTGGGAAGAGGTCGAGCTGCCGGAAATGCTCGATGCACTAGCGGAATCGAGTGATCCCGACAGCTTGACAGATACGCTGGAGGACATCGTTCTCAGCAAGCAGCGACAGACGGTAAATAATTATACGGCGGCTGCGATTTATGTGAATAAGACGTTTGCGGAGAAGCCGAAGAACCGCAAGAAATGGATCATGCGCATAGCGATCATACTGCTAACGATGGCGATTGCCGGAGGCGGCATTTGGTATGCGAAAGCGAGGCAAGCGGCCAAACTTGCTGATACGGTCATGCAAATGACCGAGTATGAGCAGGAAGGCGATGAGTATGCTACCGCGGGTGATTATCCAAAGGCGCTCAAGGCATATAGCGAAGCGAAGAACGCGGCGAGCAAGCTGAAGGACAAGCTGCATTTCCAGTTGCTTCGGAACAAGCAGCGTGTCGCTCAAGCGGTGACGGATGGCGATGAATACGTGAAGGACGGTAGCTTCGATATGGCGGTGGATAGCTATACGAAGGCGCTCGGAGAGGCAGATAAGTATAAGCCGTTCAAGGTGGAGGACATTGAGGCGCGGATCGAGCGCAGCGCAGCGATCGCGAAGCTGACGGAGGTCATCAAGGAAGGGGATCTCCAATTCCAGAACCAGGATTACAACCGTGCGTTGGAGACGTACAAGAAGGCTTACCGGGCAGCGATTGAAGCGAATTATCCAGGCGGCCAGAAGCAGCTGGAGACGAAAATGGAAGAGACTGAGAATAAAATCGACAACATCCATCGGGAGACGAAGACGCTACAGGCCGACAATTTGGAGAAGAAAGGCGACCGTGCGCTAGCTGTGCTGGATTATAACGGTGCCATCGAGGCGTATAAACTGGCTCAGGAAATCTATCAAGAGATTGACAAGCTAGAGCGGGTGCTGGCTATGGAGCGGAAAATTGCTAAGGCCGATGAGAAGCGTAATCCGATCGTGCCAGCGTCAGGTCAAGCGGATTCCGCGGGTGTGAGTGCTGGTTCAGGAGTGTCTGGGGCGCAGACGCAGGGCCAGGGAGCCTACGGAAGCAGCGGATCGCGCAATTCCGGTGGAGGTTCCGATTGGAGCGGAGCTTCGGGAGCGGGCGGTAATGGAGCTTCTGGTTATACAGGTGGTGGCAATCAAGGTTCGTCAGGCAGTTCCCCGGCGAATGCGAATGCTGGATCAGCATCGGGGCAAAGTCAAAGCTCGGCGAATCAAGGCACCGCAGGCCCCGCTACGGGGGCTGAGGAGACGGGATCAGGCTCTGAAAATACGATGAACAACAGTCAGGAACGGTCAGATGCGTCAGACGGAGGTGGGGAATCATGAAGGATATCGTGATGGATCGGCTGAGTAAAATGGAGGACTTGCAGCAGCGGCGGGTGCTTCGCAGCCTGATGAGCAGTGTGTTTCTCGGTCTTGTGGAATACCAGGAGGAGCTGAATCGCCAGATTGAACGACGGGTATTCGAGGAGGTCGGCAATCAGGATAGCAAATACGACGTATATGTCGGCATGTGCCGCCGTGAGGAATGGGATCCGCTGCATGAGTACTTGTTCCCGATGATGCCTGAAGACACGGAGCCGCTCAGGGTCAATCTGCAGGATGTGGTAGCCCGGCTGAATGAGGGGGAGAAGCTGCCGCTGTTCTCTTTATTTTTGGAGTGTCCTTATCCCATGATCCAGGAGCTGCTTTACAGCAACCGCACATTTTGCGGGGAACTGATTACGAACCGAGGCCGTCATGCCATTCAAGTCAGGCTGGAGCGGAACACAGCATACATACGAGAAATTGAGAAATTGTATCATATTTTTTTAAGCAATGGCCTGCCTTGGAAAACGATCAATCATCCCTATGCATACAAGTTCGTAAATGCCGTACTGATTGGGGGAGAAGTGCAGCTGGCGGAAGAAGAGGAAGTGCAGGAGATTACTGTTCAGCTGGAGGAATATGAGGCCTATAAAAGAACGGATTTGGTGCCGCTCTGGAACATTCAGCGTCTGGAACTGAAGACGGGAGGATTCCCGGTTCCGGCGGATGACCGTGTGAATTTCGAGCATGCGCTTCCGCTGGCCAAAAGCGGATTGCAGCATGGATATCTGGTCGATACGACCGATGACAGCATTCGTTACATCAAGCGTTCGCCGGAGGAATTGACCGTTGTATCGACGCGTGATAAATCAGATTCCTGGCAGGTATTGATGGTGGTGGAGCCGGTGAGCACAGGCATAGGCAAGCTGAGCTATCCCTTGATGTCGAACCGGCAGCGGGACGATTTCATTAGCAATTATGGCCGGAGCCAGGGACAGGTCGTTCGTTCCAAAGGGGAGATCGTGCGGATCATTCACTCCTTTGCGGTATCGGAATGGCTGGAGCTCGTGGATATGGAAATACGGCCCCCGTCGGCTAATCCGGCGATGACCTATGAGCTGAACCGGTTCATTACGGATGAAGTTCGGGTGGATAACGGCAAATGGCGAATGTGCCTGAAATTCAGTTACCGGGAAACCGGGAAGGACCTGGGGTATTTAGCCGAGGATATGATGAGCTTCCTGGTGTCCCAGGTTCAGATGTCGTTCCCGGAATATCGCTGTGAAGGAGAATGGGCTTGAATTACATTTGGGATTTGCTCGTTCATGCGAAGGAAGCCGGGATCGACAAGCGGGATATTACCTTTATTCCAGCAAAGGTGTATTCGCCCTATATGGAGCTTAGCTTAGAGGATTTGAATGCGGCGGCGGGCGAACAGGTGGAGGTTGAAGTCAACCCGTTCTATCGCTTTTTTGATGTGTTTCGCGACCTCCTTGATATTAACTTGACGGAGGACGAGGAGTTCCGACACACGCTGTTCGATATTCTGATTCATTTCCTGGCGGAGCTGGACTTCATGCAGGGGATGAATAAACGGGAATATCATATTCGCTTCGTTCTGCGGGATCTGGAAGCCGGGGCGTTCGGCGAGCGGGTCAAGGAGCGAATCGGTCTGTTTGAGCGGGATGAGCGGGAATGGATTGCCTGTGCCATCCTGCGCATGTATGACACCGGGGAGACGTTGAACCTGCTTCGCAGCACGGTGAGCCGGATTTTTCGTTACTCGACGATTTATGTCAACAACGAGGAGAAGGATGAGATGCTGTTCTATATCGGTCAGCGGAAGACGGAACTCGCTCGCCGGAAGCTGGAGCTGCTGATGGAGCTGTTCCTCCCGGTTCGCTATCGTACCGAGGTGTACTGGGATTGTCATGTGGGGATTATCGATGCTGAGGATACGATGGTCCAGGACCGAATCGCCCTCTATTAGAGTGGAGCGCTGAAAATTGTTTTTTGAATAAGTATTTTTTGCCCCTAACCATTTTGGAGGAGGAATTTATCAAGCATGAAGGGTTATAAACTGTACACGGATTCCACCAGCCAACAGCGGGTGCGCGGGAAGGTTCGATATACACGGGATGAGCTGACAGAGATGACAACCTTCCAACTGCGGAATATTTGCTACCGGGAACGGCTTGTGGAGGGGCTTAGCCATCGGCTGGATCGGGAAGAGATGATTCGCGTTATTCTGAAATATTTGGGCGCGGATGAAGAGATGTTTATCGGTCCCTACTGCGAAGGCGGCTTCGAGCGCGTGAAGACGGTGATGCGCAAATATATGCAGGCATCGCTGCAAGGGGACGGGGGCATCAGTGTTCCGGCCCGTATCGTGATTTATCCCGACATCGCCATCGACAAGAGCGATGGCTATATGGTAAAGGCTCCAGCGATGTTCGCGGAGTCCAATGTGCTGCTCGTCAACGACCGAATGGAGCTTTGCGGCATTCTTAATTTGCGCAAGGAGGAAGGTTCGGCGGGCAGCTTTTATTTGGCGGCGGACAGCAGCATGGAATGGCAGCGGACGTCCAACCGCCAGTACAGCCTGCTATTCCTCCGGAAGCGTGACTCGGAATATGTATATAAAGCGTATTATGAGAGCCAGGCGTTGCCTCCGATTCAAATTCAATATTACAAAATTCCGCTGGCTGAGCTGGAAATACGAGAGCTTCAGCCGACGGATGCTGTGCTGGCGATCGATTTCGGGACTTCCAATACGACGGCTGGCGCTTTTTTGTACAACGGATACGCGCAGTCTCCGAGCAGCCTCGAGGTGTTGAACGGTCATATTCGCTCTAATGAAGTGAATTTTGTGAGGTTTCCCGATCCAACCTATCGAAAGCCGGAGTGGATTGAAGCACTGCCTACGGCGGTCAGTGTCGCGGACTGCTCCGATCCATCCCATGTGAAATACCAGTTCGGTCATGAGGCGCTATTGAATATCCGGCGCAGCAGCTACAGTAGCCGGGCTTCTGTATTTCAGGGGCTGAAGCGCTGGGTGAACAGCTATGACAAGCCGATCGAGATCATGGACAGCGAAGGAAATACAGCTACCGTTCTGCGGAAGGATATTATCCGGGCGTATTTGGAATACGTCATCCAGATGGCGGAGCATCAATTCAAGTGCAAGTTCAAGAAGCTGCATTTCACCAGCCCGGTCAAGATGAAGGCGCCGTTTCTTCAGATGTTCTCTACTATTTTAGAGGATTACAAAATTGAGCAGGATGAGGCGCTGGATGAGGGGATGGCGGTGCTTTACAACACGATTGCCGACGGCCTTGAACGTAATTTGTTCATTGAGGGCGAGGAGTATAAAGCGCTTGTCATCGACTGCGGGGGTGGGACGACGGATTTGTCATCCTGTCGCTTCCGGGTCGAGGACGGGCATATGTCCTATCGCATCACCATGGACACCACGTATGAGAACGGGGACACCCATTTTGGCGGCAATAACATTACCTATCGCATTATGCAGTTTATGAAAATCGTATTCGCCGATTATTACACAAACGGGCGGCGGAGAGTGACGGATATCGATGATCTGATCGATATTCCGGCGAACGATTTATTCCGTGAAGTGGACGAGAACGGCGTGGATGCGGTGTATACCGAGCTGGAGCGCCGTTATCAGGAGGCAGAGGCGATTATTCCGACCGCTTATGCGACGTATGAGAACCGCTCGCGAGACGAGTACTATCGGGTGCGCGGTAACTTTCATTTTCTATGGGAAATTGCCGAAGGGATGAAGCAGCAGTTCTTCCGCAAGACCGGCATTCTACGTAACCGCTTCGACGCTGAGGAGGACAACAGCCGGGATAACGATTTGCAGATTACGACGATGGAGCGCTGGTTCCTGTCGGTATCGCGGGGCGGCGAGTTGAAGGATGAATATGAAATCCCGAATGTAGTGTTCAATATCAAGGAAATTACCCAGCTGATTAAAGGGGATATTTACGAGGTATTGCGCAAATTTCTGGATGGATTCTACAAGGATGGCGTGCTAAGCGAGTATTCGATTATTAAGCTGACCGGGCAATCCTGCCGCATCGAGGTGTTCCGCGAGGCGCTGAAGGAGTTCGTTCCGGGACGGAGCATTGAGTTCCGGCAAAAGCCGACCATGGGCCGGGTTCCCGAACTGAAGCTGGCCTGCCTGCGCGGAGCGATTCGCTATTTGAACGCCCGGAAGGCGGGCGTGATCGAGACGAGCATCACGAATCATGCGGCCGTCATCCCGTATTCGGTCAGCGCCTATACCCATGATCGCCGCGAGCTGGAGCTCATCTCCAGCCTGGAGCGAACCAACCGGGTGCTCGGCTTCATTTCGCGGCCGTATCATACGCAGGAGATCGAGTTCCTGCTGCGCGGAGCGGACGGCGGTCTGCGCCACAGCTATGTGTACCAGAACCGGACGGCGGAATATAAGCCGGTGAACTTCGAGGACATCCAAGCCGTTTACGGCGACAGAATTCCGCAGGACGACACCGACTCTATCGTGAATGGAGAGACGAAGTATTTCGTCTTTGCCGACGACGACCAATGGGGCTTCTACGTCCTGCCGATCGCTCGTCAGGACGAGGGACTGCTGCTGGGCCGCAAGGAGCTGTATTCGTTTGAGAGCGAACGCTCCGAGCTGGACTTTTTTGACGGGACGAAGTAGGGGGAAGACGAATAAATGAAATTATTACTTGGAAGATTGCTCGGCAGGAAATTGATTAGAACGACATTTCTTCCGGCAAAACGTGGGTTGGCAGGCGAGATGATTTTGCGAAGACCGGGCTTCTGGAGCTTGATGAGTATCGTAGGCTGCTTGGCTGGAGGAGTATTACTCTATTTTCTATTCACTGAAAATATGTTTGAGCAGCCTGGCGAAGAAGTTATTTATAGAAACGTAGTACTGGGGATCAGCCTTCTATCTCTTTTTATGTGGCTGGAGTGTTTGAGCTATAAAGCTTCAGCGATGGAATCTTTTGTGGCAGTTAGACACTGGTACGGAACGAAAACGATCCATTATCACAATATAACGAGCGTAGAGCATTCCCGTTTTTTTGGCGGTCAATTCGTGTTGCGCAGTAACCAGGGGGTAGTCCGTGTTCCTGACGGAGCCATAGGAAGTGCCGAGTTTATTCAGCATTTATGCAAAGAATTGGGGGAAGAACACTGCGTCGGGGCTCTTAAAGCTTTAGAGGAGAAGAGAACGCAGTTGCAGCAGCTAAGCTAGGAATGAATGAAGGGCGGCTGAAGCAGCGTGCTTAGTTAGTAGACTTCGCCGCTAATATAGCGACAGGTTGGATGGACAAGAAGGGGAAAAGTCGGATGTCCGACGTGCTGTGGAGAAGGTATTTTGCTTGGACGGTTGACCGATTCGTGGTGGGATGACGGCACTCTAAATTGCTCAAAGTCACAGTCGGAAGGAGGGAAGGCAATGTTTAACCATATCGCACCAAAGTTTGAGAAGGGCCGGATTCTAAAGACGGGGATGCTGGAAAATCTGCGGGATTTCCCCCGCGAATTTGTGGATGTCTACTATCACGAATATACGGACGGCATTATTTCGGGTGCCCATGTTGAGGTCGGAGCAGATTCTCTCATCGTGCATCCCGGCATCGTCAAGCATCAAGGGCGACTATATTTGCTAAAAGATGCTGTGAGCATCAAGTACCGCGCCACGGGGCGGGAGGCTGCGCTAAAAGTTCGTTTCCATGCTGGTGACGAGGACAGCGATTGGCGGACGTTCCGCAGCGAGATTGTGATCGATGAGCAGCTGGAGGTGGCTGATTCCGAACTGGAATTATGCCGCTTCAAGCTCAAGGAAGGCGCGCGGCTGCGCCAGGACTACCAGGGCTTCCGGGATCTGGCGACTGAATTTAATACCGTGAATGTCCTGCATGTCCGCTACGCGGCTTACGGCAAAAGCACCTTGTCCCCGGTCGTCCTCCGCTGCTTCGCAGAGGAAATGACGCGCAAGGGAAGCGGCGATCCCCAGGACTTCATGTTTGCGATGATGTGCATGAACGAGGGAACCCTCGCTCGGGACGTCATTTTGCACTATATGACGAGCCGTCTCGGTATGAGTATTAGGGAGTACACGAATGTGGAGATCCACAAGTATTTGAGCCGCATCCTGGACGGTGTCCGCGGCGGCGGTGGCGGCAGGCTCGGCATGACCCCGGGCGGCAGCCAGCGGGTGATTGTGGATTAGGGATGGATTTACCCAAAAAGGAGGAGGAAAAGTGATGTCGTTTATGGATGAAAAGATTACGCAGATCCTTAATGAAGCAGAGCAATCAATGGTATCCCGTTCGATTACGGATGGGCCGGTGAAAATAGGGAACCGGTACTATGAATTTACTATGCAGTCTTTCTATGAGGACAAAGTCTCTCTCTACCTTCCTGCTGACTTTGAAGAGATGCCTAAGGAGATTCGTTCTATTAAGTATCCCTATGAACAACGGCCTGAAATCATTAGGAGCGATGAGTCGGGAGCCATTAATTTCACGCTCAACCGAATAGATCATGAGTTAAAGGATGAAATGGTAGCGGAACTGTCTGCTGGCATGAAAACGATGATTCAAAAATCGAACCCCTCCCATGTTTTCTACGAAAGCGGAGTAGAGACTGTAAACGAGAAAACGTTCGGATACTTTGAATTCAAAAATATGGTGATCGACGGAGCCTTATTTAACATCATGTATTTCCTCGAATTTGAAGGAAAAGTCCTCATGGGAACCTTCTGCTGCCGGTATGAGGATTATCTGGATTGGAGAGATGTGGCTTATCAATGCATTCGCAGCCTCACTGTCCATATTGAAGAAGAGGGAGGGGAGTAAGCATGAGCGAGGTCATCTATACGTCTGCAGATATTATAGTTTCGAATTATAAGTTCGAGAGAATTACGGAACTCATCATTGAAAAACAGGTGAACGAACATGCCAAGCTAATTATTAGCGGCATTATTTCTGAAGATATGCAGGATAAGTATATTGAACAAGCCAATGCGAGCGACACTATTCGGGTTGCGGTTCAGGATCAGGAGAAGGTAATCCCCCTGTTTCACGGTGTAATTACGAATATCTCCGTACAAGCTGCGCGTGGCGTAAGAAGCATTGCCATTGAAGCCCATAGCTTATCCATCCTTATGGACATTCGCAAGGAAACTGGATCGATCCAAAACAAAGAGCTATCTTATAAAAGTTTGTTTCATCGGATTATAGCCAACTATCCTGATTCCGATGTCATTGACGAAGCATCGCTAGGCGAAAAAACGGGTGGATTGTTGGTTCAATATCAAGAAACCGACTGGGCGTTTATGAGGAGATTAGCTTCGCATTTCCACGCTCCTCTTATTCCTGTTAGCTCTCGAACTGGGATCAAGCTGTATGTTGGATTGCCAGACGCTGTTCATCCCCAAAAGTTAGATGAATACAACTACGCCATCAATAAAGATTTAAGAGATTACAAGCTGAAGTCCGAGAACGGTGTCAAGGATATTTCAGAGCAAAATAGCATTAGTTACACGGTTACAAGCCACAAGGTGTTCGAGTTGGGCCAGGCGGTTACCTTCCAGAAGCGGACATTGTATGTCAGCCACGTGGAGACGAAGCTGGAGAACGGTATACTGAGCAGCTTGTATGACCTAAAGGATGCCAAAGGGCTGCGCTGCCGAACGGAATATCCTTATGCACTAGCGGGAACATCGTTATTTGGAACGATCCTTGATGTGGCAAAGGATAAGGTCAGGGTGAAGCTGCATATTGATCAGGATCAGCCTGTGAATGAAGCCATGTGGTTTCCTTATTCCACGGTTTATTCATCCCCGGATGGGAGCGGCTGGTACTGCATGCCGGAAAAAGGGGATGAGGTGCGGCTTTATTTTCCGGATGAACAAGAGAAAAACGCTTTTGCCGCGAGCTCGGTAGATACTGACTCTTCTAATCCAGAGAAACGAAGCGACCCGTCAGTGAAGAGCATCAGTACCAAATATGGCAAAGAAATTGTGTTTAAACCCGGAGCGGTTGAAATTATTGGCGGTGGCCAATTGCTGATGAAACTCACCGACGATGGGGGGATCGAAATTAACAGCGACAAGAAGATTTCCCTGTCGGCCATGGAGGATATCGAAATTAACGGCGGTGCCAAGATTCTTATCCAAGGGGAGTCAGGCATTGAATTCGTGCAAGGGAATGCTTCGCTTAAAGTGGAAGATGAGGTAACGCTTAGCGGGGGCAGGGTGAATATCGAATGAGTTCTGTCATGAGTCGTGAAGAGGCGTTGGGTCATTTTTTGGAACATCATGTGTTTGATCGCTGGCAGGGCGACTTGGATATCATTTCTGAGAGCTATATCCAGAATCAAGATACTACGATAGCGGAATTTGTGAGATCTGTGGATACAGCGTGTAAAAAGGCGGCCGAGCTTCAAGAAGCAGGGGTGAAGGGAGATATTCAATATATTTATCTCTCTTTGCTGCGGACAAGCTTAATGGAGCATAAAGCTAGTTATCGCATCGATATTCATGATGAGCGCTGGTTTCTTGATCCCGTAGAGTGTTCATCTCACTGGCAGGCCGATTTTATTTTCGATCCTTTATTTCAGAGAATGCGGGAGTTGGAAGCTGTAAAAACAAGCTATGCCCGGAAAATATCAACGATGGATATTGAACGAATCTTGCAAATTGAAGCCATAAGATATCATTTGTTCACTATCGAGTTTATGAGAAGTATGATTCCTTCTATTTTAGAGTGCGAGGGCTACAACCAACTGGTCAAGAAACCGAATATTTGCATTTTGGCCGGGGAATACCGGGATCGCAGTGAGCTGCTCTATGGCCAGCCGGAAGCCGAACCAGAAGAAATCATGGCCGAGCAGTGAACGGAGGAGGGATGTCATGGATTACTTTGTGATGCAGCAGGATGAACGCTATACCGACACGCCAGTCTTACAAAATATTCGGCAAAAAATCGATATTCGGCATATGAATCGCTTACGTTCTCATCAAATTGCAGATACGACGATTTTTCAGGTTAAGGCATCTACCGATACAGAGTACTTGGATCTATTAAGCAATCAGCTTTACTTGATGTCCGAGAAGTTGAAGAAATTGATCGCCATGTACGAGCCGGAATGTATTTTTAAGCATATTCCTCTGATGGATCAATTTAATAAGAAGCAAAGTCTTTACTTCCTACCTTTTTTTGAGGAAGTCGAAGCTCTAAGTCCAAGCAGTGAGTTTAATGCGGATCGAAGCGTCATTAAGAAGCTGGTGCTTCAAGGGGAGAAGGTGGCGAAGAAACGAATTTTCCGCGTGCAGGAAAGCGAGCAACCTCTAATCATTGTCCGCTTAGATGTAGCTGAGAGCATACTCCGCCGAGATATGATCGGGGTTAGCTTAAAGAAAGTTCTCGTGGAGTGATGGAACGAAAGCTGGGGAAGGGCGTGAACGAATGGATAAGTATGAGTACGTTGTACGTGGCGCTAATATTTTTTGCGATTGTGGATCACATTTACGGAAACTGAATTTGCCGAATAGCCACGGGGCCTATGTTAATGGTAAGCCGATGATGAACGAATCGGATTGTATCCCCGAAGTAAATATTTCGAATTTTGGGATCTGCAGCAGTCCGGAAAATCAGAGTGGCGAGACGGTATACCTCATCTCGATGGATGGCCAGGAAATCCAGGGGAAGCCATGTCTGTTAGCTCTGTTAGCCGGAAGCAAATGGGAGAAAACCAAAGAGCAGGCAAAGGTAGAAGGGAAATCGGCACTGACCACGGAGTCAGAACTGCACTGCTCCTTAGGCGGGGTGATTCGCTTTAACAGTAGTGGTCAGCATGAAGAGGAGTAGGATGATATGCCAAATATGAAAGAGCATACGCGGAGGCGACCGGACAGCATGAAAAGTTATGCGATCGGAGGCTAGTAGATATGATAGGTTTTGAAAACATAAGCGTAACATCACCATACCGAATCAAGGTAGTTCAAGACATTCAAATGGAATGGAAGCCGAACGAGCATGGGCGATTATTCATTCGTGGCCTTCTCGATGAGCAAGAGCAGGTTAACGCCGTACTCAAAGCGTCGACGGATGACCAGGTTCAGGTATTTGACGGGGAAACCAAGATCTTTAGCGGACTCATTGCCAACGTACAAACCAAGCATCACAACGGGATTTACAGTATAGAGCTGGAAGTCATTTCCGGCACAAGTCGGCTGGATGCCCAGAAGAGACGCCGATCCTTCCAAAATAAAAACATGACCTACGGCGAACTCGTCAAAAGCGTATTGAAAGCTTATGCCGGGTACGATGTAATTCAACTAGTGGGTGAAAATGAGCCTATTGGCGAGCCGATCATCCAGTATGACGAGACGGACTGGGAGTTCCTCAAACGGATGGCCAGTCATTTGCAAAGCGTGGTGTTCAGTGATATTTACGAAGCCAAACCACGGATGTACATCGGCGTGCCAAACAGGAATAGCATCCAGCTTCCCGATGATTTGCCGTATACGGCAAGCAAAGATTTACTAGCGTATCAAGAGGCTAAGTCAGGATATGCCTCGGTGCATCATACCGATTTTTTTACATACGAGATTCAAAGCGGCATACGTTACGCCATCGGCGATGAGGTTCTGTTCCGAGATAAACCGATGGTGATTAGTGAAATGAAAGCCGCCATGGATCAGGGCCAACTGATCTATAATTACCGTTTATCGAGAAGAGATGGCATACGTCAAAATCGGATACATAATTCCAAGTTAGTCGGTGTCTCGATGAACGGGAAGGTGTTAGATGTCCAAGGTCAGCAGGTTAAGCTGCATTTGGAGATTGATCAGGAGCAGTCGCCCGCATCGGCCTATTGGTTTCCCTTTGCCCCGCCTACGGGCAGTGTCATGTATTCGATGCCCCAGAAGGGAACGAGTGCAAGCCTGTACTTTCCAGATGATGCAGGAAGCAAGGCCAAGGTCATTGGCTGTGTCCGGACGAACGGAGAGGATTGCAGCAAGACAGGCGATCCCAATAACAGATACTTTGGCACAGAGCACGGTAGCGAGCTAGAAATTACGCCGACAGCGATTAATGTGGTCAGTGGTTCCAAAGAGCCGCTCATGATTAGTTTTGATGATACGGCAGGCGTCATCCTGACAAGCCACCGGAAGCTGACGATGAACGCGGGTGAGGATATTTCACTGTACACTCCGAAACGTGTGGTATTCCGCACCCCGAACATGATCCTGGCCAAGAAATTAAGCAAGCTGAGCGGATTTACGGTTGAAAGTGAGTATCACCTACTCGGAAGCCAGGTCAAGCTGGACGGTGCCGACCGGACTAGCTATCCGAAGTATAACGATGAGATCCAGACTTATACGCCGCCGAAGGAAGAAGAGAAGAAGTTTAGCTGGGGCAAGCTCTTTAAGAATGTGGTGGCGGGACTGGCTGTGGTGGCAGCGGTCACGGCGGTAGCTGTGCTGTGTGTGGCCACTTTAGGAGCTGGAGCCGTTGTCATTGGAGCCGTGGCTGCCGGGGCTGCAATAGCCGGAACCGCTGCCGTGGCCAGTATGGCCGTTTCGGATATCATCAGAGGCGAAGTCAGTGATATGAAGGATTATATGCAGACGGCCTATAGAGAATCCGTCATTGGGGCTGTATCCGGAGCTGTTTTTGGCCCGTTTGGAGCTATGGCGACCATTGGTGGAAAAATGGCCTTCGGCGCAACAACGAATACTTTTGAAAGTATTATGCGCCAGAGTATGGAGGGTAATGGATTTAGTTTTGGTACATTACTCATGGACGCAGGGATTGGTGGCATAACCGCTGGATTATTCGATGCGAGAGTTCTGAAAGGTATCGGGAATGCAGGGAAAAAAGGATTCCAGAAAGCAAATGAGCTCGTCCAAAATGCAGTGGGTGCTTCTACAGCATGGCTAAAACAAGGAGTTAAGAGCGTAGAAGAAGGCTTTAAAGAGAGCCTAAAGGACTTAGCGGAAGCAGGCAGTCAATTTGCTCAAATGTTTGCGGTGAGACAGCCAGCACTGGCATATGGTATCCCGTCGCCAAATGTTAGCTTCTTCGAGAAATGGATGCCTGATCAAGTTCCTAAACGAACTGAAGTGCAGATAAATTTTGAACAGGCTATGAAGGAGATTAAGGAGGAGGCGGAGAAGAAAATAGGAGGGGCTGCTGATCCTGATAAGATAGTTGTTGATGAATATGGTAAGCTTAAAAAAGATAAATCAATAAAAGGACAGGCTCATCATTTAAATCAAGATGCAGCATTTAGAAGTGTAATTCCTAAAAATAAAGGATTGGCGATTAAATTAGAAGGAAATGCTTTTAAAGATGTAGGAACCCCGCATTTTAATGCACACAAATCATTAGAGGAATTTTGGTCTCAATTTCGTAAAGGCGGTACTAGGTATAAAGAGAAACCTACTTGTGGTGAATATACAAAAGCTCTTTATCAATCTCTTCAAGATGCAGGGTTATCGAAAGAAAATGCATTTTACGCTGTTAGGGAAGCCATAAAACAAAGAAGAGCTTTTGGATTAACGGCTGATATGCCAGTACCAAGGATACCAGGGCCAATGAATAGTTTGAAAAAGTATTTATTTAAATAATTAGATTGTGAAAGGAGTACGCATATGGATGAGCAGTTTATCAGTAGAATTACAAAAATAAATTGGTTTGCTAATTGTGGTAAACTACCTGAAGCGAAAATAAGTTTTGAATATACCACTGTTGAAAATTGGAAAAAGGCATTAAAACAATCTGATGGGAAGTATTGGGAGCAAATTACCCAAGAAGTGGATAATGAATTGTCAGAATACTTGTTAATTAATCATCCTAAAAGATATAAGGAATGGAACAAGTATGCTAAGGAAGGTAGAGACATTATTGACAAATTAGTAGTTCCTAATGTTACTAACTATTTAAACGATAACAAACTTCCGCAATCTTTGCTAAATAATGTTAAGTGGGATATTATTGGTGCATTAATGGAAAATAATTATCGAAACGAACGACAGCCAGCCTTTTTTATGGAGTTATTTAAAGTATATGAATCAGGTAACTTTCCATGTGGATGGAAAGGAAGTTGGCCTAATGGAAAGTTAATTGTATATTAAACTTTTTGGTGAATGAGGTATGATTATGTCTAATTTTTATGAGTTGAGTGAAGAAGAAAAACAAATAATTGAAGATACAAAAGGTAAAGTTGCAGAAATTACATCTGAGATATTTATGTTACTTAACAAGCAGTTTGATGATACAACTGAGCTTGAAAGGCAAATACTTGCAACTTTTTGTTTTGGTATCATAAATGGAATTGTTTTCGAAAGAGATATCCCCCCTTTGCAAGCACACTCTATAACTCATAGTCTTTTAGTTGCAAGATTTAATTATAGTGAGGATCAAGCAGAGGATTTTACTCAGGAATTAATTAACTCAACGGATGAAGAATATCATCCAGTTATGTTTTCTATTATTCGCAGAGGGATAGATGGATACCGTCAGTACCTAAATGATGATAAGGCACAGCTTAGAGTAAATATTATAGAGGTTCTTGATATTATTAATAGTGAAAGTGATTAGACAGAAGGTTGTTAAGAATTAAGATGTCATCTTCAATTGGAGTCTGTAAAATAGTTTGTGTAAACTCCAAAACCTATTAAAATGGAACTAATAGAAAGGTTGGGAGAATACATGGGACTTTGGACGAAACAACAGTTGCGCGACTTCATTAAAGAGAATAATCTGGTAACGGCACAGGATGCTCAAAACGCATTAAAGAACCTGTTTGCAGAAACAATCCAGGAGATGCTCGAAGCGGAGATGGAAACACATCTAGGCTATGCCAAGCACGACATCACGGCGAAAGCGACGTCAAACAGCCGTAATGGCAAAAGCAAGAAAACTGTCGTCAGTGAGTATGGTGAGCAAGAAATAATCGTACCCCGTGATCGCTTGGGCGAGTTTGAACCGCTTGTGGTGAAGAAGCATCAGTCCAATGTCACAGGCATTGAGGAACAGATCATTGCGCTTTACGCGAAGGGCGTCAGCACGCGTGAAATTCAAGATCATCTACAGCAGTTGTATGGCATCGAAGTCTCCCCGACACTGATCTCGAACGTGACGAACAAGGTTATCCCTATGGTTAAGGAATGGCAAAATCGGCCGCTACAGAGCGTATATGCCGTTGTCTTTCTCGACGCCATTCATTTCAAAGTGAAGCAAGACGGAGCTATGGTCAACAAGGCGGCTTACATGGTCATCGGCATCGATCTGGACGGGAATAAAGACGTCCTAGGCATGTGGATTGGCGAAAACGAGTCGGCCAAGTTCTGGCTCAATGTCTTGAACGAGTTAAAAAACCGCGGCGTACAAGACATTCTCATTACGTGTGTCGATAATCTAACCGGTTTCTCGCAAGCGATAAGCGCTTGTTATCCCGCTACAGAGATTCAGAAGTGCATCATCCATCAAATCCGTAATTCAACGCGCTACGTGTCCTACAAGGACTTGAAGAAGGTGACTGCCGATCTGAAGCCGATCTACAAAGCAGCAACCGAAGAAGCGGCGCTTGTGGAGCTAGATCGCTTTGAGGAGGAGTGGGGCAAAAAGTATCCTCTGATCGTCCGTTCTTGGCGCAACAACTGGAGCGAGCTCGCTACATTCTTCAAGTACCCGCCGGAAATTCGCAAGTTGATCTACACCACGAACATGATCGAGAGTTATCACCGTCAACTGCGCAAAGTGACGAAAGGCAAAAGCATCTTTCCGAGCGACGAGGCTCTCCTTAAAATGCTGTATTTATCCACAATGGACGTTGTACGGAAATGGACGGGCCGTGTTCAGAACTGGGGACAAATGCTGCTACAGTTTTCGGTTTTCTTCCCTGATCGCGTGGGTCAGCACTTGAGGTAGGGGGGGCGGAGTCCCCCTCTAAGCATCACCCTCTACATTCGTTTACACAAAATTCTTGACAGACCCTAAACTCTTGTTTATGAACACTTTTTCAAAAAAAGAATATGAGGATCACTTAAGGATATTGTGTATGTAGAACCATAATGGGGCTTCTCATAGAGGGAGCGTCAACTAAATAACTCGATTAACCTATTACATGATAAAAGGCTTGTTCTAACCTGAACAATTGGGGGGAATAAGTCTTTTTTTGTATACATATACGAAAAGACAATAGATAAAAAGACAACAGAAAGTGGTTAAGGTTTTTTTGAGGAAAAATATGTTAGTTACTTAGGGGACGTTGATGTTCCCAACAAATGGCCCTGCCCTTGGAGAGCAGGAACAAAAATTAAAGAGATTAGAAGCTTGCAAAAAGAAATAGATAAAACGCTTAAAGACTTTTTAGAAGGTTTAAGAAGGGTGGACAAAAAGGGGAGACCTGATAAATTTACATTTAGAATATACACTCAAAAGGAATTTGAGGAAATTATTAAGTCGGGTAATCAAATAATAGATTAGGAGTGTGTTAAACATGAAAAAGTATCCGTACTTTTCTTGTTCTTTACCAGTAATTTCAGAAAGTAATATCGTAGATTTAGCAAAAGTTATTTCTAGTAAAATTGCTGGAAATATACCATTTGAAGGACTGGAAGATTATATATATGAGGAAGTTCCCGCAATTTACATTAGCTCAAATATTTTAGGTTTTGAAATAGCTATAAAAGGGTATGGAGGGGAAAAGGGTTATTTTTTTGGAAATTAATTCCCATCCAAGTAACAATGAACCGGATGATGCTGATGAAATTGATATTGATATAACTAGGTATATTGCCTCGCTTTTAGAGGGAACTCCGGGAATGACAATTAAATATGAGGAAATTAAAAGCGAAGATTACATTAGTATAATAGAGTAGGGTTTATGTAATCATTATAAAATAACCATTAGTAAGAAGCTTTACAACTCAGGCAACACGATCACTACATAAAACATTCAAACCTTTGAAACCTTTCAAAAGCTCATTCCCACTTGAACTATGGAGTAGGAATGAGTCTTTTTAGCATGTGCGAATATAAACTCTATCAGAGGAATCAGAACATAGATGGTTAATAGTAGAGTTGAGAACCCACATTTTCTGGGCAATCTCTCTTTGGGAGATACCATTCTCGGCAACTTCTGCCGCCCCTCCGTAGCGTTTTTCAGTGACTTTGAGGATGTACAGAAAGCTTTTCAGGCGTTCTGGTGTTATTTCTTGTACATAAATGAATTGTCGTGGTGGCTCTACGAAGCATATATCCGAGCGGCGTGATAATTAAAGCAGTAGTTTATTTTTCAAGGCGGATAATATCTCTAACATCGTGAATGCCGAGGCAATCAGCAATTTTTTCAATATGTTCACGATTTATTGAGGTTCTCTGGTTGTTGCAGATTTCGCTAATTGCCGCAGGTCGGATGCCTGTAAGTTCTGAAAGTTGCTTTTGTGTCATTCCACGTTCCTTTAAAACTTCACTCAACCGAATAGTCAGATGCATAAAACACTCCCCCTCTAACGATTAATCATAGAATAAATTGATGTATGACGCAATAACGCAATGTTGACATTACGAAATAACGGAATTATAATTGGTTTATTGCTATAATTACTAAATAACGTTATAACGTAATTACGGGAGGGGAAAGGATATGAAATGTTAGTGGATTTTACTGAGTTTCGACACAAAGATAAGGTTACGAAAAACGAGATTGTCAGGCGGAGTATCGGGAAGTTGGATAATCGGGAGTAAAAAGGGAAGCGAAGTCTATGGCAAAAGAACTCGCCACTGTCCAACGCAGCTGCCTAAGGGGCAGACTACACATTTAATTTATCATGTGTTCTTTTAACGTATAATCCAGTACGAAAGGAAGATAAAAATGAAAAGTATGCTGGAAGCCTTATTTTATGGCGATATCCGCCCGGAAGAGCAGGTCATTCCAAGAAATCCTGAGTATCGTAGTATAAACAGAAGGCTATCCGAAGGTATGGAATTGTGGAAAGAGAAACTATCTTCCGAAGATTTCAACCAACTTGAAGCAATGCTCGATTTACGCAGTCAGTCGGAGTCGATATATGCCACAAATACTTTCATAAATGGGTTTCAGCTTGGCGCACTAGTTATGATGGAGGTATATACGGCTAAGGAAGACCTTCTGCAGGATATAAAGTAATTACAATATTAACAATAACGGTGTACTAATAGCTTGTTCCTACCTCGTTCAGTAGGGAACAGGCTTTTTTTCATGAGGAATAACGTGCGGATCGAGGTGTTCCGCGAGGCGTTCAAGGAACTTGGGCATAGTCGTAATGGAGCAGGATTTAACGTACTGGGCTTCGAGAGAGGACGGTGCAGTATTTGTTGTTTTGCTGACAATGGCCAGCGGGATATTGCTGCCTTGGTTGTATTATGCGATTTTGGAGTCTTCGAAGCTGCAGGGAACCTTCGGTAAAAAAGCACTGGGCATTATTGTTGTAGATCAAAATTTCGAACGTGTATCGTTTGGACGGGCGAGTGGCAGGTTTTGGAGCCGGATTCTATCCTATCTAACGCTCCATGTGGGTTATATTATGGCCGCCTTTACTAAGAAGAAGCAGGCCCTCCACGATCTGATTGCAAAGACTTATGTCGTAAATAAGGCAGGACTCGAACTGAGCAGATATTATCCTCCAGTGGATCAGCAGGGAGTTCATATGGAAGGCCAGCATGTGTGATGTGCAAGGAGTGGGGACAGAGCTTTAACCAGGAGAGTCGTACAAACGTCACAGCCGGAAGGAGGGAAGGCAATGTTTAACCATATCGCACCGAAGTTTGAGAAGGGCCGGATTCTAAAGACGGCGATGCTGGAAAATCTGCGGGATTTCCCCCGCGAATTTGTGGATGTCTACTATCACGAATATACGGACGGCATTATTTCGGGTGCCCATGTTGAGGTCGGAGCAGACTCCTTGATCGTCCATCCCGGCATCGTCAAGCATCAAGGGCGGCTATATTTGCTAAAAGATGCTGTAAGCATCAAGTACCGCGCCACGGGACGGGAGGCTGCGTTGAAGGTTCGTTTTCATGCTGGTGACGAGGACAGCGACTGGCGGACGTATCGCAGCGAGATCGTGATTGATGAGCAGCTGGAGGTGGCTGATTCCGAACTGGAATTATGCCGCTTCAAGCTCAAGGAAGGCGCGCGGCTGCGCCAGGACTACCAGGGCTTCCGGGATCTGGCGACTGAATTTAATACCGTGAATGTCCTGCATGTCCGCTACGCGGCTTACGGCAAAAGCACCTTGTCCCCGGTTATCCTGCGCTGCTTCGCAGAGGAAATGACGCGCAAGGGAAGCGGCGATCCGCAGGACTTCATGTTTGCGATGATGTGCATGAACGAGGGAACCCTCGCTCGGGACGTCATTTTGCACTATATGACCAGCCGTCTCGGGATGAGCAGCAGGGAGTACACGAATGTGGAAATCCACAAGTATCTGAGCCGCATCTTGGACGGTGTCCGCGGCGGCGGTGGCGGCAGGCTGGGCATGACCCCGGGCGGTAGCCAGCGGGTGATTGTGGATTAGGGATGGTATATAAATAACTCACGTGAAAGGAAGTGGAATTTATGGCATTAACCTCGGTCACTTACAACACTCTGAAAATTGCCCCTTTTGAAATGAGGATTCACGAAGTGAAGCTAATTAAAAGGGTGAATGACCATGGTGGATTGACCTTTACAGGCATTATTCCTGAAGAAAAAGAAGAACAGTACATCATGATGGCCAGCCAACAAACGGTGGTTGAACTGATGCATGTTGACGAAAATGGCAATAACAAAACCCTGTTCCATGGTAAAGTGTTGAAACTCCATGTAAAGGTGGAAAAAGGGATATATTGGCTGGAGGCCGAAGCGATATCCCACTCCTATGATATGGACATTGGGCTAGTAAACCGCGCTTTTCAGGATAAAACGATGACTATTGAAAAGGTATTAAAGGAAGTCTCCGCGCCTTATAATGCCATGATTAATAACACATACTCTGAGCCGAAAGAGTTAGGTCATTTTACACTGCAATATCAGGAGACGGACTGGCAGTTTATGAAGAGGATGGCTTCTCACTATCATGCTCCTCTGATCACGTTAGCTTCGAGGGATAGTATTGCTGTCTATCTAGGTATTCCGGATTATCAGGATTATGGAGAGATCGAGGCTACCCATTATAGGGTGTATAAAGATTTGAAGACGTTTAAGAGTTTAGGTGAGCCTAAACAAACGGGGCTGAGGGAGCAAGATTTTATTTGTTATGAGGTCGTCATGGATCAAGTGCTGGAGCTTGGAGATCAAGTGACCTTTAAAAGTCAAAAGCTTCATGTGTTTGAAGTGAATACGGAAATGAATCGCGGCGTGTTGACTCATACCTATGTACTCTGTCAATGGAAAGCGGGTTATCAAAAGATCCAATATAACACAAAAATAGTTGGAGCTTCCATTCAAGGCAAAGTAGCCGCAGTAGTACGGGACCAAGTCAAGGTAAAGTTGGATTATGACCATGAGTGGAACTTAGGAAAGGCTCATTTATTTCCTTATTCCACGATGTATGCTTCCGAAGATCAAACGGGATGGTATGCTATGCCGGAAGTGGGCGATGATATACGGATTAATTTCCCGAGTGCCATGGAAGGAGATGGCATCGCTATTAGTTCTGTGCGGAAAAGGCTGCCACAAGAGGCTGGTTCAAATTCTTCATCACAAGGACAGACAAGAACAATTCATACAACCGTCGTTAAGCAAGAGAATCTTCAACCGATCATTCATTATGATCAGGAGGCAAAGGAAGATTTGCAAGCTGATCCCGATACAAAATATATACTGACTTCAACAGGTCAGAAAATCACTTTTAAGTCGGATCGAATTGTGATTTCCAGCGGCGGGGGAGCATCCATTACGTTGACAAATGCAGGAACGATTTTACTTGACAGTACTAATAAGCTGACTTTGCAAACAAACGGACGAATTGAAATGATGGGAGAAACGATTATGATGGTAGCCAACCAGATTGAGATGAGTACTGAACAAGGCTTGGGAAGCTTAAAGATCGATGAAGGGCAAGTGCTTATTAAGGGCGTAGAAGTACTGATGGATAAATAAAGCGAAAGAGGCGGTTTTCTATGAACCAGCAAGAAGCGTGGGCTCGTTTTGTCGGAGAAGATGTCCTGCCTTACCGATTACAGTACATTCTGGAGCTGCATCGCTATTACCTGGAGCATATAGATGAGATAACGCAAACGTTCTTGCCTATTTTTGATCAGTTGTGCCATGAGGTCTGTCAGCACCAGATGAATGAGAAGATGCAGGAATGCCTTGGAATTCGCATCTCGCTATTAAGGACGAGCATTCTTGACGGAGAGCCGGTCTATATGTTGGAAGCTTACGACGAGCAAACTATAGATTGTGCACAAACCACATCATATCGTTATCAGGCAGGATGGATATTCAAGTACATGGCCGAGTGGCAGCAGCATTGTGAGGAGCAGCGTCGTAAATATGCCGGGAAAGTTGAAATTTGCGGACTGGAAGCCTGGATGAACGAGCAAGTGAATCCCTTTCATCTTTATATGGTGCATGCTGTGCGTTATGCAATGGATCAAGCGGTGGAACTTACTTCTTTTCAAAATATGGTGAAAGGAAAGCAATTTGACATTCGTGTAGGCGAGTATCGTGATGCTAACGTCTCTGAATCTGTGTATCGGTTGAATAAAATCATGCGGTCATCGATCACTTGTAAAGGATGGCTGGAAAATTTGCTGGAGCATCAATATGTTCATGAGCACATCGCAGGGGTAAATCTATCACTCGGAAATTATCAAGGGATTAATTTAAACTATGCGCGATTTGAGGATGTTGATTTCACCAGAAGTAACATGCAGAACAGCTATTTGCTTGGTACGCGATTTGAACGATGTTCATCTGATCAGGTTGATTTTCGGCACAGTGTATTAATAGATGCGGATTTTCGTCATTGTAGTCTGAAAAATGCAAGGTTTGATCATATTCTCGCCAGCCGTGATCTCATGAACGAGCAGCATGCTGTTGTATTCGGAGTACGGGGAATGTTGTTCCAGGGAGCCAACCTCACCGATGCCAGCTTTCGTAACGCACAAGTGGCTGGAGATTTTAGAGGCGCCATTTTAAATGAAGTGGATTTTTCGGGAGCGGATATGACGGGAAGCTGTATGTTTAAGCGTGATATGAACTTGGTTTCCTTAGATGAATCTCAACGCCAGAGCATTCGATGGATAGAAGAGGAGGAGCATAGCCTTGGAGTATTTTAGTTTGGAGCATGATCAACGTCTTGAAGCGATTGGAGGCAGTATCACATTTCCAGAACAGGTGGTTCAGGGATTCGAGCATGCCGAGGATTTTCAGACGGCCGTCGTGAAGCCTGGAAGAAAACAAGGATATAGCTGCATTATAGAGCATCCTGTATTTCTTGTCTCAGACGAAATTCACCAAATATTTTCCAGGTTTGCACCCGATATGAAATCCAAGACCGTTCAAGTATTAAATCCGAGCACTTACTCCCAGGATACCTATTATATGTTGGATCTCCCTGAAATCGATTGTATTTCATTAACACATTCCATGATTGAAAAAGGATTTGTGAAGAAACTGGTGATTAATGAGGAACCGGTAGAGAATCAGCCGATTTTTAGAATTAAAAGCCTTATACGGCCATCCCTGGTTGTACGTCTGGATGTAGCCGAAGCATTGCTTCGAACTAGTTTATATGGATTAAAAATACAACGAATTTTAACGGAAGCGGGTGTAGAACATGAGTGAAAGTTTACCGAATACCGGGATATTTGGGACAATGTTGAAAAAATCTTTAGTAGATGAATTAATGAACACCGATTGGCGGCAAAGAGAAACTTACATTACGCGCGGAGCCTTTATGTATTGTACGAAAGGGACTCATGAGGATGTATTAAATCAGCCTAAGGTCAATGGTTTTTATATCAATAAGAATCCGATTATGACGGTGAATGATTGTAAAGTATCGACTAGCGTAGCTCATGAAGGAAGTTATCTCGATAATGGTTTTGAGGAACCGGGGACGGTGATCGATGGGAATATTCATTCGTTTGGTTTTTGTAGGGCTGATGCGCATCCATCTAAACTGTATGAAACGACGTATAACCCGACAGTAATGCATCGGGAATTCTCGTATGATTTTGATCCGGATCAGCCACCATCAGGTGCGAATCCCAATTTGGAAAACAAGACATTTCCTTGCGTCCCTAAGCTTATTTCCAGCTCAGCCAATCCACTGAAAGGTAGTGCGATGGCCCAATCGTTAATGGGAGGCGAAAAGGCGGAGGCTGCAAAAGACGCTATTATGGATTATTTTGACGGACTACGCTGGAAAAATGGGAGTGAGACGTTGTTTATCAATGGAGTACCCGCACTAACAAGTAAATCCTGCTTGACTTGTGCTTACGGGGGGGAAATTGGTTTTCTGTCGAATGGGATGGACATGCCGCCCTTTGAATTTGTAGAGCACAATTTAAAGCAGGGATAGGGACGGTGAATAAAAATGGGGGGAGTTTGGTATCAAGGTGACGGCTTCCAAGTACTATGGCCCTATGATCATCAAGGCATTGAGCGGTTAAAGATTGTCCATCAATTTAATGACCATGCACGTTGTTATTTTACCGTTCGAATGACGGAAGAGCAGGCGCATGCGTGCTTGTTTCAGGGGAGTTTGGAAGATACGATTTTAATCCAAAACGAAAATGAAGCCGGTAAAGAGTACTGGTTTGCCGGGGGAATTTATCAGTTGGAGATGGTCGTTGAAGACGGGATTTATTATGTTGTCGTAGAAGGAATATCTCGTTCCTATGAACTTGACATTCATCCCGAAAGCCGTTCTTTTCAAAATAAGGGGGCTACCTACACCCATGTAATAAAGCAGTTAGTACAAGGACATCCCAAAGGTGATGCGCAAAATGAAGCTACGGATCCTGATGCCGTCATTGGTGAATTCATCGTCCAGTACCAGGAGACGAATTGGCAGTTCATGAAGCGTTTGGCTTCCCGAGTTGGAACGGTTATTCTTCCGGATTTGGTCATGGATGCACCCAGAATTTATTTTGGTGTTCCTGATTACTCGTGGGGCAAGGATATGAAGGCTTATAGCTATACCATGGTGCAGGATATGGGAAGTTATTTGAGTTATCAATCGCAAGCAGCCGGCGATGCAACGCTTCATCTGCTCATGGCCGATTGTATTCAATACCGTGTGAAGTCCAAGCTCTACTATCAAGTTGGAGATAACGTCGGCTTTAAGCGGCAGATTTGGGTTATTCATGAATCAGTTATTACATATGAGCAAGGAAGTATTCAATATGAATATGTATTAGTACAAAGAAAAGCTATCCGGCGAAAGTCTAAGGTGAATCAGGCGATTCAGGGCGTAGCCTTGGAAGGAAGGGTCGTCAACCGGGCGAATAACATGGTCAAGGTCCATCTGGATATTGACGATCAGCATGATGAAGCCGGGAATTGGTGGTTTCCGTATTCTGCGGAAGGGAATAATATCTTTCATAGCTTGCCCGATGAGGGGGCGAAGATTAAGGTCTATTTTCCAAGCGGCATCGAGAAAAAGGCTATTGCAATCAACTCGTCACGTGGCGCAAGTGAAGAGATGATATCGCGGACGGTCTTTCAAAAGCCAACCACCAAAGTGTTTCACATCCCAGGGAACACCAAGATGGAGCTGGGTGAAGATGGCGTATTATTCGAGAAGGATACGGTGAAAATTAACCTGGAAGGCGGAAATATTCAGGTTGAAGCGACTGAGGATTTACTGCTCACTGTGGCTAACCAATTGGAACTGCTCAGTCAAAAGGAGAAAGCAGAAGAGAAGGATAGGAATCAGAGCAAATCGGCAGCCAGACTCCCAAGATCCATAAAGTTTACGGCGAAGAATATGATCGCGATGCAAATACTAGAGGATCAATTTATGGTCATCTCAAATGCCTTTGTGGCCATACGCAGCAAGAAAATCGATTTTAACAAAGTCGATATCCCGTTTGTGGATATGCTGACGGAAGATGAATTGAAGGAGTTGTACGTAGAGGAGTTATTTGAGCAGGATAAAGCTCTGGTTCAAGAAATATACCAAGAAAAGTGGAAAGAGAAAAAGGAGAAGGCATCTAACAAATTAGTCCGAGTTGAAGTAAACGGGGAAGAAATTAAGGCAGGGTTAAGAGATAGAGTGAATGAAGACCCTCATGCCATCAAAAATGCGAAAGCTCGTTTAGGAGAAAAAGACCAGAATGAACTGCAGGTGAAGTACCTAACTCGGGGAAAGCCGCAGGATAATGCGACGAAACCAGAAGAGAAAAGTGAAGAAGAACTGGCAAAAATCAAAAATAGCTACGTTACAAGGTATAGTCAGACCCATAAGCTCATGAGCGCCTCCTATCGTGCGCAGAATGCCGAAACCGACGAGGAACGCACAGAAGCCTTTAACCAGTATTTACAGGTTTTTGGCGAAATGCAACAATCCGGATTTTTTGCAAATGATGCAGAAGGACAGGATGAGCTAACGAAATACTTCAGTAAAAACGTGACTGAAATGTTATATTACTCTCGATTCAATTTTGAGCGAATTGTTATTGCGGGTCAATATGGCTCCGTACTCATGGGGGTTTTTGGTGCGGTAACGGGGCTCATTGCGGCTGTCGCTTCGATCCCGTCCGCAGGAACATCCATTATTATCTGGTCACTTATAGTTGGGGACGTATTATGGTCCGCAGGACAAATGTATGTAAGCTTGGAGAAATTGGACGATTTAGGGAAAGGGTATGGTTATACCGATCCCGAGGTGCTAGGATTAAATCAATCTGATCTTGATAAACTAGGCCTGTTTTTAGCTGCAGCTAATCTATCCCTTCTTGCCAAGCATGGCGTGACCAAATTGTTGGATTCAGCAACGGATGCGAGTCGTATTAGGTTTTTGAATGAGGTGGCAAAAAGAGAAAAGAATTTTGAAGATATTATTAATAGGTTGAATAAAAGAATTGAATTCGATGAGCAATTTGAATTGAGATTTAAAGATAAAGAAATTAGTGATATCATAAATTCAGGTAAAGCACTTGGGCTTGATGATAGAACAATTGAAGATTTAATGTTTACAGCATCGAGGGTAAAAAAACCTATAAATGCCGAGGAATTAATTAAGCAAATGGAAAACTACGTAAATGTGGTGATGAAACGTAAATTTCCATATAAATTTGATTCAATAGGAGATTATATATCATTTAAAGGCGATTTAAATGATTTGTTGAAAAAGTATAATATATCAACAAATGACATTCGTATACAAGGTTCTAGTGTTAGAACTCCTAATGCAAATGATGTTGATATAGCTATTGTTGTTAAAAAAGAAGAGTTTGACAAGTTATATAGCGAAATAGTTGAAGGATTAAAAGATCGAATAAAGAAACCATCTACAAGAAAAAAGCTGCTTAGAGATTTAGAAAAGCAAGTTGAATCAGGAAGAATTAATTCGTTTTATTTTAATAGAATTGAAGATGATATTTCATTCAATCAACAATTATATGAACTAATTGAGCATACGAATTTGACCGAAAGTCCGTTTGACTTATCTATTGTTGTAAAAGGTTCGGAGTTTGATCTGTATCCATATATAAATTAGGAAGAGGTATAAAAATGGGTTATATAATAAAATATAGGAATGATATTGGGGAATTCATAAACGAAGAGAGTGTTGACACACATGAGGAATATAGCAAAGAATACTATACTAATAACAATGAACTAATAAAAACAGAACTAATAATAAATGGAAAAGTAAAGGTAGTAACATACGAGAATAGTGATATAAATTTTGAGGAACTTCTAGAAAAGCATTTAAAAGAGTATGGAAATGCATCAGCAGATTTTATGGGAGTACATGAAATTACAAGTGAAGGATATAAAGTTAGAGGACATTTGTTTAAAAATGGGAAATTGAATTTCGTTCGTGAAACTTATTATGATATGATGGGAAATGAAATTAAAGAAGTTTCACTAAACCCGAAAAACAATTATGAACCGACAATGGTTGAATATTATGAATATGATGATAATAAAGAGTTAATTCGAATTACACAAAAAACTATTGATGGGAAGGTTATTTCTCATATAGACTTAGACTTATAAGGTTTTAAGATGAGAATAATTAGTCAGAAGATAAAGATTATGTAAAAAATTATCATGTTAAATTTAACGTCAATACTTAATCAGAATAGGGTCTGTCAAGAATTTTGTGTAAACGAATGTAGAGGGTGATGCTTAGAGGGGGACTCCGCCCCCCTACCTCAAGTGCTGACCCACGCGATCAGGGAAGAAAACCGAAAACTGTAGCAGCATTTGTCCCCAGTTCTGAACACGGCCCGTCCATTTCCGTACAACGTCCATTGTGGATAAATACAGCATTTTAAGGAGAGCCTCGTCGCTCGGAAAGATGCTTTTGCCTTTCGTCACTTTGCGCAGTTGACGGTGATAACTCTCGATCATGTTCGTGGTGTAGATCAACTTGCGAATTTCCGGCGGGTACTTGAAGAATGTAGCGAGCTCGCTCCAGTTGTTGCGCCAAGAACGGACGATCAGAGGATACTTTTTGCCCCACTCCTCCTCAAAGCGATCTAGCTCCACAAGCGCCGCTTCTTCGGTTGCTGCTTTGTAGATCGGCTTCAGATCGGCAGTCACCTTCTTCAAGTCCTTGTAGGACACGTAGCGCGTTGAATTACGGATTTGATGGATGATGCACTTCTGAATCTCTGTAGCGGGATAACAAGCGCTTATCGCTTGCGAGAAACCGGTTAGATTATCGACACACGTAATGAGAATGTCTTGTACGCCGCGGTTTTTTAACTCGTTCAAGACATTGAGCCAGAACTTGGCCGACTCGTTTTCGCCAATCCACATGCCTAGGACGTCTTTATTCCCGTCCAGATCGATGCCGATGACCATGTAAGCCGCCTTGTTGACAATAGCTCCGTCTTGCTTCACTTTGAAATGAATGGCGTCGAGAAAGACAACGGCATATACGCTCTGTAGCGGCCGATTTTGCCATTCCTTAACCATAGGGATAACCTTGTTCGTCACGTTCGAGATCAGTGTCGGGGAGACTTCGATGCCATACAACTGCTGTAGATGATCTTGAATTTCACGCGTGCTGACGCCCTTCGCGTAAAGCGCAATGATCTGTTCCTCAATGCCTGTGACATTGGACTGATGCTTCTTCACCACAAGCGGTTCAAACTCGCCCAAGCGATCACGGGGTACGATTATTTCTTGCTCACCATACTCACTGACGACAGTTTTCTTGCTTTTGCCATTACGGCTGTTTGACGTCGCTTTCGCCGTGATGTCGTGCTTGGCATAGCCCAGATGTGTTTCCATCTCCGCTTCGAGCATCTCCTGGATTGTTTCTGCAAACAGGTTCTTTAATGCGTTTTGAGCATCCTGTGCCGTTACCAGATTATTCTCTTTAATGAAGTCGCGCAACTGTTGTTTCGTCCAAAGTCCCATGTATTCTCCCAACCTTTCTATTAGTTCCATTTTAATAGGTTTTGGAGTTTACACAAACTATTTTACAGACTCTCAATACTTAATCAGAATACGCCTTTCCCAAACAAGAATACTCTATGAAACAAATCTCTAGATACTTCGCTGAAACTTTATAACCAACAATACCACAATGCGAGCTACCGCCCGTGTTGTGGTTTGTTTTTTATCCGCCGCTATATCCAAACAATACAAGTATGCATGCAGCTTTAATTATCACAATGGGATGAGTATTTCCGTTCCAAATATGGCGATAAGATGTGGACTGGAAAACTAGTTCTGAGTACTACCTACATCCTCCTAAATATATTCCTTATACACCTAAAATCAGACCAAATGCCGTAATCACTAAGCCATCATTACCTAAAGGTGGGAAACCAGAGGGGAATTATGCTAAAATTCCACCAAAAGGTGATAGAGGATTAACGAGGCAAAATGAAGCTGCTGATATACTTGCAGAACAACGATATCGTATAATAATGCTTGACGAATTTGACAATGGAAACGGGTATGGAATAGCTCCTAAAAAAAGTCCAGACTTCATAATAGAGGGGCAAGTATTTGATTGTTATGCCCCTAATACAAGTACGAGTCTACGAAACATTCTTGATACACTCAGAGATAAAACTACTGAACAAGCTAGGCGAATAGTGTTAAACTTAAATGATTACCCTGTTGAAAAAAGGGCTGAACTTATTGAAAATCTAATTAGTCAAACACACAAGGATTTAAAATACCTAAATGAACTCCTAATTATTGAAGGTCGTCAAGTAACTAGAGCGTACTGGAGGTTTGAGTAAGATGGACTTTAGGTTATCAGTTGGTTCTAATTTGCCTAGAGAAGAATTGGGGAAACTGCTCTACGATATGTTATGCAATGTATTTTTTGTGGAATTAATTAATTATGAGGCAGAAGTATGGGATTGGTCCAATACTCAAACCGTGAGCATTGGCTGTACATATTTTTCCATGAGTATTAATTTAGATGATGAGGATGAATATATAGAACGTTTTCGAGAAATGAATCTTGAAGATCATGGTGTGGATACAAATGTTCGTATTAGTATTCAATTTATATCGCGTAACTTCGAAATTGGATGGCTTAAATTCCTTGAAATAATTGAGAAGTTATTGCAGTTAAACAATCAAGATATGGTGGTTGAGGATCATACCTCATATCCATTATTAAAAAGAATTAAAGGGAGTTTACTTATAAATATTAATTTAGATAACTATCGGACATGGTATTTGACTAAAGAAAATCTGGAACTATTGAATTACCCTTATGAAGAAGAAGACTTTTTTAAAGATAGAGGAGAATAGAAGGTAATTCATCATTGCTTGTAGAAAGACATCAGAGTTTGTAAATTTCCTTTACTTTAACCAACAACGCCACAATGCGAGCTAACTGCCCATTGTGGTATTCTTTTTCATTTGCCGCTTATCTCAAGTAACCAAAGCGCGGTTGTTCAAAAAAACCTCATTCAGTGCGGAATGAACTCACATATCTTGCTCGTCAGTTAACAATCGTAGAATAGTTGCCACCTTCATAATTCCCTGTTTAAGTTTACAACCTAGGGACGAGTAAAGAATTGTGCTGAAAAGATTCCTCGAACTGGACCAGAATGGGAGGAATTTAAACATTTAAATGAACTATTGATCATTGAAGGTCGTCAAGTAACTAGAACGTACTGGAGGTATGAGTAAATGGATTTTTGGCTATCTGTTGGTTCTGATTTTCCCAGAGAAGACTTGAGAAAGTTGCTTTACGATATGATATTCGAAGTATTATTTGTAGAATTAATAAATTATGAAGCGGAAGTAAGTGATTGGTCTGATGCTCAACAAGTGAGTATTAGTTGCACTTATTTTTCTCTAAGTATTAATTTAGATGAAGAGGATGAATACATAGAACGTTATCGGAAGGCGAATCTTGAAGCGTATGGTGTAGATACAAATGTCTTTATTAGTATTCAATTTAAAGCGCGTACTATTGATATCGGATGGGTAAAACTACTCGAAGTCATTGGAAAACTATTGCGGTTAAACAATCTAGATTTGGTTGTTGAGGATGACACCACGTATCCTCTATTGAAAAGAGTTAAGGGCCGTTTGTTAATTAATAGTAACTTAGATTATAGGACATGGTATTTGACTGAAGAAAATCTAGAACTATTGAATTATCCTTATGAAGAAGAAGATTTTTTTAAAGATAGAGGGGAATAGAAGGTAAATTACTTTTGTATGTAGAATGACATCAGGGTTTGTAAATTATCCTATTACAACCAACAACGCCACAATGCGAGCTAGCCGTCCGTGTTGTGGTTTGTTTTTTATCCGCCGCTATTTGCTAACAATATAAACATACAAGGGGCGGCTGTTAAAAAGACACCTGTTTTTTATTACCTTCGTCTAGTCATGTTCTTTAAAATATCTCCAAACTATAAAATACGTTGCCACGATAGGGGACAGAATCGCGGATATATATTACCTTTATTTCTTTCCTTTAACTGACAAAGCGACAGCTATTTGGACAAAGAGCTCGCTGAAATAATAAACCTCTGCATTGAGAGCTTTACTTAAGGAAAATAATTAGAGTTCCCTCCAACCTCTTCCCCTGCTCGTTGGACGGTTCATAGCTTTGATAATGCACAGAAAGCTTTTTCAAGCGTTCTGGCGTTCTTGGAGTAGTGCATAAAGAATTATCGTGAAAACCATTTAGACGCTTATATCCGGGCGGCCTGATAATTAAAGCAGTAGTTTATTTTTCAAGGCGGATAATATCTCTAACATCCTGTATTCCAAGGCACTCAGCAATTTTTTCAATATGTTCACGATTTATTGAGGTTCTTTGGTTGTTACAGATTTCGCTAATTGCTGCAGGTCGTATACCTGTAAGTTCTGAAAGTTGCTTTTGTGTCATCCCACGTTCCTTTAAAATTTCACTCAACCGAATAGTCAGATGCATAAAACACTCCCCCTCTAACGATTAATCATAGAATAAATTGATGTATGACGCAATAACGCAATATTGACATTACGAAATAGCGGAATTATAAATTATTTCGTAATTATAAGAGGGGAGTGATTTGTAATCGGATATGACTGAGTATAAACGAAAAACGAGTCAGGCGGAGTACCGGGAAGTTGGATAGTCGTGAGTAAAAAAGAAGCGATGTCTATGGCAAAAGAACTCGCCACTGTCTCAACGCAATTGCCTAAGGGCAGACTGCACATTTAATCTATTATGTGTTCTTTCAAGGTATTGAGTCCATATGAAAGGAGGATAAGAATGAAAAGCATGCTCGAAGCCTTATTTTATGGCGATATCCGCCCGGAGGAGCAGGTCGTTCCAAAAAATCCTGAGTATCGTAGCATAAGCAGAAGGCTATCCGAGGCTATGGAATTGTGGAAAGAGAAATTATCTTCCGAAGATTTCAACCAACTTGAAGCGATGCTCGATTTACGCAATCAGTCGGAGTCGATATATGCAACAAATACTTTCATAAATGGATTTCAGCTTGGGGCATTAATTATGATGGAGGTATATACAGCTAAGGAAGACCT
This sequence comes from Paenibacillus lentus, assembly GCF_003931855.1. NCBI lineage: Bacteria > Bacillati > Bacillota > Bacilli > Caryophanales > Paenibacillaceae > Paenibacillus > Paenibacillus lentus. The sequence continues at coordinate 4,970,210 of NZ_CP034248.1, read as the reverse complement.
TTTGCAGGATATAAAGCAGTAATTACAATATTAACAATAACGGTGTACTAATAGCTTGTTCCTACTTTGTTTAGTAGGGACAGGCTTTTTTTCATGTGGAATAACGTGGTGCCGGATGGAGGTGTTCCGCGAGGCGAGGGAAGAACTTGGCATAGTCGGAATGGAGCAGGATTTAACTTACTGGGCTTCGAGAGAGGACGGCGCAGTATTTGTCGTTTTGCTGAAAAGGGCAGCGCTATATTGTTGCCTTGGCTGTATTATGCAATATTGGAGTCTTCCAAACTGCAAGGGACTTTTGGGAAAAAGGCGCTTGGCATCATTGTCGTGGATCAAAATTATGAGCGTGTAACGTTTTTGCGGGCTAGCGGAAGATTTTGGAGCCGGATAATCTCGATGTTAACGATCTATGTCGGTTATATCATGGCTGCCTTTACCCAGAGGAAGCAGGCTCTTCACGATATTATTGCAAAAACCTATGTCGTTGATAAAAAAGTACTTGAGCTGAGTAAAGGAAATCCTGAACTGTATTTGAACGGCGTTCATATGCAGGGGCAGCAAGCTTGATAGGTCATCTGCTCAAGAACATTACAGGATGAGTCGTACAAACGTCACAGCCGGAAGGAGGGAAGGCAATGTTTAACCATATCGCACCAAAGTTTGAGAAGGGCCGGATTCTAAAGACGGGGATGCTGGAAAATCTGCGGGATTTCCCCCGCGAATTTGTGGATGTCTACTATCACGAATATACGGACGGCATTATTTCGGGTGCCCATGTTGAGGTCGGAGCAGACTCCTTGATCGTCCATCCCGGCATCGTCAAGCATCAAGGGCGGCTATATTTGCTAAAAGATGCTGTAAGCATCAAGTACCGCGCCACGGGACGGGAGGCTGCGTTGAAGGTTCGTTTCCATGCTGGTGACGAGGACAGCGACTGGCGGACGTATCGCAGCGAGATCGTGATTGATGAGCAGCTGGAGGTGGCTGATTCCGAACTGGAATTATGCCGCTTCAAGCTCAAGGAAGGCGCGCGGCTGCGCCAGGACTACCAGGGCTTCCGGGATCTGGCGACTGAATTTAATACCGTGAATGTCCTGCATGTCCGCTACGCGGCTTACGGCAAAAGTACCTTGTCCCCGGTCGTCCTCCGCTGCTTTGCGGAGGAAATGACGCGCAAGGGAAGCGGCGATCCGCAGGACTTCATGTTTGCAATGATGTGCATGAACGAGGGAACCCTCGCTCGGGACGTCATTTTGCACTATATGACCAGCCGTCTCGGGATGAGCAGCAGGGAGTACACGAATGTGGAAATCCACAAGTATCTGAGCCGCATCTTGGACGGTGTCCGCGGCGGCGGTGGCGGCAGGCTCGGCATGACTCCGGGCGGCAGCCAGCGGGTGATTGTGGATTAGGGAAGGTAGTTTGCATTTGCAAATCGAGGAAAAGAAGTAAGCAAAGGAGATGAAGTATATGGCAAACTTGATCGTTGCGTATGATACCTTGAAAATTGCTCCGTTTGAGATGAAGCTGCACGACGTGAAGCTGGTGAAAAAGTTAAATGATCATGCCAGATTAACCTTCAGCGGCATTATTCCTGAAGAGATGGAAGAGCAATATTTGGGAATGGCGAACGAGCAAACCCCCGTTGAACTACTCTACTACGATGAGAATAGCGCAAAAAAGACGCTGTTTCACGGGATGGTGCTCAAGCTGCACATTAAGGTAGAGCGGGAAGTCTATTGGCTGGAGGCAGAGGCTGTGTCTCATACGTATGCCATGGATATTAAGCTGGAGAACCGTGCTTTTCAGGATAAATCGCAGCAGATTGAACAAGTGATGAGGCATATCGCCGAACCTTACCCGAGGGCTTATATCGGAAATACGTTGTCTGAGCAGCGTACGCTAGGTGGATTCACATTGCAATATCAGGAGACGGACTGGCAGTTCTTAAAGCGCTTGGCGTCTTGGTATCATGCTCCTCTTGTTCCCATTGCTTCGCGCGACAGCATTTGTTTCTATCTTGGCATCCCTGACCATAGCGACCGAGGGCAAATTGAGGCGACCCATTATCGGGTGTACAAAGATTTGCTTGCTTTTAAGAATGCGGGAGAGCCTAAAGAGTCCGGTCTCAGTGAGCAGGATTTCATCTGCTATGAGGTTGTATTGGATCAGGAGCTGGAATTGGGAGATAGAGTCACGTTTAAAAATCAGCAGCTTCACGTGTTTGAAGTATTTACTGAAATGTCTCGTGGTGTTCTAACTCATACATATACACTTTGCTTGCCAAGAGCCGGATATCAACGGAGAGTCTATAATACCAAAATTATCGGTGCCTCGATTCAAGGCAATGTCGCTGTTGTGGTTCGTGACGAGGTCAAGGTGAAGCTGGAATACGATCAAGATTGGAACCAACAGACCGCTTATCTGTTTCCTTATTCGACCATGTATGCCTCGGAGGATCAGACGGGGTGGTATGTCATGCCGGAGATGGGCGATGATGTACGTATTTATTTTCCAAGTGCAAATGAGGCAGAAGGTATCGCACTCAGCAGTGTACGGAAGAAGCTTCCTCAGGATTCCGAAGCAGGGGGAGGCGGTCAGAAGAGCGGAGGTCAGAATGCTGGAGGCAGCCATACCACCACGACAGTGGTCAAACAGGAAATGCTGCAGCCTGTTATTCACTATGATGCAGATATGAAGGAAGATCTGATGCGTAACCCAGATACGAAGTTCTTCCTGACCAAGACAGGCCAGAAAATCATGTTCGAGGAAGACAAGATTACGATCGTTGGGGCTCAGAACGGGGCGTCCATCACGTTAACCAACGAAGGAACGATTATTTTGAACAGCAACAGCAAGATAAAGCTTCAGACCGGGAAGCAGATTGAGATGGTGTCTGATTCGATCCTGCTCCTTGGGAATCAAATCGATATGTCTACGAAGGAAGGTAAGGCCGGTATAACGATTGACCAAGGACAAGTTAAGTTAAAAGGCGTTGAAATTCTAATGGATGAATAATTTGTTTTGCGGGAGGTCGTGATGAATCGGATTGAAGCATGGGAGCAATTCACACAGGAAGCTTTGAAATATAGAAACGAACAGATTAGAGCTTTGCATGATTTTTTTGGCCGGGAGAAGGATCAAATTGCAGCGGACATAGTCCCGATCATGGATGAATTCTTTCAGTATGCTGTTCAACTGCAAAACCTCGATCTATTGAAAAAATGCTGCGTTATTAAAATATCATTGCTGCGTACCCGACTTTTTGAGGGGCATGCGGAGTATATGCTGGAAGTTTTTGATCACGAAACTTTAGGTAGTACTAAGATTTCACCTTATAGATATGAGGCAAGGTGGGTTCATGACTATTTTAATGACTGGAGTCAAGCTTGTGAGAACAAACGGAAGGAGTATATGGGAATTATTCCGCCGCAATCATTGGATTACTGGAGAAGGGAACAAGTGGACCCATTTCACGTGTATATGGTTCATGCCGTGCGGCATGCTGTGGATCGTTTAATTAGCCTCCCCTCTTACCAGGAGCTTGCTAAGGATACGCAATTCGAAATCTGTGTAGGCGAGTACGGGGACATTGAATTATGCGAATCCGTTTATTGCTGCAACAGCCGGCAAAAATCATCGACTGCCTGTAAACAGTGGTTAGATAAAAAGATGGAACATGAATATGTCTATGAACATATTGCGGATGTAGATATTTCTAATGGCAATTACGAGGGGATTCAGCTCAATTTCACGAGACTTGAGAGAGTTAGGCTTTCAGGCAGTCATTTACAGAGCAGCTATTTATTAAACAGCAAATTCGAATCGTGTGATTGCTCAGAAGTTGATTTTTACGGCAGCGTCATGTTCGATGCTTCCTTTCGAGAATGCAACCTGGAGCGAGCTTGTTTTGATGAAATTACCGGTGGCCGTGACGTTATGAACGAAAACTATGGACTCATGTTTGGCATTCATGGCGTCCAATTCCAAGGCGCTAATTTGCGAGCAGCGAGTTTTCAAAATGCGGTTATTGCTGGTGATTTTAGAGGGGCTCTGCTGGAGGGAACTGATTTTACCGGAGCAGATCTGGCGGGAAGCACGATGTTAAGCCGCGATCAATCTCTAGTCTCACTATCTGAGAGCCAGCGGCAATCAATCGTTTGGGTAGAGGAGTGAGCAGATTGGAATATTTTATCCTGGAGCAGGATCGTAGGCTGGGCAGCTTGGATGGGATGATCACTTTTTCAGAGCAAATGAAGCAGGGTTATGAGTTCGCCAAAGATGAGGAAGTTGTATTTGTCGATTCGTCTAAGGCATTGGAATATGGATGCATTTTGGAGAAGCCTGACTTACTTGTTTCTGATGAAGTATACCAAATTCTGAACCGATATGAGCGCGGTTTAGCTCATAAGAAGGTCATTGTGATAGATATGGCGCGTAATGGCCAGATACATTATTATTTTCCAAAGTTCACGGAAGTACCTTGTAGTAACCAAGAATATGTCAAGAACAATGCTGAGGATTCAGAGAAAATAGATCATTTTACGGTAGATGAAAAGCTTATTGAGGGCTTAAGCATGTTCAAGCTGAATTATTACCGCAAATCCTACTTGGTTGTACGACTTGATGTGGCGGAAGGAATGCTGCGGACAAGCTTGTATGGCTTAAACGTAAGACGAATTCTTATTAATGGCAGGTGAATGAAAAGTGGATAAAATCTACACGAGCTTTTTAAAACAAAGCACGATAAGTGAATTAATGAACGCCCCTTGGAGGGCGGAAAGCAAAAAGGAAACCTATGTAACTCGAGGAGCCTACATGTATTGTACGATGGGAACCCATGAAGAAGTGCTAAATCAGCTTGAACCAAACGGCGTGTATATTAACCAAAATAAGATGATGACCGTAAAGGATTGCGTAACGTCAAGCTCGGAGCCTGGTATTTGGGGGGGATACCCCATTGAAAATCTTAAAGGGGAGATGGACGGGAACTTTTATTCTTTTGGCTTTTGCCGGAGTTTGCAAAATCCTATGAAAATAGCCCATGAGGCGACAGGAAATTCGGGTCCAAATTATATATACAACTACGATCCAGATACCAAGGTTATGCCTCCTTCTGAAGAACAATATAAAATTTTCCCATGTGTTCCTAAATTGATTCCCCACTTAAAGACAGGACCAATAGGATTTGACGAGGGAGTGAACAGATTCCCTAATCTTGTAGATATCATGTCGAGCTTAGCCAAACTTTCGGAAGGGGTGGAGTGGGACAACGGAAGCTCCAATGTCATGATCGATGGAGTACCGGCTCTTACCACAAAATCATGCTTAACTTGCAAATATGGGGGAAAGATTCAGATCTTAACTAACGGAATGGAACCAACGCCTCCCGAATTTCTAGAAAGATAATATCTTAAGAAAGGAGGCAGTTAACATGAAATTATGGCGTGATATAGATGGTTTTCAAATTGAATTGCCATATGATCTATCAACTGTCCGTAGTTTCCGGATTGTTCGCAAATTTAATGATCATGCCCGTTGTTATATTTCAACGACCATGTCGGAGGAGCAAGCCGACTTATGCTTAAGAAATGGGACATACCGAGATAGCTTGCTTATTCGTAAATCTACCGAGCAGGGGAATGACTACCTGTTTGCAGGCGGAATCTCCAATATCGATATTCAGATGGAAGATGGTATTCCGCATGTGACCATAGAAGGTCTGTCGCGAACCTATGAAATGGATCGCCATTTGGAGAGTCGTTCTTTTCAGAACAAATACCTGACTTATACGGATTTGATTCGGCAGATTGCCAACCTGTATCCCGGAGGGGATGCCCAGAACGAAGCGACGTCACCTGAAGCGACGATCGGTCAGCTCATTGTGCAGTATGAAGAGACGAATTGGCAGTTTTTAAAAAGGTTGGCATCGCGGATCGGTACGGTAATCCTTCCTGATGTAGTCATGGATGCGCCTCGGGTTTATTTTGGTGTACCTGATTTCTCTTGGGGTAAAGTTATCCGATCCCATCATTATTCGATCATTAAAGATCGGGAGAATTTCCTTGATATTCAAGCAAATTCGGATACAAATTCACCCTTGGGGGAATCCGACTTTGTTAGTTACCGGGTACATACGAACCAGTACTGCCAAGTAGGGGACAACGTTTCCTTTAAGGGACAGATGTGGGTGGTTACGGAGTCCGTGATTACCTATGAGTCTGGCTTAATCTATTATGAATATGTACTCGTACAGCGCGCAGCGCTTCGTCGTAAGGTAAGAACGAATCGTGCCATCCAGGGAGTTGCCCTTGAAGGACGCGTTATGAAACGCGGTAACAACATGGTTAAGGTACATTTAGACATTGACCATGACCATGACGAACGAGGAAATTGGTGGTTCCCGTATTCGCCGGAAGGCAACAACATCTTCCACTGTATGCCGGAGGAAGGGGCGCGCATCAAAGTTTATTTTCCAGAGGGAACGGAGAAAAAGGCGATTGCCATCAATTCGGTACGGGGTAGAAGCGAAGAGATGAAGTCGCGCACCGTCTTCCAGAAGCCGACGACAAAGGTGTTTCACATGCCTGGAGAGGCGAAAATGGAACTTGGCGAAGACGGGGTGTTATTCGAGAAGAATACCGTCAGTTTAACTCTGGATGGGAACGATATTTCATTAAACGCTACGGAATCAATTCTCGTAGTAGCGTCTGATGAAATCGAGCTAGGCGGCCAAAATATGCCGGAGCATATCAAGCTCGTGGCTAATGAGACGATTACCTTCTTCACGAACACGGAGCATTACATGGAAATCCGGCCGGAGTATATAGGGATTAAAGGGAAGAAAGTGAATTTCGAGAAGGTTGAGATGGACTTTCTGGACATGCTTACGGATGAAGAGCTTGAGAAGTTGTATGTGGATAATGAATTCCTTAAAGTTATACAGCAAAGAGCCGAAGCCATGAAAAGTGTTCCGGCGGGCACGCATATTATGCCGAGTTGGACGGAGGAAGGCAATCAAAAAATTAAGGACGATGCTACTGCGCGTTTCAGAGATCCTGCAACTAGAAACGATGCCAAAGAGTCGCTAAGAGGGTTAGGAAATAAAGAGTTAAAGAAACGATACCAAGAAAAGGTTCTACCCCCCCCCCAGAGCAGGAAGACAAATCAAAGAAGGAAAGAGCCAAAGAACAGCAAGAATATGCAGAGTTCTATCAAAACTACATAGATATACGAAGTGGCAAGAAGGCGGCTCCTCAGCAGCCAAGTAATCCATGGAAAGCTCTAAAGGAAAAACTACCGATTCAGGGATTGTCGTCGCATATAGAGAAGCAGGCTAAAGAAAATGCAATTTTTCAAGGGTTTGTTGGAATTTCAAAAGCTGCAATATCTGGCATGATAGAAGAAGCAGAAGAGCAACGGTTAGATCAAATTATTCCATTGATGCCGGACTATTTTAGTAAAGATACTGATGAAGGGATCTATTATTCGCGTTTTACCTTTGAGGAGCTTGTGGTTAAGCAGCAAAAATTGATGGCGGAACTAAATTTAATGTTTGGAGCCGTAGCTGTCATAGGTGCCTTTTTCACCGCAGGAGCATCGTTATATGTATATGCTGCATTGAACGGTGCTTGGGGCCTCGCACAAATTGGTGTTAGTATTGTGAAGCTGAGGGATCTAAATGATGGGATCATTTCGGATTCAAGCCTTTTAGGGATTAGCCAGGAAATGGTAGATGTGGCGGGGGCAGTGCTAACGATAGTAGATATAACGATGTTCGGAAAAGCTGCACTGAAAGGGGCTAATACAGCAGCTAATATCAAGTATATGCAGGGGATTGACCAGATTTCTACACCTAAAGTTCGCTTAGATAGAGTAGTTAAAGTTTCTAAGGAGATGGAGCTAGAAAATCTGGCCAAAAAATCTTCTTCATTAAAAGAGACTCCAAATTTGAAGAATGAGAAAGTTAGCTTAAATACAAAAACAAATACAAATACAAATGCTATTACAAATACAGAAACAAATACAAAAGCGAATACAAAAGCTAAAGATACGACAAGTAAACAAGGTAACCCATGGGAATCTAAGAATCCGATGTTCGGTGATGACTGGGAAGCGTATTTCAAAGCTACATATGGAGAAGATGCAGTTGAGTGGGTATCTAAGAAAAAGGCTGAATTACGCGGGAAGGTTCAGGCTAATCTTGATGCGAGTGCGGCTATAAGAGAAGCCTCCAAATTTGGTGAGTATCTGAAGATAGAGAAGGAATTGCTTGAAACCATAGAGAAAAAGAAATGGCTTGATAGTTTAAAGAATACTGAAAATTTCAAACAAGGTACTAAAGAAAATGGATTAAATCATATTTTTGATGGGGAAATACTTAAAAATGGAAGTGCCAATGGTTTTCATTATGAAGGAATGCCAAATAGTAATGGTAAAATTGTCGGAAATATTGACCCGCCTAATGAGTTTGGTGTCTATCAAGCTACTATTGAAGTTAATGGAGTATTAAAGCAACCTAAATCTACATTTTTTCCAAAGGAATGGACACCGCAACAGGTGATAGATGCCATAAATGAAGCCTTTGCTAAAAAAGAGGTCTTTAAGAATAATAGATATAGAGGAAATACGGATGCAGGTATAAAAATAGAAATGGTAATCAGGAATGGTAAGATTATTTCAGCTTATCCGTTATATTAGTAAAGAGAATGGGGATGTGAAGTATGGTTAAATATAAATATTCATTAGATTATAAAGAAAAATATGATGAAGTCATATTGGATTTTAGTGAGGAAGAATCATTGGAGTTTGCTTATATGATAAGTGACCCATTAGGATCTGATATACCTTGGAGATTTAAAGATTTGAAAATTGATATTGATAATTATATTAATTTATTAAGGGGAAACATACCCGAATTTAGGCATGGAGGGAATGCATCAAGCGTTATATCTTATAGGGACTATACAATAATTGAAGATCCCTTTTATGATGAAGATGAAGATGAAATTGAACCGATATGTAAATTAGAGACAGTTGAATTTGTGAAAATTATATTAGTATGGGCTTATGAAAATTATAAATATAAAGGTGAGAGGGGGGTTGTTTCTCGTGAGGAGGCGGAAATGGTTATGAATTGGATGGAACAAAAAATGATAGAAGTAAAGAGTATTGAAAATAACGAATTATCTTAACAAATGCTATATATGGTGATGAAAAGCCTATTCCATAAAGGCGATAATGAGGAATAGGCTTTTTCAGTGCGTAGGACTACTAGGAATTACTCAATCTCAGCTAGAAAAAGAGTTAAAAAAGAAAGAGCTCAAGAACAGCAAAATTATGCAGGTTTCTATCAATACTACATAGACATGAAGTGGTAAGAAAGCGCGCCTCATCCCCATTGCAAGCAGTTAAAGAACAACTACCTATAAAGGAATTGAAGGTTAATATAGAGAACCAAGCTGAAGAGTTACCTTTGAAAACTTGTTATAAGCAGCAAAATTGATTGACTGTGGTGAAGAAAATGGAATAAGAGTTGTATTTAGTTTCGCGTTTAAATCAAACAACTTTAAAAGATATTGATAGTAATTTGTTAATTGCAAAAGACAATGATCAATTTAAAGCATGCACACAAGCATTAAAAAGGGCGATCGACAATGGAGAGGTTCCTAAAGACATATTCAATGAGAAACAATTAGCACAGATTGAAGCGGGAAAGGCTAGAATTCAAGGTTTAACTTGGCACCATCATCAAGTAACTGGGAAAATGCAATTAGTGGTTACAGATACACATGGAGTAAATCACTTGGGTGGAAATGCGATATGGGGGGATGGAATAAGATGATGAAAATTGAATGGCAATTTGCTGATAAAGAAGTGAGTAGAGAAGAAATTGAGGCGGTTTCAAAAAAATAGGTTATAAATTCCCATTAGACTATATATTATGCTCGATGGTTAATAATGGTGCAAATGTAGAGCCTGAAGTCTTTGATGTAGGACATAAGCAAAGGGTGTTTGGTTCTCTCCTGTCATTTGATGAGTCAAGTCCAGACAATTTTCTGAAGGTCTATGAAAACTATAAAGAAACATTACCGGCTGAATTGATACCTTTTGCATTTGACCCGGCTGGAAACCTGATTTGTTTTGACTATAAAGATAGTGACGATAAGCCGGTAATCGTTTTTTGGGAGCACGAAGGAGCATGGGAAAAATCAATTCTTATGCAGGAAGAAGGTTTATCTGTCGAACAGGCAGAAGAGAGAGCACGAGAAAATGTGTTTTTTGTGGCCAATTCGTTCACTGAATTAATTGAGAGCTTACATGATTAAGAAATGTCTGTAGGCTCTGCAACATAGAGGCTCATTCCTATTTAAACAAATTAGGATTGGTTTTTTACGTTCACTGCTTGTTAGATGAAGGTACACCAATCGAGATGTATTGCCTAAGCGGGAAAGAGAAGCAGGGGAGGCCATTAACTCCGTGGCGTATTGTAGTTTTCTTTTTTCCTTGTCTCAACACCCACCAAGTTCCGAATGAGTCGGGAGGCCGATTCTAAGTAGACATAGCCCATGTAATACCCATATAAAGATATGTCCAATTCGGTTGTACGCGCATAAAATGCTTTAATTTTTATAACCTAAATAACGCTATTGTGTTTCGTTAGGCAGGTCGATTATGGTCAGATACCACCATGATTGATCTGTTTTTTCTTCGTTTTCTTGCGTTTTTCTAAATACCATTGCAACTGAACAATAACCTATTCCGATAGAGACACTGAGTGCGCAACCAAACGAAATCGCTAAAAGAGTGTAGGTTTGTGTAACTGTCCTACAATTCTAATAAGAAAGCGTATATGAGCCCCTCTTTAACGGTAATTAGAGTTGTCAGAGCGTCCTACAAGGTAGTCAAGGCTTACGTCAAAATAATCAGCCAGAGCATAAGCAATATCTAGGCTAGGGATTCGCGTACCTCTTTCCCAATGACTTACAACAGATCTGTCAACTCCTAAAGATGTGGCAATGTCTTGCTGTGAGATTGCCTTTATAAGGCGTAAATTTTTAAAACGCTCCGCAAAAATTTCTCGATTAAACATAAAACAGCTCCTTGACCGTGACTGAAAGTCACTGTATAATCAAAGTATGAATGGTGACTTTTAGTCACTAATTAAATAAACAACGTAAAAAGAGAAGCGAGATAATCATAAGTATAAAATAAAACGGCGTACTCTCAATAAAGAACTCGCCACTACCCCCACGGGACTGACCTGAAGGCAGACTGCACATTTAATCTATCATGTGTAAGTCTTTCTTTCAAGAAGCCGCAATTCAATTGAAGGGAAGAGGGAAATGAGAAGTATTTTAGAAGCGTTATATTGTGGAGACATTCGCCCCGTAGAAACGATTGTGCCAACTGATCCCGAATACCGTACTTTAAATCGGAAAATATTCGAAGCCCTAAAAACGTGGGAGAAGAAGTTATCGGCAATAGAATTCAGTCAGCTTGAAGAATTACTTGATCTGCGAAGTAGGTCTTCTTCAATGTATGCTAAAGTTTCTTTTATTCATGGCTTTCAATTTGGTGCATTAATGATGACAGAAGTATATACGGCACGGGATGAGTTAGTGAATAGTTAAGATTAGCTTAAATATATTAAATAATATTGCAAAAATCATTAACGGCTTATTTCTACTTTAGTAGGAGTGAGCTTTTTTTATTAGGATAGTTTACTGATTCGTAAATCTACTGAGCAGGGGAATGACTACCTGTTTGCAGGCGGAGTCTCCAACATCGATATTCAGATGGAAGATGGGATTCCTCATGTGACCATAGAAGGTCTATCGCGAACCTTTGAAATGGATCGCCATTTGGAGAGTCGTTCCTTTCAGAACAAGTATCTGACGTATACGGATTTGATTCGGCAAATTGCTAATCTATACCCTGGAGGGGATGCCCAGAATGAAGCGACGTCCCCCGAAGCGACGATTGGTCAGCTCATTGTGCAGTATGAAGAGACGAATTGGCAGTTTTTAAAAAGGTTGGCATCGCGGGTCGGTACGGTAATCCTTCCTGATGTGGTTATGGATGCGCCATGGGTTTATTTTGGCGTACCTGATTTCTCTTGGGGGAAAGTTATTCGCTCCCATCATTATTCGATCATTAAAGATCGGGAGAACTTTCTTGATATTCAGGCGAATTCGGATGCGAGCTCAGCCTTGGGGGAGTCCGACTTTGTCAGTTACTGGGTACATACGAACCAGTACTGTCAGGTGGGGGACAACGTTTCCTTTAAGGGACAGATGTGGGTGGTTACGGAATCCATGATTACCTATGAGTCTGGGTTAATCTATTATGAATATGTACTCGTACAGCGAGCGGCACTTCGGCCTAAGGTAAGAACGAATCGTGCGATTCAAGGCGTTGCCCTGGAGGGGCGCGTTACTAAGCGCGGAAACAACATGGTTAAGGTACATTTGGATATTGATCATGACCCAGACGAACGAGGAAATTGGTGGTTCCCGTATTCGCCGGAAGGCAATAACATCTTCCACTGTATGCCGGAGGAAGGGGCACGCATCAAAGTTTATTTTCCCGAGGGAACGGAGAAAAAGGCGATTGCCATCAATTCGGTACGGGGCAAAAGCGAAGAAATGAAGTCACGCACCATTTTCCAGAAGCCGACGACGAAGGTATTTCATATGCCTGGAGAAGCAAAGATGGAACTTGGTGAAGACGGTGTATTATTCGAGAAAAATACCGTCAGCTTAACTCTGGATGGAAACGATATTTCATTAAACGCTACGGAATCGATTCTCGTTATAGCGTCTGATGAAATCGAACTAGGCGGCCAAAATGTGCCGGAGCATATTAAGCTCGTAGCTAACGAGACGATTACTTTCTTCACGAATACGGAGCATTATATGGAAATCCGGCCAGAGTATGTGGGGATTAGAGGGAAGAAAGTGAATTTCGAGAAGCTCGAGATGGACTTTCTGGATATGCTTACGGATGAAGAGATCATGGAGCTATATATCGATGAACTACTAAAAGAGGAAATCCCCAAAGCTCAACTAGAAAAGGATAGGAAACAGAGAGTTAGTTCTGGATATTCATCTGCTAGATTGACAGAAGAAGAAAAGCTTGAAATTAGAAATAACCTAACATCAAAAACTAGGAAAGAACCAGGTGCGAAGGAAAAGGCCCGAACAGAACTAAGGAAACTGGATTCAAAAGAAATTGAGACTCAATATAAAAATAAAATTAAGCAATTAACACCTGAGCCAGAGAAAAAGTCAAAGAAGGAAAGAGCCCAGGAAAAGCAAGAGTATGCAGAGTATTATCAAAACTACATAGACATAAGAAGTGGTAAGAAGGCGCCTCCTAAACAGACAGCCTCCCCGTGGAAAGCCGTAAAGGGACAACTGCCGATAAAGGAATTGAAAGGATATATAGAGAATCAAGCTAAGGATAATGAGGCTTTACAGGGGCTTATGAATGCATCTAAAGCATTATCTGGTAAAATAGATAACTGGGGAGATCGTTGGAAAGAGCGAAGAGAGGAACGTCAATTAAATGAGCTAATTCCAATGGTACCGGATTACCTAAGCAAAAACCCGGATGAGGGAATTTATCTTTCACGTTTTACCTTTGAGGTGCTTGTAAGACAGAAGAAAAAAATGATGGCAGAACTCAACTTAATGTTTGGAGTCGTAGCTGTCGTAGGTGCTTTTTTCACCGCAGGAGGCTCATTATATCTATTAGCTATAGCCAACGGGGTTTGGGGCGTTGCTCAAATTGGTGTCAGTACCGTGCAACTGAGGGATTTAAATGATGGGGAAATTACAGAGGCAAGCTTCTTCGGTATTAATCAGGAAATGCTGGATGCCTCTGGGGTAGTACTCGGATTTGTAGATCTTATGATATTTACAAATAGTGCGTTGAAAGGCGCCAAAGCGACTTTTAATGCTAAGTACGTGAAGGGCGTTAACGGCATATCTCCACCAAAAACTAAACTATGGAGTGAAGCTCGGAGAAAGTTGGATGATCAACTTAGAAGAGCAGCTGAAGAAGGCAAATCTTTATTGAGTGAATATAGTAAATTTATTAATCCGAAAAACTACGAAAAATTGCCTGTGCTTGACACTGGTCATGGTACAGTTGGATTTAATCAACTTGTCCGTACTGGTGACGAGCCGCTCTTCATGTTTAGTAAGAGTGGCGGTGGGGGGAACGGGTTTAAATGGGGGAATCCTAAAAGTACACCTACGTATGGTCATACTTTTTCAGAGCATGGTGCTAAGAAAAAACCAAATCAGCTTATTGATAGAGCAAGAGGGAAGGGTCATCAAATCAGCCAATGGCTTGACGAGAAGAGTGCAGCAGAATTTCTTGCAGAGGTAGCGAAAAAAGGTCCCGGTGTTCATGAAGTTCCACTACCACCCTTTATTAAATCAAGAGGATATTTGCCAGATGGTACTGAAATAAAACCTGATATGGCTAGAGTTATAGTAAAAGAGGATGGTGGCATTAGATCTGCTTTTCCATACAGCAGTGCTCATCCTTCAGGAATAGGAAAATAATAAAAGGAGAAATAACCATGGAGAATATATACCCGGAATATGTTACTAAGAGTGCTATTGAAGGTCTTGTAAAGAAAATAAAATTACCTGCTCCTGATGAATTTTCACAAGATTGGGAGTATGAAGTGGCGGATTCTTCAAGAATAACCGAATTCTTATATGCCTATGAAAATATCGAATTAAACAAAGAAGAAAGATTTGCTTTAATGATTATTATTATTTCATCATTTAATGATGCTATAGTAGAAGGAAAGGCTGAGGCGGAATTGGCCAGTGTTATCAGATATCATCTTCTTCAAGATATTAATATTCATAAGAATACTATTTATTATTGGTCGATGCTAGATGAGGATGAACTAGAAGATTGTTATGCTGTAACATCTTTCATGAGGGAGATTGCAAATGTTGCCAATTTAGATGATCAAGATTAACTAGTTAACCCCAAAAAACAACTTAACAAACACTTCAACCTTAAAGAGCTTACTCCAACTTGAATCAAAAGGAGGAATGAGCTTTTTTTGTATGATCGTAATTAAGGGAGGAGATTCTCTACTTTATTGTACAGAATACCAATAGCTTTGGATAAGATTTGTACTTACTGTTAGAAATAAGGAAATGCGAACTTACGGCAGAGATATATCTGTTAGGGAATGTAGATTTTTAGGTTAGAGAAGAGATTTAGAAGTTGTTAGATGGTTGGGGACATTTGGATTCCGAGGCCAGATGATAGACTGCTGAAGAAACAAAAGGA
This sequence comes from Paenibacillus lentus, assembly GCF_003931855.1. Lineage (NCBI taxonomy): Bacteria > Bacillati > Bacillota > Bacilli > Caryophanales > Paenibacillaceae > Paenibacillus > Paenibacillus lentus. The sequence continues at coordinate 4,954,886 of NZ_CP034248.1, read as the reverse complement.
TTTAGTGAAAAGTGGATTCTGGCAGAGTAAAAAATAGTATAACCCAATTCTGGTGATGGGTTGGATTAGCATCTCAGGAAATTAATAATAAATAAAATGTAGGAGCTATTCCTGTAATGAATTAATATGAGATTTGAACAAAAAAAGCGCCTCCTGTATGCTGGGTCTTGGAATGCGAACCATTCACTGCCCTAATTAGAAGGAGGACGCTCAAATGAAGTATAAGCTAAAAGAGAAACAGAATCAACGCATTTTGGACATTACAGATCAAACTTTGGTTGTCGGTGCAGATATTGCAAAGGACACCCATGTTGCCAGAGCGATCGATTTTCGCGGAATCGAGCTTGGCAAAGACTGTGTATTTGAAAACAGCCGTAAGGGACTCTCGAAACTCGTATCGTGGATGAAGGCATTGCAGAGGCAGTACGCCAAAACAGATATTGTGTTTGGCATTGAGCCCACCGGACACTACTGGTTTCCCCTGGCTGAGTTCTTGCAAGACAAGGGCATTCGTATCGTGGTCGTGAATCCTCATCATGTGCATAAGAGCAAGGAACTGGAGGATAACTCCCAGACTAAAAATGACTACAAGGATGCCAAAGTGATTGCGGATCTTGTCCGTAACGGTCACTATACCGAACCCCAACTACCGACTAGCGTTTACGCAGATTTGAGAATTCTCATGAATATGCGTGAGAAAACGATGGTCAGTTTGGGGCAAGTCCAAAGACGGATTCAAAACTGGCTCGATCGGTTTTTCCCGGAGTTTAACAACGTCTTTAAGAGCTGGGAGGGCAAAGCCGCGCTCGTCACGTTGACTGAGTTTCCATTGCCGCAAGAGATCGTAGCCCTTGGCGCCACTGCGATCCTCGGGCGATGGAAGCAAGACGTACAGCGAGCCGTAGGGATAAAGCGAGCTGAAAAGCTTGTGGAAGCTGCCTCTGAATCCATTGGACTCACAGAAGGTACCACTGCTGCTAAGTTAGAGTTACACACTTGGATGCAACAGTACGCCTTATTTACACAACAACTGGAAGAGATCATGAATCAAGTGGAGTTATTACTCAAACAGATTCCTGGCACACAGGAAATGCTCACTATTCCGGGTGTAGGAATCACGACACTTGCTGGCTTCCTAGCAGAAACCGGTGACCTATCTCGGTATAGCCACGGTCAACAGATTATCCGTCTCGCGGGACTTAACCTGCGAGAAAACAGTTCTGGAAAGAAAAAGGGTCGAACGACGATCAGCAAACGAGGTCGATCACGTCTTCGAGCACTACTTTTCCGAGCCGTGTTGCCCATGGTGGCAAAGAACCCGGAGTTTAAAGCGATGCATCAGTATTATACGCAGCGCCAGGTCAATCCGTTGAAAAAGAAACAGTCTATTGTGGCGCTTTGTGGAAAACTGATTCGCATTTTACACACGTTAGGCATAAGGAAAATCGTATACAATGCCGCTGATGTCTTAGGACCGGTTCGCCGGACTCAGCTTCAGTTGGCTGCTTAAATCAATCACGTTCAGGTCGATAGACTCACTATATGCTTAGGATCAATACAGAGACAATGGAAGCACGGATCAGCCGCAGGAACTATTCCATAAGGGCAACGACCCAGTAAAGGAGCGAGAAACGGCGTCCACCCCTTGAGAGGTAGAACGAAGGAATGTAAGGGCATAGACCCCGTGTGACATGGGAGGGTAAACCATCAAGGAAGTGTTGTGGATATCCAAGGTGCGATCATACGGAAACCACTTTTTTTTGGAAAATCCATTCCAATCTCTGTTCCCGCACACTGCCGAAAGGAAATAAATTCAATAAACTTCCCGTTATATCCACCTCTCGAGGTAGTCAATGTTAAAATTCTAAGGAAATGTGAGAAAGAGCGAGAAAATATTAATTTATAGTGGGAGGAAGCGTATGTCCTTAATGAGTTTTATTCCAGGCTTGATAGCAGCGGGTGCATTTGCTCAAGCTGATACTTATGTTGTACGGGGAGCTGAGCTAACTTGCAGCGAAGGAACTCTACCATCCAGCTTGAACTTGCCGCAGTCCCATGGGGTGTATATCAAAGATAAACCAGTGATGAATGTAACCGATTGTGTAGCTGAGAAAAATATAGGATTATTTGGTTTTTGTAAAAAAACGGATGATGTTTGCCAGCCAGAACTTTGCGGAATATGGTCAGACGGAAAAGAAGACCTGCTCATTGACGAGCAACCAGCTTTGCTGGATAGTGCAACGCTTATATGCGCTTTAGGGGGAATTATCAGTATAGCTAAGGATGGGGGGCAGGAATAAGGCCCGCTAATATGAGAGGAGGGAATAATGTGACTTATTTGACGGAGAAATATGTTTCAAATGAGATGCTGCAAGTAAACTGGCCTCACGGTAAAGTACGTGTTGAAGATCTGAAAATTACACATCAGGTAGGCGAACATGCAAGATTAAGACTCGTAGGAAGAGTATACGAGGAAATAGAAGAAGGAATTATAACGAAATCGGGCCCGAATGATTTTATTGAGGTGTATGAACTAGATGTGGAAAGAGGAACGAAAACTCTTTTTATGGGACAGATTCAGCAGCTTTCTGTCCGTGTCATGCATGAACAAAACCAACTAGTGGTTGAGGCCATTTCCCATACCTTTAATATGGATACATATAAAAGAAAAAGAAGCTTCCAACATGTAGATCAGAAGTATTCCGAAATCATGGATGATGTGGTCGCGGCTTATCCAGAAAGCGACTTTATTGATTATTCGTTTAACGATAAGAAGACGGGAAAGTTTATCATGCAGTATGAGGAGACAGATTGGTGCTTTTTGCAAAGACTGGCCTCACATGAAGGAGCTCCACTGGTTGCAGATATCACAGCTCATAAACCGCGTTTCTGGATTGGAATACCTGAAGGTAGAAGGCAGATTAAGCTGCCAGAAAATTATCCTTTCGAAGTGTCACGGCGAATCCAAGCTTATTTATATACAGCCTCGAGTAATCATATTCAAAAAACACAAGATAGAACGACGACGTATACTTTTGAGTGGATGAGCGCACTGGACATTGGAGATGAAGTAATTAAAGATGACCACACTTATGTGATAGCAAGAAGACAGGCTGAAATGAAACAAGGACAATTAATTTGGACATATGAATGTGGTTTTCGTGAAGGCTATAAACGTAGTAAAGTACATAATAATGCTATCATTGGCGCGGCAATTAACGGAAAGATAATTGGGGTTAGCCGTCAGCAAGTAAAAATACACTTGGATATGGACTGTGACCAGAATGACGGCTTAGCCCGCTGGTTTCCTTATGCAGCAGAAGGAAATCAAGTGTGGTATATGATGCCGGAGAAGGGAAGTAAAGTGAAATTATACTTTCCTAGTGCGGAAGAGGATGAAGCCTTCGTCATTCAATCCGTCCGGCAAGAGCCGGGCATGAACTATGCTGCGAAGCAACAGCAAAAAATGGCTGATCCTAGAGTGAAAACCTTTGGCAATCCACAGGGAAAAGAATTCACACTTGGAGATAAGGAACTAAATATAACTGGTCGTGAGGGCCAACTTTATATTGGTATGAATAGCTTTACAGGAGTCAACTTATCTGGTAATCAACAGGTGCGAATACTAGCCGCAGGTGGTATCCATTTAAGCGGAAATCAAGTGGAATTGACGGCCAGTGAAAGCTTGTCGCTGGAAAGAATTGCTGATACATTGGAAACAGATGAGGAAGCAGGGTCTGCTGGAGGGAAGCAGGTAACTGGAAAACTAGGATTAGGAGATGATATTAGCTCGTATAGTGAAAAAATTAAGTTTACCGCCACCGGAGAGAGAGAAGAATATGAACCCATTCTGAGCGATTTCGAGAAGCAGGTTCAAGAGCATGGAGCTGCGGTGGTCAAGGAAAGAAAGTATCAAGAGAGTAAAAATGCCCGAAAGGAAGCAGTGGTTGAAGTATGGAAAGAGACAGGTAAAGAACTCTGGGGGTTTGTAGTGGATGTCCTAGATATGGGGGTAACCACGATTCACCAGGTGACGTCCCCTCTCCGCCTTCAAAGTTGGGATCAGGCAGCCGAAGAGGTAAGGGAAAGACATTCATTTTTTTTAGGAAGAGAAGTAAAGCCGCTGAATGAACGAAATGAAACTTTACAAGGCGTAACCTCAACCATTCAATATGTTATAGATACTGCAACATTAAAAAAATCATGGAGTGAGCTTTGGGGGGATACTAAGAATAAGTATGCCCAAATTAAGGAAGGCGTTGTCGATCCAGTAGTGATGGGTGTTTCTAAACGTTCAATGAGTTATTACACAACCACTGAGGAAGAAAACAAGGCTTTAGGTAATGCTTGGGGACAGACGAGCGTTTTGGGTGCAGAAGCTATTATAACGGCCGTTACTAGTGGATCAGCTGCAGCTGCAAAAGCAAAACATTTTAAATCCAGTAATAGTAAAAAATCTAAGACAAGCACAGTCGATAACGAACGAAAAAAAGGTGTGATGGGGTTCATTGCTCCCAGTGGCGCCAAAGGGTTGTTTGGTAAAGGCGTAGGTATACATGATGGTCGCTTTAAAACCAGAGGATCTGCCTTAGACCGAGTGATGGAGAACTTTGGGGAAGCGGCTAACAAGATGAAGCGGGCGGCTATAGATCAAGCACCTTATTATGTTATAATACGTCAAACTACTAATGGTATAAAGGCACTTGATGTCGTCAAGAATGATAAGTCTAAATTATTCTCCATGGGTGGAGACGGACCGGATAGGAACAAGGGTAAGACTGAGGGGACGCCAAAAGCTCCGACTAAAGTAAACTATGGTGATCAATACACTAAAGATGGTCGCAAAAAGGTACTAAAGCCGGATGTTGAGTATACAAGTAAAGAAGGATACAATTATAGGACTGATAGTCATGGACGTGTTTCGCATGTTGAAGGAGAACTCAAATTAGGAGATGGAAAAAGAAACGGCTATGCCCAACGAGTGGCAGGAAGAGAAGATCGGTTACCTGATGACGAAGGTGGTCATTTAATTGCTAGTATTTTCAAGGGTTCGGGTGACCTTGATAATTTAGTACCAATGAATGGTAATCTGAATAAAGGTGAATGGAAGAAACTTGAGAATACGTGGGCTGATGCGCTCAAACAAGGAGACGAAGTAAAAGTTAAGATAACCCCTAACTACAAGGGGAATTCGCAACGTCCCGACAGTTTCGATATTAAGTATAAAATTGGTGAAGATGATTGGGAAATCAGGCGATTTGATAATGTACCGGGAGGAAAGTTGGATGAATGACGAGCAATTAGGAATCCTATACCAGCGGATAGCAGAAGTTGTTGTTGATATTATTCCTGAGGAATGGTCTAAGATTTATCTATATGGTGAGATTGTGGGAGGTTCCCAGACTGCTTACTTTTATTACTACCCAGAAGGAAATGATAACCCTGTTTACAGCCATGATATAACTGAACTATTTACTGTAAGTGAAAGTGAATACTCAGAAAAGTGGCATCAACTGGTCGATGCAATTCAGAAACTTTGGAGAGAGTTTAAAGATAACGATCAAGAGACTTGGACAAATCTAACTTTAATCCTAGAGAATTCGGGAAAGTTTAATATTGACTTTAATTATGATGATCTTTCGAATGCAGACGCGCATGAAAGAAAGACTATTTGGAAATATAAACATCTCGGCATAATGCCTAAAAGTAACTCCGGAAAAAGACATTTAGAAAAGTATCTTGAAATGGTAGGAAAAGAGAATAAATAGTCTTTTCGAGGAAGCAGAAAATTGTAGTTTACAAGAGTCTGTAAAATAGTTTGTGTAAACTCCAAAACCTATTAAAATGGAACTAATAGAAAGGTTGGGAGAATACATGGGACTTTGGACGAAACAACAGTTGCGCGACTTCATTAAAGAGAATAATCTGGTAACGGCACAGGATGCTCAAAACGCATTAAAGAACCTGTTTGCAGAAACAATCCAGGAGATGCTCGAAGCGGAGATGGAAACACATCTGGGCTATGCCAAGCACGACATCACGGCGAAAGCGACGTCAAACAGCCGTAATGGCAAAAGCAAGAAAACTGTCGTCAGTGAGTATGGTGAGCAAGAAATAATCGTACCCCGTGATCGCTTGGGCGAGTTTGAACCGCTTGTGGTGAAGAAGCATCAGTCCAATGTCACAGGCATTGAGGAACAGATCATTGCGCTTTACGCGAAGGGCGTCAGCACGCGTGAAATTCAAGATCATCTACAGCAGTTGTATGGCATCGAAGTCTCCCCGACACTGATCTCGAACGTGACGAACAAGGTTATCCCTATGGTTAAGGAATGGCAAAATCGGCCGCTACAGAGCGTATATGCCGTTGTTTTTCTCGACGCCATTCATTTCAAAGTGAAGCAAGACGGAGCTATTGTCAACAAGGCGGCTTACATGGTCATCGGCATCGATCTGGACGGGAATAAAGACGTCCTAGGCATGTGGATTGGCGAAAACGAGTCGGCCAAGTTCTGGCTCAATGTCTTGAACGAGTTAAAAAACCGCGGCGTACAAGACATTCTCATTACGTGTGTCGATAATCTAACCGGTTTCTCGCAAGCGATAAGCGCTTGTTATCCCGCTACAGAGATTCAGAAGTGCATCATCCATCAAATCCGTAATTCAACGCGCTACGTGTCCTACAAGGACTTGAAGAAGGTGACTGCCGATCTGAAGCCGATCTACAAAGCAGCAACCGAAGAAGCGGCGCTTGTGGAGCTAGATCGCTTTGAGGAGGAGTGGGGCAAAAAGTATCCTCTGATCGTCCGTTCTTGGCGCAACAACTGGAGCGAGCTCGCTACATTCTTCAAGTACCCGCCGGAAATTCGCAAGTTGATCTACACCACGAACATGATCGAGAGTTATCACCGTCAACTGCGCAAAGTGACGAAAGGCAAAAGCATCTTTCCGAGCGACGAGGCTCTCCTTAAAATGCTGTATTTATCCACAATGGACGTTGTACGGAAATGGACGGGCCGTGTTCAGAACTGGGGACAAATGCTGCTACAGTTTTCGGTTTTCTTCCCTGATCGCGTGGGTCAGCACTTGAGGTAGGGGGCGGAGTCCCCCTCTAAGCATCACCCTCTACATTCGTTTACACAAAATTCTTGACAGACCCGTTTACAACCCCAACAACAAGATCGTACAATACAACCAACAAACCAAACACTAAATAATTCAAAACACTTGATAAACTTTCAAAGCTCTTTCCCACTTGAACCATGAGTAGGAATGAGCTTTTTTTGCATGCTCAAAATCAAAGGAGGATGAACCGAATGGCAAAAGAAGTGCAGGCAGTAACAGAGGAAACAGGATTAATTGCACAGGCTCAAGCAGAGTATGAAGCGATTAGAGCACAAATTGCGGAGCATTACCAGCAAGCCAGAGAGCTAAGAAATCAAGCGGATAAGCTGAACCAGTCAGGACGAACCGACGTACAGGTGATGACAGAAGTAAATCAGTTACTTGGTCAAGCAGAACGGCTGACCTCGTTAGCAGATCAGCTAGACGATCATGAGAGGTTAGAAGCGATTCACAACATGAATGAACTTGAAAATGAAGCATCTGTGTTGAAGGAGAAAAGTGCCTATAACGAAAATATGTTGGCTCGACAACAAACAGAGCCTGAAAAAGTGAAAGAAGAAGCAGCAGCAATGATACGCCGAGCAGAAGAAAAAATGAAGGAAACAGCAAGATGTTTGACTGTTCAAACGGAACGGTTAGCTGAACTGGAGGGATAAGCTAATGAAGTCATTGAGTCCAGGAGCATTAGAAGCACGTCGGGAATACAGAAGACAGTATGAACGAGAATACCGGCGCAAATGGCGGCAGAAGCCGGAGAACCGATTAAAGGAAAAAGAATACGAGCGCAGATACTGGGAACGTAAAGCGAAGCAGTCTAAGGAATAACACATTTGGCTTGAGGCTGAGGCTGCGTCTCACACGTATGCCATGGATATTAAGCTGGAGAACCGTGCTTTTCAGGATAAATCATTACTTATTGATAATGTAATGAAAGAAATCGGAGGTGCTTATGCCAACGCTGATTTTAACAACACGTATAAGGAACAACGCAAGCTTGGGGCATTCACGTTACAGTATCAGGAAACGGATTGGGAGTTTCTGAAGCGCCTGGCATCACATTACAATGCCCCGCTTATTCCGGTTTCAACGCGCAACCATATTGCTGTGTATTTGGGAATTCCTGAACATCGTGATATTGGGCAGATACAGGCAACCCATTACAAAGTACATAAGGACTTGTTAGCTTATAAAAATGCTGACCCTTTGGGTGAATCAGGTCTTGTTGAGTCAGATTTTATTCGTTATGAGATTGTACTGGATCAAGTGCTGGAGCTTGGTGATATGGTTACATTCAATAAGCAAAAGCTGCATGTTTTTGAAGTCACTACAGAAATGACTCGCGGAATATTAACACATACCTATGTACTTTGCCGAAAAAAAGCCGGATACAGGCGTAAAATGTACAATTCTAAAATTATAGGTGCATCTATTCAGGGGAACGTCATGGCCGTTGTCCGGGATGAGGTTAAAGTTAAGCTGGAGTATGACCAAGGGTGGAGCATGAATACCGCATGGTTGTTTCCTTACTCAACGATGTATGCCTCCGAAGATCAAGCGGGATGGTATGCTATGCCCGAGAAGGGCGATGATGTACGGATTTATTTCCCCGGTCATAACGAAGCGGAAGGTATCGCGCTGAGTTCTGTGCGTAAAAAGCTGCCAACTGAAGCCCAAAGCGGCAGGGGAAACGTAACCACAACTGTTGTTCAGCAGGAGATGCTGCAGCCGATCGTCCATTATGACCAAAGCTTGAAGGATGATTTGATGGCGAATCCGGATACCAAATTTATAATGACTCCTGCTGGACAGAAAATTATGTTCGAAGAAGATAAGATCACGATTATCAGTGGAGAGGATGGCGCATCAATCACATTAACGAATGACGGTACAATTCTTTTAAACAGTAATGACAAGATAACCCTTCAGACTGGAAAGCAGATTGAGATGGTGGGAGAGAATATTCTGATGCTTGCCAACCAGATTGAGATGTCTACTGAGGGAGGTTTTGGAGGAATTAAGATTGACCAGGGACAAGTTGTTGTAAAAGGTGTCGAAATTTTAATGGAAAAATAATGGATGGAAGTGAGAAGGGGATGAATTCACAAGAAGCATGGGAGCGGTTTGTTGAGGTGGATGCAAGCCCACGGCGAACAGAAAGTATCCAGGCATTGCACAATTACTTCTGTGAACATAAGGACCAGATCACACGGTCAGTGATCGAATTGTTTGATTTATTTTTCCAACATATTGTAGAGCAGCAATTGGAAGGTTCGAGGGGGAAGTGTGCTAGCATTCAACTATCTCTTCTGCGAACCAGATTACAAGAAGGTCATTTGGAATATATGCTCGAAGCTTTTGAATTGGGCTTACCTGATCAGGTCGAGATGACGCCATTCAGGTATCATGCGGACTGGATATATAGTTTATGGGATAGCTGGTATCAATATTGTGATGAACAGCGAAGAAAATATGCCCAACATATACAATCACCCCTGCTGGAAGCGTGGGCACGCGAGCAAGTTCCGCCTTTTCATGAATATATGACCCATGCAGTGCGCTATGCCATGGAGGAGATCAGTGTGTTGCCTTCTTTTAGCAGCCTTCAAAAAGAAAAAAAATTTGAGGTGCGAGTGGGGGAGTACCGGGATTCGGAGCAGACAGAATCGGTCTATCGCATCAACGAAGTTCAGAGGCTATCTGTAAGCTGTAAGGGCTGGCTGGAAAGCTTACTTGAACAGGAATATATTTACGAGCATATTCAAGGTGTAGATGTATCCAGAGGGGGCTATTCCAAAATCAACCTGAATTATGCTCGATTAGAACAAGTTAATTTTAGAGATTGTACTATCCAAAATAGCTATTTGTTAGGGACAAGGTTCCAACGGTGTGATTGTCGCCAATCCGATTTTCGAGGTAGCGTGATGATTGATGCTGATTTTCGTGATTGTAATCTGGAAGAAGCTTGGTTTGACCAAGTATATGCTGTTCGAAACTTAATGAATGAAGAACGCGGCATCATATTCGGCATTCATGGGGTATGTTTTCAGCGAGCGAACTTAACCAAAGCCAGCTTTCGATATGCTCAAGTGACAGGGGATTTTACCTATGCTGTACTGGATGAAGTAGACTTTACCGGAGCAGACCTGACAGGCAGTCGTATGCTAAAGCAGGATGAGCAGCGGGTGATTTTAAGTGAAGAACAGCGCAGTAGTATTTGTTGGGTTGAAGGTTAGGCGAGATGAGAGGTGATGAAGCTGTGGAGTATTTTGTCGTCGGTCATGATTCTCGTTTGGACCCGATAGGCCGGAATATATTATTCTCGGATCGGGTTCTTGGTGGGTTTGCCACAGCCGAGGAATATGAAGTGGCGTTTGTTCGGGAAGGAAGAAAGCTAGAGTATCGAAGTGTGATTGAGCTTCCGGTTTTTCTAATTTCAGAAGAAGTACGAGAAATATTAGGCCAATATGAATCTAATTTGTCGTATAAAACAGTCTTAGTGACGGATCAGGCTACCTATGCTCAAGCGCATTTTTGTCTAATTGATGTTCCTCAGGTGGATTGTATCTCACGAACGCATTCCGTGATTGAGAGGGGAATTATCAAGCAGGTTGTCTTGGATGAGGGGAAAATAAATGGACACAGAATGTTTTGGGCAGCTGAATTGCCATTTCCGGGTCTTATTGTGCGTCTGGATGTGGCGGAAGCTTTACTAAGACACAGTATGTACGGACTGAGTATACGAAGGATATTAACGAGAGCAGGTGAAGTGTGAAATGGATAATGCTCAAACATCCATGTTAGGTGAGAGACTAATTCGTGAGCTGAAATCAGCTTGGAGAGATACTGAAACGTATATTACGAGCGGTGCTTATATGAGATGTTCAGAGGGGACTCATGAAGAGGTACTTAATAGGGTTACTAATAATGGAGTATACATAAATAAAAATCCAATGATGACTGTAAATGATTGTAAGGTTTCTACATCAAAAATAGATGGAGACAAGGCATTCGAGAAACTTCAAAAAAATATTGACGGGAACTTGTACTCTTTTGGCTTCTGTAGAAGTGACAAACATCCTGCGTTCGAAAGAGGGAAGAATGAGCCGCCTACAAACTTCGGAGGTATACCTGACTATGATGTTGATTCTGGAGTGGAAATAGCAACTAAATTTATTTATCCCTGCATTCCAGAATTTATTGCAAGTCTAAACGCTCCTACCTCCGGTGGTAGTTCGGGACCTCAATGGCAGAATGGTAGCAAAACTGTAATGATCGACGGCGTGCCTGCCTTGACGAGCAAATCTTGTCTGACCTGTTTAAAGGGAGGCCAGATCACTTTTTTGACTAATGGCATGGATATGCCTCCTTTGGATTTCGTCAAGCATTACGTGAAGTGATGAGGGAAGGTGAAGGGGATGGAAGAATGGTTTGAGGGTGACGGCTTTCAGTTACATTGGCCGTATCAGATACGAGCGATTCGTAGCTTACAAATTGAGCAGAGGTTTGGTGAGCATACTCGTTGTTTGCTAACTGTTGTAATGACCGATGAGCAATCCGAGCGATGCCTGAATGAAGCTAGTTTTGAAGATAGTTTGTTAATCCGTAAAATTGAAAATTCTCAGGAGGATCAATGGTTTTCCGGCGGAATCTCGAATTTGGGGATAACGATGGAGGATGGAATCCCAATTGTCCGTATAGAAGCAATTTCCCGTTCTTACGAGATGGATATTAAGCCAAAAAGCCGTTCCTATCAAAATAAGTATTTGACATACACGAAATTGATAAAAGGATTAACTGAAGGCTATAAAAGAGGGGACGCACAAAATGAGGCGACGGAACCTGGGGCTACTATTGGTGAACTGATCGTACAATATCAGGAGACAGACTGGCAGTTTATGAAGCGGCTCGCTTCTCGATTAGGTACGGTGATTTTACCGGATATTACGATGGATGCGCCTCGAGTTTATTTTGGTGTACCAGACTTTTCCTGGGGGAAGGAATTTAAAGCAACCCATTATTCTATGATTCAAAATCGGGAAAGCTACTTAAGCTACCGGGAGCAAGCCGTTGAAAATGGAGGAGAAATCTCTTCTGAGATAGACTGGATCAGTTATCGTGCAAGGTCAAGTCAATACTTCCGAGTTGGAGAGAATGTCGGGTTCAAGCGTCAAATTTGGGTCATTGCCGAATCGATTATAACCTATGATAAAGGAGCGCTTCAATATGAATATGTGTTGGTCAAACGGCAAGCACTTCGTCGCAAATCCCGCTTAAACAAAGCTATCCAAGGTGTGGCGTTGGAAGGTCGTGTATTGAAACGAGCGAACAACATGGTCAAGGTGCAGCTGGATATTGACGAGGAATATGATGATTCAGGGAATTGGTGGTTCCCGTACTCACCGGAAGGCAATAATATCTTTCATTGTATGCCGGATGAAGGGGGCCGAATCAAGATTTATTTCCCAAATGGCATTGAGAAGCAAGCGATAGCGATTAATTCGGTTCGGGAACGTAGCGAGGAGATGAAGACCCGAACCGTTTTTCAGAAACCGACGACCAAAGTTTTTCATATGCCTGGAGATGCCAAAATGGAGCTGGGCGAAGATGGGGTTCTGTTTGAGAAAAATACGGTTAGCATAAAGTTGGACGGCGACAATATTGATGTATCCGCGGAAGAGAACATCCTGGTCGTAGCAGTTAACACTATAGAGCTGACGAAAGCGGAATCGGCCTCTAAATTGGAATCGATCAAAATGAAGGCCAAGCATAGAATCACGCATATTACAAACGAGAATCAATTCGTCGAGATTGCCGGGAGCCAGGTCTTAATTCAGAATAAAACAGTTAATTTCCAAAAAGTTGAAATGAACTTTTTTGACATGCTGACGGATGATGACTTGGAGAAATTATCCATAGAGAAGTTATTTGATATCGGAATAATATTCAGCGAACTTGATCGTAAGAGGGATGAAAAGGAAATTACCTGGGACGAACATACGGCTTTATTAACAGACTACAATGAAAATCCAGAAAACATGAAGCGCGATTTGGCCACAATGTTGCGTACTGACCCAAAAATTAAAGAGGCAGCACTTTTTCAGTTAAGAGGAATGAAAGAAGATGCACTAAAATCATATTATCAAGAAAAAAATAGCCCGGTTATTGAAGGGGAAACAGAGGAAAGAACAAATGAAGAGATAAAACTAGCTCACGAGAAATACGAGGCTGCCTATAAAAACTACAACACGAAGAAGAAGATTCAACACGAGTTGATAGAAGAAACTAGAAATGCAGATGCAAAAGAAACTAAAGGGAAAAGTCCTTCACCTTCAACCTTCATGAAATCAGAAGAGAGTTCGTTACAGTCGGTATCACCAGAGCTATATGATCTTACGATTGGGAAAATTGAGAGACAACAACAGGAATATGAAGCATTAAAAGATGTAGAGCGTAAAAGGATGCATGGACAGACTGTAGAAGCTTTGACACCACAATCCGCAATAATGAAAGGGCTGGCTCAGGGGTTAGAAAACCTAGAAAATAGTGATTTTTGGTTAGAGAACGTCATCCCTAAGAAACCGGATTATTTCAGCAAACAGGATCAAACCGTTACGTACTTATCACGCTTCAGCTTTCTAGTACAAGTTGCAGCTCCCCAAAGAGGAGCTGCAATGTTCGGGGTTTTTTTTGGTGCAGTCGCCATTGTCTTAGCGATTCCGACAGCTGGAAAATCTCTGTATTTACTGCTGTTAGCAGGTGCAGAAATTGGCGTAGGCGTCATGCAATTAAAAGTCAATTTAGAGAAGCTGCATGACCTTGGCGAAGGGAATTACTATAGTAATCCGACACTATTTGGAATGGATCAGACAACATTAAATAAGATTGAAACGGGTGTGGCTATAGTTAACCTGCCCCTCTTGTTCAAGCCGAATAACTTGAAAGTTGCTGATAAATTTAAAGACAGCCAAAGACTAACTGCCTTTAAAGAAGCAGCAGGTGATAAGTACACGAGCTTCAAAGCTACAATGAATGATGTTAATATTATGATGAATCCGTGGAACTACAGACGGAAACTTGCACCGGAATTGAACTACGGGTTTGGTTCAACAAGGTTGGATATTTTTCCGCGGTTCCAGCGTGTTGGGGACGAACCGTTCATTCAGTTTAGTAGAAGAGGTTCTGGGGGGACGGGTAATGGTGTTCCAGTAATAAAGAACAATTTCGAGTTTATAAATGGTTTTGATGATCACATGATAAATGCACAAGGTATTGTTAGAAAAGGTAATAAAGGCGTTGTCGGTGGCCATAATTTAGAAAACTTCGAAAAGATTCTAACAGATCAAGGCTGGAATCTGGATGATGTCATTGTCTCAAGAACTTCACATCCTACTGTTACTGGGGTTTATGAAATAGAGTATAGACTTCCTGCATTGGATAGGGAATTGAAGGTAGTACCTGGCCAATATAAAAATATCCCTCAACCAAAGACGGTATATGATTCTAATTTGATTTCAAATGAACAAATGATCGTATGGGGTAAAGAAGCTATGGAGAATGGTGTGATTAATGGGAGATTAGTGACTGGGTATTCATCTAATGGACTTAGATTCACGGGATATCTTGATGATAGTGGGAACATCACAAATTTCCATCCTTCATTTGAGGGGAATTAGGGAGGTAACGATATGTCAAATGAAAATACTTATGAAAAAAAACTGATAGATCTTTATTATTTTGCTATCGGAGATGGGAACTTTATTAAGGCGTTGGAAAAGTATTGTAACGGACAAGGTTTTGGTAACGAGCATATCTGGTGTTTATTTTCAGGTGAACTAGAAGAGTGGGAGGAAGGATACTTCGGAGAAAATGGAGTTTGCTATTTTTTTGACCATCCTGCAGTTGATGAAGATGTAACCATCGTATTGGATTACCCCACTTTCTATGGTTATCTCAAAGAAGCAAGTGAAGCATATTTGTTACAGCATTCTGATGATAAGGATTTAGTCGAGTCTCGGTTACACGAAATTAAACGAAAGTTTGAAATTATATAAGTAATAGAAGCTGTCTAGTGCTGGATGAACCATCATTCAACCAATAACAAATATAAACCATGTAAATCGAATTGAATTACTTCCACATGCGAGTATAACAACTCCATGTGGTTTCTTTTTGTTTAAAACAAATAGAAGATCAACCTTTACGGGCGAAGAGGAAGAAGTAGGATTTATCTTTGATTCATCTAGAGAATTACAAAAATATCTGAATGAGGCACCTTGGGGAGAAGTGTATGTAACAAATGAGAAGACTGAATATTTGATTTGTGTTAATGAATATAGCCAATTACTGACGTGGGGAAGTGCGGATTTATGGTTTAGTCATTTTCAGGGTGAGCGCAATGACGAATGATAACAATAAATCAATGATCAATGAATTATGTAGAAGGTCACGATGCGAGCTATCTAAGTTGATACATCTCAAACAACGAAATAACCCTCTTAAAGGTTTGAACGGCTGTTTAAGATCTTCATTCATCGCTGAATAAATCATTTATTTAAATGAGCATTTTGCATTAACCTGAGCCCTTGCTAGACAAAGGTTTTCAAACATAAAAAAAGGACTTCACCCCAACTTGGAGAAGTTTTCAAGTGACTAAACAAGAAAACCCAAGGGGGAGAAGTCACTATGTATATTCTACAAGAAAGTCTATTTTCCTTTGAAGAACTTCAAAAACTTGAATTTAAAGAACGTTTGCCTATCTTCTTCAGTGCCCTGGACTTACGACCTTATGCTAAAGATTTGAGAAGTCATTCACCCCGAGGTGCCGATGGGCACTGCCGACAAGGGATTCTTCGCGCATTGCTTGCAGCGCCGCTGGAGAACATGGATACATTTAGTGGCTTGCATCGTCGTCTGGATATGGATCTTCGTTTCCGTTACCAATGCGGACTCAGGCTTGATCGAAAAGCTCCATCAATCGCCACATTAAGCCGCGTTTTCACTGAGCTAACGAATAAGGGATTGGCAAAACGTCTGTTTGAGGATCTCGTCACACGCTGTAAGCAGGAAGGAATCATCGATGGAAGTCACGTGGCGATGGACAGCGCAGCGATCCATGCCTACGAGAAGAAACAGCCGAAGCGCAAAAGTGAGCTGACGGGGAATGCCAACTGGGGCGCGAAGTTTGACTCCTTTGGTAACAAGGTCAAGTGGTTCGGCTATAAGCTTCATCTTGCTGTCGACACCGCTAGCGAACTGCCCCTGGCCCTCTCGGTTACACCGGCTCATGTCAATGACGGTGATCTGGCACCCGCTCTTATGGAACAAGTGGCTGCCGATGCGAAAGTGAAGTTCTTTGTGTTTGATGCTGGGTATGACCAACTTAAAAACTATGAAGCGGCACGGAAGCTCAAAGCGCAAGCGATTATCCCGATGAATCTTCGCAATGAGAAGGAACCGCCTGCAGGTATAACATCTAACGGTACACCTTGCTGCTCCATGGGTTTTGCCATGACATACTGGGGAGTAGATGGCGATCACCTGAAATTCCGGTGTCCCCATGCGACCGGCAAGGTGGATTGTCCGCTGGGGATGGCAGCCTGTTCATCTTCCAACTATGGAATGGTGCTCAAGGTTGATACAAAAAGCGATTTGCGCCGTTATTCAAGTCCGCACCGGAACACGAAACGTTGGCAAGAACTTTACAAAGAAAGAACGAGTGTAGAACGCTGCAACTCCCGAATGAAAACCTATTTGACCGCAGACGCCATGCATGTTTGGGGCATAGAGAAAGTCATAACTCACCAATATTTAAATGCAATTGTATTGCTGGCTTCTGCCCTGGCAATGGCTCAGAAATACAGAAAAGTCGCTGCTTAAAATTTTGAATGCGCAGAAAATTCTGCAGGTCTGCCCATTTTTGAAAACCGAGTGGATTTAGCTGAAAATGCACCACCAACTAGGTCTAGGTTCTGCTATTCAATTCTCAAATAGGGAATTATGCAAAATGCTCAAATATATAATCCTTGTAAAATCTGTATAAGGACTTCAACATTTTCCTAATAGTACAACAATGCTTTAGTTTTATAATCTAAAAACGTTATTCCATTACAACTAACAGGTCGATTATGGACAAATATCACCATAAAAGACCTGTTTTTGTTATATTCGTATTTCCATAGGTTTTTCAAAATCTTATGCTATTTTAGAATAGGGTACTCCGATTGGAAGAGCAAAAGGACATATTTGCATCTTTGAGGCGACGTAACCCGATCATTATCATGGTATTGAGGCTTTAGAAAACGTTGTAAATCAATTGAAAGCAGTTGATGCTGCAGGTGGGGAATATGATGATTTTATTGAAATACTGGAGGACTTTGGAAAACTAGCTGCTTCAAGAAGATGATAACTATGGGGGGACAAAAAATGGATAAGATTCAGATTGCAAAAGATATTAGAGGTGCCATAAAAAGTGTTCAGCTTGACACAGTAAAAAGTTTACTTGAGAAAAATCCAGAAATGTTGGAGTGGATGACACCTTTTGGTACATGGTTACATATAGCATCAGCTCAGGGGCATTTAGAAATAGTAGAATATCTTGTTGATGCTGGGATAGATATTAATGCACAAGGAGGAACATTTTCTACAAATGCCCTTGAAAGAGCGACTGCAAAAGGACACTTAGATATTGTAAAATATCTTATTAACCATAATATTGAGATTGATATTAGTGAACCAGAGAGAAATCCTCTGTTTTCTGCAATATATGGTGGTCATTTTGAGATAGTTAAATTGTTAGTTGAGAATAATATAGACATTACTATAAAATACTCCGGTGACAACATGAAAGATATGGATGCTTATGCATTTGCTATTGAAAGAGGCGAAACAGAGATTGCTAATTATTTAAAGCAAAAACTGGATGAAGAAGAGTAAATGTATAAAAATACTATTGAAAATAAATAATGATAATATATTTAGGAAAACATTTCAAATACATCTTTCAAAGCTCTTCCCACTTGAATTATCGGAGTAGGAATGAGCTTTTTTGCATGCTCAAAATTAAAGAAGACGAAATTAAATGGAAACGGTGAGCTCAATTGCTCAGGCCAAGTGGAATATGAATAGCTTATGTATAAAATTCGGTTGTTAGCGAGCTAATGGCGGAAGCTACGGCAGATGTGAGCAATCAGGGCGTACAGATTTTCAGGTTATAGAAAAGAATTAGAAGCTTTTAAACCAAACATTTGGATATGCTAGCCGCCGATCAAAGGGATAGACTGCCGCACAGACAAAAAAGTTCTCAAGAATTATCGTACTTTGAACAAGCCAACCATGGTATACCATGATTGGCTTGTTTTATCGGCTAAGTATAACGAACTAATACACTACTTATCTGCAGACTGTTCATCCTCAACGGAAACAATAAGTTGATCCACTGTAATATCCAGAGTCTCACAGATTTTCTCTAAAGTACGTATATAAACTCTATCAACAGAATCTGAACATAGATGGTTAATAGTAGGATGGCGAATCCCCATTCTCCGGGCAAGCTCTCTTTGGGAGATGCCTTTCTCGGCAAGAATTTCTTTTAATCGTAATCGGATCTTCATATGCATTCCTCCGAGTTATTTCATAACAATAATAATATCATGATTGTTATCAAAATGCATTGACTGGTAGTCTTAACCGTACTATCATTGAAGTGTGGTAGTCTTAAGGGTAACAACAAGTGTTTTAATTATAAATTGAGGAGGTGTTAACAGGAAAAATTTAAAAGAATTGCTAAACCAGTTGAAATTTTCTCTAGTAATAGGACTCGAAAAGCAAACTGGAATTGTAAAAGTTACATGATGGTGAATAAAAAAGGAAGCGGCCCCCCTACCAAAAAGCGCCGCTTCCTTATCGCAATTGCCTGAGAGGCAGACTGCACACTTACTCTACCATGTGCGAGTCTTTCTTACAACGTATAATCCAGTACGAAAGGAAGATGAAAATGAAAAGCATGCTGGAAGCCTTATTTTATGGTGATATTCGTCCGGAAGAGCAGGTAGTTCCAAGAAATCCTGAGTATCGTAATATAAGCAGAAGGCTATCCGAAGCTATGGAATTGTGGAAAGAGAAACTATCTTCCAAAGAATTCAACCAACTTGAAGCGATGCTTGATTTACGCAGTCAGTCGGAGTCGATATATGCTACAAATACTTTCATAAATGGGTTTCAGCTTGGGGCATTAATTATTATGGAGCTATTCCTGTAATGAATTAATATGAGATTTGAACAAAAAAAGCGCCTCCTGTATGCTGGGTCTTGGAATGCGAACCATTCACTGCCCTAATTAGAAGGAGGACGCTCAAATGAAGTATAAGCTAAAAGAGAAACAGAATCAACGCATTTTGGACATTACAGATCAAACTTTGGTTGTCGGTGCAGATATTGCAAAGGACACCCATGTTGCCAGAGCGATCGATTTTCGCGGAATCGAGCTTGGCAAAGACTGTGTATTTGAAAACAGCCGTAAGGGACTCTCGAAACTCGTATCGTGGATGAAGGCATTGCAGAGGCAGTACGCCAAAACAGATATTGTGTTTGGCATTGAGCCCACCGGACACTACTGGTTTCCCCTGGCTGAGTTCTTGCAAGACAAGGGCATTCGTATCGTGGTCGTGAATCCTCATCATGTGCATAAGAGCAAGGAACTGGAGGATAACTCCCAGACTAAAAATGACTACAAGGATGCCAAAGTGATTGCGGATCTTGTCCGTAACGGTCACTATACCGAACCCCAACTACCGACTAGCGTTTACGCAGATTTGAGAATTCTCATGAATATGCGTGAGAAAACGATGGTCAGTTTGGGGCAAGTCCAAAGACGGATTCAAAACTGGCTCGATCGGTTTTTCCCGGAGTTTAACAACGTCTTTAAGAGCTGGGAGGGCAAAGCCGCGCTCGTCACGTTGACTGAGTTTCCATTGCCGCAAGAGATCGTAGCCCTTGGCGCCACTGCGATCCTCGGGCGATGGAAGCAAGACGTACAGCGAGCCGTAGGGATAAAGCGAGCTGAAAAGCTTGTGGAAGCTGCCTCTGAATCCATTGGACTCACAGAAGGTACCACTGCTGCTAAGTTAGAGTTACACACTTGGATGCAACAGTACGCCTTATTTACACAACAACTGGAAGAGATCATGAATCAAGTGGAGTTATTACTCAAACAGATTCCTGGCACACAGGAAATGCTCACTATTCCGGGTGTAGGAATCACGACACTTGCTGGCTTCCTAGCAGAAACCGGTGACCTATCTCGGTATAGCCACGGTCAACAGATTATCCGTCTCGCGGGACTTAACCTGCGAGAAAACAGTTCTGGAAAGAAAAAGGGTCGAACGACGATCAGCAAACGAGGTCGATCACGTCTTCGAGCACTACTTTTCCGAGCCGTGTTGCCCATGGTGGCAAAGAACCCGGAGTTTAAAGCGATGCATCAGTATTATACGCAGCGCCAGGTCAATCCGTTGAAAAAGAAACAGTCTATTGTGGCGCTTTGTGGAAAACTGATTCGCATTTTACACACGTTAGGCACAAGGAAAATCGTATACAATGCCGCTGATGTCTTAGGACCGGTTCGCCGGGCTCAGCTTCAGTTGGCTGCTTAAATCAATCACGTTCAGGTCGATAGACTCACTATATGCTTAGGATCAATACAGAGACAATGGAAGCACGGATCAGCCGCAGGAACTATTCCATAAGGGCAACGACCCAGTAAAGGAGCGAGAAACGGCGTCCACCCCTTGAGAGGTAGAACGAAGGAATGTAAGGGCATAGACCCCGTGTGACATGGGAGGGTAAACCATCAAGGAAGTGTTGTGGATATCCAAGGTGCGATCATACGGAAACCACTTTTTTTTGGAAAATCCATTCCAATCTCTGTTCCCGCACACTGCCGAAAGGAAATAAATTCTATAAACTTCCCGTTATATCCACCTCTCGAGGTAGTCAATGTTAAAATTCTAAGGAAATGTGAGAAAGAGCGAGAAAATATTAATTTATAGTGGGAGGTATATACGGCTAAGGAAGAACTTTTGAAGGATATAAAGTAATTACAATATTAACAATAACGGTGTACTAATAGCTTGTTCCTACTTTGTTTAGTATGGAACAGGCTATTTTTTATGAGAAAACGTGCCGGATATCAACGGCGAGTCTATAATACCAAAATTATCGGTGCCTGTATGCTGTTCAGCTGCAAAACCACGATCTGATGAAAAAGTGCAGCGTAATCAAAATATCATTGCTGCGTACTCGACTATTTGAAGGGCATGCGGAGTATATGCTGGAAGTTTTTGATCACGACACTTTAGGTAGTACTAGGATCTCACCGTATAGATATGAGGCAAGATGGATTCATGACTATTTCAAGGCTTGGAGTCAAGCTTGTGAGAACAAACGAAAGGAGTACATGGGAACTATTCCACCGCAATCATTGGATTACTGGAGAAGGGAACAAGTGGACCCATTTCATGTGTATATGGTTCATGCCGTGCGATATGCAGTGGAACACTTAATATCCCTTCCTTCCTACCAGGAGCTTGCTAAAGACACGCAATTCGAAATTTGCGTAGGTGAGTATGGAGATATTGACTTGAGCGAATCTGTTTACTGCTGTAACAGCCAGCAGAAATCATCGACGGCCTATAAACAGTGGTTAGGTAAAAAGCTGGATCATGAATATGCCTATGAGCATATCGCGGATGTGGATATTTCTGATGGCCATTACGAGGGGATTCAACTTAATTTCACGAGACTTGAGAGGGTCAATCTTTCAGGCAGTCATTTACAGAGCAGCTATTTATTAAGCAGCAAATTTGAAGCGTGTGATTGTTCGGAAGTTGATTTTTACGGCAGCGTTATGTTTGATGCTTCCTTTAGAGGATGCAACTTGGAGCGAGCTTGTTTTGACGAAATTACTGGTGGGCGTGACGTGATGAACGAAAACTATGGACTTATGTTTGGCATTCATGGCGTTCAATTCCAAGGCGCTAATTTGCGAGCAGCTAGTTTTCAAAATGCAGTTATCGCTGGTGATTTTAGAGGGGCATTGCTGGAGGGAATCGATTTTACCGGAGCAGATCTAGCAGGAAGCAAGATGTTAAGCCGTGATCAATCTCTAGTCTCACTATCTGAGAGCCAGCGGCAATCTATCGTTTGGGTAGAGGAGTGAGCAGATTGGAATATTTTATTCTAGAACAGGATCGTAGGCTAGGCAGCATGGATGGGATGATCACTTTCTCAGAGCAAATGAAGCAGGGGTATGAGTTGGCCAAAGACGAGGAGTTTGTATATATCGATTCGCCGAAGGCATTGGAATATGGGTGTATTTTGGAAAAACCAGTTTTGCTTGTGTCTGAGGAAGTATACCAAATCCTGAACCGACATGAACGCGGATTAGCTTATAAAAAGGTCATCGTGATAGATATGGCGCGTAATGGTCAGGTACATTATTATTTTCCCAAATTCACGGAAGTATCTTGCAACGAGCAAGAATCTATCAAAAGAAATGCTGAAGATACTGAGAAAATAGATCATTTTACGGTAGATGAGAAGCTTATTGAAGGTCTAAGCATGTTCAAGCTGAATGTTTACCGCAAATCCTACTTGGTTGTGCGACTTGATGTGGCGGAAGGAATGCTGCGGACAAGCTTGTATGGCTTAAATGTAAGACGAATTCTTATTAATGGCAGGTGAATGAAAAGTGAAACTGGATAATATTTATACCAGCTTTTTAAAACAAAGCACGATAAGTGAATTAATGAACGCCCCATGGAGGACGGAAAGCAAGCGGGAAACCTATGTAACTCGAGGAGCTTACATGTATTGTACGAGGGGAACCCATGAAGAAGTGTTAAATAAGCTTGAACCTAATGGGGTGTACATTAATCAAAGTCCAATGATGACTGTGAAGGACTGTGTGCCTTCAAGTTCAGAAGAAAAAACCTTTCTGGGATATCCTATTGAGGAGCTTAAGGGTGAAATGGATGGGAACTTTTATTCATTTGGATTTTGCCGTAGCCCGCTAAATCCAATGAAAATAGCTCATGTCGAGACAGGTAATTCCGGATCAAATTATTTATTCAATTACGATCCTGACACTAAAGTGCTGCCATACGGCGAAGAACATAAGATTTTTCCATGTGTTCCTAAATTAATGCCTCACTTACAGCCAACGCCAATGGGGTATGCCATGGGTCTAAATAGTAGTAGCTTAAATTTAATGAACGGAGTTTCTAATATTGGAGCAATGATGGCGGGTTTAGCCAAACCATCGGATGGAGTAGAGTGGGACAACGGAAGCTCTAATGTCATGATCGAGGGAGTACCTGCTCTTACCACAAAATCCTGCTTAACTTGCAAGTATGGAGGAAAGATTCAACTCTTAACGAACGGAATGGAACCAACGCCTCCTGAATTTCTAGAAAGATAATATCTTAAGAAAGGAGGCAGTTAACATGAAATTATGGCGTGATATAGATGGTTTTCAAATTGAATTGCCATATGATCTATCAACTGTCCGTAGTTTCCGGATTGTTAGGAAGTTTAATGATCATGCCCGCTGTTATATTTCAACGACTATGTCTGAAGAACAAGCCGACTTATGCTTAAGGAATGGTACATATCGGGATAGCTTACTGATTCGTAAATCTACTGAGCAGGGGAATGACTACCTGTTTGCAGGCGGAGTCTCCAACATCGATATTCAGATGGAAGATGGGATTCCTCATGTGACAATAGAAGGTCTATCGCGAACCTTTGAAATGGATCGCCATTTGGAGAGTCGTTCCTTTCAGAACAAGTATCTGACGTATACGGATTTGATTCGGCAAATTGCTAATCTATACCCTGGAGGGGATGCACAGAATGAAGCGACGTCCCCCGAAGCGACGATTGGTCAGCTCATTGTGCAGTATGAAGAGACGAATTGGCAGTTTTTAAAAAGGCTGGCATCACGGATCGGTACGGTAATCCTTCCTGATGTGGTTATGGATGCGCCTCGGGTTTATTTTGGCGTACCTGATTTCTCTTGGGGGAAAGTTATTCGCTCCCATCATTATTCGATCATTAAAGATCGGGAGAACTTTCTTGATATTCAGGCGAATTCGGATGCGAGCTCAGCTTTGGGGGAATCCGATTTTGTCAGTTACCGGGTACATACGAACCAGTACTGCCAGGTGGGGGACAATGTTTCCTTTAAGGGACAGATGTGGGTGGTTACGGAATCCGTGATTACCTATGAGTCTGGGTTAATCTATTATGAATATGTACTCGTACAGCGCGCAGCGCTTCGGCGTAAAGTAAGGACGAATCGTGCGATCCAAGGTGTTGCTCTTGAAGGACGCGTTATGAAACGTGGTAACAACATGGTTAAGGTACATTTGGATATTGATCATGACCCAGACGAACGAGGAAATTGGTGGTTCCCGTATTCGCCGGAAGGCAATAACATCTTCCACTGTATGCCGGAGGAAGGGGCGCGTATCAAAGTTTATTTTCCGGAGGGGACGGAGAAAAAGGCGATTGCCATCAATTCGGTACGTGGCAAAAACGATGAGATGAAGTCGCGAACTGTCTTCCAGAAGCCGACCACAAAGGTGTTTCACATGCCTGGAGATGCGAAAATGGAACTTGGTGAAGATGGTGTTCTATTCGAGAAAAATACCGTCAGTTTAACTCTGGATAGGAACGATATTTCATTACAAGCCACGGAATCAATACTCGTGGTAGCATCCAAGGAAATCGAGCTAGGCGGCCAAAATATGCCGGAACATATCAAGCTCGTGGCTAACAAGACGATTACCTTCTTCACGAATACGGAACATTATATGGAGATCCGGCCGGAGTATGTGGGGATTAGAGGGAAGAAAGTGAATTTCGAGAAGGTCGAGATGGACTTTCTGGATATGCTTACGGATGAAGAGTTAGAGAAGTTGTATGTGGATCATGAATACTCTAAAGTTGCGAAAAAAAGGGCGGAAGCAATGAGCAATGTTCCGGCGGGCACTTATATTATGCCGAGCTGGACAGAAGAAGACAATCAAAAAATTATGGACGATGCTACTGCGCGTTTCAGAGATCCGGCAACCAGAACCGATGCCAAAGAATCGCTAAGAGGGCTAGGAAATAAGGAGTTAAAGAAACGATACCAGGAAAAGATTCTACCGCCGCCCCCAAAACAGGAAGCTAAATCGAAGAAGGAAAGAGCCCAGGAAAAACAAGAATATGCAGAGTACTATCAAAACTACATAGACAAACGAAGTGGCAAGAAGGCGCCAACTCCTAAGCAGCCAAGTAATTCGTGGGAAGCTTTAAACCAACAAATACTAATAGATAAATTGAAGTCGCGTAAAGAGAATCAAGCTAAAGATAATGAGATTTTACGGGGATTTGTGGATGTATCGCGAGCCAGGTCTGACTCGGCAGAGTGGCAGGAGCGCTGGAAAGAAGATCGGTTAAATCGCCTTATTCCACTGGTACCTGATTATCTTAGCAAAAAACCGGATGAGGGAATTTATCTTTCACGTTTTACCTTTGAGGAGCTAGTAAGAAAGAAGCAAAAAATGATGACAGAACTCAACTTAATGTTTGGAGTCGTTGCTGTCGTAGGCGCTTTTTTCACCGCAGGAGGCTCGTTATATCTATTAGCTATAGCCAACGGGGTTTGGGGCGTTGCTCAAATTGGTGTCAGTACAATGCAACTGAGGGATTTGAATAATGGGGAAATTACAGAGGCTAATTTCCTTGGAATCAATCAGGAAATGCTGGATGCGACGGGGGTAATGCTAGGAGTAGTAGATCTTGCGATATTGACAAATGCAGTACTAAAAGGAGCCAATACAGCGGCCAATGCTAGATATGTGAAGGGAATCGACCAGGTTTCTCCACCTAAAACTCGCGTAGATGGTATCATAGGAGCTTCTAAGGATTTAGACTTGGAGAATCTGGCCAAAAAATCTTTGGCAAAAGAGCATCCTGACATTGATGGATATTTGAAGAATGAGAAGGAATTGCTTGAAGCTATAGAGAAAAAGAAAATAAGTCAACATGAATCTCTAGGGGTGATGGGGAAAACAGGATCAAAACCAGCGCCGAAGCCAGAACCAGAACCAAAACCAGGGATTGATCCGCCAAAAGGATCGACGCCATATGAACACAGATACACTCGTGATCCAGATACAGATGAAATCATCGATTTTGAGTGGGTCACAACAAGACAAGTAGATCTAATTAATGATAAGGAATTATTATTAGCAGCATCTAAATTTAAAGGAAATCTATCCAATACAGTATTGAAAAGTGGAAAAGGAAACTTTTCTTATACAAAGGTTGAATTGGATATAGAATTACCAAAAAAAGAATACTATGCCCACAGTCAAGTGGAAAAACACTCTGGAAACCCAAATATAAAAGACATATCTGGACTTCCAGACGATCCTATCTTCGAAGCCACAACTGCACCTAATGCACTTGGTATTGAGTCTTTAAGGATTGACGATACAGAATATAAGATATTAAATGAAATAGCAAAGGATCTAGGGAACAATACAAATGCAAGAGGGAAAATAATCATGTTCACAGAGAAGGATACTTGTGGTAGTTGTAATTACATCATCAGTCAGTTTACAGAAAAGTTTAAGAACATTGAAATTGAAGTAATTCATAATCAAGGAAATCCTATCGCACCAATAAAAGAAACGGGAGGTTAAACCATGATTCCTAAATTAAATTATAGAGAGATTTTAAAATCATTTGATGAGACATTCCAGGAATACAAATATAGGAACATGAGTAATTTAGAAGCATTGGCCAAGACTTTCGAAGATTTCGAGCTAATAATGAATAGTGGTGATCTAGAAAAAGCTACAATTTTAGTTAGGTATAGTGAGCTAGTATTAAAGCAACCTTACGTATTTCATAAATCAAAAGACATAATAATAAAGCTCTTAAATGAGGTTGACTACGAAATTCTACGACATACATTATCTGAAAGCGAATATGAGGAGTTAATTAAGCGAAAGAAAGACGTTTTATATAATCTAAGTAAAAAACAATTAACGAATAATGCAAGAGCTATGTGGTACTATGATGAAATGATTGATGAAGTTAACAACTACTATAATTCTATAACTTCAAAAGACAAAACACCTGATCAAATAGCAAAAGAAGTATTGGATAGATTTAAAAGAGATTGTAGAAACACAAAGAGTGAAAAAATCGGAGTCTACACTACGTTAGCTGAAAGATTATTAGAGGACGGCTTGGCAGATACTATTGAACTTAAACATATCGAAAATTCCCTTAAAGAATTTAACGTTGATGAGGTAGGGGAACAACTGTCTAAAAATGAAAAACAAAAATTGCAATTGAGAATAGAGCGGGTATTAGAACGTATGGCAGATAATTAAGCACAATCTTGCAATAAGTACTTGAACTCTTTAAATATAGTAGCTGTCGACGATTGCATGGGTATGCCAAAAGTTTGGAGTCAACTTGTTTTACAAACCCAACTACAAGATCGTACAATACAACCAACACCAAACACTAACAAGCTTGACAAAAATACGTGATAAACTTTCAAAAAAGCTCTTCCCACTTGAATCATGAGAAGGAATGAGCTTTTTTGTATGTTCAAAAGGAGCTATTCCTGTAATGAATTAATATGAGATTTGAACAAAAAAAGCGCCTCCTGTATGCTGGGTCTTGGAATGCGAACCATTCACTGCCCTAATTAGAAGGAGGACGCTCAAATGAAGTATAAGCTAAAAGAGAAACAGAATCAACGCATTTTGGACATTACAGATCAAACTTTGGTTGTCGGTGCAGATATTGCAAAGGACACCCATGTTGCCAGAGCGATCGATTTTCGCGGAATCGAGCTTGGCAAAGACTGTGTATTTGAAAACAGCCGTAAGGGACTCTCGAAACTCGTATCGTGGATGAAGGCATTGCAGAGGCAGTACGCCAAAACAGATATTGTGTTTGGCATTGAGCCCACCGGACACTACTGGTTTCCCCTGGCTGAGTTCTTGCAAGACAAGGGCATTCGTATCGTGGTCGTGAATCCTCATCATGTGCATAAGAGCAAGGAACTGGAGGATAACTCCCAGACTAAAAATGACTACAAGGATGCCAAAGTGATTGCGGATCTTGTCCGTAACGGTCACTATACCGAACCCCAACTACCGACTAGCGTTTACGCAGATTTGAGAATTCTCATGAATATGCGTGAGAAAACGATGGTCAGTTTGGGGCAAGTCCAAAGACGGATTCAAAACTGGCTCGATCGGTTTTTCCCGGAGTTTAACAACGTCTTTAAGAGCTGGGAGGGCAAAGCCGCGCTCGTCACGTTGACTGAGTTTCCATTGCCGCAAGAGATCGTAGCCCTTGGCGCCACTGCGATCCTCGGGCGATGGAAGCAAGACGTACAGCGAGCCGTAGGGATAAAGCGAGCTGAAAAGCTTGTGGAAGCTGCCTCTGAATCTATTGGACTCACAGAAGGTACCACTGCTGCTAAGTTAGAGTTACACACTTGGGTGCAACAGTACGCCTTATTTACACAACAACTGGAAGAGATCATGAATCAAGTGGAGTTATTACTCAAACAGATTCCTGGCACACAGGAAATGCTCACTATTCCGGGTGTAGGAATCACGACACTTGCTGGCTTCCTAGCAGAAACCGGTGACCTATCTCGGTATAGCCACGGTCAACAGATTATCCGTCTCGCGGGACTTAACCTGCGAGAAAACAGTTCTGGAAAGAAAAAGGGTCGAACGACGATCAGCAAACGAGGTCGATCACGTCTTCGAGCACTACTTTTCCGAGCCGTGTTGCCCATGGTGGCAAAGAACCCGGAGTTTAAAGCGATGCATCAGTATTATACGCAGCGCCAGGTCAATCCGTTGAAAAAGAAACAGTCTATTGTGGCGCTTTGTGGAAAACTGATTCGCATTTTACACACGTTAGGCACAAGGAAAATCGTATACAATGCCGCTGATGTCTTAGGACCGGTTCGCCGGGCTCAGCTTCAGTTGGCTGCTTAAATCAATCACGTTCAGGTCGATAGACTCACTATATGCTTAGGATCAATACAGAGACAATGGAAGCACGGATCAGCCGCAGGAACTATTCCATAAGGGCAACGACCCAGTAAAGGAGCGAGAAACGGCGTCCACCCCTTGAGAGGTAGAACGAAGGAATGTAAGGGCATAGACCCCGTGTGACATGGGAGGGTAAACCATCAAGGAAGTGTTGTGGATATCCAAGGTGCGATCATACGGAAACCACTTTTTTTTGGAAAATCCATTCCAATCTCTGTTCCCGCACACTGCTGAAAGGAAATAAATTCAATAAACTTCCCGTTATATCCACCTCTCGAGGTAGTCAATGTTAAAATTCTAAGGAAATGTGAGAAAGAGCGAGAAAATATTAATTTATAGTGGGAGTAGGTGGAGTAAATGAATGGTAAAAGAATGATCGATCGATGGCAAGATGATAATGAAATTTTTCTGAGGTTAGCTGTAAAAAAGAGAGTACTTCCCACGTTGTACGGAGCTGTCATCGGGGATATGCTCGGAGTCCCAGTTGAATTTCAAAAAAGAGGAACTTTTCAAATCAGCGATGTAACTGGATATGGGACGTATAATCAACCACCGGGAACTTGGTCTGATGATACTTCATTAACGTTATGCTTGATTGAAAACATTATTGAAAAAAGTGACGAAGAAGGATTAATGAGAAAATTTGTTCAATATCGTGATAGAGGTAACTGGACACCACACAATCAAATGTTTGATATTGGAAGGACAACTAGTGAAGCGATTACTAAGTATAAATTAGGGAGTGCTCCTTCAGAATGTGGGGGTACACAACAATATGACAATGGTAACGGTGCTCTGATGAGAATTGCACCCCTAGTATTTATTCTGTTTAACAATTTTAATTTTATGGAAAAAGTTCATACAATAAAAAAATATACAGAAATTACTCATGCACACCCTCGTTCTATAGTTGGTTCGATTATTTATATTGAGTTTTTAATTAGGCTCTATTACAATAACTCTCCAGAAGAATCAAGATGGGAAATAAAAAAGCTTTTCGATGAAAATTTTGAAGATGAGCATATCTACCGAAAAGAATTGCAGCACTACTCCAGAATATTCGATGAAAACTTTTTTTTATTGCCTCCTGATGAGATTTTTTCAAGTGGATATGTGGTGCATACTTTAGAAGCCGCACTTTGGTGTTTGGGGAGTACTAATTCATATCGTGAGGCCGTTTTAAAAGCAGTGAATTTAGGTGAGGATACAGATACGGTTGCGGCTATCACGGGGGCCTTAGCAGGAATGAACTATAAAATGGAAGGAATCCCGGAAGAATGGCTTGCGAAGATAGCTCGAAAAGAAAATATTGATGAGTTGTTAGAAAAATTTTATCATTTTTGTGGAGATAAAGCTGTGGAGGAAGAATACGGACATTAAGAATAGTCTGAGCCAACAAATAAAGAAAAAGAAAAATCGTTGAACACAACCAACAACGG
This sequence comes from Paenibacillus lentus, assembly GCF_003931855.1. Lineage (NCBI taxonomy): Bacteria > Bacillati > Bacillota > Bacilli > Caryophanales > Paenibacillaceae > Paenibacillus > Paenibacillus lentus. The sequence goes on along the minus strand of NZ_CP034248.1, from coordinate 4,924,177 downwards.
CTACAATCAAGCTAGCCGCCCGTGTTGTGGTTTCTTAATAATCCACAATTATATGATAAATAATACAAGTTTGTACGCACATTAATACTATAGTTTTTTAACGTTAAGCCGTTACATTTAGCAGGTTAGTTATGGTCAGATACTACCATGATTGACCTGCTTCTTGTTATGTTCGCGCTTCCTCATAGTTTTTGAAAACGCTAAGTTACTGTAGACAGAAGTAAAAGATACGACAAGTAAACAGGGTAACCCGTGGGAATCCAAGAATCCAATGTTTGAAGCTATAGAGAAAAAGAGGTGGCTTGATAGTTTACAGAATACTGAAAACTTTAAGCAAGGTACTAAAGAAAATGGATTAAATCATATTTTTGATGGTGAAATACTCAAAAATGGAAATGATAATATCCTTTATTATGAAGGAATACCAAATAGTATGGTAAAATCGTCGGTAATATTGAGCCACCTAATGAGTTCGGTGTATATCAAGCCGATATTGAAGTTAATGGTGTAAGGTTGGGAGAATACATGGGACTTTGGACGAAACAACAGTTACGCGACTTCATTAAAGAGAATAATCTGGAACGGCACAGGATGCTCAAAACGCATTAAAGAACCTGTTTGCAGAAACAATCCAGGAGATGCTCGAAGCGGAGATGGAAACACATCTGGGCTATGCCAAGCACGACATCACGGCGAAAGCGACGTCAAACAGCCGTAATGGCAAAAGCAAGAAAACTGTCGTCAGTGAGTATGGTGAGCAAGAAATATTCGTACCCCGTGATCGTTTAGGCGAGTTTGAACCGCTTGTGGTGAAGAAGCACCAGTCCAATGTCACAGGCATTGAGGAACAGATCATTGCGCTTTATGCGAAGGGCGTCAGCACGCGTGAAATTCAAGATCATCTATAGCAGTTGTATGGCATCGAAGTCTCCCTGACACTGATCTCGAACGTGACAAACAAGGTTATCCCTATGGTCAAGGAATGGCAAAATCGGCCGCTACAGAGTGGGTATGCCGTCGTCTTTCTCGAAGCCATTCATTTCAAAGTGAAGCAAGACGGAGCTATTGTCAACAAGGCGGCTTACATGGTCATCGGCATCGATCTGGACGGGAACAAAGACGTCCTAGGCATGTGGATTGGCGAAAACGAGTCGGCCAAGTTCTGGCTCAATGTCTTGAACGAGTTAAAAAACCGCGGCGTACAAGACATTCTCATTACGTGTGTCGATAATCTAACCGGTTTCTCGCAAGCGATAAGCGCTTGTTATCCCGCTACAGAGATCAAATCCGTAATTCAACGCGCTACGTGTCCTACAAGGACTTGAAGAAGGTGACGGCCGATCTGAAGCCGATCTACAAAGCAGCAACCGAAGAAGCGGCGCTTGTGGAGCTAGATCGCTTTGAGGAGGAGTGGGGCAGAAAGTATCCACTGATCATCCGTTCTTGGCGCAACAACTGGAGCGAGCTCGCTACATTCTTCAAGTACCCGCCGGAAATTCGCAAGTTGATCTACACCACGAACATGATCGAGAGTTATCACCGTCAATTGCGCAAAGTGACGAAAGGCAAAAGCATCTTTCCGAGCGACGAGGCTCTCCTTAAAATGCTGTACTTATCCACAATGGACGTTGTACGGAAGTGGACGGGCCGTGTTCAGAACTGGGGACAAATGCTGCTACAGTTTTCGGTTTTCTTCCCTGATCGCGTGGGTCAGTACTTGAGGTAGGGGGCGGAGTCCCCCTCTAAGCATCACCCTCTACATTCGTTTACACAAAATTCTTGACAGACCCGACAAGTATATTAAAAAGCGTTGGTTTTAGCTAATCAATTCTACACTGTAGGGAAATTTACCCGTTTAAAATCATTTTCACAATATGGTTTATAGGCTTATTCCACTTAGTTAGGGATGAGCCATTTTTGTGTTTGCAACCTAAAGTACATCATATGGTAACTTTCTGATAGATCTGAGCATTTCTACAGTTCTCTTCCCTTACTTGCCCCTTGGTTCTTCCTCCTTTTGATTTTGGCATCCCCAAAAAAAGCACATTCCTACTCAAGGGCAAGTGGGAATGTGCTTAGATATTTAGAGCCTTAACGGGCCCAGTATATCTTATAGGAGAGACGCTCAATCTTCCATATCAATTAATTCATGAATATGTATATTTAATGCTGTGCATATCTGTTCTAAAGTGCTGATATAAATTCTGTCTGTGGTTCCTCTGCAAAGGGCATTTATTGTTCCAGGACGCATATTAACCATAATGGCAAACTGGCGTTGAGAAATATCTCGTTCATCTAGAAGTTGTTGTAACTTAATTTTGATTTTCATTAATAGTCCTCCCAAAACCCTATATAAAACAATATACCATGAATTAATAAAAAATCGTTGACTGTTACGTTGTAACGTCATATAATTAATTGTGTGACGTTACAACGTAACGGTCGGTGGGACTATCATGAATAATTACACCAAAAAGAGACTGCGAGTAATTCGAAAGATAATTGAAATCTGTATGAAGGGTGGGACGAAATATCAAAATTAAGCTGGAAGTATGACATGGGGCCCGTACCTACTTTGAAGCAGGAGTTTTCTTATCGAGAGTGACTGAAATAAGATGAATAACAAAAGAAAATGGGATGGCTCTTTAAAAGAAATGTTTTTTACCGTGAACTGCTTCATGTGCTAATTTTTCTTTCAAGAAGTCGTAATTCAATTGAAGGGAAGAGGGAAATGAGAAGTATTTTAAAAGCGTTGTATTGTGGAGACGTTCGCCCCGTAGAAACGATTGTGCCAACTGATCCCGAATACCGTGCATTAAATCGGAGAATATCCGAAGTCATAAAAACGTGGGAGATGAAGTTATCGGCAACAGAATTTAGTCAGCTTGAAGAATTACTTGATCTGCGAAGCAGGTCTTCTTCAATATATGCTGAAGTTTCTTTTATTCATGGATTCCAGCTTGGTGCACTAATGATGACAGAAGTATATGCGGCACGGAATGAATATTAGTTATTAAATTGTTCCATTCGATAATGTGCACTAGAAAAAACTGTAATTACTAAAGGCTTGTTTCTACCTAAATGTAGGAGGGGGGAACAAGCTTTTTTATTGTGGAAGTTGCTGCCACTGGATTGAAACTAAGACTCGTCTAAAGCATATTGAAAGCTTACGCCGGGTACGTTGTGATTCAACTCGTGGGCGAAAACGAGTCTATCATCCAGTATGACGAGACCAGCTGGGAGTTCCTCAATCGAAGAGTGACTTTTTTGATATATTTACAAATGATTCCATTATATAATGTGTTTCGAGTTTCAGAAATTATCACCAATATCTATATTTTATTCTAAATTTTATGTTGCAGAGTAATCGATACTTAATTAGATAAGGAGAAATAAATTTGTATGAATAAGTGGATAAAGATCTTACTCCTAGCTATGCTTATGCTTTGGCTTGGAGGATGTGATAATAGAACAATGGAGCAAGAAAATATTTTCTATGATGATGCTCGGATGATGGACTCGGGAGACAGTTACAGTTTTGCAAGAAAGTTAGGCAATGTTACCGAAAAAGAGGCAAATATCAAATTTTCGGGTTTTTCGGGATTATATACGGTATGGCATTTACACACTACCTCTGATGTAACAACGAAAATATCAATTAGTGGAACTGCAAAGCAAGATAAATTTAAAATAATTCAAGTCAATGGGGGCAGTGAGATCCACACACTTTGGGAGGGGGAAGGTGATCAGGAGATTGTGTTATCTATACCTGAAGGGGATAGCGCAATTAAATGGGTTGGTAAAAAGACATCAGGAAAGGTAATCATGCAATTAGAGCCACAACAGGGATTAGAAGTAACTCCACAAAAAGGTTTGTTTGAAGATGATGAATTTTTTGAATAGGAATAAGAGAAATTTAACCCCCTTGATTTAAACAGCCAGTTGCCGAAATACTAACGGTGACTGGTTGTTTAGTTTCGTCTGAATAGATTTGCCCCATTATTTTCCCCTTCTCGCTTAGCGTTGAATTACTGAGCTTGGGAACAAAGACGGAGCGCCATTACTATGACTACACTCGAATGGATATTGCAAGGGAGCAGTAACAGTGATATAGCTGTAATGAAGACCACTAATAGCATTTCAATTCAACATAGAAGGGAATCAGAGCACTTGAAACTGTTGTATAAGACCTTTAGCCAAGGTCACGAGGTTGCCGTATATGAAGCTGTGGAACTGGATGGAGAGAAGGGAACTTTTCGCGTGCTGCAGTTTTCGGAGGAAGCGGTACAAGGAGCCATGGATATGGCTAATCCGGAGCGAGTCGTGCTGGAATACCCCCGGGCCATCTGTCATCTGATGGAATATAACCAAGCCTCATTTGAACGCGTATTTTTAATTGGACATGGGATTGGGACACTCTCTAGACATTTTGCGGATAAAACGTTTGATGTGGCGGAGTTAGATCAAGCGGTCGTAGATATTAGCCGGGAGTGGTTTGGATATTCCAAAGATAATGTGAGAGTAGGCGATGGTCGGGAGCTATTGGAGAACGAGCCGCCGCATGTCTATGATTATGTGGTCTTGGATGCATTTTCGGCTAAGGGCACGCCTACCCATCTACTATCCAGCGAGTTTTTTCACATGGCGGCTAGCAAGCTGGAGCACCCCGGTTCACTAATCATGAATCTTATGGGCAGAGGCGAGCAGGATTCATGGATGAATGCGATACATAGCACGCTTAGTGAAGTGTTTCCTTATACCAAGTGTTTTGCCTTACCCGTTGAAGGGGATAGGGATCTTCGTAATATTATTATGATGGGTAGCAAACAAAACATCCAGTATCAAACCCGGCATATGGCAGGATTTATCGAGTTCGAGGCAGGGCAGGGCTATATGATCTATGACCATAGTTAATGGCGATTATGCTGGGGTACTGGATTGCAATGAGTAACAAATAAAAATAAAGAAGATGCAACGTTATTTTATTAGCTTAGGAGCCTAACCAGATGATTAATCTGAGGCTCTTTTTTGCGTGTATCCTCATTTTTCGCTTATAAATTTACGATTCGGGTGAAATAAAGGGTGCAGTATTTCGTTGTAGAAATGTCAGCTTCATTAACCAAGTCGTAATTTGGAGGGTTTATCCATGGATTTACAAGGAATCATCGACAGACTGTTGCCGATTTTGCCGACGGCGCTGATCACAGCATTGGTGTTCATCGGGGTCTCGTATTTATCCTACGCCTTATATCGAAAGAGAGGTGGGAGAAGAAATGTAACCGCCAGGCAGGTTATCGCAATCTTCCTGATTCTGGCTTGGTGTGTTGTGGTTATGGTATTAACGACATTCAGCAGGGGCGCTAATTATGAGGGATGGGTTAATTTCCGGCTCTTCAGCGGTTATGTGAATGCATGGAATCAATGGTCGTTACAGGAATGGCAGTTGATTATTTTTAACATGCTGATGTTCGCTCCGCTCGGCTTCCTGCTACCGCTTCTTAACAAAACAACGCGCCGCTTTGTTCCCGTTCTGCTTCTGTCGCTTCTGATTACGCTGGGGATTGAGTGTATTCAGATGTTGAGCCGCAGGGGTATTTTTGAACTGGACGATATTTTACACAACACACTTGGAAGTATGGCGGGATTTTTCGTGATGAGCGCAATCCTAGACATCGTTGAACAACGAAAGATCGCGGTCAGTTCCGCATGGAAGGCGCTCAGTATACCGCTATTTTTTGCCCTTCTTTTTGCCGGAGCTTTGTTTGTCTACAATATGAAAGAGCTTGGCAACCTGTCCATTCGTCCGGCAATTGCGCAAGACATGAGTGATGTTAAAGTAACGCTTAACGCTGATTTACCAACCGAGGCCGAACCGGTATCTCTTTATTCCAACCGTCGAATCCATAATCTTAAATATGGAAAAGAGATGGCAGAGCTGACAAAGCGCACTTTTGATCTACAGCAGCAGGGTGGTATGCGCATGGATGGATTTAACCGCATATGGATACTTGTTAGCGATGACGGAAAGGAATATACGTTTAATTACGCTGTCAGGGATGGCGGATGGTCGCTATCAACCGAAGGTGACGGAAGCGGCCCGATGGAGCAGGAGGAATTATTCAGGCATGGAGAGTATTATGAAAGCTTGATGCTTTCCAGCGGCATATTACCCCCAAATGCTGTATTCAGCACACAAAATGAAGATACGATCCGTTGGGATATTGAGCAGTCCATCGCAGACATCGCTCGAGGAAATCGCGATTACGCAAGTGGAATGGTAATGATTGTACCCTCCGGAGAACATCAAATTCCACATAGCTTATTTTACTCCATGCAAGAGAACAAGTTTGTAAGTAAAATTGAAATTATTAGTCCGGCTCAAGCCTATATGGAGGTTGCCAAGGGTAATTTTTATGTTTACAATGACTTGGAAAATGGCGACCAACTGAATGTGGACGAATATGAACTAACCTATACCTACGATTCAAAAGGGTATTATCAGCCCGTTTATCGGTTCACAGGAACGGTGAATGGATCGTCTTGGTCCACATTGATTCCAGCAGTGAAATGAAACATGGGTCACTCGATCTGATTTGTATTTAGTTCCCTTAATTTGAGGAAGGAAAAGAGGGGGATTGCGATGGCAAAATGGGATAACATGCTGTCCATGCTCTGGATGCTGCGCTCCGGTAGAAAGCTCACCGCTGCGCAGATCGCGGACAGTTTAGAGATCAGCGTTCGCACCGTGTATCGATATATCGATGCATTATGTGCCAGCGGTGTACCGGTAATCGCAGAATCGGGCCATGATGGCGGGATTCGCATTCTGGACAGCTTTAAGGAGACGCCATTGTTCTTCAACTCTTTAGAGCTGAAGGCGCTTGTGGACGCATTTAAATTTGCGCAAGGCGCAGGTTATCCATATACGGAGGAGTTACAAAGCGTATTGAAGAAGGTCGAAAACGGGCTGCATGATGAACAGCGCGATGATTTGTCCCGTCAGACAAGCGGCTTGGATGTGATTGTTCCAGCGCGTCCGCCTTCCGCCACTCGGTTGCTCAGGGATCTAGAGCAGGCGGCGAAGGAGGGGAGAACGGTCCGCATCGCCTATCGTAAAGCGAATGCGGATCAAGCTTACGAACGTGAGCTTGATCCGTACGGGTTAGCTTATGACCGGAATGAATGGTACGCTGTCGCATTCTGCCATCGGTCTCAGGGGGTTCGGACGTTCCGTGTTGATCGAATCGAATGGCTGGAGCAGACCGAATTGCGATTTGATCAGCCTCTGCATTTTTCTGCGTCGACTTACCTCCGCGACCAGTCCGAGCGAGAACGGGAGGCGGACGGACCGTTGACGGTCATTTGCATTGAGGGAGAATCCGACGCGCTGAACGCGATTTGCGCCCACTGGCATCTGCGCCACTATTTGAATGAACGGAGCGATCGAGAGGCCCGGTTTCTGCTTGATGTCCCAACAATGAACAAGTACCTTCCGATGTATCTGATAACTTTTGGCACGGCTATTCGGGTTCGGGAACCGATTGAGCTGAAATGCAAGATCCGGGAAATGGCGTATGGAATCGCAAAACATTACGATAACAATACCGACTGAACTTGAACTCAGAAAGTCGGCAGTAATTCTGGCAGGCAAGTGACTTCGCACTTCGCCACTTATGGGATGCGACCGTTTTACAACGGCTTAGCTTATAGCCATAAGGGCGGGTTCATATGTTAGGCCACCATTTTGGTGGCCCGATTTATGGCAACCTGCCGTACAGACGGCGCTGGGAGCTTCGCGCGACAGACAGCCGGAGAACCTTGCCTTAGAACATGGTCTCAAGTCATATTCACAATCTGATTCATATCCGTTCCCTCGGTATTCTTGCCTAACATTCTGCGGAGCAGGAATTTAACCATTTTAAATTTGTTGCCCGAATCCCAGTACTCCGCAGTTTCCGCATTTACCTTGATGAGAACCAGATTAGGGTCGTCAGAAGTGGTTTCAAGCAGTTCCTCGTACATGGGATTCCAAAATTGTTGCAATTTCTCCTGATCCTCCACCAATTCAGCATTACCGCGGATAGAGACAAAGGATTTTCCTACATAGGCTACGTTCACATGTTGATTATGAAGCAGCTCATGAAATTTGCCGCTATCCTTTTTTGTCAGGAACCAAAGCGTTCCGTCAAACTCGACGTCCTGGGTTTTCATGGGCCGAGATACGAGTCCCTCTTCGGAAACAGTCGTTAGCATCGCGGTTTCGATCCCTTTGATTAATTCATGGACGGTTTTGATCGCTTCTTGATTGTCGGTAACAGATGTCGTCATGTTTTCATCCCTTCAAAAATTTTATGTTTTATTCTGTTACCTTTCCCTAATCTGAAAAAAAGTAGTACTTTGCTGGTATTTTACAAAGCCACTTGTTAAGGGGCTACCTATGGTATTTCCGGTGTTTTATGAACATAAAAGAATAAAGTGGCCTCACCCTCTTATAATGGTTGCAAGAGAAATTGAAAACAACCGCTGCAAAGGTGTATTATTGGAAGGTGTAAAAAAGGAGGGAAACTTGTTGGCTAAAAAAACCTCTCACTTTTGGGCTTTGCTCTTATTCTCAATCGGCGTATTTATGGCGCAGCTTGATAATGGGATTATTAGTTCAGCGCTTACAACCATTAATCGTCACTATGATGTGACTGATAACTGGGGTGCCTGGGGCATAACCATCTATACCCTTGGCTTAGCGATTAGCTTACCGATTGTTGGTAAACTTTCCGATAGGTATGGAAGAAGGAAGCTATTTATTATTGAAATCGCCTTGTTCGGTATCGGTTCTTTATTGGTAGCGCTTAGTCCTTCATTTGGCTTTTATTTAGCTGCTCGTTTCATTCAAGCGCTTGGCGGCGGCGGTATTTTTATTATCGGGAATTCACATATATTAAGTACTGTTGAACCGGGCAAGCAGGCGAAATATTTGGGGCTCTTAGGGGCGATGAACGGGGTTGCCGCTGTATTAGGGCCAAACGTTGGTTCTTTCTTACTCGACTTAACGGGGAATTGGCATATTTTATTCTTAATCAACGTGCCGATTGCTATTGTTTTGTTTATTCTGGCCTTTATGAGGCTAGAGGAATCCTCGGATCCAAGTCCAGGGCGGTTAGATTTAATCGGTACCATTATTTTGTCTTTTGCCGTGTTATCCCTAATGTACGGCTTAACCAATATTGACATTAATTTCTGGGCCAGCTTTAAGCAGCTTGAAGTATCAGGCTTTATTGGTGCGGGGATCGTATTGTTTATCGTGTTGATGCTGTATGAGTCGGTATTGGAGAAAAAGGAGAATGGCGACCCGATTTTACCGATATACTTGATTAGACAGCCTCGCTTTTTAATGGTGCTTTTGATTGGCGCTTTATCAGGCGGCATTTTAGCAGCGATGATTTTTATCCCCGCCTTCACCGAAAATGTGCTGGGGATCATGGCTGAAAAGTCGGGCTACTGGATGACCCCGCTCGCATTAGCAGCAGGGGTTGGCGCAGGCTTGGGCGGTACACTGGTCACGAAGCGCGGCCCTGTGTTTACCGTTATTATATCGGGGCTAATTGCCGCCATCGGGTTTGCCTTATTCCCATTATGGATTGAATTAAAATGGCAATTCGTGGTTTCGAGTATGATCGCAGGTGTGGGGATTGGTGTTATTTTAGGCGCGCCATTAAATATTTTAGCGACAGAAGGTCTACAATCGAATAAAGGTACTGCGCTAGCTTCTTTATCCCTACTACGCCAGATAGGTATGACCATAGCACCAACCATTTATGCAGGCTTCATTGCACGTGGCTTTAACAATATGGGTAATCTTTTTCAGAGTGACTTTCAGAATGTGTTACAAGACAATATTGCAAGGGCTGATTTGTCGAAGGAGGCACTTGGCGAGCTAGCGCAAATTGGTCAACAGATGGCTGCGGGCTCTGGTGCAATCGATGCAAATCAGATGAATGAAATTGTCGGCTCGATCCAAGATCCTGCCTTAAAAGAAGTAATCTTAAACAGTGTATCTGAAATTACAAGGATGGCTGCAGAGAATGGCTACGGCGGTTTATACTGGTCAGCGGCTGTATTAGGTGTACTAATCATTGTGGCTTCTTTAATCCTGGTGCCGTTAAGAGGTAAAGCTTCTGCGGTATCACGCATTGAATAGCTCATAAGATGATGCTAGGGGCAGAGCAATTAAGCAGCGAAGTACAACAAAATTTTACTACCTTTTGGAGCCTTGAAGGATGATTCCTCTCAGGCTCTTTTTTGTGCCTAAAGGGCTAGATAAGCTTTTAAGACAACAGTTAAACGTATTTTGAACGATGAATTGTACTGCCAATGTATTGCTATGTATTGCTTAATCTATATAATATAATGCTTGATACATAATTATTAAAAAAGGATGGCCGAGAGAGTAATGACATATTGGAGTTTACTAGGAATTGACCCTACGGCGGACGAATCGGTTATTAAGAAGGCTTATGCAAGTCAATTGCAGGTTTATCATCCGGAGGAGGATCCCGAGGGCTACCAGCGTTTGAGAGAGGCCTATGAATGGGCGAAAAAACGAGCTAAAGCGCTGCAAGCTGAAGCAACCAGTTGCGGTATGGACGAGGATGAATGGCACTGCGATACATACGATATAGACGATCCCGATGACGAGATTTCAGTGCTGCAGTCGTCTTGGCAAGCCGCTGATTCTGAATCCTCCCCATTGAAACGTCATCCGGCTCAGGTGTTTTTTGAGCAAATGGAGGAGTTGTATGACGATTTTCCCCGCCGGATTGATCCCGAGCAATGGAAAATATTAATGGCGAGCGACTATATGTGGGACATGGATCATCAGCGTGAGCGGTTGAGTGGGTTGCTGCGTTTTTTAGAAAAGCATCGGCATTTTCCGCGAAAAGTATGGGATATCTTGAACCAATCCTTTTACTTGCTGGAACAGAAAGAAGATCTATTTGAACTCTATGATGAGGAAGAAATAGCCTTTATCATCGGACAAATTCAGGGTACTGCGGAATTAGGGTATGCCTGCTTTGAAGAGCGACAGCTTAATTTCGATATTGAGCACTATCTCACGCTAAGGCAGGATGCTCAGACTTTACTTATGGAGGATAATCCGGTGGCGGCCAGAGATGATCTGGCGGAGGCGTATGACCTGTTCCAGCATGACCCGGATCTGCAGCTTCTGCAAGCGAAATGCTATCTGAGACTGGGGCAACATTCGGAGGCAAAATTATGTCTGCAGCAGGTTCTTAAGCTAAAACCGGACGAGCATGAGGCTCGCCTGTTACTTGCGCACTTTTTGTATAAAGAACAACACTATGACGAGGCCATAGGGGAATGTAAGCTGTTGGAAGAGCAAGGAGTATTAAACCAGGATGTTATGAGCATATATGGAAACTCCGCAATTGAGTTGGGGCGTATTGAGCAAGCTTGGAAGAAATACAGCGAAACTGAACCGATTTGGCAAAAGTTCTACCATTTTCAATATAATTTGATGTTACTGCGGATGAGAAATAGGCATTTGTTCAACCAAGAGCATAATCCGCGACATGCGGAGTATAAAAAGAGGGTTAGAAAGTCTCAGATGTGGAGCTATGGCATGCTGATGTTTAGATTAAGCTGGCTTTATCTATTTTTATTCTTGCTTGTTTATTTTATCTTTGGCTTGCCCCCGGTATTTTTGATTGTATTGCCCATCATCCTTTGCAGAAGCGCTTGGAAGACCTTAAGAACAGCGAGAATGTTTATTACTTGATTGGAGGTTTAATTCATGGCAAGGCGATATGCTTTTGGGAAGCGAAGAAAAATAGAACAGTATTTCCGATGTCTTACGGCAAGTTGTCTTCAAGACATGCTGCAAAACTATTATGTGGTCTATGAATTTGGCCTTGCTGAAAGGCTGGTTCGCAAAAGTGTGATCCGCAGTTCCCTACAGCGTTGGAGCATAACAGATGCTGAGAGCTTAAAGGATAAAATCCACTGGTTGATCGAGGATGGAGGTCGAAAGGAATATAGAAGAAGGCATATGCATTTGCTGGCACTTAACGAAACGGCACGTCAACATTATCTTGAAGCCTTAAAGGAGGAGAATAGTGAGAAAAGCTACGCCCAATGGGATGTCGTGGCTAAGTGTTTATATCAGATACCTTCCGGAGATGTGAGTGCATACGGTTTGGCTTGGGCTATTATGCTGAGCCGGATGGGGGTAGTCAAGGGCTTTTTGTCAAAGGAAGAGGCTTGGAACATAAAGATGGAAGCGGCCGCCATGCTGCAGCAGACTTACAGGAGCTGGGAGGAATTCTATATAGCCTATTTGTGCGGGAGTCACTATTATGCGGATAAACCGGGAATCTATCCGTATATCCGTGTTTCAGGAATGTTGGATTTGTTGTCTTACAGTACCTTATTACATCGGAAAATCAATTGGGATCAGCCTCTACAGTTGTAAGGCAGGAGCCCACCGCACTAGCGGTGGGCTTTTCTCTCAATCTATCAACGTAACCGTTGAATACTCGGCATTCTTGCTTAAAGGATTGTTTGTGATGTCAACGGCGAATGAACGGGTATCCCGAGGGAGTTCGAAATGAATTTGTCCATGCGGTTCTGGGGAAAGCGGCGGGTTCCAGATTTGACTTTTGGATAAATCAGGATAATAGCGGGTGCCTTCAGCATCGACTAAAGAGAAGTACTCGGCCCGTAGTCCGGTATCCTTGTCATGTGTTATTGTCGCGCTAACCTTTATGGTAACGCTCCGCTCGCCATTCCATTTCCCCTGATTCTCGAACGATTCGATAGTAATATCCAAATCCCCTACAGTTACTGTTTCATCAACGGAAATAGGCGCGTTAGCTCCCTCAGACTGCGAAGAATCGATACTGCAGCCGGCAACAAACATAATGACTAGTGAAAATAGAAGACTGAGTTTCTTCATGATTACCTCCGACAATAGTACTAGGTCATAGCTTACCATATGTAGATGAGGAGGGAAATATATGAAACATATGAAGAGTGAGCTCAATTCCAAAACAGTTTATTCTAAATTGAATGAATTAAGGATGAGCTTTTTTTGAGTGTACATATACTAATACTATAAAAGTGTCTCATTAACGCTTAAAAATACGTCGCCATTTACCAAATTGCGGAATTCAGTAATCAAAAAATCTAGAGCATTCATCTGAATCAACTTGTCTCTTATAAGTGGTCACGAATCAAGTAACCATGAGCTACAGAGTAATCTAAATCCTTCGAGTCATAAGGGCCTAAAACAATACAAATACGGGTCGGCATAGGAGTGTATTTTCATCCATTCCAAAAAAAGCTTAGTATCACGTATTTGTGTACGTTTATGCGTACATCATTGAAAGTGATTATAACGTACGCTTATAGGTACAGTCAATAGGACCAAACTAAAATAAGGGGATAAAGATGAAAAAAGTAAAAATCACATTAGGAGACCTGTTGAAACAAAAAGGAATGTCAATTAATGAATTGTCCTTGCAATCCGATGTTCGGCGGGCGGCCATCTCTGAATTGGTTAATGGGAAACGTGAAAATATTAATTTTCGACATATTGAGCAAATAGCCGAAGCTTTACAAATTACTGATATTCGAAAAATCATAACGCTGATAGATGAAGGGGATTAAGAAGGTTGAATTAGGAGAAATATCTATGATAAATGAATACAGTTTTTGATTAGCTACAGAGTTTCTAAAGGAGTTTGGAGATTTAATCATTGAATTTGAGAATCCTAAAAGGCATGGAAGTTACTTAACGCTATCCATCAGTCCAATCCAAGCCGCTGGATCTGTATTTTAAAGTAGTATCGCGAAGATATGAAAGATACTGCGGTCAGCCGTTCGCAATAGTGGGTGAAATCGATTCTATGGATATGACGTGGTACATAAGTCAGTCGGGGGTGGGGGTGGGGGGGGGTTCGATGATTTTCTTGTTCGTTTAGGTGATGATTTCTATCAAGCATTTACGAATATTATCCAGGGAACGATGCTTGAAATTACGGTTGTTGAAAAGGATTAGCCTCTTGGATTCGACTATTACGTAATAATCGAATCCAAGGTAGTTTTTCAGCATACACGTATAATTAAAAGGGGTCATCATCACTAATTAGGGAAGGTTTCTTCCACCCAGCACCCGATTCACAAGCTGATCCGCTTGGCGGGTCGTCTCCGGGAGGCGGTAATGCGGAGCTAGCTTCAATATCCAGTCACAGGCTGTCCTGAGTGAGATCTTGTGACCTACGGAGACGAAGATCGGCTTGATTCCATCCTGCGTTCTTAGTACGTTGCCAATGACTTTGCCCTGATCAACTAATGGAGACATAGACCCTCTAACCGTGCCGGGTTCCTCGAATTCCCCTAGTAATCTTGTCTTGCCACAACCGATAGTGGGAAGGTCCAAGAGCACGCCCAAGTGGCTCGCCAGGCCAAATCGCCGCGGGTGGGCCAGCCCTTGCCCATCGCAAACGATCAGTTGAGGCGGCACCTTAATCTGCTGAAATGCCTTAATGACGGGCGGCAGCTCCCTGAACGAGAACAGTCCGGGGATATATGGGAAGTGGACGTTATCCTCCACCACGGCAGAGTCCACCACATTCAGCGATTCCGCTTCTAAAACGACGACGGCTGCGAATAGTTTGTCGCTATGCTTGCTATAAGCTACGTCTACGCCGGCTATATAATTGACCTCATCCAAATGATCTTCCGTTACAACTTGCTTAGCCAGCTCCAGCTGCAATTGAGCGGCTTCTTCTTCGGTCAACTTCCACGAATGCTTTACCTTGGGTTCCATCTTGAGCCTCCATGCCAATGTATCTATAAATCCATTATAACTGAATCGCTAGTCCCTGCGAATTCCTATCATCAACCACAAAATTACTAGACAGCCCAACCGAAAGTGATACAATTAAATCACTCAAGGAGGGGATGCTTTGCTATATCGTTGGTTCATTTTGCCATTTAGGCGGAGCATACGCAATAAGCTAATTCTCATTATGATTCTTATATCGGTTGTTCCGCTTATCGTCGTGACGATCCTATCTACCGAGAATACGAGAAAATCGATGGAAAGCGAAGTGATCCAGTCCAATATTACGAGAATTACCTGGACGGGCGGCTATTTGGAAGAGAAGTTCATTCAACTGAACAATCTCATTTATACGATTCTGATCAGCAATACGCTGGATGAATATATTAATAAAATGGACGGCTCGACCTTGTCCAACCAATACAACGCCCAGCGCAGCATCATCGATACGATGACCTCCGTATATTATTCGGGGAATAATCACCTGCTCGGCATCCAGCTATACCTAAAAGAGAAGAACAAGCTGTTCACGATTAACAGCATGCAGAAGCAAATCAGCACGCCACCCCAAGCCCCCCGGTTGTGGAGTGAAGTGGCTTCGAGCGGGATGAGCTTCATGATCAAGAGCAATGAGAGCGATCCGACGAAGTTCAATCTCATTCGTAGCGTGAACCGGTTCGAGAACAAGGAGCTGCTGGGGAGCATCGAGCTGCAGGTGAAGTGGCAAATGATGGACAGCGCCCTGGATTTGCTGCAGTCGGAGCCGAATTATACCGTATTTATCGCGAACCATGACGGCGACATCATGTACGTGCCTGAACATACAGATCAGGCCGAGGCGTTCGAGCGCGTGGCAACGGCATTGAAAGATATAGAGAGCACCGAGAGTGGCCCGGGATATATCCAGACGAAGGAGAGCTATGTTTTTTACAACACTGTAGAGCCTTGGGATCTGAAGCTGGTCAAAGTCATTCCGGCTAAATACATTAACCAGAGCGCAAGGACAAACCTCAGCTACGGGTTGATTGTAGGCATCATTTCTGCGGGACTATCCTTGCTGATCGCCGTTATTTTAGCCTGGAGCACTTCTAAGCCGATTGTCAGCCTAGCCAAGTCGATGCGTGGAATTAGCATTATAAAAGACCGGGAGCCGCCGTTAAGCAACCGAATGGATGAGCTTGGATTTCTGGAATTTAAGCTGTATAACATGTCTCACCGGCTTCGAGAGTATATCAAGACCGAATACAGCATGAACTTGGAAAAAAAGACAGCCCAATTGAAAGCGCTTCAATCACAGATTAACCCTCATTTCCTGCAGAATACATTGCAGCTGATCGGCGGACTCGCCTTCTCCAGCAAGCCGGAGGAGATCAATGAGCTAATCCGTTCTTTAAGTCAAATGTTCCGGTATGTTATCCGGGGGCAGAATGACTTGGCGACTATTCAAATGGAGCTGGATCATCTCAATAACTACATGCATATCCAAATGCAGCGGTTCTCGCCCCGTATCACCTATGAAGTGAAATGTGATCCTGAGGCAGCCGATTGTAGAATTCCGAAGCTGACGCTGCAGCCAATTGTGGAGAACGCTTTCCAGCATGGACTCGATAAGAAGTCCGGTGACTGGCGTCTACAGGTACATGTACAGCGCAATAAGCAGGGAGTGGTGATTTTTGTTGAGGATAATGGGGTCGGGATGGATGCCTCCACTTTAGTGGAATTGCAGAAGAGCTTGTGCCGCCAGACAAATCAGGCATGGAACATCGGGGATCGCATCGGCATGAATAATGTGGCTTCCCGCATCAAAATGCACTTCGGCCTTCAGTATGGTGTAACTGTCGAAAGTACGCCGGGTGTCGGTACGAAAGTGAGCATACAAATACCGTGGGTGAAAGAGGGTGACAGCTCCTATGATCAGAACAATAATCGTTGATGATGAGAAAATGCCGCGCGAGATGATTAAGCGGTATGGGTCATGGGATGAGTATGGCATGGAAATTATTGGTGAAGCAGATGACGGCTTGGAGGCTTTGCGCTTGATCGAAGATCGATCGCCTCAGTTGGTCATTACGGATATGCGTATGCCGGGGGCGGACGGGATGGAGCTGCTGGGCATCTTGAAGGAGCGTTACCCTGCCACTAAAGTCATCGTAGTCAGCGGATACGACGATTTTACGTACTTGAGGCAGGCGATTCGCTGCAAAGCCAAGGATTATATCCTTAAGCCGATTGATCCACAGGAATTGAATGCTGCCTTACTGAAGTGTAAAAAAGAGCTGGAATCCTCACGTCAGATTTCCCGGCAGCAATTTACGCTGCAAATGGATTTCCTGCAAATTGCTAAAGGGTACAAGCCCGCGCTAACTGCGTACTACAATCGGCTCGATACCGCAGGAGTCCGAAGCACATTTCAAAAGCTGCTCCGGGAGCTGAATGACTATGAAGCGACCCAGGCGAAGATGCAGGCTCAAATCTATCAAGAATTCATGGTACTGCTTCGTGAGCTTATGGTCGCCAACTCGCAGACTGTGAACGGATTCCAATTTGAAATCCGTGCAGAAGCGCTGCAATCCTATGAACGATTATTTAACGATTTAACGGAGCTGTATTTACTGGCGATGAGCCAGCTTGAGGAGCACCGGAAATACCGGCGTAAGCTTAACCTAGCGGAGATTAAGCAATACGTGGAGGCTAATTATTGCAAACCGATTACCCTGGAGCAGATCGCCGGAGCATTTTTCGTTAGTAAAGAATATTTAAGCCGGGCTTTTAAAAATGAGTTTAAGCAAAATCTGTCGGATTATATTCAGCAGCTGCGGATGGAAAAATCAAAAAAACTGCTGCTGGAAGGCGAGCAGCCGATCAGGGCGATCGCCGAAAGCTGCGGTTATGAGGAGGTTGCTTATTTCTATCGCGTATTTAAGAAGCACTTTGGCGTAGCCCCGGGAGAAATGAGGAAAGAGCGATAATACTATGAGAAGGTAAGAACGAAGTTTAAAATTGTACAAAGAAAGAGGTTAATTAAATCGAATTAATCTCTTTCTTTATTATTTTACAATGAAAGCGTAACCAACAATAGACATTGGGAGGTCAAAAGCATGAAGAACAAATGGAAACTGCTGCTTAGCGTAATTTTGGTTGTAGGCCTGCTGGCAGGCTGCGGATCGGGAGGCAACACATCATCCGGAAGCGCGAATAGCGGTGATTCCGATAAGGCAGACAAAGGAGGAAAGGCGGAAACGGTGAATCTGAAGGTATTCATCGCACAGCCTCGCCTCAAAGAACAGTATGACAAATACATTGCCGACTTCATTGCCAAAGAAAAAGCAGAGAAAAATATCGATGTCAAGGTTCAACTGGAAATGCCCAACGCGGATAATGCTCCGCAAATTTTAAAGACAAGACTCGCTTCAAACGATGCGCCGGACGTATTTAGCCTTCATGCCGTCAACGAGGTGCCGACCTTCTACAAAGCCGGTTATTTAGAGGACTTGTCCAGCCAACCTTTTGTGAGTACTCTACTGGATAGTGTGAAGCCGTCCGTGACGTATGACGACAAGGTTGTTGCAGTACCGTTAGAGACGCTGTCCTGGGGATACCTATACAACAAACAAGTATTCTCTGATCTGGGACTGGCGCCTCCAACCACATTGACAGAAATGAAAGCGGTTGTAGAGAAGTTGAAGGAGAATAATATTACACCGTTCGTGCTCTCTTACCAGGAAGCCTGGATTCCGCAGCTGTTCCTGCCATTGGCCGTAGGTGCCATGACGGAAACAGGCAACGCCGATTTTGTCGACAGAATGTATAACGACAACGGATCTTTCTCCGAGATGAAAGCGATGTTCGATATCATTGACCTGGTTAATGCCAACGGAACGGATAAGGCACTGGAAGTGAGCGGGGATGATGGCGCAGCCGCATTTGCCACAGGCAAAGGGGCCATGTGGATTCAAGGGCCATGGTACGCCGAGACCATTCTGAAGTCCAATCCTGATTTTGAATTCGGGGTGGCTCCGCTGCCGATTAATGATAATCCTGACGCAACGCTGATCAACTTGAGTACTTCTACTTCGCTAGCGGTTTCGCCGACGAGCAAGCACAAGGAAGTCGCACTGGACTTGGTTAACTATATTTTGGACGAGAACGATTCCAGCGACTTTTTCCAAAGCCTGAAATTTAACCCGCTGGCCACGGTGCATACATTTGACAGCTACCCTTGGGTCAATGATGCGACCGAGTACGTAAAGGCAGGCAAATCGTATCAGGATCCGCGGATTCCTCAAGCGGTCAAAGACGAAGTCGGGAAAGGGCTGCAAAGCTACTTTGCCAACCAAATGTCGCAGGATGACGTGATCAATGCACTGGATAAAGCTTGGAAGGATTTCAACAAAGTAAACAAGTAGGGTCCGAAGGCGAAGGGCGGCGTGCTTGGTGGCGCTGCTCTTCGACTAACCAATATTCGAACATCTGAGGTGATGTAACCATGCTCTCCAAAGGTTATCGGAAGTACCTGTCCTTCTTTGCCTTTCTAGCTCCAGCATTTATTATTTACACGATATTCCTGCTCATCCCGACGCTTGGCGGCATGTTCTACAGCTTGACCGACTGGAATGGACTGAACCCTGCCTATGACTTTGTAGGATTTGCTAACTTCGTGGAAATTCTACGCGCTGATCCCGATTTTTTGAACTCGCTATGGTTTACATTGAAATACGTGGTGATTATGGTTGTGCTGCAGAACGTATTTGCTTTGTTTCTCGCAGTGCTGATCGAATCCAAACGAAGATCGAAGGGATTTTTTAGAACGATATTTTTCATGCCCAACATGATCAGTCTAATTATCAGTGCATTCATGTGGTCCTTCGTATTTACACAAGTGCTGCCACAAATCGCTGAGAAGACGATGCTCACTTTTCTTGATCAAGGGTGGATTGGCGATCCGAGCGTTTCATTCTACTCCATTATTATCGTATCGCTTTGGAACGGTGTCGGCTACATGATGATTATTTACCTGGCGGGATTGCAGGGCGTGCCTCAGCATTTGCAGGAGGCGGCTATTATTGACGGGGCAAACGTGTTCCAACGTTTCATGCGCGTTACCCTGCCGATGATCACTCATGCTTTGACGATTTGTTTGTTCCTTACGCTGAACGGAGCGTTCAAAGTGTTTGATGTCGTGTACGGCTTGACCGGGGGCGGTCCGGGGCGGAGCACGCAGGTGATCACCCTGAACATTTATGAGGAGGCTTTCTCCAGCAACTTCAGGTACGGTTACGCCAGCGCGAAGTCGATTATCCTGTTCCTGTTCATCCTCCTTTTTACCTTTATTCAAATTAGCGTCATGAAAAAAAGAGAGGTGGAATCATGAGAAAGCGAACAGCAGCCTCTTATCTCGTTACGTTGTTGCTTGCGGTGTTGGCCGCAGTATCCTTTTTTCCGATATATCTAGCCGTCATCAACTCCTTTAAGACCCAAGGAGAAATGTTCAGTTCCGTGATGGCTCTGCCGACAAAGCTCCACTTCGAGAACTATGTATACGCCTATCAGCAAATCAACCTGCTGAGCAGTGTGAAGAACTCAGTCATTGTGTCTATTCTGGGAGTGGGCGGTATTATTTTTACAGCTGGCTTGGCGGGATATAAGCTGTCGCGTACGCCAGGGAAGCTGAGCAACTTTATCTTCTTCCTATTTATTGCCTCGATGCTCGTACCGTTTCACTCCATTATGATTTCGCTGACCAGAGTAGCTAAGAGTTTGGCCGTGCAAGGAACGACTTATGGATTAGGTCTAATTTACATCGGCCTTGGTGTGAATATGGCGGTATTCTTGTACCACGGTTTTGTAAAAACGATCCCGAAAGAGCTGGAGGAGTCAGCAAGAATGGATGGCTGTGGGGATTTCCAGACTTATTTTCGCATCATATTCCCCCTGCTGCTGCCGATTTCAGTTACGATTGGAATTTTGAACTTCCTATGGATATGGAATGATTTCCTGCTACCGCTGCTTATGCTCACTGACGTCAATCGTTACACGTTAATTTTGTCTACGAATATGCTGTTTGGCGAATACAACAAAGAATGGTCGCTGATCCTGGCGGCACTCGTTCTGACGGCTATTCCGGTAGTGATTATTTATTCGATCTTCCAGCGTTTCATTATGGAGGGGATTACCGAGGGCGCCGTTAAGGGATAGGTAGATGCTGCATGAAAAGGTGCGCGATTAAATGCATTAAGAATGAGGGAGGAGAGCCAGCTGTGCAGAACATGCAAAAGCTATACTACGGAGTTGCTTATTACGATGAATACATGCCTTATGATCGACTGGATCAGGACATCCAAATGATGAAGGATGCTGGCATCAATGTGGTGCGAATCGGGGAATCGACCTGGAGCACGCATGAGCCGCAGAGCGGTGTATTTGATTTTACCTCGCTGGATCGCGTCTTAGAGGCAATGCATGCAGCGGGCATTCAGGTCATCGTGGGAACCCCGACCTATGCGGTTCCTACCTGGATGGTGAAGGAGCACCCGGACGTGCTGGCGGTGACGCCGCAAGGTGAAGGGCGCTACGGTGCAAGACAGATAATGGATATAACGAACCCGAAATACCTGTTCTATGCCGAGAGAATCATCCGCAAAATGATGGAGCGCGTGAAGGATCATCCGGCGGTCATTGGGTATCAGACCGATAACGAGACGAAGCATTATCATACGGCAGGCCCTAACGTGCAGGTTCAGTTCGTGAAATATATGAGAGAGAAATTTGGAGCCGTGGAGAAGGTGAACGAGGAATTTGGTCTTGCGTACTGGAGCAATCGGATTAACAGTTGGGAGGACTTTCCTTCGGTCGTAGGAACGATCAACGGCAGCCTTGGCGCTGAGTTTGCCCGTTTCCAGCGGAAGCTGGTGACCGATTTCTTGTCTTGGCAGGTGTCGCTCGTCAATGAGTACAAGCGCCCGGATCAATTCGTCACCCAGAACTTCGACTTCGAATGGCGGGGTTATTCCTATGGGGTGCAGCCGGACGTTGACCATTTTGAGGCCTCTAGAGCTTTTGACATTACGGGAGTCGATATCTACCATCCCTCGCAGGATGATTTGACCGGGATCGAAATTTCATTCGGCGGCGATGTGGCCCGTTCCACAAAGGGAGCCAGCTATCTCGTGCTGGAGACCGAAGCGCAGGGGTTCGCCCATTGGGTTCCATACCCGGGACAGCTGCGACTGCAGGCGTTCAGCCATTTGGCCTCGGGAGCGAATATGGTTGCCTACTGGCACTGGCATTCGATCCACAACTCCTTTGAGACGTATTGGAAAGGGCTGCTGAGTCATGACTTTGAGCCAAACCCGGTCTATAACGAGGCGAAGACGATCGGGCGGGATTTTGCCAGACTTTCCCCGAAGTTGGTGAATTTGCGGAAAAAGAATGAGGTCGCCGTGCTTGTAAGCAACGAAGCGCTGACCGCGCTGGAATGGTTCAAGCTGCCAGATCAGGAGAAGAACTACAATGATATCGTTCGCCTGATGTATGATCAGCTATACAGAATGAATATCGGCTGTGATATCGTCCACCCGTCCAGCGAGAACCTGGATCAATATAAGCTGCTCATTGTTCCGGCATTGTACGCGGCGTCCGATGAACTGCTCGAAAGATTGAATGATTTCGTGCGTAGTGGCGGACATATCGTCTATTCTTTCAAGAGCGGATTCACGAATGAGCACATCAAAGTGAGGACGACGCATCAGCCGGGCATCATTAACGAAGCCTGCGGTATCTATTACAGCATGTTTGCCGAACCGAAGAATGTATCACTGAAAGACGATCCATTCGGCGTAGGGGAAGAGCAGAATTACGTGGAGACGTGGATGGAGCTGATCACGCCGACAACCGCAGAGGTGCTGGCCTATTATGATCACCCGCATTGGGGGGGCTATGCCGCCATTACTCGAAACGAGTATGGCGAAGGGGTCGCGACTTATGTCGGCTGCCTGCCGAGCCCGGCCATCATGCGCCAGGTGCTGGAGCAAGCGGTGAAGGATGCAGGATTGTGGGGCAAGGATCAGGCGATTGCTTTTCCGCTGATTACGAAGTATGGTCGGAACGAAGACGGCAAGCTTGTCCATTTCTATATGAACTATTCCGATGAAGAGCAGGTCCTAGTGTACCCGCATCAGGATGGTGAAGAACTGTTGTCGGGACATCGCGTGGTGAGCCAGCAGCAGTTGACCTTAGAGCGCTGGGGTGTACTAATTATTGAAGAGAAGTAAAGCCGGAAACCAAAAAAGCCCAGAAGAAGTTCGCGAAGAAAGCTGAGAACCCCAGCTTTCTTTTTTATATTTCAATTTACTATAATTCTTGACATTAGTTAACAAATATGGGAGTATAAAAACGAATGATAGATTCTATTTTTTACCAAAGAAGGTGCTTTTAATATTATTTTCGCCTAAATATGGAAGGAAGGTGTTGTATTGGCTGCTAGAGAATTAGAAATCGTTATTCCGCCAATTATTGGGTATCAGTATTTGGCCTACCCCCTTTGCACGCTATTTACTCGCCAAGAAACACTGCCCTGGTTTTATAGTAATTTTATTCATCTATACTGTTATTCTCATCTTGATGACGATTATGCTTCATCATCCCTGCCTTTAAGCTTTTATGGCGAAGACTTTGTTCAATGTCCTTGGTTGATTACACAGAAACTGGAGCGGGAATCTATTCTATCTTCTCCCGAAGGCATTATAGATTTTCTTATTAGAAATATTAATTTAGGTTATACCATTTCGCTTAATGTAGATGAATTTTATATACCTCAGCGGCGGGTCTACCGTCAGATTCATTATGCCCATGATGTTTTGATCTATGGTTATGATGACCAGAGTCGCATGTTTCTGATTTTGGGATATGATCAGGAAATGCAATTTCGCAGAACGCTTGTACCGTTTCATGAATTGGAGCAGGGGATAGAGCAGCTCCCGAATACGGAGCGTTTTGAGGAACATATTTTTTTATATAAAATAAATCCTTCCGGAAGCTACACACTCGATGCCACTGTTATTAAACAAGCTTTGGAGGATTACCTGTCTGGACGCAATATTTCACTGTGCCACCGTGCAACATCTGGAATGCTGGAAGCCGCATTTGGCACTGAGGTTTACCAGGCAATCGCTGATAATTTGCCGATCCTGGTTCGCAAGCGGGATATTAGACCGATACACATTTTGCTGGAGCATAAGAAGACGATGTCACTGCGTTTAGACTACTTATGCAATCAGGGAATTCTCCCGGCTGAACTTACAGGATGCTTTAGCCCTGTAGAGGGAAGGATGTTTTTTTTAAGGCATTTACTGATGAAGTATGCTTTCACCAATGACGATACACTGCTGAGACAGGGATTACAGGAGTTAACAACAATTAGAGAGCATGAACAGGCGGTATTGGAAACCGTGGTGGAGGCACTGGAACGCCAGCTTATCTCCTAGTGGCGGTTACCTCATAATTATATGTATTGGAGGTTTTTTCTCTGGACATTAATTTGATATACCCCTTAACCCATCCGCAAAGACGCATTTGGTATGTGGAAAATATCTCCCCAGGTACAAGTATTCATAACATCGGCGGATTAATCAGAATTTATGGAGCTGTTGATTTTGATTTGCTTGAGGAAGCAATCAACCATTTTATACGGCTCAATGATGCGATACGTATTAGAATTGTTGAACAGGATTCAGGTGTTCAGCAGACGGTAAGTGCCTATCAAAGGAGACAACTTCCGTTTATAGATTTTACAACGATTACCTCTGATGTTGATGTTGACGCATGGGCGGCATCAGAATTTGCTCAGCCGCTTCCGCTGGATGGCGAGGCATTGTATGAATTTACCCTAGTCAAGATCAGCGAGACAGAGAGTGCCTATTTAACCAAGGTACATCATATCATCTCTGATGGCTGGTCCTTTCAACTCATGACCTCGCATATTAATGATCTATATACCCAGTTGATGCGGGGGCAAATGATTCAGGAGGAAGCCAAGCCTACATATATTGATTATATTGAGCAGGAGCAGAAATATTTAACCTCATCACGCTTTAAGAAGAGCAAGCATTACTGGACAAACAAGTTCAAGTCTGTTGATAAAATCACTTTATTTCCCACGTCAAATAATACTAGAGGCCAGCGAAAGGCATTTATCTTAAATCAACCTATTTCAGATAGAATCCGCGATTTTACAAATACCCACCAGGTGTCGTTGAATACTTTTTTTATAGCTGTAATGCTGCTTTACCTTCATAAAATCACTCAACAAAACCTCATTATAATTGGCACACCCGTTCTAAATCGTACCGGGGTTAAGGAGAAGAAAACCTTCGGTATGTTTACTAGCAGTATGCCATTTTTAGTTCAGATCGAGCAAGAAACATCGCTCTCCAAGTTTATACTGAACTGCAACCTCGAGCTCATTCAAAGTTACTTCCATCAGAAATATCCTTATAACTTGTTAGTCCAAGACCTCCAGCTTCAGAAACGCGGCATAGATCAATTATTTCAAGTAAGTGTGAACTATTATAATACCTCGTATGATAAAAGCTTTGGCCCCGGTTGGAAAATGAAGCAAACCGAGGTGCATAACGGAAACCAGCTATATCCTTTACAGCTTATTATTACGGAGTGGGAAGAAAACGGGGGGCTGGAGCTTTATTTTGACTATAAGACCGATGACTACTCCGCGTCGCAAATTGAAGAGATGTTCTCACGGCTTGAACTGATTACGGAACAAATATTGAACACACCGCATCAATCGATACGAAATCTGGAGCTGCTATTGCCAGGTGAGCGTGACAAGCTGCTCTACGAATGTAATTTGACAGAGCGCTTATATCCTGCTGACCAGACCATTCTAGATTTGTTTGAGAAGCAGTCTGCGCAATCAGCCGATCGTGTGGCATTAACTTATCGTGGACAATCCTTAACGTATAAAGAGCTGAATACACGGGCTAATCAGTTGGCGCGCACCCTATTGCAGTACGGTATCCACCGACAGACCCCGATAGCGATAATGGGACGGCATTCTATAGAAATTATGGTCGCAATTTGGGCTGTGATCAAAGCTGGTGCAGTGTATATTCCGATTGATCCTGAATATCCCCGGGAGCGGATAGAGTATATCTTGCATGACAGTCAGGCCCCGCTTCTGCTTACATTTGGGAATGATTGGAGGACCTTGTCTTACGAGGGAACGGTCATCCGGCTTGAGGATGATAATTTGTACACTCAGGATGGCAGTAATCTTGGACTTGCAGGGTCACCTAACGATCTGGTCTATATGATTTATACTTCTGGCTCCACAGGCAAACCCAAGGGGGCGATGATTGAGAATCGCGGCCTTGTGAACTATATTTGGTGGGCAAATCAGCAGTATACCAGAACAGATAATGAGATATTTGCGTTATATTCTTCCATAGCCTTTGATTTAACGGTTACCTCCATATTCACTCCGCTTATTGGGGGACATCAAATAGAAATTTATGATGACGATGGTAAAGAATTTATAATTCATCGTATTTTAAAAGAGAAGAAGGCAACGATAGTCAAGCTTACTCCCGCCCATTTGTCGCTCCTCAAGGACATGGAGCTCGATCAGCTGGCAGTTCATACATTTATCGTTGGCGGCGAGGATTTGAAATGTGCGCTAGCCAGGGATATTCATATCAAAAGCTCAAGCTCCATCGCTATTTATAATGAATACGGCCCAACAGAGACCGTCGTTGGGTGTATGATTTATCAATACGATCCGGAGCGTGATCAAGGAGTATCCGTTCCCATTGGCCAGCCTATAGATAATGTACAAATCTATTTGCTGAATGATCAATTGGAGCCGGTTCCTAACGGAACTGTCGGTGAAATTTATATTTCAGGTGACGGAGTGGCAAGGGGATATCTGCGCAGACCGGAATTGACCCAGGAGTGTTTTGTGAGCAATCCGTTCCTTAAGGGAATGAGGATGTATCGTACCGGTGATCTGGCAGTACGCCTTGATAGCAAAGATTTAGTATATCTTGGACGGATGGATCATCAGGTCAAAATCAAAGGCTATCGCATTGAAACAGGAGAAATCGAGCATCATTTACTGGCTATTGATTCAATTAAAGAAGCGGTGGTTATGGATCGAATCGCGGAGGAACAGCATTATTTGGCGGCTTACTTTGTGGCAGCAGAACAGATTGATGTGCTGGAACTGAGAATGAAGCTGCTCGAGGTTCTACCTTCCTATATGATTCCTGCCTATTTTGTACAGCTTGCAGAATTACCCTTGTCCCCTAATGGGAAGGTGGATCGGCGATTCTTGCCTGATCCTGCTTCCATGAAGCAAGTGACGGGGCAAGGACCACGGCAAGGGAGAACTGCTAATCCCGATGATATTGTTCGTTGGCTGAGAGATATCTATAAAGAGGTTCTTCAGGTGAAGGATGTACAATCCGCCGATAACTTCTATCGAATGGGCGGCGATTCTATTAAGGCGATTCAAATAGTCGCTAAGGTGAATTCAGCAGGCTACAAGCTGAAGGTTCAGGATATTTTGAGCTATCCTGATATTCATGAACTGGCTGCTGTGCTAGAAATGACCATAGCTGCGCCGATAGAGCAAAAACCTTGTACAGGGGAAGTTAAAGCCTTGCCGGTAACGTCCTGGTTTTTAGAAAGTCAGTGGGGCAATCCACATTTTTATACACAATCTGTATTTCTCCACCTGAAACAAAAAGTGAATATTCCTATCCTGCTCGAAGCGTTGTATTTATTACTCCAGCATCACGATGCTCTAAGGCTGCAGCATGAGATGAAGACAGGGAAGCTAGTGTACCGAGAGGTACGCCGGGAACATCTGGAGTTTGATTATTGTGACTTAACCTCACTGCATACTGAGGAGCACGCTGAAGTCATTCGAAGCCGTTCCGAGTTATTGAAAGCGAGTATCCAGCTTGGGCAGGGCCTCCTGTTTAAAACGATGTTATTCGAGAGGGGAGAAGATGGGCAATCCTTGCTGCTGACAGCACATCATCTGATTGTCGACGGTGTATCCTGGCGAATATTGCTGGAGGATCTTGATCGGTTGTTGCAATCCATAACCAGTGGTACAAGCTGTGCTTTGCCTGCTAAGACCCATTCTATTCAAGCTTGGGCAGAGTCCATTGAGGTATATAGTCGTAAACAGGCAACGGAGTACTTGCCTTATTGGGAGCGTGTGGTTGAAGAGGCAGAGGATAGCCTTCGTCTTGATTTTCCTTCAACGGATGATCGGTATGCAGTTTGCAATACGTTAGTTCGCGAGCTGCCTGAATCAGTAACTGGCAGGCTGCTTGGTGAGGCGAATGCGGCCTTCCATACCCAGACAAGTGAGCTGATAATGGCTTCCCTGGCAATGGCTATGCGTGAATACAGCGGCAAGGAGAAGATCTCCATTGAGCTTGAAGGGCATGGCCGGGAAGAATTGTTTGCGGATGTGGATATATCGAGAACTGTCGGATGGTTTACTTCGTTATTTCCCGTGAATCTTTACCTGCCTGTTCGAGACCCTTCAAGCATCATTAAAGCAGTAAAAGAACAGCTTCGAGAGATTCCTAACAAGGGAATAGACTATGGAATATTAGTGTACAATTCCAAACGGCTCTTGCACATAGACAAACGCTTGCTGCGTTTTAACTATTTGGGTGAGATTGATAATCTCCTTCAGGGCTCTTCATTTTTGATTGGTGAGGAGGATATTGGGAATGAGACCTGCTCAAGTAACAAGCTTGCTTGTCTCGTCGATGTCGTAGCGATGGTGATAAATAGGAAGCTTCTTGTTCGATTGACTTATAGTGAAGCGATGTTTGACAGGGAGAGCATGGAGAATCTGCTCGAATCCTTTATGCAAAAAATAATGGAAGTTATTCAGTTATGTCTGAATACAGAGCCCGAATTTACGCCTTCGGATTTCGCTACATTGAAGCTAAAGCAGGACGAGCTGGATATCCTCTTTAATTGACTTCACGGTGTTACAACGCAATGCATAAGAACCAAAGGAGCGGATTATGTATTGAGAAAGTTTGCTACCTATCTTCTTGTATCATCGCTGCTCATATGGCTTACAGCTTATGGGCAGGAGCAGGAAGCCTCGGCGCAGCAACAGGTCTCAACCAACCATCAGCAAGAGGTTGATGAGTCGGCGATCGATTTGTTTATCGAAACTCAGCTAGAGAAGTCTCATAGCCCAGGCGCAGCGGTTGTAATTGTTCGTGGAAATGAGGTGGTCTATGCTAAAGGCTTTGGCTGGGCTGATTTAGAACAGGGTATTCCGGTAACTAACACAACTTTATTTGAATTAGGATCGACGACCAAGGCATTTACGGGTTTAGCGATACTTCAGTTGGAGCAGCAAGGTGTTCTAAGTCTGGATGCTCCGGTAACTCGTTATTTGCCTTGGCTGGAATTGAATTATGAAGGGGTACCCGTAAATGTAACGATTGCTCAATTTTTGCATCATACCAGTGGGGTGCCCTTTGCTTCTCTGGCTTCTATTCCCATTGATGCAAGCGAGGAGGCACTGGAGCGAACGGTGCGGGGGATCGCGGGAAGCGAGCTTGCTTCTCGCCCTGGAGAAAGTTATGAATACGCTACGATTAATTATGATGTTCTCGGATTAGTCATTCAGCAGCTCTCGGGAATGACATATGAGCAGTACATGCTGAAAATGCTTCAGGAACTGGGATTAAATCACACATTACCTGTATCGGAACTGAACAATGACGGGAGAGTAGCCAAGGGCTATAAAATTTTAATGAGCTCTCCGCACCAGTTCCCTGCCCCCATATACAGGGGGAATACTCCGGCAGGCTATTTGTTATCCAATGTCGATGATATTGGGCGCTGGCTAATGCTCCAGCTAGGAAATGTAGATGTGCTCCCGGCTTATCAATCTATTCTGGATCGCTCTCATGACCCTGGTACACTGCCTCAACAGGATCAGGATGGAAATTATTATGCTGCTGGCTGGTTCGTGTCGTCTCAAGGGAATGAATGGTCACATCAAGGCTCTAACCCAAATTACTCATCCTATATTATTCTGCGTCCAGATCAAAAGTTAGGGGTAGGCGTGCTCGCCAATATTAATTCGGCTTATACCTTTCATATAGGAAAAGGGCTTGTCAGCATGTTTACAGAGGAGCCGATGCCGGATGAAGAAGCTGATTTTTATCCACAGCTTGATCGGATCGCCATGGGAGCCGTCTTTGTTATAGGGAGTCTTATTCTTGGTCTGCTGCTGGGAATGATCCGGCTATTCCTACAGCTAAGACGCGAGCAAAGGGGTTATGTCCCTTTAAGCAGCAGAAGCTGGTTAAAGCTTGGTCTCGTGTTCGTGCTTTTCATTCTGTATTACTGGGGCATAAGCAAGCTCATCACATTATTATTTTCAGGCTTGCCTCTGGAGGTGGTCGCTGTCTGGGCACCATCTACCGTGATTTGGGCTATATATGGAATTTATTTCATAGGATTGATGTTATTGGTTTATTTTGCGGTGGCTTGTTTGTTTCCCTACAAAGAGCATATCTCTACTAAATCATATGACAGAGTGATAGAACCGGATGCGGCTAAGGAGGTGAAATAAGTGAAATATAAGCTTTTTTGCTTGCCTTATGCTGGGGGTTCGGCAACGGTCTATCATCGTTGGAAGCGTTATTTGCATGAGGATATTGAAATACATCCATTGGAACTTGCAGCTCGTGGTAGAAGGATGCTGGAGCCTCACTACTTAAGCATGCATGAAATGCTTGAGGATCTCTACCGTCATCTGGAAACTAGCATAGATGATACGCCTTTCATCTTGTTTGGTCACAGTATGGGAGCGTTAATCGCTTATGAACTGGCTCATATGACTAAGCAGCGTTTAAAACGGGATCCAGCCCATCTTTTCGTCTCAGGAACCTATCCGCCTCATGCCAAAAAAACAAATGTTCTTCACTTACTCTCAGATGAGCGTTTACAGCAGGAAATTAGGCGGTTAGGCGGTACAGAGGAGGAACTCTTTCAAAGAGAGGAACTTATTCAACTGTTCTTGCCAATGCTGCGCAGAGACCTAGAGCTGGTAGAAACACATAATTTTGCGAGCAAGCCGGAGTTAATTCATTGTGATATTTCTGTATTAAATGGAGTTGATGATCCGGCTACAAAAGACTACGTATTATCGGAATGGGCGCGCTATAGCAGCAAATCCTGCCGGGTTTATTCGTTTCAAGGCGGCCATTTTTTCATCAACGAGCAGACTGAACAGGTGGTTTCCCTAATTCATAAAGTCATTTCTAATCCAGTACTATGTTCACCGAAAAGGAGTCGTGGATGATGATTCAAACTGTTGGCGTTGTTGGAGCTGGAGTAATGGGGAGCGATGTTGCCTTAGATTTGGCTTGCAACGGATATAAAGTAATCCTTAAGGATATTGATGAAGCAGCCGTGCGGCGGGCAAAGGAGAAGATCCAGTCTGAATTCCGCCTATTAAAGATGGTGAAACCGAAGACCAAACCGCTTTCACTGGAGGAAGTAATCGAGCGCATAACTTTTACGACAAGCTATGACAAGTTCGGAGAAACACAGTTCGTTATCGAGAATATTACTGAAGATTGGGACATGAAGAAAAAAGTATATCTTGAACTGGCAGGGGTATGTGGGGCGGATGTCTATTATGCAGCCAATACTAGCTGTGTCTCAATAACTAAAATTGGCGCGCTTATGCCGAGACCTGAGAGAGTGATTGGCATGCATTTTATGAACCCGGTTCCGATGAAGAAGCTCGTTGAAGTGATTCGCGGAGAACATACTTCCGAAGAGACGATCCGTGTAGGCAAGGAATTCCTGCAGTCCTTCGATAAGGTGCCGGTTGTGGTCAATGATTTTCCGGGCTTCGTTACGAACCGCGTGCTAATGCAGATGATCAATGAATGTGTCTGGCTGATTCAGGATCAGGTAGCTGAACCGCAGGATGTGGATAAAATTTTCCGTCTGGGGTTTGAACATAAAATGGGTCCATTGGCTACATGTGACCTCATTGGTTTGGATACGATTCTTTATTCACTGAATGTGCTATATGACAGTTATAAAGATCCCAAGTTCCGGCCGTGTCCGCTGCTTGTAAAAATGGTGGATGCCGGATATTTAGGGAAGAAAGCTGGAAAAGGCTTTTTTGAATATCGTTTGTAAGGGAGGGCATTTCGTGAATAAGGAGCCGAAGAAGCCGAAGGAGATCAAGTGCATCGTATGGGATCTGGATCATACGATGTGGAATGGAATTTTGCTGGAATCCAATGAGGTAGAGCTGAGGCCGAATATGAGGGATATTCTCGCCACCCTTGATTCCCGGGGCATACTGCATTCCATTGCCAGCAGAAATGATCGAGATCATGTGATGAACAAATTGCGGGAACTGGGCATTGAAGAATTCTTTCTATATCCCGAAATCAATTGGAACGCCAAGTCCAGCTCGATTGAAAGTATTTGCAGCAACCTGAACATTGGCAAGGATACACTTCTGTTTATCGATGATCAGCCTTTTGAGCTTGATGAGGTAAGGAGCGTACACCCCGAGGTGGAATGTATTCATGCAGACGACTATTTGACACTTCTCGCTCATCCCCGTTTAAATCCCCGATTCATCACTGAAGATTCCAAGCGGCGGCGGGCGATGTACCTGGAGGATATTCAAAGGAAGCAGGAGGAAGCAGAATTTCAGGGGCCGCAAGAGGAGTTTTTACGCTCGCTGGGGATGCGGTTTTTGATCAGCGAGGCGATGGAGGAGGATTTAAAACGGGCCGAGGAGCTAACGCTTCGTACCAACCAACTCAATACAACGGGTTATACATACAGCTATGAAGAGCTGGATCGAATCAGGCAATCACCGGATTATTTGTTGCTAGTCTGTGAGTTGACGGATAAATACGGTTCCTATGGGAAAATTGGCCTTGCACTCATTGAGCTGAAGGAGGACTACTGGCATCTTAAGCTGCTGCTGATGTCTTGCCGTGTCATGTCACGGGGAGTCGGCACCGTTATGCTGACTTATATTATGGAGCAGGCAAAAAAAGACGGAAAGGTACTGCGTGCCGATTTCAAGCAAACAGATCGGAACAGGATGATGTATATCACCTACCGTTTCGCTAATTTCACGGAAATATCCAATGATGGTCAGGGCAATATCGTATTTGAAAATAATTTAAAACAAGTTCAGCCGTTTCCGCCTTACATTGAAGTTAAGGTCACGGTTTCAGGAAGAAAGGGGTAACCGATATGGATATAAAGGAAAAAATCAGGAACTTTATTGAGAGCAATCTGATTGTTTTTGAGGATGAAGCTGTGTTCACGGACGATGATAACATATTCCAAATGGGGTTTGTGAATTCCTTGTTTGCGATGAAGTTGCTCGGTTATATTGAGCAGGAGTTTGGCATTACAGTTGCTAATGAGGATTTGGATATTGCGAATTTTAGCACGTTAAACAGCATAGTAAGGCTTATCGGCAAGCATAAACAGGAGGTGTAAGCGGGTGAATGCTCATACATGCACTTCTGCTGCTTCAATTATTGAAGAAGCCGGGCAGTTCGCTGCCGAGGAGGTTCGGCCACAGGCGGGGTTGATCGATGCTAGCGGAGAGCTTCCCCGTAGTCTGATTCAACGTATGGGGGCATTAGGTTATTTGGGCGCCAGCTGGCCAGTGGAATATGGCGGCTTGGGGCTTGATCCGGTGGCCTATGGTCTGTTCACTGAGCAAATAGGCAAGGCTTGCAGCAACACCAGAGCTATGTTGACCGTGCAGACTTCACTGCTCGGCGAGACGATTCTGCGATTTGGAACCGAGGAACAAAAGAGTTATTGGCTTCCGCAGATGGCAAAGGCCGAGAAGCTAGGGGCGTTTGCCTTATCCGAACCCCACGTTGGCTCAGATGCTAAAAGTGTACAAACCACTTATCGGCATGAGGGCGACCGATTTATTTTAAATGGCAAGAAGAAATGGATTACGCTTGCGGGTATAGCTGATTTTTTTGTAGTTGTTGCCGTGGATTTGTCTGGACAAATAACCGCCTTTTTTGTCGAGAGCGACCGCAGAGGAATAGATGTCAAGCCGTTACAGGGTCTGCTCGGTAATAGAGCGGCGCATCTCGCTGAGATTGAATTTAATGAGGTAGAGGTGCCAAAGGAGAATGTGCTGGGTAATGTAGGGGGCGGTTTTACTTATATCGTCTCCACCGCACTGGATCACGGCCGATATAGTATTGCCTGGGCCGGAGCGGCTATCGCGGCTGAAGCTCTTGAGTCGATGGTGTCCTACTCCAGATCCCGTTCGCAGTTTGGTGAGAAGCTACATCAATTTCAACTGATTAAAGGAATGATCGGTGATGCTGTAACCAAGGTACATGCCGCTCGTTCTCTATGCCTGAATGCAGGAGAATTGCGTCGTACTGGTGATGCGGAGGCCATTCATGAAACGACGATTGCCAAGTATTTCACATCGAAGGCCGCATTAGAGGTCACGAATGATAATGTACAAGTCCATGGCGGTAATGGCTGTCACAGTGACTATCCAGCCGAGCGGTTGTTGCGAGATGCTAGGGTGCTGGAAATTATCGAAGGTACGAGTCAGATTCAGCAGCAGGTCATTGCTCAATATGGATTGCGAAAATATGGAGTAAAGAAACGATACACGGTGAAGCAGTAGAGGATAGAGTCAAGCAGTAGCAGGATAAACATTGAACTCAACAGTGATAGCAGCGGGATACATTAAACCGGTAGCAGACGGCAATATCGGTACAAGAAAGGACGGGTGAGCGTGGGAGAATCTCAGAAGCTGGATAGAAGCAATGTTGAGGATATTTTGGCTTTGACTCCGATGCAGTCAGGGATGCTGCTTCAATATTTAAAGAATCCTGATACTACGCAATATGTAGAGCTGATTGAATTGGAAATTCACGGAGAAATCGATGAAGCTTTGTTCGAACAATCGTGGCTGCATGTGGTAGAGGCTAATGAGGCGCTGCGTGTAGTGTTCCGATGGGAAGAAGTCAGCCAGCCTGTTCAAATTGTGCTGAAGCGGCATCGCCCTGCCATTCGCTTTATGAATTATACCCATGTAGATGAGACGAAGCAGATACAGCTCATATCGGAAGCCATTCAGGCGGATAAGGCGGAGAAATTTAGGCTGGATGAGGTACCGTTTCGAATTACGCTGTTTAAACGGACAGAGCAAAAGCATACGCTGCTCATGAGCTTTCATCATATTCTGTTTGATGGCTGGAGTACAGGAATTGTGCTGAAGGAGTGGCTGGAGGCTTATCACAGTTTGCAGCAGGGATTGATGCCTACGCTGCTTGGGAAACCACGGCTGCAGCAGCTTGTGTCTATGCTACAGCACAACAGGCCGGAACAGGAAAGCTATTGGAGAAATTACTTTCAAGAGTTAGGTAGTAAGCCGCTTGCGACGCCAAAACATAAAGTGAATTCCGGGGGTCCCACGGAGATTTCTGTTTATTCCCAGTATAGAGATCGTTCATTTATGGAGGAGCTACAGCGTTATGTCCAAGCAAAGGAAGTGACGCAGGCAGCTCTCTTGTATACTGCGTGGGGAATTTTGCTGCAGTATTATACGAACAGTGATGATGTCATGTTCGGGACGACGGTGTCCGGGCGGAATGCCTCCATTTCTAACATCGACCGCATGGTCGGGTTGTTTATTAATACTCTTCCTTTCAGAATGCAAGCGTATCCGGACTCTAGCTTGTCCGAGCTCGTGGGGCAGGTCAATCGTTCTATTCATGTCCGTGAGGAGTATTCAGGAACATCGCTTACGGATATTAAAGCTTACGCGGGGCTGTGGACAGAGGGAAATCCGTTTGATTCGCTTGTGGTTATAGAAAACTATCCTTTAGATAAAGCGTTAACAGACTTGTCAGGAACGCTTGCAATTGTTTCACATCGGTCTGAAGAAGAAACGGAATTTGATCTGACGCTGCGTATTCAAATGACAGCGGAACTGGAAATGTCTTTTGTCTATAATATGGAAGTCTATAACCAAGAATGGATTGAGAGGTTAGCTCATCGCTATCTCTACATATTGGAACAAATCATTTCTTTTGCTGGTCAAGATGGATCTGAAGATGGCACGAGGCTAAAGGATTTAAGTCTTCTATTGCCCGAGGAAGAGCAACGGATTTACGAGTTCAATCAAACAGCTGCCGAATATCCCGACCAGAAGCTGGTTCATGAGTTGTTCGAGGATTGCGCCCGACTGCATCCAGAACAGCTTGCTGTTTCTGATGGGGAGAAGTCATATTCGTATACCGAATTAAATGCGCAAGCCAATCGGATTGCTCATATGCTGCAGCAAAGTGGTTTGCAGCAGGGACAGGTCGTTGGCCTTATGGTAAGGAGATCCACAGAAATGGTTGCAGCCATTTTTGGCGTGCTTAAGGCCGGTGGCGCTTATTTACCGTTAGATTCGGCTCAGCCCGGCGAACGAATCGAATATATGCTGAGTAACGGACAAGTGAGGCGGGTGCTCGCCGTGCCAGATCTTGCTAAGCACATCCCTGGGGCAGCAGAGGTGCTTTTACTAGACAATACGTTGCTAGAGCAGGGTGAGGCAGGGAACTTGGTTGTTCATTTAAAAGATTCTGCGGAGCCAGCCTACGTGATGTATACCTCAGGTTCTACAGGAACCCCGAAGGGGGTTGTGGTAACTCATCGGAACATTATACGTTTGGTTTGCAATACGAACTATGTACAGGTTCTGCCACAGGATCGGATGCTGCAGGCTGGAGCCATCGGCTTTGATGCGCTCACCTTTGAGGTGTTTGGAGCGCTATTGAATGGAGCCAGCTTGCATATTGCTGATAAACATACTCTGCTGGATCCGGCAAGGCTTGATAACTATTTGCGCACACAAAATATTTCAACAGGCTTGCTTACGCCGGCATTATTTAATCAGATGGCACAGCAGCGTCCGGAGATGTTTAACGGGATGCGGGATTTAGTCGTTGGCGGAGATGTCCTATCGCCCAAGCATATTGAGGCGGTTAGACGGGCCTGTCCGAAGCTGACGATTTGGAATGCATACGGACCTACCGAAAATACAGTGATTTCAACCTGCTTCCGAATTGATCGGGAGTATAGCGAGCAGGTTCCCATCGGGTCACCCATCCATAATTCGACAGCATATATCGTTGATCGTCATGGTCAGCTTATGCCTATGGGAATTCCAGGTGAATTGGTTGTAGGCGGCGATGGTGTTGCACGTGGCTATTTGAATCAGCCCGAATTGACAGCAGAGCGATTTATACCGGATCGGTTCCGGGGGAATGGAATGATGTACAAGACAGGCGATTTGGCGCGATGGCATGTGGATGGTTATGTGGAATATTTAGGACGGATGGATAATCAGGTGAAGATTCGCGGGCATCGCATCGAAACAGGGGAGGTCGAGAACGTCCTTCTTCAGCATCCATTAATTCAAGAAAGTGCAGTTACAACCTGTAAGCGCGGTGAACAAACAGAGCTTTGTGCTTATGTCGTTGCTAGCGAACAGGCACCTGCTGCGACCCTGCGAGCTTACTTGATGGAAAAATTACCCGATTATGCCATTCCATCTCATTTCATATATCTGGAGCAAATTCCGCTTACCCCAAATGGGAAGCTGGATCGCAAGTCTCTTCCGGAGCCCGAACTACAGCTTCGGAGCAATTCAGATGCAATTACGCCGACAACAGAAATGGAGCAGTTGATTGCAGAGGCGTGGAAAGCGGTATTAGGGCTGGAGAATGTAAGCATTCATGATAAATATTTTGAAATTGGCGGCAATTCCATTAATCTCATTCAACTCCAGAGTATGCTGCAGCGCAGGCTTAAGCGGGATATCCCGATTGTGGCCTTGTTTCACTATCCGACCATTCACGAATTGGCGGAGTATTTAACAGAACCCGCCGACAGGTTGGCCTCCGATCCAGATGACATGGACAGCCAGGGATTGGATCCCGAGCAAGCTGCTGTAGAAGGGATAAGCGGACAGACCGCTTCTGCTGGAGCAATCCGTCAGGATATTGCCATCATTGGGATGGCCGGCAGGTTCCCCGGCGCGCGAGATATCGGTGCATTCTGGGATAACTTATTGCAAGGGAAGGAAAGTATTTCCTTTTTTACAGAGGATGAATTAGCTGAGTATGGATTTGATCGGGAATTGATGAAGCGGCCTGAGTTTGTGAAGGCGAAGGGCGTATTGGATGATATGGATCAATTTGATCCTGCCTTCTTCGGATACACTCCTGATCAGGCGGCAATGATGGATCCGCAAATTCGTCTGCTGCATGAATGCGCCTGGCATGCCCTGGAGGATGCGGGATGTGATCCGGAGCGCTCGGAATCTACAATTGGTCTGTTTGCCGGAGTTACGAATAATTTTCACTGGTTAACTCAGCTATCAGATCGCTTGCATGGAAGCTTGTCGGATATGTTCGAGGTAGATTCTCTGAATGACTCCTATACGGTGAGTACACGCATTTCGCATAAGCTGAATTTGAAGGGACCTGCCATCAGCCTGCAAACAGCTTGTTCCACATCACTGGTCGCTGTGCATCTGGCATGCCAATCTATTTTGAATGGCGATTGCGAAATGGCATTGGCGGGTGGTGCGTCAATTGTTCTGCCCCAGAAGTCCGGCTATTTGTATCAGGAGGGAATGGTGAAATCACCGGATGGACATTGCCGTACGTTTGATGCCAAGGCCAGGGGCACGATTGGCGGTGACGGGGTTGCGTTTGTGGCACTTAAGTCGCTTGATACGGCAATTGCAGATGGCGATCAGATTTATGCCGTCATTAAAGGATCAGCCATTAACAATGATGGAAGCCGCAAGGTTGGCTTTACAGCGCCTAGCGTTCAAGGACAGGCTGATGCCATTGCCAAGGCACTGAAGGCGGCTCGGGTTCCAGCAGAGTCGATTACTTATGTTGAGGCGCATGGTTCAGGAACTACGCTCGGTGACCCTATAGAAGTTGAAGCTTTAACTAAGGCATTCCATACAAGCAAGAAAGGGTTTTGCCGGATCGGATCCGTGAAGACCAATATAGGACATCTCGATGCCGCAGCAGGAGTAGCTGGGTTAATAAAGACGGCCCTCGCTTTGCGGTATAAACAAATTCCACCAAGCCTCCATTTTGAGACGCCAAATCCTAATATTCATTTTGCAGATAGTCCATTTATCGTGAACAGTAAGCTTACGAAGTGGGAACGGGGAGCCTATCCTTTACGGGCAGGGGTCAGTTCCTTTGGCATTGGCGGTACGAATGCGCATGTCATTTTGGAGGAGGCACCTGTATACGTGGCAGCAGAAGAAGAAAGGGAGGAGCAGCTGTTGGTTTTGTCCGCTCAGAGTCCGGCAGCGCTTGACGAAATTACGGGGAATTTACTTGCTTATTTGCAGAAGAATCAAAGCACATCGCTTGCTGATATAGCCTATACCTTGCAATATGGCCGCAGGCATTTCAAATATCGGCGGATGCTTTGTTGTGAGTCCACCGCGGCAGCGATTGAGGCATTAACGCCTGTAAATCAAACAACGAGTTTTGATGAGCGGAAGGTGCTGTCTTTTGTAACGGGAGATGCGCGAAAATCAGCGGTGTTCATGTTTTCTGGCCAAGGATCTCAGTATATCCATATGGGGGCGGGCTTGTACGAGGAGGAGCCGATCTTCCGTACGGAAATGGATCATGGTTTTGCACTTTATCGTCAAATCACAGGCGAGGATTTAAAGGAGATAGTATATCCGTCCGAAAATCATGAACTAGCTGCTGAGCATCTGACACAGACGAAATACATTCAGCCGGCGATATTTCTACTTCAGTATTCGCTTGCCCGTCTTCTCCTGACATGGGGAATCAAGCCGGAAGCGATGATTGGTTATAGCTTTGGCGAGTATACGGCCGCTTGTCTGGCGAAGGTCATGAGCCTTGAAGAAGCAATGAGGCTGATTATACTGCGCGGAGAACTGATGCAGTCAGCACCGGCTGGAGCTATGCTCAGTGTTCCTTTAACCGAGGAGGAGTTGAAACCGTTCTTAAGCGGATCTTTATCTTTAGGAGTCGTGAATGGGGAATCCTGTATCGTTGCGGGCACAGATGACGAAGTTGCGGCACTGGAGCAGACCTTGAGGGCGCATAAGCTTATGTGTATGAGATTGCCCGTATCAACTGCAGGTCATTCTTCTTTGCTTCAGACGGTAATTGAGCCATTTGCTGAGGCGGTACGCAGGGTTAATCTTCAACCTCCGGCAATTCCCTACGTATCGACCACGACAGGGAAATGGATTACGGCCGAGGAAGCAACGGATCCGGATTATTGGATTCGTCATATGACAGATACGGTACGCTTTGCTGAAGGGATCGCCCAGCTCGCCCAGCAGTCTGACCGCTTGTTTATAGAAGTTGGGCCAGGTCAGGATCTAACGGTGCTTGTGCGCCGTCATTTGAATACAAATTATGGACAACAGGCGGTTAATCTGATACGTCCAGCTCAGCGCGAGGCATCGGATGTTCGGGTACTGGTTAACCGAATTGGAAGGTTATGGATGTATGGCTTGCCGATCCAATGGAAGGCATTTCATCGTAGCTTCCGTACGATCGTATCTTTACCGGGATATCCCTTTGCGCGACAGCGTTACTGGCTTGATAAGCAGGTAGGAAAGAAGCCGCAGGCCGGAGCGCTGATCGGAGCGGGAGGCCCCCGTGAGCAGGACAAGCTCGACAAGCTGCCGGACATGGCAGATTGGTTCTACCTGCCAACCTGGAAGAAGTCGCCTCTACCTCGGCCAAGCTTAAGCGAAAGTGAACCTCAGAATGCATGTGCAAATGAAAATGCAAATTCTCATCGCTGGCTTGTGTTTCTAAATGAGGCCAATACGATCGATGATGTGAACGGGTATTATGATTCTGACTGTTCAAGCTTTGGCCGGGAATTGGCTGATCGGATTGCAGGGCTGGCTTTACAGGTTATCACGGTTAGTCCTGGTGAACATTTCATGAAAGCTGGAGCGATGCATTATATTTTAAATCCACAGGATGAGGAGCACTATACGAAGCTGTTTTCCGATTTACAAGCCAAGGGTCTGATGCCAACAAGGCTGCTTCATACATGGGGAATAAGGGAGCGCAATGCCTTTGACGACCCCTTGAGATGGCTGCAGACCACCCAGGAATTGGGCTTTTACAGCTTGTTATACACGGCCAAAGCAATGAAGCAGTATAACAGTGGGGCAGATGCACATTTGTGGGTTTTAAGCAGCAGCATGCAAGCTGTCGCAGGAGAAAAGGTTCTGTATCCTGAGAAGGCAACAGCCTTAGGACCATGCCGGGTTATTCCTCAGGAGCTGCCCTTTATGCAGTGCAGTAGCATCGATGTACTTTTGCCTGAGGAAGGAAGCTGGCAGCGCGATAAATTATTAGATCGTTTGCTTGAGGAATTTCGTTCCATGAGGTTTGAACTGGCCACTGCTTATCGTGACAATCAACGGTGGGTGCTTGATTACGAACCAATCAGAGTGGCTGAACCAACAGAGAATGCCCCGGGATTGCGACAAGGCGGCGTTTATCTGATTACTGGCGGTCTTGGTTATATCGGCCAAGTGCTTGGCAGTTATCTGGCCAGGAGCGTCCAAGCAAAGCTGGTGCTTACGAGCCGCTCCTCATTCCCTGCCCGTGAATCTTGGGAGGAATGGCTTAATAGCCATGGGGAAGATGACATTGTGAGCAAGCAAATCCGTAAGTTGTACCAGCTCGAGCAGGAAGGAGCGGAAGTACTGGTTCTGCATGCCGAGGCTGCTGATTTAGGTCAGATGCAGTCGGCAATTGCAGCAGCAGAAGCTAAGTTTGGCCCTATTCATGGAGTTATTCATGCTGCAGGCATGACCGGGGATGCCGCATTCAGTATGCTGGAGGAGACGGAAGAGATGCGATGTGAGCAGCATTTCAGCGCCAAATTGTATGGGCTGTTAGTGCTGGAGCAAGCTCTCAAAGGCAAGGAACTGGATTTTTGTCTGCTGACCTCTTCGTTATCTCCGATGCTGGGTGGCTTGGGTTTCGTAGCTTATGCAGCGGCAAATCATTTCATGGATGCCTTTGTTCATGATTATAATCGGCGAAGTCGGGTGCCGTGGACATGTATAAATTGGGATGGCTGGCAGCTTCAAGAGGAGCAGACGATTCGCGGACAGTCAGGAAATCGAGCTTCCATCTCGGACTTGCTTATTGTGCCTGAGGAAGGGGTGGAACTGTTTAGACGATTGCTAACTGCAGGTGATGTTAACCAGCTTGTTATCTCAACTGGAAACTTGCAGGAGCGGATTATAAAGTGGGTGAAGCGTGAAGCTCAGGATAGCTATCCAAATCTACCGGAAAGTGATGAGGTTTATTATGCCAGACCTGTACTGTCTGGGGAATATGAAACACCGGCTACTGATACTGAGCGTCAATTGTGTGGGATCTGGGAGCGAATGTTCCGGATTGAGCCAATTGGCGTGCATGATGACTTTTTCGAGCTAGGCGGTGATTCGCTGAAGGCGATCACCGTGGTAACGGCTATTCACAAGGAGTTGCGGGTGGAAATCAGTCTGCCAGACTTCTTCAATATGCCTACGATCCGCCAGCTGTCTATTTATATTGAGTCAGCAGAGCAGAGTGATTATTTTGATATCGAGCCGGCTCAGGAACAGGCTTATTACGAGCTGTCGTCAGCCCAGAAGCGATTGTATTTGATTCAGCAAATGGGCAAAGAGCATACAGGATATAACGAAATCGTTGCAGGCATTCTGGAAGGTTCATTGGATGTTGAACGGCTGGCAGATATTTTTAGAAGATTAATAGAGCGACATGCGAGTCTGCGAACCTCATTCGAACCGGTTGATGGCAAGCCCATGCAGAGAATTCATCCTACGGTCCCGTTCGAGATGGAGTATGCGGATTTTACAACAGAGAATGGGTCGGATTGTGAATTAGAGGAAGCAGAGCGAATCCGTGAGGCAATAGAACGGTTTGTGCGCCCATTTGACTTAAGCCGTGCGCCGTTAATGAGGGCAGGAGTACTGAAGCTGGGAGAGCAGCGACATGCGCTTATGGTGGATATGCACCACATTGTGTCAGACGGATTGTCACAGGATATTTTTGTGAATGATTTCATGGCCTTGTATGACGGCAGAGCATTGCCTGAATTGACTTTGCAGTATACAGATTTTTCGGAATGGCAGAACAAAGTGATGGTTACGGAAGCGATGAAGAAACAAGGGGATTATTGGCTCCAGCAGCTGAAGGATGCTCCATCCTTGGCTTTACGGACGGACTATCCTCGTCCGGCAATGAGAAGTTTTCAGGGAAGCCGGATCGAGTTTGCTTTGGATGAGTCCAAAGTTGAGGCTTTGAAGGCACTTTGTCTGAAGGAGGATGTCACCCTGTTTATGGCATTGCTCGCAGTGTTTAATCTGCTGCTGGCAAAGCTGTCTGTACAGGATGATATCGTTATCGGCACGCCGATCGTTGGCCGCAAGCAGCAGGCATTACAGCTAATTATCGGAAAATTCGTTAATATGCTGCCTATTCGCATTCGATTAAATATGGAAATGAGCTTTATTGAGCTGCTTCAAGCAATACGGGCAACGACGTTGGAGGCTTTCGCGAATCAGGAATACCAGTTTGAGGAGATGGTGCAGAGGCTTGGCAAGGAACGGGAATTGGCGCGAAATCCGATTTTTGATGTTGTTTTTGCTATGCAAAACATGCAAAACCCAGATATGAGTATTCCTGGATTGGTCTTGCATCCGTTCTCTTTTGTACATGATGCCGCTCATTTTGATCTTTCATTGATTGCTGAAGAGGATGGGAAGTATCTGTCCTTTAAGTTTGAATACAGTACAAGCCTGTTCCGGCGGGAAACGATCGAACGCTTTGCCAGGTACATGGAGGATATCGTAACTAGCGTACTAAAAAATCCGGCGATTCAGTTGAAGGATATCGCTATTGAGCACCACCTGGCTGAGCCGGAGCCTGTGTTTCTTACAAGTGCCCAGGGGGAATTTGAATTGTAGACCGGTTGGCATCTTAAAGGGAGGTTTAGGTATGACAGCAGGGTCAGATTATCATATGGACAGATTGGCGATAGCCGCGTCGCAAAAAAGCAAAGAAAGGGATTTCTGGTTAACCACCTTGTCTGATGAGTTCGAGAAGGAGGGTTTCCTTTCCGACTATCCGCATGCAACCGGGGTTACCGTGGAGAAGGTTGCTTTAAGCTTTCCAATGGAGTTGGCAGAGCGGTTGGTAAAGGTAAGCGGAAATTCAGACTCTAAGCTTCATGTTGTATTAGCTGCTGGACTTGCGGCTCTATTAAGCCGTATGACCAATCGTAGCGAGGTTGTGTTAGGAACCTCTATCTACCGGCAGCGAGAGGAAGCGGACTTTATTAACACCGTGCTTCCTTTGAGGGCAACAATGGAGGCCGGGATCACATTCAGACAATGCCTCTTGAATATGCAGGAGATGATTGTATCCGCGGTAGAGCATCAAAGCTATCCCATGGAGCTGATCGCAAGGCAGTTGGGGCTGCCGCTGGATGATCATCAGGCACATCCTTTATTTGAAGTGGCACTGCTTCTGACCAATATTCAGGATGAGTGTTTTTTGAAAAATACCCGGTGTAAAACCTTATTTACCCTCTTGAGA
Source organism: Paenibacillus lentus (assembly GCF_003931855.1). Lineage (NCBI taxonomy): Bacteria > Bacillati > Bacillota > Bacilli > Caryophanales > Paenibacillaceae > Paenibacillus > Paenibacillus lentus. The sequence continues at coordinate 4,879,549 of NZ_CP034248.1, read as the reverse complement.
ACAGATACGAATGGTATTGAGGGGGAGCTTCAATATAATGCCGAGTTGTATCAGCGCGAGACGATGAACAAGATCATTTCTCGTTATATCCGACTCCTGCAGGAAGCTTTGGCAAACCCGGATATGCCATTAACGCAATTCGATATTTTGCTGCCAGGTGAGAGGGAACAGCTGCTGCAATCCTTTGTCGGCAATACAGCAGATTATCTGTGTGAGCAAACTGTACACCAGTTGTTTGAGGAGCAGGTGAAGCGCAGTCCTGAAGCACTGGCCGTAGTTAGTTCAGCAGGTTCGATAACTTATCGGGAACTGAACGAAAAAGCGAATCAGGTGGCGAGGGTACTATGTAAAGAAGGTGTTGAAGCAGGGGACATTGTCGGTCTTCTGCTAACCCCTTCTACTGAAATGCTCGTGGGAATGCTGGGGGTGATGAAGGCAGGAGGTGCATTTTTGCCGCTTGATCCGGATTATCCGAATGATCGCATTCAATATATTTTGACGGATAGCCATGTAAAGGTTGTACTTACACAACAGCAGCTTGCTGATAAATTAGGCAGCCGGCCGGGATTATTTCTTGATGATCCTCAGGGCTTCAATGAGACGGTGGATAATCTTGGAGACCCAAATAGCTCGGCAACTGATTTAGCATACGTTATCTATACCTCCGGTTCAACCGGACAACCCAAAGGAGTCATGATTGAGCATCGTTCTCTGACGAATTTGTCTTATTGGCATAATCGTGCTTTTGAGGTGACAGCAGCTGATAGAAGCATTAAATATGCCGGGTTTGGCTTTGATGCATCGGTGTGGGAAGTGTTTCCTTACCTGCTTGCAGGAGCTTCGCTTTATATCGTTCCGCCTGAAATTCGCCTGGATGCGAAAAAACTGGGATTATATCTTGCTGAGCAGGAGATTACGATTGCCTTTCTGCCCACGATGATGTGTGAACAATTTATGGAATTGGTACAGTCGGAGGACATCGCGCTGCGAATTCTGCTCACGGGTGGAGAACGTCTGAAGCGAGTCAATCCGGGGAGCTATCGTCTCTTTAACAATTATGGGCCAACCGAGAATACAGTTGTCACCACTTTTGTTGAAGTGACCGGAGCAGATGGGGTAATTCCAATTGGACGGCCTATCGACAATGTTCAGGTATATATCTTGGATCAGCAGCTTCAGCTACTGCCCCCAGGTGTGCCCGGTGAGATTTGTGTAGCTGGTGCAGGGCTCGCCAGGGGATATCTGGGCAGACCAGAGCTAACGGAGGATAAGTTTGTGCAGCATCCATTTTTGCCGAATGAACGACTGTATCGCACAGGGGATCTGGGACGCTGGCTTCCGAACGGCATGCTCGAATATTGGGGACGGCAGGATGATCAGGTGAAGGTGCGAGGATACCGTATCGAACCAGGCGAGATAGAAATGCATTTGCGCCAGTATGAAGGTGTCCATGAAGCCATTGTTCTTGTTCGCGAGGATGAGGCGGGTCAAAATATGCTTTGTGCGTATTACACCGGGATGCCTAGTGTATCCGCGTCTGAACTGAGAACCTGTCTGCTTGCGAAATTGCCGAGCTATATGATTCCAGCCTATTTCGTTTATTTGGAGCAGTTTCCCGTAACGGCTAATGGCAAGCTGGATACGAGAAGCTTACCTGATCCAAGGAAACATGTTCATACCGGGAAAGAATATGTTGCGCCACGTGGTGAAATCGAGGGTGCACTGGTTCGGATTTGGTCGGAAATACTGGGAATGGATGAAGATAGAGTAAGTGTACATGATACCTTCTTTGATTTAGGGGGAAATTCATTTCAGCTTGTTCAGGTGGTCAATAAGCTGAGCGAAACGTTTGGCCATGACATTCCGGTACCAGTGTTGTTTCAGTATACAACCATCGCAGCGCTCGGCGGGTATCTGCAGCGCCTCAATCACGGGGATGAGCAGCAACCTGTTGATATCGCAAATCACGAGCAATTGGATGAAGGCTTTGAAATGATGGAGCAGACCATGCTCATACTGGAGGGGAATACGGATGCCTGACAGCCGAAATGTACCCGCAGCACAAGCGTATAGCGGGCTGGAAATCGCCGTAATAGGGATGGCAGGAAGGTTTCCGGAAGCCCGCAGCATCGATGAATATTGGGAGAACTTGAAGAACGGCAAGGAGTCGGTACATTTTTTCTCGGATGAAGAACTTGCTGCGGCAGGAATAGCTTCAGAACTGATACAGAATCCGCGTTATATAAGGGCGAAGGCGCTTGTCCCGGATGCCGAATGGTTTGATTCTGATTTTTTTGAGTATACGCCGCGTGAAGCCGAGGTGATAGATCCTCAGATTCGTCTATTTCATGAGGTTGCATGGGAAGCATTAGAGCATGCCGGATATGATCCAGAGCAAACGTCCGGATCAATCGGCCTGTTTGCAGGGGCCTCAGCAAGTATTTACTGGCAAATGGTGGCGATGCTCTCCCGAAGTGACAGCATGTCAGAGCAATTTGCCGCACTGGCGTTATCGGATAAGGATTTTTTGAGTACGCGGATCGCGCATAAGCTTAATCTAAAGGGACCCAGCGTTAATGTTGATTCCGCATGCTCTACTTCGTTGCTGGCTATACATTTGGCCTGCAGGTCGCTGTTAACGGGAGAGTGCAAAATTGCTTTGGCTGGCGGTGCTACAGTGACGGTGCCGCGAACGGAGGGCTATCTACATGAAGAAGGAATGATTAGTTCCCCTGACGGTCACTGCCGGGCATTTGATGCCAAGGCCAAGGGCACGATTGGTGGGGAAGGCGCGGGAGCTGTTGTATTAAAAACGTTGAAGCAAGCTCTTGCGGATGGCGATTGTATATATGCCGTGATTAAAGGTTCTGCCGCAAATAATGACGGAACGCGTAAAATGGCTTATTCGGCTCCAAGCATAGAGGGGCAGGCCGAGGTGATTCGCGCAGCGCAGCGAATGGCGCGTGTCTCGCCGGAGAGCATTAGCTATATTGAAGCCCATGGTACAGGAACAACCTTAGGGGATCCTGTGGAAATAGAAGCGCTGAAGCTTGCTTTTCAGACAGAGAAGAAGGGCTATTGCCGGATTGGCTCAGTGAAGACCAATATCGGACATTTGAACAGTGCTGCTGGTGTTGCAGCTTTTATGAAGACGGTGCTGTCCTTGCAGCATAAAAAGCTGCCGGCAAGTCTACATTTCGAACAGCCTAATCCAAAAATTGATTTTGGGAATAGCCCCTTTGTTGTGAACACCGAGCTGACGACTTGGCAGAACGAGAATTATCCGCTAAGGGCAGGCGTTAGCTCCTTTGGCATAGGTGGTACAAATGTGCATGTTGTGCTTGAGGAAGCGCCGGCTGTTAAGAGCGGAGATGAGGGCAGGGAAGCAAAGCTGCTGCTGCTGTCGGCTCGGACGGAAGCTGGTCTGGAGCAGGCGACGGCACGCTTTCTGGAATATCTGCGTAGGCATCCGGATACTCCCCTTGCGGATATCGCATATACACTCCAGGCCGGACGACGTTCTTTTCGCCATCGGCGCATGCTTGTGGCTTTCACATCGAAGGAGGCGTGCAGTCTACTGGCAAGCCGACCAGCTGATCGTGTGATCACAGAAGTATGTGATACGACTCAGCCGAGGCTGGTGTTTATGTTTCCTGGTCAGGGTTCACAGTACGTGAACATGGGTTTGGATTTATACGAGCAGGAACCGTTTTTTCGTGAAACGGTGGATCAGTGTCTGGAGCTCGCCCGGAGCAAAATGAATGTGAATTTAAAAAGTATTTTATATCCTCCCGATGAACAGGCGCTTGAAGCGGGAAAACGTTTGGGTCAGACGGATATAACGCAGCCGGCTTTGTTTATTTTCTCATATGCGCTAGCTCGTCAATTAATGAACTGGGGACTTCAGCCAAGTGCCATGATTGGACATAGTGTAGGCGAATATGTGGCGGCTTGCCTCTCCGGGGTGATGGCGCTTGAGGATGCACTGGGGCTGGTCATTGCAAGAGGCCAGCTGATGCACAGCGCTCCCGCAGGCGCCATGCTCAGTGTGCGGCTGTCTGAGCAGGAGCTTGCCCCGTTGCTGCATGAGCGCTTATCCGTAGCTGCGGTCAATGGGACAGCGTTGTGTGTGGTATCCGGAGCATTTGAGGATATCGAGGAAGTGGAAAAATCGCTTCTGGAACAAGGTGCTGCTTATTCCAGGCTTCACACTTCACATGCATTTCATTCCTCCATGATGGAACCAGTAATGGAGCCATTCATTCAGCAGTTTCATTCAATACATTTACACAAGCCGAAGCTTCCGTACATTTCTAATGTCACCGGCACTTGGATTGCCAGTGAAGAGGCAGGATCGGCTGAGTACTGGGCGAAGCATTTGCGGGGAACAGTGCGGTTTGATGATGGTCTTGGGGAACTCCTGAAGGATGATAAGGCTGTTTTTGTTGAAGTAGGCCCTGGTAATACCCTTAGTACATTTGTGCGACGCCATTCGAGAAAAGAAGCAAGTCATCATGTGGTTAGCTTGGTTCGTCATCCTAAAAACGAAGTAAATGATAGCGAGTATTTGCTGCAGCAATTAGGGCGGTTATGGCTGGCTGGAGCTCGTATTGACTGGAAATCATTCTATGCAGGTGAACGTCGTCTACGGGTTGCCTTGCCAACTTATCCATTTGAACGACGTCAATATTGGGTGGATCCGCCACGTGATTTTGACATCTTAAAGCAGGGCTTGTCAGGAAAAGCTCTTTCCGTATCAGATGCGCAGCGCAATAAATCGGCTGTAAGAAAGGAGACGGTTGGGGAGTGGCTGTACACGCCAGCCTGGGAACGTTCGATATTGGAGCAGGAGCCGGCCAGACTATCCTCCGAGCAGCACTGGGTTGCCTTTATTCCTGAAGAGGGGCTTGGGGTACAGCTCGTGGAAAAATTAAGACAGGAGGGGGCGAATGTTACCGTAGTTCATCCCTCCACTTCGTTCGCTCACGTGGATGCCCACACCTACCGGATTAAGCCGGGAGAAGCGGAGCATTATGACCGTTTGCTGCAGGAGCTATCCGCCTCCGGTCAGCGTCCTAGTTCCATTATTCATGCTTGGTTAACGTCAGGCGGGATAGGAGTAGGCACGATAGGTAAATCGAGTGATGCAGCCGAACTGGGCAGTACAGACAGCCTAGATCTGCTTCGTAGTCAGCAAATGTTTGAATATGGCTATTACAGTTTGATAGCTCTTGCTAAGGCGATAGGCTGGCGTGGAATCCAGGAAGAGCTGAATCTTTATGTGGTAACAGCGACGATGCAGGAGGTAACCGGGGAAGAGAAGTTAATACCAGAACAGGCATCTGTGCTTGGGGCTTGTCTTGTGATTCCGCAGGAGTACCCTAATGTGAAGTGCCGCAGCATTGATATTGTTCATGATATATCGCCAAATAAAGCTGCCATCGGCGGAGAGCGCCAGCAAGCGTTATTGGACAGCCTGCATAGAGAAATTACCTCAGCCTCCCATGATTTGATCGTTGCTTATCGCGGTACATACCGCTGGGTGCAGAAGTTTATTCCAGTGCCTGAAGTGAAGGCTTCCGCAAATATGAGGCTCCGGGAAAAGGGAGTTTATTTGGTTACTGGGGGCTTAGGGGGAATTGGCCTTACCTTGGCAGAGTATCTGGCCAAAACGGTAAAGGCAAAGCTGGTGCTGACTGGTCGTTCGGTGCCGAATGGGCCGGATTGGCGCAGCTTCGCAGAGATGAATAGCGACGACCAGGACTTAGCGGCCAAGCTGAGTAAGCTGGCCGAGCTTGAGGAATATGGCGCTGAGGTGCTCGTGTGCCGTGCAGACGTCTCTGATGAGCAGCAGATGGAACAGGTTGTAAACCAGGCTATGGTTCGTTTTGGAACTATACACGGTGTCATTCACGCAGCGGGAACGGCTGATGGAGCATTGATCCAACGGCGTACGCCGGAGCTTGAGCAGCGGGCGATGGCTGCTAAGGTCAAAGGCACACAGGTGCTGGGACGAGTGCTGGGAGAAGCACTTACGGGAGGCAGGAAGCTTGATTTTCTAGTTTTATGCTCTTCACTAGTCAGTGTGCTTGGTGCGATAGGTCAAGCAGGTTATTGTGCTGCTAATGCATACCTCGATAGCTATGCTTATCGCAAGCAGGGGAGTATTGCTGCACATATGACTTCAATAAATTGGGATGGATGGAAGGGAGTGGGGATGGCTGCGGCGGAGCAGGAGACGGCAGCAACCCGGGTTCAACCACCAGCCATTCATGAAGCTGAGTCCAAGGTGCATGGTGTAAGCGCAAGTGGGGAGCAGCAAGTATCGACAATGCAAGTTTCAGCAGGACAATTTATTCAAGGTGCCAGCGCACACTTGCTGCCGGAGGAAGGCATTGCTGTTTTTCACCAAGCGTTAAGCAGTGGCCTGCCGCAAGTACTGGTATCTACAACGGATTTATCGATCCGGATGCAGAAGGCGCGGGAAGCCTCGTTGCACTCCATGATGAAAGAAGGAAATGAGGCAGATGAACAAGCTTCTCAGGGAAGGACTGTCCCGATTCAAATCCCTGCTGGCGATGAACTGGAGCAGCTGATTTCCCAATTGTGGAGGGAATATCTTGGTGTTGATGAGCTAGGCCTGCATGACAATTTCTTTGAACTGGGGGCAACCTCACTGGATTTGATTCAAATGAATACGAAGTTAAAGAAAGCGTTGCACATGGAAGTTTCGGTCGTGGATATGTTCAGTCATTCAACGATTCATTCATTAGCTGAACTTATCAGAAGAACAGCTTCTGGAGCAGAACCTCAGGAGCAAGCGGTTGATCGTTCGGAGCAAATCAGTGAGGGAAAAAGCAGGTTAAAGCAGCGATTAAACAGGCGTGATCGGAAATAAAGTTACAGGATGAACGATCTGGCGGGAAGAATCAAAGCAAACTAACCGTATCTGGAGTAGGAGAAACGTGAAGGCGGTGACAAAATGAGTACAAATAATAATATGTACGAAGGCAACGGGTTGGAAATTGCTGTTGTCGGGATGGCCGGACGCTTCCCTGGAGCTAAAAATATTGAGGAATTCTGGGAAAATCTGCGGAACGGGAAGGAATCGATTACTTTTTTTACGGATGAGGAGCTGCTGGCAGGCGGAGTTGATCCGGAAATGCTTAAGCATCCGCAATATGTGAAGGCTAAAGCCATGCTGGAGGATGTAGAGTCCTTTGATGAGTCATTCTTCGATTACACACCACGGGAAGCGGAGCTTCTGGATCCGCAGGTTCGTTTGTTCCATGAATGTGCTTGGGAAGCCCTTGAACAAGCTGGTTATAGCCCTGATTCTGAGGAACAACTGGTTGGCGTTTACGCAGGAGCCTCTTCGAATACGTATTGGGTAGCCGGTCAAGCTATGGCGGCGAGACATTCCAGTGATCATTTTCAAATCCTGCAATTAAACAATCCATCTTTTACGACACGTGTTTCTTATAAATTAAATTTAAAGGGCCCGAGCGTAAGTGTTCAAACCGCCTGCTCAACCTCGCTTGTTGCTATTCACCTTGCTTGTCAAGGATTGCTGGGCGGAGAATGCGATTTGGCTTTAGCCGGCGGGGTGTCGATTAATCTTCCACGAACAACAGGGTACCTGTACCAGGAAGGGATGATTCAATCCCCAGATGGCCACTGCCGCCCATTTGATGCTGAAGCCAACGGCACATTGTTTGGTGATGGCATTGGCGTCGTTGTGCTTAAACGGCTTAACGATGCATTGGCGGACGGTGATACAATCCATGCGATTGTGAAGGGCTCTGCTATTAATAATGACGGCAATCGCAAGGTTGGCTACACGGCGCCAAGCACAATGGGCCAGGTAGAGGTGATCCGCGCTGCGCATCAGATGGCAGAGGTGCCTCCTGAGAGCATTGGTTATATTGAGGCACATGGCACGGGAACATCATTAGGTGATCCGATTGAGGTAGAAGCACTTCAGCTAGCTTTCACCGGGAGTTCTCAGGGCAGCTGTCGTATCGGCTCCATTAAATCAAACATCGGCCATTTGGATGCAGCAGCAGGAGTAGCCAGCTTTATCAAGACGGTGCTAATGCTGAAACATAAACAGATTCCGCCTACACTGCACTTTCAGCGGCCGAATCCTAAAATTGATTTCACCAATTCTCCTTTCGTTGTCAATACCAAGCTCACCTCTTGGGATAAAACCAATGGATATCTGCGAGCTGGAGTCAGTTCTTTTGGCATTGGGGGAACGAATGCGCATGTTGTGCTGGAGGAAGCGCCAATGCAGCGCAAGGGGTCTAGCAGCCGTTCTGCCAAGCTGATGGTATTGTCTGCAGCTACGGAGACTGGATTGAAGCAGGCGGCGCATAATCTCGCCGAATATTTACGGCACAACCAGGAGACCGATTTGGCGGATGTAGCTTATACATTACAAACGGGACGGAAAAAATTTCGATATCGGCGCGCGGTGGTTTGCAGGGACCACGAGGAAGCCTTGCATCTGCTGATGCTGGATGAAATAGACAACAGCGGGTGGATAGGTGAATCAACACAGGAGCAGGCCAAGGTTACTTTCCTATTCCCGGGCCAGGGCTCGGAATACGTGAATATGGGGCTAGGCTTATATCAGACAGAGCCCATCTTTCGACAGCAACTGGATCGATGCTGTGAGTTCATTGTTTCCAGGGGAGGGGATGATCTCAGGAAGCATCTGTTTGGCAGCGGAACGAACGAAAAATCGGATGCAGCTGCTTCTTACAAAGAAGAGGCAAAATCGGAAGCAAGTGTGGATTCAGATGAATATAAGGTTAAGCCTGCTCGATTAGAAGACGGATCGTTATCGCTATTTGTTTTTGAATATGCACTGGCCAAGCTGTTGATGTTCTGGGGAATACAGCCGCGGGCTATGTTAGGCTATAACGCCGGGGAATATGTATCGGCTGTATTGGCAGGCGTGCTCACACTAGAGGATGCACTTGAGCTTCTTATGCTGCGCAGCCGCTTGCTGAACACTCGATCTGATCGGGCCAGGCATGACAATTTACAGCCTGAGGAAAAGGCAGGCAGCGGGCGACAATCAATTGAAGAGGTATTATCGGCTTTCACGGATTCGGAGTTACAAATATTCTCCAATCAAATGAATCAAATTTCCCTGTCAGCTCCTGACATACCTTATTTATCAACTGTTACAGGAGCATGGATTACGGCAGAAGAAGCCACTTCTCCCGCTTATTGGGTTCATCAGCTTCAGGCCGCAGCACGGCCTGTTGATGATGCACCTGAGCTGCTTAAAGGAAAGCAAGTCATTATCCGTGTAGGGCCGGGCCATGAGCCGGACGGTTTTGTAGCGGGATGGTCGGAGGAGGAGTCTCAAAATAGGCATGAATTTATTCCCCTAGTGCGGCAGCCAGAGCAGCAGACGGAAGATCATGTATTTTTACTGCAAGGACTCGGTCAAATGTGGGTGGCTGGCGTCAGGATTGAGTGGTCTGGCTACTATGCTGAAGAAAGACGTTGCCGGATTCCCCTACCAACGTATCCATTTGCGAAGCGTAGATTTGCTATAGATTTGCCTGTAGGAGGGCTCATTAACGGGGGAGCTTCTACCCGCCGAGAAGTACAGTCAAATCAAGGGGACAATACAGGAGGAACGTCAGATCAGCTGCGGGTGCTGACAGTTTCAGCAATCGAGCAGATCATATCAGATATTGTTAAGGAGCATTTTGGGTTTACAGCGCTAGGAGTTAACGATAATCTCTTTGAGATTGGAGCCAGCTCACTGGATGTTTCGCAAATTGCTGAAAAATTGACCGATACGCTAGGTCAGGAGATTCCGGTGGTGAGCTTATATACGTATCCTTCCGCACGCGCCCTTGCCGGGCATCTAAGTGGGAAAACAGCGGTTAGCAAGAAGCCTTCGGCAAAGCCATCGGAAGTAAAGCGCGGACAAGTATGCCGGCCAGAGCTGAACCAAACAGGAAGTGAATCTGTTCGGACAGAGGATGATCACGGTCAGGAAATTGCCGTGATTGGCATGGCGGGCAGGTTTCCGGGAGCGGATAATCTTGAGGAATTCTGGCGTAATTTATCCGGTGGCGTAGAGTCGATCACGTTTTTTACAGATGAAGAATTGATTGCAGAAGGAATAGATCCGCAGTTAATTGCGCATCCGTCTTATGTAAAGGCGAGAGGCACACTAAACGGCTACGATCAGTTTGATGCCGCATTTTTTGGATATTCGGCTCGGGAGGCCGAACTGATGGATCCACAGCTTCGCCTGTTCCACGAATGCGCATGGGAAGCGCTGGAGGCAGCTGGTTATAACCCGGATACATATTCTGGATCAATAGGTGTATATGCTGGAGCAACGCCTAATCTGGAATGGATATCCCGTTTTGCGGCAGGACTGGGCGGGACGGAACGATTTAGCGCTATGCTGCTTAATGATAGAGAGTTTTTTAGCACGCAGCTATCTTATAAGCTGAACCTTCGCGGCCCAAGTATTTCAATGCAGACGGCATGCTCTACTTCTCTGGTTAATATTGTGATGGCTTCTCAGGCGCTGCTGGCAGGTTCTTGCGATATCGCGCTCGCGGGCGGTTCGACGGTTACGGTTCCTCACAAGAGCGGATATATGTATGAAGAGGGGATGATTCAATCTCCTGATGGTCATTGCCGAGCTTTTGATGAAAAGGCGGCCGGAACAGTGTTTGGTGATGGAGTGGGTGTAGTTATTCTAAAAAGGCTGCACAATGCAATCGAAGATGGCGATGTGATCCACGCTGTAATCAAAGGCTTCGGGCTGAACAATGACGGGACCCGTAAGGTAGGTTTTACCGCTCCCAGCACCAAAGGCCAGGCAGATGTCATACGCGCTGCGCAGCAAATGGCGGGAATTGCCCCGGAGAGTATTACGTATGTGGAAGCGCATGGAACAGGCACGCCTATGGGAGATCCAATTGAAATAGAGGCTTTGAAAGAGGCTTTCCAGACTGCGCAAACCGGGTTTTGCCGTATTGGTTCGGTCAAGAGCAATGTGGGACATTTGAACAGCGCCGCAGGTGCGGCTGGATTTATTAAAACGGTGCTTGCGCTAAAAGAGAGACAGATCCCCCCTACTCTTCATTTTGAACGTGCAAATTCAAAGATCAATTTTGACAATAGTCCATTTATTGTAAATAGCGAGCTGACACCATGGGAGAATGAACATTATCCGCTTCGCTCGGGTGTAAGCTCTTTTGGTATCGGTGGAACGAATGCTCACGTTATTTTGGAGGAGGCCCCTTTTGTTGAAGCATCTGATGCGGGGAGAGAGGATAAGCTGTTACTTTTGTCTGCTAGAACACCTACAGCTTTGCAGGCAGTCAAGAGCCGGCTGGCTGAATACTTGGTGAAGCGGCCGGATGCTAATCTTGCAGATGTGGCCTATACGCTTCAGGTTGGACGAAAGGCATTTGAATGGAGGACAGCATTTCTGTGCAAGGATGTGCAGGAAGTGGTAGATATATTGAATTCATCGGATTCCGGCGTGATTTCGGAGGAGTATACGGGAATGGAATCGCGTTCGATTGTGTTTATGTTTCCTGGTCAGGGCTCTCAATACGTGAATATGGGACGGGGACTCTATCTTGAGGAGCCTGTATTTCGCAAGGAGCTTGACCATTGTATGGAACTCGCTCAGTCCTTTTTGGAGTTTGATTTGAGCAAGGTTCTGTTCGAGGATGATCCAGCGCAGATTGCGGAGCGGGAAGAGCTTCTGAAGAGAACGGATATCGCTCAGCCTGTACTGTTCATCATGGAGTATGCTCTGGCCAGACTTCTTATGCACTGGGGTGTGACTCCAGAAGCTATGCTGGGACACAGCATAGGAGAATATACGGCAGCTTGCCTAGCAGGGGTATTCAAGCTGGAAGAGGCATTGGAGCTGGTTGCATTACGGGGGCGGTTAATGCGAGCTATGGCTCCAGGTTCGATGCTTAGCGTAGCTATGCCTGAGGATGAATTGCTTGCATCACTGCCGGAGGGGCTGGATTTAGCTGCGGTTAACAGCTCGGCCTTATGTGTTGTGGCAGGGGAAACTCCGAAGGTCGAGGCGTTTGCCCGTCACTTGGACGATAAGGGCATTGGTAACCGATTGCTCCATACATCGCATGCATTCCATTCTTATATGATGGAGCCCATGCTGGACGAATTTGCGAGCCGTGTACGTACACTTTCATTAGAGAAGCCAGTAATCCCTTTTATGTCTAATGTAACAGGGACATGGATTACGGCTGAACAGGCCGTGGATGCAGCGTATTGGGTGCAGCATTTACGGTCGACGGTACGCTTTGCCGATGGGCTGGATGAACTGCTAAGTCAGCCTAGAACAGTCTTTGTTGAGGTAGGGCCAGGCAATGCGCTTAGCACCTTTGTACGAAAGCATATTGCCGCTTCCAGAGAGCGGGTAGTTGTCAATGTATTGAGACATCCCCAGGAAACGACGACCGATTCAGCTCATCTTCTGCAAAGGCTTGGAAAGCTGTGGACGGCTGGTGCGCATATAGATTGGGCTAGCTATTATCAACACGAGCGTCGCAAACGTGTAGAATTGCCCACATATCCTATGGAGCGACAACGCTTCTGGCTTGAGAACACGTCATCATCATTTGAAATGGAGCACCTCACCGGGGCAAGGGCGAATGGCAGTGGCAGTGGCAAGAACCCGAATATGGAGGAGTGGTTCTATTACCCTGGCTGGAAACGAGCCATGCTGAATCACTCTTCGTTAACGAAGCCATATCATTTGTTGATTTTTGCAGATCATTGCCTAATCGCTGAAGCATTAGCGCAGCGGGCAAAAGAAGAAGGTCATCGAATTGCAGTGGTGCAGGCAGGTACTGAATTTAAGAAGCTGGAGAATGATGTATTTACGATTGCTCCGGAAGCATCCGAGCACTATATACAGCTTTTAGAAGAGTTGGGACAGCAAAAATTTGTGCCAGATCAGATTGTTCATTTGTGGAATGTTACATCGGAAGAAGCTGATAGTGCTTTGCAGTATGAGTCTAAATTGGATTGGGAACAGCAGAAATTTGGCTATTACAGCTTGATTTATCTGGCACAAGCGCTGAACAAGCAGAAGGAAATCCAAGAGGTTCGCCTAGCTGTTGTATCCACGAATATGCAAGAGGTAACGGGACAGGAGCGCCTTGCTCCGGGCAAAATTACGCTGCTCGGTCCATGCATGGTGATTCAGCAGGAATACAGCAGTATGACATGTGTGAGCATTGATATTGACCTGCCGAATAATGAAAGACGCAGACAACGTATGGCCAGCCAATTACTTGCTGAGCTTGCCGCACCGGCAGAGGATCGTCTGATTGCTTATCGCGGTTCATATCGATGGGTACAAGACTACAAGCCGATGACCCTTCGTGAGTCGAACAGCGGCGAGCAGAATCCGTTTCGTGAAGGCGGCGTCTACTTGATCACAGGAGGTCTTGGTGGTATCGGGATGCTGACAGCTCAATATCTAGCTCAGCATTTTAAGGCAAAATTGATTCTGACGGGGCGCTCATCTTTCCCGGCACGTGAAGAATATGAACATTATCTTAGTGAGTATGGGGAGAAGCATCCGCTAGCCCGTAAGATCAGAAACGTTCAGCAGTTGGAGCAGTTCGGTGCCGAGGTTACGTATGTACAGGCCGATTTAGCTGAAGAGTCGGATATGATCTCGGTATTCGAGTTCATTGAGAGCCAATATGGCTGCTTGAACGGGGTGGTGCAGGCGGCAGGATTGCCGGGAGGCGAATCCTTCCGGGCCATTGAGAATATTGGCGGTACACAGTTGGATGAGCAGTTTAATGCCAAGGTGAAGGGACTGCAAATATTGTCGCGGTTCATTGAGGAGAAAAAACCGGACATTTGCGTCTTGTTCTCATCGATTGCGAGTGTGCTTGGCGGACTTGGGTTCAGCGCCTATTCTGCGGCGAATCTGTACATGGATGCCTTTGCCCGCAGGCAGAATCAAGCGAGTGATACCAAGTGGCTGTGCATTAACTGGGATGCTTGGGAGTTTTGGGAGGAGCACCGTTCAACGATCGGTGAAACATTGGTGGAATTAGCTATTACGCCTGCCGAGGCACCGATGCTTTTCAATTATGTATACGCCCCTTGTGACAGTCATCAAATCATCGTTTCTACGGGAAATCTTCAAGCAAGGATTGATCAATGGATTTATCATGCCGGCAGGAAGCAGGAGAATAACCGGACAACGACGACTTATGAACGTCCGGATCTGACGAGTGCCTATGTTGCACCTCGCAATCAAATTGAGAAGGCGATTGCCGAGGTGTGGAAGCAGTTTTTCCGAATGGATCAAGTAGGAATTCATGATAATTTCTTTGATTTGGGTGCTAGCTCCCTAGATATGATTCAAGTGACAGGAAAAATAAACGAAGCTCTGAATGAAAGTCTTGCAGTAGTAGATATGTTTACTTATCCTACCATTCATGCTCTTGCCCAGAGGCTGGGCAAAAGCGAAGCAATGGAAGCCGAAGAGGCGGAGATGGAGCATCAGCTAATCGATACAGTAGCCAAAGGAAAGAAGCGGCAGCAGGAGCAGAGGAAAAAAAGACGCAAAGGGGAGGTCTTGCAATGAGCGTAAAGAAGGAAATGGAGTATACCGGATCAGAGATCGCCATTATAGGCATGTCAGGAAGGTTTCCAGGCGCGAGAAACCTGCAGGAATATTGGGATAATTTGCGCAGCGGCAAAGCAGGCATTTCCTTTTTTACGGACGAGGAGTTATTGGCAGAAGGCATTGATCCAGAGATCATCCGTCATCCGAATTATGTTAAGGCAAAAGGGGTTCTTGAGGATATTGACCTTTTTGATCCAGATTTCTTTGATTATACTCCGCGGGAAGCAGAGGTTATGGATCCGCAATTCAGGCTTCTTCATGAATGCTCTTGGGAGGCTCTGGAGCAGGCTGGCTATGACCCCAAGACTTATAAAGGGGCCATTGGCTTGTATACGGGAGCCGCGTTCAATTCCCACTGGTTCATGCGAGCGTTTAAAGGGTTAGGGGGTTCTGAGGAATCTGCCACCCTTGAGACAGCCATGTTGAATCTGCGGGACTATTTGGCGACACTGGTGTCCTATAAATTGAATTTAAAAGGACCGAGCTTTACCGTACAAACAGCGTGTTCCACCTCGCTTGTTGCTGTGCATTTAGCCTGCCAGGCTTTATTGAGCGGAGAATGCAGCATAGCTCTGGCTGGAGGTGTATCTATTCAGCTGCCGAGAAAAAATGGCTACTTCTATCAGGAGGGGATGATTAATTCTCCTGATGGACATTGCCGGGCTTTCGATGAACAGGCGGCTGGTACAGTGTTTGGGGACGGCGCAGGGATGATCGTGCTGAAAACGCTGGAGGAAGCTTTGGAGGATGGGGATCATGTTTTTGCGGTAATCAAGGGATCTGCAATTAATAATGATGGAAATCGCAAGGTAGGATATTCGGCCCCCAGCACAACGGGGCAGGTCTCTGTTATACGGGCTGCGCATCATGTGGCAGAGGTAGAGCCGGAGAGCATTAGCTACATTGAAGCGCACGGTACAGGGACTACTCTCGGTGATCCAATAGAAATTGAAGCATTAAAGACGGCGTTTCAGACAGATCAGAGACAATATTGCGGTATTGGTTCTGTCAAATCGAATATTGGTCACCTCAATAATGCCGCCGGGGTAGCCGGGCTGATTAAAGCGGTTCTGGCTTTAGCGCACAAGGAAATGCCGCCGACGCTGCACTACCAGAGACCGAATCCCAAAATTGATTTTTTGAATAGTCCATTTTATGTAAACACTCAATTAAAGGCCTGGACAAATGATCGTTATCCTCTGCGCGCTGGCGTCAGCTCCTTTGGGATCGGTGGCACCAATGCGCATGTAGTTTTGGAAGAAGCACCAGTGACGGAAAGAAACTCTTCAGATCAATCAGTCGAATTGATTGCGATCTCGGCACGTTCAGAAGCGGCACTTGACCAGATGGCAAGGCAGCTTAGTGATTATATTCTAGAGAATCCTGAGGTTTCTCTTAAGGATATGGCTTATACCTTACAGATAGGCCGTGCCACCTTCCCCTATCGTCGCTCCTTGGTTTGCACTAGTACGGCGGAGGCGGCAGCATTGTTGGTCGATGCGGATGCACCTGAGGTATACAATCATTTTGCAGATACGGATGACAGACCGGTTGTATTTATGTTTTCAGGTCAAGGCTCTCAATATGTTGGAATGGGGCGGGAATTGTATGAGAAGGTGCCAATATTCCGTAATGAGGTCGAGCGTTGTCTGGAATTGCTGTCTGATGATGTTACCAAACGGGTAAGGCAAGCATTGTATCCGTCCACAGAGGAGAATACAGATCACAAAGCTATCAATCAGACGGATGTTGCTCAGCCGGTTATCTTCATTGTAGAATATGCGCTTGCCAGATTGATGCTGGAATGGGGGTTCACTCCTCAGGCGATGATTGGCCATAGTATCGGGGAATATGTTGCCGCCTGTATATCCGGTGTCTTCTCATTAAAAGATGCGCTTCGCCTTGTTACAGTTCGCGGTCAGCTTATGCAGAGTCAACCAGGTGGAGCGATGCTCAGTGTTCCGCTTAGTGAGCAGGATTTGCTACCGCTGCTCCCTGAGGATTTGGCTCTCGCAGCTGTCAATGCCCCTTCCATGTGTGTAGTATCAGGTACGGATGAAGCTATTGATAGACTGGCTGCAAAGCTTGAAGCCCAAGGCCACAATTGTCGCAGGCTTCATACTTCTCATGCATTTCATTCAGCCATGATGGAGCCGATTATGAAGAAGTATGAGGAAGAAGTAGGCGCGTTGACTTTGAATAGGCCGACTAAGCCGTTTATTTCTAATGTAACCGGGACTTGGATTCGTGATGAGGAAGCGACCAGTCCAGCGTATTGGGCAAGACATCTGCGCTATCCTGTTCGCTTTGCCGAGGGCTTGGCTACATTGCTCAACGAGTGGGATGCCGCATTAATCGAACTGGGGGGCGGAAATGCCCTTACCTCATTTGCCAACATGCAAAATAGAGAAAATAAGGTGATTGTGCATTTGTTGCGTCATCCCCAGCAGACAGCTTCGGACGTAGTTCATTTGTTTACACAGGTTGGCCGCTTATGGGGCTCTGGCATTAAGCCTGATTGGAGCCGGATTTATAAAGAGGAAATGAGATATCGTATTCCGTTGCCGACTTATCCATTTGAGCGTAGACGATTTTGGCTCGATGATGAGGGGATACGAATTATTCATCACGAAACCCGGCCTGACTCAGGAGATAAAGCTGTAGCAGGAGCGGCAGATACAGGAGTGGCAGGTGAAGGCGAAGCAGGTGAAGGGGGCTTTGCTCTCGTAAAAAAATCACCAGGGGCCTATGCATCCAGGAAATCCGCAGGGGAGAAAGCAGTACCGCGCACCCCGGTGGAGAAAACGCTGGTTCAAATATGGCAGGATATGTTTGGTATTGCGGAGATCGGAATCAATGAGGATTTCTTTGAAATAGGCGGTCATTCATTAAAAGCAACGAGCCTAATTGCTAAAATTCATAAGGAGCTTCATGTTGAGCTGGCCTTGTCTGACGTTTTTACCTATCCGACAATTAGGGATCTTGCCCAGTATATAAGCCAGCTGGATCAAAAAACATATTTGGCGATTAAGCCGGTGGAAACCAAACCATATTATCGGCTTTCCTCCGCACAAAAGCGCACGTTCCTTATTCACCAGCAAATCGGTCAAATGACAACCTATAATATGCCGATGGCACTAACGGTAAATGGCAGAGTGGATGCTGATCGGTTTGAACAGGCATATATCAAGCTTATTCAACGGCATGAGAATTTGCGGACATCATTCCATATGATCGATGGCGAACCGATGCAGCAGGTCCATGATAGCTTTGAGTTTAAAGTGGCACGTTTGGAAGCTACTGAAGGGGATATGCAGCAGGTCGTACGCCGTTTTATACGGCCATTTGATCTGGGGCAAGCTCCGCTCATTCGTGCCGCATTAGTGCAGCTTGCACCTGAAAAGCATGTGCTATTGATGGACATGCACAATATTGTATCTGACGGATCGTCTATGAACGTGTTTATTAAGGAGTTTAGTGACTTATATGCAGGTAAGGAATTGCCGCCGCTGCAGATTCAATACAAAGATTATGCCGAATGGCAGCATGATTTGCTTGAAAGGAATTTGCTTCAAAAGCAGGAGGAATACTGGCTGAACCAACTCAGTAATGAGCTTCCTGTCCTTCATATGCCAACGGATTTTGAGCGGCCGGAATTTCAGTCTTTTACAGGCCGGGTGCATAAGCGAAAAATATCCAAAGAGGTTGCAGACCGTCTTGATCAGTTAGCCAGATCACAAAATATTACGATTAATGTGCTGTTATTTCATTTGTATACGATTGTGCTGCACAAGTATACAGGACAGCAGCATTTGATCGTTGGTTCCCTGGTAGCAGGCCGACGTCATGCTGATGTAGAGTCGTTGATTGGCATGTTCACCAATTTCTTACCGATCCGAGTTAGTCTTGAGCCGCAACGCACGGTTCTGGATCAATTGCTGAGCTTAAATGAAACAATAATGAGTGCTTATGAGAACCAGGATTATCCGTTTGACCGGATGGTGGAGAAGCTGACTACCAGACTGACACGGGGACGTAACCCGCTGTTTGATACGATGATGATATTCCATAACGAATTTGATGAGGACACCGTGCTGACGGCTGAAGGCCTCACATTTGAAAACTATGAAATAACTAAAGGGATTTCTAAGCTTGATTTCAAGCTGGATATCGGCTATGGCGACGATGGCGGACTGCTCTGCGCCCTTCAGTATAATACGGCGTTATTTACTGAAAATACGATGGTCGGGCTGATGAATCATTTAATCAGGCTGATTGACATGGTGCTGAGCGAGCCAGGCTGCAAGCTGGAGGATATTGGCCTGTTAACGGAAGAGGAGCAGCAGGCATTGGCTGCGAAGCGGCAGAATACCGAGCCTGAACGGGCTTTAGAACTCGTGGTGGCGGCTACTTTTACTGCTGATCCAATCCAGCCTTATCTTGATTGGTGGGGCAGACAGTTCGGGACAAAAATTAATGTTCGATTTGCACCATACAATCAGGTGTTCCAGGAACTTCTGAATCCGGATAGCCTGCTTTCTACGACCGAAGGAGCAGGTATGCTGCTTGTCCGGTTTGAGGATTGGCTGTTAACTGATGAATCTACGGAGGCAGAGCAACGGGTAAAAATGGAGCGTGTGTTGAGCGATTTAATAGAAGCAATCTCCGCTCATCGTCGTCAAGATACGCCACTGTTTGCAGGTGTTCTGCCAGTAACGGCGCCAAAGTCGCTCTCCGCAGAAATGATTAGCTATCTGGAATACTTGAATGATCGATGGAAAGAGGAGCTTGAGGAGTTAGAACAGCATTATCCGATTCACGTTATTGATTTTAGACTAGCAGATCGAATGTATGCTGTAACTGAGCGATATGATGCGATAGGCGATCAAGCTGCTCATTTACCCTTTACGCCACATTTTAATGCAGTCATGGGGACATTTGCTGCCCGGCATTTGTTGGCATGGCAGGGGCATCCATTTAAAGTTATTGCCGTTGATTGCGATAATACCTTATGGCAGGGCGTATGTGGTGAGGATGGTGCTCAGGGAGTGCTTATCCAAGAATCCAGCCGTATGCTGCAGCAGTTTCTGTTATCCAAACAACAGGAGGGTATGCTCCTTGTTCTCGTCAGTAAAAACAATGAACAGGATGTATGGAATGTGTTTGAAAACCATCCTGACATGCTGCTAAGCAAAGAGCATTTTGTGGCTTGGCGGCTAAATTGGCAGGCCAAATCTCATAATTTGCAGCAATTGGCTGATGAAATAGGTGTGGGTCTCGACACCTTCGTATTTATAGATGATAGCGAACTGGAATGTGCCGAAGTACAGGCCCGATGTCCAGAGGTGCTTACGCTTCAATTACCTCAGGAACGGGAATTGGGGCTGTTCTTGGAGCATCTATGGGCGTTGGATCGCTTCAGGGTAACAGAGGAGGACAAGCAAAGAACAAGCCGATATATAACGGAGCGCGAACGTTTAAAGGTAAAAGCATCTTTACCGTCGCTGCAACATTTTCTAAATGAGTTAAAGCTAGGCGTTAGCATAAATCGGGTTCGGACCGAACAGATTCCACGGATTGCCCAGCTTACACAGCGAGTTAATCAGTTTACGTTACAAGGTACCCGTTATACGGAAGCTGAACTGCATGCGTTATTGGACAAGTCCAATACGATATGCTGGGCTGTTGAGGTGGCCGACCGCTTTGGCAATTATGGGCTATCCGGTGCGGTAATCACTAGAAAGATTCAGGATACCTTGTATTTGGATGCATTTTTGTTAAGTTGCCGGGTACTTGGTAGAGGTGTTGAACAAGCAGTGTTTACTGCTTTGAAGCCTTATTTTCTGGAAGAGGGAATCCATTGTCTTGAAGCTGCGTACACGAAAACAGGCAGGAATGTGCCTATGCAGGATTTTATGAATAGTGGTTCGTGGCTTCATGTAGATGAATCAGGGGAAACACTGCTGTTCCGTCAAAACGTCGAGGATATTCCCGATAAGTTGGAAGGGACGACATGCATTTATAATGCACCTTTATCAAGTGAATCCGACCCTGAGGCAACGAAGCGAGAGCAAGAGACAGGCAGGGATACCGTATATAATACGTTGACAGAGTTAGCTGTATTAGAAGAGCAAGCGAATCAATTGGAGCAGCAAATTCTTGTCACCGGTTGGGAGCAGCAATTGCATCGCTGTCAACTGCTTCCATTGCGCTATGCAGCTGCCAGCAAGCTCTTGCAGTTGCCTTTGGAAATGGGCGGACAGATTACAAGAGCCATATATCGTGCGCCTGACAATGAAATTGAGGTGGCATTAGTACAAATTTGGGAGAAGATATTAGGTCTTCAGGAAATCGGAGTGGATGATGACTTCTTCCATTTGGGAGGCAATTCTCTTCATGCTGTGCAGGTAGAAATTGAGATGGAGAAGCAGGGGTTGCTCATGGAGAGTCAGCTTTTGTTTAAATATCGGACGATCAAACAGCTAAGTCCATTTATTCAGGTATCTGTGATGGATTAGCATTGAGGTAGGCAGGCCATGGACATCAGCCGATCAGCATTGACTGACGGTTGATGTCTTGTTTTTTTGTAGAATCTATGGGATTATATTAAATAAATTAGTAAATACTAACAAATAATCTATTAAACATAAATGGAGAGAAATTATAGGGAATCCCAAGGCTTTGAGATTTATTTAGCTGGCTTTCCCTGGAATCTAGGAGGCTGATCTATGAACAATGAGGCGATTGATTCAATATATTCTCAGGTATCGATAAAGGACGGCAAGAAGGTCATTGAGAACATTTTGCTGGATGTCTATTTTAAACCCGGCATCTCTACTAAAGACATAGCTCGAAGAACGCTACTGCCCTTGCCAGTTGTCGCTGCGATTAAGAAGGAATTTATTAAAGCGGGCATTATTGAGCAGGGACGGGGAGTTAAATGCACGATGCGGGGAACGCGACTGATTGAATACACTATGGGGTTTGGAGCCCTGGATCGCGACATGTATCAACGTCTAATGCGAGGCAACTGGCAGCCCGGAGGAATGGAGGATTTACGCAAGGAATTAGATGAACTGATGGGCAAGCTCGAGGCTATCTTTGCTGCGAGACCTCAAGTGGATGTAACGATCGATCAATCCTCTTGCACACTGGAGACAAGTATGAAGCGAGCGGTGCTAGCTTTGCGGAACGGCGTACTGATCGGCAGAGATATTGTGTGCTTGGGCGATGATGATCTTGTCAGTGTTTCACTCGCGTTTCTCCTGAAAGAGCTGTATCGTCAGAACCCGCATAAGTCCAATTCCCGTATTCATGTCTTTGAAATTGATAAGCGTATTATTAGCTATATCAATTATTTGGCTGAAACTGAGGATTTGCCTATTGTTTGTTATGAAATGGACTTCCGTACCCAGCTTCCTCAGGAGCTTATGCATCAGTTTGACTGTGTATTCACCGATCCTCCATATACGCTTCCAGGAATGAATCTGTTTTTGTCTAGAGCTATCCAGTTGCTAAAGCCGGATGTTGGATTGCCGATCTTTCTGTCCTTCGCTCATAAATCTCCTGATTTCACATTGGAAATGCAGCGCTCAATAACAGAAATGGGCTTGCTTGTCACAAGCGTGTTACCACGGTTTAATGAATATATCGGTGCGGAAATTATCGGTAACACAAGTCAAATGATTGTACTGCAATCCACTGCGGAGATGAGAGAAAGTATTGCTTCTGAGTATAAAGAAGCCATTTATACCGGGGAAGTCAGGCGCACAATTCGTTCGTATCAATGTAAAGAATGCCACCAAATTTACCAGGTAGGATATAAACTGCCCTGGCAGACGATAGAACAATTGAAGCAGGACGGCTGTCCGAATTGCCGGCATAGCATCTTTGAGCTTATTCAGAAGAGAGGAACATCAATCAAAGATAAATCATAATAGAATGGGGTCTTAAGTAAATGCCAATTCGGGTAATTGAACATCATGACATTGAACAGGTGGCACAGATTGAAATTGAAATTTCTGTCATTTCATTTGGACAGGAGGCTGTAACTGATCCGCAGTTCCATATTAAAAAGCTTGAGAAGGCAATTCGAAATGAACGCGAAGGCATGCTTATCCTTGAGGTAGACGAGAGTGTTGGCGGCTGGATGTGGATTACGCCACGCGAGAATTCGATTACAAAGGAGAAGTATGCCAATTTTAAAAGCTTCTATATTGCTCCAGAATGGCGAGGAACCAGCTATGTGGAAGAGCTGTTTGAAGAAGGAATAGCTTATTGTCGCAGAGAACAGGTAGATCATATTGTCGGTAAGGTTCATGTCGAAAATTTGCCGATGCGTCTGCTGTATAAGCAGCATGGCTTCAGGCCCACGCATCTGACCATGGAGCTGTCCGTAAGTGAATCAGATGATTAAATGTATTGTTTGGGATTTGGATGATACGATCTGGGAAGGCACCTTAAGGGAGAATGCCGATAATATTATATTGCGTCCAGGCATAGAACAGGTGCTGGTTGAGCTGGATCAGCGCGGCATTTTACATAGTATCGCAAGTCGTAACAGACTTGATCAGGTGGTTAGCAAGCTGGAGGAATTCGGCATAGCTCAATATTTTGTATCTCTGCAATGCCATTTTAGTTCTAAAGCGATAAGCTTGAGGCAGATCGCCATGGAGCTGAATATCGGCTTGGAGGCGTTGGCATTTGTTGATAATGATTCATTTGAGCGGTTTGAAATGAATTATTACTATCCCCAGGTACTCACTTTTGATGCGCAGTATTATTTGGAGCTGCCTAAATCCCCCAGTCTTCAGGTTAGGGATGTGACAGAGGAGTCTGCAAACCGCAGACATTATATGCTTGCGCGGCAGCAGCGGAAAGCAGCAGAAAGGGGATTTCAAGGCAGCCGCGAACAGTTTTTGAAGGAATGTCAAATGGTACTTCAGATCCAACAGGCCGATCCTGGTGACTATCCACGAATTGTTGAGCTATCTCACCGAACCAATCAAATGAATAGCCTGCTGGAACGTATTGACCGTCCATTTGTCGAATCGTTTTGCCAGCTTAAGCAACATATGATTTATGTAGCGAGATTAAAGGATCGCTTTGGAGATCATGGTTTGATAGGCACATGCTTTGTTGCACTTGAGGGAAACGCAATGAAAATCAGACTGTTCTGTATCTCCTGCCGAATTGAAGGGCGTGGGGTGGCTGCAGCATTTTTATATACTGTGTTAAAGCGTCTAGTACTAAAATGGCCGCAGATGAGGGAGATGCATTGTCTTCTGGCCCGAAAGGAACGCAATTTACCCGCCCGATTGCTGTTGGAAATGCTTGGTTTTCATAAACTGGAAGAGCAAGAAAATAAGGAGTACATCAAGTATCAACTGAATCTGCCGCTCGCAGACAGAACGTTTGACTGGCTTGAGATAGGAGAATGAAGGTATGAATCGCACAATGGTTCAAGAGGGAATATTGGAAGTTATTCATTTAGTACTCATGCTGCCGGAGGCAGATATAGATACCGAACTGATTGGCAGCTCGGGTATTCTGGATTCTATGACGATGATCAGATTGCTGGCCGAGTTAGAAAAACGGTTTGACTTTACCCTTGATGAAGAAGATTTGTCGTTGGATTCACTTCGGAATGTTAGAAGCTTAACCGATTGGATCATTAAAAGTAAGGAAGGCGAACTTGCATAGTTCGTCTTTTTCTGTCGCATGCGAGTAGTCACATGAATTAAGAGTATCCCTATTCAAATACAAAAATTAAAGGCCGCAACCTGTCCGCTGCTTGACCGTAGCGTGTCCGACTTTGCGCAAATAGCCGGTCTATAATGATAGTGTGGGAATTAGATTCATGGACACCACAAAAGGGCAGACACCTTGTGTCATGGCTGGCAATTTCGCCGGCTTTTTTTTGTTGTGGTGCAAATTCCAGATCCATTTCTGCTCACGATAGATATTAGAAAGGAGGAGGCTATGGACATAGTAAGTTCAAATCGCATTCGTCAGGGAATCGCAGGCGCTCTGGCGGAAGTATTTCCTGGCATAACAGTCTATGACGAAGAGATTGAGCAGGGCTTGAAAACACCATATTTCATGGTTCAATTGCAAACAACATCACAAGTGCAAGAACTGGACAGGCGCTATCACCGCACTCATACCTTCGACATTGGCTTTTTCCCGGAAGGGCCGCAATACAACGAAGAGGCTCATGCAACCGCAGAAATACTCTATGATGCGCTAGCGACAGTCGATATCGAAGGCGAAATATACCGAGGACTGAATATGAAGCATGAAGTGAATAATCAGACATTACATTTCTTCGTGGATTATAGGTTCTGGGTGTGGAAGTCGAAGCCGGAAACACCGAAAATGCAAACACTCGAGCAGGAGGGAATCTTAAATTATGGCTAAAAAAGAAGATACAAAGCAAAAGGCGAACACAGCTTGCTTTACGAAAGAACAATTTGTGCAATCTGAGCAATGGCAAGGTGTTGATCGAGATATCCTTAGCATTGTGCTGGAGGATTACAAGACTTATTCGATCGCACAAGCGAAACAGTTAGTAGAACAATTTATGAACAGAGAGGTGAAATAAATGGGCGGCACTTGGACTACACAAAATAAAGTATTGCCTGATGTATACATTAATTTCAAATCTGAAGCACAGGCACTTGGTAAATTAGGAGAACGAGGTATATTGGCGGTTCCCGCTCATCTGCCTTGGGGGAAAGAAGGAATCACGACACTTGAAGCAAGCACATTTATGCAGAACTCGTTAGCTGCTATCGGGTTTCATGCAGTCGACCCACGGATCAAGCATATTGCCGCGGCACTTTCCCATGTTAATAAGGTATTGATTTATCGCTTAGGAGCAAACGGGGCAGTGAAGGCAAGTGTTGTGTCAGGTAGTTTGACGGCGACGGCTAAATATGGCGGCTCGCGAGGAAATGATCTTAAAATCTCGATCCAGTCCAACATAGATATGCTGGGCTTTTTTAATGTCATCACGTATGTGGATCAGGAGGAAGTGGATGTCCAGACGGTCGAAAAAGCAGAGGATCTCGTATCCAATGACTTTGTGGACTTTAGCGGTACAGGCGTATTGACAGACACTGCTGTGACCTCCCTGGAGGGCGGGGCGGACGGTTCTGGCGGAGCTGGGGAATATACTGCAGCCCTTGCAGCCTTTGAGGCGGAGGAATTTGAGGTGTTGGCGGTGCCTACAGAAGATAGTGTCATTAAATCACTCGCAACGGCTTATACCAAGCGTCTCCGGGAGAACGAGGGGAAGAAGTTTCAGACTGTACTGTGCAACTATCCTGAAGCGGATCATGAAGGTGTAATTAGCCTGAAAAACGGTATTGTGACCGCTGATGGCTTAACGGTAGAACCGACCTATCTGGTATGGGAGATTGCAGCTATGGAAGCAGCTGCTAACGTCAACCAATCGTTGACTTATGCGGTGATTCCTAACGCAGTCGATGTGTCACCGAAATATACAAAGACTGAGCTTGTTCAGGCGATTAGTAACGGCGAAATGGTGCTTACTGTCGATAACGGCCAGGCACGAATTGTGCAGGATATTAATACACTTAAGACATTTACGATGGACCGGGGGAAGCCATTTAGCAAAAACCGGATTATTCGCACCTTGGACGCCATTGCTAATGATATATCCAGAGTGTTCAAACAGCATTTCCTTGGCAAGGTATCCAATGATGCCGACGGGCGAAATCTGTTTAAAGCTGAAGCGATCTCTTATCTCGAGAGCCTGCAGGCTATAGGTGCGATCCAAAATTTTGATTCTCAAAAGGATATTGAAGTTTTGCCGGGCAAGGATTCAGATTCCATTGGAATTAATCTTTGGATTCAAGCCGTGGATAGCGTCGAAAAAATTTATATCAGTGTCACAGTACGTTAAGGGAGGGGTTCAACAATGGGAGTTTTTAATGTTAAAGATGCCATTAGCGGCAAGACTGCACGAGCTTTTGTAACCATCAACGGACGGGTGGAGGAATTGCTCTACGGTAAGACCGGGGAGGCCACTGCTGAGAAAAACAAAGTGGATGTGCCTGTGCTCGGTAAAACGAATACGCCACAGCGTGCTGCTGGATGGAAAGGCACTGGTACACTGACGGTCTATTATGTAACGTCGATGTTTAGGGAATTGATGATCAACTATATTAAAACAGGTGAGGATTTTTGGTTTGATTTGATGATGGTCAACGAGCAACCGGGGAGTGCTGCGGGGAAGCAAACGATTGTGCTTAAAAACTGCAATGTCGATAGTCTGCTCCTCTCCAAATTTGATGCGACCAGCGACGATATGCTGGAAGAGGAAATTCCGTTCACATTTGAGGATGTGGACATGCCGGATATGTTTAATACTATTTAATGATAGAAAGAGGGAAACGATATGAGCTTGCAAGAATTTTTGAATGCTAACCCTATTGATGGTTTGACGGAAGAAGTGACCGTGTCCAAGCGCTTTAAAGATGCAGAGGGAAATCTGTTAAAGTTCAAGATTAAGGCCATGACAGGTCCTGATTTTGAGGAGCTTCGCAAACGTTCTACCATCATTCATAAAAAAGGGAAGGTAGAGTTTAATGCACAGCAGTTTAACACCACATCTGTCATCAATAATACGCTAGTACCTGACTTTAAAGATGCGGAGTCCATTAGCAAACTTGGTTGTTCTACTCCTGAGCAATACGTAAATAAAGTGTTGTTGCCCGGTGAGATTGCAACCCTTGCTGAACACATCCAGCGCCTGAGTGGTTTTGATGTTGGGATGGATGATCTGGTGGAAGAAGCAAAAAACTAATCCGGGAGGGCGACAGTGAGGCGAATTATGCCTACTATGCCCTCCATAAGTTCCATAAATGGCCCAGTGAGTTTTTAGCCCTTTCTAGACAAGAGAGGGCTTTTATTATTGCTTGCATTGATGAAAGGGTGGCAGCGGAAGAAAAAGCTGCTAAAAAGATGAAGAGATAGTTATTTGCTTCGAAAGAAGGTGAAGTGAAAAGTGGCGAATGTGCATCCAACTCTAAATTTGATTACCAACCATCAGAAGATGATTCAAATGACACAGGTCATTAACAAAAATTATGTGCAAATAAATAACACATTAAATCAGGTAAACATAAACATTGAAAAGGCTGACAAGAGCGTAAAGAAAACGGAAACCTCAGTTAAAAAGCTCGTTTTTGGTGTTATAGCCAAGGGGGTAAAACTTGCCCAACAATTAGGTGGGGTGATCGGTGGGGCCATGGCGATATCCGATGACATGGCTGCTACCAACGCCCGTTTAGCTTTTGTTAATGATGGTTTGCGCACCCAGGCTGGGTTACAGCAACAGGTTTTAGATATAGCCAATAGAACCAGGACGAGTTATAGTGCAACAGCCGGACTCATAACTAAGCTTGGAGTAGGTACGCAAGGTTTATTTAAGAACAATGATGATTTGCTTGATTTCACGGATAAATTCAATAAATCCCTGGTGATTAGTGGAGTTTCAGCAGAAGAAGCTGAAAGTGCGATGCAACAAATGTCCCAGGCTCTGGGAGATGGGGTTGTGCAAGGAGATGAGCTTGGCAACCTTTCGAAGACCGCTCCGGCGATCATGAAGGTATTGACAGGTGGATTAGGAGTCTCCGGTGAAGAATTGATGCAAATGGCAGCTAACGATCAGCTTACAGCTGATCAATTTGTTAAGGCCTTTCAGAATCAATCGGGAGATATTGACAAGATGTTTGAGGACATGCCGGTGACCTTTAGTGGTGCAATGGCCGTTATCGACAATACGATTAAGGGTTGGGTTGGTAGCTTAGGGGAAGCAGGAGGCCCCTTAAACCGAATCACTGAACTTGTCGTTCTTTTAACCACGTATTTGCAGTCCGATACCGTGACAAATTTTATTGACGGTTTGGCCATGGGTATATCCACGGCAGTATCATGGTTGATTCAATTAGTCGAATACGCAGCACAAGTATACAGCTTTTTCTCGGAAAATTGGTCCCTTCTCGGCCCGATTATATGGGGATTGGCGGCTGCAATCGGTGGTTTAACACTGGCGATAAACTGGACCACGATAGCTACAAAGGCGGCAGCATTAGCTACGAGGATGGCAGCCGTAGCCCAGTCAGTATGGAATGCGGTCATGAACGCTAATCCGATCGTCTTAATCATAACTTTGATTGTATCCTTAATTTTGATCATCTATAAACTATGGACAACCAACGAAAATTTTGTAGCTGGTGTTTTGGGCGCATGGAACTCTTTTCTTAATTTCCTTGATAAGCTTCCAGCTTATTTCTGGCAGTTGGTTGAATGGATGATGATCCCCTTTAAAATGTGGGCGCAAAGTATCGGGAAATTGTATGACTTTGTAATCAACAGTATCATTGATGGCATAAATGTAATAATAAGCCTGATAAACAGCGTTACTGGCTCAACGATTGCGTTACAAGGGAAGTTTAGTATGGAGGATCTAGCTGATGATATTGCTGATTTTGCTGGTGCTAAAAAGGACGAAGCCTATGCAAGAGCTGCGATAAATGCACAGGAACGAGATCGAAAGTTACAGGATAGGCTGAATAAAATGGCTGCGAAAAGAGCAGAAGATCAAGCAGAGCTAGAAGCGCAGGGGGGACCTGGTGGATCGAACGCTTCTTTATTTAGTCAATCGGGTGTGCCTGCATCAACTATGGACACTATTGACAAGGTGAATCAGGTGGGTAGTGTTGGAAGAGTTGAAGACACGGTAGACATCAGTAGTGAAGACCTCAAAACGATGCGTGAATTGGCAGAAATGAAGTCGATCCAAAATTTCGTAACGCTAACACCTACGGTATCCGTCAGCACCGGCGATATTCATAACGGTACAGATTTGGATACGATCATTTCGCAAATTACAGTTACATTGGAAGAAGAAATAGCATCGAGTGCATCGAGATTATACGCGTAAATTATAGTGCAGAAAGGAGGGGTTCCGTGGATAAGTACACCCTTACCCTATCATTCAACAATCGAGCCGAAGCGATTGAATTCCCGGTCCTTCCCGGTAAAATTGAAGTGCAATCCAGCGGAGATAGTAAGACATACGAAATATCCCAGTTAGGCGAAATTAACGTCATCAAAAATATGAAGCTGAAAGAAATTGCATTTGAGAGCTTCTTCCCGGCAAGGTGGTTCCCGGGGGTTAATGTAGAACGCAGAGCGATGTTCAAGCCGGCTTATTACATTGATAAAATTGAAGATTGGCGAAGTAAAAAACGCCCGGTTCGGTTGGTGCTCACCGGTTCGAATTTGAATATCAATATGGCAGTGAGTATTGAAAAGTTTAGCTGGGGTGAAGAGGCGGGTACTGTTGGGGACATACACTACCAAATCTCGTTTAAAGAATATCGTTTCTATGCCGCAAGGAAGGTCGGATTTGTAAAGGATACAACAGGCAAAGAAACGGCAATTTCTAATAACCAGTCAGTGTCGCGCGCAGATACACGGGTACAGCCTGAAACGTATACCCTTGTAGCGGGGGACAACCTTTGGAAAGTGGCTAAACAATTTTTGGGTGATGGCAGCAAATATAAGCAATTACAGACGCTGAATGGGATAAAGGATAGCGAGTTAAAGCGGCTACCAATCGGCAAGGTAATAAAGTTGCCATAGGAGGTGGAACATGTTACAGGTAGTAACAGATGACAAACAGGGCGGCGTATTTGATATATCCGAGCTTATAACCGATGCGAATTGGAAAACGTCCAGGATCGGCAAACCTGGAAGTTTCGACTTTACTATGCTGCAAGATAGCAATTATATGATCAATAACGGGGATATCGTCGCTGTGAAGTATGATGATAAGCCCCTTTTTTATGGCTATGTATTTTCAATTGGCCGAAGTCAAGAAGATACACTCAAGATCAAGGCGTATGATCAGATTCGATACTTAACCGCTACAGATACCTACGTATTTAAGAACAAGACGGCAGCAGCGATCATCAAGCAGATTGCCAACGACTTCGAGTTGAAGTGGGGCCATATCGCAGATACCAAATATGCAATACCCAATTTAATCGAGGACGGTCAGAAGCTGATTGATATCATCGACAAAGCTTTAGCACTTACAACGGTCAATACCGGAAGCATCTATGTGTTTTACGACGACTACGGTAATCTGACGTTGCAAAATGTAAAGGACATGAAGTTGGATATCGTTGTCGGGGACAAGAGTTTGATGACCGGGTTCAGCTTTGAAAAGAGCATCGATAGCGAAACGTATAACCAGATCAAGCTGGTACGTGATAACAAGGACACCAAGAAGCGGGATATGCATATTGCTCAGGATAGCGCTAATATAGCCAAGTGGGGGAGATTACAGTACTACGAAAAAGTTGACGAGAACATGAATGATGCCCAAATTCGTCAGCTTCTCGACCAGTTGGTCAAACTTAAAAACCGCGAGACCAAAAGCTTAAAGGTGGATGCCCTTGGGAACCCGTCCGTTCGTGCTGGCTGCTATATCCATGTAGAAATCGGGGAGTTGGCGATTAACCAGCTTTACTTGGTTGAGGAATGTTCCCACCGTTTCAGTGGCGAAGAATACACATTGCAAATTGAATTGAAGGTGATCGAATGAGTTTGGCCAATGCGATAAAGCAAATCACCATGAATTTGAATGAAGCAGAGCATCCTGTAGCGATTATGTTTGGTACAGTGACCAAAGAACAGCCCCTGGAAATTCTCGTCGATCAGCGTTTATTGCTGGATGAGGATTTTTTTGTTCTGACCGAACAGTTGACTAGGTATGAAATTGATCTGAAACATAGCCATCACACAGATGGCATTCCGACCCAGGATGCGTTAACAGAAAAGATCGTTATTCGCGAGGGGCTGAAGGCAGGTGACGGTGTTTTGCTGTTAAGAATGCAGGGGGGGCAGCAGTATGTGGTGTTGGATAAGGTGGTGGGATCATGATACCGTTGGGCGGCAATTTAATGAAGGCTGAGACGGCCCTGGAAACGAGCCGGACATATGGCATAGATTTTGATAAAGGTCGGTGCATAGGGATGGTGAATGGTTTGGATGCGGTCAGGCAAGCCGTGTATAAAATACTGCGAACAGACCGATTCACACACCTTATATATGATGCCAATTACGGCAGCGAGTTAACAGGATTGCAAGGGCGAAATCAGGGGTATGTGCGATCAGAAATAAAGCGCCTGATTAAGGAGGCTCTATTGGCGGATGACCGTATATCTGGAGTAGAAAATAAGAGGATTACCATCACTGGGGATGAAGCACTAGCCACGTTTACAGTAGTTTCTATCTTCGGGGATTTTAAGAGCGAGGTGACAATGAATGTATGAACACCAAACCTATGAACATATTTTGCAAAGGATGCTAGACAAGGTATCCAATCAAGTCGATAAACGTCAGGGATCTATCATTTATGACGCTCTGGCTCCTGCTGCTGCGGAGCTGGCACAAATGTATATGGAGCTGGATATAAACAATAACCTTGCATATGCCGACACGGCTACAGCAGAGTATTTGGAACGGCGTACGGCCGAGTTCGGGATTCACCGTGAACCAGCAACGAAAGCAAGGCGTAAAGCTTTGTTCTATGGCTCCAATAATGTACCTATAGATGTGCCTGTAGGTTCCAGATTTTCGATTAACGATCTTGATTATGTTGCAGTCAGCAGGGTCGGTACAGGCGAGTGGATTGTAGAGTGTGAAACTCCGGGAGTACTCGGCAATCAGGAGTTTGGAACCATGCTTCCCATTGATTATGTGGCAGGACTTGTTCGCGCTGAACTGGTGGAGGTACTCGTACCGGGCGAAGACGCTGAAAGTGATGATGCCTTGCGCAAGCGGTACATGGATGCGATTAACGAGCAGCCTTTTGGCGGCAACATCGCGGATTACAAGAAAAAGATTAACGAAATCTCCGGTGTAGGCGGCGTTAAAGTATTTCCGGTATGGAATGGCGGGGGGACGGTGAAGGCGACAATTCTCGCAGCCGATTCCAGCGAACCGTCTCAAACGCTGATTGACGAGGTTCAAACAATGATTGATCCCGAACAAAATCAAGGTCAGGGCTTGGGACTGGCGCCGATTGGCCACGAGGTGACGATCACGGGCGCCCAGGGGCGCGTCATTGATGTTGCTGCATCATTGACGCTTGCTCCCGAGGCTGTGTTGGGACAAGTGAAAAGTGACGTTGAAGATGCGATAAGCGATTATCTGTTATCACTTCGGCAATCATGGGCCACTGAGCCTGCTCTGATCGTTCGCGTCGCTCACATTGAATCTCGTATTTTGACTGTGCAGGGTGTAGTAGACGTGACGAATACGCTGCTTGATGGAGCGGCAGCCAATGTTATCCTGGCAGATGAGCAAATCCCAATCATGGGGACGGTGACGCTGAGTGAATAGGTTCATGCAGTATCTCCCGGACTTTTACCATGATCTCGTAGATTTTGTGGAACTGACGGAGGCGGAGTCGCAGGAATGGATGAGCTCCGAGCAGGCTATTCATCAACTATTGGATGACCAATTTGTTGCGACGGCTTCACTGCAGGCGATTAAACGACGGGAAAAGATTCTAGGCATACAGGCCGACCCGGCGACAGAAACGCTAGAGTTCAGACGAAAGCGGCTGATCAATCGGTATTCTACGAAACCGCCGTTTACTATGCGGTATTTGCAGCGTCAGCTTGATTTTCTAGTTGGGGCTGGACTGACGATTGTCAGTGTAGATCCCCAAGCTTTTAAGTTAACCGTTACAACGAATCTCGATGATGCAGCCGTATTTAAAGAGGTTGAACATACGGTTAAGATGTTAAAGCCTGCGAACATGATCTATCAGCAGCAAACCAGTTTAGGGGATGTCCTCGGTTTGGAAGAAAGGATCACTAGTAAGGAAATTTATTGGAATTATAAATTAGGTGAATGGAAGCTGGGAGAACAACCATTTGCCGACTTCGGTCCGGAGGTGGTGGTGAAGTGATGATAAGCTCTTTTTTGAATGATGTGGCTCGCTTTGTTGATGCGAATATTTCAAAGGTCGTGTTGAATGATACGGTTGAAATCACGGATTTTACCGTAAAGGAAGTAACCGAGTCAACCGTGGGAATGCAGTATCTGGTCCCGGCGGCTGATGTTTCACTTGTTACAAAAATTGACCTTAAGGATGCAAATAACAATGTCAAGTCAACAAACAGTTTATATGTTCCGATCACGACAGATACTCTTCTGCTGCATACGGTACAAGTTAAGGAGGTATAAGAATGGTAAAGACAGATTGGAGTTTGAATGACACGATTCAGCCGCAGGATATGAACGCGATTGGGGAAGAGATCAATCAATTGCGTGAAGAGGTGGATCATATCGAAATCCCTCCGGCGTCCGTAGCGGAGGCAGGGATTGTGAAGCTATCCAATGCTACGAACAGCACGAGCGAGATTTTGGCAGCAACACCACGAGCAGTAAAGTCGGCCTATGATGCGGCCACCGCAGCGCAAACTACGGCAAATGCGGCGAATACTGCGGCCGCAACAGCGCAAACCACGGCGAATGCAGCTAATACAGCGGCCGCAGCGGCACAGGCGAGAGCTGATTCGGCTTTTCAGCTTGGCAATGAGCGGAAAGCGGAAGTGGTTGCCGCGCTTGTTGCCAAAGGGATTTCGGCATCCACGAGCGAGAGTTGGGATTCACTCATTACAAAACTCAACTCTATTGTGAAAGCGTCCGGAAATGCAGTTCCTGCGGACGTGTTGAGTGGCAGAACGTTTAGTAATGCTGGTGGGAATAATTTAACCGGAACAATACCTAATTGGGGGGCTGGAGGTACGGTTACGCCGGGGACGGCGAACCAGACAAAGGCCGCTGGGTATTACAACTCGGGAATTACAGTGTTGGGGAATGCAAATTTGCTTCCAGCTAACATCAAAAGCGGGGTTGATATATTCGGTGTGCTAGGGACACTAGAACCTAAATTGTACTACGAATATACTGTAAATAGGATTAATCCGAATGTAAGTAGTACATTAGAACTCCCTTTTACGCCAAAGATTGCCATGATTACTGGAACCTATAAATCAAATCCATTAGAGAACTCATCAACAGATTTGGATTATGGAATTTGCTATGTGTTGTCTCATACTATATATAGCAACTATTTGTGGCAGTATACGGTTCCTGGTAATTTATATATCGGTAAAGAAAACTATAATCGCGCTGAACCATTAAAT
Organism: Paenibacillus lentus; assembly: GCF_003931855.1. NCBI lineage: Bacteria > Bacillati > Bacillota > Bacilli > Caryophanales > Paenibacillaceae > Paenibacillus > Paenibacillus lentus. Next base: position 4,844,593 of record NZ_CP034248.1, on the reverse strand, counting down.
GGCCTATTATTTTACCGACACGCCGGAAATTCTAGCAAAACTATCTATAACGTTGTCGTTAGGGCATGGGGATAAAAGGTTAAAGTTAGATTGGGATTATTTACTAAATAAACGAAAGGTGTTGAAGATGATACGAGTATTTAAATCCAAAGACCACGTTGAAGCAGTCGAATTTAAAGATTTTTCGTCGATCCATACGATCATATTACTGACGGGTATGGGGGTATCAGTTAACTTCTCGCCCAAAGGTGCGCTGAGCTCGTTAACCCTAATAAAAGGGGCTCATGAGCTCGTGGCCATTCCGGGACAGTTTGTATACAAAAACGATACAGGGACTGTTGGTATATGTAACTATGAATACCTGGCTGAGAGGTACGAGGAAGTCACGGAAACTGAAATAGTAGAATAGCCATAAGGAACGGTGCCAGGCGTATTATTTATGACAAAATATCAAACACCACTATATTACTAACATATGGTTGTTCTAGCGCATTGAATTATAGTTAACGAGCAATATAAAAACTACTCACTCCATAAGCCTCCATGAAGTGGAGGCTTATTTGCCATGTTTAAAATTAGCTAAAATCATCAAATCAAAAATCTCTTTCCTACAAAACTGTCTATCTACAAGGTATAGCCAGTTTTCTTAACGCCTCCGAATAAATCATTTCAGAAAAAATTGATATAGGTACTCATAATGCAAGCACATATGTTATAATTTTTGTAAATATTCCTACATAATTCATATATTGCATAATATTAAAATTATTTTAGGAGGAATTATAATGAATGAGCAATCTGCTGCAGCATCATCTGTAACTATTGTTGGTTATGCGGATGAATTTAGTGTACAGCCGGGACAAGACATCAATTTCATGATTGATACTGCAAGCCAGGTTTATACGGCCAATGTTGTCAAGCTATGCGGCGGAATGCCAGACCCTGATCATTCAACTGAAGTGCCAACGAAGCTGATCCCTGCGGATTGTGCAGGGGAGTATAGAGGACGGAGGCAAACGACGCTAGCTGGTTCATATGCTGAACTGGCCTTGCTGCCAGAATGGCTGCAGGATGGAGTATTTTCGGTACAAATGTGGATTTATCCTACGATTCCGAAATATGACAACGAGCAGACGATTTGGTCGGCATGTTCTATGGATTGTACAGACTATGCCAGATTGTCAATTACCAAGGATGGAAAATTGGCATTCTCACTCGGCGCTGCAGATGGGAAAAGTGCTAGCGTAGTTGCGGAACGTCCATTGCTTGCGAAGGAATGGTATTTCGTAGCAGTACAATATTCTGCACAAAATGAAGCTGTAATGCTATTCTCCCATCGATGCAGTGGGTGGAGCCAAGTCAAGGAATTAGAGTTCCATACGAAAAAGGCATCCATCGACTATTCGAGCACAGTTACGGAGCATGTCCTGCTTGCGGCAGATACTGACCCGGCGGCCAAGGGAAGAACACGGTACCACTATAACGGAAAAATTAGCAATCCGCGTTTTTTTGGTAAATATTTTAACGAGCATCAATTAAGCGGGTTTGCCGCAGGCCGTATTTCTGCTGCAGATCAGATTGATACTATTGCTGATTATGATTTCAGTAAGGATATATCCTCGACTAAGCTATGGGATAAATCATCCGGCGGGTATCATGGTGTACTGAGACAAGGCGGTGTACGTGGAGTAACCAGTTATAACTGGACGGGAGAACAGGTCGATTATCGGCTTGCTCCAGAACAGTATGCTGCCGTGCATTTCCACGATGATGATGTTGCTGATGCAGGCTGGGAGGTGGATATAACCTGGAAAATACCGCTGAACTTAGAAAGCGGAACTTATGCATTACAGCTGGAGGCCGATGGTTTTGTAGATTACATTCCTTTTTATGTCCGTCCTACCCGGGGATGCGCAACTGCTCCAGTCTTGTATCTAGCACCAACGAATACGTACTTGGCTTATGCTAATGAGCGGCTGTTTAAGCTGGCTCAGGATTATTTAGATGATGATTATGTTTTGCCGGCACAGGATGTTTATTTGGATGAGCATGCTGAATTAGGAAGCTCAATTTACGATTTGCACAGCGATGGATTCGGAGTACAATTTTCGTCAAGGCTTCGTCCAATAATGAACTTTCGGCCCAATTACCGCAATTGGCGCGCTGTACGCCATTTTCCAGCAGATCTGTATATCACCGGGTGGCTTGAGCGGAATGGGCATCGTTACGATTCGGTAACAGATGAGGATTTGCATAGCGAAGGAATCGAACTGCTTCGTCCATATAAAGTCATTATAACCGGCAGTCATCCCGAATATTGGACACGACCGATGATGAAGGCGCTTGAACAGTATTTGGCAGAAGGGGGACGCCTGATGTATTTGGGCGGAAACGGATTTTACTGGGTTACAAGTCTTGATCCGGATCGTCCTTATTTGTTGGAGGTACGGCGTGGTAACGCTGGTTCCCGTTCTTCTGATTCGCCGCCTGGAGAACTCTTCCATAGTACTACGGGGGAACCGGGTGGCATATGGCGCCATTATGGTTATGTTCCTCAGCGTCTGGTAGGTGTTGGCACAACTGCTTTAGGAGGCGGCACGGCTAGCGGTTATAAACGCCTTGAGGACAGCTTCCATCCGGCGGCACAATTTATCTTTGAGGGTATCGGTGAAGATGAGATTATCGGCGACTTCGGTTATGCATCAGGCGGAGCCGCTGGCGATGAGGTGGATCGTTATGACCTTGGATTTGGTACACCTCAACACACGTTAAGGCTCGCTACATCAGTGGCTTTAGACGATAACTACCAGTTTGTTCATGAGGATCTGCTTAATACGATGCCAAATCAGGGAGGAAGCACTCATCCATTGGTTCGTGCGGATATGACCTATTTTGATATAGAGGGCGGGGGTGCAGTATTCTCAACAGGATCTATCAACTGGGCAGGCAGCCTCGCTTGGAATGAATATGATAATAATGTTGCCAGAATTACTGAAAATGTTTTAAAACACTTGTTAATCAAGGAAAACCCTGCATCTACGGTGAATAGCGGGAAAATATAGAGCATGAGCTAGTCGCTATTCTATCAGGGAAGCTGCCGTTTACGGGTAGCTTCCTTTTTTCGTTTTGTTATGTTACACACCATAGCCTGAATTGATTTTTGAGTACATATTGTGAGTTGGCTCGTATATAGTAATAATCCAGTCGATTATTTCTGATCGATTAGGTTTACAATATAGGTAACCCAACATGTATTTTATCAAGAATAAGAGGTGTTTCTTGGATGTGGCATTTGAAATCACAGGAAGAAGTGCTCAAGGAGCTGCAGGTCGATCCGGCTGTCGGGCTTTCTGAGGAAGAAGTACGCGCAAGGCTGGAGCAGCACGGGCCGAACAAATTAAAGGGCAAACCGAAGAAAAGCATGATTGCTCTATTTTTAGCCCAGTTAAAGGATATGCTCATTTATGTGCTCTTGGGCGCAGCAGTAGTCACGCTAATCGTAGGCGAATATGTGGATGCCATTATTATTCTAGCTGTTGTTCTACTGAATGCGTTGATCGGTGTGTTCCAGGAGCATAAGGCGGAGAAGGCCATTGAAGCTCTGCAGCAAATGACTACGCCTAGGTCGCTTGTTCGCCGTCAAGGTGAGGTGAAGGAGATTAATTCCGAGGATATCGTGCCAGGGGATATTGTTATATTAGATGCAGGTCGTTACATACCGGCTGATCTTCGGCTGCTGGATAGTGCCAATTTGCAGATTGAGGAATCCGCTCTGACCGGGGAATCCGTCCCATCGGATAAAGATGCTTCGGCCTTACTCGATGACCCCAAGACACCGATTGGAGATATGTCCAATATGGCCTTCATGTCTACTCTCGTAACTTATGGAAGGGGAGAGGGCATCGCAGTGGCTACCGGGATGAGCACGGAAATGGGGAAAATCGCGACGATCCTCGATGAGGACAATCATGAACTGACCCCGCTGCAAAAAAAATTGGAGGAGCTTGGCAAGACGCTGGGCCTCATCGCTATTGGCGTCTGTGTACTGATTTTTGTTATCGGTCTTATTCAGAAGCGTGATCTGTTCGAGTTGTTCCTTACCGCCATCAGTTTGGCCGTAGCGGCTATTCCGGAAGGACTTCCGGCTATCGTTGCCATTGTTCTCGCGCTTGGCGTGACTAGAATGTCAAGGATTAACGCGATTGTGAAGAAGCTTCCTGCCGTAGAGACGCTCGGCTCCGTCAATATTATTTGTTCGGATAAAACGGGTACCTTGACTCAAAATAAAATGACTGTCGTGAAATACTATACTGCTACACCGCTGGGAGATGAACCCCCGGTAGAGCTGATTAAATCATTCGTGCTCTGTTCGGACGCAACGTATGAGAACGGGGAAAGCACGGGAGATCCAACCGAGGTTGCACTCGTCGTATACGGGGAACAGAACAATATGATCAAGAAATCATTGGAGGCCGAATATAAGAGAGTTTCCGAGAAGCCCTTTGATTCGGATCGCAAGCTCATGTCTACGTTAAACAAGACAAGAACGGGCTACCGCGTCCATACCAAGGGGGCGATTGATCAACTGTTGAATATTTCAACTTCTGCAGTCGTGGGAGGGGAAGTTGTCCCTCTGACTGAGGAGCTGAAGCAGCAATACTTGAACGCAGCTGAAAGCATGTCTGATGATGCTTTAAGGGTGCTCGGCGCCGCGTATAAAGATACGGAACAGCTCATATCGCCGGATGAAATGGAGCAGGATTTAACGATTCTTGGTTTTGTTGGCATGATTGACCCGCCAAGGCTAGAAGTCAAGGATTCCATCCGGGAGGCGAAATCTGCGGGAATTACTTGTGTGATGATTACGGGCGACCATCGCAACACGGCCGTGGCAATTGCCAAGGAGCTTGGTATTGCGGATTCGATTGAGCAGAGCATGACGGGAGCAGAAATTGATGAGCTGTCCGATGCGGCGTTTACGCAGAAAATCAAAAATATCCGAGTATTTGCTCGCGTTTCGCCTGAGCATAAAGTAAAAATCGTTAAAGCTTACAAAGCACAAGGAAATACGGTTTCGATGACTGGCGACGGAGTGAATGATGCTCCTTCCTTGAAAAATGCTGATATCGGTGTAGCCATGGGAATCACGGGAACGGACGTATCCAAGGGCGCGAGCGATATGATTTTGACGGATGACAATTTCACCACCATTGTGCATGCGATCCGGGAAGGTCGGAATATCTATGCTAATATTCGCAAGACGGTGACCTTCCTTTTGTCCTGTAATTTCGGTGAGGTAGTTGCGATACTAGCCTCGATTTTGTTCTTCTGGCCGCTACCACTCTTGGCTACACAGATTCTCTGGGTGAATCTGGTAACAGATACCTTGCCGGCGATCGCGCTTGGTGTCGATCCGGGGGAAGAGGATGTCATGAAGCGGAAGCCGAGGGATCCGAAAGAGAGTTTCTTTGCGGGAGGCGCAGCATTTCGGGCGATTTTAGGCGGTATTCTAATCGGTTCTCTCACTCTGTTCGCCTTTTACTTAGGGTTAAGGGAGCACGGCTTCAGCATGAACTCGGCGAATATCTCCGAAGAGGCGATGACGTATGCCAGAACGATGGCCTTCGTTGTGCTTGCCGCGTCACAGTTGTTCTATTCCTTCTCGAAGCGGAGCGACACGAAATCGATTTTCCAGGTTGGCTTGTTCTCTAACAAGCTTCTAGTCGGTGCAGTTATCGCGGGTCTGGTTCTCCAGTTTGCCTCGATCAGCATCCCTTTCCTGGCAGCGGCATTCAAAGTCCATAACCTGTCCTTAGCAGATTGGGGAGTGGTCATAGCTCTTGCCTTGATTCCGCTGATCATCAATGAAATTATCAAGGGATTCATGCGAATGGGGACAGCGAAGCAAGCCTAAGAAGCAGCCGAACTGAAAATGATAAATACAGTAAAGTGTTCGTAAAAGTGTTCGTATATAAAACAGGGCTGTGGATCTATGGACAGCCCTGTTTACAGGGGCACAGATTTCAATCAATTCTTTAATGAAGTAAAAAAATACCATAGTAATTTTTTTGGAATACGACAAATGGGATTGCGAAGTTTAGGCTTCGTGTGCTACTATAGCCTTGTCACTGAAAACGTTACCGATAAGGATTCCGATTACGTTTTCGGAAACGTTCCCGAAAACGCTATCATTGTTATTGCATAAGGTTTTCAGGACAAGTGATATCTCATAAAAGAAAGCGGGGGCTATACAATGAGCAAGCTTAAGAAAATGTTAGGAATTATGCTTGTACTCACCTTGGTTACAGTGCTGGCGGCATGTGGAAAGAGCAATGAATCGGCAACCGGCGATAACGGTGGTAAAGGCGAAGGCACAGATGGTGGAGCTAAAGAGATTTATTTCTTGAACTTTAAACCTGAGATTGCTGAAGTTTATGAGAAGATTGCTAAAGATTATGAAGCGGAAACAGGAGTTAAGGTCAAAGTGGTTACTGCTGCAAGCGGAACTTATGAGACGAAATTGAAATCGGAAATATCCAAAAAGGATGCACCGACGATTTTTCAAATTAACGGTCCTGTAGGCTATCAAGCTTGGAAAGATTATGCGTTGGATCTGAAAGATACAAAGCTTTACAGCTACTTATCCGACCCTAGCCTTGCTGTAACGAGCGAAGATGGAGTTTACGGTATTCCTTACGTCGTGGAAGGCTATGGCATCATCTATAATGATGCGATTATGCAGAAGTATTTTGCCTTGCCGGATAAAGCGGTTTCAATTTCTTCGGCATCTGAAATCAACAACTTCGATACCTTGAAGGCTGTTGTGGAGGATATGACAGCGAAGAAGGAACAGCTTGATATCAAAGGTGTATTCGCTTCCACATCACTCGGTGCGGGTGAACAGTGGAGATGGCAAACTCACTTGGCTAACCTGCCGCTGTATTATGAATTCAAAGATAACACGGAGTTCGACAATACAGTATTAGCTGGTCTAGCGGCGGATGAAGTACAGTTTAAATATAACGAATACTATAAAAATATCTTTGATTTGTATACAAACAATTCGGTTACGAAAGGAACGCTTCTAGGTGGAAAATCCGTAGCCGACTCCATGGCTGAATTTGCGCTTGGTCAAGTCGCTATGGTTCAGAACGGAAACTGGGCTTGGGGACAAATCAATGAAGTCGGCGGCAACGTAGTTAAAGCCGAGGATATTAAATTCCTACCGATTTACACAGGTATGAGTGGAGAAGAGAAACAAGGCCTTGCTATTGGAACTGAGAACTATCTTTCCATTAACAGCAAAGTATCGCCTGAGAAACAGCAGGCTTCAATCGAATTCCTGGAGTGGCTGTTCACGAGCGACAAAGGAAAAGCGTATGTTACGCAAGAACTAGGATTTATTGCGCCGTTCAATACATTTAATGAAGATGAGAAACCGGCTGATCCGCTGGCTAGAGAAGTCATGACTTGGATGGAGAAGGACGTAACCTCTGTACCTTGGACGTTCGCTGCCTTCCCGAGCGAGGAATTCAAAAATCAGTTTGGCGATGCCCTGCTGCAATATGTTCAAGGCAACCAAGCTTGGGATGAAGTTGTGAAGGTCTTTACGGACAGCTGGAAGGCTGAGAAGGCAAAATAAGTTTTTGGATGTAGGCGATGCCACTGGGTTGAAAGAAACAGCTCAGTGGCATCAATACACTGGCCGGAATTAAGCGGCACTTGAAGCATCAGGTTTAAAACTGAGATAGGAGAAGAAAAACATGCAAAAGTCGATAAAGAAATATTTTGCCCTTTTTGCATTGCCAACGATTATCGCCTTTTCGGTCGCTTTTGTCATACCTTTCTTGTTGGGTGTATATTTGTCTTTCACGGAGTTTACGACTGTGAATGATGCAAAGTGGGTAGGATTAAGTAATTACGTCAAGGCGTTTTCGAATCAGGACTTTTTGAATGCATTATGGTTTACAGTGAAATTCACCTTGGTATCTGTACTTACGATTAATGTGTTTGCCTTTAGTCTTGCCATGCTGTTGACTCGAGGCAAGAGGGGGACGAACCTATTCCGGACCGTATTCTTTATGCCAAACTTAATCGGGGGGATCGTGCTCGGCTACATTTGGCAGCTGATCATTAACGGTGTTCTGTATAATTTTGATCTTACCTTAACCTCTGATCCGAAATATGGTTTCTGGGGACTCGTCGTGCTGATGAACTGGCAGCTGATCGGTTATATGATGATTATTTATGTTGCCGGAATTCAGAACGTTCCTAAAGACGTGATCGAAGTCGCGAAGATCGATGGTGCTTCAAAGTTCCAGGTACTGCGCAATGTTACATTGCCGCTAGTTATGCCGTCGATCACGATATGTTTGTTCTTGTCGTTGTCGAATTCCTTCAAGCTGTTCGACCAGAACCTGGCTTTGACGGCTGGTGCGCCTGCGAAGCAGACAGCGATGCTGGCATTGGACATTTACAACACCTTCTATGGTAAGACGGGTTGGGAAGGCGTAGGTCAGGCAAAGGCGGTTGTGTTCTTCGTCCTGGTCGCTATGATTGCGCTGGTGCAACTTCTTATTACTAGAAGGAAGGAGGTTGAGAGCTAATGCAAAAGACAAATAAAGGAGCAGACGCTCTTATATTTCTTATTTTATTCGTTTTAGCAGTAGCGTTTATTTCACCAATTTTGATCGTATTGATGAACTCTTTTAAAGGAAAGTTCTTTATCAGCGACACTCCGTTCTTGTTTCCGAATAGTCAGACGTTCTCGGGCATCAGCAACTATACAAGTGGTATTGCCAAGACCGATTTCATTTCTGCATTCGGCATGTCGTTGTTTATTACAGTGTTCTCCGTCGGCGTTATTGTGCTGTTTACGTCGATGACGGCTTGGTATATTACGAGAGTAAAGACGAAATTTAATCAATTGCTGTACTATATATTCGTCTTCTCAATGATCGTGCCTTTTCAAATGGTGATGTTCACGATGACGAAAACGGCTAACGTACTGAATCTTGACAATCCGATTGGTATCATCTTTATATATTTAGGTTTTGGTTCAGGCCTGTCAGTGTTCCTGTTCAGTGGATTTGTGAAGTCCATTCCGATTGAGATCGAAGAGGCGGTCATGATCGACGGATGTAATCCTGCACAGTCCTTCTTTAAAGTGGTTCTGCCGATCCTTAAACCGATCGCAATCACAGTTGCAATCCTGAATGTCATGTGGGTATGGAATGACTACCTATTGCCCGATCTGGTTATCGGCAGTGAATACAAGACGATTCCAATTGCAATCCAGTATCTCAAGGGCGGGTATGGCTCGATTGATATGGGAGCTATGATGGCGATGCTGGTGCTTGCGATTGTACCCATTGTTATATTCTACTTGCTATGTCAGAAATATATTATTGAAGGCGTCGTAGCAGGAGCGGTTAAGGGCTGACGCTTAACGAATCTTCGGTGAAAGTTGCCTTGTTTTCTAGTACTTTAACTGCTATCCTAGTGAAATGTATCGGTGCAGTAGTTTACATTATAATGTAAGGGAAGAACTATATATGGCTTCTATTACAATTAAAGATATTGCAAAGATGTGCGGCGTTGGTGTAACTACGGTCTCCCGAGCGATCAATAATCATCCGGACATTAGTGAAGAGACCAAGACGATGATTATGAAGGTCATCAAGGAGAATCACTATGTGCCGAATAACAGTGCAAGAAATTTAAAACGCTCGGTGTCCAAGACGATTGCGGTGCTAATTAAGGGGATAACCAACCCTTTTTTCAACCCGATGATTCAAGTATTCGAGAGGGAAACCCAACGAAGGAAGTATTCATTCATCTTGCAGCGGGTTGATGAGAAGCAGGATGAAATCGAAGTGGCCATCGAGCTGGAGAAGGAAAAAAGACTAAAGGGTATCGTATTCCTCGGGGGGTATTTCTCTCATAGCAAAGAGAAATTGGATCAGTTAACGGTACCATTCGTGTTAAGTACGATCGGCATGGCGGAAGAGTTCGATCTCAATGACTATTCCTCGGTATCGGTCGATGACGTGAAAGAGAGTTATAAGATCGTTGATTATTTATGCAATGAGGGGCATCGGAAGATTGCGATCATTACGGCTCCTATGGACGATGTAAGTATCGGTAAATTACGATACGAAGGGTATAGGAAGGCCTTAAAGCACCACGGAATTGAATTCAATGAGCGGCTGGTGCGTTGCATGCGGGAGGATATCGACAGCTACTCTATGGAGAACGGATATGAGGTAACGAAGGAACTGCTGCAGTCCGGTGAGGAATTCACGGCGATTTACGCCGTCTCGGACAGCCTGGCCATCGGGGCCTGCAAAGCCATATTCGAGTCCGGGCGCAGAGTGCCGGAGGATTATTCGGTCGTCGGCTTTGACGGACTAGATATTTCTTTCTATTATAATCCATCGATTACGACCATTAAGCAGCCGACTGAGGAAATTGCTCAAGAGACGATAAAGATATTATTTGATCTGATCGATAAGAAAATAACTCATGCCCATAAAACATTTCCCGGTGAGCTGGTTATCAGGAACTCTACGAAGCGCTTAAACTAATTTTGTCGCTTTTAGAGTAGCGAGTTCTGGTTTCATATGGTGTAGCGTAAGTACAGTCCGAATACGCCTATACTGCCTTGCCGCGTAGAGTTGTTGATAAGGGTGCAGTACGTGTGACGCAGAGAAATTCAGTGTTGCGCTATGCACACCGGCTTGTTTCGTGAAATGCGAAGAGCCCTGTCTCCCATTTAAGTGAGAACAGGGCTTTATGTATGATGGCATTCGTAAAGTCGCATGAAGCATGCTACAATAGCGGGGAATGGAAAGGAGTGATACAGCAATGGCAATAGAAGTTGATGTTCAAGCTACCCCGAATCCGAACGCGGTGAAGATCAATGCGAATGCGACGTTGTTTGAGGGCACTGGCAGTATGTCGGTCAAGAGCGATGAGTCGACAGACCATCCGCTTGCAAGCGCTCTAGTTCGCATTGAAGGCGTGGATAACATTTTTGGATTGAGAAATTTCGTGACGATTACAAAAAGGCCGGAAGCCGATTGGGATGCGATTCTAGCGGAAGCAGAAGAGGTTTTCAAGAAGATTTACGGTTAGTAGAAAAGCGGCCGTTTCCTAAGGGAATTCGGCGCTTTTCTTTTTGTATGATCACAAATAGAATCCATTGCCGTCAAAAGGCGGAGCGAAGGATTTGCAACAGAAAATAGGAATTTGGTGGAAATATACGTGAGATGAGTTGACTTTAAAATTTACTATATGGTATATAAAAGGAAGAATTAGCACTCTGTGAATTGGAGTGCTAACAAGGCGAAGGCCTGGAAAGCGCTTGTATTGTAAATGAAACTGGACATCGAGGCGCGAACATGCCTATATGTTGGAGCCAGGCCCCCTCAAAATGAACCTTTGAAAGGAGATTGTTTTTTTCATGGCAAAGAAAGAGTTTCAGGCGGAATCCAAAAGATTGCTGGAAATGATGATTAACTCCATTTACACGCAACGAGAGATTTTTCTGCGAGAGCTTATATCCAATGCAAGTGATGCGATCGATAAAATATATTACAAGGCGCTGACCGACGATAATCTCGTGTTCAACCGCGAGGATTACTTCATTAAAATTACTCCGGATAAAGACAACCGCACACTTACGATTTCCGATACCGGGATCGGTATGACAGAGGAAGAGCTGGAGAACAACCTCGGGGTTATTGCGAAGAGCGGTTCCTTGGCGTTTAAGAAAGAGAATGAAGCGAAGGACGGACATAACATCATCGGTCAATTCGGGGTGGGCTTCTATTCGGCGTTCATGGTAGCTGACGTGGTGACTGTCATCAGCAAGCCGTTCGGCAGCGACCAAGCCTTCAAGTGGGAATCCGAAGGGGCGGATGGCTATACCATCGTTCCGTTCGACAAAACGACGCCAGGCACCGACATTATCCTTAAAATCAAAGCCAACACGGAAGAGGAGCAATATGATGAGTTCCTGGAGGAGCACCGCCTAAGAGCCATCATCAAGAAATACTCCGACTTCATCCGTTATCCTATTAAGATGGATGTTACAGGACAGCGTCCTAAGGAAGGCGCGGAGAACGAGTTCGAGGAATACAAGGAAGAGCAAACGATCAACAGTATGGTGCCGATTTGGCGTAAAAATAAAAGCGAGCTGACTGCAGAGGACTATGAGAACTTCTACCACGAGAAGCGCTACGGTTTCGACAAGCCGCTGAAGCATATTCATATTAGCGCAGACGGTGCAGTCGTCTACAATGCAATCCTGTTTATTCCGGAGAAGACGCCTTTTGATTATTATACGAAAGAATATGAAAAAGGGCTGGAGCTCTATTCCAACGGCGTGCTTATTATGGACAAATGCGGCGACCTGCTGCCGGATTATTTCGGATTCGTCAAAGGGATGGTGGATTCCGAGGATCTGTCGCTCAATATCTCTAGAGAGCTGCTGCAGCACGACCGTCAGCTGACGCTAATTGCGCGGAATATCAAGAACAAGATCAAAGGGCAGTTGCAAAGCATGCTGAAGGACGAAAGAGAGCAATATGAGAAGTTCTACGACTCTTTCGGCCGCCAGTTGAAATACGGTGTATACAGCGACTATGGCATGCATAAAGAGGATTTACAGGATCTACTTATGTTCTATTCCTCCAAAGAAAAGAAACTGGTTACGCTGGATGAGTATGTTTCCAGAATGCCTGAGGATCAGAAGTATATCTATTACGCTTCTGGCGAATCGATCGAGCGGATTGAGAAGCTGCCGCAGACAGAGCTTGTAGCTGATAAAGGCTATGAAATCCTGTACCTGACCGATGATATTGACGAGTTCGCAATTAAGATGATTCTGAACTACAAGGAGAAGGAATTCAAATCCGTATCGAGCGGCGACCTTGGCATCGAGCCGGACGAGAAGGATAAGGAAGCGGACGAGAGCAGCAACAAGGAGCTGTTCGAGGCGATGCAGGAAATTTTGAACGGCAAAGTGAAGAGCGTCAAAGCCTCCAAGCGCCTTAAATCCCATCCGGTCTGTTTGTCGACGGAGGGCGAGCTATCAATCGAGATGGAGAAAATACTTAAATCGATGCCAAGCGGCCAGGACGTCCAGGCCGACAAAGTGCTGGAAATTAACATGAACCACGAAGTGTTCCAATCGCTTAAGGCGGCACATGAGAACGATAAGGAGAAGCTGAGTCTGTACACGAACCTGCTGTACAACCAGGCACTGCTGATCGAAGGTTTGCCTGTACACGATCCAGTGGAATTTACAAACGATATTTGCAAAATTATGGTTTGATGCTGCGGCGGTTTTACAATATGAGAAGTACGGTTTAGAATGATAGGGGGGAGCCTGCCAGGCTTCTCCTTAATTTATTTTGTATGGGTAATCCATACCAAGCATGAGAATGTGGAAAAGAGGCTGCTATCAGATGATTATTAAGTTCATTCGTTTGCGTTAATGTGAGGTACAGAGGATAACCCGGCTTTTTTGTGAGAGGATGGCCGGGCTTATTTAGCTGTGCCTTTTTTCATTCAGCAAATACGAATGGATGAGGTGGGATAGCATGTTAAAATTTCATAATATGCCGGAGAATATGGTCATTTGTCCTGTTTGCGCGGCTACCTTAAGGTTACAGGGCAGAAGTCTAATTTGCAGGAAGAGCCATTGTTTTGATATCGCGAAGCAGGGATATGTCAACTTCCTGCTGCAAGCTCCTAAGGAGAAATATGATAAGTACTTATTTCAATCTCGGGCCCGCATCAGTGAGGCCGGGGTGTTTAAAGGAATTACGGATCGCTTGAGCACAATCGTGCTGCTTGCACTGGAACAGCAAAGCAAGGTGCAGCAAATTGCGAATCAGCAAAATGCAGAGCCCGAAAGAGCGGAGCTTCAGTGCACAGAGCAGCAAAGCACAGAGCAGCAAAAGCTCCTGCGGAGCAATGAAGCTGGACAACGCTGTATTGTTAAGGTGTTGGATGCGGGCTGTGGGGAAGGTTCTCATCTATATGCAGTGAAGCGCAAGCTGGTAGAAGCGATGGGGAGCCGCTTGTCGTTAGTCGCGACAGGGATAGACCTTGCCAAAGAGGGAATTAAAATAGCTGCCAAAAGAAGTCCCGAAATGATGTGGGGCGTGGCTGATCTGGCGAAATGTCCATTTGCTGACCACTCCTTCGATATTATTCTAAACATTTTATCGCCGGCCAATTATGCGGAGTTCCAGCGAATGCTTGCGCCTGCCGGCTCGGTCATTAAAGTCATCCCGGGCAAAGAATATTTGCAGGAAATACGGCAGGCACTGTATGAGAAGTCTGATCGGCGGGTATATTCCAATGACAGGACAATAACGTTGTTTCGTCGTCATTTTAGGCTTGAGGGTACGGAGCGGATAAAGTACGAGGTAACACTGGATGGGGAGCCACTGATGCAATTGCTGCAAATGACTCCGTTGGCATGGCAGGCATCCAGGGTACAAATGCAGCAGGTAGCAAAAGCGATCGAGGGCAGAGCGATCACCTTCGATTTCGATATTTTAACAGGCAGGAACAAGCTGAATTAGTCAAAATAATGAGGGAGCAGACATGAGTCTGCTCCCTTGTTCGATTAAATATTGTCTTTGTTGACCTCAGGAATTGCTTGCCCGTACAATTTGGGAAGAAAGAGGCGCAGTATGAATCATATGAAACATGATTTTTAAATGAAGGGAACCACGACCAGGTGAACAATGCAAGGCTGTGGTTCTTTTGCAAGCAGTTGTTCTATGCCATGATGGGGATAGGAGCGATAGATATGTATCAGGATTTTAAAATAACAGCGGGTCGTCCGGTCTACGTTCAAGTGAAGGAATATTTGAAGCGATTGATGGTAAAAGGGGTACTCCAGCCTCATCAGAAACTTCCCTCTACCCGGGAGCTCAGTGAACTCATGAACGTTAGCCGCAACACGATTATCTCGGCTTATATCGGTTTGGAGGAAGATGGTCTGATCTACACCCAGAAGGGGAAAGGCAGTTACGTTGCCCAGATGGCGATTAGTGTTACAGCTCCCCTATTGGAGCTCAATTGGAAGGAACGAATGAATAGCCAAGCGCTGCTGGCTGAGGAAATGGACTTGATGAAGCACGGTATACGTGCGGAGCGAGGAACAATTTCATTTACGAGTATTGCGCCGAATGAGAAGCTGTTCGATCTGGGCAATGTGAAAAGAGCGTTCCTCGACCGGATGGCCGTGGAAGGTGAAGTTCTGCTCAATTATGGTTATGCCAAAGGCTATAAGCCGTTAATTGATTTATTAAAGCAATATATGGAGCAAAAAGGCGTGGATTTGACGGGCAAGGACCTGCTCATCACGAACGGTTTTACAGAAGGATTGGATCTGGTACTGTCCGCCCTGGCGAAGCGCAACGGAGCCGTCATTTGCGAGAATCCAACCCATCATACGGCCATCAAAAATTTACGGCTGCACGGGTATGAAGTGACCGGCATTGATATGGAGCGAGATGGTATTAATCTGGAACAGCTCGAACAGGTGCTGTCGCGCCAGTCCTTCGATTGTGCCTATTTCATTCCTTCCTATCACAATCCTACGGGAATCGTCATGTCTCCGCAGAAAAGGCTGGAGCTTATGAGGCTCATGACCCGCTATCAGATTCCTGTCATTGAGGATGGTTTCAATGAAGAGCTTCGTTATTCAGGCTCTCATGTGTCCCCGCTCATTGCAGCGGCAGGTGAGGGGAATGGCGTCATCTACTTGGGCAGTTTCTCGAAGGTGCTGTTTCCTGGCCTGCGGGTAGGCTGGGTGCTGGCGGATCAAGAACTGATCTATTACTTGGAGAGCTTGAAGAGAGCTCGCAGCATTCATACATCAACGCTGGATCAATCTATATTGTATCAATATTTGTTAAATGGGAACCTGGATAAATATTTGCGAAGAGCCAGGGCGGAATATAAACGGAAGTACGAATGGACGAGACGGTGCTGTGAGGCATATATGCCTTATAGCCTGCTGACCGGAGACGGGGGGTTGCATCTTTTCGTGTCCTTTGCAGAAGGATTTGACACGAGAAGGCTGCTTGAGCTGTGTAAGCAGCGTGGCGTCATTTTTACGCCTGGGGATATTTTTTATACGGATGGAACGGGACGGGAAACGTTGCGGCTGGGCTTCTCTCGCGTGAGTGATGAAAATATTGAAGCTGGGATCAAAATCATCGGCGAGGCTGCCAAAGAGCTGTTGACGTAGCGAAAGCATGAGATCGAGAGATGATCCCGCATCGCGCATTGTGGCTGTTCAGAGCCAGTAAGGCACCGTAACACCGTAAGAGCGTAACTCAAGGAAGTCAATGGTGGAGTACTGGAGTACCAGTAACGTACAACAATGTGGGCAGGGAGTGGCTGAAATGAGCAAAGATTGGATCAATCCGTTGGTACGGGAAATACCACCATCCGGGATCAGAGCTTTTGTAGGAGCTGTGGATAAGGATGTCGTCTCACTGGCCGTGGGAGAACCGGATTTTGTAACGCCAAGACCTGTGGTCGAGGCTTGTATTACCGCACTGAACCAGGGAGCCATGGGGTATACTCCTAATGCTGGGCTTGTGGAATTGCGCGAGGAAATTGCATGCTATCTGCACGCAAGGTTTCAGTTGAGCTATGATCCTGCCACTGAAATGTTTGTTACCGTTGGCAGTAGTGAAGCTGTGGACTTGGCGTTGCGCACGATTCTAAAGCAAGGGGACGAAGTATTGGTTCCGACGCCCAGTTATATAGCTTATACTCCCTTAGCTCAGCTGCATGGCGGAAAGGTGGTAGAGGTGCAGACCTCTGCGCGGGAGCAGTTTAAGCTTCGGGCTTGGGAGCTCAGACGTCATTTGACCCCTCGTTCTAAGGTGCTAATTTTGAATTACCCTAACAATCCGACAGGAGCTCTTATGACGAGAGAGGATTTGGTGCCGATTGCAGAGTTAGCCATCGCCCATGATCTTATCGTCATTTCGGACGAAATCTATGCTGAGCTAAGCTATGGACAACGGCACACGAGCATTGCCTCACTGCCAGGCATGAAGGAGCGGACACTCGTCATCAGCGGCTTCTCTAAAGCGTTTGCCATGACGGGCTGGCGAGTCGGTTATGTGTGCGGAAATAACGAGCTGATCGCTGCCATGCTGAAGATCCATCAATACACGGCGATGTGCGCACCGGTGTTGGGACAAGTGGCAGCGATAGCGTCGCTGCGGAGCGGATTAAGCGATATGCATCTGATGATCGAGTCATACAATCAGCGCAGACAATGGCTGGTCTCGGCTTTGCAGGATGTAGGCCTGCCATGTCATGAACCGGAGGGAGCCTTCTATGTATTCCCGTCGATTGCCCACACTGGACTTAGCTCGGAGGAGTTCGCACTACGCTTGTTGAAAGAGGCGGGGGTAGCCGCTGTGCCCGGTCATGTGTTCGGTGCAGGAGGAGAAGGCCACATACGCTGCTCTTATGCTGCAGGGCTGCCGCAGCTGCAGGAAGCTTTGCAGCGAATCGAAAAATTGATGAGATTGCCTCTTAGGCAGTCCTCGTAAAGCATTATTAACAACGCTCGCCGGAAGGCGGGCGTTGTTGTACTTGTCGTTGCTGTCCTTGTCCTTTTTTAGCTGAAAATTTGTTATGTCCTGTATGTATTGCCAATTGAAAGGTGAATTATTGGAAACAATCGGGAATGATATATGACATTTATCATATACAAGTGCTGACGGATGTATCTGTCTGATCAGGGGCGTATTTTTTATAATTGAAATATATCACTGAACTCGACGTTCCAGTCATTCCGGCTAAAAATAGGTGCGTCAGGCCCGGGGAGGAAAATTATTGATGAACAAGTCCAGCCTTCTGTCAGATTTGAAGAAAAACGTAGCTCCTTACGAGGAGATTGATACGAAATCAAGTGTCCGTCAGCTGTTCAATACCTTGCTGCCCCTCGTGCTATTATGGTACGGCGCTTATCTGAGCTTATCGATATCCTATTGGTTGACCCTTCCGATCGCCATTCTTGCGGGTGGTTTTCTGGTTAGAACCTTTATTATATTTCATGACTGCTGTCATCAGGCTTTTTTTAAAAGTCGGCTGGCCAATGAAATCCTGGGGACGATTACGGGCGTTCTCACGCTTTGTCCTTACCAGCAATGGAAAAATACCCACTCGATCCATCACGCAACGAGCAGCAATCTCGATAAGCGCGGAGTTGGAGATATGTGGCTGCTTACGATTGATGAGTATATGGCTGCCTCGACCTGGACGAAGTTTATCTATCGGATGTATCGCAATCCGTTCATGATGCTCGTTATCGGTCCGATTTATATTTTTCTCGTAGCTTATCGATTTAATCGCAAGGGCGCTCGGAGAAAAGAAAGAATCAGCACTTACGTGACCAATGTAGCTCTGGTCGGCTTATATACGTTATTGATATGGGCGATCGGCTGGCAAGCCTTCCTGCTGGTACAGCTTCCGATTTTCTTTATTTCCGGTATGCTCGGCATTTGGTTGTTCTATGTTCAGCATCAATTCGAGCATTCTTATTTCGAGCATGACGAAGAATGGGAATATGTGAATGCGGCGGTTGAAGGAAGCTCTTATTATAAGCTGCCTAAACTATTGCAATGGATTACTGGCAACATCGGGTTTCATCATGTTCATCATTTAAGCCCGAAGGTGCCGAACTATAATTTGGAAAAGGCCCATGAGGCTACGCCACCGCTGCAGAAAGCAACGACGATTACGATCAGAACGAGTCTCCGATCGCTGCGCTTTCGACTATGGGATGAGCGGAACAAGACATTTATTTCCTTTAAGGAGCTTAAGGAGCAGTGCAAGTCTAGTGGCGGCAAGGTTGCTGAATTTGCAAAAAAACCGGGATTAAGCGTAGGTTCGAGTTTGAGCACGAATTCGAGCTCAAGGTCAAGTCAAAGCCCTAGCTCGTTGCCAAGTGTCCAAGCAAAATAATGGAGACCAAGCCCTTTACTTTGATGGTAATGGGCTTGTTGTTTGTTTATACTAACTACATAATTGAGGTATCGAAAACAATCTAGTAGTCTTGACAATGGGTGGTGGGAACGATGCAGAAATGGTATCAGATTTTTCAAAGAAATACCGGGCTAAGCCCATACATCTGGGTTGTTTTCTATATTTTGCCCTTTTACTTTATATTCAGATCTTCCGCGCCTTACCAGATGGTGTTTGGAAGCTTGTTAATCGTTGCTTTCTTTGCTTGTTATGTTCTGTCGTTTGTGTCTAAGGGCTGGAAGGTGTATTTCTGGACTAGCTTGCAGATCGCCATTTCCATCACGATGACGCTGTTGTTCGGCTATGTTTATTTCTCTTTGTTTTTGGCGTTCTTTATAGGAAATATTAAGAATAAGGTAGGCTTTATTACGTTGTATACGGTTCATCTAGTCACGACAGTGGTGACGATAAATTGGGGATTTGTAACGAAAACCTCATGGTTCATTACGCAGCTTCCGTTCGTTCTGGTCAGCTTGATCGGCGTTATTTTGCTTCCAGTTACGACGTATAACCGCAATAAGAGTGATCGTTTGCAGGGACAGTTGGAGGATGCGAATAAGCGAATTTCCGAGCTGGTAAAGCTGGAGGAGCGTCAACGGATTGCTCGGGATTTACATGATACGCTTGGTCAAAAGCTATCGTTAATCGGTTTAAAGAGTGATCTTGCAGGTCGATTGATTGAAGAGAATCCTTCTCGAGCGCGGACTGAAATTGATGATGTGCGTCAAACGGCCAGAGTGGCATTGAAGGAAGTACGTGAGTTAGTTACCCAGATGAGGGGAACGAGATTACAGGATGAGATATTTCGAATTAGGCAAATATTGAAGGCTGCCCAGATTGAGTTCACCTTGGAAGGGGATCCTGAACAACTGGACATTTCATTGATGAATGAGAATGTACTTGGCATGTGCCTCAAGGAAGCTGTGACGAATATCGTCAAGCATAGCAGCGCTACAGCCTGCTCTATTATAATTAGACCGTCCCGCGGTGAATTAATTGTTACAATACAGGATAATGGGGTAGGCGTACCCGTAAACTCGTTTTATACCAAGGGAAATGGTCTGCGCGGGATGAAGGAGCGGCTTGAATTTGTAAATGGGAGCATGGAAATCACCTCAAGTGGAGGGACGATGCTGACGATTAAAGTTCCTAGTTCACTAAAACAACCCGTAGAGGAGACACCGATATGATCCGAATTGTTATCGCCGAAGATCAGCGCATGCTGCTCGGAGCTCTAGCTTCGATCCTTGATTTGGAGGAAGATATGACGGTTGTCGGCAGAGCCAGTAATGGAGAGGATGCTGTCCGGCTTGTTCATCAGCATAAACCAGATATTTGCATTATGGATATTGAAATGCCTGTGAAGAGCGGTCTGGATGCGGCGGAGGAGCTTAAGGGCTCTGGTTGCAAAGTGATGATTCTAACCACCTTCGCTCGCTCCGGTTATTTCGAACGGGCAATCAAAGCCGGGGCAAGCGGATATTTGCTGAAGGATAGTCCCAGTGAGGAATTAGCGACCTCCATTCGCAGTATTATGGCGGGGCGGAGAATATACGCCTCAGAACTGGTCGATGAGGCCTATGGGGAAGAGAACCCTTTAACTGAGCGCGAGAAGGAAGTGCTAGGACTCGTCGCGGACGGGAAAAACACGAAGGAAATTGCTAGTGAATTGTTTATTACTACGGGGACAGTTCGCAATTATATTTCCGTTATCCTAGATAAGCTGGGAGTAAGTAATCGAATCGAAGCCATCACCCGATTTAAAGAGAAGGGGTGGTTTAAGTAACTTGTAAGTTGTAACTGTAGCTGTGTGCTGTTGGTTGTAGCAGCTGTAGGCTGCAAGTTGTAGGCTGCAGGCTCTGCAGCTAAGGAGGTAATCCGCGGGCTGTAGCAATAAGCAGCCGGCTATAGGTATTAGTTGTGAATTGTAAAAGTTATGCTTATAGGATCGAGAGATGTCATCCTAAGGAAGGAGATAATTTAACAAATGTCATTAGAAATCGAACGTAAGTTTCTGCTCCGGGAGATTCCCCAAGCCTTGATCGAGGAAGGGCAGCTGCAACTGAAATCGGAGCATCGAATCGAACAGACCTATTTAGCGCTCGCTGGGGATCAGGAGCTGCGCGTGCGTAGGATCAGGGACTTGGCTACGGAGGAGATTACATATACCCATACCTTTAAGAAGGGGCATGGTTTGCTTCGGGAAGAAATAGAGTACGAAATTTCAAAAGAAATATATGAGCAGATCACTAGGATACACCAATCAGTTCCACTAACGAAGAATCGGGTAACGGCCGATTGGAGCGGACGAATCATTGAGATCGACCTATATGATCAAATTGATCTAATGGTGCTGGAGGTTGAGTTCTCATCTGAAGAGGAAGCAACCCAGTTCATTCCGCCGGTCTGGTTCGGTTTGGACATTAGCACGAATAAGGAATATAGCAATAAGAAAGTATGGAAAGAGCTGCAGGAGCGCACCGTGTGAGCTATTCTGGCCTACTGCAATTCAGTAATTGGCTGTTTTACTGGGCGAGTGGTTTGGTGACGGCTTTTTGTGAGTTAGTCAGTCACACCTCCATGGCCGTCTGGGCGATAGCATAATGGATTTTTGGTATTTAAAATATGCCGTTTTGCCTGGAGGGTAAATTTAACTGGATTTCGTGTCATTAATCGCGAAGAAAGAAAGCAAATAGGTAAATTTTATGTTTTTAAATACAAGAAATACATCTGTCTTCTCAATATGGCTGATCGTGGACAGATAAATACACGAAATCCAATTAAATTGGATAGTGAGAGGGATAGTGAGGGAATCGAGCAATAAATCCAGCTACTGATCTCGCTGAGAGAGCATAGACTTCAAAATTGGGTTTGCTCGTTAATAAGAGCCGTTGACCATGTGTTTAAGTTGATGGCTCCTGCTCAGATTCAAGGAATTCAAAATTTTGCACATCATCAAACAGGGTCTCTGTCTCCTCATCGGCAATGGACTGAATTTCATCAGCGCTTATGGTGATGACTGAGTATCCATCCTCCGATTGTTTGCGCAGGGCTCGCTGCTTTATAAACTTTGGACTGCCTTCGCCCATTTCTTCGTCATAGACGAGAAGAATTCCGTCCGTCTTTCGTAGTAGTAAATCATCTCTAGCTATAAATTGCCACTTGCCCTGATAGGGTTGATTGCTGACCGCTGCATAATAATCGATGTTGCGCAGCAAGTCTTCGTAATAGATTTTTTTCTCATCGCTCCATTTTTCTTCTGGATTGCTAAAGGCGGAAATGATAGAGCATTTCAACTGTGGATATTGTGCTTTGAGCGAGAGGGCGGTTTCGCACGCCCAGAGGTCAACGCCAAATTGCCCAGGAGTAATTATCCACTCTAATCCATCTTCCAGAAGAGGGATAAGCCTGTTCCGAATGGCTTGCTGTATATAGGGGATTCCTTCATGTTTGTTGTTGTATATGCCAAGCTCATGAGCGCGGTAGCCGGTAACGAATAAGTTTTTCACTGCTATACTCCTTAGCAATAATGCTTGATATAGAAAGAATAACTAATATAAATATAATAGAACATCCTCTTAAAGATAGCCACCTGAGGAAGAAGATAGCTCTAAAATCCTAGGCGTTTTATCCTGTAAATGTTAGAGAATGGGTCTATCTGCCTTATTGATTAATGGTGGAATTGCTTAATATGATTAGAGAGACTTACACATATTAGGAGGAAAACACCTTGAAGAAATTAACAGCATTATTGTTGGGGGCAGTATTACTAGTAGGCATCACGGCTTGCGGAAAGGAAAAAGAAGCAGCCAATGCTAGTGCGAACGTGAACACGCCAGCGCCAACGAACGCTAACGCAAGTGCCAACGAGGCGCCACCAGTTCAGGCTGAAGGCGGGATCCCTACAGTAGATGAGCTTATTACGAAATCCTCTGAAGCAAGCAAGGATTTGAAGAGCTTTAGGATGGACGCCGATATCGAACAGAAACTGACTATTTTGCAAGGCGATCAAGAAATGAAGCAAGATATTAATATTGCTATGACTATGGACGTTCAGCAGGACCCTATCGCCATCCATCAAGTGATGACGATGGATATGGGGGAAGCCGGCAAGACTGAAATTGAACAGTATGTTACGAACGATGGGATTTATACTTTAGCAGATGGTACATGGGTTAAGCTTCCAAATGAGATGATGGCAGATATGGTTGCTCAAATGGAGGCAGCTGCAAATCCAGAAGCTCAATTGGAGCAATTTAAAACTAGAAGATGGCGATGAGTACATATTGTCTGCTGACCTGTCAGGAGAAGGCCTTAAAGAACTGGCGAAAAACTTGATGAGTCAATCCGTGGGCGGCGCAGAAGAAATGGCTGCTATGATGGAAATGATGAATATCAAGAACCTCAAGATCAGCAACGCGATTAATAAAGAAACATATCTTCCATCGAAAGCCGAAGTGCACATGGAAATGGACATGGAAGTAGAAGGTCAATCCATAGCGATGACAATGGTCATGAAGAGCATAATTTCCAAGCAGAATGAAATGCAAGAAATCAAAGTTCCACAGGAAGTAATCGATAAAGCCGTTCAAAGCTAATTGTTGCTAAAGTGAGATAACTGCCAACGCTGAACCTCAGGGTTCGGCGTCTTTTTTGTGCTAACCTAGGTAGACGTGTGGCGAATTTAGAAAGGAATTGAGAGTGTTTAGTGTAGGCAAGTAATGATGCAAAAAAAAATGGCGCCTCTCCTTAAGAAGGGAGCGCCGCATTGACTGATTACCCGTGAATGGCAAGGATCGTAAATGTAGTATAGAAAAGAGTGTAAAATGTACCTAACGCGATAAAACAAGCAAAGACGTTACTTTCATTTTTATACTCTGTTTTTGGTTTTTCCATGTGTATCAGCTCCTTATCTTTGCTGAAATCATGACTTGTGAACAAATTGTGTCTTATATATTACATATTATCGAACATTATGTGTCAGAAATCAAACATTATTTATATTATTATTGACAAATAATTATTTAGCACAAAAAACACAGTACCGATACAGTAAGATCAGGACTGTGTTTGAGTTTTTTTATAATTGTGGAAAATCAATCATGTAGTCTGGCGAGGAAGACATCCGGATTAAGGGACAAAGCCTTCTTCACGCAAATAATCCTCCGCCTCCTCACGAGTTTCAAAAACCATTTCAATACTGGAGCCAGCATATATGTACCATAAGTCCTCTTCTTCCAGCTTCAACAGCAGAGAATCACCATTCGAGTCATGCCAGAGCTCTTCACCAGTCTTGCTGGGCGTTACAGTGACTGTAGATGCTGAGGCGGGCGACTCTCTGCGGACGGTTTCGGCGTTGCTAAGCGCTGATACAGAGGGGGCCGCCAAGATCGTGTTGGGAGACGATAAGGAGTCCATGGACTGCTGAATGATTTCGCGAAGCCGGGCTTCAGAAAAATTGCGAATATTAACATAGCCTTTCGCGTTCACGTCAGAGCGATCCATTAGCCCGACATAAACAAAACCATTGCCATTTGGATGCAAATGATAACCGACCGTTTTTTTGTCATGAATGCTGTCCTCATAGTGGAAATTAACGCGTCCAAGTGATACATCCCTGCGCTCGAGCTGAGGGAACGATTCAAAGACATGAAGTTTTTGTTGGAACGTGAGCATGTACAGCCTCCCAAGTTACGCATATTTTCATTGTGCCGTGATTATATCATAATCTAATAAGAAAGTTACCTGCGGGGGCAGGTCTAACGAAAAAAAGAAACCGTCGGTAAGACGGTTCCTAGTTATCAACAAGCTGATGATGCTCCGCGGCCACAGATGTTATTGGGTTCGCCTATAGGGTTAGGCATCCGGGGGCATCGGCTGATCTTCGACTTGTTTTTTCTGATAGAGTATTCTTGAAGTAAATATGCCTGCCAAGCCTAGAGAGATGAACAAGATGGCCCGTACGCCAATAGACACCCAAGGCAGGTCAATAATAATAACTTTCAGCAGGATGACGAATAGGAAGATAACTCCTGCGAGTCTAACGCGAGATCTGTTCGTGACGAGTCCGAATAGGATTAAACCGGCTGCGTACAGGATCCATGCTCCAGATAAGCTCAGATGATAAATATCACTGCTTAATGATTTGGTTATGACATGGGCGATTTGCGTCAGGAAAATGAGGCCGAGCACGGCTTCAGCCCAGTTAAAGACGTCCCAGAGAGAAAGCACCCACTTGGGTTCTTGCTGTTTTTTTGCAATAAAATAAGGAATCGGAAAGCTGATTAACAGTAAGATCCAGGCCAGTGTCTCTGTGGAAAAAAACGCAGGGATTAAGCTGAATAAAGTTAGAAAAGCACTGAACAAATATAAGGTAATGCCGACAATTTGTTGTATTAAGCTTCTTAGCTTGATGCCGAGGATGAACGACAACAAGCCTAACACGAGCAGTACGCTGATCCTATAATCATTGCTTACGCTGTCGACTATAAATACTACCCAGCCATAGGTAGCGATAGAGGCGAATAGTTCGCTCAATTGTTTTTGTTTGTAACTGATGACGGTTGCAATGCTATATAGAATAGATAATAGAGCAATAACGATTGTAAACGTATAGCTACTATCAGAGCCGTAAAGCTCGATCAACCAAAGAGAAAGCAGGAAAAAACCGATTGGGAGCAGGATCATCTGATCCAGCTTATGGCGATACTGTCGAGTTACGGTAATGCCAAATAACACCAGATGCTGTAATAGTACGGTTGCCAGGTAGAGCCAATTGTTCTTGAGATAATACCCTTGCACATACAAAATCAAGAGCGGTACATGCAGAACCGCAATGGCAACGATATAGGCCCCACGAAAGTTGAAGCGGGCGGACACCAGGATCATAGCAATTGAAAAGACGGCCTCGTACAATATGAATATCCACGGGTCAGCCGGGGATTTAGCGAGGAACGGGATCAGGTAGCCTGATAACATAGCAATGATAATCAACGTTTGGGAACGATGATGAACCGCTATAAATACGCCGAAGGCGATGGACATGATATACAGAACAAAAGCAATGCCAAGCGGTAATAAGTCATAGAGCATATGTGCGGCAAAAAGAGTTAACACCAGCACCGCGTTTGCTCCGCCCAGAACGACCTGCCCCAGAGCCTCTCGCTGCGCGCGAACTTGCTTGTCTCCAAACCAGTACATTGCTGCGGCCAATACAACCCCTAACAAGCAGCGAACTGGTTCGTTTAGATATCCGGCATTTACGGCCGCCATGAACAACCACAATACGCCAAACAATAATACGACGATGAATACGCGCGGCAGCCATACCCGTGAAAGCGTATATTCCCAATCCCGGGATGAGCTTGGCTTCGACGGCGGCCTCATATGAGAGGCAGAGTGGCTGGAGCCTGGCTGCTGGACGTAGGATTGCCCTTCCATTGATTGCTCTTGCGTGTTCCACATCGGCTGCCCGTGTGGCTGCCGGAATTGCTGCTGGGCCTCGCTCTGCATCCCTTGGTATGGATCAGCCTGTTGTTGCTGATTATGCTGCTGCCCGTCTTGTGCGTTCCATATCGGCTGTCCTTGTGGCTGCCGGAATTGCTGCTGATCCTCACTATGTATCCCTTGATATGGATTAGCCTGTTGTTGCTGATTGTGCTGCCCGTCTTGGGAGATCAAATTTGGTGGGTCGGACGCCTGCCCCTGCGGCTGCCCCTGTTGCTGCACATCTTGCATGCGAGCTTGGGCAGAATGTTGAGCCTTTCTCATCTCAGATGATTCTGATTCTGGATCTGAAGATTTTGTAGAGAGTTCATTGTCACTTTTTAGTTCATGCAGTTTTTGGGTTAGCTTGCGTAACTCTTCCTCCAGTTCAATAATCTTTTTGTCTCTATCCAAGTTTGAATCACCTCTTTTTTTCTTAGAATGTTATACGCTGCTAGAAGCAAGGTTTGATAAATTGACGATACCGAATGGTTGCATAACGTTCAAGTCCATAAATTGGAAGGTGAGTGCTTGCCTTCTATAAATTACCTTTAGTAAATATAATCCGAACGGAGAAGTTAGAAAAAGGTGCTGAATTGAAGATTGGGAAATGTCACAAAATTGCCATTGAGTGTAATGGAGTGAATGCTTACTCGTATTTATTTTGTGAAAATTAAGGACAACCCCTCTTCTAGACACCAATTGTGTGGTAATATGTATAGTTGAGCCCTAAATAGGGCGTTATCCGGTAGTGCTATGTTGATCCGACGCAAAGGGAGTACAAAGGAAACAAGGAACTGAAAGAGGAGAACTGAACTTGGAAGATTACAATGAAATGCTTGAACAAATGAATATCCAGCATGCGATTATTGGGGATGTGACGACAAGCCTGCATGACATTCTTCAAGACCTGACAAAGGTTCGTTTGTCTTCGCTTGCTTCCGCCTGCAATTTGCCTGGACGTTCCAAGATGAAAAAGCAGGAGCTAATAGAGGCGCTGACAGCCCACATGACCGATGTAGAGCATCTGCAATCCGCTCTGCTGATTACTAGTAGTCTGGAGTGGCAATTGTTCGAATCGCTTCTTCGTCAACCTGTTCTGCAGAACAATTTTATTTCAATTGGGCACTACTGGTATTTAATGAACCGTGGGCTCGTATTTACTTACTTCAGCGAAGGTCAGCTTTACATCGTCATGCCGGATGAGATTAAAGAAGCTTACTTTAAGCTGGATCACGAGAAATATCATCACCAACGAGCAGGTGTAGAGCTCGTTCATGAGTATATATTAGCAACGACGCACTTATACGGAGCCATTGAGCCGGAGAAGTTCATTGAAATTTATAATGCGCAGAACAGCGAGCAGCTCGATCAAAAGCGGTTCTTAAGGATGTTCGCAGACTTAACGAGCAGAGAACAGGCTTATACGTTGGAGAGCGGCTACATCGTTGACGGATATTTAACCCTGGAGGAATCGCAAGAGGAGCTTAAGGCACTACTGCTGCAAATTAAAGACAAGCCGCTCTTCATTCCGAAGCGGGAAGAACTGCTAAAATATGCTGACGAAGATTATTTTGAGATGACGCCGCAGTTGACGAAGCTGAGGGCGTATGTAATGAAGGAAATTTCCCGTGATGCAGAAATGGTCGACCATCTCATCGACGATATTCAGCTAGCCTGCACAATGCAAGCGACATCGGGAGACCTGATTCGTGAGTTTGAGAGAAGAGAGCTAACGTTCCAGAGTATGGAGCAAGCGGACATTGTGGTCGCTCTCATGAACGATGTCTATAACCATACAAGACAGTGGATTCACAGAGGTCATACTCCATTCGAAATGAGTCAAATTGCCGGCAATGTGGAGTTGAGAGCAGCGCATCGTCAGCTAAGCCCCTTGAATAAAAGTCAGGTGTCCGTCACCAAAATTGGCCGTAACGAGCCATGCCCATGCGGCAGCGGGTTCAAGTATAAAAGATGCTGCGGCAAATAATCTTATGATTGCAATTGAAATATCAATAATTTGACAACTCTTGCAAAGACAGATACAGTTAGTAGTGAAAATGAATAGGAAGTCCACTAGGGGAGCTGTTAGCGGCTGAGACAAGATCTTATCTTGGACCCTTTGAACCTGATCTAGTTCGTACTAGCGTAGGAAAGTGGAGTCGGATTCCATGCCTGACACTTATTTATTCTGTTATCTGTGTTAAGGTGACGTTGATGAAGCCGCTCCATATATGGAGCGGCTTTTTTGGTATTTGTTTCCTGTTTGGCAAACGAGTTAAGCTTGCCTGGCAGATACTTTTTCCTGGGTCATCCCTAATGGCTTCCTGATCATGTTCACATTATTTTCGGAGGTGGAGAACGATGAGCTTTACGCAGGAGCTCCGTCAGAAGGCGGATGGTATTTTTCAGGCTATTTTTGAACACCCTTTTGTAAAAGGAATCGCTAACGGCGATTTACAGAAGGAGCAGTTAATTCATTATGTCAAACAGGATCATGAGTATCTTACGGCGTTTATGCGGATTTATGGTATAGCTATATCCAAAAGTTCGGATCGGGCTGAGATTGAAATGTTCAACCAGCAAATTTCCTTTATTCTGAACAGTGAAGTCCACCCACATAATAACTTCTGTGCGGTTGCCGGGGTTACTTATGAAGAAATGCAGGGCTTTGCGCTGGCTCCGGGGGCACATCATTATATCCGTCATATGCTGACCGTTGCGCATGAAGGGAGTCTAGCGGAAATTATGGCGGTGCTGCTGCCGTGTCCGTGGACTTACTTGGAGATTGGCGAGAAGCTAATGAAAGAAGTACAGCCGACTGAAGCTCATCCATTCTATGAGTGGATCCATTTCTATGCGACGCGAACGAATACGACGGCCAAGTTCTGCGAGCGTCTGGACAAGTGGGCGGAAATCACGACTGAGCTTGAGCGCCGCAAGATGACAGAACATTACTTGCTTAGCTGTCAGCTAGAATACATGTTCTGGGATATGGCTTATAATGTGCAGAATTGGCCAGCTCCGATGCAGTCTGTGGGATATACGCTGTAATCTGACTTATCGATTCTTTTTCTATAATTAATATAAAAAGTGAGGCAGGTTCATAATGAGTATGGTCGAACATGATATTACTGCTCTTATTACGAAGGTGCAAAGAGTTAAACCGCTTATTCATAATATAACGAATGTTGTCGTTACCAATTTTACCGCGAACGGGCTGTACGCGTTGGGCGCGTCACCCGTTATGGCCTACGCTCCGGAAGAAGTCGCGGATATGGCCAGAATTGCCGGGGCACTTGTGCTTAATATTGGCACCTTATCGACTGCGCATGTAGAGTCGATGATCATGGCTGGCTTATCTGCGAACGAGCATGGCGTACCTGTGCTGCTGGACCCGGTTGGCGTGGGAGCGACGCAGTTCCG
Organism: Paenibacillus lentus; assembly: GCF_003931855.1. Lineage (NCBI taxonomy): Bacteria > Bacillati > Bacillota > Bacilli > Caryophanales > Paenibacillaceae > Paenibacillus > Paenibacillus lentus. The sequence continues at coordinate 4,814,599 of NZ_CP034248.1, read as the reverse complement.
CACAGAGTCTGCACTGCGAATTCTCCGCGAGGTGAAGGTATCGCTGGTGCGGGGGAATGCGGCGGAGATTGCCAATCTCATCGGCGAGGTGCGTGAGATCAAAGGTGTTGATGCGGGAGCCGGGGCTGACAATGAGAACGTCCAGCTTGGACTGCGGGCAGCCCGCAAGCTGAATGCGGTCGTCGCCATTACCGGAAAGGAAGATGTCATTACGGATGGCAGCCGATGCCGGATAATCAGCGGGGGAGACGCGCTGCTTACTCAGGTGACGGGGGCTGGCTGCTTGCTGACATCGGTGCTGGGCGCTTTTGTTGCGGTGGAGAAGGATCTGCTGCTGGCGGGCACGGCTGGGCTGGCCTTCTACGGGGCAGCCGCCTCTCGCGCGGCTGAGCGCACAGCCGCTATCGGCCCTGGCAGCTTCCAGATTGCCTTCCTGGATGAGCTGGCCAAGCTGCATCCACATTCGCTCAAGGGACACGGGGCTGTGCGTGAAATAGAGGTGTCCGCCACAGGGGAGGCGTTGACATGAGTATAGCCAGAGCGCTTACAATTGCTGGTTCGGATAGCGGTGGTGGAGCGGGCATACAGGCTGACCTCAAGACGTTCCAGGAGCTGGATGTCTTCGGTATGTCGGCGATTACAGCGATCACGGTGCAGAATACGCTGGGGGTTCAGGGGGTATATCCACTGCCCCCGGAAGCCACCGCAGAGCAAATCGATGCGGTCGGCACCGATCTTGGCGTCGACGCGCTAAAGACGGGGATGCTGTTCAGTGCCGATATTATTGAGGCGGTGGCTGGCCGCATTCGGGAGCATGGCTGGCGCAACGTCGTCGTCGATCCAGTAATGATCGCCAAAGGCGGAGCGGATTTGCTGCTGCCGGAGGCTGTGAAGGCCCTGAAAGAGCAACTGCTTCCGCTGGCGCTCATCGTCACGCCGAACATCCCGGAGGCCGAGGCATTGGCCGGAATGAGCATCCGTTCGATGGAGGATCGGCGCGAGGCTGCTAAACGTATTTGCGCTTACGGCCCGGCGGTGGCCATCGTTAAGGGGGGACATGATGAAGGCGTCGATCAGGTCGTTGACCTGCTCTATGATGGCGCCTCGTTCACGGAGCTTGCAGACCGCCGGATTCAAACCGTGCATACGCACGGAACGGGCTGTACCTATTCCGCCGCGATTGCTGCCGGACTAGCAAAGGGGCTGCCTGTGCTGGAGGCGGTGCAAGAAGCGCGAGCATATATTCAGGCGGCGATCGAGGATAGCCTGGAGCTGGGCGGGGGGCATGGTCCGACGAACCACTGGGCTTACCGCCGCAGAAGGGAGCAGAGCAAATGAGCGGCAGCATCTCTCCTGAGCAAATGCGCCAATATTTGCGGATGTATTTAGTCATCGGCAGCGTGAACTGCCGAGAGAAGCCGCTTTGCGTTGTGGAGGAAGCGTTGCGCGGAGGCGCAACGATGATCCAGTTCCGCGAGAAGGGACCGGGCGCGTTGACCGGGGAGGCCAAGCTTGCGCTTGCACTGGAGCTGCAAGCGGCGTGCCGACGCGCCGGGGTGCCGTTCATCGTCAACGATGACGTGGAATTGGCCGCCCGGATCGGGGCGGATGGCGTTCATGTGGGTCAGGACGATGAATCTGCGGCTGCGGTCCGCAAACGGATTGGCAACCGAATCCTTGGCGTATCCGCGCATACGGTAAAGGAAGCGCGGACGGCATTAGCTCATGGGGCCGACTATATTGGCGTCGGCCCAATCTATCCGACCCTCTCCAAGGATGATGCGCGCCCGGTGCAGGGCACCAGGATGATCCAAGAAATGCGTGAGCAAGGGATCAAACTACCGATCGTTGGAATTGGAGGGATTACGACCTCGCGTGCCGCTGAAGTGGTTCGAGCAGGCGCGGACGGTGTCGCTGTCATCTCGGCAGTCACCCAGTCGGATAACGTGCGTGAAGCTGTACAGTCCTTCGTCAATCAGATGGTTCAGTAGTAAAAAAGGTTCAGAAGTGAAAAGGTTATAGATAGCCGGAAACAGGCCGCAGATTCGTAGGAATCTGCGGCCTGTCTGTATTGACTCGTTATTTGGGAGTGCGGATTGTAACAATTATTTGAATCGATATTGGAATCTCAGAGGTCATCAGGTGCGATATTCAGGAGTTAAGTCTTAGAAACAAAAACTGGAAAAACACGTTTAATCTTTTAACCAGTATAAACTGGAGTAATGATTTGATGCATGTGCGCATAAATTGTATAAACAGATGCCCTTTTTTTCGGTACAACCATTTACAGGTATCCTATGACATTTTTTCAGATTAGGAAGATTACAGACAAGATGAAGGGAAAGAAGCAACCTAACTGGAGCGATGCTGGATAGGGATTGCTTCCCGTGTAGCGGATGATCCGTAGGTTAAACTCTGATTCATGTACCGTTTGACTCATTTAGTTTTTGCGTCAGCTTGATCTGCAGTTTTTGTAGCTTCCGTGCGAGATTCTATACTTTTTACCTGCTGGCTTAAGAGATGGATTGTGGCGTCCATTTTATCCAATTTTTCGCCCATGGTTTGCAGCACATATTTGATCAGAATAAAGCTTAGAGTAACCGGAAAACCAACGTTTGTAATCAGTGTGACCATATCAGCAACCTGCATCACCGCTCTCTCCTTTCTCTTAAATGTCCTTTCACTATATAGAGAAAATAAAGAGGGGGATTTACAACCATCATACTAGAAAAAAATGTTATAATTTCAATAAATAAACTTATTATTCGGTTGTGAAGTTTATAATCATTTTTCCCTATAGGTAGAAGATGATATTGAAAGGGGGAGGTAGCTTTGGAACAACAACAAACCGTGTACGAGCAATACCGGAAAGAAGTCTATCGGATCGCCTGGCGGATTCAGTACCGAGCAAAAGTCGTGCGGAAGCGGGAGTGTTCGTTTGGTGGAATGGAACCTGCCACAACCAGTTTCGCCTCATCTTCTGATAACAAAATCGTTGTAAGACAGCTGATCAATGCCCTCCCGTCGGATACGGGCAGATCTATTATCTTCAAAATCTATATTCAAGACAAGACAGAGCAGGAGGTTGCCCGTGAGTTGAACATGAGTCAGCAAGGGGTGAACAAATGGAAACGAAAGATGATCAAAGAATTGTCCCGGATGATGAGTTCCTGAACCTGCTGTACAAAGCGAGGCAGAATGATGTTGAATCCACACTGAAGCTAATCGAGCTCTATAAAGGGGACATTCTCAGGGTAAGCAAGTTTATTCACACGTCGGAGGAAGATGCCGTTTCGGATATAATTTTAGAGTTTTTAGAGTTGATCAAGACGCATAAAGAATAAGGCAGCTCCCATGGAATATGGGAGGTTGCCTTTTTTTCTTGCAGGGCCATAGAAAATTTATAAGAAATAAATCGGTTGTTAATTAAGCAGCGGATTTACCCTTATTATTGGGATCGTTAAAGCTGGCGGCTCTCACAGGAATTATAGTTCCTAATCAAGATAAACCGGCAGCTTCCCTTCGCCATTGGGAGGGGGTGACGCCCTTATATTGCTTAAACAGCTTGGTAAAATAATTCGGATTGCCGCAGCCGATCTGCCCGGCGATTTCCGTTACCGTAAGGTCGCTGCTGCTCAGCAGCTTCATTGCCTCGTTGATGCGAATAAAGTTTACGTATTCAATGAGCGTGGAGCCGGTCGTTTTCTTGAATATTTTACAGAAGTGATATGGGTTTAGATTCATCATTGCCGCTGCGTCGGAGACGGTAATCGGTTCGGCATAATGTGTATCGATATGCCGCAGCAGCTTCTTAAAGCGATCCGCATTACGCTTATGGGACAGAGTCGCCCGCCCTTGCTGCTCGTCCGGCATGAAACGGCGGGATAACAGCGTCAGCAGCATGTAGAGCTGGCTTTTGATTATAAGCTCATAACCGGGTTGTTTGCCTTCGAATTCTTGTATCAATTCCTCCAAAATATGCTTATACTGCAGATTTAAAGCATCGGTATGAGTTAATTGAATGGGAAACAGCAGCCCGCCATCCAGGTATGGTGTGATAAAAAGCGTATGCTTTGGATCGGGAGTTTTCCCCTGACTGAGTAATGCCGCATTAAACACAAGGGCATAATATTCCAGCGGACCTTCGCCAGCGCAGTACCCTGCATGCAATGCCCCCGATGGTACGATGATGATGTCGCCGGACTCCGCTTCATAGGGCTTGCTGTCGATATAAAAAACGGCTCTTCCTTCCACCATTAGCAGGATTTCGAAATGGTCATGCCAATGCAAATAGAATGAAGGAGTGTCTTTCTGCGGCTGTGTCTGGCGAAGGCGAAATAGATTAAAGGGATAGGACGGATCATTAAAATATGTATGCTCTCGCAACTCTTGAGGATGTGTCATGTGCAAGCAGCTCCTTAACCGCAATATAAAACCAAAAAAGCACAAGATTGTATAGAGATATATTCCATCATGCATTATACAATGGGCTTATGCTTCACAATATACTCAATATAGGAGTGGTTGGCAAATGCAACACGACAATCATTTTTTACGTATAGGCACGTTGGTTGGCGGGCAGGATGCGGTGCGGGTTATTCCGCAAATTTTACCTCATGGCTTTGAGTCCTTCAGTCTGACCTTCTGGCAGACGACTGGAGGCATTGATTTGGCTGAGCTTGCTAAGCAGGTTCGCGAAATGGTCGATGAGCAGGGCGTGGTCATTTCCAGTATTGGGGTATTCGGTAACCCGCTGACTGGGGAAGGGGACAATGCTGATACATTGGCCAGCTGGGAGCGGGCGATCGATCACGCGCATTTATTCGGGACGGATATTGTAAGCGGGTTTACCGGCCGTTTGACGGATCGTCCGATCGATGAATCGCTGCCTCGGTTCAAGGAAGTGTTTGGGGAGCTCGCCAAGCGTGCGGCGGATCGCGGCGTTCGAATCGCGTTCGAGAACTGCGATATGGGCGGTACCTGGTGGAAGGGAGATTGGAATATTGCTCATAATCCACAGGCTTGGGAGAGGATGTTCAATGAAGTTCCAGCCGATAATCTCGGCTTGGAATGGGAGCCCTGCCATCAAATGGTTAGTCTGATCGATCCGATCCCACAGCTGCGGAAATGGGTCGATAAGGTGTTTCATGTTCATGGCAAGGATGCGACGATCGCTTGGGATATCGTTAAAGAATACGGTATTCACGGTCCGAAGGAATTCGTCTGGCACCGCACGCCGGGATTCGGCGATACAAATTGGACGGATATTATTACGATTTTACGTCAAGCCGGTTATAAAGGTACGATCGATATCGAGGGCTGGCATGACCCGGTCTATCGTGATGAGTTGGAAATGACCGGGCAGGTACATGCATTGAATTACTTGAAGCAGTGCCGGGGCGGAGCGTTCGTGCCGAATCCGGTATAAGGGTAGACAGAGCAGTTCCTTTACTTTGGGATCATTGGTTTATAGGTGGTGGGGAGAATGACTATGCAGCATCGGCTTGTGGTCGCTGGCTGTGGCGGGATGTCGAACGTGTGGATCAAGGAGCTACTGAAGCGGAACGACGTCGTTATTGTCGGGCTTGTTGATGTTTATATTAGCCAAGCAGAGAAGATCAGGGAAGTATACGGGCTGGAATGCGGTGTATATACGGGGCTTAGTCAGGCCATTACCGATACAGATGCGGATTTGGTGATCGACGTGACGGTTCCGGATAGCCATTATGAGATTAGTACGACCGCCATGAGGCAGGGTTGCCACGTGTTTGGCGAGAAGCCGATGGCGGCCACAATGGAACAAGCCAGGAAAATTATCGAGGTGTCGGATGCCACAGGACAATCGTTGTCAGTGATGCAGAACCGCAGATATGATGCGAATATTCGTGCACTCCGGGAACTGCTTGTGTCCGGTAAAATCGGCAGAGTCGGTATGATTAATGCAGACTTTTTTCTTGGACCGCATTTCGGCGGGTTTCGTGATGTGATGGAGAGTCCGCTGATTCTCGATATGGCGATCCATACCTTCGACCAAGCCCGGTTTATCATAGATGCCGATCCGGTGTCGGTCTACTGCCATGAATTTAATCCTCCGGGATCATGGTACCAAGGGAATGCTTCCGCTGTCTGCATCTTTGAAATGTCTGATGGCTCCGTATTCAGCTATCGCGGCTCCTGGTGCGCGGAAGGTGCTCCGACATCATGGGAGGCGAATTGGCGGATCGTGGGCGAGAAGGGAACAGCCATTTGGGACGGGATTCATGCGCCTTATGCGGAAGTGCTGGTGAATGGGGTGGCGGCTGACGCAGATGCGGAGAAGAAGTTCATCCGTGATACGGTGCGGATTGAAGCGCCTATGAATTGGAATGGCAAACTGGGCCATGAAGGGTGCTTGGACGAAATGTTCCTGGCCCTCAAGGAGGGCCGGGCGGCCGAGACCGACAGTCGTGATAATATCCACAGCATGGCCATGGTGCTTGGGGCGATCGAGAGCGCGAAGAACGGTCAGAAGATCATGCTAGGATAAGAGGTAAGCGATAGGGAGTAAGGTTACAGATACAGAAACAGAAACAGAAACAGATACGAATACAGATCGGATGCGGTCTAAGGCACCGAGAATAAGGTAGCGCCTATCGGCAGGGCTTTATACAGGAGGGGGAGATTTGCTCTCTCTCTTTTTTTGGAAAAAAATGAACGTGGCTTGCTCCGGACCAAAGAAAAAACCGCCAAAAATGGCGGTTAGTCCACAGGGATCTTGATCACTTGATTGTACTCTTTCATGTAATGCATCCCTTTAATGTGCAGGTATTCCGGCATCACTGAAGTATCGAACAGTAAAGTGCGCTCCTTCAGAATTGTTCCGTCTTCCAGCTTGCCATCCAATTGATTTACAGTCGTTCGTAGCGAGGTAATCTCATTCTGAGCTTCTATAGATACGCCATCCAGCATGACGTCATTATCCGTGGCAATCGTAATCTCCACGCCTTGGGAGGTGACGGCCACTTTTTTCACCCAAAGTTCTTTGCTATCCAGAGAGAAAAAGAAAGGCTCGTTGCCAGCCGAAGAGAGGGGCAGTCTCTGATCCAGCTGTTGATAGCCGACAAACTTCTTCATGACGAGCTCTAATGAATTTAACTCTTTAGGCAGTGGTTCGTATTGAAGCTCAAACCTTGTACCCTTAATCGAGGTACCATATCCGCTACCGACTTGATTGACAGGAATCCCATTGGCGATGAGCTCGATGTCGTTCAACGCAGAACTTACCCTATCGAAATTCTCGACATGAAGCGAGCCTTTGATGCTGGTCAAGGTTGGCGTGGCTGTAATGGATCCAAACGTAATCTCGCCCTTGTCAACTTTAAAGGTCTTTCTGATCGATTGTTTAACTTCCGTATTCATTGCCTTGTTTAGATCATATGGAAACGAAATACTACCCTCTTTCTCTTGATTGCCAGGGAGTTGTTCCCGGTAGTGTAACGTTAATTGTTTGGCGAAGGGATTCACTGGCTCGAACGTTCTCATGGCTTTAATCTCGGTATGCTCTTCATTGATGATGGACGTGCCGGATTGCACATAGGAGTTTGTTAGAAAACCAGTTATTCTTGAAGCTCTAAAAATCTCACCGCCGTCATTCTCGAGCCCCTTGGAATTCGTTAAGGTGTAATACATAATCAATTGATTGGCGTCCGCCATAATTCCATCGATCGTGACTACAGTTCCGTTTTCTAGCTTAGTCGTCTTACCTATGAGTTGTCCCAGGCCTTGCTCATTGAGCTCTTGCAGCTGTGAACCGCCAATTAACTCGTCAAAACCAAGCAGCTTCTTGCCGTAATAAGCGAAGGCATCGTAATGATATCCGAAGACCACGAGGAAGAGCAAGGCAACCGCCGCAGCCTTCCAGAGCGGGGGAACCCGTCGCTTTGCTCTTTGAGAATCCGTCTTGTTTAGCGCATCTCGTAGGCGAGTTTCTAATTCCTTGGGTGCCGTCACGGAGTCTAGCCGCATTTTCTCTTCCTTTAGTCGTTCCTCTAATCGTTCCTCAATGCGATTCATTCATTTCACCTCCATAGAGTTCTCTAAGCTTTTTTAATCCTTGAAAAATCCGAGATTTCACAGTTCCTATAGGTACATTCGTGATTTCCGCGATTGTCTGATAATCGAGATCATGCCAATACTTCAATTGAATCGCTTCTTGCTGCTGCTCGTTCAAATGGAGCAACAGCTTCTGGATATCTATTTGCTGATCACTGTGCCGATAAGGGTCACTGGGCGGGGAATCTTGCCCCGCTATTAGTTCGTCGTGCATGCTGACATCTTCCATTAGCATAAGCTGAGCTTTCTTTCGAAGCATGGCTTTGCAGCAGTTAACCAGAATGGTTTTGCTCCAGCTGTAGAAGGCTTCCTCCTTGTTGAGCTGGCTGATGTTCTCGTATAATCTCACGATCATCTCCTCCATGGCATCCATCGCGTCATGTGAATTGCCCATGTAGGTTAGCGCCAGTCTGTAATACTGGTCTTTCTCGGCCAGAATTAACTGAAGGAGCGCTTCTTTGTTTCCTCTTTTTGCCTTTTTCACGTATCGAACGGCGTTCATTACTTCACCTCACTCCCCTATAAGAGTCACGACCTGCAGGAAAAGTTCATTTATTTTAAAAAAATATCACTATTGGATTAGCTACGCTAGTTCAAAGTATACGCTGGATGTTGTAACTGGAAAGTATTCACTTGAGGATATAGCGCATATTTTTCGTGAGTATAGTATTAAGAAGTTATAGTTAACTTAGTTTATTTTTAGCAGATGATTTGTAAATCCAACATAAGATGAATATTTCCGGGAAATATTATACCAAGTCATCTTACTAGCGTGTGGATTAAAAGATTAGCTTTTAAGCAGGAACAAGGTAATTTGGGGTAATGAGTAGTCATGACTGTGATTTATTCATCAAAGGAGTATGGGAAGCATTTTAATTCAAGGAGGAATTTTATGCTGCGGACAAAAATCATTTGTACACTGGGGCCAGCTTGCGACACGGTAGAAACGTTAAAAGAAATGATTACAGCTGGAATGACGGTGGGGCGCTTGAATATGGCTCACGGGGAGCCAGATGAACATGTGGAGCGGATTAGGCACCTTCGTGAGGCCGCAAAGGAGGTCGATGCGTATATCCCGATTATGATGGATATTAAGGGGCCGGAAGTACGAATCGGTAAGCTGAAGGAAGCATCCTGTCAATTAATGGCGGGGGAGGAACTGATCTTGACGACTGAAAATATAGAAGGCGATTCGCACCGGATTTCCGTCAACTACGCTGAAATGCCCGCAGTGGTGCAGAAAAACGATCGCATCTTAATCGATGACGGCCTGATTGAACTCGATGTCATCGAGGTTGAGGGTACGGAGATTCGCTGTCACATCAAGAGTGGTGGCACACTTAAACCACGTAAGGGGGTAAATTTGCCGGGAATTCGGACCACGCTTCCGGGTGTAACTGAGCGGGATATCCGTCATATCGACTTTGGACTGGAACAGGGAATTGAAATGATCGCGGTGCCGGTCACGTACAGATCATTTCTAAGATTGAGAATGATGAAGGCGTTCGGGAATTGGATGACATTATTGAAGCTTCGGACGGCATTATGGCAGCCCGGGGAGACCTGGGTGTGGAAGTTCCCGTCGAGAATGTCCCGGTGATGCAGAAAGAAATGATCGACAAATGTAATTTGGCGGGCAAGCCGGTAATTGTAGCAACGCATATGCTGGAATCGATGCAGGTCAATCCGCGGCCAACGCGTGCTGAAGTCAGCGACGTCTACAATGCAGTGCTCCAGGGGGCAGACGTGGTCATGCTATCCGGGGAGTCCGCTGCCGGTAAATACCCGGTACAGTCGGTTCAGACCATGGCTAGAGTGGCGCACCAGGCCGAATCCACTATAGACTACCGGGAGCAATTTAACCGGAAAAGAGTCCGGCACGTAACCGATATTACCGAGGTTATCAGCCAAGGGGTGGTGAGTGCTTCATTAGAACTGGAGGCTGAAGCGATCATCACTTCGACCGAGAGTGGTTTTACGGCTCGCATGGTATCGAAATACCGGCCGAAGGCGCCGATTTTGGCGATTACCCATGATGCGCATGTGCTGTCCGCGATTTGTTTGCTCTCCGGCGTCTTTCCGTACCAAGGCGAGCATGTATCGACGACGGATGAAATGTTTGAGAAGGCGATCCAGCGCGCTTTAAAGACAGGACATGTGAGCCTAGGGGATACCGTTGTGCTCTCAGCAGGATTGCCGCTTGGACAGGCGGGAACGACGAATCTGATCCAGATTCAGCAAGTGGAGGGTTGAGGAGTTGACAGATAGCTTGCTTGTCGTGTAAGATGTGTTTTGGCTATTATGGTGTGGGTTGCTGCAGCCCATGAGCAATGAAAATAGTGCATACTTCTTCGTATAACCTCGCAGAGCTATACTGATAGAACGGAGCGAGGGTTTCTACTGGAAGCCGTATCTTCCTAACTACGAAAATGAGAATGGTGACTTGTTCTTATTCGTAGTTAGGATTTTTTGCGTTTGTAGCCAAGTTGCGTTTGTAGCTAAGTTAGATTGATTTATGGCAAGGAGGATTTTCAAAGAAATGAAAATGAAGTATTTATTATCTGTTTTAATTGGAGCGAGCAGCTATGGAGTGCTATCAACCATTGTTGTCCTCGCTTATGGGCAAGGCTACCAGCTTGGCGAAGTGGTAGGTACACAACTTTTGACGGGGTGTATCTTGGCTTGGCTATTGGCTATATATACGGGATGGAAGGAACGGTCACGGACATCAGTAAAGTCGTCGAATCGATCGAATCGTTCGCCACAGCTCACTTGGAAGCAAAGATTGCTGCTGATGTTAGCCGGGACACCGAGTGCAATTACCGGCTTGCTTTATTATCATTCGCTGCGTTATATTCCGGCTTCACTGGCGATTGTGCTGCTGTTTCAGTTTACGTGGATCAGTGTGCTGGTTCAAGCCGTAAGCAAGCGGCAGCGTCCGAACGGGATGACTTTGTTAACGCTCGTGCTGCTGCTCGGAGGTACACTGTTTGCCGCGGGCCTTATGGAACAAAAGACTGGGGAATTTCCAATGATCGGCATTGCCCTTGGACTGCTGTCGGCTATAAGCTACACCCTATTTATTCTATTTAGCGGTAAAGCCATACCGTCGGTGCATCCCGCCTATCGCAGTGCTTGGATGATTACAGGCGGACTTGTTCTAGTGTTTATTCTATTTCCACCACAATTTTTATTTAATGGCATGCTGTGGAGTCCACTGCTGCTGTTTGGTTTCCTGCTGGGCTTGTTCGGGGCATTTATACCTCCGGTTTTGTTCGCGATTGGCGTTCCTCATATCGGTGGGGGAATGGCTGGCATCCTGGGGGCGGCGGAACTTCCTGTTGCCGTTCTGCTCTCCTCATTTGTTCTTCATGAGCAGGTGACTCCGCTGCAATGGGGAGGCGTCATCATCGTTCTACTCGGAGTCATGCTTCCAGAGCTGCATAGAAGAAGGATAAGAGGAGTAGAGTATTCGAGTTAATCGAGAGAAGTATGTGGTGATGGGCGAGGACTGGCTTTACAACTTAATCGGCTCTGTATATACTAAACAAGTAAGAGAAAGTTCTGCAAATTCTATGGTGAGGCACACCTTTTTAATCGGCTTGAGTCGAATTAAGAGGTGTGCTTTTTTTTTGCCGTAAATATTCCTTAATTTATCAAATTATCCATTTGAAAGGAGGTCTTTGGTCCTGTGAGGGCGAAATAGGGGGAGCGAGGAGAGATATACAAGTTTACGAACAAAAATAAGGAGAGTGTAGAAATTGAAATTATGGATGACTGCGCTGCTAACTATGGTAATTGTGTTTTCTTCGTTGCAAGTCGTGGGGACAGTAGTAGCTACAGATCTAGGACCGGTTATTGGAGCTCCCAAATTAACTGTTCTGGTAGATGGTCGGAAAGTAAAATTCCAGGGTGGAGATCCGCTTATGGAAAATAACCGGGTTCAGGTGCCACTACGTGGAGTCGGAGAAGCCCTAGGTGCAGAGGTAGACTTTAGGGGGAAGGCCGTGACTTATGTGAAAGAAGGCAAGTCTATTGTACTAACCTTGGGAAGTAAGACAGCTTTAGTTGACGGCCAAAATGTAACGATGGATACAGCCGCCAAAGCAGTTAAGGGACGGACTTATGTGCCATTGCGTTTTGTAAGCGAAAATCTAGGAGAAACCGTAGAGTGGGATCAAGTTGGAAACTGGGTCTGGATTGGGGGGAAGGATATTCCTACTCCTGAAGAGATCGGAATTAAATCACAAGAACTGGACAAGTTCAAAAAAATGATAGATCCAATTAGTGGGTTATATGGTGATGGACAAGAAGATGCCTACGTATTTACTTATGATCAATTGCCTTTAAAGGTTGGGGATAGAGTTATATATGATGTCTGGAAAATTAGACAGAATGGTAAAGTTGGACTTCGCATAAGGTATTCGGCTGCCTTCAGCAGAATATATTATTTATCCTCCGATACTAAAGGAGCACGTGTACGTGGCCCAATTGAAGCAATGAGAATAAAAAATCCTGATCAAACATATACAGAAAATTATCGTACAGATCAATCAATTGATGAGATTTTGATTAAAGATACAAATTATGCTCAATTTACTATCAAGCAAGCAGATTTTATTGGTTTCAGTGGTCTTTCTCGTAAATCAATATTTCTTCTCGAAAATCCATTTAACTAGAAGGAATAAAAGATGAAGAAATTTAAATGGATTTTGAGTGGGGGAGTATTTGGGCTAATATTAATTAATATCTTCTTTGATATAACTAACGCAGGAACTTTATCAACAACTCCGGATAAAGATAATCCGAACAAACATTACTTTGTAGCAGAAATGTATCATGATATATGGCAACGATCCAATGGTCAGTGGACTTCAGATGGAAAACCTGACATGGTCGGCAAGGAGTTAAATTGGCTATATTCTTTTGATTTTCCTGGCAGAAAAATAACAAATGTTGAAATTAGTAAGTTTAACCCCATGCTAAATCTACCGATTACTGGGGTTCCTAGTAATCTAACAGGTGCAGAATATTTATATGAAAATTCTAGGTACGGAAAAACGTGGGTTTTAGGAAAAGAAACAGCTAGTATTAGTTATACTCCTATAAGAGAAGGAGTAACTGGAATGAACACGGAATCTGTTCAATTCACAATAAGAGTTCCAGATGGAGTATTAACCGCACACACAGGACCAGTAGATATTACAAATGAAGGTGGTTCAGGACTCGTAGATGGAGTTCGGGGCTTGAGATATTTCTTTCCTATTCTAATTGAAATAGAACTAGAGCCTACCGAAGGCAAAGCTGTAATTAAGCATTATACGACAAGCGGACAGTCTCTGGACGGTGTAGATGGGTTTCGAGATCGAGAGGAAACGCTGGAATTAAATCAACACTATTCTTTTTTTCCATCACCGAATTCGCAAACTTATAAATATGAGTATTATACGAAAGGCACGAGCGGGTCACTTCCAGCGGCACCGAATCCGGGAGAGCTTTTATATGGTGATCCCATGGGCTTTACGTACGATGGAAGCTTTCCGATATATTACCTAAATCTATATTACAAGGGAACTCCGCCAACAACGACGGATCCACCACCAGGCGTAGCCTGTACATCCCCCTCTCCAAGCAGAACCATGACCGGAGAAGATTTTAACCCGAATGTCAGCGCGGTCATTAAGGCAGATTCTCGGGGGAGTGAGCGGTTTAATGTGTTCGATGGCATCCCGACGACAGAAAGTCTCTACGGCAATGTGTGGACGAAGAATTATTTACATAAATATGGATATCAACAAATGACGGGCAAGTGTACGTTTACCGTAGATGTTACCGTCATGCCGCCCCCACCGCCTCCGGACGAGGAGCCCGGCCAACCTTCCACCGTTCAGGTTCAGGTGGATAAGGATTACTCCTTCTGGACGATTTCTCAAGTCGAGGTGTATCGCCTTAAAGAAGCCGCCTTGCAAAACTATGCTTTTGAGGCTAACGGCATCAAGATACCACCTCACGGGTATAATGCGCCCTATTATGCCACAGCAGAGACCAGTCGCTACGAACCCTCCCCTATTCCGAGCATCAGCGTCAGCCACGACGGGGATCCAGAAGCAGCCGCTCGATCGGCCGTGAGTGTTCGGGTACGCAATGATACCTTCACCTTCAATAACCAGACGCTTATGAGCGGTGCAGAAACGACAGGCAGCGGTCCAGCCCCATCCGCAATACCTACGGCTCCCATGACAGGGGATAATATTCTGTATAGCTCCGGGCACATCATCCCCATGACAAAGACGAATCGTGCAAATCAGCCTAGCACCGGAACGATATATTATTCGGAGGTTAGCGGAGCCGGAGAGAAGAATTATCCGATCTATGGCATCAATTCAGTTACCGTACATACCCCTGTAGTTATTTATCCGGCTGTGTCCGATGACCAGGCTCATAACCAGAAAACGAAACCCGCAGCAGGACGTTCCGCTATGATCTTGGATCGGCCGTTTACGATTGAACTCCCGAACGCAGGACAGCATGCCAATTACACGGGTTATGGTCATCGCAATTACTTGAAATACATCGGCAGCAAACAGGTGAGATTCCCATTCGATGTTTACAACGATTCCAAGAGTGAATTTTATCCGAAAAATACATGGATCAGGGTAGAGAAATCGCAGGAGGTTTTTACTTTTTACCTCCCGGTATGGGTCGATGAAGGATTCTATGAGGTGGAGTTCCGGACGATTGCCCACAATACTCCTTCCGGGGCCAGTTACCAAAATAAGGCTAATCTTGATTTAACGCATCACATCGCATATGACACTGTAGCGGTAGATGTCATTGGACGAATCTATGATTTCCGCATTACGGATATTGCCGATTATAATTGGGAGACAGTGTTTCGCATGGCCAAGGGCAGCAGCATTCCAACAGGAACCTCTTATTGGGTGGGGCTCAGTGGTATTGACGGGGCAACTCGGGGAATAATGCCCCAGTATACCTTGCCGATTCGCCCGGGAAGTCATCCCTTATATAAGAACGCGGCGATTAAGACGGGGTATCATTTTAAATTCGATCTCAAGACCAGAGGCAATATGTTTTCACAGCAGGATGAAATTAAGATTACGCCGAGCTTTTATTTTATTAGCGCGGCAGACGGGTCGCGAACGCCTGTGGACCTGTACTATCATAAGAGCGGCAAAAGCTATGTGAAAGTAGGCTCGCCCAGTGACGAGGTGACCCGGTACGTCATACTAAACGAGCGTCTGCGCAATGTCACGCTCGAGGAGCTGACAGATACCGCGCTGTATAAATATGACCATGAATATAATTTCGGCCAGATTGCAACCATTGGGCGGGCGCAATTCGTGAATCATTACGTCAACATAGCTGCGAAACGCAAGACTATGGTCGGCAGCCTCAGCCTACTGCGTCTGCCTGAAGGCGTGCGTACTCTTATCGGGCCGAAGACGAACATCCCCGCAGGGGTTGATCTGAGCCGGGTTAACGCCGCAGTCCAGAAATGGTATGGCGAGTACAGTCTGCCTGCGGATCTGTATGCGGTGAAAGCCGGGACGAATGTTGCAGAGTATGGACGCACCCACCGGGGGCTGACGGACAAGTCGCCGATTTTTTTGAAGCAGGGGTATATTGTGGTCAATTTTAATTTGGAGACGGTACAGGCGGGCAAGATCAATGAGCCGCATTTGCAGTATATCCATGGTCCGCTGATGAACCAATGGCACCAGATGGAGGGCTTTGCCCGCAGTGTGCAGGATGCTTTCGGCGTGACCTATCAGCTGAAGGACGGGGACGTTGTACTGTATCATGCCGATCTCTCCAGCCGGGATGATTTTCGTCCGATGGTGACGCATTAAAATTACGAAACTGCTCCAATGGGGCAAAGGATGGATATGAGGTGGAACTAGATGATACAAGTGGCGGCAGCTTTAATTGAGAATAAGCAAGGGCAGCTGTTGATCGCGCGGAGGAGAGAAGGAAAATCTCAGGCAGGACTATGGGAATTCCCTGGCGGGAAGATCGAAGCTGGCGAATCAGGCGAGGAGTGTCTCCGCAGAGAATTGATGGAGGAAATGAATATTGAAATCGAACCTTATGAATATTTAGGCGTAAACGATCATTGGTATGGAGAGGTGCATATTAGATTGTTGGCCTGGAAGGCCAAATATAAGGCTGGTGAAGTGATATTAGTCGATCATGATGAGTACCGCTGGGTCGAGAAGGGCGAGTTGAACTCATTTGATTTTGCTGAGGCGGATAAGGTGTTTGTTCGAATGGTTGGGGCTCGATAGTAGAAAAAAGAAGTGACCCACTCGTCAGGTTGGCCAACAAACCGTGGGTCACTCACTCCTCCTTTATTTTTCCCTGCTCACCATATAGTTCAATATTTGCTTGAGAAAAACATTACTGCGCGGCAGTTCGTTCAAGGTTTCCATGGCCAGGCAATAGTGCTCCCACATTGCTCTTCGGGCCCCTTCATGGCCGAGGAGGGTGACAAATGTTGAGTTGTTGTTCTCCACATCTTGATGAACGGGCTTTCCCAATAAGCTCGTTTCGCCTTCGGAGTCCAGCAAATCGTCCTTGATTTGAAAAGCGATGCCTGCATGGTAGGCATATTTTTTCAAAGACGCGATTTCCGTCTCAGGAACCTGAGCAAGTATGGCGGGCATCACGAGGCAGGCTTCAAAAGCGGCCCCTGTTTTATAAAAACAGATCGTATTCAATTGCTCTAGCGTTAGTGCTTTTCCACGGGCCTCCAAATCCATCGCCTGCCCCATACAGATTTCGCCAGCCTTCTGGGATGAATATCGGATCAAAGCCAGAACGGATGCAGCATCGAATTCGCTTAAGGACGACTGCTCTTCAACGGCTTTTTGAATCAAATAGAGCCCCGTCAATTCCGCGGTGGCACTGTCATGGATTTGATGCAGCGTCGGCTGCCCCCGGCGGGTAGAGGCATTGTCCTGCGACGGTAAATCATCGAAAATCAAAGATGCCGTATGCATATATTCCAATGATTTCAGAAGCGGCATGATCGCCGCAGCTGGCAGTCCATATTCGTTCACGCCCATGGCCCAGGTCAAGATGGGCCGAAGACGTTTGCCGTCGCCTTGGAGACTATAGTTGGCAGCATCAATCAGCGATTCGGTGACCGTAGAAATTTCGCCCGATTTACGTATCTGCAATTGTGCATTGAGCTGATCGCGGACAGAATGGATTGTATCGATAAAGCTCTCCTTCTCCTTGCGGCTGTTCCTCAGGGCAGTCACGACCTGATCCCGAAGCAGCTTGTCAAGAAAATCCACGTCGTCCGCCTGCTCAACCATACGTTGGACAAGTCGATTGAACTCGGGATTTCCGGTGGCGAAGATGTCCATGATTTCGGTGTATTTTTCCTTGCCGAGGCGATTTTTGCAGCGTTTCAAGCCGTTAATAGCACGGTTCAGGATAACCTCACGGGCTTTGGCATTGGAATGATACACGTTATCAATTAGATAGGATATGACCGTCCAATATAATTCATAAGGATTAATCAGCTCCGCACGCTGTCCGCGGTATTTTAAATAATAGGTGTAGGGCGTTACCGCTCCGGTCTTCATATCCTCGAATATATCCGCAAAATCATCAGCAAGCTGGTTGTAGATCCCATAATAAAATGTTCGCTGTTCAAAGCCCTCATCCTCGTCTGCACTGATCACTGAACGGACAATCAAGCGGGAAGAAGAGGATTTTAAAATAACCGGCAGGTAGAGCTCCTCGTTGGTGTAGGTGGAATTGTTGAGATTTTTTACCCGGTCCAAATCCTGAGCATGGAAAAATACATAGGATTGCTCGAAAAAAGTATTTATGGCTTCTGGGCGCTGATAACTCTTAATATACTCAAAAGCATCTCGCAGCTCCGCATAAACGTAATGGATGAAATCTGTATGTTTTTCATTCCATTTTCCAGGCTTCGGAACAGAGCCGGTCAGCAGTGCGCTTCTGATCATCTGAGAATATTGTTCCTTCTCCCTGGCATTTAGAATTTCGGAATCCAGAAGATCGTCGATAAAAGGATAGGTCAGACCATAGGAGTAACCGAGTCGAATTGCTTCATCCAGCCGCCTGGATCGCTCATCAGACAGTGTATTATCGTCCATGTCATCCATGACATGAAGAACTACCCCGATAATGATCTTCATCAATTTTCGCTGAGCGTGCTCCGCGTTCATTCCCTTGGGGATATGCGAGGCTACTTGGTTCAGCTTGTCGATAAGCCAAATGACGGCGTCCTCAATGCTTTCCTTTTGTGACCATCGATAAAGTCCAGCTAAGTTCATAAAATCAGGCTGGTCACCTGAAGCCGCGTCGGTAGAGCGAAGCAAAAGCTTTTTCACATCTGACATAGTTTGCTTTATACGGACTTGGGTGTCGGGAGAATCGAGCGCCTTGCCCAAATCGCGCATATAAATATAAGAAATGCTCCGATCCAGGTAATCCTCCAGTTTACCTGTACGGTTTAGCCAGCTAATATATCTGTGATAGCCTAAAGTATCGGCCGACTTGCTGCTGCGTGGAAGCAAAGAACGCCAGAAGTGATGAACATGGCCTTTTTTCCACCATTGAAAGTCGTTTGTCAGGGTTTGCAGATCCGTTTGCTCCATAACCCGTTTTTGAAGAGATGCCAAGTACTGAACTGCCTTCTGCTCAGCCTTTCGATACCATGTATCGGCTTGAACCGCAATTTCCTCATTCATTATTGTGTTCCCTCAATTTCTATGGTTGATTGACTGAGTATGTTTATATTTTATACGTGATAGTATATCCTCGGTTACAGAATGAAACAGAAAAGTTTTGGTAAAATAGGTTGGGGTGGTAAAGGTGCAGATCAACAGGCTGCTTGAAATTGTCTATATTTTATTAGCTAAAAGACAGGTAACCGCTAAACAATTAGCTGAGCAGTTTGGAGTATCCCCGCGAACGATATATCGCGATGTCGATACCCTGAGCGCGGCGGGAATACCCGTATATACGAATAAGGGAAAAGGCGGAGGCATTCGCCTGCTTGACCAATATGTGCTAGGTAAATCGCTGCTGTCAGACAAGGAGCAAATAGATATTCTCTCATCGCTTCAAGGCTTGAATGCTTTGAATGTTCCAGAGGTTGAGCCCGTGCTGAATAAGCTTGCTGCGATTTTTAATAAAAACTCCACGAGTTGGATTGATGTCGATTTCTCCCGGTGGGGCTCTAACTATGCGGACCAGGAAAAATTCAATTCGCTGAAAACAGCGATTTTAAATCGAAATGTAGTGACTTTTGACTATTATAGCTCTTATGGAGAAAAAACAGAGAGAAGCATGGAGCCTGTAAAGCTGATTTTTAAAGGGCAGGGCTGGTATATTTACGGATTTTGCCGTTTGAAAGATGATTATAGATTGTTTAAAGTGACCCGAATCAAAAATCTAACCTGCTCGGAAGAAACTTTTACAAGAGAGATTCCGAGGGAGAGTTGGAGCGATAGCGATTCTCTGGACGTTAGCCATAGAACGGTGAGGCTTGTTTTAAAAATTGAGTCTAGAATGGCCTACAGGGTTTTTGACGAATTTGATCAGGGCAGTATAGCTAAAAATGCAGACGGGAGCTTTATGGTCAAGGTGGACTATATCGAGGATGAGTGGGTGTACGGTTACATATTGTCTTACGGGAATGATGCAGAGGTTATAGAACCTGAGCATGTTCGAAATATCATTAAGAGAAAGCTGGAGGCGAGTTTGCGAAAATATTTATAAGCTGGCCCACATAATATGACATACTGTTGTCTGATTAGTGTTGCTATACTGACCTCAATATTATATGAAAAGAGGTATAGCATATGAATTATGAAATCGTGCATGTAGAGGAAAAAACGGTCGCAGGATTGCGGAGCAGAACCAGCAACAGTGATCCCAATATGAGCCGAAGTATAGGGGAGCTCTGGCAGCAGTTTTATCAGGAGGGAATTTATGACTCTATACCTGGTAAGAAGAATGATAAGAGCATTGGCTTGTATACTAACTATGAGATGGGGGATAACGACACATATGATGTGATGGTCTGCTGTGAGGTTGAAGGCTCTACAGGGGCAGAAGTAAAAGAGAAAGCGGAAGGAGAAGTAGGAGCAGCAGCAGGGGCAAAGGCAGGTGAGGATGCAGAAGAGGGAACAGAAACAGATACAAATGAAAATACAAATCCAAATACAAATGTAAATGTAAATATAAATGCACATGCACATGCAAACCCAAACCCAAACGCAAATGTAAATGCAGGGGTGCGTGTAAATACGATACCTGCGGGGAAATATGCCAAGTTTATTGTGCGGGGGCATGTACAGCAGGCGGTGGCTGAATTTTGGACGAAGCTGTGGTCGATGGAGCTCGATAGAAAATTCAGCAGTGATTTTGAAGAATATCAAAGCGGCGGAGACATGGACAATGCCGAAATCCATATTTACATTGCGTTGAACTGAACTGAACTGAACTGAACTGAATTGAATTGAGTTGAATTGAACTGAATCGAATCGAGCTTAGCTGGGCTGAGCTGGAATGAAAAGAGCGGACTAAAACTGATTGACCGACTGACTGTCACGGAATCTCGTGGTGGTCAGTTTTTTTGCTGAGTTAGCACTCATTGGCATTATCGCTTGTTGGTATTAACACTCGTTGGCATTCTCATTCGTGGTATTTGAAATTTGGGGATATAGGAATGTGTATCGGCGGGATGGGGAGTTGTTGTTGTTGCTGCTTTGTTCCATAGGAATGGTTGATAAGAGGAATGATTGATAAGGGATTGTACGATCAGTGCGGACAAATCAAGATAAATGTCCATACAAAGGTGGACACTCAGGAGATCATCACCAAGTCATAGAATAAACTACATATTGTGATTTTTATAGAATGAAATGCTAGATATAGATGTCATCAGGTCATTGAGGATGTTACCCGGGTGTCCACTATTTAAAAAACATTTCGGCGAGAAAAGTCCACCGGTGGTGAACATTCTTTTGGATTAGCTTGGTAATTATTAAACCGCTTCTATATACAGTGCCTCTAGCTTGCCGTATGATAGAATAATCAAAGTTCATAGGAGGTTAATAGGAAAAGTGGATCATAAATTTGGTTACGATCAATATTTAGTTCGAAAAAAGGTGCTTTCCGTACTGGGAGCCAAGTTTCACATTTATAATGCCAATAATGAGGAGCTGATTATGTTCTCTCAAATGAAGGCTTTTAAGCTCAAGGAGGACATTCGGCTTTATAGCGATGAGAGTATGAGCGAGGAATTGCTGACGATCAAGGCGCGTAGTGTAATCGATTTTTCTGCTACTTATGATGTGCACGATGCGCGTACAGGTGAGCATGTCGGAAGCCTGCGGCGAAAAGGCATGAAGTCCATTTTGAAGGATGAATGGGTTATTCAAAATGCCGCCGAGGCTGAAATCGGTCGGATTAAGGAGGATAACAGGCTGTTTGCATTACTGCGCCGATTCCTGACCAACTTGATCCCGCAGACTTATAGTGTAGAAATGAATGGCAGCACGATTAGTACTTTTAAGCAGAATTTCAACCCATTTGTCACGAAAATCAATGTAGATTTCTCCAGCGATCCGTCACATACGCTTGATCGCCGTCTTGGACTTGCCGCTAGCGTATTGTTATGTGCGATTGACGGGCAGCAGTCGGGTTAGTAGGGGATAGAAAGCTAAAGTGCTAAGATGCTAAGGGATCTAAGGAATCTGAGTAATCTGAGTAATCTAAGGGGTCCCTCCACAGTGTACATAACCGCGTTTAATTCCATTCATGGAATGTTAACAGTGATCAGCAATTAGGCTAACAGATTTCCAATGAGGATTAGCAACCGTTTAACAATCGAGGGGCTTACAAAGCCCCTCGCGTATCATATTAACTGGAAATTACTTTTTCAGGCTAGAACCTTTCGTTTTCCTCTCCGTTTCAAAATTTCTTCTTACGTTGCTTCTGTATACTCAAAGCTTAAAAATATCAGCTTCAATTTGAACATTTACCTCCATAAAGGTGCCATACACCATTTTCTCAGGATCATATTCCTGTATCTACTATATTAATAAAATTAAAGTTTTTTTAATAAAATTAAAAAATAAATGAAAATACTATTTACTTTTGTTGATTTTTTGGTTATCCTTGGGAACAAGGGGGGAGAAAAGATGGTAGAGCGGAATATACCTTCGTGGATTTTATCCTTAGACTCAGAAGATATCGAATTTATGCGCAAGTTCATAATCAATTCTGGTTCCTTGAAGGATCTTGCAAAAGCATATAAGGTCTCTTATCCGACTGTTCGCATACGATTGGACAGATTAATTCAAAAAATCGAGCTAGTCCAGGATGATGAATCACAACCATTGGTTAATTTCGTTAAGAAACTGGCCATTGAGGAACGTATAACATTAGAAGATGCGCGACTTATTATCGAAAAATATAATGCGGAGAGGAAAGGGATATAGATGCCGGATTTAACTGTATTTTTCATCATTGTTGGTATGTCAGCGTTTCAGTATTTTATGGCTAGCAGAAATAGTTTCATACTTGGTGCCGTCGTACCTCTATTGTTCACTGCGTTGGTCACATGGATGTTTATAACCAGCAGAATTGAAAGTAAGATTGCGTATAGTGTATTACTTGTTATTGGATTGATTATCTTAATAGAAGAGTGGGCAAGAGGTCGGAAATCTTTTCGCAAGCGTCAGCAGAAGGAAATGGAGATCATGATAACCAAAGATTTATAATTCATTTCAGGGGAAAAATACATTTGACAATCGAAAATCAATTCACTATACTTTCTGTAAACTTATATGTGAATTACGATGATGGAGCAAAGTAGCGGGCAGTCACTGCTTACCAGAAAGCCAGGGGTGGATGGAACCTGGCAGCATTACTGATCCCTTGCGAATTACACTCCGGAGTATCTTGGGTAATGCCAAGCGGGTTGGCTCACGATATTGAGCTGAGAGTGGTATGATGAAGCTGGCCGGCTATGAATAATCATCGTACAATTTGGGTGGTAACACGGTTAATTTAATCGTCCCTGTAGTCTAATCTGGACTAGGGGACGATTTTTTATTTTATGGAATATAGGGAGCTGAATAGGTTGAATATTATCGATGAATTGGAATGGCGCGAAGCGATTAATCAACAGACGGACGCGGAGGGACTCCGTAAGCTGACCGAGGAGAAGGCGATTTCTTTGTACTGTGGGGTGGACCCGACGGGAGACAGCATGCATATTGGGCATTTGATTCCTTTTATCGTGCTGAAAAGATTTCAATTGGCAGGGCATAAGCCTGTCATTCTCATTGGCGGCGCAACTGGAACGATTGGTGACCCGAGCGGGCGTCAATCCGAGCGCAGTCTGCAGACGTTGGAGCAAGTTCAGGCTAACGTAGAAGCGTTAACCGCGCAAATGAAGAAGCTGTTCATGACCGATGGGGACAATGAGCTGAGATTGGTGAACAACTACGATTGGACGCACCAATTGAACGTAATTGATTTCCTGCGGGATTACGGAAAAAATTTCAGCATCAATTCGATGCTGGCCAAAGATGTCGTAGCAAGCCGCTTGGATAGCGGGATTTCGTTCACGGAGTTCTCGTATCAAATTCTGCAGTCGATGGACTACCTGCATCTGTATCGGGAAGAGGATGTGCAGCTGCAGGTGGGCGGCTCCGATCAGTGGGGGAATATCACAAGTGGGCTGGATCTCATCCGCAAAAAAGAAGGTCCGGAAGCCCAAGCGTTCGGCTTAACGATTCCGTTAATGCTGAAGGCCGATGGCACGAAGTTCGGCAAAACAGCCGGTGGCGCAATCTGGCTTGATCCGAAGAAAACGACGCCGTACGAGTTTTACCAATTCTGGGCGAATACCGACGACCGTGATGTCGTCAAATATCTGAAGTATTTCACCTTCCTGGATAAAGAAGCGATCGACGCGCTGGCTGAGAAGGTACAGACCGAGCCGCATAAGCGCGAAGCGCAAATTACGCTGGCCGAAGAAATGACCCGATTCGTGCACAGTGAGGAAGCGCTGGATCAAGCCAAGAGAATTACGGCAGCTCTCTTCAGTAGGGATATAAAGTCACTGACCGCCGATGAAATCGAACAAGGCTTCAAAGAAATGCCGACCTTCGAAGCGGCCAAGGAATCCAAGAACATCGTCGACTGGCTCGTTGACGTAGGCATCGAACCATCAAAACGCCAAGCACGCGAGGACATTACCAGCGGCGCAATCTCGCTGAACGGCGAGCGTGTCAATGAGCTGGAGTTCGAAATCACAGTCGACCTGGCCATCGAAGGCCGCTTCATCATCGTCCGCAAAGGAAAAAAGAAGTACCATTTGGTGAAGTTGGTTTGAGAGTAGTTTAGGGGTAAAAAGCGTAAGACACAGCATTTTCCTGCGGGAGGGTGCTGTGTTTTTTACAGAAGGGAATACAAAGTAAAAAACCATCTCAGGATTGCAGCTGAAGGTGGGTTCTCATCCATGAATGACTTAGAAGGAATTCTATCTAAGCAAATTGTAAAGACCAAGTGTGCTAACACTTGGTCTTTATTAAAGATACACCAGTATGGAGTTGTAATCCCTGTAGCTTACCTTTTCGGAGCTGCTTCAAACTCATTTGCGATATCCAGTCCAAATTGCTTGAGACCGTCTTTCGTGACCTTTAGGGGGAACACAGTTCCTAAGTCAAGAAAGATAAGCAAATACTGATCAGTTGCACTTTCATAAATCCACTTCAGTTCAAGATGCTTCTCGTAGTGGGAGAAATAGCCTTCATATTCCGGTATAGGGAATTTGGCCAGTAGATTTAGCAATAACTTCACCACTTTGTTAGTCCAGCCTACAGGAACTTCACGTATTAATGTGGATTGTTTGAAGTATCTCAGGTAGAACTTGCATCCTTCCCATTCCCCTGGAATCTGGTAGATGAAGCTTATTTCAACGTAAGTACTTTTGTCTTCGCAATCATATAAAATAGCCATAATTTTAATCACCTATTATTTAAAATTCCACTTCCCTTTAAGCCATCTTCCGCTTTTGATGCGATTCTCGATTGATTTATCATTATCTTTATAAATGGTAATTACAGTGTTATGAACAGGGTCGAGAATCGCTACTGTTCTATTATTTCTATCGACGATAACTCTTGATTTCCCTAGTGTATCATCAAATTTCTCCACAGCAACCATTCCTGAGCTTTTTCCAGATAATAAGTTATCGATCATGATACTAGTTATGCCATCTTTAACAGCTTCCTCAATAGCATGTTTTGTAATTTTTGTGACTACATTTTTTGTGGTGGCTTTGGCTGTTGCGCCTACCCCTTTTTTAGCCAGATCTTTAAAGACTAATTCGACTAATTTCTTAATTACTGCATTTTGAGTAGTTATTGAATTTTTAGAGAGTTTGTTTGTTTCTCTTAACTCTTTATAATAAGCTTCATATCCTTCCTTCAAGCGTCTATCGTATTCATCTTCAGTGATGTCTGTTTGAGCTGAAATATAGGTGGATGTTGAAGCATTTGCATTTGCCAAGATACTTGAACTAAGGATAATAGCAAACATAATTGACAATAGAAACTTTTTCATACGATGCATTCATGAGACCTCCGATATAATTATTTGTGGGAGTATTTCCCTGATTGTCGGCCGACCTTTGTTATTATACAGAAGTCTGAAAAAATTTAATGGCAATTACTTTAAATTGATTCCTTAGCCTATATTAAATGAATATTTGGTATCGATTTAATCTGTTATTGCTTAAAATCGTTTCTTGGTTCTATGGAAGGATATGTATGGTGTTTGTCGAAATTATGTATATATCACAATATACGGAATAGGAAATTGGGACTACCGAGACTTGCTTATCACCGTTCATATGAAACTAAGGTATAATTAATCTAAGTGGCATTACTTGATGAAGGAGACTGGAGATAATACATGCTAACAGGAGAAGTACGCAATAAAATCGATAAAATATGGTCGGATATGTGGGCTGGGGGAATCAGCAATCCACTCACGGTTATTGAGCAACTTACGTACCTGATGTTTATCCGTTCATTGGATGAAAAAGAGCTGGAAAATGAAAAGACCGAGGCGCTAATGGGAGCATCGATGCCCAGAATCTTTCCATTAGACGAAGAGGGTCAGAGCATGCGCTGGAGCAAGTTCAAGAACAAGGATCCGCGCGAGATTTTTGATATCGTTGGAACGAAAGTTTTTCCATATATTAAGAACTTGAACGGGGCTAATGAGACGGCATTCTCAAGATATATGCAGGATGCCATGTTCCTCATTCCTACGCCACAAGTGCTGCAAAAGATTATTACAGGTCTCGATGAACTCTACGAACATGACATTAAAGACTTGGACATGCAGGGTGATCTCTATGAGTATATGCTCGGCAAGCTGGCAACTTCCGGTCAGAACGGGCAGTTCAGAACACCCAAGCATATCCGGGATATGATGGTTCGGCTCCTTGCACCAACGCCGGATGATAAAATCTGCGACCCCGCTTGCGGAACTGCCGGATTCCTTATTTCTTCGGCGGAATACATTCGGGAGAAGTATGAAGCCGAGATGACCAGTGAACAGTGGGATCATTTTGCCGGAGGCATGTTTTCTGGATTTGATACGGACCGCACAATGCTGCGCTTGTCTGCCATGAACCTGATGCTCCACTCGATTAATCAGCCGAATATTGATTATGTGGACAGTGTCTCCAAACAAAACGATATAACTTCCGAATACGATATAGTTCTCGCCAATCCGCCGTTTACGGGTACGGTTGATGCAGAGAGCATTCATGACAATCTGAAGACAGTCTGCAATACGAAGAAGACGGAGCTTTTGTTTGTTGCCTTATTTTTGAGAATTCTGAAAAAAGGTGGCCGCAGCGCTTGTATTGTACCGGATGGCGTCTTATTTGGGGCAACTAAGGCACATAAATCTCTGCGCAAAGAATTGGTAGAGAATCACCAGCTTCAAGCTGTGATCTCCATGCCAAGTGGAGTATTCAAGCCTTATGCGGGCGTAAGCACGGCCATTCTGATTTTTACAAAAACTGATGCAGGCGGAACGGATAAAGTATGGTTTTATGATATGCAGGCGGACGGGTTTTCCTTGGATGACAAACGTTCCTCAATTGAAGCCAACGATATTCCGGATATTATAAACCGATTCCATCATCTAGATGCAGAAGCAGATCGCAAACCGACGGAGCAAAGCTTCCTGATTGATAAGTCAGCGATTGTAGAGAATGATTATGACTTGTCTATTAACCGCTATAAAGAAATTGTTTATGAGAAAGTAGAGTATGATGCTCCTGAGGTCATTCTGGATCGCCTAGATGAGCTAAACCTTAGCATTGCCTCGAAAATGGAGGAGTTGAGGGGGCTTATCCGTGAGTAGGTGGGAGAAGGTTCGGTTGGGGGATGTCAGCACTATAAATATGGGACAGTCACCGGATTCATCATATTATAATCAGGTTGGTGAAGGAATACCCTTTTATCAAGGTAACGCTGATTTTGGTGATATACATCCTGAAACAAGATACTATTGTAGTAAGCCAACCAAAATTGCTAACGCTGGTGAGGTTTTAATTTCTGTCAGAGCACCAATAGGTGCATTGAATATTTCAAATGAAATCTGTTGTATCGGGCGAGGATTAGCCTCGATACAGTCTAATGAAAAGATTAGCGATAATAAGTATATCTATTACGTTTTAAAAGCGAAAAATAAAGAACTACAATTAAAGGGAACTGGTAGTACATTTAAATCAATATCAAAAAAGACCTTGTTAGATTTTGAAATCCCCCTCCCCCCATTAGAAGTACAACAACAAATAGCTACAACCATGGATGCGGCTGCTGAACTGCTTGCTATGCGTAAACAACAACTAGCTGAACTAGATGAATTGATTAAGTCTGTTTTTTACGAGATGTTCGGAGATCCGGTTACGAATGATAAGGGGTGGGAACAAGGGGGAATTAAGGATTTGGCTGAAAAGCTACAGTACGGGACTAGTAAAAAGGCTACAACAAAAGAGACGAAGTATCCTATCTTGAGAATGAATAATATCACTTATAGCGGTACTATGGATTTTTCAGATTTGAAATATATCGATCTGGATGAAAAAGAAACTGCAAAGTACCTTGTCCACAAGGGAGAACTCTTGTTTAACCGGACAAATAGTAAGGAACTTGTAGGAAAAACGGCAGTATACCGTGAAAATACACCAATGGCGTATGCTGGTTATTTGATAAAATTAACACCTAATCAGAGAGCTAATAGTGAGTTTATATCTGGCTTTTTGAATTCCTTATATGGAAAAAAATTGCTGTATCAAATGGCGAAATCAATAGTAGGGATGGCAAATATAAATGCCAAGGAATTGAGTAACATTAAAATTTATATCCCCCCCCTCGAGCTCCAAAACGAATTCGCCAACATCGTCACTAAAATCGAGGAACAGAAGGTGCTTGTTAGACAAGCGATCGACGAAACGCAACAGCTGTTTGACAGTTTGATGAGTCAATATTTCGACGACTAGACGACTAGTTATTTAGCATGAAGGAGAGGTGAACAACATGCCTGCCAATTTTGGTTTCTTGCAAGGTCAACCTGAATATAAATTATTCGCAAGTGCTTGTATTGAAGCTGAACGTGTGCTGTCCACCTCTCCCGCCATGGCGGCGGTGGGCAGCCGCAAGGCTTTGGAATTGGCTGTGAAATGGGTATATTCTGCGGATAATACCATCAGCATGCCGTATAAGGATAACCTGCAGTCCCTTATTCATGAACCTACTTTTCGATTCGCAGTGGATTCACAGACCTGGGGTAAGTTGCCTTATATCATTAAACTTGGAAATTTGGCAGTACATACAGATCGGACTGTTCATCGCAGTGATGCGATCTTGTCACTGGCTTCCCTGTTTGAATTTGTCCAGTGGCTGGACTATTGTTATGGCAGTCGTTACGAGGAGCGGTCTTTTCGCGAAGAACTCATTCCCGATGAGAAAGTCGTCCTGGACGTGGCCCAAATTAAAGAGAAGGACAGTCTGATTGAGCAAAAAGACTCGGAAATCGAAGCTTTGCGTGCTCAGATTGCTGCGATGAGTGATCGGCTTACGGCCGAGAAATCGTTACATAAAGAAGAGCGTCAATTTACGCCAGAGGATATTAGCGAGTTCAAAACTCGGAAGAAGTATATCGATGTTGATTTGAAGCTGCTGGGCTGGGTGTTTGGCGAGGATGTGAAAGAGGAAGTCGAACTGCAAGGAATGCCGAATTCGGAACAGAAAGGCTATGCCGATTACGTTCTATATGGAAGGGATGGGCTGCCTCTGGCTATTATTGAGGCCAAGCGCACATCCAAAGACCCTAAAACTGGTTTTCAGCAAGCGAAGCTTTATGCAGATTGCCTTCAACGTTCCACAGGTCGCCGCCCGATGATTTTTACCACGAATGGGTTCGAGACGTATTTTTGGGATGATCAAACAGCACCAGAGCGCCAAGTTAGCGGTATTTTCTCCAAGTCGGATTTGGAGAAGTTGATGAACCGCAGAACAGAGCGCAAGCCGCTGGATCAAATTGAGATTGATGACAAGATTACTGACCGGTATTACCAGAAAGAAGCGATTCGTGCGGTATGTGACAGTGTCGAGAGCGGATATCGGAAGGCGCTGCTTGTCATGGCAACGGGAACGGGGAAAACCCGAACCGCTTCAAGCTTAACGGATGTCCTGTCCAGAGGGGGATATGTTACAAATGTGCTATTCCTGGCGGACCGGACGGCTTTGGTGAATCAGGCTAAGAACGATTTCAAGAATTATTTACCCGATATGTCGCTTTGCAATCTGCTTAGCAATAAGGACAATAAGTCGGCCCGAATCGTATTCTCCACATATCCCACGATGCTGAATGCGATCGATACAGCGAAGCAGGACGATGGGAAACGGTTATTTACACCGGCACATTTTGACTTGATCATTGTGGATGAGGCACATCGGAGTATTTTTAAGAAGTACCGGGTCATTTTTGAATACTTTGATGCGGTTGTTGTTGGGCTTACAGCTACGCCTAAAATGGAGGTAGACCGGAATACATATGACTTCTTTGAGCTGGAGAGCGGTGTGCCTACCTATGCCTATCCTTATGAAATAGCGGTGGATGTAGATCATGTCCTTGTGCCTTATCATAACATTGAGGTCAGAACAAAATTTCTTGATGAGGGAATTACGTATGATGGGCTATCGGAAGAGGATAAGCGGCGTTATGAAGAGGATTTTACGGATGAAGATGGAGAGATGCCGGACAGCGTTCCTCCACCAGCCGTCAATGAATTTATTTTTAACCAGTCCACGGTGGATATGGTGCTTGAGGATCTAATGACCAAGGGGCTTAAAGTTGCTGGCGGTGATCGCCTCGGCAAAACCATCATTTTTGCACAAAATAAGCGTCATGCCCAATATATCGTAGATCGGTTCAATGCTTTGTATCCCCAATATAAAGGTGGCTTTGCCAAACGGATTGTCTCCCAGGATACGTATGCTCAGTCGATCATCAGCGAGTTTAAGGTGCCGGATAAAGAACCGCATATCGCCGTTTCGGTAGATATGATGGATACCGGAATCGATGTTCCGGAAATCATTAACTTGGTCTTTTTTAAGCGGGTGCGTTCAAAAGCAAAGTTCTGGCAAATGATTGGCCGGGGAACGAGATTGCGAAAGAATCTGTTCGGAGAAGGGCAGGATAAAACTGGATTTGTTATTTTTGATTACCTGGGGAACTTTGAGTTTTTCCGTCAGTACCAGAACGGCATTGCAGGTAATGATACCAGAAGCTTAACGGAATCAATCTTCGCCAAAAGGGTGAATCTGATCCATCTTCTGCAGGACTCCGCTTATGCCGAAGACGAAGTTCAAGCGATCCGCAGTGAGATGGTGGAGATGGTTGTTCAGCAAATTCAAAAGCTTAATACGGAGTTGGTATCCGTCAAGCTTAAATTGCAATATGTTGAAAAGTATAAGCAGAAAGAGACATTCGTATATATCTCGGATTCTAGCAAACGTGAACTGAACGATCATTTAGCCCCTCTTGTCTATATGGACGAAGCGGATGAGCATGCTAAACGGTTCGATAACCTGATGTTTGGGCTAATGATCGCTCATATTGAACAATCCAAGCAGTTTGCAAGACTGAAAAATCAGCTAATAGATATAACGCAACGTTTGTCTAAACGCGCAACGATCACCGAAATCAAACAGAAGCTTTCCTTGATTCAGCGGGTTAGTGGTGAGGAATTTTGGGATACTGCCGACCTGATTACCTTTGAACAACTGCGGGTAGAATTACGCTCTTTGATGAAGCTGATTGTGGATGATGGTACAGGAGAAGGTATTATTTATACGAATTTAAAAGATGAAGTCATTGAAATTAACGAAGGAAAAGAGATGTACGAAGCTTATAACTTTGACAGTTATAAACAGAAGGTGAACCGTTATATCGAACAAAATAGAGATAATATCGCGATTCATAAGCTTCGAAATAATGTACCGCTCACCCAGGTGGATTACGAAAGCTTAGAACAAATTTTTATAGGTGAGCTTGGCACAGTTGAGGATTATAAGCGTGAGTTCCAGGATACGCCATTCGGGTTGCTGGTAAGAAAGGTTGCTAAATTAAACCATGAGGCAGCGATGAGTGCATTTTCTGAGTTTATTAATGATCAATCTCTGAATCAGATGCAAATCGTATTCGTCAAAAAGGTGATCGATTATATCACCCAAAACGGATACATTGACAATATAAGCGAACTGCTTAAGCCGCCATTTGATAAGCCACAGAGCTTCGTTAGGCTATTTGATGAAACAAAACAAAGGAAGCTGGTTGATAAGATAAATGAGGTAAAAGAGAATGCGGTAAGGATCACAGGAGCGTAATTTAGTGATAAGCACAGCGCCATGGTTGGTAACTGTGGCGTTTTCATTTTATAGGAAACCCCGCCCTACTCCCCAAACCGATTTGCTGCTTGGAACATCTTATCTAATTCCACGGACAGGCACGTCAGGTGAGGCGACCGGATCTTCCCCAAGCTGTCAAAAGTCTCTGATAGTTGATATTTCTCATCAACGAGAAGGAATTGATCAACTGTGGCATAGTGGGGATCGACGATCCAGTACTCTCTAACTCCGAATTGTTCATAGACGGCTTTTTTCTTTATCTTGTCCATAGCTCC
Source organism: Paenibacillus lentus (assembly GCF_003931855.1). Lineage (NCBI taxonomy): Bacteria > Bacillati > Bacillota > Bacilli > Caryophanales > Paenibacillaceae > Paenibacillus > Paenibacillus lentus. Next base: position 4,782,210 of record NZ_CP034248.1, on the reverse strand, counting down.
AGAGCTTGGAGACAAAATTTCAATCAGCAGATCGGGAACGCCTTTAATGTACCCGTCCTTGATAATATGAAGGTTCTCGTTGCGGATAAAAATAATATCGGGCTGCAGAATATTAGCCTCATTAAAGTGAACGTCTAACGGAGCAAACAGAATCAATCCTTCAGTGTGGCTCCTAGCCTGTATCTTATTTTATTGTATGATGAGCTATTTTCTGTTTTAAAAAAACATTTATGATATATCCATAATATAGTGATATGATAGAACTGATTTTAACTAAAAATAGGTCTAAAGGTCTGGAGTGTAAGAGGTGAGGTGCTAGAATTAGAGAGCAGAATATCTTAAGAATGATTGCACAGTAAGTACTACAGTTTAAAAGTGGAGGCTAAGATGAGAAGGATTAATACGTTGTTGTTAGGGCTATGTCTCTTTTTATTCGCAGAGGCATCGGTGAGTTATGCAGAAGGGAATATAAATGCCACGGTGAGCGATAGCCAAGTCATTATTGATGGCAAGATTGTGCGCAGCTCCGGATTTAATATTAAGAATTACAATTATTTTCGTTTACGTGATTTGGCAAGTCATTTATCAGGATCTGATAGTCAATTCGATATTACCTGGAACAATGCCCAGAATGCGATTGAATTAACTACAGATAAGGCTTATTCAGCCAAGGAGTCATTCCATACCCCTTACTATAGTTCTGGCAAATTGTATGAAGCCAAGCTATCAACAGCAAAGGTTATTATTGACGGGGAGCTTCATTCTATACGAGCGTACAATATTGAGGACAACACCTATTTTCAGCTCAGGGATCTGGCTCAAGTATTAAAATTTGATGTTTCGTTTGATTCAGGAACCAATCGTATTGTTGTAAATCCATACCTACCTGAAAATGCGTATCAAGCGGCAGGTACAAAAGTGGGGAAAGAGAATACTGTTCAGTCTTACTTCTCAAGATGGAGCGAACCGATCCGTTCCCATTTAATAAGTAATAGCGATGGTACGTTCAGCAGTGTAACCGTAGATGAGGAACATGTTCGAATCGATTCATACAATAAGGACTATGAAGTAACATCAAGCAAAGAGCTTCCTCTTGAATTGCCACACTATGGGGCCTTTTACAATGGGGAGAAATACAACTATATTGCTTATGGACAAGATAATGAGGAAGAGAACAATAGTAAGGAAGTTATCCGAGTCGTTCGCTATGATAAAAGCTTTAACAGGATCGACAGTGTCTCTATTAAGGGTGGAGAGAGCATCACAATTCAGCCGTTTCGTTCAGCAGCCCCCAGGATGGCTGAAAATGGTGATGAACTGGTATTACATACGTCACGATTGAGATATACAGGCTCAGATGGTAAGAATCATCAGTCTCAGCTCACTCTAATTATTAATACATCGAATATGAGCTTAACCAATGATATAGGAGCATTTCAGAAGAATCATGTTAGTCATTCCTTTGACCAGTTTGTAAAATACGATGGGAAAGAACATGTCTTGGTGGATCACGGTGATGCGTATCCCCGGTCGATTGTGCTTCATAAAGGAAACGGATCACAGTATAAGGAAGTAGATTTGCTTCGTATTCCTGGAAATATTGGGGCAAATATGACTGGAGTCTCTCTTGGGGGAATGGAGATATCCTCTACGCATTATATAACTGCCTATAACAAGGTTGACTACTCTAAGGTGCAATCATTTACCAATTTCGAGATGGTCGGGCTTGATAAGGATGTTCGCGATATCATGCTTGCTGTAGTGCCACGTACTAATTTGACTAGTGATAAAGTTAATAACATAACTATAGCGAAATATACCTCGGGTACGGATCATATTGGCTCTGTCCCCAAATTAGTAAAAATAGACGATAATCGTTTCATGGTCTTGTGGCAGGAATTTGATCATGAACGTATGCCGCTCGGCGTTAGGTATGTAGAGGTTGACGGCAGTGGGAATGTTGTTGGTGAAATCAACAGTATTCCTAAATTTGTACTCTCCGATTGTGATCCGGTTATCGTAGAAGACGAGATTATTTGGTTTGTGGATAAAAAAGGCAAGCGTATTTTCTATACGATTCCGTTGAATGAGATTTAGAAAATACACAATAGAATATAAAAAAAGTGACCCACTCCATAGGTTGGCCAACCTATGGAGTGGGTCACTTCTTCCTAAGCACAAGCATTGGAGGAACCCGTTTTACCCCTTCGGATTCACAATCTCTTGAATGACGTTCTTCGCCATCCGCACTTGTTCAGGCTTAGCATTTCTAAGCATCATTACGATGTCCTTCAGATCAGCATTAGCCAATTCACTGCCCTCATTGATATATGCGAAAAGTTGAGCGACACTGACATCCAACGTTGCGGCTATTTTAGCCAAGTTCAACAAAGAAATGTTCTTTTCGCTCTCTCGATTTGTCCGATGTATGAAAAGTGGAACCCACCTTTTTCTACAAGTGCTTCTTGTGACAAACCCTGCTCTTTCCTTAAGGCTTTAACTCGAGCGCCTACGAGTTTTAAAATATCCTTTTCGGTCATAGTCCACACCTCTCTATATTAAAAGTGTAGACAAGTTTATCAGTGGCAAACATAACTACTTAGTAATCATCCTCGACAATTAGGATGTTTTATCTAAATAATCTACGCAATTAAGCCGTTGTTCTTTATTTACAAATAAGGAAAAAGGCTCATGCTATAGCTTTTCAAAAGGCTTATACTACTTATTTGAGGAAAAAAGGAGAGTGATAGAGAGAAAGTCGAAGAGGATACACAACTAGCAAATATTCTAAAAAGGGGAAGATGGTAAGCTCATATGCATACATATAAAACTGATTTTATCAATAATGATAGTACATAATGCAAGGGAAGTGCTTCGAAGTGCAGATTAATTTGCTACCAAATCATTCTAAGAAAAGTCAGCATACCTTTAATCCTGATCGCTTACTAGGTGTCTCGGGGCTAGGTGGATGGTTGATTGTAGTACAGTTCGGACTGCTTACGTCATTAGTAGGGCTATTTATACAAATGCCAGAGTTTTATGCCAGCGTATTTGATAGCGAATACTGGCGTGCGCTTACCTCCAAGTCATCCGAGCTGTATCATCCTTTGTGGGGGATTACGATTGTTTTTGAAACGTTGTATAACACCTTCTTTATCGGGTTGCTGATATGGAGTATATTTATGTTTTATCGAAAAAAATCGATAGTACCCCGCTTATTGGTTATTCTGTATAGTTCTCAATTCATCTCTACGATCATTGACTTTGTACTGATCTATCAAAACCCGATAGCGGCACAAATGGATGATGGCTTATTATTTATGCATTTGTTCAGATCCGCGGTTTCATTTGCCATCTGGGTACCTTATTTTTTGAAATCTAAACGCGTGAGGAATACGTTTGTCAGGTAGAGGCTTATTTGCATAATAGAACGACCCGACCAGAGCATGTTAGTGCAAAGGCCAGGTCGTTATTCGTGAATTAACCGTTCACGCCATGGTGATGTGGAGTAATTGAGGTGGTTTCGACAGGAACTATAATACTAAGAAACGTTAACGCCATAGCAACTGAAATAATCATTTTTTTCATTGGATAACACTCCTTTTATAATAGTTTTGAATTGGTTCTGCTGCTCCTCTGAAGCGAATGCGCGATATTCTTCAAACAAAGCCATTACAACTTTAAGCTCGTTATCAGCTTCCATATTCGAAGAGAAGGATAGAAATTCTAAGATGTAATTTAATGCAATCGAGTATTTATTCTGTTTAAAATAATAAACCACCAACTGGTAGAGCAGCTTGGTATAGTATACGCGATTGCCCATATCTTCATAACTGGAGAAATCGTCAAACTGTTGTGAAAACTCATTCAGAATGTGGTTCACATCCCAATGATGATGATTTGCAGCCTCTGTAATTACAATTAGCCCAGGAAGTAATTCCTCCCCGTTTTCCCGAATAAAATGTACATACTCATCAAGCACTTCTTTTTTTCCAGATAGTAAGTCTACAGCAAACAAATTAGCTTTAGCAAAAAAGCGAAACCTTTCAACCTCTTCGATCCCTTCATCGTCTAAGCCGTTGAACCACCCCATTTCCGCATATTTAATGATATATTCTCTGGCCTGGTCAAACAGTCGCTTTTCCTGGTAAACAATTGCCTTCCCTAGGTAGCTGTAAGCATAATAAAAAACCAGAGGCCTCTTTGTCTGTAATGTGAAATTCATTCCATCTGCCGATCGTTGAAGCTGTTCCTGATAGAGATTATGTGCTAAATCGTTCATGTAATCGGCCACTTGCTCGGCTTCATCCCATTTATTCTGCCTGTAATGCATCCGAAACAATTCAAAAGCTTTATCCAGCTTATGATGATCGGATAATAAATAAATGCCTTTCAAGAATAACGCCTCCAAGAGTCAAATGATTTAGTTTCTATAAATGTTAATATATTGAAAATATAAGCATTATTCGTCAAGTGGTCAATTATTTATAGATAATGTTAGAAATTTGACACAAATTAATAAAATTTGTCGGATTACGGAAATTGAATACTATTCAAAAGTCGTGAATTCTAAATTGGGATTGTGGCTTTTTTCTCATCAAATGATGTTACTCATTTTCCGTGAAAAAGTCCTTATGCCTATGCCGTGAAAAGCCTGGCAGGACCAAGGAAATGCTAATGAAAATAATAGTAATCCCCCTTCGGATTATATGATATATTTTACAATAATTAAGACTCATTCCAGTTAGAGTAAAGGACATGGCAGGCTGAGTCGGTGCTTGAAATCGAAAGTGGAAACTGTGAAGGAAAGGATGGCTGGCGTGAGGAGATTTTTTTATCAGCTATACATTATTGGGTTAATCTCGGCCCTATTGTTAACAGGCTGTAATTCCAGCAAACGGGTAACGGATACGGAAGATAGTGGGCCGCTTTCGTTAAATGACCAAGTGGTTCTTCAACTGCAAGATGAAGCAATTGCGAAATTATACGCCGCCTTGGCAGAGGGTGGGGAACAATGCACTGCTTCTCTAGCGGAGAGGTTGGCTGATCCGGAGGAGTATTATTATTACTTCTGCGGTGATTTAGATTCGAGGGAGAAGTTAACCGCCTATTTCAGGACAAGTTATACGGAAGCTGTGGTCAGTGAAATGCTGGATACCTATCCGATCAAAGTTATTAACGACAAGCTTGCTTTCTTGCCTTATGAAGTGGGTTCCATGCTTGAATGGGAAGAGGCTAAGGTGATTGAGATTACGGATTTTGAGGAAAAAAGTGAAATCACGTTCGAGGTGCCTGATGTCGATGGAGAGACCGAAGTTATAAAAGTAGACGCCGTATATGAGGACATAGATGGTAAGTGGAAGTTGGATACCGTCCCGTGGGAGTACATATAGATGGCTAGAAGCCATCACATTCGATTGAAAGGAAGCTATGGATGAGTAGTATTAAGGTTGATCCTAAAAAAGTAGATGAATTATCTGCGCAAACGAAACGATTCGGTGAATTCGTGGAAAGAGAGGAGCGGAAGGTCAATCAATCCATTTCCCAGCTTGTCCGCGATACGCAGAAACAGTACCCGGAGCTGTACGGTAGGAGTGAGCTGAATGAGATAGAGCGCCTTTTAAAGGAGATTCGGAAGCAAGCAGAAGCCATTTCGGTGGGGCTTCGGGATAAGGCGAGGGTGCTAACCGAGGCGGCGGCACGCTATCGAAAAGATGAGGAAACCGCAAAAACCAGTACGAAAAAGAAGTATGAGTTTGTATCCCCATCTACGTATTATTCGACAAATGGCCGGCTTTCTGGAGAAGGTCTGACCAGCTATTTGGAGGATGCGTTATTTCAAGATCCCGAGGTTCAGAAGCTGCATCAGCTTGCCCTCCATGGCACGGAGGAAGAGAAGAAGGAGGCCAAGGAGAGGATTGATGCGATCTTTAAAGCGAGAAACACCATTGCCCGTGCCCAGGTCGCTTATTCTGTATATAAGGCGTTTAGAAATACATATTTGATGCAGCAAGCACATAAAGAAGCGATGAAGCAGCGGGAGATTTTGAAGGGTTATGACATTGACGAGGAGCTCTACGGCGCGGATGTCAACATAAGTGAATACTTTAAAGGAAGTGCGCTGGAGGCGTGCTCGTACGATCCTTCGATGCAGATCGTGAAGGATGGCAAGTTTGTGCCGATCCTCATGCCGGAAGACAACCAGTACCAATACTTGCTTGGCTTGGTTCTGAAGGGTGGGGCTCAAGGAGCCTGGGCCCAGAAGCAAGTGGACGAAATACATAAGCAGCTAGGTGAGATTGGCCGCGCCTAAGTCGCCTGGCATGAGTACAAGGCCAAAGGCATGACAAAAGAAATGGACGGCGCCCACACTTATGCGGAGAAGGTTCGCGAGATTCTGAAGGACAAGTATGCCTTGTCCTCGGCGATGGTCGACGGCGTAGGCTATATGCATTTGTGGGCGGGAGCGGGGCCTGCGGGGAATTATTTGAGGGTGTCGGAGACAGTGAATGTAGTAACTAAGCCACCGGAAAATCTTGATCTATCTAAATTGACAGAGACCAATGTAAAAATCAAAAATATAAAAGGAAAGACCCAAAAGATCAAGGCTATATACGAGCGTAATCAATGGCTTGTTCCGCATATAACTCGGGACACATCCAATAAAGCAGTTATGAACTCACTAGAGAAGTTTCAAAAGCACTATGCAAAAAACAAACAAAAATACGAGACAGTTTCCCAAAAAACGGGTGTTCCTCCAGAGCTGATTGCGGCTATACATTGGAGAGAAAGCTCGGGTGATTTTAGTAGGTATCTACATAACGGGGATCCGCTTGGCAAAAAAACCGTAAATGTCCCCAAGGGTATCTTTTTCACAGATTGGGAAGAGGCGGCAATTCATGCGCTGAACCAAAAGAAATACATTCGTGATGTGGTAGGCATAGACAGCACTTCCAAGGATGTCGCTAAAATGATGACATTTGCTGAGTATTATAACGGTCTCGGCTACATTAATCATAAGGTTAACAGCGTATATGTATTTAGCGGTTCAAATATTCCACTGGAAGGAAAGTACTATAAAGACGGTGTTTTTACCTATGGACCTGTGGTGGATAAAAACCCGGGGGTTGCGGTCATGTTGTTGTCTATCATAGATATACCTAAGCAAGAGAGTCCACAAGCGATTCCTTCCGTTCCCCTTGCAAACCCGGGCTCGACTAATATATCAAAGAAGGGAACTGAAGGGGCAAGAGAAGAGGTGCTCGAACTGGCCAAACAATTCGAAGGTAAAGTACCCTACTATATGGACGGAAACCGGCCAAAGTATATGGATCCCAAGTCACCTCCTAAAGCCATGGACTGCTCAGATTTTACGTCGGCTATTTATCGAACGATCCTGCGTGATCTGGATGTATGCGAAAACATAGACATTGGCGCTAATACACGTACTCAAATTAATTCTGGACAAGAAGTGTGGACTGCTGGAAAAAAAGATGCCGGAAGCTTCGATACTTCTAACTTGAAGAAAGGGGATTTAATCCTATTTACTTCGCCCAATTCATCTCAGGTAGGTCATGTAGGAATCTATTTGGGGAATGGGCAGTTTATTCACGAAAGTGGATCAAATTCTAAAGGAGGAAATGTGAAAATATCTGAACTTAAGGGGTATTGGCTAAAAACTCAAAAACCCATTTCGGTACGTCGAATTATTGCAGATGACGGAAGTGTCTACGGTCAAAATGGTAAAAAGGTGGGAACTATCAAGTGAAACGAAAAATATTATTCTGGACGTTGATTTCATTAAGTGTCATTATGTTAACGGCTTGCGGAGGGAAAGCACGGAAGTCAGGAGGGACTGAGATAACACCAACTGCTAATAGTGATACTAGGGCTAAATTCGATGCTGCATATGATTTGAAAAACCAGGACTTCTACGAGCGCTTTATTCATTATATGGGAATGGATAAAGCATCTCTAATCGATACGCTTCAGCAGGATTTTCAAGAAGCTCCTGTAGAGGGAGCGGACGATGCAGGGGCAGCATGGCTCAAGCTGGAGAAGGCTGGACTGGTATTTCATTTGACGGAGGAGGAGGGAGTTCCCGTTAGTCATGTGGATATTGCCGAAATTAGCCCGATTCACTTCGGCGAGGTTAAGGCCGGAATGTCATTTACGGAGATTATGCGACGAGCTGGAGAAACGATGATTATGGCCACACCTTCCTACCAAGAAGAAGAGAAGGAATTCGACCTGATCTATCCAGTGAAAGGGGCAAGCGTAATCTTTTCATCCGAACAGGTTTTTGAGGAATCAGCCAAGATGATGGTGAGCTCTTGGGGGTATTATGACGAAGAGCCTACATTATTTAGTGCAACGGAGATACGTTCCTATTACGGGGCTTTTAAGCTTCCGGAAAACTGGGTAGGACATATCTCTTTAGAGCATAGCGTGGAAATGCAGCTTATTTCATTTTTGGGTCAAAAGGGGGCTTATCCCCTGGTTCAAATCGAATATTCCCACCCAAGCGATGAGCAGAGCCGGTCAGACGATGCTCAGGTTGTGTTTGAAAATGAGGATGTATTGATTATCGCCAAACTAATGCCTAACGAACCGGCTGACAAGAAAGAGGCGGAACAATATCGTGTTATGAGGTCTGAGGTGGATAAGATGTTGGATACTTTTAAATGGGAATCACAAGCGACTGATGTTGAGAACACGCCCTCTACGGCTTGTCAAGCCGTAGATATCACGGAAGTAGGGGAAGTTGATGCTGCTTTTGAAACTTATTTGTTAGAGCGTGACGAAGATAACTCCGAGGCGGGAATCGACGAAGCTTATGCGGAATTAGGGCAATGTTACACGGATAAGCTGGACGGCTTCTTAGCGAAAAATAACTCATTGAAGGATCTAGCAAACGAATTGAGAACAAGCATTTCAGATGTCAACTCTTATTGGTTCGAGCTGCATTATTATGCGGATGGAGGAGGAACCATGTGGTCGCATCTGTCTGGCAGACAAGGCAGCACGATTGATGCGGCTATTTACGGTTATCTAAGGCAGCAGGGTTCCGAGAAGGGGCAGATCTCTAAAAACACAGAATTTAAAAAGCTATTACAGCAGCTATCCGAGTATCGTGATTATTATCGCCAGAACTCCGTTCAGGCATTGAACGAAGATGATCAGACGCAAGTAGATGCAGCAAAGGAGCAATTGGTTGAATCCTATGATGAGCTGATCGTTGTAATGAGTCAGTTAGCACCGAATCGCGCAGCGGTTGATTTGTTGGAGTATTTGAGCAGTTATCATGCGGGTGAATGAGTATTAACTAGGATCGAGTAAGTAATGGAGAGTTGTACACTTAGCCTTAACAAGCCGTCTTGTTAAAATAGAATTACTTATAAAGCTCATAAGGTAATGAGACTTACGATATTGGTTTCAGTGACATTTAAATAAAACAACATCAATAGATGTACCTACACCGCATGTTCATGAAAGTATCAATCCAGGCGGAGCTAGACCACCGTTTTTTTATGAAATTTCAAAATGGAGATAAGAAATGGAAATAATAAAGTGGCTACAAGAATGGGTTGCAGAAAGTTGTGATGTTAATTGGGAACATTCAGAAGGTGTTAAAATTTTCACTCTTGATAATCCTGGCTGGAAGGTTGATATTACCTTGGAAGGAACTATTGCAGAGGGAAAACAATTTACTCCTATTAAAATTGAACGTAGTGAAATGGATTGGATACATTGTAATGTTCAAGACAGAACTTTCAGAGGATTTTGTGGTATTGATAACCTGAATGAGCTATTGCTTATTTTTAAGGAATGGATAGAATCCTAGATATTTTTAAGAAGGAGACTGCAATTTTATAATGCGGTCTCCTTTTTTTGGTGGGCTTTCAGACTTCAAATAAAATATTATTCAACTGATAATAATGACTCTATAGAATTTTTGTGACACTTAAATACTTCAAAGTTCTATTGAAGTAGATGGTAAAAATTCAATTATCAGTTCTATATGTGGTAGAATTTGCTTGGACTGATGTTGATAGACATGCAGAACTGCTATACGGTTTCGTTGGCGAACCGATTAATAAAATGAATCGGTTCGTACCCAAACGATTTGGCCACCTTCTGGAAACAGATTGCTCTAATGTAAAAGGCCAATTTCCTACTGGAAAAAACGGCAGGTCTCCATACTTTAGAAACCTGCCTAACCTATATATATCCCTTAAAAGCAGTCCCCAAACCCTACTCTATCCACTGAACCACTTGCTCCGCGTTACGTCTTGTTTTCTCGCGTGGTTCGTTGAGACGATAGCCGAAGGCGACCATGCAGGCGATTCCAAAATGATCGAGATCCAGGATACCTTCTTCGGCTAGGATACGCTCGACTTCAACTTTGTCGAAACCCTCAATGGGACAGGAGTCGATCCCAATTTGGGCCGCGGCTGTCATCATATTACCGAGGGCCAGATACGTCTGACGGGCTCCCCACTCGAACATGGCTCGTTCATTTTCCTGCAACTTGAAATCGGATTTCAAAAATTTATCGTAGAACTTGGTTTTCATGTCGATGACTTGTGGAGGCAACTGCTGCACGTTTTTCATCATCTCTTGAATATATTCGGAATCTGCGGTCATATCCTTAGGTTGTCTGGACAGAATGAGGACGAAATGGCTGGCTGTAGGAAGCTGTTTTTGTGCTCCCCAGGTGTATGGGAGAAGCTTCTCACGGATTTTCGGATTTTGCAGGACAACAAATTGCCAAGGCTCAAATCCAAATGAACTGGGCGATAAGCGTCCCGTTTCCAGAATGAATTGAAAATCTTCAGCACTGATTTTTTTAATGTGATCGAATTCCTTTGTTGCATGTCTGAACTGATAGGCAGATAGAATCTCTTTTTTGCTTTTGGTTAAAGTATCCATGGGCCCCTCTCCTTTTTTATCTAAGTATTGGTTTGAATGACACGATTTGACTAAGCTTCGTGCATAAGATTATATTAGTGCATAACACATTAATTTAGAAGTACGCACATTAATGTAATGTAGTATACAAAATGATACCTAGGAGTGTGAAGCGGATGCGTGACCGGAAAGGCGGATTTGGAAATGATCCTGAGAGAGATAAACAGGCATGTCCTGTGGAATATACGCTTGATGTGATTGGAGGGAAGTGGAAAGGGGTTTTAATCTATCATCTAATGGGCGGCACGAAGCGATTCAACGAGTTTCGCAAAATTTGCCCGGGCATTACTCAGCGGATGCTGACCTTGCAATTAAGAGAGTTGGAAAAAGACGGCGTCGTCCATCGTGAGGTATACCACCAGGTGCCGCCAAAGGTTGAATACTCCTTGACCGAATTTGGTAGAACGCTCATTCCTATTATTAATCTGATGAAGGATTGGGGAAAAGAGTATAGGGACAAACAACTCGAAGTTCAAAAATACTCAGAGGATTAAGATACACTGGGTGGTTGATTCCACGCTATAATTGTAGTGTTGAATAGGGATAGCAACCTTTTTAACAAAATACTGTCGAATAAAGGGAGCTTATGACTCTTTGTGGTATAATATGTATCGGCATACATAATTATTGATGTGCTAATATTTTTTGATGGGAGTAGAAGAATGAACGGGAGTAAAAGTGTTATGCCGATGTTAGCAGCGCTGCTTGCTGCAATTATTGGCGGTGCCATCTGGGCACTGATTGTGGTGTTAACGGAGTATGAGGTAGGGATTGTAGCATGGGCAATTGGAGGACTGGCCGCATTTGCAGTATCTTTTTTTGCGAAGAAGATTACTCCGGTTCACCAGGTATTGGCTGTTGTTGCGAGTTTGTTAGGTATTCTGCTTGGCAAATACTTTATCTACAGCTACTTATTGATCGGTGAAGCGGCAGGGATTATGGCCATGTTCCATATCGAGGTTATCCGCATGTTTCCGCAGTTTATCTCCGCTCTGTTCGGTGGGATGGATATCATCTTTGTATTACTAGCCATAGTGACGGCATGGCAGCTGCCCGTGAAATTGGCAAGTAATCGCAGTGAGGCAGAGGAAGGCGTGTCGACAGAATAATCAACGAGTACATACATACATACATACATACATACATCATCGTGAGGTGTTCCGCCAAGTAATTTTGGTGGGACACCTCTTTATTATGGCCAACAAAGTTTGTTATTGATTTATTGCTAATAAAATATAATAAATTGTAGATATATTTTTACAGATAATGTATAATTGAGGGTGTGCTTGCCACTTGTGATGAAATGCATCCAGCACCGTTTGCTAGTCCTAGATGTTAGCAGCTCCATCGCAAAAATACGCACAACAACTATTTTCTTGGAAAGGGGGAATGAAGTAACGCCATTAAGGTAAGCGCTTACTTAAAGTGTTAGTCAGTCATGCATGAAATAAGATGATCACCTGGTTTCAACTTGCTCGTCATCCAAACTATGAATTGGAGGGTTCTATTAATGAGTAGAAAACTGTTGAAATCTTTTGCCACGATGCTCCTTGCCGTGACCATCATCGCAGCGTCTGCCCTTGTTCCGAGCGGGAAAGCCTCCGCAGCAGCTACGCCCGTCAAAGGGTTCTATGTGAGCGGAACTACGCTTTATGATGCTACGGACGAGCCTTTTGTGATGCGAGGGGTCAACCATGCCCACACTTGGTACAAGAACGATTTAGCTGCTGCCATTCCGGCTATTGCCGCAACAGGCTCCAACACCGTTAGAATTGTACTGTCGGATGGGGGGCAGTGGACAAGGGACGATGTTGCTTCCGTCGAGAATATCATCGCCTTATGTGATCAATACAATCTCATTACCATGCTTGAAGTGCATGATGCGACAGGCTCGGATTCGGCTTCCACGCTGAATCGTGCGGTTGACTATTGGATCAGCATTAAAGATGCGTTAATTGGAAAAGAAGATCGCGTTATCGTCAATATTGCGAATGAGTGGTTTGGCTCCTGGAGCTCAGAGGGATGGGCTAGCGGTTATCAGGCGGCGATCCCGGCTCTGCGCAATGCGGGCATTAAGAATACGCTTGTTGTGGACGCGGCAGGCTGGGGACAATATCCGAACTCTATTTTTGAAAAGGGCTTGGCTGTTGCGAGCACGGATCCGCTGAACAATATGATCTTCTCCATCCATATGTATGAATACGCGGGTGGGGATGCAGCGACAGTGAAGAGCAATATCGACAATGCCCTAGCCTTAAATATCCCCGTCATCATTGGCGAATTCGGTCATAAGCATTCCAGTGGAGATGTGGATGAAGCTACGATTCTTAGCTATACTCAGCAAAAAGGCGTAGGCTGGCTTGCCTGGTCCTGGTATGGCAACAGCGGAGGCGTCGAGTATTTGGATCTGGCGACAGGCCCGGCCGGAAGTCTGACAGATTGGGGGGAAACGGTTGTCAACAGTACTTATGGTACACTGGCCACCTCCCAGCTGAGCGGAATTTACACGACCCCGGGCTACCAGCCTGTTCCGGATAATGGAGGAGGAAACTCTCCGGGTCCAATTGCGCCCGAGGCTCCAACGGGATTAACAGCTACAGCGGGTAACGCTCAAGCGTTACTAAGCTGGAATGCATCCTCGGGAGCAACGAGTTATACCGTAAAAAGAGCAACCGTCAACGGCGGGCCCTACACGACGGTAGCGAGCAATACTATAGCTACCAACTATACGGATACGGGGTTAATGAACGGGCACTACGTATTATTATGTAGTAAGCGCGGTGAACAGTGCGGGGGCAAGCGCTAATTCTGCTCAGGCAAGCGTCACTCCGCAGCAGGGCACTCCAGCGCCAACGGGTTCACTCGTATTGCAATATCGTACTGGCGATACGAACGCGACCGACAATCAAATCAAACCGCATTTTAACATAAAAAATACCGGAACCAGCGCCTTCAACTTAAGCGACTTGAAAATTCGCTACTATTTTACGAAAGATGGCGCCGACAGTATGAACGCTTGGGTCGATTGGGCCCAGCTCGGCACTAGTAGTGTTCAAACAACCTTCGGCAGCGTAACGGGTACGAATGCGGACACCTATGTCGAAATCAGTTTCTCGGCAGCAGCAGGTTCCATTCCGGCAGGCGGCCAGACCGGAGACATTCAGCTGCGGCTGTCCAAATCCGACTGGTCGAATCTCGATGAGAACAATGACTATTCTTTCGATGCCACTAAGACCTCGTATACCGACTGGAGCAAAGTAACGCTGTACAACAACGGAACTCTAGTCTGGGGTATCGAGCCTTAATTTGGATAAATAGTCTATTACACTTTAAGAATTTATATGGGGTTGCTGTCGGAAAGCCGTATGAGGGAAAACCTCACGTACGATTTGATGAGGAGGGGCTGGGTTCCGCCCAGCCTTTCACTCTAGAGGAGCGATTGTTATCCATGTTTAAACAGGGCTGTCCACTCAACTAATCATGTTTTTGTTCCCAGAAGAACGAAATGTAAACAAATTTCAATAGTTCAATTTAGACAAATGGATTTATGGCACTTAATATCTCTGGCGAGGACAGATTGTAGATTTAAATGGATTTCATGTCATGAAAAGAAGGGAAATTGCCCATTATGAGATAATGCTTGATTTTAGGTACATTGAATCCATCTAATCCGCTGAAATATTCGTTATGAGCATAATTAGATGCAGGGATTCAGACTGTTGAAAAAGCCCCTATCTAGATCACATTACCGCGTTAATTTGGTATAATATAGGTAATATATTGAAAGTGTGGTGTGCGAATTGCCTAACATTCAACAAGATAGAAATCAAATTGAATTGGTTAGTATAGATATGCTTGTACCAAAAGATCATTTACTACGAATCATTGATGAAAACGTAGATTTTTCATTTATTACGGAGATGACTCGCCCCTACTATCACGGCACATTAGGGAGGCCTCCAATTCACCCGATTCGCCTTTTCAAAATGATGCTGATTGGTTATTTGTATGGCATTCACTCCGAAAGGCAATTAGAGCAAGAAATTAAAACGGACGTAGCCTACCGCTGGTTCCTCGGTCTAGGCTTAACGGATCCTGTGCCGGATCACTCGACGATTAGTTACAACCGTAATGTGCGATTCAAAGGATCTACCATTTTTCAAGACATTTTTGACGAAGTAGTCCGTTTGGCCATCCGTCATAACATGGTAGGGGGACGTGTTCTCATTACTGATTCAACGCACATCCAAGCTAACGCGAATAAAAATCGTTCATCGATGCAAGTTGTGACGGAAACGCCCCTTGAATATTTAAAAGAATTGGAGACAGCTGTTAATCAAGAACGAGAGCGTCATGGAAAAAAGCCGCTGCCGCCCGTGAAAAACGAAACGATTGAAAAAAAACTGCGAGTGAGTAACACCGATCCAGAAAGTGGCTTTATGAAGCGTAAAGGCAAACCCGAAGGGTTTTATTATTTGGATCATCGTACAGTCGATCACAAATTCAATCTCATTACGGATGTCCATGTTACCCCTGGAAATGTGAATGACTCAACCGTTTATATAGAAAGACTTCAAAGACAGATCGATACATTTGACTTTCACAATACGTTAGAAGCTGTTGCTTTGGATTCAGGATATATGACGCCCTACATATGCAAAAAAACAAGCGAGATGGGTGTTTTCAGTGTCATCGCTACTCGTAATGCCCCTACAGCAGAGGGGACTATACCCAAAGAAGAGTTTTCCTATGACCCGCAACAAGACGCTTATATATGTCCCAATGGATCTAAGCTGACTTACCACACAACTAATCGCAATGGATACAAAGAATATATGTCCAACCCTGACTTATGTGGCCAATGCCCATTATTGGATAGCTGTACATCAAGCAAAAATCGTAAACGTAAAATTCAGCGGCATGTTTGGGAAGGGTTTAAAGAGCGAGTAGAAGCGAATTACCGTAGCTCTTCAGGACAGATCTTGTATAAGCTCCGTTGTAAAACAGTTGAGCGAAGCTTCGCGGATGCCAAAGTGCTCCATGGGCTTCGCATTTCCCGTTTGCGTGGCCGGGAAAAAGTGCAGGAACAAGCACTGATGACTGCCATAGTGCAGAACATTAAGAAAATAGCAAGGCACCTAGCCAAGCTTTTTTCTCGTACAAACGGGAACTCACCTTATATTTTAATCCTTTCGATTCTGGATTTCCGTGGAAAGTATGTTTTCTTGCATAGAAAATCAATTACTTCAACAGTCTGAGGGATTCCATGTAGTACACGATAGCCTGGTACACGTATCTTAGTGTAGACCTTAGCAAACGCGCAATAGCACCCCAAACACGCAATAGCACCAGCAGCAAACAGCAGCAAGCCATCAGCATCAGCAGCAACAGAGATCGTAGAAGCATTATGCGTACTTGCCCACTTTCCCCACATCATTTTAATAGCCCAGTGCATCTTAATCAACCAGCTAAATAAATAACAAATTTACGATAAATACTGGGGGATTGTTATTAGTTTCAGACCAGAGGATAAT
Source organism: Paenibacillus lentus (assembly GCF_003931855.1). Classification (NCBI taxonomy): domain Bacteria; kingdom Bacillati; phylum Bacillota; class Bacilli; order Caryophanales; family Paenibacillaceae; genus Paenibacillus; species Paenibacillus lentus. Next base: position 4,765,705 of record NZ_CP034248.1, on the reverse strand, counting down.
GGAAAATCCAACCGTATAATACCAAACAAATAGCAGCTCCCTATCCATTTTGAAAGCGCTTTAAAAAAATCTTGTCAAAACAAAAATGCCTTGCTATAATGGTCTTGAAAAGCTTTTCAAAAAAGGAAGTAGACAAAGATGAAACCTACTATTCGGGATGTTGCCAAGATGGCAGGAGTATCCATCAGCACTGTGTCCCGGGTTATGAACGCACCGGACACGGTGGTTGAGAGTAAACGGAGTCGCGTTCTTGCAGCGATTGAGGAGCTGCAATATCAGCCGAACTCTTTCGCGCGAGGTCTGATTTACAAGAAGTCTTTTACATTGGGCCTGTTTATCCCTGATATCGAGAACATATATTATTCTGGGATCATCCGGGGAGTGCAGGATGCTTGCATCAAACTTGGTTACAGTCTAATGATTTGTAATACAGATCGAGATAAGGATCGCTTGCTGGCATATATCGATGCGTTTCATGAGAAGCAGGTGGATGGAATCGTTTTTGCTAGTGATATGATTTTTCCAGAGTACTATGAGAAGTTGTCTGGAAGCCGGATTCCGTTTGTACTCGTCTCGTCTCACTCTTATCAATATGATATTCCGAGCGTAGAGATTGATGATAAGGCAGCGGCTTATGATGCGGTGAAATACTTAATTGAGCTAGGCCATACAGAGATCGGGATGATTGGTTTTAACCATGAGAATTCCATAGCTGGCCCGCCTCGTTATGAAGGTTTTGTGCAGGCCCTTACCGAGTGCGGTCTGGAGCATACGATCAAGAGGGTCAAGTATGCGAGTCATCGCTTTGAGCATGCCTATGATGCAGCCGATGAGCTGTTCAGCGAGTACCCTGAAATCACAGCGATATTCTGTGTAGCCGACGAGTTCGCCATGGGGACGATATCTTATTTGAATGATCGAAATATCAGCGTTCCGGATCAAGTATCTGTCATAGGTTTTGACAACCTGCGGGTATCCGACATGTATATTCCGAAGCTGACGACGATTGCGCAGCCGACCTATGATTTAGGTTATCGTGCGGCGGAGAAGGTACATGAGCTGGTTACGACGGGAAGCGTTGATGTTCTTCGGGAGAAAATGGATCATGAGCTTATTGTCAGACAATCGTGCAGGGAAAAGTAAGTTTTAACTTATTTTTCTGTCGAATCTGAAAAGCTTTTCAATCCTTGGACAACGTAAAAATTAGAAGGTGTAATCAGTAAAATGTAAACGCATACACCTTTGTTCTACAAGAAATGATTTAGCTAGCAAAGGAATATTCAGGCTTTTAAGGGGGTGATCCTGGAAGAGAAGTCTGGTAGAAAGCAAGAAGCAGGCCAGGAAATAAAATCAAGAAACTAGGCAAGACCCTTGAACAGGGACGCGAGATTAAAAAAACTAAAGGGGATGTTCATGAGATGAAGAACGCTGTAGGACGCAAAATGCCATTGCTTCTAGTACTGTTGCTATCTTTGACGATGGTACTCAGCGCCTGTGGAGGAGGCAATACGGCGAAGAATGAGCCGCCTGCGAATAATCAGACAGACAGCAACAATCAGGGAGCGGCGGATGAAGGCAGTAATGAGAATCTATCTCCACTGGAGCTTGCGCTAAAAGGCGAATATAAAGGGACGAAGGTCACGATGTTTGGCCCGTTTGTGGATGCTGACCAAGTGAAATTTGAGAACAGCATTAAGGAGTTCGAGGAGAAAACCGGTATCGACATTCAATATGAAGGCTCCAAAGAATTCGAAGCGACGATCAACATCCGTGTAGACGGCGGAAATGCTCCGGATATCGCTGACTTCCCGCAGCCAGGTCTGCTGGCTTCTATTGCAAAGACGGGTAAAGTCATCGACTTGACCAACATTCTTGACCAGGATAAATTGAAGGCGAACTATAACCAAAGCTGGCTTGACATGGGGACGATGGAAGGCAAAGACGGAAAAATCTTGGCCGGGATCTGGAACCGCAGCAATGTGAAAAGCCTGGTTTGGTATCCGAAGAAACAGTTTGAGGAAGCAGGCTATGAAATTCCTGAGACCTGGGATGAGTTGATGGCATTGACTGAGCAAATCGCAAAAGACGGCGATCCTGCATGGTCCATTGGTATCGAAAGTGGTGCAGCCACGGGTTGGACGGCGACAGACTGGGTTGAAGATATTATGCTTCGTACAACATCCCCAGAGAACTACGACAAATGGGTGAGCGGTGAGCTTCCGTTCACTTCTCCTGAAGTGAAGCGTGCCGTGGAAATCATGTCTGATATCTGGCTGAATAAAGATTATGTATACGGCGGGACGAAATCGATCGTAACAACAGCTTTTGGTGATGCTCCGGCTCCAATGTTCACGGATCCGCCAAAAGCCTGGTTCCACCGTCAAGGTAACTTCATTACCAGCTTCTTCCCAGAAACGGTTAAGGTGGATGAAGACTACGACTGGTTCTACCTACCATCTATTGATGAAGAATACGGTAAGCCAGTACTCGTAGCGGGCGACATTTACGCGATGTTCAATGATCGTCCGGAAGTTCGTGCAGTTATGGAATTCTTCACGACGGGCGAATCGATCAAGACTTGGGTTCAATCCGGCGGTGTAATCGCGCCAATGAACGATGCATCCCTTGACTGGTACAGCTCCGAGTCCGACCGCCGCATGGCGAAGCTCGTGCAGGATGCATCGACGCTCCGCTTCGACGGATCTGACCTGATGCCGGGCAAGGTAGGTGCAGGCACGTTCTGGAAGGGCATGACCGACTATGTGAGCGGAACGGCAACTTTGGATGAAGCATTGAAGCAAATTCAGTCCGGCTGGGATAACTAATATCATCTCTATTAACACGGTATGAACAGGAAAGAGGGGCACTGTGGTTCAAAGGGTAGCTGCTCCTCTTTTCCTGTCTTATCAACTTTTGATCACGAAGTAATTCAAGGTGCTAATCGGCATCGAATCTTGCAATCACCCTTGAAGAGCATATGCTTCCGTAGTATGTTTCCTTCTGAAACATTGTAGGTGCTCATGTAGGCTTCTCCTACACTCCGCTCCTCTTAAAAGTTTTGCAAAGCAAAACTCACATCGGAAGCAAAGGCAACAGGGTTCGTGCAACCTAAAACGTTTTGAAAAAACGTGCATCGAAAGCTTAGGCTTCGGTGCTGAAAAGTTGATTTTTTGATCACGAAGTAATTCAAGGCTTTACGAAGATAGTTTTGCCCCGCAAAACGAGCGCATGCTTACGAAGACAGTTTTGCTCCGCAAAACTTATAGGAGGAGCTATTATGAGTGCACAAGCAAAACCAACAATTAGCATGAAAGCCGTGCTCTTATCCTTGCTTGTACTAATAATTAATATCGGCGTACACGGTTTGATATTCTTGTTTTTCCGCGATTCGACGCTTAATCCGCTGCTCACGGCCATATTCGCTGTGCTGTGGGGAGTCGTCGGCGTCTATCAAATCTACTATTCGTTTAACTGGGCGGTGGAGCAGTACCCGGAGCATATCCGCCGGAAAATTCTGCCCTTCGTCTTCGTCGGTCCGGCAACGCTTGTCCTGGGATGGCTGCTGATTCTGCCCGCATTGCGGACGCTTTACCTAAGCTTCTTCAATGCCTCCTCGGATAAGTTCGTCGGTCTGGCCAACTATGCGGCCATCTTTACCGACCGTCTGCTCGCGACGGCATTGCGCAATAACCTGCTGTGGGTATTCGTCGGAACACTGGCCTGCGTGAGCTTGGGTCTGCTGATTGCCATTCTGGCCGATCGCAGCAGCTACGAGAAGATCGCCAAGTCGATCATCTTCATGCCGATGGCAATTTCTTTTGTTGCCGCTGGTGTTATTTGGAAGTTCGTGTATTATTATCAGCCTGGCGACGAGCAAATCGGGATTTTGAACGCAATTGTTACGTTCTTTGGCGGTGAACCGCAGGCCTGGACAAGTATGCTCCAGCCATGGAATAACTTTTTCCTGATCATTATACTCATTTGGATGCAAACGGGATTTGCGATGGTTATTTTCTCCGCTGCGATCAAGGGCGTCCCCGAGGATATTTTGGAGGCGGCGCGCGTGGACGGCGCGGGTGAAGTGAAGATTTTCTTCGGCATTATGATTCCATACATCTCTACTACCATTTTGACGGTCACCACGACCATTATTGTATTCACTTTGAAAATATTTGACGTCGTCATGGTGATGACGGGAGGTCAATACGATACAGAGGTTGTCGCGACACAGTTCTATCGGCAGTTTTTCATGTACCGCAACTTTGGTTACGGCTCCACGCTGGCTATCGTGCTGCTGATCGCGGTCTTGCCTGTCATCATTATCAATTTGCGCCAGTTCCGCAAGCAGGGGGGATTCTAAATGGTCGGCCGTAAAAAAAGAAAAGGAAGCAAGACGTTAGTCAATGTCGTGCTAGGTATTATTTGCTTTATCTGGCTGCTCCCGACGCTGGGTCTGTTCATCTCCTCGTTTAGACCTGCGGCGGATATTCTGCAGACCGGCTGGTGGAAGGTGTTCCCTCATCAGGAATGGAAGACCGGAGAAACTCTGCAGCTGTCTAAAGATGTCGATTTGCGCGAGCCAATCGAAGTGAACGGCAAAACCTATACCGATGACCAACTGAGGGCAGGCGTTGCAGAGGGTGAGAATCGTCTCATATGGGAAAACCGGAGAGCCCGCACGATCAATTTGCAGGAGCGCGGCTGGGAAGTGAAGCCCGATTTCACACTGGACAACTACAAAAATGTCCTCTCCGGGAAGGAATATAAGCTGAAGCTGGGGGATGGCAGTGAAACGGTGCAAAAAGGAACCGGCTTGTCCCAGGCTTTCTGGAATACGCTGACGATTGCTGTACCGGCAACAATCATTCCGGTGCTGATCGCTTCGTTTGCGGCATATGCCTTTGCTTGGCTGCGGTTCCCGGGCCGAAAAACATTATTTGCGATCATTATCTCCATGCTCGTCATTCCGATTCAAGTCGCGCTGATTCCGATTTTGAAGGATTACACAGCACTTGGACTGAACGGCAGCTATCTGGGCATTTGGCTGGCACATACCGCATTCGGCCTGCCGCTCGTGACGTACTTCATGTATAACTTCATCAGTCAATTGCCGAAGGATTTGTTCGAGTCAGCATTTATTGACGGCGCAAGCCATTTTACGATATTCAGCCGATTAATCCTGCCGCTGTCCGTACCGGCCTTGGCATCGATTGCCATCTTCCAGTTCCTGTGGGTATGGAACGATTATCTGGTATCGCTGATCTTCATCGGCAACCAGCCGAATGTGCAGGTCATGTCCATGAAGATTGCCGATCTTGTCGGCTCGCGGGGGAATGACTGGCATTTGCTGACCTCGGCTGCATTTATCTCGATGCTGATGCCGCTGACGATTTTCTTCCTGTTGCAGAAATATTTTGTCAAAGGGCTAATGGGCGGATCGGTCAAGGGTTAAGCACTGGCAACAATTAAACAATCAACAGAGAACTGGAGGGGCCTGGCAGAGATGAAAATGAAACCATACGTACATCCGAAGGCACTGTATCCTTATGAGGAGTGGTGTGTTACCGAAGAGTCCTATGACGAAGAGAACAATCAAAGAAATGAGAGTATCTTCGCTTTAGGCAATGGATATATCGGTATGCGGGGCAACTTTGAGGAAGGATATTATGGCAAGAGGGGAAAATCGGTTGTCGGCAACTATTTGAACGGCTTCTATGACTCCGAGCCGATTATCTATCCCGAGGGGGCCTACGGGTATCCAACGCGCAATCAGTCAATGCTCAATGTGCCGAACGCACAAATCGTCGAGCTGAGAGTCGAAGGTCATCCGTTTCATTTCCACGCGGGCAAGGTCCATCGCTCTAAGCGGCAATTGAATATGCAAAAGGGGATCTTGGAACGCGAGATCGAATGGGAGTCGCCAGCGGGGCATCTTGTAATGATCCGCATCCAGCGGATGGTCGCTTTGCAGCACAAGCATTTGGCTGCCATTCATTATGAGGTGACTGCGCTGAACTTTGAAGGCGATGTCGCGCTGATTTCAGCAATGGACGGCAAAATCGCCGAGCCAGAGGCAACGGACGATCCTCGACTCGGCGGAGCTCGTGCCGAACCGAATTTGCTGTTGGAGGAGACCGGCCATGAGAAGTCAATCTTATGGATGCGGCATCGTACTCGGTATACAAGGTTTGCCCTGCTCACCGGGATCAGTCATTCCATCGATACTCCTTGGGGTTATGAAATGTCCGTCCAGCAGAACGAGCAACGGACGCTGGCTAAGTATAAGCTGCAGCTCAAGAGTGGTGAGACTGTCCGATTGACGAAATACATCGCGTATCACACAACCCGGGATTATGCCGAGGAGGAACTGGTCAGCCGCAGCAGTGAAGTGCTGCGAAATGCGGGCGACAGCGGTTTTGAGCTGCTGGCCGAGGAGCAGCGCGACTATTTGAAACAATTCTGGCAGCGAGCCGATGTGGAGATTAACGGAGATTTAGCCATGCAGCAGGGAATCCGCTTCAATGCCTTTGCTCTGCTACAATCGGTAGGGCGTGACGGTGTCACGAACATCGGAGCGAAGGGCCTTACCGGCGAGGGCTATGAAGGCCACTATTTCTGGGATACGGAAATGTATATATTGCCGTTTTTTACGTATACACAGCCTGAAATCAGCAGAGCGCTACTGGAATTTCGCTATAACACGTTGGATAAAGCGCGGGAACGCGCAGCCGTTATGTCGCAGAAGGGCGCGCTCTATCCTTGGCGTACGATCGACGGTGCCGAGAACTCGGCCTACTTCCCAGCGGGAACGGCCCAGGCGCATATTAACGCGGATATCGCTTATGGGATTAGACAGTATGTGCAGGCGACGGGGGATACGGAATTCCTCGTGACGAAGGGGGCAGAGATTCTGTTCGAGACTTCTCGCTTTTGGGTCGATCTCGGTCATTACAACCCGGCGCGTGGAGGGGCGTTCTGCATCGATGCGGTAACCGGCCCCGACGAATATACGGCGATCGTCAACAACAACGCCTACACGAACCTGATGGTCCAGGAGCAATTGATCTATGCTTACGAGACAGCAGCGATGCTGCGTGAGCAGTATCCGCAGCACTATGAACAGCTGTGCCAAAAGCTTGAGCTCACGGAGGATGAGATCGAAGGATGGCTGGATGCAGCGGAGAGGATGTTCATTCCGTTTGATGAAGAACTGGGCATTTATGCGCAGGATGATACGTTTTTAACGAAGAAGAAATGGGATTTCGAAAATACCCCCGACGATAAATATCCATTGCTGCTGCACTTCCATCCGTTAGTGATTTATCGCCACCAAGTGCTGAAGCAGGCAGATTTTGTTCTGGCGTTGTTCCTGCTGGGAGATCGATTCTCTTTGGCGGACAAAATCCGTAATTTCAACTATTATGAACCGCTAACGACGCACGACTCATCGTTATCCACCTGTATTCACAGCATTATTTCCGCTGAAATCGGAGATTTGGCGAGTGCATATTCTTATTTTGACCGCACGGTTCGGATGGATCTCGACGACGTGAACCGTAACGCCAAGGATGGCCTCCATACGGCTGCTATGGCGGGTTCCTGGATGTCCATCGTCAACGGCTTTGGCGGCATGCGCGCCTATGACGGAGTACTTAGCTTTAATCCGAGGCTGCCAGAGCAGTGGGATAGCTATCGTTTTAAGGTGATGAGCCATGGGCAGCTTGTCGACGTTTTCGTCCATCGCGAAGCCGTTGTGTATACACTGCTTGAGGGCAGTGGCACGGAGGGCTTGGAGATCAGGCATAAAGGGCATACGGTGAACTTAGTGCCGGGTGAACCAGTGACCATTCCCTTCGTGAAAAAATTGGAGGCTGTCATTTTCGACCTTGACGGCGTTATTACGGATACGGCGGAGTATCACTATCTCGCCTGGAAGGAGCTAGCCGAAGAGCTTGGCCTTCCGTTCGACCGTGTCAAGAACGAACGTTTGAAGGGCGTAAGTCGGATGGAGTCGCTGGAAATCGTGCTCGAGGATAGCGAGCGGAGCTATACCGCCGAAGAGAAGGCGGGGCTGGCGGAGCGGAAGAACGAGAGCTACAAGCGGATGATCGAGCGTATCACGCCAGCCGATCTACTGCCCGGCATCCGCGATCTGCTCGTCAGCCTGCAAGAGCAGGGGATCGCGGTCGGGCTTGCATCGGCCAGCCACAATGCGCCGTTTATCCTGGAGCGGCTGGGAGCCAGCTCCTGGTTTCAGGCGGTGGCTGACCCTGGCAGTGTCCGCAAGGGTAAGCCGGATCCGGAAATATTTCTGCAGGCGGCAGAAATGCTTGGTGCAGATCCAGCGAACTGCATCGGTGTCGAGGATGCCGAGGCAGGCGTCGCAGCGATTCAGGCTGCTGGCATGAAGGCCGTCGGCATCGGGAGCGCCGCTCAACTCGGCGCTGCCGACCTGCTGCTTGCCTCAACGGCCGAACTAAGCCCGGACATGCTACTGAATCTGATGGGGTAGTACGTAGAGATCAACAAGGTTTAATCTGACGTACGATTCCGAGCCTCGCTCTCTCTTTACCTTTTGATGAAGAGGGAGTGGGCTTTTTTTTGAGATAAGAAAGTATACACTAGAACTGCGAGGGGCACCACTTTAAACCATAAGATAAAAGCGCATTTTTTTCATGAATCGTAGCAATCCATTATATTTAAGGAGTGAAGACCAAAGGCGAGAAATGGATATTACGCAAATGTCTCGCCCAGCTTCTAATTTAGAAAGAATGCGTTATATTCAAACATCAGCATGCATCGAAGAAGCCACGTTCAGAAATTGAGAAGGTGCTGCTAATGCGCAGCATTCGTAATCGCTTCTTAAAGAGCCTTGAATAGGGTGAAATTGAAATCAAAAGTGAGAGGGAATGGATTTTATCTTGAGCTGACACACATCACCGTCCTGACTAGGCGGTTTTATTGCAATTCCTTCGAAACTATTATATGGTGAAAAAGTACTATATATACTTTCGAGGTGACTAGAAATCCATGTTGACTATCTATGATTTTAACGTGCTTAAGACCAATGGTGAACGGTTTCCTTTATACGAATTCGAGGGCAGCCCAGTCTTGATTATGAATACGGCGAGTAAATGTAAGTTTACACCCCAGTTCGATGATATGCAGAAGCTATATGAGCAATATCAAGCGGATGGTTTAAAGGTAATCGGCTTTCCCTGCAATCAATTTGCCGAGCAAGAGCCGGGGACGAACGCGGAAGCAGAGTCTTTTTGCCAAATTAATTACGGCGTGAAATTCCCGATCTTTGCTAAGGTGGACGTGAACGGGGAGCAGGCACATCCGTTGTTTGATTATTTAAAGAAGGCGGCACCGTTTCAGGGCTTTGACGAGAGTGACATCAATGCCAAACTGCTGAAAATGATGGTATCCGAAAAAGCGCCCGAATGGCTAGTTGGCGATGCGATCAAGTGGAACTTTACTAAATTTCTCGTCGATCAGCAGGGCCGTGTCGTCCGTCGTTTTGAGCCTACCGATTCCATCGACAGCATTAAATCCAGCATTCAGGAATTATTGCAATAGCATAGGCTAGGCGAACCGGCAATCACCGGCAATTAGCCTAGAAGAATAGGTCTCCTGGCGAGTAGCAGCAGTACAATAATCCCGTCTCTATTGAAGAGGCGGAGATTATTATTTTTCCAGGGCGCGGTATGGACACATGAATGTAAGTCGTAATGGAAAATTTCAGCGAAAAGCCTCAGCGGAAAGCCCGACGGAAATTTTTCTAAAAGAAAGCGACTGCTCCGGAAGCATAAACTTGCGGGCGCCTTTGTAACCGGATTTCTGCCTCTTATGGAAGGTATATCATTCGAAAACTCTAGGACCAGTAGTAGTCGATAGAAGTAGTTTCCGTACTGGCTCATATTTCTTTTAATAGTTTAACTTATATAAATGGATTAATAGTAATTAGATTCGACGGTGATAAGAAAGTGCAGATTTAAATGGATTTCATGTCGTTAGAAGAAGAGAGATTGCCAATCATGCTCTAGTTTTTAATTTTAGGTGCATGAAATCCATCTAATCCCCCGAAACATGCGTTTTAATCATATTTAAAGACATGAATTCCATTCCCTCGTACTGAGGGACTATCCACGAAAGCTCAATCCATCGCAGTATTTTACTTTCGTTAGAGAATAGACTTGCTCCAGCTTGCCCCATCCACTTCGTTCGCCCATTCAATTGCCCATTTCAATCGCCCGCCTTATGTAGCAATAAAGGGAGTCTTATGAATGTATTGTCGATCCAGCACCTCGTCGATAATGAAGCTTGCAATGTCCTGGTTTGAAATTTTAATACCGGGCATATCTGTGAGATTTACTTTGACGTTGCCTCTTTCCTCGCTCTCAACAACAAATGGCAGCCGAATCAGTGTCCATTCAATATTACAGTATTGCTCCAGAATGGCTGCTTCTTTCTGTTTATCTTTGATCATATTAGGGAAGAAGACCTTGAATAGCCATGCCCCAAGTTTATTCTGCAAACTTTTTCGATCCCCCTCCAAAGTCAGTGAGCCTCCGGTGACCCCGATATATCTACTGATCTCCAGCTCGTTCATCACTTCTAGAACCAGGCTTGTTACAAAACTATATAATGGAGTATCTCCAGCCGGTTGACCAAAAGCGTTGATCACGATGTGGCAATCCTGAAGCAGCTGTCTAAGGTCAGAGATATTGTCGGCATGTCCCTTTATTACTTCGATTCTATTATCTTGATTGACCAGCCTGTCGGGATTTCTTACAAGCATGCGAACCCGATAACCTTGCCGCAGCGCTGCAGCAGCGACATAACGTCCTACTTTGCCAGTTCCACCTATGATTGCTACAATCTCATTATTATTCATAATTGCGCCCCTATTAGCGATCTGCTATTTTTCCAAAATAAACTATTTGAAATGATTATATTACATTTTTTATTTATTGGGGTACCCCTCAACGTATTCAATCTCGATTAAAGTATTGATGAAGGTGGAAGGGTTCGGCTTTTGCAAAAAAAAATCTGTTGGCTATCTATGGCAAAGTAAGAGCAAGAACAAGATCATTTCCCGGGAAAAGATTCTCGGCGTTTGCAGTGCTTGGAATGGCTGCCCAAGCCCTTTCGTCGACCACGGTAAGGGGTTCCATGATACAATTAAGGCAAGCGACAAACACGTCATACACGGGAATGAACACACCGAATTCCCGAAAAATCAGCGGAAGGGAAGGCCGTACTCTGCCCAAGCAGATCGTTATACCTGAGGGGGGACGGAAGTGACAGCCAAACGAGAGGTGAGCAGCCGTATCTATTAACTATATGCCGTATCTATTAAATTATATGCCATAAAGATAGGCCATGCCCCATCCATTTGAATAGTTCAACTTGTAAACAGAAACCAGACGACGTTGTTATGAAGTAAGAAAATGTGCATCGGTGGACGTTGCTTGAAGGAGAGAACATCAATGAGAAATAGTGAATTGTATAAAATACTTGTCGTTGATGATGAAATATTGGTGCGGCAGGGGATTAAGCATATATTGAATTGGGAGCAGGACGGCTTCCAGATTGTTGGCGAAGCCTCCAACGGCAAGGAAGCGCTTGAACTGATCAAGAAGCTTCGTCCCCACATCGTGCTGACTGATATCGTAATGCCGGTGATGGACGGCGAGGAACTGACCCGGCTTATCAAACTGAATTGGCCGGAAATTGAAGTGATTGTGCTGAGCAGCTTCAGCGAATTTGACTATGTGCGCTCTACTTTTCAGAGCGGGGTGTCCGATTATATTCTTAAGCCGCATTTGGAAACAGGTATGCTGCTTGAAGTGCTGCGTAAAACAACAGCGAAGCTGCCGATGCTGAACCCAGGCCGAACTAGGGAAGATTATACGGTTTCCATGCATCAAGCGCTGGATAAGCTTCTGGCACGATATGAATTGCAGCTGGATCGCGCCACGGTGGCGGAGTGGTTCCCCCATCCTCATTTTTATGTGCTGGGCAGCTCAAGCGGTAAGCTTGTTCTCGACGAATTGAAAGCGCTATTTCCGAAAATGGTTGAGGCAGAGCTGCCAAACGCCCCAATTGCTGGTTATCCTGAGTTGGCTGTCTATGTAGTGAATGTGGATGATGAGGGGCGGGAGTTATTGCCGCTGAAGCTCAAGATGCTGCACCCTTCATCGGTGACAGAGCAAGGGGAGATTATGTGGGTGCTTAGCGAATCTTTCCATCCGCTGGATCAACTCGGTGACATTTACCATGACAGTTGGCTGAAGCTGCTGCAGTATCGATTTTTCTTGCCGCAGAAGGCCCTTCTTATGCCCAGCGAATTGCCACCTGTCGAAGAGGCGAGGGATTTTCCACTCCAGTCATTCATGGAGCAGATTCGCCGGCTGCAACTGAAGGAGGCGTTCCGGGAACTAGGGCAATTTGTTCAACAACATACCAGCGCCTATAAAGCAGAGGTATTTGAGTTTAAGTCGCTGATCGGAAACATTTTATTTAATGCCATACATATGCTCGGTAGTCTGAATTTGAATGTTACAGAGCTGGATGAAGCGAAATATGCGTATTTTAAGGCGATTGATGAGGCGCGTCATGTGAGTGACATCGAAGCTTTGCTGGAGGAATTTCGTCGGCAGGCAGAGGAATGTGTACAGGCCGTTCAGCAATCGCAGCAAGGGGGAAATCCGAGCATGAAGCTGTTGCTCGATTATATTGATGAGCATTATGCAGAGCCGATCAGTCTGACGGAGATGGCGCGCCATTTTCACTTCAATCCCTCATATTTATCCAGCTTTTTTGCGACACATCATCATGAAAGCTTTAAGGAGCATTTGAACCGGGTACGGATTGATAAGGCCGCAGATTTGCTGCGCAATGGCGACATTCCGATTTCTGAAATTAGCAGCAGGGTCGGGTATGGGGATCACAGTTATTTTTGCAAAGTGTTCAAGAAGAGCACAGGTCTGTCCCCAACCCAGTATAGACGGCAATATTTTAAAAGAGTGGAGAAGGAACAGCGATGAGAGCGCGACTTGAACGACTGAAATTCCATGGTCTATTTATTAAACTGTTTGCGGTTATGGTCATCTGCATCGTCACGATTACGGTGTCTGTCGTGTGGACGAATCTGCGCATGTCGGAGCAGCTATTCCTGGAGACTTTCAGCATAACGAATTCCAAAGTCATTCACCAAATTCAGAGCAACTTCGAATCATTTCATTATTCGATTGTGCTGGCGGCTAATCAAGCGCAACAGAGCGGGACATTGAAGACCTTTCTTACGGAGGAGGAGGCGCCGGAATCTATCCGGGTGATGAACTCCTACTACAACATGACCCAGCAGATGAAGCGGGTACAGTCGATGGTGGACATGTATTCCGTTGGGGTTGCGATCATTGGGAATAACGGGCGGAGCTATTCGGGCAACGTTAACCTGACCAAGCCGTCAGCTCTGGAGCTGGAGCATAGCCATATTACTCCAAGAGCAAGGGCTCATCCGGGCAAGCTAATGTATCAATTATACCGTGATTCCAGCGGCAGGCAGTTCATTGTGGCGACTAAGGTGCTAATGGAGAGAATTACGGGACAAGAGTACGGCATGCTCTATATTGTCATTGACGAAAATGATTTCAAACCCTTTTACAGCAGTTTTACGAGTGAAGGCAACGACGTGATTATTCTCGACAATAGCGGGACGGTTATGACGAGTAATCTCGCGAATTTGACCGGACAGACAAATCACGAGCTGTTATTCTATGCTCAGGAAATTCAGGAGAAAGGGCTGGATGTGAAGAAGGTCCATGTTATGGGCAGGGATCAGCTCATGCTGGCGCAGTACTTGCCTTCTTATGATTTTTACTTGATCAATATGATCGACCAGCAGATGGTGCTGGGGCAAATGGTAAATACGAGAAGCGTTGTGCTGATTTGTCTAGCCATCGTCATGGTGGCGCTGCTTGTCGTATTTCTGATTTCTCGTAAAATGACGCGTTCGCTGACACTGTTGGCCCGTCAGATGTCGAAGGTAACGCGCCGGAATTTCCACAACTATGTCAACGTCTCGGGCGGATACGAAATCCGGGAGCTTAGCCGAGCCTACAACTATATGCTGGATGAAATCCACGAATATGTCGGCAAACTTGTGGAGACGCAGAAGGGGCAGCGGAAGGCGGAATTAGCGGCCTTGCAGCAGCAGATTAACCCTCATTTTCTATACAACACGCTGACATCGGTTAAATTTCTTGTCCAGCAAGGCAATAAGGACCGGGCAGTGGAGACGATTCATGCGCTGATATCCCTGCTGCAAAATACAATCAGTAACGTTAGCGAGACCATTACGGTGGAGCAGGAATTGAAGAGCTTGAAGGATTATGTGTTCATTAACCATGTTCGATATGGTGAACGGATCCGGGTCAATTATTTCGTGGCTCCGGATTGCGCCAAATATCAAGTGCCGAAGCTGATGATTCAGCCTTTTATTGAGAATGCTTTTTTTCATGCGTTTAATGTCAAAGGAGAAGGGGTAATCCATGTGCTGATCGCCAGGGAAGGGCAGAAATTGATCTGCGAAATTGTTGATAACGGGGATGGCATGGATATGACCGCGTTTAAGCTTGAATCTGGTTCGGATTTGAAAAAGGCACCGCAGCAGACCGATCAGGCACCAGGGAGAGAGGACGCTCAGGGAACGTTGGGAAACCCCGAAGCTCACGATCAGGTAAAAACTAAGGGCTCGCGCAAGCTGTTCTCGGGGATCGGGGTAACGAACGTTCATGACCGCATCCGGCTGCTCTACGGGGATGAATATGGGGTGACAATTACAAGCAAGATCGGGGAGGGAACACGGATCCGAATTACGCTGCCACTGAATGAGAAGAAGTAAATCTAATAAAAGTACGAATTTCTAAAGAAAAGACAAAACCCTTAAGTAAGCGCATTCATTTGGACAATAAAATCACAAATCTCTATAAAGGAATTGCTAACACTGCTTTCTTGCCCGGTGATACGATAAATTCAGACCCGTAGGAAAGCGTTTTCTGAAAGCGTTCTACTAACGGGCGGGATATATAAAACATTCAAAGGGGCTGAAACGATGAAGAAAGTACTAGCTTTGTTCCTGACTTGTGTAGTGCTGCTAGCAGGCTGCTCATCCGGGGGAGCTGGCAAAGAGCCGGCTGCGTCAAACGGTAACAGTGGCAATAGCGATTCCGGCAGCAAGGCGGAAGAAATTACGATTTGGGCATGGGATCCGGCCTTTAATATTGCTGCGTTGAATATTGCCAAGGAGGCATATAGCAAGAAAAATCCGGACGCCAAGATTAACATTGTCGAATTTGCCCAGGCTGATATCATTCAGAAGCTGAACACCGGCCTAAACTCGGGTACGACCAAGGGACTGCCTAATATCGTGCTGATTGAGGACTATCGGGCCCAGAGCTTCCTGCAATCTTATCCTGATTCCTTCGTTAATTTGAGCGACAAGATTAAGGCAGAGGATTTCGCGGATTATAAAATTGGGCCGACCAGCCTGGACGGCAAACAGTATGGAGTTCCGTTCGACTCCGGCGTAACGGGGATGTATGTCCGGAAGGACTATATCGAGCAAGCAGGCTACAGTATAGATGATCTGAAGAACATTGATTGGAAGCAGTATATCGAGATTGGTAAAGTCGTCAAAGAAAAGACCGGCAAGCACATGATCACGCTTGATCCGAATGATTTGGGACTTATTCGTATGATCATTCAGTCGGCAGGTTCCTGGTATGTGAGCGAGGATGGCAAGACGCCGGATCTGGCGAACAATGCGGCTTTGAAGGAAGCATTTGAGTTATATAAAGAAATGATGGAAGCGAATATCGTCAAGCTGAATGCGGACTGGAGCCAATTTATTGCCAATATTAATAATGGTGATGTTGTAACCGTTCCGACTGGAAACTGGATTACGCCGTCGGTTAAAGCGGAAGCTTCCCAATCCGGTCAATGGGCGATTCTGCCTGTGCCGAAGTTGCCGCAAACCCCGAACTCCGTGCATGCGACGAACCTAGGGGGAAGCTCCTGGTATGTCATGAACATTCCTGGATCAGAGACCGCCGCTGATTTTCTGGCTGAGACCTTTGGTTCCGATGTAGATATGTATCAGAAGCTGCTGACGGATATTGGCGCAATCGGTACGCTGAAAGCAGCAGCGGGCGGAGAGGCTTATTCGCAGCCGGATGAATTTTTTGGCGGAGAGCAGATCGTCAACAACTTTGCTGCATGGACTGCAGAAATTCCAAGAGTCAACTATGGTATTTTCACCTATGCGATTGAGGACATCATGGTCGTTGAAATGCAGAGCTATTTGAACGGCAAGGATATCGATCAGGCCTTAAAGGATGCTCAGGCCCAGGCAGAAGCGCAGGTTAGATAGAGCGGGGAGACCACTCTTTTCATACAAAAGTGTGAGTTCAGGCGAGTAGTGAGCTCTAACCAAGCTTGATCGCTTGAACAATCTCTACAAGTATCCAGACCCTTGGGCGCTGCAGCATCAATATGCAAGGATGCGTCCAAGGGTTTATTTTCCGGACAGAAAGGGGCTCTTACTAACGATGAAGACGGACAAAGCAGGCCTAAGCATCCGTACTAAAAGCAATTTGACCGGATGGAGCTTTATCCTGATCGCCGTGGTGATGATTGCGACGTTCTATTTTTATCCGATGGCTCAAGCACTCATCCTGTCTTTTAAGACCGGTACGGGAAGCAACCTCACCTTCACGGGATGGGACAACTATATACGGCTGTTATCCGATAAAACTTTTTTGACTGCTTTAACGAATACGTTTATTTACTTGATTGTTCAGGTTCCCATCATGATTATTCTCGCACTGTTCATATCGGTGCTGCTTAATGACAGCAAGCTAAAGTTTCGGGGCTTTTTTCGAACGGCGATCTTCTTGCCGTGTGTCACTTCGCTTGTTGCTTACTCCGTCGTGTTTAAATATTTATTTGCGGCAGATGGATTGGTGAACTCGCTGCTCATGAGCTTGTCGATCATAGGCGAGCCAATTCAATGGATTACCCACCCGTTCTGGGCCAAGATTACGATTATTATTGCGATTACATGGCGGTGGACCGGCTATAACATGATTTTTTACTTATCAGCACTTCAAAATATCGACAGCTCTATCTATGAGGCAGCGCGGATTGATGGGGCATCGTCGTTCAAGCAATTCACGAAGATTACGATCCCGATGCTGAAGCCGATCATTCTGTTCACTTCGATTACATCAACGATCGGTACACTGCAGCTCTTTGACGAGGTCATGAACATAACGAAGGGTGGTCCAGGCAATGCCACGCTCTCGATTTCGCAATATATTTATAACCTGTCTTTCAAGTACACGGCAGACTTTGGATATGCAGCGACCGTATCGTATTCTATCGTGGTCATCATCGTTCTGCTGTCTATCCTTCAATTTAAAGTAGCAGGTGATAAAAAATGAGGAAGCTGAAGCGGGTATTTACCTATGTATTTCTCGGCGGTGCGGCATTTATTTCGATCTTTCCTTTCTTGTGGATGGTTGTCAGTGCCACGAATAAATCGGTGGATGTAACGAGGGGGAGATTGCTGCCTGGCAGCCATCTTTTCGAGAATTTCAGGAAATTAGCGGATTCCACAGACCTGTGGACATCACTTTGGAACTCGGCACAAATAGCTGTGTTAACGACCATTCTCGCGATTGTCATTGCCTCATTAGCGGGATACGGTTTTGAGATTTTTCGCAGCCGCTTGAAGGATATCGTGTTCAACATCCTGCTCTTATCAATGATGATTCCATTTGCAGCGCTCATGATTCCGTTGTACCGGATGTTCGCCGATATTTCGAGCAGCGCTCCAGCGATCGGGATTGATACGATAGCCTCGGTTATGCTGCCGACGATTACGACGGCATTCTTAATTTTCTTTTTCCGGCAGAACTCGAAGATGTTTCCTAAGGATATGGTTGAAGCCGGACGGATTGACGGGCTGAGTGAGCTCGGGATATTTTTCAAAATATTCATGCCTACGATGAAGACAACTTATGCAGCCGCTGGCATTATTACGTTCATGTCGAGCTGGAATAACTATTTATGGCCGCTGATTGTGCTTCAGTCACCGGAGCGGAAAACGATCCCACTCTTAATTTCAAATCTAGGATCAGGCTACGCGCCAGATTATGGCCTTATCATGCTTGCGATTGTTATTGCCACGCTGCCGACCGCACTTGTCTTCTTCTTGATGCAGAAGCATTTCGTGGCTGGGATGATGGGTTCGGTGAAGTAATTCAGATTCATAGAAAGCTCAAGTGGAAAAGACGATAAATTGGGGTACCAAGGATGAGATAGGATGAACTAAAGAATAGAAGTATTTTACGTACTTACTATATACCCATTTTCAATAGTTAACTTATATAGAATAGGAGCGATAGAGTTGACAGTACTGAGGACGCCAAGCTTGGATTGGTTAAGCGATGTGAGTGTTTTTGCGGTGAATCGGCTGCCAGCGCATTCCGATCATAGGTATTATAGGACAAGGAAAGCTGCTGTTGAAGATCGGGATATGGATATGAGGTATTCGCTGAACGGCAACTGGAAATTTGCTTATTCTGTTCACCCGGATAGCCGCCCTGTTGATTTCTATAAGCCGGAGCACAACTCTAGCGGATGGGAGAATATTCAGGTACCTGGGCATATTCAGTTACAGGGCTTTGGACAAACGCATTATGTAAATACAATGTACCCGTGGGATGGACATGAGGATTTGCGCCCGCCGGCGATTCCACAGAAACAGAATCCGGTAGGCAGCTATGTGAAGGAATTTGAACTTCCAGCGTTATTCCACCAGCAGCCAGTATTTATCTCTTTCCAAGGCGTTGAGTCGGCATTCTATGTGTGGCTTAATGGACAGTTTGTCGGATATAGTGAGGATAGCTTCACGCCTGCCGAGTTCGATCTGACTCCTTATGTTCAGAATGGCGTCAATAAGCTGGCGGTTGAGGTGTATCAGCGAAGTACGGGGAGCTGGCTGGAGGATCAGGATTTCTGGCGCTTCTCCGGGATCTTCCGAGATGTCTATTTATACACCGTACCTAAGCTGCACTTATGGGATATGTTTGTTCGTACCGATTTAGATGCAGCTTACCGCGATGGTCAGCTGCAGGCGGATTTGAAAATTCACAGCGAGGCCGGTAGCCGGGGAGGATACCTAGAGGCGGAGCTGTTGGATCCGGATGGAAAGCTTGCGGGACGGACACGTCTGGAGCTGAATGAGGTCGAAAGAAGGTTCGGTTCGGGGGATGACTCCGCGACCACAGACGGGACGGTAGCCCAGGAGGCTGCTGGGGCTGGAGCAAACAGAGCCAACGGAACCAAGGATAAGGATAAGGATAAGTCGTTATTCTTGCAGATCGATGTGCCGAATGCTCGTTTATGGAGTGCTGAGGATCCTCAGCTGTATACCCTCTACATTTCCATATTTGATGCTCAGGGTGAACTCGTGGAGGTCGTGCCCCAAAAGGTCGGCTTCCGCAAGTTCGAAATGATCGATAAGGTGATGCATTTGAACGGCAAGCGTATTGTGTTCAAGGGCGTCAACCGCCATGAATTCAATTGCTACACGGGACGGGCGATCACAAAAGAGGATATGCTATTCGATATTCGGACGCTTAAGCAAAATAATATGAATGCTGTTCGCACCTCTCATTATCCGAACCAGACGTTGTGGTATGAGCTGTGCGATGAATATGGGATTTATGTGATCGATGAGATGAACCTGGAGAGCCATGGATCTTGGCAAAAGATGGGGGCGGTAGAACCTTCCTGGGTTGTGCCGGGCGACCGTCCAGAGTGGAAGGATATCGTTATGGATCGGGCTATTTCCATGTTTGAACGGGATAAGAACCATCCTTCCATTCTGATTTGGTCTTGCGGGAATGAGGCTTATGGTGGGAAAGTGATATACGAGGTGTCGCAGTATTTCCGTAAATCCGATCCCGGGCGGCTCGTGCATTATGAAGGAATTTTCCATGACCGCCGCTTTAACGATACGAGCGATATGGAGAGCCGGATGTATGCAAAGGTCGTCGATGTCGAGGAGTATTTGAAGAACGACCCTGAGAAGCCTTATATCACCTGCGAATATATGCATGCCATGGGGAATTCTGTTGGTGGAATGCACAAATACACGGAGCTGGAGCAGAAGTACCCAATGTATCAAGGCGGATTCATTTGGGACTATATCGATCAGGGGATAATGGTAAAAGATCGATACGGCAATGACTATCTTGCCTATGGCGGTGACTTTGGCGATCGGCCGACGGATTACAACTTCTGCTGCAACGGCATAATATTCGCTGACCGCAAGCTATCTCCCAAGGTTCAGGAAGTAAAATTCCTGTATCAAAATGTGAAGCTTAAGCCAAATCAGCGGGAGCTCACAATCATCAATGATAATTTATTCACGAATACCTCGGAATATAAACTTGAGGTGAGCTTGAATTGTGAGGGGCGTGAAATTAGCCGTCACCTTATTAACGCGGATGTAGCTCCGCTTAGTGAGCAGACCGTTCCACTGGAGCTCGATCTGGAGGGCTTGCTCCCAGGCGAGTATTATATCAATGCTTCCTTGAAACTCAAAGAGAATACGCTATGGGCAAACGCAGGACATGAAGTCGCATTTGGCCAGCATGTGTTTATCATTGAGGCCGAGGCAGTGGAGGGCGAGGGTGCTGGGGCTGCCCCTGAGTCCAGCGCTGGAGCTGGGCCTGACACTGGTGCTGACGTCAGTAAGCAGGCATATGCCAGCCTTGAACTTGTTCAAGGTGATGTAAACATCGGCGTCCACGGCAAAGATTTCACCGTGTTGTTCTCGAAGCAGGTAGGCAGTATGATTTCCTTGAAATATTCAGGGCGTGAGATGATTAACCATCCTCCGCAGCCTTTGTTCTGGCGGGCTCTAACGGATAATGACTCCGGGACAAGTATGAGCTTTTATGCAGCGGGCTGGTATGCGGCCAGCTTGGCCCCTAAATGCGTCGCTGTAGAGGTGGAGGACCATAGAAAGGATGCGGCGGATCGTACTGCAGGGGAAGAGGCCGGTGTAAGTGTTATTTTTACCTATGAACTGAGCATCAGCACAGAGGTGAAGTCTACCATTTGCTACACGGTTTACCCGGATGGTAGAATCCGCGTACGCTCCCTGTACAAAGGAGCAGCCGGATTGCCGGATATTCCGATCCATGCATTCAGCTTCAAGGTGCCTGCTGAATACGATAAGCTGGAGTGGCATGCAATGGGACCGGAAGAGAATTACATTGATCGTTGTCACGGGGCAAGACTCGGCACCTTTAACAATACGGTGAAAGAGAACGTAGCTCCATACTTGAAGCCACAGGAATCCGGGAATCGCACTGGAGTGAGGTGGGTTCGTGTTCAGAACGATCAGGGAGTAGGTCTGGCGATTTCAGCTACACTGGGCAAGCCGGTGGAATGCGGCATATCCCCTTATACGGCGTTCGAACTAGAGAATTCCCGCCATCACTACGAGCTGCCGCCTATAAACCATACGGTAATTACCGTGGCAGGTAAACAGATGGGCGTCGGCGGCGACGATAGCTGGGGTGCGCCCGTGCATGAAGAGTATCGTATCCCTGCAGACCAGGATATGCAGTTTGAGTTCTGGATTTCTGGTATAGATCTGTAGGGGAAATGAATACTGTTGTAAAGCAAACAGACCGTCCGGCAATCCGGGCGGTTTGTTTGGTATGGCCGCTGTTGTTGTAGCTGTAGCTCTAGCTGTAATTGGAACTGTAACTGTGGCGGCAACTGTGATTGTGACTGTAATTGTGACTGTAATCGTGGCCGTAACCGTGACCGTAACCGTGACCGTAACCGTAACTGTGATTATAACTGTGGCGGTAACTGTAACTGTAACTATAACCGTAGCTGCAACTGTAGCTGAACTGTGACTTTCCTGTGGTGCGGTAGAGGTTGCATTTTAACTGGATTTAAGGTGTCAAAACTAATATTATATGCTTGATGATCGAATTAAATGGATTACTAGTATTAAAAATAGACAGCAAAAGCAGAGTAGAAGAATTGGTCGAATTTAGGTGTATCAATTCCATTTAATTACCTCAAACCTATGAACTAATAAAAATTAATTACACGAGATCCAGCTAATTAAGTTGTACTATAGATTCTACACTATGGTATAAGCAGCCATATAAAATGATCTTTCGAACCAAGTGCAAGGCGGCGATACAAAGAGATACTAGGAAGATAGCTATTAATTGGATAGAACAGGCCGGCTTTATTGCCGGATGTATATAACGGTTATTGGAGGAAATATGATGCCCTCCATTCCATAAAAAGAGGGGCGAGCTGAACATGCAAAGGTTATATCAACTAAGCGAAATTAAAAAAATGATTCAGGAGCGTGCTCTGGTGCTGCTGTTGATCAAAACGAACCAATGCGGCGTATGCGAATCAATTCAAGCGAAGGCAGCGGGTCTGCTGGAATCCTACGCCGGGGTTAAGGGGATTTATGTATTCATGGAGGATGCCCCGGACACGGCAGCGGAGTATTTGGCGTTGTCTGCACCGACATTGCTGCTCTTTTGCCAAGGCAAGGAGGTTTATCGGGAATCTCGCTTTGTCCGTTTTGATGAGTTGGAGAAGGTGCTGCAAAGGTATGAAGAGGCATTGGGGAATTTGTAAGTTGCCGGATCAGTTTGGCAAGAAACGCAACTTCATTGCTATCTGAGCGTTTAAGACGTAGACAGGGTTTTGGAAAAAGGAGGAAGCTCCCTTATGAAAATTCGCGCTTTAATGGTCATTGTAGTAGCTGGGTTGTTGACACAGCTCGTGCCAAAGGCACCGATTTCAGCGAGTGTGGGGGTGAACAGTTTTTCTTTAGCAGGTCAAATCCTCGCACAGAAAGCACACAGCCATATCAAGCAGGGGGATCGTCTTATGCTGAAGCATCGTGCCCCCTATTTTAACGTTCCATTGTCTGCGAAGAGTACGGTGGATAGCTTTAGCGTGTATGATATAGGTCAACCTGGCGAGACGTTTTCCGTACAAGCTGTGGCTGGAGAGTTGGTTGCTTTGCAGGATATGAATCGGGGAACATTTTGGGTTCCGATCTGGTATACAACGGAGGCCTCTTCACGCATACAGAATACGACACCGACCTATGTAAGTATGCGCCCGGAAGCGAAGTTGGCTTTGACTCCAGGCGGCTCGCTCAAGTGGAGCGACAACGATCTTAGTGATCGGGAACAACGCATATCGGTTGCCAGATGGGACGACTGGTATGGCGTCATCGCAACTCCTGCAGAATGGCGCCAAGATTACGATATTAAGCGACCTGTTCTATTATGGGTTAATGAGAAAAATGTGATAAAACATAAGGAGATTTCTGTCGGTTTATTTGAGCGGGGCTCGACTGTACCGACAACTTTGATTAAAGACATTGTTGACCTTCAGCTGGAGAAGGGGGTGCCGTCTGAGGAGGTAGCCAAACTGCTCGGTCAACCTGTTGTAAGGGAAGCTTCTGGAATTAAGGAGTTGAGGGGAGAGGCGCTAAATTTAGGTGAAACTTGGAGGTATGAACGTCCTGACGGCCATTACATCGTCTCGTTTACTGCAGCGGGTAATCTAGAATTGAGCCAATGGATATTTCCCGCGAATGATAAGCCAGTGAAAGGCTTGCAAGCGGGGAATGCCTATCATTATACTTATGATTTCACACCGACGCCGTTGCCTGCGACGATAGAGCTGCCTTCCGTATGGAGAAATCAAGGTGATTTAGCTTATGCCTATTTAGTTGGGGCTACGGATGATGTGCTCGTCATCAACGGCGATGACGGATGGTATAGCGGGATGCATGACGATTCATCCTTGTATGCTATTCACCGTCAGACAGGGCAGAAGCTCTGGCAGGTCGACGCGGGATATGGCATGCTGTACTTCATGATGGGAGATTCGGACGAGGCAATAACGGTCTATACGTCACTCAACAAGGAGAAGTCTGAATATGAGGATAGAATACGTCACATTCGATTGAAAGATGGCCACGTATTATGGGAAGTTAAGCCGGATTTGGAACATTCGGAACAACAGATTATAGAGATTCACGGTGTGAAGAATTCTGTCTTGATAATTAATCGGCCGAGCTTAGGAGACAAATTGGGCAGCCTGGTCGTGCTAGATCGGAACACAGGAAAACAGAAATGGAAAAGATCGATCTCGGGTGATTTTCGGGTGTTGAACGTCGGAGCGGATGATCCCTATGTGCTTATTCAGGAAGGCAATCTTCTGCAAGCGAGAGATCCGAACTCTGGAAAAGTAGCTTGGAGCATGGAGTCAAAAGTTTCCAGCGGCGATGATCCCAATTTCTATTCTAATTATGCCGGTGGCCCGAGAATCGATCCATTTGCCCGGGAGAACACTCTAGAACGCTGGCTGCTTCATGGTAATCAGTGGCTTCTGGTCGATCTGGCGACAGGTCAAGAAGCTGCCCGGTTTCCCGCTAAGGCCGGGGAACGCTTTGAGGTGTTAAATGAGCAATACCTTCTTATACAGCGTCCTCTGCCTGGCCATTTCAAGAAAACGGATAAAGAAAGTTATGAATCTGTGCTCTATGATGCACTGGCGGGAAAAGAGCTGTGGACGGTGCAGGGCAAAGCAACGAAGGGCGTTATTGACGGCCAGCATTTATATTTTGTTATCGAAGGGATTCCTGCTAAGGCGGAGCTCAAGACAGGGCGGATAGCTTGGAAGATCCCCGTTCCGGCATCATTGGATATGGAAAGGGATTTATCCTTCATGGCACCGGGCAGCTATGTCGTGCTGAATGACTATCTTTTGCTTTCCTATGGCGACGATCTGTTAGTGCTTGATAAAGAGGATGGACATATGGCAGGTCGGATTCAGGATGTTCGGATGGGATATGCTGAACTAAGGGAGCAAGTCTCCAGAAACGGTCTTTTAAATAGGACGGGGGATGAGCTCTATGCAGGGTCGGCTAACGGCGCTTTTACCCGGTTTAGTGTGAAGATGCTGGAGCAAAGATTAGAGGGGCTTGGGAAGCAGGTGTATTTCATTAAGCAATAAATTGGAGGCCAGCGATAGTAGGAGATAATAGATAATCTGTATCTTATAGGTCAAACGAAGGGTTTTTATTGGTCTATTAGTCGTATGTTTGCTCGTTTTCTGTCGTTTATGAGCGATTTTGCCTAGCAATTGGGAGCTTCGACACATTTAAGAAAAATGTAGAATATTGTATTATTGTGTAGAAATAAATACATATAGTTTTAAGGAAAGGAAGATGAATTTTGAAGTTTAAATCTAAGAAGACGGCAATGATTGGAACGGCGCTTGTTCTGCTATTGACTTTTTCTGCTGGGGTATCTGCAGCTTCATCTTTGGAGCGCATTCAGGCAAATCTGAACCATGGCATATCATTTTTACTTAACGGCAAGGCTTGGACGGCAAAAGATGCCAATGGAGCTAAGGCTGTACCGATCAGTTACAAAGGAACGACTTATGTACCGCTTCGTGCTGTAGCCGAAGCTACTGGAGCGAATATTCGCTACGATGCAGCTAAACAGCAAATTTCAATCACGACGGGGCCGGTTGCGGAAACGCCTGGCAAAGGAGAGCGGACTCCTTTTAGTGTAAATAATGTATCTCACTTTAAGTGGAGTTATTATCCAAGTGGTATTACTCGCAATAAAGAGGATTTGCAGTTTGGAGAGACACAGTACGAGACTGCATTTATGGTTACCGGTGTGAACAGTGCGGGTCAAGGTGTTGCCTTTAAAGTAAAGGATGGTACACAAAAAGTTGGCGTGCTGGTTGGATTTAAGACTTCGGAGACGGATAAAGATTACACGGGAACGTATACGATTTCCGATAAAGACGGGCAGGCTTTTGCTACAGGAAAAATCGAGAGCGGAACTGTCGTGGAGAACGTTCTAGTGCTTCCTGATCAAACAACCGAGCTGTACGTCAAATTTAAAGGACCAGCTGGAAAAGATTCCACAGGCTACGTTATTTGGGATGAAAGCTGGTTGGAGAATTAATTTCATAGTTCCGCAATGCGGATGCTTAGCATTAAGCCGAAGGACGGCCACTTATGGGTGGCTGTCCTTCGGCTTTTTCTTTTTTATTTTTATAGTGATTTATTTTAAATTAGTGACACAGCGAGATTAATGGCGTATAATCATGAGGTGATCAAGAGTATAACAGATGTTTTAAATTAGTAGTACAATTTACGGGCTGCTAAATAAGGGGGAGAGCCTGGTGATTTCACTGCATGAGGTTAGCAAGAGCTATGGACAACAGAGAAATGGGCGGCTGGCCGCGGTTCAAGCGGTGACTCTCAAGATCGAGGATGGCTCCATTCACGGAATTATCGGCCCTAGTGGTGCAGGAAAATCCACGCTTCTGCGGCTGATGAATATGCTGGAATCTCCTGATACAGGCCGAGTCGTAGTAGAAGGTAAAGATTTAACGGCCATGGGCGAAGCACAGCTGAGGGAAGCGCGGAGATCGATCGGCATGATTTTTCAGCAATTCAACTTGCTTCAGAATCGTACGGTAAGCGGCAATGTTTCCATTCCGCTGGAATTAGCCGGTATGCCAAAAAAGGAACGGGCTGAGCGTGTCCGGGAATGCTTGCAATTTGTCGGCTTGTTAGACAAGGCAGACGAGTATCCGTCGGCATTGAGTGGGGGGCAGAAGCAGCGTGTGGCGATAGCAAGGGCTCTGACGAACAGTCCGAAGGTGCTGCTCTGCGATGAACCGACCTCTTCCCTGGACCCGAAGACGACGAATGATATCCTGGCGGTTCTACGTCATGTGAATGAGAGCTTAGGGGTTACGATCGTTATTGTTACTCATGAAATGAATGTCGTGGCTCAGATTTGCAAGCAGGTTTCCGTCATGGAGGATGGGCGCTTAACGGACAGCTTCACGTTGACTAAGCGGACTCCTGCCGTCAACGCCCCGCGCCCGAAATCGTACAGAGAACAACTTCTGGGTACGGAGGGGCTTTATGATGTTTGATGTTTCTGTCATTTTGGACAGCATGTTGCAGCATGAAGCTGAGATCCGAAAGGCGATTGGCCAGACCTTCCTCATGGTGGGGATATCGGTGGCAGCTGCCATCCTCTGTGGACTACCGGTAGGAACGCTGCTCTTTCTATGCCGTAAAGGTCAATTGTATGAAAATCGCTCATTATCCTGGGTGCTGGATGGCCTCGTAAATATCATTCGTTCTTTCCCGTTTCTTCTGTTGGTTGTGTTTATGATTCCGCTGACCCGAATGATCGTCGGTACGGCGATTGGCACACTGGCCGCTTCCATTCCTTTATCGATCGTGGCTATTGCGCTTTATGCCAGGCAGGTGGAGCAGGCGCTGCTGGATGTCCCCCGCGGGGTGATGGAGGCTGCACGCTCAATGGGGGCGTCCAAGCTGGAGATGATTGTGAAGTTTCTGTACGTGGAGGCTCGCTCAGGTTTGGTGCTAGGGTTAACAACGTCAACGATTAGTTTTATATCCTATTCTACGGTCGTAGGGATTGTTGGAGGAGGAGGGATTGGCGATTTTGCTATTCGCTACGGTTATCAGCGGTTTGAGACGGAATTGATGACTGGTGTCATCGTTCTGATGATTGTGCTGGTACAGGGTATACAGTTTGCAGGCACGACGATTTCAAGATGGCTTGATAAGCGTTCGTAACAGGGTTTACCGAGATTTACAATACTTAAAGATATATCTGGAGGGAAACATACGATGAAAAAATGGATACTTACGTTCTCACTGCTTTTGCTCTTCGTAACTGGCTGCGGCAATCAGGCCGCGAACAGCACGGTTAACAATGAGTCCCCGCAAAATCAGCCAGAGGCTCAAACGGAGTCTCAGGAGCAGGAAGCGGTCACGTTGAAAATAGCTACTTTAATTCCGCCGATGACTGAGATTCTAGAGCTTGTTCAGCCGCTGCTGAAAGAGGAAGGCGTTAATTTGGAGCTTGTTGTATTGTCCGATAACATTCAGCCAAACGATGCACTGGCGAATAAGGAAGTGGATGTGAACTTCTTTCAGCACGTCCCTTATATGGAGCAGTACAATGAGAATAAAAACGCCAATCTGGTAGCCGTTCAGCCGATCTACCATGCCGTATACGGTGCCTACTCTAAGCGCTACAAGGCAATGGAGGAGCTGCCGGATGGCGCGGTGATCGCCATTGCGAACGACCCATCGAACATCGGGCGTTCGCTGGATATGCTGGATAAGGCCGGAATTATCAAGCTGAAGGAAGGCGCAGGTATTCATGCGACACAGGCCGATATTATCGAAAACGAAAAAAACTACAAATTCGAGGAAGTAGACCTGCTCATGCTAGCACGGATGCTGGACGATGCAGATCTGGTACTGATGACGCCGGCCTATGCAAGCCCGCTTGGTCTAACGCCGAAGAAGGATGCGCTGTTGACCGAGACGGCGGAAGCCGACTTTGCGATTACGTTGGTAGCGCGTGAAGATAACAAGGATGCCGAAGCGGTGCAGAAGCTAGCTAAGGTAATGACCGGTCCTGAGGTGAAGCAGTTCCTGCAAGATAATTATGATGAAATCGCCATACCGGCTTTTGAATAATTATAGTTATAAACAGAATCCGGGTCTTCTCCAAATAGGAGGAGCCCGGATTCTTATGTGCTTCTACTGTTAATCAATTTGCTGCAGGCGCAAATCCCTGGTAAACCACTGACGGTAGCTAAGCGTACTAAGCAGAATACTAGTAATGGCGGCGGAACTGGTGAAGGCAAACACAATTAGGATTTGATACCGCACCGCTTCAACCGGATTGGCTCCGGCGATAATCATGCCGGTCATCATGCCCGGAAGCTGAACGAGTCCAACGGTCTTCATTCCGTCAATCGTCGGGATCATGCTTGATTTCACGGAGCGCTTCATGACATCCTGAACCGATCGGCGGGCGGTTGCTCCGAGGGACAGCAAGGTCTCGATCTCCCCACGTGAAGCATGGACGTCGCGCTTGAATTGGTTCAGGAACAAGCCGGCCACGACCATCGCGTTGCCAATCGTCATCCCGCTAATCGGGATAATATACTGGGGGGTGGGCTCGATAATGTTCAGTCCCAGTAGCAGACCCATCATTAATAATTCCGTTGTTGTAATGGCTACGGCCACTCTCCACCAGATTCCCTTCAGGCCTTTTCCCCGTTTAGCTGCATTTCTTGAAGCGATAATAATCATGAACAGGACAATGGCTATTATAAACAGCGGATGATTGCTGTGAAACACAAACTGAAGAACGTAACCGACCAGCAGCAGCTGCGCGGCAGCCCGGATCGTGCCAATAGCGATATCTTTTTCAAGGTCGAGCTTCTGCCATACGGAGATCAGCATCGTGACCATAATGAATATAATCGTGAAGCTAAGTGCTAAGAGAGACATAATTCCCTCCTACCCACCGGTTGTTGAAGGAAGCGGCGAGCAAGCTCTGATTCGGGCTGCTCAAAGAATTGATCCGTCGATGTTTTCTCCAGTAATGTGTTATTGCCCATAAACCAGACATAATCGCTGATTCTACCTGCCTGCTCTAACTGATGTGTTACCCAAATCATGCTAGTGCCTTCTTGGCGATGCCATTCTTGGAGCATGTCTTCAACCCGCTTAGCATTGCTTTGATCCAGTGAAGCTGTAATTTCATCTAACAAAAGTATCTTTGGGCGCAATAATAAGGAACGGATCAAGGCTACGCGCTGTTTTTCTCCACCGGATAAATCCGCCGCATTCTTGCTTAAATCGATGGCGTCAAGGCCGACTTGCGCTAGAAGCTTGTTCACAAGCTGATCGTCATAAGGAGTCTGATGAAGCTGATGAACTGTTCGTAAATTATCCTCAACGCTGCCAGGCAGCATGACCGCTTGTTGGGCTACATAACAGACGTTCTTGCGCCACTCGATAGGTTCGAATTGCTTTGAAGATACGCCTTCTAGACGGATATCTCCTTCGTCGGCAATGTCCAGCAGGGATAAAATCCGCAGCAAGGTACTTTTTCCTTGGCCGGAGGTGCCAAGCAGCGCAACCCGATCATGGCGAGATAATGTCGCGCTTACATTGTTAAATAGAAGAGCCTCGGGCGAATCGCTGTGGCTCTTCTTCAATTGTTCGAGCTCAAGGAGCTTAGGCAAGATAAAAGGCACCTCTTTTTTCATGGGAATTTATATAGTTCATTCTAGCAAACCTCCTCTGGGATTAGAACCCAGTGGCAATTTGTTTATTACATCGTTCATAACCTTACTTGGGATATGAGCATAGAAAGTAAGTGCGGAATAAACAAGAGGATTACATCAGCGGTGAAAGATGCTATAATGATGAAAGTGAAATGAAATTGCATGAAACAAATCATAATATGGTTTCAAATGTGACTTCCTTCACAGGAATGATCATTAATTTGTAGTAATCTAAATTTAAAGTAATAACAACACTGCTTCATAAAATACAAAATTTGAATATGGATCTTCGGGGTAAGGTGAAATTCCTGACCGGCGGTGATAGTCCGTTCCTTGAACGGCCTTCAGCCCGCGACTCGCAATCTGAAACTAGACTGCGACTGATCTGGTGTAAATCCAGAGCCGACGGTAAAGTCCGGATGGGAGAAGATCAAGGGTAAGCCTGCTGGTGGATGAGTTGTGTCCAGGCAAGCTTATTTGATCAGCCCCCGTATTGGTCGACGTTGTCGATGACGGGGGTATTCTACGTATAAGACTCCGTATTCAAGGTAAGGAGAACATCATGGAAAATGTATCTGTAGGAGTCAAAATCAAACCTTCGCAACCGCTGCAAGCGACCCGCTCTAAAAGTGGATTCTGGTTGGTCGTTCTGGGCGCTGCTCTTTGGGGGGCTGACCCGCTATTTCGCATCATCCTGCTTAAGTCACTCACATCCGCACAAATCGTGCTGCTGGAGCATATTATTATCGCGTTTATCGCCATTCCAGTTATGTGGAAAAATCGGCAGGAGCTGCGTGGCCTGGGCTGGAAGCAGGCTGGAGCCCTTCTCTTTATTTCGTGGGGGGGATCGGCCGTCGCTACCATTCTGTTCACGATGGGACTTGTTAACGGCAATCCAAATGCTGTTCTGTTGCTGCAGAAGCTCCAACCGCTGTTCGCTATTGTACTGGCAAGAATGCTTCTTAAGGAGCGGCTGCCGCGCCACTTCTCTTGGCTGATTATTCTGGCTCTGGCAGGCACTTATCTTCTCACCTTCGGCTTTACGCTGCCGATCGGGCATTGGAGCGAAATCGTTCATGTGGGCAGCTTGTTATCGCTTGGTGCTGCGGCTTTATGGGGCGGCTCTACGGTAATGGGGCGTCTCATGGTAGGTCAGATGAAATATGAGACAGTAACCTCGCTTCGTTTTTTACTGGCCCTGCCTCTGTTATTCGCGATTACCTGGAATGAAGGGGCGGCTTGGAATATTCCTACCGAGTCAGGTGCTTTTGCTGCCGTATCCTTGAATTTGCTCGGTCAAGCGCTACTGCCAGGCTTGCTTAGCTTGTTGGTTTATTATAAAGGTTTAACTACGACCAAAGCATCCGTAGCAACTCTTGCAGAGCTGAGCTTCCCGATGGTGGGCGTGCTTATTAACTGGATTGCCTTCCAGGAGATGATAACACTGGCACAGGCTTTCGGGTTTATGCTGATATGGATGACACTGTTCATTATTTCCCGGCAATCTCAGGAAACGCCTGAAGTGGCGCTTAAGCCTGTAAAAAATTAAGTGGTTCAACCATCATAAGTTCCGAATATAATATGGCAATAAAGTTAACAAGGTCAGCGGTTTTATCTTCCTTAGAGAAGAAGCTTGCTGGCCTTTTTTTGCGTTAGGATTCAGGGAATGAAATTTATATTAATAGTAAAAGTAAATGAGGCGATTGCGTTAACAGATGTTCTATATGTGGGGGGCGATAATGAGCATGGCGGAGGTAAATGACGTTCTTTTTTGTTATTGACAATTATTAGGGGGTTCGTTACTTTGTTATAGATATGTAAATTAATATAGGATCGAATTCAACGATGGATAAAGGAGGAGACGTACTTT
Organism: Paenibacillus lentus; assembly: GCF_003931855.1. Taxonomy (NCBI): domain Bacteria; kingdom Bacillati; phylum Bacillota; class Bacilli; order Caryophanales; family Paenibacillaceae; genus Paenibacillus; species Paenibacillus lentus. The sequence continues at coordinate 4,733,517 of NZ_CP034248.1, read as the reverse complement.
GATAAATAGAGCGGCATGGGCGATTATCTTAACAGCTCTATTGGTGGTTGGCTTGCTTGCGGGTTGTGCAGCGAAACCGACTTCTATCATTGAAGGGAATTTTGCTGCAAATAAAACTGTAGGCTCTAGTGCAAACACAACGACCAACGGTGTAGCTAACGATGCAGCTAACGGTTTTGAGGGAAAAATTAAAGCGGAAACCGACACAGGCACAGACACTTCGACAAAGTCGAGTGAAAATTCGGAGTTGCCGGACGCCGGAGAACTCATTGATCGGATTATTGTGGCAGGAAAACAGCTGAAGAGCTTTTCGGTCGAAGAGGATTCATATCAGCGTATTATAAGTAATATTTCGAACACTCCCACGGAGCAAATCATTGATACGGTGGCAAGTAGCGAGGTCATCAAAGAGCCATTCCAGATGTACGCAAAGTCTAAAGCTAAGATGGGGACTGGGGACAAGGATACGGAAATGGATATGGATCTGGAGCAATATGTGACGGAAGATGCCATCTATATGAATTTTGGAAACTGGATGAAGATGAATGAAGAACTGAGCGGCAAAGCAATGCCAGCCATGAGGGAAGGGGGCAATCCTGAGCGGCAGCTGAAGCCTTATCAATCCGTCCTAGAAGCACTGGAAGTCCATGAAGAAGGAGAGCATTATGTCATCCGGGCCAAATTAGACAACAACCAGCTGCTGAAATTCGCCGACAGTTACCGGAATCAGACGAATGATCGCGGAGAGCTGTTAATGGAGAATAACTCCGAGGTAAGCTTCAGGAAAGCGAACATCGTGTTCACCGTTCACAAGGATACGTATTATCCTGTTGAAATCAGTTTATCTTTGGATATGGATAGGAATGTGTCTGGCAGCAAGGTCTCCATTGAAAGCGAGGCGAGGAGCAAGTTTTCTAACTATAACAAAATCAAACAAATTAAAGTGCCCCAGGAAGTATTGGAGCTTGAATAAACAGAAAGGGGCTGTCACTCTCTAGCTATCTCCTTAATGTAGTTTCTTAATTGCTCTTTTATTCAAATTACTACTTAATACCAACAACCCTATTTTATTCAATTTTTAATGATGTGCACTCTTGCATGTCCTTCTCGTTCCACGACGCTAGGTTAAGACGGATGACCTTGGAGATGACGCCGCCATGGTTGCGAAAAACAGAGATGACTTCTGCAACGCATCCAGAGAGGAATAGACAAAACCTGGTTCGACGCAAGGAAATCCTAAATTAGATGGTAGCTGGCGGGCGGTAGCCGTAACTTCGGTCCGAGAAGAGCATGGTTGCAGTTGCTGACCAATGAAAGAAGGCTCACCCCAGAGGAGGTTGTTGTCCCCGCTATTAGCCAATAGAAATTTGAATGAGATCAGGAGACGGAAAGGTGAGGAGTGATGGTCACCTGCTATGCTGATGAGATTGTGATGCTTGCTAGGAGAAGCGCAATTACTACTGGATTCCAAACACAAGTATTTGGATAGAAGCAAGGTGGTTGTCAGTGTCATTGCGTAGCAACACTTCAAATTCTCAAAAAGAACGGAAAAGGATTTCAACAAAACGCTTAAAACTCTTCCAGATTTAATCAGTTACATATTGATACACAGCCTATCTTTTTCATCTGTGCATTAAGCATTGTCGGCATTAAAGCCACGTTGCTCCGAAGGGGAACAGATTATTTATCAATTATAAAGTATAACAATCAGTGCTCACACGGTTGTTTCCTGACTACTGAACCAAGTGCGTATGCTTCGTGTTCTTTCTTTTTTTCTGAGATGCATATCGCTGGCGTCTATCCTCGAACTTCCGTTCGGCCAGTCCTATCTTAAATTAAATAATTATAGAAAAAAAGATACCATTTTACCCATAAATAGGTTACTGTAGTAAATAGAAGTATCAATGTTATATAAAATGTAAACAATTGTGAATTTTATCACTTAACTAGTCAGAAATTATATTATCTCCTAATTATTAAACATGATTAATGCTATTTACATCTTAATTTCTTTATTTACAAAACTATAGAATTTGTGATAACTAGATAATCTATAGATGAGTGCAGAGGATAGCTTGGATGTATGATATAAAGGAGGAATTTTGATGAGTAACTTAGTTAAGGTAACAGAAAATCACAATGAAATTCATAAGTTTAAGGAGCTATTTGTTAGTTTGAAGAACGGGTTTAGATTTTCTAGACTAGGTAAACCATTCAGAACTTTAAATTGTAATTACTTTCTTGATTCCGGCACTGGAAAAGTATTTATGATCAATGAAAACACCTATCGTGTATTAGAATGTTTATGGAATACTGATGAATTTGAATGTTTGTTTGAGTTAGTGATGTCTTCTGAAGAATTGTTAAAAAGCTTAAAAGAAATACAGGAAGCTGTGAAAAATGAGAATATATTACAGATGCCGCCAGTTGAGAAGATGTATAGCTTTGATGGTGAAGTTTTTTACGATAAGGATTCTCCCAATGTTCAAACCGAACATATTACATTAGAGATGACAGAACGTTGTAACTTAAGGTGCAAATATTGCATTTATCATGAAGGGGAGGCTGGATTCCGTTCATTTGGATATAGAGATATTGATTTGGATACATGTAAAAAAGCTGTGGATATATTATCGGAGTCAACGAAAGAAGAAGTTTATATTACCTTTTACGGCGGGGAACCTTTACTACGATTTGATATCATGAGGGAAACAATAGAGTATAGCAAAAAAAAGCTTCATAATAAAAAAGTGTTTTATAATATGACAACAAATGCAACGCTGATCACTGAGGAAATAGCTAAATATTGGGCATCTTTGGAGCATCATTCTACATTAGTTAGTTTAGATGGACCGGAATGGATACATGATAAAAATAGAGTCTACTCTACTGGGACAGGATCTTTTATATCGGTTATGCGGGGGATAAAGAGATTGGTGGAAGCTGAGGGTGTTAAATCTGCGGCCAATATTAGTTATAACATCGTCTTATCCGATGCAAGAGTAGAAACGTTGGATGAAATACAACATTTTTTTAGGAATTCGGGATATATACCAGCTGGGGCAAGAATCTCTGCCTCCTATATTAATACCCCTCCTAAAAAGTTGAGTTACTTAGGAGTTGGTACAGAGGAAGACAGACGATTATGTGAGTCAATAATGGAGGGGTTCGATCCATTAACAAACTGGAGTCGAGGAAAATTAAACTCTGGTGAGAGTGATAATAATTCACTAATATCAAAAGATTCATATGATAAAGCTTTAGCTAGAATACACAATAGAATGCTTTTAGGCGAGCCTACTCAAGCATTTGCGATGAATGGTTGTTGTATACCTGGGGGACGGAGATTATATATAACGGTAGATGGCGACCTTGCAATTTGCGAAAAGATAGGACCATCACCTTTTATCGGGACAGTAAATGAAGGCATCGACTATGAGAAAATTAATAAACATTACATTATTGATTTTATGAATGAAGCAACGAAATATTGTAATGATTGTTGGGCTGTTAACATGTGTAGTTTATGTTACATTCAGTGTTACGATCGTGATGGTATTGATATGTCTTTTCGGCATGAATTGTGCGTAATAAACAGGGTTCATACTGAGCAGGCACTGGTATTATATCATGAAATGTTGGAAAAAAATCCGGAGTCCTTGGCTCATCTAAACGAAATTACTTATGAATAAGGCATTTAGTTTGGAGGGGATGGCTTGAATAACTCAGTAGAAACAGCAAAGAAATTGAATGAAGTTCTTAGGTTTAAAGATCTATTTATTAATTTGAAGAAAGATCTTAGATTTTCCCGACTTGGGAAGCCTTTTAAGACTTCAGAAAATAACTACTTTCTTGACTCTGGTACTGGAAAAGTGCTCATGGTAAATGAAAACACCTATCGTATATTAGATTGTTTATGGAATACCGATGAATTTGAACGATTACTACAATTAGGGATGCCTTATGAGCACTTGTTGAATGGCTTACAAGAGATAGAGGAAGCAGTAATCAATGAGAACATACTACAAATGCCACCAATTAAGAAGATGTTAAGTCATCGTGATGCCCCGAGTAATCAGACTAAAATAATTTCACTAGAGATAACAGAACGTTGTAATTTAAGGTGTGACTATTGCATTTATCATGAAGGGGAAAGTGGATTCCGCACGTTTGGAACTAAAGATATTGATTTGGATACTGCGAAGAAGGCAGTAGATATATTGTCAAGATCAATCCAAGAAGATGTTTATATCACTTTTTGTGGCGGGGAACCTTTACTTCGTTTTGATATTATGAGGGAAACAATAGAGTATAGCAAAAAAAAGCTTAGCAACAAAAAAGTGTTTTATAATATGACGACGAATGCAACGCTGATTACTGAGGAAATAGCTGAATATTGGGCGTCTTTGGAGCATCATGCTACATTAATTAGCCTAGATGGGCCGGAATGGATACATAATCAAAATAGGGTCTTTTGTAATGGGAACGGCTCATTCCAAATGGTCATGAGAGGTTTGAAAAGGTTAGTGAAAGCTGAGGGTGAAAAAGCTGCAGATAACATTAACTATAACATAGTTTTAACGGATACAAGTGTAGAGACGTTGGAAAAAATACAACAGTTCTTTAGGAATTCTGAGCATATACCGACTGGATCTAGCATATCAACATCCTATCAACTTAATCCTCCTGAAAAAACTAGTTACTTAGGAGTTGGTACAGAGGGAGATAGAAAAGTAAGTGAGAAGATAAGACAGAGAATAGATCCTTTAATAAAATGGAGTGTGCATAATTTATACTCTGGAATCAATGATTTTGACAAAGAAAAACTCATATCAAAAAATTATTTGGATAAAGCTTTAGCTAGTATACACAATAGAATGCTCTTAAACGAACCTAATCAACAATTCTCTATGAATGGATGCTGTACGCCGGGAGTGGGGAGAATATATATTACAGTAAACGGTGAGCTCGCATTATGTGAACGTATGGGTCCATCACCTTTTATCGGGACAGTAAATGAAGGCTTAAATTATGAAAAGATTAATAAGCACTATATTACTGACTATATGGAAGAAGCAATAGAATATTGTAATGACTGTTGGGCTGTTAATATGTGTAGTCTATGTTACAAGCAATGCTATGATCGTGATGGTATTAATATGTCATACAGACACAAACAATGTTTGGAGCACAGAGTCAAAGTTGAGCAAAGATTGGCATTATATCATGAGATATTAGAGAAGAATCCCGAGTCGTTAGCGCATTTAAATGAAATATATTAGGGCAAGACATTAACTAGGTATTAAGGGAAGTGAACTTCCTTTAATATAGCCGAACTTACGTGGATTAATTATCAGTATAGTGACATGCGGATGTGCGAAGCTACCACGTAAAATCGGTATGATTACTATAATTCAGGTAGAGGAGAATGATGTATGAAGATTGTTAATCCATTTGGAAAAACAGAAAATGTTTTCACGCCGATGTCGGGTTGTACCTGCAGTTCAGGCAGTGCTGAAGCTAAAAGTTCTTTTCTTTGCCTTGGAAGCTGCGGTTGCCAATGTGACTGCAAAGGGTCGTCGTCAACTGCAGACAACAAAAGCGCTAATTCCTCTAGTGGAAGTAGTAAGAGCTTTTGGTAAAATTATAACCAAAGGCTGCATGGTAATTTGATTTTAACTTTCCCGTAAAGTTGAAGGTGTGGTAAATTAGCTTACCTTTTTAATCAATTTTCGCACATTCGCATGTGACCGTATTTCAGAGCTTTATGGGAAAGTTGGATTATGGTTCCGAAAAAGGGGGAATAAGTTTGGGTAAGTTCAATTTCATATCTTTGCTACTTATAGGTTCACTTATAATTGGATTGGCAGGTTGTACAAGCTTGCCGACGGGGAATACTTCAAAGTTAAAGGTGATGAGTCGCGATAAAAAAGAATTTAATACTCTTTACGGTGATATGTTCCATACCCAGAACGATTCAATTAAGATTCAGCTTGTTGAACCGAAAAATATTGAGCTTGAAAAGAATGATTCAAATTATGTGCAAGCTCTTCAACAGTCTATAGAAGAAAAACAACTGGATGTCCTTCAACTGAGTACTTATGATTACAATCGTTTATCGGAAGCAGGGTTCTTGTTAGATCTTGAATCGTTAGTGGTGCGGGATTATTACAATATCGACACGATTTATCCTTCAATTACCAGATTTCTGCGGGATCAAGGGGATGGAAGGCTCTATGGTTTTGCGCCCACATTTCAACGCCAAGTCATCTATTATAATATTGATTTGTTTGATCAATATGGAATTGAGCCACCACGTGACGGGATGAATTGGCAAGAATTGATAGATTTAGCAAGGCTATTTCCAAGCGATGGAGATGAGCAATCTAGGATATATGGCGGATTTACGTGTTTTGGACTAAACAAAGAAAATCCTCTAAGAGAGTTAGGTTTGATGATCGGTTTATCTACGGGATTAAGAGCAATTAACCTTGATACGATGCAAGTTACAATGGATACTGAAGGCTGGAAGCAAGCGTATCAACAAGCTCAAGAAGCATTATCTACGAATGCCATCAATGTGAGAGGATATAATTCGGACGAAGATTTTGATGCACAGCAACTGTTTGCTAAGGGGCAGCAAGCGATGTTGATCGCTCATGAACCAAGCTGGGCATATAGTGTGCTTGATTATATAAAAAGTGGTAAATCTGAGGTTAAACCATTTCGAGTAGGGATGGTGGTTGGTCCAACGGACGCGTCAAACCGAGAAATAACAAGAGATCTGAACTTGAGTAATGATTATATATATGCGATTCGTGCCAATTCCTCCAATGTAGATGCTGCTTGGGAATTATTGAAGTTTATGCAAGGTAATGAGGTAGCAAGCAAATTGGCGAAAAGACCTGATCATGGAATACCTTCACGCATGGGTCAAACAAGCGATTATTATGGGATTAACCTAGATGGATTCTACCACTTAACCTCAGTGCAGCAGGGGGGATACGTTGATGATCCTAAAGAGATTATTCCGGATGAATTCTATGAAAAATATGAGGAGATTACGTATCGTGAATTGAATCAAGTAGAGAAGTCTCGAAAATCGTTTGATGAAGCACTACAGACGATTCAACGAGATGCGCAAGTTGCCTTAGATGAAGCAATGCTTGCCAGGAAAGTTCACCAAGAAAATGGGCGGGAAGAGCCTGATCATGGAATGGTAACAGATATGACAATCAATTGGGATAATTTCAGGAAAGTACCATTTAAATGACTATGCTGTATGTTGAGCAGAGATAGGAGTCGATGATGAACAAGACATGGTTTCAAGTAATCACGATGTTTGTAATTAGTTGCCTGGTTGCGGTAGGTTGCTCTAGTAGATTTCAGGAGCCTATTGAACCAAAGGAAAATAAAGAGACAACCACGCTTAAGGTCGTCTATCAGAATTCGGAATTATTCCACCGGCTTTATGGAGATTGGTTCACAGCGCTTAATAATCATATCCGATTGGAAGTGATCGAACATGCAGACATTTACAGGGATATGGGGGACAAGACAAAGGAAGAGGTATATGCACAGTTTATTCGTGAGGAACAGCCAGATATTTTTATATTGAGTGCTCATGAGTTTGAGAATCATATTAATGATGGGATTCTTTCTGAACTTGATTCGCTAACTACTAGAGATGGCTATGATCTGGAAGGATTCGTTCCAGGCCTCGTTAATCAACTTAGGGAAATAGGCGATGGTAGATTGTATGGTCTTGCCCCAACGTTCACAAGCAGTGCTATATTTTTTAATAAAGATCTGTTTAAGAAATATAGTGTAGAGTTCCCATATGATGGAATGAGTTGGTACGACATTATTGATCTCACCCGTCGTTTTCCTACTGAAGGGGATAAACAGACACGAATTTATGGATATACCGGTGGAGATGTGTATGAAGCCCCCATGGATCTAGTTACACTGATTGACAAAATGAGCCGGGCTGAAGGGTTATCGATCGTGAATACCAATACGATGCAGGTGACCATTGATACAGATGCATGGAAGAAAGTGATTCAGACCGCTATCGATGCAGATCAATCGGGAGCTATCTTTAATTCTATGGATGAATTATTCATTAATGGAACGAATGAGGAGTTTTATGACAGTCAACGATTTCTCATGGGGCGTTCTGCTATGCATATTGGCTCTGTAATGTCGCTAGCGCTTATTGATCATTATAGGCAGGAAATAAAAGATGTGATACCTTTTGAACTGGGTATTATAGCTGGCCCTGTCGATCCCCTTGATCGTACATCGTCTTATGCTATGACTCCAGGTGATATATTCGCTATTAATAATTCATCTGCCCATCAAGATACGGCATGGGAATTTATTAAGTATGTGTGTGGTGAAGATTACGCCCTTGCTAGTTCTCAAGCTAATGAATTGTTGTTAGCTCAGCAACTGTTATTAAGTAGAACAGGATATATGACTGAATATAAAGGAACCAGCATAGAGCCATTCTATCAATTAAGATTAAAATTGTTAAGACGTAGTGACGATTGGTACAAGTTACCTGATCAGTTCTTCAATGATTTTTCTAGCATATTAAGTCGAGAACTAGAACTTGTGCAAAAAGAACAAAAAAACCTTGATGAAGCATTAGCTATAGTAAGATCAGAAGCACAAGCGATGCTTGATCAAGTTGTAAAAGAAAACTATATTAATGGAGCCAGCTGATAAAAAGTTAGTTTTACTCAAACTAGCCGAAAACTTTAGCTGGTACGATCAAGTTCTAAATTATTGTAATTTCCCTCAGCTAGATTCTGTTACATAATTCGAGTTACTTGACAGCGACATTTGGCTTACTTTTTTACGCCAATCGAGATACCCAGTCATTTTATGCAGCTCATTTTTTCATCGCTCCATGAAGACACGTTGTTTGAGTCGATTGAAGAACTCCATCTGACACGATAATGCTTAGCAACAAGCTTAGCACTTCACGTTATCTATTTTTTCACATTAATCCAAATCGTTAAGGCCACAATTGCGAACACTTCAATCTTCCCACATTTACACAAAACTTCTCTGTCGTCTGATACAAAGTGCTTGTTCACTGTGTTGATAATGCATGAAAAATTCTGACGAAAATTTATCGTCGCGAACATGAGGAACACTATAGTGTATCGTTCCAATACGCAATGCAGTTGGTGATGATAAGAATCATTATGATAACCTTAGTGTTCTTCTGACTGTTCGATCTGCCTCACTTATTCCGTCACCTTGCTTAAATAACTTGGTTCCGAGGGGATTGGTTATACCAGAATCATGTTGATATTCTAGAAAAAGCTACTTAATTTACACATTTTTACGGATTAATTTGCTGATACTGTGTAAGATGGAGGGAAGTAGCACAATGAAAGACTATGAAAAAGATTTTGTGCTATTTTTTAGAACTATAAAAAAGTTAAATATGCCTAAAAAATCAATATTATTAATATTATTCATCATGATAATGTCAAATGTTTTATCATTAACATTCCCTCTATTCTTTGGAAACATAATTAATGGTATAGTAAGTAAATCATTTTATACAATAAAAATGAATTTATTTTATATGTTTTTATGTTTTGTAGTTTCTGCTGTTCTAGAATACAAAAATCAAAAAATGATTATTAAGCTTAGTTATTCTGTCGAACTCAATATCAAAGAAGAGTTGTTTAGCTCAATTTTAGAAAAGTCTTATTCTAGGGTCAGTAAAATTGATAAGGGGAGATTAGTTAATAACATCGAAAGTGATTCGACAATTTTCTCTTCAATTCTTTTTGATAATATGAATCTAGTAGTTCAGACGCTTAGTATGCTGTTTTCTTTAATATTTATGGTATATATAAGTCCATTACTAACACTTGTAACCATAGTGACATTTCCTATTACATTTATGATATATATATATTCCGGAAGATTAATCAAATCAAAAGAGATTGAGTATACAAAAATGCATGATTCTTTTATGTCTTTCTTATATGAGTCCTTATCAGGATTGAAATCAATAAAAATATTTAAGGCTGAAAACAAGTGGAATGAAATGTTTAAAAAGAATGTTATGGATATTAATGAAAAGAATATTGAGAAGTTTAATGTTCAATTAGTAACCCAAGTTCTCATTAGTGCTGTATCGTTTTTGATAAACAATTTGAATATAATTTTAGCAATATTTCTGATATTTAACGGAAGACTTAGTTTGGGAATGATGACAGCATTTAATGAATATTCAGATAGATTTAAAGGTGTCTTATTACTATTGTCAAGTCTTAACTCTAAGATACAACAAGTATCTGTTTCGTTACGTAGGGTAAGTGAGATAGTAGAATCTGAAAATGAAAGTGTAGGAAATATTGAGTTTGTCAATAATGTAGTAAGAAATGACAAGATTGAAAAAATAGAAATTAAAAATCTAGCTTACACTACACAAAGTAACATAGAAGTTTTTAAAGATATGAATATAAATTTCTATAAAAACAATATATATCTTATTAAAGGTTCAAGTGGCTCGGGAAAAACATCTTTATTAAATATATTATCAAACTTAGTTGATGATTATAGTGGGGAAATATTAATTAATGGCATAGAATTGAAATGTTATAGTGAAGAAAACCTAAGAAATAAAGTAAGCTATGTCACACAAGACCACTATGTATTTTCAATTTCTATAAAAGAAAATATATCGTTATACAGAGATGTACCCTTGGAAACTATAGAAAATGTATGCAAACGTTTAAATCTACATGAATTAATCATAAGTTTACCAAATCAATACGATACTGTGATTAATGAAGAGGGTTTAAACTTTTCTGGGGGACAAATACAGCGGATATGCTTTGCGAGAGCAATTGTAAGTAATCCCGATGTTTATTTATTTGATGAAATTACTTCAGCTATTGATCAAAAGAATATTGAAGAGGTATTAAGGGTGATTGAAGAGATTTCAGAAAATACTATTGTTTTATTGGCTACTCATGAAAATTTAAAGTTTAATGTTCCGGTTATTGAATGTTGTGTAATGAACAAAAGAATAGAAGCTAACGAAATCGAGTTACATTTACTACAGCCTCGTTTAAACTAACAGGGCCTGAATGGAAACAATGCGCTGCTCCCGTCATATTCAGATTAAACGGTGTCTGTAGTGGAGAATGACTTTTTGTAAAATAGAGCCCAGTAGGCTCCAACTGAATGTACTCAGGAAACCTATGAAACCTAGGAATATGGAGAAAAGTCCCAACAAAAATCCCCGGTACCGCTTCCTGCTAACGCAGGCTGAACCGGGGATTTGACGTTCTTAACACCATTACTCGCCAACCATGGCATTGTTCAAATATGTTCAATAGAAGTTGAATACTGGTACTTTAGTTCATCTGCTCACACTTCCTCGTACAATCGCCGCAAAAACTCAACGCTACCCGCCAGGTCAGGCTCGGTTGTACTCTCCAAAATCCCCTGAAGATGAGGCCGTTCATATTTCATATATCGGAGAATCGGCTCGAACTTGAGCCAGCCCTTGCCTACGGGTGTCATCTGGATTTTTCCGTCCTTTACGATGAAATCCTTCAAATGGATAATAGCTATGCGATTCCCAAGAAGCTCGAATGCTTCAGCGACGACTTCATCCTGCCGCAAATAGTTGTCAGGCGACATCAGGTTCGCGCAGTCAAGAATGATCTGCAGGTTATTCGAAGGAATTGCATCCAGCAAGCGCCGGGCCAATGGTGCAGTATGGAGCGGATGATTGATTCCCGCTTCGATTCCAACCGTGACACCAAAGCGTTCGGCTTCAGCAACCATCTCGCTCACCGCAGGGATGACTCTCTGGAAGGCTTCCTCGGTGAAGTTGTCGGTCGTGTAGCCTTTGCCGACGCTACCCGTCTCTGTCCCTACGAGGCTGGCGCCAAAATCTCTCGCCAAACGGAGATTGGTTTTGAAATCAGCCAGAGCCTGAGCTTCCTCCACCGGGCTGGGTGCGACAATATTGACATAGCAGCCAAGCACGGCAATTTGAATGCCTGCCCGCCGAAAGGCATTTCCGTAGTAGGTTGCTGTACCTGGGCTTAACGCGGAGAGGCTCGGAGCGCTTTCCGGGAAAGATTTTTTGATGGCAAATTGGATATGTGAGAACTCATATTGCTGCAGCTTCTGAATAAGATCTTCCAATGGAACTTGCCCGAAATCATGGGCGCGAACCCCGAGATGAAATGGAACCGTCATATGATCTCTCCTTTTAAATGCTGCTTTAGAGCAGATAGTTCAGCGGAATGCTGGAGGGCTAGTACTACAAGCTTGGCGATCTGCCGTGCTCCTTCGTCTGAGAAATGAGTGTCGTCGGTGATACCGGCCGGGTAATTCGGATGGGCCTTCTCTGGCAAATGCATGAATAGTCGCTTTGATTTGTCGGCACCGAATGATTGGTAAAGCTGCTGCGAGGCTGTAAAAATATCAAGCAGCGGTGTGCGCGTCTCGGCGGCGACCTCCCTCATCGCTGCAGGATATTCCCCTACCGCAAGAGGATCAAGCGAGCTGTCTTCCAGGAAACGACGGCGGCTCACCGAAGTTAGCAGCACGGGATATCCGCCGCGCTCGCGGGCAGAATCAATGAAGCGCTTCAAGTTCTGGCGATACTCCTGCTTGGGAGCGGCATAGCGGTTCGGATTTTCCACTTTTCCGTCATTGTGTCCGAACTGGATGAACAGATAGTCGCCTATGCGAAAATCCTGTTCAATGGCAGTCAGCCGTCCTTCTGCAAGGAATGATTTCGTGCTGCGTCCATTAATCGCTCGGTTGTCTACGTGGATAGATGACTGAAAATAATCCTGCAAATATTCGCCCCAGCCTGTCATCGGTTTCTCAGCGGCTCCTTTAAGTGCTGCTGTGGAATCCCCGGCAATAAACAAATTATGGCTCATTGACATCAAGATCCCTTCTTTACGTAGTGATGTTGGGTTAGCCAACTTTCGGCGAGCGTTAGCCACTGCCTGACGTGTGCGTGGTCGTCAGAGAGGCCGAGCCCGTGACGTCCCTCTTCGAACACATGCAGTTCAAATGGGATTTTGTTACGGGATAGGGCGGCTGCAAATAGCAGACTATTCTCTACAGGCACTACGGAATCATCGGCGGTCGTCCAAATAAAGGTCGGCGGAGTATCGGCAGTAACCTGTTGATCAGATGACCAGGCATCCACCACTTTCGTATCAGGATTGGCTCCTAGAAAATGATCGCGGCTTCCTTTATGATTATGGGGTGAATGCAGTGAGATGACAGGATAGAGAAAGAGGAGGGAGGTTTCCGCAGGAAACCTTCCTTCCTCTTTCGTCAGCTGCTCGTTGTTCTCACAAACTAGTAACATGAGCGCTGTCTCCCTTACTGGCCAGTACTAAAGCCAAAGTAGTTTGCTGCATTGTTATAGGAAATGTCTTCGACCAGTTTCCCGAGCAGCATAGCGTCATTCGGAGCTTCACCGCGCTCTACCCATTCGCCGATCAATTCGCACAAGACGCGGCGGAAATACTCGTGGCGCGTATACGAGAGGAAGCTTCGCGAATCCGTAAGCATTCCAACGAAGTTGGCCAGTACGCTGTTGTCAGCAAACATCGTCAGTTGATGGCGCATTCCGCTCCGAGTATCGTTATACCACCAGCCTGATCCCAACTGCAGCTTGCCTGGGGTATCTTTCTGATAGCAGCCCATCAGAGCCAGGATGGCGGGGTAGTCGTTCGGATTCAAGGAATACAGGATCGTCTTTGGCAATCCCTGGGTGCTTTCCGCGCGATCCAGCAATTGTGAGAGCGATTCTGTTAGCGACAGGTCGTTAATCCCGTCATAACCGGTATCTGGCCCTAGCTTGTTGAACATTGGCGTATTGTTGTTTCTGTAGGCGTGAATGTGAAGCTGCATCGTCCAATCCATCTCATGATACATACCGATCAATGCGGATAGTAGCTCCGTACGGTAAATCGTTACTTCTTCCTGCGAAAGATCGTCCCCAGCCAGTCTTTTAGCAAAAATCCGTTCTACTGCACTTGCCTCCCCGGCTTGGTAACGAAGCATATCAAGGGCATGATCCGACAGGCGGCAGCCATGCTCATGGAAGAACAGCACTCGATTCTTCAGCGCAGCTACAAGCTCCGCATACGAGGTTACCGAACTGCCAGCGGCCTGCTGTAATCGTCCAATCCAATCCTTAAAGCTAGGAGCGTCAATGTTAAGCGCCTTGTCTGGGCGGAATGTCGGAAACACTTGAAAGTCTTGTTCTTCTTTAAGCAGTGCCTGATGATATTCTAGGGAGTCGACGGGATCGTCAGTCGTACAAATGATCTTTACCTTGGATTTTTTGATGAGGCTGCGGCGTCGGAATTCCGGAGAAGCTAGCTTTTCGTTCGCTTTTTCCCATATACGCGGTGCAGACTCTTCATTCAACAGCTCATCGATGCCAAAGAAACGGCGAAGCTCTAAGTGAGTCCAACTGAACAGCGGGTTGCCGATCGTTTTAGGCACCGTTCTTGCCCAGGCCAGAAATTTGTCGTAGTCGGATGCATCGCCTGTGATGTGGGATTCCGGTACGCCGTTTGCACGCATCAAACGCCATTTGTAGTGATCCCCATACAACCACGCTTCGGTAATATTTTTAAAATTTTTATTTTCGTAGATTTCCTTTGGATCGAGGTGGCAATGATAATCGATGATGGGCATATTGTCGGCATAATCATGGAACAGCGACTCGGCCATATCCGTCGTTAACAGAAAGTTGTCGTTTAGAAACATACCGTTTGGCTCCTTTATGGTTATTCGAGATATCCTATAAGTCCATTTTTACAGCGTAACTCCGGTCTTGAAAATAGCCAGCTCGCGAACTTCATTTTGCTCATTGCGAGTTTGCTGGCCGCTCGCTACAGAAATTACATAATCAATGAATTCCTCAAGAACCTGATCCATCGGCGTATCGAGTAGAGGGCCGGCATTGAAATCCATCCAATGCTTTTTGTTGTTATATATATCATTGTTTGTTGCAATCTTAACTGTTGGTACGAAGCTGCCGAACGGTGTTCCACGGCCTGTCGTAAACAGAACTAAATGGCAGTCGGAAGCGGCGAGAGCCGAGGAGGCGACTAGGTCATTGCCCGGTGCTTGTAGAAGGCTAAGCCCTTTTTTGCGCAGCTTCTCACCGTACTGCAATACATCGACGACCGCAGCGGTTCCGGCCTTTTGGGTACAGCCAAGCGATTTATCCTCCAGTGTGCTGATGCCGCCAGCTTTGTTGCCCGGGGAAGGATTCTCATAGACCGATTCCCCGTGAGATAGGAAGTACTGCTTGAAGTCGTTGATCAAGTGTACGATATCCTCGAATACCTTTTCGTTTTCCGCACGGGCCATAAGCATTTTCTCCGCGCCGAACATTTCGGGAACTTCCGTTAGTACGGAGGTTCCACCCTGGGAGATTAAGAAGTCAGAGAAGGCTCCCAACAGCGGGTTCGCGGTAATTCCAGAGAAACCGTCGGATCCCCCGCATTTCAGGCCTACGTTCAGCTCGCTGATCGGAATGGGTTCCCGTCGATCATTTTGTGCTGCGACATAGAGCTCTTCCAGCAAGGCCAATCCAGCTTCGACTTCGTTTCCGACTTCCTGCGCCACGAGAAACTTCACGCGCTCTTCGTCGTGGTCGCCCAGCATGCTGCGGAATTCAGCAACGATATTGTTCTCACAGCCTAAGCCGAAGACAAGTACGCCACCGGCGTTCGGATGATTGACTGCATCCATCAGAATACTGCGCGTCATGCGGTGATCGTCCCCGAGCTGTGAACAGCCGTAGGGATGCTTCAGCACGGTAATATTATCAAAGCTACCAAGATCAGGATGGATCGCTTTGAATTCTTTAATCATGAGCTCGGCGACTCCATTGACGCATCCTACCGTAGGAACGATGAAAAGATCGTTCCGGATGCCGACTTTTCCGTTTTTGCGGCGATAACCTTGGAAGGTCAGATCGCGCTTAGGGTATGTTACCGGGTGGAGGTCGGGAACATATTCATATTTCTCTTCGCCCTCCAGGTTCGTCGCCAAATTATGTGTATGCACCCATCCACCGCGCTGAATGGCGGAGGTGGCGTGTCCAATAGGGTAGCCGTACTTGGTTACTACGTCGTTAGGCTCGAAATGGATTAAGGCAATTTTATGGCCTTGGGGAATATCCTCGAGCGCTTTTAGAACCTGATTGTCGAAATTCAGCTCTTCCCCTGCGTTAATCGGCCTTAAGGCTACGGCTACAGTATCGCGGGGATTCATCTTCGTTAATCTTTGCATACTCATCATCTCTCCTAAATCAATTGTTGTAGAGCAGCGCGGCTGCCAGATGCCTCTAGCTGATGTAAATAACCTTCGATGGCTTGCACAAGATTCGGAACATGGGTCAAATCTTCGCCCCATAAGCTCGCATCCTTCAGAATCACTCCCACGAACTCGTCTGGACGGCTCCAGGCCTCATCAAATACAGTAATGACTTCTGCGCCGTCCTGGCGCTCGATTTTGTCCCCGCGATAGCTGAGCAGTAGAGCAGCAAAGGCAAGGGTAGTAAGCTTAGGGAGAACTCCCTTTTCCCGCTGGTAACGAAGCAAAACAGGCAATAATCTCGTTTTGAATTTAGAAATACTGTTTAAAGAAATCGAAGTCAGTTCATGACGGATAAACGGATTTTTAAAGCGTTCCTGGACAGCTTCCGCATAGGATTGCAATTCTTCTCTAGGCAGATCGAGCATAGGAATTAACTCTTCTTCGATCAATTTCTTTACGAATACGGAGTAAGTAGCATCGTTCATGACGTCTTCAACGGTTTCTAATCCAGCTAGCAGGGCTAGAGGCACCATCGCGGTATGCGGACCATTCAACAGATGAACCTTGCGCTCCCGGTAAGGTGTCATATCCTCCGTGACAACGACGTTCAATCCCGCTTTGGCGAGCGGCAGACGATCAGACAGGGATGCGGGCCCTTCAATGACCCAGAAGAGGAAAGGCTCTGCCGTAACCATCAAATTATCCTGATAGCCCAGTTCCTCTGCCAGAGCTTGTGCTTTGTCGCGCGGGTAGCCCGGCACGATGCGGTCAACCAAGCTGCAGCAGAAGGTATTCTCTTGCTCCAGCCACTGAACGAAAGCTTCACCGAGCAGCCAATCATTCGCGTATTGCAGCACGACTTCTTTCAGTTTCTCGCCGTTGCGGTCGATCAGTTCGCAAGGGATGATGGTGAATCCCTTTTTGCCTAACTGAAAACGTCTGTGGAGGAGCGCCGTCAATTTACCAGGGAAGCTCTTTGGCGGAGCGTCGGCAAGCCGGTCTTCAGGACGATAGGCGATCCCGGCTTCCGTAGTGTTGGATGTGATGAATTCTAGCTCATCGTTTTCGGCTAATGCGAGATAGCCTTCGTAATCGGAATAAGGATTAATGACACGGCTCACGCTGGTAATAATCTCATGGTCATTTACGGTTTGCTGCTGCATAATGCCGTTTAACAGTACGGTATAAAGGTAATCCTGCTTGGCTAACATGTCGCCGAGGCCTTGCTCGATCGGCTGCACCAGGACAGCGCTACCCTGGAACAGTCCTTTATTATTCATTTGCTGCAGCTGCCAATCCACGAATGCGCGCATAAAGTTGCCTTCGCCGAACTGAATCATTTTTTCGGGGTAGACGGGTAAGTCAGGAAAAGTTGCTCTGGAAAGTTGTTGTTGTGTCATAATGAATCGCAGTCTCCTTTTTTGTGATTAACGTCATAATGCACACGTTAACAATTTTATTTAAAAAAAGAGAAATCTCTTTTTTTTAAATAGATATGTGTTACCTCACGCCGCTAGAATGAATGATAAGTTTAAATTTTGGCTACGGTTTGACGAACCATTAAGGTCGTCTTGACGAATAATTGCTCTGGCTTGCGATCTGGATGCTGCATCAGTTCGATCAGTTTTTGGGTTCCAAGCTCGCTAATATCTGAAATGGGTCTGCGAACGGTCGTTAATGCAGGATTCGTATAGCGGGCAAAGACGATATCATCGAATCCGATAAGGGACAACTTATCAGGGATAGTCACAGACTCAGCAAAACAAGCATTCATCGCACCGATGGCCATATCATCGTTGCCGCAAAACACGAGAGTAGGCGGTTCAGGCAAAGCTAGCAATTGAGACATCGCCGTATAGCCGCTCTCGATGCTGTAATCACCGGTAACGAAATAATCCGATATCAGCGGCAGTCCATGTCCCAGCATGCTGTCCAGGAAGCCTTGTTTACGCTCGGTGGAGGATTTGAAGCCCGTCTTGCCTTCAATCATGGCAAGTTTGCGGTGACCTTGAGAAATCGCATGATCAATAGCTTCTTTAACCCCTTCGCGATCATTCGCAATGACGTTCATAATACTTGGGTCTTCCAATTGACGATTCAGAACGACCAAAGGAATCCCCATCTTTTTCACGTGATAAATAAAAGCATTGTCTGCATCGCTTTGGCTCATCACCAGAATGCCGTCAAATCGTTGGGGGATGATATTATCCAGATTGTGAATGCTGTCAAT
The DNA here is from genome assembly GCF_003931855.1 of Paenibacillus lentus. NCBI lineage: Bacteria > Bacillati > Bacillota > Bacilli > Caryophanales > Paenibacillaceae > Paenibacillus > Paenibacillus lentus. Next base: position 4,714,922 of record NZ_CP034248.1, on the reverse strand, counting down.
CCCATTTACGGATAGGTTGTAGTTTTCATCGAGCACATGGTTTATTCCTTTGATGACCTCCACGAGAAAACTGGCTGAGGTTCCTTGGTCGATGCTGGAGAAGAATAAGCCGATCGTATAGGACTTCTTCATCACCAGGCTCTTGGCGTTGTAATTCGGTACATAATTGAGTTCCGCGGCGATTCTCTCAATGCGATCCCGAGTCTCCTTCTTGATCAGCGGGTTGCCGTTGAGCGCCCGGGAAACCGTTGTATGGGATACGCCAGCGACTTTTGCAATATCTTTAATCGTTATCATAGAACCTCACTATTTAGAAACTTAGTAATTGTTAACGATTTCATTGTATATCCTTATACCAGATAAATCAAGCATTTTATGGAATGCACACGTGAAAAATACGTCTACATTGTTTCGTCGAATCCTGAACTCGGCTTTTTGGACACGGTATGGCATTCGCGATATTGGCCTGGTGTCATTCCTTCTTGCTTACGGAATGATCTGATAAAGTTCTGTGAATTGTTATATCTTAGCTTGGCGGCAATATCCTTGACCGGCATATCTGTCTCTTCCAGCCATCTTTTTGCCATTTTGAACCGATACATCGTCAAATATTCACTAAAGTTATATTGTGTTTCTTTACGGAAAATGCTGCTGATATAGTTGGCGTTGTAATGAAGTCTTGAAGCGCACTCTTCCAACGTAAGATCCGTATCGTAATAGTTCTGCACCAGGTCGATAATCTTTTCGGAAATATTGTGATATTGGGCATTTTGCCTGCTGTTAAATATTTTGATCATCGGGTGGATGACGACGCTCCAGAACCAATCCTCGATCTCTGTAACCGTATGCAGATCAAGCATCTCTTCAAACAAAGAGCCGTTCGCATGATAAATCTGGTTTAGGCTAATTCCTGACTCCTGCATCATAATTAGCAAATTATTTAGCAAACGGGTCAAGGGAATCTGATATTCCTGCGGAGTAAGCTCCAGCGCAAAGATAGACTTGAACAATTGGTGAACAAGCTCTTTCGCTTTATCGGTTTCGGCCAGCTTAATCGCGTCCATCAAATCATTTTCCTTATGCGTCGGATAGTTTAAATTCAAATAATGTTTACCCGAGTTAATGTTCTCATACTGAATAATTACGCCTTTGCCGAGCTTGATCCGATGCTTCAATGCTTCGAGGCTTTCCCGATAGGCGGTTGATATTCTATGCACGGATTGGAAGGACAGGCTAAGACCGATGCTGACCTGCAGCTTCAAGTAATTGTTGATTTCCTGTTGAAGATTTTCCGTTAGCGAATAGAGCGTTTTGTGAAAAGACACCTCATCCGCATCCGTACTGCCGATCAGTGTAACGACCGTTTGATCAATTATGACCGGGGCAAGCCGCTGCTCAGGGGAGACCAGCTCCTCAATCATATTATGGGCGGCAAATAATAACAGGTTCAGATCCTTCTTCTCATAGTCAGAATCGTCGCAGAAATCAATAGACAGCGTCAGTACAGCCATCGTTCGCCACTCTTCGACTTGAGTGAGATAACCAAATTGCTCAAGCTCCTCGATGAACTCTCTTTTTTTGAGGTGCCCATTGAACGCCTTGATCAGAAAAAAAGTACGCACCTGTTGAATATGCTGGCGGACTTCCTTCTCAAGCTGGGATTTCGATTGGAAGAGATGCTGGACATGCTCGCCAATTAGTTGAAATTCATTGGAATGCTTGGATTTGATATCTGCTTTACGTTGTCCCATCTGGTTGAGCAATCTTTCAATCGGCGAGTACATGCGGCGCGAACCGATCCATGCTGTCAAAATGGACAGCAGCAGCATAAGTAAACAGACGTATAATGTGTATGTACCAATTTTATTCGATTCCTTGGTCATGCTCTCGATGGATGTCACCGATAAATAAACCCAGCCGTTCATTGGCGATTTCAAATAGGTAACCGCATAATCCTTTTTATCGATGAGCGTCTTGAATTGTCCTGAAGGTGTGGGAGAATCAGAAATTGTCGAAGCATCAGAGAATCCGCTTTCATAAACTGGCTTGCCAATCATCGAACTATCCGGATGAAGCAGGATTCGGTGATGCTCATCAAGAATCATAATGCTGTCGAAAGGCTCTATTTCCGAATTGATGAAATCGTTTAGGCTGCAAGCCGGTATGTTCGCCATGGCCAGTCCGTACTTATGCAGCTTGGAAGTAGGAAGCCTCTTGATCAGGCTTATGCTGTAATCGCAATCGGTGACGTTCGAGCTCTCCTCACTATAGAACCAGGCGGAGGGGGTTAGTACCCAGGATGTATTATCCGAAGTGTTGATCAAATTCGTAAGCTGCTCATAATTTTTATATTGATCCAGGCGATATAATCCGGAATTTTTGATCATCCAGTTCTTTCTCTGGTTTAACAAAACGACGTCCTCCAGCTTCGTATCAAAAGATTGCATGTTGCGGATTTCGTTTCTTAAATCGTTATACAAAATGAAATCGCTCTCATTTAACGGATTGTCCAGTGCTCTTTTTAATACACTTGAGTTGACAACTTGGTTTAAAGTTTGATTGACTGTTGTTAATTTATGCTCTACATTGGAGTTGATTTGCAGGATAAGCTCCATTTTACTTTTGTTCACATTTTTTTGGATTTCATTGGAAGATGTCAAATATGAGAATGAACCGATAAACACGACGGGAAGCGTACCAATCACAAAGGCGAAAATAGTCAGTTTACTCAAGAAACTTAATGGTCTCACAGAACTCAGCACCTCTGCTTGTGTAGAAGTAATCAGCGTAACCGCATGTGGATGAATAATAACAATAATCATCTCATAACGCAATAATCATTTTCTCTAATTATGGCTATGAGCTATCAAATATTCAAGTAATAGGATGTATTGTATAATTGTGTACGTTAAGCGTAAAGAGACAGATCTTACATTACTTGTAGGGGGAACTGAAATGCCTAGATTGTCTTCAAAAAGAACCGCGCTACACTACGTTCATCTGCTCATACCGATTTTCTTTGTTCTATTAATCGGGTGCGGCGATGTACAGTCTGCTCGAACGGATTCCAGCAATAAGAGTCCCTATGTATCCATATTGGCACCGCTTCATTTTCCTCAGCAGCCCTCGAAGGAGGTTATTGCCGAGCTGGAGAGATTGACAGGAGTGGAGCTTGATATACGCTGGGTTCCCGAAGGAGTCTATACAGATAAAATGAATACGGCGCTCACGACGAACTCATTGGCAAAGGTGACCTTCGTGAAATTCACCGATTACAGCGTGGTTAAGAATGCCATTAAATCCGGTGACTTTTGGGAGATAGAGCCTTATCTTGCAGAATTCCCCAACCTAAGCCAGCTGAGTCCTTCCATTCTCCGGCAGACGGCGGTGGAGGGCAAAATTTACGGCTTATATACCGAGCGACCTTCCTCAAGGCAGGGGATTATCATCCGCAAGGATTGGCTGGATAACCTTGGTTTGGAGGAGCCACGTACTTTGGAGGATTTATATGACGTATTGAAGCAATTTACCTATAACGACCCTGATCAGAATGGAAAGCAGGACACGATTGGTCTTGTAGACCGCAATGATCTGGTGTACGGCGTATTTAAGACGCTGAGCTCCTATTTTGGTACCCCGAACAATTGGGAACTGGCAGGAGATCAACTCATTCCCGAGTTCGAGACGGAAGAATACATGAACACGATGAATTTTATGAAGAAATTATATGACGAGAAATTGATCAACCAGGATTTTGCTTTGACGAGCAAGGAACTGCAGCGTGATAGTTTTATTCGCGGATCGGCAGGTGTATATATTGGAAGTATGACGGATGTCCAGCGATTGTCTATTGAAACACAGGCATTGCATCCCAAGGCTGAGCTGGCTCTAATTAATCGGATTCATGGCCCAAAGGGTTATAAGGTATGGTCTATCCCAAATTATAATGGGTTGTATCTCTTCTCCAAAAAAGCCATTGCAACGGAAGAGGAATTAAAAGAAGTGCTCGCCTTCTTTGACCGAACGATGGATAAAGATGTCGCTAACCTGATGATGTATGGCGTTGAGGGAAGACACTATGAAATTGTGGGCGGGAAGGTCATTCTTCCTGAAGAAACCTCCAGGCTGCGCGTCGATGAAGTGAATCCTTTGTATTCTCTTATGATTGCCAATATGAGTAATACCAACATTCTGGAGGTTGTTCAGAAGGAAGAATTGACCGCTGCCGCGGAACGCCTCAGTGAAGACAATGAATCCTTCCTCGTAGTTGATCCGACCGTGTATTTAAGCTCTGATACGTTTGATGAGAAGAATGCCGAGCTGTCGCAGATTATCACGGATGCGACGTACAACTATATTTTAGGAAAAATAACTGTTGAAGGATTTAAGAATGAGACCTTGAAATGGCGGCAAAATGGCGGAGATCTCATCATTCAAGAGTACGAAGAAGCCCTGTTACGTGAGCGATTACGCAATAATTAACAAATGATCATGTGAGACCACGGTGCTCTATGCACTGTGGTTTTTTATGTTTTCATCGCCGTTACGGTGATAATCATTTATTCAGAATTCGTTGGTATACCAGCGTTTATGAACAAATGATTGTATTCGTAACCGCATCCAGGCTGTACTGTTGAAAGTGTAAGAACAATAAGTCCAATGGAGGTCAAAATGGTTATGAAGAAAAAATCCTTCTCCATCATGTTGGCTGTATTGCTGACACTAAGCGTAATGTTGACGGCCTGCTCAGGCGGCAACGACAAAGCAGCACCAGCTACAGGGGGCGATGCGGCGAAAGGGGCCGAATCGGATGCGCCTATGGAAATTAAAATCATGCTTCCGCTTAACACTTCAGAGACACCGCCAGACACCATTAAAAAAGAGTTAGAAAAATTGACGAACACCAAATTAACGTACCAATTTTTCCCGGCAGATACGTATGAAGAGAAGTTGAATTCTTCCTTTGCAACGAGCTCACTGCCGCAAGTGACTTATTTGAAGAACCAGACAACATTTATTCAAATGAAAGATGCAATTAAAGACGGGCAATTCTGGGAGATTGGGCCTTATCTCAACGAATTTCCGAACCTGAGCAAGCTGAAGCCGGAAATCCTTAATAATACGAAAGTAGACGGCAAGCTCTACTCGCTGTACATCGGTAGACCGCTGGCGCGTCAAGGAATTATTTATCGTAAGGACTGGGCCGATAAATTGAATTTATCTGCTCCAGCAAATGTTGATGAATTGTTCGAAATGGCTAAAGCGTTTACAGAGCAAGATCCCGACGGCAACAATGTAAAGGATACGACAGGGGTCGTGGATCGGAACGAATTGACCTATGGCGCATTCAAAACCATATCCTCGTGGTTCGGAACACCGAACGGCTGGGGAGAGAAGGACGGGCAATTGCAGCCGGAGTTTACGTTCCAGGAGTATATCGATACGATGGATTTCTTTAAGAAGCTTCGTGATAACGGTTATATGAACCAGGACTTCGCGGCAACCAGTAAAACCGATGCCGTCAAAATGTTCACAAGCGGCAAAGCAGGACTGTATATCGGTGGCTCCATGCAGGATATCGATTCTTTGAACAAAGACCTTATCAAAAACGTCCCGGATGCTGTTCTGGATACGCATAGTATGGTTGCCGGACCGGATGGAAAATTTGCGCAATGGATGATTCCTGGATATAACAACGTTGTCCTGTTCCCTAAAGGGGCTGTCAAAGACGAGGCAGAATTGAAGAAAATCCTCGCCTTCTTTGACAAAATGATGACGCCAGAGGTTTCCAACCTTATGTTCTGGGGAATCGAAGGTGTGCATTACACGGTTGAAGACGGTAAAGCGAAGCCAACCGATGATAAAGAATTGATCGAACGAGAAGTAAAAGGCTACAAGGATAGCGTGATCGGCGAAGCCGAAACTAACGGCATGTACGAACCTTATAATGTGCTTCCAGGCCGAATCCGTGCTGAAGAATTGCTCTTGGAGAACGTGAAGGTAGGGGTTCCAGATCCAACGGCACCGCTTGATTCCGCTACGTTTACGGAGAAGGGTGTTGAGCTTCAACAAATTATAACTGATGCGACTTACAAGTATATGTATGGTCAAATTGATAAAGCCGGCTTTGAGAAAGAAGTAGAGAACTGGAAGAAGCGCGGCGGAGATAAAATCATCGAAGAATATAACGCTGCATACAAGAAGTAAGGATCTGGCTTGAGGCAAAGGGATAGAGGATTAGAAAGGTTGTTGATGTTGATAGACTCAACAGCCTCTTCTATTCCAAGGAGCATAAGCCACCTTGCTCCATTATGAAACAGAAAGGAAGAAGATCATGCAGGAAGTGACCATACCGCCGAGTCCAGTTCAACCGGCACTAGATGCTTCGAAGAGCAAACAAGAGGTCAAAAGGCGAATTTGGAGAAATCGATGGCTCTACGTCATGATTGCTCCGGGACTGCTTTATTTCATCATCTTTAAATATTTACCGATGTACGGGTTGATTATATCGTTCCAGGATTACAAACCTTACCATGGCATTCTCGGAAGCGATTGGGTAGGTATGAAGCATTTTACGAGGCTATTCACTGAACCGGATTTCCTCAATATTTTAATGAATACCTTGATTCTATTCGGATTGAATATATTTATTTACTTTCCGATTCCGATCATACTCGCACTCATGTTAAATGAGCTTCGAGGTAATTTCTTTAAAAGGATTTTTCAGTCGCTCCTTTATATCCCCCACTTTATGTCTTGGGTTATCGTCGTCTCCATTTCATTCGTTATGGTTACGATGGACGGAGGAATTATAAATGATTTGCTTGTCTTTTTTGGATTTGAAAAGATCAATTTCTTGCTAAACCCGAGCTGGTTTAGACCGATGTATATCATTCAGGTCATCTGGAGAGAAGCGGGTTGGGGAACGATTATCTACCTGGCTTCCATTGCTGCAATTGATCCAGGTCTTTATGAAGCAGCACGCATGGACGGTGCCGGAAGACTCAGACAAATCTGGCATATTACGATCCCGGCGATTAGAGGCGTTATTATTACCCTATTTATTTTGAAAATTGGTTCCGTTCTCGATTTGGGATTCGAACATGTCTACTTGCTGCTGAATTCCATGAACAGAGAGGTTGCGGAGATTATCGATACGTATGTTTACACCGCTGGCTTAAGGCAGGGTCAATTTAGCTACAGTACTGCAATCGGCTTCTTTAAATCCATCATTGGTCTTATTATGGTCATGGCCGTGAATAAAATTGCCAAGAAGCTGGGAGAAGAAGGCGTCTATTGATATGCTACGGGAGGAATTGAAATGGTAGAAGATAGATCTTTCGGCGGCAGACTCTTTGCTGCTGTTAACTTTACATTACTGGCGATCATCGCTTTGATTACTGTACTTCCCTTTATTCACGTTGTAGCAGGTTCATTTACTACCAGTGCGGAATTGGCGGCTAGTAAGTTTGTGTTAATTCCGAAGGTTTGGAGCTTTGAGGCTTATAAATTCATCTTCTCAACGAATACAATATTTAGAGCGATGGGTGTATCGGTTGGAGTTACGTTAGTCGGGACGTTCGTCAGTATGTTCTTGACGGCTTTGATGGCTTATGGATTGTCCCGCCGGGACTTGGATGGGCGCAAAGTTGTGAACTTCATGGTTGTATTTACGATGTTATTCCATGGCGGAATGATTCCAACGTTCCTTGTCGTTAAAGAACTGGGATTGATCGATACGTACGCTTCATTGATTATTCCGTCGGCGATCAGTGCCTTTAACATGATTATCCTCAAGAACTTCTTCCAGAATATCCCTGAGGGGCTGGAGGAATCGGCCAAGATTGATGGCTGTAACGATTTCGGTATTTTGTTCAAAATCGTACTTCCGTTATCGATGCCGGCCATTGCGACCATTTCTTTGTTCTATGCGGTAACTTATTGGAATACCTACATGACGGCGATTCTGTATCTGGATGACAGTGCGAAGTGGCCGATCCAAGTACTGCTTAGACAAATTGTCGTATTGGCCAGCGGCATGGATCATAGCTCTACGCTGGACGCTGCGGTACCGCCGCCAGACCAGACGATTAAAATGGCGGTTATCGTCGTAGCTACTCTGCCGATTTTGATGGTGTATCCATTCCTTCAGAAGCACTTTGCCAAAGGGGCTATGCTTGGTTCGATGAAAGGTTAATTCCACTGTAGTTCATCTTGGAGAAAGAGGACATTGTTAGCATGGAGGGAGCTTGAAAATGACTGTAAATGTATCGGCTACGCCGCTCGATTGGGCGAAAAAAGCATGCGATTCCTTAATGGAAACTTATAAGGCGGGGGAGCTACCCCCAGCTCATCGCTGGCACTATCACCAAGGTGTATTTCTTTGCGGCATGGAGCTATTGTGGGCAACAGTCAAGGATGATCGTTACGTTAATTATATTCAAGAATATGTAGACGATCTCGTCGATGAGCACGGTAATTTGTACTTTCAACGGGATGAACTGGACGCTATGCAGGCCGGGCTCCTGCTGTTCAATCTTCACGAAAGAACGGGACAGGAAAAATACCGGATTGCGGCTGAGAAATTGAGGAGTCTGCTTCTAACGATCAACAAAACTACGGAAGGCGGCTTTTGGCATAAGGATAAATATCCGTATCAAATGTGGCTGGACGGACTTTACATGGCCGGCGTATTCTCCTTGAAGTATGCCAATGTATACGGAGAAACGGGGCTGCGCGAAACGGTGCTTCATCAGGAAAGGTTAATGCGCAAATACATGAAGGATGAAGCGACGGGCCTCTTATATCATGCCTGGGATGAGAGCCGCCGCATGCCTTGGGCTAATCCAGAGACGGGTTGCTCACCGGAATTCTGGAGCAGGTCGCTCGGCTGGTACGGTCTTGCTTTGGCGCAGTTTATGGATTTATTGCCTGCAGATCATCCGGGACGCGCTGAACTCGCACCTGTTCTGGGTGATTTCGTGGAGGCGCTGATTCGCTATCAAGATGAAGAGAGCGGCTTGTGGTACCAGGTCGTCGATAAGGGGCATCTGCCGGATAATTGGCTGGAAACCTCGGGCTCGTGCTTATTCGTATATACGATAGCCAAAGCTGTGAAATTAGAAGTTTGCAGCGAGAATGCCCAGGCTGCCGCTAAAAAAGGTTATAGAGGTTTAATTCAGGTACTGCAGCAGGACGAACAGGGCAGACTGATTCTGCCTGACATCTGTATTGGCACATCGGCAGGGGATTACGAAAATTACGTTTCCAGGCCGAAAGTAAATAACGACTTGCACGGGGTCGGTGCCTTGGTCATGGCATGTGTTGAGATGGAGTCCTTAATTAACGACTAATGGCTTTACATCATCCACGGACGGATAAAGGACTTGATTCTCTGGGACTGCAGGGTATCAAGTCCTTCTATTTCATTTGATCGAGGGAGGCTATAAATGACGATAATGGTATGGTCGAGGAGTACCGCAGATTCCATTATGGAGCGTACGCCAAAGCTCTATGAGGACAAAGGCTATGGTGGCAAATGGTCTTACGATTACGGTGTAGTGTTAAAAGGATTTGAACTGTTATGGAAGCAGACAGGGGAGCGTAAATATTTTCAGTTCATCAAAGATAATATGGATCGCTTTATTCAGGAAGACGGCAGTATCCATGGATATCACCTCGTTGAGTACAATATCGACCATATCAACAATGGGAAGCTGTTGTTTGCCCTATACAGCGAGACGAAGCAAGAAAAGTATAAGATAGCAGCGGCTTTGTTAAGAAAGCAATTACAGACTCATCCGCGAACTGCGGAAGGCGCCTTTTGGCATAAACAGATTTATCCCTATCAAATTTGGCTGGACGGTCTTTACATGGGAGCTCCTTTTTACTTGCAGTATTTGCTGACGTTTGAGGAAGAGCACGGCATTGATGATGTGACGAAGCAGTTTCTGATCAGCGAGAAGCATACGAAGGACGTGGGGACAGGTCTGCTCTATCATGCGTGGGACGAGAAGCGCGTTCAACCATGGTGCGATCCTCGTACGGGCTTATCTCCTAACTTTTGGGGGCGCTCTCTTGGCTGGTATGTTATGGCTCTGGTGGATGTTCTGGAAATCCTGCCGGAAGAGCATGCCGATTATGGGGAACTGGGTCGTATTTTCAGAGATCTCATAAGTGCAATTAAGAATTATCAAGATGCAGCTACAGGGGTGTGGTATCAGGTTATCGATCAAGGGAATCGGAAGGGCAATTACTTGGAAGCCTCTGCTTCGAGCATGTTTGTCTATGCCATGGCCAAAGGAATTCGGTTAGGTGTTCTGGATGACGGCTGGATTGGAACGGTAGATCATGCTTTCGCCGGCGTTATTGCAGAGTTCGTGCTTGAGACGAAAGAAGGATGGATCAATTTGAATAAAAATTGTCAGGTAGCTGGATTGGGTGGAGCTGACCGGCGTGATGGCACATATGCATACTATATTAGCGAGCCAATAATTACAAACGATCAAAAGGGATTAGGCGCGTTCCTGAACGCGTGCGCTGAATACGAACTATTAAGACGATAGTATAGGAATGGAGCGAGTGCAGATGCAAGTATATAACATTGTGGACTACGGAGCCCAGCGGGGCGGCATAGTGCCTGCGACTGAGGCGATAGCCAAAGCTATCGCTGCTGCAAGCGAGGCTGGCGGGGGTACTGTCTATATACCGGCGGGCATATTTTTAACCGGTGCTATTTTTTTGAAAAGCAATATTGAATTGCGCCTAAACCCCGGAGCTGTTCTATCATTTAGCACAAGTCCAGACGACTTTCCAGCCGTGGAATCGAGATGGGAGGGGGTTAGGCGACAGGTTCACGCCCCTTGCATTAACGGCATTGATTTGCATAATGTATCGATTACCGGGAGTGGAACTATCGATGGGAATGGACAGCCGTGGTGGGATAAGCATCGAAATAGACCTGAGGAGTTAGAATTTCCGAGGCCGACGACGATCGGCTTTTATAACTGCCGGCGGGTGACGATTAAGGATGTGAATATCAGGAATTCTCCGAGTTGGACGGTAAATCCGATTTGCTGCTACGATGTCACCGTAGACAATGTTTCCATCTATAACCCGGCGGATTCCCCGAATACGGACGGCATTAACCCGGAGTCGTGCACGAACGTGCGCATCAGCAATTGCAATATCGACGTTGGCGACGATTGCATCGCGATTAAAGCCGGAACGGAAGATACGGCGGAGCGTGTGCCTTGCGAGAATATTACGATTACGAACTGTACGATGGTTCACGGTCATGGCGCTGTTGTTCTTGGAAGCGAGATGAGCGGAAATATCCGCAACGTTACGATCAGCAACTGCACGTTCAAACAGACGGATCGGGGCATTCGCCTGAAATCCAGACGAGGACGCGGCGGTATCGTCGAAGACATTCGCATCAGCAACATTGTAATGGAGGACGTGATCTGTCCAATTAAACTGAATCTGTACTATTTTTGCGGTCCTCGCGGCAAGGAGAAATATGTATGGGATAAGTATCCTTACCCGATTACCGAGGAAACTCCGTGCTTCAGACGCATTCATTTTGCGAATATTACGGCACGGAATGTGCATGCTGCAGCTGGCTTCTTGTATGGACTCGCTGAGCAGTATATCTCTGAAATCACGTTTAATGACATCGATATTTCCATGGCGGAGAATGCAATTCCAGGTTATCCAGCGATGATGGCCGGCATTGATAAAATGCAGCGCCGCGGCTTTTATCTAGGGAACGTGCGGGATATTCGCTTTAACCGGGTTACGATCGAGAACCATGAAGGCACGGCCTTCTATGTCGAGAACGGCGAAAATGTGGAAATTACGCAGTGTGAATCTAGAAACACCAAAAAGCCGGAAAAATTAGTAGAACAAGTTACGGTGGCACCTTCAAACGATAATATCAAACAATGAGGTGAAGTGTTGTGACACGTGAGCGATTAAAAGGATTGTTAGGAGACCTGCCTGTCAATAAGCCGATTACAGCTGAAGTATTGACCCGGGAGGAGCACGATGGTTATCGGTTAGAAACGTTGGTGCTTGACTTAAATGGAATCGAACAAGTACCCGCTTATGTGGCCAAACCTTTACACGGAGAAGGGCCGTTTCCGCTCGTCGTTGTGAATCACTCCCATGGCGGGGATTATGAGCGTGGACGCAAGGAGTTTATTAAGAGTAGCCATTATCTTCAGGAGCCTTCCTTTGCCAAGGTTCTCACGGGGATGGGCTATGCAGCCTGCTGTATCGATATGTGGGGATTCAACGAGCGCGGCGGGAAGAAGGAGAGTGAGCTAGTCAAGGAAATGCTCTGGCGGGGCCGTGTAATGTGGGGCATGATGATTTACGATAATATGCGCATGGTAGATTACATGTGCCAACGTGAGGATATCGATGGCTCCCGCATAGCAACAATGGGGATGTCGATGGGAGCGATGATGTCTTGGTGGATGGCGGCTCTAGATGAGCGAATCAAGGTTGCGATCGATATTTGCGGACAAGTGGATGCCGAGACGCTGATTGCTAAGCGTGGGCTCGATCACCATGGATTTTATTCATATGTCCCGGGCTTGCTGAAACATTTCAAGACTTTGGATATTCAGAAGCTAATCGTCCCTCGAGCCCGCATGAGCATGGTCGGACGAAACGACCGGATGACCCCGATCGATGGCGTTGAGAATTTAGCCGACGGATTGTATGAAGCCTACCAGGCGGCGGGTCATACCGAGCGGTGGCAGCCCGTCATCTCCAGCGCCGGCCATATGGAAACTATGGAGATGCGGGTAGCCTGGCAGAAATTTTTGAGGGAGCATTTGTAGAATGGTCGAGTTAACGGAGCAATTTCCGAACCATATATCGGAGCATATAATAGTAGGAAAAGAGTCGTTCTGCCATTTCCGGAGCATTCAGGGGGCGGTCGATTTTCTGGAGAGGTACACTGCAGATGCGATCCAAACGCTGTATATATTGTCAGGAGTATATGAGGAGAACGTGCTCATTTACCGCTCGCATCTGCGAATCATCGGCCTGGGATACGTCGAAATTTCCGGGAGGCGGTATGCGCAGGAGCTGGACGAGCGCGGTGAGCGCATCGAGACGTTCGGGACGCCGACTTTGTTCCTTGGCGGCAGTGATCTGATCGTCGAGAATATCGTGGTATCGAATACGGCAGGCCAGGGGCCGGAGATCGGTCAGGCGGTCGCGGTATATGCGCACTGCGATTTGGCCGTGTTCCGGAATTGCTCCTTTAAGGCTCACCAGGATACGTTATTTACAGGCCCGCTTCCGCCGGCGCCGAGAGAACGGGCGGAGTTCGGCGGAATTCTACTCCGAGAGCGCCATGTCCACTATCGTCAATTGTACGAAAACTGCTATATCGAAGGAACCGTTGATTTTATCTTTGGCGGAGCGACGGCCTATTTTGACGCTTGCGAACTGAGAAGTCTGCGTCATTATGATAATCAAGCGGGGTATATCACGGCGGCTTCTACACCGCAAGAGCAGGAGCACGGTTATGTATTTCATCGCTGCTTCCTGACCGCCGCTCCCGGAGTTGCAGATGTGTATCTAGGGAGACCTTGGCGCGAATATGCCAAGACCGTATACGTGGATTGCATCATGGGCGATCACATTCATCCGCTTGGCTGGGACAATTGGAACGATCCTGCCAATGAAACGAGTGTGCGCTATGGAGAATATGGCGTTTGTCATGCAAAGGCATTGCGTTTGCAGCGGGTTCCGTGGGTAGACATTTTTGAGACGCTCCCGGAGTCGCTCCAGAAGGAGCGGGTATTTGCCGGTACGGATTTTTGGAAGCGAAAAGAGGGGCAGAGCCTATGAGTCTTGATGCGAATACGAGCGTTATTAGCGTGGGGGACACTTACTATGCAGCCATGCCCTCGATTGACGGCTTGCCAGGTGTACGTATCTATCAGTCCAGAGATTTGGAACAATGGGAATACTATACGGATATCTTCACTTATCAAGGTGAACGAAACGAAAGTATGAATCTTGGCTTTTTCACTCCGCAGCTCAGCTATCACGATCATCAATTTTATCTGATCTATTCTGATCCTAAAAGTTCAACGCGCCCTTTCCCGGATTGTGAAAGCTATTTGATAGTCGCGGACCGGCTGGAAGGTCCATGGTCGGAACCGATTTGTTTGCATAGCAATGGATTGGCCCTTGGTTCATGAGTTGTAGTTGCAGGAATAATCGAAGCGGTTGACGAAAATAGTATGGTTGGAAGCTGGTTGTATGAAATTGCTAAGGAGGCATGCAGCATGTTCTTGAAGCAAGATGATGTCATTCTATTTCAAGGAGACAGCATAACAGATGCGGGACGGGACTTTAGTGATTACTACTCGCTCGGCCATGGCTATCCTTTACTGATCGCTGGGCGATTGGGATATCGTTATCCAGAGAAGAATCTGAAGTTTCTCAATCGCGGCATTAGCGGAAATCGGGTTGTTGATTTACAGGAGCGCTGGAATGAGGACTGTCTTGCACTCAAGCCTACGGTCGTATCCATTTATATCGGTATCAACGATACCTGGCGCCGTTATGACAACGGAATGCCGACGACAAGTCAACAATTTGAGTCGTCATATCGAGACTTGCTGGAGCGAACCACGAAGTCACTGAATGCTAGATTAGTTCTGGTTGATCCCTTCGTATTACCGCATCCAGAAGACCGGAAAGGCTGGAGAGAGGATTTGGATCCTAAAATTCAAGTCGTACGCCAATTGGCACGGGAATTTGGTGCACTGCTTGTCCCGCTGGACGGATTGTTTGCTGCAGCCTGCAGCAAAGCCGAACCGGCTTATTGGGCCGGGGATGGAGTGCATCCGTCGCCCGCAGGTCACGAGCTCATTGCCGATGCCTGGTTACGGACCTGCGGACTTTAATTCGAGAGTTTGAAAAAAGCGTGGATCACTGTCAGGGGAGTAAGCACCCATAACATGACCCACGCTTTTTTATTTTAAATATAAGGGGATTAAATTCGCTTATTTTATCGCCTGCAGCGTAAACTTGAAGGTATAAGTCCGATTTGCCGGAAGGGTGAACTCTTCATGCGTCGGCGCTCCCCAGCTATCGTCTCCGCCTACGCCCATTTGCTTGTAATTAACGCGCAGCACGGTTTTATTGCTTGGAGGTAGCTTATAGGGATGGTCATGCGCTTCGAGCTCTAGCGGTGTCCAAGGCAGAGCGCAGACCTCCAAGAGCGATGAAGCTTCGATGCGCAAGCCTGGGCCATCCTTCCCTTGTGTCAGACAAGCGGAGCGGACATCAGTCTTGTTGCCGCACTCCTGCGGACGCAAATAAGGTACGAATTGATCACGAACAGCACCTGAATAGCGCCCTACCTTTGCTCCGGTTTTGCGATCCCAATAATTATCGTGCGGGCCGCGGCCATACCAGGAAATTGTATCCAAACAGTCGTTCAGAATAAACATCATGCCGATTTCAGGGATTTCCGGCAACCCGCTTCCAGGCACGAGATCTTCGCATAACTCGATCGTTCCGCAAGGTAGAATACGATATTCTACGAATACCGTTGATAACGGAGTCGTCGCCAGAATGTAGCGGCTTGTAATGACAATTGTCGAGCCTTCCTGTTTCCAGGCGAATTCGCTAAGCTGTCTGTTCTCCGAGACGTCTCTCCATATGCGGCAGCGCTCGTGCAGTTTATTGCCCAAATCGTTATCCGTCACTGCGCGCCAGAAATTCGGCTTCACCGGTTCTGCCAGCAGCTCTGTGCCAGAGGAGCTGTAGGAGAGAAGCTGTCCGGTAATTCTGCTGAACCTCAGGGCGAAGTCATCCCCGGAGACGGTTAATTCTTCATCCAGCTCCTTGACAGTTAAGGCAGCATCGCCGTCCTCGTTAGCCAGCTCCTTTTTAAAGTAAGGAGTAAGGATGAATTGTTCCCATGCTATTTCATGACCCGCATTTGCCCATTTCGCTGCATCTCGCGTAACAAGGGAAACGGTCAGAATGGCTTCGCGCTTATGCAGGTCAGTAGACCAGAGGTTAGGAATCACCAGCTCCGTGCTTTCTCCCGGCGGCAGGCTAAGCTCGCCCGTACCACTCTGATAAATCTCGCCGTCTAAATGGATTTCCCACTTCAAAGCATAGCTGCTTAGATTCGTGAACAAAAATTGATTTGTAATCCGAATCCGGCCTTCCTCAAGATTGATGCTCTCGAACTTGACGTTCTGATAGCACTTCTTCACTTCATCCAGCTTTGGTGTTACCGTCCGATCGGCAAAAATCAAACCATTTCCGCAGAAATTTCCGTCATGGGGGGATTCTCCAAAGTCTCCGCCGTAAGCAAGGTATTCTATGCCGTCAGCAGTTTGGGTACGGATCGCTTGATCGACCCAGTCCCAAATAAATGCGCCCTGCAGTATTTCATAACGGTCAAATAGCTCGGTATACAGGTGAAGCCCTCCGCAGGAATTACCCATAGCATGGCTGTATTCGCAGAGGATATAAGGCTTTTGCGGGTTATTTCTGGCGTATTGCTCAACCTCTTTTGGCTTGATATACATTGTGGATTCCATATCGGATGCCGCTTCCGACTCCCGGTAATGGAAAATGCCTTCATAATGCACCAGCCTTGTTGGATCCGCTTGCTTTAGGAAATCATACATGGCGATGAAGTTGTCGCCTCCGTAGGATTCATTGCCAAGCGACCAGATCACGATCGAAGGATGGTTCTTGTCCCGCTGGAACATCGAATTGCAGCGATCAAGCACATTATCGCGCCACTCCGGCCTGCTACCCGGAATGTTGCGTTCATGGAGCCCTTGTTGCCCGTATTCCCATGAGCCGTGCGTCTCTAAATTGGTTTCGTCAATGACGTATAGTCCATATTCGTCACACAGCTCATACCAAAGGGATTGGTTTGGATAGTGGGACGTTCGGACTGCGTTGATGTTATACGCCTTCATCAGCTCGATATCGCGGATCATATCCTCTTTGGTGATAGCTCTTCCTTTATCGCAGGAGAATTCATGACGATTAACGCCTTTGAACACGATCCGTTTGCCATTGATCTTCATCAAGCCGTCCTTGAGCTCGAATGTACGGAATCCGACTTTGCAGCTGACAGTATCTAGCAGTTGACCGGCTTCATCTTTCAAGCAAAGAACCAATGTATAAAGGTTCGGTGCTTCGGCGCTCCATTTCAATGGATGCTGGACAGGAGCGGTCAGCTTTACAGATTGCTTATCTCCCTCTTGAAAAGAGACCTTAGACGAATGAGAAGCGCTCCATACCCCTTGCCGATTTGCGTCATAGAGCTGCATTTCAACGGTACAGCCGGCCTTGCTAATGAAGTAGTCCTCTAGCTTCACATCTACAGTCAGTTGAGCGTGCTCGTACGCGTCGTCCAGTTCTGTTCGAACAAAGAAGTCAGCGATATGCAGCGGCGGCGCCGAGTACAAATAGACATCGCGAAAAATGCCGCTTAGGCGCCAGAAGTCCTGATCCTCCAGCCAGCTGGCATCGCACCAGCGGTATACCTCTACGGCCAGCTTGTTCTCTCCGGCGACGAGATAGGCGGTGATATCAAATTCCGCCGGAGTAAACGTATCTTCGCTATAACCGACGAGTTCCCCGTTCACCCATACATAGAAAGCGGATTCTACCCCTTGAAAGCTAAGGTACACCGGCTGATTCTTCCATGCTTCTGGCACCGTAAACGTCCGGATATAAGAGCCTACCGGGTTGTACCGTGTTGGCGCAAATGGAGCTTTAAGCTCGGGCTCCGATTCCGCCCATGGATAACGGACATTCGTATATTGTGGATAGTCGAATCCATGGAACTGCCAGTGTGAGGGGACTGGAAGTTCCGCCCAGTTGCTATAATTGTAATCCAACTTGTAAAAATCGGTGCACCGCTGTTCCGGAGTCTCCGCAAAAGCGAATCTCCAGGTTCCGTTCAGCGATCGGTAGTAAGCGGATGCGGTTTTATCCCCGATAAGGGCTTCCTCCACCGTATGAAAGGACATCTTGGAAGCATGTGCTTCCATACGGTTGATTTGAAAGATCTCCGGGTTGTTGTTCCATTCGGGATAACCGTTGGCAGGCGGTTGGTAGACGAGTTTCTGACGCAAAATAACAACTCCCTTTTATAATCAATTATTGATATATTCATATTATAGAGTCTAAATAAAAGGAATAATATATAAGGATCTTCTACATTTATATCAATATATGAAACGAGGATTGTGAAGTGGAAAGCAAGATGATTTTCTGTAATTTGCATGAAACGGTTCTCTTGCCTGTATATGCGACAACGCTTGGATACTGGAGACACCAACCGGAGACGGTTAGATCCGATGGTTTTCCCGATTACCAGCTTCATCAGGTGATTGAGGGCAAAGGCGAGCTGATCATTCGAGATGAGAGCTATATCGTAGGGCCAGGTGATGCTTTTTTGTTATATCCCGGGATTTCGCACTGTTATGCTCCGATCAGTCGACAGTGGCAGGTGGCGTGGGTTTCTTTTAATGGAAGAGAGGCGGGGAATATGCTGCTGCATGCGGGGATTAGCGAATCGGGGCCAAGGAAATTGAAGGAGGAAGGCTGGCTGCCCGTGATGAAACAGCTGCTGCTTCTGAATGAAAATGAAGCATTCGCGCATCTTGAATATTCCAAGCTGCTATATGCTTTGCTGATGGATTTAAAACGGACTTTGCAGCTGCCGATGAATCAGGACTATGAGATGGCGCGAATCAAGCCCGTCCTCGAATACGTAGATGGCCATCTCCACCGGGCATTGCAATTGAGTGACCTGGCTGAGGTCATCTCGGTATCGCCGCAGTATTTGTGTCGTCTTTTTCAGAACACGCTGCAGCTCCGGCCCATGGTCTATGTGAATCAGCAGCGGATCAACCGCAGCAAACAGTTGATGTTCAGCGAACGGGACATGAAGATCTATGAAATTGCTCGAAGGGTAGGCTTCGAGAATACGAGCTACTTTTGCTCCGTATTTCGGAAAATCTCAGGGATGAGTCCAAAAGAGTTCATGAGGCTCCATGGTTTATAATGAAGCTGCTACAGCTATAGCTCAAGCTATCAGACATGAATTCGCAGGGAGTAGCCAAAAAAGGAGCTGTCCATTCGCCGTACAAGCGGCAAGGCAAGGGATAGCTCTTACTTATTACACCATCTGCTCTAAGCGAAATAGTACTGAGAATCTATTTCTACAACTTGAAAGAGCGGCTGCCAGCGAGCTACATTAGTATCAGGTAAGAACCCGGCAGGATACAAATACGATTGAGCATAAGAATCGGAGGCGAGAGCATTGGAGCGAGGCAGCTTATTTCGAACCGGATTATTGGACGGTGATTTTCAGCCGGAGATAACAGCTTATTATTTTAAGCAGTGGAATGAGATGCATATGGCGTTTCATCGACATGATTCCACGGAAATTATGTATATCATATCCGGAGTTTGCCGGGTGGAAATTAACAGCGGCAGTGCCAGGGAGCACGACTCTAAGGTTGAGGGAGTCAATCTCAAGAAGGGCGAGTTTATTCTTATTGATGCTAACGTGCCCCACAGGTTGATTGTGGAGAAGGAGAGCCCGTGTCGGATGCTGAACATTGAGTTTCGTTTCTCCGACTGCAAGGGAAGTCATCCCTCGCTGCGACAGTATTTTGTGGATGGCGGGGAGGCGGTGGCGATCATGGCATCGGCTCCGTTCAACTATATCGTGATGCGAGATCCGGAGGACATTTATTATACGTTAAAAAGCTTGGTGCTAGAGTTGGATCGCATCGGTCATGAAGTACCACCTGTCCAAAGTAGCCGGGAAGGGACCGGGAGGAGCGCAGCCCTTGGCGACCCGGCAGTAGGGATGAAATATCATGGCAGGCATGTTCAGAGCCAGGGTCAGGCCATGGTGCGCCTATTGTTTGCTCAGCTGCTCATCGCGCTTGGACGGCTAAGGCAGGAGCATAGTACCAGCGGACAGCTGGAATACGATCATTATGTGAAGCAGTGCCTCAATTATCTGCACGAGAACTACGATCAGGATATCCGCGTGCAGGACGTGGCAAAGATCGTCAATTTGCATCCGGGCTATTTGCAGCGTATTTTTAAAAACCACACGGGTGAGACGTTAATGCAGTATTTAACACGGCTGCGGATGGACAAGGCATCGATGCTGCTGCTGCACACCGATATTCCAGTTGCTGATATTGCAGATTATGTGGGGATTGGCAGCCGACAGTACTTTCACGCACTATTTAAGAAGCATACCGGCTTTACCCCGGTAATGTACCGTAATTCCCTTCATGCTCAGAAAAATGATGAGGAATTAAAAAGTGAGGATTTCTGACATTGTAGGCCATATGAAGTCAGAATATTGATAACGCTTCCGGCAAGCCCCCTGATAGAATAAGGCTAGGGATTACAATCCGGGAGATGACTTGGAGTCCTCTTCATATTTCTTAAGGAAATCAAGGGAATCTCTAGCATTCCAACAATTAGGGGGATGAATGATTATGTCATTTAAAGTTGCATTTATCGGCGCTGGAAGTATCGGATTTACGAGAGGATTGCTTCGGGATCTGCTGTCTGTGAAGGAGTTCCACGATATTGAGGTGTCTTTTACGGACATAAATGAACACAACCTAAATATGGTGACTGAGCTGTGTCAACGAGATATTCAGGAGAACGGTTTGTCGATTCGTATTCAAGCGACTACCAATCGCCGGGAAGCGCTCAAGGATGCCAAATATGTGATCTGTACGATTCGGGTTGGCGGGCTTGAAGCCTTTGCTTCGGATATAGATATCCCGCTGCAATATGGAGTGGATCAGTGCGTCGGTGATACGCTCTGCGCCGGGGGAATTATGTATGGTCAACGGGGAATTGCAGAAATGCTGAACATTTGCCAGGATATTCGTGAGGTGGCCGCCAAAGACGTGCTGCTGTTAAATTACGCGAATCCGATGGCGATGCTAACTTGGGCCTGCAATAAATACGGCGGTGTGCGGACGATTGGGCTGTGCCACGGAGTACAGGGGGGCCACGCTCAAATCGCTGAAGCGTTCGGGCTGAAGAAGGAAGAGGTCGATATCATTTGTGCGGGGATCAACCATCAGACATGGTATATCCGCATCAGTCATAACGGGGAGGATTTGACTGATAAGCTATTGGAGGCGTTCGAGCAGCATCCTGACTTCTCCAGAACTGAGAAGGTACGGATCGACATGCTTCGCCGATTCGGCTACTACAGCACGGAATCGAATGGGCACTTAAGCGAGTACGTGCCATGGTATCGGAAACGGCCGGAAGAAATCATGGACTGGATTGACCTCGGCAGCTGGATTAACGGCGAGACGGGCGGATATTTACGGGTATGCACAGAAGGACGCAATTGGTTTGAGACGGACTTCCCGAACTGGATGAAGGAGCCGGCGTTTGAATACAAGCCAGAAGAACGAAGCGAGGAGCATGGCTCTTATATTATCGAAGGCTTGGAGACGGGGCGGGTATATCGTGGACATTTTAATGTGATCAACCGCGGCATTATTTCTAATCTGCCGGATGATGCGATTATCGAAGCGCCGGGATATGTGGATGGCAATGGTATTTCGATGCCGCATGTGGGTGATTTGCCGCTTGGGCCTGCGGCGGTATGTAATGTGAGCATTTCCGTACAGCGTTTGGCCGTTGAAGCGGCGGTGCATGGCGACGACAAGCTGCTGCGCCAGGCGTTTATGATGGATCCGCTCGTCGGGGCAGTCTGTAATCCGCCGGAAATTTGGCAGATGGTCGATGATATGCTTATTGCCCAGGAAGCATGGCTGCCGCAGTATGCCGAAGCGATTGCTGCAGCGAAGGAGCGTCAGGCTTCTGCCGAGCGCATTCCTACTCGCGAAGGTTATGCGGGGGCTGCTCGCCAGCATGTGAAGACAGTGGATGAAATGATGGAGGATCGCGAAGCCGCGAACAAAAATGCACGGGAGGCTGATAAAGGGAAGGATCGCGCTTCTCGCGGAGAATAAATCATCCATAAATCATCCGCAATAATCATCGGAACAATTTTAAGGCGCGGACCAAATGAAATCTTGATGCTCTGTTTATGGCAAGCATCAAGATTTTTTATTCTTTCGATAAGGATGAGCTGAGCTGATTGAGCTTCTTATACTCGTTTGGTGTCACACCGACGATGCGTTTGAACAGCTTGTTGAAATAAGACGGGTCAGGATAGCCTACTTCACAGCCGATTTCGTGGATTTTCATGTCAGAGCATGTCTTGAGTAAAAGCTTTGCTTTCTTAAGCCGCACTTCGATCAAGTAATCGGTGATCGTCATACCGGTCTCTTGTTTGAACAGCTTGCTGAGATAGCTCGGGGTCAGGTATACCATGCTGGCCAAGCTGCTAAGCTCTGCTTGCTGATCATAGTTCTTATGAATCCAGTGTTTGACCGCTTCAACGGACCTGTCTGCCATTTGGAGGCGACTTGCACGAATCCTTTCGAGTCCATTAAGAAAAAAGGAGAAGAACAAGCTTTTTATTTCTTCAAAAGCAAGGCAGGACAGTATCTGTTCCTTAAGCTGCTCTTCAATCTCGGAATCATGGAAGGCTCTCCACTCCGGTAGCTCGGCCAAGGCTGCATCGAAGATGAGTCGGCATAATAAAATGATCGATTGCCGAGAGGCCTTGGCTTGTTTGACCTCGCCAAACCATTTCTCCAGGCTGGTCTTAATCTGGGAAATATTCAGTATTTGCATCTGTTCGCTAAGCCTTTCCCTTGTGCTGATGAACAACGCTGTAATATCGGGTTCAGGCTGCAGCAAATCGTCGTAGTGCCAGTAGCTCCAGGCGGAATATTCATAGAGTCCATAATCACAAGCCTGCACCGCTTCGTTGTAGGCTTCGCTTAATTGAGTCACCTGTTGATATGCCCGGCTGGAGCCAACATGGACGAACCCGACGGTAACAAGAGCTGGGCGCAGTTGATCTGCTAGCTCCTTAATGAGCTGAACGCACGGTTCCTGAGAATAGTAGCTAATCATTGAGAGCGTGCCGTCTCCTGTATCCACGATATCGATAGGAACAGCTATGTCTAATACCGCCAGTCTCAGTTGGTCATATAGGAGTTCTATATCGCGACTGCGCAGGGCATGGACAGTAAAGTAAGCAAACTGCAAGTTTAGCTCAGGCAGCTTACTGCAAAGGGAGGTGGAGCTTTTCAAGTAAGAAAGCAGAACTCCGGAGCGGTAGCGCTGCTCTTTATTAAGATTTACTACTCTCTCCTCCTCCAACTCGTAAAGCAGCTTGAATAACTGCTTCTTATTGATTGGCTTGAGCAGGTAATCTACCGCCGAATAGCGAAGCGCCTGACGAGCGTACTCGAAATCGGTGAATCCGCTCATGATAAGGCATCGGATATCAGGCTCAATGGATTTAAGCTGCTTGATCAGCTCTAATCCGTCAACAAGGGGCATCCGAATATCTGTGATAACTACATCTACACTGATTTGTGATGATTCAATAAAACTCAACGCCTCTTGACCATTCGGGAAAATACCGGCCACGATAAATCCAGAGTTCTCTTTATTAATGATTTTGGCAAGTCCTTCACGAATCGAGGCTTCGTCATCGACAATGACGATTCGAAGCATTGGAATCTCTCCCTCCTATAGCCTGTGCTAGTGTTCGTCTTGCAGAAGGCCTGCTATTTTTAATGTGATCGTCGTTCCTTCCCCAGGCTTGCTATCGACGGTTAGGCTTGAGCGGTCACCGTAGTGAAGGCGAATTCTTTCACTAACATTCCGCAGTCCGATGCCGAATTTGTCTGTTTTTCCATCCGTGAGACTGATGTTCAATTGGGTCAATCTTTCTTCATCCATGCCTATGCCGTCGTCGCAAATTTTAAATATCGCATCTACCCCTTCCCGCCAAGCTGTAATCGCGATGGTTCCGGGTTTCTCCTGCTTCTCTAGTCCGTGAAATACTGCGTTCTCTACAATCGGCTGAAAAACTAGCTTAAGAATTGGCAGATGATAGAATGTCTGCGGAACGGAGATTTGAAAGTCTAATTTGTCCGGAAAACGGATTTGCAGCAAGTGCAAATAGTTCTGGACATGGCTTAGCTCCTGTTCAATTGTTACCGTTTCATCACTGCGTGTAATGCTGTATCTTAGCAGCAAACCGAGCAAATAAGTAAGCTCAGCCACACGATCGTCATCATTGAGCTCGGCCAGCATACGGATTGATTCCAGTGTGTTGTATATGAAATGCGGATTGATTTGGTTTTGCAACGCCAGCATATCCGCTTTTTGTTTGCTTTTCTCAGTTTCGTAAACTTCCTGCAGCAGATCCTGAATCCGCTGAATCATGCGGTTGAAGTGACTGCCCAGTCGGCCGATTTCGTCATTGTATTTCACCTCTACCTGAACATCCAGGTTGCCTCGCTGTACCTGTTTCATTAAACGTACGGTGCGAATGAGCGGTTTGGTCAGTGCATACGAAATAATGATTGCTACCGCCAAAGCAAAGAAGATAATGATCAATGTTGTGATCATCAGGGCGTTACGGCTTTGTTTTATGGGAGCGAGCAACTCAGTAAGCGGAATGAAGGTAATTGTTGTCCAGCCGGTGCTTCGAGACACGCTATATACGGAAATATACGGCTGTCCTTCGATTTCCAGCTCGAAGTGGCCGCGCTGACTCGTAGCCTGCAGCAGCAAGGGACTGCCGCTTAAATCTTGGCCTAGCATCGAAGGATCGTGATTGTAAACAACTTTTCCATGCTCGTCGACAATGAAGGTGTTGCCATGAGTAACTGTATTTAACGGCTGGATGATCTCCTCGAACAAACGGATATCTACGTCAATCACGATAATTCCGATGTTCTTCAGCGTACTGACCGATTGGATGGCTCTCATCATGGTGAACACCTGCCGCTGCTCCGTACCGTTGATTCGAATCGGGTGCGTGCCCAGCAGGACTGGGGAGACGCCGGCCTCCTGTGTCCGGGCCTCCCATTCCGCGAGTCTATCCTTGGGATACACCTCGTTGATGCCAGGTTTTTTATTATAAAAAACCGTACCAAAGCGATCGGTCAGATATACCGCCGCAATTTCCTCCTTCATATTTGCCAAGTACATCAGGAACATATGGATACTCGCATTTTTATCCCAATCTGTCCCGCGTTGATCCAAATGCTTCTCTACGTCTTTGTTATAAAGCGGCAGTATGGTGTATCGTTTCAAGTCGGCGATGTAGCGATCCACTTTATCCATGGCGTTGTCGGTCATTTGGCCGGCTGAACTGGTCATATTGTGCAGGATGGAATTGGAGTTTGCTCGGTACGATGAGTAGCTGACATATGTGATCGGGAGAGAGATCAGGAACACGAAAATGATCACCAGCTTTTTTTGCATGGATAGGTTAGCGAAGAGCACCCAAACCTTTCGGAATAAATGGGAAATGAATGCGATCATGGGGCATCGTCCTTCCTGCAGGTGGCTGGTTATTTTACTGCTCCGCTCGTCACGCCTTCAAAAATGTATTTCTGCAGTACAAAGTACAATATCACGGTTGGCAGCAAAATCAATAATATAGCTGCACTGATCAGATTCCAGTCTGCGATGTTGACCCCTTGGAAATGCATGAGCACCGTGGTAACTACACCAAGACTCTGCTTCGGCATATAGAGATACGGGGTGTACATATCATTATAGATGCTGATGGATTTCAGAATGACAAGTGTAGCCGTGGCCGGAGTCAGTAAAGGAAAAATAATGGAGCGGTAAATACGGAATAAAGAGGCTCCTTCTGCCATGGCATTCTCATCGAGATCGACCGGAATGTTGCGGATGAATTGCAGATACAGGATGATTTGAATGACGTCGGCTCCAATGTAGAGAATAATCGGTGCCCCCAGCGTATTATATAGACCGAGCTGTTTAATGATTCCGAATGTTGCAACCTGGGTAGTGATGCTAGGAATAACCGTAGCGAACAGGTAAGCTCCAAACACAGCTTTTTTCAATTTGAACGAAAATCTGCCCAGCACGTAAGCGACCATCGTTCCGAAGATGATGTTAAAAACGAGAGCAACGCAAATAATGATTAACGTGTTACTGAAGCCATTCAGCAAACCACCCCGTTCAAAAACGACCTTAAAGTTGTCGAAGTTAAAAAAGCTGTTAGGCAGCGCCATTGTACTGGCCGTATTGAACTCATCGCTAGATTTAAACGAGTTTACGATGATGACATAGGGGGGAAACAGAACCATAAATACTCCGATTAGCAGGGAAAGGTATTTGATGATGTCCAATCCGTTAAATTTTTTGGTGCTCATTTGCTGCTACCTCCTCTGCTAAGCACGAATTGCTGAAGTCCGACCACAATAATGACAAAGAACAAGAGAATGATGCTCATGGCCGAGGCCAGACCGTAATGATTGTAGGCAAAAGCGGTCTCTACCACGCGTTGTACGTAGGTTTGGGATGCTCCGGCCGGGCCGCCCTTGGTCAGTACGAATGGCAGGTCGAATACCTCTAGCGCCCCGGTCACGGTGAGGAACAAATTGAGCTGGATGACCGGTTTCATGTTGGGCAGCGTAATTCGCCAGAAGGTTTGCCAGGCGTTCGCTCCGTCAATTTTTGCTGCTTCATAAATATCGCGGGGGATAGCCTGCAGGGAGGCGATGTAAATGACCATGTTATAGCCCATGAACCTCCATAGGCCGGTAGAAGCTAGCGAATAGTTGACCAGTCCGGGGGTGCCGAGCCAGCTTGTTTCGCCTAGCTTTGTCAACCCGATACTTTGCAGCAGCAGGTTGAGCGAGCCTTGCGTTGTATCGAACACGTAACCGAACATGAAGGCTACCGCGACGCCGTTCATAATATAAGGAAGAAACAACAGTAGCCGGAACACATTCCTTCCCCGTAGCCTGCCATTCAGAATAACGGCGAAATAAATAGCCACGATATTCTGGACGATCCCCATGACAAAATAGGCGAAGTTATGGGTGAAGACGCCAAAAATATCTGGATTGGAGAATACTTCTTTATAATTATTCAGCCCTACCCAGGGTTTTTCCGGGCTATAGCCGTCCCAGTCGGTGAAGCTGAACCAGACCAGCTTGAGGGCTGGATAGTAGGTGAAGAGGAGCAGGAGGGCCACTGGTATAAGCAAAAAGGAAAAGATAATGATGTTTTTCTGCGTTTTGTAAGATAAGGTTCCGAACATGCTTGTATCCCTTCTTTCTGTCCGCTTAATTGACAGCAAAATGGATTATCGTCAAACCGATAACCCATTTTGCGAGATGTTCAAGGTTCTGCTAAATGAGGAATATATTAATATCCGAGATCCTGTTTGGCCTTGGCCCACGCTTTATTCCATTTATCGAGTACGGTTTGCGGGTCTTTCGCCAGTACGAATTCCTGGGCAATGGCTGGCAAATCAATTTGAGCCTTGTTGGAAATTTCGATCACCATCGGATCGTCCGGCATGCCTTCCTGGAGTTCTACCCCGGTAGCCTGGAACTCCGCAAGCTGGGTCAGCTTGGATTCGCGGCCTTCAAGAGGTGAGATGAATCCAGCGAAATCCTCATACCCGGATTCCTCCAGCATCCAGGTCAAGAATGCTTTGGTAGCTTCTAAATTTTTGCTATCTTTGCTTACAGCATAGAAAAAGTCCGGGTTAAAGGCTGCTCGGATATCACCGGAGTTGTCAAAAGGAAGCGGGAAGAATCCGATGTTGTCCGATTCGGCTCCAACGCCGATGACTTGGTTGATGACCCAATTACCTAGGAAGTACATACCCATCTTACCGTTTGCTAAGTCTTTCTTGGATTGCTCCCAGTTGGTAGAGTTGATATCCTTCTCCAGGTACCTTCTCAGCAAGGGTTCTCAGCAGCGACATCGCCTTGCCATATCCGTTGTCCATCGTGAATGGCGCATCCATATTTAATCTGGTGTTCGGGAAGTCTTTGTTGTTCTCGATCACTCTTGGCATATCGAACACCCAACTGCTCAGTGGCCATTTGTCTTTAAAGTTGGATGAGAGCAGGATAACACCGTTTTGCTTCAACTTCTCGCAGGCCTCGAGGAATTCATCCCATGTTTTTGGGATCTCGGTAATCCCGGCATCGGCGAACGCTTTTTTGTTATACACGATTCCAGATGTTGAGTTCCCTGTCGTTATTCCGTAGAGCTTGCCGTCATAAGATTTGAAGTCTTTAAAGGTTATTTCAGCGCTTAAATCCAGTTCATCGAGCGGTGCAAAATATTTTGGCAGGTCGGAATTCGGAATATCCGGGATAAACATAAGGTCAGGAAGCTCTCCGCTGGCCATACGTACCTTGATTTGCTGATTGTAATCCGTTTGGCTCGCTTCAAATTCAATTTCGATGTCAGGATACTTCTCGTTGAAGCGTTTGACGTACTCGTCGTATTCTTTTCCGATCATGTCTGTCCGGTTGGTGAGGAAAGTTACCTTTCCGCTTAGCTTCGCTGGGGTGTCTTTGTCGGCCGAAACTGGCTCTACTGAGCTGCTGGAACCATTGTTAGCTGTAGCATTTTTATTGTTGCTGGAATTGCTCTTGCTTCCGCTACACCCTGTCAGTGCTGTGGTTAAAACAAATACCATCATAAATGCGATGATTAAGCCTCTCTTATTCATCCTGTTATCGCCCCTTTATTGTTTTTTTGACAGCGCTTACAGTTGAATTGTATCTCTTCATTACTTCAGGTTAAATGTACTGTGTTGCTATTTATTGTCTTAAATTGGCTTGTTGTTGGCATTGAGGAGCCGTTTAGTCGTTAGGGAATTTTGTTTTATATTAAAAATAACAAAATGATAACAAATAACTTCGATAATGTAATATAATAAATCATAATTCAAGTGGAGGAAAGAAGAACTTGAATAAAAGATGTGAAATAACAAAGTCAGGAAAATTTTAATTACGTTTATTGTATGGAGGACTTATGAGCATTCAACAGAAGGTATTGAATCAATGGAGTTTTAAAGCTTGTGACGAGACGGACTGGTTCACCGCCACAGTTCCAGGCACCGTGCATACTGATTTGCTGCGGCATGGTCTGATTTCAGACCCGTTCTACGGCACGAATGAACATGATTTACAATGGATCGATAAGAAGGATTGGGAATACAAGTCAAGCTTCGAGCTGCCGGAAGGGTGGCAGGATTTGCCCCGGATTGAGCTTGTGTTTGACGGTTTGGATACATATGCGGACATCTATGTGAACGAGCAGCATGTGCTGTCTGCCGATAATATGTTCAGAGCCTGGCGGATGGATGTCAAGGAGCAACTGACTGCAGGAAATAATGAAATACTCATTAGATTCCGTTCGCCGATTATGGAGGACTTGCCTAAGCTGGCAGAGCTTGGATATGCTCTGCCAGCAGCGAATGACCAATCTGAGTTGGGCGGTATAGAGGAGCAGAAGGTCAGTATTTTTGCCCGCAAAGCACCGTATCATTATGGATGGGATTGGGGGCCGCGATTCGTGACCAGCGGCATATGGCGAGAGGTTCGTCTGGAGGCGTGGTCAGTTCCGAAAATTAGCGACCTGTATATTCAACAGGATGAGGTAAGCGCTGACAAGGCTAAACTGACGGCCGTCGTTGAAGTCAATGCGGTATCAGCCTGGAGTGGAAGCCTGCGCATTAGTACGGAGGATATGAGCTGGGAACAAGAGGTCGATCTCCAGCCTGGGCTGCAAACGATAACGTTGGATCTTGAGGTTGCTAAACCAAGACTATGGTGGTGCCGTGGACTTGGTGAACCATCCCTGTATGCATTCCGTGCGGCTTTGCTGCAGGATGAGAAGGTTATTTCCGAGAAAATCATAAGAACAGGCTTGCGCAAGATTGAGTTAATTCGCGAGAAGGATGAGGCAGGAACGTCTTTCTTTTTTAAATTAAACGGGGTGCGTGTATTCATTAAAGGCGCTAACCACATTCCAAATGACAGCTTCACAACAGAGGTCACACGGGAGCGTTATCGCCATGAAATTGCCTCGGCGGTGGAGAGTAATATGAACATGCTGCGCGTGTGGGGTGGAGGAATCTATGAAGAGGATATTTTTTATGAGCTGTGCGATGAATATGGCCTGCTAGTCTGGCAGGATTTCATGTTTGCCTGCAGTATGTATCCAGGGGACGAGGCCTTCCTTAAGAATGTGGCCGCTGAAGCAGAATATAACGTGAAGCGTCTACGGAATCATCCATCTATCGCCCTGTGGTGCGGAAATAACGAGATTGATTCTGCTTGGGCGCATTATTCCTGGGGTACAGGCTGGGGCTGGAAGGAGAAATTTGAGAGCTCTGAGATTAGGGAGAAAATTTGGGCTGATTATGAGGCGGTGTTTCACCAAATTCTGCCTGATGCCGTGAATGAATGGGCACCTGGCACTGATTACTGGCCGTCCTCTCCACTGCGCAGTTTGACCGGCGATGAGAATCAGCATGCGACTCAGGTAACCGGGGAAGGGGACGTTCACTATTGGGGTGTGTGGCACGCGGTAGAGCCATTTGATAACTATAATAAAAAAGTTGGCCGATTCATGAGTGAATATGGGTTTCAGTCCTTTCCTGAACTGGATACCGTACTGAAATACGCGCCGGAACAGCAACTGGAGCTGGAGTCCAAGGTTATGCTGGCTCACCAGAAGAATGGCCGAGGGAATCAGTTGATCAAGGAATATATGGAACAATATTTGCCAGAACCGCGAGATTTCAAGTCATTCCTGTATATGAGCCAAATTTTGCAGGCGCAGGCAATCGAAACAGCGATCGAAGCACATCGCAGGAATAAGCCTTACTGCATGGGAACGCTGTATTGGCAAATGAATGACTGCTGGCCTGTCGCTTCCTGGGCGGGTATGGATTACTATGGCCGCTGGAAGGCTTTGCAGTATACGGTTCGTCGAAGCTTCCGGGATGTTATGCTTTCGGTTGACGGTACGCAGGAAGGGGAGATAGCGGTTTATCTAATCTCCGATCAGCAGCAGCCTGTTGAAGGAATTTTGAAGCTAAGCCTGTATGATTTTGGCGGTCAACTGCTGCATATGATGAAACAAGAGGTTGCTGTCGGTGCCGATGCTGCAGACAAAGTGTTTACTGCTGGAACAGAAGAGTTACTGGGAACTTATGATCCCAAGTGTGTCGTTTTACTTGTTCAATTGGAACAGGCTGGTGTTGTGTTGGATAGTAAGCATTTTTACTTTGCATCTTTCCGCGAGATTGAGCTGCCGGATGCTGAGATTACCATCGAAGAGGTTCCGGGAAGCGGTGGCACGTCCTTTACGCTTCAAAGTGATAGTCTTGCAAGGCAAGTATGGGTGTTGGCGGAGGAAGAGGGAATTTTCTCCGATAACTTCTTCGATCTTATTCCGGGCTTGCCGCACACCGTGACCTTTCAGCGCCGCAGTTCCGGCGATAAAGCATTTGTTCAGGATAAGCCGGGGATGCTGACGGTAAGATCCATGAAGAATTTTATAGCATAGTGCTTGCGGCATTGGCTGGAATCAGGTCTAGCTTGAGATTGTAAATTAAGATTGTAAAGAGCCCAGAAACGAAGTTTTTATGTTGTTTATATCGAGCCCTAAGCACTGAGAGCCTGCGCTCCAGGTGCTTGGGGCTTTTAGTGTTGAACCCTCATTCCAGCAGTCCCAAGGATTCATATACTTTCTGTGAGACGATACCGTTCGGAATGAGCCCATGTTCCTTCTGGTATCGTTTCAAGGCAGCTGTCGTATCGGTTCGGAATTTGCCATTGCAAACTCCATTGAAATATCCAGCGCTTTTCAGCCGGGATTGGATCAGTTGAACTTCTCCTCCGACATCGCCTTCGGCTAAAGCTCTGGGGTCATGCTCGGCGTTGCCCAGCACGTGTCCGAATATGATTACTTTGGTGCCGATCGGAATCATATCATACAGTTCGATTACATCTCTGTTACGCATCCGTATGCAGCCGTGGCTTAAGTGCTGTCCAATGGAATTAGGCTTATTCGTGCCATGAATGCCGTAGGTTCCCCAGGGGACATTCAATCCTAGCCAACGAGGGCCAAAGGATGGCCCCCAATCGGTTCCCTTGTAAATGACTTTGTACTCGCCGACAGGGGTAGGTGTGGCCGGATTTCCGACAGCAATAGGATATGTCTTGAACTTTTGCCCTTGCGCACGCACGATAAGTTGGTGATACTGCGGATAGATTTCAATCGTATAAAGCCCTTCGTCCGCCACAATAGGCAGTGAGGGGTCATGATGTACGGCTGCGTGTGAGAAAGATCCCCAGATTGTCATTCCCAATACAATAAGAGAACAAATGAATAAAGCTGGCTTGAACGACAAGCTACATTTGCTTTTGGTTTTTAGAATCATGAATTCACCATAGGATGTTTTATGCTAGTTTGTACTTAAGTTTGACTTTCATACGGTACGTGAAAAATAAAGGAAAGGAGAGCTTTCGCTCTCCTTCCTCAATAAGACTTCCTATTCAATGAATCCAGCTTGCCGCAGGAATTGACGAAGCGCTGCCGCCGCTGTCTCTCGCGTAGTTGGCGCATTAGGCCGGAAACTCTGGCCATTGTCGTTATGATCGCCGCTGATGATGCCTGCGGCAGATAGCATCTTGATATTTTCTAATGCGTAGCCGGCTATGCTCGCTTCATCTTTGTAAGCTTGTATAGACGGATTGCTTATCTTGAGCTCAGTACCTGTTAGTTTCAAAGCCCGGGCCAAAATGGCGCTCAGTTCCTGGCGGGTTACATGGGCATTCGGCGAGAATTTGTCTTGGCCTGTGCCCTGGATTAGCCCTGCCTCATAAGCCGCCGCGACATCACTTGCATACCAAGCGTTGGAGGACACATCCGAAAATGTTATGGTCCCAGTGGCTTGAAGTCCCAACGATCTTACAAGCAGGGAGGTGAACTCGGCGCGCGTCAAGTTGTTGTTCGGTGAGAATGTCTCGGCAGAGGTTCCCTGAATTATAAATTTGTTGGCTAATGCCGCTATATCAGATGCTGCCCAGGAGTTGGCAATATCCTTGAAATGAATGGAACGTTCTACGGCGGCATATACGGAAAAGCCGGGACGGCTAACCGTTACTAACGTCGAATCGTCCGCTTGTGCCTTCATTACGGAAGCGATTGGGCGAATGATGCCGTTGCTTTCATAGAGGACGCCTGCCTGGTTAGCCCCGATGCTGCCTGGAATGGTGAAGGAGCGTTTGATGAATACATTGCTTGGGGCTTCAACGGATTTTTTTGCTGAGCCAACAATCCAATTTGCTTCGAATGAAACAGGAGAACCAATTACCGTCGCACCGGAAGCGTTGGCACTGAATTTAGATTTGTCGGAATCCGCCTGCGAAATATGA
Organism: Paenibacillus lentus; assembly: GCF_003931855.1. Lineage (NCBI taxonomy): Bacteria > Bacillati > Bacillota > Bacilli > Caryophanales > Paenibacillaceae > Paenibacillus > Paenibacillus lentus. The sequence goes on along the minus strand of NZ_CP034248.1, from coordinate 4,681,503 downwards.
AATTCGAGCTCAGCACCAGACGGAGCCGAATTTAGCAGGGAAACTGGCACTGCAACAGCAGAGCCTTCAAAGCTTATAACGATCGTGCTCTTTGCGTTCAATTTTTCTGTCAATTGCTTGAGCTGACTAGTGGTAAACCTTACTTGGCCGTGATGCTGATCATTATCTGGAACCGGGATGGTCAGTGCTGCTGCCTCATTGTTGATGGAGGATAATGCCGCTTTTAATTCATCGTCAGTAATAGATAATGCCGAGGAGCTCTTCGTATTATCAGCGCTTGGTACGACGATGATTTGCTTCTGGCCTTGCTCGACTACCGCTGCTGCTGCTGCTGATGGCTCAGCTTCGGCGGCTTGATCCGGCGCAGGCTTGGCTGGTTCTGGTGATGGAACCGCTCCACCAGTGCCTCCGGGTGCAGCTCCGCCATCGCCACCACCGCGACTACCGCTACCGCCAGTGCCTCCACCCTGGCTGCTTCTGCTAAGGTCTACTCGCAAGGAAGATGAAGCTTTATATGTGATTTCTTTTTCCCCCTCCTTAACAAAACTCCCATCGGGGGCGATCTGAGCTGCTAAAACTAAAATATTATATTTTCCGGTGTTGAGTTGTGCTGTAGTTCCAATTAACTTGCCGTCAGCGTCAACCGGGTAATACGTTCCGTTTATGCCAGGAACAGTATATACTCCTGGCGCAAAACGCTCATTCAGATCATCAGTTGCCTCGGCAGCAACATACCCCAGCAGCTGCTCCTTTAAATTTAAGACTGCAACTATATAATAATTTGTATCTGTTGCCGTCAATCTAAAACTGAGGTCTGTTGATTTCTGGCTGCTCCTCTTTGGATAAATGGTCGAGTGTGTCAACTTCGCTTCCTGAATGCCAAGCCCGTTCTCGGGCTGCTGATTGCCTACATATAAGGTGAAAGGTAAATGTAGTGTAGGTTGCCCTGGGCTGGTCAGGTTTACTTGACCCTGGTAAAAACCTTCTTTTGCATGATTTGCAACACGTAAGTCTAGTTGCAACACAGCGGCTGATTTAGCAGCTGCTGTAATGGTGCTTTTATCAAGCGAAACATCTACACCTGAATGATCCTGATGCCATTCTACGGAAGCATCATAAGTTACCGCCTGACCTGAGGTGTTCTTGAGCTGCAGATTTTTGACCGCGACTCCTCCTTTAGCGATCACACCAAAGCTTGCAGAGGAATTGTAGTTAATGACGTTTTTCGGCGAATAATTCGTGTCCAGGATTGTAATCGGTTCAAGAGCCTGCAGCAATGCTGGGGTCTTGATCGCATTACTAACATTTACACGTCCGGCTCCCTGCTTGTATACATCATATCGATTGTTATTTTCATCTCGAATGATATCTGCCGTATTAGCAAGCGCAGCCCGTACATCAAACGGTGTCCAATCAGGGTGCTGCTGCTTGAGAAGAAGCGCTAAGCCCGATACATAAGGGGCAGACATACTAGTGCCGTTGGAGCGCATATAAGCCTCTTCATAGGAAATGTTCGAATCTTTTTTGCCATACGCCGGATAAGTGGACAAAATATTTACGCCTGGCGCCATGACATCCGGCTTGATGCTCAGGTTCGCGTCCGCATTTGGCCCCCAAGAGGAAAAGCTGGCCAAAATGTCGCCGCGCATCGTTTTAAGTTCGTAATTAGCCCCGAAGGCAAACTGGAGGGATAAGTCCGAATGTTTCAAAATAGCTTTTGCTAGAGCACGTCCTTCTTTTCCCTTCATATCAAACGCTGGTATAAACAGCTGATTGTCGCCAAGCGTGGTGTCGATATAGCCGTCTCTATCTGGGATGGACTCATTTAAATTCGCCTGATTGCCGTCATCTATCCCATTGAAAATAACGATGGCTTTAGCACCGAACATTCCGGCATAAGCTACTTTTTCCGTAAAAGATAATTTGCCTCTTGAAGCCAACACGACTTTACCGGCCACATCCTTGTTTTCATAGTCGTTTACACCGCCCAGGCCTACATAAACAACATCGATTGGATCGGAACCGAGAATTGCACCCAAGTCCTCTCTGCCGGTTTGCCAGCCGAAGGCAATCAGATCGGTTGTTTCATAGGTGCTTAACGTGGCTGAAGTCGGAACGGCGGTATAAGTCGCATCTGTTGCGGATGTGGATTTATCTACGAATTGATAAGACAGCTTATTTTGGTACAGTCTGCTCTCGCTCGTAACCGCACCAACTGCTATCGCCAGCTGTGAAGTCGCGGGGGAACCCATTGTGTAGTATCCAGGTCCGGCATTGCCGTTGGCGGAAACGACGATTACACCTGACAAGACAGCGTTATTAACCGCGATGGCATCCGGAGAGTTGACGTTCTTCTCTTCGTCTGACCCTAGGGACAGATTGATGACGTCCATGCCATCCTTGACTGCTCGTTCAATTCCATCAATAAGCTGCGCGGTTGTACCGGAAGCAGAATTAGGATTTTTTAAGCTGCGCCCGAGAACCTTATAAGCATAGAGCTCGGCCTCGTAGGCAACCCCTTTCTGGGCGATACTTCCGGATGTATTAGCTCCTCTGCCGACGAGGATCCCCGCAACATGGGTTCCATGAAATGTACCATCGAATCCCTCTCCATAAGGGTCATCAGCGGGCGTTAGCGGGATCTCTTCATAGGGATCATCATCATTGTAGAAAGAATCATAGCCCCCTTTATAAGCATCCTTCAAATCGGGATGTTCATAGTCAACCCCGGTATCGACAACGCCGACCTTGAGGCCTTTGCCTGTGAATCCTTGAGCCCAGGCGATATCGGCTCCAATTTGCTTCAGCGGCGTATCATCATAGTTGATAGCCTCGTCTAAAGTGGTGGAAGCAATCGGAATAGGATACCAAGTGCTATTCTCTTGAATAGATTTGACTCCTGGAATTTGGGCAAGGGAAGGGATTTCGTTGGCAGGAATCGTGATTTCAAAGCCGTTAAGTACCGTGTTGTACTGATAATTGACATGCAGATCCAGTCCTTGTTCCTTGGCCTCTTTGAGGAAATCCTGCTGTTCATTGCGAACGGCCGACTCAGTCGCTGTTGCTGCGAGTGAACGAATACCGACTCTCGCCGCATATTTGCCCACAGCGGCAGGCTGGCCATCGAGTTGAACGATGACTCGAATCTTACTTTGGGAACTGGTATCAATATTCGGTGAAATGTATGTCTCTGTCGTTTCTGATTGATATACGAGATCATCAAATGATTGCAGTGATGGTACAGTTGATGCGGCAGCGCTCCCCCCGCCAGGGAAAGCTCCGAGCAGTAACCCAAAAGCTAGAATAACAATAGACCATTTATGAAACCAAAAACCTTTTCTCAAATAACTCCCTCCACTTGGCTACTAAATTTGGATTTAAATCCAGGTTCAGCTTAATGTCACATGTTGAGCTTATTCGTAGAACGATATCAGTCCTCCTCATGCTCTATTTTGTGAAGAAACGATAGATTAGTAGGAAAAAAATACTAATGAAGATTTTACCATCGTTAATAGAGAATTGCCATATATTCTCGTAGAAAGAGAGTAAGGAATGTTGTATGTTTTTGTCACATTATCGGATATAATGAAATAATCTAATAAAAAGGGAGGTTTTTCCTATAAGTTGTAAGACTGTTTTCACAAGGATTCAAGTATCACTAGGACTAAAGAATTGCGATCATGAAGGAAAGGAATGTATAAGTGTTGGAAACAAATGAATTGAACAGAAAAGTGGAAGAGCCCCCGTTGGGCGTATCGGGTTTGGGAGGATGGTTGGTACTCGTACAGATTGGCTTGTATACTTCGATCATCGGAAGATTTGTGACTATGATTCAATCATTTTCTATGCTAGGTTCGGAGACAGGGAGTCTTCTGACCTCTCCTAATTCGCCATATTATCATCCTATTTGGAAGCCAGCTTTTATCTTTGAAGGCATATCATCGGTGATTATGCTGCTATTTATTATTATTATATTAACAAGCTTCTATCAGAAAAAGAGGGCACTACCTCGTTTAATGATTATCCTGTATAGTGTTAACTTTTTATTGCTGTTGATTACTGTCCTTCTGGTCAACGAAATTCCAATGGCTAAAGAGGTACAAGGCGTAAATTACACTTCCACACTGATTGGCGGTGTTTTGGGATGTGCGATATGGATTCCGTACTTTATCCGATCAGAGCGGGTAAAAAATACATTTAGAAATTAATAATAGTTATACATAATGCAATAAACAAATGTTCTTACCGTCGCTGTTGCCCCCGGGTTTCTGAATTGATATAAGTTCAAAAGAGGCAGAAACCCGGCTGCAAAGCGAATTTAAAGGTAAGTTTGAAATTAGCCGATGTCGTCTCATGAAAAAAGCTTAAGATGGGGTGATGACTTTTGATCAATTACAATGGGAAAGTAATCGCAAATAAGCTCAGCAAATCTCTTATATGAGATCAGCTGGGCTTTTGTCATTAATAACAGCTGTGGACAGATTATACAAGAATAGGTTCCTATATTTTATGGTAAAATAAATCCAACATACAGACCTACTGAATAGACAGGAGGCGACTTCATGAGATTATGGTTACGGTCAGGGCTAATTGTTGTATTCATAATTGCTATAACGGCGGCTTGTGCGCCGAAGCAAGCTCCGGATTATGATCAGAATGCGAACGCGCCAAATCCTTCGCCATCGAATCAACCTTTGCCTGAAGTCGGATCAGGATCAGACTCGATAGAGAATGGAAATAGCAATGGTCAGGAGAAAGATCATGCCAAGAGTATGCTAGAGCAGATGAGCACGGCAGAGAAGCTCGGACAATTGGTATTGGTCGGGGTTGAAGGTACGACGCCTGACGATACGGCACGACAATTTTTGGAGGACTACCATGTGGGTGGGTTTATTTTTTATAAAAATAACATCAAGAATGCCGAGCAAGCTCTTGATTTTTTCAATCAGCTAAAGAAAATGAACAAGGAGAGCAAGGTGCCCCTGTTCTTGAGTGTGGATGAAGAGGGCGGACGAGTGACCCGAATGCCCGAGGATTTCAAAGCCTTGCCGACGGCAGAAAAGATCGGGGCTTCGGGAAGCGAAGAGTTGGCAGCGGACCTCGGAAGCATTATTGGCAAAGAGCTGAGCGGCTTCGGATTAAATATGGATTTTGCTCCGGTACTGGACGTAAATAGCAACCCCAGTAATCCGGTCATTGGAAGTCGATCCTTTGGAAATAATGCTGAAGTCGTTAGTCGGATGGGGATTACCATGCTGCAGGCAATCGAGCAGGAAGGCGTCATTCCAGTAGTAAAGCACTTTCCTGGACATGGCGATACTTCAGTCGATTCTCATTTGAGCTTGCCTGTTGTGGAGCATGATTTGGAAAGATTAAGGCAACTGGAGCTGGTGCCCTTCGCCCGGGCGATCAAAGAAGGTGCGGATGCGGTAATGGTTGCTCACCTGCTTATGCCGGAGCTCGATGCCGAGCATCCAGCCTCGTTCTCTAGAGCGGTAATTACCGAACTGTTACGGGAAGAACTGAATTTCCAGGGCGTAGTCATCACGGATGATATGACCATGGGAGCGATTGTAAAGCATTATGACATTGGGGAAGCGGCGGTCAAATTCATTCAGGCTGGGGGAAATATCGTTCTAGTCGGACATGAGAAGGACAGACAGCTTGCGGTAATCCATGCATTGACAGCAGCGGTGGAGAGTGAACAAATTACGCTGGATATGCTGGATGATCGCGTGTATTCCATTTTGAAATTAAAAGAAAAATACGGCCTGCGTGATGAACCAGCAGACGGACCGGATATTAAGGCGATCAATCAAGAGATCATAAATATTTTGAGCAAGCATAATACAAAGCAATAAAGACGAAGCAAACTAATAACGGACTATGACCATATTTTACCAAACGTATGTTTGTAAACAAATGTAACTTTTCGCCTTCATAGAACGTCTAAAACCTGAGGGCTTTTATAGCTTATGGAAAGCGTTGGATATGGAGGAGGCATTACAAGTGCAAGGTTGGAGAGAGCTCGGTTACCCGAGGAAATGGATTTTGTACATGATCCTTTTTATTGCCACATTGATCGGAATGAGATTTGTTCTACATACAAAGCTGCCAGACGAGGGAAGACCATCGTATTTATTTATGCTATGGAATACCTTCTTAGCATGGATACCTCTAGGTTTGGCCATTGTATTGGACATGACCAGCCTGCTTAAAGGAAAAACATTGAAGCTAGTTCTCTTTCTCGGCGTTGGTTTGCTGTGGCTGTTTTTTCACCCCAATGCCACTTATTTAATTACGGATATGCTTCATCCGTTTCACCGTTACCCGATTGCTTCTGGCACAGGTGTGCGCTTCTGGGAGGACAATCTGTTCTGGGATCATCTTTTTACGATGTTTTTTGCCGCTCTGCTAGGACTGGCAATCGCCACGGCTTCTTTGGCTTCGGTTCATGCGCTCGTGCGTAAATACCTGGGTTCGGTTATTGGTTGGATATTTGCTGTTTGCGTTCTGCTGCTCAGCAGCTTTGGTGTTTATTTGGGACGGTTTATCCGCTGGAATAGCTGGGATGTACTTCGGGATCCACTGCGTATTTTTGGCGAAACGATCTTATATCTGATGGATTTTGAACATTTGCGTCATGCGATCGGTTTCTGCAAATGGATATTTTTGATTACATTATTTTGTTACGCGTTTGCTTATTATTTTGACAGATCAGGAAGTAGAGCTCAGCGTAGATAAATAGGGGGCGAACAGTGATGGCGATTCGTGTTAAAGAGGGGATCAGTAAGAGATTTCCAGTATTGGAGAGTCCGCGTCTTAGATTACGCAAGATTACAGAGGAGGACTGCAAGGACTTGTATCAGTACATGACGAATCCGTTGGTTAGGAGAAATACTTCCTTCGAGCCGCAGACCATGCTGTTCCCAGCCCGGTTATTTCGATACTTTAGGGCATGTTATGAATCGCTTGAGAATTTGCATTTTGCCATCGAACTGAAGAAATCTAATAAAATGATTGGGGTATGCTCACTGCAATACTGGGATCAGCTCAAGGGTAAAGCGATGCTAGGTTATTTGTTGTCGCCAGCTTGCTGGCGACAGGGATATGCGACGGAAGCAGCCCGGTCTTTAATTACCTTTGGATTCGAAACTTTGGAGCTTGACAGAATTGAGGCGCGCTGTGCCGGGGATAATCCTGCATCTGAACGCGTTCTGCAGAAATGTGGCATGAAATATGTCAAAGCGATACCAATAAGATCGAGGGAGAGGGGAAATGTAGAAACTGCCCAAAAACTATATGCGGTGAATCGGGAAGAAATTGCAAAATAGTTTATAAATATCTTTCGTTTGTTACATAAATGAAATATTACTGTGATCGTTCTCTAACAGTAAGGGGGTACACTTAATACATGACCCCCTTTTGAATATATTTGTCTTTGGAACCCAGCGCCGTATCGCATGGGTTCTCTTTTTTGTATTTTTACAGCGGAACTGTCTGTTTTGTTTTGTTTTTGAAATACACCCATTCCGTGAAGCCGATTTCCTTGAGCCGTGCGGCGACCTCTTCCCACTCGTCCGCCACGCGGGAAGGAACGTGGGCATCCGATCCGAAAGTGACCTCGACCCCAAAATGCAGCGCTCTCTCCAGAATGGAGTCCGAAGGGTACCAGCCCCCGGACAGCTTTGTCTTCCCTGAGGTATTGATCTCTATAGCAACACCTTCCTCCGCAATGACTTGAAGTGTCTCATCGATCGCTTCAGCGGCGGGGATGTCCGAAAATGCAGGGTAATTTCCTTTCATTGCATCGATATGTCCCAGAATTTGAAACATTCCACTGCGTGCGGATTCACGAATTAAAGCATAGTAGGCTTCTTTGTCTGCGACATGCTGCTCTTTGTTTAACTTTTTCCAACGGTTTTTATTAAAAATGCTGACATTTCCGACACTGTGCACTGATCCGATGACATAGTCAAATGGATATTGTGCTAGCGTTTGGCGATAAATTTCCGCATGTTCCGGGAAAAAGTCGGACTCGATACCTAACAGCACATCGATCTTACCTTCGTATTCCCGCTTGAGCTGCAGAACTTCCTCTACGTAATGTTTAAGCTCTTGCTTGGCCATCGCAATACGCGGGAAAGGCTGCTCCTCCGGACTGCCGAAATACGGGGTGTGATCGCTAATGCCGATGACGGATAACCCTTCTTTAATTCCGGCTTCGATATAATCCCGGATGTTGCCATCAGCATGGCCGCAGCGGAAGTGGTGAGTGTGCAGATCGAATTTCATGATGATACTCCTTTTTAATCAGAATAAATTATTCGGAACTAATAAAATGAGTTTCCGGCATTCCTTTTAAATCGTTCAGAAATTGCTGCATGGCCGAATTGATGTAACGGCCAGATTTGTATATGACGCCAACGGGATGGGTCGTTTCAAGCTCGGGAATCGGTACGATCTTTAATGTTCCCTGACGAAGCTCGCGCATGACCGATTGCTTGGATATAATTGCGGCTCCTAGATTGATTTCGACCATTCGCTTGACTTCCTCGCTGCTGGAAAGCTCTACTACGATTTCTGGCTCTATGCAGTGCTTGCGGAATACTTCATCAACAAACCGTCTTCCCACCGTATCGGGGGACAGCATGATCATCGGTACCTCCCGCAAAGAGTCCAATGTAGGCGACTGAGCCCCTGCAAGCGGATGAAGCGGAGACACGACAAGCTCAAATGTATCGTAGTACAGCACCGATGCATGAACCTGGGGGTTGTTCTCGATCAAATAGCCGATACCGATATCAACGAGTCCCTGCTCCACATTTTGATAAATTTGCGAGGAGGGCATAGACTGAATCGTCGTCTTGATCAGTGGAAATTGGTCTTGAAAATAGGATAAAATGCGCGGCAGAATTTGTATGGCAATTGAAGTAGTTGTACCAAGTACGATATGACCTTGTGGAATATGTTCCATATCGGAAAGCTTTTGCTTCAAATCCTCGACAATGTCAAGAATAGCCTCGGCACGTTCGAGAAAAACCTGCCCGCGATCTGTTAATGTTACCGGCTGATTACGATCAACTAGGACCGTGTTGAACTCATCCTCCAGGCTTTTGATTTGGGCGGAAACTGCGGGCTGAGTCAGGTTGAGGAGTTCTCCTGCCTTACGAAAACTCTTGGTCTTAGAAATCATTAGTAGTGTTTCCAGTTGGCTTATGTTCATCCGAACTCTCCTTTCGCAGCTGTTGTTGTCCAGCTTATTTTGCTGCTACGACGGCGAACATGTTCATTTCATTAATTATAGGGGATGAGCCCTTCATAACGCAATGCAAGGCATCGCCCCTAGGGAAAGTCACGCTTTAAAGGAGAGAAAAGCATAATGCAGAATATTGTATTGTTCGATTTTTAATGACTTATCCCTAGGAATAAAGTATAATATTTTAAAAGTGGAGAAACGGGACTTTTGTATTGTATTAATTACTTCCAAGTGTAAAGGGGCGCATATAACAGTGAAAGCGGAAGTGATAAATCCTTTTCTTGAATCAGCACGTTCGGTCATTGAGCAGGTTATTCAAATTTCACCTTCTACCGGGAGTCTTGGTGTCAAAGACATTAAGCCGGAACATGATCATATATGGATACAAATCGGCATGACAGGCCATTATAGCGGCATAGTTGTGTTTGGTCTGCAAGAGACGGTGGCACTGCGTATGGTATCGGCCATGATGGGGGGATTCGTTCTTACCGAAATGGACGAGATGGGTCAGAGCGCTATTTCGGAGCTAGGAAATATGATAAGCGGAAATGCCAGCGCAATTTTATCAAACCAGGGCTACGCCGTCGATATTACGCCTCCTCAAGTTATCAAAACCGACACAGCCATGAATGACACATTCCCTCGCAAAGCACTCTGCATTCCTCTCATGATGGATGGTATCGGAGAACTGGATATTCAAGTCATGATCTCTTAAAATAGAATGATGGGACTAGGAACTAGCTCTAGAAGATATATTTGAAGGGCTAGTTCTTTTATTTACGTGTAAGGACTACCCTTTGGAAGGGATGAGAGAGGAAATCATGTCGTTAACGAATCAGGTTATTGTTGTGACTGGGGCTTCTAGCGGGATTGGAGCCATTGCAGCTCAAATGCTGTCGGAACGTGGCGCAAACGTTATTCTTGCCGCCCGGTCGATGGATAAGCTGGAGAAGGTTGGAGCCGGGCTAAAGGGCTCATACAGGCTACTATCTATGGATGTTGGGAATGATCAATCTGTCGAAGATGGATTTAAGGAAATTTACTCGCAGTATGGCCGAGTAGATTGTTTGTTGAATAATGCTGGATACGGAAAGTTTACATATTGCGATGAAATGTCACTGGATGAATTTTCTGCTATGATGAATGTGAATTATATGGGTATCGTAAGATGCACTAAGGCCGTGCTACCTTACATGAAACAAGTCCATGCTGGGCGTATCGTTAATGTGGCTTCGATTGCGGGCAAGCTGGGGACTTCAAAGTCTACGGCTTATACAGCAAGCAAGCATGCGGTCCTGGGCTTCAGCAGTGCGCTTCGCCAAGAGGTTCGGGAGTACGGGATCAAAGTGACGACGATTAATCCGGGCCCAATCGATACACCGTTTTTTAACTTGGCTGATCCAAGCGGACATTATGTTAATAATGTGAAATGGTTTATGATGAAGCCTGAACGGGTTGCAAGGGCTATTGTGTCTGCTGTGGAGAAAAGTCCTGTGGAAGTAAATTTGCCTTGGGTTGCCGGTGCAGGTGCAAAGTTCTATCAACTGTTTCCCCGTCTCGCTGATAGGTTGAGCTACCGGATGTTAAATAAGAAGTAGAATAAAACCGGCTGAAGGAGTCAGCCGGTTTTTTGGAGTAAACCCCACGGAGAGGTTAAAAAACATGGCGAATTTGGTGGGATTTACTGTTATCGCATATAATGAAAGATATGACTTTTACGGTGAGGATGAAGATATATGAATACGATAAGTTTTGCCGGGTTAGGTATTGAGGAGCCGCTCTTGTCCAGGTTGGCGGATTTTGGGATTTCAGAGCCTTCGCCGGTCCAGGCGGAGAGCATTCCCGCAGCATTAAGCGGACGTGATGTATTGGCCCAATCTCAGACAGGAACGGGAAAGACACTGGCTTATTTGCTGCCGGTATTGCAACAAATGAATCCCGAGGAAAAAGCGCTGCAGGGTGTTATTTTAGCTCCGACTCAAGAGCTGGCGATGCAAATCTATCGCGAAGCGGAAAAATACGGTGAGCCGCTGGGCGTGGGTGTCCAAGCCCTAATCGGTGGAGCGGCGATCAAACGGCAGCTGGAGCGGCTGAGGCAGCACCCGCAGCTTGTTGTCGGTACGCCGGGGAGAATTCGCGAAATTCAGGCCCTGCGTAAGATCAAGCTGCACACGGTACGCACCGTTGTAGTCGATGAAGTAGATCAAATGTTCCAGCTCGGAGGAACGGCCGATGTGGAGCATATTTTGCGGGGAACGCTTCGGGAACGTCAGTTGATGTTCCTGTCGGCAACGATCAACGAGGAAATCAGAAGTTTAGCCGCTAAAGAGATGAAGGATCCAGTAGAGATCGGGATCGAGCCGGAACAGCGCACGGCAAAAAGCTTGGAGCATATTTATTTTATAACGGAAGAACGCGACAAAATCGATATGCTTCGAAGAGTTATCCGGCATTATGATCCAGCCAGAACGATTGTGTTCATTAACCATACCGATCATATTTCCGAGGTTGAGGCGAAGATGAATTATTTGGGGCTTCATGCGGGAGCACTGTATGGCGATGCTGATAAAACGGTTAGGGCCGCGACACTACGCCGCTTCCGCGAAGGGAAAATCCGCGTGTTGGTCGCGAGCGATATTGCCGCCCGCGGCCTGGATATCGAAGATCTTGATCTTGTGGTTAATCTAGACCCTCCGCCGGACACTGAGCATTACGTGCACCGTGTAGGCCGAACGGCAAGAATGGGGCGTAAAGGGCTGGCTGTATCCATTATTTCAGCTAAAGAGCAATTTATAATTCGAAAATTCTCAAGGGAGCTTAGAATCCAAATTTCTTTACGGGAAATGTATGCCGGTAATGTGATTAAGCCGGACTCTGTTTCCAGCGGAAGGAGAAAGGCCGTAAAAGGAGCCGGCCGGGCTTCTGAAGGAAGATCGGCAACTGCAAGCAAAAGCTCCTCACATCAAGTCACCTCAGGACAAGGCCTCCCTAGAAAAGGGGCTGAGAATAAAGCGGGTATTTCAACTGCAGCCTCTGGGTCTAGAAGTGTGACAAAGCGACTTGGCCCAGGATCGGTTAAGGGGGATAATCGAACATCCAAAAAAAACGATCAGGATCGTAAGAATAAAGGTGCTCCAAGATGGCTGAAAGACAAGCAAAATAAGGGGTAAAGGATCGGCAACCGGGAGTTTTAGGTTGAAGAATCTACGTTAGGGGGGAACGCTTGTGAGTGAAATGCCCGTATTGCAAGTGGAAGAACTAAGCGGGGGCTATAGCCTCGGTCGTCCTGTGCTTCACGATATTCAATTTGATGTACAGCCGGGAGAAATGGTCGGCCTAATTGGGCTGAACGGCGCGGGCAAGAGCACGACGATGAAGCATATATTGGGGCTGATGACACCTCATCGAGGAGGTGTCGTGATTCAAGGAAAGACGCGGGATGAGGAGCCGGAGACTTATCAGTCTTCTTTGGCTTTTGTTCCGGAATCGCCGTTATTGTATGAAGAGCTGACCGTAAGAGAGCATTTGGAATTCGCCGCTAGAGCCTACAATGTAGGGCAGGAGGATTATGCCCAGCGCTCGGAACGGCTGCTCAAGCTATTCCATATGGAGGAGAAGGCGGATAGCCTGTCAATGCATCTCTCCAAGGGCATGAAGCAGAAGGTGATGATCATGTGCGCTTTTGTGGCCCGGCCTCCGCTGTACATTATTGATGAGCCATTTCTCGGCCTTGATCCGCTCGGAATTCGTTCCTTGCTGGATTTCATGCTCGAGATGAAAGAGAGTGGTTCCTCGATCCTGCTTAGCTCTCATATTTTATCGACGATTGAAAATTATTGCGACCGATTTATTGTACTTCACAAAGGCAGAGTCATCGCTCAAGGTACATTGACTGATATTGCTGAACAGGCTCGGATGCCTGGCGCATCGCTTGAGAATATGTTCTATGCCTTGGTCAAGGACAAGGAGTAAACGATGGATTTGAGGGCGCTGCGTAGCCAGCGTAAATCATCATTCTGGGGTCAAATTATCCCCTATTTGCCTTATGTATTTCAGAGTGGAGTCGCGGTCGTGCTCCTTATTCTGATAATCGTATTCTCGGCATGGTATACCTCATTCCTGCAGGCTCTGCCACCGGGTCTGCCCATTCGCTGGATTATGTTTCTGCTGCTAGGGCCTTTAACTGTGTATTCCGGCTTTCGAACCTATGTGCAGCCGGCGGATGTAATATTTCTGCTTCCGCAGGAATCGAGGATGAAGGAGTATTTATTTCCGGTATATTTCAGCGGGGTTGTATATAAACTGCTCGGACTATATCTAGTCACGCTTACTGTATGGCCGATGTATGTTAGAAGCGGTGAACCTGTGATTCCGTTCTGGGGGATGCTTATTGTTCTTCTGCTTCTGAAGGTGCTGAGCACTTACGGTGCCTGGCAGGAGCTTAGAATTACGACCTCTCGGGCCAAGGCAGGCTATCGATTGCTGCGCTGGTGCTTCATCCTGCTCATGCTTGCGGCTTGGATCTGGCAGCCGGCTTGGTGGAAAAGTCTACTGTTCATGCTTCTGCTAAGCGTGAATTATGTGCTTGCTTTGCGTTTTCCGATGAAACATGCTTTAGCCTGGGAGAATTTAATATCGTACGAAAAATCCGGCGCTGCCCGAGCAATGATGATTCTCGGCTGGTTCGTAGAGATTCCCGCCGAAGGGCAGAAGGTCATTCGCCGCCGCTGGCTGTCGATGATCGGTAATCGGATTCCCTGGAAACAGAGCACCTCGTACCGCTATTTACTTATCAAGACCTTCGTCAGGAGCGAACTGCTGGGCATCATTGCTCGTTTAGCATTGCTGGGCATGCTGCTCATATATTGGACGGGGAATTCTTGGTTAGGGGTGGCCATTTATGTATTTTTTATTTTCATAATCGCTACCCAGCTTACCGCTCTGCGGTATGTCCATCGGGATTCTCCGGCAGCCTCCTATTACCCGATTATGCAGGGCATAAGGCTTAAGGAGGTGCTGCGGCTTATTTCTCGGCTGTTGTTCGTTTTAGCTGCAATATTATGGCTGCCTCTCCTCGCGGCCTCTTTAATTAGCCCAGATGCCAATCCAATGCTTGGCATAGGCGGATTAGCCGCTGGCATGTTGCTTGTGCTGATTCTTCGCTCCAATTGGACGCGAAAATGGAGTAATCTTGAGGAAGATGAATAATGGAGACGATTATAACGACAAACGCCCTGCGGCTGCAGGGCGTTTAGTTTTTAGATTCGAATCTAATTCATTTGACGTTGGATTAGATGAAAGCACGGCTCACAATGACTAACAAAATAAAGAGTACAAGGATTACACCAGTGCTAGTGAACAATCCGCCGCCATATCCGCCGTAACCGCCGCCACAGCCGCCTCTTCCTTCCTCAAAACCGCTCATGTACATACCCCTTTCCAACTAACATTGTGTAAGTCACTACGTAGTGTATGATCAGGGGCGTGATTATGCTTGGGCGACTGTGCCGATACCTGCCGGATATTATTTGGATTGTAAATCCATTACCGCCTTGTAAATGATATCGAACAGCTCTTCCAGGTTGTCCTCAGCAATACAAGAGAAGGCAATGCGCAGATCATGTTCGCCAAGGGCAATCGTTCCAATGCCGTATTCATGGAGCAAATGCTGACGAAGCTCCTCGGCCTGCACCTCTCTAAGCTTAAGACACATAAAGTACCCTGAGTTAAATGGGTAGTATGCCCATACGTCACCATATTTTCCACTGTCAAGCAGGGATTTTACTTTGTTTGCTCGGCCTTTCATGACCTGGAACTTCTCTTCTTTCTGCGTTTCGAAATCTGGGGATTTCAGCGCTTGAAGAACAAATGTCTGTGATGGATGAGCGCCGCTCGAGATGGTGGCACGAATGATGCCCAGTGTCTTTTGCTCTAGAGCAGCGAGTACTTCCTTGTTTTCTGCCGCAAATGTAATGAAGCCTACTCGAAAGCCCCATACATATTCTTCCTTCGTCGCACCGTCTACCTTTATTGGCAAAATACGCGGATGAAGGCCGGCTAGTTTGCCGTAGAGGGATTCGGACAAGGAATCCTCGAAGAACAGGCCAAAGTATGCGTCATCCGTGACGACAACAACGTTAATGCCTGCTTCCGCAGCCTCTTGGATCGCAGCGACGATTTGTTCTCCTTCCTTAGCTCCCGGAGTGTACCCGGTTGGGTTATTTGGGAAATTAAGAATAACAACGGCTTTGCCTTTGTCTTTCTGAGCAAGGAGCGTCTCGCGGAGACCTTCACTGTTGAATTTCATATCTTCAGTAAATAGTGGGTAGTTAACGATAGAACCGTGGCGACGGATGCCGAAAGTCAGTTCATAATTTTCCCAATTTTTATCTGGATAAATTACAGCATCCCCTTCATCTACGAATAGGTCAGCCACAATGCTTAGCCCGTGAGTAAGTGCATTAGTGACTATGGGATTACCGAAGCTTTTACCGTTCAGGGAAGGATTCTCGCGGATCATCTTTTCGCGCCATATCGTTCTCAACTCGGGTTTGCCCGCAGGGGGAGCATAGGGATACAGATCCTGCGGCTTATAGGCAGACAAGGTATCTTGAATAACGGCAAGGTGCATCGGGCCGCCATTTTCCGTGGCAATACCGATGGTGGCATTGAACTTCTTCGCATGGCTGGAGGCTTCCGCAGATTGACTAAGGATTCCTTCCTTCGGAAAGTAAATCTCCTTGCCTAGCGTGGACAGCATTTCAAATAAATGGGCATTACCGGATTTAAGATTTTCGTTCAACTGCTCCGCAAGTGGGTTCATTGCGTATCATCCTTCCGATCAGTTTGATATAATGGATAGCTTCCGTTTTTACTGCCTAACATTATATCACTTTGGCTATAGGGAGTCGATGATTTCGTATTTACTCCCCAGCATGGAAAGGACAGTATTTTTGCATCTGCTCTACTGTTTCGTCATCCAGGTTTTCGCCTCTCTTTCGAAGGGCTTCAACGACGTTTTCAAATGTATCGGCCTTTAGATTTTGTCCAAACTTGAACTTGGCGCTGATCTTGGCGGGGACGATACGAATCAGAGCGACGGCCTTCAGTTGTCCGGCATAGAGTGTGTTCGCCGGATCGATAGGAGCATAGCCGCCTTCCGGCTGCAGCTTCTGCATAAACATGCTGAAAGCATCAGCCTTCTCCTGCAAATCGTTTACGATTTCAACATGCCCGCTAACCATTACACTCTTGAAGTAAGCGGAAGCGGGACAGGCGAGCTGCGGGTGGGTGAAATAGGACGGAATGATTGCATATTCCTTGGCGACCGTGAAGCTGACATTCGAATTGGATTTTAGATGCTTCATTTTTTCTCCGGCCAGACTGCCGTGCACATAGAAATAGCCATTTCCGTACACAAAATTCAAGGGAGTAACCCGGCACATGCCATCGCTGCCCACAGTGCCGAGAAAGCCGAAGGTCATCTCCTGCAGAAAGCTTTCTACTTCCTGTTCATTTTCGTTCATCGCAAATTCTTTTCTCCTCATAACCTAATTTCTCCTATCTTTTGATATTGAGCTTGAAATTAGTGTACGTACTGGATTGACATAAAAAAAGAACCACTTTACATTAAATTGACTGATCCACTTTTGATAAATGATAAAGATAGGGTGATTAAGCTTGGATTTTATCCTTCCGATAGAAAGGCATAGCAAAATACACCGTTATAAATATTTGGTGCTCTATTACGCGCTGCGCGAGGCAATCCACGACGGGATTCTAACGGTCGGAACTCGCCTTCCTTCTACGCGTGAACTTGCCGCACTATACGGCTTATCTCGCGGCAGTGTATCTCAGGCTTACGATATGCTTCATGGAGATGGTTATGTTTATGCGGAGATGGGAAGCGGTACTTATGTATCCGATGTGATTCCTCGTTCAACCCAACAATTACACGAAGGTTCAACCATTGAATTGTCCGCGTGGGGAGGCATTGTAACCGAACTTCCACGGCTGGAGCAGAGATGGTGTTCTTCGGACAATCTGATCTCATTTTGCGATACTGGGCCATCCTTGGAGTTATTTCCTTTAGCCGAATGGAAGAGTGCGATCGCAGCGGCTGTCAGGGAGGAGCTTGACTCGTCTTCCCTAGCGCTCGAGGACGCGGCTGGCGATATCGAGTTACGCGAGGCGATTGCTGCTCATCTGCGGCACAGCCGCGGTATTGCGGCAGATGCGGAGCAAATCTGCCTGTTCAATGGCTCGATGCAGGCGCTCGTGCTGCTGGCCCAGCTTCTGCTGGGGCCAGGCCAGCCGGCAGTGCTGGAGAACCCGTGTTACACGGGGATCTCCCGAGCCGTCGCCGCCTGCGGAGCCAGAACCATCGCCGCTGAGGTTGACGGCGATGGCATCGTGCCGCGCGATTGGGACGCGCGGCTGCTGTTTGTGACGCCGGGTCGGCAGTACCCGACCGGCGCAGTGCTGTCCCCGGCGCGGCGCCGGGAACTGCTCGCCTGGGCGGCGCGGCGGAACGCTGTCATCATCGAAGATGATTATGACAGCGAGTTTCGCTTCGCCGGCCGGCCGCTGGAGCCGCTGAAGGCGCTCGACCGCGAGGAACGCGTCGTGTATGTCGGCTCCTTCTCCAAGACGATGTTCGCCGCGCTTCGCATCGGCTATGCAGTGCTGCCGCCAAGTCTTGTGGAGCCGATGGCTCGTGCCAAGGCATTGTACGAGCCCGTCTCTCCAGCCAGGCTGGAGCAGCGAGCGCTGGCTCGCTTCATGCGGCGTGGGGAATATGCCCGACATTTGCGGAGAATGCGTCGTTACTATGGGGAAAGGCATGAATGGCTTTGTACCTCAATGCACGAATATGCCGGAGCGTTGTTTGACCTCCAGCCATCTGATGCCGGCTTGCATGTGTATGCTCGCTGGTGCGGTACTGCGGAGGATTATGAGCTTTTTCGCTCTGCTGTGTTTACGGACGGCGTGCATTTCCGGGATGCATCAATTTATCATTTATCAGCGGGAGCACCAGCGGCTTGCTTTTGCTTTGCCCGTTTGGATCACAAACGGATCAGGGAAGGAATCCAGAGAATGGCGGATGTATGGAAAGTGGTTTTAAGCGGACGCCGGTAGGCGATATAATATATTCGGAATGATTTTGATTCGGGAGGGGAAAGGGCATGCTCCATGTTTCACCGTCCTCGTTCATATTAAAACCGGCCTTTGCGAAAATCGTTTGTGAGCCGGGCTGGAAATGGCATAAACGGGATAAGCCATTGGCCAATTACGATTTATTCTATGTATGGAGTGGGGAAGGCACGGTTAACTTGCACGATAAGTCTATCCCCGTTTCCAAAGGCAGCTGTTTTTTGTTTCGCCGCGGTGACCATCCAAGTGCTACGCATAATCCGCAGCGTCCGCTCGTATTGACTTATATCCACTTTGATGTGGATGAACCTGTAAGTGAAGTCCCGGGCTCTTACCGCAAACTGGAAGATACGCTTGATTTCGAGTATATGTTATCGCGTTATGTTCGTTTGTTCCTGATTAAAGCTTACGCCTTTGAAGAAGAAGCTCGGCTCATATTGAAGCAACTGCTCATTCATCTGCTACGGGAGGAACGTTATGTGCCCGTGGAGAAAAAAGTCAGCAATCAGCTTGCGGAAATTATTCTCGAGATAGCCAATTACGTTGTTCAGCAGCCCGGTTTACCGCATAAAGTGGATAGCTTAGCAGCTCGGGCAGGGCTATCGCCGCGTTATTTTTCTATCAAATTCAAGGAATTAATCGGTATGCCGGTGCAAGCATATATTATTAAATCCAGAATCGATCGGGCCCAGCATTTGCTTTTGCACGCTGGAATGAACGTGACCGAGGTGGCTGACGCACTTGGATATAAAGATATTTTCTTTTTCAGCCGCCAATTTAAGCAATATACCGGCAAGAGTCCCTCAGAGATTCGATAGCCGAATTTTTTTTGAAAAAAGATGTTTCAAAAGCCTCCGAAAAGGGTAATTGAATTTTGATTTACGTCTTGGAGGAGGTGACATGCAATGGGACAAAGACGGCGGATTCGCAGCCGTCAGTGCGCAACTGCTGGCTGCAATATATTTCGGAATCGTATACGTCGCAACAGAGTATCCGGTCATGAAGGTGATAATTGGTTCTAATTACTGACAACTTAATATAATATCAATCAAAGCAGCTGCTCAACCGAGTCGGCTGCTTTTTAGTATGATTCGCTGTCTTAGCAGCTTAGGCGAAGGAAAGTAGTGGTGATAGGGCGACTGATCGTAGAAATAGTATTATATTTTGTTGGCATGCTGAATCCTCGTTCTAAGTTCTTCCAACTACAATAGAGGTGCAGACGATCAGGGTATCAATCACATGAGATCGTTTTATTTTAGTGCACTGCACACAGGGAGGAAGGGCGATGAGAACATTGAAGGTGTTGCGGAGGATTCAAAGGCCATTCATTTTTTTGTTGATTTTTTTGTTGGCGTTTCCAGGTGTTATGTTCAATCAGGGTGTGAGAATCGCAGAAGCAGTGGAACCGATTAGGATGGCCATCGAGGTTCCGATAGAGAATCCGGGATTCGAGAATGGCGATGAATCGGGCTGGACCGTGACCGGGGCGACTTATGCAGTCAATGTACAGAAGAATGCAGATAACGCTCATAGCGGAGATCATTATTTTAATTATTGGTTCGGGGATCGTGGGTACGAGCTTCGCTTAACACAGAAGATCAGTGGTCTTGTGGACGGCAACTATGAACTGAGGGCATGGGCCTCTGGCGATGCGGGCAATGCGGACAATGCTGATTTACAGTTGTTTGCGGAGACGGTAGACAGCAGTGGCAATCCTTTTATTCTAAGCACGGAGATTGTCAATACAGGCTGGGGGAACTGGGACGAGTTCATTGTTCGTGATATTGAGGTGGTCGGGGGAGAAATTACCTTCGGATTTAATATAGCGGCACCGGCAGGTTACTGGGGTTATTTTGACGATGTCGAGCTCGTGAGGATTACGGAAGAAGATTCATTTGATCCAAGTGAATTTATTAAAGGTGTGGATATTTCTACGCTGCAGGCATTGGAGGACATAGGGGTCAAGTATTACGAAGGCGGAGTTGAGAAGGGTCTGCTGGAGATACTAAAAAATCACGGTGTAAATTATGTTCGTTTGCGAGTTTGGAATGATCCTGTGCAGGCCGATGGTTATAATGACAAGGCGCATACGGTAGAAATGGCGCAGCGGGTGAAGGCTGCGGGGATGAAGCTGCTTGTGGATTTCCATTATTCCGATTTTTGGGCTGATCCGGGTCAGCAGGTAAAGCCGGTTGCTTGGCAAGGACTTAGCTTCACGGAATTACAGCAGGCAGTCTATGATTATACTTCGGAAGTATTGACAGAGCTTGGTGCTGTAAATGCTTATCCGGATATGGTGCAGGTTGGTAATGAGATTAATAGCGGAATGCTGCTTCCAGACGGGGCGATCCGCAATTTTGACAACCTGGCCGATCTGTTGAAGCAGGGGATTCAGGCTGTGCGTGACAAGACACCGTCTAATCATGAGACGAAAATCATGCTCCACCTTGCTGAGGGAGGAAGCAATGACAAATTTCGCAGTTTCTTTGATCAAATCCAGGCACGCGGTGTGGATTACGATATCATTGGTCTATCCTATTATCCATATTGGCACGGAACTTTTCAGGATTTGAAAAGCAATTTGGACGATCTAGTGACGAGGTATGGCAAGCAGGTTGTTGTGGTAGAGACTGCTTATGCCTACACTTATGAAAACGGGGATGATCATGGCAATATCGTTAACGAGAGCGAGACGGATATCGCAGGGTTCCCTGCTAGCGTGGATAATCAAAAGCTCGTTATTGAGACGGTATTCAATACGGTAGCCAACGTTAGGAATCAGAAAGGTCTTGGGGTGTTTTACTGGGAACCGGCTTGGCTTCCCGGAGTAGGCTGGAAATCGGGAGAGGGCAATGCGTGGGAGAACCAGGCAATGTTCGATTATGATGGCCATGCTCTGGAATCACTAGATGTATTTCAATTTATGCCAGGAAGTATTGCGGAAAAACTTCCGATCTTAGTTTACCCTGCTGATAAAATTACGGTTGCCAAGGGGGTGGCCCCTGTACTGCCAGCCACGGTAAAGGTGCTGTATAATGAAGGATCGATCTCACAGGCGGCCGTAACTTGGGACAGCATTGCGGCAGAGCAGTTGCAAACGCCGGGAACCTTTATGGTTCAGGGTAAGATACCAGGTTTGGAGCAAAAAGTTCAAATTGAAATTACGGTATTAGCACAGGCGAACATGGTCAAGAACGCCGGGTTTGAGAGCGGTGATCTAAGCCATTGGAAGCTGACAGGAACGAGTTCGGCTGGCAAGGTTGAGAACAATGCCGGCAATGCCCATTCTGGAAGTCACGCCTTTAATTATTGGCATGATGCGCCGTACTCCTATCAATTGACGCAATCCATAGCTGAGCTGCCGAATGGAACCTATGAGCTTAAGGCTTGGGCCTCCGGAGGCGGTGGGGAGACAGAAATGAAGCTGTTTGCTGAAAATAGCGCTGGGATTATCTTTAGCTCGGAAATAGTTAATACAGGCTGGAATAATTGGGCGCAGTATGTTGTTGAAGGCATTGAAGTAAAGGATGGACAGCTAACGATTGGATTTGACGTTGAAGCACCGGCGAATACATGGGGATATTTCGACGATGTGGTGCTGATTCTGACCGAAGAGGAACCGACTACTCCACCAACGCACCCGACCACGCCAGTGTCACCAGGTGCTGGTGGGGGAAGGGCCTCCACTTTAAGCCCGGGGTCAGATAAAGCAGAACCGATCAACAAACCCGAAACTCATGCAGGCCAAACTACTATTTCGCCTGAGCAAATCAAGATTAATGAAGCAGGAAATGGATTGGCTAGGGTAGCGCCAAATGTGAGCCAAGTCATTTTGACGGAAGAGTCTCTAGCCTTCCTAGGTCAGCGTCAATTGGAGTTGACGAACGGCAGTATATCATTGGTTATTCCTGCGAATGTTCTACAGCAGCTTATTAAGAGCGCGGGAGCATCGTCAGGCTATGAGATTGCTCTGCAGTTTGAAGCAGTGGATCAAGAAAGCGTGAAGGCGGCTCTGCAACGGGGAGCTGATCAAGATGAATTTACAACAATCCAAATATTGGGGAAAGCTTATGATTTTAAATTAAGCCTGATAACTTCCGATGGGTCGGATATAGAATTGTCGAGCTTCCCGTCTCCGATTACGGTCAGGATTAAGTTGGATGCAGTTAACAATTTGAAGCAGACCGGCATCTTCTATATTTCCGATGGAGGTAAGCTGGAGTATGCTGGAGGGCAATGGGCCAATGGAGAAATCAGTGCGCTAGTTGGTCATTTTGGCCAATATGCCGTGCTCGAGTTTACGAAGCGGTACACGGATGTTCCAGATACGTATTGGGCACATGATGCGGTATCTGAGCTTGCATTCAGACAGATCGTTGTAGGAATGTCAAGCGGTTCCTATGAGCCTGCTGCCGATGTCAGCCGTGCCGAGTTTGCCGTGATGCTGGCTCGTGCATTAAAGCTTAACCCGGTAGTTATGGATTCGTTCACGGATGTATCTAGGGATGCGTGGTATTATAACGCCTTGTCGGGAGCCTATCATGCAGGACTCGTTCAGGGACGGAATGATCAAACATTTGATCCGAACGCTCCGGTAACTAGGCAAGAGATGGCGGTTATGGTGATGAAGGCTTACGCCTTTCTAGGTAAATCGTTGACTGCACAGGAGGCTTCGCACAGCTATGCAGATGCAGCTCAAATCGCGGATTGGGCCGCAAAGGATGTAGAGTCGGCTTCTTCTCTAGGATTGATTCATGGAAGAGGACAGGGGGAGTATGCTCCTAAAGCTCCTTTGACTCGTGCTGAAGCAGCACAAATTGTTTATCAATTGTTATCTAAGTGATCAGGCGGATCACGTATTACGAAGGGGCTGGCATCGATTAGGATGTCAGGCCCTTATTTTTTATCATAAGAGGTATAATCCACCTAGGCTCAGTCCAAGATCTTTCTAGTCTCCAGCCTGTGGAGCTGCATAAATAATTAACTAGAATAGAAGGAGAACGAAGGAGAACGAAGGAGAACATTAGAAAGAAACTTTAGAAGGAACGCAATAGAAGGAAAACAATAGTAGGAAAATATATAGAAAGAAAGCAATAGAAGGAAACTTTCGTTGGTACTTACATAAATGATGGGATGGCACATACTTTAATTTCATGCGGAACGAATACACAGGAGGCAGAGCATGAATAAAAATGGGATTATAAATTCAAGCTACAGCAGGAGTGGGAGCAGAAGTGGACGTAGAAATGGGCGCAAAAGTGGAAGCAGAAGTGGAAGCAGAAGTGGATACGGAAGGCGGATGAACTTCATAACCGTGACTGCTGCGGCGGTATCTTTGATTGTACTGGCTGGTTGTGCTGGTTTTAGGGATAAGTCCGATGAGGTAATTGGCTAAACGGAACGGCTGATTCGCTAGAGCAATCGCTAATTCAGACGGCTGAAGACTGGAGAAAGAAGTAAGGAGGCAGGGATGCCCCGGGAAATTTCACCCATTTGCAAGTGATGCAAGTGATGCAAGTGAGCAAGCTGACGAAGCTTAGCCTCGATCATTCGGGAGGAAATATTAAAATCACTGCCTATGACGGGGATGAAATACGAATCAACACAACGGTTTGGTTTAGTAAGTCGGTCAATCTGGAGAAAAGTCAGCACATTTTGGATCAAGCAGAGGTATCTGTGGGCGAAAATGAGAATCAATTGATTAGCAATGCATGCAAAGGGAGAGAATGACACAAGCTTATGGACTTGGGCCGGGAAGAATTACGGAATTTCTCATTTCATGATCGATGATGTTATTACAGTGCCGGCGTCGATGGACACCTACTCATGGACACCTACTCATGGACACCTACTCATGGACACCTACTCATGGACACCTACGATTTTCATAATGAAGTCGGTATCGTAGAGCTATACGAAATTAAAGGGAGCTCTAATATCAGCGGAGATGTGGATCAATTCAGATGAAAAATGTGCATATGACAGAGAAATCATCGAACAAACGACGACAGGCAACGTTTCCGTACATATTGCGAATATGAACAAGGAAAGCTTGCTCAACGTTAAGACCGAGGTTGGCAATATCGAATTGAACTTGGACGATGCTATACAATGTAGGTTTGTCACGAAGAGTGAGGTAGGGGGAATTGTCGGCGCTTCGGAAGGAACTAGTAAAATTAATGGAGGCGGAGGAGAGGTCACACTCCAATCCGAAATCGGCATGATCGTAGGGAGTAGTGTGGATTAGAGGCGTGCATTAAAAAGTGCGCATTAGAGTATGCAGTAGAAGAAAGGTTGGCTAGAAGAAGAGTTTCCATTAGAAGAGCAAGGGGCTCTATCCAACTAGTCCAGTTTAATTTTAATTTTGAATTTGAATACTAGCTGTATTTCATCAGACTGTTGAAAAAGCCCCTATCTAGATCACATTACCGCGTTAATTTGGTATAATATAGGTAATATATTGAAAGTGTGGTGTGCGAATTGCCTAACATTCAACAAGATAGAAATCAAATTGAATTGGTTAGTATAGATATGCTTGTACCAAAAGATCATTTACTACGAATCATTGATGAAAACGTAGATTTTTCATTTATTACGGAGATGACTCGCCCCTACTATCACGGCACATTAGGGAGGCCTCCAATTCACCCGATTCGCCTTTTCAAAATGATGCTGATTGGTTATTTGTATGGCATTCACTCCGAAAGGCAATTAGAGCAAGAAATTAAAACGGACGTAGCCTACCGCTGGTTCCTCGGTCTAGGCTTAACGGATCCTGTGCCGGATCACTCGACGATTAGTTACAACCGTAATGTGCGATTCAAAGGATCTACCATTTTTCAAGACATTTTTGACGAAGTAGTCCGTTTGGCCATCCGTCATAACATGGTAGGGGGACGTGTTCTCATTACTGATTCAACGCACATCCAAGCTAACGCGAATAAAAATCGTTCATCGATGCAAGTTGTGACGGAAACGCCCCTTGAATATTTAAAAGAATTGGAGACAGCTGTTAATCAAGAACGAGAGCGTCATGGAAAAAAGCCGCTGCCGCCCGTGAAAACGAAACGATTGAAAAAAAACTGCGAGTGAGTAACACCGATCCAGAAAGTGGCTTTATGAAGCGTAAAGGTAAACCCGAAGGGTTTTATTATTTGGATCATCGTACAGTCGATCACAAATTCAATCTCATTACGGATGTCCATGTTACCCCTGGAAATGTGAATGACTCAACCGTTTATATAGAAAGACTTCAAAGACAGATCGATACATTTGACTTTCACAATACGTTAGAAGCTGTTGCTTTGGATTCAGGATATATGACGCCCTACATATGCAAAAAAACAAGCGAGATGGGTATTTTCAGTGTCATCGCTACTCGTAATGCCCCTACAGCAGAGGGGACTATACCCAAAGAAGAGTTTTCCTATGACCCGCAACAAGACGCTTATATATGTCCCAATGGATCTAAGCTGACTTACCACACAACCAATCGCAATGGATACAAAGAATATATGTCCAACCCTGACTTATGTGGCCAATGCCCATTATTGGATAGCTGTACATCAAGCAAAAATCGTAAACGTAAAATTCAGCGGCATGTTTGGGAAGGGTTTAAAGAGCGAGTAGAAGCGAATTACCGTAGCTCTTCAGGACAGATCTTGTATAAGCTCCGTTGTAAAACAGTTGAGCGAAGCTTCGCGGATGCCAAAGTGCTCCATGGGCTTCGCATTTCCCGTTTGCGTGGCCGGGAAAAAGTGCAGGAACAAGCACTGATGACTGCCATAGTGCAGAACATTAAGAAAATAGCAAGGCACCTAGCCAAGCTTTTTTCTCGTACAAACGGGAACTCACCTTATATTTTAATCCTTTCGATTCTGGATTTCCGTGGAAAGTATGTTTTCTTGCATAGAAAATCAATTACTTCAACAGTCTGATGAAATACATTTAGATATTTTGAAAGCGATCAACGCAGGTTGTCTAAAAATATGAAAGCGTAGCCTGAATAATAGCGTAGTCCAAATTAAAGCGTAGCCTAAATTAAAGTATAGTCCAAAATAAAAGCCTAGTCCAAATTTAGTCAACTATCTGTGACTGAGCAATTTACAGATCGCTAGCCTGGATAAAGCGTAGCCTGAATTAAAGGTAGCCTAAATTAAAGTACAGCCTAAATTTAGGTCATAAAAGTGAGCAGGCCATCCCGGAGTTAGGAACGGCCTGCTATATCTTTATCGTTATTCAAGTGGAGGCTGGATGCCACGTTTAGTTTTTTTTGCAGGGCAAAATCTTCCCAGTGGCTCGCCCATTTTAACTTTACTGCCGACATCAAGCTCAGGAAGCGGCTCAAAGGTGCCGTTTTCGATGAGCAGGACGACGGTCGAGCCAAATTCGAAATAAGCTAAGTCATCCCCACGATTCCATTGTGTAGCTTCAGCATCTGTATATTTAATGCTGCTTACATTCATAGCGCCCACTTTAACAACCGCAACTTCACCGAGGCTATGCGAAATATAAGTGATGAGCCGCTCGTTTCGGCTGAGTACCGTTCGCATATGTCTCATTCCAAAGTCATTCACGGGGTAGACTTTACCCCGGATATGCTCGCTCTCCAGCTTGCGTCCCGTTACGGGGGCGTGAATGCGGTGATAGTCGGTCGGGCTAAGATATAGTACGAAGAAATAACCATGATTATATGTTTCAGTGCGAGGAGAGTAATTGAGCAGCTCTTGCAATGAGTAATCCTGGCCTTTCACATTAAGGATCGTTCCCGATTGAATGTCTCCCATTGCCGTAATTAATGCATCGACAGGACTGATTAATCCTTCCGGAAGGGGATGGATCGGACGCATATTTGGTTTTAGCTTGCGGGTGAAAAATTCGTTCAGCGTCCTGTATTCTTTAATGTCCTTCTCGGCCTCATCCAGCGGAATCCCGTAAGACTTAGCGAAGGTAGGTATTAGGAGCCGGCTTACTCCTGAATGAGAAAACCGACCCATGAGCCGGGAAATCCATTTTCGGGATGTAAGCTCTGTCATCCATTTCATCCATTTTGCGGTCAAATTGGTTCCCCCTAGTACTTTGCTGAACAAGTATGCTATCGTTTTCCATTTTCGATTATATTGACATATAATATAAACTAAATCAACAACGAAGCTGTAATAATTAATTTATACTTGCTAGTATGGCAGCTATTGTTGTATGGTTAAGTCAATCGAATAGGGATACGGGAGCTTGAGAGAATCAGGCTGAGATTGCAGCTAATCCGCTGCTGACCGTTAATCTGATCTGGATAATGCCAGCGTAGATAATTCGTCGTTCAAGGTTTTTTCGTGCCTATGAACTATAAACAGCCGCCTGAGCATATCCAGTCGGTTTTTTTGTTTTTTAGCCATACTATTCTATGAGGAAGTTAAGAAGAAGGAGAGATGTATGTGGTACAGGGAGCAGTCCAAAAAAGAGGTGGCCGGGGATTGAAGCTGAGCGATTTGCTCGTAACAATCCTAGTGTCGATTGTTCTGGGAGTCGTTTATTACTTCTGGAGTGCGGTTTATAATTTGTTTTCGTTTTTTCCGCAGGCGGATGAGCTTGTCTATGGAATGTGGTTTATGGCTTCTACGCTTGTGTTTTTGCTGATTCGTAAGCCTGGTGTAGCGTTAATCGCCGAAATTGCCGCAGCGCATGTATCGATATTGTTCGGCAGCGAGTGGGGGATACAACTTGTCATGTACAGCGTGCTTCAAGGTCTCGGAGCTGAACTTGTTTTCGCAGCATTCCGTTACAAGAACTATTCGGCATCCGTGGCGGCTTTGGCCGGGATAGGCGCAGCGGTAGGTTCCCTGATTCCCGATATTTATTACGGCTACATCCAGGACTATCAAACCTGGTTGTTATTCGCCAAATACGGCATGCGCGCTGTCAGTTCGGCTCTCATTTGCGGATACTTGGCGTATGCCATCGTTAAAGCGGTAGAAGCAACAGGGGTAACGAATCTTCTACGGCCTGTCGAAGATAAAGACTACGCTGCACTGGACGATTAAGCAATGGTGCCTAGACTGACATCAGGGGCCGCAGTAAGCGATCGGCATAACCAGGCTGCGGACATAGCTGCGGGCGTAACCGAGCTTAGGCTTAAGTTTCCAGGCGAAGATCGTTTTGTCTTTAAAGATCTTACTATCCATGTTCGACAGGGCGAGAAGGTGTTACTGCTGGGGCCGAGCGGGAGCGGAAAATCAACGTTGTTACAGGTGCTATCGGGCATTATCCCTTCACTCGTTGAGGTGCCCATGCGCTGTAAGGATCAGTATCCGCCTGCGTCTTGGGGATTTGTATTCCAGGATCCAGATACTCAATTTTGCATGCCCTATGTGGATGAGGAGTTGGCCTTTGTACTGGAAAATTTGGCGGTTCCCCGGAGCGAAATGCGAGGGAGAATGGATGAGGTGCTTCGAGCGGTCGGACTTCAACTGCCGGAGCTGCATGTGCAGATAGATTCCTTATCCCAGGGGATGAAGCAGAGGCTGGCCCTGGCCTCTGTCTTGCTCTCAAATCCGCAGGTGCTGTTCCTTGATGAGCCCTCTGCGCTGCTTGATCCGGAAGGCCGTGAGCAGATATGGGATACGGTGAAGAAAATTTCGCCAGATCGAACGCTTATTATTGTAGAGCACCGGATTGAGGAAATCGCTGACTTTGTAGACCGAGTCATTCTCTTTGGCCCGGAAGGACAAATGCTTGGCGAAGGAGCGCCTCAAGAGGTGTTCAGCATGTACCAATCCGAGTTGAAGGAATTCGGAATTTGGTATCCTGGCGTCTGGGAGCACTTCTTCACTTCACCGGAAGGAGAAGCGCTCCTTGAGCCGGTTCTGCCCAAACCGCCGTTGACCGTACAGGCAGAAGCACTGCTGGAGTTGTCTCAATTCCGAGGGCTGAGACATGGGAAATCGGTAATTGATGTAGAGCATGCATCCATTGCACCAGGAGATTTCATTGCTATTACCGGGCCGAATGGCGCGGGAAAAAGCTCTTTGCTATTAAGCTTGATGGGCTTGCTTAGCTCGGAGGGAAGCTATTTGCTGCAGGGACAGCCATTGGATCGTGATGAGCACGTGCGGAAATGGAGGGTGCGATGGAAGAAGCGGCAAAAGCAGGTGAAACAGGCTGCGAGTCAAATCAGTTTTGTGTTTCAAAACCCAGAATTTCAGTTCGTAGCTGAGCAGGTAGGAGAGGAAATTGCCTTTTCCTTGCGACAGGAGGGACTGTCTGAGGAAGTTGTCTTAGAACAGGTGAACAAATCATTACGTACCTTCGGCCTGAAGGGCTTGGACCATCGGCATCCCTATCAGCTTTCCCTTGGGCAAAAGCGTAGACTAAGTGTAGCTGGCGCTGCCGTGCTGGATAAGCCGATACTTTTGCTGGACGAGCCAACTTTCGGGCAGGATGCCGTAAATACCTTTGCTATTTTGCAAGTTTGCGAGGAGCTTCGTCGTCTAGGGACGGCGATCGTCATGGTTACGCATGAGGAGAAAATTGCAGATATTATCGCCACTCAGCGTTGGGAGGTACGGGAGGGAAAGATGATCTCCCAGCAGCTTACGGAGCGTGGAGAAGAAATGAAGCAACTGAGGGATAGTCTAGTACAGGAAACGCGGGGAGAGGGAAAACAGACGCAGGGAGAGGGACAACAAACACAGCAAGAAGGAAAACAAACGCAGGAAGAGGGAAAACGATGAGGAAATTTCTAACGCCCACGCGAGAAACTTGGCTGCACCGGGCCAATCCTGCTGCAAAACTGGGTATTATATTGGGGTTGTTCCTGCTGACCTTGTTTACACATAGCTTGGATTTTATCGTTTACCAGGCGATTGTCATCTACCTTGTGCTATTTCTGATGAGCGGGCATCCGCCATGGAAAATCCTGATTCTGATCCTCCCCTTATTATTCGTTTTTGTCTCTTCCTCCATCACTATGGTCTTATTCGGTAAAGGGGATACGCTATGGTGGAAGTGGGGAATTATCCGCATTTCGGAGGAGAGCTTCTATAGAGGGATTCATATCGGCTTTAAGTCGATTACATTCGCTGCCGAGGGACTGCTGTATGTGCTAACGACTTCTTCGGTCGCTTTGTTCTATGCCCTGATGCAGAAGGTGAAGCTGGCCCCGAAATATGCCTATAGTTTTATGGCTTCTGTACGGCTCCTGCCGATGGTTTGGGAAGAGTTCCAAATCAGGAGGAACGCGCTTCAAATACGTGGGGTGCGGCATGCTCAGGGCATGCGGGGCTGGGTCGAGCAGACGAAACTATATGCTGTGCCGTTACTATCCCAGAGCATCCGCCGGGCGCATCGTGTAGCGATAGCTATGGAGTCCAAGGCTTTTCACAACAGTCGCCGGAGAACGTATTATTATTCGTCTGTGTTTACGCTATATGATTTAGGGCTGTTAATACTGTTGGCTATAGCTTTAGCGGCAGCTTATTCTTTGTCACATCTGTACCCGTTATTTGGCATTACCGATGTAAGATATTGAATGCAGACAACGAATAGAAGTCCAGGTTCGCTAGACGAATCGGACTTCTATTTTTTTGTCACCAAGTTATGCTTCGCTCCGTAATTTATTCAGGTTGATGCGGTCGTATAAATATCTTGCGAAATTTATTGGACGCCGGTACGTCTCTTTCCATATTTCTGTCAGTCCAGCTTTTCGAAAGCCGTGCCGCTGATCCCTCCCGTTGCACTCGATGAAGTAAGGCTGTCCTTCCTGTGTCAACCCGATATCAATTCCGAGATCGGCGAGCAGGGGGAGTCGTGTTGATAAATGACGGGCAATGGAGAGGGACAGCATTTCTACGTGGGAGAGGACATCTGGTATGAGCCGGGCGGGGATGCATTTAGTCAACACGTGAATGGGATAGGGGTAACCGCCTTTGGCGATGTTGGATAAGAAGCTGTTTTGCGGAGCAATTTTGACGAACATCCCGGTAATAGCCCATTCGCCGAATGCACCGCGCTGAACGGTCACTCGCAAATCCAATGGTCTTGTTTCATATTCGGCGAGGGGGATGCGCTCCTGAATGAGATAAGTGATCTGGTTGAATTGTCGCTGAAGCCGGGCTGGCATGCCATCTCTGCCAAATCTCTCGGTGGTCCAGCTCCTTCTGGATTTAGAGGGATAAGTGATTTTCCAGCCAAGGCTATCCCGCTGCATTCTCATGATTCCATCCCCAACTGACCCGCGCACAGGTTTAAGAATGAGGTCGTGGTATTTTGACATCATACTGCTTAGTGAGGCAGCGCTAAGTTCTGCAGTTGCCGGAAGGTACTGATTTAGACGTGGCTCCTCTTGCAACAGGCGATGGATGACGTTCTTTCCATAACGGTTGTTTAGGTTGAATATGCTTATGCCCTGGGATGCAAGGCTGCGAATTTTACGGTGGGCGGATGCGTCCCTGTACAAGGCACGATTGTGGATGACCTTAGGCGTGGGAATCGTCATTCTGACGTAGTCGCTACCGTTCCGTATATATGCAATGCTGCTGTGTTTTCCGGCATCTATATCTCCCAATCTTAGAAAGCAAGGAATGAATCCGTTAGCCCGTGCCGCTTCTTCATAGTTGGCTATCGATTCCTGGCCGGTTTTTCGCTGGGGAATTCCCCGGTACATGCTGGAGTTAAGCAGAATACCGATATGGTCTTGCCCCATGGATTTTCCTCCTTTTTGTATGCGACTTCTGATTCAATTTATGTGACAGTACCTTAAAGGCGTGGACGACTGTGCTGCATCAACAGCCTGTTTTAATCGTGATGACCATGAGCGGCTTGATTTTTACCGTGCGTTACACCTCGGCGACAAATGGTGCATATTTTAGGTTAAGGGTTTAATTTTGGAGAGAGGAATCAGGGTGTATGAGCAGACAAAAAGTGGCAGTCATTACTCCGGGTACCTTCGTTATTCCTTTTGGACATAGCAGTTCCGTTGAGCGGGTGATTGAGGAGATGGCTCCTTTTGCGTAGAGTGAGCTGGACATACGAATATTCGGCTTATCGGATGGCCAGATTCCTAATTTGGGACAGTTTGAACAGATTCCGTGCTTTCGCATGCCTGGCGGCAGGCAATATCTCTCCTCTTTGCTGAGACATTTTAAGAAATGGCATCCCGATATTGTGGATGTTCATAACCGCCCGCTGCTCGCCTATCAATTGAAGAATAGGCTGCCGATGGCTCGGGTATTCCTAACATTTCATTCGACCCTGTTCTTTTCCGCCTCTTATCAGCCAGAAATGCGTATGCGCTACATACTGGATAGCGTCGATATGATCATTGTGAATAACGAGTATTTAAAAAAGCAGCTTCAGCAGCGTTTTCCATCGATCCAGGCATTGATATCCGTGAATCCTTTTGGCGCAAGTCTTGAAGACTTCACGCCTCGCTGGACTTCGCCAGGGGAATACTTGCGGCAGGTCAGACTTGCGGACTTGGGATGGAGTCGGCGCAAAATCATCATGTATATCGGGCGGCTGCTTCCTTCTAAGGGCGTCCATCATTTGCTAAATGCCTTTCCGTCGATATTGAGTCAGGAGAAGGATGCCATGTTGGTTATCGTAGGCAGCGCGTATTATGGGATTAATCGGGAGAGCAGGTACGTCCGGCGCCTGAAGAAAATGGCGGAGCCATTTAAGGATAGAGTGCTATTTTTTCCTTATTCTCTTTATCCAAGCATTGTTAACTGGTATAAATTAGCTGATCTTGTGGTCGTCCCCTCGGAGGAAGACGAAGCCATTGGATTGGTAAATGATGAGGCAATGACCTCCGCAGTTCCGGTCATGGCCAGTCGGGTAGGGAGAATCCCGGAAGTGGTTATCGATGGAGAATCCGGGTTGCTGCTGCCGCCAGCTTCGCTAACAAAAAATTTGGCACAGGGAATCACGGGCTTGCTCAGCAGCGAAGAACAAAGCAAAAAGCTGGGGCTGGCAGGGCGGGAATTGGCTCTTCGAAGATTCCGTTGGCAGTATACCGCTGCTCGATGGGTTCATTTAATGAAAGGTGAGAAAACTGGAGGGTAATAGGAGTTGAAAGGCTATTTTCGTGCGGATTACTCCGTTAAATCGAGAATAGTCTTTTTGCTATTTATATATCACGCAGCTTGTCTTTTAGAATGGTGATTCTAGCAGAGATCTGGCGGTAAAAGGTCTGTACGTTTGCCGTTACAAC
This sequence comes from Paenibacillus lentus, assembly GCF_003931855.1. Lineage (NCBI taxonomy): Bacteria > Bacillati > Bacillota > Bacilli > Caryophanales > Paenibacillaceae > Paenibacillus > Paenibacillus lentus. The sequence continues at coordinate 4,647,886 of NZ_CP034248.1, read as the reverse complement.
GTTTGCTGAGCCACATACACTGTAGGGAAACGTACAAAGAGCCCTATTCGTTCTACCTTGCTTCGAGTATCGAAGCTTGGAGGTGAAATTATGCTGAGAAAGCGCAGACTTACAGGCGGTGCTAAACGGCAAACCAAGAAAGATAAGCGGCCGATTGGGCGCGTGTTCAATCATCCGAACCCGCTCGTGTCCGTCATCATTCCGGCGATGAACGAAAGAGCTACCTTACCTGGTGTACTACGCCAAGCTGCAAGGATTGATTCCTGTTGCGAAACGATCGTCGTGGCTAACGGATCGACCGATGGTACACCCGCTATTGCCCGGAAATGGGGAGCACACGTCATTACGGCCGACGAGCCGCTTGGACACGACGTAGGTCGCCGGGTCGGCGCCGAAGCGGCAAAAGGGCAAATACTACTATTTATTGATGCCGATATGATTATTCCGGTTGCCGAGCTCCGCCCTTTTGTTAAGGCCGTATTAGATGGAGTGGACGTGGCCCTTAATGATTATTCGGGTCCTACGGGAGGACGGAAGATCCATCCAGTCGTTGTGGCAAAACATTCGTTGAATGCATTGCTGGGTCGTTCTGATTTGCAAGGAGCCTCCCTGACGGCTGTACCTCACGCCATGAGCCGACGGGTAATTGACGCCATCGGTTATGAAGCGCTTGAAATTCCGCCGTTAGCTATGGTCGAAGCCTTGCTTCGCGGCTTTAAGGTACGGGCCGTTCATTCCGTTCAGGTAGGAAGAATGAATCCGGTCAAATACAGAGGCAGGCAAGATGACCCGCTGACCAGTCTGATTGTTGGGGATCATTTGGAGGCTGTTTACCGGCTCATTCTTGCACGCGGTTCGCGCGGAGGATATAGCGATCTCGGCCGTCAACGTGACAAGGTGAGGTGAGGGGCGTGTCGAAAAGTAAGCTGGAGAAGCCGATCAGATTGCAGCGGCCTGCCATGAAAGCTCAAACACGCAGCCGTATGAATCGCAAGTTGCCCTTTCTGAAATCAGGTAAGGGCAGAGCGCAAGGCAAGGTCGGACTGGGAGAGTACGAGCGCCGCGCTTATAAGGCGGGATATTCAGCTGCGGCCGGTCAGACAGAATGCTCCCTTTCGTATGATCATATGCAATCCACGTTGCTGAATTGGTTCAAGGCAACGGTACATGAAGCGTTGACTTGTCGGAGCATACTGGGCGTCTCCCGTGCTTACCGCCGGGGATATAATATGATCGCAAAGCAGCCTTTGCTCGGTATCCCGTTACCGCTGCGGGGAACAGTATCTGCGGTCGTATCAGCTTCCAATGAGGAGAAGACAGTAGCGGCCGTCATCTCGGAATTAAGCCGCCTGCCGATCAAGGAAATTATAGTCATCCTGAACGGGTGCAAGGATCGCAGCTATCACGCCATTAACAGGGGTGACAAAATTATTGTAGTTTGCTACCCTGAACGCCTTGGGCACGATGTTGCGCGTAGCATAGGAGCATCGCTGACAACCGGGGATGCGGTACTATTCGTAGATGGCGATATTCTATTTGAAGCGAAAGATCTGGCGCCCTTCTTATTGGAGATCGATAAGGGAGCGGACGTTGTGCTGAACGATATTACCCCTTATCTTCCGCCATTTTCTAAACAGGATGTTGTAACCCGCAGCAAAATGTTTCTGAATTACGTACTTGGCAGGCCTGATTTACAAGCCAATTCGCTGACTGCCGTTCCTCATGCTTTATCCCGGAGAGCAATTGTCTCGTTAGGAGTGCGTTCGTTGCTTGTGCCTCCCAAGGCCCAAGCGTTGGCCATCGTGCAGGGAATGGCCATCCGGGCCCCAAATTCGGTGGATGTTGTGAAGAGGAATCGGATGCGTAGCGGGAATATCGGGGAGGGCAATGAGATGGCGAGACTTATTTTAGGCGATCACATCGAGGCTTTCCAAGCGGTGATGGAGCAGCAAGGAGTCAGACTGAACATGACGAGAATGCCGCGGTCCAAGCTGGCAAGAAAGAGGAATAGCCGATGAATGATACCAGGCTCACCAGCATCATTATCCCGAGTCATAATGGTCTTCACTTATTGACCTCTTGTATCGAGTCGATTCGCTGCAATACTGAAGTGCCATATGAAATTATCGTCGTTGATAACGGCTCTACGGACGGAACACAGGAGTACTGCATTCAAGCAGGGATTACATTTATTGCATTGCCGACTAACGAAGGGTTTCCCGCAGCATGCAACCGTGGACTGACAATTGCTACCGGAGAGCAGTTGCTGCTCCTGAATAACGATGTTATCGTCACACCTCGCTGGCTGTCGAACATGCTGCGAGCCTTGTACAGTGCCGGTGATGTCGGCATAGTTGGCCCTGTAACCAACTACGCCAGTGGACGCCAGAAGGTAGATGTGGCATGGACTACACTGGAGGAATTCATGCGTATGGCAGAGAGACACAACCAGTCCGACCCAACGAAGTGGCAGGAGGTCAAACGTCTTGTTGGTCTATGTTTTTTATTTCGAAGACAGCTGTGGGATTTCGTAGGACGGTTCGACGAACGCTTTTCTCCGGGACATTATGAGGACGATGATTACTGTTATCGGGCACGCGAGAAAGGATTCCGGCTGCTCATTAGCGGGGATACACTGGTATATCATGAGGGGAGCGCCAGCTTTGCGGCTAAGCACCCGGATGGCTGGAACTCTCTGCTGGAGCGCAATCGCCGGAAGTTCATCGACAAGTGGGGAATTGACCCGTGGATTTATATGTAAAAAACAGCTTTGGAGGAGGGGAGCATATGAAAGGTGTTATTTTGGCGGGAGGGACTGGGACTCGTCTTCATCCATTGACTCGAATCGTTAACAAGCATCTTCTCCCGGTCGGAAGCTATCCGATGATCAGTTACGGCATTGAACGGTTCCGGCAAGCGGGAATTACGGACATTCTCCTCATCATCAGCAAGCAGTCCGCAGAACTTTATACGAATTACTTAGGCAGCGGGGAGAACTTTGGAGTGAATCTGGTCTTTCGTGTACAGGAGACCGCGGGCGGCATTGCCGAAGCCCTAAATTTGGCTCAGAGCTTTATTGCTCCAGGGGAGAAATTCGTGGTTCTGCTGGGAGACAATTTGTTCTTAGACGATTTGACGCCTTACGTCCAAAGCTTCATGAAGCAAGCGTATGGAAGCGCTAGAGTGCTGCTGAAGCCGGTTGACGATCCGAGAAGATATGGGGTTGCGGTGTTTGATCCATCTCAGCCTGATTTGATTTCGTATATTGAAGAAAAGCCGGAAAAGCCGCAATCGAATTACTCGGTGACGGGAATATATATGTATGACGATATGGTATTTGAGCGTATCGGTAAGATTGACCGGTCTGCAAGGGGAGAGCTGGAAATTACCGATGTGAATAATTTATATGCCAGGGCTGGGAAGCTGGAATACGATATCCTTCAATTATGGTGGGGGGATGCCGGGACATTTGAATCCCTGCTGGAGGCTGGGACGCGGATGAGAGGAGTGCTTCCTTAAAGATAGTGCAGGCATATTGAACGAGAAGGGGGGAGCTAGCATACATGGGGAACCGACGCGGCCAGCGCCCTGCAAGACGAAAACGGAATTCAAAAAAAAGGATGCTTGGCTTAAGCCAAGCCCGTTATAGAAAGCTGTCACGTCAGCAGTCAAATACAGTCAAAAGGCGCTTTCACCAAGCTCCTCCGTCTGCGCAACCCGATCAGCGTTTGCCGGAGCATGTACAAAACACCGAGACTGCAGGGACTGGGGATCAATTGCAGGATCAACTGTCCACGGAAAATGGCGCCGTCGCAGCCGTTAATGCTAAGTATGAGGAGGGGTATCGCCAGGGTTATTACGAGGGCGGGGAGGGCCGGCTTTGCCGGCAGCTCCCCCCATACACCGTGCTGCCCGATTTGACCATTGAAGACGTGATCGCCCGCGGTATTCAGCAAGCAGCTTCCTTGCTAGTCCCTCTTATGACTCCCACGGAAGTTTACGCGGAAATTGGTCGGGCTTTAGACCAGCGGCAGCCATTCTCTGTCGTTCGTCTTGGTGACGGAGAACTGCTCACATTGGCGCATGACATGATTATATCCACAGAGCAGGCGCGAGCCTGGGGAAGTTTTTTGCCTTACGCGGGTGTCATTTTACCGGACGAAGCGGCGCGGAGTGCTTTGGCGGATTCCTTGCATAAGGCAAGCATTATTGGCATTCCCGAGTCGCGGCATCCCTCGTTCCAAGGATTATTATTTCCAGTGCTGAAGCAACTGGGGATATCCTGCCGTGAGCTGAAAATGACTACCTCGACGGTCAATTATGCGCTGCACGAGCAAGGCCTTCTCTATCCCATGCTCCGGGGGAGGAAGCTGCTGCTGATCGGTAATAAAGCGGGTGGTTTGGCTAATGTGCTGAGTAATCATGGTTTTAAAGTCAATGGCATCATCACTCCTGTTAACGGAGTGCATGATGTTAGGCGTGTAATGAAAGAAGCCACGTCCTTCGAATTTGAACTTGCCCTCGTTGCGGCAGGTGTGGCCGCTGTTGTGATTTGCGCGACTATCGCTGAAGAACTCGGCAAAGTGTCGTTTGATTTGGGGCATTTGGCTAATCAGTTCGAGCCTGGCGAAACTTCTCTGCTGCCCGGCTTGGAGGTGAATAAATGAGAAGTGTCAGGTATGAGTCGTGGCATCGCGCCGTACAGAGAGAGCGGGAAGAGGCACTGAGGCGCTCAAAGATGAAATCTGATAAGAAATACAAGAGTGGGCTTCAAGCAGGATATACCCAGGGTTTAATAGAAGGGCTGCGTGCTTTTGCTGCCCCCTTTGAAGGCACTAGCATCATAATTCCGACATATAATCAAAAAGATTTAGTGCTGCAATGCATTACCAGCATTGAGTCGCACACTGAGCAGCCTTATGAAATCATTGTGGTGGATGATGGCTCCATAGATGGAACCTGTGAAGCGCTCTGGTCGAAGAAGGGTTCGATTCGCGTTGGTGTCCATCTTGAGAATCTGGGATTTGCCAGTGCTGTCAATACGGGATTAATGATGGCCAAGGGAAACACCATCGTACTGTTAAATAACGATGTTCTCGTTACGGAGCGCTGGCTGACCCAGTTGTTAACGGTTCTAAATAACAATAAGGATGCTGCGGCAGTCGGTCCGGTCACAAATTATATCAGTGGGGATCAGCAAATTGAAGCTGTTTATAATGATCTGAAGGAAATGGAGATATTCGCTGCAAATTACAATAAGATCGATAGATCCAGATGGCATTATACTGACCGGCTTGTCGGCTTTTGCCTATTGTTACGGCGGGAGACCTTCGAAGATGTTGGTTATTTCGATGAGGGATACCAGATCGGTAATTTCGAGGATGATGACTGGATGCTTCGCCTACAGCTGCAAGGCAAGCGTTTGATGATTGCGGGGGATACCTTCGTCCATCATATCGGGAGCGTGACAATGAAGAAGCTTGGTGCGGAAGGCTTTGCCGCAGTTAACGCCAAGAATGAGCATTTTTTTAAACAAAAATGGGGGAATTCCCGGGAACATCTTAAGCGTATAAAGGAAATTAAGGAAGAGGTCCCCTCCCTAAGCTCAGTAGACTTTTACCCGACGCATGTCTGGGTTGAAGGATGTTTCGGCAAGCGTTTTTGGTTGGAGCATGGGGTGAAGTATCCGATATCGGATTCAATTGATGAGAGATTTTTGCCCGGCCGCCCGGTCAGGCTGTCGGTGATTGATTTAATGAAAATCCCTACTGGAGTAGGTCCGGCTCCGCATAAACTAGCTGACATCAGAGCTGGCTTGCGGGAAGGCGTAGTCATTCAAACCGGAGACGGCAAGCGGTATCAACTTGACCGGGAACGATTACGCGAGATTGTCTCCGCCTATACTTGCGAGATTTGGGGACTGCCTGTCCAAGTTGATCCAGCGGATCCCGAGTTATTGGAGAGATACGGGGAAGGTCCCCCAATATTGCCGCCCCCTTATTTGAGATCGGAAGATTTATAATATTAACTGTTCGGAGTAACGATGAACTTGGCCTTAGCATATGCTGGATCAGGTGAACCCGGGACCGGTTATGAACTACATAGTCGTTCCCGGCATAATCGAGAGAAGTAGGAGGAATCCGGGTGGATCAGAAAATCACGGATATGCTCATTCATATGTCCCATTCCCATGGGCAGATCGCGAGAATCATCGATGCTGAGCGACACGTTGTGGTTCGCATCGCGCAGATTATTCATGCTATTCCTGATGCTGAACCGGCCTTTGATGGCACGGACGGGTTAGTCGAAAGCGCAGGGCGTATTAACAAGAGTGTTGTCGCCTATTTAAATTCGATTGCTGATTTGGAGGAGGCCATGGCCGAAAATTTGGAGCTCGTGATTAAGGAATTAAAAGATCAGGACGAAGAATAAGTAGTTACGAGTGAGGATGATACGATGAGTATAGAGAAATCTTTTTTGAATATGTTGGATGCCGCTGCAAAGGTGCAATGGAACGTCTCAATGATCCTGGAGGCAAAAGCGGTAGAAGCCGAAAAGGTGCGCAACTGGATGCTGAATCATGTCCATGGGGGCAGCTTTGATAGCCATGAGAAAATGCTGTCCGAACCGCTGAATATCCATGAGCAGCTCATTGAGGTCATAGACGGATTAACGAAGCTTCAGAACGGATTTTGCAGCAATTTGAAAGCTGTATTTGTATCTGATGGTGACGAGTCCGCTCCTGGTGGTGATGATGAGTTCGGGGGATTGTTCAGCGGCTCCTTTGATTTGGAGGGTTCGGAGAAATGATGTCGGTTAATGGATCTGTCGAGGCATCCAAGCTGCGATTGATAGACTCCATCGCCAAGAGCCAAACGGCAATGGCACGGATTTTGAATAGTCTGGCAGATGTTTCGGATCATTCGGCCGGAACGGCTCGGCATTTGGCACAGAATATTCAGGCCTTAAGTAGATATCAACAGGCCATAGCCGAAACGGTATGCGGTATTACTCTGCATCAAGTACATTATGGAACTCCTTCAAAGCCCTGGATTATGACGAGTTGCTACCCTGCAAACAAGGCAGCCCGAGGAGAATGGGAGGATTATGAATGTTAACGACCAAACCTCGGCGGCAACGCCGAAAGCTAGTCAAACGCAAAAGACTCAGAACAAGAACAGGTGGTAAGCGCCAGCCGTTCGTTAAACGCAAGCGTAGGGTCTTCGGCAGAAAAAAAAGCTATCAAGCTAGGAAAAGGAGATTACGGCGAAGAAAGGCACGCTTGTCTAAGCAGGCTATTCCAGTCTTACCATCGGTACCGGAACAGGCCGTATCTATGCAGGCGTCAAATATGCATGATCCTGCATTATATCAGCAAGCCTATGATGAGGCCTACCAGGCGGGGTTCAATTCGGGTTTCTCGAAGGGCTTCGAGGATGGCCATAAGTTGGCCTACAAGAATAGAGTTTGAATGCAAGCAAGCGGGCTTCTGCCGGGTAACCGGGGGAGCCCGCTTGTTTTTTAAGGAGTATTTAATGTAATAGGTTACGCATTCAAATGACTGAAGTGCAAGGCATTCGCCAATTTATGGGGTTCCGGGTAGTCGTCCATGATGCACATGCCCTCAACGCATATATTTATACAGACCTAGGAAATTTCATTACAGATAGGATGAATGCCTTGAATAGTTTGAACAAGTCAGATGCTGGCGAAGGTTTCAAGGATGGATATCTTGAAGGCTATCGGTTCGGCGGATGCCAGGCGATCCTGGAGCGAATTGCGAAGCCGAACACACCTAGCAAAAGCCATTATCGTGTACTTTATATTCCTCAAGGCTTCGAGGCGATCGATCGCGGGGTTACAGAAGCCTTGAACGACTTGACAGCAGAATGCATTGTTGCCGCTCCTGAATCGGCGTTGGATATGGCTGCTTCAACACGACCCGATTTGGTGCTGGTGATGAATGGACTTCATGTCTTTCCTCCCGATCATGAAGAACAGGTTCGATCCATTCGTGCTATGGGAATTCATACAGCAGTATGGTTTGTCGATGATCCTTATTTTACGGACGATACGGTAAGATTGGCTCAAAGTTATGATGTTGTATTTACACATGAAATGGAATGCGTTGAGCTTTATCGACAAGTTGGCTGCCAGCATGTTCACTACCTTCCGCTGGCTGCAAATCCCCAAATGTTCCGCCCGATGCGTTCGTCACCGGAATACCGCTACGATATTTGTTTTATTGGCAATGCTTTTTGGAATCGGGTCGAGCTGTTCGATCAACTGGCATCGTATCTGCAGGATAAGAAAGTAATTATCGCAGGCCAGCATTGGGATCGTTTAGCGAACTATGGACAGCTTTCCCGTTTCATCCGAACCGATTGGATTATGCCGGAAGAAACGGTGTCTTATTATAACGGTGCGAAAATCATCGTTAATATGCATCGTCCTACGGCCGCCGGGTCGGACAACCGAAATGGTTTGAATATTCCGGGGAGTTCGATCAATCCGCGAACCTACGAAATCAGTGGATGCGGAACCTTGCAAATTACGGATATCCGCAACGACTTAACGCTCCATTATAAACCGGGTTATGACATTGAAACATTTGTTGATACCGCTGAGCTTCGTGACAAAATTGATTATTACCTGACCCATGATCAAGAACGTCTTCAAATCGCTTGGCGGTCATTATGGACGACAAGGCAAAGGCATACGTTCCATGAACGCATTGGCCGCTTGCTCGCTGAAGTGACAAACTTAAAAGCGGTTTGAATAAGCGATTACGACGTTAGAAGAAGGAGTGAGAATATGTTCGTTCATTCGCAGTTACAGTCAATGCCTCTAAGAGAGGGTGAAGTACATGATTCGAGCCGGAGAGGAAAGGAAGCGGGGTTAAAGGATGGCTTTGACGAGGGATACTTGCGCGGAAGGGCGAAAGCGATTGTGGAGGCAGCGCGCCTTATTTTTCCAAAAAGATCCTTGAACGTGCTCTATGTGTCCTCAGGTAAAGGCTATCCTTATTCTCCAATTGATGAAGCAATCATAGCTACACTTCATACGCTGGCAACGGAGGTGAGCGTAGTTGTCCCGAACCAAGCGGTATCGGAGCTCGCGATAAGCACGAAGCCAGATTTGGTGCTTGCACTGGATGGAATGGAATTGCCCGTTGAGCAAATCGATGCCATAAGAGCGAATGGAATTCGAACCGCGATTTGGTTAACGGATGATCCCTACTACACTGATATGACCGCTAGAATCGCTCCACATTACGATTATGTATTTACCCTGGAGCGCAATTGTTTGGATTTCTATCGCTCTGCAGGCTGTGCAAATGTTTATTATTTGCCTTTTGCAGCATTTGTTGAGCATTACCGTCCGACGCTAACACGCTCAGCCGTTCGACGGGGAATCAGCTTCATAGGCTCCGCTTACTGGAATCGAATTCAATTCCTGCAGCCGATTCTCGGAGGGCTTATGGATAAAGGATTGAACATTAATGGAATTTGGTGGGATCGACTGCCTGAATATGCATCTTATCCCGATCGAATAGAGATTGGGAAATGGATGGGGCCTGGCGAGACAGCAGAAGTGTACAGTGGTTCGAAGATTGTACTGAATTTGCATCGTTCTCCGCATGATGAGTCAGTGAACAATAATACGGTCGGTCTTACAGCTGCATCGCCCAATCCACGTACCTTCGAAATATCCGCTTGCGCCACACTGCAGCTTGCTGATATTCGGGATGATTTGAGCAATTTTTATGTCCCTGGTCAGGAGATAGAAACCTTCAGCAGTCCAAGCGAGCTGTATGAGAAAGTGAATTATTATCTGACGCATGAGACTGAGCGTCGTGAAATCGCTCTTCGCGCTTTGGAGAGAACTTATCGCGAGCACACCTATTCCCATCGCATCCATGAAATGTTTAGCCGGATTTTTGGCTAGTCTGCCATTCATTACAGGACGAGGAGGTGAGGATCTCCTATGCTTCTTATGAGGAGAGATCGTTATGCCTAGCACAAAGAAGCTGTTATTGTTCTCGCACATTTGTAACAAAAAAAACATTACAGGGGCAGAGAAGCTGCTGCTTTTTCTCGCTTTGAAATTATCGGCATATTATCAATGTGTCATTGTCGTTCCTAAGGAAGGCGCGTTGTCAGGCTTGGCAGCTCAAAGCGGCATTAGAACGATCGTGCATCATATTCCGCTCCTGTACGGGATGTGTCAACCACATGAGGGACTTGCAGAGCAAGCGGAGGGGCTATCGAGGGATGTTTCATTTGTTGAAACGTCTCGACTTCTGTCCCATGAAAGCCCGGATTATGTACTAGTAAATACTAGTGTCCATGTTATCCCGGCCATGGCGGCAAAGGCTCTTTCCATACCTGTAATTTGGCATATAACCGAGGTCATTTCCAATAATGAGTATGCTGGGGATTCCGTTAAGATTATCGATCAGTACAGCGACTGGATCATTTGCATCTCTGAATCTGCGGCTGCTCCTATACGAGAGAGCATTGCGGAGAAGCTTAGCCTTCTCTATCCCTCGTGGGTCTGGAAGGAATTCAATCCTGACTTGTGGCCGCAGCTGCGGGAGCAGCAAAGGCTCGCGTGGAAGGTGGCATCTACGGAGAAGTTGATCGGCTATATATCATCTTATTTGACCGCCGAGAAGGGATCTGATCATTTTATTGAAGCAGCCCTGGAAATAGCAGAAAAGCATGAGGAGAGCCGGTTTGTAGTCATCGGCGCAAAAAACAATGATTCTTTCTACGGCAAACTTAGACGAAGGGTCAGCGAATCCGCTTATGCTGAGAGATTCATATTTATTGATTATGTTGCTAACGTCGAATCGGCTTTCAGTGCAATGGATGTCGTAATTATTCCCAGCCTGAAGGATGAAGGCTTTGGACTTACGGCAATGGAAGCGATGATCCTCGGTAAGCCCGTCGTCGCTTATGCATCTGGTGGACTGGAAGAAATATTAAGTTTAACGGGCAATCAGTCGTATCTCGCCAGCACAGGAAATTATTATGAACTCAGCGCGAAAACCTCAGCGATCCTCGAACAACCAGGGGAGATAGAGTCCATTGGCAACAACAATCGAATTCAAATCGAGGCATGTTTTGGACCGAAGGCATACGAAGCCAATCTGCAAGTTATACTTGGCCAGATCAACAGCTTGCCGGTAGGTAGTACTCCAGCTTTAAAGAGGGTGCCCCGCTCTGCAGCATCTAAAGTAAAAGCAAAAAAGCGTCGTCGTGCTCGAAAGACTCGGCGAGTGTCCTCTGCTTCGGCTCGTAGGCCAAGTCGAGCAATGCGGCAACGCGAGGCAGGAAGAAATAAACGGAATAATCGAGGAAGCCGTAAACTTCGCAGAGTAAGGCGGGTCAGTCAAAAAAGCGCGCGAAAGAAAAAGAAATAAAATGAGAATTTCAACAGGGAGATGAGATAGTGAGAATTATGACGATACTCGGCACACGTCCGGAAATCATTCGGCTGAGCTTGATTATTCCCCTGCTGGATCGTTATGCCGATAAGCATGTGCTGGTGCATACAGGACAGAATTTCAATTCCAGCCTCAGTGATATTTTCTTTCAGGAGCTTGGTCTCAGGCAGCCGGATTATGTTCTCCAGAACCGGAATACTTCACTCGGAAATCAATTAGCCGCCATGTTTTCTCAGATGGAGAACATTCTGCAATCGGAAAAGCCGGATCGGGTTCTGCTGCTTGGCGACACGAATAGTGCTCTATGTGCCATATTGGCGGAGCGGATGGGAATTCCGGTAATCCACATGGAAGCCGGGAACCGTTGCTTTGATCTAGAGGTGCCCGAAGAGAAGAATCGCAAGCTGATCGATGCGATATCTACGATTAATATGCCATATACTCCGCAAAGCAAGCAGCATCTCATTGCTGAGGGTGTTCCGAGCCGGCGAATCATTTTAACGGGCAATCCGATTTATGAGGTTATGAAGCATTACGAGCCCTCCATTGCCGGCAGCGATATCCTTGGCCGACTGAAGCTGAAGCCGGGGGAATATTTCATTGTTACGACACATCGTGCGGAGAATGTGGATCACCCTGTTCATTTGCAGGAAATTATGGAGGGCTTGAACAAGGTCGCTGAGGCTTATGGCCAGCGTCTGATTTGCAGTATTCATCCTCGTACGAAATCCCGCATCGGCAAGGATTTGAAGATTCAAATGAATCCTCTGGTCGAGTTTCACGAACCTTTTGGATTTTTTGATTTCGTCAATCTGGAGCGGCATGCCCGCTGCGCCCTGACAGATAGCGGTACTGTGCAGGAGGAATGCTGTATTATGCAGGTTCCTACAGTAACTATTCGCCGTACGACAGAGCGGCCTGAAACTGTGGATTGCGGCAGCAATGTCGTATCCGGGCTCGATTCAAGCAGAATCGCAGCCGCGGTGCAGTTAATGACCGAGCTGGAGCGAAACTGGACTTGTCCCGAAGGTTATTTAGAGGAGCGAGTTTCGCATAAGGTTGTCAAATTCGTACTTGGAGGGAAGGCGAATGTTCACTAATCAAGTCATACTCGTTACCGGGGGAACCGGTTCATGGGGGTACGAGCTGGTTAAGCAGCTTCTTACGCAGGGGCCGAAGGAGGTTATCGTATATTCGCGAAACGAATCTACGCAGGTAGCCATGAGCCGCGCTTTCGAGGATGACAGGCTCACCTTTCGCATCGGGGATATTCGTGATAAAGAAGCTCTGACGGATGCATGCCAGCACGTGGATATCGTGTATCATCTGGCTGCATTGAAGCACGTACCCGTCTGCGAGGATCAGCCCTATGAAGCGTTGAAGACTAACGTGATCGGGACGCAGAATGTGATCGAAGCAGCTATCGAAAACAAAGTGAAGAAAGTAATGTATATTTCAACGGATAAGGCTGCCAATCCGTCGAATTTCTACGGTATGACCAAGGCGATCGGGGAGAAGCTGATTGTCTATGCCAACCTGCTGCAGGAAGAGACGAAATTCGTTTGCGTTCGGGGCGGCAACGTGCTGGGCACGAATGGCAGTGTCATTCATTTATTCAAAAATCAAATTATGAATAAAAATCATGTTCGCATTACGGACATGAAAATGACGCGGTTCTTCTTTACTTTGCCTGATGCTATAAGCCTGCTCTTCAAGGCTTCCATTGAGAGCATCGGCGGAGAAATTTTCGTTATGTCCATGCCGACCTGTCGCATCGCTGATCTGGCTGAAGTACTGATTGAAGCATCTGGCAAAGAAAATGTGGAGATCATCGAGTCAGGAATTCGTCCTGGCGAGAAAATCCATGAAATCCTCATGAGCGAATATGAAAGCATGACTACCATCGTCTATGACCGTGAATATTTGGTTATTCTGCCTACCTTGGATTTTCCGGAATTAAAAGAGCGTTATAGACATTATCCTTTTGTGCCCTTCGACAGCTTCAGCTCGGAGCATAATCTGATGAATAAAGACGAGATTCGGAATCTGTTGATTCGCGGAGGGTTTATATCATGAAAATATTGATCGTAGGCGGTAATGGCATGGCGGGTCATGTATTAGTTCGTTATTTCCAGCGACAAGGGAAGCATCACGTGTTCTATACGACCCGGGACGTGAGCGATCCCGGGTCGCTCATTCTTGACGTTGATGATATATCGGCAGTAGATCGAGCTCTCCAGCTTGTAAGGCCGGATGTCATTATCAATGCGGTTGGGGTTCTGAATCATTTTGCTGATCAAGATAAAATTTCGGCCTATCATATCAACGGATTTCTTCCTCATCGTCTGCGTAGGGCGGCGGGGGATCTATCTGCTCGCCTGATTCATATTAGTACGGACTGCGTTTTCCTCGGCACTAAAGGAGGATATAAAGAAAATGATGCGACAGACGGCACATCTACTTATGCGATTACGAAGGCGCTCGGTGAGGTGCGCGATGAAGGGCATCTTACGATCCGCACATCAATTATCGGGCCGGAAATAAGAGGTAAGGGGATCGGGCTGCTGCAGTGGTTTTTAAGTCAACAAGGGAAGGTGAACGGCTACCGGCGCGTTCCCTGGAACGGAGTAACAACCATTCAATTAGCAAAGGCGATTGATTCTGTGCTCGAATCCTCTCTTTCGGGACTCGTGCATCTGGCTCATCCTGAAATCGTCACGAAATACGATATGCTGAAGCTGTTTCAGGAAATATGGAATAAGCAGGACGTCACAATTGTGCCGACAGACGAACCGTCTATCGATCGTACTCTGGTATCTACTCGAAAGGACGTACAATTTGCGCTGCCCACATTCCGAGATATGATCGAAGAAATGGCCGAGTGGATGAAGGACGATGAGTAGCTCAGTCATTCTAATAACTGGAGCCGGAGGATTTACAGGGCGGCATGCCTGCCGGAAATTGGCCGAGAAAGGCTATCGAGTGGCCGCCGTTGTCCGCACCCGTGCTTCTCTTGAAGCAATGCCTCCCATAAGTGGGGTGGACTATTATGTCTGCGATATGAATAAGCCGGGTCAGGTACAAGAAGTTGTCCAACGCGTTACTCCTCGATATGTCCTTCATCTAGCTGGTAAAAACTCGGTTTCAGAATCTTGGGCGAACCCTGTGCTCTATGCGGAAAGCAACATTATGGCTACCGTGCATTTGCTAAGTGCTCTCCGCAGATACAAGGAAGTAATGATATTAATTGCGGGTTCCCGGTTAAAGTTCGATCTAAGTCTTCCCGTCGAACCTACTCATCCTTATGGCCTGAGCAAATCGATTCAGGAGATTGTAGCGCTGGCGTGGGGAAAATTGTTTCAACAGAGAATCATATTGGCCGAACCCAGCAACCTGGTTGGACCGGGTCCGTCAACCGGCATTTGCTCTCTTCTTGCCAGGCATATTGCCGCGCTCGAACGAGGAGAGGCAAAGCAGTCGTTTCGTCTGTCGTCAGCGCAAGCGACAAGAGACTTCCTTGATGTCAGGGACGCTGTCGATGCTTATGAACTGCTGCTGCATCAAGGCGTTCCGGGTGAGGTATATCCGGTATGCTCGGGGGTTGAAAGAAGTCTTGGCGAGGTATGCAAATCCTTTATAAGCCTGGCAAGGGTAGAGTGCCCGTTTGATGAGGGAACCAGAGGCAAGCATGCTGACGAACTGTCAGCAGCTTCGATCGTTCAGCCAGAAGCCTTGATGAAATTAGGCTGGAGTCCATCGATTGCATGGGAAACCTCGGTTGGCGATATTTTACAGTATTTCCGAAGGGAGGACACGAACCCAATATGAGTGCGAAAGTAAGTATTGTTATCCCTTTTTATAATTGTCCTTATATAGAGCAAGCTGTATCAAGCGCTTTGAATCAGACTTATCCGAACGTAGAAATTATCGTGGTGGATGACGGATCTACGTCATATGTGGAGCTGCTGTCATCCTATCAGCATCGTATTTACTATTTGGGCAAGCAGAATGGAGGGACGGCAACGGCTCTAAATCATGGAATACGCCATGCTTCCGGGGAGTATATCGCCTGGCTGAGCTCGGACGACATGTTCTATCCAGATAAAGTCAGTGCTCAGCTTGAGTTTATGCTGCGGAATAAAGCGCTCATTTCCCATACGAACTTCAATTATATCGACGAGAACGGAGCGACGGTTCAATATAGTGCAGGAACCTCGCCTATGACTCGCCGGGAAATGCTGTTAACTTTTCAACGGGGCAATCCGGTGAACGGATGTACGGTAATGATCAAACGAAGCTTGCTTGCGCGCATAGGCTTGTTCGATGAACGGCTTCCCTATACCCATGACTATGATTTATGGCATCGAATTCTAATAGCTGGCATTCCGTTCCATTATTTGAATCAGACTCTTACGGCTTATCGACGTCATCCCGGTATGGGAACGATCCGGCACCAGGGAGCGATTGGCCAGGAAATCGCTGCTGTGCAGCAGCGCTACAAGCGTGGGCTGCATCGGCTGCTTCATCATCGACGTTAAGTTGCATTCATCGATTGTATGACCATGGTTTTTCAATATGAGCATCTACCCTAAGGGACCTGTCTATTCACAAAGGGACGTCTTAGCATAGGGTAATGTAGCTTGGAATTTTAGGAGGTGAATTCATCTTGGGAGTTTTTCTAGATGCCAGAGTGTCCATAAACTCAAACCAGCCGGGTTTTCCAGGTACCCCGCTGTCCTCTACGCCCGAGTTGTTTGGAATCATCGGGCTGCAGACGCAGAACGTGGCTAACCCAATCGTTATTCTACATGGAACTGTCGGGATATTAGGGGATATTGGCGATACTTTCCGGATTGAAATCGTTCGTGGTGCAACCTATGCACCCGCTAACGTAATTTATACGCTGGAAGGTGCTGTGAGCGAAGATAGCAACACGGATAATAAGAGCTTTGTCGCCGCTGATCTGAATGCGCCAGCCTCACTGCAGACGATATATTCCTCATTTATTTCGGGCGTGTCAACGTCAATTCGCAATGGTCCTGAAACATTTGTAGGTACCGCTTCATCACCTGATTAAGATTTGTCTGAAAGCTTGTCAGGAGCACTCCGGCAAGCTTTCAAGCTTTTTAAAATCGAGAACTGGGATCGGAACGGCCGCCTTGAGAAAGGATGGGAGCGATGCAGCGGCTTAAAATATTGTTTATTACGAAAGACTTTAGTCAGTATCTGGAGCGAAATTTTCATTATTTGCAACTGGAGCTTGCCAAGCATGCGGATTTAGCGTTATGCCATGAGGGCGGGGAAATGCCCGATATTCTTCGCGGATTACCGTTTACTCCTGATTTCGTTTTGTTGAATGATATGTTTCATTCCACGCACTGTCCTCCGGTGGAAGGCGTATTTGACCTGCAAATTCCGTGGGGGATGATCATGCATGATCTTCATGGACACGTCGATCGGCGAAGGGCGTTCCTGATGAGAAAGCCACCTAACATTTTTACGATATATCGCAGTGCTTTTCGGAACAGATATCCCGAATATGAGGGTAATTTATACTGGCTTCCTCATTTCGCAGAGCCTAGCGTATTTAGGAACTATCATCAAACCAAGGATATTGATGTTTTACTCATGGGAGCCATCAACCGTAGAATATATCCCTTGCGACACTTAATGAAGACTAGATATTTAAAAGAGCCTTGGTTTGTCTTCCATAAACACCCGGGATATGCCAACTTCGATGCAGACAAACCTGCACTCGTGGCGCAAAGATTTGCGATGGAGGCGAACCGGGCGAAGATCTTCCTAACCTGTGACTCTATTTATAAATACTCACTTCGCAAGTATTTTGAGGTTCCGGCCAGCTATACGCTTCTAATGGCTCCACCCAATGAGGATTTGAGAGATTTGGGCTTCAAGCCAGGAGTGCATTTTGTTGCCATCTCTGAACGGGATTATGAAGAGAAGGTGGAGTATTATTTACAACCCCACGCCGAAGCCTTGCGCGAGCGAATTACTAGACAAGGCCACGAATTTATCCATGAGAATCATACCACTGCTGTTCGTGCGAAAAAATTGCTAAAAATCATTCGGAATATTGTAAGAAATGGATGAAAAATAGGGAGTTAAGCTAAGCATGCATCCAAGCTGAGAAGATCATCCTCTCATATACTATTCTAGCAGTATAGGAGAAGGAGGGCTGAAAGTGGATAGAAATATTGCAATTATTGGTCTTGGTTACGTAGGCTTGCCGCTGGCTGCAGCTTTTCTGAATAAGGGGTATAGCGTCATAGGAATCGATTTGGACCAACAAAAACTAGAGAGCCTGCAGAAAGGAAAGAGTTATATAGCCGATGTGCCGGATCGAATCATCCAGTTGGCCATTGAACAGGGAAGATTCACTTTATTTTCCGAGTTTAGCGCGGTTACATTGGCTGAGTCGGTAATCATTTGTGTCCCTACGCCTTTGACAAAGGAGCACGTGCCGGATCTATCGTACCTTATTGATGCAGCTGAACATTTAAGAGTTTATTTAAGAGCTGGCCAGCTAGTGACGTTGGAGAGCTCGACCTACCCGGGCACTACCAAAGAAGTATTGATGCCTTTGCTGGAGGAAAGCGGCCTAATAACGGGCAAGGATATTTTTATAGGCTTCTCTCCCGAGAGGGTTGATCCGGGCAATGAACAATTTTCTTTGACATCTATCCCCAAAGTGGTAAGCGGCGTGACCGGGGAATGCGCGCTTCGGACGGAGCGTTTATATAAGAATGTTTTTGATAAGGTGATCAGGGTATCCTCTACAGATACCGCCGAAATGACAAAGCTGCTGGAGAATACTTTCCGTTTTGTTAATATCTCTTTCATCAATGAATTTGCTGTCCTCTGCGACAAATTGAATATCAATGTGTGGGAGGTCGTCGAGGCGGCATCTTCTAAGCCATTCGGATATACGGCCTTCTACCCCGGTCCGGGGATCGGGGGGCACTGCATACCTGTAGACCCCCACTACCTGCAATGGAAAACTCAACAAATTGGTGTAACCAGTTCGTTCATCGAGCTGTCGTCACGTATCAACCGCAGCATGCCTGCATACGTCCTCTCAAGGCTAAAGGAAGCGCTCGAGCAGAAAAGCATGAAGGGTCTCCGAATTTTTATAATGGGCATTACCTTCAAGAAAAATGTTGCCGACATCAGGGGATCGAGTTCCATTGATTTGATTCGTTTACTGGTCAAGGAGGGAGCGGAGGTAATCTATTACGATCCTTACATTGCTGAGCTTGACGTCCAAGGAACAGTGCTTAAGGCAACAAAGGCCAGTAGTTCTGAAATCCGCCGGGCGGACTGCGTTGTGATCGCCACCGACCATCGTGATTTACCGCTTGAGCGTATTTTGAAGCATTCACGCCTTGTCTTCGACACAAGAAATGCCACTGCTGGTATGGCCGGAAAGGCAAAGGTCGTTGTCCTTGGCGGAGGTGGGCTGGGGTCAGCATAGCAGGCCGGTGCAGCAACTTTAACGTTTCTTGAATTATTAAACAGGAGGGATCATCCAATTGACTAGGCGATTGGTTATTGATATTAGATTTAACAATATGGGCATGTGCCGGGATCGGTTAACCCGGCCATGGGTGGAGCATCGGATCAAGCTGTTTCGGGATTTAACGCTAAGCAGCCTGAAGCACCAGGGTAATCAAAATTTCTTGACCTTGCTTAAATACGATCCACGCTCGCATGATGTTATTTATGAAGTATTAACGGATTTGGGCATTACGCTGCCGGATCATATCCGTTTTGTCCCGGTGGAACAGTACGAGCAGGCGATATCCGAATACATTCAAGGGGCAGATGAGCTCTATATTGCTAGAACGGATTCGGATGATTTGCTGCATAAGGATTATTTTCAACAATTGCATGATTATCAGCATCAGCCTGAAAGCTGGGCTTTGCTTAATCAGAACGGGTATTACTGGGATCGGGATCGCCACGTCATGGCTCCTAAATTCTATGCTTCTCCTCAATTTTACGTATTAATCTACCAAGTTAATAACTTCCTGAAAGGTGATCGGTACACCATTAGGGATCATGGTCATGTCATTAAATTCCCCCATGAGAAGCTGCCTGGACGCAACTGGGTCAATGTCGTGCATTCGACTAATACGTCACCAAAGGTTGTTCCGGGTGAGAATCGCATGCAGCTCGATGAAATTAATGCCGTTCTTCGCGATTATATGGATAATCCGCCTAAATAGTAAGGTGGTAATTTCGATGAACGGACCGAGAGGAAGGTGCTGTAATGTTTAAGGATAAAATTATTCTTGTAACCGGGGGTACCGGATCATGGGGGAGGACATTGACTCGGACACTGCTCCGGGACAATCCCAGAGAAATACGCATCTTCTCCCGTAACGAATACGCCCAGGTACTGATGCAGCGGGAGTTCGGATATGACTACAGGCTGAAATTTGTGATCGGAGACGTTCGCGATTACGATGCGGTTGAATCCGGGTGCAAGGGAGCGGACTATGTATTTCATTTAGCTGCCCTGAAGCATGTTCCTGTGTGCGAGCATCAGCCAACAGAGGCATTAAAGACGAATGTTCTTGGCACTGAGAATATAATTCGCGCCAGCATCGCCCAAAAGGTGCTTAAGGTTATTGACGTATCTACCGATAAAGCTGTAGATCCAATCAACACGTACGGCATGACGAAAGCGATCGGGGAAAAGCTGATGATTCATGCGAATTATTTAAGTGAGCATACCCGGTTCACTTGCATACGAGGAGGGAATGTATTAGGAACGAATGGCAGCGTCGTACCCTTATTTATCCAACAATTAAAATCCGGGGGCGAACTGACAATAACCCACAGTCAAATGACCCGCTTTTTCCTTACGTTGGAGGAAGCGATCGAATTGCTGCTTAAGGCGGCGAGAACAGCGATCGGCGGCGAGATGTTCGTTATGAAAATGAAAGCCTGCCGCATTACCGACATTGCCGATGCGTTGGCTGATCATTACTTGGGTCATACCGTGCCCTTGAAGGAAATCGGAATGAGGCCAGGGGAGAAGCTGCACGAGGTGCTTGTCTCCCGATATGAATCACCTTATACGTACAAATACAATGAACAGTACTTCGTCATCCTTCCATCCAATCCTCCTGTCCATCTATATAAGCAATACAGCCATCTCCAGCGCATTCATTTCGATGAATATCATTCCAACGACAGTCTGATCTCTAACCAGGAGATCGTTGATCTGCTCCGGGAAGGAGGATTTATCTCCTGATCTCCATCAGTCTATGCATGATCGTAAAGAACGAAGAGAAACAGCTGCAGAAGTGCCTTGATTCAGTATGTGATATCGTCGATGAAATTATTATCGTCGATACCGGATCTACGGATCGGACGAAAGAAATCGCCGGTCACTATACTGCGAAAATTTATGATTTTCCGTGGATTGATGATTTTGCAGCTGCCAGAAATTATTCCTTTGACCGTGCCACGAAACAATTCATTATGTGGCTGGATGCCGATGACTTGTTACTGCCTCCGGACCGAGGTAAATTGAAGCAATTAAAGCGAACCTTGAATCCGAATCAAGAAGTTGTCATGATGGATTATCATCTAGCGCTTGATGATGCAGGAGTGCCCCTTATATTGACCCGGAGGTACCGGCTTGTTCGCAGGGATAAGAAATTTAAATGGAAAGGAATCGTCCATGAGGATATAGATGTATCCAGGGCAAGCATAGCATATTCGGATGTGGCCGTAACACATTGCAGACAGGGTGTGCATACGGAACGTAATCTAAAGATCCTTGAAAGCTGTATTGCTTCAGGTGGTGGCCTTGAAGGCCGCCTTCTCCTGCATTATGGGAGCGAGCTGGCAGATTTGAAGCGGTATGAGGAAGCGATTGTACAATTGAATTATTTTTTAAAGCAACCTAGCCAACATATGGACGATTATATACTGGCCTGCATCAAACTCGCGGATTGTTACGGCCAGCTTGGTTTAGTGGATAAAAAGCTGGAGGCATTGCTACGATCATTCCAATATGATCTGCCTCAAAGCGAAATCTGTTGCGCCATAGGAGGATGTTTTGAAGGAAGGGGGCAATGGGCCGCTGCGATTTACTGGTATTTGCAGGCCCTGCATAATGCTTCTTCCCCCGCTGTTATGGAGAACCGCACTCTTCGCACATGGATTCCACATAGCCGATTGTGTATATGTTACGCACAACGAGGAGATCTTAACAACGCATATCATCATAACGAAAAAGCCCTGGAGTATCTTCCGCAGGAACAAGGCCTGCTTGAGAATCGTCTCAAACTCCAGCGTGCGCTTGGTTTACCTTTGAGTAATGATGATCCACTGTGAAAAGAAAGGCTGTCCTTATCGTTATTTACCTGGTAACGAAGGGACAGCCTTTTTGCACTTGATCTGCAATAGTTATGTTGGGCTTTTTAAAGAGTCAAAAGCATTTGGCGAAAACTCTCCGCATATTGCCGTGGCGTCATCAATCCCGATATAAATTCATGGCCGTTACTGCGAATCTTCTCTCGCAGCCTGTGATCATTCATTAGCTCAAGTGCCTCTTTGACGGCTCCCGAAACATCTCCCATGTCGAAGAATTTGCCTGTTTCATTATGGCGGATAAAAAAACGGACTCCATCTGAGTCGCTGCTGAGTACGGGACAGCGGCATGAAATGGCTTCGGCAACAGCATAGCCGAAGCCTTCGAGATAGGAGGTTGACAGCAGAAAACCTCCCGATTCACCGACACTCGATAAGTAATTCGGCATGCTTGAGTGCGGAGCATTGGAAAAGACCTGTAAGTGCTCGTTGAGCCCCCGCAAGCGAACGATCTCCCAGAAGGAGTTATTTCCTGCTTCCGAGCTGAGTTTGTCGTCTAGAAAGATCCAAAAAAGGAGCTCCGGCTTAGCCAGTACTAAGGAGTGAGCGATGTGAAGGAATAATTCCCAGTTTTTATTCTTATCGAGTCGCCCGATCCAGGCGATGATTGGCCGAGCTGAAGCTTCCACGGCACGAGGTGAGAAGGTTACGGTATCCAGTGGATTAGGAAAGATATAACGAGGAATGGAGGGGCATAGCTCAGTAACCAGCTCGACAAGATGCGAAGTCGGAGGCATTAGCGCAGCTTGGCAGCATTCCCGTAAGATGGGCTCCGCTTCCTTTAGAGCCTGTTCGGCCTGTTCCCGCGTTCCAAGCCCCTGGAGTTCGTATACAATGGGGCCTGTATAACCGACTTGGCGTAATCTTTGCGTCATGAGGTAGTCTGAGGTTGCTATGATGGCATCGTACATATGTAACTTAAGAAGGTTGTGCAATTCATCATCGGTAGGGGAAATATATACAGGAATGCCTGAAATGTTCTGAAGCCCGGAGCCGCCTTCCAGATAAAGGAGATGCCCTTCGATGCCGATTTCTTTAAGTGCTTCGCAGCGAAGGCGATTCAGCGTTTCCACACCGCCGCTGGGAACGTAAAAGGTAAACAATATTTTCATTCAAGAATCACCTCAAATCATTGTATATGCTATTGTACGCTTGGTGTCCGGTTATGTTTACCTGTATGCAAAAACTCTCCCCCGTGCATTCTAACAGATGTTCATCATAACATCACTTTAATAACGGGAGATGACTACATGCGAATTGCCAAAGTAGTTAGCTTATCATTGTCTGCAACATTGCTTGCCAGTATGGTGGGAATTACGGGCTGTGGGACAAGAACTGATAACAACAATATGCGATCCCAAGGCGTCCGGAACAACAATCAAGGGAATTATGATGTGAATTCGCTGCGCGATGGCAATCGAAATTTTACGCGAAGCCTTGGCAACGGACAGAGTGAACGCATTAATTCTTTGAAGTACAGTCCGGCTCTAAGCAACAAAGTATCCCAGCTTCGCGAGATTCAATCCGCACATGTTGTCGTAACGGATCGCGACGCTTATGTAGCTGTAACGCTTCATAATAATCAACGGGGACGGTCAGCTGGACAAAGCAACGGAATGATTACAAACTATGGTGCGACGAGCTTGATGCCAAACGGTATGGATGGCTATCGTAGAGGAATAGCAGGAAATGGAACGGGTTATGGAACAGGTTATGGAACGGGTTACGGTACAACGGGTTATGGGACAACAGGCTTTAATACCACTAACCCCAGGGGCACCAATGGGGCGAATTATAGCAACCGAGGCACAGCGGATAATGGATTTGGCGGCAGATCGGGAGTAATTGGAAGTCTGTTCGATACCGGAACCCGGGGCAATCAAGGGGGAGCGGGTATGAATGGTGGAACGGATGGTACGATCGGTATGAAGAGTACGCGCCGCAACACATCCAACATAAATGGCACAGGCAACGGTAACGTTGTAGGGTTAGGTACAGGCACTGGCGCCAATGTAGTAGACAATGTTCCTCAAAGTGTAAAGGATAAAATTTCTCAAGCTGTGAAGAAGACGGCACCGCATATTCGTAATGTGTATGTATCCGGGCATCAGGACTTCGTAACCAATGTCAGCAATTATGCAACACAGTCGCGGGGCGGGGCTACATTGCAGGGGTATGTTAATGACTTTGAACAGCTTGTTAATCGCATTTTTCCAGGACGTGCGGGTACAATGACAGGGCCAAACGGATATAGAAATACAGGCGGCGGTGTCGGATCAACTGGGACGGGCACAGGCATGTCTGGTACTACAGGCACAGGAACAGGTAGTGGCGCAGGATTCTCAGGAGGAGTAACTCGATAAGAATAGTGTACCAAAAAAGCAGCAGCTTTGAGGATGGTATCATATCATCCTTAGCTGCTGCTTTTTAAATTGTGGATTATGATTCGTATTTCCGTCCTTTGACCCAAGTGCTCTGTAGATTCAAATTCTGGTCTACCAGCAATAAATCTGCCTGTTTGCCGGTCTCCACGGAACCAGTCAAATGATCCATCCGAATGAGTTTGGCTGGGTTCAGACTGGCCGCCTCAGAAGCTCTTTCTACAGAAAGGCCGATTTCCTGCACGAGATGGCGAAAGCCACGAATCATTGTTAAGGTACTGCCGGCAAGCGTATTATCACTATCCTTAAGGGTGCAGACACTATCCTTCACAATGACAGGAAGGTCTCCGAGCATATACTCACCGTCTCCCAGCCCTGCTGCTGACATGGCATCCGTAATTAAGATGAGATTGTTGTCATCTTTTACTTGTGCTAACAGCTTTATTGCGGCGTGGTGGACGTGAATACCGTCTGCGATAATTTCAGCACTGATCGCCGGGGTGCTTAGTACTGCGCCGGCGGTTCCCGGTTTACGATGGTGAAGAGGCGTCATCGCATTGAACGTATGGACGGCATGGTGAAGTCCGACTTGAACCGCGGCCATCATTTCCTCGTAGGAAGCATCGGTATGCCCAGCAGCAGCGACGATGCCTTCTTTCCGAAGGTAACGGATCAGTTCTAGAGCTCCATCTCTTTCAGGGGCAAAGGTAACCTGTTTGATCAGGCCGGGATATCTATTGTTCCATGCTTCGACCCAGGAGCGGTTTGGAGGCACGATATGCGTAGGATTTTGTGCACCAGGCCATTTTGGGCTTATAAAAGGTCCCTCCAAATGCACTCCTGCCAATTGAGCATAAGGCATATCGTTCGACATATACTCGTTAACTTCACGCAGTATTTCATCGATAACGTCATATGGCATTGTCATTGTTGTAGCGAGCATGGATGTAGTCCCTTGACTGCAATGCAGCTTTGTAATTGCATCAAATGCCTCTTTGCTTGGAATCGAGAAATCTTCAAGCATGCCGCCATGCACATGAACATCAATAAAACCAGGCAGGATATAGCTTCCGCCAGCGTCAATCGTTGAGGCTGAAGCCGGAGAATCTGAAGGCAAACCTGATGTCGAGCCTACGTATGCAATAAGGCCTTCCTCTACAACCACCGCGCCATCATGAATAATGCCTTTAGGCGTAACGACCTCGGCGTGAGCAATTTGGAAACTCCGGTTCGAGGCGCTCATTTTTATAACAGCCCCCCAGCCTCTTGATCCACAATAACGACGACATTTGGATGAAGCTGCAACAAGGAAGCAGGGCATTGAGTTGTGATGGGCCCTTTAAGAGCTTTGGCAACAATTTCAGCCTTGTCTGCTCCTTTAGCCATCAGCAAAATTTGCTTCGCTTTTAGAATAGAGCCGATGCCCATTGTAATTGCATGTGTTGGTACTTCATCGATGGAGTTAAAATAACGCGCATTGGCTTTACGAGTTACTTCATCCAGCTCGACTACATGCGTTGCTGCCGTCAAATGCTCGGCCGGCTCGTTAAAGCCAATATGTCCGTTATGGCCAAGGCCGAGAAGCTGTAAATCGATTTGGCCAGCCTTTTCCAACAACAAATTATATTCTGCTGCTGCTTTATGCCCATCGCCGGATACGCCTGATGGCACATGCGTATTGCTTGGATCTATGTCTACATGATTGAACAGCTTCTCGTTCATGAATCTGCGATAGCTTTCCGAATGATCTTCCGGCAGGCCGATATATTCGTCCAGATTGTAGCTGCGGGCATCCTTGAAGCTCACGAGGCCTTGCTTATAGAGCTCGATTAGGTGTTTATATACTCCAACGGGCGTTCCCCCGGTAGCTAGTCCTAGCGTAGCTCGCGGGTTCGTTTGCAGCAGACTTGCAATAATTCCTGCTCCGGTCTCATTGAATTGCTGTTCATTGTTTACTTTAATAATATTGAACATATTTATTAGCCTCCTGTAGTCTTACGATAGATTTGGACATTCTGATAAGAATTTTTCAGTTTCGGCGTATATTCGGTAAACTCTAGACTTACCATTCCCGTAAATAGAATATCGATCACATGGAGCTGGGCAATTCTCGAGGCCATATCGCCCCGGCGCATACCTTCCTCTAAAGAAGAAGAGAATAGGGATATGTCCGCTAAGGATGCAAGGCTGCTGCTGCCGTATTGGGTTAAGGATAACGTAACGGCACCGCTGTCTTTGGCACAGCGCAGCGCATCGATGGTTTCCGGCGTTTCTCCAGAGTATGAAATAGCCAATGCTGCATCACCTTCGCTTAAGCTGGAAGCAGAAGTGATCTGCATGTGGGAATCGGCAAAGGCCGTGCAGTTCTTGCCGATGCGTATGAGCTTCTGGTAGAAATCCTGCGCAATGACGGAGGAAGTAGCCACGCCGTACAGATCGATCCGCTTTGCGCGACAAAGTGTCTCCACAGCTTTTTGAAGTTGAGAAATATCCAATAGACGGGTTGTATCGGTAATCGAAGCCAAGTGATTGGCCTCCATAGCCTGCACGATTCTATGAAGATCGTTACCTTCAATAATATCCTGATAATGACTTTCTGAAGGTTTATGAGCCAACTCAAAAGCCAGCTTCATTTTAAAATCCGGAAATCCTTTGAAATGAAACGACTTGCAAAATCTTGTCACTGTCGAAGGGCTGATTCCGCACTCCTCAGCGAGATCAGTAATACCCATGTGAATAACGGATGCAGGTGCATTTAAAATATGTTCTGCCAAGCGTCTTTCTTGGGGTGACAAGGCGTCCATTTGAGCAGACAACGCGTGCAGAATAGGAGTAAGAATGTTAATTTCACCTTCTTTCCTCTGAAGAATGCACAATAGATAAGAAAATAATTTTTGTGTATAGATCATAAAACATGAAAACTATTTTAGTACATAATAAAATATTCCACTTTATAATGCAAGGTGTTTTATTATACTCCTGTGACACTTTTGAAACGGTCTTCCTTGTTTTTTTAAGAAGCGCATAATACACTAGCTAATAATGCTTAAGCTGAGTCAGCTTAGTTTGAATGACTGTCCGATGAGGAGGAATAATGTGGATCCGAATCTCGATCAATATATAGACCGGCTCCAATTGAAATATTCGATGGTTGCC
Organism: Paenibacillus lentus; assembly: GCF_003931855.1. Lineage (NCBI taxonomy): Bacteria > Bacillati > Bacillota > Bacilli > Caryophanales > Paenibacillaceae > Paenibacillus > Paenibacillus lentus. Next base: position 4,620,490 of record NZ_CP034248.1, on the reverse strand, counting down.
AAAAAGCTGCGTCACGAAATAATGCAGCATCGCGAGCAGGCACTAACCGGTCCGCAGTTTCATATGCTGTCGCTTATAGCCAAAGAACAAAGCTGCAATGTTACTTATTTGGCGGAATCGCTCGTCGTGAAACCGAGCGCAATTACGGTTATGCTCGATCGTCTTGTTCAAAGCGGCTATGTAGAACGCAGGCATGACGATCAAGATCGGCGCGCAGTGCTGTTGTCTATCACAGAGCAGGGCAAGGATGCGTATGAGGAAGCACGAAAGAAGTCAAGGGAAGTGCTTGCGTACTATTTTGGTTGCTTGGATGAGAATGAGAGGACAATACTGGAGCGCGTGATTAACAAGTTTGATGAGGCTGGGCGGATGAAAGAAAAATGAACGGGACAACCCGAAGAAGATGAACCGTCGTAGCGTAGGGGGACAACGTGAATACTCTGTTCAAGGAAGGGTGCCTAGTGGTGCCTTTTTTATTTGTCACGTTATCCGCCATCGGGGTAGAATGGGGTTAATATTACAATTATGACTATGTGTTTTTGGATATTTCAATTCTATACTTATGAAAAATATATAAATTGAACAAGCGAACAAAGAGCGGAGGATGCTTATGAATGAATATATACTTGCACTAGATCAAGGGACTACGAGCACGCGCGCTATTCTCTTTAACAAGCAAGGTGAAATTGTACACTCGGCACAGCGTGAATTTCCGCAATATTTTCCAAGACCCGGATGGGTCGAGCACAATCCTAATGAGATTTGGGGTTCTGTTCTCGCGGTAATCGCTTCTTGTTTGTCAGAATCAGGGGTTAAGCCGGGGCAAGTAGCCGGGATCGGTATTACGAATCAAAGAGAAACGGCCTTGATTTGGGAAAAAGAGAGTGGAAATCATATTTACAATGCCGTCGTATGGCAGTCCCGCCAGACGGCGGACATATGTGAAGAGCTGAAGGCCGCTGGGTATGACTCTATATTTCAGCAGAAGACGGGGCTATTAATCGACCCCTATTTTTCGGGCACGAAAGTAAAGTGGATTCTAGATCACGTAGAGGGAGCCAGGGATCGTGCAGAGAAGGGAGAACTGCTCTTCGGCACGATCGATTCATGGCTGATTTGGAAGCTGACCGGAGGGAAGGTGCACGTCACGGATTACTCGAATGCATCGCGAACCCTGATGTACAACATTCATCAGCTCTGTTGGGATGATGAACTGCTGGATTTGCTTGATGTGCCGAAAGCCATACTTCCCGAAGTTCGCGCATCCTCGGAAGTTTACGGGTATACCGCATCCTATCATTTCTTCGGCCATGAGGTACCCATTGCCGGAGCCGCGGGAGATCAGCAGGCCGCTCTTTTTGGACAGAACTGCTTTGAGCAGGGTATGGTGAAAACAACATATGGCACAGGCTGTTTCATGCTGATGAATACGGGAGCAAAGCCGGTTTCGTCAGAGCATGGGCTAATTACATCTATTGCATGGGGGCTTCACGGCAAAATTGAATATGCCCTTGAAGGAAGTATCTTTGTGTCGGGTTCGGCCATACAATGGTTAAGAGATGGTTTAAGAATGTTCCGGGAGGCGAAGGATAGCGAGAGATACGCCGAACGTGTCGATTCTACGGCAGGGGTGTACGTCGTTCCGGCCTTTGTCGGCCTTGGCAGTCCGTACTGGGACAGTGAGGTTCGCGGCGCCATATTCGGCCTGACGCGGGGGACGAGCAAAGAGCATTTTATCAGAGCTACACTCGAATCCTTGGCGTATCAGACAAAGGATATTCTTGTGGCGATGGAGAAGGATTGCGGCTACGAGGTGAATACGATGCGGGTAGACGGCGGAGCAGTGTCGAATACGTTCCTGATGGCATTTCAGAGCGATATTCTTAATGTTCCTGTGGAACGACCTGCTGTTCGAGAGACGACCGCACTGGGAGCGGCTTACCTGGCAGGATTGGCCGTTGGATATTGGGGGGATCTGGATGAAATTCGCCGGATCTGGACTGTAGAGCGCAGATTTATGCCGACGATGGCTGAGCCTGATCGAGAACTCCTGTATAACGGCTGGAAAAAGGCCGTATATGCCGCGATGTCATTTAAATGAGGAATGGGCTGCACAGCAGCCCATTTTTGCTTTGTATCGCACCCTTACCCGTTTTTTTTCATAATATGTGTTGACTGTATCCCTTAACCTTGTTATACCACAAAACCCGAGCAAGGAGGGGTGACGCATTTTGAAAAGCAGCGATCGTAACAGCAAATTTCTGTTGACTCATCGTGAGCGGGAAGTTTTTGAACTCCTCGTGCAGGATAAAACGACGCGCGACATTGCGGGGCAACTATTCATCAGCGAAAAGACCGTACGGAATCATATTTCTAATGTCATGCAGAAATTGAACGTAAAAGGTCGTGCGCAAGCGGTTGTCGAGCTAATCAAGCTTGGGGAACTAAAAATCTGACGGTTTGCCAAAGCACGTCAAGAAACCGTAAACCTTCTAAATCCTCTATCCATATACGGAGAGGAATTAGAAGGTTTTTTGTTGAACCAGTTAACGTCAACGAGATCATCGGCTAGCCATGCTAGAGTTGTAGCTTCATGCGCGCTTGTCGTACGCCCTTCAACAGCCTAGAGCAATTTCAAGTAATCCACGATCGTTAGCAGCCCTTTATCGAAGTTCTCCAAATTAAAGTGCTCGTTCGGAGCATGGAGGTTCTCGTCAGGGAGTCCGAAGCCCATCATGACGACCGGGGCATCTAGGACCCGGGATAATGTTTCGACAATCGGGATGGAGCCGCCGTCGTTCGTGAACAGGGCGCGGGTGCCGTATACGCGTTCATAAGCATCTGCCGCTTTTTGCAGCATTGGATTCGCCGGATCGATGGTGAACGCACGTGCCTTCTCCACTTGGACGATGTTTAATTTCGCGCCAGGCTGGACATGTTGCTTTAAGTGCGCTTCGATTTTGTCCAAAATATCCTGCGGATCCTGATTGCCGACTAGGCGGCAGGTAATTTTGGCATGAGCCTCTTTCGGAATGACGGTCTTGGAGCCTTCACCCTGAAAACCGCCATAAACCCCGTTGAGCTCCAGCGTGGGACGCGCACCAGTTCGCTCCACGAAGCTATAGCCTTCTTCACCATAAAGTGTATCCAGGCCCAGATCGGCTTTTAGCTTATCCTCATTAAACTGCTGCTTGGCAAACTCCTCACGCATGGTGGGAGTTAGTTCAGGCACGCCTTCATAGAAGCCCTCTACGGCTATTCTTCCTTTGTCATCATGGAGCGAAGCCAACAAGGAAACGATGGCATGCAGTGCATTCGGTACGCCGCCCCCGAAGGTTCCCGAGTGAAGATCCGTATTGGCGGTGTGTACCGTGACTTCTAAGGAGCATAGTCCGCGAAGGCCGATACAGATGGCCGGCTTGCCCGGCTCCAGGAGAGCCGTATCGGAGATGAGTACGACATCGGCGGCTAACTTATCCTTATGCTCATCCAAATAAGGCGGAAGGTTAGAGCTGGCGATTTCCTCCTCGCCTTCAATGCAAAACTTAATGTTGACCGGAAGTTCTTTCTCTTCCTTTAATATAGCCTCCACGGCTTTAATATGAAGAAAAAGCTGGCCTTTATCATCTGTTGCTCCGCGCGCATATAACTTGCCGTCTCGGACAGTCGGTTCAAACGGGGGTGTATCCCATAAATGCAGCGGATCTACTGGTTGAACATCATAATGCCCATAGACGAGCACGGTTGGTTTCCCTGGAGCATGAAGATGGTCTGCATAAATAATCGGGTGTCCCTTAGTCGGAATGATTTCCACATTCTCCAGCCCTGCGCTCGATAACGAGTTGGAAATCCACTCCGCAGCTTTTGCGATATCAGGCTTATGCTCAGATAGGGCGGAAATGCTAGGTATCGTCAGTAATTGCTTTAATTCCTCTAAATGTTGTTCCCTATATTTTTGAAAATAGGACTCATAGCTCATCGTTGATCAGATCCTCTCGAACATTATTGTGACCCCTATAGTTTACTACGTTTTGGCAATTTACACGAATGTAAGGGACTCATTGGATTATTCTAACCATGAGTATAGCTTGCGATGTGAATTAAGCAGATTTTAATAAAAGTCCGTTTAAATTTATTTTTATTTAATGTTTGATTCTGTTAATTCTGTTACTCTCTTTAAAGAGAGCTTAATTTTAAAAGCTCCGTCTTTAGGTGAAATGAAGGGAGTTTTTGAGTGAATGGAAGATAAGGATAAGAAGGAACTAGAATCACAAGGGAAGAAGAACGAAGCTGGCTCAGCGCAAGAGAGCTCTTCCCAAGAGACTGCGGCAGCGGAAAAGGCAGGTTCGGCTGCGGAAACGGTGATAGATGCGGAAGCGACCTTAACAGACGAAGCAAGTGTAAACACTGACTTAGCAGATAAAGTTGATGCAGAAGCAGATACAGAAACAGATACAGAAACAGATACAGAAGCAGATACAGAGGCTGCATCCGGTACTGAGGCAGAGGCTCATGAGAAAGCCGCCACCGAAGTCCGAGCAGAAAAGAACATCTCAGCCGGAGGACAAGCATTCCCTCAGTTTGACTCCACTCCTCCTCCGAGCTCCGGTTCATCCAATATATGGCCGATCATTTCTTTAGTTCTAGCAGCTGTGCTAGTCATTGTATTGGTGCTGCCACTGGTTGGAGGCAAGAAGGATGTCGTGGCAACAGTTAATGGAGCTAAAATTACCCAGGATGAACTCTATAACGAGTTGGTGAAGGCAGGTGGAGGCGAACAAGCCAAGCAGGCGTTGGAAGCGATGATCAGGAAGATGCTGATCAAGCAGGAGGCCAAGAAGAAGAATATTGTGGTATCGGAAGAAGATATTCAATCCGAAATCGATAATTATGTGAAATCCTTCGGCAGTCTTGAAATATTGGAGCAAATGCTTCAACAGTACGGCATGACATTGGACGATTTGAAACAGGATGCTGAGCTGAATGTTATGGTGTCCAAGCTGCTTAAGGACAAAACCAACGTAACGGATGAAGAAGTGAAGGAAATCTTCGAAACGTACAAAGAATCCTTCAACACTCCGGAACAGGTTCGCACTTCGGTTATTTTGGTAGAGACCGAGGAAGAAGCAAATGAAGTCATTCAGCAGCTGAAGGACGGTAAGGATTTTGCGGAGCTGGCTCAGGACAAATCGCTAGATACATTCACGAGGGAGCTTGGCGGAGATACCGGATTCTTTGGACGGGGACAGGTAGAGCCAGCTATCGAAGAAGCGGCCTTTAAGCTGCAGAAGGATGAAATTAGCGGTGCTGTGAAAACGGATGATGGATATAGAGTCATCAAGCTAACCGATCGTAAGGAAGCTAAAGAGGCGACATTCGAGGAGAGCAAAGATGAAATTCGCAAGAACTTGGTAGCACAGCAAGTATCGGAATTATTCGAGGAATGGATCAATGAGGTGGAGAGCGACGCCAAGATCACGAATAAATTATCGAATACGGGGAACACAGTCAATGGTGAAGCTGATAATGGTAATTCAGCGAGTTAAATGATATTTGCAATTATGCAGTGAATTAAGGGTAGCCAGCGCCTCTATTAAGAGCCGCTGGCTGCTGCTATGTTAATGATTGGTTGCGCTTGAACTAAACATATCACGTTATTTTCGTTTGCAAGTTATTGGGTTTATGTATACCTTAGTATTAGAGCAGTTTTTTGCATAGATAGGGAGGAGCAATTCTGATGACGGAGTGGTATGAACGTAGCTTTGGTGAAGATTATTTACTGGTCTATAAACATCGCGACGTACAGGGAGCGAAACGCGAAGTACATACGATGATTTCCTGGTTAGAGTTGCCTGCTGGAGCAAAAGTGTTGGATCTTTGCTGTGGCATGGGGCGGCATTCCATGGCATTAGTAGAAGCCGGATATAAGGTTACCGGCATAGATTTATCGGACGTCCTGCTGCGGGAGGCACGTCATCAAGATCCGGAAGGACGCGTAACGTGGCTCAAGGGCGATATGCGCAATTTACCGCTGGAGGGCAGCTTTGATGCTGTCGTTAATTTATTCTCCTCCTTCGGCTATTTTGAGGAGGATACAGAGCATATTAAGGTGTTGAAGGAAATTCGCCGAGTTCTGAAGCCGGGCGGACGATTCATTATTGATTTCCTAAATCCTTCTTATACTGTAAAGCATCTGGTTTCTCGATCCGAACGTGTAGATGAAGGTCAGCATATTACAGAGGAACGCAGCATTCAGAATGGGTATGTGAAGAAGCATATTACGATTCGAAATATAGAGCCGGGTGCTTCCGATGAGCCAAGGTATTATTTAGAACGGATAAAGCTGTATAATCGCGAAGATTTTACAGCAATGCTGACGGAAAGCGGCCTGCAATTGGAGCATGTCTATGGAGGCTATGGCGATATACCCTATGATGCTGAGGCTTCTCCGCGAATGATTATGGTCGGGAAATCCATATGATTTCCGAAAGGTTTCAGGAGTGGGCGCAAGCGGGATTGATTCAGATTCCGATAACGATGGCTCCCCCGCTGCGCCAAGTGAACAGTTACCTGCTTCGCGGCCCCGAGGGAGTTACCATTATAGATCCAGGGCCGCGAACGGAAGTGACTGAAAAGGAATGGGAAGCCGTCTGGAGAGAGCTTGAAATACATCCAAGTGAAATTTCCTCGATTGTTTTGACTCACCATCATCCTGATCATTTCGGGCTTGCTGGGTATTTGCAGTCATTGACCCAAGCCCAGGTCTATATGTCAGCAAGGGCTTATGAAGAAGCGGAGCGGATGTGGGGAATAGAAAGTACGATCAATGAAGAACTTTCTGTTCTGTTTCGACAGCATGGTATGCCGGACGAATGGTTGATGCGGCTGCCGCAGCATTTGCACGGGTTCATCGCTCAAGTGACGCCTTTTCCTAAGGCTACCTTTGTAACGGAAGATCAATTCCTTACAATGGGGGGGAGGCGTTGGGAGCCTATTATGAGTGGTGGACATGCTCCTGGTCATATGTCTTTTTATGATCGGGATAAGAAAATAATGATTTGCGGGGATGCCGTTCTGCCGCAAATATCTCCTAATATTAGTTTACTTCCAGGCAGTGAGACGCATCCGTTGAAAGCCTTTATTAGCGGGCTGGAGCGGCTTCATAAGTATGATGTGAGGATGGCTTTCCCTGGACATCGGAGCCCTTTTGACTATTTTCACGAGCGAATAAGTCTTCTGATTCAGCACCATGAGCAGCGCCTTCTGCGGATGGAGCAGCTGCTGCGGAATGAGCCTTTGACAGGTTTCCAGGTATGCAGCAGCGTATTTGGGACAAAGCTTGGCATCCACCAGATGCGGTTTGCGATGTCGGAGACGCTGGCCCATTTGACTGAGCTTGTGCGTCAAGGCCGTGTGGCTAAACAAGATAGTGCAGGCGGTAAGGAGATTCGTTTTAGTGCACGACAGCAATCTTGCAGTGCGCAATAGTAGAAATACGGTTTAAACACAAAGAACAAGCTGCAGCTTCTGCTGTAGCTTGTTCTTTGCTTTGCAAGCAATGAAGTTACCTGTCGGTATCCATCGTTTCTTCGCCGCGTTCTTTTTCGCGTTCGGCCTGTTTGCGGTGGGCAATGCGGCTGCTTGCTGAAGCAGCTATGGCTCCGATAATATCGTCGAGGAACGTGTTGACAGGGCCTAGGCTTTTATCGTTTAAACGTTCCAATACACCCGGCTTAAGTTTGTCGACGTAGCCATAGTTAGTAAAGCCGATGCTTCCATAAACGTTAACAATCGAGAACGCCAAAATCTCATCCACACCGTATAAGCCTTCATCATTGGCAATCATGTCCTGCAGCTCTGGAATCAGAAGTCCTTGCTCTGCCAGAATGTCCAGTTGAATTCCCGTAAGTACAGCATTTTGCACTTCTCTTTTACTGAGAACCTGCTCCACATTATGAATGCATTCCTCCATGGTCAAGCCTGGATAATATTTTTGCTGCAGCAGCATGACGAGCTCGGCTATTTCGCTGAGTTTCACTCCACGTTTTTGCAGCCATTCCATGGTTGTGTCAGCAACCTTTTTACTGTTTAAGCTGTAAGGCACTTTTGCTTTTGGTTGTTCCATCCCCAATTCACCTCTACCCCTCGATTTTGATGTTATCTACTTGTATTCTTTTGACTTCGCTTAAGATGCAGTGTGTCCACTTCTAGGAAAATTTAGTTATTTTTCATGAAGGGGCTCGTATATATAGTAATACAAACCTTAGAAAAATGTTAGGGAGGAACCCAGGTCATGAAATGGAACCGCTCAATACGCAACACTGCTGTTGCGGGATTGCTCGCTCTCCCGTTATTGCTGACAGCCTGTAACCCCTTTGCGGCAAAATCATCAGCTCAAATTGACCCTCCACCGGAAGATATTGAATATCAGATGCTTAGGAATCTTGAGGTGCAGGATCAGTCAAGCTCAGGTACGGAAGGCAAGATGTCGACCGTCTATTTGCAGAATGATCACGGCTTGTTAGCTCCGGTTGCTATTCCGCTGCCGGAAGATGACAGCAGCACGCAATTAACTCGTGTCCTGGAAAGCTTGGTGAAGGACGGCCCCTATGCTAAGCTCGTTCCAGCAGGATTTACAGGGGTACTGCCCGAAGGAACCGAGGTCAAGGCAATTACACTGCAGAAAGACCAGCAATTAGCCATTGTCGAATTTACAGAGCCTTTTAGGAATTACGGGGCCCCGGAAGAACGTAAAGTTATGGAGGCTCTCACCTGGACGTTGACGGAAAATCCGGACATCCGGCAGATTCAACTCTGGGTCGACGGCGAAAAGCTGAATGAAATGCCCGTGGATGGAACGCCGTTAGATCGTCCATTGACGAGAGTCTTAGGCATTAATTTAGAGATGAATAACGGCACTAGCCTGTCACAAAGCAGCCCAGTTACTATGTATTTTTCAGCGGCGACGCCGGAGGGCGTGCAATATTTTGTGCCGGTCACTCGTTTTGTCCCCAGCGCTTCTGACCGGATTCAGTCAGCATTGCATGAATTAATAAAAGGTCCGGCCCGTGGGGAAGGACTAGAGCGCGTTGTTACCGATAACACTACTGTCGACAGTATCGATATATCGCAGGACGGCATTGTCACTGTATCGATCAGCGACGATATGTTTGATCCAGGAGAGAGAGTGCCTGCTCAGATGCTTCAATCCTTAGTACTTACTGTGACGGAGAATACTCCGGAGGATCAGGTGCGAATCTGGCTGAATGGTCAAAAGAATGTTGTTGGACTTGATAATCAGAAATATAGCGAACCAGTGTCCAGGCCGGAAAACATCAACCAAATTCCACTGTAATTTTGAATAATACACTTTAATTTGGGCTTGCCGCGGCAGGCCCAGTTCTGTTATATCGGACCAAGGAGTTTGTTCCGAATTACATTTTGTGAACAGTTGGAATATGAGATAACGTCAGAGACGAATGGAATGGTGATTTTATGCTTACACTTTGGTAGAATAGGGAAAGTGCAAGGACAGCATGAAACGTAGGAGGCGGGTTACGATGAGAATAAACGGGCGTAAAGCAAATGAGCGGCGGCCATTGACATTAACAGCGAATATTAACAAATATGCAGAGGGTTCCGTATACATCGAGGTTGGAGATACGAAGGTGATATGTACGGCTACGGTGGAAGAGAAGGTGCCGATGTTCATGAAAGGACAGGGCAAGGGTTGGGTTACCGCAGAATATTCCATGCTTCCCCGGGCAACGCACTCCCGCAATCAGCGCGAATCAGCTCGCGGCAAGCAAAGCGGACGTACGATGGAAATCCAACGTTTGATCGGCAGGGCGCTGCGCTCTGTTGTTGATTTGCATGCTCTGGGCGAGCGATCCATTACCATTGACTGCGACGTGCTGCAGGCGGATGGAGGAACGCGTACTACATCGATTACGGGAGCATTTGTTGCCTTGGCCCTAGCGGTGAATAAGATCGTTCAGAAGCATTCTCTGCCTGTTTTTCCAATTACTGATTATCTTGCTTCGATTAGCGTTGGTATTGTTGGTGAGGAGACTCTGCTTGATCTTAACTACGAGGAAGATTCCAAGGCCAAGGTAGATATGAATGTAGTAATGACTGGGCAAGGACAATTTGTTGAGGTACAGGGAACTGGGGAAGAGAATCCGTTCTCCAGAGAAGAGCTGAATAAGATGCTGGAGCTTGCGGAGCAAGGCATCCATGAAATGATTGAAATTCAGCGCGAGGCCCTCGGGCCGATTGCGTCAAAAATTGGCAGCAAGCAGTCAGAAGCAGGCGTGTGATGAATAAAAAGGATTCTGTTCTTATCGTAGCTACGCGAAATCAGGGCAAAGTGAGAGAATTTGCTCATGCACTCGATTTTTTAGGTAAGCCCGTTAAGAGTATGTTTGATTACCCAAATGTTCCTGAAGTAGTGGAGGATGGCGAGACATTTGCGGAGAACGCCCGTAAGAAGGCAAAGGTGGTAGGGGACTTCCTGGGCCAAGCAGTGCTTGCTGACGACTCAGGACTTTGCGTAGACAAGCTGGAGGGGGCGCCAGGCGTCCATTCAGCTCGCTATGCCGGTGAAGGAGCTTCTGACGAGGACAATAATGAGAAGCTGCTAGGCGAATTAGAGCGTTTGCAGCTTGGGGAAGATACGGAGCAGCCCCTGCTGAGTACGGCTCGCTTTGTTTGTCACCTCGCACTTTATGACCCGAAGACGGGAGAGTTTACAGAGGCCTCCGGAACGGTGGAAGGCTGGATAACCTCTGAACCGGCTGGCGGAGGAGGCTTTGGATATGATCCTCTTTTTTACCTTCCGGAGTACGAGAAGACGCTTGCTGAGCTGACGGTATCGGAGAAGCAGGCGATAAGTCATCGCGGAGCAGCACTGAGGCAATTAGCGGGGAAGTTAAACGACATGAATAAATAACAAAGCCTCCGACTATGCGGAAGCTTATGAATGACTTGGTTTTCGGAGCTAATGTAGCGAAAAGAACCCCTTTAAGTGAACGTGTACGAAGCTCACGCTTTATTGTGGGTGGGCAGACACTGACCTTAAAGGGGATTTTAGTATAGAAAGGCCTGTGCGGGCTGCCCCATCTACTGAACCTTGCTAGTTTCATTATTCGTATTACGGCGATTGTAGTAAAAAAACCAGCAATCGTTAAGCAGCCGAATTTGACGCCGGTCTTTTTTATGGAATGCACGCATCATTTGGTTGCTGAGCCAATTGGGCAATAAAATCTCCTCCCCGATAATCCCTATGTACGTTAGCATATGGGGAGGAGCCATGAGGCGTGCAGGTCCAATAACTTATTGCCCTTCTTCCTCGTACCATTGCTCTAATTGTGCCTGTAAAGCACGGATTTCCGTTAGCAAAGAGATCAAAGGATAATTTTCTTCGCGAATAGCGGAGAAGGCAGCCTCGAGCTCATTAATATAATCCAAACCGCTTGTAATTTGCAGCGATTCTTGAAGCAGATCGAGTTCGTTGCATTCGGCAATTGCTCGTGGCAATGAGGGAACCTCGGCGGCAGTCAGTTTTTCGATTTCTTTGTTCAGGCGCAAATTAAGGGCGCTAAGCTGATAGGCATAGTCAGAGGGCATTTCCACAAAACGTAAATTACAGTCTTGCTGTAGAATGACATATCTCATTGAGGCCATTTTTAACAATCTCCTTTTTAATATTGCTACTTGACAGTGTAGCTTAATAGGAAGTTAGAATTCAAGTACAAAGAGCGCTTGATGCCTGTAGGGATTGCAATTAGGTATGAAAAGGAGGCTATTCTCATGAACGATGAACAACTACAGTCTTGGGTCGAGGAGATTTCGCTTCACAGCTTTGGGCTGCCATTTCGACATAAAGCCAGATTCAACCGGAGATTAAAATCGACGGGCGGACGATATTTTATGAATTCACATCATATCGAGATTAACCCAGCCCAGTTGACAGCCTTCGGCAAAGAAGAAGTGGAGAAAATCATTAAGCATGAACTATGCCACTATCATTTGCATATTGCGGGCAAAGGCTACAGACATCGCGATCCTGATTTCAAAGCCTTACTAAAGCAGGTTGGAGGGAGCAGATATTGCCAATCGCTGCCGGGTAGGCAAGGCAGAAGGCCATTACCGTTCCGTTACATGCTGAAGTGTACAAGCTGTGGAATGGAATACCTACGTAAACGCCGTGTCGACCTCAAGCGGTATCGCTGCGGAAAGTGTGCGGGAACCCTTCAATTGTTTAGTTATGAGGACCAACAGAATCCGTAACTCGTTATGTCATGTAATATGATATACTTTATGACAAATTGAATCATAAGGATGTGACAATAAATGGCTAAATCAAAAGCCAAACGAATGCGGGATAAATTAATCCGTGAAGGTAAACGTAACCCGGCGCTGAGTCGCAGCCCATTTGCGGCAGCTGATCTAAGAACAAGAAGAACCAAGACCAAGCAAGAACTTATGAGTCAGAATAATAAACACAGACAGAAGAACCTGATCTCTTTCTATGGAGAAGAAGGTTCTTTTTTATTGTCAAAAATCTGCCATGTCTATCATATATATGGAGTGGGAGCGTAAGGAGTCCATGGGGAGAGGAGCAGCCGATTTCGAAGGAGCACTATGCGGAGGAGGCGAGGCATTATGAGCGCAGAGCTGCTTATTCAACTGCTGGTACTCATCGTCATGCTCATCGAACTGGCACGGCACCGAAAGGATTCCTAAGGTTCCACACAGCGGTCTGGCTTAAACGCCAGGCCATTCCCCGTTGTCTCCTAATGTTGACTTTGAGTGAAAATCATGATAAATTATAGCTTAAATCTACAGTGATTTAATGTTCCCCGATAGCTCAGTCGGTAGAGCACTCGACTGTTAATCGAGTTGTCACAGGTTCGAGTCCTGTTCGGGGAGCCATATTCTTTGGAGAGATACCCAAGTGGCTATAAGGGGACCCTCTGCTAAGGGGTTAGACTGCGTAAGCGGTGCGAGGGTTCGAATCCCTCTCTCTCCGTTCTGAACTACATCAATCAGAACCCTCTGAATATCGGAGGGTTCTCTAAGTTAGAGGGATGAGAACTCTCAGGTGGAGGGTTCGTCGGAGCATCGACTACGTTAGCGTTACTTCGCAGTCTCGAACGAAGTGAGAGTATCCCTCTCTCTCCGTTCTGAACTACATCAATCAGAACCCTCTGAATATCGGAGGGTTCTTTAAGTTAGAGGGATGAGAACTCTCAGGTGGAGGGTTCGTCGGAGCATCGACTACGTTAGCGTTACTTCGCAGTCTCGAACGAAGTGAGAGTATCCCTCTCTCTCCGTTGAACTACATCGTGATGAAGAGCCTCCGGCAATCCTGGGGCTCTTTGTTGTTAGAGGAATGAGAACCCTCAAATAGAGGGTTCGTCGGAGCAATAATAAAAGCCCAGATAGACTTTTTTTGTTTCTTCCGCAAAAAGGGGTTGTCAATGCTCCTAGATTTTGATATACTCATTTTTGTTGTCACTCTAAAAAGGTAGACAACATATAATATGTGGCCCGTTGGTCAAGGGGTTAAGACACCTCCCTTTCACGGAGGTAACAGGGGTTCGAATCCCCTACGGGTCACCACTTTCTTTAATAAGCTTCAAGTGGGGATGAGAATCCCTTGGGGGTTCGTCGAAGCATGAGCTTCGATAGGAACACATCGCAGTCTCGACCGGAGAGAGAGTATCCCCTACGGGTCACCACTTTCTTAATAAGCTGAATAACTTAATATGCGGTCGTGGTGGAATGGCAGACACGCTATCTTGAGGGGGTAGTGGGTGTATACCCGTGGAGGTTCGAGTCCTCTCGACCGCATTCATAACACAAAGAAGAACCTTGCGGGAGCAGGGTTTTTTTTGAAGTTTTACATCTAATCACATTTAAGATTACATAGGACAGCCAGCCCATGGTATCCTCATAGCTTTTGGGCTTTAACTATTGGAAAATCAGAACACCCTCGTCTATGGCGAGGGTGTTTCTCGAACAGAGGTAAAGAAAGATAGCAGTTTAAGGAGCTACAGACTAAGCAGTGTGTTTAAAGCATAGGCGACTCCATGCTCGTTATTGCTTCGAGTGGTAAGGGAGCTTAGCTGTTTGATTTCATCGACAGCATTGCCCATGGCGACACTTGTACCGGCTGCTTGAAACATGGAAATATCATTATAGTTATCTCCGATGGCAATCGTATCAGCCATGTCGATATTATAATAGGAAGCAAGAAATTGAAGCGCGCTGCCTTTATCTGTTTTTGTGGAGATGATCTCTAACGTATGATTAGCAGCAGCGGTAGTTTGAACGGATTGTTGATTTTGAAAATGCTCAGTGATACGGTTTAATTTTTCACCGTCATACGTAAAAATTAGCAATTTATAAATCGGAGTCTCGGCGCGCAGAACTTCACGAGGATCATTAATCTGCTTAATGCCGAATTGCTGCATCTGCGTTTGTATGCCCCTTTGCAACGTGTCAATGTCTATACCCGGATTTGCGCTGATGAGAATATCCATCTCTGCTTGAACCTTGCTTATCCCCTCAAAAGGCGTATAAATTTCTTCAGGACAAAAGATTTCAAAATATACGTCCTGGGCTATCAAGTAATTTATAGCTTCGGCAGCAATCGTATGCGGAATGGGGCTCTCTTGCAAAAGCTGTCCACGTTCATCATGCACAGCAGCACCATTCGCTGAAATAATTGGTATAGGAATATCTTCTCCGATAATGCCTAACACGTCAAAACGAGCTCTGCCTGTGCAAATTGTTACTTCGTGATCGTTGACGGATAAAATATCGCGGATGGCTTGCAGGCCCTCTATGCTTGGTTTACTCTCAGCAGTGAGTAAAGTTCCGTCCAGATCGATGGCAATTAACTTCATTATATATCCTCCCTATAGCTTGTTCTGCGGTTGCTTGTTAAGAGTATAAAATATGAAATTGATTTCAGGTCAACCTAGGGATAATATGATACTATTAATTTGAGTTAATCGGGCGGAAAACATGAAATTCGATATGCCGCTCAAATTATAAACAGAAGAACAGGAATGAGTTAATGGAATCTCAACTTTGGATTATTCTCCTAATTGGAGCAGGAACTTATATGTTTCGTGCAGTTTCTCTCGTGCTGGGAAGCCGCATGCAATGGTCGGAAAGGACTAAGGAGTGGCTTTCTTATGTTTCACCAGCGGTACTTGGAGCTTTGCTTGGCCCCTTGCTGTTACTGAATGATGGACAATGGGTTCCAATCAGGGACAATACGATGCTGCTAGCAGCGATACCAACGATATTAGTTGCATGGTGGACACGTCGATTGTTGTTAACCGTGGTATCAGGTATTGGATTTTACACAATAGTATATTACTTGATGTGACAGGAGATACGAGCATGAGTCGACAAGATAAAATTGCTTTAGCACTAAAAGAGGTTTTGCCTATAGTGTTGGCCTATTTTCCCTTATCTATTACTTTTGGAGTTTTAGCGGCAGCTAGCGGCGTCCCCTGGTACGTATCCGTGTTTAGCTCTGTATGGATTTACTCAGGAGGAGCACAATTTATGCTGATCAGCATGATTGAAACGGCTACAGCTCCAGTTACAATTATTGCCACGATCCTTCTTGTAAACATGCGGCACGTCCTTTATGGTGCTACAATGGGGCCGTATCTTGCGCACTGGCGTGAACCTTTAAAGTGGTTGGCAGCACTTGGGTTAACGGACGAGAGTTTTGTTGTCACCTCTAATCGTGCGGCAGCTGGCGAAAGGCTTACACCTTCATATTATTTAACGTTTGCATTGGCGGCGTACGGATCTTGGATTAGCGGAACGATAGTTGGTGCCGGAATCGGTGGAATTGTACCTTCCGAAGCAGCCACTGTGCTTAGTTTTGCGCTTCCTGCGCTGTTTTTGGCACTATTATTCGGCGGTGAACGCACTCTTCCGCATCTATTAGCAGCTTGTACGGGGGCGGCATTAGCCACGCTGGCAGGATTATTAAATTTGGGCGGAATTGGTCTAATTGTTGGCGGAATTATTGGAGCGACGGCAGGGCAAATGTTGGGCAGAAAAAGAATCAAACCTATTCGATCATAAAGAATGGATGCACGAAGTCACTGCTACTCAGTATCAGATTGATCAAGGAAGGAAGAGTATTTAGGATACAGTACACGGATACAATCTGGACATATATCATGGGTAAATTCGGCATGGGTATTCTTAATTAGAAAGTTCTCAATTTCATCCCAATGATTACCTTCATCCTTGATCCGCTTACATACCGCACAGATCGGGAGCAAGCCACGCAGTGTTCGTATTTGTGAGATGATTTCTACAAGCTGCAGCTCAAACCGTTTGTAGCGTGTCATATCTATGCAACTAAGAACAACGCCGCTGATTAGGGAACTATGCTGCTCGATAAGGGGGATGACCTCTAATTGAAACCATATCGGTTCTTGGGAGAGAGATAAATGGAGATGGAATTCTTTACTATAGAAAGCACAATCCCCATGGAGTATATTACTTAACTGAGCAAGGAACATAGGAGCATGGGGACAAATCTCACGGCTATCTGGATGGTTTAGAAATTCGATAAGATTAATTCCGGGACGATCCCATAGGGGAGATAAACCTAGTTGTATAGCCTTTGATGTCCAAGTTGGATTGACATGCTGTATGGTACCCTGGGCATCAGTAATAGCAAGGGCTTGGTTTAAGGATTGGGCAGCCAAAATCCATAAAGTTGAATCATGGGTCATTGTGAACACTCCTATCTACTAAAATAAGTAAGCAATACGTAGATGCTCATTAGGTTGCAGTTGTTATGGAGTAATTCAGCAGAAGTGGGGGAGAAGAAGAAGTCTGTGATATAATGAGTCTGAAGGGAACGACCAGAACATGGAAGTGGTATAATGAAATTATACTCGCAATTACGTAATTTAACAACTAAAATGACTTATTTACGTAATTTATTCAGTGAAGGAAGGTAGGAGACTTGTCCATCTACGAAAGAATCGAATCGCTCATCATAAGCAAATCGATGACCAAGAAGGAGTTTTGTCAAAAGCTTGGAATCAGTACCGGTAATTTAGGTGACTGGAAACGTGGAAAATCTTCACCCGGTACGAATAAACTCATCGATATCGCCTCTTACTTTGACGTAAGCCTGGATTGGCTGATGACTGGACGGGAGCGGCAACAGCAAACGATTCTTGAACGCAGAGAGAATTATTCTGTTGATGAAATCGATTGGGTTCATTTACTCAGTCAATTAACTGACGAGGAGAAAGCTTTTATTCAGGAATATCTGGAGTTTACCGCATATCGCAGAAATTTGAAAAAAAGGGGAGTTAAATAATAACACTTTACTTTTGGCGATGACAGAGATATAATGAAAAATGTTCGTTTCTAACAAAATGCGCGGTCGTGGTGGAATGGCAGACACGCTATCTTGAGGGGGTAGTGGGTGTATACCCGTGGAGGTTCGAGTCCTCTCGACCGCATACAGAAGTGATGAGAAGGGGCTGTCTCATAAGTCCCTAAACAAAAAAGTTGGAGGGAAAACTTAATGTTTCCGCTCCAACTTTTTTTGTGACACTACTTTTGAGGAAAGTAGCGAGACGAATCCTGCTACTTTCAGGAGGTTATGGGCTAAAGCTACAATCCCAAATTCCACATAAACCTTGTCCAAGCCCCGCAATGAAAATCTGCGGAACGATCGATTGCCCTTGATGTTGCCAAATACGCTCTCTACCTCGACTTTACGCCGGGTATAGATCGCGGATTTCTCTTCACATTCAAGGGCTGCTTTGGCCTTTGCTTTTAATTCTTCCCAGATCGTATTCCAGTGAACCTGGCGATTGCCTTTCGCTGTGGTACATGCTTGATGTCCTTTTTGTATCGTTTGCTTTGTTCCTTGCTCATCAGGAATCGCTTCGATCATTTCATCTATGACACGCGAGACGTGGTCAACGGGGATAAAATCTTGAAGATCAAAGATCATGTGGATCTGCTGGTTATCGTAGGTTTTGAAAGTAGGAACAAAGCTCCGTTTAGAAGTAGCCTTTTCTTCAATATCCCCTAGAGGAAGTGTTGGCTGCATGTTTTTGGGATTCAACACAAACGGGGCTGCCAGTAGTCAGTTTTCACTGACTTTCTGGACAGCCCCATCGTATATCTGAATTAGGGTTTGTTGTAATTAAAAAAGCAACGTACGTTAGATGCACGCTTTAACTGTATTCGTTGTATTTAAATGATCCAGTATCGGCTGGTTGCGCAGATTAGCTGGATTTCTTGTAGTTAAAACAAGACAAACAGGCTAGTAAGACAAAAAGTAATGTTTTAAATACACGAAATACAGTTATTTTTGCTAAAGTGCTTTTGCAAGGAAAATAGACACATGAAATCCATCTAAGTCAGACGCCCTCCAAGTCACGCCCTTTTATTTTTGTGGTGTGCCCAAATAAACGCGAATTCCCAATTGGTATAATTTGGTCGATATCTATACTATCCATCGTATGCTACTTTTTCCAACCTTCTTGCTTCGGCAGGAGGTTTTTTTATGCGCTATTTGTAGATTTAACACAGGGACAACAATTAAATAACACTCTCCTAAATAATGGGAACTACACTTGTAATAGTTTTGATCATTTTTGGGAGGGGATCTAGTGAATAAATTGTTGAAGGGTTTGGCTATCGGGGGGATCGTGCTTGCAGTTGTGTCTGCTGGAACATTGGCTGTGGCGAAGGAGAATGCATCTAGAGCTGAAAGCTCGAACGGGCAATCAAAAAATCTGATCGTTCTGATCGGGGACGGTATGGGGCCCGCGCAAGTTTCGGCTGCGCGTTATTTTCAGCAACACAAAAATAATATTAACAGTCTGAACCTGGATCCGTACTATGTTGGACAAGCGACGACTTATGCAGACCGCGGCGAAGACGGAGGTCATATCGTCTCCGGAATCGTGACGGACTCAGCTTCCGCGGGCACCGCATTTGCAACGGGCAATAAAACATACAATGCGGCAATAAGCGTTTCCAACGAGGATGTATCCAGGCCGTTCGCCTCGGTGCTTGAAGCAGCCGAGCTAAGCGGCAAGTCGACAGGACTGGTAACGACAGCCCGCATTACCCATGCTACTCCGGCGGTATACGCTTCACATGTGCGAAGCCGTGATAATGAGAACGCAATTGCTTTCCAGTACTTAGACAGCGGGATTGACGTATTGCTTGGCGGAGGGGAATCCTTCTTTGTTACGAAAGAGGAAAAGGGCAAGCGTAACGATAAAAATCTGCTGCCGGAATTCGAAGCCAAGGGATACAAAGTTGTAAAAACAGGTCAAAGTCTGAAGAGCCTCTCGGCCAAAGACGCCAAAGTGCTGGGACTGTTTGGAGGCTCTCATATCGCTTATGTGCCAGATCGTTCGGATGAAACTCCGAGTCTCGCTGAAATGACTTCGAAAGCTTTGGAAATCTTATCCACAAACGAGAATGGATTTGCCATCATGATTGAGGGTGGACGCATAGATCATGCTGGACACGCGAATGATTTCCCCACGATGGTGCAAGAAGCGCTAGATTTTGATGAAGCCTTTAAAGTAGCGATCGACTTTGCCAAGAAGGATGGAAATACGTCAGTCGTCGTCACAGCTGATCATGAGACCGGCGGCCTTTCCCTATCACGGGACAACATTTACGAGTTGAACGTTGATTTGTGGAACAAGCAGAAAAACTCCTCCGAGAGCCTGGTATCGGCTTTGAATGAAGCCAAGACGATTGCGGATGTAAAGAAAATCGTGTCGGACAATACCTGGATCACTGATCTTACGAATGAAGAGGCACAGTATATTCTAGACGGTGATGGCTCTTCTTACAAACGTGAAGGCGGTTATAATGCCGTAATCTCTAAGCGTCTGCTCGTCGGCTGGTCTGGTCACGGACATTCCGCAGTGGATGTTGGAGTGTGGGCTTACGGCCCAATCGCGGATAAAGTGAAAGGACAAATCGACAATACGAGGATCGCGACGGCAAGTGCGGAGGTGCTCGGTGTTGATCTGAAAAAGGCTACGGCTGATCTCCAATCGAAGTATCTGTATCCAAAATTCAAAATTAACCGCAATAAAGAAGTGCTATTTCCGGCTAAGCCTTTGGCTGAGGCGCTAGGCGGTAAGTACCAGGCAGCAAACGGAACGGCTACAATCAGCGGCATGAGCGGGACAATTACAGTAGATCTGAATGCAAAGAAGGCTAAATTAAGCGGGAATTCTTCCTCTATTACCATAGATGTTGACAATGATGTGCTTTATCTTCCGTTAACAGCATTTAGCCAAATTACAGGACAAACCTTGAAATGGGACGCATTGTCTGAACGGATTATGTTGAAATAACAATGAGCTCGTTTTTGGGATTGCTTATGAGATAAAGTCGGGAAACAGGGGACGATCAGCTCTCCTGTTTCCCTGTATTTTGAGATGGGAGGCGAGTGATATGCTGAATATTGCTGGGGTGAAGAAAGGGTTTCAGGTGGGAGGAAATCATATTCCTATTTTGGACATACCGCAGTGGAAGGTTGATCGTGGTGAGAAGCTAGCAATCATCGGGCCAAGCGGGTCGGGAAAAAGCACATTGCTTCATATTATTAGCGGGGTTCTACGGGCGGACAGTGGAGAGGTGCAAATCGACGGACAGTTGCTTCATCGTATGACCGAATCAGTAAGGGATAATTTCCGTGCAGGCCACATCGGCTATATATTGCAGGATTTTCATTTGATTCCTTCATTGACGGCGAGACAAAATGTAGAAATTGTGATGTCCGGCAAAATGGGAGCAGCTGAACGCAGAGAACGGGTTGACAGTTGGTTTGAGCGGGTCCATCTTGCTGACCGCAGCCGTCATTTGCCTTCACAGTTGTCCAGGGGACAGCAGCAGCGGGTTGCCATGATCCGAGCGCTGATTAACGAACCGGCACTCATATTGGCAGATGAGCCGACAGGCAGTCTCGATTGGGAAACGGCGGATGAAGTAACCGGTCTTTTGCTTGAGCTTTGCCGCGGCGAGCAGCACACGTTAATCGTCGTCACGCATGATTTAAATATGGCGGATCGATTTCCCAAATGCGTCCATATTAGCGAAATAAATAGGATCAATGGAGTAAAGCGTTCGGCTAACGTCAGAGAGGAGAGAGCGATATGAATTTCTTTCATTTCATCATTCGAAATATATGGCATCGAAAATTTCTGTCCCTTCTAACCATTCTTTCCGTAACGGCCACTGTAGCGTTTGTTCTGCTGCTCTCTCTCTCGAGAGCCAGTGTCGAGCAAGGGGCGCGGAAGGGGTATGGCCCTTTTGACGTTGTTATCGGTGCAGAGGGGAGCGAGACCCAACTCGTGCTAAATACTTTTTACCATGTAGGTGCACCTGTCGGAAATATACCTGAAAAAATTATGGATCTGGTTCTTGAGGATAGTGGCGTTGAGAAAGCCTTCGCCTTAACGACTGGGGATAATTACAACGGATATCCGATTGTGGGAATTGATCCAGAATATTTTTTGACTCGCTATGGAAATCAAATGCTGCAGGATGGCATCTTGTATGCCGACACTGGCGAGGTAGTTGTTGGAGCATATGTGGCTCGGATGCTAGGACTTCATGTAGGAGACACCTTCACAGGAGCGCATGGCCTGGTTGAAGGAGATTATCATGGAGGCATAGATGACGGCGGGGAGGGTGAGCATCATGATGAACATGACAGCTTCACTTATACCATCAAAGGGATCTTGCCCGTCCTGAATTCTCCGGATGATCGGGCTGTCTTTACTACTCTCGATTATGCTTGGGCTGTTCATGGCGAAACGTCAGAAGAGCGGGAGATTACTGCAATCTTGATTAAACCAGCAACATTGCTGGGAGCGCAAGGATTGAAGTCAAAGCTAGAGAGCATGAATCAAGTCCAGGCTGCTTATACGAGCAAAGCTGTTGCAGATGTGGTGAACCTCGTGGATCGAGGGTCTGAAATCATCGAGTTTGTAACGCTGTTATGCATAATCTTGGCTGCGATATCCATTTTATTGTCGCTGATCGCAGCTGTTAATGAAAGAACGAAAGACGTAGGGCTGCTGCGTCTGCTTGGAAAGTCGAAGCGCTTTGTGCTAATGACCTTAGTCGGTGAAGGGCTTTTTGTAACGGCGGCAGGGCTTATATTGGGAATCATCGCAGGACATGTAGTCAGTTACTTTTTGAGAGATGCGTTGTTTAGTTATGCTGGAATCCAAATTGCTCCCTTTGAGTGGAGCAGCGATCATATCATGATTGCAGTGGGCACACTGCTAATTGGGGCAGTGGCCTCAATTGGGCCGGCTCTTCGATTGTATCGGATGGATTCATTATCATTATTCAAAGCGTAGGGGGTGCTGGATTGAAAAAAATAATACTCATTCTGCCACTCTTGGTTACAGCAGGTCTGCTGCAAGGATGCGGTCAGAAAGTTGCTGGTGAGCAAGCAGGTTCTTTTGCAGCGGTAGTGAATACCCAGCGTCACGCTAGAGTTGAAAAGCAGCCCTCACCGGAATTGAAATCTGAATCGGTCTCATCTGTAGAAGAGGAGGAAGAAGAGGCGACTAATGAACCATCCGTGGACAATCCGACTGACGGTATCCCCGAGAGACCTCAGGATAAGGTTACAGGCGATAAAACAGAACCATCTACGAACAAATCAGAGGCAGATCCTACACATGTCCCGTCAGCTCAAGCATCTACGGAAAACGTTAAGAAGAGTACGGAGCAGGACACTGAAAGCACTGATTCTACAGCAGCGAAAGTAAAAAAGTTGGAGAAGGAAAAAGAAAAAGAAAAAGAGGACAAATTGCAAGCCGTGGAGGAAAAAACAACTTCGGGTCCAGAGAGGGTCGGGTGGTCGGAGTTTTTTGATGGAGAAGATCAGACTACGCCCTCTGAGCGCTTCTGGGATCTCAGTGGATCGACAGTGACGATTAAGGGATTTATGGGAGAAGTATTATCCTTCGAAAAAAATTGGTTTCTGCTCATACCCGAGCCAGGTGCGGAGTGCCCATTCGATAACGGAGATGAGAGTTACTGGAATAAAATCATGATCGTGTTTGTGCCCGATGATGTAAAGCTGCGATACAAACCGGAGCCGCTGCAAATTACCGGCCGCCTTGACGTAGGCATTAAAATTGATGAGTCGGGATATAAAACTATGTTCCGTCTGTATGATGCAACCTTCAAAGAAATCAATTCATAACGTCATATTAAAGTAAATTTTTACTTTTTGAAGCACAATGATTTTAAAAGACTTCTCATGGGTAATACTAATCGGGAGAAGTCTTTTTTAGTGTCGGAAATGAAGCTATTGTCATAACATTCCAAGTTGACACACTGCAAAAAATTATTTAATATGTCTAAGTACAAAATTAGGACTTAAATTTGATAATACGGGTGATGACCATGTCTTACAGACCGAGTGTTGATAACGTGACCAAAGCCAGCAGCAACGAAAAGGAAGGACTGTACGAATTTATCGTTACGATGGTTGATGGTACGGCGTGCCGAGTATTTTTTCACCGAGACCCGGAATGGCGGCTTACGCACATCAGCCGATTGCAAAGAACTCCTTGTCCGGTTTGTCGTAAAGACTTTATCTGCAAATGTATGGATAGATTTAGCGGAGAGATCAGACAGCAGATTGATCATGGTCAGTGGATCGAAAAAGCGCTGGCTCAGTAAGCTGGTAGTCAATCAACGGTAGAGACGGGCTCATAGTAAACTATGGAACGTTCATAAGATTGAAGAACAAGCGGGTTGGTCAAGGAGCATCCTTGGCCGGCCCGCTTGTTTTTTTTTGTTGCTCCCCGTGATGATGTTATAATCTTAACTAAAGCGAGGTGAGCGATCTATGACACGAAAAATGGAGCAAACGCAAAGTGTAGTTTTGTTTGATGGCGTATGCCATCTATGTCAGGGCGCTGTCAAATTTATTATCAATCGCGACCCAGGGCACCGCTTTCGATTCGCCTCCCTTCAGTCGGAAGCAGGACGGCGAATATTGCAGGACAGCCAGAATCCGGAAATATCATCCGAAAGAGTGGATACAATCGTACTGTACCAAAACGGCGCATACTATACCCGGTCATCCGCTGCGCTTCGCATTGCGAAGGGGCTGAAGTTTCCCTGGCCGCTTGCCTACGGGTTCATCATTGTTCCGCGATTCATTCGGGATGCCGTATATCGTGTCGTAGCCGCCAATCGTTATCGATGGTTTGGCAAGGATGACTCATGCCTTGTTCCTAATCTGGAGAATAAGGCGCGTTTTTTACAAGATGGATAAATCTATTTTATAAAAATATCTTGCTAGAGTTTGTGAATTATGATACTATAACTGTAAATTTAAGGAACTCGTGACGGAAGCACCGTCCAACAACCGTAAAACGGTTATTGGGCGGTGCTTTTTTTGCGTTCCTAGGAAGTTGGTGATAAGGGTGATTCCAGTTCGGCTCGTATTGGCTGTTAAGGATGAACAGTATATAGAACCTTTGTTGCACTATATCCGCCATAGCGAGTTTGATCGCCGCTTTTCCGTAACGGCGTTTAGTCGCAAGGATGCTTTTTTATCATACATGGAGTCGAGTCGGCTGTTTGTGGATCTTGTTTTGGCGGAGAATACATTTCTGGAGGCTTGGCTTGGTGACGAAGGAGCCTCTCATGTGCCTTGGATTCGTCTCTATGAAGGGGGGGAGGACAATATTCCCGGAAAGAGTATATCTAAATATCAGCCGCTGCCTCTGCTTCTGTCTGCCGTACTTGATTACACTCGGGGAGGGGCAGGGCTTCAGCTCTCGGCAGAGGGCAGAGCGATTGTCATCGGAGTATATTCTGCTATGGGCGGCTGTGGGAAGACTACGGTAGCGATTCATTTGATGAAACAGCTCGCAGAGGAGAGGCGCAAAGCGTTTTATCTTAATTTGGAGACGATCAATAGCGGTATTTTATTCGAGGGGCAATCCTTGCGGGAAGGGCAGAATCAGGTACAAGGGCTAGCCAGGCTTCTATACGATCTGAAAGCGGCAGGGGAGCGTGACGAACCATTGAAACAACCGCTTTTGGCATATGCGCATAGACATCCCTTATTGGAGGGAGATACTTTTGCTCTTCTCGACAATATGAATGAAATGCTGGAAATGGAACACAAAGATACGGTGAGGTTGATGGATTTTATTGCAGATAGTGGTCTATATGACACCATCATCGTTGACGTTGATTCTTATCCTAACGCGCGGACAGAAGCCGTGTTGGAGCACTGCGACAAACTAGTTTGGCTGTTGGCCGACGAATGGAACGTGATGCGGAAGAACGGATTGTGGTTATCTCATTTGGAGCGGTCAGATCCGTCTCTATTCCGGAAGATAATGGGGAAAACGCTGTTCGCGGTTAATAAATGCACTGGTGAATTGGCACATGCCATGCCTAGACCGGAAATGCTGGCCGAAGTTACGCTTCCTAATATTCCTTCATGGGGCGAAGGAGCAAGGCAGGGTTCTCTGCTGCATTCGCCAGCATTTCAGAAGGATATGCTTAGGTTATGCCACAGCGTATGCAGCGGAAGGCCCCCGATTGAGACTGGGGGAACAGTGCAGTGACTGAGGAGTTTTTTACGGAGCTGCGGTCGAGTATTCGTTCCGGCCTGGATATGACTGCAACGCTAACGGATGAACAGTTAATGGAATATATTGAACGCCGAGTTCTGGGAGAGAAAGAGTTCTATGAACTCACAGCTTCCGAGAAGCGGAAATGGATTCGCAGACTGTATGATTCTTTTCGAGGCCTGGACGTACTTCAGCCGCTTGTGGATGATCGATCGGTCTCTGAAATTATGATCAATAGCCATGAGGAGATTTTTATTGAGCAGGATGGTCAGGTCAGGCGGGTGGATTTGCGTTTCGAATCTCAGGAAAAGTTGGAGGATATTATCCAGAACATCGTATCTACCGTGAACCGGGTCGTTAATGATTCATCGCCGATCGTGGATGCGAGACTTTCGAACGGGTCGCGGGTGAACATCGTGCTTCCGCCTATAGCGCTAAAGGGACCGACAATGACCATCAGAAAGTTTCCCGATCAACCTGTAACGATGGATCGGCTTGTAGAATGGGGTTCATTGAGTGAGGATGCAGCAGCTTTTCTACAGAGCTTGGTTAGAGGTAAATATAACATTTTTATTAGCGGTGGGACGGGGTCGGGCAAGACGACATTTTTGAATGCACTATCGCAATACATTCCGCCGGAGGAACGAGTGATCACGATAGAGGATTCGGCAGAGCTGCAAATCGTTAAGGTACCGAACCTAGTCTCTTTGGAGACACGTAACGCTAATACGGAGGGGAAGGGCGGGATATCCGTCCGGGATTTAATTCGCGCTTCATTGCGGATGAGGCCGAATAGGATCGTTGTTGGTGAGGTGAGGGGAAGCGAAGCTTTGGATATGCTGCAGGCGATGAATACAGGACATGAGGGTAGTTTATCAACTGGCCATGCCAACAGCACCAGGGATATGATCAGCCGCTTGGAAACCATGGTGCTGAGTGGAGCGGAGTTGCCTATTCAAGTGGTACGCCAGCAAATCGGGTCTGCCATTGATATTTTTGTCCATCTATCCCGGCTGCGAGATCGCTCCCGAAGGGTGGTGGAAATTTCAGAAGTATGCGGTTTAAGCGAGGGGGAGGTGGTGCTGAATCCGTTATATGTTTTTCAGGAAGAGGAAGAGCGTGAAGGGAAAATTAGAGGACAATTGGCAAGACGGGGCAACTTGATGCGTCTCGATAAGCTGCGTTTGGCTGGAATTGCACCGGAATCAGAGGGGACGAATAGAGCAGGAATGGAATGAAGGGTGATAAGGGATGAATCATTTTTTGCTTCGGCGGAGCCGCAGAACCAATTCTTTGAAAAAGGATACAGATCAGCTGCCGAATTATCAGAATTACGTGCTCTCTGGAAAGCAAACGGCGTTCTGCTTGGTTGTGGGAGGCTTGCTGTTTTTTGCTGTCGGATATATATTTTTTCACTCATGGCTTCTGGCGCTTATTCTAAGCTGTGGGACAGCTTTTGTTCCGAAGAGGTGGGGCAGATATCTATTGCGTAGAAGAAGGGAAGCGCTGAGTTTGAATTTTAAGCAATCGCTGTATTCACTATCGTCCTCCTTGGCAGCGGGGCGTTCTGTAGAGAATGGATTTCGCGAAGCGATTCAAGATTTGCGGTTGTTATATCCAGACGGGAAGAATGATCTCATGATCGAGCTTGGAATTATATGTACACGCATGGAATATGGGGAGCCTGTTGAGGACGCCTTGCAGGATTTTAGCAGACGAGCCGGCATGGAGGATATTAGCAATTTTGCGGATGTATTCACAACTTGCAAACGTTCCGGAGGGGATTTGGTAGAAGTGGTAAGGAGAACCTCTTCCATTATTAGTGAGAAGCTGGAAATCAGCCAGGAAATCAGGGTTATGATCGCCCAGAAACGTTTTGAGGCAAAAGCGATGCTGGCTTCTCCTGTCTTGTTTTTATTGTTTATGGACTTGACTTCTCCAGACTATATGCAGCCGCTTTATCAAGGAGTCGGTCTGATCATTTCAGCTATTGCCCTCATTCTATTTGTCGCATGCTCTTGGATCATGATGAAAATTATGGATATCCGGGTTTAGGGAGGGAGGGAAATGGCTTTGCTTTGGGGAGGAGCTATGATCATACTGCTCATACTATGGGGGCTGCTGTACCGCAGATCGTCGCATCAGTACCCTGGGGTGGCTAAGATGGAGCTGGATGGTATCCGGCTGCAAAGAATCGCTCCTCCTATGCTTTATATTCTAGAGCAGGCGAAAGTGTCGCAAAAGCTTCCCGTGTTTTTCTTCAAAATTCAGCGTTCGATAAGCCGGATTAACGGTCAGCGGCAAGGTGCGGAATATACAATGCTGTTTTTGGCGGAAATGCTCTCCTACAGTTATCTATTACTAACTGGAGGTTGCTTCATCGCTTTACTCATGAAGGGAGAAGGCAGCGGATTTCTCACTGGAGCAGTACTCTCCGTTCTGCTTCCGGTTGCGCTGATCCAAGATTTACACAGCAAGGTAAAGCGGCGAGAGCAGCAAATTATACTTGAACTGCCGGAGCTGCTGAATAAGATCATCCTGCTGGTCGGCGCTGGTTCAACCGTTCAGCAGGCGATCAAACAGTGCCTGGAACGAAAGCGGGATCAGGAGGCGCATCCTTTGTATCGCGAGCTGTTTCAACTGCAAAGAGAATGTGAGGGTGGTTATTCCTTTGCACAGGCATTAGAAGGCTTTAGCAGACGCTGTGCCATGCAGGAGGTATCTGCTTTTACGACAGCTGTTTTGCTCAATTATCGCCGAGGCGGCAGTGATTTTGTGCTAGCTCTGCGTGATCTATCTCATACGTTATGGGAGAAACGGAAAGCGGTTAGCAAGACACTAGGGGAGCAAGCTTCATCCAAGCTGGTGTTTCCGATGGTTATGCTATTTTTGATTATCGTAATACTAGTGGGGACTCCCGCATTCATGATGATGGATTTATAAAGTTTGCTATACCAAGGAGGAATTCAATGATGTTGAAGGTAGTGCGTGCAAGAGTAGGAGAGTTTTGGCGGAACGAGGACGGCCTGGGAATGCTCGAAATGATTCTGATTATTGCGGTTATTGTAATTATTGCGGTTATATTTCGTAAAGAATTAAAGGCAATTATTGAGAATTTACTTTCGAAGGCTGATAAAAAGACCAACTCTTTCATGGATGGCGGAGAGTAGTGAAGCTGCTCCAGAATAAAGATGGAAATTTTACGATAGAAGCCTCACTCGTATTTCCGGTCATATTTTTCGCAATACTGCTGCTTTTGTTTTTTTGCATGTATTTATATCAGAATGCTGTACTTGGACATGCGGCTGCAGTTGCGGCTGAGCGAAGTGCGTACACCTGGGACAATAGCTTTCGTAATCCCCAGACAGGGGCTTATGAGGAAGAACAGTATGATTCCCTCTATTGGCGCTTATATGATGACGGAATGCTTCATGTTCTTTTCGGTTCGTTTGAGGGGGATTTCTCGGCTGTGTTGGAGCTGCCGCACGGAGGAGAAGCGGAAGGGGATCTCCCTTTGAGGAAACTTAAAAATACCGGGAGGGAAATTCCGGGCGAAATGAACGGGCAGATGAAATACGATAATAGGCTGCTGTTTCGCAAAATTTCCGTATCTTTGAATCGTTATGTTCCTCTTTCCCCACTCGAAGCAGTGATCGGGGACGTCACGCAATCGGGACATTCCGACGCTTATGTTGTGGAGCCGACGGAATGGATTCGAACTGTGGAACTGGTGCGTTATTACGGGGCGAGATTCCAAGGAACCGGAAAGGAGCATGTCAGTCAGAGGGAGGCAAGCCAAGCGTTGAGATTATATGCGAAATAAGGATTTATCTTTCAGAAGGAGGTTCTTATGTTTGACAAGCGCCGTTCCGAACATGGGGCAGTGACGGTATTTTTGATCGTTATTTTTGCGGCTGTCTTCGCCTTTGTAGCTATTTTCATTGATTTTGCCAGGATGTCTGCACTGCAGGCGAGGGCAGAGGCGCTTGCTCATGCGGCAGTCCGTTCAGTGCTATCCGCTTACGATAAACAATTGTTAGAGGATTATGGCTTGTTTGCATTTGGCGAGACAGACGGGAATTATATTATGTCCAAGGTACTTCAGGACAATTTCGATCTTGTTATCCGGAGCGATGATTTACCGATTATGGGAGCCAGACTGGATGCCTCTTCCATAGAAATGCTGCGGCCATTGGGGGATTACTCTGTGTTTGCGCAGCAAATCCGGGAGGAGATGAAATACAAAGCTCCGATCGACCTCGCAATTGAGGTGATCAATAAGTTCAAACCGCTATCGCAGGTCATGAAGGAAGCCTCTAATACGGTTGATTTGCTAGCCAAGCTTCAGAAACTGTATGACAGGCGGGAAGAGAAGCTGGATCAATTGCTTGCAGCGCAGAAACAAGCTGCATTCTCGGCAAAGGGTTATTCTGACCGATTAGCCCGCTTGAACTATGCCTCTATTCCAAACAAACCGCTCGGTGATCGTATTTACTTGATTTCCGATGCAGCGTCCCAATACCAGGATTATTTAGAAAAATGGGAGGAGGATCAGCAAAGAGAAGCATCCGACCAAATTTATACCGACTTGTTGGCTGATTTCCGATACGATACGCGGGCTGCCTTCGACGCTCTTTCAGATGCGAATCGGAATGCTGAAAGGCAGCATGCTCAGCAGCTGACGGCAGCCAGACTCCTATTAAGTGAAGTTCGAGAAATTAACGAGCAAATGCGCCAAGTAATCCGTGAGTCCGAGAAACGATCGGCACAGCACGGATATAACTCAGTATCCGCGGCGCCTAGCACGGGAGGAGAGGATACTGTTACGGGGGAAATGGAGCTCGCTGGAATTCGGAATAAGAGTCAATCCTTATTATTGCAGGAATCTTTTATTGCAGACTTGGAGGCAGGCATTGAGGCACAGGAGTCGAGTTTTAATAACGCTCGCCAAACGGTAATTTCATTACTTTCGAAGTCTTCTGCTATTGGTGCGGTTTCATTTGGAAATATAAGTGCCTTTAAATCGGAGACGATTCAGGCCAGTCGTAATATCGATCGTTATTTGCGAACCTATGTTGATTCCGGTAGCGGCAACATTCTGGAGCGATTCAAGGCTACTTTGGAGGCCCACCGTACTAGCGATGCTGAACGCAAGCAGACGGAAAAGCAAGCCGCCGCTGAGCTGAAGGAAGTATCTAATTTGCTCAAGCAAATCGAGGATTTGAAGAATAAGATGGGCGAGCATCAGAAGCAGTTTGACCTGCTGAAAGGTTATTTTGACGGCAATCGTAAATTGAATCAGGATCAGACGGCTGAATCGGAAGAAAATTCGAGGAAGCGCGGCACTGATCCTTATGAGACAGGCGAACAGGCGATGGGGGGCATGGATGCTTTATATGCTTCTTTGTCAGAGATACTGTCAAGCCTAACGGACAATGCTTACCAGACCGAGTACGTTACCAGTTATTTTGAATTTTTTGATGTCAGTACCTTGAAAGGACTTATGGAAGGTAGGCCGGACAAGCTGGAGGCGATAGTCGAGCAATTTGCTCCGGAACGGCAGGAGGTAGAGTACATATTGTACGGATTTCATAATCCTGCAGGAAATGTCGCTGCGGTTTATGGAGAGATATTTACGATGCGCTTGGCAATTCGCACGATGGAAGGACTGATCAAGCATGCTAACAAGATCAATCCATTAGCGATCTTGGCTTCCGCTCTACTGCACGGAGTAGTAGAGGCGATCAAGGATATGGTGCTTTTATGTCAGAAGGGTAGCATACCGCTGAGCAGTTTTTTAAAAATCAACCTAACGTACAGGGATCATCTTCGATTATTTCTATTGCTGCACGGAGGCAGCGAACAGCGGCTATCGCGGATGATAGCGGTCATCCGTTTTAAGACGGGAATCAACCCGGATGAACGAGCTACTTATATTAAAGGAGAAGTTACCGCAGCTTTGCCATTATGGTTTTTGCCTGGTGTGTCCAAAGCAATCGGAAGTGCTGGGGCTCTAAAGGGACGGGTGGAAGGAAGCAAATATTATGTTGTCAAGCAAGCGCATTATTCGTACTGAAACTTCTGATAAAGCCTCTCAAGGCAGTATGGTGCTGGAAGCATCGCTTGTCATGCCTGTTTTTATTATAGTCATGTTCTTTTTTATCTACATGGTTCAGATGACCGTCTATTCCCTACAGATGCAAATCGTTGCCTCAAACGTGGTTAAGCAAGTGTCTGCGCACATCTATCCTGTTGCCCTGGCTGTCGATAAATACTCGGAGCAGGATGCGGCCAGCGGAAGTGATGCTAGCAAACAGGAGAGTGTATTTGATTGGAGCATGCCCAAGCTATCTTTATCGGAATGGGCTGGTCAGTATGCTGATTCACTTCCCGAGCCTTTATCCAGATGGATATTGGATGCTGCCGCCAAGGGAGATGAGCCGTTGAATGATATTAAAAATAGTGTACTGGAAACGATTCTTGATCCTGTGGTGAAGCCGCTTTTGCAGCCGTTTGTGCAGAATACGCTGCTTCGTGAAGAACGAGTTCATGTTAGCCGAATTACCGTACCTGACTTAAAAACGGGGAGAATTCCTTATTTCGGCATCGAGCTAAGTTACGAATTGCCGATAAAAATACCGTTTTCCAACCGGAAAGTTGTACTGCAGGCGAGGGCCCAGGAACGCCTTTGGATTGGAGACACCGGGGAGTTGAGGGGGTACGGAAAAGAGGAGCAGGATGAGGGACAGGCACCGATCATTCTGTCGAAGCCAGAGCCAGCATTTGCCGGGCATAAAGCACGGGTTAGCGCGAAAGTCGAACCAGGAACGGTTGCCAAACTGACGGTTTACTATAAAAGCGGGGTAAGCCAAGCTAAATATTTGGGTGAAGCCTCCGCCGATGAGCATGGGGTTGTAGAGTGGCAATGGCTTGTAGGGGGGAATACGACGCCAGGTACTTGGACGTTTGTTGTTGAGACGGGGGATGGCCTGCGAACGACGGCAGAGTTTGTTGTCGCGAGTCCGAATAAGAAGAACTAAGGAGATTTGGTCATGCATTTAGAAATTTGGGGCTGTTTTATATTGCTTGCCGTCGCGTTTGTAACCGATATCCTTACGATGAAAATTCCAAATATAATTACGATAACCGGGACATTGTTAGGCACTGCATATCATGTAATTACAAATGGTGGAACAGGCTTTCTATTTGCAGTAAAGGGTGCCGTCGTTGGTTTTGGAATAATGGCAATTATGTATGTAGCACGAGCTGTGGGAGGCGGAGACGTGAAATTATTCGCTGCAATCGGGGCTTGGGTAGGAGTGCCGCTGACCTTGTCAATACTGTTGTATTCGATATTAGCTGCCGGATGCATCGGCATTCTCATTCTTATTTGCAGAAGAGAAATGATGGTACGCCTTGGCGGCGTACTACGTAGTGTTCTTGGATTAATTGTGCTGCGCAGTATAAGTCCGATACAAGCTCTTACGGCGAAGGATAAACCGCTAACCTTTCCATTTATGCTAGCTGTGCTGCCCGGTGCCATCATGGCAGTTTACTATTCCTAAAAGCGAGGAGGTGGGCAACAATGGCCGCCCTTGTGACCGATTTTGTCAGGAACGACGGAACATATATGGTGATAAATACGGAGGAAGGATTGCATACCGAGCATTTGAACCGGGTGCAGAGGAATATGCTGACCTCCGTGACGATCCCTAATTTGCTGCCGCTAGAGGTTAGGGAAATTGATTTTGAAGTTACGCTGTATTATGAAATTACAGGGAAAAGAATGTTGGCTCAATGCTTAAAGAGCGACCAAATGACAATGACAGAGTTTTACAGCCTCCTGTTGCAAATTATGAAGGTGCTTGATCATAGCAAGGAGTACATGTTAACTATCGGGAATTATTTGTTGGATGAAAATCATATTTTTATCGAAGAATCATTATCCAGTGGTATGGTTTATTTAGTTTACCTACCTTTACTTGATATTTCGAGGAAGCAGTCTATCGCTCAGGCTCTGCTAACTCTAGTCAATCGTTTAATGACAAGGGTAACGGATATGGAAGGAAGCGGAATACAGCAAATTATCAGTTTATGCGGAGGAGAGTTATTCTCGGTTACTGGGCTAAAAAGTTTGCTGATTTCCCTGCTGCTTGATGAAGCTCCTCCTGCTCCTCCAGTGGGGCACGGAACAATTCTTGGTCCGAGTGAAGGCGGGGGAGGGAGAGCGCCTTTTTCTCATGAGCAGTCGAGAAGTTCGCTAAATGATCCTTATCTCTTACTAGCAGAAAATCTCCCGAGTCGGAGCAAAATGAACTTCTCGTCCGATGCTATAGATAGAAGTGATACTCATTTTAGGGGGGCTATCGGGGAGGAAGAAGCCGATGGCGAAAACGAGCAGCCTGAGGTTAGCCGAGTGGAAATTAAGCCTACTTATTTGTGGCTAAGTGCTGTGTTGTTGGGGATGGTAGTTTGGAAGTTTGGATATATGGATAAGCCAACGGATGCCGGACTATATATTAGCGCAGGGGTATCGGTAGCCATAATAATATTTGTCCTGCTTATCAATAGGAGAATCATTGACCTGGCTGGACTTTTCAGGAATAAGAACGGCCAGAAATGGAATGGGGATAGCCATCAGGAGGAGTCTGAAGCTTATCTTGAGCCTAAGAAAGGCAGGAGCGACAGAGATCATAATGATCATAAGGACAATAGGAATAATCCCGGCTCCCGCTTTGGTAGCAATCTGCACCGTTATGAGGAGAAGTGGCGGTGGAATGAGTCTCTTATTAAAGCGGATTCACAATCTCAATCCTTGTTAGAGAAGCAAGCGGAGAGCGACCGCGATCTTATGTTTGAGGAATTACCAGTGACGATTAAAGAGCCTTATCCAGCATCATCGGCAGAATCTGCAGTGCGCAAAGAGCCGGTGGCATCAGCTTCGGCTACAGTATTGCTGAAAGATTTTTCGGAGTCGGAGCAATTGCAAGCTCGAAATGCGGCATATTATTTAGAAAAACAATTACCTTTAGGCATCGGGGCGGAACGCATACCACTTCCGAAGGGAAGCTTTATTATCGGTCGTTCTGAGGATTTGGCTCAATACGTGGAGAAGGGGGCTGGGGTGTCTCGTGCTCATGTCGAACTCATGATTCGGGAGGCTAGCTTCAGCATCAAGGATCTAGGCTCCCGAAACGGCACGAAGTTAAACGGCGAGCTGATCGCACCTTATAAAGATTACTCGATGGAGCCCGGGGATTCGTTCAGCATTGCGGAGATCACTTTTCATCTAGGTAGAAATCATTAAGACTTCTTGTTTAAATCTGCTGCTGCAGACTCTACTTCAGGAAGCTGAAAACGGAAGCCGTGTTCCAAAGCGGCTTTCGGCATCACCCTTTGTCCCTCTAGCAGCAAGGCAGACATTTCACCAAGGAGCGTTCTTAGCAAGAAGGCAAATTAAAATTTTTTATATTGAATTAAAGTATTCGATTATTTCCGTAGAAGGAGTTGCTTTCATAAACAAAAAATCTTTAGTCCTATCATCTTCGTCACCGTAAGATATTTTTATATACATAATCTGATAAATATCAGCAACCTGTTTATTTATTGTTTCCCCATTAATAACGTAACTCAACTTTCGCAGCTTGAAATCGGCAAATAAGCCTTGATGTAACTGGGCAAGCCAGCGATCCATTGCTGTAGTTGTGTTTGAATGAGTGTTGTGATCTTCTTACTGGCTTTCTTGGAGATATCTTCGATTAATTCAATCAGTTGTTTTAAGGCTACAGCCCAATCTAGCTGACCTACTTCATCACATAGCAAATAAAACAAGCCACCAAGCGTACGGTTGTCGGTACTTTGTCGGTGTTGCCACGCTAGCAAAATATACCGTGAAAAAACAATCGTGGTATGGCTGATAAGGAGATCATATGAGCGTCCTTGAAACTCTTTTTGTAGGCGCAGTAAGGATTTGGCACACTTAAAGAAGACTTCGATATCCCAGCGAATGCCGTATATCTGAATCATTTTTTCTTCCGAAATCGTTAGGTCGGTGCATAGAATGGCAAGCCATTCTTTCTTTTTTGAGCGGTGACGCACGAAAACCATCATGACTGGAATCCCTGGAGACAACTCGGTACGGATAGAGCGTAAGATTCCCTTGTTTTTTCCTTGAACAGGGATGGCTTCATAATAAAGTTCTTGCAAAGATAATCGGCGTTCGTCAACAAGATAACGCTTCTTATCCGCTTTGACCATGCCGATCACATCTAGGCCTCGATCAACGATGGCTTGGATTAATGGAGCATGTGTGAACCAACTATCCATTAGCACGTATGAAGCCTGCACACCAGCGGAAAGCGCACGATCAATCATCGATGGAATAATTTCAGGAGCAGGAAGCAAAGCTTCGACCCGACGCTTGTAGCCAGACGTTCTCTTGTCGATCCCTTGCATGATCCCATTTATTTGCGATTTCATCGAAGCTAGCAAGGAGAAGTCAACGGGAATAAACGTATGACCATCCGACCAGCCTAGCGTAAGCATCCGAAATCCTTTATAAAAGGAACCCGTTGCATGATCTTTAAATCGAGAAAGCAGTTCAACCTTCTTGCTACGATTGCGCTCAAACATGGAGTCGTCAACAACAAATGCAGACATGCGATCTTCACCTGTCAGTGGGCGAATTTTATCGATAGTGGAGGAACTAAGCAATGACAGAAATTTGCGCCATGCATAGCCGCTGTGATTCAGGAATCGATAGATCGCATCCTTCCCAGGAAACGTATCACCTTTCTCGCTTTCCAACAGGCGGAACCAGTTTTTGTGGTGAAACAAAAGGACAAAGACAAGCTGGAATAAAAACGAACAGGTATAACCAAATCTCTTTTTAAATCCAGCTGTTCTTAAATGTTGCAATACTTTCAGCTCTTTAAAAGCGGGTTTAATTTCATTTGGAAGTTGATTTTGTAATATGCTTTGCTCTATCATGTAGAGGACACCTCTTCTGTATGGTAGTGATTGATTCGACACTCTCACTTTACCAAATGAAGCGGTGTTTTTCTATTATTGCAACATCCATATTCTAATCAGGGTTTATCTAATCACATCAAGCAAGTAAGCCGATTTTCGCTCTGCGAAAGTTGAGTAACGTAACCTCTAAATAAGCTTAATCCGAAAGGCTCTTTATCAGGTTTGATAAGAAAAACATCCGGCTGGCGTTGTTTAGAACGTTGCAACCGGATGAATGAATGTGCTATTTGTTAATGAGATGCTGGTAGGGATGATAGTCGATATTACTTTTTTCTAAAAAGTTCATGAGGAATTTATAATCTCTTCTTGGTGTAGCTACAATATAACCTTTGATGCAGTGATCCTTCGTAACCTCGCTAGCATCCTCTTCTAGGGCGATCTTGCCGATTTCCGCCGCGATCGAATGCTTGGCGATATCCCGGAAAGGAGCGGGTACTGGCTGTACAAGCTGATCCAGGAAGGTCTTTGCTTCGTCCGTCCACAAATGCCTGCTCTTCTCGACCCAGTGATTCTGCCAATCAAGCTTGGACATGCCATCCGCTTTCGGAAGCACTTTCAAAAATTTGCGAAACATAAAAAAACCACCGATGCACATGACGCCAAGCATGACGAAACCCCAAAAAGCAATTGAGTTCATAAACCAGCGGTTCGGCCCTGGGTTGGCCAGTACAAACCAAGTTATGCTCCAGTGTGGCATCGATTCATTCACCTCGAATAGTTAGTCATTGATTCCTTCAATCTTTATGAATTATACCTTATTTGTTGTTTTATACATAGTCATCCATTAATCCAGCATTGAAAATGTTACATTAGTGTTTTTGTCATTATATAGTCCAATTGTTCTTCATCCCCCATATAAAAAGAGTGGGCGCCACTTTGCACAAAGCCCATTTTCTTATAAAAAGCAATGGCATTCTCATTTTTTTCCCATACGCCTAGCCAGATTATCGTTTTTTTATGAACTTTGGCAACTTCCAGCGCTTTATTTAGCAGATATTTACCTAGTCCATGCTTTTGAAATTTGTTTCTTATATAAATCCTTTCGATTTCAAGAGCTTCATCCCCCATAGCTTCAGACTGCGCATCATTGGTATTGATCTTTAAATACCCAGCAATTTCATCGTTATAGTAAATAAAAAAGAACTGCGAAGAAATATTAGATAATTCTTTTTCTAATTGTTTCAAATTAAATGCCTTTTCTAAATAGACATTCAAATTTTCGGGTGAATTCTGATGCTTAAATGTTTCCTTAAATGTTTCATAGCTTATCTCTTGAAGTTTGCGTAAATCCTCTAAAGTACATTTTTTTATATTTGCAGTCATTTAAATATGCGCTCCTTGATATATTCAATAATTTCTTTTGTTTCCCTTTTTCACAAATTCCCAGTCTTTTTCTACATTTTTTCTTACTCGTTGAAGAAGGTTAGAAATGGTTTCTATTTCTCCTTCGGACAAACCCTCTAATGCAACGATATTGGAGTATTCATTTTCTCTTTTGATAAAGGGATACACCTTTTTTCCTTTCTCTGTTGGAAAGAGTTTTCTTATTTTTTTGTTATGTTTATCTGCTTTCTTCTCAATAAATCCATTCATTTCGAGTTTTTTTACAGCACGAGCTGCTGTTGTTCGGTCTACTTTGATCATCTCAGCTAACTTTTCTTGAATGATTCCTGGGGTCTCACATATTCGAATCAGGTACAAATACTGCCCTTTTGTAAGGTCATATTCTTTAAATTCTATATTGCTTATAGAATCTAATGCCCTAGCTATCATTCCAATTTCACGAAGAATATCCTTCATAATGAACTCCTTGATCCATGTTATTGTTGCAAATGCAATAAAAATAGCGTATTAACAATTTAACCTACTTATGTTGCATTTGCAATAAAATAATGAAAATGTCGTGTCATATGAATCTCAGTACTCCATATGGCAGGTGACCTAATGAAATAAGACCAGTAGCATGCAACGCGAGTGCTAATATTTATCAAAAAAGTTCTTCGTCTGTCAACTTAACTAGATTTATATCGATATTCAAGATAAAATAGGTTTTGTTCAAAGACGTTGTCCATAAGGGGGATAAAGGAAATGTTAAAAATAGGTTCGCATGTCTCGTTCTCGGACAAGGGGCTACTAACCGCAACGGAGGAGGCCGCATCTTACGGCTCCAGCTCGTTTATGATATATACTGGCGCACCGCAAAACACGCGTCGCAAACCGATTGAATCGATGAATATTGAAGATGGCAAGGCGGCGATGGCTGTTGCCGGGATAGACGAAATTGTCGTCCATGCGCCATACATCATTAATTTAGGTTCTTATAAGTCAAATACGTATCAACTTGCGGTAGACTTCCTGCAGGAGGAAATTCGCCGCACCCATGCGCTGGGCGTACGGAATATCGTGCTTCATCCTGGTGCATTTACGGACAAGGATGCCGAATATGGCATTAACCGGATCGCCGAGGGCTTGAACGAGGTATTGAACGGTACGGATGAAACGGAAGTTAACATCGCGCTGGAAACGATGGCTGGCAAAGGTACGGAAATGGGGCGCAGCTTTGAGGAAATTGCTGCCATCATTGATAAAGTACAGCATAATGAACGTTTGACGATCTGCTTGGACACCTGCCATATCCATGATGCTGGTTACGATATCGTTAATAATCTGGATGGTGTATTGCATCAATTCGACCAGTTGATCGGTCTGGAGCGGATCGCTGTCGTGCACGTGAATGACAGTAAGAATCCAATCGGGGCGAAGAAAGACCGCCATACGCCAATCGGCAGCGGTTGGATCGGATTTGAAGCACTGAATCGCGTCGTCCACCATGAATTGCTGCAAGGGCGCCCGTTTATACTGGAGACGCCTTGGATTGGCAAAGAAGCGAAAACCCAGCGGCCGATGTACGAAGTCGAAATCGCTTTGCTTCGCGGCGACGTTACGGAAAGATTCGGGGAATCCTTCCTGACGGAAGTGGAAATGCTGAACAGCTTTTTTGCTAAACGTGATATAGAGCAGCGGGCGTTCGTGTTGGACACGTGGACATTGCTCAAGAACGACGCCAAAGCTAGGAAGGCCGATCCGCGTGAGCCGCTGGAGCGATTATATGACCTCGTCTTGGAAGCCAATCTGTTCCCGGATTACACGGAGGAGCAAATCAATTTTAGATTGATCGGCTGGCTGGCGGCAAAGGAATAACCCGCTACTATATATAGTTGTTTATCAAAGTTACTGGGAGGACTTGAGAGAAAGATGGATATCCATGTTAAAACAGGAGCAAGACCTGTCAAACCATACGAAAATCACCGGGCGCGGATGTTGATTTCCTGTCCGGACGGGCCTGGCATTGTTGCCGCCGTATCTGATTTCCTGCATCAGCATGGTGCAAATATCGTCCAATCGGATCAGTATACAATGGATCCTGAGGGCGGCATGTTTTTTATGCGGGTCGAATTTGACCTGAAACAGCTGCATGATAACTTAACAGAGCTAAAACAGGATTTTGCGGTTATTGCTGCCAAATTCGATATGAAGTGGGACATTTATCCGCTGAACCAGAAGAAGAAGCTGGCTATTTTCGTATCGAAGGAAGACCATTGCTTGGTAGAATTGCTCTGGCAATGGCAAGCAGGCGATCTTGATGCGGAAATTTCGATGGTCATCAGTAACCACCCCGACAATAAAGAATACGTCGAGTCGTTCGGCATCCCTTTCTATCATATTCCGGTTACCCCGGACACGAAAAGAGAAGCCGAGCAGAAGCAACTGGAACTGGTTAATGGAAAAGTAGATTTGATCGTGCTTGCCCGATACATGCAAATTCTGTCCCCGGCTTTAATCGATCCTTACCGGAACCGTATTATCAATATTCATCACTCCTTCCTGCCGGCCTTCGTTGGAGGCAAGCCATATGCGCAGGCTTATGATCGCGGAGTGAAAATCATCGGCGCTACCGCCCATTACGTAACTGAGGAGCTGGACGGCGGGCCGATTATAGAGCAGGACGTTCAGCGCGTTAGCCACCGTGATGATGTTGGGGAACTGAAGCGGATCGGTCGCACGATCGAGAGAGTCGTATTGGCCCGCGCCGTAAAATGGCATATCGAGGATCGTATCCTCGTCCATCAGAACAAGACCGTTGTGTTCAGCTAATTAATGAAGCGGAATTATTAATTCACCTTGAACAACTAGAAGCCGTTACAGTTGGCATGCATGTCATACTGGACGGCTTTAGTTTTACGTTTTTTCGCGGAACGTAAACATTTTGAACACTTGAAACGTCCTATATTCATAGAATCATTCGAGGATGAGAGGAGAGAATCATTTGTTACTACATGACAATAAAAGGGCATCCCTAATCGTGCTGTGGCTGGTTATTGCCATATTCGCGCTGCTCCCAGGGCTCGCAAGCCCCAAGCCCGTCTATGCGGAAGAACCATCGATTTCCATCAAGACGGAAATTGGCTTCGATGGCCATTACAAAATGGGAGAATGGACACCGCTAAAAATTACGCTGACCAGCGATACCGACATATCGGGAGATATCTCTGTCCAAATGGAGTATCCATATAACTCAAGCCAGGCTTCCTATGTGCAAAGGGTGGATTTGCCTGCGGGTACGCCGAAGGAAATTACCTTTGGCATCTTGGGACATTCTTTTCATAAGGACAACAACTCGATCCGGTTCTATGAAGATTCGGTAGAAACCGGGAAATTCATTCCCTTTACAACCAAAACTCCCTATTTGAGTTCCAATGCAAGCAGTGGAACCTTAATCGGTGTTCTGGCATCTGATCCGGATAGCATGAATTTTCTCAGCATGCTGAACAGTAAGGGAAAAGATGTGAAGATTATTCCCCTAAAACCGGAACAATTACCGGAAGACGCCGTCCTGCTGGAGGGACTGGATACACTCGTTATAAATAATTATACGACCGGAAACCTCGGGACTACACGGATAGAAGCGATCAAAGCATGGGTGAACCAAGGCGGGACACTCGTACTTGCTGGGGGCGCTGGCTATGCGAAAACGATTCAGGGGCTGGAGGATTTGTCGCCGGTCGACTATAACGGCCTCGCCGATGTCGTCTCGCTGAAGGAGTTGGAGAAGGCGACTGGCAAGTCACTTCCATTGAGTGCCGCATTCCCTATTTCTGCCGTTACCTTGAAGGATGGCGCACGAACGATAATACACGGAGAACAGCCTTTCTTTGCCTCCTGGGACGTCAGCAAAGGCGCGGTAATCTATGCGGCTTATGATGTATCCATGGAGCCATTGCAATCCTGGTCGGGTCATGCGGAGCTATGGAATAAGGTGCTTCAGCAGCATGCGTCCATAGCGCCTGCTTCACAAGCTAATATGGGTTGGACGGGAAATATGGCTCAGCGGATCGACCATTTGCTCGATTATTTTCCGAGCCTGTCATTGCCGCCGTATTCTTTGCTGCTCTGGCTGCTGCTGGGCTACGCCGTGGTCGTTGCTCCGGGACTGTATTTCGTACTGAAAAAGCTGGATAGACGTGAATGGGCCTGGCTGCTGATTCCGGTCATTGCCGTAATTGCCAGCGGCGGGATTTACTTAGCCGGTACGACAGGTAAAAGTACGCTGCGCACCAACACGCTCAGTATTGTTGAATTGGATGGGAAGGGCTATGCCGATCGCTCCACCTCAACAGCGCTATTTATCCCACGTAGTGGGAATTATCAAGTAAGCTTCCCGGCTGGAACGCATGTTACCGTTCAGCGTGAAGACGGACTTATTTCCGGCGGACAGTCGATTGCTTCAAATCGACAATTGATTCGGAAAGGAGATAGCGGTACGGAAGTGGGTTTAAATGGCATGACGTACCGTTCCCTAGCCAAGTTTTCCGTGGAGCAGTTGGAGGATCGTCAGTTCGGTCAAGTAGAGCTGGATATATCCTTCGATGATCAAGGGATGCCTCAAGGAAAGGTTACGAATGCAACATCTATGGATTTAACGAACACTTCGATAGTATTGAACGATAAATTGTATTTGCTTGGAGATCTCGCAAAAGGGGAAACGGCTACGATCCAGTCGAATCCGATCCCCGTGAGGCATAATGATTATGGTGACCGAATATTTCCGTACAATAGCAATCGCGGAGAGAATATGAAGCTGGAACGAGCTAGAGGCCTAGTTAACAGTTATTTCAACCAAAATAAAAAGACAAGCCATTATGCTTTTATCGGTTGGAGCAAAGACCAATTGCTCGAGTATGGGGTTAACGGCAAAAACGTGGCTGATGATTCGCTGAATATGTTAGTCCAACGGATTGATCCAGAGCTTCAGAAGGATGGTCAATGGAGCATACCTTACGGATATATTCAACCTACGATTGCTAAAACAACATCTTCCGATTGGGGATATGAGTCCAGCGGCAGTGTGCATATGTCTGCAGGTGAAATGGAGCTTGAATATATTTTACCTAGCGAGGTGGAATATTCTGAGCTTAAGATGCGTCAGAACAATCGCGGGTACAATTTGACACTAGCGGTATGGAATGCATCAAAAGGAGAACTGGAACCTTTGCAATGGAATCAGGGGCTTGCCGAGCTTGCTCAGCCGATTCATCAATATTTAGTCGGAGGGACGACGCTGCGCGTCGTGATCACTACGCAGGATTGGAGCGGCTTCGACCTGCCGGAAATCGCTGTAAAGGGGAGTAGCAGCCGATGATTGAAATACGCAACTTGACAAAAAACTATGGAAGCTTTGAAGCACTGAAGTCGGTGAATATTTCCATATCAAAGGGAACCGTATTCGGATTTGTTGGGCCGAATGGAGCTGGAAAGTCAACGACGATGTCGATTTTGG
This sequence comes from Paenibacillus lentus, assembly GCF_003931855.1. NCBI lineage: Bacteria > Bacillati > Bacillota > Bacilli > Caryophanales > Paenibacillaceae > Paenibacillus > Paenibacillus lentus. Next base: position 4,576,939 of record NZ_CP034248.1, on the reverse strand, counting down.
CAACTCTGCTGCTGCCCACTTCGGGAACGGCGACGGTAGGAGGTTTTGAAGTTACCGAGCAGCCGCATGAGGTGCGAAAGAGAATTGGATACATGCCGGACTTCTTCGGAGTTTATGATCAATTTAAAACGACGGAGTACCTGCATTTCTATGGAGCCAGCTATGGCATACCTCGCCCTGAACGGGAGAAGCTGATCCCGCAGCTGCTTGAATTGGTTAATTTAAGCGACAAGCAGGATACGTACGTAGACAGCCTGTCCCGCGGCATGAAGCAGAGGCTGTGCCTGGCCCGATGCCTAGTACATGATCCCGATGTGCTCATTCTTGATGAGCCGGCTTCGGGTCTCGATCCCCGCGCTCGGATCGAAATGAGGGAGATTTTGAAAGAGTTAAAGCTCATGGGCAAAACGATTATCATCTCGTCGCATATTTTGCCGGAGCTTGCAGAAATGGTGGATGAGATCGGTGTGATTGAACATGGAGAGATGGTAGCTCAAGGGAAAGTGGCCGATATCCAAAATCGACTGCGCGTCAAGCGGGTACTGCATATTCGCGTTATGGAACGCGGGGATGAACTGGCCGAGATGATGCGGGATGAGCTCCACGTCACTCAGGTGCTGAGCGATTCTACAGGGGTGCATGTGCATTTTAGCGGCGGGGATGTCGAGCAAGTCCAACTGCTGAACAAAATTATCGGCACGGGATACGGGGTCGTGTCCTTCCATGAAGCACAGACCAATCTTGAGGATGTATTCCTGGAGATTACGAAGGGAGGCGCAGCAGATGAACTGGCGTAGAAAATTAATCAATCCCGTAATGGACAAAGAGTTTCGTCTCCGGATGAGATCATCCCGTTCTGCCATCACCGTGTTTGTTTATGTGTTGGTGATGGGCCTGCTGGCGATGGGGATTATTTATGTCATGATGAGCAGCGGGGCAGGATTATCGGGCCGCATTGATCCGAGTACTAGCCGAGTCATGTTTTACGCGCTCAGCATTGCCCAGCTTGTTCTCATTGCGTTCATGACGCCTGCGCTGACGGCAGGAGTCATTAGCGGGGAGCGGGAGAAGCAGACCTTAAACATGCTTTTAACGACCCAGCAAAGCTCTTCGACGATTATTTTGAGCAAACTGGTATCTTCGCTAAGCTTTATGACGTTGGTTATTTTCGCCACACTGCCAGTGTACAGCATTGCTTTTCTTTATGGAGGTGTAGCACCGAAGCAGCTTGTGTTTGTCTTTCTGTTTTATTTGTACATTATGCTGCTGCTCGGTTCTCTAGGTGTATTATTCTCCACATTGTTCAAGAGAACGATGGTTGCCGTTATAATGACCTATGGTGTAGGGCTTGTGATTTTTCTCGTAACGGGAATTGTATATATCATTGCACTGGGCGTTGTTCAAGCTAATTATTACGTTTCGGGAACCACCGTGCCATCGGATTACTCCTGGATCGGGTTTATCCTTGGATTTAATCCTGCGGGAGCGCTAATCAGTATTTTTGAACCTTCGTTCTCGGATAGCGTCTTTCTTGCGCAATCGCGGGGCCAGCAGGGGAGTGCGCCGATTCAGCTGTGGCAGCAATTTTTGCTTGTATATAGTGTAGTCATTGTACTGGTGCTTTGGCTTGCGATCCGCTATATTCGTCCAGTTAAACGAGGACGGGGCAGGAAGGGTCTTAAGACAGACTGGGAAGCGCAGGAAAATGAGCAGACGAAGCAATAATTATTGATAAAAATAGCTTAGTATCTGGTTTTATGAGGGGAGGCCGGCAGACGTGAAGGAAATATATCAGCAGGTCAGCTCGGTACGCCGGCGTATGCAATGGCTAAGAGCGTGGGATGGATTCCGGCATGGCTTGATTATCGGTTTAGGAGCAGCTGTGCTGTGGCTGACTGTCGGCCGCCTGCGGCCGATCGAGGGGTTGCTGTGGCAAGGGGCCGGTGTAATCCTATTGTGTGTGCTATCTGGCTGTTTATGGGGATTGTTCGCAAGGCGAGTATCTCTGATGGACGCAGCCCGCAGGATGGACCGCCAGGTGTCCGGAGGGGAACGGCGAGATGATATGGCAACGGCGCTGTCGTTTGGAGAAGCGGATACGGTTGCGGTGAAATGGCAGCGCGCCCAGGCGGCCGAGTATGGTTCAGCCTATTTGCGGGAGATCAAGCAGCGGCTCCCCTTTGCGATTAGCCGTAAATTTTGGTTTGCCTGTGCAGGCTTGCTGATGGCGATAGTCCTACTGATTGTACTGCCGAATCCGATGCATGAGGAACTAGCGAAGCGCAAGGAGCGAAGGGAATGGGTAGACGCCCAGAAGCAGGAGACAAACGAAAGAGTCAAAGAGCTTGAGACGCGCCAACTGGAACCGATTGCGCGAGATGCCCTGAACCGGGAAATAGCTGAGCTGAGGCGCTCGCTGGAGTTGAGCAAAGCGCCAGAGGAAGCGTTGGAGAGCGTAGAGAATACCATGAAAAGCTTGAAGGAAATGGCCGATAAAATGGAACTCAAGCAGCAGGAAATGGAGAAATGGCTGGATCAATGGAAGGTTAATCCGTTATCACAAGGCTTAGCCGAGGCGTTAAAACAACAGAATCAAGAGACACTGCATGAAAAAATGGACGAATTCCGCCAGCAGGCTTCCTCGATGTCTAAGGAAGAACGCCAGCGGCTTGCACAGGATTTACAGCGAACCGCTGAGGGCGCGCCTGTGAACGATGAGAAAGCGCAGCGTCTGGCGGAAGCTTTGAAAAAAGTTGCTGAGGCGCTTGAACAAGGAAGTTCGGAAGAATTGGAGCAGGCTTTGGAGCTGCTGAGACAAGCGATTCAAGAGAGTGCTGCCGGTTTGAATTCCGATATGGATCAGGCCGAGGCTGCTGCGGCGTTAGCTGCCGCACTAGCTAAGCAGGGAATGGAACTTGCGGAGCAAATGGCTGCCTCTGGCCTTGCGGTATCCGATGCTTGGAGCATGGGCGGAGTCGCTGATCAATTAGCCGCCGGCTATTTCCCCCCCGGGGGAGAACCGGGGAGTGGTGATTCTGGTGATGAGGGAGGCGGCCAGGGTCAAGGTAAAGGTTCTGGGCAAGGGACCGGCCAAGGCACAGGCTCCGGATCGGGCAGCGGGAACGGCATTGGCATAGGAAGCGGCGGTCAAGGCACTGGCGTCGGACAAGGAAACGGCATCGGCCAAGGTGCAGGACTTGGGAGCGGTGGACGGGAGCTTGTGACCACGCCGCGCGACCTGCAGGGCAGTGAAAATATAGAGCGGGATGGCGGCGAAATTCATGGCGGCGGCGGAGATGTGCAAAAGGGCGGCAGGTCGCCTGTATTTGATGGAGTAAGCCGACCCTATGACGAGGTGTATAGCGATTATGCTGCCGAAGCCAAGCGCTCCCTGGAGCGAAGTGAGCTCCCGCAAAGCATGCAAAGCCTGGTAGAGAGCTATTTTACTGAAATAGATCCGGGATATTGAGGACGAAGGAGAAGGGGGACATATGAAGTTGGAAGCAACTGCGCAGGTAGAGTCGTGGAGAAATACGATATCAAGCGTGCGAGAGCAGATTGGAAGAGTTATCGTGGGTCAGGAGGAGATTGTAGAGCAGCTGCTCTGGTGCGTATTTGCTGGAGGGCATGCCTTGCTTGAAGGTATTCCGGGGCTAGGGAAGACGATGCTCGTCCGTACGATTGCCGACACTCTAGACCTGTCATTCTCGCGAATTCAGTTTACACCGGACCTGATGCCAAGCGATATAACTGGAACCAACGTCATTCGTTTCGGGCCGCAGGGTGGTACGGATACGGTCTTTCAGCCCGGTCCGGTATTCAGCAGCATTGTGCTGGCGGACGAAATTAACCGCGCTACGCCGAAGACGCAGAGCGCCATGCTTGAGGCGATGCAGGAGCAGACCGTGACTGTTGGCGGTGAAACGCATAGACTCCCACAGCCGTTTTTTGTTCTAGCCACGCAAAATCCGCTGGAGAATGAGGGGACATATCCTTTGCCGGAGGCGCAGCTGGATCGTTTTCTTTTGAAAATTCATGTTAGCTATCCGTCTCCTGACGAACTCAAGGAGATCGTCCGCCGGACGACCTCTGGTAATCAGCCGACTCCGGAAAAGCAGGCTTCAGCCGGTGAACTGCTGGAAATCAGGCAGGCTGCAAAAGAGGTTCTGCTTGCTGATGATGTACTTGATTATGGGGTGCGGCTGTTAATGATGACTCATCCCGAAGAAGCTTCAGCTCCAGAGTCCGTACGCAAATATTTGCGGTTTGGATCGGGACCGCGGGGAATTCAATCGATCGTATCGGTAGCTAAGGTAAGGGCGATATCGAAGGGAAGGCTGCATGTGTCCACTGGGGATATTGCGGCGGTAGCCGTTCCTGCGCTGCGCCATCGCCTATTTCTGAATTTTGAAGGTCAAGCGCTGGGAGTATCTCCGGATATGCTGATTGAAGATATTCTGTCTGTGCTTGAGGGGGAAAGACGATGACTGAGCCACTCCTTCCGCCGTCGCTACTTCCCCGTCTGGAGCGGCTGTCGATCGCTTCCAAGCGGCGGGTGCGTGGAACGATGCAGGGGAAGAGACGCTCTAGCCGCTTCGGCTCATCGCTGGAATTTGCTGATTACCGGGAGTACTCGCCGGGTGATGACATCCGCCGCTTCGACTGGGGGGTGTATTCCCGGACGGGTAGGCCCTTTGTTCGTCAGTATTGGGATGAGCAGGAGCTGCAGGTGAGTCTATATGTGGATAATTCCGCCTCGATGGACTTTGGAGATAACAAAGCCTCCGGTAAAAATGATGAGCAGTCAGGCATGAACAAGCTGGAATATGCGAAGTGCCTTGCTGCATCCATAGGATATATGGCTCTGGCGTCATATGACCGTGTGCAGGGGACGGTGTTCAGCTCAGAGGTGGAGAGTCAACTTCCGCCTGTTCGGGGGAAGGCTTCTGCGGCCAGACTGTTCTCGTTCTTGCAGGCGGCGCAGCCGGGCGGTCTTGGCAATTTGGCCCGGGCGTTGCGGCAGCCCAAGGCACTTCCGAAGCAGCCGGGAATGACATGGATATTTTCTGATTTTTGGCTGGATGGGGGAGTGGCAGAATTGACGGAGACATTGTCTTTTTTGCTGGCTGCCGGACAGGAAATTGTATTGGTGCAAGTATTGTCGCCTGAGGAAACATCCCCGAGTCTGAGTGGAGACTTACGTCTGGTGGATAGCGAGCTGGGTACGGGCAAAGAAATCGCAATGACCGGAAAAATGTTAGATGTGTATAGACAAGCCCTGCAGGCATATCAAGCGGAAATTGCCCGCTTTTGCAGTGAACGGGCTATTTACTATATACAGATCAATACCGATACTTCATTGGAAACGGGAATATTTGAGACGCTGCGTGGAGCAGGAGTTCTTGGCTCTTAAGCGGCTTTTGGTTTGGTTGCAAATAAAAGACCGTGTTAGAGCAACAGAGAAAGGGGTGACATGATGGGATTTTCCTCTTGGACCGGACTGTGGTTCGCCTTGGCGATCCCCCTGATCGTGCTGATGTATCTGTTTAAGCGGAAATACGTGGATACGCTGATCCCCAGCCATTTGCTGTGGAATCGTGTGCTGCGAAATATCGAGGCGAACCGTCCCTGGCAGAAGCTGCAGAATCGACTGCTGTTGTGGCTGCAGTTGCTCGTAGCTGCACTCCTTGTATTTGCATTGATGATGCCATTTGTTTGGGTCAAAGGCGGTTTAGAGGGGCACACCGTAATCATTGTTGATGTGTCGGCGAGCATGGGGGCGGCATGGAACGGCGAAACCGAGAAGGATACTCATTCAACCCGAGCGGTGATCGACGAGTTGAAGCAGCAGGTTGGCAAATACATCGAATCGATGGGAGCAAACAGCGAGGTGACCCTGCTAAAGCTAGGGATGGAGCCGGAAATACTGTTGACTCGTGAAAAGAATCAGCTGGCGATCCGTGCTCAGGTGGATCAGCTGACGGTAGAATACGGCAAGGCAGCATATCGGGAGACGATGTCTCTTGCCGTGGCATTAACGAAGGGTGATCCTGACGCGAGACTGATCATTTTTACGGATGAGCAGTGGAGTGAGATGACGAACGATATTCCGCTTGAGGTCCCAGTGGAGGTTGTCTCTTTGCGAACAGGCGCGGCTAATAATGCTGCCGTGGATCAATTCGGTGTAAAAAGCGACGGAGAGATCGGCACGGGGGTAGCTGTAATTCGGAATCACGGCGTAAGCCCGGTCGAAACGGATTTGGAACTGTTCGGGGACGGAAAACGGTTGGCAGTGGAGTCCGTGAAGGTGAAGAATGGCGAGGCTGTAACCGTCACCTTCGAGGAGCTGCCTGCCGCGGATTTTTATAAATTAAAGCTGGGGCTGAGCGATGACTACATGCCTGACAACGAGGCTTTTGCTTTCCGGAAGAGGGGTGGCGCCCCTAGTGTGCTGCTTATATCCCAAGGTAACCTGTTTCTGGAGAAGGCACTCCAGCTGTCGGGAGCGAGAGTTACCCGGATGGAGCCCTCAACAAGTACGGCAAGCGCATCGAATGAAGAAGCGGCTCAAGCTCCGGCAATCCCCAAAGACAAGCCCGATCTGATCATAATCGATGGCAAGCCCCCGGCTTATATAGAAAAGGGGGAATGGCCCCGGCTTGTGAAGGAGACACCGTCCTGGACATTAGGCGGCGATGGCGAGACCATTCAACCTCCAAACGGCAGAACGACAATATTCCAGCACCCGGTGACGCGCTATATATCGCTGAATGATCCGCCAACGGGAACCCTTCTGGCGCGAGAAATACCGGTATGGGGTAAACCGCTCATAGCAATTGGCGCGAAAACAGCGGCTTTTGCCGGGACCGAGGGCGGGGTCAATCGGCTCGTTTTTCTCTTTTCCTTAAGCGATGGCGATTTGCCGCTCCGTCCGGAGTTCCCGGTTATGGTTAACAACGCGGTGCAATGGCTGCAGGCGGGTCGGACGACAGGATTGGGCCGTGTGATTGCGGGTTCTCCACTGGAAATTCCCGTAACCGCAGAGGCGGTGGAGGGAGCTTGGATCGCGGTGGATGGCTATGCGATGAAGGCGGGAGCAGCACCGATTCCGGCGATCACTAAAGATCAGAGCTTGCCCGCTGAGCAAACTGTACCGGAGATTCCCGGTCTTTGGCGATTTGAACCGAAGGGAGCAGACGGAAGTCCACTCCCTGGTTACAATTTGGAGGTGATTGCTCATCCATCTGAATCCGCCCTGGGGCAAGCGAAGCCGCTTGTTTTTGGCGGTGATGGAAACGGCAATAGCATGGGGAGCGACGGCACCCCAGCAAACGGGGGTTCGAGCGAAATTAGTATAAGTGAGGAGTCGAAGTCCAAGCGTTCCCTTACTTCTTTGGCGGTGCTGCTGGCTCTGATCGTGATTATCACAGAATGGGGGGTGTACCAGCGTGGGCGTTCAATTTAATCATCCATGGGTTTTGCTGCTGCTCATCTTTGTATTCGCTGGTGCATTTTACGCCTATCGTTCGGACTTCCGCCTCAGCGGAGGCCGAAAGAAATGGGCTGTAGCCCTCCGGGTCACGATTGTCACTTTGTTAATTTTGGCGCTTGCCGGTTTTCAGACCTTTACACTGGTTAAAAATAAGGAAGTCGTGTTTCTGCTCGACCGTTCGGCCAGCATGGAGGATACCGATTCTGCCTTAGCATGGGCTGCGAAAGCGTCCAGCGGCAAAGCGGAGCAGGACAGCATGGGCATGGTCTCGGCAGGCCTTGATGCTGTCATTGAGAAAAACCTCGACCCTTTACAGCTTGAGGCCAGTGGCGCCCGAGCTGAAGTAAATGCGGCTTTTACTCATTTAGAGCAAGGGCTTCAGCTTGCGGGCAGCCTGTTTGGTGGTAAAGGTAACCAGCGGATCATCGTTATTTCGGACGGAGAGGAAAATGTAGGCGATGTCCTCTCCGCAGCGAGAGCTTTAAAGAACCGAGGGATCGCTGTTGATGTGCTCCAGGCCCCGGTAAAAGAGCGGAGGGATGCTGCCGTTGAATCTTTGCGCATTCCGGAAAAGCTGTATAGGGCGGAGTCTTTTACGTTCGAGGTGTCGATTCGCAGTACCTTTTCCGGCAGTGGCGAGCTGCGGCTGTATGAGGATAATCAGGAGATTGGCCGCAAGACAGTGACGCTGGATCGAGGAGAGAATCGCTTCGCTTTGCAAGGGCTGGCCAGAGAACCGGGACTTCATCGCTACCGGGCGGAAATTTTCATGGATGGGGACGAGCAGGCAGCGAACAATGCCAACTATGCTTTTACTCGCGTTACTGGCAGTCCAAAGGTGTTGATCGTAGAGGGAAAGCAGGGCACTTCCTCGAACTTGGAAAATGCGCTGAAATCAGGCTTGATTCAGTATTCGGTCATCGAACCTGGTATGCTTCCAACGGAAATGGCAAAGTACGCTGGCTTTGACAGCATCATCTTCAACAATGTGTCCGGGGAGCAAGTCGGAGGCAAGCAGATGGAGCTCATCGAGCAGGCGGTTCGTTCCTATGGTGTCGGATTTATGATGGTCGGCGGAGAAGATAGCTTTGGCATGGGCGGTTATTTCAAAACGCCGATCGAGAAGCTGCTTCCGGTATCGATGGAGTTGCAGGGCAAGCGGGAGATTCCGTCTCTTGGACTTATTCTTGTTATTGACCGATCCGGTAGTATGGAAGGGGATAATATCAGATTGGCCAAGGAATCAGCAGCACGAACGGTCGAAATGCTGCGTTCCAAGGATACGGTTGGAGTCGTGGCCTTTGACGATAGGCCATGGTGGGTCGTGGAGCCGACGAAGCTCGGGGACCAAAAGGAGGATGTCATCGCCAAGATCAATAGCATTCCAAGCGCGGGCGGGACAAATATATATCCGGCCGTGGCGGATGCGACGGACAAATTGCTGGAGATTGAGGCTCAGCGTAAACATATCATCCTATTAACGGATGGGCAGTCGGCTGTGAATTCTGGGTACGATGAATTATTGAATACGATGAAGGACAATCATATGACAATGTCCACCGTGGCGGTCGGCGACGGCGCGGACACGCAGCTGCTGGAATCGCTAGCGAAGGGCGCTAAGGGGCGTTATTATTTTGTCAAAGATGCGACGACTTTGCCGACGATATTCAGCCGGGAAGCGGCGATGATCGCGAGAACATATATTGTAGATAAGCCCTTTGTTCCTGCGCTTGTCCAGCCGGGAGACTGGCGTGAATCGTTGTCGGGCGGTTTGCCGACGATATACGGCTATGTAGCGACAACGGCCAAATCGACCGCCCAGACGGTGCTGGCTAGTCCCGAGCCTGATCCCTTGCTGGCCCGTTGGCAGTATGGGTCGGGGCGAACCGTAGCCTGGACGAGCGATTTGACGGGGAAATGGTCGCGGGATTGGGTGAACTGGCCGGGGTATCCGAACCTGTTCGCGGATATGGTGAAATGGACTTTCCCGCAGTTTGCAGCTTCGCCATTTGAAGTGAACACGACGGTACAGGGAAATGAGGTTTATTTTGAAGTTGCCGCTGCGGAAGGGACAGCTCCTCCGGAGGAGCTTGAGGCCATTGTTACAGGCGAAGATTTAAGCGAGGTTACTGTATCGCTAGTTCAGACATCTCCCGGAGTATATACCGGTGTGACTTCTGTACGTGATCCAGGCTCCTTTCTCCTTCATTTGCAGGGCAAGCACGGGGATGAAATGAGGGATGGCGGGGGGACCGGCACTGGTTTTGTAATCCCTTATTCTCCGGAGTATCGGATCGTGACGGAGGACCCCGGAGAGAAGCTGGCGAAGCTTGCCGCTTTGACGGGCGGGCGCGAGCTGAACTGGGAGGAGCCGGGAGCGCTTTTCGATTTCCCGGTGCAGCCGCATAAGTCGCTGCGCAGCTGGGAGCGTGCGCTGCTCATTGCCGCGCTGCTGCTCTGGCTCGCCGACATCGCTGTGCGTCGTCTGGCGCTGCCCTGGGGTCGCATGGCGGAGCAGCTGGCTGCCGCCGCCATGCCTTGGCGCCGCGCTGCGCGTGCGGCGACTTCAGCTGGCGCCGCTCCTGCGGAAGCGGACGCCCGGCTGGCCCGGCTGGCCGCACGCAAAGCGCGCACGGCCAGCTTCTACGGCGCAGATGCAGGGAGCGGGGATAGCCCCGCTCCGGGGACGCCTGCGCCGGATTTGGCCCGTCCGCCTGTGGGCGGGACGGGCGGCGAGCCCGCGCGGCCAGAGCCGCCGCGGGCCAAGGCGGCGCCTCCGGCTTCTCCTCCGCAGGAGGAAGCCGGAGGCGCCGGACCCGGCGCTGGCGATGCGCCGGGCGAGGGCACGCTTGGCCGCCTGCTGGAGGCCAAGCGGCGGGGCAAGCGCTAGCACGGACAAGAGCGTTGTCCGTGCGGTGCAGCTTGCGGCAGCTGGCGACGACGCATCGCTGCCAGCTGTGAGCTTCTCATGCCCGTCTCAGCATTGGGCCAAAATACTTCTGATATCCATATGCCGCTGTGCTCCTGCTAGGCGCGCGTCCTGCGACCTGGGGATGACGGGGCAATCCGATGTATTTGGCTTGAAGTTCTTTCATGTACAACAGGCAAGTGCAGTAAGGTATTTCAATCGTCGAATTTTTGGGTTTTTCACAGAATGCATAAAAAAGTCATCATTCAGGGCACGGTATGACAAAAAGGGATATGGAAAGGTGCTTGAAACCGTGTTACAATATATAAAGTCAAAATGATTTTTTCAAAGTGATTGTTTTGAAACTAAAATGTATTTCTTCATAACTAAGGAGGAAGCTAGAATGCCACTTTCAGACAACAAGGTCATCGAAAATCTGTCGATTACTACGATCCGTACTCTAGCCATAGATGCGATCGAGAAAGCGAAGTCGGGGCATCCAGGTATGCCGATGGGTGCGGCGCCAATGGGGTACCAGTTGTTCGCCAAGACGATGACACATAACCCTGACGCACCAAATTGGATCAACCGCGACCGCTTCGTCTTGTCTGCCGGACACGGTTCCATGCTGCTCTACAGCTTGCTGCACCTGAGCGGTTATGATCTTTCGCTTGACGACCTCAAACAATTCCGTCAATGGGGCAGTAAGACGCCGGGTCACCCTGAGTTCGGACATACGGCAGGGGTAGACGCAACTACGGGGCCGCTGGGTCAGGGTATTGCTATGGCAGTAGGTATGGCTATGGCCGAAACCCAACTGGCTGCGACTTACAACAAAGGCGATTACAAAATCGTCGACCACTATACGTACGGTATTTGCGGTGACGGAGACCTGATGGAAGGCGTTGCTAGTGAAGCAGCTTCCCTTGCAGGTCATCTGAAGCTTGGCAAGCTGATCTTCTTGTATGACTCCAATGATATTACACTGGATGGGGAATTGAATCTCAGCTTCTCCGAGAACGTTAGACAGCGTTTTGACGCCTATGGCTGGCAGACGCTGCTTGTTGAAGATGGAAATGATTTGGCTGCGATTGAGAAAGCAATTGCTGAAGCCAAGGCGGATACCGAGCGTCCTACCCTGATTGAAGTGAAAACGGTAATCGGATACGGAAGCCCGAACAAACAAGGTAAAGGCGGTTCCGGAGGAACTCATGGCTCCCCGCTTGGTGCCGATGAAGCGAAACTGACGAAAGAATACTATAAATGGGTATATGAAGAAGATTTCTACGTGCCTGAAGAAGTACGCGAGCACTTTGCCAAAGTGAAAGAGCGCGGTATTGCGGCAAACAAAGCTTGGGATGAGCAATTTGCAAAATATAAAGCCGAATTCCCTGAGCTGGCAGCTCAATTCGAGCTTGCCATTGCTGGCGATCTTCCAGAGGGCTGGGATGCTAATCTTCCTAAATACAGCGCGGAAGACAAGCCGTTATCTACCCGCGTTGCTTCCGGAAATGCGCTTAATGGCTTAACTAGCGGTGTCCCTCAATTGCTTGGCGGATCTGCCGATCTAGAGAGCTCGACAATGACTCACTTGAAAGGACTGACGGTTTACACGCCGGAGTCCCGCGATGGCCGCAACCTGTATTTCGGGGTTCGTGAGTTTGCTATGGCAGCCGCTATGAACGGCATTGCACTGCACAGTGGTCTGAAAGTGTTTGGCGGTACATTCTTCGTATTTACTGACTATTTGCGTCCAGCAGTGCGTCTATCTGCATTGATGGGTCTTCCGGTTATTTACGTGCTGACCCACGACAGTATCGCTGTCGGTGAGGATGGACCTACGCATGAGCCGATCGAGCAGCTGGCTTCCCTGCGTATTATTCCTAACCTGACGGTGATTCGTCCGGCTGATGGCAATGAGACGTCTGCGGCATGGGCTTACGCTGTTGAAAACAAAGGCAACCCGGTAGCATTGGTGCTGACACGCCAAAACCTGCCTGTGCTCGAAGGCACGGCTGAGAAAGCCCGCGAAGGTGTGAAGCGCGGCGGCTACGTTGTATCTGATGCGAAGGACGGCAAGCCGGTTGCTCAGCTTATTGCATCTGGTTCCGAAGTGCAATTGGCAGTAAGAGCGCAAGCGGCGCTTGCTGAGGAAGGCATTCATGTTCGCGTTGTCAGCTTGTCCAGTTGGGATCTGTTCGACAAACAGGATCAAGCTTACAAAGATTCTGTCATTCTCCCAGACGTGAAAGCACGTGTAGCCATTGAAATGGCACATCCATTCGGATGGGAGCGTTACGTTGGCGAGAAGGGCTCCATTATCGGCATCAGCACGTTTGGCGCATCCGCACCTGGCGACAAAGTTATCGCAGAGTACGGCTTTACGGTCGAGAACGTGGTGAAGCATGTTAAAGAGCAGTTGAAATAGGTTTTTGTAGTAGGATGGCATGAAAAAGGCAGGCACCGCGCATAATGCATGGGCCTGCCTTTCTTGATCTGGTCGGCTAGCTGCGCAGCTCAACGGCTGCAGCCAGCTCATAAGGAATCAGGGGATAGTTTTGCCAGCCGGCTATTTCTCCTTGAGGCTTTCGCACCACACGAAGCTCCCGAGCGCGGTAACTGGCGCGTTACATGATGGTGGTCATTTATAACTGGTGTGTCAGAATAGGCTAGCTGATCGAAGCTCGCACGTTCACAGGGGCCGTCTTACTTCGGCTCCAGCTTGCTGCCGCCAATGGTTTGGCCGATCCACGCCTCGTAAAGCTTGACCACGGAGGAGAGGTCCTCGTCGCCGTAGCCTTCGGTCTGACCGGCCTGGAACAGGCTTTTGGCCATATTCAGCATGGGGGCCGGAATGCTGGCGCCGTCCGTCAGCGAAGAGGCCAGCTTCAAATCCTTGAGCATCAGCGAGAGGGAGAACTGGTTGGTAAAATCATGTTCAATAATTTTTCGTCCTTTAAGCTCGGCTTGCTTACTGCCTGCGGAGCCGTTCTGGACGAGCTCAAGGAAGAGATCGGCAGGCAGCCCGGATTTGGCGGCGATGGCGAAGCCCTCGGCGAGAGCCAGGTTGTTAATGCCGACGATGGTGTTATGCGCCAGCTTGGCAACGGCTCCGCTGCCATTGGGGCCCATGTGGAGTATTTTCTGGCCCATCGTTTCGAAGATATCACGCTGCTCGGCCAGCGCTTCGGCCGACCCGCCGATCATGAATACAAGCGTTCCTGCGTGAGCGGCCGGGGAACTGCCGGTAACAGGCGCATCGAGGAACTGGCCGCCGAGTCGAGTGATGTCATCCGCCAATTTGTGGACAAGCGCCGGAGAAATTGTGCTGCAATCGATGACTGTACTGCCGGGACGAAGGCCCTGCAGAATGCCGTTATCGCCTTCATAAACCGCAGCAATCGAAGCATCGTCGCTGACCATCGTAATGACGGTATCGGCCGTAAGCGCGGCATCCTTGGGGGTGTGCGCCAGCACCGCTCCTTGCTGGACAAGCGGTTCAGCTTTTTGTGCCGAACGGTTGAATACGGTTACCTGATAACCTTGTTTAAGTAAGTTCGCGGCCATGGGCGCACCCATTGTGCCGAGGCCGATAAATCCGATTTTTTTCACAACAATCACCTTCTATAAGGAATTGAACAGCATTTAATTATTTTATCACGACTATAGGAATACTGCATATTGTGCCTTGTCTTCACCCGAAATTTACAGTATCCTAGGTGTAAGTTAATTGTGGATAGGGCAGTGAGATAGAACAATATTGTGTAGACGGAGGAATGATTTACCATGTCAAAGAAAGTCACTTTTGATTACAGCAAAGCTCTTGAATTTGTAGGGCAGCACGAGATTGATTATTTGACGGAATCGGTACGGTTAGCTCATGATCAGTTACATAACGGTACGGGTGCAGGTTCAGATTATCTGGGCTGGATCAATCTGCCGACAGAGTATGATAAAGAAGAATTCAGCCGAATTCAGAAGGCTGCGGCCCAAATTCAAAGCGATTCCGACGTATTGATTGTCATTGGAATTGGCGGATCATACCTTGGTGCTCGTGCAGCGATTGAATCATTGTCACATTCTTTTTACAATTTGCTTCCGAAAGACAAACGCAAAACTCCGGAAATCTATTTTGCCGGTAACAATATTAGCTCCACTTATGTCAACCATTTGCTTGATTTGATTGAAGGTAAGGACTTCTCGGTCAATGTGATTTCCAAATCCGGAACAACGACTGAGCCTGCGATCGCATTCCGCATCTTCCGCGCGGCACTTGAGAAGAAATACGGTAAGGAAGAGGCGCGAAAACGTATTTACGCTACTACGGACCGCGAGAAGGGCGCCCTTAAGAAACTGGCGACGGAAGAAGGCTATGAGACCTTTGTTATTCCAGACGATGTAGGCGGACGCTATTCCGTGCTAACAGCTGTTGGTCTTCTGCCAATCGCTACAGCTGGTATTAACATCGAGGAAATGATGCAAGGGGCGGCTGAGGCTGCTAAGGAATTTAGCAATCCTAACCTGGCGGAGAATGCCAGCTATCAGTACGCTGCAGTACGTAATGTTTTGTACCGCAAAGGCAAAGTAACTGAAATTCTCGTCAATTACGAGCCATCCCTGCACTATGTATCCGAATGGTGGAAACAGCTGTTTGGCGAGAGCGAAGGTAAAGACTATAAAGGGATTTACCCGGCTTCGGTCGACTTCAGTACAGATCTTCACTCGATGGGACAATTCATCCAGGAAGGGAACCGGAACATTTTCGAAACGGTCATCCAAGTGACGGAAGTGCCTAGTCATATTACGATCGAGTCTGATCCTGCCGACCTGGACGGCTTGAACTTCCTTGCAGGCAAGACATTGGATTTTGTGAACAAGAAGGCGTTTCAAGGCACGCTGCTTGCTCATACGGATGGACAAGTGCCGAATCTGATCGTTAATGTACCGGATCTGACGCCGTATTCTTTCGGCTATCTTGTATATTTCTTTGAAAAAGCTTGTGGCATCAGCGGCTATCTGCTTGGAGTGAACCCGTTTGATCAGCCAGGTGTTGAAGCCTACAAGAAGAATATGTTTGCATTGCTTGGCAAGCCGGGCTTTGAGAAAGAAAAAGCAGAACTGGAAGCAAGATTGTCCGAATAAGACTTGCAGTAAGTTATAAAAGGACAAGAGACAATATTGTTTCAAGCCAGAAGATATCAGTGCCATGGAAGCAGTTCACCGGATTACTCCGGTTGGGCTGCTTCTTGGCACATTCTATAAGGATGATATACTATGCTAGAGCGTTACAAGACGGTTCGCAAAGCCGGAGAGAAAGAAATTGTTATTAAGAAATCACGATTTATCGGCTACATTAAGCCGGTAGAAAGCGAGTCAGAAGCCATTGCTTTTATTGAGGAGATCAAGAAGAAGCACTGGAATGCGACTCACAACTGTTCAGCCTACATGATTGGAGAACGGGACGAAATCCAGAAGCAATCGGACGATGGCGAGCCAAGCGGCACGGCCGGAAAACCGATTCTGGAAGTGATTAAGCAGCAGGGACTCAAAAATGTAGCGATTGTTGTAACCCGATATTTCGGCGGGATTATGCTTGGAGCAGGCGGGCTAATCCGGGCTTATACGGATGGCGCAGTGGCAGCAACCGAGGCAGGGGAAGTCATTACCCGCGTACTTCATCGTGAAATCTATGCCGAGCTTGATTATACCTGGCTGGGCAAGGTGGAGAACGAGCTTAGAAATCGGGAAATCCGCACGGGAGAGACTGCTTTTGCGGATACTGTTACATTGTTGTGCTTGCCGCTGGACAGTGAAGCCGAAGCCTTTAAGGATTGGTTAATCGATTTAACTCAAGGACAAGTCGTATTGAAGGAAGGTAATCAGGTTTACTTTATTGAAGGGGAATAATGCCTATGGCAAGAAGAGCAGTAGAGCAGGAGTTGTCGAGGGAAAGAATAATGGATGCTGCCAGACATTTGTTTATCACCAAGGGTTACCGAGGGATATCGATGCGAAGCATTGGGCAGCATCTGGGATATAGTCACGGCTCTCTTTATTATCATTTTAAGGAGAAGGCGGAGCTATTTTATGCCATCGTAGTGCAGGACTTCAATCATCTGAACCAACTGTGCACCCAAGTCGCCAAATCTCCACCGATGGACGGGCTGACCAAAATTGAACAATTGATGCTGGAATTTATTAAATTCGGCCTTGAGCATCCGCATCAATATGAAATCATGTTCATGCTCCGGGACGAGGAAATACTGGCCTATTGTCGTAGTGAGCAGGCAAAATGCTTCGAAATATTTGAATCGATCGTTAGGAAATTTCTGAGACAGGAAAGACATCCTATGGAAGATAACTCGGCGTTTCCGCTAAGTATGTTTTTAGGCGTACATGGGTTTATCTCATTCTACATTCAAGATCGTTTGACATATGAAGAAGTTATGCCTGCGGCCATTGCTCATGTCAAGATGCTCAGTCCGAGCAACTACCGGTTGACGTCATAGGACGTTTTTGTTTTCAGTTCGCACTTTACTCATTTACAATGTCATAGCTGTAATTCTTTATTACATTACTTTAATAACGTAATAAACTTCCCATTTGTTAATTCACCTTAGTAAGCTTTGCATTATTTCAGGGTTGACGTTGATTAACTTGTAAAATAAAAAATGACTCAGATCCACCAATGACGAAATAAAGAAGTAGGATATTAAATTATCCTACTTCTTTTTCTTGTTTAAGCTATCATAGAGATTAGTTTACTTCTACCCAATCCTGACGCAGCGGATGGTAAAATTTCCCCTGGCCTTGTGTAATTCCTTCGTTAGTGTAGTTGGTTATGCTTACTTTCTCCCAGTCGATGTGATCCGTCGTCAGCGCAGCCTCTACATGCGGGATCGAAGCACCTGCGCGAACGAGCATAATGATAGGAATTTGACCGGCCTGAATCGTTAACCATTGCTGACCTTCGTAAACGGCTCCGGTCTGATAATCCACCCATTGTCCTTGCGGCAAGTAGACAATGCGATGATCAGTTTCTTCGAACAGTGGCGCGACGAGAATGTCGGAGCCGAAGAAATATTGATCCTCAATCATCCAGCAGGTTGGATCATCCGGAAATTCCAGGAACATCGCTCTCAGCAGCGGATGTCCAGCTTGCGAGCTTAAATAGGCTTGGGTATATATATAAGGCATTAGCTTGTATTTCATTTCGGCAGCAGCGCGGAAATCGTCTATAAACGAGTCACTGTATGCCCAAGGCTCCTTCGGAGGGGCGCCGTGGCAGCGGCTATGGGATGTCAGCATGCCAAAAGGCATCCAACGGCGGTACAGTGCCTCAGGGCTCTCTTTGACAAATCCACCAATATCATGGCTCCAATAAGTGAAACCACTTAGACCGATCGAGAGGGCGGCTCTTAAACATGCCAGCATAGCCGAATCGGTATTCTCCGTATCGCCGCCCCAATGGATCGGATAGCGCTGGCTTCCAGCCCAAGCGCTGCGCGCCCAAATAATATGCTCTCCGTTGACGCGCTCGGTTACATCGGCAACCGCTTTGTTGTAGCGGAGCGGGTATAAGTTATGCTCTAATCGGCCGCTTTGACCGGAGTGGAATCGCCCGAAGATCGGTGCTCCTTCACCAAAGTCTGCCTTAATGGCACTTACGCCCATTTCGAGCAGCTCGGCGATTTTTTCCTGATACCAGGCTACGGTCTCTGGATTACTAAAGTCCAGAATCGCATCCTCTGTTGGCAGGTTCCCATCAGGATCGGTTACGACAAGCCCTTTATCGATCAGCTCCTGGAAGTAGCGGTTTGTCGGTGTGAAATAAGGGATTTGCCACAGGCTGACGCGAAGCCCCTGTTTGCGCAAGTCCTCGATCATTTTCCGCGGATCGTCGAACCGGGTGTGGGAAAATTCATAATCACAGCGCCAGTCCTCTTCAAACCATCCTGTATCTAGATGGATGACGTCGCATGGAATTTGGTGCTCCTGCAGCTTCTGAGCAACTTCACGGGTCTGTGCCTCCGAATCGTACGTAATTCGGCTCATCCATAGGCCAAAGGACCATAGTGGCGGTACCGGGCTTTTGCCAGTCAATGCCGTATATTCGCCTAGTACTTCTTTCGGATCACCGAAGAAGAAGAGATCCATACTGTCATCATCCATGTAAATTGTATTGGCCGCATCGTACTCTTTGCCGATATCGAGTGTCATCGGCGCTGTCGAGTGGATGAACATACCGTACTGCCTGCTGCTCAGGAAGAAAGGAATTGGTTTGTACATATCGCCGGTCTGTACGCTGAGGGAGTCGCGGGTCCACAGATCGATGCGCTGGCCGCGCTTATTCAATCCTGTGAAGGATTCGCCGGTACCATAAATTTTCTCTCCTGGCGACAGGCTGAAGGTGGCTGCGATTTTATGAGACATATCTTGAATTGAACGGGCAAATGAAAATGGGACAGGGTACATATTCTGCAAGCTGAAGGTATCTTTATGATGCCAGGTTTGCGTCAGTATTTTTCCATTCGCGTCTTTAAAGGTTAGGTGGAAAGGATGAAGGCCGAGCTCAACCTTTCCGAATGGGCTCTCCCAAACATAGCCATGTTCATTTTGTGTAGCAGATGTCCACGATGTATCTTCGCTAATTTCTCCCGAAATCATGAGAGAAGGCTGTTCTTTGGCTACTTTTCTTCGTGTTTGGATGCGAATGCGTGCTGTTCTTGGTGTAACAAAGGATATATCAAATGGCATTACAGGAGACTCCGGATATTCTACCGGGAACTCCCAGGATTGGGCAGGTTCAATAAAGAAGTCATATTGGTTGAATGCCAGTCTCGGCTTGCGGGTAGAGCGAAGCCATTTGATCTGGCCGCTTCGCGTTTGCGGATCAAAGTCGGTGACCTGATCGCCCATAAAATTCAGTGTATCGGATTGATGAAAGGGAATGCTAACATCGATTGCTTCATTGAGTCTGCTAGTTTGATAATGCTTCATGGATTTCCCCACCTATATTTATATTATTTAACCGCTCCGTTAGTAAGTCCGCTGATAATATAACGCTGTAATACGATGAACATGGCCAGTACTGGAAGAATGGTTATCGTGGCAAAGGACAATAGATTGTTCCATTGAATGCCGTATTTTCCCATGGAGTTGTATACGCCTGCAGTTAAAGGCCACATATTGGAATCACTAATGAAGGTCATGCTGTAAATCAAATCGCCCCAGGCAAATAAGAAAGAAAACGTAGCTGATATGATAATTCCCGGATATGAAATAGGAATCATGATTCTTAAAAATGCAGTAAACCTGTTACAACCGTCGATCATCGCCGCGTCTTCTAGCTCTTTAGGCGCATTCAGGAAATACGTTCGGAGGATCAGTACGGAGAAAGGAATCCCCAACGTTGCCGTAGCTAGAATTGGTGCTACCAGACTGTTTAGCAATGCCATCTTCTTGAATAAGATAAACAGTGGCGTAAGAACTACAGTTACCGGCAGCATTTGTGTAACTAGGAAGAAGAGAATCATCCACTTCTTTCCGGGTACTGGATATCTTGCAAGTCCGTATGAAGCGGGGATGGCGAGAACAACAACGATAGCCATCGAACTAATGGCTACTATGAAACTGTTGATGAAGCTTCTTCCGAGTGTGCCGATTAGCTGTGAGGTATAACCTTCCACATACCATTCATTTGGAATAAGTGTCGGCGGCATTTGGAAAATTTCCCCTTGAATTTTGAAAGAGCTGATGATCATCCAGTAAATAGGGAACAAGAGCGCGCTTACAATAAGGATTCCAACTATACTTAAGGTAATCTCTTTTGATCTTCGCATTTCTACATCACCTCATCGCTGCGAACCATGCGCAAATAAATCAGACTGACTATAAACAGTATAATGAATAGAATGTTGGAAGCTGCTGCACCTTGTGAGAAATTGAACTGATCAAAAGATAGCTTATAGGCCAAGGTCGAAAGCACTTCCGTCGCATTTACTGGTCCGCCGGCGGTCATGACGAAGATCAGGTCGAACACTTTAAATGTAAAGATGAATCCCATCATGATGACGACCATAATGACAGGGCGAAGCATCGGTAGGGTCATGTGAACGAATTGTTTGAATTTGTTCGCGCCATCGATGGATGCCGCCTCATAAATATACTGGGAAGCGATGAGAGTCCGGTAGAGAGAAGCATCATGTTAAACGGTGCACCGACCCAAACGTTGGCGATAATGACGCTCCACATGGCGAGCTCAGGGTGAGTCAGCCATTCAATCGGCTGATCCACGATACCGATCGAGATCAGAGCGTAGTTGATGATTCCGACGCTTTGATTAAACATGAATTTGAACAAGAGAGATGTAATGACGATAGGAACAAGATACGACACAAGTGTAAAGCCGCGAAGCATTCCGGCCAATCGAAATTTCATATTGAAGAATAGGGCCAAGGCAAAGCCAATCGTAAATTGCAGGAAGATACTCCAAAACGTAAAGAAAAAAGTATTTTTGAATGCACTCTGAAAAGAATCCTGCCCGATGACATTACGATAATTTTCTAGCCCGGCGAACGCGATATCCGGATTGTTGAGTGTCATGAGATCCAGATGCTGAAAGCTGATTTTAAAGTTATAGAAGAGCGGATAACCGATCAATACCAGCATGAAAATAAGTGCAGGAACTACATAGGCTAGACTGATCAGCAGATTTTTTCTGTTTAATTCCACAAGTACTGCCCCTTTCTAGGGATTGTCCCTCTCCAACACTATAAATCATGGTGGTTGGAGAGGAAGTAATGGAGTCTTATTTGCCTAATGTGTTATGATGGAAATATGCCTTGCGTCATGGATTGATAATACCTTTGATTTTATTTCCGGCTTCTGTTGCTGCAGCTGCTGGATCCATGGCCAAGGAGAACGACTTTTGATAGGCTTCCTGGATGATGGAGGAAATTTCCGGCCATTTCGGATGCGGGCCGCGTGGCTGCGCGGACTGCATTTGCTCCAGGAATCCGCTCAAATGGGCATCACTCTTCCAATGGTCGGACTTTTCTGCGACATCCTGACGAGGAGAGAAGTAACCGGTTTGTACGAGGAAGTTCTCCAGTTGTTCAGCCTCTGACATCCATCTCAGGAAATCCCAAGCACCATCTACGTTATTGCCTTTAATGATAGCGATATTCTCTCCACCGAGCACGGAAGCCTCCTGCTTGTCGATCGGCAGCTTGGCGATAGCGAAGTTCATATCGGGAGCATCCGCTTTTACACCCGCGATATTCCAAGGGCCATTCACCATCATGGCTAGCTTACCGGAAGAAAATTGTTTTAAAGTATCACCGTTCGTTAGGTTGATGACTTCTTTACTCACGGAGCCGTCTTTGATGAGATCCGTTAGGAAAGAGAATGCACGGGCAGCTTCGGGAGAATCGATGTTATCGTAGTTTGCCCCGGTTGACAGAAGCCATGGAAGGAAGTCGAAGGCGCCTTCTTCGGATTTCACAGCAGCAAATCCTAGGCCGTAGCGATCGCCGACCGTTAATTTCTTCGCTGTTTCACGAAGCTCATCCCATGTTTTTGGCGGAGCGGTAATTCCAGCTTCTTCAAACATATCGGTGTTATAGAAAAGGGCAAGCGTGTTGCTTGTGAATGGAAGGCCATAGAGCTTGCCGTCGTATTTAGCGGATTCCAGCGGACCTTCGAGGTATTGACTACCTTGTCCCCATTCGTTAACACGTTCTGTAATGTCTTCAAAAATACCGGCTGCCGCAAAGGAAGCGTGGTCAGGGTTATCGACGGTTACGATATCCGGCAATTCTTCACCCATTAAGCCAACGGACATTCTCTTTTTCATATCGCCGAATGGCACATATTGTCCGACAACTTCGTACTGATCCTGCGAGCTGTTATATTTTTGGATGGCTTCTTTGATCGCATTTTCTTCATTTCCGCCAAAGTAATACCAGAAGGCAACTTGCTTTGTCTCTCCGCCGTTACTATCTTTGTTTTTGTCGGCGGTGTTTTGATTTCCTCCGCATGCTGTGAGCACGAGAGTGAAGATCATCATGGCAATGAGGATGAGTGATGCCTTTTTTTTCATATTTACGAGCCCTTTGTTTTTTTAATGAGTAAAAACATGATTGGAATGATTTATAATTGATGTACGTTAATCATTTTTTGGTAAAGGGTGTTAAGTAACGAAAAGCTTAGTAAAAATTATAGAAAAAAATTGGCGTTTTCTTTAAGAGCAACTTCAAGCTTGCTTAAGTTTAAGGATGGTATAAAGTCTGATGGACGAGTCAAATGATCAAACAACATCTTGACGGCAGTATAGCCCTGATTATGCGGATCTTGGCAAATCGTTGCCGTAATGATATCTTTCTGCAAATACTCATGTACCTCCGGATTCATATCATGGCCGATGAGAACTGCGTCCAGTCCCCATTTTTCGATATACTGTGCCATGGCGGCAAGTTGTCCGGTGGCCAAATATATGCCGTCTACCTCTGAAAGTTGGCCTTTCATTAAGATTTCCATAGAGCTCTCGATATTATTCCAATCCAGTTTAAGAGGACCAATCATTTGTACGTTGTCGTAATGCCCGATGATCTCGCGAAAGCCTAGAATCTTTTGCTGGAACTGAAACATGTTCTCCGTCTCGAGGATGAAGGCTAATTTCCCTTTGCGCCCGATAAATTTACATAATAATTCCGCGGCTAATTTCCCTGCATCGCGATAATCGCAGCCGACATAAAATAATCGCTTACTAATGGGAGAGTCGGTATTAAACGTGCAGGTGGCTATGCCTCTATTAACAGCCTTGTCTATCAGCTCGGCGATCTCGAATGAACCATCGGAGGAAATAGCGATGCCATCGTATTTACCGCTGTCAACAACTTCGTTAATGATTTCGATCTGCTCTTCAATGTTGTTATTTATTGTACGGATAATATCTACTTGAAGGCCGAAATGAGACAATTCATCGAGTGCATTCTTCACGCCGATTTCAATCTGCTCCCAGAAATAAATAGGATAAGTCTGGAAAATAACAGCAATAGAAATCATTTTGTTTCTAGATAGGTAGCTTGCTGACTTGTTAGGTGAGTAGTTTAACTCCTCGACAGCCTGCATGATTCTGTCGTAGGTAGCCTTTTTGACATTCCCCCTCTGGTTTAATGCTCGATCGATCGTAGCTACTGATAACCCGAGTTTTTCCGCTAGCGTTTTTACGGTTACCTTGTTGTGAGACTCTTTTGACATGCTCATCACCTTTCACATCCCTGCTCTCGAAACTAATATAATATAAAGCATGAGGGAATGTCAACGCTTTCATTCACAAGAATGATTAACGTTAATCATTCCAGGATTCAGACTCCTATTCAGCACCGTTAAAAATGCTTCATGGATCAGGATTGGATGTGAATATAAAATTATGAAAAGTAGTGGATTGACGGTAAAGGCAGGGTTTGGTAAAGTATTTTTATGACATAATACCGAGTAAATTCATAAGAATAATATATGAAGCTGTAAACTGGGATCGAGCGAAGGAGTGTGACCTGAATGCATGTAGAAGTAAGGAACTTGGATAAACATTTTGGGAACTTTCATGCGGTAAAAGACGTTAGTTTTGGAATCGAAAAAGGGCAGCTTATCGGTCTGCTTGGGCCGAGCGGCGGGGGGAAAACTTCTATTTTGCGTATTTTGGCAGGTCTGGAACAGCCTGATTCTGGAGAGATTTTGTTTCATGGTCAGCGGGTGAACGCGCTTGCTCCGCAAGAGCGCGGGATCGGCTTCGTATTTCAAAGCTATGCATTATTTAAACACATGACGGTGTTCGATAATATAGCCTTTGGGCTTCAGATAAAGAAGGTTCCCAAAGCCAAGATTAAAGAACGGGTCATGGAGCTAGTGGAACTTACGGGGTTAAAAGGCTTCGAGCAGCGCTATCCGCATCAGTTGTCGGGAGGACAGCGCCAGCGCGTTGCTTTCGCCCGGGCTTTGGCGCCGGAGCCCCAGCTGTTGCTGCTCGATGAACCGTTTGCGGCGATCGATGCCAAGATACGGAAGGAGCTGCGCTCCTGGCTTCGTGATCTGATTGAGCGTGTTGGGATTACTTCTATTTTCGTTACTCATGACCAAGATGAGGCTATTGAGGTAGCGGACGAAATCATGATCATAAACCAGGGCCGCCTGGAGCAGAAGGGTACGCCATGGGATATTTATAAAGAGCCGCATACGCCGTTTGTAGCTTCATTTATCGGCCAGTCTACACTAGTGGAAAGAGCCTCTGATTTGAAAGGCTTTGAGAAGGAGGCGGAGGGGCCTGGTATCCGTGCCTTTATTCGCCCGGAATATATCGAGGTGGGAACCGAGCAGGAGTTCATTTTGAAATCGGCTACGGCACCGGCGATCGTGAAGCATCTGCATTTCCGCGGTAGTGAATGGCTTGTTGAGGTCGAGGTCAGTGGGCATAAGCTGACGACGTTCCGTTCGTTGGAGAAGGAGACACTCCACGCGGGCCAGGAGGTACGGGTACTTGTGCATCGGGCCTATCTGTTTAATGATGAGAAGAGCTGGATTGTAGAGAATCCGTTAAAAGCAGAACCGTTAACCGTAATGATCTAAGTTAGGCGAGTGTAAAATCATAATTTTTTCTAGTGAAGATGCGGCGTTTAAATAACCGTCCTTGATAAATTCAGGGCGGTTATTTTTAATGAGGTCAGAATGAATGAGGGTCAGAATCAGTGAGGCAAGGAGCAGTAGAAGAAGGACGGAATACATTCAGATGACAGAGGATTTAGGCAGAAAACTTATGTTATGATGAACCAGGCACGATGCCGGAGGCAGGAATATCCTGGATTTATAAAGGGAAAGTGGCTTGAATGGCTCGCTATAATAAACATAATTGTACCAAAAAGCTTACTGAGTAACGAGGTGAACAAAACAGGATGACTAAAAAGGCAGATCAACTAACGTTTTTGGGAACCGGGGACGCAATGGGCGTACCTAGGGTGTATTGTGAATGCGAGGTATGCCAGGAGGCGAGACATCGGGGAATCAATCGGCGCTTTCGCTCATCCGTGATGCTCGAAAGTGTAGACGGGACATTTCTGATCGATTGTGGCCCGGATTGGCGTGAGGCGATGGAGCGTCATGCCCTGCGCTATGTTGAGCATATTCTGGTGACGCATGCTCATTTTGATCATATCGGGGGACTTCCGGAATGGGCGGACTCCTGTCGTTGGTTAAATCGCCGGGGACAGCTGTATGCGCCACAGGAAGTGATTGACATGATTTTACGTCAATATCCCTGGCTGCCGGGGCAGCTGGATATGCACGCTGTAGATCAGGGCTTGGAACTGGCAGGATGGCACATCGAAGGCTGGAAGGTCTTTCATGGTAAGAATGGCTTCTCCTATGCCTACCGGCTGACTAAGCAGGGATATACTTGGGCTTATTGCTCAGATGCAATCGCGCTCCCGGAGGAGCAGAAGAAGCCACTTCACGGCTTGGATTTACTTATTCTTGGCACGAGCTTTTACGAGGAAAAGGCCGAATTTTCGACCCGCTCAGTCTACGATATGAAAGAAGCAATGCAGCTTTTGCAGGAGATTCAGCCGAAGTATTCCCTGTTCACTCATATGTCGCATGATATTGATTTGCGCTGCCGCGACTATGGACTCCCCGAAGATGTGGAGCTGGCTTATTCGGGAAGAACTGTTTTGTTGGAGCAAGAAGGCAAGGCAGAGCAAGCTTGAAGAAAATTATATAATACGACAAAATAAAGTATATAACACGACGTTAAAAAGAACCCCGCTAGTTAAATGGCGAGGTTCTTCTTGATCCTTGAAACAGCACTTAGGATTCCCGGTTAAAAATAAACTTGTCGATGACGCGCTTAACCCCATCTTCATTATTGCTCAAAGTTACATAATCCGCGATTTGCTTCAGTGCCGGGATCGCATTGCCCATGGCGACGCCAAGTCCTGCGGCTTCCAGCATTTCGTGGTCATTCCAGGAATCGCCGATCGCAATCGTATTCTTCAGATCGCAGCCGAAATGTTGGGCGATAAATTTCAATGCATGGCCTTTAGTTCCCTCATGGTGCATGAATTCCAGGAAGTTCGGTTTAGATTTAGTAATATGCACCTCAGGTCCCAGCAGCTCGCGGAGAACCGGAGCGATTTCATCCAGGTAATCGGGCTCGTCGATAATTAGCATTTTTGGCGTTGGCTGAGCAACCAGCTTGGCAAAGTCCGGCTCGATAAAATATTCGGTGTTGTTGAGGGAAGTATAATCGATCAGCTTCTGATTTTCCTCTCTGGAGTACAGCTTATCATCGATATACGTTTGCAAATGCAGATCATGCTCCAAGCAATACTCGAATAATCTGCTGGCTGCTTCCAGAGGAAGATAGCGCTCGTATAGCACTTCTTCATCCAATAGATTTTTTACGTAGGCGCCCTGGTATGTAATAATTGGCACATTCAGACCGGTTTGGCGGGCAACAGCTTGAGCGGAGGAATAAGCTCTCCCCGTGGCTAGTGTAACGACCACCCCAGCAGTAATGGCTTCTTCTAACGCTTGTTGGGTTGCCGGGGTAACCTCTTTATCATCATTGATTAAAGTATCATCAATATCAATTGCTATGAGTTTGTACATCGTTTAGGTATCTCCTCTGCCGCGTATTATTTATATTACACGTTGCTACTCTATTCCTTCACCCTTGCTATTCTTTCAGGAAGACCAGGCCTACGAAATCATCGAACTCCAGATTGCCGAAATAGTGCTTTATATCAATGTCGGCCAGCGCTTCCCGCACGGCTTGCTCCTCGTGACGCACTCCGCGAAGCTTGTCCTCAATATCGGCGACGTCACCTACCCCGAAGAAGTCGCCGTAAATTTTAATGTCATGGATATGGCCATCCTTAATATCCATACGAAGATCAATGATACCGATCGGGAACTTTTTCGTATGTTTCACATTGGATTCCGGGGACAAACCGAAATTCCAATCCCAGTTCTTATAGCGTTCCTTGGAAATTTCGTGAATCTTGCTCCAATCGTTCTCGTTTAAATGATATTGCGGAACCTTGTCCGCATCCATGCCAAAAATATGCCGCAGCAGCTCGGCGCGGAATTCTTCGATCGTCATTTTATGCTCTAGAAAATCGATGATGTTGGCTACCCGGCTGCGCACGGACTTGGTGCTCTTGGATTTAAACTTCTCCGGATTCGCATGGAGCGAAGCGGCGACATCATTGAGATTCAAGTTGAACATGAGCGTGCCATGGCTGAACATACGTCCGCGCGTGGAGAACTGGGCGTTGCCGGATATTTTCTGTTCGCCGACCTGCAGATCGTTGCGTCCGGTCATCTCCGCATTGACCCCGAGAGATTGCAGAGCCTCAACGACCGGCTGTGTAAACTTGCGGAAGTTATGAAAGGATTGTCCATCGTCCTTGGTAATAAAGCTGAAGTTCAAGTTCCCGAGATCGTGGTAGACCGCTCCGCCGCCGGACAGACGGCGTACGACTTGAATGTTGTTCTCTTTGACGTAATCGAGATTAATCTCCTCAATCGTATTCTGATGCTTGCCGATAATGATCGACGGTGCATTAATATAGAACAGCAAATAGCTGTCATCTTCGAGTGGAAGATGCTTCAGCGCGTACTCCTCAATGGCCAGATTGACCGAGGCATCGGTAATTCCCTGGTTATCAATAAATAGCATGACTCTTCCTCCATCAGATCTATATTTTAAATGTAATTTGAAATATCCTACCGTATTTATTGTAAACCAATTAGAGACCGAAACCAAAGGGAAAAACGCGGTATTCAGCATTTTTCATTTAATGGAAGACGTGCATTCGACCAACATTGACGTAGGATAGGCATTCACCTCATAATGAGGGCATTGAACTTGCGGGCGAAAAACTGCCAAGACATACTAATGGTTTATGGAAAAGAGGAATGGCAAAATGTTGGAAGTGTACGGACATGGAGGAGATGTAGAGTCGGCAGCACTGCGATACGGTCTTGAGCCGGGGCAATTCACCGACTTTAGTGCAAACATTAACCCACTCGGGCCGCCGCCCGGTATGCTGGAGGCGCTGCAGGCAGCGCTGCCCGAGATTGTGAGGTATCCTGATCCGGGCCATCGGGCCCTGCTTTCTATGTTGGCCGAGCGTCACGGGGCTTCGCAGGGGGCAATTTGCGTCGGCAACGGCGCGGCGGAAATCATGAGTCTTATTTTATTGGCGTTAGCACCGAATAAGGTTGGCGTTGTACAGCCCTGCTTCTCCGAATATGAAACGCTGTCCCGGCAATTTGGAGCTGAGGTTCAGATGGTTTACGGCATTGCAGAGCGGGACTACCGAGCAGCCCCCGAGCAAATTGTAAAGCTTATGGCGTCGAGCGACCTGGTGTTCCTCGGCCAGCCGAACAACCCCAACGGAGTTCAATATGAGGTGGAGCAATTGCGGCTGCTTGCGGAGTCCGCGGAGCAGCAGAAGACTTATCTTGTATTGGATGAGGCCTTTATCGATTTTATTCCCGCGGAACGCCGCCAATCGCTGCTGCCCGAGCTGGAGCAATATCCGCATGTCATCCTCGTTCGGTCCATGACGAAGTTTTACGCGATTCCCGGACTGCGGCTTGGTTATGGTATCGCACATCCACAAATAATCGCCGCGATGAGGAGCAAGCAGGTGACTTGGAGCGTCAATATTTTGGCGCTGCGAGCAGGGGAGATCAGCCTTCAGGCTGGGGAAGAATATGTAACAGCGACGATCTCCGCCATTGCTAAGGAACGGAAGTATCTTGCCTCGGAGCTGGGACGCTTGGGCTGCGAGGTAACACCTGGGGAAGCCAACTACCTTCTTTTGAAGCTTCCAGCGCCTTGGACGGCCGGCAGCATGCAGGAGGCGCTTGGACGACGTGGTGTGCTTGTGCGAAGCTGTGCGATGTATCCAGGGCTGGACGAGGGCCATATTCGCGTCGCAGTGAAGGATCGGGCGGCCAATACATTGCTGATCGGGGAGATGCAGCTGATTATTGGAGGTGGCGAGGGATGACGACTCCTTTTTTGCATGTTCAAAATAATCAAACGAACCAGACATATGAAAACAATCCAACCGGCAGAACTGATTTTAACGACCAGTTGGATCGAGGGGAGCGATTTGATTTAAAGGAACAATCCGATCCCAATCAACCATTGGTTCGATCCGATCCGAGCGGACAGGGGGTCTACCACGCGAAAATATGGCCGGGATTGAAGATATATCGGAAAGAGCGCCATATTCTGCTGGAAGCGCCGGGCCCGATGGAGAGTATAGGCAGCGCAATATACGGGGGTGGAATGAGCTCGGTGGAAAGATATGCGAACATTTATGTGGATCGGTTCTACCGTTGTGACGATCCAGTGCAGGATATCCGGAATTTGCTAGTGGGGTGGGGGTATCCTGAGCAAGGGACGGCTGGATTATTGACAGCGGTGCAGTTGAAGCACGCGGCAGTCGTTGAGGAGCAGGGCCCCGATTTTGGGGTGCTGTGCTGCGCAACAGCGGGTGTGTCCAATGCGGCCCGAGCGGGAGTGCAGCGGACGACGTTCCCGGCTTCATGGACGCCGGGAACAATAAATATTCTGCTGGTTGTTGACGGCAGAATGACTCCCGCGGCCATGGTGAACGCCGTCATTACGGCGACGGAGGCGAAAGCGGCCGCGCTTGGCGATCTCGGCGTGCGCGATGCCGAGAATGGCCTGACCGCAACCGGTACGACAACGGATGCGGTCATGCTGGGCGTCAGCCAGCGGGCGGAATGGCCGCTGCTGCACGCCTACGCGGGAACCGCGACCGACCTGGGCGGCGCTATTGGCCGCCTGGTGTACGACGCGGTTCGCGAATCTTTGGCCGCGGCCGGAGGTGCGCCGAAATGACGGCCGCGTGGTGGGTGCTGCCGGTCGCGTACGCGCTTGACCGGCTGCTCGGTGATCCGCGCTGGCTTCCCCATCCCGTCGTCGGGATGGGGAAGGCGATCGCCGCGATCGAGGCGGCTATTCGCCGCCTGGTGAAGCCCCGCGCCTACCGGGCCGCGGGGCTGCTGCTGCCGCTGCTCGTTGTGGGCGGCAGCTTTGCTTTGACCTGGGCCGTTCTGCTGCTGCTGGCCCAGGTCAGCCCGTGGCTCGCCGCGCTGGCCGAGGCTGCGCTGATCGCTACGACCATCGCGGCTAAGGGGCTGCAGGTAGCCGGCATGGAGGTATGCGGCCACCTGCGCGCTGGGGACATGCCTGCCGCGCGGCGCGCGCTCGGCATGATCGTCGGTCGCGACACCGCCCATCTCTCCGAGCCGGAGGTGGCGCGCGGCGCCGTCGAGACCGTCGCCGAGAACATCGTCGACGCTGTCATTTCCCCTCTCTTCTTTGCGCTGCTGGGTGGAGCCCCGCTGGCGATGGCTTACCGCGCCGTGAATACCCTAGACTCGATGGTCGGTTACAAAAACGATAAATACATTGATCTCGGCTGGGCGTCGGCGCGGCTTGATGATATGGCGAACTATATCCCCGCACGATTGACGGCTCTGCTGCTGATCGCCGCGGCCTGGTTTCTCCGCTTCAATGCCAAAGGCGCCGCTGCTATGGTGCGGCGCGATGCTGCGTCTCATCCGAGTCCGAACAGCGGGTACCCGGAATCAGCCGTTGCCGGGGCGCTGGGGGTTCGCCTCGGGGGTGAAAATTCGTACCACGGCGTGGTTTCTTTCCGCACATATATGGGGGATAAGAGCCGAGAACTGGAGGCCGATGACATTCCAAGAACGGGCCGCATGCTCTACTGGGTATCGAATGCCTTTGTAGTGCTTGGTACATTGCTTATTCTGGTATTGAGCTGCGGGTTTAACGGGTCATAACAGCCTAATGCCGAGAAGCCCGCTAATATTTATAGCCCCCGTTTTGTTACGTCAGGCTCCTCGCATAAAGCCTGGCGCGGTGCCAATTTCCGATAACTTATAAAGCTGCTCAGGAGGTGATGGGGATTGGAAAAACCAAGGGATCATACAGCAGAGCTGTGGCTTGCCCGTCATGGACGAACGCGCTGGAATATGGAACGGCGATATCAGGGACACTCGGATATGGCCCTGCTTGACGATGAAGCTTCCGAATTGTGCGCTCTTGAACGGGAGCTGGCAGGTATTTCCTTTTCATCTATATATTGCAGTGATCTTCTGCGCTGCCGTCAGACGCTGGCCCGGGTCAGACCGGATCTTGTCGGACAAGCGAGCTATGACTCGCGACTGCGGGAAATGAACTTCGGACACTGGGAAGGCCAGACCTATGAGATGCTGAAGGAAGATCCGCATTATCGTGCGTGGATCGACGACCCGCAGTCAGTTATCCCGCCTGAGGGAGAAGCATGGAAACGATTCGAACGGCGGGTTGCTGAGGTAGTTCAAGAATGGACAAATATAGTGAATCAAGATGCTCGGGCAAATACTGGAGAGAAAGCGCGGATTTTGGTCATTACCCATGGCGGTGTCATCTCACTCGTTGCCTCTCTACTGCTACCTAAGAAGGGGTTTTGGGATACGCAGATGAAGGCTGGCGGTATTCTGAGGCTAAATATATAGGCGGGCAAAAATAGCCGAACTAACAACGATAAGGAAGTGATGCGCATGCCGGTTATAACAGCCAGTACACATATGCCATTACAGCTTAGTGTACTGGATTTGGTACCCCGCTTGCCGGAGAGTACCGATGAAGAGGCGCTGAGACAAGCTGTGGCCTTGGCGCAGCATGCAGAGAAGTGGAGCTATGCGAGATATTGGACGGCTGAGCATCATGATATGCCCGGCTTGGCTTCTTCCTCGCCTGAAGTGCTGCTTGCTCATGTCGGGGCCAAGACGGAAAGAATTCGCCTTGGCTCCGGAGCTGTTCTCTTGCCTCATTACAGTCCGCTAAAAGTAGCGGAATGGTTCCGGCTGCTTGCTGCCCTCTATCCTGGCCGGGTCGATCTGGGGCTCGGGCGGGCGCCCGGGGGAGAAGCTCATGCTGTTATGGCTTTGAGCGGCAATTTTCTGAAGCGGGTCGCGGAGCTTCCGAAGACGATTGG
Source organism: Paenibacillus lentus (assembly GCF_003931855.1). Lineage (NCBI taxonomy): Bacteria > Bacillati > Bacillota > Bacilli > Caryophanales > Paenibacillaceae > Paenibacillus > Paenibacillus lentus. The sequence continues at coordinate 4,544,430 of NZ_CP034248.1, read as the reverse complement.
CTCGTTACTAGAGCTGCTTCAGAACAATTATAAGTATGATGGACATGCTGTAATTGCGCGTCCAGAACCGCAAATCGAACCCGTGGTATGGATGCTTGGAACGAACATGAAGAGTGCTGAATATGCCGCGAAATTCGGAACGGGCTATGTCTTCGGCCATTTTATGAGTGAGCGGGACGGTACTGATGTACTTGACTCTTATCGAGCTAGCTTTAGGCCAACCGCATTGCAGAGCGAGCCAAAGACGATGCTTGCCGTAAGCGTTGTATGTGCTGCTACGGAAGAAGAGGCGGCACACTGGGAGCAAGTGTTGGATAATACTGCAGGCCAAACGGGGCGAAGTTCATTCCATAACATTATCGGCATGCCGCATAGCGTATATTTTAAGCTTAAGGAGTTACAGCATGAGTATAGCAATCATGAGTTTCTGATCGTTTCGCCTATTCCTGACTATACAGCCAGGCTGGAGGGGTATCGGCTGCTGGCAGAAGCGCTGCAGAAATGGGAAGACTAGGATGATGCCGGTACGATTGCCAGGGCTAATAGTTAGAGGTTACTGTGCAGGTGTTATTAGCCAAGGGCTTAAACAGCGTAATCCAGGAAGATGAAGGTGGAGGCATGAATCACGATGTGTAGAGATGGTATTGATCGGTATATTTATATTTATGCCTGTCATGACAATGAGCGGCGGCTGTGTGAAATGGAGCTGGAAGCTTTGTTTGGGCAGCGTCCGGGAAGCGCAGGGTATGTAGAAACGACTAGGCAGATTGATCTGAGCCGAAGCCCCTTTATTTCTTCTCGAATGGATATATTATTCACGGGAGACAGCTTGGACAGCATTGCAGCGCAAGTCGCTGAGCTGCGTTTGAATGATAGAACCTTTAAAGTTATCTGTATGAAGCGGGGAGATTTACGGACCTATGAAGAGCAGCGTGACATCGAGCGGCAGATAGGGGGGCGAATTCGCGGCAAGGCGGAAATGCGCAGACCGGACATAACTTTTGGGCTGATCTCAATCCGTGGTCATTGGTCGATTGGGATTTTCCATGAAGCGGAGCCGGTATGGCTTCGTCATAAAAATAAGCCGCGCAATTATTCCACCGGGCTCAGTACGCCCGTAGCTAGAGCATTAGTCAACATAGCGGTTCCTGATCCGCATGCCGTGAAGGTGATTGATCCATGCTGCGGGATGGGGAATGTGATGGTTGAGGCGTTATCTATGGGGATCGATATTGTAGGCAGGGATATTAATTCGCTGGCTGTTCGGGGGGCGAAGATGAATTTACGGCATTTCGGGTATGACGATGGAAGGGTTATTCTAGGTGACCTGAATGAAGTGAACGAGCCTTATGATGCAGCTATCGTGGATATGCCCTATAATTTATGTTCCGTTCTTTCTCCGGAGGAGCGTCAACAAATGCTGGGCAGCATAGAGCGTTTTAGTCAAAGAGCTGTCATCGTGTCGACGGAACCGCTTGAGGAGGAACTGACTCGATCGGGCCTTATGATTCGTGATTACGGAACGGTCAGAAAAAGTTCTTTCATTAGACATATTTGGTTATGTGAGCCGCGGCAGAGGGTATAAATGATTGTCAGATGGGCGGTTTTCGCCTATAATCCATTACAGACGCTAATGCTAGAATGCTTAGTGAAATGAATGGAAAGAATCCGTAGGTCCCGAATCGGCAGTTGATCCACAACTGACGTCTCGGGTTAAAAGGGAAGCCGGTGAAATTCCGGCACGGTCCCGCCACTGTAAACAGGGATGAAGCTCATAATGCCACTGTCATTCGTTGAATCACCGCTATAGCCAGCGCAGTACGCCTGGATTGGAGTGAAGCTTCGAGGATGGGAAGGCGAGCTGAATCGATAACCTGGAGTCAGGAGACCTGCCTACGGGAAGAAGAGACGTTCCTTCGAGGAAAGGAAGACGTTCTGCTGATAGAGCTATATACTGGACAAGCCGGATGCTTGAACAGTGTGTATAGTCTTGTAGACGTAGCCCGATCCTGAGCGGATGGGGTTTTTCTTGTTTCCCTCAATTTTCCATTTAATAGCTAAAATTTATGGGTATTAAAAGATACCGATAAGGAGAGAGAAGGATGGATAAATTTAGGCATTATTGGGGTATTTTGGTTTTAGTAGTTGTACTCGTAGTGATGGCAGCGTGCGGCAAGGACACTAAGGACACGCAAGACAATAACGCAACCAGTACACCTGCCCAGCAGGAGCAGAGCAATCAAACGGGACAGAGCGAGCAGGAGCAGCCAGCATCCGATGCGCAAAAAACAACCTATCCTTTGACGGTGACGGATTCAACAGGTGCGGAGTTTACTTTTGAGGCTGCTCCTCAAAGGATCGTATCGCTGGCTCCTTCTGAGACGGAAGGATTATTTGCTTTGGGTCTTGATGAACAAATCGTGGGCGTATCTGACAACGACGATTATCCCGAAGCCGTAAAGGATAAGCCAAGAATGGGCGGTTCCCAGGTTAACGTTGAGGCCGTCATCGCCGCAAAGCCGGATTTGGTTGTGGTGGTGGGCAGCCTGATCGACCCGGCAACCGTTAAAAGCTTAACCGATCTTGGTGTTAAGGTTTATCAGTCCAACCCGAACAAATTGGAAGAAACGCTGGCTCATATTAGAGCAATTGGCGAGATCACTGACCGGAAAAAAGAAGCTGAAGAAGTGGTAGGGCAAATGGAAAAAGAACGCGATCTCGTATTGGATGCTGTTAAAACGTTAACGCCGGATCAACGCAAAAAAGTATACATTGAGTTTTCGCCGGGCTGGACGGTCGGTAAAGGCGAGTATATGGATGAATTGATCACGCTGGCTGGAGGCGAGAACGTAGCATCGGATCTTGAAGGCTGGAATGAAATTAACGAAGAAAATATTATTAAGGCTAACCCCGATGTTATTTTATTTGGCGGGAACATACGCTATGAGGACAATAAAACGATCGGCGAAATGATCAAGACTCGCGGTGGTTGGGATCAAATCACGGCCGTCAAGGAGGATCGGGTTATTGGGATTGATGATAATTTATTAAGCCGTCCCGGCCCTCGCGTTACTCAGGGGTTAATTGAAATTGCCAAAGCCATTTATCCGGAATTGATCCCGCAATGACGAAGAAATTGGCAGGATACGCAGTGGCGGGCATGATACTTCTGGCTGTTACTTTGCTGATTTGTATCGGCGTTGGATCCGTCTTTCTGCCCACCGGCCAGATTATAGGTATTTTGCTTCAGCAGCTGCCAGGAATCGGCAGCTTGATAACATCAGATTGGGATATATCGGCAGAGCAGATCGTTCTGCAGGTTCGGTTGCCACGAGTACTTCTGGGCATGTTAGTCGGAGGTTCACTCGCAGTGGCCGGTGCCGCATTTCAAGGTGTGCTTCGCAATCCGCTGGCTGATCCCTTTACATTGGGCGTTTCCTCGGGAGCTGCGGTCGGTGCTGCCACACTTATTTTTTTTGGCTGGCAGTTTTCGTTGGTCGGTGTATTCACGCTCCCGATAGTTGCGTTTGTAACAGGTGCATGTACACTGCTTGTTGTCATGTGGCTCGCTAGGGAGAACGGAAAAATCCCGATTGAGAGCCTCATTTTGTCAGGTGTGGTTATGCAGTCTTTTCTAGGGGCGATTGTGTCGTTTTTAACGGCAATGTCGAAGAAGACTATCAATGAAATTATGTACTGGACAATGGGGAGTTTAAGTTTGCGTGGATGGTCGTATACGATCATCCTTCTCCCATATTTGGTCATTGGAATGCTGTTTTTGTGGAGTAAAGCCCGTAGCTTGAACCTGCTTGCATTGGGAGAACGTCATGCGGCTCACTCCGGGCTGAATGTCGATCGAACCAAGGTGCTTGTACTGCTGGTAGCTACTCTGATGACTGCGGCTGCTGTGTCTGTGTCTGGGGTGATCGGCTTTGTTGGGCTGGTCATACCGCATATGATCAGACTGATGACCGGTCCGGACTATCGTTTGATTATTCCGCTCTCCGCGCTTGGCGGGGGAATCTTTATGATGTGGAGCGATCTTGCAGCCCGAACGGTGCTTGCCCCTACAGAAATACCGCTTGGTGTTGTTACGGCATTTGTGGGCGCTCCCTTCTTTGCTTATTTGCTATATCGTAATAAGAAGCGGAGAATGGAGGAGCTGCAATGATTCATGTTCAAGGCGTATGCAAGACCTATGGTCGGCAAACGGTGCTAAAGGGAGTCGATTGGCATGTTCAGCGGGGAGAGTTCTGGGGCATCATCGGGCCCAACGGCAGCGGAAAAACGACGCTGTTAAACCTCTTGTCAGGTGTTGAGAGACCGGAGGCTGGGGATATTTCGCTAGTGGGCAAGTCACTTCCATCTTATGGACGCAAAGCTTTGTCAAGGAAGCTGGCTGTACTTCAGCAGGATGGTTTGCCGCCGATGGCTTTTCCAGTGCGTCAGGTTCTGGAAATGGGCAGATTTCCTTTTCAAAACTGGCGGGGACAAGAAACGGGAGACGGTGCGGCGGCGTTGCTTGACGAGATCGTAAACCGCCTAGACCTGCAGGGACTGGAGAACAAGCCATTGCATGTGCTGAGTGGCGGGCAGAGACAGCGGGTTGCACTTGGCAAAGTGATGGCGCAGCAGCCGGAGGTCGTCCTGCTGGATGAGCCGACGACATATCTCGACATTCACTATCAAATGCAGTTTATGGAATTGATCTCCAGCTGGCAGCAGGCTGAACAATTAACCGTCATTGCAGTAATGCATGATTTGAATCTGGCTGCATTGTATTGTGATAAGCTGCTTGCATTGCGTGAAGGAAAGGTCGTGGCCAGAGGAAAGCCGAGTGAAATTATTGCCCCGGAAATAGTGAAGTCACTCTTTGAAGTGGACTCTTATGCCGTGATGCATCCGGATCGCCAGGTACCCCAACTGCTGTTGCGAAACGAGCACGGGATCTAGCAGGAAGAGTGGCTGTTAATGATTAGTTGTGCTGAAGTGAAATTAGAGGAAGGGGTTATAAAATGAGTTATTCCGTTTCAGACGTTATCAAGTTAGTATCGCCTTTGCAAAGGGAGGCTTCGGCAGCGGCAGCGGAGCATTTGGATCGTTTGACCAAGCCGCCGGGCAGCCTTGGAAAGCTGGAGGCGCTGGCGATTCAGCTTGCTGGAATCACAGGACAAGTGAAGCCAAGCTTTGATAAGCGTGCAATTATCGTGATGGCCGCAGACCATGGTGTATGTGAGGAAGGGATTAGTGCTTTTCCGGCTGAGGTTACTCCACAAATGGTATTGAATTTCTTGGCTGGCGGGGCGGCAATTAATGTGTTTGCCCGTCAAGCAGGTGCTGATGTACTGTGTGTGGATGTCGGAGTTAATGCCGAGTTGAGTCACCCGGATCTGCTTGTTCGTAAGGTTAGAATGGGAACGGCCAATATGGCTGCTGGTCCAGCGATGAGCCGTAATGAAGCAGAGGCCGCTCTATTGACTGGGGTTGCTGTCGTAAAGGATGCTGTGGATAAAGGTACAACATTGTTCGTGACAGGTGAAATGGGAATTGGCAACACAACAGCCAGCGCTGCGGTGATGAGCGTGCTGACGGGCATTGCTCCTTTGGAGTGTGTGGGAAGGGGTACAGGCATCGATGAGCAGACATTGCATCACAAAGCCTCTGTAGTTGAGCGGGCTATCGCGTTGAATCAACCGGATGCCCAAGATCCACTGGATGTCCTATCCAAAGTGGGTGGCCTGGAAATTGCAGGTTTAACTGGTGTCATATTAGGCGCAGCAGCTTATCGTTGTCCTGTCGTTATCGATGGATTTATTTCCAGTGTAGCCGCTTTAATCGCTAAGGAATTATGCGCGGAGACGGTAAATTATATGGTTGCTTCCCATCATTCGCAGGAGCCTGGGCATATTCAGGTATTGCGGGCGCTTGGCCTCTCTCCGATGCTTGAGCTTGATATGCGGCTTGGAGAAGGAACCGGAGGCGCCCTTGCGCTTCATTTGATTGATGGAGCCTGCCGGATTATGAAGGAAATGGCTACCTTTGAAAGTGCGGGAATTTCCTCAGGCGAGCCATCGGCTGGCATGGATAATGGAGTGAATACAAAGTGATCGTCATGGTGACGGGCGGAGCTCGCAGCGGAAAAAGCAGCTTTGCCGAACGCTGGTGCATGAAGCATGCTGGCAGGGCGTATTATATCGCCACAGCTCAAGCCTTCGATATCGAAATGGAACAGCGGATAGCATTGCATCGTCAGGGGCGAGAGACGACAGATTATAGTTGGGAGACGATCGAAGAGCCGCTCCAACTAGGCGATTTGCTGACGAAGCTAAGCGATACTGGGCGGGAGGCGATGGGGGCAGCGCATTCTGATCCTGAAGTCGAACCCTCTCCAGCTGTACTGATCGATTGCTTGACGCTGTGGCTGTCTAATGTTCTGCTCTCTGTTGGCGAGCAAACGGATGGTGAGGCCAAGGCAATGGAGGAAATAGATCGGCTGATGGAAGCGATCGCCAGTTATAACGGAACTATAGTGGTGGTGACCAACGAGGTGGGTAGTGGCATTGTTCCCGCATATCCTTTGGGGCGGCTATATCGGGACTTGGCCGGCGTCATGAATCGGCGTTTAGCCACAATCGCAAAACAGGTATTTCTCGTTACCGCAGGCATTCCGATCGAACTAAAGAGCAGGGAGTATAAGCTATGAACAGAAGCATGAACCGCAATAAAAGTAAGGATCGGCCGATTGCGGCGGCGTTCCAGTTTTTATCGCGAATCCCTGTTCCGCTCGAAGTGGATTTCACGCCAGAGGTGCTGAGGCGCAGTGTGAAGCATTATCCGCTCGTGGGCTTCGCCATCGGCGCTGTGCTCAGCGTGGTCGCTGCACTCTCCGCTTGGCTTCTGCCGCCGATGCCCGCGGCAGTTGTTACACTTGCGGCTTGGATTTGGCTGACCGGGGGTCTGCATCTTGACGGCTGGATGGATTCGGCTGATGCGCTGCTTAGCTATCGCAGCAGGGAGAAGATGCTGGAGATTATGAAGGACAGTCGAGTCGGCGCTATGGGAGTTATTGCTTGCGTATTGCTCCTTCTCTTTAAAATGTCTCTTCTGGCAACCTTAATAGGTTCTGGTTTTGTCTACATAGGCGCCGCGCTGTTGATGGCAACCGTGTGGAGCCGCTGGTTTATGACCTATGCATTAAAAGTCTGGCCGACGGCGCGGGAAGGCGAGGGACTTGCGGAGCGCTTTCATGGGCAGACGGCAGGTGATATCACCATTTCAACTATAGTCGCTCTATTGCTATCGGCGCTCGGATTGACGCTAGTAGCCTGGTGGCTGATACCGCCTGTTTCCTGGATGCTCTTCTTGATTTATTATTTGATCGTACCGTGTATTGTATGCTTCGTCGGCACGCTGGCGGCGGCTAGGATCAGCAAGAGATTAGGCGGATTAACAGGTGATGTGTATGGTGCTTTGAATGAAGGGTTAGAGGCAGTGGTGCTATTGGCTGCCGTTATTATTTTTGGCAGATAAAAAGTAATGCCGTGCTATTATTCCATAGCACGGCATTACTTTTCATAATTTGTACGGATTTATCAGATGATAAATTGACGGACGGACTCACGTAAGGAAAGTGCACCTTCATGCAGGTTACGCACGGCATTGGCATGGTCATTGATTTCGTCCGCTTGCTTTGCGGAGTTATGGGCAATTTCCTCGATCGTGACGAGGGATTTCGCGGTGATATTTGCTGCCTCTTCTACAGAAGCTGTCACTTCTTCTGCACTTGCAGAGACCTGTTGGGTGGAAGAAGAGATGGATTGTACGGTCAAGTTAATGTTTTGAATCCATGCTGCCAGCTGAGAAAAAGCTTCTTCTGCGCTCTTAACGCGAGACGTTCCAGATTGGATTTCATCGCTGACACGCTGCATTGCACGTACAGAGTTGCTGGCTTCATCTTGAATGGCGAGAAGATAGTCACCGATTTCGTCCGTAGCGATGCGGGATTGCTCGGCGAGCTTGCGTATTTCCTCGGCTACGACTGCAAAGCCTCTTCCATGTTCACCGGCACGGGCTGATTCAATGGCAGCGTTGAGCGCTAGAATGTTAATCTGCTTGCTGATTTCCATGATCGTTCCAACGATTTGGGCAATCGCTGCGGAGCGTTCGTTCATGAGCGAAATATGGTTCATGGATTCCATGGCCGCTTCCTCGACTTGGAGCATTTCAGTGACAGCATCATGAACGATCTGGTTGCCTGATATGGCTTTATCCGATGCTTCCCCAATTTTCTCGGTGATTTCTGCCGAGGAAGACGCGATATGATGAATGCCTGCAGAAATTTCCTCCATGGCTCTCGCATTTTCTGCAGCAGTTGTGGCAATCGTAGAGCTGCCTGCTTCCACTTGCTGCGTAGCTTCATTTGAGCTGTAAATTAATTGTTCGAAGGTTTGTGCGGATGCAAGCAAGTTGTCTGATGTATTAACGACCGTCTGGGAAGTATGAAGGACATTGGTGATCATTCCTTTAAGCTGCTCTGTCATGGTGCGGAAGCTTGCTGCCAGCTGGGCTAACTCATCATGGCCTTGAACCTCAATCGTTTGCCGGAAATCGCCATGTGCCATTTTCTCCGTGACCTGTGCCAGGTTCCTGATTGGCTTAGTAATTCGTTTGCTGACCATATAGGCTGCGGTAATGCCGAGAAATATAATTACGGCAGTAATGCCAAGGCAGATCCATAAAATTTCCGTCTGCTTTTCCTTGATAAAGGTAGCATCTATTCCGACGGCCAACAGCAGATCACTTCCTGGAACCTGGAGATAAGCCGTCTTATGGTAGCCAAATTGGTCCTGGTATAATTCGCTAATCGCTATTTTGCCAGCTGATGCTTGCCTCATCGCATCTTGAATGGCTATGGTGTCAGAGGTTTCTAGGGTAGAGCCGGAGCTGGTCGCAATGACTGTGGCTTGCTCATCTTGAAGATGAACTAGATAAACTGTATGTAATTGAAAATCCTCCACACTCTTCGTTAAGTAGGCTTCTACGCCAAAGCGGGAGTTTTCTCCCCCATTGAGCAGTTGGAGGGACATCGTTGTATTAAGGTTGCGATAAATATCCTGCGTACTAGTATGTAGAACCTTGTCAAACTGGGGCAGAACGTTTTTGTTGATGATCCCCATGGATACGAAATAAAAGCTGATGCTAAACAATAGGGAAGATAAGATGATGACAACGGTAAAGGTTGTCATGAATTTGCGGCTGATTGAGTGCTTGATTCCGAGCATGACATTATTTCCTCCTAAAATTATGTGTTCCTTGTAGGTCAATACTTATTGCTAGAACCCTCCTTCCATAAACCTAGATAAGTTATTAACCATTGGTTCATTAGTCATATATTATAGCAAGTTCCCCCATTTTGAAAATAGGTTTTTGAAAACATTCTTTATTCCAGTAATTTTTCACGTTTTTCACACTCATTTTACACTCATATGAATTCAAAAATAGGGAGGAAGTCTGATGTATAACCTCGGATGGGGTGTTTTGTTCGTCATCGTTAATTTCGCATTTTTCTTGATATGCTATCGCTGGTTCGGCAAAAAGGGGCTTTATGCCTGGATTGGCGTTGCTACGGTCATTGCCAACATTCAAGTGGTGAAGACGATTGAAATGTTCGGAATTGTTATGACCCTCGGCAATACGATGTATGTTAGCTTATACATGACCAGTGATTTGCTAAATGAAAAATACGGCCGAGGCGAAGCTAAGAAAGCGGTGTGGTTTGGTTTCTTTACCCTGATTATGACGACGATCCTGATGCAGATGGCACTAGTATTTACGCCTCAGCCTGAGGACTTGGCCCACTCTTCTTTAGAGAGGATCTTTGGATGGATGCCAAGGCTTGCGCTCGGCAGTTTGACGGCATATTTCGTTAGCCAATTTCTGGATGTCCGGTTGTTTTCCTGGATTCGAAAATTCTATCCGAGCCGGGGACAGCTGTGGATTCGTAACAATGGCAGTACGTTGATCAGTTCTTTTGTGGATACGCTGATCTTCTGTACGATTGCTTTTGCGGGGCAATATAGTTTGCAAATTTGGACGGAAATATTGCTGACGACGTATGTCGTGAAATTTGTATTGACCGCAGCGGGTACTCCTTTTCTATACATCGCCAGAAATTTCCATCAAGAGGAGAGGGAGGAAGCATAAGTGGAGTAGCCTGACATGTCCATCCGGTTGCCGGAGCATCGCGATCAGCTGCTAGTTGAACGGTAAATCACGCTGCTGTATTCAATGCAGAAAATAGATTACTATTACAAATAGGGGTTGCCAGCAGTCCGTTTTTACTGACCTTCTGGACAACCCCTGCTTCAGGTTGGTTGCGGTGTTATAAATAAGTAAGCTCTTTGGGGAGTGTAGTTAGCACTTCTACTCCTGTAGCGGTTACGGCAACGTCGTCTTCGATGCGAACGCCTCCGACCCCAGGCACGTAAATCCCGGGTTCGACCGTAAATACGTTGCTTTCTTCAAGAAGCAGCTCATTCTCCCCATGGACGGAGGGAAATTCATGAACATCGATCCCGAGACCGTGCCCGAGTCGGTGAATGAAGTAGGGGCCGTATCCGGCCTCCTCAATGACGTCGCGGGCAGCTTTGTCAATCGAGGCATAAGATACGCCGGGCTTAATGGCCTGGATTGCTGCTTCATTAGCGGCGAGCACCGTATTATACATTTGCTGTAGCGGCTCGGTCAAGTGTCCAACGCCATAGGTGCGCGTAATGTCCGATGCGTAACCGTCAGCATATAGTCCGATATCGAACATCAGCAGGTCGCCATTTGCTATCGGCTGATGGCCTGGCACTCCATGGGGAAGAGCGGTTTTCTTTCCAGACAGCACCATGGAATCGAAGGCCGGGCCTTCAGCGCCTACTTTACGAATCAGGTATTCGATTTCTGCGACAAGTTCATTTTCTGTGATGCCAGTTTTTACATGGGGCAGGGTCTCCAGCAGCACTTGTTCAATAAGGGCCACGGCATGTCGAATTTTGCTGATTTCTTCCTTTGATTTGCGATTGCGAAGCTGGCGAAGCCATGGGCCAACATCTAAATATCTGGCAAAGGACAGGGATTCCTGCAACTGCTCGAATCGGGCAACCGACATATGGTCCTTTTCAAAGCCGATCGTGCCGACGGAGCATTTAAGATTATTTTTTAATACTTCATAAGGGTTATCCGTATCCCTGTGCGTTACGACTGCCATGGTGTCTGCAGCAGATCGGGCATTTTCTTCATCCAGCTCGGGAACGAGCAGGAAGGGCTGCTTGCCGATGGAGAATACGGCACTCAGAAATCGTTCGTGAGGGTTGCTTAGAAAGCCTGTCAAGTAATAGACATGTTTGGGATCGGTTATAATTAACGTCTGTATGCCTACCTCCCGCATTTTTTGTTCCAGTATGGTCCATTTGGAGTTCATTATCGTGAACCTCCCTCTCTTTAAAACGTAATTATTCATTTCTAGGATAAAAGATGAGATTTAGATCGCTTCGCGGGTACGATATAGGTAATAAATACTTTCAAGAAAAAAGACGTCCTCTTTCAGGACATCCTCATGATAAGGATAATCTATGCCAGGCTTGAAATGGATGAGGCTGTGATCACGGTTCAATTGTATCATATTATTACAATATTTGTAAGTAAGACTCGTACTTTGTCGTATTACAAATTTTTGTCGGAAGCTTTACATTCCGTCTTTTTCCAATAAAATAAACAACAGAAGCAAGTAACAAAATTTGAAAAAGTTAAAGGGGCATACCTAATTTGAATATGAAACAGAAGGATAACACCTCTCTCATCTTAATCGGTCTGATGCTGGCGATACTAATGTCAGCCATGGATAATACGATCGTTACGACGGCAATGGGTACGATTGTGTCGCAGCTTGGCGGAATGAACCAGTTCGTATGGGTAACCTCGGCGTACATGGTTGCCGTTATGGCCGGTACTCCAGTATTTGGGAAGCTCTCCGATATGTACGGTCGCAAACGTTTTTTTATATTCGGGATTATTACGTTCTTAGTTGGTTCTGTGCTGTGCGGCATGGCGGAAAGCATAATGCAGCTGAGCATTTACAGAGCTATCCAGGGGATTGGCGGCGGGGCGCTGATGCCGATTGCTTTTACAATAATTTATGACATATTTCCCTTGGAGAAGCGCGGTAAAATGACGGGTTTGCTCGGGGCGGTGTTCGGAACCTCCAGCATATTTGGCCCATTGCTCGGTGCTTATATTACCGATAGACTAGGCTGGCATTGGGTATTCCTGATCAATGTGCCGATTGGGCTGGTCTGTCTCGGATTAATAATCGTCTTCTATCGCGAATCCTTGTTGCGTTCCGAGCAGCGCATCGATTGGGGCGGGGCATTTACGCTTGTTGCTTCCGTCGTGTGTCTGATGTTTGCGCTGGAACTAGGTGGAGAAACCTATCCTTGGGGATCAACCGTAATCCTAAGCTTGTTTGCTGGCTTTACCGTATTATTTATAGCTTTCCTGTTCATAGAGACGCAGGCGGAGGAGCCCATTATTTCATTTAATATGTTCAGGAATAGGCTTTACGCGACGAGCAGCGCACTCGCATTGCTTTACGGCAGTGTGTTTATTGTCGCGACAGTGTTCATCCCTATTTATGTACAGGGCGTATTTGGGGGTTCTGCGACGAACTCGGGTATGATACTTATGCCGATGATGATTGGATCGGTTATAGGTAGTATGTTAGGTGGATTTTTATCTACGCGGCTATCGTATAAGACGATCATGTTTATTTCCGTATTCTGTTTTGTGAGCGGTATTTTTGCATTAAGCACGATTACAAATGAAACTACCCGGTTTCTGCTTACGCTTTATAGCATTTTGACCGGATTTGGGGTAGGCTACTCCTTTTCGGTGCTGAGCATGGCTGCTGTTCATCATTTCGATATGCGTCAGCGTGGGGCAGCCACATCCACCAATTCCTTCTTGCGATCGTTGGGGATGACTCTGGGAATTACGATTTTTGGGATAGTACAAAGAAATTTAGTTGCTGATGAAATGAAGCGGGCATTTGGTGGAGAGAGCGCAGGAGCAGGAGTATCCGCGGAAGCCTTCGGCGATTTGAGGGAAGCATTATCCCCGGAGCGGAGGGTGCAAATTCCGCCGCAGATTTTGGAGAAAATAACATCGGCTCTGTCCACCTCTATTGCCCATACATTTATGTGGGCACTGATTCCCGCCGGACTAGCCATCCTGGTCGTATTCATCATGCCGAATGATCGCATTTCCCCGCAAGGCAAGCGAAGGTCTCAATTGGAGCAATCGTCGTAGTGTATAGGGTGACGATTATGGAAAAATCGAAACATGATGCCTGTGGATTCGGCTCCCTTCTAGGGCTGGAGGAGAAGTAAATAGTAGGCAGAACAAAGAAAGGGATGGATTGGGAGTTGACTCCTATTCCATCCCTATATTTTATGATATGCAAATGCCAGGTATCCTTAAGCCCGCAGTTCCTTAACGAGCTGTGGCGGAATATGGCCGTTGAGGGCAGCGACCATATTTTGCGCAGCGAGCATAGCCATGTCGAATCTCGTCTTGCTCGTTGCCGAGCCGATATGGGGCAGGGTAATAACATTAGGCAGTTTCAATAAAGGGTTATCTGGGGATATAGGCTCCCGTTCGAAAACGTCTAAACCTGCGCCATATATTGTTTTCTGCTCCAATGCGCTGATGAGAGCCTGCTCATCCACAGTCTGCCCGCGGGAGGCATTAATGAAGATCGCTGATGGCTTCATCAGTCCGAATTCCCGCTCGCCGATCAGGCGCTGCGTCTCTGGCGTCAGCGGCGTCATCAGGACGATGAAGTCGGCTTCCTGAAGCAATTTGTCCATTGAGCAATAGGTGGCTCCAAGCTCCGATTCAGCGGCTGGTTTCCGGCTGCGGTTATGATACAGGACTTCCATCTGGAACCCCCATGTTGCCCGGCGGGCAACGGCTTCCCCGATGCCGCCCATACCGATAATCCCCAGCTTCTTGTGATGGACGTCTAGGCCAAATAAATTCTGGTTGTTGCCGCGCTTCCATTGTCCTTCCTTCACGTAGCGATCGAGCTCGGTAACTCGGCGGGCCGAAGCTAGAATCAGCGCGAATATTAAATCGGCCACGGTTTCATTCAATACGTCGGGCGTATTGGTCCCCATGACGCCGCGGGCTTTCATCGCCGCAAGATCAAAGTGATTGTAGCCCACGCTCATCGTACTGACGACTTTTAATTTCGGGGCGTGATCAAGCAGCTCTGCATCTATTTTGCCGCCAAAGGTGAGCAGTCCCTCAGCATCGGACAGACTGGCCAGCAGTGCGTCTCTCGGGATAAGCTCTGGACGATCCCATTTGTCATAGATGCAATGTTTAGCGATATAGTTTTCCACTTCTTTCGGAACGTTGCGGGCAATGAATACTTTCGGCTTCAAGGCAGTCTCTCCCTCCGGAATAGGTTGCAATCATTTCAACTCAACTATTTATACCATTGTAACAGATTGCAGCCGTTTGAAACTCCGGTATTCGGTTACGATTTTGGGTGTACCTTACCGGTTGTCAATTTTCTCCGGATACATGTCATGCTGTATCAGACGCTGCTCAGCCATACTCTCGTATTTCGTGCCAGGACGCCCATAGTTACAGTACGGGTCGATTGAAATGCCGCCTCGCGGTGTAAATTTGCCCCAGACCTCGATATATCTTGGATCCATCAGTTTAATCAGATCATTCATAATGATATTTACACAGTCTTCATGGAAATCGCCGTGATTGCGGAAGCTGAACAAATACAGCTTCAGCGATTTGCTTTCTACCATTTTGATATCGGGAATATAACTAATATAAATCGTAGCGAAGTCAGGCTGTCCGGTAATCGGACACAAGCTTGTAAATTCCGGGCAATTGAACTTTACGAAATAATCGCGGTACGGGTGTTTATTATCAAAGCTCTCGAGAATGTCGGGATCATAAGTAAAAGAATATTGCACATTTTGATTGCCGAGCAGCGTTAAATCCTGAAGCTCATCGTTTTGTCTTCCAGTCATTATAAATCCTCCTGATAATTAGATCGTATCTAGTCTTATAAACACTACACGCCGCGTTTATTTCCCCAAACGAGGGCATGGAGCTGGGGGAGCACGCGCACATTATTCAATTCTGGGGCGGAGACAACCTGGTCGATCAGCTGCTCATATCTCTCCAGAAGATCTGCAGTATGCTGTTGGATATCCATTCTTTTCACATCTGGGTTGCCCACCTGCAAGTAAAAAGGTATGTGCGGATAGCGGACATGGACTTCTTTGGCATAGGCTAAATCCTCATCATCAAAGACAACGACTTTAAGGCTTTGTTTCAAAGGATAAGGTCTTGCCGACAGCTTGGAGGTCACCTCGTCAAGCATATTCCAGTCGGTCGTCATGCCCGAGCTCGGCGGTTTCGGAGACAGGGTTACTTCGTCGACTTCCGCGAGCCAATCCTGCCACCGGGAGCCCTGCGTCTCTACTGCGACGATGAATCCCCTCTCATGAAGCAGTGATACTAGCGTACCGAGTCCCCCAAGGAGAGCGGGATTGCCGCCGGACAGCGTAACATGGGAGAATCGATCTCCCCCCAGGGAGCACAGCTCGGCATAGATATCCTCGGCTGTTAACAGCCGGATGTCATCCTTGGCGCTGCCATCCCAGGTAAAAGCGGAATCGCACCAGGAGCAGCGGTAGTCGCAGCCCGCGGTGCGGACGAACATCGTCTTCTGACCGATGACCATGCCCTCCCCTTGAATGGTCGGGCCGAATATTTCTAGGACAGGGATAGGCTGCTGATGATTACTCACCGCTCATCCACTCCCGTCTCGCTTCAGCATAGCTGGTCGGTGTTTCGTACAGGCGAACGAATTCCGTTCTGGCCTGCAGAGAAGAGGAACGATAAGCGTCGGACTGAAGCGCCTGTTCCATTTGCTCATACAGCCATACGACCATATTTTCCGCCGTTGTATTCATTAGCGGTAGCGACTCGTTTAAATATTGATGATCGAGATATCCCTCGATCTCCTGCTTCCAAATCGTTTTGATCGTGCCGAAATCGATCGTGAGGCCAAGTTCATCCGGTATGCCGCTAATGCCGAAAATAACTCTATAGGTATGTCCATGCAAGTTTTTGCACTTGCCCTCATAAGCATGTAAATGGTGTGCAGCATCAAATGTAAATTCTTTACTTACCAGCACACGTCTCTTATGGTATCTTAATTCGGAATGAGGTATGTCCTCTCCCAGCTTCTGCAGCTTGTCAACGATGCGAAATTCGCCAGGGACAAAGCTCATGAGCTCTCCCCCTTTGCTCGTTTATCAAGATAGGCATTCATACCGGCAAGCCTTAGCTTGCAGGAAGGACACTCCCCGCAGCCATCGCCGATTACGCCGTTGTAACAGGTAAGCGTCCGCTCCCGGATGTAGTCAAAGGCGCCAAGTTCATCGGCAAGCTGCCAGGTGGCGGCTTTATCGAGCCACATAAGCGGGGTATGGATGACGAAGTTATGATCCATCGCCAAGTTCAGCGTTACGTTTAGCGATTTGACGAAGGCGTCCCGGCAGTCCGGGTAGCCGCTGAAGTCCGTTTCGCATACGCCGGTAATAATATGCCTTGCTCCAACTCCTTTAGCAAGAACAGCTGCAAAGCTTAAAAATAAATGGTTGCGGCCTTCTACAAAGGTATTGGGCAGCTCGCCGTCTTCATGGACGATGTCCATGTCATGGCGTGTCATTGCATTCGGGCTTAATTGAGCCAATAGACTCATATCGAGCAGGTGGAATTTGACCCCAAGCTCTTCGGCTATTCCGCGGGCGCACTCGATTTCCTGCTTGTTGCGCTGGCCGTAATCGAAGGTCACGACCTCGACTTCACGGAATTGCTTCAGAGCCCAAAAGAGGCAAGTTGTACTGTCTTGGCCGCCGCTGAATACAACAACGGACTTTTCGTGTTGAAGCATAAAAAAACCTCTCCTCTTCTGAATTTAGATAAAGGGTGCGAGGCGCACCGTTTACATAGAAGAAAGAGAGTTCTTGAACTGGAACACTATGAAAAAACATACCGAGTCCTCAAAAGGGCACGGCAAACAAGCGCAGAGCGCCGGTAGTTTTTTATAGAGGGAGTTCACGAACCTCTCGCATGCAGTGTTGCATGGATCTTCTTCAATTGTGTTGTGGTTGATGTTTCGATGTCATTATAGCATATATGAAGCTGCAGCTGTTGTGCCAACACATGTCAACTCATTGTTTTCTCTTATTTACAAGGTGAGAGGGATACAGGATAATAGAATATATAATTATAGAGGAGGTAATGTTATTTTGAAAAAAATGAGTAAATGGCTATCGCTGCCACTAGTGTTGCTGCTAGTCTTCCTTACAGGATGTCAGGCGGTAGGGGGATTCGATATCAACAAAGCTTTGTTGAGCAACTTGGAAGTCCAAGCCAGTGAATCCAGACAATCGGTTTCGATTGAAGTCGTACCAGCGGATAAGGTATCTGCAGAAGATAAGGAAATTATTGATCTGATCAATTCAGTTTCTTTAATTGTTGACCATGCTAAAATTCAGGATGCTTCTACGATGTCGATCAAAGGTTCGGTCGATTACTCCGGAGAGAAGCTGCCATATCATATCTCCATGGACAAGAAAGGGATGGCCATTCAGCTTGAAGGGGCGAAGCAGCCGCTGTACATATCTCTAGAGGATGCGTCTTTAGATTATATTGACTTGGAGCAATACAATGAGCAGGCGCAAGAGTTCGGCGTTAAGGCTGCCGGATTTCTGTTGAAGCATATGCCGAATCCATCCACGATTTCTGTGAAGAAAGTGCAGGAGAAAGTTAACGATGAATCGCTTAGCCTGACACAGCTGCATGTGGAAATCCGTGGTGACGAGCTGGTGAAGCTAGTGAAGCCGTTTATAACGAATGCGGCGAAAGACGAAGAGGGTTTGAAGGAGCTTATCGGGGTATTCTATGATACCTTCTATCCGATTCTTACCGGTACATTTGGAAGTGATGCGTCTGGCGACAGCCCAGCTTCCTCCAAAGAATTTGCCGTTGCGGCAATGTATGGAGTAGTACAAGAATCGCTGGCCGAGGTACTGAAGGAATACGACCAAAAAGTTGATGCTTTGTTCGAAGAAATGCCTGAACTGAATACCGTTCTTGGTAAGGACACTGTGTTGAAAATGGACTTGTATTTCGATAGCAGCCTGAACACGCGCAAGCAGAACATGGAATTTACGGTAGCAATTCCTCAAAGTGAAGGCGTACCTATTAAATCATTCACGGTGCGCAGTGAATCCGAAATGTGGAATGTTGGCGGAAATGTAGCTATAGATCAAGTGAATTTGAGCGCGGGCAAACTGGAAGTTGCCGATGAGGAGATTACTCCGGGACAGATGCTGCGCAATTTTGAGCCGGGTTCAATCATTCACAAACTGCTGACCGAACAAATGCAGATCACTTCCAAATATGTGTTGGTCGGTTATCCGGGAGATTATTATGAAGTAATCAAGAAGAATGGTACCAGCTTTGTACCGCTTCGTTATATGTCCGTTGAGTTGGACGCTGAAATCAAATGGAATAAGGAAACGAAAACGGCTACGATCATCGACGATATTACTCTAGAGGAAATCGTGCTGACTGTTGATTCCAAGCAAGCGAAGGTAGGCGGGAAGGCCGTAACATTATCCGAACCGGCATTCATTCATGAAGACGGCAAGGCGTATGTACCGCTGCGTTTTATCGCTGAAGCTTTAGGGGCGAAGGTGCATGTGGACGCTGAAGGCTGGATTACAGTAATTCGCGATTAATTGTTTAGGTGCAACAATCTGTGCTTCGCGCATGGATTTTTGGAGGAGGACTGCAGCTTATTCTACAAAATAAGCGGGCAGTCCTTTTTTACGTATAACCGAACTTGATAAACGAAAATTGACCGATATTTAATAATTGACGTACCATAAACCTCCATTTAAGATAGGAATAATACTTTACTTCAAAAAGAGAAGCCCAGTCATGATTTTTCGCTTTATCACTTTCATATGGGAAAGCGTTAGCAAGATCATGCTTTCGTGGCCTAAATCTTTATGGGGATCTATTATTTATTGAAGAGAGGGGTTATTGAAATGAAAAAGAAAATAGGGGTGTTATTGGCCATTGTTGCTATGCTTGTTACAGTGATCGGCTGCGGCAGCAATAATGCCGGCAGCAGCAACTCCGGGGCTGCGTCAAATAAGGGCAACGCAGAAGTAGGTGCTCCGGCGGATACGGGCAAGGAGAGCTATAAAATCGCAATTTCGCAAATCGTTGAGCATCCGTCTCTCGATGCGACTCGGGAAGGTTTCCTCGCAGCGCTTAAGGACGCAGGCATCGTAGAAGGTGAGAACCTGAAGCTCGATTATAATAACGCACAGGGAGATCCAACCAATAACCTGACGATTGCGCAAAAAATTGCCGGAGATAAATACGACCTTGTTCTGGGGATTGCTACGCCTCCAGCTCAAGCGCTCGTAGGTCAGGTTAAGAGCTCACCGATTCTGTTCGCCAGCGTTACCGACCCATTGGATGCCAAACTGGTCGACAATTTGGAAAAGCCAGGCGGCAATGTATCGGGAGCATCCGACACGAACCCCGAAGCCATTGTCAAACTAATGGATTTTATCGCGGAGAACTTCAAGGATGTGAAGACAGTTGGCGTCGTCATTAACCAGGGCGAGCCGAACGCCGTCATTATGGCTGGTCATGCGGAGAAAGCGCTTGAGAAACATGGCATCAAGCTGATTAAAGCGCCGGTAACGAACACGTCTGAAGTGAAGCAGGCGGCAGAATCGTTGATTGGCCGCGCTGATGCTTTGTATACGACGCTTGACAATACGGTTGTCGAGGCAGTCAGCACAATCATTCAAATCGCGAATGAGCATGATATCCCGTTCTTCTCCAGCGACCGCGATACGGTAGAGAAGGGGGCTTTTGCCACAGTTGGTTTTAAATATTATGATCATGGCTACCAGGTGGGGCAAATGGCTATTGAAGTATTAAAGGAAGGCAAGAAAGTCGGCGATATGCCGATCACCTTCCCGGATAAGCTTGACCTGATTCTGAACCTTAAGGCAGCCGCCGAGCAAGGAATCGAGGTTACCGATGCTATGAAAGACATGGTTAACGATAAGGAGAACAACTTGCTGGAATAGGCTAGTGGTTTCAATCATTTAGGAGGTACTCATCATGGTCAACTCGTTAATCGGAGCTCTTGAATCCGGCCTGCTCTACGCGCTGATGGCGCTTGGAGTTTATATTACCTTTCGGATTCTGGATTTTCCAGATCTAACGGTGGATGGAAGCTTTACGACAGGCGGCGCCATCGCTGCGGTTATGATTACCAAAGGAGCAGACCCGGTAACGGCAACCCTGCTCGCTTGCTTCGGCGGGATTATCGCCGGTATGTTTACGGGATTGCTTCATACGAAAGGCCGCATTAACGGGTTACTGTCAGGGATATTGATGATGATCGCGTTGTACTCGATTAATATGCGGATCTTGGGCAAGCCGAACGTCGCGCTGCTTGGCGAGAGAACGATATTTAGCTTCATCTCCCCGCTGTGGTTAATGCCTTTTGTAGTCATTGTGATCAAGCTGCTGCTGGATTTGTTCTTCAAAACGGATCTTGGTCTGGCGCTTCGAGCCACTGGCGATAACCAACGAATGATTCGCAGTTTTGGCGCTCATACGGATTATACGATTATTCTTGGACTAAGTTTGTCGAATGGTCTCGTAGCATTGTCGGGTGCGCTGATTGCCCAGCAGTCTGGTTTTGCGGATATCACGTCAGGAATTGGTATGATCGTCATCGGGCTCGCCTCTGTCATTATCGGTGAAGCGATACTAGGTGCGAGAACCGTATTCTTTGCTACGCTCGCCGCAATCATAGGTGCGATCGTCTATCGTGTGGTCGTTGCTGTCGCTCTGCGTGTCCCGTGGTTCGAATCATCGGATTTGAAGCTGATTACCGCTGTGATCGTCATCGTTGCTTTGGTTCTTCCGTCCGTGCAACGCGCATCGAAGCAGCGCTCGCTTGGCCGGAAACGTTCAAGAGAGGTTACAGAGTCGCTTGGTGAACATGTAGGTATGGGGGGTGGGCGTTAATGCTGCAGCTATCGAATGTATCTAAGCTGTTTCATCCCGGGTCGCCGGATGAGAAGATTGCGCTCGCTAACGTCAGCTTACATTTGCAGCCTGGTGACTTCGTTACTGTAGTTGGCAGTAATGGCGCCGGGAAGTCTACTCTGATGAATATGATCTCTGGAGTGCTCAAACCTGACGTCGGCGAGGTCCGCATTGCGGGCAGTGAGGTCAGCCATTTGATCGAGCATCAAAGAAGCCGTTGGATTGGCCGGGTCTTCCAGGATCCGATGGCAGGGACTGCGCCTAACATGACGATCGAGGAAAATTTGGCGATGGCCTACTCACGGGGCAAAAGACGTGGATTGCGTCTTGGTATCAATTCCTCAAGGCGCAGTATGTTCCGCAATCATCTCAGCCGTTTGGGCATTGGCCTGGAGAATAGACTGCGGGCCAAGGTTGGCACGCTGTCTGGGGGAGAACGTCAAGCGCTCAGTCTGCTGATGGCGACCTTCACCCAACCGCGAATTTTGCTGCTGGATGAGCACACCGCCGCGCTTGACCCGGCTCGGGCCGAGTTGGTGACGAAGCTTACCCAAAGCATCGTGGAGGAGATGAAGCTGACAACGCTGATGGTGACGCATAACATGGAGCAGGCTATACGTCTTGGCAATCGCCTCATCATGATGGACAAAGGCCGCATTATTCTCGATGTGAATGAAGTAAAGAAGAAGACGCTGACCATGGAAGAGTTGATTGGCGAATTCGAGAGAATCAGTGGTCACAAGCTATCCGACGACCGTGTCGTGCTCGGGTAAGTTTTAAGACGATAATCACGTTAATAGGGGGACAATGAAAGGCTGCTGCATATCTACGCATCGTGTATATTGCAGCAGCTTTTTTGCATGGATAGGGGGAGAGGGTCATGTGCAGTACGAGTCACGAAGCAGCGGCCATTCGCTCATGTCTACTCCCAAGCTTCAAGTGGATGATCATTCGGATAGACGTAGGGCGTGTCAGGGCGAGGGACCTCACGTAATTCGTCCGCCGTAATGGCGATGATTTCCTTCTCGTTAAGGATTTTCGTCTGCAGCGTGCCTTGTACTTCAATCCAGGCATCCTGCTGGAATCGGGGCAGCGGCTGATCGGAGTTCACGACCACCCCAAAGGGATAGGCATCAGCGGTGCAGCACTGTACGAGAAATCTTCCCACAATAAACTCGCGCTCATGGTCCAGGCTGGGATCATTATAAACGAAGCCGCTCAATTTTACGGTTTTACCTTTGAATTTGTCCTTGAATAGCTCGATGGCCCCAATTGTTTCAGAGTAAATTTCCGGTTTAACTTCGATGATCTCGGCGGAATATAACTTCTTGGCCAGCTCGGTGAATTCTTCATTGTATTTGTCCGGAGAAATAAAGATGTCATTCAGATGCTCCGAGTTTAAAACAGGAGAGGTGAGCTGCATTCCCTTTTGGTCGGCAGCCATGCTTCCCAGGGCGTAATCCGGCAAAATCATGCCAAGCAATAGCGGGAAAAGGAATAGTGTGTAGGCAGCGGCATTTTTTAATCTGGAGGTTGAGGGATGGTGTTCACAGCCACATGCTGCAGCGTCTTTGTTCGACAGGGCTTGGCAGGCGAGGCACAGGGACATGATCGCCAATGGGATCGCACTATAGCGAATCCAGGGCTCCATTTTGGGCGCGATATAATAATGCAGAGCTCCGGTCTTGGTTAAATGGGCGATAAATAAGGCGAAGGCGAGCAGAATAAAGGCTTTTGCTAGCTGCTGTCGACGCTGGGACCTTTGAGCATATTTCATAATAAGCCCTCCTTTATATTGAAATCATCATCAACTCAAGTAGAGCTTGCCCACGATAACTGAGCCGATAAACACGACGGTACAAATGAGAAAAGCGAAATAGAGCACGAATTTGATTCGGAAGACGGATAATAGCATTAGGACGTTTTTGAGATCCAGCATGGGCCCGAATACGAGGAAGGCTAACAGGGAACCGGAAGAAAACGTATGCGTAAACGCGGAAGCTACAAAAGCATCTGAGGTCGAGCAGAGGGACAATAAAAACGCGAATCCCATCATGAAAACATAGGAGCTGACTGGGCCGCCGCCGATAGCGATCAGGCTTTCTCTTGGAATGAAGGATTGAATGGCCGCAGTAATGAGACAGCCCATGATCAAATATTTTCCCATATCGAAGACTTCGTCAGCCGCGTGTACGAATATTGAGGTCACCCTCCCGCCTTGCCGGGAATGCTCGTGATGATGTGTATCGGGGGTGGGATTGTGCAAAAGAGTGTGCTGCTGATGGGGTTCTTGGTGGTTGTGGTTGTGGTTGTGCTTATGATTGTTATCGTGCTGCAGATCGTGCCCATGATTATGTTTGCAGTTATGTTTGTGGGCAGCAGGAGGAGACAGGGATCTATCTCTGAGCGGATTGGCATTCCAAGTGGCATATACCATCCAGCCGACCACGGCTGCGACAAGGAAAGCCAGTCCCATTCTGGCATATACCATTTCAGGATGGAGCCTAAAGGCCATATAGGTAGCACCATACACGACGGGATTCACGATCGGGCCTGCAAGAATGAACACGGCTGCGATGTATACGGGCATGCCTTTTTGAATGAGCTTGCGAATCAGGGGGATCATTCCACACTCGCATACGGGAAATATTAAGCCTAATGTACAAGCGAATAAAATGCCGGTGACTGGATTTTTCGGAATCCATTTACTTAGCGTATTTTCGGAAATGTAAAGATGAACTAGGGAGGAGAGCAAAGCTCCGATGATAACGAAAGGGAGTGCCTCCAGTAAAATACCAATAAAGCTTGTTTTGAACAGGTGAATGTAATTTAGGTCGATTATTGGTAAGGCCAGCAGAGAGGGAACGACAACAATAAGGCAGGCCAACACAAAGGCTGCGGGAAGCAGCAAAGAAAGCCAACGGGATTGAGTTATTGGGTTCATAGCAATCTCCTTAAAATTTCATAGAATTATCTTAATTACAATAATTAGTATTATTGGAGGCCATGGTTCAGAACATAAATTCATTATATTTGGGGGACAAGCTCGATTGACAACGGGCGGGCATGGTATATATTATTGTTCGTTAATTGTAATTATTACGATTAATATCGAAGATTTATATTCATTTATGAAGGGGTCTCGCAGTGGGCCGGAAATTTTTCGGAAATAAATTAGTGATGAGGAGTATCTAGCTGAAGAATTGCATATGGGATGGAATCAGGGGATTTAGAGCCCCCCCTGTTCCTCTTAGTCCTTCAAGATGAGATGTTTCTGCCATAGAAAATTTCATCCATTTCGGTTTTAAGTCGATCGGTGATTTCCGCCTGTTCCTCTTTGCTCAATTTGTCCTTTGTATAGCCGAAGAGGTAGTTATTCAAATCAAAATTCTTCAGCTTGCATTTTGTATGGAAAATATGCTCCTGATATACGTTCACGTCAATCATATGGTACGCATCGATGACCTCATCTGGAATGTAATTTTGGATGGAACTGATTTCGTGGTCAATAAACAGCTTATGCCCGTTAATGTCCCGCGTAAAACCGCGAACCCGATAATCGATCGTCATAATATCTGTGTCAAAGGAGTGGATTAAGTAATTGAGCGCCTTGAGCGGTGAAATTTCTCCGCAGGTCGATACATCGATATCCGCTCGAAACGTACTGATTCCTTCATTTGGATGATATTCGGGATACGTATGGACGGTAATGTGGCTTTTATCGAGCTGCAATACTACATTGTCCGGCAAAGGCCCAGGCGATTCCTCAAAAGATTCCGTTGGTACTTCCACGACAGGACCTTCGGATACAAGAACGGTAACGCTCGCCCCTTGCGGGACATAATCCTGCTTAGCCACATTGAGTACATGGGCCCCGATAATATCAGAAACAGCCATCAGAATCTGAGTCAGCCTATCGGAATTGTATTGCTCGTCGATGTATTCAATATAGGCTTGACGCTCTTCCTTTGTTTTGGTGTAGCAAACATCGTACATATTGAAGCTTAAAGACTTAGTCAGATTGTTGAATTCATGCAATTCTACTCGCTGCTCGGGTGTCAGTTTCATAGTAGCCTCCCTTTCGCAAAGATATGCTGATGCTTTAATTATCTTTATACCCATTCTTTCTTATGTCTAACGATCGAAAAACTTCAAGGCTTGACCAAATTTTTTTGCCGATCCGCCATCCGATGATTATAATTGGAGCTAAGTACTATAGTTGGAAAAGGGGAGATGCAATGAAGCTTCACGAAATTTTTGACTCATTTCCGGTGCTGGCATCCAGCGACCTGATCATGAAGAAGATCGAGCTTAGTCATCTTGATGAGGTATATTCCATTTATAGCAACGACAACGTGTTCAAGTATTGTGGCATTATTCCCAAGCATAATAAAGAGACGGTGAAATTGATGATCGGACATTTCGATCGGGATTTTATGAAACGATCCCGGGTGAAATGGGGGATATTCCGAAGGCAGGATGATAGCAAATTGGTAGGCATTTTGGAGGCCTTTGATTTTAATCAGAAGGTGAACATGGTGACGATCGGTTATTTTTTGTCAGAGTCGTATTGGGGCCAAGGGATTGCCACGCAAGCGGTTGAGACATTAGTAAAGTTTCTTTTTGAAAACGCTGACATCAATCGCATCCAGGCTGAAGTGATGCCATCTAATGAATCTTCAAAAAGAGTATTGCTCAAAAATGGATTCAAAAAAGAAGGTGTGCTACGGCAAGCTCATCTATGGTCGGGCAAAGGTGTAATCGACCTTGAGATTTACGGCATACTGAAAGGGGATTATTCTTGGAACCTCTGTGGTGTATAAAATAACAGCACGCTCAGCATGATGCTGGGCGTGCGGCCATCACTTGCCTATCTATGTTATTCTTCCGCTGATTCTTCCGCAGCCTCGAGATCTTCCGCTTGAATTCTCGGAGTAACTATCGAAACCAGGAGCTCGTTATCTGCAGACAGTAACGTTACTTCAGGAGGAAGTTCAATATTTCCAACTAGAAGTGAGTCACCGATCTCCAACTCACTAATATCAACTGTGATGGATGATGGTAAATTTTGAGGCAATGCTTCGACCTCGATGAATGTGCTCTGCGTTTGTAAAATACCGCCTAGCTTTGTACCTTTAGGGGTACCCACGTAATCAAGCGTTACTCTCGCACGAACGAGTTCATCCGTTCTGACGCGGAGGAAGTCTACATGAATATACTCACGTGTTATCGCATCCCGCTGTAATCCTTCGAGCAGTACCGGGATCTTATTGGAGTCTCCAACTTGAACCTCCAGTAGCCCTGCTCCTCCGTTTCTGAACCAGCGTTGAAACTCATGTGATGAAATATGAATCATGTCACTTTCTTTGTTTAATCCCATAATAACGCCTGGAAGACGTCCTTCACTGCGTAGACGCTTAAGTCCCGACTTATTTAATGGTGATCTTAGTTCCGCTGCAAAACATGCTCTCATTACAACAACACTCCTTATATTTCAACAATAATATTCTGTGCTCCCAAAATCTCTATCCGTCCGTGAACATTGATTTCGCCCCCTGTGCGGGGGATATAAAGAGCACCATGACATCACCGCCTTGGTTACATTAATTGTTAATATATGCTTATATACGTGAAGGCACTTCGCTGTATAGCGAAATGCCTTATTACTTTACGATAACACAAACCTTGTAGTATGTCGACAACTATCAGCTGTTATTCATCTATTTAACTAAAATTACAATATTAGGGCGTTCGCTTCACTCCAGCCAAGGTTGTTCAGTAAGAGAAACTTAGTTCTGGACATATGGTATGAAGTATCAGGGACGTGCAGGAGATTCTAATTATATATTGAAAAGATATTAAGAAAATATAAATTTTATCAAAAATATCCAGTGTAATTTATTAGAATTGCATACTTAGAGGAGAGGGGCATTTGCGTGGATAACCAATATATCACTTTTTACCGCTTTGGAAGTCCTAGTGATGTCCTAAAGGTTGAGGAGCGGAGCATTACTGCTCCCCAGCGCGGTGAGGTGCTTGTACGAATGACAGCCCGGCCAATTAACCCATCTGACCTGATTCCGATTGGTGGCGCTTATTCGCATCGAATTTCGCTGCCCGGTATTCCAGGGTATGAAGGCGTCGGCATCGTTGAGGCTGTGGGCGAGGACGTTCCTCAAGAGCTTATCGGCAAACGCGTACTGCCCTTGCGGGGAGAGGGCACATGGCAGCGATTCGTTAAGGCGCCAGCAGCTTGGGCGATTGCTATTCCGGATACCCTCGGGGATGATATGGCGGCCCAGCTATATATTAACCCGGTTACCGCCTGGGTTATTTGTCGTCAAATATTGGGGCTGAAGCCCGGCGATGTTCTCATTGTCAACGCGTGCGGTTCTTCGCTTGGTCGAATTTTTGCCCAGTTAAGTCGTTGTTTCGGTGTTCGGCTCATCGCTGTGACGAGGAATGATCGGCATACGAAGGAGCTGCTGCGGCTTGGGGCAATGAGGGTGATCAATGAGAACGAGCTTGATTTGCTGCCAACCATCATGGAGTTGACCGGCGGACTTGGTGTGAATGCTGCTGTAGATATGGTTGGCGGCGAGCCAGGCACGGAGCTGGCTTGCTGCGTAGGGGGAAATGGTATTTTCGTGACATTAGGACTGCTATCAGGAATTTCTTTAAATTGGGTTGAAATTAAGCGTAGAACAAACGCATCGGCAACTATGTTTCATCTGCGTCATTGGAATGAGGCAGTTAGCGCTCAAGGCTGGCAGGATACTTTTCGGGAACTGATTTCTTTAGTGCAGGCAGGCAAACTATCACTGCTGCCGCCGCGTTCGCGCTTTGAGCTGTGTCAGGTTGACGCGGCTGTACGGGAAGCTGAAGCGAATGAAGGCAAACAGGGGAAATGCTTTCTGATGTAGTTCGGTCCGAATATTGGAGAGAGCGATTTACAGACAACCAAGGGGCTGTCTAGAAAGTCCGTTTTGAGTTAATTGAACCCAAAGCAAACGCCCAGGAATGCCGTATAACCAGCATTCTTAGGCGTTTGTTTTTTTAGGGAGGGTATTAATTAATTACTTTTCGGACAGTCCCTTATTGCTGTTTTTAGAGTAATCCCCATAAAGCAGGGACATTTGCCGGTTCCCAGCCTGGAAGGGAGGTATGGGGCTGGATGCAATAGTACGTCTTGCCTTCGTAAGTAACCTGATCATTCACTTTGTAGCTAACATTCGGTGCCCAAGGAGCAGCGCTTTGGTCGTCTGCCTCGGTGGTCTCCGTAATCGCTGCACTGTCCGATATATTACCGACCGCATCCCGCGCCGTCACAGTGAACGTATATGCCGTATTTGGAGTAAGTCCGCTGATCGTGGCACTCGTCTCAGAGACGTTCAGTTCGCTGGAGCCATAGCTGACGGTATAGCCTGTTACTCCAACATTATCGGTAGACGCAGTCCAAGACAGGCTAATGCTCGATGAAGTTTTTCCTGTCGTTTGTAGATTCGTTGGTGCTGTCGGCGGCGTTGTGTCGTTAGCGCCCGAATTTGTCGTGACGGACAGCGGACTGCTTGGAGCGGATATATTGCCAGCGGCATCCCGTGCCGACACAGTGAATGTATATGCCGTATTTGGAGTAAGTCCGCTGATTGTAGCACTTGTTCCGTTAACATTGACTTCACTGGTACCATAACTGACCTTGTAGCCTGTTACCCCAACATTATCGGTTGATGCGTTCCAAGCCAGGCTGACGCTTGACGAAGTTGTTTCAGTCGCTTGGAGATTCGTTGGCGTCGTCGGCGGCGTTGTGTCTGTTCCGCCCGAACCGGTGCTTAAATCGCCCGCCAGCTTATTAAGGAGTGTCTTGTTCCGATCTCCGCTGAACTCCCAGAACATCGCTCCGCCTAATCCCTTGTCCTTGATGAAGGAGGTCTTGTGGCCGAAGGATTCGATATCGTCATACGAAATATAAATGCGGCTTGACGGATTGTAAAGGTAAGGCACCTTGGCTATGTCGTTCCAGTGACGGGTGTATCCGTTCTTGTTGATGTAATTCGCTTCTAAGTCGCTGAAATCGAAAATGCCGGATTCCCATGTTCCGTTCGAAACGCCGGAACAGCTTTGGTACTGTCCATTGTCGCCAGAAGCGCAGTTAGCCCAACCGCGTCCGTAGAACGGCATGCCCAGCACGATTTTGCTGGCTGGAACGCCTGCATCCAAATGGCCCTGCACGCCCGCTGCTCCGTTAAATGTAGCGGCATTCGGTATTCCTGCGCTAGCTGCGGCAGGATCGTAGTAGAGAGGAGCATTATGCGCACTGACGGTCTGCCAGCCGCCGTTGAAGTCATAGGTCATAATGTTGATCCAGTCGACAATCGCAGCGATGTTCGCAAGCTCGGTGTTTTGCGCAAACGATGGACTGGCACCAGAAGCGATCGTCAGCAGGTAGGCTTTGCCGTCCTGCGCGCCTGCAGCATCAAGCTTCTCACGGACTTTTTGCAGCAATAGCGTATAGTTCTGTTTATCGGCGGGTCTGACGCTATTGCCGGCAAGGCCGCCGCTAACCGGGTATTCCCAGTCCAGGTCTACCCCGTCAAATTGATATTTGCGAAGAAAGTCCACCGCTGAATTGGCGAAAGTCTCGCGGGTCTCGGCGCTTGCTGCCACATCGGAGAAGCGGTTCGACCAGCTCCAGCCGCCGACGGAAATAATTGTTTTCAGCCCAGGATTCTCCTGCTTCAGTTTAATCAGTTGACCAATATTTCCTTTGAGTGGTTTATCCCAGGTGTCGCCAGGGAACGCCTTCTGGGCATCGATCCAGGGATCGCCCAGTACAATTGTGCCATTCGGAACGTTGATCGCACCGACTTCGTCCTGGCAAGACCATGTAACCGGATTAGGCCCGGTAGGGTCTGGATTTCCATGAATTCCATTCCAGCAAATATCCGCAAACGCATAGTTGATATGCGTTACTTTGCTGGCATCGATATCCGTGACGTTATAGTTCCTTCCATAAGCCCCCCATGAAGGATAGTACCCGATAATTTTGTAGTCCGAGGCTGCTTCCGCCTTCTGTCCCCCGTAGGCTAGTGAAGAAAACACAGATAAAACTACAACAGCCGCTAAAAGCACGATACCGCTTTTTGAGATTAAATTTTTTCGCAGTGTCATACTTTAATCCACCTCTTCTCCCATTGTTTTATAGTACATGCTGTGTGCAGAACAAATAATCTATGAGTCTATCACCTCCTTCATAGAGCTTCATAGAGTGATCAGCAAGTCGTCCCGAATATTAGTTATCACTGGGATGAGAGAAGATGATAAGCATCCCAGGGTAGCTCAGAACGGCAGTGGTGTAGTGTGAAGGACTTTCCATATCTCAGCAAAAAAAGAGTCTATTGGCAACAGTTACCTATAATTGTAATTGGTAGATGAGATTGTATGAAGGGGGAGGATTATGTGATTAGGGGAGAAAAATCTCTCATTACTAGAGAGCAACAAGAGATGAAAGAAATCAGTGGTTAAACGATTGAATATATACGTAAAAAACTATGCTTTTCATCTATTCCATGAAGCTTATTTGGCTGGAAATCAATTACTGGCGGGTGTGCTTCTCATACTGTGTGGTGAAATGGTTGATTTTCTTCGATACTTTTTGCAGATGCTTTTCCATCGTTTTGATTTCCGCTTCAACGCTTTTCTTATGCTCGGTTAACATTTCGCAGCGCTGCTTTAATGTATCAGCGCCTTGCATGCTTAAATCTACGAAAGCTTTAATTTGCTTGATGGGCATGCCCGTTTCCTTCAGGCAGCAAATGAGTCCGAGCCAGTCCAAATCATCGTCCGAGAAGCGGCGAATTCCGCCTTCTGTGCGCTTCACGAACGGCAGCAGTCCTTCTTTTTCATAATAGCGCAAAGTATGACTGGGCAAATTGGTTTTTTCAGAAACTTGTTTAATAGAGTAGCTCATCGCGAATCTTCCCTTCCATAATTTCAAAATAGGTAGCAAGCTCTTGACTTGAAGTTAACTTTAAGGTTTAAGATTCTATTGTACAATACAAGTTAATGATTCAAAAGGGATAGACAAGGAGGATATGAATCATGAGAACGATGAAGCTGGGAACTAGCAATTTAGAGGTGCCAGTAATTGCAGTCGGCTGTATGCGTATTAATTCATTGGGACAAGCTGCGGCGGAGAAATTTGTTCAAACGGCGCTCGAAGCAGGTGCGAATTTCTTTGATCACGCGGATATTTACGGCGGGGGCGAATGCGAGGAGATTTTTGCTGATGCAATCCAAATGAATGATGATGTGCGTGAGAAGGTCATCCTGCAGTCCAAATGCGGTATTCGCCAGGGCATGTTCGATTTCTCCAAGGAACATATATTAAATTCGGTGGACGGTATCCTGAAAAGATTGAGAACGGATTATCTTGACGTGCTTCTACTACATCGTCCGGATGCTTTGGTTGAGCCGGAAGAGGTTGCCGAAGCTTTTGATCAGTTGGAGAGCTCCGGTAAGGTAAGATATTTTGGGGTTTCTAACCAAAATCCGATGCAGATCGAGCTTCTAAAGAAGCATGTAAAACAACCGCTCATCGCCAATCAGCTCCAGCTGAGCATTACGAATGCGAATATGATTTCAAATGGAATTAACGTCAATATGGAGAATCATGCTGCAGTGAGCCGTGACGGTAGTATTTTGGATTATTGCCGATTACAGGATATTACGATTCAGCCATGGTCGCCGTTCCAATACGGTTTCTTTGAAGGCGTATTCCTCGGTAGCGAGAAGTTCCCGGAGTTGAACCAAAAAATCGATGAAATCGCCGCCAAGTATGAGGTTTCCAATACGACAATTGCCATTGCTTGGCTGCTTCGTCATCCTGCGAAGATGCAGCCGGTAACGGGTACGATGAATCTGCAGAGAATCCTGGATTGCTGTAAAGCCGCCGACATTATGTTGACCCGTGAGGAATGGTATGACATTTACCGTGCCGCGGGGAATGTGCTTCCGTAAGTGGGGCGGGTAAGAGCTTAGTAACTAACAGCTTCCACCCTGGAACTGTTGTACGCTTGAGAAGCAATAATAAAGCGGGTGCATGAAAATGTGCGCCCGCTTTTATTTTTCTGCTGTTATAACTTTGATAAATGTCACCGCTGAGAAGTCTGGATACTTACGAAAGGCTCTCCCACTTCGTCCACATCTCCTGCGGGTTCAATTCATAAATATCGTTCTCCCTAAACATAAATTGGTGCATAATGAATTCCCGGCGGATTGTGGCAAAATCCTCGTGATATTCCCTGATGAACGCATTGATTTCTAGCTCGGTGTATTTGCGCCCCATCTCCAAGCGGGATACCAAGTACTCCAATACAATCAACTTCTTCTTAAGCTGGGCAGGAAGGCTCTTCAGACGACCTTCAGCGGAAAAGAAGTTTTTGATAACAGATTCCTTCATGCGCTGCTGCTGCTCATCCAGCATACTCGTACCTCCTTCGGACGCCCGTTGAATCAGATTAACCGTGGCGTCTGCGCTATTTTTCAGAAAATAATGATTTAGTGAGAAAAAGATCGTGTTCTTATCCCTGCGTTCGTTAATGAGGCTCGCTTCACGCAGCTTTGCGGCATGATGGGTAATGGTAGCCGGGGTTACTCCAAGCTTCTTCGCTAGCTCCTGCCCATTTCGTTCGCCCTCCGCCAGTAAAATTAGCATTCGAATTCTTGTGGGGTCGGCGAGTGCTTTGTGGTAGGTTACCACCTTGTCTAACTGCAAATCAGGACACCTCACCTTAACGATTCATTATTTAATAATCATCTAATTAGATGGTTGTTAAATTTATTCTAATTCAGCTATCGGGTGTTGTCAATGGCTCATTATTTTGCACTACGCTCCACGCGGTACCCCCACATACTCTCCATCAGGTAAATCTAGTCGTTCAACTGGCAGTTGAATGATTAAA
Source organism: Paenibacillus lentus (assembly GCF_003931855.1). Classification (NCBI taxonomy): domain Bacteria; kingdom Bacillati; phylum Bacillota; class Bacilli; order Caryophanales; family Paenibacillaceae; genus Paenibacillus; species Paenibacillus lentus. Next base: position 4,511,227 of record NZ_CP034248.1, on the reverse strand, counting down.
AAAATCAAATACAAAGTTATTGTAACCTCCAGGAATACCCAATAAAATTGAGGTTATACAAAGGGGCGTGAAAAAAATGAAAGAAACATTAGCAAGAAATATAAATATTTATCGCAAAGAAAGAGGGCTTACTCAGGAGGAGCTTGCCCAAATACTTGGGCTTTCTTTTCAAGCTGTATCCAAGTGGGAGAATGCTCAGACTATGCCGGATATTTCATTGTTGCCTCAGCTCTCAAGAACCTTGGAAGTAAGTATTGATAAGCTCCTTGGTTATGTCTCGCAGAATAGACCGATTACAATTTATGAGGAAGTATATCTAACACAGGATTATTACTGGGGGACTGAGCCCAACAAAGAATGCTACCAGGTATTGCAGCGGATGCCGCCTACGAAGCCCGTGAAATTGTTGGATATTGGCTGTGGGGAAGGTAAAGATGCCGTGTTCTTTGCAAGAAATGGATATGAGGTTACAGCCTTCGACGTTTCTGATGCCGGTATCGAGAAAACGAAAAGATTGGCCGATCAATGCGGAGTAGAAGTGAATGTATTCAAAGCGGATATTTTAGATTATCGTTTAGATCGCCATTTTGACGTCGTCTTTGCAAGTGGTGTTTTTCATTACATCAAACCGGAGTTTCGCCAAGAAATATTCGAAAACTATAAGCAGTTTACAAATCAAAACGGCATGCATTTCCTTAATGTATTCGTCAATAAGCCGTTTATTGCACCGCCTCCGGAGAAGGAACCCAATGCGTATAAGTGGTATTCCGGCGAGTTGCTTGGACATTACCAAGACTGGCTTATCCAAGAGAGTTCGGAAATCGTATTTGACTGTAATTCCTCCGGCATCCCTCATAAGCACGCGATGTCTAAAATGATCGCCCAAAAGGTGACTTCAATAAATAACTAAAACCGCCCATCGGGCGGTTTAATTATATGTTATGGCGGATTACTTCCAGGTCGTTACTGCCTCAACAGGCAGGCGGTAGGATGGGCGGCCTTCAGTGGCTGCCTTGCCGATGGAAATAATCATCACAGGGATATAACGTTCCTTATCGAGGCCAAAGGCTTCGGCAATTTGCTGCTTATCATATCCGCCGATCGGGTTGGTATCGTAGCCATGAGCGCGAGCAACGAGCATGAGCTGCATCGATACGAGACTCGCGTCAATGAGTACGATATCCCGCATGGTCTGTTCGGGCAAAGTTTCATACATCGGTTTGAAGGAGCTGAGCAGCTTCTCCTTAACATCTTCAGGCATGTAGCCCAGTTCGACGGATTTTCCGTAGATTTCCTCGGCATGCTCGATGCAATTCATATCGCCGAAGACCGCGATAACAGCTGCAGAAGTATTGACCTGGTTCGTATTGAACATCGCCAGCTCAGCCATTTTGGCTTTACCCTCAGGTGTGTCAATGACGACAAAGCGCCAAGGCTGCATATTAATTGAGGAGGGGGCGGTCGTTGCTTCTGCCAAAATCTCTGTCATTTCCTCGCGGCTGATTTTTACGGTTGGATCATAATCTTTCACGGAACGGCGTCCTAATACGATTTCTTTGAAATCTTTAGTAGGGGTTGTATTCATATGGCTTCATCCTCTCCTATAAATCTAATATTTACTTATGTTTTGTTGAATGCGCGTCAGCATGTCAGTTAATGCATGCAGTTCCTTCGAACTGAAGTCTTGGAACATGTGATGGACAAAACTGCGTTTTTCCGTGCTGCAGCTAACAATCTGCTCCCGTCCTTCCTTTGTCAGGCTGACGAAGGTCTCACGGTGATCGGATGGATTTCTGCGTCTCGCCACCATTCCTTGAGCTTCAAGTTGTTTCAAATGGCGAGTAACAGCTGCATGATCAATGTTGACCGATTTTTGTAGTGTGGATTGATTCATCTCGTCCGTCTGGTATAGCTGATACAATAGCTCATAGCGGGACAAGCTCATCTGGGCACTACGTTCAAACTTCGGTCCAATCTGATTGCAGAAGTCTTTAAGCAGAAACAAAATACGCTCTTGATCTTTAGCTGAGCAATTCATTGAATAACCTCCTGGGTGCGGTAACCAATGAGCTCGCCCTGCGTTCAACAGTATGCTGCAATTGCATTGGATTGCATTGCATAGCTCATTAATTGATGGGTCAATGATTGACCCCTCAACTAATGTATTACAAAATGATAAGAAATGCAAGAGGTTTGTTTTTTTGTATGTGTAGAGGGTAAATTTCCCCATACTATGGAATTGTTACATTACTATATAGATGATGAGCGTGCATCCCAAGAGGTGTATTCCAAGAGGCGTACCCTGAGCGTATCCTGAGATGTGCGCACCCTAAGAGGCTTATTCTGAGAGAAAACTATCGTACACGAAGTTATCGTACACTAACTGGATTTCATGTATCTAATAATACTCCAAACGAATGTTTCAGGAGTTTAGATGGATTTGATGCAGCTAAATTCAAGATTCCAGGCTATGATTGGCAAATTGCTTTCTTCTAAGGACATGAAATACATTTAAATTTACTTTTTCTTCCTTACCGTACAAACTAACTACTATAAATCAGACTGTTGAAGTAATTGATTTTCTATGCAAGAAAACATACTTTCCACGGAAATCCAGAATCGAAAGGATTAAAATATAAGGTGAGTTCCCGTTTGTACGAGAAAAAAGCTTGGCTAGGTGCCTTGCTATTTTCTTAATGTTCTGCACTATGGCAGTCATCAGTGCTTGTTCCTGCACTTTTTCCCGGCCACGCAAACGGGAAATGCGAAGCCCATGGAGCACTTTGGCATCCGCGAAGCTTCGCTCAACTGTTTTACAACGGAGCTTATACAAGATCTGTCCTGAAGAGCTACGGTAATTCGCTTCTACTCGCTCTTTAAACCCTTCCCAAACATGCCGCTGAATTTTACGTTTACGATTTTTGCTTGATGTACAGCTATCCAATAATGGGCATTGGCCACATAAGTCAGGGTTGGACATATATTCTTTGTATCCATTGCGATTGGTTGTGTGGTAAGTCAGCTTAGATCCATTGGGACATATATAAGCGTCTTGTTGCGGGTCATAGGAAAACTCTTCTTTGGGTATAGTCCCCTCTGCTGTAGGGGCATTACGAGTAGCGATGACACTGAAAATACCCATCTCGCTTGTTTTTTTGCATATGTAGGGCGTCATATATCCTGAATCCAAAGCAACAGCTTCTAACGTATTGTGAAAGTCAAATGTATCGATCTGTCTTTGAAGTCTTTCTATATAAACGGTTGAGTCATTCACATTTCCAGGGGTAACATGGACATCCGTAATGAGATTGAATTTGTGATCGACTGTACGATGATCCAAATAATAAAACCCTTCGGGTTTGCCTTTACGCTTCATAAAGCCACTTTCTGGATCGGTGTTACTCACTCGCAGTTTTTTTTCAATCGTTTCGTTTTTCACGGGCGGCAGCGGCTTTTTTCCATGACGCTCTCGTTCTTGATTAACAGCTGTCTCCAATTCTTTTAAATATTCAAGGGGCGTTTCCGTCACAACTTGCATCGATGAACGATTTTTATTCGCGTTAGCTTGGATGTGCGTTGAATCAGTAATGAGAACACGTCCCCCTACCATGTTATGACGGATGGCCAAACGGACTACTTCGTCAAAAATGTCTTGAAAAATGGTAGATCCTTTGAATCGCACATTACGGTTGTAACTAATCGTCGAGTGATCCGGCACAGGATCCGTTAAGCCTAGACCAAGGAACCAGCGGTAGGCTACGTCCGTTTTAATTTCTTGCTCTAATTGCCTTTCGGAGTGAATGCCATACAAATAACCAATCAGCATCATTTTGAAAAGGCGAATCGGGTGAATTGGAGGCCTCCCTAATGTGCCGTGATAGTAGGGGCGAGTCATCTCCGTAATAAATGAAAAATCTACGTTTTCATCAATGATTCGTAGTAAATGATCTTTTGGTACAAGCATATCTATACTAACCAATTCAATTTGATTTCTATCTTGTTGAATGTTAGGCAACTCGCGCACCACACTTTCAATATATTACCTATATTATACCAAATTAATGCGGTAATGTGATCTAGATAGGGGCTTTTTCAACAGTCTGTATAAATCCATTTATATAAGCTGAATATTGAAATGGATGTAGGGCATTCTTTAATTCATCTTATAGGGCAATCGATATTGAAAAGGGGGTGAATAACCGATGATCAATAAGGTAGGTCAAATTGCCGTACAGAACTTTCCGGAATTCCATAGGGAAATTGGATAGAAGAACTTACTCCGAATGTTCTAGGTTTAATAAATTAGATAAAAGAGGTGATACAATTTGCCTGAATCCTTAGAGGAAAAAGTACAGCGATTGGAATTATACGTAAACTTGTTGCGTCAAATTACACTTGAACCAGAACAGTATCGTCTCTGGGATTGGATAATTGCAAATGGATTAAATGGGGAGCAATTCAATGAAATTAAGTCTATTCTAAAAAAATATGTATTGCTGCTTCAGCATGAGCAAGTTCCTCAACCGACTTCCTTCGATGATATGGCTAATGAGCTGATTCACGTTTTGTCCCCTAATGAATACCTCGCGAATAGAAGGGGGGTGAAGCAGGCTGCTAAGAAATCTATTAAAATGTCCCCTTATCAGTCCTTACAATATTATCTTAACGATTCTCAAGAATAACAGAAAACAGAATGTAAATCTGTAAACCTAGGTTCTGTCACGGATGGCAGAGCCTACTTTTGTTAGTCTGCTTTTTATTTTAATAGTAATTATTACGATTTATATTGACATTAAATTCAAAACATAGTATATTCGCAAAGGGTAAATAGTAATCATTACGATTAGAGTAAAAAAGGAAGAAGGAGCTATTCCTGTAATGAATTAATATGAGATTTGAACAAAAAAAGCGCCTCCTGTATGCTGGGTCTTGGAATGCGAACCATTCACTGCCCTAATTAGAAGGAGGACGCTCAAATGAAGTATAAGCTAAAAGAGAAACAGAATCAACGCATTTTGGACATTACAGATCAAACCTTGGTTGTCGGTGCAGATATTGCAAAGGACACCCATGTTGCCAGAGCGATCGATTTTCGCGGAATCGAGCTTGGCAAAGACTGTGTATTTGAAAACAGCCGTAAGGGACTCTCGAAACTCGTATCGTGGATGAAGGCATTGCAGAGGCAGTACGCCAAAACAGATATTGTGTTTGGCATTGAGCCCACCGGACACTACTGGTTTCCCCTGGCTGAGTTCTTGCAAGACAAGGGCATTCGTATCGTGGTCGTGAATCCTCATCATGTGCATAAGAGCAAGGAACTGGAGGATAACTCCCAGACTAAAAATGACTACAAGGATGCCAAAGTGATTGCGGATCTTGTCCGTAACGGTCACTATACCGAACCCCAACTACCGACTAGCGTTTACGCAGATTTGAGAATTCTCATGAATATGCGTGAGAAAACGATGGTCAGTTTGGGGCAAGTCCAAAGACGGATTCAAAACTGGCTCGATCGGTTTTTCCCGGAGTTTAACAACGTTTTTAAGAGCTGGGAGGGCAAAGCCGCGCTCGTCACGTTGACTGAGTTTCCATTGCCGCAAGAGATCGTAGCCCTTGGCGCCACTGCGATCCTCGGGCGATGGAAGCAAGACGTACAGCGAGCCGTAGGGATAAAGCGAGCTGAAAAGCTTGTGGAAGCTGCCTCTGAATCCATTGGACTCACAGAAGGTACCACTGCTGCTAAGTTAGAGTTACACACTTGGATGCAACAGTACGCCTTATTTACACAACAACTGGAAGAGATCATGAATCAAGTGGAGTTATTACTCAAACAGATTCCTGGCACACAGGAAATGCTCACTATTCCGGGTGTAGGAATCACGACACTTGCTGGCTTCCTAGCAGAAACCGGTGACCTATCTCGGTATAGCCACGGTCAACAGATTATCCGTCTCGCGGGACTTAACCTGCGAGAAAACAGTTCTGGAAAGAAAAAGGGTCGAACGACGATCAGCAAACGAGGTCGATCACGTCTTCGAGCACTACTTTTCCGAGCCGTGTTGCCCATGGTGGCAAAGAACCCGGAGTTTAAAGCGATGCATCAGTATTATACGCAGCGTCAGGTCAATCCGTTGAAAAAGAAACAGTCTATTGTGGCGCTTTGTGGAAAACTGATTCGCATTTTACACACGTTAGGCACAAGGAAAATCGTATACAATGCCGCTGATGTCTTAGGACCGGTTCGCCGGACTCAGCTTCAGTTGGCTGCTTAAATCAATCACGTTCAGGTCGATAGACTCACTATATGCTTAGGATCAATACAGAGACAATGGAAGCACGGATCAGCCGCAGGAACTATTCCATAAGGGCAACGACCCAGTAAAGGAGCGAGAAACGGCGTCCACCCCTTGAGAGGTAGAACGAAGGAATGTAAGGGCATAGACCCCGTGTGACATGGGAGGGTAAACCATCAAGGAAGTGTTGTGGATATCCAAGGTGCGATCATACGGAAACCACTTTTTTTTGGAAAATCCATTCCAATCTCTGTTCCCGCACACTGCCGAAAGGAAATAAATTCAATAAACTTCCCGTTATATCCACCTCTCGAGGTAGTCAATGTTAAAATTCTAAGGAAATGTGAGAAAGAGCGAGAAAATATTAATTTATAGTGGGAGTGAATTTATTTATGAAACAAAAACTTATCCAATCCATAGCTGTGCTTTGCCTATTAGGTGCCATGCTTACAGGTTGTCAAGACAACGAGAAAGCGCCGATTAAAGAGGCTCCAGTTTCTTCTGAACCTGTAGAAGGTAATCTTCAAAATGAGCATAACCATGACCACGAGCACGGGCACGCCCACGAGCATGACCATAACCATAACCACGATAATCATGCCCACGATCACAGCCATGCCAATCATCATCACGGAGATGAGAAACAGAAAGAAATATATGCAGGAATATTTGAAGATAGCGAGATTAAAGACCGGGCCTTATCGGATTGGGGAGGGGACTGGCAATCGGTCTATCCGTACTTGTTGGACGGAAGTTTGGATGAGGTCTTACATAATAAAGCCGAAACAAAAAAAGATAAAACCTTTGAAGAGTACAAGGCATATTATTCCACCGGATATAAAACAGACATTGAACGCATCGTTATTCAAGATAGTAAGATAACCTTTTATCAAAATGGAGAAGGAAAGACGGGAGAATATGAGTACCATGGATACGAAATTTTGACTTATGAATCAGGAAAAAGAGGAGTTCGCTTTTTATTTGATTTAGTTGGGGAAGCAGATGGCGTACCCGCACATGTCCAATTCAGCGATCATAGTATTTATCCAACTAAAGCAGACCATTACCACATCTATTTTGGAGATGAAGACCATGACACGCTTTTAAAAGAATTAGAAAACTGGCCGACCTATTATCCTTCTAGTTTGAGTGGAGAAGAAATCGTAGATGAAATGAATGCACATTAATTTGCTGCGTAAGATGAATCATGCACTAAGTATGCATAGTATAAGGGCATCGGGTTGCAACCGATGCCTTTACAGCTTTACTCCTTTCAATAAACCAAGGCTATCATACAATGCCCACCGATATTTCCACCTCTTACATTAATGCCTAAACCACCCTAAGACAAAACGACCCCAATACCATCCCGATATTAGATAAAAGGAAATAGACATCTAATGATGTTTTATAGTAAAGTCGAATTAGATACTCTTTTTCGCTTTACTGTAGTAGATAAGTAGCATTATAAACATACAACTTAGGGAGGTCAGACAGATTTATGAAAAAGATATTAGGTAATATGAGAATTTTTATGAAAATCGGAATACTAATACCTATTGTTGCTATTTTCTTAATCGGTATGGCAATCATGAATCATCAGATTACTTCAAATGAAATCGAAAAAATGGTTGAAAGTGAAATGTCTTTATTAGCCGACAATGTAACTTATACCGTTGAAAACAAAGTTAATGCACATAATCAACTGATTTACAGTGTGAAGTCAGCTGTGGAATCATCAGATACTTTAATGACTAGAAAAAATTTCATAAGTTTAGTAGAGCAAATCCTTCCCTTAAATGAAGAAACCTACGGAATGGGACTATGGTACGAAAAAGAGGTCGCGAATGGAGAAATATTCGGCCCCTATATATATAAAGATGAGGGGAAGGCTGTTTATACCGATATTTATGAAGAACCTTCCTATGATTTTTATACACAAGAATGGTATACGAAAGGATTAACTTCTAATCAAGTAAACCATACAGAACCTTATTTTGATGAGGCATTAGGGGAAATGTTCATCTCATTTAGTGTTCAAGTGGTAGATGATTCGAAGCCAATCGGAGTCATTACGGGGGATTATATCCTAAATTCGATCCAGTCCATTGTGTCAGATATCAAAATTAGAGAAAGTGGATATGCTTTTTTAATTGATGACAAAGGTACCTTCTTAACTCATCCTGATAAAGAAAAAGTCAATACAGAAACGATTCAAGACTATTTAAATATTTCACTTGAACAGTTAGGGAATGATACAGCCCTGATCCAGACAAAAATTAATGGTGAAGATCATTTCATGCAATATCAGCAAGTTAACGGCATGCCATGGAAAGCGGTATTACTTGTGCCAACGAAGGAACTGTTTAGTGCGCAACAAAAGATGACTTATCAACAGTTTGCTGTAAGTACGGTATTAGTCGTTTTAATGTCTTTGTTCGTACTTGTTATTGCGAGATATATTCGCAGTGAAGTAAGAAATATTAATCATAATTTAGGTAATCTAGCAAATGGGGATTTAACGAAAACTATATCCATCGAGACAAAAGATGAATTTGGAGAAATGGCCAATTATTATAACGGTTCAGTCCAAGCGTTAGGAAATATGATGAAAGCGGTTTCTGATGAAACGGAAGTGGTTGCATCAACTGCAGAAGAATTAACAGCGAGTGTACAAGAAGTAAATCAATCGGTAATGGCAGTTGCCGTTTCAATGCAAGATGTTGCGGAAAATACCAGCAAGCAACAATCTGTCAGTGAACAATTACAATCGGTAACAACATTATTATCGGAGGATATGCAGCAGGTCGTAGCAACGTTGAACGGCGCCGTTCAACAATCTGTTTCAACCTCAGAAGTCGCCACAGGTGGCTCGAAGGATATCCGAACATTTATCGATGATATAACACAGCTACATACCCAAGTGGAAGATAGCGCAAGTTTAATGGGTAAATTAAAAGAGCAATCAGAACAAATTGAGAGCATGAGTCAACTCATTTCATCGATTACGGAACAAACCAATTTATTGTCTTTAAATGCAGCTATTGAAGCAGCGCGAGCAGGAGAACATGGTAAAGGCTTTGCCGTAGTTGCCAATGAAGTGAAGAAGCTTGCGGAACAAACCGGAGTTGCTTCCAAAGATATTGAAGACCTTGTTCGGAATATTCAAGATGAAATGAATCGAGCTGTTGATATGATGGAACAAAGCCGTTCCATTGCTCAAAATGGTATTGTTTCTGTAAAACAAGCGGAGGGAACGTTTGATACGATTGCAGGCGCTATTCAAGACTTAAAACAAATGATTGAAACCACTAGCCAAAATACAATAAACACTTACGAAAAACTAAAAAATGTCACGGTAACCGTAGAAGAAATCAATGAACAAACAAGAATAACAAATGAACACACATTAAATGTATCAGCTATTACAGAAGAACAATCTTCAACCATGAATGAAATGGCCGTTGCTTCGGAACATCTTGCAAAACTCGCTCAAAATTTACAAAAAGAAATCGAGAAATTTACGATTTAATGAACGGAAATCATGACAATCAACAAAGCTTCTGTCTAACAACCTTTATAACTGCCAATTTTCCAACCATTTCCAAGTACGGGTTAGGGTATAGAAAGCTGATTTGCTGGACTTCTTCAACTGTAAGACGATTAATGACTTCCGTAGCTGATATATCGAGGATGCTAACAAGTGGGGCGTATGCTCCACTTTTCCTTTTCCCTTATAGGAGTAACATGAGTACTTGTTCATAATCCCCCTACACAATCCACCATAATGTTCTTGAGTTTTTCAATCATATTATCCACGTAGCTTCACCCCTGAAATTTTATTTCTCAAAGCGATTGGGTATCTGACTCAATTATCCTGCCCGTCGGTTCAATGTCATCAAAAATAGCCACCAAATCAACACTGAGATTTAACAGAGCCTAAAAAAATAAATAGAGAGGCGAGAACCTCTCTTTACTCTTACCCATTGTCGGTTTCCGGCGAATTCTCGTACAACGATGCGATTGAGAGCGCCGCATCCCTTAGCTTCTCGGCAATCCGGTGGGGCTCGAGGACGATGACGTCCGTGCGAAAATGAAGCAAATAGCCGATGATCCAAGGCTTGTCCGGCAACGTCGCCCGCACGATTAACGAACCGTCCGACTGCCATTCCAGCTCATGTTCTTCGAAGTGATCGGATGCGGCGGCCTTCCCCCCTCCCTCGAACCGGAGCACTAATTCCAGCGTCGTCCCGTATACAGGAGTCTGACAGACCTCCTTCGGGCTGTCGGAACGAGTCAGTTGCTTCCGTTCGAAAAGCTTCGGAGTCGTCTGCAGTTCCCGGATGCGCGAAAGCCGGAACGTGCGGTAATCGTTCCGCCTAAGACAGTAGCCGTACAAATACCAGACATAGCCCTTCAACGCAATCTCCATGGGTTCCACGGAACGAGCGGTCGTGACCTCACCCTTGCCGTCCACATAGGTAAAAACGACGACGCGGCGCTCCAAGGCCGCCTGCCGCAGCAATTCGAATTTGGCGCGATCGGCTTTACTGTGTCTCCAGGGTGAAAAGTCAATCTGAATTCGCTCCCTGTCATCCATCCGCCCTTGTTCCGCCCGAGCGACCAGAGCTCCGACTTTATCCATGAGCCGCTCCATCTTGTTCTCGTTCATCGTTCCTGTAGATTGCAGGCCTTGCAGTGCGATTGTGAGCGACATCAATTCGTCGTACGACAGCAGCTGGCGATCAAGCCGAAAGCTGTCCATAATCTCGAAGCCGCCCTCCGCCCCCGTGTAGGATACGATGGGGATTCCGGCGAGATTAAGCGATTCTAGGTCGCGATAGACCGTCCGTAGCGATACCTGCAGCTGCTCGGCCAATTCATGCGCTTGGACGCGCTTGCGATTCAGCAAGATCATTGTAATCGCCATCAATCTCTCCAGCTTCATCTCTTATCCCCCCGTTATTGCCCTTCAGTCGGTATTCCTCATTCGCTCTACCAAATCCATCATCTCCTGCTTCATGGAAGCCCATTCTAACTCGATCCATTCCCCATGGCGAGGCAGCACCCATCGGAAGGATTGCCGCGCCAGCCGCTCCATGGAGTCCGTTTGCTCGGCCCAAGAATGAAAACAGTAATCCCGGACCGCGCCGAGCCCGCGCGTATGTCGGTCCCAATGGAGGTGATCCCCCGCGAACAAATAAGTGTCCTTATATAGCAGCACGATGTGGCCCATCGTATGACCAGGCACGGGCAATAAAATCAGATCCGAATGCCAACAAATGGGCTGCGTACCTGTCAAAAGGCGCTCTGACCCATCTCGTTCAGCCTCTTCGTCGGCGTGTAGAACGATTTCCGCACCGAAGCGCTTAGCGTACCGGTCGACATCCCTTTTTTCGTCCGTATCAACATGAGTTAGGAATATGGTGCTTATGCCGCCGAGTTCAACCAATTTTTTCTCTAGCGCAGGAACGAATCGCGGAGCGTCGATCAGCCAGTTGCCGTCGGAACGTTTGATGAAATAGCTATGACCGCCGTAAGATTTGGCCGAAGAGTAGCCGCAGTAGTAAATGTCCTCCGATAATGGCAGAGGAAACCCGTTCATGGCCTCGGCAAGCTCAGCCTTCGTTTCGCTGCCAATGGCCCCCGTGGGACAAGCCAGCAAGGAATAAAACGCCAGTCGTCTGTCTTCGTCCGTCTCAGGCTGCTGGGTGACCGCAGACAATCCGTCCACCGCAGAGAAAATGTTAGGCGCCAGCTGCCGGCAAATATCGCAATCGACGCAAGTCGAGTTTACGTAGAAATCGCCTTCGGCGTTTCCGGGCAATCGCGTTATCTTAGCCATGGGCTCTGCCTCCTACCATCGCAGGCCGCCTCCTGCGCATAGGCGCTCCCGGCAATTGATCCATCATTCATATCCATATCGAACATCCTTTCAGTAGGTTCTATACGGATATTGTACTCCCCCATTGTTGACAACTAGGTGTCAACAATGAATTTGTGGATATAAAATAGGGCTCGCGTTACCTGATTGCAATACGGACACTATTTTGAGCTTGAGCAGTGCTGTCACATCTCATTTCGTACCATCAATATTACGCACTCCACATGACTCGTCTGCGGGAACATATCCACCGGCTGCATCCACTCCAGCGAGTAGCCGCCGTCCAGCAGCTCCTTGCAGTCCTTCGCCAAGGTCGAAGGATTGCAGGATACGTACACGAAGCGCTTCGGCTTCGTGCGCAGAACCGCGCTGATGAAGCGCGGGTCTAACCCGGTACGTGGCGGGTCGGCGATGATGATGTCGGGCTTGAAGCCGGACTTCACCCAGCGAGGAAGCAGCTCTTCGGCATTGCCCTCGTAGAAGGAGGCATTATCGCGTCCGTTGCGGGCTGCGTTCGCTTTGGCGTCCTCCACCGCTTCGGGGATTGACTCGATGCCGCGCACCTCGCTGGCGTAAGGGGCAAGCCACAGCCCGATCGTGCCTGTGCCGCAGTAAGCGTCGACGACGACTTCCTTGCCTGTGAGAGCTGCTGCCGTGCGCACCGATTCATACAGCTTGACTGTCTGCACCGGGTTGAGCTGGAAGAAAGCGCGAGGAGACAGGGTGAACTCCAGATCCCCAAGCGCCTCCTCAATGCCGTCCGCGCCCCAGAGAATTGTCGTCTTGTTACCGAACACGAGCGAGGTGTTCTTCGGATTGACGTTCAGCGCGATGCTGGTCAGCTCCGGCATGGCCCGCCTTAGCTCCTTAATAAGCTGATCCAGCCTCGGAATGCGGTCGTTCGCGGCAACAAGCGTCACTTGCAGCTGCCCGGATTGGAAGCCCCAGCGTACAACGATCGTGCGCACGATCCCCAGATTGCTTTTTTCCTCATAGATTGGAATATTCAGCCGCTGCAAGACATTTCTCGTCTTATCGACCGCCTCGTTCACCTTTGGATGCTGGATTGGGCAGCCCGTAATATCGATCAGCTTATGCGAATTCGCGGCATACAGTCCGGCGATGACGCCTTCCTCCTGTAAGCCGAGTTGAAGTTGTGCTTTATTGCGATAGCCCCAAGGATGCTCCATGCCGAGAATCGGCTTCATACGAACCTCCTGCAAACCGGCGTAGCGTGAGAACGCTTCGCGTACGATCTCCTCCTTGCCTGTAAGCTGCCCTGGATATGATATATGTTGAATTTGACAGCCGCCGCAAATACCGAACACGGAACAAGGTGCATCGACCCGCTGCGGCGATCGCTTCTCGATTTTTACTAATTCAGCACCAATGAACTTGTTTTCGATCCGGGTAACCTTGGCCTGAATAACTTCATCAGGCAGACCTCCCGTAATAAAGACTGCCTTGCGCCGGTAATATCCGACGCCTTCGCCATTGATGCCAAGGCGCTTGATTGTAACGACGATTTGATCGCCGATCCGCAGTTCCTCGGCATGCTCGCGTCCGGAGATGCGAGGAGATTGCTGCTTCACATCTCGCGCCGCGTGCGTCCTTGAACCGTGGGATGCGTGCGGCTTGGCGCTGAATGCATTAGGCTTGGATTGGTGCGATTTATGCAACCGGGCATTGTGGGAATCTTGCTGTTTGCCATATGACGCTTTCTGCCCTTTGCGGGATGACTGCTGTCCTTCATGCAATGATTTCTGCTTGTTATTTGCAGGATTATTTTTATTTTTATGTTGACTATGGGATCTTGACGATTCCTTCATGGTTGATTTAGCTCCATCCTTATAAAATGTACAAATCCAATATACCACGCTGAACGTACAACCACCATGATATAGAAACGAAAAGGAAAACTATCAATCTGAGTTCTATTTGGGATATTGTTGTATCTCATACAAATATCCTCGTAGACCAAGACATTTCAAAGACTTAAGGCTGCCAGCTACCGAGCTGATTCTGAAAAAATTCAAAATCGTTTGCCCAACACGCCCACTCCCGGTAAACTGGATAAGGAACGTATGCAAGAACGATGGTTACGAGTAAGGAGCTTATTTCAATGAATATGCAATCCACTTTAATGGAACAAGCCAAATCTTATTTGCAAAAATATTACGGCTACCCAGATTTCCGGGAAGGCCAGCGAAAAATCGTAGAGAGTGTCTTGTCCGGCGCCGACACGCTTGGCATCATGCCGACAGGCGGCGGGAAGTCCATCTGCTACCAGATTCCCGCGCTTATGCTGCCCGGACTTACACTAGTTGTGTCGCCGCTGATCTCACTCATGAAGGACCAGGTGGACGCGCTCACGACTGCCGGAGTATCCGCGGCCTATATTAATAGCACGTTGTCCGGCAAGGAAGTGAATGATCGCATTCGCGCAGCAAGAAGGGGCGACCTTAAGCTGTTGTATGTCGCGCCGGAACGGCTGGAGCTCGACTGGTTCCGTGAGGAAATGGGCAGCCTGACGATTTCCTGCGTCGCCGTTGATGAGGCCCACTGCGTATCGCAGTGGGGCCATGATTTCCGCACGAGCTACCTCGCGGTAGCCCCGTTCGTGAATGGGCTGCCAAACAGGCCGATTGTCGCGGCCTTTACGGCAACGGCCACGCCGGAGGTCATGGATGACATGACACGGCTGCTTCAGCTCCGTGAACCAGAGATATTTGTCACTGGACTTGGCCGCGACAATTTGGCAATGTCTGTGCTGCGCGGCGAGAACAAGCGCGAGTTCGTACTGAACTACGCGAAGACGCACGGACATCAGCCGGGCATCGTTTATGCAGCGACCCGCAAGGAGGTCGACGATTTGTACGAGCGGCTCAAGCAGAATGGCATTCCGGCCGGAAGGTATCATGCTGGGCTATCCGACAAAGAGCGGGATGGGAGCCAGGAGGCCTTTCTCTATGATGATATTCGCGTGATGGTCGCGACGAATGCTTTTGGCATGGGAATCGACAAGTCCAACGTCCGTTACGTGATTCACTATAATATGCCGAAAAATATGGAAGCTTATGTGCAGGAGGCCGGACGTGCAGGGCGGGACGGAGAGCCGAGTGAGTGTATTCTGCTATTCAGCCCGCAGGACATCATGACGCAGAAATTTCTGATTGAGCAGAACCCGCAGGACGATGGACGCAAGCGCAACGAATACCGCAAGCTGCAGCAGATGATTGAATACTGCTACTCGACCAGTTGTTTGCGTTGGGGGATGCTCGACTACTTCGGAGAGAAGCACGACCGCAAGCCCTGCGGTATTTGTAGCTCTTGCACCGATGAGCGCGAATTAGTGGATATGACCCGGGATGCTCAAATTGTGTTCTCTTGCATCCATCGGATGAGAGAGCGCTTCGGCGTCACGATGGTCGCTTCGGTGCTCAAGGGCTCCCGCAATAAGAAGGTGCTCCAATACGGCTTCGATAGCTTGCCTACGTATGGCATGATGCCAAGGCGCACCGAGAAGGAGATCTCCGAACTGATCAATGTATTTATAGCTGAAGGGTACCTCGCCCTTTCCGAAGGACAATATCCGGTTGTCCGGCTGCAGCCTTTAGCAGTTGACGTGCTGAAGGGGCAGCATCAGGTGATGATGCGCGAACCTGAGCCGGTGGCGACCCAGACTGCGGGGAGCAGCCGTCGCCGCAGAGGGGCTTACGACGATGGACCGTCTGCCGTCAACGAGACGATATTCGAGCAGCTTCGCCTTATTCGCCGTGACTTGGCGGAGAAGGAGCGTGTGCCGTCCTACATTATTTTTAACGATGCGACTCTTCGCGAAATGAGTATCGTTTGTCCGACGAGCGAAGCGGATATGCTGAATATTAAAGGGGTAGGGGAAGTGAAGTACCGTAAATACGGACAGGCATTCCTCGAGTTTTTTAAAAATATGGAATAGGACTGTGAAATCATGAAGGTTATTTTAACAACATTAAATGCGAAATATATCCACACCTCCTTGGCGATCCGCCTGTTGAAGGCTTATAGCGGGAACGATTTTGATATTGAACTCGCCGAGTATACGATCAAAGACCCGACGATGAACATCGTGTCGGATTTATTTCAACGCAAGCCTGATGTGATCGGGTTTTCTTGCTACATTTGGAACATCGAGCAGACAATTCTTGTCGTTGATATTCTGAAAAAAGTGCTGCCCGAGACGACAATCGTCCTCGGCGGGCCAGAAGTGTCCTATGATACGCAGTACTGGATGGAGCGCGTTAAGAGCGTGGACTTCATTGTGATGGGAGATGGGGAAGAGACCTTCCACCATCTGCTGCAGGAGCTGTCCGGGGATCGCAAGTTCCATTATGTATTCGGAGCCGCATATCGCAAAGGTGACGAAGTGATCGTCAATCCGGGACGGCCTAAATCAGATCTGAACACGCTGCCTTCGCCGCACCGTTTTCCCGAAGACATCCCGGATCTTAGCAAACGCATTATCTATTTCGAGACGAGCCGCGGCTGTCCGTTTAGCTGCCAGTTTTGCCTGTCCAGTATCGAGGTAGGTGTGCGTTATTATGACATTGAGCGCGTAAAGTCCGATCTGCTGTATCTGATCGATAATGGAGCAAAAATCATCAAATTCCTCGACAGAACGTTCAACATCAATCGTAGCTACGCGATGGAAATGTTTGAATTTCTGATCGAGAACCACCGCGGCTGCATTTTCCAGTTCGAGATTACTGCAGATATTATGCGCCCCGAGGTACTGGATTATCTGGCTGAGAATGCGCCGCCAGGCATCTTCCGTTTTGAGATCGGGGTGCAATCAACGAATGATCCGACGAATGAGCTTGTGAAGCGCCGACAGAATTTTACGAAGCTGACGCGCACTGTGACGAAAATTAAGGAAAGCGGCAAAATTGCCCAGCATTTGGATTTGATCGCTGGACTTCCGCTGGAAGATTACGCCACATTCCGCAAGACCTTTAATGATGTATTTGCACTTGGGCCGGAGGAACTACAGCTCGGTTTCTTAAAAATGCTGCGTGGCACCGGTCTGCGGAACGACGCGGCAAAATACAACTACAAGTATATGGAGCATGCTCCCTATGAAATGCTTAGCAATGATGTGCTATCCTTTGCGGACATCGTCCGCTTGAAGCGGCTGGAGGATGTCCTTGAGAAATACTGGAATGCGCACCGAATGGATCATACGTTAAACTACTTGATGAAGGTAGAATTCGATTCTCCATTCGATTTCTTTCAGGAATTCGGGGATTACTGGGAGGAGCAGGGATGGCAGCGAATCGGCCATCAGCTTGAGGATTTATTCCTCCGTCTGCAGGAGTTCCTTGCCCAGCGTAAGCTGAAAACGCCGGATGTGGTGCTGGGTCTCATGAAGCTCGACTACTTCCTTGGACATAAATACAAGCCGCGTAAAATATGGTGGGATGACCGTATCGGGAAGGATGCACGTGGTAGGTATTTGAGCATGCTGGCTGAGCAATGGGATAGTCAGTTTGGGCAGCTTGGCGGACAGTCGAAGGGACACTCTGAGCAGCTTACTGGATATTCGGATGGACAGTCTGAGCAACAGGCCGAGCGACTGGAAAGCCAGTCCGCGCAGCTTGCCGAACGTCCAGACGGTCAGTCTGAGCAGCATGCCGGGCGACTGGAGGGTCAGGGTCAGCCTGGGCAGTTTGTCGCCCAGCGGGAGGGCCTGCCGTCCTATCTTGTCGGACGGAATTTGAGCGAGCGCGAGCTGCAGAAGTTCGCCGTTCTAGAGGAACTGCCATTCCGTCTGGAGGATGTACTGGAGGGCAAGCAGCTCTCTGAGGAAAGGATGGAGCCTAGCTTGCTGGTCGTCCTGTATCAGCAGACGGATGACGAGAAGCCGTTATATTTTTCGAGGCCGTTAGCGAAGGTATAAACAGGCATTAACACGAAGCGACAATCAATGGATTTAAAAATATAAATAAGCATTGAACATTAAACATTAAACGATAAATATTAAGCACTAAACGATACTAGAATAAACGATACTAGATGGATTTAATACATTTAAAAAGTGTACTTGATCGTTGAATGTACCAACTAAATGGATTTCTTGCTGTTAGTTTGCAGTTCAAAAGGCGATTGAGGGGTAAAAGCATTAATCTAGATGGATGAAATACAGTTACCTTCAGGTAAGTGTCGCCAAAGAGCAAAAATAAATGTAAGAATGCAACTAGAATAAAAAGTGGACAGTCCTTAAGTGAACCTAGATAATAATCCTTAAGGGAGAGATGTCCGGATGGAACGTAATAGTTACAGTGAAGAGTTTAAGAAGCAGACAGTGAAGTATATTTTAGAGCAAAGTAAGTCCATGCCGCAGTTGGCCGAAGAACTCGGTATATCTGCCGGTGTGTTGCACAACTGGAAAGCACTTTACCGCGATGAAATCCAGCTGGAATCTTTAGTCACACCGGAGAGAGTGCGCCAACTCGAACAACAACTGCGTAAAAAGGAACTGGAGAATCAAGAGAAGGAGCGGGAAAATCAAGATCTCCAGGAAGAACTCGCTATATTAAAAAAGGCGCTGCACATCTTCAGCAAAGAAAGGAACTGAGGTTCCAATTCATTGAAGAACATCGCTCCGAGTTTTCGGTGGAGAAGATGTGCAAGGTTTTACAAGTGTCTCGGAGTGGCTTCTACAAGTGGCAAAAGGCATTGCCTAGCGAGCAGAAACTTCGAAAGGCGAAGGTTCTGGAGAGAGTCAAGTATCATTTTCATGACTCCGGGGAACGCTACGGCAGTCCTAAGATTACCCGAATGCTGTGGAAAGAGCGTATCCAGGTCGCGGAGCGCACAGTTAGCATCTACATGAAAGAACTGGGGTTGCGTTCTTGTGTCTCCCGTACATTTAAGGTGCAGACGACCGATTCCAATCATGACTCACCCATTGCTCCCAATGAGTTGAACCAGAACTTTGCCGTATCTGAACCGAACAAAGTGTGGGTTGCAGATATTACCTACATCCCCTGCCGAGAAGGACGGCTGTACTTGGCTAGTCTGATGGATCTGTGCACACGCGAGATCGTGGGTTGGCGTCTTTACGGCCGGATGACAACAGAACTTGTCTTAGATGCTCTAGAGGCCGCATATGATGCGAAAAAACCAGGTAAGGGATTGCTTCACCATTCCGATCGCGGTTCACAGTACGCATCGAAGGAGTACCGTGACAAGCTGGAATCGTATTCCATGAAGGTTAGCATGAGTCGTAAAGGGAATTGCTACGATAACGCTTGTATCGAGTCATTTCACAGCATCTTGAAAAAAGAACTCATCTACAGAACGAAGTTCAAGACCAAACAACAGGCTTACGAGACCATTTACAGGTACATTGAATTTTTCTACAACCGCAAACGAATCCACAGTTCAATCGGCTATGTGTCGCCGGTTCAATTTGCTGCGCAATTCAAGAAGGAGACGGCGTAAACTTTCACTTAATAGGTGTCCACTTTCTTGACAGAAGTCCAGAAATACATTTAGATCCAAGCAGTGTGCCGATTTTTAAGCAAATGATGAGCAAATCAACTGAAATAAAATTAAACGCAAAGAACTATCCGTATAAAAAGAACCGTCCGAATAATATGGACGGTTCTTTAATGTTATCTAGACATAGCGCACCAGGTCATTCGTTCGTGTGCACTAATCGGCCGATCAGAGCGTACCAGATCATTCGATCATTTGCACCAATCCGCCGACCATAGCACACCCAGGTTATTCGATCATGTCGTCGCACCATCCAGTCGATGGTATCCGCTCTAGCCAGTCGTTACGTGTCGTTCCAGCCAGTCTACGAGATCGCGTGTTACCTCATCCCGGTTCGTCTCATTCAGCATCTCATGACGGCCCCCGGGATAGAGCTTTAACTCGACATCCTTGATCAGCAGCATATTGTAAAGTACAGCAAGCTTTTTTACACCATCGCCCCGCAGGCCAACCGGATCCTCGTCTCCACCGAAAATATAGATCGGCTTGTCCTTCGGGATTTTTCTCATCCGATTCGGGCGGTGGATTTCCTGTAATAATGAGAATAAGCCTTGGAAGAAACCGGCGCTGCACAGAAATCCGCAATGCGGGTTGTTTACGTACTTCTCAACTTCCGCCTCATCACGGGAGAGCCAGTCAAACGGCGTGTGGGGCGGGAGAAAATGTTTGTTGTAGGTTCCGAAAACAAGCCCGTTCAGCATCAAGCTGGGATGGCGCTCCCCCTGTATCAGGCACTGTAGTCTCGCCAGATTCTCGCCGAAAGCCAGTAACCCGCGAGGCCCGTTGGTTCCAGACAGAATGAAGCCGGAGTAAGGCTCCGGCGCGGTGTACATTATTTTTTGCGTCAGGAAAGATCCCATGCTGTGGCCAAGCAAAAATAAAGGCAACCCGGGATGGCGTTCTTGAATGATTCGGCTAAGTGTACTCATATCGCGCACCATCCCGCCAAAGCCGTCTTTCCCGATACATCCTAACTCAGCGTCAGTTTTCGCCGTTCGGCCATGCCCTCTGTGATCCCCCGCGAACACGATCCAGCCCCGCGCAGTAAGCACTTCAGCCAGACGAGCGTAGCGTTTGGCCGTTTCGGCCATGCCATGGGCAATTTGCAGCACGCCCTGCGGCACACCGATGCCCTCTCCCTCTGGATACCATGAATAGACAAATACTTCGTCTTGAGCATCATTGGTGTAAGTAAAAGTTTGCTCCAGCAACCGATCACCTCATTTCGGGACATGATTACATGATTTACGCTAAATGCACAGGTTCAAAAAATTCGATACGCTCTCCGTCCGGCCCATTGAAGAAAAAGAGACGGCTGCCATTTGAGATCGAGCGAATCTCGGGATCCAGACCCGATAGGCCAAGTCCGGCGATCCTTTTATACTCTTCTTCGATATGGCTTACCGTAAAGGCGATATGATGCACGCGCCCTTCGCTCGGTAGTTCTTCGCCCCCTCGGATGTAAATCAATTCGATTTCCACATTCTCCTGACCAGGGAAGGCAAGAAAGGCGAGGCGCAGCTCGTCATCCACTTCGCCGAGAATATGCAGCAGCTTAAGGCCAATTACCCGCTCATAAAATTCGATGGAATCCTCCAGTGCAGAGACACGGATACCAATATGTTCGATTTTCCGAATCGACATGATTAAACTCCCCTTATCAAATATTTTATCTTTTCTCGATAGCAATCAAATAAGGCGCGGCCGGTTTCTGGATTTGCCGATATACGATCGTTTGGCCGATAGAGGATGGAAGTGCAGCTGCCCATTCCTCCACGGCCCTTGCCTCAGTATCGCCTCCTGTGTGTCCCGGGTAGAGTACGATGGTGACAATTCCCCTTGACCGCAGCAGTCTAAGGCTGGCTTCAAGCGCGGTCAGTGTGCTGTCTGTCATTGTAATCACGCTAGCATCAGCTCCCTCGACAGGCAGATAGCCGAGGTTGAACATGATGGCGCCTACTTTTCCGTGAAGATCTCTTGGCAGCACATCATCCATCTCGGCATGGCTCTGTTGCAGCAATGTAACCTCAGACAGCCGAGCTTCCTGCTCCTGATCCAGCCGCTGCCGTGTAAGTGCTAGCGCTTCAGGCTGGATATCGAAGGCATATACCAGCCCTCGGCGGCCGCAAATCCGAGCGAGGAAGAGGGTATCCTGGCCAGTACCTGCCGTAGCGTCGATGGCGGATTCACCCGGCTGCAGTCGTTCGCCGATAAGCTTATGGGCAAAGCTCAGTACGGACATGAAGCCCATGTTATCCCCTCCAGTATTTTCCTTGCCAGGTGTCTCTTTGTCTCAGCTCGGCGTCGATCGAGTTGAGCACTTCCCACTTCTTCAAGCTCCACATCGGCCCGATGAGAAGCTCTCTTGGCGCATCACCGGTAAGACGGTGTACGATCATCTCCGGCGGCAGGAGTTCGAGTGTATCGACGATGAGCTTCACGTACTCATCCTTCTCAAGAAAACGAAGCAGCCCCGCCTCATATTGCTTGACCATCGCTGTTTTGCGCATCAAATGAAGCAAATGAATTTTGATTCCCTGCACATCCATTGCCGCTACCGCTCGGCCGGTCTCCAGCATCATCTCATGGCTTTCTAATGGGAGCCCGTAAATGATATGCGTGCATACACGAATATTGCGCGCCCTTAGTTTCTTGACGGCGTCCACGTAACACTGTGTATCGTGAGCCCGATTGATAAGCTGAGAAGTGGACTCGTGCACAGTCTGCAGCCCCATTTCGACCCAGAGATAAGTCCGTTCGTTGAGCTCGGCCAAATAGTCGACGACATCGTCAGGCAGGCAGTCCGGACGCGTAGCGATCGACAAGCCGACGACCCCAGGCTGCTCCAGAATGGCTTCGTAATACTCTTTTAGCACCTCAACAGGGGCATATGTGTTTGTATAGGCTTGGAAATAACCGATGTATTTGGCCTGGGGCCATTTTAAATGCTGTCGGTCTCGAATTTTGTTGAATTGCGTCACAAGATCGTCGCGTCTGCTTCCAGCAAAATCGCCAGAACCTCGAGTACTGCAGAACGTGCAACCGCCTTTGGCGATGGAGCCGTCCCGGTTTGGACAAGTAAAACCAGCATCCAGCATGACCTTGAACACTTTTTCGCCAAACTGCTCGCGCATCTCAGTATTCCAGGTGTGAAAACGTTTATCACCCCATAGTCTTGGTGGGGAATTTATTTCTATATTCATCAGAACTCCTTTATATTGTCGTAGTAATTTGATATTGTCACAAATTTTTTTTGCATGTAGCAATTCCCGTTAAGCCGCATTAACGTGGGATTGCCATTGCTTCATTGTATCAAAATATGTGGAAAAATGGGAACAACCCCTTGCTACTTTCTTGCGATAGATTACAGATTATGTTATTTTGAATGTATTACAAATTAGGTTTGGACCCCAATTCCAAATATATCGAAAAAGGGATCTGCGCAAACCGTCTCCCCGGCGGCCGCAAGATTCCTTTTTCATTCTTCTCCCCCTTTACAAGAGGGATGATCTTCGGCACAATAATTGCAGTATCAGAAAATGTTGTGGCATGAGCCACAATCATGGAATATAGAAAGCGGAGGAATGACATGCGGTTACGCGGCAGAAAAGGAATTCGGGAAAATCTGGAGCAGCAGCAACATCTTGTTATTTTGGATCCACGAGAATATAAAGGACGCTGGGCTGAGCTTTTTGGCAACGACCGTCCGATTCATATCGAGCTGGGAATGGGTAAAGGGCAGTTTATAAGCGGGATGAGCGTGAAATACCCGGATGTTAATTTTATAGGTATGGATATGTATGATGAGCTGATTCGCAGGGCGAGCGAGAAGGTACGTGGGATTTGGCAGGAGCAGGGTCAGGAGAAGCCACAGAGCGTAAGGCTGGCGCTGGGAAATATCGAGTCGATCGAGGAATTTTTTGCGCCCAATGAAGTCGAGCGGATTTATTTGAATTTCAGTGATCCGTGGCCGAAGAAGAAGCATGGTCGACGCAGGCTGACTCATCCGAGGTTTCTGGAGAAATACCGCACCTTGCTCAACGAGAACGGAGAAATTCATTTTAAAACGGATTCCAGGGAGCTCTTCCAGTTCTCTCTGAACGCATTTGCGGCTTGCGGGCTGCAGATGAGCAATATCTCCTTGGACCTCCATCGTGAGGGCATCAACGAAGAACATGTCATGACGGAATACGAGACTAAATTTGTGAATCAGGGAGTGAACATTCACCGCTGCGAGGTGATTGTTGGAGAAGCGGCGCTGTCACGCTATCATGAGCATAAAATGGAGCAGTTTTAATGCCGCTCCTTATACTGTAAGTATAACAGGCCACCGATCATTCGGTGGCCTGTTTGATGGAGAGAAGAGACCTGTTCCGTTGAGAATCTTCTTCCACATTTTCGTTTGTTTCTTACATTCATTCATTTTCAAGAGGGCACTTTGCTCTCATCCAGCAAATCCATGATTGCTTGCGCGCTTTGCATCGGGTGGTATTTAGCGATTTGCTCAAGTACCTTTTCCCTAGCGAGCGCTACCTCATCGTAGTGATCTGTTAGGCGATAAATCCATTCTTCAATATCGTTGAGGGAGTTCATCAAGGTTCCCCAGCCTTGCGATTCGAAGTACTGGGAGTTTTCCTCCTCCTGTCCAGGAAGAGGCTTGTGAAATAGCATCGGTATTCCTTTGGCCAACCCCTCTGTACAAGTCATTCCTCCGGGCTTTGTAATCAGTAGATCCGACACTTCCATCAATTTATCAATTTCCCGCGTAAACCCGAGAAGCCGAATGTTTGGATGAATGTATCGGGGATCTTTTTTCATCTTATCCAATGATTTCTGATTGCTTCCAAGGCAGAAAATGGTCTGGATTTTGTCGCTATGCATTGCGAGCAATGAATTGACCGCCTCATCTTTCATAAATCCCCAACCGCCGCCCATAACTAGGACTGTAGGCATATTTTTGAGGGCGAATTGACGGCGAATTTCTTCTTTGCTATGTCTTTCCCAGAAGTTCGGATGAACGGGAATGCCGGTTATGCGGATTTTACTCTCATCTACTTCCCTTTCGAGGAGCTTCTCTTTGACCTGCTCAGTAGAGACCAGATAACAGTTCACTTCCCTGCTGACCCATGTTCCGTGCACGTCATAATCCGTGATGACGGTACAAAGGGGGACGTTTAGTCCTAGGCGCTTCATACGCGAAATGACAGCACTAGGAATAGGATGGGTACATACGATGACATCGGGATGAAGCTGGCGGATAATCTGGGTCGTCCGGGTATAAAATATCCGATGGAGCGCCGCCGTCGTCAATCGGTTCAAGGATCTCTTATAATTACTGCGATACATCATCCGTACAAGACGGGGTTGCGTTGTGACTGTTTTTTTATATGCTGTAATGATCAGTGGTGCCATTCTAGGATTCAGGAAGCTACCAAGCTCCAGTACCTTCGTCTGAATATGAGGTGCTAGCTTGCGTAGACTGCTGGAGAGCGCATATGCTGCCTGGGTATGACCGGCTCCAAATCCCTCAGATAAAAGCAAGACTCTTTGTTTGGACACTTTAGCTTCACCTTTTCTCAGAAGGTTATTCCTTGACTTAACAATATCCCCTTTATGGCCATAATGCAACTGTGCCAAAGACTGTTAAGGTGCCTACAGCGGCGCCTGCCAGGACGTCTGAAGGGTAGTGCAGGCCGAGATATATTCTAGATATTCCCACCAATAGCGCGATCGGTCCCAGTATGAATGCGAGCCCTGGTTCGAGCAGCATGAATGGCATAGTTACGGAGAAGATCGCTGTTGTATGGCCTGATGGAAACGAATGATCCGTCAGCGGATTACGGAACGTTTTTGTACCCGGAAGGGTTAAATAAGGACGAACCCGCGGATAGGTCTTTTTAACAAGCGCTACGGGAATATGGCTGGCAGCCAGCGCTACACAGGACTGAAGCCCTACAGTACTCCAAGGCTTCGGCGCCAAGAACCACACTAGCAGTGAGGAGCTGATTGTAAATGTAGCTCCCCCCAGGTGAGTCAGGTAGTAAAGCCAGAAATTTAGAAAGCTGCCGTGCAGACGGCCATTAATCCCCATAAAAAGCTTTTGATCAAACTGTTTTAATACTTGCAATAATCGAGTCATATAATCCCTCCGCTATAATTGCCCGCGAGTACGGCCAAAACTGCTATGCATTCAATCATCAAACGCAGCAAGGCATTTTCAGGTTAGACTTATCATATTTTTATTCCGTGATCATTTCAAGGACAGAGGCCTTATTTTTATCCGAAGTTATTACCCGAATTTTGACTTTGTGCTTATCCACCTTATACAATGATTCAAATCATAGCAAAAAAGTTTAAAGTAAAATGAGCATTTTAGTAAACTTTTATGCATTATTTTTCGTTTATGTTTACAAAGGGTTATGGATTCAGGCTGCCTAAGCTCATTTTCATGAGATGCAGATGAAATAAAAAACGCCAAAATTGATGAAAATAAGAAATAACCGCACCCTGTGCAGGTAGCGGTAGCGTCGCATGCGATTATAGCGCGACTTCGCTTGTATTTGGGGAAGGATCGTGCGAGAAGGACTTTGACAAATGCTGCAAAGTCATGGAAAATCTTTATGCGCTGCAGAAGATTTAGTTTTTACCAGGAACAACGAATACGCAGGGTCATAACAAAAAGACAAAGCCCACTTAGAGAAAAAGAATCGTAAATTTAAAAGGGGTTAAAGGGGGTATACGAAATCATGATGGACACCATTTTGATATCGTTACAAATTGTACTGGCCGTAATTGGGATTTATCAATTCGGTTTGGCGTTGTTCGGGATGTACAAGAAAAAGAAAAAAGTTCACTTCCCGCCGACGAAATCATTTGCGGTGCTGGTAGCAGCGCATAACGAGGAAACTGTAGTTGGAGCATTGATGGAGAATTTGAAACAGCTGAATTACCCGAAAGAGCTTTATGACGTATTTGTCATTTGTGACAACTGTACCGACAGAACGGTAGACATTGTTCGCAGCCATGGCATGACTGCTTGCATTCGCACGAATGAAAATTTGCGAGGCAAGGGCTACGCGATCGAATGGATGCTGAAGCAGCTTTGGCAAATGCCGCGCCAGTATGATGCGGTGGTTATGTTTGACGCCGATAACCTGGCTCATCCGGATTTCCTGAACGAAATGAATAATGATCTATGTTCTGGTGCCCGTGTTATTCAAGGGTACATCGATACGAAGAATCCAGAGGATTCCTGGATTACCGCAGCTTATGGTATTTCCTACTGGTACTGCAACCGCCTATGGCAGTTATCGCGTCACAATTTGGGACTGGCAAACTTTCTTGGTGGTACAGGCATGTGTTTTGAAACCGGACTGCTTAAAGAGATTGGCTGGGGCGCAACGAGTCTGGTAGAGGATCTTGAATTCACAATGCGATGCGTTGAGAAGGGGATTCATCCGGTGTTCAACTATGACGCAAAGTTGTTCGATGAGAAGCCGCTCACGTTTAAAGCGTCTGCTCGCCAGCGTCTACGCTGGATGCAGGGGCATTTTACAGTAGCGCGCCGTTATTTCTTCCCGCTTCTCTGGCAGAGCATCAAAGAGCGGAGCATGGTAAAGCTCGACATGGCGCTCTACGGAGCGAACGTGTATATCGTGCTCATTACGTTCCTGCTCACCGCCTTGATTTGGATTGATCAATCTTTCTTTAACGGGCCGAATATCGCTACGCTGTATGGGTATTTGCCGTTATGGATTTCGTTTGTGGCGATTGCGGCCAACGTATTCATTTTCCTTGCCGCGATGGTGCTGGAGGAAGTTAAGTCTAAGAAAGTATATGCATATCTTGTCTTGTTCCCGTTGTACCTGCTTTCCTGGTGGCCAATTACTTTCTATGCCTTCTTTACGCAGAACAACAAGCAGTGGAGCCATACGAAGCATACGCGCGTCGTTCGCTTGGAGGAAGTTCAGAGTAAGCAAGGTTAATGCTTGACTATTGGTTCATCATGTGGTAAATTATTTGAGCATGGAACAAAGAAATGGATTGTAAGTAGAGGCGAAACCTTCTCACCTGTCCGATCATGTCGGCTGGTTTTGATCCAATGATTTATGAATGTTGATATTCATGATGAATTGATGATCAATTTGGGATGTGGGCGTACGCCTGCATCCTTTATTTAGTTTGACACAGGTTATAAAACTGAAGATTAAACGTGGAGGTGTAGAATTATCAGTAAGGAACATTTGATCAATGATGAGATACGGGCGAGGGAAGTTCGGTTAGTAGGTGCTGAAGGTGAGCAAATCGGTATTAAGCCGATTCGTGAGGCTCTTCAAATGGCTATCGATCTGAATCTGGATTTGGTGAACGTGGCGCCGACGGCTAAGCCGCCGGTATGCCGGATCATGGATTACGGCAAATTCCGTTACGAGCAGCAGAAGAAAGAGAAGGAAGCCCGTAAGAATCAAAAGACAGTGGATATTAAGGAAGTATGGTTTCGTGCGAATATTGACGAGCATGACTTCCAGACTAAACTGCGTAATGTGATCAAATTTTTAAAAGAAGGCGACAAAGTGAAATGCTCGGTGCGTTTCCGTGGCCGTGAAATTGCTCATGCTGACATCGGAAAGAAAATTCTGGATCGCGTAAAAGAAGAGGTTGCAGAAATTTCTTCGATCGAGCGGATTCCTAAGCTGGAAGGCCGCAGCATGATTATGATTTTGGCACCGAAAAACTAAGCGCTCGCTTACATGCAGCTCCGTAGATAAAGAGCTGCTGCTAAGCTGTGCCCACAAACTTTGAGGGGGAAGTACAA
This sequence comes from Paenibacillus lentus, assembly GCF_003931855.1. Lineage (NCBI taxonomy): Bacteria > Bacillati > Bacillota > Bacilli > Caryophanales > Paenibacillaceae > Paenibacillus > Paenibacillus lentus. Next base: position 4,482,696 of record NZ_CP034248.1, on the reverse strand, counting down.
TGCCTAAAATGAAAACCCACAGCAGCCTGAAAGGCCGCTTTAAAATTACAGGATCGGGTAAAGTAAGACGTTACAAAGCGAACCGCAACCACTTGCTGTCCCACAAGTCCAACCGTCGCAAACGTGTTCTGGCGAACAGCCCTGTAGCTTATGCTGGGGATGTTAGACGTTTGAAACAGCAACTTGCAAATCTGAAATAATTCACTTAAATTTCTGGGAGGTTTATTGATATGGCAAGAGTAAAAGGCGGATTCGTTGTTCGTCGTCGTCATAAAAAAGTATTGAAGCTTGCTAAAGGTTACTTTGGCTCGAAACACCGTATTTTCAAAACAGCTAATGAGCAGGTTATGAAATCCCTGCTGTACGCATACCGTGACCGTCGCACGAAAAAACGCGATTTCCGCAGATTGTGGATCGTACGTATTAATGCTGCAGCTCGCATGAACGGACTGACTTACAGCAAATTGATGCATGGCTTGAAGCTGGCTGAGGTTAATATTAACCGTAAAATGTTGGCTGATCTGGCTGTAAACGATTTGAACGCATTCAACTCTCTGGCTGCAGTAGCGAAAGAGAAAATCAACGCTTAATTATTGCATGGACACATACAGGCGCCCTATTCGGGGCGCCTGTTTTATTTTGCTCACAGCAGCTTTTTACATACAAGAAGGCGATGGTGGAAGCGAAAGGATTCCCTCTTGAATACATTGATACGAAGACGAACGAATATTTTCTAGGATGCGCTAACGGGTCGTTTTGTCTCGGTTCTGAGTAAGTAAACTCTATTCAGGGAGGAAGATAGACGTGAGCAAATCGGTTACGAGAAAAGAAGCCGAGAAATGGCTTGGCAAATCTATAACGGCTGTGAAGAAGGATGGCACCATGGTTACGGGAAAACTGGTAAAAATAAGTGGGAATCGCTTGATTGTTCGGCAACCAGGCAAAAAAGTGAAGACCAAGGCCCTCATCCCACTTGTTTTATTTGATCTACTTGCGATTGGAACGGCACCATACGGCTATGGCTACGGTTATGGAGGGTACCCGTACGGTTATGGCTATGGTTACGGTTATGGAGGTTATGGCGGGTACAGCGGATACGGCGGATACGGATCCTCATACGGCTATTACCGCTAGAAGGTTTGTGGGTTGGCTTAGAGCCGCATCTGCAGCTTTTTTTCCAATTCATAACATCGGGATACGGGAATATATCGGACAATATTATAGCCGGACATTTGGTAAAAAAGGTGGGCCCGGGTATTATCCTGGTCCACCATGACTTTTGCTCGAGTACAACCTCTGGAGCCCGCCAAATTTTCGGCGTGGGCGATTAAGGTTTTGCCGTGACGTTTGCGCTGCTGCTGGGAAGCAACGGCCATCATATCGATGTACAGCAGTTCACCATGGATCATAAAATGGATAAAACCCACGGGATCTGCTTCATAATAAGGTGAGGTAACAAGCGTTATGCCCCGCGTAAGCCGCTTGGGGATATCCTGAATCGTCTGCTCTAGTTCCGGTTGGGACATGCTGGAATGAGGGACAAGCTCCTTCTTGATAAGGTAGATGATGACCGGATCATCCTGTTTGGGTCTTCTATATCGGATCATTGGCTCGCCTTCCTCCTTGTACTGCATATTTAGGCACTTTAATACATCATATGAAGGTGCAAGGCCAATGGGTTCCTAATAAAATGGTACTGCGGCAGTATAAGGAATATAATTCCTTGAGAGGGGGGTTAAAGGAAGGACAGGTTAGGGAAAATAAGTTTTGCCAAAAACCTTTTATCCCTGCAATTCAGCAGTGTGATGAGGTGTTTTGGGGGAATCGCGCTAAAACATGTGGGAAAAGGGTATTGACTCTATGCGCGAACTAATCATATAATGTGTCTAAACATTTTAACGTTCATACGTTCATAGTGAATCTGCGATGAAGAGGACGAAGGTTTAGGGGCTCTTTGCTCAGAGAGTGGATGGATTTGCTGAGACCATTCACCATTAATCCCTTAAATACGAGCTCACCTCGGAGCTGTTTTCCTGAAAAGCGAATGCGGAGAAAGATGATCATAATCCTTCTGCACGAGCCTATTAGGGAAAATCGTTGGGTCTGCGTTAGAGACCACGGGTAAGGACATAGCTGTCTCTACTCGTCAAGGCTTGGCACTGTGAAGTGTCAGGTGAAAATGGGTGGTACCACGGAAGCGATAACCTTTCGTCCCTTGGAACAGGAGACTGTTCTACGGGCGGAAGGTTTTTTGTTGTATTTCTTTAGAAATACTTAAATTTTGGAAGGAGGATTACTGATGAGTGCGCAAATACCAGCAGTGCGGTCTACAGAACAATTACGTGAGAAATGGATGAAACCGGAAGTGATTACGGGATCAGAAATATTGCTTCGGAGCTTGGTGTTGGAAGGTGTCGAATGTGTATTCGGCTACCCGGGTGGAGCTGTATTGTACATTTACGATGCGTTGTATGGTTTTAATGATTTTCATCACTTGCTGACGAGACATGAGCAGGGAGCGATCCATGCGGCTGACGGTTACGCACGGGCGAGCGGCAAAGTAGGAGTATGTATCGCAACTTCGGGACCGGGGGCGACCAATACGGTCACCGGTATTGCTACAGCGTTCATGGATTCAGTTCCTCTGGTGGTTATTACCGGGAACGTCGTATCCAGTTTGATCGGAACGGATGCCTTCCAGGAAGCGGATATTACCGGCATCACGATGCCGATTACGAAGCATAGCTATTTGGTTCGCAGTGTTGAGGAATTGCCGCGTGTTATCCATGAGGCGTTCCATATCGCCAATACGGGGCGCAAGGGGCCGGTCTTGATCGACATTCCAAAGGACGTATCCGCCAATAAGACTTTGTTCCAGCCGGTACAGAGCATTGACCTTCGCGGCTATAATCCAAAGGTTGTTCCGAACCACCATCAATTGGAGAAAGTGGCTGCAGCCATTAAAGAAGCTGAACGTCCGGTTATCCTCGCTGGTGGGGGCGTTGTTTACTCCGGAGGACACGAGGAACTGCTCGAATTTGTTACGCGTACGGAAATTCCAATTACGACGACGCTTCTAGGCTTAGGGGCATTTCCAAGCGGCAATCCGCTTTGGATGGGTATGCCGGGGATGCACGGTACGTACACGGCTAACCAAGCGATTCAGAAATCCGATTTGCTGATCAATATCGGGGCTCGGTTCGATGATCGCGTTACCGGACGGCTTGACGGATTTGCTCCTCATGCTAAAGTAGTACACATCGATATCGATCCTGCCGAAATCGGCAAAAACGTAAATACGGAAATTCCAGTCGTCGGCGATGTGAAGACGGTACTCGAGCTCCTTAATCCGTTAGTGAGTCGCAGCGACAAAGCGGATGCCTGGAGAGGCCAAATCAGCCAATGGTTGGCTGATAAGCCGTACAAGTATAAGGATTCCGACACGGAACTCAAGCCACAATGGGTAATCGAATTGCTTAACGATACAACGAAGGGCGAAGCGATCATCACAACTGACGTAGGTCAGCATCAAATGTGGACTGCCCAGTATTACAAGTTCAACCATCCGCGCTCCTGGATCACCTCTGGCGGACTCGGTACAATGGGCTTCGGATTCCCATCAGCGATTGGTGCGCAGATGGCTCGTCCGGATCGGCTCGTTATTTCGATCAACGGTGACGGCGGTATGCAGATGTGTGCGCAGGAGCTTGCGATTTGCGCCATCCATAACATTCCGGTTAAAGTCGTTGTGATCAATAACCAGGTACTGGGCATGGTTCGTCAGTGGCAAGAGCTTATTTACGAGAATCGTTACAGTTATATCGATCTGGCAGGAAGCCCGGATTTTGTGAAATTGGCGGAGGCATACGGCGTGAAGGGATTGCGGGCTACCAACAAGGAAGAAGCCAAGCAAGTCTGGCAGGAAGCAATGGACACGCCGGGGCCTGTGTTGGTGGAATTCGTGGTTAGCAAAGAGGAAAATGTGTATCCTATGGTCACCCAGGGTTCCACCATTGATCAAATGCTGATGGGGGACTGTGAATAATGACGACGACAATGACAAGCCATACAATAGCGGTATTAGTGAATGACCAGCCAGGAGTGCTGCAGCGCGTTTCCGGCCTGTTTGGCCGACGCGGCTTTAATATCGAGAGTATCACCGTTGGCCAATCCGAGGAAGAAGGATTGTCCCGGATGGTCATCGTGACCCAAGGCGACGACAAGACGCTTGAACAAATCGAGAAACAATTATATAAACTGATCGATGTCATTAAGGTGGTTAACCTAAGCTCCAAGCCGATGGTCGCCCGTGAACTGGCATTGATCAAAGTGAAATCGGAGCCGGCAGAGCGTCCAGAAATTATGGGTGTCGTCGAGACTTTCCGCGCCGCTGTAGTAGATATCGGTACGAACAGCATGATCGTACAGGTCGTTGGCGACACAGAGAAAATTGATGCGATGATCGAGCTGCTCCATCCTTATGGCATTCGCGAGTTGTCTCGTACCGGAGTTACTGCGATGATTCGCGGTAATGCCTAACGAAAGTAAGTATCGTTAAGTTGGTAAAACATAAATAGCGCCTAGACAGCGTCTAGGCTAGCTAATGCTTCATAATTTATATCCCGTACGGTGAGCGGGTGCTTGAGAGGATCGGACCGAAGGACAGGGAATCGATTTCTGAAAGCAAGCGATCTTGGATCGCAAATGACGGTTAGTGGATTTTAAGGAAGCGACCCTTTGAAGCACCCGCTCACCATGGGGATAGAACTAATATAAGGGAGCCGCTAAGGCGGTCCCGTAAATTTTAGGAGGGCTATAAGAATGGCAGTTACTTTGTACTATGAAAAAGATGCAGAGCTTAGCGTATTGAAAGGGAAAACAATTGCAATTATCGGCTACGGAAGCCAAGGGCATGCACACGCTCAAAACCTGCGTGACAGCGGACTTGATGTAGTTATCGGTCTTCGTGAAGGCAAATCCTTCGACAAGGCCAAAGAAGACGGCTTTGAAGTTTTGCCTGTTGCTGAGGCAACTCGCCGTGCAGACGTTGTACAAATTTTGATGCCGGACGAGACTCAAGCTGCTGTATACCATAGCGAGATTGCTCCAAACCTTAAGAAAGGTGCCGCACTCTTGTTTGCTCACGGTTTCAACGTGCATTTTGGACAAATTGTACCTTCTAAAGACAACGACGTGCTTCTGGTTGCTCCAAAATCACCAGGCCACATGGTTCGCCGTACGTATGTTGAAGGTTTCGGCGTTCCTGGTTTGATCGCTATCCACCAGGATGCGACTGGTAAAGCGAAAGAAATCGGTCTTGCCTATGCTAAGGGTATCGGTTGTACTCGTGCAGGGGTTATCGAAACTTCCTTCCGTGAAGAGACAGAAACAGATCTGTTCGGTGAACAAGCAGTTTTGTGCGGTGGCGTAAGTGCCCTGATCAAAGCTGGTTTCGAAACATTGACGGAAGCTGGCTATGCTCCAGAAATGGCATACTTCGAGTGCTTGCATGAATTGAAATTGATCGTTGACTTGATCTATGAAGGTGGACTTGCTACTATGCGCGACTCCATCTCCAATACCGCGGAATACGGTGACTACGTTACAGGACCTCGCATCGTAACTGAAGAGACGAAGAAAGCGATGAAAGAAGTACTGTCGGATATTCAACAAGGTAAATTCGCGCGCGACTTTATTCTGGAGAATCAATCCAATCGTGCATTCTTGACAGCTACTCGCCGCAACGAAGCTAACCATCCAATCGAAGTTGTTGGTGAAGAGCTGCGCGGTCTGATGCACTGGATCAAGAAGTAATAAATATTCAATATGCTTTAAAACAAGCCGTGGAGATGACTCTCTGCGGCTTGTTTGGTCAGGTCTTGTATTAGATGAAAAGTCTCCTTATAGTTAAAACCTATAACATTAATAGATTCTATATCTTTGTCTATCTTTACCCGTTATGTTACAACAGAAGAAGAGGATTGTTCGAAAAGTATAGTTAAGCACAGTGAAGCATAGTGAATGAGAGGGAGTTGTAAGTCATGACAGAAGTGAAGAAAATTGCGGTAATCGCAGGCGATGGTATAGGCCCGGAAGTAGTTGCTGAAGCGGAGAAGGTATTGAAACGTACGGAGGAATTGTTCGGCTACCGTTTTGAAACAGAGCATGCGCTGTTCGGAGGCATTGCGATCGATGAGAAGGGAACCCCGCTGCCGCAAGAAACTTTGGATATTTGCCAGCGCGCTGATGCTGTACTACTTGGAGCGGTTGGCGGCCCGAAATGGGATAACAATCCGAAGGAGCTGCGTCCGGAGACTGGTCTGCTTGGTATTCGTAAAGCGCTTGGACTGTTCTCGAATTTACGTCCAGCGGTCGTTTTCGATTGCCTGAAGGATGCTTCTACGTTGAAGCCGGAAGTACTTGAAGGAACGGATCTGATGGTGGTTCGCGAGCTGACAGGCGGGATTTATTTTGGAGAGAAGTTCCGTCGTGACACGGAGAATGGACAAGAAGCCGTGGACACATGCGCTTACAATGTTAATGAGGTGGAGCGGATCGTACGCCAGGCATTCGAAATCGCCCAGAAGCGCCGTAAGAAATTAGCTTCTGTCGATAAAGCAAACGTTTTGGAAACATCGCGCTTATGGCGTGAAGTAGTAAATCGGATTGCTCCTGAGTTCCCGGATGTTGAACTGGAGCATGTGCTTGTGGACAACTGCGCGATGCAGCTGTTGCGCCGTCCTTCCAGTTTTGACGTTATCGTTACGGAAAACATGTTCGGCGACATCCTTAGCGATGAAGCGGCGATGCTAACCGGATCGATCGGTATGCTCTCCTCTGCCTCCCTTGGAGAAGGCAGCTTCGGCTTGTATGAACCAGTGCACGGATCTGCGCCCGACATTGCCGGACAGAACCTGGCTAATCCGATCGCTACGATTCTGTCTGTTGCACTGATGTTCCGCCTAACCTTTGGTTATGCTGATGCAGCAGATGCGATCGAGGCGGCGGTGGCTGAGGTGCTGGACGCTGGGCACCGTACAAGCGATATTGCAGTTGATAAGAGCAAAGCGATCGGAACGCAAGAAATGGGCGACCTGATCGTCGCGGCAATCCGTAAATAAAGTTTGAAGTCAAACCTGTTTGATTTCGAAAGTGAATAGAGATATTTCATGTTTATGAATGCTCCCCTGTCTGGCTTCTGCCTAGAGACAGGTTTTTTTTTGAAACGAAAATTAGTTCTTAAAGCTTAATATTTGTAAAACTAGTTTATAATTACGATTATCGAAGGAATCTAAAGAAGCCGTCACGAATAAATTAAAGGAAGTCTAATGCAATATAAGGATACCTCAATATATACCGAAGTCTAACTCGGGAAAGGGTGATGGGGAATGAGTTTTTGTTGCGGAGCTAGCATGGTTGGAACGAAGGGAACGTTGAAGCATTATCGTACACAGGTTCATAATGTTCCCCTGCTGCTTTGTCCGGTATGTCATCGGGTCGAAGTTCACTATAAAGTGGAGCATGAATATGAAATATTAGCGGAATATGCACATGGTGACGGTGTATCAGAAATCGACTTCGGAGACTTTATTATGGAGGACGAAGAGACGATCTTTGGCAACTGTGTCAATGTAGAAGATGAGGATCCGCTTGATATTGTGCAGAGCCAAATTGATATGGCTCTAGATCTCCTGGCAGTAGCCAAAGCAATTCAGGATACAAAATGGGAGATCGAGCTAAAGAAGCGATTGGCCGTGATGAGTCGACGAAAAGCTAGGCTGCATTATAATAAATAGGTCGCAAGTATGAAATAGTCCCGAACAGGGGCTATTTTATTTTTTTATTTATAAATTTAATTATGATCTATCCTTTTTCGACAGTATCTCTGATTGACGCAAATTGGAAAAGTTTACTATGATTATAGTGATTCAAATTATCAATCATGTCATAACATTAGAGGAGCTTGAAGATCGAGACGGTAAGGTTGTGTTATCGAGCAGGGTTGAATGTTGTCGAATTTGCAAGGATACCATTGTGGGAAAAGGGGGAATCAACTTGTTAAGTGAATTCCAGGAAACATTGCTACAGTCTGTCAAAGCATTTCAATCAACGCAGCTTGTCAAGAACAAGTATGAGAATGTCCTGCAAAATCTCGATAGTGGAATAATGCTGTTTGATAGCGAAGGCGTATTAACATTTATTAATGTGCAAATGGCCAAGCTTATGGAGATGCCCCGCCAGTCACTTATCGGTTGTAATTTGTTGCAGATGCTACGTCACCCTCACCTTAGCCGCTTCAAGAAGCGAAAGATTTTACGTATATACAGAGAAGCGATTTTTCACCGCAAAACCTATCATGAACTTATCGATGAATACGGTCGGCATTGGTTAATCACGATTACTTATGGTGATCAGATGGATGGGGATTATTTGCTTAGTGTAAAGGATGTATCGGATTACAAGCAGATTGAACAGACAGCTTATCAGAACGACAAGCTGGCCATGCTCGGCAAAATTTCGGCAGCAATCGCACATGAGATTCGCAATCCATTGACTGCTATTCGCGGGTTTATCCAGCTTCTACGCCCGCATTTGATCCAGCTTGGCCGCGATGAGTATGCGCGGATTATATTAATGGAAATCGACCGGGCCAATGATATTATTCATGAATTTCTAAACTCCTCAAAGCCTTCCGCTCCCCAAAAAAGCGTGATTAGCGTTCCATCCTTGCTGAAGGAGGTCGTGCTGCTGACTGAAAGCGAGGCATTAATGAAGGGCTGCGAGATTCATTTAGAAATCATGGCTGAGGAAATGTATGTCTCCATTGATGTAAAACAGATTAAGCAGGTTCTGCTGAATATCATTAAGAATGCCATGGATGCTATTGGGGAAGTAGAAGATCCAGAACATTCCGGGGTGATCCATTTGGACGCAAAGATCGTGAGCGAATATGTGCATATTTCCATACAGGATAACGGCAACGGCATGGATAAAGGTTTATTAAGTCGATTATTTGATCCATTCTTTACGACAAAGGAGAAAGGAACCGGACTAGGTCTGTCCGTCAGTTACCGCATTATAAGAAATCACAGAGGAAATATTTCGGTGGATAGCATGAAAGGGATTGGGACAGTTTTTGTGATAGCGCTCCCAATCACCTCTTTTAAGGCGGTGGAGCCTTCAGGAGAGCGACGTTAATAACGAAGCTCCCCTGAAATTAAAAGTTCATAAGGTTGTCTGGGGAAGGTGCTGAGGATTTTTCGCAGCCTGCTGAACAGGATCACTGTTTGGAGCAGGAGGCGCAGGCGCCTTTTTTGCTTTTTTCAAGCCTTTGTAAATATACATATAATGAGAGCACATTTTTCTTTACTTTTTTAATTCCATTAAAGTAAGATGGATAGTAAAACATATGACGAAGGGAATCGGTAACATGAAAGTGAATCAAAGCAAGATCGTAGATTGTACCATCCGAGACGGTGGCTTAGTCAACAATTGGAACTTTAGCGTGGAGTTTGTGCAGAAGCTCTATGCCGGCTTGAACGAAGCTGGTGTTGATTATATGGAAATCGGATATAAGAACTCTCCAAAATTGTTGAAGGGTGCGGATGAGGCAGGACCTTGGCGTTTCTTGGATGATGAATTTCTGCGCAAGGTGATTCCGGAAAAGGGGAATACTAAGCTTTCCGCTCTTGTAGATATCGGACGGGTTGACGAGAATGATATTTTGCCTCGCAGTGAGAGCCTTCTTGATCTGATCCGTGTAGCCTGCTACGTTAAAGACGTAGATAAAGCTCTGCAACTGGTGCAAGTATTTCATGACCGCGGTTATGAGACGACGATCAATATCATGGCATTGTCTAACGTAATGGAGCATGAGCTGCTGGAAGCGTTCGAGATGATTAAAAATAGTGTCGTGGACGTAGTTTACATTGTTGATTCTTACGGCAGTCTCGATTACAAAGATATGGAGCATTTGATTACTAAGTTTAAGACGCATCTCCCTAATAAACGCCTAGGCGTGCATACACATAACAATATGCAGTTAGCATTCTCTAACACGCTGGTGGCTGCTGAGAATGGTGTAGAATTGCTTGATGCTTCTGTTTACGGAATGGGGCGTGCGGCAGGCAACTGTCCTACAGAGCTGCTGGTAACCCATTTGAAGAATACGAAATACAAACTGCGTCCTGTACTTGAGGTATTGGAGGAGCTCCTGATCCCGCTTCGCGAAAAAGAAGAGTGGGGGTACCTCATTCCTTACATGATTACGGGAACTTTGGATGAGCATCCACGTTCCGCCATGGCTATACGTGCATCGGCGGATAAAGATAAAGCGGTTGAGTTCTATGATAAGTTAACAACGCCAGAAGTTAGCTTCGAGAAATAATAAAGCAGAAAGCGCCATGGTTACATAGCCATGGCGCTTTTGCTCGCATTACTGTTCAGGTTGACAGGTCCGATCATGTTAGGTTTACCCGTGGCTGGCACGCGACAGGTAATGGAATTGTAATAAATTAGCTGTTGCATTGATGTGAAAGAAGTGGTATATTTATTTTTGTCTTCACGAGCAGCTTGCTCGATTGAAGTCTTCGGGACGTAGCTCAGCTTGGTAGAGCACCTGGTTTGGGACCAGGGGGTCGCATGTTCAAATCGTGTCGTCCCGACCACTATATGAATAACACTGCAAAAGTAATCAGAATTCGCTTTGTAAATCACTTTTGTGGTCACCAATGCGGGTGTAGTTCAATGGTAGAACTTTAGCCTTCCAAGCTAATAGCGTGGGTTCGATTCCCATCACCCGCTTACTCTAAAAAATCTTCTGAAACCCTTGGTGCGCAAGGGTTTTTCTTTTGCGTAAAATTCGACAAAGAATAGACGTTTTTTGGTTTAGGGGGCAGGTTAGGGGGCAAATTTGAATAATTGCGGGTTTAGACTCTCTAGGGAATCGGCTGCAGCCCGATTGATTTCTTCCGACTCATGCGTATAGATGTTTGCAGTCGTATCAAGTTTGGTGTGGCGTAGTCTCTCCTGGATCGTTTTAAGATCAATCCCCGATTCTCGCAGTAGCATGCCGGCAGTATGACGTAGGCCATGCAACTTTACATGCGGAAGCTGACTCTTCTCCAGAAACTTTGACCAAGTAGCTGTAATTTGCTTCTCGATCCATATTGCTCCACGCTCATGGTCAATGTCTGTCCACTCTACGGCTAGCAATTCGCCTCTTCTGAAGCCTCCAAGGATTGCTCCAGTAAAAATATAGCCGCCAACGGTCTGGGAGCTTGTAAAGGGCAGTCAGGAGCTTTTTAACCTCCGCGCGGGTGTATGCCTGCTTCTTGGATCGCATTTCTTTCTACTGTCGTCGCTCGTTTCGGCCTACTTGCCAGTGCTGACTACTCATGACCATCAGGTCCTTGGTCTAAATCGCTGGGGCAAAGAACATAGCAACATATGAGGCCGACATCTAAAAATGCACTAAGTAACTAAAACTAGTAAATGAAGCTTTGAAGAACCTGGAAAATTAATCCTTAACCTAACTCCCAAATCATGGTACTATATTCCTATATTTTAAGGAATGAGGGGATTAGGTGACTAAAAGGTTTAAGCTATTATTGTCTTTGAGTGTTGCTGCGATAGCCCTATCGTCATTTGCTGCTGGGGCTTACGGTGCAGGGAAGTTGAAGCTGATTGTTAATGGCAAGGCGGCTACAGCAGAAGTGAAAACAATTAATGATACAACATACGTACCTTTGCGGGCAGTGTCAGAGATGCTAGGTGCAACAGTCTCGTATGATAGTGCTACGAGTACGATTACGATTAATAGTGCGGGGAATGCTACTATTCCTAATACTCCAGGTGCTCCTAGCCAAGAAGCTACTACAAATACGGAGTCGAGTACGAATAGTAGATCTAATCCGGCGGAAATCGGAACAACGCTTCCATTTACTGTGAAGGACACATTTAGTGATTATGGCGGCAGTGTAAATATCTCGCAAGTCATTCGAGGTGAGCAAGCCTGGCAAATGATACAAGAGGCTAATATGTTTAATAGCGAGCCAGATGCTGGACACGAATACATGCTAATAAAAGCTAAAGTTACAATTACTAGAAATGATAAACAAGATGCTGCCGTTCGTCTCTGGGGCGGTGACTTTACACTAGTTTCCACTTCGGGAACTGCTTATGACTATCCGTTGGTTGTCACGCCTGAACCAAAACTCGATGCTAGTATTTACGTTGGATCGTCCAGTGAAGGATGGGTAGCCTTTCAAGTTAAGAAAAATGATGAATCGCCATTGGTTGTGTTTGAGAGGAAGTATGACGGAACTGGCGGAGTTTGGTTCAAAACAAAATAATAACCACAAATTAGGTCTCGCTGATTAGCGGGGCCTTTTATTATGCCTTTAAGGAGCTGAGCCTATGCTCAGGATTAACAAAGAAGGAGGGGGCAGCCTTGTGGGCAATATCCTTAGCAGATTGAATAAATAAATGGTATAATTTGGTGAAGGGGTCCCGCAGCTAAATGCCAGCCAAATTAGTATTGGTTCGCTCCACGACTACCGGATACTTTACGAACCATTCGCTGTTTCCCCACCGCCTGACCTCCTCTCTTGATCTTTGTTATGCACGCATTATTTATGCGTGCCAATACGAAATGCGCATAATTAAATAATGCGTGTTCTTTTGGTGGGTAAAAGTTAGTTGTTATCGGAAAGAATAACTCATTGGCTTAGGTGTTTGTAATCTATTTATTCGAAAATTATTTATTTATGTAAAATCAACTATTTTAGGAGGTATACAAGTCCTGAAGAAAACAAAAGTTTTTGCTGTTTTAACCATACTGGCTATGTTATCTTCTGCCTTGGTCATATTTACGGCTGGAAGCGTATCTCCGGTGTCTGATCAATCTGTGGCAACATTACCCGTTACAAAAGAAGCATCCAACATTAAAGTGGAAATTATTGATGACAACATAATCGATCCAATGGATGTGCAACTTATTAATAATGTTCATCATACTGGTTCTGCAGCATATACTGGCGAATTTACGACAGCGCCAGAAAATGGCGTAAATATGAATGTGCGGGTTGAAAATAATGGTGATTCAGCTGTGTTTATCAACATCGGTCGGAATGACCATATAATTGTTGATGGTTATGAACTAAGCTTGGGGAGTCAAAAAACAATAAGCTTTGAGGAAATGCTTGGTCATGGATTAATCGGGGATTGGAAAGTTTATATCTACAATAAAACCGGAGATAAATACGCTCTTAACATTAATGCAAGGCAGTTCTGACGAAGTAATTTGAAAATTGGTGAATATGGCGCGCGTGGTTGTCGTTGTTACTTTTAACCACTGCCGGGACCTATTCATAGGGCTGCATTATATCAGTTCAGAATTCCAAGTTAAACTTAGGGGCCGCTATGGCCCCATTTTATTATGTTGCTTAAGCTTCTATTTGAAAATAAGGAATTTCGTTTTTATTAAAAAGGTATTTTAGTTTACATATTTTCCGTAATTAGGTACAGCCCTCTGATCAAATTCGTTAACAAGTTTCTCTAAACTTGTAGTAAGTAATTCACCTGACATGGGTACCCCATGCCCAGTAATAGCAACTGCAGGTTGTAGCTCAGCTAGCTTAATGACCGATGCTTTAGCAGCCATCCAGTCCGTTGTTAGATAGCGAGGGGGCCCGCTTATCTCTTGTTCCTGAGTGAATACTTTGTACAGGTATTCCTGTTTGACCGTAACAAAGGCATCCCCTGCGATTAACGACCGGTCTTTCTCCCTAAATAACGAAATATGGCCCGGAGCATGTCCAGGAGTATGAATCCATTTAAACCCAGCCATATGAGGTACCGTTCCATCAGAAGGTAATATTTGTACGTTCTTCCCTAAGTTTATCGCTTCATTAGGGAACATGGGGGACATTTTCGCCACCATTCCGCCTTCGACCGTTGGATCTGGTTCAGGGTAGCTCTTTTGCCCTGTTAGGTAAGGCAGCTCCAATTGATGCGCATAGACTGGAACTCTCCAATGTTTGACAAGTTCAATTAACGCTCCGACATGATCAAAATGGCCATGCGTCAAAATGATCGCCTTTGGTCGGCTGTTTACGCCAAAGCGTTCTTCGGCGACAGAAATGATCTCATTAGCAGACCCTGGCATTCCGGCATCTACTACAACAAAATCCTCTTTATTCGGATCACCGACTAAACAGAAGTTGACAATCTGGACGGTGTAGCATAATAAATCAGGCAGCACCTCAATGCCAGAACCACTTTTCAATGAAGTTGCTGGAATAAATCTGTAATCATGGCCGTACTCCATGTTCTGATTCATTTTTACCACTCCCCTACAGAATGCTAATGGTTTGTTCTATTATGTGTTAAAGTGCGAGCGTTTCATTCCATTCCGATGGGAAGGTTTGGATCTTAGCGGCACAATCTAAAAAGCATAATTTATTTAGATAAAGGAAATAACAAGCTGCAGAAGGGGGGATTACTATGCCAGAACTAGGCGTACATGAAAAATTAGAGCTTCATGAATTGCTTAACTTTAAAACTACTTGCCTTACCAAAGTCCAGACAATGATGCCTATGGTAATTGATCCAAACTTAAAGACGATCCTAGAAAATGATGTACGTAGTGGAACTGAAGATATTCAAGAGTTAAGAAACTTACTCATATAAGGAGGTTAGAAATGAACACAACCATGTCAAATATGACCGGGATGAATGCAATGACTGATCAGGTTATAGCTTCTGATTTATTGATTTCGGCCAAGAGCGGCATTAAGAATTATGCAGCGGCGCTTTCCGAAGCGGCGACACCTGAGGTGAGAAATATCCTTTGCGATCAATTAAACAAAGCAGTAAGTCTTCATGAGCAGATTTTTAACTATATGAAGGTTAATGGATATTATAATGCTTATGATCCAGACCAACAAATTCAAATGGATATTCAAAATGCAGACAAAGCATTGTCTTTGCCCATCTGAGTGATATCCACCGTATAAAAATAACCGCTGAGCTATAATGCTCAGTGGTTATTTTTATACGGTGATTGTGAATGAATGTATTGATTTCGAATCTATGAGGACATGTTCGTCATGGACGATAAAGGCTTGAACAGACCCATGGCATATTGACTTTTGAAGAGGAATAGCCTGCTGGGTCACGTTACCGCTTCAAATGTAGATAAGTACAGCTAGGGCAGTTTTTTGTTGTTTAGTGGAAGTTTAATCATTTGTCGGTGCAGTCGTGAGGTTTTCAATATCTGTAGATCCGTAGAAAAACAATCCCGCAATGATCAATATAATGACTAGCTCGGCGAAAGCCTCACCATTGAAGCTGCCCATTCTTATCCCTCCAACTTAAGAATTATTTGTTTTTTTCTTTAGAGCCTCAATCACTTCGTTTAACGTCATATCCCCGTTATTATCCAAAAACTTAACCATCTTATCTATATTCGTACCGTTCATAGCCAGCGTTTTGTATTGGCCAGTTAAGGTGATGACCAACGATGCTTCTCTAAATAACTGCACGGAATCGACTCTTAATTTTCCGGTCAATAAAAGCGCTGCGACGGTATATTCTAGGCTTTTATTTTTTTTGGATTTGGATGAGGAAGCTTTTGATTTTCCGTTTTTTGACGGAGAAGCCATAGGAACTCCCTTCTTCCATTAAGTACTTTTAATCCTTATAAACCCTTTGAAATATACTTTATGCTTTCGAAAGGCAATTGGTTACGCACGCAGACATAGCTACGGAACAGGATGCAACAAATGCATTAGAGGATTTGAAAAAGCATGGCTATTCGGTCGATGATATATCAGTCGTCGGCAGGAATAAAGAGTATTCCCGAGAGTGAAGCCGAGGAATTTAGCAATTATGTAGAGTATAGCCGTATTCTCGTGCTTGTAGATCCCCACTGGAAGAAGGAGAGCTTACCCTAAATGAACGGGATGAGAACGGGATGAACAAGACTACCGCAGATCAAGAGATCGCAGACAAGATCGAAGATTTTGGTGAAACTCGCAAAAGAACGGGCAGCTACGCTGTCTGTTCTTTTTACATCGTACGCCCAGCATGGGCGTCATCTCAAGGGTGAATCTCCGTTTAGGCTTCGCCTTCGGAATTCGTGATAACCGCTTTGACGCGGCCGACTTGGCCGTCTTGAAGACGCACCTTAATTCCATGTGGATGATTCGCTGAGTTGGTGAGGATGTCTTTGACGATGCCGCGCGTCAGTCTTCCAGTGGCTTGATCTTTTTTAAGCACGATATCAACGGTTAGGCCTTGCTTAATATGACTGCGTATAGTGCCGCTCATGAATTCCACTCCTTAGTGATGTGCAATGAATATAATGTAGCATATTTCTTTATCCCGACAAAGGAAACTTACTATCGGCAGCGCCAACCCTTGCCATCGCTATAAACTTTGCATATAATAACAGATAAGCCGTAGCCGATAAGGTGCGGAGATGATGACCTTAAACAATGTAAATGCAATGATGGAGAAGAGTAAGCAGAAGCCTCCGTACAGGGAAGAGTCGCCGTAGATTGAGAGCGTCTCTAGGGAATCAGACTGCCGAAGTTCACTCCGGAGCAGTTCCTTGAACCGTTTGTTTAATACAGACGTTAGTAGGGGATACCGGCTGCGACCCGTTACGTCGCTTTGAGTGAGAGTCATTAGCAGGCTTGCCGTTGTTTATCTACGGAAATGCATCATTTAATGATGTGTGTTGCAATTCTGCTGTAGGCTCTAACAAGGGTGGTACCACGGTCTTTTCGTCCCTTTCCAGGGAGAAAAGGCTTTTTTTATTTAGATATCAGAAAATATAAGTAATTTACAGCAAGAACTTCCTGATATCGCAAGGAAAACTAACGATAAACGCATTTGTCTCCACAAAGAGTCTGCCGATCGCGTTTTTCTTATTCAACTTAAGGAGGATTATTCATGAAAGAACGTTTGGAAGCACTGAAGCAGGAAGCAGTAGCTCAATTGAAGTCCGTGGCCGATGCCGCTCAATTAAACGATCTTCGGGTCAAATATTTGGGCAAGAAGGGTGCGTTAACTGAAATCTTGCGGGGGATGGGTGGATTAAGCGCTGAGGAACGCCCTGTCATTGGACAGGTGGCTAATGAAGTCCGCACTGCGATCGAAGATTTAATTGAAGAGAAGCAGCAGTATTTTCAGCGGCTTGAGACGGAAGAGCGACTTGCAGCGGAGAAAGTAGACGTAACATTGCCGGGAAGGCCTCTCAAGCAGGGGAGCATCCATCCGCTGAACCAGGTTATTCAGGATATCGAGGACATTTTTATCGGGATGGGTTACCGTATTGCCGAGGGGCCTGAGGTTGAGACCGACTATTATAACTTTGAAGCTCTTAATTTGCCGAAAAATCACCCCGCCCGCGATATGCAGGACTCCTTCTATTTGACCGAGGAACTGCTGATGCGTACGCAGACTTCTCCGGTACAGGTACGGACGATGGAAGCGATGAAAGGGGAGGTGCCAGTCAAGGTTATTTGCCCGGGCCGCGTTTACCGTCGGGATGATGATGATGCTACGCATTCGTTCCAGTTCCATCAGATCGAAGGACTCGTTATCGGCAAAAATATTCGCATGAGCGATCTAAAAGGCACTCTGCTGCAATTTACCCGCGAAATGTTCGGGCAGAATACGCAAATCCGGCTGCGGCCAAGCTTTTTTCCATTCACGGAGCCTAGCGTCGAAGTGGACGTTACCTGTGTAAAGTGTGGTGGAAACGGCTGTCGGGTATGTAAAAATACTGGCTGGTTAGAAATTTTGGGCAGTGGTATGGTACATCCTCGCGTCTTGGAAATGAGCGGGTATGACCCTGAGCAATACAGCGGATTTGCCTTCGGTATGGGCGTAGAGAGAATTGCGATGCTGAAATACGGCGTAGACGATATTCGTCATTTCTTTAACAATGATATGCGTTTCTTGGGGCAGTTTGCCCGAATTTAATCCTGTATAAGAAAGAAGGGAACTTAAGCATGAAAGTTTCAACCGAATGGTTGTCGGAATATGTATCTTTGGATCAAGTAGTCATCGAGGAATTAGCAGAGCAAATTACCCGTTCCGGGATCGAGATCGATGCGATTGAGAATCGGAATAAGGGAGTCACCAAAGTTGTTGCCGGTTACGTCAAAAGCAAGGAAAAGCATCCTGATGCGGATAAGCTGAACGTATGTATCGTCGATGCTGGCCAGGAGGAAGAGCTGCAAATCGTGTGCGGCGCCAAAAATGTTGATGCCGGGCAAATGGTGCCTGTCGCTCTTGTTGGAGCAAAGCTTCCAGGCGGGCTCGATATCAAAAAAGCCAAGCTTCGCGGCGTGCACTCGCAAGGGATGATCTGTTCTGCGAAGGAGCTTGGCCTCAATGATAAGCTGCTTCCGAAGGAGCAGCAGGAAGGCATTCTTGTGCTGCCTCAGGGTACCGAAATCGGTACGCCGATTGCACAGCTGCTGGGGCTGGATGATAAGGTGCTCGACTTTGACCTTACGCCGAACAGATCCGATTGCTTGAGCATGCTGGGTGCAGCTTATGAGGTGGCAGCCATTTTGGACAGGGAAATCAAGCTGCCCGAGCCGGACAAGAAGCTCATAGAGGCAGCGGAGCCTGCGAGCGAACGGATTGCCGTGAAAATTGACGCGGAGGAATTATGTAGCCGCTACGCTGTCAGATATATTTCTGGCGTTACGGTCGGCACCTCCCCGCAATGGATGCAGAACCGCCTTATGGCGGCTGGAATTCGCCCAATTAACAACATTGTGGACATTACCAACTACGTTATGCTTGAATATGGCCAGCCGTTGCATGCATTTGATGCCGATACCATTAAGGGGGGCAGGATCGGCGTTCGTACCGCCGAAGCAGGCGAGAAACTGGTTACGCTGGACGGTCAGGAAAGAGAACTGGAGGCGGGCGCTCTTTTGATCGTAGATGGCGAGAATCAACCTGTCGGGCTGGCAGGTGTCATGGGAGGGCTTGATTCCGAGGTTACGGAGAAAACTGTAAATATTGTCCTGGAATCCGCCAAATTCGACGGTGGTTCAATCCGTAAGACATCGCGTCACTTAGGTTTGCGTTCGGAAGCCTCTCTTCGATTCGAAAAAGAGGTTGATCCGGCTGCGGTAATTCCTGCTCTAAATCGAGCGGCCGAACTGATGACTCTTTATGCAGGTGGCCAAGTGCTTCAAGGTGTTGTGGAGGCTGTCGTTTCCGAGGCAGAGGACAAGGTCATTACTCTTTCATTGAAAAAATTGAATGCATACTTGGGTACGGATATCTCGGCTTTGGAGGTAAAAGCCATTTTCGCCCGTCTGCATTTTGAGTGTGGGGATGTTGCAGGGGATTCGCTTGAAGTTCGGATACCTACCCGCCGTGGGGATATTACGCGGGATGTGGATCTGATCGAAGAAGTAGCCCGACTGTACGGTTATGACAATATCCCGACAACAGCGATCGAAGGTCCTACGACAGCGGGGGGTTATACGAAGCCGCAAGCTTTACGCCGTACTTTGAGGGGACTGCTCGTGCATGGTGGCTGGCAAGAAGTCATGGGGTATTCCTTCATCCATGAAGGCTACGGTACAATGTTCCCTCAGCTCGGAGCAGGCGGACGCGAAGTGAAGCTGGCCATGCCGATGAGTGAGGATCGCAGCGTGCTGCGAATGAGTCTAATTCCTGGATTAATCAACATTGCTGCATATAATCGCAATCGGAAACAGGATAATCTCGCTTTGTTTGAGATGGGCAGCGTTTTTCAAACGGACGAGGATAAGTTAACGAAACAACCTCGGGAAATAGCTGTGCTAGGCTTACTGCTTACAGGAGATCGTGAAGAGAAACGTTGGAATGCAGCTCCTGAGAAGGTTGATTTCTTCGATATCAAGGGTGCTTTGGAGAGCATTTTTGTTTACCTTGGAATTAGTGAGCTTGTTAGCTATGAAGCAGATGCGCCACAGGGCTTCCATCCCGGACGTTCGGCTTCCGTATATTTAAATACGTCGTCAGGCAAACAAAAGCTCGGAACGGTGGGTCAGCTGCATCCTGAACTGCAGCGTGAACATGATCTTGAGGATACTTATGTGGCCGAACTGCTGCTTGAGCCGGTATACCAGTATGCGGGGGATACTGCTGTATATCGTGAGCTGCCTCGATTCCCATCTATGCAGCGTGATATCGCTGTCGTTGTGGAAGCGGACGTGGAAGCGGGTGCGCTACTGACTGCTATCCGGAATACAGCGGGTGAACTGCTGGAAGAGCTGAATGTATTTGATGTGTATACCGGCAGCAAGCTTGGAGAGAACAAGAAGAGCGTAGCTCTTTCTTTAGTATATCGCCATAAGGAACGCACACTGACGGATGAGGAGATTACTGCGGCGCATGGGCAAGTTGTGTCGATGCTGGAGCAAACTTTTAGAGCTGAATTAAGAAAATAGCAGGAATTGAACAAAGTCACATCGAATCAAGTCTATGTAATGATTCGATGTGACTTTCGTGCAAAGTACAGACAGCTTAGATGAAACGTAAGGACCGAAGGAGGCACAACATTTTGACTACCCCTGACCGTATTAGTGTAAATGTTGAAATTTACGGTACATCTTATAAAATCGTCGGCAGCAGCGCTGAATATATGAAAGAGGTTGCTAGCCGCGTCGATACCCATATGCAGGCTATTTCTAAAACGTATCCTCATTTGGACACTCCGCGCCTGGCGGTGCTAGCTGCGGTTCGTATGGCTGAGGAGGCTATGAAGACGGAGCAGCTTCGCAACGAACTGCAGAAGATGGAGCAGGAAAAGGCGGGGCTTTTTCAGGAGATTTCCGTCATGCAGGCGCTCCAATCCAAGCAGGAGCAGGCGCACCAATTGCTTCAGGAGGAGCACCACCAGCTTAAGAGTGATAAGAAAGCGGTATCTGAGAAGCTTGATAAGGCTGAAGTGGCGCTTAAGGAGCAGGAGGCGGATGTACGCAAGCTTAACTCGCGGATTAAGGACCTGGAGCGGCAATTGAACGATCAGCGCAGCAGCTCTTCCCAACTGCAAGCAAAGTTGCGGGGCTCAGAGCAAGAGGCGAAGCGGGAGAAGGAAGAACGCGAGAAGCTCGCCGCGCAGCTTAAGGGAGCATTGCAGCGAGAGCAGAGTGTTAAGGCTAGCGAGCAGCGTCTGAAGGAGAGCCTAGCCAAGCAGGAGCAGCAGGCGAAGGAGCTTAAGCAATCGCTTGAAGCGGCTGAAGCGGAGAAGAAACGGCAGCAGGGTTTGCTACAGGATTCCAAAGCACGCGAGGACAAGCTTCGTGCAGAGGCTGCTGAGGCAGTCCAGAACGAGAAATCCTGGCAGAAGCTCGCCGAGAAACGAAACGAGGAGATTAGCCGATTTGAAATCAGCCTGTTAGAGTCCTCTGAACAACGGGAGCAACTGCAGTCTGAGTTGAATTCGGTGAAGAAGGAAGTGGCTGCTGCTCAGAAAGAAGTAGAAACTGAACAAGCCAAAGCGGCTAAACTCGCTAAGGAAGCAGAGTTCCTCAAATCCGAACTGAACCGGATCCACCAGGAGCATGAGAATACGCTTCAATCCGCAGGCACGGCAGCAGAGGAAAATTCTCGCTTAAGAGAGGAAGTGAAGCGCCTTAGCGAAATGCTGACCGAACTGGAACGGGAAATGCAGGGCTATGTTACTCTTGCCGAGGAACAGGAGAATTCCCGCCTGGCAGCAGAGCAAAGAGAGCAGGAGTGGAGGCAGCAGCTGGCCTCAGCAGAACAGGAACTGGTCTCTTGGCGTGAGACAGAAGCCGATTTGCAGCGGCAGCTTCAAGAATGGCAGCAACAGTGTGCGGCAAGCGGAGAGCAGGTAATGGATCTCTCCTCTCAATTCCGCGAACTCGAAGAAGAGAAGTTACGGCTCGAAGAGCAGTTGAAGGAGATAACGGATAGTTACGAGGTTATTTCGCATGAGTACAGGCTGTTGACAACGGCCCGTGAGATGGAACGCGAGGGAATGGAGAAGACGAAGGAGGAATATGATCGTCTGAAAGATGATTACACGAAGCTCCAGACGGAGTTCAATGAGTGGATCGAGTTGATTGAGCAGGCTGGAAATGAAAAATGACAACGAAGAAGAGCCCTCGGATTACCGAAGGCTCTTCCTTATTATTTATTCCTCAACAATTAGCTTTGATACCATTGTGGAGTGGCCGGCGCCGCACATAATCGAGCAGGCGATTTCATATTCTCCTGCTTCTTTAGGAACGACGACCTTCGATTGGGTTTTACCTTTAAGCTCGACCTTCAATCCTGGAATAATGATTCCATGATTGCCCTCCACGTTTTTGAATGTAATTTTCACCGGGGAATCCTTCTTCACGCGGTACTCTTCTTGATCGAATTTGTAGTTTGTTGCTTCAATAATGATTTCTGATTCTGGAGTCAAGTCGCTTTCCTCGGCGGTGCCGTTGGAACTGCTGCCGCAAGCAGCGAGAAAAATCAATAACATAGAACTAAGCGCGAAAGCAATAGCCTTTTTCATAAAAATCCCCCTTGATTAAAAATGATTTGTGACAATTTCAATTCTATCATAGCGTAAATAACTGGATTTGAATGTCAAGGATTTGAAATATTCATGAACTCTCTGGGCAAAAATAACAGCTCCCTGCTGAAGTAGCGGGAGCTGCTATAGGAGCGGCGATTGGGTTCGCGATTAACGGTCTGATCTGCCTTTTGCTGCTTCAAATGGGGAGCCTATTGGGATGAACAGGTCAATGATCCCGATGACAAGAGCAGCGAGCAGCGCTCCGAGAACTGAAACGGATACTCCGGAAATAATGAACTGGGCAAGCCAGATCACTAGAGCACTAGCCAGAAAGCCAACGATACCGCGGCCAAACGGGGTAACTTTTTTTCCGAAGATCCCCTCAATAGCCCACCCGAGAAGCGCAATAACAAGCGCGAGCAGGAGGGCGCTGCCGAATCCGCCTACGCTGAATTGGGGGACGATCCAACCTACGACGAGCAGGACTAGGGCAGATACGATAAATCGAACAACGTGTCCCAGGAAATTCATGGCACAAGGCCTCCTTTATCAAAATAACGTTTCGTATTCGTGTATATAATGTTCAGTAAATTCATTTCTTATGTGCACAACTTTGTGAAATGGCGTAAAATGAGCGATTTCGCTATAATAGAAGATGTTCAAAAGTCCCATTTTGATCACGTAATATTAGAACATAGTCCCGAGGGGAGTTGTGATCGTTTTTGGATGAGAAAATTTTAAAAACGATGGAATATCATAAAATCATAGATATGCTTGTGAAATACGCCCAGACATCACTGGGAAAAATGGCAGCTGAACGCCTTAGCCCCGTGTCTGATCTGGAGGAAGTCAAGCGTCTGCTGCAGGGGACCGATGAAGCCTTCAAGGTGGATCGCCTTAAGGGGGCTCCGTCCTTCGGCGGGATCGTTGACATCATGCCTGCAGTGAAGCGGGCACGGATCGGCGGGACTTTGAATCCGCACGAGCTGCTTGGCATAGCGACAACGCTTGAGGGCTCGCGCCGCGTGAAGCGATACATCTCCAATATCCATGAGGAGGAGCCTGTTGAGCTGCTGTTTACGCTCAGCGATATGCTTAGCGAGCAGAAGACGCTTGAGGATCAAATTAAGCGTTGCATCGATGAGAGTGCGGAGGTGCTGGATTCCGCCAGTCCGGAGCTGGCGCAAATTCGCCGGGAGCTTCGCGGCGGAGAGGTGCGGATTCGGGAGAAGCTGGATGCGATGATTCGTTCCTCTAGCGTGGCCAAGATGCTACAGGATCAGCTAATTACGATTCGTGGGGACCGTTTTGTTATTCCTGTGAAAGCGGAGTATCGCTCTCACTTTGGTGGGATTGTCCATGACCAATCCGGTTCGGGTGCCACCTTGTTCATCGAGCCTGAATCGATCGTGGCGATGAATAACAAGCTGCGTGAGACACGGTTGAAGGAAGAACGAGAAATTGAAGTAATTTTACAGAAGCTTACCGCGCTCGTGGGAGAGCAAGCGGAACTTCTTGGCTATGACAGCGATGTGCTGGCTCAGTTGGACTTCATATTCGCCAAGGCTAGGCTGGCGCGTGAAATGAAGTCGACACTGCCCCGTATGAACGACCGCGGATTCCTGAAGCTGAAGAAAGGACGGCATCCGCTTATACCTGCGGACCAGGTCGTTCCAATTGACGTAGAGCTGGGCAACCAATATACATCTATCATTGTTACAGGCCCGAATACCGGAGGTAAAACGGTTACCTTGAAGACGATCGGGCTGCTAAGCCTGATGGCGATGTCGGGATTATTCGTTCCAGCGGAGGATGGAAGCCAGCTTTGCGTGTTTGATGCGATTTATGCCGATATTGGCGATGAGCAGAGCATCGAGCAGAGCTTAAGTACATTTTCCAGTCATATGACGAACATTATTTCGATTTTGCGGCGCATGACAGCCAAAAGCTTGGTGCTGCTGGACGAAGTCGGTGCAGGAACGGACCCGGCGGAAGGCTCCGCTCTAGCTATCGCCATACTGGAGCATATTCATTCGCTAGGCTGCCGGATGGTGGCGAGTACGCACTACAGCGAACTTAAGGCGTATGCCTATGAGCGAAAAGGTGTTATTAATGCGAGCATGGAGTTTGATGTGAATACGCTTAGCCCGACTTATCGTCTGCTTGTCGGCGTCCCTGGACGAAGCAATGCGTTTGCGATTGCCGAGCGGCTCGGCTTGTCGGAGCAAATTCTTGAATTTGCCCGCGGCGAAGTGAAGGAAGAGGATTTGCGGGTAGAGCATATGATCGCCTCACTTGAAGAGAATCGGCTTGGCGCTGAGCAGGAACGTGAGACGGCGGAACGGCTCCGCAAAGAGCTTGAGGAGATACGGAAGCGGCATGAGGCCGAACTGGACAAGCTGGCACGAGAGCGTGATAAGCGGATTGAGAAGGCAGAGGACGAAGCGATCGCGATTGTGGCTAAAGCGCGAAGCGAAGCCGAACGGATTATCGATGATTTGCGTAAACTGGCGTTAGAAGAGGGCGCATCTGTGAAGGAGCACAAACTGATCGCTGCCCGCAAGGAACTCGAGGAAGCTGAACCGAAGCGGAAGAAGACCAGTCCGGCTCGTCAGGCGACCAAAGCGCCTCGCAAAATACAAGCCGGTGATGAGGTAATGGTCTATAGCTTAAACCAGAAGGGGCATGTTGTAGAACTCGCTGGCAGTAAAGAGGCGCTCGTTCAGCTAGGGATTATGAAGATGAAAGTTAGTCTGGACGACCTCGAGCTTATTCAAGCTCCATCAGCAGCCAAGACAGCACAGCGGATTGTTACGAACGTCAAACGGACGCGCGACGACCAGGTCCGCAGCGAGTTGGATCTCCGGGGCGCGAATTTGGAGGAAGCCCTGATTGAGGTAGACCGCTTCATCGATGAGGCTTACCTTGGCAATCTCGGACAAATTTATATTATTCATGGCAAAGGTACGGGGATATTGCGGACAGGTATATCGGACTATCTCCGAAAGCATAAGCATATTAAGAGCTATCGGCTTGGTAACTATGGAGAAGGCGGCACAGGAGTCACCGTAGCCGAGCTGAAATAAGCGGGAGGTGCGGAGGCGAATTGGCAGGAAATATTGAACCGTTGCTGGAGCAGCCGTTTGGGCTAATGATAGGTTATTTCTCCATCGCTGTCATGGAGTTGATCGTATTTCTGTCCTGCTTCGAATTGGTAACCAAGTATCGCTGCTGGCAAGAAATTAAGAAGGGGAATGTAGCGGCATCGATTGCTACAGGCGGTAAAATACTTGGAATCAGTAACGTCATTCGATATGCAGCAGTTCATACCCCGATCTATGAATTTATGATTTGGTCTGCGGTTGGTGCCGTACTGTTGTTCGCAGCTTACATTTTGTTTGAGTTTCTGACCCCGGTGTTTCGCATCGACGAGGAAATCGCGAATGGAAATGTCGCTGTAGGGCTTATAGCGATGTTTGTTTCTGTCTCGGTCTCCTTTTTGATCGGAGCCTGCATAGGTTAGGAGGTGCGACATGAGAAATTTTATTAAAAATCTCACTAGCGTCATTTTTGTAGCCGCCGTATTGTTTCTAATCGGTGGTATCGTTTTCCTGTGGAAGTCATAAAGAAAGGACGGGCTGTGTATGGAAACCACGATTTGTCCCTGGTGCCAAACCGAAATAGTGTGGGATGAGGAACTTGGGGCGGAGGAAGAATGCCCCTACTGTCATAATGAGCTTAAGGGATATAGAACCTTGAACATTCAACTTGGAAGTGAAGAAGAGTTCGAGGAGGAAGCAGAGCTCGCTGATGGGGAGCAAGAGGAAGACTACTGGGAGGAAAGCAGCAACCCTCATCTTGACGCGATTCGCCGCGTAGAGAGCTTTGTGGCTGGCGGAGGTGATCTGCTGGCTTATGAATCGGGCGTGGAAAAGGTACTGGGTGGACAGGATGAGGTGCCGGAATGCCCGCATTGCCGAGAGTATATGCTGCATGCCGGACAGCAGTCGATCCAAGACGGTTCCTTTGAGCCTATTGTACCTAAGGGAATGTCGACTCCCCTGTTATCTAATACAATAAAGCTTAACGTATTCATTTGTTCTGCCTGCTTCAGCGTAAGCCGGTTTTTGGCTGAAGAGGATCGGAATTCGTTGATACGGACTGTGAGCGAAAAAGCATGATAAAATCATGCTTTTTTCTTTTTTTGGGCATCCTTACTGGGGAATAGGGAACTAAAGAACCTGTGGAGGAGCGAGAAATGAAGAGCTCTTTGGATCGACAATGTGTTTTGCTGTTGGCTGTTAATAGTTTATTCGTGCTGGCTGGGGCGCTGTCAGGCACATTTTTGAGTGTCTATTTATGGAAGGCCAAACAAGACTTCACGATGATCGGCTGGTTTGCCTTCAGTCAGCAGATCGCCATCGGCCTTACGTTCTGGATTGCCGGGAAATGGGTAAAGGAACGAGATAAAATGATTTTGCTCCGGCTGGGGATCATGATATCTGGCATATTCTATTTGCTGGTGCTGTTCGTGGGTACCCGCATGGTGCATTATATTTGGCCGCTCGGCATCGTATCGGGAATCGGCGCAGGGATATTCTGGCTTGCATTTAATGTTGTTTATTTTGAAGTGACTGACAAAACGAACCGGGATCTGTTTAATGGCTGGGTAGGCATCATGGGATCAGTGATCGGGATCAGTGGTCCATGGTTGTCAGGATGGTTGATTTCTGCACTGCCAGGTGAGAAGGGGTATCGGTTTATTTTTACAATATCGTTAATCGTCTATGGAATAGGTGTGCTGCTCAGCTTTTGGTTGAAGAAACGGGAAAGGGGAGGAGAATATCTCTGGCTTGAGCCCGTTCGGCGACTGAGAGCCGGCAGCCCTTGGAGGCAAGCGGTTCCTGCATCTATAGCCTATGGCGTTAGGGAGGGAGTGTTTTTATTCCTGATTAATTTGCTTGTGTATATAAGCACATCTTCAGAATGGAAGGTCGGACAATATATGCTGATTACCTCCTTAGTATCTTTAATCACTTATTGGGCTGCCGGGAAGTGGCTCGCAATTCGGCACCGCTATATGGAAATGCTAGTGGGAGCAGTAATGATTACGCTGGTTGTCTTACCATTGTTATGGAAGGTTAGCTACACGACTTTGATTATTTTCGGTATTGGTACATCATTGTTTATGCCGTTATACATCATCCCGATGATTTCTTCGGTGTTTGACTTAATAGGCCTTGATTCGAAGGATGCGGAGTATAGGGTAGAATTGATCGTTTTGCGGGAAATAAGCATGATGGCGGGGAGACTGGCAGGAATAGCCATTTTCATTTGTTTTTATTCCCGCTCGCCCCATATGACCACGATCTTATGGCTGATGGCCGGACTCGGAGCGGCTCCCCTTGTGAGCTGGTTTGCGATGCGTAAGCTGCTGGTAACCTAGCTCAAGGAATTGATGCCGATTATGATCTCCCTCCCCCAACGGGATATGTATAAATTATGTATATTTCGATGCAATTACATATCCAGGGTACCCTTGGACATAATATGCCTGAGTGTGAATGCAACCAACTTTCAGGAGGGAATTTTACATGAATGCTTCACAAATGCAGCCGCTATCGGTTAAGGAATTGGAATATATTTCCGACTCGATTTCCAATGAGGAAATACTGCTTAAGTTAACAGCCGCCGCCTCTGCAGTATCCAAGAATCCAGCCATTCAAAATGCGATTACAAGCCAAATACGTACTCATGAGCAGCACATTAATCAGCTCATTCAAGCGATTTCGCAGCATCAGCCGCTCGCTCCGACGCAAGCTCATTAACTCTAAATAGGAGGAATTTACTTGACACCGACTTCTCAATTTCAGAATACAAACCTGCTTCCGGAAGAGGATTTGCTAAATGCCGTTCTAGCTGATTTGAAAAGAACCGTTCGAGAATATACGACAGCGACGACAGAATCTGCATGCCCTTCTGTACGGCAAATGTTTAACCAATTAACGGACAGCACGCTGCAGCTTCAAGGTCAATTGTTCCAAGTGATGAGCAGCCATAACATGTATACAGCCCCATCGAAGGCAATCCGAACCGAGGTAGACAAGAAGCTGCAAGAGGCCCAGCAGACCCAGCAGAAGGTACAGCAGTTTACGCAGCAGCGCACGGCGCAATTTAATGGCAATGTCCAGGCTTCCCAGCCTAACTCACAGCCAAATATGGGGAGCCAGAATTATAGTTAATTCACCCGTATTTGCATCATTCAAGCAGAACTATTGCTGGAACCGTCCATCTAGGGAGATCCTCTCCCAAATGGACGGTTTTTCTATGCAGGAATCCTAATTTCATGTAATATAAGTATTAAATTTAGATTCCGATGAACCAAGGATGGATGATGAAACGTTCGTCGGAACAGCGCTGGAGGATGAGCCATGAAACCACTTAGCGAATTGAAACTGAAAGTGCTGGATCTTTTGAAAGAAGATGCCCGGAGAAGCCCAGCTCTGCTGGCAACCTTACTTGGTGTAACTGCGGATGAGGTCTCCGCGGCGATCACGGAGCTTGAGGAAGACAACGTTATTGTTAAATATGCGACGGTCATCAACTCAGGAAAATTGGACGATGAAAAGGTGACAGCCCTGATCGAGGTGCAAATCACACCGGAACGAGGGCGGGGCTTTGAAGCGATTGCGGAGCGGGTCTATTTGTTTCCTCAGGTCAAATCAGTGTATCTTATGTCAGGAGCCTATGATTTGCTTGTTGAGGTTGAGGGACGCACATTGAAAGAGGTCGCGAGCTTTGTCTCCGATAAGTTATCGACGCTGGATTCCGTGCTTTCGACGAAGACCCATTTTATACTCAAGAAATACAAACAGGATGGCATTATCTTCGAAGATCCCGAAGAAGACCGCCGTCTCATGATTTCTCCGTAAAGGAAGTTATGTTATGACAGTACAATCGCAACAACAATCCGACAAATCGATGTTATCTTATCTAGCTCCCCGGGTGAGAGAGATCCAGCCTTCGGGTATACGAAAGTTCTTCGATCTTGCCAGCGGTAGCAAAGATATTATCACCTTAGGCGTTGGCGAGCCTGATTTCATTACACCTTGGCATGTCCGGGAAGCGTGCGTTTATTCCTTGGAGCGGGGCTATACGAGCTATACTTCCAACGCAGGTACACCTGAGCTGCGGGAAGCGATCGCCGAGTATCTGTACAACGGGTTTGACGTAAAGTATGACCCTAAGGATGAAATCTTGGTTACCGTGGGCGGGAGTGAAGCGATCGACCTGGCGCTTCGCGCGCTGATTGAGCCGGGAGATGAAATACTTGTTCCGGCTCCTTGTTATATCTCCTATTCTCCGATTTCATTCATCAGTGGGGGAATTCCGGTAGAAATCGAAACTTATGCAAAGGATAACTTCAAGCTGAAGGCAGAGCATCTGCAGGCCAAAATAACCCCTAAATCCAAGGTGCTTATCTTGAATTATCCGAGCAATCCGACGGGTGGAATTATGACCTATGAAGACTGGCTGCCGATTGCTAAGCTAGTTGAAAAACACGATTTGATCGTTATTTCCGATGAGATTTATGCCGAGCTGACTTATGGCGGGAAGCATGTTAGCTTTGCTTCTCTTCCGGGAATGAAGGATCGTACGATTCTAGTTAATGGATTCTCCAAGGCGTTTGCCATGACCGGTTGGCGTATGGGCTATGCCTGTGGCCATCCTGAATTGATCTATGCGATGCTTAAAATCCATCAGTATACTGTCATGTGTGCACCGGTGATGGGACAGGTAGCTGCTTTAGAGGCGCTTAAAAATGGATTGGAAGAGAAGGATCAAATGGTCGAATCCTATAATCAGCGGAGAAGGTTGATTGTTCAAGGGCTTCGGGACATTGGCTTATCATGTCATGAGCCTCAAGGTGCTTTTTATGCTTTTCCTGGTATAGAAGCTACTGGGCTTAGTTCGGATGAATTTGCTCAGCGCTTGCTAATGGAGGCTAAAGTGGCAGCCGTCCCCGGTACTGCATTTGGTGCGGGCGGTGAAGGCTATCTGCGTTGCTCGTATGCGACTTCGGTCAATCAAATCAACGAGGCTCTTGACCGGATGGGCCAATTCATCCATAAGTTGAAACAAGGCTGAGCTCTGAGGAATTGTATAAATGGGGGTAATTAACAAAACTATCATTTATTATTTGATCTTGCTCCATTAATCATGCTATAATTTGGTTTTGGAAGAGGTTTGAAGTTTCTCAGGGAGGGATATCTGTTGTTTTGTGGTGAATACAACATGCCGTACAAGATGATAGGCGGTCATATTACTGAAGGCAGTGCAACGAATCAATGGATAGATGATGAAGGCCAAACGATATCACCACAAGCATTGACATTGGAGGATGAAATCCAGCTGCTCCGCACTCGAATGGAAGAAATTTTTCTAGTGGAGAAGTCCTTTACCTCAGATATTGTCATTGAGATCAGCAGTTTGCTTGATTTAAAGATTAATGAATTTATGAAGAGTCAGAAAGCGAAGTAACGCAGGCTCATCTATCGATAATGTTATGTGCAAAGAGGTGATCCGTATACGGATCACCTCTTTGATATGCGTACAGCAACAATGTGGTTAAGTCAACGGATTTGACGGACGGAGGGAAATGCTGGACAGAGGTGCGACTGCAGCGCGAACGTGGGTTGTTACTGGCAACTTTTAATCTGCATGTTCGTTCAGGTAATGTCTTTTGCGATGGGAACTTTTGTGCGGCATTGCGAAATTATTCGATGGGCTGATTTATGGTATATTGGAATTAGATTTTGAGGAAAGAGTAAATTGCATGAACGGGGGATAAAGGTGAAATTATACACAAGAAGCGGCGATGCCGGACAAACCTCCATTATCGGCGGTAGAGTAGATAAAGATGATGCACGGATCGAAGCGTATGGAACCATCGATGAGCTGAACAGCTTTGTTGGTCAGGCGGCAAGCTTGATCGATGCCGATTCCGAGACATTGGCGGATCTGAAGGAAGAGCTGCTGCAAATCCAGCAGGAGCTGTTCGATTGTGGTTCTGATCTGGCCTATGCTAAATTGAACGAGGATCGCTACAAAGTCGGCGCTGAGCTGGCTGAGCGGCTGGAAGCATGGATTGACCGACATCAAACCGATAATCCGCCGCTGGAAAAATTTATTTTGCCCGGAGGGACTAGCTTGGCGGCCGTATTGCATGTATGCAGAACCGTATGCCGCCGGGCCGAGCGTAGGGCGGTTACATTGGCTAGGCAGCATGAGGTTAATGCGGATGTCCTGACGTATTTAAATCGCCTGTCGGATTATTTCTTCGCCGTAGCTCGTACGGCAAACGCCCGCATGCAAGTTGAGGATACGGAATATTTGCGTAGTGCAAAGGTGTTTGGTCGAAAATCATGACTTTATATTATGACCCTATTATATACAAAGTAACGGATGAAGAAGATGGCTGGCAGCTAAAGAAGGTTTTGCAGCGCCGCCTCGGCGTGTCCAGAAAGCTGATGTCCAGGCTGAAACTGACCGAGAAGGGGATAACGCTGAATGGGGAAAGAGTGTATATCAGCGTGCCGGTAAAGAGCGGGGATATTGCTGCAATTACCTTGGAGAAGGAGACTTCGGAGGACATATTGCCGCAGCCGATCTCTTTTGACCGCATTTATGAAGACGATGCTCTATTAATTGTGAATAAAGCGTCTGGAATCATTGTTCATCCCACCCACGGGCATTACACGGATACTTTAGCGAATGGAGTCGTGCATTATTGGCAGGAAAAAGGGGAGATGTTCCGTTTCCGGCCCGTGCACCGTTTGGACCAGGAGACGAGTGGAGTGTTGGCCATCGCCAAAAATGCCTACGTGCATCAGCATATTTCTGAGCAGATGATTGCAGGAGAGGTGGAGAAGAAATATATAGCGTTCGTGCATGGAACCCCTGATCCGCAAGAGGGAACGATCGACGGTCCGATTGACCGTGATCCCGAGGAGCCCCATCGGCGTATCGTCACGCCGTCCGGCTACCCGGCACTAACTCACTATTCAACGGTTCAAATTATGGGGCCCGCTTCTAAGGTTGAGCTTCAGCTGGGAACTGGCCGAACGCATCAAATTCGAGTGCATATGACTTCGATTGGCCACCCGCTTATTGGAGATAAGATGTACCCGGGGGGCGGAACACGCAATGATCTAGTGCAAAACAAGGGCGTACTGTCTGCGGATCAAGGCGGAGGACTGGAGGGGCTGATCGAGCGTCAGGCGCTCCATGCCTCAGAGCTGGGATTTCGCCATCCGTTAACCGGAGAATACATGACCTTTTATGCGCCCTTTCCGCCGGATATGGAGCGTTTGGAGCAGGCTCTGAGCGGTTTAGCATAAAGCGCGCCTGTGCAGGCGCTTGAACACATATCAACACAAATATTAGAGAATTTGGATTTAGGAGGTTTCAAAGCGATGAGTAAGCTGATTGTTTATCAATATCCAAAATGCAGTACCTGCCGTAACGCAGTGAAGTGGCTGGAGGCGCAAGGACATGAATTGGAGCTCCGTCATATTAAGGATTCGCCGCCCAGTGAACAGGAATTAACGGAATGGATCGATCTGAGCGGGCTTGAGCTGAAGAAGTTTTTTAACACAGCTGGAGAAGTATACAGACAGGAAGGGTTGAAGGACAAGCTGCCAGGTTTGTCGCGTGAGGAACAGATTGCCTTGTTGTCCTCTAACGGGATGCTGATCAAGCGTCCTCTTGTAAGCAACGGGAAACAAGTAACGGTTGGTTTTAAAACGGAGGAATATGAACGGGTATGGGGAAAATAGCAGCCAGCTCGATGCAGGGAGAGAGTAATTTGACAATTGCACCAAGAGGTAAAGATAGCATTTTGCTTGTGGATGGTATGGCACTCATGTTCCGTGCCTATTACGCGTCCGCAGCCACGGGCTATATTCGTAGAACTAAGGCCGGGCTGCCGACGAATGCGGTATACGGCTTCATGAGGTATTTCTGGGATGCCGTGCAGAAATTTAATCCGACCCATGTAGCCTGTTGCTGGGATCTCGGCAGCAAGACGTTCCGAACGGAGCAATTCGCAGCTTATAAGGGCAATCGTTCGGAAGCCCCGGAGGACCTGGTTCCTCAATTTTCCGTCATTCAGGATGTGATGGATAGCCTGGGGATACCAAACATAAGCGCGATCGGATATGAGGCTGACGATTGTATCGGCACGCTTGCCACACGTTTTGGCACGCCTAACATGGATGTTTTAATTTTGACGGGCGATCACGATATGCTCCAATTAGTTAGCGAGACGACAAGCGTGATTATTATGAAAAAAGGTCACGGCAATTATAGTGTTTATACTCCTCAAATCTTAATGGAGGAGAAACAGATTACTCCTGCGCAAATCGTCGATCTTAAAGGATTGATGGGGGATACAAGTGATAATTATCCCGGAGTTCGCGGGATTGGTGAGAAGACTGCGTTGAAGCTGGTTCTCGAGTATGGGTCCGTTGAGGGCATTTTAAATCATCTGGATAAGTTGTCTAAATCGATTCGAAGCAAGATTGAGGCTGATCTTGACATGCTGCATTTATCCAGACAGCTTGCGGAAATTCGCTGCGATGTTGAACTGGTATGCGATCAGGAGGCATGCCGTCTTGAGTTGAATCATGCTCAGGTTGCTGCTAAGTTCGAAGAACTGGAAATGGCGAGCATTTGCAATTGGATGGGGGTAGCAGCCGCGAATGAGTGAGCAGAATGGGAGGGGTTGGGCTTCGGTCCTGATAGCTTTCCTTGTTTGTAGCTGTGATCAGTCCCAGCTCAGGAAGCGTGGCAGCCAAGGCGCCAAGCATTAAGCAAGAAACGAAGAAGGTAAAAATAGGGGAAAAGAGCTTTACCGTGCAAACCGTCCGTATCCCAAAAGGTACACCCGTTGCGGTGGGCCTGGCAAAGGGACAGGTCGGCAGTACAGAGGATTTCACCGCGATCGTTAAGAGATATGGCGCAGAGGCTACGATCAATGGTGCTTTTTTCGAAGCGTACGGAGGGCCTCCGGATCCATATGGCATGCTTATCGATAATAACAGAGTGATGCATAAAGGTGGAAACGGCACAACGATCGGCTGCGCCTCTACGGCTTTATACGGGGGAGGAAAATTGCTGACCAATGCCGGTAGATCTCTCAGCAACACACTCGTATTCGGATCAGGCTTAAAAAAATGATGATATGGCTGAAATTCTCTTACCGGGAGAGTTTCATGCGAGTAGCATCCTACCGCCAAGAAATTGGCGGTAGATGTCGTTATTCCGTAGTTTATGCAAGCATGCAGGGAGATCGGATGAGGTTCTAGCTGAAGCTAAGAAACGCGTTTAGTCGGTGAAGTAGGCATCGCCTACAACTTGGTAGAGGAAGGATTTCAATTCTTCGGCTTCTTCTTCCTCAAGATTGTAGATATGCTCCAGATAACCATCTTCCTCCAAGTCATCTGTGCCTAAAATGGCGGTCTTGCCGCTTTGTAAATCTGTAACCAGCTTTTTTCCGTAAAAACGGTTTGTCGTGGTAACGGCCAGATCGAACCGCTTAAGGGATTCGCCAATAAAGGTTACAAACCTTGTAGAGGTGCTTTCTGTACTGTCGGAAAGGAAATCCAACTCCTTGTGTTGGTCAGTCATTGATTTTGCCTCCTTGTACGATTAGTGCGGTCAACAAAGCCAATCTATTACTCTTAGACATTATAGCGGATATTATAGGCTTGTGGGGAAAAACATCTCAGGCATTGACAGTCCATTGAAAAATGGTATTATTGGAAATAACAGTATATGAATGGAGGAAGCACCTCTTCTGTATTTTTTACAGAGGGGTGCTTTTTTGCGTGCATTTTCGAAAAGAGGATCACAGGACGTCCGTTCAATACTGAACTTATAAGGAGGGGAAGAATGGTGCGGATCATTTTTTTGAACAGCTTGGAGAAGCGAGAGGCTGGCGCTGTAATTGGCAGCGCGCAAGTCTGGATGGGAGAGGAAGACAGCATGTGGCGCATGGGATGGAATGAGATTACGGCCGAAGGGGAGCAGGAGCACATATGGTATGAGGGTTCATCCTGGTCGGAGATGCTCCATGTGTATCGTCATCGCTTGGTCATTAAGCTAGGGGAAGGCTTCCAGCCTACAATCGAGGGAATTTGGGAGGAAAAAGAACAGCTTCGCGGCAAAGCGATAACTGCCCAGAAGCTGATCTGTTATAGCGAGCATCACGAGAATCCCCCCTTTTATACCGAGTTGTGCAATTGGAGAAGGAAGAAGGCTGCAGCAGATCGTAAGGCTCCATATCTGATTGCGAGCAATCGCCTGCTCAGGCTGATTAGCGTATTTTTGCCGCATACTCTGGAAGAGCTGCAGCAGCTCCCTGGGGTTGGACAGAATAAGGCGGCTGAGTTTGGCGAGGAATTGCTTGCAATGACTCGTAACCACGCTCGAACGACCTCATTTCCATTGGATTGGGTAGAGGAAGCGGTAGATCAGGAGACACTGCGTTCCTGGATGTATAAGCAGAAGGAGGCGAAATTCAGGGCTGAGATGGAGAAGTATGCAGCACGCCGAAGGCTGCTTGAAGGCATCGCCGAAGGCCTCAACGTGGAGCAGATTCGAGAGCGGGTCGCTCTGGGCCGCAGGGAAATCATTGAAATGCTCGAGGAACTCGAGAAGGATGGATACAGCACGGAGCAACTGGTGAAGAGCGAGCTGGAGGAGATGCCTGATCATGAGCAGGCCGCGGTCATGCAGGCCTATGAAGAACTCGGGGATGCTCTATTGAAGCCTGTGCTGCAGCGGGTGTACGGTGAAGAGGCGGCTGAGGGAGAGAAGCGGGAGCGGCTCTATGAACGCCTTCGCCTGATTCGAATCCGTTACCGCCGGGATAGAAACAGTGTACGGGACGCTGGATAGCAGACTTGCTGAAGCCTAGAGTTGGTCTTAAAGAGAAGGACGAAAGCTATAATCCGACAATCGGAAGCTTTCGTCCTAGGATCAACCCTCAAATCCAGTCCCGCTTGCGGAACAAGTAATACATTCCTGCGCCGAGAACGATCATGATCCCAAGCACCACGTAATAAGAATATTTCCAGTGCAGCTCAGGCATATGGTCAAAGTTCATTCCGTATATACCTGTAATTAAAGTCAGCGGAATGAATATCGTCGTGATTGCGGTGAACACACGCATAATCTCGTTCGCCCGGTTGGCGATCGAGGATTGGTAGGCTTCTCGCAAGTTGCCCATCAGCTCGCGGAACGTCTCGAAGTTCTCCGAGATTTTCACGGCGTTCTCATAAATATCGCTGAAATACTTCTGTAATTGATCATCGATCAAACGCAAATCCTTTTTATTTAAAATATTGATAACTTCTTTTTGCGGCCCCAGCATCTTTTTCAACCACAATATTTCACTTCGCAGACCGATAATTTCGCTAAGATGGGAACGTTTTGTATGCATCAGAATATCCTCTTCTAGCTTCTCGATCTTCACTTCGATCCGGTCGCTGACCGTAAAGTAGTTGTCCACGACAAGGTCAATGAGCAAGTAGAGGAAGCGGTCAGGCTCGCTTACTTCCTGCTCCCACAAGATCGGTTTAACTGCTCGTAGCTCGTTGATCTTTTGCTTAGTAACCGTGATAATGTAATGTCGGCCGAGAAAGATGTTCAAGGCTCGTAGGAAGATTTCTTCATCATCGAAGCGGATGCTGTTAACGACAATGAAATAATGGTTATCATACGTTTCAATTTTCGGACGCTGCTCTTCCTCCGTTAAGCAATCCTCTACAGCCAAGTCATGCAGGGAGAATAGCGGCTGCAAAATTTTGAGATCCTCACCGTCCGCATCAATCCAATAAAAGCCTTCCTTCGGTGCTGTGGTTGTCAGTTCCACATTATCAACCGTTGTAAATACGCCGTCTTTAACATGACGAATCTTCAATGGTTCCACTCTCCTTTTCCCCAATCCTGTCGGATTTATATGCTCTAGCAAGCATAGGAAAAGGATCAGCAGCCGGTAACGCCTAAAAAGGCGTTTTTATAAAACACCGGGAAACGAAAACGAAAGAGCCCCAAATCATCCGTGAGCGCTCTGCTGATCGGTTTCCTATACATTGTTGTTGTGGGGCAGTTCTCTGCGGACTCGGGTCGCCTTCCATAATCGGTTTCACCTCTTTGCCTTATTGTTAATTAACACTTGTCTAGTATAACCCTAGACATTTGGCATGATCAAGCCATTCTTATATATGCAGGGCTATTTTTCAGCTTATGAAGGAAAAGGGCGGAAGGTGATTACCGCTGGGTTCTTGACGGAAGTCTCTTTATACATTAAAGTGTTCTCAGGGAACTGAAGTGTTCCATGAATAATTAAATATGGCGAAATCTTATCAAGAGTAGGTGGAGGGACTGGCCCGATGATACCCGGCAACCGGCGATTTAATCGTACGGTGCTAATTCTTGCAGAACCGTCAAGCGGGAGCGCTTGCGGTCTCTGAGAGATGAGAGAGGCGCATTCATAATTATAATGAAGACCTTTCTCTAACTGAGAAAGGTTTTTCTTGTATAGAATGCCGTCGCTTTCTACGATAGGATGACAACGCACACGACAATGTTTGTTCAGAGAAGGAGTTGAAGAGAGTATGCCAATTAAAGTTCCTGATCACTTACCGGCGAAAGAAATACTGGAGAATGAGAACATATTCGTTATGGATGAGTCCCGGGCTTACAGACAAGATATACGTCCGCTGCGAATCGCCATCCTGAACCTCATGCCGACGAAGGAGACAACCGAAACACAAATTTTACGTTTGCTCGGGAATACACCATTGCAGGTGGAAATCGTCCTTCTCCATCCGCGTTCCCATATATCCAAAAATACCCCGGCTGAGCATCTTGAAATGTTCTATAAGACATTCGACGAAATCAAGTCACGGCGTTTTGACGGATTGATCATTACGGGCGCCCCGGTCGAGCAACTGGAATTTGAACAAGTAAACTACTGGGAAGAGCTGAAAGGGATCTTTGAGTGGAGCAAGACGCACGTCACTTCAACCCTGCATATTTGTTGGGCTTCCCAAGCTGGTTTATACTACCATTACGGGGTTAGAAAAATTCCTCTTGCGAAAAAATGCTTCGGTGTGTACCCGCATACAGTGAACATTCCAAATGTCAAATTGCTTAGAGGCTTTGATGAGGTGTTCCAAGTACCTCATTCGCGGCATACGGACGTTGAACGCAGCGACATTGAGAAGGTGCCGGAGCTTGATATTTTAGCTGAATCCGAAGAAGCGGGCATTTATCTCGTAGCGACGAAAGACGGCAAGCAAATATTCGTAACGGGACACTCCGAATATGATCCTTGCTCATTGAAATGGGAATATGATCGCGATGTGGCTAAAGGGCTAGATATTGCGATTCCTGTTAACTATTACCCCAACGATGACCCGTCACGTCCCCCGAAATCTACTTGGAGGTCCCATGCTAACTTATTATTCTCCAATTGGCTGAACTACTATGTGTATCAAGAAACGCCCTATGACATCGATCAACAGGGCGGACTCATTTATCATATATAGGTTGCGGAGGGATTATGATATGTCAGAGAAAAAGTACCGTATTGAGAGTGTGCTTGCACAGATCGGTTCAATTGAGGAACCGGTTACCGGAGCAGTGAACTATCCGATATACCAGGCAACGGCTTTCCGGCATCCACGGTTGGGACAAAGTACTGGATTCGATTACTCGCGGACAAAGAGTCCAACGCGTGCGGTGTTGGAAGAAGCAGCGGCTGCGTTGGAGGCAGGGGATGCGGGCTTTGCCTGCAGCTCCGGCATGGCGGCATTGCAGACCGTGTTCACTTTGTTCGCTAGCGGCGATCATTTGATCGTTTCGCTTGATTTATATGGCGGTACTTATCGTTTGTTGGAGCGGGTACTATCGAAATATGGAGTTACCGCATCCTATGTGGATACGAACGATTTAAGTGCGCTTGAAGAGGCCAGACAGCCTAACACAAAGGCGGTATTTATCGAGACGCCGACGAATCCGCTGATGATGGTTACGGATATTAGAGCGGTTAGCCAGTGGGCCCGTGACCATGGTCTTGTGACCATCGTCGACAATACGCTGCTGACTCCGTTCTTCCAGCGCCCGATCGAGCTTGGCGCCGATATTGTCGTCCACAGTGCTACAAAGTATTTGGGCGGACATAATGATGTATTGGCTGGCCTGATTGTTTCCAAAGGAAAGGAACTGTCAGAAGAAATCGCCTTTCTTCACAATTCAATCGGAGCGGTACTTGGCCCGACCGATTCTTATCAGCTTATGCGGGGAATGAAGACGCTGGCTTTGCGTATGGAACGCCATCAAAGCAATGCCCTTGCCATAGCCAAGCATTTGCAAAATCATCCGCAGGTAACGGAAGTTTTCTATCCCGGACTGCCGGATCACCCTGGTTATGAGATTCAAAATGCCCAATCGAGCGGCAACACGGGCATCTTCTCTTTTAGAGTATCCGATGCGCGTTATGTGGAACCGGTGCTTCGTCACTTGAAGCTGATCGCTTTTGCCGAGAGTCTTGGCGGAGTTGAATCTTTAATGACGTATCCAGCCGTACAGACACATGCTGACATACCAGCTCACGTTCGCGATGCTGTTGGGGTAGACGATCGACTTCTGCGTTTCTCTGTAGGGATCGAGCATGTCGATGATCTCATCCAGGATCTTGATCAGGCGCTGGAAGCAGCGCGGGCAGAAGTCGAAGGAGGCAGCAAGAATGAGTGATCAAGGCAGTGTAAATGAATCCTCCGAAATAGGGAAAGAGGATAAAAAGTTTGATACAAAGCTGATTCATTTCGGTGGTGAAGTGGATAGCTCGACAGGCGCGGCAAGTGTGCCGATCTTCCAAGCCTCCACCTTCCACCACCATGATATTTATAATCCTCCATCTTATGATTACAGTCGATCGGGGAATCCGACGAGACAGGCGTTGGAGGATTATATAACGGTACTTGAGGGAGGGCAGCGCGGTTTTGCATTTTCCAGTGGCATGGCCGCGATTTCGACGACCTTCATGCTGTTCTCCGCTGGCGATCATATCATTGTTACGGAGGATGTGTACGGCGGTACTTATCGTCTGCTGACAGGAATCCTAAATCGTTTGGGAATTGAGGCGACCTTCGTGGATATGACGCAAATCGACGCAGTGAAGGCTGCGCTTAAGCCAAATACGAAGGCAGTCTACATCGAGACACCATCTAACCCTACACTGAAAATTACCGATATCGCTGCAGTGACGGAATGGGCCCACGCCCATGATCTGCTCAGCATTCTCGATAATACGTTCATGACGCCTTACTATCAGCGTCCGATTGAACAAGGTGTTGACATCGTGCTGCACAGCGCCACAAAATTCCTTGGCGGCCATAGTGATGTGTTGGCAGGTCTGGCCGTGACCAGAACGGAGTCACTGGGCCGCAGGCTAAAGTATATGCAGAACGGCCTCGGCACGGTGCTGGGAGTTCAGGATTCCTGGCTGCTGATGCGCGGAATGAAAACGTTGGGCGCTCGCATGGTACATAGCGAGAAAAGTGCCGGCAAGCTCGCTGAATGGCTCAGTCAGCGCAGCGATATTGATGCGGTGTTCTATCCCGGCCTGGCCAACCATCCGGGACGCGAAATCCATGAGAAGCAGTCCTCAGGTTATGGGGCCGTCGTCTCCTTCGATGTTGGCTCTGGGGAAAGAGCTAAGCAGGTGCTTAGCAAAGTTACGATACCACTTGTAGCCGTTAGCCTTGGGGCTGTCGAGAGCATTCTTTCCTATCCGGCAATGATGTCGCATGCATCCATGCCGCAGGAGGTTCGATACGAGCGCGGCATTACCGATGGCTTGCTTCGCTTCTCGGTAGGCCTTGAGGATATCGACGATTTAATCGCCGACCTGAAGCAGGCTTTGGAGCAAAACTAGAAGCCGGAAGTCATAGGTTAGAGTAATAGAGAATTAAAATCAACAGAAGTTAAAAGTTAGAAGTGTACAGCATCCGATCTTGGTTCGGGTGCTGTTTTTCCGTCCAGATTATGTTACGATAAAACCGTATTATTAAATTTCAAAATATTAGATATTTAACTCAGGGCAAGTGAAATAGAGCTCAAAGATCATTTTAGGAAGAAGGGGAGGCAGCCC
Source organism: Paenibacillus lentus (assembly GCF_003931855.1). Classification (NCBI taxonomy): domain Bacteria; kingdom Bacillati; phylum Bacillota; class Bacilli; order Caryophanales; family Paenibacillaceae; genus Paenibacillus; species Paenibacillus lentus. Next base: position 4,440,910 of record NZ_CP034248.1, on the reverse strand, counting down.
ATGACTGCAATTGACGGCATACTAGACAAAGCACTTCGGGGAGAACGACTTAACCTGGAGGATACGATCGCTTTATTTGAATCCGATGAAGTGGAGAAAATGGGGCATGCGGCTAATACTATAATGGAACGGATGCATCCCGAACCCATTACAACCTTCGTCATTGGCCGGAACGTCAACTATACGAATGTGTGTGATGTATATTGCCGATTCTGCGCCTTTTATCGCAGACCGGGCTCAGAAGAAGGATATGTGCTGCCTGACGAGGTCATTTTTCAGAAAATTCAAGAGACCATCGATGTAGGCGGTACTGAAATATTGATGCAGGGCGGCACGAATCCGAATTTGCCGTTTAGCTATTATACGGACTTGCTTAAGGCGATTAAGCAAAGATTCCCGGATATCACGATGCATTCCTTTTCGCCAGCAGAGATTGTGAAAATGAAGGAAGTATCGGATGGCCTTTCTCTCGAAGAGGTTGTGCGGCAAATTCATGAGGCTGGTCTTGATTCGTTGCCAGGAGGGGGGGCGGAGATTCTCGATGACCGGACGCGTCGCAAAATCAGCCGTCTGAAGGGCTCTTGGAGAGACTGGATGGATGTCATGCAGACGGCTCATCGGATCGGCATGAACACGACTGCGACAATGGTTATCGGTTTTGGTGAATCGATGGAGGAGCGTGCGCTGCATCTGATGCGTGTCCGCGATGCTCAGGATGAATGCCTGCAGAACGGCTATGATTCCGAGGGCTTTCTCGCCTTCATTCCGTGGACGTTCCAGCCGGATAATACGAATTTGAAGCGGGAAAGACAGACACCGCGGGAATATTTGAAAACCGTGGCGATCAGCCGAATTGTGCTGGACAACATTAAGAATATTCAGTCATCCTGGGTGACCATGGGGCCTGAAATCGGTAAACTGTCGCTGCAATATGGTTGTAATGATTTCGGCAGCACGATGATTGAAGAGAACGTAGTCTCCTCTGCAGGCGCAACGTACAAAGTCAACATTGAATCGATACTGTCCATCATTCGGGAGGCAGGAAAAATCCCGGCCCAGCGGAATACGAAATACGAAATTTTACGTACATTTGATCAATCCAGTCAGGTCGAAAAAGACTTTGTTATGCAGAACTAAGGATGATTAAGATTCGAAGCCGAATTACTCCAGGATATACTTCGTGATCCAAAGGTAAACTGCCAAAACAAAGGAATAGCTGTTTATGTTTCCATGAGCCGCTCCGTATATCTGTCTCCTCCTCACCATATACTTTGAGAAGGAAGCGGAAAGGGGCGAGTTCATGGAATTTTTTTTGATTGGCACGAATGTCGAATCCGCCGAGTCAGCTAACCAGTTCGGCAATTATATGCAGCGGTTGACCAAAAGTTTACATAATGGCAGCGTAAAATCAGAAATTATATACCTGCCTAAATACTCAAGAGTGGAATGGAGCATGAGCCTACGTCCCAAGAAAGGAGCACAGTCCGAGGCGAAAATCATGGACGACATCGCTCTTGCTGTCGCTGAATATGTTGTCGATGTCAGGGAGCCGGGAATCATTCGCAGAATCTTAACGAAGAATTATGAACTCAACGAAAACGAAAAACAGGCCGTTGAAGCAATTTGCCGTAAATTTTTGACCATGGAAGAAGGACAGGCTGAGGCGAGAAAAGCTCGTCTGATGTTGATCGAGGCAGCGTTTCGTCAAATGCTTGAAGGACAACAAAGTACTTTTGATCTCGACGGTTTTATTACGTTTAGGCTGCACAATTACGGGTTAAAGCTGCGCGAGATGGTCGATTATGCCGTAGAAGAGTTCTTGCTGGATAAGCAGTATGAGGATTTTATTGAGCTGCTGCAGTACTTCGTGCATTTTCAAGAGCCGCTGACTCCGTTTATACACGTCATGCATAAGCGTGGCAGTGAATTTATCATTCTGAACGATAGGCTAAAGCAAATTGAAGCATCCTCAGGTGATGTGGTCATGCGGATGGCTGACCAGGAATTGCAGATGGAGGATGTCATCGTCAGCACGCTCATTTCCTTATCGCCGGAGCGGATACTGCTTCACACCCGGGATCCGGAAGCATTAGCCATTAAGACAATTCGGCGGATATTCGGTGAGCGGGTACAATTATGCCTGCGCTGCCCGCAATGTAAGGATTTCCATCAAAGCACAAGACAGCGCGACTTGGTAACATAATGATATAGAGTCGTGAGGTTCTTGACGGTAGATGTGGATAGCATTATAATTACAAATATTCAAGTGAAAAGCGTTGACAAAGACATGAACCAGAAAGTTGATCAGTACAGAGAGAGGGAACTTAGGCTGGAATTCCCTTCAGAGTCGGTTTTGGTTTACCCCTTTGTAGCTGTGTTCCCGAACTCTGAGCATTTCTGCCCAGAAATTAAGGAATGCCGGTTCATTACCGTTACATAATGCCTAAACAAGGACTTTTCTGGCTGTGTTCTACAGCATGGAACGGTCGAATGAGGGTGGAACCACGGGTATTAACGCTCGTCCCTTTCCGGGACGGGCGTTTTTTGTTTGTCCGCTCCCGGCAATGAATTACAAACTAAGGGAGGAACAAGAAGTGGCAGTATCAATTTCTTTACCGGACGGCTCGATTCGGGAGTATGCGGACGGAAGTACTTTGGAGGATGTCGCTGCATCGATTAGCAGCGGCTTGCGCAAAAATGCGCTCGCAGGGAAAATCAACGGAGTTGCTGTAGATTTAAGGACGCAGCTTACAGACGGGGCAGCCGTGGAAATCATCACGCCGGATTCCAAGGATGGCCTTGAAATTATGCGGCATAGTACGGCTCACCTTTTGGCACAGGCAGTTAAACGCTTGTTCGGCAACAAGGAAGTCAAGCTGGGCATCGGCCCGGTCATCGAGGATGGCTTCTATTACGATATGGATTTAGAGCATCCGATCAATCCGGAAGATCTGCAGAAGATTGAAAAGGAAATGGAGCGGATTATCGGTGAGAACCTGCCGATTACCCGCCGGGAAGTGAGCCGCGAGGAAGCGGTGGCCATTTTTACCGAGCTGGGCGATCCTTATAAATTAGAGTTGATTCGCGACTTGCCTGAGGACAGCGTGCTGTCTATTTACGATCAGGGCGAATTTTTCGACCTTTGCCGCGGCCCGCACGTGCCGTCTACAGGCAAAATCAAAGTATTCAAGCTGTTGAGCGTGGCTGGCGCCTACTGGCGCGGGAACAGCGATAATAAAATGCTGCAGCGGATTTACGGTACAGCTTTCTTTAAAAAAGCCGAGCTGGATGAGCATTTGCATTTGCTGGAGGAGGCCAAGAAGCGCGATCACCGCAAGCTAGGTAAAGAGCTGAGCATCTTTACTTTCTCGAATCTTGTAGGCCAGGGCCTGCCAATCTGGCTGCCTAAAGGCGCTACTTTACGCCGCACGCTGGAAAGATATATTGTAGATATTGAAGAGCGTCTTGGATATCAGCATGTCTACACACCCGCTCTAGGCAATGTGGAATTATACAAGACATCAGGCCATTTGGCGCATTATCAGGATGATATGTTTCCTAAAATGGTGATGGACAACGAGGAGCTTGTGCTCCGGCCGATGAACTGTCCGCACCATATGATGGTGTATAAGAGCGAGATGCACAGCTACCGTGATCTGCCCATTCGAATCGCCGAGCTTGGCTTGCAGCATCGTTACGAAATGTCTGGAGCTTTAACGGGACTGCATCGCGTCCGTGCAATGACGCTAAACGATGCTCATATCTTCTGCCGTCTGGATCAAATTAAAGACGAGTTCAAACGAGTGCTCGCTTTAATCGCGCAAGTATATAAAGATTTCGGAATTAATGATTATCGGTTCCGCTTGTCCTATCGTGATCCGGAGGATACAGACAAATACTTCCAAAACGATGATATGTGGAATACAGCTCAGCGTATGCTGCGTGAAGTTGTCGAGGAAGAGGGAATTCCCTTCTTCGAGGCGGAGGGTGAAGCCGCATTTTACGGGCCGAAGCTGGACGTACAAATTAAGACTGCGCTCGGCAAGGAAGAGACGCTCTCCACGGTGCAAATCGACTTCCTGCTTCCAGAGCGCTTTGAGCTCGAATATGTAGGAGATGACGGGGCTAAGCATCGTCCTGTCGTATTACATCGCGGTATTCTCGGGACGATGGAACGCTTCACAGCCTTCTTGCTGGAGAATTATGCAGGTAATCTGCCGCTTTGGCTGGCACCTGTTCAAGCGAAAGTCATTCCGGTATCGGGGGCATTTGAAGACTATGCGCGTGAAGTAGAAGAGAAACTGCTAGCCGGCAGAATCCGCGCCGAAAGCGATTTGCGCAACGAGAAGCTGGGCTATAAGATCCGTGAAGCTCAACTGGAGAAAATACCTTATATGTTCGTTGTCGGCGAAAACGAGCAAAGAGAGGGAACTGTCTCCGTACGTAAGCGCGGTGAAGGCGATCTTGGTGCGAAATCGCTGGCTGAAGTGATTTCCTTGCTGCAAACCGATATTCAAAACCATAAGATCTAAGTAAATAAAAGAACCATTAACGAAGGTATAAACATTGGCGCATGTGGACATCCTCTGGAATAAGGGAGGAGATTGTCACATGCGCCAAACTATTATATTGAAACGATTTGGTATGTATTGTGCGCTGGTATTCGTGCTAACAGTATTGATGAGTAAGGATAGTACAATACATGCCAATCCGGCTTGGCAACAGGAATTTCAACAAATGGCGGCGATGAAAACGTTCAAAACGACCGCTATATTAGCACGGCAGGGAGTAATCCCTAAGCCGATATTTATTTCGAACTTACCAAAAAAATACGAGCAAGCAACAACAGAAGTCAATGTTGGAGAAAAGGCTACTAGCGCCACGTTTGAGACTGTGAAAGTAGTAGCTACTGGTTATACCGCAGGTTATGAGTCTACAGGTAAACGTCCTAACCATCCAGGCTATGGGATCACTTATTCCGGCGTTAAGGTACGAAGGGACAAAGACACGATTTCTACTATTGCAGCTGATTTAAAAGTGTTTCCACTTGGAACGATTTTGTATATACCAGGCTATGGCTATGGCGTTGTAGCAGATAAAGGCTCAGCCATAAAAGGAAACAAAATCGACCTATATTTTAAAACCACCAAGCAGGTCTTCAAAGAGTGGGGCAAGAAGGAAGTAGAGGTTCAAGTGATTCGCAAAGGTTCGGGAAAGCTGACGGAGGAAATGTTCAACGAGCTGGGTAAGGCGCTTGAGGTCAATAAGGAGATACCCGCCAATATTTGGGACAAGGCTATTTGAATTATAAGTTGCATAAAATGACTTCCCGAGGTGCATAATACAAAATGCATTCATGCAGTCGCTGCATGTTATGCACGCGACGGCTTAAGGGAGGTGAACAAAGATGCCAAACCAAAATCAAAATCAAAAGAAAGCAGCTTCTCCAGGCTATAAAACGCCAAACGAGAAATTCAATGCTGAATTCGCTGAAGAGAGCAATGCTACCATTGCTCAAAAAGCGAAAGCTTCCCGAAATGCAGCTTCGAATCCAAGCTCTCAAAGCGGAAAATAATGTTTCGAACAAACACGAGCGTCCTGTAAAGGACGCTCTTTTATTTTGAGTGGTCATTAAGTTTATCACAAACATCCAATAATTGTAACCTCCTCGGTCTCGGGACCGAGCTAACATTCAATCTCTCGTCGCTGTTCCTTCCTTGCAGGATGTTGTACACTAAAACCAGATAAAGCTTGTGCTTTATATGATGGAGGGATTGAAAATGAAGAACGGAATGTCAGGCAGAATTATTGGAGGATTTGTCCTCATTGCGATCGGTGTCGTTTTTTTATTGAATCAGCTCGGCTTCACCGATATTAGTATCGGATATCTGTTTTCGACCTATTGGCCTGTATTTATGATTTTGGCTGGAATATTACAACTTGTGAATAGGGAACGCGGGGATTCGAATTTCATTTGGAGTTTGGTCTTAATCGCATTAGGCCTGTTCTTTCTTGGCAAAAATTTAGGGTATCTTCATATCGACGCTGCGGATTTCTTCAAAATGTTTATACCGGTTATGCTCATTATCGCTGGTCTGTCGATCCTCTTTAAGCCGCGTGACAGATCGCGAAATAAGGAGGAGTTGCCCAAGACGCCACCGCCACCAGTCGATAATCCGTTCGAGGCTCCGATCGATCCCGCTTTCCACCCCGAGATGGAGTCGCCGCTTGATAAAATCTTTGGAACGACGACGAAGACGGGAACGGATCAGGAGGAAAAACAATATAGTGATAAGTTCAACTATGGCAAGTTTCAACAAGGCACCAACACCGGGAAACGTGAAATTCTTACGAAGGCCGGGTTCATTGGGGATGTTCATCTCGGACAAGATTATTTTCAGCTACAGCCAATGAATATATCCCATTTTATCGGGGACACCATTATCGATTTGACGAAAGCGCAAATTCCTTACGGAGAGACGAAGATTACAGTTTCCGCATTCATTGGCGATGTGAAGGTGTTTATACCTGAGGATATGGATATCGGCATTACAGCAACCTCGAGCGCGCTTATTGGCGATTTGAAGGTATTGTCGCAAAAGCGGGGGGGCTTCCTGAGCAACGTGAACGCACAGTCGCCGCATTACGGCGAAGCTGGCAAGCGAATCAAACTAGTCGTCAGCGTGTTCGTCGGCGACGTAAAAGTGAACATGGTGGGCTGATTATGATCGTGCAGCGTATAATAAAAAACACAAAATGGGAGCTGCTGCTCTTCTTCCTGTTGACGGGAAGTTTGACGGCAGTGGCTCTCTACGTCGGCTCGATCTATGGAGCCGTACTTGTCATTGATCCTCGGGTATGGATTTATATCATCGCGGGGATTCTTGTGTTTGTACTTGTCATTGGTTATATTGCTGGACAGCGGATCCAGCGCCGTCTTGATTCGCTGCATTTAAACATGCTCCAGGTGGCGAAGGGGAATTTATCCGTGCGGATGCAGGAAACGGCGGACCAGACATTTTCCGGGGTCTATCAGGAATTTAATAATATGACAGAGGCTGTTGAGAAGAAAATGAAGCTGCTTCAGCAGTTTGGTGAGCAGGAAGTGATCGAGAAGGAGCAGGCTGCTGAGATGGCGGTACTCGAGGAGCGCAGAAGGCTTGCACGTGATTTGCATGATACCGTCAGTCAGCAGTTGTTCGCCATTCATATGGCAGCGTCCTCCTTGCCGAAGGTTCTGGAAATGAATGAAGCTCAGGCCGAGGTTGTTCTGGAACAATTAATTCAAATGTCCAACATGGCTCAGAAGCAGATGCGTGCGCTCATCGCTCAGCTGCGTCCGATGGAGCTGGTGGGCAAGACATTGGCTGAGGCGCTGGATCATTGGTTCCCCGATTATTGCCGGCAGAACGGTCTTAGGGGAATGAAGGATATGGATCTGCAGGGCGATTTATCCGAAGCGAAGGAGCATCAGTTGTTCTTAATCGTACAGGAGGCGATGGCGAATATCGTCAAGCATTCTGGAGCGAAGCTGGTCAGCCTGTCGTTGAGAGAAGGGCCGAGGCAGGTCGTTCTGAGTATTAGTGATGATGGACAAGGGTTCAGTAATGGAGTGCAGAAGCAAGGCTCCTATGGACTAACGACGATGAAGGAACGCGCGGAGAAGCTGGGTGGTAATGTCGAAATCATTAGCAAGCCCGGGGCAGGCACGACAATTCGCGTTCATATTCCAAAGTTCGAAGAGGAGTAGGAGGGGGACGCAAATGAACGACAAAATAAGAGTGATGATCGTGGATGATCACGATATGGTCCGTATGGGTCTCAAAACATACTTAATGCTTGACCCGGGCTTTGAGGTCGTGGCCGAGGCCAGCGATGGAGATCAGGTCGTGAAGCTGCTCGACCTAGGCATCGAAGGCGGGCTGCCTGACATCGTCCTGATGGATCTGATGATGCCCGCCATGAACGGGGCGGAAGCAACGAAGGAGGTACTGACGCGGTACCCTGATTTGAAAATCGTTATACTTACCAGTTTCCTAGAGGACGATCTTGTAGTTCAGGCCATTGAAGCGGGAGCCGTCAGTTATGTGCTGAAGACCGTTTCAGCAGCGGAGCTGATTTATGCATTGCAGGGAGCCTATCGCGGCATGCCTGTCATGACCGGGGATGTGGCTCAGGCGTTAACGCGCGGACTGCGTCAGCGTACCGTGCAGGGGGATAACTCTGGCATGACCGAGCGGGAAAAGGAAGTGTTGTTGCTGATTGCCGAGGGCAAGAGCAACAAAGATATTGCTGAGGAACTGCACATCAGCATTAAGACGGTCAAAACTCATGTTAGCAACTTGCTGATGAAGTGCGAGCTGGAAGACCGGACGCAGCTAGCGATATACGCGCATCGCCAAGGCTGGGTAACGGGCTCCTAGCCTTTTGGTTTGATCAAGGTACTGCAGTATGATATAGGTTGTTTTTGGCTTTTATCTCCTTTTTAATTGTTTTTAAGGTACGTTTAAGGTTTATAGTACAAAATAAGAACAAGTAAACAAGAACCCCTGAACGACTGGGGGAAGGAGGTATTTCAACATGGACGATCAAAAAAACAAACCGGGTCAAGGCTTTGGAGAGAACGGGAATGACAAGCCGCAGCAAACTCCAGAGTCGAGCTCGTCTTCTTCATATTACTATTCGTACGGGCCATTTCAATCCTATGGCAAAAACGGCGAGGAGCCTCGTCAAGGCGATTCCTATGATCGCCGCCAGCACGATGAGGTTGAAATCACCAAGCCTCAACCGGTGAAGCCTATCCCTACATCTTCTTTTAGCGGTTATTCTACATCGGATAACCCGCGAGGCATGGCTGGGAACGGCAATATGGGGGCTCTGGGATCTACATCTACGGCACCCAAAAATGCCAATTGGCAGTATAATGAGCGGCCGAAACGCTCATCCTTTAAATCTGTATTTGCCGGGATGCTGGCGGGGATGTTGATCCTAACAGGAGCCATGGTATTTGCGGATCGAACCAACCTCTTTACACCGGATACGGCAGCCAATGTTCCAGCCTCAGCTGCTGCGCCAGAGTCCAAACCGGCAACAGGAGACGGAGGATCATCTGCAAAGACATCGACTGTGGTCTTTCCGATGACGAACCCTGGGGATGTAACAAGCGTCGTTCAGCAGGCTGGTCCGGCCGTTGTAAAGATTGAGACATTGGTCAAGGCCGGAAGACAAAGTCAGCGCATTCAAAGCAATGATCCGTTCTATCGCTTCTTCTTCGGGGACGATTTCTACGGAAATAATAGTAACAATGGTGGCAGCTCGTCCAACTCGAATCAGCTGGTACCAACGGGAATCGGCTCAGGCTTTATTTTCGATAAAACAGGTTACATCCTGACAAATGAGCATGTGGTGCATAATGCCGACATCGTTCAAGTTACGCTTCAAGATAGTGAGAAGCCTTATGAAGCTAAGGTGCTAGGTACAAGCTACGAGCTTGACCTTGCGGTACTGAAGATCGAGGGCGACGACAATTTCCCTTCGATTCCGCTTGGCAACTCTGATAATACGCAAGTAGGCGAGTGGCTTGTGGCAATCGGTAATCCACAGGGATTCGATCATACGGTAACGGCCGGTGTGCTTAGCGCTAAGGAAAGAGGCGGTATTCGCATCGCGGGTGAGAACGGGGAGAAGGATCGGGAATATGAGCATTTGCTCCAAACTGATGCATCGATTAATCCGGGGAACTCCGGCGGTCCGCTGCTTAACTTAAATGGAGAAGTCGTGGGAATTAACGTTGCGGTTAGCTCCGATGCCCAGGGGATTGGGTTTGCGATTCCAACATCCACCGTCACGGAAGTCTTGGATAAGCTAAAAAACAATGAGGAAATTCCTAAGAAGCCGGTGCCGTTTATCGGGGCAACGCTGATGACAATGACGGACGAAGTGGCTAAGGAGATGGGCACCGATGTAACTGAAGGCTCCGTCGTATCGGATATTGTCTTCAAATCTCCGGCATATAACGCAGATCTTCGTCCATATGATATCATTACCGGAGCAGACGGCAAGAAATATGTGACCAAAGAAGATTTAATCGCATATATTCAGAAGCAAAGTGTCGGAACGGTCGTAACCTTCAATGTTGTTCGAGACGGTAAGAAAATAGACCTGAAAGTAACGATCGGCGACAGAAATGAGTTCCCGAACATCCAATAATAACAGGGGGACTTCTATTCAGCAAAATTGAATCAGAAGTTACAAGAGGCGGCACGGCTTATTGCCCTGCCGTTTCTTCATGCCATGGTCTAAGCGGAAACAAAGCGGGTTCTGGTGTACAATATTAGTATGAATATAGGTGCAAGCTGCGAACGTAAGTGAACAAGCGGTTTAGTAAAGGAGAGATAGCCGTGAGATCGGGAATATTGGTAATCGATGATGATGAGAAAATTACATCTATGCTTCGCCGGGGATTAGCCTTCGAAGGGTACGACGTATATACGGCGAATGACGGGATGGAAGGTCTTTCGATGATGATGACTGCTGATCCGGATTTAATCATATTGGACGTGATGATGCCGAAGCTGGATGGTTTTGAGGTATGCCGCAGGCTCCGGGAAGGGGGAAGCACGGTTCCTGTTCTAATGCTGACGGCTAAAGACGAGGTCGAGAATCGGGTCAAGGGGCTGGATACAGGGGCTGATGATTACTTGGTAAAGCCTTTTGCGTTGGAGGAGTTGTTAGCTCGGGTACGCGCTTTGCTGCGCCGTAAAGAATCCTCGGGAGGAGAAGCTGGAAATCACAGACTTATCTTTGAGGATGTTATTATGGATTTGGACTCCCGCGAAGTGCTGCGGGCTGGTCAACGGCTGGAACTAACTGCTAAGGAGTTCGAGTTGCTGCATTTGTTCATGCAAAATCCAAAGCGCTTGCTGACGCGGGATCTCATTATGGACAAAATTTGGGGATACGATTACAGCGGTGAGTCGAACGTGCTTGAAGTTTATATTGCCATGCTCAGGCAAAAAACGGAGGAGCATGGAGGAAAGCGGCTCATTCAGACGATACGCGGTGCCGGCTATATTCTGAGAGGTGATTCCTAGGCATGTCGATTCGGCTACGTCTAACAGCTTGGTATACGGGGATATTAGCGATCACTCTTATTATGTTTGGCGCGTCGATATATGGAATAGTGCGGTACAATATCTTTTTTGAAGTGAAGAAGAGGGTCGTGGAGCATGCGGCTCAAATCGAAAAAGCCCAGAACGTAAGTCTTTCCCAAGGTCTGGATCTGCAGATGGATCGGAGTCAAATCCTACGTTTAGAGGATGCACGTATTTTCTGGCAGCTGAACAATTATGTCAAAAATACCACGCGTATTTCTGAAGGTATGCTGAACCGAGAAATGGTATTTCCGGTGCCGGATATCGATCAGATTGGCAAAAACGGCGACTTCCAGAACATAACGATCAATGGAAACTCCTATATGTTATATGAAAGACAGCTCATCTACGGAAATACGATCGTCGGTCTGCTTCAGCTTGCCGCGGATACTAATGCGGAGAACCGGATCATGGGCCAGCTCAAGACGGTGCTGCTGTTCGGTTCATTTATTACGATCGCCGTAGCAAGTACCTTCGGATTGTTCCTCGCCCGACAATCGATGGCGCCGATTGGCAAAATCATCGAGGCGGCCAATGGCATTCAGAAGGGAACCGACTTAAGCGTGCGAATCGAATATGAAGGTCCTAGCGACGAGATCGGCCGGCTGATCGGCACCGTAAACAATATGCTGGCCAGAACGGAAGGATTCTATAAGGAATTGGACGAGGCATATGCAAACCAGCGGCGGTTCGTATCCGATGCATCGCATGAGCTGAGAACTCCGCTAACAACGATACGCGGCAATGTCGATCTGCTGAAGAAAATCTGGGTCCGGGAAAGCACAGAGCCGGCAGTCATGAACGAGGAGCAACTGCGTAAGTTCTCCTTGGAGGCCGTCAGCGATATTGCGGATGAGTCGGAGCGCATGAGCCGGTTGATCAATGATATGTTATCCCTAGCCCGTGCGGATGCTGGCCAGACCATCGAAAAGGAGCCCCAGCCGTTAGCCCCGATTGTAGAGGAAGTTGTGCGGAGAGCCAATTTCCTTCCGCGTAAAGCGTTGTGGCTGCAGGGTGATTTATCCGTCATTCAGGACGCTTGCATCGTCGGCAACAAGGATTATTTGCAGCAAATGCTGTTTATTTTTATAGAGAATGCCTTTAAGTACACTCCGGAAGGCCAAGTGAGCATCGATGCCATTATATCCGGTAATCAGATCGGCATACGGATCAAGGATAGCGGCATCGGCATGGATCGCAGCGAAATTCCACAAATTTTCGAACGCTTCTATCGTGCAGATCCATCACGGGGAGTGACTCAGGGAACGGGTCTTGGCTTGTCTATTGCCAAATGGATTATCGATGAGCATCAAGGCTCGGTTGAGGTGATTACCCGGCGCGGCGAAGGGACGACTTTCGTGATCTGGCTCCCCGTTGTCTTTAACGAGCAGCAAGAATAGGCTATAATAAAGATTGTTGCCCTTCAAACAGATTTGGATCTGGATACAGGGGAACAAGAAAGCGGGGGTGCAAATCATGGAAGTGATCAAAATTTCGCCGCGCGGTTATTGTTACGGCGTTGTCGATGCGATGGTGCTTGCGAGACAAGCTGCTAAAAATCTCGATTTGCCGCGGCCGATATATATATTGGGGATGATTGTGCATAACAGTCATGTGACCCAATCCTTCGAGGATGAAGGAATCATTACGCTCGATGGACCTAACCGTCTGGATATATTAAGTCAAGTGGAGAGTGGCACGGTTATTTTCACCGCTCATGGCGTATCTCCTGAGGTGCGTAAAATCGCTCGCGATAAAGGCTTGACTACTGTAGACGCGACTTGCCCGGACGTAACCAAGACGCATGTTCTCATCAAAGAGAAGGTAGCGGAGGGCTACGAAATTATTTATATCGGGAAGAAGGGACATCCTGAGCCGGAAGGAGCTATTGGTGTCGCTCCGGATCATGTTCACTTGATCGAGAAGGAAGAGGAAATCGATTCCCTTAAGGTCGATGCAGAGCGGATTGTCATAACCAATCAGACGACGATGAGCCAGTGGGACATTAAGCATATTATGAAGAAGCTGCTGGAGAAATTTCCTGGCGCAGAGATTCATAATGAAATTTGCCTGGCAACACAAGTAAGGCAGGAGGCTGTTGCTGAGCAGGCAGGGCAGGCGGATCTTCTTATTGTCGTGGGCGATCCGCGCAGCAACAACTCTAATCGTCTGGCTCAGGTATCGGAAGAGATTGCCGGGGTCACAGCCTATCGGATTTCGGATGTAACCGAGCTGAAACGCGAATGGCTGGAGGGAGTAGGCAAAGTGGCCGTTACTTCAGGCGCATCCACACCGACACCGATTACGAAAGAGGTTATCGCCTATCTGGAGCAGTATGATCCAGAGAACCCGGATACATGGGAAATCGTGCGAACTGTCAACATGCAAAAACTTCTGCCGCCAGTTAAGATCGGCGCAAAGAAATCTTAAATTTTAATAATGTTCATAAAAGCTGTCTCGACCGGAAAGCATTTTGCTACCGCTACAGAGACGGCTTTTTTATATATTTTGACCGTAAATGCAAGCGAAATAGCATTATCCCTGATGAAGAAGAAATAATAGACTAAAGTAAAAGACAACGACATCATGGAGGCTGGGAGCTATGCTTTGGAAGGGATTTGCAGCTTTTATGATTGGGCATATGTTATGCTTGACGGGGAAACTGGATTCAGGTATAGTTACTTTAGTTGATAAAAGCTTGAAAGCGAACAAGCGTTTAAGCGACAAATAGGTTTGATTGTTTGGTGACGGAAAATATATAATTTTTGGCCCAGTGCCCGTGACATGAAAGGATGATAAATCGTGATCGTAATTACTTCTAATCAAACGCCGGAAGAGCGTATTAATGAGATTATCGCTGTTATTGAGAAGGAAGGACTGCAAACCCATGTATCACGTGGAAGCGACCGTACCGTGATTGGGTTGATCGGAGCGATTGAGCCGAAGCTTGCTGAGCATCTGCGGCAGATGAAAGACGTAGAGAATGTGGTGAAAATATCCAAATCCTATAAGCTAGCCAGCCGTGATTTCCACCCGGAAAATACGGTTATTGAGATCGGCGATGTGAAGATTGGCGGAGGAGATCTTGTCGTTATGGGCGGTCCTTGCGCTGTGGAATCGGCGGAGCAGATTGACGAAATCGCCCGCTTAGTGAAGGCGGCAGGCGGCCAAGTACTGCGCGGCGGAGCATTTAAGCCTCGTACGGGTCCTTACAGCTTCCAAGGCGTGGGAGTTGAAGGCTTGGTTATGATGGCTGAAGCCGGGAAAAAGCATGGCCTGCTGACAATTACGGAAGTCATGACACCGGAATATGTTGATGTATGCGCAGAGTATGCGGATATTTTACAGGTCGGTACGCGCAACATGCAAAACTTTGATCTGCTTCGTAAACTTGGAACATGCGGCAGACCGGTACTTCTGAAGCGTGGTTTCAGTGCAACATACGACGAATTTCTAAATGCGGCAGAGTACATTCTTGCAGGCGGTAACCCGAATGTCATGCTGTGCGAACGCGGAATCCGTACTTTCGAAACCTACACAAGAAACACACTTGATCTATCCGCAATACCAGTACTGCAAAGCTTAAGTCATTTACCGGTTATTTCTGATCCGAGCCATGGAACGGGACGCCGTGAGCTTGTAGAGCCAATGACAAAAGCATCCGTCGCAGCCGGTGCGGACGGATTGATTATTGAAATGCACACTGACCCGGATAACTCGATGACAGGCGACGGCGTCCAGTCATTGTTCCCTGATCAATTCGCTGCCTTGCTTCGCGATTTGGAGCAGTTGGCTCCATTGCTTGGCAAACGTTTCGATACACCAAAATCAGCTATTTAAGCACATCAGATGATAACACCCCTCTGCTCTTTCTTTTAAGAAGAACAGAGGGGTGTATTATTTTTGAAGGGTTGTTAAAGAATATATATGGAATCTGTGTTTTGTCGGTTTGATGCATTTAAAAGTTGTCTAGTCTACAGCCGCAGGACTCACGAATAACGAGTTCCGGCTCTACCACAATATTGCTCGTCTCCGCCTGGCTATTCATGAGATCATATAGCATCAAGCCGGCAAGTCTGCCGATTTTATCTTTGTTCTGCCTGATTGTGGTGAGGGCGGGACTCGTATATTTACAGGCTTCGATATCGTCGCAGCCGATTATTGCCACATCCTGCGGAACGCTCAGCTTATGTTCCTTTAATGCACGCATAGCTCCAATCGCAAGCAGGTCTGAGGCGGCAAAGATGGCACGTGGCAGTGAGCCCGATTCAATCATCCGATTCATCGCTTCATATCCACTCGTTTCAAAGAAGTTGTCCCCATTCACGAACCAATTCTCATTTAAAGGCAGGCCAAAGCTATCGATCGCATTCTTATAGCCTCCCTCTCGCATATTGGAGATTTCTGATTCCTCAGTACTCCCGATATAGCCGAGCTCCCGATATCCTTGCAAATAAAAGTGCTCCACGACTTTATAGGACATTTTATAGTTGTCTGACATAATAAAACCGGAGTTTTTGCCCTTCAGTTCGATATCCACCCCAATGCAAGGAATGTCGCTCAAGTCCAGCTCACGGATCGAGGGTTCAACCTGCTGTCCGGTTACAATAATGCAGCCATCCAATTGGAAGTGCTTACATCTGGCGAGATATTCGCCATCGACCGCATAGAACTTTTCATTGGAGAAGAATAGAAGATCATAGCCGAGTAGGCCGACTTGTTTCTTAAATGAATTGAGAACCTCGACGAAAAAAGGATGGGTAAAGTCGATATTCAGTTTTCCAGCAAAAATAACACCGATAAGATTCGACTTTTTAGTCGCTAATGTTTTGGCAGAGTTGGATGGTACATATCCTGTTTGTTTCATAATTTCGAGTACTTTATTTTTTGTCTCTTCAGAAATATCACTGTAGTTGTTGATGATTTTGGATACGGTCGATACCGAAACGCCGGCCATTTCCGCAATCGTTCTGATGTTGATGGTCAAGACATAACCCCCTTCTTGATAAGGCATTCTAACCTATAGAATGTAAATCGTAAGTCCTTGGTATAAGGAGCAGCATTTCCACGATTTCACGATTTATTGAAACTTTAGATTCAGCTGCATTGTATGTTGTTTTCGAAAATACTAACGAAATAAAAGCGTTTTACATTCTATATTTGCGAAATCACGAAAACCCTTTCGTAGAACATCTTACCTTTTTTCTATTGTTCGGTCAATGAGTTTTAAGTCAGGATTATATATTAAAATCCTTGATGTATAAAGGGATTTTAATGATTTCTTGTATGTGATTGCATGAAGCGACAAGAAAGATGGAATAATTTAAAATAGGTCTTTACAAACGAAAAAAATGATGTAATAATGAATTTGACGAAACCGCTTTCGGAGTTTTCCTTGTTTAGAACGTTAGAACTACGAAAATGCAGCATGCATTATTCAGAGCATTTTCAATGTTTAAGTGATTTTGAATGAGGGATCCATCGCAGAGTTTCGCAATCAATGACTATAAATAGGGGGAAAAATCATGGTCAAGAAAATTTCTGCCATCGTACTTGCAGGCGCACTAACGCTTAGTTTGGCGGCTTGCGGCGGCGGTGGTAACAACGCAGCTTCTGGAAACGATGCCGAAGGCGCTAAGGGTTCTTCCGGGAAAAAGCAAGTAATCAAGATTTTACATTGGAAACAAGAAAACATTAACAAAGCGATGGAAGAAATCAATGCGAAGTTTGAAGAGAAGTATCCGGAATATAAAGTCGAGTACACGACGACTGGTCCGGATGATGAGTATAAACAAGCGCAAAGAGCAAGACTGACAGCGAATGATGTTGACATTCTGGCCGACTTGTCCGGCATGAGATTGTCACCGCAGGAATGGACACCAGGCGCTAAGGTTCCTGACTGGGAGCAATGGATCAACTCCGGTCTGATCGCTGATCTGTCCGATCAAGCTTTCATCAAAAACTGGAACGCTAACGACATTGAAAAAGCCGGTACCTATAAAGGTAAAGTCTACGCCATTCCGACTGGTAAAGTAGCGATGTCCGGTTTGTTCTACAATAAAGAGATTTTTGAAGAGCATGGACTTGAAGTGCCTAAGACGTGGAGTGAGTTCATTGAGCTGAACGAAACACTGAAGTCCAAAGGCATTACGCCAATTGGCGTTGCTGGTAAAGACGTATGGCCGTTGAAACTGCCTGTGTTCGCGCTTCAAGCGAAAATTCTAGGCGGCGGCGATCAGCAGAAATGGATCGAAGGCGTATGGAAAGGCGAGACAGCGTTCAACGATGCCGAGGCAATTGAAGTTCTTGAGAAAATGAAAACTCTTCAAGATAACTATATGATCGAAGGCTTCATGGGAATTGATTATGCATCTGCTCCATCTATTTTTGCAACTGGTAAAGTAGCTATGCTGGCTGATGGTTCTTGGGATGCTCCGACGATCGCTACAGCGAATCCAGACCTTAAATTCGGTTACTTCCCGGTGCCTGCTACCGAAGATGCAGAAAAAAATGCATCCTTTGTAGGTAAATATGATGTGACTTGGTATGCTGCTGAAAAAGGCCCGAACAAAGAGGGCGCTCTGAAATGGCTGGAATTCTTCTCCGAGCCTGAGAACTACACAACATTCGTTAAAGCTGCTGGATTCATCCCTACAATGGATGGGATTTCCACAGACAGCGATTTCATCGACAACGAACTGACACCTTATCTGGGCGACTTCGAGCTTGCTTATGAAATCATGATGATCAACCGTGAAAACGTAGGTGAGCACCTTGCAGCAGAAGGCGTGCATACGGAATACCTCGCTCCAGGCGGCGTGTACAAAACAGCGAAAGAACTTGCTGACGTACAACAGAAGGAATGGGAAGCTGCGGCACCTAGATAAGAAGTTATAACCATATTGTACTGTCTCGGGGTCTGAATACTCAGGCCCCGACCATTTATCGATTCGGACCCGCGAGGTGAGAAAGATGTATCCATTTGGAAAAGGAATGGCTCGCTACCTACCCCTTTTACTTCTATTAATACCAATGGCTTTATACTTAGTTTTTTATTTTGGACCTTCTGTCATGACGGTTATTTACTCTTTTACAGATGTAAAAAATATTCCCGGCAGTACAATGAAGTTTGTCGGGCTTGAAAATTACTACGATCTATTTTACTCCGGAAACTCGGGGGAACGCTGGCGTTCCATTACGAATACACTTATTTTTATGTTTGTTGTAACGATTGTTCAGAACGGGGTTGGACTGTTCGTAGCAGTTCTGCTGAATCAGCGGCTGCGCGGCGATTATTTCTATCGTGCGGTATTCTTCCTGCCGGTAGTACTCGGTGTCGCTGTAGTTGCCCTCATCTGGGGCATGATGTTTGACCCGATGAGTGGTCCGGTAAATATGCTGTATGATTGGCTGTTCGGTTATAAGGACATGTTCTTTGCCAGCTTTACGCATGCTTTTGGCTACATTATATTTGTGCAAATTTGGATGTACATGGGTTACTCCATGCTGATTTTTCTCGCTGGCTTGCAATCGGTTCCTAAAGATTTGTATGAAGCCGGCTATATTGACGGAACTAACAAATGGCAGTCCTTCCGCCATATTACGTTCCCACTGATCGCTCCATCCTTTACCGTAAATATGCTGTTATCGATTATCGGAGCGATGTCGACCTTCGATATTATTCTAGCAACTACAGATGGTCGCTTTAATACGAGAACGATGGCCTATGACGTCTATAAGGAGACATTCCGCGGCAGCCTCGAAATGGGACTACCTTCGGCGCTATCGGTCGTTCAGTTCCTGATCATTCTAGTTTTTGTAGTCGTAGCTGTTCGGCAAACGCGTAAGAGAGAGGTGGAATATTAATTATGAAAAGTTCCAAATCATTTACTATTCTATCCTACGCTGTTGTTGCTGTAATGCTCGTTTTGTATGTAGTGCCGCTAATTTTGGTGCTTAATGTTTCTTTGAAGTCGTACCCTGAGTATTTGATCAATCCAATTGGCTTCGTCAAAGAAATTCAGTGGAGCAACTATGTTACAGCTTGGACGGAAGGGAATTTCGCCAATTACTTCATTAACAGTCTTATTTATACTTCTGTCGCTACAGTACTGACAATTATCGTTTCGGTTATGGGGGCGTTCCCGGTTGCACGGAAATACGTAAAGTGGAGCGGGTTCATCTATATGTTCTTCCTGTTGTCGCAATTTCTTCCTAACCCGATGGTTGCGCAGTACAAATTGATGCTGAGCTTCAAGGAATCCTTTGGTTTCTTCGGATACGATACGAAGCTGGGGTATATCGTTCTAAAAACAACGGGAACCGGTGTCGTATTTATGTTGTTCGTCGGTTATATCAAGTCGATTAGCCGTGAGCTGGATGAAGCCGCAGGCATGGATGGTTCAGGCTACGTCCGTTACTTGTTCCAAATGATAACTCCGCTTATGAAACCGGTTATCGCAACAGGTGTTATTTTGACCGCGATTGGCATCTGGAACGACTTTGTTGGTCCGATAATGTATCTGCCGAGTCAGGCGAATTACCCAATTACATTCGGGCTTAAGGAATTTAAAGGACAATACGGCAACAATTGGCCGTTACTGGCTTGCGGAATTACAATCGTTGCAGCTCCGCTGATTGTATTGTACACATTTATCCAGAAATATCTTGTGGACGGAGCTCTCGCAGGTGCCGTCAAATCGTAGCTTGATGAATCCCGCACCTGCAGTATATGGAGCGGGATTTGTTTTAAATGTAAACAGGAGAGGGAGAAAAGATATGACAAAGTCCGGTTGGCAGTTTCAAGGAGATCAGGGCGTATTCAAACTAAAGCATCCAGAAAAAAACAGTTATTTGTATTTTCCTTTAGTTAATGAAGCAGGAATGATGTCCGCGATTACTCCGAATCTTCATGGCGGCATTACATCGGGGCATAACACATTTCTAATGGAGCCGGTGTCCGTGGAGGATCTGCATAATTCCAAAGCATCGCGGAATTTCTGGCTTCATATTGAAGGTTACGGTGCATGGTCTGTTAGCGGAAATTCAGCGAAGCAGAACGCAGCTCAATTTGTAGCTGATGACGAGTATACCGAGATGGAAGCCGGATTTCTATGGCATAAGCTTACCCGTCAAAATGCGGAGCTTGGTATAAAAGCGGAAACGACTAGCTTTGTTCCTGTTAAGAATGACAAGGTCGAGCTTATGAAGGTAAAAATAACAAACACGGGCAATGCGTCGCTTGCTCTAACGCCAACAGCGGCTATTCCTTTATACGGCCGCTCAGCAGACGACCTTCGGGATCATCGTCATGTTACTTCATTGCTGCACCGGATCTTTGTTGCTGACTATGGCATGGAGGTTCAACCTGCGCTATCCTTCGACGAACGGGGACATCGGATAAATAAGGTCACTTACAGCGTTCTTGGTGCTGAGGGCAGCGGTACAGCACCTGTCGGTATGTTCCCGATCAGTGAGGAGTTTGTTGGGGAAGGCGGAGCGCTGGATTGGCCTGAGGCGGTCGTTCGTAACCTGGAGCCGCTGGCAACGGCAGGAGCCGAGCTCGAAGGCTATGAAGCGATCGGTGCGCTTCGGTTTGCATCCGTACAATTATTACCCGGGCAATCGGTAAGCTATGTTGTGGCTATGGTTATTTCGGATGACCGGATTGTTCCGGCGAAATATGCGGCTGAATATTTATCCGAAGCACAATTCGATGCTTTGCTGCAAGAGAATGAGGCGTACTGGCGAGAAAAGCTGGATACGATTAAATTTAAGTCCGGTGATGCGGAGCAGGATTTATGGATGAAATGGGTTACGCTTCAGCCAATATTACGGCGTCTGTACGGCAACTCATTCCTGCCTTATCATGACTACGGCCGCGGCGGACGAGGCTGGCGAGATCTGTGGCAAGACTGTTTGGCGCTAATGGTAATGGAGCCAAATGAAGTGAGAAATCTGCTGGTGAACAACTATGCTGGTGTTCGCATCGATGGCAGTAATGCAACGATTATCGGATCGAAGCCGGGCGAGTTCATTGCTGACCGGAATAATATTCCGAGAGTATGGATGGATCACGGTGCTTGGCCCCTTCTGACAACAATGCTATATGTACATCAAAGCGGCGACTGGGAGATTCTGCTTCAGCCACAAACGTATTTCAGAGACATCTTCGTAAAGCGTTGCGCAGAACGGGATTTAAGCTGGAGTGCGGATAATGGAAATAAGCTGACCACTCAAGATGGAAAAGTGTACGAGGGTACTATTTTGGAGCATATTTTGCTGCAAAATATCGTTCCATTCTTCCATGTTGGCGAGCATAACAATATTAAGCTGGAGGGCGCCGATTGGAACGACGGGCTTGACCTGGCACCAAACCGCGGCGAAAGCGTAGCATTTACGGCCTTTTACGCCAGCAACTTGCTGGAGTTGGCAGAGCTCTTAACTTACCTGAAGCAAAATGCAGGTATTGAGACGATTGAACTGGCAGAGGAGATGGCGATTCTGCTAGACTCGCTTTCAGAGTCGGTGGATTACGAGAGTATTGAAGCCAAGCTGGCTCTATTGAATCAATATTATGACGCTGTTACGCCGGTTGTTAGCGGGAAGAAGCTCAAGTTGGATATCGAAAAAGTAGCGAATGATTTAAGAACCAAAGCGGAGTGGGCTATGGCTCATTTGCGCAAAAACGAATGGATTTCCAATAAAGAAGGCTATGAATGGTTCAACGGTTATTATAACGACGATGCCGAGCGGGTTGAAGGCGATTTCCCTCAGGGCGTGCGCATGACGCTCACTGGTCAAGTGTTCAGCATTATGGGGGGTGTCGCTACCGATGAGCAGGTCGGTAAAATATCGAAGGCTGTAGATCGGTATCTGAAGGACGAGAAGATTGGCTATCGCTTGAATTCGAACTTTGGGGGCATTCAGCAAAATCTGGGCCGTGCCTTTGGATTTGCCTTCGGTCATAAAGAGAACGGTGCAATGTTTAGCCATATGACAGTCATGTATGCTAATGCACTCTATAAACGTGGTTTTGTCAAGGAAGGTTACGAGGTGATGGACTCTATTTATCGCCTCTCTACAGATTTTGAGCTGAGCCGGATGTATCCTGGTGTGCCAGAATACATTAATGAAAAGGGACGGGGAATGTATACGTTCTTGACGGGCTCGGCAAGTTGGCTGCTGCTGACTGAGTTGACAGAAGTTTATGGGGTGAAGGGAAGCTACGGTCATCTGCATCTCGAGCCTAAACTTGTTAAAGCTCAATTTGACAGCGAAGGAAAGGCCTCCGTTGAGACATTATTCGCTGATCGGATGCTGCATATCGTCTATCGGAATACTGAACTTCTCGATTATGGCCAATATCGCATCAGTTCGATCACTATAAACGATCAGCCTGTATCATTTGAAGCTGTTGGCATTGGCGGACTCCTGCACCGATCTGTATTGGATGTACTCCCTAAAGAGGGCACCCAGCGTATTGAAGTTGTATTGGAACAAAAGTGAATGGGGCTAGAGGGCGTATCCGTCCTTAAGCACTTAAACTGTATGGAAAACCCTGTTGCTCGCAAGTATTGAGCCGGGGTTTTCTTCCTTAAGGAGTTCATCGCGGGCGAGATGATCAATTTATTATTAGGATACAAGAGGGGTTAAATATGGGATTTCAACTAAGCAATGAGCACTTGGTCATAGATATAGCCAGTATTGGGGATTATAAGGGTACACGCTTTGACTGGAGCGGTTTTATTACGGGGGTAACGCTGCGGGAAGGTAACCATTCCTTTTGTGTTCCAGAGAGCCTTAAGGAGGGGGAGGGAACAGGCGGCATGGGGTTGTGCAACGAATTCTCATTAAGAGAAGCCATTGGATATGAGGATGTCCCAGTTGGAGGCCTTTTTCCCAAGCTTGGTGTGGGACTTCTTACCCGAATAGATCAAGAACCTTACCAATTTTATCGAGCTTATCCGCTTCAGTCCTATCGCATTGAAGTTGGGCAGGAGAACGCACAGCATATTCATTTTATAGTACATCCGAAAGATTGTGCTGGCTATGCCGCTCGACTTGAAAAATCTATCTGTATTGAAGGAAACCAGCTGCGGATTGCTTATCAATTAACGAATACGGGGACACGCGTCATTCGGACGGAGGAGTACAATCATAACTTCTTTGGGATCGACCGCCACCAGATTGGGCCTGAGTATGCATTAAGGTTTCCTTTTGATATTAAACCCTGGAGCGATGAGCCGGAAACACTGGATGGGGTTGTGATTAAAGGAGGAGAGGTTACGTGGGCAGGAACCCCGGATACCCCTTTTTATTTTCACATTGAGGGGTTTCAGAATCGTTCGTTCTCTTGGCTTTGGGAATTGGAGCATCGGCCTAGCGGCGTCGGCGTTAGAGAAATCAGCACTTTCCCGGTCTCTTCTGCTGCGGTATGGGGCATCGGTCATGTCGTCTCCCCGGAAATGTTTATTCAGATCGAGCTGGCGCCGGGAGAGCGGAAAAAATGGACAAGGGTATATGAATTTTTTTGTTCAAAGCGATAAAAAACTTTGTTGAGATGAAGCGTTAATGTGTCATTTCTGCAAACTATCAAATCTAATGAAATATCTTCTTGCTGGAAAAAAGAATAGTTGCTATGATAAACCTTATCAAAACTTCGAAAGCCTATGTAACAAGTGAAAAGAGAGGACGGGGGAGAAATGAGTAAGAGAGCTTATAACTTTAATGCAGGGCCTGCAGCACTTCCGTTGGAAGTATTGGAACGGGCTCAGGCGGAATTTGTCGATTACCGTGGTACAGGAATGTCAATCATGGAGATGTCGCACCGTGGGGCCGTTTATGAGGAGACTCATAATGAAGCGGCTAGCCGTTTATTAAATTTGTTGGGTAATCCAGAAGGATACAAGGTGTTGTTCCTGCAAGGTGGCGCTTCTACACAGTTTTCCATGATTCCGATGAACTTCCTGACAGAGGGCAAATCGGCCGGTTATGTGATGACAGGAAGCTGGGCAAATAAGGCAGTTAAGGAAGCAAAGCTGATTGGGGATGTTTTCGAAGCTGCATCTTCTAAAGAGAGCAAGTTCATGAGCTTGCCTGATCTAAGCAGCTTGAGTTTGCCGGACAATACAGCGTATCTGCATGTTACTTCCAATGAAACCATAGAAGGAACACAGTTTAAGAGTTTCCCCAATACGGGTAGTGTTCCGCTGATTGCGGATATGTCGAGTGACATTCTGTCCCGTCCGTTTGATTTGAATCAATTCGGAATGGTGTATGCCGGGGCGCAGAAAAACTTGGGGCCTTCCGGCGTAACCGTCGTGATTGCTCGTGAGGAGCTGCTTCAGGATTCACCGAAGCACTTGCCTACGATGCTGCGTTATGATACTCATGCGGGCAACAACTCCCTTTATAACACACCGCCATCCTTCTCAATCTATATGGTAAATCAAGTACTGAAATGGATTGAAGAACAGGGATCACTAGCAGGCATCGAGAAGAAGAACCGGGAGAAAGCGGCACTTCTCTATAATATGATTGATAACAGCGGCGGGTTTTATCGTGGTTGTGCGGATCAAGATAGCCGTTCATTGATGAATGTGACTTTCCGCTTAGGCTCCGAAGAACTGGAGAAGCAGTTTGTGAAGGAATCCGAGAAAGAAGGCTTTGTGGGCTTGAAAGGACATCGCAGCGTCGGTGGTCTGCGCGCTTCGATCTACAATGCTGTTCCTTATGACAGCATTAAGGCACTGGTTGATTTCATGGCAGAGTTCCAGAAGTCGAATGGATAAGAAGTCGAGTATGAGCATGGTCAGCGCGTTTTCTCGCTGACATAAAGTAAGCCTCTCGCCTGAAGGATGGCGGGAGGTTTTTGTTTTGGGGAAAGTGCTTTAGCTGTTATAATGGACAAGTAAAACAGATAACAAGAAATTCAAACTGAAATTAGTGAGGACCTGTAGTATGACTTTGCATATTGTACTTGTAGAGCCGGAAATACCAGCGAACACAGGCAACATTGCGCGTACTTGCGCAGCGACGGGCATTCACCTGCATTTGGTGCGTCCGCTCGGCTTCCGTACGGATGACGCTACATTGAAAAGGGCTGGACTTGATTACTGGTATGCAGTGCATATCGAATATCATGATTCCTTTCAAGAGGTTATAGAGAAATACAGCAGCAGCCGTTTTTTCTTCGCTACGACCAAGGCGCAAAAAAAATACACGGATTACGAATACCGGGACGGTGATTTCTTCGTATTCGGCAAAGAAACCAAGGGACTTCCCGATGATATTCTGCAAGCACACCCGGAACAATTAATCCGCATGCCGATGACGGACAAAGTACGCTCTTTGAATTTATCCAATTCAGCAGCTATTATCGTGTTTGAGGCGCTGCGGCAGTTAGATTTTCCGGGAATGCAATAATTTAGAGGAGCTTAAATCCGCGGGAGAATATGGCAAGCCAGTAACCATTGGTAATATGTATGAATCGGTGGAAGAGCGGGTTATCGCTCAAAATGTGATAATTTGCGACAATATAGTCATAGCAGCGGGGGCTGTTATGACTAAAAACGTCTCAAATGGTGCTGTTGTAGGATGAAATCCTGCAAAAATATTAAAATATGTCGAATAAAAGCAGGAATTCTAGGAATAAGAGCGAAATATATAAAGAGGGAAGTATCATTTTCGTCTAATTGTGTACATACCATTTTTAGGAGAGGTGTAAGTAAATATGAAACCTGCTGGTGTGGTTCGTAAAGTGGATCAGCTGGGAAGAATTGTCTTGCCCAAATCATTGCGTAAAAGATATCAAATGAACGAGGGAGATCCTGTCGAAATTTTAGTGCAGGGCGATCACATCATTCTAGAGCGTTACCGTCCAAAGTGCGTATTCTGCGGCTCGATGGAGGGCGTAAGTGATTTCAAGGAACGCTGCATTTGTAACCAATGCCTCGTAGAAATGAACCGCCTCACATAAGTTGCATAAGAGTTAGCGAAATAAGCATCTGCAGTCTGCAGATGCTTATTTTTAGTACGCCCGCATGTACGGTGAAAGGCAATATATCCATGATCATTTGTCTGTTTTTCTCGTTGAGTTTCAAAACTTCTTTGATTGAATCTTGCCTATAGCGGTACAGTACTTCTTCTTCGGAGGCAGCCCACCTTGAAATGAAATCCAAACCCAGGCCGTCTTTATGCCAAACAACCGCAGGTATCGATTCATAATCTTCATCAGATACAACTCGCAGCTCCCCGTTTCCTGTGTTAAAAATGGCTAAAAAACTTGACCCCAGATCGCCAAAGGCGCAAGCAAGCTGTTTGCCGTCAGGAGACCAATTATAACTATTGATCGTCAACATGAACAGCTAAAAAATCAATATTTGATAAAGACTTAACCCTAATCGGTTTTCTATCCAAAGATATGGTGTAGCTACCATAGCTACTGTTAATTTGCATCTTACTAATTACTGTATCGGATTCGTAGACTTGTTCTCCCTTCTCCTCGATTATTCTTCGATATGATGAACAAGCTCCCCGTAAGGGAAGCTTGTTCATTTGGATATTAGATCAAAGAGGACGGCGCCGTTCAACCTGACTTTTTGTAAGAATGAGGAAGAATTCTTACAAACCTTTTGTTTTATCGTTATTATACGATGAGGTTAAAATCCCGCAAAGATATAGAGCAAACACCAAAGTTACGATCCAAAACGTTAACGAAAAAGAAAACAAAGGTGAACACCTCCACATTTAACTGCCTCTTATTATACCCGCCTCTGTTAAAAAAATAAATGCTTATATGATATATTTCATTGACAATGCGCTTGTTTCACGTTAACGGCATAGCTTTGTTATTTAAAGAACAGAAAATGGGTCGGCACGGGACGAAGCTCGCCATCGGAAGGATTGTTGATTACTTTTCCGTTAAATACAAGGGAAGAAGAACCACCGCCGTCCAAATTATATGCGTTGACAACACCCATGTTAAAGAGTTTGTCCTGCAATTCTTGCAGCGTTGCGCCGGAATTGCCATTTTCATCGTATCCGTCAATGACGAGAACAATTAATTGGTCATCCTTATAGTTGCCGATGACGGTTCGCGGTGCGCGCAGCGGGGACGTTTGCCATTTTAAAGGAATGGTCGTTTTTTGTCCGTTTTTGAGCAGGATAGGCACAAAAGATGCCCCAAAGGAGGGCTCCAGCTTGTCCAGCTCTTCTTGGCTATGGAACTTACCCCCGATGAGCTTGCCGTTCTTGTTCATTCCGACGAAGAACAAGTCTTTGTAGGAAGCTTCAAATCCGTTCAAATATTTACCATTCATCATTGTTGTGCTTAATGGATAACGTTTGCCCTTGGCATCGGCAAAGCCGCCGGCATTAATTCCCGCAACAGCTCCGTATCTGGATGCCGCTTGCTTGGTCGTCTCCGAGACACCGAGCTTATCGCCGCCGAGCGTCATTTTCATCGCATCCGGGGATTTTAGCTTCACTTTCATGGCATAGCCTTTGTAATTGCCAGGGTTCACTTTGTACAGCTCAATAATAATCCTATCACTCTTTATAGTTTCTTTAGGCGTGCCTAATTTGGCTGTTATTCGTCTGTTGTATATGCTTTCGGGCTTAGATGCCGTATTCTTGGCTGCTTGAACGATGGTCGCCATCGTACCTGTTGTTCTGTGATAGAGCTCAGCCGTCTGCTGAATGGAGGAGACTGTATATTGGGCTGTCTCTTCAGCTTGCTGCAAGCCCGCAGAGATAGCTTCGAAGGTTTGATCTATGGCGAGCGGATCTGAGGTAATTTGCCCCGGTTCGCTCACCCAGCCGATTTTAGGTCCACTTAAGGCCAACGCGATCAGAAGACCAAACAGCGGAGCGGTTGCAAGCAGGAAAAACCGATTGATTCCTTTGATATTGTTCATTATTTCAATAATTCCATTTGCTTCTGCAGTTTGGCCAACTGGTTCTTCACATCGTTCAGTTGGGAATACAATTTGTTACTGTTATCGGTTTTATCGCTTGCATTGTCTTTGGTAAAGGATAGCAGTTCGTTAAATGTTTCTACCTTGTTGTTCAATTGTTCTACTTGCTCAGATAATGCTGCCAGTTGGGCTGTATAATCGGTTTTCATGATTTCTGTCTGTCTTTGTATGCGGGCATCAAGCTGCTCCAGCATCGATTTTTTTAAATAGTTGCTATACCAGTATGCGGTGGTGATCCCTGCGCCAATGAGCAAAAACCAAATAAGCAAAACGATTTTTACGGAAGACCTTCGCGTTCTCCTGCTGCGTTGGGGTTCGGAAGTGGTCATAGGCTCCGTAGAATAAGACACAATCATCACCTCGACTTGTTAGTTCAAGATTACATTCTATCACGTGCACTTTTTAATGGCAAAAACGATAGATTCGTATAAATGTTGCCTGTTGAATGGGAAATTTGTCCTCCTATACAATAGCTGCAATGAATAATCGCATGGAGGCGGATACATTGGAGCGTTGGTTGGATTTAGCGCAAAGGAAGCAACTGTTGCCTTTAGGACAGAAATTCAATAAATTGAGCGATGCGGCGGAAATGATTTCACTGGCTCTTTGTGGGGGCGACGGCGGTGAAGGGGTTGAGGGCTTGAGCGCGGCGCTGCGTCAGGCGCGATCTAAACTGGAGATTCCCGGGACTTTAAATGAATATGAACCGCAGGGATCCCGAGCCTTGCGGAATTGGCTTTCCACAGCATATATGAAAGAAGAGGGCAGCAGGGTCGATCCAATGGAGCTGTTATTAACAGGTGGCAGTGCCGAAGCGATCGATTTTATCCTTCGCTGGAGAATCAGAACGGGCGGTACAGTACTCCTGGAGACACCGGCATCGCCCGAGGTGCTGGAATTGATCCGTCAGCAGGGGGGGCGGGCAGTTCTGATCCCCTGCGACAAGGATGGAATGAGGATAGATTCGTTGGAGCAGCAAATTGCAAAGAATCAGCCGGTGTTAGTGTATATTACACCCAGTTATTCCAATCCTTCCGGCCGGGTATGGAGTGAGCAAAGGAAGAGAGCGCTGCTTCAGTTGGGATCAGGGTATTCATTGCTTATTGTGGAAGACGATTCTGCTGGTGTGATTCCGTTTAGAACTTACAGCAATAGGAGAGAGGGTCATCTAACCTTGTACCAGCTTCAGC
Source organism: Paenibacillus lentus (assembly GCF_003931855.1). NCBI lineage: Bacteria > Bacillati > Bacillota > Bacilli > Caryophanales > Paenibacillaceae > Paenibacillus > Paenibacillus lentus. The sequence goes on along the minus strand of NZ_CP034248.1, from coordinate 4,411,588 downwards.
AGGAGGGGGGCGCGCTTTATGCGGGTGCTGACGTCCTTGGAATTGGTTCTTTTCAAGCTACGGCGTTTCCGTCCTTGCCTGTTGCCTGGATCCGTGGAAGTAAGCGTGTCATTGAAGCTTTAACAAAGGTTCGATTGGCTTTGGCAGGGCGCGGTAAGGCGTCTGTTCAAGAGAAGGCGGCTTATGAAAAGCGCCTTTATGCTCTGCTTAGCGCGCCGGAGTTCTCTTGGCCGGCGCATGCTGAACGGCTTGAGGCGGAGTATGCCGCCCGCCGCACGGCCATGCTGGAGCTGCTTCGGGAGCAGGCTCCGTGGCAGGGCACCAGCTATGAAGAGCCCCAGGGAGGGCTCTTCTTGTGGCTGCGCCTGCCGCCGGGGCTGTGCTCCGAAGCGCTGCTTCGTGCGGCGCTGCCCAAGGGCGCCGCATTCATGCCCGGCGCGCGGTGCTACGCCGCCGGGGGCGCAGAGCCGGATGGGGATGCCATCCGGCTCACGTTTGCCGCGCACCGTGCGGCGCGGCTACGGCAGGGCTTGGCGCGGATCGCGGAGGCGATCGCGGAGTTCACGGCGCGCGGCGCGGGCTAGAAGCGCGGGCCGATGGTGCAGCCTGCGATGGCTGTGCTGGGGCGAGTTCGCGTTTGGAAGTGGTTAGGGAGATGAGGCGTTTTGTTCGGAGCACCAGGAGCAAAGAGAGCGTGATGCTGTGAGGCTGTGTGATTCGCTCGCCGCCCCATGTGTTGCTGCTCTTGCACAGTCAGCTTCGCCATCGCACTGCTAGCTTCGCATCGCCACAGCCAGCTCCGCCATCGCCCCGCGAGCTTCGCATCGCCACAGCCAGCTCCGCCATCGCACTGCGAGCTTCGCATCGCCACACCCAGCACTGCTCCGCACCGCCAGCTTCGCATCGCCACACCCAGCACTGCTCCGCATCGCCAGCTTCGCTGCGCCTCACTCCGCCGGCCGCTCGTTCGCGGCTGCGGCCGTACGCCAGCTCTCGATAACGCTGGCATACTGGCGCAGCGCTTTTGCGCCGGCTGGTGTCAAAGCGTAGCGTCCGCGCGCTACTCGATCGAACCAGCCGTAGTAATTGCGCTGCAAAATAGCGGCAGCCGTGCCGACGCCGCTGATATCGCGCACCTCGCGCGGCGCCATTATGCCGCCAGCCTGAAGCGTGCTGGCGACGCGCAGAGCTCGCTCGCGATAAGCGGTGACCAGCTTCGTCCCATGGCTGCCCCCAACATTATAATCCCCGCTCCGTTCATGGAACTCATTCAGCAGCCGTGCTGCGCGTGTTTTAATAACTTTCGGCGCGGGAACAATGATTTTATCACCCGGCGAGCACAAAACCTCTACAAACGGACTTTTCGTTTTGTAGTGGGTAACTGTAATCAAACCAAGTCCAAGCTTGCGGCACAGTAGCGTAATTTCGCTCCATCTCTGGTTGTGTGCCCCTTTTTTTGTACGATTGCGCTCTACCGCCAAATATACTTCTCCGCTAAGCTTCTGTCTTTCCAGACCTTGAAGCAGCAAGGAAAGATTGAACGTCTTTTTCATCTCCACGATCAGCGGATCTTCTTGTTCCGGATGAATCCCGACGAGATCGCAGTGGCGAACCTCCCCCCGGATGACATAACCCCGCGCCTCAAAATATGCCTTAAGCGGGGCGTATAATTCGGTCTCATGCTGAACGGCCATGATATCCGATCTTCCTTTCTGCAAATGGTGCTAGTAATCCAAATCATCCAACAATGAATAAGACAGGCCTTCAAAAATTATATCATAATCCTGCATTTCCGCCGGAAGGAAATAAAGTGTGCACCTCAATAATTCATACTACTCCGATCTGTATAATTTTTGGCGCTGAAAATGGTCAACTTCTTCCTTCAAGTCGCATAGTTATGTAATACACTTTTCTAAAAAATATAAATGCAACGTTTCACGATTGTGCTTTATTTACACAAGAAAAACATGGAAACGCGGTTTGTCTACAGCGTAAACGCGACGATAGAATTTTTTTCACATGGAGGTTCCATTCAGTTCAGCAAGGATCACCGATCGGGGATGCGCTTTACCCCTAGCGGAAGTACAGGAGGTACCGAACATGGATATTTTCAAGCGTATTGCAGCTTACCGTGCAGAAAGCGATTCTTTAGCGTGGAGCGGCACTTTTAAAGATTATATCGAGCTGTTGTCCAAGGATCCTTCGCCTGCCATGACCGCCCATGCCAGGGTATATGAAATGATTGAGTCATATGGAGTCGAGGAAGTGAATGGGCGTAAGAGGTATAAATTTTTTGAACAGGAGATTTTCGGCCTGGATCAGGCAATTGAAAAGTTAGTAGAGGAATATTTCCATTCGGCGGCGCGGCGGCTTGACGTTCGTAAACGAATTCTGCTGCTGATGGGGCCGGTTAGCGGAGGGAAATCCACACTGGTTACTCTTTTAAAAAGAGGATTGGAAAAATTCTCACGAACGGACAAGGGAGCCGTTTATGCAATTTCTGGATGTCCCATGCATGAAGATCCGCTGCACCTTGTACCGCATGAGCTCCGCCCGGAGGTAGAGCAGACACTGAACGTCCGGATTGAAGGGAATTTGTGCCCTGTCTGCCAGATGAAGCTGAGGACGGATTACGACGGAGATATCGAACGGGTCGCTGTGGAGAGGGTGCTGCTATCCGAAGATAACCGGGTCGGCATAGGTACCTTCAGTCCTTCCGATCCGAAATCGCAGGATATTGCCGATCTGACGGGAAGCATTGATTTCTCCACGATAACTGAGTATGGCTCCGAATCCGATCCCAGGGCTTATCGTTTTGACGGGGAGCTCAACAAGGCTAATCGCGGCTTGATGGAGTTTCAGGAAATGTTGAAGTGCGATGAGAAGTTTCTGTGGAATTTGCTATCGCTCACCCAGGAGGGGAACTTCAAGGCCGGACGGTTTGCGTTAATTTCTGCTGACGAAATGATTATCGCGCATACGAATGAATCGGAATACAAGGCGTTTATCGCCAACAAAAAAAATGAAGCACTCCAATCGCGAATGATCGTGATGCCGATCCCCTACAATCTCAAAGTATCGCAAGAGGAGAAGATCTACGCGAAGCTCATTGGTCAGAGTGATATGAAGCATGTGCACATCGCTCCTCATGCGCTTCGTTCAGCGGCTATTTTCTCGGTATTGACCCGGCTTAAGGAAACGAAGAAACAAGGCTTGGACCTCGTGAAGAAAATGCGGCTCTATGACGGAGAGGAAGTTGAAGGATATAAGGATGCTGACTTGAAAGAGCTGCAGAATGAGTATTTGGAGGAGGGCATGTCTGGTGTTGATCCGCGATATGTCATCAATCGAATTTCTAGCGCGTTGATCAAACAGGATTTGCATTGCATGGGGGCGCTCGACATACTTCGGGCGATTAAGGACGGTCTGGATCAGCATGCCTCGATTACTAAAGAGGAGCGCGAGCGCTACCTTAATTTCATCAGCATTGCCCGTAAAGAATACGATGAGCTCGCTAAGAATGAAGTGCAGAAGGCGTTCGTGTATTCTTTTGAGGAGTCGGCAAAAACGCTGTTTGAGAACTATCTTGATAACATTGAAGCGTTCTGCAACTGGAGTAAAATTCACGACCCGCTGACTGATGAAGAACTCGATCCCGATGAGCGGCTGATGCGTTCGATTGAGGAGCAGATCGGTGTCTCCGAAAATGCAAAAAAAGCGTTTCGCGAGGAAATATTGATTCGTATTTCCGCATACTCGCGCAAAGGGCGGAAATTTGAATATAATCACCATGACAGGCTGCGGGAGGCGATAGAGAAAAAGTTGTTTGCCGACCTGAAGGATATTGTCAAGATCACGACATCGACGAAAACGCCGGATGAAAGTCAACTCAAGCGGATTAACGAGGTTAGTAAACGACTGATCGACGAACACGGTTATTGCCCGGTTTGTGCAAATGAATTATTAAGGTATGTCGGCAGCCTGCTAAACCGTTAATCCCACTTTCACAAGCAACATATAGGGATTTAATTCTAAACCCCTCCCTCTATATTGATTTGAATAACCGTAACTTGGCCGTTTTGTCCCATGTTGCGGTTATTTTACATCTATTTCAAATGTATTGAAAATAGATATGAAACAACCCGTCTCCTTAAGCTAAGACGGGTTGTTAGCGTTAAATCAGCTTGCGATAATGCTTCTCGCCATCATAGCTGAAGACGGCTTTCTTATCCTCGACGACGCTTTCCAAATGCACGGTGCGTCCCCAGAGACGCTGTACATGAGGGAGTGTCCTTTCCAGGTATTTCAAATCGAGCTCAATGCCCTCATATTGGTGTTTAAGCATAAGCTCCCCCGCACGGTTGAAATTACCGTCTTGAACGACGATGTAGGGGGCTCCTGCGTTGATCCGCGATTTTACCAATTGATCTCGGACATTCTCCCAGCTCTTGTCGGTAATCTTCCATTCGGGTCCTTGTTTTTCAAAAATGTAAAGATCGAGATCGTGCACGAGTTGCTTGGTTAAATAGCTGCGTAGAAATGAAATATCGGAATCCAGTTCGCGTACCTCAAAAATTTTTTCGCGCCCTTCTCCGGGCTGGCGCCCGAAGCGCCGCTGTTCTTCCTCGGTCGGATGATCCCATCGCCGCTCGATATCCTCGAATATTTTCAGGCCTAAGTAGTAGGGGTTCAAAGTGTGGCGAGATGGCTGAACGACCGAGGCGTTGAGTTTGGCGTACTCTACGGATTCCTCGCTAGTCAGATCCATTTCACGCAAAATGCGTTGGTGCCAATAGGAGGCCCAGCCCTCATTCATAATCTTCGTTTCCATTTGAGGCCAAAAGTACAGCATCTCTTCTCTAAGCATGCTGAGGATATCCCGCTGCCAATCCTCCAGCGTCTCAGAGTATTCCTGGATGAACCACATCATATCCTTCTCCGGCTGAGGAGGGAAGTTAGCGGAGCCCTTCCCTGGCTCTTCTGAATCGCTGCGCTTCTCTAGGCTCCAGAGATCCTCATACGGCCCCTTGTTCTCAGGCTGTGTCCCGGTCTGTTTTGCCCTTCGTATTAATTCCTCCGTTTGCTGACGTTTATCATAACGAAATGGCCGAATCAATTGCGGGTCGACATGCTCCTGAATAGCGAGAGCTGCATCGATGAACAATTCTACGGCATCAACACCGTGGATAAGCACATATTTGCTTATGCGCTCAGCGGTGGCGGACATGCTCTCGACCATGTCCCGATTTGTGGCCGAGAACCGCAAGTTATTTTTGAAAAAATCGCAGTGAGCCAGCACATGGGCTACGATCAATTTGTTCTGAATCAAGGAGTTCCCCTCTAACAGGAAGGCGTAGCAGGGGTTGGAGTTGATGACAAGCTCGTATATTTTGCTAAGGCCAAAGTCATATTGCATTTTCATTTTATTGAATATTTTTCCAAAACTCCAATGACTGAACCGCGTCGGCATACCGTAAGCGCCGAACGTGTAAATGATGTCCGCCGGACAAATTTCATAGCGCATCGGATAATAATCGAGTCCGAACCCGTCGGCAATCTCCATGATTTCGGCAATGGCATATTCCAGCTGCTTCATTTCCTCGTTCAACTGGCGCTACCTCCTTCCCGGCGGTGAAAAAATCGCTTCAATGCGTTGTATACCTCGCCTTTTTCTTTGATAACGTAATGCATAAATTTCTCCTGTTTAATGTGGCGATAGGCCGACATCAACGTGCTGCCTCGGTTATATTGATTGACCTCGCCATAACCAAACATGTTGCAGCGCTCCAATAATTCGCCGATTAGCTTAATGCAGCGGTCATTGTCAGAGGTTAAATTGTCACCATCGGAAAAGTGGAAGGGATAAATGTTATAGCTGGAGGAGGGATAACGGGAATCGATAATCTCCAGCGCTTTCTGATATACGGAAGAGCATATCGTGCCACCGCTTTCCCCTCTAGTGAAAAATTCTTCCTCGCTAACCTCTTTTGCCTCGGTATGGTGGGCCAGGAAAACGATTTCGACTTTTTCGTATTGACGTCTAAGAAAACGGGTCATCCAAAAAAAGAAGCTGCGGGCGCAATATTTCTCGAACGTACCCATCGATCCCGAGGTATCCATCATTGCTATGATGACGGCGCTAGATCTCGGCACGATGACGTCCTCCCATGTTTTGTAGCGCAAATCGTCCGGCGAAATGCCATGAATTCCGGGCGATCCAGATGTGGCATTACGGCGTAGATTTTCAAGAATGGTGCGCTTTTTGTCGATATTGGACATGAGCCCTTTTTTACGGACATCGTTAAAACGGACGGAGGTCGTCTCGAGTTCTTCCTTGTTTTTCTCCTCCATGAAGGGCAGTTCGAGCTCATCGAACAGCATCTCCTCCAAATCCTCGATGCTAATCTCGGCTTCGACGACGTCTTGCCCGGCTTTATTGCCTGCTTTGCTCCCTTTGCCGCCTTCATTCGGACTATCTTCGGCGAGTATATCTCCTACTTGGCTGTCTCCGTCGCCCTGTCCTACGTGCTTATGTTTTTGATAGTTATGGATAAATCGGTATTCCTCCAAGTTGCGGAGAGGGATTTTGACGATCCCTTTACCGTCGGACATGATTATGCTCTCCTCGGTGACAAGATCCGGGAGATTTTGTCTGATCACTTCCCGCACTTTCTCTTGATGGCGTTGCTGGTCCTGATAGCCTTTGCGATGAAGGGACCAATCTTCCTTTGAAACAATGAACGAATGCGGGCCAGGTGCAGATGACATGATGGACACCTCCCAATGAAATGGTTGGAAACAGTGAGAGTGGATGTAACTAAAGTATATTCAGGAGAGGGGACGATATGTGAGGGGAAGAGTTTACTTCATATGAATCGGCTGAACGGCGGTGAGAAATACAGTGTACCTGGTATAGGCGCTGAGTCCCTAGCCATTTTCAAGGACAATCGGTAAAATTGTAACATCGACAACATGCGAGAAAAGGAGCCCTCACTGTGATCAACGATAAAAATGGACTACTTCGGCAATTACTGTTAGAAGGGGGAACATATAAGTCATTGTATGTTCATCACCCGGATGCCATTTGTGTCATTGATGTGGAAGGGAATTATGTGGACGCCAATCCGGCAACCGAGAAAATGACGGGCTACCCGCCTGAACAATTTGTACAGCTGCCGCTGGAGCGACTGTTCTGTGAGGAAGAAAGAAAGAAGAGGGAGGAATGCTTTGGACGGGCACTGGAGCGAGAGTCCGGATATTTCCAGGCATCCTTCACGCATAAGAACGGCCGAATTCGTGAGGCTCACATTACCTATGTACCGATCGTTCACGAGGACGAAGTGATTGGGGTATATTCGATATCTAAAGATATCACAGAGGTCAGGGCTGTGGAGGAGAGCCTGAGGCAGTCCCAGCAGCTTTATGAACTGGTATCCAATTATGCAGAGGATGTCGTTGCATCCACGGATCTGAAGGGAAAATGCCTGTCAATCTCACCGGCGATTCGCTCTCAAGCGTCGATTGAATTCAATTCGACTGGTATCCCTGTAAGGATGATCGGGGTGGTGCAGGATATTACGGAGCGTCAGAAGATTGAGGCTGCATTGCGGGAGAGCGAGCGGCAGTTTCGGCTCATCTCCGAATATTCCATGGATTTGATTGCTCGGCACACTGCGGATGAGGAGGCGGTATTCTTATTCGCCTCGCAGTCCTCGGTCACCTTGCTCGGGTATGAGCCCGAGGAAATGGTCGGCTGCAGCGTTTATGAATTTTTTCATCCAGAGGACGTGCCGGTGGTTAAGGCGTATTTGGAGTCGCAGATGAAATCCCGCCAAGTTTATACAGTAACTTATCGCATTCGCTGTAAGGACGGGCAGTATATTTGGTTTGAAAGCACAGGGAGATACCGATACGATCAATTAACCGGAGAAATCGCTGAGATGATCGTCATTTCACGGGATGTGACTGAGCGCAAAGAAAGCGAACGGAGGTTGCAGGAAAGCCAGCAGCGCTATAAATCTTTGTTCGAATACAGTCCTGCCAGCGTATATTCCATGGATTTGCTGGGCCGGTATTTGACGTTGAATTCAAACTTCGAGCTGCTCACGGGTTATAATCGGGATGACCTTACGACAATGAGCTTTCACGACCTTATCGACCCGGCAGATCTCGTCAATACGATTCATCATTTTGAGCTGGCGAAGGAAGGGAAGCCGCAAACCTATGAAACCGTAGTTATCAATAAAGAGGGAAAAAAGATCGAAATTGCGGTTACAAATGTACCGATCATGGTAGATAAGCGCGTTGTCGGAGTGTATGGCTTAGTTAACGACATTACGGAAAGAAAGCGTTATGTGGAGCAGATTGAAAAGCTCAGCTACCAGCATTCGCTTATTTTGGGATCCGTATCCGAAGGGATTTACGGTCTTGATGAGAATGGAAGAACGGTCTTTATTAACAAGGCTGCTGCGAATATGCTTGGATATGAACAGGAGGATTTCATCGGGCAATCCGATCATTCTTTGATCCATCATACGACCAGCGAGGGAACGGACTACCCGGCGAAGCTGTGTCCGATTATTCAAACGATGAAGGACGGGATTTCACGGGCGGTGAACGAGGATGTATTCTGGAGAAGGGATGGCTCCAGCTTTCTAGTACAGTATACGGTGAATCCGATGGTTGAAAGAGGGCAAATTGTGGGTGCAGTCGTTGTATTTCACGATATAACGGGAGAACGGGAGATTTTGCGCGCGAAGGAGTCTGCAGAACGAACGGCGCTCGCGAAATCGGAGTTTTTGGCCACGATGAGTCATGAGATTCGGACTCCGATGAATGGCGTCATCGGCATGACTGATTTACTGCTGGAGACGGAGCTTAATGAGGAACAGCGGTATTATGCAGATATTATCTCGAGCAGCAGTCAGGCGCTTTTAGCGATTTTGGACGATGTACTGGATTTCAGCAAAATTGAGGCAGGAAAAATGGCGCTCGAATATGAGTTATTTGATTTAAATGCCTGTGTAGAAAGTGCCGTAGAGCTGTTTTTGCCTAGCGCAGACAAGAAGAATATTGCACTTACCTATTATATCGGTCCCCACGTGCCAGAGCTTATCGTTAGTGATCCCGTGCGATTACGGCAAATCCTCGTTAATTTAATTGGTAATGCTTTGAAATTTACGGAGCAGGGGGAAATTATCATCATGATTGCTAGACAAGAGATGCAAACTCCTTCATCTCTGCTGCTGGAAATTAGCGTATCAGATACGGGGATCGGCATTCCAGAGGATCAGCAATATAAATTATTCCAATCCTTCTCTCAGCTTCATCCTGTGGTGAATCGCAAATACGGGGGAACGGGACTTGGATTGGCTATATGTAAGAAAATGGTCGAATTGATGGGTGGGACGATTTCGGTAGATAGTAAGGAAGGGGAGGGCTCGACGTTTCGATTTACGCTGATTTGCGGCGAGCGGGAGAATGAAGAAGAGGGAGCGACGGGACGACAGGTTGAACAGCAAGTTTGCACCGACGAATCAGCAAAGCCTGATTATAATTTCGCTCTTTTGAAAGCGGAAGAGGAAGCTGCTGCTGCAACTATCGAAAAGACGGATTCGATGCAAGCATGTGATGCAGACGGGGGGAAACAGAACAGCTCGATCAGACGGGAGGGTCAACTATCGCTGCTGGTAGCAGAGGATCATCCGGTAAACTGTCAAATTTTTGTCCAAATGCTTGAGAAGCTCGGCTATGCGCCTCATGTTGCCCATAATGGTGTGGAAGCGGTAGAGGCTGTATCTAATCAGACCTATGATTTGATATTCATGGACATTGAGATGCCGGTGATGGACGGAATCAAGGCCTCGCGTTTAATCAGACAGTGGGTGCCGGTGGAGCAAATGCCTGTTATCATCGGCATGAGCAGTAATGAAATCATCGAGCAGCAGCGCGAACGCTGTTTGGCTAGCGGAATGGCAGGACTTTTAAGCAAGCCACTCTGCGGGAATGAGGTTGCTGTATTGCTGAGAGAGTGGAGCCATAGGCTCGGTAAATCCAATGCCTAAGCATGATAAAAAATGGACAAGCCGATGGCATCGTAATAACGAATCGTCGGCTTGTCCAAATTGTTCTATTTAATCGATTTTGTATATAAAATTCCGATTGTCTTGGCTCCGCAATGGCTGGAAATGACACATCCTGCATCGGATATGGCGACTTCTCTGGCCTTTGTTTTCGATTGCAATATTTCCTGCAGATGAAGGGCATCTTCATCTGCTAATGAATGGGTAATAAATATTAAGTCATTGTCCATGTCATCGATTTTGGCCAGCGCATTGTTAAGCAATTGCTCGAGTACTTTCTCGCGGCTGCCGCGGATTTTCGAGGCGGGTGTCATCTTTCCGTCAATAACTTTGATGACTGGCCGGATTTTAAGCAGGCTTCCTACCAAGTTCTGCATTCCGGAACATCTGCCGCCTTTATATAAGTAATCCAGGGAGTCTATAACGAATTCCGTTTCAACTTGGGGCCTTGTCTTCTCCAGCAAGGCAACAATTTCAGCTATGCTTTGGCCTTTATCTGCGGCTCTGACTGCTTTCATGACGAGCAATCCAATTCCGGTGGATAGGTTGAGCGAGTCAAAAACAGTGACCTGCCCCTCCTCAAACTCTTCAGCTGCGATAAGGGCATTCTGATAAGTAGAAGATAATTCAGAAGACAAACTAATGTACAAAATTTGCTGTCCTTGCTCAATCGCAGGGGTGAAGGCCTGGATAAAATCGGCGGGAGACGGTGCTGCCGTCTTCGGCAGGCGGCCGCTCTTCGCTACTTTGCTATACAACTGCGGCGTTGTAAGATCGACTCCGTCCTTGAACATTTCGTTCTCAAACGTTACGTAAAGCGGAACGATGCCGATATCGTAATCCTTGATCCATGCTTCTGGCAGATCGCAGGTACTGTCCGCAAATATTTTTATGGTTCGCAAAGTGATCCCTCCAAATGTAATTCGGATTATCCGATTCGTTCCTCGGAGCCCTTGCTCATATACATAATCGCCACGGTGTGGGGACCGCAGTGACTGGATATGACGCAGCCTGCTTCGGCAATTGCCACCTCGCGCGCCGGGGTCTGTTCTCTGAGAATTGCTGCCAGTCGGCGTGCCTCTTCTTCAGCTAGGGTGTGGGCTACGATAATTAAATCATCGTCCATTTGATCTTTTTTGGCAAGAGCGTTGTCGAGCATTTGTTGAACAGCCTTTTCCTTCTTGCCGCGGATTTTGTAGGCAGGAATAATGCTGCCGTCAACGACTCTAAGTACGGGCCGTATTTGAAGCAAGCTGCCAATGAAGTTCTGCATGCCCGAGCAGCGCCCCCCCTTGTACAGATATTCCAGCGTATCAATGACAAATTCGGTATTGACTAACTGTCTGGAGCGTTCAAGCAAAGCTGCGATCTCCACGGCGCTATGCCCTTGCTGTGAAGCTCTGATTGCTTTCATCACAAGCAGGCCGATGCCGCTGCATAAATTAAGCGAGTCTACGACTTGCACTCGTCCTTCTGGAAATTCCTCCGCGGCGATGAGCGCGTTCTGATATGTAGAAGATAGACTGGACGAAATGCTGATATAGACGATATCATATCCTTCTGCAATATGTGGTGCAAAGGCGTCTATAAAGTCTTTGGGAGAAGGGGCTGTCGTTTTCGGTAAGCTCCCAGCGGCAGCGACTCTCTCGTAAATGCCGACCGGAGTAATGTCGATACCGTCCCGATAGGTTTGGTCATCAAAGACGACATATAGCGGAATGATGCCGATACCGTAATCTGTGGCCCAAGACGCCGGCAGATCGGATGTGCTGTCCGCAAAAATTTTAACTTGTGCCATAAGTATCTCCTTAAATTCAAATAGTCCTGCTTTATTTTATCAAAAAGCAAGAGCTTTAACATCATTTCTATTTTTTTCACTAGAAAGTGTAGTTGGTAAACAGGGACTTACTACGGTGCGCTAACAAGAACATGCCTCCGCGATAACTTGTTTAGGGCTAACGGGAGGCAAGTTGTGTTGCTGGACTTATAGTTGCTGTAATGTACCGACGATAAATAGAAAGACAATCAACAGTACGGATAGTGAGGATAACACGGTGCCAATAATAGCAAACACCTTTTTACGGTTTTTGATAATAAGTCCGACAATGCCTAGAATGAGAGCGATCAAATTTATAATAGCTGCCCCGAATATGGCCAGAGTGCCCATAATTGCTGCGGGATCATTCGTTATGGTTTCCTCAATGTAAGCTGGATCTTGGATGGCCTGACCAACGGCGGCAATGATCAGGAAGAAAGCGATGAAATAACCGAGCAATGCAATGATGCTCATAACGAATGAGGCTATGCCAAGGCCGGAGTGTTTCCGACGGGCCGAGGGTTGGCCAGGTGCATAATCATAGTTGGGAGTTGGGGGTTGTGCCCCAGGTTCATAATTCATTAATAATCAAGCTCCTTTGTAGAGAATTAGTCACATTAACGTATAATCTTCCATAGATTCGGCAAAAAATCAAGAAAAAATTCATTTTAGTGCCAGTTCTGGCAAAGGTGACGCAGCCTGGGTTATGATAGGTAAGTAGATTTGAAGTTTGAAAGGCAAACTTTTCGGGAGGGATATCTATGCAGCGAAAAATAGCTGGAATAGGAGCAATAATTATGCTGTTGGCCGTTGCTCTTGGCGCTTTTGGAGCTCATGTGCTGGAGCCGATCATTCAAGACTCGATCGAGACGTACAAGACTGGGGTTCAATATCATATGATCCATGGCATAGGAATAATCCTCGTTGCGTTAGCAGCCGGTATATGGGGGGAGAGTGGAAAGCTGCGCTGGTCGGCCTGGCTGTTCTTGATTGGAATCGTATTGTTCTCCGGTAGCCTCTACCTGCTATCGGTGATGGGCTGGAGATGGCTGGGTCCCATCACTCCGCTTGGGGGAGTTTCTTTCATTGCTGGATGGCTTCTGCTTGCCCTATCGGCGTGGGACCAGACAGGACAAAAATAAATGAGTATTTAACAAAATGCTGCGCTATCCTCTGGGGACGGCACAGCATTTTGTATGTCTTGCATATTACTGAGTCTGATTGGGAGCTTTAGGCATCCATGAAATCAATGACTTCGCTAAGCGTGAAGGTATATACCTGCTTCTCGTCAACATGATATACATTGATGGTGTAGGTTTCCACTTGGAAATTCAATATACGGCAAGGGATGTTAACGCGTTCTCCGTTACGGTTAATCAAAAGCCGAACTAGGCGATTCTCCGAAATGTACTTCTGGATCCATTCCTGGAAATTTCCACTCATGGCAACGGCGGCGAAGCTGTTTTCAGCATTTGGCGCGATCTTTGTCTTGTCTGTTGCCTCACTATTGTCATCCGCTTTGTCATGAGATATGTCAGAAGATTCTTGTTTGGTGGATGTGTTCGTTGTAAGTCGTTTGTATGATCTGGAGATGATCGATTGCTTCTTAGCGGCAAGTAGGGAGTCGATCACTTCCCCAAGCTCAATCCCTGAGTTGATTCGATAATCAATAATTTGTTCTCCGCTGTTCAGCAACTGAAGCAGCGATTGGAGTGCGACGGCGTTTGATTTGCTCTTCACCAAAATTTCCACATTAAACAAATAACCTAGTTGCTCATGATCATTATTGTTGTGATTGTCCATAAATCCCCCAGTAACACATGTTAAGTATCGTTGCTCTTAGATGTCAGGTAATTATGAAATTACCCATTAATCATAGCATCGCTTGATAGACAATCATAGCCCTAAAGGTTCAAATTAAAACTTTTTCTCTTATAGTTACAATAGAAAGTGCATTTTCTGAAAAAAGATGAAAAAAATTACAATATACTCTCTACACCTTGAGTATAACGATGGTTGCACTAGGGCTTCAACAAGGCTGCCAAATTGTCACGAAATGGGGGTTTAATGATCCCTTTCTCTGTAATAATGGCCGTTATTAAATGATGCGGAGTAACATCAAAGGAAGGATTGAATACTTTAATGCCGGATGGTGCCGTTCTTTTACCAAACCCTTCAGTTACTTCATGCTCCGGACGTTCCTCAATAGGAATGAGCTCTCCGCTCTCTGTATCCAGATCGATCGTGGACAATGGCGAAGCCACGTAGAATGGAATGTTGTGGGCTTTCGCCAACACAGCAAGGCTGTATGTCCCGATTTTATTTGCCACATCGCCGTTAGCGGCAACTCGGTCTGTCCCTACGATGACAGCATCAATCCAGCCTTTGGACATGACTAGGCCGGCCATGTTGTCGCAGAGCAGGGTTACATCGATGCCAGCCTGCTGTAGCTCGAAGGCGGTCAGTCTTGCCCCCTGAAGAACAGGCCTTGTTTCGTTGGCGTATATTTTAAGGGATATACCTTGCTCCTGCGCGAGATAAAATGGGGCTAAAGCCGTGCCGTATTTGGCGGTAGCCAGGCCTCCGGCATTGCAATGAGTAAGGACTCCCATCCCTGAATTAAACAGGGGGAGTGCATGCTGTCCGATTTTTCGGCATACTTCTTCATCTTCCCGATGAATCGCCACCGCTTCTGCCAGCAATCCCTCATTACGTAAAGCGCGGCTGCTCTGATCCTTCGCGAGCTGTGCAGCCCGCTCTTTCATTCGGTCAAGCGCCCAGAACAGGTTAACCGCCGTCGGGCGCGACGTGGCCAAATGATCGGCAGCAGCCAGTACGTGCTCCAGCCAGTGCTTGTTGTTGTCTCCTTGGAAGGAGTACGCTCCCAGCACCACGCCATAGGCCGCAGCGATGCCGATAGCTGGAGCTCCCCGCACCTTCATGGTATGTATACCTTCCCATACCTCTTCTGGAGTCGTTAATTCTAGAAAAACGATCTTCTCAGGCAGCAGTCGCTGATCAAGCATCAGGAGCTTGCCCTGATCCCAGCAGAGACTAAGCAGAGGCTTGTTGCTTTGCTGCTTTGCTAGGGAGAGATCGGTGTTATTGTTATGAGGCTCAGTTGTCATACGTTAGCACCTTCCTTGGCTGCGGCCGCTTCGGCCCATTCAATCACCTCGGCTATGGAAGCCGCCATTCTGCCTTGCTTTACAAGCCGTTTGCCGATCTCCAGTGCCGTGATCTTAGCTTGACGGCGGTGTAGTTCACTTTCAATCGTATCAATGTCCGCGACATGAGATAGTCCCACGATTCGGCGAATCACTTTGCAGCCAGCAAAGCCGATTGTGTCCTGGAGTATTTTTCTCATGTAGAGATCTTGGTAACCAGGCGTCTTCGACATGAAGTCTATGCCGTTTGCATCCCAAAGCTTGCGGAAATTTTGCTCAAAATGATTCCATACGCCGTTAATGGTTGAAAGAAGCCATGCCCGGCGCTCCTGTAAAATATCATGATTGTCGCACCAGCCGGGCTGTGCAGCGTAATTCAACAGTAAATTTGCGATAACAGCCCCAATATCAAAGCCGATCGGTCCGTAGTAGGCAAATTCGGGATCGATCACTTTGGTGGAGTCGGAGGTGACGAAGATGCTGCCGGTATGCAAATCGCCATGGAGCAGCGCCTCTCCGTGCGTAAGAAACTTCTCTCGAAGCAAGGCCACTTCCAGATGGAGGGCATGATCCTGCCACAGCTTCTCGGCTTCCGAACGAATGTCTTCTGTAAAGTTGTTATTATCCGCATTTCGGTACGGATCCTCAAAAATGAGGTCCTCGGTAATTTTGCACAAATCAGGATTAGCAAAACGCGCGGATCGCAGCTTTTTGTCCTGCTGATTCATCCCCAGGTCAGAGGTGTAGAACAGTGTGGTAGCGATAAAAAGGCCGATATGCTCTGCAAAATTGTCGTAGGTGTTTCCGTCGATTAGACCTTGGCGCAGAATCGTATAGTCTGACAAGTCCTCCATGACGGTAATCGCCAGCTCGTTATCTCCCCCATAGATTGCTGGGACGAGCTCAGGGCAGAGCTGGTGCTGAATTTCCAGCGCTTCCCGTTCGATGCGGGCGCGATCGAGGCTAAGCGGCCATGATTCTCCAACGACTTTGGCATAAGGCAGGGCCTGTTTGATGATTAGACTCCTATTTTGCTGCGGGTCGGAAATTCTGAACACCAGATTCAAATTACCGTCCCCAATCTCTTCACAAGCAAGTAGGGCATTCGCGGCGAAAAAACCGGTAATCGACTTGGCATAGGCTATGGCATCCTCTGGTGAAAAGGCATGATATAAGGACATATTTAAGACACCTCCAAATGTATTATCTGTTTAAATTTGCTTCTATTTAAAATATAGAAAACATCATTTAAATAAGTTTAAAGTTAGTATATCGGAAAACTATGTTATTGGCATTACTTTTTTGAAATCCCCCCAAATCGGTTATGATGTATACAGAGCGGAAGCAAAAATGCTTATGTTGTTTCGTAAAAACTGGACTAGGGTAACATAATATTACGGGTGTTGCGCCCGCTAAATAACATGTATTCATTTCAGGCATGATTTTCGCGCTCTGAGGTGAACATATAATAATATGTAGAAATGAGGGATTGACTTATGGCTAAAGCTGATTCACAGTCTGCGAATAAGACAGGTAAGGCTAGTTTGGAACAGGTACTTAACGAGCAGGTTGCTAACCTGAACGTATTGTATGTTAAATTACACAGTTATCATTGGTATGTTAAAGGTGAAAATTTCTTTACGTTACATGCTAAATTTGAAGAGTTTTATGATGAGGTTACTGAGAAAATGGATGCCGTTGCCGAACGCCTGCTCACGATTAAAGGAAGTCCGGCGGCTACGATGAAAGAGTATCTGGAAATCGCTACGATTCAGGAAGCTACCGGGAAGGAAGACGAGCGTGCTATGGTTCAGACGTTGGTTGAGGACTTCGCCACCCTGTCGGAATCGTGCCAGGAAGGCATCGAGCTTGCAGACAAAGAAGGCGATGAAGCGACAGCCGATTTGTTGACCGGCTTCAAAGGCGATTTGGAGAAGCATATGTGGATGCTTCGTACGTATTTAGGATAAGGCGAGTAAGTAGCACAGTAGGGGCTTAATTTCGCTCATAACGGTTAAGCCCCTGAAAGCAATAAAGGCAGCCTAACAGGGAGTCCCTGGGGCTGTTTTTTCTTGAGCGCCTGTCTCATCCTAGCTTGTGCATAGTTGTGAAGTGTTTCTTAGTTTGGAGTTCCCGGAGCAAACGTGCTCGTGGAAATATGAACTTTATTCCCGGTGCCGCAGATTTTCCGAGAAGTAATGACAGTTGTCTACTTCAACAGATTACTTACGACATGTTTACGACAAAAGAAGGAAGGATACGTCTGTTTTTCCTTAAAACAGCACCAAAACAGCACTCTATATGGCCTATTTCAAGCTGAGTCACGTTGATTAAGCCTCTGAAGTAGGTTAGAATAAAATGAGAATCAATGAGAATCACTTAGAATAATTCTAAAGTGAGAATTATTGTGCTATAATGCAGGAGCAAAGGGAGGCGTCCCTTTAATAATATACGTTAATTATTTAACGACTTAATGGAGGGAGCAATAAATATGGCTACACATTTCGTTATTGAAGGACTTAAAGCGACAATAGAAGAAAAGGAGATTCTTAAGGGAATCGATATTGAAATAAAGGGTGGGGAAGTCCACGCCATCATGGGACCGAACGGAACGGGGAAAAGTACGCTGGCTTCCGCGTTAATGGGTCATCCTAAGTATGAAGTTACCGAAGGAAAAGTACTCCTTGACGGAGAGGATTTACTGGAAATGGAAGTGGATGAGCGTGCTCGCGCGGGGATGTTCCTTGCTATGCAATATCCGAGCGAAATTGCCGGAGTGACGAATTCCGACTTCCTTCGCAGTGCGATTAACGCCCGCCGTGGGGAAGGCAATGAAGTTTCCCTCATTAAATTTATCCGCCAAATGGAGAGCAAAATGAAGGAGCTTGAAATGAATCCTGAATTTGCCCATCGTTATTTGAACGAAGGCTTCTCTGGCGGTGAGAAAAAACGGAACGAAATTTTACAAATGATGCTCCTTGATCCAAAGATCGTTATTCTTGACGAGGTTGACTCCGGTCTTGACATTGACGCATTACGCATCGTAGCCGAAGGTGTGAACTCTATGCGCAGTGAGGATCGCGGATTCTTGATCATTACTCACTACCAACGCCTCTTAGACTACATCAAGCCTGATTTTGTCCATGTTATGATGCAAGGACGCATCGTGAAATCCGGCGGTCCAGAGCTCGCTGAGCGTTTGGAGAAGGACGGATACGATTGGATTAAGGAAGAGCTTGGTATTGTTGACGAGACAGTGGGAGAGCAAGTTTAACGCGAGAAGGAAGGAGGAGCTAAGATGACTACACAAACCGTTCTACCGGTAGAACCGGATGTTTTGAAGACCGCTTCCGTGAGCAACGGAGAACCGGCTTGGTTGACTGAAAGTCGCGTGAATGCGCTGAAGCTTGCGGCAGAGCTACCATTGCCGCAGCTGGAGAAGACGAGAATTGATCGTTGGAATTTGCAAAATTACGGAACGCCGCGCCAAGGGAAAGCAGATGTGGCACAGGAAATTCCTGAAATCGTGTCTGCCTTGGTCGACTTGAAAGAGCAGAGCAATCTGATCGTTCAGCGCAATTCAGCTGCTGTATTTACGAAGCTATCCGCTGATCTGGCAGCTAAAGGCGTTATCTTTACTGATCTGGAGACGGCTGCCCGTGAACATGGTGATCTGGTGCAGAAATATTTGTACACGGTCGTGAAGACTGAAGAGAACCTGCTTACTGCTCTTCATTCCGCCATGTGGAGTGGGGGAGTCTTCCTCTATGTTCCCAAGAATGTAGAGATTGAGGTTCCGCTGCAGAGTATTTTCCTAGTAGACGACAGCAAATCCGTATTTGCTCCGCACGTATTGATCGTGGCTGAAGCAAACAGCCGTGTAACCTATGTGGATAATTATATTTCCGGCGATCTTTCAGACCCTATCGTTCATAACGGTGTGGCTGAAGTGATTGTGCAAGCAGGAGCAAAGGTTCAATTTGCGACTGTGCATGATTTGAGTGAGAAGACGACTGATTTGACATACCGTCGCTCCGTGATCGAAAATGACGGGCGCATTGAATGGATCATTGGGGAAATGAACGCAGGCGATACAATGAGCGATACGTCATCGGTACTGAAAGGCAACGGTTCAACATCCGATGCTAAGGTCATCGCGATCGGATCGGGTTCCCAGAAAATGAACTATACGACGAGAGCTGTTCACTTCGGTAAGAACTCGGATAGTCAGATGATTACTCGTGCGGTCATGCGCGAGCAGGCCACAGCGATTATCAATGGTGTAACGAAGATTGAACATGGCGCTACAAAGGCGAACGGCGAGCAAACTGAGAAGGTGCTTATGCTAAGTCCGAAGGCGCGCGGTGACGCGAATCCTATCCTTCTTATCGATGAGGATGATGTAACGGCAGGTCATGCGGCATCTGTGGGTCAAGTGAATCCTGAACAGATTTATTATTTGATGTCCCGTGGGATTACGAAAGAAGAAGCAGAACGTCTCATTATTTACGGATTCCTTGCTCCTGTAGTGGCCGATATTCCTCTGGAGAAGCTGCAGCAGCAACTGCAGACATTAGTTGAAGGGAAGCTAGGACAATGAACCCGGCGCTGATTAAGGAACAGTTCCCTATTCTGAATCAGGAGATCAATGGGCACCCACTCGTCTACCTTGATAGCGCCGCAAGTTCTCAGAAGCCCCGGAAGGTGCTCGATGCGCTGAAGCATTACTACGAATGGGATAATGCGAACGTGCATCGCGGGGTCCATACGCTGGGCAGCCGTGCAACGGATGATTATGAATCGGCTCGTGAGAGGGTGGCCCGTTTTATCG
Source organism: Paenibacillus lentus (assembly GCF_003931855.1). Lineage (NCBI taxonomy): Bacteria > Bacillati > Bacillota > Bacilli > Caryophanales > Paenibacillaceae > Paenibacillus > Paenibacillus lentus. The sequence continues at coordinate 4,391,692 of NZ_CP034248.1, read as the reverse complement.
GGGCGGAGCATACGGAAGAAATTATCTTTACCCGTGGAACGACGACGGCGATTAACCTTGTCGCTTCGTCATACGGTTCATCCGCCCTCGGCGAGAGCGATGAAATTGTCATCACACAGATGGAGCATCACAGCAATCTAATACCTTGGCAGCAACTGGCCTTAAAGACGGGAGCTGTCTTGAAATTTATTCCGCTTCAGCCGGACGGCAGTGTTGCTTTGGCTGATGTGGAGAAAACCGTGACCCCTAAGACGAAGATCGTAGCAATGTCATATGTATCGAACGTGCTTGGCGTGGTGAACCCAGTGAAGCAGATTGCTGAAATTGCCCATCGTCACGGAGCCGTTATGGTGGTTGACGGGGCTCAGAGCACACCGCATATGAAGGTGGATGTTCAGGAGCTAGGCTGCGATTTCTATGCCTTCTCCGGTCATAAGATGTGCGCTCCGACCGGGATTGGGGTACTATATGGTAAGAAGCGTTTGCTTGAGGCCATGGAACCGATCGAATACGGCGGAGAAATGATCGACGATGTAGGATTGTACGAATCGACCTGGAAAGAGCTTCCCTACAAATTTGAGGGGGGTACTCCCATTATTGCCGGAGCCGTTGGATTGGCGGCAGCTATCGATTTCCTGGAGGAGATCGGTATGGATGAAATCCATCGTCATGAAATGAAGCTGGCAGCCTATTCAATCGAGCGTCTGTCTGAAATTGACGGAGTAACGATTTACGGGCCTCGGGAAAGGGAAGTCGGGTTGATAACGTTCAATCTTGACGATGTTCACCCACATGATGTTGCCACAGTATTGGATGCATCGGGCATCGCGATTCGGGCAGGACATCATTGCTGCCAACCGCTCATGCGCTGGCTTGAAGCGAGTGCGACGGCGAGAGCTAGCTTCTACTTGTACAATACGGAAGAAGACATCGATCGTTTGGCCGACGCTTTAATCCAAGCAAAGGAGTATTTCAAGTAATGCAATTGGATGACTTGTATCGACGCGTTATTATGGATCATTATAAAAATCCCCGTAACCGGGGTAAGTTTGATGATGACGTCTTGACTGTGGATTTGAATAATCCGACCTGCGGGGATCGCATATCTCTACAGCTTATCGTTGAAGAAGGAATCGTAAAGAACGCGCGCTTCACTGGAGAAGGCTGCTCGATCAGTATGTCCTCCGCATCGATGATGACAGAGGCCGTCAAGGGGCTTACCTTCGAGCATGCCCTCCAGTTAGCAGAACGATTCTCTTCGCTGATGAAGGGCGAGGAGGTTCAATTTGACGAACTGGAAGATATCGAGGCTCTATCCGGAGTAAATAAATTTCCTGCACGGATCAAATGCGCGACGCTAGCCTGGAACGCATTGAAGAAAGGGATTCAAGAGTCATAAATTAAAGGAGGTAATCCACCATGGCTAAGAAGGCTCCAGATATTGGGGAATACAAATATGGTTTCCGCGACGAACATAAATCTATTTTCCAGACAGGCAAGGGCCTGACTCGCGAGATCGTTGAGGAAATTTCGAAAATTAAGAATGAACCACAGTGGATGCTTGACTTCCGTTTAAAATCACTCGAGCAATTTGAGAAAATGCCTACTCCACGTTGGGGCGGGGATTTGGATGGGCTCGATTTTGATGATATTCAGTATTATGTTAGACCATCTGAGAAGCAAGGAAAGACCTGGGAAGAGGTTCCACAAGAAATCAAAGAAACGTTTGACAAGCTAGGTATTCCGGAAGCGGAACAAAAGTTCCTGGCTGGTGTATCCGCTCAGTACGAATCTGAGGTCGTATACCACAGCATGCAGAAGGACCTGGAAGAGCAGGGCGTTATCTTTAGCGATACAGATACTGCGCTGCGGGAGCATCCAGAAATTTTCCGCGAATATTTCGGAACAATCGTTCCGGCAACAGATAATAAATTTGCGGCACTGAACAGTGCTGTTTGGTCCGGAGGAAGCTTCATTTACGTACCTAAGGGCGTAAAATGTGAAATCCCTCTGCAAGCCTACTTCCGCATTAACTCGGAAAATATGGGGCAGTTTGAGAGAACGCTTATTATTGCAGATGAAGACAGCTTTGTCCACTATGTGGAAGGCTGTACAGCTCCGGTGTATAGCACAAACTCACTGCATAGTGCTGTTGTTGAAATTATTTGTAAGAAGAACGCACGTGTTCGCTATACGACGATCCAGAACTGGGCTCCTAACATCTACAATCTCGTAACCAAACGGGCTGTAGCTGAAGAAAATGCGACAATGGAATGGGTTGACGGCAATATCGGCTCCAAGCTGACGATGAAATACCCTGCTGTTGTGCTGAAAGGACGGGGCGCGAAGGGCAGCGTGCTGTCGATCGCTGTAGCAGGCAAGAATCAGCATCAGGATTCTGGGGCGAAGATGATTCATTTGGCACCAGATACAACGTCCACGATTGTCTCCAAATCGATTAGTAAGCACGGCGGTAAGGTAACCTACCGCGGTTTGGCTTCCTTCGGCCGCCAGGCTGAGGGCGCGAAATCCAACGTTAAATGCGATACGCTCATTTTGGATAACGAATCTACTTCCGATACAATTCCTTATAACGAAATCATGAACGATAACATCGTTCTGGAGCATGAGGCAACTGTATCGAAGGTGTCCGAGGATCAATTATTCTACCTGATGAGCCGCGGCTTGACCGAGGATGAAGCGACACAAATGATCGTTATGGGCTTCATCGAGCCGTTTACAAAAGAGTTGCCGATGGAATATGCGGTAGAAATGAACCGTCTCATCAAGTTCGAGATGGAAGGAAGCATAGGATAAATCAGATCTCTTATAGAACTTGAAAACAAGCTACCCCCTGTTTAGGCAGGGGGTAGCTTGTTTTTCTTATAAGCTTAGTTTAATTAATTTCAGAGTGTATTTCCAATTACTTCGTATAGATGGCCAATTGCTTAGGTACATATTTTATTTATGTTCTACGGGGGCTCTTAACTACGCCGATGCTCCGACAGCTTCATATAGTAAGTAACATAATTACAAAGGTGGTGAATCTATTGGCAAGAGTTGATTCATATAGGCTACAGCCGAGTGATCCGATTGTGATAAATGGGCATGAAGATGAACAAATCAATCTTTCGTTGGAGGCAGCTCCAGCAGCCGAAGTGGGCGTTGTACAGGGAATTGTTCAGCTGTCGAACGGAACTCCGCTAAGCGGGGCTACCGTGCAGTTATTTGATGCAAGCGGTAATCCGTTTGACCATACCAACAGCAATCCACAGGGACGATTTACCTTCCCGGATATCCCAGTAGGCTCTTATTTTATTACAGCATCCGAGCCTGGTTATACAACGCCTACACGAATTCCATTGTCCGTAGCCCAGGGCAGACCTACAACGGTTACGATTATAATGCAGGCTGATCCAACAGCAACGTTAGGAGCCATTTTTGGAATTGTGCGTAACAGTGCAAGCAGTCAGGTGATAGTCAGTGCCACTGTCCAGCTGTTTCAGGTAACGGGAGGGACCGAGACCCTGTTCGGGAGTGTCCAGACCAACTCGGCGGGCCAATATTTATTCTCTGACTTGCCTAGTGGAACGTACTTAATTCGAGCGTCTATAGCTGGATATTTATCGAGTGAGAGCGCGGAGGTTACGATTGCCGGTCGGCAATTTGCTCCGCTTGATCTCGTTCTATCCGTGGATCCAGACGCCAACACAGGAACGGTTAGTGGAATTATTACCGACCGCTCGACGGGAACAACTCTTGCGAACGCAACGGTTGCTCTTTACGAAATCTCTAACGGCATAGAGAACGTCGTTGATATTACACGTACAAATGCTGGTGGTCTATATTTGTTCGGGGATGTGCCGCCAGGCACCTACCGCGTTAAGGCAACTGTGCAAACGGAGGTATAGCTCAATGCCGATCCAGCAGAAATATCTATTAAAGGGCAGCACGCCTTTCACGATAACCCCTGGCAAGGATGCGGCTGTGAGTCTAGCGCTAACTCAGGGTGAACTGCAACAAACCCGCCCTGTATATATTTCTTTTTGCCTGGCTGTAAAGAAAGGAAGAAAAAAATATAAGCAGCGTATTCGCATTAAGCTGGCACGATATGAAAATGAACCTTACCTCAGCCAAATTTCTAGCCGGCAGAAGTTGTTTAATCAACGAACAAAAAGTCGAAAACGTGAAAAGATATGTCATGAGTCTGTTGGCGTAAAACTGTTTGTTTCCGTACGTAAGGGAGCACAGCTGCAGCGTCAGCGTTACTCGGTTAACAGGCTTTAATTATTCATTGATTCGGTTACAGCAAAGCAATGGTCGACATCTAACGAAAGAGTCTATGATGCTATTATCGAAAAACCCTTCCGTAAAAATACGGAAGGGTTCAGAGCGACTATTAAATTATATGTATACTTCAGTAATCGACATTTCACGTTCCTTGGATAGATCTATGAACCTAGAATCCGTTTGGACGAGTGGGCGGAAGAAGTCGGTCTGATTCGTCATTACGATCGAGCCTATTTCTCCGGAGCTGAGCAGCACCCTTTTACCGATAAAATTCGGCAATAAGTGACTGATCAGTGCTTGGGTCGGCTCTGGGCACAGTTTGCCAAAGCTGAGGGAATTCAGTTCCCGGAGTACCGTTAGCCACTCTTGCTTGGACTGATATACGCGATTGGATGTCATGGCCGTATATACGTCCGCAACTGCGGCTATTTTGGCATACGGATGAATTTCTTCCTTGCGTAGGCCCTTGGGGTAGCCGCTTCCATCTTCTCGTTCATGGTGCTGCAGTGCCACCAAAGCAGAAAGTTCGTCACCGGTAGAATTGATAATGATATCATACCCATATAAGGTATGGCGCTTGACCTCTTCAAATTCTTCCGGTTTCAGCTTACCAGGTTTACTGAGTATGTCTTGAGAGATCATGCTTTTGCCAATATCGATTAAATAACCGGCTTTACCAATTATGTAGGCTTCTTCTTTAGGATAACCAAGCCAAGTTGCGATATAATAAGAGAGCATTCCGACTTGCATGGAATGATTATATGTATAATTGTCACCATTTTCCAGGAGCAATAGAAGCGAGACAACATCCTTTTGGCCAACCAACTCATTGACTAGAGGCTGCAGCAAATTGTCGACCTTGGCTTCGTCAAAGGTGCCGCTGGATAGCGCTTCCAGAAATATGCCTTCAAATCCTTCGACGGCCTCGTCGAATAGTGGCGCAACCTTCTTGGCCGGGTTATTACTCACCTTTGAATTGCGGTCGATGTCTACAGTGCGTGGTTCAATATCGATGTAGTCAATTCCATGCTGCATGAGCTTGACAATTGCATCGTTTGTCAGTTCTGTCCCTTTATGCAAAATTAAAACGCCGAATTGATTGAAAATATCATGTTTGAGACGGTCGCCAGGGCTGATTTCGATTACATGTAATTTCAAGAATGACACCCCATTAATGCAGTATTTCTCTAATGATATCAGGGAATAACTGGATTGGCAATGACGTTATGGGGCCTTTAGATGTGCTTGGTGTGATATTTGGCCTGGTATGATAGATTCCAAGGTCCTTGCCTGGGTTCTATTCATTTCGATCCATCCTCCTTCCAAACTTCTATCCTCTACATGGGAACAATGCTTTAATCTATCTATGGCATAACGGCTTGCCCACATTTGGCGTCAGGTCAGTTCACGGCGAGTTTCCCCCTTATTTGTACCATTTTGTACAGGAATTTGACAGGAGAATCAGACCAACCTCGTTCTGCTCGGTAATGAGGAGATCATCTGCCGCATATTCATGATTAACGGCTAGAAAAGAGGTGTTGACTAGTGCGGAAGAAACCCTTATAAGATATCATATTTAGGGAGACAATCATCAAATTTGAAGTATATAATATTCTACAACTAAATCATTTAATAGGACAGCTGGATAGGCATATACCAGGAGGGACAAATCATGCTGCCGAATACGAACCAGGATATATTAACGATACTTTATACCAATGATTTGCATAGTCATTTCGGTGCCATGGGACGCATTGCCTCTATGGTGGATGAGCTTCGTGGGGAGCAGCATGAAGCCCTGCTGCTGCTGGATATTGGCGACCACATGGATCGCGCCGCACCAGAAACCGAAGGAACCATGGGACAAGCTAACGTAGATGTCCTGAATTTGACGGGGTACGACGCTATAACGATAGGCAACAATGAAGGCTTGACATTTACGCCTGAGCAGCTCGATCAAGCCTATGCTGGACTAGCCTGTGAGGTTGTCTGTGCGAATATGCTAGATATAAAGACCGGCGAACCGCCCGCATGGATGAAGAGGCATATAATTCTAGACAAGGCCGGCTTCAAAATCGGACTCATCGGGGTGACGGCCGCTTATGCTGATTTCTACAAGCTGTTAGGCTTAATCGCGCTTGATCCGTTCGATAGCATTGAGAAGTCGGTAAATGAACTGCGCAATAAGGTAGATCTTGTTGTCGTTATGTCTCATGTAGGATTGCCCTTCGATCGTGAGCTTGCAGAGCGGGTCCCCGGGATTGAGCTTATCCTTGGCGGCCATACGCATCATTTGCTGGAGGAGCCGCTTCTGATCGGACAAACCACAATTGTGGCGGCGGGGAAATTCGGAAGGCATCTGGGGCATATCACGATCGAGAGAGACTCGATAACGGGCAAAGCCAAGGTCGTGTCAGGCATCTGTTTGCCCGTGGATAGTGGGCAAGAGGATGCTAACGTGCTTGAAGCAGTGAATATCCATAGGCTCCGAGCCGCAGAGCGCATGGCGCGAACAGTAGCGGTTATTGAGGAAGAGCTGCCGATTCGTTACGATGTCGAATCTCCATTTGGCAATTTGCTGGCCCAAGCAGTAAGGAGATTTACAGGGTGCGATTTATCGATCATCAACAGCGGGCAATTACTTGCTGGTCTGCCTGCCGGGGAGATTAGTGAAGGCATGCTACATGAGCGCTGTCCTTCACCTATTAATCCTTGTCGCATGAATTTGTCAGGCAAGCATATATTGTACAGCCTGGAGCAATCCCTGCTGACAGATATTACAGACAAGGTGATCTTTGGATTTGGCTTCCGTGGCAAACAACTTGGGGGAATTTGCGTCGATGGTATGGAAATCATTTACGATCCAACTGCTAAGCCTTTTCATAAAATTATCCAAGCGAGCGTGCAGGGCGTCCCAATCGTTTCAGAGGATCTTTATTCCGTAGGCACTCTGGACATGTTTACGTTCGGCATTGGCTACGAAAGTTTGAAACAGGGCAGCGATCAAGTGTTTTTGCTTCCGGAGTTTTTACGAGACTTGCTGCGAATGGAGCTTCAGACGGCGGGGGCGATCGAAAGCTGCTTCTACCCCCGGTGGAAATCCCAAACGGATAACCATGGTCAATAGCTGATATTCTTCGTAAAGGAGGAAGCTATGAATTCTATTGTTGCGATCATTTTGGGGATTGTTGAAGGCCTGACCGAGTTTATTCCGGTATCTTCAACAGGACACATGATATTGACGGCTAAGCTGCTAGGTTACGATGATTCGACTCCCGAGATGAAGACATTCATGATCGTCATCCAACTCGGTGCTATTTTGGCTATTTCTTGGGTGTACAGGGAACGAATCGTTCATTTGCTAGGTATGAGCAGGAGGGTGGAGCCACTATTTCGCGGCCAGCCTCCAGCCAAACGTCTTGATCTGCTTCATGTTATATTGGGTATTGCTCCTGCGCTTGCAGTCGGCTTCTTCTTCCGGGATTTTATTAAAAGCTTGTTCAGTCCATCCACGGTTCTCTGGGCGCTGCTCGTCGGGGGAATATTCATGATTGCAGCGGAATTGTTCTCGAAGAACAAAGCACAGGTTACCGCGAAGGAGCTCGATCAGCTTACTCATAAGCAGGCGCTCATGATTGGTTTGTATCAATGCATATCTGTGTTATGGCCTGGCTTTTCCCGTTCCGGCTCGACCATTGCGGGAGGGATGTTCAGCGGTGTAAGCTATAAGGCTTCAGCTGATTTTTCTTTTCTGATTGCAATTCCGATCATGTGTGCAGTTTCCGGTTACGAAATGCTGGATTCATACCGATATTTTACCTTAGAAACCATTGGCTATTTTTCTATTGGCTTTATTGTGTCGTTTGTTGTGGCTTATATCGTGGTTATGGCCTTCCTAAAATCAATTCAGAAAATCCAGCTCAGGCATTTTGCTTATTATCGTTTCATTCTTGCTGCTTTATTTTGGACTTTCATCATGCGATAGTATTGGGTACAAAGCCAGTCAGATCATATTATAAAGCCGCTTCGCAAATACATAACATAACTTAACAATAGAGAGACGGAAGTGGATTTATTATGCGATTAATACCTATCAACTCACTTCAGCCCGGAATGAAGTTGGGTAAGAAAATATATAACGAGGATGGCATCGTACTTTTGTCGGAAAATGCTGAGCTTACGGATGTCATTATCCGGCGGCTTCGCAGTCATGGTTTGAATTTCGTGTATGTGGCCGATCCTCTCACCGAGGACGTTGTTCCTCTCGATATGATTGAAGAGGATACGCGTCGCAGGGCATTGAAGGAGATCCGTGCGAATTTTCGAAAAATGACCGAGCCGACGGTAAAAGGTCTGGTGTACCCTTACCTTGGCAAAATGTTCTCTGGCCTGATCGAGGATATTATGGATGATCTTAGTGCGAGGGAAGATGCCATGATCATGATGATGAATATTCATAGTATGGATCATTATTTGTATCGGCACTCGCTCAATGTTTGCATTTATACGATATTGCTTGGACAAATTCATGGCTATTCCAAAAGTGATCTGACTCTGCTTGGTCTAGGGGCCATGCTGCATGATATCGGAAAAACAAAACTTCCAATAGAACTTCTGACGAAGGCGGGCAAGCTGACGGATGAGGAGTATGAGCAAGTCAAGCAGCACGCGGAGATCGGCTTTAAAATGCTGAAGAATGAGCCTGGTATTCCCCTTGTTTCCGCACATTGTGCTTACCAGCATCATGAACGGCTGAATGGCAGCGGTTATCCCCGAGGGATCAAGGGAGAGGAAATCAGCGAATTTGCCCGCTGGATCGCAATTACTGATTCGTATGATGCGATGACGACTCATCGGGTATACCGTTCGGCAATGCTGCCCCATCAGGCGCTTGAAGTACTGTATACCGGATGTGGAAATTTGTACGAGAAATCCAAGCTGGAGCTGTTCCGCGATCGGGTGGCCATTTATCCGCTAGGCATGACAGTCAGGCTGAGCACGGGAGAGACGGGCGTTGTTGCTAAAATCCACGGTATCTTTCCACAGCGTCCAGTTGTACGTATTTTGACCGATTCTGAAGGAATAGACTTAAAAGCACCTTACGATCTGGATTTGTCGAAGCAATTATCCATTGTTATTACAGAAGTGGACGGGATGATTTAAATTAGTTACCATAATGAAGGTGATTATTAAGATATAATATAGATTAAGAGGGAAGATGTGCGACTGGAGTGCACTCTTTTCTTTTTTAGGTTAATAAAAGAAATAAGGTGGGCTAATAATGAAGATACTTAAGCATAAATCTGTTGTACCAGCTCCGGTAAGTCCGAACGATGATCCGTGGGATCCGATTGTCTCTTTGCGTGAATTCGGACGTCACGTACTGACGAGTGTGGAGATGACGGTTACGAATCTCTGTAATATGCGGTGCGAGCATTGTGCCGTCGGGGACAGTTTAGTGTTGAAGGAGCCGGAGCAAATTCCGCTGGAGTTAATGCTGCGGCGGCTGGATGAAGTTGAGCATCTGCGGACTATCAGTATCACGGGGGGCGAACCGACCTTCCGCAAGCAGATGGTGGACGAGAAGATCGTGCCTATTTTAAAGTATGCGAAAGAGCGAGGGATCCGTTCTCAAATCAACTCTAACTTGACGCTGGATTATGAGCGGTATGAGAAGCTGCTTCCGTATCTGGATGTGATGCATATTTCGTTTAACTATACGAGTGAGCAGGATTTTTATGAGGTGGGCTTTGCGAATAGTGGACATCCTGTCAAGAAGGAGGTTGCTTATAAGCTCTATCACACAATGATGGAGAATTCACGAAAATTAAGCGAGGCGGGAATGTATATCTCTGCGGAGTCGATGATCAATTATCGCACCCATGACAAGTTGCCGACGATTCACAAGCTGATTACGGAAATGGGCTGTCAGCGGCATGAGGTTCATCCCATGTATGCGTCCAATTTTGCCAAAGGACTGCCCGTATTATCGCTGGAAGATATGCGTCAGGCGATTCATTCCCTGCTCGATGAGCGTAATAAAGAAATATGGATGCTGTTCGGGACGCTGCCGTTCTATGCCTGCAACAGTAATGAAGCCGATAGCGCTTTGCTCCAGCGGCTGCGTCAGGAACCGATGGTCACAGTACGCAATGACCCAGACGGCAGAAACCGGGTAAACGTGAACATGTTTACGGGGGAGGTGTTTGTGACGGACTTTGCAGACATCCCTTCGTTCGGCAATGTGCATGAGGAAGGATTGGATGCTATTTTTGCCAAATGGCTAAACGACCATCCGCTCAACCAGAAAGTAAATTGTTATTGCGAAGCAGCCAGCTGCTGTGGTCCAAATCTGCTCGTCGCAGATATGTACTATAAGGATATCGACTTTAAATCTCGCAAAGCAATCACACTTTAGGAAAAGAGGCGCTGCACCCATGCCCGATGGACATACGGAATTTGAGGTTGGCAAGCTGATATTTAATTTGGTTCTAGTAATTATTTTAGTACTATTGAATGGATTTTTTGTGGCAGCGGAGTTTTCGCTGGTCAAGGTGCGTCAGTCCAGGCTGACTCAACTCGTCAGCGAAGGCAATAAGCGGGCTACATACGCGCTCAAAGTAAATAAGAAGCTGGATGCCTATTTATCGGCTACTCAATTAGGAATTACGTTGGCCTCGCTTGGGCTGGGGTGGGTAGGTGAGCCTGCCATTTCCGAGCTGTTAATCGAACCGTTAATGCATCAATTAGGTGTAACGGATGCTACGCTCATATCTACGGTTTCTGTAGTGGTTGGATTTGCGATGATTACATTCTTGCATATTGTGATCGGTGAGCTTGCACCGAAATCATTGGCTATCCAGAAATCAGAAGCAACATCCTTATGGTTGTCTGCTCCACTTTTGTTTTTCTATAGATTGTTCCTGCCGTTAATCTGGCTGCTGAATTCAGCGGCTAATGGTTTGTTGCGATTGCTTGGCGTAGAGCCGGCTGGCGAAGGTGAAGCAGCTCATTCAGAGGAGGAAATACGCATTCTGATGGATCAAAGCGCGAAGAGCGGCGTTATCGACCAAGATGAGATGAAGCTGATGGATAATTTGTTTGATTTCTCCGATTTGCTCGCTAGGGAAGTTATGCTGCCCAGAACCGATATGGATTGCCTATACACGAATCTGTCTTGGGAAGGGAACATGCGGATCGTGGAGGGAACGAAGCATTCCCGGTATCCGGTCGCCGTAGAGGACAAAGATCAGATTATCGGATTTGTGCATCTTGCCGATCTGCTGCTTCCAGACGGTGGAAGCTCTCATGATCTAGCAAGCCTAGTACGGCCCATCTTGAATGTGCCCGAGTCGATGGAAGTCAGTCATGTGCTTCGTCTCATGCAGAAGAAGCATTCCCAGCTAACCGTTGTCGTAGATGAGTATGGGGGTACGGCAGGACTGCTCACAGCCGAGAAAATATTGGAGGAAATCGTTGGCGAGCTTTACGATGAATTCGATGAGGAGCGTGCAGAGATTGAGAAGCTGAGCGATGGCACCTTTTCCGTGGATGGACGGCTGCTGATTGAAGACGTGAACGACCTGATGGGTGTCATTATTGAGCATAATAAGGTAGATTCTATTGGCGGATGGCTGTTCAAAGAGCTGGACGGAGCGCCGGTCGTAGGGAGGGCCATTCAAATCGAGGATATACTCGTTGAGGTAGCTGAAGCTGAGCCGCTTCGAATCACGCGGGTGAACATCAAGAGGATAAGCGATGACGAAAAGGACGCCGGTTCTAATATGGATTCGGCGAACAGTGAAGCATTGGAGGATAATGCGCCAGAATACGAATCGAAAGAGGACGAGCCTGGCGTTTAACTTAACTCTTATCAGGGGAGGTAAAATTACCTTGATCGGAGTTTTTTTTTGTTTATTCCGATTTTTTGCTGATTTGTTGGCTCTCTTAGGTTCAAATTCTGGGCGAACGTCATATGTTAATGGTGAGGATCAGGGAGCTTCATCTCCTTGAAGGCTGGAACAACCAAATTGACAGAAGGAGGAACGACCGTTGAGTCATCCAACAAGTCATCCCCAAGAGCATGCTTGGGCCCCTTTTATTGGCCCATTTGATCCCTGCCCGCCGATATTATGTAAGACCTATAGTACCCCTCCGCATTTGTATATGAACTTTCAACCGCTCAATCTCCCCCAGTTTTGCCCGGAAGATGCGTTAAGACACGGAACATTATGGCCTGCACTTTATAGTCCCTACGAATCCAGATGGGGAAAAGGAAGGGTGAGATAATGTCACACAAAGACAATCTGGATCCACAATTTTATGAAATGCTAGAAAAGCTGCAGGCCCTTGACTTTGTGCTTGTCGAACTCAATCTATTTCTGGATACGCATCCTGATGATTTAGCCTCTATACAGCAATATAATCAGCTTGTGCAGGAACGGACCAAGCTTGCCAACCATTTTCAGCAGCTTTATGGCCCCTTGATGAATTTCGGACATTCTTTTTCTAAATTTCCTTGGGAATGGTCAAAAGTACCGTGGCCCTGGCAGGTGTAGTGCCTGCGATATGTTTTTGCCGATCAAGAATAGGGAGGGAAATACGAAGAAATGTGGGTCTATGAGAAGAAGCTTCAATACCCGGTACGTGTAGGGAAATGCGACATTCGAATGGCAAGGCTGCTGCTTGAACAATATGGCGGAGCTGATGGCGAACTTGCTGCTGCCCTGCGGTATTTGAATCAGAGGTATACGATACCAGACAAAGTCATAGGGCTGTTGAATGATATTGGCACCGAAGAATTGGCCCACTTAGAAATGATTGCCACTATGGTATATAAGCTGACCAAGGATGCGACAGTAGAGGAACTGGATGCTGCCGGATTAGCCCCTCACTATGTGGCGCACGATAGTGCGCTGTTTTATGAGAATGCATCAGGTGTGCCCTGGACGGCCGCCTATATTCAAGCGAAGGGTGATCCGATCGCGGATCTGTACGAGGACATCGCGGCAGAGGAGAAGGCGCGGGCTACATACCAGTGGCTCATCGACATGACCGATGACTGCGATTTGCAGGACAGTCTGAAGTTCCTGCGCGAGCGTGAGATTATCCACTCGCTGCGTTTCCGCGAAGCGGTGGAGATTCTGAAGGATGACCGGGATAAGAAGAAGTTTTTTTAGAGGAATGCTGCTCATGAACAAGAGCTTGTCCGCAAATTTGGTCAAGATACCCAGTTAGTGGACGTTAAAAAATTAGCTGCAAACTGACGCTGGAACTCTACTGGCGTCAGTTTGTTTAAGTGCGCCCGGCATGAGCGATAACTTGGCGGTGAAAGTCCACAGGCTATAAAAAAAAAGTCGGGAAGTGGGATTTCTAATAAACGTCCACTTCCCGGAAGAACTTTAAATTTTATTTTCTACGAAGAGTTTTCTTCCTACATAGATCTGTACTAGACCTATAAAAATACTAAGAATAAGGATATACCAAGAGTTAATTAGGTTTGGAAGAAGAATAATTAAAGCACTGACGATTAAATATAAACCATCTGTGAATATTGAGACTGCTAATAATTTTTTTGCATAATCCTTTTTCAAAAAGTAATAGATTAAACTCGAAATAAATACTAGTAGTGCAAATATAACTGGCGTTAAATACCAGAAGTGGCTTAGTGACAAATTAAAAATCTTATACTTTTCATAGTTGAGAAATCTATCAATGTTGTAGTATCCTCTTCCTAAGATGTTTATTATGACTATAATTTGAATAATTCGCCAGTCATTTTTCATATTAATATCCTTCTTTTAAAAATGGTTTAAGGTAATACAAGTTCTTTGGTTTCAAATGTGTAAATTGGTACGATTCCTACAGTGGCTTTTTTTGCTGCTGCAGAATAAAAAATAAATACTTTTGAACTATTGGACGTTGTTTTAATGTCGTAATCCTGTAATGGTTGTGTAACATCAAATGGGGTAGTATAAACAAAACCATACATTTCGTCTTCATTTTTTATCCCAAAAGAACCGTAAGGCCCTAACTTTTCAATTGTAGCATAAAGTCTATCAAAATAAGCAGTGATTCCATCTGGATTATTTGTATATCTTGTATAGTATAATGTTCCATCATTATAACCTGTTCTACCTATGCCACCCATTTCATCTGGTTTGTGAATGATTCTGGCAGTAAAATCTCTTGCAGTAGAAAACAAAGATATATCTGAATCTTGTTCAACAACAACGTCGAAAACTCCTTGACTTTCGTTTATTGTATCAATAATTTCCATAGAATCATTGACAATCTCACCTTTGTAGTCTATAACAAAAGCGTGATTCACGGTTTGATTTGAATCGTATACTAGACCGCTTAAGCCGTGTTCGTTTGTAATAACATCTGTCTGAAGTTTATACGTTTGATCGATCAAAGCTTCTCCGTAATAACTTACAAATCCGTCACTTGAATATTTTTCTGTTTCCAGATAAACTTCCTTACCTTCCAGAGTATATGAGACAGAAAGATGAGATTCATTTTTTGTCACTTGGATATTTTTTAATTCCGAATCAACTGAAAAGACATTATCAACTGAGTTATAGCTAAATCCACTTAGCCTCTCTGTTGTAGACGGATCAACATCAGCAAAACTTGTTCCTGCCAAAGAAAAAACTAAGGCCATAGACGAACATAACATGATTAATTTCTTTTTCATAACTCAACTTTCGCAGAGCGAAAATCGGCTTACTTGCTTGATGTGATTAGATAAACCCTGATTAGAATATGGATGTTGCAATAATAGAAAAACACCGCTTCATTTGGTAAAGTGAGAGTGTCGAATCAATCACTACCATACAGAAGAGGTGTCCTCTACATGATAGAGCAAAGCATATTACAAAATCAACTTCCAAATGAAATTAAACCCGCTTTTAAAGAGCTGAAAGTATTGCAACATTTAAGAACAGCTGGATTTAAAAAGAGATTTGGTTATACCTGTTCGTTTTTATTCCAGCTTGTCTTTGTCCTTTTGTTTCACCACAAAAACTGGTTCCGCCTGTTGGAAAGCGAGAAAGGTGATACGTTTCCTGGGAAGGATGCGATCTATCGATTCCTGAATCACAGCGGCTATGCATGGCGCAAATTTCTGTCATTGCTTAGTTCCTCCACTATCGATAAAATTCGCCCACTGACAGGTGAAGATCGCATGTCTGCATTTGTTGTTGACGACTCCATGTTTGAGCGCAATCGTAGCAAGAAGGTTGAACTGCTTTCTCGATTTAAAGATCATGCAACGGGTTCCTTTTATAAAGGATTTCGGATGCTTACGCTAGGCTGGTCGGATGGTCATACGTTTATTCCCGTTGACTTCTCCTTGCTAGCTTCGATGAAATCGCAAATAAATGGGATCATGCAAGGGATCGACAAGAGAACGTCTGGCTACAAGCGTCGGGTCGAAGCTTTGCTTCCTGCTCCTGAAATTATTCCATCGATGATTGATCGTGCGCTTTCCGCTGGTGTGCAGGCTTCATACGTGCTAATGGATAGTTGGTTCACACATGCTCCATTAATCCAAGCCATCGTTGATCGAGGCCTAGATGTGATCGGCATGGTCAAAGCGGATAAGAAGCGTTATCTTGTTGACGAACGCCGATTATCTTTGCAAGAACTTTATTATGAAGCCATCCCTGTTCAAGGAAAAAACAAGGGAATCTTACGCTCTATCCGTACCGAGTTGTCTCCAGGGATTCCAGTCATGATGGTTTTCGTGCGTCACCGCTCAAAAAAGAAAGAATGGCTTGCCATTCTATGCACCGACCTAACGATTTCGGAAGAAAAAATGATTCAGATATACGGCATTCGCTGGGATATCGAAGTCTTCTTTAAGTGTGCCAAATCCTTACTGCGCCTACAAAAAGAGTTTCAAGGACGCTCATATGATCTCCTTATCAGCCATACCACGATTGTTTTTTCACGGTATATTTTGCTAGCGTGGCAACACCGACAAAGTACCGACAACCGTACGCTTGGTGGCTTGTTTTATTTGCTATGTGATGAAGTAGGTCAGCTAGATTGGGCTGTAGCCTTAAAACAACTGATTGAATTAATCGAAGATATCTCCAAGAAAGCCAGTAAGAAGATCACAGCACTCATTCAAACACAACTACAGCAATGGATCGCTGGCTTGCCCAGTTACATCAAGGCTTATTTGCCGATTTCAAGCTGCGAAAGTTGAGTTCATAAAACAACCTCCGCTGGATAATATTTTATTCTTCTTCCTATATTTAGGATACTATAGTTGGTGGTAAAAGTATACTTTAGGGAATTTACTGTTTTATTTCCTTGAAATTCTTTTTGTTAGGGAAGTATTTTTACTAAGCATAATTTATCGGGTGCCCACTATGAATTTGGAATGAATTTAAAAACATCTCCTGTACTCAATGCCTCACTTGCTATGGTTTTTATGTATATGCCATACAAAATAAAGTGACGCAGTTATCATGGGTAAATTGACCGGTGGTTTGAACGAAGTGAGCGCGAAGAGATGATCACGAGCCTTGCTTACGTTTCTCTATTCAGTATGCTCATCGGCTTTGTGTTCTGGTATCGTGGTCTTGCACAGGGAGGAATTGCAGCAGTTGGGCAGTTACAACTCCTCCAGCTGTTTTAAAAATATGATTTAAAGACAAAATTTCAGATTTCAGCTGATCTAATAGATCATTGCGAGGAGTCATTGGAATTAGTGTTTCTTGCATAATAAAAGTGCCTAATATTGCAGCGTAAAAATGCCGAACTTTGATGCAAAAAAAGAGACACTTGTCAGCATCCCATTATCATCCTATCGTTATGTTTGCGACAACGTAGCGAGAGGAGAAATGAAAGGATGTTGAAAATGCCTCAACAAGACTATATCAGATTTCTACGCGAAGTAGAAGGCTGTTCTGTAAATGAAATAGCTGAACGTGTGGGGGTTCATTGGCGAACAGCAAAAAAATATGCCGATCAAACTAACTGGAATGTATCTGTGGCCAAACGAAAAAGTAGAAGTCCAGTCATGGGGGCATTTATGGAGATTGTCGATACGTGGTTGGAAGAGGACCGCTTGCTCCCCCGAAAGCAACGTCATACAGGTGTACGCATTTTTCAAAGGTTACGTGACGAACATCAATTTACAGGCGGACAACGTACAGTGCTAGCCTATGTGCAGAAACGAAAGAGTGAAATGGAACTGGAACGTGCCAAAACGTATGAACGACTAGAACATCCGCCTGGAGAGGCTCAAGTCGACTTTACGACCCTTGAGGTAAGCCAAGGGCACCATATGCTTACATATAAACTTCTGGTGATGTCTTTCCCGCATAGCAACGCTGCATTCGTTTATCCGACACCGGCGGAAAATCAGGAATGCTTCTTAGAAGCGATGAAGCAATGCTTCGAACAGATGGGCGGTGTTCCTCAGCGGATATGGTTCGACAACCTGTCTGCCGCCGTCGTGCATATCGAGAAAGGAGGCGAGCGGCAATTAACCGAAGGCTTTCTGCGATTCTGTGCCCATTACCGGTTTGAAGCTGTCTTCTGCAATCCGTATAGCGGTCATGAAAAGGGGCATGTGGAAAATAAATGCGGCTACTCTAAGAGGAACTGGGCCGTCCCCATTCCCATCTATGAAAACCATGAACAACTTGTCGCGTATTTCGCTGAGCAGGCAACTCAAGATCACCAGCGTAAGCATTATGCTCAAAACCGCCGAATCGCTGATCTGTGGGAGGATGACCGACGTAAGCTCCTTACATTGCCGGAGCATGGATTTGATGCTTTTCGCTTGGCTGCTGCGGTAGTCAATAAGTACGGGGAAATTCGGATTGAAGATACGACGATTCCGTTACTAGGAATGGTTGCGCCAGGTAGCGAGGTGCTGATCCAAACGTTCTGGGATCGTCTGGTTATCCTGAACGGTCACCACCAGAAGATTCGGGAGGTGCCTAGACCTTACACGGGACGAACGGCGGACGTTCCGTGGTCGAAAGTATTTAGCGGATGGTTGAGAAAACCGCGCAGTGTTACACATTCGCAGTTCCTTCGCATGCTGCCGGAGACACTGCACGTGTATGTGACGGTGAAGGATCTGGCTGAGCGAAAAGAGCGCCTTCAGGCGCTGTTGCACTGGAGCGATGTGTACACCATAGAACAGATCCAAGAGGCAATCGCTTTGCTAGGCCAGGATGCGGCAGTTTCCCGCGTCACGGGTATCCTTGGTATGAAATATGGAAGCCGAGACTTGCCCATTACGTGGGAGGAGAAGCTGTCGCCCCCGGGAACTCGTTTGGAGGGCTCTCTTGAGCGCTACGACCAGCTTGTGGGGGTGAGCTAACATGCCAACAGAATTAGCCAATTTATGTCGGCAGCTACGATTGGCCCATGTCATGGACTATGTATCGCTTCAACAAAATGAAGAGATTCGAAGCATTGTGGAACAGATTCTAAGTGCGGAACTGGACGGACGCCGCCGTGCCAAGCTGGGAAAGCTCGTCCAGCAGGCAGGATTTCCGCATATTAAGACCTTTGAGGGGTATGCCTATGACCATATCACTTTTCCGAACGGCAGCAGTCCAGAGAAAATTCAGGGATTGGAATGGTTAGAGCGCAAGGAGAATTTACTCTTAATGGGTGCCGTAGGCACAGGCAAGACGCATATGGCAACGGCATTGGGTGTGGAGGCTTGTCGCCGTGGCAATGCGGTGCAGTTCTACCGAGCCTCCGATTTAGTTGCCATGCTTCAGGAGAAATTTACGACGGGAACACTTAACCGATTTCGAGATAAGTTGAGAAAAGTTGACTTGCTCATTCTTGATGAGGTTGGTTACGTCCCATTCAACCAAACCGGTTCTGAACTATTATTTAACGTGATAGCGGATTGCTATGAACAAAAGAGTGTGATCGTTACATCTAACTTAGAGTTTGGTCAATGGACATCGATATTCGGCGATACCAAACTCACGTCAGCACTCGTCGATCGTCTGGTGCACCATGCTCATATTCTTTCCTTCACAGGTGAGAGCTTCCGCTTCAAGCAAGCAATGGAACGAATTCCTATGTAACTTTGATGCTGGCAAGTGGGTTTAGCACTTTTGGCTGCAAAACTAAGCATTTTCTACTTGCAAAACACAAATTAGGAACATTTAAAGATCTGAATTATTTTTTAGGGAACCCCTTACTAGTTTCGTTCATCTATATAACCTACAGATACAAGAAGGATATTCCAATAAATAAAGGAGAATTTTATAGAAAGGTTTAGGATGCATTATTTGAAGACCATGATTTTCTAAGGGTGGTTGGAATAGAAAAAAACACTCACAGCTTTTAAGAGAGAGCTTTCATAAGTTTTTAAGAAACCTAGCATGTTGTCTTAGTAATAATCAAATAGGTTTTAGTAAAGATCAACTAATAAAACTAATTGATCAAGCAAAACGGAGTGTATTGAAGAAGCGGATACCTCTGATAGACTTAGTTGAATCAGTTCCATTAGTTGTACAGGATGGATTAAGCTATAAATGGGCTCATAAATCATTTATGGAATACTTTTCTGCTTGCTTTATTTATAGTGATATTAGTTCGAAAAAGGAAGAAATCATTAATAAAATGTATAAAAGTGAAAATATCACCTTTTATGAAAATGTTCTAGATATCTACTATGATATTGATCAGGATACATTTAACAGAGTGATCATTAGGCCGTTATTACACGATTATTTAAAATATTTGGGTGATACTATAGTTGTAGATGAACTAAAACTAATTTACAAGCAATATACATATTTACGCATTTTTTATCGGGGGATGAAAGTTTCTATCATATCTGAATCTGAAGATTCGTTTAAAGCTTGTGAAAAAATAAAAAGCGAACTTGGAGTTGACGTTCACTCTTTATCTCACTCATACAACTTTGTAACGGCTGACAATCATGAAGACCGTTTTGATATCGTACGACCGAATTTTGTATTTACTACTGATCTTAATACAACAAAAATAATTGAGATTTTAAAAAATAAAAAAACAGGCTTCATTTGATAAAAAAATGTTAGGAAACCAAAATCAATGTAAAGGTGAAATAACTATTTCCTATTTGGAGGATTTGTCTTTATTAAGTAATGGTGATATTGAGAATAGAATAAATACATTAATTGTTAATATTTTTGAGTATAACTTTTATTTGAATTTCAAGGAAACCAAGAAATATCTCGAAAAAATTGAATACTATAGTTCATGTGTTGAAGAAAACTTTATTGATATTATGTAAAAGAAGATTTCACTTCATAATACAAAAATGATAAAAAATCATAAATGATAACTTATCGGAACCAAAGAATTGGCCCACTTAGAAATGATTGCCACCATGGTATATAAGCTGACCAAGGATGCGACAGTAGAGGAACTGGATGCTGCCGGATTAGCCCCTCACTATGTGGCGCACGATAGTGCGATGTTTTATGAGAATGCATCAGGCGTGCCCTGGACGGCCGCCTATATTCAAGCGAAGGGCGATCCCATTGCGGATTTGTACGAGGATATCGCGGCAGAGGAGAAGGCGAGGGCTACATACCAGTGGCTCATCGACATGACCGATGACGTCGACTTGCAGGACGGCCTTAAGTTCCTGCGGGAGCGGGAGATTATCCACTCGCTGCGCTTCCGCGAAGCGGTGGAGATCCTGAAGGATGACCGGGGGAAGAAGAAGGTGTTTTGAGGTGATGTACGAGAAGAGGGCTCCGCTAATAAACTGCGGGGCTTATTTTCTATAGGGGAGAGAGAAAACATTGAATGTTATTACTAGATCGTAGAATATGAAAGCTAGGACGGTAAAAGAAACGGAGTATGCCCGACTACGTTTTGCACATGGGTGACGGATGTGATTCAATAGGTTATTTTAACTTTTATGATCTTTTGAACGTGATGCCTGTTTCGAGATTAAAGTAAGAAAATAATTCTTCATTCCACTTTATTTTAACCTTTATTTCATCACCGGATTTAGGTGCGACGTAGCTATCGGAAATAGGTGAAAATTCGACCTCCTTTTTCCCATCAGGACTTTCCATTTCTCCGCTTAATATCATATGATCAGCAATATATACCTCATAAGATGCGTTATATACTATTAGTGATTTATCTAAACATTTGATATGTGGTTGTATTGTATACTTTGGTTGTGTAAATTCGTTATCGGTTTTGTTTGGTGAGAGGTTAAGATGAGAAGCTCAACATATTTGGCAGGAAGTCGATATGCGTGGTTTTTGTTAGTGTATTTTTGGATTTATGGTTTTGTTGGTTCAATCAATCGTTTTGTTCAGTCCTACTATCAAAATGAAATTTCCCATTATCTGGCAACGGGAAGAAGCTTTTTAGGAACGACGTGGTCGATAAACATTATAATCGGGGCCCTCTGTGCACCTATTGGTGGATATCTGATAGACAAATATGGTTATAAAAAAGTAATGATGGTCAGTTCTTTGTTTGCAGCAGGATCAGTTGGAACGCTTTTATTGTTTCGAAACACTATAGGTTATTTGGTAGGTTTCGGTATTCTGGCTGGTCTAGTAGGAATTGCTGCATCCGCAAATTACGTATTTGTATCTGATTGGTTTATCAACCACAGAGCTAAAGTCCTTGTTATCTTAAACAGTGCAGCTTCGCTAGGCTTAGCAATTTTAAGCCCGGTTTTTATACTTAATGAAAGTCGATTCAGTTGGATTCATCTGTACTGGGTCACCTTTTTTTCGGTAAGTCCTCTTTTGTTCTCTCTAATTTTCGGAGCGAGTTATTTAGGAGCTTTGCCAGGTGGTATCTTGTTGGCCAACGAAACGTTGGAGAAGAAAAATGTCTCTTCCGGTATGTTGACTGGTTTTCTAATTTTGACGCATCAAATAGGTGGGGCTATTTCTGGAATTGCAGGAGGGATAAACTTTGATTTGTTCACAATTATCAATTACTTATTGGATTTAATATAATCCTCAGCCTTATCTCTTCGTTAGGATATTTTAGAATCCATCTGAAGTTTTTTAGCATATTACACTAAAAATTCCATAATGAGATTGTTCCAAAGGGTATGGTTTTGTTGCGTATAGGACAATCTTTATCCAAATTCCCCTCCGTTCAATTAAGTAATTGAACGGAGTTTTTTCTCCTCTTTATGGCAGCTCGTCGGAATTGTTAGGTGACAGTGTAGGGGGAGTCGTGTTGCTGTACGGCTCTTTAACTATTTTTTATCGTAGCATAAGCTTCAAGCAGGAGCTCCGCTTTGATTCAGTCAGAACTGAGCAATGGGTGCTGCATTCTCACAGAAAAACTTAAGAAAAACTTAAGCATTTTCGATCATCCCTCTTAAGATGTAACAGTTAAAATAGACTTTACCCGCTGGAGACGCTGAACAAGGTTTCTATCGGATATGGTATATTTACAACAGAGTTGTAGCAACGATATAGAGTAAAGCAGAGGTGCAGA
Organism: Paenibacillus lentus; assembly: GCF_003931855.1. Lineage (NCBI taxonomy): Bacteria > Bacillati > Bacillota > Bacilli > Caryophanales > Paenibacillaceae > Paenibacillus > Paenibacillus lentus. The sequence continues at coordinate 4,368,925 of NZ_CP034248.1, read as the reverse complement.
TTATGTCCAGAGAGTCGATTCTCCTCGTTGATGATGAGAAGGAAATTATTGAATTGATAGAGATTTATTTGAAAAATGAAGGATATATCCTCTATAAAGCTTCCAATGGCTTGGAGGCTCTTCATATTTTACAAATCCATGATATTGATCTCATTATTCTGGATATTATGATGCCTGAGATGGATGGCATAGAAGCCTGCATGAAGATCAGAGAGCAGAAGAATACGCCAATTATTATGGTGTCGGCGAAAAGTCAGGATATCGATAAGATCGCAGGGCTCAGCATTGGAGCCGATGATTATGTAACCAAGCCGTTCAATCCGTTAGTATTGGTAGCCCGTGTCAAATCGCAGCTTCGCAGATACAAGCATTTGAACCGCCAGGACTCGAAAAAAAATGATCACGAAATCGTCATCGATGAGCTGGTAATCAATACCGCGACTCATACCGTCACTGTGGATGATCAGGAGGTTAAGCTGACACCCCGCGAATTTGCGATATTGGAGATGCTTGCGGTGAATCAGGGTATCGTGCTTAGTATGGACAAAATTTATCAGCAGGTATGGAATGAACCGTTCATGGATTCCAAAAATACAGTGATGGTTCATATTCGGAAAATTCGTGAAAAGATCGAAAAGGATAAGCAAAATCCACAATTTGTAAAGACTGTGTGGGGCATTGGCTATAAAATGAAGTCATCGAAGGAGTTGTAACATGACCCGTATCAGATTGTTCGATTCTATCCGATGGAGATTCTTGCTGATTCATCTGCTGAGCAGTCTGCTGACCTCGCTAGTCCTGCTGCTAGGCAACTTGCTGGCAAATTACATTTTGCAATTCAATAGGATCAATGCTGTGCTCGTTTGGATCATTAACCATATTGGCTCCAGGCCTGTCATGATTGTATCGGGAGCTGTTTTATATTTGCTCTTCTATTACATCTTCAGTAGACCAATGGTTCGATATGCCGGGGAAATTGCAGCTACTCTGCAGCTTATGGAGAACGGCAGGTTCCATCAGCCTGCACCGGTGCAATCCCCGAACGAACTTGGCCTGATCGCTTCCCGTGCGAATGGTGTAGCCGAAGAGTTGAACGACTATTTACGGGAAATCAATCATGGACTTCAGGAAATTGCCAAAGGACATTTTCAATACGATATCCCGGTCAGGCCTGATCATGTGTTGGGTGAGATTGCCGAGAGTATTAACCAAATGAGCGCGCAGTTGCACCATTCCATACAGGAAGAGCGGAAAGCGGAGAAGACGAAAAATGACCTGATCACCGGGGTGTCGCACGACCTGAGAACTCCGCTGACGTCGATTCTGGGCTTTTTGGAGCTAATCGAAAAAGACCGCTATTTTGATGAGGTCGAGCTTCGCTATTATATCGGTATTGCCTATGACAAGTCCGTAGCGTTAAAAAAGCTCATCGATGATTTATTTGAATATACGCGCATTAATAACGATATGCCACTGGATCTGAAGCGGATCGACATGAACGATTTTTTCCGGCAGCTTGCCGAGGAATTCGTGCCTAACCTGGAAAGCGAAGGTGTATCCTGTCGTGTCCATGCACCTGATTACCCCGTCAACATAAAAGCTGATGGAGATCATCTCGTTCGTGCTTATGAGAACTTAATCTCCAATGCGATTCGGTACGGCAATGCCGGTAAACGAATTGATATTTATATTCAGGAACGAGATGACAAGGCTGTAATTCAGGTTGTGAATTATGGTGAACCTATCCCTGAACGCGATCTGCCGTTTATCTTCGACCGATTTTATCGTGCTGATAAGTCCAGATCCAAGCAGACAGGGGGCGGCACGGGACTCGGGCTTGCTATTACGAAAAGCATCATCGAGGTTCATGGTGGCAGCATATCCGCGAGCAGCAGCGAACGGCAGACCTGCTTTGAAACAATTCTTCCTATCACAAAATAATGCGAAGTCTTCAGCCTTTCACAACCGTGAAAGGCTTTTTTGCTATCTTCTTTCCCTCTTAAATGATAAGCAGTTTCACCGTTTTAATTAAGGATTTGTTAAGGATTCCGACGTCATTTATTAAGAAGTCTATTATACGGTTATAGATGTTAATTTTCACTTCAAGACTGTCTGACACGAAAGGAGTCGCACCATGTTGAATAGAGCAGTACGTGCTCATCTACCTAAACCGAGGCTCGCCATTATACTCATTATGTTTATCTTCGCCTTGGCCGCCTTTTTGAGAGTCGATTTTCTCGTCTCGGTCAATCACAAGATATCCCATGATTCCGTTCACTACGACGAAATGGTGAGGCAGCTGCTGGAGACAGGGATTTATGCCTACAAAGATACAGAGCCGAATGCACAGGTTACGCCAGGATACCCGTTATTCATGGCGGCGATTTACAAGCTGGTCGATTATCAGCATCATGATCCTTTTCCGGCAATCCGTTATGCCCAGGTTGCAATGAGTCTACTTACGCTTTGGCTAATCTATGCTATCGCCAAAAGGCTCGGCGGACAAACCGTCGGTATCATGGCTTTATTGATTGGAGCCATATATCCGCCATTTGTATGGAGCAATGCCAGCGTTCTCACTGAGACACTGGCGACAATGTTCTTCGTGGCTTACGTTTATCTGCAGCTCATTGTATTTGAAAAGAAGCTGACCGCCTATGCTTTGCTGGGTGGAGCCACCATGGGACTGCTCGTGCTGACCCGGCCTGAATTTTTGATTCTTCTATTTCCAATCTATATGTTTCATTATTTTTGGAAAAAGGAAAAACGTACGACCTTAAAACTGTTTTTGTTTACCGTGATCGGAACGGCCGTGGTGCTATCTCCATGGGTGATACGGAATATGATTACACTGAATGAAGTCGTGGTCGCGTCTACTCAAGTGAATCCTTTTCAAGCCGGAACCTACCCAGACAAGAACTATGATGACGGCTTGGTAGACCGGCAAGGGAAGACGCAAATGGAAATTGCTAAGGAACGATTGAAAATCGGCTTTAAGGAGCATACATGGAAATTCGTCAAATGGTATACGTACGGCAAGCTTAAACATACATACTCCAAAATGTATTTTGGCAGCGGTCATGAGCCGCTATACCCGGTGATTCCGATTTTACCGTGGAGCTGGCTGAACTGGCTACATCGCGGGATTGTCTTTTCTGCTGTCGCCTCGCTCTTCGTATTTGCGAGAAAATGGAGACAGCCTGCCACGATCCTGGCCATTATCCTTGTGACGATGTCGCTGGTCAGGCTCGTTTTCGTCCCGGAATATCGATACAACTATACGGTTATGCCATTCATGATCATTATGGGCAGCATCGTTGGTGTCGCCATGATTCGCAAAGGGCTGCCCATCAAACAACATGCAGTCTTACCTACAGAAAGGAGCGTAAACGATGTTTCATCATCGCCAACATCACCACAAACATGACAAGATTCTTGCCATCGTACCTGCCTACAACGAGGAGGAGGGCATTGAGCAAGTGATTGCTTCGCTGCAGACATATGCACCTTATGCAGACATTCTGGTAATCAATGACGGTTCAACGGATAATACGGGACTGCTTGCAGAGAATGCTGGAGCAACGGTGCTCCATCTGTGCAGCAACCTAGGGATCGGAGGCGCGGTGCAGACCGGTTATCGATATGCGGTAGAGAACGGTTACGACTATGCCGTCCAGATTGACGGCGATGGCCAGCACAATCCCGCTGATCTTGACAAGCTGCTCTGCTGTATGCGGGAGAATGGCGCGGATATGGTCGTAGGCTCCCGTTTTATCGAGAAAGAGGGATTCCAATCTACGTTTGCTAGAAAGCTCGGCATTGATCTGCTTGGTAGTCTGGTTACGCGTTTGACCGGAAAACGAATGACCGACCCTACTTCCGGCTACCGGTTATGCAATCGCAGGGCGATCGCTTTGTTTGCTCAGCAGTATCCTGCAGATTATCCAGAGGTCGAGGCTCTCGTACTGCTCGATAACTATCAGTTGACGTTCCAGGAAACTCCTGTAGTGATGAAAGAGCGGCAAGGCGGTGTGTCCAGCATTTCGCCACTTCAATCGATTTATTATATGTGCAAGGTGATCTTAGCCATTCTTATGATGAAGACGAGGAAAAAGAAAGCGTGGGAAATGAGTCATGAAACTTAATATTTATTTGTTCAGCTTTTTAATCAGTCTCAGCTTTGCCGCGACGATTCTTTATCTCATTCGCAATCAGAAGCTGAAGGAGCAGTACGCCCTGCTCTGGCTGACACTCAGCGCTATGATGATGATTCTGACGTTGTTTCCATCCATTCTGGATGATTTGGCAAGGCTGATCCGCATTGATTATGCCCCATCGCTGCTTTATTTGCTCAGCGTGGTCGGGATTTTATTTATTTTGCTGCATCTTACGATGGCCGTATCTTCACTTGCTCAGCGCAATGTGGAATTGATCCAGACCCTTGCGCTGCATGAACATAAAATCCAGGCATTGATGAAGCGGAATGAGGAGCCCGATAAGGAGGTGGAACCGAAGGACAGCAGGTAATGATTGAACAATGAAAAGGAGTCTTGAATTATGATGAACATTAAAAAGGCAATGTTAGCTTTAAGCTTTGCCGCTTTGCAAGCGGCATTTGTTATGCCGGCGTTTGCGGATTCTGCGAAGGGGATGCCAGATGGAAACACGGGTTCACTAGTCTTATATTTAAATAGTCGCAAAATGGAACAAAGCGGCGTGGAATATACCGCCATCCGGGAGGCAACGGTGAAGCAAGGTGTTACGTATGTTAGCTTGCGCTCAATAGCGGAGCGCTTGGGTTATAAAATCGGATATGATGCAAATACGAATGAAGTGCTGATCCGCAGCAGTGATACATCGGAAGCAAGATTCAAAGTGGATCGAAATACGTATACCGTGAACGGTATCTCATATTCAATGAATGGTACTCCCTATATGGATGAAGGTGTACTCATGCTTCCGCTGCGATCCTTTTCGGCAATATACGGAATCAAGATCACGTTGGAGGGAAGCAAAGCAACTCTTGAGCTCCCTGATGTAACCTCATCTGATCCCGAACCTGAACCGGAGCGCATAAATGAACCTCCTGTAGCTTTATTTGCAACGGACAAGCATAAATACCGCATGGGAGAGCTCATTCGATACGACGATCAGAGCACTGATGACGAGGATGCTATCGTGGAACGACAGTGGGACAATAATCAGCCTGCTTTCTTTGAGCCTGGCATCGTTGAAGTGACTCTAGTAGTTAGCGATAAGCATGGCTTATCCTCTACGTACAAGCAGCAGATAGAGATTACCACAGAGCTGCTGTATACGAAAGAAGAATTCGAACGTTTGTTCACGCCTGTGGGCAGTAATTTTGAAATTTCAGGAAGTTCCGTGCTATCCTTCGATGTCTTACCCTATACATACCGGACAGAGCCGTATACATTGTTTCGGGCAAGCGGCCCAGAGACCGTAAATCAGGAGGGGATCCTATATCAAGACACGATCGAAGGGACTACACTATTTATGATCCACCATAAGAACCATCTTGGGGAAAAAGCGAAATTTTATGTCGTTGCCGAGAACAAAGGCGAATCTCCCGCGAGTGTTGAAATAGGCGGTTTAGGCTTCGCCGGCCCTAGCATTCATCCCGAAGTGGCGGGGAGATCCGCCGCAGCAAGATATTTCGAATCGATGATTAGCGGCAGTGCCAGCCAGAGCATAACTTTTGCGCCAGGAGAACAAAAGCTGATATTTACGGAGCTGAGCACAGCCGCCGTACCGAACGGCGATGTCGTGACACTGAATGCTGATCTTGTGAGCAAAGGCTCGATTCAATATACGGTGCTGATCGTTAAGGCAAACCATGATCCACTGGAGTCGCTTTACAACCTGCCATATCTTGATCCACAGGAATCGATCATACGCGGTACTTTCGAGGATTCGGCTCGCATATTCGAATATAACGAGCTGGTAGGGACAAAGCCGGAGCGGCTGCCGCTAACCGATAATACCACGGATCCTTTTCAAAAAGGAATCGACGGGATTAAGCTTACCGAGGCTACGAACTCTGGCAATTACGGTGTGCTCTATTATATCGCTCTTAACCGCGTCGCCCCGAATACGCTGATTACCTTCAATCCGCGTGGCGGGCTATACTCCGGTGCAGCGAGAGTGAATAATGATGTCGTTCATATTAAGCACATTGGTTCTACCAAGGATAGTACTAGTGTCCTCTATCGAACGGGTGATCAAGAAGAAAAAGTAGAGTTGTGGATTACCCCGGCAGCAGGCAGCAATTTGCCGTTTACGTTTCTGTTCTTGCCGCTGCCTGAGATGAGGAACTAAGATCGATCCACACGACTACACTTTACACTTTACGCAGCATCAAAAAAGAAGTCTGCTCCGCAGCCCAATCTTTAGGCTTCGGAGTAGACCCTTTAGATATCATTTTATTTGAGTTGTATTGACGCTCAGCGGCGAAATTATGAAAAGCACGGATAGGAGTGGAGTGGAACAAAGGCGTAGAATTCTTCTATGAGGAGGCCATGGCATCTTTTTTGGTTTTGTGAACTGTTCCATGCGGGTGCTCGGGAGGTGCATAAATTACATATACTTTGAGTGGTTTATTCCCCGTGTTTTTTAAATTATGCCACTTGCCGGCGGGGATAACAATCGCATAATCTTCATATACATTTCTGACGAAATCCAAATTTTCCTTACTATCCCCCATTTGAACAACTCCCTGACCTTCTTCGATACGAATGAATTGGTCGGTTGTTGGATGAACCTCTAGTCCGATGTCATCCCCCGCATTAATGCTCATCACGGTCAATTGAAAATGATTCCCAGTCCATAAAACAGTTCGATATGTGTTGTTTAGTTCCGTTGCCTGCTCAATATTGACTACAAATGGATTTGGCCCGGAATCTCTGTTCCCTCCGTCATTCCGAGAATCAGTTTGCATCGGCTGTGCATAGCATTGTTGATGATATCTAGGTACATGATTAAAATAATACAAAGGTGTGTTGGTGTATTGGCAATAAGGATGAGGATACGACGGTTGTTGGGGATAAGCATACATTGGATAAGGGTACATTGAGCGAGGATAAGATCCAGAAGAATAACTCATTTTGACATGCCCTCCATAGGTTTATTACCCATCATATGCCCAGGTTCTAATATGGTGCTTGGGATAAAGATGATACACAGCATTCGCTGGTGATCGGTGGGAGGATTGGTGTCAAGGGACCGTATTGATGTAAAATATCCGTAGAGGTAGTTTCAGATGCATAAAGGAGAGAATATGTGTGAAACTAATGTTTATATCCGATATTCATGGCTCCAGTCATTGGTTGGAACGAACAATGGAAAAGGCTCGGGAGGAGCAGGCAAAGCAAATCGTTATGCTGGGGGACTTTCTTTATCATGGGCCTCGTAATCCACTGCCGGAGGGGTACGATCCACAGCAGGTCGCACGTATACTGAATGAGCATAAAAACAACATTATTGCCGTACGTGGAAACTGCGATGCTGAAGTAGACCAAATGCTGCTTGATTTTCCGATGATGGCGGATTATGTGATGTTGTTCCATGAAGGCCGGCGCATTTATGTTACACATGGACATGGTTTCAACATGGAGCAACTACCGCCGATCGCGGAGAATGACGTGTTTGTCCAGGGACATACCCATATCCCTGTGGCTGATCGCAAGCATGGGATTTATGTGCTGAACCCCGGATCCATTTCGCTGCCAAAAGAGGACTTTCCCCATTCTTACGGTGTGTTAGAGAATGGAGCGTTTTGCGTTAAGGATTTTGAGGGGGAAGTTATTAAGTTCATTACTTTTAATTAATCTCTCAATCCCTTTGAATTAATACGAGAGACAAATAAACCTTGATGCCTATTAAATTTCATTGCGGCATCAAGGTTTATTGATTTCCTTATATATTATTTCCCGATGAACACTTGAACCCAGTAACCGTTGTCGTACGCTACGCCAATGTTAGTGAAGTTTGCGCTCATGATGTTTTTGCGATGACCTTCGCTGTTCATCCAGGCATTCATGACTTCAGCAGGTGAGCGTTGTCCTTTGGCGATGTTCTCGCCTGCATATTTGTAGGTGATGCCGAACTGCTTCATCATATCGAATGGAGAGCCGTACGTTGGCGACTGGTGATCAAAATATCCGTTTTTGCGCATGTCTGCTGCTTTGACGGCAGCCATATTCGCCAAATCAGCTTGTGTTGCTAGCGGCTTCAGACCTGCTTTGGCGCGCTCCTTGTTTACCAGATCAACTACCTGGGCGGCAAAAGAAGCTGCTTCTGTTTGTCCGTTCGTGCTATGGTTGTTCTTGCTTGGAGCAGTTGGCGCCGTAGTTGTTCCATTACCGGTTGCTGGTTTTTTACTTGGAGTCGTCGGCTTTTGGCTTGGCGCAGTTGGCTGCTGGCTTGGAGTCGACGGCTTTTGATTAGGCACAGTCGTTGTCTCTGGCGCAGGCACACTAGGAATATACCATTTTATATGATTAAAAGACCCATTCCAACTCCATTTCAGCCAGATTTGTTGAACTTGCTTCTGCCAATCACTAGTTGGAATTGAAGCTGCTTCTGCTTTTGCGCCAGATGGCAATATAAGTCCTGCAGCAAGTACAGCCGTTGCCATACTGCCAGTTATTATTGATTTTAATTGCTTGTTTTTCATTATTAAATTCCCTCCATATCATTCTATGAGTTTTGATAACATGATAGACTGAACACAGTAATAGTTACAATTTTGTAATCTTGCGCAACCTCATTCTAACATGCATTAAGAAGAAATGGGGCAGGTAAATTATGGATAGAAGTTCATTGGATAGGATAATGCAGCGGAATTTTTCGGAATTAAACATTATAACGTTATATTTACTTTCCGGCATAAGCGTGTTATTTTAAACACTATAATGTCGGGTGGTGAAGTGGGTGGAAAATTCGATGGATCGATACGTGCTTTGCAATATAAAGCGTGTGAATGGCGAGAAAATCGATATTGTCGTTGAGAAGGGGAAAATTGCCGAAATTACCGAAGCCGGGAAAGGAAACGGTCAGCCGCTGGGGAACGTCACAGGTGCTTATGTATCTAGCGGATGGATCGATATGCATGTCCACGCTTTTCTTGATTTTGATCCCTACGGAGACCATATCGATGAGATCGGCGTGAAGCAGGGTGTGACGACGATTGTCGATGCCGGCAGCTGTGGGGCAGATTGGATTGCGGAACTGGCAGCTGATAGCCAGCAGGCGAAGACGAGGCTGTACGCTTTTTTGAATATTTCACGCATTGGTCTGTCCAGAATTGATGAGCTGTCCCGGCTGGAGTGGATCGACAAGGAGCAGATTAAACAGGCAATTCAGATCTACGGGAATTTCATCGTGGGGTTAAAAGCGCGGATCAGTCGGAGCGTCGTTGGCAATAACGGATTGAAACCACTTCACATCGCTCGGGAGTTGTCTAGCAGCACAGGGCTCCCGCTTATGATACATATCGGTTCCGGCCCCCCGGACATTCGGGAGGTAATTCCTCTTTTGCAGCGAAAAGATATCATTACGCACTATCTCAATGGAAAGAAGAACAATTTATTTGATGCGGAAGGTCATCCGCTGCAGGTGCTGACTGATGCGATAGCGAGGGGGGCTATGACAAGGCGAAACCGTATTATGAGGAATTGCTGCGGCTGGCGGACATCGTGATGATGAACGAGAAGGATGCAATCCATACTTTAGGCATGAGCACGCAAAAGGAGCAGCGCGAAGAGCAGCTTAGGGAGCTGGTGCCAATCGTTAGCGAGAAATATCAGATCCCGGTCATTGCGGGTACGCACCGCCGGGTCCATAACGATAATTTGCATTCTTTGCGTGGCTTTTTATATAAAGATCAGGGCTTTACTTTTTCAGACATGCTGACGTTTTCCGTCTATGATAGAATAGGTGCCGGGGATGCCTTTACGAGCGGGATTATTCATGGCGAACTGGAGGGATTCCTGCCAGACAAGACCGTCGCATTTGCGGTGGCTGCAGGTATACTGGCGCACACTGTGGCGGGTGATACCCCAATGGCATCTGAAGAGGAAATACTGCGGGCCATGACGGAATCCGCTCGCGATATAGAAAGGTAGTGGAATGAAGTGAGCTTGTCCAGGAAGGATAAACCGCTATATTTGCAAATCAGGGATATTTTGAAGGATCGGATTTTGCACGGGGTCTATCCCTTAGGGGAGAATATCCCCTCCGAGCCACAATTGGAGCAGGAGTTTTCTGTAAGCAAAATTACCGTGCGGGGAGCGATTCAAGAACTCGTTCAGGAAGGCTATCTGGAAAAGGGCAGCGGCAAAGGTACCAAGGTGATTCGTAACAAGGCGGCCTCAAAGCTGTCGAAATGGAAGCACTTCACGGAGATTTTGGTGGAAGAGGGACATCGGATCAATAAGCAGTGGCTTCGTGCCGAAATGTTGCGCAATGAAGTGGGGACAGAGCTGCATATGCTATTCGGTGATCTATGTTTGAAGCTGGAACGAGTGTACTACCTAAATGATCACCCCTACATTTACTATACGCATTATTTGGCTATCGTTATTGATGACTTGGAGCTTTCTGATTTGAATGCACGGTCTTTGTATGAGCTGCTTCAGGAGCACAATATTACCCTGGACAAACTGCGCGACGAATTCTCGGTGGCCGTTCCACCGGTGGAGGCTGAAGAGATTCTACAGCTCGGTAGCAAGGGGATGCCCCTGCTGAAGCGATCGCGTTATTCTTACGATGAACTAGGCAAGGTAAAGGAATTTAGCATCGGATTTTACAATACGGAGCTACAAAAGTATATCGTGAACTACGATGTATAAAAAGATAACTTGATATGTTCGTGTCGGAGGCAGCTCTATGTCAGGGCTGCCTTTTTTGGCATTGAGTTGGTGCAGTTTTGATAGAAAATGAAAGGAATGTCATAGAATAGACATAAAATCAAGCCGGATCCTGATAAAAGGGACTCGAATGGGCTATATAAGTGAGAAATATTATAGCTTATTATGTTAATAACTCACTTGGGGTAAGCGATAAGCATGCGAAGGGGGCATCAGAAATAAGTTTATGAGAAGCAAGGGAGTGGTATTATTTCTTGTTCTTACCGGGGTCGTGCTGCTAAATCTGGCTTTAACAAATGCTGTTTCTACCATTTATGCGGAATCTGCGGCAGAGATACCAGGAGCTGCGTCCGACCTACCGTCCCTTCAGCAATTGGTTGACGAAGCAAGTCCGGGAGAAACACTTGTGCTGAGCGAAGAAAAATATGCAGGCCCTGCCGTTATAACGAAGAAACTGACGATCGAAGGTGGCAAGACGGCGATTATTTATAATGAAACACCGCAAGCTGCCATTCAAATTGAAGCGTCTGGCGTTATTGTGCGGGGAGTGAATATTTTACAGAGTACGGCTGGCGAAGAGACTGCGGCAATTGCAGTTCATGCGGATAGCGCAGTCCTTGAGGAGTTGAGGATTAAAACTGTTGGCTTCGGCATATTGCTGCGTGATTCAGATGCTACCCTGATTCAGAACAACGAAATCTCTTGGCTGCGTGCGGCTGGTGAAGCTGACACGAAGCTCAGTCAGAAGGGGAATGGCATCGATTTGTATAATTCGCATCAAAATCGCATTGAGCAGAATACGATCGCTGGTATGCGGGACGGCATTTATCTAGAGAACAGCAATGGACAAAATGTGGAGAATAATCGGTTGTATGGTTCGCGCTACGGCATCCATTGTATGTATGTAAAAGATACACGGGTGCATAACAATCAGGGGGAGTTCAACGTAACTGGAGCCATGATTATGGGTGTACGGAATGTGCAGGTTACAAACAATTCTTTTGCGAAGCAGAGCCAGAATGTCAATTCCCAAGGCATTCTGTTATTTGATGTGCAGCATTCGGCTATTGAGAGAAATTTGGTTGAGGGCAATAGAGTGGGAATATATATCGAATTATCGAAGGATAACCAGGTTATAGAGAATTCGATCATAAGAAATTTTATCGGTATTCAATTCAAGCAAGCTGAAGGCAACACGATCGAAGCCAATGACTTCGTATCTAATGTGATAGAAGCGGAAGCAACGGATAGCAGAGCTAATGAAATGAGAGGGAACTACTGGGATTCTGCTCAGGGCTTGGATATGGATAATGATGGGGCAAGCGATATTCCATATGCGATAAATCCTTTTTATCAGGAGCTAATCTCGAAGACTCCAGCTTTCCAGCTATTCTTTCAGTCACCAGGGATGACGTTCCTGAATGAGATGTACACGGAGGATGAGGAGCACTGGGCGACGGACAGCGCACCTGTGATGAAGCTGAATGGGGCATCGGCCATGCTGGCATTGCCATCCGGCGATGTGGAGGCTAGAACAGTAATTTCTGATCAAACGTTTATGTTGATTATCGCAACGATGCTGCTTGTTACAGCAATAATAACTATACTTTATTCGGGGGTATCCAAAACATGAAGAAATGGTCATTAGCTTTGATTATAATGCTTACATTCACTATGTTGGTAGGCTGTGGTCAGGATAAATATGCGGCTCAGGCTATTAATGAAGATGTTGATGTCTGCGTTGTATGTAATATGCAAGTGAAGGATGACGCCTTTGCTACACAAATCGTAACGAAGGACGGCAAAAGCCTGAAATTCGATGATTTAGGCTGTATGTACGAGTGGAAGAAAGAGAACGGTACGGACGATATAGGCGGGGACTATGTACGTGATTATAATGACAAGGAATGGATCGAGGTAAGCAAAGCGACTTATGTATACGACGCTTCGATCCGTACGCCGATGGCCTATGGTGTTATTAGCTTCAAAGATAAAGCATCCGCAGAAGCTTTTGTTGCTGAGCAGGGGATAGGACAGGTACTACGTGCCGAGGAGCTTGCGAATCATGCTTGGGAGCAGAGTCAGGATATGATGCATCCCCACGATCATGGAGATCATGGGGATCACGCCGAACATGGGGATGGACATGACGATAATCATCACGGAGATGACCATGAGGGAATCCATGAGGATGCGCATCACGATGCCAGTGATGACGCAAGTCAGCAATAGAAAATGAGGAAAATATGATGACGGATATGCTTCAAGTAGCAAAAAGAGAAATTAAGATTGGGCTCCGCAATCCGTGGGCCTATTCTTTTCTCATTCTGTTCTCTATATTCAGTATAAGCTTGCTGCTTATAAATTCTCGAAATGTCGTCAGCGGCTATTCTGCCACTACTGGAGCCATGCTCAATCTGATTTTATATTTGCTTCCACTGATGACTTTGTTTCTCGGCTCTTTTTCTTTGACCGGAGAGAAGGAAGAGGGAAGCTGGCAGCTGTTATCGACGTATCCGCTCGGCACGATGCCTTTTATCATTGGTAAATATGTAGGCCTTTCTGTCGTGCTATTGATTATTGTCTCGTTCGGCTATGGCTTGATGGGCTTAATTTCCGTCTTTACGGGTACAGCTTTTGAACTTAGTACTTATTTGCTGTTCCTTGCCTTTTCCTGCGGTCTAGTACTGTTGTTTTTGGCGGTCGCATTAATTGTCGGCTCCTTATCCAAAAATCGTTGGCAGGCATTGACGTTTTCCGTCATGATCTGGTTCTTTTACGTGATTGGCTGGACGACGATACTAATCTCTATATTAGGCTCGCTGCCTTATTTATGGATTAAGCCCTCGCTAGTCGCATTAACGCTCTTGAATCCCGCGGAGCTCGTGCGTTTGTTTGTCGTGATTAAGCTTGGCGGGGGTTCTGTGCTCGGGCCAGAGTATTATGAGTGGGTGACCTGGATTCAACAGCCAGGCGGCAGCCTGCTGTTTTTTGTAATATGCTTGGCATGGATTGGTATCTCTATTACGGGAGTATATTGGATCTGGGAAAGGGGACGATCTCGTGGCTGACCCATTTGTGCAGGTAGTTGATGTAAATAAAGTAATACAGAAACAGAAGCTTGTAGATAACATCAACTTGAATATTGATGCGGGCAGTATTGTAGGTCTGTGTGGTGGAAACGGAGCGGGCAAGAGCACGGTTTTGCGCATGATTGCCGGAATTATGCAGCCGACGAGCGGGGAAATTAGCGTAAATAGGATTCAGTGGAAAAAAGACAGGAAGCAATTCTCGCAGCAAATCGGCTACATGCCGGATGATTTTCAGTTTTCACACGGATTGACGGCGGCAGAGATCTTGTCATTCTGGGCAGCATTGCGCCGGGTTCCACAGACTCGGGTTGACGAGGTGTTAGGCATCGTGGGCTTGGAGGATAAGCGAAATGAGCAGGTGCATACTTTTTCCAAAGGAATGCGGCAGCGCATTTTATTCGCCCAAGCTATGCTGGGTAAGCCCCCATTGTTAATTATGGATGAGCCGACGAATGGGCTTGATCCTTACTGGATGAATGAATTTGTTCGGTTACTGCAGAAAATTAAGAGCGAAGGTCATACCGTCCTTTTTTCGACCCATCAATTGGACATAGCCGAAGAGGTTGCTGATTACGTAGTTTTCTTGAATAACGGTCGTAATTATGGTGAAGGTACTGTGGAGTACTTCCGCGAGCAGTATGGCGCTTTTCCACTTCACACAGCGTTTCAGCAGAGTTTGGGAATAACATCCGCAGCAGGTGAGTTAAATGAGTAAACCAGAAAGCAAAGGATTACGCATAAGCTCTATCATTACCTTGCTATTGGCTCTATTTGCCATCGGGGCTATTGTATGGATTATCATTACGTCCAATCAGAAGAACACCTCGGAGCAGAATGCAAGAATAGCGATCGGCGAAGCCGCACCGGTGTTTGAGGTTGCGAACACATACGGGGACAAGGTTTTACTATCTGATTATAGAGGAAAAGTAGTTGTCTTGAACTTCTGGGCTTCCTGGTGCGAGCCTTGCGTAAAGGAAATGCCGCTCATCAATGAAGTGTACGAATCGAATCAGTTGGATGTGGCTACCTTGTTTGTGAATGTTGGAGAGTCAAAAGGAACCGTAAATGAATTCTTGACTGCAAACCGATTTGAATTTCCGGTCATGATCGATGTGACGGGCAAAGTGGCTGGGTTGTATGGGATTGTCGGCCTGCCGGTTACTTATATTATTGACAAAAAGGGCAATCTCCATCATTCCATCATTGGTGAAATTACGAGCAGTGAACAGCTTCAAGCTTATATTCAAGCCGCAGCAGATGATTAAAGCCTTGCTTTGATCATCTGCTTTATGTTTTCAAGAAAATCAATGCTGTAGCGGGACACTGTCATGGACAATATTTATAAAAAAGGCTTGTAATCGCTTTTTTTTATGCTAAAATAAGAACTATATAAAGGATTGTGACCGGTAAAGCGGGCAATGCCTAGGTTAATTATATCTCATTCGCGTGAATGATATTTAATTAGCTTGGGCATTTTTTATTTCTAAAATTAATCTGGAGGCGAGCCACGAATGATCATTGAGAAGGTCCTGAACAACAATGTTCTTCTAACCAAGAACGCAAAAGGCAAAGAGATCATTGTAATGGGAAGGGGCATTTCTTTTAATAAAGTGGCGGGGGATACCGTCGATCAGGAGAAAGTCGACAAAATATTCATGATGAGCACCAATGAGTTGACCGCCAAGCTTACAGAACTGCTCGATGATATCCCGGAATCTCATCTTGAACTGGTAAATGAAATTGTAACCCATGCCAATGAGATGCTGGAAACGACACTTAGCGATAATATTTATTTGACGCTGACAGATCATATCCATTTTGCAATTCAGCGGCATGAGAAGGGACTAGCCATCAAGAACGCTATGCTTTTCGAAATTCAGCGTTTCTATAAAAAGGAATTTCAAATTGGATTGGATGCGCTTCAAATTATTGAGCGAAACACGGGCTATGCTCTCGGGGAGGATGAAGCGGGCTTCATCGCTCTTCACCTTGTGAATGCCCGCATGGACGGCAATGAAATGAAAGCTACGATGAAAATGACCGAAATCGTCCAAAATATCCTCAATATTGTAACTTATCATTACAACATCGTTCTCGATGATACGTCATTGAATTATTCGAGATTCCTAACGCATTTGCAGTATTTCGCCATGCGGGTATTGCGGGAGGAAAGTCACAACAGCGGAGAGGACTTTTTGTATAACCAGGTTAAGAAAACGTACACGAAGGCGTTTGAATGTGCTGGTAAGATTAATGATTATCTACAAAACACTTATGGACAATCCCTAAGTAAGGACGAATATGTGTATCTGACGATTCACATTCAGCGAGTGACGGAACGCAACAGTTTTGAAGAATAGAACAAGATTAGACAACTATCATTACAGGGTGTTACTGGTCATGCAGGCAAAACCTGAACTGATGGCAAAATGAACGTGATATGACGTTGGTTTTGCCCTGAGTTCAGGTTTTTCTTTTTACCTAGGTAAGTAGGGTGAGGTGCTAGCGCGCCCTACGGTACCTATTGCTAAAGTTCACATAAATCAATCAAGTAGAGGGGTTTTGGCCATGAGTAATCAGGATTTGTCCAAACAAATCATTCATTACGTTGGTGGGGAATCGAACGTGGTTTCTCTTGTACACTGTGCTACTAGGCTGAGATTTAAGTTGAAGGATCAGGCCAAGGCAAATAAGGCCGTTTTGGAAAAAACGCCGGGGGTTATTACGGTTGTCGAGAGCGCTGGACAGTTTCAAGTCGTAATTGGTAATAATGTAGACCAAGTATACAAGCAAATTATGAAAGAGACGAATTTGGAGGACACCGAGAAAAGCGGTAATGATAAGGAAGGTTCGAGCAGTACCATACTGGGTAAAGCGATTGACTTGATCTCAGGAATTTTCTCACCTCTGCTTGGAGCCTTTGCGGGCGCTGGATTATTAAAAGGACTGCTGGCTCTGTTTGTGGGACTCGGTTGGATGGATGTGGCGACAGGTACTTATATGATTTTGAATGCTGCCGCAGATAGCACTTTTTATTTCCTGCCTATTCTTTTGGGTTTCACGTCGGCGCGTAAATTCCAGGCAAATCCGTTCGTTGCGGTGGCGGTCGCCGGCGCCTTAGTCTATCCGACGATGATCGCTGCGTTTAACGATGGTGCGCAAATAGCATTTATAGGCATTCCCGTTACGCTTGCCAGTTATACATCCAGTGTTATTCCCATCATATTGGCGGTTTGGATTCAGTCGTATGTGGAGAAGTTTCTACGATCGATCATCCATGAATCGGTTAGAAATATTCTCGTTCCGATGCTCGCGCTGGTCATTATCGTGCCACTCACCTTTCTGGTGTTTGGGCCTGTCGGCAACACAATCAGTCAAGCTTTAGCTTCGAGTTATACATGGGCTTATAATTTGAGTCCGATTATCGCTGGTGTAATCGTCGGAGCATTTTGGCAGGTTTTTGTTATTTTTGGTGTTCACTGGGGATTAGTACCGATTATGCTGAATAATGTGACGACGTTAGGCTACGATACAATGCTGCCGATGGTTGGTGCTGCCGTGCTTGCGCAGGCTGGAGCAGGTCTTGGCGTACTATTAAAATCAAGAAACGAGCAGACGAAGGCTCTGGCTGGTTCTTCTTCAATTGCAGGTATATTCGGAATCACTGAGCCATTGATTTACGGAATTACCTTGAAGTTTAAAAAACCGTTTATATATGCTTGTATTGCTGGTGCAGTCGGCAGTGCGATTATCGGTGCCGGCGGAGGGGCAGGTTATGAGTTTGCTGTACCAAGCCTGCTAACAATTCCTACGTTTATCGGTCCAGGCTTTACCGCAACGATGATCGGGCTAGTAGTAGCATTTGTCTTGGCGGCATTACTCGTATTAATCCTCGGTTTTAAAGATGAAGTTGAAGCAAGCAGCAAAGCTCCGAGCGATTCTGCCTCCGTTAACGAATCAGCAGTACCTGCAGTGGGAAGCCTGATAGAGAAGGAAGTGATCGTCAGTCCGCTAGAGGGTAAAATCATGCCTCTGGAACAACTACCTGACGAGGCGTTTGCATCTGGAGCTATGGGTAAAGGAGTCGTGATCGAACCGTTAATTGGAAGGCTGACATCGCCAGTTAATGGAACCGTGACAACGGTATTCCCAACCGGTCATGCCATTGGCATAATGTCCGATGCAGGAGTTGAATTGCTTATTCATGTGGGGGTAAATACCGTTAAGTTAAAAGGACAGTTCTTCGACAAAAAGGTGAAGGAAGGCGATCGTGTCAAGCAAGGGGATGTGCTGCTTCAATTTGATGTGGAGCAGATTAGAGCTGCAGGCTTCGTCACGGCAACTCCGATTATCGTAACGAATTCAGCGAGTTACTTGGATGTTCTAAAGACGGAAAATGCAGAAGTGAAGCAAGGCGATTATCTTTTAACCGTTGTAATTTAATATACAAATTTGAAGGAGGTACATCACAATGACAAAAAGTATGAAGGGTTTTCCAGAGCATTTTCTGTGGGGTGGCGCAACGGCGGCCAATCAGATTGAAGGAGCTTATAATGTAGACGGGAAAGGTCTGTCCAGCGCGGACATGGTTGCTTTTGTACCTAAAGAGCAGCGTACCGGCGGACATGCTATTGAAATCACCTCGGAACAGATAGAGAACATACTTGCCGGCAAGGTCGATGCTAGGTTTCCGAAGCGTCATGGCATCGATTTCTACCATCGCTACAAAGAAGATATCGCTTTGTTTGCGGAAATGGGTTTCAAGGTGTTCCGTATCTCGATTAACTGGGCACGTATTTTTCCGAACGGGGACGATGCCGAACCGAATGAAGCAGGGCTACAGTTCTATGAGAACGTCTTGGACGAACTGCATAAATATGGCATAGAGCCGTTGGTCACATTAGCTCACTATGAGACGCCGCTTGGCCTAACGCAAAAATACAATGGCTGGGCAGGCCGTGAAGTGATCGGTTGCTTTGCGAAATATGCGGAGACGGTATTTAGACGTTATAAGGATAAAGTGAAATACTGGCTGACATTTAACGAAATCAATATGATGCCAATCAGTCCTTTTACGGGCGGCGGGGTTGTGATTGACCGCGCGGAGAACAAGCTGCAGACGATTTATCAGGCACTGCATCACCAATTTGTTGCTAGTGCTCTGGCTACAAAGCTGTGCCATGAAATTATTCCGAATGCCAAAATCGGCTGTATGCTGGCGCGGCTGGAAACCTACCCGTACTCTTGTAATCCAAAGGATATTCTCAAAGCTCAGCATGAGAACCAGATGAATTTGTTCTACACTGACGTGCACGCCAGGGGAGAATATCCGAAATATATGGATCGATTCTTTGAGGAGAATCATATCGTTCTGCACAAGGAACAGGGGGATGATGAGCTTCTTAAGCAGTATACCGTCGATTACATCTCTTTTAGCTACTATATGAGTATAACTGTATCAGATGAGCCAGAACATGAAAGTGCGGAGGGGAATTTGTTCGGTGGGGTGAAGAACCCTTATCTGAAAACATCTGACTGGGGCTGGCAAATCGATCCCATCGGTCTTCGTGTAACGTTAAATACGATGTACGATCGTTATCAGAAGCCGTTGTTCATTGTAGAGAATGGTCTAGGAGCTTATGACAAAGTGGAAGAAGATGGCTCTATTCAGGACACGTATCGCATCGACTATTTAAGACAGCATATTGTGCAAATGAAAGAAGCGATTAGAGATGGTGTAGATTTGATGGGCTATACAAGTTGGGGGCCGATTGACCTCATCAGTATGTCCACATCGGAAATGTCTAAGCGCTATGGCTTCATTTATGTGGATCAAGATGATGATGGCAATGGAACTTTACAGCGTTCCCGTAAAGCTTCCTTTGAGTGGTATAAGAAAGTAATAGCTACGAATGGTGAAGAACTATAAGGAGTTGATGAGATAGAAATAAAGACATGGGTTGTAGCCTTAAGTAGGTCTTGGGCTATGGTGTTAGTTGCCTATTTCGTGGAGTTCAATTATAATAATGCGATAATGTTGCGCCCCTTCGTGATTTAGCGAAGGGGCTGCTCTTGCAGGTGGGTGCAGTTCGATAAGGGGATTTGCGCGACATCTAGCTCAACCTTTTCAGGAAATAAATTGATAGGGAGGAAGGATATGTCGTACAGTTTGAAGAAGAAGTCCTCAACTTATTTTACCTTATTTTAGAAAATAGAGAGAAATATTATTTAGGAAATGGAGTGTTAGAAATAGAAACTATCAGAGCATTATTAAACAAAATTGTCGGCAATTTTAAAGTGAAGTTATTTATCTCCATCGGCATCATCCTGCTTATTCCTCCTTTAGTGCTTGGCGTATTAGCGACAAAGAGTGCCAGAAGCGGGATTCAAGAGCAAATTACACACAGTGCTACCGAATCTATTAAGCTCGCGGATTCAATGATTAACGATCTCGTTCAGCCGAAACTACATGATGCGCATATTTTCGCAGAAAAGCTGCAAGGAAATTTACTTGGTGAAGAAATGCTTGCGGGTACACGTTCTTCATTCGAGCAATATGCCGATCTTCATCCCGAGACCAGTCTTATTTATTATGGAACAAAGGAAGGAAAGTCTCTGATTATACCGGAACCGCAGGGAATGACCGATTTCGACCCGAGAGAAAGGCCTTGGTACGAAGCGGCGATGAAAGAACCGGGCAAAGCTGTAGTTAGTCGTCCTTACTTATCTGCTGATGATAATAAAGAAATTACAATTTCGGTGTCCATGGCTACAGCAGATGGTTCAGGAGTATTTGGAATTGACCTGAAGTTGGAAAATATCAGGGAAACCTTCAGCGGGATTAAAGTTGGAAAGGAAGGCTACGCTATACTTCTGGATGGCGAACAGCATGTTATCGTTCATCCTGTCAGCAACGCTGGGGAGAAAGCTTCGGAGTCTGCTGAGCAGAGAATGTATGAGAGTGATTATGGTGAGTACACTTTCGTCAGCGAAGGTGAGCATAAATATATGACGTACATAACCAATGCGCTGACCGGGTGGAAAATCGGAGGTACGATTTATTTATCGGAGATTGATGATGCCACAAAGCCCATCATTTATAATACGTTGCTCACCGGAATTGTCTGTCTTCTTGTAGGGTTTGTTTTTATATATTTCATGATTCAGTCGATCATCAAGCCAATTCGCAGGTTGAAGGAGCAGGCCCAAAGCGTAAGTGAAGGGGATTTAACCCAGGTCATCCAGGTGAATTCCAATGACGAAATTGGCGATTTGGCCGCCGCATTTCAAATCATGCAGCAGAAGCTGCGCAGCTTGATCGGCAAGGTAGGGGAAGGAGCCGAACGGGTTGCCCGCTCATCTGGCGAACTGACTTCAAGCTCTGAGCAGACCGCAGAAACGAGTCATCATATAGCGCAAGCGGTGCAGGAAATAGCTGGTGGAGCCGAGCGCCAAACATTGGGGTTGGAGCAAAATGCAGCGGCACTTGATGAAATTGCACGAGGAGTCATGCTGATTGCCGAGCGCACGAACGCTGTTGCTGAATTGGCAAAACATTCATCGGCACAAGCGGAGGAAGGTAGTCGCTCGGTTGAGCAGGCAGGCAACCAGATGGGGTCTATTTATCAGTCTGTCGAGCAGTCGAATGGCATGATTCGCTCACTCTATGATCGTACACGTGAAATCGGTGAAATTACGAAGCTGATCGGGGATGTTGCCGGTCAGACGAACCTGCTCGCTTTGAATGCAGCTATAGAAGCGGCACGAGCTGGGGAGCATGGCAGCGGCTTTGCGGTCGTCGCAAACGAGGTTCGCAAGCTGGCAGAGCAATCCGAGCAGTCCGCACTGCAAATCAACACTCTCCTTGATGGCATTCAGCGGGATGCGGAGGATTCGGTACAGACGATGACTCGCGTGACATCAGAGGTAGAGGAGGGGCTTAACATATCCGTGACTACGATGCAGCGATTAGAGCAGGCCATGGGAGGAATCCGTGAAACGACACCACAGATTGCCGAGATTGCGGCTACGGCACAACAAATATCGGCAAGTGTACAGCAGATCGTGGCAACGGCAAATGAGCTTTCCATGATTGCTACCGGTAATGCCTCTGCTGCTCAAGAGGTTGCTGCTTCATCAGAGGAACAGCTGGCGGCGATGGAGCAAATTTCAGCCTCCGCCCAAGCATTGTCGGAAATGGCGGTTGAATTGGAGGAAACAATCGGGCATTTCAAATACTAGTCCAGCATATTTAACTTCTAAAATATAACGAAATATAACGAAGCAAGGATCATGTCGCTATGTGGTATGATTCTTGCTTTATTTTTTGGGTTTAAATAGTTACAATGATATTTATTACAGAGCGCATGGTGTTTTTGGTGGTGTCTTCCTCATATTCACAAAACGTTAACAACCTGAAAATGTAAATAGCCCCAAATCATCATTTTTTCCTCATAATATTGAGATACACTGCCAGTAAGGAGGGAGTAGCTATAAAAAGGATAAGTATAGCAGTATCATTGGTTGCACTTATTCTATTAAGTCTATTCTTTATCCCGATCAATGCTATGCCGTCGGGAAAGACGCGGATGATATTGGATCATTCTTTGCATGTTTATGTGTCTCCGCCTTGCTTTAACGATGCCCAGGTGACGAATAATATCGCAGAGTCTACACTGAGTAAGGCAAGAGAGCTTCGATATGAACCGGAAGCAAAGTGTACGACAGATTCGTTAATGAGTCAAAAGATGAGTTTAGCAGATGTTTTGTTTATTAGGGCTCGGAGTTGTAAAGGGGCCGTGGAATTGGTAGCTAATTTTTGATAGAGAAGGGGTTCAGGTCCAATATGAAGAAATGGGCGACAGTGTTGCTGGTGCTTATGATTGCTATTTTGGCAGGATGCTCATCCTCGAACAGCCAGACAGGGCTACTGAATGAGGTTCCGGAAATTATCGAGGTACAAATTCAGAGTGATCCCGAGGAATTAAAGCTTGGGGAGTCGGTGACAATTCAAGCTAAGGTAACTCAGGGCGGTGAAGAAGTGACGGATGCCAAATCCGTAATCTTCGAAGTATGGTATAGCGGAGACGAGGAGCATAAAATGCTGGAGGGCACGCATGTTGGAAACGGCGTTTACGGTATTGAAAGAACTTTCGATAAAGACGGAGTTTACAATGTGATCGCTCATGTGACGGCTCGGGATATGCATAATATGCCGCGCAAGCAATTTATTGTCGGAACGGTATCGGAAGAGGAAATCGAACGTGCGAAGGAATCGCTATACGATAAGAGCTCCCATATGGACTAAATATTAGGCAAGGAGGACCGCAAAAATGAGAACGGAAGCACGGCAATTACAGCTGCTATTGCTAGTAATTTGTCTCTTCGCTATAACGGCTTGCGGACAATCCGCTACTACGGACAACTCGGCTGCGTCATTTGAAGGCGGAAGCGCGAATGAGGCCAAGGCCAAATTAGTCTATAAACAGAATTGTGTAGGCTGTCATGCCGCTGATCTTAGCGGGCGGGTAGGGCCGAATCTGCAGTCGATCGGCTCTACGCTTACCAAAGCGGAAATTTATGAGGCAATTAGTTCCGGGAGAGAAGGGATGCCCCCTTATGATAAAAGGCTAGAAGCCGAGGATATCGATGCGCTTGCCGCCTGGCTCGCCGCCCATACGGACAGTAAAGGGGCAACCGAATGAAGCGCATAAGCTGGATCGTGGATCGCTGCAAAGAATGACCAGATCGGCAGCATGCTTCAAGATACTAAGGCGTTATCCTGTTGAAAAATTTCCTTTGAAGCGAGCGTAGAGGAAGAGGCCGACGACAGAGAAGAATAAGGCCGTTTCCGCTAAGAAGCTGAACATACTCTTTGGTCCGTCGCTCCAAAGCTTCGACAATAGGCTGATTAGGAACATTGAAACGATCAATATCATCGCATCGAAAAGAAGAAACGGAAGCCGTTTAAGCAAGCGACCGAATGGTATTTTTAGTGCGATTAAATTCCAAAGGGAAGATATGATCTCCATTGCGAGTATTCCAAGCGCAGCTCCGAAATAGCCCCATCCAGGAATTGCAATGAGTACATATTGAATAACGATGGAGCAGCCTATACCGGTAAATAGTCCGAAAAAAGTCACTTTTTTTATGTCCTGGGACCATAGAATGCTTGTCGATAATTCGCGAAAGCCAACCACGACAGGAATAATAGCTAGATAATGGATCGGCTCCGTGGCCTCGGCAGTGTTAAAAATAAACAAGGATAGCTCATTGGCGTATACGTAGATGTATATGGCAGCGGATAGTCCCCAAAGCCAGGCTGCTTTAAGCGAAACTGAGAGCAGTTTATGGAACTCGGTCAGCAACTTGTGCTGCCAATAATGAGCCATTCGAATCGTTACAGTATGGCTCAGCGCTTGAGTGACGAGCGTCGGTGTATATGCCATAATTGCGGCCATTCCCGTAATTATGCCGTACATCGCCGTGGCCTGGGAAGTGTCATAACCTGCGGCCATTAACCTCCCAGGAATAAGGATGGCATCGATAAAATCGGAGGCGGGAATTAGCAATCGAGTTAATGAAATCATGAAAGATGCTTTAAACAGCCAAACAAAAGGCAGCTTATGGACGGACATAGGGACAATAGTTTTATTCCGTTGAACAGTGGAAATATAAATCGTTAGCAGTGTAAAAGATGCAAGTACGCCAATAAAGGCGGCTAGCAACCCTCCGCCAACAGCGATATAGATGCCGTGAGTAAATAGCTGGCCGACTATAAGCAGCATGAATAATATGCGGCTACCCTGCTCTATTAACTCAGATATAGCAATAATGCTAAAGCGTTCGAGGCCTTGTAAGTAACCTCTTAATAGGCCTAACAACGGAGCCGCAAAGATCGCCGGAGCGAGGCTTCGTAAAGCATATTGCAAACCAGGATTCCCTATAAAACTGGAAATTTGCGGTGAGTTCCAGAATACGACCATGCTCAAAAAGCCCCCTAGCACCACTAAAAAGAGGGAGATCCATTTAAAAAAATGCCAACCGAGCCAAGGCTTTTTCGCAGTGATAATGGCCAAAGCTGTCGACAAACCACCGGAAATCATCAGCAGCAAACCATAAAAGGAGTATGCGATTTGATACAATCCAATTCCTTCTGCACCTACGAGCCTGGTCAAGACGACACGGCCGACTAATCCGAGCAACTTTACGATAGCCATCGCCCCGGCCCTGATCGCGGATTGCTTCAACAGGCGGGATAATTTCATTTGTCCTCCAGCGTACCGTCAATATGTTCCAGTTCTCTATTGTATGACGCTAAACTGCAGTTATGCTGACAAGCTGTTTATCCCGCTAGACTCATTAATCTTTAATATGGACAAGTAAGTAATTAGTGTATTGATCCCATCCCAGGTCGAAGGGAACGCGGTAGCGATCTGCCGAATGCGAATTGACGAGCGGGTAGCCGTAATCGTCAAAGCCTACGACAACTGAGAAATGATCCACATCACTGCCGCTAATAATATAACCGATCAAATCGCCCGGTTGGATATGTGAAATCGCCCCATTTGGATATTTGGTTGATGGAGTGATCATATCCCGGAAATGGCCTTTTGCCAGCAGCTTTCCGTATCCGGAATACAATATAAAGTTATAGAAGGAATCTGTCCTGATCCAAGCTTCACTTCCTCCTTTCTTGAAGAAATAACGCCAGGCACCAGTCTTTGGTAAGCCTCCGCCTTCTTCCTCATCCCCTACAACTTGGGAAGCGAAATTCGTGCAATCTCCACCCCTACCGGAATAATCGGCATATTTGCGGTTATACCTATGATTATTCCCAGCACCCCAAGCAGTACCAGCATATTTATTGGCATATTCTACTGCACGGGCTCGGCGATATTTTTGGCCATCCACTAATTCTTGTTTATAGCTGACGGATGGGGATAGGCCATCCTCGGTGGCCGCTATTTTGTTCGGGTTCTCATTCAATGGATCCAAATACCATTCTTTATAGACTTTCCAATCGTTGTCGATCTTTTTGAGAGTAATAAAATGTTCTGTTCCGATGCCAAATGATTGAACGGGAACATATTTATTCAAATAGGTATAATCGATCTTCAGTGACTGCACTAAGGAGATCTTAGCCGTATTGTTGGATAATTTCAGGCGAATAATACGAATATCGCTATCCGCCATAACCAGTTTAATTGATCTCTTGGTGGCCCATTCATTAAGGTAATTCGTTCGGTTCATTTCATTGTGGTAAGCATGCTTACTAACCTTGGAGCCATTGAAATAATAGTTCTCTAATTGCTTCGTGTTGCGTTTAATGAGAACATCGGCTCTCTGCCTGTAAAGTTTGTTCAGAAAGACACGAACCTCATTTTCCTGTTTGTCATCGGAAGCAGTAGTTATTTCGGGTCTGTAGGCGAACAGTACTAAGCAAAGAATAATTACGGCTGATGTCATTTTATTTGTCAATTTCATACCACCGTCTTTTTTAAACAATATTTTCCACTCCTGCTACTAAGAGCTAACCAAAACTTTCTCAGGTCTAGGTACGTCTATCTAACGATTAGCAAGCAATCCGGCAGGCTCGGTATTAGCTTTACCTTTATGACTGAAATTATGAGTTCTATCGTGTAAAAGACTTTGGAGCAGTTCCGGTTTAGTCTCCGCTGGTGTAATGAGGGAAATTTCCAGCGGGAAGCTTATAGGGTTTACAAGGTCATTTCTTTGGAATATCATGGGGCTATCACAAAGATAGGAAGGACTCTGACATGGAAATTACCCGATTGAGAAGACCTGAAGCGATGATTTTTGATATGGACGGCACGCTATTCAAAACGGAGACACTTTTAATTCCGGTATATCATCGCTTGTTCGATCAGCTGCGGGAAGAGAAACTGTATACCGGGGAGACGCCGCCTGAAGACAGAATACTTGGCGGGTTAGGCATGCTGCTGGATGATATATGGAAGAGAGTACTGCCAGATCATGATATAACCGTTCATCGACGGGCTGACGAATTGCTCCTGGAGTATGAGCTTATCGGTTTGAAGGACTACGATACTGAACTATATCCTCAAGTTGCAGAGACGCTTAAACGTCTAAAGGAGCGAGGAGTCCGGCTCTTTGTGGCAAGCAACGGACTCGAGCATTATGTGAAAGAGGTTGCAAATACGCACGGCATTTCCTCGCTGTTTGAAGGGATTTATAGTGCCGGCGAGCATCAAACCTCATCTAAGGTTGATTTAGTGAAGCTTCTATTGGATGCCCATGATATAAACCGTGCATGGATGATCGGGGACCGCTCTTCCGATGTGGAAGCGGGCAAAGAGAACGGACAGACGGTTATCGGCTGTGCTTATGCCGGATATGGTCACGGAAGGGAGCTTGATGGGGCTGATAAGCTGATCTCTTCCTTTGCTGAACTGGTCACGTTGTATGATCGAGCAGCAGATTTTTCCGAAGAGAAGGAACGCTAAAAATAAGCTGTTGATGGATTTGGATAATGAACGAAGCCGTCCTTCGTGTTAAGAAGGAGCGGCTTTTTGTTTGTACATCCATAAGGCATATTCAAGCGGCCTTAGGATGGCCGTGCGGTAAGCATCTGTATCACCGGACTGGATAAACACCTCCCGGGCCGGCTTCGGATTCACTTCCAGGACATAAACATTTCCGCTTGGATCAATAGCAAGGTCTAGAGCGAGCTCACAGAGCGCACCGTAGGTTGTTTCCAGCATTTCGGCAATGTCCAGGCTAAGATTCTCGGCGGTTCGGCGTATTTCAGCGCGATTCTCATCAATGTCGGCGTATTGCTGCAGTAAAGTGTCCATTGGTACGGCATGCCCCCCGCCGTGCAGATTTGAAGTTACGCTACGCGGCGGACCTACTCTGCCCGCACATCCGGTAACTTCCCAGCGCCCGGAACCATTTTTTTGTACCAGCATTCGATAATCATGTACCCGGCCGTCGGACAGCCTAATTTCAATTCCTTGTTGCACAAGATAACGTTTTTTGGCTTTCCATTTCATGAGATAGGACTCTAGCTTTGTCTTGTGGACTTTTTGGGCTGGAATGATATCTCGATTAAGCTTTCTGCCTTGAAGTAAATAGGATTCCGGGCCGACACGATCTACGCGTAGGATGCCTCTTCCTCCCGTTCCCTGCATCGGTTTAATGTAAACACTGGGATGAGAACTCATAATTTTGTATACATCGCTCATATTTTGAAATATCACGGTTTCTGGCAAATGTGGCTTGAATCTCGGCTTGCGGGAGAGAAGCTGATAAATCATCCATTTATCGCGCATTGGACGGTTCAGGTACGTGAGACCCGAGTAGCGGTTGCGAAACTTGACTAGCTGCTCATAGCGCTTGCTTTTTTGAATTCGGCACCGATCAAAAATGAGGTGCGGAAAGCTGCGCCATCTTCGTGTCCATCTTTTTGTTTTTGGATCATACTGGAGGGAATGAATTTTTTTCTTGTCATTATAAACATCCATCGGTGTAAACACGAAAACATCTAACCCTATTTTCTGGCCTTCCATAATCATTTTCTGATATATATGCCGCTCTTCAAGCTGCTTTTTGTCATTCATATACAGCGTCAATATGCCGAGAACAGGTTGCGACAATACATTCACCTTCTTTGTACGATAATTGGACCAATATAATTCGGATTAGTGATCCGCGTTTTTGGGCTGATTTATTAAATGCTGACTATATTGAAAAATGCGTTGTAGCGATTTTTTGCGGATTTGTGGTTCATCGAATTTCATAGGCTTGCTGTTGGCTTCGAAGAACCACATATTTCCTTCGGTATCAATTCCCAGGTCCATTGACATCTCACCAAGTAAATACCCTGAGGATTTCTCGATTTGTTTGGCAATAAGCACGGCATTGGACTTCAGGCGATGAAGGATCACGGTGGTCATTTCACTGCCAAATGAAGGATTAAGCATTTTCTCGGGGGATTCTATACTGCCTCCCTGCGGGACATGTGTGGTAATTCTTTTTAGTCCGGCGAGCCGTGCCCCTACTCCAGTTACCATCCACACTCCTTTTCCCGTTTTTTGCACGAGAACACGCAGATCGAAATTTCGATCTTTGTACGAAGTGAGCTGAATTCCCTCTTGCATAATATAGGGGGTGTTGTTCATTTCTTTTTGAATTCGAGACCAGAGCGAGCCTAAATTGTCTGTTCGATAAATGATATGTCTGTATCTTTGGCCCTGGATCGTTAGACGATAGGGCTTGACATGCTCCTCCTCATATTGAAGAAGCATGATCCCTTTTCCAGCCTTGCCGCTTTCGGGTTTTAAATAAAGCCGTTCATAAGTATAGAGCATGTTGCATAGCGTTTTGGGGCCAAGCAATCTTTTGGTATCGGGAACTAGCATTCGCGTAGATCGGTTTTTTTTCAACCAATTAAACAATTTTCGTTTATTAAAAAAATAAGGATTATATATGTGAATCGTTTTATGCTGGATAACTTCTTTGATTTTTTTACGAACCTTTTTTTTTCGTTCGTCTTCCCGCAGTGGAATTCGATTATAAATTACATCAGGAAGGGGAAACCACTGCTTCGTCCAGCTCTTTTCTTCGGGGTCGTAATGATAGCCCTGGATTCGCTGGGCAGATAGTTTCAAATCTTTAGTCGTAACAACATATACAGGAATTTCCAAGTTTTTTCCTGTGTTGATGATGTCTTTGAAGTTAGCTCGGTTTCCACGGAACTGGCCTTCGGGATCTCCTACGGTGAGCACAGCGACGACAGGCTTTCTGTCGGTCAAGAGATGGCCCATTAGCCTTCCCTCCTCCGGAATTTACTGAGATATAGGCAGTGCTCGAGTATATGCTCTACGGATGCCTTACCCTCGGCTTTTAGAGAAGGGTGCTGGAATATAGATCTTCCTGGCTTGGCATTAGCCTCGAACATCCATACTTTCTCGTCTTTGTCTATCCCGATATCGAAGCCAATTTCTCCAATCAGATGCTGCTGGTGATACTCTATTGCTTCGGCTAGCGTGATAGCAACATTTTTCGCGTTCCTCAGCACATCTTCAGCCCTTTCCCCAAAGGCGCGGCCGAGCGCTTGTTCCGGAGTCAGCAGTGAACCGCCATTTTTGAGATGTGTCGTTACGCTGCCTTTGCCGGCCTTTTTGGCGCCAATGCCGACCACGACCCAATTGTTTTTACCGTTCTTATGCATATGGAATCGGAAGTCGATCGGGCAGCCGTCAATCTCGATAAGTCGAATCCCCTGCTGTGCCACGTAACCGCGAAGTGATCGTCCATGCCTGGTCTTAAGCGTACGCATCATGCTGGTGAAGGAACCAAAGCGCAGCAGCGCATTTTTACTGCCATTGCGGTACCGGGCAAAATAACCGCTTCTTGGAATGTGGGATAGTCTATAAATGCCATTCCCTAGACTTCCGCTGTTTGGTTTGTAGTAGATGAGTGAATGTCGATCCAGCAAATCTCTTATTTGCTCAGGCGTAGGATTCATAATCGATTCAGGCACGTAACGGCTGACGCCTGTATCTTTTTCCAGCAGCCTGTATATGTCCGATTTATTAAAGAAGCTCCAGTTGAAAAAGGGTATTTTTTTACGGATAAACCTTTCGCGCAGCAAGTTAATTGGAGTCGTTGTCTCCGCCCTACGGCTTGGCAGACGGTTATAGACAACATCCGGCAGCGGTACACTTTTTCGTTGAAAGCGGCCTGACTCGGTAAGAAAGTAGCCATTGATCGTTTCTTGTTCCCAATTGATGTCCTTTGGGGTAAAGGCGAATATATAGGACAGCTTGCTTCCATGCTTAAGCAGTTGTTTGATGAATCCCGTTCTGGAGCCGAAAGGATTTTGGAGCGAATTCGTAGGCCCATCGGATAAAACACCTATCAGGGGGCCGATGTGTACTTCGCCATCCTGGTGATTGCGAAGATATATAGTGCCTGAACTTGGAATTTTGATCCTTTTGCGAACGCCCGAGGCAAGATACAGATGATTGCCTGGTTTATGAATCGGTTTGACTGTAGCAGGAATGCGGTCTTGGCCAAGCCTAAGATGAACGGACTTTTTCCCTGACAATTTCAGGTTCTTCATTAATGATCCCGACACGTAGACGACCCTTTGGGGCTGCTGCGTGAAATGGACGTTGCAGAAAGTCAAACTCATGAATTTTTCCTCCTAAAAGTATTGCGAAGCAAAACAGCTTCGAAAGCCCAGGATCAAAGTTCTTGAAGGTTTCAATGAAGCAACCAGTAAGAATGGCTATGCTAAATTTTTTCGAAGCAACAAATATCGGGCATATTGAATCGGGTTCTCCACGGACTTTCGAGCCCCTTGCATATCGCCGATCCGAGACAATGAGGACCTGCCCGGCTTGGAGTTGACCTCCAGAATCCATACTTGCCCCTTGCGATCAACTCCGAAGTCGATCCCAAGCTCAGCAAGCCTGCCAAAATGGGATTCCAAATGCACAGGAATAGCCTCCGAGAGATGATGGATAGTGTCTATAGCCCTTGATGCATCCTGCGTACCCAGTTCCTTAGTCAGAAAGGGTAACGCTCGATGAGCGCTTCCGCCGCCGTGGAGATTAGAGGTTAACGTGTGTTTGCGACCAGCCCGTACAGCCATGCCTGTCATGCTCCAATTGCCATTTTCGTTTTTTTGCATCAGCACTCTGACATCAAATGGCTCGCCGTTAGCATTGTTTAGTTGCAGATAGGGCTGCAGCAGAAATATTCTTGAACCGACGAATCGATGGATCCACTCCAAACCATCTTGCCTGGAATGAAATTTTCTGAGGAACGGTTGATTGCTGCTGTCTCTTCCGGTTACTACAAACCCACCTCCCGGCTCTGATTTTATTTCTTTAACATGTAGGGTTCGTTTTCCGTGCGAACCGTTTTGCGGCTTGAGGAAGGCCTCGCCTTCATGATTTGAGATCCACTGGTCGAGCTGGCTCGAATTCTCGTAACGGACAGTATGGGGAAGGAAGGGGACGAAAAGTTTATGTTTGACAAGGGCTTGATAGACAGACCATTTACCTGCAAGCCCCCGGGTTAAGTAAACGAAGGGCTGCAGTTCATTCAAGATTTCTAGACAGCGCTGCTTGCGCCGCTGCTGCCTTTTATCGAGAGATATGCATCGATCATAAATAATTTCCGGGGCGCGGAACTGCTTTCGTATCCATTTCCCATTCTCAAACGTATATCCAGGGATGCTCCTGTGGCCTGAAGTGACCCACCCTGGGCAAAATACGTAGATAGTCATTCTCTGTTGATTGCCAATATGGCATAATTGGCGGAAAAACGCTGATTCTGCAAAAGGTAGGGGACCGGTGCATTCGCCTACCAAAATGCCGACTATGCCTTGAGTAGACGGATTCATCTTAAAGATCCTCCTTGTTTAGAAGCCGGAAAGAAAACGTGAGTACTCTATCACTTGCTTAGCGGAAGGTCGAACTTTGCCCCCGCCAATCGGTGTATTATCATTCTTCGAAGGCTTGGAATTCACTTCGAGCAACCAGATTCGGCCATGCTGATCGACCGCGAGATCAATGCCCAGTTCTCCGAAGTGAGCTGGAATTTGCTCGTCGATACCCTTTGCGATATCGAGCGCGGCCTTTTTAAGTCTTGCGCTTAACTTTTTCTTAATTTGAGGAGGGAGCGTGCTGCGTGAGATAGCATCCTTTAGTGTGCAGAGCGAACCGCCTCGCGCTAGGTTGGAAACAAAATGTTGATTGCCAGCGATCCGGGCGACAATAGAGGTAACATTCCATTTTCCGAATCGATTTTTTTGCACAAGTGCACGAAAATCTACAGGCCGACGATCCATCTGCATTAGATGGAGGCCTTGTTGGATCTGGTAACGTGTCGATTTCATTTTGCCGGATAGAGCGGAGAATAATTTGGCGAGACTGGGGTAAGTCTGCTTCTGAGTTCCGCCGACTTGCGCCGTTAACGTTTGATAACCTCCTCCTTCCAGCCGGGAGATACGTATGATGCCCTTGCCCAGGCTGCCCTTAATCGGTTTAAGGAAGACGATGGGATGTTTGTTGCACATCGATTTCAACATGGCGAAATTGCGGAATAAATGCGATTCTGGCATATAAACGGACAGAGCTGGAGCGTGCCCCAGAGCATCGAATACTTCGGTTTTATCCAGGAATTTTTCGTTGAAGTAATGGCTGCCAAAGAGGGATTTTACTTCTTTCATAAAATGCTGTACGCTAGGCTTATTCTCCAATTTTCGCGATGTCAGGCGATTGTAGAACACATTTGCGGCAGGAAGATCGGTTTTCCTCCAGCCATCCGCATAAACCCATCCTGTTACATTTGAGCTGTTGCTTCCAATATGGGATGGTGTAAAGAAATAAACAAAGACTCCTTGTCGTTGGCAAGCATTGGCGAGTTCCCGGCAGAACAAGGTGATTGGGCCGAACGGTCTCTCCGGACTTTCCGGATAGTCTCGACTGATCAGCACACCGATAATTGGTCCAAGCTGGATGGTAGATGAATGAGGACGATAAGTGATTCGAAGTGTCGACCTTGCCGGAAGAGCCATTCTTTTTGCAAGTCCTTGGCTGATCCTGATCCCGTCTAACCGCGACAAGGGAATGACCTTGACATTGTGGCGAAATGAACCGAAGGATAGCTGCAGCGGATGATTGGTCGGAATTTTTAGCTGCTTGATCAGCAGCTCGCCGAGCACGAGACAATCCTCTTCCAGCAAACCCGGATTCATGATTTGTACCTTTATTTTTTTGGAGTGCATGAAGCGGATCTCCTTCCAAGCTAGGCTTGATGTCTTGGGTGCATCTTCGTAAATACATGTAATGCATCATATGAGGACATAGAATCCTTGGTGATTAACCCATCTTTGAAATAACTTTGTATCAGACGCAGGCCAATACAGATTTCGGTGTCAGTTCAAGTAGGGAGACGGCCATCCGCAGAGGGCTAGAGCGTAATAAATTGTGACAACAGCCTATATAACGGTAGAGTTATTAGGCGGTATTCTTTAGGGATTTACAGGGAGGATGTAAGGTTGGCAGATTGGTTATACATTATGGTCAGTGTTGTCGTGGCAGCGTTTGTTGGCGGAGTAACGAACCATTTTGCGATAAAAATGCTGTTTCACCCAAGGAACCCTGTCATGATCGGAAAGCGGCGCGTACCGTTCACGCCGGGACTCATTCCGAAGCGGAGAGAGGATATAGCGGAGTCTCTAGGCACTGTCGTCGCCGACTACCTGGTTACTGCGGAAGGGCTGCAGGAAATGGTGCTGAGGCCTGAGTTCCGCAGTCAGGCAGCGGAGAAGCTAGGGGTACTGCTAGAACGTTGGGCGAGCAGCGATAAAACAGTCAAGGAAGCTGCCCTGCTTATTTGGACGGAGGAGGAGTGGGCGTCGCTCAAGAGCAAAATGGCAGCGGCGCTGGCAGCGATACTCCAATATGGCTTCCGACAAGCTTGGCAGAAATATGATTGGGAGCAAAAACCGCTAAAAGATATAGTGCCGGGCTGGTCGGAAGAAAACCGTCAGATATGGGGCGAGGCGGCAGCAAAAGCGATTCTTGACGCGGTTGTGGAGGAAATGCTTTCATCCAAGGGTCAGCGTCTGTTGACCAAAATAGCGTCGGGTCTTGTCGACAACACTGGGGGCTTTCTGGGGACGATGGCCGCGATCTTTATGGATGAGGAGAAGCTTGTTCAGAAGCTGACACCAGCCCTCGTACGGGCGTTGCAAGGGGATGAAGCGCGGAGTAGAGTTGCTTCGGCAATTAAGGACCGGCTGGAGCTTTATGGCGAGAAGCCTGTAGGCGAGCTGTTCTATTCTTGGATTGGGCGTGATCCAGAGTCATGGATCGGTGCGAAGCTCCAGGAGCTTCCGCTCGAAGTTTGGATTAGTAAGGTCGAGAGCATGGAAGTCGCTTCATGGATTGAACCGTGGCGCAGTCAAGCTGAAGCTGCCGTTCCTGGTCTTGCAGATCGCCTGCTTCTTCTTATCGCTCGCGTCATTCCGCCCGCAATGAAGGCAATCAGGCTTCCGCAGCTCGTGAAGGAGCAGGTGCAGAAGTTTCCCGTAGATCGGTTGGAAGAGGTTATACTTAGCTTATCGGGCAAAGAGTTTAGAGCAATTACTTGGCTGGGAGTTCTGTTGGGTGGCATAATCGGCTTGGTACAATCGTTAATGCTGCTGTGGATCGGTCGATGAGAAGATGGCTCATTTGGTTTAGGGTGAAGTGACAGGCGTATTTACAACTTGTATTACTATAACTTGATTCACTACAATTGAGGAGGATATTAAAAATGAACATTTATGACAAAGCACATGATTTGGCAAAGGCCCTTAAAGAGAGTCAGGAGGTAGCTGATATTACTTCTGCCATGAAACTGGTGGATGCAGATCCGGAAAGCAAGCGGATGCTTGATGATTTTCGCCTGAAGCAAAATGAAGTACAGCAGCGGATGATGAGCGGCGATATGCCTTCTCCCGAGGAAATGGAGCAAATGGAGAAGCTGTTTGAGGTGCTAAGCTTGAATTTGAACATTCGTCGCTTGTTTGATGCAGAACGCCGCTTGAGCGTGATCATTCAAGATGTGAACAAAATTATCACGGACAGCCTGCAGCATCTATACGGGGCAGAGCAGTTGTAGTCGGACTAAACAATTTTAGTGCAAGTTTCCTGCTGAAAGTTTCATATTACTGATCTCTCCTTCATAGACTAGAAATATAGATTCGTTTATAGATCGTGATGAAGGAGTTGCGGATGATGAAAACAATAAAAGCATTGCAATTAATTAAGAAAGAGAAAAAGAGAAGTAAATGGAAGCATGCGATCTATCTCATTCTTGCCTTGGGTATGCTCATCTATGCTCTGCCGCTGATCTCGTTTGATCCAGGTGCAGGCTGGATGTCGTTATTTGGCGCCGTGTGGGCAGCTTTTGCTTTTATGGTTGTCGGTGCGCACCTGCATTTTCTGCTAGGTGTCAACGAGGAGAAGCAGCGTGCCCTTGAAGCCGTGCGTCGGGCCAAGCTGCGCGATTGGCAGAGCAAGCTGCTGAAGAAAGATTGGCAGGTAGAGAGCAAGCAGGGCTAATCGAGGAGTTTTTCTTGGCAGTGGCGCCCTATGAAAAGCTGTAAGAATAAGTGGTAAGTGGCAATTCGTCGGGAAGTTAAACGAAACAAGTGCTGTTTTTCCTAGGAGGGACAGGCAGTGCTTGTTTCTTTTTGTTTTATGCGATTGTTGGATGAAGCGTGTCCATTTATATTCAAGGGAAAAATGTGTATAATAGATACAGAATGGTACAGATTTGAACGGGGGGTGTAACAGTTGCAAGGGCATGAGGAAAGCATTACAAAGCACGAACAACTGCTACTGTACATTGAAGGGCTGAAAATCGGAACTAAAATTTCAGTTCGTAAATTGGCTCGAAGCATGGGGGTAAGTGAAGGGACGGCCTATCGTGCGGTTAAGGAAGCGGAGAATCTGGGGATCGTCATTACGAAAGAGCGGATAGGGACGGTGCGGGTAGAGAAGAAGCCGCGTAATATATCGGATCAGCTGACCTTTGCCGATGTCGTCGAAATTGTGGAGGGACATGTGCTGGGCGGTAGCGAAGGCTTGGATAAGACGCTACATAAATATGTGATCGGTGCGATGAAGATTGATGCGATGGCCCGGTATATTGATGCGGGCAGCCTATTGATCGTGGGGAACCGGGAGGATGCGCACTCATTAGCGCTTGAACTGGGGTCCGGCGTCCTCATTACCGGGGGCTTCGGGACGAGCCGCGCAGTCAAGGCGCTTGCGGATCGCTTAGCTTTACCGATCATTTCATCCAGGCATGATACCTTTACGGTTGCTTCCATGATAAACCGAGCACTGTTTGACCGGCTGATCAAGAAAAAGATTATGCTTGTCGAGGACATTGTCGCGACCAAGCCAAAACCTAATATGCTTAAGGTAAACAGCAATATTTCGGATTTTGACCAGCTTTCTCTGGAAACGGGAATGCAGCACTTTCCAGTCGTGGATGAGTGGAATCGGGTCATCGGTATTGTCAGCCGTAAAAATGTCGAGGACATCGGTGGCGGAGACCATCATATCGAGAAATGTATGGTGCGCCATCCGATTACGGTCGGGCTTCAAACTTCGCTTGCTTCCGCGGCGCAAATTATGGTGTGGGAAGGTATTGATTTCTTGCCGGTGATCGATCGCAACCGGAAGCTTGTCTCCGCTGTCACACGTAAGGAAGTACTGCAAGCGATGCGGGATGCGCGGAACGAACCACAGCTCGGGGAAACGTTTGAGCACTTGATGTGGAACGGCTTCGTCGAGGAACGGGACGAGGAGGGACGACTGTTCTTCCAAGGAATCATTACACCGCAAATGTCGACCGATATCGGCACAATATCCCATGGCGTATTAACTTCGATCATGACTCAAGCGGGCCTCAGCGCAGCCAAGGATGTTGGCGGCGGGGATTATGTCGTCGATCATTTGACGACCTATTTTGTCCGGCCCGTGCAAATTGAGAATGCGGTCACCATTACGCCGGTCGTTCTGGAAACGAGCCGCCGCGCCTGCAAGCTGGAAATCATTATTACTCACCAGGACCTGCTTATTTCCAAAGCGGTCATGACGCTGCAGTCGATCGATCACGCTTAATAACAACAAAAGGACAATTTCTGAAATGCTTCAAAAGCGCAGAATTGTCCTTTTTTTCGACGTATCCTATCCGTTGTACTGGATTACGATTGATTGGACTCCGGGTTGTAACGTGTCCAAAGCCCATGATTTCTTATACCCGCAAAAATATTAAAAGCTCCTAACACCATAAACAGGGCACCGATCACGACACGGATGGACGAGCCGCTAAAGATGAACATTTGGATAAAAGCAAGAATTAGAAGCATAAAGCCCATACTGATATTCATTTTAGCTTGGGACAGGCCGCGAGCCTTGCCGTCTACGGATCGGCGGGATTTTATGCTAAAGAACACGGAGAAAATGCATGTAATGATGAGTCCGACATACAACACATATTGGATACTTTCGATCATGGAACGAAAACAGCTCCTTTTCACATTTCCTTGTAATTTCAGTGCAAAGACCTAGCTTTGTGCGAATTAATGGGGGAATTTGTTGCAAATATCATAGAAGATAATCCGAAATCATGGTAAATAAACTGCGCAATATTTATTGTAATCGTATACTGTGAAAAAGTCAGCCCCTGATATAAGGACGCATGTCCACCCATACCTGCAGCACTCCTTCGCTGACGAGCATCGTCTTGATTTGAATGCTGTATTCTTTGTCGCGGACGGCGTATATTTTTCGATTTAACAGAGTCCGTGCCATTTTTCCGTCTGAGTCGATTTCGAAAATGCTTCTGCCTCGAAGCACCTCAAGCTCCTCGTGCAGCTGCTGTACGACCTCCTTCACTGCGAGTGAATCGAGCGGAGGATCCCGATCTTCCACACGGATCTTGATTTCTTTGATTACCGTCGATCTTTTATTGTATTTTTTGAGCGTTTTATTATCTTCCTCCGCTTGATAAAGTTGAATTTGCAGGTCTTTATTCTGAATCCACAGCGTATTGTAGCTCGTTTGATAGATGATGTTATACACAACACTTCCTACAACCATGCCTAAAACGAAAATTGCCGTCAGCTGGATAAACCGCCTGAACTCTTCAATCGTCGGCCGCTGAATCGGGCTCATCCCCGGTTGCCCCCGCATACCCAGCGTACCAGTTCCGATCCCATATGCGCGCCAAGGAAGGCGAATAACAAATATAGGATTTGCTTAATAGCTGGTGACAGGTTTCCGTCAAAAAAATTACTCTCTATGACACGCATCGGATCGATCGTTCCCCCTACGGCGGCAGCGAGCGCCCATATTTTAATTCGGTCCGCGACATCGAGCATCGTCTGAGTCGGCGGTTGCAAGGATACGACGGCTCCGATTCCTCCGACCAGCGCCCCTCCCAGGACGATACCGAAAGCGATAAAGAAGTCCATCACCGCTTTTGTAAGAAATGTGCTCATGCTTCAAACTCTCCTCTCTATCAGCAATTTATGGTGTGCAAGCCATATGGCTTCGGTCCGCTTGTCCTTCTTTACCATTGTATGGGCGCGTTCGAGCCTTATATGATAAAATATTTTGAAGAGGTAGTTTAAAAAGCCGTCTTTTGATCACGAAGTGATTTCTAGATGTATCACGGCATCGAATCTTGCACTCACCCTCGAAGTCCGGTGCTCATGTAGGCTACTCCTACACTGCGCTCCTCTTTCTTCGGGTTCGTGCAACCTTCTCGGTGCTGAAAAGTCGACTTTTTAAACCTGACTTGAAGAGGTAGTTTAAAAAGCCAACATCTGCTAGTGGAGGTCTGTCCTCTATAGAGGTAGGAATTAGGAGTTATTGTCTTGGAAAGGAAGGAGACGCATGGACGAATTTGTTCACTTGCACGTGCATAGCGAGTACAGTCTGCTGGATGGTGCCGCCAGACTACAGGATTTGGTTGCCAAAGCGGCAAGCTTCGGAATGAAGGCGTTGGCGTTAACCGACCATGGAGTCATGTACGGGGCGGTTCCTTTTTATAAATATTGCAAGGCAAACGGCATTAAGCCGATTATTGGCTGTGAAATGTACTTTACGGCCGCTTCGCGCAAGGAACGGGGAACTCGCAAAGACCAGCCGATTCATCATTTGATTTTGCTGGCCAAGAATGAAACGGGTTACCGGAATCTCATGAGGCTGTCTTCCATTGGCCATCTAGAGGGCTTTCACTATAAGCCGCGGATCGATTGGGAGGTGCTGGAGCGACACAGCGAAGGTCTCGTATGCCTGAGCGCCTGTCTTGGCGGCGAGGTGCCGCAGCATTTGCTGCACGGCAGATATAACGAGGCTCGAAAGGCTGCACAGCGCTACCAGGCGGTATTCGGTGAGGATTTCTATATCGAGCTTCAGGATCATGGTATTCCAGAACAAAAAAAGGTGCTTCCGGAGCTGATCAAGCTGGCTCGCGAGCTGGATGTGCAACTGGTGGCAACGAATGATGTACATTATTTGAACCAAGAGGATGCCGAGGTACAGGATGTACTCATCTGCATCGGTACAGGCAAGACGGTAGAGGATGAGGAACGGCTGCAAATTCCAACCGATCAGCTGTATTTAAAAAGCGGCGCAGAAATGGCGGCGCTATTCCCATATATTTCTGAGGCCGTTACTAATACGAAGGTTATTGCGGACAAATGTAATCTTGAGCTTGAATTCGGACGGCATATTTTACCGGCCTATCGCCCGATTCCGGATGGAATGAGCGCTGAAGCCTATTTGACCATGTTATGTGAAGAAGGGCTTGAGAAAAGATATGGCCATCTTGACATTTGGCAGCAGGAGCATACCCGTGAGCCATTGAAACAGCGGCTTTATTATGAATTGAATGTCATCGGAAATATGGGTTTCTCGGATTATTTTTTGATCGTTTGGGATTTCATCGCTTACGCGCACAGGCAGGGTATTGCCACCGGTCCGGGACGGGGCTCCTCTGCGGGGAGCATCGTGGCTTATGTGCTGAATATTACCGATGTCGATCCGATGAAATACAATTTGCTGTTTGAGCGCTTCCTTAACCCTGAACGGGTGACCATGCCGGACATCGATATCGATTTCAGCGATGAGCGGCGGGATGAGGTTATTGCTTATGTTGCGGACAAATACGGCGCTGAGCATGTGGCGCAAATTATTACGTTCGGTACCATGGCCGCGCGTGCTGCGGTGCGGGATGTGGGACGTGTGCTAAACGTGCCGTTTGGCGAAGTGGATAAGGTGGCGAAGCTGATCCCTGGCAATCTCGGTATGACGATTGAGCGGGCGATCCAGGAAAGCCCGGAGCTGAAGGGGCTCTACGAATCACAGCAGCGGATTCAAGGCTTGCTCGACATGGCTCGCAAGGTAGAAGGCATGCCCCGTCATGCGTCTACTCATGCAGCCGGCGTTGTGATTTCCCGCGATCCGCTGACGGACACTGTGCCGCTGCAGGCTGGCGGCGAAGGGACACCGCTTACCCAGTATTCCATGGAGCATCTGGAGTCGATAGGGCTGCTCAAAATGGACTTCTTGGGACTGCGTACGCTCTCGATTATCGAGCGTTGTATGAACTGGATTCAGGAGCAGGAGGGAGAAACCCCTGATTTTCGCCATATTCCGGATAATGACCCAGCCACCTATGAGATGCTGGGAAGGGGCGAGACAACGGGCGTATTCCAGTTGGAATCCGCAGGGATGAGGCGGGTGCTTAGGGAGCTGAAGCCCTCTGTTTTCGAGGATATTATTACGGTTCTCGCTCTGTATCGGCCTGGTCCGATGGAATTTATTCCAAAATATATCGCAGGCAAGCACGGGCAGATTAGCGTGGAATATCCGCATGCTGACCTGATTCCGATTCTTCAGGACACCTACGGCATCATCGTTTATCAGGAACAAATTATGCAGATCGCGGCAAAGATGGCGGGCTTTTCTCTGGGCGAAGCCGATTTGCTGCGCCGCGCCGTTTCGAAGAAGAAACGCGAGGTACTGGATGAAGAGAGAGGGCATTTTGTAGCTGGAAGTCTAGCCAAAGGATATGAAGAGAAAGATGCGAATGCGGTTTACGATATGATCGTTCGCTTCGCCAATTATGGGTTTCCTCGCGCTCATGCCGCGGCGTACGGAGTTCTTGCTTTTCAAACGGCCTATTTGAAGGCGCATTATCCTGTTCACTTTATGGCGTCGATGCTGACGGCTGTGATGGGCAGCCATCGCAAGGTGGCTGAATACATTATCGAATGTCGCCGAATGGGGATTACGGTATTGCCGCCGGATGTTAATGAGAGCAGTATCTTGTTTACGCCTCGTCTAGTTCAGACTTCCGATAGAAAAAATGCGGAGCATAACATCGGGGCTACTGAGCCGCTTACAGTCGTAGAATCGTATGCGGCAAACGATTTGCAGGAGCTGGGCGGGAGCGAACCGGTAAACATGATGGCAGAGCGGGCTGCGGTACTTTCTGGGGCGCCGGTAGAAGAGAAAAGCAGACACTCCGAAGATGCTGAGGTGGCTGTGCGGGGCGTTATCCGCTTCGGCCTGGCGGCGATTAAGAATGTCGGTACTCAGGCTATGGAGAGTATTTTGCGGGAACGGAAGGAAAGGCCCTTTGATAGCTTACTCGATTTTTGCAGGCGGGTTGATTTGCGGACTTGCAATAAACGGGTTATTGAATCGCTTATTCAAGGCGGCGCGTTTGATTCGCTGCCGGGTCATCGTGCACAATTGCTCGCCATGCTGGACGAGACGGTTGAGGCTGCACTCAAATGGCGCAAGGAGCGGGAGGATTTGCAAATACAGTTATTTGATTTTGTGGAGACGCCGAACTGGAATATCGAGTATCCAGAAATCCCTCCGTTTAGTGCGGCGCAGCAGCTGGATCTGGAGCGGGAGCTGTTAGGCTTGTATCTGTCCGGTCATCCGCTCGATGATTACGACGAATTGCTGGTGGCCGAAGGAAGCGAAAGACTTATGGATCTAGGGGAGAGTCCAGATGGGAGCAGGGTTGTCGTCGCTGGTATGGTCGTGTCTGTAAAGACAATCACGACCAAGCAGGGCAAAGCGATGGCCTTTATGGAACTGGAGGATCAGGTAGAGCGATGTGAGGTCGTATTATTTCCTGAAATATGGCGGCGCAGCGGGGAATTGGTCGCCAAAGGCGCCCTGCTGGCGCTGCGCGCCACCGTCCAGCAGCAGGACGAAGGCTTCAAGCTGCTGGCGGACGAGCTTGCGCCGCTAAGCGCCGCGAGCCTCGCGCAGCTTCGGCGCAGCCGCGGGGCATCC
This sequence comes from Paenibacillus lentus, assembly GCF_003931855.1. NCBI lineage: Bacteria > Bacillati > Bacillota > Bacilli > Caryophanales > Paenibacillaceae > Paenibacillus > Paenibacillus lentus. Next base: position 4,326,058 of record NZ_CP034248.1, on the reverse strand, counting down.
CCCCGCGGCATGGGCAGGGCCTCGGCGCAGCCGCAGCCTGCAGCCCCGCGTGGGAATGACGCCGTCACGGCGGCGTCATCCCGCACGGCTGCAGCGCAGCGCAGCGAGGCCCCTGGGGCTGCCGGCAGCGCCGGGCAGCCCTTTGAGCGGGCGGCGACGGCCGCCCGCGAGGTGAAGACGCCCGCGCAGCGCGTCTTCATCAAGATCCCGGCGGCGGCGGAGAACGCCCGCCTGCTGGAGCAGCTGAAGTCGCTGCTTCAGCTTCATCCAGGCTCTGTCGCTACGTTGCTCTATTATGAGAGCACTGGCAAGCTGCTCGCACTAAGCGAGCGCTACAACATTAAGCCATCACCTGAGCTGTTTCAGCAGATGGAAGATATGCTGGGGAGAGGGACAGTGAAGATTAAATAAGGCGAATGTGAATTAGATTAGAGCAATTTTGTTATGTTCATATGCTATTCAATTTGGAATGGCTCAAGTTCAGTGCGTACTAAGCCTCTCTCTCAAGCCGCTATAGCCGTCTGTAGTGCTTGGAGTGTTTCTCGGGCATCTACTATTCGCCATCTGCTAGAGGCGGTCAGGCGTGGTTTTAGAGGCGTTAGGTGTCGTGGAAATCATGGATCGGCTTTTTACTAAACCGTAAGATATGAAAAAGCTGTAAAACAGTTCCGTAAATACTTGCTATAACGTAAGTCGCACAAAGAGCCGCATTCCTTAACAGGAGTGCGGCTTTTCTAAAGTAAATGCCTGGATTCTCATCGCGGTCTATCACTTTCCAGCTCCATGAATTTAAGTGCTTTTTTGTTTGGTTTTCATTATGGTTTGTGCTGTTTTTTCTGGGAAATTTCTTTCGAATTAATGTTCTACTAAAATATTTCGGCTGCAGTTTTTACGCACGTTTTGACGTACTCCTGCATACACTTAGGAACACCAGATTTACGTTGTCCTATACGTTTCTCTCGGGTCAAGAAGGCTGCTGTAGTGTTCATGCGACCCGGCTTTATCGTTGCTTGACATGTCAGCCCCTCCGGCTATTTTCCTGCCAGCGGGGCAGCTAGGTGACGGTTTGTGGGGATACTGGTGTGGCAGCAATGCGCAGAATTGTACAAGACAACTCAAGACAACAAGGTAAAGAAGCTTATTCAGGATGTGGGAGGAATGACGAATGTCGTATGAAATTGCTAAGGCTCAGTTGCTCCGAAGAGGGGTTACTTTGGAGGATATTGCTGAAATTGTTTATTCACTGCAAAATGTCTATCATGCTGACTTGACAATGGAGGAGTGCGTAGAAAGCGTAAAAGCTGTCTTGCAGAAACGCGAAGTTCAATATACTTTATATACAGGCATTGCTTTGGATGAACTGGCGGAGAAAAAGCTGTTACCCGAGCCACTGCAGGCGATACTGGAGGCAGATGAGCCGCTATATGGAGTCGATGAGACAATGGCGCTGGGAATTACCAGTGTGTACGGGATGATCGGGCTGACGAGCTTTGGTTATTTGGATAAGGTAAAGCCTGGGATTATTGGCAAACTGAATAGGAAGGGAGAACGGATCCACGTTTATCTTGATGATTTGGTTGCAGGACTTGCGGCCGCGGCCTCGGCGAGAATCGCCCATAAAAGCGAATCAGCGAACAATTATTTTACGACTTAGATCTCGCAATTTCTGAATTCCCTTGCCAATCACATCTTCGCTTTGCCCATTTGTTGCGGGATTTTTGAAAATTATGTTATCATTACTCTATTATACGGGCTCAAAACGAATGGTTAGGGGGCTTTGGTAAGGACATGTGGACTGTAATGTACATTGCGCCTACCGCTAAAATTGCGGATATGATAAAATCGAGGCTTACAGAAGAAGGCTTTCTCGTCCAAACACGTCCTGTCAATTTATCGAAACAGCAGTTTGAAATTTTGGTTCCATCGGGCGAGCTCGAAGAGGTACAAGAAGTGCTTAATTCTATTTTGCATCCTTGAGTACAAGGTGAGGGCAAATCAGTTAAAGCGATGTATCCTTGACTGTAGGTGCGGCCTATTAAATCAACGGCTGAAGAGGTGTAGTTGTGTTTAAAGATTTGTTCCATAAAAAAAGAAAATACGCGACCATTCCTTCAGGAAGTCTTGGGAAGGAAGGCAGTGTACAGCCGGAGGATAGACCCAAACGTGAGATTCCAGAAGGCCTGATGAATAAATGCGGCAAATGCGGAACCATCCAGTATAGTAAAGAACTGGAAAAGAATCTGAAGGTATGTCCTTCATGCGGATACCATATGCGCTTGAATGCGCTTGAACGAATTCGCATTACGCTGGATGAGGGCAGCTTTGTCGAGTATGATGCTGACTTAATTTCTGTGGATCCATTGGAATTTCCGGGCTATGCGACGAAGCTGGAGCAGCAGACACTGAAATCGGGCCTTCGCGAGGCGGTGGTTACTGGACAAGGTACGATCGGAGGCTTTCCTACGGTCGTAGCTGTCATGAGCTTTGACTTCTTTACGGGGAGCATGGGTTCCGTCGTTGGTGAGAAGATTACCCGGGCGATTGAGGCTGCGATAGAGCAGAGGCTGCCGCTTATTATTTTCTCCACCTCTGGTGGAGCTCGGATGCAGGAGAGTATTCTCAGCTTGATGCAAATGGCTAAGACTAGCGCTGCCTTGGCTAAGTTAAATGAGCAGGGCGGACTCTACATTTCGGTCATTACGGACCCGACCACAGGGGGCGTATCGGCTAGTTTTGCCATGCTTGGAGATATTATTATTGCTGAGCCTGGGGCGGTATTTGGTTTTGCAGGCCGGATCGTTATCGAACAGACAATTCGCCAGAAGCTGCCGGATGATTTCCAGACTGCAGAGTTCAATTTGCAGCATGGACAGCTGGACATGGTCGTCCATCGCAAAGAGATCAAAGCGACACTAGGCAAGCTGCTTGATCTACACGGTGTGAAGGGAGGAGTTTAAGTGGCTGGAGAGTTGCCTTTTGAAACGTCCCTTGTGAAGCTTCGTGAAAAGATTCAGGAGCTAGAGCAGTTCGGTAGTGAGAAGGGGATTGACTTTTCGGAAGAAATTGCGAGGCTGGAGGAGCGCTATAAACAGCTTGAGGATGAGATTTACGATAATATCTCGCCTTCACAGAAAATGCACCTGGCGCGTCATCATCAGCGCCCTACGTCACTAGATTTAATAAATCTAATTTTTACTGACTTTATCGAACTGCATGGTGACCGGGTATTCGGCGATGACTTGGCCATTGTAGGCGGCCTGGCAAAGTTGAATGGGATGCCGGTTACCGTTATTGGACAGCAGCGTGGTAAGGATACGAAGGACAATATAGCCCGTTTCTTCGGCAGTCCGCATCCGGAAGGATTCCGCAAAGCGCTACGTTTAATGCAGCAGGCTGATAAATTTAAACGCCCGATTATTACTTTTATTGATACCAAGGGAGCTTATCCCGGGATTACTGCTGAAGAGAGAGGGCAGTCGGAAGCGATTGCTCGAAATCTCCGCGATATGGCGATGCTGCGCGTGCCCGTAATTTGCGTAGTCATCGGCGAAGGCGGTAGCGGGGGTGCTCTAGCTCTAGGTGTTGGGAATCGGGTGGTTATGTTGGAGAATGCTATTTACTCCGTCATTTCTCCGAATGGAGCGGCCTCAATCCTGTGGAAGGATGCTTCTAAAGCAGATCAAGCGGCGGAAGCGATGAAGATTACAGCCCAAGATCTGCTCGCCATGGAAGTTATCGAGGAGATCGTGCCTGAGCCTCGTGGGGGAGCACATCGGGATTACGAGTTCACTGCGGAAAAGATTAAATCGGTATTGGTTCGTCAGCTTGAAGAGTTGTCTGGACTCAATCCGGACGAGCTGCTTGAGGATCGCTATTTGAAGTTTCGTAAAATCGGACACTTTGCTGAGGCGCGCAAACTCGAGGAGCTTACGGAGGAACCGGAGAAAGACAAAAAAAATACCGCAGCGGACGCATCAGAAGCTCCCACAGAAGAAGTAGAAAAAGACATAGAAAAGAATACTGTAACAGACGCCGCAACAGTGGGAAATGAGTAACGTAAGAAGAGTATAAAATGTCTGAGATCTTGACGATATGACAAACTTCCTATACAAAAAGGGAAAACTATAGTAAATTTAGATGTTGGAAAAGACGATATAGAGAGAACAAAACAAAACGGAGGAAACCCAAATGCGCAAAACAAAAATCGTATGTACTATCGGTCCTTCAAGTGAATCGTTAGAGAACATTAAGAAACTGATCATGGCCGGAATGAACGTCGCTCGTCTGAACTTCTCCCATGGAGATTTTGAGGAGCATGGCAATCGTATCAAAGTGATTCGCCAAGCGAGCGAGGAGCTGGGGAAATCAATCGCCATACTGTTGGATACGAAAGGTCCAGAAATCCGCACCGGCAAGTTGAAGGAAGAACCGATTGAGCTAGTGCAGGATGAATTCATTACCTTGACGACGGAAGAAATTCTCGGCGACAAGGACCGCATCTCAATCACTTATGAAAACCTTCCGCAAGACGTGGAAGTAGGTTCGACCATTCTTATCGATGACGGATTGATTGGTCTTACTGTAGTTGATATCCAAGGTACTGAAATCAAATGCCGCGTTATCAACGGCGGTCCGATTAAAAGCAAGAAAGGCGTTAACGTTCCTGGAGTTGATATTTCCCTTCCGGGCATCACGGACAAAGATGCTAACGATATTCTTTTCGGGATCGAGCAGGGCATCGATTTCGTTGCCGCATCCTTCGTACGTAAAGCTAGCGACGTTCTTGAAATCCGTCAATTGCTAGAGCGTAATAATGCAGCACATATTCAAATCATCTCCAAAATTGAGAACCAGCAAGGAATCGACAATCTGGATGAAATTTTGGAGGTTTCCGACGGTTTGATGGTTGCTCGTGGAGACCTTGGGGTTGAAATTCCAGCGGAAGACGTACCACTTGCTCAGAAGAAAATGATCGAGAAATGTAACCGCGTAGGTAAACCGGTCATTACAGCAACACAAATGCTGGATTCCATGCAACGCAACCCAAGACCGACACGTGCGGAAGCAAGTGACGTAGCGAACGCTATTTTTGACGGTACTGATGCAATCATGTTGTCTGGTGAGACAGCAGCTGGTAGATATCCGGTTGAATCGGTATTGACGATGTCTCGCATTGCGGAGAAAGCTGAATCTGCGCTGGAATATCGTGAAATTTTTGTTAAGCAAAGCAATGCACAGCAAACAACAGTTACGGAAGCAATCAGCCAGGCTGTTGCCAACTCAGCGCTAGAACTGAATGCAAAGGCGATCATTACATCTACAGAAACCGGTTATACGGCTCGCATGGTATCCAAATATCGTCCGAAAGCTCCGATTATCGCTGTCACTACGCAAGATAATACGCTGCGTCGTCTAGCTTTGAATTGGGGAGTTACGCCGGTTAAAGGCAATGTAGCTTCTTCTACTGACGAAATGTTTGATATGGCGATGAAGGGCGGACTTGATAGCGGAGTGGTTAAAGAAGGCGATCTTGTGGTCATTACAGCAGGGGTGCCGCTTGGCCGTTCCGGTTCGACGAATTTGGTTAAAATTGGTCAAGTACGTAAATAGTTTGCGATAGCTTATATACGATTAAGGATAAATGGACAAAGGCAATGGGCATTCCGATATGCGGATACCATTGCTTTTTGTTTCCTAGAACAAAGGAGGAGTATATCGTGTACGTTAGCGAGCAAGTGATCGTCCCTAAGTACTTTGAGTTCGATATGATGGGTATTATTTACCATGCCCATTACTTGGGGTGGTTTGAGATGGGAAGATTGAAGCTTTGCGAGGACCTTGGGTTTAAATATATTGACATGGAGCGGGCTGGCTATATTTCCCCAGTTCATGAAATGAATGTGAAGTATCATAAAGGAATTACATATGGAGATGAGGTCGTTCTCAAGACCCGTATTTTGGATAACGGGGGTGTCAAGACGGTGTATGGGTATGAGCTTTATAACGGGGAGGGCACGCTTTGTGTTGAAGGAAATTCTTCGCACTATGTGGTACGACGTAAGGACTTTAAGCCCGTTGCCTTCAAAAAAGTATTCCCTGATTGGTACGCGGCCTTCGATGAGGCAAGCAAACTTTGAAAAAATGCGCATGAAGCGGTAAAATACTTTTTAAGTAATTGTTCCAACAAATAAATTTTTGAATGAAGTGACCATTCCCATCCGCTGGCTGGTTTATTGTAAAGGAGTTATTACATGCGCAAATGGATCCCTGTCATTATTGCTCTGATTTCCGTCGCCGAATTTTGGGCTTACGTCGAAGTGGGTGAACGACTCGGAGTTGGCAAGACGATATTTCTTACTCTGGCTACCTCGATTATCGGGGGACTGATGATGCAATTCGAAGGACGTAAGGTCATGGTAGACGCGAAAACACAGATGAGCGGAGGGCAGGTTCCCGGTCGTATGGTGTTGGACGGAATCTGTGTGTTTGCCGGCGGCATCATGCTGCTGTCGCCCGGTTTTATTACGGATATCGTTGGTTTCACTATGGTTTTTCCGTTAACACGGCCGATCTATCGGCTCCTGCTCATGAAATGGATCGGTAAGAAGATCAAAGAAGGAAAAATTACATTTTTTCGCCGTTAAAACATTGTGATGGCTGTAGAGTCGGACTCCTTGCAGTTCGGCTCTGTTTGTTGTGAGTGAAAGGAGTAAAGTTAACGAAGTCTACCGTGGATAATATAGTTTCTTATATCCCGCATGACCCCAGCACGAATGACTGCGCCCATAATGACCAGGGACACGGGGCCAATGATCAGTCCAAGAACGCCAAATAGCTTAAGTCCCGCGAACGTGGCGATTAATACGGGCAGTGGCTCAAGTCCCACGCTTGTAGCGAGTACTTTCGGCTCAATGAGTTGACGGGCGACAAGGATGATGCTGTAAAGGATCGACAATCCAATGCCAAGTGTAATGTCCCCGCTGATATAGGCGTATATGAGCCAGGGAAGCATGATCGTTCCCACGCCGAGATAAGGCAGGAGATCTACGAATCCGATCAGAATGGCATAGGTGAAGGCAGATTCAATCCCAAGAATCAACAGCCCGATCAGTACGATGACAGCGGTGATAGAAATCATGATAAATTGAGTCGTCAGAAAGCCGAACAGCGCTTTTTGCAGATCATGCCAAATTTCTCGAGCAGTTTGTTGAAATGGGCCAGGAATAATGCGGGTGAGAAAAAGCCAATTTTGATCCCAATTTTTACTCATGAAAAAGGCAGCAAGCAAAACGACGAGCAAAATGATGCCAAGGCTTGGCAGAGAGGTTAATAAATTGACGACGCCATTTAATAGGCTGGCAACGGTACGGGAAATGGCGGTGCTAATATTCGCAGCTGTAGAATCTATGTTTTTATGCAGCGTATTGGAGTAGCCCGGATGGCTGGCGATGAAACGATTGATTTCATTCATGATGCTTTGGAGCTTCTCATTCTGGATCCATTCCAAAATGATATTTTTCCATTTCTCGATACTTAGATCTAAAGAGTCCACAACATGTATCAATTCCTTGACCAGCCGGGTTATAGCTGCCGAGAAGACAATGATCGTGCTTCCGAAGAAGACTAGCAGTGCAAAGATTACGGCCAACCAGCGGGGAAGTCGCAAATGGGCTTCGATTCGCGAAACGAAGGGATTCATAATATAGGCAACTAGCCAGGCTATGAGAAAGGGATACATGAGTGGAACAAGCCAGTAGGCTGCCAACAATAAAGCAACCAGCAGCAGGCATACCCAAGTTCCCCGCAATGCACGCTTAAAGAGTACATTATCCATAGCTTCCCCTCCTTCCCCTTGTCTTACTCTATTAATTGGATGGGACGAGTATGACGGAAATTCATAAAAGTTCGTCGTGGTGACATTTATCATTGCAATCTGAAATCGTTTACAAAAAATTCTTTATAATGGTGATAAAACATTTTGATAAACGGCTTTCTCTCAGATTGTTCCCTTGGTTCTCGAAATCCAGTATGATGATTTAGGGAGGAATTTTGTGCGGCTTGTTATTATCTAGGCGTACTCCGGCCATATTTTAAAAATTTTAATCTTTTAAAATGTAAATGTTTTCATTCACAAGTTTGATTATTATATTTTCGTTACAAAGGAGAGATATACTATGACGGCTACTAAGGGCCTCGAAGGTATTGTGGCGGCTACATCCTCGATTAGTTCCATTCATGACGGCGTTCTGGCCTATCGCGGAATTAATATCGATGAGTTGGCAGAGCGGGCGAGTTATGAAGAGACTGCCTATTTACTTTGGTACGGCAAATTACCCACGAAATCTCAATTGTTGAAGCTGCAACAGCAGCTTTGTGATTATGCAGCAGTACCGGAAGCGGTATTGGAGCAGATGAAGCTGTATCCAAATAACGCCAATACGATGGCTGTGCTGCGGACCGCTGTGTCGGCTCTTGCTTTGTATGATGAGACAGCAAATGATATTTCCCGGGAGAGCAATCAGTTGAAGGCGATTAAACTTCAGGCTCAACTACCGACACTAATCGCTGCTTACGCACGTATCCGGGATGGCAAGGAGCCGATTGCTCCGCTTAAAAATGTCTCCCTTCCGTACAATTTCCTTTACATGCTGTCCGGAGAGAAGCCGGATGAGGTTGCGGTTCGCGCTTTAGATCAAGCACTGGTGCTTCATGCAGATCATGAGCTGAATGCATCTACATTCTCAGCACGTGTTACCATTGCTACCCTGTCCGACATCTATTCCGGAATTACTTCGGCTATCGGCACGTTAAAAGGCCCTCTGCATGGGGGAGCGAATGAAGCCGTCATGAATATGCTGAGCGAAATCGGCACGTTAGATAAGGCCGAAGCTTACATTCAGAACAAACTGAATAATCGGGAGAAAATTATGGGCTTCGGTCACCGTGTATACAAGAACGGAGATCCTCGTGCCAAGCATCTGCAGAAGATGTCCCGCGAGCTTAGCGTGTTGAAGGGCGATTCCACTTTGTATGATATCTCCGTGAAGGTAGAAGAGCTTGTAACCGGACAAAAGGGATTAAAGCCAAATGTGGACTTCTACTCCGCATCGGTTTACACGCTGCTGGGTATTCCTAGCGACCTGTTTACCCCGATTTTTGCCATCAGCCGTTTATCTGGCTGGACTGCTCATATTCTGGAGCAATTGGATGACAACAGGATCATTCGTCCACGCGCTGACTATGTCGGCCCAACGAATCAACGTTACATTCCAATTGATATGAGATAATAGAAATAGGTAACCGGTCTTCAATTTATGATAGAATGGAGACCGGACAAGTATTACGAATTCAAATGAGGAGGAAACCATTCATATGTTGAAACTAGAAAAATTTGCTCTGCCGACAGAAGGGCAGAAAATTGAAATTCAGGACGGCAAGCTATTGGTGCCTAACAATCCTGTTATCCCATTTATTGAGGGCGATGGTACGGGCCGCGATATTTGGAAAGCGTCCAAACGTGTTCTAGATGCTGCTGTAGAGAAAGCTTATGGTGGTGACAAGAAGATCGCTTGGTACGAAGTATTCGCTGGAGAGAAGGCCTACAATACATACGGAGAGTGGCTGCCTGCTGATACATTGACCGCAATCCGCGAGTATATTGTAGCGATCAAAGGCCCGCTTACGACGCCGATCGGCGGTGGAATTCGATCCCTGAACGTGGCTCTGCGCCAGGAGCTTGATTTGTACGTATGTCTGCGTCCTGTGCGCTACTTCAATGGTGTGCCATCCCCAGTTAAACGTCCTGAGTTGGTAGATATGGTCATCTTCCGTGAGAATACAGAAGATATCTACGCAGGTATTGAATACCAGGAAGGTACCGAAGAAGTGAAGAAGGTGCTTTCGTTCCTGCAAAATGAAATGGGTGTAAATAAAATTCGCTTCCCGGAAACCTCCGGCATCGGAATTAAGCCCGTGTCTGCGGAAGGCTCTAAGCGTCTTGTACGCGCTGCGGTTGAATATGCGATCAAGCATGGCCGTAAGAGCGTAACGCTGGTACACAAAGGCAACATCATGAAGTTTACGGAAGGTGCCTTCAAGAACTGGGGCTACGAAGTGGCGGAAGAGGAATTCGGCGATAAAGTGTTCACATGGGCAGAGTACGACCGGATCAAAGAAGTGTCTGGAACGGACGCTGCTAACAAGGCTCAGCAAGAAGCTCAAGACAGCGGCAAGATTATCATTAAGGATGCTATTGCGGATATTGCTCTGCAGCAAGTATTAACCCGTCCAACGGATTTCGATGTTATCGCAACATTGAACCTGAACGGCGACTATCTGTCTGATGCGCTTGCGGCTCAAGTAGGCGGGATCGGCATTGCGCCAGGTGCGAACATCAACTATGTTACCGGACACGCGATCTTTGAAGCAACGCACGGTACGGCTCCTAAATATGCAGATAAGGATGTTGTAAACCCTGGATCTGTCATTCTGTCTGGTGTTATGATGCTTGAGCACCTGGGCTGGCAGGAAGCAGCAGATCTTATTTACAAAGGACTTGAGACATCGATTAACAATAAAACTGTTACTTATGACTTTGCACGCTTGATGGAGGGCGCTACTGAAGTAAAATGTTCTGAATTTGCGGATCAAGTCATCAAAAACATGTAATGTAGGAGGTCTTGATTAACGTGGCCATTCGTCGAAACAAAATCACAGTTGTCGGCGCCGGATTTACCGGCGCGACCACTGCGCTTATGCTGGCACAAAAGGAGCTTGGTGATGTCGTTTTGTTGGATATTCCACAATTGGAGAATCCGACGAAGGGTAAGGCGCTAGATATGTTGGAAGCTAGTCCTGTTCAGGGGTTCGACAGTAACATTGTAGGAACATCGACCTATGAGGATGCTGCCGATTCCGATATCGTGATCATTACGGCAGGAATTGCTCGCAAGCCGGGAATGAGCCGCGATGACCTTGTAAGTACGAATGCAGGAATCATTCGTTCGGTGTGTGAGAACGTGAAGACGTATTGCCCGAATTCCATCGTCATTATATTAAGTAATCCGGTTGATGCGATGACCTATGCGGCTTATCAAACACTAGGCTTCCCTAAAAATCGCGTTATCGGTCAGTCTGGAGTTCTCGATACGGCTCGTTACTGCACATTTATCGCACAAGAGCTCAACGTATCGGTCGAAGACGTTCGCGGCTTTGTGCTTGGCGGCCATGGCGACGATATGGTACCGTTAGTACGATACTCCAGCGTCGGGGGCATTCCCATCGACACGCTGATTTCCAAAGAACGCATCGAAGCGATCGTTCAGCGCACACGTGTGGGCGGCGGGGAAATTGTCAATTTGCTGGGCAGTGGCAGTGCATACTATGCACCAGCTGCCTCGCTTGTCCAAATGACGGAGGCGATCCTGAAGGATAAGAAACGGGTTCTGCCGGTCATCGCTCTGCTTGAAGGCGAGTATGGTTATGACAATCTGTTCATGGGCGTTCCTGCTATTCTTGGCGGCGATGGCATTGAGAAAGTGTTTGAGCTGGAATTGACGGCGGATGAGAAGGCCGCGCTTGACAAATCTGCGGACTCGGTACGCAATGTTATCGCAGTTGTCCAAGGTTAAATTTTAATAACTTATAAAATGATTAGTAAAGAGCAAACCTCTTCTAGGAGCAGGTTTGCTCTTTTTTTAGCGTGGAGAGTTCTGAGAAGAACTTACATTGATAGACGTTTGACTTCCTGACAGCTATAATAGGATTTAGGATAGTGATAAAATTAATTGACAAATGGAAGGCGGTTAGTTCATGTTTCAGGTTATGCTTTTTCTTCACATTATCGGTGCTATGGCTCTTGGTTTTTACTTAGTTCTGCCATTTGTATTCGGTGCGGTCAGTAAATTATCCTTAGCTGCTCAAGAAGGAACGCTCTCCGCGGTTAAATCATTAAATCGCTTTGCTCAAATCGGATTAGTCATCCAGTTGTTGACTGGCGGTTACTTGGTCGGTAAAGGAAATTATTCCGTGCTTTGGATGGTTGTCGTGGTCATTCTCTTCCTTGTCATTGGCGCACTTGGCGGAGTCATGGCTAAACCATTGAAGCAGGCGATCGGAAGCATTCGCGAGAATAAAAAGATCACAGCAGAGGCTGGCAAGCTCCGTACTTTAGGCATGTTGTTATCTGTTAGCGTGATCCTGATATCTTTCTTGATGGTTTATTCGACAATTATTTAATGTGATAGTGGTCTAAAGAAATATGAAAGAAATATGAAAACCTCTGATTTTCGAATTTTCGAAAATCAGAGGTTTTTTTCATGTAACGGCGAACTAATTTAAGTATGGGAATATCAGGAATCTTTGTCACTTTGCATATCGTCTAAGTGGGTAAATATCATCTTGATTGTGTCTAACGCCAATTGCTTCTCCTTCGGTGAACGGTGAATCATAATCTGGTTGATTTGGTTCAGGAAATGGTCGTCATTGATTTCGATGGAATCGTGAAGCAAGTAATCGACCGTGACACCTAATTGATTTGCTAGCTTAACAAGAGTTTCTAACGATAAGCTTCTTTCGCCTCGCTCAATTTGACCTATGTACGCATCGGAAACCTCAATCTTCTCAGCAAGTTTTTCCTGGGTCAAATGCATTTTATGACGTTCCTGACGAAGCCTTTTACCCAATGATCTGTAATCCATAACACCCCTCCTGTAATTAACCATAGTGAGTATGAGAGGTAAAGATAATATACTATTAGTTTTGTTTGTATTTACTCCAAGTGTTAAATGGGTTAATATGTAATCAATGATTAAAATTATCTCAATTTCCATTCCGTATTTTATTATTTCCATTTATAAGGAGAGAAACCATGTCTGCTCAACCTATTCTTGTATCCGTCATTATTTCGGTGCAGAACGAAGGAATTGATTTACAGACAACGCTAGAATCCATGAAGGTATCTCGTGTCGCTTATAGCTATGAAGTCATCATCGTTGACGAGGGCTCTGTGGACGGCTGTTGTGATTTTCTAATTCACTACAAATTTGATAAGCCGCTTCGCAAATTCAAAGCGCAAAGTGGGATATCCTCCAGGCAACTGGCAGCTTCCCATGCCCTGGGGAGTTATTTGATTTTTTGCAGCCCCAGACTTTATTTTGAAGATGGCTGGATGGAGGCTCTGCTGGAACCGATCCAGCAGGGAAGGGCGGATTGCACTTCACCGTCATTTACGGCACAAGGCCGTTCGGACAATGTACAGCGCTGCGAGTTTCCAGCGGGTGGGCTGCTTGCGTCGATTTATAATTTTCCTGCCGTGTCGGAGCAAGATGATATTCCTTGGCTATCCTCGGATTGTTTTGCCGTAAGTCTTCAAACCTTCCAAGAGCTGGGTGGGCTGTTAAGCGGTTTTTTTACGAAGGAAATAGAGACAGCAGAGTTTTCTATAAGAAGCTGGCTGCTTGGGCGCGTGTGTTATCACGTCCCCGGCATATGTCTGACGCTGGTATTCAGGTATAATTATCCTCCGGATGAGCGGGTTGCTTATTGGGGCAATGATGTGATCAACTTAACTCGGATACATTTCGAAGAAGAAATTATTGTTAAGACCCGTGAATTGGTATTGACATGTGATGGAGAGCATGATGTCAGCGCCGCTCAAGCAGAATTTGATGAGGCTAGAGAGAGGTATCTGAAGCTTCGCCAATATGACTCGATCTGGTTCGCAAACCGGTTTGATATCTTGCTGTAATTCCTTCTCCTTTGTTTAAACCCAGGCTCGTTGTGGTAATTTCCATTTGATTAAGCCCTTGAGACGCATGATTGCAGGTAGGCGGATAAGGCGAAGAACAGGGGTTATTCTAAAGAAGGTCAGGAAATGAATACACCGGCGAGGAAGGAGAATGCAGCATGTCAGGAAATGGACAAGGTAAGCAAACCATGCCTCCGCAGCATCAGAATCAGCGGCCCGGAATTGAGGAAGAAATGATTCCGCGTCCGAAGTATGAAGGGAACTATAAAGCAGCGGGCAAACTGGAAGGCAAGGTAGCGCTGATTACAGGTGGAGACAGCGGGATTGGCCGGGCCGTGGCGGTTGCTTATGCCAAAGAGGGCGCTGATGTGGCTATCGTGTATTTAAACGAGAATGAAGATGCGAACCGGACGAAACAAGAGGTCGAGCAGGAGGGACGGAAGTGCGTGCTCATATCCGGGGATTTGGGTGATGAGTCCTTTGCCAAGCAGGCTGTACAGCAAACGGTCGATCAGCTTGGCGGGCTGGATGTTCTGATTAATAACGCCGCAGAGCAGCACCCACAGGAGGAGATAACCGATATTACAGCCCAACAGTTGGAGAAGACGTTCCGAACGAATATTTTTGCGATGTTCTTCGTAACGCAGGCTGCGATGCCTCACTTGAAGAAGGGCAGCGCGATTATTAATACGACCTCTGTAACTGCATACCGAGGAAATCCGCAGTTGATTGATTACTCGGCAACGAAAGGAGCGATCGTCAGTTTTACACGGGCTCTCTCTATGAATATCGTCGGCAAGAAAGGAATACGTGTAAATGCTGTGGCTCCTGGGCCGATCTGGACACCGCTCATACCTTCAACCTTTGATCGGCAACAGGTGGCTCAGTTCGGAGGGAATACACCAATGCAGCGACCTGGTCAGCCAGAGGAGTTAGCTCCAGCGTATGTGTTCCTGGGTTGTGATGATTCGTCTTACATCAGCGGGCAAGTGCTGCATATTAACGGCGGGGAGATCGTGAATGGATAGTCATTCTCTCGTTTGGATTTAAGATAGCTATAGGAAGCCAATAAATCGCCCTCAAGGAGTGTGCTACACGCAAGTCGGCCGCTTATCCTGGGGGCGATTATTCTTATTATGGTGAATGACGGACGGGCTTAAACTTGTTCGGATAGCTCATCAAGCGTCATGTCAAAGCTGGGGGCCAAATGTTGAAGAAAATAATCGATCTCCGGAAGATGAAGTCGGTCCAGTTTTTCCAATAACTGATCTCTGGCTACAGCGAATTCGCGGTTGCCTGATGTGAGCTCCCAAGCGCATTTCAGGTAGGCGTCTAAGCTGTCGGCCGCTTTAACATACTTAAGTAATTCGTTGTCTTCTGCACTATAGCCTGCATGCTTTGTTGGCGATAGTAAAGGTCCATAGGTTTGTTGCAGTTCGGGAGGCACCATGGATAAAAGCCGTTCAGCTGCGATTTCTTCCATCTCGCGGAAGCTTGAAAGAAGCCTAGGGTTATGGTGCTTCACAGGGGTTGGGATATCACCAGTAAATACTTCTGTCGCATCATGAAATAAAGCAAATGTTGCCGCGCGGTCTGAATTTAGGCTCCTATCAAACAAGTGGTTACCTATTTCGCAGAGCAGGTGGGTCAATAAGGCTACGTGGAAGGAATGCTCGGCTACATTCTCTGTAGCCGTGCTTCTCATCAAGCTCCAGCGTTTAATGGAACGAAGGCGATACATATAGGCGGAGAAATGAAAATTCATCAGTGAGCTACCTCTCTTCTTGATCGGTAATTTTGAACAGAATATGTCAACCTGTCACTACGTTTATGTTATTATAAGACTAACGAACAAGTTAATCCAACTGTAAGATTCGCGGCAATTTTGTGTCAATCAGTTACTTGTAGACAAGAGAGGGGATCTTGGATTATGCGGCAGTTTGAACAAAGTGTGTATGAACTTATTGTGGAAACTTCAACGAATTTGCCTGCGGATGTGCGGCGAGCGATAAAGCGGGGGACGCTAGCGGAAAATCAGGATACGAGAGCAGGCCTTGCTCTATCTACGATCACGCAGAATATTAAGATGGCAGAAGAACAAGTATCGCCGATTTGTCAGGATACAGGCATGCCTACTTTTATTGTGCATACCCCTGTCGGGGCGAATCAAATAGAGATGAAGAAGGGCATTCTGGCGGCAATCAAACGTGCGACCAAAGAGGGCAAGCTTCGTCCGAACTCGGTTGATTCGTTGACAGGAGAGAATAGCGGGGATAATTTGGGGCCGGGAACGCCCGTTATTCATTTTGAGCAATGGGAAGAGAACGTTGTGGACATCCGTCTAATACTCAAAGGCGGCGGTTGCGAAAATAAAAATATTCAATATAGCCTGCCTACCGAGCTAGAGGGGCTGGGGCGAGCGGGCCGTGATCTGGATGGCATTCGCAAATGTATTCTGCATGCGGTTTACCAGGCACAGGGCCAGGGCTGCAGTGCTGGATTTATCGGCGTGGGCATAGGTGGAGACCGGACTACGGGATATGAGCTTGCCAAGCAACAATTGTTTCGTTTAGCCGATGATGTGAATCCAGTCGCAGAGCTTCAACAGCTAGAAGAGTACATTATGGATAAAGCGAACAAGTTGGGGATTGGAACAATGGGGTTTGGCGGGGAAGTAACGCTGCTTGGCTGCAAGATCGGGGCGGCGAATCGCCTTCCTGCTAGTTTCTTTGTATCTGTCGCCTATAACTGCTGGGCATTTAGACGGCAAGGTGTAGCCATTGATCCGGCCAGCGGCGAAATTGTGAATTGGCTGTACGAGCGCGGGGACGAAGTGGCGATCAAGGGGAGTGAGGAGGTCACCTCAGCGGCAGCCGGAGAGACAATTCTAAAGGCTAACCGGGAAGTAATTCTGCATACTCCGATCACGGAAGAACAGATTCGCAGTCTAAGGGTTGGCGATGTCGTTGTCATTAAAGGTGAGATGCATACGGGTCGTGATGCCCTCCACAAATATTTGATGGATCATGATGCCCCGGTTGATTTGAACGGTGCGGTTATCTATCACTGTGGACCGGTTATGCTTCAGGATGAGCAGGGCTGGCATGTTAAGGCTGCTGGGCCGACGACGAGTATACG
This sequence comes from Paenibacillus lentus, assembly GCF_003931855.1. Taxonomy (NCBI): domain Bacteria; kingdom Bacillati; phylum Bacillota; class Bacilli; order Caryophanales; family Paenibacillaceae; genus Paenibacillus; species Paenibacillus lentus. The sequence goes on along the minus strand of NZ_CP034248.1, from coordinate 4,309,173 downwards.
CGAGGAGCCTTATCAAGGGGATATTATAAAGAAATTCGGTATTCGTGCGGTTATTGGTAAAGGCGGTATGGGTAAGAAGACACTTAAAGCGCTGCAAGAGCATGGCGGTGTCTATTTGAATGCCATCGGTGGTGCAGCTCAGTATTATGCAGAGTGCATTAAGAAAGTTAAGGGTGTAGATTTCATGGAGTTCGGCATTCCTGAGGCGATGTGGCATTTGGAAGTGGATGGCTTCGCCGCTATTGTGACGATGGATTCTCATGGGCAAAGTCTGCATGCCGATGTTGAGAAGTCTTCGCTAGAGAGGCTGGCTGCATTCAAAGAGCCGGTATTTAAATAAGCATGAAGACGTTTCGAACACGGCTGACGATCATCTTGATGAGCTTGATCGGAATATCCATGCTTGCCGCGGGACTATCTATGATACAGGTTTTCAAGGATTCGCATATCCGAGCGCTGGAAGAGAATTTGGTTCGGGAAATTAACTTGTTGGAGTATACCTTCCCGTTTCGACCGCTTGATGACAGTCAACAAGTGTTGGAGTACTATACGAGGGAAGCCGAAGAGCTTGGACGGCGCATCCATTCCCGCGTTACTTTCATCGATTTGGATGGGCGAGTGGTTGGAGATTCGGAGAAGAGTGCCGCGGATATGGATAACCACTTAGATCGGGAGGAAATCCTGTCTGCTTCTCAAGAGAAGTTTGGCAGTGTAATCCGGCATAGCGAAACGCTAGATGTCGATATGCTTTATGTCGCGCACAAGGTGTATTCGGACGAAGGCTTCGAAGGGTATATTCGCTTATCGATGAGCCTAAGCGCCATAGATGAAGGGATGAACCGTGGATGGGTATGGATGGCCGGGGGGCTGATCATTCTGTTCCTGGCAGCAGCGCTTCTTAGCTATCGGATCGCAAGCGGACTGACCAAGCCGTTGGAGCATATCACGCGTGTAGCTAATCGAATTTCCGGTCTGGACTACGACGCACGGGTAAAGCTGCAGCGCAAGGATGAGATTGGTCAGTTGGCCTCCGCCATTAACGGTATGGCAGATAGTTTGCAGCAGCAGCTAAAGTGGATTAGGGACAATGAAGACTTGATGCAAAGTGTTCTTGCCAACATGACCGGAGGAATTGTGATGGTGGATTCCGGTGGGCATATTGCGCTTGTAAACCGAGAGGCGGAGCGGATTCTGCATTTGAGGGGAGATCAGCTCCTAGGCAAGCCCTATTCGATTCTGAAGCGGAATTACGAGTTCATGAAGTTCGTGGAGGAAGGTATTCAGCATAAGGAATACTTGCAGGAAGAACGTAATGTGTACGATCCAGAAGAGAAAATTCTTCAATTTGACGGTGTTCCGATGAGTGAAGATAGTGGCAGTTACCGGGGAATGCTGTTCTTATTGCAGGATGTGACCGACATTCGCCGATTGGAGAGGATGCGCAGCGAATTCGTTGCGAATGTCTCTCATGAACTTAAAACACCGATTGCAGCTGTAAAAGGCTTTGCCGAAACATTGTTGTCGGGGGGAGTTAAGGATACCGATACGATTCGCTCTTTCCTGCAGATTATTTATGATGAATCCGATCGGTTAAATCGCTTGATTGGGGATATTCTGGAATTATCTAAGATTGAATCCAAGCGTGTTCCCTTGGAATATGCTCCGATTCATTTAAAAGAACTGCTTGACAGTGTCACCGAGGTGCTTCTTCCGGCGGCGAACAAGAAATCGATTGTTTTGTTACAGGAAATACCGGAGCATTTATTTATCGAGGGAGATGAGGATCGTCTTCGGCAAATCTTCATGAATTTGATATCCAATGCGATCAACTACACACCCGAAGGCGGTAGAGTAAGCATTGGTGCTAAGGTTCTGCATGAAGGTGGGGAGCAAGAGATCATTCGATTCTCAGTTAGCGATACGGGTATTGGCATTCCAAGGAAGGACTTGCCGCGGATTTTTGAGCGTTTTTACAGAGTAGATAAAGCACGTTCTCGGGGTTCTGGAGGCACAGGGCTGGGATTATCTATTGTGAAGCACTTGGTAGAACTCCATCGGGGCGCGATTCGGGTGGAGAGTAGAGTGGGCGAAGGTACTTCGTTTATACTAGATCTGCCACTCATGCATCCGATAGATTGATTAACAAAAGCGTATAGAAATTAGCATCAAATGAAAAATGAGAATTAAAAATCATGACCAGAGTGAAATTTGCTGAAAATTTTACACTACGTTAACAATGCCGTGATATGCTGGGCTTGTCATGATTCGTCGACATCCATTATGCAGGACTAGAAAATGGGGGGTACTATGACGCAACGGCTGTTAGTTATTGAGGATGAGCCAACGCTTTCGAGGCTTCTATCTTATAATCTATCAAGTGAAGGTTATGAAGTCGTAGTTGAAGAGCATGGGCAGTCTGGATTGGAAACGGCATTGAAAAATGATTTTAATTTGATTTTGCTGGACTTGATGCTGCCGGGCATGAACGGGTTCGAAATCATGTCAAGGCTTCGGAATGAAGGTGTGAAGACACCCGTTATTATGCTAACTGCGAAGAATGCGGAACAGGAAGTCGTTCAAGGTTTAAAATCGGGAGCAGATGATTATATTACGAAGCCTTTTGGCGTAGCTGAGCTGTTAGCTCGGGTAGCAGCGGTGCTGAGAAGATCCTCGGGACTGGATGAGTCGGAGAGGAAGTCGGTGCCTCAAGAAGTGGGTTCCCAAATTACGCTAGGCGATCTTGTCATTTACCCGGAGAAATATGAAGTGACCTTGGGGAACGAACAGATCACGTTGCGCCCGAAAGAATTTGAAGTTCTGCTGTACTTGGCTCGCAAACCGGGTGTAGTTATGACGCGGGACGACTTGATGAATGCGGTATGGGGCTTTGACTATATTGGCGGGCAGCGAACCGTGGATGTTCATGTGAGCTCGTTGCGTAAGAAGCTGGAGCTTGATCCCGGATCGGTATATATTGATTCTATTCGCGGAGTCGGTTATAAGCTCGTTGTTAATAAGAAGAAGACATCAACCATATCGCCTGAGTAATAAAATATAAATTGGCCTCTGATCGATCAGGGCCTTTTTTTTTTGTGGGAAGGTCTAAGAGGGCTTTCTTTTTATGACCTAGGTCAATAAAGAAGCAATTCTGGAATATACGTCTAAAGTTTGCCGGATTGTAAAACATTTAACATAGGCCCAAAGTACCGTTGACATGTGCATAACAAATTTCTTCTATGATGCATTCAGAGATAGATAAGAGGAAAGAGCAGGTACGTGATGGGGGAGTGGTGAATGTGGTTAATCAGGCCGTCGCTGAACGGGAAAATAATACGATTGATCGTGGTGCAGCTGCAGTCCATGTGAAGGAACACAAGGAGCACAGGAATGACAAGGGAGATAAGGCATCCGGGGGGAAGAAGGATCGAAGCTGTGTGGTGAAGACGGAATTTTATTGCCGAACTGTGCCAAAAGTCGATTCTAACGAATCCTGTCTTGGTGTTTTGAAGATCTTTCAAAAGGACAAGGGAATTCCTTGCATTATTGTGTGCGATCATTCGAACAGGCCGTTGGGCCTTTTGATGAGGGATACCTTTTATCGTCATTTGGCTGGGCGTTTTGCCGCGGATTTATTTTATGAAAGGCCGGCTTTGATGTTTGCGGAGAAATCGCCACTAATCGCGGAGATAAGTACCTCGCCAGGGCAGCTCATCGATTCAGCGTTAAAGCGGGAGGCCGTCGTGTTCTATGATAGCCTGATTTTAACGGAGGAAGGAAAGTTCAGAGGTGTTATGACGGTTCAAGATCTTATGTTAATGTCGAGGGAACTACAGCTGGAAGCTGACCAAATTCGCGAAGCGATTGTCCAAGAAAGTCAGATCAGTGTGCTTGAAATCGACCGATTGGTTAAAGAGGTGTCCCTTACTGCCGAACGTAGTTTGCGGGAGTCGGAGGAGATGAGCGACTTTGCGACAGCAGGCCGGTCTGAGCTCGAGACGGTACAAGCCTCGTTTACTCGCGTACTGTCTCTGACAAAATCCCAAGCGGAGCAGGTGGCGGTGTTACTTCAGCATGCTGACAATATTTCGTCAATCGCAGCCTCGATACGGGACTTGGCGGATCGCAGCAGTTTGCTTGCGATGAATGCTTCGATTGAGGCGGCTCATGCTGGCGAGCATGGAAGAGGTTTTGCGGTCGTCGCTAGCGAGATTAGAAAGCTGGCACTCCAAACCAAGCAGTTTTCGGATGAAATCGGTTCAACCCTCAACATCGTCAGCGGACTTGTTCGGCAAACGGCAGATGCTTCATCCTTGACCACGCAGGAAATGCAGCTCAGTCACGATCGTGTGAACAGTGCGGATCATACTTTTAAAATGCTTGTTGAATCAGTACGAAGTGTAGAATCCAGTGGCCGGGATGTGTACGAGACTGCAGGAAATGCAGCTTTGAAAACAGAAAATGTGCTTCATGAATTAGAGCAATTATCTGGGGAACAATGAACATTGTGCAGTAAAATAAAACATACAAACAACGCTGGTGCGTTAATGTACGGAAAACATTTTTTACACTACGTTAACATTTCGGGGTAATATCTTTTACATAGATAAGGTAAAATGGTTTTATGTCTAAAGTTTGATAGTTACTAATAATTGACCTACAGTTTGTTGTCAGTATGCTGCTGAGATATGAAGGAGAAATGACATGGAACCAATCATCCATATTGATAAATTGAATTTGTATTACGATCAATTTCAGGCGCTAAAGAATATGTCCCTGGATATTCCGGAGAAAGCTATTACCGCATTTATCGGGCCGTCGGGATGCGGAAAATCTACATTGTTGCGGACGCTCAACCGGATGAACGACATGATTCCAAACACGCGAATCGAGGGATCTGTGCTAATTGGCGGTAAAGATATATACAGCGACGATGTAGAGGTAGAGACTTTACGTAAGCAGGTCGGCATGGTGTTTCAGCAGCCGAATCCTTTTCCGAAATCGATTTATGATAATGTTGCCTACGGCCCCCGTCTTCATGGCGTAAAAAATAAAGAAAAGTTGGATGAGATTGTCGAACAGAGCCTTCGTCAAGCGGTATTGTGGGATGAGGTCAAGGATTTTCTAAAACGTTCCGCGCTTAGTTTGTCCGGTGGCCAACAGCAACGGCTTTGCATCGCCAGGGCCATCGCTGTACAGCCTGACATCCTGCTGATGGATGAAGCTACTTCAGCGCTCGATCCCATTTCTACACTGAAGATTGAAGATTTGGTTCAAGAATTAAAAGATAGGTATACCATCGTTATGGTCACTCATAACATGCATCAAGCGGCTCGGGTTTCCGATCGAACCGTTTTTTTCCTGAGTGGTGAAATTATAGAGTCAGACGATACTCGAAAACTGTTCTCGACACCACAGGATTCTCGCACCGAAGATTACATTTCAGGACGTTTTGGTTAACAGAAGGGAGCAGTGAGATATGATCCAAAGAAGAGAGTTCGATCAAAATTTGGAGGAGCTGCGGCAGTTGTTGAGGGAAATGGGAGAGCATGTGGAGTGTGCTCTTAGGGATTCCATTTTATCGCTGCAATCCATGGATTCAAGCAAAGCCACAGAGGTTATTGAGCAAGATCTAAAGTTGAACAAAATGGAAGAAGAAGTGATGGACATCGGCTCCAGATTGATTGTTACGCAGCAACCTGTAGCTAAAGATCTCCGTCGGATTATCGTTGCCTTTAAAATATCCAGCGATTTGGAGCGTATGGGAGACCTAGCGGTGGATATCGCTAAGGTGACATTACGTTTGAGTGGACAGACGCTGATTAAACCGCTGGTAGATATTCCGAAGTTGGCAGAACTTGTGGAACTTATGGTGGAAGAATCACTGCAGTCCTATTTGGATGAAAATACGGATTTGGCTTATAAGATGGCTAAGGATGACGATGAGGTCGATCATCTGTATAGTCAAATGATCAACGAGCTGTATTCGATCGTCATTAGTCATCCAGATTCTGTACAGCAGGTGATGCTGCTTACGCTTGTAGGAAGATATATTGAGCGCATTGCAGACCATGCTACGAATATCGGGGAGAGCACCGTTTATCTTGTAACGGGGCATCGACCTGACCTGAATCAATAGTGCTCTAATATGAATAAAATGCTGAAACAGCAAAGCGCCGGAATGTTCCGGTGCTTTGCTGTTTGCGTTTGTTCATGCTTTAGGTATCATCAAAACTCAAGTGCATTTTATAAGCCTGCCTGAAATAACTTCATGGAGTTGACGTATTGTTTTTATATATCCGGGGAGCATGTGTTAGAATAATAGTCAGGAGTATGTTGAAGAACGAGGTGCTGTATGGAAAAATTAATTTTAATTGACGGGAATAGTATTATTTACCGGGCGTTCTTTGCCATGCCGCCGCTGAATAATTCAAGTGGTTTACATACGAACGCTGTATACGGATTTACCAATATGTTGTTGAGACTTATTCAAGATGAGAAACCGAGTCATATTATGGTCGCATTTGATGCAGGGAAAGTTACTTTTCGCCACGAAGGTTATGAGGATTATAAAGGGGGCCGCGAGAAAACGCCGTCTGAATTGACCGAGCAGTTTCCGTTAACACGTGAGCTGCTGGACAGCTTCGGAATATGCTGGTTTGAGCAGCCCGGTTATGAGGCGGATGATATTATCGGCACGGTCAGCAAGCAGGCTGAAGAGGCTGGTAAAGAGGTACTCGTCGTAACTGGTGACAAGGATATGCTTCAAGTGGTCAGCGATAAGGTTAAGGTGGCATTAACCCGTAAGGGGATCAGTGAGGTCGAACCTTATGGACCACAAGAAATCAAGGAGAGATACGGTCTTATTCCGGAGCAAATTATCGATTTAAAAGGTCTTATGGGCGATGCTTCGGATAACATACCCGGCGTTCCGGGAATTGGAGAGAAAACGGCACTGAAGCTGCTCCATCAGTTCGGCTCCGTAGAAGAGGTGCTTGCGCGAACGGACGAGCTGAAGGGCAAGATGAAGGAAAACCTAGTTCAGCATGCAGAGGATGCGCGGCTGAGCAAGCGACTTGCTACGATTCACCGTGAGGTTCCGATTGATCGTTCTTTTGACGATATGATTTTTCGGGGCCTAAAAGAAGAAAAGGCGGCGCCGATGCTGCGTAAGCTAGAGTTTAAATCCTTGCTTGAACGATTAGCTTTTGGTGAAGGGACTGAGGCTTCCGAAGCGGCTGATGGTTCAGTAGAGCTGGAAGAAGTCGATGTGACGGTTGTTGACGACACAACTCTAACAGAGCTTGTGAAGCAACTGCCAAAGATTGAAGTGATGTATGTGGAATCTCACGGGGACAATCCGCATCAGGCCGAGGTGATGGGGCTCATTCTGTCCACCGAGGAACAACATTTCTTCGTATCCAACGAATTTCTGTTAAGTGAAGCGGCGAAGCCGATTCGGGAATGGCTTGCGGATCCGCAACATCCAAAGGCCGGTTATGACTTGCACCGAGCGGATTTAGCACTGTATTGGCAAGAGATCTCGTTCGCCGGGGCAGAGCATGACATTCAATTGGCGGCGTATTTGCTTGATCCGACGGACAATAACCAGACGATCAGCGGATTGGCCGCCAAATATAAACTGCCGTCTGTGCCATCGGATGATGAGGTATATGGAAAAGGGGCAAAATTCAAAATTCCAGATCAGGAGACACTTAGTCGTCATTTAGCTCGTAAAGGGCTGGCAATGCTGCGCCTGATTCCGCTCCAGAAGGAAGAGCTGAAGAAGAATGAAATGAATCGCCTTTTTTACGAGTTGGAAATGCCACTGTCGCGTATTTTGGCAGATATGGAGAAGCAAGGCATTGCTGTTAACCGTGAGGCGCTGGCTGAGCTGGGCAGGGAATTTGAAGCGCAGATTGAGAAGCTGGAGACCCGGATTTATGAACTTGCTGGTCTGGAGTTCAATTTGAACTCTCCCAAGCAATTGGGTGAAGTTTTATTTGATAAGCTGGAGCTTCCAGTCGTGAAGAAGACGAAAACGGGATACTCCACTGATGCTGAAGTACTGGATAAGCTGGCCCCATATCATGAGATTGTTCAATTTATATTGGAGTATCGTCAGTTGGCCAAGCTGAAATCGACTTATGTAGAAGGATTACTCAAGGAGATTCGTCCAGACACCGGGAAAGTTCATACGTACTATCGGCAGACGATCGCGGCGACCGGAAGACTTAGCAGTCAATTTCCGAATTTGCAGAACATTCCAATCCGTCTTGAAGAAGGACGAAAAATTCGACAGGTATTCGTGCCTTCGGAAGAGGGCTGGCATATTCTTGCTGCGGACTATTCGCAGATTGAACTGCGGGTTCTCGCGCATATTTCCGATGATAAGGGCTTGCAGGAAGCATTCCTGCATGATATGGACATCCATACGAAAACGGCGATGGACGTGTTTGGTGTAACCCAAGACCAAGTAGATGCCAATATGCGCCGTTCCGCAAAGGCAGTCAACTTTGGAATTGTTTACGGCATCAGTGATTATGGATTGTCTCAGAACCTGCATATTACTCGGAAGGAAGCCGCACATTTTATTGAGCAATATTTTGAGGCATTCCAAGGGGTGCGCCGTTATATGGATGAAATCGTTCAGGAGGCGAAGCGCGATGGCTATGTGACTACGCTGCTTGAACGCAGACGCTACTTACCGGAAATTAACGCCTCCAATTTTAATCTGCGTTCATTTGCGGAGCGTACGGCGATGAATACGCCGATTCAAGGCACTGCTGCGGATATTATTAAGCTCGCTATGGTCATGATGGACGAGGTGATGCGAAAGCATGGACTGAAGAGCCGGATGCTGCTGCAGGTACATGATGAGCTGGTATTTGAGGTGCCGCCGGAGGAATTGGAGACGATGAATAAGCTTGTGCCGGAAACGATGGAGAAGGCGTTGAAGCTGTCGGTGCCTTTGAAGGCGGAGGTTAGCAGCGGAATCAACTGGTATGAAGCCAAATAATAAGAGGTAGTTCAAAAAGTCGCTTTTGATCACGAAGTAATTCTGGAAGTGGTTTCGGCGTCGAATCTTGCGTTCACCCTCGAAGTGTGGTGCTCATGTAGGCTTCTCCTACACTCCGCTCCTCCTTCTTCGGGTTTACGCAACCTTCTCGGTGCTAAAAATCGACGTTATGAACCTTGATTGAGAAGGTAGTTCAAAAAGTCGCTTTTGATCACGAAGTAACTCTGGAAGTGGTTTCGGCGTCGAATCTTGCGTTCACCCTCGAAGTGTGGTGCTCATGTAGGCTTCTCCTACACTCCGCTCCTCCTTCTTCGGGTTTACGCAACCTTCTCGGTGCTGAAAAGCAACTTTATGAACCTTGATTGAAAAGGTAGTTCAAAAAGTCGCTTTTGATCACGAAGTAATTCTGGAAGTGGTTTCGGCGTCGAATCTTGCGTTCACCCTCGAAGTGTGGTGCTCATGTAGGCTTCTCCTACACTCCGCTCCTCCTTCTTCGGGTTTACGCAACCTTCTCGGTGCTAAAAATCGACGTTATGAACCTTGATTGAAAAGGTAGTTCAAAAAGTCGCTTTTGATCACGAAGTAACTCTGGAAGTGGTTTCGGCGTCGAATCTTGCGTTCACCCTCGAAGTGTGGTGCTCATGTAGGCTTCTCCTACACTCCGCTCCTCCTTCTTCGGGTTTACGCAACCTTCTCGGTGCTGAAAATCGACGTTATGAACCTTGATTGAGAAGGTAGTTCAAAAAGTCGCTTTTGATCACTACCGATCACAAAAGTTAAGGAGCAATACAGTTAAAATTTGAGGTGAAAGAATATGCCGGAGCTGCCGGAAGTCGAGACCGTGCGGCGCACGTTGTCCGGTCTCATCGTCGGCAAGACGATTGAATCGGTGAAGGTGTTGCTGCCGCGAATTATCCAGCGTCCCGACGATATTAGACGATTCGAAATGGAACTGGCAGGTCATACTATTGTAGATGTTGGCCGCCGTGGGAAATTTTTGAGAATTATTATGGATCAGCTTGTTTTGGTGTCCCACTTGCGAATGGAAGGTCGGTATGGGGTATATGATCAGAATGATGAAGTAGAGAAGCATACGCATGTCATCTTCCGGTTTACCGATGGTACGGAGCTTAGATATAAGGATGTCAGGCAATTCGGCACGATGCATCTGTTCCTTCCCGGCGAGGAGTTCAAGGAGAAACCCTTAATGAAGCTTGGGCTTGAGCCGCTGGAAGAGACATTTACATCAACTGTGCTTCGGGATATATTGTTTAAACGGTCAACGAAGATCAAAGTCGCGCTGCTAAATCAGGAATATGTGGTAGGGCTTGGAAATATTTATGTTGATGAAGCTTTGTTTCGGGCGGGGATTCATCCGGAACGCCCAGCGAATACACTGTCTGATCGAGAATGGGTTTCGCTCCATGAAGCGATTCTCACAACTTTGAACGATGCGGTAGAAGCTGGTGGCTCCTCGATAAAGTCATATGTTAACGGGCAGGGTGAAATGGGCATGTTCCAGCACTCGCTGCAAATTTACGGGCGTAAGGATGAGCCATGCATGAATTGTGGACATCCCATCGAGAAAATCGTAGTCGGCGGAAGGGGCACTCACTATTGCCCTAATTGCCAGGTTAACGAATAGCATTCATAGAATGAAGCAAATCGAGCAAATCCGTATTAAAGAGGTGAATGGATGAATATCGGACTGACAGGCGGAATCGCAACAGGTAAAAGCACGGTCTCCCAAATGTTAGTCGAACGGGGTGCAATATTAATTGATGCTGATGTCATCGCCAGAGAGGTCATGGAACCAGGACATCCGGTGCTGCTTGAGGTACGGAAGCGTTTTGGTGCAGGCATAATTCAAGAGGATGGAACATTAAATCGTAAAAAGTTAGGCGAGATCGTCTTCTCCAATCCCAAGGAGCGTAAGGTGCTTAATGAGATTACCCATCCGGCCATTCGTTCGGAAATAAAGATGCGGATGGCTAATTATGAGGCTGCTCAGCCCGGCTGTCTCATCGTCGTGGACATACCGCTGCTGTATGAATCCGGGCTGGAGTCGATGTTTGAGCAAGTGATGGTGGTTTATGTGCCTCGTGAGATGCAGCTTAAGAGGCTGATGCAAAGAGACGGACTAACATTAGAACAGGCGGAGGCTAGAGTAGGAGCCCAGCTAGACATTGAAAGGAAGAAGGAGAGGGCGGATATTTTGGTGGATAATAGCCTCGGATTGGACAAGACGGAATTACAGATTGAAGATTTTTGGCGGAACAAGGGCTTATGAAGTGGCTTCGTAAAAAGAGAGTACTGCTTTTGTTGTTTCTCGGGTTTACCGTTATTTTATTTTTTAACTCCAAGTGGCTGGCCGTATTTTATCCGATTTACTATAAAGAGGAAATTAAGCTGCATGCACAGAAGCATGATCTTGATCCTTTGATGGTTGCGGCGATTATCCGGGTGGAGAGCAATTACAAGACAGGATCTGAATCTAGAAAAGGTGCGCTTGGCATTATGCAGATTATGCCGGAAACAGCCAAATGGGTAATCGAACAATCAAAGCTACCAGATATCTCCCTAGATAAGGTAAAAGAAGAAAGTGATGCCAATATTGCGATTGGTACCTGGTACTTGAAGTCCCTCTATGAACAATTTGAGGGGAACGAAATCGCCATGATTGCGGCATATAATGCAGGGCCGACGAATGTCCGTAATTGGCTGCGCAGTGGCAAGTGGGACGGAAGGCTTGAATCTGTTAAAAATATTCCTTTTGGCGAAACTAGACATTATGTGCAAAGAGTTACTCATTACTATGATCAATATTCTGACGTTTACGATGATCTGTAACGAGTGTCGTTTCTTTCATGATAGAAAAGCATTGGACAGGCTGGGCCTGAACCAATGCTTCTGAGATCAGTTAGTCATAATTATTGGAATTGACCTGCCAACTGTTGCTCGGCAATCGTTACCAAACGCTTGGTGATGTAGCCACCAATCGATCCGTTTTCGTAAGAAGTCAGGTTACCCGCATATCCGTCTTGTGGAAAAGAGATGCCAAGTTCCTGAGCTACTTCATATTTCATTTGCTCCAATGCTCCGGAAGCTTGTCTAACCACTAGGTTATTTGAAGAGTTATTATTTTGGGCCATGATATGTTCACCTCCTTGTGGTTGGTAAAAGTATTATGTACCGAACTTGTCATCTTCATTACGTTTTTTTTAGTTATTTATTGGTATTGTTCAACAAATCTAATAGTCAGTGGGGTAGCTTAACCAAATTTCTTAATAAAAAGGGGGTAAGAGCACTTTGAAATGCCCATATTGTGATTATTCGGGGACAAAGGTGCTTGACTCAAGACCAGCTAACGAGAACCGATCTATCCGTCGCAGGCGGGAGTGTGAGAAGTGTAGCCGCCGGTTCACGACATTTGAAATGGTGGAGGAAATGCCGCTGATCGTAATAAAGAAGGACGGCAGTCGCGAGGAGTTCAATCGCGAGAAGCTGCTTCGCGGTTTGATCCGTGCATGCGAGAAGCGGCCCGTATCTGTGGATCAGTTGGAGTCCATTGTCTCGGCCGCAGAGAGATCTCTTCGTCATACTGCAAATGCTGAGGTAGAAAGCCGCGAAATTGGGGAGCTTATTATGGAGCAGCTGTATCCGGTAGATGAAGTTGCTTATGTCAGATTTGCTTCGGTATATCGACAGTTCAAAGATATTAATATGTTTATGAAGGAATTGAAGGGACTGCTATCGAAAAGCAACGATCCGTCAGAACCCATGTAATTAAGGCAAATTTGGAGACATTGGAGGGAGGCTACATTCATGAAATGGAACAGCCTGGCCGGAAGGGCGCTTGGATTTCTTGCAGGCACGACATTGGGGAGTGGGATTGGCTTTCTGTTTCACTGGCAATCGTATAATTTAGTCGTGATTGTAAGTGCGCTTGGCGTCTTGGGGGCTATCCTTGGAGGTTGGACGGTCAAGATGTGCCTTCGCAACACCTCTGATGCAAGCTAATTTAATGAATGAAAAAATAATTTCGAAATTAGAATAATTAATACCCGTTTAATTCACGTTAAGTGGAAGAGGCGGGTATTAATTATTTTTTACACAGAGTTTACAAAACTCATACATGGGTTTGATAATCGGTTTCTATAATCAAGTTATAAACAAACAAGGGGGAAACCTTAACAATGAAAAAGAGTTTGATGTTAGTTTTGACTTTAGTACTAACTTTTACATTGGCCGCCTGCGGTCAAAACAACACGACAAATTCCAATGGCTCCGCGGATGCTCCAGGTACTACTAATGAGGGCTCGGGTAATGAGGCATCCTCCGAACTGTCCGGTTCTATCCTGGCTGTTGGTTCTTCCGCACTTCAACCTCTAGTGGATCAGGCATCCAAGAAGTTCATGGATCAAAATCCAAAGGTTTCTATCCAAGTGCAAGGTGGAGGTAGCGGTACAGGATTGACTCAAGTATCCGGTGGACAAGCTGACATTGGTAACTCCGATGTGTTTGCAGAAGAGAAGCTGGATGCAGCTCAAGCGGGAGAATTGGTTAGTCATCAAGTAGCTGTTGTTGCAATGGCTGCAGTTATTAATCCTGAGATTACTGTTGATAATCTTACGAAGGATCAATTGGTTGGCATCTTCACAGGTGAAATTACAAACTGGAGTGAAGTTGGCGGCCAGGATCAAAAAATTCAAATCGTAAATAGACCATCAAGCTCGGGTACTCGTTCAACGTTTGAGAAGTACGCCTTAGGCACAAAAACAGGAGACCTTAAGGGCTCCATTCAAGAGGAATCCTCGGGTAACGTTAAGAAGCTTGTGAAAGAGACACCTGGAGCGATCGGCTATCTAGCCCTCTCCTACTTGGATGGCTCTATCAAGAGTGTGAATTATGAAGGCGTTGAAGCGAATGTAGAAAATGTTGCTAACGGCAGCTATCCAATATGGGCTTATCAACATATGTATACAAAAGGCGAGCCAAATGAAGTCGTAAAAGCATTCCTTGACTACATGGCTTCCGATGATGTGCAAAATAACGATGTTGTTGAGCTTGGATATATTCCAGTCTCATCTATGCAAGTTTCACGCGATGTAGACGGCAACATTACGAATAAATAATTATTTTCATCATATCGGCAAGACGAGAGGCGGATTCTTCTGCCTCTTTCTGTGCTGTGTAAAGGGAGAGGTCTTATGGCTCGTACCGGCAGAAGACAAAAGCCAAAACAACATTTAATCGAAGAATGGACCGGTAAAATATTTACATCACTGTGCATCGTCTTCCTGGTAGTGACTATATTTTCGATAGTATATTTTGTTGCGACCAAAGGATTAAGCACTTTCTTAAAAGATGGCATTAGTTTTGCGGAGATTTTCGGCAGTAAAGAATGGAAGCCTGACGGAGAACCTCCACTTTTTGGCGCCTTACCATTCATTATTGGATCATTCAGTACATCTCTGCTCGCTGCACTGATTTCTGCTCCACTAGGTATTTGTGCGGCTTTGTTCATGATTGAAATCATGCCGAAAATCGGCAGAAAATATTTACAGCCTGTAATTGAATTGCTGGCAGGAATACCATCTGTTGTTTACGGATTTGTTGGCTTAAGTGTGGTCGTCCCATTTTATCGCGACGTATTTCCGGGACAGGGCCTAGGGATCGCAGCGGGGGCAACCGTCCTGTCTATTATGATTCTACCGACAATCACGTCGATTGCTACAGATGCGCTAGCAGCCTTGCCGTCTGGCTTGAAGGAAGGCTCTTATGCGCTAGGAGCAACGAGATGGCAGACGCTGTATCGCACAGTACTGCCTACGACGCTGCCAGCTTTAATGACTGGCGTCGTACTTGGGATGGCACGCGCCTTCGGGGAAGCATTGGCCGTTCAGATGGTCATTGGGAATGCTCCGCATATCCCAGGCTCGCTATTTGAATCCACATCAACATTAACGAGCGTTATTACATTAAGTATGGGTAACACTGTCATGGGAACGATGCAGAACAATGTACTCTGGACATTGGCTCTGATTCTCATGATGATGACCTTCGTGTTCGTCTTCGTTGTACGCTGGCTGGAAGGGAGGGCTAATCGATGAGTGCAAAAACAGCAGATAAAATCGCAACGGCCGTTATTGTAACCTTGGCTGGCTTCATCGTACTCATCCTTGCTGGATTGCTTGGATTTATCCTCGTCCGGGGACTGGGACATATTAGCTTTGACTTCCTAACTTCACCGCCGGAGACGATTAAAGAGGGCGGCGGAATTGGGCCGCAGCTATTCAATTCTTTGTTTCTGCTCGTGTTGACCTTATTGATCACAATTCCGTTAGGGCTTGGCGCGGGCATTTATATGAGCGAATATGCCAAGCCAGGCAAAGTAACGGATTTTATCCGGCTTATCGTGGAAGTGTTGTCTTCTTTCCCGTCAATCGTCGTCGGTTTGTTCGGATTGCTTGTTTTCGTCAACGTATTTGGGTTCGGCTTCTCACTATTCTCCGGTGCACTAGCGCTGACTGTGTTTAACTTGCCGCTGATGGTACGGATTACGGAACAGGGCTTGAACAGTGTCCCCATTGCTCAGAAGGAGGCTAGTCTTGCCCTCGGCCTGTCAAAATGGAAGACGATTCGCTCGATTATGTTGCCGATCGCTATGCCGATTATTTTGACAGGGACGATTCTCGCGGCGGGCCGTGTGTTTGGTGAAGCAGCTGCCCTGTTGTTTACGGCAGGTATGAGTAGTCCGAGACTCGATTTTACCGATTGGAATCCGTTCAGCCCAATGTCACCGCTGAATCCGTTCCGCCCGGCTGAGACACTGGCCGTTCATATCTGGAAGATCAATTCGGAAGGATTGGCACCGGACGCTCCGGAAATTGCGGCAGGAGCTTCGGCTGTACTCATAATCACCGTACTAGCATTCAATCTATTGGCTCGCTGGCTGGGGCGTGTCATGCACAAGAAATTTACAGCAACGAAATAGGGAGGAGCCTCAATGAGCAATATCGAACTTTCCGTCAAAGATCTGAGCGTGTACTACGGGGAGAAGCAGGCGGTTAAGAATGTATCTCTTGATTTTGAATCCAAACAGGTTACGGCGCTGATCGGTCCGTCCGGCTGTGGGAAATCGACCTTTCTTCGAAGTCTGAACCGAATGAACGATCTCATTAGCGGCGCAAAAATTACCGGAGAAATATGGATCGGTAACGAGAATATTAATGATCCTAAGACCGACGTGGTGCTGCTTCGCCAAAGGATCGGCATGGTCTGGCAAAAACCGAACCCATTCCATAAATCAATCTACGAGAACATTGCATTTGGTCCCCGTTACCATGGGATTAAGGATAAGAAGAAGCTAGATCAGATCGTTGAGGAATCTTTGACGAAGGCTGCTTTGTGGGACGAAACGAAGGACAGGCTGCACCGTTCAGCACTTTCGTTGTCTGGCGGGCAGCAGCAGCGGCTGTGCATTGCAAGATCGATTGCTGTCAATCCAAGCATTATTTTGATGGATGAACCTGCCTCTGCGCTTGATCCTGTGTCTACATCTAAAATCGAGGAGCTAATCGCCGATTTGAAGAAAGAGTACTGCATTATTATCGTTACACACAATATGCATCAAGCGGCACGGGTATCGGAGAAGACGGCATTTTTCCTTATGGGGGAAGTTGTTGAGTTTGATGATACGGATAAAGTATTTACAAATCCGAGTGAAAAACGAACGGACGACTATATCTCTGGTCGGTTCGGCTAGGGTGGATGGAGCGAAAAGGCAGGCTGGATTAAAGATCCAGCCTGCCTTTCGTTTGATGTGTTAGCACATAGCTGTGTCTTGTTTTGTATGAAATTGGCGCATCGCAAAGGTTTGGAGTACAATAAGCAGAGAAGATTTTTTGCCGGAAGTAGTCCAGTGATTGATGCAGGGCATAAGGCACGATGTCTATTATTCGTGAATTGTTGGATAGACTAGAAGCAGCGGAGCTGTCGTCATGACCGAGAACCGGACAGGCCTCTTGCCTTCTATCCGGTTCTTTTTGTTGCAAGCTTATATAGGGTTAGTGGTTAGAGCAAACTAATAACGAGCAGTTCATACAGTACTAACGGAAGAATGACATTGTTGTAGTAATACGAGCCGAACAATCCGCGGTTATACCCATCATAGGTGCCGTGCGCCCCATAGGGAGTGGGGATAGGATATCCCGGGTAACTCGGGTGTCCATGAACTCCGTAATACCCATCGTGCCCCGGATAACCATGTATCCCATAGTGTCCGTAATGCCCATGATGTCCGTATTGCGAGTCCGGGCCAGTTTGCTGACCGGGTATGACAAGGAAAAGCAAACCTCCATCTGTATGCGATAAGACACCTTCGTAACTTATACCGTCTAACGTTTGAATGCGTACCGGACGATTTGCATATTGCTTGCTGAGTTTATGCAGCTGATCCTTCATGTTTTTCATCGTTTGGACGGCATTTGAATTGGCTTGATACACGACTTGCTTATTTCTTTCATTGGATGTCATACGTTTAACCTCCACTATCATGCAATGTACTTAGCTGATGCCATCCTATGCTATAGCCCAGAAAGTGGTGTCTGTCATTTTTAACTCAAATAAAATTTAAATGAAGCCCCCTCCTAAGCGTTTTGGAACAAACATATTAGCTTGCTTGATTTTTGCAAGTAACCATCATAATTCTGCAAGGTACTGGTGGCATAAGGAGAGTTTTAATGAATGTGTTAGAGTGGATTGAGCTGATGTTCAAGCAGTATGGATATTTGGTATTGCTAATTGGACTTCCTATAGATTTCATTGCCCTGCCTCTGCCTCCGGGGCAAACGACACTTACGTTTACAGGTTATTTAGCCTATAAGGGCGTATTTCAATGGATACCGGCTATGGCGGTAGCTTTTGTCGGAGCTGCGATTGGAGTTACGGTTACGTATTTTATCGGATATAAAGTAGGGGCACCGCTTATAGACCGATATGGAAAATGGATATTTATTAAACCCTCCCAAATTGAGAAAACAAGACGAACCTATGATAAATATGGGAATAAAATGCTGTTGCTCAGTTTTTTCGTACCTGGAGTTCGGCAGTTTTTCGGGTATTTCGTTGGAATTATTCGAATTCCCTTTCGTACATTCGCTATCTATGCATATACAGGGGCGGCGTTCTGGGTATTTGTGTTTGTTAGCATTGGATATGTGTTTGGAGAGCAGTGGCAGCATATTTTTGAACTCGTCGAGAACTATTTGAAATACATATGTACAGGAATCGGAGCGCTGCTGATTTTCTGGTTTATCTGGAAATGGCGGAGGCTGCGCTTGAAGGAGACGAGGCGAGAGAAAGAACTCGGATAAAGATTGGGTATAATGGCCGCTTTGTGGAGGGAAGGGAACTTAAAGAGGGGGACGAATATTTATAAGCTAAAGGCGTCGGGTAATTTTACTCCAACGCCTTTTTAATCGTTTGGTAAATGTTCAGCTTCCTCTCGAACTTTTAGCAGTGACCAAATGGTGAATATATTGCTTAATACATTCAGTCCAGACGCAATGAGTGCCAAATCATCGGCAGTAAGATCCGCTAATTCGATATCTTGTTGCTGCGGCTTTTTATTTTTCGCCAAATTATCACCTGCTTAAAATCTTCTTCATTTATAGTATGCAGTTGTTTTCAATCAAGGCATGGGCATTGCTCATGTTTTCTTAATCCCTGTTGAATAACTCTGAAGGATCGTTGTCAGTTGAAAATGAATAGGGAGTTGTTTTTGATTCAAGCCTTCTTAATCTGTTATCATATTAGCTAGAAAAAGTGATTGTTCGGATTCTGGCTAAGACTTTATTATTGAAGGAAAGGGACAATGGAATGAGCTTTCAGTTGACGACAAGGGTCATCAAATTACTGTGCGGCGAGGTTAGTTATATGCGAGGGGCTGCTTACTCTCAAGGTGGGCGGGTTCATCTTCATGTTCCTAATCCCGAACCAGAAGCATCGGAGTTTACGGCGACGGTTCGAGGCAGCAAAAATTACACGGTTCATGTTAATATCGATGAAGATGGGGATGTAAAAGCTGAATGTTCTTGTCCGGCTTACGCAAAAGATGATAACTTTTGCAAGCATATTGCGGCGGTATTAATTCATACTCATGATTTAAAAAATGGAGGCGTTTCGCCTGTTAGGACGCATAGCATGACCTCGAATTTGGATGAGACGGGTGTGATGCAGGAAAAAAATACAATGGGTCATAAAAATACTTTGAACTCCCCGAAATCTAAAAGGAGTGCCGGCTCATTAGGCGGCTTGTACGGTGTGCAAAGATTTAGACGCGATTCGATGGAGGCGCGGGATGCAGGGGTCACAAAGGGGATATTAAGGATTTTTGATGATAAGCAGCAAGGGCGATTTAGCTTTACGAGGCATCTTGTGGACACAAAAACGCCGCTCCAGGTGGAAATTATTTGCAAGTTGCATCCTCACCGAGCGCAAAAGCATTTATTTGGTGTGGAGCTTAGAGTTGGTACAAAGCGGCTATATATTGTACAAAAGATTCGAGAATTTCTGGATTGCGTTGAACGCGGAGAGCCTTATGAGTTCACTAAGCATTTTACTTATGTCCCGGAGCTTCATTACTTCAGACCTGAAGATAGCATTATCCTCCGGCAGTTGCTGCATATTTACCGTAACGAAAAATTATATCAGGAGACGAGTTCCAAGGTTACGTCCTATTCGGCGTATGACAAACTGATTAGCGATGACCGAATGCTGCTTGTTCCGCCTTTTGCTTGGGATGCACTGCAGCCTTTGCTAACAGGAAACTCTGCTGTACAAATTACAGGGGAGCAGTACCGAGCCCATGCCTTTGAAATTTCCGAAGAGCCGCTTCCGCTTCATTTTGAGTTCGATGCGCACGAACCAGAGGGATATCAGCTTCGGATCGAGGGGCTTGATGAGCTCATCGTTTTAGAGGCTTACGGGCTGGTGCTGTCTGGTCAAAAGCTTATCCCCCTGCCTGCTCAGCAGTGCAACCGTTTATCCGAATTGAAGCATATGCTGTACTTTTCGCGAGGCGATGAGATTTATATCTCGGCTGAGCAAATGGAACCTTTTCTGGAAAAGGTCGTTCCCGGTCTCAAAAAATTAGGTACTGTTCAGATGAGTCCCTCGATTTCGGAGCAGATCGTACACGCGCCATTGAAGGCTAGATTATATTTGGATCGTGTGAGAGATCGACTCTTGGCTGGGCTTGAGTTCCAATATGGGGATATTGTCTTCAACCCGTTAGCGTCCCATGATGAAAGGCGTGGTGAAAGCCGCATACTTATGCGTGATAGCGATAAGGAAGGACGCATTATGAGCTTGATGGACGGCGGCCTATTCGCGCAGACGGATAGTGGATATTTCCTGGATGACGAGGATGGCGAATACGAATTTTTGTATCATGTCCTTCCCGAGCTGGAGAAGCTTCTCGACGTCTATGCAACCTCTGCGGTCAAAACGAGATTGTATACAGAGCACGCCCACCCACAAATCCGTATCGATGTGGATGAGCGAACCGACTGGTTGGAAATCAAGTTCGAGATGAAAGGCATTCCAGAAGCGGAAATTAAGAACGTGCTGAACTCGCTAGAGGAGAAGCGAAAGTACTATCGAATGCCGGATGGGGCCTTGATGCCGCTGGAAAGCAGTGAATTTCAAGAATTGGTTAAGCTCATGAATGAGATGGGGATTCACAGAGCTGATTTGAATGGAGCCGAGACGCGGTTGCCAGCTGTACGCGGACTGCATTTCATGAACTATTCCGCTACGACAAATAATGTAAAGCTGGGTAAATCATTACGGCGTCTACTGGAAAATATGCGAAACCCTGATCATCTGGATTTTCCTGTACCTGAGCAGCTTGATAGTGTGATGCGGGATTATCAGAAGTATGGCTATCAGTGGATGAAAACACTGGCACATTACCGATTCGGCGGTATTTTGGCTGATGATATGGGACTGGGTAAAACGCTGCAAAGCATTGCATTCATTCTATCAGTACTTCCAGAAATTAGGCAGCAGGATCTTCCAGCGCTGATTGTGGCACCAGCCTCTCTCGTCTATAACTGGCGGAATGAATTGACAAAATTCGCTCCTGACATCAAAGCAGTTATTGTAGATGGCAGCCGGACCGACCGGGGACGAACAATGAGGGATTCATCGGATATCGACGTCATCATTACGTCATATCCGCTATTGAGGCGGGACGTAGACCTATACGAGGGGCGATCATTCCACACGCTCATTTTGGATGAAGCGCAGGCTTTTAAAAATCATACGACTCAAACTGCGCAGGCGGTAAAGGCCATTTATGCGAAATACCGCTTTGCGCTAACGGGGACTCCGATCGAAAATTCATTGGAGGAGCTGTGGTCGATTTTTGAGGCCGTATTTCCAGCTTTATTCCCAGGCAAGAAAGAATTTAATGATATGTCCCGGGAGACGATTGCCAAAAGGATCCGCCCATTCTTGCTGCGCCGTTTGAAAACCGATGTACTTACGGAGCTTCCGGAAAAGATCGAGACGCTTCAGGCCTCCGAGCTGCTTCCCGAACAAAAGAAATTGTATCTTGCTTATTTGGCTAAGCTGCAGCAGGAGACGCTTAAGCATTTGGATCAGGATGAATTTAAGCGAAATCGGATAAAAATATTGGCCGGATTGACCCGGCTTCGTCAGCTATGCTGCCACCCGGCACTCTTTGTGGATGGCTACAGCGGCAGCTCGGCTAAATTCGAGCAGTTGTTCGAAATTGTGGAAGAATGCCGTAGCGCGGGGAAACGGATGCTGATCTTTTCGCAGTTCACGGAAATGCTGGGGATTATCGGACGAGAGCTGGGATACGAAGGCATTCCTTTCTTTTATCTGGATGGCAAGACTCCCGCTGCGGAACGGGTTGAGCTCTGCAATCGGTTCAACGGAGGCGAGAAGGATGTGTTTCTAATTTCGCTCAAGGCAGGCGGGACGGGGCTCAACCTCACTGGCGCCGACACGGTTATATTGTATGATCTGTGGTGGAACCCTGCCGTAGAGGAGCAGGCCGCAGATCGTGCTTACCGAATGGGACAGAAGAATGTAGTTCACGTTATTCGCTTAGTGACGCAAGGAACCGTCGAGGATAAAATGTACGAGCTTCAGCAGAAGAAGAGGAATCTGATCGATGAAGTGATTCAGCCGGGCCAGGAGGCGCTGTCTACATTGTCGGAAGAGGAGATCCGTGAAATTTTGATGATCTAGGCGAGAATTTTAGAAATAGCAGATAGAAAATAAAGCAACCATGTCCCAGCAAGGGACATGGTTGCTGTTTTAAGAGCGTCTACATTTGGTTTAGGCTGTGAAGTCCAGTTGGTTACTTATCGACAACCGCTTTTGTTACATCTGCCTGTTCGCTTTGGGATTGGATCATATTGTTCACGGCGCTAAACAACGCTTTGACCGAAGAGGTCATAATATCCACGTCAATGCCGCAGCCCCAATGAACTTTGCCGTCTGCAGCTGTTATGCCGACGTAGGAGACCGCTTGGGAGCTAGAGCCTACCTCAAGTGCATGCTCTTTGTAGACTAAGTTGCTGTAGCTGATGCTAAGCTTAGATTGCAGGGCGTTGCTGATCGCGTCAAGCCGTCCGTTTCCAATGCCGTTAAGCTCTTGGATTACTTCATTCTCTTTCACCGTAATCGTCGTCTCGTAGTCGTCATGATGCGTGAAATGATATTTAAGGAACTCGACAGGCGATTTGATATTGACATAGACATCCTTGAAAATATCGTAAATTTCGTTTGCCACCAATTCTTTGCTTAAGCGGTCGGAGACATTTTTCACACGATAGCCGAAATCCTCGCGCATTTTTGGCGGAAGATCGAGGCCGTAATGCTGTTCGAGCAGGTAACCGATGCCGCCCTTGCCGGATTGGCTGTTAATGCGGATGACATCGCCTTCGTATTCCCGGCCGATATCCTTAGGATCGATCGGTAGATAAGGAACCGTCCAATGCTCGCAATTATGCTCCTCGCGCCACTTCATGCCTTTGGCGATCGCGTCCTGGTGGGAACCGGAGAAGGCGGCGAACACGAGCTTGCCCGCGTACGGCTGTCTTTCGTTTACTTTCATTTTGGTCATGCGCTCGTAAACTTCGATGACTTCCGGGATGTTCTCGAAGTTCAGCTTCGGATCGACGCCATGAGAATACATGTTCAAGGCTAGGGTTACAATGTCGACGTTCCCTGTGCGTTCCCCATTGCCGAACAATGTGCCTTCGACTCTTTGACCGCCAGCAAGCAAGCCAAGCTCTGTATCAGCAATTCCGGTTCCGCGGTCATTATGAGGGTGCAGGGACAGGATGACATTGTCACGGTACTTCATATGATCGCTCATGTACTCAATTTGGCTGGCATAGACGTGGGACATCGACATAGAGACTGTTGCCGGCAGGTTGATGATGACCTTGTTATCTGCAGTTGGCTGCCATACATCGAGGACGGCATTGCAAATTTCAAGCGCAAATTCAATCTCGGTTCCCGTGAAGCTTTCCGGTGAGTATTGGAATTTAAAGTTACCTTCGGTTTCTGCCGCGTATTTTTTCAGAAGCTTGGCTCCGGTTACCGCAATATCGATAATTTCCTGCTTGGATTTCCGGAATACCTGTTGACGCTGAGCTACTGAGGTGGAATTGTAGAGATGGACTACCGCCTGCTTAGCTCCTTTAAGTGATTCAAACGTCTTTTGAATTATATGCTCCCTAGATTGAGTCAGCACTTGGATCGTCACGTCATCAGGAATGAGATTTTGTTCGATCAAGGTACGTAGGAAAGTGTATTCTGTCTCGGAAGCGGCGGGGAACCCCACCTCGATTTCCTTAAAACCCAACTTGACGAGTAGTTGGAAAAATTCCAGCTTCTCCTCCAGATTCATCGGCACGACGAGTGCTTGGTTCCCATCGCGCAGGTCGACGCTACACCAGGTAGGGGCTTCGGTGATGTACTCTTTCTGAGTCCATTTCAGACTAGTTTGCGGAGGCATAAAATAGCCTCTGGTGTATTTGTTGTAATTTTTCATGTGAATGACCACCTTTCCATCGATTTAGAGTCTTCATAAATTTACAGCACATTTGTATTTGGAGTATAAAAAAAGCCTTCCGTCTCCAAAAGAACTTAGAGACGAAAGGCTGTTGTCAGCTTACGCGGTACCACTCTGATTCATACCGTTAAGGTATGCACTCTGCGGATACGGGCTGCGTACTCCAATGAGACACGGCCTTATATCCTCCTAATATAACGGTTAGGCTCCGGCTCCACCTACTCTAATACAATTTCAGCGAGCTACTTCAAGGCGAGTTCGGATTTGGCTTGCGGCTGTTTTACACCGACCAACAGCTCTCTGGGCGCTTGCATGATCCTACTATTCCTTTTCAACGTATTTAAATATTGACGTTAGTTTACTACAACGATGCGTGGGAATCAAGATGTTTTTAGTATGGCTTGCTAAAGTTCTTGTACGGAATGTTTAAATTGATGTGTGGATTCTATGGAGTGAATGGCCGTACAACCTGTACTGTAGCAGTGACGTAACTTTCTTTGTAATAGGCATAAATTCTGGTCGTTCCGGCTTTGAGTCCCACGAGGTCGCCATTCTGGTCATAGTCGGCAATTTCCGGATTCTCGCTTATGTACGTCGTGAGATGGGTGATGTCAGTTCGCTTGGCGGTCGAATCATCGTACATGTACATTCTCGTATCCAGCTTGTCTCCGACGGCGAGCGAATACTCGGTGGAATCCAGAGAGAAGCTAGGATGCTCCACTTCACTTGAATCCCCAGGTAACACGATAATCGGCAAAGTGGCCTGTAAGCCCTGATGGTTTGCGACAAGGCGCGTAGTGCCTGACTCGATTCCTGTTATCCTGCCCAGGCTGTCCACAGCTGCAATTGAAGGATCTGCGATCTGATACTGGGCGGCAGCCGAAAGTGTATCCATAAATCCATCTGAATAGACGGCCTGAATGACGGTGGATGCGCTATCACCTTTGTGTAATTTTTTCTCGGATTCCGTAAAAGTGATCTGTGTCAGCGTTCGTTCGCCGGGTGGAGCAGGTTCCTGCGGTTTGGGTAGCTTGCTCAGCTGAGCTTTATAGATGTCTCCGTGTTTGATTGTGCTCGTTACGATGAACCCGCCGTCTGAGGCTGCGGCCGCTTCGCCAAGGTTATACAGCGACGGGCCCTCGTACAGATAATCGCTCAGCACTTGCCCCTCATCGTCGATGGTAAGGGCAGTATATTGTCTCCTTACTTCCGGATAGACCCCATTCGTATTGGCTCCGATCAGAGCATAACCGTATTCGGCCGGAAGTAGTTGACTATAAACCCTAGTCCCTGATTCATAATCCGAGGGATAAGCATTTTCCCAGACAAGGCTGCCGTTAGCATCGATTTTAGCCAGCATATTTGCAACTTTGCCGAATGAGGACTTGCGGTACCCGATCAGATAGCCGCCGTCTTTGGCTGGGATAAGGGTATGGGCGAGGAAGGTTCCCGTCTGATCCTGGTACTGCTTGTTCCAATCGATCTCACCTTGCTCGTTCAGCTTAATGATGAGCAGAGCATTTTGGATTTCAACAGGTTCATAGTATTCTCTTGTAATACTTCCTACAGCGAGAAATCCGCCGTCCGGAGTTTGAACGATATCGTAAATATCCTGGTCATCCCCGAACCAATATTTCTTAAACCACAGTTGCTCGCCGAGAATATTTGTTCGAAGGGCGAAGGCTTTATAGAAGCCGGCGCTGGTTGCGCCAAATCCCGCGACTGCAAAGCCGCCGTCCTCGGTCTCGATGACTGAGAGAGAGTAGTTATGGTAGTACGGGTCATCATAAGTATTTTGCCATTGTATGCTGCCGCTGCCATCCAGCTTAACCATGTAGAGCATGCTGTAAGGCTTGCCGCTGTAATCCGTGATCGTGCCTGTGACCAAGTAACCGCCGTCCTTCGTTTCTACGGCATTTCTGGCTTGGTCATTCGAAGAGTAGTTGATTTTTGTTTCCCATTCCGTATTGCCTATTGAATCGGTTTTCACGATGTAAGCAAGTGAGTCTAAATAGCCCGAAGCGCCTATTTCCTTAATTTCTCCTAGCAATAAGTATCCACCGTCTGACGTGGCGATTACTCCTTTGCCGGATGAGTGGTTCCCATAGTCTTTTGACCATTCCATAGTAGTTTGTTCCAAACTGGAAGCTGCATAGCTATGTTTGGTTAGGCTGGGAATTCCGGTAAATCCAGACAGAGCAATTAACAATACCATGAACCATAAGCTTGAGCTGCGAAATAGAGATTTAATCAATCTTTCCCACTCCTCTCATTTTGAAAACAAGATTACTTGCGAGTTGGACAGCAGCCTTACTTGATGTGATAAACCTGGAGTATATATCATTATGATTTTAAAGCGGAATATAATTAATCCCACTAAAAGCACATATCCCTATGAATATGTAATTATTTTTCTTTTATGGTAGATAAGTGTCTTTCGGGACTTTAGAAACAGTTGCTGGAAGTTGTAATACAATTTATTCCGACTTAAGGGATGCATACGAAGTCATATCTCCATTAGAATATGGCAAGAAAATGATATTAGTACAAAGGGCTTGACATATGGCAAGCTATTTAATACAATGAAATAGTCGCTTACGGGGTCTTAGCTCAGCTGGGAGAGCGCTTCGCTGGCAGCGAAGAGGTCAGGGGTTCGATCCCCCTAGACTCCATACCATACACAATATACGGAACCACGCCACTGCAGCCTGTTAGGCTGCTTTTACTAAATTATCGTGTTTTTGTATGATAAGTCGTACAAATTACACCCATATTCAGTGAAATTAACTGATTTGTACGATTCATCGTACAAAATCAGAGGTTCGATAGGATTGACGACGATATTTGTACGACCAATCTTACAAATCGTCCTGAATCAACGGATTGTACTTAGGTTTGAATGATAAATCGAACAAAGTTACATTATGGCGAAGCATGCCCCGAGTTATTTCTGCTTGAGCAGGAATTACCGGGGCGTTTTTATGTTTTTTGAAAAATTTTAAAGGAGGCTAATTGGATGAGCTTTGAAATCGAACATGAAAAATGGATCAGCTGGCATTTGAGTCGTCGTTATGGAGAGCGTAAAGACGCTTTAAAGCGGGGACACGGTTATGGAAACCAATTATTTGCAGAGAAAATTTGGTGGCCGTTAGTCGGGCATTTTCAAGGCTTGCATCCAGAGTACGAGGTGTTGGATTGGCGCGGGCGGTCGTATTTTGTAGACTTCATGTGGATATTAGGAGCACTCCGTTTTGCATTCGAAATAATGGACTATGGCTCGCATGGCAAAGACCGCACTAAATATCGGATGGATCTGAATCGGGGATTGTTCCTGCAATCCCAACAATGTCATGTCATATCAATCTCTCTTGATGAGATGAAAGAAAATCCTGCGCTCATTCAAGCGATCCTGCGTAATATGTTGGCTCCGTATTTCACTCCGGTAAGCCTATGCTGCAACCGTATGGAAGAATAGAACGAATGTTGATCCGTTATGCGGCATGTCATAACCGAATCGTCCGTCCTGTGGAAGCAGCAATCGAACTAGAACTTCACAAGCAAACGGTCATTAAATATTGCAGCAAGTTGGTACTCAAGGGGAAGCTTCGGCCTGTTCCTTCAGGTAGTTCAGGTAAAATTTACAAATATGAACTTTTGGGATCACTTTTTAGTTTTGAATGATGTGATAGGATTGAGTGCCATTCCTTTTTGTGCTTGAGGGAATTATGAGCTAATCGCTGCTCTTCGCATATTGCTTTGGAGATTTGCCGATGGCAGCTTTAAAATCTTTGCTAAAGTGGGCTTGGTCGAAATAGCCGAGATCCATTGCCAACTGAGTTATATCCACTCCACGTTCTATTAACTCGACCGCCTCATGCATCCGATAGCGCCGGATGACCCATTTAGGGCTCACACCTATATATTGCTGGAACAAACGCTGTAATGTTCTCTTGGAAATTTCAAACTGGTCGACTAAGTGTTCGACTTTGGTGATGTCAGCATTATAAATGATTTTATCTACCACTTCATTCAGCAAGTCCACCGTTTTATCATGCTCAGGCATATTTTGCTGTAATAACTGTTCAACGAACTTAATCTTTTCATCTTGATTTTGAAGTGAAAATAGTTGCTTTTCAAAAGAGTTAATATCCAGGGAAAAGTAATCGGAAATATTTACGATTTGATCAGTAAGTGTGGAAACAGATGCTTTAAAATAACTATGGAAAGCTCCAGGTCTAAAAAGAATCCCCACAATCTGCCCTTTATCTTGTAAAATATTCAGGGATTTTTTGCTTTCTATTCCGCAGATGTACGAATTGCCAGGCTGGAAAACGACATTTACTCCCGGATGCTGTAAAACTTCTTGGGTATAGGGGGGCTGTCCTCGTAAGTCCCAATCGACAAGCCAATAATGTTGAATAAAAAACCGGAGACTGTCGGACGGAGCGTGACGAGTAATTGAAAACTTGTTTTTGTTCGTGTTATAACGCAAAATTCCCATATTCGGATTGCGATTACTTTTCACTTATTTCACTCCTCTAACATTAATATCTAAATTCATTTATGATTTGGCGCGATTTTACAATAAATAATGAATAAGACATGGTAGGATCCATTATAAACTACAATTGATTCAACTGGACGAAGTAAAATTTATTAAACGAGTAAAAATGATTAGTTTATAGTGGGAGGAATTAAATATGAAATTGGAGTATGTATTTTACATTGACACAAAACCTGAGCAAGTATGGGATGTTTTGGTCAATCCGGAGAAATCTTTTAAAGCCTTTATGGGCGGAGTGATTCAATCAACATATCAAGTTGGTGATGATATTCAATTTGTAGGACCGGGTGTCGATGGAGATGAGACTGTTCATATTTATGGAAAATTACTTCAATATGAACCGAATCGAATTTTAAGCTACACGGATCACCCTGGTCCTTCTCATTACGCCGAACATGCTCAGATGGAAAGCCGAGTTACTTTATCTTTGGAATTAGTAGGGGCATGTACAAAATTACACCTTATTAATGATCAATGGACAGAAGATAATCCTCTTTTCAGTAAAACAGAACAATATTGGTGGATGATCCTAAGTAACATTAAGACGATTGCAGAAACTGGAAGGTCTCTGGATTTAGGTTTCTAGCATATGCGCATATGGATGCATTGGTTTTGTTGGGGAGGAAGCGGTAAAATATAAGTTGTGCGGTTGAAACCGCCAAAGCAATCGGTCTAGACGCAAATATGTGAGGTGTTAGATATAGGCCTGATAGATTGTAAAGGGGAGGGGATTGATTTGATTAATGATACGGACCTGAAGTATTTACGACGCTGTATTCAACTTGCAAAGGATGCCCTGGAGGCTGGTGATGAGCCATTTGGCTCGGTATTGGTCTCATCCGATGGAGAAGTGCTTGCAGAAGACCATAATCATGTCGCCGGCGGAGACCATACCCAGCACCCGGAGTTTGCGTTGGCTCGCTGGGCAGCGAATAACCTGACGGAGGAAGAGCGGGAAAAGGCGACGGTATATACCTCCGGTGAACATTGCCCGATGTGCGCTGCAGCGCATGGCTGGGTCGGGTTAGGGAGGATTGTTTATGCGAGTTCCTCCAAACAGTTGGCTCAATGGTTAAGTGAACTCGGGGTTCCCGCGTCGCGCGTACGCAATCTTTCCATCCAGGATGTTATTCGTGATACTGTCGTGGACGGTCCTGTGCCTGAGCTCGCAGAGGAAGTTCGTGAGCTCCATCGTCAGTTTTACTTGAAGAAGCATTGATGCTAGCGTCATCAAAGGAGGTTGATCCGGCGAGGATCGGCCTCTTTCTTGAATATTCTTTTATTTTGAAGTAAAGCGCATGAATTTATCACTAATTGTTATGGTATTAATTCTGATTAGAATATATTAACATTTTGTTGGGCTGTTGGGCTATATAGATCATCGTATGGAGGAATAGGATGAGCTTATTCAGCAAGTTTCTTGTATTGGCTTTCAAGGAGAAATATGCGTATAAATTTGATTTTTACATATCAATCCTGGCCAGTTTGCTAGTTATCGTCGTGCAAATTAACGTCTGGGAAGCTTTATACAAGGGGAGCACAGTGGATTCAGCAAGCTTGCAGCAGATGATCACATACGTTATGATCTCTTCGATTATTTTTACGCTTACGAAGTCTGAGGCGGGGAATAAGATTGGGAGAAAAATAGAAGACGGCTCCATTATCAGCGATTTCACGAGACCTGTAAACTTCAAAAATTATTTATTCGCTGAAGACCTCGGCAATAACTTCTTTCAGGTCATCTTTATCTCCTTTCCAGCCGTGTTCATCGTAAGCTTGTTTTGTGGCTTCTCTTGGCCTGGAAGTTTCCTCAATTCTATCATCTTTGTCATCTCTGTCGTACTCGGCGTCCTCATTTCCTTTTATATCAAGTATAATATAGGGTTGTTTGCTTTTTGGCTGGAGACCTCATGGTATATTCCCTTCTTTGTGTTTGCGGTCTTTGAATTATTCTCGGGATCAACGATTCCGTTATGGTTCTTTCCGGAGTGGCTGAAAAACATATGCTATTTGCTTCCTTTCCGCATGATTTTCTTCGAGCCGATCTCCATATTCCTAAATAAATACTCCTATGATGATTCAATATCCATCCTCGGCATTCAGTTGCTTTGGCTGATGGTACTCGTTGTTCTCGAGAAGCTGATCTGGTCCGGCGCCCAGAAAAAGATCGTGGTACATGGAGGATAAATGATGCATTACGTACAACTGTATATCGAGTTTATTAAAATAAGAATACTCGGAATCGCTGAGTATAGGAAAGCGTTTATCCTTGGAGTTATCGCCCAGTTTGTTTCTTACTTTGCGGAATTTTTTCTGATATGGGTCGTCGTGACGCGATTTCAGACGATCAATGGATGGGAAGCGCCGGAGGTACTGCTTCTCTACGGATTAAATTTATGCTCGTATGCGATTGCAGGCTTCTTCTTTTTCAATCCAACGGTACAATTATCGGCCATGATTAAGGACGGAACCTTTGATGAATTGCTCGTGAAGCCCTTGAACAGCTTTTGGTACTTAGTGTGCAGGGAGTTCAATTCCGGTTATTTAAGCCACTTTCTATTGTCCCTTCTTGTGATTGCCTATTCGATTCATTCACTGCAAATCCCCTTGCATCTCGTGAATAGTATGTTCCTGGTCGTTACTCTGATCGGAGGGTCTTTAATTCAAGGAGCGGCACTGATTATTACGTCTGTCCCGGCTTTCTGGGTCGTTGAGAGTGGGGGACTCAGGGATATTCTATTCTTCCAGGCAAAAGGGTTCATTCGCTATCCGATCTCTATTTTTGCAACGCCGATTCAAGTCATTTTAACGTTAATTCTTCCTTATGCTTTTATTAACTTCTATCCGGCGCAATTTTTCCTGGATAAGCATGATTTCTCCATATTCAATCCCGTCTTTCAGTATTTGACGCCTGTCATTGGAATAGGGCTTTTCTGTTTAGCCTATCTATTTTGGAGTGTGGGAATTAATCACTATAAGAGTACTGGCTCGTAAGGGGGATTCATATGTCTTTAATACAGGTCGCTGATGTAAACAAAGAGTTTAGGATCAACAGGAGGCAGAAAGGGGTCGCCTCTTCCTTAAGGGCCTTGTTTAAAAGGGATTACAGCATAAAACACGCCGTCAAAGATTTGTCCTTCGAAATTGATGAAGGTGAAGTCGTCGGCTATATCGGCTCCAATGGGGCGGGGAAATCTACCACGATCAAAATGCTATCTGGGATTCTTGTTCCGACGAGCGGCAGCGTTGTCGTAGATGATTTGGTGCCTTACAAGAACAGAAAGGTCAACGCAAGGAAAATAGGGGTTGTATTTGGTCAACGTACGCAGCTGTATTGGAATCTTCCGATGGAGGAAACTTTTGATTTGTATAAGAAGATATACAAAATCGATGCCGCGGAATTCAAGCGAAATGTAGACTTTTTTGTTGAGCTGTTGGAGATGCAGCCATTCTTAAGAACTCCAGTCAGGCAGTTAAGTCTGGGTCAAAGAATGAGGGCGGAGCTAGTGGTCTCTTTGCTGCATGATCCTAAAATCCTTTATCTGGATGAGCCTACTATAGGGCTTGATATTCTCGTAAAGCAGAAGATTAGAAAATTCATCAGGCAGCTGAATCAAGAGAAAAACACGACGGTCATTTTGACTACCCATGATATGGATGATATCGATCAAATTTGCCATCGTGTGATTACGATTGAGAAGGGCGAGAAGATTTTTGACGGTTCGCTAGATCTCTTTAAACATACTTATAGTGTGGGCCATCAACTTACCGTTAATTTTAAAGTTAAATATAACGACATTACTGATCCAAGGTTAAAGGTGTTGGATTCGCAAGAAAATAGGATCACTGTTCTCTTCAAAAAAGAAGAAATCAGTGTTACAGAATGCCTCGCTATGATGTCGGAAATAGGTGAAATTGAAGATATCAAAATTAAGGAACCTGATATGGAGGAAGCTGTTGAAAATTTATATACCGTGGGAAGCATCTAAATCAATCTAAAGAAAGCGCATACTTTTCCACTTGCCAAAATACGGAAGTGGTGTTATTCTGACTTTGGAATTGTTACTGAAAAGGCAAAACCCAGGACATGTAGTCTACATGTTTTGGGCCTTGCCTTTTTTCGTACTTATAGTCCTGAAGTTGCTTTGTCGTTACAAATCAAATAATGGGGAGCTTGTCCGGTTTTGAACGGGAGCTATAGCAGTTTAGTGAAGAGGTGAACTTTATGTACAAGGAAATACCAGATGCAAGGACTTGGACAAACATAAAGCAGATTTATGCAGGATGGTCGAGTGATAAGAAATATTATATTCAGACCAACGATGATAGAGAAATGCTGCTTAGATTGGCGGACATAATGCAGCATGATCGGAAGAAACTGGAGTTTGAATCTGTTGAGCGCCTAAAAGATACAGATATCCGTATACCTCGTCCCGTGGACTTTGGAATTTGTGATGAAGGCAAGTCCGTTTACTCCCTGTATACTTGGGTTGAAGGCCAGGATGCTAAAGAAGCTATTCCTAAACTCTCCTGCTCAGAACAATATCGGCTTGGCTTGAAGTCTGGAGAGATATTAAAAGCTATGCATGAAATTCCGGTACTAAATCGCTCTTCATCCTGGGCCGAGCGCTATAATCTTAAAATCGATAGATATATTGCCAATTACAGCACATGCGGGATTCATTTTAAGGGAGCGGAGCAAGTTCTAAACTATATTGAAACCCATCGATTTTTATTGGAGAGCAGGCCGATGACCTTTCAGCATGGGGATTATCATGTCGGTAATATGGTCGTTTCAAGCTCCGGGGAGCTGGGCATCATTGATTTTAATCGCTTAGATGATGGAGATCCTTGGGAGGAATTTAATCGTATTACCTGGTGTGCTAATGAGAGCGCAGAATTCGCCTCAGGGCGGATTCATGGATATTTTCATGGTGAGGTGCCAGAATCGTTTTTCAAGTTAATGGCATTATATATAGCGTGTAATCAAATCGCATCTGTTCCCTGGTCGATTCCCTATGGCGAATCACAAGTGAATTATATGCTGGAACAGGTAGAGCAAGTGCTGGATTGGTATAACGGTTTTGAAATCTCGGTTCCAAGCTGGTATTTGCCAAGCTAAGACATTGAAAAAGTACCCGTTTATTAGTAAAGTTAACAGAAGCGCATTTTGCGGATGATTCAATAAATAGAGACAGCATGGTACGAGTGAGGAGGAAATGTATTCTATGGTTAAAGTGTTATTTGTATGTCTGGGTAATATTTGCAGATCTCCGATGGCGGAAGCTGTATTTCGCAGCCAGGTGAAAGAGGCCGGATTAACGGATCGGATCACAGTTGATTCCGCGGGAACGGGGGATTGGCATATCGGCAAGCCGCCGCATGAAGGGACTCGCAAAATTTTAAAGCAATACGGCATCGATGATGCGGGAATGTTCGCGAGACAGGTTAGCAAAAATGATTTTCATGACTTCCAATACATCATTGCCATGGACGATATGAACGTCAAGGATTTGGCGCAGTGGTTCCCGGAAGACCGCAAGGTTGAAGTGAAGAAGATGCTTGATTTCGTGCCGAAGCATGCCGGAGGAAATGTCCCGGATCCTTACTATACCGGAAATTTTCAGGAAGTATATGAAATGGTCGAGGAAGGTTGCCAGCGTCTGCTGCAAGTCATTCGAGAGGAGCAGGGCTTGAATTGATATCCAGCATCGCAACATGCTGCGGTGCGTTGAACGGGAAGATCCATATGGTGAAGAAAGAAGGAGGCGGCTGCATAATGCAGCCGTTTTTTTTGAATTGACAGAGTGGCTGGTAATGAAGTATATTAATGTTGATAAATAGTTAATCGAACTTAAATATTGGATGTGGTAAAATGAATGAAGAACTTCTTTCTTTCGTACGAGAAATCAATGAAATCGATTATGCATGTAATACGATGTTGGCTAAAGAATATGCAGGCTTGTTGGATGAGAGCATTACGAACAGCCAAATCATTATGCTGGGTCACATTCATAAGCATGGACGCCTTCTCACAGGTGAATTATCAAAGATGATGAACATTACGCCAAGCGCCGTCAGTCAGACATTAAATAAGCTGGAGAAGGGAGGTTATATTAAACGTTCCATTAATCCCGACAATCGGCGGGAAATTTTTGTTGAACTGGATATCAAAGGCGTAAGTTATATGGATCGCAATGAGGAGATCGAGAAATCGATTATAAACCGTTTCTATTCCAAACTTGATATGGCTGATTTAAAGACATTAAGGGACATTATGAGAAAATTCAGGAAAATTATAGAGAAAGAACAGAATAACTTGTAAATATTCCCTAGAGAGATAGAACGTTTTTTTGGCTAATAGTTAAGTTTGATTAAATATTTATTATAATTAATTGTTGGTTGATAATCGTCTTGAATTTTTGAATAAAGGAGCTGTGCTCTCGATGAGTTTACAATTGTACGGATGTTTAGACGAATCTCTTCAGCAAATGGCCATGCCTTATACGAGCAAATATAAGCATGCTGTCTTGTCCATTGGCATCGTCTCGCAATCGATGATGAGGACATTCGGCTACGGTAATATAACTCCATTTGGTACATCTTCCTATGGGAACATCATTTATGAAATCGGATCTTTGACCAAAGTATTCACTACATCATTGTTGTCGCTCCTAATTAAAAGAAATGTCGTTCGCTTGGAGGATTCGATTGGCTTATACGAAGACTCCTTGTCGAATGCACATCCAATTACACTTCGACACCTTGCTTCACACACTTCTGGATTGCCGTCTGTTTCCTTCATAAAAGCCCTCCAAAACCGCTTTGATAAGAGAATCTCTCGTGATCCTTATTGCATCTTTGACGTAAAGGAAACTTTAGCCTATATACAGAAAATTTCTTCAAAACGTGTCGGCAAAAAATTCCGATATTCGAACGAAGGAATGGGAATGCTCGGTCGGATTATCGCCAAGGTGATGGGAACAGACCTAGAGGAGGCACTGATCGAGCATATTTGCCAACCGCTTGGTATGAAGGACACGACAATCTCTTTATCTTCGGAGCAGAGAGGACGGTTAATACCTGGATATGCAGGTAAAGATATTCAGCAACCTGAACTGGTGATGAAGGATTTTGCTGGAGCAGGGGCACTGCGTTCTACCGTATCTGATTTGCTTTGGTTTTTAGCGTCACACATGAATATGCAGCAATCCGAATCTCTAATAGATGAAGCGTTACATTACACGTATAAGCAGTATCATAGCCTAAGTAAGGATGTGGGCGTCGGGCTGGGCTGGATTATCGATCATCGTACTGGATGTGTATGGCATAATGGCAGCACGCACGGTTATTCAAGCTTCATGGGGTTTATTCCGAAAAAGCAGCTTGGCGTAGTAATTCTCTCTAATTACCGCCCGAAGCTTTGGGATGATACGCTGGAGAGTATGGGAGATGAAATTCTAAAGCTAATGCAAACGAAGTAATGTATTCAGAGATAACCTTATCTTGTAGAACATAAAGTAAGACCTATAGCGTTTTAACGAAATGACCCTTGATATTTTTTTATCAGGGGTCATATTCGATAGTTGAATGTTTTTTTATTTACACAAGGCGTTTGTAAAAAAGTTGTGTGATAAAGCAACTGGTAAACTGATTTTGTATAAATAAAATGATTATGGATATATTCTCAAGCCCGGCCCCACTCAAACCCGATTTCCTTCAAGAACGCTCGGGCTAGTACCATATGCCCTGCATAGGTAGGGTGCACCCGATCCCAGGCCAGCGTTGCCGGGTACAACTCCTGAAGCACTACGTTAAACGCTGCTTGGGTATCGATGAATACCGCTCCGGTATCCGCAGCGACCTTCTTTACGATCGCTCCGTATTCATCCATCGTCTTGCGCATTTTATCCTCCGGATTGGGCTCTAAATAAAACGGAGTCATCAATATAAGCCCTTTCAAATGCGGTTTTGTTTGGTTTACTAGGTTGCGCAAAGTCTCTTCATATTCCTCGGCATAGACATGCCATTCGGGAATAAACGGCGTATCATATTGCCGCCATACATCGTTAATTCCGATCATGATGGATAACCAGTCTGGCTTCTGATCCAATACGTCTTCTTGCCATCTCTTATACAGATCGCGCACGGTGTTGCCGCTGTTCCCTTTGTTGACAACACGAATTCCCAGCTCCGGGTAAACAGCTTGCAGCAAAGCATCAACCAAGGCAACATATCCTTTGCCTAAAGCGAAAAATAATCCTTCTCCATCCGGTCTTTGACGTTCGCAATCCGTTATAGAATCCCCAATGAACAGTAATTTTTGCCCTTTTTCCAACAGCATTCTCTTTAAAATCTCCCTTCGGGTATATGAAAGATCGTCAGTCACTTGACAACGCTATCAAAATCACATTCTACCCAAATACCCTTAAATCCTTTTTTGCGCTTAGGATCTTTTCAATTTTTTTCGCTATACTAAGAAAAAACTCGATTGCAAAATGGATTTGACAATCGATGCGAAATCATTTATCTTTAATTCAAGATATTTGAACGCAAGATAAATGGGGTGATTGAATGCCGGATCAAGAACATACAGCTTCATTGAAGCTGTTCGTTGTACTCTCTAAAGCTTACAAAACGATTATGGATCAAGCGATCAAAGACATGAAGCGGCACGGCTTATCCCCTTCGGAGTTTACGATCCTGGAGGTACTGTATAACAAAGGGCGAATTCCATTGCAACAAATTGGGGATAAAATTCTGATTACTAGTGGAAGCGTGACCTACAATATTGACAAGCTGGTGCAAAAGGGACTCATTCGGAGGGTGCCTTGCGAAGAAGACCGGCGAGTGATTCACGCCGAAATTACTACGGATGGAACCGAAATGTTCGAGCAAATTTTTCCCGATCATTCTGAGTTCGTACATTCGAGGTTGAGCAGTCTTAGCTACGAAGAGAAGCTACAGGCGATTGAACTGCTAAAGCGTCTTGGCAAAGGGGCGGAAGTGTCCTAGCAAGCGTAAGGGTAAGGTGGGATAAACTGGCATAGCGATAAATTGTGATGCTAGTTATTAGGCTGCTTCCTCCCTCCTTTATTCATAAATATCTTGAAGTAAAGATAATTAGGTTCAAAGTAATAGTGCTCCCGCTAGCAGCCTTACTGATTGCGCTGGCTATGCTTGGAAGCCATATGAATACATTCACGGGTTCTGTCGTTGTCGTGATCGTTATCGCATTGACGGGCGCAGGTGCTTATTCAGTAGATGCTCTGTTGTAATGGATAGAACATCACACATTAAATCGATGGAGGATTATATCATGAGCGAGCTTACAC
This sequence comes from Paenibacillus lentus, assembly GCF_003931855.1. NCBI lineage: Bacteria > Bacillati > Bacillota > Bacilli > Caryophanales > Paenibacillaceae > Paenibacillus > Paenibacillus lentus. The sequence goes on along the minus strand of NZ_CP034248.1, from coordinate 4,271,134 downwards.
ACGTGTTGAAAGAAAGAAGGTCGGCGACGAAGTTTCATCCAGAGGTGAAGATTTCCGAGCAAGAGCTGGAGGAAATGTTCAGTCTCGTAAAGTATGCGCCTTCTGCTTTTAATTTGCAGCATGCCCATTACATCGTGGTAAATGACCCGGAGAAGAAGAACCGAGTTTACGAGGCTGCGAATAAACAGTTCAAGATCAAGACCGCTTCGGCAGCCATTCTCGTACTGGGAGATTTAAATGCTTACGAGAATGTGAGAGAGATGAACGAGGGAATGCTTAATTTGGGGATTATAAACAAGCAAGAGCTCGATATGACGGTGGAGTCGGTAACCCAGTTCTATAGGGAACGGGGCGATTCCTTCAAGCGGGATGAAGCCATTCGCAATGCGAGTTTATCGGCGATGCTATTCATGTTGATTGCCCAGGATAAAGGCTGGGATACTTGTCCGATGATTGGGTTTGACCCAGAGCAAATGCGCAAGGAGCTGAACATTCCGGAACAGTATGTGCCAGTCATGTTGATTGCATTGGGTAAAGAAGATGCATCGAGGCAGCGGCTGCGCGGTTATCGCAAGCCAGTTGGCGAGTTTGTTACTTATAACGGTTTTTAATTATAAAAATAGGGGTGTATAGCTATGAAACTTCAAACAGCAGGTATTCATCATATCACAGCATTTGCAGGGAGTCCGCAGGAGAACGTCGATTTCTATGCCGGCATTCTAGGACTGCGGCTAGTAAAGAGAACGATCAACTTTGACGCACCTGAAGTGTACCATCTGTACTTCGGTGATGAGAACGGAAGTCCGGGAACGATCATTACCTTCTTTCCTTTTACGGGTTCCCGGCGAGGTAAGATTGGCGGAGGTCAGGTAGGGATCACCACATATGTTGTACCACCTGGGGCGCTTGGCTTTTGGGAGGAGCGGTTGAAAGCATTCGGTATTTCTTTAACGAAAACCTCGCGCTTCGGTGAAGAACTTCTTCATTTCCGGGACAATGAAGGTTTGCAGATTGAGCTTGTAGAGCGGGAAGCGGGAGCGAACAGCACCTGGTCGTTCGGGGGAGTTCCTGTGGAGAAAGCGATTAAGGGATTTGGCGGCGCCGTTTTGTACAGTGTGGATGCCAAGCAAACGATGCGAGTCCTGGAGGAGGTTCTCGGATTAAGCAAAGTAGCTGAGGACGAGTTCTACGCCCGATTCCAAGCCTTGGGGGAGATTGGCAACATCATCGATGTACCGCTGAAGGACATGGAATGGGGCATTGGCGGTGCAGGCACTGTTCATCATATCGCTTGGCGCGCGAAGGATTTCGATGAGCATGAGCAATGGCAGCAAAGGGTTGGGCAAAGCGGATTTAGCCCGACACAAATTATTGACCGCCAGTACTTCAATGCTATATACTTCCGGGAAGCAGGCGGGATATTATTTGAGATTGCTACCGATCCGCCAGGATTTGCACGGGACGAGGAAGCCGAAATGTTGGGTGAGAAGCTGATGCTTCCATCCTGGTTTGAACCGGTGCGTTCGCAGATCGAAGCCAATCTTGACCCAATCGAAGTTAGGGAGCTAGAGGAGGGAATGAAGTCATGAGACATATTTATGAAAAAGGGATCGACACGAAGGCGCCTACACTTGTACTATTCCATGGCACTGGCGGAACAGAGCGGGATTTGCTCCCGCTCGCCAAGCTGGTTTCTCCGAATTCATCGGTTCTTTCGGTGAGAGGGAATGTACTGGAGAACGGCATGCCTCGGTTCTTCAGACGGCTTGCGGAGGGCGTATTCGATGAGGAGGATTTAGTATTCCGTACGAAGGAGCTAAATGATTTCCTGGATCAGTCGGCCAAGGACTATGAATTCGACCGGGGGAATCTGCTGGCGATTGGCTACTCGAATGGAGCAAACATTGCTGGCAGCCTTCTTTTCCATTATGAACATGCCTTCAAAGGAGCGATTCTCCATCATCCAATGGTTCCTCTGCGGGGGATACAGCTTCCGAATCTTGCAGATGTACCTGTCTTTATTGGCGCGGGAAGCAATGATCCGATTTGTCCATCCAGCGAGACGGAGGAGCTTGAGAAGCTGCTAAGCGGAGCGGGTGCCGACGTTACCGTGCACTGGGAGAACTTCGGGCATCAGTTGACAAGCAGTGAGGTGAACGCAGCGGCAGCTTGGTTCCGTAAAAAGATGGGCAATGTATAATTTTCAAAAATAAAACGGGAGGCGTAAGCATTGTGATATCTATTGATCCATCAGCACAAAGTGAGCGGGATAATTACAAGCTGTTGATCGGCAGCGTCATTCCCAGGCCAATCGCTTTCGTGACGACCTTGTCCGAGAACGGAGTACTCAACGCCGCGCCCTTCAGTTATTTTTCAATCGTATCGAGCTCGCCTCCGCTGCTTTCCATAGCTGTTCAGCGTAAAAATGGGGCGGCTAAAGACACGGCAAGAAATGCAATGGAATGTGGAGAGCTGGTGGTTCATATCGTCGACGAAAGCATGGTTTTCGCAGTCAATGAAACTGCAGCGAACCTGCCGCCGGAGGAAAGTGAAGTTGCCTTGACGGATTTGACGCCCATCAAAAGTGATGTCGTTGCCGTACCAGGAATCCGTGAGGCGAAGGTGCGAATGGAATGTGTGCTCGACAAATCCGTGACGCTAGGCGGGACAGAGGAAGCGTCGACTACAGACCTGCTCATTGCCCGCGTCGTTCGCTTTATCGTGGACGAAGAATTATATAATCAGGGTCGCATCGATCCTGTGAAGCTGAATCCGGTCAGTCGCCTCGCCGGCAGTTCTTATGCAACACTTGGAAGGCTGTTCGAAATAGATCGACCGCAATGAATCAAGTTCGACCTGAGACTCGATTTGAAGCTTGGCGACGAGGCTTCAGGGCGTAAGGGCCATCCATTGACTTAAGGAAATATCGGCGAACCGATCGCTTTTGAACATCTCCAGGAACCATAGCGATTCCGTACCAGTATTCTGAATATTATGACCATAAGCAAACGGAACGTAGCCGACATCGCCCGCCCTGTAATTGAAGGTGCGGGCGATTTCGTTTCCGGCAAAATCCGGTCCGCCTGCACCTTCAATCCGGATCGGCTGAGGCACAATGAGGGGCTGAGTATGCCCCGCGTTTTCGAAGCTCGGGCCAAATAGTCCGAGTTTTTATTTGGAAAAAACTATGATTTAGAAGAAATGTTCTTTAATTTGTGATATATCATTATTCTTAAATTTCTATATTATGGTAAATGTAAGCGTTTGAAAATTGCCTTTGCAGTTGGAGGTGATAAAAGCTGATGTAACGAAAGGAACCGCGCAAGAATTACTTTGAATAACCCAGACAAGGAGGTAAGACAATGTTAAAATCAAAATCTAAGCTGACGATTTTGCTTACTTCAATTGCATTAATGGCATCCTTGTTTTCTTCGGCATTGGTCAAAGACGCCCACGCTGGCATAGCTAGCGGCAGCAAGTTTTTAGGAAACATCATTGCGAACAATGTTCCTTCTAATTTTGCTACGTATTGGGATCAGGTTACGCCCGAGAATTCAACGAAATGGGGCGCGGTAGAGTCGACACGCAACAGTATGAATTGGAGTGCGGCGGATACGGCATACAACTATGCGAAAAGCCGCGGATTACCTTTTAAATTCCATACTTTAGTTTGGGGAAGTCAAGAGCCATCATGGATTAGCGGTCTCTCCGCCTCCGAGCAAAAGGCAGAGGTCATCCAGTGGATTCAAGCCGCCGGACAAAAATATGGCAATTCAGAATTTGTCGATGTTGTGAACGAACCTCTACATGCGAAGCCTTCTTATCGCAACGCCATAGGTGGGGATGGAGCCACGGGCTGGGATTGGGTCATCTGGTCTTTCGAGCAGGCAAGACAAGCTTTTCCTAACTCTAAATTGCTAATCAATGATTACGGAATTATCAGTGATCCTAACGCAGCAGCCCAATTTGTGCAAATCATCAATTTGTTAAAGGCTAGAGGGTTGGTCGACGGTATAGGAATTCAGTGCCACTATTTTAATATGGATAATGTATCGGTCAGTACGATGAATAACGTTCTGAATACGTTAGCGGCAACGGGATTGCCTATCTATGTTTCCGAGTTGGATATTACGGGCGATGATAATACCCAACTGCAACGCTATCAACAGAAATTCCCCGTATTATGGGAGCATCCCGCTGTAAAGGGAATTACACTGTGGGGATATATGGAAGGACAGACCTGGGCTTCGAATACACATTTAATAACTAGTTCCGGTGCCGAGCGCCCTGCCTTGCAGTGGCTGAAGCAATATTTAGGTGGTTCTTCTGGTAATCCAGGTCAGCCAGGTACAGGAGCCTACGCCAATTTTGAAACGGGTACGGACGGTTGGTCTGCCAGTAACGTCGTATCCGGCCCTTCCTCCTCGGCGGATTGGAGCTCAAAGGATACTAGATCGTTGAAGTCAACGATTAACATGTCCAGCGGCAGCGGGCATTACATGTTTAAGAGTGGAAACGCAGATTTCACCGGCTACAACCAGCTTAGAGCAACGGTAAAAGGCGCTAATTCCGGTAATTACGGCTCCGGATTAGGCGTGAAGCTGTATGTGAAATATGGCAACAGCTATACATGGGCGGATAGTGGCTGGAAGACGATTAGCGTTGGCGGCCAAACGGATCTGATATTGGATTTATCCGGTGTGGACAAGGCCAATATTAAGGAGTATGGCGTTCAGTTCATTGGTGCAAGCAATTCATCTGGCCAAACCTCAGTGTATGTGGACAATGTGTATTTGTGGAATTAGAGAATTAGGATTAATAAAAAGATTTACTCCGAGCGGTTTTATGAAGCAATTTTGTAGTTAGGTAGATCGTGCTAGCCATCGAATGAGTTCATTTCTGGAGAAATGAACTAGAGTGGTACCACGGATTAAACCTCGTCTCTATACATACGTAGGGACGAGGTTTTTTGTGCGCCTGACGTGGGCGATAACTAGATCGAATCGTCGTTAAAGCGGGCGCAACGATGATCAATGTTCCTGATACGGTTTGGCTACGATTACAGGTGCTAATGAATGTGCATCCTCCGGGATTCATTAGGATGGCTCCGACACGGGAGATGAGGCAGCTTCATGTCAAGAGTGAGCTCCCTCAAATCAGCATTTGCGGCCGAGGTTTAGTGCTCCCGATTCAATCAACTGGTATTGGAGAGAATAATAGGATAAAGTAGGATAAGTTAAGGATGTCCTTATTATGGTATTAACGTATTGCAATGAGGAGTGTAATCTATGGGAGCAGGCAAAATTTTAGTAATAGGCAGTATTAATATGGATTTGGTGCTGCGGGTTCCGTATATTCCGCAGGTTGGTGAGACTTTGCTCGGCAGCTCTGTTAAGCGGGTACCCGGTGGCAAGGGAGCAAACCAGGCGGTGACTGCTGCCAAACTAGGGGCCGACGTTTCCATGCTGGGCAAGGTTGGCGGCGATGAATTCGGAGGCCCGCTCATCGATAACCTGCGCCAGGCTGGTGTGGATACGGATCACATTGAACTTGTATCAGAAGCATCCTCCGGGCTGGCCGTCATTCAAGTGAATGACGAGGGCAATAACAGCATAGTTGTACTTTTGGGAGCCAATGATCTGTGTAATCGAGATTACGTGAAAGCGCATGAGAAGTTGATCGAGGCAGCAGACATCGTTATTTTGCAAATGGAAATTCCCTATGAGGCGGTTTACGAAGCTGTTGAATTGGCAAGCAAGCATAGCAAAATCGTTATATTAAATCCGGCGCCTGCACCAGTTTCCATTCCTGATGACGTCCTTGGGAAATTGGACTATTTAATACCCAACGAGACGGAGCTGCAGAAATTGAGCGGACTGCCTGTTGATTCTATAGCTGCAGCGGAGGAGGCGGCAAAAGTGTTGCTGGCCAAAGGAGTGAGCAGCCTCATCGTTACGCTTGGCAGCAATGGTTCATTGTACGTGAATGTTAATGAATCCGTCCATATTCCGGCCTGCACAGTTAAAGCCGTGGATACGACTGCAGCCGGCGACTCGTTTGTTGCCGCCTTTGCTGTAGGGCTGTCCGAGGGTAAGAACGTACAGGAGGCCATTACCTTCGCTACGAAAGTATCTTCTATTGTAGTGACGAGGGCAGGTGCACAGACATCGATTCCAGAGCGGAGCGAGGTTGACGTGTAGTGTAGGCTGGAGCAAGGCTTATTTAGAGCCATATCTTTAGTCATTTTCGCAGCCCCGCTCGGTTGAGTGGGGCTTCTATGTGGGGACTGTGGTGAGCAGCTATTCGAGTATCTAAATCCCAGGGTTTGAAAAAATTACTTATTGTCCGATAAAAGAAATATACGATTTCACTAAGTGAATTCAAGAGTGTATTTGAAAGGCGGATTAAACGTAATCATGACAATCTGGGAGAGACTGGACATTGAGCCGACTCATGACATAAAAGCGATAAAACGCGCCTATGCAAAAATGCTGCAAGTCTACCATCCGGAAGAGGATGCCGAAGGTTATCAAGCTCTTCGCGAGGCATACGACAGGGCACTGAAATTCGTTAAGGAGCAGGTAAGGAGAGAGGCTGAGGCGGAAGCAGAAGCAGAAGCATCATATGATGAAGACAGCTTTGAACATGCCGATAACTGGGTCATCCCAGAAATCGACCCAGGCATTTTGGCGTTGGAGGATACGAGCTCAACAGAGTTAAAGATTAGTACCGTACAGCAGTTTATCGAGCAAGCGGCAGATCTGTATCAACATTTTCCCTCGCGAATCAATCCTGAGCTGTGGATGCAGCTGTTGAACTCGGATGTTGCTTGGGACACTACATATAAGCGGAGTCTAAGCAGGGAAATGCTCAATTTTGTGCAAAACTATAGATTTTTTCCTTCAGCGATATGGAGACTGCTAGAAGACTTTTTCCATTGGAAAGAGGAAATGAGAGAATCTCTGGAGCCTCATATCGTGGAGATTCCGGTTTCTTTTAAAAAATATTATTTAGAACAGCTCAACGAAGAGGGATTAAATTACGAATCTTTGCTTCAGGCGGATAATATCAATTTCGATGAATTTCTGCAGTATCGAGAACAAGCTCATCAATCGCTCAAAGAGAGCAAGCTGGAGGAAGCTGGACATGCTTTGAGGGCTGCCCTTCAAATATTTGACGATGATCCTGACCTGCTTCGGCTGTTTGTTGAGTATTACTTTAGAAAATCGCAATATGATCTTGCGGTGGATGTGCTAACGAAGATATTGCGGCTACAGCCGGATGATATCGCCAGTTACTACAAACGGGCGAAGAGTTACTACTACAGCAAACAACTTGAACTAGCTGTACTGGAATGTGAGTCCATCCTAGAGAAGTGGCCTGAATATCTGGAAGTAAGAATTTTACTGGGTCAATGCTATGATGCCCGCGGACAACTCAGGCGAGCCCAAGCCATCTATAGATCTGTCCTCGATATGACTGATCCGAGTAACAAAGCAGAATATAAAATTCACAAACAAGCTTCGCGTAGAATTTTTGAAATTGAATGTTTAACGCGTAACGAAGCTGAGAAGCAGATATTTGATGATGGTGAAAATAATGACAAAGATCCGGTAGAAAATCACGATCAGAGGAGTTCAGCCAATTATTGGCTTCTTATATTTGCTATCTTGTTCATATTGAAATTCATTTTAACAAGATAATCTGCTTGACCCAAATCGGAGCGATCATTTAATTTTCGCATATCGGGCTAACCATTAACACGATACAGAGCCTTTTGCTTTATGGGTCGAACGTAGAAAATGGTTGTAATTGAATGAGACCCTTCCATACATGAACTGCATCTCTGTTGGTAGAAACGCTCTACGATAGAAGATGCATATCAAAAAAATCGGAATGGTCTTTTATTTTTGGAGGATTTAAAAGTAAATTATGCGTTTCTCGTATGTCAGCATCCCCCTTAAATGGGTAGTATAGAATAAAAACATGCCCAGATGGCAAGCGATTTTCTGCGGCGGGCATACATGTGCTCGTAGAGAAACCGATGGCGATGTCGCTTAGAGGAATGCGATCAAATGCTGGAAGCAGCTTTGTCATCCGGTAGCCTTCTCTCAGTAATGGTTCATCATTTTATAGTCTTGCAGAAGCTTCACAGGATCAAAATCTGGGTATGATGACCATGGCGATGGTTAATGATATGTAGAAAGGATACTAACGATGATGATATCGATACAGCAAGTACTGGATTATTTGATAGCTCCAATCGGACTTTTGGAGAATACTGTGGATCGACTTGAAACGGGAAAACCAGATACCGAGGTTACCGGAATTGGCGTTACTTTTATGCCGACATATCATGTTATCCAGCAGGCTATCGAATTAGGTATCAATTTACTAATTACTCATGAAGGCATTTATTATAGTCATCAATGTTCTCCAGAATTGCTGCAGAACGATCCGGTCTATTTGCAGAAGCGAAGATTGATTGAAGAGTCGGGTATCGCGATTTTTCGGCTGCATGACTATATTCATAAATATAAACCGGACATGATCACATCTGGTCTGATTCAAGCAATGAATTGGGAAGGTTATATCGAGCGTGTTCACCCGAACTCTACTATCGTTGATTTGCCTGAGATGACTGTAGCCGAGATCGCGAATGATATGAAGCTGAAACTCCGGATTCCCTATGTACGCATTGTCGGCGACAGGTTGTTGAGCTGCAAGCGAGCAGGGATATTAGTCGGTTACCGGGGCGGAGGCACAAATGTAATTCCTTTATTCACGGCGGAGAATCTCGATGTGGTCATTGTCGGAGAAGGCCCGGAATGGGAAGCCCCGGAGTATGTTAGAGACGCTGCTCAGCAGGGAAGACAGACGGCGCTCATCGTAATGGGTCATGCAGAAAGCGAAGCGCCGGGAATGAGAGCTTTGGCGAAGCAGCTGCAGGCCGTATATCATCCGCTTCCCGTGCATTTTATGGAAGAGCGTCCTCTTTTTCAAATCGGATAACTATTGGAAAAATTACGAAAAAGGCGACTGCTGCAAATATTCTCGCAGCAGTCGTCTTGATTGCTTTCAGCATATAATTATTGAAGAAATTAAATCATAGACTTTTTGCGTGGATAACTTTCACTTTAAATAGACTCCACACATGTTTCTCCCATCACCTTTGAAAGTGTATACTCGCTTGCAGGAATTGATTTTTCCAGAAAGCCGTTAACCTCTTGCGGAGTCAGATCATACATGACTTCTATTTCTTTAGAGAACAAGCGCTGCTCTCTTTTCAGAAGGTCTGCAATATCAGGAAGGTCGCGAGATTGCAGATTATTCACCTCTAACAGTTGTTTCAGTGCCTTCACATAATCATCTAAAGATCTGGCGCCGACAATTTTCACGCCTTTATTGTCTGAATTGACCATGATAATTGTTGGGAATCCCCGCACCCCGAGCGAACGTGACAGCTCGAAATCTTCCTCTAATAAATTCTGTGCCGCGGGCATTCCCGCTTGCTCTACGATCCTTGGGCCATCCAAACCCATTTGATTAACGATGTCGATCAATACATCGTCCTTTCCGATGTTCTTGTTAAAGGCAAATACCGCTTCTCTTGCCCTGCGCAAAAAAGTGCTTGCCTGCTGCTCATCCTGCTGTTGAATGACTTTATATACCCGAGAAGGAATATAAGAGGACTGTACCGGGTTATCGAGCCATAGCGAACCGTCGATTGGCATGCGGGAATGCTCCCCTACTTCACGCCAGTGGCCGGCCACATCCGCTGGGCTGTTAATGCCGTTCTTTACATCGGCAAAGCCATTCCAGCTCTCCAGTAACCCCCCCATAACCGTGTGGAATTGGAAATATTGTCCGTATTGAATTTCAAATCGACGTAATTCCGGTTCAAGCGCCCAGCAATGGGAGCAAATCGGATCGGTTACATAGTAGAGACGAACCTTTTTTTCAGGCTCATTCAAATCGATAAGCTCAATTCCGTCATCATTCACTTCTCCGCATACGCCTGTTTTTAAATCACACATCATATTTTTGTTGGTCATCGTGTTATTCCTCTTTTCTGGATAGATTCTCATATTGCTGAGCCCATTTTTGAATAGGCATGAGCGCTGCTGTTAAGGAAAGCCCCTTTTCCGTTAAAACATACGAAATGGTGACAGTAGGGTTAGAAGTTACCTTTTTCTCAATTAATCCATAATCGATAAGCTCGGACAACTTCAAGGATAATGTTCTTGAGGTAATGTCAGTCAGATCCCGCTTTATGTCTGAGAAATGAGCTGTACCATTCTCGCAAAGAGAGAGGTAATGAAGGATTAATCCATTCCATTTCCTCCCCAGAATGCTGAAGGAGTACTCTAAGTATGGGCAAATTTGAATGAATATCGCCTCCCTTTGTGTAATAATTATATCTAATATAAAAAATATAGCAAGTATAAAAAGTATACTAATTTATTAATAAATCTTTCTTTGCTACCGATAAAATAGGGGGAACTTCGAAAAAATTACATTTTATAGTGGAGCGTATAGTTATGTCTTATATGAGCATTTGGCATTGGCTCGGCATCGAGCCTACAAATGATATCAAACAAATTAAACGTGCATATGCCAAACAGCTTCAGGTATACCATCCCGAAGATGATCCGGCAGGTTATCAAGAGCTTCGCGAGGCGTATGATCGAGCATTGAAGATCGCCAAGCAGCAAAATGAAATGGTAAAGCATTCAAACGAGCCCAATTACATAGAACAAGAGCAACAAGATCAGTTCGACCCACAGAATCAACAAAATCAAAATTGGCTATACGTAGAACCAATGGAAAGCGGACCTACAGAGGAGCTTGGGCAAATGGTAATTATTCCATCTAGATTGCCAAATGGGCTAGACATGGCTTCTTTTGATTTCGGCTTCGATGAATGGGGAGAAGGTAGTCAGAGTATTGATGAGTTCATTGAGCAGGCAATCGCTTTATATGATCATTTTCCTTCAAGAATTTCAAGTGATAACTGGGTAGAACTGTTGAATTCGAAGGTAACCTGGGATATTTACAACAAAGCTGAGATCAGTGAACGATTGCTTGTGGTGCTGGAAGGCCGCCCTTATCTCCCACAGGAGATTTGGAAGCTGCTTGAGGGCTTTTTTGGTTGGAAATTTGATTTGGGCGAGCGATGGAATGGGTATGAACACGAGGGAGCCGATTCTTTTGCGGAATATTATGTGAAACAGTTGGAAGAACCTGGCCTGCGTTATGAATTTCTACTGCATGCCGGCGATATAGATGTTGAACAGTTTCTTAGATTTCGATATAAAGGCTATCAAGCATTGATGGCCAATAAATTGAATGAAGCGGGCCGGCTCCTTGAACAAGGCTATGCGATTTTTGCCGATGATCCCGACTTACTGCGATTGCTGGCAGAATATTATGTGCGAGTGGGAAAGGATGCGGAAGCATTGGATGCATGTGCCAAGCTTATCCAAGTGGTTCCCGAGGAATTAGACGGTTATTTCCAGCGCGCCCGTATGAAGTATCAGCAAGGAAAGTATGCACAGGCAGCTGAGGATCTTCAGTCGCTACTAATCCATACTCCTCACCTGGTCGAAGCGAAGCTGATGCTCTATCATTGCTGGCTGAAGCTAGGACAAGGCGATCGAGCGAAAGATGGGTTTATGGAAGTAGTCGAGCAGGCAGAACCGGGCTCATTGGAGGCGATCCAGGCGCTTCATGGTTTGGCAATTGTGCATCCTAAATATGTAAAGGAGCTGCATAATCGAGAAAGGCAAGCCGCTAGACAACAGCTTGTTAAAAATCGAAGGTTCTTTTGGCGGGTAATATGCGTATTTATGGCATTGGTCATGAGCATAGGATGGTTCGGCTATGCCGTAGTGGATGGTGTAAAGAGCGGGGGGACTATCGTTATAACGAGTCTGAGTCAACTGGAGGAAGTTGGGGCGGGAAGCTATGTAACCTTAACTTTGACGGATATTAAGGATCTTAATTTGGGACGGTATGAGCTTGAAGCGGTCACACGAAATCCTAAGATAGTTATTCAGAACAGAACGTTTGCTGACAATAACTGGAGGGAATACGGCTTCGCCATGAGTTATTTTTATGTAGGCGGTATTAAGCAGCACAATGTCATTTTTATATCTAAAAGATGGCTCGGAGATGCCGCGAAAGACAGCGGGTATTCCGCGACTATCTCCGGGTATATCCATGAATTAGCTTCTACGGACGTTGAACACGCTGCATTCCAGGCTTTACAGTGGCTGCCTCTGGACAATGAGAAGCCTCTAAGTTATTTTTCAAAATATATTGAAGAGGGACCACAGCATGAGCAATCTCTTATCACAGATTTGCATTTATTTTCTTTTGGAACCATGCTGTTCTTCCTCATCTGGTTTATACGTTTGCTGAAAGAGAAGAGAAGAAGGTTACTAAAAACGCTTAAAGAAAGGACAAGCGCATGATCGGAATCGTGAAAAGAAGAATCTATTATAGTGCGATGACAGACGCTCTTTTTGTGGACGATCCTCTAAATGATCCAAGCATCAGGAGCTTGAATTTACTCGGAGTGACTTCCAGAGATGCGCTTGATCACTGGATATATCGTCGCCACCGAGTAAAAGATGCTTATACTTGCAATAAGAAGCTGAAGTGGTTGTTATATGAGGGACATCGCTTGGAATACAACAGCTTGAAAAATTGCCTGTCCGCCATGCCGGCGACGGAGCGCAGTAAATACATTGCAAGCTTGCCTGACTCGAGTGAGCATAAGAGTAAGCTAATGCGTGTGGACAAGATCATGCCATTCTTGGGCTCAGGGGGAATAGCTGCCTACGACTATGCGCTCTATCTGGCACTCGCTCAAACCGGTGTCAGATTAGGTTATATAACGATCAGGGAAGCCAGAGTCTTCTCCCATGAAATCGCCCGGATTGCCCAGCGCCAGTATGTCAGCTGGGATGAATATAATGTTGGCTGCATCGCCGGAATGTATTATTCTGCTCCCCCTGAGGGCGGGGAGGTTATGCCTTACAGCACTTATAACCAATATATGATTACTCGGCTGTTAGCTCGGAGGTTCAGTGCTAAGAAGCTTATAGGCTGGCAGACCCGACTATAGAAATAGTTTGAACCTAATGTTTGCCGCCTATCTCTCTAAATTTAATTAAGACGTACACGCACATGTGAAGCGGATAAAGGAATGCTCCAGCGATTAATGGAATAGCTTATGGATGTCTTGCATTTGCTCCATCGCCAGATCATACCCGTGCTGGCATGTAGCGCGGAGCTTGTTGACATCTTTCTCGAAGCTATTCAGGGGTATTTTCGGACGAATAATGATCGCCTGGCCCGCTCTTTCTAATTGTTCGCAATAAGCAACCGTTTCATTATATCTCTCATGTCTCGTCAGCAAAATCTCCTCCAGCAGCGGATACTTGCGTCTTAGCATTTTAGCGACCATACCATTCTGTTTGCTGTATGTTTTTACATAGCCTTTCGGTTGAGTGAGAATAATTAAATGCTTATCATTGCCATCCGCCACCGCTTTGCGGATCGGGATGGGATCGATTAATCCGCCGTCATAATATTTGGAGCCATTCATCTCAATGGCTGGAAAGAACATAGGGATGGCGCAGGTCGCCCGGAGCATCGTCATTGTTTCGTCGATTTGCAGGCCGTCAATGTATTCCGGCTGGCCTGTCTCCGCATTGGTTACCCCAACAAGCAGCTTGCCCGAATAGCTCTGAAATGTCTCCATATCAAATGGGATAAGCTGTCTAGGGATTTCACCAAAAATAAAATCCAGGCCGAACAGGCTGCGATGACGAATGAAATTCCGATACCCGATGTAACGGGGATCGTTGCGGTATTGCTCTACAATATCCAGGTTTCTCCGCTTTTGCTTGGATATATAGGAAAATCCATTGCTGATTCCTGCAGACACTCCAATGCAGTAGGGGAACATAATTTGCTCGTCCAGCAGCGCATCCATCACGCCCGCGCTAAAAATGGGACGGAGGGTTCCCCCTTCTAATATTAAACTTGGCAATTCAATTCACCTCATAATAGGGACATTAGGGCTGAAATCGCATTAAAAATTCGCATATCTATAGTTTAATGTTGCAGCTGTTTATTATCAAATGTAACGGAAATAATTTTTGTAGCGGGTATGAAAACCAGCCTTCCGTTTAAATCACAGATTTCGAAGTTGTCACTGTGCACAGCGATTAACTTTCCCGGGATTTTAATGGTATTCGTTTGTATGGAAAGCTGCTGGCCGACAAATTTGCCGAGCCGTTCCGTCGTTTCAGAGTCGGGGAATGTAGCTGAAGCGAGCAGGTGTTCCAAATGATCGACCCGCAGCTCCAGAAGCTCCAGTGAAGCTTGGAGCAAACGAAGCTTAAGCTTCGGCCGTTTGAACAACATGTTCAATATGCCCATGATAGATCCACTCCTGGTGTTTTATAAGATTCGCAATATATGATATGTTCGGTATTATCATAGAGTTTGGACAAATGTGCTGCCTCGAGAAAGTTAGATTTATGCCCAGTTGAATTGTGCGTCCGCTTTCCGTTCGATATGCGGTATGATATATTCTGAGAGTAATTACTTATTTTAAGGAGAGAGCATGTCATGATTAAGCATATTGTATTGTTTAAACTGAAGGATTCTTCCCCAGAGAGCATCGAGAGAACGGCTGGCGTTCTCCGTAATATGGAAGGAAAGATCGAGCAGCTTCGCAGTATTGAGGTGGGAGTGGACGTTGTAAAATCACCGCGTTCGTATGATATTGCGCTTGTAACTACATTTGACTCCCTGGTGGATTTACAAGGTTATCAGGTGCATCCCGTTCACCAGAAGGTAATTGAGCATATGGCGGAAGCTAGAGAGAGCCAGGTAGCGGTTGATTTTGAATTCTAAGTTAGCCGGGCAATAAGTTATTCTTGAAATGAGCAAAGGGGGAGACTTTCTTGTATTACGTCAACCGGGAACAAATTGAGCGCAGATTACATATGCTGCCGGAAATCGTCCAAGTCTTGAAGTCATCAGACACCTTGCAGATTCAAGATTCAAATCTTCTTGAACGTTATGCCCTAGAGAGAGCGCTTCATTTGGCGTTGGAAATCGTTACTGACGTGGGCAGTTATTTAATTGACGGTTTTATTATGAGAGATGCCAGCAGCTACGAAGACATTATTGATATTATGCTGGATGAGAAAGTAGTCGGCTCGGAGCTGCATGCTAGCTTAATTGAACTCGTTCGTTTGCGTAAGCCGCTAGTACAGGAATACTATGACGTGGATCGCGTTGTAGCCTCTGAACTATTGAATCGCCTTAAGAAAGAAGAAGCGCTTCCTGCCTTTGCGGAGCATGTCCGTGCTTATTTGGATCAAGAAGGCATTGAAAATTAATCGAGCTTAGAAGGTATCCGAGAAAATGTCTTCTCCAGGATTGTGTCGAAACAAGCATCTACTGCTTATAATGAATTAACTATATAGGCATTAGCCCTGATGTACGGGCGGCCGCATAAGGAGAGATGTATCGTGAGCAAGGGAAACAAAGAATGGTTATGGGGCGCAGCCATTGGTGCGATTGTAGGTTCGGTTACAGCGTTGTTATTTGCTCCAAAATCGGGGAAAGAGCTTCGCAAAGACATTGCTGAAGGTGCGCGTCAAGTTGGTGAGAAAACGGAGGAAATCGCCGGAAAAGTTAGTGAACAAAGCGTTCATTTAGCGGAGAAAGTAAAAGAAACCGCCGGAAACCTTACCCAGGATATCCAGGCTTGGCGCGAGTGCAAAGGCGAAGAAGGCAACGAGGTTGGCGATGAAGCGCAGATTTCAACAATCGCCCTGGAGACTGATCCGGGGGAAGCAGCCGAGCTTTTGGAAACGGCCTTAACCGCTGAGACAGCCGCGGCTGGAGAGGGATCCGCAGTTGACGAGATATCCTTTAGCGCAGAAGAAACCCAGGCATTGGAAATAGAAGCCGTAGAGGAGCAAGCAGCTTCCGCTGAAGGGAACAAGAATAAGATTTAATGCTAGTCGAATATGCTCTGAAAAAGACCCAGCAGGGTCTTTTTCTCAGTTATGGCACGTTAAGCTGCCAGGTTCTTTCCTTGTCACGGTCTCCTCATATAGGGTAATATTTATTTAGTACATTTTATGATGAATAGTCATAATGTAACGTAGGGCATTTAAACTAAAATAAAAGGAAGCGGTATGTTCGTGCAGCAAGCCATCGCAATACTAGACTCGGGAGTGGGCGGTCTTACTGTGGCCAAGGAAGTCATGAGACAGCTCCCCAGAGAGAAAATTATCTATTTCGGGGATACAGATCGTACACCTTACGGACCTCGCTCCCCGGAAGAGGTCACTTTATTTACCGAGCAAATCGTGGATTATCTGATTCAATTTGATCCCAAAATGATTGTCATCGCGTGTAATACTGCAACAGCAGCCGCACTCGAGCATATTAAGAAGAAGGTTAGCGTTCCCGTCATTGGGGTAATCCATCCTGGGGCAAGGGCGGCAATCAGCGCGACAAAGACAGGAAGAGTCGGCGTTATCGGAACGATAGGCACAATTAATAGTGGAGCCTACACGTCGGCTTTGAAGGAGTTGAACCCTGGCATTGACGTAGTAAGCGATGCATGCCCTGAATTCGTTCCACTTGTTGAGCAAGGACAGTTCGAGACGCCGGAAGCAAAGCAGGTTGTAGAGCAATCTTTGCAATGGATGAGGTTGCATCCGATCGATTGTTTGATCCTGGGATGTACGCACTACCCGTTCTTGAAGCGCTCAATTCAGGAGGTTATGGGGCCTAATGTGAAGTTGATCAGTTCAGCGGATGAGACTGCACGGGAAATTAGCACGGTACTGTATCAGAAAGGACAGTTAGCCCGTGGTAATGAAATGCCAATACATCAATTTTTTTGTAGTGGAGATTCTGAAATGTTCAGTAAAATCGCTCGCCAATGGTTGGGAGAGCAGATTGAGCTGACCCCCATCGTCTGGCAGATATCCACCCCAACTTGAGTCGGAACATGAGAACAACCTTTGCTGGAAGGATTGCTATCCGGCAAAGGTTGTTTTTATGTAATTGGCGGTCGAAGAATACTGTCGAAAAATAGGAACAGCAGCATTAATCTGCCGCAATACGATATAAATGTCCAATTGCCCGTCGCTAGGATGCGCCTCCGGACAAATTTTGAGCCCACCGTCATAGCTGGGCACACTGGTAATGGCGGTTAACCATGCAGGTGAATATAGTTCAGTCATTCCATCGCACATAAATTTGGATGAAGGAGGATTAGGGATGCAGTTTCTCGCCATGTTGACCATGCTGATCGATCATGTAGGACTGCTGTTTTTTCCGGACCAACCTCTATGGAGAATCATTGGCCGCATCGCATTTCCTTTATATGCATATGCTCTAGCGCAAGGGCATCAGCATACATCCTCTCACAGCAAATATGTGATCCGGTTGTTTAGTATTGCTGTTGTATCACAAATACCGTACCAATTAGTATTCGACACGAATGAACTGAATGTCGTTGCCTCTTTATGTGTTGCTGCGGTTCTGCTGCGCGCGCTCGACAGACTGTCTCACAGTTGTTTCTCGTTTATATTGATTGTATTCGTTTGCTTCTTATTTGAGATATTTCCTTTTGAATATGGGGCATATGGACTGCTTCTCATGCTTATATTCAATTATATGAAGTCGGGCCCAATGCTCGTAGGAATGCATTTATTGTTAAATTTGGCTGCTCTGTTTACGTACGGTTGGATTCTACAGCTATTTAGTATTATTCCGACCATGTTGATCGTGTATGGACCGAATCTGTGGATAAGGCTGGAGTCGTGGCGTATGCCCCGCTGGTTCTGGAGACTGTTCTACCCGGCACATTTAGCCGTACTTGCGCTGATCCTTTATTTCATAGGCAAATAACGGATTGTTTCCAGTGTCGTCTGTAGTCTTAAATGCAACGTGGAAGCACCCCAATCAACCAATGATTTGTTAAGGGAGGGATGCTGATGGCGTCAGAGAGCAGTGGCCAACAACCTATTGTGCGCGTGCATGATGGGTACCGTTATGAGGATGGGATAGCCCATATCGGACGGTTATTAGAGCGTTATTCTAGTTTGAGGCGTGTGGAAATTGGAAAAAGCGTATTGGGTAAATCGATCGATGCGATTGTCATTGGCAAAGGCGCAGAGTGCGTTCATGCGAATGCTTCTGTCCATGCCAACGAATGGATCACCACGCCGCTTCTGCTACGGTTCATAGAGCAATTGGCCGCCTTATATGAGTCTGTACCCGGCATTGAGGATCATCGCCATAACAGTCAAGTCATGAAATCGTTGAGCGATGTATTGAGTGATGTTACATTATGGGCGGTGCCGATGGTGAATCCGGACGGCATGAACTTGTCGCAGGATGGCTTGTGGCCGGGTTGCCCCTTTCGAGTGCAGCTCATGGAATGGAATTCCGGGCAAGAGGACTTCAGCCGTTGGAAGGCGAATATTCGCGGCGTTGATTTAAATGATCAATTCCCCGCAGGCTGGGAGGAGGAGCGTCTACGTCGGGGCGTTGCTGCCCCGGCTTCTCAGGACTACGGGGGAGAGCATCCGCTTTGTGAGCCGGAGGCGTTTGCCCTTGCCGCTCTGACAAGAAGGATCAGCTTCAGCAGGGTAGCATCACTGCATACTCAAGGCCGCGAGATCTATTGGAATTACCGGAATCTGGAGCCCGCTTACTCAGAAGGCTTAGCTCGACGGTTAGCGAAGGTTAGTGGATATGAGGCGGTGAAACTTATGGACAGCGATGCGGGGTATAAAGATTGGTTCATCAGCGAATTTCGCCGTCCCGGCTTCACAATCGAAGCGGGAGAAGGTGTTAACCCGCTGCCGCCAGAGCAGTTCGAGCAAATTTACAGCGAGATTTCGTTATTGCTGGCCGCGTTTATCCGGGGGTAACCCCGGGTTATTTTTTTAATCCGTCAAAATAGGGTATTGTAAATTGCAAGTTGTATCTCGGATAATGGATAGAGTGTCAAGTTTCTGCGAATTATGACAACAATGAAGTAAATGCAAAAAGGAGGAGGGAGCAGCATGAAATGGAGAAGATTATGGTCGCTTCGGCATTGGTCGCATATTTTCCGTCGTGTTCCGAGGCTGCTGGCATCATCACGAATTCCTATCCTGGACAAGCTGCTGCTCATTGTACCTGCTCTCGCCTATTGGGTATTGCCTGATGTGCTGCCGTTCATTCCAATTGATGATATGGCTGTAACTATGCTGCTGATGGATTGGTTCGTGACTAGGGCGGAACGCAAGCATCCCCCCACCTTGAAATGATAGTGGGTTGAACGCGTACCGGCACTTGCGTGAACAAGAGACATTCTTTACAATAGGAATGTTAGGTTCTTAGGTAGTCATTAGAAGATAGGAGCGATCGTATGAGCGTCAAAATTACCCGCAATGCGGCGAAGGTGATAAAGAGGGAACTGGAAAAGGAAGAGAACAAAGGTCTTACGCTCAAAGTGTTCATCACCCATGCTCATGGTGATCATGCACATTATGGTCTCGATTTGGTCAAGCGTTCCAACAATGACCAGGTTGTGGCTACAGATAAAGAAATTGATGTTATTATTGATCTGAACGAACCGCTTCTCGAAGGCGTGAAGATCGATTATTTGTATTTCCCGCAGGAAGGCTTCGTGATCACGAACCCGTCCAAAGGAAATCACGGTGACCACTAGCATTGAAAGAAGAAGGGATTTACCATGGCTAATGACATTCGAGTATGCGATAAATGCAATCATATACGGATGAAGACATTCGTGCCCAAGCTTCAGAAGCTTGCGC
Source organism: Paenibacillus lentus (assembly GCF_003931855.1). Classification (NCBI taxonomy): domain Bacteria; kingdom Bacillati; phylum Bacillota; class Bacilli; order Caryophanales; family Paenibacillaceae; genus Paenibacillus; species Paenibacillus lentus. The sequence continues at coordinate 4,251,254 of NZ_CP034248.1, read as the reverse complement.
CTGATGCTGAAATTAAGATCGGCTGCAAATCATATTGCGGGCCATGCGGCAAGCGGGCGTTCGTATATATTAACGGACGTTACATCAGCGCTCCAACAGAGGAAGAGGTGCTGGACAAGGCGGCTCCTTTCGTGAAAAAGCCGAAATCGAAGTGATTGCAGAAGTGAACTTAGAAGATGAGCTGCTTATCTGTCGTAGATAGGCAGCTCTTTTTGTACGGCATCTAATTTATTTTGAAACCTGACCCTCATTGGAAGTTCAACGATAATGCTGAATCAAATTGGACTGAATAACCCGATCCGATATGGATAGGCGAAGCTTCGCTTCCTCATTACCTCGTCGGCAAGGCTCCAAGCTCGTAAGCCTCCTTGTATCCAAGCTGTAGCATTGACCGTTATCGAATATGCCGTCGGCGGATGGAATGTAGTACACGCGGCCGTCGGTGAATGCGCCGGAACGAAGGGCGATAAAGCGGTCGCTGCTGCTAAATAAATTGTTGCCCATCATAAAATAGGACTCGGTCGGAATACCTAGCAGGTGCAGAAGCGAGGGAGCCATATCCAGCTGTCCGGCAGGCTCCTTATACACTCCGGCTTGTCTATCATCTGGAAGATGAATAAGCATTGGGACTTGATTCATAATCTGGTGCATGTCCAATTCGGATAGAGAACTTCCTAAGAATTTCTCGTAAGCACTCTTATCTTTAATGGAATTATCATGATCCCCGTATACATATAGAACCGTATGATCCCAAAGCCCTTTCTGTTTCAACCCTTCAACCAATTGTCCCAATGCTTCATCGGCATAATGCACGGACTGCAAATAGTTGCCGAAGATAGTGCCTTCAAAATCCCCAACATTGAGCTTGCGTTCTGCAGCGGGCAGCTGGTAGGGATGATGGCTTGTTAATGTGATGAGAAAGGAGTAGAACGGCTGTTCCGTACCCTTGCTCATAAAATCTAGCGATTGACGAAAGAAGGATTTATCCCCGAGTGACCAGCCAAGCGCTTCATCCATGACATAATGTTTTTTGCTGTAAAAATGATCGTAACCCATCGCTTTGTACATCACATTTCGATTCCAGAAGCTGCCTTCATACGCGTGATAAGCGCTGGTCTCATAGCCATGCATGCCAAGAATTTGCGGAAGCGTATCATAATCGTGATTCGGATAACGGACGAAGACCGAGCCTGTGGGAAGGGGATGCAGGGAGCTATTTGATGAAAAATCGGCATCTGAGGTACGTCCTTGCCCTGTCTGATGATAGTAGTTAGCAAAGTACATGCTGTCCTTCATCAGACTGTTGAAATGAGGTGTAATCTCCTCCTCACCAACTGTCTTTCCGATGATGAAATTCATAAGCGCCTCTATCTGGACAACGACAATATTGCTGCCTTCGTAGGCGCCAAAGGTGTCGTCACCCTTGCCCATTGCTCTTGCCTTCGCAGCGCTGCGGAACCATTGCTGGATTTCCTCATGCTCTTTAGCGGAGAGCGAAGGCTTACTGCTGAAGTGGTCCTTGGCATAGCGATATCCATCGTAATAATGGAAACCAAGCAATCCCGTAATGTTATAGAGGGATAACGTCCACCAGTTGCCGACAAACAAGTCGCGTGCCCAGGTGTTCTTGTAATGGTTGATTGGCCCCATCGTCATGCTGTAACCAATGGCAAAAGCGAGCAATCCGGTTAGCAGGCGGCGAATCGGCCGCTTTTTGTATGTTGCGCTGCTGGCTGCACTATCGTGGCTTGATAGGCTATGGTTACTTGATACACTATCGTGGCTTGATGTATTATCGATGTTTACTTTGCCTGCGTTACTTGATGCATCAATATTGCTAATTGTACTTACATTCCCTGCTCGGCCTATTCTATGACGTATGATCCTAAAGCTTAGCACGGCGAGCCCAATGAGCCAGTCGGCGATCAGCCATAGGTCGGATCTCAAGATTAAGGATGAAATGCTCTCGCCCAGTTCCCCGATTTGCCCTGCTTGAAGCAGAACCGGTATCGTAAGAAAATCCTGAAAATACCGATAGTAGACCAGATCAGCAAAAATTACACCGGTAAGCAAGACATTCAGGAGCAAAAGGGCAACCGACCGTTTACGCCCATGCAGCCATAGCGTCCAGAAGGAAGCGAGGATAATCGATCCGATGGCAATGATATTATCCAGCCTATTCATATCAATATTGTTGGCGTTTAAGTTGTGATGGAAATAACGGAGCTTTCCGAACAGTACAATGGTGAATAAAGCATATTCGAAATGGCGGTAGCGTAAAAATGGGGCTTGCAGCCGATGTTTCAGCTTTTTATAGCTATAATTGAAAATTTGACTTGCTCGCGTTAGCACGAATTAAGCTCCTTTCAAAGGGGAAACCCCTTCCGGCGGCATTAGTGCCGTGGAGGAAGGGGGCCAAGAAATTGCAAGTATTGACATTCAATTCGGCCGTTATACAGCTTGCGGCGCTTGTCCGCCTTGCGATGGAAATCATGCTCAAATTGCTTGGTAGGCGTTAATGCGAAGAACGACCAGGTAGGCAGTCCAGCCGCAACCCGGCCAAGCTGGGATATCAGCTTGCGGACTTCTTTCTCTTCACCGATCCTCTCGCCGTATGGAGGATTCGTGATCAGGCAGCCGTATTCGCCTTCAGGCTGTATTTGTACCGCAGGTATAGTCTGAAAAGTAATTTCCTTGCCGAGACCGGCGCTCTTCGCGGCAGCATTGGCAATCTCAATCGCTTTCGGGTCGATATCGCTGCCCGCAATGCTTAGCGGAATATCATCCTTGACTGCGTCGAAGGCTTCCTCGCGAGCCTGCTGCCAAAGCTCCTCCGGAAGAACAGGCCATGCTTCGGAATTGAATGAGCGACGTAGTCCCGGCGCGATATTCCAGCCGATCAAGGCTGCCTCGATAGGCAATGTGCCTGATCCGCAGCAAGGATCGTAGAATGGTCGCGACGGATTTTGGTTCCAGCGGCTGAGCAAGATCATAGCTGCGGCCATGGTCTCCTTCAGTGGGGCCTCTGTTGCGTGCTTGCGATAGCCCCGTTTATGTAATGCCGGTCCTGTTGTATCTAAGGTCAACAGTGCTTTGTCGTTCAAAAGATTGATCTCGATAACATAACGCGGGCCGTTCTCTTCGAACCATTCCGTGCGATAGGATTCCTTCAGTTTTTCGACAATCGCTTTTTTGACGATACCTTGACAGGCGGGTACGCTGCTCAACTGGGACTTGTGGGAGCGGCCTTCGACTGGAAACTCGCCATGGGCTGGGATCCAATCCTGCCAAGGCAATGCTTTTGTTCCTTCAAACAGCTCATCGAAGGTAAGGGCGGAGAATTCGCCCATTTTGATCAGTACACGGTCAGATGTGCGCAGCCATAAATTGCAGCGGCAAATGTCGATGAGATCTCCCGTGAAATTTACTCTCCCGTTCTCAACCATCGTATCTTCGTAGCCTAGTTCTTTCAGTTCTCGGGCGACGACGGCTTCGAGCCCCATCGGGGAGGTTGCAATTAATTGCAGTGGACCTGGCATAAGAATGTATCAACTCCGTTTTATCAGTTTTAACAAGTTGCGGTGATTTTAGAAAGTGAATCACAAATGTGTCCACTAATGGGAACCGCTAAATATGAATGACTCATATGAACCACTAATCTGATTTACTAATGAATTTACTGATTGAATTACGCTAAACCTAAGCTTCTGACAATTTTCGCTTATGTAAACCTCTATTGTGGTAACCGCCTAAAAACCATACAATTCAGTATAGGACAATGTCAATGAAGATACAAACGGATTCGCTATGAATTCGAGTGAGAGGAGCCATATTTATTATGATAACACCTGAACAATACGGTGAGGAATTATATGCTGAAGATGAACAGCTGAATAAAGTGAAGCAATCTATTCTGGACAACGGGATCAGAGATGTATCAATCGTACCGGGCTATGGCAGATTATTGACTTTGCTGGCTAAATCGTCCAAGGCTCAGTCCGTACTGGAAATAGGTGCGTTGGGCGGATACAGTGGAATATGTTTGGCAAGGGGACTCTCTGAGGGAGGCAAGCTGCTGTCACTGGAACTGAAAGAGGAAAATGCGGCTTTGGCGCGTAGAAATATGGCTGATGCAGGTTATGGGCAAATTGTAAACTATCGAATCGGCCCTGCTCTAGACAGCCTCATTGAATTGGAACGGCAGGGGGAGCGGTTTGATTTCTTTTTTATCGATGCGGATAAGGAGAACTACCCGGCATATTTAGAATATGCGATTAAATTGGCCTTGCCGGGGGCGATTATCGCAGGTGACAATACACTGCTTCGCGGCCGTACTTTGAATCCGGATAAGAATGGCCCAGCCGTGCTCGCAATGCGCAAGTTTAACGAAATGATAGCCCGGGACGAGCGCCTGATCAGTGCCTTTCTTCCAGCCTATGATGGTCTTGCGCTCGCTATGGTCAAATAGATACATCTTTAGAGTCTTTAGAGTCTTTTGATCGCTTGCCTGGGAAGGTATTCGATCCGGGCATTGGTTGCATTGTGTAGGCAGTTGGCAGCTGTCTTTGCAGTTCAATTTTCATAAGCTGTGGGACACTAAATGCTGGACACAAAGTGGCTGTACACGAAGTGCCGTGAACGAAGTTTTGTATGCCAAGCTGCTGTATACTGAAATTTCTGGTACCAAGCTGCCGAACACAAATGGACTTCATGTATCTAATTATGCTCAAAACGAATGATTCAGGGGATTAGATGGATTTTATGCACCTAAAATCAAAGATCCAGCCCATGACTGGAAATTCTCCTTTTCTAATGACACGAAATCCATTTAAATCTACATTACCTTCTTTGCCGCGGAAACTAAATACTATAAACCCTCTTATCATATCCCAATTATCGCGTGTGTCTAACGCTAGAAGGAACAACCTCGCCAATCGGCGAGGTTGTTTTAACAGGAGCAAACAGAGGCTGTTACGCACACCATCTTTTTAAGCAAACTATCATGCCCGCGTTACACCGTTAGCTGGTGCACAGTCGTGTGCTAGTCACATCATGCCCTTAGGCCGATTCATACGTCCAGGCTATTGTGAAATGGCCCTGTCCTACGCATGACACCGTTCAGTGAAGCGAGCCCAGTTAGCTTTGATCATCCATCCCGTTTTCGTTTACTAGCTTCCCTGCCTCTGCCTGCTGTTGGGCTATGCCTTGGAACTACGTCACAATGTTAGCCCTTATTTCAGCGCTGAGAGCTTTGGTTTACCATACAGCTTCAATCTAACCCAGACCGTGTTGCACAAGAGCAATACTCCTGAAATGATGAAGATTCCCTCAATGCCGATATACCCGGATAGAAATCCGCCGATCAACGCACCGAGCATATTTCCAAGAGCCAGTGTACTGCTATTAAAGCCGAAAGCACGGCTCTCCATGCCGTCAGGGGTATAGTGTCGTATAAGCGAGTTAACGCTCGGCAGTAACCCGCCCATAAATACCCCCATCAGGAAGCGGATAATAATAAGCTGCCATACGCTTTGAACGAAGGCCTGCGGAATTAGTGTCGCAGCAGCTCCGACTAAGCAGTAGGTTAGAATGCGGTGTGCTCCGATCTTGTCGCTGACTCTTCCGAGCACGGGGGAGGTAATCATGTTTGATATGCCGGTGGCCGCGGTGACTACGCCCGCCCAGAACGGGACATTGGTTGCAATGCCGTGCAGATGTTCCACATAGATCGGTAGAAGCGACATCGGGCTTAGCATCGCGAATTGCAGCAAGAAAGTTACTGCAAATAGCGCAGTCAATTGTGGTGTTTTGTTCAGCTCGATAAGTCCCTGCAGAATAGAGATTTGTGGAACATGCGCTGCTTCCTCGCGATCGAATTTTTCGCGCACGAACAGAAGAGCAAGGACAGAGGCGACGAATAGCAATATCCCTGTAATATAGAAAATAGGCCGGAATCCAACCCATTCCGCCAGTAATCCACCGATAAGCGGACCAAGAATCGTTCCAGCAACAATACCGGATTGCACTACACCCATCGCAAAGCCCATACGCTCTTTCGGAGCAGTGCCTGAGACGAGAGCGACTGCCGCCGGGTTGAATCCGGAAATCGTGCCATTCAGCATGCGCAGGGCAAGTAGATGCCAGGGCTGCGTGGCGAAGCCCATTAATGTGATAACGATCGCCATCCCAAAGCCGGAACGCAGCAGCATAATTTTTCGGCCGTACCTGTCAGCGAGTTTGCCCCAAATTGGTTGAAAAATAAAAGCTGTGGCAAAGTTTGCGGCAAATATCGACCCGGCCCACAAACCGATCGCTTGCTCGCCCTGCACGTGCAGATCTCTTGCCAAGTAAAGAGACAGAAACGGAGTGATCATGGTCATGCCGGCATTGACAAGGAACTGGCCGAACCAAAGCACAAGGACGTTCACTTTCCAAGTATTGTCCTTCACTTTTTCACTTCCTTTCTGTACAATCTCGCCTGTGTATAATATTTTCCATAAACGCACTAATTATATCATACCTAAATTAAGTATCCCGATAGAGGATGTCATAGTATTGTCATTGGCAGTCAAGGTGTGACAGTTGTTACTTACTTTTAAAAAGGGCATAATGTAATATAGGGAAATTTTAAATATTGGGGGCTAGCTTACATGAGTTATAATGATCGGTTTATTCGTGCCTGTCTCGGGCAGGAAGTGGATCGTACTCCTGTCTGGTACATGCGCCAGGCTGGGAGATATGACCCGGAGTATCGCAAGATCAAGGAGAAGTATAGCTTACTTGAAATTTGCCTTCAGCCTGAGCTCGCTGCTGAAGTAACGCTCATGCCAGTAAAAAAACTGGGCGTGGATGCTGCTATTTTATATTCAGATATTATGAATCCGGTTGCTTCAATCGGTATTGATTTTGATATTGTTAAAGATGTCGGACCGGTCATCCATAATCCGATTCGCACGAAAGAGGATATTGACCGACTCAAGCCGATTGATGTAGAGAAGGATCTATCCCATATCCTGAAGACGATTTCGATTCTGGACAAGGAGCTGGAGGTTCCGCTCATTACGTTTGCGGGAGCTCCATTTACGCTGGCCAGCTATTTGATTGAGGGCCGACCTTCAAAGAACTATATTCGTACCAAGAGCTTAATGTATGGTGAACCTCAGCTATGGCACACGCTGATGGAGAAGCTTGGGGACATGGTTATCACGTACTTGCGCGCTCATGTTAAGCATGGAGGGAAGGCGTTCCAACTGTTCGACAGCTGGGTAGGCGCTTTGTCGGCTAAGGATTTCCAAATTTTTGTGCTGCCGACGATTCAACGTATATTTGCAGAACTGAAGGATTTGAATGTACCAAAAATTTATTTCCCAGGCGTCAGCTCAGGAGAGCTGTTACCGACATTAACTGACCTTCCGGTGGATGTGATTGGTATAGACTGGCGCGTTCCGATCCGCGAAGGCCGACGCCGGACTAGCGGGAAGTACGCCATCCAAGGCAACTTAGATCCACTAGTATTAACTGGGCCAATGGAGGTTATTAAAGAGTATGCCCGGGAAATCATTGATCAGGGAGTTGAGTCGCCAGGCTTTATATTTAATTTGGGACATGGTCTATTTCCCGAAGCTTCGCTGGATAAGCTCCGCGAGCTGACTGAGTATGTTCATGATTATTCTTCCGAAGCTATTTCGCGGCAGAAGCTGCAGACGACATAGATGAGATACTGACTGAAGCCACTCATATATAAATAATTCAAATATGAGGAACATCAACTAAGGAAGTTCAAGAGGAAGCATGATTGTAGATCGATAAGCCTTAATAACGAAGAGAGAGGTGAGGATAATCGTGAACAAAATAGGTGTATTAGTCATGTCTTACGGAACACCGGAGAGTCTGGATCAAGTAGAACAGTATTATACTCATATCCGCCGGGGGCATCCGCCTACTGAAGAACAACTGCAGGAGCTTAAAGACCGTTATGAGGCGATCGTAGGTGGTGTGTTCCCGCTGCGGGCGAATACGGACAGTCAGGTAGCAGCTCTTCAAGAGACGTTAACCCGTATGAATCCGAACGAGGATCAGCAATTCGTATGCTACCAGGGCTTGAAGCATGCCCGACCATTTATTGAGGATGGAGTCGCCCGGATGGCTGAGGACGGTATTACGGAAGCGATCGGTATTGTCCTTGCTCCACACTATTCGATCATGAGTGTAGGCGGTTATGTGAAGCGTGCTGAGGCTAAGGCGGAGGAATGCGGCATAAAAATGAGATTCATTCATAGCTATCATCTTCATCCGAAGCTGATCCAGGCTTTTGCAGATCGTGTATCCAGCAAGCTCGATCTGTTCGAGGAGGCGGGGGCAGAGCGGAGTAAAGTCAAAGTATTGTTCAGCGCGCACAGCTTGCCCGAGAAAATTGTCGCGATGGGTGATCCATACCAGGATCAGCTGCTAGAGACGTCTGCCGCTGTCGCAGAGAAGGCTGGTGTGACTTTGTGGGACTTTACCTGGCAAAGCGCCGGTCGCACGGCAGAGCCTTGGCTGGGGCCGGATATCCTAGATACGCTCCGAACTCTTAGCCAGGAACAGGTCGAGGATGTACTTGTGGCCCCGGTAGGTTTCGTCTCTGATCACCTGGAAGTGCTGTATGATTTAGATATTGAGGCTAAAGCGATTGCCAAGGAGCTTGACATTCGGCTTGAACGCATCGATTCTTTAAATACGGATCCCTTATATATGGAGACATTAAGTGAGGTCATCCTTAACACTTGGACAAAGGAATGAATGGATTATGAACGATGCTTCCCGCAAGGTGGCCATCATTGGCGGGGGCTTGACCGGACTTAGCGCCGCCTTCTATATTCGTAAATTTTACAAAGAAAAAGGGTTTAAACCGGAAATTGTAATTCTGGAACAGGATAAGGTGCTCGGCGGCAAGATTGAGACGCTTCACCGTGACGGCTTTGTCATTGAGAAAGGGCCGGATTCTTTTCTGGCCCGTAAAACAGCGATGATTGATCTGGCACAGGAGCTGGAGATCGACCACGAATTGGTATCTACAAACCCGGAAGCAAAGAAGACGTATATCGTCAATCAAGGACGTCTTCATCCGATGCCTTCGGGGCTTGTACTCGGGGTACCTACTGAGCTGGGACCATTTCTAAAAACAGGACTTGTTAGTTGGCGTGGCAAGTTTCGGGCATTGATGGATTTGGTTCGTGCGCCGCGGCAAAGCTCAGAGGATGAATCGCTAGGAGCTTTCATCGAGCGCCGCCTTGGAGCAGAAGTGCTGAGCAATATGACGGAACCGCTGCTGGCGGGCATTTATGCCGGAGACACATATCGTCTTAGCCTCCAATCGACGTTTCCGCAATTTGGCGAAATGGAGCGGAAATATGGCAGCCTGATCAAAGGGATGATGACGGGCAAAAAGCCTGTGGAGACGCATACTGGCACGAAGAAGAGCGCCTTCCTGACCTTCCGTCAAGGGCTGCAAAGTCTTGTCCATGCTCTTGTGCATGATTTGGACGATGTGGAGCAGCGTCTGGAGACGAAGGTAAGCTCTATTGAGGACCACAGAGGCAGTGATCAAGCAGGTTACACAGTTGCACTTGCTTCCGGAGAGCGGATTATCGTCGATGATGTTGTCGTGACAACACCTGCCTTTGCTGCTGCTGATTTGCTGCGACCGCTTGTAGACGTCAGCGAACTAGATGCGATTAACTACGTTTCCGTAGCCAATGTCGTGCTGGCCTTCGAACGGCAAGACGTCAGCGGATCGTTTGACGGTTCCGGCTTCTTAGTCCCTCGTAAAGAAGGGCGCAACATTACGGCATGCACCTGGACTGGCGTCAAATGGCTGCACACGAGCCCTGAGGATAAGATGCTCCTGCGCTGCTATGTCGGGCGCTTTGGTGATGAGGAGAAGGTGTCATATCCAGATGCCGATTTGATAGAGCTTGTACGGAAGGACTTGCGGGAACTCATGAATATTACGGCAGAGCCGTTGTTCGTAGAAATTACCCGTTTGCCGAAGTCTATGCCGCAGTACCCTGTACATCATTTACAGCATATTGCTGAGTTTCGGGATAGGCTGGAACGAGAGCTGCCGGGCATTTATGCTACCGGTGCGGCTTTTGATGGAGTTGGCCTTCCGGATTGCATTCGCCAGGCCAAGGAGCTTGCGGAACAAATGGCAAGCAAGCTTGCCGTTCAGAAGTAAACGTTATGAATCAGGAACCCTTCGGCTTGAAAATAGGCGAAGGGTTCTATTTATTTCAGGTTACCTGATATAATAAAATCATCGGTGTAGTGATTTTTCTCCTCATGTATGAAGCGAGTAGTATAATGAGGGTTCAATCATGAGCTTGAACCATGGTTTAAAGGAGTTTATGATGTATCCACCAAGATCAGAGAAATATCGGACAAAAAAACAGGAGAAACAGCGCAGGCAAAGCCGTTTCTGGCTTACACTAAATGTGTCCCTCATTATCGCTATCATTGCCTTGGGGGCCTATTACTTCGTTGAAGAACGCACTTCACCAGGCAGTGGGCGAAGCGAGGAGCCGGCTTCTGTGGAATATTCCTTGAATCACACATCGGAGGATCCTGCCGAGGGCAGAGATATTTCGAAGGCGGATGAAGGGAGTCCTCCATCTGCTCATGAGCAAGACGGCCATCCGGCTGCTGACGAAATAGACGAAGGAATGGAGATTGAATCTCCTGATGATGAGGAAGCTCCGCCTTTGTTTGAGGATCAGGAAGACGGGGAGACGGTTCAACTTCATTTTGCCGGAGACACGATATTTTCGGGAAGCGTCGCATCGATGCTGGAAAAGGAAGGATATCAATATCCCTATGAGCATGTTCGCGATTTATTCATTAGCGATGATTTGAGTGTGCTGAATCTGGAGACGCCAGTCACGGACCGAGGCACGCCGGCTGAAGATAAATCATTTGTATTCAAGGCCTCGCCCAAGGTGCTGCCCTCTATGCTTCTAGCAGGGGTAGACGCAGTGAATTTAGCGAACAATCATACACTGGATCAAGGTATCGAAGGCCTGCTCGATACGATTAAGCATCTAAAAGACAGCAAGATTCATTATTTCGGAGCCGGAAAAAATAAGCAGGATGCCTACGCCCCGGTTTATCTGGAACGCAAAGGAATTAAAATGGCTCTCTTCGGATTTAGCCGGGTCATCCCTCATGCAGATTGGGCTGCCGGCAAGAACAAGCCAGGCTTGGCTGTTGCTTATGACCCTAAAGAGGCAGTAAAAGCGATACAAGGCGCTAGGGAGAATGCCGATCTCGTAATCGTTGTTACCCATTGGGGGAAGGAGCGAGCAACAGTACTGGAGAAGCACCAAACCTCCCTGGCGCATAGCTTTGTTGATGCTGGGGCTGACCTGATCATCGGTGGTCATCCTCACGTGCTGCAAGGCCTAGAACGATACAAAGGCAAATGGATTGCCTATAGTACGGGAAATTTTATTTTTACTAAAAATCCTACAGCTCCCGATACTTTGGAGACAGCAGTATTTGAAGCGAAGTGTACAAAGCAAGGGGACTGCCAAATGAAATTGCATCCTTTCCGCACAGACATCGGCCAGCCTGTTCCATTAAAGGATGAAGAGGGAGCTCAGTTGCTCAAGAAAGTGGAGAGTTTGTCTAATAATATTAGTATTGATAGCTTGGGAAATGTGCACAGTCTCATTAAAGAGTAATTATTCATATTATTTTATGTCATCAGCTATTGAAAGAAATGTTATAAATCGCTGAAGGAGGCCTCTAGGATTGAACAACTTATGTGTGGCTCACCGGGGCTTCTCAAGCAAGGCTCCCGAAAATACGATGGCCGCAGTGCATATGGCTATGCAGATGCCGCATGTACAGTGGGTGGAAGTAGACGTGCAATTGAGCAAGGACGGTATTCCGATATTGATCCATGACTTCACTTTGAATCGAACGACAGATGGGCGCGGACCAGTGAAGGAGAAGACGCTGGAGGAATTGAAGCAGCTGGATGCCGGCAGCTGGAAATCCAGAGTGTTCAAGGGTGAGCGTCTGATCACGCTGGATGAGTTCCTAAAGGGCGTGTGCGGGCGGCTTCGGGCGAATATTGAAATTAAAACCCGGGGGAACATGTATCCCGGAATTGAAGAGAAGGTGGTGGCCGCGATTAAGCGGCATCGGATGGAGTATGATGTGGTGCTCACCTCTTTTGAACCTCGAATATTGGCTAATATAAAAGAGCTTGCGCGTGGTATGCGTACTGGCCTTATTATTGAGGGCAGGCCGAAGGACTTGCTTTTGCGGCTGCAGTTGCTGCGTTGTTCATTTCTTTCCATCAGCCACCGCTATTTAAGCGCCGATTTGGCTTCCCGGGCCGCAAAGCTGGGGATGACCGTCATGGCTTGGACGATCGATGATGCCCGGACAATGCGGCGTGTTGCGGCGCTACATGAAGATATACTTATTTGTACGAACCGTCCGGATGTATGGCAAGATGCGTTGCTTTAAATGAAGTTAGGGATTTTTCAGGGATATTAATTTTAGGAGGCGCTTCCTGCGATGAGGCAATTAATTAGGAACATTTACTGCGTTGGGCGGAATTACCGATTGCATATTGAGGAGCTTGGCAATAATGTTCCGTCTGAACCACTGATTTTTATGAAACCTTCTCATGCGGCTGTTCTAATGGATGGGAGTAGCATCGAATTGCCGGAAGGGCGAGGCGAAATACACTATGAGGCTGAGCTTGTACTCCGCATTGGTCGGGATTATCAGGTGGGCATGAAAGTAGATGACCTGGTAGATGTGATGGCCTTTGGCATCGATTTTACGCTTCGCGACATCCAGAACAAGCTGAAGGATCAGGGGCATCCATGGACAGCGGCCAAAGCATTTCTTAACTCGGCGCCCATGACGCCTTATATCGCTTTTCCGGGAGAAGCGGATATCGCTGGGGCAGACTTCGTGCTTCGCAAGAATGGCGAAGTTGTTCAGCGGGGAAATCCCCGTCATATGATATTCTCGTTGCAGCAAATCATTGATTTTATCGCGAAGAATTATGGGTTAGGCGAGGGTGACTTGATTTTCACCGGAACACCTGAAGGAGTAGGGCCTGTAACTAGTGGAGATAAGCTGGAGCTGGATTATGCTGGACAGGTTCTGGGCAGCTGTACCGTTCGGCTAGGCCCTGATTTGATATCGTAATATGAACTGGATAATAGGAGCTGTTTGCGCGATTGCCGTTTCAGTAGCCGCTTACTGGAAAAGGTCGCTCAGTCTTTCTGGTATGCTGGCCGCGGCACTGATGGGAACGGTGTATTTTGGAGCCGGAAATTTGTTTTGGTTTGGCATATTGCTGCTATTCTTCGTTTCATCAAGTATATTCTCCAAGCTAAAAGCAGATCAAAAGCGGGAGACGGAGAAAAGTTATGCAAAAACGGGTCGAAGAGATGCTGGTCAAGTGATGGCAAATGGTGGGCTGGGGATGGCTGCCTGCATAGGCAACGCGCTCTGGCCTGATCCTGGATGGGCGTTGTTTTTTGTCGGCGTGATGGCTTCAGTGACTGCGGATACTTGGGCAACGGAATGGGGCAGCCTTAGCCGGAAGCCGCCAAGGTCAATTTTGAATGGTAGGCCTTTATCTCCTGGTACGTCTGGGGGAGTCTCGCTGCTTGGAAGCTCGGCGGCTTTAGCAGGTGGAGTCGTTATTGGAGGCGCAGCCTGGCTATTCGTAATGTGGAGCGGTCTAACCTCTTACATATTCCTGCCGCTTCACTATTGGATCGTGATTGGCGGTTTATCTGGCTTTGCCGGAGCGATGTTAGACTCTTACCTTGGGGCTACACTGCAGAGCATGTATCGCTGTACAGTCTGCGGCCGAAGTGTTGAGGCAACCAGACATTGTAACGAGAATACGGTTCCTCTCCGGGGCTGGAGCTGGCTGAATAACGATATGGTGAATATGATTAGTTCGCTTGCGGCGGGAGGTCTCGCCTTGGTTTTAGGAAGATGGCTAACAGAGATTGTACAGAAAGTTATCCTCGGATGACAAAATTGTTCAAGTTGTACAGAGTCGGCAGTCAATAAATACGTAATTTATGCAAAGTAGGGAACAAAATGAATATTTTAACGGTTGAACAGATATCGAAAAGTTACGGGGATAAAGTACTGTTTCAAGATGCTTCTTTTGGTATGGAGGAGTATGACAAAATCGGTGTGATTGGTGTAAATGGAACGGGGAAGTCTACTTTTCTGCGTATTGTTGCGGGACTGGAGGTGCCTGATTCCGGCCGTGTTGCAGTAAACAATGATGTGCGGATCGCTTGCCTGCCCCAAAACCCGGATTTTGATCCGGAGACGACGGTATTGCGGCAGGTGTTCCAGGGCGGCGATCCATTATTGCGCACGGTAGCCGAATACATGGAATCTGTGGATAGACTTGAGCTCAATCCTACGGACGAGCACCTGCAGGCCGAGGTGATGAGATTGAGCCAAGAGATGGATCGATTGCAGGCTTGGAGTCTGGAAAGTGAAGCAAAGAGCGTGTTATCTAAGCTGGGGATTACCGATTTCGGAGCAAAGGTCGGGCAACTGTCCGGTGGACAACGCAAACGAATCGCTCTGGCCTCAGCACTTATTATTCCCTCTGAGCTGCTTATATTGGACGAGCCAACAAACCATATTGATAATGAGTCGGTCGCATGGCTGGAGTCCTATTTGCAAAGACGGCGCGGTGCCCTGCTCCTTATTACGCATGATCGTTATTTTTTGGATCGGGTATGCAATGTCATGCTGGAGCTGGATCATGGACGTCTGTTCCGCTATGAAGCGAATTACAGCCGCTTCCTGGAGCTGAAGAGTGAGCGGGAGGAGCGGGAAGCCTCGGCGGAGCAGAAGCGGCAAAACCTGCTGCGCACTGAGCTTGCCTGGATCAAGAGAGGTGCCAGGGCAAGGACGACGAAACAGAAAGCAAGAATAGAACGATTCGAGAAGCTGCAAGCGGAGAAAACGGAGTATAAAAGCGATCAGCTTGATATTTCGGTGGCGTCGACTCGGCTTGGACGAAGAATTGTTGAGATTTCTGAGTTAAGAAAGTCCGCCGGGGATCGGCTTTTGATCGGGGAGCTGAACTATACCGCTGTTCCAGGAGATCGCGTCGGCATTGTCGGGCCGAACGGTAGCGGCAAATCGACACTGCTTAATATGATTGCCGGCCGCGTAGAACCGGATCATGGCTATGTAGAGCTGGGTCAAACGGTGAAGCTGGGATTCTTCACCCAGGAGCATCAGGAGATGGATGACAAGCAAAGGGTCATCGAGTACATCAAGGAAGAGGCAGAGGTCATAACAACAGCTGACGGCTCGCGAATTACGGCAGCGCAGATGCTGGAACGATTTCTGTTCTCGCCAACTATGCAATGGACGCCGATAGGCAAGCTGTCGGGCGGAGAGAAGCGCAGGTTGTATTTGCTCCGCGTTCTGATGGGAGCTCCGAATGTGCTGTTGCTCGACGAACCGACGAACGATCTCGACATCCAGACACTAACGGTGTTGGAAGCTTATTTGGATGAATTTCCTGGGGCTGTGTTCGTCGTGTCCCATGATCGCTATTTTTTGGATCGTACGGTGGATAAAATCATGGCTTTTGAAGGAGACGGTGTTGTTGCCGTTCATGTCGGCGATTATAGCGAATATGAAGAGAGGCTTCAGCTGCTTGCCAAAAGTTCGGAGGCTGGAACGAGTCAGGGAGCCGGCGGTGCAAAGGGCAGGGAAGCTTCTTCGGCGGCTTCCGATTCTGCAAGCCAGGGCGATAAGGCATCCGGTTCCGGAAGCCAGAAAGATCAGTCTCGTGTAGACAGATTGAAATTTAGCTATAATGAGCAACGGGAATATGAGGCAATCGATGGGCTTGTAGAAGCCGCGGAAGAGCGGCTCACCGAGATCGCAGCGGCAATGGAGCAAGCCGCAAGTGATGCTTCCCGTCTGCAGGAGTTGATGGCCGAGCAGCAGGAAGCGGAGGCTGAGCTTGAACGGCTAATGGATCGTTGGACGTATTTAAATGAGCTGGCTGAGAAAATTGAGCAGCAGCGAAGCAAATGAAACATTTGGTGCGTTAATGAACTATATGAGATGAACTAAAGAATGGGTCGCAGGCAAGGGAGTGAATTAATTTCTAAGAAATGGATGGAGTTGTCCAGAAGTCAGTTTTCACTGATTTTCAGGATAGCTCCGTTTTTTCTTGAATGAAGGCTGCTTCGGCAGTATAAGCTAGAGGTCGTCTTTGAGGCCGGTTTTGTGATCGGCATTTCTACCTCTTATGAAGACATTTTACCCCATGAAAATGGGAGCAGCAGTATTCGTGAGGAACATTTTATGGACTTGCCACACCTGTTATGATAGTTCAATTTATATAAATGGATTTATGGTAGTTAGTTTTCTGCAGCAGCTGGAAAGTAAATTTAAATGGATTTCATGTCGTTAGAGGAAGGGAAATGGCCTATCATGGGTTGGATTCTTGATTTATATGCATAAAATCCATCTAGTCCTCTGAAATATTCATTTAGAGCGAAATTAAATACATAGATTCCATTTGTTGTATTCTAGCTTAGGAAATGATCTCGCCCCTATTTATTAGACATTCGCCATAGATACTTTGTCTAGGCAATTGACCCAACGAGACATGCTGATTCGGGCGGCCGACCTTTAAATTTACTGACCTTTACATCTACTGACCGTTAATCGACATAAAAATACACCCCCTAGAATTCATCGGTTAAACCAAGGGGGTTCCAATGTTTATTCTAAGGGGCATGGCTGGGAATCAGCTCATGACATAACTTGCCAGTAACTTGGTCGTGTTCAATATTGCTTGTTTATGCGTCCGTTCCATGGCATGCGAAGCATGAACTCCTGGTCCGAGCAAAGCGGCGCGAATGTTGTTGCCGCCGCTTAACGCGGCAGAGGCATCGGAGCCGTAGTGGGGGTAGATATCCACGGCATAGGGAATTATCAGTTCTTCGGCGAGCTGAATCAGTTTGCCTGTCATTTCGTAATCATACGGACCGGTAGAGTCCTTGGCGCATATCGATACGTCTGTTTCCTTGCAGTTCAGGTCATCGCCCATCGCTCCCATGTCTACCGCGATCATCTCTTGAATACCACCTGGAATCCAGGAAGCGCCGTGACCTACCTCCTCGTAGTTGGATATGAGGAGTACGAGGTCGTGCGTCGGCTGCCATCCTTCGCGCCGGCTGGATTCAAGCAGTCCGAACAGGGCTGCAACGCTCGCCTTGTCATCGAGATGACGTGATTTGACGTATCCGCTCGGCGTAATGACCGGACGGGCATCAAAAGATACGAAATCACCGGTCATAATGCCCAGCTTCATGACGTCTTCTTTATTTTCCACAAGCTCGTCGATGCGAACCTCCATGTTCTTCTCTTCCCGTTTGAAATCTCGGGCATCGCTGTATACATGAACTGAGGGATGGGAGGTCAATATTGTACCGGTGTATGTTTTGCCGCTTCGGGTATGAATCGTACAATACTCGTTCTCAATGCTCTGCATCATGAAGCCGCCTACGGAGGTGATTGCCAGCGTTCCTTTGGAGGTAACTGAACGAACCATCGCTCCAAGGGTATCCACGTGGGCACTGAGAGCAATGCGTCGTGATGAATCCTTGCCTTTCAGAGTGATTATAGCTCCCCCCTTCTCGTTTTGCGTATAGGGAAGTCCAAGCGCTTTAGCTTCAGACTCGATCAATTTCATGATGCGATGCGTGAAGCCGCTTGGGCTGGCGGTGTTTAGGAGCTTTGTTAGTAAATCTAGAATGTAGGTTTCATTGGGGTGAATCATAATAGGCCTCCTAATATAATATGGATTCTTATACTCTAATTATTATTTAGGCTTGAGGAGTAGAGATGTCCTTTTCAGCAGGCTGTTGTTCTGTATCCAAATTTTCATTTTCAGGGAACTCGTATCCTGTCGCCTCTTGAATCTGAGCTAGCTTGCTACTCAGGAGTTTGACTTCCTTTTGCAGCCGGTATCCCCGGTATATCCCGAATGAGCCCACGATGATGCCGCCGATGAGTGTCGAGCCGAGAATAAGCAGAATTAGGGGAATATGTACTGAGTTAAACAGCAGGTTCACTTGGACTGGCTCCACGTTGATTACGGCGAATACCGCGGTAATGAGGGCGAAAACAAGAGCAAGAATGAGAGACCATTGAATTTTCATAGAACTGTGCACCTTCCTTCCTGTATACAGTTTAAAATCCCTCACCCTAAAAGGGCAAGGGATTTATTAATTCTGATTGAGCGGTTATTTCGTCAAACTTTCCATTTGTTCGACTAATTGCTCGAATACGCTCATTGCTTCGCGAATCGGTTCTGGCGAGGACATATCGACGCCGGCCTTCTTCAGGATATTGATGGAGTAGTCGCTGCCCCCGCTTTTGAGGAACCCGAGATAGCGGTCAACGGCAGGCTGGCCTTCCTCAAGGATTTGCTTGGAGAAGCTAGTCGCCGCGCTAAAACCTGTAGCGTACTTATACACATAGAAGCTAGTGTAGAAATGCGGAATTCGAGCCCATTCCATCTCGATATCTTGATCTACCGTCATCTCTTTGCCGTGATATTTCACGTTGAGCTCGTAGTAGATTTTGGATAGCTCCTGCGGTGTCAAAGATTCACCAGCTTCTGCCCGTTCGTGGATCAGCTTCTCGAATTCGGCAAACATCGTTTGACGGAACACAGTCGTCCGGAACTGATCGGCATAGTAGGTGAGCAGGTACAGCTTTTGCTTTGGATCGGTGGATTTTTTCAATAGATAATCCATGAGCAGAGCTTCATTAGTAGTAGAGGCTACTTCAGCCAAGAAGATCGTGTATTGCGCATCCCGGTATTTCAGGTTCTCGTCAGAGAAATAGGAGTGCAGGGCGTGACCCATCTCGTGTGCCAGGGTGAACATACTGTTCAGGTTATTCTTATGGTTCAGGAGAACGTAAGGATGTGTGCCGTAGGCTCCCCAGCTATAGGCTCCAGTGCGTTTGCCTTCATTCTCGTATACATCGATCCAGCGATTGTTAAAGCCTTCACGCAGCACATTGAGGTAATTCTCTCCAAGTGGCTTAAGCCCCTCCATCAGCATGGCTTTGGCTTCATCATAGGTGATATCCCACTTATACTCTTCAACAAGCGGTGCGAAAAGGTCATACATATGCAGTTCATCAACGCCGAGCAGCTTCTTGCGCAGCTTCAAATAACGTTGGAGCAGAGGAAGGCTCTCGTGAATCGTATCGATAAGATTCGTGTATACCTCTTTAGGAATATTGTCACCATACAGGGACATTTCCAGGACGGAAGGGTATTTACGAACTCGGGAGTAGAACATATTCTTGTTTATGTTGGCGCTAAGCGTAGCGGCAATCGTATTTTTTTGCTTGCTATAGGTTTCGTAAATCGCCTTGAAGGCCCGCTTGCGGACTTCACGGTCTGGGTTCTCCAGAAATTGAATATAGCTGCCGTGGGTCAGTTCTACCTCATTGCCATGCTCATCTTTAATTTTCGGAAACTTCATGTCGGCATTGTTGATCATTCCGAAAATTTGCTGCGGAGCCTGCGATAAGTTGCCGACCTGGGCGAGCAATGCTTCTTCTGTCTTACTAAGCACATGCGCCTTTTCGCGTTTGATTTCTTGTAGCGTGAATTTATAATCTGCTAGCATCGGATCATTAATATAGTTGTCCAGCTCTTGTTCCGGTAGAGACAGGATTTCAGGCGTAATGAACGACAGAGCTTCACTGACTTCAACGCTAAGCTTCCTGGCTTTTTGAACAAGAGCCTGGTATGTAGGGTTGGTTGTATCCTGGTCATGATTTAGGTGCGCATACACGTATAGGCGCTCAATTTGCAGGGAAAGGTCATCCTCCAGAGCAAATATCGCCTTAATATTATCAGGTGTGTTCAGCTTACCTTCGTAGTCAGCGGCTTTATTTTTAAGCTTCTTCAGTTCTTCATAAGCCTTGTCCCAATCATTCTGGCTTGGAAACAAGTCTTCTAATTGCCAGCTGTTCTCTGGCAGTACTTCGGAACGTTTAGGTATTGTAGTCATAGGTATCCTCCTTTGAATTGAGTGAGCTGTCGGCTGAATCGTTGTCTCTGCTAAGCCGCCTGGAATAACTGCCATAAGAACAGAGGAGGACAGCAGGAGGGGGAGCAGGGGAATGTTGATCATAACATAGACGCCTCCCTTAGATCACTTTACGGGATTGTCCTAGTATGCCCCGGAGCCAGGAATCTAATTCAAGCATTATGGCTCTTATCCTACTGAACTGCTTACTCTCTGTCCTTCTCCGGCAGAAATCTGCCAGGATTCTATACCAGGAAGCTGTAAATGATCAGACCAAACGCAAAGGCAATCATCAAGCTAGCAAAAATGGCGAGCCAACGCCTGATTTTGGGTTGAACTTGATTCTTGCTCAGGATCAGCACGATACCGAGAGCGAATGCGGAAATGATAAAGATCAAATAGTTTGAACTGTCCATTGGCTTGATAGTTACTCCTTTATTAAGGTAATAAGGCGTGCTAAACTTGCTTGAACGCATTCATAATATCGGTCCACTCATCTTCCCTACCGATAAATTCTTCTTTAGGGAAACGGCTTTCAGCCCAATTCATGAGCGCGGGCCGGCTAAGAAACGTGTGGGATTCCTCGCCCCATTGATCGGAAATTTCCCGAAGGACGATATATTTGCCTTGAACTTCTACAGTCATCATATTCCATTTGTCTCTTTTGTATATTTCGTGTTTTTTGATCATTTGTGCGTTCTCCGATCATGCTTTATTTAGTAGTAGTATTTTTTATGTAAAATGATAACTCACGCCCCGCCCGAAAGCAAATAAAAACCACGAGAGCGCCTTTCGCAAAAAATGCTGCAAGACTAGGCAAATGATACATTGCAATGTATCAAACCATGGAGTATAATATGGATATTCGTCAATGATGGCGATTATTTTTAGGAGGTTGTTCATTTGAAAGGTACAGTTAAATGGTTTAACGCAGAAAAAGGCTATGGCTTCATCCAAGTTGAAGGCGGCGAAGACGTGTTCGTGCATTTCTCCGCGATTCAAGGCGAAGGATTCAAAACACTAGAAGAAGGCCAAGCCGTTGAGTTCGAAATCACCGACGGTAACCGTGGTCCTCAAGCCGCTAACGTAATCAAATTATAAGATCCTTCCGTATTAGCGGATCACTTATAAAGTTTGGTTTCAATAAGGCTTAAATATGAAAGACACAGCTCTCTATGAGCTGTGTTTTTTTGTGCTGCCCAGGCCTAGGTAGTGGAAGAGGGATTCTCTAGCTCCCTTTTTTTTCTATTACATATTTGGTGACATGCAGTTGTCACTGATCTCCTGTTATGATGTGAGTGAATCGGGGCGATATCGTTATGAAAAAGATTGATCGAATGTTGGCAATCATCCTGGCGCTGCAGCAACGGCCGGAGACGGCACAGTCTTTGGCCGATAGACTCGAGGTCTCGCGGCGAACGGTGCTGAGGGATATGCAGGCGCTGTCTGAAATGGGGGTTCCTCTTTATGCGGAAAGCGGATACGGCGGCGGCTACCGTTTGATGGATGGATATACCGTGCCGCCGCTTCAATTGGATGCGGAGGAAGCGATGACCGTGCTTCTGGCGCTCGAAGGGATGGCTAAGTATGCAGATGGGCCATTCCAACGGGCAAGATGGACAGTGATGGACAAGATCAGATCCGTTCTCCCGGAGGGAATGCTGTCCGAAGTTAGTCCGCTGCTGAGCCGTGTCGATCTGGAGGTACCGGACAGACGTTATAAGACGCCTTTTTTGGCAACATTAATGTATTCCGCTGCACAGGATGAGTGGCTGAGGATTTATTATCGATCCCAAAATCATTGCCGATATCTTGAAGTGAAACCGCTTCGCATTTTTGCCGCTTATGGATTTTGGTACTGTGAAGCCTACTCGGTGCAGCATCAGGAGAAGCGTACCTTTCGGGTTGATCGAATGGATGAGGTGCAACGGATCTGTAAGCCGTCAGAAGCTGCGGAAGTTGCTTATTCCGCGGAGAAAGCAGATACCGATGATCGGTCTGAAGTGATTCATGTCCGGGTTAAGCTGACCTATAAAGGGGCGCTCCTGGTCGAGCAGGATCATCATATGGGCCACCATGTGAAGCAGGTCGAGGATGAGACGTGGGAGGTGGATTTCGACTGTCCCCGAACGGAATGGAACTGGGCCGTCTCTTTGTTCTACAGTCTTGGAATGGACGCAGAGGTGCTGGAGCCACAGCGTTTGAGAGCGGATATTCTAGAGCGTGCCCGACAAGTGGTGGAGCGTTATGATACTAGCAGCCACTGTCTATATTAAATTAAACCGATAGGAGGAAAAAAAGAACATGAAGGATCTTGTGAAAGGCCAAGAAACGTTAGGGCGGGCTAAAAATTTTATTTATAACAGTGCCAGGCTGCTGGATCGAATGCGCTTTGCATACCATTTTGAGAATGGTTCTAGGGAGGATGTCATTCGCGCGTTAGGAGCGTATCAGAATGAGGACGGCGGGTTTGGGCAAGCCCTTGAGCCGGATATGCGCTGTCCAGATAGCCAACCCGTCACAACAGAAATGGCGATTTCACTGCTTGAGGAGGTTGGCGGATGGGAGTCGGAGCTGGTTCCGGCACTGTTGACCTATTTGGAAAAAATGACGCTTCCCGGGGGAGGTTTGCCGCGGGTGACGACCGCCGTCAATCATTATGGGCATGCCCCTTGGTGGATAACGGATGAAGACGGCATACCTGCCTTGAACCCCACCGGAAAAATTGTAGGGATGCTCTTGGCCAGCCCGTTGCGCGAGCGTTTACGGGGAGAGGAATGGTTCCAGTCAAATATAGCATTTCTTTGGCAGACTTTAGAGAGTAGTAGCCCTAACGACTTTCATGATGGGGAGCAATGGATTGGCTTTTTGGGCAATGCACCGGACCGTGCGCGAGCAGCCGAGCTTTACCCTAAGGTTGATGAATGGCTCAGCTCTCCAGGCGTTATAGAGCGGAATCCGCATGCCGAAGGGTATGTACAAAAAGTTCTTGATTATGCGCCCACTCCCGTTAGTTATGCCTATCGCTTCGTTACGAGGGATGAGGTGGAGCTGCATTTGGATGAGCTTCAGAAACAGCAAGAAGCTGACGGAGGGTGGCCGATTTTTTGGCCGGCTGTGAGTATAGCCGCAGAGCAGGAGTGGCGGGGATGCCTCACAATAAGCTACCTTTTGAAGCTCCGCGCATATGGCCGGCTGTAACCGGCTGTAAGGAATGAAAACGTTCAAAAACTCCTTGGGAGACATCGTTAATGCTTCGGAGCGAAGATGACAAAGCCCTGCCGCATGCCCGGTAAAACAAGGATATTCCAGAGACAACATAAAAAACGGACTGCATAGAGAGGGGATCTCTGTTCAGTCCGCTTTTTTACTACTTTTAACCTTTATTACCTTTAGTTGGAAGTCTGCTTATTTAGGCCGTCTACTCCACAATTTGCAGAATATCCGCAACTTCTTTACGCGGAGTTGCCTTAGGGGAGATGGCCGGGTGGCCGAGGGCAATGACCATGTTCACTACCCGGTCTTCCGGGATATTGAGATATTCACGCAGCTTGTCCTCCGCTAGGAGAACAGGGCCTGTCATGGGACAAGTCGCAAGTCCTTTAGCATGGGCAGCGAGCATTAGGTTTTGCGTCGCAAGGCAGCTGCTCTTGAGTCCCTCTTCCGTCCATACTTCTGGCTCTACGAAAGAAATAGGGTCAAAGATCCGATCCCTGAATTTTGAAGTGTACGGTGTTGAAAGACATACGATCAGTACGGGAGCTCCTGAGAAGGCGGTAGCATAAGGTCCGAAAGATTTGACCAGCAGCTTGGCTTCTCTCGCCAGCCCCTCCCCTTCAGCACGCTCGGCAATTTCATGCAGCTTACTCCAAGTGAAATCTTCAATATGCTTAATCTTTTCTTTATTGACAACCGCAATGAATTCCCAGGTCTGTGAGTTTGTATCACTAGGTGCATAACGGGCGCAATCGATAATTTCTTCGATATCCGATATCGCCACAGGCTCTTCTGTAAAATCCCGTATGCTTCGGCGGGTAATGACGATGTCCCGGAATTGGTTGAAATCCATAATATCTAATATCCCACCTTCATTTTGATTAATACTAGGTACTATAACCTGCTCTTAATTATAGCGCATATGACAATTTTTGAACAGAAACAGAACAGATCTGTTTAAGGCTATTAATCATTTAAGGGCAAAGAATCGTTAGCTTGTGCCCTCGGCCTAGGTTTGCTTCTGTATAAATAACGGCATGCAAAGCCGATGAAAGCAAGTAGCGATGTGCCCATCGCAGCAAAATAGTAATTTTCTCTGCCGAAATGCTCGAACAGCATACCCCCAAAGGTTCCGCTGAGCAGACCCGATAAGCTCGACCACATGACTGTGAACAGGGCTAGTCCGGTTGCTTGAAATTGGGAAGGGATCAGGCGAGAGAGCATCCGAATGGCGGTAACATAAAATATACCGAAGGAAACGCCATGCATCATTTGGATTAGCAGCACGCCGGTTGCCGAATCCGAGATACCTACGAGCATAAACCTTAAGGCAAACATAAGGCTGGCGAAAAGCAGCAAGGGCAGTTCTTTGAATTTCCCTCCGTACCTAGTCAGCAGCAGGAAAATCGGTATTTCTGAGAAGGCCGACAGAAGCATAGCCCAGCCGATTAAATCCTCGCCCGCTCCAAGATCGTGCAATGTAATAGACAAGAAAGCGTCGTTCATCCGCATGCCTAGTGCGAGGCAAAATACGCAGCCCAAAAACCATAGCAGTTCTTTTTGCTTAAGAATCGATAAGACGCCGGAAAAATTCACTTTCGATACGCTGGTTGCTTGGTCTTTAATGAAAAAAGTAAAGAATAGCGCGGTTCCTGCTAGGGTCATCGCTACGCCCATCGTTGAGATGGAAGGGATCTTAGAAAGCACATAACCGATCAACAGAGCAAAGACAGCAAAGCCAATTGAACCAAAGATGCGGATGGAGAGAAAGTTCTTATTGTGACGATTGGCCGTTGAAATCGCGATCGAATCGGTTAGCGGAAGTACAGGGTAGAAAAAGGAATAGTACAGCGTAATGATGAGCATGATGACTGAAAATTGGGTGGACGTCGAAAGGAAGAACGACATTAATAATTGTCCTGTAAGCAGGATAAACAATATTTTCTTAATCGTACGGTATCGATCACTGGCATAGCTCCATAGCAAATTGGATATTAAGGAGATCATCGGACCAACGGCGTAAATATAGCCGATTTGCGTTCTGGAAAATCCGAGATCTGCGTAGAAAAGCGGGAAGTAGGAGGCAACCAGTGCACTCGTACCGTAAATGGTAAAAATAAAAGCACGTAGCCAAGACACCTCGCCGCTAGCTAAGTTTCTTGATTTCATCGTTCGATCTACGCTCCGTTCAAAATAAATTAGGACACTAGAATCTTGTGTAATTATATAGCATGGATAGTATAACACAATCGTATTTTAAATTAGTTTTTTTAACATAGTAAATTAGTTATAATATAGATTAAGAAATCCTGTCGATAGGGGGATCAGCATGTCTCGCAAGATGAGCCTACGGAAAAATCTCATCTGTGATTTAGTTAATTTGTGCAAAGAGAGGGATCATATTATAATATAGACTGGTTTTAAAACTCGCTATATCAAACAACCTAGTGGAGGCAGGCCATTGATTGAACTCAAGCAAAGCCGAAACCAGTTTCCTAAAGAACCGATCAGGTTGATGAGCCGAGTATACAAGTTCATCTTGCCCGATGTGCGGAAGGAACTTAACGGCTGGAAGAAGGAAGCGGGTATGATCCCCGACCCTGAGCTAAGAAGACAAGCGCTTGCTAGTATTGAGACGAAGGAGTTTCACTGTCAGGGGGGCGCGGTATATGCGGCTGCTAATTTGCCGAAGCGGCATATTCTCATCCCCTTAATCGTAGCCTTTCAGACGATCAGTGATTATTTAGATAATCTTTGTGACCGAAGCACATCGATGGATGAGGGAGATTTTCGACTGCTCCATCAGAGTATGCTGGACGCGATTGATCCGCAGGCAGAGCTGACTGATTACTACGCACTCCGTGAGGAACGTGAGGATGGGGGGTATTTGCACCGTCTCGTCTTAACCTGTCATGAGCAAATTTGCAAGCTTCCGGGTTATCGCGCGGCTCAGCCCTTTATAACCGAGCTGGTGCAGCTGTACACGGATTTGCAGGTGTACAAGCATATCCACCCCGATTTGCGCGAGGCTGCGCTTCTCAAATGGTGGAAGCTTCATCAGTCGCGAACGCCGCAATTGAAGTGGAACGAATTTGCTGCGGCTACGGGCTCGACCTTAGGCGTATTTATGTTGTTTCTTTCGGCGAGCGATGAGCATTTGAATATGACAAGCGCTCGGGTGATCCAAGATGCGTATTTTCCCTATGTATGCGGACTACATATCATGCTTGATTATTTAATTGATCAGGCGGAAGATGAAATTGGCGGAGATTTGAATTTCTGTAGCTATTACGATAATAAAGAGACGATGCTTCAGCGTATTGTATTTATGGTTGACGAGGCACGCAAGGATGTTGCTGTATTGCCGGCATCGTCGTTCCATGTGATGATTATCGAAGGGTTGTTGGCTTTGTACTTATCTGATCCCAAAGTCAGTGAGCAGCAGGAAATTCGAGGGGTTTCCAAACAATTAATGAGAAGAAGCTCGCTGATGCGTATATTCTTCTTTATCAATAGCCGCTGGATCCGCAAACGTTTGAAAAAACAAGTTAAGAGTTTTACTAAATGAGTCGTATGAGGCAAGTTTTGCTTCACAAAACTTAAGCGAATGCTTACGAAGCAAGTTTTGCTTCACAAAACTAAGCGAATGCTTACGAAGCAAGTTTTGCTTCACAAAACTTTGAGGAGGAATCATTATGTCAGCAGTTAAAAAAATCGCAGTTCTCACCAGTGGTGGTGACTCCCAGGGCATGAACGCAGCCGTACGTGCAGTCGTACGCAGCGGATTGTACTACGGGCTTGAAGTATTCGGGATTCAACGGGGGTATCAGGGGCTGCTCAATAATGACATCTTCTCCATGGATCTTAGAAGTGTAGGCGATATTATCCAACGTGGTGGAACGATTCTTCAATCGGCGCGCTGCGTGGAATTCAAAACGCCAGAAGGCCAGCAGAAGGGTGCTCAAATTTTACGCGATCGCGGTATTGATGGCCTGGTTGTCATCGGCGGTGACGGCTCCTATCATGGGGCGGCCAAGCTTAGCCAATTGGGAATCAAAACGATGGGCCTTCCCGGCACGATCGATAACGACATTTCATTCACTGACTATACGATCGGTTTCGACACAGCCGTCGGCATTGTTGTAGATGCAGTAAATAAATTGCGGGATACGATGTCTTCCCATGAACGGGCATCTGTCGTAGAGGTTATGGGACGCCATTCCGGAGATATTGCTCTGCAGGCGGGATTGGCTTCTGGCGCCGAGACAATTCTAGTTCCGGAAGTACCGTTTGACTTAAACGAGGTGGCTGACCGGATGAGAGCGAATTTTGATAACGGTAAGAGACATAGCATCGTTATCGTTGCTGAAGGCGTAGGCTCGGGAGAAGAAGTCGTCAAAGCGATTAAAGAACGTCAGCCGTCCCTTGAGCCGCGTGCGACAGTTCTTGGTCACATTCAACGTGGTGGTTCGCCTACTCCGTTCGACCGTAACCTGGCGAGCCGTCTTGGAGACTTCGCGGTACGCAAGCTGATTGAAGGCGAGTCGAATAAAGCCTGCGGCATGATTGGCGGCGAAATGATTCTTACGGATATTGAAAAAGTAGTGTCGACCAAGAAGACTTTTGATATGGGCTTATATGAGCTCGCTTCCCGTCTGTCCCAGTAAATTGCAACAGACGATGTGGTGAATCAATAGTCCCGAATTGAGGACTAAGGTATAGAACAGATATCAGATACTGAACCCAGTTCGGACAAAATAAAGGGAAATCCAAGATGATCAGTTGTCATCAAATGGATTTCCCTTTTTGATTATGAATTTTATTTAATTGCAGTATGATTTATATTCGTCAGATGATGCTTATTTATAGGTCACGCCGGATGTATATCTATTGGATGCGTTCCAAAGCAGATACTCATCAACGTTCAAATCCTTGAGGGCACGTATTTGTTCCTCGACTTCATGCTTGCCATATTTGATGTAGTGGCCTTTGCCGAGCCAGCTTGCCGTGAAGTCCTGAATCCATGGCCGAATCAATGGTTGATTTTCGCCTAATGGCTCCAGTTTCTTTTGTGTATCGATCGTTGCTCCTTTTATGGTCTGGTAGGGAGCCTTGTCCGGATCCTTAGCATTGAACCATCCCGTTGTATAATGGCTAGGGTAGATCATAGGGCTAATAATATCCACGTTTTCTGAGATCTTCACAAAGTCCTGGCCGATACCTTCAGCCGCAGGGACGGATGCTGCATAACCGAATATATCAACGGATACTTTGACGCCAAGCGGTTTAAGTTCCTCTTTGGCAAATTTGACAAAGGAGGTAACGGCATCAACGCGGCTCCGCTCATCCTTGTAGTATTTTAAAGAATCCGCTCGTTTCTCAAAGCCTTCTGGAAAACGGACATAATCAAGCTGGATTTCTTTGAATCCTAGCTTGGCCGCCTCTTTGGCTATTTCAAGGTTATAATCCCATACTTCCTTGCTGTACGGATTGACAAAAGCTTCTCCTTTACCGTTACTCCAGACGGAACCGTCGCTATGTACGAAGGAGTATTCGGGATGCTTCTTCGCAAGAATACTGTCTTTGAAAACAACAATTCGCGCAATGGGGTAAATATCATGTTTTTCCAATCGTTCCATCAAGGCATCGATATCACGAATGAAAGGTTGCGGCTTACCGAGCTCCTGAAGCTTCGGGTTGTCTGTTTTATACGTAATGTAACCTGTGTCGTCTTTGATATCAATAACCATGGAATTCAATTCAGTGCTATCTAATAAATCTACAAGCTGATCCATGCGGGAACCGCCTGCACTATAAGCTGTAACGTAAATTCCTTTTACGACGGGGGATTCCACTTGAGGATTTACTGCAAGCATCGTAGGCGGAAGCGGATTATCGAGCCGGCCTTCGGCGGCATTGGCTAAGAAGGTTTGATAGGAGGATTGCAGTATGCCTGGCAGTTTGCTGTAAGATGGGTTTTTATGAGCCGGAGTGATGTCCCCACCGCCACCGGTACTCAAAGCTAGCAGTAAAATAGTCCAAATAATATTCATTATATTCTCTCCCTGTAAGATACACATTCTATGATGATTATAAAAGATATTTGTATGCGCGTCCTAAATTTGTCTTAAAAAAATTCGAAAAAAGGCCGCTTCTTCTGCCAAAACAAAAGAATGCGGCCTGGGTGCTGCTATAATGCTGAGTCTCACGGATACTTCTATTAATGAAGAAAATTCGTATCCTGAAGCTCGCAAATGCTAAATTGAATAATCTCCATCGCATCATTCGGTTCCAATAAGCTCATACCGTCCCGAAGGATGATCATGGAGTCAAGCTCCTTCTCATTAAAGAAAGGAAGCATGTCGGGGAACCACTTCATGACGATTTGTGCCAGTTTTACCGTTTCCATTTCCACATCAATCACCCTTTCCTTCTAGAATCATTCGTGTAGAGAATCATTCTTCATGGAAAAGCACAAAGCCTGTGAAATCGGGTAAAGCTGAAGTCTTATGAAATTGACGAAGGAACCGCGCATAATTCATTATAACATAATGTTGGATACATTGGCACGGCAGACAGGCTAATGGATAAATTTACTTTTTACGGAACGAGCCCATCACACCCACCGTTTCCACGATGTTAACAAAAGCTGCTGGATCGGTAGATTTTATAATGCTTTTGAGCTCTGTCAATTCATAGCGAGTCGTTACGGTCATCAGCATATCCTTCTCTTTGTGGGAGAAGGCGCCCTGTGTTTTGATCAAAGTAACACCACGAGGCAGCTTCAAAAGTCTACTCAGTAATTCTTCAGTTTTGTCCGTGATAATGAACAAAGTAATTTTGATATGGCTAACATGAAGCAGGTCGACCACTTTACCACTAAGGTAAATTGATACCATCGAGGCAAGGGCCAGATTCCAGTCCCCTTCGATATAGCCCATGGCCAAGATGACGATAGCGTTCATCGAGACAAGGACACTGCCGACCGGAAAGTCGCGATACCTTGTAATGATCGAGCCGACGATATCGAAGCCGCCAGAGGAACCGCCGGCTCGAAAGGATATCCCGCTGCCTGCACCGACAAGTACTCCTCCGACGACCGCGGATAGAAAGGAATCCGTCGCAAGCGGAATCTCGCGTACCGGAATTAGGGCGATGAACCAAGTAACCGTCGCGACGGATAGAATGCTGAGCAGGATAAATCGCCTCCCAAGTAAAAACAGCCCCGCGATGAGAATAGGAATGTTATATACAAGATACATTACACTTATGCTTAGGGGCGTGAAGTAACCGGTCAGCATAGCCAAACCTGATACCCCACCACTAAGCAGATGATGCGGGACGAGAAAGAGATTGAAGCCGGCTGCAATCAGTATCGCCCCGATTACGATGACTAGACTGTTCCAAATTGTTTTGAGCATTTGAAAAATTCACCTCTTAAAGATGTAGAAATATGCCAGGCTGCTTGCTGGTGTTCTTTTCATGTTTTGTGCTATAATGTTTGAGATATTCTTGAGTAGGTATCCTTTTCCATGGAAAATGGTTAAGAATGTACGAAGCGATCCGTGCAATTTGACTAAACATCCGTACGCTATGTAAATTTTATGGGTTGATGGGATAGCCTATAAACGTTCCAATGCTACTTAAGAATACAGTCAAGATGGTGGGATGTCCACTATATAGAAGGAGTATGAATATTTTGAGTACATTTGCAGATTTCGGCCTAGAGCCTAAAGTTCTACAAGCAATAACAGAACTCGGATTCGAAGAAGCAACGCCGATCCAGACCAAATCAATACCTATTGCGATGTCAGGCCGCGACCTGATCGGACAAGCACAGACAGGGACAGGGAAGACAGCAGCATTCGGCCTTCCACTAATCAGTAAAATTCCAGCCAATGAAGATCGTATCGTTGCTCTCGTTATGGCCCCGACCCGGGAGCTTGCCATCCAGGTGGCTGAGGAAATTGGGAAGTTGTCCCGCTTCAAAGGAATCCGTTCCCTGCCGATTTATGGCGGGCAGGACATTGTAAGACAAATTCGCGCATTAAAGAAGAAACCTCAGATCATTATCGGTACCCCTGGCCGCTTATTGGATCACATTAACCGTAAGACGATTAAGCTTGATGATGTACAGACTGTTGTACTAGATGAAGCCGATGAAATGCTCGACATGGGCTTTATGGAGGATATTCAGTCGATTCTGAAGCTTGTCCCCGAAGAGCGCCAAACAATGCTATTTTCCGCTACAATGCCAGCAAATATCCAAAAGCTCGCACAGCAATTTCTTAAAGAGCCGGAGCATGTTTCTGTTATTCCTAAGCAAGTTAGCGCACCACTGATCGATCAGGCTTATATCGAAGTACATGAGCGTCAGAAGTTCGATGCGCTTACCCGTTTGTTGGATATGGAATCCCCAGAGCTTGCCATCGTATTCGGACGGACGAAACGCCGTGTAGATGAGCTTGCCGAAGCATTGCAAAAACGTGGGTATTCGGCAGATGGCCTGCATGGCGATCTATCCCAGAACCAGCGCGATAATGTAATGCGCAAGTTCCGGGATGGCAGTATTGATGTGCTTGTTGCTACCGACGTAGCAGCTCGTGGCCTGGATGTGTCTGGCGTAACTCACGTTGTTAACTTCGATCTGCCGCAGGATCCGGAGAGTTATGTACACCGAATCGGCCGTACGGGTCGCGCGGGTAAAGAGGGTGTAGCCTGGTCGTTCGTTACACCGCGGGAAATTGATCATCTTCGTTTCATTGAGCGGATTACCCGCCAGAAGATCACACGTAAACCACTGCCATCGATTGCCGAGGCAATTGAAGGGAAACAGCGCATTACAGCAGAGCGTATTTTGGAACTCGTTGAAGCTGGTGAACTGAATGAATATAAAGGAATCGCCATTACGCTTCTGGAGCAATATGATTCCGTTAATTTGCTGGCGGCCGCATTTAAGCTCATTACCGGCGATAAAGCGGATAAAGCAAACATTGAATTGACTCCAGAAGAGCCGATTCGTGTAAAACGCCGCAATCCGGACATACGTTCTAGCGGACGCAAACCGTATGGTTATGGCAATCGCAGTGGCGGTGGATACCGTCGAGACAATCGCGATGGCGGCGGCCGCGGCGGATACGGCAGCAAGGGCGGTTATAATCGTGACGGCGGACGGGATTCTTACCGCTCCTCATCGGATCGTAAGCCGCGTCCAGCAAGCAACAGTGGAGAACGCAGAGCTCCTAGACGCAGCGACAATCCTTCGTTCGACAATTGATTAGATAGTAGGATGATTAAAGAAGACGGAAGCCCGGCGGGCGTTCCGTCTTCTTGTTGCTGGAGATTAGTACAGAATAGAACGACTTACGATAACGAGCAGAATGAACAATACGAGAATTGTACCTGTGGAAGTCCAGAAACCGCCATATCCTGGGCCTACGTTGGACATGAGATAACCTCCTTAAAAAGTGTGGTTTTTGAAGTTACGGTATATACTATGGTGTAATTGTTCAACGAGATTAGACGCTTACCTAGAACAAGTCAAAATAGGCGCTGGATAGAGCTCATTGAATCATGTATAGTATTATTTATAGACATAAACCTTACTGGAGGGAGAATTTTTTTTGGAATACAAAGGACTAATGAGCGGTTTCTACAAAGTGACTGAGTGGATTATGAGAATATCAGGCAGCAACTTGCTCTGGCTTCTCTGTTCGTCGCCTTTTTTGTTTTTTGTGCTTACGGGATTATTAAGCCCGGACATCGAAATGTGGATTCAAATCGCCTGGATTCTAGCGATCTTGGCACCGTTTACACTATTCCCGGCGACATCAGCCTTGTTCTCTGTCACACGTAAATGGGTGATGGGGGAGACGGATGTAAGCGTCATTAAGGTGTACTTTAAAGGGTATAAAGAGAATTATAAGCAGAGCATGATCGGCGGGATCTTCTATACGCTACTGATCATTGTTATGATTGTCGACTATAACGTGTATATGAAGCAATTCGCCAACATGCAGATCATCGGCATTATTATGTTGATTTTCTTAATTTTGCTTTCAGTTTCTTTGTTTAATTTCTTTTCTTTAGTTGCTCACTATCATTTAAAAACTACGCTTTTGATTAAAAACGCGGTTCTGTTGACGATTCTCCGGCCGTTTCGTGTATTGTCGACAGTACTTTGCGTCATTGCGCTGGCTTTCATTACTGCGCAATTCACATGGCTGATTCTATTCGGTTTCGGCACGCTTACCGCGTTCGTCGCTTTTTACAATTTCAACGTAAGCTATAACAAGCTGCAGGAGAAAGTGGAGAAGATGCGTCAGAACGAAGAAGGTGCGAAAGATAGCGAAGAGGAGTCAGCTTCTGAGGATGAGGGGAAACTTGAAAACCGTGAGGATGGCCAGGATCAGGATCGGCTGCCGGAAGGCAATGGAGATGCTGTCGACGCTGCGAATGCAGATGAAATCGGAATGGACAAGGAGAATACCAAGCTTTAGACCGTTATTTTGATGATATTTTATTAAAAACATCCAGATTGGTATTTTCTTGAAAATCATGCAATTGTATTATATTAGGTTTACATTTAGAACTAGAAGGACTATAATAGGTTTACGTCCTGCGATGTACGTTTCGGTTCCATGTTGTTTTGAACCAATGACAATGTCCAGGGAGACTTATATCGTAACGCTGCTGAAAGGCCCTATCACTTATGATAAGGGGACTTCAAACGCGCTGCTGCGGTCACCCACCTGCTAATGCAGGTTCGAGGCAGTGTAACCGGACGGCATAGGCGGGTCTACATAGTTCAAGCTTAATAGCACCTTGCATCCCTTTATTGATTAAAGGCTGCAGGGTGCTTTTTTTGCTGCTGTTTTTTTCTCTGTGAGTATGAGGAGATTGCTTTTGTTTGTAACGTAACAATGTTAAACTATATACAACGTAGTACATACACCGATGTCTCGTGACGAGTAACGAAGGAGGAAGTAGAGTGTCAGTAAAAAGAACGCTCATCGGCATATTCCGCAGCCAAGAAGGTACGAGTGATCGCGCGAAAATGCCTGAAATGAAAACAAGGTATTATCAATTGTCCAAAGATAAAATTTGGGAGGAGGTTTCCTCCACCTTAAAGAAAATTCCAGGCTATAAGGTGCTTCATGAGGTTCAGTCTGTCGGTGAAATTACGCTGGAGAAGAAAACAGCCTTGGGCCGTACCATGGATATTACAGTTTCAATCGTGTCCACAGGGCCGCTTCGCAGTGCCGTCGATATTTACTCGGCTACTCGCGGCTCGCTTGGGGATTTAGGCAGCAATTATCGTAACATTCTTAATCTTTACGCGGCTTTGGATAAGAAGATTGGCGCTTATAAAGTAACGTCATAAGAAGACAAAAGCGAGCAAGAGGGTGGTTGGCCTTCTACTCGCTTTTGTTATTCAACATATTATTCTAGCGCTTATGACAAAAGTGCTTTAACCGCAGCTACTGCATTATCGTAATTCGGATGCTCGGTCATTTCACTCATGTATTCGACATAAGCGATTTTGTTATCTTTGTCGATGACGAATACGGAACGTTGGTCCAGCTTAAATTCTTTAATCAACACGCCGTAAGCTTCACCAAAGGAATTGTCTTTGTAATCGGACAGCGTAACTACGCGGTCAACACCGGCAGCGCCGCACCAGCGGGCTTGAGCGAAGGGCAGATCCGCGCTAACCGTCAAAATGATGACGTCATCGCCAAGGCTGGCGGCTTCTTCGTTAAAGCGGCGAGTTTGCGCGTCGCAAACGCCTGTGTCCAGGGAGGGGACGACACTGATGAGTTTGATTTTACCTGCAAAGTCCTGAAGGGTTGCTTCCTCGAGCAGGTTCTTGCTTAATTTGAAGTCTGGAGCCGTGTCACCAACCTTCAACTCAGGACCAATTAGAGTAATAGGATTACCTTTAAATGTTGCCGCATTAGTACGTTCTTGTGCCAATGTTATCTCCTCCTAAACGATTTTGTGAATGCATCTAATTTTAATTATAATCTTTTTAGAAAGAAAATGTCCAACATTAGGAAGAAAGGTATGGATTATATGATATTTATTCGTTACGAGAACTGGAGAACCTATCTGAAATCTTATCCAATTACTTGCCTTATTCTCGCTGTAAATATTGTGATGTATGTCCTGTTCGCTTTAAAAGGAAGAACCTATGGCGCCATTATTGGCTACGGAGCGATTACGAACGCACTGCCTTACGCGGACGAGTGGTGGCGATATTTTACTGCGATGTTTCTGCATGCGGATTTCGGCCATTTGTTCTCCAATAGCTTCGGGATTCTTATCTTTACACCGCCGATGGAGCGGTTGCTCGGTTCATGGCGATATATCCTGCTTTATGTAGGGAGTGGAATCGTCGGAAATCTGCTGACGATGGGGTTCTACCAGCATGCGACTGAACTACATATATCCGTGGGAGCGTCTGGCGCCATTTACGGCATTTATGGGGCCTTCCTGTATGTAGCGCTGCTGCAGCGTAACTTGATGGATGAAACATCACGTAAGACACTGTACAGTTTGCTTATGATCGGGGTTGTCTTCTCCTTCATCGTGCCTCAGATTAACTGGATCGCTCATCTTGGCGGCTTTATCGGCGGATTTTTCATTTACGGATTAATTATTCGGTTGTTAAAACGACGTTGAACCCCTTGTGAGTAAATGGTAAAGTTAGGGTAGAGTAAATTGATGGCAAGTCACCCCTATGGGTAATGACAGGAATCGAAATGGAGCGATCAGATTCGTGGAATTAAGACAACTGCAATACTTTGTGAAGGTGGCGAAGAAGGAGCATGTGACGCAGGCAGCCGAAGAACTTCATGTGGCCCAGTCTGCAGTAAGCAGGCAAATCCACCAACTGGAGCAGGAGCTTGGTGTTGACTTGTTCATGCAAAAGGGAAGGAATCTTCATTTGACTGCGGTTGGCCAGCTTTTTTGCAGTCGTGTAGAGAGTATCCTGAAGGATTTGGAACGAGCTGTAAATGAAGTTCACGAGTTTATTGACCCAGAGCAAGGCGAAATTCGCCTAGGCTTTCCACATAGCCTTGGTGTTCATGTTATTCCGAGTGTAGTTGCCGAGTTCCGCAAGCTGTATCCCAATGTAAAGTTCCGATTTAAGCAGGGGATGTATCCGACACTCATTCGTGATGTTGTATCGGCTGAAGTCGATCTGGCCTTTATTTCTCCTTTCCCGGAGAACCATAATCAGGTTGCGGGCAATGTTATTTTGACGGAGGATTTGGTAGCAATATTACCCCCAGGTCACCCGCTCGCCAATGAGCAAAGCATTAAATTAAATCAATTGAAAGATGATAAATTTATATTATTTAGTAAGGGTTATTCATTAAGGCCGATCGTATGGCATGCTTGCTTAGAAGCCGGCTTTACTCCAAAAATTGCTTTTGAGGGCGAGGAGACGGACACGATTCGCGGTCTCGTCGCTGCGGGAATGGGTGTTAGCCTGCTGCCAGAAGTTGCGCTGTTTCAGAGCTTCTCGCTGCAGCCGGCAAGGGTACGCATCTCCACGCCAAAAGTAACGAGAACGATCGGACTCATTCATCGAACCGACGATAAATTACCGCTAGTCGCGCAATCATTTCGCATATTTTTATTAGAATATTTTGGCTTACAACCGGACACACCGCCAAGTTAACTGGCGGTGTTTTTTTGTGTTATAAGATTTTTTTTGTTAACTATTACATGATCTAATAATTAGACAATAACGTGAACCGCTCAAGTAAAAACCGCATATATTTTAAATTTTGATATTGATAATCATTATCATTTAGAGTAACATACGAAATTGATGATGATTGATATAAAGAGGTGAGGAGAACGATGACGGCAGAAGCTAGTTTGGCAGGCAAAGCGCCACGCTTTGTTGTATTGGATTCAGGCTGTTATTTCAGCAGTCGAGAGAGTTGTGAAAAAGTACTCGGAGACGACGTCCTAGTCTTAGACACATATCGTTTAACAAATTATGATTTGAATCCACATGCTTGTCTAGTGATAGACGGTTTTGTGGATCAACAGTTTTTATATGAGAAGAGAGAGCGAATTCAGCAATTTTTGGATCGGGGAAAAATGCTGATTTTTAGCGGGAATCTATTCCTGCCGTGGCTTCCGGGAGCTTCGTTATTCGTACCTAAGCCCATTCATAGCCATCTGGATTATGTCGTATCGATTCAAGGATCGCATCCGATATTTGCAGGCGTCGATGCGAATGACCTGACATATAACAAAGGGGTATCCGGTTTTTTTGCCCGCGGGCATCATCCGGTTCCTTCCCGTGCGGAGGTGCTGCTGACACTGCCTAACGGTGAACCGATTACCTACATCGATCGCCATAGTACGCGTGGAACCCTTCTTGTTCATTCGGGTAACAATTTGTTGGGTTATAACGATCCCAGCAATACCACCGGACTCATCGGGAAGCAACTGAAGGCATGGGTGGAAGAGGAATATAGGCTGATTCAGGCAAGGAGAGAGACGCAATGAGGAAAATAGCGGTCATTTATGGGGGAAACGCCCATCAACACAGAACGTTCTATGAAACGAAGTATCGGCGTTATTGTCAGGAGC
The DNA here is from genome assembly GCF_003931855.1 of Paenibacillus lentus. NCBI lineage: Bacteria > Bacillati > Bacillota > Bacilli > Caryophanales > Paenibacillaceae > Paenibacillus > Paenibacillus lentus. Next base: position 4,213,281 of record NZ_CP034248.1, on the reverse strand, counting down.
TTATCTACTTGCCCGAGCTGCATCGTATGTCATTGGATGATTATGATGTCGTATTGATCCCATCACAGCTTCATCAGCGTCTATTAATGGAATCCCAGTCGAAATTGATCGACTTTGTGCAGAGGGGGGGCGTATTGGCTGGGCTTGGAGCTCAGCCCACTCATCTGCTGCCTGGACACGGGTGGGAGTTCAGACCGACCAATTTCTGGTGGTGGCTGGATCGTGACGCTAGCAGTGGGCTTGTGGCTAATAAGCCGGATCATGATTTGTTCAATTACATTACACTAGAGGACGCCACGTGGCATTATCATGGTGTATTTCATCCTCCAGCAGGTGTGGATTGCATTATTAATGTTGAGGGTGGCGGCACGATTCTATATGTGGATCAATTAACGACGTCGGGAACGCTCATTTTAACGACGCTTGATCCAGAATATCATTACGGTTCTTATTTTATGCCGGCAACGGAGAGGTTTTTGAATGGTTTTCTGCCTTGGTTAGCGGGTGGAAAGCTGCATTATCATCGATGAGTAAATAAGGAGAGTATGACATGTTCTTTAGCGAGAAATTCTATATAAAAAGTATATTGGCTATCTTAATCATCTGTTTAGCCGTGTTGACTGCAGGCTGTGGCATGCAGAAGAATGCTGAACAAGTAGACTCCTCGGAACAACCCATTACTGCTGCGGGGGAGGTCTCGATCGCTCAGCCTGCAGCGAATGAAGTGAAGCAAATTAGAATCGCTTGGGGGAACAGTGGATATCCGTCTCCGTTTGCTTTTAGCGCTTCTGGACCTGGGGGGTTCCTAAGAAACTCCTTTTTATTCGATACATTAACCTGGAAGGATGAGCATGGCGTAATCCCATGGCTGGCTAAATCCTGGAGCGTATCCGATTCTGGGCTCGAGTATACTTTCGAGCTGGAGCAAGGGGTTAAGTGGCATGACGGCGAGCAGTTTACGGCAGATGATGTCGTATTTAGCTTCGAATATTATAAGAGCCACCCTTTTATGTGGACAGGCGATATTAGTCAAATTAAGTCGGTGGCCAGGGTAGGAGATCATGAAGTTCAATTCACATTGAATAATAAATATGCGCCGTTCCTGACCGATCTTGTTGGCATTGTTCCGATTCTTCCTAAGCATGTGTGGGAACAGGTGGACAAGCCGCTGGAATTCCGCGATTCGTCGGCTCTTGTTGGAACTGGTCCTTATATATTGAAGGAATATGATGAGAAAGCCGGACAGTATTTGTATACGGCGAACGATAGCTATTTTAAAGGCAAAGTTCGGGTTCGGGAAGTAGCTTATATTAATGCACAAAACAAAGTGCTGTCTCTGCAAAAAAACGAAATCGATGCAACGATGGTGTTGAATTATGCTGAAGTCGAGCAAATGGTAAAGGAAGGTTTTGATGTCATCAAGAGTGCACCAACGGGGAGTGCTTTGCGCGTCACGTTTAATCTCGAACATCCACAGCTAAAGGACAAGCGACTGCGCCAAGCGCTGGCCTACGCGGTCGATCGTGAGGAGATGGCAAGTAAGATTACCGGCGGTGAGCCGATGGTTGGAAATGCAGGTATTATTCCACCGGATTCTCCATGGTACAACACGCAGGTGAAGCAGTATGAATACGATCCGTCCAAGGCAGAGCGAATCCTTGATGAGCTTGGCTATACGAAGAAGGCGAACGGCCTACGCGAGGATTTGAAGCTGAATGTGATGGTATCCTCCACATCTCCCGAAGCTCAGGTAATGCAGGAAATGCTGAAGAAGGTCGGCGTCATCTTGAATATTCAGCAAGTAGACTCGGCAACATTCTCGGCGGCCATGGGTGAGAACAAATATGATATGGCAGTAACCGGGCATATTGGCCTGAGTGGAGACCCTGATTATTTGCGTTTATGGTTCCTTGGTCAGGCCAGCAACTCTCTGGCCGCGAGAGGAAAGCAGTTTGATCATAAGGAGTTCCAGCAGCTTGCCGTCATGCAAATGACTGAGCTTGACGCACCCAGACGGAAAGAAATCGTGTCAGAGATGCAAGATATTTTGGCAGAGGAATTACCGACGCTTGTACTGTATCACAGACCCTTCTACTTCTTGCATAAACAGAGCCAATATGACGGATGGTTCAATACTGCGGGAGGTATAGCAGACGGTATACCATTATGGGACAATAAGGCAGCTTTTATCGATGTCGGCAACTAAACAAGCTTTAACTTATATGGCTGTACTGGTGTTCGTGGTATTGATAAACTTTTGGCTTCCAAGGCTTCTGCCTGGTGGGCCGGTAGAGTATTTGACCGGAGGCGGGGAAGAAGGCGTCATATTCCTCTCTGAGGTACAGAAACAAGCGATGCTGGAGTATTATCATCTGAATGACTCGCTATGGATTCAGTTCATGACTTATATACAAGGCCTGTTTATTTTCGACTTCGGCTTATCGTTTACGTACAAGGCTCCAGTGTTCGAGGTGATTGTAACCCATTTGCCTTGGACACTGCTGATCGTAGGGGCAGCAACCGCATTGTCGATGATTATCGGTTTGACGATTGGGCTGTGGTCAGCGTGGAAATATCCGGGGAGAAAGGATCGCTCCATCTTTATGGTGATGTTGGGTTTTAGCGCGGTGCCTGAATTTCTTATAGGCATGCTGCTGCTTATCGGCTTATCTGTTAAAGCGGGTGCGTTCCCGCTTAGCGGTGCGGAGAGTCCCTTTGCTCAAGCTGAGCATTGGTTGGGTCGAGTTATTGATATCGGCAAACATGCCTTTTTGCCCATCGCAACATTGACGATAGGGAATTTGGCGGGAATGTATCTTCTGATGCGAAATGAAGCTATTCGAGTACGTCAGGACACGTATGTTGAGTTCGCAGCAGCGAAAGGAATTCGTGAACGTGCTGTCCTGTGGCGTCATGTTGCTCGCAATTCAGCATTGCCCCTGGTCACGGTTATCGTTACTCGTATAGGGGGAATGCTGGCTGGGTCGGTACTGGTAGAGACAGTGTTCTCTTATCCGGGCATCGGGAAATTACTGCAAGAAGCGATCTTAGCACGAGATTATCCGCTGCTGCATGGTCTGTTCCTAATGATGACGCTGTTCGTCCTATGCCTCAATCTGCTTGCCGATTTAATTTATCCTCGGCTTGATCCCCGGATTCGCGTGGCCAAAAAGGGGGAAACAGCATGAATAGGATGAAAAGATTAAATAGATGGAATAGATTGAAAATAACCGGTGGAGCTATCGTAGCACTATTCATTGCCACAGCTATCATTGGACCGTCCCTGGCGCAATTTGCGCCATTCGCTCTGGAGGGCGAACGCTTCACCATTCCCTCCAGAGTTCATTGGCTCGGTACCAATTCACTTGGCCAGGATATATTTAGCGGCATTGTGCATGGGGCAAGAATCACCTTGTTTATCGGACTCGCAGTAGCCCTGCTCAGTACATTTCTAAGCGCGCTCCTCGGTTTGCTTGCCGGATATTCGCAGCGGCTTGATCCGCTGCTTAACTCGCTGGCCAATATGCTTCTGGTATTGCCTTCGCTGCTGCTCATATTAATTGTGGCATCATTTACCGGAGGGGGAATGTGGCAGCTGATCATTACCCTTGGCCTGTTGACATGGCCTGGGTACATGCGGCTCATACGAGCCTCGGTGTTGTCGTTAAAGGAAAGGGAATTTGTTAAATCGGCCCAGTTGTTTGGCGGCGGTACATTCTATATTTTACGCAAGCATTTGCTTCCATTCTTATGGCCGATATTAAAGACGAAATTTATATTATCTTTTCGGCAAGCCGTCATCATGGAAGCGAGTTTATCGTTTATAGGTGTTGGAGACCCCAACCGTCCTTCATGGGGAAAAATGCTGCAGCAAGCTTTCGGCACGAGTGAAACATGGATGACGGATGCATGGCAATGGACGGTACTTCCTCCGACAATGGCTATATTGCTCATTACATTGGGACTTGCTTTGATGGGAGAGGCGGATGTAGCAAGCGCTAGTAGTGAAAGAATTGTTGCTGAAAAAGCAATCGCGCATAAACCTAAACCTGTCTTGAGCAAAAAGACTGCCGATACACCTGATTCCTGGGCGTCGCAGGCGGTTATAGCGGCAGATGATCTTTGCGTAACGTATGCGGGGGAAGTCATTATAGAGCCTCTATCTCTGTCTGTGGAATCAGGGACTGTGACCGCTTTGATTGGACAATCCGGTTCGGGAAAAACAACGCTGGCTCGAGCCTTGTACGGGTTGCTTCCACATGCTGCTGTACAAGGAAGTGTGCATATTAACGGCAAGCGGGTTTACGGCTGGGGGCAAGGCGACAAAAGCGAAGCAGGGATAGGGATGAGGCGCTGGGTTGATGCGGCCTTTATATTTCAAGACTCTAGCTCAAGCTTCAATCCACTGCTGACAGTCGGTCAACAATTTACCGAAGCGATCCCGGATCTAATCACCAAGCAAGAAAAGCGAAGGATAGCGGCCGAGGCCTTACGGGAAGTACAGCTTAATGAAAGGCTGCTCGAGCATTATCCTCATGAGTTAAGCGGGGGGATGCTCAGCAGAGCGCTCATTGCATTGGCGCTGCTGAATAAACCAGCAGTACTAATTGCCGATGAACCGACAGCTGCGCTTGATCCTATTTTAAAACGAGAAATATTGGAGCTGATGGTTGAGAAGGTACGTGAATATGGCATGACGCTTCTACTGATTACACATGACATCCCTGCAGCTGTTCACACCGCGGATAAAATCATGGTGCTTCACAGCGGAAAGATGGTCAAATGCCTAAATAAGGATGAGTGGATCGTGTGGCAGGGATTGGTTCAGGAACATAAGGTTTGGAGGTTTACATGATAGAGGTCGACAAGGTTACGAAGCAATATGGGAGGCGTCAGCAAAAGGTTACTGCTATACGCGATGTTACAATTACAATTCGCGAGCATGAAATATTCGCACTGATTGGGGAAAGTGGCTCAGGCAAGTCCACTTTGGCTGCCATGATTGCCGGCTTGGAGCAGCCGTCGAAAGGCAAGATCGTTTGGCGGAATATTCAGAATGAACCTGTGAAGGAACGCATATATCCCCGGCAGCGTACACAAGCCCAGATGGTGTTTCAAAATCCAGATCGTTCATTGAATCCTTATTGGGACGTAAAAGATATTGTCGCTGAGCCGCTGATTTTAAAAGGGGTATCGCCTACCAAAGCCTATCATCATGCAGCGGAATTGCTGGAACGAGTCCACTTGCCACTCTCGATGCTGGCGCGTCGTCCCGGACAATGTTCCGGAGGGCAGAAGCAGCGTATAGCTATTGCGCGAGCTATAGCTCTTGCTCCAGCCGTCCTTATTGCCGATGAAATAACATCGGCGCTTGACCCGGAAACCGAGCAGGACATTTTGAAGCTGCTTGTCGCATTGAAGCGCGAGCAGAGCATGGCTATTCTATACATTACACATCGCTTGGAGACAATTAGCGGATTTGCGGATCGGATGGCCGTGATGAAGGATGGCTTGATTGTGGAGGAGGGGCAGTGCGAACAAATTTTACAAGCACCAAAGACCGATTACACCCGCGCTCTACTGAAAGCTTGTTCATTTGCATAGTGTGGGCTACTATTCTTAGCATGAAAGAAAGCTTGAACTTCGTTGCAAAAAGCCTGCTCTGCTTCAGTAAGCTGCTGCTGCTTGCGGAGGATAACGCCGTTTTTACGTTTGAGCTGCAGACCCGAAACGGGGATCGTCTCAAGTTGGGCTTGCTCCAGTTCAGCTTGGATTACGGCGTCGGGTAGGAATGAAATACCGAGTCCGGCCCTGACCGATTGCTTAATGGTGCTAAAATTGCTCATTTGCAAATAACGTATATGGATATTATGCTGGGCTAATTGTTTCTTCATATATTGGCAAAGATATAGGCTTTGAGGTAGCAAAATTGTTTGACGGTCGAAATCTCTCGGGTATAATAATTTTCGGCTGCTCCAGTGATGATTAGGGGGAATAACCAATGAAAATCGCTCCTCGAACAAAACGATATAATCAAATTCTGCATGTAGCTGTTCATCTTCCAAATAAAGAGGGAGAAGAGCAAAATTAGATTTACCATCCATTAAAAAGTGGCGTAACTCATTGTAACAATAGGTGTGAATTTCCAGCATTTGAGCAGGGAAGCGCTGATGGAAACTCGCTAAAATTTTCGAAAAATAATATTCGGATATATAATTGCTTACATAAACGGAGAGAATACGATCCTGCTGAAGCGTAGATTTCTTTACCATTGCGGCCGCCTCATCTGCAAGCTTGGTTATTTGCCGAGCATATGTTAACAAAATTTGTCCTTGTTCGGTCAATTCTAGCCTCTTACTATTACGATGAAAAAGGACGGTCTCAAGTTGTTCCTCCAACTGCCGAATATGATTACTAATGGTAGGCTGCGAACAGTACAACTGTTTGGCCGCCTCTGTATACGAGCCACATTCGACAAGAACGAGGAAGGTTTCTAGCCGTACTAACGAATTCATGATGACTCACCTCATTCAAATGCATGTTAAAAAGCAATCGCCTTTATAAGATAATATTGAAAATGATTATCATTGTCAATATAATGAGGATGTTATCGATAGAGACATTCAAGCAGAAAAAATGGAGAATAATCGGCTCAGCCTGAGCGATTATTCTCCATAGTTATTTCGTTCTTAAAGCAGAACGTTAATTTTGATTACGGCTTTCGAGTAAAATCAATACGAATCGGAACAGTTCCAGCAGGGAAATGAGCGCCGCTGCCACATAGGTTAGGGCAGCTGAATTTAGAACCTTTCCAACTTGCTGTTCTTCGTTCTGTGAGACAAGTCCCATGTTTAACATTTCGCGGCGAGCACGGTTTGAAGCATCAAACTCCACCGGCAGTGTAACCAGTTGAAAGAGCACGGCCAACGAGAAGAATGCAACGCCGAGTCCGGCTAGATTAAATAAACCAAATAAGAAGCCGGCTAAAATAAGGAACGGGGAAATTTGTGAAGTTAGGTTAACGATAGGAAACATTTTGTGACGCAGCACGAGCATGGGATAAGATTCCTTGTGCTGGATCGCATGACCCACCTCATGACATGCCACGGCAACGGCGGAAATCGAACTTTCAAAATAAACAGGTTCGGATAGACGGACTACGCGTTTGATTGGATCATAATGGTCGGAAAGGGTTCCGCGTACGGGTTCGATAGGAACATCGTAGAGCCCGTGGGCATCCAGCATGCGTCTTGCTGCATCATGGCCAGTTAAGCCGAAAGAGCTGGGGACCTTTGCATAACGCTTAAACGTTCCTTTAACTTTGAATTGCGCCCAGAATGAAAGTCCAATCGCCAGCAGAAGCAGTATAAAAATCGTACTCGAATTTATCAAAATAAATTCCTCCTATAATTTAGTAGTATCATTGTTGAATTCGTTGAATTATTTGATTCGATATGCGAGTTGCTTAGGTAAAAGGACCTTGATTAATTAGAAGGTATAAGGCATCGATACAGGCAACGCTTTTTGGCATCAGGGTAGAGAACATTTTTCTAGCCTGGCCAGGCTTCAAATTTGAAATGAGCGGTTCAAGCTCCTTGACTTCCCGCTCTAATCTTTGCATATGGATTTCAAGCGAGGTTAATTTCTCGGTAACCTGTTCTTCGTCGCTTACCGTGTTCCACAATTCCAGCTTTGAGCGGATTTCCTTTAACGTATACTTCTCCTGTTTTAATTCATTAATACGTTTTAAACGTTTTAAGGTTTCAGCACTGTATAAACGATAATTTTTCTGTGTTCGTGCTTCTGGTGTAATGAGCTTTAGCTTGGTGTAATAATCAATCGTTCTCTCACTTACGTTAGCTGCCTTGGCCAATTCACCAATTCTGTATAGTTTTATCATCCTAATAGGCTCACCTCACTCCTAAGGATATATTAGTATATCTATTTTTCTAGAAATAATGATACCTGATACATAAGTATACAGTCAAACGTTATGCTTTCTATTCGCTAGTTACTTTCGCTGGTTATTATTTTGCGTTATACTGTAACGAGTTTGTCCGAGTAAATTCACTTTCATCATCATTGATTTGTAACTAAATATAAATTAAGGGTACAATACATATAATAATTCTTGCTTTGCCATCTCCGATTACATCAAGTAAAGGAAGAAGAACATGAGAAGAAATATACCGATACTTGCGCTCCTGCTCGTATTGCTTGGGGTCGCGCTGTACCAAAATTATGGAAAGGGCTTGTTCCCGTTTTTTGGGGGGAGTCAGGCGAAACAAGCGCAAACCTTAACAGCAGCTCTGGCTGAAGAGGCACCCAAGCCCGGCTCTTTGTCGCCATCTTTCACCTTGGAGGGACTGGATGGAACCACATATCAGGTAGGGGGAGAGCGGAACAAGCCGGTATTGGTGAACTTTTGGGCCTCCTGGTGTGATCCCTGCAAGGAGGAAGCGCCTGATCTCGTCAGGTTTTACGAAAAATACGGTGATCAGCTGGATATTTATGGGGTCAATGTTACGGCATATGATACTGTGGAGAAGGCTGAGGGGTTCGTCCAGGAATACGGCATCGAATTTCCCGTACTGCTTGACAAGAAGGAAGAAGCATACAAAAAATTCAACGGCATGGCATTTCCAACGAACGTGTTGATCGATAAGAATGGCGTAATTCAGGACCTGATTGTGGGGATTCTTCCGCCGAAAGACCTTGAGGCTAAAATCAAAAAGATCTTAAAATCCTCATAATGCACAAAACACAGATGATGCACAGAAGACAGAAGACCCGGATGTCCTCATTCAAAGGAACCTCACCGGGTCTTCATGCGTGATCGCTGCTATTTGTATCGAATTAATGATTGACCAATCCCTGCCCTGCAGAAATAACCTCTGTATGCTCCAGCTTTATTTGGCCTTGCAAAGCGTAACGAAGGCTGTCAACCAGTGCCTCCCAGCTCGCTTCAATGACGTTGCCGGAAACGCCAACCGTACTCCATGAATTTGATGCGTCCTTCGACTCAATTAATACCCTAACTTTGGACGCAGTTGCATCTTTGTCGTCGAGTACTCTGACTTTATAGTCGGATAAATGAATATTCTTCAGTGCGGGGTAATAAGAGATTAATGCTTTGCGGAGTGCATTATCGAGCGCATTAACTGGGCCGTTCCCTTCCGCAGCCGTGTACAGGCTGTTTCCATCAATTTTCAGTTTAATGAAGGCTTCCGAGACGACAGGCTTTCCTGCGGACTTCTCAACAAGCATTTTGAACGATTCGAAGACGAAAAGTTCCTTCATCTCGCCGTTGGCTTGACGGAGCAGCAGCTCTAATGAGGCATCTGCGCCCTCGAACTGGTAGCCCTGGTGCTCCAGGTCTTTGATTTTGGAAATGACCTGGCGGGTTTCTTCATTCTCCGGATCAAATTTGATGCCCATCTCCTGTGCTTTGGACAGGATGTTGCTTTGCCCAGCAAGCTCTGAAACGAGCACCCGCTGGCGATTGCCGACCGTCTCCGGTGCAATATGTTCGTAAGTGCGGGAGTCGCGCATAATCGCCGAGACGTGAATTCCGCCTTTATGGGCAAAAGCAGCTGTACCGACAAATGGCTGACCAACCGGCATATGCACATTTGCAATTTCACTGACGTAACGTGCTGTGTTCGTTAATTGGCTCAGCTGATCATTTTCAATGACATTATACCCCAACTTTAGCTGAAGGTTAGGAATAATCGAGCACAGGTTAGCGTTGCCGCAGCGTTCACCGTACCCATTCATAGTTCCTTGAACTTGTTCTGCACCTGCTCGTACTGCATTTAATGCGTTGGCCACGGCCAGCTCACAATCATTGTGGGTGTGGATACCAAGGCGGGCGGTGGTTACGCGGCTCGCCAGATTTGAGACGATGTCATATACTTCATGTGGCATCGTGCCGCCGTTCGTATCGCACATGACAAGCCAGTCCGCGCCGGCTTCCTCGGCTTTGCGCATGACCGCTAGAGCGTATTCCGGGTTATTCTTATACCCATCGAAGAAGTGCTCTGCATCAAACAATACCTCCATGCCCTGCCGCTTCAAATAAGCGATGGAATCATAGATCATGGCCAGATTTTCTTCCAATGTTGTTTGGAGTGCGGTATGCACATGGAAATCCCAGGATTTGCCGACCAATGATGTTGCTTTGGCACCGGATTCAAGAATGCGGTTCAAGTTAGGATCATGCTCGGCGATGCTGTCTTTGCGCCGGGTGCTGCCGAAAGCGGTAACTGTTGCAGATAATCCGAATTCCTGTACTCTCTTGAAGAACTCAATATCTTTACTATTGCTGCCAGGAATACCGCCTTCGATATAGTGAACACCCAGTTGATCCAGCTTCTTGGCTATCTTCAACTTATCGTCCGCTGACAGACTAATGCCTTCGCCTTGAGTGCCGTCACGTAATGTAGTGTCGAAGATGGTTACAGCCTTTGACATAGTGAAAATGTCCCCCTTTTGGATATCATCTGAGTGTGAGCTCTGATTAATATAATTTCTAATTATAGCATCTGAAAATTAAATGTAACACCGTTTTTGGAAATTTGTATAGGGTTGTTGACCCTATATAGCTATAAAAGGTATGCTTTTTCTATAGGGGAAGTTAAAAAAGCCAATTTGCAACACAAGATCTTTTTGCAACTATATACTATGAAGAAGTTCAAAAATCTATTATAGCTTACGCTTAATTATTATTTAGTTTAAAAGAGGGAACGCTAGTGAGGAATATCGACGATTATTATCCTGTCAATGGCAGGGTTGTGCTCCACATCGATATGAATGCATTTTATTGCTCCGTGCATGAGGCCGAGGAACCTGAGAAATACCGGAATAAAGCAACGGCTGTGGCGGGAAGCGTAGAATTGCGTAAAGGCGTTATTGTGACTTGTTCCTATGCTGCAAGGGCGAAGGGAATTAAGACAGGGATGACCGTGAGGGAAGGGCTTAAGAAATACCCGCAGCTTATTTTAATTGCTCCGAACTTCCATTTATACCGTCGTTATTCTCGAGCCTTTATGGACATTGCTTACCGGTATACTCCGTTGTTGCAGGCTACCTCAATCGACGAATGCTACTTGGATATTACCGGGTCGAAGCAGTTTGGAACGCCGCTGGAGATTGCGCATGAGATTCAGTCGCGCATCGCAGCAGAGCTAGGACTCCCTTGTTCCATTGGAATCGCTCCCAATAAACTGCTGGCCAAGATGGCCTCGGATATGAAAAAGCCAAACGGTATTACGGTGCTTCGTTTGCGCGATGTACCTTCTTTGCTTTGGGACAAGCCGTGCAGCGATCTGTTCGGTATCGGGCGCAAAACGGGAGAAAAGTTAAAGAGGCTGGGGATCTACACCCTCGGACAGCTTGCGGCCGCTGATGAGCAGCTGCTGTCTGAACGATTCGGCGTGCTCGGCTTGTGGATGAAGCAGGCTGCGCACGGCATCGATAATTCGCCGGTGCAAGAGGAGCGGGAGAAGAATAAATCCATCGGCCATACCACGACGCTTCCTAGAGATGTTACTGAGTTGGAAGATGTGAAACGGATTATGCTTAACTTGGCGGATCAGGTAGCGAGGCGATTGCGCCGACAGCAGCTTATGGCGCAAACCGTGCAAATTACGATCAGGACGCCGGATATGAAGACCATTACTCGTTCTCATACTCTCGGAAATGTAACGGAGCAGGCGGATGATATTTATAAAGAAGCCTGCGAGCTGTACCTTCGTCATTGGAAGCAAGGGAAGCCGGTCAGACTGTTGGGCATCACGCTGCAAAATTTGGTGCCACGGGAGAATTCGGCTCTACAGTTAGATTTATTTGACTACAAACAGCAGCCGAAGAAGGAATCGCTAACGAAAACGATGGATCTGCTGCGCGACAAGTTTGGCGAGGATGCCATTCTCACGGCAGGAATGCTAAGTGATGACCCTTCAGCACTGATTCGGAACCATAAAATCCGTGGAACATCTCTCCAAACCGATTTTCTTCGGGAAAAACGGGAGGAATGATAACGATTATCAATGGAAAAGGATAACAAATGATTTGAATTTGCTTTCTTTTTATATTATATTGGTCATGGTGGTAGCAATTTCACCGCACTTGTACCGTTTATCAGGAGGCAGATTAAGATGGCGAAATATACTTGGGTAGAGAAAGATACTTGTATCGCTTGCGGCGCTTGTGGCGCTACGGCACCGGATATTTACGATTACGATGATGAAGGCTTGGCCGAAGTTATCTATAACGAAGATGGTAACCGCGGTGTAACGGAAATTCCGGAAGATTTGCATGATGACCTTCAGGATGCAGCTGACGGGTGCCCAACGGATTCCATCAAGATTGCAGATACCCCGTTTAATATGGAAGGTTAGTATTAGGAAGATGATTTGCATCCACGTATTTAGAGAAGCATCCCGCTGTTGATGACATGGGATGCTTTTTGCCGTGTGTGTACAGCTCTGAATGGAATATTGAAGCCAAACTAGGTATTTAGTCATGAGTTTTGCCGAGGGAGGAAAAAATGGTTTGAAACAAACGTTTTGCAGCCGATATATTAAGTAAGGTTGTCTGTATATTTACAAGTTGACCATGTGGAGGTTCACGATGAAAAATTCGGCTTACCTCAAAAAATATGTAGAGAATCACCCCAATAATAAAATGGCTTGGTATTTACTCGGTAAGGAATATGAGCAGAACGGACAGGAAGGAAAGGCACGCTACTGCTATATTCAGGCTGGAAGTGTGTATGAAGCATTTGAATCCAGCAAAATACCCGAGGATTTATGGATGGGATACGAGGCCGAGCTTCTTCATGCGTCGCAAAGACAGGAGCAGCGGAGCCGCTTAATTCGAAAAATTGGCCTCGCCCTGCTGCTTTTGCTGTTTCTATGGCTTCCTTCTGCACAGGCTCCTGGACCGTGGGCTACGACTTCGAACAAGCCTGTCGCTGGCGCCGTGGATAGCCGTCCTAGGGATGAACAGTCGACAAAGAGAGAAGTGGGAGCGGATGTACACGCTGCAAGCACAAAGCAACGAGCAGCAGCTCCTCGTTTTACGGCGATTGGGTATACTCCTGGAGGACGGGGCGTGTTGGACGATTTTGGCAGTTTGCTTGCAGGGAGCGAAACGAAAGACCATCATCAGGTTTTGCTAGCGATGGATAAGAAGGGGAAATGGCTGAATTGGTCTCATCAAATGCCGGTTGTATATGAAGTCCAGTCGCTTGGAAATGGTCGTACGAGTGTACAGTCTTACGATCAGGCAGCATGCTTATGCACACCGCCTGATCCCGGCAAGTTGAAGAACAAGGCGGTCAAATGGATAGCCCGGCAGGAATCCCTGGCCGTACTTTCTTCGGCGATGCTGCATTACAAAGAGAAGAAGGGCGATTGGCCGAGCAGTCTGGATGATCTGACGCAGCCCTTCCCTAACAATTGGTTGGCTGGAACCAATATCCATATGAAGGAAGCGTTTGAGCCGATGCTGAGGGAGCTCGCCAAGCGAGAGCAGTCCGGTGGGGAAACGCCTGGAGACGCTGAGTCTGGAAGCATCGAATTAGCGTTTGAGCAGGGGGACGAGCTATTTTTCACGCAACCGCTGGAAGTCATTGTCGATACTTCCAGTCATCGACTGGTGGTCGTGAGCGGTCCGGTTATTCTAAGAAGCTATCTGGTTGGGCTTGGCGGCGACAAGACGCCGGAGGGAACATACCGGATAACGGATAAAGTAGTGAATCCAAACGGCAGGCCGGATGGGGAGTTTGGCACCCGGGGAATGCAGCTGTCCGATACGAATTACGCCATCCATGGCACGAATGAACCCGAGAGCATCGGCGGAGATGAGTCCCTTGGCTGTGTGCGGATGGGCAAAAAGGATGTTGAGGAACTGTTTGATTTGCTTCCGGTTGGAACGAAGGTGACCCTAGGAAAAGGAGGGCTGCCCGATCAAGACCTTACCCCGACCAAGCGATTCAAGCTGGGGGATAGGCCGGATCAGAGCAACCCTCACCGGACATATCGCTGGCTGCAGTAGCCATTATTTGAATATGATTGCTAGTGTGAACAATATAATGAGTCCAGCAACAATGGAAATGGCCCAAATGAGGCCTTTCTTATTCACTTCTTCCTTTTTCTGCTGGAGCGTCGGTGGTTTACGTTTGGCAGCCATGACAATCATTCCTTTCTAAATTTGTTCAAAGAGCTATATTTTAATTGTAACGGCTTTCATTTTAAATTGCCATTACTTACTGGAGGCGAATTCGTTACGCTTTCCAGAGGTTAAACTTTTCTTTTGAACGAGAAAACGATAAACTGGAAGCAGGGCATTTATTGCATAAGTTATGAACGGAGTGAAGTTAAACGTGCTATATCGCAATATTGGCAAGCATCTGTTCTTCCAGCTTGATCCTGAGAAGGCTCATCATCTCATGATTGGAGGATTACATAAAGCAGCGAAAGTACCGGGTTTTATCTCAATGATGCATGGAATGTACGGGGTGAAGGAGATTCCTGAATTGGCTGTTGATTTGTTCGATATTCATTTTCCTACCCCGGTAGGACTGGCAGCCGGACTCGATAAGAACGCCGAGGCAGTTGAAGCGTTCTCGGCCATCGGGTTCGGATTTATGGAGGTTGGGACGGTCACGCCAAAGGCACAGCCTGGCAATGAGCAGCCAAGACTGTTCCGGCTTAAGCCGGAAGAAGCGTTAATTAACCGGATGGGCTTCAATAACGAGGGAACGGATTACATGGCTCGGCAGCTTGCGGCGCTTCGCAGCAGGCGGATTCCGATTGCTGTCAACATCGGTAAGAATAAAGTAACTCCCAATGAGGAGGCGCATCTCGATTACGAACAGTGTATTTCTGCGCTGTATCCGTATGCGGATTTTTTTGTAGTGAACATCAGTTCGCCAAATACGCCGGATCTGCGAAATCTCCAGCACGGCAGTGAGCTGGCTTCCCTGCTGGAAGCCGTGCAGAAGGAGATGGCAAACCAGGCAGCAAAGCATGGCATGAAGAAGCATGTGCTTGTAAAGATCGCACCCGATGTCAGTATGACTGAACTGGAATTTATGGTGCAGACGATT
This sequence comes from Paenibacillus lentus, assembly GCF_003931855.1. NCBI lineage: Bacteria > Bacillati > Bacillota > Bacilli > Caryophanales > Paenibacillaceae > Paenibacillus > Paenibacillus lentus. The sequence continues at coordinate 4,198,166 of NZ_CP034248.1, read as the reverse complement.
ATGAATAGCGGTGTATCGGGCATTATAGCTACGAATACGACGATTTCCCGTGAAGGGATCAATCATCCGCACGCGAAGGAAACTGGCGGCCTCAGCGGAAAGCCGTTGAAGGAAAGAGCGACAGAAGTTATTTCCCATGTCTATCGATTGACGGAAGGCAAACTGCCGATCATCGGTTCCGGGGGGATTTTCCACGCCGAGGATGCCTATGAAAAAATTCGTGCCGGCGCAAGTCTGGTAGAAATATATACCGCACTAATATATGAAGGTCCCGAGGTGAATCGCGAAGTGCATCGCGGTTTATTGGACCTGCTGCGCCGCGACGGATTTAACCATATTTCCGAAGCAGTTGGAGCAGATCATCGCTAACCGGGCCACAGAAGACAGGAGGCGCAGTGGATGGATAGTAGAGACTGGGGAGCATTCTTGCTGCCCTATGAACAAACGGTTGAAGAGTTGAAGGTGAAGTTCAAAACGATGCGCTCCGAGCTCAAGAAGCTGGAGGAGTATGCACCGATCGAATTCGTAACCGGAAGGGTTAAGAAAATATCTAGCATTCTCGATAAGGCTAAGCGCCTAAATGTGCCTATGGATCAACTGGAGCAGGGGATTGAGGATATTGCCGGCATTCGTATTATGTGCCAGTTCGTGGAGGACATTCGTCGAGTAGCCGAATATATTCGTGCCCGCAAAGATCTCAAGGTGATATACGAGAAAGATTATATTACGAATTATAAGGAGAGCGGCTATCGCAGTTTTCATATGATCGTGGAGTATCCTGTTCAGACTGCACTAGGGTTGAAGAATGTACTGGCAGAAATCCAGATTCGAACACTTGCGATGAACTTTTGGGCGACGATAGAGCACTCCTTGAACTATAAATATCGAGAAAGCCTGCCGGATGAAATGCGCAAGAGGCTGAAAAAGGCGGCGGAGGCTGCCTTTGTCCTTGATAATGAAATGTCCAGCATCCGCGAGGAAATTCTCCTTGCACAAAAGAGCTTTGAGGATGAATCCAGCATTGTGAACCATTTATTGTCGGCGATTCATCAGCTTTACTTTTACCATAAGGTCACAGAGGCGATCGAGTCACAGCAGCGCTTTAATGAGCTCTGGGAGGCCCGGAACATGGATGGGTTGAAGGAAATGCATGCCGAAGTTACGCAAATGATTAAAGCCGCCAAAAAAGCAGTGGAGCCCGGCGATGAAATATGATCGCCTGTACGTAGCCTTCCTGATTTATTTCAATCGTGACCAGGATTATTTCGAATGTCATGAAGTGATGGAAGAGCTATGGCTGAAGCTGGATAAGGATCCGCTTTATAAGGGGTTGCTGCAGGTGGCAGTTGGATTGTACCATTTCCGTAACGGCAATGTGATTGGCGGACGGAAAATGATGGAATCCGCTGTGCGGAGACTTAGCTCTTATTCACCTGATTCGTTGGGGATTAACCTGGGGAAGCTGCGTCGTGAGGCGGAACAATATGCTATGGCCTTGGCGAGCTATGAGAATTCTCCATTTTCTTATTATGATTTAGAAATCGAAATTCAGGATGCGCAATTATTGAAGCTTGTGGAGAAAACATCACTGGAAATTTCGCCAAACAATCCACAGCGCAGAGGTCCCGAGCGGGGAGCCAAGCATGAGCTGCGAATGCAAGGGAAAAAAGGTGAATAGCAAAGCCCTTTCACATAGCCATGGTGAGAGGGCTTTTTTTGAGGGTAGCTCCTGTTGCTCGGCGTTATTGTAATCGAGCCTGGATCATATATTTTACATTCCGAAGATGGCTTTATGTTACAATGGGTTTATTCTTGATAAGAATGGATGGTTTAAATATATGGCAGTTCATATACCGAATGCTTTTCTGGAAAGGATGCAGCAGTTGCTGGGCAGTGACTACGACGCCTTTCGATCCTCTTATGACAACCCCCGTTATGTCGGTATCCGGGTCAATACGCTTAAAATAAGCGTTTCGTCGTTCCTTCGCATATCTCCGTTTGAGCTGAAGCCTGTGCCCTGGTGTTCTACCGGATTTTATGTGCAGACAGACCTGAAACCGGGCAAGCATCCTTACTATCACGCCGGGCTATATTATATTCAAGAGCCGAGCGCGATGGCTCCTGTGGAATTGCTGGATGTGGTGCCGGGTGAGAAAGTGCTGGATCTATGCGCCGCGCCCGGAGGCAAATCTACACAAATTGCAGCTAAGCTGCAGGGTGAAGGACTGCTCGTCACAAACGACATTAACGCGGAACGCACGAGAGCTTTGGCCAAAAATATGGAGTTATACGGCGTTCGGAGTGCAGTGGTGCTTAATGAGGCTCCGGAGCACATAGCTCGCAGCTTTCCGGCCTACTTCGATAAAATATTAATCGATGCTCCTTGCTCCGGGGAAGGTATGTTCCGGAAAGACGAGGACATGGCGCGGCAGTGGGAGGTTCACTCTACCTCCAAGTGCACCGTGATGCAGCATGATTTATTGAATTCGGCTGCGGTGATGCTCGCACCTGGTGGCAGAATTGTGTATTCAACCTGTACATTTGCTCCTGAAGAAAATGAGGCGATGATCGCCAGGTTTCTGGATCAGCATGCGGATTTTGAGCTTGTTCCACTTCCGCAGGAACTTGGCTTCGCCCCAGGCCGTCCGGAGTGGCTGTACCGGTTGAATGCCGAAGGCGGTGATGCCGTCTTCTCCTCGCAAGCCGCAAGTCTGACCGCGCAATGCGGCAGATTATGGCCACACTTGATTGAAGGCGAGGGGCATTTCCTGGCGGTGCTTCAGCAAAAGAGCGAAGCTTCATCGGCCGTAAATTTTGAGCAGGCTGGACGAGTTGGGCAGGGAGACCGGGAGGAATGGACAGGACGAGCAGAGCGGGCTGGGCAAGCCGGAAGATATGCAGGAGCGGATTCAGGTACAGAGGCATATCTGGGTACCAGCACTAAGCCGAGCAAAATCAGCAAGAAGCATAAAGGGGATCAGCGGGGGCATGCCTCTAAAGGGCGGGAGAATGTTGTCAAGGTGCCCGTTGAAAGGGAGCTTCTGGAATGCTGGCAGCATTTTGCAAGTCAGCATGTGACCGTGGAGCTCCCTGGACAGCCGCTTTTATTCGGCAGCCATGTGTACCTGTCTCCGCTCCCCAAAGAGCAGCTTGCCGGCCTGAAAACCGTAAGACCCGGATGGTACGTTGGTACAGTGAAGAATGGCCGCTTTGCTCCAGGGCATCCCCTCGCAACGGCTTTATCCGCGAAGGAGGCCAGTCGAGTGCTGAACTTAGATAAGGAGCAAGGTGAAGCTGTCAGATATCTTAAAGGGGAAACCCTGAATGTCTCGGCATCCAGAATTGAATGCCGGGATATCCAGGGTTTCCCTAAAGGATATGTGCTTGTCTGTGTAGACGGGATTTCGCTGGGTTGGGGGAAATGGCTTGACGGCATGCTCAAGAACGAATATCCAGCAGGGTGGAGGTGGACTTAGATACAGTGAGTAAAGGCAAGAAAACACAGCGGCTCGATAAAGTTTTGGGCCATCTCGGATATGGTTCCAGATCAGATATAAAAAAAATGGTGAAGCAAGGCAGAGTTATCTTAAATGGTCTTGTACTAAAGGATAGCGGCATGCAGTGCAACCCATACGAGGACGATATTGCAGTAGATGGCGAAAGAATCACATATCGCGAATTTATATATTTAATGCTGAATAAGCCGCAGGGCGTCATTTCTGCAACAGAGGATCACAGGGACAGGACGGTCCTGGATTTGATTCCAGCGGAGTTTCGTGTATTCTCTCCTTTTCCGGTTGGTCGTTTGGATAAGGACACGGAAGGGCTTCTGCTGCTGACCAATGACGGACAATTGGCGCATGAACTGCTATCTCCGCGCAAGCGTGTGCCGAAGACCTATGAAGCCCATGTGCTGGGCGAGGTAGGAGAACGGGAAATCGCATTGTTCCGCCAAGGAGTTACTTTGGATGACGGCTATGTTACGCTTCCGGCTGAATTGGAAGTGCTGGAACATATGAATGGGGAGGCAGGAGTCCAGTCCCGCATTCGCCTCACGATTTCGGAAGGCAAGTTTCATCAGGTAAAACGCATGTTCATGGCTGTAGGCTCAAGGGTCATATATTTGAAGCGTATCAGTATGGGGCCGCTGGTCCTTGACGATTCACTGGCACTTGGCTCGTTCCGCGAGCTTGAATGTGCTGAAGTAGAGCTGCTGAAGACGTACAAGAAATGATTATTTTAATACGAGGTTATGAGATATAAAGAAAACGTTGCAGATAAATAAAGGAGACATGGAGATGAAATACAAACTGATCGCTTTGGACGTAGACGGTACTTTGTTGAATGATAATCACGAGTTAACGCCCGCAACGGCGGAGACGATCAAGAAAATTGCGGAGCAGGGCACGGAAATCGTCCTTTGCACCGGCCGTGCTCCGGGAAGCTCTATACCGTTTATGAAGCAAATCGGATTGGATGGGTACATTATTACGCATAATGGGGCAGCGACGGTAAATATTCAAACCTTGGAGGTTGTCCATGAATTCGAATTAAATCCGTTGGCATTGACCCCTTATTTGGACTATTGCCGTGAAAATGGTGTTCATTTCGACGTCAATACGACCTTCGCTCTTTATGTTCAGGGAGCCGCTGGTCTTAGTCAGGAAGCTCTTGACCTCTACAAGCAATTCTTGGTTGTACCGAAGGAGCTGCCTCGTTGGGCCGACTTAAGCGAGCCGATCGTAAAAGTGACGCTTACTGGTCAGAAAGACGAGATGGATCAGGTGCATGCCGAGCTGAGCAAGTGGGATAATTCAGAGTTTACCATTCTACGCAGCGGAGATTTCTTTATAGACATTACTCACAAAGACTCTTCCAAGGGGGCGGCATTGCAGAAATTAGCGGAAAAGCGTGGGATCACCGCAGATAACGTCATGGCCATTGGGAACTACTATAACGATATTTCGATGCTTACCTATGCAGGGCTCAGCATCGCGATGGACAACTCTCCTTTAGAAGTTAAAGCCGCGGCCAAAGAGGTGACGGCCTCGAACAATGAAGAAGGAGTAAGGCTGGCTCTGGAGAAACACTGTCTCGAGCAATCTTTGCTTTAAAAAATATGGCATGCTGTGCTAGCTTGAAGCTGCAGGCAGATGATCAAAAAGGAGGGGGAGCCGCTAGGCTCCTCCTCCTTTTTTGTCCGATCCGGACATAGCTCCGTGTTTTATGGTTTCGTTAGGTGTACGAGGGGGATCGGCTTTTTTATGGCTTTACTGGCTGGCGCAGTCCTTTTGGTAAGTGATTCTTAAGCTGACCACCGCTAGCTTTGCCCCAGCCGATCGGAAAGGCTTCCCCATCGCACTCTACCGCAACGAGGCACCAGCCGCGGTAGTGCTCAGGAACGGTCAGAGTATCCCCGTGAAAATAAGCGGAAAGCTCGGTAGAGCCTATCTTTAGAATCCAGACCTGAGCGGCATCGTTTGGGGTTGTGGCCATGGCCAATGCGTGTGCAGGCTGGAAGCGACCCTTCTTCAGATCCCCGAGGTGCAGACCTGCGCGGGGAATCCGCAAGCCCTCAAGACTTTGAGGAGTAAGCTGCAATCCTGCACTGGATGGCAGCCAGTACAAAGACTCTCCGAATAAAATGGGCATGCCTTCGGCGAGATAGTCTACGAGCCCTGGAAGATCGTTTTTTGCCCAGTCGAGGAAAACCTCATAGGCAGCGGTGGCCACCTTTTGAGGAAAACTCTCTTTATGGCCCTTTTTTCCACGCTGCTTGCTTTTTAGTCGGACCTGATCAGGAACAATATCGTTGGTTAAAGCATGGGCTTGATCCCGCTGTAACAAAGCGACATAGTGACCTTCCCCTTGATGCTTATGCGGCCAGATCCGCTTCTCTCTCAGCAGCTTCAGGTCGGGATATTGCTCCAGCAGCCGTGCGATCGTATTTTCGTTCTCTTGGCGGTTGAAGGTGCATGTGGAGTAAGCAAGCCTGCCTCCAGGCTTTAGCATGGCTACCGCCTCCTTGAGGATGTCCCATTGCCTTGCCGCACACAGGTCTACTGCCTGCGGGGACCATTCCGATATGGCATCGGGATCCTTGCGGAACATACCTTCACCTGAGCAGGGGGCATCCAGCATAATGCGATCAAAGGCAAGCGGAAAGCGTGCGGACAGCTCGTCCGGGGTCGCCTGCGTAACGACTACGTTCCGTGCGCCGAAGCGCTCGACGTTTTCGGCTAATACTTTAGCACGCTGGGGATGGATTTCGTTGCTGATCAACAGTCCTTTGCCTGCCATTTTCATGGCAATTTGCGTCGTTTTCCCACCCGGAGCGGCGGCCAGATCCAACACGGTCTCTCCAGGCTGGGGAGCTAACCATTCTACGGCAGACATCGCCGAGGGCTCTTGAATATAATATAATCCCGCGGCATGGTAAGGATGCTTGCCTGGACGGGTGGCCTGGTCATAGTAATAGCCATCCTCGCACCAGGGAACTTCCTTTAGTCCAAAGTGCTGCTTGATATCACGCTCTGCTATCGAACCAGGCTGGATTTTAAGCGTATTGATTCGCAATCCGTAAGTCCGCGGCTTGTCGTAGCTGGCAAGAAATGCTTGTCCTTCCACTTCACCGAGCATGGAAATCATTATGCTGCGAAAGGAAGTTGGCAATGCTGTCTTAGACATAGCTTCGTGAAACTCCTTTTCATCACTGTAAAAATGTCCTTCGGAAATTTTACCATAACGCGATTTGATCTCAAAAGGGGAATGGATGTTCCTTCTTCAATATGTCATAATTAATGAAGTAGTTATTTTTAAACAAATGAATAGAGAGATTAATAAAGTGCAAAGGAGAACGAGTATGAAACTGCTGCAGGCTTTATTCTTCCCTCCAGAGCAGCCTGGAGGCGTATCTTCGATGATTCCCTACCTGCAAGATAAGTTTAATCCTCCTGAATGGGAGATGGAATTGTTCTCCCTGCCGAAGCGAATTCGGGGCAAAGGAACGGATCAGATTAAGTTCCATACCTTTGACTGGCATCAGTACGATCAAAGTTCAATTGTGCGAAAGTATATACAAACCTACCGCGATTATTTGTGGTGGACCAAGCTGCGGCTGCAACAATCCTACGATTTGATTCATGCACACCATCCAATTGCCGGCCTTGTCATGAAGGAGGTCTTTCCTGATACGCCGGTTGTGCAGAGCATCCATTCCAGTTATGAACGGGAGCTTATTCTGAACGGAAAAATCAAGGAGGGCGGCCTAGAGCACCGCTTCCTATGTTCCCTCTACAAGGAATTAGAGCTTCGCACCGATCGTATGTTGACAGTGTCCCAATCTTTTCGCGAATATTTATCCCCGCATGTGCAACATCCGGAACGGATCGGCGTGATCCGAAACGGCTTTGACGATACGAGGTTCAAGCCTATCCCGCACCATAATGAAGTCGTTCAGCTGGTGACTGTCTGCAGGCTCGTGCCCGCCAAGGGGCTGGACGTGCTGCTTCGCGCATGTGCGGAGCTCAAAAAGCGGGGGCTTGTCTATGTGCTGCACATTATCGGCGATGGGCCTATCCGGGAGGAACTGGAGCAGCTCGCTGAAGAGCTCGGTATATATGATGAAACGATCTTCTACGGTTATACGCTTCACCCCGAGGAATTTATGCCGTTCTTTGATATTTTTGTGCTGCCGTCCCGGGCTGAAGCGTTCGGCTCGGTGTTTGCGGAGGCCGCGCTGTGCAATCTGGCGCTAGTCGGCACGAACATCGGCGGAATTGCCGAGCAGATTGAAGATGGAGTGAACGGTTTGCTTGTTCAACCGGAGAATCACCTGGCTTTGGCCGGGGCTTTGGAGAAGGTCATTGTTGATGTGGAGTACCGGTGTCAGCTCGCTGGAGCGGGATTAGACAAGGCCAAGAACTATTATTCGTTAAAGAGGGTCGTCCATGAGCTGAAAAATATATATTTGCATTATAAGCGATAAAGCGAGTGAGGATGTATGATACCATTTCGATTTATTCATGCGGCAGATTTGCATCTGGATAGCCCTTTTGCAGGCATGTCCGGGGTGCCTGGCAAGCTGCGTCAGCATTTGCAGGAGTCCACTTTTGCCGCATTACATTACATGGTCGAGCTGGCGATTGCCGAGCAAGTGGATTTTATTGTGGTGAGCGGGGACGTGTACGACGCCTCTGATTCTTCGCTGCGCGCACAGTTGCGGTTACGGGAAGCCTGGGATTTGCTTGGGATTCACGGCATTTCCGTCTATGTAATTCATGGCAATCATGACCCCCTGAATGTGGGCAGGCTGCGTCTGGCTCACCCTGAGCATGTTACAGTGTTCGGTTCTACAGTGGAAAGCGTAATTGCGCAGCGGCGGAGCGATGGTCAGCCCGTGGCTGTAATCAGCGGCATTTCTTATCCGACTTCAGCGGTTACGGAAAATACGTCTTTGCAATTTCATAGGGACCCTTCGTCCGAGCTCTATCATATCGGCTTGCTTCATGCCAATGTGGATGGACAGGAGGGGCATGATGCTTATTCTCCTTGTTCGCTTAGGGATTTGCAGCAAAGCGGATATGATTATTGGGCTTTGGGGCATATTCACAAGCGCCAAGTTCTGCATGAAGCGCCCTGGGTTGTTTATCCCGGAAATATTCAAGGGCGCAGTCTGAAGGAGACCGGAGCGAAAGGCTGCTACGTCGTGGACGTTGATCAGCATGGACAAGCTGAGCTGTCATTTCGAGCATTGGATCACGTTCGATGGCTGGAAGCTGAGCTGTCGATTACTGGTCTAAGCAGCGAGGAGCAATTGCGGGATCAGGCTAATGAGAAGCTCGATGAACTGAGAGAGCAGTCGGACGGCAGGCTTCAAATTGTCCGTTTTGTATTGACGGGCAGGGGGGCGCTTCACACGCTGCTGCAAACGGGCACCGAGGGGGAGGAGCTTATCCAGGAATTGCGACGCAGGGAAAGTCAGCGGTTAGAGGGCGAGGAGATTGGTTTGGACAGGTTGTCGGCTTCTAAGGTCGTATGGCCTGCCGGCCTGAAAATAAGGACAGGTCCGGAGATAGATCGGACAGCTCTGCTGCAGGAGGATAGCTTTCTCGGCGAACTGCTGCGATTGGCGGACTCTGTGGAGCATGAGGAGGCGCTTCTGGAAGAGCTCGTCGGTACTGCCCTGTCCTCCGTCCATGATCACCGCAGACTTCGCCAGCTTGTCTGGGAACTGGGAAGCGAAGAGAAGGCTGCACTTGTGCGTCAGGCAGCGGAAATGGCGGTGAGCCTGTTAACGGAGCAAGAGGCGAAGGGAGGTGCTCGGCGATGAGGCTGGACAAGCTGCAGGTCAGCGGCTTCGGTCATTTGAGCGGTCTAGATCTGCAAATGGAGGGGCGTGTCACTGTCTTATATGGGCCAAATGAGGCAGGAAAAAGCACCTTGCTCGGTTTTGTCAGGGCCATGCTCTTCGGCATTCCTGCGCGGACGTATGGCCCCCTGCGGTATGAGCCGATCCGGGGCGGTGCGCATGGCGGGCAGCTGAGCTTGTTGGATGAGGAAGGCGATCACTGGGTCATTGAGCGCTATGCGCAGCCGCCGGAAGGAAGGACTCCGGGAATGCGGGGCGAACGGTTGCGTATTACTAGAACCAATCGCGAGGGGAGCTTGTTTGAAGTAACGCCGGACGAGATGCAGCGCGAACTGCTAGGAGGTATGTCCAGCGATATGTTCAAGCAATTGTTCGCCATATCCTTGACTGAACTGCAGGAGGTAGCGGCGCTTCAATCGGATGAACTGAGCCGATTTTTATTTTATGCTGGCATTGGCGGCGGTACAGCCGTGCTTCGCGGGGAGAAAAAAATTGTCCAAGAGATGGACAAGCTTTATCGTCCCCGCGGGCGTACGCAGGTCATGGCGCAGCTATTGCAAGGCTATGAGCGGCTGAAGCAAGAAGCAGAAGCTGCAAGCTTGCTGCTGCCCCGCTACAATGAGGTGCTTGAGGCGCTGGAGCAGACCATGCTCGAGCTAGACAGGTGCGAGGCTGAACGGGGAGAATGCGGCGAGGAGCTGGCGAAGCTGAAGAAGGCCTGGCTGATACGCGGGGATTGGTTGGATCGTGAGAAGTTACAGATGGAGCTTGAGTCGCTTCCTATTTACGAGGCATTTCCCGAGCAGGGTTATGCACGCTGGATTGCTTTGCAGGAGGACAAGGAGCGGCTGCTGCTCGAACAAGTTGATTTAACGCGTCGCGTGGATGCTATTGTGGAAGAAATAAACAGGCTCACCCCCAACCGGCGATTGCTGGCAAGGGCGGAGGCTGTCAGAATGCTTCATGGTCAATTAACGGGCTATGAGACGCGTCTTAAAGAAATCACGGCACTGGAAGCGGAGGAGCAAACGCTCCGCCAGCGGCTTGTTCATTGTCTTCGCAGCATAGATGCGCATTGGACGGAACAGGAGCTGGCTTCTTTTGCGGGTACGGTAGGCGAGCGGGAGGCCGTCCGGCAATTTGGCATGCGATTTTCTGCTTATGATAAAGAAATGGAGCTGCTGCAAAATGAGCGATATAAGTTAGAGCAGGAAGCTGCCGCTGCTGAGGAAGCTTATTCCGCGGCAATGTCGCGCTTGGAACAGAGCGCAGAAACTGGCCGACGAGAGTTTGCGATGATTGCCCCGAAGCATCCGGATGAAATTCGTCGCACCTGGGGTGAGTTGAGATTGGAACTGGAACGTTGGCATGAAGCCACCTCGTTCCGATTGAACGAAACGCGTGACAGGGAAGCGGAGGTGCTGGCGAACCGGCAAGTTCAGGGGTTGTACCGCAAGCTGCTGGTCGGCTGTGCTGCTCTGACGATTGCTTTGCCCGGTGCGATTTGGATATCATTAGGCTCTTTGTGGGGGGCGCTGGCTACGCTTGCCGTTCTTGCCGGGATGGATGTGTATTTATGGTTTGGCCTGAAACAAACGTCGAAAACAAAGCGGCAGGGCCATGCCCGGCGCTATCCAGGCGAGGATGAATTATCCAGAGGTGAGGCGAGGCTGCGCGGGCTGTTTGCCAAGCTCGTATCCGATCCGTTGACCGCGGCAGGGCGCGAGCCTAGAACGTCGTCGTCATCGGAGTATTTAGAAGAGTGGGAGCGCAAGGAACGGGAGCTTCGCCAGCTCATGGAACAATGGCAGCTGTGGGAGCAGAGGCATGCTGCGCTCACGGAAGAGACGGCTCTGTTCTGCCAGCGTGCAGCAGCTGCGGTGAATCGCTGCGAGCATTCTGGGCGGGAAATGGCGAGGCGCGAGGCTCAATTTAGGGAGCTCGCCCAGGAATGGGAGCAGTGGCTGCAGATACGCCAGCTTTCGTCGAGCCTGTCGCCCGAAGCGGCGCTTGACGTGTTCCGGCTGGTGGAACAAGGAAGAGAATGGCAGAGCCGTTTAGAACAATTGTCGGTTAGGCTGTCGATGTTAAATGCGGAGAATGCGGCTTTTCAAGAAGAGGTCATGGAACTATCGAACGATCTGGACAGCGCTCTGGACAGCGAAGCATCAGAGCAGGGAGCGGCATTGGCGGATCACCACAAGGCAACGTACGGCAGGCTGATACTGGAGGCGATATCACAACTCTCGATTGCGGAGAAAACATTGGCTCAGCGCGAGCTGAACTCTTCCAAGCTGGATGCACTCAAAGAAGAGCGGGAACGGCTTCGTGATCGGTTGAGCCGATTAGAGGAATTAGAACGGTCGTTGCTGGCGGAAGGGAATGCAGCAAACGGAGAGGAGTTTCTTCGCCGGAGCGCAGCGGTCAGCCGCCGTGCCGAGTTGGAGACAGAAATTCGTCAGCTCGAAACGGTGATGTTCTCCGGACTTGAGCCTGCAAAGCAAAGCCAGCTGGAGGAGCTGCTGAGCAGCTGTTCAGAGGAAGAACTGCAGCGACAGTTGACGGCGGCTCAGAAGGCGATCGAAGCCAAGGAGAGGGCTTGGAGAGAGCTTCAGGAACGCAAAGGAAGATTGCTGCAGGAGCGGGAAAGCCTGGAGCAGCGGGGGAAGCAGCTTGATGTCAACCAGCAGCTCGCCGAGCAAGAGGCGGCGCTCCAGGAAATACTGGATAAATATGCAGTAATGGCCGTATCTCAGGAATTGATTTCGCGAGTCCGAAGAGTGTATGAAGAGGAGCGTCAGCCGGAAGTCCTGAAGCTGGCATCCTCATATTTGCGACAGATGACGGATGGACGGTATGAACGTATTGTTCTGAAGATGGGCAGCCAGGAGCTGCAGGCGGAGCATAGCGACTATGGCCCGATCGGAAGCACCGCACTAAGCCGCGGAACGGCTGAACAGCTATATTTATCCATGAGGCTGGCTCTTGCTGAAGCAGTATCGCATCATCGCAGCATTCCTATTTTATTAGATGACCTGTTTGTAAATTTCGACGCAAATCGTTTGCATGGCGTTATTTCTGTGCTGAAAGAGGTCGCTTCCAAACGCCAGATCGTGATGATGACTTGTCATTCCCATGTCGTTGAAGGGATACTAGCACAAATTCCCAAAGCTCAAATCGTAAATCTTGCTTAAACCCGATTTCGATTGTAGGAGGCAAGGACGCAAGCCCAGAGCAGGGAGAAGGCGCCAAAGGCCGGATATAATACGGATAGAAGCGAGCTGAATCCGAATTGACTGGTGAAATAACAAACCATGAGTACGGCTATAGAAATTATGAAAGGTCGAACGTTGAGCCGCTGTTTGAGCTGCAGGGTAACGCCGTATACGTCGGCGACGAAGGTGCTGAATATTTCCATGAAAATTAAAATAATGTAGATGAACTGGATGATGATTCCCAACTGGGCAGCAATGCTCCCCATTGGAATTTCATATTGGCTTATCCCTGGCATGAAGGCGGATAACGCAAAGTGGGCGGCCATTAGCATGAAGCCGATGCCCAGGCCGCCAATGATTCCACCCCAAATAATCGTACGTCGATTTGTTGTATGGCCTCCAATGGGAACAAGCACGGCTTGAGCCATGGACAGGTTAAAGGCGGTGTAGAGTAGGGGTGAAGCCCAGGCTGTAAATATCCCTTTATCGGTGCCTAGCGTTATGAAGCTCATGGCGCTTGGAGAAAATGCAGTCGAGGCGATGATCGCAATGGAAAGCAGGAGCATCATCGGTACGACGATTGTGTTGAGCTGCATCACACCCTCAATGCCTCTGCGCAGCAGTAAGAAGGTTCCAGTCAAGGTAAACCAAAGCCCGATTTGGTAATTCATGCCGAGGTGTTCGACAAAGACGGACCCAGCCCCGGCAAGCATGACGCTATTCACTCCGATCAGTATGATTAAAGTAAAGATGCTCAGCCAACCGCCGAAATAATCTCCGAATAGATGCCGATTTAAATCTTCATAGGAAGTTGCTTTGATACTATGAGCCAGGAGCATCATTTTCGTGCCAAGCCACATAAACAGTACGGTTGTCAGGAGGATGGTTACCGCCCCCCATTTGCCGTATTGGGTGAAGAATTGTAGGATTTCGCGACCCGTGGCAAAGCCAGCGCCAACTACGGTACCGATAAAAGTAAAAGCAATTTTAAGAACATCAAAGGCATTTTTCATGGTTTTCCCCCTGGCTGATGTGCTATATATTAGTACAAGGTATGTTGCCAGGGAAGGGGACATGACTAATCTTGTCCTGCTGTCTTGAGTAATTCCTTATTGAAGCGAAGAAATGATTGTGTTAATTTGTTACAAACGAGATGACCCGGGAGGAAAAAGTATGGAAAAATTAAAACAGCGAATTGCTAGAGAAGGAGTTATTGTCTCGGAGCAAGTCCTTAAGCTTGACGCTCTGCTCAATCACCAAGTTGATCCTGAGCTGACGATGGAGATGGGCAAAGAATTTGCCAAGCGCTTCAAGGAAGACAACATTACCCGCGTGGTTACGGTCGAATCATCCGGGATTTCCGTCGCATTTGCTACTGCTTACGAGCTTGGTGTTCCCCTTGTGTTTGCGCGTCGGAAGAAGACGTTGCTCGCAGAGGACGATATGCTTTGTGAACGGGTACCCTCGTTTACGAAGGGGATTGTAACGGACATTTTGATCTCGCGCAACTTCATTTCGGAGCATGATCGCATTCTGTTCATAGACGACATAATCGCGAACGGCGATGCCGCACGCGGGCTCATCAAAATTGTTCAGCGCGCGGGAGCTGAATTAGTTGGAGCGGGGATCGTCGTGGAGAAAACGTTCCAGTCCGGGGGAAAGGCTATTCGTGAGCAGGGAATCCGCCTGGAGTCACTCGTGCAGATTGCATCGCTTTCCGATGGAAAAGTCACTTTTGCTGACTAAAAAATAGTACCAATTTTGCAACAGTCCTTTGCAGGGCTGTTTTTTTTCGATATAATGGGAGCACTAGGGAGAGGAGGCAAATCAATGGGGGATCAAAATCAATCTGTTGTCGACGTGAAATTCTTTATTTCTAAACTGTCCGATGCAAAGGTTATCTTTGAGCGTGCCCTGGATTGTAAACATACGGAATTTGACGACCTTTATCCCTACATGCTTGAACATCCCCAGTTCTTCTGGTACAAACGCTATGTAGCCTGGTCTCAGCTTCTAACGATTGCAGGCCTGTGCGAGGAGCTGTCTATTCCTTGGAAAGATGAGTTTAGTCCTCAGCAGGTAGCTTATCTGGAGCAGCGGGTGATGTCAGCCAAAGTGCTTGATTTCTGGTTTGAGAAGAATGACAGTCGGGAGCATGCACAACGTTAAATCAGGGATATATCGATTAGTTTTTGCAGTTTGATCGATAGGTGCGCGCGATATATGAAGACTCCGCGAATTACAATGCGGGGTCTTTTTCTGTGCCTTTGAGGGGTTGAAAAGAACGAAAAATAAAGCATAAAACCGGTGGATGATATGTTAAGATATGAGCAAGGAGGTGATTGTCCCCGTGATTTCTGATGAACAATTGAACGAATATCGATTATCCGGCAAAAAAGTGCGGGTTGTGAGGGATGCCATACCAGAGAATGACATCCGGGGCATCGTCGTGGCTTGGGATGATACGCACGTATTAATCCGCAGACCGAATCGCAATGTTGTTAAGCTGGATAGAAATTACATCATTCAACCCACCAGTGAACCGCGAATTTCGCTGGAGGAATAGCATATTTTTGGGCGGACAGGGTTATCGTAGTAAGTGTGAGTTAATGCACTTTGTGTTGCACACTGTAAATTCACTTTACTTAGGAAAGGATGTCCGTCCATGTCGCTTGTCAGCGATAAAATAGCCACATACAAACAGGAGATTCATCGTTACGGAGAGGTGATGCCCGGAGTGACAGAGGCCTACCACGCTTTTACCGGGGAGAGCTTCAACGATGGCGCGCTTGATGCCAAGACAAAGCAGCTTATCGCGATTGGAATTGCGTTATCGATGAATCAGGAGGTTTGCACGTTCTATCACGTGAACGAGGCGCGAGCCAAAGGAGCTACAGACGCGGAAATCTTGGAGACGGTCGCGGTAGCTTCCGCTGCGCTTGCTGGCAACGCCTTATCGCAGGGAGTAACCCGTGTGCAGCAGGTTTTGTCTACAACGGGTTCAATAGTGCAGTAACGTGTAATGTACTTTAAAAAGCTGTCCAAAGGCTCTAAAAGCCTGAAGGACAGTTTTTTGAAAGATAGGATCTGGAGTGAGCCAGCGCGGATTATGAAGACTAGATCAAGTTGTATCAATCTGAATGAGGTATTACCTTCCAATTGCTCCAGGGGATGAGGGATGACGGGTTAAAAGCTCGTAGGTTGTGGCAAATCCGAACATTACAAGTTGGCCCAAAAAGGTGGTTGACTCTCTTGATCTGGCATGCTATTATATATCTTGTCGCTGCGGAACACACTCTGCAAGACAACATAATATGCGGTCGTGGCGGAATTGGCAGACGCGCACGGTTCAGGTCCGTGTGGGCTTACCCCCGTGGAGGTTCGACTCCTCTCGACCGCACCAATTAATAATGAACGAGCTCTTGAGTTTCCTTTTGTGGAGATTCAGGAGCTTTTTGCATATTTGGAATTTGCAATGTAGCGCTCATCACCTGGGCTGAAGAAATTTTCGAGCTATAGTCAAGATGGACATAAATGTTCGCCGTAGTGGAGTAATGGAATGGGTTGATCTGACACGCTACATGCCTCCCTTCAAAAATATGTATGGGTGAGATGCCGTTGTAGCTGAACGAAAGCATAACAGACTTCTACCAATTCTCATTGGATAAATAAGAGCCATTTCAAGCTGTTGATGGTTGGTCAACATCATAGTTTCGTTGCTTGTGCGAAACTCCCCCTCATCCGAGCGGACTGCCCCCTATGCAGTGACGCAGGCCAGGCAGAAGTATCATTAGAGACTCTTACCGCCGGTCATCGCAATTCAATCCACCACAGATTGATTTCAGCAAGAAGATAGTCGCTCAGGTTAGATAATTGAACTGGAAACCGTTTTGGCGCTTCTGCTGGGTTGCTTCTGCTTTCGCAGCGGTAAGAGGAACGTGCCTGAAATAGCGGTATGTAATTTTCAAAGGACTCATTATTACAAATGATGAGCAAGAACATGATAATCCTTGTGCCTTGCTATTACTAAATAGGTATTATTTAAAAAAAGACAACTGAGAATAACAAAGAAACAGTATAATGTGAGAAATTAGCTACGGATCCGAGCTTGTTCCGTCTAATAGCCATCTGCTACTGAATGTTGACGTAATTCACGGCTGATGGTGGCGTGATGTCGACCTAATATCTTGGCTATGAACCGGGTACTATTCCCTTGGCAATTTGCAAAGGGTATATCCTTATAAAGGGATTTATCCTTTTTTATTGGGGGGATTTAAAAGAGTTTTAGTAGGAGTAATAGAAGAAGAAGGGAATAGAGTCTCAGCAGAGTAGAGAGGGATCTTCTGTTTCAGGAAGAGCAGCTTCTTGGTATCCAGCTAGGATATAACTAAGGCCGCGGTGATAATCCATGCTGCTGTCTCTTTCATTGAAAGCATCCTTTCACAGTTGTAATCGTTGTAGACAGACTGAGGAGTGATATGCCAATATATTAATTTGTAGTTTATTTTACCGGTTTCATATGATAGAAATTGTTATTTTTTTCACAAGTTCACATCTGGTGACTCATACTAATTCATATCCAAAAATATAATGGAAAGAAGGATGAAATCCATGTTGAAGAAATCATTCTCTCTGGTTATTGCAGTTGTTATGATAATTGGTATGAGTACAAGTGTATTTGCAAGTCATTCAAATGCTTCAAATGAGAAAAATGAATGGGAAATCAAGCTTGTTGAAGCAGCATACAATGAAATTAAGGGTCAAATCGTAAAAGATTACCAAGAGCTTTACAAGCTGGATAACTTTACGTATGATTTTGAGGCACGAGATGACCAAAATGATGAGTTTTTTGCTATTAATATCTACGTGGATATGACCTTAACCAGACATCCATCGGACAGACACTGAAGAAGGAACTATTCTGACTGAAAATGACAAGCTCGCAGAAGTAGAGAACTCGGCAGAGAAATTCCAACAAGGATACAGTATGCTTGAAAGCATTGAACCGTCATATAATGCTACCAATGCTTTGTTTGCATCATTCACGTATGACCGGATTGCCGCCAGAGATTGGGCGCGTGACAATTATGATGCAGATCCAGAATTTCCTTCTGATGATGTTCAAGGTACAGATTGTGCAAATTTTGTATCCAAAGCTATTCATAATGGTGGGATTCCTCAAGACAAGAAAGGCAAATGGTATCAGGCTGCTACTTGGGGAGGGTGGCCTGGAGATCATTGGTTTAGAACAGGGTACAATGGAAAAACCGGTGTTGTGATCTACATGAAAGACAAGGGGTACTTCTATAAGGAATCAAAAGAGAGCACTGTCAATGCTGGTAGTATCATGTATTGGAATAAGAAAAGCCACGTTGCATTGGTGACATATGGGGATGGTAGTACGATAAAATACACACAACATGGTGCTTCTCAAACAAAGGATACTGTGTACAGAACAGAAAATGCTTCTTTTTATAAGCCGTCCAGTTCCATTCTAAAATAAGGATTTACAGCTAGAGAGGAAGTTCGAGAATGAAAAAGGTTATCGTGTTGATTTTCATTTTAGCTTTTAGTATGCCGTTGATATCTTGCAGTACAGACAACAAAGAGCCTTTACAGCCGGAGCAGCAGACTCTTACAGGGTACCTTTTTTTGGAGGGCAATACTCTGAAAGTCGATGAGTTTGAATTTATAACTTCAAAAGACAAAGAAAGAATGCAAGAATTAGGACTAACAGAAGCCGATATGCCTAATGGCTATGAGATTTACAACGAGTCGGAAGAGCTCAAAAGCTTTACGCTTGATGAGAATACCCAGTACCATTTTTATGACACCTCCAATCTTTTCGTAAAGGAAGAGGATGATAAGAAGTATTCAACGACAGACCTTAATCAATTTCAGTTGTTTTTGTATAGAGGCGATGACACTCCCTCGCGCACTCCTTTTGAGATGGTGATAGAAGGAGACAAGGTTATTTCGATAACTGAAATATTTGTTAACTAATCCTGCAAGGGGCTGTCTAGAAAGTCCGTTTTGAGTTAATTGAACCCAAAGCAAACGCCCAGGAATGCCGTATAACCAGCATTCTTAGGCGTTTGTTTTTTCAGGGAGGGTATTAATTATTTACTTTTCGGGCAGCCCCTTCATGCGTCAGTAGACACAAAATTCAGAGTAATAGGGTAATTCCCCAAGGCAAAAAAGGTGGTTGTTTCTATATGAAGAAGGTTTTATCTTGGTTTTAGTCCCCGTTCTTTTATTATCATTTGTTGCATGCTCCGAAAAAGGAAGTGATAGTGGTGCCCATAAACCCTCTCTAATGTATGATGGTGCGCTCTACAGTATTTCACCCGAAAAGAACGGTACTTTTAATTTGGATGATAGAAGTAAACTGCAACTTGTAGGGGTGATTGAAGAGGCTGTTGATGGGACGAAAGTAGCTGAAAAGGATATGCAAATTAGTGGGATTGATGAATTAGTTGGTTGTAATGTCTACCTTTCAAAGGATTATCCTCAACATATTTTTGTACTGGATAATGAAGCGAACTTTGTAGCATTTATTAAAGAATAGATGATTAAAGATTGAAGGAATCAGAAAGATTCAATATGTTTGACGGCGGTCGATTTGCCTGGATCAACGCTGGGCTATACGGGGCAAGGGGGATATAATTCAGACTTATGAAATATTATTGGGAATATTTGGAAGTGAAGTGGGCTGGGTTGGGTTGGTCGTTGTTCTCTCCGAGTTCTCTCAAACGTCTAAAATCGACCGCATTTTAGGGCATTGCCGGGAGCCCTTGCGGCGCTTGGATTTGAACAAAAAAACCGCCAAAAGCCTAGATTCTACAAGGCTTTTGACGGTTTTTTAATTCCGTTCCATTGACTTATATTCCGCTTGGTTCCGAATCGCATACGCGATTCAGGTCCGTGTGGGCTTACCCCCGTGGAGGTTCGACTCCTCTCGACCGCATCAAGTTATACAGAAAAGGTTTCTGATCAGCTTATCTGAGCAGATTGGGAACCTTTATTTGTTATACAACGCTATTTGGAAAATAGCTTATTGATAACCCCCTCACATTAGAATGGAAATCTCCATTAATATTAGCACCTCCGCAAAATATAAATATTTAGCCATCTTAATTCATTCGCTTTGACACACTTCACCCGTGAAAATGAATTCTAGAAAGAAACAGCAGTAGAGTATCCATAACCAGAAATAAAAGTTGAAGATCTTTTCTTCATGGGGAGACGCTTTTTTCTTAAATGAATGTCAAGTTAAAAATATATTAGCTTATTATAAGAAAGAGGTGAGATGCACAACATTTAATGTTTTTTAAGAACGTTTCTTGCTGATATAATACTTGGTACAAAAGCATGCGAGGAGAAGTTCATGATAAAAATACTTGTGGTGGATGATGAGAGCAGCATCCGGGAGGCTGTTGCATATGCGCTGCGTAGGGAAGGGTATGAGGTGGAGATGGCTACGGATGGCCAGGAGGCCCTGGACAAGATGGAGACGTTCCGGCCTGCGGTTATGGTGCTCGATATCATGATGCCTCGTGTAAGTGGTTATGATGTATGCCGCAAGCTGGGGGGACAGCCGCGGCCGGCGATTCTGTTGCTCACTGTCAAAGATGATATTGTCGATAAAGTGCTGGGATTGGAGCTCGGCGCTGACGATTACATGACAAAACCTTTTGATATGCGAGAGCTGCTGGCCAGAGTTAAGGCTTTATCACGTCGGGGCGGGTATGTGCAGCCAATACAGCAGGAGCAGGAGGATGTACTGAGACTAGGTGATTTGACCGCAGAGGTATCCAGCCGCACGGTGTCGATTCAAGGTAAGTTGCTCGATTTAACACCTAAGGAATTTGATCTGTTAGTTCTGCTAATGCGTAATCCGGGTCGGGTCTATTCACGGGAGGTGCTACTGGAGAAGGTATGGGATATGGATTTTGCAGGTGGCACCCGCACTGTGGACATCCATGTCCAGCGTTTGCGCAAAAAGCTGGGCAGTCTCCACGGTATCATTCAGACCGTCTACGGTATCGGCTATAAAAGTACGGGGTTACCCTAGATGATCGACAAATTTCGGATAGGCCTTAAGGGGAAGATCTCTTTGATGCTCGCCCTATTGCTCGTTTTTGTCGTGACCTGCCTAAGTGTGCTGGTGCTGAGCGGTATCCGGGAGAACCAGCGAGTCCTGCTGGAGCAGTCTTTTACCCGGCAAGCAGAAGCTGCCAGTCTGCAAGTGCGGGAGGAATATCTGACTGGAGGCAGGATGAAGCCGGACGAGTTTATGAAGCTGAGGGGGCAACGGCTGGCTGTGGATTTGGGCGCACAAAGCGGTATGGCAGTGACGTTGTATACGGTGGACGGTTCCATTGCCGGCACCTCGCTGCCATTTCAGCCCCGGGCTGATGTGCAGGATGCTCTGCGTTTTACAGCCCAAGGGCAGTCGGCGTACATTACCGAAGGAGATCAGCTATTGTTTCTCGCTCCTCTGTACAATGCCGATCAGCGTTTGGGCACGGTGCAGTTTCATGCCTCGCTCGCTGAGCAGAATGCTTTTTATGCCCGAACCCGTTGGTTGTTTCTTCTTGCCGGAGTCATTGTGCTCGCTGTTGGTTTCCTCATCGGTTACGTCTATGTCCGGCGCCAGGTCGATGTTATTAGCCGGTTGAACAGGGCGGCATCGCAAATTGGCCAAGGCGATTATCTATCGGCCCATTCGGTCATCAGAAAGGATGAGCTGGGCGAGCTTGCCCAGGGGATTTATGAAATGAGCCGCAGTATCTCCACGTCAGTCGGTGCTTTGCATGAAGAGAAGCAGAAGCTTCTCGATACGGTGGGACGACTGCGAGAACTGGAGCAACAGCAGAAACAGTTCATCGGCAATATCAGCCATGAGCTAAAGACACCGTTAACCTCGATCATCGCGTACGCCGACCTGTTGAATATGTACAGTGATGATCCTGCTCTGTTGGACGATGCCGGGAGGCGTATCCAGGTGGAGGCGCAGCGGCTGGATGGTCTTGTAGAGAAGGCGCTACAATTATCGGCGATGGATGTTTACGAGTTTGGGACACAAGCGGAGGCGGTTCCATTGCGATCTTTGCTGGAGGAAGCTGTAGCCCGGCTGCAAGGAAAGGCGGACAGCTGCGGGGTCACCATCCATACTTCGCTTGCAGCAGGTGAGGTATGGGCTGATCCTGAGAACGTGATGCACATAGTACTTAATTTACTGGACAATGCGGTAAAATATAACCGACCAGGCGGACAAGTCCATCTGCTTAACTACATTACAACACAAGCAGATGGGACACAGCGGATGATCATCGAAGTAGCTGATACGGGGATCGGCATTCCAAAGGAAGCTGTACTACGTATTTTCGACCCGTTTTATACAGTCAGCAAAGATCGCTCAAGAGCCAGCGGTGGAACAGGACTTGGGTTGGCTCTGGTTCGTAATCTGGCCGAGAAGCAAGGAGGAACGGTACAGCTTGCCGGGACGGGGCCGGACGGGTCTCGCTTCATGGTGGAGCTTCCACTGTATGCTTCAGGATTGGAAGGAATAAAGTATACACAAACTAACAAAGGCGAAGCTCGGAATGAATAGGATCATCCGGGCTTTTTTGACATGATTGAGCCCCAAAAGTGATTCATGGATTGTTTACAAGTTCGTTACAAGTCAGATATTTTTACGAAATAATGTCTCTCTATACTAAGGGGCGTGGGGGAGCTTGCAGTAAGTGAAGCAGACCACAACCACACAACCGGATCAAGCGTCCGGAGTCTAAATTATATTTTTGAGAAGGAGGGCCCGATGAAGATGAACAGAAGGAACAGCATCGCTGGACTGCTTGCTGCGGCCTTGCTGTCAGCCGGCATGATATCGGGTTGCAATGTAGTGCAGGAGGGAATGACAGCACCGGTTCGCAGCACGCCTGATGTAGGGAGCCGCACCAGTACCGAGACGGGAGGAGGAAAACGTGAACTGACCGTAGTCAAAGAAGGTAAACCGCCTGCTGAGCAGGGAATTTCCGTGCAGCGCATACACCGGATTGAAGGTGCAAATATAAAGAAATGGCTGTCAGACCATGAGCTGGAGATCGAGGTGACCACGGTGGAGAAGCAGGCAACTGCTACGGAGGAAGCGCAATTTAGTTATCGTCAGTTTCGGTATGACCTGGAGACAGGCCAGCGTCAGAGCATCGCGGAGCAAGCGGGAGCGAGTCGCGGAGAGGTCATCAAATCATTCCTATCACCGGATGGGAAATACAGCTTTATTCAGACCTGGGAGAATAAATATACGGCCGTGAATGCGATTGAAAATATGGCTACAGGTGAACGGCGTGAAGTCATGGTTGATAATTATATGGAAGTAGGCGGTTGGCTCAATAACGACTCCTATATTCTTGCCGCCGGCTCGAGGGAGGATCTAGGGGGGATCTGGAAGATTTCATTGGACGGTACCCGGGAAAAGATTGAGTTGCAGGATTCCGAGGTAGATTATTTCAGCCAATTTGCTGTAGGTAATGGGAAAATATATTACACAGATAACAAAAAACGTCTAAAAAGTTTCAGCCCCACACAGGCTCGACCAACCCTGCTTGCCACGAATGTCTCCACCTTGAGCCTGTCTCCTGACAGTCAGCGGATTGCCGTCACCACCACAAGAAGCAGCGGGAAAGAAGAAGAGTGCCTGTTTATTTATGATACGAGTGGTCATGTGCAAGGTTTACAGATCGGAAAAGGTGATTTAGTGTCGGATCAATCCTGGTCCCCAGATTCCTCTAAGCTGGCCTTTGCGGTTTATACCGAGGATCACGGCGGCATGAACGGTATGTATATTTTTGATACTGTCTCCGGCAAGGTATCGCCGTTAGGTTTATCGTATTATCCGGTATATCCGTTAAGCTGGAACCCTTCTGGCACAAGGCTCGGTATCACAGTGGATGACAAAGAAAAGCTTAGCGTAACACATATTGTCGATTTCAAACAATGATTATGTCGGAAAAAAAGGAGAGATCGTGATGAAAAAAAGACTATTGTCCCTCATCGTTATGGGAATGACTTTATCGGGTGCCGCTGGTGTGTATGCCGGAAGCAAGCTGGAGAAGATCAGCGCTTATCTGAATCACAACATTACCTTTAAAGTAAACGGAGCCGTTCAGTCGTTAACAGACAGTAATGGCAAAAAACTTGTGCCAATCACCTACCAAAATACGACGTACTTGCCGGTGCGGGTCATTTCCAACATGGCTGGAATCGATGTACAGTTCGATGCCGCCAGCCAGCAGATTCGCCTGGAAACGAAACAGGGCGGCGATAACCAGCCTGCAGGTGAATTGAAGACCGTCAATTACAATGCAGAACAGATTAAGGCAATCAAAAAGGCTTACGCCAATTTCGAATCCTTTGAGACGGCCTATGCTCCAAAGCAAATGGTCTCAAACGATAGCTTCGTTAAAGTGGCAGCTTCGGACGACGCAGTCTATTTGACCTTTAAGCATATGTTGATTTCTGTGTCGCCACGGGATTATTCTTATGAATAT
The DNA here is from genome assembly GCF_003931855.1 of Paenibacillus lentus. Taxonomy (NCBI): domain Bacteria; kingdom Bacillati; phylum Bacillota; class Bacilli; order Caryophanales; family Paenibacillaceae; genus Paenibacillus; species Paenibacillus lentus. The sequence goes on along the minus strand of NZ_CP034248.1, from coordinate 4,174,026 downwards.
GAATCCAGGGAGGTCAAGTTGTCCAACGGCGCCAGCGCGAAGTGGTATACACCTTCCGGTACACCGATGCTGGGTTTCCGACTGGATGACCGGACGGTGACGATTAGCTCCCCAGACGCTTCTCTGAGCAGCGGTCAAATCGAGCAGGTCGCTGTTAGTGTAGCTAAACTGAAGTAGGAATGAACTAATCGCCAGAATGCCCCCTGATGAATTTGTGATCAGGGGGCATTCTGGCGATTGAATTAATTTCACAAAAACAGCTATGAAATATGACAGTTTATCCTTGTGAAGTGAAGCCACGCTTAGAAAAGAATTCCAAGGGCGACTTATTCAATACAGTCTCAATACAGTTGCTTTATCGCTTCGGGATCAAAAGGAATCCAGTCGTCAATTCTACCTTCGCGGAGTTTACTGGCCCAAGCAGGGTCAGCTAATAATCCCCTCCCTACGGCTACCAGGTCGAATTCTTCGTGTTCAAGTCTTTCGATTAGTTCGTCGACTCGACTAAGACTGGCCCCTTTTCCTTCAGTAAAGAAACTCGTCACATCGCGATCCAAACCAATCGAGCCTACGGTGATTGTTGGTTTTCCCGTCAGTTTTTTTGTCCAGCCAGCAAGGTTGAGCTGGGAGCTTTCGAATTCAGGTTCCCAGAATCGGCGAGTGGAGCAGTGGAATATGTCAACACCTGCGTCAACTAATGGGGCCAAGAAGCTTTCCAACTCATTTGGCGTCTTCACTAATTTGGCTGTGTAATCCGTTCCCTTCCATTGCGAGAAGCGCAGCACGATGGGAAACTCTGGTCCGACAGTAAGACGACAAGCTGAGATGACCTCAGTCGCAAACCGGGTACGTCCTACGAAGTCCCCTCCGTATCGATCCGTGCGTTGATTTGTTTCCTTCCAGAAAAATTGGTCGATTAAATAACCGTGTGCGCCGTGAAGTTCGATACCGTCAAATCCTAAACGCTTCGCTTCAAATGCTGCTTGAGAGAAGGCTTGGATTATTACTTCAATATCCGATACGGAGTAATCATTGACATGGCCTCGAGCACCCATATGCCATATCTGAGGTACAATCTTCCCGTCTGCGTTATGTACTTCAGTGACTACGTTTGCCCAACCGTCCAAGGCATCTGCGCCAAAAAAGTGCGGCACGTTGCTTTGATTGGATGCGTCAGGATGATTTATCACTGTACCTTCGGTAATGATAAGCCCTACAGCGTTTTCAGCCCTGCGACGATAATAAGCAGCCACGTCCGGGCCCGGAGTCCCACCGGGAGAAAATTGTCTTGTCATCGGAGCCATCACAATGCGATTCGATAAGATTGTATCCCCGAAGGAAAATGGTTTAAACAATGACTGAACGGATTGAGCAGAACCCATAAACATTACCTCCAAATAGATATAAATGAATACCTTTGATTTGAGAACTTATCACTCTATTGAGCATGTAGTCACAAGCTTTACCAACAAGTATTTCTCCAGCTGCAATTGAAGAATTATTGTAAAATATACCAATTAATAAAATGTTAGTCAATAAACCCCGGAAGTCAGGAGGATTCTTTATAAAAATGTTTTTGCTAATAGTGTCCCTTTTACTGTTGCTTAAGTGTTTATACAGTAGATAGAGAGGAGGAGCTGCTTACATGGAGTTTGTGGAAAAATGCGTCATGGAAGTCAAAGCGGGCGAAATCAATCAGTATGTACATATCGTCGAAGCCTTCCAGGCTCCGATGTTCCGCTATTGCAGCCGAATGCTTTCAAACCGGCAAGAAGCGGAGGATGCGGTGCAGGACATTCTGGTCAAAGCGTTCGAAAAAATAGAGCTATTTGAACCGAACGGCAGCTTTTCATCTTGGTTATATAAGATCGCCCACCACCATTGTTTGAATTTGCTTCGCAAACGCAGTGTCCAACGTAAATTTCAGAGTTGGTTCCGTCAGGACGCTGTTACCGAAAGCGCGGAGCAAACGATGATGAGCCAATTATTCGGAGAGCCGCTCGCGTCCGCCATAACATCTTTAAGCGCGGAGGAGCGAAGTCTACTGATATTACGGGCGCTTGAAGAAAAATCATTTGCTGAAATTGGAGAAATTTCAGGGAAAAGCATGGAAGCGGTCAAGAAGAAATACGGCCGGTTGAAGCTGAAGCTGCAGAGACTGATGGAGCAGAAGGGGGGAGCGGAGTATGCGAAAGGCCAAAATCACACTTCATGATGATACGATAAAGGAATTTGTCATCCAGGATGAGCCGGGAATCATCGATGTACGGCTGAGCGTTATGAACCGGGTCAGGGAAATTCATGAACAAAATAGCGGTAAAAAAATTTCCCGACAACGCACCAGTGCTATTGTCGCGATCATCTGCTTCATTCTTGTACTATCCTCCTTAACAGGCTATGCGGCAACGCGATTTGTGCAAATTAAGAACCCCAAGGGCGAAGTGATCGTTGAAACGAAGGAAATCAGGGAAGATGCTTATACTCCCCATGCCAAGACTTATTACGAAATGAGGTCTGCCTACAAGGAGCATGTCTTAGCACTGCTTCAGCCGGGTGAACTCGTTGCTTACTATGTCGATGACGATATGCTGAATGCTTATGACACAGGAAATATGGTTCAAACCGTATATAAGCCGATCGAGCATAGCCGTTACGAGAAATTTGCGAAGCAACTAGAAGCGACGAATGGGCCATTATTTGTGGAACCTAAGTATTTGCCTAAAGGGCTCTCATTTGAATCGGGAAGGGTATTCCCAAGTGTGATGGAAGGAGAGGCCAGCCTAGAGAATCTGAAAAAGCTGGAGCCGGAGTTTATCCGTACGGCCGAGTCCTCCGCCAGTGACTCTAAATTGTTCCTCAAACCGTTGTCCTGGAATATAGCGGGCAGTGCAAATGCGAGGTATGCCAATGGAGAGGACATGATCAATATCAATGCTTATGTACGAAAAAAGGGCACATCTTCGGTAACAACGATGCATCCTGAAGATGTGATCGTCGAGAAACTGACGGTAGGCGGGCAAGAGATGGTTTATATGGAGGCAGAGGCGGCGGATGAGGCTGACTACTACAAGCACAAATTGGAATGGCTGGATGAGGAGGCTGAGGTCTTTTATTCCGTTTACGATAACCCGGGGACTACTCTATCCAAGTCTGAATTTATTCGTATCGTCGAGAGCATGGTGAAATAACTTCGTGCAGGAGTGTCCCTTTTCTGTAAGATCAGGCGTTATACAAGTAAACCAAACATAGTGCCTATTGGCCGAAAGGAGATTTATTCATGAATCTTACGACAAAAACGATGATCGCCACTGCAAGCATCCTGCTTGCGCTAAGCTCAGCAAGCGTAATTACTGCCGAAGCTGCTGCCAAACCGGTGAAAAAGCCTGCGACACAGGCAGCTTCGAGCAAAAACAATCTTGAGCGGCAGAAAAAAGAGGCGGAAGCAATATACAGAAAAGTTGATGAGCAAGGCGGTTTAAGGGTCATGTATGACGGAGTTAACAATATACTAAATTATACGTACCGCTCCATAACGAGTTTAGATCACGAAGAATATACACAGCTGTCCATCAAACATAAAGCGCCGGATTTACAGCAGCCGGAATGGCTTCCGGAAGGATATGTTTTTCAGTCGGGGGAAATCATACCTCCATGCTTCCATTTTCTTAGTGAAGGGTATCAAATTTTGTTAGATGAACTCAAAGCGGAAGCAAAAGGGAAAAAATATTACGCTAAAAAAGTAAATTGGAGCGAAGCGGGGGAAACGGCCATTGTCTACGCGAAAGGGAACGACATCATTCGGATCAGTGCCAAAAGAATTCAGCCGCTGATTACAGAGAGCACCCGGGTACCAGGTAAGGGCGAGAAATTTGAAAAGGTGAGTATAGACGGGATCGAAGCGATCTATTCTACGGGTTCAAATGCTGTCTACTCGACCAAGCTAATCTGGGAGGATGCGGAGAACCAACTAGAATACGAGATTGCTACCTATAGGAAAAGTCCTTTAACGAAAGAAGATCTCGTCACGATTGCTGAAAGTATAATTCAGGAATAGCGCGGAGAGATCGGCTTCACGCCTGTTCCAAGTCCGATCCAAGAGTCTGCCCAGGGCAGGCTCTTTTTTTTCTTATCATCCCCCTGTAGTATTGCTTCGCTTACGAATTTATGTCTGCTGCATTACTCCTTAATGTTTATCCTTCCTGAACGCGTTTCACTATTTACCTCAAAGGATCCGTTATCCTTAAGTCCTTCAGTCGATTTGTTGCTGTCTTGCTGCTCGTCCCCGCAGCGATATAAGGTTACGCGGCGTCAGTTTCAAGTAGTTTTTGAAAAAGGCTTGAAAGTGACGTTACGTCATTTTGTATAATGTACCTGACCGTTATGCAGTATGTATCAACATTGCTTCAATTAAAATGCTCATGTCTTGGCAGATGGAAAACCGCTGGGATGAAGGAGAGAGTGATGTGAACAAAGGGGATATTATAATTTATGCGTGCGTCATTATAGGAGCAGGAATCGGATTGATTTTTCATCAAGCGTTTCCTGGCGTCTTGGTCGGTTTAGGCGTAGGGTATCTGATCAAGCAGGCTTTGTATAAGGATAAAGAAGAATAAACGGATGGTGGGGAGGTGTCTGAGATTGATTCCGATTCAAAAGGTGGCAAAACAGACCGGAGTTACGGTAAGGACACTGCGTTACTATGACCAGATTGGATTACTGGCAGCTTCGTCCAAAACGGAAGGAGGACATCGGCTTTATACAGATAATGATTTGCGCAAGCTTCAACAGATCCAGTTTTTTAAAGGGGTCGGGTACAGTCTGAAGGATATAAAAGAAATGCTTGCCGACCCCAAGTGGAATTGGTCAACCAGCTTGAAGGCCCAATTGGCTTATATCATGGAGGAGCAGTCAAGGCTTAAAGTAATCGAGCAGGGCCTGCGTGAACTAATTAGCGGGCTTGTTGTGGAGGGAGGAGAGGATGCACTTGCGATTCAGAAGTTCATTCAATTATCTAGTCAGGATAAGAGAAGGCGACATATTTTTAAAGAGAGCCTGTTTAACGATAAAGAATTGGAGCTCTTGCAGAAGGTTCCGAGTATGAGTGGAGATGATCCCGACTCTTTGGAATGGATAGCGTTGTTAGGTCAACTTAAGCAGCATATGAAGCAGGGCGTATCGTCCCCCAAAGTGCAGCAGATCATCCGACGTATGCTTGAAAAACAGGAGGAGAATTTTTCGGGTGAGGATGAGTTTATTCAAAAATTATGGGACGCAAGGATGTCACCCACTCAATCGGAAGAGCTTGGACTTTATCCGATCGACCGGGATGTACTCGAATTTATGGAGCAAGCCTATGAATACCATATATCATTGCTGACAGAAGGGTTGGCTCCTCAACATGATCAGGGAGAGGAAGAAGTGTGAGCATAGAGCTGCTGCTTTCGATAGGTGGACTGGCCTTACTGGATACATTGAGCCCCGCTACTATAGGAGTTACGGTATATTTGCTGTTAACGGAAACCAAACACCTAGCTTCAAGGCTGCTGATTTATTTGCTGACGGTCGCCGGATTTTATTTTTCGGTAGGAGTTATGCTGATGCTGGGGATGGGGGTACTGCTGGAATCGGTGGCTTCTCTTTTCCAGAGCAGGGTAGTGAGCTGGGTCATCTTCATCATTGGGGTAGGCTTGTTTATAGCCAGTTTTTATACTCCGCAAAAAGGTGAAAGGGAATTGCCCCGTCCGAAGTCCAAAAGCCGATTTTCGATGGTTGCATTGGGCTTTACAACAGCATTAGTTGAGGTGGGGACGGCGTTTCCTTATTTTGCTGCCATTGGTCTGATGACGACGGCTGATTTGATTCCTTATCAGTGGCTGCCTGTGATGGCTGGATATAATTTCATTATGGTTTTGCCTCCGTTGATTCTATATCTGCTGTATTTGTTATTTGGGCGAATGATGCACAGGCCGTTGGAACAGCTTCAGATGAGAATCGCCAAGTCATCCGGTTCAGCCCTGTCCTGGGTGCTGTGTATCGTGGGACTTATTCTTATTTATAATAGCTTGGATTATTTATAGTGGGCCCTTTTCACTTTATTTTTAGCACTAAACAGGCCTAAATTTTATAAATGGCTTTACGTTCGGGCAGTTATTTGGTAATATAATCGCAATATTTAAATGCGATGATGAGAAGAGTAGATAAATGAAATCTTTTACAGAGAGCTCCGTTCGCTGAAAAGGAGCAAAGCATTTCTTTATTGAAAAAAGACTCTGAGCAGCACATCGGAATGATATTGGTCAGGATGGTGTGCCAGGAGCTCCTGTTACAGAGCTAGAGTATAAGCGTGCAAAATGGCATGCTGTACTTGAAGAGGTTAATATGGCGACATATTAACGAAGTTGGGGTGGTACCGCGGGCATACATATCTCGCCCCCAAGACGGATCAGAAGTCTTGGGGGTGGGATTTTTTTATTCAAAAAGACAAATAGGCGAGGTTCGTTCGAGGTTCAGGCAAATAAACTTGTAGAAAGGAAAGGATAAAAGATGGGTGAAAAATTAAAAGTAGGCATTATTGGCGGTACGGGAATGGTCGGTCAGCGTTTTGTGCAGTTATTGGATGGGCACCCTTGGTTTACAGTAACGGCGATTGCAGCTAGCGCGAACTCTGCCGGGAAAACATATGAGGAATCCGTACAGGGCAGATGGAAGCTGTCTACGCCAATACCAGATGGAGTGAAGAATATCGTTGTTCAGGATGCAGCGAAAGTAGAAGAGGTGACGTCTGAAGTTGATTTTGTTTTTTGTGCGGTCGATATGAAAAAAGCTGAAATTCAGGCTTTGGAAGAGGCTTATGCAAAAACGGGAACCCCGGTCATTTCCAACAACTCGGCTCATCGCTGGACGCCGGATGTACCGATGGTCATTCCTGAAGTGAATCCGCAGCATCTCGAGGTCATTGCTGCTCAGCGCAAACGGCTCGGAACGGAGACCGGGTTTATCGCCGTTAAACCCAATTGCTCCATTCAGAGTTATGTTCCAGCTTTGCATGCTCTATTGGATTTTGAACCGACAACGGTGGTCGCGTCGACGTATCAGGCCATTTCCGGAGCGGGCAAAAATTTCAATGATTGGCCAGAAATGCTGGACAACGTTATTCCTTATATTGGTGGGGAAGAGGAAAAGAGCGAGCAGGAGCCGCTGCGCATCTGGGGCCGTGTTGAGGATGGCCAGGTTATTAAGGCAAGCGCGCCTCTGATTACGACGCAATGTATCCGCGTCCCTGTAACGGACGGACATTTGGCGACTGTATTTGTATCTTTTAAGAAGAAACCTTCCAAAGAGGAAATCATTGCTCGTTGGCAGCAATTTAGAGGAAGAGCGCAGGAGCTTGATCTGCCAAGCGCACCGAAGCAGTTTATTACCTACTTTGAAGAAGAAAACAGACCACAGAGCGGGCTCGACCGTGACATCGAGCGGGGCATGGGCGTCTCGACGGGTAGATTGCGCGAAGATTCGCTCTACGACTATAAATTTGTAGGCTTATCCCACAATACGTTGCGCGGAGCGGCCGGGGGCGCTGTACTGATCGCAGAGCTGCTTAAAGCAGAAGGCTATATTCAGCCGAAATAGGTGTAACGCTCCCTGGGTGATTGGGAATAGAACTGCAGAGGCGTGGGGTAACCTGAAAATGTGGGATGCTCTGACGATGCAGGAGTTCCCGTGAGCGGATTTTCTGGCGATGTAGGAGCTCCTCTGAGCGTAGCACTCTCTGGAGGTGTAGGGGTTTCTTGAAAGTGTAGAAGCTCTAAATGCAGGGGTTCAGAAAATGTAAATATACCTGATAAATGGATCCGTTGTATTTAAAATCTACGTTCAATTGCTGAATGTACAAATAGCTGGATTTCATGTCCTTAAACTAAGGCTTCAAGGCTAACATAGCTGAAAACCAAGTTTTAGATACATGAAATCCAGCTTTTTTTGCGATTACTGTCTTTAAGGTAGAATAGATACTAGAAATACATCTAAATTACACATTGACCTCAAACAAAAGGAAGTTGTAGCATGCCAAAGTATATTGTGATAGGTGCGGGGATAGTAGGTGCTTCTACGGCATATCAATTGGCCAACAACGGAGCAGAAGTCATCATTGTTGACCGAAGGGACAAAGGACAGGCAACAGATGCTGCGGCTGGGATCATTTGCCCTTGGCTTTCGCAGAGACGCAATCAAGCCTGGTACAGACTGGCCAGGGAAGGGGCCAGCTTTTATCCCGCATTGATTGAGGAGCTGGAAAAGGACGGGGAAACCGAAACTGGATACGCGCGAGTTGGAGCACTTCGTATCCATCGGGAAACGGACAAGCTTATTGAGCTGGAAAAGCGCGCCAATCAGCGCAAGCAGGATGCCCCGGAGATGGGCGACATTACGCTGCTCACTCCGTGTGAGGTGAAGCGATTGTTTCCTCCGCTTGCCGATGATTACGCCGCGCTGCATGTTGCCGGGGCTGCCCGCGTCGATGGACGCGCTCTTCGAGAGGCGTTGCTTCGCGCTGCGATTCGAAAAGGCGCAACGCTTCTGGATGGAGAAGCAGATCTGTGCCATGACGGCGATAAGGTTACAGGCGTAAGGGTACGGAATGAAATGATTTTTGCCGATGCAGTTATCGTTTGTACTGGCGCATGGATCAATCCGGTGGTTGCACCGTTAGGCGTGGATTTCAGAGCGACATTCCAAAAAGCACAGATCGTCCATCTGGCCTTGCCGGGTATGGATACGGGCAGTTGGCCTGTTATCATACCGCCAGGTGACCAGTATATCCTGTCTTTTGACCGCAGTCGAATTGTGATTGGTGCAACCCATGAAAATGATCCGCAAGGTTACGATACCCGTGTTACGGCAGGAGGCCTGCACGAGGTGATCAGTAAGGCATTAGCGTATGCGCCGGGACTAGCCAGCGGTAGTTTTTTGGAGGCAAGGGTCGGTTTTCGCCCGTTTACCCCAGGCTTTCTTCCGGTGATCGGTGCTTTACCGGGCTGGAAAGGCATCTTTGTTGCCAATGGTTTGGGGTCATCGGGGCTAACCATGGGTCCTTATATCGGCTGTCAACTGGCCAAGCTGGTTCTTGGGATGAATCTCGATATTGCCTTGGACGATTACAAGGTGGAAGGAGCGATAGGGCCATAACCTGTAAAAGAGGAGTTGTGAAATTTATTGCACACTTCTTTACATGGATTCACAAAAGGCGATGTGCGTGATAAACTATCGCTATGTCTCGTTAAAGCGTCGAGGCGTTGCATAAATATAACATGCTGTCCGGAGGAATAATCATGAAAACAATCATACTCAAGTGGAACAAGATAAGTCTCGTAAAACGAATTTTCGCGGGAATTATACTTGGGGTTATTTTGGCGTTAGTTGTTCCTAAAGCAACAGGCATTGCTATTTTCGGATCATTGTTTGTGTCCGCGCTTAAGGCAGTCGCCCCCATATTAGTTTTGTTTCTCGTCATGTCCACCATATCCAATCATAAAAAAGGGATTCAGACGAACATGAAGAAAATTATCGTTCTGTATGGCATTGGCACGTTTCTGGCGGGGTTTGTAGCCGTCGGAGCTAGCTTTATCTTTCCGGTTAGCCTTTCGCTAGTTACGGAGACCGCTGAAATGACTTCACCTGAAAGCATTGTTGAAGTGTTGAAGAACCTGCTGTTTCAGGTTGTGGACAATCCAGCCAATGCCTTGCTAAGCGCTAATTATATCGGTATTCTCGCCTGGGCGATTCTGCTTGGGCTTGCTTTAAAAGGGGTTAATGATACTACGAAGAATTTAATCACTCATTTCTCGGACGCCATATCCAAAATTGTCACTTGGGTCATTCAATTTGCGCCGTTCGGAATTATGGGGCTTGTATTCGAGACGATTACAACTAATGGGCTTATCTCACTGCTCGATTACGGAAAGTTACTTTTCGTCCTGATCGGATGTATGCTATTTATAGCCCTTGTCGTTAATCCATTGATCGTATTCCTGAACACTCGTGAAAATCCTTACCCTCTTGTATTTAGCTGTTTGAGGGAAAGCGGGATAACGGCATTTTTCACACGCAGTTCCGCGGCCAACATTCCGATTAATATGAGACTGTGCGAAAAATTAAAGCTGAATCCGGACACCTATTCGGTCTCCATTCCATTAGGCGCTACGATCAATATGGCAGGTGCGGCGGTTACGATTTCCGTCTTAACCCTTGCGGCCGTTCATACGCTCGGCATTCAAGTTGATTTCGGCACAGCGCTGATTCTCAGTGTCCTATCCGCTATAGCTGCGACGGGAGCTTCGGGCGTTCCCGGTGGATCTCTGCTACTGATTCCGCTAGCATGCAGCTTGTTCGGCATATCAAATGATATCGCCATGCAGGTCGTCGGCGTAGGCTTCATTATCGGGGTTTTGCAGGATTCTTTCGAAACGGCACTGAATTCATCCTCAGACGTATTATTTACGGCGACTGCCGAATATGCTAAACAACGCAAAGAAGACAAGAGAGCAATTGTGAGCACTTAAATTCAGAAGCAGGTGGCCATGGGGCCCCTGCTTTTTTTTGGCGGAAGAATAGAGAAAGTCAAAAGAAATTTTACAATCGTTATTTCTGTTGTGGCCAAATCCGGCGTTTTATACTTAATGAAGTCCAATAATTGGTCTGCACCTCTGGTAAATGTGAATCTAAGCGTTGTTTGAACGCCAAAATCACGGATGCGGACAGAGAGATACTCTCTCTTTAAAGTGATAGCAGATCCGTCTAACTTACAGGAGGACTCCAAGATCCTTCCGTCGGAATAGGATCCAATGTGTTACCAAATTCCAGCCGGCACCCATTTGCCTTAAGGCTGTGGAGGGGGAAATCGATGGAATTGGTGGTTATCCTTGTCCTTTTTCGCGTCTACGTTTTCAATAAGCAAAGATTCTTTTTTTAAGAGGTCATGATAAACTAAATTTATATATTGAACACAAAAATGGAGGGCAAATATGGAGTTAAGGGTACTTCGGTATTTTCTTACAGTTGCACGTGTAGAAAGTATTACTCATGCGGCTAATATATTACATGTAACACAGCCCACGTTAAGCAGACAACTGGCGGATTTAGAAAAAGAGTTAGGAACTCAACTACTTATACGCGGAAAAAGAAAGATATCATTAACGGATGCCGGTATGCTTTTGCGTCAGAGAGCAGAAGAAATCCTTACCATTGTGGATAAGACGGAGAAAGAATTTAAAGATCAGAAAAACTTAGTAGCAGGAACAATATTTATAGGCAGTGTAGAATCACTGACTTCGCAAGTGTTAGCTAAATTGTTAAAAGCATTTTACGTTGAATATCCACAGGTCAGCTATCATATTTTTAGCGGAACAGGGGATGATATAAAGGAAAGAATAGATAAAGGATTGCTTGAGGTAGGAATTCTACTAGAACCTATAAATTTTGAAAAATACGATTTTATCAGATTGCCACAAAAGGAACGATGGGGAATTCTTACAAAGGCATCTGCTCCTCTAGCAAAAAAAGAAAATGTGACTCCCCAGGATCTTGTTGGGGTGCCCTTAATCATTTCTAGCCGGCCTGTAGTTCAACATGAAATAGCTAATTGGTTTGCTGATGAATATGTTAATTTGCATATTGTAGCTACTTATAATTTGATTTCCAATATAGTTAATCTTGTAGAAAATGGTATGGGAACTGCAATATGTATTGAAGGTGCTCTTGGGATAAGGGATTCAGATCAACTTTGTTTCAGACCATTTTATCCTGAACTCAATTTCGGAACTATAATTGTTTGGAAAAAACATAAGATCTTGAGCCAAACCTCTGCTCGCTTTATACAATTTATTAGAGATGCCTTGCAGGCATAATAAAGTATGAATTATAGGTATTGGATATAGTTATTTATGTGGTGATAGTATAAAGGTGTCAACGAGAATGAACCTTTGAATTATCGCTGATAAATAACTTTTTTATTTTGTAAGAAAATTATTAAAGTATTTATTCTATGGAGGTGCACAAGGTATAAGGGGGAAGCGACTATTTATTTTTATTAAGCGCTTTCGAAAGCTTCAATATTTGTATTGTTATCTTTTATTTTTCCCAGCAGAATGTCTAGACTAATCAAGAGGGGAGTCATTTATTGTATGAGCAGAAAATATGACAAATTAGCTCAGGAAATTGTTGATAAAATTGGTGGCAGTGAAAATGTATCTACACTAACCCATTGTATGACCAGACTTAGATTTGCACTGAACGATAATAAGAAGGCCGATCAGCAAGCGATTAAAGCTTTAGATGGTGTTATTGATGCGATCCAAAGTGGTGGACAGTTTCAGGTTGTTATCGGAACACATGTTGAAGAGGTGTACACAGAGGTTATCAAGCATCTAAACCCTATAAACCATTCAAATGGGAGTTCTTCAGATGATAGAAAAGTAGGAGTATTCGGCAAATTAATCGATTTCATTTCCGGTACATTCAGTCCAATCGTACCAGCTATTGCTGGTGCAGGAATGATTAAGGCACTTTTGGCGATCCTTCTATTATTCAATTTGGTGTCCAGAGAGTCGCAAACCTACTATGTAGTTAATTTCATGTCCGACGCTATCTTCTATTTTTTACCGTTTTTATTGGCATTCTCAGCAGCTAACAAATTAAAATGTAGCCCCGTACTTGCGTTGGTAACTGCCGGGATTTTGCTCCATCCGAACCTGATTGCATTACGATCAGCCGGCGAAGATGTAAGCGTTTTCGGAATTCCGTTGACACTTGTCTCTTATAGTTCATCTGTTGTTCCCATTTTATTAAGTATTTGGGCGCAATCTTACATTGAATCATTCTTTAAAAAAATCATACCAAACGCTGTAAAAATCATCTTTGTTCCTATGTTTACAATTTTAGTTATGGGTATTATTTCTTTAACTGCATTAGGACCGCTAGGATCATTTTTCGGAACTTATTTAGCCATGGGATTTGACTTTTTAGGGTCTCAGGGAGCTTGGTTAATCATTTTCATTATTGCAACTTTTTGGCCATTACTAGTTATGTTTGGTCTACACCATAATATTGTTCCATTATCATTAGCTCAAATAACTACTTTAGGATATGAGAATATTTTAGGTCCTGGAGCAATTATATCTAATATTTCTCAAGGTGCTGCAGCTTTAGTTGTAGGCTGGAGAACGAAAGATTCATCATTTAAGCAAATCTCGACCTCCAGTGGTATAACCGGATTAATGGGGATTACAGAGGCAGCTCTTTATGGGGTTAATTTACCTAAAAAATACCCTCTTATTGCTGCAATGATTGGTAGCGCATTTGGTGGTCTTTACGCTGGATTAATGGGAGTCTCACGTTATGCGACTGGTGCATCAGGTATTCCAGCTATTCCACTATATATCGGAGAAAACATTTGGAATCTCTATAACATCCTGATTGCACTAGGAATTTCAGCTATCGTAACTGCAGTGCTTACCTATCTCTTAAGTCTGAAATTCGAAAAAGAGTTGCCTCAGCAAAATCATAGTAGCGATGCAGACAAAATAACTACAAATAACGAAGAGATTGCAATTGAAGATATTGTCATTACAAGTCCAATCCAAGGGAAGATGATTCCGCTAAAGGATGTAGAAGATACAGCCTTTGCCTCCGAAGCAATGGGGAAGGGAATTGCCATTGAACCAAGTGAAGGAAAAGTGATTGCTCCTTTTGATGGCAAAGTGGTTTCATTATTTCCTAAAAAACATGCATTAGGTTTACTATCCGATGATGGTGCTGAAATACTCATCCATGTTGGATTGAATACAGTGAAACTAAATGGGAAATATTTTGAAGCTCACGTTGAAGAAGGGCAAAGAGTGGCCAAAGGACAGACATTGCTGGTGTTTGACCTGGAGAACATAAAACAAGAGGGTTATGTAACTCAAACGCCTGTCATTGTTGCCAATACGCATAAATATTCTGACATCATACCAAATCATAATATTCAACAAGTTGATTTTAATAATGAGTTGCTAGTTTTAAAAGCATAACAATATTTAATTAAAGGAGAATGTTTCTGTGGCATTAAGAAAAGATTTCCTCTGGGGAGGAGCAACTGCTGCAAACCAATGTGAAGGGGGATATTTGGAAGGGAATAAGGGATTATCTACAGTTGATGTTATTCCAGCGGGAAGGGATCGCGTTTCTGTAATGAAAGGCAAAATGAAAATGCTGGAATGCAATGATCAGTATTTTTATCCAAGTCATGAAGCAATTGATTTTTACCATCGTTATAAAGAAGACATTTCTTTATTTGCTGAAATGGGTTTTAAATGCTACCGCCTTTCTATTGCATGGACACGAATCTTCCCTAATGGTGATGATGCGGTACCAAATGAAGAGGGCTTGAAATTCTACGAAAATGTTTTTGATGAATGTTTAAAATATGGTATAGAACCTCTGGTAACAATCACTCATTTTGATGTGCCATTGCATTTAGTAAAGACAATTGGTTCCTGGAGAAGCCGTAAAATGATTGATTATTATGAAAGACTCTGTGAAACCATCTTTACTCGTTATAAAGATAAAGTAAAGTATTGGCTGACTTTTAATGAGATCAATATGTTATTGCATCTGCCATTTGGGAGTTCCGGTTTAGTGTTTGAAAAAGGTGAAAATGAAGAAGCAGTGAAGTATCAGGCCGCCCATTACCAATTAGTCGCAAGTGCAAAAGCAACTGAAATTGCCCGTAAGATAAATCCCGAATTTAAGATTGGATGCATGTTAGCGGGTGCCAGCACTTATCCTTATACATGTGCTCCCGAAGACGTATGGAAAGCAATGGAAAGGGATCGGGAACATTACTTCTTTGTTGATGTGCAATCCCGCGGAGAATATCCAAATTATGCGAAAAAAATGTTTGAAAGAATGAATATTAAGTTGAAAATGGAGGACGGCGATGAAGAACTTTTAAAGAAGAATACTGTTGACTTTGTTTCATTTAGTTACTATGGTTCTCGCTTAACAAGCGCTGACCCCGAGGTGAATACACAAACCGCCGCTAATCTGTTTCCAACATTGCGAAATCCATATTTAAAAACAAGCGAATGGGGATGGCAGATAGATCCCCTTGGGTTAAGGATTACATTGAACGCATTATATGACCGCTATCAAAAACCGCTCTTTATTGTTGAAAATGGTTTGGGAGCTGTAGATACGCCTGATGAAAATGGACATATCGAAGATGATTATAGAATCGAGTATCTTCGTGAACATATCGTCGCCTTTAAAGCGGCCGTAGAAGAAGATGGCGTAGATTTGTTAGGCTATACTACCTGGGGCTGCATTGATTTAGTAAGCTCTAGTTCTGGACAAATGAGTAAAAGATACGGTTTCATTTATGTGGATAAAGATGACGATGGGAATGGCACAATGAAGCGTAGTAAGAAAAAATCTTTTTATTGGTATAAAAAGGTAATTAGCAGCAATGGAGAAGATTTAGAATAATCGAAAGGAGAGCTTTAAATGTCAAATTCAAAAGAGCAAACCGCTGCTCAGAATGCTATCGGCAACTTTGCGCCTAAACTAGTTGAACTTACTGATAGCGTTCTGTTTGGAGATGTTTGGGAACGTAAAGAACTTTCTCCACGTGATCGAAGCTTAATCACTGTAGCTAGCTTAGTTACTGGGGGAAATACGGAGCAACTGAATTTTCACTTAAACTATGCAATACAAAATGGTCTCACGGAAGAGGAGTTAATTGAAACTATTACTCATCTGGCTTTTTATGCTGGCTGGCCGAAAGCAATGTCTGCCATTACAGTTGCAAAAGAAATATTTTCGAAAGATTTGTAATGCTTATTTCCCCGTATTCCACGCTTACGCCGGAGATGACTGTAGAGAAGCTTGGAGCTTCGGGAGGCATCCGCATCGCAGTCTTCTGAGTGACCATCATAAGGAGATGAGGTTCCCCTGGATAGGCGCTGGAATGCACCAAATTGCAATTAAGGCGGATGCTGACCTTAGATTAGTTGCCTGGGGGTTACATATTGAATGACAATAGCGCACGTCCCAAGTTACGGGGCGTACGCTATTTTTCGATTCACTTACACGCTTGCATGCCATTCCTACAGTAATGCATTCTCGTTAAGTCGAATCCGATTTTGACCATGGGGCTATGAATTCAGGGTATTAACGATGTTGTGGTAACAAGATTAGGAGAGCTACGGATAAATAAACATATTGCATATAAGTTTACTTGGTATTATAGTAATGGTATAAGGTCTAGACCATAAATATTCGGAGTGATGAATTGTCATGTCTACTGATTTTCCCCTCCATTTTGAAAAGGTATCGACGAAAAAGGTCAGTGAATTTATTAGAGAGCAGTTGGAAGAAGCGATTATTCTTAAGGAGCTTATGAGCGGGGAACAGCTTCCATCTGAGCGAGAACTAGCGGAAATTTTCAATGCCAGTCGAATCACGGTGCGTGAGGCGCTTGCTGAATTGGAGAGTAAGGGGCTGATTCAGAAGCGGGTTGGGGCAAAGGGAGGGACTTTTATTCAGCCAGTGACGGCTAATTCCCATAAACGGACGGCAGAGGAGATTAAACGGGATTGGGAACAGATGCTGATGGTGTTTGAGTACCGGAAGATTATTGAACCGGAGGGAGCTTTTCTGGCCGCTGAACGAATCACCGCAGGTGAGCTTGAGCTGCTTCAAAACTACCTGGATCAGAGCCTGGAACCGGAATGTACACGCGAATGGTTTCGGGCACTGGATGTCAAATTCCATCTTGCGATTGCCAAAGCTTCGGGAAATCCCTACTTGGAGTCCGCGGTGCGGCATATTCGGACGAAGATTAACCCAGCTCTCGATCTAATGCCCTATAACGAGGAAGTCCGGAAGATCAACTACGAAGTGCATACAGAAATTCTGACAGCGCTGAAGGCCCATGACAGCATCAAGTCGCGCGAAGTGATGAGACGTCACACCGGGTTCTCCGCAGAGGCTATTTATGAAAGAGTGGTTGCGGCGGATTAGGAAGGAGAATGCAGGATTTATGGACATTAAAGAACTTTTAGACTTGGCAAAGCCGCTTCAGCAACAGCTTACCGAATGGCGGAGAGATTTTCACCGTCACCCTGAAACAGGGTATGAGGAATTCCGAACGGCAGAAATCGTAGCTAGGCATTTGGAGAGTCTGGGGCTAGAGGTGACAAGAAATATAGGACAAACCGGAGTGGTGGGGCTGCTTAAAGGCCATGCGCCGGGACCGACGATTGGTTTACGGGCGGATATGGATGCTCTGCCGATCCAAGACCAGAAGACATCGGACTATTGCTCGCGAATCCCAGGCAAAGCTCATTTATGCGGTCATGATGCCCATACGGCCATGTTGATGGGAGCAGCTCAATTGCTGTCAAGTCTTGGGCGTCCCAAAGCAGGTAACATCAAATTTATATTTCAGCCTGCGGAAGAAGGCTTGGCAGGCGCGAGAGCAATGATCGAGGACGGTGTCCTGGAAAATCCGGTGGTCGATGCGATGGCAGGTCTGCACATTTATCCCGGGCTGAAGACAGGCGAGCTTGGCGTAACCAAGGGGGCGGCTTTTGCTTCGGCCGATGCCCTTAAGATTAAGGTACTCGGTAGAGGCGGGCATGCTGCGCGCCCTCATGAAGGGATCGACGCCATTGCTGTATCCGCGCAAATTATTACCGCGCTGCAGAACATTACAAGCCGCATGGTTGATCCGCTCGAACCGGCCGTCATTACGATCGGCAAAATTTCCGGCGGTTATATGGGAACGGCGCTGGCGCCCGAGGTAGAGCTGACGGGAACCGTTCGTACCTTATCCCCAGAGGTAAGAAAGCAGCTGCCTGGGCTGATTGAGCAAGTGGTCAGCGGGATTTGCACCTCCTTCGGGGCTGGGTATGAAATCGAGCATGGGGAAGGGTATCCTCTTGTTATCAATGATCCAGCGATGGTTGACTTTATGACAGAGGTTAGCGAGCAATTATACGGCACCAAGACATGGCGTTATTTAAAGCCCTCCACGGGAGGAGAGGATTTCGCATTTTATTCCGGCCGCGTTCCCGGCGTGTTTTTCCGGCTTGGATCGGATTGTGGCGAGGAGCGGACGCAGTATCCACTGCACCACCCCTTATTCGATCTGGATGAAGCAGCAATGCCTTACGGCGTAAGCATGCTATCAGCTATTGCTATTGAATTTTTAAATAGAAATTAATCATTAGAGGAGTGGAAGAGATGCAAAGAAAGAAATGGATAGGTATATGGATGACACTACTGGCAGCGATGGTTCTAGTTACCGCGTGCGGAGGCGGGAATACGGGTGCTGGTGCTAACACATCCGCAGATGAGAAGATTGAGTACGAGGCGACAAAAAGTCAAACACTGACATTTGGCGTTGGTACTGATATCGAAAGTTTTGATCCTCATAACAATAACAATACGGCCAGTGAAGCGGTTATCGTGAATGTGTTCGACTATTTACTAAAAAACGACAGCGAGCAAAACAAGGTTCCCGGTTTGGCCACATCTTGGGAGCAGGTGAATGAGACGACTTGGCAATTCAAGCTGAGGGAAGGTGTTACCTTCCATAACGGTGATCCTTTTACTGCGGAAGACGTGAAGTTTACGATTGAGCGGGTAGCTAAGGATGGAGCGCTGAAACAGAACTCATATTTTAAAAATATCGTAGAAGTGAACATCGTGGATGAGCATACCGTGGATATTGTGACTAGCGAACCTGATCCGCTATTGTTGAATCGGCTGTCTAAAATGGGAGCGGGAATTCTACCGTCCAAATATATCCAGGACAAGGGTGTCGAAGCATTTTTGAAAGAGCCGGTGGGTACAGGCCCTTATAAATTCAGTAAATGGATTAAGGATGATCGCGTGGAGCTGGTGAAGAACGAGAATTATTATGAAGGTCAGCCGAAATGGGATCAGGTTGTATTCCGCGTAATTCCGGAAGCGTCGACGCGCGTGTCGGAGCTGCTCGCCGGAGGCATTGATGTGGCATCCGGTATTCCGTCCACCGATATCGATCGTATTCAAAACGCAGACAGCAAGAAAATTGTCAAAGCCCCCACACAGCGGGTGCTGCAATTGATTCTGCGTCATACCGAAGGTATTGTCACTTCTGATCCTAAGGTCAGAGAAGCGATTGATTTAGCAATCGACAAGCAAGGAATTGTAGACAGCATTGCGGGTGGAGCAGGAGTCGTTACGCGTACGTCAGTAACTCCAGGCAACTTTGGAGCCGATCCATCGCTTTACAAGCAATCGCTATACGATCAAGAGAGAGCTAAAGAATTGCTGAAAGAAGCTGGTTATGCCGACGCAGGCCCGGAATTGACGATTTCCGTGTCATCCCAGTACAAGGAGCAGTCGGAAGTCGTGGCGGCCATGCTGGAGCAGGTTGGCTTTAAAGTAAATCTGGATGTGCTTGAACCGAGCGCGTTCAGTGAACGCTACAGCTCCAAATCGTTTAAAGAAATTTTCATGATCGGCATTGGCAACTCGCTGTTCGACGCATCGAATAACTACAACCGTTACTTGTTCGAGGAAGCCAAGGATGAGACTGATTACGATAATCCAGAGGTCGAGCAACTGCTGCAGTCGGCTCTGGTGAATATGGATCCGGCATCTCGAGAGTTAGAGTATCAGCAGGTTCAGCAAATCTTCGCTGAAGATCGCCCTGCGGTGTATTTGTACCAAATGGAAGGGGTGTTTGGCGTAGATCAACGTGTTAACTTCCAGCCGCGCAGTGATGAATTGTTCTATGCGGAGGAAATTACACCGGCAGCGCAGTAACCTGTTGCAGAAACTAGATTAAATCAATAACGGAGGACGGCGGGGACGGTGGTTTCGTTCCGGCCGTGCTTTGTTAAATCGGGCTGAACTGCTTGAGAGTTGAGGAGGCAGGGCCCGCGAATGGCTACGAAAGGTGAATGCTGCTATGGGAAAATACATCATCAAATCGCTGTTGCAGGTCATTCCTGTCCTCTTGATCGTTTCCATCATCGTCTTCGTTCTGGTCAGGGTGACGGGGGATCCGGTTGCTCTTATGCTGCCGGAGACGGCGACCGCGGAAGATCGGGCGGTGCTTGCCGAGGCATTGGGACTGAATCAGCCGCTATATGTGCAGTATTTGAAATTTTTGGGCAGTGCACTGCAGGGTGACTTCGGCAAGTCGTTCCGTTATGGCGAGTCTGCGCTGCCGCTAGTGCTGGAGCGGCTGCCGGCGAGTTTTGAGTTGGCCGCCGCGGCTATGCTGTTTGCTGTATTGATGGCTGTGCCGCTGGGGGTAGCCTCTGCGGTCAAGCGCAATACGTTCGTCGATCTGCTTATATCCGGCATTTCGGTCATCGGCAAGGCGATGCCTAACTTCTGGATGGGAATTATGTTGATTTTACTATTCTCGGTCATATGGGGCGTCCTGCCCGTGTCGGGGCGAGGTGGTCTGTCCCACCTTATTTTGCCGGCGTTTACACTGGGTGTGGGGCTTGCGGCGCAAATGACGCGATTAATCCGTTCAAGCATGTTGGATATTCTCAATCAGGACTATATCCGCACCGCCCGCAGTAAAGGAATTCGCGAGATATGGGTGATCGGCAAGCACGCGTTTCGCAATGGGATGATTCCAGTCGTGACAATAATGAGCTTACAGTTCACCAGTCTGATCGGTGGCACATTGATTACGGAGACGGTATTTGCCTGGCCAGGACTTGGACAACTGCTTGTTGTCGCGGTCAATACGCACGATATGGCTATTGTACAGGCGGCGGTCTTTGTCATTGCCTTTATTGTAGTCATAACAAATATTTTAACGGATGTGGCTTACCGTCTGCTGGATCCACGCATTAAATACGACTAGGAAAGGGAGAAGCGATATGGCTGTGATGAATGACATGCCGTCCTTGACGCCCGCGCCGCAGGATCAGGCGCAGGATCAAAGACAAAGAGCGGCGGGGGTGGGCATGCTGACTAAAAGCCTGCTGAGAAGCAAGACGGGAGCACTTGGCGCCGTGCTGGTGATCATCGTATGCTTGCTGGCGCTGCTGGCTCCCCTCCTCACTGAGCATGATCCGAATGCAGTGAACCCGCTCAACCGGCTCAAGCCTCCGGTATGGATGGAAGGGGGTACCTCGGAGCATTGGCTGGGTACGGATAATTTGGGCCGGGACATGTGGAGCAGAATCGTATACGGTTCGAGAGTATCCCTTCTTGTCGGGGTAGGTGCCGTGTTGGTATCGGGGATGATCGGCGCAGTTCTTGGCCTTATTTCGGGTTATTACGGTAAATGGGTGGATGCTGTCATTATGCGCATTGCCGATGCTTTTATGGCCATCCCCACGATTTTATTCATGCTCGTTGTACTCGCCGTTGTGGGCCCCGGGATGACGACGCTGATTTTTGTCATTGGCGTTACCAATTGGGTGTCCTATACCCGGGTCGTCCGCGGAGAAGTACTGAGTATTAAGGCGAGGGATTTCGTGAAGGCGGCCAGAGCGGTAGGGGCTAGCCATGGACGAATTATCGTGAGGCATATTCTGCCGAATATTCTATCCTCGTTCATTGTTATTTCGGGGATGAATGTAGCAACAACGATTATTATGGAGGCTTCGCTCAGCTTTCTGGGGCTGGGCATTAAGCCTCCGGATATATCCTGGGGTGGAATGCTGAGTGATGGAAGACAGTATGTCGCTACAAGCTGGTGGGTAGCTACATTTCCGGGATTGGCCATTACGGTGACGGTGCTGGGCGTTATTTTCCTTGGCGATTGGCTTCGGGACGTACTTGATCCACACATGAAAATGAAGGGCTAGAAGGAGGGGATCATCTATGACTGTGAAATTGCTCGAGGTTGAGCATCTGAAAACCTCCTTCAAGACAGAAGAGGGGATCATTCCCTCTGTGCGTGGGGTCAGCTTTACGGTAAACCGAGGCGAAACCTTTGCAATTGTAGGAGAATCGGGATCAGGCAAGAGTGTTACATCGCTTTCGATCATGGGGCTAGTTCGCGCTCCGGGCAAGGTAGAGGGAGAAATCCATTTTGAAGGGAAAAATTTGCTGGAGCTGTCCAAGAAAGAAATGCGCAGGCTTCGCGGCAATGAGATTTCAATGATATTTCAAGAACCGATGAGCTCGCTTAATCCTGTATTTAAGATCGGCAATCAAATTCGCGAGGTCATCGTGCAACATCGGAAGGTCAGCAAGGCAGAGGCTCACAGGTTGGGCATTGAAATGCTGGAGCGGGTAGGGATTCCGGATGCAGCTAAGGTGGCGGGAAATTATCCCCACCAGCTCTCGGGAGGAATGCGCCAGCGGGTTATGATTGCAATGGCGTTGGCCTGCCGGCCTAAGCTGCTTATTGCCGATGAGCCGACGACTGCGCTGGACGTGACGATTCAGGCACAAATATTGAAGCTAATCGCCGAACTGAGCGAGCAGGAAAATACGGGCATTATTCTTATCACGCATGATTTAGGCGTCGTGGCGGAAATGGCCGATCGGGTCGCTGTAATGTACGCGGGTGAAGTGGTGGAGGAGGCTAGCGTGTTCGATTTGTTCGAAAAACCTGGTCACCCATATACGCTTGGTCTGCTTGGCTCCCTGCCGACATTGACCGAGCAGCGGGACAGGCTGGACTCGATCCCGGGTACTGTGCCCAACATGCTGAATATGCCGGAAGGCTGTCCGTTCCATCCCCGCTGTCCTTACGCGGAGGAGCAGTGCAAGACGGAACGGCCGGAGCTGCGTGTAAAGGAAGCCGACCATAGGGTGAGATGTCTGCGGATGGAGGAGATTTCACATTGAAAAAGACAAGCACAGAGCCGCTTCTTGACGTGAAAGGATTAAAGAAGCATTACCCGCAAAAGAAAGGCTGGTTGCCGGGTAAAGGTGGGGTAGTCAGAGCCGTTGACGGCGTGAGTTTTAAGGTTCTGCCGGGGGAAACGCTAGGGATCGTCGGGGAGTCCGGCTGCGGTAAATCAACAACAGGCCAAATGATCACAAAGCTGCTGGAGCCTACAGAGGGCGAGATCGTTTTTCAGGGAAGGAATTTGGCTGAACTGTCCAATCAGGAGCTTCGCAAAGTACGTCGGGATTTGCAATTCGTGTTCCAAGATCCCTATTCATCGTTAAATCCACGGATGAAGGTGTTCGATATTATCGCGGAGCCGCTCCAGGTACATGGACTAGCCAAGGGTGAAGCGCTGCGCAATGAGGTTTACCGCTTGCTGCAGACCGTTGGGCTTGGCCCGCATCTGGTGGATCGGCATCCGCATGAGTTCAGCGGTGGACAGCGGCAGCGGATCGGTATAGCCCGCGCTCTGGCGATGAAGCCTAAGCTGGTTGTCTGCGACGAGCCTGTATCGGCTTTGGATGTGTCTATCCAAGCGCAAATTCTTAATTTGCTCAAGGATTTGCAGGAGCAGTTCGAGCTTACCTATATTTTTATCGCGCATGGCCTGCCTTCGGTTAAGCATATCAGCGATCGGATCGCAGTCATGTATTTGGGGAAAATTGTAGAGCTCGCCCCGCGGGAGGATTTATTCAACCGCTCTTTGCATCCGTATACGGAAGCGCTGCTGGAGGCAGTGCCCGTGCCTGACCCCAGACTGCGCAAGGAACGTATTCTGCTTTCGGGGGAAATGCCGAGTCCGGCGAATCCGCCGTCAGGCTGTGCGTTTCATCCACGCTGCCCTTATGCTGTGGAACGCTGCCGTATAGAAGCACCATTGCTGCAAGAGTATAATGAAGGCCATTTTGCAGCCTGTCATTTCCCGACGGTGCATTCAAAGGATAAGGAGGGAGCAAGATGAATAAACGTCCAATTCAGCCGGAAGATTTGTATGGCTATCAATTTATCAGCCAGCCGTCTATCAGCCCTTCTGGGACGGTGGCTTATGTCAATCAATCGGTGGATCGTGAGAACAATAAATACATTACGCATATTCGGGCCGCAGCCATGGATGGGAGCGGAGATCAGCGACTGACGGACGGGGAGCAGGATTCTGCCCCGCAATGGTCACCGGATGGTTCGCGGCTTGCCTTTCTGCGGGTAGCCAGGGGAGTTAAGCAGCTTCACAGCGCTATGTTTGAACAGGCAGCGGGAAGCTTGCATCCGGTGGTACAGCATACGGAAGTGAAGCATGGCGTGGATGCCTTTGTCTGGTCACCCGATGGGCGCTATATTGCTTTTACGAGCCGAGTAAGTCTGGATGCAGCAAGGGAAGAGGCTGACACGGAAAAGACAAAGGAACAGGCGAACCGCAAGGGCTATGCTTTTGATCGGACGACGCCCAAGGCCGAAGGGCGCGGCTGGTGGGACGGGTTATACACCCATTTGTTTGTGTTAGAGCTGGATAGCGGTAATATTGCATCGCTCGTATCAGGCACATGGGACATTTCCTCGCCTGTCTGGTCGCCGGACAGTGAGGCTGTATCATTTGTATCCAAACAGCCCTACAGTGAGTCTGCCTCGGCAGACTTGGATTTATTGCATTATTCGGATGTTTATACTGTTCGTCGCAGCGGGGGCTCACCGGTTAAAATTACCGATTCCAGCTTGTTGATCAGCCAGATGGCTTATTCGGCAGATGGCGGGCAGTTGGCGCTGCTGGCAAGCGACCGCGTCTACGGAAGCGGCAGCCATCAGCGCCTGTATGTCGTATCCACTGAAGGCGGCAAGCCGGTACGGCTAGCTCCGGAGTTGGATATGCAGCTTGGAAACGCCGCGCTCAGCGATATGAAGGCGGCCGCCCCCTCGGCGATTCCATCGTTTAACTGGGAGTATTCGCCGTTTGGCCTGTTCGTGCTCGGTACGCAAGCGGGCTGTGTTCATGTCTATGGCTTCCATGCCGACGGAAGTTACCGGGCGGTGACGCATGGGCAGGAGAAGGATGTCTATCAATATACCTTAGCCCCGGACGGAAGCTACCTCGTTGTCGCCGCTTTGACGAGCGAGCGGCCAGGCGAGCTGTATCGGGTGGATATCGAAACCGGGAAGGAGCAGCAATTGACTCGGCGCAATGAGGAATATATGAACTCTCTTCAGGTTCGTGCGCCGGAGCGGTTTTACTTCGAATCGACGGACGGCATGGAGATTCATGGCTGGCTACTGCTGCCTCCAGGGCATGTATTTGAAAAAAAGATACCGCTCATACTGCAAATTCATGGGGGACCCCATGCGATGTATACCGGAACATTCAGCCATGAAATGCAGACACTGGCCGCACAGGGAAATGCGGTCATGTGGGTTAACCCGCGGGGCAGTATGGGGTATGGGCAGTATTTTGCCAAGGCGTGCAGGGGGGACTTCGCTGGAGGAGATTATCGCGATCTAATGGAAGCGGTCGATGAGCTGCTGTCGCGGTATGATTTTCTAGATGAATCCAGGCTTGGAGTTACCGGAGGAAGCTACGGTGGTGCTATGACCAACTGGATCGTCGCTCATACTCATCGTTTTCGGGCTGCCGTTACCCAGCGAAGCATCTCCAACTGGTTGTCTCTATATGGGACGAGCGATATTGGAATATCCTATGTCGAAGGTGTGATCGGCGGCAACCCAGCGGAGCATGCCGAGTTGTTGTGGTCGAGATCGCCGCTGGCTCACGCGCACCGGATTGAGACGCCGTTGCTGATTTTGCACGGTGAAAATGATTACCGTACTCCTATAACCCAAGCAGAGGAGCTATATACAACGTTAAAGCGATACGGGAAAAAGACTCGGCTTATTCGCTTTCCCGGCTCTAACCATTCGTTGCTGAAAAGCGGCAAGCCCTCGTTACGAGTCGACAGCTACAATCAAGTGATCTGGTGGTTTAATCAATATTTGCATGAAAAGGAATGATTGGTATGGGTCAAGTATTGTTATCTATTCCTGTAGCTTTTCTCGTAGAGAATGCTTTATCTAGCGGGGAGTCCAAAGAATTCATCATTGATTGCTTGCGCCAAGGGAATTATGCTCCGTTGTTGGAGAAGTCAAAGGATCCGGACATGGATTTTGCGGATCGATTAAAGACAGCAGAAGAGATGGGCGATGATTGGGAAGAGGCAATCCGCAACGATTATGTTTTTAAGTTCCTGCATATTAATGGGTTAAAAAGACTGCTGCGCTTTCGGTTCGGGAAGGAAGTCGATCATGACTACATCCAGGAAAATCTGACCTTACGCCAGTTATCCATAGAGCCGGACAAGATCGAGACGCTGCGTCTACTCGTGAGCAGACAGTGGAACGTCATCGAAGAGAATGACATTACAGGGGAGAAAACCGGGCAGCGGACAACTGTCCGGCTTGAATTGAAGTATCAATAATCTTATCAATAATCTTTGTAGTTACAATCCTATATTGCCGTAAAATATTGGACGATTCCTCCATATATCGCTTCGGCGATTTTCTGTTGGCCGCGTTTGCTGTTAAGCATGGCGCGGTCTTCGGCGTTGCTAATAAAGCCTGTCTCGACGATGACTGCAGGACTATCCACGTAATTTAGCAAATAAAACGGTTTGCCGATTTGTGGTAAAGATGAGGTGCCATAAAGATTGTTTAGAGAGTTCTGAATCGAAGCAGCGAGGAATGCGCTGCGGCCTTCGGTTTGATGAAGGATAATCGGACCGCGCTTGGATTTGTTCTTGCCCCAGTTCACATGCAGGCTGACGACGATTTCCGAAGGGAGTTCTTTACTGAGCTGTTTGCGCTGTGCTAGATCCCGGATATGTCTGGAACGGCTGCGCAGCCAGCGGTTATCATCGCTTAGCGCGTAATCTCCAGTTCTGTTCAGGATTGTCTCGTATCCGTGACTACGAAGAATAACGTAAAGACGCCGCCCGATTTCCAAGTTTATATTTTTTTCCAGAATGTCTCCATAAGAAGTTCCACCGTCGATTCCGCCATGCCCTGCATCGATAAGAATAACCGGTTGAGGGAAGGCATGCCTAAAGGAGCTGTCATCAGCATATGCATTAGGGCCGTGGCCGTACATGCTGCCAAAGACGAATATTAGCATAAACAAGGGAACATATTTACGTCTCATGAACTCACCTCCAGGGTTAGATGTCTACTATAGATTGAGTCAGATTTTGAAAATTCATGCATTGCTTAAAAAGATGCTCTTGCACTTTTTTAGACAGATCAAAAACGCTTACCCTTATTAGATAGATAGTAAATGCATGATCATGACGGTTCAGCGGTTTAGAGGATAGGCAATCGGTGTAAACTAACGATATGTAATTCAAGTGATGATGCAATATTGTTAGAAGGAGGGATATGACATGGCCAAGGGAGACGAACTGGTCAAGTACATTACCGAACGAGTCGTCGACTATATGGAGACGCCGAAGGATGTTCGCCGCAGCCGAGGCAGAGAGAAGGAGCCGTGGAGCCGCAGATGGTTCGGTATGATCCCGTTTAGCTTAGGGATGATGTGGGGGCAGGTAGCGAAAAAACCGTCACTTAACGGAAAAGGAAAGGGCACGGCCGACCGCAAGTGAGTTTAGAGAGAGCCTGAAACTTTAGCGCATAACGCTAAGCTCCAGGCTCTGTTTGTGTTTTAAGGCGTTGTGCTGCTGTAGAACTGTCCAGCCTTCGCAATCTCGTCAAAAGCGATGAACCGGGGAGACTTGGCTGATCCGGTCAGGATGTAAAGGCATTCTGCACGGGTGTCATCCACTTGTGTCCAGGACTGGTAGCCATAGACGGGTAAAGGTAGGGTATAATTGCGACCCTCTCCTCGCGCCGCGAAGATCAGGGATTTATGCTGACGCAGCTCTTTGGCAAATGATGATGGAGTGAGCTTAAGCTTATCGTTTGTCAGCCACAAAAGATTATCGTTTGGATCAAAGCTCTCCGCTGTAATAGTAGGTGGGTCAGGGGCGGCTTGAGGTTGTCCACTAGTAATGATAAGGGCTGACAGCTTGATCGGTACAGATCGCATTTTCTGCCATATGGATTCGTTATCCGGCAAAGGATCCGCGTTGCGGGCATCGCGATACTGCAGGGCCAGTGCATCATTGGCAGCGTGCATCCCAATGGACTTGTCAGCACGGTTAATAATGCGCCATTCGGCGAGTAGCGGCCCGGCATAGAGCTGCTGGATTTCCAGAGATTGAAGCGCAAGGCGGTCGGACGCGCTATGCTCAGCGGCCAGTGCCCGCTTGAGTGCGGCGGTGTCGAACAACGGCTCGGAACCGGCGCCATATTCGATTAAGGCGTAGCCTCCCGAAGGATGAGCGCCGATAATGAGGTATCCTACAGGTGTATTATTCTGATATAGCGTAACGAGCCAGGCGTGCAGTCCAGGGCCAAGCGGCTGGAACTCATGGTCCGCCCCTTTCCAGTTTGTAAATGGCTTGTCACCGGATAGCTTGTGGATCAGCTGATTGGCAAACTGAATCGCATCTTTCGGAGCAGGTGCATGCGTTGCCGTGGCCAGCAGATCGACTGAGGCCCCATGGTCAGACTGGATATGGGCCTGTCCCACCGTTAGATGCGGTAAAGGTGCGATGAGGAAGATGAGGCTTAGCATCAGGGAAAGACTTATTTTAAATGAAATGCGAAGCATGCGCAGATCGATCACCAGCTTTCGTAATTTTTGGAACTTAAGTTTGTTTCAATTTTAAAAGACGACTGCAGAGAAGGCTGTCTCAACCTGTCGCGACGGGTTGTCTGTCAGCGATTCTATTTTTGCCTTCTTTTAGCGAGAAGGGTCAATTATTCGTCATCTTCGGGAGCGCAAATGAAAGATGCCGCAGTTTATTGCAGATACGACAATCCTCGGCTCGTACTGCCAGCGTATTTCCCCACGGCGCGATTCGTACTGTTCCTGCACGATTTTTTTCTTCTCATCATCGGGATCGCGAAGGAGGTCGTTATAGTAAGCGTCGATCAGCAGCAACTCATCCTCAAGACGCTCGCTCGCCTCTTCGGCCCAGGTAGAGTCATAAGCCTCGACTTCTGTGCGGATGAACTTCTCTAAAGCGTCCCGCCCTTCCGCCAAGGTTAATCTGGTTGGCTCGATATGCACATTTTCCGGTAGCCGGGGGACCAACGAAAGCGGTCTAAGCCGAGAGGTAAATGAGGTATCGATCTGTCCCGTCAGCAGGGAAATGCCTAGGGATCGGAGTTCTTCTCTTTTCATATCGCAGCAGAACTCGATTTTGAAATTGACGCCTAGCCACGGCTCATATGCTGCGGGCAATAGGGTCATTCGCTGTCTCTCACCGGCCTCTTCAAACAGATATACGCAGCGCCCGCCTCGAAGCGCCGCATTAAAAATTTGTTGGAGGCGCGGACTTCCGAAGGAAAGATCCTCCCGCTGAATCCGTCCTGGGCCCAGTATTGGTAGTGGCCGAATAGCTCCAAAATGCCGTCCGAGTATTTCATCCTCCTGCGGCTTAGGTGCATGCTGCTCGGCAGCGGCCAGTTCTGCATCATGACGCTCCGCGTTAAAGACGAATTTAAAGGACATCGTCTCCGGCTGGGCTCCCGTGCGCTCGATAAAGCCCCAGTAATAAGGGCGATTCGTTAAATCCTTGTCCGCTTGAGGAGACAGCTTGACTGTAACGTGATGAGGCGATTTCTCGATAATTTGGCACTCCGTAATATTTAGGTAGCTCAAAACATACTGCTGGATTTGTTCCATTGTCATAGTCATAGGTTATCCCCCCATTAATTCAGTCAGATTGCTGTCAGATGTTTCTTTTGGAGGGGCTTTGCCGAGCTCATCTTTAATTTTGTGCAGGGAACGGCCAAGCGAATCGACGCGGCAGGCGATTTCATCATCGCTCTGGGATTCTAGCAATATTTTGTAAATGCTTTTCTCAAGGGAATTCTCTTTCTCAAAACGTTCCAAAATAACATCAAGGCCGCCGATAACCATTTCAAACATATTGATTTTTTCGTGCAATAAATTCAAAATATGCTCCTCGATCGTACCTTTCGTGGATAAATTATATATTTTCACATCGTTCTTCTGTCCAAGTCGGTGCACTCTGCCTATACGCTGCTCCACTCTCATTGGGTTCCAAGGCAGGTCAAAGTTGATCATTTGGTGACAGAATTGCAGATTTATTCCCTCGCCACCCGCTTCGGTTGCGATCATCACTTGAGCGCGACCCCGGAACAAATCCATCATCCAATCTTTTTTGCCCCGATTCATGCCGCCCCGATATGGCACGGCCGACATGTTGCGATCGCGAAAATATTTCAGCAAATATTCCTGGGTAGCCCGGTATTCGGTGAAGACAATCACCTTATCATCCATTTCCTGGATGAGCTCCATCGCTTTCTCGGCTTTGCTGTTGGCCTGAATCGTCTTGATAATGCCGACCAGATCCCAGATGCGATCGCGAAGCGGGGAATCCGGGGCGAGCTTCTTGGATAAATTGACAAGTGTTACGAACACGGCGTCCCGGCTGCTGCAAACTTCTCGTTGCAGGGTAACCAGGGACAGCATGCTGCTTAAGTCGCCGCCAGTTGCTTGATATTGGTCTTTGACAAAGGAAGTAACCCCGTCGTACAAATTTTTTTCTTCGGGCGACAGCTCGACATGGATGTTGCGGACGATGCGTTTGGTGAATTCTAGCTCGCCATCGCTGCGACGATTACGGATCATCACTTTGGATAGCTCTGCTTTTAGCTTCTCTTCATTTTTAGGTATGCGCTTATCGACGACGAAGTTGGCTGCAAAGTCGTTTTGCCCGCCAAGCTGACCCGGTTTGAGCAGGTTAATTAGATTAAACAGCTCGCTCAGGTTATTCTGAACGGGCGTCGCGGTGAGCAGCAGACAGTATTTTTTGCGAAGCTGGATCATGAACTGGTAGTTGGTTGTTTTTTTATTCTTCAGCTTATGCGCTTCATCGACGATAACCATGTCGTACTCGCTGCCGAGCAAAATTTCCTTATGGGGATCCCGTTTGGCCGTATCAATAGAGGCAACGACGATGTCATTATCCCAGGAATGCAGCTTTTTTTGGGCCACGGCGGGGATCGCGAACTTCTGATTGAGCTCACGCACCCATTGGAGGACGAGGGAGGCTGGGACGAGAATAAGCGCTTTGCGAACAAGTCCGCGAATAATGTATTCTTTGAGAATTAGTCCGGCTTCAATGGTTTTGCCAAGTCCTACTTCATCCGCGAGGATAGCCCGTCCCCGCATTTCGAACAGCACTTTGCGCGCGGTATCGGTCTGGTGAGGAAGCGGCTCTACTCCATGCAAGTGCGAGAGGCATAATATTTCTTCGAAGCTCGATACGAGCGAGGCGCTTTCCGCTTCCATAGCTAGATTAAACAATTTCCAATCGTCCCAAGGTCCGCCTTTGTCCAGACGGCTGTTTAAATCCTCGAACCAGGTGTGATCGAATTCGATGAGGGGCACAGCCTGCGTAGGAGAATGGGCGAAATTCGGAAGGTTCGGATTCATGAATGTAAGCCTCCCTTATCTGTCATCTTCTAAATTCATTTAGATGTAGTATGGACGATGAAGTAGAAAATCATAACTTTACAAATGCTGAGTAGTTATACATGTCGAAATACATCGTATTTTGTCCTGTTGTGATGGAGGTAAGATGGGATAATTCCTGGCTGAAATCGGGGATATAAGAGGCAGTTTAATGCAAGCGAAGCATGATATGCAGGGAAGGAGGGAATTCTAAAGCAAGTATTTCAAGATCGGAAGCAGCAGAAGCTTGTAAAATTTTTCAGTCGTTTTCAAAGGAAATAATGAAAAATAGAGGGATTCGAAGAAAACAGGAGGACTTAGGGGTTAAATCTCATTATTCTGCCTTAATTTTCAGAGTAGCCAAGCTGTAATGTCGAGATCTTGTATAGTATAATGATACTCGCCCACTACATATAGTGATTTATACATAAAAGATCGTTTATGTGATGTGGATGAAGGTTATAAATTAAATAGGAAAAAGGTTAGAGAAATAACAGAATTCGGCGGTAATTGTGCGGGAGGACACCCGCGCAGCTACCGACATTTTTTTGTGCCTATTTAGGAAGGATGCGACTTTTTGATTCGACAAAAGTTGACAATCCGTGTGAATGATGTGCTAAATGTGCGCAAAATATTATTTAGAGGAGGGTGTTTTCTTTGAAAACAGGGCAGAAGCAACGTCTGGAGGGGCTTAGTGAAAAAATCTTTTTGGATCGGTACGCCTGGAAAAATCCTGATCCCAGCGATGCGAAGGTTGGCGATGTTGTCCTTGTACTGACCAAGGATGATCCAAAGTTTCCGACGAAAGAAGTAGGTGAGGTTGTAGCGCGTGACGGCCAAATGGTTACCGTTAAGACTCGCACCGGCGAACTCGTACAATCGGATGTTGAGAAGCTGACGCTAAATATTGAGAAAACACCGGAGGAAATGTGGGATCGCCTCGCTTCCGCGATGGCCTCGGTGGAAGCTACACCGGAGCTGCAGCAGGAATGGGAGGAGAAGTTCCGTTACGTATTGGAGGATTGGAAATTGGTGCCGGGCGGACGTATTGCTGCAGGTGCTGGAGCCAGTGATGAGTTGACATTGTTTAACTGCTACGTCATTCCTTCGCCAAAAGACAGCCGCGGAGGCATAATGGAGACACTGTCCGAAATGACTGAAATTATGGCTCGCGGAGGTGGAGTTGGGATTAATCTAAGCTCCTTGCGTCCGCGTCGTGCAGTCGTCAAAGGCGTTAACGGTTCATCAAGCGGTGCTGTATCCTGGGGTGGCCTGTTCAGTTATACGACAGGATTGATTGAGCAAGGGGGCAGCCGTCGCGGTGCGCTCATGCTGATGATTAATGACTGGCACCCGGATGTGCTTGATTTCATTACGGTCAAGCAAACGATGGGTCAAGTGACCAACGCGAATTTATCGGTTTGTGTCAGCAATGGCTTTATGAAGGCTGTGAAGGAAGATTTGGACTGGGAGCTCGTTTTCCCGGATACAACCTATGACGATTACAATGAGGTATGGGACGGCGACTTGGAGAAATGGAAGGCAGCTGGACGTAGAGTCAACCACTTCCGTACGGTGAAGGCGCGGGAAATTTGGCATACGATCATTGAGTCGGCATGGAAGTCGGCCGAGCCAGGCGTCGTATTTATGGAATACTACAACCAGATGTCGAACAGCTGGTATTTCAATCCGATTATTTGCACGAATCCTTGCGGTGAGCAGGGTCTGCCAGGCTGGGGAGTTTGTAACCTGTCGGCAATGAACCTGTCCAAGTTCTATGATGAAGATAAACATGATGTCGCTTGGGATGATCTGGCGTTGACTACGCGCTATTCTGTGCGCTTCCTGGACAATGTCATCAACACGACACCGTATCATTTTGAAGAGAACGAGAAGAACCAGAAGAACGAGCGCCGCATTGGCCTCGGCACGATGGGTCTTGCCGAACTGATGATCAAGCTGAACATCCGTTACGGCAGTCCGGAATCACTGGAATTCCTTGATAAATTATATGGCTTTATCGCTAAAGAAGCTTATCTTGCTTCTGCTGATATCGCTGCAGAGAAGGGCGCATTCCCGGCTTTCGAAGCGGACAAGTATTTGCAGAGCGGATTTATGAAGGTCATGACCGAAGTCTATCCAGAGGTTGGAGAGGCTGTTCGCGAGAAGGGAATACGCAACGTAACGATCATTACCCAGGCTCCTACGGGAAGTACAGGAACGATGGTTGGCACATCCACGGGCATCGAGCCTTACTTTGCCTTCAAATATTACCGTCAGAGTCGGCTTGGCTTCGACGAGCAGTTCGTACCGATCGCTCAGGATTGGATGGATGCACATCCGGGTGAGAAGCTGCCGGATTACTTTGTAACAGCGATGGATCTGTCGGCCGAGGATCATATCCGTGTGCAAGCGGTGATTCAGCGCTGGGTAGACAGCTCGATTTCCAAGACGGCGAACTGTCCGGCTGATTTCACTGTAGAAGAGACGAAGCGCTTGTATGAGCTTGCCTTCGATCTGGGCTGTAAAGGCGTAACGATTTACCGTGATGGCAGTCGAGACATTCAGGTTCTGCAAACGGAAAAGAAGGAAGATAAGGCTGAGGCAGTAGATGCTAATTCAGGAGATACTGAAGCTTCCGAGGGCGATTCTGTAAACAGCGTCTTGGCGGACGGTGCAGACGGTACAGTATCAAGTACGGAGCAGTCCGCGTTAAACGTGCTGGATCAATCACTCTCTGCCGGAGTAGATCCAAGTGAGAAAACGGTGTTTGATAAGCAGTACAAGAAGCGTCCACAGGTTCTTCACGGCGCAACGTATAAAATAAACACACCATTCGGTATGGCGTATATTACAATCAATGATCTTAACGGGATTCCTAGCGAGATCTTCCTAAATGTCGGTAAAGCAGGGTCGGATGTCTTCGCGATGGCTGAAGCTCTCGGCCGCGTATGCTCCTTGTTCTTGCGCTACGGCGACCATGGACAGAAGGTAGAGCTGTTGATCAAGCATCTGAAAGGCATTGGCGGCTCCGGCGCCATTGGCTTCGGCCCGAATCGCGTCGAGTCGATTGCGGATGCCGTGGCCAAAGCACTTGAAATCCATGTGGAGCATGGCCCATTCGATGATCATGACCCGGCTCCAGTTGCTGCAACACTGGCGCATCACGAGGAGATCGGGCAAGCAGGCATTGGCTATGCGGGTAGTGCTGTCAGCGACCAGCATGCCAGCAACGGTCATCAGCTCAGCGCGCCAGCGACCTCGCGCGACCTGTGTCCATCCTGCGGCTCGGCCTCACTGCTGAACGTGGAAGGCTGTAAAACCTGCGCCAACTGCGGGTATAGCAAGTGTTCTTAAAACCGGATAACTTCGAAACGAGCGAATCATCATATCATAAATTAGAATAGTTTAACTGTTCGAAAATTGATAAATATTCACAAAAAATGACCAGACAACAGGGATTTGTTGCTTCTGGTCATTTTTGTTGGGGGATGGTTATTTTGTTATTGAACTTCTACCTTTGAGATTGATGACAAATAAATCTACACAATGATTATAGTCAACGCGTAGTGCAAAAAGTTTTCGCTAATAACTTGTTTCCGCTGAAATGCTGCGAGAATGCGTATCAATTGCCACTTGCCACCCATTATTTTGACATTGTAGATATATTGTTCTATGAAGGAACATACTCCTCATCAGATCCTTCTGCTTCAAGACAAATATACAATACTAGCGACAGCAAGATGTACCACTTATCTTATTCGTATTACCATGGTTAAGACATAAAAAATATACACTTTAAGCAACCAAGCTGCCTCAAGTGTTAAACAGAGACCCGTAAGAAGGACACTTTGAAGAAAGTGAGCCTCTCACGGGTCATTTGTATTTGTTTATTTCGTCCTCAAGCTTCTGATCAGTCCAATACTGCTGCCATATGCGC
Source organism: Paenibacillus lentus (assembly GCF_003931855.1). Classification (NCBI taxonomy): domain Bacteria; kingdom Bacillati; phylum Bacillota; class Bacilli; order Caryophanales; family Paenibacillaceae; genus Paenibacillus; species Paenibacillus lentus. The sequence goes on along the minus strand of NZ_CP034248.1, from coordinate 4,138,605 downwards.
CTTCGTAACCGACCAGTGGGAGGTATCCCAATATTTAGCTTTGTCTTTAATGAAAATAATTTGTGGCGATTCATGCTTGACATTTAAATCCTCGGCGATCTTGTTGGACACGGGACGGGATTCAATTACTTTCACTAGCGTATAATCCAAATCCTGATTAGGTGTGTCCTGCAAATATTGTTCATATTCATGAAGTGCGTTAGAGCTAACCGGACATGTCGTACTATGCTTTAAAATAACTTGTCCGCGCTCCGTTGATCTACCTATGATCTCATTCCACTCTTCAAGTGTTGTGATTTCTTTCCAGTTCATAGATGTATACTCTCCTCGCTAATTGTAATCATTCGATTGATTGAATTTTAACATTCTCCTGCCCGTAGTCAAGTGGGTGACGAAGCAGGAAGGGTGTTGTAAAGGCCAAGAGAATCTTGCACATTTGAATGTTCGTTTGTCTTGGCATATATTCTTGCCTTTTTGTTGTTTCCTGTATTTAACAAAAAGGATTATAATCATGGGTAAAGGAAGGTGGTTGAGCTTTTGTGATCGACCTATATTAACGATTCAGTTCTGCCGAGGAAATATACTTGGATTACTGATGGGCAAGGCTCAAGGATATGTACGTTCTGCTTGTTCATCATAAGGAGGGGGAGTTTATTTGTGAATTATATAATTAGGGAGGCTACAATTTCTGATTGTAATTCATTAAGTCAGTTAAGACGCAACTATCAAATCGAGAAATTACTGAAAAACAAATGGAGGAGAGATTGAATTTTGTAGCTCAGAGTCCTTTTGATTCTTTGTATGTTTATGAAGAAGGAGGGAGGATATTAGGTGTTTTAGGATTTAGAATTCGAGAGAACATAGAAGATGTTATAAGATTTGGCGAGATTTCTGTAATAGTAGTAGATGCAGAAGTAAAACGAAAAGGCATCGGTAGGACTTTAATGAAATATGCTGAAGATCTTGCTAAACAAAATCAATGTAAAGGAACTTGGTTAGTAACCGGACATAAAAGAATAAATGAAGCACATAGTTGTTATAAGGAACTAGTATGAGGACACTGGGGTAAGATTCGTAAATTATTTTTAGGTTACTGACCCGCTTAAGAAAGCAAATATGATTAAAGATTTAATTAAATACGCCCCGGGCTTGTCGGTAATAATGCGGGAAGAGAGTGGTCGCATTGTCTGTAGTTCATGGAGTCCAAGATATCGATCTCTTCATAACAATTTAGAGAGAATGAACAGAGTGGAAAGTAATGAGAGGGATTTGAGAGTTACAAAAGGGAGAATTACAATGAAGACAATACGAAGTAGAATAGGTTCATTTATAGCCTATGCCATGCTGTCTATTGTGATAATTACTATGATTGCTTGTTGGAATGAACTTGGAACTTTGTTCAATTCCGGGAATTATGATAATGAGGATAATATGGTGGAAACCATAATGGCCAAAACAGCGACTCCAGGAGTGGCTGTGATAGTATCAGAGCAGGGTGAGACAAAATATAAGTTTTACGGATATGCAGATGTTAATAATAATAAGATGGTTCGTGAAGAATCATTGTTTGAATTGGGATCAACGACTAAGGCGTTTACGGCATTGGCCATCATTTTGTTAGCAGATGAGGGATACTTATCTTACTCAGATTATATTTCAGATTATATTCCTTGGTTTGAGCCAACCTTTAAGGGGGAGAAGGTTAATATTAGTATTAATCAGTTGCTAGCACATACAAGTGGAATTCCGTCATGGAGTATTCGGTTAATACCAGAAGGAACTACAGAGGATATGCTTGAAAAGACCATACATAATATTTCAGACATTGCACTAGATACATACCCTGGGACAGAATATAATTATGCAACCGTTAATTATGATGTTTTAGCGATGATTATTGAAGAAGTTACAGGTAAAAGTTATCAGGATTATGTGACTGAAAACATACTGGTTCCATTAAAAATGATAGACAGTTATTTTTCAACAGGTCAGGAAAAGGAATCTGATAAACTTACTAAGGGATATCGTGTTTTTTTTGGAAGAAGCTTAGAATATGATGCCCCTAGATACTATGGTAATATTGCAGCAGGATATTTGGTAACAAATTCAAAGGATATAGGACGTTGGATTAATGCCCAGATGGGAATCGACGAGATACCGGATAATCTAATGAATGCTATTCAAAAATCCCATGAAATCGACATAAAAACGGCTGGATATGAAGAAAAAAATCAATACTATTCATTTGGATGGACTATTGATACTAAAAATAGAGTTGTTAGTCATAATGGAGCTAATCCTAATTATTCCTCACAGGCTATTATTGATTTAGAAAAGCAGCAGGGCATTTTTGTACTGGCTAATATGAATTCAACTGCACCTTCGCTAATTGCTAGTAATACATATGAGAATATGAATGGAAATCATATGAATAAATTTAATTATGATGATGTGTATCTATTAATTGATTTGGTATTTTCATTCTTAGTAATAATAGCTGTCGTTATCTTATGTTTTCAAGCCATTAAGCTCGTTAGAGGAATAAAGCCAATTATTAATGATGAGAAGACGAGGTTTAGAAAAATAACAGCAAATAGTATCGCACTAATCTTAAGAGTTATGCTATTGGTATTGGTAATTATTTGGCCATTTTTATTAAACTTAGACTATTTAATGATTGGGGTATGGATGTCGTATTCAGTATATATGTGGATAGGTCTTACTACTATCAATTGTATTTTATCGATAATAATTAATATTAGAAAAATGGCAATAATTAGAAGTGGTTTGTAAAAGACAAGAAAGATGTCATCGAATTGCTAAGCCTTGTTATCTCCCCTTTCGTTGTCAGATGTATAATCATGGTAGATATAGCAGACGACAACAAACAACCCAGCCTAAGATAAGAGCTATCGAAGGGCTGGGGCGTTTCGTGAATACAAGAACGTTAGGTAAAATCATGCATAACAGATTAATGAAAGCGGTGATACAGCAGCAATGGAAACCATATTATATTTTGTTAGACATGCTGAATCTGTATTTGTTGAAGGTAAGGAAAGAACTAGAGGATTATCAGAGCAAGGAATGAAAGATGCAGAAACGATACGAACTGTATTGAAATCGGAAGACATAGATCTGTTTGTTTCAAGTCCCTATGAAAGATCAATAGAAACGATCCGTTCAGCAGCAAATGAATATAGAAAGGAAATAGAAATAGAAGAAGATTTAAGAGAAAGAACAATTGGAGATTTCTCACCCCGTACATTTAAAGAAGCAAAGTTTCAAGTTTATAAAGCGATGGACTTTGCTTTTCCAGGGGGAGAGTCTAGTATTGAAGCGCAGAAGCGAGCGGTAAGAGTCATTACAAGTATCATTGATAGAAACTTAGGAAAGAAGATAGTAGTTGGAACTCATGGTGACATTATGACATTGATGCTGAATTATTTTGATAAACAATATGATTATATCTTTTGGGAATCGACCTCGATGCCTGATATTTATAAGCTTAGATTAGAAGGAAATGAATTAATAGAAGTTATAAAAATGTGGGAGTAGTTCCTCGTATATGAATTACTTTTGGAAATGTACGACTGGGATGAGCAAAAAACAAAAGACTATTTGAGGGTAACTCATTAGATGTTGTCTAATGATAGATTTGGAGTTTCTACTAGAATCATTAACAGAGATATCGATGTGCTTTTTGTAGCAGAAGTGGTATACAGGTACATTGTGTCTTTTGGATGTTTTGTTGAAGTATTGGAACCGGAAATGATATATGATATAACATTAGGGAGGTTATGGTATGTTAGATTCGATTAAGGGACTATTTGAAGATTGGCAATATACTAGAGGAATTGTGAAGAGCTTCGTTCAGGAGTTAAGTGATACAGATCTGGATAAACCGTTTCCGAGAAAAAAGTTAAACTCGATTAGAAAACAATGCGAGGAGCTTGTTCAGATTCAATCCTGCTATATTAAAGGAATACAAACGGGTGATATCAGCTTTAACTACGATAAAGTTGCTGATAATTCAAAAAGCGGACTTCTAACAGAGATGGAAAAATACGATTCTATACTTGAGGAAATTTTGGAGAATTGTAATGGGACAGAAATCATTAACTGGCATGGTCAAGACTGGAATATTCATCGTCATTTATCAGCCATGACAGGACATGAACAAATGCATATCGGTCAAATCATTGGCTTCTGTTATGCAACGGATATCCAAATTCCACAGCAGATCGTAAATGAAATGGCATTGGATGGTTAGATAATAATAAGATTGTGAGATGTCAGGTAGCGACGTTCAACATACTTTGACCAGCCGCCGGTTGAGCGGTAAATATGCCACTGAGGCTATCAAAGCAGGTAGGGTCTCAATCCATTGCCTAGGTTCTAAGGCGGTATGAAGGTCAGGGCAAAGTGCTGCTTTTACTTTGTTTAAATGGAAGCTCTGTAAAGTATGGCAAGAAGAATTGATTGATTTGGGTTTAAAACTTCAGATGGTAAATATAAGGAAGAGAATATTCAACAAGGGATTGAAGAACATCAAGTGTAGAAATTACTTGGTGTTCTTTTTGTTTAGTAGTGAATTGATTGTAGCAATCGTAGTAGTTTGGTACATCATTTAACACCTGTTATAGATTTCTTAGTATTTCAGATGCAGGAATCGCTATGCATTCATTCTGAGTGTGATACTGATTATAAATGGGGAGAGTGCAATATTAAATAAACAAAGACATATGAGAGCATTTATTATCTTTTTACTCGCTATAGTGACACTATATATTTTTCTAATAGAGATGAATAATTTCATGAGTGAGTCAAAGTTAAATAAAAAAATTCAAGTAAAGCAAGTAGCTAAGACCGAGATGTTTAAAGCACTATATATCAGAAACGAATCGGGTGTATTTGTCGATTGGATAAAAGTAGAATTAAGTGAGGTTGATATTAATAATATTGTAAATTGGATTAATTCTGTACCTGATTCAGATGTTATAGAGTTGAATCAAATGCAATCAAACACAAACATCAGCACAGGGATTGTTTTTAGATTAAAGGATAGAAATGAAATAAGAATTCAATATGATCTAGAAAGAATTTATATAACAAGAACAGATGTGAGGACTGACCAAGTAATCTATACAATCACTCAAAAAAACTTAAAGGAGTTCTTAGATAAACAGCTTAAAGGCTTTTATTTTGGGGAAGACAAGGTAAAGAAATTTTTAATGTAATCTAAGAAGTGAAAAATAAAACTATTAAAAGCATAGGATGAGGGAGACGTATGGAAATATTCAAACAAGTACCACTATATAGATACTTGGCGCTCTGTAATGAGAGTGGACTGAAGAGGACTGTATTAGATTGCGGGGCTGGAGGAGATTCACCGCCATTAAGTTTATTTGCAAGTTATGGATACACAACAAGTGGAATAGAATTGAATATTGAACAAATTCAACAAGCCAATCAATTTGCAGAGAAGAGAAAACAAAAATTAAATATACAACAGGGTGATATGAGAAACTTGCCCTTAAATGACGAGTCATTTAGCTTTGTATACTCTTACAATTCGATTTTTCATATGAAGAAAGAAGATGTGAAGAAGGCATTAAATGAAATGAAAAGAGTGCTTCAACCCCATGGATTAATGTTCGTAAATTTTCTTACGTTAAAAGATTTTCGAGTTGGTGAAGGTGTAGATTTAGGAAATAACCAATATGAACAAATTGAAGATGATGAGCCTGTAATCCATTCATATTATGACTATAATGAGGCAGACTTGTTATTTGATGAGCTGAAATTGATTTATAAAGAAGAACGAGTTGTAGAAAGAATATATGAGGGCAAGAAAATTCGACAAGGATTTATTGATTATACTCAACTTTCGCAGCTTGAAATCGGCAAATAAGCCTTGATGTAACTGGGCAAGCCAGCGATCCATTGCTGTAGTTGTGTTTGAATGAGTGTTGTGATCTTCTTACTGGCTTTCTTGGAGATATCTTCGATTAATTCAATCAGTTGTTTTAAGGCTACAGCCCAATCTAGCTGACCTACTTCATCACATAGCAAATAAAACAAGCCACCAAGCGTACGGTTGTCGGTACTTTGTCGGTGTTGCCACGCTAGCAAAATATACCGTGAAAAAACAATCGTGGTATGGCTGATAAGGAGATCATATGAGCGTCCTTGAAACTCTTTTTGTAGGCGCAGTAAGGATTTGGCACACTTAAAGAAGACTTCGATATCCCAGCGAATGCCGTATATCTGAATCATTTTTTCTTCCGAAATCGTTAGGTCGGTGCATAGAATGGCAAGCCATTCTTTCTTTTTTGAGCGGTGACGCACGAAAACCATCATGACTGGAATCCCTGGAGACAACTCGGTACGGATAGAGCGTAAGATTCCCTTGTTTTTTCCTTGAACAGGGATGGCTTCATAATAAAGTTCTTGCAAAGATAATCGGCGTTCGTCAACAAGATAACGCTTCTTATCCGCTTTGACCATGCCGATCACATCTAGGCCTCGATCAACGATGGCTTGGATTAATGGAGCATGTGTGAACCAACTATCCATTAGCACGTATGAAGCCTGCACACCAGCGGAAAGCGCACGATCAATCATCGATGGAATAATTTCAGGAGCAGGAAGCAAAGCTTCGACCCGACGCTTGTAGCCAGACGTTCTCTTGTCGATCCCTTGCATGATCCCATTTATTTGCGATTTCATCGAAGCTAGCAAGGAGAAGTCAACGGGAATAAACGTATGACCATCCGACCAGCCTAGCGTAAGCATCCGAAATCCTTTATAAAAGGAACCCGTTGCATGATCTTTAAATCGAGAAAGCAGTTCAACCTTCTTGCTACGATTGCGCTCAAACATGGAGTCGTCAACAACAAATGCAGACATGCGATCTTCACCTGTCAGTGGGCGAATTTTATCGATAGTGGAGGAACTAAGCAATGACAGAAATTTGCGCCATGCATAGCCGCTGTGATTCAGGAATCGATAGATCGCATCCTTCCCAGGAAACGTATCACCTTTCTCGCTTTCCAACAGGCGGAACCAGTTTTTGTGGTGAAACAAAAGGACAAAGACAAGCTGGAATAAAAACGAACAGGTATAACCAAATCTCTTTTTAAATCCAGCTGTTCTTAAATGTTGCAATACTTTCAGCTCTTTAAAAGCGGGTTTAATTTCATTTGGAAGTTGATTTTGTAATATGCTTTGCTCTATCATGTAGAGGACACCTCTTCTGTATGGTAGTGATTGATTCGACACTCTCACTTTACCAAATGAAGCGGTGTTTTTCTATTATTGCAACATCCATATTCTAATCAGGGTTTATCTAATCACATCAAGCAAGTAAGCCGATTTTCGCTCTGCGAAAGTTGAGATTATATATTAAAGAAATAAAAGTGAGAGGAGAAACTGATCTTTTCATCAGATTTCTTTTATGTTGAATTAGTGAATTACGAGGATCTGATCTAGTTATTGATAAATCGAAAAGAGGAGCGGTATGAGAAAAAATCATTTAATTATTTCGTCAACGATGCTCTTGGCTTTATTTTTAATTATAGCTGGGTGCAGCAATCAAATTAATAAAGAAGAGAAAATTGCTTATATATCTGCGAATATCAACTCAGAAAACGAACGGGTATTTGAACAAATTGGTTTGGGGATTTTATTTGATTATAAACTAAAGTTACCATATGCAAATCAAAGTTGGGTAACTGTTTGGCTTGAGGGGTATAAAAACGGGAGTACTGAACCTATTCATCTAACTGAAATGTCCTATGGATTAAGTCCTAATGAAATTGAAGAAGGTCATATGGGGTTTGGAATTATAAACCCTAGTAGCGATAATCCATCATTCTTTTTATATTCTCCATCAGGAAACATCCCCCCTCATACTATAGATGACATTAAATTCTCCATAAGAGGAACTATTAGTACCTGGGATTATGCCATTGGTAGTGGACCCATTGGTTTAGAAACGGAAGAAACCAAAATACTAGCAGTTTATCGAGTAGGTGAGCGTACTTTAAGAACTTATGACTATCAAGAATTGAATTCAATAAAACAAATGATTGACGAGGACTTAACAGTCTTATTATTGAAAATAAAAGTGGAAAAAAGAAATGATTACTGAAAACCGTGTTAAGATTCCCTGTAACAAAACAAGGGTAGTTAGAATGCTCATGTAGAACTACTGTATGGAGGAAGAATTAATGAGAACCATTTTTAGAAATTATGATCATTCTTATTACGATACAGTTTGTAACTTCCTGATAGAAATATCTAAAGACGACCGCAGGCATATGAATTGGAATTGGTCCAGATGGGAATGGATGGTGTTTCACCCTGATTTTAATAATGAATTATCAAATAAAATAGGATTATGGTTTAATAACAATGAATTAGTAGGTATGACAACCTATGACCATTATTTTGGCGAGGCATTTTTTGCAGTTAAGAAAGGGTATTCAGGTCTTGAAAAAAATGTATTAGAATATGCCGTAAATAACTTCAGCGATGGAGATGGCCTTGGAATTGCAGTTAATGATACGGATACGAAAACAATAGATTTATTACGCAGTTATCAATTTGAAAGAAATAACAACATAGAAAACATACTTGAGTGTACGTTCGAAAGTTTTTGCTTTGAGTATGCTATCCCTCAAGGAATCGTAATAAAAAGCCTTGATCTTAAAAGTGATTTGTATAAACATCAAAAAGTACTATGGTTGGGATTTGGACATGATGGGATGATGCCCAATGATGAAACGACTATTAATCAGCAAAAAAGAATGCTTTCAGCGCCTCATCTAAATTCATACTTGCATACTGTTGCAGAAAATGAAGAGGGTGAGTATGTTGCCTATTGTGGTTGCTGGTACAATTTGAATACGGATTATGCTTATATCGAGCCAGTGTGTACTATCCCTCAATATCGAAACAAGGGGCTGGGGAGAGCGGTTCTTTTGGAGGCATTGAAAAGATGTGGCACCCTAGGGGCGAGAAAAGCGTATGTTATCTCCGATGATCATTTTTATAAGTCATTAGGCTTTTACCAGCACTCACATTATACTTTTTATTGGCATAAATAAAAATAAAACCAACTTACTTTTATGCCGTCTGTAGCCAACCCAGCCAAGATTAGAGCAATTTTGGTTGGGTCATTTTGTATTTCTTCATATGATCATCTAAGAATGATTTGTACATACCTGTGTAAAGTATTTTTTGATTCAAACAGCATAGATATTTAATTGAGCATTTTGCATTAACCTGAGCCCTTGCTAGACAAAGGTTTTCAAACATAAAAAAAGGACTTCACCCCAACTTGGAGAAGTTTTCAAGTGACAAAACAAGAAAACCCAAGGGGGAGAAGTCACTATGTATATTCTACAAGAAAGTCTATTTTCCTTTGAAGAACTTCAAAAACTTGAATTTAAAGAACGTTTGCCTATCTTCTTCAGTGCCCTGGACTTACGGCCATATGCTAAAGATTTGAGAAGTCATTCACCCCGAGGTGCCGATGGGCACTGCCGACAAGGGATTCTTCGCGCATTGCTTGCAGCGCCGCTGGAGAACATGGATACATTTAGTGGCTTGCATCGTCGTCTGGATATGGATCTTCGTTTCCGTTACCAATGCGGACTCAGGCTTGATCGAAAAGCTCCATCAATCGCCACATTAAGCCGCGTTTTCACTGAGCTAACGAATAAGGGATTGGCAAAACGTCTGTTTGAGGATCTCGTCACACGCTGTAAGCAGGAAGGAATCATCGATGGAAGTCACGTGGCGATGGACAGCGCAGCGATCCATGCCTACGAGAAGAAACAGCCGAAGCGCAAAAGTGAGCTGACGGGGAATGCCAACTGGGGCGCGAAGTTTGACTCCTTTGGTAACAAGGTCAAGTGGTTCGGCTATAAGCTTCATCTTGCTGTCGACACCGCTAGCGAACTGCCCCTGGCCCTCTCGGTTACACCGGCTCATGTCAATGACGGTGATCTGGCACCCGCTCTTATGGAACAAGTGGCTGCCGATGCGAAAGTGAAGTTCTTTGTGTTTGATGCTGGGTATGACCAACTTAAAAACTATGAAGCGGCACGGAAGCTCAAAGCGCAAGCGATTATCCCGATGAATCTTCGCAATGAGAAGGAACCGCCTGCAGGTATAACATCTAACGGTACACCTTGCTGCTCCATGGGTTTTGCCATGACATACTGGGGAGTAGATGGCGATCACCTGAAATTCCGGTGTCCCCATGCGACCGGCAAGGTGGATTGTCCGCTGGGGATGGCAGCCTGTTCATCTTCCAACTATGGAATGGTGCTCAAGGTTGATACAAAAAGCGATTTGCGCCGTTATTCAAGTCCGCACCGGAACACGAAACGTTGGCAAGAACTTTACAAAGAAAGAACGAGTGTAGAACGCTGCAACTCCCGAATGAAAACCTATTTGACCGCAGACGCCATGCATGTTTGGGGCATAGAGAAAGTCATAACTCACCAATATTTAAATGCAATTGTATTGCTGGCTTCTGCCCTGGCAATGGCTCAGAAATACAGAAAAGTCGCTGCTTAAAATTTTGAATGCGCAGAAAATTCTGCAGGTCTGCCCATTTTTGAAAACCGAGTGGATTTAGCTGAAAATGCACCACCAACTAGGTCTAGGTTCTGCTATTCAATTCTCAAATAGGGAATTATGCAAAATGCTCAAATATGAAAATAGCGACAAAATTAATTTCGTCATTTATCATTGTATCTATATTAGCGGGTGCTTTGGGTGTATTCGGTTTAAGGAATATGCAGAGTGTGGATAAGGATTATACGCATTTATACGAAAACTATGGCGTGTCACTTGGAGATTTGGGTTCAGCCGGTATCGACTTTAATAGTATCCGGGTCAGACTGACCAATATTCTGCTAACGGATGATATAGAAGAGAAAAAAGCGCTAAATAATGAAATTCAACAAATAGAAAAAGTAATGGAGAGTAACCTCGATAAATTTGGGAATTCCATCCAAACAGAGAATACATATGAAGCTTATATGTCATTGCGGAATAATTTGGAGCAATACAATAAGGCCCGGGACGAGGTTATCAACCTGTCGCTCTCTGGCCAGAATGAACAGGCGATAGCTATGCTTATAACTGAAGGAGACCAATACGCAAGGGATACTGAGAATGCCATCCAGGATATGTTTGATTTAAGAAAGAAAAATGGGGCCGAGATATCTAGACAACTGACGGTTCAAACGGAAAGAACCGGTATTATTATGGTTATTGTTATTGCCTTGATAATGATAGTATATATTGGATTTGGCATATTCATTTCCAGAATGATCAGCAAGCCAGTTAGAAAACTGGTTGACTCAGCAGATAAGATTGCCGATGGGGATTTGAACGTAGTATTCAAAATGCAGCTGAGCAGGTTGCTACAGGTTCGAAGCAAGTGTCCGCAATGAGTGTTTCTTTGTCGCAAGGGTCAACGGAACAAGCCAGCTCTGTGGAACAATTGACGGCCTCTATTGAAGAGATTGCTTCACAAACCCGTCAAAATGCAGATTCTTCGAATGAAGCCAACGAGCTTGCAGAAGCAGCGAAACAAAATGCGATTATCGGCAACAATCAAATGAAGGAAATGCTAAGCGCCATGGACGAAATCAATCTGGCTTCGGAAAATATTTCAAAAATTATTAAAGTCATTGACGAGATTGCCTTCCAGACGAATATATTGGCTTTGAATGCGGCTGTTGAAGCGGCAAGAGCCGGACAACACGGCAAGGGCTTCGCAGTCGTCGCCGAAGAGGTTCGGAATCTTGCTGCAAGATCTGCAAATGCAGCCAAGGAAACGACCGAAATGATAGAAGGGTCGATTAAAAAGGCCGAGGGCGGGACGAAAATTGCGAATGAAACGGCAAATGCGCTCCAACAGATTGTTGATGACGTTGCAAAGGTTGCCACACTCATTGGTGATATCGCTACGGCATCTAATGAGCAGTCCATCGGAATCAATCAGATTAATCAAGGTATCATGCAGGTTTCTCAGGTAGTGCAGACAAACTCGGCTACATTGGAAGAAAGTGCAGCTACAAGTGAAGAACTGGCTAGTCAGGCAGCTCTGTTGGAGGAGCAGGTCAACCGGTTTAATTTAAAAAGCCAGGGCGGTTCCCATAAAGCAATTGAAGATATCAGTCCTGAGCTCCTGGAATTGTTCGAGAAAATGTCTGAAAAGAAAGCTGGATATCAATCTAATAACGAATCCAACAGCGATGCTGCAGTTGCTAAACCTACGAAAATTGATTTAAGTGACAGTGAATTCGGCAAATATTAAGGGTTGAGGTGCGGAGAGAGTCCAATGGCTCTCTCTTCCGTTTACTGTGGGGTGAAAGTATGTTTGAAATATCGGATAAAGAATTTCGGCGAGTTGCCCACTTCATCAAGGTGAATTATGGAATTCACCTGAATAATGAAAAAAAGATTCTTGTTGTGGGAAGATTGGGCCAGGTTATGCAAAGGCTGAATATCAATAATTTTTCAGATTATTTGGACTATATCATAGCTGATAAGAGTGGGGAGGCTGCCAAAACCTTTATAAATCAGATGACAACCAATCATACCTTCTTTATGAGGGAGGCAGACCACTTCAACTACTTCAGGGATACCGTTCTTTCCTCTCTATTGCCCAGGGTTAGGGATAAAGATCTGAGGGTATGGAGCGCCGGTTGTTCTTCGGGAGAAGAACCTTATACCTTGGCTATCCTGATTGATGAATATCTTGGAAGTGCACGAATTGGCTGGGATACGCAGCTTCTGGCAACGGATATTTCCGAGAAGGTGTTAAATCGAGCCAAGAAAGGAATATACAGCAGTGAAGCAGTCGCTCTATTGCCGAAACGATGGAGGCATTCCTATTTTAAACGGCATGCGGACAACCACTATGAAGTGTCAAACAAAATCAAGAAAGAAGTTGTGTTTCGACGATTTAATTTAATGGAGTCGTTTCCGTTCAAGAAGAAATTCCATGTTATTTTTTGTAGGAATGTGATGATTTATTTTGACGCTGACACAAAAATGAATTTGATCCGTAAATTTTATGACAGTTTGGAGCCCGGAGGATATCTATTTATTGGGCACTCTGAAACTATAAATAGAGAAGACACCAGGTTCAAATATGTGATGCCGGCCGTTTATCGAAAAGAGTAACGATTTGGAGTGTTGCCCGTATGCTGGTGGGAGAAAAAATCAAGGTTCTGGTTGTGGATGATTCTATGGTATTTCGCGAAGTCATTTCCAGAGGGATTACGACCGATCCTCAAATAGAAGTAATTGCCACGGCAGGGGATCCCTACGAGGCGAGGGATAAAATTTTGAAATATCATCCGAATATTATGATCTGTGATGTTCAAATGCCGCGAATGAATGGGATTGAATTTCTCAGGAGGTTGCTGCCCCAATATTCGCTTCCGGTAATTGTGGTAAGTGCTATCAGTACATCTGTGTTTGATGCTTTGAATGCTGGTGCGATTGATTTTATATCCAAGCCGGATTCTCAACTATCTAATGTAGAGAACTTTATAGAAGAACTGATCGAGAAAATTAAGATTGCCTCCAAAGCTAAAATGGTACATCCTGTAAAGAACTCCATGTCAGAGGTTGCAGGCAGCAATCCTTCAATGGCTACTATGAAGTCGGCTGCTTCAAAGCAGACTACGACGAAACTGATTGCCATTGGTGCTTCTACAGGTGGAACAGAGGCGATACAAGCGATATTAAAATCGCTTCCACACGACATACCCGGTATCGTCATTGTTCAGCATATCCCCCCGATGTTCTCGAAAATGTTCGCGGAACGATTGAACAAGACCTTTCCCTTTCATATAAAAGAAGCGGAAACCGGAGATAGGATTGAAAAGGGGAAAGTTCTTATTGCCCCAGGCGATCAGCATATGCGTGTCAGAAGAACCGGGGATCAGTTCAAGGTGGAGTGCTTTCACGGGGAGAAGGTGAATCGGCACTGTCCCTCGATTGATGTGCTATTTGAATCGGTGGCCAAGGAGGCCGGAAGCCAGTCAATCGGCATTATTCTGACCGGTATGGGGTATGACGGAGCCAAAGGGCTGCTCTCCATGAAGCGCAAAGGCGCCAGAACGATTGGGCAGGATGAGCAATCCTCAGTTGTATATGGAATGCCCAAGGTTGCCTTTGAGCTTGGGGCGGTGGAGAAGCAAAGTTCATTGTCCAACATTCCACGGGTATTAAGTATGATGTTGTAATTGAAGCAGGTGTTATTTGAGCACGGAGTTAAAGCAACCCGTACCAATTAGGTACGGGTTTTACTTTTTTGACTATTCGAAAAATAAATATACCTCATCCCGCCGAAATTGGACAAAAACCTAAGTTTTTGACGATATGAACTTTAGTTTATTACAAGAATGGGCAGGAACCATCTGATAAAATAAAATTTGAAATACCTTCCAATTACAATAATGGAAGGAAGTGATAATTTATCAGTGTGACCTACTACGGGCTGCGTTGCAGCATAGTTACGCTAATGAAAACGCTAAGGAATAGTTTAGCTAAAAAGGAGGAGTAACAATGAAACAAAAGAGAATGAAGTTATTTGTTGCTTTTTTACTTTGCTTTGTACTTACATTGCCTGGAGTAGTACATGCTCAAACGATTACTAGTAATTCCGTCGGCACTCATGACGGTTACGATTATGAATACTGGAAGGATAGTGGAAACGGAACTATGGTCCTCGGTAGCGGCGGTACGTTCAGTGCCGAGTGGAGCAATATCAATAATATTCTATTCCGTAAAGGCAAGAAATTCAACGAGACTCAGACACATCAGCAGATTGGAAATATGTCAATAACGTACGGAGCAACTTATCAGCCAAACGGTAATTCATATTTAACTGTTTACGGGTGGACGGTTGACCCGCTTGTAGAATTTTATATCGTCGATAGCTGGGGCAGCTGGCGTCCACCGGGAGCATCGCCAAAGGGCACCATTAATGTAGACGGCGGAACTTATGATATCTATGAAACGACCAGAGTCAATCAGCCTTCTATTAAAGGTACGGCAACTTTCAAGCAGTATTGGAGTGTCCGGACATCGAAGCGCACAAGTGGAACCATATCCGTTAGTGAGCATTTTAAGGCGTGGGAACGTTTAGGGATGACCATGGGCAAAATGTACGAAGTTGCGCTCACAGTAGAAGGTTATCAAAGCAGTGGAAGTGCGAATGTGTACAGTAATACACTTACAATCGGCGGCAGCGGTACAAATCCAAGTACAGGTACAAAAGTGGAAGCCGAGAGTATGACAAAAAGTGGTCAGTACACTGGGAATATCAGCTCGCCGTTCAACGGAGTCGCTTTATACGCCAACAATGATTCGGTGAAATTCACGCAGAATTTCACGACGGACACTCATAACTTTTCACTCCGCGGGGCTTCGAATAACTCGAACATGGCCAGGGTTGATTTGAAGATCGGCGGACAGACGAAGGGAACCTTCTATTTTGGCGGGAGCAGTCCTGCGGTCTATACTCTAAATAATGTAAGCCATGGGACAGGAAATCAAGAGGTTGAACTCGTGGTAACCGCCGATAACGGGACATGGGATGCTTTCATTGATTATTTGGAGATTCATTAAAATCTACGAATGGTAAATGATTCTTTTGAGTTTTGATTTGAACTCTGAGAGTTATTCCAAGTAAAATCCCTGCGGGATCTAAACCGCCGGGATTTTGTGGATACCCCGGCTTGATTGAAGTGGTTCGAAATGACGGAACAACTATATTAGTATTTAATCGCGAGGAGGTATTATGATGTTCAAAGCAAAACTAGCAAAAGGTGCATTGGCTTTTGCGCTTTTCAGTACGTTGTTTTCCATTCCAATGGTGCCAGCCGCCAATGCTGCCGATGCGAATTGCCCGAATGGTTACGTAGCCCTGACATTCGACGATGGTCCAAATCCTAATAACACGACAAATCTGCTCCATGCGTTGAAGCAAGCCGGATTGCGCGCAACGATGTTCAACGTCGGGCAAAACGTGCAGAATAACCCGTCTCTTGTACGAGATCAAGTGGCCGCGGGCATGTGGGTCGGCAATCATTCTTATACACACCCGAACCTAACGTCAATGAGCAGCTCGCAGATATCTGCGGAAATCACTCGGACGCAGCAGACGATCCAGTCGATTACGGGAACTGCTCCAAAGCTATTTCGTCCGCCATACGGCGCGACTAATGCGACTTTGAAATCCATCTTGAATCAAAATAATCTTACCGAAGTGTTGTGGAACGTTGACTCTCAGGATTGGAATGGTGCCAGTACTGCCCAGATTGTAGCCGCAGCGGGGCGAATGCAAAACGGCGATGTGATCCTGATGCACGAGCAGTACCAAACTACACTTCAAGCGATCCCGCAGATCGCACAGAACCTCAAAAGTCGCGGCCTTTGCTCGGGCATGATCTCGCCAAGCACTGGTCGGGCTGTTGCACCGGACGGCGACCCAGCTCCTTCCCCAGGCACAGGAACGAAAGTGGAAGCCGAAAGTATGAGAAAAAGCGGTCAGTACACTGGGAATATCAGCTCGCCGTTCAACGGAGTCGCTTTATATGCTAACAATGATTCCGTGAAATTTACGCAGAATTTTACGACGGACACTCATAATTTTTCACTCCGGGGGGCTTCTAATAACTCCAATATGGCCAGAGTCGATTTGAAAATCGGGGGACAGACGAAGGGGACCTTCTATTTCGGCGGAAGCAGTCCTGCGGTTTATACCCTGAATAATGTAAGCCATGGGACAGGAAATCAAGAGGTTGAACTCGTGGTAACCGCCGATAACGGAACATGGGATGCTTACATTGATTATTTGGAGATTCATTAATAATGCGGAAGCGGTAAATGATCCTTTTAAAATTCTGACTTGAATTCTGATCGTTTTTTAACAAAATCCTGGCGGGATCTTTCCTGCTGGGATTTTTGTAGGTATTCTTGGCAGAACTGAGAGCTGTTGGTGAGCTTTCTTTCAACAATAATCTGCAGACTATTTACTTGCTACATATAGACTTTCCAAATCTCCATCAGACTCGCCAGCATATACAATACGTCCATTTCGTAAAATAGCAGCTTGATGCGAAAGTTTTTCCGCCAGTCCCATGATATGGGTGGATAAGAGGATAAGAGCCCCCCGCGAGCAATATTGTTGTAATGTATCACGCACGATAATGACTTGATCTGGGTCAAGTCCATTGGTCGGCTCATCCAGAAGAAGGATATCTGGTTCGTGCAGCAGCTGAGATGCTAATGCGACCCGCCTGGCTGTTCCTTGAGATAAAGCGCCAATCGGGTAGTTGCTGTAGGATTCTAACAAAAAATGCTTGAGCCAGTACTGTATAGATTCCTCCAGTTGACCAGTGGGGACATCGCGCAGTTGGCCGATGAGTCGCATTATTTCGATCACGGTTAGAAACGGATACTGAAACGGAAACTCCATCATATAGCCAATACGTTTTTTATATTGCTGGTCCTGCCAATGCACTACTTGTTGGTTGAGTAAAATGCTACCTTGCTGTGCCGGCTTCATCCCTGCTAGCAAATGCAATAGCGTCGTTTTACCTGCTCCGTTGGGGCCGAGCAAGACTGTAATTTCTCCTCCCTGCAGGGTCCAGTCGATGTTGTGCAGGATGGGCTTGCCTTCGTAAGCATAGCTGACTTGCTTCAATTGAAGGGACAGCGCTAAATTTTTTTTCATCATTATTATTCTCTCCTCATATTGGAAATTTGACAGGAAGACTGCTAGGTATACGGCGGTAAAGTTGATAGAATCCGAGTTGTATAGCTACGGAGATGAATAAAAATAAAACTAGATGCGCGTGATGCAAGTATATTAGCAAAAACATGCAAAGTGTAATTAACAACTGAGCGTGCAGTGAAATACGCCCTTGAGTTGTAAAGTGGTATCCAACCAGCAAACTGAATGAAATAAACGTGGAAGTGAGCAACAGGCTCTGCGCACATAAATAGGGAAACGACCATGCCGTCCAAGACCAGGCTAAGCGGGATTGCCAGACTAAGGTGTGAACGATTGATGTACTTATGCCTATTGCCCCATAAAAAAGCCATTTTGCCCTTAATCCTCTACGCCAGGCATCCAAGGTAGCGGTGTATAGTGCTAGTCCCCTGCCTTCGTTAACAAAGCTTCCGATCACCCAAACGTCGCTGATCAGCCAGAGCAATAGGGCTGCGCCTACCGGGACAACTATCGTGGTATCAACTGCTGCATAATAGGTAAAGAGCTGTAATAAACATACGGAAATAAGTAAAGGAAACATATCTTTGAAGCGGGTTAAAAAATAAATCTCTTTACGAAGTAACGGATAGCGGGACAGGATATGCTGTTTGGCGCAGGATTCAGCCGGTGGCGCTGCGCTTATCATGAGTGGCCAAGTGAAGTGTGACGCTCGGTAAGCGGCGTAGTATTGCAGAGCGGTAATGACAATTGCAACAATCAACCGGACCACAGATATAATGGGCAGCATCATAATCGAAAGATTAAGAGCCAGTACGGGTTAATATCAGTAATGCTAAAGACAGCGCTCTGGTTTTTCGCTTTCTCGTCATTTCTCTAAGCGCTACGAAGCAATAGACTACCAGTTCTGCACAAGAGAGTCCAAGAAACAGCATTAGGAATGCTAGTTCGATGCTATAAGACGGGGACCAGAACAACTGACCAAGCAGTATCCAGACAATCGCTAGAACAATGGGGGACTTTTTGCAAAGCATATATGATGTTAAAAAGCCAGGACCTCGTCCTAGCGACCATAAGAATCGCATTTCCGCCATCATCAGGCTGGCGGCAAACAGACTGATGCCGACGATCATGCCAAATATCCCCCAACTTGCCGTAATAAATGAGGGTGAGAAGCCTTTGGCAGCTAACATTGTAGTGAACTGATACATCCCACGGGGTAGAAAAAGGAGGAGCAACAGTGTTATAACGCAGTCACGCCATGTGATATTCTTTATTCGAACGAGATAAATGGATGCGTAAAGCTTTAAGCTTGAGCTCATTTTAATTTTCCCCTATCAAGAAATTGGTTAAGATTGCCAATGGTTATAATAATGATACCTATATTAAACATTTTATTCAATAACAATACTTTGAATGCGGAAGTCGAGCTGAGAGCCTACCGTCTGATGGTTAATAAATATGCAATCATGGAAGAAACTAAGTTAATAAGCAACCCGGCCTAGGTTATGCGCTGTCCAAGTGGGGGCTGTTTTCTAAAATACGGATAAACTAAATTTCCCTAAGATGTATATTTGTCGCAATAGGGTCTACCGTCCCCTGGCTTACAGATGTATAATCATGGAAGAAGCTTAGACAACAAACGACCCAGCCTAAGAGAAGAGCACCTAGGCTGGGTCTTTTTGCAATTAGGAAAACAGGTGAAGGAGACTTGTTGATGTTCTATATGAACCGATTTTAGTCGGTCTAAAACGAGAAGGGTATGAGGAAACGGGCTTAAGAAGGGGAATCAAGTATGAATGTCGTCGGCTTCAGTCATGTCACGATAAATGTAAGTGACTTGGATAGGTCATTGGATTTTTATTGTAATTTATTGATGATGAAATTGAGGCATCAAGGAAAAGCGGATGCTTATCTAGAGTGGGGATCGGCCTGGATCTGCCTGATTCAAAGACCAGGATTGAATAAGAAAATAGAAAAAGGTATGGGCGTCGATCACGTAGCATTTTATATAAACGAAGATGATTTTCAGGAAGCAGTAAGCGTGATTGAGAGAAAAGGCGTAACTATTGTAAGAGGCCCGATAAAGAGAGGTAAAGGCTGGAGTATTAATTTTTTGGATCCCGATGGAATTGAACTAGAATTACACACGTCAAACTTGGATGAACGCATGGAAATTTGGAAGTAGGATGTGCGCAACCAGGTATTGTTAGGGCAGAACATTGCAAGGGAGGTTATTTTGATGAAGGTTGAATTAAAAGAGCTGAGAGAAGCAGAAGGTCAAGATATTTTTGAGATGATACAAGAAATAGGCCAAGGGGAGAATGGTTTTACACCCCATTTTCCGGATCATGATTTTGAAGAATTTAAAAGAAGTTTGCCGCAGTTTGTTAAAAGCTTGAAGGGAATAGAACTCCCTGAAGGTTATGTGCCTGAGACGATTTATTGGTTGTATGTTGATGATAGACCTGTGGCATACGGGAAGCTCAGGCATCAATTAAATGAGAGTTTGCTTATGTATGGAGGCCATGTTGGGTACATCGTTAGGCCAACTGAGAGAGGTAAGGGATATGGGAAGCTTGTTCTCAGCAAAATGATTGAGCAAGCAACTAAACGAGGTATTTATGAGCTATTAATTACTTGCGATGAAATCAATGAACCCTCCAGGAAAGTAATAGAAAGAAATGCTGGGGAGCTTGATTCCATAACAAATGGAATTTGTCGATATTGGATCAAGTTAGACGCACGATAATTTTGGGGCTATTTATGCGAATGGTTGATATTGCAAATAACATCGATTGAAATGGAGGGATATTCATGGACTTTGGGTTATTAAAAGCTAGAATCAGTGCTACTTCAAATAGGATTATTGAAATTGGTGGTAAAGTCCCGGAATTAGTAATTGATGGACCCGCAAGAGAAATTGATATTTTAAAAGTTGAAGAAGAGCTAGGATCCAGACTGCCGTATAGTTTCAGAAAAGCGATGTTAGAGTTTTCGTCTAACTTTAGTTTTTGGTGGTTTTTACCCGATGAATATAGCTTGCCTGATAATTTAAGGGAAATATTCGGGGGGACACCTCATTTGGGATTAAACCTGATGGTTGATTTGGATAAAGAGAGGAAGGAATGGGTCGAAAATGTTTTCTTTAATCCCAATGATCCATACGATAGAGTTTGGCATAATAAGTTGGCTTTTTTAAGTGTAGGGAACGGAGACTATATCGCGTTTGATCTAAATGGGGATGAGGATCCACCAGTTGTATATTTAAGTCATGATGATGGGAATGGGCACGGATATACGCTAGGAAGAAATTATATTGATTTTCTTGACAGATGGTCGAGGCTTGCTTTTGTGGGTGGAGAAGATTGGCAGTGGCTGCCTTTCGTAGTTAATAAGAAGGATGGATTAAACCCTCACAGTGAAAATGCTGAAGAGTTTAGAAAGGGCTTAGGATTAAAAATATAATGGTTACTATTAAGTGTTAAGATCCCGGAGGTTCCCTAGTGAATTCAAGAGCATGGAAGATATTATTTTTCTGTTATATTTTTTTGCTATTATCTTTTGTGGTGTTCAAATTTAATGAATCATTTGTGGATAGAATTATTTCAATACAAGAGAATAGGAATCAGGGGTATTGGAACTATAACCTGACTCCATTTCGGAGTATTAAATCATATTTAAGAAATATAAATAGTGATTATGTGTTGTTTAATGTTTTGGGAAATATAGTACCTTTCGTTCCGCTGGGTTTTTTTATATCAGGTCTTACAAGGATTCGCAGAAAATATGTTACAAGCGTGGTTTGCTTAGCTAGTATAGTAGGAATAGAGTCTCTTCAGTTTATTACTATGCTTGGTTATTTTGATGTTGATGATATTATTCTAAACTTCGTAGGTTGTCTGATTGGCATTAGCATGTACGATTTAATTCGCTACATAAAAATAAGAGCACAACTGTGAGAATAAAATATATCGGGAGTTAAAAAGAGATGAATACAAAACAATTGGATCACATAGGAGCTGATGAAGCAAAGGCATTTTTGCGATTTATTTTAGCGGAGATTAAACTGCTTAAAGAACAGAAGGAATCGCATGAAACTGCTGTTGCTAATTTAATTGAGTACTATGATGATTTAATGAGATTTCAGGAAAAAAGAACATTCTGGGATCCTGTGCCGAACTGTACCCATGTCCATATTGCATTTGGCGACTCTTTTTCAGGAAGTATAAGACAGGCATTAAAAGCACTTGGCTGGGCGGATACGCATAAGATGATTACGTTTGGAGAAAATTACGCGATTGGCCCGTTAAGAGATTTGGACGCGCTAGAAGGAAGAAAAGCCCGAAGCGATTGGTTCCGGGATAATATTACGGATGCTTATATCGATTACACCGAATTTGAAGAAGAATATAATGAGCTTCTAAATAAGCTCGAGCACATTCCTAAACAGGCAAAAGTTATTGTCTGGACGGGGAACAGTGTCATCGAGCAGGTGGGAATGAGGCATGCGCTTTATTTGTTGCGTGGTAGCAGCAATACAATCGCGGTATATGATACTTGTGAAATTTGTAAAGAGCTTTATAGGCACAAGGAAACGACCATCGTTTATATGTACTCGAAGGAAATTCCATCCGATCGGCTTCAGGAAGTATTTCTTCGCGTAGATGACTGCAGTAATCCGAGTACTGACATCAATCGGTTGGCTGAGGAATGGAAGGCGATCACGGAGCAGGGGGAAGTCCTGCGTATTTGGCGGGAAGATGCAGTGATTGGGGTGCCTGACGATTATTACGATCAATATTTATTGGAGAAGTTAGACAAGATAAGTCCTCCTGTGGAAGGGAATGGGTTTATTAAGGCAGCCCGTGTGATTGGAGAGGCCCTTGGTTATTGCGACCAGTATATCGGGGACTCTTATTTTGAATACCGGTTGAGGGAGCTGATTTACAAAGGGGTTCTTGAAATAAAGGGCGTTCCTGCAGCAATGAGGTATTACAGCGTTAGACGCAAAGGTAAAACAAAAATATCAAAAGATCTAAGAAAACCTTCAATAGGCTCTGAAAGGGGATGAACAAATATGAATTTACTTCTTGTTATTGTACTTCTCATTGGACTAGCAGGAATTATTGGAAACCAATATGCGGGATTAAGGAGGATGGATGGCCTTCAAAGGTCATTAGATGACCTGAATCAAAAGCATCGAGTTCTAATGGAAAAGGAAAAATAAGCATGGATTAGTGGAGAATAAGGAGAAGAAAGAATGTTACTTGAACCGACCTTAAATGAAATTAATAAGCTATTTAGACTACACGGTATGAATGATGAAATCATTAGACTACGAAGATTGTCAGGAACGACAGATGGGCTTGTTTTAAGAGTGGAATCATCTAAAGACGACAAATATATTTTGAAATACGATTCCCCAAAGCAAATTCAATTAGTAGAACAATTGTTGAGCGTTTATAAAAATTCGATATTATTACCCAATATCCTACATTCATCACAAGACAGTACATATCTAGTTTATTCTTTTATTGAAGGTACAACACATGTAGATCGAGGAATAAAGAAGAGTTGGCTAAAAAAACTGACTCAGGATTTATTCAATAATTATATTAAGTATCAGGGCGAAAGTATGTGGGGAAGGCTAGAATACCCGCGACAGTCATGGAAAGAATTCAATGATATAAGTATTGAGGAAGCTAGAATAAATATCGGAAACGAGTTGTCAAATGATGATTACAAGCTTGTTAAATCAACAGCAGATCATTTGTTTGCGAATGACTTAGAGCAAGGAGAACGATTCCTTTTGCACGGAGATACAGGGGTTCATAATTTCGTATATCATGACTCAACTTTGGTTGGTGTAATTGATCCATCACCTATGGTTGGACCTATCATTTACGATTTTATTTATGCTTTTTGTTCTTCGCCTGATGATCTTAATAAGGAGACGCTAATTGCTGCTTATGAATCTCTTGAACAGGGACGAGTAAACAAATCAAGGTTGATTGCGGAGACACTCATCCAACTATACTGCCGAATAGGGCTTAGCATAAAACATCACCCCAGTGATTTTACTGAATATAAAAAGGCATGGGAAGATTGGAAAAAAATATGTAGACAACTCGAAGAATATTAAAATAGTCACAACCCTAATGCCGAGGGATTCCACCTTTGGTTATGGGTAATCCAAAACGGTGAGGTGCTCCACTATGTCACAAACTTTAACCCAAGAGACAGTCAACTTAATAGAAAAGTCTGAACGGGATTATATGCTGGACAGGATGAAAGCTATTCAAGAAAGACCAGGAAATCCTGAGGGTGTTGAGATAAAATCGTTTGGCAACGCATTAGCGCTATATAGTGAAACAATGCCTTGGCCAGCTTTTAATACGGTAAAGGGCATTAACACTAATGAGATTGAATTACTTGACGAGATTGTTGAATTTTATAAATCTAGAAAGCGAAAAGTTCAATTTGAAATTGTTCCATCGCGGGTGAATCAGGCACTATTACAAGAACTTGCCCAACGCGGTTATTATCAATCGGGATTCCATACATCGTTATACTATCCAATAGTAGACGATTCTATTATTGAGTTAAGTGATATAAGGATCAGGGAGATTACCGCAGAGGAAATTCAAACCTATGCAACTATTCATTGCCGGAGTACTGGACTTCCCGATGAAGGCATTCCTCATGTCGCTCAAAATAATCTCATTTTATGCGGTAGACCAGGCTGGAAATTTTTCGTAGCCATGAAGAGTGATATTCCGGCTGCCGTAGGTGTCATGTATATGAAGGATTCGGTGGCGTCTCTAACTTTTGCTGGAACATTGCCCGAATACCGAAATAATGGTCTTCAGCAAGCATTAATACGAAGAAGAATATATGAAGCGACAATAACCCATTGCAATATCGTAATTGGCCAGGCCGGTTTTTTAACCCAAAGCCATAGAAATATGGAGATTATAGGTATGAAGATGGGTTATGTAAGAACAACTTGGACAGAGCTTTGAACTTAATGATACGGAACTTTTCCGCTATATTAACGTCCTAATATTTGTAAATTTGAAAAAGGAGTTGGGATGTTCTTGAAAAGATGGATCAAATACCTGATTGGTTCCGTAATCCTCGGAAGCTTCTTCTTTGTGAGCTCTTCCGCATATGCAGCCCCTGCTGTTTTCGTAAATGGAGAATATCAGCATAATGCTATAACGATGGGAGGACGAATATGGGTGCCTATAAGAGCATTGACCGACCAAGAATGGCTTGTTTATGCTTATGATCCCAAGACGAGAATCGCTTCGGTCCATGACAAAGATAACACCACAACAGTTGAGCTTCGAGTGGGAGAAAAGACAGCTACGGTTAACGGCAAAAAAATGCAATTAGATGCTGAGGTTGTTAATAAAAATGGCCTAACCTATGTGCCGCTTCGGTTTATCACGGAGACGTTTGGGGCGCATATTGAGTTTAATGCTAAGAATGGTCGTGTAATCGTTCGTACCCCTACAGGGCAGGCTCAATATGAAATTTTAATGCAAGGAGATCTTACAGAAGCGCGTAAAATTGCGCTCAAACTAACGAGAGTAAATGGAGAAGCGCCACAGCTCCAATTCGGAGAAGGCTATCACGACTTCCGTTATACCTTTCCAGAAGGTGAAGCGTTGCGGTTTACATTTAATGCTGCTGGTTATAGCGAACATTATTATGAAATCAATGACGAAGGGCTCGCGATACATAAGTGGCAGATGGATCACGTAGCTAACCGGGAGTGGGGGAAGAAACCAGATTTTAAAAGCTATGTATATTTCTTAGATGAATTTATGGCTAGCTTATTTACTTATGGAATTGTGGACGCTCAAGGGAACGATAAGGAGCTGGGGAAGTTCTATTATGATGGATTAAAGGACTCAGTCATGTCAATCGAGGGGGAGAACCGTATAGATATCAGACCTCAACGTCATTAGTGGCGAACTAGTCAAAGCGAAGGAGAGAACTATGGATTAAACATTTATTTTGTTCCCCTGGAGGTTGGAAAATTTATGAGTGCCGCGTCCTATGGTTTACAATTGGATAAACTATGTAGAAGCCTTCATCTTGGAGAGATGGTAGTTACTCCTCAATCCGTATCTGGAGGACTTTTACATAGAATATCAACGCAATCCGATGAAGAGGCACAGCACTTTTATAGAAAGCTTGGGTATAAGGATGCCGGATGTTTAATGCAAGAAAATGCTCCGCTCGAAATAATTTTTACTAAAAATTTATGGTGAATGAACTCATTTTCGCAGATAGGAGGAATTACGATTAAAAAGCTGCTGCTCGGAATAACTCTAAGTGTCTTGTTATCTTTATCCGTAGGCTTCTTTTGGGAATGGAAGCTGGCTATAAACATTACGGGCGGAATAGGAGTTATTATGCTGCTGCTAGCGGGCATTCTCAACGGGACTTTTATTAGCGGGGTTCAAATGAGAGCCAATAGGAAGATTGAATCGGCTGAAGATAAAGAGTTAAGAAACAAGTTAACTTCTACGTTTTTTCTATTGGGCTTCCCTTTTTTCTTGATGGCAATAGCCCTTTTTTTTGTCGTAAAATAAATTTCTCCCCGATCGTTCTTTAAACAAGTGTCATGTATGAAACAAGGTAAAGTCAACTAATGTAAAGAGGAGACATAATAGCAATGTGGCGTCGATTTTTTTCGTATTACCGGCCTTATAAAGGCTTATTTTTGCTGGATTTCAGCTGCGCGGTCATCGCGGGTGTCTTGGAGCTTGGGTTCCCGCTAGCCATAAGCAAATTTATCGACGATCTGCTGCCGGGAGGAAACTGGAGCATGATTGTGCTTGCAAGTGTTGGGCTGCTATGTGTTTATGCACTGAATACTATTTTGAACTATATCGTCACCTACTGGGGTCATCATCCCAATTATGGCTTGGTTGATTATCGTGTTTGGAGGGAAGATGACCAGGACCTACCGCAGGTTGTTTGCTAATGTTGGCAATTTCAATGCCCGGATTGAGGAAAACGTTGGGGGAATTCGTGTTGTGCAATCGTTCGCGAACGAAGAACATGAGAAAAAGCTGTTTGCAGTTGACAACATGAATTACCGCGAGACGATGCTAATGGCTTACAAGACGATGGCCAAGAGCATCTCGGTCAATTACATGCTGACGAGGCTGATTACTATTTTTGTCATGGTGTGTGGGGCCTGGTTTTATATCCAAGGGAAAATTGAGCTGGGTGAATTTATGGCCTTTATCTTGCTGTCGCGGTCGATAAGCTGCGAGGCGATATTCGTTTTGAAAATGTGACGTTCGGCTATGAGCCGGATCGAAATATTCTGAATGGCATTAATCTGTCAATACATGCGGGGGAAACGGTGGCATTTGTTGGTCCTTCTGGCGCTGGTAAAACGACGATTTGCAGCCTTCTGCCGAGGTTCTATGAGGTGAACGAAGGACGGATCACGGTGGATGGCATGGATATCCGAGAGATGACGCTGCAGTCGCTGCGTAGAAATATCGGTATCGTTCAACAAGATGTGTTCCTCTTCGCGGGCACGATTCGAGAGAACATCATGTACGGAGATCTGAAGGCCACCGAGGAGCAAATCTGGGAAGCGGCGAGACGGGCATCTCTGGAGGAGATGATTAGCCAATTGCCTGATGGGATGGATACGGTCATTGGTGAACGGGGCGTTAAACTGTCTGGAGGGCAGAAGCAGCGGCTTGCTATTGCCAGGATGTTCCTTAAAAATCCGCCGATTTTGATTCTTGACGAGGCGACATCGGCGCTGGACACGGAGACCGAAGCGGCGATCCAGCAATCGCTGGCCGAGCTGTCGATCGGACGGACGACACTGGTTATCGCTCACCGTCTAGCGACCATCAAAAATGCCGACCGGATCATTGTTATCGACGAGAGCGGCATCGCTGAGCAAGGGCGGCACGCTGAACTCATTGCTGCCGGGGGAATTTACAGCAGGCTGCATCAAGCGCAATATCAATATCAACATGCATAAAGCTAACATAAAGATTAGAGCGAGATTAATGGTGGGAAGACCAACACAAACTCGCTCTTTTTTTCAGAGGATATGTCTAAAACAACAAATAACAAGTACAGGAGGGGAATAAAATGAGTGCTATTGGCACGATTGTCGCGATTATTATTGCTTTATTGATTTCTCTATTTATAGGACCTACAGGAACGCTGGCTCTCATATCTGTTGGTTTTGGATTGGTGCTTAGCATGTATATCAGGAATAGGGAGATGTATAGCGATATTCAGCGAATCAAGGAAAAGTTAGGAATCGAGGATAAAGACGATTTTAATATGAGCGATGAAGAAATTGAAAATGAGTTGCTGAAGGACATAGAGCAATAAGGAAATATAGTCCTTCAATCGTTGTGAAAAATGCGAACAAACTTTCGTGTTGGTGGTATAATAGTGTCGTAGTGAGTCTATGGGGGTCTGTGGACGATGAACGATAGAGCGGATAGACACGTTGATCATATAAATAATAACCAAAGAAGAATACAGGAGCATCAGCTTACGTTTGCTGAGATCGAGCTGGAACAGCAGGGGCCGGAGCAGGCGAAATCCATTGTGGTCAGCTCGGATCATCAAGAACGGGAAATGGACTGGCAGCGCGATTTTCGCTATGTCTCCCGTGAAAGACAATTTGTCGAGCAAGCCCGGGTGCTGGAGTGGGAAAACGAAGCAGTGGCAGAGTTCATCCCTTTTCACGCATACTGGCCCACATATGAACAAATGCAGCCGAGGCAACTGCGCTGGTATCTGTATTGGCGGGGAGAGGTACGCTCCGGGCGGTATCCGGATACGGATTTATCGTATCTTTTTGTGTACTTGTATGAGCTTATACATGGAGTTGGATGGAGTGAACCCGCGGAAGGCTATGAGCTGATGCGTCGGGTTTGGCTGGCTTACCGCGAGCGTTATCCGGAGCTGGATGGATATGTACGCGAATGGCTGTATGATTACAGTCTGGTGTTCGAATTGGAGGTGCCGCCTGCCGAACCGCTTCAGAAGCTCCCACGGGGTTTATCCAGGGAGCTCAAGGAGCTGGAATGGAAACGCAGGTTTACCGCTGAGCCGCTTGTGCTGACATGGGACATGCTGCGGACGATGATCGACTATGATGTGGAGAAGAGTCGCTTTTATACCGGGCAAGGGCGAAAGGATCTGCAGCTCTATGTCCCGAAGGTGGTGTCTATAGTGGACGCATATTTATTCAAATCTGAGGGGGCCAGGCTGCTGGAGCGTTTTATGCCCCGCGAGAAAAAAGTGAGCAGACCGCTGTTCCGTACTGCAGTATATGATCACGAGCTGTATGGCCGCAGCATTTCGGTAAGTGTCCTGCCGATCAGTGAACACCTTCCATTGCGTTCGTTTTTGACCCAACTGGCCAGGTTTACCGAGAACAAGCTGCGCGAGCTTGCAGGTTTTAGGGGAAAGCTGAGGGGAATCACGATCGAGCCGGCGGTGGAGGAACTGGTTGTCCGTTACCTGCACAGAGATCTTGAGCAGCGCAAAGTGGAGAAGGCCAGAGTCCATCTGTCCAAAGTTAAGATAAATACGGTGAAGCTGCATAGGCTGCAGCGGGAATCGGATGAGGTGCGGGATATGCTGATGGCAGAGGAGCAGGTGGAGATCGATTTCGAGCGCCTTCAGATTGAGCCTGTACTTCGTGCTGGGTCTATGAGCGCCTACAGTAAGCGCCGGGATGAGGAAGTTAGCAGTGAAGGCGGTAAGCAGGTTGAAATCGCGGCCGAGGCTGCTGCGACAGGGCTTTCCCAGGAATGGCGTGAGCTATTTGCTCAGCTTTCCGGCGCTCATCGCGAATTGCTCTCCGTTCTGCTTAATGGAGAGAATACCGCGGCACGATTCAGAATTGCCGAGCAGGCTGGCTCCATGCCTGAGCTGCTGCTCGATGAGATTAATGAAATATCCATGGAATGGATGGGTGACTTGCTCGTCGATGGCGATGAGATTGTGGAGGAGTACCGAGCAGAGCTCCAAAGTATGCTTGGAGGCAGCGGTTTTTAATATATCTAAATATGTTCAAATCAATGAGGTGATATGAGTGAAGCAAATTCGGATTCCGAAACGGCTTACCACGGCGCTGGTGAATTCTCTGACGGCGGGGGTAGTCCCTCGGGTCGGACTGGAACATATTGCAGTTGGACGAAAAGCCGAGGTAGCCTCGATCCTGCAGGATATGGAGAACATCGCGGAAGGTGGAGCGGCTTTTCGTCTGATTACCGGAAGGTATGGCAGCGGCAAGAGCTTTTTGCTGCAAATGATGCGCAATTATGCTATGGATCGAGAGTTTGTCGTAGCGGACGGAGATCTGTCGCCGGAGCGGCGGCTCGTAGGAACGAAAGGGCAGGGGCTGGCGACCTACCGGGAGCTCATGATGAATATATCTACCCGAACGAGACCGGACGGCGGTGCTTTGGAGACGATGCTGCAAAAGTGGATCGCTTCGCTCCAGCAGGAACAAATGCAGGCATCCGGCTTGCGTCCCGGAGATCCGGCGCTGCACGAAGCGGTAGAGCTGCGGATTTACGCAGTGTGTAATGAAATGCAGAATCTGGTGCATGGGTTTGACTTTGCCAAGGTGCTCGCTGCTTATTGGAAAGGCTGCAAGCTGGAGGACGATGACCTGAAAGCGGCAGCGCTGCGCTGGCTGCGCGGGGAGTTCCCGACCCGAACGGAAGCGCGTAAAGAGCTTGGGGTTGGCGTCATCGTTGACGATGACAATTGGTATGATTACATGAAGCTATGGGCAGAGTTTGCGGTACGGATTGGATATAAGGGGCTTCTGCTGTTTATTGATGAAGGTGTGAATTTGTATAAAATCACAAACAGCATTTCCCGTCAGAGCAATTACGAGAAGCTGCTGACGATGTTC
Organism: Paenibacillus lentus; assembly: GCF_003931855.1. Taxonomy (NCBI): domain Bacteria; kingdom Bacillati; phylum Bacillota; class Bacilli; order Caryophanales; family Paenibacillaceae; genus Paenibacillus; species Paenibacillus lentus. The sequence continues at coordinate 4,107,880 of NZ_CP034248.1, read as the reverse complement.
AACGATACAATGCAAGGCAAAGCCCAACATCTCGGCATCTACCTAGGAGGTACACCACAGTTTGTGGAGGACGAGCGCAGAGGGCTGTTCAGTTATGATGCCCTGCGTTCGCGGCTGATGGACGGGCGCTACAGCAGTGGTACACGCCGGACGTACACCTCGCCGATTCTAAAGTTGGACATGCTGTCCCATGAGGAAATCCTAATATTACTACAAAAACTGAGCGACATTCATGCCCAGCACTTCGGCTATGAGACGCGGCTTACGGATGAACAACTGGTTGCCTTCATGCAGGCGGCGGTGAATCGGCTGGGTGCCGAGGAGTTGCTAACGACCCGTGAGGTGGTACGGGATTTCATGGACATGCTACATATGCTGCATCAGTATAAAGGGCTTTCGTTTGAGGAGCTAATGGGGGAGCGGGAGCAGGAGTATGCTGCCAGTGTGAGGGGCCGAAAGAGCGGGGAGAAGGATGAATTGGACGATTTCCTGGCGGAGTTTGAGCTATGAGCGGCATTTCTCTTTTTTCTCGATTGGCACCGTTTATCCAGGAATACATTTACCGCAAAAAATGGGACAGCCTCCGCGAGGCGCAAATCGAGGCCTGCCGCGTATTGTTAGATACTGGCCATCATCTGTTGATCGCCTCTGGAACGGCTTCTGGCAAGACGGAGGCGGCCTTTTTTCCTGCACTTACGGAGCTGTACGAGTGTCCTTCCGGGTCTGTCGGCATTCTATATATTGGGCCGCTGAAGGCATTGATCAACGATCAGTTCGAGCGGATTAGCGAGCTGCTGCGGGAGGGAGAGGTGCCGGTTTGGCATTGGCACGGTGATGTCTCCCAAGCGGAGAAAACGAAGCTGATGCAGCGACCCTCTGGCGTCCTGCAAATTACGCCCGAATCGCTGGAGGGGCTGCTCATGAATCGGCCGAATGCAATTCCCGCCTTGTTCCATGATCTGAGGTACATCCTAATTGATGAGGTTCATGCGTTTATGGGGGCGGATCGGGGCATTCAGGTGCTAAGTCAGTTGATCCGCTTAGAGCGAATGGCTTCCTGTTCACCGAGGCGAATTGGCCTGTCCGCTACTCTAAGTGATTACGAGGTTGCGGCACGCTGGCTTGGGGCGGGAACCGCTCAGCCTGTCGAGGTGGTGTCTCCGCAGGGCGGGCGGAAATTAAAACTGTCGGTGGAGCATTTTTCGTTCCCGGATGCCCGGGATGAACGGGAAGCTGAGCATCTAGAGCTGGCGAAGCAGCAATATTACAGTTTTATATATGATCACACCCACCGAAAAAAAGCGCTCGTCTTCACCAATAGCCGCTCCGATGCCGAGCTGACGACGCTGGAGCTGCGCCGGATTGCCGCGAAGCGGGAGGAGCGTGACGTGTTCCACGTACATCACGGGAGCATATCGGCGATGCTTCGCGAGGAGACGGAGGCAGCGCTTCGCTCTGGCCCTGGGCCAGCGGTGGCTGCAGCGACAGTCACACTGGAGCTCGGTATTGATCTTGGTGAGCTTGAGCGGGTCATACAGCTCGGCGCGCCGTACAGTTGCTCCAGTTTTGTGCAGCGGCTGGGCCGATCTGGCCGCCGAGGTGACCAGGCGTCGGAGATGATGTTTCTCTGCGCGGAAGAAGAGGATGAGGAGGCGCAGCTGCCTGCGCGGATGCCGTGGACACTGCTGCGGGCAATCGCGGTCATTGAGCTGTACGTTCGCGAACGCTGGGTAGAGCCGCTGGATTTGCGCCGAAAGCCGATTGGCGTCCTTTATCATCAGACAATGAGCACGCTCAAGAGTATCGGCGAGGCGGAGCCTGCCGAACTGGCGCGGGCGGTGCTGACCTTGCCGGTATTTCGCGGTATTGAGCCGGATGAGTTCAAGCAGTTGCTGCGCTATCTACTGCAGACCGACCATATTCAACAGACGGAGGAAGGCACGCTGATCATCGGGCTTGGCGGAGAGAAGATTGTGAATAACTTTCGATTCTTGGCGGTGTTTAAGGATGACGAGGAACACGCGGTGTATAACGGCTCTGAGGAGATCGGAAGCATCACGACTGTACCGCCGCCAGGATACTGCTTCACGTTGGCCGGCAAGTTGTGGAAGGTAGAGGAAGTGGACAGCAAGCACAAGGCGGTATACGTAAAATCCTCTAGAGGCAAGGTGGACACGCTTTGGCTTGGAGCCGGGGGCGATATTCATACACGGGTGCTGCAAAAAATGCGCCAGGTGCTGCTGGAGCAGACGCTGTATCCGTATTTGGCACCCGGCGCGGTGAACCGTTTGGAACGTGCGCGCAGGCTGGCCCGGGAAAGCGGCTTGCTGCGGAGTCCGGTCATTCCAGCTGGCGGTGATTCACTGTTTATTTTGCCCTGGGTGGGAAGCAAGCAATTCCGTACCTTGGAGCGTCTTTTGAAGCATAATCTCGCAGAAGCGATGGGACTGCGTCAGATTGTCCCGATGGAACCGTATTATATGATCGTTTCAGGAAGAGCAGACGCTGCAGAGCTGCTGGCAGGTATTCAGGCTGAGCTGGCTGTGGTCGCTGATCCTGAAGCGCTGCTGGCTGCAGATGAAGCGCCATACCTCGGCAAGTATGATGAATTTGTACCCCCTGAGTTGGTGCGCCGAGCTTTTGCTGTGGATGGGCTAGATGTAACAGGGCTGACAGAGGCGTTTGCTTCAGATAAAAATGATAGTAAGGAGACCGGGAATGGCGGCGAAAGTTAAAGTATTGGTTCCTCAACTACCGTCGGGTTTGGACGAATTCGACTTCAGTGATTTGCTCGACAGCGAGGATCAAGAGATGGTTAATGGATTAGTTAGCGGAGGACAAATGGAATATGAGGTTTTGGAGAAATGCATCCTAGCCAAAATGCGGTTTCGTGGCTGCTCTTTCTCCAATACCCGGTTTGAGCGGATGGATATGACGGACGTTGTATTGGAAAACTGTGACCTGTCCAACGCTGTGCTAGAGAAGGGTGTGATTCACCGCGTTCATTTCAAGGACTGCAAATTAACGGGCGTCAATTTGTCCAAGGCCAACCTTGGCCATGTAACGTTCGAAAATTGCGTCATGAATCTGGTTGATCTGGTGGAGGCTTCGTTGAAGCAGGTAAAGATGATCGACTGTTCTTTGCAGAACGCTAATTTTTATGGCTGCAAGTTCAAGGGGGTACAGCTGGATGCTTGCAACCTGAGTGAAACGGACTTTACGGAAACCTCGCTAAAAGGTATGGATATCAGCACTTGCACTTATGAGCGGATTAATATCCCTGTATCGGCTTTGGCGGGCTGTACCGTGTCGCCAGAGCAAGCGATCGGTTTCGCTAGGCTGTTCGGAGTGAAGGTCAAGTATTAACCTTCTTGGCATATACTATCGTAATGAGAAGACAGAACTCTTATGGAGGGCTGTCTTTTTTTTGTTAAGGGCTTTTATACCTTAGTTGTCAGATGTATAATCATGGAAGTAGCTTAAACAACAACCGACTCAGCCTAAGATAAAGCTATCTACGTTTTTTTGTAAACGGAGAAGTGAGGTGAAATCATGACTCTATCTTTTAAAATTAGACCTGTAACCGCACAGGACATCCCTTTCTTATGGGACATGTTATATGAGTCATTGTATGTACCGGAAGGGCAAGAAAGGTTTAGCAGAGAAATTATTCATGAGCCATTCCTGGCTAAGTACGTAGAAGATTGGGGCAGGCCAGGCGCTTTTAAAAACTTTAATAGATGATTTGAGAATTAGGGGAGTAAGAAAAATATCCTTGAGTGTGGCACCGGAAAATTTAGCCGCAGTCAAACTTTATCAACGATTTGGCTTTCAGGCGGTTGGCAAGATCGATACGTCCATTACTATGGTTGTAGAAATAGGAAAGCAATGATGGTACTTACCTTATGGAGCTATGAGGTGAATTTATGAAAAAAGTGCTTGTATTAGGCTGCGCAGGCTCAGGGAAATCTACCTTTTCATCCCAGTTAGGAGAAGTCACTGGACTACCCGTTATTCATCTTGATTCATTATACTGGAAACCTAATTGGATCGCTTCAACAGAGGAAGAATGGGATGATACGATGGACGAATTGCTAAAGCTTGAGTCCTACATTATGGACGGGAACTACTCAAGGACACTGAACAAGCGGCTTCACGATGCGGATGTCGTATTTTATTTCGATATGCCGCGTTCATTATGCATCTATCGAGTCATTAAACGAAGGATTTTGAATCATGGAGGAGTGAGAGAGGATATGGCAGAAGGCTGCCGAGAGAAAATAGATTTAGAATTTTTGAAATGGATTTGGAATTTTAGGAAAAGAAACAGAGGCACAACAATATTAGAAACGCTAGATCAAGCAAAAGAACAGAAACAGATTTATATATTTAAAAAATCCAAGGAAGCATCGGATCATATAGCTAAAATGAGACTTGAGTTGAGGGAAGAGGGTTCGGAAAAAAGTGTGGAAAGAGGGTTTTAAGGTACCCTCCTCTACTAACCACGACCAACAAAATTCATTGTCTTAATTAAACCAATTTGGGATGGTAAAAAAATACTATAGTGATATTAAAATAGCTCCGCTCTCTAGCCCACTTTTAGAAATCGAGGGATGAAAAACAAAGGGTAAAGCATCAATGCTAAATTCGGAATCCACCATGTAAGATCAAATTCCAAGCGTAACGACCAATATGATATTGCCATTAATCCAGAACAAAATGTAAGAACAAGTGAAATTAATGCGACTGGTTTCCATTCCGAACATCTTTTTCGATGTAAATAAATTGCACTCAAACCTGTAATGGAGATGACCATATCAAGTGGAAAGAAGGACCAGTTCCAAGCGACTAAAATCGGATTTGTGTAATCAGAATATGCGTATTCAACGGGAATTAATTTCATTGCTGTTGCACTGAAATATAAAATAAAGGAAAAATCTATCACGAGAAAAAACCATTTTAACACACGCATTGATGGCTCTTTTTGAGTCGAATCCATATTATACCTCCAATTTATGTTGTAAATTCAATTGAATCTCCCAATCGTGTTTAAGGCAAAATTCAAACCTACAGCTCTCTCTTGTTTATCATTCCATGCATGACAACATCGACCATCGTTGCTACGGCTTCTGGCAAGGGTTTTACTTCATGAGTATGAAAGTCAGGATCAAAAATGGCCATAGATGCCCCTCGCAATAATTGAATGACGCTTGGAACATGAAGTGAGCGAAACTCCCCTTCTTGAATACCAAGTTCTATAATTTGTTGAACGGTTTTCCACTCATCTTGAAGAAGATGATCGATTTTTTCCCATTCATTAGGAGCGAACCGTTTCATTTGCATTAATACTTCGGTATCCCCAAAGCGCAACCCACTAGGAACAATCAATAATACGGCTTTCAACTTTTGTTCGTAGCTCCAATTTTTCTGTTGAAAAATCATTTGTTCGCGTTGTTTTACTTCTTTAATTGCATCGTCGACAAGGGTCTCTATGATGTGTTGTTTCGAGTTGAAATGCTCGTAGATTGTTCTTTTACTTATCCCTTGCCTTGCCGCGATATCATTCATCGTGAATTTCAACCCTTTTTGTACAATTAACTCAAGTACTGTTTCTTGTAATCTCTTCTTCAAGAAGGACCTCCTTACTTGATCTTGGTACCGTTTTTGTTTTTTTGGTACCACAAGTTTTATTATGGTGCTCATATACGAAATGTCAAGTCGCAGTACAAAGGGATTCAAAACTTTTTAATTATTCCTTTAACATTTTAGATCTTCGCTCGTTATAGTCAATGAAAGGTGGTGAAGTATGGACACCGGACAGCTTTATGAACAACTGCAGCCAAAGCTTAGAGAAATTCGGAATTATTTGATTCGTCTGGGCGCTTCTTCCTCGGATGCGGAGGATATCGTACAGGAGACCGTGTATAAAGCATTTCTATACATAGATTCCATTGAAAATGGAAAGTTCAGCGCATGGCTGTACAAGGTGGCTATTAACCATTTGGAAATGACAAAAATGATTAAAAAAGCCAAGCGAAAATCAACGATCCGTTCGGTTGTTATTTCGTTGATGGTCACCGTCTTTGTGCTGTTTGGAGCGATGATCGGCAATGTTCAGTTAGTCAATTGGAGCTCCAGCCGTGCCATGAACGATGAATGGATGATGGAGGAAATTAGTGGGCCGAATTTGGCAGGCACGGGATATACCGATGAGCAGGGCCTTTTGTCCGGCATACTGGAGTTTCATAAAGTTAAAGTAATCGAAGGCGTACCCATACCTTGGCCCAGTAAAAAAGTTGATTATCAGGTCATTCCTTTCTTTGCATTCGCGGCTTTGGGGGGAAGCAGTACAGAACCAGGCATAACACTTCCTGATGCTGAAATGAAAAAAGAAGGCTACGAATATACCCGTGCTTATAACAGCGCTAATGGACAACGAAAAATGTTGTTTTACATTCCTCAAGTGGATTACAACGGAAAAATACTTAACGATCTGTCCTTGCTTCAAGATATGGATCAAAACAAGCTGGTGGAAATGGCCATATCGTTTGACCGGGATTATACGCTTAGCGAATTGAAACAGATGATTCCTGGCGGACTCACTCAGACCTGGTATTGGGTGGATACGTAGCAACAAAGATTTTTATAAACCGTATATAGACGGCAATGGCAATCAAAGTTATGCGACTCCTCATAGTGAGGACACCGTCAGAGGTTTCGGCATCTTACATGCTGATCCCAGCGAAGTGAGCGAACAGAAATTTCTTGATGCTTTGGAGTGGGGGGTGAAAGCAAAAGGGAGATATCATTACGAGTTCAGCCAAATTTACGACTATCTCAAAAAGGATAAAGCCGAGCCGGATGCAACGGACGTACGTATTTTGGGCGTAGTCGTTACGGGCTCCGTACAAGATTTTTATAGTCTAATAGATCAAACTTATGTAAGAGGAGTCACTTTAGGCTCCGTGGTGGAAAAATATTAAATAGATTTAGAGCTACCGCGATTCGATTGTCAGATGTATAATCATGGAAGAAGCTCAGCTAACAGATGATCCGGCCCCAATTAGAGCTATTTACGGCGGGGTCTTTTTTTATGCGTGCCAGGTTAAAAATAGGCGAAGGAATGATCACCATAAACGTTCAAGGTATTAGCGATGGGAATGGGAACGGCTGGTTGGAGATGGCACAATGACAAATTATTTAATCACCATTTTTATGCTCACCATGATTATTCATACCGCTGAAACGCTGTCTTATTCTTTAAGGTATGCCGGAGTAAAAATAAATAAAATCGCGGTAGCCCTCTCCTTAACAGGAATTATGGTGCTTGTCTCGAGAACTGCAAATTTGATACAAGCGCCGCTCACGGCGAAGTTCATTGATTTTGCCAGAATTGATCCTACGTTTAACGTGCTCGGATATCTCAGAGTTATACTGATCGCCGCCTCGGTGGGGACTTTCATCGCCATTGTTCTATTTCCAACGTTTGTGAACATTTGGATGAGAGTAATTTCGAAGCTGGAAGTAGCAGGTTCGCTGCCGCGGCTGATTTCCAGTGTTACAGTAACGCAGCTCAGAAATACGAAGCATTATATCGCGAAGCCGACGTTTCGATTACGAGAGTTTAGATATTTGGGTATTTCTAAGAGGTTTATTTTTTTAAATGTGATTGTAACGGCAATTTACACGGTTGGTGTATTGTCATCCCTTTATGCGGCTCATTTGGTTCCAGAATTAAGTACCATGGCATCGCAATCTTCCGGTTTGATCAATGGGATCGCGACGATTCTATTGACTATATTTATCGATCCTCAAGTAGGTTTAATTACTGACCGGGCCCTAAATCACGAAACGTACCGAGAGCGGTTAGGAAAAATATATTTGCTGCTGATGGGGTCAAGGCTGTTAGGCACTTTGGTTGCGCAAGCCTTAATCCTTCCTGCATCTTATTTCATAAGCGTGATTATTCGACTGATTTAGCATGCAGGGGTAGAGAACTTAATATTGTTGCAAAAAAAGAGCCGATCCGATTTAATTCGGATCGGCTCTTGTCATAGAGTAATGTCGTTAGCATCGTCTGGTTATCCAGCGAGTGCGCGTCGCCCGGTTTATTTTACAGTAACTGTTAAAATATCGCTTTTCGTGATTCCACTGCTGTTTTCCAGCTCGACTTGGTACTTATACACGCCTGCGGCTTTGTCTTCAATCTTCGTCACAGCCGATTGGGCATGTGGAGTAGAAGCGGTTATAGTCTGGGTATCGACCAGAACGCCATCCTCGTAAAGACGGTAGATGGCGGCGTTCGTGCCCCACCATAAATTCATGGTCAACTGGTAGTTGCCATCGCCGTCCCAATTGTCGTCCGAAAGCACCGGTTTGGCTGGTGCCGCATACTTCACGGTAACCGTTCTAGCTTCACAAGCGGTCGTACCGAATTTATTCGTAAGTTCACAGGTGTAGGTATAGGTGCCGTTTGGCCGACCCGTGATTTCCGTGGAAGCAATCTGTGCGGAAGGAGAATCGTCAATAAGCTTCTGCGTATCGATCAATTTTCCGTTCTCATAAAGCTTGTATTCGCTGCCGTTATTGCCCCACCACATATTCATCGTAATCGTATAGTCTCCGTCCAGCAGCCCTGTATTGTAACCATTATTATCGCTTAATACCGGTTTGCCTGGAACGCCGGTTGCCTGAACAGGCTCCTCGGGTTTATTCGGCGCTCCTACATAGGTAATCAACGGGGCTTCAGGCTGCTCCATGCCATCACCAAGGAAGAAGCCTGGATGCGGCGGCTGGTTATAGGCAACGTTTTGCCAGGCGACCCCAAGGCGATAGATCGGATCATGCATCAAGGTGCGCAGTTTATGCTCTGTTGGATTTACAGTCGTGTAGACGCGAAGCTCCGTGCTGTCTGCGGATCGCCAGATGACTTCTTCCCGCCAATCGCCGAACAAGTCGGCCTGCAGGGATGGATTCCCTTTGGTATAGTTGTTCGATAGGGTGCCATCGGCCGTTAGCAGGTTGATGGTCGTCTTGTTCTTGTAATCCCATTTATCGATTGTGCCCGTACCTGTCTTGGTTTCGGTATTCCATTGATGGTCGAGCAGCTCGCGCAGCAGGTCGCCATCCCACCAGACTCCGAAGTTGGCGGAGGACGGGATACTCTCACTGATCAACTCGCCTCGCGCACTGTATAGACCTGTAATGGGAATATGTTCCTCGTTCGTAATCGTCGACGCCCACGCTTCTTCGCCCGGATAGTTCGGATCGATATCGGCGGTCATGCCACGGCCGGTGTCTCTGCCCGTAAATACGCCCCATAGAATTTCACCGGTGGCCGCATCATGCATTTCCAGCCCGTACTTGGCACCCGTGCTCTCATGAACTCCGAATACCTCAAGCCCAGGACGAGTCGGGTCAAGATCCCCGAAGTGAATGGCGTCGCCATGCCCGAGATTTGTGCTATACAGTATTTGGCCGTTGTCATCAATGGTTATGGCACCAAAGATGATTTCGTCTTTGCCGTCATTGTCCACATCGCCGACCGATAGATTATGGTTGCCTTGGCCGACATAGCTTCCATTGCCGTCATCATTCGTATCAAAGCGCCACTGCTTCGTTAGCTGTCCATCCTTAAAGCTGTAAGCGGCCAGTACGGTTCGAGTGTAATAACCGCGGCTGAAAATAACGCTAGGATGCTCGCCATCCAAGTAAGCGACAGCGGCCAGGAAACGGTCTACCCGGTTGCCATAGGTGTCGCCCCATGCACCTACATCTCCGCGCGGCGGATCGTAATCCACGGTAGACAATGCAGCGCCGGTCTCGCCGTCAAATACGGTGAGGAACTCGTCGCCAAGCAACACATAACCCGAGCTGTTGCGGTGATCTTTGGAAGCATCGCCGATGACCTTGCCTTGGCCGTCAAGCGTTCCGTCAGCTGTCTTCAGGACCACTTCAGCTTTGCCGTCTCCGTCCAGATCATAGACCAGGAAGGGGGAGTAGTGTGCTCCGGCCCGAATGTTATGCCCTAAATTAATGCGCCACAGCCGTGTTCCGTCCAGCTTGTAAGCATCCAAGTAGACAATTCCGGTATAACCACTTTGTGAGTTATCCTTGGCATTGGAAGGCGACCACATCAGCACGATTTCGTACTCGCCATCCCCGTCCAGGTCGCCGACGCTGGCATCGCCCGCTATATACGTGTATGGCTGGCCGTCTTTCGTATAAGCATCAGCCGGTTTCTGGAGCGGGATCGCCAGATACTGCTGCTGCCATACGCCAAACTTGCTGCTGGCGTCCTTTTCCTTGCCGTCCACGACTGTCGTTATTTTATATACGGAATGATTTTTGCCTTCCTTATCCGTGAAATTGGTGCTGTCTGCAATCGGCTTCTTGTTCAACTTGACTCCGTCGCGATATATATTGAAAGCGATATCGTCTGGATCCAGGCCGAGCATTCGCCAGCCGATATAGTTGCCGCCGTTCGTTTTTACTGCAACGGGAGCCCGGTCTATATACTCCATCTCGCGGTATAATGTTGTCACTGCTTCGGTCTTCAGCGCATCCGACAAATTGGAAATTCCGCCGGCATTGACCGAAGCGACTTTATAGTAATAAGGAATGGTCGTAAGCACGGTGGTGTCTGTATAGGAAGCTGACTTTGCCTTGCCTATTAGCATATATTCGCCATCCTCTTGGGCAGCACGATATACGTTGTAGAACCGCGCTTCTTCAACGTCATCCCAGGCGATTGTAACATCGTTCTTATGGATCGCCTGAACGCTTAGCGCGGTTGGCACTGGTGCCAGGGGATGGTTCGGATCGATCGTCGTTACAGCAAGCCCATTCGAAGGAACGGATTCAAATCCGCCATTGTCGATCGAGGTTACGCTGTATACATAGCTCAGGCCTACATCCGCCTTGGTGTCGGTGAAGGATGTATCGGGCGTTTCGCCGACCAGCTCCAGATAGGCTGCGCCTTCCGTTTGCCGGTATACCCGGTATTTGACCGCATCCGTCGCACTTGCCTTCCAGGACAATTTCACTGTGATAGGATCACTAGAGAGCTCCAGCTCATCCAACTGCAGCGCATCCGGTGCAAGCAGGATCGGAGTGATCTCCAGGGCGTTGAGGTGTGCAGTCTGTCCGCTGAACACCAGGTTCAACTGTCCATCGGTGACGGCGATTTGGTTGAACACCTTCTCGGCAATACTTTCTTTGCCGGAGGAGACTGTGCCGTAATCTATTCCTTCGATATGGACATTGGTTCTCGTGGAGCCGATCCAGTCTCCGGTATACGTTTTGACGGAGTAGGAGCCGTTCGGCAGGTCGACCTTGAATTCATAGCTTCCGCTAAAATAGATGACGAAATCCCGGCGCAGCACATCCGTTGCGCCTCCCCGATCCCGATCATCCATGCCAGCGCTGGAGGTCAGGCCGTAACCGAGCTCCGGCGTATACAGGCTATGGCGTGTTACTTCCGTATAGCCTTCGGCGACCGGAGCGCCGACAGGGCCGAAATCGTATTTGTACTGCGCGGATTTGGTTCCGATGCGAATTTCATCCGAAGGCTCGGACTCACCTCGTCCGTTGATGGCTGTAACGCGAACGGTATAGGCCGTGCCCTCCGTCATACCGCTGACTGTAATAGAGGGAAGAGTTGAAGTTCCGACCATCTTATAGGCGGATTCCGGTTCCGCGGCCAGCTTACGGTATACCTTGTAGATTTCCGCCGTTTCGACCGCATTCCATTTCAGGACCGCACCGGCATTGCTAATACTGCCTGCTGTTAAACCTTGCGGCTTGGAGGGGACGTGCTCTGGCTGTTCGGTTTCCTTCACATTGTTTGAGAGCGGTGATAATCCCAGTTGCTCTATGCCGCCGGCAACGAGCTTGGCGATCTGGATTGCGCCGTACTCCTGGAAGTGAGTGTTGTCTACAGCGCCGTTCGGAAAGGCTTGGTATACTCCCGGATCGACATGTAGAAAAACGGAACGGGTGGCCTCCGGGCCAATAGAGTCATAGTAAGCGACGCTTAGCGCGCTTAAATCGACCAGCCTCACATCAAGCTCATTAGCAACTTCCTTCATAGATGCAACATACTCGGGGAAGCTGACGTTGAATTTACCTGTTGTCTCATTAAAATCTCTCCGTCCGACAGGGGTAACAAGAATCGGAGTAGCTCCGCGCTGCCTGGCGCCGAGAACGTAGGATTTTAGATAGATTTTGAAATCCTCAGGCGAGGTATATCGCTCCGGCCTGCTGATCGTCGCATCGTTATGGCCGAATTGCACGAGTAAATAATCGCCGGGCCGAATTGCCTGCAGAATTTCATCCAGCCGGCCTTCAAAGACAAACGATCTTGAGCTCCGGCCGCCGATGGCACGGTTATCGATGCGAACATCATCCGTAAAGTAACGGTCGATCATTTGGCCCCAGCCTGCTTGCGGCTGCCAATAGGAATCATAGGTTTGAACCGTAGAATCGCTCGCGAGATAAACAACGGGCTTCTCTCCAGGCTCACGCTCCAGTTGCTTGCGAATGACAAGTGCATTCATATTTGGTACCGTGCCCGTAAAGTCCAGATTCAATTGGCCGTCAATTAATGCAATTTGAAAGTCCATCTCCAAATATTGCCCTGGGAGCTTGGCCGTTTGTTGTACCTTCTGAATGGTCTCCACTGAAATGGCAATATCGGTCGGTCCGCCTTCATCACCGGATATGAGGGAAACCGTATAGTCACCATTCGGAAGATCCACGATGAACGAAGTGTTTTTCGGTACGACGAAATCGGTTTTCAACGGATGGGCTGTCCCGCGATCTTGCTCGGAGACCATGGCCGGATCGGCGAAGCCATACCCAAGAGCCGGGGAGTAAGGTGTATCCGCTGTAACTTGTGTGTAACCGTCTGCCGAACTGCCTGGCCCGAAGTCGAAGCGAAGCTCCTCGCTAGCCAGTAATGATCCAGGAGAGTCATAAACTGCGCTTGTGACGGTACCAGGAGCTGGATCATCCAAGGATTCCGTCTCATTGGCACGGGCACTGGATCCGAAGGGTAGTACCGTGGTGAAGAGCATAACCGAGATTAAGAAAACAAGGAATGGATGCTTATACACACTGCTTTTCATCAATTGCCATACCCTCTTTCTAAATGTAGTTTGTTAAGAACCCCAACCTGTAAGCGGTTACAAATTAAGTTGGAAACAATCCCTCCTTTGCTTCGTTTCTACTAATAATTTTCCCCCTCTCCTGAAAAAATTGAAATATCTGTTAATTACAATTAAGATAATAGCATTTTTATTCTGTAATAAAGGTTCACAAAACCGTTAACTTTCCTTAAAAATCAGACTTTTTGCATCTTCGGGGCTACTATAAGTGATGCATAAAAACGCTATAGCCTCCGCATCCTACAGTTGGACTATATTAACATCGAAGGAGGTGCCAGATACGTTATGAGTAAGAAGGATCAAGGGCTTAGTAAGTATGAAGTTCAGCGGAATTCGCTGAATAAAATGCCGGTTCCCGATAAGCAAAGAGAAGAATTCGCAAAAGAAATGGTTGAGGATGCCAAGGCTGCTTTCGGGCAGGAGCAAACCGAGCAGGAAGAATAGTACGGCTTAAATTGAGAATATAAGGGTGCCTGACGGTTAGAAAACCGAGGGGTGCCCTTATATTCTTGGGAAATTATAATTTGAGAAAAGCTATGTTTTGAAATATATCGATTTTGTATGAAGGGAGGAATTAGATATCGGGAGCAAGAACAATAAGATTAAAGAAGGAATATTTTGTCGCGAGTAAAGGGAGATTTTTTATATGAAGCTTTCGATTGATTTACTTGAAAATATCAAGGAGGCCCCGTACGACTTGTTATTTTTAGCTGATCCTTCCGAGGAGAACGTAAATGAGTATTTGCGCAGGGGCCAATGCTATGTTGCTGCGAATGGGCTCGAAGCCGTCGGGGTATTTGTACTACTCAGAACACGTCCAGGGACGATCGAGATCGTGAATATTGCCGTCCGAGAGCATTTTCAGGGCAAGGGGATCGGCAGAAATTTAGTGTTAAGCGCAATCGAAAAAGCTAAGGAGCAGCAGGCAGCCACCGTAGAAATAGGTACCGGAAACTCGAGTTTGAGCCAGTTGGGGCTATATCAGAAATGCGGATTTAGAATTACCGGGGTGGATCGCGATTATTTTATCAAACATTATGATCAAGCGATATTTGAGAACGGAATTCAATGCAGGGACATGATCAGGTTAAGTCTTGATATCTTAAAGCAATGAACTGTTTGTTATCTCATAGAAATATCAGGGGGATGAGGTGGGGAAGCCGCTCCAAGTCTATGTCCGATTGCCAATTTAGCGAACAGAATAAAAAGAAACCCTTCGCCAAATGACGGTGGGTTTCTCCTCATTTTTGGAAAGCGTCTGCAACTGCTCAGCAATCAGCAGCCGTTAATTCACCTTCGTAAACAGCCATTTCTGAGCGTCCGTGCCGTTATCCGTCCACTGCTGAACCGCTGCGCCATCGGCCGTCGACGAACTGGCAACGTCCATGACCAGCCCGCTGGCTTTGGATACTAGCTTATAATATCCGCCGCCCGCATCGGCAAGCATCCACCTTTGGGCATTGGTTCCGTTGTCTGTCCACTGCTGCAGTTGTACGCCACTCGTTGGACTTGAGCTTGGGACGTCTAGTACTTTACTGCTGTGCATGGCTGTCAGCTTATAATATCCGTCTCCCGTGCTCTCCACTTTGAAGCGCTGATTGCTGGCGCTATAGTTGGTCCATTGCTGCATTTTAGCACCATCGGCAGTGGAGACATCTACTACGTCCAGTACCTTGCCGCTTGCTTTGGAGGTGAGCGTATAAACGCCACCGCTAACGATGTTCGGCGCGCTATCAGCCTGGTATACCCGTACATAATCAACCAGCATCTGCGCCGGGAATGGCGTCGATGCATTAGGACTCCCTGGCCAGTTGCCACCAACAGCAAGATTTAGCAGCAGAAAGAACGGCTTTTGAAATTCCTCTGTGTTTCCGGTCCCGTTGGCGATATAAAATTCATTATACTGAACCCCGTCTACAAACCAGCGGATGTAGTTCGGATCCCATTCAATGCTATACGTATGGTATTGGGAGAAATCGAGACTTCCCGAAGTTCGGCCAAACTCGGCGTGGCCATTGGCGTCCCAATGCACGGTACCATTCACGAAAGGGTTGTTGTTGACCCGCTCCATAATATCGATTTCACCGCATGCCGGCCAGCCGACCGTCGTAATGTTGGAGCCCAGCATCCAGAAGGCAGGCCACAACCCTTGCCCGGAAGGGAGCTTGATTCTGGCTTCGACCTTTCCGTAGGTAAAGTTCCTTAGTCCTTGGGTCTTGATCCGGGCAGAAGTGTAATTCATGCCGCCGTAGGACTCTTTCAGAGCAGTAATGACGAGATTGCCCCCCGTTACTTGAAGATTCTGTGGGCGGTCCGTGTAGTACTGCAGTTCATTGTTCCCCCAGCCACCGCTCCCTGTGCCGATTTCAGCAGTCCAGTTGGTGGTATTCAGGGAGCTGCCGTCAAACTCGTCGCTCCATATTAGATTCCAAGAGGTTGCAGCGCTAGTACTTCCAGCGGGCACGAAAGAAATCAGAAGAGCTAACAGCAGAAAAAGATATAATGATTTACTGTGTTTTAACATGATTTTTCGCTCCTTTTCATAAAGTTGCCTGCATAATTTGTACACGCTGCGCTGGCGTGCAGAGACTCTAAACCGGTTTCGTTTTTTGAAATGATAACGCTATCATTACTTGCACTTTCATTATAGATTCAAATTAATGGAAATTCAACTAAAATTATTAACTAGGGTTCACCGCTGTGCCGGGAGATTATAAAATAGTGAAGAAAATGTCGGTTATACCGCGCCAGATTATTTTTAAATGTAGTTGCTGAGTTGCAGAGCAAATTTGGTTTGCATGCCTTGGCACAACTGAGGTGAATGGATTTTTTTTATTTATATAGGGTCTCGAAAGGAATATGATCAGCTATTGCTTCTATTGGCAGAGATTGGGTAGAATAGAGTTTGATATTGAGAATCATTTTCAATCGAAGGCGATTTCTTTATGTTCAGGGGGGTAAATATCTTGCTTTCAGATCATTCATATACATCACATCCATTCTCCGCCGGGGATGAGCGGAATGTTAAAAAAGAGTTGTCGGAGATAAAGCAATACATGGAGGAGCACTTTCATGAACCGCTTTCTATTGCACAATTAGCTGAAATGGCCAATATCAGCCCCAAGTATTTTGGCGATCTGTTTAAGAAGAATTTCGGGAAAAGCGCCATGAAATATTTATCTGAGCTTCGCATCAATCAGGCTAAGCGCTATCTGCTTTCATCGGGGGAGCAGCTGCGGCTGCGTGAAATTGCCTTAATGGTAGGCTATAGCGATGAATTTTATTTTAGCCGCAAATTTAAAAAAGAGGTTGGCCTGTCTCCTACCGACTATATCAAGCAAGCCAAGCAGCGGGTAGCTGCATGTTCTCCGGAAATTGCAGGTTTACTGCTTGCTCTGGATATTATTCCGGTAGCTGCTCCGCTCGATCCAAAGTGGACGGCTTATTATTACAACGACTATCGAATGGAAATCACAGATCATCTGCAACTGATGGATCCGTATAGTCCTCGTTCTTTCGAGGCAAATTTGGAGAAGCTGTCTGCGCTTCGTCCAGATACAATAATTGGATCGGAGCAGTTGGGGAGGATCGAGCAAAACAAACTGACTAGTATAGCGACGACTTTCTTCGTCCCGACGGAGCACTACGGATGGCGGGATCAGCTTCGCCTGCTTGCCCGTTTTTTGGAACTGGAAGAGAGAGCGGAACGGTGGATCGAAGACTATGAACAAAAAGTCCAGGCAGCGAGAAGAGAGGTCAATAAGGCGCTCGGCAACGACAAAATTATGGTGTTGCGGATTTACGGAGGTCATATTCATACTTACTGGAATCGTGGAATTGGAGATGTTCTATACGAAGATTTAAATTTAAAGCCAGCCTGGCCGCTTTGCTCATCAGTCAACACGGAGCTTACGCTCGAACAATTGGCGGCAATCAATCCAGATCGGCTGCTGGTGGTCGTATGTGCAGAAACGGTATCCCGCACGTACTGGCTATCTCTGCAGCACTCTAAGGAGTGGAAGCAATTGCAAGCGGTAAAGAATGGCCAAGTACACCCGATTCCATCCGACCCCTGGTTTGAATATTCGGCAGTGGCTATAAGCCGGATGCTGGATGAAGCACTACTCATGTTAACAGGAAAATGTCCAAAGGCTTTGCAGGATACTGTCCATGGTGCTACCAAGGGAATATGATCTATAATCATTCTCAATGATAATCATTATCAAGAGAAGAGGGGTCACCATGTTGGGAGTTACTTATAAAATAGGAGAAAAATTTAAACCGCATTATTTATTGCTGTGCGTTGCGCTTGCGGGAAGTGTGCTTACTGCGTGCGGTACGGATTCCGCAAAGAGTTCATCCGAGTCGCCGGCAGCGAATCAGGGTGCGACGGAGGCTACCGTATCCGGGGAGAATACTCGGGATGCGGCAAAGAGAGAGCAGACGTTCAAGGATGAACTTGGCCATGAGATTCAAATTCCGGCTCAGCCCCAGCGCGTATTCGCACCATATTTGGAAGATTCGCTGCTTAAGCTGGGAGTTAAGCCAGTAGCGCAGTGGTCGAATGGAAATCTTGGTCATGATTATTTGCAAGGGGAATTGCAGGATGTACCGAAGCTTGACTTCTCAGGCGGGGCACCGTCTTCAGAGGTACTGCTATCTTACGAGCCTGACCTCATTATTCTGCATACGGCCAATTATGCTGGCAACGGTGTATACGAGAACTATTCTAAAATTGCACCGACCTATGTGTTCAGTAACGCTGCGGGTGATGTTGAAAAATCGCTCGAGACGTTGGGGGAACTGCTAGGGAAGAGTGAGGAGGCCAAACAAGCAATAGAGTCCTACCATCAGAAGGTTGACGAGGCCAAAGCGGTGATCGAGAAGAACGCACCGGGTAAAAAAGTAGCGATTGTTCGTTTTGCTGCCAAGGGTGTGAGCTTGATGGGTGGCAATTACTTTTGTGGTTATGTCTTGAATCAGCAGCTAGGCATTGAAATGACTAAGCTGACGGAAAACGAGAATAGCTTGAACTTATCCCTAGAAATATTGCCGGAGATGGACGCAGATTATATTTTTGTCATCAATGCTTATGGACAAGGTACAGAACGCATGAAAGAAATGACGGAAAGCAGCATTTGGAAGAGCATCCCTGCCGTGCAGCAAGGGAATGTATACGAAGTAAGCGATGAATACTGGCTCGGAAGCGGCCTGATCGCTTATGAAAAAATCATCGACGATACAGTCAAGCTAATGACTGAATAACCGAATAAAGGTGGATTGGAAGGAAATGGCTGACGGAAAGCAAATGGTCATTCCCCGTGCAGCAGAATGGTTTATGCATTCTCGCGTGGAAAGCCGCAAGTTTCGAATTATGGTAAGTACGCCCTCCGAGCCGCCTCCGCCTTCAGGTTATCCGGTATTTTATGTGCTGGATGCGAATTCCGTATTCGGCACAATGGCCGAAACTGCGCGTCTGCAAGGGAGCTGCCCCCATAACACGGGGGTATTTCCCGCGGTAATTGTGGGCATTGGCTACGATACATTGGACCTGTTCCCAGCGGAGCGTTATTACGATTATACACCGGAGACAAGTCCGGACTATCGGTTCAGGCCCGACGGAACTCCCCTGCCGAAGCAGGGGGGGGCGGCAGCTTTTTTGCAATTTATCGAGAAAGAACTGAAACCAGAAATTGAAAGGCAATACAACATCGATCCAGGCAAGCAGACGCTGTTTGGCCATTCGCTAGGAGGACTATTTACCTTGTTTACGCTGTTTACGAGCCCTGGGTCCTTCACCTGCTATATTGCTGGCAGCCCTTCGTTCCACTGGAACAAAGCGATGATCAGTGAGGCTGAGGAGATGTTTGTTAACCGCCTGCAGCAGGAAGCATTAGATGTGAAAGTCTTGCTTGGTGTAGGGGAGTTGGAGCAAAATCATATTTCCCAAAATAGTAAAAATGCGCGAAGGCTGGCTGAGCGTCTATCGATGTTCACGAGCTCTGGAATTACATCCAGCTTTAAGGAGTTTGAAGGCGAGGGGCATGTGACAGTGCTGCCAGCCTTGATCAGTCGGGCCTTGCAGTTTGCTTTTCAACCGTGAGGATGGCGATGGAGGAATCAGTAAAAAAAGGAGAGGGAGCCGCTAAAATAATGTTTATCTCGCAGAGGAGAAAGGTGGAATAGTGAGGTGGAGTATACGGGGATCCAAGGAAAGGTTGCTTTGGTGACAGGAGCAGCCCAGGGGATTGGCGAAGCTGTCGCAAGAGCTTTGGCGAGTGCAGGAGCCATCGTCGCTGCCTTAGATTTGAATGGAGAAGCACTTGAGGGTCTTGCGGCAGAACTTCGTGCCCAAGGCTGCCAAGTTTCTGTATTCGTCACCGATGTTGCTGATAGCCATGCTGTTGAGGCGGCTGTCGATCAAGTTGAGCGGGAGCTCGGCCCGATCGAAATTCTCGTTAACGTAGCCGGTCTATTGCGAATTGGAAGCGTTGAGGCCCTTAGTGATGAGGATTGGGCTGCCGCTTTTGCCGTTAATGCAAACGGAGTATTCTATGTATCCCGTTCTGTTGTTAAACGAATGGCTGTGCGTAAATCCGGTTCAATCGTGACTGTGGGTTCCAACGCAGCGCGGATACCGCGCATGCAAATGGCGGCTTATAACGCTTCCAAGGCTGCGGCAGTCATGTTCACCAAATGCCTAGGACTGGAGCAGGCTACCAACCACATCCGTTGCAATATTGTGTCGCCAGGATCAACGGATACGGTGATGCAGCGAATGCTGTGGAACGATTCAAATGGGGGCCAGTCGGTTGTTGCTGGATCACCCGAAGCATTCCGCTTGGGCATACCGCTTGGTAGGATTGCAGCCCCTTCGGATATCGCCGATGCGGTCATGTTTCTCGCTTCCGATCGAGCGCGGCAAATCACAATGTTGGATTTATGCATTGATGGAGGGGCGACATTGGGAGTCTAACCACTTGAAAGGGGATGTTTAAGGAAAATGGTAAACCATGGAGCTGTATATGAAAAAACGGCGGCACAACTTCTCGAGGAATACGAATCGGGATTGTGTTTCTTTTTATCCTCACCAAAACGTACGTTACTTGCAAAGGGGGAGTGGGCTAGATTGTGGGCTGATTCGCAAGACGGAACTCCAGGAGCTCTGTCAAATCGAGTCAAAGAACTGCTGGCCGCTGCCACCCGTTCCCACAGTGAACAGATTGTCGTTGGTGCAATTCCGTTCGACCTTGCCAAGCCTGCTGAGCTGATAGTACCTTTGTCCACGGAATGGGCCGCTTCTTTGAGTTTTAGCGAAGAGGAACGAAGTGAGGGAAGTGGACAGTTTGCATCTGAGCTGGACTACGAAATGAACATGCATCCCGATCCTGAGTTTTATAAAGCGATTGTGAACACGATGTTGGAACGACTCAAGCAGGATATGCTGCAAAAAGTCGTACTGTCTCGAACGCTGGAGCTGAACTCAGCTGAACCCGTGGATACTCGCCGTCTGCTGCGAAATTTAGCCCGCCATAATGAGCACGGCTATACGTTCGCGGTTAATTTGGGCGGAGAGAAAGGCGCTTCGTCCTTGAAGGAGGGAGCCGAGCCGGCAGCAGCGGAAGTTCGGACTTTGCTTGGAGCCAGTCCAGAGCTGCTTATCACTAAAACCGGGCTGCAAATTCGGGCGAACCCGCTGGCAGGTTCTGCACCGCGCAGCAATGATCCCGTTGAAGATGAACGCAGGGCCGCTGCATTGCTCGCTTCGGCCAAGGATCAGTTCGAGCATAGGCTGGTCGTGGAGGCCGTTGAGGCTGCGCTTCGACCGTATTGCAAGAGCTTAGATGTACCCGCAAAACCGTCACTTGTGCAAACTCAAACAATGTGGCATCTGTCTACGGATATTTACGGTGAGCTTGCCGATTCCGCGACTAATGTGCTTGACCTTGCGCTCTCTCTGCATCCTACGCCGGCGATTTGTGGAACTCCTACGGAGCTGGCGCGTGAAGCTATTCGTGAAATAGAGCCTTTTGAACGGGGCTTCTTCACGGGTATGGTAGGTTGGTGCGATAGCCAAGGGGATGGTGAATGGATCGTCACGATACGTTGTGCAGAGGTGGAGGGAAGAAAACTTCGCCTCTATGCGGGCGCAGGAATTGTGGCGGATTCTAGTGCCGAGGCCGAGCTTGCTGAGACGGCCGCAAAGTTTCGTACCTTGCTACTGGCTATGGGGCTAAATGACCGACAGCTGGCTGTTAGAAAGAAGGAGGGAATTTGATGTTGGCTGGATGCTCTGCTTGGCCGGAAGAGTTTGCGAAGCTGTACCGCCGGGAGGGCTGCTGGCGCGGCGAGACCTTTGGGTCAATGCTTCGGGAGCGTGCAAAGGTGTACGGCGATCGGATTGCGATTGTTAGTGGTGAACGGCGGATCAGTTATGCCGAGCTGGACGCACGGACAGATCGTCTGGCAGAAGGAATGAAGAGAATTGGAATTCGCCCTAAGGATCGGGTGGTTGTTCAACTGCCCAATGTTGCAGCATTTTTTGAAGTGATATTCGCGTTATTCCGGATCGGTGCATTACCCGTATTCGCCTTACCCCTGCATCGAAGGCATGAGATTTCCTATATATCCGAGTTTTCCGAAGCGAAAGCTTACATTATAACGGATCGCGAAGCGGGTTTCGACTATCGTGAGCTGGCCAGAGAAGTCATTCGAGAGGTTCCTACGCTGGACCATGTTCTGGTGGTCGGTGAACCGGAGGAATTCGTTGCTCTGGAGAAGCTGTATATGGAGCCTGAAACGGGCCATGAAGCTGACTCATGCAAAGAAAATGAGAAGGCTGAACGCGCAGACGACCCTAGTCAGCTTACGAAGTCTAAGCTTAGAAGCCGGGAGGAATTCGAGGAAGTGGGCAGCAGCATGGCTGAGCCAAGGCCGGAGGATGTCGCTTTTTTGCAGTTGTCGGGAGGAACAACCGGCTTGCCGAAGCTAATACCGCGTACGCATGATGATTATATTTACTCCCTGCGCCTCAGTGCGGAAATTTGCGGACTTGACGAAAACAGCGTCTATCTGGCCGTACTCCCTGCGGCACATAATTATCCCCTTAGCTCGCCGGGCGTGCTTGGGACATTATACGCTGGAGGCCGCGTTGTGCTTGCACGGGGAGCCAGTCCGGAAGAGGCGTTTCCCTTAATGATTCGAGAACGGGTTACTATTACCGCGCTGGTACCACCACTAGCTTTAGTCTGGCTCGACGCGGCAGCACGTATCAAGCCTAGTTTTCCTCATCTTCAGGTTCTACAGGTCGGCGGCGCGAAATTCAGCGCGGAAGCGGCGTCGCGCGTGAAGTCGTTATTAGGCTGCCAGTTGCAGCAGGTATTCGGGATGGCTGAGGGACTGGTCAATTATACGAGGCTGGATGACCCGGACGAGACCATTATAAATACTCAGGGGCGGCCGATGTCGACTTGGGATGAAATTCGCGTCGTTGATGACGAGGATGTCGAGGTGAAACCGGGCGAGGTCGGCCATTTGCTTACCCGGGGCCCGTATACGATTCGCGGCTATTACAAAGCGGAGGAGCATAATGCCAGAGCCTTTACGAGCGATGGCTTTTACCGCACCGGGGATCTTGTACGTATCGATGCAGCCGGCTATATCGTTGTTGAGGGACGTGACAAGGATCAGATTAACCGTGGGGGAGAGAAAATCGCTGCCGAGGAGGTAGAGAATCATCTGCTCGCTCATCCGGGAGTCCATGATGCGGCTGTCGTAGCCATGCTGGACGAGTATTTGGGTGAACGAACCTGCGCGTTTATCATTCCAAAGCCAACAGTTGACTCGCTGCCATCGAGTGCGCAAATTAGGGCTTTTTTGACGGATCGGGGTCTTGCGGCTTATAAAATCCCTGATCGCATCGAATTTTTGGATTCATTTCCTAAAACAAAGGTAGGCAAGGTAAGTAAAAAAGCGCTGCGTGAGCTTCTTGCCGAGAAGCAGCGTTGTTGAATGAAACGGATTGATTCTATCATTATTAAAGTTTTGTGGGTCAGCATAGTTTCGGGTGTCCAAAATTAACCGTCGAAAGGATGATCAACATGGGTATTCCTGCTATCCTTCCATACTCTATGCCTGTCGAAGCCGAGCTTCCCGCAAATAAGGTCGCTTGGCGGCCGGAGCCGCAGCGGGCAGTGCTGCTTATTCATGATATGCAAAATTACTTTTTGCAGGCTTATAACACGAAGGAGTCGCCTGTCACCGAGCTCTTTTCTAATATTTCGGAGCTGCGTAAACAATGCGCTAAGCTGGGCATTCCCGTTGTTTATTCGGCCCAAATTGGGGGACAGAGCCAGGAAGAGCGCGGGCTTTTACTGGATTTTTGGGGGCCGGGGATGGGGGTAGATCCGTTCCAGTCACAAATCGCGGATGAGGTAGCCCCGAGCGAACAGGATCTTGTTATGACCAAATGGCGTTACAGCGCGTTTCAAAAAACGAATCTACTGCAAGTCATCAAAGAGCATGGACGCGACCAGTTGATCGTTTGCGGTATCTATGCACACATTGGCTGTCTTCTAACTTCCTGTGAAGCCT
This sequence comes from Paenibacillus lentus, assembly GCF_003931855.1. Lineage (NCBI taxonomy): Bacteria > Bacillati > Bacillota > Bacilli > Caryophanales > Paenibacillaceae > Paenibacillus > Paenibacillus lentus. The sequence goes on along the minus strand of NZ_CP034248.1, from coordinate 4,084,121 downwards.
TCATGCAGGATATTCAGTCGTTCTTCGTTGCCGATGCGGTTGCCGATTTCTCGCTAGAAAAACATAAGCAGGCTCTCACCTACGCTGCTGAACGCTGTGCAGTTACGTTGACGACGCAGCGGTTGTTAGATGCACTCGGGCTTGGGGAGGGGGCGCCAGCGGAACAGTCGGACGATTCTTCTGCTGAAAAATCGACATTGTCCTCCTCTAAGCAGTTAAACGCGTCGTCTACCAGCTCCTTGGATTCTAATGGGGCTAATGAAGAAACCGCTATTTTAGCGGCCCAGGCTTCATGGACATTGTCCTATGAGCAATTGCGCGAGGAGGTGGCCAACCTATTGCAGGAGGCTGCAGAATCGATCGGTGAGCAGGATGATTTGGTCGCCTACTGGGGGCTTGATTCGATCCGTATTATGAGCTTGGCTGAACGGTTCAGCCGTGAGGGACTGGAGATCAGCTTTGCGGAATTGGCAGAACGGCCGACGCTGGAGGGATGGTGGGCTCTCCTGTCTGCCCGCATGTCCCCATCCATTCCGAACGTAGACTACTTTATGGTTAGAAAAGGGGTGTAAGCATGCCTGTTCATACGGAGGTTCGATTTCCTTTGACAGGGGCGCAATCAGGAATATGGTTCGCCCAGCAGCTTGACCCGGATAATCCTATTTATAATACGGGTGAGTATATTGAAATCGACGGCCCGGTACAGCGCGAGATTTTCGAGCAGGCCTTGAGACTGGCCGTAATGGAGGCGGAGGCTTTGCATCTGCGCTTCGGTGAAGATCAGGACGGCCCATGGCAGAGTTTGGTAGACGCAGCTGAGATTGGTTGGAGTCTTCACTTCGTGGATATCAGCGAGGAGGAAGATCCCCTCGCTTCCGCGCAAGCATGGATGAAGCAGGATATGACCGTTCCGATTGATTTGCGGCAAGGGCCTCTGTTCCAGCAGGCGTTGTTGCAGATCGAGCCGAACCGTTTCATCTGGTATCAAAAGATCCACCATATTGCGATTGATGGGTTTGGATTCTCGCTTATTGCCAAAAGAGTCGCCCAAATTTATACAGCAATTGCTCGGGATGAGCCGTTGGGGCGGAGTTTTGACTCATGGCAAGCCGTACTGCAGGAAGCCGCGGAGTATAGCGGCTCCCGGCAGGAGGAGCAGGACCGAAAGTTCTGGCTGGGGCGTTTTGACGATCATCCTGATGTTGTAGGTTTGAGCGATAAGGTACAACGTACGGCTAGCACTTTTCTGCGCCAATCCTCGTGGTTTACCCCAAACAGCATGACTCAACTGCATGCGGCGGCGCAGTCCGCCGGGGCGAGCTGGGCAGAGATGGTGGTTGCGGCGACGGCCGTATATATGCACCGGGTTACCGGCGCTAGGGATGTCATACTCGGTCTGCCAATGATGTGCCGTCTAGGTTCTGCTTCCCTGCGTGTGCCGGGGATGGTCATGAATTTGGTGCCGCTCCGCTTGTCGGTGCATAAAAATATGAGTCCATTGGAAGTTGTGTCACAGGTGTCGAAGGAACTGAGATCCGCTAGGCGGCATCAAAAGTATCGGCACCAGGATTTGCGGCGCGAGCTCAAACTGCTGGGCGAGCAGCATCGGCTGTTCGGCCCGATTTTGAATATTATGCCTTTTGACGATGATTTAAGTTTTAACGGGGCTCGCGGCACGGTTCACAATCTGTCGGCAGGACCGGTGGATGATATGCTCATTCACGTCCGCCATCAAACTGCCGGCGGAGGCTTGCGAATCGATATGGATGGGAACCCCGGTATATATACTTCTGACGCACTGGAAGGACATCAACGGCGTTTTCTTCAGGTTTTGGAGCAATTTTCGCCTGCTGACCTGGAGCGACCCATTATGGGAATGGATTGGCTGCCAGCCGAAGAACGCCAGCAGGTGCTGGAGGGCTGGAACCAAACGGCAAAAGAAGTAGTCTATACAAGTCCGGCAGAGCTGTTTGAGCAGCAAGCTGCAGCAGTTCCTAAGGCTGTGGCGGTCGTATGTGAGGAAGACTCCCTCAATTATGCTGAACTAAACGCTCATGCGAATCAGCTCGCTCGTTTTTTGATTGAACAGGGAGTGGGCCCTGAGGATATCGTGGCTCTGACCCTTTCCCGCTCGGTCTGGATGGTCTCAGCCATTCTAGCGGTGCATAAGGCAGGAGCCGCTTACTTGCCGCTGGACCCGGATTATCCTGCGGAACGAATCGCGTATATGCTTGGCGATGCCCGACCGACCTATGTCCTGACCGATCAAGCGAGCGTCGAATGTTTACCAGACTCCTGCGAGCTGCTAGGACTAGTTCTCGATGCACCTGCAACTCGAGCTAAGCTGGAGAAGTACCCTACCCACAATCTGAGTAAAGCTGAATGCAAAGATCCTAAGGTGCGTAGAGGACAGTTATCGCCACTGCATCCCGCCTATGTCCTTTATACCTCTGGTTCGACGGGCCGGCCGAAGGGGGTTATGGTCACCTACGGCAGCCTTGTTAACTTGATCGTGGATATGCATGGAAGATTCCCGTTAAGCGAACAGGATCGGATGCTGTCCGTAACGACGATCGCTTTTGATATTTCCGTTCTGGAGGTCTATTTGCCGCTGACCACGGGCGCTTGCATGGACATCGCCTTGAAGGAGACGGTCCTGAATTCTTCTGCACTCGTCAAACGGATCAGGGAGCAGCAGATTACCCTACTGCAGGCCACGCCGACCTTGTTCCAGGAGCTCGTAGCCAGTCAGCCGGAACCATTTGAAGGTTTATCCATTATTTCGGGAGGCGAGCCGCTTTCAGTAGGGTTGAAGTTAGGACTGCAGGGGCTTGGCTGTCAGGTGAACAACCAGTACGGACCGACGGAAACGACGATCTATTCGACAGCCGGCCGGCTGGATAAAGGAATAGCGAAGCCAACGATCGGTGGGCCGGTGCAAAACACGCAGCTGTATGTGCTGGATGAGGTGCTGCAGCCCGTTCCGCCTGGCGTGGCAGGTGAGCTCTATATTGCTGGGGCGGGTTTGGCCCGCGGGTACTTAGGGCGGCCGGCCATGACGGCCGAACGCTTCGTCGCTAATCCATACGGAGAAGCTGGCTCGCGAATGTACCGAACGGGCGATCTTGTGCGCTGGCTCGCCGATGGCTCCCTGGATTATATCGGGCGTGCCGACCAACAGATTAAGATTCGTGGCGTCCGCATTGAGCTCGGCGAAATCACGTCCGTGTTATCCCGGCATCCTGCCATCGAGCAAGTCACGGTGATGGCTCGGGAGGATCAGCCTGGTGAGAAGCGCTTGACCGCTTATATGGTACTTGCATCACCAGGCGCTGTTGACTCGTCGGAGCTGCGCCGATATGCCGTTGAGCATTTGCCCGAATATATGATTCCTTCGGCTTTCGTAGAGCTCTCCGAAATGCCGCTGACGCCGAATCGAAAAATTGATCACAAGGCGCTGCCAGCTCCAGCCGATCTGCTTCATACTGCTGGGCGCGATCCACGGACGCCGCAGGAGGAGCTGCTGTGCCAATTGTTCGCGGAGGTGCTGGGGCAGGCTCGCGTCGGCATCGATGATGACTTTTTTGAAATGGGGGGCCACTCGCTGCTTGCGGGCAGGCTGACCGCCCGGATTCGGGATGTCTTCGGTGCGGAAATAGGCATTCGCGAATTATTCGGAAATCCGACGGTGGCCAATTTAATCAAGCATTTGGATCATGCGCAGCATGCTAGGCCTCCGATTCGCTCAGTTGCGCGCCCGAAGCGGATTCCACTATCATTTGCCCAACAGCGCTTATGGTTTTTGTATCGGATGGAAGGGCCGAATCCGACCTATAATATTCCATGGACGGCTCGAATTAACGGCCTGTTGCAGGTAGAAGCCTTGGAACAAGCGCTTGGCGATGTGGTGGAGCGGCACGAGTCTTTGCGGACTATTTTTCCTGATGTGATGGGGGTGCCGCAGCAACGGATTTTGGAGGCTGCACAAGCTAGGCCTCGATTAGTTGTATCAAGGATCACCGAGGCTGAGCTGCAGGATAGGCTGGCAGAAAGCGTTAGCTACAGCTTCGAATTATCCTCGGAGCCATCCTTCCGCGCGCATCTGTTCATTCTCGGCCCGGAGAAGTATGTACTGCTTCTGCTGCTTCATCATATCGCAGGCGATGGATGGTCGCTGGTTCCCTTGGGCCGCGATTTGTCCGCTGCTTATGCCGCGCGGTGCCGTGGGGAGCGTCCGGCCTGGTCGCCGCTGCCTGTGCAGTATGCCGATTATGTGCTGTGGCAGGAGCATTTGCTCGGGGTGGAAAGCGATCCGGACAGTCTCTATGCGCGTCAGCTAAAGTACTGGAAGGAAGCGCTACATCGGTTGCCGGATCAATTGGAACTGCCTGCCGACCATGTCAGACCGGCATACTCTAGCTACAGCGGTGGCGTAATTCCATTTGAGATCGACAAGGAATTGCATGCCCGGCTGTTGAAGGCGGCGAGAGACAATAAGGCGAGCCTGTTTATGGTGCTGCACGCCGCACTGGCTGCATTGCTTTCCCGCCTCGGCGCAGGCGACGATATCCCGATCGGAAGCCCGATTGCTGGGCGCAATGATGACGCGCTCGGTGGGCTTGTGGGTATGTTCATCAATACGCTCGTGTTGCGAGCCGATACGTCGGGCAACCCGACCTTTTACGAACTGATTGCCAGAGTCCGGGAAGCGGACCTTGCCGCTTACGAGCATCAGGATCTTCCGTTTGAACGGCTGGTCGAGGTGTTGAATCCGGTACGCTCAAGAGCAAGGCATCCATTGTTCCAAATTATGCTCGTCCTGCAAAATACGCCGGAAGCACCGCTGGAGCTTCCGGATGCGACCACCTCTTTGCACTTGGTGAACTCCAGCACGGCAAAATTCGATCTTACCGTAGAGCTCAACGAACGGCGCAGCACGGATGGAACTCCTGACGGGCTAAGCGGGTTGTTGGAATACAGCAAGGATTTATATGAACAGCAAACGGCAGAAGCGTTTGTCTACCGGTTTATACAGGTGCTCGAAGCATTGGTTCATGAGCCTGAGCAGCCAATTGGCCGAGTAGATATTCTTACCCCGGCGGAGCGCCAAGCCTTCTTGATGGAAGCGGCATGGTCGTATGGAGCAACCCGTAAATCGACTCACGGAACAACTTGCGAAATAACTCACGAACAAACTTACGAACAAACACATGAACAAACACATGGACAAACACATGAACAAACACATGAACAAACACATGAACAAACACACGAACTAACGCAGGAGCTAATACGCAAAGAGCCCCAGCCCTCGACCAGCTTGTTTACGTTGTTTGAATCGCAAGCATCCAGGCATGCTGAGGCAGTAGCCGTTGTCTGCGAAGGTCGTGCATTAAGCTATGAACAGTTGAACATTGAGGCTAATCGGCTTGCGCATTTACTGATTGCGGGAGGTGTCGGCGCCGGCCAAATGGTAGCACTGGCACTGCCGCGCTCCTTGGAGCTGGTCGTCGGTTTGCTGGCCGTGTTGAAGACCGGTGCGGCCTATCTTCCACTCGATCCTGATTATCCTGTGGAAAGATTGGAATGGATGGTTGAGGATGCGAAGCCGGTATATATGATTACGAATATGCAGGCAGCTGCTCAGATGTCCGGCATGCTTCGAATTCAGAAGATTGTTCTCGATGAATCAGAAACAAAGGAGCGGTTAAGCCATTTCTCTACGCTGAATCCGAGCGACCATGAACGCAAAGGCGTCGTCAGTCCGCTCAGTCCGGCCTATATGATCTATACCTCGGGTTCGACAGGCAAACCAAAGGGAGTGGTCATTCCGCATAGCAATGTCATTCGTCTGTTCACGGCCACGGACTCGTGGTTCCGCTTCGGGGCTGATGACGTCTGGACGCTGTTCCATTCTTATGCCTTTGATTTCTCTGTATGGGAAGTCTGGGGCGCGTTGCTGCATGGTGGCTGTCTCGTGGTCGTGCCGCATGACATCAGCAGATCGCCAGCACAATTTCTGCAGCTGCTGGTAGAGGAGCAGGTTACCGTGCTCAATCAGACGCCGTCGGCATTTTACGCCTTTATGCAGGCGGATCGGGACAATGCTGAGTTAGGGCGATCACTCGCCCTACGTTATGTGATTTTCGGTGGCGAAGCCCTGGAGCTTGGCCGCCTGAAGGATTGGTATGAGCGTCATCCTGATGATGCGCCAAAGCTCATCAATATGTACGGAATTACCGAGACTACCGTGCATGTTAGCTATCTTGAGCTGGACAAGAGCAGTGCCCTACAAGCAGGAAGCAGCCTGATCGGCCGCCCGATACCTGATCTTCGGGTCTACGTGCTGGATTCATCTTTGCAGCCCGTCCCTCCGGGCGTTATCGGAGAGATGTACGTAGCGGGCGAGGGATTGGCGCAAGGTTATTGGGGCCGGCCAGATTTAACCTCCGAGCGCTTCGTCGCCGATCCTTATGGACCGCCGGGCACGCGAATGTATCGGACCGGGGATCTGGCCAAGCGGTCGGCAATTGGCACGCTTGACTATTTGGGCCGTAGCGATCAACAAGTTAAAATTCGGGGCTTCCGTATCGAATTGGGAGAGATTGAAGCGGTGCTGGCCAGCTATCCTGGCGTAGAGCAGGTGGCGGTCATCGCCCGGGAGGATCAGCCGGGGGACAAACGTCTGGCCGCCTATATCGTGCCTGGCACGGAAGCGGAGATTATACCAGCTGAGCTGCGCCGTCATGCGGCTTCCCTCCTGCCGGAGTATATGGTGCCAGCGGCGATGATTCAACTGAATGCGCTGCCGCTTACCCCGAATGGGAAGCTGGATCGCAAGGCTTTGCCTGCGCCTGAATTCAACCTAATGCCGAATGGCAGAGGTCCGCGAACCCCGCAGGAGGAAGTGCTATGCGATTTGTTTGCTGAAGTGCTTGGCTTGCCGCGAGTCAGCATCGATGACGGATTTTTTGAGCTTGGCGGTCATTCACTACTAGCGGTGCGTCTAATGAGCCGAATTCGCGAAACGATGGGCAGGGAGCTAGGCATCGGCCTGCTCTTCGAGGCACCGACCGTAGCTGGGCTTGCAGAGAAGCTGTACTCGGAACAAAGCCAAAGTGCACTCCAGGTATTGCTCCCGCTCCGTACGGAAGGCCAGGAAATCCCGCTATTTTGTGTGCATCCCGCAGGAGGGCTGAGCTGGTGTTATGCAGGCCTCATGAAGCATTTGGGTATGGATTACCCAATTTACGGCCTTCAGGCTCGAGGCATTGCCGAAGCCGAGCAGTATCCTAGAACATTGCAGGAAATGACGGATGATTATATTGCGCAGATTCGCACCGTTCAACCGAAGGGACCGTACAGGCTGCTGGGCTGGTCGTTTGGAGGAAACGTTGCCCAGGCCATGGCGGTGCAACTGCAGCGCGAGGGAGAGGAAGTGGCATTTTTAGCGATGCTGGATGCTTTTCCAAGCCATTATTTACCGCTACGCGGTGAAGCCAGCGAGGATGAAGCCTTAATTGCCCTGCTAGCCCTAGGTGGTTATGATCCCGACTCGATAAAAGACGGCCCGTTGGATATCGCCCGGGCGATTGAGATTTTACGCAGTGACGGCAGTGCTCTTGCCAGTTTGGATGAGGAAATCATTTTAAATTTGAAAAATACGTATGAAAATTCGGTGCGTCTGTTGAGTGCCTTTGTCCCGGAAAAATTCGAGGGAGATCTTCTCTTCTTCCATTCGACGATTATTCCGGAATGGTTCGATCCGATCGAACCGGAGATGTGGGCTCCTTATATCGGTGGAGAGATAGAGAGGCATGATATAGCTTGCCGGCACAAGGATCTTTGTCAACCGGGGCCTCTAGCGGAGATCGGCGAAGTTTTGTTGGCCAAATTGCAAGCTGCGCAAAGATTGGAAGTATACAGAAACGAGGAGGAATAAGCCATGGCAAATCCATTTGAACAAGCAGATGGCGTTTATCTTGTACTTGTGAACAGGGAAGGGCAGTATTCCATTTGGCCCGCATTCATTCAGGTGCCTGCAGGCTGGAAGGTTGCTCTGAACGAGAACACGAGAGAGGCATGTCTTGAATATATTGAATCGAATTGGAAAGATATGCGCCCCCTTTCTTTACAATATGCAGCACCAGTAGATGCGATTTAACGCCAACGATACTGCACGTCTAGCATAGAGCAGGACGAAACAGCCGCCTTTCAAAGCGCGAAGCAACTGCAGGACGGCGCATCATTCACATAAAGCCTCCAGGATCACCTCATGTGATGCTTGGAGGCTTTATTATTGGAATTTCTGGAAATGGCTCGGGGATCGGTGTTATATTTGGATGAGGAGCCAGCGCTATATAAGATGAACTAAAGAATGGGATGAACAAGAGAAAAATACTTCCGCAGAAACGGATAGCTTTATGAAAAGAGAGCTGCCTCGGGAGCCTGAGCCTGAGCTTGAGCTGGTAAATTGAGTTTGGAATTGCGTTTGTGGTCGCCGTTATGACCAGATTTCTCCTATTAAGCGCCTACATCTTTGAAGGAATTTGGAACAATAACGATCGGGGGGATATTTTAAGTAATATTGCTCACATCGATATCAATGCCTCAACTTATATTAATGGATTTATAGTAGTTAGTTTCGCATAAAAGAAGGGAAAGTAGATTTAAATGGATTTCATGTCGTAAAAAGAAGGGGAAATACCTATCATGGCCTGAGTTCTTAATTTTATGTGCATAAAATCCATCTAATCCCCCGACCACTCGTTTAAAGCGTATTTAGATACATGAATTCCATTACCTCATATGTATTTCAGGGATTACCTCACTTTGAGCTTGTCGTTAATTATTGTATCTACCCAAAAACCGGGTATGACTTCAGTTCATTCGACCTCGAAAGCATGCTCGAATGTTCGAAGGATTGGAATGCTGAATTGCTTGCTGGAAGGCGTTGACCTCGATTCAGTACTGACTATACGTGTGAAGGTACTTTTTGAGAAGTAGAATCATTTTGAATAAAAGGATCATGAAGAAAACTGTTTTACTCTTATCTAGTATTATTGTTATTACTAATGTTCTTTGGCTCTATTTGTATTGGGATAAGGATGTCGAAGTTGCCCTCAATTCAGATGTAAGTTTTTATTCCCTTCATGGAACAGGCGAAAATTGGGATGTACACGATTATAAAATCATAATTACGCCGGATAAAATTTTAAGGGGCCATGCCTCTTTAAGTTATAAAGGAGACCCTGCGGAGCTTAGTCAGAGTACTTTTTTCGAATATAAGTTTTATGAAAATAATGACCGAGGAGAGAAGGAAGTCGTTTACGCTAATGAATTTCGTTCCTACAACGGGCCATTGTCAATATTAAATAATATCAAGGACACTGGATCATTAACAGGGGAATATTCCCATGGTGAATTAGAGAAGGGCAGGGCGAACTATGAGAGTTCTTTGCTAGAGATCATATGGCAAGATAACGAAGGGCGGCAACACACAGAAACCATCAATCTTGAACTGGATAAAGAGATTAAGATCAGAGCCGAAGAATAGGCCTGCCAAAAGGAGCTGTGGAGTGAGATGAGGTTAACTTTAAAACAAACCGAGGATTATTTGCGGCGATTAAGCCTTGAGCGGCAGCCGCCAACGCAAGAGTTTTTATTTGCTTTGCACCGAGCACATGTAGAGAGAGTCGCCTGGCACACGATTGATATATTTGCAGGGAAGCCAGTTCCGATTGACTCTGAAGAGTTGATTCATCATATTGTCTATGACGGAGGAGGATACTGCTTCCATCTGAATGGGGCATTCAGTCTCCTGCTGCGTGCACTGGGATATGAGGTGTCTTGGCATCGGGCTGGAGTGCAGTCTCGTGGCCAAGACCCGAGAATTGACTCCTATCACTTGTCTCTCTCCGTATGCATTCGGGCTAGAGAGCAAAGTGAATATGGGCACGAGGAAATGCAAATATGGTTGGTTGACGTTGGATTAGGCGATATGCTGTATGAGCCTATACCGCTTAGGTTTGGCGTGCATAAACAGGGTTTTCATACCTATAAGCTCGCTCAGTCCTCTGTCAATCCCTCAGGGTGGCGATTGGAGCATGACCCCCAAGGAGCTTTTATTGGAGTGGATATCGACTCTATACCAGTGCGGAATATGGATGAATTCATCCCTAAGCATGCGCATTTAAGTATGTCTCCGGAATCGACTTGGATCAATATGCTGTTGGTACGCAATAGGCATGAATCAGGGAGCAATGAACTCAGAGGATGCGTGTACAGCAGACGCGATGAGCATGGTCTGGTCAAAAATGAAATTACCAATCGCTCTGAATGGTTTGATCTGCTAAGCGAGGTATTTAAAGAACCGCTGAACCACTTTAGCCAGCTTGAGAAAGACGAGCTATGGGCGAAGGCATTAAAAGCCCATGAGGAAGGGAAAAGGACTCAGTAGGCTGCTATTTTGCTGTTTTTACCAACCCCCACCATAAAACATATCCCGCTAGCCCTGAACACCAATTCATCTTTCGATGACAATTTAAGGCCTTGACCCTCCTGCTAGGGGAGGCAGTAAAGTGGAATTGAAAGGAGGATACCAAATGCTCTACACGGTAAAAGAGGTGTCTTCGCTATCCGGCGTAACGGTCAAGACGCTGCATCATTATCACAAAATTGGCCTGCTCTTGCCCCGTAAAATAAGTGGAGCAGGATACCGCTTGTATGGTCAAGAAGAGCTGGAACGTTTGCAGCAAATTTTGTTTTACCGCGAACTGGAGTTTCCATTGGCACAGATCAAGCAGCTACTCGAACGAGAGCCCGAGCGTTTATCCGTTCTTAAGCAGCAGGAGGAACTGCTTCTGACTAGGCAGAACAGGCTGCAGACAGTCATCGCAACATTGAGGCATTCCATCCATTGTATGGAGAAAGGAGAATCTATGGATAATTCAGAATTGTTTATGGGCTTTGCTCGGGAGGAAGAATGGCGGGAAGCCTTGAAAGAGCATAATGCACATTTGCAGGAGAGATATGAATTTGATCAACTGGAGTTGGCACAGATCGAGGTTCAGGACATGAATGAGCAGGCTCGGGAAGCTAAGGCTTTTATGGATGAAATGGCCCGAAACTTACAAATGGGCGTGATGCATAACAGTCTGGAAACAGGTCAGTTGATCTGCAACCATTTGGAATTTATGAACCGTCACGGCCACGCAGTTTCGGCTCAGGATTTTGTGGGGCAGACGCGTTTTTTCCTCAGCGACTCGTTCCATCTACAGATGCTGGAGGGGCAGCAGACAGGGCTGGCGTATTATCTTGCGGCAGCGGCCGAGTCTTATGCGGATATGACATAAAATAAGAGATCCGGCCTTAGCAATAAACCGCTAAGAGCCGGATCTTGTTTTTCCGTCGTCATGTTCTCTCTTCAATTTCAATATCAAGCTTTATTTCCTTCGTTATCGGGTCAAAGGCAATGTTCTTCAGCGAAATACCCGATGGCTGCCCTGGAAATGATGTCGACAGTCTTCCATGATCCAGAAGCTCGGTGTTGTTGCTGCTTCCCGGGAAAGGATCTCCCCGATCGCCGCTATTGCGGTCGCTCGGATCATTCAAGTCCTCATTCCCGTCCGCCTGGATCAAATACATGCCGGCTGCAGCGCTTCTCGTTTGATCACGATCCTCATCGATTCGCCATACTAACAGACCTTCACCTGGCAATTCACCGTCGAATTTCTCCCGGACTCTGTTCTCCAGTAGAAGATATTGGCTGCTGGCATAGCCCGGCCCTTTAATTTTGACCACTTTCCCTTCGGCCGATGTTACCGGGAGCAGTGTCAGCCCGCTCCGGCTCTGATGAATCTTCTCGCCTTCAATCCATCCATGCTGCAGTTTATGGAGCCCTGCGGGATGAACCGGACGCATCTCCCTGCCGGCGTAGGACCCGCTGGCCATCACATCCCACATCCCGTTACCGTCCCAATGATCACCGTCTGAATCATAGTTCGGATCATAGAAATCATCCCATTGGAAAGCTAGATGCCCAAGCTCATGCGCGCACACCCCGAGCAGGGCTTCTTGAGGCACCATTAAGTAAGTAACGGCGGTAAGCCCCGGGGCAACTACTTTAGGCTTGACCATTTGCCATTTATGGGACCAAATGTGATTTCCACTCAGCGGAGGGAGGATTTTTTCAGCTCCGCGTCCGGCATGGACGATGAATAACGCTGTAATCGTACCATTGTCTAGGGCATCCAGATTGGATGAGAAAGAAACACCGTGGGCCAGTGCAGCATCGACGGCATCCTCAGCGAGTTTTCTGGCATCCCGCGGATAGGATTCCCGATTGAACTTATCGGTAAGACCTGAGTTGCCGTTCGTATAATAGCTGTATGTCTGTGGCATTCTGAGCCAGCCATGCACTTCACCATGGATTTGCACCAGCCCACGGCTAACTTCGTCATAATAATCTGCCATACTGCCGGTTGTGTGGGTATTGCGGGAGAAGAGCAAGTCTTCATAATGCTCTTTGGACAGCGTGCCCTGCATATCGGAAAAATCGATGAGAAGCACCTTGACGTTCAGCTCGCCGGTAACCGGTTTACGCGGCGTATGAATCAGCTCGGCCCCTGCAGGAGCCATACCTGTTACGTGGTCATCCATTCCCGGATGGTTATGGGCAGGGTTCTGGTAACCTCTGGCGATCAGAAACTGATTATAGGTAAAACCGGCAGATTTCCAGTTTCTATGATACTCGTTAACCAAATAAGCAGTGACCTCCGGCGAGGGTGGGACTTGGCGTAATTGTTTCATAACGATTCTCCTTTCTATGGTTTAGTATTGGTAATCAACATATGACTATGCAAAAGAGAGGATTCAGTTCAGTTCTCTCTTAAACAATGACGGCATTACTTCTGGATATTAATTACCTGTCAGATAAATATTTGGCTTTGGCGGTGTGTTCATTCCATCTCCGAGGTAGAATCCCGTATGCGGAGGCTGGTTGTAGGCAACGTTCTGCCAGGCCACACTCAGGCGGTAAACGGGATCATGCATTAAAGTGTAAATGCGGTGGGAAGTCACATCAGTTGTCGTGTAGATACGCAGCGCAGTATTATCGGCGGTTCTCCAGATGGCTTCCTCCCGCCAGTCGCCGAAGATGTCGGCCTGAAGGCTCGGGTTGCCTTTAGTGGAATTATTAGACGCCGTTCCGGTGGCGGTCAGCAATCGCTGTGTGGTGCTTTGACTGTAGTTCCATTTATCGATTTTACCCGTTCCGCCGGTATGATCCAGCAGTTCTCGTAATAAATCACCATCCCACCAAATGGCGAAGTTGGTGGAGTTCGGCGTCGCATCGCTGATTTTTACACCTTTTACGGAGTAGAGGCCGATGCCAGAAGCCCACAGCTCCGCCCCCTTCGTCCGCGGATCAATGTCAGCCGCGAGACCACGTCCGGTATCCGCTCCGGTACGAATGCCCCAGTAGATTTGACCTGTAGCCGCATTATGGATTTCTGCCCCGTATGCCGCGCTGGTCGATTCGTGAACTCCGAATACTTCAAGCCCGGCACGGTCGGGATCCAGGTCGCTCACATGAAGCGCGTCACCATGTCCAAGCCCTGTCGTATAGATCCCCTTGCCGTTATCATTGATGACCGCAGAGCCATAAATGATCTCGTCTTTGCCATCATTATCGACATCGGCGACGCTAAGGCTGTGATTGCCTTGGCCAGCATAAGCACTGTTCCCAGACGTGTTGGAATCAAAAGTCCAGAGCTTGGTGAGCTTTCCGTCCCGCCAATTGTAAGCAACGAGCACGGTTCGTGTGTAGTATCCGCGAGCCATCACGATGCTTGGACGGTGGCCGTCTAGATAAGCGACTCCGGCGAGAAAACGATCTACCCGGTTGCCGTAGCTATCTCCCCAGTCGGCAACTTTACCTCTAGGCGGCTCATAGTTGACAGTCGTTAAAGCTTCGCCGTTGCTTCCTTTAAAAACCGTCAAATATTCGGGTCCAGACAATACGTACCCGCTGGAGTTGCGGTAATCCGCACTTGCATTGCCGATCGTTTTGCCAACACCGTCCACCGTTCCGTCAGCCGTCTTGAACACGACTTCCGCTTTTCCGTCTCCGTCGAAGTCATAGACGAGAAATTGTGTATAGTGCGCGCCAGCGCGAATGTTCTTGCCAAGGTTGATCCGCCATAGGCGAGTACCGTCGAGGCGATAGGCATCCATAATGACTGGGCCCGTGTATCCGGCTTGGGAGTTGTCCTTGGAATTGGAAGGATCCCATTTGAGCACGATTTCATAAGTTCCGTCCCCGTCCAGATCGCCTACACTTGCATCATTTGCGCTATACGTATAGGCAACCCCATCCGGTGTGGTTCCGCCAGGAGGCTGTTGAATCGGGACAGTTAAATAATTTTGTCCCCAGACGTTTGCCTTCTCCGAAGCTGCTTGCTCTTGCCCGTTCAAAACTGCTCTTACGGTGTAGGTGGAACTGCTTGTCCCTTGCGGATCAACATAATTGGTGCTGTTTGTGATGGGACTAGCATTGACCTTAGTGCTTCCCCGATAGAGATTGAAGGCGATGTTATCCGGCTCAGTACCGAACAATCGCCAGCTTACGAAAACCCCATTACTTACTTTTACTGCGACCACGCCGCGTTTCAGCGACTCCATTTGCCTGGCAGATGCTGCATGAGAGGCAGAGCTTCCTCCGAAGACGAACAAAGGCAGTACTAATAGTAGGGTCAAAAAGCAAACCATTGATTTTCTTCCGTTCACTCTCGTAGAATAGTTCATGTGCCAACCTCCTTAATATGATTAAAATGTTTTTTATTGCTCAGAAAAGAAAGGGCTTACATAAAGAAATATTAAACATAAATTACATTTTTTACAATAGTTTTAGACTAAATTAATAAAAAATAATGCAGAATGAATAGCATTTATGAAAAACCTTAAATTAATTCATAAATAAGTGTAGTCATTTATCGTAAATTGCAGATTCATAGACATATAGAAATATCAATGTTATCTTTAGTTAAATAAAGTGTTAACCATCGTAGTTAAGAGGTGCCGGGGAATGGAACTATATTTCAGAGAGTCGGGAGATATGAGCGCGCCCCTTCTCGTTTTTTTGCATGGCGGCGGGGTGAGCGGCTGGATGTGGGATAAGCAAACGGAGTATTTTCAGCACTACCATTGCTTGGTGCCTGATTTACCGGGGCATGGACGGAGCTCTGGCATGGCTTTTTCTATCGCTGGCAGTGCTGGACTTCTGATCAATTTGATTGAATTTAAGGCAAAGAACAAGCCGGTGATTTTGATCGGTTTTTCGCTTGGAGCCCAAATCGCTCTCCAAATTTTGGGTATGGCACCCTATCGTATAGAATATGCAATGATTAATAGTGCTCTGGTAAGACCTGTACCGTTAGCAAGCCATGTAATTCGGCCTTTGATCAGGCTGACGCATGGGCTGACCAAGCTTCGCAGCTTTTCAAAGCTCCAGGCCAGGCAGTTATACATTGGAGCGGACATATTTGAGACGTATTATGAGGAGACTTGCCAAATGAAGGCTGATACCCTCGTCGATATTTTGCAGGAGAATATGACCTTTCAAATTCCGGGGAACTTTCATAAAGTAGAGACGAAGATCCTCGTTACCGTGGGAGAGAATGAACGCAGTATGATGAGGAAATCTGCAGCAGATATTGAGAACAGCAACTCCAATTGCCGCAGCCTAATCATACCTCATGTTGGTCATGGCGTGTCACTGGCTCAGCCAGAGTTATTCCATAGAATCGTTGAATCGTTCTTGGACTAAAAAAGTTGGTACTGCCACTCACAGGCATGCTATATTGTAAATAAAATATTTTATCGAGAAAGGATCAACAGGAATGAAATTGGTCTACACAGGTAAAACAAAAGATGTATATGCTTTAGAAGACGGGAACTATTTGCTGAAATTTAAGGATGATGTGACAGGCGAGAACGGGGTATTCGACCCGGGTGCAAATACAGTTGGACTCACGTTGGAAGGCGCGGGAAAAGCAGGACTCCGATTGACGAAATATTTCTTTGAAATACTGAAGGAAAAAGGAATTCCTACACACTATATAGATGCTGATATTGACAATGCCACGATGACTGTAAAGCCTGCTACCGTATTCGGTAAAGGACTTGAGGTCATCTGTCGCTACCGAGCGGTAGGAAGCTTCTTGCGCCGTTATGGCATGTATGCCGAGGAAGGGCAAGCGTTGGACGCTTTCGTAGAGGTTACGATTAAAGACGATGAGCGCCAAGATCCGCCGATTTCTGAGGATGCGCTTGATATGCTGGGATTACTATCCTCCGCGGAGTATAAGGTGTTAAAAGAGCTGACTCAAACGATTGGTGACGTGGTTAAATCTGAGCTCGCGAAGAAAGATATTGAGCTGTATGACATCAAGTTTGAATTTGGCCGAGTCGATGACGGCGCACAAATCGTCCTGATCGATGAAATTTCCGGCGGAAATATGCGAGCCTATAAGAATGGGCAATATGTAGAGCCGCTGCAGTTGGAAAAATTAATCGTCGAAGGTTAATTAGCCAAAATAAAGAATATGATAACGCAAGGATCCGGCTTGTTAGGCCGGGTCTTTGTTCTATTATTGTAGGACGGCCATCCGAGCAATCCAAAGTCCGTAGTTCATCCGAAAAGAGGCAGATAGATGATGAATTCAGAATTAGAAAATGGATTTCCAGCAGGTCTGGCCAAGCCAGCTCTTCGAGCACTCGCTAATGCAGGTATTACTAACTTGGATCAGATTGCAGCCTATAGTAAGAAGGAATTGCTGCAGCTGCACGGGATAGGCCCGAATGCGATAAAGAAACTTCAAAATGTATTGGAAGAGAAGGGGTTGGCGTTTAGCGAAAGCTAGAAGTAGACAGCGCACGGTATAACCCTTTCGGCATGAAGTAGTCTTGATGTATAATCATGAAAGAAGTTGTACAGCACAGAGACCTGGCCAAAGAGAATGATGATCTTGGGCTGGGTTATTTTTATATGGAGACGTGAAATGAAATTATATTATTATAAGCTTCCGGTAATGAAAATGTCGGGTGCTCCCGTAAAATTGACAAGCGAGAATGGCGATGATAGCGGCTATATGACAAGAACATTTAAAAGTCGCCTTAGCAAAACTATGAGTTGGATTATAGATAGCTGGGAAATAAGTTTTTGGGCAGAAGCCGAGCGATGTACTATTCAGTTGTCTGATATGTGGGTATGGTTTGGAAGGAACAAGTGGCTGGTGACGTGTACCGTTGCCGGGGAAGAACAGCAATTTATGCTAGAGGATAAGAGTGTCGTAAGAACGAATCCCCGTTTTGTTTTTACTTTTAACGGCCAATCGTTCGAGGTTGCCAAAGATTTGCTGGACAAGAGAACCCGCATTATGAACAAAACTCAGCACAAGTTATGCGCTGAAATAACCAGTAAATCGCTGAGCGAACTTTACATTAGAAAAATCACATTGTACGAAGAAGAGTTAAATCCACTGCTTGTGGCATGTATTGATCGTTTATTAAGAACGGTGTGAAAAACCCCGGAATCCTCCGATTCCAGGGTATGAAAATTCGATTGTTCAGAGCTCCGTTCGGCAACCGGTTCGAATGCATTACGGAGTTGTAGTCGTAATGGTACTCGATTGCGAATCCCAATCGACGGCGGCATCGAACGATTCAGCAGCAAAGCGGGCAGGCACCATCGTATAGCCATTGATTACAATGGGTCTGGCCTGTAATGTAAGCTGCTTGCCTTGCTTCCGCGCTGCTGTGCTGTCTACGGTCAGTTCAACGGTTGTGTCGTCCTTGGAGGCGGTGATTTTCTTTGTGGCCTGATCCCACTCGATCGTTGCACCAAGGGCATCGAACATGTTTTTTAATGGAATGAGTATCGTGCCGTTGACGACAACTGCTTTTTGATCCAAAGGTACGACATGGCCATTGATAATCAATGTAATGTCCACCGTGATATAAGCTTTTTTAGGTGCGGTTTTCTTATGGTTTGTATTGGTTTTGGTCGATGAGCTACTCTTGGTGGAAGTACTTGATTTTGTTGTCGTGGATTTTGATTTTGAACTTGACTGGGTCGTGCCGGAGTTATGGTAGTGATAGCCGCTGCAGAGCCCTTTTTGCTTCGATTTCTCGGAGCAGTTATGTCCGCCCCTGGCATCGGTTCTACCCGGATGAGCCAGAGCCGCCGTCTGGGCGGAGAGCAGTAAAGTCAGACTGACAAGAAGAACTAGAATCTTTTTCATCGTACAGTCTCCTTATGAGTTATCATATTTACATATATAACTAATTATATCGGTATATCTCGTCCAAGTGATAAGATCTAGAATACAACAGGGATGCTTGACTTGATCGAATTCGCTAGACAAACCGCAATGAGCTCGGTATTTGGGGCTGTATCGGTGAGAGAGAGTTTGCCGACCATCGATGACTCCATTTTTGAAGTGAAAGAATAGGTGGGAAAGCTAATAACCCATTCGGTTCTGGTGGACTGTTTGGGAAATTTATTTGTAAAAGGAAGCGAGGAGATGGAATGAGACAATCGCAGAAACAAGGACCTTTGATTCCAAACTTTATTTTTGGCATATTAGCCTTAATAGGTTTTAGTACTGTGGCTGTTATAGCCGTAAAGTATCCGTTAAATTCCTATGATCTCAATGCCGCTGCTTGGGTGCAGAGCCTTGAGACAGAGCCTTTGACCAGTGTTATGCTGTTCTTCTCTATGCTCGGTTCAACGAAATTTACGATTCTCATCGCATTATTGGCCATGGGCACCTTGTTCTTTGTCCTGCAGCATCGGATGGAACTGTTATTTTTCTTCGTTTCTTTAGGCGGGGCTGTTTTACTGAATTTGCTATTGAAGCTTAGTTTTCAGCGGCAGCGGCCAATTGTTCATCGTTTGGTAGAGGAGACAGGCTTCAGCTTCCCTAGCGGACATGCCATGGCAGCCTTCGCTTTATACGGGGCGTTGGCTTTTCTCTTATGGCGTCATATTAAACCAAGATGGGGACGCATTCTACTTATCATTCTCAGCAGCTTAATGGTTTTTATGATTTGTATAAGCCGAATTTATCTCGGTGTTCATTATCCAAGCGACATTGTGGGAGCTTTATTGGCTAGCGGCCTTTGGTTAAACGTGATGGTTGGGATTTTCCAATGGTATAAAGGGCGCTCTATTGCGGTGTCGAGATAGCGTTTCTGTAATAGCTGACAAGGCTGCCTGAGCTTTCGTGCATCGTCAATCCGAATTCGTTATAATAATAGGAAAAGTGAATGAGCAGGAAGGGAAAGCTAAATGAGCGAACGACAACTGGAACAACTAAAAATCATGCGTAATGAAATTACACGATTTTTATTAAGCTACAAATTTGCTTTAGATGAGATGGAAACGAAAATTGAGATTTTAAAAGAAGAGTTTGAATCCCTCCATGATTATAGTCCGATCGAGCATACGAAAACGAGGTTGAAATCGCCGGAGAGCATTATGGGTAAGCTGTATCGTAAGGGTGCAGATTTCTCCTTTGAATCCATCCGGGAAACGGTGAAGGACATCGCAGGAATGCGCATTACCTGCTCCTTTATCTCCGATATATATCGAGTAAGTGATATGCTGAAGCAGCAAAGTGATTTAAAGGTGCTTGAAGTTAAGGATTACATCAAGAATCCTAAGCCCAATGGTTACAAAAGTCTGCATTTACTCATTGAGGTTCCTGTATTTATGTCTGATCGAGTGGAGCATGTGTGTGTTGAAGTGCAGATTCGCACGATCGCTATGGATTTTTGGGCCAGTTTGGAGCATAAAATCTTTTATAAATACAATCAGTCCGTGCCCGAGCGATTGCTGCAGGAGCTTAAGGATGCGGCAGATACCGCGGATGAATTGGATCATCAAATGGAGCGCTTAATGAATGAGGTTCAGACGATCAAGGATCTGCATGACGAAAATTCGGCAGAAGATCTTACTAGCATTATAATTAATAATCAGAAGTTTAACTTGCCGCGGGCCTTGATTGATGTATTAGGCAAGCAGGAGTAAGCAAGAGCAAGTAAGGATAAATTTAATAAACCAACGACGACCCAGCCTAAGATAAGAGTGATCTTAGAGCTGGGTTGTTTTTATAGTATCAGGACGCGCAGCAATAATCAGGTTTAAGAAATTTGAGAGTTATTATTGGGGAGGAGCAGTTTTTATGGATATTTTAACTGTTATTATGCTATTGTTGATTTTTTTTGGAATACTCAGTATTGACGGCAGACTAAGGAAAATGGAGGAGAGAGATAAGCTACTCATTGAGAAGCTGGATCAACTTACGGAAGTAAATGGTAATAACGAAATAAAATGAATGTGGGAAAAATTCACGGAGGTTTTATTTGATGAAATCAGCTCCACTAATGGCAATTGTTGTATTAATAGCCGTGATTATAACCAGTTGCTCTATGAGAGCAACGGAACCATTTCCAAAGGATGCGAAGCTTGAAATTGATATTGCATATACGAGCGAACAACATTTTAAGCAAAGATATTCGAATTTGCTTGAAGTAGAGTATCCTAATATGCGGTTGAATATCGTATCCACGAAAGGACTAATCCAGTCAGATGACTCTTTATCATGGGTAAAACAAAATCCCGTTGACATCATCTTTATCCCATCATTTCGAATAAAGAATTTCATAGAATCTGGAATGCTTATCGATATTGAGCCTCTTATCAAGAGAGATCAATTGAATTTAGAACAATTTGTACCTAGTGTTATTGAACTAACAAAAGAATATGGGAACGGAAAGTTATATGGTGTGTTTTGCAAGTAGAAAATGCTTAGTTTTGCAGCCAAAAGTGCTAAACCCACTTGCCAGCATCAAAGTTACATAGGAATTCGTTCCATTGCTTGCTTGAAGCGGAAGCTCTCACCTGTGAAGGAAAGAATATGAGCATGGTGCACCAGACGATCGACGAGTGCTGACGTGAGTTTGGTATCGCCGAATATCGATGTCCATTGACCAAACTCTAAGTTAGATGTAACGATCACACTCTTTTGTTCATAGCAATCCGCTATCACGTTAAATAATAGTTCAGAACCGGTTTGGTTGAATGGGACGTAACCAACCTCATCAAGAATGAGCAAGTCAACTTTTCTCAACTTATCTCGAAATCGGTTAAGTGTTCCCGTCGTAAATTTCTCCTGAAGCATGGCAACTAAATCGGAGGCTCGGTAGAACTGCACCGCATTGCCACGGCGACAAGCCTCCACACCCAATGCCGTTGCCATATGCGTCTTGCCTGTGCCTACGGCACCCATTAAGAGTAAATTCTCCTTGCGCTCTAACCATTCCAATCCCTGAATTTTCTCTGGACTGCTGCCGTTCGGAAAAGTGATATGGTCATAGGCATACCCCTCAAAGGTCTTAATATGCGGAAATCCTGCCTGCTGGACGAGCTTTCCCAGCTTGGCACGGCGGCGTCCGTCCAGTTCCGCACTTAGAATCTGTTCCACAATGCTTCGAATCTCTTCATTTTGTTGAAGCGATACATAGTCCATGACATGGGCCAATCGTAGCTGCCGACATAAATTGGCTAATTCTGTTGGCATGTTAGCTCACCCCCACAAGCTGGTCGTAGCGCTCAAGAGAGCCCTCCAAACGAGTTCCCGGGGGCGACAGCTTCTCCTCCCACGTAATGGGCAAGTCTCGGCTTCCATATTTCATACCAAGGATACCCGTGACGCGGGAAACTGCCGCATCCTGGCCTAGCAAAGCGATTGCCTCTTGGATCTGTTCTATGGTGTACACATCGCTCCAGTGCAACAGCGCCTGAAGGCGCTCTTTTCGCTCAGCCAGATCCTTCACCGTCACATACACGTGCAGTGTCTCCGGCAGCATGCGAAGGAACTGCGAATGTGTAACACTGCGCGGTTTTCTCAACCATCCGCTAAATACTTTCGACCACGGAACGTCCGCCGTTCGTCCCGTGTAAGGTCTAGGCACCTCCCGAATCTTCTGGTGGTGACCGTTCAGGATAACCAGACGATCCCAGAACGTTTGGATCAGCACCTCGCTACCTGGCGCAACCATTCCTAGTAACGGAATCGTCGTATCTTCAATCCGAATTTCCCCGTACTTATTGACTACCGCAGCAGCCAAGCGAAAAGCATCAAATCCATGCTCCGGCAATGTAAGGAGCTTACGTCGGTCATCCTCCCACAGATCAGCGATTCGGCGGTTTTGAGCATAATGCTTACGCTGGTGATCTTGAGTTGCCTGCTCAGCGAAATACGCGACAAGTTGTTCATGGTTTTCATAGATGGGAATGGGGACGGCCCAGTTCCTCTTAGAGTAGCCGCATTTATTTTCCACATGCCCCTTTTCATGACCGCTATACGGATTGCAGAAGACAGCTTCAAACCGGTAATGGGCACAGAATCGCAGAAAGCCTTCGGTTAATTGCCGCTCGCCTCCTTTCTCGATATGCACGACGGCGGCAGACAGGTTGTCGAACCATATCCGCTGAGGAACACCGCCCATCTGTTCGAAGCATTGCTTCATCGCTTCTAAGAAGCATTCCTGATTTTCCGCCGGTGTCGGATAAACGAATGCAGCGTTGCTATGCGGGAAAGACATCACCAGAAGTTTATATGTAAGCATTTGGTGCCCTTGGCTTACCTCAAGGGTCGTAAAGTCGACTTGAGCCTCTCCAGGCGGATGTTCTAGTCGTTCATACGTTTTGGCACGTTCCAGTTCCATTTCACTCTTTCGTTTCTGCACATAGGCTAGCACTGTACGTTGTCCGCCTGTAAATTGATGTTCGTCACGTAACCTTTGAAAAATGCGTACACCTGTATGACGTTGCTTTCGGGGGAGCAAGCGGTCCTCTTCCAACCACGTATCGACAATCTCCATAAATGCCCCCATGACTGGACTTCTACTTTTTCGTTTGGCCACAGATACATTCCAGTTAGTTTGATCGGCATATTTTTTTGCTGTTCGCCAATGAACCCCCACACGTTCAGCTATTTCATTTACAGAACAGCCTTCTACTTCGCGTAGAAATCTGATATAGTCTTGTTGAGGCATTTTCAACATCCTTTCATTTCTCCTCTCGCTACGTTGTCGCAAACATAACGATAGGATGATAATGGGATGCTGACAAGTGTCTCTTTTTTGCATCAAAGTTCGGCATTTTTACGCTGCAATATTAGGCACTTTTATTATGCAAGAAACATATGGTTTACCCCCTACCTTTTATAGTAGAGCCATTATATTTAATAAAGAACTTTTTGATCAATTCAATGTCGAATATCCTAACAACCAAATGAGCTGGGAGGAGATTCTGACGCTTTCAGCCAAGTTTTCAACGATTAATCCCGATTTAAAGGGGATTTCTATTAGATATTCAGACCCGTTTGAGTTAATACAGCATATCGGAAGGGTGGAAGGGCTTCAGTTCTTTAGTAATCCCAATCAGGTAACCTTGAATAGCAGTTCTTGGGCCACAGTGTGGGAGAATGTGCTTCGAGCCTACGAAACTGGTTCTCTTGATTTAAATGCTGATCTTAATAGTTATTTATCTCCCTTTCTTTCCGGTAACCGAGCGATGGCCGTCATTTCATATGAGGAGTATAAGAGAATTGAGCAAGAAAAGCTTTCTTTCAATTGGTCTATTGTAACTATGCCTGTCGATCCAGAGCAGCCGGAACGATCAGATGAGATAAGGATTCCAGGAATATATGCGATAGTTAACTCAACAGGTAATAAGGAAGCGGCTTGGGAGTTACTGAAGTTTTTTGTTTCCAACGAAGCAGCACGCTGGGACTATCAATCAAATGATGGATTTTCCACACGTTTGGAACAATTAAACATAGTGAATCGGGATCAGCTTCTGCCATTTTATCAATTATCTCCTGCAATAAGCGATAACAGCAAGGAACTGATTCTAGAAGATTCCGAACTATTCAGTCAAATCATAGATAAGATATTAAATCGTTCAATATCTTTACAAGAAGGATTGGATGCATTACAGCACGAGGCTGAGCAACAACTAGGGGGAGTGAGAGAAAGGAAATGATGTAGGAGGAAAGTAATGATAGGCAGGGGACGAATGATCTTAATTATTTTATTGTTGGCACTGAGTGGATGTTCATTTGGGAAGCAGGATGAACCTGTTACTCTCACAATCAATTACCCTTCTGAACAACAATTTTACCAAATGTATGCTCATGATTTTGAGAAAAAATATCCATTTATAACAATTAAAGTTGTTCATCAAGATATGAATGAACAGTCCGTTGAACCTTCTACCGATGTTATATTTATCGATCAACTACAAGTCTATAACCGTTTGATTGAAGAAGGAAAATTAATCAATTTGGAGAGCAATATACATAAAACTGCGTATCCAATATCAGAGCTATCTCCTATAGTTGTTAATTCATTGCGTTCAGAAATAGATGAAGGTATATATGGACTAAGTCCGTCATTTATCAGTCACGCTCTTTATTATAATCGAGATCTTTTTGAGAAATACGGGATTCCACTTCCTAAAAACCAAATGACATGGAAAGAAGTTTTCGAACTAGCAAGAAGGTTTCCAAATCAAGGATCTGACGGAGAGCGTATATATGGGTTTAAATCGAATTATTATACGGCGATTGCTTTTTCTATGATTTTACGGGTGGGTCAGACGGAAGGACTTCAATTTATTAACCCTGAATCATTGAAAGTTAATTTTCAATCGGATGAGTGGAAGGCAATTTTCTCAGACGTTATTCAATTATTTCAATATGATGTTGTTTATGATCAAAAGGATACTATGACTGGCGAGATTGTGCCTTCACCAATGTTAACTGGCCAAGCTGCTATGGAAATTCAATCTTATTCGACAGCATATAACTTTGATGCTCATAGTCAGTTTGTTGGAACACCGACGATTAAGTGGGATATGGTAACCGTACCTGTTGCAACTAGGATGTCTGATCAAAGCGATTACTACGATATTCAGGAGATTTACGGCATATCCTCAACGGCAGATCATCCTGAAGAAGCTTGGAAATTAATTGAATTCATGACAGGGGATATTCAAAAGATGAAAACTAATATGGATAATCAACTAATCTATGGACTACCTGCCAGAACTGAACTCATTAGAGCAGTGGATGACCATGACTTAAGCCCGCTGTACACATTAAATCCTGTAGCTAACAGCAATAATCCTTATGATTATATAGACTATGAAATTTTAAATGCATTTAAAGTTGTCGGACAAAGCATTGTTGAGGAGGCTATACAAAATTCAATCCCCGTGGACGAAGCCATTTATAAAATTGAAATAGAGGGGCAGAGAGTAATTGACGAAATGAATTTAGTCATTAGGATCAATTCAAAATAAACTTTGGAAGGGAGCGAAGTTTATGAAGAAAAATAAGCAGAATGCCGAGCATTACACTTGGGGTGATGAGTGCGATGGTTGGCGACTGGTTCATGACGAAGAGAGAAGCATTATCCATGAACGCATGCCCCCGGGGACAAGAGAGCTCAGGCACTACCATCGGAAATCGACGCAGTTTTTCTTTGTTTTATCTGGAGTTATGACAATTGAAATCAATGGAACAGAGCATCAACTCAGCGAACATGAAGGAATCCAAGTGCTGCCTCCAATACCGCATCAAGTATTTAATAAGTCGGAACGGGATGTAGAGTTTCTCGTCATTTCAAACCCGAATACTAGCAGGGATAGGGTTAATTTGGATGAGGGGAATTAAGGGAAATAAAATGAACTTGTAAAGAGAATTCGAACCTCTTGAATAGTAGAATGGAGCTGCAGAATGTAAACCCAAACATTACATGAGAGGCTGTTCGAAGATGAAATTAGAAAAATCTAATATGAGCATGATAGAGGTCGAAGCGAGTATACTTAATTCTGATCCTTATTACAATCGTATTGCCAAAGATAAAGAAATTCTCACGATGAAAGAGATCAAGGCTGAGATCCATGAGTCGCTGGAGCTAGGCGTAGAACGGTATTTGCTTAAAGAGGAGGGCGAGTACGTCGGCATATTGGAAATACTAATGAGAAATCCTAACGACGGTTATACCTGGCTCGGTTTGCTCGAGATCAAAAAGGAGCACCAAGGCAAAGGATATGGCTATAAAGCATTGAATTTATTTTATGACATGATGAGGGTGCGTCAAGTCGAGAGGTTCAGACTTGGGGTGATTTCCGAGAATAAACCAGGTCATCGTTTTTGGAGAAGACAAGGAATGAAGCCGGTAAAGTTCACGATGAAAGACAATAAAGAGATTGTTATTTATGAGAAAAAGATTTAGACGCAGCTAAATCTAGAGAACAACTGCCATATTAACTCCCTGCGGCTAGCTACCCCAGTTTTGGCGAAAATCGATTTTAAATGATCCTGTACGGTATAGGTTGAAATATGGAGTGTGTGGGCTACTTCCTTCGTAGATGCTCCTGTTACAAGCTCGCTGATAATTTCCTTTTCGCGCTTCGTTAATCCGTATGCATCTGCAATCATCGGCAGCATTTCCGAGGGGGTTGCCTGTTCCATCCAGACCGCAATAGAATCGACCGATCCGTGCAGACGGCTTGCACGAATCGTTACACATGGCAGGTCAGGGAGGCAAAGAGACACTTTAGCCTCGTCTGAGCTCATGGCATTCCCTATGGATTGAGACAACAAGCGGGAGCAGACTGCCCGAATTGGCCTTGGCAGTGTTCTGCTGTCGATATTTTCCCATTGCTGGATAAGGGTTAGCCATTGCTTGGCAGCTTGATTCGCAGAGAATGATTTCAGTTGGTCTGACAGTACCATTATGCCAGGCCCTTGTCCGATTCTAGTTACAGCATCTTCGGGCAAGAAGAGGCTGGTCGTGCGTAAGCAGGAGGCGATGGCGGGAATGAGATCATTAAGCAGCTTCCGCTCTATCTCCGTAAATAAATGTCGGCGAAATAAGGTTAAGTAACCCCAGCATTTTCCTTCGTATATCAGAGCAGCTCGCATTTCATCTGCAAAACCAGCAGGCTGTAGTACCTCACGATACCGACTGCTTCGTTCAAGTTCTCCGGTTGTTGCCATGCTTAAGATGGCAACGGGGATATCCTCTTGAACCAACAACTCGTATTTATTAAAATCCTCACGTAAATATTCATATTCGAACAGATGGTCATGAATAGCCTCGATCCCCATTTCCGTAACCGCCCCAGTGGACAGAAGCGTCTCTGGGTCAACCGTAGTGCAACAGGCAGCATCAAAAGGCAGCAGCTCGCGGAGCTGTTCTATTAACGCCTTTCTAAAGTCGCGAGAAGTGGTAGCTGCGTCAAATAATCGGTAAATGCTTTGTTTCATCTTATTGTTTTGTGCCTTCATATCGACTCTCCCTAATTTGTCATAGTAACAAATCCCACATTCATGGGATGGTATGTATCATTGTATGGCCTATATAATGAGAACGATTATTAATACAAGTGTATAGGAAAGTTGATCTTTTCAACAAGTATAGAATGAGGTGCAAATGAAATGGGAGATTGCGATATGAACAAACCATTGATAGAGAGCTCTACAACTAATCCGGATGAATCCATGAGCTGGGAGCATCCCCGTGTCCAGAGGTACGAAGAGACGATCCCTTTGAAGATTCCCGGATACATGCTTCTATACGAGATGACAGAACGACTGTTAAGAGCACATCTTCACCTTAGTCAAGATTCATCTAAGCTGCTTATTGTTGGAGCTGGGGGAGGTCAAGAACTTGTAACGTTAGGCAATCGTCATAAAGACTGGACGTTTACAGGAATAGACCCCTCCCGTTCTATGCTTGAGATTGCACGGCGGCGGGCTGCTGAGGCAGGAGTAGCGCATAGAGTCTCCCTTCAAGAGGGAACGATTGAACAGCTTTCAACGCAGCCCGCTTTTGATGCGGCCACTTGCCTGCTTGTCCTTCATTTTATTCATGGAGAATCGAACAAGCGCAAATTACTTCAAGACATAGCTGATCGTCTAGAACCGGGGGCGCCGTTGTTTCTCGCCTCAATCAATGGAAATCCGAGCAGCGCGCCGTTCTCGATCCAAATGAAAGCATGGAAAGGCCATATGCTCGATAATGGCATCTCCCTACAAGAATGGGAGCGATTTGCCGCTTCGATCGGCAGAGAATCCGATCCTATACCGGATTATGAAGTACTAGAACTTCTGGAGAAGGCCGGATTCACACAAGTAACCCATTATTTCGGCTCCTATCTGATCGATGCCTGGTATGTGGTCAAATCGGCTGGAGAGGACGACGAGCGTCTATGAAAACCGAAATACTGGTAGTGGGCGGATACGGTCATGTCGGCAAGGTCATCTGCTTAAAACTAGGTGATATTTTCCCAGGTAAAGTTGTTGCAGCAGGCAGGAGCCAGCAGCGTGCAAAGCAACTATCACAGGAAACAGCCGGTAAAGTCAAAGCGCTGCGGCTTGATATTCAAAAGGCCGTCGATCCGGATTTGCTAAGCCGATTTAAGCTCGTCATTATGTGCCTTGATCAAGTGAATCCTGCTTTCGTTCATACCTGTTTGCAGTCGGGAACCCATTATATCGACATTTCAGCGAAATACACTTTTATAAATCAAGTGGAGCAATTGGGGAATATAGCAAGGGGACATGGCGCAATAGCTGTTCTGAGTGTAGGGTTGGCCCCTGGTATAACGAACCTTCTAGCCTCGAGAGCAGTTCAATGTCTAGAACAGACGGAAGCGATCGAAATATCGATCATGCTTGGACTTGGAGATCGCCACGGGGCAGCTGCAATTGAGTGGACGATTGATCAGATAAACGCAAGCTTTGAAGTGGTGAAAGAAGGGCAGAAACAGATTGTAGCTAGTTTTACCGATGCTAGAACGATTAATTTCGGGTTAGAAATCGGTGCAAGACAGGTTTATCGCTTTCCTTTTTCAGATCAACTGACACTTGCCAGGACTTTAAACGTGCCGAATGTAGCTACCCGATTATGCTTTGATTCCGCCGCGGTAACAACCATAGTTGCAAAATTGAGAGCGTGGGGAATTACACATGTGTTTCGTAACCACTGGGTGCGCAGAGCTGCCGTTAGAGCGTTCCATAAGCTGAGGTTTGGAGAAGATAAATTTGCAATCAAAATCGATGCATGGGGGAGAAGAAGGGGGAAAGATGCTACTATCCAATGTATGCTGCAAGGAAGGAACCAATCCGAAATGACGGCACTTGCAGCTGCCTTCACAGCGGATACGGTGTGTCGTTCCGAATTTATACCTGGCGTATACCATTTGGAACAGTTGGTCGAGCTCAGCAGCATGGAGATTTGGTTGAGGCAATTCACCTACTTTGATCTTCAAATAGAGGATGACTTGGATTAGCAGTATCAATGTTGATTCTATCGATGAGTAGTACTAAGGGTACTTCATATAATGTTATTAAACTTTACTTCTCGCTGACTGCGTGAAAGAAAGTGCCTACAGTGCTTGTGGAATCGAGAACATCGGTTCAGTTAACGAAACTAACTTAGAGAAGATCGACTGCTTGAAGCCGGATCTGATTATTGGAAATAAAAGACATACATGATCAACCGAGTCAAATCGCGCCAACTTGTTTGTAGAAATTTTAGAGTTACTTGGAAAGAAAATCTGCTGCTTTATGCGAAGGAAGGCAGTAGAGTCAAAGAGGTTTCCACTACGGTTGGCTTCAGCAGCGAGTTTTATTGTAGCCGGACATTTCAACGCATTGTGAATGTGTCTCCAACCATACATATGAAAAGAGACAAACTGAAGGGTATGAAACATTGGTAAAATAGTGAAGTATGATTGCAGCACGGATTAACCTTAACGCCAATGACTAGAAATGAGATTATAGATGGTCGTACTTCAAATGATAAGGAGGCAGAGCTATGGCTGAGAGCACAGTGAAGCATATTTACTTAATCAGACATTGCAGGGCCGAAGGGCAGGAGCCGGAAGCCCAATTAACGCTCGAAGGCAAAGAACAGGCTAAGGAGCTAGTGGACTTCTTCACGGATATTAAAGTTGAACGGTGCATATCAAGCCCCTATGTCAGAGCTGTCGATACGATTACTCCATTATGCGAGGTCAGACAGTTGGAGCTTATTATTGAAGAGAATTTGAAGGAAAGAGAACTTAGTTCAATGCATCTCGATAATTGGATGGATAAGCTTCGGGCCACCTATGACGATGTGGATCTCAAATTTCCTGGCGGTGAATCAACGAGAGAGGCGATGAATCGGGGGGCCGAGGTAATCAACGAGCTGCTAAGAAGAGATGAATCAAATATGGTAGTTGTAACACATGGCGCACTTATGTCATTAATTATCGGATATTTTGACCCAACATTTGGATTTGACCAGTGGAGTAGCTTGTCTAACCCGGATGTATACCGACTTGATTTTGTAGAACAATCGTTTCATAGAGTAACACGTGTTTGGAGAAATAACTGAATGATTAGCTTGAGTCAATGAGATCATAGTTGAATGTATAACCGAAACGATGTATGTTTATACAATTCTATGAATATTAAAGTGGCGGTACAAATGTCATTATTGATTGAAGAACTTTCATTAAATGCATGGCCGGCTTTAAGAACGATTGTTCACGAGGGCTGGCTATTGCGTTTTGCCAATGGTTATACGAAGAGATCGAATTCAATAAGTGTCATTTACACGCAACACGAAGGAGACATCGAACGATCTATTAGTTATTGCGAGGGTATTTATGCGGCAGCACTATCAACAATTATATACTTATTGGTATAGATGCAAACCAAGCTCGATGACATCCTCAAAGGTGGTAACAGATCAAGGAGAGTTCGATCATTACGCTTAGCTGAGAAATTCAAGCTGGTCATGCATATTTATAAATTTTTATGGCGGAACATATTGCCAGGGGAGCTCCCTCACTATTTACAATATCGAAACAAGTCTGGTAAGATGTTCTCGTTTAATCGTATTGTCAACCGAATAGATTAATTATGGTTAACAATTTTATTCGATTGAAGCATGCCTACTTTTTTAGATTATAGCTGTTAGAAAGCAGGAGAGGATGATAGAAGCATGAGTCTTGTAACTGAAGTGTTGTATTGGGATAAACTTGCAGATAAAGCGCTACTTAGGGAAAGGCTGACCATGGAAGAAGGGCTGGCGGTGCTTGATGGAGACGATAAGCAATTACTGCCTCTAATGCAGGCCGCCTATAAAGTGCGCAGTTATTATTTTGGTAATAAAGTGAAGCTTAACATGATTATGAACGCAAAAAGCGGCCTATGCCCCGAGGACTGTGGCTACTGCTCGCAATCGATCGTTTCTAACGCTCCGGTTGCCAAATACTCTCTACTAGACAAGGAGTCGCTGTTGGCGGGTGCACGTGAAGCGATGGCTCGCCAAGCCGGGACATATTGTATCGTGGCGTCCGGAAGAGGGCCGACTCCGCGAGAGCTTGATCAGGTCATTGATGCAGTAACAGAAATTCGCAGTACAATGCCGCTTAAAATATGCGCCTGCCTCGGTTTGTTGCGGGACGATCAAGCGGATCGGCTCGCGGCGGCAGGCGTCCATCGCTATAATCATAACTTGAATACAAGCCAAACGAATTATGCTTCCATTACAACCACACATTCCTATGAACAGCGTGTAGAAACGGTGGAGAAGGTGAAGGCCTCCGGCATGTCGCCTTGCTCCGGAGTTATTATCGGGATGGGGGAGAGCGCCGCCGAAATCGTGGAAACGGCTTATGCCTTACGGGAGCTTGATGCCGATTCGATTCCTGTTAATTTTCTCGTTCCAATTCCGGGCACGCCGCTGGAATCGTATACCCGAATTACGCCTATGCATGCCTTGAAGGTACTGGCACTATTTCGCTTTATTTGCCCAACGAAGGAAATTCGTGTATCGGGGGGCCGGGAATCGAGTTTAAGGCATTTGCAGCCGCTATCTCTCTATGCAGCAAATTCATGGTTTATTGGCGATTATTTGACTACCGGAGGGCAAGAAATCAATACAGATCACCAAATGATCCAAGATCTGGGCTTTGAAATTGAGTCATGCGCTATTTGATATTTCATTCCATAATTTGTTATGGGTCAACCCTATCGCCTATAATAGAACATGGAGTCACATAACCATGATTATGATAGGATGAGAAAAAGGAGAGATGG
Organism: Paenibacillus lentus; assembly: GCF_003931855.1. Classification (NCBI taxonomy): domain Bacteria; kingdom Bacillati; phylum Bacillota; class Bacilli; order Caryophanales; family Paenibacillaceae; genus Paenibacillus; species Paenibacillus lentus. The sequence continues at coordinate 4,051,881 of NZ_CP034248.1, read as the reverse complement.
GTTGAATGAGCTTAAACAATCAAGTGGCCATCATTACTGGAGCAGGGAAAGGGATTGGTAAGGCGATCGCTGAAGCACTTGCTAAAGAGGGCGTTCATCTAGGATTAATCGCCCGTACGACTTCGGATCTTGAGACGCTGCAATCGGAACTCAAAAAGTCGTATGGCATTAAGGTGGCAATCGCTTCTGCGGATATTTCCGATCAGGCAGCAGCTGAGCAAGCCGTGAATACGCTTGTGGCTGAGCTTGGCGGAGTGGACATTCTAATTAACAACGCCGGCATTGCCAAATTTGGTAAGCTGGTGGAGATGGATCCTAAGGATTGGGAGCGCATCATTCAAGTGAATCTGATGGGAACCTACTATATGACACGCGCCGTATTACCTAGGATGATTGTTCAAAATCAAGGGAATATCATCAATATAGCTTCTACAGCCGGAGAGAGAGGCTTTGCGACGGGCTCGGCATATAATGCATCTAAATTTGCGATAATGGGTCTTACTGAGGCCGTTATGCAGGAGGTGCGGAAAAATAACATCCGCGTAGTGGCTTTGACACCAAGTACGGTGAATACAGAGCTAGCCGTTAATGCAGGCTTGAATATTGGAGATGAGGATCGGATGATGCAGCCAGAGGACGTCGCGGAATTGGCTCTTGCGACATTGAAGCTGCCGCAGCGCGTATTTGTGAAAACCGCTGGCATTTGGACGACGAATCCGCAATAAACGGGCGAAATATCAGAAGAAAGGAGAGGCTTTGTACCCTTGAAAAGGTGCAAAGCCTTTCCTCATTTAGCGTAGAATCGCGTGGGGCTTATTGAGGTGCTTCATGTAGGATTTGGGCGAGTACGATTTCCTCAAGAGCTGTCATAAAATCATCCGCATCATTTAGAAATTCCGTAGTCGCAAATTCCAGTCCCAACTCTCGTGCTTTGACTAAGCCATCGAGCCTGCAGTTCTGTAAAGTCTCAATGTTCTCGGTCATTGAGAGCAGGTCACAAATGATGACGGCGGATGCGCCTTCCTGGGCCGTGTTCTCCATGACCTCAAGTACATCTGGCCCAAGCCATTTTTGCGGAGCGGGGCCGCCGCTTCGGTAGGCTAATTTCCAATTATGGCAATTCGCTTGTGTAGCAACCGCTTCAGCCAGCTCGGTAAAGGCAGCGATGTAATCCCGGTGTGGCGCGGGAAGGCCTGGTTTGCTGTGCGCGGTAAAAATGACGACCGTACGACTGCGGTTTCTAGCGGAAATCCAGCGCAGCGCTTCGATTAATCGGGTACTTAGCGCTTCAACAAAGCGATCGTGAAGATGCCAAGCGGGAATATGCGTAATGGATACATCCGCATCCTGCTGATCGCGGGCCTGCTCGGCAGCTCGCTGATAGCTGCCGGTTCCCGTCTTAGAATAGAGGGGTGACAGCGGCAAAGTATACAGATGCTTCACGTCACTCGCAATGATTTGCTCCATTGCTTCATGGACGAAAGGCCGTGTATGCTTGTGAGCCGTATAAACAGGAATTGGCTCTCCAAGATGTTGCATCAGTCTTCTCTCTAGAGCCCTGGCCTGACGGAGGGTAGTGGAACCGAGCGGATCTGGCTTCGCCAGATTACGGTAACGGTCGACTGCTCTTTCCATGATGTCGGGAGAAGGGAGCCTTCCATGATATAAATGATGATAGAACAAGGGAATGTCATCGATCGATGGCAAATGGCAGTAAGACATTAACAGTACGGCTTTCATGAAAATCACTCCTTATACCTGCACTAAGATATTTAGAAGGCATCTGGATGGAATAGGCGAGCGAGCTCAATGACGGTATCAGCGTTATAACGGTTTGGATACAGCAATTGCTTCACGGACATCGTATGTACCCGGTTGCTTTGCACCGCTGTGAGCGTTGACCAGCCAGCAGCCTCTGTCAGTTCTTCTAAATCTGAATCGTCACCCAGCCTCCATTGTAGCAGGATAATATAATCGGGATCTGTTTTGAGGAGAGCTTCCATAGAAGCTTTGGCTGACCGGGTGAGTGATAGCTCATCGGCTAAATGATTCCCTCCGGCATGGCTTACGATGTCGTACGAAATGTTGGATGAACCGATCAGAAAGGGACCAGTCCCCGGGCCGACGGGGGAAATTACGAGTACCGAGGGCTGTTCCTTTCCGGCAACGGCCTGATGAGCTGCTTCTAATTTATTATTTATTTCAAAGGTAATCTGCTCAGCGGTTTCCTCTTCACCAAGGGCTTGACCTAGGACATGGTAGTTCGCTTCCATCTTCTCGAACGTATCCCATATATCGAGGCTTATTAATGGAACACCAGCTTGCTCTAGTATTTGCGCAGCCTCTTTTTCCTGTTCATGCCCTTTGGTCATTATGAGTAAATCTGCATTATAGGACATGATCTTTTCCGGATCAAGGGAGGTGGCACCGGCAATTTGAATGATCTCCTCGGATACCTTGTCGGCATTGAAAGCTAGATCAGGATCGGCGGCGCTGCGTGTCAATACAGCGACTCGCAAGGGATCGGTGAGCTCCAGAACTGCCTCTGCTGCATCGAGCGATAGAGCAGCAATCCGCATAGGTTTGTCGGGATTCATGGCGGAATTTGCTGCTTGCTTGGTTAATCCGCTGGACTCAGCCTGTTTACTGCATCCGCAAATGATAGCAGCTGCGAGTATAATGATCATAACATTCCAGACCTTTGTAAGCCTGATAAGATTCATAATTTATACTCCTCCAATTAAAAATATAGTTGTTTGGATCGAAGCTAACTATTGTGAAAATGTTCCTCTGTGTTGATCGTAGTTATCGATAAGCTGCCTAACCACGGATCTTGCTGGAGCTCAACATGCACTTCGTACACCTCCAATATTGACGACGGAGTAAGTACATCCTTGGGCAGGCCGACGCCGTGAATCTGCCCTTGATGGAGCAGAATCAGTAGATCACAGTATCGCGCCGCCAAATTAAGATCATGAAGAGCGGCGACGGCGGTGAGTCCGTCAGAAGTCAGCTGCCGGACAAGCTCCAGCGTGTGTAATTGATGCCGGATATCCAGCGCCGAGATCGGCTCGTCAAGCAGCAGCAGCTTTGGGGTTTGGGCCAATGCTTTGGCGATGAACGTCATTTGCCGCTGACCGCCGGACAGGCTTGTTACAGCGCGATTAGCCAGATGGGAAATTTCCGTTGTGGACATAGCCCGCTTGGCAGCGAGCAAATCCTCGCGAGTCGCCTCTTTAAAGCGGGACATGTAAGGGTGTCTACCCATCATGACAATATCCCTTACAGAAAAGTCGAAATCCACCACGGTATCTTGGGGCACAAAACTAACCAGACGAGCAATATCTCTTCGTTTATAGCTCTCCAAAGGTTGTCCGAAAAGGCTGATTCTCCCTTTAGCTCGCGGAAGCCATCCTGACATCGTACGCAGCAGGGTCGATTTTCCGCTGCCATTTGGGCCGATTAATCCGACAAATTGTCCTTTAGGGATTTCAAAGGAAAGGTTTCGTAGAATCGATTTCCTCTGAATCAAGATGCTAACATCGCGAAAATCAAGTACGTTCACCTGAGAGCACCTCCACGTCGAGAAGACATAATTAGAGCAATGAATAAAGGAGCACCGATAAGCGCGCACACTACTCCGACCTGTAAAGTGATAGGCTGAAGCATCATGCGTGAGGCCAGATCGGCCCAGATTAAGAAAATCGCCCCTCCAAGGGCACTCGCAGGAAGCAGAAAGCGGTGGTCCGGACCGGTAACCAGACGAACGGCGTGAGGAACCACAAGCCCTACGAAGCCGATGATGCCGCTGATCGCTACGGCCGATCCGGTCATGAGGGAGATTAGGATAAGCAGTAACGGACGCATTCTATCGACATTAATGCCAGCGTGAGTTGACTGCTCATCACCGAGCAGCATGGTGTTAAGGTCGCGTCCGAATGTAAAGAGAATCACACATCCCGCTAAAATGGGTAGAGCAATCAGTTGGACATGATGCCATGTTCGGGCTTCCAGCCCCCCCTGCAGCCAGAATACAATGCTTCTCAGCTCCTGCTCGCTGTTCGAACTTGCCACAAGCATATTGATCACGGCAGATAGCAGAGCATTGACTCCAATGCCAAGCAGCAGCAATAATGCGATGGATTTATGGCGATGTTTCTGCCATACGGCCAAAATGATCATGACAGCGAGGGCTGCACCTAGAAAAGCGGACAGAGGAAGTGTCCATGAACCGAACTGATTCCAGCCAAAATATAAAGCACACACCGCCCCTAAAGCAGCGCCGCTAGATACCCCCACATAACCAGGCTCAACGAGCGGATTACGGAATAGTCCTTGCATTGCGCCCCCGGAAACCCCAAGAGCTGCCCCCACTAAGCCTCCGGCAAGCACTCGCGGCAAACGCATTTCAGTAACGACCAGCAGTTCTCGATCTGTAAAAGAAGTAAATGAAGGGAAACCCATGGCTGACAGCAGAATTCCCATCGTCTTTCGAAATGGAATGCTAATCGGTCCAATCGCACATGCTGCAATCGCAGTTAACCCAAGCGTAATGAGCAACAGGAGTAGCGTTATGGTTTGCCATTTTATTTTTCTTCTGTAAGCAGTGAGATGACCCAGAATTCTATTCGCCTCCCGATAAATAAATTAGAGATAATTATAATATTTGAAAAATTATTTGTATAGACCAAAATTGTTTCCCTAGGCAAAAAAGAGATCGTAAATCTCTGATTTTTCATAAATGCATGAGTTATATACAGTCTTTTTATAAATAAAAGATTTTTTATTTGTCAAGATTAAAAAGAAATAATTATATTAATTGGAATTTATTTCTTGACAAATGGATTTTTTGAAACTATTTTAATTATAGCTATATTTTTTTACCTAAGGAAACATTTTTGGATTTCTCATGATAGCTTCATGATTTCGTCTGAGTTTAGAAGAGGAGATGAGTTTTGGGAAGGAGGAGAAAATATGAGGAGGAGACGGGCTAAGAAGCAGGTCAAGCTTACAGGTGTAACGATATTCATCTTGGCTTTACTGTTATCCGCTAATCGTTCCCTAAATCTCGCAGACATGAATGATTGATATATACCATGTGGGAGGGATGTTGTCATAGTACATACTATGTTGCACGGGGCAAGACGCTGAACAATATTCGACATTTTTTTAGTGCTTAGCAACAGTTTGCTGAGCTTTTTAGTTGCTGCGTCTGGGTTATTAGCACCATGGGTAGCCGTGCTGCGATGGCGCTAAGCCCAGTTTCCGTTGTCTTGAACGCGCTGAGGCTGCAGCGGATGAAGATTTGGCGGTTTAATTAGTTAAAATTGCAGCTAAAATAGGAGGTTAGCGGGATATTTCTCGTTGCCTTCTTATATTTTGTGTAAAAAGCATAACTCATAGTGTGAATTAAGTCCCTTGTATAAAGTAAGTGACTGCTTGTAAAATTGTGACATGAGGATATAGGCATGCATCGCTTAGTCCCGAAGGAGGTTTTGGTGCGACGATTCACGCTGATTTTTAAGGAGCTGCACACCTAGAAAATTCGACAATAGACAACAGATGATGCATATGTCCGACATTATATACATATACTTGGGGTGAATAATCATGCATAGAAGGACTACAGGAATGCTTCTGATTATGATCGCTGCATTGCTGTACGGCACGCGTTATTTGGCTGCGGCGATTTATGGATCAAGCTCCCCTGTCTGGAGTACGGATCATTTTAATGACATGCTGAATTATATTGGTAACGGCCCTATCATTTTTAGCACAATTGCATTATTATTGGGGATTACATATTTACTTGTAGCTGAGTTAGAAGGCACGAGCATGCGTAAGCAGATCGAACAAATAAAGAGCAGTTGGAATGAATTTGATTTATATGAAACGGGGGGAACTAGTGGTAAAGGTAAGAATAAGTAAGCTAAGATGAGATACATCTAAGGGGAAGAAACGGCTCGGCATTGAGGCTCGAGCCTTTTTTATCTTCTAATTTTTCATTATTTTTATCTGCTGCTGCAACCATCCAGACAATGGAAGCGTCCAGAGGGCAAAGGGGGTAATAATAATGAAGAAAAAATGGATATCTATTTTATGTATTGCCGGTATAGCGTTATCTTTAGTGCTTGGGGGGTGCGGAAGTGCGAGTGACAGCAGCGGAGCAGCCGACACCATGTCAGACACCAGCTTTGCGATGAATGCGGAGTCCTCGACTGTGTCCACGGATCTAAGTGAGACAGCACCTACCGAGCAGGACAAGATTTCTGACAGCAGTGAGCAGCTTTCTAGTTCGCACAACAAAGTGATAGAAGCCGCTGGGGGAGGCCAGGGTATTCAAACGCTCGATACTTCGGCCGGGCTGAATAAGAAATTGATCTATCGGGCGAACGTCGTAATGGAGGTTAAGGACTACGGCTATGCCCAGTCGGAGATCAGAAATCTCGTGGCTATGTCAGGCGGTTACATTGTAGAGTTCACGGAAAATCAGTCGAAGCACGAGCAAGGCGGGACGATCATACTCAAGGTACCCTCCTCCGGTTTTTCATCCTTTTTGGATCGGCTGGAGAAGCTGGAGCATGAGTCTATGCAGCGCGGTATGCAGGGGCAGGACGTATCGGAGGAGTATGTCGATTTGGAGTCAAGGCTTAAAGTAAAACAGGCTATGGAGTCCAGATATCTGCAATTTCTGAAGGAAGCGACGAAGAGCAGTCAGATGGTCGAGTTCGCTAATGAGCTGGAGCGCATCCAGACTGAAATTGAGCGTATCAGGGGACGGATGCGGTATATTGATCAGAATGTCGCCTATTCTACGATCGAGATTCGCTTGTATCAGCCGGAGGTAAACCAGGTGAACCCGTCGGCAAAAGGAACGGAGCCGCTCGGAAAGCGAGCATGGAATGCATTGAACGACAGCCTCCAAGCGATAGCAGCTGTCTTTCAATGGTTAGTCGTCATTTTGTCCGGAGCCCTGCCGATTCTATTGCTCCTAGGTATCATCGCCGTACCGATCTGGATCATGAACCGTAAGCGGATACTTAAAGTAAAAGAATATCGCCTTCAGCGCAAAAATACAGTCAATCCGCATGCCGAAACCATCGCTCCAGAACAGGCTAAGGAGCGGACCAATAAGTCTGATGACGATCATAAAGAAGACACAGACTCATCGTCAAACTAAAATTAGGACACAAAATTCCATATAGAATATCACTTTACTGACGTTACGTAACAAGCCGAACATAGTAGAATACATGGTATCAGCTATTGATAGGAGGATATGGAATGCCTATTTATTATGATGAAGGATCAGGTATTTTTCATTTACAATCGCATCAAACCAGTTATGTCATTCAACTCGTGCGGGGCTTGCCGGCACATGTATATTTTGGCCCTAAGCTTCGTCAGGGAAGTAATTTGGACGATCTGCTGTACAGGGTGGAGCGCTCCTCGTTCTGCCCTAACCCTTTTCCGGACGACAAGACGATCTCGCTGGATACTTTGCCGCAGGAATACCCGCAGTATGGTACAAGCGATTTTAGAAACCCGGCTTACCAGGTTGAGTTGTCTGATGGAACTCGTGTTACCGAGCTGGTCTATCACTCCCATCGCATCGTAGCTGGTAAACCGGCTCTGGAAGGGCTGCCAGCGACTTATACTGAGCAGGAGAGCGAAGCGGAGACGCTGGAGCTGGTGCTCCATGATGCCAATGCAGGTCTAAGCGTGACGCTGTATTATACAGTATTTGAGCAGTTCAGCGCCATTGCAAGATCGGCCAAGCTCTCGAACGAGGCGGCAGCGCCTATGAAGTTGGAAAGGGCATTAAGCACTTCAATCGACCTTCCTGATGACCGTTATGATGCTCTGTATTTATCTGGAGCTTGGGCACGGGAACGTCATATTCAACGAAGAGCACTTGCTCCGGGGATTACGGGAATTAACAGCCGCAGAGGAGCCAGCTCGCACCAATTCAATCCATTTCTAGCGCTGCTTCGTCCCGATGCCAACGAACGGCAGGGCGAGGTATACGGCTTCAGCTTGATTTATAGCGGTAATTTCGTGGCGGAAGCTGAAGTGGACCAATTCGGCACGACCCGCGTTTCAATGGGGATTAATCCGTTTGATTTCTCTTGGAAGCTCGAACCAGGAGAGTCTTTCCAGACACCGGAGGCGGTTATGGTCTATTCGGCCGAAGGTCTTGGAGGCATGTCCCGTACGTTCCATAAGCTATACCGTACAAGATTGTGCCGTGGTGTGCATCGCGATAAGGAACGTCCGATTCTCGTCAATAACTGGGAGGCAACATATTTTGATTTCAACGCTGACAAGATCGAGGCGATTGCCAAGAAGGGCGGAGAGCTTGGTATTGAACTGTTCGTGCTGGATGACGGCTGGTTCGGCAAGCGGGATTCTGACAACTGCTCCCTTGGCGACTGGGTTGAGGATCGGCGTAAGCTACCGGATGGCTTGAAGGATCTCGCGGAGCGGGTTAAGCAAACCGGCTTGCAATTTGGGTTATGGTTTGAGCCTGAGATGATCTCGCCGGATAGTGATTTATATCGCAGCCACCCGGACTGGTGCTTGCATGTTCCGAATCATCGCCGAACCGAGGCGCGCGATCAGCTTATTCTCGACATGTCCAGAGCGGATGTTAGAGAATACTTATATGAGCGGTTAAGCGATATTTTTGCGAATGTGCCGATTTCATATATTAAATGGGACATGAACCGCAACATGACGGAGATCGGAACTGCCCTTAGCTCTGCTGATCGGCAAGCGGAAACGGCTCACCGTTATATGCTGGGTTTATATGAGTTGATGGAACGCTTGACGAGCGAGTTCCCACATATCTTGTTCGAGAGCTGCTCTGGAGGCGGGGGGCGTTTCGATCCAGGAATGCTTTATTATATGCCGCAAACCTGGACGAGCGACGACACTGATGGGGTGGAGCGCTTGAAAATCCAATACGGCACGAGTATTGTTTACCCGATATCCACCATGGGGGCACATATTTCCGCTGTACCGAACCACCAGGTCGGTCGCATAACTTCATTGCAATTCCGCGGGGATGTGGCGATGTCTGGGAACTTTGGCTATGAGCTTGATCTAACGACGTTTACCCCAGAGGAAGTAGAGATAGCGAAGGCTCAGATTGCAAGCTATAAGAAGTTTCGCGGATTAGTCCAGCAGGGGGATTTGTATCGCTTGTTAAGTCCTTTTGAAGGCAATGAGACATCCTGGATGTTTGTCAGCGAGGATCGTAGGGAAGCGCTGCTGTTCTATTTCCATGTGCTTAATGAGCCAAATGGACCATTGAAACGGGTAAAGCTGGAAGGTCTTGATCCGATGCTGGATTACGAGCTGGGGGATACGGGTACCGTTTATGGCGGTGACAGGCTCATGTCGGCTGGATTGCCGATCACTTCTATTCGAGGCGATTTCGAGAGTAGAGTCGTGCACCTCAAAGCCGTTTCTCAGTAGAATTAATCGAAATCAAGAGAAGCCATGGTCATTTTGACCATGGCTTCATCGTTTTCACTGCCCAGACTAGGGCAATTTAGCAAACAATTTCTCTTAAATTCATTTCTTCAAATTTGGTTAATAAGTAAAAACAGCAATTAGAATTTAAAAATATGTATCGTTTTTTGGAGTTGGAAAACGGCATTTTTCATCGCTTCCGTCTCCTCCGCCATTTTCTGAATGGACTGAATTTGCTCATTCATGGAAGCCGATACCTGTTCCGTACCTGCAGCGGACTGCTGCGTAATTGCTGATATGTTCTGGATCGATTGGGAAATGTGGTGAGCGCTTTCCAGCATATTCTCGCTTTCTTTGGAGAAGGCGGCGATTTGCTCGGAAATGTAATGAACACTCTGAACGATTTGTTGAAATATTTGTTCGGCTTCCCGAATCATTAGATTTTGTTGCTGAACAACTTCTTCGTTAATTCTAATATTCTGTCCGGCCAGCTTTACGTCGTTCTCGATGCCGCGTACGAGGTTGAATACCTCTTTGGTGGAAGCGGTAGATTCTTCCGCCAGCTTGCGCACCTCATGGGCAACCACGGCAAAGCCAGCTCCATGCTCCCCGGCTCTGGCTGCTTCGATCGAAGCGTTCAGTGACAGCAGATTAGTTTGCTCGGCGATCTCCGAGATTGTCGCCGTAATACGGGTGATGCCTTGTGCATTAATAGCAAGCGCATTGATCGACTCCGCTACCTTCTGCGTAGCTTCAATGTTGCGGAGCATCCCATCCGCTTGTCTGGATACGGAATCCCGGCCTTGCTCGACGAGTTCCAGCGTTTCGATGGAACGCTCATTCATTGCTTTGGTAGAGTCGGTGTAGTTGCTAACTTTTTCTTCAATCTGCCGGATGGAATCAGTCATTTCGCTTACATCCTCGGAAATTTCATTGGCTCCAATCGCTAGTTCATTGGAAGACTGGGCTACCTGGCCCATGACATGGATTAGTTCTTCGTTTCTGTCCGAAATCGCCCGGCTGGAATCCATGACTTTACGAGTAATGTCAGAAGTCTCTTGCAAAATTTTCCGCAACCTCTCGACCATGCTGTTGAAAGAACGGCTTAAGCTATCCATGCTCCCTGATTCATGGAGACGGCTTGTGAAGTCTCCCTTGGCAATTTTAGCCGAGGCATTTGAAATGTCATCAAACGACTCCGTAAGCGCTTTCTGTACGAGGCGAGTAAGAGGGATAGTAAGTGCGCCCAGAACGACAACCAAGACGATCCCCGTCAATAAGTGGCCCTGTAGAATGAAAGTAATCAGTGTTGGAAATCCGAATAGGGCGGCGATGGAATAACATGCTGCTGATATTTTTCCTCCGAGGGGAAGTCTGTTGAACCATGACATAAGAATGATACCCTCCTTAAATAAATAGGATGTTTATCCCATTATATCATTCGAAAGGCCAAGCGGGTACAACGATTTTGTGAGATCATAGAGATTACTTAGATAATTCGAACTAAATGTTTACAGTTTAACATCGTGTGATTTGTTGTTGCTGAATAGGGCAGCTCGGTTCTTAATCTTTATTAGCCATAAGAAAGCAGCCGCCCTCCATTTCCTGTCCAAGGATAGGGGGCGGCATATTATTGTTAATATTTAATAAGAACTGCAAGCTTAGCCAAGCACAACCTCGACCTGATGCGTGCGGCCGTCGCCGATTGGAGCGATAATGTTGCCTTCAATAGCCCTGCCGTCTACCGTGATGCTCTTGACGCCTTTGGAGACATGGCTTGGATTCTTGATGGAAATTTCAAACGTATCGCCGCGGAATACGCGGGTCACACTTAATCCGTTCCAGGAGGTTGGAATGCACGGATCAATTTTCAAGCCGTCAAACTCAGGCTGAATGCCCAAAATAGCTTGTGTAATCGCCACATAGTTCCAAGCTGCTGTTCCTGTCAGCCAGGAGTTTTTGGCTTCCCCGTGGTTAACCGCGTCTTTACCCGCGATCATTTGCGAGTATACGTAAGGCTCCGTCCGGTGAATATCACTAATATCCTCCAAGTAAGCTGGAGCAATCTTGGAGTATACCTCGAAGGCACGATCCCCGTTGCCAAGCACTGTTTCGGCAATCATAATCCAAGGGTTGTTATGGCAGAAAATACCGGCGTTTTCTTTATAGCCCGGAGGATAAGACGAAATCTCGCCCAGGTTTAGGTAGTACTTGGAATACGGCGGTTGCTGCAGAACGATGCCGTATTTTGTATCGAGTCGCTCTTCTACGGAGGTCATCGCCTTTTGGGCAAGCCCTTCCTCAACTCCGATGCCCGCCATGACGCAAATCCCTTGCGGCTCAATGAAAATTTGACCTTCTTCGTTCTCCTTGCTGCCGATCTTCTCGCCGTAATGATCATAGGCACGCAGGAACCAGTCGCCGTCAAACCCATGCTCTATCGTTGTTTTGCGCATGGCTTCCATATGGGCTTCAGCCTCAGCAGCTTCCTCCTCCAAGCCGCGCAGACGGCATAGCTTCACATAATCTGGAGCGACAAAGACGAACAGTCCGGCGATAAAGACGGATTCCGCCACGCGTCCTTCAATATTGGCCGTCGTCTGGAACGACTCGCCCGGTTCCTTGGAGAAGCAGTTCAGATTGAGGCAGTCGTTCCAGTCGGCACGGCCGATCAATGGCAAACCGTGAGGGCCGAGATTGTTAATAACATGATAGTAGGAACGTTTCAAATGCTCAAACAGAGTTGCTGTATTGTCGGGGTTGCTATCGAACGGAACCTGCTCATCGAGGATACTCATGTCCCCGGTTTCTTTGATGTAAGCGGACGTTCCCAGGATCAGCCATAGCGGATCATCGTTGAAGCCGCTGCCGATTTCATTATTACCTTTCTTTGTAAGCGGCTGATACTGGTGATAGGCGCTACCGTCTTCAAATTGGGTAGCTGCGATATCGAGAATTCGCTCTCGAGCTCTCTCCGGAATTTGATGAACGAAGCCGAGCAAATCCTGGTTCGAATCGCGGAAGCCCATGCCACGTCCGATGCCAGATTCGAAATACGATGCGGAGCGTGACATGTTGAACGTAACCATACATTGATACGGGTTCCAAATATTGACCATCCGGTTTAGTTTGTCGTCATCGCTTTGGATTTGATACTTGGACAGCAGGCCATCCCAGTAGGAAGCAAGCTCCTGCATGGCACGCTCTACATCCTCATCGGTGGCAAACTGTTCGATCATCGCAAGAGCACGCTTTTTGTTGATGATGCCAGGCGCTTCCCATTTATCATCCTCTTCGTTCTCGACATAACCAAGAATGAAGATAAGGCTCTGCTCCTCACCCGGAGCCAAAGTCAGTTTCACTTCATGGGAACCGATCGGGGACCAGCCGCTGGCCACTGAATTCGTTGCCTTGCCGGAGACGACGGCCTGTGGTTCATGAAGGCCGTTATATAGGCCTACAAAAGATTCACGATCTGTATCAAAGCCGTCGATGCGGCGGTTGACGGAATAGAAGGCGTAATGATTTCTGCGCTCACGGTATTCGGTCTTATGATAAATGACGGAATCCTGCACTTCGACTTCACCTGTGCTAAGATTGCGTTGGAAGTTCGTCATATCATCCTGTGCATTCCAGAGGCAGAACTCGGCAAAGGAGAACAGGGAGACGGTTTTAGTCTCGCTGCCGGTATTTTTAACGGTTAAACGATGTACCTCGCCTTGATATCCGAGCGGAATGAACGCTAGCTGTGTAACCGAGATGCCGTTTCGCTCCCCGGTAATGGAGGTATAACCAAGGCCATGGCGGCATTCATAGAAATCGAGCTCTCGTTTGACCGGCATCCAACCCGGCGTCCAGAAATCTCCATTATCGTACAGATAGTAATATCGTCCACCTGTATCTATCGGAATGTTATTGTAGCGATAGCGGGTAATCCGGCGTAGCCGGGCATCACGGTAAAATGTATATCCCCCAGCCGTATTGGAGATCAGACCGAAAAATTCCTCGTTGCCAAGGTAGTTGATCCAGGGATAAGGAGTCTTTGGGGTGTTAATGACATATTCCTTGCGTTGATCGTCAAACTTTCCGAATTTCATATTTATTAGCTCCTTTCGCTTGTGAACGCGCGTTTATTTTGGTGCAAAGGGAATCTCTCCATGGGAGAGAACCCTGTGATCCTTTAATTTGGCTACTGCGCTGGCCTCGGTTTGCAAGAATCTCTAATCACCAGTCTTGTAGGAAAGCTTAGCGTGCTGAAACCCGTCTGTTCCCCGTTGCAAAGACGAATGATAGTGTCCACAGCGGCTTTGGACATCTCTTCGATCGGCAGGCTGACCGAGGTCAGCTTGGGATTGACGCGAGAGGCAAGCTGCGCATCGTCAAAGCCGACGATGGACAGATCGTTGGGAACAGATATGCCGCGTTCTGTAAAGGCTTCCATGGCTGAGATTGCCATATCATCATTGGAACAGAATAGGGCCGAGGGCAGTTCTTTGCCGGAATCGAGCAGGTTCATTACCGCGGTGTAGGCTTGATCCTTCAGGAAGTCACCTTGAAGGATGCTGCTTTCTGGAATCGGCAGATGATGCCTCCTCAGCGTATTTTCATATGCCATATAGCGCTCACGACCGGAATAAGTATTCAGTCGTCCTTGGATGATGCCGATATGCTTATGGCCTAGTCCAATCAGATATTCCATAGCTTCAACCGTACCCTCATAATCCATCGAGTTAATGATAGCTAAATGGTTTTTGTCGAGGCGTTCAGCAGTAATTTCCGCAATGTCATAATCGATTAGAACGAGAGGTGCGCCTTGTCCGACCATTTCACGTACGAGTTCGATATCTTTTTGGGTACCCACGAGAATCCCGCCGTCTATTCGCTTCTGCTGGAATGCCTGTTTGACCTTCTGAAAATCACTGCGTGAGTATACCGTGTGGATCAGCACGTAAAATCCCTTGGCGTTGGCTGTGTCGACCACGAGATCGACGATCGGCGCAAAGTAGCTGTTCTGGTATATGCGCCGAGCATCCTGCTTTTCACTCATGCTGATCGCGAACAGTCCGATCGTGTCCGTCCGCTTGCCGGCTAGTGCACGGGCAAAGCTGTTCGGCTCGTAATGGTGCTGCTCAATGACTTGAAGAACTTTGGCCCGGGTAGCCTCCGGGACGTTAGGATAATTGTTGATGACGCGGGATACGGTACTGCGTGACACCCCGGCCAACTTAGCGATATCTTCGCTGCGCATGCTAATCACTCTTTCTGTAAACGCGCGTTTATAACCATATCATAATTGAAGCCCAGAGATAAATCAATCGCAAAAAGTGCGCTAAAAAAGCACGAAGCGGTGAAATCGCTTCGTGCTCGTATCATTCATTTAATTCATATTTTCCAAGTAACGCTTAATAAACAGAAGGGTGTTGTCGTATCTTTCTTCGTTCCAGCCTAATGCAGCGATCATTTCCTTCTTTGCAAGCGGAAGCTGATCTGCAAGTTCACTGGCTGTCAGATCGACAGCATATACCTGGGGTTCAGGATCTTCCTCTGCCTGAGCACGCAGTGCAGCATGGTCAGGAAGGACAGAGCTTAGCACACTATTGCTCTCTTCCTGGAGATTTTTAAAGCCGCCGCCTCCAGAGATCCAGTCGAAAGTTGATCTGTCGATAATATATAAATCAGGCTTCTCTGTTGCAATGACAGCCATCGCCTTTTGTCGGTATACCATCTCACCCTGCTCAGGTACGTAGACGATTTGCAAATCTACCCGATTCCATTCCGGAAATTGTGCCAATATCGCTTGCTTGAGTGCTTCTTCACCATTATTCATCTCATCGACTGCGAAGTTGCCAATTATTAAGACGGATAGATCAAGAGGGGGCAGTGCGGCGATACGTTTTTGCTCTGCACGATAATCCACAAAGGCGTTGATTCCAAATATAAGTACGATGATCGCGATGATGCCGATAATGACTCGGGTTCTGTAAATTCGGAAGAAGTCGTCGATTTTCTCCGCAGTGCCTGCGAATTTTCCCCATTTGGCGTATCTTTCCTGACTCATTTGTTCAATTTTACGTTGATCCTCATGTTCAGTGATGAGCTTATAAGATTGCAGCGAGCGTTCATAATCGTCTGCTTCGTCTACTCCTTTGCGAGAACGGGACTTGCGCAGCACCAAATCAAAAGCTTGTTCAACTTCTTCTCTGGAAGCGTTCTCGGGAAGGCCCAGCTGTTCATATGCTTTTTTCAATTCGTCCATGCCAAAATCTCCTCTGTTTCTTCTCATTATGTATAGAAAGTGTATGGAAAGAAACCCACGTATTTATTATACTGTTAATTTAGAACGAATGGAAATTTTGCTGTTACCACGACATAAAGGAGTGATTTGCCGAATAATTGATTTGGCGCGAATCCGGACTTAACAGAATAGACATGAAGTGGTTCCACGAGTGAGGATTAGGAACTAGAAGGAGTGTCATCATGAGGGACATCATTAAACTGAAATTGTACACACGGCGAAAAACGTCTCTGCAGCGTAGAAATCTGGCTATTGCGACCTGGGAAGGTGTACCGTCCGTCATCTTCCATACTTTGCTGGGCGGGCAGTTCTTAACCGGGTATTTGCTGTATTTGGGAGCTACATCTGGCCAATTGGGGTTTGTACTGGCGATTACGACCTTTGTGAATATTGCTCAAATCGCTGTGGCTTTTCTCATTCAGCGGCTGACAAGCCGAAAATGGGCACTCGTGTTATTTATTTCATTGCACCGGATTTTATGGGCGTTTACCGGGCTTGTCCCATTTCTATTTCCTCAGCAGTATTGGGTCAGTGCATTTATAGCATTTTATGTAGCGGCATTCCTGTTTAATACGGTTGGGGCTATGTTATGGAACTCACTCATTAGCGACATCGTACCAGCTCGTGTAAGGGGTCGTTATTTCGGCATCAGGAATACTTTCCTGAATGCGCTTGGAACGCTGACGATGTTCATCGGCGGAATGCTCCTGGATCGTTTTCCAGAAAGCCAAGGTTTCCTGTATTTGTATATTATTGTGTGGGTATGTGCGTTAGCTAATATTATTACTTTTATGTTCTATCCGGATGTTACGTTCGAGCGCTCTGTGGAGAGCAAGTTCTTACCTATGTTGCGCAAGCCGCTCCAGGACAGCTCATTTATTAAAGCCACTTTGTTCTTGGCCAGTTTTTTGTTTTTGCAAAACCTGGTTGTGCCCTTATATTCATATGTTATGCTGGAGCTATTGAAAATTAATTACCAAACGATTTCCTTGCTGAGCGTTTCCCAAACCCTTACGATGATGGGGAGTTTCTACATATGGGGGAACTTGAATGCGAGGTATAGCAACAGACGTCTGCTGTTTTGGACGTTGCCAATCATCGCGGCTTCAATCTTATCCTGGGGCTTGCTCTCCGCATTTCCCCAGCTGCCGGTATTGTTCTCCGCCCATATGCTGTTCGGGATTGGTGTCGGGGGCTTCAACCAACTAGCATTCAATTTCATGATTGGAGACACCCCGAAAAGCGAACGTCCGATGTATATGGCGATGTATTCGGCGATTACAGGTGTTGCCGCATTTTTTGGCCCCCTTCTTGGTGGCAAGGTCTATGAATGGATTGCGGATTGGGCGAAATGGGCTCAAGTATTCGGGATGCAGCTTGTTGTTGGCTCGGCGATGATTGTACTAGCGCTCGTGTTGGGTAGGCGCATACTGCGAGATGTTTGATGCAGTGCCAAGTTTGATAGATACTATACTTAAACTTGTTACTAGTGAAGGGAGATTATTCAAATGACGCAATTTAGAGCTTATGAAGGTACTTATCAAGGCGAGAAGGCCGTATGGCTGCAGGCTGGTAAATATGAAGCAGCGCTGGTGCCGAATGTTGGCGGTAATCTGATTGCTTTTCGGGATAACGTAAGCGGTTTCCGCTTCTTGCGAGAGCCAGCCCAGACCGAGATGGATGAGTTCCGCAGCAATCCGGGCGTGTATGGAATTCCTGTACTTTTCCCGCCAAACCGTTATGAAGATGGAAAGTTTCCATGGAAAGGGACGACATATCAGTTTCCGGTTAATGAGGAGGCTACGGGAAACCATCTGCATGGCTTCTTACATACGATACCATGGCAGGTGGAAGAGTTCGGCAACACGGAACAGGAGAGCTATGTGAGCGTAAAGGTTAGTGTGGATGAAGCGCATGAGGTCTATCGTTTCCTGCCGTTCAAATTTACGGTGCGCTTGAAATATACGCTGAGTGAGCATGGATTGGCACAGCATGTGTTCGTTCGCAACGACGGTGAAGGAGAGATGCCTTGTCTCTTGGCCTTCCATACCGCTGTAAACGCCCCGTTCGCAAGTGGCAGCCAGGCCAGTGATTATCGAATGAAGTTCACGATCGGCGAGCGATGGGAGCTGAATGAACGGATGCTGCCGACTGGGAAGTATCAGCCGTTAACTGTAGAGGAAGAAGCGATGAAGAGCGAAGGAGTGTACCCTTACTTTACTTCATTGGATAACCACTATACGGCTCTGCCGCAAAACGGCCGTAATCGTATGGAACTGACCGATTCCAAGTTGGGTCTAACGCTAGTTTATGATGTAGGAACATCCTACAAGCAATGGATGATTTGGAACAATGGGGGGACGGAAGGATTTTTCTGTCCGGAACCGCAAATTAACTTGGTGAATGCGCCGCATGTGAATTTGCCTGCGGATGAAATTGGGTTGTTCAGCTTGGCACCGGGTGAAATTTGGGAGGAGACTGCTAGATTTTACTTAAAGCCATCAAAATAGCATGAAAGCATGCAAAGTTAGCCTAGTAGCGATCAATAGCTAGCTTAAGCCAGACATACAAAAAGCAGCGCTGATCTCCGTCAATGCGGAGCATCAGGCTGCTTTTTGCTTGGGTACGATCGAATGCGGCAGATTAGCCGACTTCTGCTACACTCTTGCTGCGTTCAGGCAAGAGGCGCTTGATCTGCTCCAAGTTTCTTCTTGGTACATTAATCGTTTTGATGCCATGAACTTGATCCCTGAACAGCAGGACATTGTCCTGGATTTCCGTAACCTTACGCAAGTTGACGTAACAGTTGGTGCTTACGCGGTAAAATGAGGAGTCCGAAATTAGTTTTGAGGTTTGATCAGCAGATAGTCTCTTTTTTATACTGTAGTTTCTGCCATGAAAACAAACTAAGCCGTGACCTCCTACTTTGAAGAAATAAGCGTCATGTGGATCGAGGGCCTCGTAGACGTTCTTTTCCTCAAGTCCGACATTCATCATTCCAAAATCCCCCTTTAGATGATGTTGTGGAAGCGCTTGCAGTATAACATATTTTTCGAGTTTTGTGTAGTGTTCAGATTAAATTTAAAATATTTCCATCCTTTGCCGGACTGGACATTTGGCAGAAAGTACGGAAGAATAGAAGACAAGATATTATAGAGAAGGAGTGACCAGAGTGTCAGAACAACAACGACTGCTGTTATACATAGGCTCTTATGCCGAAGCCGCTGATTCCGGAGTATATGTGGTAGAGATGAACCCATCCACAGGGGAGCTAACGCGCTTAAGCGAAGCATCTGGGCTTAAAAATCCGACTTTCCTTAAGGTCGATAAAGAGCGCAGGAAGCTGTATGCCATCTCAGAAACGACAACGCAAAACGGGGGACGTATCGGCGAGACAGTAAGCTTTGCCATCGACCCTGCGGCGGGAAGCCTGGAGGAATTGAATCGGGCATTTACCCTGCAGCCATCGACCTCTCATATCGAGCTTGAACCCCAGAGCCGTTATGTTGTCGTATCCGGCTATCACGGCGGCAACGTAGGATTAGTTCGTTTGCAGGACGATGGACTTGTAGACCGTCAAGTCGATGAGCGTCAGCACGAAGGCCAGGGCGCAGATCCTGTGCGGCAAGATCGACCGCATCCGCACTCTGCGTTGTTCACGGCGGATAGCCGCTATGTTCTCGTTGCTGATTTAGGGCTGGATAAAGTGTTTGTTTATCGCCTGGATGCAGAGCGCGACCAGCTGGTCTATCACAGTGAAATGCAGACGGAAGCCGCTGCAGGTCCTCGTCATCTCGCATTTCACCCGAACGGCAAATGGCTGTATTCGATCAATGAAGTGAACTCCTCGCTTACGTTGTACACATTTGATCCAGAAGCTGGAACGCTTTCCGTGATTGATTCGGTGCCGACCTTGCCAGAGGATTTTAAGGGAGAGAATACGACGGCCGAGGTTGCTATTTCCCGTGACGGGAAGTATCTTTACGGCTCCAACCGGGGCCATGACAGTATCGTTGTCTTTGCCATCGATCAAACCAACGGCAAATTGAGCCTGGTTCAGCATACCTCGAGCGAAGGCGGGCATCCGCGCCATTTCGCACTGACACCAACAGGGGAGTATCTCATTGTGGCTAACCGCGACTCGGACAATTTAGCCGTATTCCGCGTAGATTCGGCTACCGGTAAATTGAATTTCACGGGGCATACCGCACAAATCTCGAAGCCCGTGTGCGTACAGCCTGTATTATTTCAACTATAACAATCATATCTATAGTCCTGCCCAGCTTGTTTATTGGCAGGACTCTTTGCGTTTTACCGTAATTTTAGTAAAAAACAATCTTCGCTGACTTGCTTTCACCTATATACTGCCTTAAGATAAACCTAAGGAAATAGATTAGATTTAGACCTAAATCTGTAATTGCCTATATACCGTTAGTTAGTTTGAATTAAAGGAGCAGGTCGCTTATAATGACTTTTTTTAAAGAGCTATTTCAAATCGCGGGCTTCCGCAGGTTTCTTGCTTTGTTATTCGTCATCTTGATCCTCTATTTTTCACGAAGCATGTTGAACATGTTGCTGATCACCTTTATACTGACCTATCTCATCAATCGCTTACATAATTTCATTACACGCAATGTTGATAAGATCGTAAAGATTAACCGTAGCATTACGATACTGCTCATATATACTATTATACTGACCTTACTTGTTACTACGGTATATTATTATCTGCCTGTATTTCTGGAAGAATTCAATGACTTAGTCAATCAGGTGATTTCGTTCTATGATAATCCTCCGACGAATTTGCCGGATAATGTGCTGTTGAATTTTCTAGTCGACTCTTTGAAGGAAATCGATCTATCGAAGTACGTAGGCAACGGCTTTAATTTCTTGCTTAAAACCGTCTCGGATATTGGAAAATGGAGCTTGAATTTATTCATTGCAATCATCCTAAGCTTATTCTTCCTGTTGGAAAAGGAGAAGGTTACGAATTTTACCGCGAAATTCAAAGAGAGCCGGGCAGCATTTCTGTTTAACGAGCTTGAGTATTTCGGTAATAAATTCGTTACTTCCTTTGGTAAAGTAATCGAGGTTCAATTTCTAATAGCTACCGTAAATGCGATCTTGTCTACGATCTTTCTTTGGATCTTCGGATTCCCAAACCTGATCGCGATTGGAATTATGATCTTTTTGCTCGGACTGGTTCCGGTAATGGGCGTTATTATTTCACTCATTCCGTTATGTGCGATTGCATTTAAAATAGGCGGATTGATTAAAATCGTATACGTTCTGGTTATGATCGCGGTAGTCCACGCGTTCGAAGCATACTTCCTTAATCCGAAATTCATGTCTAACAAGACGCATTTGCCTATTTTCTATACATTTATGATTCTATTAGTCTCGGAGCATTTTTTCGGGGTATGGGGACTAATCGTCGGTGTGCCGGTCTTTATTTTCCTTCTCGATATTCTTGAAGTTCCGGTCAGTGGGCTAACAGTGAAGCCCAAGAAAAAGAAGAAAGCAGCAGTTAAAGGGTAGGATGATTGAGCCCCCTGACCTGGGCTTAAGAACTGCTGATTGGCTGGACAGCTGTTGTATTCGAAGAACCTCGCTTGTACTACAAGCGAGGTTCTTCTTTATTTCAGATGTCATAATCTATATACAGGTTTGTAAAGCATAGAGTTTATTCAGGCATCCGCTGTTGAATTGTATTGTTGCGATAGTCAGTAACTGGATGACCTTTACTTGGACTCTTCCAAGTGCGGTTGACGACTTTTTTGAGTTTGAGGGGGAGTTCTATTTTCATCGTTTCGGCCTTTTCTTTGCTAAACTTTCCTTCAGCAGCAGCCTTGTCGATATGTTTTGTGACGACAACGATTAGTTTCTGCACATATTCTGCTTCGCTCCAGCCTTTACGAGCTTGAACGACCTGCAGTAGTGACTTACCTTGTTTTAACTCCTCTACAAGCATCTTTGGCTCTGTATTCAGCAGCTCAGCGGTATCTATTACAATATGTCCGCCTCGGAAATGTCCTTCGTGATGATGGGGATGTAGCTGCCTCTCCTTCGCTTCATCGGGTAAAACCATAAGGGGTGTCATTTCCATATCATTGGCCAGCAGGACCCCGGATGCTGCTCCATATGCGCCAATGGCTATAACGGCAGCCAATATATTTTTCTTCACCGTTTTTCGAAACTGTTCTCTCATAGACATTTTTCACCTCATCGTTTAGAATGATTGGATGTTTCTCTCTTATAGTTTTGACCAAAAAGACAAAGGTTATCTAAAATGAACTAAAAATTAAATTAGCCCGGTATTTGGGTAAAAAAGAGGTAAGGATAGACATGGGGAACAGGAGTGAATATTTGTGACGTTTGGAGCCAGAATGCTCAAAACCGGAATTGCAGTAACACTAGCACTTTATGTAGTCTTCTGGTTTGATTTATCATCACCTGTAATCGCGGCAGTAGCGGCTATCTTTGCGATGCAGCCGTCGATCTATCGCTCATGGAGATACTTGCTGGACCAACTGCAGACGAATACCCTTGGTGCCGTACTCGCCATGGCGGGAGGCGCAATATTCTCGAATGAACCGATCGCGGTTGGCCTAATGTGCATACTCGTAATTATGATTTGTATTCGCTTAAAGATGGGCGAGACGATCGGCGTGACACTCGTTACGGTCGTTGCAGTCATGGAGGCATCCGGACAGTGGGAATTTGCGCTTACCCGGTTTACGTTGATTTTAGTAGGGATCATCTCCGCTTTCGTCATAAATATCGTCGTATACCCCCCTAAACCAAGGGTTCAATATGAGAATCAGACAAAGAAGACGTTCGACCAATTATCCATTCTGCTTCGTACGGCAATTTCAAGTGAAATGAAAGAAAGTGTATTCCGCAATCAGAAGCGGGAACTGGAAGAAATGATTAATTCTATCCGAGATACTTATAAGATGATGGAAGAAGATCAGAAAAAATTAAAAAAGCCTAAGTTTAGCAACAGCCGCCAATTGGTCGTATATAAGCAAATATTGCGGACGCTCCGCAAAGGTTATGAGGTGTTGGATGCCATTGAACAGTATTATTTTCAGGCGTCTCGCCCGCAGGAAGTCAATGAGGAGTTTGATATGCATTTAGAGAAACTAATCAAATTTCATGAGCATATCATGCTGAAGTTTGAGGGCAAGCTGAAGCCTAATGCTCGGGAGACGGAATGGTACGAGCGGGAAAATGACAGGTTTCAGCGAAGCATGCTAGATCGTTTTGCCGGGCAGCGGGAGGGAATACTTCGATTATCTATCGTTTCGGCGAAAATTTATGAATATGGTCACCAACTGCAGCGTTTAAATCGGCTTGCTGATCATTCCGATATGCCAGCTTCGCATTTACATGACAAGTAGGATGATCTATAAAAAACAGTCCCTCCATCCATGCGGACAGGGGACTGTTGAAATTGTAATAAAAAATGGTTAAAATGAAAAATGGACTGTATATAATAAGGTGTATTGAGAAGTCCTTTTTTAATATTATCACAAATCATTACATATGTCAAGTGGTGAGGCGCTAAGGGACAGCGCAGAAATAGTCGAAGTAAATGTAGAGGGGCGATCATCATTGAATAGTACGGATAAAGATTGGCAGGAAGAGCAGCTTCGTGTTGAAATTGTTGCCGATCAAATTGAGAAGCGTATTCGTGGTCTTGAACAGGAAGTAAGCGTTGTACGTGAGGATGTTGTCGGCATGCGCAGGGATTTTTGGGATGAAGTCACTGTCAACTTCAGCGAAGCCGACGATGTTGGTGAAACCTCCACCAGCTTACGGCAGCAATCGCAGGTTCTGAATGACCGGGAGAGAAGTCATCGGCATGCTTCTGTAGCTTTAGGGAAAATGAAACGGCTCCAGCAATCTCCGTATTTCGGTCGCATCGATTTCGCCGAGGATGGTGGGGAGAAGGAATCGATTTATTTGGGAATCGCCTCCTTGCTGGCAGAAGGAGATGAGGAGTTCCTTGTATATGATTGGCGCGCACCGATCTCCAATTTGTATTATGACGGTGTACCTGGTCCAGCCTCTTATATGACACCTTCGGGGATGATTGAGGGAACGATGTCGCTTAAACGCCAGTTCGTTATTCATGGGCGCATTATTAAGCTGATGTTCGATACGGGAGTTACGATCGGCGATGAGATGCTCCAGCAGGTGCTCAGCCGAAGCTCGGATGCGCAAATGAAGAGCATTGTGGCTACGATCCAAAAGGAACAGAACCGAATTATACGCAACGATCACAGCCGGATGCTGATTGTTCAAGGCGCGGCGGGGAGTGGGAAGACTTCGGCAGCACTTCAGCGAGTTGCTTATTTGCTATATAAGCATCGTGAGCATTTGAACGCGGATCAGATGATTTTGTTCTCGCCCAATCCGATGTTCAATAGCTATGTCTCTACCGTACTCCCGGAGCTTGGCGAGGAGAATATGCAACAGACGACGTTTCAAGAATATTTGGAGCATCGTTTAGGCCGAGAATTCCAGCTTGAGGATCCATTCGTGCAAATCGAATATGTTCTAACGGGTACGGAGGATGAGGATTACGCCCATCGCATTAGCGGAATTCGTTATAAATCTTCCCCTTTATATCTTGAGGCGGTAAATCGATATAAGCGTTGGTTGGAAAAGAAGGGCATGAAGTTTCGTCCGATTCGTTTTCAAGGCAAGACCGTGGTGGACGCCGAGGAAATCTCTCGCCAATTTTATAGTTATGATTCCGCTATTACCTTGGCGAACCGTTGCGAATTGTTAAAGGATTGGCTGCTGAAGGAAATTTCTGCTTTTGGAAAAAGCGAGTTGGACGCACCGTGGGTCGAGGAGCAGATCCAGCTTCTCGATGCGGAGGATTATCAGCGGGCATACCAGCGCATGCGCCGTAAACAACGGGGAGCTGGGGCTTCGTTCAACGATTATGAGGATGAGAAGGAAATTCTCGGCCGCATGGTTGTGAGCGATCGATTGAAACCTTTGCGCCGTTGGGTAAAGGCTTTACGCTTCGTCGATATCACTAAGCTGTATACACAGCTATTTAGTGACGTCAACATGGCAGCTGAACTAGGGTTTGAAGCGCTTCCTGAGGATTGGAGCGCCATCGGCCGGCAGACTGTGGAAAAAATTCGGGCAGGCGAAATGTTTTATGAAGACGCCACCCCGTTTCTATATCTAAAGGAGCTGGTGCTGGGCTTCCGTTCGAATACAGATATTCGCCATGTGATCATTGATGAAGCTCAGGATTATTCGCCGTTTCAATTGTTCTTCCTTAAGCGGCTGTTTCCGCGTGCGCGAATGACGGCGCTCGGCGATTTGAACCAAGCGATTTATGCCCATGCCTCCGTGTTACAGCAGTCTGCGACCCTGACTGACTTATATGGAACAGAGGAAAGCGAGCTTATTGTATTGAAGCAGAGCTACCGTTCGACGCGGCAAATCGTTGAATTTACGAAAGGGATGATTGCCGGAGGAGAAGATATAATCCCTTTTAATCGTGAAGGCGAGAAGCCGCTTGTTAGAGTATTCGCGGATCGGGAGACATTGCACTCTGAAATTAAGCGGGATCTGTCCGCTTTACGGACAGCCGGGTATGAGACGATTGCGGTTATTTGCAAGACGGCCGAGCAGAGTGAGCAGGTATATGGGATGCTAACGAATGACTTGCCTGTCAAGCTGATTAAGAAAACCACGATGTCCTTCGAGAAGGGGATTCATATCATTCCAGCCTACCTGGCGAAGGGTGTGGAGTTCGACGCTGTCCTTATCTACGATGGCTCAAATGATAACTATACGAGAGAGGCAGAACGCAAATTATTCTATACGGCATGTACGAGAGCGATGCATCTGCTGCATATTTACACGATTGGGGAACCAAGCCGTTTTGTGAACGAGAGTGAGCCACACACCTATACCCGATCTTAAGACAGGAAATAGCGGAGTATATTTTCACTTTTCAACCACACTAGTGTAATAGATGCTGTGGTGAAAGGTGGCCGAATGATGGATGACAAAAAAGGGGATTTATTCGCTCTTGCTTCCATACCATTAATTATGACACTTGGGAATTCAATGCTCATTCCGATATTACCCCAAATTTCACGTGAGCTGCATGTTACGTCCCTCCAGGTCAGCATGCTTATCACGGTCTACGCGGTGGTCGCCATCCTGCTTATACCGATTGCTGGTTATTTATCGGACAAGTTCGGCAGGAAAATGATCATTATCCCGAGCTTGATCATAGCTGGTGTCGGTGGGGCGGTTTCCGGGGCGGCAAGCTGGTTTGCAGAGGGGGCGGCGGTATATTGGATCATACTGTCTGGGCGCCTGCTGCAGGGAATCGGAGCTGCCGGAGCATTCCCCATCGTCCTTCCGCTTGTCGGCGACATGTTCGACGATGATGAGGAAGTCAGTCATAGCCTGGGAATCATCGAAACATCCAACACATTTGGTAAAGTGCTAAGTCCGATCTTGGGTGCTCTTCTTGGCGCATGGCTCTGGTATGTGCCTTTTCTGGCAATTCCCGTTTTGTGTCTTATTTCGTTGCTGCTCGTCATATTTATGGTGAAGGAGCCGAAGCGAAAGGAAAAGGCGAAGCCGTTTGGGGAATTTTGGAGTTCGGTGAAAAAAGTGTTTCAAGAAAAGGGCCGCTGGCTATACGCTATTTTTGCAATCGGTTGTATTTGCATGTTTCTATTGTTTGGCGTACTTTTCTATTTATCTGAACAATTGGAGAGCAAGCATGGTCTTGACGGCGTGTTGAAGGGGTTGGTCCTGGCTATTCCACTCGCTGCTCTATGTCTTGCTGCTTATTTTACGGGTAAAAAAATCGGCAATAACAAAAAACTGATGAAATGGTGCGGGGTTGTTGGTTTAGTCATGTCCACGGGAGCTCTTTTTGGCATTGGCTTTTTTAACAACATATATTTTGTTATTGCTTGCTTGATCGTATGCGGCGCGGGGATTGGTATCGTTCTGCCTAGTTCGGATGCTTTGATTACCGAAGGCATTGAGAAATCTTTGCGTGGAACAATCACCTCTATTTATGGAAGTATGCGATTTATCGGCGTGTCGTTAGGCCCCCCGGTCGTATCGTTACTGATTAAAGCAGGGCATATGACGTTGTTTTTTGTAATCGCCGGTGTGTCGCTCGCCGCCGTTATTCTACTGTTAATCATGGTCAAACCAGAATCGGATCAAGGCAAGGGAAGAGTCAAAAAGACCGTGCGTCCAG
The DNA here is from genome assembly GCF_003931855.1 of Paenibacillus lentus. NCBI lineage: Bacteria > Bacillati > Bacillota > Bacilli > Caryophanales > Paenibacillaceae > Paenibacillus > Paenibacillus lentus. The sequence goes on along the minus strand of NZ_CP034248.1, from coordinate 4,024,840 downwards.
CTCATGAATCTTAAATTGTCTAAATTTCACAAAAAAACAGATTAGATGGCATTTGTGTTATATTTGTCCTATTTTTTTCTAGTTCCGCCCTTTATAATCAAGGAATCAAGTATAAAATTGATGTTGATGGGAGGAACAGAAGTGAAAAAGCATAATCAGAAGCTCGGCCTTGTAACGTTGGCAGTGACTGCATTGCTTGCGCTAGGAGTTGTAGCTTGCAGCATGCCTGGCAAAACAGCGGAAGCGGAATTTCCCGATTTTGATCAGGTCACGGTTCAGTTGGACTTGGAAGGATTTAACGAGGCGGAGCAGCCTTATATCGGTAACAAGGATGCTCCGATCACTATTGTTGAATTTTCTGATTACAAGTGTCCGGCCTGCAAAAGGTGGAATGAGGAAGTACTTCCCGAGCTGAAGCGGGAATATTTGGATACAGGCAAGGCTGTGTTTTATTATGTGGACTATCCTTTTCTTGCACCGGACTCCAACTTGGCGGCGTTAGCGGGGGAGACGCTGTATCAGCAAAACCAGGAGTATTTTTGGACTTATCATCATAAAATGAGCGAATTTCAGGGGAAAAAGGATGACACCTGGGCAACGAAAGCCTTTATTCTTGATTTAGTGCGCACCCATATCCCGGAAGCGGATATAGAGAAGTTTGAGCGTGAATTGGACAACCAGACTTATAGTGCCAATGTAAAAAAGGATCTTATGATCGTGGAGCATTACCAAGTCCGAGGAACGCCGACGGTGTTCGTTAATGGAATAGAGGTCGAAGATGCTTCATTTGCCGGTATTCAAGCGGCGATTGAGGGTATTGAGAATCCATAGCCTGGATCAGCAAGTCCGTAAAGGACTTGCTGTTCTTTTTTACTGTATATTTTGGTATGATGTAAGCGTGATTCTTATCAAAACAGGCTTTACATAATAGACAAGCAACCAGGAGGGGTAACCATGAATGCAAAGCAAGCGGCGGGCTACCGTGCAGCGGAATTGGTAAAGGAAGGAATGACGGTCGGCCTCGGAACAGGGTCAACAGCTTATTACGCTATCGAGAAAATCGGTGAAATGGTAGCTTCTGGACTTCGCATTCGGGCAATTGCGACATCGAAGGCTTCGGAAGAGCTTGCTGCAAAATATAATATTCCACTTGTCCCTGCGGCCGAGGTGGATCGGCTTGATATTGCGATTGACGGTGCGGATGAAGTGGATCCGGATCTCTCTTTAATTAAGGGTGGTGGCGGCGCTTTACTTCGAGAGAAGCTGGTTGCAGTGCAAAGCGATCGCTTCGTCGTCATTGCCGACAGCAACAAGAAAGTGGCTCATTTAGGACAATTCAAGCTGCCGATCGAAATCGTGCCATTTTGCTATGAATGGACCTTGCGGCTACTCGAGACGCGCTACAACGTACCCATAGAAATGCGCATGAACGGCAATGAGCTGTATGTCACTGATAATGGCAACTATATTGCCGATGCTTCATTTGGAAAAATTGATATTCCGAAAGGGCTAAGCGACGAACTTAAGGCGACGACCGGTGTAGTTGAACATGGTTTGTTTGTAGGTATCGCTCACACGGTCATTGTCGGTTACGAGGATGGACGTACGGAAGTTATTGCGAAGTAGGAAGGAAGTTCTTTAAATGCTTATAGATGTTAAATCGCAAGTGGGGAACGAAGAAATTCGGGAGCTGCTTGAATATGCGGTGCATGGCGATGATGAGGAACTTGCCCGGACGGTGCAGCATTACGCAACGGAGACTGATTGCAAGCTATATGCCTATCAGGAAGAAGGACAGTATATCGGAATTATCGGTTACCGCAATGTAGATGGAAAATCGATGGAGCTGCAGCACCTTGCTGTTCATCCAGAGGATCGCGGGATGGGCTATGGAAGAGGAATCCTTCTTGATGCCTTAGTGCAGGAGAATCCGGATCTCTTAATAGTGGAAACGGATGAGGAGAGTGCTGATTTTTTCCGCAGCATTGGTTTTCAGGTAACTGGGTTTACGAAATTTCCAGGCGGGCCGGAGTATTTTCGCTGCGTCTATGAGACGGATGAACGCGAAGAGGAATAAGCGCAGAAAGCATACATGGACATTGTTTCGTGTATGCTTTTTTTTGGTTGCCGGCATCGTGCTGCTATTAATGTTAGCTATATTGAAGAAATTGTAATTTGGAAAAGACAAATAAGCTGCCAGCCCTTGTTAGCTGGAAGCTTATTTAGCTATTGAATGAGTTTTTTGAAATTACTTTTCCATGCCCATTTCCGCTCATCTCGCTTCTTGTATTTGGGGAGAGTGCGATAAATCGCGATCGATTCGTCCCAGGCTCGCTTGGCCTCTTCTTTCCGGTTCAAGGATTGGTACAGGCTGCCGATCAGATAATACGCTTCGCTGGAGGATGAGTAATGCTCGCCAAATAGCTCGGTATAATGCAGCGCCTTTTCGGGGTTCTTCTCGCGGTATGCAATGGCTAAGCTTAAATAGGGCTGGCCGTATTTAACGCGTTCATTGATCTTCAGTGCATGAAGGATGTGCTGCTCGCCTTCTTCCAACTGTCCCATCCCTAGCAGGGCTTCTCCCAGATCGCTCCAATACTCTGCTGAAGTGTCGGAGGAAGACTTAACCTCTTGGAGCAGATTGTGAGCTTCCTTAAACTTTTTGCGGTCAAGCAGCAGCCTTGCCAGCTCTCTTTTGGATGAGACGTCAAAAGAGTTAAGGGCTAGCTGCTGCCGCAGGCGGGCGATCTGGCGTGATCTGCGAAAGGGCTTGGTTAGACTAGGGAAAATGCCGATGAATCGTCTGTCCAGAAAGTACAGGATTGCTAGGAAAATAAGCAAGGAAATGAATATGTTTCCCGTGAGCCAGGAAAGAATGATGAGAATTAAAAATTTCATGTTCTCCTCCGTCGGTCATATTATTTTCCAATTATACCACGCAGAAGGAAGGTTGTGCTCACATATGTAGTCACGTGTAAACATACAAAAAGGCAGATCAAGAAAATCTTGTTCTGCCTTTTTATAAGATTATTGATAACCGCGTAATTGCATGCCTTGTCCCGGAGAAGAGCTGGATTGAGAAGAATTGAAGCTGCTTTGACCAAAATTACTAGGTTGCCCGTAGTTTTGTTGCCCGAGGCCTTGTTGTCCAAAACTAGGTTGCCCATAGCTTTGTCCTATAGAGCGCTGTCCGATTCCAGATGGGGCATAGCTGGAAGGATTGCTGAAATGGGAGACATTTGAGCTGACGATATTCTCAATTTGATTGGCAAGTTGCGAAATTTGTTGGTATTGGTGCATGGCTGTTTGATGTCCTTGTAGTGCCGATTGGATTTGTTGGGCAGCTTTCCGCTCACGCTGAGCGATTTCTTCAAGCTGCATTGCGTTTTGCTGCTCCTGCTCCATCAATTGCTGATACATCGTAGTCGCTTGGCGGGTCTGCTGTTCAAGCTGCTGAATAGTTTGCTCGATTTGGCGAATTTGCTGGTTTACATTTTGATGCATGCTGGAAACTCCTCCTAAGGTAGTTGTTTAAATTAGAAACCAAAGTTAGGGTTCCCTGAGAGGGGAAAGGTATTCATGAGCTCGACTTTTGCCATGGGCAAGATAAATAGGATAAAAATACAGTTTTTTCAATTGTCCAAACCGTGCAGTCATAATTGAATACGCTAAATATGTACTTAAGAGCAAAGGAGGTATCCCTATGGGCGAAATTGGTAATGGAGGGCTTTGGACTTCTACTGGGGTAATACTTGTGCTGTTCATCCTCTTGGTTATTGTATCTCGTGCTTTCTAACTATAATATAACAGTGAACACCAACATCCGCTGGGCATAGTCTGGCGGATGTTGGTGTTTCTGAAGGAAAATCTGTTGATTGGATAACATGGTATAATATTCCCAAAATTTATATTAAGGAGTGAGGGCAATGAGTGAAAATCATCAACAACCTTTTGTAACTAAGACAGATCCTCATGCGGTAAAAGCCAATTTTGAGGTCAATCAGCAGCAACTGCATAAGAGGGGCGTACCTGGCCTATGGCGGCAAATCAGTAATTTGTTCATTGTGATAGCAATCATTGCCGTGGTCGTAGTTTTGGTGAGATTGTTTTGACTTAGGTTGCTTTGATGATTCCAGGATCAGTGGGCGGTGGAGATATAAAATTGATGTCTGTAGTCGGAGTGGCTATTGGCTGGCAAGAGTCATTGTTATTTTTCTGTTTGATGCTTGCCATAGCTGGATTGTGTGCAGTCATAGGGATGTTGGTTAAAAAAAATTGTAAAATGAAAATACCACTGGCTCCGTTCTTCTTAATATCGCAGCTATCATTACTTTCATTAGGATTTGGATAGCTCGAATCTTGGACAAACAGTTGGAACAAATGTATTGATATAAGAATGCATGTTTCCATTTTTAGATGAGGATGGTATAATTGTTATACAATTTTATCTCTACACTCCCACTTGCCGGAGACAAGAGCCACCTGAATAGGTGAAGATTGCAATACCTCTCCTACAAGTCGTTGAGCTGAGGATAAAGTAGGACAAAGCAGCATCCCGAAATCTTCATTTGCCGAGAACAAGGGAAGAAGAGTACCGAAAGGCTACGATCCAGAGCGTGACAGGGTCATCAGTGAAGCGATTGCTAAAATGAAGGCTGAACGAGCGACAGAGGCTCGTTCGTAGTAGGCAGTTTATAAATATCTGATTTCGTTTTTTAAAAGCCGATGCACAGGGTTCTCCTGTAGTCATTGGCTTTTTTGCTATTTTATAAAATCAAATTTCGCCTCTCGCCCGGCGTTAAACGGCGGTGTTTATTTCCGACACCGCCGTAAGGCGGCTTGGGATAAAAAGGAAGGAGAATATGCTGAATGATTTTATGGTTAAGGAAGCTCAATTAAGTGCTTTGCCACCTAGAAGACGTAGACAAGCAGAAAAATTGATGGAACTAATTAGAAGAGTAATAGAGGGCGAGAAAGATTACTATGTCCGTAAACCAGATGATGTTTTTCAGGCGGTAGCTGCCGATATAGTCGGATTAGATAAGGAGCATTTCATGATCCTTGTCTTAAACACAAAAAATCGAATTTTGTCTAAAGAGGTTATCTCCATAGGTACTTTAAATTCTGCAATCGTACATCCTCGTGAAGTCTTCAAGCCTGCGATTATTAAAGGGGCCGCATCCATCATTTGTGTTCATAACCATCCTTCGGGCGATCCTACTCCAAGTCCTGAAGATATTGGGTTGACCAAAAGGTTAGTAAATGCTGGTGAGATTCTTGGTATAAGGCAGGGGTGCATCGAGACTATATTCCAAGGCTTGTTGTCAAGGAACTCGTAGATAACGCACTGGATATTTCGGGGAGCTGTGAACTTCATAAAACCGACCAAAATAGCTTTGTTGTTGCTGATCATGGAGACGGAATTAATCCTGACCTTATTGAGACATACTTCTCCATTAACCGACCTATGGTTTCAAGCAAGCTACTAAGGCTGCCTAGTCGGGGGGCTTTAGGGAATGGGCTTCGTGTAGTGACAGGAGCCGTCATCTCAACCGGAGGGAATTTACTAGTCTCTACGTATCAGAAAACCTATGCCTTGACTTTTAACGAGGATGGAACCACTACCAAACGGCATGTCGCTGATTGGAATGGATTAGGCACGAAAATAGAAATTAATCTGGGGTCTATACAAATTACTGAACAGGATTTGGCGTGGGGAAAAGCTGCTATACGAATGGCAAACGTAAGTCATAATAAATCTTTTAAGGGAAAAACGTCGCCGTTTTGGTATACGTCTGAAGCATTTTATGAAGTATGTAATGCTGCTCAAATTGATTTAATATCTCTGGCTGCTTATTTTCATAAGACAGATAAAAGCACCCAGAGTCATATTGAAAGTTTTTTTGATGCTAACCCATTATCAAATGAACTGTCATTTGAGCAGACGAAGCACCTACTTGATATTTTAAGAAGTGGGAATTCACATGTGAAGGCTAATTCTTTAGGTCAAGCTGGTAATTTTGCACACGGAGGCTCGTACAAGAAACTAACAGGTTCTTTTGCTTCTTTGAAGGATGTAAAGTTTCCAGAGAGATACGATTGCGCATTGATTACCTCCAAAGGATTTGCGAATCGTGCAGTTAAAGACGTTTTTGACTTATTGGGGGAAACGGATGAGGAAATTACGTTTTTCTGCGTCCATGATGCCTTGCAGCCGGGACAATGATCTACGAGACATTACAGCATTCAACCATCTCCCGACCTGGACGTAAGTTTAAAGTAATTAACTTGGGACTTGATCCGGAAGAGGCTATAACTATGGGGCTGCAAGTCGAGAGCTTCAAGCGAGGCAATCGCCATCGTTCTACAGCTAGTTATATCAACTATGAGTGGGAAGAATGGTTGCAAGAAAATCGGGTTGAGTTGAATGCGATGACAACACCACAATTTATTCATTGGCTGGAAAGCAAAATGGAGGAATACGGACATAAGAAAGTCATTCCAAATGATGCTGTCCTTCAAAGAAAGCTCCAGGATGAAGCAAAGGAGATTCTCCGACAGCGATTGGTCCAGAAGTTACTTGTAGAAGCAGGTTTTGAGCAGCAATTTGAGGTGGCTATAGATGAACTTTCTGAGGCAGTAAATGAGCATAGTGAGTTACGTATTGAAGTTGAACAGGCGTTGATTGAACGTCAGGATCGGCACTGGACTGATCCAGTACAAAACAGAGCTGAAGATATTGTAAAGAGAAGTTGTTGATGATTGCCCTCCTCATTTATGGGGAGGGAGTCACTTAAGAATTTACGGATTAGGCTAAAGGGCATTTTTAGCTCGTTATCATTAATGATTTTTTCTATTAATTAAGAATATCTTATCTTTAAGAGGAGAGTAATGTTTTTGAAAACAGGATTATATATAATGGAATGAACAAATTATTGGGCTATTGACTTTAAATAATCAATGACTTCTTCAGTTGGTGTTGCCTTGATATACCAGAAGTCTTCAGTTCTATTTGTCTCATCACCATATGAAATTTTTATATACATATTTAGGTAAGAGTCATCTGTTAACATGGTTATCGTTTCATTATTAATGACATAACCTCGATAAAGGCTCAACCCAAAAGGTTCTTTATTTGGATAAAGATTTGTTTCAGAATTATTCAAGGCATTGGTAGATGTGAGATCACCTGTTAGATAGTAGTTAATCATAGCAGGTTCTAAAGTAAAAGATTGAATTACGTTTTTTAGTTCAGAAGTAAAATTATCCATTACAATTTCATATACAATACGATCTGCATCTTGTCCGTGATTAAAAGTAACTGTAGCAGAAATGTTGTAAGGTTTGTATTGTTCAGCAACAAAAATGTCTTTGTTGTTTTTTACTTTTTCATCCAGATCCTCTTTTTCAGAAAGCTTAGTATAGGCATCATGCCTAATTTCATTTTCAGTATTTTTTTTTGAATCGAGTGGACTAACGTCTTTCCTTTGATCACAGCCAGTGAAGAGCATTGAAAAAAGAGAAAAAGCATGGTCTTACCCCTGTCAAGTAGACAGTAAAAAAAGAGGATCAATTTATGCGGCGATCGCTTTCCGGTACTCAACTGGAGAACGGTCGCCGAGTTTTTTTTGGAAACGCTCATGATTGTAAAATTCAATATATTCCTCAATGAGACGACGTGCTGAATGCTGATCGTTCGGACGTTTAAGGTACAGCTGTTCGGTCTTCAAATGGGAGAAAAACGACTCCATGCAGGCATTGTCATAACAGTTGCCTCGCCTTGAGTGGCTGCCCTGGAGCCCTTGTGCGAGCAACTGAGTCTCGTAAGCCTTGTGCGTGTATTGGAAGCCTTGGTCAGAATGTAAGACTGCATCCTTGCGAGTACCGAGTTGCTTTACTGTGTCCAGCACAAGTTGCAAGTCATTGCGCTCAGAGAGTTCCCAAGCGACAATCTCATTGTTATGCAAATCCATTACAGTCGACAAATAGGTGAAATCGTGACCGATCCGTACGTAAGTAATATCCGTGACTAGCTTGGTAAATGGAGCAGATGCTTGAAAGTCCCTGTTCAAGACATTAGCAAACACGACAGAAGGCTTGCGCCCTGCATTTGGACGCTTCTTGCGGATGACTGACCGGATCCCGAGCTCACGCATAAGCCGTCTGACTTTCTTGCGGTTAACAAGCAATCCTTCCCTACGTAAAGCCGTACACATACGGATGTAACCGAAATAGGGCCGCAAACGGTGAATGGCAAGTATATGCTCCTTCAGATCAGCATCTCGCTCCTGACGTTGTTGCTGGTTACTTAGAGCAGCTTTCCACTTGTAATACCCGGCACGAGACACTTCAGCAATCTTACACAGCATGACTATCGAGTGGTTCCCAATCATTTTTTCGATGGTCCTAAACCGGGCTTGCTTATCCAACTTCCCTCCCCATGTAGATTCGGATTGAGCTTTTTTAGATATTCGACCTGCGCTTTCAGATGCTCGTTCTCTTCCTCGAGACTGCTGAAGTGTTTTTTCGCCCAACGCCCCCGATAATCCTTGAACGATTCACCATTCATATGTTTGCGTACCCAAGTTACAATCTGAGCATCGCTTTTGATCCCCAACTTTTCCTTGATCTGAGTATAGCTCCATTGCTCTTCAATTCGTAAACGAACGGCTTCTCGCTTCGTTTCTTCGTCGTATCGATTAAACTTCTGACCCTTCTTTGGTGGCATAGAAAAATCCCCTCCGGTCTACAGTGTTGAATTCATAATATCATGAACTCTTTTTTCACTGTCTACCGTAAGGGGATAATATCACTTTGTGGAAAACTGATTCGCATTTTACACACGTTAGGCACAAGGAAAATCGTATACAATGCCGCTGATGTCTTAGGACCGGTTCGCCGGGCTCAGCTTCAGTTGGCTGCTTAAATCAATCACGTTCAGGTCGATAGACTCACTATATGCTTAGGATCAATACAGAGACAATGGAAGCACGGATCAGCCGCAGGAACTATTCCATAAGGGCAACGACCCAGTAAAGGAGCGAGAAACGGCGTCCACCCCTTGAGAGGTAGAACGAAGGAATGTAAGGGCATAGACCCCGTGTGACATGGGAGGGTAAACCATCAAGGAAGTGTTGTGGATATCCAAGGTGCGATCATACGGAAACCACTTTTTTTTGGAAAATCCATTCCAATCTCTGTTCCCGCACACTGCCGAAAGGAAATAAATTCAATAAACTTCCCGTTATATCCACCTCTCGAGGTAGTCAATGTTAAAATTCTAAGGAAATGTGAGAAAGAGCGAGAAAATATTAATTTATAGTGGGAGTGAATAATTAATGAAAAGAAATTGGAGAGTAGATTCAGCACATGTATTCCATACGATTGAAAGAGCTTTTGATGCTTATGTATTAGGGAAATTGACCAGACATGAATATTGCAGTTGTGTTTTGTATCTTCTGTCTGCAAGAGGCTGACTAAAACCAGAAAAAGTGATTTAACCACCTGATTAATCTTTCGGGTGGTTTTCTATATTTCTAAAAACAAGGAGGAATATTCAGTGAATTCGATTTTAAAAGATGTCGTAGCTGTTCCGTCCAGCCGAGGGAATACCATTGGTTTTTTAACCTGGAATTCTCTATCCAACATGCTGATTACCCCGGATGAGCTTAAACAAAAGCTTGTTGATTCTGGATTAGGGGCTGGGTGGATGCCGAAGGATATCCGACTCCCTGATGCCTTTAGAAGAGCCACAAGTGAAAAATTCAAGCGTGAAGTAGCGCCGGGTGTGTACGAGAACTATATGTTCCGAGAAATGGCTTCTACCAGCGCTTTTGTACAACGAAATTTGGTTTGCGAAACTAAGGATACCAGAGGCAGAAGATTAGACTACCTTCCTGATGCTGGGGCACTGGTATTAGATCGAAAAACGGAGAAAGTAGAGTCCAGCTTCATATCATCTATGGCGCAGCAGTTAGTGAATAACGCTGCCCTACAGTTTGATATATATAAAAACAATTACGGCTCCACTACCCTGAGAACCTTAATTACCTGTGTATTGAAGAGTATGTCTCCTACGCCAGTTAGACCATCTGGCGGTGTGTATTTCATACCGGCACAGTTTGAAGGGAACTTGGATGCATTGGTTCAATTCGTTATATCTCTTGAAAAAGGTGAAGCGGAAAAGGTTCCCGTTATGAACACGACAGATATGAAAAACATGGTGACACGTAAGCTCTTGGACCATCTTCGCGGCACTCTTGCTGCATGCGAAAATGGGGTAGCTAATCAACTCAAGAAAAATGAGCTTAAAGCTATCCTTGAGGATGCCAAGACGATTGTATCCAATGTTAAAGATTACGAAGCCATTGTTACTGGTGATTTGCAGGAGATGGAGGCATATGTTGCGTTTATCCGTGAAAAAGTGGCGAGCGCGCTGACAAATATGGCGGATTAAAACAGGATTCGTTATCTGATTGGATAACAGAAAGGATAACTCATGAACGGACAGGCCTTTTTACAGCATTGGCCTTTGATCCGACAAGTGCTTCAAGATCATATTGATTTGGACAAAGTAAGATACAGTCAGCATGCGGGTGAGCGTATGGAGGGACGGATGATTACAAAAAGGATGGTCGAATCCATTCTGTATCATAATGATCCTACCGAAATGCATGAAGTCAAAAAATACCCGTTTGGTGAACAGCCTTTCACCAATGCTGATCCGGTCTTAACGGTTGTCGGGATTCATGAAGATCGAAAAATCGCTGTTAGCATTGCAGACCAGATCCCTGATGAAGTAAAGCCTTTGATCGCCATCGACTATGATGCGATTCCAGACTCTTATTTTCAGAAGGTCAAGGCTGAATTAGGGATTAAACCAGTTGATCCGACCCAAGCTGCTAAACATGAACGCAAGCTTCTGGAATCATTGGAACAAGCAGGTCTGTTTAAGCAATAACTAACAAATTATAAAACAAAGAGCTGATGACTTCTTAAGAAGCATTGGCTCTTTTTGTTTTAACTAAAAACGGAGGTAGTTAAATGAAAATTAAGGATATCCAGATGGCATTAAATAGTCAATTCGCTGAGCGTGAAGAGGTGGTTGAGGGGCTGGTGATAGCGATGATCGCCAGGCAGCACGCCCTTTTGATCGGGCCGCCTGGAACAGGAAAGAGCGCCCTTGTAAGTGATCTGACCGAGCGAATTACAGGAGCAAATTATTTTCAATGGTTGCTGACACGATTTAGTACGCCAGAGGAACTGTTTGGTCCTGTCTCGTTGAAAGAACTGGAACAAGGCGTGTACAAGCGGAATACGGCTGGAAAGCTGCCAGAAGCTCACACTTCATTCTTGGATGAGATTTTCAAAGCAAACAGTTCAATACTGAATGCCCTGCTTACGCTCATCAATGAACGAATGTTTTATAATGATCGCGCACCTGCACAGGTTCCCTTAATGTCCTTGATCGGCAGTTCAAATGAATATCCCGAAGAAGGTGAAGGACTGGAAGCATTGTTTGACCGTTTCTTGCTTCGATATGAAGTTGACTATATCGGTGAAGATCAATCCTTTGTATCTATGTTGAAGGACTCTACAGCAATTCCAGCCGATATGAGTATTGATGAATTATTTGAACTTCAGTTTTTTAGCGATACGGTCACAATTCCTGATGAAGTTTACGATGCGCTGAGTAAGATCAGACGAGAGTTGATGGATGAAGGCATTCGTCCATCTGATCGACGATTTAAGCAAATTCTTTCGGTGATTCGTGCGAAGGCTGTACTGGCTGGTAGAGATTACGCTGAACTTGAGGACCTCATGATTCTCAAGCATAGCTTGTGGGAGAAACCAGAACAGCGTGATAAGGTAGCAAAGATCGTTCGTAATCATGCTCAGGATGCTGTGAAGACACGTGTAGAAGAGATTGAAAATGAAGCTGCTGATATTTTGAAGGGGCTTGAACAGTCCAATAACTCTACGGATATGGCTGTAGAAAGTACGAAAAAGCTCAAGATTTTAGTTAGCGAACTAAAAAAGCTCCAAAAGGATAGTCCAAATAGACCGGAAGTTGAGCAAGCTATTGTTCTTGTTCGAAAATCACTAAATGACATCGCATCCCAAGTGTTGGGAGTGTAGTAGATGAGAGAGCATAAAGGTTCTGTTTTAAACACAGATTCATATGATCGAAGACGCTTCGGGCAGCTCTTTGAGATGTCCGAAAAGCTCAGAGAGGTTGATAATGAGGGAAGTAGTTTATTTCCCTCTTTCCGGCCTTTAATGGGCGATATGTGGGCGGGGTTGTTTAAGATGAAGCCCGAGCTTCTGGAGGACGTTCCTGCTGGACTGGAAATGAACCACCAACTCATGGAACAGGTCATGTCTGACCAAGGCTATCAGGAGTTCCGTGAGTTTACTCGTCTGGATGATCTGGCTGCTGCTCTTGGAACAACGAAATATAGTGAGACGGTTTTAGGCTGGGTTAAGGAACAAGCGCAAAGAGACCAGGACTTGGCGGATGCGTTGCAAAACTACATGAAGGGAAAGCAGGGAGCATCTCAGGAAGCAGCAGAGGCGCTATCCTCAGCCTTGAATCAACAAGGTGGTTCTTTATCACGGATGCTTTCTCAAGCTGCCCAAGAAGCAACTGAAGCCAAGGAGAATGTGAAATCTCTTTTGGGAGGTATGCAGGCAGGAAGTGGAGATGAGTGAACTGAAAAAAGTTCCGTTGAAAGATCAACTGATTCTGGCTGAAAGGTTAAGCCACGATAAAAAGATGAAGGATATTGCAAGATGGGCTGGTCGAATGAAGGTGATCGCTAATCGAAAACAGCGTTCTAAATATAAGGATGCCATTAACCGCAATGGTATCAAGCAAGGGAATGCTGTGGAGCAACTGCTGCCAATGGAACTTGGCAGCTATGCCAGCCCAACAACCAGAATGGACTTCCTACGTCGTTATGTGGAGGGCCAAACGCTTCAGTACGATACAAAGGGGCCTGAGCAGCTTGGTAAGGGACCGATCATCTTGTGTCTGGATCAGTCCGGAAGTATGCGAGGCCGAGACACGATCTCAAAAGGATTTGCTCTTGCCTTGATGAGTATTGCTCGAAAGCAGAGAAGAGATTTTGCATGGATTCCCTTTTCTTCACATGCTGCTGATCCATTGATTTATGAACGTGGAAAGATTTTGATTTGCCGTTTCAACGCAATAGCGTCTGGAAGAACGATCGCCGTTCGTATCTTGTTGATTCTGTCATTCGTGATCGCTACATCCCCAATATTCTCGTTTGGGATAACGGAGACGGATATATTTGGGTCATTGATGGCCGGCAGCGTTGGGAATCCATTTTCTTCTTTGCAGATGGTGAGTATAAGCTCAGCAAAGGAACGGCTGATTTCAATGGAGAGGACATTGCTGGTAAGAAATTTGAAGAATTGTCTTCTGATACGCAGTTTGAGTTTCTGACGTACAACTTCACGGTAACAGAGTTCAGAGAATGTACCTTTGAAGAAGTAGAAGAGATGTTCTACCGTGTGAACCAATCTGTTCCACTAACGTCAACAGAGAAGACCAGAGTTAAAGTGAGTCCTGCTGTGCGGGAACGGGTGAAGAGTTGGGACAACATTTGTTCTTTGAGAAGATTGCCTTTACCAAAGCAGATCGCAATCGGTATGTGGATGAACAGCTTATCTGGCAGTTTATTGCTTCAGCATCGAATCAGGACATGGATTTCAGTGGAGCAAGTCTGAATAAGTTCATATCAGGTTTGGATGAGGTTCCAGCCCATGTTGCGGATCTGATTGAGCAGAAAATTGACTATATGGATGCTGCATTCCGGAATTGGGATCAGGCCAAGCGTAAAATGCTGAAAAAGGTTCACGTCGGTAGTTTGTTTCAAGTTGTCGATCATGCTATTGAGCAAGGGTGGACAGAAGAGCGTTTTGGTGAATGGGTAGAATCGTTTCTGATTGATCATATTCCGTGGATAGTCCGTATGGCCAACTCTGTCAGAAGGGTGCAACAAGCAAGCAGTTTGTACTTAAAAGGCTTGATTACATGATTAAAGATATGGAGCAATTTGGTTGATTGTTTAATACTATTTAGCCTTGATGGATGGCTCATTAATGGTAATAAGGGAGATAAAAATGAAAAGCAATTATTTAAATATGATCAAAATAAATTGGTTTGTTGCTGTCGTCATGGTGTTAGCTGGTATCACCTTCATCCCTCCAATACTTTCCGTTTTATTTGGGTATTTAGGAGGGCTGATCATTCGCTGGATTTTTAGTGATATAATTGTTGAAGCCCTGAATACTCTTTTTGGCACGCTCGTTTTACAACAGGGTATGTTCCCATGATTGCGGCTCTGTTAGCCTGGATAGGTTCCTGTTTTAGAATCAGCGGGAACAAGGAGAGCAAAAGCTAATGAAATGAGCTAGGTGATAAGAAAATAGTCATGCAAGGGCACTTTTGCATAAGCAAAGATTATAGAATTCCTTTATTTTTTGTTGTAATTAATTTCAACTGGCCTGTGACCTCAGTTCACAGGTCTATTTCTATTTTAGAGGAGGAACTATTCTATGGAACTTAACAATAGTCATAAATTTGAAATTTTGAGAAGGTTGCCTGACAGTAGAACTGAGCTTCCAGTAATAATTTCGCAGTTAGCAAAAATGGTGGAACAACACAATTCACCAGCAGAAAATTAAACTTTAGATGTTAAAGAAGTGGTAGCTTTTTTAAGGGTCTCTACTTGGATGATTTACGAAATGGTACGGAAAAAGAAAATCCCCTTTTTTCGTATCGGTAGCCGAATATTTTTTAGGAAAGATGATCTTGAGATGATGATAAAAAAGCAGGTACAGAATAATGTGAATCAAGGCTAAATGAGGTAGTTAATTGAAGATTTGGTCCCCAGATAGTCCCCAACTTTCAAAAAATGTCTGTGTTACACAATGTTTCGAATTCTGTTTTAGCTAAAAAAGCCTTATGAATAGGGGGGGATAATCTGTATTAATAAAAAATCGGGGCCCTCTTTCGAGAGCCCCATCATGGGAGAGGAGAAACCGGACGAAGAGCTTATGGGGAAACGTAAGTCTTCTCCGCGGTTGTCTACGACATTTGTGATGTCGATATTTCAAGTTTGTCCCGGTCTCTGGGTTTTATACCTGCAGGATGTAAAAATATTAAAATTCACTGCAAATTTCAATCTGCCAATGATTGTGGTACGATATCGACATACCATGTAAAACATGGTCAATTTGGTTACTCAAATAAGGTGTGAATAGCGATGAGGGTAATATCGGGAAGCGCGAGGGGCAGACCTTTGAAAGCCGTTCCCGGCATAGGTACAAGACCAACCACGGACAAGGTGAAGGAGGCTTTGTTTAGCATGATCGGCCCCTATTTTGAGGGCGGGCACGCACTTGATTTATTTGCGGGCACAGGGGGCCTCGGCATCGAGGCGCTCAGCCGTGGCATGGACAAAGCGATATTCGTGGACTTGGATTACAAAAGTGTAGAAACGGTAAAAGCAAATTTAAAGGCCACAGGGCTAACCGAGCAGGCAGAAGTCTACAAGAACGACGCCGAAAGAGCACTGAAGACGCTGGCCAAACGGGGAGCGTCTTTTGATCTTGTCTTTCTAGACCCGCCGTATCGGTTGAAACACGGAGATAAGCTGATGGAACGAATGGACGAGCTGAATTTGCTCGAGGATCAGGCAGTTCTCGTACTGGAGTACGAATCTACCTTTGACTATCGGGATAATTTTGGCCGCTTCAAAATGATTCGTAAAACAGATTATGGAGAGACAGGAATTACGATCTATGTCTACGAAAAAGATCACGAAAACAAGACAGGATCGGATTCGATGGAGAAGGAGGAGCAATAACGACATGGAGCAACAACATGAGCTTCGGATCGCGGTCTATCCCGGCAGTTTTGATCCAGTAACGAGAGGGCATATGGATATTATTCAGCGTGCCTCCCGCCAATTTGACCGGCTGGTTGTAGCCGTATTGAACAACACAAGCAAGAACCCTCTTTTTACGGTGGAAGAGAGGAAGGAGCTGCTTCGGCAAGCGACACAGCATATACCTAATATTGAGATTGACAGTTTTCGAGATCTTCTCGTGAACTATATGGACTATAAGCAAGCCCATGTCATTGTCCGCGGTATCAGATCCGTGACGGATTTCGAGTATGAGCTTCAGTTGGCTTCGACTAACCACAAGCTTAATAGCGAAGTTGAGACGATTTTTATGATGACGAATCCCAAATATTCTTATTTGAGCTCAAGTGTGGTGAAGGAAATTGCCACCTTCCACGGGGATGTGTCAGATCTCGTTCCACCGGTGGTAGAGGTAGCATTAAGGAGCAAATATAGATCGAAGCCTGCAAAAGCTTAATTCGATTTGGTTCATGATGACTTTGGCGACATCGTCATTGTTAGAAAACACCTTTCGTCTTGATATGTTTTATCCATAGAAAGGCGGTAAACAGGATAAGAATCATTAGCAATCCAAGCATGCATAACTGCCAGGAGAGAACGCTTAAGTAGATTTCCCATTTCGAAAATTGCATATCTCCATTGGCGATCCAAACTGCGGCTCCGTTGTAGTTTTGGGGGGCTGCGGTGGATGGTGGTATTAGCGCCGTTAACGGCTTCCAGAATAGCAAAGTTAGTACATAGGCATACAGACTGTGAATCATCCGGTTGATTAGAAAAAAAGTTCCGCTAAGTCCGGTAGGCTTTAGCGCTGCACGAGCCTGCAAATAAGCGCTCGCCCCGCTCCAGCCGAGCAAGGCTCCGATCAAGGCTGTCTGAATGGAAGAGTCTAAGCCGAGCTTGGAGACAGCGTGTGAACCCAGATGAACTTCTAGAAAGGCAGCGATTGGCGTTGCTGTCAAAGCTGGCGATATCATCGGCGCAAGTAGCGATGAAGCAATGTGAATGATGACGGCAAAAATAAGCATGCTTCCTCCGGTAGCCATTAATGTCTGTACCGCCGAGCTTACGGAGTCGCCGAGCAGCTTGCCAAAACTTCGGCCATCTTCGCGCCGCCCCTCCTCCATATGGCGCAAAGCAAGTCGCCAGCGGGGGATGGAGAGGCTGTTTGTCGCGCCTGCTGACGCAAGCTTTGAATGATTTTGTCCACGATGCCTGCCGGGGGAGAGGAGATGCATGGTCATCGCGGCACTCAGGCCGGAAATCCAGTGGATGCCGAGCAGAATCAGACCTATTTCAGGTTGTTTCATGAAAACAGTGCCAACGACAATGACAATCAGGACAGGGCTGCAGTAGTGCGCGAAACTGGCCATTTTCTCCGCTTCATGGGCAGTGATTTTTCCTTGCTTATATAAGGTGGCGGCCGCCTCTGCGGCAGCGGGGAATCCGGCGGTCATCCCTAAAGGCAGCACCCAGCCCAGAGCTCCCGGTAAGCCGAGGATCCGGCGGGTCATTGGCTCAATGAAGGTTCCGAGCCCGTGAGCATACCCTGAGGCCATGAGGATTTGGGAGAGCACGAGAAATGGCAGCAAGGCGGGGAATACGATTCTCCACCAAAGGGCAAGTCCTTGACTCGAGGCTTCAAAAGCTTGGTTAGGAGCATAAATGATGCAGACAACCAGCAGGATAGCAGTTATCCCTAATAGAATCGTGGAGAAGAGACTGCTATCTTCGGAACGTTCGAAACTCATAGGCGCGTTCACCTCTTTATGGGCATATGAAAGGCTAGTACATGTCTATGCTCGACCAGCCGTTGAAAGACCACCAGTTACACCGCCTTGGTGAAAGAGAGGAAGCAAATATATGCGTCAATCTAGATCAGGAGTCATTAAAGCGGGGTTATACATCATTACGCTCGCGATTATTGTGTATGTGGTTGTTTATATGCCAACACCTTATATGATCAACCAGCCAGGTACTGCGGAGGAAATTAAGCCGATGCTGACAATACCTGCTGGCGATCCGGAAGAAGAAGGCACGTTTATGTTGACAACGGTGTCTGTTAGCTACGCGAATATCGCGATGCTTGCGACCTCGCAATTTCAATCACATACTGAGGTTGTTCGTAAAGAGCCGGATCGGGATGAGAAAGAATATGCTACGCAGCAGCATTATTACATGAGCAGCTCTCAATCGAATGCGATTATGGCCGCTTACAATCTAGCTAATGTCAAATATGATGTCGTCCCGGAGTACGTGTTTGTCGTTGGATTATCTAAGACGTTCACATCGAAGGGAGATTTTCAATCCGGAGATATTATTTCTGAGGTGGAGGGTCAACCGGTCGAGCGTTTTGAGGATCTGCCTGAACTGCTGCAGGGTAAAAAAGCCGGGGATCGTGTGGAGGTTGTGTTAAACCGCGACGGTGAAGAGATCCGCCAGCAAGTGGAATTGGTAGAAATTGGGCAGGGGGATGTTGCTCCCAAGGCTGGTCTTGGTGTGAGTGTGGGAGAGGTTCGCAAGGTAAAGCCCGCTGATAAGGATAAAGAAGTTAGATTTGCAGATACGCGAATCGGTGGACCTTCGGCGGGGCTGATGTTTACGCTTGAAATTTACAATCAATTAACTCCGGGCGATCTCAGTAAAGGCTACCGGATCGCCGGAACAGGCACGATTTCAGAGGATGGTACGATCGGATCAATCGGCGGGGTGCAATTTAAAATCGTTGCTTCGCACCGAGAGGGAGCGGAAATATTTTTTGTGCCGGAAGCGAACTATAAGGATGCTAAGGCGAAAGCGGATGAAATCGGTACGACGATGCAGCTTGTTGCCGTAAAGCATGCCGAGGAGGCACTTCGCTATTTGGAAGAGCTGCCGACGAAAAAATCAGCTAAATCCGAAGTCAAACCATGATTGGTGGTTGTTGATAGTCACGGAATATTTCGGAATCGTTCCGGTTCGTCATGGCATTTGCATAGGCGGCAGCAGCTCGAATGTCGAGCGCAAGACCGGGATCGGATAGTGCAGCTGCTCTTGTAACAATGGGAAGTGAAGCACAGTTCTTCATTTGTTTGAGCAGCCGACGGCCTGTGGAGCTGAAGGCGAGCACGCGTAAATAACCGGGACCTTTCGCTAGCTTGCTCGAAGATAGGGCGTGGCGGTCATGCCCCAGCAAAATATGCAATAGCATGCGTTGTAATTTCGTGTAAGTATAGCGCTTCGTTTTAAGTTTTATTAGCAGCTCTTCCACGTTTAGCTGCTTAAGTTCGGGCAGTGTTTTCTTTATGCGATTTTCCAAGCCTTCGGTTACCTCATAGTGCTTGCTTAGATCTTCCGGAGAGCTGGTCAAGAGCAGGTGGAACAGCGTCGGGGCGAAGCTCTCCCAGGTGATTGGGCCTCGCCCGGCTTTGAATTCCCGGGCGAGGATATCCGCCGTATAGGGCGGGATGTAGGGGGCAGCGTCTTCGAGGCTGCCGCCCGTGATGAGCCCGCGTATGGCGGTAGCGCTGGCTATGTTCGCGGAGCCCGGCTCCGCGTCGCGATAGCCAGCGCCCTCGCGCCGCACAGTGAGCGGCGCAATGGCGCTGCCGAGCCGCTGCAGCGCGATGAGGTAGTGCAGCCCAAGGCTGTTGTTGGGCTGCTCCAGCAACGCTCGCGTGCGCACAGCGCTAGCGGTGGCGTCCGGGCCGCCCTCCTGCGGGGCGGCCATGCTGCGCGCGGCAGCGGCGGCGTAGGCCGCGGGATAGCTCGCCCCAGTGGCGAGCTCCTCCGCGATGGCCGCCTTGAGCGCGCCGCTCTCGCCCGCGAGCCGCTGGGCGAGCGGCTGCAGCTCGGCGAGCGTGCCAGCCTCGCTGCCGAAGCACAGATGCGACACGATGCCTGTCGCATCCAGCAGCGCTGCGGCGCCGTGCGCGAACCACTCGGCCGGCTGGACTGCATACGCGACCGGCAGCTCCAGCACGAGGTCGGCGCCGGCATGCAGCGCCATCTCCGCACGCGCCCATTTGCTCACGATGGCCGGCTCGCCGCGCTGCAGGAAGTCGCCGTTCATGACGGCAACGACCGCCTCGGCTTGGGCTAGCCGCTTCGCTTCCGCTAAATGGTAGGCGTGCCCGTTATGAAACGGGTTATATTCAACGATTAATCCGACAACGTTCAATGGCATATACCACCTTTACAGGCCTATGATTTATGACTTGACTATACCATGAAGGTTGGGCCTTTTTGAAGATGATTGGAATGGCCCATATTTTTCTCCAACGAACAATTTCGTTAGCGTGGGGTCAAATCCCATTATCGTAATCTGTGTTGTTTGGAGGCATGTCCATAGACGTTTACGGTAGGGATGTGTAATATTAGGTGAGACAACCACTATATTCCCCGCTTTGCTGTTGACAAAACTTACTTGAAATCGGTATAATAATTTTTGTTTGTTTGGAGTGATACTCATGAATTTTAAATTTCGCCAGATGGCATCGCACGATGGGCCGAAGCAACTGCAGGAAGCTCTCGATATGAGTCATGTGGTCAAAGGACGTAAAGACATACACGGTATCAGTCCGCTGGCATGCGACTTGACGGCTGTATACGTGGAAGGGAATGTAGTCGAGGTGACAGGTGCGCTGTCCGCGCAATTGGACATGTCCTGCTCTCGTTGTCTGAAGCCTTTGAAGCGTAAAGTCGATATCGAATTTGAGGAAACTTTCAAACGCATTGACACCCCCGAAGAAGAAGGGCAGAATGAAGAAGAGGATGACATTCGGTTCACTGCTGAAGATCAGGTGGATTTAAGTCCATATATTGAGGAAGCATTGCTTCTGAATCTTCCATACACTGCCGTATGCAAGGAGGACTGCAAAGGACTTTGTCCAAGCTGCGGGACGGACTTGAACGAACGGGATTGCGACTGCGAAAAGGATCAAATTGATCCGCGGCTGGCAGCGCTAGGTGACTTTTTCAAAAAATGAGATTACAATGTGACACCGTAATAAGGTTGACTTCATTAAGGAGGTGGGAACCATGGCAGTACCTCAACGGAGAACGTCCAAAACGCGCCGCGACAAACGCCGCACGCATTTCAAATTGGCTGTGCCGGGCATGGTAAAATGTGAACAATGCGGAGAATTGAAGCTTGCTCACCACGTATGCAAAGTTTGCGGAACATACAAAGCAAGAGAAGTTATCAAAGGCTAATACCAGATAATATCTCAGAACTCAAACAGCACTTCCTCCACGAAGTGCTGTTTTTTATTGCTTTTATTGGGTATTTTAGGTCGGGAGATTAGTTTCTCTTTATTTTTGCAGGGAGATGTTTTATACTCTATCTTAGTACCAGGTTCTAAACTGATGTGTTCGTTTTACATAAAATAATGTGATCACTCGGGGGTGTTACCCATCGAACGTTTGCCCAAGAGGGCGAGGCAGCAGCAGCTCGTCAAACTGATCGAAGAAAATCCGTTTGTGACAGATCAGGAATTGACCCGTCAGCTGAAGGTGAGTATTCAGACGATTCGGCTCGACCGGATGGAACTGGGCATTCCTGAGCTTCGAGAACGGATGAAGCTGATGGCGGAACGTTCCTATGATCAGGTACGTTCATTGCCGCTGCATGAAGTTATTGGAGAAATCGTTGATTTGCAATTGGACAAGAGCGGGATATCTATTTTTGAAATTAGCAAGGAGCATGTCTTTTCACGGACAGGCATCGCACGTGGACATCATATTTTCGCACAGGCCAATTCACTGGCTGTAGCAGTTATAAACGATGAGATTGCGCTTACGTTTTCGGCGGATATTCGTTTTATCCGTCCGGTTCATCTGGGCGAGAAATGTATCGCCAAAGCGTATGTGCGCCCAGTCTCGGGAAGTAAGGGCAAGGCTAAAGTAGAGGTCTTCACTTATGTCGGCGAAGAGATGGTGTTCCAAGGGAACTTTGTCATTTACCGTTCAGCGGTAGAAGACAACAACGAAGGAGGAAGTCAGCATGAGAATCGCCATTGATGCCATGGGCGGTGACCACGCGCCGAAGAGCACAGTAGAAGGTGCCTTGGCGGCGGCCAAGGAGTGGAATGACATTGAAATTATTCTCGTTGGCGATCAGGGGCAGCTGGAGCCGCTGTTGAAAGGCACGGAGACACCTACTAATCTAAGGATTCTACATGCCGCTGAAGTGATAGAAGCGGATGATGAGCCTGTGCGGGCGGTGCGACGCAAGAAAGATGCGTCCATGGTCGTTGCCGGCAGGCTTGTGCGTGAGGGTGAAGCGGAAGCGATGATATCGGCGGGCAATACAGGCGCGTTGATGACGACCGGGTTGCTTGTTGTAGGACGGATGAACGGCATTGAGCGTCCGGCCTTGGCGCCGATGATTCCGACAGTGGACGAGCGGGGTGTGCTGGCGCTCGATCTTGGCGCGAATATGGATGCGAAGCCGGAACACTTAGCTCAATATGCGCTTATGGGCAGCATTTATCGGGAGAAGGTACATGGTATCCACAAACCGCGCGTTGGCCTCCTGAATGTCGGAACGGAGGAAATGAAGGGGAATGAGCTCACGAAGGCAGCTTATCCGCTGATTGAACAGCTCCCGGTTCATTTCGTAGGTAATGTTGAGGCGAGGGATATCCTGACAGGCGCATGTGATGTGCTTGTGTGCGACGGTTTCGCTGGCAATATTTTACTTAAATCGCTGGAAGGAACGGCCGGGACGATATTCTCGATTCTGAAGCAGGAGTTTTCCAAATCGTTGAAGAACAAGCTGGCAGCCGCTCTATTGATGCCTTCGCTTCACGGATTGAAGAAGACACTGGACTATAAGGAGCATGGCGGAGCCCCGCTACTTGGACTTAGCGGGCTAGTCGTTAAGGGGCATGGCTCCTCGGACGGCGAAGCGATTAAGAATGCAGTAAGGCAGGCAAGAGTGGCTATTCAGAGTCGATTGACAGAGAGCATTGCACAGGAAATCATCGGGAAGCGAGTGGTAGAATGATGAAATTACGTTCAGTAGGCATCATAGGGACTGGGAAGTACGTACCTGAACGAGTGTTAACGAATGCCGAATTGGAGACGATGGTAGAAACCAATGACGAATGGATCGTATCGCGGACGGGAATTCGCGAGCGTCACATCGCGGCTCCTAATCAGGCAACATCAGATTTGGCATATGAAGCCGCTGTGAAAGCATTGAAATCAGCAGGTCTGGCTGCAGAAGATTTAGAATTGATCATTGTGGCTACAGTAACGCCGGATATGACGTTTCCGTCTACGGCATGTATTTTGCAGGAGAAGCTTGGGGCGAAGAAGGCGGCGGCTTTTGATCTATCGGCGGCTTGCTCTGGATTCGTATACAGCTTGGCTACGGCCAATGGCTTCATCCAAACTGGTATGTACAACAATGCGCTCATCATCGGAGCGGACGCCTTGTCTCGTATTACGGATTATACCGATCGAAATACCTGCGTACTGTTTGGCGATGGGGCAGGGGCTGTCGTGCTCGGTGAGGTTCCCGAAGGAAGAGGCTTCCTTTCCTTTGATCTGGGGGCAGAAGGAGCAGGCGGAGAACTGCTTAAGCTGGAAGGTGGCGGTTCGCGCTGTCCGGCTAGCGAGGAGACGGTGCGCAGTGGCAAACATTTTATTTATATGAATGGTCGTGAAGTGTTCAAATTCGCTGTCCGGGTCATGGGGGCGGCTACGGAAGAAGTGCTGCGTAAAGCTGGAAAGGACAAGAGCGAGATCGATTTATTCGTTCCGCATCAGGCTAACATCCGGATCATTCAATCAGCTATGCAGCGGCTGGATTTGCCGGAAGAGAAATGTGTCATAAACGTAGATAAATACGCCAATACGTCGGCAGCATCAATTCCGCTGGCGCTTGTGGAAGCTGTGGAGGAAGGGCGCGTTAAAGAAGGCGATACTTTGCTTCTCGTAGGCTTTGGCGGCGGTCTGACCTGGGGCGCATCTGTTCTTGTCTGGTGAGCATGATCGCTGGCATGCAGTGCACAGTCTGATCTAAATGTAACAACGATCTTTGTATGGTTTCTAGGGAGAAGGAGTGCTGACATAATTTATGGGTAAGCTCGCATTTATATTTCCGGGACAAGGTTCTCAAAGTGTAGGAATGGGTAGGGACATCTATGAATCAGTACCGGAGGCTCGGCAATTATTCGACCAAGCGGATGAAGTTCTAGGCTTTCCGTTGTCCCGGCTTATATTCGAAGGCCCTGAAACAGATTTGAAGCAGACAGCGAATACGCAGCCTGCTCTGCTGACGACTAGTGTAGCGTTGTATCAAGCTTTTGCGGCTAAAGGGATGCGTCCAGACTTCGTAGCGGGGCATAGCCTTGGGGAGTACAGTGCTTTGACGGCTACTGGATCACTTAACTTCAGCGATGCGGTCTCTACCGTACGGGCGCGTGGCGAGTTTATGGAGCAAGCCGTTCCAGGCGGACAAGGAGCGATGGCTGCGGTGCTCGGCGGAGAACGGGGGGCATTGGCTAGTTTGTGCGCTGAAATTACGGCAGGCGGGAATCTGGTAGAACTTGCGAACGTCAACTGCCCGGGACAAATTGTGGTTTCCGGTAGTCGTGAGGGCGTCGCTGCCGTGGCCGAGCGCGTGAAGGAAATCGGTGCCAAACGGTCGATTCCACTCGAAGTCAGCGGTCCTTTCCATTCGTCGCTAATGAAATCGGCTGCTGAGCGTCTTGCTGGCAAGCTGCAGCAAATAACGATTCATGATGCGTCCGTCCCTGTTGTGGCCAACGTGACGGCTGAAGCAGTTCAGAGCGCCGCGGACATTTCCAAATTGCTTGTGGAACAAGTGTATTCACCTGTTCTTTGGGAAGATAGCATTGCTTGGCTGTTGGAACAGGGCGTGGATACTTTTGTAGAAATTGGACCTGGTAGCGTGTTAACCGGACTGATGAAGAAAATAAACCGAGGCGTTGCAACCTACAATGTAAATAGCCTGGAGAGTCTGAACCAAACGGCGGCATCACTGCTGTAGTTTTACGAGGAGGCGCCTTGGTTAAAGGGCAGTCATCCGAATAAAAAATCTGAAGGTCAGGCGAATAAATCATTTCGTTTATCCTAGGAAAGGAGAGAGTACAATGACGAAATTGCTAAGTGGTCAGACCGCTCTGGTAACTGGAGCTTCCCGCGGCATTGGACGCGCTATTGCGTTTGCGCTGGCCGAAGCAGGAGCAAATGTAGCGGTTAATTATGCGGGCAATGAAGAAGCGGCTGCTCGCGTCGTTAGCGAGATTAAGGCGCTTGGTGTAGAGGCATTTGCCGTCAAAGGCCATGTCGGGGACAGCGCGCAATTTGAGGCCATCGTTAAGCAGACCTTGGACACATGGGGCCGAATTGATATTTTAGTGAATAACGCTGGAATTACTAGAGATAATCTAATTATGCGTATGAAAGAAGAAGAGTTCGACGAAGTCATTGAGACGAACTTGAAGGGCGTATTCAATGGTATTAAGGCGGTTACTCGTCCAATGATGAAGCAGCGGTCTGGTCGCATCATTAACATATCTTCGGTCGTAGGCGTGCTAGGCAATGCCGGACAGGCGAACTATGTGGCGGCTAAGGCCGGAGTTATTGGCTTGACCAAATCGTCTGCGCGTGAGCTGGCGAGCCGGAATATTACAGTGAATTGCATTGCACCGGGTTTTATAGCGACGGATATGACGGATCAGTTATCGGAAGATCTGAAGCAAAATTTACTTGCCGATATTCCGCTATCCCGTCTTGGCCAGCCTGAAGAAATCGCAAAAGTCGCGGTGTTCCTGGCTTCCGACGCTGCATCCTACATGACTGGTCAAACACTGCATGTAGACGGCGGGATGTATATGTGATTTATCATCCTAGCTCTATGGCATTTTGATTTTAATTTTCGTATAATACGAAGGAGGAGGTGAACCGGATGTCCGATGTATTGGAGCGCGTAAAACGTATTGTAGTGGATCGCCTCGGCGCAGATGAAGCTGAAGTGACGCTTGAAGCGTCTTTCAAAGATGACCTAGGTGCTGATTCGCTCGATGTAGTCGAATTGGTAATGGAACTCGAAGATGAGTTCGATTTGGAAATTTCAGATGAAGATGCTGAGAAGATTACGACTGTAGGTGAAGTTGTAAACTACATACAATCTCATACCTAATGTCATTCAAAGTCCCGTACCTCCTTTGTAGGCGGGACTTCTCCTCATCTTTTGCAAGACGACGAATAACATGGTTAAGAACATTATAATTGCACATGAGATCTATACGAGGTGAGTGTGTTTGAAGCATAGAGTGGTAATAACCGGCATGGGAGTCGTAACATCCCTCGGTCAAGACTTGGATACGTTCTGGAATAATCTAACGGCAGGGAAATCGGGGGTATCCGCTATCGAATCATTTGATGTTAGCGAATATCCGACCCGGATCGCTGCCTCGGTGAAGGACTTCAATGTCGAAGATTACGTGGACCGTAAGGATGCCCGCAAAATGGATCGTTTTGTTCAATTTGCGGCAGCGGCGGCTACGAATGCTATAAAAGACAGCGGCCTCGTGATTGGTGAACAAGTTGATCCAGAGCGTGTTGGCGTTATTATCGGTTCAGGTATTGGCGGCCTAGGAACATGGGAAGACCAGCATAATATTTTGCTGCAGAAGGGACCGAAGCGTGTAAGTCCATTCTTTATTCCGATGATGATTGCAAACATGGCTTCCGGCCACGTGTCGATACTGTTCGGAGCTAAAGGACCTAACAGTACAGCTGTAACGGCGTGCGCGACCGGAACTCATTCCATTGGCGATTCGTATAAATTGATTCAACGTGGTGACGCCGATGTCATGATTTGCGGCGGCGCAGAAGCGACGATCAGACCGACTGGTCTCGCCGGATTCTGCTCGATGCGGGCGATGTCGACTCGTAATGAGGAGCCCGAAAAGGCGAGCCGTCCATTCGATACAGGACGCGATGGGTTTGTTATGGGCGAAGGATCAGGGGTTCTTGTGCTTGAATCGTTGGAGCATGCCCAGAAGCGAGGCGCGAGAATTTACGGGGAAGTGATTGGTTATGGTTTGAGCGCGGATGCGCATCATATGACCGATCCAGATCCGAATGGAGCGCGTCGCTGTATGGAAATGGCTATTCGCGATGCAGGCATTGCTGCGAATGAGGTAGATTATATTAATGCACATGGAACATCAACGCCTGTAGGTGATCGCTCTGAGACGCTTGCTATTAAGGAAGCCCTTGGTGATCATGCTCGCAAGATTGCCGTCAGCTCGACCAAGTCGATGACGGGCCATCTGCTCGGGGCTGCCGGTGGTGTGGAGGCCGTTATTTGCGGCTTGACGATTAAGAATGGAATGATCGCGCCGACGATCAATCTGGAAAATCAGGATCCGGAATGCGATTTGGATTACGTGCCTAACCAAGCTAGACCAGCGAATGTTACTGTAGCTATGTCCAACTCCTTCGGATTTGGAGGGCATAATGCCACCATTGTTCTGAAGAAATTTGAAGCATAAGGGGTCAGTCTGTTGAGTGGAGATCTGAAGCAGTTACAGCACAAACTTCAAATTGTATTCCAAAACCGACAGCTGTTGAAACAGGCCTTTACCCATGCATCATATGTGAATGAACATCGGTTCAGCCAGCATCAGGATAACGAGCGTCTAGAGTTTCTGGGCGACGCTGTCCTGGAGCTGACCGTATCCGAGCATTTGTATCGGATGTTTCCGGATCGTCCTGAGGGAGAATTGACCAAGCTTCGGGCAGCGATCGTATGCGAGCCTTCTTTGGTGAAATTCGCCGAGAGCCTGGAGTTTGGCAAATACGTATTGCTCGGAAAAGGAGAGGAATTAACCGGGGGACGAACCCGCCCGGCTTTGCTGGCGGATGTATTCGAATCGTTCATCGGTGCCCTTTATCTGGATCAAGGCTTGAAGGCTGTTAATGCCTTTCTTCATCAATATGTATTCTCTCAATTTACGCTTAATGGGAAGCTCCAGACTACGGACTATAAGACTGAACTGCAGGAACTCACGCAGCATCATAATATGGGGGTGCTTGAGTACCGGATCGTGGAGGAGCGTGGACCGGCCCATGAACGCGAGTTTGTCTCCGAGGTTTCCATGGATGGTCGGGCACTGGGGCAAGGAACTGGGCGTTCCAAGAAGGAAGCTGAACAGCAGGCTGCCGCAGTGGCGTTAGAACGTTTGAAATCTTCGTATGAATGACAATTGAATCGATGTTGATGGAACGTCCCCGTTGCCTGCCGCACGGGGACGTTTTGCTTGTCCCATTCAGCTTTTTTGTATGTTACAATAGTTGCTAGAGGTGATCGTGAAGGTATGTTTTTGAAACGGATCGAGTTAGCAGGATTTAAATCTTTTGCCGACAAAACGGAAATGGAATTTGTACGTGGCATTACGGCTGTAGTTGGCCCTAACGGGAGCGGAAAAAGTAATATCTCGGACGGCATACGTTGGGTGTTGGGCGAACAGAGTGCCAAGTCGCTCCGCGGCGGCAAAATGGAAGATATTATTTTTGCGGGCAGCGACTCGCGTAAAGCGGTGAATTACGGAGAAGTCTCTCTGACCCTTGATAACACGGATCATGCGCTTCCGTTGGATTTCAGTGAAGTGACAGTAACGCGGCGGGTTCATCGCAGCGGGGATAGCGAGTACATGATCAATAAGCAATCCTGTCGCTTGAAGGACATTACCGAGCTGTTCATGGATACGGGGATCGGAAAAGAAGCCTATTCAATTATCGGCCAAGGACGTATTGAAGAAATTTTAAGTACACGTTCTGAGGATCGACGAGGAATTTTTGAAGAGGCCTCCGGGATTGTTAAATATAAAAGCCGTAAACGGGATGCCCGGCGCAAACTCGATGATACGGAACAAAATCTGCTGCGTATTCACGATCTGGTCAGTGAATTAGAAGATCAAATCGGGCCTTTGAAGGAGCAATCGGAGAAGGCGCTTCGTTATAAAGAGCTCCGTGAGGAGTTAAAGCATAAAGAAATATCGCTATATGTGCACCAAATCGAGAAAATTCATGAAACCTGGAGCGAGGCTAACGCTAAGCTGGCCAAGCTGCAGGAGGAGCAATTGGCCCTATCGACAATCGTATCGGCTCATGATGCCAAGCTGGAAAGCGATCGACTTGCGCTTCGCCAGATCGAGGAGCATATTGATGTGCTTCAAGGGCAGCTCTTGGAATATAGTGAAAGCTTTGAAAAGAGCGAGGGCTTTGGCGAGGTGCTGAAGGAGCGGGAGAAGAACCTGATCCAGAATAGGGAACAGCTTCGCCAATCACTCGCTGTCAATGAGGAGCGTTATGCCCAGCGGGCGGAAGAGATGAATGCCCTGTCTGAGAAGTTTGCCGAGGCGGAAAAGCAGTTGAACGAACTGAGAACGGAGCTCTCGGCAGAAGAAGTCAAGCTCATTGGCGTAACTGGTGGAATTAGCCAGGCTCAGGAGGAAGCGCTCAAAGGACAATTGCTGGAAACGATGAATGAAATGGCCGAAGCTCGAAATGAAATTCGCTATGCTGATCAGCAGAAAGAAAGCGTCCAACGGCGCATGGATCGCTCGGAGGAAGAAGGCTTGAAATGGCAGGAGGACTTGGCTCGCCTAAAAGGTAGAAAAGCTGATCTAGAGCGAGTACTGTCCCGGCTCAGCAAAGAAATTGCCGACCTTCGTAGCCGCTACATTACTGAAAGCGAACGTCATCAATCGCTCCAGAAGCTTGCAGAGGAAAGTTCAACAAATATTCGCAAATGGGAGCAAAGGCGCGAAGCCCTTATTTCCCGACGCGATACGATGAAAGAGATGGAGGAGGATTTTGACGGCTTTATCCTTGGGGTCAAGGAAGTGTTAAAGGCCTCCCGCAAATCATTACTCGGGGGAGTCCACGGTGCAGTAGCCGAACTGATTCGGGTTCCGGAGAAGCTTGAGCTTGCCGTTGAGACTGCGCTGGGAGCCGCGATGCAGCATATCGTGATGGAGAATGAAGCAGTTTCCCGTCAAGCGATTGCATTTTTAAAGCAGCGCCAGCTTGGACGGGCGACCTTCCTGCCGCTCGATGTCATTCGTCCCCGGCAAATTTCTGCGGCGGATAAGAGAACGCTGGAGGAAGCGGAAGGTTTTATCGGTATTGGAGCCGAGCTTGTCGGTCATGATCCACGTTATGCGAATATCGTAGGCAGTTTGCTGGGGAGTGTCGTGTTTGCCAGTGATTTGGAAAGAGCCAATAAGATGGCGGCCCGTTGTCAGTACAGGTTCAGAATCGTTACTTTGGAGGGCGACGTCGTTAATGCCGGCGGTTCGATGACCGGGGGAAGCCAGCACCGGAAGAACAGCAATTTATTAGGGCGTAAGCGCCAACTGGATCAGCTTGCTGGGGATATTCGTGAAAGCGAGGAAATGCTGGAGAAGCTGAGGCTGGGAATGAATGATGTTCGCGCTCAAATGAAGCAGTGCGAGCAGGAACTAGACAAATTACGTGAAGCTGGAGATAGTAAACGTGCGGAGGAACAGTCTCAGACAAGCGAGCTCAAGCAGGTGAAGCACGAATTGCGGCATGTATCCGAACAGTTTGAGCTTTATGGACAAGAGAAGGGACACTACGCCCAAGAGATCGAGGAACTAGTCAAAAGCAAAGCAGCAGCTGAAGCGAGACTGCAGGAGCTGGAGAAAGAGGAGCAAACGATTCGTCAATCGATACAAGCGGCGGAATTTGCCCGTAAAGCAAATGAATCTGTGAAGGAAGAGTTGCAGCACCAATTGACCGGACTTAAAGTTCGGGAGGGCAAGCTGGATCAGGAATGTAACTCGCTTCGTGAGCAGCTTCAGCGTTCAGAGGAAGAGTTCGAGATCCAGAAGAAGGAATTGGAGCAGAACCGCAGCATACTTCAATCGATAGAGGCTGATTTAAAACAGAATGAAATACAAAGCGTCAATCAGCGCGAAGAGATGAATGATTTCAGGCTGAAGAAAGAACGCACAAGCGAGCAGCTTGAGATGGAGCGTGCTTCGCGAATCGTATTGGTTAAGAAGCTCGAGGACGGCGAGAGTGAGACCAAGGAGCAAAGAATCGGTCTAAAGGCCGTTGAGGAGCAGCTTCGTCAAACAGAAATTCAGGCAAACAGGCTAGATGTGGAGCTTGATAACATTTTGCATAAGCTAAGCGAAGAATATGAGCTTAGCTTTGAACTGGCAAAACAGCGCTACGCTGTACCGGAGGACGTGCCGCAAACGCAAGGAGAAGTCAAGGAGCTGAAACGGCAGATTACGTTACTTGGGGAAGTGAATCTGGGAGCGATTGACGAATACGAGCGAGTCTCGGAGCGTTATCAATTTCTGACTGAGCAAAAGGATGATCTGATTGAAGCAAAGACGACGCTTTATCAGGTTATTAAGGAAATGGATGACGAAATGTCCAAGCGCTTTAAAATAACCTTCGATGCCATCCGGAAGGAATTCGGTACGGTGTTTACCAAGCTTTTTGGAGGTGGGCGTGCGGATCTCGTGCTCATAGATCCAGATAACCTGCTGGAGACCGGGATTGATGTTGTGGCTCAGCCGCCGGGGAAAAAGTTGCAGAACCTACAGCTTCTTTCGGGGGGGGAGCGGGCATTAACGGCTATGGCACTGCTCTTTGCAATTCTGCATGTAAAGCCTGTGCCATTCTGTGTGCTCGATGAGGTGGAAGCTGCACTGGATGAAGCCAATGTGGCGAGGTTCGCCCAATATTTGCGCGAATTCTCCGAACAGACCCAGTTTATCGTCGTTACCCACCGTAAAGGGACAATGGAAGAGGCGGATGTCCTCTATGGGGTAACAATGGAGGAAGGCGGGGTATCCAAGCTCGTCTCTGTGAAGCTGGAGGATGAGGAGACCGTGGAAATTGCTTGAGCCGCCCAGCCGTGGCATAATTAAAGCAGTATAGATTGAGCTGCAAATTGGATCAGGATGACTATTAAGGAGGAGCCTCATGAGTTTCTTTAAAAAATTGAAGGAAAGCATCGCTTCCAAAACAGAGACGGTGACGAAGCAATTTAAGGACGGTCTCGAAAAAAGCCGTAAAGGCTTTGTCGAGAAAGTGACTGAACTCGTCACTCGTCGTAAAAAAATCGATGAGGAATTTTTTGAGGAATTGGAAGAAATATTAATCGGAGCCGATGTTGGCGTAAATACGGTAATGACCTTGATAGACGACCTACGCAGTGAAGTGAAGAAGCGGCGGATCGAGGATGCAGCTGAGCTGCAGCCGATTCTGTCGGAGAAGCTTACAGAGCTGCTGCGAGGCGATGAAGATAACGCGATGAAGCTGAATCCGAATGGCATTAGCGTTATTCTGTTTGTTGGCGTTAATGGCGTTGGTAAGACGACTACGATCGGTAAGCTGGCCCACCATTATAAGCAGCAAGGCAAGAAAGTGCTTCTAGCCGCCGGGGATACGTTCCGGGCAGGAGCTATCGAGCAGCTTGAGGTGTGGGGTGAACGAGTTGGCGTAGATGTTGTTAAGCAGCATCCGGGCTCCGATCCGGCCGCCGTTATGTTTGACGCGGTACAGGCAGCAAAGCAGCGCGGTGTTGACATTTTGCTCTGCGATACGGCAGGTCGTTTACAGAACAAGTCGAATTTGATGGAGGAACTGAATAAGATTTATCGAGTGATTCAACGGGAAATTCCGGATGCACCGCATGAGGTACTAATGGTGCTTGACGCCACGACGGGGCAAAACGCGCTCAGTCAAGCGAAGCTGTTTGGTGAGAAAAGCGGGGTAACCGGCCTCGTACTGACGAAGCTCGATGGAACAGCTAAGGGCGGCATCGTTATTGCGATTCGTCAAGAGCTGAGCCTTCCGGTAAAATTCGTCGGTCTTGGGGAGAAAATGGAGGATCTGCAAAGATTCGATTCCGAGCAATTCGTTCACGGTTTGTTTGCTGGATTAATTCAGGAAGAAGATTCGGCAGCGGGGGCTGGCGAGTAGTCGTTACTTGAGACAGAGGTATACCAAAATCTAGGAGGTGATAGTATGGCAAATACGCATACTTATCCGCGCAGAGAAGAAATCGCCAATGCCATTACCCATGGGATAGGAACTGTATTAAGTGTAGCAGCGTTAGTTCTGCTCATTGTTTTTTCCAGCTTGAAGGGAACGGCCTGGCACGTAGTCAGCTTTACAATTTATGGGGTTAGCATGCTTCTGCTATATGTTTGCTCCACTCTTGTTCATAGCTTTAAAGAAGGTAAAGTGAAGGATTTGTTCGAATTTTTCGATCATTCTTCGATTTATCTTTATATCGCTGGTACGTATACTCCCTTCTTGCTTGTGGCGATTCGCAGCCCGCTCGGCTGGAGCCTGTTCGGGGTCATTTGGGGTATCGCCCTGCTCGGTGTGCTGTTCAAAGCCTTCTTCGTTAAACGATTCTTGTTCATGTCCACGTTCTTCTATTTGATTATGGGCTGGCTGATCGTTATTGCCTGGGGGCCGTTAACGGCTGCTGTTCCTTTCCAGGGGATGGCACTGCTCGTCACTGGCGGTATTCTTTATTCGTTAGGTACGGTTTTCTATGTATGGCGGGCTTTTCCTTATCATCATGCGATATGGCATTTGTTCGTTCTCGGGGGCAGTGTAGCCCACTTTTTTGCCATTTTGCTGTATCTGCTGCCCAATTAAAATTAGCAGGATTGTGAAAATGACAAGGCCGCTGTCTGTGTGAACCGACATGCGGCCCTTGTTCGTTTATAGACGGAAACGCTTGAGGTACAGCTGTTAAATGCATGTTAAGGAAAACTACTTGACATCCTACTTTTCATTAGGTATGATAAAGAACGTTGATGCGCGCTGTAAAGTGTTTTTCCTTGACGGAGGGAGTGCCCATATGAGTCAAGAGAATAGGCTTGAGAAGACGAATCGGATCAACCTTTTGTTTGATTTTTATGAGACGCTGCTTACGGAGAAGCAGCAGACGTTTCTTAAATATTATTTCCACGATGATTTTTCGCTGGGTGAAATTGCTGCCGAGTTCGGCATCAGCAGACAGGCCGTTTACGAGCATATCAAACGGGCTGAAGGAATGCTTGAGGTATATGAGGAGAAGCTGAAGCTTCTTCATAAGCATGAAGAGCGCAATGCAGTGCTTGTCCGGCTTGGGGAACTGATTGCAGACAGTGAGTTGTCCGCCGTACATAAAGAGGAAGCAAGGAACTTGCTCGATCAAGCTGAGCAATTATAAATAGAAGAATGATCAATTTAGGTTCAGAAGTATTTAATCCTTGAACGGAGGTGACCGAAGATGGCTTTTGAAGGTTTAACGAGCCGATTGCAGAGCGTATTCAGTAAGTTGCGCGGCAAAGGTAAGGTATCAGAAGACGATGTCAATGAAGCTATGAGAGAAGTGCGGCTCGCATTGCTTGAGGCGGACGTCAACTTCAAAGTGGTCAAGGAATTTATCTCCAAAGTGAAGGAGAAGGCCGTCGGTAAGGAAGTGATGGACAGCTTCACGCCAGGCATGGTTATTATCGATATTGTTAACAAAGAGTTGACAGAATTGATGGGCGGTAGCCAAGCGAAGCTGGCGAAGAGCAATCGTCCGCCGACTGTCGTCATGATGGCTGGTCTGCAAGGGGCAGGTAAGACAACGACTTCAGCGAAGCTGGCCAAGCTGTTATTGAAAGGGAATCACCGACCGCTGCTTGTGGCGGGAGATATTTATCGTCCAGCGGCTATTAAACAGCTTCAGGTGCTTGGCGAGCAGATTAAAGTGCCTGTTTTTACACTGCCTGAAGGAAACAGCCCGGTAGAGATTGCGAGACAGGCGTTACAGTATGCAAAGGACAACGGCAATGATTATTTGCTGATCGATACCGCGGGACGCCTGCATGTTGACGAGGAACTAATGGAAGAGCTTCGTCAGATCCATGAAGTAACGCAGCCGGATGAAGTACTGCTTGTCGTCGATGCTATGACGGGGCAGGATGCCGTTAACGTGGCCGAGAGCTTCAATCAGCAGCTGACGCTGACCGGTGTCGTATTGACCAAGCTGGACGGCGATACCCGAGGCGGTGCAGCACTGTCGGTCAAAGCAGTAACCGGCTGTCCGATCAAATTCGCGGCGCTAGGAGAGAAAATCGATGCACTTGAGCCGTTCCATCCAGAGCGGATGGCTTCACGGATTTTGGGCATGGGTGATATGCTTTCTCTCATTGAGAAGGCGCAATCGAATATCGATGCTGAGAAAGCGAAGGAAATGGAACGCAAAATGCGCAATGCGGAATTTACGTTCGATGATTTCCTGGAGCAGATGGATCAGGTAAAGAAGCTAGGTCCTATTGACCAGATCATGGATATGATCCCGGGCATGGGTAAGATGAAGCAGATGAAAGATATAAAGGTCGACGAGAAGCAGATGGGACGCGTAGAGGCGATCGTTCATTCCATGACCAAGGAAGAGAAGCAGAACCCGGATATGATCAACCACAGCAGACGCAAACGGATTGCTGCAGGAAGCGGTACGACGCTTGCCGATGTGAACCGGCTGATCAAGCAATTCGATGAAATGCGCCGGATGATGAAGCAGTTCTCCGACATGATGGGGCCGAAAGGCAAGGGCTCCAAATTGATGAAGCAAATGCAGGGCAAAGCGGGTAAAGGAATGAGATTTCCTTTCCGATAAGCCTTGATATTAATTAGACAGTTCATTCTTTGAAGGAGGTGAATTTCGTGGCAGCTCGTATTCGTTTGAAACGCATGGGTGCTCATAAAGCTCCTTTCTACCGTATCGTGGTTTCGGATTCCCGTTCCCCGCGTGACGGCCGCTTTATCGAGGAAATTGGTTACTACAACCCGGTCGCTCAGCCGGCAGCAGTAAACATTGACGAAGAGAAGGCGTTGAAATGGCTTCAGAACGGTGCGCAAGCATCTGATACTGTTCGCAACTTGTTTAGCAAAGCAGGCATAATGAAGCAATTTCATGAGCTTAAGCAGCAAAAATAATTGCTGATTCGGAGGGTCCCTTTATGGAACAATTAGTCGGCGTTATTGCGAAGGCTCTTGTTGATCATCCGGACGATGTTCGTGTGGAGGTCGTGGAGAAAGAACACCTGATTGTGTATGAGTTGTCCGTGCATCCTGAGGATGTGGGAAAAGTGATAGGCAAGCAGGGAAGAATCGCTAAGGCGCTCCGCACGGTTGTAGCATCGGCAGCCGTTAAGATGGATAAGCGGGTCACCGTGGACATCATATCTTAAAAATATACGAAAGAGGGTTAGGATGACTGTCCTAGCCCTTTTTCGTACATGCTGAAGCTGAAGCAGGAGATAATAGCAGTTCTGCAAGTGAAGATTTTTATCAAGGAGGATGTTATGTCGGATTCATTGCTGTCTGTTGGCAAAATTGTAAATACACACGGCATACGTGGGGAATTGAAGGTGATCTCCAGTACGGATTTCCCAGAGGTGCGGTTTGCGCCGAAGAGCCGACTGATGATGGTTCACCCTGAAACGAGTGAGCAAATCGAGGTGACTGTTGCTTCCGCGCGCCCGAACAAAGGAGCATTCATCGTACGATTTGCAGGTTATGACAATATCAATGAGGTCGAGAAGTACAAAGGCTATGATATCAAAGTTAGCAAGGATGAATCCGTTGAGCTTCCGGATAATGAATATTATTTTTATGAAATTATCGGCTGCCGTGTTATTGATGAAGAAGGAAATGAGCTTGGCGTGATTGAGGAAATTCTTCGCCCTGGCGCAAACGATGTTTGGGTTGTTAAAATGCCTAACCGTAAGCAACTCCTGCTCCCGGTCATTGACGATGTCGTGCTTGATGTCGATGTGCAGGCGAAGGTCGTCAAAGTTCATCTGATGGAAGGGCTGCTGTAAGGATGAGGGTAGATGTATTAACTCTGTTTCCGGAAATGTTCGCAGGCGTGTTTGGGTCGAGTATTCTAGGTAAAGCACAGGATAAAGGGATCGTATCGCTAAAACCGATTAATTTTCGGGATTATGCCGGTAATAAGCACGGTACGGTAGACGATACGCCGTACGGCGGCGGTGGAGGCATGGTGCTTAAGCCTGACCCGATTTTTCGGGCGGTCGAGGATCTGTTAATGGCTCGGCCTACAGGCGCGCCAGCTCCTCGTATTATTCTCATGTGCCCACAGGGTGAAAGCTTCACGCAGCGCAAGGCGGAGGAGCTGGCCAAGGAGGAACACCTGATTTTCATATGCGGTCATTATGAGGGGTATGATGAACGTATTAGGGAACATCTCGTTACGGACGAACTGTCAATTGGCGATTACGTTCTAACGGGCGGGGAACTGCCGGCAATGGTTGTCATCGACAGTGTCGTCCGTCTGTTGCCTGGCGTGCTTGGAAATGAGACGAGCGCCATTAGTGATTCCTTTAGCACGGGGCTGCTGGAATATCCGCATTATACTCGACCTGTAGAGTTCCGGGGCTGGAAAGTGCCGGATATCCTGCTCAGCGGGCATCATGCGAACGTAGCGGATTGGCGACGCAAGGAGGCGCTGCGCAGAACATGGCAGCGTCGTCCCGATTTACTGAAGCATATCGAGCTTACTCCAAAGGATCAGAAATGGCTGGAGGAGATTCGGGCGGAGCAGGATGAATAGTTTCATAGGAAATGAATTAGAAACTAAATATTGCAAAGAGGTAAAGCCTCGATATGATAAAAACGCCTAATTGGCGTTTTTTTATTAAAACCTGATATTTGCTGTTTATGATGTTTTAATGAAAGAGAGCTAATTTTAAAGGGGAAATATGGTCAATAAATGGGGCTCAAGACGGTGCTGTGATTCAGTTTTATATTGAGTAGTGTCTGTCTGACTGTTAAAAATATTATTAAAAAAGCTCGCTAGAGAGGCTCTCAGATTGAAGATAAACTCCCGATGCGATGTAAGTCGCACGGAAGTTTGTTGTTGTCCATGTCCTGATTTTATTAGATTTGGTTCTATTAAGGTTGTAGCAATTCATGCATTTTCGTTGCGGAAGTAACTGTAAGACGTTGTAATCTCATTGGAGAGTCGCCAGGCTTAACGAACCCTTGATGGACAGTTAAAGCCATTCTGTAATTATTTTTTTGTAGATAGTAAACCATAGGGGTACTTTTTTCGCCAAATGGATATGCATAGTAAGGAGTGTCTATGCCAAGCTCTTTCATAGTATTGATATCGTTCTCCAATTTTGTTGTGTCGAATCCTGATGAGTAGTTTAGTCCGCATTTTATAAATTCTTTGTGATGCAGGTCGTACGTATGGCTGTGATATTCAAATACGTCGGTAGAAGCCTCGATCTCTTCCAGCGAGAGAAAGCTTTTCTTGGCAGGATCAAACGGTGTTGTCTCCGCCTGAATTCTGCTGCCGATGAGGAAGATTGTTGCATGGAATCCGTATTTCTTTAAGATAGGATAAGCATAGATATAATTGTTCTGGTAGCCGTCGTCAAAAGTAATAACGACCGTCTTCGCAGGAAGGGACGCCTTGCCAAGTACGTATTGCTCCAGTTCCTCCAATGTCGCTGTATAGTACCCTTGCTCATATAAGTAATCGATCCCTTCCTCAAAAGCTTCCAGGTTAATGATCGAATTGTTGTCAGGTTGATCGTTGTACGCTTCTGGAGTAATGTAGTGATACATAAGTACAGGAACCTGTTCGGCCGTACCGGGCTGGATGGAGAAGTTGGCAGGCAGCTTCGGCTCATCCTGACGGGGGTGAGTCATTAGAAAGATCTGATCCTTAACTAAGCTCCAGGAGCTGCATGCTTTCCGTGATAGAACTGTGCCAGGATTTGCAACCGCCACCGCATATAGAATAATAATTAAAGCTAGTGAAATGAAAGCATATTTCTTAAATCGGATCATCGTGATTCTCCTTCGCTTAGTAACTTGCTACCTTTATTGTAAACGAAGGAAGATGCGAAATAAGTGTAAAAACTGTAATTATCGATAATTTTTTTGTAGACAGGCACTTCTTGACTTCGTTTGGAATAGAATAATGATGTCACTGTATATTTTTTGACGGAGTACAAAAGATAATGCGGCATTACTGTTTCAGCATTAGAGCTTCTGGTTAATGAAACTAGAGGCGCCTATTCACGCTTATTCTTTGGGAGGCAGAGCTTCATGGAACAGACAGAGGAAAATGAATCAAAACAGTCACAGGATAATGGACGAAGAGAAGATGATCGGATGTTGACAGTAGACGATATTCTCGATTTTTATGCCAATGGCCGGAATTTTTATGCCGATGGCCAGCAATAATTTTTTTACAGCGAAGGGAGTTAACCCGAATGTTAAGTGAATACTTAATTGACCCGATTGACGCGGATTTTGAGTTATTGAACGAAGTATTGCCCTATGATTAATTATCCCAAAATAATATATCAGCTCATATGAGAGCGTTTGCAGAGGTACATTGCAGGCGCTCTTTATTATTGATAGGATCTCCCATACTAGACAAAAATGTATGTTTTATGCTACCATTTTTCTAGAGTCATGTTCATGAGATTCATTTATTAATCTTTCCAAGATCGAGTTCTTACTGATTATTTTGGACATATACATATTTTAAATCGGGGTATGGCGCAGTCAGGTAGCGCGCACCCTTGGGGTGGGTGAGGTCGTGGGTTCGAATCCCGCTACTCCGATCCAATAAAGTTATGCATAGAGATGTCGATTCTCTTGCATAACTTTTTTCTTTGTCGCGTTTGGGTCTGTATTGTCTGGAATATTTATTATAGGTTTTTCTGAGGTAATAAATAACTAGATAAAGTCTATAGTGCAATGTTACAGGATTTACAGGACACAAAACTTGAACAAATTCTGAGAAAATGAATGCGACAGCAATGGTTAGCGTATATAACCTACAAAAGAGGGTAGTATCCAAATGGATGGTAAGGGAATGGTTAAGACGAGAACAATACTGAAAAAGAGATTTGATTTCATTGTTCAAGTTACTCAGGATAAATCAAAGAAAGTTGTAGAATTTTTAAACAATGCTTCTTAAAATGCAGAAACTATCCTTAGTGATTAAGGTGTCAAAGGTTCTTATTATAGCTTGCTAACGCTGGTTAAATGTGATAAAATTTTTCTTGTTGTGAATTCGGTGGTCCTCTGCGGATGATGAGGGAGAACAATAGGGTTCTCCGGAAGAGGCAAGAACACCTGAGTGGAAGGAGGGAGTCATAGATGAATATCGTACAAGCGATTACGCAAGAACAACTTCGCAAGGATATTCCGAGCTTTCGCGCCGGTGACACTTTGAAAGTGCACGTTAAGGTTATTGAGGGAACTCGTGAGCGTATCCAGTTGTTTGAAGGTGTTGTAATTAAGCGTCGTGGCGGCGGAATCAGTGAGACTTTTACAGTTCGTAAAATTTCTAACGGTGTTGGTGTGGAAAGAACTTTCCCACTTCATTCCCCGAAACTCGATAAAATCGAAGTGGCTCGCCGTGGTAAAGTGCGTCGTGCGAAACTGTACTATCTTCGTGAACTTCGCGGTAAAGCAGCTAGAATTAAAGAAGCGCGTCGTTAATTCCTTTAACGATCAAGTGGGGCTTGTATTTATTCAAGCCCCTTTGCTATTTGTATTAATTACAGTCGGTTTGTTACATATTTTACGACAAAGTGAGGTTGCGATCTATGGAACAGCAATTTCAATCGGAAACGGGTCAGACCGGGATGCCGGAGGATCCGCCAAGCAAAGAAAAGAACGAAGCTCTAGAGTGGTTGAAAGCCATAGTTATTGCTGTCGTGTTGGTTCTTCTCATCCGTTGGCTGTTGTTCGCTCCTTTTATTGTTGATGGAGAGTCGATGCAGCCGAACTTTCAAACGAGCGAAAGAATTATTGTTAATAAAATTCTATATGACATCCGTGCACCGAAGCATGGCGAGGTTGTTGTGTTTCATGTCCCTTCACAAGGCCGTGACTTCATTAAACGCGTGATCGGTATTCCTGGAGATACGGTACAGATTGAGGGCGATACTGTTATGGTGAACGGGGAAGTGGTGGACGAAACATACATTAAAGATGTTGTAAATGAGAAACATAATAATAATCAGCTTTATAATACAGAAGGAAATTTCCCGAATGAGTTCGTCCAGGAGAGTACGGTTCCAGCGGGACATATATTCGTGCTGGGAGATAATCGCTCGAATAGCACGGATAGCCGGCGGATCGGCTTTGTACCCTACGAGGATGTTATAGGAAGAGCAGAGCTTGTGTTCTGGCCATTACCGGACATTAAAATGATTAAGCATAAATGATGACCCAAAATGGGATTAACGGGAACTGAGGTGATGATATGACGATACAGTGGTTTCCCGGACATATGACGAGAGCGCGTCGACAAATTCAGGAGAAGCTGAAGCTGATTGACGTTGTAATAGAACTGTTGGACGCGAGATTGCCGCTGTCTAGCCGTAACCCGATGATCGATGAAATATTACAGGGTAAGCCTCGGCTTATCCTGCTGAACAAAGCGGATTTGGCAGATCCGGCGATAACGCGTGAGTGGATTGATTATTTTAGGGAAGAGGGCTTTGCCGCTATTGCAGTAGATGCTTCCAGTGGTCAAGGCATCAAAGAAATACCTGACTTGGCTAGAGAGCTGCTGAAGGATAAGATTGAGAAGCAGTTGGCTAAGGGTATGAACCCAAGATCGGTCAGGGCCTTGATTGTCGGAATTCCGAATGTCGGCAAATCGACGCTGATCAATCGGATGGCCGGGCGAAATATCGCGGCGACCGGGGATCGACCAGGAATAACAAAAAGCCAACAGTGGATCAAAGTAGGTACCCAGATGGAGCTGCTTGATACGCCTGGGATATTGTGGCCAAAATTCGAGGATCAGAACGTAGGTTATCGACTGGCTGTGACGGGAGCGATCCGGGAAGAAATACTAAATATCGAGGACATTGCTTTTTTTGCAGTGAAATATTTAGCAAAATATTATTGGGAGCCATTTGCCCAGCGTTTTGAGATTAAAGAGGCCCCCCAGGACTTTGAGAACCCGGATGAGATTGTGGCTGTTATGGAGGCTGTAGGCCGTAAACGCGGCTGCTTAATGAGTGGCGGGCGAGTAGACCTGGAGAAGGCATCTAGCGTGCTTTTGCGTGAACTAAGAGCTGGCAAGCTCGGCAGGTATTCCTTGGAGGCTCCTTATTAAATCTATGCATAACCGTCTGCCCTTAAGGGAGGCGGTTATTTTGTCAGATGCTGCAAAATGCCCTGCTTTGCCTCCTTAGTTTAGCTAGATTATCGACAATCTTCCGCTTAAATTGTATAATCTTGTTGATTATACTTGATGGTGGTGTTGATCATTTTATATGTAATTTCGTTTATTATGTCGTTTCTTATCGTATATTTACTCATTCCTCCATTCGCAAGATTGGCCTTTCGGCTTGATTTCGTAGATAAACCCCGGAAGGATGTTGAACGAAAGTTACATCGCGAGCCTATTCCGCTTACTGCTAGTTACGTCATTTTCATTGGTTTCTTTATTACCTATCTGATTGTCGGCAGAGAATACAACATGGAAACGGTAGCGATCTTTATCGGTGGAATCTTACTGCTTGTGATCGGTACACTTGACGATTGGTACAAGACCAAAGGCAAGGATTTTCCAGCGCTTCCTAAACTGATCGTTCAAATATCGGCTGCTGTGATCGTATATGCGTCAGGCATTTCCTTCACAGGTTTCTTTAACCCGATTTCAGGGGAGTACGTCGTGTTGCCGGGAATCTTGCAGTTTATTTTGACGATTCTATGGATCTTCGGCGTTACTACGGTAATTAATTTCTCGGATGGATTGGACGGGCTGGCTGGCGGACTTTCAGCTATTTCGGCGATTACGCTGTTTATCGTGGCTGTGACCAAAGGGCAATCCAATTCTGCAATCATGGCTATGATCTTAGTAGGCGTGGCATTAGCCTACTTGCGTTACAACAAGCCCCCGGCCAAAGTATTTATGGGGGACGCAGGAGCAACATTTCTCGG
This sequence comes from Paenibacillus lentus, assembly GCF_003931855.1. Classification (NCBI taxonomy): domain Bacteria; kingdom Bacillati; phylum Bacillota; class Bacilli; order Caryophanales; family Paenibacillaceae; genus Paenibacillus; species Paenibacillus lentus. The sequence continues at coordinate 3,981,863 of NZ_CP034248.1, read as the reverse complement.
CTTTATTTTAGCGGTGATTGCCTTGGATGGGGCCTTTAAGCAGGCAACGGTCTTATCGTTATTTATACCTGTATTGGCGCTTGGGGTGCCGATTTTTGATAATATTTTTGTTGTCGTCAAGCGCTTTTTGCAGGGAAAATCAATTTATGAGGCTGATGCAAGCCAGGTGCACTATCGTTTGCTTCGCGCTGGTCTGACGCATCGGCAAACCGTAATGTTTTTATGGCTAATCAGCACGTGTCTCTGCTTGTCGTCGATTATTCTGCTCCTTATTCAAACTTAAAATATATCTGGCCGGGTGTAACGACCCGGTTTTTTATTTTGTTTAAGATCTATATAAATGAAGTTTGATTTCCGATATTACTGATATAAGCATACGTAAGGCAAGTGTTATCGCAGTATTTTGAAGATAAATAAAGTACGATTGGGTTAGATTTGTTGGGGTCGGTGGTTTAAAATACAAGGAGGCATAATGGGTGACTTATTAACGTATGAAAAAGAATACTGGCAGCGCTCATATCTTCATATCGCAGGCATTGATGAGGTGGGACGAGGTTGCTTGTTTGGCGACGTCGTTGCTGCGGCCGTCATTTTACCGCAAGGATTAGTCTTAGAGGAAGTTAACGATTCGAAGAAATTGACTGCCAAAAAGCGGGAGAGACTGTACGATATTATTATGAAGGAAGCGTTAGCTGTAAGCACTGGCTTTGTTGATGCTAAAACGATTGATAGACTTAATATTAAGCAGGCGACGCGCCTTGCTATGAAGCAGGCCGTAGAACAACTGGCGATTAGGCCGGAAGTATTGCTCGTGGATGCGGAGAAAATCGATGTGGATATCGAGCAAATGGCGGTGATTAAAGGAGATGCAGTAAGTCAGTCTATCGCCGCGGCTTCGATTGTGGCTAAAGTGACTCGGGATCGGCTGTGCGAAGGTGAATGGGATGTATTGTACCCCGAATATGGTATTGCCAGTCATAAAGGATATGCCACCAAGCATCACCGAGAGCGTATTCAAGTTCTGGGGCCGACGCCTATGCATCGCAAGAGTTTTATGCGTAATTTATTCGTGCAAGAACAGACGTTGTTTTAATGTACTTATTTGACCCGTCTTGTAGCAAGGCGGGTTTTCCGTATCAATGATGGAATTACAGGAGGATACTCATGAATATCGGACCGCTGATGCGCAGTCTTATGGGGGATTCCCGGCCGGGGGAACCGCGGGCGTTAGAACTAAAAACTGGACAAGTAGTGAGAGGAACAGTTCTTAGTGTTTCGGAAAATGGACAAGAAGCAGTGATTCAGGTACAGGGTGTGAAGCTGCATGCTGCACTGGAAACTCCGTTACGTCAAGGAGAAACGACACTGCTGCAGATTCAGCAGCCTTCAGCTGATGGTTTGGCTGTATTAAAGCCTGTTACCTCTAATGCTTCTGCTCCGATGTCAGCTGCTTCGCTAGCCCGTGCTCTGGCGGATATGGGGCTGGAGGATACGGTAGCTAATCGGGAGCTAGTGCAGATGATGCGAGCGAGCGGGTTGCCCCTAACCAAAGAGAGTTTGCAAAGCTTACAGCAGTTAACCTTACATAAACCCGCATCTGTTCCATTATCGGAATGGATTCAGACAGCAGGTATTGCACTGGGACGAGGGCTTCCGCTCACGGGGGAGACGGTTGCTAGCTTGCATCAGACCGTTTTTGGCCCGCCACTCCATGAAATGCTCTCTATGCTGGATGAACTGCTAGGGAATTTGACTCGATCAGCCGGAGGAAATGCAAGTAAGGGGGGGACTGCGAATGTAACAGTGCCGCTGCAAGCGCAGGGGCAGGCAATGGCGGGTCAACCCTTGGCTAATACAGCGGGTACAGCTTCGCATCAGGCTAATCCAGTTGGTACACCGCTAGCGGCATCTCCAACTGGAGCGACAGTTCATCTCGCTGCAGGTCAAACCGCTGCACCAATGGCGCAGGGCGGACAGGCCGCTGGGATTGGCGGTGGAGGGGCGGCAGAAGCGTTGTTAGGCAAGCTGAGTCAGGTGCTGCAGGAGCTGCGCGGGGCGATGTCGGCGCCTTCGGGCGCAGCAGCAGGCGCAGACCGCGCCGCCGCGAGCACGTCGCCACAGGGCACGGGCGCCGCGCCAAACGCTGCCACCGCCGCCGCTATGCCTGCGGCAGCTGAAGCTGCGCCCGCTGCTGCGCAGGCGCAGGCGCAAGGCGAAGTGCCCACAGGGCCTTCGCCAGCGGCGCTCACGCGTCCCGCCACCGCGGCAGAGCCGTGGGTGGGACGCGTGCTGAAGCTGCTCGGTGCGGAGCACGAGCAGCAGGTGCTGCGCGCAGCACCGGGCAGCGCGCAAGAAGCGCCGCCGGCTGCAAGCGCGGCGCAGCGGGCAGCCGCCGGAGGCGCGGAGGCGCCAGGCGGCAGCGGGCAGCCCGGCAGCGCACAAGCATCCGCGCCGGGAGAGGCGCCCACTGCAGCGGCGGCGCAGCGTGGCGAGGCTGCAGCGGGCGTGACGCAGCCTCCTGTCGCCGGTGCGGCTGCCGGAGGCGCGGACAGGGCTGCAGCAGCCCCTGGGGCGCCGCAGGCGCAGGTCGCAGCCGCTGCGAACGCCGCTGCCCAGCAAGCTGCTGCTGGCCCCGAGGCCGCGGCTCGCGAGACGCTGAAGGGGGTGCTTCTGCAATTACTGGCAGCAGACGACGTGCCAGCCCCACTGCAGGAAGCTGCACGTCAGCTCGTATTGCAGCTAACAGGGCAGCAGTTGCTGCTGAACACGGATCGAACCGCGCCCTTCGCTCAGGTGACGCTGTTTCTGCCTTTTGTTGGCGCGGACGGCGAGCAAACAGCCGCAGTTCATATTGAATCGCGGCGCGGGCACAAAGGGGAGTTGGACGCATCCAACTGCCGACTCTGGTTTGATTTGCAAATGAAATCGCTCGGCCTAATTATGCTCGATGTTCAGGTTATAGATAAGAAGGTTATGCTGAAACTTTATACGGAAGCAGAGGCGACAAGCCAGTTCTTGGAATCTAGGCAGGAGGATATCCAGGGAGCGCTGAATACAGCCGGATATCAGCTAGTTTCTCTAAAAAGCGACCTATTGCCGTCTGTTGAGCCTGAGATGATCGGAGGAAACGATCCGGGCTCGCCGTTTTCTTATACGCCGACGACCTATAAAGGGGTGGATTATAGAGTATGAATGACAACAAGGAACAGCTCCGCCCCTATCAAATTAAAAAGGCTGTTGCCCTCAAATACGATCCGGCCCAAAGCGATGCCCCGGTCGTCGCTGCCAAGGGCAGCGGTCACCTGGCGGATAAAATATTGGAAAAGGCAAGAGAACACGGTGTTCCCGTGCAGGAGGATGCTGCATTGGTCGAAGTGCTCTCAAAATTGGATCTGGATCAGCAAATCCCGCCGGAGCTGTACACGTTGGTTGCTGAAATACTCAGCTTTATATACCGCACAGATAAGCTGGCGGAGAAGGGGATGTCTTATGACGATTAATCCCAAGGACAAGCGGGGGGGCGTTCGGTTGGATGGACGGAAAGCAAGAGGGCGGCTAGCAGAGGAGGCAGCGGGGCGCTATTTGCAGGAACAGGGCTATGCGCTGCTGGAATGTAACTGGCGCTGCCGCTCAGGCGAAATCGACATCATCGCTAAAAAGGATGGTGTCATTGTTATTGTCGAAGTGAGAAGCCGCAGCATGCATAACGAACAGTATGGCACACCTGCGGAATCTATCACTCCTCGTAAAATAAAGCAAGTCAGAGAAACAGCGATCGTATATTTGCAACAGACCCATCAATTGAACGAGATCATTCGGTTTGACGTTGTGGGCGTAAAGATGCAACGGAATGAAATAATTGCCATCGAACATATTGTTAATGCTTTCTAAAATATAAAAAGCCTTGCTGTCTCGCAATGTGATAAGGAGCTCGAATGCTCCCTTCGCTCCAGTGACAGCAAGGCCATGCTAGGTCGGAGAATATAGGGCTAGTCGTTCATCATATCCGTAACCTGACGGTCAAGCTGGCGGTATTGAATAGCTTCGGCGATATGACTGACCGCGATACGATCGGAGCCTTCCAGATCCGCGATCGTTCTGGACAGCTTAATAATTCGATCATAGGCACGCATGCTAAGTCCAACCGTTTGAAAAGTAGATTGCAGCAACTGCTCGGCTTCTTTGCTAATATTGGCGTATTTTCGTAGCGTTCTGCCGTTAAGTTCACTATTGTAGCATATTTCTAATCTTGCGTAACGCTGCTGTTGATTATGCTGTGCACGCAGCACCGCATTTTTCATCTCTTCAGAACTAAGCGGTTGTTGGTCTGTCAGCCAACTGACAGGCCTGGGAACCTCGACATGCATATCAATACGATCCAGCAAGGGGCCCGAAATACGTTCTCGATATTGGGCTACTCGAAACGGACTGCATGTGCAGCGGGGCAGCGGAGGCTCAGCTCCGAGATATCCGCACGGACACGGATTTAAAGAAACGGCAAGCAAAAAACTTGCCGGAAAAGTAAATGCAGCCCTCGTCCGGCTAATCGTCACCTCTCGTTCCTCCAACGGTTGACGCAGTACCTCCAGTGCGGTCCGGGCAAACTCAGGAAGCTCGTCGAGAAACAGTATGCCGTGATGAGCCAGGCTGACTTCTCCTGCTTTGGGTATCCCACCGCCTCCGACTAATCCAGCGGCAGATATCGTATGGTGAGGTGAGCGGAATGGCCTACTGCGGATCAGGCCTGATTCCATGTCTGTGAATTTTCCGGCTGAACTGTATATTTTCGTTACCTCTAGCGCTTCTTCCTCGGTCAGAGCAGGAAGAATAGATGGAAGACGGCGGATAAGCATCGTTTTTCCGGTGCCAGGAGGCCCGATTAGCATAATATTGTGCCTGCCTGCGGCAGCTATCGTTAACGCCCGCTTCACATGGCGCTGTCCAAGCACATCGCTGTAGTCTTCGACAGAGGGAATTGCCGGGGAAAGCAAACTGGAGGACTCTCCTTTTGAGGCTTGCAAATGCTTAAACGATGTTATTACTAAAGTCCTGTTTTTCGACAATGACGAGGTTTGCTTCAGGTTTGAATGCTCCTTGGGAAACGCCTTACCATGGGAAGATATTTTATTTTCAGGATTCGAAATATCTACGGTGGCGGTTAGGTCATTTAAATGGTTCATACCGTAAATTGAAATTCCACTGATCAGCATTGCTTCCTCTGCATTGGCTATCGGCAGAAGAATTCCATCAAAACCTTGACGCTTGGCGAGATCAACCATGGAAATGACCCCGTGTACGGGACGGAGCGATCCATCGAGAGACAACTCCCCGATCATGAGAATCCGTTCGTTTTCCGGCAGTACAATTTGTTTGCTGGCAGCTAATATGCCGAGGGCTATTGCCAGGTCGAAAGCTGAGCCTTCCTTGCGCAAATCGGCTGGGGCCAAATTAATCGTTACCCGCTGTAGCGGGTAGGAATAACCGCAGTTTTTGATCGCTGATCTGACACGCTCTACAGCCTCTCGCACCGCCGAATCCGGCAAGCCGACAACCATCGTTTGTGGAATGCCGTTGGACAAATCCACCTCGACCTCGATCAATCTCCCATCTATCCCGTACAGACAAGCACTAAATAATTTCTCATACATTACAAAAACACCCTTTCTTCTCTTTACGCCAGCTGGCATGCAGGCCAAAGCAGGCTGGAAAAAGGGTGCTTCCTCAATTCTCCACCGATTACTTGTCCGTATTTTAGTAGGAAATCCATGAAAAGTCAAGAATGATCAGGTTATTATCAGTGGTTATGTCTCATAGCTATTAAAAATGTTACATGCAATATGTTGATCTTGACAGGTTGTGTTTATGTAAAACAATCTCAATATGATATATTTTATTTTTTTATAAATAAGTGGGAATTAGTTTTTATTTCGCTGAAACCCTAGGTTTATTAGGGGGATAACCATCTGTAGTTTAAACAAGATTCTTTAAATTGGCGAAGGACTATATTCTATCTATATCAAAATTAGATTGAACCGATATAAAAAAAGTTGTGTATAAAGAATGAATTTTTAAGGAAAGCGTTTTAAAAACATGGTACAATGATCTGGGTTTCATATGTTCACCTTAATAACCGCCTGTTGATAGGAGGATTCTACGAATGAATATCCATGAATATCAAGGAAAAGAAGTCCTGAAGCAATACGGGGTGACCGTGCCGAAGGGACAAGTTGCCTTTACGGTGGATGAAGCTGTGGAAGCAGCCGAAGCATTGGGCAGCGGAGTCGTTGTGGTTAAAGCCCAAATTCATGCTGGGGGCCGCGGGAAAGCCGGCGGTGTCAAGGTAGCTAAAAATTTGGATGAAGTGCGGGCATATGCTGAGGAGATTCTCGGCAAAGTGCTTGTTACCCACCAGACAGGCCCTGAGGGCAAGGAAGTAAAGCGTCTGTTGGTCGAAGAGGGCTGCGACATTAAGAAGGAATATTATGTCGGTGTCGTTGTAGACCGGGCAACGGGACGTGTCGTACTGATGGCTTCGGAAGAAGGCGGTACGGAAATTGAGGAAGTAGCTGCAGCTACGCCGGAGAAGATTTTTAAGGAAATCGTGGATCCAGCCATCGGCTTGCAGCCGTTCCAGGCGCGCAGATTGGCGTATGCCATCAATATTCCGAATGAGCTAGTGAACAAAGCGGCTCAGTTTATGCTGGCGTTATATGAAGCATTTGTAGATAAGGATTGCTCTATTGCTGAAATTAACCCGCTTGTTGTTACAGGTGACGGTGAAGTGATGGCACTTGATGCGAAGTTGAATTTTGATTCCAACGCATTATTCCGCCAGAAGGATGTCCTGGCGCTTCGTGATTTGGAAGAAGAAGATGAGAAGGAAATCGAAGCCTCGAAATATGACCTTAGCTACATCGCCCTGGACGGCAATATCGGTTGCATGGTTAATGGAGCGGGGCTTGCGATGGCAACGATGGATATCATTAAATATTACGGCGGCGACCCTGCCAACTTCCTCGATGTTGGGGGTGGTGCCACAGCGGAGAAAGTAACCGAAGCCTTCAAAATTATTTTGTCCGATACCAAAGTAAAGGGCATATTCGTAAATATCTTTGGCGGCATTATGAAATGTGATGTTATTGCTTCGGGGATCGTCGAGGCTGCAAAGCAGGTGGGTCTGGATCGTCCGCTAGTTGTACGGCTGGAAGGAACGAACGTCGAGCTTGGGAAGGATATTTTGGCGAATTCAGGACTTGCGATTGTATCTGCTGACTCTATGGCCGACGGCGCTCAGAAGATCGTCAAACTAGTGTCTTAAATTAATCTTCCAATCCATATCAGAGGAGGCTCGAACGATGAGTATTTTGGTGGATAAAAATACGAAAGTAATTACACAGGGAATTACAGGGAAAACAGCTCTGTTTCACGCGAAAGGCGCTCTAGATTACGGTACGCAAATGGTTGGCGGAACTTCGCCGGGCAAAGGCGGCACCAAGGTTGATATCGCGCTGGATAACGGCGAAACGGTTAGTTTGCCAGTGTTTAATACGGTAAAAGAAGCAAAGGCTGCCACCGGAGCGACGGCAAGCGTGATCTATGTTCCACCAGCATTTGCTGCCGACTCCATTCTCGAAGCGGTTGAAGCGGAAATGGAGCTTGTTATTTGTATCACAGAAGGTATTCCTGTACTTGATATGGTCAAAGTTTCCCGTTACATGGAAGGGAAGAAGACGATACTAATTGGACCGAACTGTCCTGGCGTCATTACACCTGGGGAATGTAAAATCGGAATTATGCCGGGCTACATTCATATGCCAGGCCATGTTGGCGTAGTATCGCGGAGCGGAACGCTTACTTATGAAGCCGTTCATCAGCTGACGACCCGTGGTATCGGCCAGTCATCTGCAGTAGGTATTGGAGGAGACCCTGTCAAAGGATCAGAGTTCATCGATATCCTGCATCGTTTCAATGAAGACGACGATACGCATGCCGTAATCATGATTGGAGAAATCGGCGGAACGGCCGAAGAAGAGGCTGCGGAATGGATTCGAGACAATATGACCAAACCAGTCGTTGGATTTATCGGTGGGGTAACTGCCCCTCCGGGCAAAAGAATGGGCCACGCAGGTGCGATCATTTCCGGAGGTAAAGGAACTGCAAAGGAAAAAATCGCGAAGTTGGAAGAGTGCGGCATTAAAGTAGCCCCGACACCTTCCGAAATGGGCTCTACGCTTGTGAGCGTACTTGAAGAACGCGGCATTCTTAATCTCTGCACGACACACTAAGTTGAATTTGTTATAATGTAGATAAAGGTAAGCAACCTTCTTGGCCAACATGGCAGGAGGGTTGCTTTTTTTGTTGATTTTTAGTTAAACCATTTAGTGACGGGAGGCATGAAATTGGACAAGCGATCATTATTCATAGGACTGCACGAAAGCCCGGGGCTTGGCTGGAAACGAATTGAGCAATTGCTAAGTTGGGATGATAATTGGGTACATGCTTTGGATTTTACTCCGGGGGATTGGATCGAACGCGGAATTGGGGCGGAGCTTGCTTTAAAGCTGTCCAGAACATTGACAAGAAGCTGGATCGAAGAAAGAGCAGTTCAAATGGAACGTGCGGGCATATTTGCTGTGACGATATTCGATCCTGAGTATCCCCTATTAATGAAGGAAACCGTTCGGCCACCTTGGGTTATGTATGGAATTGGGGATATCAATTTGCTGGCTGCCCCTTCAATCGCCATGGTCGGCACTCGTATTCCAACTGCTTACGGACGTAAGGTATGTAGGGAACTGACAGAGTCTCTATGCAGCCGGGGACTCGTTGTCGTTAGTGGGCTGGCGAGGGGAATTGACGGCCAATGTCATGAAGCTGCGCTCCAATGCAGCGGTAAGACGGTAGCGGTGCTTGGAACCGCCATAAATATCGCTTATCCCCCGGAAAATGCTTCCTTATATCGAATGATAGCGAAGCAAGGGCTGATTTTGTCGGAGTATCCGTTAGGCACCCCTGGACACCCAGGATTATTTCCGCAGCGTAATCGAATTATCGCTGGTTTAACGTATGGGACGGTTGTCGTGGAGGCGGATGCTCGCAGCGGTTCCTTAATTACCGCAGATGCCGCACTGGAAGCGGGGCGTGACGTATTTGCTGTTCCTGGGCCAATTACATCGCCCAAAAGCAGAGGTACGCTCGATCTCATTAAGCAGGGGGCAAAAATGGTCATCGATGCGGGAGATATTTTAGAAGAGTACGAAGGTTTACTTCCTAAGTTAATGGAAAAAAAGGAAAAAAACAGATCGAATGGTGAGTTGACAGATGAGGAGCGCCGCATATACCATATGTTGGAGCAGAGTGTTTGTACACTTGATGAATTGCTCATGAAGACGGAATGGGAATTTGGACATTTACATTCAGTTCTGTTATCTTTAATCATGAAAAATGCGGTAGTCCAACTACCCGGTTCTGTGTATAAGGTAGTATAGTCCATTCCTAACCGAGAGTGGTTCATAAAATATGACTATATGACTTTTTGGAAATGGTACATTAGCTTTGTGACGTTTGAGAGGAGGATGACCCTGTGGCGGATTCACTCGTCATCGTGGAATCGCCTGCCAAGGCGAAAACGATTGGCAAATACTTAGGCAGTAAATACATCGTGAAAGCTTCAATGGGGCATGTTCGTGATTTGCCCAAGAGCCAGATTGGGGTTGAGGTAGAAAATGACTTCAGTCCGAAGTATATAACAATCCGTGGTAAGGGTTCTGTATTGAAGGAATTGAAGGATGCCAGCAAAAAGGTAAAGAAAATTTATCTCGCAGCTGACCCCGATCGCGAGGGAGAAGCGATTGCTTGGCATTTGGCCCATGCGCTTGATATGGATGAAACGGAATCTTGTCGCGTCGTATTCAACGAGATTACGAAGCAAGCGGTCAAGGATGCGTTTAAGACACCGCGCAAAATCAATATGGATCTCGTGAATGCCCAACAAGCCCGGCGGATTCTTGATCGGCTGGTTGGTTATAAGATTAGTCCCTTACTATGGAAAAAAGTTAAAAAAGGTTTGTCGGCGGGAAGAGTTCAGTCGGTTGCTGTAAAAATTATTATGGATCGGGAGAACGAAATTTCCGCATTTGTTCCGGAAGAGTATTGGAGCATCACAGCTAAGCTTAAGACGGGAGATTCATCATTTGAAGCGAAATTTCATCAATTACGTGGTGAGAAGCTGGAGCTGACGAATGAGGAACAGGTAAACGGGATATTAAAATCCATTAAAGATGCACAATTCAAGGTTACCGATGTTAAGGAGAGGGAACGACTTCGTCATCCAGCCGCACCATTTACGACGAGCTCGTTGCAGCAAGAGGCGGCCCGAAAGCTGAATTTCCGTGCGGCAAAGACCATGTCGGTTGCTCAGCAGCTGTATGAAGGCGTAGATCTAGGCAAAGAGGGAACTGTAGGTCTGATTACTTATATGCGTACGGATTCTACGCGTATTGCCGAATCGGCGCAAATGGAAGCGAAGGAATACATCGTTGCTAAATATGGTGAAAAATTCGTACCGGAATCACCACGGCAATATTCGAAGAAAGCGGCGGGCTCTCAGGATGCACATGAAGCGATCCGCCCTACCTCGGCGTTACGCGATCCAGAATCTGTGAAACCCTTTATGAGCCGGGATCAGTATCGTTTATATAAATTGATTTGGGAACGCTTTATGGCTAGCCAGATGGCTTCGGCGGTGCTGGATACTTTATCAGTGGATATCGCAGCTGGGGACGCTACGTTCCGTGCAGTCGGCTCTAAAATCCGTTTTCACGGCTTTATGAAGGTGTATGTAGAGGGGAACGACGATGGAACGACGGATGATGATAAATATTTGCCGCCGCTCCATGTCGGTGATGAACTGAAGACGGAGAATATTGAACCGAAGCAGCATTTCACTCAGCCGCCGCCGAGATATACGGAAGCCCGTTTGGTCAAAACGTTGGAGGAACTGGGCATAGGACGCCCTAGTACGTATGCCCCTACACTTGAGACGATTCAGAAGCGTGGCTACGTGGCGATTGAAGATAAGAAATTCATGCCGACCGAGCTCGGTGAGCTTGTCATTGAGCAGATGGAGCAGTTTTTTCCAGAAATTTTAGATGTTGAGTTTACTGCTCATATGGAAGATGATCTTGATCATGTCGAGGAAGGCTCGGAAGACTGGGTTCGCGTTCTGAGCGATTTTTATGAATCGTTTGAGAAACGCTTGGAAGTTGCTGAAGAAGAGATGAAGGAAATCGAAATCGAAGATGAGGTTTCCGATGAAATTTGTGAAAAATGCGGCAAGCCGCTCGTATATAAATTAGGGCGATTCGGTAAGTTCCTTGCATGCTCCGGATTCCCGGACTGCCGTAATACGAAGCCCATCGTCAAGGACATCGGCGTGACCTGTCCTACGTGTAAGGAAGGGCATGTCGTTGAACGACGCAGCAAGAAAGGAAGAGTATTCTTCGGATGCAATCGTTATCCCGAATGCGACTTTGTGTCATGGGATCGGCCGTCAGCGAAGCCATGTCCTAAATGTGGAGGACTGCTCGTAGAGAAGCGTAATAAGCAAGGTGGCAAGCTGCAATGCAAAGCCTGCGACCATGTGGAACAAATCGAGGAGAATGAGGATACCTCCGATGAATAAACAACATCTAGAATTGACTTATTGAACACGCCTTAGGGGGTATAAAGAAAGTGGAGCAATCAAATAGAGTTACTGTTGTAGGAGCAGGGCTTGCTGGAAGTGAAGCGGCTTGGCAACTTGCCAAGCGCGGCATCCCTGTAAAATTATATGAAATGCGCCCTGTCAGACAGACGCCGGCTCACCATACCGATAAATTTGCTGAGCTCGTCTGCAGCAACTCATTCCGGGCCAACAGCCTAACGAATGCGGTAGGGGTGTTAAAAGAAGAGATGCGCTTGCTGGATTCGCTAGTGATCGGTGCAGCTGATCGCAATTCCGTTCCGGCAGGTGGGGCACTTGCGGTGGATCGCGACGGTTTCTCGGGTGAGATTACGCGCATACTGCGTGAGCATCCGCTCATTGAGGTTATCAATGAAGAAATTCAAGAGATTCCTCAAGAAGAAATCGTGATTATCGCTACGGGGCCGCTGACGTCGCCTGCCCTTTCGGAGCAAATCAAGCGCTTGACGAGTGAGGATTACTTTTATTTTTACGATGCGGCAGCTCCGATTGTCGAGAAGGATTCCATCGATATGAACAAGGTATATCTTGCTTCAAGATATGATAAAGGCGAGGCAGCTTACCTGAATTGCCCGATGAATGAAGAGGAATTCGATGCGTTTTACGAAGCGCTTATTCATGCAGAAGTCGCGGAATTGAAAGAATTTGAGAAGGAGATTTATTTTGATGGCTGCATGCCAATTGAGATTATGATGCGCCGCGGCAAGCAGACGGCTCTATTTGGCCCGATGAAGCCGGTAGGACTCGTTAATCCTCATGATGGCAAGCTTCCGCATGCGGTCGTTCAATTGCGTCAGGACAACGCTGCGGGCACGCTGTATAATCTAGTAGGATTTCAGACCCACCTGAAATGGGGGGAGCAAAAACGGGTATTCTCAATGATTCCAGGATTAGAAAATGCCGAATTCGTACGTTATGGCGTGATGCATCGCAACACATTTATCAATTCACCTAAGCTTCTGCAGCCCACCTATCAGTTGAAGGAGCGGCCTACGCTGTATTTTGCCGGGCAAATGACTGGGGTAGAGGGATATGTGGAGTCTGCAGCGTCCGGGCTAATTGCGGGGATTAATGCAGCTTTGGCAGCGAATGAGCAAGAGGGAATTATATTCCCGGAGGATACGACTCTTGGCAGCATGGCTAGGTATATAACAACGGCTGATTTCAAGCATTTCCAACCCATGAATGCAAACTTCGGTTTATTCCCTAAGCTCGATACTCGCTATCGCAAAAAGGCGGAGAAGAACGAAGCGCTGGCTAATCGGGCATTAAACAGCTTAAAGGCATTTATAAGCGGTGCCCGTATTTAAGATGGATACTTGAAAGTATTGATCACGCAAGTTTATCATAGAATGATATATACGGGGATCCCATATATAGAGGAGATGGATTGTAATGATTCCTACTTTTCACGCCACTACGATATGTGCTGTCCGCCACAATGGTCATGGAGCTATTGCGGGTGATGGACAGGTTACATTTGGTGAGAGCGTCGTTATGAAGCAGACCGCGAAGAAGGTTCGTCGCTTATACCGTGGTGAGGTCTTGGCTGGTTTTGCTGGATCGGTGGCCGATGCGATTACTCTTTTTGAGAAGTTCGAGGGAAAGCTTGAGGAGCATCATGGCAATCTTCAGCGTGCGGCGGTTGAGCTTGCCAAGGATTGGCGACAGGATCGCGTGCTGCGTAAGTTGGAGGCATTGATGATCGTGATGGACAAAACCGGCATGCTGCTTATCTCTGGTGGAGGAGAAATCATAGAGCCAGATGATGATGTGCTGGCGATCGGTTCAGGGGGGAATTTTGCCTTATCAGCTGCGCGGGCTCTTAAACGCCACGCTGTTCAATTGGAAGCAAAGGATATCGCGCGCGAATCATTATTGGTTGCTTCTGAAATTTGTGTATACACGAACAATAACATAACTGTCGAAGAACTTTGATGTGACGCTGTTCTAAAGGCCGCGATTTGTGCCGGATCAGCTGTCCATCGGATTAAATGTCCGGCGTACCGGACTTTTTTTCGTGGACTACAGCCAATCATTTAACCTTCGAAGGGGGAAATACTATGAGGGATCGTCATTTTACACCAAGACAAATTGTTGCTGAGTTGGATAAATATATCGTAGGACAAAAGCAAGCGAAGAAATCGGTTGCAGTTGCTCTGCGAAATCGCTATCGTCGCAGTCTTCTCAGTGAGGAAGTGCAGGATGAAATCGTGCCTAAAAACATCTTGATGATCGGCCCTACAGGTGTGGGGAAGACAGAAATTGCGCGTCGTCTAGCGAAGCTTGTAGGCGCTCCTTTCATCAAAGTAGAGGCAACCAAATTTACCGAGGTCGGTTATGTTGGTAGGGACGTTGAATCAATGGTACGCGATTTGATCGAAACCGCGATTCGAACTGTAAAGCTGGAACGCACCGAAAAAGTGAAAGATAGGGCTGAAGAACTAGCTAACGAACGGTTGGTACAAATTATTGTTCCTTCAAATCATAAATCGAAGAGCGGACGAAATCCCTTCGAAATGCTGTTCGGAAATCAGGGCGCAAGTGAGACTCAGACGGCGGAAGAGGCTCAGGAAGATAGCTCTATCGCCGAACGTCGGCGCCAGGTTCGGGCGAAGCTTGCCGCGGGACAAATGGAGGACGATACCGTGGAGATCGAGGTTGAAGATACGGCCCCAACGATGCTGGACATGTTTGCAGGCCAAGGGAATGACCAGATGGGGATGAATATGCAGGAAATGTTCGGCAATCTCCTTCCCAAGCGTACAAAGAAACGAAAGCTGACCGTAAAGGAAGCGCGCAAGGTGCTTACCCAGGAAGAGGCCAGCAAGCTGATTGACCATGATGAGCTTGTGCAGGAAGCGGTAACCCGCGCCGAACAGTCGGGAATTATATTTATCGATGAAATAGATAAGGTAGCCAGCCGGGGCGGCGGGGGATCGGGACCAGACGTGTCACGTGAAGGGGTACAAAGAGATATTTTGCCGATCGTAGAAGGATCAACGGTAATGACGAAATACGGCCCGGTGAAAACCGACTATATCCTGTTTATTGCGGCTGGTGCGTTCCATGTGGCTAAACCTTCTGATCTGATCCCTGAGCTACAGGGCAGATTTCCGATTCGCGTGGAGCTGAATAGTTTGTCCCAGGATGACTTCGTGTCCATCCTTACAGAGCCGCAAAATGCCTTGACTAAGCAGTACACAGATTTGCTTCGTACAGAAGATATAGAAATCGAGTTCTCAGCTGAAGCGATTAGCGAAATCGCTAAAATTGCAGCATCCGTTAATGCGAATACCGAGAATATCGGAGCAAGACGGCTGCATACCATCCTTGAAAAGCTGCTGGAAGACTTATCGTTTGAAGCTCCTGAGCTTACCCTCGATAAAATGACCATTACACCGGAGTATGTCCGGGAAAAATTAGGTGATATTGCCCGGGATCGTGATCTTAGCCAATTTATTCTATAGCTCTGGAGATCTTTTGAATAATATGTGAAAGTTATTTAAGGCCGTTAGTCCCATGGAAATGGGGCGACGGCTTTTCTGCTTTTTCCGACAATTTTAATCGGCATATAGTCACGCTTGGTTTTGTCGAACTTTCGTGAAAATTTGAAAAATAAGCAAAAAGTGTATATTTAAACGTGAAAATTTGTAAAGATAGGGCTTTTTTCTTATTGTAATAATGTCGAAACTGCTTGAAACTTAGGATATATGACATTAAGCTATAATTTGACCTAATAGGACAATAGAAAGACTATTGAAAATAGTTTGTTGTCGAAAAAAGAGGAAATTGCAATTTCATGTTGAATTAGTTTTGAGTCTAAGATTAAAATTAAATTATTTAAGGGGGATAGGAAGATGCAGCTTCTTAATGGCGTAGGATTCGCCAGGCTCGAAAACGCAATTCAGGCTGCCGGAACTAGGCAGCAAGTAATAGCAAACAACATAGCGAACGTGGATACCCCTTATTTTAAACGTTCGAATGTATCCTTCGAGACCTTGTTACAGAATGAATTGAATGGCGGAATGCCTACTCTCCGGGGGTATCGAACCGATTCTAGGCACTTTATCATAGGTTCTTCTGGAAAAGTACCGGAACCGAAAATTACAGTCGATGACAGAACAGCAATGAACAACAACTTGAACAATGTGGACATCGATAGCGAGATGAGCTTGCTCGCGGAAAATAAACTCCGGTACGATTCGTACATAGAACAGTTGAATTACCAAATTAAAATGAAGCGCGTGGCGACAGAAGGGAGATAATAAGCGTTGAAAATCAGTGATAGTTTTAATATTAGTTCTTCAGCACTAACAGCGCAGCGCCTTCGGATGGATGTAATTTCATCTAACATTGCTAACGCAAGAACAACCCGAGCTAGTATGGAGAATGGTCAAGCTGTTCCATACCGACGCAAGACGGTTGTTATGGCTCCGAATAGTGTGGGTTTTGGAAGTACCCTAGACGCGGTTATGGGTCAGAAGCCCGCTACCCAGGGAGTAAAGATCACCCAAATTGCAGAAGACCCAACACCTTTTAAGCCGGTATATGACCCGACGCATCCCGACGCTGACGGTGAAGGCTATGTCTACATGCCAAACGTGGATTTGATGAAGGAAATGGTGGACATGATTTCGGCGACGCGTTCTTACGAAGCTAACATTACTGCGTTGAATGCAAGTAAAGCGATGATTTCAAAGGCATTGCAAATCGGTAAATAACCAGTCAAATTGAAGCAGTCAGGAGTTGGGAATAATTGATACACAACAATTTTAGCCTAAATACAATTCAAAAATTAGAGGCAATAGCCGAGCCGCATAAACCCGTAGTCAGTTCTCCTTCAGAAGCCATTAAGAGTTTTAGTAATTATTTGACTGACGCTCTGAACGGAGTCGCCGCGCAAGAAAACAACGTCCAACGACTCAATGAGCAATTCCTCCTAGGTCAAGCTAATGTCGATCAGGTCATGATCGCCTCAGAACAGGCGCTGTTAAGTTTGCAACTCACTACGCAAGTTCGGAATAAGGTGATAGAAGCTTATCAAGAGATTATGCGTACGCAAATTTAAAGAAATTAGCAAGCTGTGGATGAGGTGAAATTGTGAATGAGAGAATCGCCCAATATCGGGAGCGAGTAACCGGATATTGGAATAATTTTAGCAATAAGCAAAAAACGCTTTTAATATCGACGATTGCAATTGTATTACTAGCGATTATATTACTAACGGTTCAATTTTCTAAGACAGAATATGAAGTGGCCTTCACGAATTTAGATGCCACGGATGCCGCAGGTATTATGAGTCATCTTGATTCCAGTGGTATCCCATATAAATTAAGCCCGGATGGAACGAGTA
Organism: Paenibacillus lentus; assembly: GCF_003931855.1. Taxonomy (NCBI): domain Bacteria; kingdom Bacillati; phylum Bacillota; class Bacilli; order Caryophanales; family Paenibacillaceae; genus Paenibacillus; species Paenibacillus lentus. The sequence continues at coordinate 3,964,764 of NZ_CP034248.1, read as the reverse complement.
TCTCTGTGCCTAGCAAGGAAGCATCGCGCGTCAAAGTAGACGTGGGCTCAAAAGGTATCGTCAAGAATGGTTCTATTGGTTGGGAAGCATTTAACGAGAGCTCGTCCCTCATCGGAATGACAGATAATGAATTCAGCGTGAAGTATAGAAGTGCACTCAATGGTGAAGTAGAGCAGCTACTCAAACGCATGAAGGGTGTACAGGATGCGAAAGTTCTGATTAATCTGCCGGAAGAGAATGTATTTGCTAGTCCGGAGGAGCAGCAAAAGGCATCTGCTTCCATCGTAATTGCCTTTAAACCGGGATATCGCCCGAATCAGGAAGCGGTGGATGGTTATTTCAACCTGGTAAAGACATCTATACCAAACCTGCCAGTCGAAAACATTTCGATATCTTCCAGTGACGATACTGTTCTTCTGCCTACGGGGCAAGGAGGAAATGCGGGCTCCCTAACAACAGCAGTCCAGGAAAATATGGCATTACAGAAAAAGTTTGAGAGCGACGTAAGCCGCAGTGTAAAACAATTCCTCTCGAAGTTGACCGGGCCTGACAAAGTTGAGGTGCTTGTAGCCTCTTCGCTAAATTTTGATCAAATTATCGAGAAGAACAACCTTGTTACCCCTGTCGATACTGAAAATATGAGGGGAATTGAAATTAGTGCTCAAAGAATTCAAAAAAGTTACACTGGCGAAGGAAATCCGGATAGCGGAATTCCTGGCACTGGAACGGAAGACGTACCGGGTTATCCTGCTGCGGGAAGTAATTCCGGTGTAAGTTCAGAAGAAACCTCTTCAACGATCAACTATGAGGTTAACCGTATTACCAAGGATATCGTTGCTAGTCCGTACGTTATTAAAGACTTAACCATTAACGTGGCTGTTGAACCACCTGTCGGACAAGAAACTTTAGACCAAACTACCCGGGATGCGATTGAGAATATCTTGATGAATATCGTGGGGTCTTATCTGGCGGATTCAGGTACTACTTATACAGACGCTGATCTGCAGCGAAAAGTTTCAGTTTTCTCACAAAATTTTCACGGAACGGAAGAAAAAGCTTCAAGTCTAACCTTTTCAAACCCTTGGGTATGGGGAGGAGCAATCGCTGTTCTGTTAGTCGGAGCAGGGATCGGAGCGCTAATATTCCGCCGCCGTAAGAATGTGGAAGAAGAGGAAGAGGAGCTGCCGCTGCCTTTACCTCCGGAATTCCCATCAATCAACTTGGAAACTATTACGAACGAAAGTCAAGTGCGTAAACAGCTGGAGACGCTGGCGAAGAAGAAGCCGGATGAATTCGTTAACTTACTGCGCACCTGGCTGGCAGACGAGTAGAGGTGAACGTATTGTCAAAAACGATGGCTTCTGGTCTTACCGGAAAACAAAAGGCGGCTATTTTGCTGATTACGCTCGGGCCTGAGGTATCAGCACAAATATTTAAACATTTACGTGATGATGAAATAGAGCAGCTTACGCTCGAAATCGCTAACGTCCGCAAAGTGGACAGTAGTGAAAAAGATATGATTATGGCGGAATTCCACCAGATTTGCCTTGCTCAGGAATATATTACGCAAGGGGGAATTAATTACGCTAAAGAAATTCTGGAAAAGGCTCTTGGTTCAACGAAAGCGTTCGAGATCATTAATCGTTTGACCGCGACACTTCAAGTCAGACCGTTCGATTTTGCACGTAAGGCTGACCCTAATCAAATTTTGAACTTTATCCAGAATGAGAACGCCCAGACGATTGCTCTTGTCTTGTCTTATTTGCAGTTCGAGCAATCAGCGGCAATTCTCTCTTCTCTTCCGCAGGAGAAGCAAGCGGAAGTCGCGCGCAGAATTGCGATGATGGACAGTACTTCGCCGGAAGTTATTTCTCAAGTAGAACGCGTGCTGGAACAGAAGTTGTCCGCAACGGTGACCCAGGATTATACAAGCGCGGGCGGGATTGAATCCATCGTCCAAATTTTGAATGGCGTTGACCGCGGTACAGAACGAACGATCCTGGACTCGCTTGAAATCCAAGATCCAGAACTGGCAGAAGAAATCAAGAAACGGATGTTCGTATTTGAAGATATTGTTAACATCGATAACCGTTCTATTCAACGCATTATCCGTGATGTGGAGAATGCGGATCTGCAACTTGCGCTCAAAGTGGCCAGTGAAGAAGTACGGGAAGCGGTGTTCCGCAATATGTCCAAACGTATGTCGGACACCTTCAAGGAAGAAATGGAATTTATGGGGCCTGTGCGGCTTCGTGATGTGGAGGAAGCTCAAACTCGAATTGTAGCCACGATCCGCAGATTGGAAGAAGCTGGAGAGATTATTATAGCCCGCGGCGGAGGAGATGACATCATTGTCTAATTTGATTAAGGTGTCCCAATATGTTCCGGTTGACATTCTCAAACAATTGAATCTAGGGAAATCATATGAAACTCCCCAGGATCAAGAATTAGATGATGAGATTTCAGAAGCTCCAACTGAGACGGTTTCTGCTGAAGATTTAGCGGCCGAGGAGACAAGGCGGCAGATGCTAAGCGATGCTAAGGAATTCGCTGAGCGACAAATCAGGGAAGCGTCAGAACAGGCGGAGAATATGCTTGCGGAAGCCAAACTGCAAATAGAATCCTGGTGGCAGGAGCAAAGAGAGCAGGACGAGGACTTAATTGAAGCTCTGAAGTCAGAGGGGTTTAGCCAAGGTTATGAAGAGGGTAAGCTTCAGGCTGAACAGTCGCTGCAAGCGAAAATTGAACAAATGATAGGCGAGGCTAGTGCTGTCCTGGAGCAAGCATATGCGGAGAAAGAGCGAATCATCCAGGAGGCAGAGCCGTTCGTTGTGGAATTGAGCTGCTCTATTGCCGAGAAGGTAATTGATAAGCAGTTAGCTCTCGAGCCTGATTATGTACTGGATATAGTAAAGAAAAGCTTGGCCAGAAAGAGAGAGCAAGGAGTTATCGCACTTTGTGTCTCGCCTGCGCAGTATGCTTTTGTTCAAGCTTCAAGGGAAGAACTCAATCTTGTTATTGATTCGCAAGCCGATCTGCAGATTTTGCCTGATGCCTCAGTTCAAGATCGCGGTTGTGTAATTCGTTCTGCATTTGGAAGCGTAGATGCCAGAATTGATACGCAGCTTGCTGAAATCAAGAAAGAGCTGCTGCGAATTTCACTTGATAATGAAGACTACTCGGGGACAAGCTCATGATGAAACTTGATACAGCAAAATATATAGAGCATTTGCGGCAAATGGATCCGATTCGGATTAACGGAAAAGTTACTCAGGTTATCGGACTTATGGTTGAGTCGGAGGGGCCTGATGCGAGCATAGGAGATCTTTGCTACATTTACCCGAGTAAATCCTCAGAGCCTCTTAAAGCTGAAGTAGTAGGATTTCGGGATAACAAAGTATTGCTCATGCCTCTTGGAGAATTGCAATCCATCGGCCCTGGGTGCGATGTGGTTGGAACAGGCAAGCCTTTAACGGTTCAAGTCGGCTCGGAGCTGCTCGGCAAGGTGCTCGATGGTCTTGGAGAACCGTTAGATGGCTCGGTCATTCCGGCTCGTATGGGACATTATTCAACATATAACAAACCGATGAATCCACTGAATCGACCGCGCGTGACACAGCCTATCGATATCGGAGTCAGAGCCATTGATGGATTGCTGACGATCGGCAAAGGACAACGGGTAGGGATCTTCGCGGGCTCCGGTGTCGGAAAGAGTACGCTCATGGGCATGATTGCCCGAAATACTTCGGCCGATGTCAATGTAATTGCTCTTATCGGTGAACGGGGGCGTGAGGTACTTGATTTTATAGAGCGCGATCTTGGTCCTGAAGGTCTGGAACGCTCCGTGGTTATTGTAGCTACCTCGGATCAACCAGCATTGATCCGCATGAAGGGCGCTTTAATCGCTACGACGATTGCCGAATATTTTCGTGATCGCGGATTGAATGTCATGCTGATGATGGACTCCGTTACACGTTACGCAATGGCGCTACGCGAGGTTGGACTGGCCATAGGTGAGCCGCCCGCGATGAGAGGCTACACGCCTTCTGTATTTGCTGCTTTGCCGAAGCTCATGGAACGAGCTGGGACAGGTCCTACAGGTTCCATCACGGCTTTTTACACCGTGTTAGTTGATGGCGATGATATGAACGAGCCGATTGCCGATGCCGTGAGGGGGATTTTGGACGGTCATATTGTACTCAACCGAAATATTGCGAACAAAGGCCATTTCCCAGCGATCGATATTCTGGCCAGTATTAGCCGGGTGATGAAGGATATCGTCCCGGAGGAACAAAGCGAAGCGGCGGATAATTTAAAGAGGCTGCTGGCGGTTTATAGAGATTCTGAAGATCTGATTAACATTGGAGCTTACCAAAGAGGCTCGAATATTGACATCGATGAGGCATTGGAATACATCGACAGGATTTGGAGTTTTACGAGGCAAAAAGTAAATGAAAAAGCGACATTGTCTGAGGTGCAGGAACGTTTAATTGCTGAATTTGCGAGGAGATGACGAGTAAAGGATGAGGTTCCATTACGTCTATCAGAAAGTTGTCGATTTGAAATCAAATCAGAAGACGCAAGCGGAGTGGATGTTATCCGCAGCCGTTGGTCAATTGCAGGCGGAGCAGCGCTCGTTGGAATTGCTGAATGAGGAAAAAGCGAGGACTTTTTCGGCAATTCAGTCAGAGATGGGGAATAAAGCATCAATGATCAAGCTTCAGGAATTGCAGCGATACATGGACTATTTAGAGAGCTGCATCGAAATCAAGCTGGGAGATATTCAACGAGCAGAAGCGAATGTCGAGAAGAAGAAGGCCGTTTTGAACGGTAAAATGCTTGATGAGAAGGTATGGCTCAAAGCTAAGGAAAAAGCCAAAAACAAATTTCAGCACGAAATGCTTCTTCGGGAACAAAACGAACTGGACGAGATTGCTACAGTCCGGTTTGCCATGAAAGCCCGGTAAGGAGTAACACGGGCATCAGCAATGGGTTTGCGAAGGAGGGAATAGGAATGGCAGAGGCTGATTTGGAAGAAGATTTGGAATCGGGTGGCGGGTTTGCAAGATTTCTGTTTTTTGTGACCCCGATTTTATTTACTGTAGTTCTACTGGCTGTTCTGTTGACGCTGTTTAATATGAATTTCCGGGCGACCATGATTGATTTTGGCAACAAAATACCGATTGTTAGAAATTTTGTGCCTGATCCAGAAGGTGTGGTAGCCGAAGAAGAAACTGAGGAAGAAAAAACCAAAAAACAGGCAGAGAGCAACGAGGCTACCTTGAAGGAATTGAAAGAACAGGTTGCTCAAAAAGATGCAGAATTGGAAGCAGCGAACCGCCTGGCTACAGAGCAGGATGATAAAGTAAAGCAGCTTCAAGCACAATTGGATGCTGCTTTGACGGAAACGATCGAGAAGGAAGAAGCAGCTAGGGATGAAGCCTACCAAAAAGAGGTTAAAAAACTATCCCAGCTCTACGCACAAATGAGCCCGAGTAAAGCGGCGGCCATTTTAGAAAAATTAACGGTCGATGAAACTTTACAAATGCTCAGCTTAATGAATAATGAGAGCAAAGTTGCGATTCTTGAGAAAATGGATCCTCAAAAAGCAGCTGACATTTCCATTCTGCTTAAGGACACGAAGCCGGCTGAGGACATGGCGATAGCCGCCCTGCAGTCTAGATTGAAGAAAGATGCGGAGAATACAGCTCAAGCGGCAGCTACAACAACAGGCTTGGACGAACGACAGTTAGGCCAAACATTTGCGGGCATGTCGGCAGATTCAGCATCAAAGCTGATAATTCAGACGCATAAAATTAGTCCAGATAAAGCATTAAAAATATTAAACTCTGTTGATGACGTAACTCGCTCCAAAATATTGGCTGCTATGACAAAGGAAGATGAAGAGCTTACCGCCAAAATTTTGAACAAGCTTGTGAGCAAGTAAGAGCTAGGGATCATTTCTACTTTTTGAGAAAGGAGGTGAATAAGAAAATGAGCCAAATCATAACTAATTTATCTTTGGGGAATCCGGCAAACGGTATTCTTCTCAATGCCAGCGGCAGAGGGGAAGCAGTTCAAGTGAGCGGCAAAACTTTTGATCAGACTTTAGTAGCGATGCTCCTTGGAAATGGGTCGTCGACGGAGGGAGCAAATTCGTTACAATCGCTAGCAATGCTGGGATTGACGAATTCAAGTGAGCAGGAAACCAACGATGAGGAGCTTCAAAATCTGAATCCGGTCATTGAAAACTTGCTTGGGCAATTGAATGAACTTGATCAGGCATTGGAGGACAATCCTTCTTTAATGCTCGTCCTTCAAAATTGGCTGGTAGGAGTTCAAATGATTATGCAGCCTCAAAGCGGCGAAGTCGCTATAGAGAATGGAGCAGAAACTATTGAACTTCCTGCACTTGCTCAACATCCGGAGACGATGCGTTTTGCGATCCAGGATACACTGGTACAGCTTATGCGGACATCTGAGCAAACACCTTTAGCTCCGCAATCTGGTCTATTATTACAAGTGCTGCAACAAGTGCTTGGGTCACCTCAAGCAAACAGTCAACCAACTGATCAGGCTGCAGGAGGAAATTTAGCGAATAATAGCTGGACATCTGCTTTGGAGAAAAATATTCAAGTGATCATGAACGGTTCATCTAACCAGACGACCGGGAACGGGGCTCAGCAGCAAGCTCATACACCAGCATTTCAAATTGCAATGGCGAATAACGCTGGTCAAAATAGTGCCCAAGCGTCTCCGCTTAATAACACGGTAGCCGTTGATTATTCGGCTGGCGTTGAGAGTGCAGATCATACAGATAATGGGTTACATACGGGCACCGTCATGACCGCAGGTCAACTTGCGATGCGCGAAGCTGCAAATTCCCCGTTAAAGCCGTTAACCTCAGCAGCACCTGCAGTGCCAGTAGAACAATTCGGCAAGGAAATCAGCGGGTTTTTGGTGAACAAGTTCGAAATCGTTAAGCTTCAAGGCATGTCGCAAGCCAGAATTTCCCTTTATCCGGAGCATCTTGGTCAAGTCGACGTGAAAATTACGATGCAAAACGGTCAATTAATCGCTCAATTTGTTACAGAGCACGCTTTTGCCAGAGAGTCTCTTGAAGGCCAAATGGCTCAACTGAGGTCAGCGCTTCAGGCACAAGGCTTGCAAGTAAGTAAATTGGAAGTCACTCAGAACTCGTCGCTATCCTCGCATATGTATCAGGACGGCCGCCAGCAGAGCAGTGATTCACATCAGCAGCAGAATAATAAGCGGCGTGAAGTCCGCGAGGATGATGTACTAGCTTTAGGCGATTTAAATGAAGAATGGAATGAGTGGATTTCCGAAGTAAGAGCTCGTGAAGAACACTACGGAAGTTCCTTTGTCGCTAGAGTCTAACGGGAAGGAGGAAACGCCGTGTCAAATTTCACATCCGTCTCTTGGCCAGGTTATTCATCGACTAATGTTACAAGTAAGAGCAAAGAAGATAATCAGGCCTTAGGCAAAGACCAATTTCTAAAAATATTAATTACCCAACTGCAAAACCAGGATCCGATGCAGCCGCTCCAAGATAAGGAGTTCATTGCTCAAATGGCTACATTCACCTCGGTGGAACAGTTAATGAATATTTCCAAACAGTTGGATGTCATGAATCAATCCTTAGGGACAGTATCAGGACTCATCGGTAAGAGAGTATCCTGGATTCAAACGGAATATACGGGCGAATACGATATTAAAACAGGCAAAAGAACTGTTACTACTAACGGTAGCGGTATAGTCGAGGGTATCGTGATTCGGGAAAATGTTCAATATGCCAAAGTCGGAGACAAAGAAATCAAGTTGTCGGATATTTTGGAAATTGATGAAGTGCCAGAAGAAACAACTTCTGGGCATACCGAAACCTCTGGAATTCCAACAGATTCAATAACAGGATCGGGAAATGAGATTCCAGGCGCAGGGGCACCGAACATATTTGCAGATAACCCAACTGAATCTAGCTCTGGGCAGTCTGGAACCCATAATGGGTCTTCTGACGGAGCTGGTACGCCATGAATGATCCCATTCGCATAGGCAGCTTGTATCCTGGAAGAATTCAACCCGGCACATTACATCAGGTTAAAAATTCGGGATTACCTAAGTCGCAGGATACAACGTTTGAGGAAATGCTGCAGGATCGCCTGCTTCATTTCAGCAATCATGCCGTAAAGCGGCTTGAACAACGAGGCATTCGATTGCAGCCTGAGCAGCTTCATCAAATAGAATCTGCCATCGATGATGCCGCAGCCAAAGGAGCTAAGGATTCGCTCATTTTAATGAAGGATATGGCTCTTATCGTGAATGTGCATAATCGAACCGTAGTCACTGCGATGGACGGAAATAGCATGAAGGGCAATGTGTTTACACAAATCGACAGTGCCGTTATTATCTCTTAATTGGCTGGCCCGGAAACGGAGAGCCAATAGTCACGGATCGACTGAAGTGACTTTTAGCAAACATCATTCCAAGGAGGAATAGACTAAATGTTAAGATCGATGTACTCGGGCGTATCTGGCATGCGCGGATTTCAAACGAAACTGGACGTAATCGGTAACAACATCGCTAACGTTAACACTGTAGGCTTTAAGGCAGGACGGGTTATGTTCAAGGATATTATGAGCCAGACGATATCCGGTGTTACTGCTCCTACAGATGATGGAACTGGCGGTATCAATGCGAAACAGGTTGGCCTAGGGGTATCGATTGGTTCTATCGATACACTCCATACTGCAGGAAGCGCGATGACAACAAATAATCCGCTTGATTTAAGAATCGATGGGGATGGTTTTTTCATGGTGACCCTATCTGAGGATCAAGAGGTACCATTCTTGACTCGAGCAGGGGACTTCCATTTGGATGCAGCCCGCCAGCTGGTTACTTCCGACGGTTTGCGCGTTTGGAGTTCAGACGGTGCACCGCTTGAGCCATTGGATGAGGGCGTTGTAGCCTTTACGATTGCCCAGGATGGTACGATCATGCAGAAAATGGAGGACGGCGAGATTGTAGCTGGTGAAGTTATTGGCGTTGCGCGCGTCGTTAACCCAGAAGGATTGGAGAAAATCGGTGGCAACTTATATCGTCTGTCGCCGAATGCCAACGTGGACGATCTTGAGCCAACCACTGGTAATGACGCGGAGGCAGGGACTGGCGCAATTATTTCCGGTCAACTCGAAATGTCCAACGTCGACCTAACCGGTGAGTTTACAGAAATGATCGTGGCGCAGCGCGGATTCCAAGCGAATTCCCGCATTATTACCACATCCGATGAAGTGCTGCAGGAAGTCGTAAATCTGAAGCGTTAGGCGATTGATTAGCGGGGGAGGACAAGCTCCTTCCTCCGCCTAATATTTTCAAATACGGATTCCCGTTTCGAATGGAGGGGTGGCATGATATCTGTAACACGCTTGAATGGAAAACAGGCATGGCTAAATGCCATCATGATTGAGTCAGTAGAAGAAACGCCTGATACATATGTAACCCTCGTAACGGGCAAGCGTATGATCGTGCTGGAGAAGGCAACCGACATCATCGCGAAGGTGAATGAATACTACAGTGAGATCGGTATCCATGCAGCAACCATTAAAGTGCAACAAACGGAGGAATAGTCATGAAGAAAATGGCGCCTTGGCTCATTACGATGTTACTCGCAATCACTCTAATCGTAATGGCAGCTTTCCTGCTGGTGAATCAAGTTACTAAGCCTGCCCCAGGCAATGAGGTAAACCAAGCCGTATTAAATGTAGGCCAGCCTGCAAATTTATCAGCAGATGAACTAGTAAAAGTAACCTCGGCAATCGATGGAATCAAAACGAATTTATCGGATCCGAACTATGTAGTAGTTATGAATTTCGCGTTCCAATTGGATCGGGAAACATCTAAAGAATCTTTTGATAAGATTAAAGAATTCAAAATCAAGCCAATCATTCTCAAAACGCTTGCCGATACGAAACCAGAGGATTTGATCGGTGCAAAGGGCAAGGATAACTTAAGTACGAAATTATTGAATTTGATCAATACATCGCTACCGGAAGGGAAATTGATTCAAATCGATATTACAGAATTTATCATGACAACAATTTAGGGCGATATCGATAGATTAGATCCTTGAAGGGGGTGAGATGTTTGGTAGATGTGTTATCGCAGAACGAAATCGATGCTCTGCTCGCCGCGTTGTCTTCCGGTGAAATGGATGCAGAGGAACTGAAAAAAGAAGAAACGCAGAAGAAAATCCGGGCTTATGATTTCAAAAGAGCGGTGCGATTTTCCAAAGATCATATTCGCAGTTTAACTCGAATTCATGAAAATTTCGCGAGGTTTCTTACCACGTATTTCTCTGCGCAGCTTCGTACATTTGTTCAGATTAATGTAGTTCAAGTTGAGCAGTTGCCTTATGATGAATTTATACGGTCAATCCCGAAGATGACGATACTTAACATTTTTGAAGCTGAGCCATTGGAAGGAAGAATGGTGCTCGAAGTTCACCCAAACGTCGCATTCGCCATGTTGGATAGACTGTTAGGCGGAATAGGGATGGCTCCGTCTAAAATCGGGTCACTTACCGAAATTGAGACCATTATTATGGAACGTATTTTTAGTCGGGCCTTTGATAGCCTCCAGGAAGCATGGAAGACTGTCATTGATATTAGTCCGCGAATGGAAGCTTTGGAGACGAATCCTCAGTTTATGCAGATCGTATCGCCCAACGAGACGATTGCGCTCATTTCGCTGAGTACTAAAATCGGCGATACAACAGGGATGATCAACTTATGTATTCCGCATGTGGTTATTGAGCCGATCATGCCGAAACTCTCGGTTCATCACTGGTTCGTGTCCCAGAAGAAAGCACGCGCTCCAGAAGAGGTTGATGCGCTTCGAAATCGCGTAAACAAAACTAAACTGCCGATCATTGCTGAGCTTGGTGAGTCACAGATAACGATTCAAGAGTTCTTAGGATTGTCAGTCGGGGATGTCATTTCCCTGAATAAACCTGTACATGACGGACTTGCTATAAGAATCGGCGATAGATTGAAGTATATTGGCAGTCCGGGTACGATCAAAGACCGAGTCGCCGTTCAAATTGATGAAATTGTCAGCGAAGGAGTTGAGGAATTTGACGAGTAAAGATTATTTATCCCAAGAGGAAATTGACGCTCTGCTTAAGCAGGCGAATAGCGATACACCGTCTGAGCCAACGGTAGATGATTATCTGACACCGCTGGAGCAGGATGCACTGGGGGAAATCGGCAATATTACGTTTGGTAGTGCCGCTACCGCTTTATCTACTTTGCTGAATAAAAAAGTAGATATTACAACCCCGAAGGTTTCTATTATTAGGCGCTCTCAATTCGAGACGGAGTTCCCGAAGCCGCATGTAGCAATTCATGTGCAATATGTGGATGGATTTGAAGGAATCAATTCGCTGATTATTAAGACCAAGGATGCCCAAGTTATCGCAGATCTCATGCTGGGTGGGGAAGGAAATCCAGTTGAGGAAGAATTGAATGATATCCACATCAGTGCCGTTCAAGAAGCGATGAATCAAATGATGGGTTCTTCCGCGACATCCATGTCGACGATATTTAACCGGTTTGTTAATATTTCACCGCCGGGAATTGATATTCTGAACATGTCGAATGGAAGTGGAGTGGCGAGCCTGCCTCCCGATGAGACACTTATTAAAGTATCATTCAGACTTACTATCGGAGATTTGATTGATTCGACGATTATGCAGCTTCTTACGGTGCAGTTCTCGAAAGACATGGTAGACAGTCTTATTAATGGGGCGGTTACAGATTCGACTACCACCGAAAGTGCTGCTTCTTCTGCACCTGCTCCAACACCTGCTCCAACGCCGGCTCCAACACCTGCGGCAGCAACGTCTGTTCCGGCACCGGAAACTTTACCTCCAACTTATGGGGAGACTCCAGCGCATGAGCAGCCGCAAATGCAATACGGGCAGCAGCCGATGATGCCGCCGATGCAGGATCAGGGATATTATCCGCCGCCGCAAAGTCGGCCGTATAATGAGCCACAGCACTATGGAGGAATGCAAGGTCGCAATTTAAATGTGCAGCCGGTGCAATTCGCGAATCTCGGGGCTCCGACTTACGGTCAACCGGATGATAATAATCTAAATTTACTGATGGACATACCTCTTAAAGTGACCGTAGAATTAGGAAGGACCCAGAAGCAAATTAAGGATATCCTGGAATTGTCCCAGGGCTCGATTATCGAACTGGACAAGCTAGCCGGTGAGCCAGTAGATATTCTAGTGAACAACAAGTTGATCGCCAAGGGCGAAGTTGTCGTTATCGATGAAAACTTTGGGGTTCGCGTGACTGATATAGTCAGTCAGTGGGACCGGATTCAAAAATTACAATAGTAGAAGTTTAGGGAGGATTTTAAATCAATGGCAAACCGAATTCTAATCGTAGACGATGCTGCTTTTATGAGAATGATGATCCGCGACATATTGACGAAAAACGGATTCGAGGTTGTAGGAGAAGCACAGGACGGCGCACAAGCAGTCGAGAAATTTAAGGAACTACAGCCAGATCTCGTAACAATGGACATCACGATGCCTGAAAAGGACGGCATTGCCGCGCTTAAAGAAATTAAAGAACTGGATCCAAACGCGAAGGTCATTATGTGCTCAGCCATGGGCCAGCAAGCTATGGTTATCGATGCGATTCAGGCCGGTGCCAAGGACTTCATCGTTAAACCGTTTCAATCCGATCGGGTTATTGAAGCCATTAACAAGACGCTAGGCATATAGGACGTTAGCGATGAACTCGAATCAGCCGGAGATCCCGCAGTTTGGGAACGATATGAATATTTGGGGTAGCTTGATAACGGTTATCGTTGTTCTGGCGATCATCATTGTTTTAATCGTGTTATTAATTCGTTTTCTGGGTAAAAGGAATCGTTATTTGTCCCAAAGCCGAACGATCCGCACTTTGGGGGCCGTCGGTCTGGGACCAAATAAATCTTTGCAAGTTATTGAAATTGGAGGAAATGTCTACCTTGTCGGAGTCGGCGAAGACATTTCCTTGGTGGATAAAATTAGTGATCCGGAAGAAGTTGCGTTATTGCATCAGGCCTTTGCGGAAGATGCGGTTGAGTTTCCAGGCCTGGCTTCCATCATAAGTAACTTTGTTTCTCGTTTTCGAAAACCGACTCCAGAGGAGGAGGAGTTAGACGAGACAAAATTCCATGAAGTGTTTCAATCTCAGCTAAGAAGTATGCCTACACGGAAACAGCAAGTGGAGGAACTCCTTCAGAACAAGGAAGAACAATCTACAGATCGGTTGAGGAATTCATGAAGAAAAAGGTCTTTATAGTAGGATTATTGCTTGCGTTATGGAGTGCGCTGACCGTGTCGGCCGCTTCGGCGGCGCCAGTGAATCCAATACCGGATATCGGAATACAAATTGGGAATTCGGATGGACAGCCGGGTACAAGTTCACTCTCACTCATTTTGCTCATCACAGTTCTAAGTATCGCACCTGCGATCCTGGTGCTTATGACGAGTTTTACGAGAATCGTCATTGTACTAGGATTCGTCCGGAACGCCTTAGGGACACAACAGATGCCCCCCAATCAGGTTCTGATTGGCTTGGCGTTGTTCCTTACGTTATTCGTCATGAGTCCGACGCTATCTTCGATAAATGAAGTTGCTCTGCAGCCTTATATCAAAGGCGAACTGACGCAAACGGAAGCGCTGGACAAAGCGGCTGTGCCTATGAAGAAGTTTATGTATACGCACACCCGTCCCAAGGATCTGCAGTTATTTATGAGTTATACCAAAACTGAGAAGCCTGCCAGTTACGAAGATTTGCCGATTTCTGTTCTAGTGCCTGCGTTTGCAATTAGCGAGCTTAAAACGGCATTTCAAATGGGATTCATGATATTTATCCCATTTCTCATTATTGACATCGTTGTGTCTAGTGTATTAATGGCGATGGGGATGATGATGTTGCCACCGGTAATGATATCACTTCCGTTCAAAATCTTGCTATTCGTTCTAGTAGACGGTTGGTATCTTGTTGTGAAATCGTTACTAGTAAGCTTCAGTCCTTAGCCGGAATACGGCAAAGCTATTATACCGATTCCGGCGTACAACAAGGATTAAATGACATCACATAAAGGGGGAAGACGGATGAATACGGATTTTATAGTCGGATTGGCCGGACAAGCGGTTTATACCGTTCTAAAGGTGAGTGCGCCGATGCTAGTCATTGGCTTGACGGTCGGACTAATTGTAAGTATTTTTCAGGCGACGACTCAAATCCAGGAACAAACCCTTGCATTTGTTCCTAAAATTATCGCCGTCTTACTTGCCCTGCTGATCTTTGGGCCGTGGATTTTGACAACTATGGTTGATTTCACCTACGGCATTTTAAACAATCTTTCTAATTATATCGGTTAGGCGTAAAAGATTATGGAGACTTTGTTGCAAGGAATTTCGGTTTTTTTGCTTGTTTTTTGTCGAATGACTGCGTTTTTTGTAGTTGCACCAATATTTTCATCGCGCGGTGTTCCTAATACCTTCAAAGTTGGCTTGTCAGCCATGGTTGCTTTGTTGATTGTTATCATTCAAGGTATCGATCATGCTATTCCGACAGACTTTAGCTATCTTCTATTTGTTATTCGTGAGCTGTTGATCGGATTGCTGATGGGATATGTCGCTCTCTTATTATTTATGGTTATTCAGATGGCAGGATCCTTTATCGACATTCAAATGGGATTTGGTATCGTGAACGTACTCGATCCTATGACTGGTGCATCAGCCCCGATACTTGGCAATTTAAAGTATATCATTGCTACGTTGCTATTCTTGTCGATAAATGGCCACCATTATTTACTGGATGCGGTTATTCGCAGTTATAATTGGATGCCGCTATCTAATGAATTGTTTCAGAAAATATACCATGGAAACATCGCCGAATTTTTGGCTAGAACCTTTAGTCAAGCTTTCCTACTATCTTTTCAACTGGCGGCACCGTTGGTCGTTGCTCTATTTGTAACCGATGTTGCGCTTGGTTTTTTAGCTCGAACGGCTCCCCAATTCAACGTCTTTGTGATCGGAATTCCGCTCAAAATTTTGGTTGGGTTAGCTATGCTGCTTTTGCTAGTACCCAGCTTGATTTATGCGTTTGAGAATTTGTTTCAGGTGTTGTTCAAATCGTTGCATAATTTGTTCGGTACAATCGGGGAAAGGCCGAAGTAGGATAGGGGGATCGTTATGTCGTTTCGGTATGCGCTGGATCTGCAGTTGTTTGCCGGTGAGAAAACAGAGAAGGCTACGCCTAAGAAACGGCAGGACGCCCGGAAGAAAGGCCAGGTTGCCAAAAGTCAGGACTTATCAGGCTCAGTCGTATTACTATCCGGATTTTTATGCCTGTTAATGTTCGGGGGATATATGAAAGAAAGGCTGATTGCGCTTTTTTCTGATGTGTATTTTCACCGGTTGAATATGGACGTTACGCAAGAAAATGTGATGACGATGTTTGGAGACTATGCGGTCCAAATTTTGCTGCTAATTGCCCCATTACTTTTGATTGTTGTTGTAATGGCAGCATTAGCGAACTACATACAGGTCGGTTTTCTCCTTACAGGAGAGCCATTAAAGATGCAGCTGAAAAAAATCGATCCTATTCAAGGGTTCAAAAGAATTTTTTCCATGCGTTCTTTAGTTGAATTTTTGAAGTCCCTTCTCAAATTAACAATCATTGGATTCTTGGTCTACTCAACGATATGGGGAGAACGGGGCAATATAGCTTCCTTAGGCCACGTTACCATTGATGATGCATTTTACTTTACATCGAGATTAACAATGAATTTGGGATTAAAGATTGGTGCAGCGTTATTCGTACTGTCAGTTCTCGATTATTTGTATCAAAAGTATGATCACGAGAAAAATTTGAAAATGTCGAAGCAGGACATTAAAGACGAATATAAAAAAATGGAAGGCGATCCGCTCATTAAAGGTAAAATACGTGAACGACAGCGGCGTATGGCGCTGCAGCGTATGATGCAGGAAGTACCTAAAGCGGACGTTATTATTACGAACCCGACCCATTTTGCCGTTGCTCTAAAATATGAGGGCTCAGAAATGGATGCCCCGCAAGTCGTTGCGAAGGGTCAGGATTATGTTGCTCTCCGTATTCGAGAGATTGCAAAGGAACATGGCGTTATTATTATGGAAAACAAGCCGCTGGCGCGTGCATTGTTCCAAAGAGCGGAAATCGGGGATTCGATTCCTGCAGATTTGTTTCAAGCCGTAGCCGAAGTGCTGGCTTACGTATATAGAATGAAAGGTAAGACTAAATAATGGACGGGATCGGAGGCGGGGCCATGAAGAAGGCTAAAGATTTATTTGTACTTATAGGAGTTATCGGCATCGTTCTATTAATGATACTTCCGATCCCCACTTGGCTGCTGGATATTCTTCTTATTATCAACATTTCGATCGCACTGATGATCTTGCTTGTTGCCATGAATACGAAGGAAGCATTACAGTTCTCCATCTTTCCGGCAATGCTCCTCATAACTACCTTGTTCCGACTTGCGTTGAACGTATCGACAACGAAGTTGATTCTCGGACAGGCGAAGGCTGGGGATGTCGTTGCAACATTTGGGACTTGGGTATCTCAGGGACAGCCAGTAGTCGGATTTATCGTATTCCTTATTCTCGTTGTCGTTCAATTTATCGTTATTACGAAGGGGTCGGAGCGGGTCGCAGAAGTAGCTGCACGCTTTACCTTGGATGCGATGCCTGGTAAACAAATGAGTATTGATGCTGATTTGAACGCCGGTTTAATTAACGAACATCAGGCTAGGGATCGCCGACGCAAGATCGAAAGAGAGTCGGATTTCTACGGGGCAATGGACGGGGCGAGTAAGTTCGTCAAAGGGGATGCGATTGCCAGTATCATTATTCTCCTCATTAACTTAATCGGCGGATTTATTATCGGAATGTCGATTCATGGCATGCCATTTCAAGAGGCGCTCGCTACATACTCATTACTTACTCAACTTTCGCAGCTTGAAATCGGCAAATAAGCCTTGATGTAACTGGGCAAGCCAGCGATCCATTGCTGTAGTTGTGTTTGAATGAGTGTTGTGATCTTCTTACTGGCTTTCTTGGAGATATCTTCGATTAATTCAATCAGTTGTTTTAAGGCTACAGCCCAATCTAGCTGACCTACTTCATCACATAGCAAATAAAACAAGCCACCAAGCGTACGGTTGTCGGTACTTTGTCGGTGTTGCCACGCTAGCAAAATATACCGTGAAAAAACAATCGTGGTATGGCTGATAAGGAGATCATATGAGCGTCCTTGAAACTCTTTTTGTAGGCGCAGTAAGGATTTGGCACACTTAAAGAAGACTTCGATATCCCAGCGAATGCCGTATATCTGAATCATTTTTTCTTCCGAAATCGTTAGGTCGGTGCATAGAATGGCAAGCCATTCTTTCTTTTTTGAGCGGTGACGCACGAAAACCATCATGACTGGAATCCCTGGAGACAACTCGGTACGGATAGAGCGTAAGATTCCCTTGTTTTTTCCTTGAACAGGGATGGCTTCATAATAAAGTTCTTGCAAAGATAATCGGCGTTCGTCAACAAGATAACGCTTCTTATCCGCTTTGACCATGCCGATCACATCTAGGCCTCGATCAACGATGGCTTGGATTAATGGAGCATGTGTGAACCAACTATCCATTAGCACGTATGAAGCCTGCACACCAGCGGAAAGCGCACGATCAATCATCGATGGAATAATTTCAGGAGCAGGAAGCAAAGCTTCGACCCGACGCTTGTAGCCAGACGTTCTCTTGTCGATCCCTTGCATGATCCCATTTATTTGCGATTTCATCGAAGCTAGCAAGGAGAAGTCAACGGGAATAAACGTATGACCATCCGACCAGCCTAGCGTAAGCATCCGAAATCCTTTATAAAAGGAACCCGTTGCATGATCTTTAAATCGAGAAAGCAGTTCAACCTTCTTGCTACGATTGCGCTCAAACATGGAGTCGTCAACAACAAATGCAGACATGCGATCTTCACCTGTCAGTGGGCGAATTTTATCGATAGTGGAGGAACTAAGCAATGACAGAAATTTGCGCCATGCATAGCCGCTGTGATTCAGGAATCGATAGATCGCATCCTTCCCAGGAAACGTATCACCTTTCTCGCTTTCCAACAGGCGGAACCAGTTTTTGTGGTGAAACAAAAGGACAAAGACAAGCTGGAATAAAAACGAACAGGTATAACCAAATCTCTTTTTAAATCCAGCTGTTCTTAAATGTTGCAATACTTTCAGCTCTTTAAAAGCGGGTTTAATTTCATTTGGAAGTTGATTTTGTAATATGCTTTGCTCTATCATGTAGAGGACACCTCTTCTGTATGGTAGTGATTGATTCGACACTCTCACTTTACCAAATGAAGCGGTGTTTTTCTATTATTGCAACATCCATATTCTAATCAGGGTTTATCTAATCACATCAAGCAAGTAAGCCGATTTTCGCTCTGCGAAAGTTGAGTTACTTACAATCGGGGATGGCCTTGTCAGCCAGATTCCGGCATTATTGATTTCTACAGCAGCGGGTCTAATTGTTACGAGGGCTTCGTCGGAAGGGAATTTGGCAGATGATATTACAGGCCAACTGTTCTCCTATCCAAAGCTGGTATACATTGTTGCTGGAACTATTGCTTTATTAGGACTTTTTACTCCAATTGGGGCAGTCACGACCTTGCCTTTCGCCGGAATGCTAAGTTTTGCGGCCTATCGGATGCAGAAAAATCTGGATCGCCGCCAAATTGAGCAAGAGCAGGAAGAGGAGGAGCAGGAAATCGAAGAAGTTCGAAGTCCGGAAAGTGTTATCAATCTGCTGCAGGTCGATCCGATCGAATTCGAATTTGGATATGGTTTGATCCCACTTGCGGATACTGGACAGGGTGGAGATTTGTTAGATAGAATCATCATGATTCGACGGCAGTGTGCCTTGGAAATGGGACTTGTAGTGCCCGTGATTCGCATTCGTGACAATATTCAACTAAAACCGAATGAATATGTGATCAAAATTAAAGGGAATATCGTAAGCGGTGGTGAATTATTACTTAATCACTATTTGGCTATGAGTCCTGGGGTGGATGATGACTCAATCACAGGTATAGAGACCCAGGAACCTGCCTTTGGATTACCGGCGCTTTGGATTGATGAATCGACCAAAGACCGGGCGGAATTATCAGGCTATACTGTAGTAGATCCGCCATCTGTTGTAGCTACTCATCTCACCGAAATGATCAAGAAGCATGCTCATGAGCTTCTGGGCAGACAAGAGACGAAGGCGCTTGTCGATAATCTCAGAGACAATTACGGTGTGCTTGTCGATGAGCTTATCCCGTCCATTCTTTCCATCGGGGATGTGCAGAAAGTATTGGCCAAGCTGCTGCGTGAGAAAATATCTATTCGCGATATGGTGACGATTTTTGAGACACTCGCCGATTACGGTACGTATACGAAGGATCCTGACGTATTGACCGAGTATGTACGGCAGGCGTTATCCAGACAAATTACGCAACAATACACGCAGCAAGGCGAGACGATGAAGGTCATTACAGTAGGACCTTCACTTGAGAAGAAAATCGCTGAGAGTGTGCAGCAGACTGAGCAGGGCAGTTATTTAGCGCTTGACCCGGCCTCTACTCAAACGGTCTATCAGAAACTGACGGAGCAGATCAACCGGTTAATTCAATCCGGGCAGCAGCCGATTGTTCTAACGTCACCGACGATCCGCATGTATTTGCGTCAAGTGATTGAACGGACGATGCAAGACATCCCTGTACTGTCCTATAGTGAGCTTGAGCCGAATGTCGAAATTCAGAGTGTCGGAGTGGTGAACTTATGAGAGTAAAACGCTATATCGTCGACACAATGCCTGATGCGATGCAGAAAATTCGTGATGAACTTGGAAAAGATGCCGTTATTTTAAGCACAAAGGAAATGAAAATCGGCGGATTTCTCGGAATGTTTCAGAAGAAAAAGATTGAGGTCATCGCTGCATCGGAAAGTAAGGAGTCTACTGTACCGAAAGGCCAACCTTCTCGGACCGTCGTTCCTGCTCCTTCCATCCCGTCCATTGCACCTCAATCTGTGCCACAGGCCTATCGTAAATCCACTTTGATGATGTCGCAGCATGCAGACGAGGGACAGCCTTCCAGTAAGATGGAAGATAAGGATGGTTTCGAGGATAATCGATTATCTGCTGCTGTACTTGCGGCAGGTAAGGAAGACGTCACTCTGTCGGAAATGGAGCACAGTACATTGTTAATGCAGAATGCGAACTCAACCAAGCTCAGTGTGGTAGGCGAGAAGCGACATGAAAGTACACTGTCAGTGCAGCCAAATCATACTAGGGGAGACACTAGGGAAGATCGGCTGTTTATAGAAATTGAACAGATGAAGATGCTCATGTCTAAGCTTGCCCGCTTTCAGGAGGGGTTACCCGAGTTGCCTGAGCCTTTGAGCGAAGTGAAAGAACGGCTACTGGAGCAAGAGGTGAGCGAAGAACTCGTTGATTTATGGATTGATACTACCTATAAAGCTTGGGAGCACAGTGAGATGACGCTGAGCGATGAGGAGTTGATCTCTTCGGTAAGAATAAGCGCACAGTCATTCATGGAGGACCGTATCGACAACGGCATTGAGGATGGAACTAGAGTAGTTTATATTGTCGGACCGACTGGGGTCGGGAAAACGACGACGATAGCCAAGCTCGCTGCGGATCAAATTTTCCGTCTCCGTAAAAAGGTCGGATTTATAACGGCAGATACGTATCGAATATCTGCGATTGAGCAATTGCGCACCTACGCCTCAATCTTGAATGTTCCGCTGGAGGTTGTCCAGTCGCCAGGTGATGTGCAAAGAGCTATGCAGCGTTTGCAGCATTGTGACTTGATTTTAATGGATACAGCGGGTAGAAATTATCTCAATGAGTTATATGTAGCGGAGCTTCATAGTCTTCTTAACCCCATGGAACAAAGCGAAACTTATTTAGTGTTAAGCTTGACTTCCAAAAGTCGGGATATGAAGAGAATTACCGAGCATTTTAGCAAATACGGCATCCAGAAGGTGATATTTACGAAGCTAGATGAAACGGAAAGTGTAGGACCTATTTATAATTTGCTGCATGAGTATCCCGTGCAGGTCTCATATGTAACTAACGGACAAAATGTACCGGATGATCTGCTGCCTGCGAATAATGAACTGTTTACAGATATGCTCCTTGGGGCTAAACGGACATGAACGATCAGGCCCAATCTCTTAGAAGACTTGTTTCGAAGTTGGAAGCTTCGCGTGAAAGACAAGCGTTCAGAACTCATTCCGCCCGGGTTTTAACCGTAAGCAGTGGCAAGGGTGGGGTTGGCAAATCCAATTTCACCTTGAATTTTGCTCTTGCTTTAAAAACACTGGGACGAAAAGTGCTTATCTTTGATGCGGATATCGGCATGGCGAATATCGACGTGCTTATGGGCGTTCGAGCAAGATACAACTTATATCACTTATTAAAAGGTGAGAGAAATTTAGAGGAGATCATCGAGCTTGGGCTGAACGGTTTGCCCTTCATTGCAGGAGGCTCAGGGATGGCAGACTTATTTACTTTATCGGAATCCGATCTGAACTACTTTACATCCCAAATTGAAAAGATTTCAGAGAAGATGGATTACATCATTTTTGATACGGGTGCAGGCCTGTCCAAAGAAACTGTAAAATTTATTACTGCTGCCGATGAATGCATTGTGGTAACAACACCTGAACCAACATCCATTACAGATGCTTATGCATTAATCAAAGTTGTTCACGGTATGGAGCAGGAAATACCGTTTCGGCTAGTGGTTAACCGGGTTGCGAGTCAGCAGGAGGCACGGCAAGTAACCGATAAGCTGTCGCTGGTAGCTAAACGCTTTCTCGATATGGAAATCCCAATGCTCGGACATATCCATGATGACCCTCATGTCATGCAGGCAGTCAAGAAACAAATCCCATTTTCAACCGCATTTCCTAGCTGTGCAGCTGCACGTGACATTCAACGTTTGGCTATGAAATTTTTAGAAGTTCCACAGGTGGGGCAAAAAGATACCTTGACAGGAATCAAAGGATTTATACACAGATGGCTCAAACACACAAAATGATTCTGTATTAAGGAACAGGGGTGGGACGATGGCTTACCGGATTATGGTGGTTGATGATTCGGCTTTTATGAGGAAGATCGTGTCAGATTTGATTGAGCAGGATCCTGCTTTCAAAGTGATCGGTACTGCTCGAAATGGACGCGAGGCCATTGAACAAATTGCTGTTTTATCGCCGGATTTGGTCACAATGGATGTGGAAATGCCAGAATTAAATGGACTGGACGCTTTGAAAATTATTATGGAGCGTCACCCGCTACCTGTTATTATGCTTTCCGGCATTAATGAGCAGGGGATGCGTGAAACGATCATGGCCTTGGAGCTCGGCGCCTTCGATTTTATTCGTAAACCATCTGCTTCTACGAATACGCATGACATTGGGCAGGTGAGACGCCAACTCCATGAACAGATTCGAACGGCTATGCTGATGAAAGAGCGTAAAGCCGCAAGGGAGTCCGCAATTCAGTCTCAAATTATACCGAATGTGCGGCCGGTCGATAACTCGCTGAGTTCAGTGGATGCCGAACTAAGAAAAGCACCGAGTAAACTTAAGCAGGAGCGCGGGGCAACTACTAGAGGCGTCGATCAAGGCATAATGGGGTCAACTCGTGATGATCCCGCTAAAAGGGGATATGCCAAACTGGACTCTTTGACTAAAGCGAATGTTGAACCAGTTAGAGCTGGTAGCGCGGAACAACGAAGAATCAGTCCGGCAATTCAAGATAAAGGAGTCGCAAAGCTCCCGAGTCCAAAGAAAAGTCCTACAAATTCAATTAAAGAATCATTGATAGAAAAGTCAGGTACATCAATAGTAAAAACTCAAAATCAGGGAAAATTGCAAGAGGAAAAGCCCGGATTTAACAAAACTGACTTTACAGATATCGTGGCTATTGGCACATCAACAGGTGGGCCTAAGGCATTGAAGGCTGTGCTGGAAAATATCCCTCGTAACTTTCCGGCGCCAATCGTGATTGTGCAGCATATGCCGCCGAACTTTACGAAGTCACTTGCCCAGCGCTTAAATAGTCTGAGCCCATTGCATGTGATAGAGGCAGAAGAAGGGTCGAGGCTTCTTCCGGGTACCGCCTATATCGCACCTGGCGGATTCCATATGAGTGTGATTAAGGATGTGGAAGGATACAAGGTAAGCTTGAGTAGTCAGGCGCCGCGGAATGGTCATCGACCATCCGTGGAAGTATTATACGAGTCGCTGTTGCCGCTTAAATCCCTGAGGAGGCATATTGTGCTTTTAACGGGGATGGGGAGTGACGGGGCAAAAGCCATGAAACAGTTGTACGAGGCCGGAGTAACTTCTACTATTGCTGAAAGTGAAGAGACCTGTGTTGTATATGGTATGCCGCGCTCGGCGATAGAATTGAACTGTGTAAACCATGTTTTACCGTTACAAGAAATTGGCCCCAAACTTGTACAAGTAGTGAAATAAGGAATCTCTTAGAGGAGGTGCCTCACCATGGACATGAATCAGTATTTATCCATGTTTATCGATGAGTCCAACGACCATTTGCAATCATTAAATGAGAATATGCTAGAACTAGAAAAAGCTCCTGACGATATCGGAATAGTGCAAATTATTTTCCGGTC
The DNA here is from genome assembly GCF_003931855.1 of Paenibacillus lentus. Taxonomy (NCBI): domain Bacteria; kingdom Bacillati; phylum Bacillota; class Bacilli; order Caryophanales; family Paenibacillaceae; genus Paenibacillus; species Paenibacillus lentus. The sequence continues at coordinate 3,940,928 of NZ_CP034248.1, read as the reverse complement.
TGCACATACCTTGAAAGGGATGGCTGCAACAATGGGCTTTGAGGATTTATCCTCGCTGACTCATCAAATGGAGAATGTTCTTGATTTGGTACGCAATGAAAAATTAAAAATGCAGGATCATATTTTTGATACGCTGTTCCAAAGTCTGGATGCCCTGCAAATGATGGTTCAGGATATAACGCAAGGCGGTGATGGTAAAGCTGACGTTCAATCTATCGTAGCTTCACTTCAAGCGATCGTTCGCGGTGAGGTTCCTGGAGGAACTGACAGCAATCCACCTACACAGGCGACGGGAGCTACAGCGGCGATTAATACGGGCATTCAGTTGGATGAATTTCAGCACTCTGTTTTGGAGCAATCGATCTCGGAAGGCCACGGGGTGCTATATATTGAGGTTGCTATTCGCGAAGACTGTCAATTAAAAGCAGCACGTGCTTATCTAGTGTTTGATTTACTAGAGCGCTATGGGGAAATCGTTAAATCGCATCCTTCTGTGCAAGATATTGAACAAGAGAAATTTGATCGCAGATTCTCACTGTATTACATAACGCAGAAGGAAGCTTCAGAATTGCAGAGCATGATTGTGAATCTTTCCGAGATCGAATCAGCTGAAGTGATGTCTCTTGATCATGAGACGCTGAAGCAGCTTTCCTCCGAAGCTAAGGTAGCAGCAGCAGCTGAAACGGCAGAGGCGCCAACTGTTCCTGCTTCGGCTCCTGTCGATGGGAAGCCTGCTCAGGCGTCCAAGCCGGCAGCGCCAGATTCCAAGGGGACTCCACGAGCGGGTGGAGGAGCAGCACCGTCCAGGACCATTCGCGTGGATATTGAGCGGCTAGATGTGCTTATGAATTTGCTCAGTGAGTTGTTGATTGACCGTTCAAGACTGGAGCAGCTTGCTGATGAAATCAAACGTTCCGACCTAACCGAGACGGTAGAGCATATGAGCCGGGTTGGCAGTGATTTGCAAAATATTGTACTTAAGCTGCGGATGGTTCCGATCGATACGGTATTCAGCCGTTTTCCGCGAATGGTTCGGGATGTGGCTAAATCGCTGGATAAGAAAATCGATCTGATTATCCTTGGCGCCGAAACCGAGCTGGATCGCACAGTCATTGATGAGATCGGGGATCCACTTGTACACTTGCTTAGAAATGCGGTAGACCATGGGATAGAGTCTACTGCTCAACGCATTGCGGCAGGCAAACCGGAGACTGGAACTGTGCAACTCCGTGCCTTCCATAGCGGCAACCATGTGTTCATCGAAATTGAGGATGACGGGGGCGGGATCGACCGCGACAAAATTGTCAGCAAAGCGGTTAAAAACGGGGTCGTCACGCAAAGTGAAGCTGCTGCAATGACGGACGAGCAGGTGTTTATGCTGCTCTTCGCTGCAGGCTTTAGTACGGCTGAGGTTATATCAGACATTTCCGGACGAGGAGTCGGCCTGGATGTGGTGCGTTCCAAAATCGAATCTCTCAGCGGCGATGTCTCCGTCACTTCAACCCTGGGCAAAGGAACGAAGTTCTCTGTACAGCTACCATTGACTCTATCTATTATTTCCGCGATGTTGATCAAGGTAGGCTCGGAGAAATATGCGATACCTCTCTCATCGATCGTCGAAACGGGAATCATTCAGCGAAAACAGATTCGTAATGTGCATGGCTATACGATGGTGCCTTACCGTGACGGAAATATACCTTTGTTATCCTTAGCTAGTCTGTTTGAGGTTTCCGATTTTGATGAGGCTGCTGAAGAGGAGACGGAGATTGTCGTTATTCGAAAGGGAGATCGTTTGGCGGCCTTAACGGTAGAAGACTTCATCGGCCAAAGTGAGATTGTTATCAAAAACTTGGGCAAATATTTGCCTCCTGTGCAAGGCGTTGCTGGAGCGACAATTTTGGGTGATGGACAAGTAGCTCTTATTGTAGATCCCAATGCATTCATTAAGTAAGACATTACACAAAAGCGGCAGGCAGAGCAGATTTGTCATTGCCACAACCATTAAGGAGGATGTTCCATGGGAGAGGAAATGAAAGTCATCGTTTTTAAACTGGGAGAGGAAGAATACGGTATTGAGGTAGACAAGGTCCAGACGATTGAACGCATGATGCCGATTACCCGCGTGCCGAAGACATACTCTTTTGTGAAGGGTGTCATTAACCTGCGGGGCGTGGTCATTCCGGTGATGGATTTGCGCGGACGCTTCGGCCTTCCGGAGACTGAGTACACGGATCATACCCGGATCATTATCGTTGCGGTAAATGAGATGGAAGTAGGCTTTATCGTAGATTCGGCGAATGACGTTATAGATTTGAACAGCGATGTAATCGACTCCCCACCAGATGTTGTTGGCGGAATCAAAGCAAAGTATCTGCATGGTGTAGCTCGTCTTTCCGAGGAGCGCCTACTGGTCATGCTGAATTTGTCTGAAGTACTGAACCGTTCTGAAATCATTCAACTGGAAAGTTTAGAGGGTTAAAAGGTGGATCTATTTAAAGGCTTTGCAGACTTTAAAATGGATGTGTTGAAAGAAGTCGGAAACATCGGTGCAGGCAATGCGGCAACGGCTTTATCCAGACTTCTTGATAAACCGGTAGATATGGCCGTTCCAAAAGTTCAAATGCTGCCTTTCGAGGCTGTAGCTGACAAGGTTGGGGGAGCGGAAAGTGTTGTACTAGCCATTTTTTTGAGAGTAGAAGGGGATGCCCCGGGCAATCTATTTTTTATCCTCAGTCCTGAAGCGGCGAAGAAGCTCCTTCAACGTCTAGTTGGAATTCAGGTTGAGAGCGAGGAAGAGTTCTCTGAAATGGAATGGTCAGCACTATCGGAGATTGGCAACATACTAGCAGGTTCTTATCTATCTTCTCTAGCCGACTTTACATCGCTGGCCATGACCCCAACTGTTCCTGCGCTAGCTATGGATATGGCTGGTGCCATACTAGGATATGGACTTTTGCAATTTGGCGAGATGGGCGATTCGGCATTGCTGATTGATACGACATTCATCGAGGACCAGCAAGAAGTGGAGGGACAATTTATCCTCATCCCGGATCCTGAATTTTTCGACAAAATATTTATTGCTTTAGGAGTACCGATGAATGATGATTGAGGAACAGCGAATTGTAAAGGTTGGTATGGCGGATCTCAATATTATTCAGCAATCGGGACTAATTCGGACGACAGGGCTTGGCTCTTGTGTGGGACTGACATTATTTGATCCAGTCGTAAAAGCGGCTGGACTGGCTCATGTCATGCTTCCTACCTCCTCTATTGCCCGTGATGGCGCATTAAATATTGCAAAGTATGCAGATACTGCTGTTCCGGCTTTGTTGGAACAATTATTGAACATCGGAGCAGAGCAAAAACGGATTGTGGCCAAAATGGCAGGCGGATCTCAGATGTTTACCTTTGCCGGATCTGGCGATTCGCTGCGGATTGGCCCAAGAAATGTGGAGTCTTGTAAGGAAAAGCTTTCAGAGCTGGGTATCCCGCTGTTAGCAGAAGATACGGGAGGCAATTACGGAAGAACAATCGAGCTTGATTGCGAAACGGGTATATTATTTATACGTAGCGTACAAAAGGGTGTAAAGGAATTGTAGCCATGCCAGGAAAAATGAGATATTTTGTGTTGTTTGGACTTTTTGGATTTTTGCTTACTTTTGCAGTGGCTTCTAGTAGTAACTTGTTTACGACAAGCCTCGTTCGAGGGATTATCGCTTTTATAGTTTGGTTTGGACTCTCTTATGCTGCCAATTGGATGATCGGTTTTATGAAAGAGATGGCTCCTGCTTCGATGGACGAGGATCTGATCACGCCCCAAGATGATGAGGGTAAGGGTGGACAGCTAGATTTGACAACACCTGATGAAACGGATGAATTGAACGAATTGCTAAAGCAGCCACCGGGAAATCAGACAGGAAATGACGATTTTACACCGTTAAACCCGCCAAGATTGGTTAAAACGCCTGATGACAAAGATCCTGAAGAGCTAGCTAAAGTTGTTCGTCACCTGACAGAAAACTAAGGAGGGTGAAGGCAATTGAACGAGCGGAAGACATCCACTTTGAACTACGCCGATGTGTGGAAGCAATGGAAAGAACACGGAGATATTGAGGCCAAGAAGCAGCTTATCGAGAAGCATTTGCACATTGTCGATTATGTTTCCGGACGTCTGGCTGTAGGCCTTCCCAAAAATGTCTCTAAAGATGATTTATCCAGTAATGGCGTAATGGGTTTAATTGATGCTGTGGAGAAATTTGATTATAAAAGAGGATTGCAATTTGAGACTTATGCCTCGTGGAGAGTGAGAGGCGCTATTTTGGACGGTTTGAGGCAAGGGGACTGGGTTCCTCGTTCCGTTCGGGAGAAAGCCAAAAAAATTGAAGAGGGGTATCAGCAGTTGGAGCAGCAGTATCTTCGCTCCGTAACAGATTCAGAAATGAGCGAATATTTGAATGTAAGTGAAAGGGAATTTCAAAATATGCTGCAGGAAGTTGCTGTTATGACGCTGTGTTCATTGGAGGATCCGATCCGTGAGGAAGAATCCGAAACGCGCTTGAATCTGTTGATCGACGAGAAAGCCAAGAACCCTGACTATAAAGTAAGAGAATTCTTCCTTAAGGAATCTCTAGCGAAAGGGATCGAAAAGCTGACAGAAAAAGAACGAACTGTAGTGTCCTTGCTCTATTACGAGGATTTATCCTTAAGTGAAATTGCGGAGGTGATGTCTCTCTCTCCATCACGTATTTCTCAGCTCCATTCCAAAGCCATTCTTAGACTTCGCGGCAGCTTGGAGAAGCAGAAAGATTTGTTGATGTTGGAGGATTAACGAGTACAATTGACTTATAAATATTTATGAATGAAGGGAGGACGACTTATGGAATATATGAATGATCTGGGTCAAATTTTGAGTGTCACGATGAACGATGACAAGACGGTAGCCTACCTGCAATTTTTAAAAAAGGATGAAGATTTTTCCTGTACCGCGGATACCTTGCATCATTTTTTGCGGGGAGAAGGTGTAAAATATGGTATTCAAGAGGATATTGTGAGTAGATTCGTCCTTAATCCGAAAGAATACTTCTTTAGTAAAACTCCGATTGCCATTGGGGTCGAACCCGTGCAAGGGCAGGATGGTTCGATCAAGTATTCCGTGCCGCTAGATGATGAGGAGCAACAAATACGTCCTTCGGAAAGCGATGATGGCACCGTGGACTTTAAGGATGTTACTCGCTTGAACAACGTTCGGAGGGGGCAAATTATTGCCGAGCTTATCCCTCCGGTAGCGGGTAGTCCGGGAATGGCGGTCACCGGAGAGCAGATACCTTGTAAAGACGGGAAGCCGGCGCGGTTCAAGGTGGGAAAGAACGTCGTCCTCAATTCAGAGCAAACTGCGATGTATGCGGCGATTGATGGTTTAGTAACACGGACTGATAAAGATAAGTTGAATGTATTTCCAGTATACGAAGTCAATGGGGATGTCGACTACAGCATCGGCAATATTGACTTTGTGGGAACTGTGGTGATCCGTGGTAATGTTCTGACAGGTTTTCGAGTTTGTGCTTCCGGGGATATTCGTGTCATTGGCGGTGTTGAAGGTGCAGAGTTGATCGCCGAGGGCTCCATTGAGATTTCCGGTGGTATTATTGGATATAATAAAGGACTCGTAAAAGCAGGGCAACAGGTAAAAAGCTCCTTTATTCAGGACGGCAATGTTTCGGCCGGCGAAGATGTCGTTGTGACGCAGAGTATCATGCATTCTAACGTACGGGCTGGCAGGGACGTTATATGCAGGGGCTCTAGAGGTCTGATTGTTGGAGGAAACATTCAGGCCGGCGAACGGGTTACGGCTAGGGTTATTGGTAATCCGACATCAACAGCTACATCGATTGAGGTTGGCGTACATCCGGAACTGCGAAATGAGCTGTTGGAATTGCGCCAGCAGCTGAAAGACCAGATGGCAAATATCGACAAGACTGAGAAAGCGCTTACCCTACTTGATCAATTAGCTTCTATGGGCAAGCTGACACCGGATAAGGTAGCGATGCGATCTAAGCTTAATCTTACGAAGAAATCGCACTATCAAGAGCTCGATGAGATTAAAGAGCGCATGCTGTACATCGAGAAGGCCCTAGAAGAAACCGGCAATGCACGGGTAGACGTTTTGAAAATGATCTATGGTGGCTCTAAAATCGTAATTGGCAGATATACTAAATATATCAAAGAGCCTGTATCAAGGATGTCTTTCTATTACACTGAAGGGGACATATCCATGTCGGCCTATGTCTAGAATATCACTTAAAGACATGCTATTCTATGATATTGTCATGAGGTGATTTTCATGAATATGAAATCTGTTGAAATGCAAATTGCGCTCCCTCGTACTAGCGAAGCAGGGCGCATCCAGCAGGAACAGCAGCAAAGACCGCTTATTGATCAGAGCATACTTGCCGGTCAGAATATGAAGGCGAGCGAACTTGAACGCAAGAAAAGCCAAGCTATGGAACAAAGCGCTCATAACAAGGCTGTTAAGAGGGAAGGGAATGCTGCTGCTGATCAGGAGCAGGAACAAGCCGAAGCTGAAGAGAAACAGGGAGAACGGGAAAAGGAACAGGCGGCGGAGCATCCTTTTAAAGGACGGCATATCGACCTGTCACTCTAGCAACAAGCCGACATAAATCATTACGAACAGTAAAAGGTGAGGATAACATTGTCATTAGGAGAACCTTGGTTTTATATTGTCATACTGGGGGTTGCCTCTATACTCTATGCATTCTTTCTACCGGGCCGGACAACCTCCAGTAGTGCAATAAGTGAGGCTGCCAGTGATATGGAAGTCATACTTGAACAGTATATGGCTGAGATCGAAAAGGAAAATGCGGAACTGGTCGATTTGGTTTCGGGGATGAAGCAGGATCTGGCATCCAAGCAAATGTCGCAGCAGGAATCGATATCTGAGCTGCGTCAGCGGCTGCTTGAAGTGGAGCAGTTGAACCGGCAGCTTGAGTCCCGTCTCGGAACTCTTGAGACATCTGCTGCGTCGTCATCTCCATCAAGCACTGCAATTTCATCGACTCTAAATTTTGGCGAATCACCTTCTCAAATGACCATATCTCATCTGCCTGATACTGGCTCTTCTTCAGCAGATTTAGGGGCAATTGAAGCCTTTGAGGTGTCGGAGAACCCTGATCAGGCTACATTACTTGAGCAGGAGGAACCGGAAGCTACGAACTCACTGCGCAGTAGATATCCTGAGCTGTTTGATTTGTATGCTAGAGGTAAGTCCATCGATATGATCGCCAAAACAGTCGGTATCCAACGCGGCGAGGTTCAGCTTATTTTGCAATTGGCTAACAGGGAGGATGCGTAATGTTTAGAAATCGCCACTTCATGTTGGGACTTGGTGTAGGCCTTATTATCGGTGCGTTTTTGCTACAAATTATGAATATCGGGCAAGGTCAACAGAGTAAGATCATTACAGTTGAGCAAGTTCAGCAAGCTGCTGAGAAACTTAATTTAAAAGTTGTCGGTGAAGATGAGCAGCTCCTGACGGAAGAGGAGTGGGAGGCTAAGTTGGAGCAAAAGGCAGAGGAAGAGTCTGCGGCGGGGGAGAAAGACCAGCCAATGCAGCCTGAAGCTCCAGAATCGCCTTCGACCCCTCAGGAGCCGCAATCGGATGGCGGCAAAACTTCTGACCAGCCCTCAACTAGTAAATCGGAAGCTGTCGTTCCGACAGCTCCGAAGCAGCCAGAGGCTACAGTGCCCAAAGCCGCGGAAAGTACAGAGGCTGCAGTAGTTGATAAACCTGAACCCGTAACGGTAAAATACAAAATTGCTTACGGTGACAGCTTAACAGCGGTAGCCGACGGTTTAAAGCAGGCTGGCATCATCTCTAGTAGCGAAGCATTTATTAAGGAAGCATCGAAGCGGGGCATTAACACAAAAATTAGGACGGGAACGTACTCGTTTCAAATTGGGGAAAAGTACAGTTCTATTATTACGAAGATTACCGCCAAACCATCTGGAAAGTAAGATGGTTTTTCATGTTTATTGAAAAGGAGTTTATTAAGTGGCAAACGGATGAACTTTGGTTGCATCCACTTGCCACTTATGGTATATTAATTGACGGTGTTATAACGCACGGGGGTTGATTTTACCAAGGGTGCTTTTCATGAGGATGAGAAGTCTTGGTGAGGGATGAAACCCGCGGAGGAAGCATCAAACAAAACCAAATCTAGGAGGTGCGTGGAGATGGCAGTCATTTCCATGAAGCAACTGCTTGAAGCAGGTGTACACTTCGGTCACCAGACACGTCGCTGGAACCCGAAAATGGATCGTTATATCTTCACAGAAAGAAACGGGATTTACATTATTGACCTGCAAAAAACGGTCAAAAAAGTCGAAGAAGCTTACAACTTTGTGAAAAGTATTGCCGAAGACAACGGTACAATTCTTTTCGTAGGTACAAAGAAACAAGCTCAAGATTCCGTAAAAGAAGAAGCTGAGCGCGCTGGTCAATTCTATATTAACCAACGTTGGCTCGGAGGAACTCTAACCAACTTCTCAACGATTCAAAAGCGTATTGATCGTTTGAAACAATTGGAGAGCTGGGAAGAAGACGGCACTTTCGAAGTGCTTCCGAAGAAAGAAGTTATTATTCTTCGCAAGGAGAAAGATCGTCTGGAGAAATTCCTAGGCGGAATCAAAAACATGAAGGGTCTGCCGAGCGCACTGTTTATCATTGATCCTCGCAAAGAGCGTATTGCTGTTGCAGAAGCTCGTAAATTGGGTATCCCAATCGTTGGTATCGTAGATACTAACTGTGATCCGGATGAAATCGACTATGTCATTCCAGGTAACGATGACGCGATTCGCGCGGTTAAATTGTTGACTGGTAAAATGGCAGACGCTGTGATTGAAGCTAACCAAGGGGAGCAAACAACAGCTTAATAGCTGGGCTTCTATTATAAAGAATGAATTAAATGAAAAGGGTGGTTGGTAGGTGTCAAACCTCTCACTGCCCTTTTTTTAAAGGATAAATCTCTGGATAAATTCACGGATTTCGTCCTAATTAACGATGTGGAGGGAATAATAATGGCAGTTGATGCAAAAGCGGTAAAAGAACTACGTGAAAAAACGGGTGCAGGGATGCTCGATTGCAAAAAAGCGCTTGAAGAAATGAATGGTGATATCGAGAAAGCAATTGAATTTCTTCGTGAGAAAGGTTTGGCTGCATCTGCGAAAAAAGCTGGACGTATTGCGACTGAAGGTGTCGTAGAATCCTACATCCATGCTGGTGGCCGAATCGGCGTTCTCGTTGAAGTGAACTGTGAAACTGACTTCGTTGCTTTGACGGATCAATTTAAAGAATTCGTACGCGATATCGCGCTCCATATTGCTGCGTCAAGCCCTCGTTATGTTCGTCGCGAAGATGTTCCGGCAGAGGAGATCGAAAAAGAGAAGGAAATCCTGAAAGCTCAAGCACTCAACGAAGGTAAACCTGAGAAAATCGTTGAAAAAATGGTTGAAGGACGTATTTCTAAATACTACGAAGAATATTGCTTGATGGAGCAAACCTTCGTTAAAGATCCTGACAAAACAATTGCTACATTGCTTAACGAGAAAATCGCAACGATCGGCGAGAACATCTCGATCCGTCGTTTCGTTCGTTATGAGCTTGGCGAAGGACTCGAGAAAAAAGTGGATAACTTCGTAGAAGAAGTTATGTCCCAAGTGAATCAATAAGAGTTTGTTAAATTAAATGTTATAGCGAGATGGAACACGGTGTGTTCCTTCTTTTTTAACCAAACGCCCTTAATTGTGTGAGCCTGGGTAGGCGGACTTTTGTCACCGCCTTTCCAGGTAACCTCTAAGAGGGTTCATCTAAAGTGGAGGGTATACAATTGGAGCAGCCAGTTTTTAAACGTGTTGTCTTGAAGGTTAGCGGGGAATCGTTAGCCGGTCAAAATGGATATGGAATCGATGCGGAAACCATCTCGTCGATTGCCGAGCAGGTGAAAGAAGTCGTTGAGCTGGGCGTACAGGTCGCTATCGTTTGCGGCGGGGGCAACATATGGCGCGGTATTGCGGGCAGTGCAAAGGGTATTGACCGTGCTACGGCGGACTATATGGGGATGTTGGCAACAGTCATGAACTCACTTGCATTGCAAGATGCGCTTGAACAAATCGATGTGCCTACACGCGTACAGACCTCGATTGCTATGCAGCAAATCGCTGAGCCATACATACGGCGCCGGGCGATTAGGCATTTGGAGAAGGGGCGGGTCGTTATTTTCGCTGCTGGCACGGGTAATCCATTCTTCTCAACGGATACGACAGCAGCTTTGCGCGCCGCTGAAATTGAAGCTGAAGTGATTTTGATGGCTAAAAATAAAGTCGATGGCGTATACTCTGCGGATCCATTTGTTGATCCGTCCGCAGAAAAGTATGAAATGTTGACCTATATGGAAGTGCTCAATAAAAATCTGGGCGTTATGGACTCTACAGCATCTTCACTGTGCATGGACAATGACATCCCGCTCATTGTGTTTGCAATTACGGAACAAGACAACATTAAACGAGTAGTCCTTGGTGAGAAAATCGGAACGACTGTGAAAGGAAGTGTAGATTAATGCCACAATCGATTAAGAGTAATGCTGAAGAACGTATGGATAAGGCGATTCAGTCTTTAAAAAGAGATTTAGCAACGCTGCGTGCCGGTAGAGCGGCGCCTTCATTGCTGGATCGTATTCAAGTCGATTATTATGGAACGCCGACGCCGATTAACCAGTTGGCGAATATCAACACGCCAGATTCACGTACGCTGATGATCCAGCCTTGGGATAAGTCATCCCTGGCTGAAATTGAGCGAGCGATTCAGAAGTCCGATCTGGGACTTACGCCCGCTAACGATGGCTCGATCATTCGACTGTCGATTCCACCGCTAACGGAAGAACGCCGCGTTGATCTGGTCAAAATGACGAAGAAATACGGTGAAGAAGCGAAGGTTGCGATCCGCAACATCCGTCGTGATGCCAATGATGATATCAAGAAGCTTGAAAAAACGGAAATCTCGGAAGATGAATCTCGCCGTCATCAAGATGATATCCAGAAGACGACGGATAAATTTATTGCGGAAGTCGATAAAGTACTCGCTTCGAAAGAAAAAGAGATTATGGAAGTTTAAGAGACGAAAAGCGGCCCCTCCTTTTACGGTGGGGTTTGTCTCTTTTTCGTCACCGGCTGGAGGAAGAGGAATGATCAAGTTATTTCAATCCTGGTGGAAAAATAAGGGGAAGCGTACTGCAGAAATATTGCAAGACGACAACATTCCAGAGCATGTTGCCATTATTATGGATGGGAATGGGCGTTGGGCTCGCAGATTAGGACTGCCGCGTGTGGTTGGACATCGCAACGGTATGAAGGCTGTGAAACGAGCCACTATTGCTGCAGATGAGCTCGGCATTCGAATCTTGACCTTATATGCGTTCTCCACAGAGAATTGGAAGCGGCCAAAGGAAGAGGTGGATTTCCTGATGTCGCTGCCGCAGGAATTTCTGGCACTCGAACTAGAGGAGCTTATTGAGAAGAACGTCCAGGTTCGGATGATGGGACATACGGATAATCTCCCTAAGCATACGATTGAAGCCATGGAGGAAGCGATCTCTCGGACGAAGGATAATACCGGCCTTATACTGAATTTTGCATTGAATTATGGCAGTCGTCGTGAAATGACGGAGAGTATGAAGGTGATCGCGCGTAAGGTTCGGGATGGACAATTGTCCCCGGATGACATTACAGAAGAAATGGTCGATTCCAACTTGTTGTCTTGTGGAATGAGCGATCCTGACTTGCTTATTCGCACGGGAGGGGAGCTCCGGCTTAGCAATTTTATGCTCTGGCAGGTGGCTTATAGTGAATTGTGGTTTACGGACTTATATTGGCCTGAATTCGGTCGCGAGCAGCTGTTAGAAGCGGTCGCCGAATATCAGCGGCGTACGCGTCGCTATGGTGGGTTATCATAGCAGGATAGAAGGTGTGGAAGGTTGAAGACACGGTTAATTACAGGACTGATTGCTGGCGTTTTTTTTCTAGGCATGTGCCTGCTCGGTGGGCTAGGGTATCAACTTCTTATTATGGCGATGGCTTTGGTTGGTTATTATGAGTTTGTGCGTATGATCAAATTGCCGGCTTTCAGAGGCGCTGCAATTCTCGGTTATTTATGTATACTCTATATGACATTTCCTTGGAGCCTGCTGGGTCTGAACATGCCGCTTGAGGTATTGCCTGCCCTGTGGTTAATGATGTTCCTGTTTTTGGCAGTTACAGTATTTAGCAAAAATGAATTCCCGGTTAGTCAGGCCGCGATATTGTTTCTTGGCACAGCCTATATTGGGATCGGTTTTTCAGCCATTGCGATTACGCGGATAACACCGGACGGACAAGGCGTATTTTGGACGTTCCTTATGCTGGCTGCGATCTGGAGCAGTGATGCGGGGGCATATTTCACTGGAAGAAGATTTGGGAAAAATAAGCTTTGGCCTGCTATCAGCCCGAATAAAACTGTGGAGGGAGCGATCGGCGGTATCGTGCTTGCCGTTGTTGCAGCAGTACTGTTTTCCCTATTCTCTGACGGGCTTCTTTCGATTGGACGGGCTCTACTGCTTGGCATGGCGGCTGCTGTAGTGGGACAGCTTGGTGATTTAATTCAATCTGCCTACAAACGAGTCTACGGAATCAAAGATTCAGGCAAACTTCTGCCGGGTCATGGCGGCATTCTTGATCGCTGTGATAGTTGGGTTGTGGTGTTTCCGTTTGTACATATTCTAATGCTGCTTCCTTACTATTGAGAATTTAATCGTTGAACGATTTTAAGACTGCCGTCAGAATAGTCATCTAAATCATGCGAGGTATGTTATGAGAAAAATAGCTGTCATTGGTTCCACAGGATCGATTGGAACGCAAACATTAGATGTCGTTAGACAACATCCTGATCAATTTGTCGTGGAAGGTATAGCTGCCGGAACGAATATCGATCTATTTGTTCAGCAGGTCAATGCGTTTCGTCCGAAGAAGGCTTCGATTGGAAATAAGCAGTTGGCGGATCAAATAGCTCCCCTGATTCCGGCTGGAGTCGAGCTCTTCTACGGCGAGCATGGCTTAGTTGAAGTAGCGGCAGGCACCGATGCAGATTTTGTGCTCAGTGCGATTGTAGGCAGTGCGGGATTACCGCCGACGTTAGCCGCCATTACTGAAGGGAAAACGATCGGAATCGCCAATAAGGAAACGCTTGTGACGGCAGGGCATATCGTTACAGGATTGGCTAAACAAAAAGGCGTTGCATTACTTCCTGTAGATAGTGAGCACTCTGCCATCTTTCAATGCTTGCAAGGTGAGAGTCTAGATGATGTTGAACAAATCACTTTGACGGCTTCGGGTGGTTCTTTCCGTCATTTGACGCGGGAGCAGCTTAAGGATGTAACGCTGGAGGATGCGCTGAAGCATCCGAACTGGTCAATGGGGGCCAAGCTTACGATAGATTCGGCCACGATGGTCAACAAAGGATTGGAAGTCATTGAGGCGCATTGGCTCTTCGGTCTTCCTTATGACAAAATAAATGTGCTCCTGCATCCGGAGAGCATTATCCACTCTTTCGTTGAATATCGTGATGGGAGCGTGATTGCTCAGCTTGGTACTCCGGATATGCGGATACCGATTCAATATGCCATGACTTACCCTGCAAGATTTCCTTCCGCATCCAAGCGGCTATCGCTGGCAGAGGTGGGCAAGCTCCATTTTAAAGAGATGGATTACGAACGATTCCCTTGTTTAAGACTTGCCTTTGAATGTGGTAAAATAGGAGGGACGGCGACGACGGTGTTCAATGCAGCTAATGAAGTGGCGGTCGCCCGTTTTATGAAGCGAGAAATTCCATTTCTGCAGATTGAAACGATTATCGAAACCGTACTCTCCAGGCATATACCTCAACAAGAAGCCGATCTAGAGACGATTCAAGCTGCCGATCAGTGGGCTAGAGCTATGGCTGCATCATTGTGATCACCCCGATCACGGTATGAAAAAGTTTCCATATTGGTATTCTCTTGTGCCTGATCGGAGAATAATGATAATCTAAATGAATTGGACGATCTGTGGCCAAAAGGAGGATGCTTTCGATTGGAATTACTGAAGATCATATTTTTGACAGTATTCATGTTCTTTATTATCGTTACAGTACATGAGTGGGGACATTACTATTTTGCCAAACGAGCGGGTATATTGGTACGTGAATTCGCGATTGGTTTCGGGCCGAAATTGTTCTCTTATCGAAGAGACGAAACCCAATTCACGCTTCGATTGCTGCCTTTTGGCGGATATGCGAGGATGGCTGGTGAGGATCCGGAGCTCGTTCAAATTCAGACCGGACAAACCGTAGCCCTGCGAATAGAAGGGGACGAGGTTCGCAAAATTTATCTCGATCGCCTGGACAACCGTAAGAATGTAATCCGTGGTGAAATACAAGAGGTGGACCTTGAAGATCGACTGCGAATCGTGCTTGACGTCGACGGGGAAGTTATCTCCTACCGGGTTCATCCGCAGGCCATGATCGTCGTGAAAGGCAGTGAGACGCAAATTGCGCCCCGTGACCGTCAATATGGCAGCAAGACAGTAGGACAGCGTGCGTTGTCCATTTTTGCCGGGCCTTTGATGAACTTTCTTCTAGCATTTGTACTGTTTGCACTTCATACGCAAATGGCGGGCATTCCGCTGGATGAACCGGAGCATCTGGAACTCGGGGATATCATAGAGCAAAGGCCCGCCTTTGAGGCAGGTCTTAAGAAGGGTGACGTTATTGAGTCAATTAACGGCGTACCTGTAGGTACAGACGCAACCAAGCTGATCGAAACGATTTCCGGCTCCAAGGACATCCCGATGAATTGGACGGTCCGGCGTGGAGATGAACTGTTAACGATTAATGTTACTCCGCGGCCTGTGGAGAATGAGGAAGGCGGCAAGATCGGCGCGGTCGTTGTCACTTATTTCGAGACGCGCAGCGCTTCCTTCAGTGAGACATTTACCGTAGCTGCCGAAAAAATGACAAGCATGAGCAAGCTGATTTTCTCTAGCTTACAGCAACTGGTTGCCCGATTCTCCATGAATGATTTGGCCGGGCCGGTTGGTATGATTGAAGCAACAAGTAAAATTGTAAAGCAAGGGTTTACCGATTTTGTGTTTTGGACAGCAATAATAAGCCTGAACTTAGGGATCTTTAACTTATTGCCGATTCCTGCCCTGGATGGAAGCCGACTTATATTCTTGGGGGTTGAAGCGCTGCGTGGCAAACCGGTGGATCCTAACCGTGAAGGCTTGGTGCATTTTATCGGCTTCGCTGCACTGTTCTTGCTTATGCTCGCGGTGACGTATAATGATATATTGCGGTTGATACAGAGTTAACCAATTAAAATAGGTTTATTCGGTGCTTCAAAATAAAGTTGTTTTTAACAGGAGGACAAGGTTTTAATGGCAAACGAGGAGAAGCAGTTCGTAACGGAGATTACCCCGCAAAGTGAGGATTTCTCACGCTGGTATATTGATGTCATCAAAAAAGCAGACTTGATGGATTATTCGCCAGTGCGCGGTTGTATCGTATTCAAGCCCGACGGTTACGAAATATGGGAGCACATCCAGGAAGAGTTGGATCGTCGCTTCAAAGAGACAGGGCATCGCAATGCGTATTTTCCACTCTTTATTCCAGAGACTTTCTTTCAGAAGGAGAAGGAGCATGTCGAGGGATTTAATCCCGAGCTTCCTTGGGTAACAGAGGCGGCAGGCGAGAAGTTAGAGGAGCGTTTGGCTATTCGCCCAACCTCGGAAACGATGATTGGCCATATGTACGAGAAATGGATCCAATCCTACCGGGATTTGCCGGTTCTGATTAACCAATGGGCCAACGTCGTTCGTTGGGAAAAGCGGACATTGCCGTTTTTGCGGACGAGTGAGTTCCTGTGGCAGGAAGGTCATACGGCCCATGAGAATGAGCAGGAAGCTCGAGAAGAAACGATGCAAATGCTGGAGATCTACCGTGACTTCGTTGAAAATTATTTGGCCATTCCCGTCATTGTCGGGCAGAAGACACCTTCGGAGAAGTTTGCCGGGGCGGTGGATACGTATTCGATTGAAGCGATGATGAAGGATGGTCGGGCGGTGCAAGCGGGTACTTCTCATTACCTTGGAACGAATTTTGCCGTCGCTTTTAATATTCAATATTTGAACCGGGACAACGTTCAGGAATATGTTCATACCACCTCTTGGGGAGTGAGTACCCGCTTGATCGGCTCGCTCATTATGGTGCATGGAGATGATCGAGGACTTGCCTTACCGCCGAAGGTTGCGCCTAAGCAGGTTATGATTATTCCGATCGGACCGCCAAAAACGCGGGATGCTGTTATTGGCCGGGCAGACGAGCTGTTTGCCGAGTTGAAGAAAGCGGGCATTCGTGTCGGTATGGATGATCGCGCTGACGTGCGTCCAGGTTGGAAGTTCAATGAATATGAAATGCGCGGCGTGCCGGTTCGTTTAGAGATTGGCCCTCGTGATATGGACAATGGAGTCTGTGTACTCGTCTCCCGGATTTCCGGTGAGAAGAAGGTCGTGCAACAGGACAAACTTGTGGAAGAAGTTCAGGTGATGCTGGAGCAGGTTCATAATGAAATGTATGAGCGGGCAAAAGCCTTCCGCGATGAGCACTTCTACAGTGTAGATACACTTGATGAGATGAAAGCGAGCATTGAGGAGAAGCGTGGTTTCACGCTGGCTGGCTGGTGTGGATCGGAGGCTTGCGAGAAGCATGTCAAAGATGAGACAGGTGCAACCAGCCGCAATATTCCTTTTGAGCCGGCAACGAAGAAGTCGAAGTGTCTTGTATGTGGTGAAAAGGCTCAGCACACTGTTGTTTTTGCAAGAGCATACTGATTTATCGTGTTTGGCGAAAAAGCTCCCTACAGTAGCTGATTTGTCACTGGTTAGGTTAGTAATATAGGTAATATAGCATAGGAGGGCTTTCGGCAGTGAGCTGCCGGGTGGGCATGATTCCCGCTCGGACCTCGTAACGGAAGCTCTCTTTTTTAAATCATAGGATTTCTTAAACAGCGAGTACCTTAACCTCATATTGAGGAATGTATCAAGGGGAGGATATCATGACCGCAGTTGGGGAGAAGAGACAGAGGCTGGAATTGTTAATGCAGCAAGCGGAAATGCCTGATGGATTAATAAATCCTTATTTCTTGGACGGGTGGATCGAGCAGGTGGAAGTAAGTCGCAGCAACAGGGAGTGGAAGATTGTGATTTGCAAAGACACGCTCGTTCCCGCTCAGGCTTATCGTACTTTTTGTTTGCGTGTGAAAGAACGACTGGAGCATATCGCTCAAATCTCGTTTGAATTTCGCTATGGAAAAGATGCAGCGGCCGCCGATATTGTGTCGGAATATTGGAAGCTGTTCCTCGAGTGGGTGCAGCGTGAAGTGCCCTCAGTGAATGGCTGGATGGCCCGGGCTATTTACGAAACCGAGGGGGATCTGCTAACGATTACCCTTACTGACGATATGGCTCTTGAGCTCGCTAAGAAGAAGAATATCGATCGTTATATCGTGTCCTTCTACGAAACATATTTCGCCCTGACTCTGCGCGTGAAGCTTCAGACGGGGAAGAATAGTGCTGAGGCTTTTGAGGAATTTCAACAGCGCATTGTTGAGGAAGAACGGGATTTTATTCAGCAGATGATGGAGAGCATGGCGGTGGAAGCTCCACCGGAAGAGGATGCTGGGGAAGTCATCAAACTGCAGGTCGGGTATGATATTAAGGAGCAGCCCGTTCCGCTTCAGGAAATTCAGGATGAAGAGAAGAAGATTACGATTCAGGGCATGATTTTTGGCCTGGATCGCAAAGAGCTTCGTAATGGGAATACTCTATTTATATTCAATTTGACCGATTACACGGACTCCTTGCAGATGAAGATGTTTGCCAAGAATAAGGAAGACTTGAAAGTAATGAATCAACTGGCTAATGGCAAATGGATCAGGGCTCGCGGCCGGGTGGAAATGGATCGCTTCATGCAAGTTCCAGAACTTGTTATGATACCTTCAGACGTTAACGAAGTGCCTTCACCGCCAAGCCGCAAGGATAATGCCCCGGAGAAGCGCGTCGAATTCCACCTGCATTCAACCATGAGTACGATGGATGCAGTAACCCCCATTGGTGAGTATATTAAGACAGCGGCAAAATGGGGGCATAAAGCGATTGCTGTGACAGATCATGGCGGGATTCAAAGCTACCCGGAAGCGGTCAAAGCAGCAGGCAAGCATGGGATCAAAATGATTTATGGACTCGAGGCCAACGTCGTAAATGATGATGTTGCCGTCGTATTGAATCCACGATCGGATGATTTAAAGGGCGCTACTTATATCGTATTCGATATTGAGACGACGGGCTTATCGGTTACGCAAAACAAGATCATTGAAATAGCCGCGGTCAAAATGGTGGAAGGTAAGGAAGTTGACCGTTATGCGACATTCGTCAATCCCCATGTTCGCATTCCATACAATATTCAGCAATTGACGAATATTAACGATGACATGGTGAAGGATGCTCCTGACGTAGAGCCTGTCCTGAAGGAATTTGTCGAATTTGTTGGCGATGCCATACTAGTTGCCCATAATGCCAGATTCGATATCGACTTTGTAAATGCAAAGCTGAAGGAATTGGGGCTATCTCAGCTGAATAATCCGGTGTTGGATACGCTTGAGCTGGCCCGGATGCTGTTTCCTACGATGAAGAATCACCGCCTCAACACTTTGGCAGCCAAATATAAGGTATCGCTTGAGAATCATCACCGGGCGATCGACGATACTTTGGCACTTGGTGAAATTCTTAACGGGCTTCTGGAGGATGCGGTAAAAATTGAAGGCTATAAGACGTTGGATCAGCTTAACGCTAAGGTAGGCAAGGATTTGTCGAATGCCCGGCCATTCCACTGCTGTATTTATGCGCTTAATACAACTGGGAAGAAAAATCTCTACAAATTAGTATCGTTGTCTCATACCGAATACTTCAAAAGAGTTGCCTGTATTCCTAAATCGAAGCTTGCCGAATTAAGGGAAGGGTTGCTTATTTTATCAGGCTGCGAAAAAGGTGAGTTCTTCGAGACTGTCCTGAATAAATCAGTAGAGGAAGCAGAGCGAGTGGCTGAATTTTACGATGTACTGGAAATTCAGCCGCTAACGATGTACATGCACCTTGTGGACAAAGGGCTCGTCGGAAGTGTCCAAGAGCTGGAGACGGCGCTCCGTAAAGTATGCGAAATCGGCTTTAAGCTCGGTAAGCCGGTAGTAGCTACCGGCAACGTGCACTATTTGGAGCCTCGCGACAAAATTTACCGGGATATTACGATTCACGGAATTACCGGCTTTAGTCCGCTTAAAGATATACGCAAGCCAGATGCTCATTTTAGAACGACTGAAGAGATGCTGGAGGAATTTCAATTTCTTGGGGAAGAGAAAGCCTACGAAGTGGTTGTTAAAAATACGTCCGAGCTAGCGGACACTTTCGAGGAACTGGAATTGTTCCCGGATAAGCTCTTTACCCCGATTCTTGAAGGGGCCGATGAAGAAATTCGCAATACCTGTTATGATACGGCCAAATCGATTTATGGCGAAGATTTGCCAGAAGTTGTCGTCCAACGTCTGGAGAAGGAGCTTGAGCCGATTATAAAATACGGTTTCTCTGCCAACTATCTGATTTCCGAACGACTTGTTAAGAAATCGAATAGGGACGGCTATCTGGTGGGCTCCCGGGGTTCGGTTGGTTCCTCGGTCGTTGCGACATTCCTCGGAATTTCGGAGGTTAACCCGCTTCCAGCACATTATATTTGTCTGAATGCGGAGTGCAAGCATAGCGAATGGTTCCTTGACGGAAGCGTACCAAGTGGATTCGACCTTCCGGATAAGCCTTGTCCGAAGTGCGGTGAGAAATTGAAGGGCGAGGGTCAGGATATCCCCTTTGAGACATTTCTAGGATTTAAGGGCGACAAGGTTCCCGATATCGACTTGAACTTTTCGGGGGAATATCAGCCACATGCCCATAACTTTACAAAAGAGATGTTCGGCGAGAAAAGCGTGTTTCGCGCCGGTACAATCGGCACGGTGGCCGAGAAAACGGCGTTTGGCTTTGCAAAAAAATATGAGGAAGAGCATCATAAGCAGTGGCGTGGCGCTGAGCTGAATCGCTTAGCGTCAGGCTGTACCGGCGTGAAGCGGAGCACGGGTCAGCACCCCGGCGGGATCGTCGTCGTTCCCGATTACATCGAGGTGGAGGACATCACGCCGGTTCAGTATCCTGCGGACGATGTCAACGCTGAATGGAAGACAACGCATTTTGACTACCATGCTTTCGATGCGAACCTGCTAAAGCTTGATATTCTCGGTCACGATGATCCGACGATGATGCGAATGCTACAGGATTTGACTGGAGTCGATCCGACGACGATTCCGATGAACGATCCGAAGGTTATGAGCATGTTCAACTCAACGGAAGCACTGGGCGTCACGGCGGAGCAGATTCGCACACCGGTAGCGACCTACGGAGTACCAGAGATGGGAACAAAATTTGTGCGTCAGATGTTGGTAGAATCGCAGCCATCTTCCTTTGCAGACCTTCTGCAAATATCAGGATTGTCTCATGGTACGGGAGTGTGGCTCGGCAACGCTCAGGAACTGATCAAAAACGGAACTTGCAATATTAAGACGGTTATCGGTTGTCGGGATGATATCATGCTGTATCTGATCTATAAAGCTGGGATGGATGCTGGCCTTGCGTTTAAAATTACCGAAAGCGTGCGTAAAGGAAAGGGGCTTACCCAAGAGTGGATCGATGAGATGAAGAGATGCAAGGTTCCGCAGTGGTATATCGATTCATGCCTCAAGATCCAGTACATGTTCCCGAAGGCGCATGCGGCGGCTTATGTTATATCCGCAGTGCGTACAGCTTATTTCAAGCTCTACCACCCAATTGAGTATTATGCGACCTATTTCTCGGTGCGCGGGGAAGATTTTGATATCGAGTTGTTCTGTCAAGGCTATGAGGCGATCTATCGTAAGATCGAGGAGATTGAGCAAAAAGGGTTTCAGGCGCTTCCGAAGGAGCGGAATATGCTGCCGATTCTAGAAATGGCGCTTGAAATGACGGCCCGCGGCTTCCGATTCAAAAATATTGACCTTTACCGCTCGGATGCCACTCGTTTTATTGTGGATGGCGATTCCTTGATTCCACCGTTTTCGGCCCTCGCCGGAATCGGCGATAATGCAGCTAGAAATATCGCAGCCGCGAAGGAGCAAGGCGAGTTTCTTTCCATCGAAGACTTTCAGCAGAAATCAAAGGCGTCGAAGACAGTCGTGGAGCTGCTGAATACGATGGGGTGTTTCCGGGGACTACCTGAAAGCAACCAGCTTTCCTTATTCTAAGCTGTTGCAATATGTTTATGGACGGGGATCACCATATCGTGAGCGACAGGAAGTGCGCTCTTATGTGATTGTCTTATGTCTGCCCAGTAAAGGTGTTTTACTTGTCACTCATGCCGGACTATGTTATAATTTTTTTGGTAATCATGGAGATAGAGCCGTTGTTTAAAGAGTGGGGAAACCCACTCTTTACTCTTTGGTATATAGGATGAATTTTATGGAGGTATGTACGCTTGAGCACACCGAAGATCAAAGCGACCGTAGAAGAGATGGTTCTGCCCTTTTTGCAGGAGAACGGCTTTGAACTGGTAGACGTGGAATACGTGAAGGAAGGAAGAAATTGGTTTTTGCGCGTCTTTGTTGACAAGGATGGAGGCATCGATATCGATGATTGCGGCCGTGTCAGCGAATATTTGAGCGAGAAGCTGGACGCGGAGGATCCGATTCCGTCCGCTTATTTTCTTGAAGTCTCTTCACCCGGGGCGGAACGGCCGCTCAAAAAGGCTGAGGATGTTCGTAATGCAGTCGGCAAGGATGTATTTGTAACTACATATGAACCGGTAGATGGTCTGAAGGAATTTGAAGGCCGGCTTCTTTCTTTTGATAATGATGAGCTTGTCATCACGGTCGGGAAGAAGGATTATGCCATTCCATATAGCAAAGTTGCCAGCGCAAGGTTGGCCATCATTTTTTAAATGACCTATTCGGGAATATGAAAGGGGGAGCTCGAGGCAAATGAGTATGGATTTTATTGAAGCCTTAAATGAGTTGGAAAGGGAAAAAGGAATCAGCAAAGATATTTTGTTCGAAGCGATTGAAGCTGCTCTGATTTCCAGCTACAAACGCAATTTTAACACGGCGCAGAACGTTCGTGTCGACATGAATCGCCATACCGGGGCGATTAAAGTTTATGCCCGCAAGCTTGTCGTGGAAGAGGTGCTTGATCCGCGGACCGAAATTTCTCTGCCCGCTGCTCGTGAGATTAATCCCAACTTTCAACTGGATGATATCTCCGAGATTGAAGTAACGCCTCGTGATTTCGGTCGTATCGCTGCACAGACGGCCAAGCAGGTCGTGACCCAGCGCATCCGTGAAGCTGAGCGGGGATTGATTTACAATGCTTTTGTCGAGAAGGAAGAGGATATCGTTACCGGGATCGTCCAGCGTCAGGATCAGCGCAACGTATATGTGGATCTTGGCAAAATCGAGGCCCATCTTCCGCTTAATGAACTTATGCCTAATGAAAAGTTTAAACATGGGGACCGGATAAAGGCTTACATTACTAAGGTAGAGAATACGACCAAGGGACCGCAAATATTACTTTCTCGTACGCATCCGGGACTGCTTAAGCGACTGTTCGAGCTTGAGGTGCCGGAAATTTTTGACGGCGTCGTAGAAATTCGCTCTGTGGCCCGGGAAGCAGGTTTCCGTTCCAAGATCGCGGTATACTCTCGTAATAGTGAAGTAGATCCGGTCGGTTCTTGTGTCGGTCCCAAGGGTACTCGTGTTCAAACAATCGTGGGTGAGCTGCGCGGTGAGAAGATCGACATTGTGCGTTATTCCGAAAGTGTTGAGGAATACGTAGCCAATGCGCTTAGCCCTTCGAAGGTGCTTGAAGTTCAGGTGTTCGAAGCGGAGAAGATGGCCCGCGTGATCGTTCCTGACTATCAGCTCTCACTTGCTATCGGTATTAAAGGGCAGAATGCCCGTCTTGCGGCCAAGCTGACAGGATGGAAAATCGATATTAAGAGCGAGAGTCAAGCGGAAGAGGAATTTGGAAGAGAAAAAACAGACTCAGGCGAATTGCCGCAGGATTCCGTTTCCGTCGACTAAAAATAACCTCTAATGCAAGTATGGACGGGGGGCGAAGGAAATGAAACCTAGAAAAATACCACTGCGCAAGTGTGTGGCTTGCAATGAAATGAAGCCTAAGAAATCATTGATCCGGATCGTGCGTTCTCCAGAAGGAGACGTCTCGATTGATCTGACGGGCAAGAAGTCAGGCCGCGGTGCTTACTTATGCGGCCAAGAGTCCTGTTTTAAGCTGGCTCATAGGAACCGGGCTTTAGACAGGGCGCTTAAGTCGCCGGTTGGCGCAGAAGTTTATGAACAGTTGGCACGAGACTTCCTTGCGGTAGAGGTGGACTTTATCGCTGAACGCGATCGGGAAGAGGATGCCGATGAGTAAAGTGCTGTCCGGGCTTGGTCTTGCGATGCGAGCAGGTAAAGTAGTCACCGGAGATGAAAGTGTCCTTAAGGCGGTGCGCTCTGGAGAAGCTAAGCTCGTCATCGTTGCGGAGGATGCGTCTGCGAATGCTCGTAAGAAATTTCGCGACAAGTGCGCAACCTATAAAGTTCCATTGATCATCGGGTACGACCGAGAACAGCTTGGTTCAAGTGTCGGTAAGCCGGAACGGGTCGTTCTGGCTCTGATCGATCAGGGATTTGCCGATATGATTCGGAAAACGATCGTGAAAACGTCGGAGGTGGAGTATATTGAGTAAACAAGAGAACAAAGATAAGCTCAGGGTGTATGAATACGCGAAATCGCTCAATATGAGCAGTAAGGAAATTATTACGATTCTTAAACGGCTTAATATCCCCGTTAACAATCACATGAGCGTAATGGAGAATGATGCCGTATCGCGGGTAGAGCAGTTTTTCAAAGATATTAAAAGTAGTGCCGCTGCTAAAAGAGAAGGTTCCGAACCTACTAAATCTACAGCTAAATCGTCGGCACCAGCTTCCGCAGGAGGAAGCCAAACGCCGAAAACTGGGGCCGGTGCGGGTGCCGGCCAGCGTGAAGATCAAGGTCAGAGCCTTAGAACAAGCAGCAACACGCCAAGCAATACCAAAAATCAACAAGAAAAGCAGGTAAGTATGAATAATAGAACGCAAAACGCAAATACATCCTCCCAAGCGGGAGGAACACAAGCAACGCAGGAAAGAAATAACCGTCCAAGCGGCGGAAATCAGCAGGGAAATCGAAATAATTCTCAAGCGACTCGAGGTTCGAGCCAAGGCGGACAACGAACGAATGCAAACTCGGGGGCTTCCCGTCCTGGTCAAGGATCGGGGAATGCAGCCGCCTCCAATCGTAGCCAAGGAGCTCCGGCACGTCCGGGACAGTCGAATGACGGTAGAAGCCAAGGACAAGGCCAACGCAAGGGGAATAACAACAGACCAGGCCAAAGACGTTTTGACGATAATAGACCTGGTAATTATAAGAACAATCGTGGCGGAAAAGGTGGCCGTGGCAAGAACGCTCCACAGCAGCCGCCGCGCGAGAAAATCGATAACACACCGAAGAAAATTATCGTTCGCGGCAATATGACGGTTGGCGAAGCAGCCAAGCTGCTGCATAAAGACGCTTCAGAAGTCATCAAGAAGCTGATTATGCTCGGCGTCATGGCGACGATTAACCAGGAATTGGACATCGACACGATCTTACTGCTGGCCGGCGAGTTCGGGGTAGAGGTTGAA
This sequence comes from Paenibacillus lentus, assembly GCF_003931855.1. Lineage (NCBI taxonomy): Bacteria > Bacillati > Bacillota > Bacilli > Caryophanales > Paenibacillaceae > Paenibacillus > Paenibacillus lentus. The sequence continues at coordinate 3,915,939 of NZ_CP034248.1, read as the reverse complement.
GTGAAGATTCCGGTAGAGGAAGATCGCTTCGAGACATTGGAAGAGAACGATGATGAAGCGGATTTGTTGGAGCGGCCTCCAGTAGTGACGATTATGGGGCACGTTGACCATGGTAAAACAACGCTTCTTGATGCCATTCGCTCCACGAATGTCAGCAGTGGTGAAGCTGGAGGCATTACCCAGCATATCGGTGCTTATCAGGTAGAGATTAATAATAAGAAAATTACATTCTTGGATACTCCGGGTCACGAAGCGTTTACAGCGATGCGTGCCCGCGGTGCGCAATTGACTGATATTACAATTATCGTAGTAGCTGCAGATGACGGCGTCATGCCGCAAACCGTAGAAGCGGTTAGCCATGCGAAAGCCGCCGGTCTTCCGATTATTGTGGCTGTCAACAAAATTGATAAACCGACGGCTAATCCGGATAAGGTGAAGCAAGAACTGACTGAACATGGTCTCGTACCGGAAGAGTGGGGCGGAGATACCATCTTTGTAAACGTGTCTGCGAAGCAAAGAATGGGATTGGAAGATTTACTCGAAATGATCCTGCTTGTAGCTGAGGTCAATGAATATAAAGCAAATCCGGATAAACGTGCTCGCGGTGCAGTAATTGAGGCCGAGTTGGATAAGAGCCGCGGTCCAGTTGCTCGCGTGCTTGTGCAGCATGGTACGCTGAAGGTCGGCGATGCATTTGTTGCCGGGAACTGCTTTGGACGGATTCGTGCGATGGTCAATGATAAAGGCCGTCGTTTGAAAGAAGCTGGGCCTTCCACGCCGGTGGAAATTACCGGTCTGACTGAAGTCCCGTTGGCTGGCGACCCGTTCATGGTCTTTGAGGACGAGCGCAAAGCCCGTTCCATCGCTGATAAGCGTGCGATTACTCAACGTCAATCTGAGCTTGGCGGCAATACCCGGGTTACGCTTGACGACCTGTTCCGCCACATTAAGGATGGCGAAATTAAAGATCTGAATGTCATCATTAAAGCAGACGTGCAGGGTTCGGTCGAGGCACTCAAGGGCTCCCTGGAGAAAATCGAAGTGGAAGGCGTACGCGTGAAAATTATTCACAGCGGCGCGGGTGCCATCACAGAATCGGACATTATTCTCGCAGCCGCTTCTAATGCGATCGTCATTGGCTTTAACGTTCGTCCGGATAATCAGACGAAAGCTACAGCCGAGCAGGAGAAGGTAGATATTCGTCTTCACCGCGTTATTTATAAAGCGATTGAAGAGATTGAACAAGCGATGAAAGGGATGCTGGATCCCGAATATAAAGAGGTTGTTATCGGTCATGCCGAAGTGCGCGATACATTCAAGCTCAGCAGAGTCGGTACGATTGCTGGCTGTATGGTGACCTCCGGTAAAATTACGCGTAATGCCGAAACACGCCTCGTTCGTGACGGTATCGTTGTATATGAGGGCAAAATTGATTCGCTCAAGCGTTTCAAGGACGATGCGAAAGAAGTCGCTCAAGGTTACGAGTGCGGTATTACACTCGATAACTTTAATGATATTAAAGAGGGCGACATTATCGAAGCATTTATCATGGAGGCCGTTGAGCGTAAGTAAGGTGAGGTGACAACAATGGCTAGAAATCGTGTCGGACGGGTAGGCGAACAGATTAAGAAAGAACTTAGCCTGCTCATCCAGAATGAAGTCAAAGATCCTCGCATCGGATTTGTAACGGTGACCGGCGTGGACGTTACAAACGATTTATCGCAAGCTAGAGTATATATTAGCGTATTTGGCGATGAGGAGAAGAAGGCCGATTCGCTAAAGGGGCTCGAGAAAGCGATCGGTTTCCTACGAACTGAACTCGGCAAGCGGATGCGTCTACGTCACACACCGGAGTTGATTTTTAAAGTCGATGAGTCGATTGAATACGGCAGCCGCATTGAGAAGTTGCTTGGCGAGATTACGCAAGACGAGGATAAATGAATTTAAAAGGAGACGGCAATGCAGGCCAATGAACAGGAGTTCCGACAGGTAGAGCAGTTTCTGAAGGATCATGATGATTTCCTGGTAGTGTCGCATGTACAGCCGGATGGAGATGCAGTCAGTTCTACCCTTGTGGTGGGCTGGCTTCTCTCATGTCTGGGTAAGAATTACGTTATGGTTAATGAAGGACCAATTCCTCAGCGTATGTCTTACTTGCTGCATTCGGATCGCATCATGGATCTGTCAGTAACCCCTCTAAGCAAGCCCTATAAGCATATTATTTGCATAGATTGTGCTGATTTCCGCCGTGTGGGGAAGACAAGCGATTATTTTGCATCTGACGCGGAAATTTTGAACATTGATCATCATCCTACAAACGATGGATTTGGAAGCATTAACTTAATTGTACCCGGGGCTGCTGCTACGGTTCAGGTATTATATGATTTTGTGAAATGGTTGAATCTAAGGCTGGATCATGATATCGCGACTGCGATTTATACGGGGCTACTTACTGATACAGGTGGCTTTCGTTATTCCAGCACATCTCCGAGCGTCATGGCTATTGCCTCCGATTTATTGAAATATGGGGTGGATGGTCCGGGATTGTCTCAATTATTGTTAGAAGAGATGACACTGCCGCAAATTCGACTATTGACAATAGCGTTGAATGGGCTGCAAATGAGTGAGGACGGAAAAATCAGTTGGGTTACGATCGACGACGAAGATATGAAGCAATCTGGAGCCATCCATGAGGATTTGGAAGGCATCGTGAATTATCCCCGCAACATTCAGGGGGTTGAGGTTGGTTTATTGTTCAAGGTTATTGACGAAAATACCGTGAAGGTAAGCATGAGATCCGCTGGAAAGGTCGATGTTGCTGCTGTAGCTCATAGCTTTGGAGGCGGGGGACATGTACGGGCAGCGGGAGTACGGATGCAAGGCAGCCTAGCTGAGGTAGTCTCGCAGATTGTAGAGCAGGTGAAGTCACGATTATGAAGCCAAAATCTTATGAAGGAATACTAGCCGTCCATAAACCGGCTGGATTTACCTCGCATGACGTTGTGGCCAAAACCCGTGGCATACTAAAAATGAAACGGATCGGTCATACGGGTACGCTGGACCCTGCCGTGACAGGTGTACTTCCGCTCTGTCTTGGGCGAGCGACAAGGATGGTCGAGTATTTACAGGAGCTTCCTAAAGAGTACGAGGCGACACTGCTGTTGGGAGTCGCTACTGACACAGAGGATATGTCAGGAACTGTTATTGAGCGTAAAGAAGGGCTACGCGTTACCGAGGAACAGGTAAGAGCAGCTTTGGGACAATTCATCGGAACAATTTCTCAGGTGCCGCCGATGTATTCCGCATTAAAGCAGGACGGGAAAAGGCTGTATGAATTAGCTAGAGAAGGTAAAACAGTGGAACGCAAGGCAAGGGAAGTAACGATCGAGGAGCTGGAGCTCATTTCTTATCAATCGGAAGGTACATATCCGTCAATTTCGTTTCGGGTACTGTGCTCCAAAGGAACATATATCCGCACGCTTTGCGTCGATATCGGTCGTGCACTAGGTGTACCAGCCGCTATGGCGGAGTTGAAAAGAACGGTCTCTGCAGGCATTAAGGAGGCGGAGTGCCTAACCCTTGAGGAGATTTCCGCTCATGTGGCAGAGGGAACCTTGGATGGCCAGCTTATCCCTGTTGATGTCGCGGTAAGCCACTTGGCTGCACATCATATCCCTGAAGATAAGGTAAAGCAGGCTTTACAAGGACAAAGGCTTTCCTCCAGGCTGCTTGAGCCCCCGGTACGCTGGGGAGAGAATATCCGATTGTACGGTGCGGCTGGTCAATTTTTAGGTATATTTCGCGGCGAGGAGACGACGGGAGCGATTACGCCTGTTAAAGTATTCCCGCCGGAATGAAATAGCGTGCTAATCCGAGTGAAATTGCAGGTGAATGATAGTGGAAACGATGAATCTAACTTATCCTCTTACAAAAGAGTTCATAGACTATAGCGCCAAACCGCAGGTGCTGGCCATTGGCCAATTTGATGGCTTGCATTTAGGACATGTGAGTGTCATTGAATCGGCTGTACGGCTTGCGACATCTTTGAAATTACCAACAGCGGTAATGACCTTTCATCCTCATCCGAAAGAAGTCATGAAAAAAGGCGATTATGATGGATATCTAACGCCACCTCGCGAAAAAGAGCGAATTCTGAAAAGTTTAGGTGTAGACTACGTATACATTGTGGAATTTAATGATGCATTCTCGCGAGTAAGCCCGCAGAATTTTGTATCCGGTGTGCTTGTTCCGCTTCAGGTTCATACAGCTGTCGTCGGCTTTGATTTTCGCTACGGTTACCGGGGAGAAGGCGATGCTGGGATGCTGCGCGAGCTTAGTGACAACACCTTGGAAGTCAACACGGTTCCTCCGTTTCTCATCGACAGAGAGAAAGTGAGCAGTTCGGGAATCCGCAAAGCACTTATGGAGGGAAATGTACAACTTGCTGCGCGCTGGCTTGGACGAAGATATACGATTCAAGGAATCGTGATGCATGGCGAGAAGCGGGGCCGAAAAATCGGGTTTCCTACTGCCAACCTTAAACCGTACGAACACTTTGTGCTCCCGACCAAGGGAGTATACGCTGTACGGGTAAACTATGACGGACAATGGCTGCCAGGCGTAATGAATGTTGGAGTCAAACCAACCTTTCATAACGATAAGCTTACATCTTCCTTAGAAATTCATTTATTCGATTTTAATGGGGATCTTTATGGCCATTCCCTTTCTGTAGAATTGGTAGAGTTTATTCGTGAGGAGCGGAAATTCGGTTCGATCGAAGAGCTTGTAGCCCAGATCAGTAAAGATGCGGATACGGCTAAAAACCTGCTGCTTACTGTCGAATAGGATGATAAGCTGATTTTATTTAGACAAGCATAAACAGCATTTACATTTGCCTATTATTTATGGTATACTGATCTACGTTGTTCATGGTGGAGATTGGAATATTCATCATAACAGCTATAACCTTAGCTTGGTTGACCGGACCTCACCGCCCGACGACGAGGCTAATGGCGATTTAGATAAAGGAGGTGAACAGGATGGCATTGACTCAAGAACGCAAACAACAACTTATTGAAGAGCACAAAACTCATGAATCCGATACAGGATCACCAGAGGTGCAAATTGCTATCCTTACGGAGAACATTGTAAATCTGACCGAACACTTGCGCTCGCATAAGAAGGATCATCATTCCCGTCGCGGTCTTCTGAAAATGGTCGGCCAACGTCGTAAGCTGTTGGCATACTTGAAGAACAAAGACGTAAGACGTTACTCCGCTTTGATCGAGAAGCTCGGATTGCGTCGTTAATTTCTCGTAGTTAACTAAAGCAGCCTGGTTGCCACCGGATGCGCTATTTTCAGCGAACGGTGGCGATCGGGTTGCTTTTTAACAGTTATAGAATGTATACGCTTTGCAATTCACGTATATAGGGCTCCTTCAGGAGCTTTTGTTGTGAATAAGGGCAGACTTCTTTCTTTTCTCTCTAGTCATATTCAACTTCGTTTATGATTTGGGCAAAAGGAGGAAATAATGAAGTCTATAACGAATTTCTATTTGTGATAAGGAGGGATTTCATGGAGAAACATGTGAAAATGCAGTTGGGAGGAAGACCTCTTATACTGGAAACCGGGCGCTTGGCTAAGCAGGCAAATGCCGCTGTTATGGTGCGTTACGGTGATACTGCCGTTTTGTGTACGGTGACAGCTTCATCTGAGCCGAAAGATCTTGACTTCTTTCCGCTTACCGTGAACTATGAAGAGAAATTGTACGCTGTGGGTAAAATTCCAGGTGGCTTCATTAAACGGGAGGGTCGCCCAAGTGAGAAGGCGATCTTGGCGAGCCGTCTAACCGACCGCCCGATTCGTCCGTTGTTCCCCGAAGGATTCCGCAACGATGTGCAAATCGTGAACCTGGTAATGAGTGTCGATCAGAATTGCGAGCCGGAAATCGCAGCGATGATTGGTACTTCAGCAGCACTCAGTATTTCTGATGTACCGTTTAACGGACCGATTGGCGGTGTAGCAGTCGGACGTGTTGATGGGAAATTTATCATTAACCCGGATGTTGCCCAGCAGGAAGCGAGCGATATCTATGTGGTGGTTGCTGGTACGAAAGATGCCATCATGATGGTGGAAGCGGAAGCGAACGAAGTATCAGAAGAAGTTATGCTAGAAGCGATCATGTTCGGTCATGACGAAATTAAGAATATTGTAGCTGTCATTGAGGAACTCGTTAAGGTGGCCGGCAAAGAGAAGATGGAAGTGAAGCTTCATGCCGTAGATCCTGAAGTTAATCGCGAGGTTCGCGAATTCGCCGCTGCTCGTCTTGTTGAAGCGGTTAAAATCGCTGAGAAGCATGCTCGTCAAGATGCAATCGACGCGATTAATGATGAGACAATGGCTCATTTTGAGGAGAAGTACATAGAGTCTCCAGAACTCCTGAAGGATGTTATGGAGGTGCTCCATGATATCGTCAAGGAAGAAGTGCGCCGACTGATCACTCACGATAAAGTACGCCCGGATGGTCGTAAATTGGATGAGATTCGTCCGATCGAATGCGACATCAACTTGCTGCCGCGTACGCATGGCTCGGGCTTATTCACTCGAGGTCAAACTCAGGCGCTCAGCGTATGTACGCTTGGTGCTTTAGGCGATGTTCAAATTCTCGATGGGATTGATTTGGAAGAATCCAAGCGATTCATGCATCATTATAACTTCCCGCCGTTCAGTGTCGGTGAAGCTCGTCCGTTGCGTGCTCCTGGGCGCCGCGAAGTAGGACATGGGGCTCTCGGCGAAAGAGCGTTGTCCAAAGTCATTCCGCCAGAGACGGAGTTCCCTTACACCATTCGCCTGGTATCTGAGGTACTGGAATCGAACGGCTCCACTTCCCAGGCAAGTATATGTGCGAGCACGCTCGCGATGATGGATGCCGGTGTTCCGATCAAAGCTCCGGTAGCTGGGGTCGCGATGGGTCTCATTAAAGATGGCGATCAAGTATCGATTCTGAGTGATATTCAAGGCATGGAAGATCATTTGGGTGATATGGACTTCAAGGTAGCAGGTACACCGGATGGAGTTACGGCTATTCAAATGGATATCAAAATTGACGGCATCGACCGCCAAATTTTAACAGAAGCATTATCTCAAGCGAGAGAGGGACGCATGCACATCCTTTCCAAAATGATGGAACGCATTCAGAAGCCAAAGGAAAGCTTGTCGCCTTATGCGCCTAAAATTCTCATTATGAACATCAATCCCGATAAAATTCGCGATGTGATTGGTGCTGGTGGTAAGATCATCAATAAAATTATTGAAGAGACCGGCGTAAAAATCGATATTGAGCAGGATGGCCGTGTGTTCATTGCTTCTACGAACGAAGAGATGAATAATAAGGCACGTTCGATCATTGAAGGCATCGTGAAGGAAGTTGTCGTCGGAGAAATATATGTAGGTACGGTTAAACGGATCGAGAAGTTCGGCGCTTTTGTAGAAATTTTGCCGGGCAAAGATGGTCTGGTTCATATTTCTCAGCTCTCTACGGAACGTGTTGCTAAGGTGGAAGATGTTGTCGCAATCGGTGATACGGTAACTGTCAAGGTTACGGAAATCGACCAGCAAGGTCGCGTGAATCTTTCCCGCAAAGCAGTATTAACTGCAGAGGCCGCTAAACCTTCATCCTAAGCCATCCCCATATTTCAAATAAAATGTGCGGGAAAAGAGACAGAATTAATATTCTGGCTCTTTTTTAATGGGCAATTATAGGTTTATTTGTGAGCTTGCGCAACCTGGTTTTTGCATAATATAGAACTTGTCTTCATATGATGAGGACAAAACCGGGTTGAAGGGATGGGCCTGTCATGAATCGAAATAAATTCATCGCGATAGCGCTTGGGTTTGTCATTGTATTTGCATTCTCGCAATGGGGTGAAATTCGGACATTTTTAGAAGGAAGCTTGATCAAACCGAGCGTTGATTATGCATTTCGGTTATTTTCCGAAGTCGACAGGGATGATGAATTAATGAAGATTATTCGTGAAGAGGCGGCCAAGCGCCGCGAGGAGCCGATAGATGCGGTGATAGACCGGGTTTGGAAGGCGATCCCGGGTTATAACGGATTGGAAGTAGATGTTGATAAAACATATCAACATGCGAAAGAACTTCCACGGGGTTCGGATATTCCTTATCAATACCGGGAAACGAAGCCTCGCGTCGATTTAGAGGATTTGGCGGCCGAGCCGATTTACCGCGGGAATCCGAATAAGCCGATGGTTGCGCTCATGATCAACGTCGCATGGGGAAATGAGTACATTAAACCGATGCTGGACACGTTAGATGAGGCGAAGGTCAAGGCTACCTTTTTTCTCGATGGCAGTTGGTTGAAGAAAAACGTAGAGCTGGCAAAGGAAATTCAGAAGCGAGGGCATCAACTGGAGAATCATGCGTATTCTCATCCGAATATGAGTGAGTTAGATGATGATCGGGCCAGAATGGAAATTTCCAAAACGAAGGATTTGTTGAAAAGCGAACTGGGTGTGGACAATCGCTGGTTTGCCCCGCCTTCCGGTGATTTTGATGCCCGTACGGTGCGCCAGGCTGCTGATTACGGATTGAAGACGGTGCTTTGGACGTTGGATACCGTGGATTGGAGGAAACCCTTGCCGTCCAGTATCGTTCAAAAGATATCGAATAATGTAACTCCGGGCACTCTAATTTTGATGCATCCGACAGATTCATCCAGCCGAGCATTGAAGGAAATGATCGAAGTTATTCGCAAGAAGGGACTAGTGCTTGGAACGGTGGAGGAAACACTGTCGAGTGATCGGGTAATCGTGCCGGGGAGTTGAGCAATCTTGCTTTTTTTGATAGGATTATGATGATTTCACGTAAAATAAGCGTATGCTCTTGAAGTGATTTTTGCTGCGAAGTATTGTAACGTAGTGAAGCTCCGCAAAACCAAGCGAATGCTTACGAAGTGAGTTTTGCTGCGAAGTATCTCAAAGCAGTAAAGCTCCGCAAAAACAAAGTGTATGCTTACGGAGTAAGTTTTACTTCGTAAAACTTTTTAGGAGGGCCTTTCGTGCACAAAACGCAACTTAAAAACGGCCTGAGGGTGGTTATGGAGAAAATCCCTACCTTCCGCTCGGTGTCCTTCGGCATATGGGTTAAGACTGGATCACGGAACGAAAGTCCCGATTTAGGCGGCATTTCACATTTCATTGAACACATGCTTTTCAAAGGAACTGAACGATATGATGCGAAAGAGATCGCTGAACAGTTTGACGCCATAGGCGGAAATGTTAATGCCTTTACGTCAAAGGAATATACTTGTTACTACGCCAAAGTATTGGACGAACATTTGCCGATTGCTGTAGATGTATTGTCCGATATGTTCTTTAGATCGTTGTTTGATGAGGAAGAGCTGCGCAAAGAGAAGAATGTTATTTTGGAAGAGATCGCGATGTATGAAGATACGCCAGATGATATGGTGCATGATCTTATATCCGAAGCTGCTTATGGCAGTCATCCTCTTGCCTTGCCTATCCTTGGGACAGAAGAACAACTGCAGGCGATGGAGCCATCTCATCTTAAGGCGTATATGCGCGAAAAATATACAATCGATAACACTGTTATCAGCATCGCAGGAAATTATGACGACAACATTCTCGATCTGCTGGAGGAGCATTTTGGTCGCTTCAGCACAAGAGGAACGGAAGGCGGGCTGACAGCTCCCGATTTTCTCGGTGACATAAAATTTCACCGTAAAAAAACAGAGCAAAACCACATCTGTATGTCTTTCCCTGGGCTACCGATCGGTCACAAACATCAGTATGCCATGGTATTGCTGAATAACGCTTTAGGGGGAGGGATGAGCTCACGGTTGTTCCAGGAAATTCGCGAGAAGCGGGGACTAGCTTACTCTGTATTTTCTTATCATAGCTCGCATGCGGACAGCGGACTGTTTACCGTATATGCGGGTACGGCTCCTAAGCAAACAAAGGATGTTCTTGAGCTAACTAAGGAAATATTGCACGATGTATCCCTTAACGGGCTTACGGATAGCGAACTGAGCAAAGGAAAGGAGCAGTTGAAGGGTAGCCTGATCCTTAGTTTAGAAAGTACAAGCAGTCGAATGAATCGTCTTGGAAAAAATGAGCTTATGCTCGGGCGGCATTATACGCTGGATGAAATTATTTCACGAATAGAAGCAGTGACGATGGAGGATATCAATGCCGTGCTGCAGGGGATGTTTAAGCAACCCTATGCTCTAGCTATGGTCGGTTCCTCTGATCGGGTATTGTCAGGAATAAGGAGAGATGAACTTGTCGTATGAAGTCCAAATTAAGCGTTTAGCAGGAAATGAAGACCTTGAGCTTCCCCGTAAGATGTCAGAGCTGGCTTCCGGATTTGATCTATACGCAGCGATTACAGATGAAATCGTGCTCGAACCGGGACAGCGAACATTGATTCCGACGGGCTTTGCTCTCGCTATGCCGGCAGGGCTTGAAGCCCAGATTCGCCCGCGCAGCGGGCTGGCATTTAAGCATGGCATTACTTGTCTAAATACACCTGGTACGATCGACGCTGACTACCGTGGGGAAGTTAAAGTGCTGCTGATTAACCATGGAGAAGAACCATTTACATTTCATCGGGGTGAGCGTATCGCCCAAATGGTATTCCAAATCGTTCCTGAGGTGAATTTGATCCAGGTGGACGAATTGTCCGCTACCGTTCGTGGTGCTGGCGGATTTGGCCATACAGGAAGAAATTAATCCGACATAATGAAGAGCATGAAATTGAGCAGGCTTGCAAGTTCTGTACTGATTGTACGGGGCTCAGCAAGCTTTTTTTATTTTATTCGGCAGGAAAAGTGGGTTTCACCACTTGATAGGCGGCGGCATAAGATGGTTTATACTGTGCTAGCTTGAAAGGAGGACGTCCACGATACTTACCGGACTAACTATAGTGTTCATTGGCGGGGACGCTCGGCAGATCGAAATCATTAACAAGTGCACGGAGCTTGACGCAACAGTGAAGGTAGTCGGTTTCGATCAACTGGAGCCTCCTCTATTCGGAGTTTCGCATGAAAAGCTGTCACCCGGCCTATTAGTGGAAGCTGACGTCATTGTATTCCCGGTGGTTGGCTGCGATGACCAAGGAAAAGTCAGCGCACCGTTCGCCAAGGAAGAAATCGTAATAAACCGGGAAGTGTTTTCGGCGATCCGGGAAGGGACGGCGGTCTATACAGGAATGGCCAAGAGTTTACTGAAACGCATGGCCGCCGAATTTAGTTTCAAATTAATCGAGCTGTTAGAGCGAGATGATGTCGCGATTTACAACTCGATTCCGACGGCTGAAGGAGCCTTGATGATGGCTATTCAGCATACAGACATTACGATTCATGGCTCTACCTGTATGGTACTTGGTTTAGGGAGAACAGGCTTCACTCTGGCGCAAACCTTGCAGGGCCTCGGGGCAAAAGTGAAGGCGGGAGTCCGTCGGGAGGATCAAGCCGCCAGAGCGATCCAAATGGGATGGAAGCCTTTTGTAGCAACGGATTCAGCCGCTTACACAGGGGAAATCGACTTGATTTTTAACACAATTCCGACTATGATAGTCACAGCACAAATCATCTCTAAATTGCCCCGTAGTGTGGTTATTATCGATCTGGCTTCGGCTCCGGGTGGGACGGATTTTCGCTTCGCTGAGAAGCGGGGAATCAAGGCGCTTCTTGCCCCTGGTTTACCAGGAATCGTAGCTCCTAAGACGGCTGGAATCATCATGGCGAACACGATCTGTCAGTCGATATCGAAAGAGTTCCATTTACGGGGGGATGAAATGTGAATTGGCAAGGAAAAATGGTAGGTTACGCGGTAACGGGTTCGCATTGTACGTTTGCTGAAGTCATGCCGCAAATCCAGCGATTTGTCGAACGAGGCGCTAATGTCATACCGATTATTTCCCAATCTGTCTTAACGACGGATACCAGGTTTGGTAAGTCGGATGATTGGCGCAAACAGTTGAAAGATATAACGGGGAATGATATCATTTCTTCAATTGTCGAAGCTGAGCCGCTTGGGCCTAGCAAGCTGCTGGACGTACTTGTCATTGCTCCTTGCACTGGAACAACGACAAGTAAACTGGCAAACGCAATGACAGACAGTCCGGTTTTAATGGCAGCAAAGGCACAACTTCGTAATAGCCGGCCAGTTGTGTTGGCTGTTTCGACAAATGACGGATTGGGATTTAACTTGGCAAATATCGCTAAATTAATTGTGGCTAAGAACATTTATTTCGTTCCGTTTGGTCAGGATAATCCGACGTTAAAGCCAAATTCGCTTGTAGCCAGAATGGAACTCGTTCCCGAGACAGCTTATGCAGCGCTGGAGGGCAAGCAGTATCAACCGCTCATTATTGAGCGTTTTAGGTAAGAGGGTCAGCAATTTTAAGACGGAATGAAGTAATGCTTTACTCCGCCATTATACTGGAGGAATACGCATGCACATTTTGGTGCAGAAGTTCGGCGGTACATCTCTCTCTACATCTGAAGCGAGGGAGCACGTCATATCACATATTCGCCGGGAGTTGGACAATGGCTACCAGCTTGTAATTGTAGTATCCGCAATGGGGCGGAAAGGAGATCCCTATGCAACAGACACGCTGCTTGACTTGATCGAGCAGACTGGGGGATCTCTTTCCTCGCGTGAACAGGATTTACTGCTGTGCTGCGGTGAGATCATATCTGCAAGCGTGCTAAGCGGTTTGCTTCAACACCAAGGTATATCATCTACTGTTCTTACAGGAGCGCAAGCTGGATTCAGGACGGACAGCCAATTCGGAAATGCACGAATCCTTGATGTTGTCCCGTCTCGAGTACTTGAAGAATTGGAAAAAAAGGACGTCGTCATCGTAACTGGATTCCAAGGGCAGAATTTGAACGGCGAATTTACGACATTAGGACGAGGTGGCAGCGATACTTCAGCAACTGCGCTGGGTGCGGCGCTACGTGCTGAAATGGTCGATATATATACGGATGTGAATGGCATATTGACAGCCGATCCGCGAATTGTTGAGGATGCCAGGGCGCTCCCTCATGTTAGTTACGCTGAGATTTGTAATATGGCATATCAGGGAGCTAAAGTGATTCACCCCCGGGCAGTAGAAATCGCTATGCAGTCCGGCATCCCGATTCGAGTACGTTCTACATTTTCGAATAGCGAAGGGACGCTGGTTGCTAACCCGGAAGGTTTTAAAGATGTGCAGACTGGCGTTGTTGACAGATATGTCACAGGAATTGCATACGTCGGGAATGTAACTCAGATAACTGTGCAATCATCTGAACCGTCCAAAGGCAATTTGCAACTGAAAGTGTTTCAGGCGATGGCTGAAAATGCCATCAGCGTCGATTTTATTAATGTTACCCCGACGGGTGTCGTTTATACTGTTTTCGACAGTGATGCTAGAAAAGCATCCTCAATTTTAGAGTCGATGGGTTTCCTGCCTCAAATATTAAGCGGTTGTGCTAAAGTTTCTGTAATCGGTGGCGGGATTAACGGGGTTCCTGGAATTATGGCTAAAATCGTGGAAGCACTGGCCGAGCAAGGGATACAAATATTGCAGTCTGCGGATTCAAACACAACGATCTGGGTACTCGTCAATAAAGAAGATATGGTACAGGCGCTCAGAGCGCTTCACACTAAATTTGAACTCGCCCATTAGCGAATTATTTGGAGGAGGACACGAAGTGGATTTCGGAAGATTGATTACAGCCATGGTAACTCCATTCGATGACAAAGGGGTTATCGATTGGGAGCAGACAGCTAGACTGATTGAGTATTTGATTGAAGAGCAAAAGTCTGACTCACTTGTCATTTGCGGTACGACGGGGGAGTCTCCCACATTAAGTGAGGAGGAGAAAGTTTCACTTTTTGAATTTGCCGTCAAGCAGGTCAAGGGACGGTGCCAAATTATCGCAGGTACAGGGAGCAACAGTACGGAAGAATCCATCCAGTTAACGGAAAAAGCCGAGAAATGCGGTGTGGACGGAGTACTTCTTGTAGCTCCTTATTATAACAAGCCGAACCAAGAAGGACTCTACCGTCATTTTGAAGCAATCGCCCGTTCGACGGAACTTCCGATCATGCTGTACAATGTGCCAAGTCGTACGGTAATAAGCCTTAGTGCAGAGACAACGCTGCGTTTGGCCGAGCTCCCGAATGTGGTTGCCACGAAAGAATGCGCATCGCTCGAACAGGTGGCTCAGATTGTAACTGGGGCTCCAGAGCGCTTTAAGGTATACTCCGGAGATGATTCGGCGACTTTGCCTGCTTTGTCAGTTGGCGCATATGGAATCGTTAGCGTAGCGAGCCATATTATCGGCAAGCAGATGAAGGAAATGATTGAATCGTTCTTGAATGGCCGCGTTGCAGATTCCGCGAAATTGCATCGGGAGTTGCTTCCTGTATTTAAAGGATTATTTGAATGCCCGCATCCGGTGCCAAATCCTGTAGCTGTAAAATACGCATTAAACGCATCAGGTATTGCCGTAGGCTCTGTGCGTTTGCCGCTTATCCCGCCTACGGAGGAAGAGGCAAGATTTATCCGAAATCTGCTTTCCTAAAGGAAAAAGTTAAAAATGTGCTCTTCTTCCAAGAACCGATGCCCGCTTTGGGGCATCGGTTTTTTCATTATTGCATATGGTAACGTTAACTAGGTGTAAAGCCTTTGACTTGTTTTTTGCCATTTTAATCATGTATAATGATTTCAAGTGACTGGGTGCGGTGATTTAAAAATTTAATGTGATTGAATATACAACGTCCAAATAATTAGGAGGGTTAGATTCACTTGTCCAAAAAAATGAATAATGATAAATTGACGATCTTTGCATTGGGCGGCGTAGCGGAAATCGGAAAGAACATGTACGTCGTTCAATATGCCAATGACATCGTTGTAATTGATGCTGGCCTTAAATTTCCAGAAGAGGACATGCTTGGCATTGATATCGTCATTCCCGATATCACTTACTTGACAGAGAATCGTGACAAAGTAAGGGGCATCGTGCTTACGCACGGCCACGAAGACCATATCGGTGGATTGCCATATGTACTCAAAAACTTAAATGTTCCTGTCTACGGAACGAAATTGACGCTGGGGCTGGTTGAGAACAAATTAAAGGAAGCCGGTTTGCTTGGGGATACGAAGCGTGTACTCATTCATGCGGATTCGGAGATTCAGTTAGGCTCGACGCTAAAAGCGACATTCTTTAAAACAAACCACAGTATTCCTGATTCGGTTGGGGTGTGCATCGAAACGCCGGAAGGAAACGTAGTTCATACGGGTGACTTCAAATTTGACCATACTCCAGTTAATGATCAGTTTGCTGATTTGCACCGGATGGGGGAAATCGGGAAGAAAGGGGTACTGGCGCTATTATCGGATAGTACGAATGCCGAGAAGCCTGGGTTCACACCATCAGAGAAAAATGTTGGAATCGTATTGGATGATATTTTCCGGAAGGCTCAGCAGCGCGTTGTTGTTGCTACATTCGCCTCCAATGTACACCGAATTCAACAAGTGATCGATGCAACCTACTCGACAGATCGCAAACTCACGATTATTGGTCGCAGTATGGTTAACGTCGTGACGATTGCTGCAGAACTTGGCTACTTGAACGTTCCGGATGGTATCTTAATCGATCCGGACGAAGTGAACAAAATGGCGGCGGATCGTGTTGTCATACTCTGCACAGGCAGTCAAGGCGAGCCGATGTCAGCCTTAACTCGTATGGCTCGGTCAACTCACCGTAAGGTGGATATTCTGCCTGGAGATACAGTCATCATCGCGGCGACGCCAGTGCCTGGTAACGAAAAATACGTAGGACGCACGATTGATGAATTATTCCGTCTCGGCGCCGAGGTAATTTATAGCGGTTCTAATTCAGGAGTTCACGTCTCCGGGCATGGCAGCCAGGAAGAATTGAAATTGATGTTGAATTTGATGCGTCCTAAATATTTCATCCCTGTTCACGGGGAGTATCGAATGCTGCGGAAGCATGCTCTACTCGGTGAATCCGTCGGAATTGATCCGGATAACATCTTCTTGCTTGACATCGGCGAAATGGTAGAAATTCAGAATGGCGCAGCTCGCAAAGCGGGTAAAGTACCAGCTGGCAATGTGCTAATTGACGGGCTTGGAGTCGGTGACGTTGGGAATATCGTGCTTCGTGACCGTAAGCTGTTGTCTCAAGATGGCATTCTTGTTGTCGTTGTCACGCTGAGCAAACAAGATGGAACAATCGTTTCTGGACCAGACATTATATCCAGAGGCTTCGTATACGTTAGAGAGTCGGAAGGCCTTCTTGAAGAAGCAAATCGAATTGTATCCAGCACATTGGAGAAGTTAATGAGCGAAAATGTGAATGAATGGGCTTCGCTGAAGACGAACGTGAAGGATTCGTTAGGACGTTTCCTTTACGAACAAACACGGCGCAGACCGATGATTCTTCCCATCATTATGGAAGTGTGAGAACTACATTTAAAGAAGAATAATTTAATATACTAACCTTTTCAGGTTGGGCACGCAGTCGCCCCTTCTCCTGCCGGTAATATTGGACGGTTTCTTGTAGGAGAGGGGGCTTTCTTTTTTATTTTTAACTGTATGAAGGGTGTCGGCCTAGGCATACTAACATCACAATGGACAAATACTGGCCAGCAGCCGAAAGGAAGTGTCAAGAATGAAGGAGCAACGACAACGACAGCAATCGAAAGAAGCTACTAACGAAGGAACAGGGCCTGCACCGGTTGTCCCTGAGGGGGAAAAAACAGCAGCAGCGGTGGCAGCGATTGAACAGCTTGGGCAAACTACGGTGCCTGGACCGGGGGAATCTAATGTATATTGTTTGACGATAATCGGGCAAGTTGAGGGTCACCTTATACTGCCCCCTCAGAACAAAACGACCAAGTACGAGCATTTGATTCCCCAACTGGTAGCGGCTGAACAAAACCCGCGTATTGAAGGAATATTAATTATTCTGAATACCGTTGGCGGGGACGTTGAGGCCGGGTTGGCGATCGCAGAAATGATTTCATCTCTCACTAAGCCGACCGTAACTGTCGTCATTGGCGGAGGGCACAGTATCGGGGTTCCGATTGCAGTAGCTTCCGATTATTCGTTTATAGCGGAGAGCGCAACGATGACCATCCACCCAATCCGAATGACAGGTTTGGTGATCGGCGTTCCGCAGACTTTTGAGTATATTGAGAAGATGCAGGAGAGGGTCGTACGATTTGTGACGACTCATTCAAAAATTTCTGAGAACAATTTCAAGGAGCTGATGTTCAAGACAGGGGAGTTAAACCGCGACATTGGTACAGCCGTAGGCGGGGCAGATGCAGTTAAATTTGGATTAATTGACGGAATCGGCGGGATCGGTCAAGGTTTGACGAAATTAAATGTATTGATCGAAGCCCGGCGCGTGTCAGCAGGGGGGATTACCCAATGACTTATTATACGATCATGCCGGAAGAGGCTTATTGGGACGATAAGGAAGCATCCGATAGCAGCTATACTGAAATTGAGCTTGGCGGTATTTTGATGCAGGTAAGAATAGAGGAGAATAACAATCAGGCGACCATTGTTCGATTGCTGCGCTGCTCTCTAGATGACTATTTAAACCCTGCATATGCGCCTGGTCAACAAATTTCGTTTGCTCCTACACTAAATAAACAATAAGAGTCCTATAGGTTGCCCCCGGTGATTATGGTATAATATTCATCTAGGGGGTGATCTTTGTTGGCGCGAAAAAAGAAGAAAAAAAAGGCAGCATTGGGCACCATGCTCAAGTATGAGATATATGGGATCATCCTGATTACTTTATCGATCATAGCCTTGTCTGGGGAAGCCGCGGTAGGCAGGACGTTATCGAAAATGTCCGCACTTGTTCTGGGCAAGTTTTATTTTGTCATTCCATTGATCGGAATTTTTATTGGACTCAGTGTGATGATTAACCGTAAATGGCCGGCTCGCTGGAATACGCGACGCAGTGGAGCGCTGCTTGCCGTATTGTCACTTGTTCTTATGAGCACGACATTAGCAATGGAGAAGAAGTTGGCACCATCGGTGTCTTTGTCTGCAGGCAGCATTATGTCGCAGATTCATCATGATCTTCAAACCGCTCTGTTTGAGCCAACGCTGGGAGAAACCGGGTTCAGTCTTCTTGGCTTGGACATAAGCGGCGGATATGTGGGTGGCCTGGAGTTCGCTCTGTTGTATTCTCTATTTGGCATTGCTGGTGCAAAGCTGATTATGATCGTCATGATGGCGATTAGCTTTATGTTAATTACAGGGTTGTCTTATGTCGAATTATTCCGTCTTATTCGGAAGCATTTAGGCGGGGTAGGAACAAAATTCAGCCGAAAGCTGAAATTGCTGAGACCTGTTCCTGTTCATAGCAAATCAAAACGGCCTGCTGCAGAGCCAGTACAAGATGCAGGATATGAGGAACAGGAGCAGGAGGAAGAGGAATTGTCGTTGCCTGCTCAGCCGAGAAACAGGCCGGTTTTCTTTCAATTGTTTAACTTCAAGCCTCGTCCGAAGCCTGTGGAACCTGCTGGGGATGTGCATGAAGATTTAGGCGAACAGATTAACGATTACCGTGACCCATATAGTTCCGATGTGGACTGGAATGCACTGAAGTACGGCGATAGTCATTCGAGATCCACGGCAGCAAGATTTGATCCTTTAACTGGCGAACCGCTCGTTCAGCAAGAAGAGCAAGGCGAGGTAGGGCCTATTATCCGTGATTTCTTTGACAACATTCATCTTGAAGGCCGCCCGACTGATGCTGAGCGCGAAGGGGAGGAGCAAGCTGAAGAACAGCCGCTGTGGCCGAAGGAGGCCGAGACAGAGTCGGCGCCAGAGGTTATTTTGCTTTCGGAGGATTTGGACTTGCCAGAGGCGGAAACCATGGTTGAGGGTGCTTTGATTGATGATTCTTCGATTGAAGATCCTTCTGGAGAAAGTGTTGAAGGTATTACCGGAGCGGAGGATAAGCTGGAAGGAGCGGATCCACCGCCGAAGCCAGCTCCTAAACCGTATAAGCTGCCGCCGTTCCGCTTGCTATCCAAGCCTGCTGGTAGCGGCAAGGCTGGGGATCAGGCGGATTATAAACAAACAGCCCGGAAACTCGAGGCAACTCTCGAGAGTTTTGGAGTAAGGGCTCGTGTGTTGGAGGTCGTTCGAGGTCCTGCTGTAACGAGGTATGAAATTCAGCCGGATATCGGGGTAAAGGTAAGCCGGATTGTTAACCTGACGGATGATATCGCTCTGGCGCTCGCCGCTAGGGATATTCGTATGGAAGCGCCGATTCCTGGAAAATCCGCAATTGGCATCGAGGTTCCGAATAATGAAGTTTCGTTGGTGACGATGCGGGAAGTGATGGAAACGCCAGTGTTTCAGGATGCCGATTCGAAGCTGTCCATCGCCTTTGGGCGGGATATTTCCGGGCAGACGATTGTCGGAAATCTCGCGAAGATGCCCCATTTACTTGTAGCCGGGGCAACCGGCTCCGGAAAGTCGGTATGTATCAACGGAATCATTACAAGTATTTTATATAAAGCGAAGCCGGATGAAGTGAAATTTCTGATGGTCGACCCCAAAATGGTTGAGCTAAACGTATATAATGGGATTCCCCATCTTCTTGCTCCAGTAGTCACCGATCCGAAACGAGCTTCGCTGGCGCTCAAAAAGATTGTCGTTGAAATGGAGAAGCGCTACGAGTTGTTCTCCAAATCCGGAGCCCGAAATGTGGAAGGCTATAATCTGATGATGAAGGACAATCCGGAAGCCGTACTTCCATATATTGTCGTTATCGTTGATGAGCTCGCTGACTTAATGATGGTTGCAGCAAATGATGTTGAGGATGCGATTGCTCGGTTGGCGCAGATGGCGCGTGCTGCGGGTATCCATCTCATCATTGCCACGCAGCGTCCTTCTGTAGATGTCATTACCGGCGTCATTAAAGCGAACATTCCGTCGCGCATCGCTTTTGGCGTATCTTCTCAAGTAGACTCCCGAACGATTCTGGATATGGCGGGCGCGGAGAAGCTTCTTGGACGCGGGGATATGCTCTTTATGCCGATGGGAGCTTCAAAGCCGATTCGTGTGCAAGGTGCTTTTATGAGTGATCAAGAAGTTGAAGCAATCGTAGGTTATGTTCGCGGACAAGCTCAAGCGGAGTATGATGAAAGCCTCGTTCCAGAAGTGGATGAAGAGGTGCAGGAAACGGAAGAGGTTGTGGACGAACTGTTCGATCAAGCGGTTCAGATTATCTTGGAAGCTAAGCAGGCATCGGTGTCGTTGTTGCAAAGACGGATGCGGATCGGCTACACGCGTGCAGCCCGATTGATTGATTCTATGGAGGCACGGGGCATCGTTGGTCCTTACGAGGGCAGCAAGCCACGGGAAGTTTTGATTTCTATGGAGCAGTTCAAGTTAGGCAAAATATCTTCTTGAATGGTTTAAAATATTTGTGTTGCGGCAGATCTTTTGATGGACAAAAGATCTGCCGTTTATTTTTGCTTGCGCAAGAGATTCTTTTTTGGGTGCATAGGAAAGTGGGGCAGTAGTCATAATAATGTCATCCATCTATGTTAATCCACAAGAGAAAGGTAGAGCTAAACGTATGAAAAAAGCTAAAATATGGTTTTCCGCCGGTTTAGTGCTGCTTTTGTGCGGGGCATTGTTCGGAGCTTATCGACTATGGAATAGTACGCCCGCTATGACGGAAAGAAGCGAGGAGCCGAAATCTTCTCTTCCCGTATTCAGTGAACAGGTAATACAGTATGGCGCATTCGGCACAGACGTCTACGAGCTGCAAGGCCGATTGGCCTTCCTAGGATTTTATCATGGCGAGATCGATAGTTACTTTGGACCGAAAACGCAAGACTCTCTAAAATGGTTTCAATCGGAATTCGGTATGGTCGTTGATGGGCTTGCCGGGCCGAAAACGAAGCTGAAGCTGTACAATGCCACAAAAGACTGGAGACCCGGCACTGAGATGGCTGCAGGACAAACGGGCACCCATCAAGAGGCTGCTAAAACCGGGCAAGAACAGGCGAATACATCGGCGGATTTATCCTCCTCTAACGCGATGGGATTATCGGCTAATGATCTCAAAATTATGGCTAATGCGGTGTATGGGGAGGCGCGCGGTGAACCATTTGAGGGACAAGTAGCGGTGGCTGCCGTAATTCTTAACCGTGTAAAATCACCGAGCTTTCCAAATACAGTATCCGGTGTTATTTTTCAACCGCGGGCTTTTACAGCGGTGGATGACGGCCAAATTTGGCTTGAACCGAATGAGAGTGCAAGAAAAGCCGTTCAACAAGCATTGAATGGTTGGGATCCGTCAGGCGGATGTCTATATTATTTTAATCCAGAGACAGCGACTTCAAAATGGATTTGGACTCGTCCGCAGGTTAAAACGATCGGAAAACATATTTTTTGCATGTAAATAACGTTTGAAAGGGAAGCAGCCGCTCATTTCATCGGGTTGCTTCTTTACTTTGCGATGGTATAGAATGGAACTGAAATTGCCTGTATTTAAAGTCTAGATAGTCTCTTGTAAAGGAGTTTTCATATTGAATAAAACTGTATTTGAACGGGGCAGCGCCGGTCATATTCGAATTCATGTTCTGCCGACGACGAGATTCAAAACCTTCGCAGTATCGCTCTATGCGGGAATTCCGCTAAATGAGCAGACGGTTACAACTACAGCACTAACGCCTTTCGTACTGCGGCGGGGTACGGTCTCGTATCCAGAGACGATTCAATTTCGCGAGCAGCTTGAACACTTATATGGCGCGGGCTTCGGCTTTGATGTATATAAACGTGGAAATTACCAAATTGTCCAGTTCCGCATGGATACGATTAACGACGATTTTGTGTCCAGTGACGATTCTTTGCTGCGAAAAACATTCTCTTTTCTCGGTGAAGTCGTAACGAAACCTGTCATGGAAAACGGTGTATTCCGTAACGCATATGTGAGCTCGGAGCGGGAGACGGTACGCAAGAAGCTTGAAGCGATCATCAATGATAAAATTCGTTATGCCGCGGAACGGTGCATGGAGGAAATGTTCCGGAATGACCCATATCGCCTTCACCCGTTAGGTCAGCGCAAGGATTTGGAGGGAATCACCTCCCAGTCGCTGTACAAGGCGTTTCAGCAGTGGCTGCAACAGGCAAACCTTGATTTGTACGTCGTTGGAGACACTACGCTTGCAGAAGTACAGAAACTTGTGGAGCAGCATTTTAACATAGGACGATCTGCTTCGCCGCAATATGTGCCTGCTCAGAGCCATCTGTCTGGAGATGATGTTCGCACTGTAGAAGAGGTACTCGATGTCAAACAAGGCAAACTGAATATGGGTCTGCGCATTCCGGTGACCTATGGAGATGAGCGCTATGCAGCAGCGCTTCTCTATAACGGTATTCTAGGCAGCTACCCTCACTCCAAGTTATTTATTAACGTTAGGGAGAAGGAAAGCTTGGCTTATTATGCTGCATCAAGATTTGATGGCCATAAGGGAATTATTTCGATCCAGTCCGGGATTGAAATTGCAAATTATCAAAAAGCGCTTGAAATTATTAAGGCACAGCTAGGCAGCTTGCGCGAAGGTCAAATTAGCGAACTAGAAATGTCTCAGACCAAGGCGATGATTCGCAACAGTTTGCTGGAAATGCAGGATTCTGCTTTTGATATGGTGGCGTATGACTTTAATCGTGTATTGTCTGATCGGGAACGGCCGGCAGAAGAGCTTCTTCGGCAGGTTGAAGCTATCACGACGGAGGATGTCGTGGAAGTGGCCAACACGGTTGAATTGGATACGATTTACTTTTTGACAGGAAAGAAGGAGGTGTAGCTCATGGAAGTCATTACGCATGAAAGATTGAAAGAGACGGTATATCGGGAGACGATGGATAATGGTTTGCAGGTGTATGTGCTTCCTAAGCCGGGCTTCCAGAAGACGTATGCTACTTTCTCGACCAAGTACGGCTCGATCGATAATCATTTCCGAGTAGAAGGTGAAGCCGATACGAAGGTGCCGGATGGCATTGCCCACTTCCTGGAGCATAAAATGTTCGAGGAGCCGGAGGGCGATATTTTTGCCAAATTTGCTTCTTTAGGTGCTTCCGCTAATGCTTTTACAAGTTTTGATCAAACTGTCTATTTATTCTCCGCTACGGAGAACGTGATGGAAAATTTGGAGACGTTGGTGAACTTCGTGCAAAATCCTTATTTTACAGATCAGAACGTGGAAAAGGAGAAGGGCATCATTGGTCAAGAAATCGGCATGTATCAGGATAATCCAGATTGGCGCGTGTATTTCGGCTTGATCGAGGCAATGTATTCCGTTCATCCAGTTCATATCGATATTGCAGGTACGGTGGAATCCATTGGAACGATCACAAAAGAGACGTTATATACGTGTTATGACGCTTTTTACCATCCGAGCAATATGCTGTTGTTTGTCGTAGGCGGCGTTGATCCAGAAGAGGTATTCTCTGTGGTGCGGAGCAATCAGGCCAAGAAGAAATATGAGCCCCAGGGAGAAATTAAGCGGCTATTCGATGCGGAGCCAGTCGAGGTGCATGAGAAGCGTAAAGTTGTCAAGCTTCCTGTTTCTCTGCCTAAATGCTTGTTTGGGTTTAAAGAGACGAATCTCGGGAATACGGGTGAGGCTTTGCTGCGTCGGGATTTAGCGATCAAGCTGGCTTTGGATTTGCTGATCGGTACCAGTACGAAGCTGTATCAAAATCTGTATGACATGGATCTTATTTCCGACGGCTTCGGCCATGAATATAACAGTAATCCGAACTATGCCTTCTCGGCGATCGGTGGCGACACAAAGGATCCGGAGCGTCTTCTGGAAATTGTAACGGAAGAGATTAAAGCGGTTGTTGCTAAGGGGTTTGTGAACGATGACTTCGAGCGGGCGCGCAAGAAAAAAATTGGAAGTTATTTGCGCATGTTAAATTCACCGGAAAATATCGCTCATGAATTTACCCGTTATCGGTTCCGGGGCCAAGATCTCTTCTCCGTATTGCAGATTTACGAATCTTTGACTCTGGAAGAGGTGAACAACCGGTTGCGCGAGCATATTAATTGGGAACAGTTAGCGGTATCGCTCGTCGTCAGTCCGTAATATATGAACATCAATCATGGGATAGATAAAAGCATTGGGGAAGTGACCGTGCTCATTACGGGGGCGAGCAGAGGCATTGGGGCTCAGATCGCGCTCCGTTTTGCAGCGGTCGGCATGAATATCATCATTCATTACATGAAATCGCACGAAGCAGCCAATGAAGTGGCGAGGAAATGTCTTGAGCTTGGTGCCAAGGTATTTACGGTCAATGCTGATTTGAGAAGCCGGGAAGAGATTTATCGGATGAAGGAAAAGCTGGAGAGTCGCGGTCTTAAACCGGATATTCTGGTGAATAATGCGGGGGTATCTCATTATAGCCTGTTGTCGGATGTCCAAGAAGAGCAGTGGGATGAAGTGATGGATATAAATTTAAAAAGCGTGTTTTTGTGCAGTCAGGCATTTATGCCCTATATGATTCACCAGCGTTTTGGACGGATTATTAATGTCTCTTCAGTATGGGGGATTTCTGGTGGAGCTTGTGAGGCCGTCTATTCCGCCGCCAAGGGGGGCGTGAACGCCTTTACGAAGGCGCTGGCTAAAGAACTAGCCCCTTCATGTGTAACGGTCAACGCGGTCGCTCCGGGGGCTGTAAAAACGGATATGATGGAACGCTTTGACGCTGAGGAAATTCGTATGCTGGAGGAAGAAATTCCTGCAGGGAGATTAGCCTCGCCAGAAGAAATCGCGTCGTTGGTTTATTTCCTCGCACTTCCGGAATCAGGATATATTACGGGGCAAATCATTAGTCCTAACGGCGGCTGGCTTACGTAAATGGCAAGACAAAACGAACTTAGCCGTACAGGGAAGGAATGGTTAAGCGATTCAAGTGTCATGACGAATAAATAGGCTGTTTAATTCGCATATTACGACTGTTGATTTTAAATCTCACGTCCAAGTGAAGGAGGATTTAAACATGTCAACAGTACTCAAAAATTTTGATACCTGGAAGAAATTCTTGGGTGAACGCGTCAAACATGCGGAAAGATCAGGTCTGAGCGAAGAGGCTATAGCTCGTCTTGCTTATGAGATCGGCGGATTTCTGGACGAGAAGGTAGATCCACAAAATGCTTCTAACCGCACCCTCAAAGAGCTTTGGGATGTCGGTAATGAAGAAGAGCGCAAGACGATCGCTCGGCTGATGGTAAAGTTAGCTAAGGAAAACGCATAGTTTACGTAGAAAAGCTCCCTGTAATGGGGAGCTTTTTCTACCATTTAATACAGCCGCTTGCCTTTCGAAATTATTTTATATATCATAAAACACGTATTGTAATTGTTCGCTTTAATTCTGCATACTTTTCAGTGCCGGCAACACGATGCAGGAATAATGACCCATATTGTCGAATGAGAGTTTTTAAGGGTTTGAACATTCCGATACATAAATTCGTAGGTCTTTTGAAGTACATTGATGAGAGAGGGCGTTATTGTCGTCTTTTTTTGGTGAAATAGACACAGGATAAATCAGGCTCTGGAATATTAAAGCGAAGCGTAACAATTTATAGGGTGCATACGTTTAATGTATCGAAGTGTTCTGATCTATTATGAAAATTATATTTCAATTTTGAAATCATAAATTATATTTCAACTATTTGCAGGAGGTGATGGACGTGTCGAATTTGGGCCAGCAATTGAAGGAAGCCCGCCTTGCCAGAGGCTTGTCACTGGATGATGTACAAGATATGACAAAAATTCGCAAAAGATATTTAGAAGCCATCGAAGCGGGAGATTATAAAGTGTTGCCGGGAAGTTTTTATGTGCGGGCCTTTATAAAGACATACGCCGAAGCGGTTGGAGTGGATGCAGATGAGCTGCTCAATGAGCATCGTCAAGATGTACCAGCTCCTCAGGTGGAGCAGACGATGGAGCCTGTGTTACAGAAACGCCGCAGCAGACAAACATCGGGGCGTAATTCTAAATGGATGTCTACGGCGCTGATGTGGTCTTTTACAATAGTAATCCTGATCGTCATTTATACGTATTTTGTAGTTTGGGGTAAAGATCCGACTGCGGATAAGAAAAATGAGACGGATCCAACTAAATTAACCCAATCGGAAACACCTGCGAAGCAAGGCGATAAGAGCCAGAACGGAGCTTCTAATGGGTCTAATGATGGTAAAGCTGCCGAGCAGCAGTCGGAGAAGGAGAATACGTCGTCCGCTGCCGATGGGAACCAAGAAAACTCTAACACGCCTGACAGTACGGATGACGGATCGAATAACGGTACTGATGCGGGGGCTGATGGAGATGTTGTTGTCCTGCCGGACGGAAAGAGCGGTAGCACAACCAATTTTAAAGTATCCAATCCTAGCGGGCAGCCGGTGCAAGTTGTGATCAACGCGACCGGTAGGAGCTGGGTCGAAGTGTATAAGGGAGGCAAGGACGGTGAGAAGCTGTACTTCGATAATACATCTGAGGGCGAAGTGCTGACTTATGAACTTGGTCCTGAAGGAATGTATATTAAATCGGGGGCTTCCTCGTACACGCAAATTACTGTGGCGGGACAGGTCGTTGAGGATGGCAAGAATACTTCCAAAATCCAGCTTAACATGGATACAGGTGCATCTGGCACAGAAGCCGAAGCTGGAAGGGAAAGTGATGCTGACTCCGATCTGAGTACAGAATAACCGCTTTAACCCCCGGAGAGAAACAACCTAATTAAAAGATTGATTGCTGTAATGTGCAAGAAAAGGGTATTCTTCGGGCGTTATCCGAGGAATACCTTTTTTGCATATTTCTAAATTTGATGATCCAACTGCTCAGGTTCAATGACACTGTGAGGTTGGACTTTGCCCATAGGATTACATATAATTAATTAGAGATAAGTAAACAGGAAAGGACGGAGAAATATGGCTTCTGAAAGCTCATTTGATATCGTCTCCAAAATGGACATGCAGGAACTTACGAATGCGATCGACCAGACGGAGCGGGAAATAGCTAACCGATTTGACTTCAAAGGGAGCAAGACCGAGCTTAAAGTCGAGAAGGATGAATTGGTTGTCGTCTCAGACGATGATTACAAGCTCGGCGCTGTCATTGATATTCTGCAATCGAAAATGATTAAGAGAGGGTTGCCGATCAAGAACTTGGATTACGGTAAAGTAGAGCCGGCGTCGCTAGGAACGGTGCGTCAGCGTATTAAGCTGAAACAAGGCATTGATGCGGAGAATGCTAAGAAAATTAATGTGATGATCCGCGATTCAAAGCTGAAGGTCAAAAGCCAAATTCAAGGCGATCAAATCCGGGTTACCGGCAAGAGCAAGGATGATCTGCAGCAGGTGATGCAGATGCTCCGCAAAGGGGATCTGTCGCTCGATTTACAATTTACCAACTTCAAATAGGCGTTTAAAAATGTTGGTCTTTCGCTGCGTTAATCGCGTGGTGAGAGACCTTTACACGTTTTTGACACGGTATGTTCCTAAAGCTTATACTTGTAGGGAAAAACGGGTAATCGGCTAATTTCATTGGGGGATACTGATATATGACAGAAAAAGTGAAAATCGTTACACTTGGTTGTGAGAAAAACCTGGTTGACTCGGAAATTATGTCAGGACTAATCGATCAGAGAGGCTATCGTCTTGTGGAGGATCGTGGAGAGGCGACGGTTATTATCGTTAACACCTGTGGATTTATTGATGCTGCCAAAGAAGAATCAGTGAATACGATTCTCGATTTAGCTGATTTAAAAGAGACAGCGAACCTGAAGGCGCTCATTGTATCCGGTTGTCTGACTCAGCGCTACAAGCAGGCCCTAATGGAAGAAATGCCGGAGATCGACGGTATTGTCGGAACCGGGGATTTTTATAATATTGCTCAGATCGTGGACGAAGCCCTGAAAGGTAAGAAACCGATTCAAGTCGGGAATCCTGTGTTTAATTATGAGGAGGTTCTCCCTCGTAAAGTATCGACAGCTAAGTATACTACATATGTAAAAATCGCGGAGGGCTGCGATAATAACTGTACTTTTTGCAGCATTCCGATAATGCGCGGGAAGTTTCGCAGTCGTTCGATGGAATCGATTGTGGCTGAGGGCAAGCTTATGGCGTCGCAAGGGGTAAAGGAGATCAGTCTGATCGCACAGGACTCGACGAATTACGGAACGGATCTTTATGGTGAATATAAGCTCGCTGAATTGATGGATCAGGTTACAAAGGTTAACGGTATCGAATGGGTACGACTGCACTATGCATACCCGGGCTTCTTCACGGATGAATTAATTGAGATGATTGCAACGAATCCAAAGATATGTAAATATGTTGACATGCCGCTGCAGCATAGTGAGGATGCTCTGCTCAAACGGATGCGCAGACCGGGGCGGAATCGTGACATCCGCGAGCTGATTGCCAAAATACGTTCCCGTATTCCGAATGTTTCGCTCCGAACTTCCCTTATCGTCGGATTTCCGGGTGAGACAGAAGATGATTTTGCTCGTCTATGCGATTTCGTAAGAGAGATCAAGTTTGACCGTTTAGGCGTATTTACCTATTCAAAGGAAGAAGATACGCCGGCGTCAAGGCTGCCGGATCAAATTCCAGATGAGGTGAAGGAATGGCGTGCCACGACGCTGATGGAAATTCAGCGAGAGGTCTCTAATGAGAATGCCAGTAAATTCGTGGGACAAGTCCTGGACGTGCTTGTGGAGCGTTATGATGGACGTAGCGACGTCTATATTGGGCGTTCGCAATTTGATGCGCCCGAAATTGATGGTGAAGTGTATGTAACAAACTGTCCCGTCGGCATCGGCGAGATGGCTAAAGTGCGGATTACGCATGCTTATGAATATGATTTGTCCGGGGAGGGTGTCCTTTGAATTTACCTAATCGCATTACAATTGCCCGAATTTTTATGATCCCGGTTATGCTCGTCTTTTTGCTGGTGGATTTCCCGTGGTGGTCTTATGAACTGTCATTGGGTTCGTTTACACTGCCGGTAAATCAGTTGATTGGGGCTTTACTGTTTATAATAGCTGCTAGTACGGATGGCATTGATGGATATATTGCCCGCAAGCATAATTTGGTTACGAATCTTGGCAAGCTGCTGGATCCGCTTGCGGATAAATTGCTGGTTGCCGCAGTGTTGGTTGCGCTCGTTGCGATGGGCGAAATCGAAGCGATTATTGCAATCATTATCATTAGCCGTGAGTTTGCGGTGACGGGTTTGCGGGAAATCGCCTTGCTGGAAGGGGCGGTAATTGCGGCCAGCAACTGGGGAAAGGCGAAGACGATTGCTCAAATCATTGCGATTTCAGCGCTGCTTCTGAACAATTTTCCTTTTGAATGGCTCAATATTCCATTCGATGAAATCGCGATATGGATTGCTACATTAATTACGATATACTCCGGCATCGATTATTTTGTGAAGAACAAAAAGCTGCTTTCATTCTCTAAAAGTTAAATTGGAGAACTGACTGTTTTTATTTTGGTGGCAGAAGGAGACGATGGAGAGATATGAAAGCTGAAATTATCGCGGTAGGCACCGAGCTTTTGCTCGGACAAATTGTGAATACGAATGCCCAGTTTTTGTCTCAGGAATTGGCTTCTCTCGGAATTGACGTATATTTCCAAACTGTTGTTGGTGACAATATGGATCGCTTGCGCCAAGCGATTCATACCGCTGAATCCAGAGCGGATGTGCTCATTTTCTCAGGTGGCATCGGTCCAACGCAAGATGATTTAACGAAAGAGGCATTAGCGTCAGTATTAGGAAGAAACCTCCATTATGATCGCATGGCGATGGATAACATTGACCGGTTCTTCCGGGGGCGAAATATTCCGATGACCGAGAATAATCGGCGCCAGGCGCATGCTATAGATGGATGTACGCCGTTGCCGAATGAGACGGGGCTCGCTGTAGGGAATGCTATCGCTCATAATGGCAAGTTCTATATTGTATTGCCCGGGCCGCCGAAAGAGTTGATTCCTATGTTTCAAAATCAGGCGAAAACCTGGATACTGCAGCAAGTTCTAACTCATGAAAAGCCGATTTATTCGAAAATGCTGAAATTCGCGGGAATCGGAGAATCTGCTTTGGAAACTCGGGTTATCGATCTGATCGAGAAACAAAGCGATCCAACCGTAGCTCCGTATGCTAAAGAGAGTGAGGTTACCTTGCGCATTACAACGAAGGCGGACAGCGAAAGCGAAGCGATGGCCAAGCTGGACACGCTAGAGAAGGAAATAGCCTCTCGGCTCGGAGATCATTTGTATGCTACCGGGGATATTCCAATCGAGAAGACGATTATAGATATGCTTACTGAGCTGAACCTCACGGTGAGCTGCGCCGAAAGCTGCACCGGTGGCTTATTGATGGAGACCTTGACTTCTATTCCAGGCAGTGGTGCGGTATTCCAAGGCGGAATCGTCTGCTACTCCAATGAAATGAAAGAGAAGCTCCTTCACGTTCCACATGACTTGCTAGAGGGCGAAAATGCTCCTGGTGCCGTCAGCGCTGAGACTGCAAAGGTACTTGCTGAGCAGGTGCGAATGATCGTGGATACAGATTTCGGCTTGTCGATTACCGGCGTTGCCGGCCCCGGGTATTCGGAGCGTAAGCCAGTCGGCCTTGTATATATCGGTATTTCCCGACGCGAGCACGATACCCTTGTTCTGGAACTGAACTTGAAGGGGAACCGAGAAACAATCCGCACTCGCTCTGCTAAGACGATTCTATACCACCTGTGGAAGCAATTGAAAGAGATAGCTGACGAGGCGTAATCATATTTGCAAGCGTCTATGCTTCGATGTATAATGAGATCACGGAAGAACCGTAGCCTAACTGATTTGTTGTGCTGCGGTTCTTTTTCTGTTGTCCCGGGACGACCCATTTGGTGTCATAGATTTGCAAAAATAGCCCTTATTTATCTAACATGTGTTTAGCTCATGAACAGACCCAAGCCAGTCCCGCAGGGATAGCGCCCTCCTTGCAGGAAGTAGAAGGAAATCGCACGATCATAACTCCAGGGTCACCTTGCAGGAGCGCAAACCTAAAGCGTGCCCAAAGGGCGACAAGCGGCTAGTAGCAGCGAACTAACTCGGTAGCGCTAACTTGTCTCTTTGAGCAGCGTGTTTTCAGGTAACCCAGGTGAACCTAATGTAAGACGTACCCGAAGGGGGAAAAGCGTTCTATGCACAAACTTAGAGCGCATCCCCAAAGGGGACAGCGGCAGGAGCACCTCTGCTCCTCCCACGTTCCTCCAATTTGCGGGAATCCCGAGGGCTGCAAGCCCTGCGGGGGCCCTCCCTTACGGTAAGGGAGGGTTTGGGTGGGTTGAGCCCCCCCCCCCCCCCCCCCCCCCCCCCGAATGTATGTTCGAAAAAGTGCTTGGCAAACGTTCCAAAACAAGGTACAATTACAAATATGAAGTCCTATGATTAATCAATTTGATAAGGATGTGAGCTAATTGTCAGATCGTCGTGCAGCGCTCGATATGGCGCTTCGTCAAATAGAAAAGCAATTCGGTAAAGGTTCGATTATGAAGCTAGGTGAGTCCACTCATATGCAGGTGGAAATTGTTCCCAGTGGCTCGTTGGCGTTAGATATAGCTCTTGGCACAGGCGGGTTGCCGCGTGGCCGAATTATTGAAGTTTACGGGCCGGAATCCTCAGGTAAGACGACCGTAGCCCTGCATGCCATTGCAGAAGTTCAGAAAATTGGCGGACAAGCTGCGTTCATCGATGCGGAGCATGCGTTGGATCCTTCTTACGCCAGCAAGCTTGGCGTTAATATTGACGAGTTGCTGCTTTCTCAGCCAGATACTGGGGAGCAGGCGCTTGAAATTGCGGAAGCACTCGTAAGAAGCGGCGCCGTCGACATTATCGTTATCGACTCCGTTGCAGCGCTGGTTCCGAAAGCGGAAATTGAAGGCGAAATGGGGGATTCGCACGTCGGCTTACAGGCAAGATTGATGTCTCAGGCGCTTCGTAAGTTGTCGGGAGCGATCAGTAAATCAAAGACGATTGCGATCTTCATTAACCAATTGCGTGAGAAAGTCGGCATTATGTTCGGTAATCCAGAGACAACGCCCGGTGGACGGGCTCTGAAATTTTACTCTACAATCCGTTTGGATGTGCGTCGTGTAGAGACGATCAAGATGGGGAATGATATGGTTGGTAACCGTACGCGCGTCAAGGTTGTCAAGAATAAAGTGGCCCCTCCTTTTAAGCAGGCTGAGATTGATATTATGTATGGTGAAGGTATTTCTAGAGAAGGCAGTATTATTGATATCGGCGTAGAGCATGACATCGTCGACAAGAGTGGAGCCTGGTATTCGTATTCTGGCGAGCGGCTTGGTCAAGGCCGCGAGAATGCGAAGCAATACTTAAAGGATAATCCGCAGATCGCTGACGCGATTGAACAGAAAATTCGCGAAGTCAGTAATTTGACTGCGGTGGTTCCTGTGGCATCGGCGGACGAATTAGAAAAAGAAGCCAAAGAAGAGCAGGCGCTTTTCGAGGAATAATAATTTATAATGATATGCGCTCTGTAATCTGGTGTGTCCAGAACAGAGCGCTTTTATTTTAGATAATGGGTACAAACCAAGCCATGTCTTCTGACGGAATAAACAAGAAGAATCGCAGCAAGGAGGATTGTCCGATGCACGAGCGGTACGGCAACCGGAGGAAACTGAAACCCTCAGAGAAGGGGGAGAGCCACTTGGAGGAAGTCGAGGGAATAGTTGATATATCTGAAGAGCGTTTTTGGGGAAATACTAAAGAAGAATTCTTTAACGAGGGACCAGGGGTTGCGGATTTCCCGGAGGACCAGGAATTAGAAATTACAAGGGTGGAAGCTCTAAAGCGCCCCAAATTTCGTTATCGAATTCATTTCGATTCCTATTCCATGGAAGTTCATGAAGATGTTATGATTAAATATCGGATGATCAAGGGTGCGACATTTGCTAAGGCTGACTTAGAGGAAATTATAGCTGCGGATGAGCGCCAGAGAAGCTACAGCGATGCTCTTGTGTATTTAAGCCGGAAGCCGCGTACGGTTTATGAAATCACTCAGCGGCTTGGAGAAAAGGGCTGGAGCGAATCTGTGGTAAGTGACGTGATTCGCAGGCTTACGCAAGAGAGACTTGTGGATGATGCCGCATACGCTCAGGAATGGGCCAAGCAGCGTGTTGGTAATCGTGGAAAGGGAAAACTATGGATTCGCCATGAACTACGCCAGAAGGGCATTGCGAAGCCTTTAATCGAGGAGGCGCTTGGCGAGGTTAGTGAAGAGGATGAATATGCCAGTGCATTCCAGTTGGGGCTCAAGAAATGGAATTCTACAAAAGGCGAAAGTATGGACAAAAGGCGGAAAACGGGAGCGTTTTTAATGCGCAGAGGATACTCTGGAGGACTTGTTTCCAAAGTTCTTCGCGAATTGGTCGACCAGGAAGGCCAGGAAAGTACGGAGGAATGGGAAGAGGGATAGGCCTGGTGGTAGAGATACCGTCAATTGCTTGACAATATCTTTCGTCAAATAATAAAATGTCTATATGCGCAGAGTCCTTTTTTCCTTCCAAAATCATGACTCTGTACACATTCTATTCGCCAATCATGAAGGCTTATAACGAATTGGCTCATGTTTTACCATGAGCGGCCTACCTGAATCGGCCTGTATTCGATTCTTAGTAATGATGATGAATTGAGGAAGTTAACTACAACTGCAAGTATCCCAAGGAATGCCTTGGAGGAATCAACGAGGAGGTGAACAGATGCACGATGGAGTCTGGGTCGCTCTCGTTGCAGCCGCTTTATTCTTTGGGTTCGTGATCGGATATTTTATTCGCAAATCTCTTGCAGAAGCTAAAATTTCCAGTGCGGAACACGCTGCTAGTCAAATCTTGGAAAGCGCAAAGAAAGACGCAGAAGCACTGAAGAAAGAAACAGTTCTGGAGGCTAAGGACGAAGTCCATAAAATCCGGACTGAAGCTGATAAAGACATTCGTGAACGTCGGAATGAAGTTCAACGGCAAGAAAGACGATTGTTGCAAAAGGAAGAGTCGCTGGATAAAAAATTAGAATCGCTCGAACGAAAAGAAGAGCAGGTGGCAGGCAAAGAGAAGCGAATTGAAGAGACACAGCAGCAAATTGACCAGATCTACAAAAGCCAAGTTCAGGAATTGGAACGGATCTCTAACCTAACGATGGAGGATGCTAGAGTTATTATCCTGAATAATGTGGAGCAGGAAGTACGCCATGAGACGGCGCAGCTGATTAAAGATATTGAACAGCAGGCGAAAGAAGACGCCGATAAGAAATCGCGCGAAATCATTACGCTAGCTATTCAACGATGTGCGGCCGATCATGTTGCGGAGACCACCGTTTCTGTTGTAGCGTTGCCGAACGAAGAGATGAAGGGGCGGATCATCGGTCGTGAAGGCCGGAATATCCGTGCGCTTGAGACGCTGACCGGGATTGATCTTATTATTGATGATACGCCTGAAGCGGTCATCTTGTCGGGCTTTGATCCGATTCGTCGCGAAATTGCCCGTACTGCGCTGGAGAAGCTGGTAGCAGATGGACGGATTCATCCGGCGCGGATTGAAGAAATGGTTGAGAAATCACGTCGCGAGGTCGATGAACGGATTCGTGAATACGGTGAACAAGCGACTTTCGAAGTTGGCGTTCATGCGCTCCATCCGGATCTGATCAAAATTTTGGGACGTCTTAAATTCCGGACAAGCTACGGTCAAAACGTGCTGAAGCATTCGATGGAAGTTGCTTATTTGGCAGGTCTGATGGCTGGCGAATTAGGCGAAGATATCGTTCTGGCTAAGCGAGCGGGACTGCTGCATGATATCGGTAAAGCGCTTGATCATGAAGTGGAAGGGTCTCATGTCGAGATCGGCGTGGAACTGGCTAAGAAGTACAAGGAGCATCCGGTGGTTATTAATAGTATTGCATCCCATCACGGGGACTGCGAGGCTACATCGGTGATCGCCATGCTGGTTGGTGCGGCTGATGCTTTATCAGCGGCAAGACCAGGCGCTCGTCGCGAGACGTTGGAGACGTATATCCGACGCCTTGAGAAGTTGGAGGAAATTTCGGAATCGTTTGAAGGCGTGGAGAAATCCTATGCCATTCAAGCTGGACGTGAAGTTCGTGTCATGGTACAGCCTGATAAAATCGACGATGCGGAAGCATTCCGTCTGGCTAGAGATATTACGAAGACGATTGAGAATGAACTGGACTATCCGGGTCATATCAAAGTTACCGTCATTCGTGAGACGCGGGCGGTTGAATATGCGAAGTAAAGTTAATGATGAGAAGTGGCCCTTATGGGGCCGCTTTTTCTCATGCTTATGAGAGAATAATTTTGATTTTAGGGAGGAACCCATTATTAAGGTCTTATTTATCGGAGATATTGTGGGAAGTACGGGACGCAAAGCATTGAAGCAAACGCTGCCGCAATTGAAGTCCAAATTTGGCCCGCAGGTCATCATTGCCAATGGTGAAAATGCTGCGGGGGGAAGAGGGATCACTGCGGCGATTGCTAAAGAGTTTTTCGAGCTTGGCGTACATGGTCTTACAATGGGAAATCACACATGGGACAATAAGGAAATATTTGAATTTATCGATGATGAGCCACGGATGATTCGGCCAGCTAATTTCCCCCCAGGTACCCCTGGGCTCGGTCATACCGTAATTAAAGCGAACGGGAAGGAACTGGCGATCGTTAATTTAATGGGGAGAACATTTCTTCCTGCGATTGACGATCCATTCCGGGCGGCAGACGAGATCATAGGAAAATTAGCAAAGAAACACAAATGCATCCTCGTGGATTTTCATGCAGAGGCTACTTCAGAGAAAATTGCGATGGGCTGGCATCTGGATGGCCGGGCTTCCCTCGTTGTAGGAACGCATACGCATGTGCAAAGCAACGATGATATTATATTGCCTCAAGGAACGGCCTATTTGACCGACGTGGGCATGGTAGGCTCGCGGGAAGGCGTGCTTGGCATGGAAAGGGAAGCGGTGCTGCGGAAGTTCACGACACAGCTGCCAGTACGTTTTCAGGTATGTGAAGGGAAATGGCATTTTCATGCAGTAGTTGTAGAGATAGATGAGGCTTCAGGTCGAGCCAAGCAGATTCAAAAAATTCGTCTGCTGGAAGATGAATGGATCATGGAGTAAGTCGAAGACAATAGCTGAAATGGTGGTTACAGGGGACGAGTACAGGGGAAAAAGCAGGAATTTTTTCGCTTCTACCGAATATCTTCTAAGTAGTGGAATCAACCATTATTCCCAGGGAGGTACTTACCATGGAAGTATTAAAAGTTTCAGCAAAATCCAATCCCAACTCCGTTGCCGGTGCGCTTGCAGGTGTTCTTAGAGAACGAGGCGCTGCTGAACTTCAAGCCATTGGAGCCGGTGCTCTGAACCAAGCCATTAAAGCGGTAGCGATTGCCCGGGGATTCGTCGCACCCAGTGGTGTCGACTTGATTTGTATTCCGGCGTTTACTGACATTGTCATCGATGGGGAAGACCGTACAGCCATTAAACTGATCGTTGAGCCTAGATAAAATATAACATCGTTCGAAGATTAAGTGCCTGTTTACGAGCATGTTAACGTAGACAGGTTTTTTGCGTTTAAGGAAGGATAGATTGTTGGCTTATCGTTTCATTTCACGATAAAAGATGTAATGTAATCAGATTATAAAAAACGGGGTGATGAGGTTGAACTACAAAGTTGTCGATTTCCATTGTGATGCATTGAGCAAAATGCGTCTTCATCCTCATATGGATTTCAATACAGACAAAAGACTTGATGTAACCGCAGAGAGAATGAGACAAGGCAGTGTAATGCTGCAATGCTTTGCCATTTTTTTATCCGGGCAGCTTGGTTCACCGACTATTGAGCATATTCTGAATCAAATAGATATTTACAATACGAAGGTCATTCCGAATGGTCTTACTCCCATTCGCTATGTCGAAGAGCTGGAGCAATGGGAGCTAAGCGGTGCTATGGGGGGCTTACTGTCGCTGGAGGGGGCGGATGGCTTAGAAGGCAATTTGCATTATTTGCAAATTTGCTTTGATTTGGGCGTGCGTTGTCTCGGGCTCACCTGGAATCATGCCAACTGGGCAGCCGACGGTATATTAGAGCCGCGCAACGGAGGATTTACACTTAAAGGCCTCCAGCTCGTTGATCTATGCCATCAATTAGAAATGATACTGGATGTGTCCCATCTGTCGCATAAAGGCTTCTGGGAGCTTGTAGAGCTCTCAGAGAAGGCGCGGCGTCCTTTTATTGCTTCACATTCCAATGCGTACGCAATTTGTAATCATGTTAGAAATTTGCACGACGATCAGATTCAAGCTATTATACGGTTGAATGGACGGATTGGTGTGACATTTGTCCCCTGGTTTGTGCATCAGGGCGATGCAGTGTCAAGCAGCCATCTACTCAAGCATATCGAGCATATTTGTGCTTTGGGTGGAGAGAACATCATTATGTTCGGCTCAGACTTCGATGGAATCGAGAGTCACGTTAGTGATTTAAATCATTGCGGACGCTATTCCGATTGGGTTGAAACGCTACTGAAGCATTACCCGGAGCAGCTTGTGCGAGGGTGGCTGTACGATAACGCGGTCGCATTTTTACGCATGTGGTTGCCAAAAAACAAGTAAGCGCTTTAATTAATCCAATCGTGAGATTGATATGATCGAAAACAACTATATAAGAAAAGGCACGAAAACGCTTGCTTTTTATTTGTTTGCGACATAAAATTGACATGACTCTGAAACAGAATGTTCACAAATTTGGAGGCGGTGAATTCTGTTTCCAAGTTAACATTCTGGCTGCACTATAGATATCTTAATAGTGTTATAGCGATACGATTAAAGGGGTGGGCGATCTTGATTAGTCAATTGTCTTGGAAGATCGGTGGACAGCAGGGTGAAGGCGTTGAAAGTACAGATCGAATTTTTTCGACGGCCTTAAACAGACTTGGGTATTATTTATACGGGTATCGACACTTTTCCTCCCGTATTAAAGGCGGCCATACGAATAACAAAATTCGGATCAGTACAATGCCGATTCGTGCGATTTCCGACGATTTGGACATTTTAGTCGCTTTTGACCAAGAAAGTATCGATTTGAATGCACATGAGCTTCGCAGCGGTGGCGTCATCATAGCGGATGCTAAATTCGATCCTACGGTTCCTGAAGGAGTGGGTGCAACTCTCTTTGCAGTACCGATTACGGCAATTGCGGAAGAGCTAGGTACTTCGCTGATGAAGAATATGGTAGCCTCTGGAGCATCCTGGGCGTTGCTGGGTCTACCGTTAGAAGTGTTTAATAAAGCCGTGGAAGAAGAGTTTGGCCGTAAAGGGCCGACGATTGTTGAGAAGAATATAGAAGCGGTGAGACGCGGTGCTGATTTCGTATTACAGCTTGCGGGTGGGCCGATTGATAGCTTCAAGCTGGGGCCGGCAGACGGCAAGGAGAAATTGTTCATGATTGGTAACGATGCGATCGGTCTTGGAGCGGTTGCTGCCGGCTGCCGAATCATGAGTGCATACCCAATTACACCGGCTTCCGAAATTATGGAATATCTGATTCAGAAGCTACCGAAATTCGGTGGAACTGTTATTCAAACCGAGGATGAAATTGCGGCGATTACGATGGCGATTGGCTCGAATTATGCAGGCGTTCGGACGATGACTGCATCAGCAGGCCCTGGTTTATCCCTGATGATGGAAGCAATTGGACTAGCCGGGATGACGGAAACGCCTGTGGTTATCGTAGATACGCAGCGCGGCGGGCCGAGTACAGGTCTTCCAACGAAGCAGGAGCAAAGTGATATTAACGCTTTGATCTATGGTACCCACGGCGAGATACCGAAGATCGTGATTGCGCCAAGCTCGATTGAAGAATGCTTCTACGATACGATTGAAGCCTTCAATCTAGCTGACAAATATCAAGTGCCTGTTATTTTGGCGACGGATCTTCAGCTTTCATTGGGCAAGCAGTCCTGTGAAATGCTTGATTACAACAAAATTGTTATCGACCGCGGATATGTGGTCAAGGATATTCCTGATCGTGAAGATGGCAGTATGTTCAATCGCTATGCATTTACAGAGAATGGCATCTCTCCTCGGGTTCTGCCAGGAGAGAAGAACGGAATCCACCACGTTACCGGGGTCGAGCATGACGAGGCTGGACGTCCATCGGAGAGCCCGATCAACCGGAAGAAAATGATGGATAAGCGTCTGCGCAAGCTAAATAAACTTCAGGTGACGAATCCGATCCATCTGCAAGCTCCGCATGCTGAGCCTGACATTCTTCTCATTGGTATGGGTTCAACTGGTGGTACCATTGATCAGGCACGTAGTCGTCTGGATGGTGAAGGGATCAAGACGAACCATATGACCGTTCGTTTACTGCATCCGTTCCCGGTTGAAGAGGTGCTTCCGCAAATTAAGAAGGCGAAGAAAGTACTCGTTCTGGAAAACAACGCAACGGGCCAACTGGCCAACTTAATCAAACAAAACATTGGTTATCATGATAAAATTGTTAATGCGCTTAAATATGACGGTAATCCGTTCCTTCCTTCGGAAGTTTATAACGAATGCAAAAATGTAGCTGGGAATAAACCGCAGGAGGAGTTGGTATAAATGGCAACTTTCAAGGATTTTCGTAATAAAGTAAAACCCAATTGGTGCCCTGGATGTGGAGACTTCTCCGTGCAAGCTGCCATTCAACGCGCTGCGGCCAATGTAGGACTGGAGCCGGAGAATTTGGCTGTTATATCCGGCATTGGTTGTTCCGGCCGGATTTCTGGATATATTAACGCTTATGGACTGCATGGTATTCATGGGCGGGCTCTTCCTATCGCACAAGGTGTAAAGCTGGCGAACCGCGATTTGACTGTCATCGCTTCCGGCGGAGATGGCGATGGATTCGCGATTGGCATGGGGCATACCGTTCATGCGATTCGCCGGAACATTAACATTACCTACATCGTCATGGATAATCAGATCTATGGACTTACGAAAGGTCAAACCTCCCCGCGAAGCGGGGAGGGCTTCAAAACCAAGAGTACGCCTGAAGGATCGATTGAATCGACATTGTCCCCGCTTGAGGTGGCCATTGCTGCGGGAGCTACTTTCGTAGCGCAATCCTTCTCCAGTGATCTGAAGCAGCTGACCTCCTTGATCGAACAAGGTATTCAGCATGAAGGCTTCTCATTGATCAACGTATTCAGTCCATGCGTGACGTTCAACAAAGTGAACACCTATGATTGGTTCAAAGAAAACATCATCAATCTGGATACGCTAGAAGGCTACGACTCTACGAATCGTTTGGCTGCAATGACCAAGCTGATGGAAACGGGCAGTATGATTACCGGCTTAATCTACCAGAATAAAGAGAAGAAGAGCTACGAGAATTTGGTTTACGGTTTTTCTCAGGAGCCGCTGGCGCATCAATCGTTGGCATTATCCCAGGCTGAGTTTGACAATCTTGTAGCAGAATTTAGATAAAACAGTGAAGGATGTCCTTTTTGGGAGGACATCTTTTTCATTTTGTTTGAATTAGGTGTATAATTGGGTAACGATGTGAAAAATCTCATCGACATAGAGAAAAAACTGAGGAGTGTTTGCAAAATGAGCAAAACAGTGCCAGTCGGCGTATCAGCGCGTCATATTCATTTGACCCAAGAACATATTGAGGCTTTGTTTGGACAAGGCTATCAGCTTACCGAATTTAAGCCGTTGTCCCAACCTGGACAATTCGCAGCAAATGAAACTGTGGCTGTTATCGGTCCGAAAGGTCAATTTGACAAAGTGCGTATTTTAGGACCTGCACGTCCTGCTTCACAACTTGAAATTTCCCGTACGGATTCTTTTGCGATCGGTGTAAAAGCGCCAGTTCGAGAATCTGGAAATACTGAAGGTACGCCGGGCGTTAAGATTAAGGGCCCAGCTGGCGAAGTGGAATTGAATGAAGGGGTTATCGTTGCGGCTCGTCATATTCACTTCCATACCTCCGATGCTGAGAAATGGGGCATTAAAGACAAGCAAATGCTGAAGGTTCGCCTGAGTGGCGAGCGCGGTCTAGTACTGGAGAACGTCATCGCACGAGTCTCTGATTCCTTTGCACTGGACATGCATATCGATACGGATGAAGCAAACGCAGCGGGAGCCAGTAATGGCGATACGGCTGAGATCATTGACTAGTTCCATAATATGACCAAATAACGGGTTATCCCCCGATCAAATTCCGGGGGGCAGCCCGTTTTCATTTGTAAGTTTGTGGAGATGATTCTTTATTTACGGTGCGGAAGCATTCTCGATCGCTACCGCATGAGCGATGCAAGGAATCGTCTCGCCCTGCTGGTAGGACAGAGGGGAAAGAAGGGCTCCTGTTGCGACGACTAGAATTTTATTGAGCTCGCCACGCTGCATTTGGTTCAGTAAATGTCCATAGGTGACGACGGCCGAGCAGCCGCAGCCGCTTGCTCCGGCTTGTACCTGCTGCTTGGTGTAATCATAGATCATCATCCCGCAATCCTTATAAATCGTACCTTCCATTGGGATGCGGTGCTGCCTCAGTAATTCCTTGGCAATTTCATAGCCCACTCTGGAGAGATCGCCGGTAACGATCAGATCATAATACGACGGTTCAATGCCCATGTCGCGAAAGTGGGCTTGCATCGTGTCTACAGCCGCTGGGGCCATGGCAGCGCCCATGTTGAACGGATCGCTTATGCCCATATCGATGACTCGCCCAATCGTGGCTGAAGTGACAGCAGGGCCGTCTCCTTCAGGGGACACGATGACCGCTCCTGACCCGGTTACCGTATATTGGGCGGTTGGAGGCTTCTGAGATCCGTATTCGGTCGGGTACCTGAACTGCTTCTCTGCACTGGCATTGTGGCTGCAGGTTCCAGCAAGCGCGTATTTAGCGCCTCCATGATTGACAATAAAGGCAGCCAGGGCGAGGCTCTCCATGGATGTGGAGCAGGCGCCGAACAAGCCCAGATAAGGAATGCTGAGGGTTCTGGCAGCAAAGCTGCTGCTAATGATTTGATTCATTAGGTCGCCGCCGAAATAAAATTGTACCTGATCTTTGGTTAATCCGGCTTTTTCAATCGCTAAACTGGATGACTCTTCAATGAGCGTTTTCTCGGCTTTCTCCCAGCTTTCTTGTCCCAAATAGAGGTCTGCATGAATGATATCAAAGTCTTTGGCCAATGGCCCTTGACCTTCAAACGGGCCAACGATGGTTGCTTTGCTAATGATTTTCGGTTTGTTCTCAAATATCCAGCTCTGGTGGCCTTTGAGCATTTCACGAACCTCCTCCTCCTATATAGCCTGGTA
The DNA here is from genome assembly GCF_003931855.1 of Paenibacillus lentus. Taxonomy (NCBI): domain Bacteria; kingdom Bacillati; phylum Bacillota; class Bacilli; order Caryophanales; family Paenibacillaceae; genus Paenibacillus; species Paenibacillus lentus. The sequence goes on along the minus strand of NZ_CP034248.1, from coordinate 3,873,427 downwards.
CAAACAAGGCATAGATGACGCCGATGACAAAAGCGGCGACGGTTCCAAATACGACTACGGAGCCGGCCAGTTGGAACATTCCTGCACCTACCCCTAGCACGAGACCTTCACTTCGATGCTCTATAGCCGAGGATGCCATCGAGTTTGCGAACCCGGTAACGGGAACGGCGGAGCCTGCGCCAGCCCATTGGGCAATTTTGTCATATACCCCTAATGAGGTGAGAATGACAGCGATCAGGATGAGGATGGCTACTGTCGGGTTGGAGGCAGACTTTTCATCGAAGCCGCCATATTTCATAAAAGCTTGACGTATACACTCGCCGAGCAGACATATTCCCCCGCCTACGATAAAGGCCCGCAGACAATTGCTCCATACAGGGCGTTTCGGTTCTTTCGTTTGTGCGAGTTTCTGATATTTTTGCTGCACCGGTGTCATTTTTTTATTTTGACTGCTCATTCTGTTCCTCCTATTGAGACAGTATCGGCCTTACATCATGAATAACCTGGATTAACTGATTTGAGCAGTCAGTATACATCTGTTTAGCCTCCGTATTTTCTGTAGAGAGTGCGAACATTTCCAGGTCGGCTTCACATTTCTTCAGTTGAGCGAGTAATGATGCCTTTTCCTGAGGCTCAGGCACCTGCAGTTGGTCATCATATAGGTCGACGTATAACTGGCCATAGCCATCGACTTGCCCCAAAAACACGTTGTCGATCGATACTCCTAATTTTTCCAGCTCAGTATCCAGCCAGGCCCGGTTTAATCCGAGCGTTGAAAGCGGCTCATCCATTACTCGCCCATCGAGGATCACGGCTTGGGACTCCGGCTCAGGAGCTACTTTGATGCCCAGGTGGGAAGGGGTTATCGGCTGATATTCACTCTTGAGCAACACATTAACCTCACCGCTGGGCTCGATGACGGCAAATTCCACTTCAGCCGCCTTAAACACATTTTTTTTGCGCAGCTGCTCTAGCAGCTCTTCGTTTGTTAGTTTTTCCTTTTTCAGGTTATCCTCTAGGATTTTTCCATCCTTGATGAGCACGGTCGATTTGCTATCAATCCAGGCTCTCGCGCGTTTGCTTTTTAACTGCAGTACTTCAATTCCGTAGGAAACAAGCACCCATACGACTAATGCGATAATACCTAAGTACCAGTCGGTATCGACATCTAGAGAAATATAGGCGGCAATACTCCCGATCGTAATCCCGGTAATATACTCAAACAAGGACAACTGGGAAACCTGCCTTTTGCCAAGCATCCGAGTCAGAAAAAAAAGTACGACAACAGATACTAGGGTACGGACGACAATCTCTAACCATAGTGGCATGATCGATGCTCCTTTCACTACCTCTTAGACAAACTCTGGTAACCCAATTATGCGCAGAAACAGGTTTTTTTAATACCGCAAAATTTGGAACGAATGAAAGAGGTATGATTTATGCAGGATGGGTGAAATTATGATGGCGCAAAGCAAGTTATTAGCTAAGGTGGTGAATTAAAAATGACCGTAGCAGCTCAAGTGAAAACAACACTGGCTTCGTTAAAAAGCGCTCAAGCCAATCTGGAGCAATTCGCCTTGGGCACGCAGAACCAGGATGCAAAAAACTTATTTACAACCGCAGCGCAGCAAACGCAGCAAATTGTTGATCAAGTACAAACGAGAGTCCAACAATTGGAGAATGAAGAGCCGCAATACAAAGGATTCTAATTTTGCTGTATTTCGCTAACAAGCATCAGTTAAGCCCGTTCCTGAGAACGGGCTTTTTTATATACTTCAATGCCGTTTTCTGAATCTCGTGAAGTAGCCGATCTCGTCTAGATATCAATTTAGAACCATGTTATAATTTAGTGTAATGCATTTTTTAAAATCTCATGAGAATGAGGACGTTGAGTTTTTAGCGATAGATTGATTAAAGGAGTGGGCCAAACATTATGGCTAAGGAAACGAAGGATTACGCCAAGTATTTTGACTTCTCGGACGCTAAAGTCATTTCCGAGGACGAGCGTGGTAAGAAGATCAGAATTCGTGGTCGGGATATTCAAATTCTTTCGGAACCGGATCACCGCAAAGAGAAGCAGCGCGGGAAAGAGGATATTCAAGTGCTGTATGATACCGCTGTGCCTGAGGAGTTGAAGGGCATTGGTAACGGTAAGAAATACATTATTTATACGTACGGATGTCAGATGAATGAACACGATACCGAGACGATGAAGGGCCTGCTGGAGGAAATGGGCTACACTTCGACGGAGGAACGTAAGGAAGCAAACATCATTCTGTTGAACACTTGCGCTATTCGGGAGAATGCCGAGGATAAAGTATTTGGAGAGCTTGGCCACTTGAAGGGGCTAAAGACGGAAAATCCCGATTTACTGCTCGGCGTTTGCGGCTGTATGTCTCAAGAGGAAGGTGTCGTAAACCGGATTCTACAGAAGCACGGGTTTGTCGACATGATTTTTGGCACCCATAATATTCACCGTCTACCATATTTAATCCAGGAAGCCTTATTCAGCAAAGAGATGGTCGTCGAGGTGTGGTCCAAGGAAGGCGACATCATCGAGAACCTGCCGAAGAAGCGGGAAGGCATGCGGGCCTGGGTCAACATTATGTACGGCTGTGATAAATTCTGCACCTATTGTATCGTTCCGTTTACTCGAGGGAAGGAGCGGAGCCGCCGTCCTGAAGACGTCATTGCAGAGGTTCGTGAATTAGCGCGCAAGGGATTCAAGGAAATTACGCTTCTTGGACAGAATGTAAACGCGTATGGCAAAGACTTTACGGACATCGACTATACATTTGCCAATTTAATGGACGATATTCGGCAAATCGACATTCCGCGTGTTCGATTTACGACTTCGCATCCACGTGATTTTGATGATGCTTTGATTGAAGTGTTAGCTAAGGGCGGTAATTTGGTAGAACATATTCATCTACCTGTACAATCCGGCAATACGGAAATATTGAAGCGGATGAGCCGTAAATATTCCAGAGAGCATTATTTGGAACTGGTTGGCAAAATTAAGAAAGCCATACCTCACGTAGTTTTGACTACAGACATTATCGTTGGGTTCCCGGGGGAGACCGAGGAGCAGTTCCAGGATACGCTGTCACTGGTTCGTGAAGTAGGCTATGATTTCGCCTACACATTCATTTATTCACCACGTGAAGGAACACCCGCTGCGGTCATGGAAGACGATGTACCGATGGAGGTCAAGAAGGAGCGCTTGCAGCGTTTGAACGAGGTCGTTAATGAACACTGCCGAATGAGCAATGACCTGATGGAAGGCAAGATTGTTGAAGTTCTCGTGGAAGGTGAGAGCAAGAACAATTCGGACGTTTTGTCCGGACGGACGCGAAGCAACAAACTGGTCCACTTCGAAGGGAGCAAGGATTTGATCGGCAGCTTCGTTCAAGTGGAAATTACGGATCCAATGACGTGGTATATCAAGGGGAATATTGTAGCAACGGCGGTAAGCTCCGCTTAATTCATAAGCTTAATTATTAAATTTAACGGTATTAGCACTAGCAGCCGATAATACATGGTTTGATTATGGTGGGGAGGATAGAGCCTTGGGACAAGAGCGTAACCAGATGACGGATTGCGGAATACCGAAATTCAATTCTCGTGATCTCGTTATTCGAGAAGATATTATGGAAAAAGCAAAAGAGCTCGCTGAGTTGATTGGTACGAGCGATGAGGTTCAGCATTTCCAAAAAGCAGAACGTCTGATACAAAAGCATGAAAGAGTACAGACGCTAATTAGCGCCATTAAGAAGAAGCAGAAGGAGATCGTTGCCTTCGAAAGCTTTAAAAATCAAGCGATGGTGGACAAGATTGAGCGGGAGATTGATGAACTTCAGGATGAACTAGATGAGATACCGGTAGTTACCGAGTTTCAACAAAGCCAGAGCGATATTAACTATTTGCTGCAGCTGGTCATCTCGGTAATTCGGGATACGGTATCGGAGAAGGTAAACGTCGAGTCCGGAAGCGACCCCGCTCCGACCTCAGGGTATGGTGAGTAAGTTATCATTAATCTGTGCGGAGGCTTCCCCTTCGCACTTTTTTTGACGATATATAATAGAACAGGCAAAGATTCAAGCTAGTTCATAATATGAATATTACGCGTATGATTGTTTGAATGATGACATCTTAGAAATACTACATCTAGAAGGGTTACTGTAAATGAGCCCGTTCAGAATAGGGGGGACGATAATGGATTGGACGGATATTATTTCCCGCAGCGAGAAAACTTTTTGGGGAATGCTTGGCCTCCGCCTGTTATCGGCAGACAGTCAACGTGTGGAAATCGGCCTCACCGCTACGGAATCACATCTTAATTCCATGGGTATTGTCCATGGGGGCGTATTGTCTTCGATGATGGATCAGGCTATGGGAACGCTCGTAACGGCCACGAAGGGCGGACGGGAGGGCGTAACAACCCATTTGAATGTGAATTTTCTCAGTCCGATGACCAAAGGCGAATTGATCGTAACTGCTTATCCGCTGCATGAAACATTCCGTACGATGACTTTACGTGCTGAGGTTCACAATAGTGAAGGCATACTGGGATGTATCTCGACAGCAACATTCCGTTTGCCGAAAGCTAAGACGGATGCTGCTGCGCAGAAAAGCTAGTACGTTATTTGGAATTACAAGGGAATGTTGTACAGTGATCCATCGTGCAACGTTATCATATAATTAATGTGGTGATTCATGATGAGTATGGGACAAGAACAGGATCAGGGGCAGCATCAAAACGATGTTAAGAAATACCGAACACCGGACGGAATTCCTGCAGATATAGTCATGTTTACACTAGCCAAGCAGGAGAGAAAAGCGGCCACTAAGTCACTTCCCAGGTTTGATCTGAAAGTGATGCTAATTCGCAGAAGAAGCTGGCCGTTTGCCGGCGCTTGGGCACTCCCGGGGGGATTCTCCCAAGAGGATGAGTCCCTATATGAGACAGCACGCAGAGAGCTGAAGGAAGAGACTGGAGTAGATGGACATCATTTGGAATATCTCGGTGTATATAGTAAACCGGGACGCGACCCGCGCGGATGGATTATCTCGCATGCCTTCTTTGCACTTGTAGAGGAATGTGTGCTAGAGAAGCGCCAGTCCGCAGATGATGCTCAGGAAGTTGGATTGTTTACGGTGAAGGAGGCGCTGGAGGACTTACAACTGGCGTTTGATCATCGGGAAATTTTAGAGGACGCCTACAAAAGAATTCAGCAGCAAATGCTCCATACTACGATCGCAAAGCAGTTTTTGCCGCCTCATTTTACACTTGGCGAGCTGTATCAGGTCATCCAAACCGTAGTTCCCGACTTCGCTGAGCTGAATTTTATCCGTAAAATAACGTCTACCCGCAGTAGACAAGGGATATTGGAAGAAGTGCATGATGAGAATGGCAACCCTATGCTGTCTAATCAGTATTCGCAGCGTCCGGCTCAGCTGTATCGATTTACGGATTACACCCCGAGACTATCTATTTATACTTAATCCAGCTTTATTGAATACCCGTTTTTCTCGAGTGGTTATTCATGTTGTTAATTGTCAGTCAGGCTGTTGTTTCATTGTTCATACCATGTTCATAGTCGCATTATTACAGAGGAAGGGCTGGGTGAAGCTAGATGAAGGCATTGCTTGTTGTTGATTATACGAAGGATTTTGTAGATGGAAAGTTGCCTGTAGGGGAGCCGGCGATCTTACTTGAATCGGCCATTTGTAAAATTACGAAGCAATATGTGCAGAACGGCGACTTTGTCGTGATGGCGGTGGATTTGCATGAAGAGGGAGATACACTGCACCCGGAGTCAAAGCTGTTTCCACCACATAATATTCGCGACACGGAAGGCCGGGAATTATACGGTAAATTAGCGGAAGTATATGAACAGCATCATAAAGAGATTTATTGGATGGACAAGACGAGATACAGTGCTTTTTGCGGAACGAATCTTGAGCAGAAATTACGTGAGCGTGGAATTCAAGAAATAGCGATTGTCGGCGTTTGTACGGATATTTGTGTATTGCATACGGCCGTGGATGCCTATAATAAAGGTTATAGCATTACCATTTACGAGGATGGCGTTGCCAGCTTCAATCCGGAAGGCCATGCATGGGCACTCGGACATTTCCGGGCTACTTTGGGGGCAAATGTTACAAATAGCCGATAAACTTCAGCGAAGCTGTGCATTTGTACAGTTGTTGTGACACCAGAGAGGATGAAAGATAAATGCAAAGCGAGAGTTTGGCGCTACATACGGATAAATATCAGATCAATATGATCTATGCCCATTGGGTAAACGGTACACATGAGCGCAAGGCTGTGTTCGAGGCTTATTTTCGCAAGCTGCCCTTTGGCAATGGCTATGCTGTGTTTGCAGGTTTGGAGCGAATCGTGCAATACATATCCCATTTGCGGTTTACGGATAGCGAAATCGAATTTTTAGGCAGACAGGAAGAGAAGTATGATCCTGCTTTTTTGGAGTTGCTGCGTAACTTCCGTTTTAAGGGCAATCTTCTAGCCGTCCCGGAAGGGACATTGGTGTTTCCGAATGAGCCGCTGGTTCGGGTAGACGGAACGATTATGGAAGCTCAACTCATTGAGACAGCGCTGCTTAATTTTATGAATTTTCAGACCTTGATCGCGACTAAAGCCTCCCGTGTGAAAAGAGTAGCCGAGAATGAAGTATTGCTTGAATTCGGCTCGCGCCGTGCGCAAGAGGCGGATGCAGCCATATGGGGAGCGCGTGCCGCCTATTTATCAGGGTTTGACGCGACATCGAATTTGCTTGCGGGGGAAATCTTCGGCATACCAACGAAGGGTACACATTCGCATTCTTGGGTTCAGAGCTTTAACTCGGAGATGGAGGCTTTTGAACGCTTCGCCAAGGCATTGCCCGATCAAGTTTCTTTGCTCGTAGATACGTTTGATACGCTCAACAGTGGTGTACCGAATGCGATTAAAACAGCGAGGCTGCTGGAGAGTAAAGGAAAAAGGTTAAGCAGTATCCGCCTAGATAGCGGTGATCTGGCTTATTTATCGATTCAAGCACGCAAGATGCTGGATGAAGCCGGCCTTCCTTATGTCAAAATCGTGGCGTCGAATGATCTTGATGAGAATACGATATTTAACCTCAAGGCTCAAGGGGCCAAGATCGATATTTGGGGAGTCGGGACTCAGTTAATTACGGCTGCTGATCAGCCGGCCTTAGGCGGCGTGTACAAGTTGGTTGAACGGGAATACAACGGAAAAATGGAGCCGACGATCAAAATATCCGGCAACCCAGAGAAAGTAACGACTCCGGGCAAGAAAGATATATTGCGAATCGTTGATATAGAGAGCGGCAAAGCGATTGCCGATTACATTTGCTTCCCACATGAGCAGCAGGCAAGAGCTGGAGGTAAATTGCGTTTATTTGATCCGGTTCATCCTTACCTTAAAAAGTCTGTGAAAAATTATAGGGCTATAGAGATGCTGCAGCCCATATACGTGAATGGGGAGTTAGTCTACAAATTACCTTCACTTCATGCTATTCGGAAATATCATAAGGAACAGCTGCAAATGTTCTGGCCGGAATATTTACGGAAGCTGAACCCGGAAAAATATCGCGTTAATCTGAGTCAGGAAGCGTGGGAATTGAAGCAAAAGCTGATCGAGGATTATTTAGGTCACCAAGAAGATTAATGCAATATGTATATTTTAAGACTGTTTCTCAGCCAAAGCTGTAGGAACGGTCTTTTTTATTTCTCGGGAAAGCGCAAAAAATGCTATATTTAGCGTCACTGCTTGCTTCATTCGACATCAGCTCCAAAATTGTCCATATGACATTTGTTACATCCGTCACACCTCACATATGGTAAATTGAAAAATTAATCGAGGGTTTTTTGACTCGGTTTAATGTGACGGAGTTGAAGGGCATTTTTTATAGGTTTTAACCGTTTATAAAATCATTTTAATGAACTCGCATAAGCGAAAGAAGGGAGTCCAGACGCATGGTCCAATTACCAAAGTTGAACGAGTTAGGATTTTTTGAAATTCGGCTGGAATCGATTGGCGGTCTCGGCGCGAACCTAGCTGGAAAGATGCTGGCTGAAGCAGGAGTCGAAGGTGCCGGACTGAACGGTGTTAGTTTTTCTTCGTACGGTTCGGAGAAGAAGGGGTCGCCCGTGAAGGCGCATATTCGCTTTTGCGATCTCAAGACGCCGATTCGGGATACATCGCCCGTGGAACGGCCGCATATCGTAGGGATATTTCAGGAAGCGCTTGCTAAGACCGTAAATGTCATCAGTGGTATCTATGAAGACAGCACCGTGCTTGTTAACTCTCGTAAAACACCAGCGGAGCTGAAAGAGCAATTAAAGCTGCTTGGCGGAACGATCGCTGTTATTGATGCTACCGGTATTGCTCTTGAGGAGAAGAACAGAGTCAATATGGCCATGCTCGGAGCAATGTTCCGTTTATGTCCTTTCCTGGATCCCCAGATCATGAAGGACGTTATCCGTAAATCACTAGAAAAAAAATATCCTCAATCGGTTGCTCCGGCGTTGGCTACGTTCGAGCGGGGCTACCAAGAGGTGACCATTGAGTCTTTTTCGCTGCCCGCAGGAATGAGTATGCCTGCGTTCACACGTGCAGATACACCAGTTCTTGGATATGAAACTCAGCCGATTGGCGGGATTGTGACGAATCCGGGGAACAGTATTTTGAAGGATTTGAGCATATCGCGTTCGGGGATGATGCCGCATTTTAATATAGATACCTGCATTCATTGTGCCCAATGTGATAATGTCTGTCCTGATAATTGCTTCGTATGGAAGGAACTCCCTGACAAAAAAGGCCGCTTACAGATGTTCTTGCAGGGAATTGATTATCAATATTGCAAGGGCTGTTTGAAGTGTATTCATGCTTGCCCAACGGACGCACTGTCTGGGGAGCGGGAGGAAGACGGTTACGCGGAAGCCAATCGCGTTCCGCATCTGTTTGATTTAGCCCTGCAATAAGCGGGAATGTCGGCAATAAAGTTATAGTTGAAGTCATAATAATGCGAGTTCAACACCCCCTAAATATAGAAGAGAAAGGCGGATGCGTTATGGCGATGGATATTGCAAAAGAGCAAGGCACAGCTAAAGTGGAGCAACGCGTAGTATATGAGTCAGGTAATGAAATGGCGGCATATGCTGCCCATCAAATCAATTATCATATTATGGGATATTTCCCGATATCTCCGTCCACGGAGGTTGCTCAATTTCTCGATTTGATGAAGGCGAACGGCCAGCATGACATCAAGCTAATCCCTTCGGATGGTGAGCATAGTTCTGCGGGAATTTGCTACGGGGCATCTACAGCTGGCGGGCGGGTATTTAATGCTACGAGCGCGAACGGATACATGTATATGCTCGAGCAGATGCCGGTTCAGTCGGGAACCCGCTTTCCGATGGTTATGAACCTGGTATGCCGATCGGTTTCCGGTCCGCTGGATATTCACGGTGATCATTCGGACTTGTATTTTGCCCTGAATACAGGATGGCCGATATTAATGTGCCGTGATCCGCAGGCGGTGTACGACATGAACATCATGGCGATCAAGCTTGCTGAAGATCCTGAGGTTAGATTACCTGTGCTTGTTGCTTCAGACGGGTATTTTACCTCGCACCAGAAACGAAGAGTTCATACGTTCGCGAACCGCGAGGATGTATTGAAGTTCGTTGGTGAACAGCCGCCAGCAGGATTTCCGCATACACTAGATCGTAATAATCCGATCACGGTAGGCCCATATATGAATGAGCCTGATTATATCAACAACTGTTACCAGCAGTCCGAGGCCATGTACCGGGCAGAGAAAGTGTTTGAACGCATTGCCGGCGAATATGAGCTGCTGACGGGCAGAAAATATGAAATGCTGGATTTATATCGAATGGAGGATGCCGAGGTTGCGGTTTTCCTAATGAACTCTGCCTCTGAAATTATCAAAGACGTTGTGGACAGCTTGAGAAATCAAGGCATTAAGGCGGGCTCGATTGCTCCGAATATGATTCGGCCCTTCCCACAGCGGCAAATTGCTGAAGTGCTTAAAAATGTGAAGGCGATCACGGTGGGGGATCGCGCTGACTCTTACGGGGCTCATGGCGGCAATATGACGAACGAGATCAAAGCGGCCTTATTTACGTATGGAAATAAGACAACGCAGGTCGTAAGCCGCGTTTATGGCTTGGGCGGCAAGGAGTTTTACGCAGAAGATGGCCACCATTTATTCTCACTTGCAATTGATGCAGCGAAAAAACAGAAGGTTGAGGTTCCGTTTGATTATTATGGACATACACCGGGAGATCCTGAGAAGGCGCCTAAACGGGTGCTGAATCCGCTTCGCTTCGAAGATTTGAAAGCCGGGCTCATTAAGGTGACGCAAAATGAGGAAACTGGCAAGCTTGGTGTCCGCATACCGCCGCTCCGCTCATTGACGAAGAAGCCTAAACGGATTGCTCCAGGTCATGGTGCATGTCCAGGATGTGGTATTTTCTCCGGGCTAGAGCTGTTCTTTAAAGGGATTGAGGGCGATATCGTCGCTCTGTTCCATACGGGCTGTGCGATGGTAGTAACCACCGGTTATCCTTATTCTTCGCATAAGGCAACCTATATTCATAACCTGTTTCAAAACGGCGCTGCGACCTTATCCGGCGTAGTGGAGATGTTCTGGGAGCGAAAACGCCGCGGAGAGCTAGATCACCTTGGACTTCAAGAAGACTTCACTTTCGTGATGGTGACCGGTGACGGCGGGATGGATATTGGTATGGGACCGGCGATCGGCGCTGCGCTTCGCAATCATCGGATGATTATTATTGAATACGATAATGAAGGGTATATGAATACGGGGGCCCAGCTGTCTTATTCGACGCCGCTTGGACATCGCACATCAACTTCGAATATCGGCTCGGTACAGAAGGGGAAAGTATTCCATCATAAAGATACACCGCAAATTATGGCTGCAACTAACATCCCTTATGTGTTCACGGGCAGCGAGGCTTATCCGCAGGATCTGGTCAAAAAAGCGGCAAAAGCGCAATGGTACGCTCAGAATGAAGGACTTGTCTATGGTAAAATACTAATAGCTTGTCCGCTTAACTGGATCAGTCCCGATGATGAGGGGACGAATATTGTAGACGCAGCTGTCAATTCCTGCTTCTTCCCACTCTATGAGGTCGAACGTGGAGAAACGACGATTACGTACAACCCGGAGGAAAAGGGTAAGCGGGTTCCGCTCGTCGATTGGCTGAAGACTATGGGCAAAACTCGCCACTTGACTAAGCCTGAGAACAGTGAAGCGCTCGCCGAATTTGAGCGGGAAGTCAATCGTAGATGGCAAATATTGCTGGCTAAGCATGAGCATCCATTTTTATAAGTGGGATTAGGATAAACCTAGTAATGTGGTGTGCTTAAAGCTTGCTAAGCTATAGGAGCTGTACTATTCATAGCTTCACTGCTGTTGAAGGAGGTTATCTATTTTGGAGGTAGAGAATGTATTTCGCGCATTTCGCGTACATCTGGATGAGGACGGATTCTCAAGCGGCATCGATACATTAAATTTAAATGATTTGCCGGACAATGACGTTACAATTGAGGTGTTCTACTCTAGTGTAAATTATAAGGATGGTCTCGCTAGTACCTCGAAGGGAAAAGTAGTCAGCAGCTATCCCTTGGTTCTTGGTATTGATTTAGCCGGGAGAGTGGTAGCTTCTCGGAGTCCAGAGTTCCAGGCTGGTGATGAGGTATTGTGTACTGGCTACGGATTAGGCGTATCTCACGATGGGGGCTATGCGGAGTTCGCACGCGTTCCGGCAGAATGGCTTATCAAGCTGCCGGAAGGCTTAACGCTTCAAGAGAGTATGGCTATCGGTACAGCAGGTTTTACCGCCGCTTTATCGGTAGAGCGGCTGATGCATAGCGGTATCCAGCCCGAGAGTGGGCCTGTCCTTGTTAGAGGGGCAACAGGCGGTGTGGGAAGCATTGCCGTAAACATTTTGAGCAAGCTTGGCTTTGAGGTCGTTGCTTCCACGGGAAAGGCAGAGGCTCAGGCTATGCTAACCCGTTGGGGTGCTTCCTCAGTGATTACACGGGAAGCTGCCTCTGCTTCGGTCAAAGGAGCACTCGGCAAAAGCCAGTGGTCAGCTGTTGTCGACCCCGTCGGTGGAGCGGGCACTGGGGAGATTTTGAAAACAATGAACTACGGCGGATCGGTTGCTTTATCCGGACTAACGGGAGGCGTGGCGCTAGACACCTCGGTTTTTCCTTTTATATTGCGTGGCATCAATTTACTTGGCATCGATTCCGTGTATTGTCCACGGGCAGAACGGCTCGAATTATGGAAGCGGCTTGGATGTGAGTGGAAACCGGAGCAGGTGTTACAGGACGGCATTAAGGTTTATGAACTGGAGCAGCTGGAAGAGGCATTTTCGACCGTGTTAAGTGGTCAGGCGATTGGACGTCAGGTTGTTTCTCTTAGAAGGAACAAATCATCGGGCAATCGCAGATAAATAAATTTATTCAGGAAAAGGCAACTGCTTATTTTGAGCAGCTGCCTTTTTTCATAGTCGAAAAGTTATTAGCGAGGTATATAGCTCGTATGCCCCCGTCATGCCTTTGACAACCTGGAGCTAATTATGCCGAACTGTGGATGCACAGGTACTTATCAGCTATATCGAGTCAAGCTCGGAATCCTGCTGTTTCCGGCTCTTGACTTCTTTGCGCTGATAAAATTTTTACACGATTAGTCACTTTTTGTTAATCTCGCGCATGATATGCTTAAGCTCAGGAATGATGATTCGCTCCATGGCCAGCTTTACAGCTCCCTGAGAGCCGGGCATGGAGAACACAGCCATATTGCTGATCGTCCCAGCGATTGCTCGGCTTAATATTGCGGCCGAACCGATATCCTCTGTAAAGCTTAAGTAACGAAAAATTTCTCCGAAACCGGGCATTTCTTTATTAAGCAAGCTGCGCACGGCTTCATAAGTTGTATCCCGCGGTGAAATTCCTGTGCCCCCGCTGAGCAGAACGGCTTCTATACCGCGATCCGATGCTGCCTCTCGGAGAAGCTGGCGAATACTGTCATAATCATCTTTGATGATAGTATATTTCATCACTTTATAGCCGTTTTCTTCTAAAAGCTGACGAATCAGTTTCCCGCTTGTATCATTTTCGGCGGTACGGGTATCAGACACGGTTACGATCATGCAGGAAACGTGGTCGGGTGCTTCATTACGGTGTTCTTCTACGGATCTCATCGTATCGTTTCCTTTCCTTTATAATATGAATTTATCCTATTTTAACATAATTATTCGAACTTATACTTCAAAGAGAAGTTGCATCCAAGAGGGGCTTGGTGTAAACTCGCTCTCATGGATAAGGAATTGCCAGCTTAATGGAGGTATTTACATGTCGGAAATGAATGTGACCAAAGCAACGCCGATTTACATATTATCCGGATTCCTCGGCAGCGGAAAGACAACACTGCTGCACCGGATGTTATCCTACTGGAAAGATGGGGGACTTAAACCTGCAATTATCATGAATGAAATTGGTGATGTTAATTTAGACGGTATCCTTGTCGACGATGAACTTCCGATGACTGAAATGTTGGGCGGGTGTATTTGTTGTACGGTACGGGGCGACCTGAGCATGCAAATGTTTGAATTAATAAACAATGAGCGTCCGGATGTAATCGTTATTGAGGCTACTGGAGCAGCTAATCCGTTGGAAATACTAGACGCTGTAACGGAGGTGTCTTTAACAGCCAAAATCGATATCAAGCCGATGATTACGGTTGTAGATTCGGTTCATTTGCTAGAATTGCATGAAGCTCAGAAAGGGAAAACTTATCGACTTATGATGGAGCAGATCCGTTGCGGCTCGATTTTAATCGTTAATAAAATCGACAGGTTGCAAGGAAAGCAACTGGCAGAGGTTGAATCGCTGCTGCGACATTTAAATCCATTCGCCGACCTGCTGCCTGCGGTGAAATGTGATGTGGATTTAGATCGCCTTACTACAATGTATGATCCATTGCATCGGAATCATGATCATCATGAAGGTCATGAGTGTGACTGCAGCCATAAAAATCATGAAACTACCGACAATGATCAAGAACAAGGCTGCCGACACGATCGAGTAAATGAGACGCATGATCATGTCACCGTGTATAGCCACTATTTTCAAGGTCCGGTGAATAGTGAACAGTTTGAGAAGTTCATTGCCGACCTGCCACGAGATGTTTACCGAGGAAAAGGGGTGCTAAGTTTTTCCGATACGTCCAGTCGTTTTTTGTTCCAATATGCTTATCGTGAGGCTGATTATTTAAAGATTGCTCCTAAAGGCAATGTTCCGGATGTCGTGGTATTTATAGGTGAGCATTTTGACAAGAACAAACTGGCCGAACAGCTTCGCCAGCTTGAAGCAATCCCTCATTAATCAGCAGTTCAATTTTAGCAACTTCGATGTTTCATATCATCGTCTTCCTGGTTAGTTTAATAAAGAGTTTGTTGACGGAGACAATATTTTCAGGAGGGATTGAACAATGATTCAGGAAAAATACAGAGAGTGCATCGAAGCTTGTCTCGAGTGTATGAATGCATGTAACTACTGCTATGTCTCCAGCTTGAAGGAATACGATTTGGCTATGTTAAGGGAATGCATTAGGCTTACCCGAGAGTGTGCGGAAATCTGTTCTTTTGCCGCAGAATCGTTATCACGTAATACTCCCTTCGCCCAAGAGATTTGCGAGCTGTGTGCTAAAGCTTGTGATGCTTGCGCGAGGGAGTGCGGGAAGCATGAGCACCATCATTGCAAGCCATGTGAACAGGCGTGCCGTAGATGCGCTGAAATTTGCCGCAGTGCGACTGCGGTTGCTTAAATAGAACAGTACGAAAGCGCAGGTATCCTCGTTTACGCGCCTTTTTTTGATTTTGCACCAGTGGAATCCCGCTGCATCTGTAAAAGTTAACTCCAGTTGAAACCTTTTGGACAGTCCTTGCGTCAGAAAGGGCAGAGGTGATACAAGATGAATAAAAAATTGAAAGCATCAGCAGTGCTCCTGCTGTCCAGCTCTTTGCTGCTAGCCTCCTCGGCTGCCGCATTCCAGGATGTGGAGCCGAAAGACGCTGTAATTACGAAGTCTCTGCATGAGAAGGGGATCATCCAGGGGATCTCAAAGGACAGATTTGCGCCGAAGAGTCATCTTACAGGAGCGCAAGGTGTACGAATGGTCGTACAGGCCTTGGATTTGAAAGGAAACAGCAAAAATTTTGACGTAAAGGGCGGTGCGGAATTCTGGTATTCTGAGTCGCTGCAGATCGCGAAGGACAATGGAATCCAATTGCCTGCCGAATTCAAGCCGAACGAGAAGCTGACGAGAGAAGAATTTGCAAGTATACTTATGCAAGGTGTATCTGCCACCGGCGACTACCCGATGATTATGATGTATCTGCATATGGCTGATTCCGAAGCGGTCAATCCCGATTACATGAACAGCATACAAGCGCTGCTTCTTACGAAGCTAACTTCCCTGGATGAGGACGGAAAATTTAATCCAAAATCACCGATAACTCGGATCGAAGCAGCTCGCCTTGTTTATAATGCCGTTGAATATGTGAAAAAACAGAAAGATAACGTAATCCCGGACATAGAGGATGGAGATCAGTTGAACCAGGTATTCCATCAAATTGAAAAAGTGAATGACCAGGTAAATAAGGTTATTTTGACGCGTGCAAATCAACCGCATCCCGGTTATGGCATTTCAGTCGCTAAAGTAGAATTCCAGGATAAGACGGCGATTGTTTACTACAATCTGCTTTCCCCTGACCCTGGCAAATTCTACGCACAGGTTATTACGGATTCTAAGACGGAGACGTATGTATCCAGCAAATATGAAGTGAAAATTAAGCCGCTCAAAAAATAGCTCATTAAGAATAAGGGGCTGTCCAGAAAGTCAGTAAAAACTGACCTGATATGCTCCCCGCCCCATATAGTAGGCAGGAAAAAATAAAACCTGTTGCTGTAAGGGGAGCATATCAACTGCTGGACAGCCCCTTTTGGTGGGTGCTGCTGCGAGGCATGCGGGCGAGAATGCGGGGCGGGCGCTGCTAGCCCAGGTCGCGGAGCGGCAGCGCGACGGCGTCTTGTTCTACTTTCAGGCATCGCTTTATTAATATGCTTCGAAAGCATCTGGGATTAAGACATCCGCCTTTGGCTTAGGTGGCAGTAACGGAAGTCAGTAGCCTTATTTCAATGAAAATAGCTATATTGTACTCCTAACGGAACTCAGTGACGTTATTTGCCTATTTCGGTGACAATACTTCGCGAATTGCAGTCAATAGCGGCTTATAGTTCCGTTAGCTTTCAAAAACAGCCATATTTCGTTGAATAACGTCGCTCAGTTCCGCATGCCTGCTCCTCTCCTCCCCCCACTCCACGATTCTTATTTTCTTTGCATCATTCTTATTCTCAATCTCATTTTTTTTCAATCTCATTCTTACCCTCCACTCCGTGTTTCTTCTTTCCTCCCTATTATTCTTATCCACACCTTATCCCCCTAAATTCCTTAAGTTACTGCCAATATTCAACTGATACGTCCGAAACCTCAATTTGCCCCCAACCACGATCAAATATTGTTTCTCCACCAAGCCATGCAGTACATTACGAGCATAACGATCGGTCACTCGAAGATGCGTTGCAAGCTCTATTGGTGTAAATGGCCTCAGAAGTCTTCGCGCATACCGTACCGTTTCCGCCTCCATACTGTTCAAACGGGTATCCACCTCGAACGAAAGAAACTTGCCCATGAACGATAAGATTAGCTGCTTGCAAAACTCCGGTTCTTCCTGAATGGACAGATACGCAATCGGCAAGAAGATCCAATCGTCGAGCGACAACAAACTTTGTCTGCGACATAAGTCTTTAAAACGACGTGTATCCAAATCTCTAGCATGCGATCGGTAATCTTGAATCTCTATATCTCCTTTCGCATAACCCGGCAAAAAAGCCAAATCAAGATACCGGTATCCGTTATTAAAATCACGAACCTCCCATTCCGGATACAAATGATCGAAGTTACCGACAACCGGATACCATATCGAATGCAACAACTGCACGGTTCCATGGCTAAGTCCTTTTTGTAGCAACTCACATCTTCGATGGTTCTTCTCCTGTTCAATTTGCTTCTGCATCCACATCTCATATTGTTTCTTGAACATAAAACCCGCCCCCTTTTTCTGAACAAAATAAAAATGCCGCTTCGATACTTATAAGTATCAAAGCGGCATATGCTTCATGACCGTTGACTTGAGTATAGCATTGAGATTTGATCAGAATCAAGGTGAGATTAAGGGTTCATCAGTTATTCCCGTATATCAGTTATGTCCGTATAATTGTGGAAAACGCTATGGCTTAATAACTATTGAATTGGATTTGGGGCAAGAACGTAAAATGTTTCTACAATCGTTGTTGTTCCCAGATTTTTTGGATGATAAGGTCCATAAGAGGCAGAAATCCCGGTCACAAAGGCGAACACAAGCTTATGCCCCCGACCACACCAACACTTTAAGAAAGAAACGGTTTTTATCGTAATTGGACAAGTCCTTTATTTTGATGGCAATAAAACGTCTTAGGCGGTATTTTGGATCATGGGGTGTGCCCTCCTCGGCGATATGCCGATTAAGTTGGGTTTACCGCTGTACGCGAGGCCACCGGGCCTGCGGTTTGCGGCTGTGCTTCTGTTTCTGCTGCGCCTAGTTGAAGGCGGTACATTTGATAATATCTGCCGCCTTGGGCAAGCAGTTCCTCGTGCGATCCGCGTTCGACGATTTCGCCACGGTGCAGCACGAGAATTTGATCGGCATTGCGGATCGTTGAAAGACGGTGGGCGATAATGAATGTCGTACGTCCTCGCTTGAGTACTTCTAGCGCAGATTGGATTAACGCCTCCGTCTCAGTATCGATATTAGCGGTTGCTTCATCCAAAATCAGGATGGCTGGATCGAATGCCAGCGCCCTAGCGAAGGAGATCAGCTGCCGCTCGCCGGCAGACAGCGTGCTTCCCTTCTCGACAACGGGCTCATCCAGACCTTTTGGCAGATGCTGCAAAATGCGCGTGGCACCGACATCCGCAAGAGCCTTCTCTACACTCGCCCGGCTGATTCGCTGGTCTCCAAGGCTCACATTTGAAGCGATCGTGCCCGTGAACAGGTAGGGATCTTGCAGGACGATGCCCATATGCTGGCGAATCCACTGCTTCGGCAGCGTCGTTACATCCTGTCCGTCAATCGTAATCGTACCCATCTGGGGATCGTAGAAGCGGAATAGCAGATTGATGATCGAGCTTTTGCCCGATCCTGTATGACCGACCAGAGCAATGGTCTGGCCTTGCTTAGCCTCGAAAGAGATGTTTTTCAGTACGTAATCCTTTTTGTAGGCGAAGGAGACGTTTTTAAATTCGACGTTTCCTTTGTACCTCGGCATACCGCCATCAGTCACGTCCTCGCCTGGTTCATCCATCAGCTTGAACACACGTCCAGCGGATACCATAGAAGAATCAAGCGCAGCCAATTGGTTCACCATTCCGGTGATCGGCTGGAACAATCGTCCGAGTACATCTACGAAGGCATAGAGTACACCGAGTGAAATAATGCCAGCTCCCGTCAACTGCGCCGAGCCGAAATACCAAAGGACAATGGCGAAGGCTAAGCTGCGAATGACGTTGACAAGATTGTGGGAGGTCAGGGCATTCAGATTTAGCATTTTGTTCTGATGGTTCATGTAATCGTTGTTCAGATTTTCGAATTCTTCCTTGGTCTGTCCCTCGCGACGGAATATACGAATAATCGACATGCCCTGAATCGATTCATTAATCATGGCGTTAATTTCACTTAGCCGCGAGCGGATAATCGTATTGTATTTCGTTGCAAATTTTCGGTAAAGCACCACCCAGAGCCAAATGATAGGTACAACGAACAGACAGATGAATCCAAGTCGAACATCGAGCAGGAAGAGAGCCACATACACGCCCAGCATATTGATGATGCCTGAGAAGAAGTTCGCGAGTACGGCGATAAACAGATCTTTTACTGCTTCAGTATCATTTGTGACCCGGGAAACCACCTTGCCAGCGGGGAGGTTATCAAAGTAGTTCACCGGCAGACGTTGAATATGGCTGTAAACATCGACACGAAGCTTCTGAATTACTTTGTTGGCCGAGGACTGGAGCCAGTAAGTTTTGCCGAATTCCATAACGATCGCGATGGCTAAAAAAGCGAAGTACCAGCCAACCAGAGTAATAATGCCGGGGAGTTCCGGCTTGTAAAAGGCAAATAATTCCTTTGGCGCCAGCTTAACGGCCGAATATTGGTCGGTGCGCCCGTTGTATTCAATCGCTAGAACTCCGCTGTTATAGGTGCGGTCTCCGTCGGTTTGGGTTACAGGCTCATCTACGAATACGAAGGAAGTACCGGTCTGTAGAATACGAACTTCTTGCCCCTTAACTTCATCTTCAGCAAATCGGTCGCCGCGTTTGAAGTATCGTCCGTCGTAAGATACCGTTTGCTCGTTGGGAACAGTCGTCTCATAGAAAGGCCGTTCAATTGCCAGCATGTGATCATCGATCATAGTGCGGGCTAGAAATGGCCCAGCTAGCTCGGCAGCGACGCCGATAGCCAACATGATCAAGGCCAGTATAAAAGTATTTTTTGCCGTCATGGCGTATTTGAATAGTGCTTTTCCCGTATGCGTAGGCATTAGGACACCTCCCCGTCAGTGAGGCTCGATTCTACCTGCTGACGCTCGTATTGTTCTCGGTACCATCCGTTTTCCTGCAGCAAATCTCGATGAGTACCTTGTTCGATAATCCGCCCTTTCTCCAGCACGACGATCCAATCGGCATGCTCCACGGCAGATAGCCGGTGAGTGGAGATGAGCGTGGTTTTACCGGAGCGTTTGCTCCGAATATTGTCAACGATCCGTGCTTCTGTTCGGGCATCTACCGCCGAGAGTGCATCATCCAGAATCAGAATGTCCGGGTTCGCAATAAAGGCTCTTGCTAAGGACACTCGCTGTTTTTGTCCACCGGAGAGGGCGACGCCCTTCTCGCCGACTAATGTATCTAGTCCGTCGGACAAGGTCTCCAGATCCTGATCGAATGCCGCGGTTCGAATGGCTTCCATAATGACCGTATCGGAAGCATCCGCATGACCGAATTGAATGTTTTGCCGGACGCTTTTGGAGAAAAGGATTTGCTCCTGCGGCACATAACCGATCCAACTGTGCAATTGACTGAGTGAAATATGCTGAATAGGCACGCCAGAGATGGTCAGTTCGCCTGTTCCCAGTGGATACTCATGCAGCAGCTGCTTCAGAAGCGTGGATTTACCGCTTCCCGTCCGGCCAACGACACCAAGTGTCTCCCCGCGACGAATCATTAAATTAATGTTGTCCAGGTTAATCATCGTTGAAGTTGGGTATTGGAAGGTGACATTGTTGAACTGAATGACATCGGGAGTATCTACATGGATAGGCTTGGCAATATCCTCGACGTCTGGCTTAACACTCAGCGTTTCATTAACCCGATCGAGAGAAGCGCCGCCGCGCTGCATGATATTGATTAACTCTCCGATGGCGAACATGGGCCAAATCATCATACCTAGATACATATTGAAAGAGACGAGGTCTCCTAAGGTCAGCTCGTTATGAAACACGAGATAGATGCCGTACGTTAAGCCGATGGCGTAGCTCAGTCCAACGCAGAGACGAATCGTGGGCTCGAAGTAAGCGTCGACTCGAGCCACGGCTAAATTTTTGCGATATACATCATCGGTAACATTCTGGAATCGCTTCTCATCAAGACGCTCTTGAACATAAGCGCGAATGACGCGTACACCGGCAATGGATTCCAATACCTGGTCATTCATGTCGCCAAAGGCATCTTGAGCTAATGTATAGCGCTGATGAATAATCCGGCCATAAATCATCATGGCCAGGGCAATGAAGGGCAGGGGAATAATTGCCGCAAGCGTCAGCTTCCAGCTAATTAGCGTGCCCATGGCCACAAAGATGACCGTCAAGTAAGCGGTGGAATCTGTTAAGGTCAGCATGCCGAATCCGGTGGTTTGGGCAACGGACCTTAAATCATTTGTCGCTCGAGCCATCAGATCGCCCGTGCGGCTGCGTTCAAAGAACGGCGGCTTCATTCGTAGTAAATGATTCATGAATCGGGTTCGCAGCAGCCTTTCGACCAGATTAGAGCCGCCGAATAATTTATGCATCCATATGTAGGTCATATAATAAATCACAATGAGTACCCCGATAGTCATTAAAATATATTGAGTCAGCGATTTCCAGCTAATGGATCCTCGTGCGATATCGTCAATGGCTGCGCCCAGCAGCCTAGGCGGAATGAGCTCTATGACGCCGGTGACGATGAGCAGGATCAAACCAATCGCATATCGCTTTTTTTCCTGGCGGAAAAACCACCCTAACTTTTGCAGAACGGAAAACATGAGTATTTTCCTCCTATTCCTCGTCGTTACATAAATTTAAATAAATTTTCTAAGATAACCACTACAGGTAAATTTATGATGATTAGAAACCGCAAAAAAGGCATACCGTCCGTAAACGATATGCCTTAAATTCCAATAACATATAACGCTACGCTGTTGTCACAAAGTGTAGCAACCGCAGCCAGATGATATTGCTATACCCGTTTAGAAGACAGCGGGTGCAGTTCGCGAATAAACTCCAATCAAGCCTGCAGGGGTTGCTCCGGTATTCAGTTGTAAGATATGTCCCATATAAGCTGCTGGAGAATGTTTGATAATTAACACCGTGCTCACCCTTTCATAGTTTGGTAATTAATGCAAATGAGATCTCGTATGTTGTTGAGTTTAACACCGCTTTCCCGTGGCTGTCAATTTTTATTTTGGCATTTCGTTTGGAATTGGTCTAAAATAAGGAGAAGATAGGGGGGAATCGATATGATCAACGTAACGAAAGAAGCTGCTGGCTGGTTCAAAAATGAACTTGGCGTACAAGCGGGGCAGGCGATCCGTTTTTTTGCACGGTATAGTGCCGGAGGGACGATTCATCCCGGATTCTCGCTGGGGATCGAAATTGAAAACCCTGTATCACCAGGAACTGTCTCCGAAGTTGAAGGCATTAAGTTTTTTATGGAAGACAAGGATTTGTGGTATTTGAAGGGTTATAATTTGAACGTCGAATACAACCAGAAGCATCATGATATCGAATATAAGTACGAGATCGCCGAGGGACAGCACTAACCATAAACAAATCCTCGCCTGAGTGGATGCTCAACCAGAAGAAAAGGCCCGTATAAACGGGCCTTCGCTTTGTGTTAGGGGTTGTTATTTAAGAAAATGCTGTCTTCCATCGCAAAATCAAAATCTTGGATATCAAATACTTGGACGGGAACTTCAGCTTCAATAATACGGCGAATCAGCTCTAACTGATCCGTCAGGACAGGGGCGCCTTCACGTTGTGCGGTCAGAATGATCTCTGTCTCAATTGGATCAAGGAACTCCCCGTACTGCTCGTTATCAAGGGCGTTGATTACAGTCCACGAAACGTTCTCGCCGAATAAGATGGATGGGCTCTTGGCCCATGGGACATTTAGAGCGCGTTCGAGCTTCTTGCGATTTAGCGGTTCTTCCAAGTAGGCGATCAGTTCTTTAATTTTATTCTTAACATGCAAATCATCGGCCGGATCATGCATGAGAGGTTCAGGACTATTCTTAAATTCGTACAGCTCCAAGACGGTGGTATAAGGTACAATATATTCTACAGGCGCACTGGGCACAAGTAACTCACCATAAATGGCCACCATCACGGCTTCAATGACAAATCGACGTGACATGGTTATCCTCCTACAAACGGTTACTGCACTTGTCGCTGCTTGAAGGCTTTCGATGACAGCAGGGACATATTATAGGGAGTATATCATAACATGAATACAATTACAGCTTGATCGGCGAAAAATGAATGACGAATGGAGGAAAGTAATGCCTGAATGCGGGGATTTGCAGCAAGATGCGATTCTATCTGCCAGCGTTCTGAATTGGATCAAAAATCAATGCGGCGGAAGTTGGGATATTTACCATATTTGCCCCTTAAAGGGGGGAGTCTCATCTGTTGTATATGAAATACAGCTCCAAAGAAATGAAGAGCATGCCATATGGGTGCTACGTCAGTATACCGACCGCGCTTGGCTTGCAGAGGAGCCTGATGTTGTACTCCATGAGACGTCCGCACTTAACATCGTGCATCGAAATGGGATGAATTCACCCAACTGGATCGCTTCCGATCCGGAGGGGAGCCATTGTGGCGAGCCATCCGTTCTAATGACACGCTTGTCGGGGGAAGTCATTCTAATGCCGGACGATCTTACTAGCTGGCTAGCAGGCATAGCCCAAGAGCTGGCCCTTTTGCATCGGAAAAAGATAGAACCTTTTCCATGGTCTTATTACTCATACATCGATCCATCTCAATTTCGCCTTCCGGGCTGGACGACCAGACCAAAGGCTTGGGAGGAAATCGCCCGAATCATCAAAGAGCCTCCGCCGAACTGCACGCCGCGGTTCATTCATCGAGATTACCACCCTGGTAACGTGCTTTGGGAACGTGGACGGGTATCCGGAATCGTTGATTGGGTTAATGCCTGCCTAGGACCGCCTGGAATCGATGTTGGACATTGTCGAGTCAATTTGGTTCAGCTTCACGGACTGGAGGCAGCCGACCATTTCCTTGACCTCTACTTCGATCATGTGCAAGGTGAGCAAGGAATCGAGTATTCTGCCTATTGGGATATGCTGACTCTGGCGAGTTACGTAGACGTGGAGCTTATGGTATATCAGGGGTGGGTGGATCTTGGAGTTACGCATCTGCATAAGGATTTGTTGGCTGCACGTCTGGACGAATATGCAGAAAGCTTGTTGCGAAGGAGCTAGAACGAAGTCATTGAAACTACACGTTAATTGCGGAGCAACGGCTGAACAAACATAGAAGGATGTGCGCATCGTTGAAACATTGGAAAGCTTATTTCATTTTTGTTAAACCATATACCAAATGGATTATACTAACGTTGCTTATTGGCGTATTGAAATTTGGGATTCCGTCGCTGCTGCCGTTAGTGCAGAAATATGTAGTCGACGATATTTTGCTAAATAAGACGATTGGCCTGCAGGAGCAGGTGTCTCAGCTTATGATCGTGCTTGGAATAACTTTATTTCTTTTCGTCATTGTTCGAGGGCCGGTGGAATATGCCCGGCAGTATTTCGCACAACTGATAACGGCAAAAATCTTATTTGACTTGCGGAACAAGCTGTACAGCCATTTGCAGCGGCTATCGCTTCGCTATTATCAGAATACTAAAGTCGGGGAGATAATCTCTCGATTCATCAATGATGCGGAGCAAACTAAAAACATCGTGGAAGTTGGTATGATGAATGTATGGCTTGATACATTTACGCTCCTATTCGTACTGGGATTTATGTTCTATTTGGACCCGGTACTCACTTTAGTCGCGATATCCATATTTCCGCTATATGCGGTTGCGGTTAAAGTGCTGTACAAACGTCTTAAGATTCTGACCAAAGACCGCTCTGCAGCTCTCGCAGGCATTCAGGCGTATCTTCATGAGCGGATACAAGGTATCTCCGTCATTCGCAGCTTTGCCTTGGAAAGACATGACCAGGTTAAGCTCGCAGGTATTAACGGGAATTATTTGAACAAAGCCTTAGCGCATAGCCGCTGGAATGCCTGGACATTTGCGATTATTAATACGCTGACAGATATCGCGCCGCTGCTTGTCATTGGCTACGGGGGCTATCTGGTGATTCAAGGGAATTTGACGTTAGGAACGTTCATTGCCTTTTTTGGTTACTTGGATCGTTTGTATTCTCCCTTGAGACGATTAATTAATTCTTCCACTGTACTGACCCAGGCTTCTGCGTCTTGGGAACGGGTGCTTGAATTGCTGGAGGAGCCTTATGACATGGTTGATAAGCCCGGTGCGCTAACTTTAACGGGAGGAAGCCATGGAATCGGCCTGCGTAATGTATGCTTTAAATATCATGATCAAGATCCATGGGTGCTAAAGAATATTACGCTTCAAATTAATCCGGGCCAGACTGTGGCCTTTGTTGGGATGAGCGGTGGCGGGAAGTCATCACTCGTCGGATTGATTCCTAGGTTTTATGATATCCAGAAGGGAAGCCTGCAGGTGGGCGGACGGGATGTGAAAGATTGGACGATGGAGAGCTTGCGCGGCTCGATCGGCATGGTGCTGCAGGATAATTTTCTGTTTAGCGGCAGCGTTCGTGAGAATATCCTGCTCGGCAATCCTGGCAGCAGCGAGGAGGCAGTGTACGAAGCAGCTAAGGCAGCGAATGCTCATGATTTCATTATGGAGCTGCCGAAGGGTTATGATACGGAAGTAGGGGAACGAGGAGTCAAGCTGTCCGGTGGACAGAAGCAGCGCATTGCCATTGCCCGTGTATTTCTAAAGGATCCGCCGATACTAATCCTTGATGAGGCTACCTCCGCGTTGGACTTGGAATCCGAGCATCTCATACAGCAGTCGCTTCAACGGCTTTCAAGGAGCCGAACAACCTTAATCGTTGCTCATCGGCTGTCCACGATCACTCACGCCGATCAAATTATTGTGATGAAGGACGGCAGCATCGCTGAACGGGGCACACATGATCAACTGATGGATAAGGCTGGTGTATATGCACAGCTGTACAATATACAAAATTTGAACCCATAGAGCGAAACATTGAATTAGTTTCATAAATTTTCAAAGCTAAAACAATCGAAAAAAGATAAAAGCGCCGATGAAGCGAATATTTGCTTCATCGGCGCTTTTGCTTTTTGAAATGTGCAAGGCTTTAGAGCTTACCGATAAATAGCGATAATATCCCGGCAGCAATCAGCGGGCCCACCGGAACTCCCCGGAAGAAAGCGACGCCAAGCACTGTGCCAATCAGCAAGCCGGCGACGATCGTCGGCTGATTGCCCATTAGCATGGCTCCTCGTCCGCCAAGCCAGGCAACCAGCATGCCTACGGCAATGGCAAGTAAGGATTTCCAATGGAAAAAGGAAGACCACAGTACGGAAAGGGGGATTTTTCCACTGGCGACCGGTGTCATAACGCCAATGGTCAAAATAATGATTCCCACCGTTAGTCCGTACTTTTCCAGCCAAGGAAACGCCATATGCAGCTGCAGCACCCGGATCAGCAGCAGGAAAATCATCGCTATCGTTATCGGCAAATTGCTACTGAATATACCTAGGGCTGCGAGGAAGAGTAGTAGAAGTGATGTTATATCGACTTGGCTCATTCTAGGCTTCTTCCGATCTGGAGCTCATAATATGATCCGCAATTAGCACGCCATGCTTGCGGCCAGTCTCGATGAATACTTCATTGGCATTGCTTCCGGAGGCAATGACGCCAGCGACATACAGACCGGGAACATTGCTCTCCATGGTTTCCGGGTTAAAGATCGGCTTCTCCGCTTCACCGGACATTTCGACACCTGCCTGAAACAGCAGCTTCCGATCGGGATGAAAGCCAGTCAGGGCAAGCACGAAATCATTCAATAGTTTCTCCCGGCCGAGAGCAGACTCAACAATGACGTGATCCTGGCCGATATCAATGACGCGGGAGGATAGACGCAGATCGATTTTTCCCCGATTAACCATGCTTTCAAAGATAGGTTTGACCCATGGCTTGATCTGTTCCGAAATACTATCCCGTCGGTAGACGATGGTGACCTGAGCATCTACCCGTATTAATTCCAAAGCGGCATCGACCGCGGAATTGCTCCCTCCGATGATCGTTACCTTTGTACCCGCATACGGGTGGGCTTCCCGGAAATAATGGGATACTTTGTCCATCTCTTCTCCTGGAATACCGAGCATGTTCGGATGATCGAAATAACCCGTGGAGATGATGACATTGCGCGCTTGATATTCCCATTTTTCACCGCTTTGGGTCACCGAATGCACGATGAAGCTGCCATCTTGCTGGCGATGGATTTCCGTTGCTTCCTCATAGGAAGCGATGTGTAAATTATAGTGGCGGCTAACTCCGCGATAATAAGCCAAAGCCTCATGTCGGAAGGGCTTTTCGTTCGGCGTGGTGAAGGGAATATCGCCGATTTCCAGCAGCTCGGGCGTACTAAAAAATTGCATATGCGTAGGGTAAGAATAGATGGAATGTACGAGACAGTGCTTCTCCAGCACCAGGACATGCAGTCCTCTTTTTTGGCATTCAATGGCCGCGGAGAGTCCGCAAGGACCAGCACCGATAATTATGACGTCTTGCATGAAAGTCCTCCTAGTTCTTGTAGTTCAAAATACGTAAGCCTGGAACAATACCATCCTACAGGAAATACAAAGTAATATCCATATGTCTGGAACCAAACGACGAGAGTTAGCCTATGGAGAAGCTGTTAGTTCGCCTTGAGGGGCAGCCAGTTCAGAACATCTTGAATTCGCGCATCCCAGTATGCCCAGTCGTGGGCTCCTGGACCTTCCTTATACGTGAGGTCAAATCCGGCTTTAATGCAGGCATCTCGAAAGCGAATATTATCATCGTATAGAAAGTCCTCGGTCCCGCAGCATTGGAACAATCGCGGTGAGGTTAACGGATCGGCTGTTTCCAGCAGCTTAAACAAGTCATTCTCCGTGCCTGATGGACCGTCGGGTCCGAAGATTTGCCGATACAAGGACTGATTGTCGATCGAACGCCTTACTTCATCAATTCGGTTGACTGATACGTCGAGAGCACCGGATAGACTTGCAGCAGCGCTAAATACGTCAGGTTTTCTTAATGCGAGCTTGAAAGCGCCGTAACCGCCCATCGATAAGCCGGCAACAAAGGTGTCCTCGCGACGCTCGGACAAGGGAAAAAACGAACGGCATATGTAGGGAAGTTCCTCGCTTATAAATGTCCAATAGCGTTTGCCCGTGTCCATGTCCGTATAAAAGCTAACATCGACCTGGGGCATGATGACGGCGAGGCCAAGCTCCGCTACGTAGCGTTCTATCGATGTACGGCGGAGCCAGATGGAATCATCATCAGACAATCCATGCAGCAAATATAACGTAGGAATAGATCCGGAAATCTCGCTGCTGCCCATCCCGATTTGCGATTTGGCCCGCTGCGGCAAAATCACTGTCATGGAAGTGGAAAGGCCTAGAACCTCAGAGAAAAAGCGACATTGGATTAAAGCCATTAAATCAGCTCCTTATAACTAATGTTTAAGCAAATTATATCATTTCCTTCTAGATTACTGATTATCGAAATATGGGGAAAGCGGTACAATGGAGCTGGTGTTGTTTGTATTCTTACCGGATGATTACTCGGTTATGTCTCTTCTGCTGGATATGGCGATTGACCGGTATATAATAAACAAACTGCAAAGCTGTACTTGTCAGCCAATGAAGCATAACTTGCTCCGATTGTTTTTGATTCGAGTCGAGAAAGCTTGGCATGAAGAAGAGGCCCTGAAGTCGGCATTGTAGCAGCCGCTGCTTCGGGCCTCTATTCTTCTATTCATTGAGTGGTTGGAGAATTTAGATTAAGTAAGCAAACATTTGAAGCTTGTGGAGAGAATATTAATAGAGAGAAAGCGCTAAGGAATCGTATTCGCTTTTGCTGTGTAATATAGCTTCAGAGCCTTCGATTTCGATACTGATTAGCGAGTTAAGGCATTTCTTCAAAGCTT
The DNA here is from genome assembly GCF_003931855.1 of Paenibacillus lentus. Classification (NCBI taxonomy): domain Bacteria; kingdom Bacillati; phylum Bacillota; class Bacilli; order Caryophanales; family Paenibacillaceae; genus Paenibacillus; species Paenibacillus lentus. The sequence goes on along the minus strand of NZ_CP034248.1, from coordinate 3,844,639 downwards.
GTTTACCGTTATAGAACTTGTTCTCCAGTGCGTTAGTCAGCAGCTTGAGCGTCCGTTGGATTGGCTGCTTGCTATCGACATTGAAATAAACAGGTATCAGATTGTTCTGAAAGTTAATGAGTATTTTCATGCAAATCACCTCTTACAGTGGTTTCATAGTACATAGTGTAAAGCAGAAAACTTAAAAATACATTAAGAAAACATTATAATTCAATTAATCTTTGATGATAGTTTCATAAAAATCAATGGTGTTTTCTTGTTCCTTTTCTAAATTTAATTACGAAAAAGAGGGCGGAAAAGTTTCGAAATAGCTAAAAAGTTAAGATGATACTCCTATTTTTATGGGTATATTGTAATAGATTACCAAATTATTCCGAGCAAATATGATACAAATAGTGGTATAGTAATGTTGAGATTATGACAAAACTGTAAGGAGTGTTTCAAATTTTGGAAAAAGGGTTAATTGTATTGCGTGAAATTTAAGTTATGCGAAAGCCCGGTAAAACACTCCTAGGTTAGTATTACTGCTTTCAATCGATAGTGAATATAGGATTAATGAGTCATACCCGATAAGTTGAGGAGGTGGGCAGATGTTAGTTGCGGATGCTTCCCCGAGTGGAGTAGTTACACTAGAATCCAAAGAATTGATTTATTTAACCGATCTGCTCGGAGCGAACCGTATGATGGGCAAGGAAGATCCCTTTCGCGGATTTTTATTGAATGAGCTGGATGAAGATCGGGATCATGTTCGAGAATCGTTAATCGAAAAAGGTTATCTGACGCCTCGCGGAACCGAGGATGTGCTAACGGTGCCCATGAATGTCATGTCATCTCTTGTAGCGGTATCCTTGGCGGAGAAGGCCTGCTGGGTGAAATATCGCACGGGAACCGAGACATATGAACAATTTCTACATATTGCGGATGAATACGTTGTTAAAGTGGAGAAGTCGAAGGATAATCCGACGCTGCATCAGTTGGACGAAATAAGTGAGGTGCATCATGTGTGTGGAAGCTTGGCGGGAAAAATGATGTGGAATGCTCATTGCCCAGGAGAGCTGCCAGCGCTTATGTTGTCCAGGAAACAGTTTGAGGAAATTGTTCGACAATTGGATTATCTGGATATTGAGGATGTTATGGTAGAGCTGATGAAGTTTACAGATGATCAGGAGGGAGTTATTTCGCTGGCTAAATGCATGAAGACTAATGTGGCCCAGGGAGATATTCGCTTTTTTTCATGGAATGGAGATCAGTGGGAGTCACAGCATGCACAGTTTATAAATAATGATTCGATTAATTGGTTACTTCGTTCCAGTACGAAGGTCGATGAGGACTGGCTTATTGCTACTCCTACGCAAAAGCATCAGTTTAAAGAAATGCTGCTGCATTGGTTTAAGGAGCCCTGCGGCTATGAGGGGCGTAGTCAGTAGTTAGTTCTTATAGTGCGGGAGGAATAAGTTTGAGCCGAATTGATTTAGAGCTTGCAGAGCTGAAAGAGCGGGTCGCGTGTTTGGAGGAGCAGGTGAGCCTTTATCAACAAGCGCCTAAGCGAGGCAGCTATATCCGTTGGTTTTTAACCGGTTTTTTGACAATAGCCGGCCTTATGGTCCTTGGACTTTTTTTGTTAGGTATCATCCAATTTATCGCTTGGTAAATTTTATGTCTTTTTAATATTATTTTGCTTATCCAGTGATTAAATCATACCCCCTTTTGGGTAATCTTGAAACAGACGGCAGAGCGGAAGAAGTGAGTCAGCATGCCTTGTCAATCAACCCAAAATTCCAGTAGGAGTGTGACCTTCATGGCGGATATGCAGGGTAATCAACAACGGTTTCAAGGAAAAACCGCGATTGTTACGGGTGCGGGCTCTGGGATCGGAAAGGCCACCGCCATTAGGCTGGCCAGAGAGGGAGCGAAAGTTGCGCTGTTTGATTTGATAGATGATCGTACGCGCAGCACCGAGCATCAAATTAATCATACCTATCGTGGGGTGTCTCGCTCATTTGATGTCGATGTGTCTGATCCGGTGCGCATGGAGCAAGCGGTAAAGGAAGTGGCGGAGCAATTCGGGCGGGTCGATATTGTGTTTGCTAATGCAGGAATTAATGGAACACTGGCTCCAGTGGAGGAAATGTCGTTTGAGGATTGGCAGCGTACGTTGGGAATAAATTTAAACGGAACTTTTCTTACGGTGAAGCATGCTGTTCCTTATTTAAAAAGGCAGGGCGGGGGCAGTATTATTATAACGAGCTCGATCAACGGTAATGACCGCTTTTCCGGGTTTGGGATGTCGGCTTACAGCACGACTAAGGCAGGGCAGGTGGCGTTTGCCAAAATGCTTGCCTTGGAGCTGGCGAAATTTAAAATTCGCGTCAATGTCATTTGTCCGGGTGCAATTGCGACGAACATTGATTCTACCTCCGAGGTAAGCGAGGAACTGGAGGGGATTATTATTCCCGTCGAATATCCGGAAGGGGCTCAGCCGCTAGCAGAGGGACCGGGGCAACCGGAGAACGTGGCCGATTTGGTAGCGTTTCTCGCTTCGGATGAATCGGTTCATATTACCGGAGCTCGCATCGTCATTGATGGCGCGGAATCTCTGTTGTAGTTAGAATATAATGCCGTTATGCTGGAAGCAGCCTTTAATACCGAAGGAGCACCATGGAAAGGAAGCCCCATCCCAATTTGCGAATTATTATGGGACGGGGCTTTGTGCTGCTGTAGGACAAATGGAACCCATATGGTAAAATGCTATCAGCGTTAATACATATTCAACTATTGCAAGAAAAATTACTGCTTAATGCGGTCTGTCTATTTTATAGGATGTCGCTAGGCGTTTTTCTTAGATAAAGGAGAAGAGAATGACAAGACTTCCAATAGATGAGGTTATTCCAGATCTAAAAACGCGATTGGAGTCCGCTAATGCTGCCATACTGCTGGCGGAGCCGGGGGCAGGCAAGACGACGCGGACACCGCTGGAGCTGCTCCAAGAACCCTGGCTGAAGGGACAAGGCATCGTTATGCTGGAGCCGCGGCGACTTGCAGCGCGATCAGCAGCGGTTTATATGGCTCAGCAGCTTGGTGAGCGCGTTGGGGAAACGGTAGGTTATCGAATTAGAACGGAAAGCAAAGTATCTAGCCGGACGAGGATTACGGTCGTCACGGAGGGGATTTTAACGCGGATGCTTCAGCATGATCCGGCTTTGGTGGGGATTGGGCTCATAATTTTTGATGAATATCATGAGCGAAATTTGCACGCGGATATCGGATTGGCATTGGCGTTGCAAAGCCAAGAGCTGCTTCGCGATGATTTGCGGCCGCTAATTATGTCGGCGACGCTTAATGCGGAGCCGTTGGTTGAACTGTTAGGCGGGGCGGCTGTAATCCGCAGCCAGGGGCGGGCGTATCCGGTGGAGACCAGGTACGCGGATGCGCCGGCAGGCGCAGCTCCCTTAGAGCAAAGAGTAACGCGCGCGGTACGTGGCGCGCTTGAGCGGCATGAAGGGAGCTTGCTAGTTTTTCTACCCGGCGCGAAGGAAATTCGCCGGGTGGAGCGGTCGCTGGTACCGGTGGTACCCAGCGACGTGCTTGTAGCGCCGCTATATGGCGCGCTGCCTGCGCAGCAGCAGCAGCGGGCTATAGCGGCAGCGCCGCCGGGCAAGCGCAAGGTGGTGCTTGCCACGTCGATCGCGGAGTCAAGCCTGACGATCGAAGGCGTGACGGTGGTGATCGACAGCGGCCTGCGGCGTACGGCGCTGTTCTCTGCCCGCACCGGCATGAGCCGGCTCGTTACGGTGCGGGCAGCCCGCGATTCCGCTGACCAGCGGCGGGGACGAGCCGGGCGGACAGCGCCCGGTGTGTGTTACCGCCTGTGGAGCGAAGCGGAGGATCGGCTGCTGCCAGAGCGGACGGCGCCGGAGATGCTGGAGGCGGATTTGACGCCGCTTGCGCTTGAGCTGGCGGCTTGGGGAGCGAGTTCGCCCGAGGAGCTCGCTTGGCTTGATCCGCCGCCGGCGGGGCCGTATCGGCAAGCTGTTCGATTGCTGCAGCAGCTAGGTGCGTTGGATGGAGAAGAACGTATTACCGAGCATGGGCGAAGGATGGCTGAGCTTGGACTTCATCCCCGCTTAGCGCATATGCTGCTTAAGGCAGCGGAGTTAGGTATCGAGCGGCTGGCATGCCTTCTGGCTGCGTTGTTGGAGGAACGTGATTTGTTAAGGGGCTCGGCGGCGGTCCGAGAGGATTGTGATATTCGTAACCGACTGTCTTTGCTTATGAATTCGGAGGGTACTCTTCATGAGAACGGCAATCCCGATCATCAGGTAGAAGATAGAGATATTCAGCGGATCCTGACTATGAGCAGACAGTATGAGCGGAGGCTGGGGATCGAGCAGCGGGCGAGCTCCGAAGCTTCAGTGGGTCCCGGTGAGGATAAGTGGCATCTTGCTTGCGGAATATTGATATCTTTCGCATATCCGGATCGCATCGCGGGGCGAAGAGCCGATGGAAGGTACATACTGCGAAACGGCCGAGGGGCGGCATTTGCTAGGAAGCAGCATCTTAGCGAGGCTTCGTATCTTGCCATTGCTGAGGTGGATGACGAGGGAACCGAGGGACGTATTTTATTGGCTGCTCCAGTGAAACTGGCGGATTTAACGAAGCATTATAGCGAGCATATAAAGGAAGAAAGAGTGTCGGAATGGGACGAGGAGGCAGGGACGGTTCGCGTTCGCCTAAGGGAGACGTTGGGAGCAATCGTGATCAAGGAGCGCCCGGTGCAGCCTGTGGCTGAGGATTTTGCACAGGCTATACTGCATGCTGTAACTTCACAAGGGGTTCATATTCTGCCCTGGAATGATAAGGCGCGCCAATTGCAGGCTCGCGTCCTTTTTTTGCGCAGGCAAAACGAGCGCTGGCCGGACTGGTCTGATGCGGCACTAGCGGATCGTGCCGAGGTATGGCTTGCGCCTTATATTGCAAATTTTCGAAAGCGCTCGGATTTGCAAACCTTATCACTATTGACGATTTTGGAGAATGAACTGGGATGGGAGCTCCGTCAGGAGTTAAATGCCGAGGCGCCGACGCATTTGATCGTACCTAGCGGCTCCAAGATCCTAATTCACTATGATCAGGGAGATGTGCCGTATGCAGCAGTTCGCTTACAGGAAGTGTTCGGAATGATGGATACGCCACGTATCGGTTATGGGAAGGTTGCGCTTATTATGCATTTGCTTTCCCCCGCAGGGCGTCCTGTGCAAGTTACGGCGGACTTGCGAAGCTTTTGGGATAATACGTATTTTGAAGTGAAGAAGGATTTGAAGGGCCGTTATCCCAAGCATTATTGGCCGGATGACCCGTTACAGGCCACGGCGACGCGACGAGTTCGTCCGAAATGAGTGGTGGGCAGTAATTATGAACTAATGATCATGACATAAAGGAGATTGGGCCATGAAGGTGAGAGTTTTAGTCGTCGACGATCATCCGCATGCTCGCGAGGCTATTGGTGAGATTTTATCGGATGACAAGAGCTTTGAAATCATCGGCTATGCAGAAAATGGGGATGAAGCCCTGCTGCAGACTGAATTATGGATGCCTGATCTAATTCTGATGGATATTCATATGCCAGGAAAAGATGGGTTGGAGATGACGAGAGTAATCAAGCTGAAGTATCCTTATGTCAAAATTGTACTCATTACGGTTTCCGACGATGCCGCACATTTATTTGAAGCGCTGAAGCAAGGGGCACAGGGCTATTTGCTTAAAAACCTGGAGCCGGGGACCTGGCTGCAATATTTGCGGGCAGTCGCCAGTGATGAAGCACCATTGTCCAGCGAATTGGCCTATCGGATATTGCAAGAGTTTCCGTTGTCTAAAAAGAATAGTAACGACGATCATCCTCTTACGAGTCGCGAGCGTGAAATTTTGGATTGGGTGGCGAAAGGGATGACCAATCGAGAAATCGCTAAGGAATTGCATATTTCCGATCAAACGGTTAAAAATCATCTGAAAAACATTTTACAAAAATTACATTTGGAAAATCGTGTTCAGTTGACGAGATATGCGATGGAGCAAGGCTGGATCAATCACTAGGCCTAATTTATAATATTTCAATATATGAAAAATTCACAACAATAAGATAATAATATATTTCCTTTGCTTCGCTCGCAATTACTTCTTCTACCCACGTCCCTTGCATCTATCAGAATCGTATCAAAGCGCATGTAGCCGCTGTTGTGAAAATTTCATAACTGCTCTATACTTTTTGATAGGAGCAGGAGGTGAGAGAATGGCTTTTATGATTGCGCAGCGGGCGTATATAAAGCTATATTTAATCACGATGGTAGAACAGAGAAGGGGCTATGGCTACCAGATGCTTGAAGAGTTGAAAGAGGAGTTTAAGCCATTCGGCTACAATCCTCCACAAAGTGAAATTTATCGGGCGCTTCATGAACTGGTGCAAGAAGGGGTACTCTACCGGACAAAGCAGTTGAAGGGGAATGACCCTAGTGTTGATTTTCAGGAAATCGTGCTTTATCATTTCACCGATGATGGTCATGAGAAGGCAGATCTTTATAAGAAGCAAGTCAAAGCCGATTTAGACCGTTGTATTGGAATGTTGAATAAAGCTGTAGCCGATAATTATTAGATTTTGCATGTTTTTGCATAATTATTCGATAACTAATCCGATTTGTATTGTATTATTTGTTAACTTGAAGTAACATAAATTTTATATTCATAATTGAATATTTTGGGAACAGGTGCTTCAGTTGGATTCAAATTGAAGCTTAATAGGGAAGTCCGGTGTAATCCCGGCGCGGTCCCGCCACTGTAACAGAGGAGCTGGAAGCGATAGTGCCACTGATGATTATTCATTGGGAAGGTTGCTGTCCAGTCATGATTCTGAAGCCAGGAGACCTGCCTGTTCTGCCAGCACTGATGTACCTACGGGAGATAGGGAGGTGTTAAAGATTCGAGCCATCGCATGTCTTGACGAAGGTCCTCTTTAGCCATTCCAGCTAAAGGGGATTTTTTTGTTGCTGAATAAACATACACTGGGGAGGTATAAAACAATGAGTCATACGGTTAAAAGTGGAAATTTAGGCTATCCGAGAATCGGTGGCCAACGGGAATGGAAAAAAGCGATTGAAGCTTACTGGGCGGGCAAATTGGAAGAGCAGCAGCTGCATGAGCAGCTGACGCAGATCCGGCTTAACAATTTGCAACAGCAACGGGATCAGGGACTTGAGATTATTCCCGTAGGAGATTTTACGTATTATGACCATGTTCTGGATATGGCCGTGATGTTTGGTCTAGTACCGGAGCGGTTTACGTATAATGGTGGCGAAGTACCGCTGGATACGTATTATGCTATCGCACGCGGAAATAAGGAAGCGACAGCCAGTGAGATGACGAAGTGGTACAATACGAATTATCATTATATTGTTCCAGAACTTGGCGCAAGAAAACCGCAGCTTACGGTCAATCGACCGCTTGTCGCCTATCGGGAAGCCAAGGAGAAGCTGGGTATTGAGGGCAGACCGGTACTGATTGGATTATACTCCTTCCTTAAATTATCGAAGGGTTTCAATGAAGCTACCGAATGGGATCACTGGGTAAGCCAGCTTCTTCCTTTATATATTCAGATTCTAAAGGAGCTGATCGCAGAAGGCACGGCTTGGGTTCAATTTGACGAGCCATCTTTAGTGACTTCAGTAACCAACGAAGATATAGCTCGCGTAAAAGCGATTTATGAGAAGATTCATCGTGAAGCTCCAGAAATTTCGATTCTATTACAAACGTATTTTGAAGCGATTGATCGCTACGAAGATGTTGTTTCACTGCCTGTGGCCGGGATCGGCTTGGATTTCATTCATGGCGGAGACGGTAACCTTGCTGCCCTTCGCAAATTCAGTTTTCCGCGGGGTAAGACATTAGGTGCCGGAGTCGTTGATGGTCGTAATATATGGAGAACCGATTTGTATCGCCAAGCTGAGCTCCTGCAGGAAATTTTGACATTAGCACCTGATGCGGACATTGTCGTTCAGCCGTCCTGTAGCTTATTGCATGTCCCTGTATCTGCTAAGCAGGAGCAGGAATTAGACACTGTACTTCATGAGGCTTTGTCTTTTGCAGAAGAAAAACTGGATGAGATTGTCGCGTTAAGCAAAGCGGTTAATCAAGGCATCGAAAGTGTTAAGTCCGCTTTTGAGAATAATCGCATCGCTCTGGACAATTTGGCTAAGGATCCTGCCCGGAACCGTGCCAACGTCTCGGCTGCGGTTCAGAAAATTTCAGCGGAGCCGGCCGTAAGAGATAGCGAGTTCGTGGTTCGCCGTAAGAAGCAGAAGGAGAAGTGGCATCTGCCTGTCCTTCCAACAACGACGATCGGCAGTTTCCCGCAAACGGCAGAAGTGCGTTCAGCCCGTCAGAAATGGCGCAAAGGCGAGTGGAGTCAGGAAAAGTATGATTCTTTTATTAAGGAACATATCCAGAAGTGGATTTCCCTGCAGGAGGAAATCGGTATCGATGTACTGGTGCACGGCGAATTTGAAAGAACCGACATGGTGGAGTTCTTTGGTGAGAAATTACCGGGCTTCGCCTTTACTAAAGGAGGCTGGGTTCAATCCTACGGTACTCGCTGCGTAAAGCCGCCGGTCATCTACGGAGATGTTGATTTCGATCAGCCGATGACGGTGAAAGAGACCGAATATGCTCAATCATTGACAAATAAACCGGTAAAAGGAATGCTGACTGGCCCGATTACAATTCTGAATTGGTCCTTTGTGCGCAGTGATTTGTCGCGGGAACAGGTAGCATATCAAATCGCGCTGGCACTGCGTAAAGAGGTTGAAGCTCTAGAACAGGCAGGCATTGAGATGATTCAGGTAGACGAGCCGGCACTGCGCGAAGGGCTTCCCCTGAAGCGGGAGGATTGGAACGGGTATCTGGACTGGTCGGTCAAAGCGTTTCGAATTACGACCTCTACAGTTCGCGATACTACGCAAATTCATACACATATGTGCTACTGCGAGTTCCATGATATTATTGATTCCATTCGGGCTTTGGATGCGGATGTCATCTCCATCGAGACCTCGCGCAGTCATGGCGAGCTTGTTCACAGCTTCGAAGAGCATACATACGATCTCGGCATCGGCCTTGGCGTATACGACATTCATAGCCCGCGGGTCCCATCAGTTGAGGAAATGACCTCCATGATCGATCGAGCGCTGCAAGTACTGGATCCTGAATTATTCTGGATCAATCCGGACTGTGGCCTTAAGACGCGGGGAGTTGAAGAGACAGTTCAATCCTTGAAAAACATGGTGCTGGCCGCTAGCAAATACCGCGCTAAAGAGTCGGCAGTCAGCACTAATTAATACGCGGGTTTTTATTTTAAAGAAGTAAACAATGAGACTACCCTGAATAGGTTATAAATAACCTGAGGGTAGTCTCATTTTGTTGCATAAATATTATAATTACACTTATACTCTCTCTATATGTAGGAGGAGATTATGAATGTTACTGGAATGGGAAATTATTTTTAAACTGTTTATTGCACTACTGTTCGGTCTGTTTATTGGTATTGATCGTCAATTGAAGCAAAAGCCACTTGGCATAAAAACGAGCATGGTTATTTGTATCGCGAGCTGTTTGGTGACCATTGTATCCATCCAATCCTTCGCCAAATTCGCTGGTCCGGATCATCCAAATATGGATCCAATGCGTTTGGCCGCGCAAATTGTCAGCGGGATCGGTTTTCTGGGAGCAGGGGTGATCTTGCGCAGAAGCAATGAAGGGATTTCCGGCCTAACATCGGCAGCCATGATTTGGGCAGCCTCTGGCATTGGCATCGCCATTGGTGCAGGCTTTTATTGGGAAGCGGGGCTTGCGGTGATTCTGCTCATTTTAGCAGTGAATTTTGTACCTTATATGATCAAATGGCTTGGCCCTTATAAATTGAATCAACGTGATGTTTCCGTCAAAATTGTGATGGAGGATTCAGGCAATGTTACTGATCTCATCCGCATTATTGAGCGGAAGGACGAGAAAGGCCCTGAGGCTAAGTGGAATCGTCATCGCATTCGGCGTTTGAAGATTAAGGATTTGGAAGAAGGGCGCCAGCGGATCGATATGGTAATTTCCGCTTCAGAACGTGAATATACAACGGAAATATATCATTTTATACGAAAAATCGATCATGTCATCAGTGTTGAGGTGGAAAACTTGTAGTATTTATAACCTTCCAATACATTAATCCGTTCTTTAGATATCAGAAGGCAGTTGATCCCTCTGTTTAATCTTTTTATTTACAATTACGTAAATAGACCATGTTATGATAGAGCTAACTTGGTATAATGAATAACCGCCAAAAGGATGGATTATTGAATGAGTAAACAAATTTTAATTGTTGACGATGATGATAAGATCGCGAAACTGATCGAAATATATTTACTGAATGAAGGCTATCGTGTTTTTAAGGCTGAAGATGGTTTAAAGGCGCTGGAAATTGTGGAACAGGATCAAATCGATCTGGTCATCTTGGACATTATGATGCCCGGGATGGACGGAATTACAGTCTGCATGAAGATTAGGGAGACGCGTACCACACCAATATTAATGCTTAGCGCCAAAGATGGGGATATGGATAAAATTACAGGATTGATGACCGGGGCTGACGACTATATGGTGAAGCCGTTCAATCCCTTGGAGCTGATTGCACGCGTCAAATCGCTGCTGCGTCGTTCGTCATACAGTATGCAGCCTTCACCGTCCCCACAGGATCATATTATTAATTTGGCTTCCCTGCAAATCGACAAGGAAACACATACAGCAACGGTAGATGGTCGACCTGTCAAATTGACGCCGATCGAGTTCAATATTTTATTCCTGTTGGCCAGTCACCCGGGACGGGTGTTTGGGTCGGAGGAAATTTTTGAGCTGATTTGGAAGGACAAGTATTTGGAGAGTAATAATTCGGTTACCGTTCATATTAGCCGGCTACGTGAAAAGCTCGAGAAAGAAATGGATGGCGAAAAGTTGATTCGTACCGTATGGGGGGTTGGCTACAAAATTGAAAGCTAGCCTCAGATTTCTGACTTGGCTGTTATGGACCGTTATTACATCCATTGCAGCGCTGCTCATTTTGGTGCTGCTTGCGAAGCTGTTTTATGCATTATTTCCTTGGGTTACGCTTGGATACGTGCTGAGCTGGGTAAATCGGAACATCGGTTATCCGGATGCTTATTATATTGCCGGCGTTCCCATTCTGCTGCTTTTTGCTTTATATTTCTATCGACGCAGCATCCGGCGACATGAACAGAAGTATTTAGCCCTGCTTATTGAAGAAGTGCACCGAATCGAGGAGGGTTCTACACACAAAATACCTATAGAAAATGTAGGTCAGCTAGGTCAGCTTGCTGCGGATATTAATCGCATGGTGGATCGTTTAAGAACATCGATCGAGGAAGAAAGACGGGCTGAGCAGACGAAGAATGAGCTCATTACGAATGTATCCCACGACCTGCGTACCCCGCTTACATCGATCACCGGATATTTGGGATTGATTGAACAGGATCGGTACAAGGATGAGGTGGAGCTTCGTTATTACGTGGGTATGGCCTACGAGGAAGCTTTGCGCTTGAAGCAGTTGCTTGAAGATTTATTTGAATTTACCAGGCTGCAAAATAAGGAAATGAAGCTCTACAAAAGTCGAATCAATCTTGTCGAAATGCTTCATCAAATCACGGCGCATTTTGGCTGGCAACTGCAGGAGAACAACATGGAATGCCGCCTTTGCTTCGAGGAGCAGCAATTTTTTGTTATTGCGGATGGGGACAAACTGAGAAGGGTTTATGAGAACTTGATTGCAAATGCAATCCGTTACGGTAGCGCTGGAAAATATATAGACATCCGCGCATATGTCGAAGGGGATTACGTGATTACTGAGGTAATTAACTATGGCGAGCCTATTCCAAAAGCCGACCTCCCTCACTTGTTCGATCGATTCTACCGTGTTGAGAAGTCGCGAGCAACGAATACGGGCGGCTCCGGGATTGGCCTAGCTATTGCCAAGCATATCGTTGATCTCCATCATGGCGAAATTTTTGCGGATAGTGATGATGACCGGACTGCATTTACAGTTAAGTTATCCCGAAAATCAAAGCCGTAAGCATGAGTTTGAAGGAGTCTATAGGGATGAAGGTAATCTTGGTAGATGATGAAAAGCTTGCCTTGGACTATTTAGAACGGCAGTTGATGAATTTAGCTCATATTGAATTGCTAGGCAAGTATACCAATCCTTTAATAGGTAGAGAAGAAATATTGCAACAAGCCGTTGATGTGATCTTTCTTGACATTAGCCTGCCGGAGATTAATGGCATTGAGCTGGCAGAACAAATATTAGAGAAAAAACCGGATATTCATATTGTATTCGTGACCGCATACAATGAGCATGCGGTCAAAGCCTTCGAGTTGAACGCGTTGGATTACATTGTCAAACCCATCAATGCTAAAAGATTGGTTAAAACGATTGAGCGTATTCAAGAGCGAATGCAATCCGTTTCCAAACGAAACTCATCCTCGCAGGGTGATCGAATCCGTATGAAGGTCTTTAAGCAGGTCAGGATTGAAACCTCTCCTGGACAGTTTTCTATTATGCAATGGCGGACTTCGAAGGCTCAGGAGCTATTCTTGTACTTGCTCCAGCACCGCGGACAATTGGTGCGAAAGTCTGCTCTAATCGACTTGCTCTGGCCTGAATATGAGACGGACAAAGTGTATTCTCAGCTGTATACTGCAATCTATCATATCCGCAAAACGTTGAAGCCATTTGGTGATCGGTTTCAAATCACCAATGTAACCGAAGGGTATATTTTAAATATGCAAAGCGTTGTGCTTGATGTGGAAGAGTGGGAAACTAATTTGAAAATGCTGCTTCCTCTATACTCAGAGTTTGTCGATTCATGCTCGGAAGTGTTAAAAATGTATACGGGTGATTATTTACAGGAATGTGACTATTGGTGGGTGGAGAATGAGCGCCAGCGGCTGAATGAGCTGTGGCTTGAAGCTTCATTTGCAACCGCAAAATGGTACGAAAACGAGAAGCAGGTCGATCAGGCCATCCATAGTTACACGGCGATTTGCAAGCAGCATCCATTGGAAGAAGATGCTTATTTAGCTCTGATGAAAATCTATGATTCCTTGGGCAATTACCACTTGGTACATCGTCAATATGAAATGCTAGTAGAGGTTTTTCAAGAGGAGTTGAATGAAGAGCCGAGCGTTCATATTATGGAATGGTTCAAGCAGTGGGAAAAGAGTATAGTTCAGCTATAAGTTATGAAGTCGCCAAAAAGGGCGGCTTTTTTTCTTACATGAATAGACTTGTCACTCTGTTCAGAAATTGTATAGCTCGTTTAATTATGATGAAGAGAAGAAGATTTGACATTGTTAAAATGAATATGGAGGAAAAGTTGCGTTATGACATTAATCCGCAATTTTAGACATCGTTCTACCTTTGTTAGCAAAGGCTTGGATCTCCTTGCTATGAAAGAAATCGAGGTTGGTAGAGAGAAACAAGTTAATTTCCGGAGGGGTTATTACATTAATTATAAAGGTCAAATGATCGGAATTGTAGCTACGCCTAAGGGGCCTTTGTTTTTTTGCAATGGCGATAACTATTTGCTTGTGGACAATTTTAGCTTTCAATTACTGCACGATGGCAAAAAGAATACATTTTTATTTACCTGGGAAGGGGCGATCAAGCAGAAAATCATATACACGCGGATGCTATATAGAAAGGAAGATCAATGGGTGGACGATATGGTGCAAGATTTCTTTGCATGGCTTGTCGCGGCCGTAAAACGGAAGAAGTTCTATTCTTTCTACACATTAAATGAGAACGAGCTTCAAGATGATGATGTCATAATGTTAAAATTGGCACAGTAGTAAATGGCAAGTCAATTATTTTCTAAAGAAAACCTAACAGCATTGCATCAATATTAGCGAAGATCTGCCTAAAGGTTTGAAAAACCTCCTAATAACGCACTGCCCTGTAACGGGTAATGCGTTATTTGTATTTTAAATGGATAGAAGGTTAATAAAGTGGCAAGACTCGACGGCTAATCCGAAAGTTTAAGGAAAATGCAGCAAAATCTTAAGGGAATCTTAATAATTTCTTACGCTGAAAGAAAACAATGGCAGTCATAATGGAACTATCGTTGAACGTGATACATGCAGGTAGAGAAAGGGGAGAGAGTTTACTTGCGAAAAAAATGGCTCGCTATATTGGCAGTAATCGCGTTATTGCTGTTCCTCAGTAATAATCTGCAGCTTGATCGGCTGCACCCGCGTGCCGCTGCGTTGATGAATAAAATTGAAGAAAAATGGCGAGGAATTAAGACACCTCAACTGAGTGGTCTGGAAGCCCATGCCGTTCTTGTTATGGATCAGGATAGTGGAAAAGTCCTATATGCCTACAATGATAAGAAAAAAATGTACCCGGCAAGTACGACCAAAATTTTAACCGCATTGATCCTTCTGGAGAAAGGGGATCCCGATGAGTTAGTAACCATTGGGGGCGAAGCGAGTCTGCGCACGTTGGGTGAGAGCAGCTCTGGTTTGCAGGAAGGGGATAGGTTGTCGGTTCAGGACTTGGTTGCAGCGATGATGCTGCCTTCCGGGAATGATGCTGCCCGAACCGCTGCGATATATATTGCCGAGAAGGAAATGGGGCACAAACTGGAGACGGAAAAGGCGCTTGCCTATTTCGCCGAAATGATGAATCAGCGAGCTAAGGAGCTAGGGGCAAAGAACAGTCATTTCGTTAATCCACACGGGCTTCATCATCCGGATCACTACACGACGGCGCAAGATATGGCCGCTATCGCAATGGCAGCGATGAACAATGAACTGTTTCAGACTATTGTGAGCGCGCCGGTTTACGATAACCATGGTCGAGAGAGGACATTATCAGCATATCATAATCGGAATAAACTGATTCAGCCTGATAACGAATGGTACTTTAAAGGGGCAAATGGAGTAAAGACGGGCTATACCGAAATGGCTGGCTATTGCCTGGTAGGATCAGCCGTTCGAAACGACAAAGCATTGATTACCGTAGTCCTGCATTCAACTGAACTAGGAGTATGGTCAGATTCGATAAAGTTGCTGGATTTCGGATTTCACAGTTAATGAGAGAGATAGGGGAGATTGCAATGACATTCTTAACAATCGATAAAGCTTACCGAGAGTATAATTCTGATGTATATCGTTATCTGTTCTATTTATGCCGCAACCATCATACTGCAGAGGATTTGATGCAAGAGACATTTTGTCGGGCATGGGGGCATCTTGAGCAATTGCCGGAGAAAAAGATAAAGCCATGGCTGTTCCGCGTATCTCATAATGCTTACATAGACAGGTTGCGCAAGGAAAGCCGTTCATCCTCTTACGAAAACGAATTCTTCAATCGTTTTGTTGTTGAGGAGACACCGGAGATATGTGTGCTTCGGGAAGAAAAGCGTCAGGAGTTGTATCAGCAATTGTCATCGCTGCCTCTGAGCCAGCAGCAGGCTGTGCTGTTATATGATATTCATGGCTTCTCCTATCAAGAATCCGCAAACTTGATGGAGATTTCACTGGCTAAATTTAAAATAACTTTGTATCGTGCAAGGCAAAAATTGCGCAGTCAATCCAAAGTAATTGCAAGTGCATAGCAGACCAAGACTGGAGATATTTCTCCGGTCTTTTTCTATTTATAGTTTTGGAAGCGCTTTTAAGGACGATTTAAAGACGTTGTCTTATAATAAGGCCACTTCTAGAATGGAAATAACAGGAGGTATTGATTTACATCTGATCATATAACTAGAAGAGGTGAGAATGTTGAGAACCACAAGCGAATTAGAGAGCAAGTTAAGCGAGCCTTCTGAACGTCTAATAGAGGATTTAAGGAAGTTGGATGGAGATATTCTCATTCTGGGCGTTGGAGGGAAAATGGGGCCAAGTCTAGCCAAGTTGCTGAAAAGAGGGATCAATGAAGCTGGACTCGGAACGAAAGTAACCGGCGTATCCCGCTTCTCCTCTGGGGAGTTGCGAAATGAGCTGGAATCTGCGGGAATCGTTACAATTGCTGCTGATTTATTGGATGAGACAGCGCTCTCGAAGCTTCCCGAGGCAGGGAATGTGATTTATATGGCCGGAAATAAGTTTGGTACCACGGGCCGCGAGTATTTTACTTGGGCGATGAATGCCTATTTACCAGGGCGCGTAGCGGAGAAATATCCACAATCACGGATTGTTGCATTTTCTTCGGGCAATATTTATCCGTTGACAGATCTAGCGTCGGGTGGCGCCTCTGAAGAGACACCGCCAGCTCCTGTAGGTGAATACGCGCAATCCTGCCTTGGCCGAGAAAGGGTGTTTGAATATTTTTCACGAAAAAATGGTACGCCACTCGTTAATTTTCGCTTAAACTATGCGATCGATCTGAGGTATGGGATCTTACTAGAAATCGCTAAAGCGGTCAAAGAAGGGACAGCGATTGATTTGAGTATGGGCCAGGTCAATGTCATTTGGCAAGGAGATGCTAATGAAATGGCATTACGCTCGCTGCTGCTCTGTGATTCTCCACCAGTCACACTTAATATTACGGGGCCGGAAACCGTGTCCATTCGCTGGTTGGCAGAGCGTTTTGGAGAAATGTTGGGAACAGCTCCTATTTTTAGCGGGGTGGAGCAACCAACTGCATTGTTGAATAATGCCTCGAATTCTCATCGTCTGTTCGGGTACCCTCGCGTTACGCTGCGGCAAATGATGGAATGGACGGTTAGCTGGATTGAAGCAGGGGGAGACACTCTTGGCAAACCGACGCACTTCCAAGAACGGGCGGGTGCGTTCTAATGACAGCGCCTCAATTAAAAGCGGACATTGAAGCGTTATTGCAGCGGGGGACAGTAATTCCAGCTCATCCATTAGCTCTTAACTCGTCGAGGGAACTGGATGAATGCAGGCAACGGGCTTTATCTAGATACTATATTGAATCAGGAGCCGGCGGCATTGCAGTGGGGGTTCACACGACTCAATTTGAAATCCGCGATCCTGGCATTGATCTGTATGAACCGGTTCTGCGAATGGCTGCGGAAGAGGTTGATGCGGCCGAGTTGGATCGTTCGTTTATCAAAGTCGCTGGAATCTGCGGGCCGACGGAGCAAGCCCTCGAAGAAGCTGAGCTAGCTGCCAGGTACGGCTATGATCTTGGGCTAGTGAGCACGGGAGGCTTGAACTCCTGGGATGAGGCCGCGCTTCTGCAGCGTATGGAGGCGATTGCGGAGGTGATACCCATCTTCGGATTTTATTTGCAACCGGCTGTGGGCGGGAAGCGGCTGAGTTATGAGTTTTGGCGCGAGATTGCTGAAATTCCTGGGGTAAAAGCGATTAAACTAGCTCCGTTCAATCGTTATCAGACACTGGATGTCGTTAGAGCTGTCTGTGAATCCAGTCGCCGCGAGGAAATCGCATTATATACCGGCAATGACGATAACATTGTTGCTGATTTGCTGACGACCTATCGGTTTGCGGTTAATGGTACGAAGGTAGAAAAACGCATTGTCGGCGGATTACTGGGCCATTGGGCCGTATGGACGCGAAAGGCCGTGGAATTGATGTCGCAAATTATCGATTTACGGGAAAGCGGCGACAGTATCCCGGTGGAGTTATTAACCCGCGGCATAGAGATTTCCGATGCAAATGCGGCTTTCTTTGATCCCGGGCATGATTTTCATGGTTGTATTCCTGGCATACATGAAGTGCTGCGCCGTCAAGGCTTGCTTGAGGGGCGCTGGTGCCTGAACCCGGCGGAGGAGCTGTCTTTAGGTCAAATGGAGGAAATCGACCGGGTGTACCGCGCATATCCTCATCTGAATGATGATGAGTTTGTGCAGGCTGGCCTGACGAAATGGCTGGGAACGACATGAAATATCGCTCGGTATTTGATATTATCGGCCCGGTCATGATCGGGCCTTCCAGTTCTCATACGGCTGGCGCAGCACGAATTGGGAGGATCGCTCGGCAGCTATTCGGACGTACACCGCGCCAGGCTCATATTGAATTCTGCGGCTCTTTTGCGCAGACTTACCAGGGTCATGGAACAGATGTGGCCATCGTAGGCGGGATGATGAATTTCGATACCCATGACCCTCGCATTAAGGATGCACTGAAGATTGCAGAAGATATAGGTCTACAGGTGAGGATTACGACAATAGACTTGCAAGGAGAGCATCCCAACACAGCCTGGCTCACTCTGAAAGACGAGGCAGGAACAATGAAGGTGAAGGGAATCTCCGTTGGAGGCGGTAAAGTCGCGCTATTGGAAGTTGATGGGTTCGCGATGAACTTGTCAGGCGATGCCTGGACTACCCTCGTATTTCACAGGGATCATTTCGGCATGATCGCCTTGGTTGCCAAAGTGCTAGCAGATCACCGGATTAATATTGCTCGGATGGAAATGTCCCGCAAAGCGAAGGGGCAGGACGCTCTTCTGCTCATAGAAACAGATCAGATCGTCGATGGTTTCGTCGGGACGCAAATCGCAGGGTTAACTAATGTTGCTCAAGTTCGTATTCTGCCGCCTTTATGAAAAAGCGGCAGACATGAGGAGGTACATCTTGATGAAATTCAGCACAATCGAAGAGCTTGTGCAACTGGCGGAGATGCAAGATAGGGGCTTATCCGAGATCATGATTGAGGAGGAGGCATTGGTTACGGAAGTACCCCGCGAGCAGATTATGAAGAAGATGCAGCAGCATCTGGATACGATGGAGCAAGCCGTGCAGCGTGGCCTAACGGAAGAAATTAAATCCCGTAGTGGTTTAACTGGGGGAGACGCACGCAAGTTGGAGAGCTATTTGAAACGGGGGAGCACCGTATCCGGTTCCCGTTTTCTTCGGGCGGTAAGCCGGGCGATTGCGACAAATGAGGTGAATGCGGCCATGGGAACGATCGTCGCCACACCAACAGCGGGCGCGAGCGGAGTTATTCCCGGCTGTCTCTTTGGCTTGGCGGAAGAGCTTGGGGCGGATCGGGAGAAGATGGTTCGTTTTCTATTTACATCCGGCGCAATTGGTTACGTGATCGCTAATCGTTCTTTCATTTCGGGAGCCGCCGGAGGGTGTCAAGCTGAAGTTGGTTCCGCTTCAGCGATGGCCGCAGGAGCGATAGTAGAAATGGCTGGAGGCTCGCCAAGGCAGTCAGCTCATGCGGTTGCGATTGCACTCAAGAACACACTTGGCTTAGTATGTGATCCCGTCGCTGGACTCGTGGAGGTACCCTGCGTAATGCGTAATGCTATGGGAGCCGCCAATGCAATCGTTGCCGCAGATTTGGCTCTTGCCGGAATTGAAAGCGTCATTCCGGCGGATGAGGTGATCAGCGCGATGTATCGGATTGGTCAGGCGATGCCGGGGACGCTAAAAGAAACAGCTTTAGGCGGACTTGCCACTACACCGACAGGGGAAAAACATCGTCAGCGGTTGTTTGGTTCAAGCGGAGAGCGAATAGATGAGAAGGGGGAAATGCCAAAATGAATGAACGTTTGCAGCCAGCTCGGCGTTTTTATTGGGAGCCAGAGGATCGGCGATTTATTGTGGACGCTAGCCATAAGCATTGGCCCGAAGAGGTGAAACAGGTCGTGCATCGGGCCGATTTGGCGTGCCAAAATACGTTCATCTTTACCCATCGCTGGGATATGGAACGCTGTGAGGAAGAGGTTTCTTTTCCCGAAGGAATTAATTGGTACTACCGTCATAATGAGGATTTGGAGTGGCTTGTTATGCTCAATCGTTCCAGGTATATGGGGGAGCTTGGGCAGGCTTATTGGTTAACGGGCAAGGAAAAATATGCGGAAGGATTTATCCGGCTGCTGAAGGACTGGATTCGTCAAAATCCCTTGACAGAAGAAGAAGTGCTGGCTGCCGCAGATCGCAATTTTAATGTGAAAGATACGTGGCGCAAGCTGGACAGCGGCATTCGGATTACCCATTGGCTCAAAGGATACTATTGCGTTCGCAGTTGTGCATTATGGGGAGCAGCCGAGGAGGAGCTGTTCATGGAAGGGGTAAGGCGGCATGGCATGTATTTAAATTTGGCTTATGTTCCGCATGACCGCCAGAGCAATTGGGGGTTTCTGGAGACGAACGGCTTGTTTCAGCTTGCCTTGATGTTCCCTGAGCTGGAGGAAGCGGAAGTATGGCAGAACACCGCGTTACAACGGCTTTCGAATATGTGCAAGCTTCAAGTTTTTCAGGATGGGCTGCAGAACGAGCAGTGCACGATGTATCATCACGAAGTACTGCATTGCCTGTTTGAGTCGCTCTGGCTTGGAAAGCTGAATGGAATTGAGATGCCGGAAGTGCTGCATGATACCTTGAATCGCATGTTCTCGGCATCCTTGGCCTTTGTACAGCCGGATGGGCGTCAGCCAATGCTCGGGGACAGTGATAGTACGGACATCCGGGATGTGTTGTGCCGGGGGGCGGTGCTATTTTCGCGCGGAGATTTGAAACGGATGGCTTATGACCGATTGGACTATGAGGGGATCTGGTTTTTTGGCGAGCGGGGTTACGATCGCTTTAGAAGATTAGTAGTTCAGGAGCCGGAATTCACCTCGATCCTGCTGAAGGACAGCGGCTATGCCTTCATGCGTAGTGATTGGAGCTCTAAGGGGCAATACCTTGTCTTTGACGGTGGTCATATGGATGTCATTCGTGCTCATGGGCATGATGATTTGCTGCATGTGAGTCTCTTTGCGCATGGGCGGGAATTCTTGATCGATCCGGGTCGATATACGTACATGGAGACGGAAGATCGGCAATATTTCATGGAATCCTTACAGCATAATACGCTGTCTGTGGATGGAGAGACGATTTCCACTTACGTTAGCTCCTGGAGATGGACGGATGTGGCGAGACCGATAGATCGTTATTGGAGCAGCGGGCTGGATTATGACTATGTGCAAGCAGGACATGATGGCTACTGGAGATTGGATCAGCCGGTTCATGTGTTTCGGCAGGTGTTATTTGTTAAGCCGGATTATTGGATCATGATCGATACATGCCGCTCCCATGGAGAGCATGAGTACACGATTCCTTTTCATTTTGCCGAGGGGATACAGCTGACGATTCGGGAGGATGGGATTATTCTTGCAGATTCAGGCGAGGATGAGCCAGGCCTGTCGATCATTCCGTTAACTCCGGTACGCGCGGAACAGGGTACGAGCTGGGTATCGCGCAATTATAACGAGAAGACGCCTGCAGTCAAGGCATCATTCCGTCAGAAGGGTAAAGGCTTTACTAAATTTGTAACCTTGCTGTATCCAAACCCGAACGGAGAAGTGAAGCTCCCAGTCGTTCAGGAACTGGAGGTGCTGGACAGTTATGGTCATCAAGTGCCGTCCGATTTAGCTACGGCTTTTTCAATTCAGAGGGAAAACGGGAAGGAAGAGTTCTTATTCTCCCATCAAGGACCGCGTAGTTATCGGTTCGGAGATCACCATCTTAGCGGAGATGCTCTTCTTGTGCGTACAAACGGTTTGTCCGGGCATGAAATTAAATCTTATGTCATAAAAGTATAATAAAGGACTTATTAAGGACGTTGACCATTATTGAAGCAGTGCAGTAATTTTAAAGTAAGTTCACAGATCAGACGTATTTTTTAAGAAAGCGCTTTATTTTAGGTGAACAATCCAATCATTAGGGGGTTTTAGCTTGAAAATCCAGCCAAAGAAATGGGGCACACTGCTGCTAGCGATGACGTTGCTTGCCGCCCTGCTTATTTCCGGCTGTTCTTCCCAGGGCAAGGGCAGCGGAGAAGTGGAATTGAAGCTTGGATTCTATTCTTCTGCGCAATCCGATGAGAAAATGCAGGAGCTTATTACTAAATTCCAAGAGAAGCATCCGAATATCAAAATAAAAACGGAATCATCCCCGTATAATCAATTTTTTCAAAAGTTAGATACCCAAATCGCAGCCGAAAGCGCGCCGGACATATGGCTCTCGGATGGCGTGCTGGTTCCAAAATATGCGGAGCGTGGAGTTCTCAAGGATCTGACGGAGTGGATTCAGCGCGATCTTAAATCAGAGGAGTATTATGGGTTGGATTTCAATAAGGATGCTAGCGGGAAATACTGGGGTGTACCGCAAGGGATCCAAATCGCTGTACTCTATTATAACAAGGACATGTTCGACGAAGCGCAGGTCGATTATCCCATTGAAGATTGGACTTGGGATGATTTAAAAGCAGCTGCTGAGAAATTGACGAAGGATTCAAACGGTAAATATGCAGTGGATTCATCGTTCGATAAAAATAAAATCAGTCAATACGGCCTCACGTTCTTCAGTATTACGGAAGGTTGGATGACCGTACTGAAATCATACGGCGGCGGAGTATTAAATGACACTCTGGATCAATCCATTATTCATTCGCCTGAGAATAAAGCGGCTTTAGATTGGATTGTAGACGGCATGCAGCGAGAGCTGTTTCCGACTCCCTCCGATTTGAAAAGCTTCCAGAGCAATATGGCACTATTCCCGAGTAAAGCAGCCGCCATGAGAATCGGGATTTATGCACGGACGATTGATGCGAACAACGCTGGTCTGAATTATGATGTAAGCTTGCTTCCGATGGGGCCGGACGGTATACGCTTCTCTCCCGTCATCGCCAATTCGTGGGTGATTAATAAGAAGGCTGACGGGGCCGTTGCGGACGCTGCATGGGAATGGGTGAAGTTCTGGGCGACCGAGGATGAGGTTCAGAAGGAGTGGGCTTCGCTTGGGGAAGCAGTTCCTGTCAAGAAGTCGGTGGCCAATTCTGAGCAGTTTCTGAACGGATCTCCAGCGAATAAGCAAGCTTTCCTCGACAGCTTTGAGTTTGCAGGAACATTGGATGTTAATGCGGTTTGGAGTGAATGGGTAGGTAAATTCAACGATAACATCAACCGGGCATTCGAGGGAGAAATTCCGGTAGACCAGGCGATGATTCAGGCTGATCAGGAGGTACAGAAGGTGCTGGATGAGTTTTACAAGAAATAACAGTAGCCAAGGCGGGTGGAATAGCTTTAAGGATGACGGGCTGGCACAGAAGTGTCAGCCCTCCGAAAATAGCTACAGAAAGTGTGATGATCATGATGGAAAAAACGGAAACTGTAAGGATGGGAGATCAACCTTTAACCCCGCGAAGTCGAAGGAGACGTCTTGATAGCGATAGCAAGTGGGGACTATTGATGGTCACTCCCTATATCGTTCATTTTATTGTGTTTGTACTTGGTTCACTGCTCGCCTCCTTGTATTTCAGTTTTTCTCATTATGATATTTTGAATGCACCGCAGTGGGCGGGCCTAGCAAATTATAAGAAGCTGTTTCATGAGCCTGTTTTTTGGAAAGCCATGTGGAACACCATTTACTTTACGATTCTGTTTGTGCCGCTGCAAACGATATTGGCGTTAATTTTGGCAACGGCATTGAATCAAAAGCTGCGGGGATTGAAATTTTTTCGTTTAGCGCATTTTGTGCCTGTAATCTCTTCTTGGACCGTGATTCTGTATGTGTCGGATGCAATCTTCAATCCTCGTTTCGGCTTAGCGAACTCTTTCCTCATAAAGATTGGTCTTGACCCGCAAAAATGGCTTCAAGATGAACGTCTCGTCATCCCATTACTGGTTATGATCGCGGTTTGGAAAGGAATCGGCTACATTATGGTCATTTTTCTTGCCGGGCTTCAGAACGTGCCTTCGGATGTGTATGAGGCGGCCGAGATCGACGGGGCAGGCGTATTCCGCAAGTTCATGCATATTACGGTACCGTTAATATCGGGAACGACGTTTCTCGTTCTCATCCTGAGCACGATATCCACCTTCCAGGCTTTCGAGCAAATTTATGTGATGACGGGGGGAGCGCTGGATGCATCGTCGGCGGGCGGGCCGAACAAATCAAGCTTGGTATTGATGATTTATTTGTATCAGGAAGGCTTTACTTTCCTGCGCATGGGGTATGCTTCCGCGATTGCCTGGGTACTGTTCGTCATTCTGTTCATTCTGACCGCCCTTCAGGTTACTTTCCAGAAAAAGTGGGTGCATTATGAATGAATAACAGCACAGCATGTCGAAAGGAGGCTCCGCTATGAAGCTGAATCGAGTTCGAAAAAGTGCAGGCTATGCAGTCATAATTGTAAGCTCGCTTGTTATGATCCTGCCATTTCTGACTACGTTGTTTAACTCTCTTAAAACATACGCCCAATATACAGCCGTTCCGCCTAAATGGTTTCCGAGTCCCATTCAATGGAGCAACTATTCGGAGGTATGGAAGCTGGGCCCATTCGGTCAGTATACGTTGAATAGTGTCATCGTTACAGTGCTGTCCGTGGGCGGAGCGCTAATCTCCTGCTCAATGGTGGCTTATGCGTTCGCTAGACTTCGTT
Organism: Paenibacillus lentus; assembly: GCF_003931855.1. Taxonomy (NCBI): domain Bacteria; kingdom Bacillati; phylum Bacillota; class Bacilli; order Caryophanales; family Paenibacillaceae; genus Paenibacillus; species Paenibacillus lentus. The sequence continues at coordinate 3,820,177 of NZ_CP034248.1, read as the reverse complement.
TTCCCTTTAAAAATACGCTGTTCATGATCGTGCTCGGTACAATGATGATCCCTCCTGTCGTTTTGATTATTCCGCAATTCGTCATCTTTAAATCGCTGCATATGCTCGATACGTTGACGCCGCTATGGATTATCGAGTGGTTGGCCCAGCCGTTCGGCATATTCCTGATGCGTCAAGCGTTCCTTATGATTCCGAAGGATTATGAGGAGTCTGCCAAGCTGGATGGGTGCAATCCATTTCAGATTTATTGGAAAATTTTCCTGCCCATGTGCAAGCCGACTTTTGCTACCTTGGCCGTCTTTACATTTATGACCAAATGGAATGAAATATTGTCGCCAGCGATCTTCTTGACCTCCAAAGAGAATTTTACGCTGCCGATCGGCATTCTCTCGATGGCAGGACAGTGGTCGGGTAATGAGCAGTATATGGTTGCCGCGGCACTTATGAGTTTGATCCCGATATTGCTTGTGTTTTTGTTTGCGGAGAAATATTTTGTGCAAGGCACAAATTCGTCCGGCATAAAATGACCGGATGAGTCGCCAGAAGTAGCCGAAGTACAGGTGCCGGCCTAAATGAAGCTTTAGCTCAATTAATGAAAGGAGAGGACGGCATGTCTTATCGTGTGGCCCTTATAGGAGCGGGGATCATTTCAAGAAACCATCTCAATGCCATGAAGCAAATGACAGCGCTGCAAGCTGTAGCGGTTGCTGACATAGACGAGATAAGAGGCAGAAAGGTTGGTAAAGAATATGGCATTGCTTACTATGATAACTACCGAGAAATGATTCTGAAGGAACGTCCGGACATTGCGATACTTGCACTACCGCATTTTTTGCATGAAGAATGTGCGGTATGGTGTGCGAACCAAGGCTGCCATTTGCTTCTGGAGAAGCCGATGGCGCTCAATATTCAGCAGTGCGATGCCATCCTGGAGGCAGTGAAAGCAGCGGGTGTCAAGCTGATGGTCGGGCATACCCAGCATTACTGGCCGGCCAATATACAAGCCAAGGCTCTCATTGAGAGTGGGGAGCTTGGCAGGCTGATCGCGATCCATGATACGCGCCACGTGTACTACTTCAGTGATCACCGTCCAGATTGGTTCCTGGATCGGGAGAAGGCTGGCGGCGGCATAATGATGAATTTGGGCGCTCATTCTATTGATAAAATACAATGGCTCACCGGAAGCCGTATCACGAAAGTAAAGGCAGCTCTGTCATATGAAGGAACGAGGGGTAACGTGGAGGGAAGCGGCTGCCTTTTTCTGGAAACAACCACTGGGGTTACGGGCATCGTCGTACAGTCGGGTTACAAAGGCGTACCTAAGGACGAGACTGAACTGATTTTTGATAGGGCGATGGTAAAGCTTATTTCCGCAAAAGGAGTTTGGATTAACCGGGAAGGTCAATACGTTATGCTTGAATCACAAGATAACATCGATCCATTTGAGCTGCAATTTAGGGATCTATTACAGGCCATCGAGCAGAACACCGAGACAGACAGCTCGGGAGAATACGCAAGATCGGTCATCGCCGCCCTGGAAGCGGTGTACCGCTCGAATGAGACAGGAGTGGAGCAACGTGTTGGCACAGAATAAATCGGAGCAATTATCCATACCGTTCAGTATTTGTACGACCGGGCTTAAATCGGCAAAAATCGAAGATATCGCGGCCGAAGCCAAGCGTTTAGGACTGCAGGGCGTGGAAATATGGGGTGGACATATCGAGGAGTATTTAAATCGAGGCGGTGAGTTAAATGAACTTCGGGCGATACTGAATTACAACGAGCTGCACGTACCTGCCCTGAGCGAATACAGTTATTTTACGAAAAGCAAGGAAGCTTACCAAGCTGATCTTGCCTCCCTGCGGAGAGCAGCAGAATGGGCTAATGTGCTTGGATGTCCGCGGATTCGCACTTTTGCAGGCCATGTATCGTCTCGGGAGGCTAATAATGAACATTGGAAAATGGCGGCCGCCGGATTAAGGGAGGCGCTTGAGGACTGTAGAAGCCAGGGGGTTGCCCTTGCGGTCGAGATTCATAACAATACATTGGCCGATCGGGCGGATAGCCTAAACAAGTTGCTGCTGGATTGCCACGATACTAGCCTGCTTGAGTTCATTTATGACGGTTTTAACTTATTCGTAGATCATATCGATCCTATTCCGATTCTGGAACAATTTTATCCCTACATTAACCACGTTCATTTTAAAGACTATCACTGGAATCATGAAAATTGGGGGAAGAGCAAGCCTGTTCCCATATTGCAGGGAGATGCGGGGCACACGGCTATTCTAGATGCATTGCTTGCTTTCGAATATAAAGGTTATATTTCATTTGAATATTTTGGCGACGAGGTCATATGTTTGACCGAAAAATCGTTGGAAGAGCTGACAGAATATATGGAAAAGCGATAATTTGTCCGGATTAAGGCGTTCGATCCTGTCATGGAGGTGACGTACATGTCGATGAACATGAAGGTTGCAGTCATCGGGCCGCATGACCTAGTCGATGCGGTGCTCCACATTGGATCCTTGTTCTCGGAGCTGTCTATGCTTCCCGCACCATACCGTCATGAACGGGAAACGCTTGAGGTGATTGGCAGAGTTAGAGATGAGGCGGATATTTTGCTTTTTACAGGTCCGATTCCTTATCAGATTGCTTTAGCAGCATCACCTGATATTCCGATGGTTCACGTATATTATTCGGGCACAGCTTTGTATAAAGTATTGTTTGATTTTTATCGGAAGCAAATTTTATCCTTTGGCGATGGATTGCCGATTAGCGTGGATGTATTGCAGCGAAATGAAATTGAAGAACCGCTTAGTGAAATTGGATTGCCAACCGAGGATCTTTTCATCAAGTCCTATGAGTCAGGCATGAGCCATGAAGAGTTTGTTGCTTTCCATTATGATTTATGGCGAGTAGGAAAAGTGGTTGTTACGGTTACCTGTGTGACCTCGGTATATCATCGTTTAATTGCGCTCGGAGTACCGGTATTTCGGGTTGTGCCTACGCAATCGGCGATCAGGGATTGCTTGAATTGCGCCCTACTCGAAGGGAAGAGCCTTCGATACAGCAGCACTCAAATTGCAGTTGGCATTATGAATATCGATAATTTTCAAGAGGTTGCCAAAGAAGCATCATCGGAGTACGATATTCAGCGCAAAAAAATCATTCTGCAGCAAATCTTGATCGACTTTGGGGAGGAAACCCAATCCCTGATCAAATGGAGCGATTCGGATGAAGTTTCGTTCATTACGACTCGCGGTATTATTGAGCAGGTTACGCGAAAATTTCAGGATGCGCCGCTACTGCTAGAGGTGATGGAACGTCTGCAATGGAACGCCAGCATCGGCATCGGCATGGGCCGTACGGCCAATGAAGCGGAAGGTAAGGCAAGAGAAGCCTTGCATAAAGCCAAGGCTGGCGGCGGGGGGAAATGTTTTTTGATTATGCAGGATGGCATGGTTTACGGGCCGATGGGCTCGGAGCTGACACTGGAGTATTCGGCACGCAGCGAAAATCCCGAGTTGATTGCCTTGGCGAAGAAAGTAGGCCTAAGTGTTGGTACGATTAATAAGCTCATTTCTTTGTGCCGCAGGTTGGGTACTTCGACGATTACCGCCTCTCAGCTGGCCGATGGGTTTGGCATAACGCTGCGCAGCGCCAGGCGAATCATGGCTGCCCTGGAGAGATACGAGATTGCCAGCATCGTAGGTGAGGAGCAGCCGGCTGGACGGGGCAGGCCGAGGCAAATTTATTCTTTGAATCTAGAAGGAGTCCACTATGAATAAAATGAGTTTGCTGCAAATTGCCGTATCTCTGGAACAAGAAATTATCGCCCACCGCCGACATTTGCATCAATATCCCGAATTGGGGTTCCAGGAGTTCATCACTTCGGAATATATCGCGGAATATCTTGAGCAGCTTGGGCTTCAGGTGCAGCGTGGCATCGCGGGCACAGGAGTTGTCGCTCTGCTCAAGACGGAGAGGCCAGGACCATGCATTGCTGTCCGGGCTGACATGGATGCCCTGCCGCTGCAAGAGCAGACGGGGCTCCCATATGCATCGCGGCACGAGGGCACGATGCATGCCTGCGGCCATGATGGGCACATGGCCATGGCGCTTGGCGCCGCGCGGATGCTGGTCGGACTTAAGCACGAGTTAGTCGGGACGGTTAAGTTTATTTTTCAGCCAGCGGAGGAGATGCTGGGCGGAGCCCAACGTATGATTGACGCTGGAGTGTTGGAGGGGCCGCGCGTCGATGGTATGATTGCCCTTCATATGTGGCCGGATTTACCTACAGGGTGTTTCGGAGTAAAAGCGGGTACGATTATGGCGAGCATGGATCATGTTGATATTACAATACATGGGCAGGCTGGGCACGGAGCTGCTCCTCATCAGGGCGTAGACGCGATCATTGCTGCCGCTCAGGTTCTATCCGCGCTGCAAGTATTGATCAGTCGCGAGAGTGATCCAGCGGATGCCGTCGTGCTGAGCATGGGCTCTATCCACGGGGGCAGTCTCCCCAATATCATCGCGGATCAAGTCGAGATCCGAGGCACAGTACGGGCGGTGAATGCAGCGACTCGCCAGAGAATGCGAACAAGGGTGACGGAGCTCGCTCAAGCGGTCGCGACCGGCATAAATGCCCAGGCTGTGGTACGTTACGAGTTCGGCTATCCTCCGACCGTAAATGATGCGAAATGGGTTCATTATGCTGAGGTGGCTATTCGCGAGTTGTATGGGGAACAAGCCATTCATACGCTGACCCATTCGCAAATGACGAGTGAGGACATGGCGTATTATTTGGAACATGTCCCTGGCGTTTTTTTGCTGATCGGCGCAGGAGGAACGGATAAAGGCAAGTTTCCCTTGCATCACCCCGAGCTTGCTGTAGATGAGAAGGCGCTCCATTATGGGGTAGCTTACCTTGCTCAATTCGTCCGTAATTACTTAAGCAATACACAAGATTTATCTAGCGAAGAACGGTGATCGGATATTGTGGAATGGACTATTCAATCCGTTTACGAATAGAGAAATAAGGAGAGAGATCAGATCAAGAAGGGGGAGGACAAGGATGTGGAGCCAAGCGGAGCGGGTCAAATTTAGGATGCAGGGAGGACTAATCCCTGCCGTTCCTGTTCCGCGTTATGCAAACGGAAAACTTCATAAAGAAGCTCAAACCGCCTACGCCGCATATTTAACAGCACAGCGTATCGCGGGCGTGGCGGTCTGGGTGCATACAGGGCGAGGTCTTCAATTACAGCGGGAGCAGCGTCGGCTCATATTGCAGTCATGGAAAGCGGCTCTCCAGCCTGAGCAAATTATTGTAGCCGGAGTTGGTGCAGTGCCTGAGGTTTCATTGCCCGTTAGGGAGCGGATCGGGCGTTGGAGGAAGGATAGCATAGGGATGGCCGAGGAGGCGATCGGTGGGGGGGCAGATGCTTTGCTCGTATTTCCGCCATTAATCCTTCGAGAGCTGCCAGTGCCTGAACAAGGGAAGGCAATCGTCCGGTATCATACCGATCTGGCTGAACTTGGTGTGCCGATTGTGATTTTTTACTTGTACGAAGAAGCGGGCGGCTGGTCGTACGATTTAGATTTGCTGCGTGAGTTGTTGTTGCTTCCGCATGTCATCGGCGTCAAAATAGCGACCTTGGATAGCGTCATGACGATGCAGGCTATCGCGCGGCTGCTCACCGAGGAATTTCCCAATCATTTGCACATTACGGGGGAGGATCGGATGTTCGGGTATGCTCTGATGCGTGGGGCACATAGTGCACTAGTTGGACTCGGAGCAGCGTTTCCGAATATTCAGGCTGATCTGATCACGGCCTACCAAAATAAGAATTACGCCCGATTCATGGATTTGTCGGAACGTATTGATGGTTTTGCCGAAGCGACCTTCACCTTACCGATGGATAAGTACATTTTAAGAATGCTTCATTGTCTTGCCGCAGCGAACGTCATTCCTGGGGAAGCGGCTAATGATATTGCCGAATATGAAATGACGGAACAAGAAATTGCAGCGATTCGCAGGGCAATCATGGAGCATCGATTATATTAGACGTACTATGAATGCAAAAAACTCTCCCTTGCCATGTATTATGGCTGGAGAGTTTTTTAGTTTAGGGAAGGCTGCCTTTTATCCGAACATAACCTCGATTTCATGTTCCTTCAACATGTCCATCCATGAGGCTTCCGGCTCCTGATCGGTAATCAGCACATCCACTTCGTCAAATTCCATCAATTTAACAAACGCGGTTTTGTCAAATTTAGAATGATCTGCAAGTAGCATTACTTTCTCGGCCTGCTGAAGCATTGCCTTCTTCAGTTCGCATTCCGGTTCATTGGAATCCATGATGCCTTTGTCTAGGGACAGCGCTTTGCAGCTAAGGATGACTTTATCCACATTGTATTTTTTGACGATTTCCTCGGCGTTGGTTCCGACAAGGGACATGGATCGTGAACGCAGGGTTCCGCCGGTCGAGATGATATTGATCCCTGTACTTAATAATTCGTGCAAAATATGAATCGAGCTTGTAATGACGGTCAAGTTTTTGCGTTGGTGCAGCAATTTCATGAGCTCTACCGAGGTGGAGCTAGGGTCGATCATTAAGGTATCGCCATCTTTGATCAGTTGCAGTGCTCGGGCTGCGATTTGTTGTTTTATTTCCGAATTTGTGGCATTTCGGGTTGCAAAGGGCAAATCTTCATTAGTGTGACTATTAATAATCGCGCCGCCGTAGGTTCGGGTGACAATGTTGTCCTTCTCTAGCTTTTCAAGATCACGGCGAATCGTTTCTTCCGTGACATTGAATTTTTCGCTGAGCTCTGAGACCAGGACGCGTTTATCCTTTTGCACCATATTAATAATGATTTGGCGTCGTTCAGCTGCAAGCATAGGTACTCCTTTCTCCGTGCCTCATTATGTTACTCATTATATGTTTAAAATACAGAAAAGTATAGTTTTGTTACAGTAGCGTCAGAAAAAGTGGATAAAAACAGATAAAACAACATTTATTTATGCTTGTTTGTGTTGACTTTAAGTTAAAACACAGGTACAGTGAGGATAGTAATACGATGAGGATAGTGAAAGGAAGGTTAACTCCTGTATGTTTGAGCGAATTTAAGTATGGGGGTATTCTGATGAAAAATTATATTGCGATTGATATCGGGGCCTCCAGCGGCCGTTTGTTACATGCTCAGTTGTATGGTGAGCAGCTGGCGTTAAAAGAAATCCATCGTTTCGCTAACTCTTTCCATCATAGGCATGGACATGATTATTGGGATGTTGATCACATTTTTGCGGAGATCGTCAAAGGATTGCAAAAAGCGAAGAGACTAGGGATTGAATCATGTTATCTGGGGCTGGATACCTGGGCTGTGGATTATGTCCTGCTTGATCAGAAGGGAGACAGGCTGGAGGAGGTATATGCTTACCGTGATAAGCGAACCGAAGGGGCGCCTGAAAAATTTCATGCGAAGATAAGCCGGGAGGAGGTATATGCAAGAACAGGTATCCAAGAACTCCCCTTCAATACGCTGTACCAGTTATATGTGCATGACCGTAACCAATTATGCGAAGCGGATAAGATAATGCTGGTTCCGGATTATTTATATTATCGGCTTAGCGGCCGGAAAGTGAATGAAGTGACCAATGCCTCGACGATGCAAATGTTGAATTTGAGGACGCGTGAGTTTGATGAAGAGCTGCTGAAGCTGCTGAGTTTGCGAAGAGATCAATTCTCCGAGCTGATTGAGCCAGGCCAGAGCTTAGGCATGATCCGGCCTGAACTAGCCCGGCAGTATGATTTGCCTCTATGCGAGCTGGTTGTCGTGCCAACGCATGATACGGCATCAGCTGTTGTCAGTATTCCGGTGCAGGAAGGGCAGTCATGGGCCTATATCAGCAGCGGAACTTGGTCACTGCTAGGAGCAGAGGTTGCAGAGCCAATAAATCATAGAGCGGCTATGGAAGCGAATTATACAAATGAATGGGGCGCATTTGGCACTTATCGGTTTCTGAAAAATATTATGGGCCTTTGGATGATTCAGGAGGTAAGGCGAGAAAGTGACAACGCCTACAGTTTCTCTGAATTGGCAGAGCTTGCCGCAGCGGAAATTCCATTTCTCAGCTTGATCCCATGCAACGATAGCCGGTTTTTGAATCCAAAAAGCATGATTGCAGAAATCCAGTCCTTTTGTAAGGAGACGCGCCAACCGGTTCCGCTACAAATGGGGGAAATCACCCGCTGTGTTTTTGACAGCCTGGCTTTAACCTATTTCGATGCCTTGCGGGAGCTTGAAGGGCTGCTCGGAAGAGCGGTCGAAGTTCTTCATATCGTGGGCGGCGGTTCTAACAATGAGTTGTTATGTCAGCTAACGGCGAACGTAATCGGCAAGACCGTTCAGGCTGGGCCGTCGGAGGCGACGGCGCTTGGTAATATCGCTGTTCAAATGATCAGTTCTCAAGAAGTAGAGAGCATTAGGGCAGCCAGAGAACTGATCACCCGTTCTTTTTCACTTAAAGTATTTGAACCTGAACCCATTTGCAATCTAGACCAGGTGCTTGAGCGATGGGAGAAGCTGGTTAGTCATTCGTAAACTATTATGATTCCATCAGTAAAGGAGTATAGGACATGGATCAAACGATTCTAAGCAGTTATGCTGAAGCAAAAAAGCTGTATGCCAAGCATGGGATCCAGACGGATAAAGTTTTGGAGAAGCTGAGCAGGATCAAGGTTTCGCTACATTGCTGGCAGGGTGACGATGTACAAGGGTTTCTGAGGAAGGACAAAGCGCTTAGTGGAGGCATTGCGGTTACCGGCAATTACCCTGGACGTGCTGAAACTCCGGAGCAATTGCGGCAGGACATGGAGAAGGCACTATCGTTAATTCCCGGCAGTCATAAAGTAAACTTGCACGCGATTTATGCGGATACCGAGGAAGATGTTGATTTGGATCGGCTTGAACCTCGCCATTTTAGCAATTGGGTGGATTGGGCGAAAGAGCAGGGGATTGGCCTTGATTTTAATCCGACATTGTTTTCACATCCCAAGGCAGAGGATGGGTTTACACTTAGCCATCCCGACGAGGATATTCGACAATTTTGGATTCGACATTGTCGTTCTTCACGCCGAATCGCTGAATATTTCGGCAAGGAGCTAGGACAGCCATGCGTAACCAACCACTGGATTCCGGATGGTTATAAGGATACACCGGTGGATCGATTGTCCCCGCGAATCCGCCTCAAGGAATCATTGGATGAAATCTTCAAGGATGAAATTAGTGAAGCCTATAACATTGATGCTGTGGAAAGCAAGTTGTTCGGGATCGGCTCCGAGAGCTATGTGGTCGGATCACATGAATTTTATTTAGGCTACACGGTGAGTCGGGGAAAAGCGGTCTGTCTGGATGCTGGGCATTTTCATCCCACAGAAGTGATATCCAGCAAGATTTCATCGGTGCTGATGTTTACGAATCGTTTGCTGCTTCATGTCAGCCGTCCGGTTCGCTGGGATAGCGATCATGTGGTCACGATGGATGATGAATTAATGGAAATCGCTCGTGAGCTGGTACGCGGGAATTTGCTTGATCGCACGCATATCGGGCTTGACTTTTTCGATGGAAGCATCAATCATGTGGCCGCTTGGGTGATCGGCACCCGAAATACGATTAAGGCGCTACTGCGTGCGATGCTGGAGCCTGTGGATTCACTCCGTAAATTGGAGGAGAAGCGTGATTTCACCTCTCGTCTTGCACTTGTTGAGGAGTTTAAATCTTATCCATTCGGAGCAGTCTGGGATTACTATTGCCAGATACAGGGTGTCCCCGTTCGCGAACAGTGGCTTGACGAAGTTAAGAAGTATGAACAAGACATTTTATTGAAGCGGTAAACGAGCATCTTAAAGCTGAGGAGAAGGAGAGAAGACGTGATGACTACATTTAAACGACCACATCAGTTATCCTGTACACGAAAGCTTGATATTCCTTTTGTGAAGGAAATGGCGCAAATAACGCAGCATATGTGGAGATTTGGCTGGGATGAACGTAATGGTGGGAATGTCAGTTATATTCTCGACGAAGCTGAAGTGGCGCAGTATCTCGATATTCATACTGTGATCCGGACAATTAAACCTGCTTTTCCCGTACATGAATTGGCTGGCCGCTATTTTATCGTGACCGGTTCAGGCAAGTATTTCAAAAATGTCGTGGCCGATCCGGAAGCGAATCTTGGGGTGCTTCGTGTTTCGAAGGATGGAGAGCAATTGGAGCTGTTGTGGGGACTGAAGGATGGTGCGGTGCCGACAAGCGAGCTGCCTTCCCACTTTATGAGCCATATTGAACGTTTGAAGGTCGATCCGAGCCATCGAGTAGTCATTCACAATCATGCGACGAATGTCATTGCAATGACCTTTATTCATGATTTGGATGAGAATCAGTTTACGAAGACGTTATGGGAAATGTGTACGGAATGTATCGTCGTTTTTCCAGATGGCATTGCCGTCATCCCTTGGATGGTTCCAGGCTCCAGTGAGATCGGAAGAGCAACAGCTGATAAGATGAAGGAGCACCGCGCTGTCGTGTGGCCGCATCATGGTATCTTCGGTACGGGCAGCTCTATCGACGAAGCTTTTGGGCTCATTGAAACGATTGAGAAAGCCGCCCAAATTTATATGCTCATTGTTAATCAACCGATCAAGCAGCGAATTACGGATCGGGAGCTGGCGGATTTGGCCAAAGCGTTCGGCGTAACGCCTCGGGAAGGAATTTTAAATATTAAACAATAAATAAGAACGCGGCTTATCTATCTTGAATATACATCGATGAATGCTGTTCTTATGTTCGGTGCTATCATCGATTATTTCTATATTCATTGGGGGTTACACCGGTAAATTTTTTTATATATTTAAAGAAGTAGCTTTGATCGTGATAGTTCAGTAGAGTAGAGATCTCTGATATTGAGTTGTCGGTGAGCAGCAGTAAAGAACGTGCCTCGTCTATTTTAGCTTGCTGGATATAGATCCTGAGGGAGCAGCCAACTTTTTTTTTGAACTTTCCAGGAGACGGAGACAAGGTGGAATATAATTGTGCTGTGGGACACGCTATATGTCCGTTCGGGTGTAGCCCTGAAAATGAAGGTGAACCGTAATACGTTAGTTGGAGATTTGTTTGCTGATCCGCACTTGGCATCCATTGCGAAGCGGCTTCTGGACGAGCTAAACAAGACACATCCATTGGCGCAGATTGGCGATGACGGGAACATGGCGGAAATGTTGGTTGCGATGATGAAGTACATGCCGCTGCGTGCGTTAGTTAACTTTGGCGGTGGTACGTTCACAGAAGAAATGATGGAGGAAATAATCGACAAGCTGAATGCAGTATAGGATGTTAAATACAATACCCGCAGCAGCGTTAAACGCTAGCTGCGGGTGCTGTTTATAGAATGGTCTACTTTAGACCATAAAACTTTAATTTTGTTTGTTCTTCAGCAAATCGCGAATTTCTGTAAGCAGTAGCTCCTCTTTACTGGGCTCTGCGGGCTTGTCCGGTTTTTCCTCTTCTTTCCGTTTAAATTTATGAAGGAATTTAATGAAGAGGAAGATCGAGAAGGCGATGATAATAAAGTCGATCACGGTTTGAATAAATGAACCGATTTGAATTTTCGCTTCATTGACTTGGATGACGATATTCGAGAAATCAAGCCCGCCTAAAATGATGCCGAACAAAGGCATGATTAGATCATCAACCACGGAGCTGACGATCTTTCCGAAAGCTGCACCAATAATTACAGCGATCGCCAGATCCATTACATTGCCTTTGAAGGCAAATGATTTAAACTCTTTCCACATGAATTTCCCTCCTGAAAGTATATCGAGCTTCCTTAAGATTAATTGAGCACATTCTTTTTGGCAATAGGAAAAGCTTTGGCATTGGGGCTAGGAATTAACATGGGGGATTGATTAGCTAGTGATTGGAGGCTAAAGATCAGTGATGATTGTGATGGTCATTATTCAGGATAATGGTATAATGCTTAATTAGTGGTTAATTACGTAATATAGTTCAACCTGAAGAAGGGGTTATGCTAAAATGTGGCTTTTATTCGCATCTCTAGCCGCGATCAGCTTTGGTCTGCGCGGAATATTGTACCATTGGTCTTCTAAGCAGGGTATGGATCGTAATTTGATGTTATTCGGGGTGTTTTTTACCGGAGCAATCGCTAGTTTGGCAGGCAGTTTAATCTTTGAACAGAATTGGACAGCCAGTGCTCTTACAGGCTTATTCATGGGAACATTTTCTTTTATTGCGAATGCTTGCATGTTTCAAGGGTTCGCCGTGGGCAAGCCGTCGATTATTGCTATATTGACTGGACTACCCCCTGTCGTCGTTGTTACTCTTGCCTATATCATCTGGGGGGAGACCCTATCCCTAGGGCAATTGCTTGCTTTTGTTTTAATTATAGGTGGTATTTTGACAGTCAGGTATTCGAATGACCTCCGCATCGGCAATTTGCAGGGGGCGCAATGGGGGTTGCTTGCGATGGTGTTTTTTGGCTTGAATGATATGGCTGGAAAAATGTCGACAAGATTAGAAGCCGAGCTGTTTCCCACCTTATTTTATATGTTCACGATTGGTTCGATCAGTTTTGCGATTTGGTGGCTGATAGATAAAAACCGAAAAAGAAAAGGAAAGGCTAACGATACATACGAATCTATTTCAGAACAGGGCGAATGGAATGAAGGGCGGACATTTTTTAGTGGCATGGCGATTGGTTTAACGAATTTTTTTGGAATGATCCTCATTATAACGGCTTTTAAATTCGGTATTACGGGATTAGTATCGGCCGTAGTGGCTATGAATGTCCTCTTAATTCTTCTATATACCCGAGTTTTTGTTAAAGAGAAATTTAGAAGGCTGGAAGTTATTGGGATGTCTATTTGCATTGTTGGAATGATTGCGTTGCGATTATTTTAAATCAATAGACACGAAAAGTGGTATGTCACATGACATACCACTTTTTTTGTGAAATTATACTAACTTTATATAACAATTTAATGGAAAATATAGCATTTAATAGATTCGTATGATATATTGTGACTAGGGTTGTTGTAATTATTTGGAAACTGTCTAACGAGAACCCTAATTCGTCGAAGGAAGGTGGTTGCGGGAATAGCTGTTTATTCGTACTCATGGATTTTGTCGGATTAGAAAGGAGGGAAAGGATGTTATGGGAAAATGGGTGAAACGAAGCGGGATACTTTCATTCGCCCTTGTGTTAGCGCTTACAGCGAGTTCTGCATTCCTATCTTCGCCAAGCGCGCAGGGGGCAGTCGCTAATTATAATTATGCTGAAGCACTGCAAAAATCGATTTATTTCTATGAGACACAACGCTCAGGCAAGCTGCCGGATAATAACCGCGTAGAATGGCGCGGCGACTCCGGACTTCTAGATGGAGCCGATGTGGGCCATGATTTGACGGGAGGGTGGTATGACGCCGGTGATCATGTCAAATTCGGATTTCCGATGGCCTATACGGCGACGATGCTAGCTTGGTCAGTGTATGAGTATCGGGAAGGCTATGAACAGTCTGGTCAGCTTGAGCCTATTTTGGACAATATTCGCTGGGTAACGGATTATTTCATCAAAGCGCATACAGCTCCTAATGAGCTATGGGGGCAGGTCGGGAATGGCACGGCGGACCATAACTGGTGGGGACCCGCTGAGGTCATGCCGATGCAGCGTCCAGCTTATAAGATCGACGCAAGCAGCCCTGGCTCGGATCTAGCCGGGGAGACGGCGGCAGCGCTCGCGGCAGCATCCATTATTTTTAGGGATACGGATTCGGCTTATGCCGAAAAACTACTTACGCATGCGAAGCAATTGTATCAATTTGCGGATCAATACCGCGGATCTTACTCGGACAGCATCACTGATGCTGTGCAGTATTACAAGTCCTGGAGCGGTTATGCCGACGAATTGAGTTGGGGCGGAGCATGGCTATATCTTGCTACTAATGATCAAACCTATCTTGATAAAGCGATTGCCGCTAGCAACCAATGGGGAACGCTGCAGTCGGGCGGCTGGGATTACAAATGGACGCACAACTGGGATAATAAGCAGTTTGGTGCTCAACTGCTGCTGGCCCGAATTACAGGAGAGTCACGTTTCGTTCAATCGACCGAGCGAAATATGGAGTATTGGACAACAGGCGTCTCTGGAACCGGGGAACGGGTGACCTATACTCCAGGAGGACTTGCGCACCTGGATCAATGGGGAGCGCTTCGTTATGCTGCCAATCAGGCATTTCTTGCTTTCGTATATTCAGATTGGGTGAGTGATCCTGTGAAGAAATCCCGTGCCCGTACCTTCGCCGAGAGTCAAATCTTATATATGCTGGGCGATAATCCCCGCAGTAGCAGCTATGTTGTCGGGTTCGGCAACAATGCACCGGAGCATCCTCATCATAGAACATCCCATGGCTCCTGGGCGGATAGCCAGCAGGTTCCTGCCAATCACAGGCATATTTTGTATGGCGCTCTCGTTGGGGGCCCGGCAAAGGACGACAGTTACAACGATGAGATTGGCGACTATGTGTCAAATGAAGTAGCCACCGATTATAATGCCGCCTTTACGGGGGCACTTGCTAAGATGGTATTGCTTCACGGGCAGGGGCAGCAGCCGCTTCCTAATTTCCCGGCACCGGAAATACGCGAGGATGAAATGTTTGTAGAAGCGTCTGTCAATGCGAGTGGAAGTAATTTTGTGGAGATTAAAGCTCTGCTTAACAATCGTTCCGGTTGGCCTGCACGGACGAGCGATAAGCTGTCATTCAATTATTATGTTGATCTTAGTGAAGCTGTCACCGCTGGCTACAGCCCGAACGATATTACAGTTTCCGCTGGGGGATATAACCAGGGAGCAACCATATCCCCGCTGAGGCCTCATGATGAAGCTAACCATATTTATTATACAACGATTGATTTTACCGGAACTCCGATTTATCCTGGCGGGCAGTCAGCGCATCGGAAAGAAGTTCAATTCAGATTATCGGCTCCACTCGAAACGAGCTTCTGGGATAATAGCAACGACCATTCTTTTCAAGGTATTGGTTTAAGTTCAACCACTCCCGTTAAAATGAACAATATTCCTGTCTATGATGCCGGAGCTCTTGTATTTGGCCAGACGCCGTCCGGAGAGGGGGATCCGGGAGAACCAACGCTGCCACCAGCGCCAAGCGGAGTGAAAGCCTCCGCTGGAAATGGTCAGGTTGTGCTGTCCTGGAATGCTGTGGGTGGTGCAAGTGAATACGTAGTTAAGCGAGCGACTATAGCAGGAGGGCCTTATACGGTAGTCAGCGAAACGACGGATACGACCTATACCGATGAGAGTGTAGTCAATGGAATGACCTATTATTATGTCGTTGTTGCGCGGAACTCTGTTGGCGATAGCTCCAACTCGGTGCAAGTAAATGCCAAGCCTAGTGAAGGAACTGCACCTGCTGAGGGGGGATTGAAGCTGCAGTACCGCACCAGCGATACGAATCCAGGAGATAATCAGTTCCGACCACATTTCCGAATAGTTAATACAGGGACGTTGCCCGTAGCTCTTAGCGATGTAAAGATTCGCTATTATTACTCGATTGATGGGGACAAGCCCCAGCAGTTCAATTGCGATTATGCTATTGTCGGTAGCGACAATGTCAGTGGCAGGTTTGTTAAGCTGGAGAATGCGGCTGCTGGGGCGGATTATTATCTAGAAATCTCGTTTGCTTCAGGGGCTGGAATTTTAACTCCCGGAGCGGACAGCGGCGAAATTCAGGTAAGAGTCAACAAGGAAGACTGGTCGAATTACAATGAGTCAGATGACTATTCGTATAGCGGAGCGCAATCTAATTTCGCAGATTGGGACAAAGTGACATTGCATCAAGAAAACAGCCTCGTATGGGGGATTGAACCCTAAAATCCAGTATTGAGAGGATGAATATGATGAAATGGTCAGTTCTTAAGAAACCGATGTCGCTCGTAATGAGTGCAGCATTGTCACTCTCTATCGTATCAGGCGTATTTACCGTTGATTCAAACAAAGCCCTTGCAGCGCCGTCTGCAGAGGAAACTCGTTTCCTGCAATTGTACCAACAGTTGAAAAGTCCAGCTAATGGCTACTTCTCACCCGAAGGAATTCCATATCACTCTATTGAAACTCTGATGAGTGAAGCGCCGGACTATGGGCATATGACGACATCAGAGGCTTATAGTTACTGGTTATGGCTAGAGGTACTGTACGGCCACTATACAGGGGACTGGAGTAAGTTGGAATCGGCTTGGGATAATATGGAGAAATACATTATTCCCGTGAATGAAGGCGATGGTCAGGAAGAACAGCCGACGATGAGTTATTACAATCCGAATAGTCCGGCCACTTATGCTGCTGAGTATACCCAGCCGGACCAATATCCGAGCCAGCTCAGCGGGCAGTATGCAGCTGGAAGTGATCCGCTGGATGCCGAGCTGAAAGCGACTTATGGTAATAACCAGACGTATTTGATGCATTGGCTCCTGGATGTCGACAACTGGTACGGGTTCGGGAATTTACTCAACCCTAGCCATACGGCAACATATGTAAACACTTTTCAACGAGGCGAACAGGAATCAGTATGGGAAGCTGTGCCACATCCTTCGCAAGACAATAAAACGTTTGGCAAAAGCGGAGAAGGCTTCATGAGTCTGTATACCAAGGAAAGCAACGCCCCGGCTGAGCAATGGCGCTACACAAATGCAACAGATGCGGATGCGCGGGCGATCCAAGCAATGTATTGGGCGAAAGAGCTGGGATACAACAATTCTGTTTATTTGAATAAAGCCAAGAAGATGGGGGACTACTTGCGTTACGGCATGTACGATAAGTATTTCCAGAAGATTGGAAGCGCTTCAGACGGAACGCCTACAGCAGGTAACGGCAAGGATGCCAGCCATTATTTGATGGCCTGGTATACCTCATGGGGTGGTGGTCTGGGACAGACGGGCAATTGGGCTTGGCGGATCGGAGCTAGCCACGCTCATCAAGGGTACCAGAACGTCGTAGCGGCTTATGCGCTATCTGATCCTAGCGGTGGTTTGATTCCTAATTCTCCAACGGCAGGGGAGGATTGGACGATTTCGCTGAAACGCCAATTGGAGTTCTACACCTGGCTTCAATCTGCCGAGGGGGCGATTGCCGGCGGAGCGACGAACAGCTGGGACGGTGCATATAAGGCCTATCCTGCGGGCAAGAGCACATTCTACGGAATGGCATATGATGATGCCCCGGTCTATCACGATCCACCATCCAACAACTGGTTTGGCATGCAGGCATGGCCAGTGGAGCGGATCGCCGAGCTTTACTACATTCTTGCATCAAACGGGGATACGACATCGGAGAACTTCCAAATGGCGAAGCAGGTCGTACAGAAGTGGGTGGACTGGTCCATGGATTATGCCTTTGCCAATAGCCGTCCTGTGACGGACGCCGAAGGATATTACTTGGATAGCCAAGGGAACCGAGTGCTCGGCGGCGATAATCCTGCCATTGCAACGGTTTCGGCACCAGGGGAATTTTGGATTCCTAGCAATTTAGAATGGTCTGGACAACCGGCAACTTGGAACGGTTTCAACAACTATAATGGCAACCCTAATTTACGTGTTGTGACTAAGAACCCCGGCCAGGATGCGGGCGTCCTTGGTAGCTATATCAAAGCGCTGACCTTCTTTGCAGCTGGGACCAAAGCAGAGAACGGCAATTACACGACACTCGGCAGCCAAGCTGAGCAGTTAGCTAAGGAACTGCTAGATGTTGCATGGGGCTACAACGACGGCATCGGAATCACCACAGTCGAGTCGCGGGTAGATTATTATCGTTTCTTTACAAAGGAAATTTATTTCCCTAACGGTTGGTCCGGCTTATTCGGACAAGGTAACACGATACCTGGCACGTCCACAGTGCCTTCGGACCCGGCAAAAGGCGGCAACGGTGTTTACGCCAGCTATGCCGACATTCGTCCAGAAATTAAGAATGATCCGCAGTGGCAGTATTTAGAAGATAAATATAACACATCTTGGGACCCGCAAACGAAAACATGGACAGACGGTGCTCCGGAATTTACTTACCATCGATTCTGGTCCCAAGTTGACATGGCAACAGCCTATGCGGAATATGATCGTCTGATCAACAGTGATCAAGGCGGACCAGTTGAGCCAGTAGCACCAAAAGCCCCTTCCAAGCCGAATGCAGTAGCTGGTGATGCTGTCGTTCAACTGTCCTGGAACAATGTGAGCGGTGCAGATAGCTATACGGTAAAAAGGGCAACGACTAGTGGCGGTGCATATACGCCAGTAGGTACAACGACACAAGCTTCGTATACGGATTCAAGCGTCGTTAACGATACGACATATTATTATGTAGTCAGCGCATCTAACAGCGTAGGGGAGAGTCCTAACTCTCCAGAAGCAAGTGCCCAGCCTACATCTACCCCAACACCTGTACAAGGCGATTTACTACTCGAATATCGCACGAATGATACCAACCCGGGAGATAGTCAGTTCCGACCGCATTTCCGCATCGTGAACAATGGGGATACGGCAGTATCGCTAAGCGATGTGAAGGTTCGTTACTACTACACGATTGATGGCGACAAGCCTCAGGAATTCCATTGTGATTACGCGGTTATCGGCAGCGGCAATGTGAGCGGAAAGTTCGTCAAGCTGGAGTCATCCAAGACGGGCGCCGATTACTATTTGGAAATTTCCTTTGGCTCTGACGCAGGTAGCCTGGCTCCGGGTGCCAACAGCGGAGAAATTCAGGTTCGGGTTAATAAATCGGATTGGTCTAACTTTAACGAGGCCGATGATTTCTCTTATGACGCTACAAAGACCAATTTTGCTAGCTGGGAAAAGGTCCCACTGTATTTGAACGGCAATCTGGTTTGGGGGATTGAACCATAGAATTTAAAGCTAAGCCAACGCTCAATCTGCTGGTTTTTTAGCAGGTTGGGCGTTTTTTATTTTGCTAAATAAAATAGTTGGACAGTCCCTATCTGCTCTGAATATGATAAAATCCAATTGAAGAAATAGGAGGCTGATGCAGCGTTATGATGTTTATTCGCAAGCTGTTTATATTTTCTTGGCTCCAGGCGTTATCCTGTATCTTTCCATTGATCATATTTGGAGCCCTTGCTCTCACGAAAATAGTTGAACTGCCCGTGCTACCTAGATATGATTGGATTTTGCTGATTTGCTTATTAGCTCAGGCCGCCATGATCATCAGCAAGCTGGAGACAATGGATGAACTGAAAGTGATTTGCATGTTTCATATTATCGGTCTGGGACTTGAAATTTTCAAAGTACATATGGGTTCTTGGTCGTATCCTGAAGCGGCCTGGAGCAAGGTGTTCGGCGTTCCGCTATACAGCGGATTCATGTATGCTAGTGTAGCTAGTTATATATGCCAGGCATGGAGACGGCTGCAGCTGCGAATTACAGGCTGGCCGAGATCGGTTTATGCGGTCGCCATTAGCACTGCCATCTATCTTAACTTTTTCACGCATCATTTTATTGGTGATTACCGCTGGTTACTCATGCTTCTCTTGATTGCTGTATTTTTACGCTGCACGGTGTATTTCACATTAGAGGAACGGACTTTGCGCATGCCGCTGCTCCTGTCATTTCTGCTCATCGGTTTCTTTATTTGGGTGGCCGAGAACGTGACAACCTTTCTGGGAGCGTGGAAATACCCGAATCAGGAGGAGGTATGGCATCTTGTTCATATAGGAAAAATCAGCTCATGGTTTTTGCTCGTTGTGATCAGCGTTATTATCGTCGCCCAACTGAAACATGTTAAAATGGGGGATGCCACTGCCCCCAAGGGTGTGCCAACGAATAAATGGGAGAGTCGGATATGAACAATTCAAAGGGTATTTTCTATTATATTGTATGGATGATCGGCGTTTGCTTGCTTGTGTATTATAGCGGCCGTTTTTTCACCATGATGGAGAGTCAGCGAGCGTTTCTTCACAATACGGGTAATTTGCTGTTAGCCAACATCATATATGGTCTTGTATTCGGGGTGTATTTAAGCCTGCTTAATGGATGGCCAGTGCGAAGAAAGATGAATAAACCGCTGTTCTTCAGTGTATTCCTTCCATGTTTTTTGATCTTGATTTATCCGATTGCTTCTTCATACATAAAAATCATCGCGATTGCCGAATATTTTCACTTGGTTCAAAAAAGGGAATTTTTCTTCTTTGGCCTCATGAGCGGATTAACGCTGATGAAAAGCTTCTTTACGACACGATAATGAAAAAGGGTGCTGTATGAGCCATGTCATTTGCCAACTTAATCGTATTGGTTACTGGTGCTGCGCAGGAATCAGCTGTGGCATTGCAGAAGCTTACGCCCATCGCTGAGCTATCGTTTTACTTGCTGATCTGCAATCTCCAGCGGGCGAGCAGTTTGTGCATAGAATTCGATAGGCAGGAGGTAAGTGAATTGCTGGGATTTACGGGGGAAGTCAGTTTTGTTTATTTGCCGCGTCAAAACAGATATACTTGAAATATGTAATTATTAAAAAGGGGCTGTTATTGCCATGCAGGAAATTGCTGTCTACAAATCCATCGCGCTCGATATTGCTCAAAGAATCGTCAGCGGGGAACTAGCTGTTGAGAGCAAAATATCAGGGCGTTCATTGTTGGCGGCTCAATATCATGTCTCCCCGGAAACGATTCGAAAGGCGATCGGGCTATTAAAGGACGAGGGGATTGTTTCTGTCTCGCAGGGTAAGGGAATTGTCGTCATATCGGATCAAAAGGCCCAAGAATACCTTGCAAGTAGCAATTATTTGAAATCGGCTTATTCTTTAAAACAGGATCTTGAACTTCTTATGTCAGAGAAGAAAGAAGTAGATCGCAGATTAGAAGTGCTATTGAAGAAAATTACGCATGCCTCAGACCGACTGCAAAACCTGACTCCATACAATCCGATGGAGATTCAAATTAAAGAACAGTCCCATGCGGTTGGTAAGACGCTCGGTAATCTGCAGTTTTGGCAAAATACCGGAGCGACTGTCATCGCGCTGCGGAGGGAAAAGAGAGTTTCCATCTCTCCAGGACCTCACGTTATTTTGAGAGAACATGATACACTTGTGTTTGTTGGCGATCCGAAGATTTATGAAAAGACGGAACGTTTTGTAAATCAAAATATTGAATAATACATAAAGCGAAGAGGTTGTCACTTAGGCGATTTTGCCAAGGGACAGCCTCTTTTTTAAAGAGGGAAATCCATTTATTTACATACAACTTATATTGTCATGAGAGGTTGTCAGTTGTCTTTCCTTTTGTTATAGTAATAGCTATTGGTGCTTTGAGCATAGTAGTATACTATCGATTTTGCTGATCAGGATTATGTAGAGGGGAACAGAGAAAAATTAAATCTCAAAGTGCAAAGGAGGCTGAAATGTTAAAATTTGAGCAAGTTAGCAAGACCTATACGAATGGTTATCAAGCGGTAAAAGAAATTAGTTTTGAGGTTGAGGCAGGAGAAATTCTCGTGTTGATTGGTCCCAGTGGCTGTGGTAAGACGACCTCTATGAAGATGATTAACCGCCTAATTCCGCATACTTCAGGCAAGATTTACGTGCAAGGCAAAGACATTACGCAAGAAAACCCCGTAACACTTCGCCAAAACATCGGTTACGTCATTCAGCAGATTGGATTATTCCCTCACTATACGATTGAAGATAACGTCGGCTTAATCCCTGAACTCAAAGGGTGGAACGCGCAGAAGAAAAAGGACAGAGTCAATGAAATGCTTCGTATGGTCGGACTGGATCCGGCGATTTTTGCCAAACGTTATCCGAAGCAGTTGTCCGGCGGGCAGCAGCAGCGGGTAGGGGTAGCAAGAGCATTAGCGGCAGATCCGGACATTATCTTAATGGATGAGCCCTTTGGCGCTCTTGATCCGATTACCCGGGAACAGCTGCAGGATGAGCTGTTGAGACTTCAGCAGGAGGTCAAGAAAACAATCGTCTTCGTTACGCATGATATGGAAGAAGCACTGAAGCTAGGCGACAAAATCGCTATTCTTAGAGATGGAGAATTGGTGCAGATCGATACGCCGGATCGAATTCTGAGTCAGCCAGCGGATGAGTTCGTGGAAGGTTTTGTCGGTAAGAATCGTCTCTATCAAAACCCGGAGTACATTCCGATTACAGAAGTTATGCGCAACAATCCATCGACCACGCTGCCGGGCCGCAGTCCAGGTAGAGCGCTAACCTTCATGCGTCAAAGAAAGACAGATACGCTGCTCGTTGGCGATGATTCTGGTAAGCTGCTCGGTATTGTATCCGCCTATGATGTATCCGCCCATTTGAATAGCGTTACTACGATCCAGGAGATTATGATAGCACCCGAAGTTGTGCTGCAGGATACGGCGACAGCAAGGGACGCTCTTGCTCTCATCACAGAAGCGCCACTTGGCATCATACCGGTGGTGACGGAGGCGGGAGAAATTTCGGGAATTGTCACTAGAAGTAGTTTGCTTACGGCATTTGCTGCTCAGTGGGTAGGAGATGAAGAGAACATATGAGAGATAAATCGTTATGGGAACAATTGATACATCAATTCGATATGCGCAAAAGTGAATTGGTACAGTCCTTATTCGTTCATATTGAACTTGTATTCATGTCGATGTTGTTAGCCATCATAGTTGGTATCTCATTGGGAATTATGATTACACGTGTCAAAGCTCTGAAAGGCATTACTATAGGGACTGCTGGTATTCTTCAGACAATCCCAAGTCTTGCGATGCTCGGCTTTATGATTCCGTTATTTGGAATTGGAATGAAGACCGCCGTAGCAGCATTATTCCTATATTCCTTACTGCCGATCATCCGAAATACGTACGCAGGTATTACCGACGTAGACAAGTCGATTGTGGAAGCGGCACGAGGCATGGGCATGAAGAGTTGGCAAATTTTATTTAGGGTTCAACTGCCCTTGGCATTGAATGTGATCATGGCCGGAATTCGAACAGCGGCGGTGATTAATGTTGGAACGGCTACGCTGGCTTCTTTTATCGGTGCAGGAGGACTTGGGGAGTACATTTTTCTCGGCATCCAGCGCAACATTGAGGCGCTTACCTTGATGGGGGCAATTCCGGCAGCTGCTCTTGCATTGATTATGGATTATTTACTAGGGCTGCTAGAGAAAGCGACTACGCCTAAAGGGCTGAAAGTGTAGAGCTGTTAAAGCGAAGACGAAATGCGGTTAATGATAGCAAATTATTCAAATGGAGGTTCAAAGTAATTAAATGAAATTTATAAACAAGAAGATGATGGTTGGCCTGCTTGCGATAGCTATGGTTGCAATGTTACTAGCGGCATGTGGGGGAGGAGTGAATTCGGGCAGCAATGCTGATGGGGCTGCTCGTGTGGGGGAAATTACCGTAGGCTCAAAAAATTTTACGGAGAATATGCTGCTCGCGTTAATGATGGCGGAGCTGATCGAAGCCAAGACAGATATTAAAGTAAAAAGGCAAGTTAATCTGGGAGGCTCCAATGTCGCTTGGAGCGCGCTTAAAAACGATGAAATTCAGCTGTATCCCGAATATTCGGGAACCGTTGTAGCGAACTATTATCAGGAAGAAACCGGAAATTCAGCAGAAACTTTAGCGAAAACGAGAGAGCTTTTGAAAGAAGATGATTTAGTATTTTTGGAGCCCTTTGGCATTAACAATACGTATACTTTAGCGGTTACTCGCGAAACAGCAGAGCAGCACAATCTGCAGACCTTCAGCGACCTGGCCAAAGTATCCGAGGAAATGGTGCTAGGCGTTGAGTTTGAGTTCCTTGACCGCGATGACGGCTTCCCAGGCATTCAAAAGCTGTACGGTATGAACTTCAAACAGCAAAAGGGGATGGATCATGGCATTATGTATCAGTCCATCGCTAATGGGGAGACAGACGTAACAAATGCCTATGCTACAGATGCGCAAATCCAGGTTCATAATCTGGTTATCTTACAGGATGATAAAGAATTTTTCCCGCCTTACGATGGTGGTCCCATTATCCGCCAAGATACTTTGGAGAAGTACCCGGAATTAGAAGAAGTTTTAAATCAAATGAGCGGTTTGATTAGTGATGAAGAGATGCAAAAGCTCAATGCTGACATAGACGTGGAAGGGCTAAAAGAAGAAGAGGTTGTTCGCCAATTTCTTATTGAAAAAGGATTGATAGAAAGCTAGTATTAGTCACGATTGGACACCGATGAATGAATTACGAGAAGGGAGGCACCGAAAGGTGCCTTTTTTATTGCATAAAACTGAGAACCGGAGAATATTAGCTTCTAGCTGGTCTTCTATTCTTGCAAATTCATTTATTGTTCCTTAAGTCGGGGGTTGATGAACAGCATATAGCTGCTCACTGCACCAACCTCAGCAATGGCGATGACGATTCCCATTGGTACTGCGGTATGTTCTCCGCCTAGACCTACGAGCGGAGCGACGGTAGCTCCAAGAATGTATGGGACAAGTCCAAGCAGGGCGGAGGCGCTGCCAGCAGCCTTCCCCTGACTTTGCATCGCCAGCGAGAAGCTGGACGTGGAAATAATCCCTACACACGATACGACAAAGAATAAAGGAATAAGTACGGTGATTAGCTCGCCACCCAGCAAAATTGCTGATAGTAAACCTAAGGAGGCTGTCAGTGCCAGTGCTAATCCAAATTGCAGCATCTTAGCTTCCTTAATCCGGCCAGCCAAACGCCCGGTCGTTTGGCTCGCAATGATGATACCGACGCCGTTTGTGGCAAAAATGAGGCTGTACATTTGGGGCGATACATGATACACATTCTGCATGACAAATGAAGATCCGGATATGTAGGCAAACATTGCAGAAGATACAAGTCCTTGCGTTAGGCAAAAGCCGATGAAAAGGCGATCTCCCAGCAGTCTGCGGAAGGTAGTCCATGTTGCGGATAATCCTCCCGACTGTCTGCGTTCTTGGGGAAGCGATTCGGGCAAGCCAAATAATACCGCGATCATCATAACAACACCTATTAAGGACAATACTACGAACACGCCTCTCCAATTCGTAAATTGCAGCAGCTGTCCTCCGAAGATCGGTGCAAGTATTGGCGCAGCTCCGTTTACGAGCATGAGCAGCGAGAAAAATTTTGTCAGCTCTGAGCCAGAGTATAGATCGCGTACGACGGCGCGAGAGATGACAATACCTGCCGCACCGGACAGCCCTTGAAGAAATCGCAGGGCAATGAGCACCCATATCGTTGGCGCGAAGACACATAGTAGCGAGCTGAGCGCATAAAGGCAAAGAGAGATAATGAGCGGTGTACGACGTCCACGGACGTCACTGATCGGTCCAGCAGCTAGTTGACCTAAGGCAAGTCCAAGCAAGCAAGAGGTCAGACTTAGCTGGGTAATAGAAGCCGTAGTGCTGAGTTCCTCAGCGAGCTTAGGCAGCGCAGGCAAATACATATCCAGCGAAAGCGGGCCGAAGGCAGACAAACTGCCAAGAATGAATGCCGCCTTAATCCGTGCCGAAGGCGACAAGGGACGAGGGGATGGTGAATAGTCCCCAGTGAATGATTTCATAGCTGTGCGACATCCTTTCAAGACAATTGCAATAATTGCGTAGTTTAGCGTATAGACGCAGATTATTTCATTATACTATATCAGTGAAAATGGTCAGCAAAAACTTTCAGAAATGATTTTAGCGGTTATATCGAATGTAACGATTGTTTAAAGATATATAGGCAAACCATACAGAGCACGGATTATTTAAAAACTAGACCGCTTAGATGCTCGAAAGAGCTGCACTCGAAAAAGGAGGCAGAATAGGACATGAAGCCGAAGTGGTGGAAAGAGAGCGTAGTATATCAAATTTACCCGGTTAGCTTTAAAGACAGCAACGGCGACGGCATCGGCGATCTCAAAGGGATCATTTCCAAGCTGGATTATTTGCAGGAGCTAGGCGTTAATGTAGTGTGGCTGAGCCCTATTTACAAGTCACCCGGTCATGACAACGGCTATGATATTAGCGATTATTGCGATATTATGGAGCAATTTGGAACGATGGAGGATTTTGATCAGCTCCTCCAGGATATGCATTCCCGAGGGATGAAGCTGATGATGGATTTGGTATTGAACCATACTTCCCACCAGCATGCCTGGTTCCTGGAGTCCCGTCAGTCCAAAGATAATCCGAAGCGGGAATACTATATATGGCGCAAAGGGAAAAACGGAACCCCCCCAAATAATTGGGAGTCGTACTTTAGCGGCTCGGTTTGGGAGTATGATCCACAGACGGATGAGTACTACTTGCATCTATACTCGAAGTATCAACCGGATCTGAATTGGAACAACCCGGTGGTGATCGATGAACTTCACAATATGATTGAATGGTGGCTCAAGAAAGGGGTGGACGGGTTTCGCTTCGATGCGATATCCCATATCGTCAAAGCGGAAGGGCTCCCCGACGCCCATAACCCCTATCAGACAAAAACGGTGCGAGCCTATGAAATGTTCTCTAATCTCGAAAATGTTCATATTCTGCTTCAGAACTTGTATGACAAAGTGCTCTACTACTACGACATAATGACTGTCGGGGAGACATCAGGACTGGGGCCGGAACAAGCGCTTGATTATGTTGGGGACGGTCGAAGAGAGCTGAACATGACATTTCAATTTGAGCATATGTACATGGATGCGGCATCTTCAGGAAGCGGCAAATGGGATGTTGTACCATGGAACTTGTTGGAGTTGAAAAAAATTATCAGCAACTGGCAAACGGTGCTTCACCGCCGGGGCTGGAACGCGAACTACTTTTGCAATCATGACCAGCCGCGATCGGTATCCCGCTTTGGCAATGATACCGTCTATCGCGTACCATCTGCAAAAATGCTGGCTACGTTCATTCACACACTGGAAGGTACGCCTTATATTTATCAGGGCGAAGAAATCGGCATGACCAATATCGCATTTGAGTCGATCGACGATTATCGCGATGTTGAGACGCTGAATTACTATGAGGAACAGCGTGGCAATGGGGTGTCGGAAGAAGAGATTATGCAAGCGATTCATAAGAAAAGCCGCGATAATGCGCGAACCCCGATGCAATGGGATAAAACCGAGCAAGGTGGGTTTACAACGGGAACGCCGTGGATCAAAGTTAATTCCAACTATGTAGAAATTAATGTAGCTCAATCGCTGAAGGATCCTGATTCGATCTTTCATTATTACAAGCAGCTGATCCAGTTACGTAAGCAGCATAAGGTTATTGTTTACGGACAATATAAGCTGCTGCTGCCGCTCCATTCAGAAATTTACGCGTATACGCGAACGCTGGACAGTGAGCAATTGTTGGTCGTATTGAATTTTTTTGATCGTGAGCCGCTATTTGAATTGCCGAAAGAATTATCCAAAGAAGGAATGGAGCTACTGCTTTCGAACTATCCTGTGCAGCAAAATGAGGACTTGTGCAAGCTGAAGCTCCGCCCCTATGAAGCTAGAGTATATTTGACACGTTGATCGAATCCCATGGAGTGAGTGATGACTTCTCCTCCCAATATGAATGGAGATAATAATTCATGGTACAGGATTGCATTATTGTTGGCGGTGGTATCGCGGGGCTGCAGGCCGCGATTCAATTAGGACGTTATTCAACTTACGATGTTCTTGTCATTGATTCCGGCGAAGGAAGATCTACGCTCTGCCGGAATTACCACAACATCCTTGGCTGGCCGCTGGGAATATCGGGAGAGGAATTACGGAAACGAGGAAGAGAGCAGGCGGAAGGCACTGGAATTCGTTTTGTTCAAGATAAGGTGATTACGGCAGCGCGAAGTGATGCTGGAACGATACTGCTCGAAGGGGAATCAGGCATTAAATATGAGGCTGTTACTATTCTGCTGGCAACAGGCGTGAGCGATCGCATCCCCGAGATCCCCGGACTTATCTCTACACTCGGAAGCAGCGTGTACATATGTCCAGATTGCGACGGCTATGAAATTCAAGGCAAGCTGACCGTAGTTATGGGAGCGGGTGATGCGGGCGCCAATATGGCGTTAATTTTGGCGGAACGAACCCGTGAATTGACCTATGTAAATCATGAGGCTTTACCTCTTTCCTCCAAGCTCATGGAACAGCTTCGTATGATGGGAATTTCTTATATTGAGGCTAAAATTACAGAAATACGCCAAGCCTCCGAAGGGCAAATCGAACAGATTGTGCTCGACGATGGAAATGTACTGCTGGCGGAGCGTGGCTTCATTGCTTTTGGCGGTAATTGGGTTCATTCCGAACTGGCTGATCAGCTTGGGGCGAAATTAAGTCCTAACGGGCATGTCAAAAGTAATCCGCGCAGCAAGCAAACGAGCGTGGATAATGTATGGGTTGCCGGTGATGTGGCTTTGCATGCAGAGCAAGTAACCGTTGCGATGGGTGAGGGGTCTATTGCCGCGATTTGGATTCACAAGGCGTTGAGAGAAAGGGCAGGACTAACTTAATAGCCCAGGTCATAAGTATAATGGTATAATAAGGTTATTGGAGCTATTCATGAGCTGACCCAGCTGGTGAGGGGGGAGAGAATGATACTTGAAGTGGCTGAGCTGCACGTGAAGCCGGGTACGATAAATGATTTTGAAAGCAGCTTTCGCCAAGCGTCAAAAATTATATCGGCAATGCCTGGTTATCTCGAGCATGAGCTTCATAAATGCGTGGAAGAGGAGAATAAGTATATTCTTCTCGTCAAATGGCGCTCCATTACGGATCATGAAGTCGGTTTTAGAAAATCCGAACAATACCAAGAGTGGAAAGCATTGCTGCATCATTATTATGATCCATTTCCAAAAGTACAGCATTATGTCCAGATCAAGCAGTATATCGATTAATTTTGGGGAGGAAGCGCATGGGAGAAATTATTTTTAGTCAATTGGAATTTGTCCGCAGTCAGACTTTAAAAATGGTTAGCGCTTTATCGGAGGAGCAAGCAAGTATTGTCCCATCTGGCTTTCGCAATCATATTCTGTGGAACCTCGGTCACATCGCCCTAGTTCATGATGCATTTGCATTTCAGCTTACAGGTCGGCCTTCAATGATTCATGTGCAATATAAAGATTTTTTTGCAAATGGAACTTCTCCCGAGAATTGGACGGGGGACGCTCCAAGGCTTGCTGAAATCATTGAAATTCTTCAGCAGCAGCCTAAGCAAATCGTTTCTCAGCTTTCAGGAAAATTGGAGGAGAGCGTAAGTAAACCATATAAGACATCATCGGGATTTACGCTCGATTCGGTTGAAGGATTTCTGAATTTTAGTCTCTATCATGAGGGCATGCACTTTAGCGTCATTAAAATATATAAGCATTTAATCCAAAGCTAGCCTTCCGGGCTAGCTATTTCTAAGCTTAGAAGTCGCAATGTATGTTAAAATCATATCGAATTGAGCATGCTAAAATAGATGGTTTTGCGCAGATCGTAGACATATATAATGGTGTGATTGCTGCATGTCCTGCTATTGCCTGGGGTGGCCAATTTGGATGAAGTAGTGAGAGAACTTGTGATTATGGTATAAGGGTAGGGAGCGATTAAGCAATATTTCACGATGAGTAAACTGAGGATGAGTACAGAAAAGAGGATTAAAGTAGCCTTGCGTCATTATGAGCAGAAGGATCGAGAGTATTTAGAGAGATTTGAGCTGCCAGAAGGTCAGATCGAGTTCAGTGCCTTGCCTAAGGACGTGCTGGAACTGGCGATTCAAGATCAAGAGCGATATCCTGTGGTGATTATGTATGAGCAAAAAATAGTTGGCTTTTTCATTTTGTACGAAGGGCCGAATATCGCGAGTTTTACCGCAAATACTAGTGCAATGCTTTTGCAGTCTTTTTCGGTCGATTATCGTCACCAGGGTCAGGGTATTGCCAAGGGAGCCATGCTTCAGCTGCCTGAATTTATGAAAAATCAGTTTCCAGGACGGAATGAAATTGTTCTAGGTGTAAATAAACGTAATAAAGCAGCCCAGGCTGTATATTTGGCGGCCGGCTTTCGCGATGGGGGAAGGTTGATTGACGGCCCAATCGGACCACAGCATATTTACCATCTAACGTTAGCTTAAAGCAAAGAGCTGCACCCCTGGCAGATTCACGGCCTGCGGGAACAGCTCTTTTATAATTAGTCTCTCAGACAGGTCATTTAGAACGCTTTGACAAAAGCGGAGATAAAACCAAAAAAGAAGCCGACGACAAAGCTGGTAATGAGAAAAACAATGGCATATGAAGGAAACTGACGTAATCTGTAAGCTCGAATAAACATATAGACCGGTACGATTAAAAACCACCAGATGGGTGTGGTTCGATGGCCTGTGCGTTTAAGTTCATTTTTGTCCAGAGCACAGAACAGGGCATATAATCCTACAGCTGTGACGTTTATAAATAAGATAGTTCCATCAGCCCCAGCGGAGCCGCGAACTGAAAGCCGGAGAAGAGATGCGAGTCCGCAAATTGCGACGATTAACCACATGTATGTATTGTTAGCTTTTTGCATTGAGTACTGCATGGGGGGGACTGCTCCTTCGTAGGCCTGACTTGTATTTATCGAATTTGAATATGTATTATTCTGATACGAGCCGCCATAACCCGCCTGATTATTATGGTTAGTTGCGAACATAATATGGTGGATTAACTCGGTTGATGATAGGGGCGCCCATTCTGCCATCCC
Source organism: Paenibacillus lentus (assembly GCF_003931855.1). Taxonomy (NCBI): domain Bacteria; kingdom Bacillati; phylum Bacillota; class Bacilli; order Caryophanales; family Paenibacillaceae; genus Paenibacillus; species Paenibacillus lentus. The sequence goes on along the minus strand of NZ_CP034248.1, from coordinate 3,789,422 downwards.
TTCGGTCCACACCATAGTGTTGGGCTGCAGTTCTCGGTAAATATTATAGTCTTTTTGCATCTGTCCAATCGTTACCGGCCCCTTGATGATGTCTTGATATACATAGTACCAAGGTACCGGACTTGTGTTATAGTTGTACCCCATAAATATCATCCTGCCTTTTAATGAAGATTTGAAAAATATAGCATAATAACCTCAATAGTATCATGAATTCAAATTGAAGTAACGAATTCGATGAAGTTATTATGCGAAAAAAGTCATTATTTGCTATTATTGATCCATAATAAATGAGGAAAGAAAAATAATCGAATGCGTAGGAGTGGGAGAAAATGAGCTTATTGGGGACGATCCGGAACCCTAAGCAGCGTAAGCTGTTGATGAGCGCCGGGCTGAGCTGGATGTTCGATGCGATGGATGTCGGTATTCTGTCATTCATTATCGCTGATTTAAGTTTGAAATGGCAACTATCTCCGCAGCAAACCGGACTGTTTACAAGTATTAACTCGATCGGCATGGCGTTTGGAGCAGCCATCGCCGGTTTCATGGCTGACAGGTACGGTAGAAAATCGGTTCTCCTTTGGACTTTATTGATTTTCTCTGTAGCGACAGGCTTATCGGCAGCGGCAACAGGATTCGCCATTCTGTGCGTCCTGCGTTTCATTGCAGGATTTGGCTTGGGAGGGGAACTGCCGGTAGCCTCTACGCTTGTTTCGGAATCGGTGCCGTCCAAGGATCGGGGAAGAGCTGTCGTGCTGCTGGAAAGCTTTTGGGCGGCAGGCTGGATTGCTTCGGCATTGATCGCTTACTTCGTCATTCCGAAATACGGTTGGCAAGCGGCTTTTATCATCGGCGGTTTACCTGCTTTATATGCCCTTTATTTGCGCAGAGCGATTGAAGATCCACCGCGGTTTACGAAACAGTCTGTTCAGAATGGCAGGAGTTCAATTTCTTTCAGCCAGCGGTTCAAATCGGTGTGGGCCAAGCCTCACCGCCGGTCAACGGTAATGCTGTGGCTGCTGTGGTTTACAGTCGTTTTTTCCTATTACGGGATGTTTTTGTGGCTGCCTTCGGTTATGCTCATCAAGGGGTTTAGTCTGGTGAAGAGCTTCGAATACGTTCTCATTATGACGCTTGCCCAGCTTCCCGGCTATTTTACAGCCGCCTATTTTATTGAGAAGTTTGGCAGAAAGTTTGTTCTCGTTCTGTATTTGGTGTTCACAGCGGTCAGTGCCGCTTGGTTTGGATTGGCCACGACAGAAGGTTCCTTAATCGCTGCTGGAATATGCTTATCGTTTTTTAATCTCGGCGCATGGGGAGGAATGTATGCCTATACACCAGAGCTCTATCCAACGAGCGTTCGCTCGACGGGGGTGGGACTGGCAGCATCATTTGGGCGTGTTGGCGGGATCATTGCACCGTATATGGTAGGGATGCTCGTTGCAAGGCATTATGAGGTCGGATATATTTTTGGCATATTCTTTGTGACTATACTTATTGGAGCAGCAGCAGTATTATGGCTGGGTGTAGAGACTAAAGGTAAAGAGCTGCAGGATTAGCCAGCATAGCAAAGCCCCTTCTCCCGGTATGGGAACAGGGGCTTTGCACTCATTATAAGCTTAATTGATGGTGATGAAGATCTTCGCCCGGCTTGAGGGCATGTCCTGTGATGCCAATTTTATTTAACTCGCTGACGAATAAATCGCCATCCTGGCGGATCAGATCGAAGGTGTTATAATGAATGGGCACGACATGGCGAGCGCTGATCCACTCTGCGGCAGTTAAAGCATCCTCGGGTCCCATCGTAAAGAAGTCGCCGATCGGAATAAAGGCCAGGTCGACTTTGTGCCTTGTGCCAATGAGCTGCAAATCAGTGAATAACGCCGTATCTCCAGCGTGATAAACGGTAAACCCCTTCAGTTCGAGCAGGATCCCCGCAGGATTTCCGAGATAAATGTTCGTTCCGTCCACTTGCACGGAGGAGCTATGCAGAGCTGGCGTAAATTTCAATTTACCAAACGGAAAGGAGCAGGAGCCTCCGAGATTCATGCCGACCGTCTCAAGCCCCTTGGCTGCAAAAAAGTCCGCTAATTCCACGATGGCAATGATCGGGCATTGGTTGCCCTTCGCAATGATTTCCGCATCGCCAATATGGTCGGAATGGCCATGGGTTAGTAGCACGTAATCAGCCTTAATATCTTCAGCTGAAACCGTGGCGACCGGGTTGCCCGTCAGGAACGGGTCAATGATCAGTTTGTATTCGCCTGTGTCGATGTGAACGGAGGAATGTCCTAGGTAGGTCAGCTTCATAATTAATCACCTCAATGAACATAGTTGACATACTACTAAATTATAACTGACTTGGGCGTCCGAGTCACATTTTGCTAATGAAGGACAGGGACTATTTAATGATTGAATTCGTGAATGTAACATGCTACGTTTTGAAGAAGGGGTGAAAAGAATGAGTATGACTTTTGAACAGTTGAAGAGAGAGAGAATCATTGCTATTCTTCGCCATATTCCGAAGAACCGGGCAGATGGGTTGATTGAGGCTCTGGCTAATGCTGGAGTCGTATTTGTAGAAGCAACTTTAAATAGTGACGGCGCTTTAGCGATGATCTCACGCTGGCGTGAACGATATGGCGAGAAAATGCGCATCGGAGCTGGCACGGTGCTTGATTTGAATATGGCAAAGGAAGCGATTTCGGCGGGAGCAGAATATTTAATAGCCCCGAATTTGGACGAATCTGTAGTGAACTATGCTCGTCAACAATCGACAGACGTCTACCCGGGGGCAATGACGCCAACTGAAATCGTCCAGGCCTGGAATGCTGGTGCTACTGCGGTAAAAGTATTCCCCATGGCTTCGTTAGGGCTTGATTACTTACGGGAGGTTCGTGCGCCGCTCAGCCATATTCCCATGGTGGCGACGGGAGGCGTTCGGCTAAATAATATTCATGAGTTTCTTCAGATAGGGGCGGTGGCAGTAGGGCTTGGCGGCAGTATCGTCAATATGTCACTGATTAAGGAAGGCCGATTTGAAGAGATTGAACGCAATGCAGCTAAGCTTGTACAGGCAGCAAAGCTTGTGGGGAAGTATGATCAGTGATGTCGTACATAAATGGTGACCATAGCAAACTCCCATGGATGCAGATCCATAGGAGCTTGTTGTTTGACTCTAAATTGAAATGGATAGCCAATTACTTATAAAGTTGACCAGCTTACAGCAGCCGTTCGCGGATCGTCGTATGCCGTTGCCCAGTAATAGTCGCCGGCCAGTACGCGCTGCGGCCAAAATCCGACTTCACCGGAAGCCATGGGTAAGGTTTCAGAATGGGCGAACATGACACCGCTTGCGTCCGGAGCAAGCTCTACATATTTACCTCCATTCATTGTAAATCTTCCATATACTCGGGCTATGATTTCTTCTCCTGTCTCGTAATCGCATACTTTTAATGTTACTTTCGAGCGTATACCGTCATGAATGATATTCATCTCGCTAATTATCATTGGGCGAAGCGTGGTGCTGAAGGTCGTCGCTGAAGCCGTTTCCGAAGCGGGACCGACATTACCGCTGATATCTTTGGCCGCAATCTTATAATAATAAGTCGTATCAGGCAGCAGACCGCGATCCTTATAGGTCAAGTTGCGTGATTGACCGGCGACGTTCGACGCATCGGGCTGAAAATCCGGGGTGGTGCTTCGGTAAATTACGTATTCCTCCACATCGGAGTCGTCAAAGGCTCTGCCATAACTGAGATTAATACTCTGGTAGTCAAAGGGGGTGGCAGTAGGATTTACACTGACGCCGGTTGGCGGTGTAACGTCTTCTGATGTTACTGTCCACATCGCACCATCAGGACCCCATGCTGACGGCAGCCAGCGGATCGAATCATAATGATGCATCGCAATTCCTCCGAAGGCAGAGTTGCCGTTAAACCAGGCATACACTTTGTCTAACTCACTTTCCATATGAGCGCGGCCTTCCTCACGGAAGGTGATCGACTCTGGATCACCACTGTTAGCGATATCCAGCGTCTCGACGCCGATGATGACGGAATTGGGTTTACCAATCAGATTGGCATAATCGATTTCACCCTGTGCGTGAGCGATAATTCCGGCACTTCCTTCAGCTGAATCCCGATAATCCATAATTGTAATATAATCGCTCATGTCCTGAATGTGTTCAGACAGCCATTTCGTTTGACCATTCCAGGTTATATCCTTCGCAGGTTCATTGCTGTCAAACCATCTTGGAATCGCTGGCCCAAAGGGCAAGGGGATACCTGCAGTATCTCTTCGAGCTATTAACTGTTCCATAATATCAAGATACTGAAGCTGTACCGACGGTTTTTGTAGTCTGAAATCAGGTAAAATGTACGGCTCTATATCTACATTGACACCATCGAATTGTTCATGTGGAGAAGAAGATAAATTGTAGTTAATGACCTTCTCCATTTCTCGAATCGCAAGCTCGTGATATGGCGTTAACGCTCCAAAATAGGGAGGTACCGTCCCTCCTGCGATGCAGGCGTGAACTTTATAACCGTTATCGTGGGCCCAAGCCATGAAATCACGTACTCTGTCGGGTTCCTCCTCGAGAATATCGACGCCTCCATAGGGGAATACGCCCAGATAGAAGGTCGTCACCGACTCAGAGTCAAAGGTGCTCGTATCATCCGCAAATGCTTTAAGTGCAGTACGTGAGCCAGGATTAAGGAATAGGTTATAAGCGGCCTTTTCCCAAATCCATATGGCTCGATCCTGAGGCTCTAAAATGATTTCTTGCGGCATAACTTCCCCGTTCTTAACATATACAGTCAAGCTTCGGCCGATATTTCCGAATGCGTCGGTAGCTCTCGCCTCAATGCTCGAAGTTTGATTCAGGGCGTTTTCCGCATCCCAATTATACTCATAATGCTCATATACAGCTTCTGCAACACTCCAGGGACCGCCATTAATTCTGACTTCGACGGTTTGTATCGGGTTGATGGCATAGACGGATAATGTAACGGGTATTTGTCCTTCGACCTGAGCACCGTCAAAAGGCTGATCAATACGGACGAGAGGGGGGGAGGCAGAGGGATTAGCGATATTAATCCATTTGGTTGGGGTTGTTACTCCGTATCTCGATTCTGAATTTAGACCGCGGGCTACGAGGCTGATTTCACCATGATACTGACTTGTATCCAGTTCAGTATGCCATGTGCCCGTCTCGGTTCCGCTTAGATTGTTCATGTGTGTATCTAACTGTTCACGTCCATTTACAATTAGTTTGATATCGTAGATGTTCGTATAATGACCCGAAATGACCACTATTCCCGAATTGACTTGCTGACCATCGTTGTGCGAGTCTATTGTAAGTTGTGAATTGGCTCGCACGATTGGAAGTTCCTGTAATGGAGAAAGTGACACAGCACCGACGATGAGCATCATGACCAACCATTTGGACAGCAAGGAGAGAACGCGCGCTTTCCAGCAGCTACCATGATAAGACATCGTAAATCCCTCTCTTTCCGCGGGATCAACACCGCTGCTATATTTGTAAACGTTTACATACTCATTGTAGCGGCTGAAAAATTAGAAGAGCAATAGCCTTTAATTGACCGTATTTATAAGTAGTGAATTTTATCATAGCCAAAATGCCTTTTGTATGAATAGTGGACTAAAAAAGCTCTCTCCGTCTTTAGAAAGTTGGTCATTCTAAAATTAGAGAGAGCTTGTAAGGGGCTGCTATTATATTGCTAATTTGCTTTAAGGCTTGTTGCGGTTAGCCAGATCCATCATTCCGACAAGATCGTGTATGGCAATCCCTGCAAAGGAAGGGTAGTTTCTACCGAGTTGGTCTAAATACAGCAGTTGTTCATTCATATAATCATATCCTTCCTCATAGAAGGAAACATGATCACCTTCGGAGGAGTATTTGGTCTCTACGCCGGTATATATGTGCTTGCATAAATTCCCGGCTTCTTCCAATTCCTGCTTCGCGAGATCAAGAATAGCTGAAGCGCTATTACGATATGACATCAGTGTTACTGAATCGTATTTGGAGATCATCCAGGAGCTCAGAGACATTTCCGAGTCGCTTGCCGTATAATTATCTAACCAGAAAGGGAGATCACCAGCGATAGGAAGTTCTAATTTAGTGGATTCTTCTACGAGATACATAACATTGGATTGCCATTGTTTAATAACGTTATTCGTATCGATTCTCCATTCGGGCAGAAGATGTGGCTCAATGTCTACGTGTATGCCTGTAAATCGCTCTTCTTCCGCAGCTGCCAGTTGATATTTATCAATCCAATCTATGAAGCTTGTCAACTGTGAGCGGTTGGCTCTCAAAGCCCAATCCGCCGCTCCGTTTAAGGCGTGAACCTGAATGCCGAGCGCGTTCGCTTTGGAGATAAAATTTTTGTAATGAGGGATGTCGACCTTTGTACTGATTTGTAGATATATGAAACGGATGCCTTCTGAGGCAGAAAAGGAGAGAAGCTCTTCTGTCTGAGTTTCGATTAACTTAGTATGCCACAGCCAAGTTGCTTTTGGTATTTTGTCTGTTGCTTTAGCTTTTATTGTCGATGGGGAACTTATAGGCCCGAATATGATTATACTGCTAACGAGTAGGAAAAAAAGACGTCGGAGAGAGGGAATGTAGGGTAAGCTCATGATGTTCAGCTCCTTTAAAAATAAAATATTCACAAAAACAGGACTTTGGTGGCGAGAGGATTAAATTATTTCATAATACGCTGCTGGCTCTAGGCCCTACCTCCTGTTTTTTCTATACCACATGAAATTTTCATAAAAGAAATGTTATATTTGCACTATATCATATAATCAAGTACTATTGTCGTATTTTGTCATAGGTCTTTAGTGTGTTTTTCGATAAAATTTGATTTAATATTCAATTCATTAGTAATGAATTCACTTTTAATATTGTCTTTTGTTGAAAGGATTAGGAAGGTAGACATCTTAGAAGCATATGGTAAAGAGTCTGCTTAACTTAAAATGAACATATTATGAAAGTTATTTTACCGATTCGATGTAAGCGGTTACAAATAAAAAGGAAAGCTCCGGATGAAATATTTGCCAGGGTTATCGTTTCAAAAACATTTAATTGGTTTAATTAATATTAAAATTTTAGATAGTAGGCCGTAGGAACCGCTAAAATAAAAGGAGCAGATAAGGCCTTCAAATGTTCATCACATTGAGTGAGGGATATATAAAAGGACTTGGCTAATGATGAAGGCATTTGGCTGAATCGGGATAAGAGGACTGGGGGAAGGGAGAGTTCATTTTAATGGAGGAGCAGGCCAAAGAGTATGGCTTAATTCGCTGATCCTAAAATAGTCCTTCATTAAAAAACGCCGACCCTTTAGGGATCAGCGTTATTTGCATCAAATAAACAAAACAAAAGATGTTTGATTAATTATTATTTTTATGTTAAAATGACGGATAGTCAACAAACAGTAAATCATTTTAGGATCGCTTTTATAATAGCATAAAAGATGGCAATTGTCAAACGAAAAATACATCAAGATAAGTTGTATTTCATTTTCATGGGTGGGGGTCTGAATCGTGACAGAGGATTTGAAGCTTCATACTGAATCAGAATATACAGATGACCTGACGTTACCGCCAGGTATAAAGATTGATGATCCTGTACGCATGTACTTGAAGGAGATTGGCAGGGTTCCGCTATTGTCAGCGGAGGAAGAAATCGAACTGGCCAAGCGAATAGAGCAAGGAGACGAGGAAGCCAAACGCAGACTGGCAGAAGCTAATCTGCGACTCGTTGTAAGTATTGCCCGCCGTTATGTAGGTAGGGGAATGGTGTTCCTGGACCTGATTCAGGAAGGGAACATGGGACTCATAAAAGCCGTGGAGAAATTTGATTTCAAAAAAGGCTTTAAGTTTAGTACGTATGCCACATGGTGGATACGTCAGGCTATAACTAGAGCGATAGCCGACCAGGCCAGAACGATACGTATTCCGGTTCATATGGTAGAAACGATTAACAAGCTGATCCGCATTTCACGTCAGCTTCTTCAGGAAATCGGCCGAGAGCCGACTCCGGAGGAAATTGCCAAGGAAATGGAGTTGACGCCGGAAAAAGTTCGTGAAATTATGAAGATCGCCCAAGAGCCGGTATCTTTGGAAACCCCCATTGGGGAAGAGAATGACTCTAACTTAGGCGATTTCATTGAGGATCACGACGCATTGGCTCCAGCGGAAGCCGCGGCGTACGAGCTGCTGAAGGAGCAGCTCGAGGAAGTGCTTGATACGCTGACTGAGCGGGAGGAAAACGTACTTCGCTTGCGCTTCGGAATGGATGACGGACGGACGCGGACACTTGAAGAGGTGGGTAAAGAGTTTGGTGTTACCCGGGAACGGATCAGACAAATTGAAGCTAAGGCTCTTCGCAAGCTGAGGCATCCAAGCCGCAGCAAACGTTTGAAGGATTTTATGGAATAATATAATTTTTCGAGTTTGCTATAACCAAAAAGGGGAGTTTCTTCTTGATAGATATCAAGAGAGACTCCCCTTTCGTTATGCTAAATTATTCAAGGACATCCAAGCGCACGGATTGGTTTGATCGCCCGCAGTAATTTAGGGGTTAAAGGCTGCGTAAACAAGTAATTCCGCTTCAGGCAGCGCCGAGGACGCAGTGTCCTGCGCTGTCTTCTCTTGTGGTGTTTTCTTTTGTGTTGTTTTCTATGATGAGGGGGAAGGGGCACCCGCGTACCGAATACTTGCATAAACCATTCAATGGGATAGGAAATCGACAAGAAACCATCGGCAGAGCCGGCGAAGTTGACCGCGGCAGCCAAATTCCCTTTACGGGTCAACCAGACAGATCCTGAGTCTCCGCTTAAGGAGACAGGCTTTTTTCCGCGAATGACACTTTGATCTTTGAAGGTAATTGTCCCTAAGCCGCCATATGAACCATACCCGACGCGAACATCGGTATGAATCGATTCTACCCGACCTGTCGCAACACCAGTCGTACGGCCAACCTTCTTGAATCGCTCTCCAATCCGATAGGAGCGCAGATGACCAGGGACAGTTCCGAAGACCGCATAACGAGTACCGAGTAGTGATCGCCGCAGCGGTTTAGCTATAGCGGCATCGATATAATTATTGTTTTGTCTGCTTAACCTTACAAATCGATACAGCTGTCCAATACGGTCTTTGCTCACTGTACCGCCGTCAGCGCCGCCTGGTTGTAGCGTAGTAGAGCAACGATTGGTGTTCTCATTAACGAGAACATGGTTGTTGCTGAGGATATAACGGTTCTTGCCGCAATTACCCTTGGTTACTATCAATCCGGCTGTACCAGAGGCATTTGGGGTACCTATGCTGTATCCTGCGATCACGGGCCGGATTCGTGTAGCGAACCGCTGGCTTTGAGGGCTGACATGTTTAATAAAGCTGGTCGACCGAATGATTCGCAGGGGTACACCTGTTTTTTTTTGAATTTGTGCAGGGCGCAGAGGCTTTCGTTTGCCCCTTGCATTGCTTAATTGTACGGTAGTAGCTAGAGCACTGGCGTAGAGGATGATTGCAGCCCCTTTCTTGGGACGGCGCGGATCGCATAACCCTACGCCAATGCCGTGTATGCCGCGTTGTTTTAACCATTGGGCAGAGAGCTGCTTTTTGACCTGATAGGCCTTACGAAAACTTGCCAAAAGAATCACCTTTTCATTTGTTTGATTCATCATATGCTTATACTGGGGATTAGTTTACGTGGGTATGGATTGTCCAGCTATCTAAACTTTGCAATGATTGACGTCTGACATGCTATTGAGATACAATGATCTCAATATAATTATGATCGATGAAGGCGATGGAGTTCGCCAGAACCGCCGGAAAGGCTGATGACTCCTACCAGTGCTTATTTGCTTTTGCGCTGGTAGGAGTTTTTGTTCATTGCCAGTTAAACGGCCAGGAGGATTTAAGTTGAAACCTAATCATGAACCGCCACCTAGCAATAATAAAAGCATGAAGAAAATGAATTGGGTCTATGAAGCTAAGATCATGGCTGCTTATCCTGGTTCATTTCTGAAGTGGGTTATACTTGGCAGCATGGTCGGACTACTTACAGGCAGCGCATCTGCAATTTTTCTGATTAGCCTGGATGCCGTCACGCAATGGCAAAATGCGCAGCCCTGGATGCTATGGCTTCTGCCGATCGGAGGAGCGTTAGTCAGTTATGTATATATGAAGTGGGGCAAACGCAGCATCCAGGGCAATAATCTGATTTTGGAACAAATCCAGAGTGGGGACGAGCGAATTCCTTTGCGTATGGCTCCACTTGTACTTTTTGGGACTTTGGCAACACATTTGCTCGGTGGCTCTGCCGGTCGGGAAGGAACTGCTGTGCAGATGGGCGGTAGTTTAGCGGATGGGATCAGCAGGATTATCAAGCTGGATACGGTGGATCGCCGAATATTATTGATGTGCGGAGTTAGTGGAGGATTCGGCTCGGTATTTGGAACACCTCTGGCGGGAGCGATGTTTGGATTAGAGGTAGCCGTGCTCGGATTAATCAGCTATCGTGCACTCGTCCCATGTTTCGCGGCGAGCTTTGTGGGGCATTTAGTAGCGACGGAGCTGTGGGGAGTGCAGCACCATATTTATGATATAGGACAAATTCCCGTCTTATCTGGGATAGTATTGCTCAAGGTTATGATCGCTTCGATTTTATTTGGATTGACTAGTTTTATGTTCAGTGAGCTGACTCATTTTTTAAAAAGGGCGTTTACCCGCGTATTTGCAAATCCTGTACTAAAGAGTGCAGTCGGTGGTTGCCTAATTATCGTTATGGTCTATCTCACAGGAACCCGGGAATATTTGGGGCTTGGCCTGCCTTTAATCTCCAATTCTTTTGATCAAGATGTGGCACCATTCGCCTTTTTAGGCAAGCTGTTATTTACTTCTGTAACGCTAGGCTCAGGATTTCAGGGGGGTGAGGTGACGCCGCTATTCGCTATTGGAGCGAGCCTCGGGCATACTCTTTCCGGATGGCTTCATTTAAATGCTCCTTTTCTTGCCGCCCTTGGATTTATCGCCGTTTTCTGCGGGGCAGCCAACACGCCTATCGCTTGTTTTATAATGGGTATTGAGCTGTTCGGTTCGGAGGGAGCGCTTTATTTGTTCCTTGCCTGCCTAGTCAGCTATGTATTCTCCGGTCACAGCGGCATCTATAGCTCGCAGCAAATCGGCGTTTCCAAAAGTCGACTTTCGAACATTGCACCAGGTACAAGATTGGTCAACCGAAAAAACAAGAAATGAGAAGGTGGAAGATGGGTATGATCACGATACGAAAATATAATAGACAAGTAGGAATAAGATAAAATGAAAAAATTCAAAAAATTCTATATTGAAACGACCAGCATTTGCAATTTGGCCTGTAGCTTTTGTCCGCCGACCGAACGGAAAGCACAGTTTATTAAAGTTGACGATTTCGAAAAGGTATTAGACGAAGTAAAGCCGCACACGGACTATATTTATTTTCATGTCAAGGGTGAACCGCTGCTGCACCCCAAGATCGACACCTTGCTGGACTTAAGCCATGATAAGGGATTTAAGGTAAATATCACAACGAATGGAACTTTGATTCGAAAAGCTTGGCCGAAAATCATCAATAAGCCTGCCCTGAGACAAATAAACTTTTCTTTGCACAGCTTTGATGGCCATGAGGGTTCTTCTGATCGCGAGGGTTATATTGAGAGTATTCTAGCCTTTGTTAGAGAAGCGGTTAGTACCTCAGATTTGATAGTATCATTCCGGTTATGGAATTTGGATAAGAATAACGAGACCAATTTACAGCGTAGTCGCAACAGGGCTACCTTGGAGTTGATTGAGCAGGAATTTGGTCTGGATTATTCAATTGAGGAAAGAGTCGTTCCCGGCGGCGGAATTAAACTGGCCGAACGAATTTACTTAAATCAGGATCATGAATTTGATTGGCCGGATTTGAGAGCGGAGGAGGACGACGGCCATGGTTTCTGCCATGCTCTGCGAAATCAAGCTGGCATCCTTGTCGATGGCACTGTCATCCCGTGCTGTCTAGATGGGGAAGGGGTTATCAATTTGGGAAATGTGTATGAGACTCCGTTTTCCGAAATTATTGAAGGTGAGCGGGCCAATCGATTGTACGATGGCTTCTCACGTAGAATGGCGGTCGAAGAGCTTTGCCGCAAATGCGGTTATCGGAAGAGATTTGGCGGCAAGTCATAGCTGAGTAGCAACTTTAAAATAGCCGATTCGGCGTAAAGGCGAGTATGCCAGTACGTTCGGATCGGCTATTTGGCCTGTTGTCTAGCGGAGGAGGCCCGGAGCTATGCCTGGCACGAGTTCCTCATCGGCTGCGCGGCCGAGTAGAGCCGTAACGGCAGCGTAGCCATCCTCGCCCAAGTTCTCCGTGTATTGGTTTACATACAGGTTAATATGCGCATCAGTCACTTCTGGGGACATTTCCTGCGCATGACTCATAACGTATTGCCGGGATGCGTCGGGATGCGCCCAGGCGTATTGCACCGATTGCCGCGTCCATCGTTCAATGGAATTCAAATCGAGGGAACGCCGAGCGATAATTGCCCCAAGCGGAATAGGCAGGCCGGTATCTTCCTCCCACCAGCTGCCAAGATCGCGCATCAGGCTTAAGCCGTAGGCTGGATAAGTAAAGCGAGCTTCATGGATGACAAGACCTGCATCCACTTTACCGTCCCTAACAGCCGGCATGATTTGGTCGAAGGGAAGCACGACAATTTCACCAATTCCGCCAGGTACTGCTTGGGCCGCCCATAATCGAAATAATAGATAGGCTGTTGAGCGCTCACTAGGGACGGCAATGGTTCGTCCGGACAGGTAAGCTGGATCGTGGGCTGCCGTATTTGCTGCTGATATACTAGCTGGTTCTCCAGAGATAAGCACTAGAGGTCCGCAGCCGCGGCCAAGTGCCCCACCGCAAGGAATTAATGCGTACTCGTCAAGTACCCAAGGGAGAGCGGCGTAAGAGATCTTTAATACGTCAGGCCCTTTGCCGCTTGCGGCAAGTCCGTTTGTAATATCGATATCTGCGTAGGTGATATCCAGCTTGGGTGCGCCGGGGATTAAGCCATGAGCCCAGGCGTGAAATACGAACGTGTCATTTGGACAGGGGGAATAAGCGATCTTCATCATTGCACAACCTCCGGTAATAAGGAGCAAACTTGCTCCAAGGCAGATAAGGCATCGTTAATTTTCCATAACTCTCGTTGGCGTGGGCCAACTGGATTCGAGATGGCTCTAATTTCAAGCACGGGAAGCTGGTGAAGATGCGCTGCAAGTGCTACACCATATCCCTCCATCGCTTCTGCTGCAGCCCCTGGTATACGGTGGCTGAGCGACTCGGCTGTTTCTGCCGTGCCCGTCACAGTAGATAACGTCAGTATTGGCCCAGTGCAGACCGGGATGTTGGTTCCGGCCACGGCTTGTTTTAAGCGTTCGGACAAGGGAGCGTCGGCTTTAAGTTGAGAGGAGCCGAAGCCGAGCTTGTCCAAACTGAGGAAACCATCTGGGGACTCGGCGCCCAAATCCGCGGCGATGATATCCGTGGCAATGACGATGGAGCCGATATCTGCTATGCCATGGAAGCCGCCTCCAATGCCTGCACTAATCACTAGATCGTAGGCTACTGTATTAGTGGATGAAGCTAAAATCGCCGTTGTATTGATTGCGGACGCAATCGGGCCGACGCCTGCTAGCTGAACCTCAAAGCCGTCGGCACCGTTTAAGCCGCGTAGAACCGCTTCCCGTTCCGCTTCAACGGCAGTCATAATAAGTATGCGGGGAGAGCAGGAAGTACTGGATAACGATTCATTCTCATAATTCATGCTGTGAGCCACTCCTTCAGGTACAACAAAAATGCTTAACATTATGCTTACGTGCTAAATTTTTGTAATGATATAGCCTAGCTCACCTTATAACATAATAATCGGAGAACAAGGTGACAGTCATGCGAGATTTGTCTATAAACACAACAACGACTAGGCGCGATGATACGGCTTAGGACGTTCAATCGTAACCCCGAGCTCCTTAGCTGCGCTTAATGGCCAATATGGATTGCGCAGCAACTCGCGACCGACGAAGATGAGGTCAGCTCGCCCATTGCCGAGGATTTCCTCAGCCTGAAGGCCACTGGAAATAAGGCCAACCGCCCCGGTGGCAATGTTGGCGCGATTGCGAATCTGATCGGAAAGATTGACCTGGTATCCGGGATATACATCGATGGATGCGGGAACAATTCCGCCCGAGCTGCAATCGATCAAATCAATGCCCTGCTCCTTCATATAGCCTGCGAATTGAATGAATTGCTCCAACGAATTGCCGTCCTCATGATACTCGTCAGCGGAAATACGGACAAAGAGCGGCCCACTCCATTCTAACTTCACCGCTTCAATGATTTCGCGCAACAGGCGATAACGGTTGTCCGCATTGCCGCCGTATTCGTCGGTACGCTTATTTGAGAGCGGGGAAAGAAATTCGCTAATCAAATAGCCGTGAGCGCCATGGATTTCAATGATGTCGAATCCGGCTTCCCTTGCGCGCCGAGCCCCGTCCCGGAAAGAAGTGATAATGCGGGTGATGTCCTCTTTTGAAGCTTCCTTGGGTGTCTTCATTCCTTCAAAAGGAATAGCCGAAGGCGCGATAATCGTCTCTTCCAGCTCGGCCTTTCTGCCGGCATGTGCAAGCTGAATCGCCGCTTTAGCCCCATGATGATGGATAAGCCGAACCACTTCCTGCAATCCCTCGATATGCTCGTCACTCCAAATGCCGAGATCTTCATAGGAGATCCGACCTTCGGGCGTGACAGCCGTTGCCTCCAGCATGACTAATCCAACCTGCCCGGCAGCCCGGCTAGGATAGTGAACCCGATGCCAATCGGTCACCTTACCGTCGCGGTCATAGGAGGAATACATGCACATCGGCGACATGACAATCCGGTTCTTTAAAGTTACATTTTTAATGGAGTAAGGTGAAAACAGTCTTGTATGGTTCATCGGTCAATCTCCTTTATCTATAGTGATTAATGATTTAGGTGAACATGGAAAAATACTTCTTGGGACTATGTTAGACTATAGAGGATGCGAAGACAAGTATGCATGAACGGCGCTGAAGGAGTTGACCCACCGATTTTTTTCCTGTATTATTTAGGTCACAATTGTTCTCTAGGGTTCCGCGGCGAAGTACACGCCGGCCTGGTCCAAGAGAGGACACGCAGGAAATATCTTGCGACACGGAGGGACAAAAGCCCGGGAGGATATCATCAACAGATATCTTTCCGGGCTTTTGCCTGTTTGAAGGATGGAGAGAAGGAGAGGCGGGTTCCATGGATACAAAGATGAATCGTTATTGGGGACTGGTATTGATAGCCGGGCTGTTTGAGATAGGGTGGGTGATTGGCCTCAAGCATTCGTACAACGCCTTGACCTGGATGGCTACCGGTGTAGCTATTTTTGTCAGCATGTATTTGCTTGTTCTATCTACGCGTAAGCTGCCGACTGGTACGGCTTATGCTGTATTTACGGGAATTGGCACTTCGGGCACGGTAATTTTGGAAATGCTCGTATTTGGAGAGCCGTTCAAGCTGGCTAAGCTGCTGCTAATCATTCTCTTAGTTTGCGGCGTAGCAGGGTTAAAACTGGTAACCACAGAGCAGGACGCGCAGGGAGGGAATTAAAATGGCTTGGTTTATTCTCATATTGGCGGGTATAGGCGAAGTGATTGGGGTAGCGGGAATTAGCCGAATCAACAAGCGGAGAGATTGGCAGGCTTTTCTATTGTTGTTTGGTGGATTCATTATTAGTTTTCTTCTATTGTCTGTAGCGATGAAAACATTGGCTATGGGAACGGCCTACGCCGTCTGGACAGGAATCGGCACCGTCGGCAGCGCATTGATGGGAATGCTGTTCTACGGTGAATCCAAGGACTGGAAACGGATACTGTTTATCGCTATGGTGCTAAGTGCAGCGGTTGGACTCAAGTTGATATCCTAGGCAAGTATGTGTCATCAAAACGAATAGCAAAAAAAGCGATCTTATCTCCGCTTAAGGAGATAAGGTCGCTTTATTTATGCTATCTATAAATAGCTCATACCCGCTTCGTTGCTTCGTTGAACCGTTCTTTGATCCGTTTATTATTGCGCTTCATCGCGATGCGCTGCTCTTGCAATATTTGTGACGAGCTTTTCTTGGAAGGAGCGAACAGCAATGCTTCCTTGGGCTGTGTGCCTATAGCTTCGGTTACTTTCCCATTCTTTGAGACGAATACTCCGCTACTCATGACTGCATCCCTCCTAGAATCAGCTTGATGAATTCGATCATTAACGGATTTTTACTAATTATAGCATGGTTTGCGGCTTCTTTATAGTGGATGAATTTCTTATAATCCCAAGTTGGATCAGCAGGAAAATGGAGAGTCAATACAAATTTTCCCGAACGAATGCAATAGTAAAACATATTTTTAGCGGCTTTAAAAAAGACCTGCTCTCCGTTGTCTCCCATATGATACGTGAGTACATTATAAGAGCTTTGATCCGTTAGCATATAACAGGAAGCTCCGGTCGCTTCGCCTACTTTGGCTATGAGCTGCAAGCATTCTTCCTCCCGCCCAAACAAGGTGGCTGCACAGCAGTCCTCATAGAAACCAACGGTTTCTGCGACATAGGTTCCGTAGCTGTGCTCGATCTTGCCCCCATCCATCCGTGTTTGAATCGCTTCAAGCAAGTCATCCGCTTTCTGTAATCCGTTTATTTGCAGGTGCGGGATAAGATGATATAACAAATCAACGGCTTCATCAAACTGTTCGACCCTGGAACTATTTTGTTCAATGGATTGCTCTAGGGGAAGAAGCAGTGCTCCCCGGCGCAGCAAGTCGCTAAGGTAAGCTTTCCAATCGATGGGCACCCCCAGTGATAAATCATCGATGTATATTTTGCGCAGAGAGATATCGTATAAGAAATACCATACATATGGATCGACATTTGGGGGGATAGTATGGTTATCTTGTAAAGCATCTATAATATGTAAAGGAGAGGGGAATTGTTCATGATTATGGATATGCTGGTCGATGAGTTGGTCGATGAATGGTTTAGCCTTGGCAAAGAAAGATGATTTGATTTCAGTGTCAGCGAATACGAGAATAAGTTTTCCCTGGTCATGCGCCTTAATAAACTCCATATGCGTAATTGTAATTCCTGATGAATCGTTGTAAGTACCTGCCTTGCTACCTAGAAATAATAAATAGATATCGCTTTCCACAACCGCTTCCAAACATTTTGTAATGGGATCTGTATGAGCTGGCCAAGGACCTAAATTTTCTTCCCACATCAATGGTTCATGCCCAAGGGAAGAAAGCTCGCGAAAAGCCATTCTGCGAAGCGGTTTTAATCCATCCTCATTTACGGAGCTGATGAACACTTTCGTTCTCGGCACGCCAGCAAACATCCTTTCTTGGGTTTTATTCCCATTATAAATGAGTTTATTAGGAATGAATAGCTTCTAAATAGGAGAAAATAGTTAAGTAATTATGCCTATTGCATTTCATTTTTTTATCATGTAGTATGTAAAATGGAGTTACTAATTAAAAGTAAGTAAATTATTAAATGTTAAGGAGATTAGAAACCTATGAGTCAATTTCTAGAGGCGATCAAAGCTAGACGCAGCGTGTACGCTATTAGTAAAGAAGCAGTTATTTCCGATCAACGCGTGGAGGAAATTGTGGCTGAAGCCGTGTTGCACACGCCATCGTCCTTTAACTCGCAAAGTGCCCGTGTAGTTGTTCTTTTCAACGAACAGCATGACAAGCTTTGGGATATGACGAAAGAAACGTTGAGAGCAGTTGTTCCAGCAGAAAGCTTTGGGCCGACGGAAGAGAAAATGGCTGCATTCCGCAGTGGCCGTGGAACTGTGTTATTCTTCGAAGATCAAGAAGTCATTCAAGGGCTTCAAGAGCAATTCGCTCTTTATAAAGATAATTTCCCAGTATGGTCGGAGCAATCCTCAGGGATGCTGCAATTGGTCGTCTGGACGGCGCTTGATAACGAAGGGGTTGGGGCTTCGCTGCAGCACTACAATCCGCTCATCGATGAGAAGGTTAAGGCTGAGTGGAATATTCCTGCCTCCTGGAAGCTAATCGGGCAAATGCCGTTCGGCAAACCGGTTGCTGAACCAGGGGAGAAGCAATTCAATCCGATCGAAGAACGCGTGAAAGTATTTAAATAATATCTAGAATCGTAAAAAGGGAAGGCATTTTCGGGATGCTTTCCCTTTTTTGCGTGTTGTTAGCTGCAATCGCAAATCGGTGAGGTTAGCCAGATGTCTTTGAAATCCATCCAGCCCAGTCGGTTAATACCGAGTCCCCGGATGGAGGGATGGACATAGGTACTGACTTTGCGGTGTACGAGAAACAAGAATTGGGCTTCGTCATGTAGCCGAAACTCGATTTGTTGAAAAAGGGCGCTGCGCTCCTCCATTGACGGCGTTGCCAAAATATCTTTGATGATTTCGTAAATCCATTTTCGTAAATTGTGCTCCATATGCTGATATATATGACACTGTCTTTGAAGATAAGTCTCCAATTGGCATACTTCGTCGTCCGCAAAGGAAAGACAAGTCAACATACAGTCGGCCTCAGGGCCGATATCCTCACTCGCACAGATGTTATTCGTTACACAGTTGATTTCTATACTTATCCCAATTGAGTCGCATTGTTCAGCGAACCATTCCGCATCCTCGTACAAATGATCGGGTGTAACTAGAATTAACGGCGTCCCATCATAACCGGACTCACGGAGCAACTGGAGGGCAGCGTCCCGATCATAGCGAAATGTACCGCTTGCGAAGCTAGGATCGCGGGGGAAGCTACGGGCGGGGAACTCTTGTTGTTCATCGTGAATTAATTTTGTCCGATCGATGATGAGATTGACGGCTTGGCGGAAGGATAGAGACTGCTGTGGTCCGGTTTTGTTGCGATTCCAGGTAATCAGGCTGCAGTTTTTCCATAAGCCTTCGACGCGATTCCAGTCGTTTTCCGGTTTGGTTGGAAAGCGTGCTTCGTTGTCTATAAGCTTTTCCCATTTTAGCCTGGAGGAGCCGGGAATATCTTCTGGTAAAATCACGATCTCCACTGCGTCCAAATAGGCTCTCCCTAGAAAATATTCCGTATTAACGGAAAGATTGATTTGATTTGCGCTCCAATGCGTAAGACGAAAAGCTCCCGTCCCGATCGGCAATTTCCAGAACATCTCCTCATTTTGGCTGACTAAATCTGCGGGCAATATAGCTGCAGTCGCTGAGCAGAGCATGCGCGGTAGCAGCCAGTTGGGCTGCTTTAGGTGTATTTTTACGGTATAGGGGTTTATGGCTTCAATTCGATCCATCGTCATAAGCAACCAGTTATGGAGGGAGCGCTCTCGCAGCCGGTTAAACGTAAATACGACATCCTCTGCAGTCAGCTCACGTTTATGATGGAAGCGAACTCCTTTGCGGAGATGGAATACCCATTCGGTTGCGTCTTGATTACTATCCCAATGGTGGGCAATCATCGGTACAACCATGGAATTCTGATCGGAGTCATATTGGACGAGCCGATCAAATATTTGTCGGGTCAAATGAGCGTCGAACCCATATATTAGATTGGCGGGATCTAAAGTTAACGGGGGACGGTATACCGGTAGTCGGAATAGATCAATGCAATTTGTACTGGAGATCGGTTCCTCACTGCAGCCAAATTTTCCGTTAAGCCATTTGATGAATTGCTCCAGTATCTCTTGATCTTGTTCATTTTGATTTAAAATCTCAAACGCGGTTTGATATTCTCCTTTGTCAACAAGACGCTTTGCATATTCGAGCAGAAATTCGTCTCGTCGCACGCGAAATTCGATCTGCGATCGGATACCGCGCCCGCGTCCAGGATGCCATCGAATAAGCTCCTCGTCCTCGAGCTTGCGAACGATCAGCTTAACGTTTCTTTCGGTGCAATGAAACAGCTTGGTCAGTTCCTGGAGGGTTACCTCTTGAACAAATGTGAGTTCAGTTGGATTATCCCTTGTTCCGTATTCATTAAGTAAAGTCAAATATCGTTCTCTGGTTAGCACCTGATGCTTCACCTCACAGTGGATAATTGGCATTTTCGATCAAAAGGGGAATTACTTGTTCATTAGTGTACTCTTTTTCTTCCTGCTTTTAAAGCAGATAATGGGATTACATTATTTTGGAGTGCAGTAGATAGAGAGGTGGGAGAGAATTGTACACAGAAGAGTTATATCGGCTGGAGAGGGACATAAAGCTGTTTCATCATCCTCCTCGTTATTTTAGAGTCAATGAAGAGGGTAGGATTCTTGGAATGAGAAGGCAGAATATCAAGAGAACGGTAGCGCTTCGTCTTTTGCGATCGCTCTCCAGCCTGGTGAAATTTTAAGGCGACGACGGATTTTCCGTTGTCGCCTTATTGCCTGATTTAAATGATCACGAGAAAGGCACCCAGCGAATTATGTCGCGACTTGACATACGAGAGAAAAAGACATATCATTTCAATAATACCCCTGGGGGTATTGAGAGTGGCTTAAATACTGCATATTCAAAGAACACTAATAATTAATAATGATATATATACTGTTATCGTTTTTATACATCTAAATGAAATTAAAGGTGTGGTGGGAGACATTATCGGTACGATTGCACTGGGTTCGCTGGTGTTAAGGGCGGATCTGCTTATTTTTCTGTTGTCGGCGGCTTTCGGATACATCGTGTTAAAGATTAAGTTTAGGCATCGTGAGGCGGGAGG
Source organism: Paenibacillus lentus (assembly GCF_003931855.1). Taxonomy (NCBI): domain Bacteria; kingdom Bacillati; phylum Bacillota; class Bacilli; order Caryophanales; family Paenibacillaceae; genus Paenibacillus; species Paenibacillus lentus. Next base: position 3,768,596 of record NZ_CP034248.1, on the reverse strand, counting down.
CTGGATTAAAGAAGGTTATGTGAACGCTCTTGGGATCGGATTCTTCTTATGGAAATTCAGTATGCTGTTCTTTAGTCCGCTAGAAACCTTGTCCAATCCGCTGTCCCTGCTATATTTTACAGGGGGGCAGCGGGGGGTATGGCTGGGTGTGCTCGGGGCAATTACTTATCTGGCATACAGGGGGTATAAAAATCGGCCATTGCTCGTCCCGTTTGTCAAAGCAGCACTCCTGGCATACGGCGCCGTACAGGGGTTCAGATTCACGATGTTCTTCTTGTGGGAAGGGGCAGTGGGGTGGGAGAATTTGCTTTGTGCGGTTTTGGCGGCCGGATTAGGAATCATGGCTTGGCTGAAATATGAATCCCCGCTTAGATCTTTTTTGCCGCTAGCTTTATGGTATAGCATCGGTTCTGCCGTCATTCCCTTCTTGGACGAGTATCGCCATGCTGTGCTAATCGGTTTTTCTTTAGAGCAGCTCTTTTTTCTTTTAGTGGCGATTTCTTTGCTTTTCCTAGATTCTTTTATAGGGAATAAGCGTTAAATCTTTTATGTATCTAAGGTGGACAAGAAGGGGTAGAGTTAATAACGGAATATAGCGGCTTGGAACTATATTAGGAGGCAGAAAATAGATGAAGAAAAATTGGATAGCTATCCTTGTTCTTCTAGGACTAATTGGTTGGGGAGCATATGATTACTTCGATAAAGCAGATGCAAAGAAGCAAAGTGCAGAGGATACTGCCGAAGAGGAGGCCTCCATTCCAATCGGTTTAAAGGTGGGCAACAGGGCACCGGATTTTACCTTGCAAAATCTCGTGGGGGAAGAGGTTCAGCTGGCAGATTTTCGTGGGAAGACGGTGCTGCTCAATTTTTGGGCGAGCTGGTGTCCGCCATGCCGGATAGAAATGCCTCATATGGAGAAGTTCTATGCGGAATACGCAGACAAGGATGCGGTCGTGCTGGCTGTCAATATGACGCATCTTGAGGATGGTCAGGAGAATGTGGTGGATTTTCTGGAAAGCTTTGGGTCAACATTTCCGCATGCTCTTGATGTAACGGGACGTGTTACTGATCAGTATCAGGTGGTTGCTTATCCAACGACCTATGTGCTTAATGCGAAAGGTGTTATTACACAAAGATTTCAGGGGGCAATCGATTATAATATGATGAAAGAAGCTTATTCGAGGGCAGCCAATAATAGATGACGGACAAGAATTCAGAAAATTGAAAGAGCAATGGAGGGAAATGATGAATAACACTGTATCCGAACTATCTCCTCATTTATATACGTTGTTTAATGGGCGAAATTTAGGGGAGAAGCAGCACGAAGCCTTTATGCTGTTAACCGTTACGGAGCAAAGCTTGCCGCACACGGCTATGATCAGTGTAGGAGAAGTTATCGCATTAACTCCGACATCACTCAGGCTCGGTTTATGGGAAAACACGACGACAACAAATAACATTATCCGTACCGGACAAGCAACTATAGTAGTTTTTTACAATGAGGCCGCATGCTATATTCAATTGGAACTTGCCAAGTTGCCTGATCTTTCAGACGCTAAGCATCCACGTACTAGATTTTCCGCTAAAGTAGTTGCTTGCCGAGAGGATAAGGCCCAATATGCCGATATTATCTCCGGTGTACAAATTCGACTGAAAGAACCTGCCGAGGTACTTGAACGGTGGGAGGAAACGCTTCTAGAGCTGTGTCGCTGATTGATCAAGTGTGCAATTGACGACTATTATTCATATAAGAGAACACCACTTCAATGCGAAGTGGTGTTCTCTTATATGCTTTCTGTTATATTTTTTGTTTAAAAAGTAAAATATAGGGAAACTTCCATTCAGATTCAACGTCTAACTGTATAAGTTAGAACGGGGGGTGATTGGGTTCAGGTTAGTCCAATTCCAATAGATTGAATATGATGGGAGGAAAGCTATGACATTACAAATTTGGAGGAAGCAGGCTTATTATGCCTTATGGATGACGGTGATTTTTGTAACAAGTTTAACTGGACAAGCGGTTGCTGCTTCGACGTTGCCGGGGCCTGGGGTCTCTTGGGAAAGGCAGTTCAGTAACGGAATTAAAATCTTTGAGGTTTTTGAGACAGACCAAGGTTATACCCTGATTGGAACGAAGAACAAGTATCAAACTTATCTAGCAAGAACAGATCTCGATGGGAATATTGAATGGGAGAAGCTGCTGCAATTAAAAACAAGCAATAATAGTCAAGTGATCATAACATCTGCGGATTATACGGAAGATGGAGGTTATCTTCTAGGGGGGACAGTTCCCGGCCATGATTCTTTCTACTATATTGCAAGAACGGATGAAGCCGGGGGGGTGATTTGGGAGAAAGAAGAATTCGTTCGGGATTATGTCGAATTTAATGAGATTCGAGAGACTGAGGATGGCGGAGCTGTGTATTCCTATAATAATGGTGAATCTCTCGGATATATTGTAAAGCTGAACGCCGTCGGCAAACGGGAATGGATGAACGAGCAATGGATGACGAGGTATGATCCACATGTCTCAATTGAAACTATTCGGCAAACTGAGGACGGAGGATATCTTGCAGGAGTCTTTCGGAGCGGATCGTATTTAATCTGGCAGTTGAATGCCATGGGACAAGAGGTGAGGCATAATTTCTATGGGGATGGAATAGGGTGGTTTGTTCCTCTATCAAACGGGGGGTATGCCATCATTAATTATAGTCGTCTGTCCAAGCAAGCTAATTTATCGGTACATTACCCAAGCGGTCATGGGAACTGGAGTAAGGATTTGGGGATAAACGGAACCGCACGTTCAATCGAGCTCACGGCAGAGGGAAGTTACCTCATTGGGTTATCCAATGCGGTGATCCAATGTGATGAGCAAGGCAATATTCAATGGCTTAGGCCAGTAAGTCTATTAAACAAAGCTTTGCCAACGAAAGATGGGGGAGTCATTTATATTACTTCTTATGAGAACATAGTTAAGCTATAAAGATAGCCATCAGCAAATTTGAGACCATAGCCATTGTTGACGTGTAGTGATCATATGCTTTTAGTCATAACCACCTGTTTCATCATAGCCGAGGTGGTTATCCTAATTCGGGAGGAGAGTCTATGAAAACCGCATCCGCTCATCGAACTCGAACAATCTTGATCATTTGGCTTATTGCAGTTCTAACCATTATTTCTCCGCCGATATTAACAGCGTCTTCTAAGTCTATCGAAGCTCCTATTGTAGAATGGGAGCAGAAATACGATACTTTTATGAAGGTTCATCATGTTCAAGGCAGCGGAAGCGGCGGGTATCATTTGGCTGGAGTTACCACTAGAGATGTCATTCATATATCTAAAGCCGATCCGGCAGGTTATTTAGAGCAGACTCATCTATTTTATCTCACAGCAGATAATGGGAAACGAGTGACCATCAAGTCGGCAAGTCCGACTCGAGATGGTGGTTTTCTACTTATCGGGGAGTTTCCGGAGCTGTTCTATTTTGATTTCGTTCCTTTTGTGGCCAAGGTTAATGCGGCAGGAGAGCTTGAGTGGAGCAGGGAATTTACGAGAGACATAGGATATGCGGATTTATATGAACTCAAGGAAGACGTTGATGGCAGCTATATTTATACGATTGTCAACACCGAGGAACCGATGTCTATTGCTGTCGGCAAGCTGAATCCGGACGGCAGTACGATTTGGGAAGAGACCTTGAAATATGGAACATTCTCTGAATTGTGGAGCATGGATAAGTTATCTATTGAACGCACGCCTGAGAATGAATACTTTGTGGCAGCCAGTAAGCGTGAGAAATTAGAGCTTTGGAGAATCAGTGAATCAGGTGAAATTCTGTGGAATAAATTTTTGAATAACCTTAAGCCTTCCGTAGTTGCTCAGACTCAGGGCGGTCACTACATGATCGTCTCCTCCGATTATCACACGGATACGATTCTAACTTATATAGACACCGCTGGGGAGACGCTCTGGACACGTAATCTGGGCATGCACGGCAAGGTAATTTCAGCTGAACAAACCCGTGATGGGGGCTATTTGATAGGTACGCTTAAGGGAGTGCTTAAGGTGAATTCGGAAGGAGCAATACAATGGATTAAGACGGACTGGGATCGCATTAGCCGTGTTATTCTATTGGAGGATAATGGCGTTATATTGCTTGCGGATTATGGGAGAATGATCAAACTCTCTGCTCCTAGCGTATCTGATCAAGTCCAATCCATTATGTTTGATTCGGACAGCTATAATCTTAGTGTCGGTCAGAGATTGGATACTGTAGTGACGGCGGTCTATGGTCAAAGCGATCTGCGAAATGTGAGCGGACAAGTAATGTATGCCTCTTCCGATCCCTCCGTAGTGTCCATCGATGCAGCGGGGAACATCACTGGTTTGCAGCTTGGAGAGGTGACGATAACAGCCGAGCTATCCGGGTTAACGGCAAGTTCAATCGTATACGTTAATGGTAGTTCGCCTCAAGCTTCGCTTCTATTGGATTCCAACGAGTATCGCCTTTCTGTCGGTCAGACGTTAGAAGTTGCAGTGATCTACAATAGCGGAGAACAGAGTACGGTCGTTACCACTGACAGTGTCCTAATCTCAGCCAACTCATCGATTGTTACGGTAGATTCAGATGGGAATATGATCGGGGTGAACAAGGGACGAACAACGTTAACGGCTTCCTACAATGGTCTTGAAGTCACTGTGGCCGTTGACGTGTATTAATGGAAACAGCCAACCGCTTTGTTATGTTGATAAGAGGCGGTTGGCAATTTTTACGTCGATGGAAGATATTCGGACACTGTCCGGGGTAAGTAAAGGGAGCATTTATTATCACTATAAGAGTAAGGAGCAGCTTTTGAGTTCAGTTGTTGGAAAGCTCGATGCTGGAATGGGAGGAAGAATGGCGGAATATCACCGGGAGCCTTTGATGACCGCGGGCATCTTAATCGGCTCAGCATCAGCGGGTTTTTTGATGGATTCCATCACACTGTTTGGTGCACACGGGGTATCGGCGATGGTCATCATGATTTGCGCTTTACTCTCGGCTCAATTAAAAACCGAGAATACTTTGGGATTTGCCATTGGGAAGAATGCTGGCAAGGTGGCCGGCGAGCAATAAGCCAAAAAAACACCCAAGGAAGCAGAGAAGCAATAGGATTATGCCTATCTATTTCCTTGGGTGCCGATGTGCTGCTTAATTATGATCGGTTTTGTCCTCTTCGACAAATGCAACGGGTTTAGCAACCCATTCTTCGGCTTGTGGTTCTATGTCCACGCCGCTTTCAATTTTTTTCTTCTCCGCTAATGAATCGTCTTTCTCGTTAAGTTTGTTGCGGATTTGATCTTCGGATTGTTGCCCCATTATAGAAGCCTCCTTTAGTAAGCAAAATTGATCCTGTCCTTATTTATAGTTACCCTTTGCGGTGCATTACAAACATGGTTAAATGGAAGATTTCAAGGAATCGATCAATACTTCCATAAACTGCTGGGCGCTAATTGACAACGACATGTCCCGGCGGGTTGCAACGGAGATGGAGCGCAATGGGATCGATTCGATAATCTGCAGTTCAAACAATGTGCCATCCTGCAATTCCTGTTCGGCGAAGGCGCGGGCGACGAAGGCGGCACCGTATCCCCGTTTGGCGAACTCGATCAGTAAGTCGAGGCTGCCGAGTTCGATGTCGACCTGAGCCTCAATGCCAAGAGAAAGGAGCCACTTCTCGACAAAATCCCGCGTACTACTATCTTTGGAAAATAAGAGCAAAGGAATATTGTTCAGTTCATTTGCAGAAATCTTTTTCTTGGAAAAATGACGATAAGCTGACCCTACGACAAAAATCTGCTGTTGCGAAATAAGATGGTTCGAAGCAAGCCTCTCGTCGTTCAGTGGGAGATGGACGAGGCCGATGTCGATTTGTCCTTCAATAAGCTGATGCTGGATATCGCTGCTTTTAGCCTGGGACAGACGAATTCTGACATCGGGATAACGGACGTGAAAGTGATCGAGCGCCGGTAGGAGCAAATGCTTGAACATTGGGCCGCTAGCCCCGACACGAAGCTCCCCGCTCGATAATTTTTTGAGATTCGCGATTTTCTGTTCTCCGGCTTGGAGTAAGGCGAAGGATTGTTCAACATACTCAAGCAATGCGCTGCCTTCCGGCGTCAATTGTACCCCTTTGGAAAGGCGATCGAACAATTTGACCTCAAGACGTGATTCCAGCTGCTTAATCGCATAGCTTACGGATGGCTGGGTGATATGCAATTGTTGGGCGGCCTTAGTCAAATTGCCAAGGCGTGCGGTGTGTAGAAAAATACGATACAATTCAACATTAACCTGATTCATTGGATAAATTGGAGCCATTGATTCACCTGCTATTCCTATGTTATCAATTGTCATCGAAAGTTGGATATCTTTAACCAATCAATTGGCATAAATACTATCTATACCACTATGCATAATTTTAAATTTCATTTATATCACTGAGCAAATTATAATAAGGGATATAAGAAGCTGTCAACTTTGCGGAAGAGGAGAAGCTGGCAGAAGGGATAGTATGAGGAGGAGAACGATATGGCAGGTAATACATTTGGAGAAGTGTTCAAAATTACAACGTTCGGAGAATCACATGGCCAGGCTGTCGGCGTTATTGTCGATGGTGTAACTCCGGGAGTGGAGCTTACTGAAGCTTATATACAGAAACAAATGGATCGTCGCAAACCAGGACAATCATCCGTCACTACACCGCGTAAGGAGTATGACGTAATTAGCATCAAATCGGGAATGTTTGAAGGCAAAACTACCGGTACGCCGCTCTTTATTATGCTGGAGAATAAAGATATGCGTCCAGAGGCATACAGCGATATTCAAAATGCCTTTCGTCCGGGACATGCCGATTACACCTATTTGCAAAAATACGGGATTCGTGATCACCGCGGCAGCGGTAGAGCTTCTGGCCGAGAGACGGCGGGAAGAGTGGCGGCAGGTGCTGTCGCCCGCAAGTTGCTGGAGCACCGCGGCGTTCAAGTGGTGGCTTATACGAAGGAGCTTGGCGGAATTCGCTGTGAAACATACAACGAAGAGGTCATTGAGCAGAATGCAGTCCGAGCCTGCGACCCGGATGCCGCAGTGCGGATGATTGAGCGGGTAGAGCAGCTCGCAGCCGCGGGAGACAGCTGCGGCGGCATTGTAGAGTGCCGAATTCGCGGTGTAAAGGCGGGACTTGGAGAGCCTGTATTCGATAAGCTTGATGCGGAGCTTGCCAAGGCAATGCTATCAATCGGAGCTGTCAAAGGGATCGAATTTGGCGCAGGCTTTGCCGCAGCGGGCATGCTGGGAAGCGAGCATAACGATGAAATGAACGCTTCGGGATTTGTGAGCAACAATGCGGGCGGTATTTTAGGTGGAATTAGCACGGGAAATGAAATTGTGTTCCGCATAGTTGTTAAACCGACCTCCTCAATTTCAGTACCTCAGCAAACGATGAATATTCATGGTGAGGAGCAGCAAATCATAACGGAAGGCAGACATGATCCATCTATCTGCCCACGGATTATTCCGGTGGTTGAAGCGATGGCTTGCCTCGTGCTTGAGGATCATTACAAGCGACAAGCGGCGATGCTCGGATAATTAGGTAGCTGCTCCAGAAAATATTTAGCATGGGGAGGCAGAGGGTCTCCCGAGCGCACGCAGCAGGAAATAACGTTGCTGCCTTGAATTCCATCGGCTTCAAGCCGTACTAGTGCTCCATTCTCTACGTAGAAACGAGCCTCCATAGCTGAAGTGAGTGTATTCCTAAACCGGCAAGCGCAGCGCCTCTTGGGGGCCATTTACCCGAACCGCAGGTAGCGGTTCGGGTAAATCTGCTGTTCGGCAGAGCGACAGTAGCGCTTCTAACGTATAGCTGCCGGGCTTACAGCATTCCTGGGCTGTCTAAATTTATAAAATTATTTCACTTCATTCAACTTGTGAACATACTTTTTACCCTCGCTATAAAATGGACTGCGGTTTTCAAATTTTAATTCCCCATCTTCCGTCTCACCTAAGAAGGCGAGATCATCACCAAAATAGGGGACATCGTTCATTTCGGCAAATTCTTGCTCTTCACTGCTCAAAAACTGTTGATAGAGCAAAGTCATCGAATTGTCCTTTAGGTTGATGAGCGTTAAATGTCCAGATAAGTTGGGACGGATAAGCAAGTACGAAGAGCTTACGGCCTGAACGGAATGGATCTCGTCTTTACCGCTCAACTTAGGTAGATCGTATTCCTTAATGATTTGACCCTCGGTATTGATGATTGTGAGCAGCTTCCCGTCGGTTAGGATGGGATTGCCTTCATGGTCTATGAGCGTATTTTGCTCATAACGCTTAAAGTAATTGGCTTTGCTTTGTTTAAGAATTTGATTGTTTTTCACAAAGGCGGTATATACGGTGGTATGGATACTTGGTTCGCCATAAACATCTTCTATCTTAAGGATAAAGCTTTGCTGCTCACCCGGCAGATTGTAGGCACTGATATTTAAAAATCCTTGGATATTGGCTTCTAATTGTCCAAGCTTAACTGGCTCAGCATCATAGGGATAGGCGAAAAATACATCACCTGTTGCTTTGTTTAGCCAAATGCTCATATTTACACCGATTCCCTTGGCAAAAGTAGGTGTCTTGGATAAGGACACAGTTCTGTTAGCAGGCTGCCAATCAACGCTAGCACCAATAGCTTCCGAGAAGAAACGAATCGGGACGAATGTGCGTCCATCACGAACGATGGCAGGGGAGTCAAGCTGAACTGCTTTTCCGTTTACGGTTGCGTCTAGAGCGTTTAGTTTAGTGACCACAACTTGATTAGGATACGTCATTGTTACGGTCTTATTTTCAGCGTTCCAGACCACTACGCTCCCCAATAGCTCACCTAAATCGCGCAAAGGCAGGTAGAGCGAATTTTTGTATATTATAGGTGTGGAAGAAAATGAATACTCCTGATCGTTAAAGAGCAGCTTAATATTAGATTGTTGTTTGGCTGCGGCCGCAGTTGATGAAGAATCAGTGTACAGGAGAGAGGTCATCGTTATTATTGCTGCCAGCCCGATGACTGCGATTTTGATGGAGGCACGATTGATCATTGTAAATCTGTTCATGTTGATCTCCTTTTGGTTTGTATTTAAAAATATGATGTGATTAATTGGACGAGAAATTTGAAAAAAGGTTGCATTAGGAGCAGCATTTTGAGTGAAATTTTTATCGATAAAAAATACTCCGTCACCCGGATGAGGAGGGTCTGAAGACTGAGAGTAATCATGGATAAAATGCATATTCTAGTCCTATACAGGGTTGTTATCCTCTGGTTAGCCCATTTCAGGTAGCCAGAGTTTTTTATATTGCTGATGATTGAAATTGATCGTTTGCGCTCAATCAGGATTGATTTATTAAAAAAAATACTATGTAAACGCTTTACATTTCTAAAACGATCATATATAATCATAATTAATAATAAACGATCATATTCGAGCGCGAATAAGATATAATAAAGAAAATATGATGACTAGAAATGAGGTAGAGCAATGATGCTTTTTGAAGAAGAGCGTAAACGAGAGATGGCTCAATATGTGCAGAGCAAGGGGAGGGCGCTCGTTCCCGAGCTGGCTGAACAATTTCAAGTATCAGAATCGACAGTGCGTCGGGATTTAAGAGACCTGGAAGAGTCCAAACAGCTGCGTAGAACGCACGGGGGGGCTGTGGCCATTGAACAAGACAGTGCGGAGCCGACCTTCATGGAGAAGGAGGATCGCTATCGTGTTCAGAAAGAAGAGATCGCTCGCTGTGCGTTATCTTTCATTGAAGCAGGGGATACAATATTTCTCGACTCGGGAACAACGACGTATTATTTGGCTAAGCTTCTAAAGGATATTCAGGAGCTCACCGTGGTCACGAATTCTAATATGGTCGCGAAGGAATTGAAGCAGGCAAAGCAGATCCAACTTTTGCTAACCGGTGGATCTCTGCGCCACGACACCCAGGCCATGGTAGGACCTTTAGCGAACCGTTCCATCGGTGCTATTCGAGTGGATAAGTTGTTCTTGGCTATCAACGGGGTGGATTCAACGGCCGGATTAACTACACCAAATTTGACCGAAGCAGAAACAAAACGCTGCATGATCCATGCTTCAAAGCAAATTATTCTAATGGCTGATCACAGCAAGTTCGGGCAGGTCTCTTTTGCTAAAGTGGCTGATTTATCTGAAATTCATCATTGTATCGTGGACCAGGGGATAACAGCAGATTCGATATCTGATATGGAAGCGGAAGGAATAAAAGTGACAATAGCGGGGAGAGCATCATGATGAAGACAGTGTATACAGTAACCTTAAATCCAGCTGTAGATAAGACCGTGACAGTAGAACGTTTCACGGCAGGTGAACTAAATCGGATCAAGACGATGCGAATAGATGCCGGGGGCAAGGGCATCAATGTCGCAAAAGTTTTACATAGCTTCTCGGTTTCCGTCGTCGCTTGTGGTATTCAAGCAGGACACCAAGGGAAGGTTCTCTTAGACAAGCTTCAGCAGAAGGGAATTCAATCCCGGTTCATTGAGGCGGAAGGCGAGACCCGTACGAATCTGAAGGTGGTTGACGAGCAATCGAAGCAAACGACCGAGCTTAACGAAGCAGGTTGTATACCTAGTAAAGAGCTTCTGGAGCAGTTTCTTGCCCGTTATGAAGCCGAACTGGATGAAGCTTCTATCGTCGTTCTGGGAGGCAGCCTGCCACCAGGAACGCCAATGGATTATTACCGTCGTCTGATCGATATAGCAAATCGCAAGGGGGTGCGAACGATTCTTGATGCGGACGGCGAAGCTCTTGCTTTAGGCATAGAAGCTGTGCCGTTTGCTCTCAAGCCGAATATTCATGAGCTTGAAGCATTATATGAAACGAAGTTCGAGTCAGAGGAACAAATTATTGCCGCAGCTAGGAGGTTGGTAAACAAAGGGATATCTTACGTGCTGGTGTCCATGGGAAGTAAGGGCTCAATTCTCGTGAATGAGCAGGAGGTTTACCGCGCTACGCCATTCCCAATCACACCTTTAAGCACAGTTGGTGCGGGAGATTCAATGGTAGCAGCAATGGCTTATTGCTTGTTGCATCAAAAAACCGCTGGAGAAATTGCCCGCTGGACTTCAGCGGCAGGAACGATTACAGCTTCCAAATCTGGCACAGACGTCTGTACGCTTGATCAAGTAGAGGAGTCACTTGAACGAGTAAAACTTCAAAGATTATGATGAGGAGGAAAAGTCTATGACTAAACTGATAGCTGTTACTGCATGTCCAACCGGTGTCGCTCATACGTATATGGCTGCAGAATCGCTGGCAAAAGCCGCCAGGGAGAAGAACATTGAGCTTAAAGTCGAAACTCGGGGAGCCATTGGAGTCGAAAATGAATTAACCGAGCAGGATATAGCGGAGGCTCATGCGGTGATCCTTGCGGCAGATACCGATGTCCTTGAATCCCGCTTTGCAGGCAAACCAGTGGTGAAGGTAGGTGTTGCTCAGGCATTGAAAGATCCCGCCGGATTGCTCGATCAGGCGCTCGCGATGGAGGCTGCCGCTCCAGAAAATTATTTGCAGCAAATTAGCCAGGCGAAATCAGATCGTGGGGCGTCGCGCAAAGGCCCCTATAAGCATCTGATGACAGGGGTATCGGCCATGCTACCGCTGGTAGTCGCCGGAGGATTATTGATAGCGATTTCATTTATATTTGGGATCGATGCAGCTAGCGAGAAGGGGTCGTTGGCAGCAGCATTGATGGATATCGGCGGTGGGGCAGCCTTTGCGTTAATGATTCCGATTCTTGCCGGATACATCGCATTTTCCATTGCGGAAAAGCCGGGTCTTGCACCTGGGCTCGTCGGTGGAATGCTGGCTTCGCAGGTAGGCGCCGGATTTATCGGCGGGATCGCAGCGGGTTTCCTCGCTGGTTACGTTGCGAAATGGCTTAAAGATATTATTAAGCTGCCGCGGAATTTGGAGGGACTAAAGCCGATCTTGATTATTCCGCTGCTGGCTACTGGCATTACGGGACTGCTTATGATTTACGTTATCGGCGAGCCGGTAAAATTCACGATGGATAGCTTGACGAACTGGCTGAATACGATCGGTTCGACGAATGCAGTGCTACTGGGCTTACTTCTAGGGGCGATGATGGCTTTTGATATGGGAGGTCCGGTTAATAAAGCTGCATATACGTTTGCGGTAGGCCTTCTGGCGAGCAGTGTTTACGGTCCGATGGCGGCGGTGATGGCTGCAGGCATGACCCCTCCGCTAGGCTTGTGGCTCGCTACCATGATTGCTCCGAAGAAATTCACGTTGGAGGAGAGAAATGCCGGCAAGTCAGCCGCTGTTCTAGGGATTTCCTTTATTACTGAGGGAGCGATTCCATTTGCAGCCAGCGATCCGTTTCGCGTCATTCCGTCTATCATGGTTGGTTCTGCGGCTACCGGAGCCCTATCTATGTTGTTCGGGGCAACACTGCAAGCGCCGCATGGTGGGATTTTCGTACTGGCAATTCCAAATGCAGTAACACAAGTTGGCTTGTATGCACTAGCCATTGCGATTGGAACGGTGATAACAGCATTGATGCTATTCTTCTTAAAGAAACCTGTAAATACGCAACTGGGTGGGTGAAACGGATGAAAATTATTGAACTAATGAATGAAGAAGCGATATTGATGCCGTTAAATGCGGCGAATAAAGAGAATTGCATTCACGCGATGATTGACGCCCTGGCTGAGTCGGGAGCCGTCACCGACAAAACGGCATATCTGGAAGCTGTGATGAACCGAGAGCAAATGAGCTCCACAGGGATCGGATTCCGTGTTGCGATTCCTCACGGCAAATCAGCGGGAGTTACTGCGCCAGCACTAGCCTTCGCCCAATTAACGGAACCGCTCGATTGGGAGTCAATCGATGGACAGCCCGTATCAATCGTATTTATGATCGCTGTGCCGGAGCAATCGCAAGGGAATGAGCATTTGCAAATTCTAGTCGCACTTTCCCGCAAACTGATGGACGACGAATTCCGTAATCAATTGCTCGCTGTACGCGAGCGCAAAGAATTGATCGAACTATTAGGGACTATTTAATCATATTATGCATGGGACCGCTTACCTGAGAGGTAGGCGGTCGTTTTTATTTATGAATGGGGAATTTATTGCAAAGTATAAGTTATGCGATATTGGTAAGCATTCATCCGTACAATCAACTCGATCATGGAGTTTATAAAAAGGACGCTTCCGTGCCCGGCTGGCCTGAAAAGCGTCCTTAATTATTGTTGATCTTAAGATTTTAGGATGTAGTGCTGCTCATCACTATTTGTTCAACAGGAGCTTTTGTTCGTTTGGTGAACAGCGAGATGACTAGAGCGACAACCGCAAACCCCAAGCCGACTACAAAAGCTCTATGAATGCCTGATAGCAAGCCTTCCGCCATTTGCTCAGTGGTTGGTTCAGCTGTTAATGTCATGAAATAAGACTGTTGTCCCGACGTCATAATACTGATGAACAGAGCGACGCCGATCGCACCGGAAATTTGCTGCAACGTATTTAATACAGCCGTCCCATGAGGATATAAGCGCTGGGGCAATTGATTCAAGCCATTCGTTTGCGTGGGCATCATGATCATGGCTATCGCAATCATTAACAAAATGTGCAGGACCACCAAGGTGGCCGTTGTCGTTTGCAGGTTTATTCGCGTAAATAGCCACATAATAATGAGCAGTAATGTGCTGCCGGGAATGACGAGCGCGCGCGGGCCGAACTTATCGAACAGCCGACCTGTAAGAGGAGAGACAAGGCCGTTGAGCAATCCTCCTGGAAGCAGCACAAGTCCTGCGGCAAATGTCGTCATCAAGAATACCCCTTGCATAAGGAATGGGAGCAGAAGCATGGTCGAGAACATTGTCATCATTGCGATGATAAGCATCAGGGTCGTTAATGTAAACATTGGATATTTAAATACGCGAAAATCAAGCATCGGTTCGTTTGATTTCAATTGTCTAATCACGAAGAGCAGGATGGACACGCCGCCCACGACTAAAGGGAGATAAACCTCCATGCTAGCCCAAGTCGTTTCTGCTTTGCCTGCACTGCTAAATCCAAATACGATTCCTCCAAATCCGAGAGTAGACAGTAGAATCGAGAGCACGTCCACTTTAGGTTTAGTTATGGTGGTTACATTTTTCAAGTAAATAAATGAAACGATGATCGACATGACAGCAAAGGGCAGCACCAGGAAGAATAACCAGCGCCACTCCGCAACCTGTAGAATCAAGCCTGAAAGCGTCGGGCCAATTGCGGGGGCAAACATGATCACAAGTCCGATGGTACCCATCGCGGCGCCGCGTGTTTCCGGTGGATAGAGCACAAGAATCGTGTTCATCATGACAGGCAGCATTAACCCTGCACCACTAGCTTGAAGTAAGCGGCCCACTAGCAAGAGCTCAAAGCTAGGGGCAATCCCGCATAGGAGGGTACCCGCTGTAAACAGCACCATGGCTCCAAGAAACATCTGCCTAGTCGTAAACCACTGTACCAGCAGCGCCGATACAGGAATCAGCACGCCAACGACAAGCATGTAGCCCGTAGCAAGCCATTGTAAGGTAGAAGCGGAGACACCCAATGCGACTTCGAGTTTCGGCAGGGCGATATTAAGCAGCGTTTCATTGAGAATGGAGAAAAAAGCACCGATAATCAGTGAGATCAAAATCGGCAGTTTCTTGATGTTTTGTAAATCTTGTTGCTGTGTAGTAGCAGTAGATTTCAAATCGCATCCCTATCCTTATTTTTTATTTTCTTTAGTGCTATTGTATTGTAACAGATTCATGTAAAAATTTCCGGTTAAAAAATTTAATTTTTAAAATTAAGTATGCTAAATTATATTATTAATCTCACCTAAGTTAGAAGATAGTCAAATCACGCTCATCGACTAGTTTTTCTTTCAAAAATGTATGTAATAATCCTCTTCTTAAAAAACCAATTACTTACATCTTGGAACGTATATTCTTAATTATCAAATAAAACGGAGCAGTTTTATATCGCTTAGATTAAGAAATTTTCACGGGGTATTGCAAGACAAAAGAAGCCGACATACCCAGGCTAGTTAATGCGCTGTAGTATATCGGCGTGATTAGTTTGTATGTTTATTTAGCAGATGCTTGTGACCGCTGCTCAGTAAGCTTCGCGTACTCTGTGGAAATTTGGGCATGGAGCGGGTGATCGCTTGAAAGCTCTGTGAATTTCTCTATGGCTGCATGGACGCCATGCTCACGGATATAAGTTTGCAGTTCGGCCGATTCAGGATCACTGCCCTCATCGAATAGTAGGGCAGCCGCGATGGCTCTTGTTAAATGAGGAACAGGTATATCCAGTTTATAAGCCATTAATGCAGGTTTTACGAGCCGATCATTCGGAGAAATTTTCCGAATCGGGGAGCGTCCAACACGTATTATTTCATCCGTTAAATAAGGATTGATGAAACGTTCCAGAATTTGTTCGATGTACTGTTGATGAGATGCTTCGTCAAACGAATATGTTTTTACGAGCATCGCCCCGGATTCAAGTAAAGCTCCTTTTACTTCGGCAATAACTGCAGGGTCTTTCATCGCTTGCTGAATCGTCTCGTAGCCGCTCAGAAAACCTTGATAGGCAGCAATGCAGTGTCCAGTGTTTACGGTGAAAAGCTTGCGTTCAATATAAGGAAGCAACTGATCTACATAATGGACGCCATGAATTTTATGGAAATCCCCCCGTATCGCTGAGCGGTCCACGGTCCATTCAAAGAAAGGCTCAACCGTTACGAGCAAGGGATCATCATGCTGCTGGAGCGGTACGATCCGATCGACGGCGGCGTCAGGAAAGACAACGGTCTGGTCGGCCTGCACTTTCATCGCTTCAGACAGGTGCTCATAAACGTGATGCTTGAGCTGTGTACTGCCCCCGATGGCATTTTCACAGGCAATAATAGGAAGAGGACGCCCGCCATTGGACAGTCTCAGAGCAATCCCTTCGGCAATAGCACCGGCGATATGTTTCAATACGGAAACCCCGACCGCAGTTGTGACGATGTCCGCATCAGCAATTGCTTCCGCGACAAGAGCGGTATTCTTGCCATCAATGGCGGTTACATTCTCTACGATGACCGAATCGGCCTGTTCATTGGCCAGGGTTACCTTATATTGGCCCTTGTTCCGCAATAGCTCGACCAACGTGTCATTAACGTCGACAAAAGTGACCTCATAACCGGATTTCGAGAGCAATAAGCCAATAAACCCTCGACCGATATTGCCTGCCCCAAAATGTACGGCCTTCATTCACTCATCCCCTGTTCGAAAATCGCAATGAGTTCATCTTCGGAAGTGGCATTCACAATTCGTTTCATTTCATCATCGTCAGAGACAAGAACGGCTACATTCGTCAAAATTTCCATATGATCATCACGGATTGCAGCAAGACCAATGACTAATTGCGCGGGTTCATCGCCGCCGAAGTCAATGCCTTCTGGAGCGGTTAAAATAGCCATTCCCGTTGATTTAATCATTGATTTCGCTTCATTCGTGCCATGCGGCATCGCCAGACCGCCACCGAGATAAGTAGAGAGGGAGTCCTCGCGTTCAATCATTTTCTCGATATATTCTGCCGGAGCGTGGCCTGCATCGACCAACATTTGGCCGACCATGCGAATGGCTTCATATTTGTCTTGCACCTTTACGTTCAGTCTTACTTTGTCTTTTGATAAAATAGCCATGGTTTAATCTCTCCAATCCAATTTTCTGATCATATATTTCTCCAGTTGTCTGGAGATAAAGCTTCTGATTTCTTCCTTGCTCCCCCCTTCCAGTAGGGTAATCATTTCGGTAAGGAGCAACATCCCGCTGATTTCGCTCAACAATTCCAGGCTGGCCTTCTCCAATTGCATCGGGCCTAGCATGAGAAGAATTTGCTTCACCGCCCCAGCTTCATGATTAAGTTTTAACGGCATATCATAGCGAAAGAGGGAGATAACCGGTTGCTGTACCCACTCGCTTCGCGTGTGCATTAAGGCAATTTCCGTGTCAGGCATGATCAGGCTGCCTTGCTGCTCTCGGATCAGGAGCTGTTTTACAATCTTCTCCTTGTTAAGCAAGATGCTAGGCTGGTCGATCGAGGACATCATATGCAATAACTGGCTTTCTAGGTCAGGTCCTCCGGAGGCCAGTTCCATCGTGTGAACTTTGAAACCATCCAGGAGGCGGAGAACGATATCCGAGTAAATATGGAGTTGTCTTAGACGGTCTAATGGACCGGGATCTGATTCCGCGACATGAACAGGGGAGGGCTCCATGTTTTTTAAAGTAATGCCATGAATAAACGATCTCAGCTTATCGGTCTCATCCTCGGTGAGTAGAGGGCTAATTTTGATATACTTATCGGATTCCAGCGGTAAATTAACGGTAGAAATGATCAAGTCATATTCATCCGTTGGCAACCTTACGGCCTCGTACCAGGAGAGATGACCGATTAACTCGATTTGCGGCAATTCCTTGGAGATCCGTACTGCAAGGAGCTTGGACGATCCGATGCCGCTGGTGCAGACGAGCACCGCTCGCACCTTCCAGGGAATTTGCTTTAAGCGCTCAATCGCCGCTCCGAAATGCATGACGATATACCCGACTTCTTCGTCAGGAACATGAATGTCTTGAACAAATTCATCAACGCCTTGCCTTACAAGGGAATATAGTTGGTCGTAATCTTTTTTGATCTGGGTTAGTATCGGATTTCGAATGGCAAGGCCACTTGAAATTCGTTGAAAAGCAGGGTGCATATGCTGAATCAAACCTTCAACCAACGAGCGATCATCCATAAACGAAATTTGTGTCTTGCTCTCAATAAAGCGGATTAATTCAGTTACGGTCTCAATGAGAGACATGTCGTTGTGGTTAATCAAAAGTCCTAGCTCATGCTGGCCTTCGTCTTTAAGCAAGCTATCAATATAGGCTTCTTCCTCCTGAGGAAGCTGTAAATCAAGCAACTCTAAAAGTCGGACAAGCTGGCTGTTGTCTTTGCCGGAAGTCTGATCTGCTGATGTAGTATGCTTAACATCTGATTTTGGGTTGATGATGCAGCCTTGCTGAATTCGTGTAAAAGCTACAGACAGCCGGATTAACAAACGGGTGTAAGCCGCTTCGGATAAACGAGTAGGCCATTGCTTGTTAAGCTGCCACAGAGCTCTCTCAAGCTTAAAAAACTGTTCTTTCCCGACCATCAGTAAAAGCTGGTTTGTCAGCGGATGTACAACGTTTTGGTCAAGCTTGTCGTGCTTCTGTTCGAACAAATCAGAATCATCCAGATATTTGATTGCCAGAAAACTAATCATTTGCCGCTTTGCCTGCTCATTACCGGATAATTCAACTCCATAGCCGCGCTTTCTGATGAGCGTTAGCTGCTGGTCGTTGATTTGTTGCTCTAACTGATCTAAATCGTTACTAATGGTAGGCATTGTCACATTCAGTTCGTGGGCGAGCGTAAATAATTTCACCGGCTCACCGTATTGGAGCAGCATGCACAGGATCAGCACCTTGCGCTCCTCGGTTGAATATTCCGCCGGTACGGTTAAATTAAGCTCCTGCTTGAATAATTCGATTTGCTCATTGTCCGCTTCGATTTTGATGCCGATTCCGGACTTTTTGTGAAGAATAATGCCATGAGACGCTAGGGCAGGTTCAATATCAATTAGCTCCCTGTGAATGGTTCGTGTACTTGTTCCAATCTCGGCAGCGATATCAGCGGCTGTAATTTCATTCTGTTGATTGAACAGCAACTCTACGATCCGACGTTGTCTGGTTGACATTACGATATGCCATCATCCTTCACGAGAGAAATGAGCTTAACGCCGACAGAAAACTGTCAGCGCCAAGCATGTAATCATTTGCTCAGTCTTTCGATGAGCGCATCATATTCGGGGCTTTTCAAGAAATTATCAATGGATATATGCTCTGCATTCGGATTCTTCTGACGCGCGCGATCTGTCAGCGTCTTATGAGTTATGACGATATCAGCATCATCAGGTATGTCATTGATAGCCGTATTTATGACCGTAATCGGCAGGCTGGCTGCATTGACTTTTTTCCGCAGTATAGAAGCGCCCATCGCACTTGAACCCATACCGGCATCGCAGGAGAACACGATTTTATTAACTGCTTCCTTCGATTTAATGGTTTCCTTAACGGAAGCGGAAGGAGCAGCAGCATTACCTTTGGAGCTTGCTTTCATTTCCTTCACTTTTGTTGTTGCAGCTTCCAAATCATCATCTCCAGCAGATTTTTTTGTTTTTAACAGGAGAGAAGCGATTAAGAAGGAGACAAGTGCAGCTACGAACACACCGCTAAACATGGCAAGAAATCCACCCTTAGGTGTCAAAGGCAAGTAAGCAAGAATACTTCCCGGGGAAGGAGCTCCCGCAAGTCCGGCGCCAAGGATCGAGAAGGTGAATGTACCGGCCATACCACCGCCGATCACTGCAAGGATCAAACGTGGATTCATCAAGATGTAAGGGAAATAAATTTCATGAATACCACCAAAGAAATGAATGATCACTGCACCAGGCGCAGATTGCTTAACAGAACCTCTTCCGAAAAGCCAGTAAGCCAGTAGGATACCAAGACCAGGTCCTGGATTGGATTCCAGCATGTAAATAATGGATTTTCCTGCAGTGTGAACTTGCTCTAATGCTAATGGTCCAAGAATACCGTGGTTGATTGCGTTATTCAGGAACAATACTTTGGCTGGCTCAATGATCAGGTTGGCTAAAGGCAGCAAACCCGTGTTGATCAGGAAATCTACTCCAGCTGCCAGCATGTTGCTAATCGACTGAACGATCGGTCCGATCCCTTTGAAGGCGATGAGAGCCATACCGCCCCCGAAAATACCCAGGGAAAAGTTGTTGATCAGCATTTCAAAGCCGGCAGGTATTTTACCTTCGACCGATTTATCGAACTTCTTCAAGACCCATGCGCTAAGCGGTCCGACGATCATTGCTCCAAGGAACATTGGAATCTCGGCTCCCACAATGACGCCCATCGTGACGATTGCGCCAATGACGCCGCCCCGTACATCGTGAATTATTCTGCCGCCTGTATAGCCAATGAGCAAAGGAAGCAAATATTTAATCATTGGATCTACTAAGGAAGCAAAACTTTCGTTAGGAAACCAGCCTGTCGGGATGAATAATGCGGTAATAAGACCCCAGGCGATAAATGCCCCGATGTTCGGCATGAACATTCCACTTAGGAATCTCCCGAACCGTTGTACGACTACTTTGAAACTAGCTGTTTCTGTAGTTTCCATATTTTTTGACCTCCACTAATAAATTGTTGAATCTGAAGATGTGATATAGTTCATATATCCTATATTTATCGTATCTGTTAGCGGTTTCACTGGCAATCAAATCAAAAGCAGGTTGCTTCATGATGGCTGTTGACATGATTTTATTGTTTGATGAAAACTATGGCCTTATTCCCTAACAGGTTGAACTTCTTATTCGGCTTTGTTTTACGTGTTACAATGGAATATTAAGCATCAACAACATGTTCAAAGGAGTACGTTAAAATGATCGATCTTAATCAAATGCGGCTAAAGATCTTGACGGCAGATCAAGATCAGATGCTTTCATTTGTGGAAGCTTTCAGACCGATTGATTTGGCAGAAAGTTTGGAGAAATTAAAATCGGAGGAGCAATTGAGGCTAATGGAGCTGTTGCCTCCGCTCGTATCTGCGGAAATATTGGAGTTTGTGGAGCCACTGCTTCAATATCAAATTTTGCATCACTTGAACGTCGAACTAACTTCGAACATTCTTAATGAGCTGCCTAGTGATGTTGTAGCGGATATGATGCTGGCGATTCATCGATATCAGGCGGATAAATTGCTTGATCTGCTGCCGGAAGATTATCGCGAACGAATTCAGGAATTAATGACGTTTCCGGAAGAAACAGCGGGGAGCCTGGCAACCATTGATTATATCGCCGCCCCGGGGCAGTGGACGATGGAAATGACGCTGGAGCATATACGCAAAGTTGGACACGAGGCAGAGATCACCGCGTATATTTATGTAACCGGAATGAAGGGGGAATTGCTGGGAGTTGTTTCGCTGAGAAAAATCATACTGGCCAATCCACATACCCGGCTGCAGGAAATCGCAGATGAACCTATTTCCGTACCGGCTACGATGGGGCAGGAGGAAACAGCAGAGCTGCTATCTCGTTACGACTGGGTTGCTCTGCCAGTGGTGGATGGGCAGCAGCGCTTGATCGGCGTCGTTACCGTGGATGATTTGATTGATGTCATGCAGGAGGAGGCGACGGAGGATATTCAGATGTTGGGCGGAAGCCAGCCGCTCGAGGATGTTTATTTTAAGACCTCCGTATTCCACCTGTTCCGCAAAAGAATTTTTTGGCTTCTCATACTATTTGTTGCCGAGGCCTATACGGGTACTGTCTTGAGGCATTATGAGGATACGTTGACCGAAGTCATTTCACTCGCTTTTTTCATTCCGCTGCTCATCGGCACCGGAGGCAATACTGGAACTCAGACGGTATCGACGCTTGTACGCGCTCTGGCCGTAGGGGAGGTGCATTTCCGCGATTTGTTCCGCGTCGTTAAGAAGGAACTGATGACAGGACTGATGACAGGCTCGACGATTTTTGTCATCGCCTTTCTTCGTGCTTGGATGCTTGGCGTGGAGCTTAACGTGGGCTTAGTCGTCGGTATTACGGCTTTGATGATCGTGATATGGGCGTCCTTGGTCGCAGCCGTATTACCACTAATATTGCATAAGCTGAAGGCGGATCCGGCAGTAATATCAGGACCATTTATTACAACATTAGTCGATGGTACTGGCTTGGTTATATATTTTAGTGTGGCCAAAATATTACTCAATCTCTAGAGTGACAAGGGGCGCGGCGACCTTAACAAATGCATGTCTTTTTCTTTACGCCAAGCTTGCCGCGCTGCTTTATTTTTTGAATATATTCTGGTGCTAGGGGAACCTTGCAGGCGGTTTGACCGACATCGACACGGACTTTTCCTATATTCTTGGCAACTTTCATGGCATCGTCGTGTAAAGGTATGACATATGCACCAGTAATTACGACGAACATATTCATCGTATACCGTACTCGGTTCTGCTCACCATGGATTGTGGATTCAATCTGCTGCAGCAAAACGTGAATTTCATCCAGGTCAAGCTCTTCGTCGGGAGTGATTGAAATGTAATTTGCGTACGTGCTCCAACCGCAGGTTGCTGTCATTTCATCGGCTGAGCGCATCCATTCCCTGGCCAACTCAAGTGCGAATGAGCTCTCGGCAGCTACGTTTGCGACCGTGTACTCGGCGAGCATGTACCAATTGGCACGTTTGACCCATTTCTCAAGCTGCTGTTTCGTCATCGCTTTCGGATGGACAGATAGGCCTGCTAAATACATCGCATCAGAGTTACCTGATTCATAGAGCGTCAGTGCTAAATCTTGATCCTTCGACACCTGCTTCACCAGTTTCTTTAAATCCCCGATTTTCACACCGAACAAGGGTTCCTTGGCGCCGTGGCGAATGAAGGTTCTTTTCGTTTGTTCAGAGCCCAATTCCTCTAACTTTGCCATTACTTCCGCAAATGTCATCTTCATAATCTCCTTATAGTGAATTGATTATATGTTATTACTCAACTTTCGCAGAGCGAAAATCGGCTTACTTGCTTGATGTGATTAGATAAACCCTGATTAGAATATGGATGTTGCAATAATAGAAAAACACCGCTTCATTTGGTAAAGTGAGAGTGTCGAATCAATCACTACCATACAGAAGAGGTGTCCTCTACATGATAGAGCAAAGCATATTACAAAATCAACTTCCAAATGAAATTAAACCCGCTTTTAAAGAGCTGAAAGTATTGCAACATTTAAGAACAGCTGGATTTAAAAAGAGATTTGGTTATACCTGTTCGTTTTTATTCCAGCTTGTCTTTGTCCTTTTGTTTCACCACAAAAACTGGTTCCGCCTGTTGGAAAGCGAGAAAGGTGATACGTTTCCTGGGAAGGATGCGATCTATCGATTCCTGAATCACAGCGGCTATGCATGGCGCAAATTTCTGTCATTGCTTAGTTCCTCCACTATCGATAAAATTCGCCCACTGACAGGTGAAGATCGCATGTCTGCATTTGTTGTTGACGACTCCATGTTTGAGCGCAATCGTAGCAAGAAGGTTGAACTGCTTTCTCGATTTAAAGATCATGCAACGGGTTCCTTTTATAAAGGATTTCGGATGCTTACGCTAGGCTGGTCGGATGGTCATACGTTTATTCCCGTTGACTTCTCCTTGCTAGCTTCGATGAAATCGCAAATAAATGGGATCATGCAAGGGATCGACAAGAGAACGTCTGGCTACAAGCGTCGGGTCGAAGCTTTGCTTCCTGCTCCTGAAATTATTCCATCGATGATTGATCGTGCGCTTTCCGCTGGTGTGCAGGCTTCATACGTGCTAATGGATAGTTGGTTCACACATGCTCCATTAATCCAAGCCATCGTTGATCGAGGCCTAGATGTGATCGGCATGGTCAAAGCGGATAAGAAGCGTTATCTTGTTGACGAACGCCGATTATCTTTGCAAGAACTTTATTATGAAGCCATCCCTGTTCAAGGAAAAAACAAGGGAATCTTACGCTCTATCCGTACCGAGTTGTCTCCAGGGATTCCAGTCATGATGGTTTTCGTGCGTCACCGCTCAAAAAAGAAAGAATGGCTTGCCATTCTATGCACCGACCTAACGATTTCGGAAGAAAAAATGATTCAGATATACGGCATTCGCTGGGATATCGAAGTCTTCTTTAAGTGTGCCAAATCCTTACTGCGCCTACAAAAAGAGTTTCAAGGACGCTCATATGATCTCCTTATCAGCCATACCACGATTGTTTTTTCACGGTATATTTTGCTAGCGTGGCAACACCGACAAAGTACCGACAACCGTACGCTTGGTGGCTTGTTTTATTTGCTATGTGATGAAGTAGGTCAGCTAGATTGGGCTGTAGCCTTAAAACAACTGATTGAATTAATCGAAGATATCTCCAAGAAAGCCAGTAAGAAGATCACAACACTCATTCAAACACAACTACAGCAATGGATCGCTGGCTTGCCCAGTTACATCAAGGCTTATTTGCCGATTTCAAGCTGCGAAAGTTGAGTTATTATAAAACCCAATTGAAAAGCCATGGAAAAGGGAAGGGAATTCCACCAAATTCTCGTTAGAAAGAAATTTCCAACAAAAATATTTTGGAGAAAATAATTTACAAAATCAATAATTCATGATAACTTGAATATAGAAGAAGCCCAAATCAATACTAACAACAAATTGTTGTAAGGGTTTCCATACTTTCAGTCGTAACTAGTTGTGACGAATGAGGGAGGTCATCGGATCAAATGCTTTGTCATGATTCTTGGTGAAAATATTCTTCTCTGTAAATATAAAATAGAAAATATTTTACAACGCCTATAATCATGATCATCCGAAAACGAAGAAAATGTCAACAACCAAGGAGGAAGCAAAATGGCTTTATTAGAAAAGTTTCATGGTATATTGCCGGCCTTATACGCTTGTTATGACGACGAAGGCAACATTTCGGAAACGCGAACGAAGGATCTATGCGACTACTTGTTGGGTAAAGGGGTTCAAGGGGTGTATGTTGGCGGAAGCTCCGGAGAATGTATTTATCAAAATCTCGATGAGCGCAAAGCAACGTTGACTTATGCTGCCCATCAGCTCAAAGGCAAAATGACTTTGATTGCCCATGTGGGGGCTCCTTCCACAAGAGACAGTATCGAATTAGCGAAACATGCAGCTGAACTAGGATATGATGCGTTGTCTGCTATTCCGCCGATTTATTTTAAACTGCCTGACCGTGCGGTTTATAAATATTGGAGCGATATTATCGAGGCAACATCTCTTCCATTTATTATCTATAACATTCCGCAAACGACAGGGTATACGTTAAGTCCAGCACTATTTGCCAAGCTGCTAGAGAACAAGAAAGTGATTGGCGTTAAAAACTCCTCGATGCCCACGATGGACATCGAACGATTTAAAAGAGTCGGCGGAGAAGACGTGATTGTATTTAACGGCCCAGACGAGCAATTTGTTTCCGGAAGAATTATGGGAGCCGACGCCGGAATTGGCGGAACCTATGCATCCATGCCGGAACTATTTCTACAAGCCAATGAATTCGTAATGGCTGGGAAATTTGCAGAAGCGACAGTGATTCAAAGCGATATTAACGATATTATTATCGCGCTTTGCTCTCAGGATGGTTCAATGTATGCCGTCATCAAGGAAATACTTAGAAGAAGAGGCGTAAATATCGGCGGGGTAAGAGCACCGATGCAGAATATTAGCGTAGAAGATGCGGGAAGAATCGATGGTATCGTACAAATGATTGACCAGGCTATCGAACGCCACTGTAAGTAATTTTAGACCCATTCACTTATATTTAGGGAGGCTTACACATGATTAGAAAGCGTCTGTTAATGACAACGGCAGCACTAATGGTTATTGTATCGATGATTGCGGGATGCGCAGGTAACAATAAATCCGGAAATGAAACCGCATCCAATGGTGGGAAAGGCGGC
Organism: Paenibacillus lentus; assembly: GCF_003931855.1. NCBI lineage: Bacteria > Bacillati > Bacillota > Bacilli > Caryophanales > Paenibacillaceae > Paenibacillus > Paenibacillus lentus. The sequence continues at coordinate 3,742,912 of NZ_CP034248.1, read as the reverse complement.
AAAGAGAAAGTTGAAATTACGGCATGGCTAACACCGCAATGGAAAGGTGTACTGGATGCAACAGAGCAAGGTGCGGATTATGATAGTTTCTTGAAACATGCGGCCGAGAAATTTGTCGCTCAATACGATAAATACGATGCTAATGTAAAAGTAGAAGTCATTGCAGGAGATCAGCGTGATCAGCTCTTGAATGTTAATCTGAGCAGCAATACGCCTCCGGATGTATTTTTTGAAAGCGTATTCCCAATGGGCGACTATGTTCACCGGGGCGCTATCGTACCATTGACAGATATTATCGATGATGAAGCTAAGAATGACATCGACCAAAGCTTCTGGGAAGCCGTAACGTTCGGGGAGGACATCTACTTCTATCCATTCCAGCATAATCCAGGCACGCTCGTATATAACGCGGATATGTTCAGAGCGGCTGGATTAGATAATTTCATTGGCGGAGAGAACGAAATTAAAACATGGACCATGGATGAGTATCAACAAATTTTGGACGCTTTAAAAAGCAATCTGCCAAAGGACAAATATCCTAATGCTTACCCGATGGCTTTGTATGCTGTAAATAATCAAGGCGACACCTGGAATTTGGCGTACCTGAGAACATTCGGCAGCCCGTTCTTCGATAACGAAGGCAACATCGTGCTTGATGACGAGAAGGGCGCTAAAGCGGCGGCTTGGCTCAAAAAACTCTATGATGGCGGCTATACGAATCCTGGAGCAGAATCCGTATCCTCCAACGATGCGAACGCCATGTTCCAGAACCAGCAGCTTGGTATCAGTTTTACGAATCCGATCCTCTTCAGCAATATGAAGACGAATATGGAGAACGGTACGTCTCCAAAATTCGATGTACGTCTTGCCAATATTCCATCTGAAAGCGGAGACCCGTTGTCCTTCACGTACGTGGTTGGTGCTAGCGTATTCCAATCCGGCAATGACAAGAAAATGGAAGTTGCCAAAGATTTTGTTAAGTTCTTCTCGACGGATCCTGAACTGGTTAAATCTTCGAAGAACGGTATTCCGGTAAGAAGTTCCGTAGCTGAGGAATTGAAAGACGAAAACCCACTTTTCGCGGCTTATGATGCGAACTCTCAATATCTGTTCAACTTTACAGGCAACGTTCCAGGCTATAGCCAGTTGAGAGAAGTGCTGTACCCTGAGCTTCAGGCGCTGTATTTGGGGCAAAAAACACCTGAGCAAATGGTGAAGGACTATCAAGTGAGCGGCAACAAGGTGATCGAGCAGAATAAAGCAGGCTCCGTAATTTACAACAAATAGTCTCTTAGCCGATCAACATTACACGATTAACAGTCTTGGGACCTGGAAGAGCTGGGCCCAAGGCTGCTAATTAGAAAGGTAAAATGGATATGAAACTACGAAGAAATATTTACGCAAAAGAAAATATGACTGGTTATTTGTTTATTTTACCTCAGATGCTGGTTTTTCTGATGTTCCTCGTTTATCCGATCTTCGAGGGTATCAGGCTAAGCATGTATCGAATTAATTATCAGAACGAGAAGTTTGTAGGTTTTGAAAACTACATGATTCTATTTAATGATCCCGTATTTTTTAAAGCACTTATTAACACCGTTGTATTCGTTGTTTTTATCGTCATTCTTACGGTGGGCTTCGCATTATTCGTTGCCTCTGCGGTCTTTGATAAAAATGCAAGATACGTCTCTTTCATTAGAGGCAGCTACTATATCCCTGTTATGGTTTCAATGGTTGTCATGAGTATGGTTTGGAGTTTTTTGCTTAATCCGGCCAATGGATTAATTTCGTATTTTGCCCGCGATATGGGACTAGGAGCAATAAATCTTCTAGGTAATCCAAAGACGGTCATGCCCGTCATCATTTTTGTAACCTTTGCGACGAACGTCGGTCAAGCGATCATTCTGTATATCGCAGCGATGATCGGCGTACCTAAAGATCTGTTTGAAGCCGCAGAAGTGGATGGAGCGAGCAGATGGCAGGTTATTCGGAAAATATTAATTCCTTCTGTCAAACCGACAACTGTGTATATTACGATCATCAACATCATTGCAGTTTTGAAGATTTTTGTCGTCATTCAATTGCTAACCGGCGGCGGCCCGAACAATGCCTCCGTCACATTAATGTATTACCTTTACAACAATGCTTTTAAATATAATCAACTCGGTGTAGCCTCTGCGGTTGGGGTGATCATGTTTGTAATCACATTGTTACTGTCAGTACCTCAATTGAAAAGCATGCTTCAGGACAAGTGAGGGGGATAAGCTAGATGTCACAAATCAAGAACCAGAAAAAAATGGAGAAATTCGATATCGTATCTAACGTAATCATTACCCTCTTCGCTCTTTTAAACCTATTTCCACTATATTGGTTAGTTACGAGTTCTCTGAAAAACAGCTCGGATGTTGTAAAGATGCCGCCGGATTGGTGGCCTAAGTCGTTCACATTCTCCAATTATGTTGATATATTTCAAAGCCAGCCGGCTTTACGCTGGACGTTCAATAGTATTTTCGTTTCGGGTGCTACGACCGTCCTAGTTATTGTAATAGGATCAATGGCTGCCTACGCGTTTTCGAAAATCAATTTTAAATTCCGTAATATCATTTATGTTATTTTCGTCTCAAGCTTAATGATCCCGAAGGAAATCATGATCGTGCCACTATTCCGTATCGTACAGAACTTTGATATGGTTAATGCCTACGGTGGGATGATCTGGCCGAACGTTGCCGGAGCATTTGGAGTATTTCTATTAAAAGGATTCTTTGATACGACACCTAACGCTTTGAGAGAAGCTGCGCGAATCGATGGGGCCAGCGAGTGGCGGACGTTTACGAGAATTATGCTGCCGATCGTTAAACCAGGTATCGGTGCATTGTTTATCCTTAATTTTGTTCAGGTCTGGAACGATTACTTGTGGCAGCTCGTGGTTGGTCAAGAGAAGTTGATGAAAACACTGATGGTCGGTACTGCAACATTAATGCAGGACTTGAATCCAAACTTTGCTTATAAAATGGCTGGAGCGACCGTAGCGGCCATTCCAATGCTGATCATTTTCATATTATTCCAACGTTATTTTACTTCTGGTATAACAGCTGGCGCAGTAAAAGAGTAATAAACTTATAAAAACCTGGAGTGGTTACAGATGAAGACAGATCATGAAGTACTAAAAGAGATTCATCGAAATTTAATTGTGTCCTGCCAAGCGCTGCCCGAGGAGCCGCTCCATAGTTCTTTCATTATGGGAAGAATGGCATACGCCGCTTTTTTAGGTGGAGCCGCCGGTATTCGCGCTAATAGCGTCGAAGATATTCGAGAGATTAAGAGAGCCGTTAATTTGCCGATCATCGGTATTATCAAGCAAGTGTATGAAGGCTCAGATGTGTTCATTACACCGACATTAAAAGAGGTAGATGCTCTATGCCATGAAGGCGTAGATATTATCGCGATGGATGCGACCGACCGGGTTCGGCCCGATGGAACGACGATTTCAGAGTTGTTCCCGCGGATTAGAGATAAGTATAAAGATCAGCTATTTATGGCTGATTGTTCTACGTATGAAGAAGGAGTTCTCGCTGAGGAACTTGGCTTTGATCTTGTAGGAACGACCTTGAGTGGATATACGGCAGCTACGAAAGGAAAGGCATTGCCCGATTTTGAATTAGTAGAGCGGCTGGTTAAACATCTATCGGTTCCAGTTATTTCTGAAGGCGGAATTTCTACACCGGAGGAATTGAAAAAGATGTATGACCTGGGCGTATATTCGGCAGTTGTTGGCTCGGCTATTACGCGGCCGATGGAGATTACCAAAAGGTTCATGAAGGCTGTGAGAGAATGAGAATATTAGCCGCAGATATTGGCGGAACGAATACAAAGATATGCATTACTGACGAGCAGGGAAATTTGGGACAGTTCCAAGAGTATGCTACGGAGAGCCGCCAGGGCGGCCCTCATGTTATGGCTAGGTTAATAGAAAAGATCGCAGAATATGGCGAATTTGACGCCATTGCGATCAGTACAGCGGGACAAGTTCATTCAGAAGCAGGATTTATCGTCTTCGCTAACGAAAATATACCTGATTACACCGGTATGAGAGTGAAGGATATGCTTGAAGAGCGATTCGATAAACCCGTTAAAGTTGAAAATGATGTGAATGCGGCTGCTCTAGGCGAGGCATGCTTCGGCGCAGCTCGGCACTTCAATGATTTCTTATGCCTGACATACGGAACCGGGATTGGCGGAGCCATTGTGATAGATCGGCAAATTTATCGGGGAGCCAACGGCGTGGCGGCTGAATTTGGCCATATAGTGACTCATGCGTCGGCAGGTTTGCAGTTAGAGAATAGGCCGCGTTTTTATGAAAAATACGCCTCTACGACGGCATTGGTACAAATGGCTGGACAGATCGATCCAGCTTGTACAAATGGCAGAATATTATTTGAGAAAATCAAACAGGGCAACAAGGGTCTTGAACAGGTGTTACATGCATGGGTGGATGAAGTCGCCTTCGGCTTAACCTCTATCATTCATATCTTTAATCCCTCGGCTATTATCGTTGGGGGTGGCGTAATGGAGCAGGATGATTTAGTCCGGCTTGTAGAAGCAAGAACAAAGGCATTCGTTATGCCTAGCTATCGTGATGTGAAAATTATGAAGGCCTCCCTAGGGAATAAAGCAGGTGTTCTTGGAGCAGCATCATTATTTTTACAGTAGGGGGGGAAGTAAACTTGCGTCCAATAAGTATTTTTACATCAATTCACTCGAAATATAACAACCTGACGAACACGGAGAAGAAGGTCGCGGACTATGTACTGGAGAACGCTAAAAGTGTAGTTTATATGTCGATTACGGATCTGGCCGATGCTTGCCATGTTGGGGAGTCAAGTATTTTCCGATTCTGCAAATCGCTTAGCTATAAAGGCTATCAGGAATTCAAAATCGCCTTGGCCCACAGTATTACGGTAGATAATGAGATTCCGCAGTTGACCGATCAGGTGCTCATGGATGATACAATTGACCAGGTCGCTTCGAAAGTATTGGCATCCAACATTAGTGCGTTGAATGAAACCTTCAATTTATTGAACAGCGAGAAGATCGATCAAGCTATCGATTATTTGCTTGGGGCTGAACGGATTATGTTCTTCGGTGTCGGCTCATCCATGATTACTGCGATGGAGGCGAAGGTGAAATTCATGCGAATAACGAACAAGGCGGAATGCACCTTCGATTCGCATCTTCAGATGATGTCGGCGGCTTTAATGACTGAGCGGGATGTTGCGGTTATTATCTCATATTCGGGCTCGACGAAGGACAATATTGAAGTGGCCAAAAAAGCGAAGGAGCGCGGCGCAACGGTTATTTCGATTACGCGATTCGTTAAATCGCCGTTGACTTCTTATTCCGATCTTACGCTGCTTTGCGGAGCTAATGAAGGCCCATTGCAAGGCGGCTCCTTATCGGCAAAAATTTCTCAGCTCTACCTGCTTGATGTGCTGTATGCTGAGTATTTTAAACGATCGAAGGATGAGTCGATCGTCAACAAAGAGAGTACGGCTGCAGCAGTAAGTGAGAAACTGTTATAAGTTTCATAATAATTTGATTGAAATAGACCAACTGCCTGACAAGAGACAGAAGGAGTGGTCTATTTTTTTGCCATGTTCAGAATACAATAGCTATGCTTATTTTTAAATGGTTCGCGGTGAATATGTTTTTCCTTTGGGTCTGGACTTTCCGCCGTTGCTGTCGTATGTATAGTTAGGATAGTAAGGATAGTAACTGCTTAATTAAAGTAACATTGGTTCTTTAGCGGGTGATCATTTCGTTTATGAAGTACATATTCTACTAGAAACAAACGGGATTACGCAGGTAGCTAGCTAAGGAACTTGGGAGGATAAAGTGGGAGAATTGGTGGTAGTAGCAATTGGCGGGAATTCGCTTGTTAAAGGTAATGAGGATAATACAATACAGGATCAATATGAGGCGGTATGCAAAATTGCCGCCAACATTGCCGATATGGTTGAAGAAGGCTGCGAAGTCGTCGTAACGCATGGTAACGGTCCACAGGTTGGTTTTACGCTTCGCCGCGGGGAAATTGCCGAGAAGGTGGCAGGTATGCCTAGCGTTCCGCTGGTCAACTGCGTAGCGGATACCCAAGGTGGTATCGGCTATCAAATTCAGCAGGCGCTCACGAATGAATTCATTCGCCGTGGTATGAAGCAAAAGGTGGCTACCGTGATTACACAAGTTGAAGTCAGCAGTGACGATCCAAATTTCAAGAACCCGAGTAAGCCGGTAGGCGCCTTCTTCACTTTGGAGCAAGCTAAGAAGCTCGAGAAGGAACATCCGGACTGGGTATTCGTAGAAGACTCCGGCCGGGGCTACAGACGTGTCGTGCCTTCGCCGCAGCCGATTGATATTCTTGAGAAGGATGCGATTAAATCATTAATTGGCGCGGGTTATGTAGTTATCGCTGTAGGCGGAGGAGGGATTCCCGTTGTCAAGAGAGCGGATCAAACCTACGAAGGCATCGATGCTGTGATCGATAAGGATCTGGCGACGAGTTTACTGGCCGAACAGATTCAAGCCGAGACTTTGGTCATTACGACTGGTGTACCCAAAGTATTCATCCATTTTGGCAAACCGAACCAGAAAGCACTGGATGTAATTACGGTGGCGGAAACGAGGCAATATGTGCTCGAAGATCATTTCCCTCAAGGTAGTATGCTGCCAAAGATCAAAGCTAGCTTAAGGTTCTTGGAGCAAAGCGGATCCAGAGTCATCATCACCAATTCGGAAAGCTTGAAGGCTGCCATCCAACACAAGGCAGGGACGCATATCATTCATGGTATGATTTGATGCAAAGATTAATCTATTTTAACGCTGTCGAAGGAGGCATGGAGGATGACGCTTCAGCAGTTAAAGTATGTGATAGAAGTAGCGACCCGCGGTTCGATGAACGAAGCTGCGAAGCGCTTGTTCATATCGCAGCCCAGTTTGTCCAATGCGATCAAGGATTTGGAGGAAAAGCTGCAAATCACCATTTTTGAACGGACGAATAAAGGCATTGTGCTCACGAAGGATGGTGCGGAATTTTTGAGCTATGCCCGGCAGGTTGTAGAGCAGGCTGCGCTGCTGGAGAGCCGCTATTTGAACGTGAAGCCGGCTCCCCAGCATTTTTCCGTATCAGCTCAGCATTATGCTTTTGCGGTTAGTGCTTTTGTAGAGCTTGTAAATGCATATGGACATGACGAATACGAGCTGGCGCTGCGAGAGACGAAAACCTACGAAGTCATTGAAGACGTTAAGCATATGTACAGTGAAATCGGCATTTTGTATTTGAACGAATTCAATGCTAAGGTTATTAACAGGCTGCTTGATGATGCCGGGCTGCAGTTTACCAGCTTGTTTGTGGCGCGGCCACATATTTTTATCAGTGCGCGAAATCCTTTGGCGAAGCAGTCGATCGTAACGATCGGTCAGCTTGACGATTATCCGTTCCTTTGTTTTGACCAGGGTGAGTTCAACTCGTTCCACTTCTCGGAGGAAATTCTGAGTACGCTGTCGCATAAGAAGATGATTCGTGTAAACGACCGGGCAACGTTGTTCAATTTACTGATCGGTCTTAACGGATATACAATATCTACAGGCGTGCTCAGCGCCGATTTGAACGGACGCGACATCATTCCCGTTCCTCTGGACTGTGACGAGACGATTAATGTCGGGTGGATCTCACATCGGAATATGCCGCTTACGAAGCTAGGTGCTGCTTATGTTGAGGCGCTCAAGGAATCCGTGGCCAAGGATTATGGTTGATATAGCTTTTGGTTATATCTAGCAATAGCTAATTGGATTCACGTTATAACTGTTGATTCATGGTACCTGATCATTTAACAAATCGATTTGATTCTTACTTTAGTGTAGATGACAAAATGAGTAGTGTACTCAAATCAGGTAAATCAAGAAGTGTAACGCCGTTTAGAGTGGCATTTTGATTTCATGTGAGGCTCCTATGAATAGCATTAATTTTAATTGAAACTCCGTAAAATTCAGGTTATACTAAAATTATTGAAAATAATTATCATTATCATCTGGGCGGCGAGGAGATTGGACATGAAGAGAAACAAAAAATACAAATTTGCCTTTGCGGCAGTATTATTGAGCTTGACATTGTTGTTAAGCGCTTGTTCTGGCGGGTTGAACTCGGCAAGTACGAATGGAAGTACAAGCGAGAATACCCATGCAGCTTCCGGTGAGAATCAAGCGAAGGAATCGCAGTCCACGGAACATTTGCTTACGGATGCATTGGGCCATGAAGTGAAGGTTCCGGCAAATCCGGAGCGAATTATTGCTTCTTATCTGGAGGATCATCTCGTAGCCTTAGGCGTTAAGCCTGTAGCACAATGGTCTGTCGCAGAAGGGAAATCCGTGCAGAATTATTTGCAGTATGAGTTAAAGGATGTGCCGACGATCCCGTCAGAGCTTCCTTATGAAGCCGTGATGAGCTTCCAGCCGGATTTGATCATTATGGATAGTGCGGAAATGGTCGCTGGCGATAAATACGAGCAATATTCGAAGATCGCGCCTACTTATACCGTCGGTACGGAGCAAAACAATGATTGGCGGGAAGAGTTGCTAGTCGTTGGCGAAGTATTGAACAAGGCAGACGAAGCGAAGAAGGCATTGGAAGATTACGATGCCAAGGCGAAGGAGGCGAAGGAGAAGCTGCAAACCGCTATTGGCGAGAAATCAGCTGTCGTTCTGTGGCCTTTGGGCAAGGATACGTATGTCGTTCATGAGAAGTATTCCAGCGGGGATGTTCTATATCGGGACTTAGGGCTGAAAGTACCGGAGGTTGTGCAGGAGATATCGGCCACGGCTGAAGCGAACTGGAATCAAATCTCGCTGGAGAAGCTGGCTGAGCTTGATGCGGACTATATTTTCGTTGTAAGCTCTGCTGTGCCGATGGAAGAGCTGTTATCCGATCCAATTTGGGCGGGGCTTCCGGCAGTAAAGAACGGGCAGATCTATGAGTTTGATAGGGAATCAAGCTGGCTCTATACGGGTGTTATAGCGAATAGCCAAATTATTGATGATGTAGTTGAGAGTATTTTGAAATAGAATTTGATGATTAGAATCTGTTGTATTTGCTATAAAGTTAATCGCTGCTGCCCTGTGGGCAGCAGTTTTTTGTTGTATTTGGAAGTCTGATCTAGCCCAAGTCAATCGAGCGTTTGACCCGTTGATTCTATCTATGTTAACGTAAATGTGATAATGATTATCATTTTCATATATTTCTTATCTTTATCAACAGGAGTGGAAGATATGCTGCCTATTAAAATCGATCATCAATCGTTATACATACTGGCGGCCGAGCTCTGGTACAAGCTGCGCGAGATTACATGGATTCGAAGCAAAGGCATGGATCATCAGCTAGTAGAGTCACCTGTGCTAATTGTATCCAAACGAGGAACGGGCCGGTTAAAGCTGGACATGGAGGATTATCGAATCAGAGGAGATGCCGTGCATTTTGCTGGGCCGGGCCAGACGATTGCAGTAGAGGCTGAGAATGGGCAGGAAATTGAGGTCTATCTGATTCGTTTCGATGTGCTGGATGATTCAGGCTCTAAGATTGATTATCCGATTATAGGCGAGCTACCGGTTCACTATGATGTTCAGACGATCCTGTTAAGCGAATTAATGTTCAGTTGTTGGGAGCAGGATATGCCGCTGGAACGGCTTCGTGCACAATCAGCGTTTCAAGAGTTGATTTATCGGCTGCTGGGGAACGTTCGCCGCCTTCCGGAATCTCATTCCCGTGCAGCGCTTGAGCGTACAAAGGAGTTCATTGACAGCCATTACCATCAAAAGTTAAACATTGATCTGCTCGCAGGCATGGCTGAGTTAAGCCCGAAATACTATGTTGATTTATTCAAAAAAACCTATGGTCTGAGCGCTGTCGATTACATCACAGAGGTAAGGATGAACCATGCGAAGCTGCTGATGCTGCAATCCGATACCAGGCTTAGAGAGATTGCTCTTCAGGTGGGCTATAGCGACGAATTTTATTTCAGCCGGAAATTTAAGAAAGAGGTAGGTGTGGCACCCTCTATCTATGTCAAAAATCGCCGTCGCAAAATCGTGGCCTATACTCCGTCGATTCTGGGACAATTGCTGGCGCTCGACATGATCCCCTACGCAGCTCCTCTACATCCGAAATGGACAGCTTATTACTACCGCAAGCATCGAGCGGCTATTCCACTGCATCTGAGCGCCTATCGCTTTAATCGGGATTGGCCGGCAAATCTCGAGGCGCTTCGCCATGTGAGACCGGATGTCATTATCTGCGACGATGATCATTTGCAGCAGGAGGAGAGGGAGCAGCTTGAGGTCATTGCGCCTGTATACACGATATCTTGGCAGGATAGTTGGCGAGCACAATTTAGAAGGACGGCGGAGTTTCTTAATGCCTCGCAAGAGGCAGACGTATGGCTGAATAACTATGAGAGAAAGGCCACCAGAGCGCGAGAAAGACTCAGCCGGGAGTTGGGCGAGGATACGCTGCTCTTGATCAGCATTCATAAGCAGCAATGTTACGTATGCCCACTGCGAGGGATGCGTGAAGTGCTGTATGATGATTTGCGGCTGAACATGCTTCCTCGCCGAGACGAGCTCCATAGTTATGAGCAGGCCATTTCGATCGAGGAGCTCGCAGTACTGGAAGCGGATAGAATACTTTTGAACGTATGCCAGGAGCCGGAATCGCTAGGTTATTGGAAGAACCTGCAAATGTCCAATCTATGGCGAGATTTGAAGGCAGTGCGCGGAAACGCGGTATATATGATCTCCTCGGATCCTTGGCGCGAGTACTCTGCCTATGCTTGTCTCCGAATGATCGATGATCTATTATTTCAGCTGCATGGAAATCGTCCAAACGTAATCTGGAAATAATCTATGTTCCATTTATCCAGAGCGGCCTATAATCTGTAATTGAGAATGATTATCGTTGAAAAATAGATAAATCTCAACGATAGTCGAAAATGAGGGGAGAGCAAGACATGTTTAAGAAATCATCTATGTTAGCCTTAGCGCTGGCAGCAATGCTTGGACTGGCCGCATGCGGGGCAAAGGAAGAGGCCAAACCTGCTGAAGCAGCCCCAGCAAATCAATCTACCGATAATTCCGTTTCTACGGGTAACACTACAGCGAAAGAAGAGAATGCAGCGGCTGAGACCAGAACAATTCAATATTTAGGTCAAGAATATATAGTGCCCGCCCAGGTGGAAAAAATCGTGATCACCGGGTCGGTGGAGTCGATGGAGGATGCCCTTGTGTTGGATGTTAAACCAGCTGGTGCCATGACGGTCGGAGGCGCGTTCGAACCATTATTTGCCGAAATCACAGATGGGGCAGTTGCCATAGGAGAGAAGACGCAGCCGAATGTCGAGACCATTCTGAAGCTGACGCCGGATGTCATATTAGCCAGCACTAAGTTTCCAGCCGAGACATTAGACAAGCTGGGTAAAGTCGGTGTCACGATTCCTGTATCTCATATATCCACGGATTGGGAAGCGAACCTGAAGCTGCTCGCCGAGCTGACAGACAAGGAGGAGCATGCGAATCAGGTGCTGGAGACGTACAGGCAGGAGGCTGCTGAATTGAAGGAGAAGATCGCTCCGAAGCTGAAAGATAAAAGCGTGTTGTTCCTTAGACTGCGTTCCGGTAACATGATGATCTACCCGGAGAATGTTTTCTTTAATCCGTCGATCTACGAGGATTTAGGGGCCAGTGTGCCGGAGGAAGTGAAGCTGGCCAAGGCCCAGCAAATGATTTCGCTCGAGAAGTTGTCCGAAATGAATCCAGATTATCTGTTCGTTCAATTCTCGGATGGAGAGAACAAGGATACGCCTAAGGCACTAGAAGAATTGCAGAGCAATCCGATCTGGAGCAGCATTAATGCGGTAAAGAACGATAATCTGTACGTGAACATCGTTGATCCTAGTGCACAAGGCGGAACGGCCTACAGCAAGATCGCATTTTTGGAAGCCGTAAAGAACAGCAAATTAGCTGAAACGGAGTGACGGGGACGGGTATGCAAGCAAGGCGTTCTGCGATTGTCTTGTTTTTATGGGGCTCGCCGATTCTGATCGTACTTACGATTTTATTATCCGTGCTGTATGGTGCGAAAAATATCGAACTAAGTACGATTCGTGATGCACTGCTTCATTTCGATCCTGGGAATGTGGATCATCAAATTATTATCCATTCCAGATTACCTAGAGTGATCGGAGCACTGCTTATTGGTGCATTTCTGGCTATATCCGGGGCGTTAATGCAGGGGATGACAAGAAACTATCTTGCATCCCCTTCTATTATGGGCGTATCTGACGGCTCGGCATTTGCCATCACGCTCTGCATGGTATTTATGCCGGACTCTACCTCAATGGAAATGATCTTCTATTCATTTATCGGCTCTGCCTTCAGCATCGTCATCGTATTTGGGCTCGCTTCGTTGCTGCCTGGAGGATTGTCTCCGGTAAGGATGGCAATTCTAGGGACGATCATTGGCACGTTCCTGAGTAGCTTGTCCGCAGCGATCGCCACTTATTTCCAGGTTTCGCAAAATATTAGCTTTTGGTACAATGCCCGGCTGCACCAATTGAATCCGGAGTTGATCAAATTGGCGGTTCCATTTGCAATCATAGGCATAGTACTTGCCGTTTGGCTGTCCAAGTCCATTACGTTGCTTAGCCTGGGGGAAGAAATTGCCCTGAGCCTAGGGCAAAAAACAAAAATGATCAAGTTTGCGACAATGCTGACAGTCGTTATTCTTACGGGAATTTCGGTGGCCCTCGCGGGAAAAATCGGGTTTGTCGGATTGATCGTACCGCATATCGTTCGGTTTCTGACCGGTGTGAATTACAGGTGGATCATTCCTTGTGCCGGCATCGTTGGAGCGTTATTCTTGGCTCTTTGCGACGTTCTAAGCCGGTTCATGAATTATCCTTTTGAAATGCCGATCGGAGTAGTCACCTCCCTGCTTGGCGTTCCTTTTTTCCTCTATCTCATTCGAACCAAGGGGGATGGAAAGCGTGAATAAATTAACGAATCAACGTTTTTTAGGGGTGCTTCTGGCCGGACTTGCTCTGATTTTAGCTACAATTTATATCAGTCTGACCAATGGCACCTTTGATATAGGGATTCGGGATGTGGTCCGCACGCTGCTTCGTATCCATCCGCTGCCAGAGCATGATTTGGTCATTTTCGAATTTCGTCTGCCGCGGATCATCATCGGATTACTCGTCGGAGCAGGGCTGGGTGTCGCCGGAGCCGTAATTCAAAGCATTACCCGCAACGGACTGGCCGATCCAGGTATTTTGGGGATTAATTCCGGCGCAGGAGCGGCGATGGTCATTTTTCTCTTCTTTTATCAAGGGAAGATTCGCAGTGACGGCTGGCTCTCAATTCTAGCGATGCCGATCTTTGGCCTGTTGGGAGGGCTTCTGGCCGCCGTACTCATCTATATGTTCTCATGGAAGAATGGCAGGCTGGAGCCGCAGCGACTGCTGCTTACGGGTATCGCTATCGCCTCGGGCTTAAGCGCGGTTTCGCTCTATTTGACTTTGAAAATGAATCCGGGTGATTTTGAAATGGCGGCCGTTTGGAATATGGGCAGTATTTATAGCGCGAACTGGAAATACATCGTCGCCATGCTCCCCTGGCTCGCGCTGCTTATTCCGATAGTTGTGAGGAAGGCCTATACCCTTGATTTGTTTCAGCTTGATGAAGATAGTGTCATTAGTGTCGGAGTGGCTTCGGAAAAAGAAAAGGCCTTACTGCTGTTAAGCAGCATCGGCATCGTAAGTGCCTGTGTCGCCGTATCGGGTGGCATTGGCTTCGTAGGTCTTATGGCCCCGCATATAGCAAGGAGACTTGTCGGCCAAGCCCATCGACGTATGCTCCCGGTATGCGGCATCGTGGGAGCACTGCTGGTAATGCTAGCGGATTATATCGGCAAGACGGTCTTTACGCCGTCCGAATTGCCGGTAGGCGTGGTCATTGCGATCATTGGCGTGCCGTATTTTATCTTTCTGCTCTATAGAGCCAAAGGTCGGAGCAGTGCGTGATTTATAGCGCCAGTCGTCACGATATTAAAATGAAGAGGAGATAGGTTAAGTTGGAATATATGAATCAACCTTTTACATTACCGAATACGCAGTATTGGGATATGCGCTCCACAGCTGCGAACCGCGAGTATCGTATTTTTGCGTTCAAACCCGTGGACGCTCCACCTCCCGAAGGTTATCCGATCATCTATTTGCTTGACGGGAACGCGCTTTTTGCCACCATGGTGGATGCCGTACGCGCTCAGTCGCGAATTCAGAAGAAAACCGGCGTGTCACCCGCCGTCGTGATCGGTATCGGTTATCCGAGCGATTCGCTGTTCGATGCTTCGCGTTATTACGATTACACGATGCCAACGCCGCCCGATCAGCTGATTTCAGGCCCAGAGGGCAAGCCATGGCCGGAACTCGGGGGTGTCGATGAATTCACCGCATTTATCGAGCAGGACTTAAAGCCGGAGATCGAACGTAAATTTCCGATTGATCTCGGCAGACAGGCCATATTAGGCCATTCGCTAGGGGGGCTTTTCGTATTGCAAACCCTGTTTGATCATCCGGATATGTTCCAGACTTATGTGGCAGGCAGTCCCTCTATTCATTGGAATAAACCCTTTATGGCCGAAGCGGAGCATAGGTTCGTGTCCCGGCTGGAGAAGGGGGAGGATCAGGTGGATGTTACGAGCAAGTCCAGAAGGCAGAAGCTGCTAATTACGGCAGGGGAGCTGGAGCAGTCGCATCCTAGCCGCATGGTAGAGAATGCGAAGGGACTGGCTGAATGGTTGACACAGATTGCTAATCAACGGAAGGATCTCCACGTGGAATATTGCCAATTTGCTGGCGAGAGCCATATTTCGGTGCTGCCCGCCTTGATCAGCCGTGCAGTTCGATTTGCACTCGTACAGACCACAAACGACTAGATGCCACGCGTCAAGCATGGTGTATAATTTACAGCTTTTATGAAAATTGTTCTGAGGGTAAACAAAAAACGATTTACTAATGTGTATTGTAGTTGCGAACGGCTTGAGCTACAATAATAATTGTTCTAGTGAGAACGATTATCATTATTTTCCTGTTGATATTTGGAAAGCTTGTTCAATTTCGGTTGAATAGCTTTTTTTTCATACAGGAGAGTTTTATGCAAGAGAGGGGCTGAATTCAAGTCAATGAGTATGATGATCCGCCGTTTTTTCGCTTACTATCGGCCCTATAAGGGATTGTTCCTGCTTGATTTCGGCTGTGCCTTAATCGCTGGTTTGCTGGAATTAGGTTTCCCCTTAGTCGTAAACCGGTTTGTGGATGATCTGCTGCCCAATGAAGAATGGAATCTAATCATTTGGGCATCGCTGGGGTTATTGGTTTTATATTTGTTAAATACGGTATTACTATATATCGTCAATTACTGGGGACATATGCTCGGGATAAATATCGAGACGGATATGCGCAAGAAGCTGTTTGACCATATTCAGAAGTTGAGCTTCCGGTTCTTTGATAACACCAAGACAGGGCATCTCATGTCGAGGTTGACGAACGACATGATGCAGATCGGCGAAATGGCCCACCACGGACCCGAAGATCTGTTCATTGCGGTCATGACATTAGCTGGTTCTTTTACACTTATGCTATTCATTAACTGGAAGCTGGCGGTGTTAACCTTCGTTGTCGTGCCGATCATTATTTGGCTCGTGGTGTATTTTAATGGCAAAATGACTAAAGCGATTCACCAGCTGTTTACCGACGTAGGGGACTTTAATGCGCGAGTTGAGGATAATGTGGGCGGCATTCGTGTCGTTCAGGCATTTGCTAACGAGGAGTATGAGAAGGAAAGATTCGCTGTGAATAACGGACGGTTTCGGATGACGAAATTGTTCTCGTATAAGCTGATCGCCAAGAACGGAGCTATCAGTTATATGATGATGCGCCTGGTTACACTGTTTGTTATGGTGTGCGGTACATGGTTCGTGATTCGCGGTCAATTATCTTATGGCGAATTTGTCGGTTTTCTGCTGCTGACGAATGTCTTCTTCCGACCGATTGAGAAAATCAATGCAATCATCGAGAGCTATCCGCAGGGCTTTGCCGGCTTCAAGCGCTATGTTGAGTTGCTGGATACGGAGCCAGATATTGCGGACAGGCCGAATGCCGTGGAGATAGGTGAACTGCAGAAGGAGATTCGCTATGAGGGTGTGTCCTTCGGTTATGATAGTGATTCGTCTGTATTGAGCAATATTAACCTGACGATTCGTCAAGGCGAGACGGTGGCCTTTGTTGGCCCATCTGGTGCCGGCAAGACAACATTGTGCAGCCTTCTGCCGCGTTTCTATGAAGTTCAATCGGGCGCGATCACGATTGATGGCGTGGACATTCGAGACATCAAGATGCAGTCGCTGCGCCATCAGATTGGGATCGTCCAGCAGGACGTGTATTTATTTGCGGGAACTATTCGCGAAAATATACTATACGGTAAGCTGAATGCATCGGAAGAGGAGATTTGGGAGGCGGCGCGTCGGGCTCGTCTGGATGAATTTATTCGTTCCCAGCCTGAGGGCATGGAGACGGTCATCGGCGAACGCGGCGTGAAGCTGTCGGGCGGACAGAAGCAGCGCCTAGCGATCGCGCGAATGTTCCTCAAAAATCCGCCGATCCTCATTCTGGATGAAGCCACCTCGGCGCTGGATACGGAGACGGAGCAGGTTATTCAACAATCGCTAGCGGAATTGTCTCAAGGACGGACGACGCTTGTCATCGCTCACAGGCTGGCAACGATCAAAAATGCTGATCGCATCGTCGTCGTTAACGAGGAGGGTATTGCCGAGCAGGGAACGCATGAGGAGCTGCTCGCAGCTCGCGGCCCGTACAGCCGCTTGCACCAAGCGCAGTTTCAAAGCGTAGTCGGGGTTCTATAATAATGAAACACCATATTAGAACATTAAAATGTAAAATCCGCATTAAATGCGGATTTTTTTTGTCTCCGTGTCCCACTGCAAGCACGCATCTACTCCGTGGATGAAAGTACCGTCGAGGGAACCAAGTCCCTACGCAGCTAGGATATTTGCGTTTGACGAATCCATACATAGAAGCATATCGACAGACCGTAGGATAACACAATCTGCACTTTAATATTGGTTCATTGAACGAAACAAGTACGCTCGTCGTATTAACTATGAATAGCTATAATATCAAAGATTGAGAGGGAGAGAGATGAAAAGACAAGGTCGTATTACCCTATTAATTATGCTCGCGATTAGCTTGTTGATGCCGATTGGAGGCGTGACAGCGCAAAGCGTTCGGGAGGATGGAGATTCCAAGGAATCCAAACTGAATTTGAACCAGGACTATAAGGTTACTACGGAGGCTGCATCGAAGAAAGCGCAGCTATTGGTGGAGTCTTATAATACGAATAGCGTTCAGTATGCGCTGATCGATCAGGGGAAAATTGTGATTTCTGGAGCGGTAAGTAAAGATTCGGGGAAAGGGAAGGATGAGGTATCTGCGAGCACTCTGTACAGTATTGGATCTACAAGTAAAGTGTTTACTGCGGTTGCCGTCATGAAGCTGGTTGAAGAGGGCAAGGTAGACTTGGACACTCCTGTCGTCAACTATATCAAAGACTTTAAAATGAAAGACTCCCGCTATAAGCAGATCACACCGCGAATGCTGTTAAATCATTCCTCTGGACTTCAAGGAGGTGCGCTTGGCAACGCGTTCATGTTCGAGGATCCTGACACGTACGCGCATGATCAGTTACTGGCGCAGCTTGCTGAGCAAAACTTGAAATCCGATCCGGGTGCATTCTCGGTGTATTGTAATGACGGATTTACGTTAGCTGAAATTTTAGTGGAGCGCGTTAGTGGACTTAGCTTCACGGACTATATCCATAACATCATTACGAAGCCTCTAGACATGAAGTATACGAGAACACCACAGGATAAAGTGGAGCCAAGTCAGGCTGCTCCGTTATACTACCCGTCGTATCCGGGGCAGCTGCCAAATGAAACCGTCAATCTCATCGGTTCGGGTGGCATCTATTCTACCGCGGAGGATTTGGCCAAATTTTCGCAAATTTTTACAGGACAGGTCGATACGGTGATCAGTAAGAAGTCGGCAGAAGCGATGCAGCAGGAAGAGTACAAAAGGGGAATGTGGCCGAAGGAAGCTGATACAGCGATCAGCTTCGGACTCGGCTGGGATACAGTGAACATGTTCCCGTTCAGCGAATATGGCATTCAGGCGCTGTCCAAGGGTGGAGACACGATTCTATATCATGCATCGCTCGTGGTGCTTCCTGAATATAATATGGCCGCTGCTGTGCTTTCATCCGGCGGAACTAGTATCACAGATCAAGTGCTGGCGAATGAGATACTTCTTAGCGCGCTACAAGAGAAAGGCATCATTACTGAATTGAAGCCTGAGAAATCTCACGGCATTCCGGTCGAGAAGATCATGCCGAAGGAAGTGGTAGCGTACGCCGGGATTTACGGAATGACCAATGGCCTAATCAAAGCGGATATAACCGAAGAGGGAGAATTGACGGTATCTGTTCTTAATATTCCGAATTATCCGCCCGAGAAGTTCATTTATACAGCGGGGGGCTCCTTTGTGAAGGAGGATGGCAGTGCCAAAGCAAGTTTTGTCCGTGAACAGAACGGCCGAATATATTTATGGCTTAGGGAATATACCGCGCTCCCAGGATTAGGGCAGACAGCTTTATCGCAGTATACCGCCGAGAAGCTTGAGGCTCATTCTTTACCGACCGAGGTACAAGCAGCTTGGAAGAAGAGAGAAGGTAAGAAATACTTCGCGGTCAATGAGAAGTATTCTTCCGTGATGTATCTGGTTATGATGCCTGTCCAGACGGTGGTGACGCTGCCAGAAGCGCCGAATTATTTGCTGAACCGCAAAATGATCGATGCAGACAAGGCGGTCAGCGAGCTTCAGATT
The DNA here is from genome assembly GCF_003931855.1 of Paenibacillus lentus. Lineage (NCBI taxonomy): Bacteria > Bacillati > Bacillota > Bacilli > Caryophanales > Paenibacillaceae > Paenibacillus > Paenibacillus lentus. The sequence goes on along the minus strand of NZ_CP034248.1, from coordinate 3,723,857 downwards.
CCGGTGATTAACGGAAGGGATACGATGGATTATAATTTCTATAACCAAAATGGATTGGAATATTTGGATATCGGCGGAAAATTGTACGTCCGAGAGGAAGCTGTCAAACCGATCTATAAAGGAACAAGATCTTATTTGACGATTCAAGAGAATGGCCACGCTAGATGGCTTTCAATCCCCGATGCATTGGCAGGCAAAACAATGAAGGTGCAAGTACCAGCCAATGGCTCGTTTGCCGTCTATAATGAGCATGGGGTATGCGTGCATTTTGAACGAGTCAGCGGCAGCAATGACGTAGATCTGCCGAGAAACGGTGTAATTGTGTTTGCCGGCGATCAAGGGGCAAAATTCCAAATCGATTTGCAATCATATACAAAGAATAACCAAAGACGATGAAGATAGACAAAGAGGAGAGGGCGACTGAATTCATTTTCAGCCGCCCTCTTTTTGTACGTTTTTAGCCACGATGCCGTTACCCTGATAGCTCCATTTTCGATTAAAATGGGTTTCGCTTTGCACCCAATATTGTTTGATCGCCTCGTCGCGTGCGGGATTGGGGTAGTATTCATGATATATGGTACTGTCTGGACAGAACAGGATATTGTAACCGCAATGAATCGCATTAAAGCAATAGTCCGTTTCCTCAAAATAATGAAAATAGTGTTCATCCAATAAGCCAAGCTTATCAAGTAAATGCCTTTTCAATAAAAAACAAGCACCGTTAATCGCCAGGCATGCTCTTGTTTCCTCCAAGATCCCCGGCTCATTCGGACATAAAAAATAAGGAGATGTCCAATCCCAATTTGTTCCTACACCGACTAATTGATTACTGCTATTAATCAATTTGGGTGCGACAATCGCTGTCTGTTCCTCTTTCCAAAGTGTGTCCATTAACGGCGGCAGCCAGTTTTCCGTTACAAATACGTCGGGGTTCATAATTACGATTGTTTCCGAGGTGCCGTTCTTGATTCCAAGGTTGACCGCGCTTGCGTAGCCTTTATTTTGGCCATTCTCGATGAGTTCAATATTGCCGAAGCTCTGGAGGTACTCGAGCGTACCGTCAGTGCTTCCATTATCGACAACGATAATGGTATAGCCTGGTGGTGTATATGTTCTAATGGCCTCGAGGCATCGCTGAATATATGAGACGGAATTATAGGTCACAATTACGAGGTCTGTCTTCACAAGATATCGCCCTTTCTGTTTGTCGATCTGTTTAGGTTCAATATCTCTTCAACATATGCTCGCAAACAATCAAGCGAATGAGGCATTCAACCAAATTTGGGAAATTGTTGTTTTGCGTAGTAAAAGGGCAAATGCCGATGTTCCTATTCATACCTAGGGAATAGACTGTGAATTATATGATATTTGGAGTGTGGTGACGAATGAACCTGACGGTAATTACGCCAGTGTTAAATGAGGAGACGTTTTTGGGTTTGTTTTTGGAAAGAGTAACGTCCTTCGCAGACGAGATTATCATCGTAGACGGGGGAAGTACAGATAACTCCATTCCAATCATCAAATCTTATATGGGTAAGCACAATATTCGCTTGTTTAGTAATAAGCAAGGCACCGCTTATACGGACGAATGGAATGAATCCGAAGTTAGGAATTTTATGGTGGATCAAGCGCAAGGTGGATGGATCGCCAATATTGATGCCGACGAAATCTTTGATGATTCTTTAGATGCTGTATTGCCTGGCATTTTGGCCCAAACAACTGCTCATGTATTGAGATTTCCGATCATCAACTTCTGGAAGGATCTAAGGACGGTACGCGTCAATGCACCCAATGACGAGAGATGGTCAAACGATATCATCCGGATGTGGCGCAATGGGATTGGCATACGTTACCAGGATCAAAAGCATCACTGCACGCTTAAAGCACGGGATAGCGATATTTGGGCATTGCCATCCGAACTTATTAATGTTCCACTTTATCACTACCATTATGCTTTTGGAAAGAGATTCAAATTCAACGATAATCGCCGTGGGGATGTCAACTTATATGATAATCAAGGCGAGCCTGACTGGTCGTTTCGGCATGGAGAATATGAGATCAGAACGACTCCATTCTCGGGACAGCATCCCCGGATCATTCGCAATCATTTAGGAATATAGATTGAGCAGAAAGGTGGATCCGCGTGTACACGAGAGAGCAGCGGAGGTTATTAAGAATGTTAAATAGCGTCATCCCATGGAGCAAAGGAAAGCGAAAGGCCCATTTTCAAAAAAGAGCTTTGCTAAGAAGAATCAAATATTGGGAGGCGACTAAGAACAAAAGAATTCGCGCCAAGCAAAATCAGAGCGCGATCAATTCACCGGCGTCTACATTGCCGTCCCAATCAACGGAAGTCATTAGCGGGAATCAGAGGGAAATTCAAATCGCGGAACCAATTCAGGCTCAAAGCACTGTACATCAAGAGCCTCTTATTGACGCAGCAACTGCTGATTTTCAGGTCGAGCCGAGAATATCCCCGTTAGATCCTAAGAATATCGTTTTGTTTCGTTTCCCGATTATTGACTGGAATTACAGATGGCAACGACCGCAGCATATCAGTCAGCAGTTTGCTCGGCATGGATATAGAGTATTTTATTTTTCCATTGAAACGATGCCGATCAGTAATCCAGACGCTTCCTTCTTGGATATCCAATCCGCTTTGCAGATTCAAGAAGCAGAAAAAAATGTTTGGCTGGTCAAACTATGCTCGCATAACAGCCTGAATGCATATCGTGATAAAATCAACCATCCGCTCGATAAACAGTATATGAAATGGTCGATTGATGCCTTGAAACAAAAGTTCAATATTGCGAAAACTGCGTCGATTGTTGATCTTCCTTTCTGGTCCATGCTTGTATTTGATCTTGAAGATAATAAAGTTATCTATGATTGCATGGATGAGCATGCTGGTTTTTCCAATACATCCGAAGAGCTTCTGGCTCTGGAGCCTGCTTTAATGAACCGCGCTGATGCTGTGGTTGCTTCTTCCGATGTTCTTTATCAAAAAGCCCGAAAATTAAATCCTTCTGCTCATTTGATTCGAAATGCTGGAGAATTCGAGTACTTTTCTGTAACACCAAACTATACGCCTATCGATATAACGAATGTTAAGAAACCGATCATCGGGTATATCGGAGCCATTGCCGATTGGTTTGATATGGAATTAGTGTATGAGCTTGCAAGAGACCATCCGGAGTGGAATTTTGTACTGGTTGGAGATACGTACTATAGTGACACCTCCAAACTTGAAACATTGAACAATGTATACCTTTTTGGGGAAAAGGTTTACCATGAGCTGCCTGCATATCTCCACGCTTTTGATGTTTGCTTAATTCCATTTTTGATCAAGCCTCTTACGCTGGCCACAAATCCGGTAAAAGTCTATGAATACCTGGCTGCAGGTAAACCCGTTGTATCTACGCCATTGCCTGAGCTTGCTTCTATGGAACAATATGTTTCACTTGCAAACGGAGTAAAGGAGTTTGAAGCAGCGATCGTGAGCGCACTGCAAGAGAAGGATCAAGGGCAGTCCAGCATCATAGAGGAGCGTCGGCAGTTTGCAGCTGAAAATACTTGGGAGCACCGCTACAAGGAGTTTCACGCAATTATCTTTACGATGCTCTATCCAAAAATTAGCATTATAATCGTTACGCACAATAATTGGGAATTCACGGAGCGCTGCTTGAATAGCCTGCTGCAGCATACCGTATATCCCCGACTTGAGGTCATCTTCGTGGACAATGCTTCAACGGACGAGACGCCACAGCACTTGCTGAAGCTAACCGACCCTCATGTCAAAACAATACTATTATCTGAAAATGAAGGTTTTGCTGCAGGAAATAATATCGGAATGCTAAATGCTACAGGGGACTATGTCGTGTTGTTGAATAACGATACGATCTTATCCAAGGAGTGGCTGCCTCGTTTGCTGCGTCCATTCAAGATGGATGCGCAAATTGCAGCTGTTGGTCCGATGTCTAATTTTGTAGGGAATGATCAGAAGCTCGATTTCTTCGTAGGGGATGAAGTCAAAGGTGCGAATGAAGCTTGGCTGGATCAATATTATGAATTGCACGATAAAAGAGTCAGATATTCCGAAATGCTTGGCTTCTTCTGCGTGGCGATCAAGAAGTCAGTTACTCAGGAAATTGGACCGATCGATAAGCAGTTCGGATTAGGAATGTTTGAGGACGACGATTATTGCCTGCGATTGAGAATAGCCGGGTATAGACTAGCTGTAGCAGAGGATGCCTTTGTTTATCATCAAGGTAGCGCAACGTTTAATAAATGGGATGAAGAGCAGAGGGAGAGTTTGTTTTTACGCAATAAAGCTTATTTTGAGTCCAAATGGCAACGAGCCTGGACACCGCATAAATTGCCGCAATCTTTGTTTCTGAATATTACCGACCCGGATACGATCGCTGAAATCGCAGCAGCCAGCAATCAAACTACGGTTTTTGCTTCTTGCCCTGACGAATGGAACAACCCGAAAAAAGAATGGCAGATCAATCTACTCCAGATTTGCAATGGTGAAAGGCTTGTCATCGCTCGGGTGAGAAATTACTTAGGTCAGAAGATTGATGGAATCCGCAAAATTGGACCGAACTTATATTTCACGAATAATGAGCTGTTGCTGCAGAAAATTAAATTCAAATATATCTATGATTTTACACAAATCGAGCATGGAGGTGAGCTCATTGGTGACGAGCCAAGATTACTTACAAGCGTCTAGCACCGATGAGTATCAAAGAATATACGAGCTAGGGCAGCCGCTGGTTACGATTTGCATCCCTACGTATAACCGCGCCGATTCATTAATGCTTAGCTTGAAGTCTGCCGTGCAGCAGACCTATGAGCATTTAGAGATCATTGTCATTGGTGATTGCTGTACTGATCATACCGAAGAAATAGTACGCAAATTCAATGATCCTAGAATTAATTTTGAAAACAGGGCGAGTCGGGGAGAGTATCCTGCCGAGACTTATCAACGATGGCTTGTGGCGGGGAGTATACCGACGAATCGGGCATTGGAGCTGGCTACCGGCCACTTTATAACTCATTTGGACGATGATGATGAATTTGCTGCTGACCGAATTGAGAAATTAGTAAACTTTGCGAAGGAAACTCGCGCCGACTTGATTTATCATCCCTTTTACTATCAAGTCGTCCCGGAACAATGGGTGATGAATGATGCAGAGCCGTTAATGTGCGCCAAAATTACGACTTCATCTATGTTTTATCATCACTGGTTAAAATGTATTCCCTGGGATCCACAATGCTACCTGCTGAATGAGCCCGGGGATTGGAACAAAGTTAGGCGTATGCTGGAACTCGGGATCAAGACGGCAAGATATCCTGAACCGTTGACAAAGAAGCATTAAGGGGAGTGATGGTTATGGAGTTTATTCCGTTTCTTAAGCCGAAGGTCGTCCCCAGGCAGTACTATCAGCGTTATTTGGACGAAATTGATGCTTCAAGAATATATACGAACAATGGCCCTTTGAATAAGAGGTTTGAAAAACAGATTCTTCAGCAGTATTTCAATAATGAGGGGGACGTAGTAACGGTAAGCAATGCGACCATAGGTCTTCTTTTAGCCATATCGCAACAAAAGCGGCCGGGCAAATATGCTCTAATGCCCAGCTTTACCTTTCCTGCAACACCGCTTAGTGCTTTATGGTGCGGGTTAGAGCCCTATTATATCGATATCGATAAAGATCATTGGTGCATGGATGAACATATGCTTGAGGTGGCCTTGGAGAAACTCGGGGATGAAGTGGCCGTCGTCGTTCCTTATGCGACATTTGGCACTGAGCTTGATCTGAAATATTATGATTCGTTGATCCAGCGAGGCATCCCCGTTGTGATCGATGCGGCATCAAGCTTTGGGACAACGATGCAGGAGGACAACGTCTTCCACTTTGGAGGAGCTATGGTATACAGCTTCCATGCTACGAAATCTTTTGGCATTGGAGAAGGGGGAATCGTCTATAGCGGAAACCGTGAATTGATTCAACGCATACGATACTCTACAAATTTTGGATTTAATGAAGAGCGAGTCTCAGGACAATTGGGATTGAACGGAAAAATTTCGGAATATGCGGCGGCAGTTGGACTGGCGACCTTAGATGTTTTCCCTGAAAAAATTAAAATCCGAGAGCAAATTGGAGAATGGTATAAGGAAGCGTGGAATAAGTATAAGCTGGCTGAAGCAGGATGGAACTTTCAGGCTGTGAAGGGCAAAGTAGCTTATCAGTTCTATCCACTGTTATGTCCATCAGGACAAGAGAATCAGTATTATGTGAATAAACTGCATGCATCCGCCATTCAAGTAAGGACTTATTTCTCGCCGCCCTGTCATCGGCAAAAGATGTTTGAACTTCAGCCACGAACATCACTCGCGGTTACGGAGGATATTAGTCGGCGTATTCTGAGCTTGCCTGTCTGGGAAGACATTAGCCAGGAGCAAATTGAACGGATTGTCAGGAGTCTGATCCATGAATAAAGCTAAGCTCATCATTTGGGGCTGCGGTGGCATGGGGCGAGAAATTCTTGCCCTATGCGAAGTACTGGGACGGGAAGTCATTGGCTACCTGGATGAGCGCATAGAAATGCAAGGACAAATTATCGATGAAGTTCCTGTGCTGGGTGATATTACGCATGTTGCTAAATACAGAAATGAAGCTGAGATTATTTGCACAGGAGTTGGCGAGCCTACTCTCAAAAGAAGGTTTGCATTCAAAACGAGGGAAGCCGGGTTTCGACTAGCGGATTCGCTCGTGCATCCCTCTGTACATGTGCCTCGCAGCAGTCAGATTGGCGTGAACAGTGTTCTTTGCGCCGGAACGATCGTAAGCATTAACGTTAATATTGGCGATTTTGTCATTGTCAATACGAATGTGACGCTTGCGCATGATGTGTCAGTTTCCGATTATTGCACGATTTCACCTGGGGCTAATATTAGCGGCAATGTCACCGTAGAGGAAGGGGTTTTCATCGGTACAGGCTCGGCTATCCGCGAAAAGTTAACGTTAGGAGCTTGGTCATTGGTCGGAGGTGGCTCTTTCGTTAAAAATGACGTTCCACCACAAACGCTGTATGCAGGAGTTCCTGCCATTTATAAAAAAACAAGGACAGCGCCCTAATTTGAAATCCCCTTTTGGTAAACAGTGATTTTTTGGCCATTCAGCTGGCTGAAATCGATGCTTGCTAAAGGGGATTTTTTTTATATTGAATTGTGCTTTAACGATTGCCGAGCATATGAGAGAGCTTTTCTTTTACGATCTGTTCCATTTGAAACCTGGATTGGATTGTTTTTGCGCCATGGGTCGCTATATGCCTTGCTTTTCGGACATGATCCCTGATCCAACATAGAGCGTGAAACAGGGAGTCTTCGTCAGGGTTTATTTTGAGATAGTCAATTCCCTCCTGCAGTATGAGCTGGTCATTCCGAGGATTGGTCGTCACGAGAAGACATCCGGTAGACATGGCATCCACAGCAGCGGTAGTTGGAAAACCGTCCAATGCCATACCATCACTCGTACTGCAATTAATGAACACCTCGCAGCTTTGGTAGAGCGATTTCAATTGTTCAGGGACCATTACCCCATGAAAGGTAAAACGTTGATTTGTTAATTGAGCAAGCTGATTATCCCAGTCTCCGACAATATGGAGATGAAAATCATCTGAATCAAGCCGATTGAAAGTATCGATAAGCAATGGGAATCCCTTTCTGGGATAATTAAAAGCGCTAAAAACCAGTTGTATGGGACACGTCCATGATTTTGCGATGTAATTATAAAAATTCGTATTAATTACAACAGGCTGATAGATGCTTTTATCAATTTTTGAGAGAATATCTTCGATATTAGTAAAGATGGTTGAACAATGGTTGTTTACTAGTTCCAGGAATTCCGGTCTAGTCTCTTGAACGAGACCCCCACCGGGGTACAGCGTCGTGTGTAGCTTGATTTGCCGTTCAACTAAGAATGACTGAATATCCAAATAGGGATTAGAGCCAGGCATATGAGTTCCATCAGGCAGGGTACACTTCCCCAGCAAGCTTAAGACCATGTTTAAAAAGACGCAATAGACATCGGTGATTTCTTCAGAAACAGCTAAATCCTTAAACTGTGAAAAGGGATGAACAGCCGCTGGGAAATCATCTGAATAGGGTTCTGTAGCAAAAAAAAGAGTATCTGGGCGCAGAGTATGGAACTGGATGTTCTCCCAATAACGAAACCCGCTGAGCTTCCAAGGGAATTTAGAATCGATAATGGCAAGACGGCGCTTAGAGGGCATGCTTTGCAATCCATGCCTTACAGCTTACGGACAAGTCGCATGCTGTTATAGTCACACAAATAAGCATACTCATTTCGTGCGCACATCTCATCCACTGCTTTGGTGACACCCGGCAGTTCCGCCCATTCATACCCTGGGCAATCCGTATAAGAGTAGTCATGGAAAGCTATGATTCCACCAGGAACAACCCTTGAAGCGTAGTGGACTATATCATGAATAACCCCATCATAACTGTGATCTCCGTCAATGAAGAGCGCTGCAATCTCAGCAGGACAGTCATCGTATGCTTCTTGGCTAGGTTTTTTTATTTTCAAAATGTGAGGTTCCAGACCGGCATTGCGGATGTTCAAGTCAAAATCATCTTCATAGTTTACGGGTAATGCAGGGTGATAAAAGGGATCGATGATATGAATGGAACGTTTGCGTGTAGTCAAGTGCTGGCTGCTTAGTCCAAGAGCTATCGCGCTCTTCCCCTTGAAGGTACCGATTTCAACGATTTCACCGGCCAGGTGATCTACAAGTAGAGGCAAGTGAAGGAGGGCAAGAATTTCAAGCTCCATTAAGTAACCTTCCGTTTTCTTGACGATTTCAAGCAGCTCGGAAAACTGATATTTACCGTTAAAGTTCATGATGATGCAGCGCTCCTTTTTGATTGCTATTTTGGAACCGGGACTTGCTTTATATTCTTGTGAATGCTTCTCAATGATAGGTAGGTTTATTTCGACCGAAGAGGTTGAGTCGTGTGCAAGTTCCATGCGAGTTCTTTCATAATAAGAAATGAAATCCTCACGTATATCATCATAATATTCCTGAATAAACAGTATGCGATTCTCCTCGTATTTGGATAGATCAGCTACGCCACAGTCGTGAATAACCCACGTGGTATCTTGGGAAGGAACGCCAATCTCATAACCGGCTCTAGCAAATTCCATGCATTGCGATAAGTCATAGAAATCCCAGTCCACAAACAAATCTTCGCGCCAAGAAATATCTGACTGCGTCATCATTAGTAATCCATCTACTGCAGCGACACGCTGGTAAGAGTGACCTTCCCTACTATTGTTAAAAGCAAGCAGCTCCATGTTTCCAGAGTGGCTGGCGTAGACCTGGCCGTAATTCTCTCCGGCATCCCACCACATTCCGCTTGGCGGGACATAGGCAGAGCCGATTACGCCCATCAATCCAAGCTGCGGGTTATCCTTGAAAATCTGGATCATATCGATTAGAAAGTTTCTGTGAGTGATGTAGACATCTTGGTGAAGATAAACTTTGTATTTAGCATTGGATTTGGACATTGCTTTGTTGTAGCCAGAGGTCATGCTTTTGGCTGTGGGTATCGAAATAATTTCAATTTCGTATCCCTCCGGAATATGAAGAGCCGAAATATGGTGAATCGACTCTTGTAGTAAGTCTTGTTGATTAACGCAATAAATGAAGCATATTTTATGCGAATTCATGGTCGAGTCATTATTCTCCTCTCATATTTGGTAAATCTCCATACATCTTTATATGATGAATGAATCAAATATGTTTATCTGTTAGACTATTCGTTTTAAAATGGGATTAAAATCAGGCACCGTGGATGTTGAACAAAGAGGATGTGTGGATCATGCTTATTCAGAAATTGAAATATGATTTCTTATGAAGGAGGTTAGAAGGATAGGTACCAACTTGGTGGAGCTATCCTTCCTAAATTTATGGAAAATCAATAATTTACAGCGTATCTGCGGCGAAGACGATTTGCGCATCCTGGCGGGCTTGTACGACCGTTTCAATAACGGATCGGCTGTGGTCTAACAACTGATGGCACTGCTGATAATCTTGCGCTTGGTACATTTGCTTGAAGGCAGTCAACTCATAATAGAGCAAATTCTCGTTGGTTTGCGCGTTCAAAAGGGTCTCTCGTCCATTAGCATGCAAAATCAGCTTCCGGCAGCCGTTGGCTCCATGTTCCACATGAAGATAACCCTTCTCGCCTTGAATGAGTACGAAATTCATGCTGTTTGTATCTTTGCATCCCACACATTGTGCGATAAAATCAGAGTATTTCAGCACCAGGATTCCGGAGGTATCTATGCCGTTTGGATGCTTGTTGGCCGTGTAGCTTACCGACTGAGGAGCCCCGAACATGTTCATGACAAAATGTAAATTGTAGATATTGATATCGGTCAAAGCGCCGCCGGAGAATTCCGTGCTGAACACGTTTGGTGTTTCGCCGTTTAAGAGCTGATTGTATCTGCTCGAATATTGGCTGTAGTTGCATTGAATGAATTTGATCGCACCCAGCTGAGCGAGCTGTTCCTTTGCTAGCTGGTAATTCGGCAAATGAAGCGTCGTAATGGCTTCGAACAGCATGAGGTTCTTATGCTTTGCTAGAGCGATGAGGCGATCCAACTCGGCTACCGTAGAGGTGAAGGGCTTCTCGCAGATGACGTGCTTGCCATGTTCAAGGGCTAAGGTAGCGTGTTCACAATGCAAGCTGTTCGGCGAAGCAATATACACGAAATCAATCTTCGGATCTGCCATGAGAGCGTCAAGTTCTGTATAAATGACAGGAATGCCGTATTTTTCGGCCAGAGGCTGAGCGGTTTCCTTGTTACGAGAATACATGGCTACGCAATGGATGTCCTTGATTTGTTTTGCTGCTGCCAGAAATGTATCGACGATGAATCCTGTTCCTATCGTTGCAATGTTCATTTGAAAAACTCCCTTCATAATAAGCAGACGAATTGTTATTTTGATTCATCTGATTAATTATTGTGCTATATATAGGGTTTGCTCATTAATTAATTATATTAATTGAAATTGGTTAATGGCATTAATAATATGATTTTGCCTCCTCCTCTACAGTTATTCCGTCATTCAGTACGCTTAAAACATACAATACTTCATCGTCTTGCACAGGCTTCGGCTTATTGAAGCAAATCCATTATAACTCTTTACATAACCTATCATAGTTGGTTACTTCCGACATCATAATGAATGCGGATGGCCTTCCCATATAAAGATACCAGTTGATCGATGGTATGAACAGCCAAACCGGCTATATGACTATCTACATTGTATAGAATACGTAGTCCATGTTTATTCATAAAAATAGGTAGAATTGTGTTTATTTGCTATTCCATCGAGCGTCATGGTAATATTTTCATGTAATGGCTTTACAATTTCTGAACGATGGAGAGAGAGGGGACGATTCCAATGCAAACCAATCAATCTTTAAGTGAGAATTTGTTCACGGAGGCATTTACCCAGGATCCTTTTCCGACGTACGCCCAGTTGAGAGATCATCAACCGATTATGCGCATGCTGTTCCCGGACGGGCAATCCGGTTGGATCATCAGCAGGTATGAGGATGCTGTCTTGGCCTTGAAGGATCCCCGTTTCGTGAAGGATATGAGGAATGCAGGTCTGGATGAGGATGTGATCTTTATTAAAGATAATATGCTGTTCTCTGATCCACCCGATCATAAGAGATTGCGGGGCTTGGTGCAGAAAGCTTTTACGCCGCAGTTGATTTCCGGGATGAGGGGACGAATTCAGCAAATTGCAGATGAACTGTTAGCAGCGGTAGAAGGAAAGGAGGCTATAAATTTAATCGATGACTACGCATTTCCTTTGCCGATAATTGTTATTAGCGAAATGCTAGGGGTACCGCAATCCGATCGGGATAAATTCCGCGTATGGTCGAATGCCCTCATTGAACACTCGGGTCGGGAAAGCGATGAGGAAATGCGCGCATTGATACTGGAATTCAGGGAGTATCTTAGGGCGTGGATTGCGGAAGCAAGAAAACAGCCAGGCGATGATTTGATCAGCCAATTGATCGTATCCGAGGAGCAAGGAGATCGTCTTTCCGAGGATGAACTGTACAATCTGGTCATGCTGCTCATCATTGCGGGTCATGAAACCACGGTCAATTTGATTGGTAATGGCATGCTTGCGCTGCTTCAGCATCCGGATCAGCTCCGTTTATTGCAGAACAAGCCCGAGCTGATTCATACGGCGATCGAAGAGATGCTTCGGTATAACGGTCCTGTTGAGTTCAGCACCTCCCGCTGGGTAAAGGAAGATTTGGAGTTTAAGGGAATATCGATGAGCCGAGGTGACCTGGTTATTGTATCCTTAAGCTCAGCCAACCGTGACCCTGAGCAATTCAGCGATCCCGATCTTTTTGATATCACGAGAGAGAAGAGTCCGCATCTTGCCTTTGGTAAAGGCATTCATTTATGTCTCGGTGCTCCGCTTGCACGGTTAGAAGGAGAAATCGCCATCAACAGCCTGCTGAAGCGTTATCCAGATGTTCGCCTAAAAGGAGACACGAGCGAGCTCGAATGGCGTCCAGGTATGATCGTAAGAGGCGTCAAAGAAATTCCATTGTATTTATGACGGCAGTGGTTATGATCACAGCAACGATTGTTATTGACTAATTTTCTACTCTCATGTAATTTGTACCTTATAAAAGTGCGATTTTTAGCTTGAAATAGTGAATTAACATATCAAAAAAAAGCTTAGACCAAGGCAGCGGTTCTTGTTTCGCCGTCCAGAGAGGAATGCCCTCGGCTGAAAGGCTTCCCATTGCGTGCGAACCGCCTCCTACCTTGCGAGCTGTGGCGGGAATGCTATTGATGATCGTAGACTAACCGTTGCCGGCTTACGCCGTTAACGTCTTGAGGATCGGTTTGCTTATTCAGCTTACTTCGGTCATAAATAGGGTGGTACCACGACACATTCGTCCCTGACGGATGTGTCTTTTTGTTTTATTGTGCTGCTAAAAATGAGGAGGGGTTATGTATGAGACAAAGCGAGCTGCTGTTGAACACGCTCCGTGAATCGCCTGGAGAAGCGGAGGCCGTCAGTCACCAATTGCTTATTCGTGCCGGATTTATCCGTCAATTGGCGTCGGGCATTTATACGTATTTACCATTGGGAAGACGCGTACTTCGCAAAATAGAGCAAATTGTTCGAGACGAAATGGATGGTGCAGGTGCGCAGGAGCTGCTGATGCCAGCCATGCAGCCAGCTGAGCTGTGGAAAGAATCTGGCCGCTACTCGCTCTATGGGCCGGAATTAATTCGGATACAGGATCGACATGATCGTGAATTCGTTCTTGGTCCTACTCATGAGGAAGTCATCACTATGCTAATGCGAAGTGAAATTAATTCTTACCGCAGGCTGCCGGTAATATTGTACCAAATTCAGACGAAATATCGCGATGAGCGGCGTCCTCGGTTTGGGCTTATGCGCAGCAGGGAATTTTTGATGAAGGATGCCTATTCCTTCGATTTGGATTGGGAGGGTTTGGATCAATCTTATTGGAGGATGTACCGCGCTTATGAGCGAATATTTCACCGTTGTGGATTGGATTTTCGAGCGGTTGAGGCGGATGCCGGAGTGATCGGAGGTGAAGGAGAGACCCATGAATTTATGGCATTAGCAGATATTGGCGAGGATACTGTTGTTACATGCTCTCACTGTCATTATACAGCGAATCTGGAAAAAGCGGAGTCGGCCAAGATAGCTTCAACGATGAAATAATACGAACACAAGGCGAGTTTAGCGCTGATCAAGTCTTAGCAGTCGAGAAATTCTATACACCGAATCTGCGCACGATCGATGATCTGGTTCACGAGCTGCACATTACGCCAGAGGAAATACTCAAGACCGTAGTATTTTTGGCAGATGACCAAGCCGTGGCTGTCGTTGTACGCGGAATTGATGAAGTCAATGAGTTGAAGGTTAAAAGTTATCTGGGAGCAGAAACGATTAGCATCGCGGATTCGGAACTAGTAATGACATTAACGGGTGTTGCCACGGGATTCGTCGGGCCTAAAGATTCATCGCTGCCTGTATTGCTCGATCAAGCGGTCCTCAATATGACAAAAGCGATTGCAGGAGCAAATATATTAGATTACCATTATAGAAATCTTCATGTCAGACGAGATATTCCATTGAAGCATGTCGGCGATTTTCGCAATGTTATGGAAGGAGATCGTTGTCCGCGCTGCGAGCAAGGGAGATTTAAATTCTATAAAGGCATTGAAATCGGACATGTGTTTAAGCTCGGGACAAAATATAGCGAACAGTTGGACGCTTCATATCTAGATGCTTCTGGCCATTCCCGCGCATTGATCATGGGCTGCTACGGAATTGGGGTGTCGCGAATCCTTTCGGCTGTAATTGAACAGCATCATGATGCGGATGGTATGATCTGGCCTATATCTATCGCGCCTATGCAGGTTCATATTATCCCTATTTCCGTGAAAAATGAAGAGCAGATGGGCATTGCGCAGCAGTTATACGATAGCTTGGTTAATCATGGGGTAGAGGTTCTGCTGGATGACAGAGCTGAACGGCCGGGGGTGAAATTCAAGGACGCGGATTTGATTGGCATTCCGATTCGTATCATGGTTGGCAAAGGTGCCTCAGATGGAATTGTGGAGTTTATGGAACGGCGCCTGGGTGTGAAGGAAAGCATCTCTCTTTCAGAAGCATTGGAACGCGTACGAGCGTGTACATCCCATTTTTTTAAAATATGAGTTGATCCGAATTTTTCAATCTGCGGGAAGATGTTATAATAGGAACGAAAAATAATAAAAGAAAGCGGGAACATCATGGGTCGTAAATGGAATAATATTAAAGAGAAGAAAGCATCCAAGGATGCAAATACGAGTCGTATATATGCGAAGTTTGGCGTTGAGATTTATGTAGCTGCCAAGAAGGGAGAGCCAGATCCTGAATCGAATCGGGCTCTGAAGGTCGTGCTTGAACGGGCTAAGACATATAATGTACCTAAAGCCATTATCGACCGAGCCCTGGATAAAGCTAAGGGAAGTTCAGAGGAAACGTATGAAGAGTTGAGATACGAAGGCTTTGGGCCAAACGGCTCCATGGTTATTGTCGACACCCTGACGAATAACGTGAATCGGACGGCTCCTGAGGTACGATCAGCCTTTAACAAAAATGGCGGCAGCATGGGAGTAAGTGGATCGGTTTCCTATATGTTTGATGCTACAGCGGTTATCGGTGTAGCCGATAAAACGATAGATGAAGTGTTTGAAATCTTAATGGAAGCAGACTTGGACGTAAGGGACATCATAGAGGAAGAGGATGATGTCATCGTCTATGCGGAGCCGGATCAATTCCACGCTGTGCAGGAAGCATTCCGTGCAGCGGGCATATCAGAGTTTACCGTAGCAGAACTGACGATGCTGGCTCAGAACTACGTAAGCCTTCCTGAAGATGCGCAAGCTCAATTCGAAAAATTAATCGATGCATTGGAAGATTTGGAAGATGTCCAGCAGGTATACCATAACGTGGAGCTGGAGGACTGATCCTATCGCTCATCCCCCAAACTTTCTACTCTGAAGGAGGTTTGGGGGATTTCTATGTATTAAACTACTATGAGTAGCACCTGATATGTTATCATGATGAGAGTACGTTGTCGCTGTAGTGTGACAAATCTGATAAGGAATATCTCTTAGGAATGGATGGAGCTTAACATATGAAATATCGCAACTTGGAAGAATGCGTCATTGATTTGGAGAGGCACGGACACTTGGTTCGTATTCGCGAAGAAGTAGATCCTTATTTGGAAATGGCCGCCATTCATTTGCGCGTATATGAAGCAGGTGGCCCGGCATTATTATTTGAAAACGTAAAGGGTACGAAGTATCGCGCTGTCTCCAATCTGTTTGGTACCATCGAGCGGAGCAAATTTATTTTTCGCAATACTTGGCAGGCTGCGGAGAATGTAATCGCTTTGCGCAACGATCCGATGAGGGCATTGAAGAGGCCAATTCAGAGCATGAGCTCAGCTTTTGCAGCGCTTACAGCATTGCCGTTAAAAAAGCGCAGCGGACTGCCAGCGAACCTGCAAGAAATTCAAATTTCCGATTTGCCGCAAATTCATCATTGGCCGATGGACGGCGGTGCGTTTATAACCCTGCCCCAGGTGTACACGGAAGATCCGGACAAGCCGGGCATCATGAATTCCAATCTAGGCATGTATCGGGTACAACTGAGCGGCAATGAATATGAAATTAACAAGGATGTCGGCATGCATTATCAAATTCACCGTGGCATCGGCATCCATCAGGATAAGGCGAATAAGCAGGGGGTTCCCTTAAAGGTGAGCTGCTTTGTCGGGGGTCCTCCGGCGCACACTTTAGCTGCGGTCATGCCGCTGCCGGAGGGGATGAGCGAGCTGACGATTGCGGGCATGCTCTCTGGTCGGCGCTTTCGTTATGGCTATGCTGACGGCTATTGCGTTAGCCATGATGCTGATTTTGTCATAACGGGCGAAATTCATCCCGGTGAGACGAAGCCTGAAGGACCTTTTGGTGATCATTTAGGGTATTATAGCCTGATTCATCCTTTTCCGGTAATGAAGATACAGAAAGTGTATGCTAAGCCGAATGCGATTTGGCCGTTTACGGTCGTGGGACGACCTCCGCAAGAAGACACGGCGTTTGGAGAGCTGATCCATGAGCTGACTGGAGATGCCGTTAAGCTGGAGGTTCCAGGCGTGAAGGAAGTTCAGGCGGTGGACGCCGCGGGCGTGCATCCATTGTTGTTTGCGATCGGCAGCGAGCGGTATACGCCGTATCAGGAAGTTAAACAGCCTGCCGAGCTGTTAACCATTGCTAATCATATTTTGGGAACGAATCAACTAAGCTTGGCAAAATATTTATTTATTACCGCGGAAGAGAAGCAGCCGCTCAGCACGTACCGCGAGGTCGAGTTCTTAAGTTACATTCTGGAGCGCATCGATCTGCATCGGGATATCCATTTCCAAACGAATACGACGATCGACACACTGGATTATTCCGGAACAGGGCTGAATACTGGAAGTAAGGTTGTTTTTGCGGCTTGTGGAGATAAAAAAAGAGAACTATGCACCGAAGTGCCGGACGGCCTGAAGGGGATTCGCGGCTATGAAAACGTACGATTTATCATGCCAGGCATCGTCGCGATGCAGGGGTCGGCGTTTCAGGATTATGTCAGCGCGAATAAGGAAATGGACGACCTAACCAGGGCGATTGCTGCAAGAGGAGAGTTTCCGTCCTGCCCGATGATTATTCTTTGTGATGACAGCGAGTTTCTAAGCGCATCACTGGGCAATTTTCTGTGGGTCACCTTCACACGGAGCAATCCTTCCCATGATATTTATGGGGTGAACAGCTATTACGATAACAAGCACTGGGCTTGCGATAATGTAATCATTGATGCCCGCATTAAGCCGCATCAAGCACCACCGCTCATTCCTGATCCGGTGGTCGAGAAAAATATCGAGCGTTTGTTTGTTAAAGGAGCAAGTCTTGGCGGTATAAAGCTAGAATAGAATTGATTCAGGATATGAAGCTCCTGTCTTTTTAAGAGACAGGAGTTTTATTTGCATTAAACGATGAATCTACTCTACTAAAAATATTTGTTTGCCACCCTACGAATATCTAGTTCATTATATCAGGCGTGAATATGATATTAGTAATCGGTATTCATAGGGAGGTATAAACATGAGACGATCTGAAATGCAGCGCCCGTATGATTTCGTGATGAGCCTTGGTTATAATTGCATGGTTGCTTACCAATTGAAGAGATTATCGCTCCGAACTTTCTCAGCACCCATTGATTGGGTGATTATTCATGAAGTAAAAGATGTCATTCGTTTGTTAGATCAACGATTCCATGGGTATATGGAAGAACGGAATTTAGAAATTCTCGGCAAGCATAATGGATTTTTTTCGGTTAAGGATACAGTGTACAACGCCCATTCCTTTCACGATTTTCCTTGTTCCGGCGATAATCAGATGATCACTAATTATAATGATTTTAAAGCGAAATTGGATCGACGCATCAGCCGCTTTATTAGCTTGGCTTCCCAGAGCGACTCGGCATTGTTTGTCCGTGAGCGCTGCAGCTATGAGGAAGCGATACGCTTGAGAGATAGTCTGGCTTCGCTAGTTAAAGGCAAGGTGACTCTTCTAATCATTAATTATACGAAGGAAGCTAGACTCGTTGAACATGATTGGTTAGATGATGGCATTTGCGGTGTAGACGTAAATCTAGAAATCGATGATGAAGCTTGGCGGGATTCGTACTGGAATGATGCTTTTCGAGGAGTTTCGGTGAAATAGATTAAACACTCGAAAAGATATAAAAACAGAGTATAATTCTAAATAAGTTTATAAGTTCGTAAGGGAGATTAGTAATGGCTGAGTCATTAAAATCGATGTATAACGTAGATTTTCTATATCAATTCGGCAACAAAATGCAGAAAGCTTATAGCAGCTTTGATCCTGGCAGATTTATTGAGGACGTAATGATTGATCCCTGGAATGAACTAGAGCTTAAAGATAGAATACGCCGTATCAGCTCTACGTTGGGACAGCATCTTCCCGACAATTATGAAGAGGCCCTTCAAATTCTTTATATGATAGACGAGGAATGCGTCGGATTTCCCTATTTGTTTTTTCCAGATTATGTTGAAGTCCATGGTCAATCGAACGAGCATTGGGAACTCTCTATGCAAGCATTGGAACGGTTTACTTCGAAGTCATCCGCCGAGTTTGCGGTTCGCAAATTTCTGCTGCGTGAGCCCGAACGGATGATGCAGCAAATGATGGTTTGGGCCAAGCATTCTAACGAGCATGTACGCCGTCTTGCCAGTGAGGGCTGTCGACCACGCTTGCCCTGGGGACAGGCCTTGCCCATGTTTAAACGTGATCCGAGTCCTGTGTTGGCATTGCTTGAGCAGCTGAAGGCCGATTCATCGCTATATGTCCGCAAAAGCGTTGCCAATAATTTAAATGATATCGCTAAAGATCATCCCGCGGTCGTTATAGGTCTCGCTCGTGAGTGGCTAGGTGACAATCCGGACACCGATTGGATCGTACGTCATGGTTGCCGCACAATGATTCGTAAAGCGGAACCCGAAATCATGAAGTTATTTGGTTACACAGAGTCGGTTGATATAGAAGAACTTATAACTTCCGTTTCTCTATCCGTCGACCAAGATGTATTGAAGATTGGCGAGAGCAGCATGCTGAACTATACCATTCAATTTCGCGAAAATAGTCCTGTACGCGTTCGCATCGAATACGGCATCGATTTTGTAAAAGCTAATGGCCTGACTTCGCGCAAATTATTCCGTTTGGCAGATAGAGACTTGCCCGGAGGAGCTCAACTTGAAGGCTCGCGGGAACATAGCTGGAAGGATCTGACCACCCGCCGCCATTATCCTGGCCAACACCGGATTGTTCTGCTGGTTAATGGGCGTGAGGTAGCATCAGCGTCCATTCAGCTTGTGTCTCCGTCATAGGCGATTCATCCTAAACAAATCGGCAACCTCATTTCCGTAAACAGATTGCGGTTTCTGCACATTTAGCTCAAATGGCAGATCAATTTCAGCAGGCTTCTTCTCATCGAATTAGTGGCGATCCCAAAAAGGCATCGAAAATCGAAAATTACATTTGAAAGAACGGAAACATAAAGAGCAGCAGAGCCTTCCCCTAGGGAAGGCTTTTTTGTCATATTTGTGAATGTGCGGTGCTGTATACTTTTTTAATTCTAACCAAAAATATTAGTCTCTTTAGTAAAAAGTGGGTATTTATATTTATAGGTTGACAGCCTGTATATACAGGTATAATATAACTTAAGCGCGACCTGTATATACAAGATGAAGGGGAGGGAAGCTTCGTGCAGATTAAGGGAAACCAACCTCAAGATTGGTGGAAAACTTCAACAGTTTATCAAGTATACCCAAAGAGCTTTAAGGATACGACCGGCCGGGGAACAGGAGATATTCGTGGAGTTACTGAGAAGCTGGATTATATAAAAGGATTAGGGATCGATATTGTATGGCTGCAGCCTGTTTATGTATCTCCGCAAAATGATAACGGTTACGATGTAGCGGATTATTACAACATCGATCCAGCATTTGGCACAATGGAAGATTTTGACGAACTTGTACGTGAGCTAAAAATTAGAGACATGCACTTGATGATTGATATAGTGGTGAATCATTCATCCACTGAGCATCGATGGTTCAAAGAGGCGAAATCGTCTCGGAATAACGCCTATCGCGACTATTATATTTGGAAGGATCCAGCCCCAGACGGAGGTCCGCCAAATAATTGGCAATCTAAATTCGGCGGTTCCGCATGGCAGTATGATGAAGGAACAGGGCAATATTTCTTAACACTGTTCGATAAAACGCAAGCGGATCTGAATTGGGAGAACAAGAAGGTTAGACAAGAGGTCGTGGATATACTTACCTTCTGGGCGGAGAAAGGTGTAAGCGGGTTCCGTATGGATGTCATTAACTTGATTTCCAAGGATCAGCGATTTCCGAATGATGACGGTTCCATTCCTCCTGGAGATGGCCGCAGATTCTATACGGATGGGCCTCGTGTTCATGAATACGTGAAAGAGCTGAATGAAAAAGTGTTCAGGCCCTATAATCTGGTTACGGTAGGAGAAATGTCATCCACGACGTTAGAGCATTGTATTTGTTACTCGAAGCCTGAGGAGAATGAATTCTCCATGACTTTCAATTTCCACCATTTGAAGGTGGATTATCCGAATGGTCAAAAATGGGAGTTAAAGCCGTATGATTTTGAGGAGCTGAAGCAGCTGCTCTCTGATTGGCAAATCGGCATGCAGCAGGGCGGAGGCTGGAATGCGCTATTCTTGAACAATCACGACCAACCAAGAGCACTCACAAGGTTTACCGACGATGACGAATACCGGGTGGAAAGCGCTAAGCTTCTAGCTACCACACTTCACGGCTTACAGGGGACGCCTTATGTTTATCAGGGTGAAGAAATAGGAATGCCTGATCCAAAATGGGGCGACATCTCGGAATTTCGCGACATCGAATCGCGTAATATGTATGAAATTCTTCAACAAAGAGGAAAAACGGCAGAAGAGGCAGCCCATATCGTACGGGTACGTTCTAGAGATAACTCACGTCTGCCAATGCTGTGGGACGATAGCGAGCAGGCAGGTTTTACGACGGGTACCCCTTGGATTAAGATCGATGAGCGTTATCCAACCATCAATGCGCGGTCGCAGGTGGAAGATCCGAAATCGATATATCATCACTACAGGAAATTAATCGAGCTGCGTAAAAATCTCGTGGTGCTGACGGACGGTATATACACTCGTCTTGATGAACAACATCCTCAGGTCTATGCCTATACAAGAAAAAATAAGGAGCAATCTCTAGTTGTTATCTCGAATTTTAGCCGAAATGAAGTACGATTCGAGCTTCCTGTCAAGTTCGCTGCAACTCTATCGACAGCAAGCTCAAAAGAGCTGCTCCTCGGCAATACGGAAAAGGCGCCGGAATTAGCGGTTAGCGTGAAGTTGCCACCATTTGGCTCATATATGTGGTTAATTAACACCGTTAATTGAATTATTTAATGATATGAACTACTATTTTTTAAAAGTCAGGAGCCGATGATAATGGCAAACATAGATCGCAAAAATGTAGAGCGGATCATTGAGGCCGTTGGCGGTAAAGATAATATTGAAGCCGCTACGCATTGCGTAACCAGATTACGATTTGCCCTTGCGGATGAAAGTAAGGTTGATTCCAAGGCTTTGGATGAAAATGAGCTCGTAAAAGGACAGTTCTTCACCCAAGGCCAATTTCAAGTTGTGATCGGGCCCGGGCTCGTTGATCAAGTCTACAATGAGATGATTCATCTTACCGGTGGGGCTCGGTCGTCCAAGGATGATGTAAAAACGCTCGCGAGTAAGAAACAGAACCCGTTGCAACGAGCAATTAAGACGCTTGCCGACATATTCATTCCGATTTTGCCCGCCATCGTGATGGCAGGTCTGCTTCTTGGAATTAATAATATATTGACTGGGCCAGATATTTTTTACCCAGGTCAATCTTTAATTGAAGTGCATCCAGAGTGGGCAGACGTAGCTTCGATTATTAATCTGATTGCAAGTACGGCCTTTACTTTTCTGCCGGTGCTGATCGGGTGGTCAGCGGTTCGGCAATTTGGTGGAAGTCCGCTGCTAGGTATCGTATTAGGTTTGATTCTCGTCAATCCGGATCTCATGAGCGCCTATCAATATGCCGATGCCAAGCTGGCAGGTACTGTTCCGGTGTGGAATCTGTTCGGATTTGAAGTGGAGAAAATCGGTTATCAGGGCCAGGTATTGCCAGTGCTTGTCTCGGCTTATATATTAGCGAAGATAGAGAAGCTGTTGAACAAGCGAGTGCATGATTCCATTAAGCTGCTTGTTGTGGCACCTGTAGCCTTGCTGGTTACCGGATTCCTTGCATTTATCGTCGTGGGTCCGGTCACTTTTGCCATAGGTAACGTCCTTACTTCAGGCTTGGTCAGCATTTTTGAATCCTTTACGGCATTAGGAGGTCTTATCTATGGTGGCCTATACTCCTTGCTTGTTATTACAGGAATGCATCACACTTTCCTAGCCGTTGATATTCAACTGATTGGCAGTCAAGGCGGGACATTTCTGTGGCCGATGCTGGCCTTAGCCAATATTGCGCAGGGTGCGGCAGCCCTGGCTATGATGTTTATTGCCAAAGAACAAAAAGCTAAGGGATTAGCAGTAACTTCATCGATCTCGGCCTTCTTAGGTGTTACCGAGCCAGCAATATTCGGCGTGAATGTCCGTCACAGATATCCGTTTATCTTTGGAATGATTGGTTCTGGAATTGCGGGGGTATTGTTAGCTCTAAATAATGTACTTGCGTCTTCGATTGGCGTAGGCGGCATTCCTGGTTTCTTATCGATCTTTCCGAACCAATGGGGAGTCTTCTTCTTAGGAATAGCCATTGTGCTTGTAATCCCCTTCACAGGGACGCTGTTGTACGGTAGATATCAGGTATCCAGACAATCCAGTCAACAGGTGCATAGCAGTTCGGACGGCATGGTGGCGAAACCACAAACAGAAACGAATGCAACTATAAACCGCATTGCAAATGAGAACAATAATAACTCCAATCAGCGAATGATAGAAATCGCAGCTCCAATCAGTGGACAAATTGTACCGTTGTCTGAAGTTCCTGACCCAGCTTTTGCGGAGAAACAAATGGGTCAAGGCATTGCCATTAAACCATCCGAAGGTAAGGTTTATGCTCCTTTTGACGGAACAGTTGCGCATTTGATTAAGAGCAAGCATGCTTTGATTCTTACGGATGTACACGGTATTCAAATATTGATTCATGTCGGCATTAACACCGTTTCCTTGAAAGGAGAAGGATTCACTTCATATGTAGAGACTGGGTCGAGCATTTCGAAAGGACAGCTGCTGCTGGAGTTCGATCAAGAGCGTATTGAACAAGCTGGACTTCCGATGATTACCCCGATTATTGTACCAGACGGCCAGAAAGGGATTCAGGTGGCTAAGGAATATGAAGGAGCAGCGATTCAAAACAAAGAACCGGTGCTTCGCGTTTCGCTTTCTTTGGAGTCCTGAGGACAGGGAATGGATATAATGACATTGCCGTAAATCATGATACAATAATGTTGGTGATCAGGTGATGAAGAATAATATATATTTGAATCTCTACAAGGATTACGCTGAACAAATCGATACAGGAGTATTACCGCCAGGAAGCAAGTTGCCTTCAGAAAATGAGTTGGCCGCAACTTACCAGATATCGAGAGAAACCGTGCGTAAGGGGCTAAATCTGCTGGCTCAGAACGGTTATATCAATAAAATTAAAGGAAAGGGTTCTTTCGTTCTGGATACCGGCAGGCTTAAATTTCCGATATCCGGTCTGGTTAGCTATAAAGAGCTGTCCGAGCGACTGGGCAAGAAGAGCCGGACCATCGTCCATGCTACCGAACGCGTTCGGGCTGGCAATGATATTGCAAAGGAATTGCGGATCGAAGCAGATCAGCCGATCTGGAAAGTAATTCGCTCCAGAGAAATCGACGGGGAGCGCATCATTCTGGATATCGATTATTTGCTTGCCGAAGTCGTGCCAGAGCTGACGAAGGAAATTGCCGCAGATTCCATTTATCAATATCTTGAACAAGAGCTGTTGCTGAAGATCAGCTACGCAGAGAAAGTGATATGCGTGGAAAGAGCTACAGACTTGGACCATCAGTACATGGAATTAAAAGATGATACGCATGTGGTTGTCGTTCGGGGGTATGTTCACCTGGAGGATACGACGCTTTTTCAATATACGGAGTCGAGACATCGGCTGGACAAGTTCCAATTTGTTGATTTTGCAAGAAGAATTTCTGTGACAGAGACATAGTTATAGTGATTATGACCGTTTTCTTAAGAGGACGGTCTATTTTTTTGAAGTCAAATTTTCAGTATTGATGATTATAACAGATAAGAACCCCTATGCTTTTATGGAGCATAGGGGTGAAGGAGAGATGCTAGCATGCATTATGGCTTTGCGTCCCTCCAATAGATGTAGGCATGTACAAGGGTTCCTTTAAACGAGGAATCCTTTAATAATTCCTGCAGCTTTGCAAGCTCTGCTTCCATGTAGGCTGCCCCTTCCTCATGGAAGGTAATATGCTGGCCTTCATGGCTTTCTTTCATTTCTACCGAAATGTAAATCGGCTTGCCTAGCTCATTCGCAAACGCGATTTCTTCTTTGGTAACGTCGATAATTCCATTGGATCCTTCGACTGAATCCCGGAAGGCCATGAGAGAGACATGATCCATACGATCAATCATCCACTTGCTAAGAGACATGTCTTCACCCGTAACCTTGTATTTATCTAGCCATACTGCCAAATCCATGCTTGCCTGTAGATTGGAGTCCTTTTTCAGTTCATTAACGAATACATCCATATTTGAGGTCCATTCGGTAATGATTTGCTGCGGATCAGTTCTCCATTCTGGGAGTACATAGGGTTCAATGTCTACATGGATTCCATGAAAACGTTCATCCCCTTGTACTGCGCGGTTATAGTCTTTTACGTAATTGACCAGCCTCATAATCCATGGCAAATTCTCTTCTAATGCCCAAGTTGGTGTTCCCCCTAAGGCATGCACTTCGATTCCAGCTGCTGCTGCTTCCTTGACAAATGAAGAGTATGAGCTGAACGGCTGTTGCAAATCTAACCGCACATATAGCCAATTCAGTTGTTTCTCCATCGCAAAATCAAGAATTTCCTGACTGTTCTCAATGACCTCATGAGCTTCCCAAACATAGGTGCCTCTTATGATCGGATCACGTAGAACGGCATCTGCCTCAGGCACCCAGTTGACTGGTTCGGGTTCAGGCTGCGGCTCAGGCACCGGTACAGGTTCTAAATCAGGTGCCGGATCTGGCGCTGGTTCAGGTTCGGGTACCGGTTTCGGAGAAGGGGAGTCTTCAGGCGGCGTGTCATCTCCTGCGCCATCCTTGTGCATATTTTTCCAATTTCGAATATCATGGATAGCTAGTCCTACAAAGGAGGAATGAGAGCTCAGATTAGTAGATAATAGCTGCAGTGTCTGTTCCATTTGCTCCTTGCTGTGTCCATGAAAGGTGGTGTGGACTGCGTGCGGCATCTCTTTGGTATTCACCGCAATCAAAACTTTTTTTCCCAACTTATCGGCGAGTTTAAGTTCATCTTGTGAGAGAATAATGATACCATTCTCAGAATCAATTTGATTCCGATAAGCCATCACCGTCACATGGTCAAAAGCATTTATGAGCCACTCGTTTAAGCTCGTGCCATTCGGCAGGGTGAAATCGTCAAACCAAAAGGGAATATCTATCCCTAGCTCTAGCCCTGATCCAGATAATTTGCCGAGAAATACTTTTAGATTACCTTCCCAGGATGAAATGATCGCATTATGATCGTCTTCCCACTGGGCAAGCACATACGGTTCGATATCGAGATGTACGCCATCGAATCGGCCTTCCGACGATACGTTGTCGTTATAGTTCATAACCCAATCAGCTAATCCAAGCATGTCATCCCGATGTTCCGTCAGTGCCCATCTTGGATCACCTCCCAAGGCATGAACCCTGATCTGCTCCTGATGTGCACGTTTTACAAAATTTTTGTACGTTTCTCTCGGCATTTGTCGATTGATCTGCAAGTAAATTAAGTTAATGCCTTCATTACGGGAAAAACTGAGGATTTGCTCCCCGCCATCCCTAATCATATCCGTTTGCCATATCCATGTAGCTTTAACCAATGATTTCTCTCCATAAACAGGGGGGGAGTGAATTCCCACCAGAACCAAGGCAACCAGAAGACTGACAAGCTTTTGGTGACCTTTCACAATCATGGTTTACCCTCCATTCCTCTCTAAGAAATTGATTTCTCTACAAAAACTGAACGGGGTTATTATAGCATTGAAATGAGAAAAATATATGAGCCGTTATTCTTACAGGACGAGTTTAATATAATGAACTATTTCAGGAGAGGTATAAAAGGAACTACTCCATTTATATCATGTATTAACATTTTGTAGATAAATGTTTAAATGTGTAATAATTTAAGGCTTACTACTTAGGAGAAAGGTTGTGCATTATTTGAAAATATAGTTAAAAAAAGGGTGCCAGTAGGCACCCTTCTCGGAATTATTGTCTAATAACGAGTACGTCTTGTGGTGGTCTCGCCGTGTTTTGAATTTGCGCAATCTCACTGTTTGTCAAGTTGCGGCCTACCAAAATTAATGAAGATGTGACATTGTTAAAGTTAAAATTACTTAGATTCGCTACGTTTTGGCTGCCACGGAACACACGGAATGAACCCTGGAAATTAATTTGTGAGAATAGAACCAACGTAACTTGAGAACTCTGAGCGACGTTTCTGAGTCTAAAGCTTGAGAGAGCATTGTTAAACCGGAATGCTCCAAGATCACGAATCGCTACACCACCACGTCTAAGCAGAATACGACGAACCGAAAAGTTGTTGCCAGACCAAAGAGCAAGACGAACATCTCTATTTGCCAAAGATATCACTCCTTTTATTTGGATTGGTATAGCTTATGCAATTCTAAGAGTTTGGTACGAGACAAATACAGTAGTGTAATAGTTTGTTTTTCGCGCAGTTTAGTATCGATATGTGAGCCTTAAAGTAGACGCTTAAAGAAAATGCTTAGAAAACCTTAGAACTGCTTCCAATCCCCTTCATCGTGCTGTTAAGCATGCTATAGTAGGAAGTAGTAATACTTTTGCAACTTAATATTGGATTAAAATTCATGAGGAAAGCGAGCATGCCAACCATGAATAAGAAGACATTGTTTAATGATGGATGGAAGTTTGCAAAAAGTGGTCTAGAGACGAAAGATGCTGTAGGTCTTTCTTTCCAACCTGTCGATATCCCCCATGATTGGCTGATCTACAATACGCTAGATCTATATGAAAACAGTATTGGCTGGTATCGTAAGAAATTTGACTTTTTCCAGGAAGGCAAACAGATTTTGCTAAGCTTTGAAGGAGTATATATGGATTCTTACGTTTATGTTAATGACCAACTTGTAGGTGAATGGAAATATGGGTATTCCTCATTTGAGCATGAGATTACGAATTATCTGATTGAGGGAGAGAATGAAATCCTTGTGAAGGTTGTGCACCAAAGCCCTAATAGCAGATGGTATTCAGGCGCAGGCATTTATCGTAACGTATGGCTCAAGGAGAGAGACCGAAATCATATTGTGACCGATGGCGTCTATATTTCGACGAAACAAATAGAACAAGGCTGGGAGATCGAGATCGACTCCGAGTTGAGCATTAACAAGGCGGTATACGTTTCCCATGCGATTCTGGATCAGGATGAGATTATCGCTGAAACATCAGACACAGTAACCGCTACCGACGCACCTACGACCGTAAATTGTCAAAAGTTGATCGTCCAGCAGCCTAAGCTTTGGAGCACTGATGAACCGAATCTTTACAAGCTCATTACTTGTCTGCAGATAGTTGGGCCGGGGCAAGGGAATGATCAACGGGAAGAGCCGGCCGAAGTAATTGAAATCGTTTTCCATAATATTGGATTTAGAAGTGTCCACCTCAATTCTGATCTTGGATTCTTTCTCAATGGGAAAAAGATGAAATTAAACGGGGTCTGCGAACATCATGATTTAGGAGCGCTCGGTGCTGCTTTTAATAAAACTGCATTGCGAAGAAGGCTTACCATTTTGAAGGAGATGGGAGCAAATGCGATACGTACAGCTCATAATATGCCTGCCAAAGAGCTGATGGACTTGGCGGACGAGATGGGGATGCTCGTCATTTCGGAAGCATTTGATATGTGGGAAAGATCGAAGACTACATTTGATTATGCAAGGTTTTTTAAGGAATGGGCACAACGTGATGTAAAAAGCTGGGTCATGCGGGACCGCAACCACCCGAGTCTGCTGATGTGGAGTATTGGAAATGAGATTTATGATACCCATGCCGATGAGCGAGGACAGGAAGTTACCCGAATGCTCATGGATGCCGTCCTGGAATTTGATCCGAAGCAGAATGCGAGAGTAACGATCGGTTCGAACTACATGCCTTGGGAGAATGCGCAGAAATGTGCGGATATCGTCAAAGTAGCAGGCTATAATTATGCGGAAAAATATTATGAGCAGCACCATAGGGAACATCCGGACTGGATCATTTATGGTAGCGAGACAGCCTCTGTTGTACAGAGCAGAGGTATTTATCATTTCCCCTTCGAACAATCCATTCTCTCCGATGATGATGAGCAGTGCTCAGCCCTTGGCAATAGTTCTACAAGCTGGGGCGCTAAATCTGCGGAGGCATGCATTTTGGCGGAACGGGACACCCCTTACTCACTGGGGCAATTTATATGGACGGGGTTTGACTATATCGGTGAGCCGACCCCGTACCATACAAAGAACTCGTATTTTGGGCAAATTGATACGGCTACATTTCCGAAAGATTCATACTATATTTATCAATCTGCCTGGACGGACTATAAGGTCAAGCCAATGGTGCATGTTCTGCCTTATTGGGATTTCAATCCCGGTCAAATGATCGATGTCCGAGTCTGCTCGAATGCGCCGAGAATCGAATTGCAGTTCAATGGGGAGACGGTAGGCATACATGATCTTGATCATGCGCATGGAACCGAGCTTGTCGGCTGGTGGAAAGTTCCTTATGCGCCAGGTGAACTGAAGGCAATCGCATATGACGAGGCTGGTCAAATCATTGCCACGGATATAAGATGCTCCTTCAGGGATGCGAAGAAGATTAAATTAAATGCAGACAAGGATCAGCTAATAGCCAATGGCACAGATCTTATTTTTGTAGAAATTACACTGGAAGATGAGGATGGGAATGCAGTAGAGAATGCTAATAACAGGGTACAGGTCAAGGTTATGGGAGCCGGGCGGCTGCTTGGCCTTGATAATGGGGACAGTACCGATTACGATCCGTACAAGGGCCGGAGTAGAAGGCTGTTTAGCGGCAAGCTGATGGCAATTATCGGTTCCACTTTAGAGCCTGGAGCGTTGCATATTAAAGTGACTTCCCGAGGTTTAGAAAGCGCAGAAGCGCAGTTTGAATCTCTCTCCGTGGAAGGATCTGTGCTCCTGGGAGTATCCGCGAGTACAGAGAATCAAAAGTTGCCGTGCATCATGGGGAATAGGGAGGAGATTCCGCTCCGCAAGATCGAATTGCTTAGCGAAGCTGGTCAACAATTTAATCCGGCGAGAAGGAAAATGGTCGTTAAGGCGAGATTCCATCCGCCAAATGCGTCCTATCAGGAGGTCGAATGGGCCGTCGTGAACGACGCGGGAATCGAATCGAACATTGCCAAAGTTGAAGCCAATGGTCAAGAAGCAAGGATTACAGCCCTAGGAGATGGGGAATTCCGGTTACGCTGCATGAGCAAGAACGGAACAGATTCAATTAAACAGATATCCCAATTGGAGTTTACAGCTGAGGGCCTAGGCGCTGCTTATAAGGATCCGTATAAATTTATTTCAGCGGGGTTATACGACTACAGTAAAGGTGAAGTTGGCAACGGGAACGAAAGGGGTATAGCTACAAGCAGGGACGGTGAAACTCACGTCGGATTCAGAGAGATTGATTTTGGCCCTTACGGCTCCGACACGATCACCATTCCGATATTTGCCTTATCCGGCGAAGAGTATCCGTTGGAAATCTGGGAAGGGATGCCAGGAGAGGAAGAAAGCTTACTGCTGGCCGATGTCATTTATCAGAAAGAGACAAGGTGGAATGTCTATCAGGAGGAGACGTACCTTTTGTCCAAAAGGCTGCGCGGCGTGACTTCGATTTGCTTCGTCTTACGGCAGAAGCTGCACATCAAAGGATTTTCCTTTGTGCTGAAGAACAGAGCCTTTGAGCAGAATATTGCTGCTCATAGCGACCGGATCTACGGTGATACGTATACGATAAGGGAAAATAGTGTCGAAGGAATCGGCAACAACGTGTCCCTCGTATTCGAGCAGATGGATTTTGGAAGTGAGGGGGTGAGCAAGCTCATCATTTCCGGTCGTTCATCGATCGACAAGAATACGATCCATGTCCGGTTTGCCTCTGAAGAGGGAGAAACCAGTCAGCTCGTCGAGTTTACGCAGACCGATGGGTATGAGGGACGTCAATTCGCTCTTGAGAAGATAAAAGGGATGCAGAAAGTAACTTTCATTTTTTTACCGGGAAGTAATTTCGATTTTGGCTGGTTTCGGTTTGAGAAATAAGGAATTATTTTGATTGTATATAAATTCGGTTGATGGTTGTTGACAGCTAACTGAATTATTGTTAGTGTTTTAGTATATAACTTTATTCAACATTATAGAATTCAAGGGATGTTACCAATCGGGCATAACCTGAACACTCCTGCTTGCACTTCGTGTGCGTGCCGGTGTTGTTCGGGTTTTTTTATATTCTAGCATCTTGCCCGAGACTAACACACATTTGAAAGGAGAACAATCGATGTACAATTCTGCTTTTCCGGAAAATTTCCTATGGGGTGGGGCGATCGCGGCGAATCAGGCCGAGGGAGGCTACCTTGATGATGGCAAAGGACTAACCTTGGTTGATTTGCTCCCAACGGGCGATAAGCGAAGAGAGATTATGAAAGGCAATGTTCCGTCTTTCACGCCATTGGCGGACGAGTTCTATCCTTCTCATGAGGCGATCGACTTTTATCACCGCTACAAGGAGGATATCGCGTTGTTCACCGAGATGGGCTTTAAGGCGTTGCGCGTCTCGATATCCTGGGCTCGTATTTATCCGACAGGAGAAGATGCTGTTCCGAATGAGGCGGGACTACAATTTTATGATGACCTGTTCGATGAGCTGCTGAAGAATAACATTCAGCCAGTAGTGACTCTGGCTCATTTCGACGTGCCTGTTGCTTTAATTGAGAAATACGGAAGCTGGCGAAACCGCAAGCTGGTCAACTTGTTCGAAACGTATGCCAAAACCGTTTTGGAGCGCTATAAGGACAAGGTAAAATATTGGTTGACCTTTAATGAAATCAATATGCTGCTTCACCTTCCATTCTTAGGAGCGGGCCTAGTTTTCAAAGAAGGCGACAATGTCATGCAAATTAAATACCAAGCGGCTCATCATCAGCTTGTCGCAAGCGCATTGGCTGTCAAAGCATGTCATGAGCTGATTCCGGATGCAGTTATCGGCTGCATGCTGGCTGCGGGAAGTTTCTACCCGTTTACCTGCAACCCGGAAGACGTATTTCAAGGTATGGAAAAAGATCGCGAGTCTTATTTTTTCATCGATGTGCAATCGCGGGGCGAATACCCAGGATATGCGAAACGGTTTTTCCGGGATCATGGGCTCAACATTGAGATGGAGCCTGGCGATGCTGATATATTGAAGAAACATACCGTTGATTACATCGGGTTCAGTTACTATTCCAGCCGGACGACAAGCACGGATCCAGAAGTGACAAAAAACATGACCAGCGGTAACGTGTTCGGCTCTGTTGCCAATCCTTATTTGGCCAAGTCGGAATGGGGCTGGACTATCGACCCTAAAGGCTTTCGAATTACTGCCAATCAGCTCTATGACCGCTATCAGAAACCCTTGTTCGTCGTGGAGAACGGTTTGGGTGCGGTCGATGAGGTAACACCCGAAGGAGAAGTTCTGGATGATTACCGTATCGATTATTTGAAGAGACATATTGCCGAAATGAACGAAGCGATCCAAGATGGTGTGGAAATTATCGGTTATACGAGCTGGGGCCCCATCGACATCGTCAGTGCATCTTCTGGTGAAATGAAAAAACGCTACGGTTATATTTACGTGGATCGTGACAATGAAGGGAAGGGGACTTTGCGGCGTATTAGGAAAAAAAGCTTCGAATGGTACAAGCAGGTTATTCAATCTAACGGTGGGAATTTAGGTGACTAAGCATCAGACGGTTTCACCCAAAGGAAGTCCTTCATGCGAAGGCTTCTTTTGGGGTTGAAAGCGTTGACAATAGCTAATGAACAAGCTAAACTTAGTTCTAAATTATTATTGTTAGGATTGTAACTGCTGCCGCAGGCAAAACCTATGCCGCAAGAATTTTAAGATCAAAGGTCTTAATTTATTTTGTTGCGCACTAGGTTTTTTTGTTCTACATAATAAGGGAGCAAGCAGCCGATTCTTGCCAAGTGTAAAGGACGGGAAAAAATGAAAGTAGCCAAAGTCATTAACAACAATGTTATCAGCGTCTTTCAGGAAGATGGAGCGGAATTGGTCGTTATGGGCAGGGGGATCGCATTCAAGAAAAAGCCTGGCGACGAGGTTGACGAGAGCCGGATCGAGAAAGTATTTGCGCTGAAAAACGAGCAGACTTCTGCTAATTTTAAAATGCTCCTGCGAGAGGTGCCGATTGAACTCGTCGTCATTGTGGAGGAAATGATCCAATATGCCAAACAGCAGCTAGGGAAGAAATTGAATGAGAATATTTATGTTTCCTTGACCGACCATATCAATTTTGCCATCGAAAGACAGCAGAAGGGTATGGAAATTAAGAACGTGATGCTATGGGAAATCAAACAGCTCTACAAAGAAGAATTTCAGATTGGTCT
The DNA here is from genome assembly GCF_003931855.1 of Paenibacillus lentus. Classification (NCBI taxonomy): domain Bacteria; kingdom Bacillati; phylum Bacillota; class Bacilli; order Caryophanales; family Paenibacillaceae; genus Paenibacillus; species Paenibacillus lentus. The sequence goes on along the minus strand of NZ_CP034248.1, from coordinate 3,690,581 downwards.
AAGAACGCTGAATCAGATTAAAGAGAAGTTCGGCATTGAGCTTCCTGAGGATGAAGCAGCCTTTATCGCCATTCATCTCATTACGGCGGAAATGAACGAAGAAGTCAACACAACGATGAATATTACCAAGTTTATGCAGAGCATTATTAATATTGTTAAATATCATTACAAAACGGAATTCGATGAGGAATCTTTGAGTTAATTCCGTTTTATTACCCATTTGAAATTTTTCGCACAGCGAGTATTTAAAGGGAAGCATTACGATAATAATTATGAGTCGCTCTACTTGATGATTAAAGAGAAGCACCAGGAAGCTGCTGCCTGTACCGAAAAAATTAAATTATTTGTTGAAAAAGAGTATGAACATGAGCTGACTAGCGAGGAAATGCTATATTTAACCGTACATATCGAGCGAATAGTAAATCGTTAACACGGCCCATAGACATGCAGAAATTTCGACAAAAAAATATATGCGTTGACAATTGATGAAAAGCGTTATATTCTATACCCAACACAACGATATAACATCTGTAATGGGATTGTTACTGGTCATGCAGGCAAAACCTAAGTAGTGATAAATAGGACAGAAGTGTCTAATATTTATCATCTGCTTAGGTTTTTTGTTTGCCCCTACATTCCAAAGTTTACCATTTTTACGTGAAGCATGGAGGTGCAGGTCATGAGTTATGAGAAATTAGCAAAAGAAATTATCCAAGGCGTTGGCGGCGAGAAGAATGTGGTCTCTCTTGTCCATTGCGCAACCCGTCTGCGGTTTGTTCTGAAGGACAATGCCAAAGCGGATAAAGCAAAACTTGAGAAAACCGTCGGTATTATAACGGTGAAGGAGAGCGGAGGTCAGTTTCAGGTTGTCATTGGCAATACCGTTCCAGAGGTGTATAGTGCGATCGGAGATATCTCCGGCATTTTGAAGGATTCGTCGAAGGCGGAAGAAAAGCCGCAAGCCAGAAGGTTTGGGTTAGGGAGCCTGATCGACGTTATTTCCAGTATTTTTGCTCCTCTGCTAGGCGTTATGGCGGGAGCCGGTATCCTGAAGGGCCTGCTTCTTATTGCTGAAAATTTCAATTGGCTGGAAAAGACGGAACCAACGTATATCATACTGTTTGCAGCAGCGGATAGCTTATTCTACTTCCTGCCTGTACTGCTGGCCGTTACAACAGCAAGAAAGTTCGGGGGAAATGTGTTTACGGCCGTGACGATCGCTGGAGCGCTTTTGTATCCATCAATCACAGCATTAAAAGATACGGAAGGACCAATTGATTTTTTTGGTATTCCTGTCGTTATGATGAGTTATTCGTCAACGGTTATTCCGATTATTCTATCAGTTATCATTATGAGTAAATTGGAGAAGCTTTGTAATCGATATATTCACGAAAGCGTCAAAAATTTTATTACGCCATTAATCTCTCTAGTTATCATGTTACCGCTTACCTTGATTGTGTTTGGACCATTCGGCGTCTATGTTGGTAACGGCATTGCAGATGCCTTGCTTGCCGTATTTGCTTTCAGTCCGCTTCTTGCAGGAGCAATCCTTGGCGCAGGCTGGCAGCTGCTCGTTATCTTCGGGGTTCACTGGGGACTTGTGCCGGTGTTCATTAATAATGTCGCGGTCTACGGCAAAGACAGTATTAAGCCACCGGCAACGGCTTCGGTATTTGCACAAACGGGTGCGGCTCTCGGTGTTATGTTAAAAACAAAGAATAAAAAGCTGAAAACTTTGGCTGGTTCAGCCACACTCTCCGCATTGTTCGGAATCACCGAACCAGCGGTTTATGGAGTAACTCTGCCGTTGAAACGACCGTTTATCGCGGGCGTCATTGGTGGGGGCGTAGGCGGAGCGATCATCGGCCAGGCGGGTACGCAGGCATTTGCATCGGGCGCCCCAGGACTTTTGACTTTACCTATTTTTTACGGACCTGGTGGTCAAGGTTTTCCAGGACTTATTTTAGGAATTACGACATCCTTTATTCTTTCAGCTGTGCTAACTTATATTTTGGGCTTTAAAGATCCTGTTGAGGAGGAAGAGAAGGGGCAAGAAATAGTTAAGTCGGTGATCGCTCCTTCTGGTGATAGAACTGCTGATAAATTAAGTGTCACTGCATTAAGTCCTATTAGCGGTACTATAGTTTCTTTGGAGGATGTGCCGGATCCAGCATTTTCTTCCGAAGCGATGGGCAAGGGAATCGCGATTGAGCCAGATTCTGGACGAGTCGTAGCTCCTTTTGATGGGACGGTAACGGTCGCGTTTAAGAAGAAGCATGCTCTAGCTGTAGTGTCGGATGAAGGCGCGGAGATTTTGATTCATGTCGGAATCGATACGGTCAAGCTGAATGGCGAATTCTTCAGCACTCATATACAAGAAGGGGATCGCGTAAAAGCAGGACAGTTGCTTCTCGAATTTGATCTAGAACAGATCCGGGCGGCAGGCTACCATACAGTTACACCGGTGATCGTTACGAACACACTGGACTACAGTGATGTGCTCCCACTCCAGAACAGGCAAATTCGTGAACAGGAGGAGCTCATGCATATTGTTGCAAAATAATAAAACCATATAAATATTGTAAAGACCGTTTCCTTAGGAAACGGTCTTTTGAATTGAATGATTGTTTTCCTTCATAATAAGTTATAATGTTAATAAAAGGAATATTGGAAGGTGCCCTTGCTTTTATTGAGAAGTTAATTTGAGGAGGACAACAACTTGACATTTGAAGTCATCGTTTTGATCGTGTTGATTCTGGTTAATGCTTTTTTTGCTGCATCGGAAATTTCCTTAATTTCTATTAATGATAATAAGATAAGACTGCTGGCGAAAGAGGGCAATCGAAAAGCGGCTATTATTCACAAGTTGGTTTCCGAACCTAGTGGATTTTTAGCGACAATTCAAATTGGAATTACTTTGGCAGGTTTTTTAGCTAGTGCTTTTGCAGCAGACAGTTTTTCAAGCATATTAGTGGACTATTTGCTTTCATTAGGAATGACAATATCTCCAGCACTTCTAGATAAGCTGGCTGTCATTGCAATCACGCTTATTTTGTCATATTTTACATTAGTGTTTGGGGAACTCGTGCCCAAGCGATTGGCCATGAAGAAGCCAGAACCGATTGCCATGCTTGCAGCCATTCCTCTTAATGCATTGTCCATTGTGGCATCCCCATTCGTTAAGCTGTTAACGGCGTCTACAAATGTAGTGGTCCGGTTGTTTGGTGTAGATCCTAATGCAGAAGATGAAGAAGCCTCAGAAGAGGAAATCCGCATGCTGGTAGACGCTGGTTTGGAGAGAGGGACGATCCAACAAAGTGAACGGAGGATCATCCATAATCTGTTTGATTTTGACGATAAAACAGCCTCCGAGCTCATGACGCATCGTGTTGATATGAAGGCAATTCATGCTGGGATTTCACGAGACGAAATCATCAAAGTTGTAGCTTCAGAGCGCTTTACCAGATTCCCGGTATATGACGAAGGCCTTGATAGTATCATAGGGATACTGCATGTCAAGGATCTCATCAGATATTTGACATCTAATGAAGAGGGAGTGTGGGACATCTACTCGATCCTTCGATCGCCGTACTTCGTAACAGAATCTAAAAAAGGCGATGAATTACTGGAGGAGCTTCAGCAGAACCGTGAGCACATGGCAGTAGTTATTGATGAGTATGGCGGTACAGCAGGCATCGTAACGATGGAAGATTTGATCGAAGACATCGTAGGGCATATTTTTGACGAGCATGATGAAAAGGAAACGGATTATGAACAGGTGGATGAGAATACTCATGTTTTTTTAGGCACCTGCCATCTGGATGAAGTAAATGAGATTTTAAACACGAACCTTCCTGAGGGCAGCTACGACACTTTGAGCGGGTTTGTGATTGGGACATTGGGACGTATTCCAGCCATGCAGGAGCAACCTGAATTTGAATTTAACGGATACCTTTTCAAAGTAGCGGAAGTGGGCAAGCGGCGTATCCATAAAATTCGTGTAACAAAAAAAGTGCAAGAAACAAAAAATTGAACTAGGAATCCATTAGAAATGACAATAATTACAAATACAAGCTGGCCAAGAGTATGCCCAGGCTTTCTTCGTAAATTTCATTAAATTGTCCAAGGGGTAGTGGATTCACGCCCCGTCCAAGTTCAACCGTAAATCCTGGGCGTCTCCAATCTTGAATGAACCAGTCTTTGTAGCCTGCATAGCTTTCTATGGTTTGTACAGGTTCATAGCCGCTTACTCTGGCAAATTCATTGACCATCGTTTCGGAAATGGGCGGCTCCAGGTTCTGGAAGCCCCAGTAAATCACCCTGCCTTGGGTATGGAAAGCAAGCACATGTGCGAAATTACTTTGCCGCGTTAATTCAGCCATAGCGATGGCTTCCGGTTCGGTTAGCGGCGCCGTGCCTGGATAATCCCTCGGGCCTGGTTCCGTTGTTGGATTCCTAGCCACCTCTAGTTCCCAAAGAGCGGGAAACTGGTCGTTCAGATCGACACCGCGAATATTCGCTTTCCATCCCCGAAAATCAGTATTGCCACCATTGTAGGACAAGACATTACTGCGATAAGGCTCATCTGCCGGAAGGCCATTGATGACAAGATCCACCCCGTCAGGATTGACCATAGGTACTAGAGATAACGTAACCAGCTCATAAAATGGATACATAAGGAGTCCGCGAATACCGCCGCTATTTGTCAGTGCAAGTGCATATTCATTTAAAAATTTAACTAATACCGGTGTCGTAATCCATTCATTCGCATGAAATGAGCCGTTTACGTGAACACTCCTGCTTCCTTGCCCGATTCTGATTTCCGGGATCGGTTTGTCCATGACGGAGGCTCCAATATTCCGCTGTCTAAGAAAGGGATAAATATCGATTAAACGATTAAGGTCGGAGCGAAGCGCTTGATAATCATAAGGCTGCTGTACGTCAACGACGAACCAAGTGACTTTGAGCGGAAGCCGAAGCTGCTGACCTACAGCTAAATTGTTCGGATTTACCGATTGGTTTAGCAATAAAATCGCATCGAGAGGGTATCCCCGCTCCCTGGAGAGTCTCCAGACCGAGTCGCCAAGCTTTACTTGATAGTCAATAAACACCAGGCCAGGAATGTCAACTTCTTGACCAGGGTTAAGATTAGCAGCGTCCAGCCCGGGGTTTGAATCGATGACAAGACGTAAAGGCAAATTAAAAAGCTGGCTGTAATACCAGAGCGTATCTCCGCTTCGAACTTTTACCCGTATAATAAACCCTCCTGCTCACGAGAATCTCTTTTTAATATCCTATGAAACAAAGTAGTCAATCCATGCTTTAAATAACATTGTGGATCATGCTAATCACCTCTACCTAAAATAGCTTCAAGCTTGTAATTCATCATAGACATGCCATTTAAATATGAAGGAATAACTTTTCATATAGAATCATTCACTTTACATTAAGGTTGTATAAAAAGCGGATTAAGATTAGCCGCTTATACTGGCGTTGTACAAATAATAGTGAGAGGAGAACTAAATAATGAACAAATGGCGTGTGGTCCGGGCCAAAGCCATCGTTGCTTTGGGAGCGGTAATATTAGCGAATGCAATTGGGGGAGGAGGGATAGTCCCAGGCATCACAGCTGCAGCATTGGAACAGGGGCCACAGGATCCGCAGGAAGTAGCCCAGTTTCTTGATAATTTCTTCGCAGAATCTGAAATCAAGGAGAATTTGGCTGGAGCTGTAGTCGTTGTGGTAAAAGGTGAGAAGATGCTCGCTAAGAAAGGATATGGGTATGCCGATATGGAGCGGAAGTTGCCCGTAGAACCAGATCGCACCGTCTTTAGAATCGCTTCGGCATCGAAAGTGATTACCGCAATGGCAGTAATGCAGCTCGCCGAGCGAGAGAAGATTGATTTAAATGCTGACCTATCGGAATACCTGGGTGGTGTTCGGATTCCCAATCAAACAGGTACTCCGTTGACCATGCGAAATTTATTGACAAACAGCACCGGATTTGATTATGGGGATACCTCCGAATTGACTACGGCAGATTTGAATCGGGAAGTTTCCTTAACAAGCTTTATCAAGAATAGCATTCCCACGGTCGTTCGTGAGCCCGGTAAGTACTATTCTTATGATAATCTTGGTTTCACCATGCAGGGATATGTTATTGAGCAGGTGACGGGACAGCCCTTTGAAGACTATGTACGTGAGCATATCTTTCACCCGCTCGGAATGACAAACAGCGACTTCCGATTTACGGCCAAAGTCAAAGAGCAGTTAGCTGTGCCTTATAATGTGATGGGTGAGCAGATTGCTGATTATGCCACGGTACCGACAGTTCTTCCCACGGGCGGCATGTTCTCTACGGGTACAGATATGGGGAAGCTTATGATGGCTTACCTGAACGGCGGTAAGCTTGGCGACAAACAAGTTTTAGAGGAGAAAACGGCAGCCGAGATGATATCGCCTCAGTTGGCTATTCATTCCAAGCTACCTAATATGGCATATGGATTTGAATATTCCAACCAGCAAATCTATAACGGACGCAACGTAGTAGAGAAAGGGGGGGATATACCTGGATACCATAGCGCTATGTGGCTGCTGCCAGACGAGAATGTTGGCCTTTACGTGAATGTGAATAAAGACTTTGAGCTTCGCCTTTCGTTATTGGATGCTTTTATGGATCATTATTATCCTGAGAAGCCCTCCGCTGGTTCGAAGCAAGTTCCCGAAATATCTTCTCTGACTCAATTCGAAGGTGTCTACAGTGATCTGCGCAATCGCATGTGGACAACTCGCATTCAAGCCGATAAAGGCATGCTGATCGCCACGGATCCACTGGGTGAGCGCCGTCTACGTCAGATCGAACCGTTGTTGTTTGAGGACGAGAATGGGGTAAAAGCCGCATTCGCTTTAAATGAAGACGGAACCGTAAAAGCCATTTACTATGATCAGAAGTCGGATAGCTGGTCAATTAAGCTGCAGCCACCATCCGCTTATCCTGATATCGCGGACGATCACCCTTATGCGCCTTATATCTATCACCTGCGACAGTTGGAAGTCATCGGGGAAGAGAGCAAAGAGGCAGCTTTTGAACCCGATAAACCGATTTCAAGAGGGGAGTTCATCGCCTGGTTCATCCGTTGGGCGGGTATTGCTCCATCCAGACAGGCCCCAGTATTTTCAGACGTACAAATAAGTCCCTATGCCAAGGAAATCCAAGCTGCTTATGAGTTCGGTGTAATCAAAGGTTCTGGCAGCGATCGCTTCTCACCGGAGCAGCCGATAACTCGGGGTGAAGCGGCGACGATCGTTTGGAATTTGGCCTCGATTCATCTTAAAGCAGCTCCGGAGGAAGTGAAACTTAGCGGAACAACAGATTCTTGGGCTCAAAAGGGAGTGAAGTATGTTATAGCAAAAGGTCTATACGGCCCTGATATAACCGAGAAAGCTCACGGGGCCGTCGATTATCGGTCGCAGGAGGCAATGTTGAGGAAGGAGGCAGCCGCTGTATTATCGAAGTTTGCAGATAACTTATTTTGATCCGCATATTCCCTTTTGTTAGCAGGATTCTTTGCCAGCAAAAGGGAATATCATGTTAAATGAATAGGCAAGAGGTGATTGTGATCAAGGTAATTTTAATTATTGACGACGAAAAGGAGATTCGTGAACTGCTTGCCATTTACCTAAAAAATTACGGGTACGTGACATATGAAGCGGCTAACGGACAGGAAGCACTCGATATCTTCCATAAAAAGCAGATTGATCTTGTTCTAGCTGATATTATGATGCCTGAGATGGACGGCACCCAATTGCTTCGGAATTTGCGGCAGAACTCCCATGTTCCTTTTCTCTTTATATCTGCCAAATCCGGCGATATGGACAAAATTAACGGTCTGCAACTCGTTGCGGACGATTATATTAGTAAACCATTCAATCCACTAGAAGTTGTGAGCCGGGTTCAGGCCATATTTCGCCGTACGGAATCATATGCGCTTGCGGAGCGTCAAGAACCGGAGCTTATCGAAATCGGCGATGTGGCGTTGGATCTGCTAAGCTGTAAGCTATATAAAAGCAGATTGCAGAAGGATACGACATCCTATGAGTTTAAAATTTTAGCTTTATTGATGAAGCATGCAGGACGTGTGTTTACGAAGGCACATATTTATGAGCAGGTCTGGGGAGAGGAATACATGGGAGATGAGAACTTAATTATGGTGTATGTTAGCAAGATTAGAGACAAAATTGAAGACAACCCTAGAAAGCCTTCCTATCTCGTAACGATTAGGGGGCTCGGCTACCGTTTTGAAAAAAGATAAGTATTGTGCTCGCAAGCGGCCGCTGAAACGGATGTTTTTGTTCAATTATTTGGCCATAGTCGGTCTTATGCTGGCGGTCATCGCGGTGTCCTTGATTAACATGGATTTTATCATGAATCACTTTATTGAGAAGTCTCCTGATTTTAAACAAATCAACTCTGCAGATCTTTATAGTTCAAGCGGCGAACTTAACGGTAGTTGGCCCGAACAATATGGCGGATGGCTTGAGCTTGTGGATGAAGAAGGGAATATTGTAGCGGTTGAAGGGGAGAAGCTGGATGATATTGTTTCCTACCAGAATGATCGCCTATTTGCTGAAATGGATCTTTACCGTAGCGGGCATTCCACGATCTACCACGCGTATTCGGTTGCAGCGACCAGCGGAGAGACCTATGTCTTGTTATGGAAAATTCCCGAAAGGACGTTAAATTCAATTCTCGCACTTGGTATTTTTTTGTTTTCTCTCATCGTGTTTCTTATGACCGGCTTATATTTTTACACACAATATTCAGTTCGGCAAATGAAAAAGCCACTGCAGCAAATCATTGATGGCATTAAGAAGATGGAACGGCTTCATTATGGCACAAGGCTAGATTTCGAAGCGGAAAAAGAGTTTGCTGAGATTCGTGATGCTTTCAATGGCATGGCTGAACGATTACAGCAGGCATCTGCCGATAAGGAAAAGGCCGAAATACATAAGCAAAATCTATTGCTGCATTTATCGCATGATTTGAAGACGCCGATAACGTCTATTCTGGGCTATTCGCAACTTCTTCTCGACCATCCATTATCAGACGAAAAGGAGCGGCGCAAATATGTGCAGTACATTCATGGTAAATCCTCTTACATGAGCAAGCTGATTCAAGATCTATTCGAGCTGGCAAAATTAGACGATCATCATCTGAGCCTAGATCTGCAAGTAGTCAACTTGACCAAATGGTATCAGCAAGCAATGGCCGAATTTTACACTGAAATTGAACATGCAGGATTCCGATTGCGAGCCGAAATTCCTGAGACCCCACTATATGTAATGATCGACCATATGCAAATGAATCGCGTTGTTGGCAATTTAATCAGCAATGCGCTGAAATATAATCCGGAGGGCACAGAGCTTTATGTCTCTTGCGATAAAAGAGCCGGAAGCGCGGTATTGAGCTTTGGTGATAATGGTGTCGGTTTTACGGAGCAGGAAAGGGAAGAGCTGTTCATGGAATTTGTGCGAGGTACTTCAGCCAACAAGGATGGTACAGGACTGGGACTCGCAATTTGCAGGAAAATCATCGCACGTCACCAGGGTTCGATAGAGCTTGTTACAAGCGCGAAGTACCCGACACTATTCCACATCAACCTACCGCTTGCGAATGGCAGCGAGGATGTTCATTCATTAAGATTAATCTAGTATGGATCAGCTTCGTGGCTTTTCTCCACGGCCTCTTTGGTGGCTTCGTTCGCAGCCAAGGAGCCTTGACCAAATTTCGATTTGCCGGCCTCACGGCCAGGTAGCTGGTTATCCTGTTTCAATTCCTGCATCTTTTTCATAATTTTATCGATACCTTCCCTCACGCGGCGGCCATACTCCTCATCGGCTTGGGTGAAGTGTTCGATCATAGCCTCTTGAATTCGTTTGTCGCATACCGCAAGCGCTTCGGACAGGTTTTTGATCAGCTCATCGCGTTCCCAATCTTCAAAGCTCCGGTATGTATTGCCCGCTTGCCCGTAGTTGTTCGGACGATCGATCGGCGCACTCATTGCTGCCGCATTATACACCGGGCGGTGTTGAGGACGATCTTCCATATTTGCTTCCTGAAAGCCGCCAATCATTGAGGGTTCATAGTTAATATGCGGGTTCTCTCCAGATTCTTTCGGATCGCGTATATCCATTTGACCTCGCTGTTGATTCGTACGAACAGGCACTTTCGGCGCGTTCACAGGCAATTTCAAATAGTTTGCACCTATGCGATAGCGCTGGGTATCTGAGTAGGAGAAGGTACGACCCTGAAGCATTTTATCATCGGAGAAGTCCATTCCATCAACAAGTACGCCGGTACCGAAGGCAGCTTGCTCAATTTCTGCGTGGAAGTCCACGGGGTTACGATCCAAAACCATGCGACCGAGAGGCAGCCATGGAAATAGATCCTCCGGCCATAGCTTCGTATCATCAAGGGGATCAAAATCAAGCTCCGGGTGATAACCATCCTCCATGATTTGAACAAAGAGCTCCCATTCTGGGTAATCGCCACGATCGATTGCTTCAAATAAGTCTTGTGTCGCATGACCAACGTTTTTTGCTTGAATGGCATTAGCTTCTTCCTGAGTCAAATTTCGGATCCCTTGCTTAGGCTCCCAATGATATTTCACTAGCACAGCCTCGCCTTTGTCGTTGACCCATTTGTAGGTATTAACGCCTGAACCCTGCATATGACGGTATGTTGCGGGAATACCCCAAGGAGAGAACAGGAAAGTAATCATATGTGTTGCTTCGGGGGAACGTGAGACGAAATCAAACATCCGCTGAGGATGCGACACGTTAGACACGGGATCCGCTTTAAATGCATGAATCATATCCGGAAATTTCATCGCGTCGCGGATAAAGAAAATCTTTAGATTGTTACCAACGAGATCCCAATTACCGTCTTCTGTATACATCTTTACAGCAAAGCCGCGGGGATCGCGTGCGGTTTCCGGCGAATCTTTTGCTCCTGCTACTGTAGAGAAGCGAACCATTAACGGTGTTCTTTTTCCAGCGCCGGAGAATACTTTTGCCCGAGTATACTTCTCGACCGGTTCATTTCCGACCTTTCCGTAAGTTTCAAAATAACCGAAAGCTCCAGTTCCGCGAGCATGAACAACGCGTTCCGGGACCTCTTCTCGGTCAAAATGGGAAATCTTCTCAATAAAATGGTAATTCTCCAGTGTGGCTGGGCCACGATTCCCGATTGTTCGAATGTTTTGGTTATCTTTTACAGGATGGCCTTGACGTGTTGTCAGTATCTCGCGGCTTACATCTTGTTCGTTTAAAGCCTTTATATTTTTATTCTCTCCCAAAATGAAAACCTCCTTAAAGTGGTTACGAATATCTTAACCAACATGAAAGCAGTATATTCAAAAAAATAGGCGAGTTGACGAGAATTACCAAAAAAGATGTCAAACGATAGACAGGAAATAATTGACAAGTTCGAGTGGGATAGTTTAGAATAAAAATAACTTATTGGCAGCGCTTCCATTTAGGTGACAAATATTTGATAAGGAGCTTAGCTATGAAAAAAACAACGTTATCTTTGATTTTGGCCTTTTCCATGATTCTCTCCGTATTTATAGTATTGCTGCAACCTGCTGTAACTGTTGTCGCTGCAGATGCCTCTGGTACGACAGCTAGCATTGCCGATATCTTAAAAAATCAGCAGAGTGATGGCGGGTGGAAGAAGGACTACGCCGTTACGAGCGGAGAGTGGGCCAAATCAACAATTGATAACAAGGCCACATATACGGAAATCCGCAGATTGGCGGCCGAATATAAGAAAACCGGAGATAACAAATATACTTCCGCGGCCATTAAGGGGATTAACTTTCTAATTAACATGCAGTATTCCAATGGTGGGTGGCCGCAGGTTTATCAAGGCTCCGGTTACCACAAACATATTACTTATAATGATGATGCCATGATCAACGTTATGATTTTGCTGGATGAAATCGCGAACCGAAAAGGAGATTTTTCATTCGTGGATAGTAGTCTAGCTAGCAAGAGCAAGCAAGCTGTCGATAAAGGGGTTGATTGTATCCTTAAAACCCAAATCATTGTGAACGGTAAACTAACAGCGTGGGGACAGCAGCATGACTCTTCGACTTTAAAGCCAGCAGGGGCAAGAAGCTACGAGGTTCCGTCTTTAAGCGCAAAAGAAAGCACTACGATTGTGAAGTTCCTAAAAACGAGATCTTCTACTTCACAAATTGCAGCCTCTATTAAGGCAGCTGAAGATTGGTTCAAAGCCGTGCAAATTACCGGCATTAGAGTTGTCAAGACAAGCGATGACGTTGTTGTTGTGAACGACCCTAGCGTAACTACGCCGATTTGGGCCCGTTTTTACGAAATGAGCACGAATAAGCCGATTTTTGTCGGTCGCGATGGTGTAGTAAAGTACAAGCTTAGCGATATTGAGCAAGAAAGAAGAACGGGTTATTCCTGGTACGGCAACTGGCCATCCAGTGTGTTGAAATAATAAGGGATATGCCAGATTCCCCCATCGATGAGCCATATAAATCCATATTTGATGCAATTCAATTTGCTCTCTAGATACCATGTTGCTTCCAGCCTCTATGAAAATTTTATAAGCTATTTGATAGTAAATTTTATTTGGAAGCGAAGACCGCCTCCACTATTTGACAAATAAACTGGATAAGTTTAATATAAAATTTCGCTTATTGGTAAATTATCCAATATAGTGTCCTTTTTAGTGGAATTATTTTTTGGTCAGGGGGGCTGCATAAACATCATTTAATTTCATTTTCTTATCATACTAGCATAACAGAGAAGAAGGAGATTACGAATGAAAAAGACAACAATATCTTTAGCTCTAGCATTCACAATGATATTATCGGTACCAGCAGTCTTGGTACATCCTACTGCAACTGTAGTAGCTGCAGACGCATCTGGTACAACAGCAAGTATTTCTGAAATTCTAAAAAATCAACAGAAAGATGGCGGATGGAGGAAGGACTACGCTGTAACTAAGGGGGAGTGGGCCAAGTCAACGATTGATAATAAGGCTACATACTCAGAGATTAGAAGATTAGCGAGCGAATACAAGAAGACAAAGGATAGCAAATATTCAGCCGCAGCCGTTAAAGGTATTAACTTCCTGATCAATATGCAATATTCCAATGGCGGCTGGCCGCAAGTCTATAAAAGCTCCGGCTACCATAAACATATTACTTATAATGATGATGCCATGATCAATGTTATGATCTTACTCGATGAAGTTGCGAAGAAGAAAGGTGATTTCTCTTTTGTGGACAACAGTCTAGCGAAAAAAAGCAAGCAGGCCGTTGATAAAGGTGTTGACTGCATTCTCAAGACTCAAGTCGTGGTGAATGGTAAGCTGACTGCATGGGGCCAACAGTATGACTCATCCACTTTGAAACCAGCGGGAGCAAGAGCTTACGAGGTGCCTTCCTTAAGTGCTTCGGAAAGTGCTACAATCGTAAAATTCCTCAAGACCAGACCTTCAAATTCGAAGATTGCGACGTCCATTAAAGCAGCTGAAGATTGGTTCAAAGCGGTTCAAATTACCGGAATTAAAGTCAATAAGACAAATGGTGACGTCGTTGTCGTGAAAGATTCCAGCGTAAAGACACCGATCTGGGCGCGCTTCTATGAGATCGGTACAAACAAGCCGATATTCGTAGGCCGTGACGGTGTAGTGAAGTATAAGCTTAGCGATATCGAGAAAGAAAGAAGGACAGGCTATGCTTGGTACGGCAACTGGCCGTCAAAAGTGATGAAATGACACAAAAAACAGAATTAAGTACTTTTTATGATAGGCACAAGAGGCTGGCATGACACAGCCTCTTTTTATGTTGCTCGTGGCTATTATCTTTTAGAAAAGTTTCACTATTAGGAGAGCCCATGATTTACCAGCTTCTTTGATGCCGATCGTGAAAAGTATTGCTTCACTAACCCGCCCGCTAGAACATGTTGACTTTGCCCCTAGGGGAAGGTGTATGGTTGGAAATAATCAAAGTAGTAATATTCTAGGACGAATGGGGGTGACATCTTGTTATCGATAGGAGAATTCTCTAAGATCTGCGGCGTATCGACCAAAACGCTTCGCTATTACGGCGAAATCGGATTAATTAACCCTGATGAGATTAACCATGAAAATGGGTATAGGTATTATTCTATTCACCAACTAAAAAAGATGCTCTTTATTAATCGTTTAAAATCCTATCATTTCTCCCTGGAAGAAATTAAAACTATACTGGAATGGGAAGAAGACCAATCTGAAGAGAAGCTTCGCTCCGCCCTTAGTAGCAAGAGGAGGGAAATGCAGGAGAAATTAAATGCTGTTGAGCTGGTTCTTAAACAAATGACCCATGATATTTCCAGCTTAGAGAAGGGCATCCCTTTGATGACATATCTGGACAATATAAAAGTAAAGCTTGTTGAGACTCAGCCGATGAAGATCCTTTCTTTGCGGCGGACGATGAGTAGCAATGATTATGCTCAAGGATATGGTAAATTTTTTAGCATGTTATATAAAAAGATTGCTACAGAAAAGCTCACCCTGCTGGGCAAACCAATGACGATCTATCATAGCGCCGAATATGATCCTGCTGGCAATGATACCGAGTTTGCCATCCCCATTAATGAAGCTATAAACGGGTCGAGGGAATTGCCAGGCGGCTTGTGTGCAAAATCTGTATATAAGGGTGCATACTCCGAACTGACGTCAGTTTATGCCAAATTGCGGGAATGGATCGAGATCGAAGGTTATGAATTAGTTAATTCGCCTTATGAGGTGTATGTAACTGACCCTAATCAAACCGCAGAGCCTATGGATGTGGTTACCGAAGTTTATTTTCCAATAAAATATATCCAATTGTGAGGGATGCCCTGATGCAAAACAGCTACTGGCCTACTGCGGAGTGGGAAGTGTTGGAACCCAGTTCTTTGGGAATGGATTCAACTCGGTTGTCAGAGATAGAGACGATCATATCATCAGAGTATAGTAACATTAATGGTATTGTCGTGGTGAGAAATGGACGTATTGCATTTGAACAATATTATAATGGCTACGGTCCGGAGGATGCGCACCATGTGACATCGGTAACGAAAAGCGTATTGTCCGCGCTCATTGGCATCGCCATAGATGCTAAATATATTATAGGTGTTGATCAGCACGTGCTGGATTTTTTCCCGGAATATGTCCCGGATGCTGCGGTTCGGCAAAAACGTGAAGTTACGTTACGACATTTGCTCAACATGACGGCTCCTTATGCATTTGAAGACTGGCAGGAACCACTGGACAAAATGTGCATGCATCCGGACTGGACAGAATATACGCTGGATATGTTAGGACAAAAAGGAAGCATCGGGTCTTTTAAGTACTCTACGGCAGGGACGCATCTGCTTTCCGCCATCATTACTCGCGCCGCCGGAATAAGTGCACGCGAGTTCGCCAACGAATACTTATTTAAACCAATCGGCATGAAGGAAATTCAGGACTATAACATGAAATCATTTGGATTTGATGACTTATTCGGGGTTCATGTGAAAGGATGGGTTAACGATCCAAAGGGCATTACTGCAGGTGGATGGGGGCTAACGCTAACGCCACGGGATATGGCTCGTTTTGGTCATCTTTATCTTCATCAGGGAAAATGGGGACATCGGCAAGTGATCTCCGGCACCTGGATTCAGGAATCCGTGGAGATGAACCTGAATAAATACGGGTATTTATGGTGGTTGCGTGAGGAGGATGGAGTTTTTGCGTATTTAGCACTAGGTGATGGCGGAAATGTTATTTGCTGCATTCCTTCCAAAGATTTGGTTGTAGCGATTGCTTCTGATTTCATCATCCAACCTCGTGATCGTTGGACACTCATTAAGGAGAATATTATTCCGGCTATCATAGATTAGAATATAGATTATATTTTACAAGTGGGCCGCGCGCAGCGGCTAAGTTCAATAAGACCTGGCAAAAAAGGAAAACCGCCTAAGCGGTTTTTTTCTTTTTTATACGGTTTCAGTGCTTCAGCAGCTGTAAAATTTTAGTCGGGGCTAGACCTTCGCCGCTGCTTTTTTGTAACGAATCACCTTTCTATACATTGATTTATCAGCTAACTTGTTGAAGATATAAGGATCTGGTTTGGTGTTCACCTCAATAATCCATGGTGTCCAAGTACGATCGAATCCAATATCTAATCCAATTTGCTTCAGTCCAGGGTATTTCTTGTGAAGGGATTTTGCTGTGGATTCACCGAGCTCGTTCAGCGTATGAATTATTTTTTGAATTTCGTAATTGGAAATGTGAACAGCAAGAAGGGGTTTAATATCTATAGGTGTGCCGCCACTGTGATAATTCGTCACTATTTTTTTAGGATGGGCCACCCTCCCGATGAGACCTGTCGTCTCCCATTTACCCTCCGGGTTAAGCTGTACCATGACCCTGATATCAAAATGCCGTTTGTTATATTTCAATAAATGAATACCTCTCTGAATAATATAGCGTTTCTTTTGAATATAATTTTGTATGGAATTGTAAAATGATTTATAATCCTTAAAGCTTCTTTCCGTTGATTCAATTTGATACGTAAAATGATTAGGTTTCAGGAGTTCTGCACGTATTACTCCTTTACCATAAGTCCCGATTTCGGGCTTAACATATACCATACTATATAGCTCGAGCATTTTCTTTAAAGTGGACTCACTGAATTTTTGGGTATCCGGTATAAATGGGAGAAGCTTTTTACATTTGACAAGCACCTTGGTCTTGGCCCATTTACTCACCACAGTACTGCGCGGTTTCTTTTCGCTCATTATAATATTTCCCTCCTGATTGAACTGATGAAGCATGACGATTCCATTTCACATTCTATGTATACTCACCCTTATGTGAGCAGGCAATTGATACAATTTACAAAAACAACAGTTTGCTTTCCACGTAGCTAAAAAGGTGGTAACAGGGTGAACAGACTATACCCCTTCCAAAAGATTGAATAGGTATAGTAGTGCAGGCGCAGTTCATGCTCTGAGAGGGAGGTGAAAGAGTGAAGATCTTGATTGTTGCACCGGAGCAAATCCCTGTTCCTGGAAGTGGGTCGGTAGAAATATGCATTCTCGCTATTGCCAAACAGCTAGCAAAGAAACATAAGGTGACGGTCTTAAGCAGAGCTTCAAAAGGGCTGCCTGCTCAAAGCAGCGAGGGCGGCGTAACTATCGTCAGAGTTCCATCGGGTTCCTCCAAAGTTTATATTGCCTCTGTTCTTCATTTTATTCAGGGGAAGTTTTTTGACGTCATCCAAGTTGATAATCGTCCTCATTACATGGCATCCATCCAAAAGAAATTCCCAAAAATGAAGGTAACCTTATTTCTGCATTCACTTACCTTTGTACCACCCGCCAATAACGTTGCAAGATACTTGAGGCAAGCCAAGCTCATCATTGCTAACAGCAGTTCACTGAAACAAAAGTTAGTAAACCGTTTTCCAGGTGTTGCACAAAAAATCCACACCGTTGAACTTGGCGTCGATACAGGCCGATTTTGCCCAGCAACCACGGCTGATCGATCCAGATACAGAAATCAGTTTGGCATAGAAGACAAATATACGGCTTTGTTCGTTGGACGTGTTATTCCTCGTAAGGGTATACCTGTACTGTTGAAAGCGGCAAGCTATGCCGGGCAAGAGGTACCTCTTCAAGTGGTTATTGCTGGTAGGGGAAGGGCTTCGTACGTGAAGCAGTTACGAGCTTTGGCGTCAAAATTAAACGTATCTGTAAAGTGGCTCGGCAAACAGAAACACTCCAACATTCATAAGATATATGGCATCGCGGATTGTTTGGTTTGCCCATCCCAAAAGCACGAGGCTTTTGGATTAGTGAATGTGGAAGCCATGGCTTCAGGATTGCCTGTAATTGCTTCTAAAATTGGTGGCATTCCTGAAATAGTTAAACATGAACACAATGGTTTTTTGGTTGACGATTACAGCCGCGCTGAACGGTTTGCACAATATTTGATAAAACTTGGAAAAAACAAAAAAATGGGTCAGGAGATGGGAGTCAGAGGAAGAAGCGATGTTATTGACAACTTTACTTGGGGACTAACAGCCGACAGGCTATTATCATTATACTTGCAAAGATAAAGAGAGGTTATCAGTGAGCGTCCGTTTTTCGGGCGCTTTTTTGGTGCTGGTACATAAATGTCAGATTTGTTCACACTAAACCATGCAAATATGTCAGAGCTGAGCTGTATTTTCACTATTCAACCCGTTACTCCACTCCTATAGTTGGATTCAAGACAACGTGAAGGAGGTGTATGATCTTGATGTTGAAGAAAAAAGGCATTTTGCATGAGCTGAATACTCACAAAGTTCTATACTTGATGCTGTTGCCGACAATACTTTACTTCTTGATTAATAACTACCTGCCGATGATCGGTATTTATTATGCTTTCGTCCAGTTCGATTTCAATACGAATCTATTCGATATGAAATTTGTGGGATTGAAGAACTTTGAATTCCTCTGGAAATCGGGCAAATTGCTGGAGCTGACTTTCAATACGATTGGTTATAACGTGGTGTTCATCGTGCTGGGCAATGTGCTGTCGATCACGGTAGCGATCTTGCTAAGCGAGCTAAAAGGTAAATGGTTCAAAAAAATCACGCAATCGATCCTTTTCCTGCCCTACTTTGTTTCCTTTGTCATCTTGAGTGTGATTGTCTTCAACTTGTTCAACTATGAGCAGGGTGTTCTCAACACGGTTCTTCAGCAACTTGGCATGGAGCCAGTAGATGTGTACAGCAAGCCTAAACTATGGATCTTCTTCATTATTTTCTTCTACCTTTGGAAGAACTTCGGCTATAGTATGGTCATTTATCTAGCTTCGATTACCGGGATCAGTGAAGAGTATTATGAAGCCGCCAAGATGGATGGTGCTAACATCTTCCAGCGGGTTTGGCATATTACGGTGCCGATGCTAAGGAACACCTTTGTGATCCTGTTGTTATTCGCGCTCGGAAGCATTATGAAAGGCCAATTCGATCTTTTTTACCAGATGGTTGGCAACAACGGCATCCTGTTCAGCACGACGGATATTCTGGATACTTATGTGTACCGCTCGCTGCGCGTGACTTTTGATATGGGTATGGCGACCTCAGCGGGTGTCTATCAATCCCTATTCGGTTTTACACTTATCCTCGTCGTCAATTCGATCATCCGTAAAATAAACAAGGATTATGCGTTATTCTGAAAGAGGTGTAGAACATGAAAATCAGAGAGGACAACACGGCAAGATGGTTCCGCTTAATCGCTTACATCGTTGTTATCACAGGAAGCATCTTATGTCTCTTGCCCTTCCTATTAATCTTGTCCGCATCACTATCCAGCAATGAGTCCATACTGACCCAGGGCTACAGCTTAATACCGAAAGAATTCTCACTGGAAGGCTATAAGGTCATCTTTCAGATGCCCGATGAAGTGCTCCGTGCTTACGGAGTAACCATATTTGTGACTGTCGCTGGTACGGCGCTTGGATTATTGCTCATTACAATGGCTGGGTACGTGCTCCAGCGTAAAGATTTTAAGTATCGTAATTACTTTTCGTTCTTCATCTATTTCACGACCTTGTTCGGCGGGGGACTCGTTCCTTATTACATGCTAATCACGAATTATTTGAAATTCACGAATACGATGTCCGCGCTAATTTGGCCATCTTTGATGACACCGTTTCTAATTATTCTCATGAGAAGCTTTATTAGCTCGGCTGTCCCGGATGAAGTGATTGAGTCGTCTAAGATCGATGGGGCCAATGACTTTGTCATCTATTACCGGATTGTGCTTCCTTTGGCTGTTCCTGGGCTAGCGACGATCGGTTTGTTCTTGGCGCTTCATTATTGGAATGATTGGTTCTCATCGGCATTGTTTATCAGTGATCCCACGAAATATCAGCTGCAATTTTATCTATATAACATCATCAATACTTCGGCATTTCTGACGAATATTGGAGCGGGAGCCGGCGTTACATTATCTGAGGGCGTACCTACCGAAGCGATGAAAATGTCGATGGCGATCGTTGTGACTGGGCCGATCCTACTTCTATATCCTTTTATTCAACGTTATTTTGTTAAAGGCTTGACTGTCGGAGCTGTAAAAGGTTAGAGCTGGCAAGTCCAGCTAACATAATGCAGTTAAATAAAGGAGGATGAACATGGCAAGTAAACGAAAAAAAGCGATTGTCCTTATATGGTTATCGATCATGTCGATGTTGCTCTTCACAGCATGTAGCCGCAGTAGTAACAGTAATAAGTCGCTAAATCCCACGACAGCACCTTCGAATTCAGTATCTGAAACAACGGGAATTGACACTTCCAAGAAGGTGGAGCTTCAGTTCTATATGCTTGGCAACGCACCAAAAGATTTGCCTAAGATTGAGAGGCAAATTAACGAAATGGCATTGCAGGATTTGAACGCAACGGTAAAGTTCAATTTCACGACATGGACGGATTGGGATCAGAAATATAAATTGTTGCTCTCCACTGGACAGGCGGTTGACCTGATCTTCACTGCCGACTGGACACAATATCAACAATATGCGAAGAAAGGGGCTTTCTTAGAGCTCGATGATCTTCTGCCCAAGGCTGCACCGGCCTTACAAAAATTTGTGCCTCAAGAGATGTGGGAAGCCGTTCGGATCGATGACAAAATCTACACCGTACCGTCTACCTATAAGGAATATGTGACCGGTGGTTTTGTTTGGCGGGAGGATCTGCGGAAAAAATACAATTTGCCGACACCCGTGGACATTCCGACATTTGAAGCATATCTAGAGGGAATAAAACATAACGAACCTAAATTGCAGCCTGTTGCCATCGGCGCTGCTGTGGATGCGACCTTGCAGGATGCTTATCTGGATTTCCAGCGGCAAGAAGTTGGACCGATGCCCTATGGTGTATTCGCTTCTTACCATGCGCCAGGTGAAGTCGTATCTTATTGGGGTTCGTTGGAGCATCTTGAAGATCTGCAAAAATTCAAAAGCTGGGCAGACAAAGGCTACTTCTCTAAAAACGAACTGAATGAGACTGAATCGATCCAAGATAAAATCGCAAACGGCACTGCAGCGGCTATTCTAAGCGATAATCCAACACGTTACAATCAAACGTTAAGCAAGATGAAATCCCTTCATCCAGAATGGGAGCTTGGCTATACGCCATTCGGAATGTCGAACGGCTATGCAACTCCTGTACATCCTATTCACAATGGTTTTGCAATTCCGAAGAGCAGTAAGAACCCGGAACGTGCGCTGGCGTTTTATGAAAAGATGGTCTTAGACGAGCGCTATAATCTTCTGACTCAATATGGCGTGGAAGGTGTGAACTATACCGCTGAAAACGGCTACTATAAAATGGTCGGCGATGCGAACAGCAACGGATTTCTGCGGGAAGGCATGAATGGATGGGCATGGCGCAACCCGGAGTTCATGTTGTTCGAACCTAGTCATGACGGGGTTAAGAAGATTTTCGATGAGCTCGACCAAATCCAAAAGCCCGACATTTATACTGGATTTGCGGAGGACTATACCGAATATCAAGCAGAGCGCGCGGCTCTTGAGCAAGTGGAGAAGCAGTATCTATTCCCGCTGCTGGCAGGCCAGATTAAAGACGTTGAAGCCGGCCTTCACACTTTCATGGATAAGGCCAAACAGGCGGGGCTAGAGAAAGTACAAGAAGCATACAAAGAGCAGTGGATAGCATATCTCAAGGAAAAAGGAATTCAATGATCGTGTTAAAAGCTAAAAAAGCAAGCAAGCGGTTTACCGGTTAACGGAGCAGCTTGCTTGCTTTTTTTATTCTGCTGTTGGCGGGTTGGCATTGCGATATTCCGAAGGAGTGACGCCGGTTACCTTCTTAAACATGCGATAAAAGTAGGAACTGTTCGTGTAGCCAGTCCGAGCTGCAATTTCGGAGATCGGGAGGCGAGAGCTCGTTAGCAGCGCCTTGGCATTTTTAATTCGAGTATGATTGATCATTTCGACGATTGTTGATAAGGTATGCTGGCGATAGACGCGGCTGATGTGGTAGGTGGACAAATTCAATTCATCGGCTAAATAGTTCAGACTGAAATTTGGATCGTGATAGTACGCCTCGATCATATCATTAATTCTGTGAATGAGCTCCTCGTGCTTGCCGTTCCGTTTGGCAATCAGCTTCGAATTCAACAGATCGAAGAATGTATGGAATGCTTCTGTCAGTTCTACAAGGGTTTCGTACTGATCCATTCGCGGAATTGTAAAATCAGCTCCTAATCCAAGCTGCATAGAGCTGTTGCGTTCAATCTCAGTAAGCATATTATCTAGTGTTACAGAGAGGTGTGAGGCTGCTCCATGAGCAACCGGATAGGAATAGCCGACGGTCCCCTGCATAATTTCGTCAAACAGAGCTTTAGCTTCTTCCATTTTTCCTCCGGCTAATGCTTCCAACATTCGTTTCTCTTTCCCGAGAGGAAAGGAATATTTGTTATTCGACATGAGTGGAACCGCTTCGATGATCGAGCCTAATCCTTTGAAGAAGCGTTGACTGGTTGCTTCTTTAACAAGCTTGAACATTGCATGAAGGTCGTGAGGATTCTCTGTAACTGGAGTCAGGACAATAGTCAATCCTATGCGTATATATTCCATACACGCGTTCTGGATGTCACGGAGCATCATTTCATGTGTCTCAAAAGGGGAGGGGAATTCTTCAAACGTATTGATGAGCATTAGAATGCTATCATCCTCTAAATCGATGGAATCTACGGTGTATTGTCTCGAGCATATTTCCGTTGCGATGTTCATGATTGCAAATTTATACGTAAGCAGATCATTGTGCTGTTCTTCTTTTAACTGTTTAAAACGATCAATACGTAAATAAGCCAACCGGTATGGCTTTGTAAAATCGAAGGAAATGCCCATGCTTCTTAGCTTTCCCGTTTGGGCTTGGACATTGAAATCCTGTATCTGAATCAATTTACGCAATGTATTCTGCCTTAGCGTATAACTGCTGTCACGCTTTTCCGATTCAAGATATTTCATTTGACTTTCAATTTTGTGGATCGGAACATAAAGGAAGCGCGAGACGAGCCAGGCTAGGAATACACCTATGGTTACAACTAGGCATGCAATTAGAAGCGTTTTCAATTTCATGTTTCTCAGTTTCATCGTAATTTCACTGTAAGGCGTGATGCGGACATAATGCCAGTTATACTGATTTGGGGCTGTGTAGGTAATCAAGGATTTAGAATGATCAAATCGATCAACAGTGTAGCCGGAATCTTTGTTCAGGACGAGTCGCTCAATCAGCTGTAGCTCCGAAGCGCTCAGCATGACAGGGGTTAAGTCCTCCGCTGAAAGAATCGCCTGGCGATCGTCAATTAAGAATGTCCGCGACTTATCTTTGTCTTGTTGTCCGACTAATCCTTGATTGATCCAGGAGGCCGATATATTAACAATGACAGCAGAGTTAATTGTCCGGTTAAATCCAATAGCATCATAACAAAGATAGGTATAGATGCTTACAATTTCCTCCGTTTCCTTATTCGCATGCATATACCGGGGGATCGGAGTAAACGGCTTGTATTGACCGTAATTGCTCAAAATCTGGATCATGTCCTGATCCTGGAGCTCGCTTTCATGGATGATGCCTTTTTGTCCATTCCGACTGGCAATATAATATGTTTCTGAGAGCGGATTATACACATAGATGGAATGAATATAAGGCATGGTTACCAAGTAGTTATTCAGATCCAGCATGGCAGCTTGGGTGTCGAACGGGTTCGGAGTATTGTAATACAGAAGCTTGGATATGGCGTTGTTCCGATAAATCTGAAAAGCGACCGTCTGAGCGTTTTCCGTTGTATTGGCAACGGTTTTTCCTGTTTGCCTAAGATTGGCGAGATCAGACTCGAATGCTTCATTCTGTAGAATACGCATAAACGTAAAATAGTAGATGAAAGAACTTACGAAGATGGATACAACGATGCAAAGAGTAATGGCAAGTAGCAGCTTTACATATAACTGGCCATTCGTTCTTATTTTATTTAACTTGTAAATGCAAGTCACCCCCTTGTGCGGTCGTAAAACTGACGCTATTCCTGACTCATTATAGCTTGGGGAGTTCAACCATACCAGTAGAAGGAATACTGTTTTGTGAAGTATTTCGCCATCTACGGCTGAACAAATCTGAGGTTGCTGCATTTTTTTGCTGTAGACGGTGCAGGAGCGACTAGTTTGTTTTTTTACATATTTACACCTATTATTCAGCAGGCTTCAGGATCATAAGTTCATAAATCCAGCCATTTTTAACTGTTAATAAATGTAATATATTGTTATATATAGAATGTGGAAGCGCACTTAACTCGAATGAATGAGGGGAGGAGGTGAGCACTTATTCCAAGGATCGCTCTACGATGGAATAGAGGTAAACCAATACAAATGAAGGAGGTAAGTTTATGAAAAGAGGGTTTGGATTATTGCTCGTTTTTGTATTATTAGCCGTTTGTTTGTCAACAGATTTGCCTCAAGCCGATGCAGCAGTCGTAACCATTGCAAATGGTACCCCGTGGAAAGACGTGAACAATGATTCCTTGCAGGCGCATGCCGGGTCGATTCTTAAGGTGGGTTCAACCTACTTTTGGTACGGTGAAGATAAGATCCACAACAGCGCCAATTTTAAAGCAGTTACGGTTTACTCATCCACCGATTTGAAGACCTGGACATGGCGCAGTTATGCGCTGACTACCGCATCAGATTCAGAGCTGCAATATGCAAAGATCGAACGACCAAAGGTAATCTATAATGATGCGACGGGAAAATACGTGATGTGGGCTCACTATGAAGATGGCAGCGGATACACCTTGGCAAGGGTTGCGGTAGCCACTTCCTCCACGCCAACGGGACCGTTTACGTATCACGGGAGCTTCCAACCGAATGGCAAAGCGTCAAGGGATATGACTATTTTCAAGGATACGGACGGTCAGGCTTATCTTTTCTCTTCGTCAGATAATAACTATAATTTGAGGCTCTACAAACTTACCCCCGACTATTTGGAAATCGCTGAGGAATTAAACATGATTTATGAGGGCGACCATCGGGAAGCGCCGGCCGTTGTGAAGAAAGGTTCAATTTATTACCTTATTACCTCTGGGGCATCCGGCTGGTATCCGAATCAGGCGATGTATTCCACGGCAACCCATATAAATGGGCCATGGTCGGATCTACAGCCGTTAGGCGACAGAGCTACTTTTTATACGCAGCCAGCCTTTATACTAACGCTACAGGGCAGCGGCGCCACCTCCTTTATCTATGTGGGTGACCGCTGGAATCCAAGCGCATTAAGCGACTCGAGATATGTTTGGCTACCGCTTAATTTAGAGGGGACAACCGCATCCATGACGTATTATGACCAAATCAAAATTGATGCGGCAACAGGAATGGTAGAAGGTGCAGCGAACGGTTCACTGCTGTCTCAAGGCAAGCCTGCGACGGCTCAATCTGCATTAGCATCTAATCCAGCAAACTATGCCAACGACGGCAACTATCAATCCGAATGGGTCGGGACAAGCGTGACCTGGCCGCATTGGTGGACTGTGGACCTGGGCTCCGTAAGCAGTATCAAGAACATTCAAATTTCCTGGTTCATGGTGAAAGGATCTGAGGCGTTTTATAAGTATAAAATCGAGACCAGCACAGATAATCTGAACTGGACGGTAGCGCTGGATCGAACGGGAAACACAACGTATGGATTTACCTCTGATACGCTATCGGCCACGGCGAGATATGTAAGAATCAACATGGTCGATGCGGATCTCTGGAACAATCCAGGCAACTGGTATACGCCTCGTTTATGGGAAGTTAAGGTATACGGTGAGAATTAGTCTAAAGAAAGGTGGAATCAGATACTAACTGTTATTCTATTCTCATTTAATTGCATCCTGACAAGAACGCCCTCGTCTTTATTCATTGTTGAGGGCGTTCTTATTAATGTGCTCCAATCAAAACCCCACTGTCTTTGGCCACTGCCGTTATTGGCAATGAAGATGCAGATCTTGTAGCAATCGGAAGAGGGATGTTAAGGAATCCTTATTGGACTCTTAAAGCCGCAGCAAGTTTGAAAAAGGAAATTGCTGTCCTAAAACAGTATACATTTGGATTTTAGTAGCTTATTATTTAATAGACTAAGTTAAACCAAGCAATCACGGAGTATGAAGGAGGAATTTGAATGAGTTCCATTAGACATATGGTGACATTTTCATTGCATTCTGGTAAGGACAATCCCGAGACAGAAGCTTTTCTGCAAGTAAGCAGAGAAGAACTGGCTGCGATTCCTGGCGTTGAGCAATTCGAAGTGTTTCGTCAGGTGAGTGAGAAGAATGATTTTGATTATGGATTCTCCATGGTGTTTGCTGATCAGAATGCTTACGACGCGTACAATAACCATCCGGTACATGTCAAGTATGTTGAGGAGCGTTGGAAGACAAAAGTGAGCCGTTTTCAGGAGATTGATTTGGTTATTCAGAAGTAAGTACCCAGGCTGTTAGAGAGGTGAATTTCGTCGATGGACAATGTGGCTAAACGAACCCGTGTTGCAATCATAGGGCTTGGGAGTATCGCGCGCAAAGTATACCTGCCTCTACTGTCATCCCATTCTGATGTAGAGATTGTTGGGCTGATGAATCGATCTGCAGGGGCAGTGCAGGACATGCAAAATCTGTACCGAATTGAACGAGGGACAACGGATATGGAAGAGGTATTGTCTTGGGATCTTGATGCAGTTTTTGTTCACACGGCAACGGAGGCTCATTTTGATATCGTTATGCAGTGCCTCGAACGTGGGCTGTCTGTCTATGTCGACAAACCTCTATCCTATAGCTTGCGGGAGTCCAATGAGATGACTGCCTTTGCCGAAGCTCAGGGATTATTGCTGGCTGTTGGATTTAACCGCAGATATGCTCCCCTGTATCGGAAAGTCCGGGAGTGGATGGCGGGGGGTCAGGGCTGCGATTCAGTGACCGTGGTTAAGCATCGTTCAGGGATTCATCAGCGCCCTGCGAAGGAGACCGTATATGATGATTTGATTCACATGCTTGACTTGCTATTATGGATGACGGATCATGACTATGAACTGCTTCATCATTATATTCGCAAGGACGATGCAGGCAGGCTGCTGCACGGAGCAGGGGCTGTACGGCTCAGTAATACCGTGTACAGTACGTTTGATATGGTGCGGCAAGCGGGGGCTGACTTAGAGAAAATTGAGTTGCACGGGGGCGGAAGGTCGGCAACTGTCCTCAATCTGGATGAAGCTACGTATATGGAGCGTGGTGTACTTCCACAAGTGGAGACGTTTGGCAGCTGGGACAGTATCTTATATCGCCGTGGATTTACAGGTGCAGTCGACGATTTCCTCCATGGTTTGGATCTTCCAGATGATTGCCTGATCAGTGCAAGTCGGGTGATAGACAGTCATAAGCTGGCAGAACAAGTCGTATGCTGATGCTGGCAGAGGAAATTAACAATAATAGGTTGCGGTGGGCTGCAAAAATATACGCGTAAAAAGTCGTCAGTTTGACGGCTTTTTTTGTTATAGTGGCGTGCCTGATAAGTACGCATCTCTCTAGCCGCATGGTGTAATATTCCAAAAGTAGTATGGAGCTATTCCTGTAATGAATTAATATGAGATTTGAACAAAAAAAGCGCCTCCTGTATGCTGGGTCTTGGAATGCGAACCATTCACTGCCCTAATTAGAAGGAGGACGCTCAAATGAAGTATAAGCTAAAAGAGAAACAGAATCAACGCATTTTGGACATTACAGATCAAACTTTGGTTGTCGGTGCAGATATTGCAAAGGACACCCATGTTGCCAGAGCGATCGATTTTCGCGGAATCGAGCTTGGCAAAGACTGTGTATTTGAAAACAGCCGTAAGGGACTCTCGAAACTCGTATCGTGGATGAAGGCATTGCAGAGGCAGTACGCCAAAACAGATATTGTGTTTGGCATTGAGCCCACCGGACACTACTGGTTTCCCCTGGCTGAGTTCTTGCAAGACAAGGGCATTCGTATCGTGGTCGTGAATCCTCATCATGTGCATAAGAGCAAGGAACTGGAGGATAACTCCCAGACTAAAAATGACTACAAGGATGCCAAAGTGATTGCGGATCTTGTCCGTAACGGTCACTATACCGAACCCCAACTACCGACTAGCGTTTACGCAGATTTGAGAATTCTCATGAATATGCGTGAGAAAACGATGGTCAGTTTGGGGCAAGTCCAAAGACGGATTCAAAACTGGCTCGATCGGTTTTTCCCGGAGTTTAACAACGTCTTTAAGAGCTGGGAGGGCAAAGCCGCGCTCGTCACGTTGACTGAGTTTCCATTGCCGCAAGAGATCGTAGCCCTTGGCGCCACTGCGATCCTCGGGCGATGGAAGCAAGACGTACAGCGAGCCGTAGGGATAAAGCGAGCTGAAAAGCTTGTGGAAGCTGCCTCTGAATCCATTGGACTCACAGAAGGTACCACTGCTGCTAAGTTAGAGTTACACACTTGGATGCAACAGTACGCCTTATTTACACAACAACTGGAAGAGATCATGAATCAAGTGGAGTTATTACTCAAACAGATTTCTGGCACACAGGAAATGCTCACTATTCCGGGTGTAGGAATCACGACACTTGCTGGCTTCCTAGCAGAAACCGGTGACCTATCTCGGTATAGCCACGGTCAACAGATTATCCGTCTCGCGGGACTTAACCTGCGAGAAAACAGTTCTGGAAAGAAAAAGGGTCGAACGACGATCAGCAAACGAGGTCGATCACGTCTTCGAGCACTACTTTTCCGAGCCGTGTTGCCCATGGTGGCAAAGAACCCGGAGTTTAAAGCGATGCATCAGTATTATACGCAGCGTCAGGTCAATCCGTTGAAAAAGAAACAGTCTATTGTGGCGCTTTGTGGAAAACTGATTCGCATTTTACACACGTTAGGCACAAGGAAAATCGTATACAATGCCGCTGATGTCTTAGGACCGGTTCGCCGGGCTCAGCTTCAGTTGGCTGCTTAAATCAATCACGTTCAGGTCGATAGACTCACTATATGCTTAGGATCAATACAGAGACAATGGAAGCACGGATCAGCCGCAGGAACTATTCCATAAGGGCAACGACCCAGTAAAGGAGCGAGAAACGGCGTCCACCCCTTGAGAGGTAGAACGAAGGAATGTAAGGGCATAGACCCCGTGTGACATGGGAGGGTAAACCATCAAGGAAGTGTTGTGGATATCCAAGGTGCGATCATACGGAAACCACTTTTTTTTGGAAAATCCATTCCAATCTCTGTTCCCGCACACTGCCGAAAGGAAATAAATTCAATAAACTTCCCGTTATATCCACCTCTCGAGGTAGTCAATGTTAAAATTCTAAGGAAATGTGAGAAAGAGCGAGAAAATATTAATTTATAGTGGGAGGGAATTAATGAAAATTCTAAATAAACAAGAACTTACACGTAGTGATGTTTTCGAATTTATGCAGGGGCAACTGGCTAATATTCACTGGAAAAATGATTCAATCTATTTAACTGAAGAAACTTTAGCAGAAACAAAATTAGTAGATTTTTTATATCTAACTTTTAAGGATTTTAATTATTATGGACCTACTGAAGTTACAGAAGAAGATTGGAATCAACTCAAACGTAATATAAACACATCAAACTCTGAGATTACCAAACAGATAGTTAACGAAATTGATGAATGGACTAAAGAATGTTTTAAAATTCATACATGCTTCACTATCTGCGGTATTTAATTATTAGAACGGAGGGAGTTATTTCAATTTTTGGGCATCAGCTTCATATGATAAGATGAATAGGTGACGAATAAAATAAATTGACCACAAGGATAGAAAGGTGACCAGGATTGATTTCACATAAAGAGCCACGTCGTCTCGAACAATTTATTAAAAAGCAGGAGAAATTAGCCAACCATTGCTCCTATGCCATAGGAGGAAATGCGGAGTATTTCGCCAGCCCACAAACTGTCGGCGAGTTAGTTGAACTTCTACGATATTGTAATCAACAGCATCTGGAGTATACGATTTTTGGAATTGGGAGCAACGTTTTGTTTTCTGACTATCCAAACGCAAATAAGATGTATATATCCCTAAAAGAACTATTGCAATTCGAGGTTAAAGAAAACAGATGGTTTGTATCGGCTGGGATACCGATGGCGATGCTAGCTCTTGCGGGCGAGCTAATTCAAAGCGAAGATTTTCAATTTACGCATTTGCTACCGGGTAGTCTTGGTGCAGGCATTTACATGAATGCTAAGTACTATCAGGGGCAGATCGGAGATGTTATCTCCAGAGTTTATTATTTGGATATGGCTGAACCCAATTTAGAGGTCCAGTGTATTCCGGTCGAAGAATGCCAGTACGGGTATAAACGATCTCTATTTCAAGATAAACCCTGGATTATAGTCGGGGCGGATATATCCGTGGAAGGCTATCCGCTGTTAAGTCAGCCAGAGATTGAGTCGATTCTGGAAAGATATATGCTTATGAAGGACAATAAATCGAATTTAATGCAGTTTTATACATTTTTCTCGGGTGAAATGAAGAGACTTACGCAGCCCAATACCCCGACATTCATCCAAGAAATCGAAGAGTATCGAGCTAAAAACAAGCATTTTGTCCATCATTCCTGCGGATCCTATTTTAAAAATAATTATGATATTGGGAAGTCCATTGGCGCGTTAGTCGATCATCTGCAAATGAAAGGGACAGGGTCCGGGGGCGCAATGATTTCTCCTCACCATGGAAATATGCTGATCAATGTAAATGATGCCACTTCGGAAGATATTATTCATCTGCAAATGGTCATTTCTGAAGCGATCTTCAAGGAATATGGGTTCATTCCAGAGCCTGAAGTTCAGATCATCAAATAAACAGAACACCGGTTGTTATCTGACCCCAAAAGCTTCGCGATACTGTTTTGGCGTAAGGTTGGTCACCTCTTTAAAATGCTTGCCAAAGTGACTTTGAGAACAGAAAGCTAGATTAGCCGCAATTTCACTGTAGGAGTACTTGGAGTAGACCAGAAGATTCTTGGCTAAGTTCACCTTCTCCTGAATAATGAAGCTGCTAATGCTGATTCCTTCACTGCGGATAAATAGCTCTGCCAAATAATTGGCGTTCGTATTTAATGCTGCGGCGATATCTTTTATATATATTTTCTCATGAAGATGCTTAAAAATATAATCCTTGCACTGACTGATTCGAGGATGGTTACTGTTCTTAGATGTCTGATTTCGCTTCTGCTTTTTGATGTCCTGAACCATCTGGGTGTATTCATATTCGGCTTCGCGGCACAAATAAGTTATCGTCTGGGGGTCGGATAATTCTTCGATTTGATAGATGTAACTATCACTAAGAGAGTAGGCGATCTCTGGTGATACGCCGCCTTCGATCGCTGCGCGGCTGGCCAATGTGATGACGACAATACAGATGTTTTTGATCGCGCGGAGCTCGTCCTTAGCGAGAACACCATACTGACCATTAAAATGTTCCCGCCAGCTTTGCTCTAACTGTTTGATGTCGCCATTTCGAATACTGTTGAATTCTCGGACTTCCTGATCATAAGGGTTATGCATTTCTCCAGCTTCCTGATTCTGAAATATCAGGTCGGAGAAATGCTTTTTTGCGTTCTGGTTCATCTGAGCTTCAATAAAATTATGACTGAATACTACATTCTCGTTCAAGGGTACTTTGCAAAATAAATTTCGCAGTAATAGCAAAGCTTGAACCAACGAATCGAGGTCGCATTCTGATACAGGTACAGTTGCTTCTGAATTCCCATCGGACATCGGTAAGTGGTGAAGAAATCTTAGAGGGGTTTTTACATATACTGGACCTACCAGAAAAATGAACTTTGGAATAGTGACCGCGCAATATATACGTTGATGTTTGTCAGCAGCTAAAATAATCGGAATGTCCTGGGAACAGGCCTCCAGCAAAAAGCTCTCCAACACAGCAGGCTTCGTGAGACCATCTTGGTGGGAAGAAGTCTGCTCAAGAGGAATGCCCTCGAGTGTATATTTATATACATTCGTATTTAATAGGTTAGCGATATACTGCATTAAATAAAGCGTATTCATTATACGATCAAATCCTTTCCTCTCTAGTAACAGTATATCAAAAACAACGCATCATTTCTGACTTATATGATATAAAAGCGTAAAAAGTGATATAAGATGTTTGGTCTTTGCCATACACTATTCCTGAGCTTACAAATATGAGAGCAGAAAAGGGTGGATGAAGATGTATATTAAAGGAGTTAATCTTGGAAATTGGCTGGTACTGGAAAAGTGGATGAGTCCTGGTCTATTTGAAGGCACAACCGCGGCGGATGAGTATTATTTGCCTACTCAGCTTTCCAAAGAAGTCTATGAAGCTCGGATTAAAGTACATCGTCAGGAATATATTACAGAACGAGATTTTGCTGCCATCAAATCTTTTGGACTGAATGCCGTTCGTATCCCAGTTCCTTATTTCGTCATGGGAGACTGTCCTCCATTTATAGGCTGCGTGGATGAGCTGGATAAGGCTTTTTTATGGGCTGAGAAGTATGGGCTTCAGGTGCTAATCGAATTACATACGGTGCCTGGAAGCCAAAATGGTTTTGATAATGGCGGGATTTCAGGTGTGTGCAAATGGGCTCAGCAGCCTGAGAGCGTTGAATTTACGCTGAAGCTTTTAGAGAAGCTATCGGAACGATACGGCCAGAATAAGAGTCTCTGGGGAATCGGCGTCCTCAATGAACCCATAACGGAACGCATCTGGGATTTGATCGGCGTTCAAGAGCGTTACAAGCCGGTCGATCCAGAGCTGGCTGCGGGCAGTGCACCGATTTCATTGGATTTTCTGCGAGAATTCTATGTGGAGGCCTATCGGAGAATGCGCCGGTACCTTCCAGAAGAGAAGTATATTGTAATTCATGATGGCTTTGAACTAAAAGCATGGAAGGATTTCATGCGAGAAGAGGAATTTAAAAATGTTGTTCTTGACACGCACCAATACCTAATGATGGCTGAAATCACCGGTTGTGAGCAATCCATTGAGGGATATACCGAGTACATTCACAATCATTTTGCGAAAGATATCGCGGAAATGCAGCAGTATTTCCCGGTGATCTGCGGAGAATGGAGTCTGTTTAACTCCTATGGCTGCGGTACCGATACAGCAGGAGGCTTATCTCCCGTTCATGGCCTCGAATCTAAGGAGGATAAACTAAGCGCTGATCATAAAAAAGAATTTTACAGCCAGTTGGCGAAAGCGCAGTTAGAGGCTTGGAAGCAAGGCAGCGGCCATTTCTATTGGAATTATAAATTGCTCCTGGATACGGTAAATGAACCGGGCTGGATCGGTTGGGATAGCTGGGATTTAGGGAAATGTGTCAGTCTCGGCTGGTTTCCTGTTGAGTCATAGAGTTATAAGCGGCTGCCTAGATTTTATTGTCAAAGGTTCTCGGATCGATTAGAATAAAAATGAAATTGGAGGGGTTTATATGCGGCTGTCTTTAACGAAAATCGATTCCGAGAACGATATAGCGTCTTTGGCCCAGCTGGCATCGGAGATTTGGTACGAGTATTTTGTCTCTATTATTTCTAAAGAACAAATCGAGTATATGGTAGAGAAATTTCAATCGATCCCGGCATTGACGGATCAAATAACGAATCAGGGATATGAATATTATTTCATGACTATCCAAGATTACCCTATTGGTTATTTAGGAATCAAGCAAGACAAGAGTAAGTTGTTTCTAAGTAAATTTTATATTCTACAAGAACACCGTGGTAAAGGTTATGCCAGTCAGGCGATGGAACAGCTGGTTGATATTTGCCGTAACCGCAATTTAGATGCCATCTGGCTTACGGTAAACCGGCATAACGCCTCTACAATCGCGGTGTATGAGAAAAAAGGCTTTAAGACCATCCGAACCCAAGTAGCTGACATCGGAAACGGGTTTGTGATGGATGATTACGTCATGGAGAAAGAAATTTAACGCAATAGTTTTCTGATCCATTTCACGTTATCGCCGTAAGGCGGGAACAAAATGTTCATGTCAAACTTGGTACTTTTTTTCATAATGCTTTTGGTGTGGGAGAACAGGTCAAAGCTGAATTTTCCATGGTAAGCGCCAATACCTGCCTCCCCAACGCCTCCAAACGGCAAATGGGGATTGGCTACATGCGTGATTGTGTCATTGATACAGCCGCCTCCAAAAGAGACACGGGTAAGAACTTCATTTTCGACACTTTTATCATTCGTAAATAAATATAGCCCCAGTGGTTTGGGACGGGAAATGATCATCTGAATCGCATCCTCTAATTGTTCAAAACCCATAATGGGTAAGATCGGACCAAAGATTTCTTCCTGCATCGCCGCATCCGACCAGGAAGTTGTATGAAGGAGGGTTGGTTCGATATAAAGATCTTCCCTGTCTGTTTTGCCGCCCCAGATAACGTTTTCTTGATCTTTTTCTAGAATCGCAGCTAATCGATCGAATTGACGTCCATTTACGATGCGGCCATAATCGCTGCTCTGACTGGCATCCGAGCCATAGAAGGATGTGATGGCTTCTTTCATCTTTTCGATGAATTCATCTTTAATATCCGAGTGTGCTAGTACATAGTCGGGAGCTATGCAGGTTTGGCCGGTGTTAATCATCTTTCCCCATATAATTTTTTTTGCTGCAGCGCTGATATCCGCCGTCCTCTCTACAATGACAGGGCTTTTGCCCCCAAGCTCGAGCGTGACAGGAACGAGATTTTTAGCAGCTGCCTCCATAACAATTCTCCCCACAGGTACGCTTCCTGTAAAAAAGATATAGTCAAAGGGAGCGTGTATTAAAGCCGAGGTTGTATCTCGTTCACCTTCAATCACACGAATGTAATCCTCATCGAACGTTTCCTGAATCAGCTGTTTGACGGCGGCTGCAACGGTAGGCGTATTCTCGGAAGGCTTTAAAACGACGCAGTTTCCTGCAGCAATCGCCCCGATCAGCGGCTCGATCAACAATTGGAACGGATAATTGAACGGCCCGATAATGAGGATGATCCCATAAGGTTCCTTGTACATATAGCTTTTGGAACCAACATGATAGAAGGGGGTCCTTACTTTTTGCGGCTTTGCCCATTTCCGTAATTGCTTCATCGTATAGCGGAGACTGCTTTGCGTATATCCAATTTCCGTTGTATAAGCTTCGAATTCGCTTTTGCGTAAGTCTTTGTAGAGTGCGGAGAGCAAAGTTTGTTCATGGCGCTTGATCGCATCGGACAACTTTTTTAGCTGTTCCAGGCGAAAAGAAATGCTTCGCGTGTTACCATTGTGAAAATATCGGCGATGTGCTTGCAGAATTTGATCGACCTGATTCGACGTTATATTATCCATCGGATACCTCCTCATTTATAAGCAATCCCGTTCCAGTGTCGTTAATAATTGCTTTAACAACAATACCGACTTTTCCAGGGACAATGAATAATAACGCTGTGTGCCCTGTTGTTCGACCTGAACCACGCCAGCGTTTTTGAGCTGCTTAAGATGGTGGGAAATGGCTGGCCGCGACAGTGTCATTCGCTCCGTTATTTCATTCACGGTCAGACTGCCGTTTTCGGAAAGCAGGAGCAAGATATCCTGACGGTGCGCATCGCTTAAGGTTTGAAGAACAGGAAGGCATTGCCGAAAAATGTTCAGAGCTTCTTTTCCCATATATGGCTAACCTCACTTGTATGGATCAAATGTTTAAACTTTTAAACGGATTGTTATATTTGCATAATATCTAATGCACCGCGGATAAGCAAGTTAAATCTTTCTTACTTTAATAAGCGTGGTTTAAGAAGGCTTTAACCACTTATTTAGAACGGTTGCGGTAGCCGCCATCGATCAAGTTCGTAGGTGACGATATTGTCACTTCGCTGATAATTTTGTATGATTAATCGAACGATTTTTTTTATACTTTTTGTAAAATAGAAAGAGTAGTACTAAAATCAAGATAGAACTGTAAAGATGGAGGGCTTATGGGAGAGATCGATATTTTATTTATTTTAAAAATGATTGTGATTGGGCTTGTGCAAGGCTTTACGGAACCAATTCCAGTATCGTCTAGTGGACATGTGATGATTGCAAGTCAGATTTTAGGTCTAGGCGAACAGGGATTCACATTTGCGATTTTAACGAATACCGCTTCATTACTCGCCGTACTCTGGATCTATCGAGAGGACATCCTTCGCTTAATCACAAATTCATTCCGCTATTTGCAAACAAAGGATACGCGCTACAAAAGCGATTTCCGGTTTGTGCTGTACATCATCATCGGTACGATTCCAGCAGCTGGTCTTGGAGTGCTTCTAAAGGATTTTATTGCAGATAGTGTAAGTATGACGACCATTGCAATCATGCTATTTGTTACAGGTGCTGCCTTATTTTTAATCCGGAATATGAAAGGCACGAAAGGCGAGGCGGATATGACGCTTAAGGATGCTATTTTAGTTGGCTTAGGGCAGGCCGTCGCACTTACACCGGGCATTAGCCGCTCAGGAGCTACCATTATTTCCGCTATTGCTAGCGGCATTAAACAGGATACAGCACTACGTTTTGCCTTCATGCTCTATATTCCAGTAAGTCTTGGCGGTGTCGTGCTCGGGTTTTCTGATTTTATAAATGAACCCAATAAAGGCGAACTGGCAATTCCATATATTGCGGCCTTTCTTGCGACACTGTTCATGACCTATTTCGCTATGAAATGGTTTATGGGAATTATGAAAAAAGGCAAGCTCATTTATTTTACGTATTATTGTTTTTTAGTTGGCACGTTATTGCTTATTTTCTTTTAGGCTCAACCCAGTCCAATAAGTGGACTGGGTTTTTACTCTCTGACAGTCATTCGAGCCATCGAAGCTTGTTCATGGGAAAAGCTCACGAGTTCTTATATTGAGCATTTTGCATTAACCTGAGCCCTTGCTAGACAAAGGTTTTCAAACATAAAAAAAGGACTTCACCCCAACTTGGAGAAGTTTTCAAGTGACTAAACCAGAAAACCCAAGGGGGAGAAGTCACTATGTATATTCTACAAGAAAGTCTATTTTCCTTTGAAGAACTTCAAAAACTTGAATTTAAAGACCGTTTGCCTATCTTCTTCAGCGCCCTGGACTTACGGCCATATGCTAAAGAATTGAGAAGTCATTCACCCCGAGGTGCCGAAGGGCACTGTCGACAAGGGATCCTTCGCGCATTGCTTGCAGCGCCACTGGAGAACATGGATACATTTAGCGGCTTGCATCGTCGTCTGGATATGGATCTTCGTTTCCGTTACCAATGCGGACTTAGGCTTGATCGAAAAGCTCCATCAATCGCCACATTAAGCCGCGTTTTCACTGAGCTAACGAATAAGGGATTGGCAAAACGTCTGTTTGAGGATCTCGTCACACGCTGTAAGCAGGAAGGAATCATCGATGGAAGTCACGTGGCGATGGACAGCGCAGCGATCCATGCCTACGAGAAGAAACAGCCGAAGCGCAAAAGTGAGCTGACGGGGAATGCCAACTGGGGCGCGAAGTTTGACTCCTTTGGTAACAAGGTCAAGTGGTTCGGCTATAAGCTTCATCTTGCTGTCGACACCGCTAGCGAACTGCCCCTGGCCCTCTCGGTTACACCGGCTCATGTCAATGACGGTGATCTGGCACCCGCTCTTATGGAACAAGTGGCTGCCGATGCGAAAGTGAAGTTCTTTGTGTTTGATGCTGGGTATGACCAACTTAAAAACTATGAAGCGGCACGGAAGCTCAAAGCGCAAGCGATTATCCCGATGAATCTTCGCAATGAGAAGGAACCGCCTGCAGGTATAACATCTAACGGTACACCTTGCTGCTCCATGGGTTTTGCCATGACATACTGGGGAGTAGATGGCGATCACCTGAAATTCCGGTGTCCCCATGCGACCGGCAAGGTGGATTGTCCGCTGGGGATGGCAGCCTGTTCATCTTCCAACTATGGAATGGTGCTCAAGGTTGATACAAAAAGCGATTTGCGCCGTTATTCAAGTCCGCACCGGAACACGAAACGTTGGCAAGAACTTTACAAAGAAAGAACGAGTGTAGAACGCTGCAACTCCCGAATGAAAACCTATTTGACCGCAGACGCCATGCATGTTTGGGGCATAGAGAAAGTCATAACTCACCAATATTTAAATGCAATTGTATTGCTGGCTTCTGCCCTGGCAATGGCTCAGAAATACAGAAAAGTCGCTGCTTAAAATTTTGAATGCGCAGAAAATTCTGCAGGTCTGCCCATTTTTGAAAACCGAGTGGATTTAGCTGAAAATGCACCACCAACTAGGTCTAGGTTCTGCTATTCAATTCTCAAATAGGGAATTATGCAAAATGCTCATATTAGGAAATTCCAAAACAACGAAAGAATGTCTAGGATTCGTAGTTGTTGATCGGCTTCGATTTCGCAAAATTGTTGAAAACGATATGAATATGACGGTCTACGGATTTTACCATCTACAAAACTTTGAGGAAGAAAAAAGAATTGCTGTGGTCACGTTTCCAAAAAACCATTTTCCTGGTGCTGGATTTATCGTAAACGGCCAAATTCTCTCCGGTAACACGAAGTTCGCTGGAGAGTCTAACTTATCACCTACGAGTCATTGAAAAAAGATGACAGATAAGGAGCAGCTAAGAGTGGGAAAACGATCAGGAATATTTAATAAAATATATGCGATGCAGCTGGCTACAATATTTATCGGGTTCATCATATTCGGTATTTCAGAAAATATTAAGGGACCGGCTATTCCACGTATTCAATTGGATTTTATGCTAAGTGAATCTCAACTCGGCACTCTATTATCGCTTAATGCGCTGGGCTATTTAATTGCTTGCTCTTTTACTGCGTATCTGACAAAGATATGGGGAATAAAACGAGTAACGATTACTGCTTTTGCGGCGATGGCTGTCTCGGGGATATTCATTTTCTTTTCGCAGCATTATTCCTTGTTTTCAGCGTCTTATTTCTTAATGTATATTGGGAACGGGATGCTGGAGATCGGGCTGGCTATTCTGGGTGCTCGCATCTTTGTAAAAAACACGGGAACGATGATGAATTTAAGCCACGGCTTCTATGGCCTCAGTTCGACGGTCGCACCATTGATCGCGACAGGGCTAATGAAGGTTACGATCAACGGATATACGCTGGACTGGCGAGGTATGTATCTTGTCATGCTGCTTTTGTCGGTCATACCGATTGTATTTGCACTTTTCAGTACTTTTCCTGGGGACAACATAGAACATGAAGAACGTATACCTTTAAAAACCTTGCTGAAAGACCCTGTCATTTGGTTAATGGTTCTTGTCTTAACGTTTGGCGTCGTATCCGAACTGGCTGTCGGGGGCTGGCTCGTTAACTTTTTGGAAAAAGCCTATGGCTGGAGTACGGTTTCGGCTTCAGGGATGTTATCTGCTTTTTTCCTATGCTTTGCGCTTGCCCGGCTATTGCTTGGGCCGATAACCGATAAAATTGGTTTTACGTTATCTTTGATTGTATTCTCAGGGTTATCGGCAGCGTGTACTTTTGCAGCAATTTTTGGTGGAGAAAACTTGGCATTTTTATTTGCTGCCGCCGGTATCGGCATTGCGATGATTTATCCAACAGTCATGGCTTTTATCGCCAGAAGATACCCGAAGGGCAGTGATACTGCAATTACGTTCACGGTTACGTTAATGGGAGTCGGCAGCGTCATTGGCAACTATCTGATCGGGGGAGTTATCGAGATGACGAAAGGCATTTTCGGAGCCGGTTCGCAAATAGGACTGCTTCGCGGGCTGCAGGCTGGATATGGCGTTATAGGCTTATGTGCAGCGCTAAGCTCGGTTGCGGGAATCATTTTATTTGCCTACTTATTCAAGCGGAAAGAAATCATATAATCAGAGTAAAGGCAGCCGGTAATAGGCTGTCTTCTTTCA
Source organism: Paenibacillus lentus (assembly GCF_003931855.1). Lineage (NCBI taxonomy): Bacteria > Bacillati > Bacillota > Bacilli > Caryophanales > Paenibacillaceae > Paenibacillus > Paenibacillus lentus. The sequence continues at coordinate 3,650,520 of NZ_CP034248.1, read as the reverse complement.
ATTGAAGGAAGATCTTTATGGAACGTGAACAAAAGTGATTTCGAAGTATTGGCAGTAATATTCCAACAGAAATTGAGTTTATTGCGAGAAAACGAAGTTGAAAAGGATGAAAAGAAAGCGATATTCATGTAGAATCAAGTTATATTTAATAACTGTGATCAATAATACACTGTATAAGCGAGCGGGGGGCTATGAGAAAAGCAAACGCCAATTTAATGAAAGAAATTAATCTAAACAATGTTCGCCATGTTATGAGACGGGTTGAAACAGCAACAAAACCCCAACTTGCCTCACTTACCAAACTGAGCGTAGTTACAGTAAACTCCCTGGTCAAGGAACTTCTAGAGCTGGGGGAGCTGATTGAAGATGATCCCGTTCCATCAAATGGGGGAAGGCCTGCCCAAACCTATCGTTACAACTTTGATTTCAGTCTTGCGCTCGTGCTTTACTTGAAAGAGGAACAAGGCCAGGAGTTGGTTTCAGCATCGATTGTAAATCTGGAAGATCATATTGTGTCAAAAGAAGAATATATCATGCCTGTTTTTGAGCGGCAGCGCTTCTATGAGATTATTGAGCACTTTCTTGCATTATACCCATCTATTAAGGTCATCGGCATAGGCATCCCTGGACAGGCCGTCAATGGGGAGATTATGGTAAGCAGTCATCAGGAGCTGAAGGGTTCGCGTATTATTGAGGAAATTGAATCGAGGTTTGGACTGCCTGTTATGGTCGAGAATGATGTTAACGCAGCAATCAGCGGGTACTGCATGAGGCAAAATAGCGATTTGGAACAATGTGTGATCGGTATTTATTTTCCAATGAGATATCCGCCAGGCATGGGCATTTATTTAGATGGAAAAATTGTTAAAGGGAAGAATGGCATGTCCGGAGAAATCAAATTTCTCCCACACGCTCCAGATTGGCAGCGCGAGATGAGCAAGTCCGCATTTGTTGATGCCGCCTGCCAGATCGCTCAAACGGTTAATGCAGTTCTTGCTCCAGACAAAATCGTGATCTATCAGGAGAAAGTTGAAGTTGATGTCTGGAATGAGGCATGGAAATCTTATCAGCTTCGTCACCCTATGCCGTCCTATCCTGAATTGGTTTTACAACAGACATTCCAACAGGATTTCGAGGCTGGCATGCGCTGGCTAACACTCAAATCTCTGGAACCGAGCTTGGTTCAATTCAGTTAACGACACCCCCTTGAATAAATTCTGGGGGTATTTTCATTACATATCTTGACAAAGAAAAACACCTGCCGCATACTAAATAAATAATCTTTATAAAGTATATTTCTAAGGTCTGATATTGAAGGAATATTCATTGACGATGGAGGAAGGTGTTTACTTGGCTACTTGGTTTTTAATTATTATTTATTTGGCATTTATAAGCCTTGGGCTTCCGGACTCTCTGCTTGGATCAGCATGGCCCGTGATATGGCCAGACATTGGATCTTCATTCGGAGCTGCAGGAATTGTATCCATGATTATAGCGGGGGGAACTATAGTCTCAAGCTTGGTAAGCGGGAGCATGATTCAACGGTGGGGCACAGGCAACATCACCTTGTTCAGCTGCATTCTGACTGCTGGAGCACTGCTTGGTTTTTCTGTGGCGCCCTCCATGCTTTGGTTTGTTATTCTGGCCATTCCGCTCGGTCTTGGTGCAGGTGCTGTAGATGCGGCTTTGAATCACTATGTTGCGGAAAACTATAAGGCTCATCACATGAATTGGTTACACTGCTTCTGGGGTGTAGGAGCAACGATGGGGCCAATCATTATGTCAACTTATATCGCCAATCAAAACTCCTGGCGAGGTGGCTATGCTGCAGTTGCCATCATTCAGTTTTCACTCGTTTTAATTTTACTTGCTACGCTTCCTTTGTGGAAACGGGTCGCTGCAGCTCGAAAACTTGAGCATTCCAAAAATGATGAGCTTGTACAAGGCGACCAATTGCAGGCGGAGACGATGGCCAAAGTTAATGTCCTTCGTATTAAAGGCGTCAAGCCAACCCTAATTGCCTTTTTATTCTATTGCGGGGTGGAGGCTACGGTAGGGTTGTGGGGAGCCAGTTACTTGGTCGGGGCAAGAAGCATTACCGCAGAAACAGCTGCGGGGTGGATCTCACTATACTATGGCGGTATAACAGTGGGCAGGTTGATTACCGGGTTTATTACGCTGAAAGTTTCTAATCGTTTGCTAATCCGTTACGGCCAGGTGATAAGTGTTGTGGGCGGAGTTCTTCTCCTGCTTCCGCTACCGATTTCGTTTTCTCTAACGGGGTTCATATTGATCGGACTCGGCTTGGCGCCCATTTATCCCGGGCTGTTGCATGAAACACCGTCTAGGTTTGGCAGAGAGAATTCAGCAAAACTTATGGGTTATCAGATGGCTGTTGCCTACACAGGAACCACATTGCTGCCTCCAGCATTTGGACTCCTTGCTACACAAACGAGCCTAACTTTGTTTCCGCTGGTTGTGATTGCTTTGCTTGCTTTCATGTTACTGAGTGCGGAGAGAGTTAACTTTATTTTGAACAAACACTCGAAAGCGGATCTTTAGAAGATTTGCAGGGATCAATTAGGGGGATTAACATGATTAAACTCGTCGTGACAGATTTGGACGGAACTTTTTTAAACAATCAGGGATCATTTGATATTGAACTGTTTAACCAGGTATATAAGGAAATGCAGAAAAAAGGGATTACGTTTGTTGCATGTACGGGGAAACAATGCGAAAGAGTTGAGAAGCTATTTGGCGAGCATGGGAAAGGCATGTGGATTCTAGGAGATAGCGCGGCCAAAATTAAGAAAGATGGGGAGGTTATTAGGGAGTTTACCATTCATAGAGAACTGGCGCAGAAATCTATAGAGCTAATTGATTCTTTCGATCCGGATATGACAATTATCGCTTGTACCAGCGATGCGGCCTATATACGAACTTCGATTAGTGATGAGTTATTTACGGTTGTCAAAGGCTCCTATGAAAAAGTCGTTAAAATCGATTCTTTTAAACAAATGGATAGTGATTTCATTAAAATTACGGTCTATGATCCAGAGGGACGAAGTACTGATTTGAGAAAGCATGTGGAAAATACACTACTGGGGCAAATCTATATTGTCGATTCTGAACCAAGATGGCTGGACATTACGTCGTATAACACCCATAAGGGCGAAACCGTTAAAAAGCTCCAGGAAATGCTGGGCGTAACCTACGATGAAACGATGTCTTTTGGAGACGGAGAAAACGATGTGGAGCTAATGAGTATTGCGAAATACAGCTTTGCAGTCAGCAATGCGTGCGAGAATACAAAGAAGGCAGCGAGTTTTATTACCAAATCCAATGAAGAGAATGGGGTATTGCTAACTATTCAAAAGATGATAGATCTGCAGGAATGAAGATGATTTAAAAAACTTCACTCCGGGCGCTGGGGACTTCAGCGCTTTACCCACGCCCGGCTTAAATCCATTTCCCGAATACATTCATCCGTGTCATGCCTGTTGTTATCGATCAACGGCGTCACGGCATACGCATGCATCTCTTCTGCCGAATGGGGCCGTAGAATTGGATCGAGAGCATCGAGATCGTTCGTCTGCTCATCGAGCCACCGAGCCATGTTCTCCGGGGAAAGAATCGCTGGCATTCGGCTCTCGAATTCCCCAATCAGCGGATTGGCTTCCGTCATGACCAAGGTGCAGGTGCGAAGGGGTTCCCCGCGTGCATCCCGCCATACTTCATATAGTCCGGCGACTCCAAACATACTCCGGTTTTTCATGACCACCCGTACGGGATACGATCTTTTTCCTTCCTGTTTCCAATAATAAAATCCATTGCATGGAATGACGCACCGCTGCTTGTCCACCATTTTACGATAGGTCGGATTCTGATGCACATTTCTGAGATCCGCGTTGATTGCATCTTTTCCCCAATAAGGAATGAAGCCCCAGCGAAACTCATCCAAAATCCGCTCCCCGTTCTGTTGCAGGACAACAGGCATATTTTGCGTCGGGCTAATATTATAACGGTTTTTATAGTAGTACATGACCCGTTCAATATGAAAATGCTCCCGAACCTCTGACAGCTCGGCCGCCATGGAAAAACGTTGACACATATAAGCATCAGCCTCCTCATAAGCGTAGTGTTTGTTATAGGAGGAAAGTTATTCATGCTTCCGGCGAGATCTGAATGAAGTGTGAAATGATACTTGAATGAAAGGGAGTATAATAGAGGTATAAGAACAGGCTAGATAAGGGAGAATTTTATCATGAACGACAAACAGTTTGAACATATTTTCGCGTTGATGGAAGCCTCATTTCCAACAAGTGAACGAAGAAGTTACGCCGGACAGAAGGAACTGCTGGCCGATCCGCATTACCGTCTCATTACGGAAACAAACAGTAATAACCAAGTGATCGCGTTTATGGCAGTATGGGAGTTTCCTTCTTTTCGGTTCATCGAACATATTGCTGTTGATCCAAACACGCGTGGGAGCGGTATTGGTGGTAAAATCATGGCGTCATATATTGAAGAGTCGTCCAAGCCCATCCTGTTGGAGGTGGAATATCCTGACACTGACATTGCAGAACGGAGAATAGGCTTTTATGAGCGCTTAGGTTTCCGGCTCAATCCATTTGACTATGTGCAGCCGCCTCTTCAGGAAGGCGAGACATATTTACCGCTGATAATTATGAGCTATCCACAAATTCTCTCAGAAGAGGAGTTCGCCCATCGAAAAGAAATCTTGTATACAAACGTGTATAGGGTTACTGAACTGCCGTGTCAATGATGTTTCGCAAAAAATTTAAAATACAGTGCTGGCCAAAAAAGAATCGGTGATAAAGTCAAATCATCAAGTCGAGGGTAAGGGGTTTGAATAATGCTACAAACCGAAAGTAACAGGAAAGATCATTGGAGGAGGAATATCTTTCTCTTTTTAGGCAGCCAGACCATCTCACTATTCGGCTCATCTTTAGTGCAATATTCTATAATGTGGCACATTACGCTGACGAAACAATCAGGGATCATGATGACGCTATATATTCTATGCGGATTTATACCTACGTTCCTGCTATCGCCATTTGCTGGTGTTTGGGCCGATCGCTTTAACCGAAAATTGCTTATTATGCTGGCGGATGCGATGATCGCTGCCGTTACGCTATTTCTGGCCATTATGTTTTTACTAGGCTACCAAGCGACATGGCTGCTGTTTATCATCGCAGCCGTGCGAGCACTCGGGGCAGGCATTCAGACCCCCGCAGTGGGAGCGATATTGCCGCAAATCGTGCCGCAAGACAAGCTAACGAAAGTAAACGGCATCAACGGAAGCCTGCAAGCGATCACTATGTTCATAGCGCCTATTGTCAGTGCGGCTTTGCTCACAATCGCAACGATTGAAATGATTTTTCTAATCGACGTCGTTACAGCGGCAATGGCTATCTTCACATTGTTGGTGTTCCTCAAAATTCCGAAGCATCAAAAGGCCTCGGAAGGGCAAATGACAGGCTATCTGGATGATTTCAAACAGGGCTTGGTATATATCGAACAGCATCCCTTTTTAAAATCATTTTTTGTTTTTTTCGCCTTTTTCTTCGTACTCATGGCCCCGGCTGCCTTTTTGACTCCACTACAGGTTGCGCGCAGCTTCGGTGACGATGTATGGCGCTTAACTGCAATTGAAATCGCGTTTTCCGTTGGCATGATGGCCGGAGGGGGAATTATTGCGTCATGGGGCGGCTTCAAAAATAAAGTGTATACCATGGCTATAGCCAGCTTCGTGATGGCGCTGTCCTCATTGGCGCTCGGCATTGTGCCTGTTTTCTGGATATACTTAGCCATTATGGCAGTATTCGGAGTGGCGATGCCTATCTTTAATACACCAACGACCGTTATGCTGCAGGAGAAGGTGGATGAGAACTATTTAGGCCGGATATTTGGCGTTTTTGGGATGATCTCAACTTCCATGATGCCCATCGGGATGTTGATCTTCGGACCGCTAGCCGATGTGATGAAGATAGAGTGGCTGTTAATCGGAACCGGAATGCTCATGCTTGTGCTGACTACTTTTTTTATTCGCAATAAGCGATTGGTTGAAGCGGGCATGCCGCTGCGGGAAGATATTCAATGAGATCCATCAAGGATAATGCTTATCCCTCAGACCTTACTCAAGTCGTCGGGGTTACATCTCTCAATACGGGAGACTGTAACCCTTGTAAAGGAGCCGAAATATTGGGACATGATCCTAAATACGGCACCTATCCAACAGAATGGGAATTCGATAAAATAAAGACACTCTCGCTGCAAGCGCTTTCTTATAGGCGCTAAGGCTGGGTACATCTACTATAGATAAGGGAGTGTATTTATGAAAGGATCTCACACGACGGAGAGGCGGTATTTGCAGAAGGGAATAAGTTTGTTCTTAGCGATCGTCATGCTCGCTACTGTTGGATTATGGTCAACTGCAAAGGTTCAGGCTGCCGAAACAGCGGTTACCTCTATGGAATACTTTTCAGCAGCAGATGGACCTGTCATCTCCAAATCAGGGGTAGGACAAGCCAGTTATGGTTTCGTCATGCCCATATTTAATGGAGGGGCCGCCAGTTGGAATGATGTTGCTCATGACGTGGGCGTTAATGTGAAAGTGAACGGCAGCTGGGTTGACATTGACAGTGTAAGCAGCTTTATTTATAACCAGAACTGGGGGCACTGGAGCGACGGAGGTTTTACCGGTTATTGGTTCACCCTCTCTGCAACGACTGAGGTTCAGCTGTACTCCAAAACGAATGGGATTACATTGGAATACATGCTTGAGTTTCAGAACATCAACAAAACTACAATTACAGCGATGACCCCTACTCAAGGGCCGGAGATTACAGCAGGCTTTACGGGTGGCGCAGGTTTTACTTATCCAACGTTTAATAACGACCCGGCCATTACGTATGAAGCTGTCGCGGATGATCTGAAGGTCTACGTAAAGCCTGTAAACAGTAGTACATGGATCGATATCGATAATAATGCAGCGAGCGGCTGGATTTATGATCAAAACTTTGGTCAATTTACCGAAGGTGGCGGCGGCTACTGGTTTAATGTAACGGAGTCAATTCACGTCAAATTGGAATCGAAGACCTCTTTGGTTAACGTTGTATATACCATCAACTTTAATGAGGTCATAAGGAATTCATATGTTATTACTCCTTATGAAGGAACGACCTTTACGGCAGACACGAGCGGTGCGATCGGCATCCCGTTGCCTAAGATTGACGGAGGCGCGCCAATCCGCACAGAGCTAGATAATTTCGTGTACGAGATTAGCATTAATGGGCAATGGGTTAACTTGGGAGATTCGGGTCAGAGCGGGTTTTCATATTCCGCAAATGGTTATAACAACATGTCTGATAAGAATCAATGGGGATACTGGGCTGACTACATTTATGGATTATGGTTCCAGCCGATCCAGGAGGATATTCAACTTCGTATCGGCTATCCGTTGAACGGGCAGAAGGGCGGAAGCATTGGCAATAATTATGTGAACTATACATTCATCGGCAATCCGAATGCCCCTCGTCCAGATGTAAGTGATCATGAGGATATTGCCATTGGAACGCCAAGCAACCCAGCGATTGCGGGCATGGATCTGATCTGGCAAGATGAATTTAATGGAACAGCGCTTGATATGAGCAAGTGGAACTACGAGCAAGGCTATTACCTCAATGATGATCCTGGTACATGGGGGTGGGGCAATGCGGAACTGCAGCACTATACCGACAGTCCAGAAAATGTGTTCGTACAGGACGGGAAGCTGAATCTCCGGGCTCTGAACGATCACAAGTCTTTCCCGCAGGATCCAAACCGGTATGCGCAATACTCATCCGGCAAAGTTAACACGAAGGATCATTTTAACCTGAAATATGGCCGAGTCGACTTCCGCGCAAAGCTGCCTACAGGCAATGGTGTCTGGCCGGCATTGTGGATGCTTCCGCAAGACAGTCCTTACGGGACATGGGCGGCATCCGGTGAGATCGATGTCATGGAAGCGAGAGGACGTTTGCCTGGCATGTCGACCGGTGCCGTACACTTTGGTGGAACATGGCCGGCGAACCAGCATATTTCAGGCGAGTACCATTTCCCAGAAGGGCAGACGATTGATAATGATTTTCATGTATATTCCGTAGTTTGGGAAGAGGACAACATCAAGTGGTATGTGGATGGCAAGTTCTTCTTCAAAGTGACCAATGAACAATGGTATTCGCTAACCGCACCGAACAATCCGAACGCGCCATTCGATCAGCCGTTCTACCTCATTATGAATCTGGCGATCGGCGGAAGTTTTGACGGCGGCATTACCCCGAATCCGTCCGATATTCCTGCGACAATGCAGGTCGATTATGTGCGGGTTTATAAGGAAAACGGAGCTGGGAATCCTGGAAATGGTGATGGAAATGGTACTGGGGATGGTGATGGAAACGGAAATGGAGATGGAAATGCGCCGGATCCATCCACTACCATCATTATCGGCGATGAGGAGCGCGGCCTGAAGAAAACAGGCGATGACTTGCTGTTCTATGTTCATGGCGCTACCTTTGCTGATCTGCACTATAAGGTCAATAGCGGTGTGCAGATGAACGTAGCCATGACTTCAACTGGAAACGGTAATTATAGCTATCCTCTAAATAACCTGCAACAAGGGGATACAGTCGAGTACTCCTTCACCTACAACCCTGGGCAAGGAGCTCTGGACACTCCTTGGTTTACCTATATCCATGGCGTGACTGGTTATTAAGGTAAGGGTGATTATCCCGGATATCTCGCATATCCCAGATTTGTGAATCTATAAAAACTAGCCGTGAAGTATCGGCTAGTTTTTTACTTGCTGCTCTATGAATTGAGTTGTTGTGCTATTATAAAACACCTCTTATTTCTAACGGTTGCCACAGTCGTTAATGCATCGAAAGTGAGTTCTTAGAAATTCTAACGGTTGTATTCCACGTTATTCATTCCAAAATCTTCGGAATATCAGAAAATTGTTGGAATAGCCGCACATACAACCGTTAGATTTCCAAAAAAGTGGTTAATCCGCGAGTTAACAGCGATGGCAATCGTTAGGTAGCATCAACAGTCGAACTGCGGTCGCCTAGATAACATGAACAACCGCGCCGTAGTCGTTGGGTAGCATCCAATAACCGCGCCGTAGTCGTTAGGTGAGACCAAGCGAGTTGTGATCGTTAGGTAGCATCAACAGTCGAACTGCGGTCGCCTAGATAACATGAACAACCGCGCCGTGGTCGTTAGGTAGCATCCAATAACCGTGCCGTGGTCGCTAGGTTTATCTACTTAATATTTTTGATAATAGGAATCCATAGGAATAATAATCGCCCATTTCTGAGTTGGTAAGTGTGGAAAGGGATTGCCTGACGTTGCCTCGGTATAGTACAATGAGTTTAAGTTCACGGTGTGAAGTACATACCGCTTTAATACGATGCAGGAGATGCATAGTCGTATTAGAGCGGTTTTTTCGTTTAGTTAGCTTAATACGAGGGGGGAAGAGATGGGCACGTTGTTTGGTGAAGTTTATGAGAGCTGGTTAGCAAGGCATATAGCCGAAGAGGATAACCCGAGAAGACGTGGACTTTTGAGAAAAGGGTTGAGTCACGGAACGGTGACATTTCTGCGTACGATATGGTTTCCTGTGATTGGCAACTTGAATGATCTGTATCCTGAGTATGAAGTCCGTGATTTTAATAATAGGTACCGTTACCTTGATCTAGCATATATGCCCGGTGGCGCAAAAGGATGCATCGAAATTCACGATTATCGAAGTCACGCCAGGGATGTTGAGGTTGAGCGTTTCAAAGATTTATGCATGAAGCAAGCGATGTTGGTGCTTGACGACTGGTCCTTTTTACCAATTGCCTTCTTGTCCATTCGAGACGATCCTGGAATGTGCAAGCAGTTAGTACTATCTTTCGTCGGAAAGTTTTTATCGATAGATGTAAAGTTAGGTTTGAACTGGGCGGAAAAAGAAACCTTACGGTATGCACGCAGATTGATGCGCGTATTTGAAGCTCGGGAGCTATCCGCTCATCTAGCTCTGTCAGAGAGTCGCACTAGAGTTATTCTACGTTCGCTTGTGGCTAAGAATTTGCTTACAGTTGCTAGTGGAAATTTGAGATACCGAACTTATCGTTTAAGCAAGGATCTCTAACGATTGTCACAGTCGTTAATGCATCGAAAGTGTGCCCTTAAGAAATCTAACGGTCGTAGTCCGCGTTATTTATGCTAAAATCTTCGAAATATCAGAAAATTGTTAGAATAGCCGCATATACAACCATTAGATTTCTAAACAGTGGTTAATCCGCGAGTTAACAGCGATAGCAATCGTTAGGTAACATCAGTAGTCGAACTGTAGTTGCTAGGTAACATGAACAATCGATCTACGGTCGCCAGGTAACTATCAATAATCGTGCTGCGGTCGCAAGGTAACATCAGCAGTCGAACTGCAATTGCTAGGTAACATGAACAATCGATCTACGGTCGCTAGGTAACATCAACAACCGCGCTGCGGTCGCCAGGTAACTATCAATAATCGTGCTGCGGTCGCAAGGTAACATCAGCAGTCGAACTGCGATTGCTAGGTAACATGAACAATCGATCTACGGTCGCAAGGTAACATCAGCAGTCGAGCTGCAGTTGCTAGGTAGCATGAACAATCGAGCTGCTGTCGCTAGGTAGCACCACTACCAGGCAGCACTCGTTAAGTAACACCACTGCCTGGTAGCAATGGTTAACAAACATCAATGGTTTTGGCTAGAAGTTTGTTCTCTGATCCACAAAGGAGATTTTTCTAAAACATGAGCAAGTGAGAGCAAATCATGTTCCCGTCCCTTGGAAGACATAATTTGTACCCCTAAAGGCAATCCTGTCTCGGTGAGAAAGATCGGAACGCTCATGGCCGGCGTACCTGTCAGATTTGCCAACTGAGTGAACGGGGTATAGGTCAGACTTGGCTCAAACATTTCATAAATCAATTCTTGTTGCTTTTCTTTTGAAAGTTCGCTTACAGCAAGTAAATGCTGAACCTGTTCGGGACCAGGCGTAAGTTCGCCGACAGGAGGGGCTGGAAAAGCGGTCGCTGGTGAAATATAAAAATCGTACGTTTCAAAAATTGTGTTCATTTGGGCAGCAGCTACATCCCACGCCGTCAGACTGCGTGCATATTCAGCAGCTGACAGCTTGCGTCCAGCTTCAAGCAGTACCCAGCCTTCAATTTCGATATCCTCAGATGTAATCGCTCTTCCCAGTGAGCGCTCGATGTCAACCACCATAGCTGCCATTTCGCCGCTATTCATCATGTAGTAATTTTCCATAAGATGTACACCGTCGACGGGACTTAATTTCTCTTCGACCAAGTGGCCTTCCGCTTCAAGATGCTTCACTAATCGAAGCACAGCTTGTTTGGCCTCGTTACTAACCTCAGTTCCTACAGGAGAGTCGGTGGTGTAGGCAAAACGATAGATTATATCCTTAGTCCGATATATATCTTCGAGATAGCTTCCCGGGTATAATGGAACCTGAAATGCTGCTTCATTCTGCAGTATCTGGAGCACATCAAGCAGAGCTGCGCTGTCTCTGACCGTCTTGGATAAAGCAAAATCGATCGAGGCACCCTGCCATTGTCTGCCGACACCGGGACCTACCGGAGTACGGCCGCGTGTTGGCTTCAGACCAAATAGACCGCTGAAGGAAGCCGGTATCCGAATAGACCCGCCGCCGTCACTTGCACCTGCCAGCGGAACCATGCCGGAAGCGACGGCTGCCGCGGAACCTCCGCTAGATCCTCCGGAAGAATGGAGAGGATTCCAGGGGTTACGCGTCGGGCCGTACAATTGCGGCTCAGTAATATTTTTCAGTCCGAACTCAGGGGTGTTGGTATGCCCGATGGGAATAAACCCAGCTTTTCGAAGCTTGGCGACAAAATGAGAATCCGATTTGGCTTTATAATGCTGGAAGAGCCGGGAACCGGAGGTCAGAGGTTCACCACCGATGGCTTGGGATATATCTTTTAATAATATAGGTACTCCCGCAAAAGGCTGCTCATCGATATTGACTTGTCCTGCTTCTTCTATGGCAGCTTCGTAACGGGTGTGTACGACCGCATTGAATTCAGGATTATGCAAATTGATTTGTTCAATGGCAGCATGTATGAGCTCGCTGGGCGAAACCTCTTTCTCACGGACTAATTGAGCGAGCCCTACAGCGTCATATGAAGAATAAGGGAATAAAGACATTTAAAACTCTCCTTTCTAACTCTTCATTATATTCATCAATGAAGACCGCATTAAGCCAATTTTAACTTAAGAAGCCTATTTAGAACAATTTCGGCCTCACAACACTCTTCATAGCAGCTACACAGACTTCTCATTCCGTGTGTAAGCTTGTGTAAGCTAAGCGATTAGCCCAAAGAGGAGCTGGAGCAGCTCCTGTACGGCAAGGCAAGGAAAGTGAGGATGGATTTCTCCGGGAAAGCAACGAATATTACAGTGGAAGGCGTCATCGAAAAGTTTACTAACAAATACATCAATCAGGATGTAAAAACGAAATCCGAGCGGACACAAAAAGCGGTTGCACCGTACATTTCTGAGGAACCTTATTTACTTTTACCGTACAATAAATCTATTCAAGTTATTGAGCCAAAAGATTTAAAGAAAAGACTTATTGAAATTCTGTCGGAATTAATAAAATTTCATCAAGTATGATAACTTCCCTGACATTAGCTGTCAGGGAAGTTATTTTATAATTGGCTGTATCAATTGTGATTGGGAGTGTTATTGGATGCAAACAAAAAAGGTTTATCTCTATGTATTTAACACCATGTCAGACTGGGAATATGGATACTTAATTGCTGAACTAAACACAGGAAGATATTTTAAAAAAGATATATCCTCTTTAAAAGTAGTTACAGTAGGAGCTAATAAAGAAATGATTACTACGATGGGGGGACTGAACATAAAACCCGATATATCCCTTGATGAGTGTACTCTCGAGAGTAAAGATCTTTTAGTTTTACCTGGAGGGAATACTTGGGGAGAAGTTATTCATCAACCCATCTTGAAAAAAATTGGTGAAGCTTTAAAGCTCGGTACTATTGTTGCTGCAATTTGTGGTGCAACCACGGCGCTTGCGAATACGGGATACCTAGATTTTAGAAGGCATACAAGCAATAACTTGGAGTATATTAAAACGGTTTGTCCTAATTATAGAGGAGAAAAATTTTATGAAATGGAACCTGCGGTATCTGGTGAGAATTTAGTTACTGCATCAGGAGTAGCTCCTCTGGAATTTGCGATGGAGGTGCTGAAAAAATTAGATGTATTTGCACCAGATACACTACATGCCTGGTATAATTTAAATAAGACTCACAAACCTGAATACTTCTTTCAGTTAATGAATTCAATAAATAGATGAACTTAAAAAATCAACCTAGCAGTTTTACATTAGTTTAAATAATTACCATGCTTTGATGCCAAAGCATGGTTTTTGTTTATAGTTTTCCGAGTAACTTTCATTTGACTTTAAGTGGGATCGGCAGCCCTTCGCTTTATTGCTTGTGGGATCGATAAACACATGTGAACCTGTATACAATAGGATATTCCAACCATAATAAAACAGTACTACAGCCTGGTTTATTCCACACATACAGAGGAGCAGATGAATTTGAAAAACAAACGACTGCTAACATCGCTGTTAACCTTGGCGCTTGTTTTTGGCATGAGGCCAATAGTATCCGTAAAAGCGAAGGCAGGCGAGGGAAAAGATATAGATTGCATTAGCTCCAAAATGGTGCAGTTGAAAGTCGATATGCAGAAAGTTTGGATTGACCATACGATATGGACAAGAAGCTATATTGTCAGCGCCATATCCGAGCGTCAAGACCAGAAGGACGTGTTGGAGCGTCTATTGCGGAACCAACAGGACATAGGCAATGTGATCAAGCCATATTATGGAGAAGCTGCGGGTAATAAGCTGCCGATTTGCTGAGAGAGCAGATTTTGATCGCAGTAAAAATCGTAGCGGCTGCCAAAGCAGGCAATCAGTCGAATCTGAAAAAGTTAGAGATGGATTGGCATAGAAACGCTGATGATATCGCCAAATTTTTAAGTACAGCGACCCCGAACTGGCAGTTTAAAACGTTGGAAATATGCTATATCTACGTTCTCTTTAATACCGTTTCACCTTCGATTAACTCGGGCTGATAATAAGTATGGTTGGGCAGATCCTTCTTACCTTGCAATTTTTTAATGACCCAATCCGCCGCATCACGTCCCATTTGTTCTTGAGGGTGCGTCAGGGTGGTCAGCTTAATATTCGCGTTTTTGGCGATATAAGAGTTGTCCTGGCCTATTAACGATAATTGTTCCGGAATAGAAATATCAAGCTGTCTGCAAGCATGGATTACCTCCATACCAACCTCATCGTTATAGCAAACGATGGCTGTGAGCATGTCTCTATTTTTGCTCAAGAATTCCTTCAGGTTTGCGGCCAGCGCTTGCTTTGTCTCTGTGTCGAAGGGAAGAACATGCTCTGGATCAAAGCGCAATTTGGCTTCGCTAAGCGCCTTAATATACCCCTTCATTCGATACTTCCCTTGTAAATCATCCATCTTGGCGATAAGTCCAATTTGCGTGTGCCCATTGGAAATGAGTTCTTTCGTAGCCAAATAGCTGGACTGCACATCATTAAGACAAAGGAAAGGCACCTCAATTTCCTCATAAAAGGCATTGATCATAACGAACGGGATATCCTGCTCCTTAAAGGAAAGGTAGTAAGCAATATTCGGATTGTATAGATTGCTTTTTGTAGGTTCAATAATTAAGCCATCTACGCCATAAGACAGCATCATTTCCAGCGCCTTTTTTTCCTGCTCAACATCGTTGTTTGTACTTGCTAATAGCAGCGAATAATTATCCTCGTTCAATCTGCTTTCGATCCCACGGATAATGGAAGGGAAGATGTAGTCAGAAATGTAGGTAGTGATTACGCCGATGGTCTTCTTATGGGAATTCCCGCCGGATTTCGATCGATATTGGTTGCTGACGTAAGTGCCAGATCCTTTCTCGCTTCGCAGAAACCCTTCATTGGATAGTTCTAAAATCGCTTTTCGCACCGTTTGCCTGCTGACTTCATACATAGACTGCATAGCAGATTCTGTAGGAATCTGTTCACCCACACTGAAATCTCCTGCCAGGATTTTGCTTTTTATATCATCAATGATCAATTGGTATTTAGGTTTCATGGTACTCCTTCTTCCACACCTGTTCGTTATTTGTTCGAGTATTGAGAATACTTGTATGTACAAATTATAGCATGATTACGAAACAATTAAAAAGAGGTAATGCTATCATCCAATAGCGCATCATATTTATACACAGATAACATTACTGCTTTATTCGATTTATAAAGATGTATGTATAAATAACATACTATATTGACAAATGTACGTACAGGAAAATATACTATAATTGAATTGTAATTAGAAAAGCCTATAGAATTGTTCAGTTCGGTTGACAACTAAATCAATTCTATAATTTAAAAAAAGCGCTGTCAGAGAGGTGACTCACGTGATGTCGAATCGATTGAGTATGGAACGAGCGATCGTTAAGGGAGAGACTTCGCTCGGTATTGAATTCGGATCTACGCGTATTAAAGCAGTACTTATTGATCAGAGCTTTCAGACGATTGCTTCCGGAAGCTACGAATGGGAAAACCAGTTGAAGGACGGCTTTTGGACGTACAGCTTGGAAGATATTATCACAGGTTTGCAGAAGGCTTACTCCGAATTGAAGCAAGAAATTGAACGCGCTTACGGAGTTACCCTTCAAACGATCGGTTCGATCGGGTTTTCTGCAATGATGCATGGATATATGGCGTTTGATGAAAAGAATGAACTACTTGTTCCGTTCCGGACTTGGCGTAATGCCACGACTGGTGCGGCAGCTAAACAATTGACCGATTTGTTCCAATTCAATATTCCGGAGCGTTGGAGCATTGCTCATCTTTATCAAGCGGTATTAAACGATGAGGAACATGTCCCGCGAATCCGGTATGTTACGACGTTAGCAGGATACATTCATTGGCTTTTGACCAGAAACAAGGCGCTTGGTATCGGAGATGCCTCGGGGATGTTCCCAATTGATGACTCCACGGGAAATTATAATGAATCTATGATCAAGCAGTTTGATGAACTCGTTGCTGGCAAGGGATACCCGTGGAAGCTCAAGGATCTGCTTCCGAAGGTATATACCGCAGGCAAAGAGGCCGGTGTCTTGACCGCAGAAGGCGCGAAGATTCTCGACCCGTCCAACCAATTGCAAGCAGGTATTCCGCTTTGTCCTCCAGAAGGAGATGCCGGAACCGGGATGGTTGCAACGAATAGCGTAAAGATGCGGACCGGGAATGTATCTGTCGGCACCTCTGTTTTTGCCATGATCGTACTGGAGAAAGAGCTTACAAAAGTGTATCCAGAAATCGATATGGTTACCACGCCGAACGGAAGTCCAGTTGGCATGGTTCATGCAAATAACTGTTCCAGTGATATCAACGCCTGGATCGGATTATTCCGCGAGTACTCTGAAGCTATGGGAAACAAGGTAGATAACGAGCAGTTGTACAGCGTGATGTTGAATAAAGCGCTGGAAGCCGATCCGGATGGCGGCGGGTTGCTCAGCTACGGCTACCTCTCAGGTGAGAATATTACGAGATTAGAGCAAGGCCGTCCATTATTTGTTCGTTCCCCGGAAGGCAAGTTTAATTTGGCTAATTTTATGCGGGTTCATCTGTTCACTGCATTTGGCGCTTTGAAAATCGGAATGGACATTTTGACCAGGGAAGAGAACGTGGCGATTGACAGTATTCTAGGCCACGGCGGTCTATTTAAGACTCCGGTCGTCGGTCAAAAAATGTTGGCAGCTGCAATGAATGTACCTGTCTCCGTGATGTCCACTGCTGGAGAAGGCGGGGCGTGGGGAATGGCCATTCTAGCCTCTTACATGAAGAACAAAGCGCAGCAAGAACGCTTGGATGACTACCTCGACCACAAAGTGTTTAATGAGGTTGAGTCACAAGAGATTGATCCTGATCCAGTCGACGTAAAAGGGTTTGAGATCTTTATGGAACGATACAAGAATGGCCTGGTCATAGAGAAGGCGGCGGTCGACAATTTAGTGTGAAATGGGAGGGAGAAAGGTGTTAGAACAACTTAAAGAAGAAGTTTTCCAGGCTAATCTGGAATTGCCAAAACAGGGACTTATTAAATATACGTGGGGAAATGTAAGCGCCATCGATCGTGAAAGCGGTTTGTTCGTGATAAAACCAAGCGGTGTAAGCTATGAGACGATGAAAGCCAGCGATATGGTCGTTGTGGATCTGGAAGGCAATGTTGTCGAAGGAGAATTAAGACCTTCCTCCGATACGCCTACTCACGCTGTGCTCTATAAGCATTACCCGCAAATTGGCGGCATCGTGCACACCCATTCCACCTGGGCGACCGTCTGGGCTCAAGCAGGGCTGGATGTTCCAGTTATGGGGACGACGCATGCTGATACATTCTATGGTTCTGTACCCTGCGCTCGCTTCTTGACACAAGAGGAAGTGGATCGGGGTTACGAGGCGGAAACCGGCCGGGTAATCATCGAAACCTTCGAACAGCGTGGCATAGATATTATGGCCGTTCCTGGTGTTTTACTCAAGGGACATGGACCGTTTACTTGGGGGAAAGATGCGAAATCAGCGGTAATGAATAGCGTTGTGCTGGAAGAAGTATCGAAAATGAATCTATTTGCGAGAGAATTAAACCGTTTTGCAGAGGAATTACCACAACGTATTTTAGATAAACATTACTTGCGCAAACATGGAAAAGACGCTTACTACGGGCAAAATTAATTAATCTATAAAATCATAGAAAAGAGGATGAATATGTCAACAGTTGCTGCTAAACAATTTTGGTTTGTCGTCGGGTCACAGCATCTATATGGGGAAGAGGCATTATCTGAGGTTAAGGCACACGCTCAAGCAATGACAGATGCTTTGAATAAAAGCGGAGTTTTGCCTTACCCGTTAGTATTACAGGATTTGGCTGTCAGCGCAGATAAAATCACAAGTATCATGAAGGAAGTCAACTATCGTGATGAAGTTGCAGGTGTCATTACCTGGATGCATACGTTTTCGCCTGCAAAAATGTGGATTCGTGGAACAAAGCTCTTGCAGAAACCTTTGCTTCACCTGGCTACGCAATATAATGAAAGCATCCCTTGGGCAACGATCGATATGGACTTCATGAATCTCAACCAAGCAGCTCACGGTGATCGTGAATATGGCTTTATTAATGCGCGCTTGAAGAAACAAAACAAAATTGTAGTAGGCTATTGGGAACGCCCTGAAGTACAAAAGCAGATTGCAGAATGGATGGACGTCGCCGTTGCCTATAATGAAAGCTTCAATATTAAGGTCGCTCGCTTTGGCGACAACATGCGTAACGTGGGCGTCACCGAAGGAGATAAGGTTGAAGCACAAATTCAATTTGGCTGGACCGTGGACTACTTTGGCATTGGCGACCTTGTTCAGTACGTGAATGAAGTTAAAGAAGAAGAAATTGACGCTTTGTTTGCGGAATATGCAGAGCTTTATGACTTTGATTACGGGACTTACAGTAAGGAACACTGGGAGGCTAGCGTCAAAGTACAAGCAAGCTATGAAATTGCCATAAAACGTTTCCTGGATCAAGGCGGCTACAATGCTTTCACTACAAACTTCGAAGATTTGCATGGCATGAAGCAACTTCCTGGATTAGCCGTTCAACGCTTGATGGCCCAAGGATATGGCTTTGCGGGGGAAGGGGATTGGAAGACGGCTGCACTTGATCGCCTGCTTAAAGTGATGAGCCACAACCAATCCACGGGCTTTATGGAAGATTACACTTATGAATTGGCGGCAGGTCAAGAAGCCATTCTACAATCGCATATGCTTGAAGTGGATCCTACATTGGCGAGCAACAAACCAAAAATTATTGTATCTCCATTAGGCATTGGCGATCGTGAAGATCCAGCCCGATTAGTGTTTGACGGTAAAAGTGGGGACGGCGTAGTTGTTTCAATGGCTGACTTTGGTACTCACTACAAACTATTGATTAACGAAGTTACGGCCTTTGAACCGAAGGTTCCAGCACCAAAACTGCCAGTGGCCCGCGTGCTTTGGGAAGTTAAACCAAACTTCCAAGACGGGGTTAAAGCTTGGATTGAGAATGGCGGCGGTCATCATACCGTTGTTTCATTAAACTTAACAACAGACCAAATTATCACCTATGCAAAACTTGTTAACTTAGAATACGTAGTTATTAAATAAATCTCCAAGGCGACTCTTTTGCCGGAGGACAGGAATACACCACAAAACCGCGTACAGCGCGGTTTTTTGTGCTGTTAAGAAATTTAAGCTCGAAAAGGGGAATGTAGAGCCGAATGAACCTACTGCCCTTGTTTCCAATTATTACATCCCGTATAATCTCATTATGTGACGATGTGTGCTCAGTAAGAAAAAGAACAAATTTCACAAAGATGAGGATATCACCCATGAGAAAATGGCTTATATGCACGTTAGCTATCATGCTAAGCTTAGCTGCGTTTAGCCCTGCTAGCTACGCTTCTGAAGTTCGAGTATCTGTGGATGGGCGTGATGTACAATTTCCAGATGAGAACCCCTATATTGACCAGAGATCTAATCTTACAATGGTTCCACTTGCATTCGTATCCGACAAGCTCGGAGCAGCTACGAAATGGGATGAAAATTTAAAACAAATTACGATCTCGCTTAACCGTGACACTGTTATTTTGGTAATTGGTGATCATCATGCACTGGTGAACGGAAAAAGAGTAAACTTTGAAGGGGCGGCCGTGCTCAAAAACGGCAGGACGATGGTTCCGCTGCGTTTTATAAGTGAAGCCCTGGATGCAAATGTGGAGTGGCAGCCCAAGCACAATCTGGTGAGCATTATGACCTCCGTGGATCATGTTCCGAAAGGAACATGGATATGGGATACTCAGATCATCAAACAGGATCAAGAGAAAATTATAAGCTTCGCAAAAATGAAGGGTGTAACAGCTATTTACCTTCAGGTGGATAGAGATATCGATCCAGCGATATATGAGGGCTTTATTCGAAAAGCTAAAAGCGAAGGAATTGTAGTGGAAGCACTTGAAGGGCGTCCCGAATGGGTCTATAAGTCAAAGCAGGAGGATATTCGAGAATTCATCACATGGGTCAAAACTTATAATTCTGCAGTTGGCCCGGAATCAAGCTTTACAGGACTACATTTCGATATTGAACCTTATGCGCTTAAGGAATGGACAAAGAGCAACAAGGCGATTCTTGAGAGCTGGATGGACAATTTGAGACTGATTGAAAAAGAAACCAAAGGCAGCGGCTTGAAAATTACGATGGATGTTCCGTACTGGCTCAATACGGTTCATATCCCCGGGAAAAATTACAGTATGAGCGCATGGATGCTGGAGAAGTTCGACTGTCTCGTCATTATGAACTATCGGAATCATGCGTTGGGCAATAATGGAATTGTCGACAATGCACAGGCCATGCTGAGGGAAGCATCCACGCTGAAGAAGAAAATTGTTGTTGCCGTAGAAACGGTTAAAAGCACAGAGGGCCCCCGGGTCTCATTCCATTCCATGAGCAATGAAGTGATGGAAAAGGAACTTCAGTCCG
Source organism: Paenibacillus lentus (assembly GCF_003931855.1). Taxonomy (NCBI): domain Bacteria; kingdom Bacillati; phylum Bacillota; class Bacilli; order Caryophanales; family Paenibacillaceae; genus Paenibacillus; species Paenibacillus lentus. The sequence continues at coordinate 3,629,760 of NZ_CP034248.1, read as the reverse complement.
CCCATAATCAATTGGCACGCTATACAAGTTATGCCGGCTTTGCCATTCACGACTTCAAAGGCTGGCAGAACATGAAATAATAAGAATGAGGCAATGATAACATAAGCAATATGCTAACTATAATAACGGGAACAATAGATTCAATCAATGCGCAGCTTGCCGCCTACATGGCGGCTTTTTGTTGTATTCAAAAAAAATTTCTGACGAATGTATGTTTTTTGCTGCTTGGAGCCAGATTGTTAGCAGAGGACAATACGTCATACCTATCAAAGGAGGCAAAAACAGAATGAAGATTATTGTACCAGTATATTCGTACAAGATCAAGACAAGGCACTGGAGTTTTATTCAGAAAAGCTTGGATTTGTAAAAAAGCATGACGTTCCGACAGGAGAATTTAGGTGGATAACGCTTGTATCTCCCGAGGATCATGAGGGTACCGAGCTTTTACTTGAACCGAATAACCATCCAGCCGCAAAAGAGTATCAACAGAAGTTATTTGCTGAAGGCATCCCAGTAACCATGTTTGGGGTTGAAGATATTCACGCAGAGTACGGACAGTTAATGGAAAAAGGTGTAAGGTTTACGATGGAGCCGACAAAAATGGGTGACGTCACAATAGCTGTCTTCGATGATACATGTGGGAACCTTGTTCAGATCGTGCAGCGGTAATTTTTAATTGAAGTTAATGCTAAATTCTAGTGTTATAGGTACTCTTTTGTTCCTATAGATTAGGAGGAAGAGTCGGTTCGAAGAACATGTGCTAACGCCTGTGCATACTGTAGTGTAACGATCTATGTCGATTCGAATAAGAGAGGGTGAGATCCATGAAAAACAGTAGAGCGTTCACTCCATTTGCGCCTTTTCCAATCCCGCCAGGTAGTGTGCCTTCCACGCCTGGAATTCAGGCACCACCAGGAGTCGGGCCTGGAGGGGGATTGCCTCCAGGTATTACGCCGCCACCGCCTCAGTTACTGGGTACGTTTCAGCAGCTATCGCAGTCTCCGGCTCTAGCGCAGAACTTTGTATTCCAGCAGCCGACCCAAGGCGCCGTGTCATTTGCTGCAGGCTGTCAGAACCGATGGACGATTATTGTCACTCGTACCTTTAATGTTTTTTTGATGTTTGTCACATCAACTAACCCATTTGGTTTTACACAGGGATTCATATTTCCGACGTATTCATTTGGAAGATTCCCTTCATCCGTTATTTTATGGTATACCTGCTTCTAAAGGAATAATAGTAGTGAACGGGTCCCTCTATGCGTTACACTGGCTAATCCACGGATTACGGATCGATTTAGAGTATACGATAGTGTTTCTGAGCTAAATAAATAACGGCTTTGGTTTAAACACGTCAATTTTTTATTATAATAAAGAAAACCATATAAGGCAGGATGTATTATGACCAAACATCGTATCTATACAATGAGTTTCGCAAGTGTTTATCCCCATTATGTTGCAAAGGCCGAGAAAAAAGGTCGTACGAAAGCAGATGTCGATGAAATCATCCGTTGGTTGACAGGGTATAGCCAGGAAGACTTGGAAGCGCAACTGGAGAATAAGACAGACTTTGAGACATTCTTTGCGGAGGCTACCCAAATGAATCCTTCGCGGGCTTTAATCAAAGGAGTAGTCTGCGGTGTCCGAGTAGAAGACATTGAGGAACCAACGATGCAAGAAATTCGCTATTTGGATAAGCTGATTGATGAGTTAGCAAAGGGAAAAGCAATGGAGAAGATTTTGCGAAAATAATAATTAAAACGAAGAAACACCGATTCCATGTTATTAAATATAACAGAATCGGTGTTTTTTATCGATAGTCTGTTAAAGCCTGTTAAAGGTTTGTTTTTTTGCGATAATCTGATGGATTTATCCCCGTCCACCTCTTAAATTGCCTGCTAAAGTGAGAAAGGTTTTTATAACCCAATCGATTGGCAATCTCATTCAAAGAAAGCTCTGGTTGTTGAAGCAAAATTTTAGCTTCCTGTAATTTTAGATCGGATAAATATTTTCGGGGTGACATATGATAAATTTTTTGAAAGACTTCTAATCCATAATTGGGGCTGATCCCAAGGGAAGCAATAATAGGTTGTATGTGAACGGTGTAATCTACATTACCTCTATTCTCAATTAAATTTTTCTTAAAAGTCCACTTTATGGCGTCAGCAATTTCTTTAGCATATTTTGCTGTAGTCATAGACTGATTTGTTCGTATATTTGTGTTTACTGGTTGTATATCTACCAAAACCTCTAATAACTGAAAGAGGACAACTTGTGCTCTTAATTTCGCTTTTGAAAACAATATTTCTGGTTCATCTAAAATTCCGATCCATTTCGTAATACATTCCCTTAACCTGCTGTAGTATGGATTTAAAGGGGTATAGACCCAATCGCAGTTTCGCATAATCTTCATTCTTAAAGAAGGTTCATCTATATCAAAATGCGCACAAAAATAAGTCATAGATTCTGATGAGATACATTGATTGGTATGCTCGAATCCAGGGGGAATAAGGAGAATATCATCCTTTTTTAATATAAATTGTTCATTTTCGATAAATGTCTCTTGAGCGCCATCTAACACAATTAATATTTCAAAAGCATGGTGGAATTCCTTAGTCATTGACCAACTAGAGTCAACTGTTTGTTTATGCGCTCCAAAAAATCGTATATTCCAATCGATACGGGGAAGAAGTTGTGTTGTACTACCTATAAAGCCCTTTATATCCATTTTAGAAAAGCCACCTTTGATTTGGGTAAATTAAACCTGAAATATGCAATCGTATTTCTAGATACAACATGATTATAATATAGGTAAGCAGCTAAAAGAAAGCGATATCAATGTGTGACTAGAGAATATAATAAAAGGGTAATTAATAACGTCGCGTTGATTCGATTATAATACGTAGAAAGGAACTAGAAATATGACATTAATTAAAAATCCTATTATACCTGGAATGGCACCTGATCCATCAATTATTCGGGTTGATGATGTTTACTATATCGCAACATCTACTTTTCATTGGAACCCCGGTATACAAATTTATAAGTCAACGGATTTAGCGAATTGGGAGCTCATCAATTGCGTACTTAAAAATGGTGAAGTCAATTTACGGGGAACGCCTACACCGGCTGGGATTTGGGCGCCACACTTATCTTATAACCCATCCACCAAGAAATACTGGTTAGCATATTCTCACATGTTAAATATGGCAGGTTGTGAATTTAACTCAGATTCCTATGCCATGTGGGCAGAAGACATCAATGGTCCTTGGTCTGATCCCATTTATATAACATCCATCGGTTTCGACCCAGCCATTTTTCATGATGAGGATGGAAAACATTATGTCTCCATCCTTGAATGGGAAACGCGTCAAGGGTATCAAGCGCCTGGACATATTGTAATTGCTGAGTTTAATTTAGACCACGGTGAGATCGTTGGTAACTGGCACCGGGTAACGCAAGGCTTTACCACCCGTGGATGTGCTGAAGCTCCACAAATATATAAATATAATGGATATTACTATCTTATTATAGCTGCTGGCGGTACAGGCTATGCGCATGGGGTAGAGATCGGACGTTCGAAGAATATTTTTGGCCCATATGAACCGCATCCATCCAAAGAACCGATTATTACATCTTCACCACGACACCTTTTTTCACTTGGTGATCCTGATGCGGGACATTTTGAAATGTATAATCCAAATTCAATCATGCAAAAAGCAGGTCATGGTTCATTAGTTCAAACACAAACAGGCGAATGGTATATAGCTCATCTCATGTCGCGCCCGATTGAGGGAACTCTCCTAAATCCATTAGGACGCGAAACATCGATTCAAAAAATGAAGTGGACGGAAGACGGTTGGCTGGAAATGAAAGATGGATCAAATTTGGCCAAAATGGAAGTTGAGGGTATGAAGGGAGTCCAATTATCTCCTAAATTATCTCATGATGTACATGATCATTTTACAAATGAAAACTATAGCGTACACTTTATGACTCCTCGTATAATATTTTTAGAAGCTCATTTTAAGCCAATTTCCAGTTGATCCGGACAGCTAGAAATAGACTTAGTGAATTTACCAGTTTTGCTACATGGTTGAGGATGTAGCCGAACCCGTACCGCAGCCCGAAGGCGAGGAACGGAAGTCGGGGAAGCGTAGCTTCGCGCAACATCCACAAAGGCTCATCTTATGGATCCGGATCGTAAGTTGAGCGGTCATGTGCATAAAGAAGTCTCGGCTTCCTCATCCTTAGTTTCACCCCTTTGTTTTACCCGGTTCACCCCTTCGGAAGGGGAAGCCGAGCTTATCCATAAGCTGTTTTGCTTTTTTGTCATGCGCTCTTTGACAACTGCATAGCCTACTGTTCTTCATGCGAGAGGTCGCATAGTTTCAAGAACGTTATAGGTATTTACTCTCGGGCCTGCCTGTGGAACAATGGGGTCGACAAGCTTTTTTCAGGAAATTTCTTTCCCTCCTTGCGGGCCGAAAGGTACTGCTTAATAAGCCTGTTACCCGTGACCCATCACTCATGTTCTAACCGCTGGTTGCGCCGCCGTATCGCCTGGGGAGTAGCACCCGAAATTGTCGGGCGTTACGGATGAGTGCTGATGACGAGGCTGAAGTCGGTGGTTTCCACGGGCACCCAGGTCTGAGATCAGCTTGATTATTTTGCAATAGGAGGTGATTCCATGTCACCAATGCTGATTGGTATAGACGTAAGCTTACGTTCCCACCATGTACAGTTCATGGATGGAGACGGAAGATCGCTCGCTTCTTTTGCCGTACCTAACGATCAAACCGGGGCGGATACCCTGATTCACAAGATGTTAGACACCGCGAGCAAAGAAAAGCTAGAGCATCTTCACATTGGGATGGAGGCCACATCAAATCTAGGTTGGCATCTTGCCCATTATCTAAAGAATGAGTTACAAAGTTACGAACCGAACGTGAAGTCCCAAGTTTTCGTCTTAAATGCAAGGAAGGTGGCGCGTTTCAAAAAGGGGTACGACACCCTTCCGAAGAACGATCGCATCGATGCCTGGGTGATTGCAGACCATCTGCGATTTGGACGACTGCCCCATGAGATGAAAGATATCATCCAATATGAAGCCTTGCAGCGCCTCACCCGCACGCGATTTCACTTGATGAAGAACATTAAACGCGACAAGACCTATTTCCTAAATCAGGTCTTTTTGAAGTTCAGCGGGATGCGTCAGGACAACCCGTTCTCCAATACGTTCGGAAACACCAGTCTGGCGGTCATCCAAGAACTCGAGCCGGACCAAATCATGGCGATGTCCATGGAAGAACTCATTGATTTCTTACAAGATAAAGGCAAGAACCGCTTTGAGAATCCGGAGGAGATCGCGGCTTACTTAAAGAAACTTGCCCGCTCTTCCTATCGGCTTGATAAAGCCATGGCCGATCCGGTGAATATTTCTTTAGCTACAACACTCAGCGTAATCCAGCACTTGGAGTCTGAAGTGAAGAAGTTAGACAAAGAGATCGCCAAGATCATGAAGGGTGTTCCACAAACCCTCACCTCCGTGAAAGGGATTGGCCCTGTGTTCGCGGCTGGCATCATTGCGGAGATCGGCGGTATTGAACGATTTGATAATCACGCTGACCTAGCCAAGTATGCCGGGCTCGTATGGAGCCAAAACCAATCCGGTGAATTCGAAGCGGAAGAAACTTCTCGCATGCGCACCGGCAACAAGTATCTCCGTTATTATCTCGTTCAGGCCGCGGACTCCGTCCGTAAGCACGACTTAGAGTACGGAGCATTTTACAAAAAGAAGTACGATGAAGTCCCTAAGCATAAGCACAAAAGAGCACTCGTCCTTTCTGCACGAAAATTGGTACGGTTGGTATTCATGCTACTGAAGACCAACAAAATGTACACACCACCCGAGAGGAGGAACCACTAACCGGTTTCCAAAACCCTACTCTTTTTACAGTTAGCCCGCACTCCATTCATGTCTGAAAATTTTGACAATATGGCGGGTCTAGTTTGGTGATGTCTTTTTCAAGGCAGAGTCTAGATTGGTGCTGATTATTTTCCAATTCTAACAAATCAACCCCTTGACATATCACCGCTGTGCTTATCGACATCAGGAAGTGAGTTGGGTGAATACGATTGAACGTCCGGGACATTTACGTATTCACGGAGAGAATTCGCTTTTTTCACAGGTAAATCCAGCTATTATGGCCACGCGTGCGACATCGTTTCATTATGAATTTCAAACAAAAGTCGAGTTTCAACCGGATCATTATTCCGAAACTGCTGGTATGGGGCTTTATTATGATTCAAATAATTGGATTTATGCTCATTTAACCTATTCAGAATCGTTTGGTGAAACCGTTTTAAGGTTATTACAGGCTAAACTAGGAGAGCGCATCGAATTTGTTGATCATACTATTCCGCTCCCCAATAATATGGTTGAGCTGAAGGTTATTTATAATGTAGGTTATGCAGATATCTTATACCGGATGAGTGATGATAAGGACTGGAACGTTTTTATTGAGAATATTGATGCTACTTATTTATCTGATGAAGGTGTCAACGGGGTCCGAGGAGAAATTGGTGGATTTACAGGGTTGTTTAATTTTATTGGCTCGGTTGATTCTCATCAGCACGACTCATTTGCTGATTTTGATTATTATACCGTAAAATCAATTTCCTAGATTGATATTATTAATTAATGCCAAATAAATAGAAGAAAGAGCAGATTTGTCGAAGACAACTGCTCTTTTGTATTTTAAAGAGGATACCCGCCTTTTATATCAACTGCATGGTAGTAATGCATGTGTCATCACTTTCAAACGTTGAAAACTTGGATTCCACAGACTTCTCATTTTGGCAAATTGATATGCGAAATTCTTTATTTCTTGGCAGCCATAAATCAATAAACCCACTGGAATTTGACATTAATTTTTCGTCTCGTATAACGTTTCCTTCGCTATCTTCTATATAGATATCAAACTCTTCATTTATCAGTTCTCCTCGGCAGCCAGTCAAGCTATGGGTGGCACAAGGATGTGTTTGTTCAAGGTATGGGGCAATAGAAACAAAGAACTCGTCTTTCGGCAGCGCAAAGGTTAACTGACTATTGTCCTGGTTTGTAACTATTAGATGCGTTGAATTAATGGAAGCAGATTGGTCTTCTATATTGCCTTTACTATAATCACTAACCAACTGTTTAATATCCACGTCACTTTTCATAGGTACTTTGTTATTGGCAGACTGTTGGCTTACACATCCACTTAGCACAATAATTGAAATAATACTAATCAAGAACATATATTTTCTCATTGAATTATTCACTCCATTTTTCATATTTTTCATAAAAGCACAAGTCCCATAAATTGTATATACACTATAAATGTCATTTAGTAAATGTAGATCCGTATATGAAGAAGTAGAGGCACCACGTAAACGGGTTTACACTGACTCTTTTGCTGACAGTAAGTGGAATGTTGTTTCAGAAAATGAAATGTTCACGATAGTACTGTTCAGGAAAGAAACCGGAGGGACACGCATTAGCTTCGTGACGAGATTTTATCGGCAGCTACTGATCATGACGATGCTTCCCAGCTGACTGAGCATTTGTTGGTTGGCTCATTGAAAATAATTACGCATGAAGAACTGCCTTTGTTTTGTTAAGCAACCATTGTTCTTGAATTTATATGGCGCTAGGGAGAAGACTGTCCCATAACCTCGAAATCATCGTGCAATCTGCGCAGCCGATATGCGTTCATAGCAAATTCGCGCAGCTCCTCAAGAATGGTGTAATTCGCCCATGCGCCTGCGAAAGCCCCGACCCCAGGCAGCATCTGCAGCATTTTTCTGAAGTCCATGGCGTCACGATATTCGATTTGGAATGTCTCCCAGTCCATATTGTGTGAGTATTCGGCGTCGGAGAGCCACTGTTCCTTTTCATTATGCCAATTCTTAATGGCGGAGAGCAGCCTGGCACGATTTTCCGGCCCCGAAAACGTCATTTGAAATACTTTAAGAATGAACACCCGCTCGGAAAAGTGTTTGGTATCATAGCCATAAACATGCGCTAGCTCGAACAAAAATTTCATCTTAATCGCAATTAAAGCCGGAAAGTCTACCATACTGAGGACAATGCCGCCTGCTCCAGTGCCGGCACCTTCGGCAACCGCGATTTTTTGGTACAGCGTAAACAACTCCTTCGCTTCCTGATCGGCAGACTCGAGTTCAGGAGAATTTTTTACCGCACGGCTAGGCGTATATTCCGCGCCGAACAAGGCCGTGCGCACGATCGACCGGATGGTGGTCGTAATGATGTCGTGTACCTTCGGGGGAATGAACTGGTTTATTCGATTTCCGATGGTTTTCGATGTTTTCTCTAGCCATCCCGGCGGTTTGAACATCTTTTGTTCCCAGTCGGCAAGTTCTCTCCGTATTTTATGTTCGTATTTCATCAAACCTCACTCCTCCAAGAAAACATGGTTATATTTTAATGAAAATTCCAGTGATTCGGTACAGACCACGGGAGGTAATTGACCTCGACTAAAGTCCAGTAGTTGCTGGGCAGATTATGTTAATAAAAAATAGAACTGAGCTCGCTCCATGCTTCGAAAAGATTAATATAACCGACAAATCGTGAGAATATAGCAGGGGCCGGTCCGATGTGGATAGGTTCCTTTTTTCTTATAACTTGATTCCAGTCAATTTTTATTATCCTACAACATCCTATACTAGAATCACCAACAATAAGAAAAATCAAACTAGTAGGAGGTCCAAATGCAAAGCTATATATTTAGGAAGAAAAACCAGATAACGCTCATTAGCGGAATTTTGATTTTGAGCGGTTTGTTTAGTCATTTTGCTTTGGAGAATGCCACTCTTTTCACCTGGTCGTTCATCATTGCTTCTGTTTTCGGGGGGGCTCCCATCGCCATCCAAGCGTATCAAGCATTAAAAGTAAAAGTCATCAGTATTGATGTCTTAGTTACCATCGCCGTCATTGGAGCTTTTTTAATTCAAAACTATGAAGAGTCAGCTATTGTTACCTTCTTATTCTTATTCGGTTCTTTCTTGGAACAACGCACATTGAATAAAACACGATCCGCTATTAAAGAATTAACCGAGATGGCACCAGAAAGTGCCCTGAAACAAATGGAAAACGGAGAGTTTGAAGAGGTAGAGGTTGATGAAGTAGATGAAGGGGATATCTTGCTGGTTAAGACAGGTGCAAAAGTTCCCGTGGATGGAACCGTGTTGACGGGTAAAGGTCACATCAATGAAGCGAGTATCACGGGGGAGTCTGTACCCGTAAGCAAAACTGTGGATTCTGAAGTATTTGCGGGAACGATCTTGGAAAACGGAACGATACAAATTCGAGCTGATCGTGTGGGGGAGGATACAACTTTTGGTAGAATTATCGAATTAGTTGAGGAAGCACAGGATTCTAAATCAGAAGCAGAACGATTTATTGACCGTTTCTCGAAATACTATACTCCTGCTGTTCTAATCCTTTCCTTAATGATTGGGCTGTTCAGCCGTGACATTGAACTGGCTATCACCATTTTGGTATTAGGGTGCCCAGGGGCATTGGTTATCGGAGTGCCCGTATCCAACGTTGCCGGGATCGGAAATGGCGCACGGAATGGTGTACTTTTAAAAGGCAGCGAAGTGATCAATGATTTCAGTAAAGTTGACACGATTGTCTTTGACAAAACCGGAACTTTAACCGTTGGAAACCCTGAGGTAGCCGAAATAGTATTTTACGGTGCGAATAGGGAGGAAGTACTGGGATATTTGGCAAGTGTGGAACGTGAATCGGATCACCCACTGGCAAAAGCAGTTCTACAAGATATTGGCGGGACTACTTTTTCCACGGTAGAAGAAACTGAAGTGGTTAAAGGCGGCGGGATTGTTGCCAAAGTAAAGGGACATCGTATTGCCGTTGGTAACGTAGCATTAATGGAAAAGGAAAATGTAGCACTAAACAAAAATGTCCAGAGAGACGTAGAACGCTTTGAACAGAACGGGAACTCTCTTGTCTTGACCGCGGTTGACGGAGAATTGAAAGTTCTAATGGGTATCCGGGATCAAATCCGTCCAGGTGTCAAACAAGATCTTCAAAAGCTTAAAAAACTAGGCGTGAAAAACCTGGTCGTTCTCTCCGGGGACAACCAAGGAACAGTTGATTTAGTAGCTCGTGAACTTGGGTTGACTGAAGCACATGGTCATATGCTGCCCGAAGGTAAATCAGCTTATATTGAAAAAATGCAGGCAGAAGGTCAAATCGTAGCCTTTGTCGGTGATGGGGTTAATGACAGTCCATCCTTGGCCTTAGCGAATGTCGGGATCGCCATGGGAAACGGAACAGACGTTGCGATTGAAACATCGGATGTAGTCTTAATGAATTCTGACTTCAGTCGGTTGCCACACGCATTAGGCCTGACAAAATCAACTGCAAGTAACATGAAACAAAACATCTTCATTGCGGTAGGTGTGGTACTGGTCCTGCTTGCCAGCGTATTATTCAGTGAGTGGATGAACATGTCGATTGGGATGTTGGTTCACGAAGCAAGTATCTTGGCGGTGATCTTGAATGGTATGAGATTGTTGAGATTTCGTTTGAGAGGAAAAAATCAAAATGATTAAAACTTGATCTCTATCAATTTTATTCAGACAAAACAAAGCTATACTGGAACTGTGAAGAGGAAGAGGCGGAACAAACGAACCCTCAATATTAAAAAAAAGGGGAGAGATAACCCATGCAAAAGGCAATCATTCAACTCGAAACATTATCTTGTCCATCATGTATGCAAAAGATAGAGAATGCAGTAAAAGGATTGAACGGCATCCATCCAGATAGCGTAAATGTATTATTCAATGCAAGTAAAGTAAAAGTAGATTTTGATTCAGAAGCGATAGCTATTGGCGATATCGAAAAAGCCATCGAGGACTTGGGATATCCAGTCCTAAAATCAAAAGTAAAATCTGCCTAAGATGCATAACAAAATTCACTCAAGGAGGAAGGAATCAAGATGTCTGAACAACCAGGAACATTTATCGATGTTGTAACGAACGATTTTGAAAAGCTAGAGTTGTTCACTACTGCTATCACACGTGCCCATGGTAAGACTCACCCAGAAGCATATGAAGTGCGAGAATTATTTGAAGCAATGAATCAAAAAGTTAGAGAAGCGGGAAACAACAAGCCCAACTTGGATCTCGAATTTACTCAGCTACGAACAATCACAGGCAATTACACCATTCCTGGAGATGTATGTGAAACTTATGCAGCCGTATATAATATGTTATCGAAAGCAGATCAATCGTATCATTCTTGACCCATAAATAGCCACGGGAAGCAAGATTTCTCTGTGGCTTTATTATTTAAAAGCCAGCTGCTACTTTGTTATGAATAGTCATGGTTTGACTTTACTTTTGCTATAATTATTAGATAGCAGAGATGGATGATTACAAATAGGAGGTATGAAGTGAAAAACAATCAAAGTTGTCATCATCACCAAGGATATGCCGAATGCGTTCGTTTAGTTCCAATTTTTAACCATCTAGAAGATCGTCAAATGGATATGATTGCAGAATCAGCCACAACACTTCAATTACAAAAAGGGGAATTGTTATTCCGTGCAGGTGAGGAAGATGATACCTTATATATTATCAATACAGGCAAAATTCGGATTTACCACTTAACTGACTCCGGAAAAGAACAGCTCGTTCGAATTTTAAATCCAGGAGATTTTACAGGTGAGCTCGCCATTTTTCAACCCGGGAGCGTCCATGAGAATTACGCTGAAGCCTTGCAGAACACGTCAATTTGTTTAATTAAACAAGAGGATTTACAGCAATATTTGTTGGAGTATCCGCAGATTTCTTTAAGAATACTGTCAGAGGTTACGATGCGCTTGAAGGAATCTGAGAAGCAAACCACTCAGGTCGCGATTGAAAATGTGGAGTCCCGTCTTATTTCCTTTTTAGCAGAATGTGTTGAGAAGGAGACTGGTAATAGTCCAACGATTACTTTGCCGATGTCTAAAAAGGATTTAGCCTCGTATCTAGGTACAACACCAGAAACAATTAGCCGTAAATTTACTTCTCTTGAACAACATCGATTGATTGTGCAGTTACCGAAAAAGCAAATTAAAATCCTAGATTTGGATCAGTTGCTGCTTCATGCTGAATAAGAATGCCTAATAAGAGTGGAATTCCATTCTATTCGTGTTTTGGCGTAGAGGGGCGTTGATGAATCTAAGAAGTGTCTTTCAGTCGCGTACTTGCGGCTTTTTTTATTATAAGTACTATATGTTCTTGTCCAAGGTCAGCTCTAACAGTTATGTGAAAAAATGTTCAATTTAAGCCGCAGGACTGGTTTACATAATATAGGCAAAGTGCTATTATAAGTCAGGGTACTAAAAAATGAAAATGAGTTTCCGGCACGATCCATCATCTATGAACACTAATTTCTCCATAATCACGGTCTGACCTTAAAGTAAGCTTGGGAAGAAGCTTTACAGGTTTTGATGAAAGGAATCTGTGAATAAAGGGATGGATACGAGATGATTACGAAAGAGCACTTGGTCGAACGATTACACGATGATTACGAGGCTTTTCGTTATTCACTTACAAACATCGAGCAGACACAACATCATTTACTGATGAGTATATTGCGCAAAAATGCATCGACAGATGTGGGCCGCCGTTTTCACTTTTCCAAAATACGTAAGGCAGCTCAGTATCATCAGACAGTACCAGTAAGAGACTACAATGGTTATGCAGTAGATATCGAAGCGGGGCAGCGGAAGTCTGGCGTATTAACCTGTGAACCGATTGTTCACTGGGCTAAAACCAGCGGCTCATCCGGAACGGCAAAACTGATTCCACATACGCGGGAAAGTCTTGACCAGTGGTATCGAGGGGCTCTGCGGAATTTAATCGGCTATGTACAGTCCGGTGGGTCTTTGCCGACGGACGGCAAAGTGTTATCAACGGTGGGACCTAGAAGAATCGGGGATATTGAAGGGGTACCCGTTGGCTATATTTCAGGCATCATGAGCTCGTATGATCCGATTCTAAAGGATTTAAATCCAGTTCCCGATCAGGTGATGCAACTAGAGTGCTATGACCTTAAAATGTTTGAAATGGCCAAATATGCTCTTAAGCACGACGTGGTCGGTATTACCGGGATCACTAGCTTCTCGTTGAACTTTTTAAATTATATTAAGAACCAGGGTGCAAGCTTGTTTGCCAGCATGCCTGAATACAACAAGATTGTGGAAGCGGCGCTTAATCGCGATGGCAGCATCGATTTGTTAAAGTTATGGCCAAACTTCCGTATCATGTTGTCCACGGGCGTGCCTTACGATACGTTTATTCCGCAAATCCGTCGCGTGTTTGGCGACCAGGTTTGGGTCAGTGATTTTTATTCTGGCACCGAAGGAGCGTATGCCTGCGGCAATTCGGACCGGGAAGCAGGACTTATGCTGAACGCGGATTTATATTATTTTGAATTTCGCGAACTTGATAGCGGCAAGGTATATCCTTTGGCGGATGTAAAGCGGGACATTCCTTATGAAATGATCATTACCGGCCACAATGGGCTATACCGGTATACCACTGGGGATGTGGTTAGTTTTGTAGAGACAGAGCCCCCAATGATTAAAGTCATCGGGCGGACGGTGTCCATGATCAATATCACAGGGGAGAAATTGAACGAAGCGGAGATTGCCCAAGCCGTGAATCAAGCCGCCGACAGGCTCAAGTTGAAAGTGGGTTCTCATTTGTTCTTCGGTTGGATGGACCGGGATTGCTTCGTTCACCATTGTTTGGGTATTGAAATGGTGGAGGCTTTACCCGAGGAAACAATGACTGAATTTATGAACGTCTTTGCGGGAGTGTTAAAGGAGATACGCACCGCCTATCGCAATTATTCGCAAACCATCATAAAACCGCCGCATTATGTGCAGTTCAAGCCCGGGACGTTTGTCGAGCTGGAGCGACGAAGAAGCGAGCAAACGGGAGTGACTGGCCATGTTAAGGTTAAAGCGGTCGTGACGCCGGGCTATTTCCGCGATCATATTGATAAATCGTGGATCATTAATCAGGACATACCACAGGATTGGATGCAGACGATTCAATGAACGATAAAGGAATAACAGGCGTTTTTTCACGAACAGAGCTCGCGTTTTTACTCATACTAAGCATTGCCGTAAGCATTCGTCAGGTCGCTATGACGATGGTGATGCCGTTTATTTCGGTGTATTCCAAATCTCTCAGCGGTTATACGCCGACGCTCGCTGGGGTGGCGCTGGGCATATTCGGTCTAGCTCAGGCGGTGTTTCAAATTCCATTCGGACTATGGAGCGATAAAATCGGCAATAAAAAGGTGATTCTGATTGGATTTGGGCAGGTCATTGTCGGGCTTGTCCTTGCTTACTTCGCCACAAGTATCTATGGGCTGATTGTGGCTAGGACGCTACAAGGAAGCGGTGCGGTCATCGCTGTTGTATTTTCCTGGATTTCCTCCGGACTGAACGAACAGTTACGCCTGAAGGCCATGAGCATTACGAGTGCTTGTATCGGATTTGCCGCTGCGGCTTCGTTTGCCTTTGGACCGATGCTGCACCATATTTTAACGGTCAACGAAATGTTCTTAGGGTGTGCGCTCATCATTACCTTAAGCTGGCTGATCATTTTGTTCTTCTTGAAGGAGTCGCGGAAGGAAAAAGAGGCGGCATCGGACTCATTAGCTTCGGAAACCGCTCCGGCAGGCATAAAACCGCTTTTGATCAACCTTCTCAGTAATAAAGTTTATTTAAAACTAAATGCTGCAGCATTCATCAATAATTATGTAATGGTGGCTGTATTTTATATCCTCCCTATGTATCTGCAGAACATCACCGGGACAGACGGCATGTGGAAGGTGTTTATGCCAGCTGTAGTCACCGCGATTATCGCCCTAAAAGTTTCAGCTCGAACTGCAGCGAAAGGCTACCGTTTTATTTTACTGCAGGCCTTATTTTTACTCTGTGCCGTTGGCGTTGCTTTGTTTTATAAACCTAACTACGGCTTTATTTTGGCGGGTAGTGTACTGTTTATGATCTGTTACATCTGTGTTTCTACATTTGCACAAAGCTGCATCAATGATATGGCTGAGGATGGATATCGGGGGACGACGAATGGTATTTTCAACAGCGTTCAGTATTTGGGCTCTTTTGTCGGTTCGCTCGCTACGGGATTAGCTTGGGAAATCAGTCCTCGATTCGCACTGGCGCTCACGCTCGTAGTCGCAGTTTCAGGTATTACCGTAATGTGGGGAACTTACGGCACAAAAATCGGGAAGTTTAAAGATGTATCCACCCTAGGGAAAGTGGAAAGTCATTTGCGGTGACATAGCCAATATAAAGAGCTCCATTCATATATGGTATGCTGATGCTCTAGGTAGCAGCGGTTGGCGACGTTCTAGTGTAAAAATGTACCCTATAAGAGAGACCGTTAAAAAGTCTCTCTTACAGGGTATTTTTTCGGTCTGCCCGCTAGTAATGGTCAATTTTGCACAGTGATTTTGATAACCAATTGTGTTCTACGTCTCAAAGGTCACTTGTTCGCTTACTTCAAGGTAGACTTCTTGTCATACAGCAAAGAATACATGTTCTTGTCGACAGCCACCTTTCATGCGTGGACGTCTAAACAACTACAACGATTCTACTTCAAGTATAGCTCCAGCTGGCAATACTGCTAACACTCTCTCTTTGACATGCTGATTGAGCAAAACTTCTGCATCCAAGATGGCCGCTCTCCCTTGATCCGTCGATGAACGAATGAGTCTACCTAATCCTTGCCGTAAGCGAAGCAGCATATAGGGCAGGTCTACTTCTTCATATGCTGAATCAGCAGCTTCCCGTTTAGCCATAAATACAGGATCTTCCGGTGGATAAGGCAATGACCAAATAATAACGTTGGATAATGAAGGTCCCGGTACATCCAGACCCTCCCATAGGCTTGCCGCACAGAGCACGCTTTCCTCTGTATTTTGGAACTCAGCTATGAGGCTGCTAATCTCACGGTCACCTTCATATAGCATGGTATAGGATTCGAAGTATGGATGGTGCGAAGCGGCTTGCTTAAACTCGCGCAGCTCATTCATTGTTCTGAATAACAATAGAGCTCGTCCTTCGGTACGTTTGATCAGCTTGGCCGACAGGGCCAGCTTTTTCGCCGCGGCAACCTCACTCCGAATCTCTCCATCTTGCAGCAGTTCATTTGGTGCTAATAGCTTCATCTGCTTTTCGTAATCGTACGGAGAGTCCACAGAAAAAGATAAAAATTCGCTGATGCCGAGACTTCCCGCTACGTAATCAAAAGATCCATCTACCGATAAGGTTGCTGAAGAGAATACAATCGGCATCTGAAGTCCGAATACCCGTTCCTGCAGCACTTCTTTGACGGTTTGCGGCATAATGGCGAGTGTTGCAGAACCATCCTCATTTTCTTCCGCCCAGCAAATGTAGGTTTCAGGCTCACGGAACAGATGAAGCGCAGTTTGGATCATCTCCAGATGCTCTTCAACGATACGAAGCTTATATTCATCAAGCGTATACAGGCCACTCTCAAAGACCAATTCTTCATCAATAGCTTCAATTGTACTTTTCCAGTGATTCAGTTCCTTTAGAAGTTTCTCATCCATTCGGATTCGTTTACGATCTGAACCGGGTATCGCTGTACTTTGCTCCGCTACCAGAGAAAACACAAGCTGACTCTGGTCAATGGAATCCTCAATTCGTTCGGCTAGCGTTTCCCGGATTTCTCCATCTAGAAGACGAGTAATAATCTCTTCATACGCACTATGCTTCAGCTTATAACTGAGGGCATGTTGTGCTGCCGATTCGAGTAAATGTCCTTCGTCAAAGACGACTGAACTATGTTCAGGGAGCAGGGGAAGCTGACCCTCTCTTTTTCTTCCCTCATAGGTCCACACATGCTCCATGTAGTAATCATGGGAACAGATGATAAGGTCTGTAGATTTTCGATAATGGTCCCGAGATAGGGTCATGCCGCAACGATGTCTTTTGTCACATACAAAACAGTCCTGAAATGAATCCCAGTTGATCTTATTCCACTGTTCATCATTCAGATGTGGGTATTCCTTACGATCGCCGTAAGGGTAAAAAGATTGCATCGTTCCAGGGGAATGAACAAAATCAGGAAGATTTTCATACAGGTCTTCAATAACCGCCGCATCTTCATCCTGAAGACGAACGCCGTCTATTTTTTTGAGACATAGATATTGATCAGGGGATTTACCGAGCCGCGCATCAATCTGTAAATCCAAATAACGGGCAAGCTTAGCTATATCTCCTTCCTGTTTCACAAGTTGCTCAATGAGCGACTCATCTGCACAGGCAATCACTGCAGGCTTACCTGTATATCTTGCATAATTAACTGCATAAAGCAGATATACGAGTGTTTTTCCCGTGCCTACCCCAGCTTCTGCAAAAATAGTTTTCTTATTGGCATAGGCTTTTTCCAATTGGTAAGCCATAAATATTTGTTCATCACGGACATCAAATCCATGTTCAGGTAACACATCATAAAAAACATCCGCAACCCAATCGCCGACCTGCTTGACGAACGGTTCTGACGGATCATAGGAGAAAGGATATCGTTGCACACTTACGCCTCCGACACTATCATATTCTTATTAGCAAAACATAAACTATCTCATGAATGAGTAGGTTTGGCAAGCTGTCTTTGCAGTCCGATGAGATCGTAGCTTGTTTTGCTTGTATTATACGTATATCCTTTTGTTTCCGATCATAGTCTGTCAACATTTGGTATAATCATGTTAAATCATTTTTTTTATTCTATTTCTCATTAGCAGGGGGGGGTTCCATCCGTAACGATGAGCTGAATAATCCCAAAACATCCGCCGATCCAGTTAATGGTACCGATGTCCCGTTTGAATGGGAAGAAGAATTTTGGAACCCGGAAGATGACATTGAAGAGGATGAGTTGAATCACCGACCCAAAAGAACATGGATCAAAAAAACAATTATTATTATGCTGGTGATTCTGCTACTCGGTAATCTAATCGCTTTTATACCACAGATTTATAATCTACTGACACTACGGTTTTTGAAAAAGGATGCACAGTTATCACAAGATGAACAGGTCCAGCAATATAAGCAAGCCGTTGTCAATGTTAGTACCGGCGGTCGGAAAGGTACAGGGTTCAATATCGCTCCAAACGGACTTATTATTACGAATCAACATGTCATGGATGACGACAAGGCTGGCATTATCCAATTTTTAAATGGAACAACATATCCGGCAGATGTTATCGTAAGTGACAGCAAGATCGATATCTCCATACTTAAAATTAGAGACAATGTGAACAACCTACCTACACTGCAATTAGAAACAGAGATAGCGTATCAAAAGGGCGATCCTATTCATGTCATCGGAAATCCGCTAGCATTCTACCGAATCGCTACTGAAGGCACAGTGCTAGGATTAACCCCATCAGAGAGTCGCCAGCTTCCCATGCTCATGATACAGGCGCCAATTCATAGTGGAAACAGCGGCAGCCCTGTTATTAACAATAAGGGGAATGTTATTGCAGTTGTGTATGCCACAACAATTACATCACAGGGGGACCAATCTATCACTGTAGGCCTTGCTATTCCAATTGATTATTTGGAGAAATATGGAGATATTATTTTTCAATAGTAGTGTATATTTAATTTCCCATTCAAAGATTCAGAAATTGGTTGAGACGCTCTAATTAGCGAATCATCTCCGAAAAATGGAGAAGAGGTAAAGATTCTAGCTCAAATAAAACTCTTTGGTAGTATTACAAGCAGCTTGGGAACTTCTAAACTTTGGTTTGCAAATTGCAGTTATTATATGGATAATTATGGTATTAGGAATGAGAGGAGTGATGTCTTCTGAGAAGACATTTTATCGATAATAGGGCAAATAAAAATCAGAGGATAACGTATAAATAGCCCTGGAAACCTACGTGAATCCCCAAAAAGTGAGGGGACGATTATATGAATCAACAGCCGATTAAGTTCAAGGTAGACAATGTATCTTTTGAACTCCAGGATCAGCACGATTTCACATGGCTTCAATCTATTGGTACCGTTTTTTGTGTGTTTGATCAGCAAGATTCTGGTAACATTAGTTTCGGAATTGAAAAGAACGGTAAAAAGTTTTTTGTTAAATACGCGGGTTGTAGACCAATGGAGTTTTCCGGAAACCCTAGAGATGCAATTTCTAGGTTAAAGGTTGCACTGCCGTTGTATTAGAACATCCAAATCTTATTAGTCTTATTGATCATTTTGAAACGAAAGATGGGTATACAGCTATATTTGAATGGTTTAATGGCGAATGCCTACATTCAAATTGGTTGTTTGCCGTTCATCCAAAACATAGTCATCCTGAATCGCCTTTCTACAGATTCAAACAGTTACCCATAGAGAAAAGATTGCATTCACTTGATACCATATATGAATTCTATAAATATGTGGAGTCCAAAGGGTACGTTGCGGTTGATTTCTATGATGGTAGTACTGTATGATTTTTCAAAGGATTTATCGCTTTTGGATTACTTGGTGGCGAAATGGATCATTCTTTTTCAAAATGGGAAGCAAATAGATTACTTTATGAAGTCGCTTTACGAGCAGTTAGTAAGGAACGAGAAGAACGATTTGAAACTATTAATGATTTTATTAATGCTTGGAATTCAGTTAAAAATTAAACTACGACCACACTCTGGAAACACTGTCTATTAGGTCGAAATCCACATGAACATCCACAAAAAACTGTCGATTGTTAATGGCAGCTTTGTTTAAAAGCGACGTATTGAGAGTGCTTGGAGCTGTTGGTTTCCTCGTGATCGCTACTGTAACCAGGAAGAGAGGGAAGGAGAGGATTAAGATACTCATGTTAAGCACACTGAATGATTTGGGAGTGATTTTATTACTCGTTGGTTCCTTTTTTTATTACCTACACTTAAGAAGAATTAAAAGACAAAGGTCATTAACAGGTTTGGAACGCTCAATGTATATCATCACCCCAATTGGTTATTTACTTTGGGCTGGAAGTAAGTTGCTTATGTTAATTTCAAATTAAGCTCAAATTGTGGAGTGGGTAGGTATCATAATTCATAGTGAAAATCATCAAGAAACTAGAACAGGTGATATTGGGCTATTGATTTATAGACATATGTACAAAATACAAATTAGTATTTATCTATACAGCTGCACGTACTTGATCATTAATTGACATATCAAATAAAAGTAAACATTGGATAATTTAACATTAAATGATAACATTTTTAGAGTTATCCGAAACCCCTGAAAAAGTGAGGTGAGTCAATGAAATCCTGGGAAACATCTTTATGTTGTTGTTTCCAGGTCTCAAGAAACAGTTCTAATGCTTATCGGTATATTAGTTTGTGGAAGCTATATTACTGGAAGTCCATCGAAACGGTCAGATATAGATGTCCATATCATTCTTAGTGATAACTGTGATTGGAGAGAACGTGGCAATTTATATGTGAATGGTTACCTGATTGAGTACTTTATAAATCCACCTAAGCAAATCAGAAGCTATTTTAAAGAGGATTTTAAAGACAGAAGCACAATGTCAATGGTTCAATTTTTATCTGGAATAATTTTCCTCGATAAAGAGGGAATCGTACACGAACTAGTTGAAGAAGCACGTAGTTGGAAGGATAAAGAATATGATAAGTTAATACTGCCAATAATTTATAGTTCCATTTTGTCTGTAGAGGAAGTTCCTTATTATCAGTTATTCAGATACAATTTAGAGATATTGTAAGTGTCTCAAAGAAGTCAGGGGCATCGGATAATACAACATTAACGCATAGACATATGTACAAAATACAGTGTAATATTTAGTGGAATATATTCTCAATGTAATCTAAAATTAAAGTGATCTTATATAATATGACACATTAAGGAGGGGTAATATAGCCAGCGAATATTATCATATCAAATGCCCGAAAAACGTGCAGAGTAAATATTCATTGCTAGTCTTTACTCAGGACAAAGAACCCTTTCTACCCTTGACAAAGTTTTATTACTATCAACAGAAAAGAATTAGTGAGGGCACTGCTTTATCATACTTAAAAGCCTTAGAGAGGTTCTTTTCGTGGCTATCTATAAGTAGTAACTATCAAGGGGTAAGAGTCAAGTGGTCCGATAATCACTTAGCTGTAAGAGCAGCGATTGAAGATTATCTGATCTATAAACTGGGATGCAAGTTACGATCTAAGGAAGATTTTCAATTAGTTATCATGACAAGAAAAAGTCCACAAACCATTAATCACTTTTTAGCAGCTATAAAATCCTTTTACAAGACTGCATTACATCTAAAATTATATACTTTTCAAAACCCTTTAATTGATGCTGAATACAATATCAAGATTGGGAATAAAACCTCTTTAAGCATGCGTGAGAACAAGCCACGCCTTCCAAAAATAGCAGGTACAGAAATACCCTCCTCGCCTTCTTATCGAAAATATTCTGATTCATATTTTAAGCTAGTAGCAACTGAATGGAAGCCTAGTATTATTGCAGATCAAGATCTTCCTTATATTATTTATAGAGCCGGTTCACAGATTGGATGGTCTCTAAGAGACGAAGTGATTATAAGAATGCTTTTTGAAACGGGAGCAAGAGTAAGTGAAATACTTGAACTCACACTTGGAGATTATAGACAGCGTATTAATCAATATGAAATCGCTACTCATAATAAAGGGAGTGAGAAAAAAAGAACTAAGTTCCTTAGATTTTCTCAAGATCTATTAAAACTTTTGATAAGGTATGTTAATGGTGAGAGAAAAACACACGCTTATAATAAACAAACTTTCACTAAACTATCGGATAATGAATTGATTTTCCTTACCAGGAATGGTGATCCTTATAACTATCGAACTTTTTATTACCATTGGATAAAGATAACAGAGCAAGCAAAAATAAAAATGAATATACACAAAACTCGGCATTGGTTTGTTACTAGTATGATTAGAAGTATCTACGAGACTGCTAGTGATAGTAGTCAAATTGAAATGAAGAAAAAAGAATTAATAAATTATATAAAGTGGAAAGATCCTGAAACAATAAAGGTATATGAGCATTACTTTGATGAGGCAGCCTTTAGAGAGACTCATGAAATAATGGCTAAACAAATGCAAAAATATGAACAAGAATATCTGAGTGGTTCACTTAATCATGGAGTGCATAATAAAGTCGCAAATACGTCATTACCAACGGAAGAAATAGAATGGATTAATGAATTCTATAAGGGGATGGAATAGAAATTGACGTCAGAGATTATAGAGGGAAGAGACTGGTATGAAAAATTAGAAGGAGTACTTGATAAAGAGATACTTTTTCTGAAGAATGTTAATGATGAGTACCTATGGGATATTCTAAATAAACAAAGTTTAAACTATATTTATAAAAACTGTTTAAATCGCCCTTGGTTAAATCAGTTCTCATTAGCTGTATTATGTGCTACTGATCGTAATTTATCTCCAGCATCAATCAATAATATGTTGTCTACTTTAAATGCACGATTTCAAGACATTTTTATTTCTTTAGAGCTTAATCAAATTGAAGATCTAAATTATACACATATACATCTATACATAAGTGGTGAGATTTGCAAACATCATTCAGACAGACAAAGACAAATGTTTATTTCCTATTATAAATCATTTTTATTTAACGTATCAAAATGGGTGAAAAATAGAATTGATTTAGAGCAACAAGAATACTTCACCAGTTTTCTTCTCCCGGAATTCCCTTTTGATAATAGAGACTACAAATCTAGAGGCTTGGCAGTTACTTCTGCACAAAAAAAACGAAAAGATGAGAGTTCAGCAGTTGCTCCATTACTTCCCTCTATAAGGGCTGAATGTCATCTAAGGTGGAATCAAGTAAAACGATTACGGGAGATAACTAACGAAGTAATTAAGAAAGTGCAGAACGAAAATCTACCCTTGCCTTTTTCCTTTAATTATGAAGAATCTGAACATTTAAACGAAAGACTCTATTTTACTTTAAATAAGAATTTAGACAACGAATTTTATATAGAATTTATCGAATCTAAAAACCTTTTAGATGGATCTCAAGGAGATGGATTATGGTTTTTTGAGATCTTAAAAAATCGTCTTTTAGGTGCGTGGTCAAATCTTGCATCTAATAAAAGAAAAACTGAAGGTATCTCATTTTTAGAAAAGTGGGGCCATGATACTGAGGAAAACATACACCCTTTTCAATCAAGGAATCCCGGAGTTCTAACCCAGGGATTTATCTTAACAAGAAGCCAGCAATACAATGGGTCACGGCTTTTTATTAATGTAGAACCATTGTACATCGCTTGTATGTTTGCAATTTTTGCGATGGATATTCAGTCTTACTCAGGTGCCCGTATTAATGAGATTTTACAAGTAAGCTATGATCCGGATTGTTGTTTTATTACTGATGATGGGAAGAATACAACTACTAAAAGAAATTACATCTTTAAACTGATTCCAAAAGGTAGAGAGACTGAAGAGAATTACTATATGCCTGAAAGTGTTTTTAAATCATTATTAATGATAGTCAAAGAATTAAAGAATCATTATAATTCTGATACCTTACCACAAGTAAATTATAGTATAAGTTCACGAAAACACTTGATAAGTAATGAAAGAAAATTTGTATTTCAATATAACAATCAACATGTAAATCAGTTCACTTTAAATTCTATAATTCGATTTTTAACACATGGTTTAATTATTCAATCAGTAGAAGGTAAGCAGGTAATTCTAACAACACATCTACTGCGTCATGCTTTTGCTACACATGCAGCTCAAACTGAAAAACTTCCTATCGATATAGTGCGTCAATTATTGCATCAAAAGGATGAAAGTGTTACCGGCTATTATGCTGCACCAACGCATGTTCAAATTTCTGGAACCATAGATTCATTACATGATAATTGGATGACTTATATTGATATTCAACAAGAAATTCTGAGGAGCCCTAAAGAACTAAAAGAAATTTATGAAGAATACAAGGAAAAAGTTGGTACTATGTCCAAAGTAGTTGGTGGCATATGTACCATTGATTCCGTGTGTCCGACTAAAATGGCATGCATGGGTTGTGCAGCTAAGGTTCCGCAACCTGAATTTAGACACGAAATTGAACAATATTATGCTTGGGCACAAGAAAGTGAAAAACGCTTTAAAGAATTAGGATTAGAATTGGAAGCAAAAAAGATGAAATTAGCTATGAGGAGAACTAAATTAGAATTAAGGGAAATTGATGGTATAGAAATGTATATAAAGGATGAATCCTATGAGCCAAACATTCAATTCCAGAAAGAAAACTAAAAAACCTTGGTTAGATAATCTATACCTTCAACGAAAGAACAGAACGTTTGAGTTAGGCAAAAAATCAATTAATGAATTAATCAAACAAGGTATTAGAGTTTCATACAGAAGTATCGCAGAAATATCTAAACAAATTGATGATGAAAAAAGAGGCATTCATGCTAACTCTATTAAGAGTAACCCTGATCTCTATAAGTACTACCAAGAGAATGCCCCCAAAAAAGAGAAGATAAAAAAATCACTGAGCACTTCTTTTAAATCGGAATTATCAGCTACAAAATACAATTTCATAAAACCTGGAAGAGATTTGAATTCACTAAGAAACCGATACAAGAAATTCACTAAAAATGAACTTGTTGAATTTTTAATAAATGCTGAAGAATATATTGCAGAGAACAATAATAAGTGGGTAATTTCTCAGTTTGAGAAATACAAGGAGTAGCTTAATAAAGCTACTCCTTGTATTTTCTCGGGTTGTGTAGGGGTGTTACTTTGAATGACTCATAACCTCATATAGTTCTATCGCTAAAGTTTTTGAACCAGATATACCTTTTAAATATTTAAATGGTCCTTCTGCAGACCAATTAATTTTTTTGAGTCTCTTAATCGACTTTCCAAAAGCTTGATAATCAACATGAATACTATTTTCCTTTTTACAATCAAGCAGAATTTTAGACCCAGATATCGCCAAAGCATCTAAACACACAATATGGGTGAGTTTATATTCTTTGTAATTAATCCAATCATTCGGATAGAGTTCTCTTATTGAGTTGAAATACAATATTACAAGACCAAGTTTTTCATTTTTAGTAAAGGAGTTAAGCGTAACATCTTTAAAAAAGTACTTAAGCATCCTGTAAATATTTTGAAGCGTAATGTGCCTGCCTTTACTTCTTTTTCCAGTAATGCTACCAATATGGTAAAATGGGCTTTCGCTCATTGTTAGTAGTTCTGTAGCGATCCAGCTTAACTCATCGGATTCTCTTTTTAAATACTTACTCAATGAGGAGCTTATTCCTTTTGCTTTTGTATTTATTGTATCAAAAAAATTAATTTCTTCGTCTTCATCTAAATAGTGGAAAGCCATAAAAGGAATATTTATTTCAGAGTTTGTTTCTTCAATGTATCTTTTTATTCCTCCAAGTCTGTGTTGACCATCCATCAGTGAAGCTTTGCTTTTACATATTAATCTTCCATATGATGCTCTGTTATTATCATAAGCAGAAAATTCCCACATACCGCCCCCATTTAACAAGATAGGAGTAAATAATGCATCGTCACCTTTGGAAAGATACATAGCAAAATCATCAATACGCTTTTTATCCGCTGGTCTCTGATAACCCTTACCGGAAGGATGATTAAAAGGTTTCACGTAAGTTAACTTTAAAGCAATAGAAGAAGGGAACGTACTTTGGTAGGCTACTTTTCCTCTCATTTTTGTCTGAAGTACATTTTCTATTACATACTGATGTGGTATTTTATCCATCTAAATCCCCATTCTATATTAAAAGTAGTTTATATGATAATTTTATATCTCAAACTATATATTTCCTAATGGTAATATATAGTTTGAGTGTATTTAAAATTTGTATCACGACACCTACTCTTTAAATAGAGGGGTGGTCAATTTATGATTTCGATTAATGAATATGTGGGAGAACGGATTAGATCATTTCGTAAAGCTCGTGGACTAACGCAAGCTGATTTGGGTGAATTAGTAGAATTACCGCAACCATATGTTGGTGGTATTGAGCGTGGAGAAAGAAACATATCTCTAGAAACCCTTCAGAAATTAATGCTTGCCTTACATATAACACCTTCAGAATTATTCAAAGAATACAATAATTTGAGCGATGAAACTTTATTTGAATATGTAGAAATAAAAGACAGAATAAATATAGCTTTATCGAAACGCAAGCTAAGTGAAGTGAGAATAATCGAAGGATTTATTAATGATATACTTGAAACTATTGATAACCTAAAGAATTAATATTATGCTCCCCTTAAAGTGGATTGGAAAACTTTCTGATTTACTTAGAGGGGATTGTTGTTTTTAGTAAAGTTAGAGCTTTCTCTATCCAAAAAATGTCAAGTAATGATTACCATCCATGTTCCGGGACTGGCAGGACTCATTTATCCCAAAAGTCTAAGATACAATGAGAAAGATTTAAACGACAATAGGCGATAACACATAATGAAGATGCAGAATTTCAAAGAATTGCCGTCAGTTACGCATCATTTCAGACCAACGCGTCTAAAGTGTTTATTTGTTTGGAAAGGCCTTATGATATTCGATTTCCAAAGCAAATCAGCCATATGCTATGCACTTCTAATCCTATGACTCCGGATATAGAAAACGCCCCAAGAATCATCAAGCTTCACCAATCGGGATGTAGGTGCTCAGCCAAAGTACATACGGGAAATAGATAAGGTTAACAGCAGGGGTATGTATAATCGCGTTTACACGAGCAAGAGGGAAGTGGGGAATTACCTACATCCTGCGGCAATCGTCGCCGAATATACTCATTAACAGCAAAGGAGTGAGCGGAGAATTGCTATCAATTACCAATAAGAATGACTATATTTTAAAAGTGCAAATTACGAATCAAGAAATACTTTTAAAGAATAGTAGCATCGTTTCGGTTAAGATTACAGACGAAATATGACTTTTTTCAAGAGATCAGAGATAGGGTGATGAAGAAATGACAAAGATTTTTAACGTTGTGTACTGTGTACATGGACATGAAAAGGAAGTACGTTTTGATTATATTCCCGAAAACATATCAATAGATGAGATTAAGCTAAACATTTATTTAAAAAAAGAAATTGCCAAACAAGAACACGTTGAAGAAGACGAAATTTCTATTAGTGGGGTGGAGATATTTGTACAATATTGATTGAGCAAATATCTAAGTAAAATATGACTTTCATTAGGTGATACAGCCAGGACAAGAATGTGATTGGGGGATATCAAATGAATTACCCTTGGAGCAAAGATATTGACTGGAAGCTACAGTCAAAAGACAAACGGGTGTACATAATGAGAGATCATAACTGGGCATTTGCTGCTTGGGAGATATCTAAAATAGAGAATAGAATTCAAGAGGGGGCATTAGTTGTTCATGTAGATTCGCATTTTGATGATGTGCCAGATGGACTAATCGTAAGAGGTTTATTTGATGCAAAATCTAAAGAAGACATTATGAAGGTAAGTAGAAGCTATGACAGATCATCGGGTCAAGTCCCTGAGTCTAATTTGATGCACATTGACAATTTTATATGGGCATCGATTGGAAGAGGAACTGTAGAAGAAGTGATTTTTGTATCGAGAGATAATCTAGAACTTAACGATATATCAGATGTACGAGAAGAGTATGCAGATTGCCTCCCCAGCAATTGCAAGTATAGTTCAAAATTATTCCGTCATACAGGAGAATTTTTAAATTCATATGACAAGAATAGTTTTGAAGAGTATATAGGTAATAGGTCTGCCATCCTGGACCTGGATATTGATGCATTCAATAATACCGACGCAATAGGAGTGTCTGATTTTGTTTCAGAAGCAATAATAAGAGAATACGTTAAAGGCTTGAATGAGTTGTATATATGGGATTTGATAACAATTGCTATTTCGCCCGATTATTCTGGTGGAGCCGCAGGGGCATCATATTTGTTAGATATAGTCTTGAGTGAGTTGGGGATAGATTTAGCCGATATGGAGAAGTGGTAGGGTAATGTTTTATTAGATGAAACAAATATTACATTAAGTCTTTTAATGTTAATGAACTGAGAGAAAACATTGGAAACTAAGTTGAATTATGAAAATGCTGAAATGGTGCATTAGAACATAATATTGAACTGACTGTAAGAGAAAAGGAGATACTAAGACATACTTACGAGGTTGTCTAATATATCTCCATATTTTTTTATATTGCTGTTAAGTGAAAGAGGATGCTGTTTTTTGCTTTGAATTACTCTCCTTTGTAGCATCTGGATACTAAATCGATTCTAAGGTGGAGCTCATTAGTAATTTAAAATGAAATTTGGATAAGTGTGGTTAAGGTGGGATTTGTGTGTGAATAATGATATGATTAGTTTTAATTTTAATTTATATGATTTGGTGCGTAGAATTGATGTAATGATTGATGATGGATATAAGCAATACGAGAAGCGATTAAAAAAGATGAGTGTCCAGAATTGGATGCTCTTTTTTATTTGGGAATTTTGGTGAAATGGCCTTCGTAATCTTGCATTCTGATTGATATTATTTAATACAGATGCAGAGAACAACGACAGATATGGTGTACAATTGGAAATAACAACACTATCTAAAACATCATGGAGGATTTAAATAAATGGCAAAGAATAAAGTAGCGAAGAGACCCACGAGAGACGAATTTGTACTTGAAGAGATGGGAAACCAATTAACAGAGGCATATTACGAAAACTCTGAAATTGTCCTTACTGTGTGGGGATGGGAAGAGACTGTTCGTGGACAAATTGACAAGATGGATTCAAGAACAGGGAAAGTACATATCATGCAAAATGATAGAGCTGTAGTTAAAGTGTCGTTTATGGATATTATGGAGGTCAATTATCCTAGAGATTAAGTAGAGAAAGGCCGGAGGACAAAGATGAGTATATCCGATATTTCTATTGAAATTTATAAGTAAAATCATACTTTATTTTACAGACAATTATGGCAAGGAGTCATACGTCACTCAATTTGCTAGTCTAGTTATTAATCTTTACAAAAATGAATTAAAAAACGAACTGTACTTTTGAATTAACTATTTCATAAGGAGAAAGAAACCAATGGATTATATTAATTATCATGACTCCCTAAATGAGTTAGATGATTTAACCTTGGAAGGTCTGTTTGGAGACGAGGCAATCGAAATGATCGAATTAAGGTCTGTACTAGGTACGGATGATCAATTACATAAGATATTATCAGAATGGGAGAGCGACCTTTCGCAATATGGTAAAGAAAAAGTGAAAGAATTGATGCATAGTTTTGTTGAAATTTATTTAGGAGCAATAAAATCAGATAGGTCTGTCGCATTAGCATCAATTCTAAATTTTTGGCGTGGATCTCTAGATAATCCAGAGCAGGAGAGAGTATCGAGCTATGTTGAAACGTTGAGACTTCACAGAGAAGCTATAAATCAAATGGGAGAATTTCAAAGAAAGCAAAACAAAAGTTTGGGAGATAGGAAAAGAGTAATGGGTCAATTTATCAATGCTTATTCTAAATCGGTTGAATTTATAAGTATGATATTAGCAAATTGTATTGAGTTGGTGAGAATATCAAAGGGCGAACAAGTAAATAGAGATGATATTCTAAAACTAACTCTTCACAAAAAAATTCAACTTTTTAATGAGGAAACGAATTACCAATATGAAGCCTTTACAAAATTATTAGATAGAAATATACGGAATGCTGATGCGCATAATTCAATTAAATACTCTGGGCAGAAAAATTGCTTAGAGGCAAAAAAGCGTGTTGGAAACAAGACTATAATTATTGAGATAAGCATTAATGAATGGTTCCAAGATATTTATCCTAAGACCGGTTGGCTTGTTCAAGCTTTTATATTTTCAACAGCATTGATCTCATTAGGTTTGAGCAACATAGATTTATTCAAGGAAAAGTATTTATCTTTATTTGGTTAAATTGGATGGTTTAATAAGAAATAATAACAAGAGATTAGTTGGGACTAATTTTGAAATACAACTATGCTGAGAAAAAGTTTAACTGGGATCAAAGAAGATTTGGGCATCGATTCGTTCAGAATTGAGGCCAAATTGATTTTAAAACGGGCTAAATCTTCTGTAGAATAGATTTTGGCTTATATTGTTTGGGAAGATGAGACAGCGATCTCCTTCAATGGATTACAATTTAAATAGAAACATTAAGAGTGCGTGGGTCTGATATATCCATTTTATACCATTACACTAGTTCTAAAAGTACTAATAAAATACAATCCTATGCATGCTTCAAGAGACGTAAGGTTTATTTATAAATTTTCAAAATTTGCAAACGAATATCTGACCGATACTTATTCTAAAACTTTTAGATGGAAAGGAAGTGGGACTATGAATAACCATTTAGGCAAATACGTACGTCAAACGATTATTCCCTCAGAAATATCTAATTTAGAAGCCGCCAAAAGACTAGGGATAGATCAATCATCGTTATCTGCTCTTCTTAATGGCGAATCATCGTTAACCACAGACTTGGCAGTTCGCTTGGAAAATACCTTTGGCGCAAACAGTAAGCAATTACTTGAAATGCAGGCCTCTTACGTTCAACAGGAAATCGTACTAACTGAGAAGGCCAATAACATCTACCACTTTATTCCCAGCTTCTTGACAATCAAGGCGAGGCAAATAGAAGAATGGGCTGATCGTTACCTAGAAGCCAGAAGTCTACTTCCTGTACTGTTGAGAAAACTGGTGCACTCAACTGGCAACGGACTTATCAAGGTCGATTTCCCAGGTTACGACAATTCGCAGCGTAGGGGCTCTGATGGCTTTGTCCAAGCAAATGATGCAACACCTTGGGTACCTATAGGTGATTCATACTGGGAGTTTGGGACCGATAAAAATCCATTGGTAAAGGCAGGGGACGATTTTAATGCTCGGTTAGCTTCAATTGAAGCTTGCATAAGAATACAAAGTACTTATATTTTTGTCACCCCTCGTAATTGGCCTGCTAAGATAAAATGGGAAACAGAGAAAAATGCAACTGGTGAATGGAAAAATGTCAGAGTCTTTGATGCGAATGATCTTGAACAATGGTTAGAACAATCTGTACCAGCGCAAATTTGGCTTGCGGAGCAACTTAACCTAACAACTAGTGGTTACGAGACACTGAATCAAGCATGGAACCGTTGGGCAAATGCTAGTGATCCCCATCTTACACCTTCATTATTTGCTCCTTCGATTGCTATGTATCGAGAGACCTTTAAGAATTGGCTAGAAAAGGGAAGCAATAAACCGTTTGTTGTCACTGCTGATTCTCATTTGGAAGCACTAGCATTTTTGGCATGCTTGTTTGACGATAAGGAACTGAACAATTATAAGGATCTATCGGCAGTTTTCACATCACCTGATGCTCTAAGAGTCCTCGTTTCTTCAAAGGTAACATT
This sequence comes from Paenibacillus lentus, assembly GCF_003931855.1. Taxonomy (NCBI): domain Bacteria; kingdom Bacillati; phylum Bacillota; class Bacilli; order Caryophanales; family Paenibacillaceae; genus Paenibacillus; species Paenibacillus lentus. The sequence goes on along the minus strand of NZ_CP034248.1, from coordinate 3,598,189 downwards.
TATTCCCATCGTTTATTCTGATACTGTAGAACGTGAACTCATTGACACTTATAACCGGCTTCATTGCATTCTATACAGACCCCGTAATGTCGTCGACATTGTTCCTGATGTTAAACTTGACTTACTTAGTCATGAGACTTTCAAAGAAGCTCTTACCTCAATGGGAATAGAGGATAGCGATATCGATAGGCTTGCTAGAGAATCTGGGCGGTCACCAACAATTTTACGCCGGCGCCTTTCTAAAAACGCTGCAATTAGTAAACCAGATTGGGCACGAAATGATGACAGTGCAAAGTCTCTTGTACCCATGGCATTAATCGGTGCCTGGCACTTTAAATCAAATGCCGATCAAAAGATATTATCGAGTATCGCGGATCAAAGTTATGAAATAATTGAAAACGATATTGCTCCATTGCTTAAGCTAGAGGACAGTCCAGTATGGTCAGTGGGTGATTATCGAGGTGTTGCTTCGAAGATTGATGCAGTGTTTGCAATTGCGCATGTCATGACAGTAGCTGATCTTAATCGTTTTTTCAGGGCTGCTGAATTTGTATTATCCGAAATTAACCCAGCTTTAGAGTTACCTGAAAAAGATCGATGGGCTGCCTCACTTTACGACAAAAAACGATCCCATTCAAATGCATTGCGTGCAGGCATCTGTGAAACACTTGTCATTTTATCTGTTCATGGCAATAATCTATTTCATAGTCGACTTGGTCTTAATGTAGAATATCATATTGTCACATTGATCCGAAAGCTCTTAACACCACTGACATTAGAAAAGATGCTCTCACATAGTGATGATCTTCCACACTATGCAGAGGCTGCACCAGAAGAATTCATGAATATTATAGAGACGGACTTAAATAACAGTAACCCTGTTACTCTTAGTCTTCTCAAACCAGTTGACAGCAATCTATTTGGTGCTAGCCCAGCACGGACAGGACTTCTCTGGGGCTTGGAATCCCTTGCATGGAGGCCGAAAAATTTATGGCGTGTAGCGGCAATATTAGCTCAGCTCTCTCAAGTTAAGATTGAAGATAATTGGGGAAACAAACCCATTAATAGCCTGAAGGCAATTTTCAGGTCTTGGATGCCCCAAACAGCGGCATCGGTGGAACAAAGGTTGAAGGTACTTGAGATTATTATCAAGCGTTTTCCAGCTATCGGCTGGGAAATATGTATTGAACAAATTAAATCCGGTACTAAAATAGGAGGCTACAACTATAAACCTAATTGGCGCGGAGACGCATCAGGAGCTGGGCAGGTTGTTACACAAAAAGAAAGATATACCTTTAACCGAAATGCTCTAGATAATTTAATAGCTTGGCCAACTCATGACGAGGAGACGCTCGGAGATCTGGTTAAATGTCTTCAAGGACTTCCTAAAAAAGATCAAAATAAGATTTGGGATCTAATCGATGATTGGTCAAAAAATACTAATGAATATGCCAAAGCCGTATTGCGGGAATATATTCGACAGTATGCTTTTACTCGACTAAGCCGCAAGCGGAAACTTAGTGAGGTAACACGTGATCGTGCTCGTCATTCTTATGATCTCCTCCAGCCTCATAATCCTATTATTCGTTATGCCTGGCTGTTTGCTGATCAATGGATACTTGAATCAAGTGATGTAATCGTAGAAGAGAACTATGACTTTTCTAAACATGAAGAGCAAATTAGCCAATTGCGCCACGAGGCTATCAAAGAAATTTGGAACAAATTTGGCTTTGAAGGAATTAAGCAGCTAATTATAGATAGCAATGCAGCTAATGTTATTGGGCAATATCTAACATCAGTTGTTACTGGAGTCCAAGCACAAAGCGAATTCATTCAACAGTTACTTTCACTAAACGGAGATTATCAAATAAAAGCCGAGTGGTGCCTTAGAGGATTTTTGTTGGAGATTAAAGATAATTTGCGTATTGAGTTACTTCAACTTACAGCCGAGGAGTTAACTACGAATGATCGTGAGAGATTACTCCTAAGCGCACCATTTGAAAGATCAACTTGGTGTCTCTTGGATGGGAATGAAGCACTCCGTGCTGCTTACTGGAGGAATGTTTTTCCCTCCTGGGCTCAACATACGACTGTTGATTATAATGAGATCATTGATTGTCTTTTGGATGCACAGCGACCTCGTGCAGCTTTTCATGCTATTCATATGAATTTTAAGTATGTTGATACTTCACGCCTTATGCGGCTCCTGTATACCATAGGCAGTGTGAATGTTGAACCGGTGGGTTCATATAGGTTAAATAGCTACCATATCTCTAAGGCATTAAGTTCTCTTGATGGACGGTCAGAAGTTACTGTGGATGAAATGGCGCGGTTAGAGTTTATGTTTTTTGACGCTCTCAGCGACAGTGAACACGAAATTCCAAACCTTGAACGTCTAATTTCCACATCACCTCTAGTGTATGTTCAAGCTTTAGTACTCTGCTTCAAAAGAAGAGGCGAAGGAGAGGATCCGAAAGAATGGGGAGTGGAAGACTCGGAGCAGCGGTCATCACTTGCATCAACTGCTTATCGCCTGCTCCAGCGGATAAAAAGGATACCTGGAACTAACGAAGAGGGAGAAATCGACGTTGCGATATTGAAGGAGTGGATTGCCGAAGTTAGGCGTCTATGCGGTGTTTATGGGCGTACCGAAGTTGGAGAAGAGTGCATTGGACAATTGCTTTCAAAGGCTCCTGAAAAAGACGGGTTATGGCCGTGCAAAGAAGTGTGTGAGGCGATGGAAGAGTACTTGTCACCTGGGATTCAAACAGGTTTTCGTATAGGAATTATGAATTCACGAGGTATTGAATGGCGTGACGAAGGCGGAAAACAAGAACGTGAGTTGGCCGCAAAGTATTACGATATGGCAGAACGGATATACTTTGAATATCCATTTGTCGGGAGAGTTCTTGAAGAAGTAGCCAAATCATACGAACATGAAGCCAAATGGCAAGATACAGAGGAAGATGTTTTAAAAAGAATCGAAAATTAGTTGTCCTGTGGTTTTTGCTCAAGGAATTGTGATAAATATTCAAATAGCACGTAATTAAGTTACGTGCTTCTTTTTGTCATTTCACAATCAATTCATATGTCCCGATACTAGTTACTTATATATCTTTAAATCAATAGTTTTACTAAAAAGGCTTTTATTTTTTATGTAGCAAGTTTTTGTCGCAAAGCAATGCACAAACTTGCTGACATAATGGATTTTTGACATTAATTAACCTATAATTGAGATAAAATTGGTTCTATTTGCCTTTACTCAAGTAGGTATTAAAGAAGACAATAAAGCGGGGAGAACAAACTCCGCATGTACCGTAAGATTGCCCCATCGTTTCCCGTTCTCATAAAAGTTTAAAATACAGTAATGATGCCCAGTAACGGCTTCATTTTCTCTTACTGATGGAGGGACAAGAACAATGAGAACGTACGAGGTTCGTTATTTGGACAACAGTAAAGTACAATTAGTTTATTCAAGTTTCGGGGAAGTAAAAAGGGTGGTTACCATTAAGGTTGGAGATAGCTTCTATGTTCAACCCGATAACCCCAAAAAGCTGTTGCATCGTGGTAGGCACTGTATCATTAAGGATTTTCAGAAAGATGACATTGGAAACCCGAGTCAAGTCATTGTCACTTTCAGCGACAATGGCAGATCGGGGAAGGTCGATATACAGGACCTTGTTGTTACGCCCAAGACAGCCGAGGATTTGATCCAACCTTCTCCACAAAACGACTTGCCGAGATTTCTTCCTGAAGAGGTGCCAGGCGATCTGCTTACACGGAACGAGCTCAAATCAATGGGGCGTAAGCCAGTTCGGAATTGCTCGGCTTACGTTGTCTACCGAGAGCAGCCAAACGAGTTTGAACTCTACCACATTGACGACAGCATAGAAACAAAGAAGCAAAGCGGGTTTTCAATAGTCCGGAAGGATTTCACTTTGACCGAAGTACTTGAGAAGCGTCAACGTGCGCTTAGAGTGAGAAGAAAGCAACTGCCCCCGCAGTAAAAACGAGGTAGTGAAGTTAAGACCGGTCGTTCCCGATCGGCCTTTTTTCGTTAATTACAAAACATATCTGTACGTCTCAGATAAAGGGCAACGAAGATACTTGGGATGGCTGGGTTCCGGTTTTGCTTGGCTGTGGCTACTACTTGTACTATCTAATCAAAATACGGATGAGCACTTTGACTAAGGCAAACAACATTGCAAAATATATATGAAACAAAATTTAATACGAAGGGGGATAAAGTAGTGCAATTATTTGTAATAGGAAATGGGTTTGACAGAGAACATGAATTAGCGACAAATTATTGGAATTTTAGAGCGTACTTAAAGAAGGTAGACCCTAGCTTCCTTCATTGCTTTGAGGAGCATTATGACATTTACCCAAAACGCGATGAAGAGACAAAAAAGAAAATGTTATGGAATGACTTAGAGGCTAACCTCGCTAATATTGATGAAGATGACATTGTTGAGCAAGCTGTTAGTATAGACATGGGTTTGGAAAGCGGTGATATTGGTATTGAAGATACGTTACATCAATACTTTTTGGACGAATATAAGTACATAGATCAATTAGCAATACATCTGAAACGATGGGTAAGAAGTATACGAATCCGTGATGTACAGCCCAGAACAACCCTTATTAATAATTTTAATGACGCAATTTATATTACGTTCAACTATACAGCAGTATTAGAAACGGTGTATAAAGTGAGTGAAAATAATATAATACATATTCATGGCTCCTTAAGGCGACGTGATGATGATCCTGCACTAGGACATGGCAATATAAAAAGAATAGAAAATATTCAAGAAAAGCGTAAAAAAGCTGAAAAAATATTTGATGAAAAGGAAATAAGTATTTGCAGAGTTGTGGAGCAATATTACAAACAAACTTATAAAAATGTTAATAAATTCACCTACAAACTACAAAGCTTAAATGACAAAGATATTGATGAAATTATTATTCTTGGTCATTCACTTGCGGGTGTTGATATTCCTTATTTCGAATATATTGATATACTTACAAAGCAAAAATGCAATTGGACGGTATATTATTACTGCGAAAACGAACAGCATAGAATGTTCAACAGCTTAATTAAATGTGGTGTAGATGCTGAAAAGATTGAAATGGTTCCTTCATCTAAGTTTTACGATTTATAATTAATTGGTATTTCAGCCCGTTGAAATGCATCTTATTTTATGAAGTCGCTGCTTTTGTAAACTCCGCTTGTTATTGTGAACGCAAGATTTTAATAAAATGTGTTACGTAAGTATCGAGCAAACCAGAAGGAGAGGGAACGTTATACATTGGGCGGATAGCCTCATTGTTAAATTTGTTTTCAACTTCCTTGATAATTACAGGATCATCGTAGCTCAGGCGGCGCTCAGTATGGTTTGAGTGCGCTGCTAAAGAGGGGGAAGGAGGTTAAAGCCTGTCAGTCTTAACCATTTACGCAAACCCGACTCTGCAGCCACAAGTATACATCTCCCTCAAAGCGGATATATTGAGCGCCTTTCACAAAAACTTACACTAACGGGGAACATTAGTTGAATGAAACAGCAGGAGTCATGGACAAAAAATAATGTCCATGACTCCTGCTGTTTCAATACTTGGGTCAGTCTAATACATTTTCTATGAGCCATCCAGTCTATTACTTAATTTCCCCATACAGTCGTTACTCTTCGTTGCGAAACAGTAAAGCACTAATGGTTAAAAAAGCTGTACACAGTAGAGATTTGGCGGCTGGTCGGAGTCGATCCTCGATCTCTATTTGCTAATCTAACAAGATAAGGAAGATACAGTTTCTAAGACTAGAGATGGCAAGTTGTTACTATTATAATTTTCGTGAAGTTAAATTCAGAATACGAGGTGTTAACAACTGAAAGGTTTCATCCATTTCTTTAACGTTATTAAAGCGACGATTAAGATCTGGATTTGTTGCAGTTTCGAAAAATTGAATAACGCCGTCGTCCTTGATGGCCGACAATTCTTTTTTTCCAGTAAGGATATAACATATGATGAAGGCAAGTGAAAAGACTTCGTGACGTACTTCATAATTTTCAAATCCGATTATTCTTAAATTTGAATCATTCAATGACCCTTTGAAGTCCGTTCTAGGACGGGTCAACCGAATATGTGGGTGTTTTGCCAATCCAAAATCGGCAATCTTTAGGATTACACTCCCATCATCATGTTGTTTAACAAGAATATTGGAATATGCAATGTCTCGGTGTAAAAAACCTTTACTATGGATATAAGAAAAGGCTCGGAACAATTGTTTAATCAGCACAATTCGCTGTTTTATAAGAAGTCGATCGTTCCATTTACGAATGTATTCATCGAGTGTTAGACCAATGAATTCCATTGTGTACGAAGTGGTTTGATCATCGTACTCATAAGCTTTGACGATATAAGGAGAGTCAAGTTGCTTCAAGTCGTCATATTCGTTCCGGAACCGCTGGAGTTCTGTAGCATTCAAGTTATCAAATGCTTGCTTTTTAGCGATCCACAAGTCATAAGTTTCATCTCTATATTTGTGGACTTTTGCATAGGAACCTTCTCCAACGAAAATTAACGGATAAGCTTTTGATGGATTGCTCGGTACCGATACGGAGTGTTTTAGGTGAAAAATATTACGATGATCGATCAGATCAATTTCTTCAAGATCATCCGGGATGGGGCTACCGTTGGTCGGCTGTAAAAAGTTTTTGCTTTTCTTCAACAGTTCGTCATAGGATGGATCCAGATGAAATTCAAATTCGGTTGTTTTAGACACCGTTTTCAAAGAGCCAATCATTTTAATAATGTCTAAAAGTTTACGACTTGGCTCTGCATTGTAATGGCCGTTCCCTCGAAATTTCGAGAAAAGAAAACGAAGCAGCTCATTCAACTCGTAATGCCATACAGAGAATAACAGTCGCTGATCCTTATGGGGAACTGAGGAATAGTATTCTTCATAAATCCGACTATTATAAAAGCTGAAGGATTCTTCAACATCACGGAGTTGGCGCTTCATTAAAGCAACACTATCATTGTGGGCATAAAGATCCATAGGTTTCATCTCCAAAAAATATTGTCCACTTTGCTCGACTTAAGCTTAGGTCCTGTCCTCCACTACCCACAGAAAGTCATACTCTACCGTACAGGACACAAAAAAAAAGCCCGGGAATGCCTTCCCCCGGCCTTCAGGACGCGTACTTCGCGATTTGTTAGCGTAACAATATCACAAGATATGGTAACTGTCCAGAGTAAAGCAAAGTAGGTACAATAAAACAGTTTCGCTAAATTTCTCGTCCATGGCAATGCGAGCTGGATTAAGCCTGACGGATGGCCAGCGCACTCGGTTAATTTCAGACGAAAGCTGGGAATGAGCGAAAAAACGAATACTATACCTCTAATTGGATTTCCCAACCCTCGATGTATCGGTTTCTGACGAAAGAAAAAATCGTATTGGACCAAAAAATAAACACTTAGACTGAGAAAATAAAGTAGTAGGCTGACGGGGCCGGCTAAAGCAGAACAACAAAACAGTCCTTGCGTTCTTTTTACTTTATCATTCCTTAATAGATGGTCGATACGATGTACGAGATAGGGAGGAGAGGAGTAACAATTTATATAGCCTTAGGTTGGTTTGTCATTATCGGTAATAGGATGGAAATTGATTCAAAATTTAGATGTCCAAACCAGTCAACAGAAAGTCAAAGAAAAATTAAGGACATGAAATCATATACACTTCTGACTGTTGCCATGATGGTTTATGATCAACCATTTGAAGAAAATATAATTCTTCAGAAATACGTTGACCAGTATGTTTCAATGTTTAAGATATAATAAATACCCGAAATCATAACCATATTTATTATTTATTGTCGGGGGACAAAAACATTAGTCCCATTGAAAGTCACTATTATAGCGGTTTTATTGGTATAAGTTCTTGTCCCGAACCGAGGACAAGAACTTGTACCGATTACCGTAAAAGACAAGAACATGTTCTGATTATCAAATAGATAAATATCTAACTATGTTCACATGCAATTCAATTAAGCTAACGGGCAGCACACATTCAATTTGTGTTAATATTACTAGAGCGCTATTTGTATAAAATCAGTGTCTTTACTATAAAAAATTGTTACAAATGGCGGGGTTATTTATGTCGTTTACCATATTCTAAAGTACTTAAAATGGACAAATAAAAGCAATTCGTTCCCAACTTCAAATACAGCATTCATAAAGTGGAGAATATTAATGGACAATGGAAACTGACAATTGAGAATCTTTTGGAGCACATATAGTTTCATCGGCTCGTTACGCTAACGGGAAATGTTAGTTGTAATATACGAGATAGGATAGATGAAATGTGATTTATAATAAACCTGATGCATCATAATATTTCAAATAAAAATAGTAGGTGATGTAATGAGCGGTATAAGTGGAGCCATTGGTGCATTTGTTAAAGGTGGTACAGCCTTGTGGAATAGGGTAAAAAACGCACAAACCGAAACGATTAAATTAATCATCAAATCACTAAACAAAGGAACAATGCACTATGCAAGGTATTTATCCACAAAAACGGAACAAGATGAATTTGAGAAAACGATATATTGGGAAGAAAAGAAACTAAAACAATACTTTGAGAAAAAATATTCTGAAGATAGACATTTTGGTTTTCACACTGTAGAGGCTAAGGATTTAGCGAAGGATATTGAACATTATTTGATACTCTCTAATCACCATTTCACCCAAGAAGAAAAAATATCTCACGTTGAAAAAATTATTTTTCAATCACAAAGGGAGTACATAATCGAGCAACCGAATGATAAGAAATCGTTAGGATTATTACAATTAAGAACAGATATCAAAATTGAAGAAATAGTACAATCGCTCTCTTTACTAACTACAATACAAGAAGGACTACTACAACAATTACAACTACCCAGACTTGAAGATGGGCAAGAGATGGATGTTATTAAAGATTTCCGATATTACTACAACCTTTGTATCAATTTTTTTGAGAAGAATAAATATTCTGAATGTCTAACAGTAATCCAAGAAGCATTTAATTTGGAGTTATCAACGGAGCAATGTATTTCCCTTAAATTTTTTGAGACAAGTATCTACTATAATCAGTTCAATTATGACCTTGCTTTGGAACGTATACTTGAGGTTGAAGATAAATTCGATCGTGAAATTAGTGATAAATTCATTGCAAATATTCTCGGTCACAAAGGTTCTATATATTCAGAAAAAGGAGTGAAGGAAAATAATTCGGGGTTAGTACGAATAGGAATCCAATGCTTTGAGGAGCAACTTAATTTACTCGATGTAGAAGAAGAGCAGAATAGCAAACTCGGATATATCTATTACAACTTGGGCACATCATATCTTTCTATCCTTGAAACTCAAAATGATATTGATTGTTGTATCAAATACTTTGAACTGGCACACGAGATGTTACCTGAAAATGCAGAAGTTATGAAGAATCTCGGAACAGCGTATGGGTATAATCTACAACATGAACAAGAAATTGAGATGTATGAACTAGCGTTAGCAGCTAAACCTGACCTATTTGAAGCATTATGCGCTATGGGAATGGTTTACTATATTTATTATAATGAACCAGAAGAAGCGATAAGGTATTACGGCAAAGCCGTAGAACAACGGGACCAATGCATTCGCTTCCCCCATGCGTATTATTGGCTGGGAAAGTGTTACTTTGAAATAAATCTTAATGAAGAAGCAATAACAACAATCAATGAGGGATTGCGAGTCGCGCCAACACAAGAACACCTCCTTCAACTGAAATCAGAAGTTTTGTATAGTTTACTTCAAGAAAAAGCTGAAAAGTATCTTCCTGAATATTTTCAATTTATGAATAAACTTTATCCAGAACCGACTGAAGAGAGTGCATCAAAATTAATTGCAGCTTTGTTGCTAAACCATAAGATTGAGGAAGCGCAGGAACTCTTAGCTACATTCCCCAAAGCTATCAGAGAGAGCAAAGAGCTGATGCCCTCGTATTTTATGTGGGCGTTTAATTGTGTGGAGAAAAATGATTATCAAGCGGCTTATCAAATCATCCAAAATATCAATCCTGATAAATTTGATGAAGAAATTAAACCATTCAAAGATTGCTATCACTATATCATGGCATTGTGTCTTGGCGGACTCGATAAAAATGAAGAGGTAGTAGAACATTTAGAAATCATTCTTGCCGAAGGTTCAATATTTACACAAGTTGAAATCCATTCTCTATTAGGTGAAGCATACCTAAAAATTGAAAATTTCAATAATGCCCGAATCCATTATCATAGAGCGAAATCGATAGTGGGAGAAGACAACACAAATCTGGATATAGAGTACGGATTATTTCAAGCCTATTTAGGATTAAAGAGAGTGCGTCCTGCCAGAACAGCGCTTTATAAAATGATTGATTTATTATCAGTTCCTTATGCGGGTAGAATAATATCCACAAAAGATGTGAATGGTACTAAATCTCAACCAGAATCTGAATCTGAATCTGAATCCAATACAGACACAAGAATGTTGGAAATAATTTCGGGAATCCAGCAGCTTGCCTATTTAGAAGTCGAACATAAATTTAAAGAAGCAGTATCAGCGCTTCGAGAAGAAGAGTTAGCTAAAGAATTAGAACGGTATAGAGAGCCGTTAAATCGTTACTTTACAAGTAAACTTATAGTTACTATGGTTAACTTTAACGCAATTGTAGCTGAAGATTTTCTATCAAACGTTAAGATATAATAAGATGATGGCTATAGCCTTCACAAGTGACTTTTTTGTCCATCGAGGGACATTGGGCTTAGAAATTGGAAGTGTATGTCTGTCGATGGACAAGGACTCGGATTCATAGCTAAATTTGATGATTTCTAATAATGCAATGTATGCTGCTTGATTGATGAGTTGATCTATATGTTAAAAATGAATTTTTTCGAACCCGTTATTAACTCCAACGGGTTTGAAACGATGATGGGGGGGCGAAAAGGGCAAGTCTCAAGGGGCAGCAGTTTCAATATTTTAGTGATCCAAGTGTGGATACGAGGCAGCATGTAACATTATTATCTGATAAATTGAAGCACCTAGGACAAGGTTGCTAAAGTTTGCTCATGAATTCACTTTATTGGTATTAGCTGGGGGGAAATTGAAAATGTTTAGACTGACTAAGGAACATGGGCGTATGATTGGAAAGGTTAAGAACAAAGAAAACGTTACAAAATCAGCCCTTGCTTCGTTGAGATTAGCGATTAAGTCATATTTTAAAACTTACCAGGTGGCCTCTGAAAAAGGCATAGTTAAGGATATGTACATTGAAGAAGTCGATGCCTTCTATGAATTCACTATGGAACGAATTGATATATTTTGTGACAATACAGATTATCAAGAAGTTTATCTACAATGCATATTCCATTTCCACCATTTTTTCGAACTTTTATTGAAAGATGTCTTGGCAAGTGTGCATCCAAAACTAGCCCATAAGGTAAAGCTAGATGGTGACAACTCTGCTATAATCCTTGATATACTCTTGAACAAGAACCCACAAGACTTAACTGAAGATAATACTGCAGAATTTATGACATCACTAAATCGAGTAATAAACTTGATGAAACTCAATGATACTACCATACCTATCATATCAAAAATTGTTAGTGATAATAAACAAACCTTGGTAGATCTAAACCAGTTAAGAAATCGTGTTTGGCATAAGGGAGTATACCTCTTACGAATTAACGAGTTAGATCAGTTTATTTCTCAAAATGTTCTCCCCTTAGCAGTTCGATGTTTAAATTTCAGTAATTATAATGAACTAGAATCTTATTGGAAGTATAAAGAAGCTTCATCCTCATTAGACCCGATAACTGAAATAATAAGATCAGGTCAAGGTCAAATTGATTATAAACGTATAGCTTTTTTTAAGGCATATGGACTTGCATGCTACACAATGCCTGCCTGGGAATTCGACGTTAATCAAGTCGAAGAAAGAGCACATGCGATCGGAAATGCTATTCCTGATATGGATGTCGTTACCTGTTTTGTTTGCAACAAGAAAACGCTTCTCGTTAGTACCGAAACAGATTTTGATACTGACGAAGAGGGGGCGCCGGTGAGTATATGGGTCAAGTCTATCGCTGCAGAGTGCCTGAATTGTTCACTAAAAATATTCCCTGACATAGGGGAGCCTCAGTCTCATGGTGTTGAGTGTGATGAAATGTGGAAATTTGAGGATGTTCTTACCGAATAAAAAAGAGGAGGAGATCTGTGGCTCAAGTAGGCGGTTGGAAAAATTGAATTTTTTAACCCGTTGATGATTAATTCCAACGGGTTTTTATTTTTTGTTAAAACGATGATGATTGGATGATGATATGATGATTGAAAGAAATGATCAACAGTTTTATAAATTTAGATATTTAGTCAAAATACGGATTTTGTGAACATGTCTAAGAAAAACCGCGTAGCGACGCGGGTTTATCGATCCATGTTATTTACAGCATTACGCATCTCTTCATCTGTTAAGTGTGTGTATATCATTGTTGTTTGAATAGATGAATGCCCTAATTGATTCTTCAATCTTGGGACATCGTTATTTTCCAAATGATATCGCGTTGCAAATGAGTGTCTAAGCGAATGCACTGTTAGAGAGGGTTTCCCAAAAGCAGTTGCATATTTTTCAACTAGCTTTTCAATTGAGCGTTGTGTCAAACGCCGGCTTTTTCCTTTACGACCTACAGGAGCTGCAATAAATAAATAGTTCTCGTGTTTTTCAGGTAAATATCTTGCTTCTCTGATCTGCAGATAATTTTCTATATCCAATAAAGCCTGCTTACTGAAGTAAACATATTGTTCTTTATCACCTTTTCGTACCACTCGTACTAAAGCTTTATTCATATCTAAGTCATCAATATTAATGCCTGCAACCTCGGACAATCTAAGCCCTGAACCCAAAATCAGCGAAACAATAGCTGTGTCACGCTCACGATTGAATTGATGAAACGTAAAGATCCGCTTATTATCTTTATGTTTTTCGCCGAAATCATAAGCTACAAATTGCCTAAATGATTCAAAATCATCTTCTCTAAGGATTTTTCCTTCAATTCGGTTTGCAATGGTTTCTTGGCTTTCTTTGACGGCATTTAAGTCTACTTTGGCCATCACATTTCGTTGAAGATAAGGCTTCAGATCGCTTGTTTCAGCCTTATTCTGAAGGTAGTCAAACAAAGATTTTAAGGAGGACAATTTGCGATTTATCGTGAGTTTCTTGTTTCCAAGTTGATAATCCAGGAATGACAAAAAGTTTTCTACTTCACGAACTGTTAATAACTCCAGTGTTTCTAAGTTTATTTCTTTTCGACTTGATGAAGATAGATTCTCAGCAATAAGCCAATCAAAAAAAATAATGTAATCATGGCAATAATTAAGAAGTGTCGTTGGAGATAATTTGCGTTTTTTACTATCGATAAATTCTGTAACATACCAAGGTAATTCTGATAGCTTTTCATCAACTCGTTGCATATAGTGCATTTTCATTTGTTTATCCATAGAATATACAAACCTCCATGATTCTAATATACTTTAATGATATTTATTCGTCAAATTATTATTTTACGTAATTATATTGACAGCAGCAATGCACTAGTTATTTTAAGGTGCCCTACTGCTGTTATTTTCTTAGCTACTACTAATTTATAATTCATCCAACGTTTGTGTAACGCCGAAATTCACTTTTAAATTATTGCTGTCGTAATCTCTACCACGAATTAATTTATTTTGTACTTCGTATATGAAGTTATATTCTATACAGATTTTCTCTCCTATAATTTTAATGTTTTTAATCAATTCTGAAATAAACTTACATACAAAATCAGCATCACTATACATCAAATTAGTTTTAATTTTTCATTGAGAAATCTTTGAGTTACATTTGGAGTCCTCTCTATTTCCTTCTAATACTGATTTCTTAAATGTTCTTTAAGTTTAACTTCCTCAATCATGCGTTTCGAAGGCAAAGAAACTCATAACTCCATGGAATTACAGTTGCCCCTACTTCAATTCAATTAAGAGTCCAACCAGAAGATTATCAATAACCCGATAATACGAAAAAGCCTCCCAATTAGAGACTTTTTCGTATTATGTTCTTGTCCTCGATAATTTACTTTTATCGTTTATGATAATCCTATCCTTTAAATTCAGTACAAGTTTCTTTAAAGCAACGAGATGAATTTATGTCATGTCATTAACTTAATCACGGATGAAATGCTTCACAACAATGCGTTCTGCTTCAATTATAAATTCAAGTTTCATATCAATGAATTTTTCTAAGTGGGCAGTTATATTATTTTCTTCAAAAGCCTTATTAAGCTCTTCTATATAAAAATCTTTAAATGACTTAAATTTATTTGAAATATACGATTTATTTATTGTTTGTATAACTAATCTTGAGCCTTCTGGATTGAAGTAACTAAATAAAAACCACTTTATATAGTCTTCAAATGTTATTATAACTTCCGAAAAATTAATATTTAAGAAAACATGCTCCTTCGCAAGGACTAACATGTTAATCACTTTTTTTACTTCTCTTGGTGTTATACTTCTAATTTTAGCCATTTCTTCAATCATTAAAATAATAGATTTTATTTCTTCGATCGTGAAAAAATTATGTTGTGTTTCCATTAAACTATTTAAATACTTTTTGTAAGATCTCTCTTCTGAAAGATAAACTGAAATAGTGATATATTTTTTTAAATATTCTTCTCCAAAAAGAAGCTTATCTTGTTTTGATGAATTATCCTCGAAATAAAATTGGTTACTGTTTGCTAAAGCCAAAGCAACTGTCTCCTTGTTCATAGATATAACATGAACAATGGAGTCAAACGATAAAAAGAGTTGGAGTGCACTGAAAAATTCAGCGATGGTTTTTTCCGAGCAACGATCCAATTCATCCGAAAAAATCACAATTTTCTCGTTTTTTTTGAGCCAAAGTTTTAATAAATCATCCAACGACTCTTTTACTTCTTCGCGGTTTCCAAGTTTGTGTCTAAAATTTGGAAACATCATGTTATTCACAAGCTTAACTGATAATGGTTCCAATAAAACTTGAATTTTTTTGAAAAATGGGACAGATAGTTGTACTATAGCTGTGATAGATACAAACAATGCTGCAATATTGATTATTGTTTTACTATTTTTAATCATATCAATAGCGGAGTTTTTACTGAAAAAGTAATAACTGACTGTTACGATATTTAGTAATATGAGTATTAAATTTAAAATGTAAATAGCCTTATTATTTCTGTAAGAGTAGATGAACTTCCTTAAAGAAAACAAAATTCTTCCTAAATAACCCTTCTCAGCTTCGTATTTCTCGTATAGTACTCTGAGTAACGAATACCAAATTTTATTCTGATCATCATATTCTGCTGGGTTAAAACGAACAAGATACGTCTTGTAATAATTTTTTTGAACATCGTTATCTTTCTCAATAGCACTGTTAAGAGATGAAAGTTCTTTCTCAATCAACTTTAAAAATGTCGATTTTCCAGCACCCCATGGTCCACAGATACCAATCGATAGTGGTGGGCTTGTTTCCTTATTAGCAATTAAGCGAGATATTGATTTTGCCTGAGGAGTTCGTGATAATAAATCTACTTCACTTTCTTTATCATTAAACATATAACCAATGCTACTATCAAAACCGTTGAATGCGTTCTTTTTCATTTCATTTTCTCTAACAAATTCAATTTTTCGTAGTTCTTCGTTTACCGAATCTATTTCACTACTTAATTGATTAAGTCTATATTGAGGATCCCTCTCCGGTTCGTATTCATAATCATAATCTTCTTCAAGGTGACCGTGAAAATTAGCAATTTCTTTGTTATATATACGTTTTAAATCAGTCAATTTCTTTTGTAATCTTTTTTCTTCTTCCAAATCTATGTACCTCACAATCTTAATTTACTTCTTTAAATCTCAAATTTTCGTACTAATTTTTGCTTATAACTAATAGGGTTATCCATTATGCTTACATTTTCTTCGTCCTTATAGTTAAATAATTCATAATTAGTATACCCCACGTGTTTCCTTAAATTTAACTCGTTGCTTCACCTGACTCAATTCCAGCCCAGTTCCGAAGGGCGTTGAGATGCTCTTAGCTCCTCTTCAACTCTCCGGAAATCCGAGTTTTCCAGATGAATGCGAGAGCCCATGTCCTTCAACTTAAATGCAAGATCCAATTCTCCCATGGCGGCAGCAACCTCACCACGACCTGCTAACAGTCTTGCATTAAGTCGCAAAACAAATTTTCAGCAAATTATGCTTGTTAATCTTATTATTCAACATTTTCCGCAAATACCCTGCCATGTTCCGCTTGAATAAGAGTAAAATGTATCAGTCAATTTCCCTGTTTAGATAATCATCAAATCGACAATGGGTACAAGTTCTTGTCTTCGAGTTAAGACAAGAAGAAAAGCAACCGCTATATTAGCGACTTTCAATGGGACGATGTTCTTGTCTCCCGACATTAAGTTCTGATTTTTGACAGAGAACAAAAAGATGTACCAGTTACCGTCCTTTGACCTTTTCAATTAATTTTTTGAATGCATCTATTAAAGAAACCATGTCTTTAAGATAGAACCTAACATCTTTCTTGTCTTAGTGCGTTTTGTGGGTGCATTTCTTTCAAAATATCGCTTCGGAGCATATCTGTTTTTTACTTGAAAAACTGTATTTGACCTTGGAATGTATCCGTTGTTATCCAACAATGAACTCACTTCAACACGTACATCTATTCCACCATATTTAGCGTTTTCATTTCCTCCCCAAGTCACACCTGCAGTCGGGATTTGTGCTGATCCCAGGCCTGCTTCACAAAGAAGTGCAAAGACTACCAGGTACCATATATCCACATCATGATCCAAATTATAAAATCTTCCTCAAAAGGTTCTACATACTTGGTTTGAACTAGACGTTTGAATTTTGACAACAAAAAGAGTCTGTCTATAGACAGACTCGGATGACTTAACGCTTCACCTTATAAAGCTCGTGATACAGCTTCATGAGAGCCATTTTCTCTATCCTGGATTTTCCCAGATACTTGACAACCTCCCACCGGTGTCCAGGCCAAACCGCCCCACGTCAACCTCTTACTCTCTCCCGTCCAAAATATCAGGTTACGGTAAATCTTGCTCTTCTCAATATTGAGATCCACTTCCTAGATGCCATTATCAGCTTCTGAACCAAGGATGTCGATCAGCGTAATCTCGTTACTTTCCTTGTCTGTTCCAATCAAGTCGTCGAGAGACACGTATAGGCTTTTTTCTGCGAATGTAGATGCATCAGGGTTTGTTTTGCAAAAGTCGCGAGCTTCGTCCCTTTGTTGGGGTGCTCTCAATGGTTTTAATCAACTCAGTGGTGCCGATGGAGATGATACCTCCATGTCGTCGCTAGTGTTATCTAATTATTTAATATGTGTCACAATATATATATATTATATTAGTAAGATTTAATTATATTATTAGTGAACTAAAAGAAATACGAATTTTGTGAACATGTCTAAAGAAACCCGCGTAGCGACGCGGGTTTGTCCACCACACATAATAATACATACATACAACACATCATCTCTGTGTTGTGTTAGTTATTAATTACAGCATTACGCATCTCTCCGCAACTTATTCATATTCTAGTAGTTTTTGAATATCTGCAGGT
This sequence comes from Paenibacillus lentus, assembly GCF_003931855.1. NCBI lineage: Bacteria > Bacillati > Bacillota > Bacilli > Caryophanales > Paenibacillaceae > Paenibacillus > Paenibacillus lentus. The sequence continues at coordinate 3,580,471 of NZ_CP034248.1, read as the reverse complement.
AGTGCGTCATCATCCACTAAAAAACTAATTAACTGGCTTGCATTCCCCCTCGTCAAGTCATCGTAACTAATTTTCAATATGTATCCCGCTTGTGAAAGCAAAGCTTTAAGATATTGTACTTGCTCTTTACTTGCTGGAGCATTTGGGTTCCATTCGTTTGATTTTTCTCTTGTTTCCGCTTCCAGTAGACCATTTTCTTCGAACTGATAGGTTAAACCATACTTCTCCGCTGACCATTCCTCATCGACATTGTTTCCGTAATTGAACCAATTCGCATATGCCTTTGGGATTCGTTGATCTATATACCGCGCTACATCATCTAATAGCTTTTCCGGTTCTGGAGTTTTAAACAAATCACGATCGAAGTACTTACGTTCATTAGAAGACAAGAAATCCTTTGCCAATTCAAACCGGTCCATTTTGTTAAGCTGTTCCGGTGAACGAACAATTTTGCTTGTAAAACCATCCTTTACAATACGGTGTGCGACATATTGTCCAAGTCGCATTTTCACTTTTAGCGTATCTGCGTAATCAAACATATAGAACCTCCTACAAATTTTTAATGCTATTAAAAGTTTAACTCATGAGGATCAAGTTATTGTGATGTTGTTTGAATCTTTTGAAAATTATTTTTAAATAGATTTATTAAATCTATTTCTAACAAATAAATGACTAAAATATAATATGTCACAATATGTATATACCCTTATATAATGAATAATTAGATTGAAATATTATAAACTAAAAGAAATACGAGTTTTGTGAACATGTCCTATCATTAATAAATCTGTTGTATCTTTATTGACCCATTGTTAACCAATTTTTTAACAAATAAACCGGTCTGTTCACAGATCAAGGTGAACTAACCGGTTTATTTATTTTTTCTTGGATTAATTCTAAAAGGTGCCCGTTTATATGCCGTTGGAATCCAATGTATTGGCCATTCTTTTATTCTGGAAAAAGCAAATCGAGTATTTTATCATCTGCTTTTCGATTAACCCCTTGGTATGGATAGCAATGAATATGAATTGCCGGGTTAAAATTTATTTCAATAATGCTGTAGCTTTGGTCCGTTGCGCCTACGCCAGTATCTTCAATCATCATGTCTACGCCACAAAATGTGGCACCGGCAGCTTTTGCGGCTTTAATAGCAATCTGTTTATAGCTATCATCAATATCATCTGTAAAATCAATGCTGTCTCCGCCGGTACTAATATTGGAGTTCTCTCTTAAGTAAACCGTCTCCCCTATTTCTGGAACATCAAAAGGATTCTTAAATTGATTCCGTAAGAACATTTTCTCAGTTTCTCCTAACTGAATTTTTTCAAGGGGCGTCTTATATCCCTTTCCTCTTAGCGGATCTTTGTTCTTCTCGTGAATCAGTTGTTCGATCGTATGCTTTCCGTCTCCAATTATGTTAGCAGGTACCCGATGTAGAATACCAACGACTTCCTCTCCCATGACCAGGAATCGATACTCCTTCCCCATCACAAAATCTTCAAGTAATACGGTTTTATCATGTTCGAAGGCCATTTCAAATGCTTGTCGGAAATCTTCTCTAGTGAACTGGTTTGTGAAAATCGTGATGCCCAGTCCGAAGTTCGTCGATTTTGGTTTTATTACAATTTGTTTCCCCTTGTACTTCTCATATTCAAGAATTGCATCTTCAATGTTATGATATGAAGTACCTTCCGGAACCCGTATACCCTGTCTCTTTAACACTTCCTTAGTCACGATTTTATTCTCCATGATCAATACTGTACTGTATGAATCTAACGAAGTCTTGGTTGCTTGCTTAACGTACTCCTTATGGTCTTCTTTGTGTAGGAGAATGAAGTTTTCATCGCGATCAAGGATTTCAAAACGGATTCCACGTTTGACCGCAGCTTTTAATAACAACTGAGTCGACAGTTCCAAATCTTCAAAACCGGCAAACTTATACCCTGTTTCGGTGCTGTGTTTTGCATACTCCTTTGCTTTATTTAGATGGTACTGCAAATAATTTGACTCATTGATTTCTGACTTTACGATCGACGCAAAACTAAAATCGGGATTGATAATAATTTTCTTTTGTTCCTCGATCAATTCGACTTGTTTCTGACTTTCGGGAATTATTTTATTCATCATTTCTTGCATTGTATTAAGAAGGTCTAATGCCTTATCTTTCATACTGGCAGCATAATCTTTATCACCTAATTTACCGTAAATGCCTCGAATCATTAGGGTATCCACATCGAGATTCGCCTGGTGTTGTTCTTCCTTGTTAAACTGCTCATCCTCTTTAAGAAGCATATATACCAGGAATAAGTGAATGAATTTCAGGGTCTGCAGACTAATCCCATTTTTATAAAGTGGATTTAGATCGAACATGCGAAGTTCAAGGTAATCTATTCCGTTTTCAAGAAGGCTTTGGAGTTGATTATCCCCTTTTGCCGACTTGATTCGAACGGGGCTATAAAACTCCTTCGCACTCAGCAGATCCTTAGATTGAACCAAGTTTTGCAGATCCTGAATATAATCTTTTATGGAGTTAAATGAAACATAGTATGGTTTTTCATTTCGATACCCGCACACACTGTTTCGAAGTGAATTCATATTGGGAAAAAAACGACTCTCGGTATCTAAATGATCACTTAAGGAGACGCAATGTTCAATATAGGACTTACTAAATACCGGGCTAGCGCCTGTTAGAAAAATGAGTAGCCAGCGGTATTTCAACGTGTTTCTCGCTACTTTTAGATATAATTGATCTTTAAACATTTTATATTCATCATGGCTTTTGGAGGCCACATATAACTTTCGAAGAAATCCATCATCAAAAGAAAAATTGAAATGAATCCCACTTAACAATTGTCTTTTTCGGCCATATTTTTGAGCCAATTGAATTCGATATTGATCTTCGAAGGGATCATTCATATTCGCGATAGGAATATCCTCTTCACACGGCAGTGTCGGCGGATTGCTGCTTGGCCATAAATATTCATCGGTTAATTCCTGTGTTACTATATCTTGAAGTGCTTCAAGGAAAGAGTAAGCTTCTTCTATAGATTTAAATACCGGAGTTATCATTTCAACTTGGCTTTCTGAAAAGTCAGTTTTAATATAAGGATTCTCACTTTTGTTCCCGAATACCCTAGAATGAGGCGTTAAGGCTAGATTACCTTCTTGGTCAACTCTAACGTTTTCTTTTTCTAAACCATATTGGCCTTTAAAAATTTCATCATTCAAATTTTGCTCGCTAATCAACTTCAAAAACTCATGATTTAATGAAACCATCTCCAGACCCTTCTTTCGTTCATTTTAAACAGCTTGATTAAGTAATTTTGAAGACATTTTATTTAGAATTCCTTTAAACCAACCCACGAGGATAATTCCTTTAAGGACGCTGGTTATTGCAATAGATAGCCAAACCCCATTTAACCCAAACGGACCTGACAATAAGATGGCGAGTGGGATGCGAAGCCCGGTCAATATAATACTAAAAATGGGAGGTATATAGGTTTTTCCTAGCCCGTTGAACGCTCCTACAGTCATTAATTCCATACACATAAAGGCTTGGGAGTATCCAATAATCTTCATGTAATCAACGCCCAACATAAGACTTGATGGATCATTTAGAAATAGTGAAAAGATTTCTTTCGGGAACACGACAAACATGAGTGAAGTAAACATGCCAAAGACTGTTGTAAGTAATAAAGAGATGCGATAACCATCTTTTATTCGAACTATCTTTCTCGCACCAAAATTTTGGCCAAAGAAGGCTGCTACTGCCCCTTGAAGTCCTCCAATCGTCATATAAGATATAGATTCGATTTGAATACCCACCCTTTGAACAGCTATGGCATCAGGACCCCAACTTACAATTATTTTAGCGATAACGATGGAAATAACGGTAAAAGTAACTCTCTGTACTGAAATAGGCAATCCCAACTTCAATACCTCTTTCATACTTGCCTTATCTATCTTTGTATATTTTGAGAAAAACTCATTGTTTTTTGTTTTATAAATAAAAAGCAGAGTTAAAATTATATTTGCTGATAGTGTGGCCAGTGCAGCTCCACTAACACCTAGTCCCTCAAACGATCCATAACCGAAGATGAGTAATGGATCAAGAATCATGTTTAAAAGAAACCCGACAGTAAAAATTCGAAATGGTCTTTTACTGTCGCCGAGTGAATTCATGATTGTACTAAATAACAGATTGAACAAATTGAATAGATTTCCAATTATCGAAATAACTAAAAACTGAGTGGCCATCCTCTCTATTTCAGCATCTGCCAACTCAAAATAGCCGATAAGCTTATCTTTAGTCATGATAATAAACAACATATAAACAATCCCGACTAATGCTGTTATTAGAAATCCGTTTTTAATGTATGTTTTTGCCCGATCCGATTGTTTTTCACCAATACTGTGTGCGACTTTTACCCCTGTTCCGATCGTTATCATGGTAGATATTGCTACAGCTAAGTTCACATAAAAATTAGCTGTTCCTATCGCTGCCACCGGGCCACTTCCTAATTTTCCGACCCAGATCATATCTACAAGTCCATAAGTTGTTGATATAAAGTTTGTAGCAATGATGGGAAGAGATAGTTTCATAAGTACAGGCGTTATGGGGCCATCTGTTAAATTTAGCATTCCTTTCATTTGCATCACCTTAATCCTCAAAAACATTATCATATCAATTTTTTTTGATGCGTATGGCTGATCATAATCTCAATTTTTTCCTTCTAAAAACAGCCGAGATATCTCTCGGCTGTTTGTTTTTTTATTCGCCTGTTTCAGCAAATCTTTTAATTCGTTCTCCTACCTGATCACGAACACGTTGGAACACAGCCCATTTTTCATCGTCTGTGCCTTGGGCTTTCGCAGGATCATCGAATCCCCAATGTTCACGTCTTACTTGTGGAGGTGTAATCGGGCATTTATCTGCTGCATCCCCACACAAGGTAACGACCAGATCAGCGTTGTTTAGCAAATCGGAGTCGATAATATCCGAAGTTTGGTTGGAAATATCAATATCCACTTCCTTCATCGCTTTCACCGCATTGGGATTTAGCCCATGTGCTTCAATACCAGCACTATAGACATTCCAGCTATCTCCCAGGTATTTCTTAGCCCAACCTTCGGCCATCTGACTTCGGCAAGAGTTTCCAGTGCACAAGAAGTAAATTGTCTTTTTTTCCATGATGGATAGTCTCCTTTATATTTGAGCATTTTGCATTAACCTGAGCCCTTGCTAGACAAAGGTTTTCAAACATAAAAAAAGGACTTCACCCCAACTTGGAGAAGTTTTCAAGTGACAAAACAAGAAAACCCAAGGGGGAGAAGTCACTATGTATATTCTACAAGAAAGTCTATTTTCCTTTGAAGAACTTCAAAAACTTGAATTTAAAGAACGTTTGCCTATCTTCTTCAGTGCCCTGGACTTACGACCTTATGCTAAAGATTTGAGAAGTCATTCACCCCGAGGTGCCGATGGGCACTGCCGACAAGGGATTCTTCGCGCATTGCTTGCAGCGCCACTGGAGAACATGGATACATTTAGCGGCTTGCATCGTCGTCTGGATATGGATCTTCGTTTCCGTTACCAATGCGGACTCAGGCTTGATCGAAAAGCTCCATCAATCGCCACATTAAGCCGCGTTTTCACTGAGCTAACGAATAAGGGATTGGCAAAACGTCTGTTTGAGGATCTCGTCACACGCTGTAAGCAGGAAGGAATCATCGATGGAAGTCACGTGGCGATGGACAGCGCAGCGATCCATGCCTACGAGAAGAAACAGCCGAAGCGCAAAAGTGAGCTGACGGGGAATGCCAACTGGGGCGCGAAGTTTGACTCCTTTGGTAACAAGGTCAAGTGGTTCGGCTATAAGCTTCATCTTGCTGTCGACACCGCTAGCGAACTGCCCCTGGCCCTCTCGGTTACACCGGCTCATGTCAATGACGGTGATCTGGCACCCGCTCTCATGGAACAAGTGGCTGCCGATGCGAAAGTGAAGTTCTTTGTGTTTGATGCTGGGTATGACCAACTTAAAAACTATGAAGCGGCACGGAAGCTCAAAGCGCAAGCGATTATCCCGATGAATCTTCGCAATGAGAAGGAACCGCCTGCAGGTATAACATCTAACGGTACACCTTGCTGCTCCATGGGTTTTGCCATGACATACTGGGGAGTAGATGGCGATTACCTGAAATTCCGGTGTCCCCATGCGACCGGCAAGGTGGATTGTCCGCTGGGGATGGCAGCCTGTTCATCTTCCAACTATGGAATGGTGCTCAAGGTTGATACAAAAAGCGATTTGCGCCGTTATTCAAGTCCGCACCGGAACACGAAACGTTGGCAAGAACTTTACAAAGAAAGAACGAGTGTAGAACGCTGCAACTCCCGAATGAAAACCTATTTGACCGCAGACGCCATGCATGTTTGGGGCATAGAGAAAGTCATAACTCACCAATATTTAAATGCAATTGTATTGCTGGCTTCTGCCCTGGCAATGGCTCAGAAATACAGAAAAGTCGCTGCTTAAAATTTTGAATGCGCAGAAAATTCTGCAGGTCTGCCCATTTTTGAAAACCGAGTGGATTTAGCTGAAAATGCACCACCAACTAGGTCTAGGTTCTGCTATTCAATTCTCAAATAGGGAATTATGCAAAATGCTCATTTAAATCACAAGATGGATAACCACAGATATAAGCCTAACAACGTAATAAAAAGAGTTGGTAGCGTCAATACGATACCAGTTTTAAAGTAAGTCCCCCATGAGATTTTAACCCCTTTGGATGAGAGCACATGTAGCCACAATAGTGTGGCAAGCGATCCAATCGGTGTAATCTTCGGACCAAGGTCAGAACCAATGACGTTAGCGTAAATCAAAGCTTCCTTAATCTTCCCTGTTGCTGTTGTGGCATCAATAGCAAGTGCATCGATCATAACCGTGGGCATATTATTCATGAATGACGAAATTATAGCTGAAATGAAACCCATACCCATTGTAGTCACGAAAAGCCCCTGGTCAGCAACAGCTTGAATAACGACAGCAAGTAAATCCGTCAACCCGGCATTTCTCAAACCATAAACCACCACGTACATACCAATGGAGAAAAATACAATGGCCCAGGGGGCTCCCTTGACTACTTCAGCCGTTGGTACTGCAGCACTTCTACTCGCCAGAATTAAGAAAATGATGGCTATAACTCCTGCCACTAGCGATACAGGAATAGCAAAGAATTCACTGATAAAATATCCAATCAACAGCACTGTCAGGACGACCCAGGACAGACGGAATAACTTCATGTCTTTAATCGCATCAACCGGCTGTTTGAGCTGTGACGAATCAAACTTTTTGGGAATGCCCTTTTTGAAAAAAAGATACAGCACCAGAATACTCGCACCAAGTGAAAATAGATTTGGAACAATCATTCGGCTAGCATATTCTGCAAAAGTAATACCGAAGAAATCAGCCGAGACGATGTTCACCAGATTACTAACGACAAGCGGTAACGAAGTGGTATCCGCAATGAATCCACTTGCGATAATAAACGGGAATACCTTTTTTTCATCAAACTGAAGTGCCCTAACCATCGCGAGTACAATCGGTGTTAATATCAGGGCTGCCCCATCATTGGCGAAAAAGGCTGCTACGATTGCACCCAAAATTGAAACAAAGATAAACATTCTTACACCGTTTCCACGAGCTGCTCTAGCCATGTGTAGAGCTGCCCACTCAAAGAAACCAATCTTGTCTAAAATCAATGAAATCAAAATAATCGCCACAAAAGCTAATGTTGCATTCCAAACAATCTGAGTTACATCCCAGACATCCTGAAAATCAACGACACCTAACAGCAGTGCTAGTATAGCTCCGCCACAAGCTGACCAGCCGATCGATAAATTCTTAGGCTGCCAGATTACCAGCGTTAGTGTCACCAAAAAAATGATGCATGCCAGGATTACGGACACCTAATTCAAACCCCCAGTTCTTTCAGTTATCAACCCTAATCTTGGGTAAATTCAAATATTTGTACATGATTATATAACTATTTACTTATATAATCAATAAGGGAAAGTTGCTTATTTACAAACGGACGTAACCCCTTCTTTATTTAAGCCAGAAAGAATTGTCTTGGTATCAGGCATGTACTGCAGCACATCCTTAATGTATGGTTTGTCATCTACATTTAGTGAGTAGTATACCCACTGACCCTGTTTTTTTTCTTTTACAATTCCCTGGGCTTTTAATTTCCGTAAATGTTGGCTAACTCCTGGTTGTGATATTTCTAAAATATCGACAAATTCACAGACACACCATTCTCGTTCTTTCATTAGGGATAACATCGTTAAGCGAGTTTTATCACCCAAAAGTTTTAGCTTTTCAGCTGCTTCATGAATTTGCTCCACCATAGGTCTCCCCTTTTGTATAAGTATATGATTATATAATAGTCGAATTACCTCATAAATTCAATTTATTCAAAACACAACAAAAAACTTGCATATTACAAACATGTCCAGTATAAATATACCAAGAGGTGAACAAAACATGGAAAACACCAGAGAACTATTTCAGATTATGACTCGACGCTTTGGTTTACTGAACAAAAACTGTTGCACCGTGGGCGGAATAGATATATCACCGGTTCAAAGCCATATTTATTCTTTATGAAGTCGATCGCCAACATAAACCTTCCATGCAGCAGATCGCTGAAACGTTAGAATGTCTTGTACGCCGCGGATTTTTAACTCGTTCAAGACATTGAGCCAGAACTTGGCCGACTTGTTTTCCCAATCCACATGCCTAGGACGTCTTTGTTCCCATCCAGGATCGATGCCGATGACCATGTAAGCCGCCTTGTTGACAATAGCTCCGTCTTGCTTCACTTTGAAATGAATGGCGTCGAGAAAGACGACGGCATACACGCTCTGTAGCGGCCGATTTTGCCATTCCTTGACCATAGGGATAACCTTGTTCGTCACGTTCGAGATCAGTGTCGGGGAGACTTCGATGCCATACAACTGCTGTAGATGACCTTGAATTTCACGCGTGCTGACGCCCTTCGCGTAAAGCGCAATGATCTGTTCCTCAATGCCTGTGACATTGGACTGGTGCTTCTTCATCTTCCAGGCTCATTATCCTCTCCATTATTAATTTCCCGTACTTGTGAATTAACCGTGTAATGCAAATTGTGTTTAGTTTGCACACCTTTTATTATGTCCATCGAATTTTTACTTTTACTTTTTATTCTGTCGCCCTTTGGCAATCTTACAAACTTAAATATTTACAAATTATGGAATATATGCTACTATGAAAGCGCATTCAGGATATGGTTATTATCATATTTCACATTGAGAGGAATGGTGAAAATGAAAGATTGGCTCAAAAGGGCAAGTGCAACAATGCTGGCATTTACTCTTCTCCTTGGATTGCTGACAGCTCCCGTCCATGCAAACACCCCACTTTTCACGATTGAAGCAGAAGACGCTCAGCTCACCTCCGATCTTCAAGTCGTGACACAAATTTATGGACAGCCCAAGCCCGGATTCTCTGGAAGCGGATTTGTGTGGATGCAAAATTCCGGCACAATCACCTTTACAGTGACCGTCCCGGAAACCGGCATGTATGCGATCTCCACCCGATATATGCAGGAGCTCAGTCCAAATGGCAGACTTCAATATTTAACCGTTAATGGCGTGACCAAGGGTTCGTATATGCTGCCTTATACTACCGAATGGTCGAATTTTGATTTGGGCTTTCATAAACTGAATCAAGGCAGTAATACCATCGAACTCAAGGCCGGTTGGGGCTTCGCGTATATTGACACCCTCACTGTGGATTATGCCGATCTTGATCCCTTGGATGTGCAGCCTCTCCTCTCCGATCCCTGGGCCACACCGGAAACACAAGCTTTAATGAATTATTTAACGGAGGTTTACGGCGACCATATTATCTCTGGTCAGCAGGAAATTTACGGTAGTGGAAATGATGGTAATTATGAATTAGAGTTTGATTGGATCTACGATTTAACCGGAAAGTATCCAGCCATCCGCGGGTTCGACTTCATGAACTACAATCCGCTCTATGGTTGGGAAGACGGCACAACCGATCGGATGATTGAATGGGTAAATAACCGGGGCGGGATCGCGACAGCTTCCTGGCATATCAATGTGCCCCGAAATTTCACCACCTATCAGCTCGGGGAGTTTGTGGATTGGAAGGACGCTACCTATAAGCCGACGGAAACTAATTTTAATACTGCCAATGCGGTGGTTCCCGGTACTAAAGAATATCAATATGTGATGATGACCATTGAGGATTTGGCAGAACAGCTGCAGATTCTGCAAGATAACCATGTGCCGGTTATTTTCCGTCCCTATCATGAGGCGGAGGGCAACGGCGGGCTGAATGGTGAAGGCGCGTGGTTCTGGTGGGCTTCAGCAGGCGCAGAGGTGTACAAGCAGCTATGGGATCTGCTCTATACCGAACTTACGGAGACATACGGTCTGCATAACTTGATTTGGACCTACAACAGCTACGTGTATAGCACTTCTCCGGCATGGTATCCCGGTGATGATCAGGTGGATCTTGTTGGCTATGATAAATACAATACGATTTACAACCGCCATGATGGTTTGTCCGGCGTACCCAATGAGGATGCCATTACCGCCATTTTCTATCAGCTTGTTAATTTAACTAACGGTAAAAAAATGGTGGCCATGACGGAGAACGACACCGTCCCTAGCCTACAGAATCTGACAGAGGAAAAAGCAGGATGGCTCTACTTCTGCCCCTGGTATGGCGAGCATCTAATGAGCACTGCCTTTAACTATCCAGAGACCCTGACAACACTTTATCAAAGCGACTATGTCATCACCTTGGATGAGCTGCCTGATTTAAAGAATGACAATCCTATCTCAAGCCCATCCATCTCACCCACAAATATTGAATTTGACAAATATGCGTCTAACCAAAGCGACAAAGCCATAACCGTGAATTTCAACGGCAATACGTTGACCTCTCTCCGAGCAGGGGCCGATGCATTGATCGTGAATCAAGATTATACGTTGGACGGAAGTACACTGCTTCTGAAAAAGACATTCCTGGTTGAGCTGCCGGTCGGCGAGCATTCAATCGTTTTTGATTTTAATCAAGGACGAGATCCTGTATTAAAAGTTAACATTGTTGATTCAACATCGAATGCTGCGATTTCGCCCCTGAATGCTACATTCGATAAAGCGACGAATCTACAACAGGATATTTCCGTAAACCTTACCTTAAACGGTCACCAGCTTACAAGCATAACGCATGAAAACTATACTCTTCAACCAGGTCAGGATTATACGGCATCAAGTGATGCTGTCGTTCTAAACAGCTCCTATCTATCCACGTTGTCACTGGGCCAAAATACAATCGCCTTTCATTTCAGCGGAGGAAATCACGCTGGTCTTACAGTAAATGTAGTGGACAGCAGTGTTCCTGTACCCGTGAGTGATTTGATGATTCAAGCTTTTAACGGCAGCACGAGTGCCTCCACCAACGGAATTTCACCCAAATTCAAAGTAGTCAACACCGGTGATTCAGCGATTCAGTTAAGTGATGTAAAACTGCGGTATTACTATACGGTAGACGGGGAAAGTGCACAAAGTTTTTGGTGCGACTGGGCTAGTATCGGAAGTGCCAATGTAATCGGCAATTTCGTTAAACTGGCAACTCCGGTTACCAAAGCCGATTATTATTTGGAAATTGGCTTTACAAGTTCGGCTGGAATACTTAATCCAGGCCAGAGCGCAGAAATTCAAGCCCGGTTCTCCAAAAACGATTGGTCCGATTACAACCAGACTAACGATTATTCGTTTAAGGCTTCCAGTAATGAGTTCGTAAACAATGAGCAGGTTACCGGATATATGAACGATCAGCTTGTATGGGGAATTGAGCCGTAATGAGGTACAAAAGGGTTGGGGCGGGGGTTATCCCCTCCTTCAACCCTTTTTGTTGCCCGACATCCCTTCCAAAACAAAAATCATTATATTCACTATTTCCTGAGGTTCTAAATCATATTGTACTCCGCTCGTTTTGGCTTTCTAACAGCTATATCCCCCCCTCTAGCTCTCACCTAATAGTCTTGCAATATACCAAGGTTTGATTAGCAATCTTTCGGATAGCTGCTCCCAGAGGCTTGATTTATCAGCACAACTACTTTACGCAGGTACGAGGAACAAGATTTGGTCCCTGAAGTTCCGAGAACGGCCAGCAATCGAAGATACTATACGTCTACTCATAGGCAAGCCTTTATCACTATTCGTGCGTTGCTGCAAGGATATGAAATCCCTACTGTCTACGAATCTATCAGAAAAATTAAACAAGGACGTACAGAAGAAGCACTCTGGTTAATCAATTAACAACTACATGACATGCAAGTGGAGAAGCAGAGAGTGGAATCGATCCTGACGATGATCAAACATGCGGATTTTTCCAAATACCGAAATTATAAAATAACAGATGTGATGACAATTGGAGAAGTCGCAGAAATTGCCGGAGTCAATCCTTCAGCCATTCGCTAATGGGAGAAAGAGGGGGTAATTCGATCTGAAAGAAACCATCATAATGGATATAGGGTATTTTCCTCTCGTGAATTAAGAAAAATTATTATTATTAGCAGCTTGAGAAAAACCGTCTATTTCATTGAAAACATGAAGCCATTGTTGGATGACCTGGACACGAAAAACTTGGCAAGCGTAGAAAAATCCTTCGAACTTGCTCGAAAAAGCTGAATCAACAGTTGATTTTACAGTATCAAGGAATAACAGAAATGATGATCTATATCGATGATTCTGGTTATTAATATTTAATATGATTAACTATAAGTTTAACTTGTCATCATATATAACTATTGTATGCAGTATCTAGAATTCGCCATTCATTCATAAATAACATAATAATTATTATGTTAACTAGATTTGAATCATCTCAGAATATTTACAATCGGATATGTTTTCAAAAAAGTAACAACGTTAAAAGGCTCCGAATCTCAATCGGTGCCCTTTTAACATTTCAATATCCGTTTACGTCTAACGCCTTAACGAATTCGTGCTAACTACGCCGTACCGTGACAGTAATTTCCGCCCGAGCAACACGACCGCACGGTCGGTTAGAAAGCCCATCAATCCTAAGACAGATCAGCCCGACAAAGATCCAATCAGTGCGGAAGAACAGTCGTGAATTCCAGATTAGATACCCTCCCCCCTCATTTTACATCCCTCCGCTCCTGCTTTTAATCGCCTAAGTGCGACTCGATTTAAAACCTCGCAGTCCTTTCCATTAAATGATCCTCTCTTCCGTTCATGTCAATCAGCAGCGCGCCACTATCGGCTGCTTGGTAAATCGTGTAGCCGCTGCATGCCTTGTCTGGCAAATCAACTGTTGTGCCTGTCGGATAAATCGTTGGATGTCCCATTGATATGTCACCTTCCCGCTCGCTAATATTTTTGATGATAAAAATTAGTAGGAAATATACCGATTTGTTCGGTTTAAACTGTCCTTCAGGGGATTAGCATCCTGGATAGCAACTTCGTCGGATGGCTTCGTTTGACGGATAACTTCCTTTGATAAACCATCTATATGAATCATCCAGCCTCTGAAATAATGAGATTTGTACCTCTAGCTCTGTGGAAGTAAATCCTCCAAACATCGTATCGATCATGTAAGTACCTGCCTCCTGGTTACGTTCGAGCATCCTCCTTCCCCGTTCGGTAATATAGAGGGTCACGATTCTCCGTTCTGCTTCACTTCGCTTCCGGACGGCAAATCCTTGCCTTTCCAGTTTGTCGCAAATCGCGGTGATCGCACCAGATGTCAAATCAAGCTGATCCGCTAAATCCCCAAGCCGCTGTTGTCCATTTTTAATGGCGTTCAAGATCAGCATTCCGGGCAGCGAAACGCCCTCCATTGTGATTTTGTCACGTCCCTTCACGAATCGTCGTACCAGCTTGCGGAAGTGCAAATCCGCTTCCTCCATGCGTTCCCAATCTTTATAATTCATCTTTATAATCCATAACGCTCCTTTCTCTTCGGAGTTTTATGATCCGTTAGCCCATACGTAACGGCCTTTCGATTTGCGAACACAGAAAAGGCCCCTGGGTCTCGACCGAAATCTTCTCGGTATCGAGTACAGGAGCCTTTGGTTGACCAATCGGCTTACTATTTACTTCATTCCAAATCAACGAACGATCAATCAATGATGATTAATCATTAATTGGGCTTGCCATTAAGATTAAACAAATTATTCAGACCTGTCAACTGGGATACGTTTAATTGCTCCATGACTCAGAATATCAACCATGCAAGAACTACCTTCCGAATGTTGAGATCACATATGACAAATTTCATGTCATTGAGTTACACATGCTTAACTGCGAATAGCCGAAGATCTAATAAATAATTCGTTCAGGGTTGTATTTTACTGGCTACATTCCACTTTATAAGTATAGAAATCAGGAGCATTTCATCTGAAAAATTGCCGATTACTATAAGCCATTCACGGTACGGATTCTCCCAAATTCAAATTTCAACTATACTCTTTAGTCAATATCGTAAATTTTCCATTCTCCATTTAATTTTCGGAAAACGTAAATGACTAAATTGCCTTCAGAATCATTTTCTGTGGTGGTCATAGTAACAATTGAGCCTTGCGATTCAGTGATTTCACCGATACTGCTAATCTTCATATCCACAACTTTTTTTGTATTCATTTGCTTAATAGGCGTGTCTGGTTCACTACTTATCAGCTTCATAAATTCATCCGAATTGGCTTCATTCCTATATTTTATTGATAAATTTAATAATTTTACAAGTTCCAATTGTTCACCAACATAATCATTTTCTACAATATAAGGGTTTTGGACATTATTATTTACTTCATTGTGTTGATTATCCTGATTACTCGAATGTGAAGGGCTAGCGACATTCAGTCCATTAGAACATGCTGTTAGAAGAAATATACATAGGGCTAGTAAATTAATAATTTTATAACAGTTCATTTTTATTAGTATTCCTCCCAAAGGTACCTCGAGAATTTTGTGTAAACAAACCGCCTCTCCTTTTAACTTCTATAGTAATACATGATGCCTAGCTTCTTTCGTCAGCTTTAGCACTGCTTCGGCCATGTACTCCGGCGAATATGGAAAATTATTTTGCAGCCACCAGCTTGCTACCGAGAAATGGGCCGCAATGCTGTAACGCCAATGGATTTCCGCAGGTACGCCTTCAAGGGCTTGCTGAACTGAACCATTGCCTCTTGAACGATATCGGAGAACAATTCCATTATGTCCAGCTCATATCCCCTATTCAGGATGACCTTGAAATAATAGCTTTGATCTTTCAAATGCTGATAGAAAGCCAGCAGGTAGACATAACTGATTGTATCCGCGCTGGTATTGTTTCCGCTGGCAGATAGTACGGTTTCTTTCAAGGAGTGGAACAAATCTTCGACATTCCGAGTAAATCGTATTTATTCTCGTAATGCTGATAAAAGGTGAAGCGGTTAAGCTTGGCTTTTTTCGTTAAATGCTGTATGGTGACTGCCTCCACTCTTTCTCATAAAAAAGTTCAAACAAGGCTTCCTTCAACAATTCTTTGGAACGAATGCTTCGCTTATCTTCCCGATAGTCAAACGGCATGCCATGTCTCCTTATGGTTCTGTAGTCAGCTCTGTTCAAGATACGTCATACCGCCAAGTTTCCATATTAAGCATAAGCGACAAGTGGCAATGACGACAAGGACTGCCCAGCCGCGGAGGGCTGCAGGTGATCTTCTAAATGAAACTCGGGCACAGACTCGATTTTGGCAAACCGCTTAACGAATTGCTCGAGCACAATCGCAGCCTCCAATCTGGCCAACGGAGCGCCCAGGCAGAAGTGAGGCCCATTGCCGAACGTTAAATGCTTCTTACTGTTATGCCGGCGAATGTCCAGCTTAAACGGATCGGCGAACATCGCTTCATCGTGGTTATCTGCACTCATCCAGGTGATCACGACGTCCCCTTTTTTCAGCTCTACGCCGAGTAGCGTGTTGTCCTGCTTAACCGTCCGATCCATCTTGCTGATGTGGAAACGGTAACGCAGCATCTCCTCCACGTATTGGCAATCAGTCCGGCATCCTGCCTCAGTTCACTATATATCGAATCATCGTCATATAGAAAAGAATAAAATGTATTGGCCATCAAGTGGCTCGTCGTCTCAATGCCCGCTGCCAAAATAAACATTGTTGTCCGCACGATTTCATCGTCGGTGAACCGTTCCCCGTCGACCTCCACCCGGACCAAATCTGAAATGATATCCTCTTGCAGATGATCGCGTTTATCCAAGACTAAGGGATATAGGAATGAATAATATTCCTGAGCGGCCTTGCCCTTTAATTCATTCACCATATCCGCGTTCTGCTTGTTTGTCGGCATGAAGAGAGTGTCCACCCATCCCTTGAACAGGTTCCGATGTTCCTACGGCATGCCAAGCAGCTCGGACATGTCTCGTGAAGCAGCTTCTCTTTATACCAGGAATATGGATTGAATTCATCGGCTTTGGTCCTGAATCTTGTAATCTCTGAAACCGGAATGATTTCTTGCATGTGATTTCCTCCTTCTACACAATCCTCATTTTCTAATTTTGAATGAATCAGACAAGCAAAATTAGTGAAAATATACATCAAAGTCACTCTATTATCAACCGACACATTGCTTCGATCTGTTGAAGAACCTCATCTTTCAATGGAAAACTAGCTGAAGAAGCATGTACTCTTTCCTAGCAATATAAGCAATTTGAAGGATATTCACTCGAATCACTAACCCCTGATAATGGATATGTAATTATATTTCACCAATCATTTGGTATGAAAGGAGTTTTGCTCGTGGCCAAAAGTCTAAACCTGAACAAACTCATGCTGGTAACCCTCGCTATCCTGATGTTCTCGATGGGCTGGTCGAATCAGAGATACACTTCTGCGTTGGAGGGAGAAGCTCACATTGAATGGTCCCACATCTTAGAGGGCAATCATCCGCTGTATAAGAGCGTATCCGGCTATGCGGCAACCGCTACGTGGGATGGGGGCTATGTAGCCGTAGGTGATAAGTATTGCGAAACACCAGATGAGAACTGCTCGGCAGCAAGGGATCTTGCACCACTTGGGAGAAGCTTCGGCAATATAACAACCTCTTGAATATCAGGTATCTGGGACAATATATTAGCCAGTTCCGCAGGCTCCACCCGATAGCCATTGATTTTAACCTGGTCAAAGGTTGGCACTTATCACTAAAGCAGTTATTTCAATATCAGACTATCGCGGAGCTGTCGCATTTTCTGCAGTACGGCGGCGAAAGGACAGCAAATCAGCCTTCGAAAGTAAGAAATCCGTTACGCTGTCTTGTCCCTTTCTCCGTGGATCATCGTAAAATTCCTTTCTTCTGTGTCCATCCAATTACAGGACACGTTCACAGTTACTATGAATTGGCGCAGAAGATTCAAACTAAATACCGTTTCATCGGCATCCAATCCCCCATGGTAGATATAGATCCGCCATTTTTTAATAATCTGGAGACTCTGGCTCAACACTATGTTGAAGCTGTACAAGCTGAGCAGTCCCATGGCCCCTACCATTTGGGGGGATGGTCCTTGGGAGGATTGATAGCTTATGAAATGGCCCAGATTTTAAAAAAACAGAAGGAAGAAGTTCAGTGCCTGATCATCATGGACAAAGATGCCTATCCATATCCATTTGTACATCAGGATGAACATCTTCTCACCTATTTGTTCGAGGAAGAAGAAGTTCCTCAGGAAGAATCTTTCCTGCAAATGAACTCTACGGATCAATTGAACTGGCTGCTCTCACAGCATCAAGTGAAAGAACGTTATAACAACAATGACCCTGGGTGGATTAAGCAGCATCTTGAGATTATTAGGGATCATATTCGTCTCATGTCCAAGCATATTCTCCAGCCTTATGAGGGTCATCTCACGGTAATCTCTTCTGAGGACACCGCCAACAAAACGGGAAATGATCCGGCGCTGGGCTGGAGGAAGCTCGCAAAAAGTGTCAGAGCGATCACAGTTCCCGGAAATCATGATTCCTTTATTCAAGAGCCGTTAGTAGAGCGGCTGGCCAGTGAAATTCTGCAGAATAGCCCTATAATAAATGAGGTAAATACATGACCAATTCAAAATCATCGGTATCGACACAACACCCGATTAATCATCCTAACAATGAAAAAGCAATTGCAGCACCTATGCTGCTGCAATTGCCCCTATCCTACATTCGCTTCTTAATCGGCATGTTCGTATCCAGGCTGGGGGATTCGTTATTTACATTCGCGATTCCCTGGATTGCCTATAAACTAACTCAATCCAGTATGATTATGGGATCGATGTATGCGGTAAGCGTCCTGCCGATCGTATTGTTTGGTCCGGTCGTCGGAAGCCTGGTGGATCGCTGGGAACGAAAGAAGCTCATGATCGTAACCGACATCGCTAGAGCGCTGCTAGTTGCACTTATTCCCATTCTTCATCTCCTGGGCCTATTGCAGCTATGGCATCTTTACGTTATTTCTTTCATGCTCACTATCCTTTCACTAATGTTCGATGTATCCATCGTAGCGATCATCCCTTCTTTAGTGCCGAATCAGTTAACGCGGGCCAATGCGTCCTATCAGCTAACGAACCAAATTGCAGAGCTGGCAGGACCACTATTGGCAGGTGCGCTAATTGTTTCAATCGGCGGGTTCAATGCATTATGGATCGACACGGTTTCTTTTCTTGGCACGCTGATCGTGCTTATACTCATGCCGAGTTTTGTTACACCAAAGTCGCTAACCGGTCTTTCGCAAATTTTTAAAGACATCGGGGAAGGCTTTCGATGGCTCGTTCGTTCCAAGATCAATTTATCCTTCTCTTTCCAAGCGATGATTGGTAACTTTGGATATAGCGCGGCATTTGGCGTGCTGATGTTCTACTTGTTGAACACTTTGCAGCTTGACGCTCAGCAGAGTAGTCTTAATTATACGCTGTTAGGCTTTGGGGGCATTATTGGCAGCCTCCTGGCCGTCCCGCTGGAGAATCGGTTTCGCCGAGGAGTGCTGATTCCGATGCTGCTGGCATTCGGAACGATCGGTTTCCTATTTGCGGCCTCCAGTCAGTTTTGGCTGGCACCGGGTCTCGCTTTCTTTGCGGTGACAGTCTGCAACGTGGCTTGGAACACGATTGTTACTTCGGTTAGGCAAGAGACAATCCCCTCCGATATGATCGGCCGAGTACTCGGTTTCTCCAGGGTATTGACCCGGTTAGCCATGCCATTAGGGGCAATGACCGGCGCTGCTCTGTCAGAATGGGCTGATCCCAGAGCCGTGTTCATTGTGGCGGCAGGGGCTAAAGCACTGGAAGTCATTATCGCTTTGGCCACACCAATCAGGAAGCTGTGATGAAACATTTTTTATAAAAATATGATCAAGGAGTGTTGACGGATGAATTTGAACCTTGCAGGAAAAAAAGTACTCGTAGCTGCCTCAAGCAAAGGAATCGGAAAAGCGATTGCAGCATGCTTTGCCGGTGAAGGCGCCAATGTTATGCTTTGTTCACGACATGAGGACGATTTAAAAGCAGCAGCGAATGAGATCAGGGAGCTCTATGAT
Source organism: Paenibacillus lentus (assembly GCF_003931855.1). Lineage (NCBI taxonomy): Bacteria > Bacillati > Bacillota > Bacilli > Caryophanales > Paenibacillaceae > Paenibacillus > Paenibacillus lentus. The sequence goes on along the minus strand of NZ_CP034248.1, from coordinate 3,560,803 downwards.
GTGCAAGTTCACTATAAGGTAACAGATCTTGCTGCGAAGCAGGATATTGAGAGTTTGGTTCAAACCACCACCGAGGTTTTTGGAGGCTTAGATATCCTAGTTACGAATTCCGGAGGCCCGCCAAGCGGAAGATTCGAGGACATGGAGGATGAAGCGTGGGAGCAGGCCTTTCAGCAAAACTTGATGAGCGTCATTCGGCTCATTCGCTGCTCCCTCCCTTATTTAAAACGCTCCGTGAGCGGTCGTATCGTGAATATTACATCGACTTCCGTGAAGCAGCCGATTGAAGGTCTTATTCTATCTAACACTTACCGTGCAGGAATCGCCGGTCTAGCCAAAACGCTGGCTCATGAGCTCGCGCCTGAAGGTATTTTAATTAATACGGTAGCTCCCGGAAGAGTGGCGACGGATCGAACTTATCACTTAGATCAACAGAAAGCCAAATTACTGAATACGAATATCGAAGAAATCCGTGCACGCGCAGAGCAGAATATCCCTCTAGGTCGCTACGGCCAACCGAATGAGCTTGCAAAAACGGTCGTTTTCCTAGCTTCGTCGGCGAACTCTTATACGACTGGACAAACGCTCCTTGTTGATGGAGGTATGGTCAAGTCACTATAAGCAAGTGATTAAATAATGATGGCAAAAAGGCTAACCCTATTAACAGGGTTAGCCTTTTATAAGCTGCATAATATTTTTAAGTTAGCCCCCTTTTTATTGTCGTAAACTTAATTATTTTAACTTTTGTTATGTAATTACTTATAAATTTACACTAATTATGGGTTATAATTTATTTATTTAATCATTATTGTATAATTTACTTTAAAAGGAGTGTTATGTATGGACGATATTGATCTGCAAATTTTGCGAATGCTCAAAGCCAATAGCCGAATTACTAGTTCGGAAATCAGCAAGGCGATCCATTTATCCATCCCTTCGATCGCTGAAAGAATCCGTAAATTGGAAAAAAACGGAGTCATTGAACAGTTTACAGTCAAGATAAACCGGCGAGCCATGGGGCAAAATTGTATGGTGTATATATTTATTCAGCTGCACGGTTCCGAGGAGACACAGCTTTTTCGCGAGACAATTGTTAAATCCGAATTTGTGCTGGAATGCCATCACACTTCCGGGGAGTATGATTATCTGCTGAAGGTGGTCTTACCGGAGATCTCGGAATTAGAAGGCTTTATTACCTATACATTAAAGAGCAAATTTAACATTGTTAGATCGAATACGGTGTTTATACTCTCCACGCTGAAGGAAGATGAATAACGGGAGTGAGCTCACATGCTTTCTGAATGGATTTGGAAAGGTATCATCTTAGGCTTATCCATAGCAGCACCAGTTGGACCCATCAGCATTATTTGTATCAAGAAAACACTAGCATCGGGAATGAGAGTCGGACTTTATAGCGGCCTTGGCGCAGCGACGGCTGATGCAGTTTATGGCCTGATCGCTGGTTTTGGCCTGATATGGGTTAGTGATTTCTTGCTGCAATTTAAAGGAACTATACAACTTCTGGGTGGATTATTTATTTGTTATCTTGGCATCAAATTTATGCGGTCAGGAGGCCATATCCCAATAGAGGAACAGGTTGCCAGACAAAGCCCCTTCTCATCGTATATCGTTACTTTCCTACTTACCCTTTCAAATCCGATGACTATTCTATTGTTTATAGGCATTTTCGGGGCTTCCGGCATTTTGTTTTCTCAAACGCCCTATGATGTACCATTACTGGTCGGAGGAGTGTTTTTCGGCTCTATGCTCTGGTGGCTTTTGCTAGTTGGGATAGTCGCGTTTCTGAAAAGCAGTTTATTTAAGGCTCGTAGCCTAGCATTCATTAACAAACTATCTGGTTTGGTCATGATTTGTTTTGGAGTTAGCGCCCTTTTTCAATATTGGGCTGCTGCTTAGTCACGAGCTTCATTAGATAAGCTTTAAGGTCAACCATTCGTAAATGCTCCGGTTTGGCGTCCGTTCCGCTTATAATAAGAGGAACAAGCGATTCAGCATGCCCGAAAGCCCCGTGGCTCCCTCCCCCTTTGTGGGACGGTGAGTTCTTGTCCGCTAATTCATATCCCGGTTTTGCAGTCACCACCAAAAATTCACCGGAATGTGAATGTAAAGCCCCGTATAACCTACGAAGAACATCAGGGTACTTGCCATAGCGAATCGTTTGATCCTCGGAATTAATGGATAGATCCAGTACATCCGGCGCTTGCTCTACCGTCCACTTTTGACCATAAGGATCGGTCAGGTTCCCATTCATTTTATATCTGAGCACCTCAGCGATTTCATCTCCGATAACGTTAATCCATTCGCCTTCCTTCCAGGAAATAATATCAATTCGTTGATCAGTCCTGATATTACTCGCAATATCTTTTAGCTTGTCCGACTTCAGGCTATAAATGTAAGCCATCGTTTCGTTCACGGCTAGAACGATTTCCGTATCACCGGCTACCCCTTCTTCCTGGCGAAGTATTTGATAATCCTTAAGCAAAGAAGAGAGCTCGATAACCGGGTTATCGTCTGCTGGCAAGACTTTACTCATCCCGCTATCCCCTACAATGACGATGATCGCTTGGTTCAAAGCTTCCTCTAGCGAGCCGAAGCTTTGCAGTAAACTTTGCAACTGCTGATCCGTAGCTTTAATACCATTTTGCTCATTAGGTCCATGTTTATGAAGCTTTTTATCCAAATCGGGTAAATATATATATAAAAAATCAGGGAGCTTATTGTTCTTGATTAAATACTCAGCGGTTAAAAGCGAATATTGATTATTTATGCCCATACGGTGGGTTAACCCATCTGGCTTCTCGATTTCTGTTAACGGATCGGAAAAAGAACCTAAAGCTAATAAATCAGGACCTTTCACTTCGAGAGATTGAGGTAGCGAAGTTGATGCATCCATCCAGAGTGGAACAGAAAGGGTATGTTTCACCGGTCCGCGGTATATTAAGCCATTGATGCTCCCAGACTTCTTCCCTTCCTTAGCCAGGTCATCGTAAATCGTTGTCTGCTCCGGATTAAGATGCTTTCCGTTAAGATGGATTAATGCATCCTCCAATACCGGATTAACTCCTAGCTTGATGACCTCCATCGGCCCGGTCCCGTAATTAATAAGCTTTGTGTCTTTCGCCGAGTACCAGGTCAAACCAGGTATATGATGACCATCCGGATACGTCCCTGTTAGCAGAGAACTATCGATCGTGACTGACATCGTAGGAAAAGAACTGACCAGATCCTTATAGTATTGACCGTGCTTAATCAAATATTGGAATGTAGGCAGCTCCTTTTGCATTATCCCTTTGTCAATGGCTGTGGCCATCAAAGAATCGACTACGATCAGAATGACTTTCTTGGTCTTATCACCGGAAGTGGATTTAACTTGCAGCAAGTCTTTTTCATTGGGAACTGCTTTCGTTTTCTGGAACGAAATAATGGCAACTACTAAGACACCGATAACCAATAACACACCAAAATATTTTAGCATAAAGCCACTCCTATCAATCAAATGGAATTGAAATTATCCCAGCTGTTTGCCTGAAAAAACCTTCACGTGACCTCCATAGCTGACAGTTGCAAGTATGACATCGCGAATATTTGAATTACTCAACCTAATTTGGTCTTGCAGCCATTCCACATCTTTGCCCATTTCCTTTAGAAGCGTCATGTCAACATTACCTTCAACGATGATCGGCCTAGTCAAAGTTAGCGGCTCTGTCCTCAAATTTAAATCCGATGGAGTAACTGGCTGATGAGGCGTATCCATGAATACAGAAACGATTCCGCCCGGTTCCCATAAAGCAAGGGCAACCTTTTGAATATCCTCTACTTTTTCTTTCCTAAGTTCAGAGAATAAATATTCTATTGAAATTCTTGCTTTGGTTAACTGATCATATTGAATTCGTCCTTTGTGAATGAGTGTAATTGGCTTTGGATGCAAAAAACGCTTGAGTTTAGGCCATTTTAAGCTTAGCCAGGTAGCTGAAACATATAACATAGTTAGTACAAGAGCTGTCACAAACGAACCCTTCATTCCGACCTTCTCATCGGAGAGCGGGTGAGCGATAATATTTCCAAGAACTAAAGCGATAATAAAGTCCAGCAGTCTCAGTTGGGATATCGATCGCTGACCCATAAATTTAGTAACAACGAGTAGGAAGGCAAAGCTAAGCAAGGCTCTTAAAATCCACTCCAAAACGGTTAACGACTCGTTGCTCTGAAAAAAATCCAATACCTTCAGTCCTTCCGATCATGTAAAGTTGATATTCTAATAAACTCTCCTTTTGCGCTCCACTCTATACAAAAGCCACCAATGCTAAAAGGCATACATCTCGATTTGAGAGCAAAAAAGGCCAACGCTATGAATTAGCGTCAGCCCTCTGATACGTTTATTCTGTTTTGAATTGAACGGTCAATACTTCGTCCTGATTTGCGGCAATGGATTGCCCGATTCCATTTACAGTCAGACCAGTTACCTGCTCCGCATCTGATGGAACAATTACCGGAGTAATCGTAGTTAATCCAGCCGCTCTGATCGTGTCAAGGTCAAACTCAATTAACAGCTGACCCGCCTTAACCGCATCGCCCGATTGAACATGAGCTGTAAATCCATTCCCCTTGAGAGACACTGTATTGATTCCCACATGAATCAGCAACTGCATCCCGTTTTCGTGCATTAGAATTACTGCGTGCTTACTTTTGTCCATAATATGAGCGACTACGCCATCAAAAGGTGCAACTACTTTGCCTTCGGTCGGTTCAATGGCATAACCATCACCCATATGTTTTTGGGCAAAGGCTGGATCAGGTACCTCTTCCAATGGCAAGACTTTTCCTGCTACGGGAGATGGAATTTGCATGGATAATGCTCCACCATCAACAATTGTCTTGTCAACTTGTTCAGTTGGAGTTGCAGTTACTGTTTCTGAAGCGGCAGAATCCGCTTGTCCAATGGACGAATCATGAGATGCTGTTGCAGCCTCTTGAAGTTCCTCGGTCATTTTATCCTTATATCCAAACAACCAGGTTAGGATGAAAGCAACGGCCATGGCAACCACATTACATAAAATATACAGAGGCAACTGGTTGTTTAAGTATAGAAGCGTACCTGGAATAACGGTAACCGCCATTCCTGTCGCTGCAAGACCGAATAAGGAGGCGAGAAATCCTCCAATCGCTCCGCCGATCAAGCCCATCACAAAAGGCTTCATATAACGCAAATTGACCCCAAAAATCGCCGGCTCGGTAATCCCTAGGAAAGCGGAAAGCGAGGATGGCAATGCTAAAGCTTTCAGTTTGGCGTTCTTGGTTTTCAAGCCCACCGCCAGACACGCCGCACCTTGTGCGGCCATAGCGGAAGTAATTATCGCGTTGAAAGGATTATTGCCCAGCTGCTCCAACAGTTGGATTTCCAGGAAATTGAATATGTGATGAACCCCGGTGACAACGATAATCTGGTGTAAGAAACCGATAACTAATCCTGCGATCCCCAATGGAAGAGCTAGTATGAAGGTAGTTCCTTGCAATACCCATTCTTCGAAGGAATGGAACACTGGCCCAATAACGAACAAGCCAAGTGTAATCATAACTAAAAGTGTTATAAATGGTGTCAAAATTAAATCCAATGCTTCCGGAACTCGTTTTCGCAGCATTTTCTCGAATTTGGCTCCCAGGAGCCCCACGAAAAATGCAGGCAGTACAGAACCCTGGTAGCCGACGACAGGAATAAATCCAAACATCGTCAAAGCCTCAGCTGAGCCATTCGCCACACTATATGCGTTTGGCAGGGCGGGATTGACCAGCATTAACCCGAGTACGATACCAAGAACCGGGCTGCCTCCGAACACGCGGAATGCTGACCAGGCCACTAGCGCTGGCAAGAACGCAAACGCTGTATCCGTCAATACTTCGGTAAAGAGCAGGAAATTGGCGGGGATATCATTCGCTGTCATACCGAACAGAGCTAAAATCTGTTCCTGCATTAATAAACCCCGAAGTCCCATAAATAGTCCCGTAGCTACCAGTACAGGAATGATTGGAACGAATACGTCACCAAATGTGCGGACCGATCTTTGAAAGACATTACCGTGTTTTTTACTCTGAGTTTTCAAATCATCCTTTGTTGTTCCAGTGATCCCCAGTTTTTCAACCTCTTCATATATACGATTGACGGTACCTGTGCCAAAAATGATTTGGTACTGGCCGGAGTTTAAGAAAGCTCCTTTTACCTTATCGATGTTCTCCACCTGAGCCTGATCAATCAAGCTTTGATCATTCACCATAATGCGTAATCGCGTAGCACAGTGTGCAAAGGAAGCTATGTTATCCTTGCCACCAATGGCCTCCACGACCTGTTTAGCAATATCACGATTTTCTGACATCGGTTATCATCCCTTCATTCGATTCCTTTTGGATAAATGTTTGCACGTCCGCTAAATTTGGAAGAGCCGGTATCGCGCCTTTTTTCATTGTTGTTAAAGCCCCGGTTGCGTTGGCAAATTGCAGAATTTCAAGATGATTCCCACGAAGGAGCTCTGTTATATTGTCTTGTACAGCTTTCTTATCCAGCAACTTATATAGAAAACCTCCCATAAAAGCATCCCCAGCCCCGGTTGTATCCTGCACTTCGACGTTAAATCCTTGACATTCATACTTCTCTTCCGGCGAGAGATATAAATCCGCACCATTCTTACCTCTAGTATAGAGGATGGCTTTAACATGGCCTTGAAATAAGGCCGCTATTGCCTTCTCAGGTGACGGAATGCCCGTAATAAATTCAATTTCATCCTCGGAAATCTTTAATATATGAGCGGCTGGAATAAAAGCCTGGATCGTCTTCCGGCACTCTTCTGGACTTGTCCATAAAGGTAGTCTGACGTTCGGGTCAAAGCTAATCAGCCCTCCCCGCCGCTCCACGGCATCGATCGCTTTTAAATGAGCCTGCTTCATTGGGCTTTCCACTAAATCGACCGACCCGAAATGAAGAATGTCATCTCCTTGAAAAATACCTGGATCAATTTCAGCTTCGGCTAGAAGCAAATCAGATGAAGGGTTGCGGTAAAATGAAAAATCCCTTTCCCCGTCCTCCTGCAAAGATACGAATGCTAACCCGGTATTAGCTTCCGTTGTCCGTTGGATGAATCCAGTATGAACACCGGCCATATCCAGCTGCTCAATCAAATAGTCTCCAAACGCGTCCTTTCCGAGCTTCGTAAGCATCGCGGCCTTCCCGCCTAGCTTGGATACGGCGGCCGCGACGTTAGCCGGTGCCCCACCAGCTGCCCGTTCAAAGGCGAGCACATCTTTTAAAGCACTCCCTTTTTGTAAAGGAATAAAATCAATGAGTACTTCACCGATTGCAAATAGTTGTCCCACGCTGTCACCATCCTGTAATCTTCTAAATCATTTCAAATTGAATCATGATATTTGCCATAAGGAGGCTCGACATGCAGCGCTTCCCCCATGGGCAAAAAAGCGGATTTGCGTACTTTCCTTACTTGGAAAAATACGACTCGTAAATACCTCTTCTCCGTCATTAACAAAGATTTCTACGGAAGAGGTATCGACGAAAAGATGAAACTTAATTGTATCTGCATCCAGACTGCAGCGCCGTTCGCTGCCGAACTCCGAATTAACTGACTGTCCGGATAAAGACCGATCTAGGATTACTTTTTTGATATTACGGTCATATGTTAGAACTGTTTTCTCCGTGCTTCCGACACGAAATTCAATGCCGAATCGATCGGCATCCGCCTCGTTAAATTCACAAATCAGCTCATAGGCAGATCCTTGAAATCCTGAAAAACTCTTTGCTTCGCTATGCAATACCGCCTCCGCGTTTACTTCATCTTTGCGCCGCTTCTCCAACTCTTGAACTGGCCGCTGAATGATTTTGCCTTCACGCAGCGTCAATTCCCTCGGCAAGGTCAAACAATGCGCCCATCCATGCTGATCAGTCGGATAACTAACATCGGGAAGTCCCATCCAAGCTACGAGAATTCGCCGCCCGTCTGGAGCTTCTGTCGTTTGCGGGGCGTAAAAATCAAAACCTCTGTCCAGCTCCCGGAAAGCTCCGTGATCAAGCATCTGGGTATTGACATCTAGTCGTTTACCGACCACATATCCGGATTGGTAAATATTTTGGTAGCGATCACCTTCAGGAACTAAGCCCTGCGGACAGAATAGCAATACACCCTGATGATCCAATTCAAAATAATCCGGACATTCCCACATATATCCAAAGTTATTCAGCTGGGTAGAAACCTCTCCAAGAAAACTCCATGATAGAAGATCTTGCGATTTATACATGACGGCGCATCCGGTCTCATTCGTACGCTGTGCCCCTATCACACAATAGTAATCGTCACCCGCTCTCCAAACCTTTGGATCTCGGAAGTGCTCGGTATATCCATCAGGGACTGAGGCGATCACTGGCTCGCTTCTCTTATGAATGTTGCCTTCGCTGTTCATTACAGCTAGGTTCTGATAAGGAAGCCTTACCCAAGCTTCGTTTCTTGTATTACCCGTATACATTAAATATAGCTCGCCGTCTTTGACAATCCCGCTGCCAGAATAGGCGCCATGAGAATCCTGTGAGTCACCGGGTTCAATTCCGATCCCGACATTTTGCCAGTGTGCAAGATCTTTGGACTTCGTGTGATACCAATACTTCATGCCATGAAATGTTCCCAGCGGAAACCACTGATAGAACAAATGATATTCCCCTTCGTAGAAGGAAAAGCCGTTCGGATCGTTTAATAACCCGTAAGGAGGTTGAATATGATAAGATTGCCTCCAAGCACAATGGGCTACCTTCTGCTGAAGCTGATCCAGTTCCTGAGCTGAAGCCTGATTCAGTTTCCTATACTTTTGCTCTCTTGATAATGTCATGGTTGATAATCTCCGTTTTATTTGTCATTTAAGATAATAGAACCGGTTCCATTATACTTTTAAAAAAAGGAACCGGTTCCAAGTCGGCTCTTAAATATGTTCCATAATTCAACAGCTTATAGCATGAATTATGGAACCTTATTTCGTCTCGAATTATAATATAAAAGATTAGCGTTTGTCAACGCTTTCTCGCATAAGCAGTTCAAACTCCATAGTGGTCACAGGATCTATTTGCTCCTCCTGCACAAGCTTTATGATTTGATGAGCAGCAAGCTTCCCTGCCTCCTTATAGAAAAATCGAATGGTGGTTAAGGTAGGATGAATGATTTCTGTTATATCATATCCGCCAAAGCCTGTGACGGACAACTGCTTAGGAATGGCAATCTCCTTGAGATACGCAGCCTTCATGACTCCTAGGGCAATATTGTCCGTCGCACAAACGATGATCGATGGCGAAATCTCATCGAGCAGCTCAGAAGCCGTCTTCATCGCATCGGTCATTTTAAACCCAGTTTCATAGTATGAAATCGAACAAGCCGTCCCCTCTAAGCTCTTCTTAAACCCTTCTTTTCTTCGCACTCCAACGGCGATATCCTTCTCTGTCACACCTAAATAAGCAATATTTCGATGACCCATCTCTAGAATATGCTTCCCCATTGCGTATCCGGCATGATAGTCGTCGTGGATTAAACTGTGGAGACGGTCATTCTCTTGACCTAGCAGCAGAATGGGAATATTGATCTCCTCCGCCGCTTTTAAATGGTCGTCATGAATCTGGGCGGCAAGCAGAATAATTCCCGAAACCTTTTGTCTGGCAAAATCGTAAATGGCCTCGATTTCACGCTTCATATCCTGGCTCGTATTAGATATGAGCATTTGATAATTCGCCTCCCGCAATTGTTCATCGATGCCCATTAATGTTTGAGAGGATGCAAATGAATCCAGTCGCGGCACAACCGTTCCTATAAAATTCGTTTTCCGTGCTTTCAAGCTCTGAGCAAAAGTATTGGGTACATACTGATGCTCTTTAATAACTTTTTCAATACGCTGCCGTGTCGCTTGGCTGACAGAACCCCCGTTTAAATACCGGGAAACGGTGCTCTTGGCTACCCCTGCAATGGCGGCAATATCTGAAATGGTTTTGATCATGATATCTCCTTAAAAATTCACATATATCGCTACTATAGCTACATCACAAATGATTATCTACTTCATATTATACTGTCTTTTTCAAGAACATGCGATCTTAAGCTCCTGCTGAGCTGGCATTTTCAGCGAAAAATCGATATGATAAAACAAGATTTGTAAAAAAGGAGCTGGAAGAGTGTTTATGAGAAAAAAACATGTACTATTACCAATTATTCTGCTGATTTCCGCCATTCTCATCGTTAGCGGTTGCGGTAAGAATAGTGAGACAAAAGAAGAAGCCGCTAACCATCAAAAGGCTGGAAACACCGCGGAACAAACGGCACCGCCGGTTGAACCTGAGACTGGTAACAAGAAAGAAATCATGAGTTGGGACAACCCTCCTGCTATGGAAATCGACCCGAACAAATCATATACTGCAGAGTTCACAACGACCAAAGGCAACTTTACCATTGAACTGTTCGCCAAAGACGCGCCTAAAACCGTCAATAACTTCGTATTTCTATCGAAGCAGGGCTTCTACGACGATGTTATCTTCCACCGCATTATCGAGTCCTTTATGATCCAAACCGGTGACCCCGAGGGAACTGGAACCGGCGGTCCGGGATACCGTTTCGAAGATGAACAAACCGACTATCAATATGAACCAGGTATCGTAGCTATGGCGAATGCGGGACCAAATACCAATGGCAGCCAATTTTTTATCTGTACGGGTGAGGATAGCATCGGGTTAAATAGGTCACCGAATTATACTATTTTCGGAAAAGTAACGGATGGCATGGATGTCGTTTTGGATATTGCTGCTACACCCGTTCAACCCAACCCTTTCAGCGGCGAGCCGAGCTCACCGACAGAGACAGTGCAGATAAAAGAAATTAAGATTACTGAGCAATAATGCCAAATGGCAACTCATACTAAAGAAGACCTCCAATCCGGTTAAAGGATCGCGAGGTCTCTTTTAGTATAGTCATTTCATTTATTATCCAATTATATGGTTCACATTATTATGCATTCAAATCATGCAGGCCTGGGCTGTGCTCATTGGGGATCTCAGGCAGGTTAGGTAGCGGAAATCCTTCAGGCGGTGTTACTACCTGCAAATCTCCTCCGTTGCGGCTTGGAGTCTGGCCGCTAAAGATTTCAGCAATTCGTGTAGGATCCAGACGGAAATTAAATTGCGCATTGTGAAAGCCCATATCGACGTATTTCTTGCATTCCGGATATTTATTGATATCATAATTCGGAACGGGAAAGAGCTTCCCCCAGTTGACTCCCAGTGTTTCAAGTGCCTTGGCAAAGGCGTTTTGGTGAGCATTATCTCTCACGATGAGAAACGCCAGAGTTTCTCGGAAGGTTTTGTTGCTGCTCATTTCATAAATTCTTGTTTTCTGCAGCACTCCTGTCGATTCAAGTACGACATTGTCCAATAAATTGCTGATTAAATTGCCATGATCATACACATAATTTCCATTCCAAGGATTCCCGGCGGCGTCAACGGGTAAAGAGCTTTGCGCACCCATAATAAAATGATGAGGGTTCGCATGTTTGATCGCTTCGTCCAATGGTGCCGCATCTATCCCGGAATCCCCTGCTTGTTCAGCACCAGATCCCGTAAGCAGTTGATTAATTGTATGCTGGACTAGTTCAACATGACTTAATTCCTCTAAAAAAACCCCGCGGATCAAGTCTCGAAATTGCGTAGCGTTGCCTCGAAAGTTATTGCTTTGAAAGAAAAACTGCATCATAGTTCGCATCTCTCCGAAACGACCACCTAATGTTTCCTGCAGTACCTTGGCAGCTGCTGGATCAGGCTGATCCGGCACGATCATGTTAATTAAGTCTTCCTTATAGAAATACATCAGAATACCCCCTGTATATAATTTTGCGTCGCTATCCAGTTTGCTCTCGATGACTAGAGTAAATGCAGTGAGTAAGGTCCCATATTTTACCAACGTCATGCATGACTATATATCAGATAAAACAGCATAAATCACAAACAATAAGTCAAGAATGAAGGAGAATATATTAAAAGGAGAGAAATTACATGGGTATTTTAAGCGGTAATCCCAAAGACGAACCTATGCACTATGGTGAAATTTTCAGCGTATGGCAAGCCTCCATGGTGGCTAAAGGCACAGTTTCTTTTTATCAGGCTTTTCTCAACCATGCTGGGGATCAGGATTTGAAGAAAATTCTAGAGGATCTCATTGAACAGGCTAAGCTGGAGATTAAAGAATGTGACACTTTGTTGACGGATAATGGCATTGCACCCGCCCCTGTATTACCGGAAAGACCCCCAGTTAAACTAGAGGATATTCCGGCAGGAGCAAGATTTACCGATCCCGAAATCGCTGCAAAAATTGCAGCCGAGAACGCACTTGGTCTTACCGCATGCAGTTCCGTCATGGGGCAATCCATAAGAGAAGATATAGGCGCATTATTTGGAAAATATCACCTAACTAAAGCTGCCCTGGGCTTACGAATCCTGCAAATGAATAAAGAAAAAGGGTGGCTGATCCCTCCACCTCTTCAGGTGCAAAGACCTGTCGAAGAATAAAAAAGACGAATTAAAAAATCCCACGCTGCGTGGGATTTTGTTGTTTGGATCTATAATTAATGCTGAACTTCAATACAACTCAAGACAAATCATCAAATCTTCGGCACCACAATCGTCGTCATGGCGCTGCGCTTCTGTTCGTCATTAATATGCGTGTAGATCATCGTCGTTTCAATGGAGGCATGACCTAGCAGCTCCTTCACCACGCGAATATCGACGTTGTTCTTCAACAGCATCGTAGCAAAGGAATGCCGCAGCTTATGGCAGGATAATTTCAAATCAGTCAATTGCGGATGATCCTGCTTGAACGCATCAAAGACGTTCGCAGCAATCTTCTGAATCTGACGGATCGAGAGTCTTCTTCCTTTCTGGGATACAAAGAAGGCTTCCTCTTTTGCGCTGTAGGGCTGGATGCGCCCCTCTTCTACTTTTCCGAGATATTCTACGACTAAATCAGGAAGTGGAATCTCGTTCCATTTCCGCCCCTTGCCTAGCACTTCTAGCGTACCCTTATCTCTCTTGAAATGAGACAGGTTCATTCGGTGAACCTCACCTACCCGTAAACCGCAGTAACCCATTAACAGAAAAATGGCCAGATTCCGATCGCGATATCGTCCCTCTACATAGGTAAGTACCTTTTTAAGCTCATGCTCCTCCAAATAAACCGGAATTTTATTTTTCTCCGTCTTCGATTTCTTAACCTCAAGCGCAGGGTTTCTTGTGGCTAAATCAAAGTCAAGCAATGATGCGTAAAAGGAACGGATTGCGGATAGCGTCCGATTCCTCGTCTTGTCGCCAGCCGAATCTTGTTTGGATACCAAAAAGCTGACCACGTTCAATTTTCCCGCCTGTTGAACCGGCAGTTCATCCAGAGAGTATAAATAATCATAAACTTCTCTCATATACTCTTTTCTCGTTGCTTCGGTATACCCCGACTGCTTCATCCAGATTTTAAATGCCTGAAGAGGTTCGGCATAGATTTCTTCGATGTCATATTTAGTAGTCAATGTTGATCCCTCATATCATCCATGTATTCCTCTTTTATGGTATATTATGGCGAATATTTTGATAGATAACTGGTGATCATTTCACAAAAAAATCGCTCAAAATCGAAAGTGCGCAAAATACGTGTTTGGCGTACTTATTATAGCACGTATGTTCCTTAATGAGGATACACAACAATAAATTATTAATTCAGAGCAATTGCAATTATATGAAGAAACCACTTCATTTAAGGAAGTGGTTTCTTTGTTTCATTCTATATTTGTGCGGATGCGAGACTGCTATAGATTCCTCTTTTGAAAAGTGTTTTATCAGCCGTTTATGATCCTTCAAAAACCTTATCTTCTATAATAGGCGCGGGAATTTCTTTAATTTCTACATCTTCTTCATGAGAGAGGTTTTGAACTTTCAGTGGCATGGTATCTAGATATTTGTACTCTTCCGTCTTTGTCGAGCTATATACTATATTACCGTTTTTGTCTTTTAAAAATATTTCTCTTTTAATCGGGAGGCCCGTATTATTATCGATTGTAACAATCTCTTTATGGAATTCATCTTCAGTCACAACTTGTTGTTGATTTGAAGCTGCTGCAGTTAATGAGGTGGAGGATTCAAGGATCGTCCAACTTTGACTTTGCAGTTCTTCTTTTGCCTTCTCCAGCAACGAGATCTGCAGTAACTTTTTATTTTCAGCTGCTATGTTCTCCGGCATTGTCCATGTATTTCCTACCAGTTTATTAGTCTCAAAGTCACGCCCATACGAAGTAATCCTTTTTCCACCATCTTCAATAATAAGTTTGTTATGAAGCTTATTATTACGATATTCTTCTGTAATCTCAGTGAGATTTTCTTTATCGCGGATACGTACGATGTAAGCTCCGTCAGAAAAAGTCTCTTTTATATATTCAATTTTACCTTGAGTAGCTTTATCAGAAGCAATCACAATTTGATTTTGTGCACTAATCACATTTAGTTCACTCTTATAGATATAACCAAATACGGTTGCGGCAACCAAAGGAACAGTAAATAAAGATATTAATATTTTTTTCTTCACAAATGTACCCTCTTTAGTCCTTTATTCTGCTTTTAAATTCCAACCGTTCACATAGCCTGATTCAAAACCGTCCTGGAAATCAAGCATTCTCCAAGCATTTGGATTACATGTTGATACCTTTAGTTCTGAATCAAATGATTGTAGTAATAACCTGATGCATAGCTCTTCATTTCTCCACTCAGATTATTACAATCAGATGAATACATGGAAGTAGCTCGACTGGTATATGCAAATTGAATCCACACGATAGCTAAAAAAAATATGACCAGAAACTTATTAACTGCTTTACTCCATTTTATCACAAATAATAGCCTTCTTTTTGTATATTATAAATATACTACCATAAGAACATAAATATCTATTATTTACATTATAATATAGATATTACTATATGTGTCTCATAAAAACTGATTAAAGTACCTCCCTTATAACAAAAATACATAGACTATACTAAAAAGTTAGTTTTAATTTCAATATTCAACATATCAGGAATTCTATTAATAAACTAACATCTGTAATCATATCCATCGGCTTAGTCGGTGACATCCATCAACTCTATAAGGGGATGTTACAACAAACGCCTAAAAAGGTGCACATAAAGTCTGCCAACCTCAGGCTCTCTCAGGCTTGCCCTTGGAAGATTTTTTATTTGCCTTTCCTACCGACTTACCCGTAAACAGGATAAACGTTAGTTGATTCCGAATGTCGCGATCGATTTCCTGCTCTGCCCTATCTTACCATAAAATTCCCTTTTCATCCACTTAACTTACGTCATTGCACTCTCCCGTTTCAACTGCTGCATATACCGCCCTTGATATATATCCCTTTCTTCTGCCTCGTTGATTCAGTAGACCAAGTTCCACTATAATTCATTAGTTAAACCTAGGGGTTTTTCCAATGTCTATTCTAAGGGATCACTTTAAAGTCAAACTGGGGTTTTCTTATACAAAAAATTAAGCTGCCGAGCTTTTCTCGACAGCTTTGATAAATATCCTGTTTCTTCTATTAACATTGCTTGGATTTCAATTTTGTAGGCTGCTACCCTTTCTTCTGCATCGAGCGATACATCAAAAACAAAAAATAAGGTGCTCCAATCAGCATAATGATCAGACCAGACGGAATTTCTTTCGGAGCCATGATCGTCCTTCCGATCGTGTCGGCTAGAACTAGCAGTAAACCACCAAGCAGTCCAGATAGAATAATAGATCGTCTCGTATGATGCCCAATCATCATCCGTACAACATGTGGTGCCATGAGACCGAGAAAACCAATCGTCCCTACGCTGGCAACGGCTGCCGATGCAAGTAAAACGCCAAGAATCATTGCAGCCAGACGGGTTCCCCGAATCGGCAAACCAAACCCAATTGAACTTTCATCGCCAAATGCCAGTAAGTCAAATTTCCGTGCCAAATAATATGCTATCGGCACAAGGATCAGCAAAAATATAAGTAGGGTGTAAAACTGAGGCCAGCTTCGTCCATAGGTCGAACCTGTCAACCAAATATAGGCACTTGTATTCCAGAGACTTGCTTTAATAATCATGACCTGGATGCCCGCAGAGCCAATGGCCGATACAGCAATTCCAAGCAAAATGAGCACGGATGGATTTAAGGATTTACGCCAGGCCAGAAAGAATACAAAGGCGGCAGCGATGATTCCCCCCGCCATAGCTGCAAATGGAAGAGCAACTATCGTCAGAGTGGGCAAGGCTACAAGCACGATCATTGCACCAAATCCAGCGCCTGCGGTTACACCGATGATAGAAGCATCAGCCAATGGGTTTCGAACAGCGCTTTGAATTAGAACACCGCTAATCGCGAGCGCAATCCCCCCTAAAGCAGCAACTAGCGTACGCGGAAGCCGTAAATTAAGCAGGACGGAATACGATGAATCGCTGGCGCCTGCAACGCTGCCCAATAGTTCGCTTAACGGTATTCTCGTTCCACCAAAGGATAAGCTTATTACGATGGTAGCAAGGAGAATTAATGCTATGCTTATCGCCGTCGGAGCAAAACGCATGCGCAGTGCGGCGCCTCCTATACTCATCGATGACTGCCCGCTCCCAGATCCTGATATATTTCTCACCTTGGTGAGAACCAGCCAAATAAGCCAGGGGCCGCCAATGATTGCCATTACGGCGCCGATCGGCATCTCCCCCACACTACTCCTTACCATTCGTGCAAGCGTATCTGCAGCAGTAATCAGAATCGCTCCCCACAGTGCGCTTGCGGGGATAAGGAAGCTGTGCTTACGGATACCGCTAAGTCGGACAAGGTGTGGTGCAACCAGACCGACAAAACCGATAGGTCCGACCACACTTACTACGATTGCAGCCATCAATACGGACATCCCAAGACCTATTGCCCGTGTTAGATCTACCCGCTGCCCAAGTGAACGGGCGGTGGATTCATCAAGCTCCAGCGTATCGAATTGCCGACCTGCGAACATAGCTCCCGCTAGCAAAGCCAAAATAAAAGGCCAGGCAAACTGTACACCGTCCCAATTTAACTGAATCAAAGAACCCGAGCCCCATAAGAATAAATTTTGCGTTTTGGTACTATTAAAAATATGTAGGGCCGATGTAAATGCGCCAAGCACCATGGACACGATCATGCCTGACAATGCAAGCCTTACAGGCGTGGCGCCTTTGCCCCCGCTTAGCATATAAGCAGCGAGAGCTGCCAGCAGTCCTCCTGCAGCAGCAAGCAGAAATGGGAATTGTTGTTGTACAGCCGGGAATGCAACCATGCCGAGAACCACCATAAAGTAAGCCCCGGCATTAATCCCTAACGTATCTGATGCCGCAAGCGGATTTCTCGTAATCGTTTGCAGCAGAGCGCCAGCCGCGGCAAGTGCAGCACCGGATAAAAGCCCAATAATCGTACGCGGCATACGAATATCCCACAGTAAATTATGTTCCATCACATCTCGGCGGCTCAGCAAACCGTCCATTACAATGGCTGCTGGAATCTCAGCCTCCCCGAATCCAAGGCTAAGTATAGACAGAACGAAGAGGACGGCTATGCCGCCCCCAAATATTGCAATTAACTGCCAGCTCGTTCTAAATTTCGCTTGCTTCCTGTTGATTTGCTTCATCATAACACTCATTTCGTTAGCGTTGATACAACTTCATCCACCAGCACTTTGGAGGAGATCGGACCGCCAAACACCCATGTTGTACTGTCCAATGCGAATGTACGATTCTCCTTGACAAAGGTTAGGCCATTCCATACGGAATTATCTTTGAGCTCATTCGAGAAAATATCATCATCTTCCTGAACGATGTAAATCAGATTCGTATCCTGAACTGCCGGCAACGCCTCAACTGTCGATGAGCTGAATCCAAAATGCTCGAATTTCTCAGGCGTCCAGTCATTTTTCATACCAATCCGCTCCAGCGTTTGTACAGCTAATGAGTTATTCGTAAAAAGTCGCAAAGTTGCCGCATTCTGGTAGCTGTAGGCTTGTGTCAACACGTAATTGAAGCCATCTTTGCCTGCTGCGGCCAACTTCTCTTTTGCCTCTGCGTAATGTGCATCCAGGTCCGCAAGAACCTTTTCAGCTTCGGCTGTTTTTCCTACGGCTGCGGCAATTGTTTTAAAAGTATCCTCCATGATCATGTACTGATCGCCTTCACCTTCTTGCGGATACAAGTCGAAAATCAGTGTCGGGGCAATACCTTGCAATTGTTCATAAATCGCTTCGTGACTTCTTGTATTTCCAATAATCAAATCCGGTTGCAACGCAGCGATTGTCTCCAAATTTGGCTCAGCGCGTAAACCTACATCCGTTACGCTCTCATCGAGCGGGGCTTCGGAAGTCACATAAAGCTTGTAGTTCTCGTTATCGGCATTCCCCACTGGCTGCATGCCAAGCGCAATAATATCTTCGGTGTATGTCCACTCCAACACGACAACCCTCTGTGCTGGCTTATCCAGTTTTAGCTCGCCTTTGGCGTCTTTCAGTATAATCGGCTCGCCAGCGGATTCGCTGTTAGTATTTGAGCCAGCAGTATTGCCGATTGGGCTGCTATTCGCGGAAGGGTTTTCAGCCTGGTTGGTCCCACAACCGGCCAGAACCAGAATAACAACAATAACCATCAGAACGCTCAATAACCTCTTGTGCATCAATATGTCCCCCTAAAATTCAGTTAATAGTCATAGAATAAGCACCATCATCTAATTGATAATGATTATCATTTCTGATCTGATAGCTATTATATCTCCGAATTCTTGGTAAGTCAAAAGAAAATTGTCGAGGCTCCCTAAGAGTTTGAACCTTTCGGAACCTCTTAATCTATTAAATAATTAACGATCATATATTTCCTGCTTAAGCGCGTGGATAATGTTCTCTTTTTCACAATCATCTAGTTTACATAACTAATATTACGTTTACTAAAGATAATATCTTGCTTTCTTAGGTGCATTTAAGATATTTGTAATAACCTTGATTAATGGTGTTTATATCATTTCAGTTCATTATTAGGCAAGAAAAATAAACCCAGTGAATTTCATTCTGGAAAAATTATCATTCAGTTTGCAAGGGTGAGCTATCCATGAACCGGATTTTATTATCTAAATATTAGTCAATCAGCGGTTGAATGCCATGAGATAAGTGTGAGTAGAATTGACTTTTTAATTGGGGATAAAGTGTCACGTTAAAGTGCGTGGAATACAATGCAGAAAATGCAGAATATATAATCGTTCCGGCTGACCAAATGGTGATCAAGATGATCAAGCCGGAACGATGCTTGTGGAATATTGCTAGAGTTTTGTACGGTGCTGGCTAGTTGGCCCACACAGCAATTGATGCGTTAGGAAATCCTTACTTAGGGATTAATTCCGATACTAACCTTTCATGCCAGCAATTTCGGCAACGAGCTCGTAAGAACGAACGCGCGCTTTATGATCATACATCGTCGTATTAATAATCAGCTCATCCGCCCCGGTCTCATCCAGAAAAGCTTGAAGCTGTGCTCTCACCTCGTCGGGGTTGCCGATGATCGACGCTTTGAGCTGCTTCATCACTAAAGCCTTCTCATATTCCGTCCAAATCCCTTCCATGCTCTCAACCGGCGGGGGTATTTGGCCAGGATGGTTACGGATCAGGCTGAGGAACTGCTGCTGAAACGATGTTGCCAGATAGTGCGCCTCTTCCGTCGTATCCGCCGCGAATACATTGATCCCTGCCATCGCAAGCGGTTTATCCAGAACCTCGGAAGGCTGGAACTGAGATCTATATTGCGTTAACGCCGGAACCGTGTACTCAGGCGCAAAATGGCTGGCGAACGCAAACGGCAATCCCAGCTCCGCCGCTAACGCGGAGCTGAAACCGCTGGAGCCAAGCAGCCAGATTGGTATGTCCTGGCCTTCGCCAGGTATTGCCCTCACGCGATTATGCCGTGAATTCTCGTCAAAATAGTTTCGCAGCTGCTGCAACTGCTGGGGAAATTCTTGACCATTTGCCCGCGGATCGCGGCGCAATGCCATCATAGTACTCTGATCGCTTCCCGGAGCTCTCCCTAAGCCTAGATCGATTCGCCCCGGGTACATCGCTTCCAGCGTACCAAATTGCTCGGCAATGACCAGAGGCGAATGGTTCGGCAGCATAATCCCTCCGGAACCAACGCGAATTTTGCTTGTCCCCCCAGCGATGTACCCGATCACGACGGAGGTCGCCGAGCTCCCGATTCCAGGCATATTATGATGCTCGGCGAGCCAATAACGGTGATAGCCCCATTGCTCGGCATGCTGAGCCAAATCAAGACTATTCTTAAAGGACTCGGCAGGTGACCCTCCCTTAGTAATCGGCACAAGATCTAATACCGAATATGAAATTTCACTTAGTTTTTTATGATGATTGCTCATAGTATCTCCTTCCTTCGCATGTAATGAAGCTATTGCTATAAAACCATTTTTTCCTTAACCCAGGCTTGTAAACATTCTAGCTTACTCTTAAAACGCTCTTCCTGCATTTCTTCGGCTAAATAAGCGATGGTTTCTCGCTTTAATACGGACTTCCAAGCCGTCTCCGCCTCTTGCATCAAATTAGCTAGTAGGCAGCATTGATCCTCCGCTTGCAATTCAAGCATATCGTTCAAAATGCCGCTGGAGGAATATAGCGTCTGCTGCCCTTCTATAGCAACATACACATCATAAATTCGAATTTCCTCTAGCTTCTTCTTCAGCCTGAAGCCACCTTTTGCACCAGGTACGGATGTGATAAGATCCGCGCTGACCAGTTTTCTCAACAATTTTTGAAAATAAGTGGCTGAGGCTCCCAATTGCTGACTAATCGCTTCCCCTGGCAGTACCGCTTTGTCCGGCAGAAGGCTTAACAGGAAAATTGCATATACGGATTGTTCAACGCCTGTTTTCATATGCATAAGTACGTCTCACGCCTTTGTCTTTCTCTTAACAACCTACTATTGTATTAAACAACATGGACAATCATTGTCCATGTTATCCATACTTAAAACAATATACTTTATTTTTTATAGCAAGTAAACCTAAGTTTATGAAAGCTATGTGATTCAGTAATCATTACAAGTACATTTCATAAAAAAAGAGACCGTCCACGGTCTCTCGCTCTAGTCGCTGCCAACGAAAGTTTGGCAATTTTTTGGTTTATTCTTCACTAAACGTAACATGAATTTGCACGATTTCCGATCGACTGCCAATACGGATGGGAGGCCCCCAGAAGCCGAATCCGGACGTTACAATGGAATGCATGGAGCCCTTCTGCACATGGCCCCAGTCATTCTCAAACAACAGTCCGGTAATGAGATGTGCCGGGGCGATCTGCCCGCGATGGGTATGCCCCGACAGCATTAGGTCGATCCCCTCCTGCTCGGCGATATCCAGATCATAGGGCTGATGGTCAAGAAGGATAAGCGGTTTAGAGTTATCAATTCCCTCCATTAGCTTGCTTAGTGGAGCCCGTTCTCGATCAATCCGGTCCTTACGGCCAATAAGTGTGAAGCTATCGTTAATCATAATGGCCTCATCATACAAAACGGTCATATTGCCCTGTTCAAGAACATTGATAAAATGATCCATCTGCCCGCGGTAGCGATCATGGTTGCCTAAAGCCGCATATACACCATACCTAGCCGAGATGCTGCTCAAAATATGATCGATTCCTTTTTCCTCGTACGGACGAAGATCGTCATCCACGATATCGCCCGGAAATAATACGATGTCGGGTTCTAGGGCATTAATTTGCTCTACGAGCCTCTCCGCATGCTGCCTCCCCGATAACTGTCCAAAGTGCATATCTGCCGCCATAACGATGTTCAATTGCTCTACTGCTGCTGGAGCAGGCTTCTGAATTTCCACGCGATACTCACGAACAACTGGACTGTAGGCGTTAAAAGTGCCGTAAGCGATAGCTGTTAATAACGTTCCCAGCACCACTAGCCCCGCCCCCTTTTTCGCCGTGGAGCGCGATAGCTTGGTTAGACGCAGCAGCCATAAGCTGACATGGACCACCGGTAGAACAAGGAAGAGCAAACAAAATACGGCCATCCAGTATGCACCGAGAATCTGGAACATGACCAAGTCCTCACCTATTCTGCCTAAAATAAAAGAAGTGGACAGCAGTACAATGAGCCCTATGTATACGTATTTGAACCAGGAAGGTGTTTTTTCTCTCATCCAACTCCAGCAGCTGCGACTAACATAAAATACTAACGAGCTGTAAAGAATAAGTGCAATAATACCCATCAAAGCGAACATATTTATCTCCCTTCGTTTCTATGGATATTATAGCGTATAGGATTGAAATTGAATATTGAAGAGGTAGGATACGGAAAAATCCGCGCCACGTAATCAAGATCCTACTATTCATTTCTCTGAATTATTCAGGTAACCTTCACTTCCCCTATCCAAAATCGTTGGAACCGACAAGGAGCGCATACACAATTCCGGGGCCATGTACGCCTATGGTCAGGTCGTTCTCAATATCTGAAGAGCGGCTTGGCCCAGATATAAAATGAATGCCCGCTGGCAGCTGGCCGGCGTCAAGCTCATCGAATTGCAGCAATACCTCACCCAGCCTCGTCTTGAGCCGTTCCACCGGTATGATAATCATAAGAACGGTAGGAAGCAGACTCACCGAACGTCCTTTATGTGGGGAAGACGTAACAACAACAGAACCCGTAAAGGCAACCGCTTGATCGGCAATAACGATTCCGATGTCAGCTTCCGCTGAGCGCTCCTTCCAATAGGATGGCGTTTCATTATTAGAATTCCATACGGTAACCTTCGCATCCGAGAGCTTCGAGTCCAGATGAAGCTCGTCTAGATCAGGCTCGTTTTGTCTGACGAGATATTTTGCCTGAAGTTCGCGAGCTTTGTCTACGATAAAAGCACTTACCTCCTCCATGGAGGCTAAGTGGACAACATGGCCTCCTACGCTAATGAAATTTTGCGTGAACTGCTTAATGCGTTCCTGCTCACTCCACTGGAAGGACTTCCAGAATTCCGGCGCTCCTCGAAATGGATGAGTCGGAGCCTCTATCATTCGCGGCCGCTTTAACCGAGCTGCAATCCGACTTATAAACTGCTTTTGCTTCGTTCTTGACTCCGTCTCCATTCTGTCCAGCCAGTCGTCCTGGTCATGTTCATGAGAACTATTCAGCATGCTCTCCTCCCATCTGTCTCCGCTGGATGATGCTCTCCATCCGTGCACGAATAGCCGGATCTATTACGCTCGATGATCCTGTATTGTCGGCTGTTTTGAAAACGTGAGCAGCATGAACCCCGCTGAATTCCTTCAGCTCCTGCTCCAACTCAGCCCAGCGCTGCCGAAAGGTGCGCTTGGCAATAGCAGGAGCAATACGGTAGCTGTTCCATCCTCTGAGCGGCCCAAGCTTCAACGGTATGCCGCCTTCCCGGACAACAGTCTTCTGTCCGATTTGCGCTACCTTCACAGCTGCCACAAACCGTTTGGAATTCCCGACGATCGCGGCAAAGCCCTTCATCCCGGCAGTTTCCAATCTATTTCCCTGCCCCTGCTCAACCTTGCGCCTACGTAGAGAGACAAGCATGTCATGCAATGGAATTTTAACGGGACAGGCTTCATAGCACGCCCCGCAAAGACTCGATGCACTAGCAATGTCATTCCACTCGTTGACGTTGCCATTGAGAGCGGGGGTCAGAACGGCGCCAATCGGGCCGCTGTAAGTGCCCCCGTAAGCATGGCCCCCAATGTGCCGATATACAGGGCACGCATTAAGACAGGCGCCGCAGCGAATACAGTGGAGCAGCTCCTGGAATTCAGGATCGCCAAGCTGCAAAGAGCGCCCGTTATCTACGATAATAATATGCATTTCATCAGGACCGTCCGCATCCTGTGGCTTGCGCGGCCCTGTTATGCCTGACATATACATCGTCAGCTTCTGTCCGGTAGCCGAGCGAGGCAGCAGGGTAGCCATGACTTCCAAATCTGCGAAAGAAGGGATAATCCGTTCCATGCCCATAAACGTAATTTGCGTCTTTGGCACCGTAGACACCATGCGCGCATTGCCTTCATTCTCGAAGAGCACCATGGAGCCCGTCTCGGCAATCGCAAAGTTGCATCCGGTAATGCCGATATCGGCTTCCAAAAACATTTCGCGCAGCTTCTTGCGCACGAAGCCCGCAAGCACCGGCGTGTCGGCTGCCAAAGGCTCGCCGGCTTCTTTGGATAGCAGCTCAGCAATCTGATATCGGTTCTTATGAATCGCCGGTATAACGATATGGGATGGCCCTTCTCCGGCCAGCTGAATAATATATTCGCCCAGATCCGTCTCGATGGCTTCGATGCCTTCCTCCGCTAACGCCTCGTTTAAATGCAGCTCCTCCGTGACCATTGATTTTGATTTCACGACGGTTTTCACCTGCTTGCGCTTTGCGATCTTCAGGGAAATATCCACGGCCTCGGCAGCGTCGTCTGCAAAGTGGATGTGCACCCCGTTCGACCGGGCGTTTTCTACGAATAAATTCAAATAATAGTCCAGGTTGGCTATCGTATGCAGGCGGATTTCACGGCCTCTTTCACGCCACGCCTCCCAGTTGCCCATCTCCTCAGCGGCATTCAGCTTGCCGTTTCTCAGCCGCTCCGTCGTAAAACGCACCGCCTTACGCAGGAAGTCATCGTTCAAGGACAATTCAGCTCTTGCTTTTACATCGACGGCCATTGGATTCTTTGCACTCATTTCACCCGCATCCCTTCATAGAGCAGTTCAGCTAAATGCATCACCCGCACCGGTTCGTTGCGATACCGCAAATTCCCTGCGATGTTCATCAGGCACGCCATATCTAGTCCGACGAGCACCTCGGCCTCGCTCTCCTTCACGTGATCAACCTTTTCGGTGACCATAGCGCCGGAGATGTCTGACATCTTGATCGCGAACGTACCCCCGAACCCACAGCAATCCTCGGCAAATGGAAGCGGCACGAACTGCAAATCCTTCACGTTGCTGAGGAGCTGCACGGGTTCTTCTTTTACCCCGAGCAGCCTGCTGCCGTGGCACGAAGGATGATACGTGACCTTATGCGGGAAACTGGCACCAACATCGGTGATCCCCAGCACCTGAACGAGGAACTGCGTAAACTCGTAGGTCTTCTCCTGCAGACGCTGCGCTTTTCCCAGCCATACCGGCTCATCTTTAAACAGCTCGCTGTAATGATGAATCATGTATGTGCAGGAGCCCGACGGAGATACAACGAAATCGCTGTCCTCAAAAGCTTGCAGCAATGTCCTAGCGGCAGTTCGCGTTTCCTCCCAATAGCCGCTATTATAGGAAGGCTGGCCGCAGCATGTTTGCGTTTTGGGAAAATCAACCTGTACCCCGTACCGCGCAAGTATGCGAACGATCGCTTCACCAACCTGCGGATATATGACATCGCTCAAGCAAGTAATAAATAAGGATACTTTCATGGCAAACCTCTCTTCCTAGAGCCGATTGAATATCAATAACAGTTATCAAACGACCGTTACAGAAATGGATCGATCGGATAAGGCGGCCAGCGTTTCCTCCGAAATACCATCATCCGTAATGACCTCACTTACCTGTTCGAGGCTCAAGACATGGGTGAAGCCCTGTTGTCCGAATTTGCTCGCATCGGCTAGCAGGATCACTTGATCTGCAATCGCCACCATCTTTTGCTTAATGCGGGCCTGCAATTCATTAGACTCACTGACCCCGCGCTCGAGATGAACCCCTTTACAGGAAAGGAACATCTTATCTACAAAATAGGACT
Organism: Paenibacillus lentus; assembly: GCF_003931855.1. Classification (NCBI taxonomy): domain Bacteria; kingdom Bacillati; phylum Bacillota; class Bacilli; order Caryophanales; family Paenibacillaceae; genus Paenibacillus; species Paenibacillus lentus. Next base: position 3,534,900 of record NZ_CP034248.1, on the reverse strand, counting down.
CAAGCGACCGCTCAGCGAGCGGGCCCACAAACGATAAGGATCGATTCGCCAGCAGCCCGCCCGTAGAGATTACTTCAATCTTCTCCTTATGGCTAAGCTCTGTAGCGACGCGTATTGAATTGGTGAGTACGGTAAGCGGAATGTCGGGAAGCTTGGACGCCATATACCAGGCCGTTGTGCTCGCATCCAACAGGATGCGCTCTGTCGGCTGAATCCGCTTAACCGCTTCATCTGCAATCCGCATTTTCTGCTCGGGATGCATAATTTCGCGCTCCGCATACGGAATTTCGGGCGCATCTCCCTTGGGCTTGATGCTTACTGCCCCACCATGAGAGCGGCGAATTCGGCCCGCTTGCTCCAAGCGATCCAAATCGCGGCGGATCGTCTCCTCAGTCACACGGCAAAGCTCACTAAGCTCGGATACGCGCATGCTTCCCTTTTCATTGATCATTTGTACGATAAATTCATAGCGTTCTGCTACTAGCATTTCTTGCTTCACTCCATCTCTTCTTCTCTTCATCGACTACCACATTAGCCATATGATTCTAGAACTTACTATATAATGGACAACGTATTACCAGCTTGCCCCGCCTTTCCCCCGGGCTAAAATCTCAGTCGCATAATTGGAAGCTTGATAAGCCTTCATCGGATCAATCGGCAATCCCTTCTCCTCGCGCACCGCATGAAGCAGCGGGGTAACGTCGAACTCGAATGCTCGCCGCACTGCATCCTCTGCACCCAGAACATCCCCGCGCTCTGCCGCTTCCGCCACCTCTTCGTGATTGATCAGCAGCGCTTTGGCATATTGGGTCTGTACGTTCAGCACAGAGCGAATCATGGCCGGAATTTTCTGCTCGATGTTATGGGATTGGTCGATCATAAAGGCGATCTTCTCCACTGTGTCGCGGATTGATTCGTCGGCATCGTTTGCCGCAAGCACGATTTGATAGAAAATGAGAAATAATTCATAAGGATTCATCGAACCCACGATTAAATCATCATCCGCATATTTATAGCTATTAAAATGAAATCCACCCAGCCGTTTCTCGTCGATCAGATAAGCCACGATATGCTCGATGTTAGCGCCAGGCAGATGATGTCCCGTGTCAACGAGCACCTCGGCCTGCGGTCCGAGCTTCTGCGCATAGTTGTAGGCCATGCCCCAATCGGCAATATCCGTATGATAAAACGCCGGTTCAAACGCTTTATATTCAATCAGCATGCGCATATCCGCCGTCATTGCCCGGTACATCTCAGTCAAAGCCTCCAGCATCCAATGCTTGCGTTGGCGAATATCACCTTGGCCCGGGTAGTTCGTGCCGTCCGCGAACCAGAGGCTTAAATCGCGCGAACCTGTCTCTTTAGCAATATCCACGCACTCGAGCAGGTGATCCGTTGCCTTGCGGCGAATGGACGGATCGCTGTTCGTCACGCTGCCCAGCATATAATCATCATCCTGGAACAAATTCGGATTGACCGCTCCAATGGACAGCCCAAGACTTTCGGCGTGGCTTTTCAGCTTCCCGTAATCATCGACATGATCCCAAGGGATATGAATCGCCACGGAGGGGCACAGTCCGGTCAAACGATGAACCACAGCGGCATCTTCCAACTTCTCAAAGGGGGTTCGCGGAACGCCTACCTTTTGGAATACTTTAAAGCGCGTCCCCGAATCCCCATAGCCCCACGAAGGCGTCTCGATTTTGAACTGCTTCAGTTTGGCCTTTACATGCTCCAAATCAATTCCTCGCTGCTTCTGCTCTTCTTCAAATAACATATACGCTTTATCTGACATAGACAAGCCCTCCTCTTTATGCAATTCGCATGCAATCACTTACAAATTAATGGTTAATGATTAGCGGGTAAACGCAGCAGGAACGCCGCCGTCGATCGTCAGCATGCAGCCGGTTGTCTTCTCCGCTTTGGAGGAAGCAAAGAAGGCAATTCCCTCCGCTACGTCTTGTGGATATATATTGACAAGCAGCGTCGTACGCTTTCGGTAATGCTCCTCCAGTTGATCCGGCTCAATCCCATAAGCCACAGCGCGTTCATTGCGCCAGTTTGAATTCCAGATCGCCGAGCCTTGCAGGATCGCATCTGGTAAAATCGTATTCACGCGGATTCCGAATTCCCCTCCTTCAGCCGCAATACAGCGGGCTAAATGCGCTTCCAGCGCCTTCACCGAGCTGTAGGCAGCTGCATTTTTTCCCGCATATACAGAGTTTTTCGAGCCTACAAACACCATGCTGCCGCCAAGCGCCTGCTCCTTCATCAGCTTAAAGGCTTCCCTAGCCACAAGGAAGTATCCTGTCCCAAGGACATTCATGTTCAGATTCCACTCCTGGAGCGAGGTCTCGTCAAAGGGGCTAGAAGTCGCCAGCCCCGCATTGTTAACGATAACGTCTACGCCTCCATAATGTAAGGCGGCTTGCTCGTATGCGGCGCGAACCATATCCTCGTTCGTCACATCCATTTTAACGGCTAAAGCGATATGTTCTCCGTATTTCTCGTTAATTTCAGCGGCAACCTGCTGCGCGCCCTCCAGATTCAAATCCGCCAGCACCACATGTGCTCCTTCGCTCACGAGACGGCGTGCCGTCGCACTACCGATTCCGCCAGCACCACCCGTAATAAAAGCGACTTTACGCGAAAATTCGGCTTCTGCAGGGGCCAGGGAAAGCTTATACAGCTCCAGCGGCCAATATTCCACGTTATACGATTCGTTCTCGCTGAGCGAGACGAATTGACCGAGCGCCGTTGCCCCGCGCATTACCGCAATAGCCCGATGGTAGAGAGCCGCGCTCACTTTGGAATTGCCCCAGCTTTTCCCCGTGTTGATCATACCGATGCCAGGAATGAGAATGACCCGCGGCGCGGCTTCGAACATGACGTCGCCTGCATTTTTGTTGCGATCAAAATAAGCTTTGTACTGCTGCTTGTAGTCGGCAATCCCTTCGATTAATTTCTTGCGGAGTCCTTCGAAGTCACCGACATCCGGCGTCCAATCGATGAAAAGTGGAACGACCTTCGTGTGTACGAGGTGATCCGGGCAGGCTGCACCAACCTGAGAAAGCTGAGCTGAATCCTTGCTTCCGACAAAGGTCAGCACATCCTCCTCGTCGTCAAAGGTAAGAATCATTTTCTTGCCTTCGCTCACGGCCCCCCGAATCGATGGCATTAATTTCGCGACGATGCTTTTCCGTTCTTCGCTAGGGAGCGGCTGATGGAGAATGCCGCCGAACAGGGGTTTCTCAGTCACGCGAGCCTCAATATACCGCTCGGCTTCATTAATGATTTCAATTGTCTTAGCGTAGCAGGCTTCAGATGTGTCTCCCCAAGTGACCAGTCCATGCTTCTCCATGAGCACCAGCTCCGCTTGCGGATGGTCAAGTACGCCTTGGGCAATCATTTTAGATAGGGTAAATCCGGGTCTGATATACGGCACCCAAACGAAACGATCCCCGAAAATTTCCTTAGCGATTTCCTTTCCGTTGTCTGCGCAGCACAAACTGATAATGGCATCCGGATGCGTATGGTCAACGTGATTAAACGGCAAGAACGCATGTAGCAGCGTCTCTATAGAAGCCCGCGGATGCTTCGCATCGATCATGCAATTTGCTAAATAAGCAACCATATCCTCGTCGGACATTTCCTCACGCTCGAACAGCGGCTGGATGTCTTCCATGCGCAGGCCGGTAAAATTTCCTTGCTTCATTGTAGCCAAATCTGAACCGCTTCCTTTGACATACATAACCTTAACATCCCGACCTCTGAAATCTTGAATGATGGTCTTGCTGGAAGTATTGCCGCCCCCCCAGTTGCAAACCCGGCGATCAGAGCCGATCAGGTTCGAGCGGTATACGAGCTGGTCAAGACCTCCCTGAAGATTGGTTGCTCTGGATGATTCCCACAAATTTTGCACCATAACAATTACCTCCGAATGTTATTTTATATAGGTTGATTTGCCTTTGCTTTTGCTTTGATTTGTTCCCAGCGCGAAGTAATGTCGTCCATGCCTTGTATGGGCTGAGGTTTGTATTTCTTTATGTGAAAAGAGTTGCCGACAAATCGGCGAGCCTCTTCCAGTCCGTGCAGCTGCCCCGAGCCAATGATCTGGACGATGATATTGCCGAGGGCCGTAGCTTCGGTTGGCCCAGCCAGCACCTCCACCTGAGCGACATCCGCAGTAAGCTGGCAAAGAAGCTCATTATTAGCGCCCCCGCCGACGATATGCAGCGTTTCGATGGACTGATCCGTCAATTTTTGCAGCTCCTGGATGCTGTCCTTATACGTCAACGCTAAACTGTCGAAGATACAGCGTGCCAGCTTGCCGATCGTATCCGGGGACGGCTGCCCTGTCTCCAGGCAGTAATTTCGAATCTCCTGGATCATGCTAGAAGGATTTAGGAATCGATTATCATTGCAGTAAACCAAATACCGAAAAGGCTCTTCCCGTAAAGCTAGTTCTACAAGCTCGGCAAAGCTGATGTCCTCCTGTGTTTCTCTGCGCACCTCCTGGATCATCCAGAGACCCATAATGTTCTTGAGAAAACGATATGTTCCGTAGGCACCCCATTCATTGGTGTAATTCGCAATCATCGCTTCGGGTGTATTCAGTGGAGATGGCCGCTCTACTCCGAGTAAAGACCAAGTCCCGCTACTGATATACGCCCAGGAGCCATGCGTCTGCGCTGGTACCCCTACTACCGCCGAGGCCGTGTCATGTGTTGGAACAACGATGAGCTCACAGTCAGGCAGATCGTACTCACGCTGCAGCTCAGGCAAAATCCTGCCAAGCTTCACGCCAGGCTCGGTCAATTCAGCAAACTGGCTCCGGCGCAAATTGAGTATTTCTAGCAGGTCCTCATCAAACTCTCTAGTATCCAGATTTAAAAGCTGCATCGTAGATGCATTCGTCATTTCATTCATGAGTTTACCGGTCAACCGATAGTAAAGATAATCCGGCACCATCATAATTTTGTCTGCCCGCTGGAGTTGATTGCTGTCATGTACATATAACTGATAGAGCGTATTGAACGGCTGCTCTTGAATCCCGGTTTTGCTATAAACCACTGATCTGCTGATCTTTCGATGCAACTTATCTGGAGCTTCCTTCGTCCTTTTGTCCCGGTATGCGTACACTTCATGAATGCGCTTTCCATTGTCGTCAAGGAGTACATAATCGACAGCCCATGTATCCATGCCCAGCGTACAGGCATCCACCCCCTCCTTCTTCACCTTCTGCAAACCTTTCACGATTTCCATGAATAAATAATCTACGTCCCAGTAGTCATGCTCCTCTTTCTCGGTAAAGGAATTGCTGAATCGATGAATTTCTTGCAGCTGGATTTGCTCACTGTCCTTGTGGAGCGTTCCCATCACAAGCCGTCCACTTGATGCGCCGATGTCTACGGCAATGTAGTTATTCATCCAAACCAATCTCCTTAGAATGTGAGGTTTATCATAATTCTAAAGCTAGAATACCATAAAAGTAAACAAAAAGACATAAATTTTTATTGTTTTATGCCCGTTTGTATTTATTTATTATTGCATAATTTTGTTTTTTGTTTATTTAACTACTCTATCAAGTGATGGCTTCAAGCTAGGATGAGATAGTTTCCTAAAAAGTCTGTTCTGCCTGTTTCAGAGTCATTTCATAAAATGGAGTTGATCCTTTCTCCTTTTTATATTGATGCGACACTAAATCATAGATTATAGTTGATTTACCTGGTTGATTTGGGAAATTTCGCTAGGGAAAAACATAGCATTGGAGTGAAATGAATATGATGAATTCAAAGTGGTTAGGAGCCTCAACACCAACTCAGCGCACCATTATAACGAGGACACAAATTGAATCGTTCCTTCAGGGCTTCCCTCCCCTATTTCGCTGCGAGGCTTCCCGTATCCCATTTACGTATCCGATTGTTCTTTGGCAGAGCATTTATGTTCCTTGGCTGCCAAGCGAACATGACGCCAATATGATCATCCACGGACAGCAATCTTTTCATTACATTCGCGATATCCAGTACAATGAGGAACTGTTCTATCAAATTCACCTATCCAATATACGTAAAAAGAAAGGCTCTCAAGGGGTTATGTGTCTGCTGGATTGTGATATGATTCTGACAAACTCGCAAGCCCACCCCATCCTACATGCAAATACAACGTTATTGCTATTGGATAAGCCAGAATCGATTGCGCCCTTTTCTCTTGAAGTTCCGCATCCAACGAGCAAGTCGCTATTGCTCCCCGATCTCCCCGAGCTATATGACATTTGGAATCAAAGGAGCCTTCTCTTGCCAGGATCGACACTGATCGACGTTTGCCTTGGCACGATTACCGGAGATAAGCTCCACGCTTATGCCAAGGCATCTCGAGATAACAACACGATTCACTTGGATGCTCAGAAAGCACATGAATTCGGTTTGCCCGGGCGAGTTGCTCATGGCATGCTCATATTAGGCATGATCGGTAATATGCTGCAGGGGCTGCAAACGGAAAATATGAAGCTGAGCGGTCTTCAGTGTCGCTTTCATGCACCGATTGTGGAAGGCGATATCGTCTACGCCAAAGTCAATGTGCAGTCCGTCGCCGAATCACAGCTTGCAAGGAATATGAAATCTCCCGATGAGTCATCTTTAGAAAATTATCCATCCATTCATTGCTCGCTGGAGGTTTTTATCGATCAACGTAATGCCTCTCTTTCCTTCAACTCGGAGAATAAGACATTGGCTTACAGCGGTTCGGCTAGATATGTACGCGTTTAATCCCATTCGCCGACCCGGATATTCCCCTTTAGCAGATTTCTGGAAATGATGAGCCGCTGAATTTCATCCGTACCTTCATAAATTCTCCAAACTCTCATTTCCCGGTACCAGCGCTCAATGGGCAGATCCTTGGAATATCCCATGCCGCCGAAAATCTGCAGCACACGGTCAACAACTTGGTTGGCGACTCCTGCCCCGTACAGCTTGGACATTGATGCATGATGACGCGCATCCAACTGCTGCTCTACTCTCCATGCCGTATATAGGACAAGCCATTTCAGAGCCTCGATCTCCACCGCCGAGTCGGCGATCATCCATTGAATGCTTTGCCTTGAGGCTAGCGCTTCGCCAAACGTCACTCTTTCATTTGCATAAACAATCGCCATTTTCAGCAGCCGCTCTGAGGCACCTACCGCGATGGCCGGGATAACCCAGCGCCCTCTGCTGATCCATTGCATCGCCATCGCTAACCCTTGATCCACTTCGCCAAGCACATTCTCATCCGGTACGAGCACGCGGTCAAAGGTCAATAAAGATGGACTTTTATCTCCGCCCATCGTGGGGATGGGTTCCGATGTCCAGCCCATTTCGCGATCGACAAGAAAACACGTGATCCCTTTGTTTTTTCCCGGCACTGAATTCGTAACAGCAAATACGATCGCAAAATCCGCTTCATTTCCATTCGTAATAAACACCTTTTCCCCGTTGAGGATCCAACCGCCTACCGTACGTTTGGCCGACATTTGAATATTGTTTGCATCAGAGCCGGCAGAACGTTCGGTCAGCGCGAAGCAGGATTGCCGGTCGCCGGAAATCACCGGATACAAATACCGCTCCATCTGCTTCTCATTGCACATGAACAGAATGTTATCCGCTTCCCCTCCTAGCACGAAAGGCACGCAGGTGCGGCCAAGCTCCATTTTCACAATAGCACTCGTCACTGTGCCCAGGTTGGCTCCACCATACTGTTCAGGCGTTTCGATTCCCCAGAGGCCAAGGCCTCTAGCTTTGATCTGCAGCGCTTTGAGTTGCTGCCGGCTAATCCCTTCCCGTCCCTCACGCTCGTTACTAAGCAACTGCTGCTCTAGAGGAATCAGCTCGTCTTCCACAAATTTTCTTACTGTGTGTCGGATATGCTTCTGCTCATCTGTCAATTCAAAATTCATGCTCGCTTCAGCTCCTTTGAAAGGTTCAACCATCTATTAACGATAGGGTTTCAATGCGGTAAATTCCATTCCACCTCTAAGCTTGAAGGACTGATACTTTTTTGAAGCAGTTCCTCAATTCGGCACAAGCGGGGGGATTGTGTATGATAGTCGCATTCAAGCGTTCGTTTACCTGTTTCAATTATTCCTCGAATTAGCCCTCGATTGTGCTCAGTCGAAAACCTGCTGTCTCCATATTCCTCGTAAAGAAAAGCCGAGATATAACTCAACGAGCTGCTTCTCCGTCGGTTGTTGATAATAGAGCACGTCATAAGCTTCCCTGACCGACTGGCATACAAGATCGAGGTTGGATTCAACGGTCTTATCGATAACGGCTACCTCCCTAGCTGCCGCCTCCGATACGATAGCTTTAATCACTTCGGTACTATACCTATAAACAACAATGACACTAACGGGATAACGGCTACCCTCATATCCCTGATAGGCACGGACAACATTTTCGAATCGCACATAACAATCCCACCACGATAATCTAATTTCCGGGTTAAAAAACTCCGTCAATATTTTTTGAGCCTCGACCTCGAAACCCGGGTGGCAAGATATAAAATGCTGCAGATTCGCGTGCCAGCCGATAAACCGATCCTCATTGAATTCGGAAGGATGATATACATGATAGACAAGAGCTTTCTTATTGAAAATAAAGGAGCCTCCCGCTTGCTCTAACCGATATCCAAGCTCGCTGTCTTCTAGCCCCCAGCCTTTAAACTTATCATCGAACATCCCTACACCGATCAGCCGCTCCCTTCTAACGGAAATATTGCAGCTAAAGAACAGATGCCAGGCCGTGCGAAACGCGCCTGCATTCTCGGAGAAGCGTTCCATTAACCAGAACCTTTCATCCTCCTCGGACGGAGGCATATGTGCCTCATCAAACAGGGCATTCTTATGTTCCCCGTTAATCGCTCCTTGCTCCAGGTATTGCCTAAAGCCGATCACGAGCTTATTATCAGCAAATTTATGTACGCGCAAATGCTCGGCAATGAATCCAGCAGCAGCAATTTGATCACCGTCCAACAAAATCACGATATCGCCGCTAGCGCTTACGATGCCCTGATTCCTAGAAACAGCTCTGTTCGATTGCTCCGTTCTAGGGATATACCGATATTTCAGCGGATAGTCAACATTTATTCCTTGAATCATTTCCCCCGTACCGTCTGTTGACCCGTTGTCCACGAGGACGACCTCGAAGCTGTCGTCTTCCTCCAGTCTTTGCCGGGTTAAAGCGGTTAAACAGACTTCTATGATTTCTCGCTGATTATATGCCAATATGACGACGCTAGCCTTCATAGGAATCTCCTTTCTTTATCCGGAGCCTGGATGCATTGCTCACGGTTGATATTTTTAATAAGGCAAACCCCATGAAGCAAAGGATGGCTGATGCGAGAATCACCGTTTTGATTGGATAATATTCACCAATGAGGCCTGCTAGCAGACCGCCTCCCATTGAGCCTATAATATTGGCGTTATTGTACAATGTGGTTGCTGTGCCGACCATTTTGGGAATAAGATCCTGAAAGAACGTCATCCCGATCCCCAGTACAATGGCGATAAATATCGCGCTCAAAATTTGTACGGCCATAATATGAATTGTCGATTGTGTCAGCATGAGGAACAAATAATATGCGGCTCCGAACAGACCAGCAAAGTTCATTAAGAGGGAGCTTCCAAACCGCTTGGCCATAAGTCCCAGAGTGATCATGATCGGAACCTGCAGCGCCGCATTGATTCCCGCAATGATCCCGACATCAAGCTTTTCCCCGCTCAGATCCTGGGTGATATATAACGGAGTGACAATACCTCCCATTGAATTGGCGATTTCGAATGCCATAAAAGCCAGCAAGGCAAAAATAACATGAGGTGACAGGAGCACATTTTTGAAGTTGATTTTTGTAGCCGTTGTCTGTTCTGTCGAGGTATTTGTAGGTCTCACATTCTGCGTCTCCGCAGGCAAGAACAACACGAACAGTCCCACTAGGAGATACATGGCCGCCACGGTAAGAAATAAGCCTTGATAATCAAATTTCTGTATAACGAAGGATGCGATAACCGGACCAACGATCCATGCAAGCGACACAAGAGCCCTCATGACGGACATCACGACGGGGATGTCGACGCTCGCTTCCCTCTCAGTAATTTCTCTGGCCAGCGAGAACAGCTGTGGAAAAGCTGCATAAGAAACCGCAATCAGCGTCGAGACGACGATGAATAGAACAACATAATTTTCATTGAAAGCATAAAAAACATACCCTAGGGAAGCCGAGGCTGACGAGCCGATGACGATCCATTTTCGGACCGGTTTCTTATCCGACAATCTCCCAATTATGGTACTGCAAATAATGCCGCACAACGATCCGACAGCCAGAAAGGTACCGAGCGATAAAGGCGTCATGCCAACTTTCTCTACGCCGAACAGCGGCATAAAGGGCAAGGTCAAGGAATATCCCATGCCAATAAAAAAGATACAAACAGACAGCAGCAAGACTGCGGGATTCCTCATCATGTTCAGAACACTTTTCAATGGCGACGACTCCTTTCTTAAGGTATCGGCATGTATGATGCAGATAAAGCCTCAGCATTGTCTTTCACATACCCCAAGCTGGGTTATAACAGCTCACTAATCAATTCAGCAGCACGCTCGGCCCCTCCATAATTTCCCGCAACAATATCTTGCTGTAATTTACGAGCCTGTTCCAAGGCTTCATCGTTCAGCATCGATTCTACGACTTCTGCCAGTTGAAGACCGGTTATATCCTTCGGATTGATCACGCGGCCGCCCCCGATGCCCTGTAATTGCCTGGCATTAAACTCTCTTTCCGCCCAGGTAGGGATGATTAATGAAGGCGTGCCTGTTAACAGTGTTGTCATGCAGCTACCGTGACCGCCATGATGGATCATAAGATCGCTTTGCTCTGCGGCCATGACCCCAGACACATATGTCGTGAAATTTATATTAGGGGGGATCTCGACAGCATTTCCCTCTAGCGGATTAAATCCGGTAGCGATTAAAATTTCCGTAGCCGTATTGCCCAGCTCGTGAACCACTTCTCTGAAAATATGCCCGCCGCTCTCAACACCCCACTCGACCAGTCTGCTCGTATATACGAATACACGCCGATTCCTTGTACCGATTCGGTGCTCTCGCCAAGACGGCGGCATGCCTGCCATACTATCATCTCTCCACACCATCGGCCCGACATATTCCAACGGAATAGATAATGCCGATTGGTCTACAGGATCAAATTCCGGAATGCTAGGGACAAGTGCGAGATCACCTGCCAGAAATGAGAGCACATGGTCGGCTTGCTTCATTCCATGCGAAGCTAACGTTTCATTAAGCACTCCGGTGACATCGTAATTCCCTTCAATTCCTTTCCCATTCGTTTTTTCAGAAGCAGCCGGAGCAATTGGAGTATCCTGAGCAAAAGGCATGCCGCCGGGGAGTGAACAAGATTGATTGATCGAAACGAGCGGGATTCCAAGCTTTCGAGCGATGAATGCAGCAGACAGGCTGGAATCGGTAATCACGAGATCCGGTTTGAAGTCGGTCGTAACGCGCAGCCTAGCCTCCAGCTCATTGGTCATATATTCTGGGTCAGAATACCCCATCATCGCTAAAAAGTGGTTAAAATCCATAAAGTTAGGATGGAACACCTGTCCTTTCGGTTCTGGAATAGATGGAATCGGAATCGATTGGAAACCGACGTTCTCCATCGCCGCACCCGCATTGCCCCAAATCGTAAAGGCTACCTCATGTCCCATCTCTCGGAGCTTCAGCGCCACTGGCAGGCAGCGGTTCACTCTCCCCATTCCGGCCATCATGCCGATGAATATCCGTTTCGTTTTCAATAAAAGCACACCTCCGTATGTTCGTTGTTCGCTAGAATATTCGGCGATTAAGTTATGTTATATTCGTTAAAGCTTGCTTGAAAATTTCTACGGCGTCCCAGGCTTCTACCTTACGTGAGGCAAGCGAATGATGCTGAGGCCGCTCCCACAGTCCAATATCACCGCCATTTACAGAAAACACAGCTCCGGTAATGCCGCGGCTCTGAGGCAATGATAAAGCAACCGCGAGTTCGGCGGCCTCCTCAGGCGTTCCGAGCTTCCAATAATCATCGTTAAAGCTTTGTCCTGTGGATGCTGCATCCCTCCTCGCCCTCTCAACATATGGCAATGTCATATCCGTTAAAGCTGCTGGAGCAATGGCATTTACGCTGATTCCGTAGTTTTCCAATTCCAGTGCCAGCGTCCAGGTCATGCCGAGAATGCCTGCCTTCGCCGCGCTGTAATTGAGCTGACCCACCGTTCCGTGCAAACCGGCTGTTGAAGTCATATTGATAATGCAGCCGTGCTTATGCTCCCTCATGCTTGGAAGCGCCGCCCGCGTACAGGTGAATGTCCCTTTCAAATGCGTATCGACGACTGCGTCCCAGTCTTCTTCACTTAGCTTGTGTGCTATTTTATCGCGAATGATCCCGGCGTTATTCACTAAAATATCGATCCGGCCAAACTGCTGGATGGCTGTTGATATGATCTTTGCTCCCCCGTCCATTGTCCCCACCGATTCGGCTACGCCAACGGCGATACCACCGCTCTGACGAATCTCCTGTACTACAGCCTGCACTCGGCTCTCATCGGTTCCATTGACGATGACCTTCGCGCCCTCCTGTGCCATTCTTATCGCAATAGCCCGGCCGATGCCCCGGCTTGAGCCTGTTATGGCAGCCGATTGATTGGCAAGCAGCATGAAACAGCCTCCTCCTCTCCTATTCGCATTTCTCCCATAATGTCGCCAGCCCCATTCCACCACCGATACCGAGCGTAGTAATGCCTCTCGCCGCTTTCATTTGCTGCATTTCGCTGCACATGCGCGTAACAAGTATCGCTCCGGAGGCCCCGTATGGATGGCCAAGCGCGATAGCTCCTCCGCCGACATTGACGATTTCTGGCGGGATATGCAGCTGCTGGAGAGAGGCCAGCACCTGGGAGGCAAAGGCTTCGTTGAACTCAACGATGTCGATATCCTTTACGGACAAATGGTTGCGGGCCAACAGCTTCCGCACCGCTGGAACCGGCCCGATGCCTAAATAATGCGGATCTACGCCGGCTACTGTCGAATCAACATATTTTAGGAGCGGTTTTATGCCCAAAGCCATCGCCTTCTCCAGAGACATCATTAGCACGATGGATGCTCCATCATTGATTGGGCAAGAATTCCCGGCTGTTACGGTACCGTCCGCCTCAAATATGGGTCGTAAAGCAGCCAGCTTCTCTAGCGACGTATTCGAGCGAGGACATTCGTCCTTATCGATGGTTCTGATTTCCTTGTCAACGGTAATTGTGACCGGCACGACTTCACGATGAAACCGTCCGCTGCGAAGCGACTGCACTGCCTTCCGATGGCTGTTCAGCGCGTATGAATCCTGTTCTTCCCGAGTGATTCCATACTTGTCCGCAACATTGTTAGCAGCGGTGCCCATATCGGGATCGCCGATAAAATCCGGAGAGAATCTCGCTCTGTTCATGACGGCGGGCAAATCCCTACTATATAACAAAAGTGGTTTTTCGATCTTCCATGGGGCTCGGCTCGTACTTTCCACACCGCCCGCTAAATACACGTCGCCCGCTCCGGCCTGAATAAGCCTAGCCGCGATGTTGATCGCCTCAAGACCCGAGCCGCATTGACGATCCACCGTTAATCCCGGAACCTCTACCGGAAGCCGTGCAGTCAAAGCGGACAATCTGGCGATGTTGCCACCAGGGCCGACTACATTTCCAAGGATAACGTCATCGATCTCGCAAGCCTGCACGAGCATATCGTTCAAGATGGCTTTGATCACTTCCGCTGTGAGCACCTCGGGCGGAGTCTCTTTGAACATTCCACCATACTTGCCGATCGCGGTTCGTTTCGCCGCTACGATAACGGGAATAGCCATGCTCTACACCCCCCTTCCGGCTAGCCAGTCAATAATTTTCGTTCGCGATATTTTACCGCTTGTCGTATAAGGAAAGGAATGTACCCGAATAATTTCCTTCGGACATTTATAGCTGGCCAACTGCTTTCGGCATAACGCAAATATATCCTGATCGGCAAGTACTGCCCCCTCTTGGAACTGAATAAGCGCCACCACTTTTTGACCCCAGTACGCATCAGGTACGCCAACAACAACTGTCTCGGCTATCTCCTCCTGCTTAAGCAGCACTTTCTCAATTTCCTCTGGATAAATGTTGAGGCCACCGCTAATAATCATGTTCTTATTTCTGCCCACCATATAGAGAAAACCATCGGCATCCCTCATTGCCAAATCACCTACAGTCGCCCACTCGCCTTGAATGACCTGCTTTGTCTCCTCTTCATTCTCGAAGTAACCGGAAAAGATCATACCGCTCTTGATGTAAACCTGGCCGACCTCGCCTTCACCTGCTTCTTCACCGTCAGGTTTGCGAATGGATACTTCAACGCCGCTAAACGGCTTGCCGACGGAGCTCGGCTTTTGCTCGTTCCCTACCGGATCAAGTACCGTCACGAAGCTTAACTCAGAAGCACCGTAGAACTCATATATACCGGCTTTGGAAAATATCTGATTCACCTTTTGCTTCGACTCCGGCGTCCATTTATCGCCTGTCGTTATTAATGACCTTACGGTGGTTGAAGTAAATTTATACGAACGAGAGATCGCCGCATGATAAATCGCTTCAAATATCGTTGGAACCAAATAAATATGGGTAATTGGATTGGATTCAAGCGTCTCTATAGCTAGCTCTGCCCTGAATTTTCGAGATAAGTAGAAGGTTCCACCTAGGTACAAGGTTTGAATCGCTGCATAGATCGTTAAGGAATGGACAAGTGGCCCCGTACCCAGAACATGATCGTTATCAGCAAGACAAAATGCTTCCTTCGCACGGGTGAAGCTTTCAATCCATGACCGCTGGGCACGTACAAATCCCTTGGGTAGCCCGGTCGTTCCCGAGGTGAACCCCATATAAAACAAGCTTTCGCTCGTTGAAAACCGGTGAGGCTCGGATGAGATCCAGTCGGCAGTTACGTTGTATTTGGCGATCATAGGCGAGTGCGCCGAAGCATCGGAGTCGATGACAATTAGCTTTGCGGTGTGAGGTATATTGGTTAAGCGCGGCAGTATATCGAAATCAACGATAAGTATTGCAGGCTGGCATTGGCGGATGATGGCTTCAATATTCACGTCAGTCCACTTCGGGTCGAATAAGGCAGAACATAAACCGATTTTTGTCGCAGCTAAAAAATATTGTATGAATTCAACGCTATTATTCAGTAAAAAACCGACAATCGTATCACGATCATCATTTAATTCATCCTCATAATCAAGTAGTACATGAGCCGCCATCTTGATTCCGCAATATAATTCCTTGTACGTTTTTCGGGTGTTATCTATAATAAGAGCGATTTTATCCGGATGACTAGCAGCATGAGCTTGAATAACATCGGTAATGAGCATAAGTTTCACCTTCCGTACTGAATGTTGTGAAAAGCGCTAATCGATATTCAGTTGTACCGGACTAATTATCACCTCATCGTTCTTGACCAAATACAACCCTCTTTCGGACATACGGATGTTGGGCAAATGTGATGCGGTTAAAAATAGTAGCGTATAAGCCGGATCACGAAAACGATAGCCGTGCTCACGCATTAATCCCGTAAATCGTTCCAGACAATCGCTAACAGCTCTCATATCCGCGGCGCTCATCGTGCCGCCTAACGGAAGCGGAATATAAACTTGCTCACCGTTTGCAAAATAAGCCAGTATTCCGTCACCTCGATCGTTAAGCTCTCGCAACACATCGCACATAACGCCCAAATTTCTACCGATTAGCAAAGTGTCTTTCGAAGCGCTATAGGTGCTGGCGAGCGCGACCACTCCAGTCGCAAAACCTTTCAAACGGGTATGAAGTCCCCACTGGCCATGGGAGTCAAGCAGCGAAATAAAACACTCTTCCGCATCCAGTTCAGAATTGGCGGTAAACTCATATGGCTTGGTTATCACGTCGTTGATCAGTTCAATGCCGATATCGGTTTCCACTCGGATCTGGGCAGGAGTCAGGTTTACCGTTATTCTTGACGATGGAAAATACGCCTTCAACCAGTCTGAAATCATGGCTTCATCGGTAGGATTTACTTGGCACCGATTCCAGACATGCCATTTCCCTTGCTGCATCACATGTATTGGTGTAGGATCACTTAGTGAAGAAAGAACATTGAAGCAAGCAAGCTTGCCTGGAGCTATACCGCCTAAATCCTCGTCCAAGCCGTAATACGTCGCCGGATTTAACGTACCTAATCTGTAAGCATCAGCGGCGGGAATGCCCGCTTCTATACATAGCTTGATCATACTGGCACAGCTGTGCGCTGCCGTGAAATTTGGCGAAGGACCATCGCTCGTTAGCATGACACGATTCAAATTAAAGCGCGGGTCACCCACCAGGCCTTGCAAAATGTCCGGTAAGTCAGGACGTATCGAGGAATATCTCAGAGTGGCATATAGCCCCAGCCTTAATCTTTTGAGGACATCCTTCGCATTTAAGGCTTCATGATCCGCTCCGATCCCCGCCGCCGCGATACCGCTGATTTTCTCATAGGAAACGCCGGGCAAGTGCCCTTCCACCCTCATACGATGCTTACCTTTTAACATATACAGCCGTTCCTGCAGCTCTTCATCGCCTTGAAGAAGCTTGAACCATTCCGTAAACTCCCCTCCTTGCACGACTAAGGGATGAAGCAGCCATTCCTGCAGCGAATCCCGGTTATTCAACTGCAGTTGATCAAAATTGCACCACCACAGAAACATATGGCGGCTTATGCCATTCAATTCTTCAATGAATTGGATCGCTCTGTGTTCGCCAAGTTGCATAAGCAGGGATAAATTATCGTTAATAGATAAAACGGTACCGCCCCGAAGTTGGGTGTCACCCCAAGTAAATGGGTTGTACATTTGACAGGGATGGGCATGAGGTTCAATATAACCGGGAACAAGAATCTGTTCCTGCTCCAGCTCAACGATTGACGTCTCTGGTGATGCTACAAATTCCTTATCTCCGACATAGGCGATACGGTTCGTGGAAATATAAATGTTGCCCCTCTCGACTTGTCCGGTGTACACGTTTAGATATTGGGCGTTTTTGATCCACATTGTTGCCGGTTTGCTGCCAAGGGATACGGATATAAGCTCTTGATACTCCTGAAAGCTGGAAGACACTATTCTCATTGTTATTCCTCACATTCTGAGTATGATTAGCACGATCACAAATAATCCGGCCACAACCATCGCCTTATAATCGATAGACTGTAAAGCCAGTCTCCTAAGCTGCGTTCTCCTCATTCCCGGACGGTAACCTCGTGCTTCGATAGCCAGCGACGCGCTTTCCGCTTTTTGGAAAGCCATCATAAGAATCGGTACAATAATCGGGATGAAGTTCAATAATCTTTTAAATATATTGCCGGAGGAAAAATTGACGCCCCTAGCCCGCTGGGCTTTCATAATTTTTTCTGTTTCCTGCATAAGAATGGGGATAAAGCGGATCGTAAAGGTCATCATCATGGCAATTTCCTGTGTGGGGACACCTATTTTTTTGAAAGGTGAAAGTAGTGATTCGATGGCGTTCGTTAGGTCGGTCAGCTTGGTTGTCAAGGTCAGCAAGGTAGCAATGATTAGCAATAGGATAATTCGTACCGTTATTGCAATGGCTTTGATTACGCCTTCTTCATAAATGAAGACGGTTCCTATTCTGAATAGCACTTCGCCGCCCTGTGTCAGAAAGATATGAAAGATCGAAGTTGCGATAATGATCAGCCATACGGGCTTTAGCCCTTTGACGATGTATGAAGCCGGGATCTTGGAAACGATAATAGAGGCAACAACGATAAGAGTAAATACGGCATAGGCGACAAAACTAGCAAGAAATAACGCTGTAATCATAAATGACATCACAATTAGAAGCTTGGTTCTTGGATCGAGCTCATGGATGATCGATTTCCTGTCGATATATTGGCCGAAAATCAATTGATTGGATAAAGCCATACTTTAACTCCCCCGTTTTCCGCAGGAAATAAGGAAATAGTCAGCGATCTGCGCTTGTATCGCTTGCTGCCTGATCGAATTCACCGGAATAGGCGTACTAAGCCTAGCGTTTAATTTCTCTACGAGCTCTAGCGCGATCGGAGGTTTTAACCCTAAAGCTTCGATATCACGCCGATGCGTGGTGAATAGCGTCAATGGATCCGTTTTCAATTTTACTTTACCGCTTTCGAAAACAATGACCTCTTCGGCATATTCGGCTAATAAATTCATGTCGTGAGTTACGATGATGATGGTTCGCTGCTTATCCCTGTGCCAATCCAACATTAGTTCCATAAGAGACTGCTTTCCAGTTGCATCAAGTCCAACCGTAGGCTCGTCCAGTATGAGCACGGACGGCTCCATCACCAAGACTCCCGCGATCGCAGCCCTTCTCTTCTCTCCCCCGCTAAGTTCAAATGGCGATCTATCGCAATAGGTCTCATCCAAGCCTACCATTTGCATCGCCTGCAGCGCTTTGCTGTGAATGAGCTCTGCCGGCCAACCCAAATTTTTGGGCCCGAACGATATATCTTTGAGAACAGTATCCTCAAACAACTGGTGCTCAGGCATTTGGAAGACCATGCCCACCTTGTCGAAGAGAAGTGGCTTCCTTCTACTATCATGCACAATCCTGATATCGCCCACGTCGATGCTGCCCCCTGTAGGGTGCAAAAGGCCATTGAGATGCTGCACAAAGGTAGATTTCCCGGAACCCGTACGTCCTACGACCGCGATAATCTTATTGCTCTCCAGAGTGAGATTGATATCTCGTAAAACCTCGTTCTGCAGCGGCGTCCCCTCGTTATATGCAAAAAATACGTTTCTTAATGTAATTTCCATAAATGATCCACCAAATCTTCCATGCAAAATATCGTGCGCGGCAAAGGAATTCCCTTGCTGCTTAAGACATCTCTCATATTTACAATAAAGGGAGCCGCGAGACCGGGTATCTCTCGATAATCCTCTTCGAATAGCTTAGCGGGAGTCCCATCGTAACGGATGCTGCCCTGATCTAGCACAAGGATTCTGGATGCCTCGGACAGTTCCTCCATATCGTGAGTGATCGTTACTATGGTGATTCCCTTTTGATTTAATTGTTTGATTAGATGAAGAACCTGCGCCTTGCCCTCGGGATCGAGCATCGAAGTAGACTCGTCAAAAATAATGACCTCGGGATCTACGGCTAAAATGCTGGCAATGGCTATGCGCTGTTTCTGACCTCCGGATAGGGAGTCGACATCAGCATGAATGTATTCCAGCATCCCTACTTGCTCCAACGTTTCTCCGACTCTCGCAAAGATTTCATCAGAAGGTAAGCAAATATTTTGCAAACCAAATGCTACATCTTCAAAAACAGTAGAGGCGACAATTTGATTCTCCGGGTTTTGGAATACCATGCCTACTTTTTCGCGAATCATCCCAAGCTCTTCATCATTGCTCGTGCAATAATCCATAAATCTGACTTGGCCCTCCGTTGGCTGCAGCAAGCCGTTCATCAGCTTGGCTACCGTAGATTTGCCAATTCCGTTGGTTCCTACAATCGCTAAGTATTCTCCTGAATGAATTTGAAAAGATAGATTGCGGATTATGGTGTCTTGGTGCGGATAATGAAATGAAACATCCGAGAATTGAATCATGAGCATAACCTCCAATGTTGTGTAACGTCCGAAAAAAATTCTAGCGTTAGTCGAAAAAGGTTTGCCTGCTTTGGCAAACCTAACGTTTCATTCGCAATTTGTTGGAGTTATGCTTTATGTGAGCGGCTGCTTTCACGATGAAGCATATGAGGATTTACCTTTAGCATTCGAATCGCAATGAGTGAAGCAACCACGACCTTGAGCAAGTCGCCTGGTATGAAGGTAATATTGCCAAGTGCAGCCTTCCCCATCGGTACCTCCGTAATGATAGACATGTAAGGAATCCCAATGGCGTAAATAACTAATATTCCACCAAACGAATTAATCAGAATCAACTTCCAAAGGTTAATGCGTGTCGACGCTCGCTGTACGAAATAGCCGATAATCAATGCTGCGATCGGCCAGCTTAAAATGTACCCTCCAGTAGGACTTGCAAAGACGGCTAAGCCCCCTCTTCCACCGGGCAATAATGGCGCTCCTGCAGCGACGATGATAATGAATATGAACAGACTTAACCCGCCTAATCTAGCACCTAATATACTGCCAGCCAACATGACTCCCAAGGTTTGAGCAGTAATCGGCACCGGGATGAACGGGAGTGGAATAGGAGGCAGCAAACCTAAAACAGCCATGACTGCGGCAAACAAGGCCACATACATCATATCTTTAATCTTCATAGGCGCTCCTCTCGTATTCAATTTTAGTTTCATAGATTCAATATTGACACAATAATGACATAATATTTTTTTGATGTCAATAATTAACTTTTCAAGGCAAAAAAAGAAATGACCTCCCTAAAGCATACATTTTACAGTCCATATTGTGGTTTTTTTCGTGGCATTTATAAGTTTTTTTATTGTCGATATATAATTAATCAGATGAATTATATAATAGATTAATTGATTAGAGCCATTTCTATGAAAGTATCCCTTCCCCTTATTTTATTGAGCATTTTGCATTAACCTGAGCCCTTGCTAGACAAAGGTTTTCAAACATAAAAAAAGGACTTCACCCCAACTTGGAGAAGTTTTCAAGTGACAAAACAAGAAAACCCAAGGGGGAGAAGTCACTATGTATATTCTACAAGAAAGTCTATTTTCCTTTGAAGAACTTCAAAAACTTGAATTTAAAGAACGTTTGCCTATCTTCTTCAGTGCCCTGGACTTACGGCCATATGCTAAAGATTTGAGAAGTCATTCACCCCGAGGTGCCGATGGGCACTGCCGACAAGGGATTCTTCGCGCATTGCTTGCAGCGCCGCTGGAGAACATGGATACATTTAGTGGCTTGCATCGTCGTCTGGATATGGATCTTCGTTTCCGTTACCAATGCGGACTCAGGCTTGATCGAAAAGCTCCATCAATCGCCACATTAAGCCGCGTTTTCACTGAGCTAACGAATAAGGGATTGGCAAAACGTCTGTTTGAGGATCTCGTCACACGCTGTAAGCAGGAAGGAATCATCGATGGAAGTCACGTGGCGATGGACAGCGCAGCGATCCATGCCTACGAGAAGAAACAGCCGAAGCGCAAAAGTGAGCTGACGGGGAATGCCAACTGGGGCGCGAAGTTTGACTCCTTTGGTAACAAGGTCAAGTGGTTCGGCTATAAGCTTCATCTTGCTGTCGACACCGCTAGCGAACTGCCCCTGGCCCTCTCGGTTACACCGGCTCATGTCAATGACGGTGATCTGGCACCCGCTCTTATGGAACAAGTGGCTGCCGATGCGAAAGTGAAGTTCTTTGTGTTTGATGCTGGGTATGACCAACTTAAAAACTATGAAGCGGCACGGAAGCTCAAAGCGCAAGCGATTATCCCGATGAATCTTCGCAATGAGAAGGAACCGCCTGCAGGTATAACATCTAACGGTACACCTTGCTGCTCCATGGGTTTTGCCATGACATACTGGGGAGTAGATGGCGATCACCTGAAATTCCGGTGTCCCCATGCGACCGGCAAGGTGGATTGTCCGCTGGGGATGGCAGCCTGTTCATCTTCCAACTATGGAATGGTGCTCAAGGTTGATACAAAAAGCGATTTGCGCCGTTATTCAAGTCCGCACCGGAACACGAAACGTTGGCAAGAACTTTACAAAGAAAGAACGAGTGTAGAACGCTGCAACTCCCGAATGAAAACCTATTTGACCGCAGACGCCATGCATGTTTGGGGCATAGAGAAAGTCATAACTCACCAATATTTAAATGCAATTGTATTGCTGGCTTCTGCCCTGGCAATGGCTCAGAAATACAGAAAAGTCGCTGCTTAAAATTTTGAATGCGCAGAAAATTCTGCAGGTCTGCCCATTTTTGAAAACCGAGTGGATTTAGCTGAAAATGCACCACCAACTAGGTCTAGGTTCTGCTATTCAATTCTCAAATAGGGAATTATGCAAAATGCTCTATTACAAACCAATGTTTACTGATCATGATAAAAAAACGAAGGCCTCTCCTACTGGAAAGACCCTCGTTGCCATCGATTCTGTTAAGAATGGAAGTTCTGACCATCCGTCACTTCCTGGACATAACCAGCACGGATGACGTAGTCGCCGAAATGCTCGCCCTCTTCGCGATCCTTGGCATACTGCGTAATAATCGGCTGCAAGGATTCTAATATTTCATCTTCACCGATGTTTTCTTTATATAACTTATTCAGCCTGTTGCCAGAGAATCCGCCACCGAGATAAAGATTGTACTTCCCGGGTGCCTTGCCGATAAAAGCAATTTCTCCGAGCATCGGTCTGGCGCAGCCGTTCGGACAGCCAGTCATCCGTATTACAATATCATCATCCTGCAAGCCGACTTGCTCCAGCATGGGCTCAATCTTATCCAGCAAGGATGGAAGATAACGCTCAGACTCAGCCATAGCGAGTCCGCAGGTTGGAAACGCTACGCATGCCATAGAGTTTCTCCGCAAGGCGGAGTAGTGCAAGCCGTCCGTCAGGCCATATTCTTTAATAAGACCTTCAATTTTCCCTTTCTTTTGACTGCTTACATTTGCGATAATCAGGTTCTGGTTCGGTGTCAGGCGGAAATCGCCCGTATGCACCTTGGCAATTTCCCGCAAGCCTGTCATCAGCTTATAATCTTCCTCATCCTTAATGCGGCCGTTCTGGATAAATAACGTAAAATGCCACTTGTTGTTGCTGCCCTTCACCCAACCGTAGCGGTCACCGTTGTGCTCGAAATGAAACGGTCTTGCCTCCTGTAAACTCCAGCCAAGCCGATTCGACAGCTCTTGAACAAACCAGTCGATTCCCCGATCATCGATTGTATATTTGAAGCGGGCATGCTTGCGAACGGAACGATCACCGTAATCGCGCTGAATTGTGACGGTCTTCTCCGCGACATCTATCATTTGCTCAGGCAGGCAGAAGCCAATCACTTTGGATACCTGCGGATAGGTTTTCGGATCTCCATGCGTCATTCCCATGCCGCCGCCTACGGAGACGTTAAAGCCCTTCAACTCTCCGTTCTCTACAATCGCAATGAACCCCAAATCCTGCGAAAAAACATCAACATCGTTCGATGGCGGTACAGCTACGCCAATTTTGAACTTACGCGGCAAATAGACACGGCCATAAATAGGCTCTTGCTCCACTTGGCTGTCATTGCTATCGATCACCTTTTCACCGTCAAGCCAAATCTCATGATAAGCATTCGTTCTCGGATCTAGATGATCGCTTACTTTGCTCGCCCATTTGTATACTTCGGAATGAACCTCCGATTGGTATGGGTTTGGGTTACACATCACGTTACGGTTAACGTCGCCGCATGCGGCCAACGTGCTGAGCAATGACTCGTTCACTTCCTGAATGGTTTTCTTCAAGTGCCATTTGATAACACCATGGAGCTGGAAGGATTGCCGAGTGGTCAAACGAATAGTTCCATTCCCATACTTCTGGGACACGCAGTCCATCATTAGCCACTGCTTTGGCGTAACGACTCCGCCTGCCGCACGTACCCGAAGCATAAACTGATAGGCTGGCTCCAGCTTTTGTTTGTGACGCTCATTTCGCAAATCACGATCATCCTGCATATAGCTCCCATGAAATTTCATCAGCCGGTTATCATCTTCCGGGATGGAGCCTGTAATTGGATCCTCAAGTGTCTCTACTAGACTTCCACGTAAATAATTACTTCTAACTTTAATATCTTCAACATCGCTGTGCGGCGCACTGTTTGGCGACATTAAGTTGTTATCTGACATATTGGCAATTCTCCTCTCGAAATCCTCGGGACTCCCCGCTTAGTACACATCCCGTTGATAACGTTTCTCCTGCTGCATTCGAGTCAAATATTCCGCAGCCTGCTCCGGGCTAAGACCGCCCTCCTGCTCAAGAATCGCAGCCAATGCAGCATGCACGTCATGGGCCATCTTCTTCTCGTCCCCGCAGACATACACCACGGCTCCTTCTTGCAGCCATTCATAAACCTCCCGGCTCTTCTCAAGCATCCGGTGTTGAACGTAGACCTTCTTGTCAGTGTCACGAGAGAACGCGACATCCATCCGGCTCAACACGCCGTCTTTCAGCCAACGCTGCCATTCCACCTGATATAGGAAGTCCGTAGCGAAATGCTGGTCTCCATAGAACAACCAGTTTTTCCCGGTCGCCCCCGTCTCTTCACGCTCCCCAAGGAAAGCTCGGAAAGGAGCGACCCCCGTCCCTGGACCGATCATAATAATCGGTGTATCCGGATTCTCGGGAAGTTTGAAGCTTGGATTATGTTGAACAAAAACCGGCAATGTATCCCCGGGCTCTACCCGTTCCGCAAGCTGCACAGAGCATACACCGTAGCGCTTGCGACCGTGGGCTTCATAGCGCACAGAACGAACGGTCAGGTGCACCTCTTCAGGATATGCCTTGGGGCTACTGGCAATCGAATAAAGTCTGGCAGGTATTTTTCTTAGAATCGAAATGAACTCGCGAGCACTCACCCCAGCAAAAGAATAGTCCGTTACCAAATCGAGCAAATCGCGTTCAGCCAAATAGGTACGCAGTTCTTGCTCACGCCCTTTCTCAAGCAGTTGCTTTAGCTCTTGGCTTGGGCTGAGCTGTGCGGCTTGCTCCAACAATGGCTTCGTAAGAACCGTGATTTCGTAATAGCGCAGCAATGCATCACGCAGACTCCGCTGTTCGCCGTTCTTATTCACGGTGACGATTTCCTCGCCGTTCCAACCCATAGCTGCAATCAAATCATCAACGAGCAGCGGGTGATTCTCCGGATAAATCCCCAAGCTATCGCCTGGCTCATAGTTAAGGTTAGATCCTTCTAATGAGAGCTCGATGTGGCGTGTTTCCCGCTGAGCTCCACGGCCGTTAAGATTCAGGTTCTCTAAAACTTCAGCATTAAAAGGATTGCTTCTCGAAAATTCAGACTCCGTAACGCTGTTTGCCGAAGTCGTGCTAACACTGGCCACGGCAGCGACTGACGCAGATCGTTTGCCGAGCTCACTCAGAACAAGGCCCATCCATTCTGCAGCAGGCTCATCAAAATCGACATCGCAGTCCACGCGTGGAGTTATTCGTTCACCGCCGAGCTCCTCCAGGCGTTTGTCAAAATCCTTCCCCGTTTGACAGAAAAATTCATAGGAAGTATCGCCGAGCGCAAGGACGGAATAACGCAGTCCCTCCAGCTTTGGCGCACGCTTGCTATGTAAGTACTCATAAAATGGAATAGCACTGTCTGGCGGCTCTCCTTCACCATGCGTACTGACAACAATAAATAAGTTCTCAATTTTCTTTAGTCCATTCGGCTTAAAATCACTCATCGACGTCAAAGTCACCTGGTAGCTCTGTTCTTCCAACTTCTTGGACAGCTTGTTAGCCAGGCCATGGCTATTTCCTGTCTGCGATCCGTAAAGTATAGTTACTTCCTTGGAAATAGCCGGTTCCGCAGCAGCCACTGCTTGAACAAGCGTAGTTGCAGCCGTTACTGCACCAGTGCCCTGCAATGCAGTCAAGTATCCACTGAGCCAAATGCGCTGATTTGCCGATAGCGTAGGAAGAAGACGATTGAGCAGCTCTGCTTGCTCCTGACTAAAAGGACTGTTACTAACTTGTAGTTCCAACAATATCCCACCTCGCGCAGTCATACATAGAATTTTAATTAATTCCTAGTATTACCATCTAATTTATCATTAAATAAAACTTATCATAGCGTGCTCAGGCGGTCAATTAGAATGATCTTATATCTTTGATTAGTAAAACTAATAATTCCTTTGCGTTCTCCCTTCAAGCGAAAAAAGGCTCCACGCCAGGGGCGTAGAGCCTTTTTTAATGGGAAGCGTTCATTTTCATTGTTTTATCCCCGTATATATGAAGATGGCATCTCGCAAAAATTGTGCCGTTCCTGGCTGCTGCCCGTCATAATATGCCGTGAATCGTTCATCATCCACGTACATTTGCGCCAAACCAGCATGAGCTTCTTTACTGTATTCGCTCCAATAATAGCACAACCATTGCTTATGCAGATTAGCCGCTTGCTGGGCTGCCTGACTAGAAGGATCGCCTGTCTTATAGGCCACGGCCAACACCCGATGCACCTCTGCCGCTAGCCGCTCAGCCTCTTCCTGTTGTTCCTGTGTCATGGCTCGCAATTTGTCGTTGGATCGATCGACCTTCTCATCCCCATATTTCTCGCGAATTTCCTTACCGTATTTGCGTTCATTATCGTCAATCATTTTTTGTTTAAACCCTTCGAACTTCTCTTGATCAGTCATATATATTCTCCCTTCATGCATAGCAATCGTCTTGTCCACATTAGAGATGAGGATATCCAATTGCCGTTTTCTGTCAAGTAGCTGCTCACGGTGTTCTTGAAGCGCAGCAACGCCGTCGAATGCAGGCGAGTTCACGATCGCTTTAATTTGCTCTAGCGGAAGACCCAGCTCTCGATAGAATAAAATTTGCTGTAATCGGTCTACCTCGATCTGGCCATAAATCCGATATCCTGACGAGTTGATTCTTGCCGGCTTAAGAATATCAATCTCATCATAATAACGAAGCGTTCTTGTGCTCACTCCTGCTAATCGGGCCAGTTTCTGCACGGTGTATTCCATGGGATCACCTCCTGACAATTTACACTGTACACCTTGACGTAGCGTGAAGGTCAACATTTATATTTAAAATAAACAAAAAGCCTGCAAGAGACAACATGTCCATTGCAGGCCGTGGCTTTTATCATATGAAGTTTAAATTAATACTTCGTATTTCCGGACTGGCTCGTATTGCCGGATGCAAAACCTTTGAACAAGGTCGGGACATTAGAATATCTCGTATTCGTTATTTTTCCGGTCGTTGACTTGCTATCTGTGCGCAGAATCGAATCCTTAACTTTGGAAATGTCGCAATTGTCCACATTCATCACTACCTTGAATGATGTGCCTCCGTTTTGCCGAACCAATTTACCGATATCGTTCGCTTTGAAGTTCTTAATATTGATCGTACCGGCTGCATTCACTTGAAACACCTTGTCGTAAGCTTTGTAAGCTCCACCACCCGTAATGTTAACGGTTCCAGAAGATTTCAGAGTGAGTGCATCTTCACCTACATCTGCCCAAGTGACGTTAGTAACATTACAATTCCCGTAACAATGAACTCCGTCAGCTCCTGGCGCACCGATGATGACATTCTTCAGTGTTGCATTCGCTTCCAAACGGAAAATCGGCTTTTGGTTCTCGGCTTGGCTGCCGTCACCTAGGGTCTTCGGGTTGGCAACATAGGTTTGGCCCTTACCATCAAACGTTTCTCCTGCCTTAACGATAATTGTAGAGTCTACCGTTATGGACGCTGCGGAAGCTTGAACCGCTCCAAATAGCGTCAACACTAACGATAATGCGAGGAAAAAGCTAATTTTCTTCTTCATACAATTCATCCTCCCGATTAAGGTGTGGTGAGATAATGCACACGTCTGCATTCTTTGACAGATCTGTGAATATCGTCTCCCATCCCCAGATTAGTCGAGAATAATCAAGAAAACAATAGGTATAATGCATTATATTTGCATAATTTCAAATATTTAGAAATCTTGTTTTAGAATTATCTATAACATTTTAACACAATATTTTACGGCGCATAACATTTTGGTTTAAAATTCGGATTCTAGTTTGAGCAGTCGTGCTTTCATATCGAGTCCGCCACGGTAACCGGTAAGCGCACCGTTCTTCCCGGTGACACGGTGACACGGTACGACGATCAATAAAGGATTGGCTCCGATAGCTGCTCCAACAGCACGAACTGCGGCTGGTTTATGGATTCTAAGTGCGATATCGGAATAAGTACATGTTTGTCCATAGGGAATTTCGCACAGCGCCTTCCATACAGATTGTTGAAATGATGTGCCCTTGACATCAATCGGAGCGGAGAAGCTCTGGAGTCCTCCCTGCAAGTATCGGGCTAATTCTTCCACATAGCGCTGCAGCTTCTCCCTGTTCTCAATAAACGGATATCTCGGATATCTTTGGTTCGCCCAAGCGGATAGCTCATCAAAGGACTTATCATGGGAACCTACGTAGCACAGCCCCTTATCTGTGGCAGCCAAATAAATATTCCAGTTATCCACGCACAGCCTGGTCCAATACAACGCAGCTCTATTTGTCAATCTCATGATTCAACACCTCCGATGAGATTAATTTATATTCTTGGCTCGGTATTCTGCGGGCGTTTGTCCCATAATTTTTTTTAAATACGGTTATGAAATAAGATGTGCTACCCATACCTACCTTCAAAGCCACTTCAGAAATTGCTTGATCCGTTTTCAGCAAATATTCCAAGGCTCTATCTATTCTCTTCTGCTGTATATAAAAAGCCGGGGTCACTCCTTTAACACGTTTGAACGTACGATGTAAATGGTAAGGACTACCGTGGCACACATCGGCCAAAATGTCCAACGTCAGTTTCTGTGTATAATGGGCCTCAATATATCCTGCAATCTGTTCAACCCACTCGTCCTCAGGCAGCGTCCCGCTTAGCGGCTTGCATCTTTTGCAAGGACGGAAACTTGCAGCCAGAGCCTGCTGCGCGTTGTCAAATATTCGCACATGCTCCCGCTTCGGCGGTCGGGATTTACAGGATGGTCTGCAAAAAATACCGGTCGACTCCACCGCATATATAAACTGATGATCATAAGAAGTATCATTCTGAACGATAGCCTGCCATTTCTCATCAGTTAGCGGCTGACCCAATTTTCTCATCACTTTTTCCCCTCCCTAGCAAGTATAACTCCTGATCCGTTGTTTTGAACGGTTTATCAATGTAAAAGCAAGATTTCTAAACTAAAAATTATAATTCATTTATTTCGATCCGTGGTATCGACCTTGAATGGGTGCGGACAAATGCTGCTTTCACTGTAAAACATGTTAAAATAGTAGGGAATAAACAATAAAGGCGGAGAAAACATGGTGCATACGTTTATGATCGAACCTGATACGTATACGACCTTCGCGGATGAAGCGGAGTTGATGGACAAGTGTAAGGAATGGGGCCTGCTATCCAACAAGGCAGCTAAAATGAAAGCTTTTTATTATAAAGGGCACGGATTAAATGAAGCTTGCAGCATTGTTGGCTATGTTGATCATATTACGGCTGTCATTCAATTGGGCAACAATCAGAAGCACTGTATCCATCCTTCTTATCTAAAGGAAATGCAGGCTGCGAATTATGGCATAAAAGCTGTAGACACGGCTGTTTCAGCCGAAGGCGATAACAATCCAGCAGCCACGACAGCGATAAAAAATGAAAGCAAAGCTGAATCGAAAGCAGCTCCTACCAAGGTGGCAGTGAACGAAAAAACTGACAAAGCAAAGAACAACGCAGTGGAAGCAGCCAAAGTGAGCGCAAAGGACAGCGGCAAAAAATCCACGAAAGCGAGGATCGAGCTTCCCGAAGGCAAAGTAAAGCTGATCGCTATGGTCAAAGAGTTCACCACAATACCGAACCATTTCTCCGATAATGATGATGAAGTAGTTATTTACGAGAATGTGGCTGTCATCGATCCTGAAATGGAAATCGGCGACGCTTGGTCCAGCCATAGCGCAACCATGAAGAAGGTTGAACTTGAAATTGGAGATACTATTAGCTTTGAGGCCAAGATCGTAAACAAGAAGCTAACCAAGCATCCTATCCGCAATAAGCTGAACAACGTCGCTAAAATCATCAAACAAGAGCATTAAGCCAGCTCTGGCTAATCGACTAAAAAGGTCGATCCTCTTCACCGGAGGATTCGGCCTTTTTTTAGATGATTTTATGGGATCATTTCATAATCCATTTAATGTACATTTAAACGCCCTCATACCATAACTTTTGTTATGTAAACTAATAAGTAGGATTACCTAATTTCCTCCCCATTATGGATATAAAAAGAAAAGCATCTTCCACTCCATCTGGAGGGATAGATGCCCATCGTGGTAATCAGCTTAACAATTCAAGAACTATTCATACACAAGAATATCCCTCATTTGCTTGGCCAGTTCAATGTAAGGACCTTCTGACAAAATATTAAAGGCCAAGTGAGTCGCCCGAAGACAGAGCAGCTTGTCACCAGGCTGCAAACCAAACTGCTGCCATGTCTTTAGTGGCAAAGTAATGTATCGGCTCTGGTTCAACAGAGCCCAGCAGAAGATTCGCTCCTTAAAGGTAACGGTCTGCCCTTCGGGAATCGAATAACTCTGCAGTTCAGGTAAGCTGTCAAAAATCGCGGCAAGCGGTGAATTTGGTATCAAATCTTTGCAAACGACGCTGAAGCCTTTCATCGTATTGCGGCCCGTCATTATAATAATTTTAGAGTTCAGCTTAATATTGTATTCCTGCAGGGCTTGATCCGGCAGGTAAAAAGATCCGTCAGGAAGTATTGTACTCCATGCGTAGAAGTACTTCCCGCCTTTGGCGGTTGCTGCCATACTTATCATCCCCCGAGAATTAATGATAGCCTGTAGCTTAATCATCTCTCAACGGATAGGGGGGGAGATATGACATTCCTCACCATCTAAGGAAATGAGCTTAAGGTTGTACCTTCTCCTGCGTAGATTCAGCCGTATGCTGCATGAGATCCTCCGACTCATCCTCGTCCTCTTCCCCCTGCCTGCTAGCCATAAACAATTGATACAGACGAACTATAATGACCTTGACCATCATATAGACGGGAATGGCCAGAATCATCCCGAGAATGCCAGCAAAATCACCGGCAATCAACAATAGAATGATCGTTGTCAACGGGTGGATATTAATCGTTTTTCCGTAAATGTAGGGAGAGATCAAGTTACCCTCGATCTGCTGGGAAACAACAACGATAACAATGACCCACAACACCATGGATGGTGATTCGGTAAATGCAACAATAACGCAAGGTATGGCTCCAAGAAACGGGCCGAAGTAAGGGATGAAATTGAACAGCGCCCCAACGATCGCTAGAAGTAGCGGATATGGCAGACCAATCAGCCAAAAACCTAGAAAGCCCATAACGGCAAGCAATACCGCGCTTATCATGCGTCCTGCAATAAAACCTTTTAGCCCGTTATCGATTTCATGGATGACTTGCTCGCCATCACGGCGATAACGTTTGGGAAGCATCCTAAGTAAGGATGGCGTTACACGGTCATCCTGCTTCAACATGTAATACAGCAGAATAGGCACCGTTCCTACGACGATAAAAAATTCGTTGAGAAAAGCCATGATATGAGAAATCGACTTCGTCGCCGCCTCGATGACCGAATTGATATATTCCGTAATTTTCTCGGAGATCTGTGCATTCTCTTCACTGAACATGGAGAAAAGTTTGGATTGCCGCAATTCGTTAAATTGCAACTGCAGCTCCCTGAGAAGCAGCGGAACATTGTTCACGAAATCGGTCACCTGCCTTTGCAGGGGAGGCCAGACAACGATAAGGAAAACCGTGACTATTCCAGCGAACAGCAAGTAAATCGTTAGAATGGACAGCAGCCGATTCCATCCCTTTCGCTCCAGGAACTGGACAATCGGCCGAAGCAAATAATACAAAAATCCAGAAAGCATGACCGGAATAATCAAAATATTAATTAAAGTGACGATCGGTATAAAAATAAAGCTAACCTTAGATAATAAAAGGATAATGGTTAGAACCATAATGATTCCTAAGCAGGTACGATAAAATGGCTTTTGTAGCAAGAAATCTCCTCCCCCTCTGCCTACAGGATCTATTCATTCAAACGGTTCATTCCGCAGGCAGCGTATCCCATGCAGCATCCAGCAGCCGATCAAACCATTCATCATCCTCTTCAATTCGTGCATCTACGATAAGAAACTGCTCCTCAATTCCCGGTTCATCCGCGTAATGTAAGCTATAGTCCCAGTCGTTACCCTTTTTGCTAAAGAAGGTAATTTCGTAATTGGCTTTATGCGATTCCACTTTAAAAACAGTTTTACCTATGTAAGTACCATCCTCTTGTCTAAGCATATTAGCCTCAATGATGTGCAGTTCCATTGCTGCAACTCTCCTCTGCAAATAAAATAATGGCTTACCGATAATCCGGTGTAAATTTCGCGAAATTTGCTCTATAATCGGTATACCTGTACTCGTAGCCGAGTTATTTGTACAGCTTAACCTATCGTAACACGTTTTGTATCTATTTCAAGAAGTTCGATATTGAGGTGTATCCTAGTGCTGAAACACAAAAAAAAGCAAGATTCCTTATCGCCAGCCAAAATATTAACCTTCGGATTTGCGATTATTATTATAATCGGTACTTTTCTACTGTCGCTAGGCCCAGCTTCAGCCAACGGAGAGAAACTCGACCTAATCAACGCATTTTTTATGGCCACATCAGCTGTCTGCGTAACTGGACTCGTTGTCGTTGATCCTGCGACCCAATTTTCCTTATTTGGGGAACTCACTTTGCTGATACTGGCTCAAATTGGTGGCTTAGGCTTTATGACCATGGGAACAATGATTGCACTCGCTTTTAATCGGCGTATTTCTTTGCGTGATCGTCTGGTGCTCCAGGAAGCCATGAAACAAAATACGCTGGAAGGTCTAGTCACGCTAATCCGCCGAGTCACATTATATTCCCTTGTTATTGAATCGGTTGGTGCTCTACTGCTTGCGGCAAGATGGTCGTTCGATATGCCACTTGGGCAAGCATTGTATTATGGAGTATTTCACAGTATCTCGTTTTTTAACAATGCAGGCTTTGATTTGTTCGGTTCTGTCCATGGTCCCTATAGCGGATTATCCGCTTACGCCAGCGACCCTTTTGTCAATATTGTCGTTATTGTACTCATTATACTTGGCGGTATTGGGTTCATCGTTATGTCGGACTTGCTGTCCTATCGTGTCACCCGCAGATTGTCGCTGCATTCCAAAGTAGTACTTACCGTGTCGGGAATCCTAATTGTCGTTGGAGCGCTATTGATCTTTGTTATGGAGGTGTTTAAATCCCCGGATTTTCAGCAATTGTCGCTCATGGATCAAGTTTTCGCCTCGATATTCCACTCAGTCAGCACACGCTCTGGTGGGGTATCGACGATGAGTGTGGCAGATATGCAGCAATCCACGCAATTTCTACTCCTCCTTCTGATGTTTATCGGGGCTGCCCCAGGCTCGACAGGCGGCGGAATCAAAGTGACTGTGTTTGCCATTTTAATCGGTGCTATGTATGCCATGCTTCGCGGAAAGGAAGATATCGTATTCTTTCGCAAGCGTTTGTCCAAAGTATCCATCCTGCGGGCGATCACTCAAACCTGGCTGGCATTATTCCTTGTTATTTTAACGGCTATGATCCTGTCCGCCATTGAGGATCGTACCTTTTTGGCTTTGCTTTTCGAGACGACCTCAGCATTTGCCACATCAGGGCTTAGTCTAGACATAACAACGAAACTAACAGATTTAAGTAAAATCATTCTTGGATTGGTTATGTTTCTCGGCCGAATCGGCCCCTTAACTTTGGCCTACGCCTTAACTACGCCTAAATCTCGCAAGGAGCTGTATCGGTACCCTGAGGGCGATTTCATCATTGGCTAGGTCAAACGCAGTAAATATCCTCTTAAGATCATTGTTACTTGGATACACTTTCCGTTTCGTAGTACAATAAAGGATAGCTTAATTTCTATTAACCATGGAGGGATATCATATGACAGATTTCGAACAGAAATTGCAGAAATATGCCGAACTAGCTGTTAAGATTGGCGTTCAAATTCAAAAAGGCCAAAACCTCATCATCAATGCGACCCTGGATTCCGCCGAGTTAGTGCGTCTAATTGTAAAGGAAGCTTATAACGAAGGAGCTCGCTTGGTCAAAGTGAACTGGAGCGATGATACTGTCACCCGTTTGCGGTATGATATGGCAGCTGATGAATCCTTCTTGGACGAGCCGAAATGGTATGCCGGTGAAATGTTGGAGTATGTAGAAAATAATGCAGCCATCCTGCATGTCATCTCCTCTGACCCTGATTTGCTGAATGGCGTTAAGGCCGAGCGCCTGACGAATTATCAAAAAACCTATTACAAAGCGATGAACCAATACCGCCAGCTGCAAATGGCTAATTATTTTACCTGGTCGATCGTTGCCGTTCCTTCCCAAGCTTGGGCTGCCAAGGTATTCCCGCATTTACCTGCGGACCAGCAGGTCGATGCGCTTTGGGAGGCAATCTTCCGTACCGTTCGGGTTGATCAGGCTGATCCAGTAGCAGCCTGGAAGGAGCATATTGCTAATCTAAGTCATAAAGCGGATTACCTCAACAAAAAGAAATTCAAAAAACTGCACTATACCGCTCCAGGAACGGATTTGACGATTGAACTGCCGGTTGATCATTTATGGGTTGCCGCGGAAAGCAACAATGATAAAGGCGTTGCTTTCTTGGCCAATATGCCGACCGAGGAAGTATTTACAGCGCCGCTAAAGACTGGCGTCAATGGTACGGTAACCAGTACGAAGCCACTGAGCTATAGCGGGAATATTATAGATCGGTTCTCCCTAACCTTTGAGAACGGCAAAATCGTTGATTTCAAAGCAGAACAAGGCGAGGATACTTTGAAACAACTGCTGGAGATGGACGAGGGCTCGAGATATCTAGGTGAAGTCGCTCTAGTTCCACATGACTCTCCGATTTCTCAATCTGGCCTTCTCTTCTACAACACATTATTTGATGAGAATGCCTCCAATCATCTGGCGATTGGCGCTGGTTATGCATTCACATTGGAAGGCGGCTCAAGCATGTCGCCAGAACAGCTGCAGAAAGCGGGAATCAATGATAGCCTTGTTCATGTGGATTTTATGATTGGCTCAGCGGAAATGGATATCTACGGAATTTCAGCGGATGGCAAGCAGGAACAAATTTTTTCAAAAGGTAACTGGGCGATTTAATTATTCTAATACTCCGTAAGAACAGAACGAGAGCCAAGCTGGCGTTAATCCTAACGCTGGCTTGGCTCTTCTTGCATCTTATCCTTTATAATTATCAATCGAGAATCATCGCAACCAACACGGAAATAACAACAATAGACGCGGCATACATTACCGTTAACCCCACCATGTTCTTCTTCGTCCGCTTATCATAGCTCGGGTTCCCCGTCTTATTCTGTCTGGATGTTCCCACCAAGAGCGTACCAATACCTGCGATGATGACCATAACTATAATCACAACATACATCCAGCCCACTTCGTTGTCCCCTTTCGCATTCTTCTCTCCTTGATTATGGCAAATGGTTCAGGCTTCGGCAATACGTTTAGAACGAAATCGCTCAATAAATATTGCTGAAATGCTTAAAATCAATAATAATGCAACAAATGCAGATAACATCCAGGCTGCCGTGTCTGCTCCCGCAATGTCCATACTGCTTCCCATAGCAAGCGGTAAAATAGCCCCTCCTGTGCCCCCGGCAGCGATCAATATGCTCGGCGTAGACTCCTCGGCACCAGGAAGTAATTTGCTTGCAAAGACCAAGGCTATGGAGAACAAGCCTGACATGAACAATCCAAATAGTGAAATAAAAATAAACATGACCGATAGCTGTCTAGTAATTGAAAAAAGCGAGATCAACACGAGGCTTGCCGCGCAGCTCCACAACACATAACGGCCATAAGATATACGCTCTGCAATAACACCACAAAACACGCGGCCGATCGTCATAGCCATCCAAAATAAAGTAACGCTAAAGGCCGCTGTCGATTTATCCGTTCCTAATTTCTCGATCAGCAAAGATGGCAGGAAGTTCACAAAGCTCATTTCCGTTCCTACGTAAAGGAAGAAGAAAACCGTGAATACGAGCAGCAAAATCCCCCGGATCCCTTGATATTGCGCAACAAGTGCCCCCTTCTTCTCCTGCTTCGCTCCCTTTGCATTCAGCAAATCATTCAATTCACCAAAATCACATCTCATCCAGGCAAGTAGCATCATTAAGGCTGATAGCGCGATGAATAGGAAGGAAAAACGCCACATTTCAGTTCGAATCAGCCACCCGGCAATCAATGGCATGGCCAATGCTCCAATACCGAAGAATACCTCCAATTTGCTCATCGCCACAGCGGTTCCTTTCTTAACTGCAACGATAATCAGGGTACCGATTACCGCTTCAATCATGCCGAATCCAAATCCGGCTACCGTTCCAACGATATACATCCATCCCCAAGGAAGCAGCAAAGTGTAGCATATTTCGGCGATACAAAGCATACCTGTGGCGATAATAAGGCCTGTTCTTTTACCAAAATTAGATATTAACAATGGGGATATAAGAACTCCCACTAGAAATCCAGCGAATTGCGCAAAAATAAGACTTCCGCCGGCGGTGTATTCTTTACCATAATACTCAAGCAAATTGGGCATAATCGATCCAACAACAACATGCGCCAGACCAATCAGTAGATACGCCCAACATCCCATCCATACCAAACGTTTCATGTTACTTGCACAGCTCCTCTCCTGATGCAACCATTTCTATTTGTAGGACAATCAACTACTCCATTGTAGATTAAAGTCTTCCTCGCGTCATCTCCCCAAAACAGATGAATAGAAAGATTCACAATTCAGTTTAAGTTTTCTTTTATAGGGAAAAGATTCCTCTGACACCAAAAATCATGTAGAATGCTAATAGGTGAATATGAAATATGGTTTTATGGAATTGGAGAGGAGAAAATCATGTCTGAACGCCTGAAGTGGTTGCTCGTCGCTGATTTCAACGACTTGGCGGAGAACGTTCAGGAAGAGATTTATTATGCTTTCTACGATCTTGTTTATGGATCTGTCTATTATATCGTTAAGGATCATCAAACAACGGAAGACATTATACAAGAAGCTTTTCTCAAAGTCGTAGATAATAAGCCTGCCTTCGACAGCGAAGTTGGAATGAAATCCTGGCTAAAGGTTGTTACCCGAAATACAGCTATTAATTTTTTAAGAAAAAGTAAAAAGTACCGTAACCATTTGGATACGGACAGTGTTTATATAGAAATAGATCCTTTCATCAACTCGGCCTGCTCTGTCGAGACCATGGTTGAAACCAAATTAATGGAAGAGGCTATTGTCGAACACTTAAAAAAGCTAAAGCCGGAATACCGATTATTGATGGAATATCGCTGGAAGCTGGGTCTGAGCTATAAAGAAATCGCCGAAAGGCTGAACGTCAGTGAAGATGTCGTCAGGCAGCGATTGCACCGTACCCGAGAAGGAATCAAAAAAATGCTGTTTAAAGAGTGGGGTGACCATATTGAAACGAAGCAGTCCCCGCGAACCCGTATATCCCGCGGAGTTTAACGTCCTGTTTGATGAAGCTTTTGAAGAGGCCGCCAGGGAGCTTCCTCTCTATACAGATGGTTATAAGCAACAATCCTGGAGCAAAATCCAGCCCCGGCTTCTGAAGCTAGCTAAACGCCGAAAAGCACGACAATGGCTGCGACGATACGAGGTAATCACCGTATTTACTGCCTTCGTATTGTTTAGTGCAGTATTATTTACGCCGCCCATTGTGACACAAGCAGTCTCGCCTATTTACCAGGAATTAAGGAACTTTGGAAACGGCATGAGCCAAATTATTTTTGGGAATGGTCGCCAACTAAAAGATAATAACGTAGCGTTCGCAAATGATTCATCCGAAGACGCGACGCATCCTGAGGAGCTGCCGTGCCCTAAATTATTTCCTATGTCCATGAAGACGCATCTGGCAGACCTTCGTGACAGCCTGCCTTTTGAGCTGCCAAAGATCACATATCTGCCGGAGAGCTATATGTTTAATTCAGCAGAATTAATTAACACACTGAGTTCTTCACCGGATACCGTAAATACCAACTTGATCGAAGGCGTATATTTATTATTCGAAACGAAGGACCAAGGGCAATTGACAATGATGTTTAAGTCACTAAAGGAAGATGAGATGATTCGGATGCCATACGAGGAGAACATCGAGACGGTCACCTTAAATAACGGAACCGTTGCTTACTATACGCCGGGAAAAACAGCCCAAATAACCTTTATGATCGGAGACATCTACTTCCTGGCTGCCGGACAATTAGATAAAACCGACCTACTCAAGATCGCCAACGGTCTGGAGATTTAATTGTGAAAGAAGGGTGTCCTAGTTGGACACCCTTCTTATCAAACATTATATAGTTACGCGCCCGCTCCCTCAAAGGGAATCAACTCCTGCTTGACGAGCCTTACACGTGATATTCTCTTGTTGTCGGTTTGTTCGACCATATACAAATAACCACCATATTCCACAGACTGTCCAACCTGAGGCGGCAATACTTGGATTCTTGAATATAACCATCCTCCGATCGTATCAAAATCATCGGAATCGAGCTCTAGTCCGAATCGATCGTTCACCGCTTCAATCAGCATAAGTCCATCAATGGAATATGAATCCTCTCCTACTTGTTCGATGCCAGGCCGTTCCTCGTCGAATTCATCTTGAATTTCTCCAACGATTTCCTCTACAATATCTTCAAGCGTGACAAGACCTGAAGTACCGCCATATTCATCGATCAAGATAGCAATTTGCGTCTTATTGCGCTGCATACGCTTCATCAAATCACTGATCGGAGTCGATTCAGGCACGGCCATGATCGGTCGAAGCAAATCTAAATAATTTGCTGAGTTCGAACGGATTAAATCTTTTATATGAATAAAACCAATCACGTGATCCTTATCGTCAGCACATACTGGATAACGTGTTCGTGTTCCT
Source organism: Paenibacillus lentus (assembly GCF_003931855.1). Lineage (NCBI taxonomy): Bacteria > Bacillati > Bacillota > Bacilli > Caryophanales > Paenibacillaceae > Paenibacillus > Paenibacillus lentus. The sequence goes on along the minus strand of NZ_CP034248.1, from coordinate 3,496,035 downwards.
TCCAAGGCGATTTCTAGATTTTCGCGCAGCGTATTCTGAGTATATAAACAGATCATTTCGGTACGAGGTATCATAATTTCTCGTGCTGTTGTATCTGCAAATTCAAAGATGTTGTCGACGAGTGACATCTCCGTACTATCAATTAGGCCAATCTCGCTGCTTTCCTTCATCATCCCCCTGATCTCTTCCTCCGTATGGGCAGAGTCATACTGCTCTTTGAGCGGTGCGATGCCAAACATTTTAAGCAGGCCGGATGACATGCTATTCAGCACCCAAATCATCGGATACATTAGCTTATAGAATACTTGCATAGGGCGTGCCGATAACAGCGTGACTTTCTCTGCATTGCGAACTGCAACGGTCTTCGGTGCAAGCTCACCTAATACGATATGGATCACAGCGATAATTAAGAATGCAGTAATTAATGAAATAGTATAAGCGGTCTTACTCCCTATTCCCGTTAGCTGAAAAATCGGATTCAGCAGACGTGCCACAACTGGCTCACCAAGCCATCCGAGACCAAGAGAGCTAAGCGTAATACCCAACTGGCAGGCGGACAAATAGCCGTCCAGGCGACTCATGAGTCCTTTAGCCGTCATTGCGCTCTTCTTTCCCTCTTCAATCAAGGTATCGATTCGGCCTGCGCGAACTTTCACAATCGCAAATTCAGCCGAGACGAAAAATCCGTTAAGCAGAACTAATATCACCATAAGTCCTACATGATAAATACTCGGTAAAGGGTCACTCAATACGTTTCCTATTCCCGCTTTCCAATGCGGAGAACAGGTACACCTCCTTCGCGGTTTGAATTAATTTGAATGTGACACAGGTTCATGACCTTTACATCTAATTATATTATTATACACTACACAGTCAAACGGCATCGTATGACACCAGACAAGAGTACAAGGCTAATTTATTTTGTTTTCCCTAGAAAGTTACTGTTGATACAGCCGTACATTGCTTTTACTAGCTTTTCCGACTAGTTTAATGCTATTTCGCAGTCCCATGCCCGAAAGAAGTAGCAATCACAACAAGGTCGCCCTTTAAAAAGGACAACCTTGTTTAAACACAGATACTATTGTTTAAGATCTATTATCTTGCTGATTGCGGATTTCCGATCGTTCCTGGATATTGGTAAGCCAATGGCTCATCGAAAGTAGCATAATCGAAGTTCACCATAAGTAGAATCGTACGTACTCCAGTTGTCGGATCGCTGATAATAATATGATCACGGCCCGCAGCTTCGAGTACCCCTTTAAATACTTTTGCGTTCCATTCGGAGTTATTCTCATAGGTCATGTAAAAAGTGCCTATCTTGCCTAAATTCAAACGTAAAATGTTCTCGATATACGATTGCTCAAACTGAGGAATCGCTGTCGGAACAACTGTCCCCGCCGTCGTCATCGGGCTGCCGCTGGGTACCTGGGGCGGATAAGACATTCCACCTTGCATTGAATATTGAGCAGGATAACTGCTCCCACCGCCGTAGGCACCAGATTGGCCACTGCCAATTTTATAAGTCACGGGCTGATAGTTTGGATTGTACATGGATCAAAAACCTCCTCATAAATATGGTTCTTACTTATTAATAAAATTAAACATCACCTAGAATACGGATGGACAATCATCAAAACTAGGGGTAAAGAAACAATGAGACTTAAACCTTCCTGTGTTCTGCTGATTGTACCATGTAGCCGGGCAATCGCCTGCGGGCCTGAAAAACCATAATGCGTTACTGGCAGGCCATACACGCTCTCCGTTAACTACCCTCTCTGCTAAGCGTATGTCGGCATTACGGGCTCTTTGATAGAAATACCCTTTCTGAGTAGCTTCAAATCCGCCTGGTGATTGGAATACCATTTGATTCATGTTGCGTATGTCTCTAAAGTCGAGGCAATTGCCAAGAATACGGTTAACTCCAACATTGCCGACCATCATCATGCCCTGCTCACCTTCCCCCTCAGCTTCAGCGCGCATGAGTCGAGCCAACAGTCTGATATCCCCAGAGTTTGCTTTTATGACAGCCAACGGGCTTTCCTCCTTCAGTCTCTTATGAACGATATATACTATGTGCATTTGCCCATTTTTGTGCCTATTTTTTTGCTTTAACCGAATCGTCAAGCCAGTATCACCAGAAAATGGGATGAATACGATTACAAATTTGAACAAATCGTGTCTATTTCTATGGACGCGCTTACATGAATAGCATATACTAATAGTGAATTGATGCTTCGATTCGGAGCAATATGTTGCGAGAAACGGTTGCTATTGCCGTTTCACAAAACGAACGGGAGGTACGACTAATGAGAATCGCGATTGTTGGCGGTGGACTTTCTGGATTAACAGCCGCTGCTTATCTGTCCGACAGTCCGGGTATACAAGGAACATTGTTCGAACGTAGCCCACAGTTGGGTGGAAGAGCCTTTACTTATGAGAAATCAGGTTTCACACTAAATTATGGGGCACATGCAGTTTACGGCATGGACAGACACACGTTGCTTAATATGGAAAATGAGCTCAACCTTCGCTTTCATAGCAAGCAGGTGGATAAGCGTAATGTCGTATATGCTAAACATGGTCAACTTACTCCCGCTCCACTTGATTTCGTAAATATTATGAAGACCGGCGTCCTTACAACGATGGAGAAGTTTCGCTTCGTTGCCGAAATAGCCGCTGTGATCACTAACATTCATCAGTTGAAGAATTACCCGACGTTAGGTGACTATTTGAATAAATCCAATGCCTCCCCTGATGTCAAAGAGCTGTGGGAACATTTAGTTAGCTCTAACTTCTTCATTACTCCTGAAGAAGCGAGGCGAGTGTCGGGCGAGGTGATCGCTGAATATTATCAGAACCTGTTTCTCTCCCATAAGCCGGTTAACTACATTCTTGGCAGCTGGTCCACCATCACAAATCAGTTAGTGGGTAAAATTTCCCAGAACCAGAATTGGGAAATTGCCGTAAAGGAACCTGTTGAGTCGATCACGATGGAAAATGACAAATTTCTACTTCATACTAAAACTCGCGAATCATTAGTCTTTGATCAAGTCATTTTCGCCATGCCAGTACAGCAGGTTGCCAAGCTGCTAGAATCAACACCATGGGGCAATTCGCTTGAACCCTACAAGAATAATACATCCACTGAAGTACTTGTATATGATGTTGGATTCTCCAAGGTTCTCAATCGTCCTTTCCATTATATAAGTGACATGAACAACAAACTGTTTATCAGTGACGTTTCGGCTACAGATCATACTGTTGTCCCTGAGGGCGGTCAGTTACTGCAAGGCATCGCCTATTTAAACGATGATTTCGTAGATGATGATCAGAAGAAACAATATCTAGAGAGCAAAACCTTACAAATGGAAGCGCTTTTCGACACATACTATCCGGGTTGGCGCGATAATACAACCGTCAAGCGGGTAAGCAAAAAAGCAATGGTCGCTAGCGTAAAGAATATCCACACAAATAAGCTTCTGCCGAATCAGCTGGATCAAGTTCCATTCTATTTCTGTGGAGACGGCTGCGAGGGTAAGGGCGAACTGGCAGAACGGGCATTCTCGAGTGGACGCAAAGTCGCCCAGGATATTCTGGCAAGCACGGCCCAAATCAAAGCACTATCTTATTCTTAAGAAAGTATAAAGAGAGCCGCCCCAATCAGGACAGCTCTCTTATTATTTATACTGCCCTGCTTGGGCTCCGTATCTTTTTCTAATAATTACGCCTGTAATCGTGCTCCCCCTCATCGATGGTCATTGATGACCTCGCCAAACGCTCAAATCCTAAGTAACGCTTACCCTGAAAAGAAAGCTTACCCTGATCTCCTTCCGCACATTGTCCATATTCCTGCCCAGTCACTGCAAACTCAAGGCGATCGCCGCTTTCCACCTCAAAGGTTATAAAGTACCTGCTGTCTGTATGGCTAACTGCGGTATCCGTATTTAGGCGATGAGATACTTCCGTACGTTTACCAACGATTATTGTTGGAACAATGAGCAGCGGCTGTTTCGAGTTAGACGCGTACCTGAGTATTCCCCGGCCCACAGAAATGAGAATGATCCCTAGGATGATGATGAAGAAAATCGGAAGTGCAGTATTCATCACGCTGAACATTTCCACCCAAGATTGCATCCTTCTCCCTCCCTCATGTTCACGCCGGTTAGCAGAATTAGGGCATAGTGCTTTTGTCGCCCCTATTCTTCTCTTCTATGTATATGCCTGGGTTAGTGAAACTTGTCATACCTACAAGGATTAATTCATCCATTCTGAATCGCTGTTTATTAACAACAAAAACCTTCGGTCCCTGAGCCTTGAACCGAAGGTTATGTTGATCGCCCGCTAGATATAAAATTATGCATAGTAGGATTGTAACAATTTACGGGTCTCTTCTGCTCCCTTAGCTTCTGTATCAGCCTCGTACACACCATTCTCGGCCCAGCAAGCTTTACACATTTCTTCTGTCGTACATAAATGAGCATCTTCACAGTGGTAGCAAAATTGCAGCAGGTTACGAGTTACTTGATCTTGATTATTTGTTTTCATAACTATCACTCCTATTATCAAGTAGGTGAAGCTCTTGTTCTATCTGAGTTAAATATATCACATACTACTCATTAAACAATGTGATAATTTTCACAAACGTTTGTGTTTATTTAATATCAAAAAAGCCATTTTTTTCCGTTATGAACGAGAAAAATGGCTTTTTATGTATTGTTTTATAGAACTCGCCAGGTGATACCCCCGTCTAAGGTCTGCAGCAATAAAGAGCGCTTCTGATTGCTTTGAGCGACGAGCAGCCAGCCTACCTGATTAGAAGAGAACCTCAGCTTGACGATCTCCGGGTAATCGGCCAAGATCTCTACAAGCACCTTGCTTTTCGGAAGTTCATTCCAACTCTGGCCTTGATCTAAAGTATGGTAAACCTTTGAATTGTGCAATAGCCACCCTTCCTCGCTGCTTACAAAAGTAGGCGATAGCGCTTCATTCAATCCGGTTTGCCAGAATGACGAAAATGGCGCTAAACTCCAGGTAGCTCCATTGTCGGCCGTATAATACCCGTTGAATTTTGTGCTCCCCTCTTTCACGCAACCTACGGGAATCCAGCCGTTTAGAGGCTCATTGGAGAAAAACTGCATCTCACCAGCAATAAACTGCTTGCAAGATTTATATTTGGACGTAGAGAAGAAATCCTCGACCTCCGACCAACTAATGCCTCCATTATTCGTAGTATAAAGCTTAGGAATGCCGGAGCTGATCATGCTAACATAACCAGTCATTCGATCCTGAAAGATCATCGATATCTCGCCTCCGGAATTCGGAAGGACATGGTCCTGCTCAGCATCGGCATCAGACGGACTGGTCATGATTTTAGACCAGGTAACACCACCGTCTTCCGTTTGATATAACGTTTTCTCTTCCTTTTCCGGGTGTACTTTGGACGCTAATATCCAGCCATGGCTAACATCCGTAAAATAGATCGCAACAACTTTATCCGAGCCCGGCAGCGATGCGATCTTCCAGGTTGCACCGCCGTCCCGCGTACGTAATACGATAGCATCGCTTGAACCTACAGAATTGCGAACGATCCAGCCATGAGATGCATCAACAAAGAAAATATCGCGGTTATACTTAGGATGATATGGAAATTGTACAGAGGCAGCTGGAGATATGCTCGTCCATGTTTTCCCGCTATTCTGAGTCAGATAAAGACGTAATTCACTGCGGGTTGACCCCCAGGCAATGCCTGCACTCTCAGTAAGAAGATGAAAATCAGTAAGCCGTGTTTGGATTTGGTATTGCTTCCCCTCCTCCTTATTGGCAGACGTCTGTTCCATTAATACTTCAGGGTTCTCTATTGTAATGGTTTGTCCTTCCTCAACCTCTTCATCCTGAAATGCACTTATTGCCTCATTCTGATTTGAAGTGCAGGATGTTAGCAGCAGGCATGAGATCAGCAACGCCCCGGTTAATTTATAGTATAAACTCAATATCAGCACCTCACTTACCAGGTTCGACCTGCAGCCTTAGTATATCATAGACTCTAATGATAGTTTAATAGCACATTACAGACGAGAATCGTTTGCGAAATTCACCGAGAAATGCTGATCCGGTTTGTACACCGCAAAGGCATAACCTTTATTTGTTAAAAATTCAATGATCTGCGGCAATGCTTCGACCGTCTGTTTTTTCTCATGCAGTAAAATAACTTCCACTTCCCGATGTACCTGACGCTTAATCTCCTGAAGCACTTTATCTGGCCTATCCGGAAACTTCCAATCCTTGGAGTCTACTGTCCAGTCCCACATTTTATATCCAGCTTTAACGATATCATTCCGGAACTCCTTGTCGATTTGCGGTTTACTACCGTATGGGGCACGAATCAGCCATGGATTACTTCCAGTAATTTCCTCCACCATGCTCTGCACTTTATTGAATTCCTTAAGAAATTTAAGTGAGCTTCCGCTTTTGTACAATATCTTTTTATCGTGGGTCATACTATGTAATCCGATATAATGGCCTTGTTCAGAAGCTGACTTTATCGAGCTCTCGTTGCCTTCAATCTGGTTGCCGATCACAAAGAAAGTTCCATGGATTCCATATTCATTCAAAATGTCTACAATTTCATCCATATACTTGCTTGGCCCATCATCGAAAGTTAAGTAAGCCACTTTAGGGGAAGATGCTTTAGGCTGTGTGGACGGCTGGACTGTACTTACAGGAGTTTCGATGTTGCTCTGCTGTCCCTGATCATTATCGGAGATATCGATAGTTACAGAATTGAAATCGGCTTCCGTTGCTTCGAATTCATCCAGTCGTTGTTGAGCATCAGTGGAGTTTTTATGGGGTACAAGCTTTTTCTCGTTGCCTCCGGCGAATTTAGGAATTACGACAGAGGCGATATTTAAATTTACGGATTGGACCTTGATGTAAGATGTCGCCACAATTGCGGACATAATTATTGCAACAGAGGATAATACTAAAGCAAGTATCATTACTGGGTTGTTGAGCCGTTTATTCAATTTTTTTCGAGTTTTTCTCTTATGCTCCGCGTTATCCTTGTTCGACATCTTCATGTTCATCACCAATTCCCTCTCTCTTTATCTATTACTAGAATAATATAAAAAGAGGGATTACGTCCTTACAGAAAGGTTACCCTGTGGTTACAAAGTTCTCATTAAGAATTTGCGAAAATTCAAAAAAACTGACAATAGATCAGCTGAAAGAGGTTATATTAACAACGATTTTAAATATCCGACAATTATTATTTTAACTTTTTAGAATATGCTTTAAATTTTAATCGTTTCATGTACAATGAAGATGGGTTAATACATATCCGTCATAGTTTAGAAGGAGATGATGAATTGACAACACAATTACGATCTAGCCGAGTTGTTATTATTGGAACAGGTGCTGTTGGTGCTACTACCGCTTATACATTATTGCTTCGTGAACGGGTATCCGAATTGGTGCTTATCGATGCAAATAAGGAAAGAGCACTTGGAGAAGCACTGGACATGAATCATGGAATGCCTTTTACAGGGGGCGTCAAACTTTGGGCTGGCGATTACAGCGATTGCAAGGATGCTGATATTATCATTATTGCAGCTGGTGCATCCCAGGCCCCTGGCGAGACACGAATTGACTTGCTTAAACGTAATGCAAGCATTTTCGATAGTATCATTAAGAACATAGTCAAGTATAACGATCATGGGATTATCCTCGTAGCGACGAACCCCGTTGACATCCTGTCTTACGTTTCACTGAAGAAAAGCGGTTTCCCTTCCAATCGGGTCATCGGTTCGGGTACTCTGCTGGACAGCGCCCGTTTCCGTTATTTGATCGGCCAGAACAAGAAGATCAATCCGCGCAGCATTCACGCGCATATTATCGGTGAGCATGGCGACACTGAAGTTCCATTGTGGAGTCTTGCTAATGTAGCTGGCATCGATTTGGAATTCACGGAAGAGGATCGAACCAATATTTTTAACAGTACAAAAAATGCGGCCTATGAAATCATCAATGCTAAAGGCGCTACCTTCTATGCGATCGCTCTGGCGCTCGATCGGATCGTCACCTCCATTCTGCAAGACGAAGGCTCGGTGCTTAACGTCTCCACCCTCCTTAATGATTATAACGGGGTATCCGATGTATACCTTGGCGTACCAAGTATCGTAGATCGCAATGGAGTTCGTGAAGTGCTTGATCTGAAACTAGATGGTGAAGAACTGGAAAAGTTCCAGCATTCCGCTAACAAACTAAAGGAAGAAATCGAAAAATTAGAGCTTTAATTTCAAGAACAACCCGAGGCTTAACCGCCTCAGGTTGTTCTTTGTTTAAGCAACATATATATAAGTTGGAACGCACTTAATTAATGACATTAACAAAAGGAATCTCATTGTTAATGACGTGTATGTTTAATGTCGTTAACTATAGTTCTCCATTGTTGAACATCCCCATTCCCTTTTAACTTTGTGTGGAAACTTGAGTGTTGGAAGATGATGATAATTATAAAGAAGTAACTAGATACGCTGAATATAAAATGGTTCCTTGTTGTGAATTATTCATATGATGTGTTTTTCATTTAAGTGATTACAATGGGCTTTTTTTCGAATATTCATTTGAATCTGAAGCCGGTACTACTCTGTTTGTGCTACAATATAGGGCATAATCGTTTAAATTCGGAGGTACCGCTACATGAATATCCAAAAAGCGATCGACCGTAAAAAGCTCGACGAGCGAGTTGTTCATATGCCTTGGTTCGTCCAACAATTTATTGATTATAAGCTGCCGGACCTCTCTCCTTCTACCTTGCTGGAATATATCCGGGACTACGAAACATTTTTCAGCTGGCTGCGCGCCGAGGGCCTCTCCTCCGCAGAAAGCAACGCCCAAGTTACACTGCTTGATTTAGAGACTTTGCGCATGGAGAGCATCGTAGGTTTCCGCTTACACTTGACGACTCGAGTCGAAGGTACCAATTCAAAAATTACTGTCTCTCGCAAAATGTCCTCGCTGCGCTCTCTCTTCCACTATTTGAGTCAAATTGCCGAGGACGAGGATTTCTATCCTCTATTAAAACGCAATATTATGGCTAAGGTTGAAATCAAGCGGATTCATAAACCAAAGGATACCGCGGCCAAACTGAAAGGCAAGCTTTTAGAGGAGGAGGAATTGCTTGAATTTATCGGCTATATCCGTGAAGGTTATGGAGCGGACGTTCATAACAACAAGCAGGCACTCTATGCCCACGAGCTTAACAAAGAAAGAGACGCCTGTATCGCCAGCCTTATTTTGAACTCAGGACTCCGGGTCTCCGAGGTCGTTAACTTGAATATCGATGATCTGGATTTAGCCAATAAAATCATCTATGTATTCCGAAAAGGAAACAATGATGAAAGCTTTAAAACACCTGTCTACTTCCGTGAACAATCCAAGGACGAGCTGTTCGAATATTTGGAGCTGCGCCAAACGCGCTATAATACACCAAAACGGGAAAAAGCGCTTTTCGTCGCTCTCCCAAATGGCCAAAAGGAAGGCAAGCGGATGACGAAGCGAGCGATTCAAGCCATGATTATTAAATATGCCAAACGTTTCGGCAAGCCTTATTTAACCGTGCATAAGCTGCGTCATTCATTCGCAACGGACTACTACCTGCAAAACGACATCTATAAGACGAAAGAGCAGCTAGGCCATGCCTCGACCGAGACGACAGAAGTATATGCGCATCTTACTGACAAAACGATGTCTGAAGCGATTGAGCGGCGAGCCGACTCTGAATCCTAGCCCTATTGCCGCCAGAACGCTAAACAAATACCCCTCCGACAAACTGTCTGGTGGGGGATTTGCCGTTAGTTCTCTTGAGATAAGATTGACAAGACGATAAGCTTCGCAATCTCTTCAGCTTCATCTGCTTTATAGCAAGGCAGCGAGGAGTCGGCAAGAGCAGCAACCATTCCTTCATGGTTCAAGCACTCCTCTGCCTCCTGCCTAACCACAACAGCGCGGATCTCTGTCAAATCCTGAAGCAGTGCAAGATCCTCTTTATTGCGAATCATCACAATCTTCGGATAGCTCTCCTTCTTAAAGCCTTCAATGATTGTCATATCATAGTGATCAAAATGCTGAATCAAATCGGCGAGCCGCGTCTCCTGCTCTTCAATAATCGCCGTTCGCCAAGGAGAAGTAATCGCTGTAGCGATAGCACCCGACTGACGGTGGCGGAATGTATCCGTATGCTCCCGGTCCACCTCAAACCCATGCACGTCATGCTTTATGACAGCTACTCTTAAATTCATAGCAGAAAAAATTTCCAGCAATTTGCAGATCAGCGTCGTTTTTCCGCTATTTTTATAGCCTACGATTTGCATAACCGCCATGTAAGACCTTCTCCCTTCTATTCCTAAGTGAACCTGCCTCCGGGCAGCATAAGCACATCGACCAGTTTCCCGGCTGCTACTCCTTCATTGGTAGGAGGTATAACAATTAGAACATCGCTGTCTTTGATGGTAACCATGACGCTTGATTCATCCAAAGGAGCAGGATAAGCTACAAGCCTTCCGCCCTCAAATGTCAAACTCCCTCTGACAAATCGGGTAAAATTATTGATCTTATGATAGGTATTGCCCAATACCGCTTGAAATTCTGGCAAGAAAGGTTTGGAGACTCCCAATATTGCACCGATAAATGGACGGACAAAGAGCTCGAAGCCAACGAAGCAGGCCCCCGGATTACCTGAGAGGGCAAACAGCAGTTTCCCCTCTTTCACTGCAGCGGTTGTTACGCTACCCGGGCGCATCGATACTTTATTGAATAGCAATTCCGTCGATGGTTCACGGACGAGCTCCGCCATAATGTCATAGTCGCCGACAGATACGCCCCCAGTTGTAATAACGATGTCATACTCGGTAAAGGCTGCTTCCACCCTTTGTCTCGCCTTGTCTAAATCATCTTCGATCGCTTCCAGCATGTAAGGCTCACCGCCGGCCTCCCGAATCTGATTGACTAACATATACGTGTTGCTATTGCGAATTCGGCCATCCTGCAAAGGTTCATCGATCTGTAATAGCTCCGAGCCGGTTGAGAATATGGCTACTCGAGGTTTTTCTACAACCGGAACCAAATGGTAGCCAAATGTGGCCAATACCGATATTTCACCCGTGCCAATGCGTCGTCCTTTCTCTAGAATCCGATCTCCATCGGCAAGCTCAAATCCGACAGGTGTAATATTTTTACCTGATTCTATTTCCCGTTTAATGCGAATATACTTTTTGCCTTCATGCTCAAGAGTCTCAGTCATTTCCAGCATGACGACCGCATCCGCCTCATCCGGCACCTTTGCCCCGGTCATGATCCGGGACGCCATGCCTCGTTCCACCTTTGCCGAAGGGAGTGAGCCGCATGGAATATCATCAATAACTTCCAATTGAACAGGCTGCTCGTTATTGCAGCCCCTCGTATCGAGGCTATGTAGAGCATAACCATCCATGCCAGAACGGCGAAAATGAGGAAACGGATGCGGAGCCGTAATATCGCTTGCGAGAACTCGATTATTGGCCTCCGAAATCGGAACCAATTCCATCTCGCCTTGTTGGGCATAAGCTAGGATCTTAGCCTGAGCTACGGGAACTGAAACGATATTGCGCCGAAATTTATCAGAGTTCAAATTCTTTGTCATATATTCATTTCCCCCATCTGACTATTCTGCTATTCATTTGTCACAGTATCCATGTTACAGCTTGTCTCACTTAAAGATCAATCTCTCAAATAAAAAAGGGAGCAACCTTGAAGGTTTGCTCCTCATCATTAACCTACCCATAATCGATATTTAAACCTGCATTTGAGCTGTTTGCAATAAATAACCATCTATTAACGAAGTAACATGCTTATGAATACGATCTATTTCATCACGCTGAAGCTGATCATAATGGATGCCCATGACCAGCGTGACGGTTTGCCGCAGCTCCGCAGCTACCCGAAGTGCGTATCCTTCGCTAAGTATATGCTCCTTATGGCCGGGAACGACATGGGTCTGTACACACACGCGCCCGTCTTCCCAGTAAGCGGTGGATGAAGCACCAATATGCCTCTCTCCCCCTGAGATGATAAGCAGCCGATCTCTGCCTACAGTTATCGCTTGCAAAGTGATATCCGTATAACGACGCTCCATGCTAAACAATCCCTCTTATCTCATCTAAGGATTCGATTTTCTCCCGCTCCATGAGGATTTGCAGCTCATCGATAAGGTCAGCTCCCGCCCGCAGATTGACGAAATTATGTGTTCCGACCTGAACGACGGCAGCCCCTGCCATAATGTATTCCAGGATATCCTCTGCGCTTTGGATCCCCCCCATTCCCACCACGGGAATAGTCACAGCTTTACTCACCTGATGAACCATTCGCAGTGCAATCGGCTTAATCGCCGGTCCTGACAGTCCTGCATACAAATTATCAAATACGCTACGACGCTTGTGAATGTCAATCTTCATGGCGGAGAAGGTATTGACCAGCGATACCGCATCCGCCCCTTCTTCCTGACACATAAGCGCCATTTGGACAATATCCTCGGCATTGGGCGAGAGCTTGATCATTAAAGGTAATGTCGTTGCTTGGCGAATCTTCCTGACGACTTCGCGGGCAATCTCTGTCTTTATGCCATAGGCCAATCCGCCGGCTTTGACATTGGGACAAGAGATGTTGAGTTCAATCATATCCACCGCTTGCTTACCGCTCGTTTTACGCAGAAGGGCATCCTCTTCAATCAATCGAGCACCTTCCACATAATCCTCTAATGTATTGCCGCCCAAATTGGCAATTCTAGCTAGGTTTAGACCAGCCCAATACTCACATTCCTCGCGTAAAAAGGCTGTAACGCCCGGGTTTTCCAATCCAACGCTATTCAGCATACCGGATGGGGTCTCATAAACTCGAAACCCGCTATTTCCTTCCTTCGGATTCAGGGTTAATCCCTTCCCGCAAATGCCGCCCAACCGATTAATATCATATAAGGAACCGTATTCCCGACCGAAGCCAAATGTACCTGAGGCCATGACGATGGGATTTTTAAAATGAACCCCTGCGATGCTGCACGTCATATCGCTCATTCGAATACCACCTCCTCAGCCAGAAACACCGGACCATCCGCACATGCCTTTCGCCGCTTATCCAGGCATTTTACGCTGCACACAAGGCAAGCCCCAATACCACAAGCCATCCGATTCTCCAGGGAAACATAGACATCGGCCTCGCTTTTGGTTTCCAATTTCTTGCGCTGTACCGCCTTAAGCATGGGTTCCGGTCCACAGGAAATAATCGTGTCATAGGCGTGAAAATCAACCTGCTCTAGCACGATACCGCCCACGTTCACAAGCACTTTGCCAGTCGTAGCAGCTTCAAAATTCTCCGTCAAGTAGGGATTTTGGCTAAATCCCAAATATACATCAGAGCCGCGATAATTACGCAGCGCATAATGAAGTGGAGCAATCCCGATTCCACCGCCCACCAAGGCTATTCTAGCCCCAGCCTGAACCTCCGGAAATCCATTTCCAAACGGACCTTCCAGCTGAAGCTCGTCTCCGGGCCGTAAAGCGCTGAGGAGCCTTGTCCCTTCTCCTGTCACTTGGTATAGAAACTCTATGCCGGATTCGTTTAGATCAAAAATGCTAAGTGGCCTGGAGAGCAGCGGATATCTGTCCCACGCCCGAACCATGTAAAACTGCCCCATCCGTCCCGAAAACGCTCCTGCTGCCTTGAGTCTGAATATGTTCGGGGCTACTTCTACATTTGCTATAACTTCCGCCATATTTTTCTCACCTCTCTAGCGAATAAGCACAGAATACTCCAAAATACTGCTTTATTAAAGATGCTATTTTTGCGCGAGCAAGTCTGTGACATTTATCACATGAAACTAGCTGTAGCTAAATGTAGCTAGATGTAATCCTTAACAGAACGAATAATAATCTGTCCCAATGAAAGTCATATTCATATGCAATGTTGGGCATACCAATAGATAACAATTCAGCACCAAAAGGAGATGGTACACCATGTTTAATTCCATCAAAGCGCCGCTTGTCCTTGCTATCTGCATGGCGCTTCATATGGGAATGGCCTCCGTTTCCGCCACTCCCGTACCATCCCATGATACCACCTCCTCCGAACAATCTGTTGCCACAGAAGCTAGACCTATGACACTTGGAGAGCTGCACAGCAAATATTCTGAAACCTTCAAATTCAGCGGCCCGCATGTGAAGCAAATCGCCCTGACCTTCGATGATGTGCCAGATCCCCGCTTCACCCCAAAAGTGTTGGATATATTAAAGCAGCATGGAGTTAAAGCGACCTTTTTCGTCGTGGGTAATCGAGCGAAGAAGCATCCCGAACTACTGAAAAGAATTCACCGGGAAGGGCATATCGTCGGCAATCATTCCTACAGCCATCCTTTATTCAAGAAGAAGTCTGCGCTAGATTTTAAAAATGAAATCAGGCGAGCCGAGAAGATAATTGAGAAGATTGTCGGCTACAAGCCTCGCTTCATCCGCCCTCCTTACGGGGAAATCAACGAAGAGCAGCTAAAATGGGCTAAGCAACAAGGCTACAAAATTATCAACTGGAACGTTGATTCCTTGGATTGGAAGGCGCTCGATAAAGAAAAAGTTAAACATAACGTGCTCAGCGCGGTCGGGCCAGGGGCTATCGTTCTACAGCACGCTGGTGGCGGCGTGGGATCTAACTTGTCGGGAACAGTCGAAGCTTTGCCCGACATTATCCGCATTCTGCGAAATCGGGGATACTGTTTCGTCACTATTTCCGAGCTCCTACATCAAGAGAAAGCTTTATGAAGTGAAGTCCGGTAAGTGCCAAGAAAACGCAAAAAGGACATCCCGGCTGGTCTAATCTCTGACCTTGCAAGCGGAACATCCTTTTCACGATGACTCAATTAATAAGATTTCTTATTCTCACTTAATCCAAAACGTATAGCTTCACATCCTGAAAGCCGAACTGACTTACTTTCTGTGGACTGGCCGGAATAAATATATCGATGCGATTACCTTTAATCGCGCCGCCTTGATCCATCGCCGTAGCGACAAACGCATTTTTCGGTAAATCAGGATGGTTATGACCGGTGACTAACACCTTTGTACCCATCGGAATAATTTTGGGGTCCACAGCAATCGTACCGAGTTTCAATGGATTGCCGTAATAGTCAACAGGCCCCCATTTTCCGTTCTCGCTCGCCGCAGCGGAGTAAGCCGTAGCCTTTACATGAATAGTAGACTTGTAATTGAACGTTTTCCCCCAGGCTTGAACAACCCGATCCGCTGAAAATACTTTCAGCGAAGAAAGCGCATCCACTTTTTTCTCTGGAGCAGAAAATACCTGCACGCTTTGACCCGGAATCGTAATCTTCAATCCTTCATAAATATTTTTTGCCTCAATGCTCGGATTCGCTTTCATAAGCTTGTCCAAATTGACTCCGTACTGCTTGGCCAAGAGATAAAATGTATCTCCGTCCTTTGCCGTATGTACTGAATCCGCGTAAGCTGGCATGGCGTTCAGCGCTCCCATTAATCCCACTGCTATCACTGCTGTCTTCAATCCCATCGCCAATTTACGAAATCTAAGCTGTTTTAACATGCTGCTCCTCCTTTAACGCCTGCGAGGTTAGTTGTCGGATTCGGAAAAAAGGACAGCTCCCGGCACAAAATATCTGTGCTTCACCCCTAGACAAAACGATGCTATTCCTCATCATGGATACATCAGCTTGTCAAAAATCGTCCCCCGCACCTGCCTTAGCAGTGTTTTGGCAAATTAAATATATCACAAAATTGTAACCTGTAGAGGATGCAAATGTTACCAATGGAAATAAACCCAGTATTATCAACGATTATTCATTTCAATAGCTATGACAAAAATTAAATAATTTCCTCCACAGCAAAAAAAGCACGACCCTCGGTCATGCTCGTACACTCGCTTTATTATTTATAGCACTTTACTTAAGAAATCTTGCGTTCGCTGGTTGCGAGGCGAACCGAACACCTGCTGCGGGGTGCCGTGCTCGATGACGACACCCTGATCCATAAACAGAATACGATCGCCTACCTCTCGGGCAAAACCCATTTCGTGAGTGACGATGACCATCGTCATTCCGCCTAAGGCCAATCCCTTCATGACTTCAAGTACCTCCCCCACCATCTCGGGATCTAAAGCTGACGTCGGTTCATCAAACAGCATCACATGAGGCTCCATCGCTAAGGCACGGGCTATCGCAATACGCTGCTTCTGACCGCCCGACAGTTGGGATGGATAAGCAGCACTCTTGTCTTCCAAGCCCACCTTTCGCAGCAGCTCTAGCGCTTTGGCCTGAGCCTCAGTCTTGTTCTGTTTCTTGACCTTCATCGGAGCCATTAAAATGTTGTCCAATACCGTCTTATGAGGGAACAAATTAAAATGTTGGAACACCATCCCCATCTTTTCACGGGTCTTGTTGATATTGTGGCGTTTCTCTGTAATAAGCTCGCCCTCAAAAATAATTTCGCCGCTGGTCGGCTCTTCAAGCCGGTTCAAACAGCGAAGAAATGTACTTTTACCCGACCCGCTCGGTCCAATGACGACGACAACCTCGCCGCGTTTAATTTCCAGATCAATGCCTTTCAAAATATGCAATTGACCGAATTTTTTATGCAAATCCTTAACGGTTATCACTAGCCTGCAATCTCCTTTCGAACCGCCCCAAAATTCGGGAAAGTGTAAATGTAACGATGAAATACATTACGGCGACGATCAGATATGGAAGCATACCATTATACGTAATCCCTTGTACCGCGCCTGCCTGAAACATAATTTCGGTCACTCCGATAAAAGAAACAATCGAGGATTCCTTAACGATTACTACGAATTCATTCCCGATCGCAGGGAGCACATTTTTGATGGCCTGCGGAATAACAATGAAGCGCATCGTCTGCCCCTTCGTCATTCCGAGAGATCGAGCGGCTTCGCTCTGCCCGCGGTCCACACCTTGAATGCCCGCCCGGAAGATTTCTGCTAAATAAGCGGAGCTATTGATCGACAGCGTAATTGCCCCGGATTGAATGGGATCAAAATTAATATCGAACATGTACGCTAAGCCATAGTGAATAATCATTAGCTGAACAAGCATTGGAGTGCCTCGTAGAAATTCTACCCAGGCGTGTCCGATAAAGCGGACGATCCCCCAAGGCGCCATACGAATCAATGCGATGAACATACCAAGAATAAATCCGAAGAATACCCCGAGCGCCGCCAGCCACAGTGTATATTGCAGACCGGTCAAAAAGTAACTGCGATAATCCCAAAACATCGTTCCGAAATCAACAAAAAAATCCATAAGCCTATCATTCCTCCAATGATCGAAAAACGTGAATATAGGAAGCAGAGGCTCCGAAACCGACTCTTCCTTATCATTTTAAAAGACAAGTCAGCCTGATGTCGGCGGTTTTACGAAAAAACAGAAAAATAGCGAAATTTCTCCGCTATTTTCTGCTTATCTTGTCTTTTCCGTGAAGAAGCTTCCTTTCAATTATCGAATGGACAGTTCACTAGCTTCTTTTACGAATTTCTCAATGCTGCCATCCTGGATTAGACGATCCAAGGTGGTATTTACTTGGTCAAGCAGCTCTATGTTTCCTTTTTTAATTCCTACCACATAACCTTCATCCTCGGTTACAGGCACAGCGTCTGTAATGGCGATTCCCTCAACGTTTTTCACGAACGACTCAGCTACAGGCCCTTCAATAATTGCAACATCTACGCGACCAGAATTCAGCTGCATAATGATATCGGAAATTTTAGCCAGGGAGGTCAGTTTCGCGCCGGGAATTTCTTTAGCAATATCCTCCTGAATGGAGCTCTTCTGTACGCCGATCTTTAAGCCTTCCAGCGATTCAAGTGTTGCGTATTTATCCTTGTCGGCTTCACGAGCAACGACAGCCTGCTTGGCATTATAATAAATTTGCGACATCTCGATGGATTCAGCACGGTCAGGAGATGGGCTCAGTCCAGAGATAACGATATCCACACGACCGCTTCCAAGCTCATTCAATAAGGAAGAGAAAACCATATCCTTGATTTCCAACTCCGCACCCATATCCTTTGCAATCTCTTTGGCGATTTCTACGTCGAAGCCAACGATCTCATCTTCGCCGTTTTCGTTTTTGATATGAAACTCATAAGGCGGGAAATCAGCGCTCAATCCGAGAATTAGCTTTTTGGTCTCCTCCGTTCCCGCACCTTGCGAACTATTCTTTGCTGCCTTATCCTGGCCACAAGCTGCCAATACAGTAGTTAACAGCAGCACTGCCATTAATAATATACCCCGTTTTTTCATCTGTCTCTCTCCTCGATTGTTATAAAAGTAAATCAACATCTTACGAATTCACTGGGCTAATTATAGATCATAATGCATATATATGCAAAAGAAATTTTCGACATATTTCCCATAGCCCTTTACGGGGGTATTATACCCTGGTCAATTTTACTACACCAACAGTTTAGTATTATACTATTACTTCTATATAACACTTGACAAAAAAATCCATTCTCCCTCGCAACAAACTAGGAATACTCTTATGTTCTTCTTTACTTTATTCATTAATGTATTGTATAAATCAGTCCATTTATTCATTGACGCTGTGATACATTTCATTAAAGCCTTACCTTCGCTAATCATTATTCTGGTTTCTTAAACTTGACGCATTAACTCATGCCCGAAGCTTATTCAGGGAATAATGGTTCATAACAAGGAACAATGGGTTATTAAATAGCTGTAGTACGATGTTAAAGGAGGCGGGCACATGCTACTTGAAGCTTTATACCACGTGCCTCGAGATAAGTGGGCATATGCTTATAATCCATCGACCATTCATCTGCGTGTGCGCACCAAACGGGATGACGTAGAGCAAGTATTTGCCATGACCGGGGATAAGTATGACTGGCAAGCGACTTATCAAGAACTTGCAATGGAAAAAGCAGCCCATGACGCAATGTTCGATTACTGGGAGCTTGCCGTAAAACCTAAGTACAAGCGGCTCTCCTATGCCTTTAAATTGATGGCTGGTAGTGAAACCGTGTATATGCAGGACAGTGGAATCGGATATGATCCTCCCACGCCGCCAGGAGAATTATACGAGTTCCCCTACATTCATGAAATCGATGTGTTCAAAGTGCCTGAATGGGCTAAACAGGCTGTGTTTTATCAAATCATGCCCGAGCGTTTCGCCAACGGCGATCCCTCCAATGATCCCGAGCATACCGAGCCCTGGGGCGGCATTCCAAAATCCGATAATTATTTCGGGGGCGATCTTCAGGGAATCCTCGATCATCTCGACGATTTATCTGACCTTGGAATTAACGCGATCTATTTCACACCGCTCTTCACCTCCCCTTCCAATCATAAATACGATACGGTCGATTATAAGAACGTCGACCCTCAGTTTGGGGATAACGATCTCTTAAAGCAGCTTGTTAACGCCTGTCACGAAAGAGGAATACGTGTTGTCCTCGATGCTGTGTTTAATCATTGTAGCGAGCTGTTTCCTCCATTTCAGGATGTACTAAAGTATGGTCAAAATTCGAAATATATCGATTGGTTTCATATCAACGAATTTCCAGCATCAATCAAAAACGGCGTACCCACATACGACACTTTTGGTTTTTTTGGCAATATGCCCAAATTCAACACCGCAAATCCCGATGTGAAGGCGTATCTACTAGGTGTCGCCGAATACTGGATCAAAGAAATTAATCTTGACGGATGGCGCCTGGATGTTGCCAATGAAGTGGATCATCACTTCTGGCGCGATTTCCGACAAATTGTAAAAAAAGCGAACCCAGAAGCCTATATTATCGGCGAGGTATGGAGCGATTCCTTGAATTGGCTGCTTGGCGATCAGTTCGATTCCGTGATGAATTATCCCTTTGCGGATAAGGTGCTTACTTTCTTCAATGGCGGTATAGACGGCTATAGCTTCTCTAATGATATGGGCGCTCTGATTATGCGATATCCCCAGCAAACCAACGAAGTTATCTTCAACATGCTGTGCAGTCATGATACGCCAAGGCTGCTCACCAGCGTTGGCAACGATAAGCGCAAATTGAAGCTTTGTGTGGTATTTCTATTTACGTATATCGGCACACCTTGTATTTTCTATGGAGATGAAGTCGGTTTATCCGGAAACGGAGACCCGGATTGCCGGAAATGCATGATCTGGGATCCGGATAAACAAGATCGTGAGCTGTATGATTTTTATAAATTGATGATTGCTCTGCGTAAGAAACACAACGCTTTACGTGAAGGACGGTTCCGCTTTTTGCATGCAGACAGCCATGATCCGTGCATCATATACGAGCGAATAGACGAAAAGGGCCATTTTACCATTTGGATGAACAATACGGAGAAGAAGCGCACGCTATCACATCCTATGAATACGAATGATTGGTGTGACGCTCTGACAGGTGAGCGTGTCATGCCAGATAAAGGAACCATGAATATTAGCTTAGACTCTTACGGTTATCGCATATTATTTCGCAAGATAAAATAGCTCATAAGCAGATCAACAATATATACCCCCGATACACCCTAATGAAGTGGATGAATCGGGGGTATATAAACTATATTTGCCCCTATTCTCAAATCATGATGAAGTTTGTGCGTCTAACCGCTCGTAAATATCAATATACCGTTTAGCGGAAGCCCCCCAGCTATAATCTCCGGCAAAAGCATTACGCATCAGTTGTTTCCAATGCTCTGGCTGATGATAATACTTTATCCCTCGACGCAGCGTATGTAATAAATCATGCGCATTGAAGTTGGTAAATGTGAAGCCATTCCCCTCGCCTGTCTTCTCATTGTAAGATTTCACGGTATCGTTCAAACCTCCTGTTTCCCTGACGACAGGAATACTGCCATACCGTAGCGCCAAAAGCTGGCTAATCCCGCAAGGCTCGAATTTAGACGGCATCAGAAACAAGTCACTGCCTGCATAGATTCGTCTTGACAGCGCATCACTGAACTTGATTTGTGCGGACAGCTTCTCGGGATGACGATACACCGCTTCTCTAAACCAGTCTTCGTATGCGCGGTCGCCTGTGCCGAGGATAACGAATTGAACCTCGTCACTCTGCAGCCACTCATCAAGAATGCGTATAACTAGGTCAAGCCCTTTCGGTTCAACTAAGCGCGTCACCATAGCCACGAGAGGGATGCTTGATGAAATCGGCAAGCCTAGTTCCTCTTGCAAGGCAATCTTGTTCTCCTGTTTTTTTAATCTGCTTGATTTATAAGTAACCACAAGCGCTTTGTCGGTCGCAGGGTTATACAAATCCGTGTCCACACCGTTAACAATACCGGATAACCGATCACCAAGAGACCGAAGCAGACCATCCATTCCATATCCATAATACGGGGTCTTGATCTCTTCCGCATAGGTCGGGCTTACTGTTGTAACATGGTTTGAAAACACCAAGCCTGCTTTCATAAAACTTACAGCACCGTTATATTCAACAGCATCCGGCGTATAATAAGTGTGCGGCAAACTCAACAGGTCACCAAGCACTTCAGAGGGAAACAATCCTTGATACAACAAATTGTGTATGGTGAATACGGTACGAATGCCAGCGTAGTAAGGATCATGGCTGAAATGCTCCTTCAGCAGCAGCGGAATCATGGCGGTATGCCAATCATGACAATGCAGAATGTCCGGCGCGAATTCAATGGCTGGCAATATTTCCAACACGGCCCGGTTTAGGAACGCAAATCTTTCCCCGTCGTCCCAATGGCCATATACCCCGTCTCTACCAAAGTAATATTCATTATCGATAAAATAAACCGGGATCTCCTCCCACAGTAAGTGTTCAATGCCACCATATTGTCGACGCCAGCCGACGGGAACTTCAACCGCCCCCCAGTGCTTAAGGAGGTCACTGTATGCAGCGGACATATCCCGGTACTTCGGCAACACGACCCGAACATCGTGCCCCGCCTGACGCAATGCTTTAGGCAGTGCTCCTATGACATCGGCCAGACCGCCTGTTTTGATGAACGGTGCTACTTCCGCCGCAGCAAACAGCACTTTCATTCTCTCGTCCTCCTTTTCATCTTCGTCGAAGCAGCTTGTCGCTTCACCGTCTTCTTCCAAATCGTCATACTGAGCGGAGCCATGTCCATGACAAGACTGTGTGACTGCTCATGCCAAGGTATCTTTACGGAAGCTAAAGTTTGTTCCTGGATCACTCCATTTCCGCCAAAAGCCGCGTCGTCACTGTTGAATATAAGCTGGTATTCCCCAGGCTTTGGAACGCCTACGCGATACTCCGATCGCCAGACAGCCTGAAAATTAATGATAACTAGAAGCGTATCTCCGGCTTTCTTGCCTTTTCGCAAATAGCAAATCACGCTTTGCTCTGCATCATGTGGGTTAATCCACTGATATCCTTCATAACTATGATCCAACTCCCACAGCGCTCGCTCTTGTAAATACAACTTATTCAGCGCCGCTGTATACCCGAGCATTTGCCTATGGGAATCATATTTCAGGAGAAACCAATCCAACTGATCTTGATCCTTCCATTCAATGAATTGTCCAAATTCTCCGCCCATAAATTGCAGCTTCTTTCCCGGAGAAGTAAGTTGATAACCAAGCAACAGTCGCAGACCCGCGAATTTCTCCTCATATTCTCCAGGATTTTTGTCAAGCAATGATTTCTTGCCATGCACTACTTCATCATGTGAAAAAGGCAGTATGAAATTCTCAGAATAAGCGTAGCATATGGGAAAGGTCAGTAAATTATGATGATTCGGCCGTTCCCAGAATGGTTTCTCGATGTATTCCAGCGTATCGTTCATCCAACCCATATTCCATTTATAATTAAATCCTAAACCGCTGTCCGTTATAGGAGCCGTTACGAGAGGCCAGGCACTCGATTCCTCAGCCATCATCAAGGCATGCGGGTAGTATCGGAATACCGTGTGATTAAGCTGTTGGAGGAATCGAATTGCATCGAAATTTTCGATGCCGCCTTGATCATTTAGCCGATACTCGCCAGATTTCTTCTCAAAATCCAGACGGATCATACTTGTGACCGCATCCACACGGAGCCCGTCAAAATGAAAAACATCCATCCAATATAAGGCATTAGATATTAGAAAAGAACGCACTTCCGGCTTGGAAAAATCAAAGCTAAGCGTACCCCAGCCCGGCTTCTCAGCCAGCAGTGGATCAGCGTATTCAAACAAAGGCGTTCCATCGAACATACGCAGGCCATGCGCATCCTTTGTGAAATGACCAGGTACCCAGTCAAGCAAAACGCCGATACCTGCCTGATGACAACAGTCCACAAAATACATTAAATCCGCAGGCTCGCCATATCTGCTCGTCGGAGCATAATAACCGGTAGCTTGATAACCCCATGATAAATCATAAGGATGCTCGGCCAGCGGCATAATCTCGATATGGGTATAACCCATTTTAACAACATAAGGGATCAATTCATCGGCCATTTCCCGATAGGTGAAAAAACTGCCATCCTTTTTTTGCTTCCAGGTGCCGAAATGGATCTCATAAATGTTCAAAGGCCTCCGAAAGGGCACTCTATTCCTTCTTCTCCAGTGGCCATCATTCCATGAATAACCGGACAGCGACTTAACAACTGAAGCAGTAGCAGGTCGCAGTTCTGCATGAAAAGCATAGGGGTCGGCCTTGAGAAATATGTCCCCATTTGGAGCTGTAATTTCGTACTTGTAAAAAGTTCCTTCGTCAACTCCTGGGAAAAAGCGAGTCCAAATTCCCGATTCGGGTATCTTATATAATAAATCGTTTTGACCACTCCATTGATTCCAATCAGACGCTACACCAACACGCAACGCATTAGGCGCCCATACGGTAAATCTGACACCCGCTCGGCCATCCTCAACCTTCAGTTGGGCACCGAACGTGTAATAACTGCGATAGAGTGTACCTTCATGAAACAAGTAAATATCGTTTTCAGAAATAATCTGTTTGGACGACTGTTCTGATGATAACAATAAATCACCTGCTTTTTTTATAAAGTTCCATCAACACAATTACCCATTTATTTCAACATTGAATACCGATTTTTAGCTTTGAAAAATAAAATGAAACTTGTCATCCATTTTTTCTTCATATCGTTTCAAGGGCTGCATATCTCGTTTATGTTAGTACTACATTGAAAATCCACAGGGAGGGAAAACGACATGAACAAAAAGAATTGCATTGCCATGCTGTTGGCCGGAGGGGAAGGCCGGAGATTATCTCCTCTCACGTCCAAACAGGCAAAGCCGGCAGTGCCATTTGGTAGCAAATACCGTATTATCGATTTTCCTCTCAGCAATTGCGTAAATTCAGGAATCGATACGATCGGTGTTCTGACACAATACGAAGCAGAATCACTCCATCAGCATATCGGAGATGGTGAAGCCTGGGGTTTACCCCGAACAGAGAACGGCGGAATTGCTTTGCTTCCTTCTTATGGCACAGGCCATACGGGAAATGAGGAATATGTGGGTACCGCCGATGCCATCTATAAAAACATCGAGTATGTAGATCGGTTTTCTCCTGACAATGTCCTTATTTTGTCCGGTGACCATATTTATCATATGGATTACCGCGAGATGTTAAATTCCCATATGAGCCAGGGGGCGACGGCCACCATTTCCGTGATGCCGGTCCCTTGGGAGGAAGCACACCGCTTTGGTGTCATGTCCATTGACGAACAACATCGGATCATTGAATTTGCTGAGAAGCCGGAGCGACCAGCAAGCAATTTGGCTTCTATGGGGATCTACTTGTTCAAATGGGATTTTCTTAAGCAACATTTAATTGAAGATGCGGGCGATCCCCATTCCAGTCATGATTTTGGCAAAGACATCATTCCCAAGATGCTTGCGGGCTACAATCCGCTGCATGCTTACAAGTTTCAAGGCTACTGGCGCGACGTCGGTACCGTACAAAGTTTATGGGACGCGCACATGGATCTTCTGAACGGGAACAGCGAATGGGCATTATTAGACGATAAATGGCCTATGTACACCCGTGAAATACGGACGAA
The DNA here is from genome assembly GCF_003931855.1 of Paenibacillus lentus. Classification (NCBI taxonomy): domain Bacteria; kingdom Bacillati; phylum Bacillota; class Bacilli; order Caryophanales; family Paenibacillaceae; genus Paenibacillus; species Paenibacillus lentus. The sequence goes on along the minus strand of NZ_CP034248.1, from coordinate 3,470,937 downwards.
GCTGAACTCCGTCAAGGCACGACATGCCGAGGTCAAATTATCCATGGTGCATGATTGCTGCACGGTAGAAGGCTGCGCTGAGCACTCCGTTATTTTTGGCGGATCCGTCATTGGTCGTTATACAATAATCAAAGACAGTATTGTGATGCCAAACGTAGAAATAGGCCGAAACGTTATCATCGAGCGGGCGATCATTGGCGAAGGAGCCATCATCAAAGATGGAGCAATTATCAAAGGGACAGCCAACGAAATCCTCGTGATCGGCCCAAATGAGACGGTGCTGGCAAAACCTGCCGTCCGTACCCAGCCTTCCCGCATACTCAAGGAAGTATACGACAGCACGCCTCGTCTTCGTGCGGAAGGATTATCATCTTAGAAGCCTTGTCCAAATTCCATATTATTATGTATATAACAAAGAGCGGATCATCATGATCCGCTCCTTAAAATTATTGTGTAGTTATGTTCATTTCGTATAAGTTATATCCTCTTCCCTGCTTCTCTCCTGAACCTTTTCGGACAAAGCCTATGCTTTCATACATACGATTCAGCTTCTCATTGCCATCCCAGCAATCCAGACGCAGTACCCCTCTGTTCAACTGCTTTGTGCGTTTGGCAGCCCACTCGATCATGGCACTGCCAAGCTGCTTGCCCCGCCAAGAGGAGCGGACAGTTAGACGATGGAGATAACTGAATCCCTCTTCGTTAAGGGCTCCCCAGTATTCAGGATCACTGGTCTGCAGCGTGAACATGCCTACAGGCTGCTCTTCCCGGATAAGCAGATAAATTTCTCGTTCTGCAAAATATCGGTTGATTTCTTCTATGGTAAATTGCTGCGGTATCCACTGTTGCACTCCGATTCCAGCCATCCACTCCGCTGCTTCGATCAACATTTCACGCACAATCACTTTATGCGATGGAATGGCAGAAACGATTGCAAATGAACCATAAGGTGTATGAATCTCATCCATAAATTGATTATTCATCCTCGGGTGCCCCTTCATACCGATTATATTTATTCTCGTCCGCCATTGAGGGGCTTACCTTATTCTCCGTAGAAACCGCCTCAGAATCCGTCTCACCGACCATTTCCAACAAAGGCAGTGTAACCATTACAGTAGTTCCGGCACCAAGCTCGCTGTGAATCTGCATTTCGCCCTTGTGCAGCTCAACCAATTGCTTACTGATCGCAAGGCCTAATCCTGTGCCGCCCCGATTGTGATTGACTTGAAAGAAGCGGTCACTCACTTTGCCAAGGTGCTCTTCACTAATCCCAATTCCGCTATCTACCACCTGAACAAGTGCTGTGCTGCTGTCCTTTAAGGAAATAATAAGATGGATCCAACTGTTCTCATTCGAGAATTTAACCGCATTATCCACCAGGTTCAAGAAAACCTGCTTCAATCGATTTCCGTCGCCTATAATGATCACGGGACGCTCCGTGCGGTCGTCAAGCTTCAATTGAATTTGCTTCTGCTCGGCTTTAGCCCAGACGTTCAGCATAGTTTCTTGCAGCAACTCCTTCAAATTAACCCGTCCGATGACCAGCTTCATTTCGTTTTGCTGAAGCTTGGAGAAATCGAGCATCTCCTCAACGAGGCCAATCAACCGCTCCGTCTCTTTGGAAATAATCTGCATCCCAATCTTTGTCTCTTCAGGATCAAAGCCACCGGAAGTTAACGTCTCGCTCCAGCCTTTAATGCCCGTAAGCGGCGTACGGAGCTCGTGAGAAATCGAAGAAATAAAATCATCCTTGATCTGGTTACTCCGAACGATTTCCTCCGCCATATAATTCAAGGTTGAAGCCAGTTCACCCAGCTCAAATTTATAATTGCCTTTGATTCGCGCATCGAACTTCCCTTTAGCCATTTGGGCAGACACGGCTCGGATATTATTAATAGGTTTCACGATTGAATTAGCAAGTCCGATGCTGAACAAGGTAACTAAGGCGAGAACGGCCGTACCGACGCCCACGGAAAGCAGCGTCAAGTTCAGCAGCTTCGCATTTACGTCTTCCAGTGAAGTGACGTACCTAACGATATAGCGATTCTCCCCTCGGACTTGCAGCGGAGTAGAAACAGCCATGGCCCACTCACCGGTAGACTGTCTTCCTACCCATGTGCCAACTACACCTGCTAACGCCTGTGGCACATCGCTCGTCTGGATCGCCTTTTCCGCCTGAAACTGAGTGCTGCTGGCCATGACCTCGCCCTTGCGATTCAAGATCATCAATTCCGTATTATCCAGCTCAAACGTGCGAAGCATCTCTGTAAAATAATCCGGGTCCCTCTCAGCGTATAACTTTACAAATTTCTGATAAAAATCCGATGTCCGGGTAGCATGATTGGACATGTGGTTCTCTATCGTTTCGTAGTAATACGTTCTTAAGGCAAAGGCAAAAATGACCTCTACCATGAACAAGGTTACGAATACTACAATGAAATAATGCAGGACGATTTGGCGTCCAATCCCTTTTTTGATCATTGACCCTCGCCCTTCCACTTATAACCATGACCCCACACAGTTTGCAGGAAGGTCGGTTCGGAAGGGTTGTTCTCAATTTTTTGACGAAGTCTGCGAATATTTACGTCAACAATTTTGGGATCGCCCATATATTCCTTACCCCAAACATGATCCAGTAACAGGTCACGACTCAGCGGCGTGTTCTCCTTCTCCAAAAAATACTGAATCAAAGAAAACTCGGTTGGGGTGAGCTCGATCAGTTGTCCATTTTTCTTAAACTGCTTACTGATCAGATCGAGTGTAAACGGCCCGGAAGTAAAGGTTACTTTCGCACTGTTCTCACGATACACATTCACCCGTCTAAGCAGAGACTGAATACGTGCAATGAGCTCAGTCGGACTGAACGGCTTGCTGATATGGTCATCCGCCCCGACGGATAAAGCATAAACCTTATCCTGTTCCTGTACTTTGGCCGTCAAGAATATAATGCCGATCCGTTCATTGGTTTCCCTGATTTTACGACACACTTCAAATCCGTCAATTCCCGGAACCATAACGTCTAGTAAAGCAATATCGATATCCGGGATGCTGTTATACCGATCCAAAGCCTCATTGCCATCAGCCGCTTCAATCACTTCAAAGCCATTTCGTTTCAAATTAATCACGATAAAACTACGAATGGATTCTTCATCTTCCAAGATTAACACTTTACTCAACTTTGCCTTCCTCCCTTTCCTTACAGAAAGCGATTATCGCTTTATTTCTTTTTCGCCTTTATTCACTTTCAAATCGGTATGACTGAGGAACCCGATAACTTTATCGTTGTCACGTGCGAATAACGCCCAATCTTCCTGAACCAGATCCCACTCCGCCAAAGTAAAGAAACGAATTTCCGCAAGTGTGGCATTTGTATCAATATCAATGAATTTGATATGCTCATCCTTGATAGACTTAATATCAATCGTAACTTTGCCCCACCATTCCTTCGGAAGATTGAAATAGAACCGTCCCGCCAAGTCCATATATTGCTGCATGACGAACGTCAAGCCCTTGTTCGGATCCCACTGGTAGTAAGAGAAGAACCATGGAATGTCATCAAAGGCGATATACTCCCAGCCTTTCGGGGTTTCAAGCATCCCGATCTCCAGAATGCCGTCATCATTCACATCTCCGCTCATGATTTGATAATCTTTGAGGGTAGAGCTCTGATCCGGAATGAGGTCCACAAGCTCCCCGTCCTGCATCACAACGATAATCGAATAGCCGGAGAGTTCACCCGAAATGGCATCGAGAATAATGCCCCGCTTATCCGCTGTAATATTGCCATGCACGACGTTATAATAACCGCTAACCGCATTATCCAGCTGCAGTTTGTCCAGCTCCTGAAACGATTGGTCATATTGATACGTCGTTATAGTTGTATACTGGTCTTTCTTCAGCGAAACAACCGTGATATCCAGCTTACCATCATCGTTTAGATCATCTATTACGAAGTAGTTATAAGGTAGTTCAAGAACTCTCTCGACCGAGGTACCCGTGTATGAATATACGATAAGACCTTTCTGGGTCTGATTATCCCCGCTGGAGAACCCTGCAACGATATTAATCTCTCCATTGCCGGTTACCTCCTTAAGCTCAAACGATTCTAATACCTGGCCCTCGCCATCGAACCTGACCTTTGGCACCCATGTATCATTCTGGTTTTCCAAAATCATACCGTGAACCTTGACCTTTTCCAACGGGGTCTCGTAGAATACTACCGCTTCCATCACGCCGTCCTTATTCAGATCGACGACGCGAATCGAGCTAATATCTGCAGCGTCACGGGGCCGAATCTCCGCACCTTTCAGTTCCGCATTGATGACGCTTCTCAGCGTCTCCTTATCTGAGCTTAGCTCCGGGGTCTTCATTAACAATTTGGGATCCATCATAAAGTTACATCCGCTAAGCATAATCAGCAGCAAAGTGCCTCCCAATAAGGGAAACCATCTATTTACGTTCATCATATCACTCTTTTCATGCTAAATCGATTTGCCGCTTCTCTTCTCCCGTAAGTCGTCTTCCCTTGATGTCAAGCTTGAGCTCTCCATCATATATGCCCCAAATCCGAGTACAGAACCGCTCGGCCAGCTCAATCGGCAGAGCAGCGACGACTGTCTTTCCTTGCTCCGTGCATAAATTTTTGAGCGTTGCCATCACCTTATCCGCGGAATGAGGATCAAGACCTATGACAGGCTCATCCGCAGCGATAAAACCCGCGCCGTGCACGAGCGCCCGACATATAGCGACGCGCTGTCGCTCTCCACCGCTTAAATTGCCAGCTTTCAGATGCGCTTTGTCTAGCAGTCCGAACTTCTCTAGCTCGTCCATAGCTCCCATATAATCATCCGAACGAACCATGCCTGTCAGGCGCCGAAGCAGCGAGGTTTGCCCGGCTTGTCCGATCAGCACGTTTTTCAATGCTGTCTTCTCGGGATTCAATGTTGGGTTTTGTTCCAAGTATGCGCACTTTGAGCGATATTTCCTCGCTCCTTTTCCGCCCCCGCGAATGATTGTTTTATCATCCCAGGTGTAATCCCCATCATTCCAGCTCTCACGAAGAGCAAGGCACTGGAGCAGTATACTTTTGCCGCTGCCGCTAGGCCCAACGACTCCGATCATTTCGCCGGCTTCAAATTCCGCGCTAATCCCGTGCAGTACTTCTTTGGTATTACCTTCTACCGATTTCTTGAGGTTATTCACCTTAATCATGTCAATTCTCCTTTGGTCAATGCTTCTCTTCCTTTAGTTTATTGGAAAAAGCTCTGAAAATCCATTACACCATCTTCATATTTGCTGATTTATTCTTCTATCTGGACGGAAAACAAAACCTGATATTGTAAATACTAAATAAAACAACCCTAAAAATACAAATAATAATCCAGCCGAACCAAAATGCATGGCTATCCCGCCTAAATTCGGGCCGATAATACTACCAAGATTAAAATGAATAGAAGCGATCACGTTAGCCGTAGGAAGCAGGTGGCGTGGGAGAATATCCGCAGCGTAAGCCAGTCCCAGAGAGAAAAAGGAGCCGACCAAGCCTCCAGTAACCATGAAAATCAGCATCAATCCGAAATAATGACTACCTATTAAAGGTACGATGATAAATAGCAAACCGCCTAAGCTGCCAGCGATCATGAGAATCATTTTTCGACCATACCGATCGCTTAAATAACCAAGCGGCAATTGGAGAATCAATCCGCCGATCCCGAAGAACGGTAGTAAGGTCGATATTTGTCCTGCAGTCAGTCCAGTACGGAGCCCATATATCGGAAAGTTGCTGTTCATGGCCGCTTCCATATAGCCGTACAATAGCGATGGAATAAGCGCAAACCAAGCCAAACGATATATTCGGGTAACCTTGTGTTGGCCGGGCGCTTGCTCCTGTTCCTCGTTCATTTTGTCAGGCACTGTATCTGGCATTTTCAAATAAACGAGCAGCGCAACCAAAGCAAAAAGAATAGCGAGCAGGAGAAATGGAACAAGTCGCCCGAATGGCAGTAGTTTTATGGCTAACGGTCCAATACTGAAGCCGATCCCATATGACATGCCGTAAATTGAAATATTCTTGCCTCGTTGATGCGGGGGCGTGATGAGCAGCATCCAAAGCTGGGAGGCAAAATGCAGCGCATTATCCCCGATCCCAACGAGTAATCGAAGGATAAACCAAACCTCAAGACTGGAAATCAAGGGAAATAGCGGAAATGCGATTGTGACAAGCGCCAATCCTCCGAGAATCAATTTCTTGAAGCCGATGCGATTGAGTACTTTGACCGCAATCAGTGACATGCCGAAAGAACCGATATATAGCGCAGCCGCATGCAATCCATTTACCGAGGAGGAAATCCCTCTCTCTTCCATAAAAATCGATAATACAGGCAGCAGCAGTCCTTGGCTCAAGCCAGCGACGATAACTACCATAATGAGAATAAACACAGGCGAAATCAAACGCTTTTGTTGAAACTCCATAGAAATAATGTCTGCTCCTTCACTAAAAAGAAAGAAAATCGTCAACTGATGACGACTTTCCCAATCATTTGTAAGATATAATGCAAATAAGCTAACAAACAGCTGCCTGCAATAATAAACATTATAGTAGACAATTTCATAGCAAACAAGCCATAATAGTTATGATGTAAAGATGTCTGGGAGGTTTCTTGTCATGGCGTACAATGTCAAAGTTGACGTTTCTCCAATATATGAACTCATAAGCAGCTTCATAGTATTTACGACCCGTAAATGGGTAAACAATCTAGATGTAGGAATAGAATGGCTTGAAGACATCGGCTCTCGCTTAGACATGGATGAAAAACAAGCTTTTGCTGCTGCTGCACAGTTCCCTTTTACGGATTATGATGTGCTCTATGCATTGGCTGTCGAACGCCCCAGTCACAATGTCGACACCTTCCTTGATGATCTCGAGCTTGCTACAATTGATGTCCTCTATCATAGTATTAAATCCTATATCCCCGATTTGACAAATGATGAAATTCAGCGAATCCGCCATAGCTATATTCCTTTGCTTCGTAAATGGAATAATCTGTATTTTGCGGATGTTGCTCCGCAGTACAAGCCCTTACTTGAAGAGGATGCTGCCGAAAAGGCTACGCTGCTTCATAAAATGGATCCCGAGGCGCTTGTAGAATATGCCTCTGGTGGAATCGTGTTAGAGCCGGATCTGCCGATTGAAGAAGTCGTGCTTGTTCCCTCCATCCATTTTAGACCGATCAACACTTACAGCTTCTATAGCCGTGTCCTACTCATTCAATATCCAATTGATATACCGGAGCAGGACGAAGATGAGCCGCCGATCTGCCTACTAAGGCTGACGCGCGCCCTCGCTAACCCCGAACGCCTACGATTGCTTCGTTATGTGGCAATTGAACCGAAATCATTGTTGGAAATGATGAATAGTTTAAATGAATCCGAAGACAAGCTCATGCATCATCTCATGCGGCTGCGCGTAGCCGGCTTACTTCGCGTTCACCTTGTCGATATCGATACGGAGAAATTCAGCATTCGCCCGGATGGAGTGGCCGAATTACACATGTTCTTGGAATCTTATATCCGGTTATAGTTTACCTGCTCGATGCAACGAAGGAGTGACTTCTTTTGAGTTTACGACAGCAAATTATTTTTGATTTAGATGATACGCTGATCCACTGTAATAAATATTTCGAGGAAATATTGAGTCGTTTCGCAAGCCAGCTTTTGGAATGGTTGGACACTGAGCGTCTCACGACCGAAGCAATCCTCGCTAAGCAAACGGAAATTGATATTGCAGGCGTGAAGAAAGTTGGTTTCGTAAGCAGTCATTTTGTGGAGTCGCTCATTGATACTTACCGGTATTTCTGCTCTGTTATCGGCAGAGATACAAATTTGGCAGAAGAAGAGTGTTTAGCACAGCTCGGAATGAGCGTTTATGACCAAGAGGTTGAGCCTTATCCCGACATGGAGGAGACGCTTAATGTATTAAGCGAACAAGGCCATGAGCTTAATCTATATACGGGTGGTGATGATCTCATTCAGCAGCGCAAAATCGATCGCATGAAACTATCGGCTTATTTTGAAGATCGTATATATATCCGTACGCATAAAAATGCTGAAGCGTTGGAAGAAATTTTACAATCGCGCCCGTTTGATCGGAATAACACTTGGATGATTGGTAACAGCCTGCGCACTGACATTGCACCTGCGCTTACTGCCGGAATTAACACGATTTATATTAAGCACCCGAAAGAGTGGTCGTACAATCTTATTGATCTAAAAAAAGACACAAACACGTCCATGTACACAATATCCTCCCTAGAGCAAGTGCCCGGCATTATCGCCGAGAGCCTGGCCATGATTGTTCAGAAGAACATACAGTAGAGCTGCGCAAGAAGCAGTGGAATGCTTCTGTCACGATAACAACAAGGTTGCCCATCTCATCAGGCAACCTTGTTATTTGTTCAGGAGTAACCGGAAATCCTGTCATTATTCATCAACTCTGCTCAATTCAAGCTTCCCACTCAGCGAATCAGCTAATACAATTCGAGCTTTAAAATCACCCTCGGGCTGTTTGAAGGATAACAATTGCGTCTGCCCTTTATTGACAAGTGAGGACAACATGCTCACCGATATGTTTTTCCCAGCGTATTCCTTCCATATTACAAATCCACAGCCTTGTTTATAATGAGTGCAGCCATACCCCTTGCGTCCCTCGATCAACTGACCGCCGCAGCCTTCCCGCGGACAAGGCGCCAATGGCTGCATCGAACCAGGCGAAGAGGCAGTAGAAGACTTCTTCGTACCCGCTGCAGCAGCCGTTTCCTTCTGGCTCCGTCTGCCTGTCTGGCTGGCCGTCTTGCTACGCGCACTTTTGCTGCGGTTGCCCTTCCGCTCCTCCTCGGCCATCTCAAATAAAGAGGCATCGGCCTTCGGCTGTACACGTACCTTATCGATGATCGACAGGGTGAAACGCTTAACGTTATCCATGAACTTCTCTCTAGCCGCCTCGCCCTTCGAAATTTGATACAATCTGCGCTCCCATTGTCCGGTCATTTCTGGAGAAGTCAGCAACTCAACTCCGGCATGGCGAATAAGCTCTATAGCGGTTCTTCCTTTTTGCGTCACGGTGATGCGCTTGCCCTGCATCGTAATATATCCGACATTCTTCAGCCGCTCAATCGTCGCCGCGCGCGTTGCCGGCGTGCCAAGGCCTGCATCCTTCATCGCGTCCCTTAGCTCTTCATTCTCCAGCTGCTTTCCCGCGCTCTCCATCGCTTTCAGCAATGTCCCTTCTGTATAAGCTTTCGGCGGCTGAGTTGCCTTTTCCTTTACCTCCGCTTCCAGACACTGAACAGGTTCATCCTTCTCGATGCGAAAAGGTTCGTTAACGAGCTCCTCCTGCTCCTCTTCCTCAGCCTTTTTCTTTCCACGGCCGCTTGAACGAGAGTCCTCAGGCTGACATACCTTCCAACCTAAAGATAATAGCTCCTTTATATTCGTCTTGAAAGCTTCCCCTTCGACCTCAGTCAAAACCGAATGCTGCTTATATTCCGCCGGTGGGTAGAAGTGCGAGAGAAAACGGCGAATGACGAGATCATATACGTTCTGCTCTTCCTTGCTAAGCGTTCCAGCTCGTCGAAGTGTTGGAAGAATCGCGTGGTGATCCTCCACTCGCGACGGATTGCAAACCGATTTGTTATTGACATGAACCAGCCGAGGATTTGCGTTCTCTGCTAACTGCTGGTATGGACTTGACTTCAGCATGTGCAGCGCTTTATGCATCCCATCAATATTTTGCTCGGTAACGTAGTTCGAATTCGTTCGGGGATAAGAAATAATTTTATGGCGTTCATAGAGCGCCTGGGCCAAATCCAGTGTCTTCTTCGCCGAATACCCATATTTCGCATTCGCATCCCGCTGCAGCAGCGTCAAATCATATAGCTTAAATGGATATTCTTTCGTATCCTTGATCTCATATTCACTAATACGACCTTGCTTACCCCGCACTTTATCCGCGATGGCCGCCGCCTTTTGGGCATCCGTCATGCGCTCCCCTTGCCAAGTTCCCACGTACTTTCGATCAAGCTGTTCCAGCTCCGCCTTGATTTCATAATACGTCAGCGAGTCAAAGCTCTCGATCTCCTTTTGCCGATCATAAATGAGCGCTAGCACCGGCGTCTGTACCCGACCAACAGATAAGAGCGTCCGGTGTTTGGTTGTAAACGCGCGCGACGCATTCATCCCAATCAACCAATCCGCTTCACTTCGTGCTCTCGCTGCTTGCGTCAAATTTTCGAACTCAGCTTCTTCATACAGGTTGTCGAAACCTTTTTGAATACTCTCCGCCGTCAAATCGGAAATCCACAGCCGCTTCACAGGCTGCATCAGTTTCAATTGCTGCTGGATCAGCGCAAATATGTACTGTCCTTCCCTCCCGGCATCGCAGGCATTCACAATGCGATCACAGCGTTTGGCCAGCTCGCCGATCGTCTTAAGCTGATCTTTCGTTTTCGGGTTAGGAACGATTTTGAATTGTTTCGGCAGTATCGGCAAATCTCCAAAATTCCATCGCTTATACTTTTCGTCGTAAGCATCAGGCTCTGCAAGGCCCAGCAAATGACCGATCGCCCAGGTAATAATGTAATGTTCGCCTTCCAAATAAGATCGGTTGTTCTTCGCCTTCGGTTCGATGACGGCAGCGATCGTTCGACCCATGTCCGGTTTCTCTGCGATTACGAGCGTTTTCATCGATTAAGCCGCCTCTCTTTCACAATTACGCATTCATATCGTTTCATTCATTAGCAAAACAAAGAGCTGCGCTCTGCGCAGCTCTGAAGCAGACTCTATTATATCATAGTTAGTAGAAACTCCTCTAATTCGATTCTAGCGGCGCTCATAGATCATAAATCGATGATCATATAAATTTTTTTCATCCCGAAGCCCTGGAATCTCTTCGACCAATGCGAACTGCGACCAATCGAATGAAGGAAAATGAACGTCTCCCTCGAATTTTTCATCGATTCGGGTAACCAGCAAACGATCTGCATAGGGAATAAACTGTCCATACACGCTGCCGCCTCCGATAATCATCAGTTCCCCGTCTCCTGCAATATTTAGGATCTCCTCCACAGCGTGTACCACTTCAGCCCCTTCTGCTTCGTACGATCGATCACCGGTAAGCACGATGTTGCGACGCCCGGGCAGCGGCTTGACTCTTAAAGATTCCCAGGTTTTCCGGCCCATAACGACCGTCTTGCCTTTGGTCTGCTGTTTAAAGAAATTCATATCGTTAGGTAATCTCCAGGGCAAATCATTGCCTTTACCAACTAAGCCGTTCCGATCCATCGCCCAAATTAACGATATCCCCATACAGTACTTCCTTTCTCTGCTAAACTGCTAAACCACGAATTTATACAGCAACCGTTGCCTTAATCGTTGGGTGATGCTCATAACCGACAAATTCGAAATCCTCATAGACATAATCAAATATTGAATCCGGCTTACGTTTAATGACTAGCTTAGGCAGTTCATATGGCTCCCGTGCCAGCTGCGTCTTCACCTGCTCCAAATGATTGCTATAAATGTGAACATCTCCGCCGGACCAAATAAACTCTCCTACTTCCAATCCGCACTGCTGAGCCACCATATGTGTCAAAAGGGCATAACTCGCAATGTTGAACGGAAGTCCCAGAAAAGTATCTACCGAGCGCATGGTCAGCATACAAGACAATTTCCCATCCGCTACATAAAATTGAAACACAAAATGGCATGGTGGCAGTTTCATTTGATCCACTTCAGCCACATTCCAAGCGCTGACAAGATGGCGCCGCGAATCGGGATTATTCTTGATCGCCTCGATTACATTAGCGATTTGGTCGATCTTCCTGCCATCCGGGGCTTCCCAGGATCGCCATTGGGAGCCGTAGACCGGGCCGAGATCACCGTTCTCATCCGCCCATTCATCCCAAATGCGAACGTTATTTTCTTTAAGATAAGCAATATTGGTGTCCCCTTTGAGGAACCAGAGCAGCTCATGAATTACCGATTTTAAATGAATTCGTTTCGTTGTGACAAGCGGGAATCCCTCGCTTAAATCAAACCGCAGCTGACGTCCAAATACGGACAGCGTCCCCGTTCCCGTGCGGTCCTCTTTAACTGTCCCATGCTCCAGCACATCCTGTAATAAATCTAAATAAGCTCTCATTTATCGCACCCCGAACTGTAGTCTTTAGTCATATTCTTAGTTATTATAGCAAAGTTTGAGTTAAATTGGCTCGGAAAATAAGAATCCCATAAATTATCAAATCCTTTATTGCAACTTGGTTCACTATCCTTGAATACACCGCTCCTATCTACTTCGCCATAATCCCCTCATCATAATAAGAAACTTCTGCATCTCTACTCACAATATCCCTAAGCTTTTCTTTATAAAAAGGCATTAGCTCATCGGCCCGTTCCACATCGATCCAATCCACCGCGAGAATTTCATCAGGCCTGGCAATTTCCATTCGACCGCCCGCTATGACACCACGAAAAGTAATGAACACGACGTGCTGCTTAAGTTCCGTAAACTTCCCTTCATTGACAGCGACAACACCTTTAATTTGCACATCGAGCCCGGTTTCCTCCTTGGCTTCCCGGACTGCCGCCATCTCCAACGTTTCATTCGGCTCTACCGTTCCCCCTGGGAGCGTCCACGAATTCCTGCCGCTATTCTTGACCATCAAGATCTTTGTTCCCTCTTCGTTAACCAGCAATGTATATACTACATCAACCCTTCTCATAATCACATTCTTCCTCTCAATAACCTATAATGTCCATCTTATTTATCGCAGCCAATCTCCCGATATTAACGAAGTAAACAGTTTACTCTTTGATCCAAGTCAACAATGGCCAATCTACTAACCAGTTCTTTCTGCGAACCCGTTCCAAATAATAATGCTGATCAGCAAAAAAAGGGCTGCGACGCACCACCATGCCAAACAAATCATCCAATCCATGCGGCGTACAGAGCTCCAGCTTCTCGCAGGCCGTTAGCCGAGCTCCGATGGCCGTTGCCGTTTCAGGCCATCGGCTCATAGCATCGAACGTCGATGTATATGGCATTGCTCCGTTTCTCAAATGCATCCGCGCCTGATTTTTGACCGACCACTGTTTATTTCCTGTCTGATCAATGAGCTGCCGTTGCAGCTCCTCATCTCTCTCCTCACTGCAATAGTGCTGATCAAAGTAGACGACATCTATATCATCATGCCGGAATCGATGTCCATATCCATGCAGCACATCCCACACGTAACTTCGAATATAACCAGCCGCAATGTAACATTGAGGCAATTCTAGCCGCCGCACGGCACGTAAATCACTTAACAACGGCTCACACTCGACGATCAACTGTTTTAATTGCTCTTCGTACAAGCTTATCACACCTCAAGTACAATACATCTATTTTGAGTATGAACGAGCCAGCTCCTCCCATTCATCGAAAGACAGCTTATCGTTAATATGCCTTAACTCCTCGGGAACCACCACATGACATATCAGCTCCAGGCTATTCCCATCCGGATCATCAAAATAAACTGAAGCATTTCCTTGATGGGGACGAACAAAAGGCTCGATCGACGTTCTGGAGCCGAACGGAACAGCCTCTACCTGAATAGATGCGAGCCAGGCCAAAGCCCCCTTCAGCTGTTCATAATCAACTCGAAAAGCGATATGCCGTAATGATGGATGATATGGGGTTGCATGCTCCTGCCCTTGCCACAGCCCTAGCCAGCTCCGGCCTTCCTCAATCCAGTAAAAAGCCGTGTCTTCATCATGCCACGCCAGCTTCAAGCCCAATTTACTATAGAACATCATTGAGACCTCTAAATTCTTCACAGGTAAATGCGCTTCATATAGCCCTTGAATCATCCTATCCCTCCTCGATCAGTCGGTCGATAACATATTACAGATTAGTACATCCTATTGTAATCCAGATAGCCATGAAATTAAATCGGTTTAACAATTCGTTCCAGCATATTTTGCGAAAAATAAACATATAAAAAACGAATAAAAAAGCACCTTCCGGTGCTACACAACTATCAGCATGAATTATAAGTTATAATGAACTGGCTATCCCCGTCTCTCTGCTCCGGTTAGCGGCTTCCAAAAAACCAATAATCTCAAGGGTTTCCTTAAGCGATACGGGAGAATGGCCTGTGCGAAAAAAATCGATGACCTGCTCTAGCAAACTCTCATAATAAGGCTTGCTTCCGGTTTGGATGTCGACATAGTCACTTCCACGGTGCCTGTGAATGACTGCCCCAAAGCCGCCTCCCTGCCTTCTCCCGCGCACAGTTCCAATTCGGCCATCTGACCAACAACCTATAATCACCTCATGATCACCGCTGCAGATCGTATGAACCTTCCGACACCCTTGCCCCATAATTGCAAATAGCATTTCCACCGAATGAACGCCATACCAAAAATAATCCGCCTGCCCTTGCACGAAGGGCATCGGACCGCGGACATCCGCCCCGATGATTTCGCCAAGCTCTTCTAGCTGCACAGCATTCGTCAATGCTTCTGCATAGCGAAGTGAAGAAGAACTCATTATCGTTACTTTATTTCGCTCAGCCAAAGCGAGAATTTCATAAGCATCTTCCAAACTTGTTGTAAAAGGCTTATCTATAAATACAGGTTTGCCGTAGGGAGCCACAATTCTGAATTGTTCCAAATGGGTGCTGCCATCAACCGATTCGATCATAATCGCATCCGATGCCTCTGCTACAGCCTCGATACTATCGAGCATTTGCACGCCATACTGACTAACGAGCTCATTACGATATCGATCTACTCGGCTATAGCTTAATTCCATTCGCGAGGAACCTCCGGGATAAGCGTATCCGACCGTCGCCCCGAATAGCCTCGATGAGGGCTCAGCTTCATCGCGATGCAGCAGCTTGGCAAATATACTGACATGCGATGTATCTAGACCGATCATGCCAATTTGAAGGGAGCACTTCAGCTCAATCACCACTCCTTCTACTTACTTGAATGGGTGCGCCGCTGTACCATAGTATGAATTTAAAAAACGATTTCTTCCTATTTTACAAATAAATTCAGTTTTTATTGATCTCCCTGCAGCAGGTGGTCTATAAATTGTCTTCAAAACAATGACATTACCTTTCTATAAAAGAAGCGCCGTCAAATGTATAGATAGTCAATGTGGTTTCAGAGGTCCCCTGTACGGTCTCAGCATCGTCCTCAAGTGGGCTAAACGTCCTCCAGTAATACAGCAGGCCATCTTGGATACGGTATCCAGCTACTGTTAATGAATAGGATCCCGGGAACACTGCATTCATTTCCTTTACCGTTCCTTTCCAAACTTCAACTACCTGTCCTTGCTCGATATACCAAAGGTGGACAATTTCAACAGAAAGTCCAGTTCCGCCGGTGCGTTCAACCGTCTCATAAATCAGCTTATCCCCTACTTCAATTGGTTCGCGTAACTTTAAGGAATCGACCTTCCAATTGCGTTCAAAAATTAATTGGTAATCCCCGTTGGAGTCTCTGTCAAAAATAAAATAATTCCCTAAATGTACGCCACCGTCAATCATCGCTACAATTTCCGATTCCCCATCGCGATCCAGGTCAAGCAGTTCAATCGACAAACCCTCCAAATAATACCGGTCTGCTTCACCTTGCTCGACGATCCAGTCTGCCACCTGCTGCTCCGTGATCTTAGTACCTGATGCTCTCCGCAGGAGATTTACATCATCAGTGACGATATTTATTTTAGCGCCCTGTCTATCCCAGTTCACTTTATAATCTAGCTCAGCTGCTAGAGAAAAAAGCGGAGCATAAACTTGGCCGTTATTCACTTCAAAACGGGACTTTAGTTGCTGTCCATTCAATGATACGACCAGCGGATGATTCGCTTCTACCGGAGGAGTTATCGTAATGCCTATGATCAACAATACTGCGATAGCTAGGGATCTGGCCTTATTCTTTTTTTGCATACAACCGTTCTCCCTTTCTTCGCAAGCGATTTCATTAGTCCAAAATAAGTACTAAAAACTATAGTTACATCTTACCATTATTTAAATAGCCCTTGGTATATTTTTTGTAATTCTTTTATAAAATATATAAGTTGTACATAAAACTAGAACTAAAGATCTATTAAAATAAAAGTAGTATAAATCAGCAAGTAATAATTATTTATACTTATTTTATATCACTTTTATCAAAATTACTGATTTTACACATTTATAGAATTACAATACCTTTTACTGGTTGAGCTGATCTTCCTCTAACTTTTCTGCTACTACTTCGCTTTTCGAATTCCAAGGCTTTTAAATTTATTTACATAAAAATGGACGTTAAATGAAAAAAAAGGACTGCCCAAAGGTTATCCCTTTAAGAACAGTCCTCAAATATGCTTAGGAGTTTGTGTAACTCTTAGGAGTTACGTCATAACACGTAAAAATTAACGAGAAATAATGTGGATTGGTTTACCCTCAACAACCTCTGCCGCTTCCATCGCGATTTCGCCCAACGTTGGGTGAGCATGGATTGTCAAGGAGATATCCTCAAGCGTTGCCCCCATTTCAATCGCTAACGCGATTTCAGTAATGAGGTTGGATGCTTCGATACCTACAATTTGCGCGCCAATAACAAGATTGTTCTCAGCATTAGCAACCAGTTTCATGAATCCGTCAGGCTGGTTCAAAGATGTCGCGCGTCCATTGGCAGCGAACGGGAATTTACCCGATTTTACTTTGATGCCCTTCTCCTTCGCATCCTTCTCGGTCAAACCGACGCTGGAGCACTCAGGATCTGTAAAGACAACAGATGGAATAGCTTTATAGTCGACAACGGATGGCAGTCCAGCAATGGCTTCAGCCGCCACTTTACCTTCATAAGAAGCTTTGTGAGCTAGCGCCAGACCAGGGACGATATCACCAATCGCGAAGACTTTCGGATTGGATACACTACGTCCTTGATGGTCAACTTTAACAAGTCCGCGATCATCTAACTCAACGCCTGCAAGGTCAAGGCCTAGTTCACCGTCCGTGTTAGGACGACGCCCTACTGTAACCAGCAGATAGTCTGCCGTAATTTCCTTACTTTCGCCGTTTACAGAATATTTAACTGTAACATCCTTGTCGGTTTGTACAGCACTTTCTGCTTTTGCGTTCGTTACGATCTCAATACCCGTTTTCTCCATGCTTTTTGCTACCAAACGAGTCATATCTTTGTCAAAGCCTGGAAGAACTGTATCCATTCCTTCAATGATCGTCACTTTTGTACCGAACTTGGACAGCATTTGACCAAGCTCCGCACCGATATATCCACCGCCGATCACAACGAGACTGCCTGGAATTTCCTGCAACTCCAATGCTTCTGTCGAAGATAAAATGCGACCTCCGAACGGGAACGGTTTAAGTTCGATCGGACGGGAACCCGTTGCCAGGATGCAATGCTTGAAGCGGTAGCGAGGTGCTTCGTAGTCGTTAAACACACGAGCTTCATTCTCATTGATGAACATCACTTCACCATTAAAAACCTCGACTTTATTGCCTTTCAGCAAGCCCCCAACACCTTGGGTCATTTTTTTAACAACATTATTCTTGAATTCCTGGGTTTTTGCGAAGTCTACCTTTACATTTTCCACAGAAATACCGAACGCGTCCGCATTTTTGGCAGACTCATATTGGTGAGCAGCGGAAATCAATGCTTTAGATGGAATACACCCACGGTTCAAGCACACACCGCCGAGCTCTGATTTATCAACGATCAATACTTTTTGCCCCAATTGGGCAGCGCGAATGGCTGCCACATAACCACCGGGACCTGCACCGACTACCAGTGTATCAATATCAAGAGAAGCGTCTCCTACGACCATGTTGTTATACCTCCATTACGAGCAGCTCAGGGTTGGAGAGCAGCTCTTTGATATAGTTCATGAAATACTGAGCAGTTGCCCCATCGATCAGACGATGGTCAAAGCTGAGGGACAGAGCCATAACCGGAGCTACAACGACCTCACCGTTCTTCACAACCGGCTTCTCGCTAATCCGACCAGTTCCCAGGATGGCTACCTCTGGGTAATTAATGATAGGAGTGAAGAACATACCGCCGGCAGAGCCGATGTTTGTAATAGAGATCGTACTGCCTCTCATTTCGTTGGCAGCCAATTTGCCTTCACGGCCGCGAGTAGCCAAATCGCGAATCGCGTCTGCAATCATCCAAATGCTCTTACGATCAGCATCCTTAATAACCGGTACAATCAAGCCGTTGTCCGTATCGGTTGCGATACCGATATCATAATGCTTCTTGTATACAATCTCATTGTTCTCTTCGTCGATCGAAGCGTTAAGTGCAGGGAACTGACGAGCAGCTGCAACGAGCGCTTTAACGATGAATGGAAGATAAGTCACTTTCGTACCTTTCTTCTCTGCAATTGGCTTCATGCGCGTACGGAACGCCACAAGCTCAGTCACGTCAACTTCATCCATAATCGTAACGTGAGGTGCCGTATAGGCAGATTTAACCATTGCATTAGAGATCGCCTTACGAATACCTTTGAACGGCACGCGTTCTTCTTCTGCACTTACGCTGACTGCCGAAGCTGCTGCTGCAGGTGCTGTATCCTCAGCTTTCGCGGTCTCTTGAGCAGATGCTGGTGCTCCGCCACCGCTCAGGAATGCCTCTACATCCTCGCGGGTAATTTTACCTGCCTTGCCGGAGCCTTGCACTTGGCTAAGGTCTACACCCTTCTCGCGAGCAAACTTGCGAACACTTGGGGTAGCCAATACTTCGCGATTAGGTGCCGCTGGTGCAGCGCTGCCCTGGCTTGCAGCTGGATTCTCGGTAGCCGGAGAGTCCTTCGTGTCGGCCCCACCTTGCGCAGCATCAGCTTCTTGTGCACTTTGCTCTTCCGGCGCAGCTTCCTGCTCTGGAATATCGCCTTCAGCGTCAATAACCGCTACGACTTGCCCTACGCGGAACACAGCGCCGTCCGTACCGAATACCTCTTGTACCGTACCATTTACTGGACAAGGCACTTCAACGACCGCCTTATCATTTTGTACTTCCATAATAATATCGTCGTCAGTTACTTTATCGCCGACTTTGATATGCATTTTTATAATTTCGCCTTCATGCAGTCCCTCACCAAGCTCAGGGAATCGATATTCAAATTTAGCCACCTGGAAGACCTCCTAATTCAATAAGATTAAAATTCGAGTACTTTGTTCACTCCTGCGATAATCGTAGCCGGAGACGGAAGCCATTGATCTTCAATTTGCGCAAACGGATATACGGTATCCGGCGGTGCTACACGAAGTACTGGCGCCTCCAAGTGAAGAATCGCTTTCTCGTTAATTTGAGCAATAACCTCAGCAGCGATACCCGCCGATTTCTGAGCTTCCTGAACGATGATCGCACGATTCGTTTTCTTAACCGATTCGATGACAGTATCAATGTCGAGAGGAACGAGCGTACGCAGGTCAATAACCTCTGCCTTAATACCGTTTTTCTCCAATTCTTCTGCCGCTTTAACAGCAGTGTGTACCATGAGGCCATAGGACACGATCGTTACATCGGAACCTTCACGAACAACCTTTGCTTTACCGATCTCAACCGTGTATTCGCCTTCTGGCACTTCTTCACGATAAGCATGGTACAGGTTCAAGTGCTCCATAAAAAATACAGGGTCATTGTCACGGATCGCAGAAATCATCAAGCCTTTGGCATCGTATGGGTTAGACGGAACCACTAATTTAATACCCGGAGTTTGCGCAATCAAACCTTCCAGGGCGTCCGTATGAAGCTCAGCTGCTTTAACCCCGCCGCCGAACGGTGTACGGAATACGATCGGAGAATTGTAGCGGCCTCCGGAACGATAACGCATGCGGGCTGCCTGAACAACGATTTGATCCAGTGCTTCAAAAATAAAGCCTACGAATTGGATTTCCGCGATCGGGCGGAATCCTTGAATCCCCAAGCCTACCGCCATACCGCCGATTGCAGATTCTGCAAGCGGCGTGTCGAACACGCGCTCTTCACCGAAATCTTTTTGCAAGCCTTCTGTAGCGCGGAATACGCCACCGACATTACCGACGTCTTCGCCGAAAATCAGAACGCTAGGATCACGTTCTAATTCCACGCGCATCGCATCACGAATCGCTTCTTTTAAGTTCATTTGTGCCATTAGATTCATATCCTCCTATAAACAATCAGACTTTTTATGCCGAAGCATCCAGACGTGCTCCTTTAGGTCGTGCATCGATTATTGGAAATCTGCTTTTTGCTCTTCCAAATGTTTTGGTGTAGTTTCGAACATGCTATCAATCAGACCAGGAATGGTCATTTTTTCAGTTTGCTCTGCTTTCTTAATTTGCTCGTTGACAGTTGCTTTTGCTTCTTCCTTAACTCGAGCTGTATCTTCTTCAGTCCATAGACCTTTTTTCTCCAAGTATTTAGCAAGACGGGCAATCGGATCCTTCTCGCTCCACTCGCCTTCCTCTTCCTTCGTACGGTACTTAGAAGTATCATCGGACAAGGAGTGTGGACGGAAACGGTAAGTCACAGCTTCAATCAATGTTGCGCCTTCCCCTTTAAGAGCACGCTCTCTTGCTTCCTGTACAGCGCTGATTACAGCAAACACGTCCATACCGTCGATTTTTACGCCGCGAATACCTGCTGCAACAGCTTTATGTGCGATCGACAGCGCCGCCGTTTGCTTGGAGAACGGAGTAGTAATGGCATAGCCGTTGTTTTGCACAAAGAAAATAACCGGCAATTTATAAACTCCAGCAAAGTTCAGCGCTTCGTAGAAATCACCCTCGGAGGAACCACCATCACCTGTGTACGTAATAGCGACCTGCTGCTGTTTCTTCAATTTATAACCCATTGCGATACCCATAGCGTGCAATACTTGAGCACCAATGATGATTTGTGGCATAAGTACATTAACGCCTTCCGGAATTTGACCGCCATGCTGATGGCCACGGGAATAAAGAAACGCTTGGTACAATGGAAGTCCATGCCATACAAGCTGCGGCATGTCACGGTAGCCCGGGCAAATAAAATCATTCTTATCTAATGCAAATTCACTTCCGACCATTGTTGCTTCTTGACCGGATACTGGAGCATAGAAACCAAGACGACCTTGGCGTCCGAGGTTAATTGCTCTTTCATCCCAAGTACGGGTAAATACCATACGGTACATTAATTCTTTCAATTGATCATCACTTAAATTTGGAACTTTATCTTTGTTAACGATTTCACCGTCCGGCGATAGCACGGACAAAGCTTCGACTTCCTCTGTATAAACTTCGTAAGGAATCTTGCTCTTGCTCATTTTCTTCACCTCGACAAAAAATTTGATTATCATATTCAGCTGTTATAGAATTATTATATATCTGTTCTACTGCATAAGTCAAAGATATTCCGATAATTTATACTTTTTTGTTATCTTTGTATGTATAACAGGGTATTGTAATAACTATAACAGTCGGCTGATTATGGCCAAACGAGACTAAACAGCTACACTGACGGCTATCTTATCTTAACAATCATTCAAAAGCAAAAATGTAAAGACGGGAGTGTTTTGTAATATGACGGATTCGCGCTACTTAAAACGTACAATTATCAAGGAGGAAATCGAGAGCAAACACTTAGGTGAAAAACGTTCTCTGCGCATTTATTTGCCTCCTGGCTATAATGAAATACTCAGTTATCCTGTCGTATATTGTCAGGATGGAGAAGAGTTTTTTAATTACGGCCGAATTGCGACGCATGCTAACCGCCTCATTCTGGATGATGGGTTAGATCCATTCATCATCGTTGGCGTAGAGGTTGACACTTCGGTTCGCACGGAAGAATACGCTCCTTTCGGCAACCGTTTTAACGCCTATATCGCTTGCTTCACAGAAGAAATTATTCCCTACGTAGAGAGCAAATATCCAATTCGCCGCGAACCCGAGGAACGAATTTTGGCTGGGGATTCTCTAGGCGGAACCGTATCGCTCCATATCGCAATGAAAAACCCGGATCTGTTTTCCAAAATCATCAGCTTGTCCGGTGCGTTTTACGAAAAAAGCCAACAGCTGGTAACTGAGGAGTCCGATCTATCCTTCCTTTCTTTATATATGATCGTGGGCCTGCAGGAAGATCACTACACAACCGATACGGGAACATATAACTTTGTCGAGCTAAACCGCACAACGAAGGTTCTTCTTGAAGAAAGAGGCGCTAAGGTTCAATACCTAGAAAAGGACGGCAAGCATCTTTGGGGCTTCTGGCAAAACGAGCTGCCTGACGCATTGCTTCATTTCCTGAAATAATGCCTGTTGAAAACAGCTTAATAAAAGAAGCTGTTTCACAGCCATGATTACGCTTTCAAATTTAGCTGCACGGGGAAGCTTGTTATTGCTTCCCTTTTTACTTCATATATAATGCGCAATGCGGTTTCAAAATGTGACCCCTACTTCGATCATCTACCCGTTTGATCCTCTTCCATCCTCATTTTATTTTAGTCTCCATTGGCAAAATTGTGCAAGCATGAAAACTGCTTTATACTGAAATCGGGGTAGGTTCCAAAAGGAAAGGAAGTAGAGAGATGGCAGAAAAACGAGTGCTTATCTTTGCAGGCGGTAATATGAGTCCTGTCTATTTAGAAGAAATTCGTCCGAATGATCTAATTATCGGTGCAGATCGGGGTGCGTTATTTCTTGTAGAACACGGAATAGATCCTCATATTTCCGTTGGTGATTTCGACTCAATTACACAGGATGAGTTGGACAAGGTCAGAAGTGCCAGTGGTGAGATCATCACTTGTGATCCCGTAAATAAAGATTTAACCGACACAGAATTAGCTTATGTTATTGCATTAGATCATCAAGCTACGGAAATCGTCATGATGGGCGTAACAGGCACAAGGTTGGATCATACACTCGCTAACATTCAAATTATGCTGCGGGGACTGCAGCACCAAATCCAAAGCGCCATTTGCGACACCCATAACTATATTACACTTACCGGTTCCACCAGCGTCATCCAGGATCGCGGCTTCACCTATGTATCCTTACTCCCTCTTACGCCCGAAGTAACCGGTATTTCCTTAACAGGATTTAAATATCCACTTGAAAACGCAACACTTCGTATGGGTCAGTCCTTAGGTATAAGCAATCAGCTCGTAGAACAAGAAGGAACAATTCGAATCGAGAGCGGCCTTCTTTTGATCATTCAAAGTCGAGATTGAAAAAGAGAAATTAAATTAACATAAGACAAAATTGTAACTAATAAATTTAAGAGCGAAAAACTTATAGGAACCTTGATACATCAAGGTTTCTTTTCTTTTTTATCTTGATGGAATACTATTATTCTTACTATTTTGTAAACTTTAATTGTTTTTTAATAAACGGCTTTAAAGCCTTGGGAGACGGCAAACACAGCAATTCTACCAAAATATGACTTGTATCAAACCTGTTATACTTCAAATCAAGCCGATCAAAAAAAACTTGGAGGTACAACAACAACATGAAAATGCACACTATATCCAAAAAAGTATTGACGGTAGGTATTGTATCAGCACTTGGATTTGGTACTTTGCTTGCTAGCGGTGCGGGTACAGCACAAGCAGCTTCAGCATCCCTATCTGCAGAAAGCGTAGCTGTTTCTAAAGGAACTCAAGTCGTCAACTTCGGAAAAAAATATATGGGTACACCTTATAAATTCGGTGCATCGACGTCTACTACACGCGTATTCGATTGCTCTTCTTTTATGAAACATATCTTTAAAAAATATGGAGTTAATCTTCCACGTACATCCGCAGCCCAATCTAAAATGGGTAAAGCCGTTTCCAAAAAGAATTTGAAGGCAGGAGATCTTGTATTCTTCTCTAGCGGTAGTCGTTCTACTGGTAAAAACATCACTCACGTAGCTGTCTATGTTGGAAATGGTAAAATTCTGCATACTTATGGCAAGCCGGGTGTAACGATCTCTGATTTGAACAAAGGAACATGGAAAAGAACTTATGTTAAAGCTCGTCGCGTACTGTAATATTAAATATACGTAAATATGGATAACTCCTCTTTAAGCAGACTGGTTAATAAAAATTAGCCGGTCCCTTAAAGCGGAGTTTTCTTTTGGCTGGAGAACAGGTAAGCGAATTCGAAGCTCAATGCATCATATAGCCCGTACCCCGAACCGTATGAATAATTTTGCGCGCTCGACCACGGTCGATCTTTTTGCGTAAATGGCGGACATAAACGTCCACTACATTCGTCCCGGTTGCAAAATCATATCCCCAAACCTCCTGCAAAATGACATCTCGATGGCATACGGTATTGGCACGCCTCGCAAGATACACGAGCAAATCATATTCCTTCGGCGTCAGCTTAATAATTTCACCTGAGCGAAACACCTTACGGCTCTTTGTCTCAATCCGCAAATCTTCAAAGAAGATTTCACTTGGCTGTCCATCGTTCATTCTCGTAAACAGTCTAACCAAATGCTCCATGCGTATCGTCAGCTCTTTGAACGGCACACTGCCATCGACGACATCGCTCGCCCCAGCCGCAAACGCATGAATCAGCTCATCAGTGCTACGTTCCAGCAGAATGGCTATTACCGGGAACGGTAATGTACCTTCATGCGCCCTAAGCAGTCCCAGAGTGTCCACTTCCGAAAATCCATGTTCAACCAGCATAATATCAGGTTGCTGTTTCAGCAGTTCTTCCTTCGAAACATCCTTATGACGGAACCAAATCACCTCATATCCTGCTTCCTTCAGCTGTCGGTATAATCGGCTACTCTCCTGGGATTCCCCTCCTGCCGACAAAATGTGTACTTCCATAATAATCGCCGCCCACCTTTATGCATCGACCACCCCGAATATACTTATTAAGATGGTCAAAATGCAAACAAACCATTCCCTAATTAGCCGGAAATGGTTTATGATTTGCTACATATTATTTAGGATCTACGAATCCTATTAGCCAAAGTATTTGTCGTAGAGCACTTTCGCTTCCACAATATCCTTCGTCCCGTGGATTAATGCCCTTCCATCCTTAAATAACACTAGGCGACGCTCTCCAATCGTGTAGGACAGAAGAAAATGATTGAATTCTACCGTTCCTTCCCCCAAACGAACCAGTGCTTTAGCCGTTTCCTCCAAATCCCACTTCCGAGGTTGAGCTGGCCGAATTTGTACCGTATCTCTGCCGCACAGCACCTCTGTCTTTCGGGATCCTGAATGTGATAAATACGGATAAGTCGCATTTGGACCACAAGATGGGCAGTCTGACTTTCTGGCCGCATTCATCTTGAGTGAGGCCTGCTCATTTCTCCATAAATCAAAAGTCAGAAGCGTTCCCCGGAGACTTTCAATTTGTCCCGTGAGCAGCTTCAGCGCCTCCGTTGTTTGATGAGCGACCACGGTCTGTACTGTTGGCGGTATAATCCCTGCCGTATCACAGGTATCCCCGCCTAACGGGATCGTGCCAAGCAAGCAGTTCAAGCATGCCGTCTCCCCCGGCAATATCGTGTACGTAATTCCATAGCTGCCGACACATGCACCATATATCCACGGAATTCCATTCTTTTGAGAGATGTCATTCATGACCATTCTCGTATCAAAATTATCGGTTGCATCCAAGATCAACTGGATTCCTGGGAGCAAAGCATCGATTTCAGCATAAGTTACATCCATCACATGCGCTTCAATCGTCACTTCGCTATTGATCGCTTGCAGCCGCTTTTGGGCCGCAATCGCTTTTGGTATACGGTGCTCAGCATCCTCTTCAGCGAACAATTGCTGCCTCTGCAAATTACTCCATTCTACGTAATCCCGGTCAGCAATAACTATTCGACCTACGCCTGCACGTACAAGTGTCTCGGCAATTCCCGTTCCAAGCGCTCCCGCCCCTACAATTAGAACAGCGCTCGTCGACAGCTTGCGCTGCCCCTCTATGCCGATCATCGCAAAACGCTCCTGCCGTGAGTATCGATCCGTACGATCCCTTGTACCCGCTATTGCCGACATAGAGGTTTCTGTTTGATTGACTGGCATCTTCAGATCAGCTCCTTTCCTGGGAGCATCCGTTTACTGATTGGACCATTGCTCCACGTCCCATACTTTTGTAACCCAATCTTCATAGAAGTCCGGCTCGTGAGATACGAGCAGCACCGTACCCTTGAACTCCTTCAGTGCGCGCTTCAATTCTTCTTTGGCGACGACATCCAAATGATTTGTCGGCTCATCGAATAAAATCCAGTTCGTCTCTCTCATCATCAGCTTGCAAAGGCGGACTTTGGCTTGCTCGCCTCCGCTCAGCGCTCTAAGCTGGCGAGTGATATGATCATTCTTCAAGCCGCAGCGCGCCAGGTGAGCTCGTACTTCATGCTGGTTAAGATGTGGAAATTCATTCCATACATCCTCAATCGGCGTAGCGTTTCCTGCACGAACCTCCTGCTCGAAATAAGCTGGAAAGAGGAAATCTCCTTGATACGTTTTGCCGCTGATCGGGGGTATTTTGCCGAGAATCGTTTTTAGAAGCGTTGATTTACCAACACCATTGCAGCCAACGATGGCAATTTTCTCCCCCCGTTCGATCGTCATCGACATTTTCGGGAGTAACGCATGTGTATATCCGATTTCAAAATCGATTCCTTCGAAAACGATTTTTCCACTGGCGCGGGATTCCTTGAAACCAAAGACAGGCTTTGCAGCTTCTTCGGGCCTATCGATCCGCTCCAGGCGATCCAACTGCTTCTCCCGGCTCTTCGCGCGGCCTGATGTCGAGTACCTGGCTTTATTACGTTGTATAAAATCCTCTTGCTTCTTGATGAATTCCTGCTGCTTCTCATACGCTTCGATATGCTGGTTCTTGCTGATATCCGCCATTTCCAGAAACTTCTCATAATTGGCTGAATAACGGGTCAATTTGGCAAATTCCAGATGATATATAACATTGACCACCTTATTCATGAATTCTGTATCATGGGAAATGAGAATGAAAGCATACGGATAGTTCTGCAAGTAGTTAGTTAACCATTGTATATGCTCCACATCCAGGTAGTTCGTAGGCTCATCCAGCAGCAATACGTTGGGCTTCTCCAGCAATAGCTTGGCCAGAAGCACCTTCGTACGCTGTCCACCGCTTAGGGTAGACACGTCGCGATCGAGGCCGATCGCAGACAAACCAAGCCCATTCGCCATTTCTTCAACCTTCACATCGATCATATAGAAATCACCGATATCCAACTGCTCCTGGATTTCACCCATTTGCTCTAAAAGTAGTTCAAGCTCTTCAGGTGAGGCATCAGCCATCTTCTCGGTAATCGCCATCATTTCCTTCTCCAGCTCCAACAGCGGAAGAAAAGCATCTTTCAATATATCACGAACCGTCTTGCCGGGAGTCAACTTGGTATGCTGATCGAGATACCCGTATCGGATCTTCGGAGTCCACTCCACCTTGCCTTCATCCTTCAGCACCTGGCCGGTCAAGATATTCATTAAAGTTGACTTACCTACACCGTTAGCTCCAACCAAACCCACATGCTCCCCAGCTAACAGACGAAACGAGACATTTTTGAATAAAGTCCGGTCTCCAAAATTGTGGGAGACGTTTTCTACAGTTAATAAACTCATATTAGCAACCAATGCTCCTTCTATATGACATTCAAGAACTTATTTTAGCACAAGAAGGAGAAGCTCTGAAACTGTTTTATTTATAGCATCAAGGACAGACAATTTCATAATATCCTTTCGCTGCTGCATCTCGCCGATTAGCGAAAATTTGTTCACCACGATAACGCTGCGTACACATTTCTCTATATTGATATTTCAAGCCTGTTATGTCATCTACTCCTCCGATCAATGGCCGGTTTTGGACAACGCGGCCACCTCCAAAAGCATAATTGTTATAATAGCTGCTACCTACAGGTATACCTTGTAAAAATACGAGTACACCGACATCATTCAACGTATTGAGCCAATCTTCTTGCGAAAGCGTCGGCAAAGTAAATGTATAATTTACGCCCAGTCTCATAGCATGTTCATTGTGACGATTCATGTATCCGGCAAGATCGTCTTGAATACTGTTAATAATCGTAAATCTTCTCACCTGATCAAACGTCCTAGCGTCCTGAAGCAAGGGAATGTTCGTTTCCTGCTGCAGCTCGTCCATCTTACCTCTATACCACTGCCCCGTGGAACTCTCATATGCTGTTATAGCATCATCAAGTGTAAAAGCGATGCTATTACCGTACTCATCCATGTATACATAAGGCTTCTTAGGTCTCCAACGATGAGAAAATTTAGACATATTACTACCCTCAGCGCTCAAATCCACTGCATAGGCAGAGTACCCGTCATATTCGATAATTACTATCGCTGGAATGTAGGCCATCATCGTTCCCTGACTTAGGTAATCATCCACAATTCCGAAATTAATCGATAGGGTTTGAATGAACGCGGACAATGCTTGATCTTTATCCGTTCTCATATACTTTACTGAACCGTATCCCGTTTCATATTGCTGCAGCTCGTTTAGATTCAGAGCACTAGCAGCATCCTGCACAGCCACGTGAAGTGCAGTGGTATAACGTACCTGTAACCGATGACCCTCGCGCACATCGCCGGTATGAAGCTGAAGTATCCAGAGAACAGGCGTTGCAAGCAGCACGAAAATAATGGCCCAGTCAATAATCTTCATTGAGCACCATGCCCCCGTAATTCAAAACTTCTGAACTGCTTGTTCTCGTCTCCCCATACAAGAAATCATAAAGCACCGTGATCGGCGTGCGGCTTAGATGAGTAATGGTTACAGTGAAGTAATCCCCGGCCTCCATTCTATACATGGGCTCTTCCTTTTTATCGAGTGCTGGTTCATCCGGAAACAAAATTGACAGTATATCCTGGCTATAATAGGCTTCATAATGGACACTGAACCGATCAAGGAAGGTGCTGGAATCGGCAGGATCGCTGTACTCCGGGTGGTATTTCTTATGCCTGTATTCCATATCAATCATGTATTCTCCCCCTGCTGTGGCAAGCTCATTTACAAAATCATTGTACATCCCTCGCGACAAGTAGCCTTTATTTCTAACCGCATCCGTAAACCGAACCAACGTATTATAAGCCATAAGCGCCCGATAATCTTCTTCCCGTTGAGCCGACTGGACAGCCGGCACTAAATATAGTAAGACGACAGCCAATATCGCAGCTGTAATTTTTGATAGCGCGTTTGACATGCCACAGCCCCTTAATTCTTAAAAAATGATATTTTTTTCGTACGCCCTACATCGTCATATTCAATTTGAACTTTATAGCTCGCGGTTAATTCCAAACGGCTAGACACACTAATCACGGCAGCATCCTGTACAGAATAATCATCGCTGCTTACTCCGCTCAAATCTGCCCTTACACCATCTATTTCAACAACGACAGCATGTAAAGCCAGCTCCCGTATGCTATGCATGATCTCAGCTCCAGTATATTGCTCGTGCTGCACAGCTATCCCGTTTGTCATATGAATACTATCCTTCTGTCCCTGAGTAAAAGGTATCAATTGCTTCAGCACGTGATGTTCGAGCCTGGTCTGATCAAATGTAACCCATAATGCGCTAATGCAAAGCAAGCAAGCGAACAAGAGCCACACCATACTTTTTAAAGTGTTATACATGCCATTAAGGAATGGACAGCACCGTCGTCTGAGTAAAAATAATACCTCTTACGACGTTAGAATTGTCCCTGATTACTTTAGCCTTAAACTTGCCGCTCGGATTCACATATTCATCCAAAATTTCATTCCAGGAATTATTAATATGCCCGACCTTGTCACTCACAACAGCGCCATAGTCTTCAATGGAGACATTGTCTCCTACCCGTAGCATATTTCCATACCATTGACCGTTTTTGTTCTTCCCGGTTTTAACCTGAATTCCGAATTGCTCCCGATCCTTGAATTTTCTAAGCGCATTCGTCACTTGCGAGCCACTGACGGTCGTATCGTCGTAAACGGTAAATGATGCCTGTGAAAGCTCTGTTTGAATATCAGAAAAATTGTTTTGTGCGGTTTTTGTCGCCTCCTGAGCTGATACGAACAAAATAACCACAATCGTAATTAGTGCAATCGTCAGAAAAATACCTGCAGCAACCTTTAAAGCCGATGAAGCGTTATTCATTTTATTTCCTCCCTACCCTTTATAATTTTTGGATATGCTCGAAATACATATCCATTTGTTTGAAGCTCATCCAAATCAGAGGGATGACCAAATATCCGAATACTAAGCTATACATGGGCGAGAAACCGATTAATCGTCCTAGTCCTGCCCGGGTATCCAGCGATTTTTCATAGTCAAGGCGCCGACGCTCAAATTGAAACGACATTTCATACTGTAAATCATCGAATGCCTTGGCAATGGTGATCTTCTCTGCTGCTAACAGCAGCTTATCAACGAGCCGCCTGAATTCTTCCAAGGATACCTCCGCTTTCATTTCTTTTAGTGCGGCCTCAGCACCTTGACTGTAATTCAACAAGCACTTTTCTATTGGAATTTTGAAAATAACCGCATATACATACAACCATTCCAAAATTTCCTCCACCGAAATTCGTTCCAGTTCCTTAAAGATTCCTATCATCGTCATATATTGATAGATTTCATGCCGCATGTCTGCAATCCTCAATCTTCTTTGGAACCATAACAGCCAAAGCGGGATCTCATAAGCCACACAACCAGCCGCGAATGCGATTGCAACCTCCCACCACTTTAAATACTCATGGTTATAGCGCTCAAGTTTATCCATAATCCGATCTGCCATGGCCGCCAAATCTTCGCCACTCACTGATTCATCATGAGCATGAAGTGACGCTTCTGTCGACCTGAGAGCAGCCTCGTAACTTCTATCCGAAGAGTTGTTAAGCTCCTTCACTGCTAATTTTTCCAAAGCGACGATTTTCTGGGCTCTTTCCTCTTCTTGTCCTGACACTGCACCGAAGAAGACAGTGCTTTCTGGCGGTTCCCGCAGTATTCTGCTCTGGCTCGTTTTATGCAAGGTGATACATAGAACGATCGCGGACAAAAAACTGATAAGAAACAAGCCTACCCTCCTGAGTTGGAACCATTCAACTTTGATTTTTAAATTATTATCTTTAAACAGCTGAGTTAGCCGATAATAAGGAAGTGATGAGTATGGTGGGACAAACCATTGAACAAAGACTCTTATCCAATGCATTTTGTATAGTCGAGCTTCCCAGGGAATTTTGTGCTCGGCCGCCCGGTATAATGTCTCCTCTTCATTTTTTAATTTTTGAAGCAATATATAAGAGATTAGAATAATTAAAAAGATCATAATCTTGATGACAATACCGGCCTTGCTCAAATAAAAATGATCCATTAAGGGAAAGTTCTGCCTTGCCCACATTTCAATCGGCCTCGTAAAAAATAATGGCGAAAGGGCGATGACATGCAAACCTTTTAACAGGTAATCTAATTTGTTCCGACGAATTAGATCCAAATGGATTTCCTGTGTTAAGCTGGCGATCGCTTGCAGGTAAATCGAACCCTGATTAGCCGCTTTATCCCCATATTCCAGCACCAAACTTGATATTCCAGCAAATGCTTTTAAAAATCGATTGGGCGCAGTTTCATAATATCTTTCCAACGCCTCCTCCGGCTTAGGAGCTGTCAACGCCTCATTCATGCGATACGCATGAGCAGCAATTTCTTCGCCAAGCTCATCCGCAGCTTCATCAATGGCATCATTAATCATGCCGTGGCGATGATAAGCATGCCGAACCGACGCAAAAAAACCAAGCATTTGCTCCAATAGCTTTCGCTCGATTTGATTCACGAATCCATCGAGGAACAGCCCTTGCATTACAGCCGCCGTTATTAATAGAGTTAGGAAAAATAGAAGATTTGGATTCATCCATGTCAGCACGGTGATTGCTAAACCAAAAGAAAACAAGAAAGAATAAACGAGCAGCATGGTCTTCCTGCGAAGCTCAAACTCAGTGTACATATGCAGCAAGGATAATCTGCTGCGAACTTTGAGCACATAATATCGCAAGGGAGCTATCCTCATAAAAAAGGCATACGATCGCATGAGCAATCCAGTAAATAGCTTTTGAATGTAAGATTTGAACGTCCGATTGTCGCCTTCGTGAAGCAGCTCAACACGCGACATTCTTTTGGAGGCTGCCAATGAACAGATGAATAACAGCAGACAAATGAAGAGAATCCATATTAATACGGAATTAAGCTCCAATTTCTTCCCTCCAGTAATTTCCGAGAAAATCCTTAAATGCCGTGTTGTCTTCATCTGTCATTTCTCGGCTCATTTCCCTTCTCATTCGTTCAGAGATTGGCTCTACGGAGCAATATTTCCCATTACGATACTCCAGTACTACTCGTTCACGATACCCCCGTTCATTTCGGTCACACTCCGTGATTTTGTCAATATATCTCTGACCAGTCATACTCTTGCGCAAATGGATATCGAAATCGATCACACTGACAACTTGCATTTCCGCGACATGCTCATCACGGAACATCCCTGTCTTGAGCAGCGAGTTTCGGAGCGATTCGATTAGATTGCGAAACGTTTTGGCATGATGTGTAAATAAGGTGAACAGGCTCGCCACCTGAGCCATTTGAATCATCCAAGCAGCCACATCATCACTGGCTACTTCACCAAGGATATTGACGGTGCCGTCCGTTTTTTTCTGCAAATCCAGTCCGGCCTGCCCCGATATATACTCCGTCTCTCGAAACGTCAAAATATTTCTCGTACTGTATAATTTGCGTAAGTTCAGCTCAAAAGACATTTCCTGAACTCTCAATGTATAAGAAGGATAAATATGTTTGACCAAAGCCATTAACAGTGTTGTTTTTCCTGAACCCTGAGAACCGGTAATCGATGTGATTCTACTGCCTTTCATAAGAAATTTTAGCAAGGCTATAGGAAATTCCGCATTATCACCTTCAATCAGTTGTTCCAGTGCAGCGCTTCTCATATCAAATTTTCGTACGAAGAAAGCCCATGATTCAGCAAAGGGTGGCCGAACTACTACGACTCTGGAGCCATCCTTCATTTCATTGACCTTATAGCCATTGGCCTCCGATAACTGTCCAGGCAAATTGTATTTATAGATATTCTGACAAACTCGCTTGAGCTCCGTCTCACTACCAAAGGTCAAAAAGGATAAGCGAATGCTCTTCCCCTTGTAGAAAATCCACACGCTGTCCCAGACTCGTGATTTCGCATAACCATCCTCGTCTTCCGCCGCATTTTCAGCCCACCAGTCCACTGATTGGCCAAAACTGACAGGGTACCAGTCATCTTCTGAGGAAGTGATCCCGTTGACGCCTCCGCTAAAACCATCTATCCGCTGCTCTCGAATTTCATCCACTACAGAGAAGCCCTTATAATTCTGATATACGCGCTGCACGAGAATGTCCAGTTTCTCGCAAAAGTCAAGCTCCCGGTACTCCAAATAAAATACTTCGTCGATATCTTCGCTCGTAATATCATAATAAGCAGCATGATCAAAATCGTCTGAATGCTTAGGCACATCCAAGCGATATGTATCGATTAGCATCGATAATGCTTCATCTCCATAACGAAGAGAGAATAAATATAATATAATTTCAAAGCGATCCTGCGACGTCAGTAATTCGCGTTGATGAAAAGGGATATAATGATGAATTGTACGCTCATTCAGACCGCAGCCCTTAAGAAGTAAATCCTTAATATAAGACTTCACATAACGCTTATCATTTCGATCGCCCCATGTACATCCTCGAAGCGCTTTTCGCAATTCGGCTCTACTCTTCAATTTTCGATTCCAGGCTTCCTCGCTTAGTCCCCAATCGTTGATCTGCGCCCGGCTCAATTCATGAAGCTGCTTCTTTACATATTCCATCAGTGTATTTGTTGAATAAGCTGTCTCATGCAGGTTTGTCACTGGAGATGGAGCCATCTTATCTGTTGTGCGAGCTTTAATCCAAATGTATGAGATGCCTAGCAACAGAACGACGAAGATACCGAGCAGGTTCGCGAAGTGATTCACGGTTCACGCCCCTTTCATTTTGTCATCGATTGCAGATGTCTTGCTTCGCACTGTACCGGTAAGCGCTAAACGTGCAAGCTCTTTACAGCTAAAAAGGAACTGCTCTCGTTCATACCCCCGCCCCTTCAGCAATCTGTACCTGCGAAAAAAACCAATGATATCCTGCCCGTTCCAAGCATCATTGAATTCGGTATGATAAGGGATGCCGATCATAGGTGCCTCACAGTTATAACGTCTCTTTATATTTTGCAAACTCCACTTAGAAGCTGCATCATAATGTGGAATGACTAAAGCCATGGGCTTATTTCCCCTACCTGCATCAGACACGTCGACCAATTTAAAAAACGTATCCAATTCGACCCGATTTTGCCTTAACACAGCTATGAGAATATCATCTTCCCGAAGGCTGTCCATTAATATCGACTCAAGGCCAGATACCTGCGTTACGATAATGTCATAATAACGCTCGGCCATATTCAAAATGGCCTCTAGATGTTGAAAATACGCTGGATCTCTCGGATCGCTATTCGTCTGCATGCCATCTGCTAAATCAAGCCGCCCCTGAAGTAACGGATAAGTATAATCCATCATGTTCGCTTGATACAATCGTCCGCTCTCAGCGAGCCGCATCAAAGCCTCCATGCCATAATCCTGCACAGGTAAGCGAAGATCACGATCCAACTCACGATTACGCGTCAAAAACCCCTCCTCAACACCTGTTCCGGAGTATCCATAATTCATAAGTAACAAATGATATTTATCGTGTAGACCCGCCTGTACACTGAAGGCAGCTGCAACTTCCGCGGAGCCTCCATAACCTAAATCCCAAAATATGATTTTACTCATGCCTTTCTCCTTTCAGCTTTGCGATAAGCTATCTTTACCGTTCTTAACTCCCAACCGGCCAACAGGAGGATTAAATCCATAATCGCTCGTTTATAAGCTCGAGTTATCCGATTCATGTGTAAGGTTTGCGAATGTTCGTTCTCCGTTTGCACTGCAATATTTACTTCATCCAACGGTATACGTACTTCAGTGGATACCCAATCGATCGGTAGTTGAGCCATCATGCTCATCACGTACTGTTCGTCGACGTAACTGTCCATCGTTCGCATAAAGACATAATGCACCCTCATTCCCTGAAGCTTCGGCCAAGTCCTGAATAGCTGACTAAAAAATTCGATGCTCTCAGCAATTTCATACCGATCATAGCTTGTCACCCAAATGATTTGCTTGGTCATGCTCCATATTTGCCCGTTCTTAGGTGAAACAAAATCCATATCATAAATACAATAATCATAGTTCTCGATCTGGTCTTCTTTCAGATTCCTTCCAAACCGCGCCACATCAAACCCGTTAAATTCGCTCATTTCGCTCTCTTTAACAATCCCGCCAATCACATATCGATATTTCCCCTTGTCGGTTGCATCAATAAGTAAGACTTTCCGACCTGAGGAAGCTAATACCTTGCATATGTAAAGCAGCAGATCTCGTTTATCTACAGCACCGGTAAATATCCATCGTTCCACCAAATCGTCTCCTTGTAGCGTATTAGGGATTTATCTCGAAGCTATCGCCAGAAGTGGGCTTTGCCGATACGGCTGTTCGTTCAGCCTGACGTCCCGCAAATTCAGCAGCATTCTGAGGCGTAACTCCGGATAAATCTGACTCTAAAATTCGCCGCGCAGCATGGGATAGCGCATATTCAGCCTTTGAGATAATATTGGGATCCTTCTTGATTAACTGCAGTACAGCTTCATTAGCCGGGTAAGTCGGGATTGCCTTAGCCTGCAATTGAGGCTCTACATAAGCAAGTGCATAAATCGTGGCCTTATGAAAATAAGCATCAACAATCGCACTGGATAAAGACAGTATTTCGACTTCGTCCAATGTCACCGTAATCGTTTCCCCATTTAATTGCTCTACCTTCTTCTTAGACAGAAGAATATAATCTTGTCCAGTAGGAAACTGAATACGCACATCCACTATGTCATTCTTTAAAAGCGCTGCAGGCAGCTGTACAAATCCCATCTCGCGCCAGCGCAAATCATGGGGTGTCGGCTCGTCTGAATACAGCAATCCTGATGTCAATAGCGTTCGCGACGACAAAGCAATCTTAGCATTTTTGCCTGTAATCTCATCTTTGGATGTAATGAAATTTGCGGGCACGCTATCGATCGGCAATTCAATACTTTTAATATCTTCTACATGGATGGGTTGTCCCGCAGAAATGTCACGGGCAAGCGCCCAGCCTGTAATCGATTGGCGCTCCTTCTCCTCCTTCAGCTGCATAATTTGGGTTTCATAATCCCTCACAAGAGAAGCCTTCACTTGATGCACGTGCTTCACCTGATGCAAGGCATAACCCACAAAGAGAATACCGACGATACCTGCTCCTGCTATGCCAGAAAAAATTAACTGCTTCGTCCGCTGCCTCAGTCTGGACATCTAGTTACCTCTTCCTTTCCAACGTTTTCTTTTTACACCAAAACCTCTGCCTTCCATTCTTATAGGCTTTATAAGCACAGGGCTGCATATTTTTATCAATGTCGACATCATTTCTTGCCCCGGCTCAAAAGGATCATTCTCCGCTCCGATCTCATGCACCCGTTCAGTTCCGAGCGGCTTACGCAATCTACGAATGGCGTTCCGTCCCCCCATCGGAACGATACATACCCATTTACGCCGGATCCCCTCACCAACTCGCTCACCGATTGACATCGCATCCTCCTCTCTCCATTCGGCCCCAGAAGTAACAATAATCGGCAGATCAGCTCGTGCGAATTCTTCAAGGAGCTCCTTGCGTCCAGTTGAACCAATGTCACACACTACATATTCGTAGCCTGCTGCAAGCAGCTCGATCCATTCCGCACGAGTCGGATGGCGGATATAATCTACGGTATGAATACGAAACCGCTGCGGAGAGGTAGAACGACCCCTCTTGTCTATTTCGCTGCCTGAAACGATTTGGCCCAGCTGCCGGAACGCTCTTGATTTCACCTCCATTTCAACAATCGCTACATGCTTCGATACCTGAGAAAGGGTATGGGCTAACATAATAGCTGTATGTGTAGTACCTACACCTGGACTCGCTCCCAGCACAGCAATGACGCTGCAGCGATTTGCTCGCTGAGTCTTCTCTTGTCGCGTCTCATCGGCTATCATCGTTAAAATTCGACTCGTCTCCAAGGCAGAGCTGTATCTATCCTTGGGCTCTGTCTGCAGCAGACGACGCAGAACTGGAACCAGTAGTTCATAACCATTAAATCGCATTACGTTTATGGCTTCTTCAGACCAACTGCTATGAAGGCCCCCAGTTGCCAAGTACAGCAATACAGCTCCCAAGGAGTACAAATCTGTTCGGCAGTCACTTTGTCTGCCCCCATACTGCTCTGGCGCAGCAAAACCGATTGATCCCATTAGAACGGTATCTTCCTGCTGGTCTTCCTTGTATCTTCGCGCAATTCCAAAATCGATAAACCGAATTTCTCCATTCTGATCCACCAGTAAGTTCGCTGGCTTCAAATCCCGATGGATGATCGGCGGCTCATGACTGTGTAAGTAATGGAGCCCTTCACAGATTTGCCGTCCAAAGGATACAAGCATTTGCAGTGATAATTCAGTTCCCCGTCCAGCAGCATAACGATCTAAATGTTCTCCTTCAACAAAGTCCATGATCATGTACAAATATCCTGTTTCGGACTGTCTGTAGATGTCGATCATTCTCGGCAATCTTGGATGATTAAGCGCGATGAGCAGTTTAGCCTCTTCTTCCATGGAAATAGGCATATGAGGTGCAGCGCGCACCTCCTTCATCGCCCATGTCTTGCCAGGCAACTTCATATCAGCGACGAGATACACGCAACTCATCCCCCCGGCGCCGATCAATCGCACGATCCTGTATCTGCCAGCGATGATATCACCGACAGATAGCTTCTCAACCATTGGCAACCACCTCTTCCTTCCATGCACAAAAAAGGAAAGCATCCATGCCTCTACTCCCCGGTTACACCGGAGCAGAATCATGGGATACTTTCCCTTCATTAGCTAATGTATAATTTTGGAATCAGTATACGTGATTATACTGCGATTTGTAAAGTACTTTTTACATAAATTTTACTTAATAACATTAATATTTAATCATATATAACGTAATCTCATCCCGATTATGAAAAAGCTGCTTTGCCCGCTGTACCTGCATTCGTGACTGGTGAAACGTCTCGATCACTTCTTGGATAAGCGCCATCGGCTTCTTACTCAACAGCTTCACGGTCACGATAGCCGTTCCACCAGGGAGCAACGAATAAAGCAATTCACTGACCAGCTTTGCCGTTAATTTCGGGCTCCAGCTCATATCACAGACAAGTAAATCAAATTGCTCCTCCCGAAGCTTCACCTCTCCAGCATTTTTTCTTATTACTGTAAGTTGCGGATGATTCTTTAGAGAGGGATGCATCTTCGCCGGATCTATTGCCGTTACTTTAAGACCTCGCTCCAGCAAGAATGATGTCCACCCGCCAGGAGCTGCACCGATATCCAACGCTTCGCGGAACGCTGTAAAATCGATGCCGAAAGTCAGCTCAGCCTCCAGCAGCTTGAATTTCGCTCTGGAGATTTGCCCTTCCTCACGCTGGAAACGTACAGCTCCGCCACTCCAGTCGGATAAATTCTGCTCAGGTCTAGATATTCCCGCATAGAGTTTTTCTTTATCCACAAATACAGAAACGATATATTCCGCATCGCGAACGACAAACTCAGCATTCAGCTCACAAAATTTGTCTTGGAGCAGCTCCTTCAACCCCGCCGCAGTGCTATTCCATAAGGATTGCTCAGACTTTCTAGGCTGGATAGCTACTTTACTTGCATTCAGCAGTCTCGGATCAGATAATACAAAAGCCGTCAAAGCATCGATCCCCTCTGCAAATTCCCCTTGTTCCAACACGCTCCATTCCCATTCGATAGGGAAAAGATGCCGCAAAAAGATAGGCGTCTTGCTTAATAGCCCATCGATAACCTGCCCCACCTCTTCCTGCAAGGTCACTCGCAGCACCTCGCCGGGAATGATGACTGAACTCTTCACAGCACCGAACATTCTCCGCAGCTCTTCTTGAGCATACGGCGCAAAGCCATGATTCGTTGAACAAATCCAATGGCTAACCACATCTAACTTGTCGCCTGTTTTACTTTGTTCCATTTCCTGAATTTTCAACTCGTAGTACCCCCAGAAGTCATTGCCGGATTCACACACGGCCTTAATTTTAACTTATTTATTTACGTGCGCTTCTTCTGGTCAAACTCTCAATTTCATCCAGGCGGTCAAATGGAATCGGTCCGTTATGCAGAATTACGCTCTCTGGCTTGTTCTGATGCAATATTTCGTACATGCTTTTCTTACCTGCTATACTCGAAGTGTGTAAAAAAATCTCTCTAGGATATAATCCTTCTCTCGCAATTGCTGAAGCCACTTCCGCTCCCGTCTTTTCTCCTGGGCCCATATCATAATCTAGGGACAGGATATCGACTTCGGAAATTCGCAGAAGCTCTATACATTCATCGACGGTCCTTACTAAAGTAAATCCTATGGGACAACGCCGCAAATCATCCATATATACATGAATCAATATTCTTCGTCCTTTCCCGCGGAATTTCCAGTACTAGGCTTTCACCCACCGCCTCACCCGTTCCATATCTTCTCTATAGGTTCCCTCTTCGTCTTTCTCACTTTCAAATATGCATGGTATTCCTTGTACCTCATCCAGCTGAAGCAGCTTGCGAAAGCCTCCCTCTCCAATATAACCATCACCTATGCGAGCATGACGATCTTTACGGGAATAGGCCGGATATTTCGAATCATTCAAATGAATCACGGTTAAGCCGCTCCAAAAGTCCAATGCCGATGCTTTGCTTACAAATACATCGTCATGTTCGCCAACCCACATCCCCGAAGCAAAGGCATGACACGTGTCGAGACAGAAGCCGATAAGTTCAGGGGAATGGCATAGCTTGCGAATTTGAACCAGCTCTTCCAGGGTCATACCCATTTCTCCATGGTCACCAGCCTGATTCTCAATAATCAACTTAGCTTTGCCTTTCCAGCCGGAGAGCACATGATTTATACATTGTATAATATTTTGGTAACCTTGTAAGGGGGTTCCAGCCTTATATATGCCAAAATGAACAATTATCCCCATAGATCCGCAGGCCTCTGCAATTTCTAGATCATTTCGCAGTGAGTTCACAGTTCGTTCAAACTGTGCGCGGGCTGCATTCATATCCACCGCCAAATTACTCGGATAAGGTGCATGAGCGACAGTAAAAATACCATAGTTCTCGCATAGTATCCGGCAGCGTTCCGCATCTTGACGGTCAAAATCCTTGATCGTCAAGCTTCTAGGATTTTTGGGAAAATACTGAAAAGCGCCTGCGCCGGAAGTAATAGCGAGTTGCGCGGCTCTAGCATACCCGCCCCGGATACTGAGGTGTCCACCTACTATCGGATTATTAACGCTCATGCTGACAGCCCGGGCTATAGAAGGCCTTTTTACCAGAAATCTCGGTCTTCACAATCTCATCCCCGCAGCGGTTGCATTTCTCCCCTTCCCGATCATACACTTGACAAAGTTCATTAAATCCGCCTGTAAGCTGATCATCCTTCGTCAGCGGAAGTTCCATGTATCCTCCCGCGTCGGTAGCATGAATCAACACATCCCTGGTTGCTTGGTATAACCTCGACAGATCATCCTCGGTCAAATTTTGCAGCTTGGCGGATGGACGCAGTCCGGCAGCAAACGAGATCTCATCTGCATAGCAGTTACCAATCCCGGCAACGATCTCCTGATTAACCAGCGCTGTCTTCAGACTGCCACGACGCTTCCTAAAAATTGTTATGAACTTTTCTTCATTCATTCTTCGATCAAGCAGCTCTGGTCCTAAATCCGACAACTGTTCCTCCGCTTCCTTCGCCGTACGCAGGTGTAGGTAACCTAGCCTTAGCCCGATAAAATATAACACCAAACCGTTACCAAAAGAAACTTCAATTTGCGTATTCCGGTCAGGACGATCATCCGACGAGCCTAGGTATAAAAGTCCGCCAAGCATTAAATGCAGCACGAGGCGCCGCCCATTATCCAGATGGAACAGCAAGTGCTTTCCACGACGTTCAATAAAAATAATCTGTCTCCCCAGCAAGGAATCTATAAAAGCATCCGGTTCCAGATTAACTGACTTCTCCCGGTTAATCACAATATTAGTTATAGGCAAATCCAAAACATAGTTGGATAGTTGAATTCGATAATTATCCATTTCCGGCAGTTCCGGCATCATCATCTTTCCTTTCTCTATCTCATTATGCCTTAGGTAGCTGATTCCAGTGAATTTACAATCAAGGATTGAACCTCGGTCAAATCTTCACAAATCGTATCCGGCGTAACCCCCGTCTTCTCCATGAGTCCCGGGAGATTAGTCCGATTCGTAACTCCTGTCAATGTCAGAATAGTTCCGCAGCCTGCATGAGCGCCTGCCGAAATGTCCGTAAGCATATTATCCCCAATTACCGCAGTCGCATCAGGTCGTACACCTAAGCGTTCCATGGCATGCTTCATTAAAATGTTCGATGGCTTGCCAATGATCACAGGCTCGACGCTTGAAGCCGCTACGATCGCAGCTGAAATCGTACCAGCTCCAGGCATAATTCCCTCCTGTCCCGGTAACTGCAGATCCGGATTCGTCAATATATATCGTGCACCGCTTGCGATCCATCTCGCAGCCTGCGCAAGCTTATCATAGGTGAAACCACGATCAATGCCTTGCACCACATATTCGGGTTCATCCGTATCAATCGTTAATCCAGCCTGTTTGAGCGCCTCAGTCAAGCCGTATTCACCAATCGGTGCTACCTTTGCACCTGGCTGCAGACTTGCAATGTATTCTGCAGCTGCAACAGCAGAGGTGCATACATCCTCCGCTTGTGCGGGTATCCCCATTTGCTGCAGATGTTCTGCCACATCACTAGGCGTCCTCGAAGAGTTATTGGTTACGAATAAGTACGGAATTTGACTACACTTCATAGCATTAATTAATTGGTCGGCCCCAGGAATCATACGGTTGCCATGATACATAGTGCCGTCCAGATCGATCAAATAAGCTTTCCACTTAGGCAATGAGTTCACTCCTTTATCTTCATCCGAACTTGATCCACATATCTCTCTACTCGCAATGCATCGGCTAACGTAGGGGCCAGCCCTTCAAATTCATCATTACCGTAAAGTCTGAGCATGAAATGATGTAATGCTGCAAAATGAGAGTCCACAAATACACCCATCGTGGCCTTGGCATCCGGAAGCAACTTCATACCTGCAGGCTCAGGACAATGGCTCAATGCACCTCGAAGTAGTTGTACCTTTGGATAAGTGTCCTTCTCCAAGTCCATAGTAATGCTTCCCCGGGTTCCCACAATTTGAACGGTAAAAGCATCACTTCCCCATGCTATGCGTGATACTTCCACCATACCACGAACACCTGTAACCGTCTCATAATTTAAAGCAGCCCAATCATCCACTTCGATGGCTACCTTGTATTCACTTCCCGGCTCTGTGCTGCGCTCATTCACAAATGTCTCAGTTATCCCGTCAATGCGAGATAAATCTCCAAACCAATGACAAATAAGGTCAAGCGCATGTACTCCAATATCCGTAATGGCCCCGCCACCGGATAGATCACTGCTGACCCGCCAGCTGAAGGGACGTTCCTGATCTAAATAGCCAGAGCGAAGGTAAGATATTTTACACTGTAGGATTGGGCCGATGCTCTCCTGACGAAGCAGCTCTGTCGTTCGCTGAACCGCAGGGTGATAGCGGAACATTAGCGCAACCTGCGCTGTTA
This sequence comes from Paenibacillus lentus, assembly GCF_003931855.1. Taxonomy (NCBI): domain Bacteria; kingdom Bacillati; phylum Bacillota; class Bacilli; order Caryophanales; family Paenibacillaceae; genus Paenibacillus; species Paenibacillus lentus. The sequence continues at coordinate 3,427,996 of NZ_CP034248.1, read as the reverse complement.
AGTGTGTAGGAAATCCAGCAACGGCTTGCTTGGCATCATGATAATTATCGGCAATTGGTTTTTCGCAATAAATCGCCTTGCCCGCTTCCCCTGCCGCACGAATGCTGTCAGGATGAAGAGCGTTAGGAGTACACACACTCACCGCAGCAACCGATTTTCGATTAACTGCTTCCGCAATGCTATCTGTAATATGTTCAAAGCCCATCGCAAAAGCCTGTTCTTTATGTAGATCTGGATGTCGAGTGACAAGCGTATCCAGGACAGGTACAAACGGAAGCTTCTTGATAACAGGCAGCGTCCGCAGCGCGACGATATGCGTCTTAGCAATTGTACCAAAGCCATGCAAAACAAATGGAATTTTCCTCATTTTCGGTACCCTCCCGTAAACGATTGCTTCTTTATATTCTACATAGAAAAACAAAGCAGAGGCAAATTTCACCGCTTCTTAATTTCCGGCAAGCAAATTAGAGCCGCATCAAGTCGAAAGGCATCGAAGCAGGATAAGTTTCCGCGCTTTGTCCTTATCAAACTTTGAAGCGGCCTGTCATTTCCTGCGCTTTCCCGGAAAATAATTTTAATAAACTGTCCGTTCCACATCGTACAAGACATGCTCACGCGCAATGATGGAATTCGGAAAAAGAGCCCGCGCTTCTTGCTCCATCTCTATCAACTGCTCTTCATATTTGTATCGGGAGCTTAGATGCGTTAAGTACAGCTGCTTTGCTCCCGCTTGCTGAGCAGCCTCAGCCGCTTGGCGAGACGTACTGTGATAGTATGTATGCGCCGTATCCTTCAGCTCATGAAGAAATGTGGATTCATGCACCAGCACATCGGCATTTCGCGCTAATGTAAGCACGGACTCGCACGGCCGAGTATCCCCAAGAATGGTAACGATTCTACCTTTCTTTGGCTTGCCTTGTACCGCGGATGCGTGGAGTATCCGCCCGTCCGGTGCTACAACACTCTGGCCCCGTTTTAATTTACCATAGAGCGGGCCAGGACGAATGCCATAGCTCTCCAACACGGCCGTATCGAGCTTGCCCGGCAAATCTTTTTCCGTCACCCGATACCCATAACTGGTCACCCGATGCTCCAACTGCGAAGCCTCCACACGAAATGATTCATCTTCAAAAAGAAGTCCACCTTCGTGCTCGACAATATCTAAAATATAACTGATGTGTGATTCGCTAAGCTCCAGACAAGTACGAATGTACTGCTTCAATCCGACCGGGCCGTATATTGTAAGTGGATCCTCCCCACCTTGATAAGCACGGCTGGATATCAGCCCAGGCAAACCAAATAAATGATCGCCATGCAAATGCGTAATAAATATCTTCTCTAACTTGCTAAGCTTGAGAGGAGAACGAAGGATCTGATGCTGAGTTCCTTCTCCGCAATCGAACAACCAGAACGTCCGGCGTTCTTCAAGCATGCGGAGCGCCACTGAAGTGACATTACGCTCTAACGAAGGAACGCCTGCATTAGTTCCCAAGAAATATAGCTCCATTCTTCTCTCTCCTTCCGTCCATATGGTCAAAACCCTCCGTGTCCGGAGGGTTTTGCTATTTTATCGCTAGGCTTTATCAACGTTAAAGTATTGCGCCTGTGGATGAGCAAATACCATGGCAGATACCGAAGCTTCAGGCTCCATCATAAAGCCTTCTGTCAGCTCAACGCCAATATCCTCCGGCTTCAACAATTCAAAGAGTGGCCCCTGATATTCCAGATCAGGACAAGCCGGATAACCAAAGGATACACGAATTCCCTGATAGCGTGCGCCTAAGCGCTGCTTCATCGTCATATCTTGCGGATCAGGGAAGCCCCATGTATCGCGCATCATATGGTGAACGCGTTCTGCAAGGCCTTCTGCGACTTCCAGAGCTACGGACTGCAGAGCATGAGAGCGAAGATAATCGCCCTTTTCCTTCAGTTGCTCCGAACGGTCGCGAATTCCTTGACCAGCACTCACCACGAGGAAACCAACATAATCCATAACGCCGCTATCGACGGATTTTAAGAAGTCCGCCAGGCATAGGTAAGGCTCAACGCGTTGACGCGGGAAATCAAACGTCTTTAGTACCTTGGAATGATCCTCTGGATCATAAATAATGATCTCATTTCCAGAGGATTGTGCCGGGAAAAATTGATACATGGCCTGTGCCTGAATAATGCCGTCTGTAACTGCTTCATATAAAATCTGATCGACAGTTTCCTTCAGTTGCACAGCCTTTGGATCCTCTTTGGCCAGCAGCTGCTCGACAGAGCCCCGAAGTCCTAAATGATGTCCAAGCAGCATCTGCATGTTGATATATGGAATAATGTGGCTTATCGGATAGTTGCGCAGAATATGCCGCTCCAAGTCCGGCGGACTAAACACGGGCGCATCGGTAGAAATGTTGGAGCGTTCTACGCGAGTCAGCTTCGGCAGCTCTTTAACCGCCACTGCCACATTGGCCTCAGCCTCTTTCTCCGCTTCCATTGCAGCTTGCATCTCTTCTCTTTTCGCTGGATCCATCAGCTTGTTTGCTAAATCCAGCCCATCCATCGCATCTTTGGCATAAATTACCATACCGTCATACTCCGGGCGAATCCGCGTCTTCGTAAATTTGCGAGTTAAGGCAGCTCCTCCGACGAGAATCGGCACCTCAATTCCTGCGTTTCGCAAATCTTGAGCGGTTAAAACCATTTGCTGTGCGGACTTCACAAGCAGACCGGATAAACCGATCGCATCGGGCTTTTCTTCACGATAAGCCTCAATAATACGCTCCGGTGGTACTTTTATACCCAAATTAATGATTTGATAACCATTGTTGGATAAAATGATCTCCACCAGATTCTTCCCAATATCATGAACATCGCCTTTTACCGTGGCGAGCAAGATTTTACCTTTAACGGAGGACTCGTCTTTTTCCATAAACGGCTCCAGGAAAGCCACCGATGCCTTCATCACTTCAGCGCTTTGCAGAACCTCTGCAACGATCAGCTCATTGTTATTGAACAGACGGCCGACTTCTTCCATCCCTGCCATTAAAGGACCGTTAATAATATCTAAGGGGCTGTATTTCTTAAGAGCCTCCTCCAAATCTGGTATCAAGCCTTCCTTGCTGCCTTCCACAACATAACTGGCGAGCCGCTCCTCCAGAGTGAGAGAATCCGCCTTTACCTTCTTCTCCACTTTTTTGTCCCGAAAAGCGGCGACAAACGCGGCGAGCGTCTCATCATTCGTATTAAAAATAAGTTCCTCCGCTAAGCGGCGGTCTTCTTCCGAGATCGATGCGTAACGCTCCAGCTTCTCCGTATTGACGATCGCGTAATCGAGGCCCGCTTTTGTACAGTGGTACAAATAGACAGAGTTCAGCACCTCGCGGCCAGCATCAGGCAACCCGAAGGAGATATTGCTCAGACCAAGAATCGTCTTAGCTCTCGGGTATTTCTCCTTGATCATGCGAATCCCTTCAATGGTCTCCACTGCAGACCCGATATACTGAGGATCTCCAGAGCCGACCGGGAACATATTCGGATCAAATATAATATCCTCCGGCTGTAACCCGTATTTATGAACAAGCAACTCATAGGCCCGGGTAGCCACCTCCATCTTCGCCTCACGGGATACCGCTTGTCCGCGCTCATCAATCAAAATACAGACGACGGCAGCGCCGTATCGATGAATCAGCGGAACGATCTGCTCGAATTTCGTCTCCCCATCCTCAAGGTTAATGGAGTTAATAATCGCCTTGCCTTGGGAATATTTGAGCGCCAGCTCTATAATATGATCATAGGTGGAATCAATCATTATCGGCGCTTTGATTTTTTTTGTAACCATAGGATAGAAATTTTCCACTGCATAGGCTTCGTCAATATCCGTATCCTGTAGGTTAATATCGATGACCATCGCTCCGCCCTTCACTTGCGAGCGAGCAATTTCCGATGCCTCATCGAACTTTCCTTCCTTAATTAGGCGTTTGAATTTTCGCGAACCGGAAATATTTGTCCGCTCACCGATCATAATCGGACGATTATCTTCCTCGAGATATACCGTCTCAATACCGGACACGGCAGCGGGGTGTTTTCCGTTAAGTTCACGCGGGGCATACTGTCTCAACGTCTCAACAAGCGCGGCAATATGCTCTGGCGTTGTGCCACAGCAACCTCCAGCGATGTTCAGCCAGCCTTGCTCGGCAAAAGCACCCATTTTCCTTGCCAGTGATTCCGGCGACTCATGGTACTTACCGTTCTCATCAGGCAGCCCCGCATTCGGATAACAGCTTACCCCTGCACTGGACATATCGGATAAAGTACGAATGTGATCCCGCATAAACTCAGGACCTGTAGCGCAGTTCAAGCCGAAGGAAATCGGCTTCAAATGCTCCAGCGAGATGTAGAAAGCCTCAATATTCTGTCCCGCAAGCGTCGTGCCCATTGGCTCAATTGTGCCCGAAATCATCAGCGGCAACTTCTTGCCCGTTGCTTCGTACGCGCGGGTAATACCGATACTGCCCGCCTTCACGTTTAGCGTATCCTGCGACGTCTCCAGCAGCAAAACATCGACCCCTGCCTCCACTAGTGCAAGCGCCTGTTCCTCATAGCTATCGACCAACTCATCAAATGTGACGCCTCCTGTGACCGATAAAGTTTTTGTCGTTGGACCCAAAGCCCCGACAACATATCTCGGATGGTCTGGCGTACTGTACTTTTCGGCAGCGGCAATCGCCAAGCGGGCAGCCGCCAAGTTGATTTCACGCGATTTATCTTGTATATCGTATTCGGCCAGTACAACGGAAGTCGCACCGAACGTATTTGTTGAAATTAAATCGGCGCCAGCTTCCAAATACTTTTCGTGAATCCTCTGGATCACGTCAGGACGGGTGAGCACGAGCATCTCATTACAGCCGTCCAGCTCTTCACCGCCAAAATCGACTGGTGATAAATCCTCCTGCTGAATCATAGTACCCATGGCACCGTCGAGGATCAATATTCGTTCTTTCATTCTGGACTCTAAGCTAGGCTTACTCATGATCTTTATCCCTCCCACAAAACATTAACATTTAGTTTAACAGAACAAAGCGTTAAAGGAAAGGGCTCCAATCTATTTAGATGAATCTGCAAACCCTCTTATGGCGTGTGATGGACTCGTAAGGCACAAATCAATTTAGGTGTCGACAACACGGGAAGGTATCAGATATAATGCAATCATATCAAAACGAAAGCGGGGTAAACCTATGGCGGAAATCAGAATAAGAAACACGAACGAAATTATTTCCGGTGACGACAATGTTCGGAAATTCCTGAGCCGATACGAAGTGATCTATGAACACTGGGACGTGGGTAAACTCCCTGCTCAGCTTCAAGACAATTTCACTTTATCCGATGAACAAAAGAGCGAAATTCTGAATACCTTTGAAGCAGAAATTCAAGATTTGGTCGCACGACGCGGTTATCGCACGTGGGATGTCATTACTTTGAGCGAGGCGACGCCAAATATCGAGGAACTCCTTGCTAAATTTGAGCAGATTCATACGCATACAGAAGACGAAATCCGCGTCATCATCTCTGGAGCAGGAACCTTTATCATTAAAGGCGATGATGAAACAGGTTATTTTGACGTTAATCTCGTACCTGGCGATCTGATCTCGGTGCCTGAAAATACGGCTCATTTCTTCACATTGACCGATGAGCGTAAGGTCGTAGCTGTCCGCCTTTTTGTGGAGGAGAATGGTTGGATTGCTCACCCATACGATGATCCTACCTTCCAGAAATCCTAGCTTGTTGATCTCGGGCAACAAATCCATAATAAGATGAAAAAAGAAGCTGCTCCGATTCCGCAAGACACGGAAGCCCGGAGCAGCTTCTTCTATTGTTAGTTCTGGTTAATTGCAGCCACAATATCATGAAGCTCGGATAAATGTTTGATTTCGTAGTCTGGAACAATTTCATCGTCCCGCATGTGACCAACACGGTTGATCCACACCGCTGTCATGCCCACGCCAAGCGAACCAATGATGTCTGTAGTGAGCTTGTCCCCTACCATGATCGCTTCCTTCGCTTCAACGCCAAGCCGCTCCAGCGCATGCTGGAAGATCGACGGATCCGGTTTGCCTTTGCCGAACGCCCCGGAAATTATAATTTCGTCAAAATATGGGGCTAGATCTGGAACACCATCCAGCTTCTCCCGCTGTAATGCCGGGCAGCCATTGGTAAGAAGCAGCAACTTTACTTGCCCTTTAAGCTCCTTCAGCACCTGAAATGTCTCCTCGTATACATGCGGACGGGAGCGACGTTCTTGGCCAAACTGTTCAGCAAGCTCAGCTGCCAGTTCTTCGTTATCAACGCCTAAAGCAAGCAAACCTAGACGCCAGGACTCCTTGCGGTATCCCGGAGCCAACCGCTCTAGTTTGCGAAATTCAGGCTGCTCGCCAGCCGAGAAATGGGCCCACAGGCCCTCGAATGGATTGATCCCAATCATTTTTGTGAATGGAAAAGTCTCATATGATTCATATAACGCTCTAGCTTCCTTGCGAACTGCCTCTTCCAACTTCTCAGGATTCGTACCTACCGCCGCTTGTGCCTTTAAGCACGTTTCTCTAAATGCCTCATGCACGCTACGCTCGTCCCATAACAACGTATCGTCCAAATCGAAACATACCGCTTTGATTGTCATCTCTGTCTGTCCTCTCTTCTCCCTAATAATGAAATGTTCCCTGCTTTAGATTGTACTTCATTTATTCTTTAATGAAATTAACTTTATGTGCTTTCGCGAAAGTTTCCAATCGTTCTGCCATCGCTGGGGTATCAAACAAATTACGTCTGCGGTGGAACACCCAGTTCTGCCCGCTAGCTTTCGGCGTAATCACGATTTTGTTTGCAGATGCTGTGATTTTGCTGATTTGACCGGCTTCAAGCATTCGATCCCGATTAAACTTCGCCGTGAATAAGTAATTTTTGTTGATTCGCAAATAAGGCTTGTTGAGAAATAGAGCAATAGCCAAAATAACGTATAGAACAATGGTAAGCCAGAACATCGTTGTACTTACCTCTGCTCCGCCGCCCGCTAAAGCCACACCTGCGTATAGCCCGGCCAAGAGGACTAATAAGAGCGGAAGGATTATTTTCCTACCTTTAAAAATATCGCCGTCTCCCCTAGGTCCCATCGTACTCCCCGAGCCCACACGGCCGCTGCCCTTGTTATTGAGCGGGTTTTTCCCTTTCTTGTTCAGTTTCATCTGATTGCGCTCAACTTTTCTGTCAAATGAAGCCATCGATCTTCTTCCTCCTAGATGATTAAATATTTCTGCTGAATTTGCTTAAAAATCGGGCGGGGTACTCATCGGGCAGTGCGCTCACTTCATCCAGTCGTTGACGCAGCTCAAACGGCAATCTCCAGCCGACCGAGCCCATATTCTCCTCGAACTGCTCGAACGTACTCGCACCAAAGATCGGAGATGTTATGCAAGGCTGCTCCAGCAGCCAATTCAGCGATACCTGTGCCGGGGTTTTGCCCGTTTCTTCGGCTACCTGAAGTACGGCTTCTAAAATCGCAAAGTTCTTATCTAAAGCTCGGTTCTCCCAACTGCTTTCTCCAGATTTCGCTGTGCCGAGACGACCCTCGCTTGGCGCTTTGCCCTGGCGGTATTTTCCCGTCAAGAATCCACCGCCCAGCGGTGCCCATGGAATAATTCCGACCTTCTCCTCCGCGCAAAGCGAGACGAGCTCGCGCTCCGCTTCCCTATTGATTAGACTGTACTGCTGCTGCAAGGAAATATACCTGGAGTATCCTCTGAATTCGCTGATACCGAGACTTTTCATCAGCTGCCATGACAAATAGTTAGAGCATCCGATGTAACGCACTTTCCCTGAGGAAATCAAATCATCCAAGGCACGCAGCGTCTCTTCAACTGGAGTATCCGCATCCCACACATGAATTTGATAAAGATCGATGTAATCCGTCCCCAGCCTTTTTAGACTGGCGTCAACACCGTCCATGATCCGCTTGCGCGAAGCGCCAAACCCGTTAACGTCAGGTGATGTCCGCATACGAACCTTGGTAGCTAAAATAACTTCCGAGCGTCGGTCTTTAATATGCTTGCCTACGATCTCTTCGGAGCGCCCTTCGGTATACACATCGGCCGTATCAATAAAGTTCCCCCCCTGATCGAGAAAAGCATGGATCATTTTGGCCGATTCCGCTTCATCCGTTTGACCACCAAAGGTCATACTCCCCAAACATAGCCGCGACACAGCTAAACCGCTTCTGCCAAGATATGCGTATTCCATCATTTTGAACCTCCTTGCTCATATGTAAAGCCGACCAATGGCCGGCCTATTTATTTATCCACCACTTCAATGGATTCAAGCTGCTGGCGGAAATTTCTTCTTATGTTCTGAAGATAGGTCTCACGCAGTTGCGCACGTTCCAGCATCTCATCCTCTGTCAGCCCTTCGGCCTTATTCTTACGTGCTAATTCATTAATACGTTTAACCATTGCATCTATATCCATATTGTCCTCCTGATGATTTAATCATGATACCTCTAATGCAAATACCAGCCAAGACGCTATGAAAGCAGCAGTATCGCGCAAGGCATTCATCCTTACATTGACATGACAAACAGAGCTTGTCAAGACAGCAAACCCAGATTTGATTTCTATTGGATAAGGGCGACAAACGCGACATTACAGGGTGATAAATGGCGATCTTGCCAATACAGCATCTTCTTCAAGAATAAGTGTTAAGACAATTGTAGTCAAACAGTACAATCTGCCTTCCTGCAGGGCACCGTTAACATGTTAATTCGCTACGCTTGCTACCGCAATGATTGTAGTACAGCAAAAAAAAGGAACTGCAGAGATCCCTGTGGTTCCTTCTTTCATAAATTAAACTTGGATTTAGGTAGATTGAAAATACCGATCATTTCATAGGCATAATCAGAATATCCCCAGGTTGAATATTGCTGCCTTTTAGATTATTTGCTCTCTTTATAGCATCGACATAGATTCTCGTATCCATGTTACCTGGTTTATGAGTAACAGCAAGCTTCCATAGTGAATCCTCGCGTTTAACCACAACGGTTTCTACCTTCTCATTGGCATGACCAGGAGACGAGGCTACCACCGTAACCATCCCGGCCCATGCAATCACCACTAGCAGAATAAATAGGATTGCTTTAATTAAACTTGTTTTGGAGAAAATATTCGGCATAAAGTTAGTAAGACCTTCATTCCAGCGGGAAAAGATTGTTCGCAGCGCACCTTGATCCCGTGAATCTGATTTACGATCATAAATACTTTGATATGTACTATATCTCAACATAATAATATCACTCCAAACAAATGTTCTTATGATTCGAAATTATATTAACACGAACACTTGTTTGATTCAATAGTTTTTTTAGAACAATTGTTCCCCTATTTTTATAGCAGTTATAACATCTTTTAAATCTAATACAGACTAATTCATATACGTACCTTATAAATATAGTTATCTTATAATCTTCATTTCGACTCACATTATTTAGAACTCATGTTTGTGCGAACGGAAGTTCTATGTTATAATTTTTCCAAACGTTACTAAATGGGGTTGATGGATGATGTCGAAAGTTTCTAGCCGTCAGCAAGCTATTCTTGAATTTATACGCTCTGAAGTAAGATTGAAAGGTTACCCGCCTTCCGTACGCGAAATCGGCGAAGCCGTCGGACTAGCTTCCAGTTCCACTGTACACGGACATCTGGATCGGCTAGAGAAGAAAGGATTTATCCGGCGTGATCCTACGAAGCCTAGAGCGATCGAATTGCTTGGACAAGAAGATTCAGAGAATCTCGGTCTGTTTGCACATTCCGTAGCACGCGTTCCTGTCATTGGCAAAGTGACTGCCGGAGTTCCGATAACAGCTACGGAGAACATTGAGGATTATTTCCCACTTCCACAGCAATATGCGGGAGATGGTGAAATTTTTATGTTATCCGTCGTTGGCGACAGCATGATTGAAGCAGGGATTCATAGCGGAGACTATGTTATTGTACGTAAACAACAAACAGCCAACAACGGTGAGATCGTCGTTGCCATGACCGAAGACGACGAAGCGACAATAAAGACGTTCTACAAGGAGAAGGATCATATCCGTCTTCAGCCTGAGAATCCGACGATGGAGCCGCTGCGTTTAAAGCATGTAACGATATTGGGCAAAGTTGTCGGCCTGTTCCGCGATCTACACTAAAATTGCAATGAAGAAAGGGCATACCCCGAAAGGTACGCCCTTTTTTTCAAACTATAAACTTAACTATTTGCGCAAAAAGTGTAAATAAGCTTCATTAAAAGCCTCTAGTTCATCATAAAACACCCCATGCCCGCTCCTCTCAAATCGGTAGAGCTCAGATTGTGGAATTCCCCGATGTAATACCTCTGCCGATGCAAAAGGAACGTATTGATCATGTGCTCCATGGAATAGTCCTGTCGGAACCGTAATTCGATTCAGATCAGGCCGCAAGTCTTCATCCCGCAAAGAAAACAAGCATTGAATTGTGCCATGACCGGATGCCGCTAGTCCTAAATCTTGAAACCAATCCCGAAAGGCCGGAGTAATTTTGCTATAAAAAAATTTCTCCCCGAACTCCGCCACCATCTGTGGACGATTCCTATAGGTTTGATTAATGAGTGCATTTATATCTTCAACGGGAAGTCCATAGGGATAATTCTTCGATTTTGAAAATCGCGGGGCGGCCGCTGAAATCAGCACTAACTTGCACACCCCGTAGCCTGCATAACGAGCCATATATCGAATGGCAATCGCTCCGCCGATCGAAAACCCGGTAAGTATAAATGAGTTGAGCCCAAGTGATGCCACGACAGCGCGCACATCGTCGGCAAGTCTGTTGTAATCATACCCCATCCACGGGCGATCCGATTTCCCGAACCCGCGTAAATCTATACCTATACAGCGGTACCCATATTTAGGGAGAATATTCCACTGATATTCAAACATTTTATGATTGACCGGCCAGCCATGGATAAACAGAATCGGTATACTTCCGGGACCGGGATTAACATCTTCGACAAATATTTTTACCCCTTGTTCTACCTCGATATAGCACATCGTATCTACTCCCTTCTAAACGCGGTAAATGAGAACGCATATATTATAGAAGGTATGCAGTAAATCTGTGCTTTATATCGGGTACAGCTCCTGCTGATCGCCTATTTCTTTTCTGCAATCCTTACACAATCCGGCAACCTGGCCCCAATCATTCGAATAAAAAATGAGCTCCTTAGCTCTATTACACTTAGAGCACTTCTGATTGCCTGGAGCAATAATGTCCGAATCGATTGAGGAGCGCCGTTTTTTAGAAAATTGGATGACATTACTTTTCTGACTCACAGAATATCTCGACCTCATTACGGCGATAACGATCCATACTGCGCTCATAAGTATTAATAGAATAAATACAATTAACCACAATGTCATAAGTGATATCTCCTAAATAATTAATTGAATTCTGTTTCTAACAAGGCTATCACAGTCACATACTACTCTTTTGAGCTTAACGAGATAAGTTGCCGTTGTAAACACCAGAAAGCCCTGAAGCTTTTGCCCCAAGGCTATTGTAAGTGATTTTCTTTAAGATAAATGGTGCAGAAAATCTCATACTTTCTATTAGGAGAAAACATGCCGTTCTTAACACATTAGTGTGCTTTTTCCTTCGTAAAGCTGCCCCCCATAACATCGGACACGGTCTCGATCGCAATAAATGCTCCAGGATCAATTTCTCGAACGACCGTTTTCAACATGGACAACTCCAGCCGACTGACGACGCAATAAATGACTTGCATCTCCTCCTTGCTCATCCCGCCTCTGGCATAAAGGTATGTTGTACTTCTACCCAAATTTCTCATAATCGCTTCCGCAACTTCCTCATATTGCTTTGTAATGATCGTTACGGACTTCGATTCATCCAGGCCTTCTACAATAATATCCATTATTTTAGATGCAATAAAGTATGTAAAAATCGAATACATCGCGGAATCCCAACCAAGCAAGAAGCCAGCAACGATAAAAATAACAATGTTAATAACGAGAATGATCTGCCCCACAGAAACATTTACTTTCTTCGAGAATAAAATAGCTACAATCTCCGCTCCATCCGTCGTTCCTCCAAGCCTTAGCACTAAACCGACACCTCCACCAAGAAGCAAGGCACCAAATAGTACGGCAAGTAATTTATCATGCGTAAAAGCCTCAACATGATGCAAAAACCCCGAAGTCAAAGAGAGCACCGCGATACCGTAAAGAGAAGAGAACGCGAATTTCTTACCTACCTGTTTATATGCGACAAAAACAAAAGGAAGATTTATCACAAATAGGAATATCCCTAACGGAATACCGGTAATATTCGTTAACATCAGCGATATCCCCGTTATTCCGCCATCAATAATCGCATTAGGTACCAGAAATAGTTCCAAGCCTACCCCGGCAATCATTGCTCCTAAGGTAATAAAAAATATCTTTGAAATAAATGCTACCGGTTTGCTTACTTTCGATTTTTTAATACTTGCTCTACTTGCACTTGTCTTACTTTCTACCATCATTTCAACCCTTCCATCAAATTTGACATATACATAATTTAATGAAAATTGAAATGAAAATCAAATTGTTATTAGGTAACAACAATAGAAGACCTCAGATCTCTCCCCATTAGAGAAACCCAAGGTCTTAAGCTATCAATATATTAATTTAGCTCCGATACGAAATTATTTCACGCCCTTGCGGCGATTGGAAATGTCCAGCCAGACCGCGAAGACGAGGATGGAACCCTTAACGACATATTGCCAGAACGATTCCAGCCCCATTAGCGACATACCGTTGTCGAGCGAGGTCATAACCAGGGCGCCGATCAGGGCGCCGATGACGGTGCCCGCGCCACCCATTAACGAGGTGCCGCCAATAACGCATGCGGCAATAGCGTCCATCTCGGCCATCGTCCCTGCGGTAATTGTCGCTGAAGCCAGACGAGACGTTAAGACGATGGCAGCGATCGAGCTGAGTAGGCCGCTGAGGAGGAAGATCAGCATCGTCTTCTTATGGATGTTAATTCCAGATAACCGAGCCGCCTCCTTATTTCCGCCAATCGCATAGATATGACGTCCAAAGGTCGTCTTCGTAGAAAGAAAATAGAAGATAACGGCCAGTGCGATAACAAAGATGATCGGGAACGGAATACCCTTATAGTTGTTCATTATAAGCACAAATGAGATGATCAGCAGCGAGATCACAGCAATTTTAATCATATCCACACCAAGCGAAGCAACCTCAAATCCATACTTTTGCCGGGAACGACGCTTTCTTATAGCACTCCATATGAACAACCCAATGGCGATAGCAGCGATAATAATCCCGAATCCTTTGGCAAAGTACGCATTACCCAGCATGGCCAGCACGGGATCGGATACCGGGATTGTCATCGATTCGGTAACGCCCATCAGAACACCCCGGAACACCATCATCCCGCCGAGAGTAACGATAAAAGCAGGAATCATTTTATAAGCGACAAGCCAGCCCTGCACCAATCCCAGCACAGCTCCAGCTGCCAATGTGCCAACGATGACAATAATCGGCGGAAGCCCCATCCAGTTACTCAGAATGGCCGCAATACCCCCCGTCAGCCCGACAATCGAACCGACTGACAAGTCGATATGGCCGGCGACGATAACCAGCACCATACCTATAGCCAGAATTGAGGTGACTGACATTTGCGTAAACAAGTTAGAAAGATTACGTGCGGTCAAAAACGTAGGATCTAATATACCGAACAGAACCCAAATCAACACCAGCGCCCCAACCATCGTATAGGCACGTACGTCCATTTTTCCGAATAAACTGCCCCAAAGCGACGTTTTCGTTACGGAAGCATTTTGCTTTTGAAGTTCGTTTTGCAGCATCGTTATTTCCCTCCCGTTGCGGCTTGCATAATATTCTCCTGCGTCGCTTCGCGCCAATCAAACTCACGCACGAACTTCCCTTCGCTCATGACCAAAATCCGGTCACTCATACCAAGCACTTCTGGAAGCTCCGAGGAAATCATAATAATAGCTACGCCTTGCTCAACCAACTGATTCATCAAATGATATATTTCATACTTCGCTCCAACGTCGATTCCCCGGGTGGGTTCATCCATAATCAGAATCTTCGGATCGGACATTAGCCACTTACTGATGACAACCTTCTGCTGATTCCCGCCAGACAACGTGCCGACCTCCGTTTCAAGCGATGCTGTTTTGGTCTTTAAATCCTGCACATAACGCATTCCCCACTTAATCTCTTCATTCTCGTTGATGACACCAAGCCTCGATACCTTGCTCATCGTCGCCATCGTCGTGTTGGTCTTCACATCCATGTTCATTACAAGCCCTTGACGCTTCCGATCCTCGCTGACCAAAGCGATACCTGCTTCGATCGCGTTAGCCACTGAACGAATTCGTACCGGCATGCCCTCGATTATTACCTCGCCCTCGGCGTGTCCTTCATAAGCGCCAAACAGGCTGCTTACCAGCTCAGTACGACCTGCTCCCATCAATCCCGCGATCCCTAAAATTTCTCCCTTGCGTAAATTGAAATTTACAGCCTTGATCACTTTCTGATCCCGTTTTTCGGGATGCCATACATTATAGTTCTTTGCCTCAAACACGATCTCCCCAGGCGTATGCTCTACCCTTGGGTAGCGTTCCATCAACTCACGGCCCACCATGAGCGACACAACATGGTCATCGTTCGTTTCATGGCGATCCAGCGTCGCTACGGTCTTCCCGTCGCGCAGCACCGTAATCGAATCCGCGAGCTCGAACACCTCCGGCATTTTATGCGAAATATATATACAGGAAACTCCTTCGCTGCGAAGTTGATTCAGAATTTTCATCAGAATGGCGACTTCACCTTCGGTCAGTGCCGCCGTCGGTTCGTCCAGGATCAGGATTTGCGTATGCTTGGACAGCGCTTTGGCGATTTCCACGAGCTGCTGTTGACCGATGCCCATGCTGCCGATTTTTGTGTGCGGTGAAATGTTCAGCCCCACTCTTTTCAGCCACAGAGCAGCATTGTGATACAACTCATCCCAGCGGATGACACCGCGCGCTTGCGGCTCCGAGCCAAGAAAAATATTCTCGCCTACCGTCATATCTTTCACGAGTGCCAGTTCCTGATGGATTATCGTAATGCCCGCCTTTTCCGCATCCACAATATTATGAAACTCTTTCTTCTCACCGCCGATGAGCAGCTCACCACTGTAAGTTCCTGCTGGATACAGACCGCTCAGCACTTTCATCAGCGTGGACTTGCCCGCCCCGTTCTCGCCACATAAAGCATGAATTTCGCCCTTCTGCAACTTGAAGTTCACCTGATCCAGCGCCTTGACGCCTGGAAATTCCTTGCTGATATTCACCATTTCTAATACGTTCATAAGCTTCTATCTCCTTATAACGCCGTGTTATCGTAGAGGGACAGGACAGCTGAAGCTCCCTGCCGCGCATTACCAGCTTCACCTGCCCCGCTGATCCCTTCCTGGAATTACTTGGTTAAAGCTTACTACTGCGGCCATTGATCTTTAGGAACGTTTTTGTATACATCCTCCAGTTTGTGGAATCCGTCTTCGATCAAAATAGATAGCTCATCCTTGCTGACCGGAATCGGATCGAGCAATACGGATGGAACATCAATTTTTCCATTGTACACCGTCGTGTCCGTCGAAATGTCTTCCCCCTTGGCCGCCGCCATAGCCATTTCTGCCGCCTTCGTGGCAATCGATTTAATCGGTTTATACACCGTCATTTGCTGCGTGCCTTCCGCAATCCGCTGTACCGCGGCCAAATCTGCATCCTGACCGGATACCGGAATTTGTCCGGCCATGCCTTGTGAAGTCAGAGCCTGAATCGCTCCGCCAGCCGTACCGTCATTCGCTGCCACTACGCCCTGCACGTCATTCTTTACGGCGGTCAGCGCATTCTCCATATTCTTTAAAGCCTCTTCCGGCTTCCAGTCTTTAGAGAACTGGTCATACACAATTTTAATATCGCCTTTCTCTTCTAGCGGCTTCAAAATGTTCATTGCCCCCGTCTTGAACATATGCGCGTTGTTGTCCGTATCAGCTCCACCGATGTAGACGATATTACCTGTCGGCGCTTGGTCAATGATGGCCTGAGCTTGAAGTTCCCCAACACGGACATTGTCAAAAGAAATATAGTAATCCACTTCCGCATTGTTAATCAAGCGATCGTAAGCGATAACCTTGATGCCTTCTTTATGCGCCTTCTCCACAATCGGCGCGGTCGCTTCTGCATTGTGCGCGATAACGACAAGCACGTCAACTCCTTGAGAAATCAGCTGCTCCGCCTGGTTAAGCTGTGTGGCATCATCCCCGTTCGCAGCCAGCACCTTCACATCACCGCCGAGTTCCTTGACTTTGGCTGAGAAAATATCCCGATCCTTCTGCCAGCGCTCCTCCTTCAGCGTGTCCATCGACAGCCCAATGACAATCTTGCCGTCGTCTTTGCCTGCGGCTGCATTTCCTGTACCTTCGTTATTCTTTGTGTTGGCACTGCCATCCGACACGACGCCGCAGCCTGTAAGAGAGATTGCCAACAAAATGGCCGCTAGACCCATCCGTAAAAATTGAATATAATTTCTCACTCTTCCTTCGCCCCTTTTCACTCGATTTAATAAATGATTGCGCTTACACTGAAATCTTAACACCGGAGTAGAAACCGTGGTCCAGCGATCACCTGCACTTCCTTGCACTTAACCTGCAATTGCTTGCTGCGGTATGTAATGAAATTCATAATGCATGTTTTTCATAGCACAATATGGTTCTAAACACAAAAAAGTCCTTGTCGATCAACAAGGACTTCGTTTCTCCAGTTGCTGGCGATACTCGCTAGGTGTCATACCCAACACCTTTTTAAAAACTCGGCTAAAATAATTCGGGTCGTTATATCCTACTTCAAAGCAAATCTCCTTCAAGCTAAGACGCTGTTCTTGAATTAGCCTCTTAGATTCCTCCATCCGCAGCCGGGTCACGTAATCAATAAAATTTTCACCTGTATACTGCTTAAATAGTTTACTGAAATAATGAGGACTCAGATTAACGAACTCGGCACTTTCTTCCATCGAGATATCCTCTTTGTACTTCTGACCGATATAAAGCAGTGCCCGCTGTAGCACATGTGAACGGCTGCGCTCCTGATCTTCCTTCATGGCATCTGCAATCCTATCCAACCACAATTGCGCACTATGGCGAAGTGCCTCCATATCCTCAA
Source organism: Paenibacillus lentus (assembly GCF_003931855.1). Taxonomy (NCBI): domain Bacteria; kingdom Bacillati; phylum Bacillota; class Bacilli; order Caryophanales; family Paenibacillaceae; genus Paenibacillus; species Paenibacillus lentus. The sequence continues at coordinate 3,410,704 of NZ_CP034248.1, read as the reverse complement.
GCCCGCTTAGCAATGAGATCCATTCGACCCCGCCTCGGGACTGCGTTCCCCGGCATAAATACAGGAGAAGTCCAATCACTTCTGCCCGCAGATGCGTCAGCTGGACAGGCTCACTCCTTTGCATAAGCCGCTCCCAAAGCGCGGTAAACCGGTTCAATGCCTCCTGCTTATCCTGACGCAGCAGCGCATCCAGCAGTTTCTTCTCTTCATCGGACGTTATCATCGCCTGCCCTGAGCTCATCGTAATATCGTCATAATGCCTTACGTTAACAGTATTTTGGTCATCCGCGCACACCCGAGCTGCTTCTCGATAAGAACGGCTCATTCCGTCCCAGCCCTCCCGGATTGAACCAATACCGACAGAAAGCCTGTAGCCAAACCGCTCTTCCACGAATTCCTTAATACGCTTGCCCCAGTCTAATGAATTCACACGCTGTGAATAACCTGACTGCCCTGGCGAAAAAGGGATGAACAACACTATCTGATGGCCAACCATGGGACTGACGAGGCAGGTAAGAATCGGCTTGACAAACTGTTTAATAGCCTCATAAACCTCTTTTTTGACTAACTGAAATCCTTCCCACTCTTCAGCCGCATCCCGAGCAAGCGATAGCACCATCGCATATCCCTTCTGCCAATTCAAATCGAGCAGTTTGGCCAGCTGTGAAACCTCTACCTCCTGCACGCATTCCAGCATCAGCATAAGGGACAGCTCATTCTCCGCTAGTGGGATTAACTGCGACAGCTTCTCCTTCATTTTTAGCTGTTCGTTTCTTTCCCGCCGTGTTTGCTCTGTCTCATCAATCAACTTCCTCAGCACATCTAACATTTCTTCCCGCTTGGCCGGCTTGAGCAAATAGTCGCTAACCCCTAAGGTCAGACTCTCCTTGGCATAAGTGAAATAATCATGTGCTGTAATCATCACAATTCTAGTCATCGGATATATCGCCGAAATTTCGCGTACTGCCTCCAGCCCTTGAATACCTGGCATTTTAATATCCATAAAAATAAAATCAGGTCTCGCTTCCTCAGCTAGTTGAATCGCCCGTCTTCCATTCTCCGCATGGAGAAACGTAAAGGTGTCCGGCATCATATGCCTGATCATAAGCTCCAGTCCTTCACGTTCAAGAGCTTCATCGTCCGCTATAAGCAAGGTATACATTTTGACATACCCCCATTTTTCCACACTTATTCCTGCATAAAAATGCAATTAAACGAGACAAATTAAGCTGCACCATACCTCCGAAAAGATGCCACTTCACTTCATTAAGCGACCGTACGAAACGGCAAGGTGAACATGACCGTAGTTCCCCCTCCCTCTCTACTGTCGATCTCAATGCGCTCCTGCCCGTCAAAGAACAAATGCAGCCTTTTGAACACATTATGTGTGCCTAAACCGGTGGATTGTCCCTTCCTCCCCCCATAACGCGGCGAATTATCACGGATCGATTGAAGTAGCACATTCGCCGTCTCCCTGCTCATTCCCACGCCATTATCCCGAATCTCGATCACCACGCCAGCTTCCGAGTAGCTGATCCCGAGCTTCAGCAGGGCCCCGGACTCCATCTGCTCAATCCCATGAACGAATGCATTTTCCAAAATCGGCTGCAATGTCAGGCACGGAATCATACAGTCCAGTGCTCGTTCGTCAATATCCATCACAAATTCGATCCTGTCACGGAATCTCGCCTTCTGGATCTTCATATACTCGCTTACATGCTCTACCTCCTCGCGAAGCGGCACCGCCTGATCAAGCTTCTGCAAATTATACCGAAGCAGGCGCGAGACGGACACGGCAAGATCGCTCGTTCTCGTAGCCCCTTCAATGTAGGCAAGCTTGGAAATCGAATTTAATGTGTTGAACAAAAAATGCGGATTGATTTGGCTTTGCAGCGTCTTCAACTCCAGCTCCTTCACGAGGCGATCCTTCTCCAAGCTGTCCATATTTTCAGCCATCAGCCGTTGAATGTTATCGATCATCCCATTAAAAGCTCGGCACAGAATGCTAATTTCATCATGGTTGTCCCTCTCCGGCGCCTTCGTATCCATCCGCCCTTTTGAAATTTGTTTGGCCGTGGACACAAGGCGGCGGATCGGCCCGGTAATACTCTCCGAAAGCCAGAGCGCTAACAGAATACTGAGTGCCGCCACGGTAATTACAAGCAGAATACCAAGCGTATTTAATCGCTCTGAGGTAAACATCATTTCCTGGTAAATCGGCTTATACTGTTCCAGTTCAAGATCAACAAGCGCTTGAGCCTCCTCGCGGATGAATCGCTCCGTCTTCTCAGCTTCGATATACTGCCCGGCCATAATGCCCGAATCATGCACATCGATTTGCACGATCATCCCTTCGGCCTGCTCGATAAATGTATCAATAATATTGCGATAATTGACCAGCGGCAAATCGCTTGGTCCAATTGTTGCCAAACTATCCAGCTCGACTCTCAGCTCCTTGACGGCGTTCAGATGCTTGATCACTTCAGGCATGCTCTCTGCATCCATTTGCATAATATAGCGGTTCAGCGACCGCATATTTTCACCGACCTCATAAGATACCTCTTTATATAATAAAATACGGTTCATCATTAAATGATAGCTTTCCTGCACGGTTTTACCGCTCTCGAACAGGAAGAAAGAAACCGAGCTCAGCAAAATTACGAGTAGCGGAATAAAGATAAACAGTTTCCTCCGTATTGTCACAGGCTCTCTCCCTCCTGCACATTACTTCCATCTAGCACCTTGACCTCTGTATAGTATGCAGGAAGCAGCCGCTCCCCCTGAAAGTGATCATAAAGCAGCTTGACCGCCGTCCTGCCCATTAAATAGGGTTGTTGCGCCACCGTAGCTTGAATCTCGCCGTTGCGAATTGCGGCCAGCGTCTCCTTCTGATTGTCAAAGCCTATAATCGTAAGTTCATCGCGTTTCAAACTTTTGGCGGCTTGCAGCATCCCGAGCGCATCCGTTGCACTAGTGCCGACCATAATGCTGATCTCCGGATGATTGCGCAGCATCTCAGACGCCTGCTGGATTGCCTCCATATGCGAAATATTGGAGCTGCGTACCGCGACAATTTCGAGTCTGCTATACTGGTCCACTACCTGCCTCAGCCCATCCAGGCGCTGCAGCTGACTCTCGGCAAGCTCGCTGCCGATAATAACACCAATTTTTCCCGATCCGCCTGTCGTTTTCACCACAAGGCGTCCCAGCCTCTCGCCAGCGGCCACATTATCTGTGCCGACATACGCAAGCCGCTTACTCTCCGGCGCATCCGTATCGATCGTCACAACCGGAACACCGCGCGCTACCGCTTTATCAATGAGCGGCGTGAATTTCTCCTCATTCAATCCTTGCACAATAATCGCATCTACCCGAGCGGCGATCGCTTTCTCCAGCAAATTAAGCTGCTCATCCATGTTATTCCGGACGGCTCCGGCAAATTCGATGTCGATGGCATACTCTTCCGCTGCCTGTTCTGCGCCCTTCTCCACCATTTCCCAATACGGATGATAGCGTTCCTGCTCGATCAGCACAATGTGATAACGCTTCGTCCCATTGCCCTCATGCCCTTGGAGCTCCTTTACAATCCTGCTCATTTTACCGGAATGGTGCGCAAATCCGACAAACAGATATGTAAGTATCCCAATCAAGACCGCTGCGGCGGCCAACCACTTTTTGTCCATCCCCATTCACCTCAATAATTATCCTAACCGTAATTGTAAGCGCTAGCAACGAAAATCCTGCCAGCAGCATAAAGCACAAAGTAAGCACCGTCCAATCAATTTAATTCCCTGAATCATAAATTGTAACTGAAAAGGAGGTGATAGTTATGTCCTCAAGTAAAAAAGTATGCGTCATAAAACTTCGCCCCGGTCAGAAAGCGTTGGTTATTGCAAAGCATAAGAAAAAAAAACATCGTCGTCATCATTGGTAATAAGTTAGGAAAAGACGCTCATTGAGCGTCTTTTATTTCTTTATTGTATTAAGCTGTGTCTTCGTGGAACGTAACTTACCTGTATGCCATCTATTTTATAAAAAAAATCCCCCGACGCTCAAAGCGCCAGAGGATTCCTCGATTAATACAATCTCATATAATGGTCACGTTCCCACTCGTGAACCTGGGTGCGGTACATGTCCCACTCGATTTCTTTCAGCTCGTATAAGTGCGTGCGGGCGTGCTCGCCGAGCGCATCAGAAATAACTTCACTGTTAACCATTTCATTTAAAGCTTCCTTAAGGTCTGATGGCAGGCTTGGAATGCCTTCTTCGATCAGCTCTTCCTCTGACATCACATAGATGTTGCGGTCAACCGGAGCGACAAGCTCCAGCTCATTCTTAATACCGTCAAGACCTGCTCTGAGCATTACTGCCAAGGCCAAATATGGATTAGCCGCCGGATCCGGGTTACGAACCTCTACGCGAGTGCTCAATCCACGGGAAGCGGGGATACGAATCATCGGGCTGCGGTTACTGGATGACCACGCTACATAGCAAGGCGCTTCATATCCGGGTACGAGTCGTTTGTAGGAGTTAACGGTCGGATTCGTTACAGCTGCAAATGCACGAGCATGCTTAAGGATACCAGCCATGTAGTGACGAGCGTCCTTACTTAGACCAAGCTCATCACTTTCGTCATAAAAAGCATTCACTTTCCCTTTGAATAGGGATTGATGGCAGTGCATTCCGGAGCCGCTCACACCATACAACGGTTTAGGCATGAAGGTCGCATGCAAACCATGCTGACGAGCGATTGTCTTAACGACGAGCTTGAATGTTTGAATTTGGTCAGCCGCCTTAATAGCATCGGCATATTTAAAATCAATCTCGTGTTGACCTGGAGCTACTTCGTGGTGGGACGCTTCGATTTCAAAGCCCATTTCTTCGAGGGTAAGGACGATTTCACGACGGCAGTTCTCCCCTAGATCCGTTGGAGCGAGGTCGAAATAACCGCCTTGGTCATTCAGTTCCATCGTGGGGTTGCCTTTTTCATCGGTTTTAAAGAGGAAAAATTCAGGTTCTGGACCTACATTCATTGCGGTATATCCCATTTCTTCCGCTTCTTTCAGCGCGCGCTTCAATATGTTGCGCGGGTCTCCGCCGAATGGTGTGCCATCCGTCATGTAAACATCACAGATAAGCCGTGCCACACGATCCTCGGCTACCCATGGGAAAATAACCCAAGTATCCAGATCCGGGTACAGATACATATCGGATTCTTCGATGCGAACATATCCTTCAATAGAAGATCCGTCGAACATCATTTTGTTATCAAGCGCTTTTTCCAATTGACTGACAGGAATTTCTACGTTCTTGATCGTTCCGAGCAAATCAGTAAATTGCAAACGGATAAATCGCACATTCTCTTCTTTGGCAATGCGTAAAATGTCTTCTTTGGAATAACTCAAGCTCTCTCTCTCCTATCGATTTCTAGATTTTGAAAAAGCGGGATAACTCTCCTTGGATCAGTGATACCTGACCCATTCTGTTCCCAGTTACCAGCTCCTGCTTCAGCCGGCGATAAAGCTCTGAATCCGTCAGCTCCTTACGTTTCTGTTCGGTATCTGCATTCATTTCCGTTGCTTCCTGAGATTCTTTAACTGCGGGCGCCAAAGCCTCTTTGATTCCTGCCATGTTGGCGCCTCTGTCGATCAGTTTCTTTATCTCAAGTAATCGCTCAACATCATTGTACGAAAATAGACGCTGGTTCCCCGAGGTACGGGCCGGCCTGATCAGCTGATGCTGCTCATAATAGCGTATCTGCCGAGCCGATAAATCGGTAAGTTTCATGACGATACCGATCGGAAACAAAGCCATGTTTCTGCGAATCTCCTCACTCACCGCTCTCAACCTTCCGCATATATTTCACGAAAATATTCTATGTCAGATAACCTGACATGTCAACAGGCATGTCAGGTATTCTCACAATAAATTCCGATCCTTCATCGTTTGCAAGGCTGTTAATAAACCGAACTTGACGTGTGAGTAGGTTAATCCGCCCTGCATATAGGCGATGTAAGGCTCGCGCACAGGAGCATCAGCGGACAATTCCAGACTTCCTCCCTGAATGAATGTACCTGCAGCCATAATAACCGGATGCTCATACCCCGGCATCTCCCAAGCCTCTGGCACAACGTAACCGTCCACGGCGGCAGCGCGCTGTATCCCTTGCACAAATGCGATCAGTTGCTCCGGACAGCTGAAAGCAATCGCCTGAATCAAATCGGTACGATCTGCATTCCAGCGCGGACGGCTTTCGAATCCGGCGCGCTCAAGCACGGCGGCAGCCAGAATACTTCCTTTTACCGCTTGTCCTACCGTCGTCGGGGCGAGGAACAACCCCTGATAAATCCCTCTCGTCGTTCCCAGCATCGCTCCTACTTCCCCGCCAATACCCGGCGCAGTCAATCGATAGGATGCAAGCTCTACCAAATCGGCACGGCCACAAATATACCCGCCTGTCTCTGCTAATCCCCCGCCCGGATTCTTTATTAAAGATCCAGCCATCAAATCAACACCAACCTGCGTCGGCTCCAGCTCTTCAGCAAATTCACCATAGCAATTGTCAACGAACACGATGCAACCCGGCTGCATTTCCTTTACCCTGCGAACCATCTCGCCGATCTGAGCAATCGTAAAAGAATCGCGCCAGTCGTAGCCACGCGATCTTTGAATCCCAATCACTTTCGTGCGCTCATTCAGCTTAGCAGCCACACCATCCCAATCAATCTCACCGTTCTCTAACAACGCAACCTCGTCATAGCGAATTCCAAAATCCTGCAGTGAACCCGTGCCATCTCCCGGCTCGCCGATGACTTTATGAAGGGTGTCGTACGGCGTTCCAGATATGTAAAGCAGTTCATCTCCCGGACGAAGCACACCAAACAGCGCCGTGGCAATCGTATGTGTGCCAGACGCAAAATGCGGACGCACCAGGGCCGCCTCGGCGCCGAATACATCGGCATACACAAGATCAAGCACTTCACGTCCGCGATCATTATAGCCATATCCGGTAGAGCCTGCAAAATGATAATCACTTACTTGATGCCGTTGGAAGGCTTCAATCACCTTCCACTGATTCTGATCGACAATGCGATCGATTACTCGGAATTGCTCAGCTACCTGCTGCTCCGCATCTTCTAACCATGCTACGATTTCTTCTGCAAAAACTGCCATATTGTCAAAACTCTCCTCTGCCCATGCTTTCAAAATACATTTACATCTAAAATTTCGTATCTATCAATCTTCAATGCTCTGTTTGCAAAAAAACACTTAGCCGACTTGCTCACTCGCTGCTCTGCTCAGACTCACTCCTAAATTGAACGAGCTCAGAGCCATATTTCTCGTAATCCTTCTGATGAAGGACTACACGATAAACAATCACGTCGTCCTCGATACTCCGTTCTATCACATTCCCCACCCTATAGAGCAATGAAGCGAGGTCCCCGCGAAAAGCGGGTATACTGAAGGAATACGTGCCTCCAGCCAAATGCTGCTGTACGGCTTCCCGTATACGCAGCAAGTCCCCTTCATCGAAAGCACTCACCTTCAAATATCCCTTCCCGGACGGAAGCATTTCAAGACGCTCCGGCGAACACATGTCCTTCTTGTTAAACAGCACGATTTGCGGCGTGCCTCCGGCCCCAAGCTGATCCAGGATGCGATCGACAACGTGCATCTGATCTTCCCGCATCGGTGAAGATGCATCAACTACATGCAGGATCAGATCAGCTTCGTTCGCCTCCTCCAGCGTAGCACGGAAGGCCGCTATTAAATCATGCGGCAAATTTTGTATAAAGCCAACGGTATCGGTCACAATCACTTCTTTGCCGCTTGGCAGCTCCATCGAGCGGGTTGTCGGATCAAGCGTGGCAAACAATTGATTCTCAATGTATACGTCTGCCGAAGTCAGCGCCTTCAGCAGTGTGGATTTGCCTGCGTTCGTATAGCCGACAAGCGCTAAATGAACGACACCGGTCTCCTTGCGCCGCTCCCGATGCAGCTTGCGATGGCGCGTCACTTCCTCAAGCTGACGCTTCAGCTCCCCGATACGCCGCCGAATATGCCGGCGATCCGTCTCCAGCTTGCTCTCGCCCGGTCCGCGTGTACCGATTCCGCCTCCCAGCCTGGACAAATTTTTGCCATGGCCAGATAAACGCGGTAACAAATAAGTAAGCTGAGCGAGCTCTACCTGGATGATTCCTTCACGTGTCTTAGCGCGCTGAGCAAAAATATCCAGAATCAACTGGGTCCGGTCAATAATTTTCACATCCAAAATATCTTCAAGATTACGAACCTGAGCCCCTGACAACTCCTGATCAAAGATGACCGTATTTGCATCGTAATCCTGGATAGCTTCATGCAGTTCATCGACCTTCCCTTTACCGATAAACCATTTCGAATCAGGCTTATCCCGATTTTGGATCAGCGTATCCACCACTTCTACGCCTGCAGTCAAGGCGAGCTGCACCAGTTCATCCATAGAATAGGCGGGATCAATCCCGCCTCCTTTAACTTCCAGGGTATTCAAACTAACTAGAATTGCCCGATCAGGGATTTCCGTATTTGTCTCATACAGCGAGTTTGTCATCTATCTTTCGCTCCTTATAGGCGCCGTTCTTCCTTCAGATCCAGCTTCAAATCCTCCTGCCGCAGCGTCATTAACTCCAGCTTGCCCGGCGAGCCACTGTTGCCGCTAAACTGCGTCAGCAGACGAACCGCTTGACTCCGTATTGAACGTTCAATGACGTTGCGGACATATCTGGCATTGCTAAAGGCATGCTCACCCTCACACTTTTCCCGCAGCAAATGCTGCTTTAATTTGAGTATCGCCTGCGGCATCAGAATATAGTCCCGTTCCTTGGCCATTCCCTCCGAGATTTGAATTAACTGATCGACAGTATAGTCTGGAAAATCAATCACGATCGGAAAGCGCGAGGGCATGCCGGGATTGCATTGCAGAAAAAAATCCATTTCGTCAGAATATCCGGCGAGAATAAGGATAAACTGATTTTTCTGATCCTCCATCGCTTTGACGAGCGTGTCGATCGCTTCCTTGCCGAAGTCCTTCTCTCCACCCCGTGCGAGGCTATAGGCTTCGTCGATAAACAGGATGCCACCGAGCGCTTTTTTCACCAAATCTCTAGTCTTCTGAGCCGTATGGCCAATATATTCCCCAACCAAGTCCGCACGTTCAACTTCGATCAAATGCCCTTTATTGAGCACGCCGAGACGCTGGAACATCTTCGCGACAATTCTAGCCACCGTCGTCTTGCCCGTTCCCGGATTTCCTTTAAACACCATATGGTACACTTGGGGATTCGACAACAATCCCGCCTCAGAACGCATATCCGTGATTTGCAACAGTGCGTATATTTCATACATTAAGTCTTTGATATGATGAAGGCCTATGAGCTGATCTAGTTCTTTCTGTATCTCTGCGAATACACCTTGCTGAGGGATTGCTTTGGCCGTTGACTGCAAATCCGCGTCAGGAACGCTCTGCGTTACGACAGGGGGCTCGGGATTTCGGAGAATTACATTGATTTGTCTGGATGGCCTCTCTTCGGAAGATCCGCTTCTGGCCATAACATGCCCTGGCATCGTAGAATCACCTCTTCGTATAAGGGGTAGAATCACTCTCTTCTTCCAGTGTATTCTCTCTTCCGAGCCTTTATTAGAAGACTATAAATCCAGCCCTAGCGCCAGGCCAGCCTGAACCAATTTCCATTTCGTATACGCCAGTACTTCCCGCATTGTATTCGGAATGGGCTTAAGCACCTTCGATTTTGTCAGGGACAGCTTCGGATGCCGATAGTCCAATGCTTCAGCGATTTCAAGCGCCCGGTTCCCATGATAAGTATGAGTCATTATTAGCGCAGAGGTAAGCCCCTGCTCCTTCATTATTTCTTGACTGAATTTTAAGTTCTCATACGTGCTTGTCGCCTTGTTCTCTAGCAGCATAGCCTCGCGCGGCACACCATGCTCTTCTAAATAGTTGGCCATCCCTTCGGCTTCTGTATATTTGTAGCCTTCTTGATCCAGGCCTCCTGTAAGCAGAAATATCTTAAATTTTCCAGCCTGATACTGCTCCAGACTATGGCGAAGCCGTTCTTCGAGTCCAGGACTCGGCCGATCCCCCCACATGGATGCCCCCAAGACAATGCCAACATCCGCTGCGGGCATATCTTTTATTGCAACTGCGGGACTTCGCTCCACACTGCCGATCTGTGCCAGCACATACAAAAACCAGCCGATACCGAGCAGGATGAGCACAAGTCCAAAGCGTAACCAACGGATGTACAGCGGTCGCAATTTGCGCCTACCCTGCTCCATGCTGAAATAGGTGGTCTTGTTTGACCTTTTGCCAAAATGAAACATATTAACCTCCTGGCCGAAACGACTTAGAATCCATAAAGCCGCTGCGGAAATGCTCCAGAGACATGTTGAAATAAGGAAATTCCTGCTGATTTATCGCGTGGAGCACAGCCTTTGCCGTCTCTATCGCCATGTCGTAGTCTTTCACTGTAATGTGGCCTTTCGTCAACGCTTCATCCAATTCATCCTCGTCCATCAAGAACACTTCCCCGTTCTTGAGCACAACGATATCCAAATACAAATCATCGAACCAGGGCACACCTTGATCGGTAATGCCTTGATTTTTGCACACATCGATATACCACTCTACAATATCGCCCTGATCATCGAACATGGCTGTGACGACATAGTGCTGTCCTTTCGGATAATACTGAAGCCAGGTATAACCTTTGTCCGCAATGCGAAATGTGTGGCCGCCATAAGTCTTCCACAGAGGATCTCGCAGTGCGAAAATCGTGTACAACGTAACATAGCCTGTAAATTTATCGCTTTCCACATACTTGGATTTAAAATGACGCTGAGTAATGCGCCGCCAGTTCGCTCGGTCTCCAAATTTTCGCTTCATGGTATAAACCCTTTCAACACAATGTAATTTCAGCTTACCATATTTGAAAGAGAGTCACAAAACCGAAATTTAAGCAGCTAAACTTTATTAATAACAAATGGCCTAAAGTAACAAAAAAACACCGCATTCCCGTTACCGGAACAATGTCGGTGTTTTTTGTCTAAGTGCATTGCTATATTGACTTGGCTTAACCTCCAGAGTTCATGCCGTCCGAAGGATTTGCGAATGGATCCACCATGTCGCTCTCCCCCAGTGGAGGCGTAACCGCATCTCCGCTTCCGGGCTCAACAGTTCCTGAGCCATCTAACTCTCCGGAATTTACACTGCCATCTCCGGCTCCGCCTTGGCCTGGAGGCACACCTGAACCGTTGCCTGAACTATTGCCTGGTCCGTTGCTATTACTATTGCCATTGCTATTTCCGTTCCCATTCCCGTTGCTACTGCCATTGCCTGGTCCGTTACCTTGACCATTACCTGAACCATTACCGTAACCATTTCCTTGTTCTGGGCCGTCTTGGCCATCTCCGTCCAGTCCTTGACCTGGATCGATCCCCTCCTGGCCTTGGTCAGGCGGGATCAGTCCGTCCTGGTCAGGATCGATATCGTCCATAGGCTCTTCTTCTACTACAGTATCAGTCACTACCTTATTAGAAGCACCGCTCTCGATATCATTGACCGGATCATACGCAGTTACATAATATTCATAGCTCGTTCCCGTCACAACCGTTAAGTCTTCGATCGACGTCGTAGCCGAATCTAAGTAATAGGTGTATTCCGATTCGGAAGCTTCCTTGCGATAAATACGGTAAACTGCGCCTTCCTGGTCAACCCCATTCCAGTTTAGAGATACCGTCTGCGTCTCCTCACTATATAAAGCGGTAAGTTCGCTCGGTGCGCTAAGCTCATCTACCACTGGCGGTTCCGCTTGCGGCATGTTCTTCGGCACCGGAAAATCCTTCACCGGAACGTCTTCCAACGCTTCCTTCATGACCGCTGCGAACAATGCGGCGGTTTGACCACTGCTTCCGTTGAGCAAATGATCCTTATCCACTTTGTCGTAGCCCATCCAGACCGCTCCCGTCCACTCCGGCGTGTAGCCGACAAACCAAACGTCACGGTTCTTGCTGCTTCTCAAATTTTTGATGCCGTGCTGTGTCGTTCCTGTCTTACCGGCAACTGGGCGGTTTATACGAGCTCTTTTTCCCGTACCTTCATTTACGACATCCTGGAGCAATTGCGTCATTTGATAGGCGGTTTGCTCTTTAAGCACCTGCTTCTGCTTTGGCGCATCTGCCTTGTGCACCTCTTTGCCGCTATGATCAACGATCGACTTGATTGAATAAGGCTCATTATATCTGCCCTGATTCGCAAACACGCTAAATGCAGTCGCCATTTCCAGCGTATTTGTACCGTAAGTCATCCCGCCCAGCGCTATCGCCAGGTTACGGTCGTCCTTATCCATGGTGATTCCCATCTCGGTCGCGTATTTCACGCCTGTTCCAACGCCAACCTCATTTAGCAGCCATACCGCAGGTATATTAATCGATTTCGTCAATGCGGTTTTAAAACTGATGGTCTTCGAGTAGGATCCGCCCAAATTGTTGGGACAATAATTTCCAAAGCATTGCTTTTCATTGCTGACCATGGAATCCGGCGTAAACTTACCCGTATCCAGTGCCGGCGCAAAGGAAACAATAGGTTTGAACACCGAACCCGGCTGTCTACGGCTGTCGAGACGGCTAAAGCCTTTGCGCTGGTAATCGCGTCCGCCAAGCAGAGCTACCAGGCTGCCATTCTGGTGATTCATTATGACCATGGATGCCTGAACCTGCTGATCATCCTTGCTCTTCTCGAAGAAATCATCATTAGCGAACGCCTTCTCCAGTGCTTTTTGCGCCTTCATATCCATCGTCGTATAAATTTTATATCCACCGCGGTTCAACTGGTCTTCCGTAATACCCCACTTACGCTCCGCTTCCTCAAGCACATAATCCTTAAAAGCTTCGAAGCTTTGATTCCTTGCCGGGGGCTCATAATCATACACAACCGCTTTGGCGTGCTCCATTTCGGCCTGAGTAATATAACCCTGCTCATACATCAGTTGGAGAACTACAGCTCTACGCTGCATGGACAAATCCGGATTACGAAGCGGATTGTATCTGGAAGGCGCCTTCGGCATTGCCGCTAGGGTAGCCATTTCCCATACTTCAAGATCATTCAAATCGCTTTTGCCGAAATAGCGTATCGATGCGGCCTTAATACCATACACCGTACCCCCAAAGTTGATCCGATTCAGATACATCGTAATAATTTCATCTTTCGTCTTGTCGCGCTCTAGCGCCATGGCAATCGACACTTCAGTCGCCTTCCGGAAAAATGTCTTCTCAAAGTCGAGGAAGATGTTCTTTGCGAGCTGCTGGGTAATCGTGCTGCCGCCCTCAACGAGCTTGCGCGCAACGATATCCTTTACGGCAGCCCGGCCGATCGCCCACAGGTCCACACCGTTATGCTCATAGAATCTTTTATCTTCCGTAGCAATGAAGGCATCCTTCAGAAGCTTAGGAATTTCCTCTGATGTGACCGGCTCACTTTTTTCCAGTGACAATTCACCCATCAGGTTGCCATGGCGATCATATACCTTAGATGTCTCGTAGATCGTTAGCTTTCCCTCGTTCTCGGCCAGTATCTTCTCGCCGTTAATCGTAATGTACAGATAGCCTGCTAGGGCGCAAAATATAGCAAACGCGATCGTAAAAAACGAAGTCCACAACACCTTTTTAGCCGTTAGCTTCTTTTTTCTTTTCGCTTTAGGCTTCACCGTCTTCGGTTCCGGCTTGCTGCTTCTTTCCAATCTGGAAGGTCTCTTTGTAGACATGGTTATCTCTGACTCCCTTCTTGCCGCTTTCGCATGATACGCGGAAAGAAAAGAACAACCTCTTATCAGGTTGCTCTGCTCCATTTCCTATACCATTAAACGTAACAGCTTTGAAAAAGTTTCAATCCGCTTATGCTTCGTTCTGATTTTCTTGCATCAGCGAAACGTTGCGCTGCGGCTGAAACGTCGAAATCGCATGCTTGTACACCATTTGCTGGCGCCCGTCGCTGTCGATCACAATTGTGAAATTATCGAACGCTCTAATCGTGCCTCTAATCTGAAAACCGTTGGTTAAAAATACCGTAACAGGGATGCTCTCTTTGCGCAATTGGTTCAAGAACGTATCTTGGATATTAATGGACTTATTCATTAGCCGTACCCCCAATAGAAATCAATAGTGTTTTGAATTATATTCAAGATCAGCGGAAAACTTTCCTGCTATTATAGCATGAGCGGCCTTTAAATTCCCGGAAAAATTTTGGCCGTCACCCACATCGATCCACGAAATGTCCTTCATCCGCCGGAACCAAGAGAGCTGGCGCTTGGCAAAACGCCGGGTATCCCTCTTGAGTTTCTCAATCGCTTCTTGAAGGGGCACACCATCCTGAAGATGTTCAGCAATTTCTTTGTAGCCGAGTCCCTGCATGGATATCATCTCCCGGTTGTAGCCTTTATCCAGCAGTCCCTTTACCTCATCTACCAGTCCGTTCGCGATCATTTCGTCAATTCGCTGTTCAATACGGTTATAAAGCATTTGACGGTCCATTGTCAAACCAATAAGACACAAGTCATAGGGAGACTGCTTCGTCTGACCCTCCAATTGAGACGATAAAGTCTCACCCGTCAGGTGGTAAATCTCCAATGCCCGTACAATTCGGCGAACATCATTAGGGTGAAGTCTGGCTGCTGAATCAGGGTCTACCATGGCCAGTTTTTGATGCAGTGCCTCAACCCCCTCTTCCGCGGCAAAACGCTTCTGCGCTTCGCGGAAAGCTTCGTCCACGCCCGCTTCTGTAAACTGATACTCATAGCAGACCGATTCGACATATAACCCCGTTCCACCGACAATAAACGGCAGATGACCCCGATCATGGATTTCCGTAATCAGCCGCTTGCTCCATTCCTGGAACTGGGCGACTGAGAACGGCTCGTCCGGCTGCAGAACATCGATGAGATGATGGGACACCCCTTGCATCTCCTCAGGCGTAATTTTGGCCGTACCGATATCCATCCCCCGGTACACCTGCATCGAATCACCGGATATAATTTCGCAGGAGAAAGCCTTGGCAATTTCAATGCTGAGACGCGTCTTGCCTACTGCCGTAGGGCCGACAAGCACGAGCAATTTTGGTTTCTGTTGCTTGTTCAAGGGATAATCACTCCGTACGTTATTTTGGATCGAGCGCGGCCAGAGACGCGAAATCCTAATCTTTCGAACTCGCCGCTTCCAATTTTCTCTTTTAAGATGACCGTTCTGCGCGCTACGCGGCACGCTTCGGCGATTGCCGCCTCCTCCAAGCGGTTATTATTGGCAAATGAACGCAAAGGAGAAATGGAGGAGGATTCCAGTACCGGGTCGCGGAACATCGGGTCGAAATAGACGACATCGGCGCTCTGATCCGGCATTTGTTGCAGCAAGTCCAGGTGGTGTCCGCGCTGCAGATCGATGCGTCGGAGCGACTCGTCAAACGACTGAAGCCCGGAAACGTAATACTTGAATCCTTCATGCAGGAGCGCCCAAAGCGGCAGCGAATCCTCCATGGCGATCACTTTGCCTTCCTTTCCAGCGCCGAGAGAGAATACGATCGCATCCGACCCCAGTCCCGCCGTACAATCAACAATCGTATCACCAGTCCTCACGCCTGCCGCTTCCAGCATTGTATCCTTCTCCCCTTTGAGCAGCCTCTTGGCCCGCACAAACGACATGCTGGGATGGAAGGTCATCGGCTGCTCGCCAGGCCGATGCAGACGCGCACCGCCTTCAAGAACGACGAGAATGTCCTCGCCGGGATGAAGCTCGGCCAGCCTCGCCATCGATGTCCGATTTCTTGAAACGAATCGGGCACCGGATTTTGCTGCAAGGGCCATGGCACGTTCCACCGCAGCTGGCGCATCATGCTCTCCGGTCGTAATTATCAATTTTCTTCCTCCGATCACATGACTCGTTTGAATAGCTTCTCCAAATCATACGTGGAGAAGCTGACGACAATCGGTCGGCCATGCGGACATGTATACGGCTGCTTGCAAGCCGCCAGTCTCTGAATCAAGGTACTAGCTTCTTCTGGGGTCAGCTTCTGATTGGCCTTAATCGAAGCTTTGCAGGAGACAAGAATCGACGATTTCTCCCGCAGCTTCGCCAGGTCAATCTGCCGTTCCTGCAACACCCATTCGGCCATTTCCTCGATAATCGCTGCCTCTTCCCCCGATGGGAACCAGTACGGATGGGAGACCACCCGGAAGGTGCCGCCCCCGAAATGCTCCAGGATGACCCCAGCGCTCTCGAACCAGTTCAGCCGCTCCTTCAGCTTCTCACTCTCCGCTGATGTAAATTCCAACGTGATTGGAATGAGCAGTTCTTGAGACGCATCCGCTGGCTGACCAAATTTCTCATAGTAGTATTCATAGTTGACTCGCTCATGAGCCGCATGCTGATCGATGAGATACAGCCCCTCCTCATTCTGAGCGATCAGGTAGGTGCCGTGGTGCTGACCGATCAGGGTCAGCTCCGGGAAGGCCGGAAGCTCCGGCGCCGCCTCTGGCGAGCCGTACAGCGCTTCCGGCATGCGGCCGCCTTGGGCGGGCGCGTAGCTGCTGCCGTACGAGGCAGCAGCCCCCCCGCGCCCCGCAGGGCGGCCTGGCGGCTGCGGCATCTGCCGCGCAGCCGCTGTGCTCCCCGGCCCGCTATCGCGGCCAGGGGAGGCGCTAGCCCCGCCGCCATAGGGCGGGGCAGCTTCGTGCAGCGCGGCGGAGCCTGCGGCCGTCTCTGGACGGCCGAGGATGTACGCGCTGCCAGGGCGCTCTGCGCCGCCCGCGGGGCGATCGTGGCGGTCTATACCGCCGCCACCGCCACCGCTGCCCTCGCGGCGCGCAGCGCCCAAATCAGGCGCAGGCTCCGCTCCCGCGGGGCCTGGCGCCGGGCGATGCCCCGCGGCGGCGTCCTGCGGGGGCAGCCCCAGATTCGCTGCGCCCGCGCCCGCATGCGCCGCCGGAAAATGGAACTGCTCTTGAATTACCGAGCGGTTCGCTCCCTTGCCAATCGTTTGCTTCACAACCTGTGGAATCAGCACCTGGCCCTGCAGAAGCTGCCGGATGCTCTCCTCAACGAAGCTGTTCAGCTCAGGCTCTTTACTGAACCTAACTTCCAGCTTCGAGGGATGCACGTTCACATCGACTAATGATGGGTGCATTTCCAGCTGAAGAACAGCCAGCGGATAACGGTTGATCGGCAGCAGCGTATGATAGGCCCGCAGGATCGCTTGATATAGTCCATGATTGCGAATATATCTGCCGTTGACAATTGTCGACATACCGCTGCGATTCGAACGGGTCAAATCCGGTCGCCCGATATAGCCACTTATTTTGTAATCAAGACTTTCGGCACTAATAGGAACCATCGCCCTAGAAGCATTTATGCCGTATATCGAAGCAATCACCTGGAGTAAATCGCCATTGCCCTGTGTTTGCAATAATGTATTACCATTATGGCGAAGCGTGATGGCGATTTCCGGATGAGCGAGCGCCTGACGGTACATTACATCCGAAATATGCCCTAGCTCCGTCTGGATCGTCTTCATATATTTCAATCGGGCAGGCGTGTTGTAGAACAGCTCTTTGATCGTAATATCTGTACCCTTCGGAGCCGCGGCCTCCTCGCTCTGCTTCAAAGAGCCGCCTTCCATCACGATGACTCGGCCGAGTCCGCTGTCATCGCTGCTCGTCAGCAGCTGTACTTTGGCGACAGCCGCGATACTCGGCAATGCCTCGCCGCGAAAACCCAGGCTTCGGATCTGAAATAAATCTCGTCCCGTCTGCAATTTGCTTGTCGCATGGCGAAAGAATGCTGTCTCGCAATCGTCCGGTTCAATCCCCGAGCCATTATCCGTCACACGAATGAGTTGGAGACCGCCCTCTTCTACCTGAACTTCAATTTTGCGGGCCCCGGCATCCACAGCATTTTCAACCAGCTCCTTGACGACCGAAGAAGGGCGCTCAACCACTTCCCCGGCAGCAATCTGGTTGGCAATATGCTCGTCCAAAACAACAATTTGGGCCATCATCATTCACCTCTTCCTGCAAGCTTTTCAGCGATCTGCCGCAAATCAGTAATTTGTAATGCGGTTCCTCGTTATAAGTCTTTTACTTTCAGTTTCAAATCATTGACAAGCTGCATCGCCTGCAGCGGCGTCATATTTAGCAGATCAGCATTATTAACCATGTTAAGTATGCTGCGAATTTTCGCGTCTTCCTCGGTCGGCCTCGCTTTCGGCATAGGCACTTCTTCGCCGAATATCGAGAGCTGCACCACTTCCGGGCTTCCATCCACCGATTTATCGGGTACGTTACTTGTTACTTCGTTCGTAGCTCCGCTCGATTCCTTGTTCCGTTCTTCATTAGGAACACCATTCGAAGCCATACCCGAAACATGATCCACTGCGTTGCTCGATCCCTCAATCTTCGCTCCAGCCAACGCTACATCCCCAGTCTTGTCCAACGCCTCGGCTTTGTCATGACCCGTTCGAGCCTCTGTCCCTCCGGACGCTACCTCGGCAGCCGCTTGCTCAAAGCCTTGAAGCAGCCCGTAGGCACGCTCAATAATACCGCCCGGCAGCCCGGCTAACCTAGCGCAATAGATCCCATAACTTGTATCCGCCGCTCCCGGAATAAGCTTGCGCAGGAAATGCACCTTATCCCCGCTCTCCTGAACGGCCATAGAATAGTTTCTAAGCCCCGACAAACTGCTCTCCAAATGGGCCAGCTCATGAAAATGCGTAGATACGAGCGCTTTACAGCCAATATGATCATGCACGTATTCAATAACCGCCTGGGCAATCGCCATGCCTTCACTCGTTGAGGTACCGCGCCCCAACTCGTCGATGATGATCAAGCTGCGCGAGGTTGCTTTCTCCGTCATAACCTGGATATCTGCCATTTCAACCATGAATGTACTCTGCCCGCCAATTAAATCATCGGCCGCGCCGATGCGGGTAAAGATGCGGTCAATCATCGGAATTTCGGCCGCTGAAGCCGGAACAAAGCTACCGATTTGCGCCATGATCGAGATGAGCGCTACTTGACGCATATAGGTACTCTTCCCGGCCATATTCGGCCCGGTAATAAGCAGAATACTGGCCTCTTTCTGCTTCAGTGTCGTTCCGTTGGCAATAAACGCGGAATCGCTCATAACCGATTCAACGACCGGATGTCGGCCCTGTTCAATGACCATATCATAGCCATCGATCAGCGTTGGCTTCACAAAGCCGCTGTCCGCCGCTACCGCTGCCAGGGAGCGATACACATCGATCTCGGCAATATGCTCGGCGAGCTGCTGCAGTCGGGTGATTTCCCCGCTGATCTGCTCGCGCAGCTCGGTAAACAAAGCGTATTCGAGATCGACCATCTTCTCTTCCGCTTCCAAAATCAGCGTCTCTTTCTCCTTTAGCTCCGGGGTTACAAAGCGTTCCGCATTCGCCAGCGTTTGCTTCCGTTCATACCTGCCTTCAGGCAGCAAGGACAGATTCGCTTTAGTCACCTCGATATAATAACCGAACACTTTGTTGTATCCGATTTTTAACGACTTAATTCCCGTAGCCTGGCGCTCCGCCGCTTCCAGCTCGGCGATCCAGCGTTTGCCGTTCGTACCGGCTTCCCGCAGTTCATCGAGACGCTCATGATAACCGCTCTTAATGATGCCGCCATCTCTAACGGATACCGGAGGCTCGTCCGCTATAGCAGCCTCGATTTGATCCGCCAAGTCCACGCATTCATCCATATCCCCGGCTATCCGGGCAAGCGTTAGCGAGGCCGAGGACTCGCACAGCCTTTTGATCGCCGGCACTTGTCGCAAGGACAGCTTCAGGGCGATTAAATCTCGCCCGTTCGCGTTGCCGAAGGCAATCCGCCCTACGAGCCGCTCCAGATCATAAATCTGCTTGAGAGCTTCCTTCAAATCTTCTCGCAGTATAAAATCGCTATGCAGATGGCTAACTGCCTCCAGACGTTCCTCGACCTGGCTGCGATGCAGAAGCGGTTTATCGATCCAGCGCCGCAGCATTCTGGCGCCCATGGACGTCTCCGTGCGGTCAAGCAGCCAGAGCAGCGAGCCCCGCTTGGAGCGTTCGCGAACCGTCTCGACCAGCTCCAGGTTGCGGCGCGTGAACGGATCGAGAATCATATAATGCTCCGGCTCATAAGCGGATATTTTCGTAAGCTGTCCCAGCGATCGCTTCTGCGTCTCGCTCAAGTAACCGACTAGCAGGGCTACACAGTCGCGGCGCTCCGGCTCCAGCCTTGCCCAGACCGCCTCGCCAAACTGCTTGCGTCCCAACTCATCCTTCGCCTTATCCCACGGCGTATAGACGATCGGTTTGCCTACAGGACTGCTGGATTCGCGCATCCATTCCAATAATCCGTTGTCCCCGATCATCTCAGAGGGATCATAGAGCCCGACCTCGTCTCTTAGCCACTCTTTGCTAGAAGGCGAGGAACTTACATACAATTCACCGGTAGACAAATCGCAGGAAGCTATAGCCATCATGCCCTGTCGCTCTGTAACACATAAAATGTAGTTATTGGCCTTGTCCCCGATGGTTTTCCCTTCCATGACTGTCCCCGGCGTAACGACCCTCACAATTTCCCGGCGTACCACGCCTTTCGCCTGTGCCGGATCTTCAGTTTGCTCACAAATCGCTACCTTATAACCTTTCTCGATCAGCCTGTGGATATAATTCTCGGCAGAATGGTAGGGAACGCCGCACATCGGAATTTTCTCCTCCGGGCCTCCCCCTCTTGCCGTTAACGTAATTTCCAGCTCCTTGGCGGCTAGTATTGCATCATCAAAGAACATTTCATAAAAATCGCCCAGCCGGAAAAATAGAAATGCATCCTGTGCCTGGGCTTTCACGCTTAAATATTGTTGAATCATCGGCGTATAGGTTGCCATGCTCATCCTCCATGCCCATTTCGTAGACTTCTATTATATCAAAAGCGACCTCAGCTTACGAATGGTTTTCCAATTTCCAAACCTTACGAATATCCTGCGTCTCGTCCCAGGTTCGCCCAGACATGGTCGCTTCCATAAACGGGGCAATATAGCTCTCGTACTTCGGATAGACCGCTAGTGCAGACAGATCATTATACAGTTCGGCCAGTCCCCTACGGAGCTGCAGCTGCTCCCCCTGGTAGAACGCTGTGTACATTCGTTCATTCTGCAGTGGCCTTCGTTGTAACAGCTCCCAGTGTCCCGCGATCAGTGCAGCGATCGCCACAACTCCCTTAGTTACTAGAGGAGAAATTAAGAAGCTGGGCAAGGTACGGTACTCGAATCCTCCGTGTTTCTGAAGCCGGAAGTCGCCTAAAAAACCATACCTCGGACGCCTTTTGTAACCGCGGCGATCCTCCAAGACTGCGACCGGCAATGCCAGATAATTATCCAGTACTTGCAGCAGTTCAAAGGTCAATGGAATCCCGCTGAAATGAACATGACCTCCTAGGGGGAAACCGCGTTGGGGCATCCCTCCTGCCTGCCATTGCAATGCCTTATCATCAATCGCTCTATAGGCAATCCGGAAAGCACGCAGTAAGTGCACGAGCACTTCCCGCGGCTCCCCACCGGGCTGCGGACGCAGCTCAGCCAGCGGAAATCGGCGCTCCCCCCGGTATCTTAACGAATCGCAGCCCGCCTCGCCGGCAATCTCCAAATAACGTGAAGCGGGAATCACTTTGCCTGTCGCCCGGTTAAAGAGCAGGAACTCTGGATCCATTCCGAGGAGCTTTTTCGGCCCATTCGCCTGGGCTGTGCTATGATTCAGCTCCACTAGCAGGCTGATAATAGCCTTGGCAGCGAGCTCCGCCTGATCTATCCCGCCAAAATCCGGCATAGCTGATACATGCTCCACGGTGAATCTACCATCTTCTCCCGCATGGATCGTCACTTCTCCCATTTGCAGATTCAGGGCATAAAGCGTGCGAACCGCGATTTTTTCAAGCCGGCGTTCAAGCAGCGAACGACTCCCCTCCTCTTGCCTAAGCTGTGGTCCGTTGATACCGCCCGCACCGAGTGCTGCGATCGAAGTAGCCCGTAAATGAAATACCTGAACGATATAGCGGCGAATGAATCTGCGTTGGCGAATATGATGCGGTATGTTTCCGGATTCTGTCAATGAGGCATTTAGCCCACTGATTGTCAAGCGATTTTGTCGCTCATGAATTGAGCTGCTGAGGAATTTTTGCAAATTTTCATTCATGATGGACAGCCTCCGAGAAGCCGGCTCCAATCTCTGTTCGGCCTCCTGCGCATTTGCCCGCCCGGCAGCCGCCATGTAGCTGACTTCTAACCATAGCTGAGAATAAGATACTAACGCATTTTCCGTCTTGTATTCTCCAACCTTCCTGGACTCGACTCGAAGCCTCTTACCGCGAGCCAAAGTTTTCAAAGCCTCCAACAGCCTGTCGGCAGATGCTCCAGGATTGACTTGAATACGCAACGCAACATGACCGATTTGCTCCATTCCCCTACCCCCTCGTACAAAACTGATCCGTATTTTTTTATTTTTTATACAAAAAGAGGGCAGCCGCCCTCGACGACGCCGCCCCTGCCGCATATATTGGATTATCTTCACCTAGCGCATGTTTCTCCCGAAGCTACAGCTCGTCGTCGAGGAGATCTGGATCCAGGTCTTCATACTCACCCAGATCGGATCCGAAATCGAACTCCTTGTCTTCGTAATCGCCGCCCGGCACAACAAGGACATTGATCTTCGTTTCAGCGATGAGCTCGACGGCGAATTCCCGCTCTACACGGATGGATACACGGCCATCCCCAGTTACACCCGCTTCAACGGTGCTCGGTTCCTGCGTTGCCTCCGCAGATACTTCCACCGTTGAAGAGCGGTGTCTGGAATCCAAATAGGTTAGCGGTACATTTTCTACATAAGAAATCGTCTCTTTGGCTACTTCAGTCTGAGAGTTTTTGCTGAAGGAATACCAAATGTTTACATCGTAAGTACCAATAACTTCAATTCCGTCGCCTGCGGAGACCGCTTCATACTGGTGGTTTATAATCCACGCTCCAAGTATGCTCGTCGGCTTATGAGGCGGAGTCACGGTATGGGTTACGGTAGAGAACTTACGACCTTTGCCACAGATCGCTTTCGTTATAATCTCTCTACTTTGATATTTCGATGACATGTTCGAACCTCCTCCATACATCATTCACTACAATTGTATGCAGGACATAGGCGAATGTTGATTGGACGAAGCAAATTATTAAGAAAAACGGTCTATCGCTTTGATTTCGCGGGAACTTTATCTTTTTTGGCAATTTCCAAATACATCGCGAGCTCCCGACAAATTTGAAGAACGGCCGAACGGATTTCGAATTCCTCACGCGTGGATGGCAGCTCCATTTTCTTGAATTCCTGCTCCCACTCCAGCAGCATCGCTTCCGTTCTTCCGGTATATTCCGCCTTCGTAACATCCAGACTCAAACGTTCGAACAACATCGCGGCGATCTCCGTCTGCGGCATTCGCTGAAATACTTGGGCGATAAGTTCGAGTATCGACTCGATCCGCTCTAGTTGCTGCTTGCGCATGTAGAAATATACACTCCAGGACTCATCCGGTGAGACAAGCTGATTCTCAAGCGCTCGCTTGGCGGTAGAAAGACCTTGATCGATCAGGGCGCCAGCTTCAATCAGTTCTTTCCCGTCCCACACATGCTGCGGATGATGAAGAGTCAAAGCAATTTGACTAAAAATGTCTGCGAAAAGCTCGTCGATTTTCTGCCGAATTTCGCTTAGTTTATTTTGTTCCTTCGGCATATAGATCAAATTCACGAGCATCGCAGATCCGAGCCCGATCACCAGCAGCTCGACTTGTGTCAGCAACACGTTTAGGCTAAGCTCCTCCCCCCCGAATACTCGAAAAACGACGACAGAGCTAGTGACGATCCCATCCTTGAATTGCGCCCGCGCCATAAGCGGGAATGCGATCAATATATAGAGGACGAGCACCCAAATTTGAAAGCCAAGTATGTAGAATAATCCGAACGCCAGCAGCAGTCCCATAACTGACGCAAAAAAACGCGAAGATACGGTCAGCAGACTCCGTTTCCTCGTCACTTCCACTCCTAGAATAGCTAACAGCCCCGCTGATAGCGCTCCTTCAATTCCAAAAGCGTCTGCGATGATAACAGCTATTAATGTTGCAATTGCTGTTTTAATGACACGAAAACCCATGTAATCCCGCCTTACAATCCTTAAAATATAAAAAAACTGCCCTGAATAGCATGGTACTATGTTTATGACCTGTCGCACAATGACATTTCTGATGATATGCAAGGGTTGAGCCCTGCTTCGTCTATTGACGCATACTAGATATAATCGTCACTCCCATATCAAAAAAGATCGCACACCCGCCAACGAACAATTGAAGCTATCTCAACGTTCGAAGGGAGAACTGCGATCTTGTAGTTATACTTACTGCTCGCGCACAAGCTTCCGTTCAATATAAACAACAAGCTGATACATGGCTGTAGCCACCAGCGCAATAATAACGAGACTGGACAAGACCAGCGTAAAATTAAACACTTGAAAACCATATACGATGAGGTAGCCAAGGCCAATTTTGGCGACGAGAAATTCCCCGACGATAACGCCGACCCATGCCATGCCTACGTTAACTTTTAGTGTGGAGATAATGGTTGGAAAGGAAGCGGGTAGTATCGCTTTCTGGAACACGTCCTTTCGAGTTCCACCAAAGGTGCGGATGACCTTCGTATAGTTCGCATCAACCTCATTAAAGCTGGTATATACGACCAATGTCGTAACAATGACGGTAATGGATAAGGTTGTAATGACGATTGCCGTAAATCCGGCACCGAACAACACGATAAATATCGGACCTAATGCAACCTTAGGCATGCTGTTAAACACGACCATATACGGATCAAGCACCTTGGACAGAAACGGCGACCACCAGATGACAACGGCGAGCAGCGTACCAATCAAAGTACCTAACAAAAAGCCAACTACGGTCTCCGATACCGTCATGGCCAGATGAGGCCATAGCTCTCCACTGACAACGTCCTTCACGATTTGCTGCCCGACTTTGGACGGATAACTGAAGATCAGCACATCGACCCATTTTAGTCGGCCAGCAAGCTCCCATAGGAGAATGAAAAATAGTAGTATCAAGGACTGAACTGCAAATACTCCTCGCTTTAATCGACGTTTAGCCTGCAGATGCTGCCGCCATTTATGGGATAACCATATCGGTGAATCCAAGCTGCTTAAGTCTTGTTGATTGGAGGCCACTGTAGCCTCCGAGCGCTCCTCCTTCATCAGGTTTTCCCCTTTCTCTCGGATGCTTCGAGTTCACCCCAAATTTCATGGAACAGAGCATTGAACCCCGGTTCCTCCCGCGCATAAAAAGGCTGCGCCCGGCGGATATTGTCCGGTACTTCAAAGGTACTGCGAATTTTGCCAGGTCTTGCACCAAGAACGATAACCCGATCACTGACAGCGATCGCTTCCGACAGATCATGCGTGACGAGGATCCCGGTCTTTCCTCGCTGCTTGAGCGTATCAACCACCAGATCCTCCAACTGCAGCTTCGTCTGGTAATCGAGGGCGGAGAAGGGTTCATCAAGCAGCAGCAAGTCCGGGTTGGTAGCGAGAGTTCTAGCGAGCGCAACCCGCTGCCTCATTCCGCCCGAGAGCTGGTGCGGGAACATATGAGACGTCCCGTCAAGCCCCATGCCTTCCAAAAGATCTTCGGCCAATTCTACGCTTTGCTTGCTAAGCAGATTAGTTAGTTCCAGACCAAGCAGTACATTGTCCTGAATGGTTCGCCATGGAAATAAATAATCTTGCTGCAGCATGTAACCCACTTCCGGGGTAGGCCCTTTTACGGGCTTGCCATGAAGCAGTACGAGTCCTCTTGAAGGGGGGATTAATCCGGCCATCAGCGATAACAGCGTCGTTTTGCCGCAGCCGCTTGGACCGACCAAGCTGATGAACTCCCCGCTTTGGGCGGACAGATTCATATCTTCGAGTGCAAGCGTAACTTCACGATCGGTTACATAAGCCAGATCAACGTGCTTTAGTTGAATGATAGGCACCATACACCTAACACCTTCCTCTCCTTACGGCGATGGGTCTGACTTAATGGCGAAC
Source organism: Paenibacillus lentus (assembly GCF_003931855.1). NCBI lineage: Bacteria > Bacillati > Bacillota > Bacilli > Caryophanales > Paenibacillaceae > Paenibacillus > Paenibacillus lentus. The sequence goes on along the minus strand of NZ_CP034248.1, from coordinate 3,384,498 downwards.
TTCGCATATTTATTCTCAGCCAGCTCATCTACGGATGCACGCACCTTTAGCTCGCCTGCTCCTTCCATGACGTCCAGCAGATTATTCCAGGCCTCCTCCGTAATTTCCGGGGATTCGGCATATGAGCCTTGCTCCAAGTAACGCTTAACCGAGCTCTCGAGAACATCCAAATCCGTATCCTTGAAAAAAGGAGATATCACGCTCGCCGTTTCCGCTGGGGAGTGCTCCTGAACCCAGATTTGCGCTTTGTGGATCGCATGTGTGAGCTTTTGCACGACCTCGTCATTCTTGTTCATGTAGCTTTGCTTCGTCATGTATACCGTGTAAGGTAATCGACCGCTCTCCATGCCAAAGGAAGCAATGACATGTCCCTTACCTTCGCGCTCAAAAATCGAGGCCTGCGGTTCAAACAGCTGTACAAACTGTCCTGTGCCCGAGGCGTATGCAGCAGCGATGTTGGCAAAGTCGATATTCTGAATGAGCTCTAGATCACGGTGCGGATCAATGCCATGCTTGCGCAGCGAAAATTCCCCCGCCATCTGCGGCATTCCGCCCTTGCGCTGCCCGAGGAATACCGCCCCATGAAGCTGTGACCAGTCAAAATTGTCCATTTGTTCCCTAGACACGAGAAAAGTGCCATCCGTCTGTGTAAGCTGTGCAAAGTTAATGACCGGATCTTCCGCTCCTTGCTGGTAGACATAGATGGAGGTTTCAGCTCCGACTAACGCCACATCGATTGCACCGGATAATAGAGCCGTCATCGTCTTATCCCCTCCGGCTGTCGTCTGCAATTCCACCTCCAGTCCTTCCTCTTCAAAAAAGCCCTTCTCCAATGCGACATATTGCGGTGCATAAAAGACGGAACGGGTTACTTCCCCGACTTTAACTTTATGCAACTGACCGTTACCTCCGCATCCGCTGAGAAATGCGGGAAGGAATAAAAATAGCGCAATCCAGAATAGGGCATGACGTTTATTCCACATTTCGGTCACCTCTTTCTTAATAGAAGCTTTAGTTAAGAATATGCGGCGGCCCTTCATTTGGTTATGACATGCACAAAGAGACCGCCACCCGCGATCTGTTATAGTCGCTGGCGACGGTCTCTTTCATCAAACAGATGAATCTGAACCTTTTCCTCATTATTATCCTGCATTCAGCTGTTAGCTCAGCCCGTAGATTGCTTTATATTTCTGCTCCAAATAATCGGCTAAATAATTCGGATTGAGCTCTTCGCCCGTAACCCGCTTCATGATTTCGGCTGGCTTTTGACTTTTGCCGTATTTATAAATTTGCTCCGTGAGCCACTCCTTGATCGGTGCAAAATTCCCTTCCGCAATTAAATCGTCTAAGTTCGGCAATTGTTTACGCATCGTGTTTACAATTTGTGCCGCATACATATTTCCGAGCGCATAGGAAGGGAAGTAACCGAAGCTTCCGCCGGACCAATGCACATCCTGCAGCACGCCCAAGCTGTCATTCGGTGGTGTCAAGCCGAGGTAGGCCTTGTACTTCTCATTCCACACCTTAGGCAAATCGCTAACCGATAATCCATCGTTAAACAGCTGCTTCTCAATTTCATAGCGGATAATGATATGCAAATTGTACGTCAGCTCATCGGCTTGAATGCGGACCAAAGAGTTTTCCACCCGATTCACCGCCTTATAAAATTCGTCCACGGTGACATTTTTCAGCTGTTCCGGGAAATGCTGCTGCAAATCGCCGTAATACCGCGTCCAGAATTCAAGGCTGCGTCCGATAAAATTCTCCCACAGGCGGGACTGGGATTCATGAATGCCCATTGACGCCCCTTCGCCAAGCGGAGTTCCTGCCAGCTCTGGACTCACATTCTGTTCGTACAAGGCATGCCCTCCCTCATGCAGAGAGCTGAACAATGCGAAGGTCACGTCGTCCTGCAGATAATGCGTCGTGATACGGACGTCCCCTTGATTCAAAGTAATTTCAAAAGGATGCACACTTTCATCGACACGCCCGGCTTCAAAGTCATATCCCATTTGCTCCAGCATAAACAATCCGAATTTTTCCTGCTGCGCTTTGTCAAACAATTGATTCATAAAGGAAGCTTGCGGCTCCTGAGACGCCTCTTTAATCGCCTCGACCAAAGGCACAAGCCGATCCCGAAGCTGTCCAAACACTTCATCAAGCTTCTCTACCGTCAAATCCGGTTCATACATATGAAGTAGCGTATCATACCGGGTTGCCTTGGACCCCCAGTAATCAATAAATTCATTGGTCTTCTCAATGATCTGCGCCAAATAAGGCTCGAATCCGGCATAATCGCCTTCTTCCTTGAAGTCCTCCCACAGCGTCTCCGCAAGCGCGGTAAGCTCCGTATATTCCTGGTACTTCTTCGGCGGAATCTTCACGCTGCGATCGTATTCCTCCTGAGTAACGGTAATGATCCGTTGTTTGATTTCATCAAGCTCGGCCAAAACGGCCGGCGAATTTAAATAGGTGAGGAAATTCCCCATCTCTTCCGATGTCTGAAGCCTGAAGGCTTCCGTCATGAGCATGCCGATCGTCTCGGAACGCCCCTGCGCCCCTTTCTTCGGTGCACCTGTGCGAAGATCCCAATGCATCAGAGCTACAGCTTCGTGATAACTTTTAATTTTCCGTTGTAATTCATCAAATTGTTTCCAAGTCGAAGCGGTTGTCTGATTCATATTATTTCCCACCCCTATCCAGAAATTTATACCCACCCCTTGATGATACTTTTTACACCACGTATAATCAAATTTTGAATCGATGTATTGAATGATGATTCTAATGAAATTTTAAACTTGATTGCAACTTAGCAAAAGGAGCTGACCCTATGAGCCAAATTGAAACTATTCTGGAGCATAACAAGAAATTTGTAACTGACAAAGAATACGAAGCATATATCACGGACAAATTTCCCGATAAGAAAATCGCCATCGTAACATGTATGGATACAAGACTCGTCGAGCTATTGCCTAAAGCCATGAACCTGCGTAATGGCGACGCCAAAATTATTAAAAATGCAGGGGCCGTCATCTCTCAGCCTTTTGGATCCGTAATGCGGAGTCTGTTGCTCGCCATTTACGAGCTACAAGCTGAAGAGGTATTCATCGTCGGCCATACCGGCTGCGGCATGGCATCTCTGAACTCAGAGCATATGATTAATGAAATGAGAGAGCGCGGAATTTCAGATGACATACTGAGCACGTTGGAGAACTCGGGAATTCGACTGAGAAAATGGCTCCGCGGCTTCAATGACGAAAAAGAGGGCATTATCCATACCGTTGGGATCGTTAAAAATCACCCGCTTCTGCCAGCACATATCCCTGTTCACGGCATGCTGATTGACTCCACAACCGGAGAACTCGAGCTTATCGTTGACGGTAGAGAGTAGAACAGCAATTCATCATTTATATTTTGGTTTATCCTATAGCATACGCGTATAAACATGCAGAGTGCCATATCTTTAGGCAGGCAGTTGTTGACCCAATGTCAGCGGCTGCTTTTTTATTTGCATGAAGATGAATCATTCCACTTTGTTAAAATGTTATCATAATGTGTTCATATGGAGTTCATTTAGCCGTGCTATACTGACCGTAAATTTTAAAATTTTTTTAAAGGAGAAACCAATCATGAAAAAGTTGTATTATACGTCCTTCTTCTACGCCATCCTCGGCTTGTTTGCCGGCATTGCCTATCGCGAGATTACCAAGCATAGCAACTTCAGCGGGGAAACCGTCCTCGTTGCCCTTCATACGCATATTTTAGTGCTGGGCTTCCTCTTTTTTACCATCGCCCTGATTCTTGCCAAGCTGTTCAAGGTGCATGAAGCGAAGTCCTTTGGAGTATGGTATATCGTGTATAACCTGGGCCTCTTCATTACCATCGGCGCTATGGCGGTTCGCGGCATGCTGCAAATCAACGGCACCGACATCAGCTTCCTGCCGCACATCGCTGGGCTCGGCCACGCGATCCTCGGCACAGCCATCATCTGGCTGCTCGTGCTGCTGCGCAAGAGAGTTCAATAAACAGGGAAAAATGCGGTTGCTGGGCTTCAGCAGCCGCTTTTTTGTACATTTTTTTTCAAAATAAATATTGAGAAGGAACCGTTTGCAGCTGCTCTCCTCATGGCCCGTATTTTTTTTCAACAGGATATTTTAAAATGGAACGTTGTAGCCATGATTTTAGGGTTTGTCATCTTATACAAGCCGATTACAGGCATAGAACTACTTGGATCCTTATTCATTGTAGGAAGAGTCGTGTTATCCACGTATCAACGAAAAAAATCGGTACCTCGACTCTAGAAAGGGGGACTCAACCATCATAGACAGCCTTTCATTTTACTTGTTAAAATACTCATCCTGGAGAATACCCATTTGTATGATATCAACCCATTTTCCTTCTCTAAATAGGCATTCCCTGATCACTCCTTCCTGTTGAAAGCCGATTTTTTTATACAGATGAATCGCCCTGTCATTAAACGAAAATACCTTAAGAGATACCCTGTGCAGATTCATTTCATAAAAAGCATAGTCCAGCAGTAACTTCAGTCCTTCTGAACCGTAGCCTTTTCCCCAATATTCCTTTTCTCCGATGTCAATAATGCACTCCGCATTTCTGTTTTTATAGTCAATTAGGATTAAGGAGACAACGCCAATGGGCGTTTCATTGATTTTATCAACCATAATGTAGCTTTTAGCGGAATGCGCCCCAAGGATGACCTGATCAACAAATACTTTCGTTTCCTCCAGGGAATAAACGTCTAACGACGGATTGGTGGTTTGCATCACATCCATATCATTTCTCCATGTGTGATACAGCTCTGTATCTTCGTGCGTCATTTTTCTTAATCTGATTCTTGATGATTCGAACAACATAACGACCGCTCCTTATTTGGCATTGTGTGCTAATTTAGTTACTAACCTCGACATCGATGCTGGGAATAAAGCGATTGTGGATTTTATTGCTCACTTTAGCCAAGCAAGCCTTTGGGACGGTCAGTAGAAGATGCTTTTCCATAATCAACTTTACACAGGATTCAATAGAATCTTTGTATATATCAACTTCTATGTCGTAGATCTCATTCATCTCATTCTGCTGGTGAACAAATTTTAATTGTTTTTTGCAAGCCCTATTTGTCTATCTCCCCTTGCCTGTTCCCTACGTTCAAGCTCTGTAAGAGGACAATGCACGGCAACAAAGAACACTGGATAATTATTTAAAATTGCCAGATAATCAATAATTGTATCTTTATTATGTAAAACATGGTCTACTATAAAAAAAGTTCCTTCCTCTGTGGCTGCTTGCTGCTTTGTAGATCGGCTTCACGGCAGCGGTCATCGGTCATTTTCTTGAGATGCTCCTGAATTTCTCGCGTGCAGACTCCTTTAGCGTAAAGGGCAATGATCTGGTCTTCGATGCCTGCCAGGTTCTTCTGATGTTTCTACATGATCATGGGCTCAAATCCAATATAGTTAATAATATCTTTTTTGAGAGAAATTCTATAAGATTAAGCTTCATGTCGACCAATTTATGAAACGAATCCAATAAGAATGCATTGGAAACAATTGATCGTCTATTATTAGGTTTTAATCTTATTTGCTATATAGATATATTTTGCAAATAAATTTTTGAAATATCACTTTTGGAATATTCTAACAGATCCATTGACATTTTTACACACAATTTCTGTTTAATTGAAGAATATAGTATGTCCTCTGTATTAAAGTCAATATCTCTAAGAATATTGCGTACTAATTTATCGAATGATTCAAAATTTATTGCGTCTAGAGAAAGCATTTCGAGGGATTCAGGGAATTCGTCATGAAATGAAGAAATAATTTTAGATTGTTGAACTACAGAATTCGAAAAACGTAAACTGGAATAAGTGACGATAAGGGATGAAAATAGTCAATCTGCCTATCACTTAGCTTCATTAACTTATGCCATTCGTTAAACTGAAGAGGTGTCTCAAGCATAGTAGCCCTCCAATGTTTGTAGAAAGTCTGGCTTCTTGCAACCAGACTTTCTACAAACTTATTTGTTTTTCATGATAACATCAATGAATTACATAAATAAGCATTTTGCATTAACCAGAACCCTTGCTAGACAAAGGTTTTCAAACATTAAAAAGGACTTCACCCCAACTTGGAGAAGATTTCAAGTGACAAAATAAGAAAAACCAAGGGGGGAAGTCACTATGTATATTCTACAAGAAAGATATTCTACAAGTAAGTCTATTTCCCTTGAAAAACTTCAAAAACATGAATTTAAAGATCGTTTGCTATCTTCTCCAGCGCCCTGAACTTACGACCTTATGCTAAAGAACTGAGAAGTCATTCACCCCGAGGTGCCGATGGGCACTGTCGACAAGGGACTCTTCGCGCATTGCTTGCGGCACCGCTAGAGAACATTGATACATTTAGTGGCTTGCATCGTCGTCTGGATATGGATCTTCGTTGGTCTAGGTCCTGCTATTCAATTCTCATATATGGAATTATGCAAAATGCTCAATTTTTTTAATATCAATGGGTGAGTTATCATGGTGATTTATTTATAAAAACACTCCGTGATCTGGCATACTTTAGAAATATCCTTCTCAGCTTTGATGATACGCGATAAAAATACTGTGCCGAAAATGCAAAAAGCACTGATGACATAAGTATCAACAGTGATTCAGCTAATGAACTCTTCACAAATTGGATAGAGGAGTGGCGGGGCGTCAATATCTCTCGCAAGTATGAGCTAACTGTATTTCTCAGACTGTTGAAAAAGCCCCTATCTAGATCACATTACCGCGTTAATTTGGTATAATATAGGTAATATATTGAAAGTGTGGTGTGCGAATTGCCTAACATTCAACAAGATAGAAATCAAATTGAATTGGTTAGTATAGATATGCTTGTACCAAAAGATCATTTACTACGAATCATTGATGAAAACGTAGATTTTTCATTTATTACGGAGATGACTCGCCCCTACTATCACGGCACATTAGGGAGGCCTCCAATTCACCCGATTCGCCTTTTCAAAATGATGCTGATTGGTTATTTGTATGGCATTCACTCCGAAAGGCAATTAGAGCAAGAAATTAAAACGGACGTAGCCTACCGCTGGTTCCTCGGTCTAGGCTTAACGGATCCTGTGCCGGATCACTCGACGATTAGTTACAACCGTAATGTGCGATTCAAAGGATCTACCATTTTTCAAGACATTTTTGACGAAGTAGTCCGTTTGGCCATCCGTCATAACATGGTAGGGGGACGTGTTCTCATTACTGATTCAACGCACATCCAAGCTAACGCGAATAAAAATCGTTCATCGATGCAAGTTGTGACGGAAACGCCCCTTGAATATTTAAAAGAATTGGAGACAGCTGTTAATCAAGAACGAGAGCGTCATGGAAAAAAGCCGCTGCCGCCCGTGAAAAACGAAACGATTGAAAAAAAACTGCGAGTGAGTAACACCGATCCAGAAAGTGGCTTTATGAAGCGTAAAGGTAAACCCGAAGGGTTTTATTATTTGGATCATCGTACAGTCGATCACAAATTCAATCTCATTACGGATGTCCATGTTACCCCTGGAAATGTGAATGACTCAACCGTTTATATAGAAAGACTTCAAAGACAGATCGATACATTTGACTTTCACAATACGTTAGAAGCTGTTGCTTTGGATTCAGGATATATGACGCCCTACATATGCAAAAAAAACAAGCGAGATGGGTATTTTCAGTGTCATCGCTACTCGTAATGCCCCTACAGCAGAGGGGACTATACCCAAAGAAGAGTTTTCCTATGACCCGCAACAAGACGCTTATATATGTCCCAATGGATCTAAGCTGACTTACCACACAACCAATCGCAATGGATACAAAGAATATATGTCCAACCCTGACTTATGTGGCCAATGCCCATTATTGGATAGCTGTACATCAAGCAAAAATCGTAAACGTAAAATTCAGCGGCATGTTTGGGAAGGGTTTAAAGAGCGAGTAGAAGCGAATTACCGTAGCTCTTCAGGACAGATCTTGTATAAGCTCCGTTGTAAAACAGTTGAGCGAAGCTTCGCGGATGCCAAAGTGCTCCATGGGCTTCGCATTTCCCGTTTGCGTGGCCGGGAAAAAGTGCAGGAACAAGCACTGATGACTGCCATAGTGCAGAACATTAAGAAAATAGCAAGGCACCTAGCCAAGCTTTTTTCTCGTACAAACGGGAACTCACCTTATATTTTAATCCTTTCGATTCTGGATTTCCGTGGAAAGTATGTTTTCTTGCATAGAAAATCAATTACTTCAACAGTCTGAGCAATACCAGTTATTTTTCTTCCGACAATACTACCAGCATCAATTCCTTGTTGCATAGCGGCTTTACCCCATTCGATTATTGTCGTCTCAGAAATTTTGGATGGGTCATACACAGTTTTGGGATTTTTGAAGTACTTATACTCTCCAGTCAAGTTGCCCTTATTATCAAGTTTAGGTATCTTGTAATTAATTTCAATAATTCCGTCAATTGTGGGGTGCGGTGTTACCTTGTTAATAAAGTCCACATCATCTAACTTCAAAACATTCCTGAAATAATTGTAGAACTCATCCATATTGTGACCGCCTGTAATACCTTTTGATGGATCTCGGTCAAATTTCTTAACGTTTATTAAATGGTCATCATAATCTGATTTGAAGACTAGATTACCCCTCCCCTCAAGAGGCTCGCTTGTTTTCTTTTTCTCTATAGCTTCAAGTAATTCCTTCTCTTTCTTCAAATACTCGTCGAACCTGGACGCTTCTCTTGCAGCTGCGCTCTGCTCAATATTTGCCTCAACCCATGCACGTAATTCATCTTTCCCCTTATTAGCCAAAGAATTATCTACTGGATCTGGATTCGTCTTTTTCGGCTCAGTTTCTACTTTCTTTGTCTTATTTAAGTCTACGTTAGTGTTAGCGTTAAGTGATCCGCCGCTGCCTTTGGAGTTCGATTTAAGCTGCATTCTTGCAGCCCCAAGACCTACAATTTGAGTGGCCAGCCCTGCACTATCTAGCCAATGCTGTTTGGAAAATGGATCGTCCGTGGTAAAGATGCCTACAAACGGTTCATACACCCCGGACAATACTCCCGAGGATAACCAATCAATATAAGTATAGGCAGATTCATGCCTGTTTTCAGCTCGGTAGGCATAACCATCATAAATTCCTTTGGGAATGCCGAAGCTAATATAATTCAGAAAATCGCCCGGTGAATCCAGCGCCTTATTCGCTCGTTCATCTGCTGCCACCATAATATCGGAGCCGATTTCCTTGAAGCTGTCTATGGATTTATTGAAGTAATCTATCGTTTTTTCAAATACACTTCGCGTATCCTCCAAGCCCCCGGGTATGAGACACATATCCAGGTTACGAGGCGATTTTTCGACGAGATCCTTGTTCATATAAATCAAATTTAAGACTCTATGATCGATCTTGCCATTGACCTCGTCGAACTTATACTGAAGCTCCGCAGATAATTCACTAGAGTTGTAGTTATCTTGGAATCTTTCGACCGCCCTGAGCAGCTCAGGACTATATTTACCCGTTATTTCGCCACGATATAGATTGATTTCGGCTAGGTACTGCTGCACATATTCAATATTCTGCTTCGAGATGGTCTTGTTATATTCCTCTACTTTAAGTGGAATTTCTTTTCGTCTTGCTTCTGCTGCAATTGCTCCTGCCTCAATGAATTCATAGCGATCTCTTGCCCAGTTTTGATAATTCAAGTTAATCATGCCTAATGCAATGGCGAAACGTTGTTCACTCAGGGCAGGCATGGCCGAGCCATCTGTTTTGTAGGGGTCATACCGAAGCGCACGCAGCGGTGAGCCCATAAAATGAGCTCTTAAATTGACATCGGCTGCATACCACTTCTCCGATACGCCAAGCGCTGATAGCTGTGCCCGTGCTTGCTCCACCAATTGGTGAGCTTCATCCATATACTTCTGGTTGCCAAACTTGCTATATATCGCATATTCCGTTTGGTATTGAGCGATTTGATCGAAGGCACTTTTAATTAACATAAGCTGCTGTTCGGCAAATGAACGCTCTTCAGCATTTCCATTCTGCAGCATTTCAAAATAGGCGTTGATTTGCTCGTCTTCCCTAAATTGGCTCAGTCTGGATTCCAGTGTCATTTCCTTGGCCTGCTCTATCGCATACTTAACGAGATCAATTAGGCCAAAAAGCTTCAAGTTGAGTCCATATCCAATAGGATCGTCGGTCGATTTCTCATTACTTAAGAATATAACCGATTTTAAAGTGGGGTAAGGCAGACCGTTCAACTTTTTAGCGGAAATAATTATGATTGGTACTGACCATAATCAACCATAAATTAAGCAATATGAAAAAGAGACCCATTTCAACTTACGATACAAGTTAAAATAGGTCTCTGCTTGTTTAAACTTAAATTTTTGTGATTTATTCGGTAATGGGTGGCCCAAAATTTTTAAACATTTAAAGCAAGTTTTAATTGTTCATGTTCTGTTTTGCTAATATCAGATACTTCAACCATGGCGAGTAATTTTTGTTCGGTTAATCCAAACAATATTCGTCCATGTTGTCTTCCTTTATAGGTTAGACACTCTACAAGCAGGAATCACACCAGACATACAAAGCATAAGGCGTTTTTAGAGTCTTGAATTTGTCACATTGGAATAATCCGATCATTAAGTAACAGGCTTGCCATAACGGCAAAACCCAAATTTTTAAATATGTTAGCGCATCGCTTCACACTAATCAACCGAGTTCTATTTACCCAGTACCATAGATTGCCGAATTTGCTTGGCTTCGTTATTCCTCACCCGCTAATTGGGCGGTGCGCGGTGCGGGACATATACGATTAATCATAAACAATATATACATTACTTTCATTACTCTTGGCATGTTCTAAAAACTGTGTAATCTCGCATGCAACTTTAGGTAGTGTGGGTACTATATTCGGAGATGCTTCAACTGCCTTTACATCCACGTTTTGTAAATTAAATGATTTAAATAACTGAATAGTAGCATCAAGATTTGTTAATTCCCAAGGACTTTCCTCGTACCAACCTTCTTGAACGTAATATTCACGCAAGATACCATCATTGTAAGCTTCATACTGACACATTAAATCTAACATGGTTTCAAAATAACCAGTCCACATTTTAAGAACCCGTCTTTCATTGAGCTTTTCATAGACAAAAGCAATTTCAGGCTCGCCTTCAAATCCTGTATAGTAGGAATCATTAACTATATCCGTTTTCATACTTTACTCCTTCCAATGTCCTTGGTCTAAAATTCTAACTTGCTCTGGAGTTGCAGTTCCCGCTTTTCTGGCGGCAATTGCATCATACCATCTGTACCCCTCGACCCACTCATTTTCTCCAATCTTGAAGAAGGATTGTGGTTTGTTCCCACCACTACCTGGGATTGTCCTTTGAATTACCCAAGTGTTTCCTTGGTCAGCAGGTGCTCCAGAGGTTCTAGTGTGCCATCTTACTTCGTATTTATATGTCCCGTCATTCCATTTGTAGGTTATTTGTTCATATCCATCAGCCATTGACTTAGCCTTCATGTTCGCATTTTCTGGTATTTCGATTGGTGCTCTCTGGGAATAATGCTTTGCTATAGCTAATTGTTCATCAGCACTCATGTCTGAGAATTTTTTACCACCATTACCCATACCCTCATTCTTTTTCTCTATAGCTTCTAGCAATTCCTTCTCTTTCTTCAAATACTCGTAGAACCTGGACGCTTCTCTTACAGCTGCGCTCCGCTCAAGATTTGCCTCAACCCATGCACGTAATTCATCTTTCCCCTTATTCCCCAAAGAATTATCTACTAGATCTGGATTAGTCTTTTTCGGCTCAGTTTCTACTTTCTTTGTCTTATTTAAGTCTACGTTAGTGTTAGCGTTAAGTGATCCGCCGCTGCCTTTGGAGTTCGATTTAAGCTGCATTCTTACATACCCTATGCCGAACATTTGAGCGGCCAGCCCTGCACTATCTAGCCAATGCTGTTTGGAAAATGGATCGTCCGTGGTAAAGATGCCTACAAACGGTTCATACACCCCGGACAATACTCCCGAGGATAACCAATCAATATAAGTATAGGCAGATTCATGCCTGTTTTCAGCTCGGTAGGCATAACCATCATAAATTCCTTTGGGAATGCCGAAGCTAATATAATTCAGAAAATCGCCCGGTGAATCCAGCGCCTTATTCGCTCGTTCATCTGCTGCCACCATAATATCGGAGCCGATTTCCTTGAAGCTGTCTATGGATTTATTGAAGTAATCTATCGTTTTTTCAAATACACTTCGCGTATCCTCCAAGCCCCCGGGTATGAGACACATATCCAGGTTACGAGGCGATTTTTCGACGAGATCCTTGTTCATATAAATCAAATTTAAGACTCTATGATCGATCTTGCCATTGACCTCGTCGAACTTATACTGAAGCTCCGCAGATAATTCACTAGAGTTGTAGTTATCTTGGAATCTTTCGACCGCCCTGAGCAGCTCAGGACTATATTTACCCGTTATTTCGCCACGATATAGATTGATTTCGGCTAGGTACTGCTGCACATATTCAATATTCTGCTTCGAGATGGTCTTGTTATATTCCTCTACTTTAAGTGGAATTTCTTTTCGTCTTGCTTCTGCTGCAATTGCTCCTGCCTCAATGAATTCATAGCGATCTCTTGCCCAGTTTTGATAATTCAAGTTAATCATGCCTAATGCAATGGCGAAACGTTGTTCACTCAGGGCAGGCATGGCCGAGCCATCTGTTTTGTAGGGGTCATACCGAAGCGCACGCAGCGGTGAGCCCATAAAATGAGCTCTTAAATTGACATCGGCTGCATACCACTTCTCCGATACGCCAAGCGCTGATAGCTGTGCCCGTGCTTGCTCCGCCAATTGATGAGCTTCATCCATATACTTCTGATTGCCAAACTTGCTATATATCGCATATTCCGTTTGGTATTGAGCAATTTGATCGAAGGCACTTTTAATTAACATAAGCTGCTGTTCAGCAAATGAACGCTCTTCAGCATTTCCATTCTGCAGCATTTCAAAATAGGCGTTGATTTGCTCGTCTTCCCTGAATTAGGCAATATGTAAAAGAGGCCCATTCCAACTTACGATGCAAGTTAAAATAAGCCTTTGCTTGTGTAAACCTAAATTGTTGTTGATTTATTCGGCAATGGGTAGCCCCACCACCGTTATTAACTAACTCATGCCTGCTGCAATTCTTTCCACAATTTCTTGATCCCACTCATCAAGATCAGCCATTAATTCTTCATATTTGCTTTTCGATTCAGGAGTATCAATAGCCAAAAGTGCCGCTATGCTATAATGCCCTATGGTGTCGATTCCAAAGAGTTTATTTACATTAGGGTCTCTAAATTTGCTGATGTAAGAAAGTTTAGAAATGATCTCTTCGTTACACATTTTTCTGCTGACAATCTGGCTTATAGCGGGTTAACCCCCTAATATTGGACACAGCACCTCTTATTCGAATGATTGCATAGAATCGCTCGATGTTTCATAGTTTTTCATCTGATGACGATCATGCCTTACACGTTGATTTCCTTGGGTCTTACATTGCCTTGCCGGACTGCTTCCATGTATTCGTACGGCGACATATCATATATGCTTCCATGGATGCGATTGCGATTGTAATTGTAGATAAAACCGCTAACGATCTTATATGCCTGTTGGTAGCTCTCAAAATCGTGGCGCTGGTAACATTCCGATTCAAGGATCGAGTGAAAAGACTCGATGTGGGCGTTCTTATTCGGCGTCTTAGGCGGTATTCGTTCGTGGATAATTCCAAACTGTTCACAAGCCTCCGCAAACCGATGGCTAATGAACTGTGGACCGTTATCCGATCGAATAATTGGTCGATTCGCCTTGTCAAAGAGCTGGCGCTTCATTAGTGCCTCCTGCGTGATTTGAACCAGATCCTTAGCCTCGCAGGACAAGCCATGATGATAAGCAACAATTGCTCGGTCGAACACATCGATGATGCTCATCAGGAAGAAAAAGCGCTGTTCACCTTCGAGCCAACCATACTTAATATCCGTTTCCCACAGTTGATTGGAAGCGGTAATGACTTTGTTATTTGCGAGTCGTTTCGGATGCTTGGCCTTGAGCTTCCGCTGAGGGCGAAGCACATTCATTTTCTTGCACAGCCGATAGACTTTCTTCTTGTTAATCACAAGGTGGTGCTGGCGCCTCAGCATCTTTGTCAGCTTGCGGTATCCGTAGACAGACGTGTACTCATCGGCCAACAGCTCCATGATCCACTCACAGATTTGCTCATCGCTAATTCGCTTGTTGTCTTGCGTATATGAGTAACCAGGCGCGGAGCGACCGTTCCTGAGGATTCGCTCAGTTTGCTGATTCGGGCGATTCACATGTGCATAATATGTGGAACGCTCCACTTCCAGAATGCGCAGCACAAGGCTGATTGAATAGCCCTGCATGATGTATTTCTGCGAAATTTCTATTTTATCCGCAAGTGTGGGTTCGTTTTTTTTAACAGGTCACGGAGGATTTCCCTCTCTAGCGCCTGCTCTGCATAGAGCTTCTTAAGCTTCTCGTGCTCCTTCTCCAAGGCTGCATAATCTGAGGCTGTAGGAACGAATGAAGCATGCTTCAAAGCATCGCCATCCAATTCGTCAAGATCCTTGCGTTTCAATTCTCTTGCCCAGCGCAGCACCATCTTCGGATCAAGATCATGCTGCCTGGCTACTGCCGTCATATTGCCGATTTCATGCCCCTTGGATACAACCTTTTTCTTGAAGTTCAGATCATACCGTTTTCTTTCCATTGCGTTCCCCTCCGACTGATTTCATTCTATCGGAATAAGGGGTGTACTGTCCAAGTTCATTTGGGGGCTAAATAGATAGCACTTACTAAAACCTGATTATGATGAATATCTAAACACTTGATAATTTCAATATCGTTTAATTTACCTTCTCTTATTTCCTTCGATAAACTTAAAGGTTTCACTCTTCATCGCTCCTCTTATTCATTTATTGGACTAAAGTTATCTATTAGATATTGCCTTTCAGATCTATAGTTGTTCCACAGTTGTTCAGCAAGAGCCTTGTTACCGATTCGGTCAGCCTCTTTTATTTCAACCATGTATGCTCTGAGTTCCATAATAATTCTATTTTTAAACTCATAAGTAACATCCAATATAGGGTAGCCTTTTGCCATATCGTCTAGAAAATGTTGATATTCATGTCTTAGAGCACTTATTGAAGCATCTTCATATATATTTAATTGCCCAGGACCATAAATTTCTCTAAATGGGTCTGTATCATTTTTCCCTAACATACTGTCAGGTAATCTACTATTACCCGTCCCCTCAAGAGGCTGGCTTGTTTTCTTTTTCTCTATAGCTTCAAGCAATTCTTTCTCTTTCTTTTACTCCATTAATATCAACATTGGCTTGATAAACACCAAACTCATTAGGTGGGTCAACATTCCCGACAATTTTACCATTACTATTTGGCATCCCTTCATAATGAAAACCATTGGCATTCCCATTTTTGAGTATTTCCCCATCAAAAATAAGGTTTAATCCATTTTCTTTAGTTTCAAGCAACACATGTTTTTTGACACACACAGTGCATATTTCGAGACATTAGAAACGATTTGCAGAGCATTGGACATCGACATTAAAGACCTCCTGGTCTTAGAGGATTAGCCTTAGTACACTTGCTATCGGGGTAACGATGGGAATAGTTGCAAAGGTTTTTCTTTTCTTCGGACAACCTTCTCGTCATAGTAATCGCCACTCCCCCCTTTAATAGTTGCGAAAATTATTTACAGAAATCAATTATTTTCATAGGCAAGGGAGAAAACAAAGATAATAGAAAACAGGTCAATGATGGTGGTATCTAACCAAAATCGACCAGTTTAATGTAACCCTATTGCGTTATTTAGGTTATATTTGTCAATCTGAAAAGTGCGTACAATTGGAATGAAGAAATTTTCATACGGGTATTAAAAGGGTTAAAAGTGTTATTGATTGAATAATGGGTTCATTCGCCACTGGGTAGCCCCACCAAAAAAAGAGCCTTAAGAGGGTGGTACGCCCCTTAAGGTTTTGGGTACTAGCTCAAAATAAATTCTACAGCACTCTCTAAATCAACTACTTCCTCACCAATCTCAACTAGGCAAGTGTCATCGTCAGATGCAGGCTCAAAACCGATTCTGATATTTGGAATATTGAATTTGTCTTTTAGACCTACTAGAGTTTCTAATATTTTTTTGGCTTTCAGCCTTACCTCAGAACTCTTGCCCTCGTATAGCTCATTCTCTGAAAAATTAAATGTAATATCCCCAAATTCTTTATCAAAGGAAAATATTACCATCACATCTTTTATACTACATCCTATTTCCATTTGGTTCAGAAATACATTTCCCGTTCCAATCGGTGAAAGTACTTCCCTGAAACTTTTGATTTGATGAAATTCAATATCTGCTCCATTGTTGTTGTCAAAGAAATGGGAGGATTTAACTTCTGATGAGTTAATTTTAAGTTCATCATAAATTAACTTGTCTAACTCATCTTTTCGGAAGTCCTCTAATATAATTTCAAGGTTTTCCAAACTATCCACTCCTTTTATTGGTCAATAAAGCCCTTAAATGTTCCGTCTTGATTAAGTCTTACTCCCCGTCCATCAGGTAATTTCTTTTCTAGGAATGTGATTCCCCTATTGTTTGTAACTTTAACGAAATCTCCCGGAGCATCAATAATTTCCTCTAAATGCCTCTGTGCTGTCTGATTAATTTGGTCTGAGCCACCCTTAACTTTACCCCAAATTTCAGGATTTCTTCCTGCATGTTTTTGTAGAGCATGTCCTACAACAGTCTCTCCGCCTTTTTTAGCCTGTGTTGCTGAGTTAATAATGGTATTACGACTAACACCATTACCCATACCCTCATTCTTTTTCTCTATAGCTTCAAGCAATTCCTTCTCTTTCTTCAAATACTCGTCGAACCTGGACGCTTCTCTTGCAGCTGCGCTCTGCTCAATATTTGCCTCAACCCGTGCACGTAATTCATCTTTCCCCTTGTTATCCAAAGAATTATTTACTGGATCTGGATTCGTCTTTTTCGGCTCAGTTTCTACTTTCTTTGTCTTATTTAAGTCTACGTTAGTGTTAGCGTTAAGTGATCCGCCGCTGCCTGTGGAGTTTGATTTAAGCTGCATTCTTGCAGCCCCAAGACCTACAATTTGAGCGGCCAGCCCTATGCTATCTAGCCAATGCTCTTTAGAATATGGATCGTCCGGGTTAAAGGCGCCTACAAACGGTTCATACACCCCGGACAATACTCCGGAGGATAGCCAATCAATATAAGTATAAGCAGATTCATGCCTGTTCTCAGCTCGATAAGCATAGCCATCATAAATTCCTTTGGGGATGCCGAAGCTAATATAATTCAGAAAATCGCCCGGTGAATCCAGCGCCTTATTCGCTCGTTCATCTGCTGCCACCATAATATCAGAGCCGATTTCCTTGAAGCTGTCTATGGATTTATTGAAGTAGTATATCGTTTTTTCAAATACACTTCGCGTATCCTTCAAGCCCCCGGGTATCAGACACATATCCAGGTTACGAGGCGATTTTTCGACGAGATCCTTTTTCATATAAATCAAATTTAAGACTCTATGATCGATCTTGCCATTCACCTCGTCGAACTTATACTGAAGCTCCGCAGATAATTCACTAGAGTTGTAGTTATCTTGGAATCTTTCGACCGCCCTTAGCAGCTCAGGACTATATTTGCCCGTTATTTCGCCACGATATAGATTGATTTCGGCTAGATACTGCTGCACGTATTCAATATTCTGCTTCGAGATGGTCTTGTTATATTCCTCCTACAGTTGCGATGACTTTAAATAAATTACAAGAAAACGAACATAACAAAAAACCAGCTAATACTTGTCAAGCCTCAATACCTTGGCTTTAGGACTGAAATGCTGATATACTTTTGTATATGCCAAATAACCTCCATTGCCGTGGAGGTTATGGAAAATTATGGTTATACCTGGTAGGGCTGGCCCTTCTTCAAGATGGCGTAGATGTGATGCAATAGCTTGTTTGCGCAAGCAATCACCGTCACCTTATAAGGCTTGCCCTCTTGCCTTTTCTTATCGTAGTACCTCTTTATCCTCCCGTTACAGCCGCGACGTAATCCGCATTGCACTGCCAAAAATAAAGCTCGTCGTAAACGCTTGGAGCCTCGCTTTGATATCCGGTTGCGTGTAGCTGTAAACTGTCTAGAACTCTGTACACCCGGATCAATCCCTGCAAATGCCACCAACTGCTTTGCTTCTTCAAACTGATGAGCGTTACCGATCTCTGATATGATTGTCGCCGCAAGTTTATCCCCTAAGCCCGGAATACTCTTGATAAGTTCTATTTCCGGCATCTTCTCAGCCAACAGCCTGATCTGCTCCTCTATCGTTTGAAGCTGTTCCTGCATGGACAGAAGAAGCGTTATCATGCTTTGCAGCATCATCGTTTGCGCCAGGCTTCTCTCTGACTTGAGCCAGTGTTTATGAACGATGTTGAGATGCTCAGCTTTCGAACGAATCCATTGTTCGGAGTGAGACTTCCCCGTAAACGGACGTATAACTTCTGTCCATTCCTTCGATTCACTGGATATACAGGCTTGCAGCGTCTTAAGTGCCGTTAGAGAAAATAAATCGCTGAAAATCTCCTCATAGGCGGGAAACACCTGATCCAATAGCGCACGTGCGTTAAGCTTTGCTTGTACATAAAGCGAGCTCATAAACTCATGCTGCCTTGTCACATGCTGAAGCTCTGTGTAACACTCCTCCCAGCTCCGATGCGGCTTCACGTCGCCACGATAATACATTTCCGCCAAATGCCAGGCGTCTGCTCTATCCGTTTTTACTTTTCGCAGTTGTGCGTTCTTAGTGCGTTTGGATAACAACGGGTTGACGATGAAATAAGATACCTTAATAGCCGACAGGTATGCCACTACTGGGCGATGATAATGACCCGTTGCTTCCAGAACGACAACAGGTTCTTCTCCTGTTCATACTTGAAGCTCCTGAATGATGCTACCAAGACGTCTGTATCCCTCTTCATCGTGTGTAATGGTTTCAGGTTTTCCGTAAACCTCATTTCGCTTCATAAACGCTTGAATAACACTTTTCTCTTTCGCTACATCTAAGCCAATAACCGGTTCCATATCCTCTCCTCCTAATGTAATTTCAGCCGACGTTCCCACCGATGGTTCCAATCCCACAGCTTCGCTTGTGATACGAGGTCACTAGCCACAACCAGCTCAAACATGGTCATTGGGGGTAGTGGGTAAACAGTTTTTTATACGGGGTTTAGTACCCCAAGGTCAACCACGTTCTCCCGGCTACCACCATCATAGAACAGCCGTAAATTTAGGCCAACCAGAAATCTCTGGCCGACCTAATAATACGAAGCAGGTCAATCATGGTGGTGTCTGACCATAATCGACCTGCTTGATGTAACGGAATAGCGTTATTTAGGTTATAAAATTAAAGCAATTGATGTGCGTACAACCGAAATGGTGAAATCTTTATACGGGTATTACATGGGTTAACTGTGTTATTGGTTGAATGATGGGTTTATTCGGCACTCGGTATCCCCACCAAAAAAGGCACGAAGCCAATCAAGGTATATATTTAAAGTAACGCTTTTATTTTTTACTATCCCTTTTCCATACATTTTGTCCATCCGATAAAAAAACTGCACCTGGCGGATCATCATAAAGTGAAATTTCAATTAATGTACCTTTCTTTTGTATTAACCAATTATATAAACTATTTTCTTCACTAGTAGGATGCACTAAAATATCATTTACTTGAAATGTAACTGCATGATATTCAGTATAATTTACATCATCGTCATCCAACCCATTGTCTGTTTCAAAAAGTGTGTCTGATTCACCAATAATCTTTAATCCACTATCCCACTCTATTATCAATTCACTATCTTTATACTTTTTTAACACTTTTATTAAAGGGTCATATTCCATGTGTATCCTCCTCTTTTTACTCCTTTAATGGTTCTGATGGCACTATATGCGCTCCGTCTTTTCCGTAATGAATCATTCCTCTAGTAGTTTCAAGATACTCACCAGTATCACGATCATAGTATTTTCCAATTGGTTTACCAAAGTCTACTCTTTCTTTATTACCATTTGGTAGTAGTTGACCTTTACCTGCAAACTCATCAAGCAATTCTTGTGCCGTTTTATTATCCCCATAGAAGATACTCTTGTTTTTTCCATTTGCTATTTCTTGTTTATAATTTGGAGTATTAGGAATATGTTTCTCCTGAGCACCTGGTTTTACTTTAACTGGGAATCCATTTACTTCTTGGTAAGGTCCTATAGGTACTGAATTCTTTCCATAAGAAGGTACACCATCACCCGTCCCCTCAAGAGGCTGGCTTGTTTTCTTTTTCTCTATATCTTCAAGCAGTTCCTTCTCTTTCTTCAAATATTCGTCGAACCTGGACGCTTCTCTTACAGCTGCGCTCCGCTCAATATTTGCCTCAACCCATGCACGTAATTCATCTTTCCCCTTATTATCCAAAGAATTATCTGCTGGATCTGGATTCGTCTTCTTCGGCTCAGCTTCAATTTTCTCTGTCTTATTTAAGTCTACGTTGGTGTTAGTGTTAAGTGATCCGCCGCTACCTGTGGAGTTCGATTTAAGCTGCATTCTTGCAGCCCCAAGACCCAGTAACATTGAGACCAGACTTGCACTATCTAGCCAATGCTCTTTGGAATATGGATCGTCCGGGTTAAAGGCGCCTACTAGGGGTTCATACACCCCGGACAATACTCCGGAGGATAACCAATCGATATAAGTATAAGCAGATTCATTCCTGTTTTCAGCTCGGTAGGCATAACCATCATAAATTCCTTTGGGAATGCCGAAGCTAATATAATTCAGGAAATGACCCGGTGAATCCAGCGCCTTATTCGCTCGTTCATCTGCTGCCACCATAATATCGGAGCCGATTTCCTTGAAGCTGTCTATGGATTTATTGAAGTAATATATCGTTTTTTCAAATACGCTTCGCGTATCCTCCAAGCCCCCGGGTATCAGACACATATCCAGGTTACGAGGCGATTTTTCGACGAGATCCTTGTTCATATAAATCAAATTTAAGACTCTATGATCGATCTTGCCATTGACCTCGTCGAACTTATACTGAAGCTCCACAGATAATTCACTAGAGTTGTAGTTATCTTGGAATCTTTCGACCGCCCTTAGCAGCTCAGGACTATATTTGCCCGTTATTTCGCCACGATATAGATTGATTTCGGCTAGGTACTGCTGCACATATTCAATATTCTGCTTCGAGATGGTCTTGTTATATTCCTCCACCTTAAGTGGAATTTCTCTTCGTTTCGCTTCTGCTGCAATTGCTCCTGCCTCAATGAATTCATAGCGCTTTCTTGCCCAGTTTTGATAATTCAAGTTAATCATGCCTAATGCAATGGCGAAACGCTGTTCACTCAGGCTAGGCATGGCCGAGCCATCTGTTTTGTAAGGATCATACCGAAGCGCACGCAGCGGTGAGCCCATAAAATGAGCTCTTAAATTGACATCGGCTGCATACCATTTCTCTGATACGCCAAGCGCTGATAGCTGTGCCCGTGCTTGCTCCGCCAATTGATGAGCTTCATCCATATACTTCTGATTGCCAAACTTGCTATATATCGCATATTCCGTTTGGTATTGAGCGATTTGGTCGAAAGCACTTTTAATTAACATAAGCTGCTGTTCAGCAAATGAACGCTCTTCAGCATTTCCATTCTGCAGCATTTCAAAATAGGCGTTGATATGCTCGTCTTCCCTAAATTGGCTCAGTCTGGATTCCAGTGTCATTTCCTTGGCCTGCTCTATCACATACTTAACAAGATCAATTACTCCAAAGAGCTTCAAGTTGAGTCCATATCCAGTAGGATCGTCGGTCGATTTCTCATTACTTAAGAATATGATCGATTTTAAAGTGGGGTAAGGCAGACTGTTCAACTTTTTGGCGAAAATAAATAATAGGATGGCCTAGAATATTATGATTGGTACTGACCATAATCAACCCTAAATTAAGCAATATGAAAAAGAGACCTATTTCAACTTACGATGCAAGTTAAAATAGGTCTTGCTTATGTAAACTTAAATTTTTGTGATTTATTCGGCAATGGGTGGCCCAAAATTTTTAAACATTTAAAGCAAGTTTTAATTGTTCATGTTCTGTCTTGCTAATATCAGATACTTCAATCATAGCGAGTAATTTTTGTTCGGTTAATCCAAACAATATTCGTCCATTTTGAATATGAGATACAATTGGAGAGTGATCAAATAATATACGAAAACTATTGTTACTAACCTCTACATTGATATCGGCTATATCATCAAAGTAACCACTATTATTAAATATTGTGTCTTTGTTAAAAAGAGGAAGGCCTACAACACTAGAGGTTACAACTTCATGATTTTGAGAAAACTTCACTTTCCCACTATCTACAGTGTTAAAGTTAATGAAAATAAACTTCCATCTTGCTCTGAAATCCCCATCTCAAATAACGATTTTTTAAAATCTCCTGTCCTCCAATATAAGATTCTATCAAAACTTCTTTCATTCGCTCCCCACCTAACAGTAATTGGAATATAATCATCAAATTCTACGTTTTCTTTCTTTACACAAGAAATTTCAGATATCTGTATCATGCTTAAAACTCCTTCTATATAATGTCGCTAGAGAATATATAGAGCGTATTTTTAATTATATTGATATATCCTTGATGCGTTTCCTTATGTGAAAAAACTACGAGAAGCCGAAGCTAACAAAAGACAGGTCAATCATGGTGATATCTGACCATAACCGACCTGTCGTTATTTAGGTTATATTATTAAAGCATTTGATGTGCGTACAATCAAAGTGACGAAATCTTTATACGGGTATTACATGGGTTAGATGTGCTATCATTTGGGTGTTGGCTTCATTCGGCACTGGGTGGCCCCACCACCAGTCAAGTAATACTTACCAATATCAATGAATTTTACTCTTTATTATATTGATATAGCCCTGATACGTCTCCTTCTGTTCATCGAACATCCAAATATCCGCTAAATCTATTAAGCCGTTCGTTTCAACATTTTCAATCATTTTATCCAATTTACTCTTATATGCTGATAGTATATCCGAATTAACAGATGATAACTTTTCCATCAATTCCATTGAATCAATATCAGCATAGAATGGTGTATTCTGTTCATCAATCCTTTCAATAATTTCAAAAGTCGCTAAATCTGTAAAAACATCCTGTCTAATACAACGGATCAAATCGAAGTTTGATAACTCACACAGACATTTACCTGTAATCTCCAAATGCCACACAGGTAGCGACATATCAGAAAACTTTGTTGCATTTTGTACTACACTTTCATAATCTTCATTAGTCAGATACTCTTTTAATGTCTTTTTTCTATTAATCATATACATTACTCCAATCATTATTTAGATGGAAACACTCCACCATGTGGATTAAACATAGTTTCAATTTTTTCCATTGTAGCGTTTGCCTCATTCAACTTAGATGTGTAAAGTTGTCGAAGTTCAGCATCTAAATTAGGATTTTTAAGC
The DNA here is from genome assembly GCF_003931855.1 of Paenibacillus lentus. NCBI lineage: Bacteria > Bacillati > Bacillota > Bacilli > Caryophanales > Paenibacillaceae > Paenibacillus > Paenibacillus lentus. The sequence continues at coordinate 3,360,800 of NZ_CP034248.1, read as the reverse complement.
ATCCCTTCCCAACTTCTTTTTAATTCAACTAAACCACGATATGCATCAGAAACTTCTTGAGCATGATCATAATAACCTCCACTTGGTTTGGGAACAGGGTCGCCATCTAAGTCTCTCTGTGCTCCTTTTAAATCCATTTCGGTTAAATGCGAGTATGTTCTTTCCTGTTGATTCAATGTTGCTCTCTGACTAGTAGTGATTTTAGACTTTGCAACATCTGATAAATCATCAACACTAGAGATTATCTTACCACCATTACCCATCCCCTCAAAAGGCTGCTTATTATCCAAAGAATTATCTACTGGATCTGAATTCGTCTTCTTAGGCTCGGTCTCTAGTTTCTCTGACTTATTTAACTCTACGTTAGCATTAAGTGATCCGCCGCTGCCTTTGGAGTTCGATTTAAGCTGCATTTTTGCAGCCCCCATGCCTACAATTTGAGCGGCCAGCCCTGCACTATCTAGCCAATGCTCTTTGGAATATGGATCGTATGGATTAAAGGCGCCACCAGGGGTTCATACACCCATCCGCTAACCTTGGCGTACAATAAAAGCTCACTCCTACTCATAATTTGAGTGGAATGAGCTTTTATAAGTGTTTAATTGTATAGTATTTAGTTTGCTCGTAGTTATTGTATTATCTTGTTTTTGACAAACCCTTCCGAGAAATTCGCTTCTTCGAGTGATGTACTTAAAAAAATAGCAATCACTCATATCATTATTCATCAAAATCGAGTTGTCTATATTAGACTCAACCAACTTAGATTCATCGCCTGCATGATTTAGTTGTTTTAATATTTCTTTTACAATTTCTAATTTCTCTCCAATACTTCCATCTGACTCTGTTCACAACAAGGTGGTTAGCTCGCATTACAGATTTATAAGAAATATCTATATAAGGCTATATGAAGTTGCCGACAATCCTGTTTGTGAACACATAATGCTAATTATCTAGCAATGATTCTTTTGCCCTCTCAAATTCATTTAGTATTTCCAATTGTTCTTTCTCCTCGAATTTAAAAATAACTTTTTTTAGACCATCCTCAATTAATCTTTGAAATTCTGTGTACTTTAAATATGATAACTCTTCTGGATATCCTGGGAATTCTTTACTGAATACAACTTCATCAGGTTTACACTTGTCAGGATCATCATTATCATACATATTGTAAGTAGCTATCATACAAACATCATCAAAAATAACGCCTTCCTTTGTTAAAATTATATCTATGCATTTTAATATCCTTGATTTGTTAATAAAGATTCCATTTATAAAATTAATATTCCATTCTTCACTCATTATTTCTCTATTCACAAACATTCTCCTTAGCATATTTAATTATCGAAACTTGTTACCGGGTGAAAATTAGTGATTTCCCCGTTTCTAAAATACCCTACGAATTTCATACCGTTTGATGCTTCACCACATATCAAATATCCATTTAAATATCCATTTTTCATTGCTTCCAAGCCCCACTGATAAATTTGCTGATCACTGTATATCCTAGGATCGTATACTGTTTTGGGATTACCAATATATTTGTATTCATCAAAATATGTTCCTTTCCCATCGCTTTTCGGTATTTTATATTTAATAGTCGCTAATCCAGGAAAATCTACATCATATGTAATATCCTCTGGACTTATCATATTCTCAATATCTTTACCTGTTGATTTTAATGCATTATGAAACTCGTCAGAATTATGAGTCCCATTGACCCCTCTCCTTCCGCTAATTGGATCGTTAGTAGCAATTAAATGCCTTTTTGCATCATTTGATACTGTGTAATTAACTTCTGTTAAAGGTGTTCCTTGTTTCCATAATTGACTACTTCCTCCCCCACCTTCACCCGTCCCCTCAAGAGGCTGGCTTGTTTTCTTTTTCTCTATAGCTTTAAGCAATTCCTTCTCTTTCTTCAAATACTCGTCGAACCTGGACGCTTCTCTTACAGCTGCGCTCTGCTCAATATTTGCCTCAACCCATGCACGTAGTTCATCTTTCCCCTTATTTTCCAAAGAATTATCTACTGGATCTGGATTCGTCTTTTTCGGCTCAGTTTCTACTTTCTTTGTCTTATTTAAGTCTACGTTAGTGTTAGCGTTAAGTGATCCGCCGCTGCCTTTGGAGTTCGATTTAAGCTGCATTCTTACATACCCTATGCCGAACATTTGAGCGGCCAGCCCTGCACTATCTAGCCAATGCTGTTTGGAAAATGGATCGTCCGTGGTAAAGATGCCTACAAACGGTTCATACACCCCGGACAATACTCCCGAGGATAACCAATCAATATAAGTATAAGCAGATTCATGCCTGTTTTCAGCTCGGTAGGCATAACCATCATAAATTCCTTTGGGAATGCCGAAGCTAATATAATTCAGAAAATCGCCCGGTGAATCCAGCGCCTTATTCGCTCGTTCATCTGCTGCCACCATAATATCGGAGCCGATTTCCTTGAAGCTGTCTATGGATTTATTGAAGTAATCTATCGTTTTTTCAAATACACTTCGCGTATCCTCCAAGCCCCCGGGTATGAGACACATATCCAGGTTACGAGGCGATTTTTCGACGAGATCCTTGTTCATATAAATCAAATTTAAGACTCTATGATCGATCTTGCCATTGACCTCGAACTTATACTGAAGCTCCGCAGATAATTCACTAGAGTTGTAGTTATCTTGGAATCTTTCGACCGCCCTTAGCAGCTCAGGACTATATTTACCCGTTATTTCGCCACGATATAGATTGATTTCGGCTAGGTACTGCTGCACATATTCAATATTCTGCTTCGAGATGGTCTTGTTATATTCCTCTACTTTAAGTGGAATTTCTTTTCGTCTTGCTTCTGCTGCAATTGCTCCTGCCTCAATGAATTCATAGCGATCTCTTGCCCAGTTTTGATAATTCAAGTTAATCATGCCTAATGCAATGGCGAAACGTTGTTCACTCAGGGCAGGCATGGCCGAGCCATCTGTTTTGTAGGGGTCATACCGAAGCGCACGCAGCGGTGAGCCCATAAAATGAGCTCTTAGATTGACATCGGCTGCATACCACTTCTCCGATACGCCAAGCGCTGATAGCTGTGCCCGTGCTTGCTCCGCCAATTGGTGAGCTTCATCCATATACTTCTGGTTGCCAAACTTGCTATATATCGCATATTCCGTTTGGTATTGAGCGATTTGATCGAAGGCACTTTTAATTAACATAAGCTGCTGTTCAGCAAATGAACGCTCTTCAGCATTTCCATTCTGCAGCATTTCAAAATAGGCGTTGATATGCTCGTCTTCCCTAAATTGGCTCAGTCTGGATTCCAGTGTCATTTCCTTAGCCTGTTGAATCGCATACTTGACGAAATCAATTACTCCAAAGAGCTTCATAACGTCACCCGAAAAGCGCGATGGATATTTGGCGGCGATTTCCTTTTGAAACCCGGGTTGTAGTGTGAACTTGACCTGATTTTTCTTCACCAAAGCCTTGATTTTGGCCTCGTCTTCTCCATATTGCCCAGCTATTGATTTCAACAGATTGCTCTTATTATGTAATCGATCGTGTAAATACTTCGCCTGCTTGCGTATGTCATATAGCATTTCTTCCGCACGATTAGCTGCGGATCGTACTTCAGCCGATTCTGGATATCTCATCCTGCTCGACTGAGCAACGTTATGAATATCCGCTTGTAATCTCATGATCCGCTCTTCAATAATCTGGTCAAGGCGTTTCATATCTTTGGACAATTGAAGCAGCCTGTCCGTATCCACACTTTGCTTACTACTGATCTCCCTCACCTGCTTTTGCATACAACATCTTTTTACAAAATTCTACAAAGAGAATAGCAGTTTTGGGAATTTTTATCATGATGCGGAGGGACTAGCCATGCTCTCATGATAGCTTCAATTACTCCATAAATAAGTAGATAGTAGTGTTTTAGCATGACTAATGGCCTTCGGAGATACCAACCATTTCTATGTTTCCGGCTTTACATTCAACACCTCGATCATCATCAGGGCACCGATTTTAAACCCATAGATAAATGACGCGGTGGAATGCATAGAGTAAGACTTTCCGTATAAATCGATGATACCTTCGATAAATTTAAAGTCTTTTTCCGAAAATCTTTTCTGACATTCCTCCATAAGGTTCGAGGTTTCTTTCGTCAGCTTGCGGTATTCGGGATCTTGTGGATTTATGTACACGTCTGGCTGCAGTGATCCGTTATAGATTTTTTCTATCATGCTTTCCATTGACGATCCATCCCCTTAAAAATAATATTTGATTGTATTCTCTATATATGGATTCCCATAAGTTGCCTTACACCCAAAATTATACGAAAACTGCATAAAAGTCAATATGCGGTTATTGCATAAGTTAAACTTGGCTTGGGTGATAATCATGTATAAAAGAATAAGAAGTTTACGAGAAGATAGAGATTTAACTCAAACTCAATTGGCTGACTATTTAAATATTACGCAAGCAACATATTCGCGGTATGAAAGTGGAAACTTAGATGTTCCCAGCCTAGTACTGATAAAGTTATCCAATTATTACAACGTAAGTATAGATTACATATTGGGTCAAACTGATAATCCTAAGCGAACTTAAATATTAGAGCTAATGTAGTTTGGAATTGAACAAAAAAAAGCAGTTTGCAAATGAATTGCCATTAAATCTCCACAAAAAAGGGATCAAATTTTGATCCCTTTTTCTAGACTCACTGTTTTTTTCATTAGCTAAAAAGTACTTTTATTTTTCATAAACATTCATAATAGGATTAATTTTAAATTAATGTCAATAATTGTAGTTCTGTAGCCCATATCGATATGGAAAATATGATTACCGAAATCGGTAGGCACCTTTGTTAATTGGATCTAATCTGCTCCACGGACGCGGAAGCTGTAACAAATGATTTCCTCTGCTGATAATTACCGAACAGCAGCTGTTAAGTCCGATGCCTTCCCCGTAACGACGACAGCAGTAACGGAAGGCCGGTTGTAGAATTTATCGATTTGGGGGCGATTTGATCTAAGGAATGGTTAGTTACTTACACGGTCATTCCGTGCCGTTGGTATTGCTTTTTTCTTTAGTCACTAAAACGGTATCGGCTCTTAACAGTAGCATTCAGCATGAAGTTTTTAAATGTAGTCTCACATCGATACAACGCGTAGGTTCCTCAACGATTAGCTGGATGATAAGATTTACCTGAAAGATACTTTTATCCTTTTATCTCCAGTATTCATGTACATTTTAATTAATATAAATGAGAAAATGCTGTACCTGTTTCTAAGCCATCGGGAATACTTTTAGTTAATATTATATTGTAGGTCGAGCCATTTTAAATAATACGGATCTTTAATATTTAATATAATTTTTTCTCTTATTGAACTATCGCTTCTTATTTCTTTGGAATTTAGTACGGAACATAATACAAGAAATTTTGGAAGTGGATATGCTCGTTGACTAGAAGTAGGAAATAGATAAAATAGCATCTTGCTTTCCAACTTTTCTAAATCTTTAAAAGCTAGAATCTGACTCGCCAAAGTTACCGTATTTGGCACTCCTGAAGATATCTGACTTGCTAATAATGTTTCCCCAGACTTCTCATTTGTTGTTAGAAGCCTTGAAATAATAGCTGTTACTTGTCTTCGTAAAAATGGTTCTGTTTGCCATAAATTTTTATATTTTGTTATAAAATTAAGTAAGTCCTCAGGATGATTGTATTTAGCTTTGAACCATAATAAACAGTAAAAATCTGAAGCTACTCTTCTATTAAATGAAAGCTTTGTAATATTCGCTTCAAACTCTTTTAAGAATTTTTTTGCTTTTTCATCGGTAGGGATTTCCCACTGAGTTACTAAATAACATAATTGATACATTGAAATATCATCAAATATATCAATTTTCTTTATTATTTCCAATACCTTTTCAGAAGTATTTTTTTCGTATCCTAAAATTGACAAATAAAGGTTTAGGTTACTTCTTAGATTGGGGTATTCAGAATATATACTGGGCAGATCATTTAACAGCTTTGTTGATTCAAGCCTTCCATAAGCTGTAATATAACGTTTTGTAGCCTTTTCCCAATATTTCGCTCCTTGATCTTTGAAATGTTGCTTGAATTTTTTATGTACATCCTTACATATTTCCTTATAATCAGAGTCACCCTTTTTAACTTTTTCAATACTATCTAAATACCTATTCTCTTCAATTTGAAAATGATAATAACCTTGTTTTTCATCATAAATATTTGTCTTTGATAAATTTAATGCAAGGCCTCGACTCTTTAACATATCCGATATAGAACTTATTATTTCGACAGCTTGCCTCCTCGAATTAACACCAATCGTTATATCATCCATCCATCGGGCGAAGCTACCATTTGTTGCTTGTTTTACAACTTCATCTACTTCAAATAAAAAAGAGTGGGCGAGTAATCGCACTCCTTCTATATTAGTAGTGGGTAGTCCTCGCGAAGAATATGGCAAGTAATCTGGTTTCCATGATATCTCTTCTATTATCTTAAATACAAGGTCAATTAAGACTTCATTCATTTTTGAATAACTAGTAAATACTTTACGAAGCTCATTAATATCTATACTGTCATAATAATTAGAAATATCAGTAACGATTATAAAATCCTGCTCATCGGTAAAATTATAGATCATTTTCTGCATTTTCTTCCATTGTTGTCTCCAGTTAAGCATATACTCATCAACTTCATGAGGGATCGATACACTATGTTTATCTCTTGAGTAAAAAGCATTCTTTGAAGGTTGGTTTTCTAAAATTTCTTTTGATACGCTTTCAATAAGAACCTGAAAAACCAGAGCATCAGTTGGTTGCGGAGTCACAAGATGCCTACAAACGCCAAATTTTTTTTCGATTCTATATGTAAGTGCCTGAGAAACTTTATAATTTCCATTTAAAATATCATTTCGTATTGTAGTTGCTCTTTCCTCAATATTATAATTAAAATCATAGTGATCAAACAGATCTTTTAAATCAATATTGCGCAATTGATTCTTCACTATTTTTCTCCAAACCTCAATTATATTGCTTTTCTTAAATATTTTTTCCAACTCAGGTTTTCTAAGGTTTATAAAACGCTCTGTTTGCAATTTCCATCTTCCTCCCAGCAACTCAATTAGGTATATTGTACCATAAATAAAATTCTTGGATTAATTTCCACAAGTAAATAATTCATTCGAATCTTCTAAAACAATCTCTCAAATGGCTCCCTTACCCTCAACTTCTCCAATACCCTATTCTTGTATATCCTATATTTTGAAATTATCCTCTTTTTTCTATAATAAATTCCTTCAGTATATTGTTTCCTACTATCTTCACGAAAGACTTCCCCCAAATCCAAATCTCCCCTCATATCACTCCCCCTCCTGTTATATAATTTCACATAGCGAAACAATTAGAATGATTTTTGAAACCAGAATAGAGTTATTCTAAGCTTAATTTGAGGCTAAGGTGAGTATGATTTCCAGATATGAGGTTTCCAGCTTAAAAAAGGGGCTCCAAGTGTTGGATCTTCTAAAAGTTCATCCGATCTTGACGATAACAGAGATTTCCGAAGAGCTGAAATTGAACAAAACGACGGTGTTTCACCTTTTGTACACGCTAGAGGAAATGGAATACGTCCTGAAAGCAGATAAGTATTATCGGCTGCATCCAGGGATGTACGCTCCACAGCGAAAGAATGCCTTTCAGGTGGATTGGAGTAAAATGCAGGTTCTTTACGAGTTGGGGGTGAAGGTGGCGAGGGATCTCTATATCGAGATGCTGGAAGGAACCCATGTCATCGTTCATCAAGTGTATCGTGCGCAGACGAAGGAAATGATGTCCCAAAAAGTCGGCAGCCTTTGCCTGCGCATCAGAACGCTCTTGGAAAGGTCATTTCAGCCTATCTTGAACCCTCTGCGCAGCTAAATATGCATTTGAATTTATCTTTACCGAAAGCGACAGATCATACTTTTACGGATCCCGTACTGTTTCTTCACCATCTGGAGGCGATTAAACAGCGGCAGTACGCCACGGACTATGAGGAATTTCACGAAGGGCTGCACTGCATTGCTTCTCCGGTTTTGTATGGAAAAATCGACCACGGAATTAATCTACTGGATACGGCATTTATGTACGGAATGGGACGTTCCGAGGAGCTTATTGGCGAAGTCGTCAAAGAAAGCGGCAAGCGCTCAGACATCGTCATCGCCACGAAGGTCTCTCCCAAGTTCGTTGACAATCAGATGGTTATGGACAACTCCCCTGCCTTCATGAAAGATGAAGTGGAGAAAAGCTTAAAACGTCTCCAAACCGACTATATCGATCCATGAACATTCATTATCCGGATCAAGCTACAAACAATTCGTAAACGATCGATGCCATCATTCCAGGGGCCAAGGGTGCTGAGCAGGTATTTAACAAATTAAGAACTATGTATATCCTGCTAACGACGGAAGAGGTTCAAGGCGTGGATCGTATTTTTTCGTAAAAAGTAAGCAAACAAACCTGCAGCCAGGTCATATCGCCCTGGCTGCAGGTTTCATTAAAAACCGTCAAACTTCTTTTGACAACAAAACCTTAATTCACAATTTTTCCGTCCTGCAACATGATTGTTCTATTGCACATTTCTGCAACCTTCTTATTGTGCGTGGCAATAATGAATGTAACTCCTTCCTCAACATTGATTTTCTTTAATAATTCCATGACTTTAAACGTGTTTGAAGTATCTAACGCCGCTGTTGGCTCATCAGCAATAACTAACGTTGGACGATTTATGATTGCTCTGGCAATCGCAACTCTCTGTTTTTCTCCACCAGATAACTGCCTTACTTTTCTATCCGTAAATTTTGACAGGTTTACTTTTTCTAGTACACTCATAACTAACCCTTTAATCTGATTTATTTTAATGTCTTGATTAAACAATAAGGGTAACTTGACATTGTTGTATACCGATAGGTCATCAATTAGTCCGTAATCTTGTATTATATAACCGATACACTTGTTTTTCTTTTCTGCTATTTCTCTTTTGGACAAGGAGTTAAAATCCTTCCCCTGAAACTTGTAATGACCCAAATATTCCTTGATATTTCCTCCGATGATGTTCAGTAAAGTCGTTTTTCCAGAACCTGATTCACCAATAATTGCGACCATCTCACCGGATTTCACAGATAAATTTATATTGTCTATAGCTAACCCATGTGCACTATATTGTTTTCCTATCCCCTTTAAAATTACAATGTCGTTATTCACAAGAAATCTCCTTATGCAACATTTTATCGTCATATTTAATTTTGTTTATAAAATAAGTGTTAAATAAAGAAGCGATTGTTGCAGCTAATATACCCATAAGTAAAATCAACAGGCTGTGCAACCCATAGAATGTGAGATCCCTGATCTCGCAAATCAAAAACCAGATCAGCTCTTGCAAGATAATTGGAATGATAAAAACAACAATATTTAGTAAAAGTATGGATTGAAAAAAGAAACCTGAAGCTAACCCAGTACTTACATAAATGAAGTATTCTCTTTTTCTGTTCTGAAATTCCAAATAATGAAAACTGGCAAAGGAGAAAATAACGAGTGGCACAATAACGATTAATAACATGACATAAATGTACATATCCTTGTAAGTCAGTCTGTTTATCTTCAAAACACGATCTTCAATGCTTTCTACATTCCTTAATCCGTAATCCTCTAGCATAGAAATAAATAAATTTTCCGAATAAGCACCTTTATTTTTTAACGTAATAGAAAGGTCTCCTTTGTATTCTGTATAAAAAAATGGAGACATTTCATTAAATTTATCAAAGACTAAAATCGTAGCCTCTCGATTAAATATATTGGTGCTTGCATAAGCGGTATCTAAAATATAATTATTTTTACGGCTACCAATTACTTCTATTTTAATCGATTTTATCGTCTCAAATTTTTTGACTATATCTATGTTATATACTTCACCAAGTTTATAATGGCCACTTAGTTCTTCCGGTATTATTGCAGGATATATCCCCTCTTGAACCTGCTGTTTGTCAAAATATTCACCTTTTGAAAGGTTATATCTATATTGTTGCACTTCATTTGGAGTTAAAAAGCTTGCAGTAACTTGCCTATAATCATAGTATTGATTCGTAAACGCGACGCCCTTGGATGGAGCAAGGAGCTGTATTCCTTGGGGTAACATTTCCTCTAATTTATTCAACTCATCATTTATATTATTTACATTTTCTAAATTATAATCAGCTCGGTAAAGCTCAGATGAGCCTATACTCTCCAAAGTTTGCTTAAGATGTTTAATCTCATTCACGTTATAAAAAACGATATGAAAAAGAAAGCAGAATACTACTAACTCAAAACCAAGCAATAAATATTTTTTCTCACTGTTTTTGATAAATAGCTTTATAAATTCATATTTTTTTCTCATAACTGTCCTTTTCTGCACTAAATAAAGCTCATACTCTTAATAATAGAGCCTAAGTGAATGGAGATATAGTGACTTACACTGATAGAAATCATGAATAAAATAAATATCTCGACAACAAAAGTTAAAATTATATATAGGTTTTCATAACCTAGGTTTCGATATATCATCATAGTATTCTTGTTTCGCAAGTGTAATATTTTTATCATTTTAAATATGTTAAGAACACAGAAAAAAATAACTACTAAAGACGCCATGACACTTCCAGAAATATTCTCCATTATACTTACCATCATCCAGGAAGATGAAGTTTTAATCTGAATATTAGCATCGTTTAAATCGTTATTTCTCGCTGCCTTGATCATCTTACGGATTTCTTTTTTACTTAACCGCTCTTCCAACGTAAGGAATGCTTCATTCATGCGAAAGGGGTTATTGTTGTATTGTGATATTTTTAAGATCGTATTGTAAGGGATTACTGAGCTCGTTTTATTATCATCCCTGCTAATTCCTATTAATTCAAAATCGTAGCCAGAAAAGTCGATCCTATCGCCTAAGCTAACATTTGAATAAAATTCAGAATAATCACTCTGACTAAGTATTATTACGTCTTCACCAGCATCTATCTCATTTTCGCTAAAATTTCTACCCTGAATAATTCTATTTTCCATGGACTGAGGATATATATCCTTGTAGTTACTAGAAAAAATCAGATCCAAATGAAATATTCCGTTGTTTCTAACTGTCAAATTAATATGTTTGATTTTCTCGATATTTCTGCTGCTAAACTCTTTCAGAATAACATCAAACGACTTTACAGAGTTAATTCCTGAAAAGCTTATTTCATAGGTTCTTGCACCTTCATCTAATTCACCGTATTCAGTAAACTTTTGAATAACTTCCTGTGAGATTACAAATAAAAAGGAAAAAGCTAGAGTTAAGATGCAAAGAATCACGATGTTAATTTTCCTATCGCTAATCGTCTGTCTATATAAAATTTCTAAAAATGTTCTGATTCGCCTCATACAAACCTCACTATGTTCCATTATCAACTTAATATACCAATATATTCAAGATAATTATATATTAATCCATTATGGATCTTAATTCTACTGATCTTGTCCGCCGTCTTGCTTTTCATATCGTTATAAAACAGATTCATATACAAAAACATGACAGCTCCCATCCGCATGGAACTGTCATGTTCTTTTCTATTTCACAGGGCCCATATAGCAGAAAATTAGGCTCTACGCCGCTCCATCAAGTTAATGCCGATCCCCATGCAAATCACACCAATAATACAAAGCTTAGCCAGTGACGGCAAGATATCCAGCCAGCCTCTATTGTAGATCGCAATCCCCGTCAGGGCATCCAGAGCATGCTTCAAGGGAAGCACTTCAGATATGCCAAGCAGAATTTTATTCGTAATCGTCCCCGGCGGCATATATCCTCCGCTTAAAAGCGGCATCATCGGAAGGAAAGATGGAAAGACCATGTTAAACTGTTCAGGAGTCCGAACCATTCCTGCAATCAGTATGCAAAAAGAGACAATCGTCAAGGTATACAGCGCGGCAATCAGGATCAGCATTCCGAAGTGGTTCCCCATGTTGAACCCAATCACGTAACGGAAGAGAAGAAATACGATAAGAATTTGTACAAAACCGATCAGCAGGCTGTACAGCAGATGCCCCAGGTACATCTCCGATTTGCGAATCGGCGATAGAATCATGCGGCTCCAGATGCCTGAGACTTTCTCCGTCGTCATGGCATTGACCTTGAAGCCGACCGTAAAGGCGGCGAGAAATAATGTAAACGTGAATAACAGCTGCAGGCTCATATCATATCTAGCCAGCTCGCTTCCATCAGCAGCATATAGCTGAACAGTGATCGGTGGCTGTTTCAAATAACGTTCGACCTCTGCCCGGAAGCCTTCCGCATCTTCAGCGTATTCCGCTGCCGTCTGCAATTGGAGTTCCTCGATAAATACGGTACGAACATGCTGCTCCATAATGTGTATGTTCGGATTGTCGATGGCTGCAATAAAACGATAGTCCCTCTCCATCACTTGCAGTGCCGCATCGGCACGTCCCCCGCGTACTTCTGAGCGCGCCTCCTGCTCGTCCTGAAGGAAGAATTCAATCGCTTCGCTCTCATTTAAACGACCCACCCATTGCTCTACAATAGATGCTTCAACTCCTTGCGCAGGGAAGACACCGATTTTGATCTTGTTGTCCATGCCCATCCCGAACATGAGTGTAGCCAGAATGCTTAATCCGCAGAAGGCGAGAACCATGATCGGTGAACGCTTTTCCTTCATCCATTGCGCTAAAAATATCGGATTCATCAGATACGCCCCCTTCTCGGAAACAGCCAGATTGCGCTACATGTCGCTACTACTGCGAACACACCCAGCTTCACCATTGCCCCAATCAGATTCGTGACCGTCTCGGTCTGAAGCCATTCCAGCAGCACCGCCAACGTAAATCCGTTCGGCGTCCATTCACCAGCGGATTGCAGCCACTTCGGAAGCACATAGATCGGTGCGAAGCTGCCGCCAATTGTTCCTGCAATTAAAATAACAAGAAAACTAATGCCGTTAGCAACGGAGTCTTCCAACCGGAACACCAAGGCGGTGAACAGCGAAGCCAATGCTCCTACGCAAAGCGCTAAAAAAATCAGAACCAGGAACATGCCCAGCCAGAATTGCAGCGAACGCCCCGGGAATATGCCTAATGCAAAATGCGATATGAGTAATACAATCGTAAGCTGCAATATGGACAAGCAAAACGTAGAGCTCATTTTTCCCGACAAATATTGTACAGGATGCGAGCCTGTAAGCAAAATTCGCTCCAGGGTATGCTCCCGTTTCTCTGTCACGGCCTTAGTGGCTGTCGTAGTGGATAAGAGCAGAGCAAATACGATACTAACTGCCAAGGCGTAATATTGAAAAGAAGTGACCGTCTCCACACCTGGTAATATTTCACGGCCTCCTACATTCTCCATATCGGTCAACGAAGCAACTACAACGGCTGTGTCCGTGCCCCCGACATTTTGGAACGCGGATTGAAAATTCAGCATCTGCATATATCCGTGAATGATTTCCCCCAGTACATCTACCTGAAGGGATGCTTCTCCGGCAATGATCTGGAGCGCCGCTCCCTCTCCCTCGTTCAATAGCATTTTGTGGAGTGCCGCATTCGTAAAACCATCTGGTATGGTAATGATCGCCTCAATCTGTTCCTCCTCCAGCTGCCGATGAGCTTCCTCACGGCTTAGCTCCTGCAAATGAACGATGCTCATGACCTCTTCAGATTGGAGCAGCTCCATAAGTGAGCGGATCGGTGATAATTGCTCCCCATGCCCCTTGGAGAATTGCGTTATTTCTTCCAATGCTATACGGGAGGTCAGCGATTCTTGGAATTGCTGCAAGGCGGCTGGCTCATCATCCAGATTCACGATGGCCGCTTTGATCTCCAGTGACTTGGTTGGATTCTCGATCCAGCCAGGCAATGCAAATCCAAGGATAATAATAAGAACAATCGGCGTAATGAGCGAGATCAGAAGCTCCTTCCGATCTCTCCAGAAAACGAGGAAATCCTTCTTAAAAAACGGGATCAAATGCGCTCCCTCCTAGTCTCTCAGCGTCCGGCCGGTCAGATGCAGGAAGACATCCTCCAGGCTTGGCGTGTGTACATGTATGCTGATGATCTGAATGTGATGCCGTTCGGCGGCTTGAACGACTTGGGATAACAAATTGCTTTGCTTGGCGGCAATGAGCTTTAACCCGTTCTCGGTTTCCTCGACCTGCCGGATCGGCGTCAACGTCCGAAGCTCCTGTATCAGTTCTTTGCTTGGCTTATCAAGCTGAAGCAATAAGGTGTCTTCTCCGGACAAAATCCGGCGCAGCTCCTCCTTCGTCCCCGAAGCGATAATCCGACCATGATCCATGATGTAAATTCGGCTGCATAGCTGCTCGACTTCTTCGATGTAATGGCTCGTATATAAGACCGTTGTTCCCTTCTCGCGGTTTAACCATCTGACGGTATCCAGGATGTGGTTGCGGGATTGAGGATCAATGCCCACCGTCGGTTCATCCATAATGACGATTTTCGGATCATGCAGCAGCGCTGCCGCGATATTGATCCGTCTCTTCATCCCGCCGGAGTAGGTTTTAATGAGCTCCTTCTGCCGATCACTCAGCCCGACCATCTCCAGCAGTTTTTGAATTTTCATCTCCAGCTGTATACCCTTCAAGCGGTATAATCCGCCAAAAAATTTCAAATTCTCGTAGGCGCTGAGCTCCTGATACAGGGCAATTTCCTGCGGCACGACTCCCAACACCTGACGAATGAGCTGTGGCTTACCAATGACGCTCGTTCCATGCAGTCTTACATCGCCCGCATTCGGCTTCAATAAGGAAGATACCATGGAGATCGTTGTCGATTTACCCGCTCCATTTGGCCCAAGCAGACCGACGGATTCACCCTCATCCAAATAAAAACTGACATCGTCAACCGCGGTCTTTCCTTTGAACACTTTTCTTAGCTCTAGGGCTTCTATCATATCCTATGCCTCCTTCAATTCCGTACACCAAATCTGTAGTTATATTCGTCAGTATACAAACAAAAAGACAGTGCTCACACTGTCCTCCGTCATCTATTCACGCTCTACCCATGACTCTAGTCATGCATGATTTAAAAATCTGTACCTTCTCCAATGTTGGCTATACGATATTATGGCGAATGGCATAGATGGCGAGCTGGGTACGATCGCGCAATTCCAGCTTATCCATCAGCTGGCTCATATGATTTTTTACGGTTCCGACGGTCAAACCCAGTTCATCGGAGATTTCCCGATTGCTCCGCCCTTCACCTACTAGCTTCAGAATATCCAGTTCCCGTGGTGTAATAGCAGGATCGATGGAACGCTCTTCCTCCTCCTCGGTTCTGCGAAGCAGCCGCGGAATCACCTTTGCGGCAACGTCATCCTGCAAGGTTAGTCCGCCTGACATACAACTGCGGATGGAACGAATTAATGCCTCAGGCTCTGCGTCCTTGAGTAAATACCCACTTGCCCCGCTTTTTAACGCCTCCAGCGCATACTCATCGTCATTGAACGTCGTCAGCATAAGCACCTTCCGCTCCGGCCATCTTTTACGAATGACTCGTGCAGCCTCCAAGCCGTTCATGACCGGCATCTGTATATCTAGGATGACCAGATCGAACATATGCCGCTCGTTGAGCTCCACCGCCTCTCGGCCATGAACTGCTTCGCCTGTCACACGAAGCCCTTCGTCTGTTTCTATCATCATTTTTAAACCTTGGCGTACCATCGCCTGATCCTCGGCAAGCAAAATTTTGATCATCGGGTCGTCTCCCCCTGGGTCATATGTAAGTTTAGCGGTAATACACCGCTGACAATAAATCGGTCATGATGAAGAATGACCTGAAATCGGCCACGATTGCTCTCGATTCTCTCCCGCATCGACTGCAGACCGAAGCCTTCCCGGAAGGTGTCTGCTTGCGCACTGGGATTCGAAATTTCGAAGCGAAATACGCTGCCCCCAGGGGCTTCGAATGTAACCTCGGCCTCCCGGGATTTACCGTGCTTCATAATATTCGTCAGAGCCTCCTGGACAACGCGATATACCGCAATGGACTGTTCATTCGTTAATGGCGCAGACATCGCACCGTGCTTGACCGTAAAATGAATCTTGATCAGACTATCCGCTTCCAGCTGGCGGATCAGTCTCATAATTGCCGGCAATCCGCCAGGCTCATTGCTCTTCAACGCTTTCACGGCGCTTCTCGTCTCCTCCAGACTCTCCCGCGCCAGCTCTTTTAGATGCCGAGCTCGTACCTCCGCCTCGCCCTCGGCTTGCATGCGGAACACTTCAAGCTGCATCATGAGAGCCGTCAGCTTATGTCCTACGGAGTCATGAATTTCCCGTCCAATTTGAGCCCGCTCTTCTTGGCGGGCCAGCTCTTCGCCCGAGGCGAGATGTCGCTTCATTCTCCGATACTCGCTAAGCAGCGCTTCATTCCGTGCTTCCGCCGCCTCTCCCCGCTGCCAACTGCTGCGAAATGCGATTAGCGCAGCCGCGAGCATAGCCGTGTGCAATGCGAGATAGACAGGGGGCAAGGATGGATTATGAGTGGCAGCAGGAGCTGCAGCGCTTAGAATAACAACAAGGCCTACGATCCAGGCCTGAATCGGCGGCAACCTGTATGCAGCCTTACACGCAATCAAAGACAACACTAGGATGGTGTAAGGATTAGCCGTACCGAGAGGATCAGGCCACAACACCATACTGGCGACAAGCGAAGCGAGGCTCAGGTTCATTGCCAGCAGGATCGGCTTCGTTCTCAATAACGGAGAAATGAAATAGGCTGTAAAGAACAATGCGCTGCCCATCAACCTCGGAGTCATCATTGCCGTATTTAAGGATGCATGCTGAAGTGCAAAGATCCAGGTTACGCATAATAAAAACAACCAAATCCAATATGTACGCATAGGAAGCTCCTAATTAAATTTATTCATTATTTTAAGTGTAGCATACGGCTATTCAAAAAAAGAAGATGAAGTTCAGGCGATCCATAACGTCTTACTCCTAATCACAGAGGCGCACAGCAAAAAAGGGCTTGTCATCAAGCCCTTCGCACTTCATTCCCTTTGTTTACTTAGTATATAGAGTATGTGTTGTATCAAGTCGGCGTGTTCACTTCGCTAACCAACTTCTCATCCACTTCATTCACGTTCCGCAGTAAGTTCGGTAAGGACGCAGAGACGGTTCAGGAAGTTGACAATATTCCTCCTGTTCCGCAGTGTGCGCGTAAGGATTCGCGAGAACGCTTAGCAGCCGCTCCATCACGCTGTAATCTCCATTCTTCTCTGCGGCTTCGAGAGCTTCTTCCACCCGGTGATTGCGGGGGATGACGGCAGGGTTGCTGTCCCGCATCAATTGATGCGAAGCTTCCTTGCTCTCCTCCTCCCTGTCTAATCTTGAATGCCATCGCTGAAGCCACGGCTCAAACTCTGCATCCTCAGATAGCGCCATATCCTGCCATTTGCCGAAGGTTAAAGCTCTGAACGTATTCGTATAGTCCGCACGGTGTTTGTGCATCAGCTTCAGGATCTCTTTAATCAGGGCTTCATCGTCCGGTTCCACGTTAAAGAGCCCCAGCTTCGCCCTCATTCCCGCCAGCCAATGTCGTTGAAACTGCTCGGTAAAACCGCCAATGGCTTCTTCCGCAATCTTCAATGCCTGTTCCTCATCGTCATGCAGCAGCGGCAGCAGAGACTCCGCTAATCTAGCGAGATTCCATGCCCCGATATAAGGTTGATTTCCATAAGCATAACGCCCTTCACGGTCAATGGAGCTGAACACGGTCGCCGGATCATAGGTGTCCATAAACGCACAAGGCCCATAGTCGATCGTCTCTCCGCTCAGCGTCATGTTGTCCGTGTTCATCACGCCGTGGATAAAACCGACTAACTGCCACTTCGCGATAAGCTTGGCCTGGCTGCTGATCACTTCCCGAAGCAAAATTAAATAACGATTCTCGCTATTCTCCGCATTCGCCAACGCTTCCGGATAATGTCTTTGCAGCGTATAATCCGCCAAGGCACGAAGCTCTTCGCGCTCCCCTCGACCTGCGGCATACTGGAAGGTGCCGACACGGATATGACTAGCCGCCACGCGAGTCAATATCGCGCCGATCTGCTCCGACTCACGCATGACTGGCTGACCCGTCGTCACCACAGCAAGGCTGCGCGTCGTCGGAATGCCTAACGCGTGCATGGCTTCGCTGATGATATATTCTCGCAGCATCGGCCCAAGCACCGCCCGGCCATCGCCGCCGCGAGAATATGGTGTTCGACCAGATCCTTTAAACTGGATATCGACTCGTTCCCCTTGAGGCGTTAGCTGTTCTCCGAGCAGTACGGCTCGTCCGTCACCCAGCATGGTGAAATAGCCAAACTGATGACCTGCATACGCTTGAGCGAGAGGCTGAGCCCCTTCGGGAATCTCATTACCAGCGAACACAGCTGCACCTTCACTGCCTTGCAATGCTTCCACATTCAACCCGAGGGATTCCGCAAGCGATTCGTTGAACACGACCAGCTTCGGTTCGCGCACGGGCGTTGGATTTTGCAGGGTATAAAGTATATCCGACAGCTTGGCATAACTGTTGTCAAAGTTCCATCCTGCTTCTACGGTTGCTTTTTTGTCCGTCATCTTATCTCCTATTCTTAATAAGTTATCGTATTCAATTGATCCGAGTTATCACCATTCCCCATTTATTATGTACCTCTATTCACTAATGTATTTCAAATGCATGGACTCCTGTATTAATATATCCTAATTTAAGGACATCTAAAAGCCTTCCAAAACCTCTTTGGAAGGCTTACCATCGTTCAGTTCAGCTCAATCAAATACCGGTATCGAAAAGTACTGCTGAATGACATCTGCGCCCCGCTTGCTGCCGCCACTATTATGCAATGTAGATTGCATCCGCTGTACGCCTTCTAGTATTGCTGAGTCGGCGAGAACTTCCTCGGCGCTCTCCAGCAGCTGGCTTGGCGTAAGCGTCTGAAGCTCTAACTTCCGCCCTAGCTTCAGCGCCTCAGCCCTGGCAGCGACAAGCGGCTGATCGGAGCTTTGCGGCACCATCAGGAGAGGGACACCATACCAGAGTGACTCCATCACTGAATTCATTCCGCCATGAGAGATGAAAAGCTCGGCATACTGCAAAATTTTTAATTGCGGAACAAAAGGGGAAATGAGGAAATTAGCCGGAACCTTTTCCGGCGGCGTTTTACACACCATTACGACCTTCCAGCGCGTATCCGCGAAGGCTTCCACGCAAAGATCATAAAATTGAGGATTATGAAGTACGCTGCCAAGTGAAATGAATATCGTGGGATGATCAGCAATTTCCTGAAACGGGAAATCCGTTTCCATTCCCCTGTCCACGACTGTCGGACCGATAAACTCAAAGCTATCCGCTAAATATTCCGAATCCGGCTGGAACTCCCGCGGGATCGGGGCGAGCATGAGCGGCTCCGACTTCAGGAACATATCCGTTATGATTTCGGGGATATCTCCTTCGAATAACCTGGAGAAGTAATCGAATACAGGAGAGTCCGCGGTTACGGCAATCCCTGAAAAGAATAAAGCCCTCGGGAGCTCTAACTGTTCGGCGACGGTCCGTCCCCATAGGCACATTGGATCGCATACGACACCGTCCGCATTCTCAAGGCGTACTTCTCCCAGCAAATCGGAGGCCTTAGCAACATGGCGGTTCAGGTTGTCCACATAATATTCCCCCGAACGCAGGTTAACTGTCAATCGCTCATCCTCCGCCTCCTCCATTTGGAAACCAAATTCCTCACCGATCAGACGGATTTCTGCTCCTATGCTGCCAACCTTACCTGTAAACTCCTTTGTCGTGTAATACACGACTTGATCACCGCGGCGAACCAGCTCCTCTGCGACAGATAAAGTAGGATTAATATGACCGTGATATGGTAGCATAAAAAATAGCAGCTTCATTTCCGATCCTTCTCCTCTCCAAAATAGCTTTAATCTTTATATATACAAATTGTATGCAGCAATAGTTGGGTTTTTACGGATAAATTTCCTTCGATTGGTCATATTTTAATTTTCAGTCTCTTCCATATGCTTTCAAAGAATGAACCCACAAAGTTTATAATTATGAAATGAAACTCACGGATCATCCTAAGGTTCTATATTAGGGCTTCTCTAGAGAGTCACCCTGCAAACCTGTGCACCAAATGTCGGGAGAGGAGCATGTGGAAGATGCTATGGTAAGGATAAAGGAGGTTACCCACGTGGATTTGCTAAAAAAAATGAATGAAGCGATGGAGTATATTGAGGCTAATCTTACATGTGCTATCGACTATAAAGAGGTTGCAAGGCTGGCTGCCTGCTCGGAATATCATTTCAAAAGGATGTTCTCTTTCCTTGCAAATGTTCCATTGTCGGAGTACATCCGCCGAAGAAGGCTTACAGCTGCCGCTTTTGAACTTACAGGTAGCCCTGCCAAAGTCATTGATATCGCTCTGAAATATGGCTATAACTCCCCAGATGCTTTTACCCGTGCTTTTCAAAGCCTGCATGGCATCACGCCGTCCGAAGCAAGGTATAACGGCCATTCTCTTAAAGCCTATCCGCGTATGACCTTCCAATTAACCATTCAAGGGGGAAGCGAAATGAACTACCGTATAGAGGAGAAAGAAGCTTTTTACATTGTTGGACTGATGAAGCGTGTCCCGATTATATTCCATGGAGTGAATCCGGAGATCGCCTCGATGTGGTCCAGCTTAAACGAAGAATCGATCAAGGAACTTAAGTCACTTTCTAATGTAGAACCAGCGGGACTGATCAGTGCGTCGACGAACTTTTCTGAGGGCAGAATGGAGGAACGAGGAGAGCTTGATCATTATATCGGTGTTGCAACCACCAAGGAGTGCCCGGTTCACTTTGCATCGCTCCATGTCCCGGCTCAAGCATGGGCGGTCTTCGAAGCGATTGGACCGTTTCCCGATACGCTGCAAAATGTATGGGGACGTATTTATTCAGAATGGTTCCCTTCCTCCAACTATGAGCAGACGGAAGGGCCGGAGATCCTCTGGAATGAAAGTAAGGATGTTAGCTCACCCACTTTTAAAAGCGAAATATGGATACCCGTCCTGAAGAAATCAAATATTGAAGCATAAGAAAAAGTCAGGAGCTCTCCTGACTTTTACTCGATATAGCCTTTATTCTTCAACGCCTCATATGCTGCGTTCTCATTCTCATCTTTGATTTGATATTCTAGAGTTCCTTCTACGATTTTCGCGCAACGACCGCCGTAGGGTTTAAGGGACTCTTTAATTTCTTTCAAATCTGCCGCTCCTTTTAATGGATAACTGACTTTCATGCGTAATCCACCTCCACTAATAAAAATAACAAAAATAGGAGGCATTATGCTATAGAAAAAGTCACAGGAGTATCCATCATCTAAGTAAAATACTCCAGCCTGGCCTCAGGAAAAAACTTCTCCATATACCCGTAAAGATGGTTCTTTAGCTCCCTCTCCTCTTCTTTTGGATAAATGTATTTTCCAATCCCATACTTGCCCCATTTATATCTCCGCTTCTCCTCGTCCAATTCCAGCTTGGTCATCGGATAGTTTTTCTCGATTACACGCTTGGCCGGTTTGGTAAACCGATGCTGGATGAATTCGAATGTAATGTCCTCCCGGACGTCCTCTGGCAGTTCGGCGTCCAGACGTTCAAACATATGATAGTAGCCCTCCTCCCACCCTTCATGCAGGTAAATCGGAGCGACGATAAATCCCAAGGGATAACCGGCTCTCGCCACCTTGCCAGCCGCCTCGATCCGTTGCGCTAACGGCGACGTCCCAGGTTCAAAATTTTTGATAACATAGTCGGCATTGACGCTGAAGCGAAATCGCGTTCTCCCCTGATGCTTGGCGTCGAGCAAGTGATCCACATGATGAAATTTCGTAACGAATCTCAGCTTTCCGTATTCGGATTGGCCAAAATGCTCAATGGCTCTTTTTAACGTATGTGTAAGGTGGTCGATCCCTACGATATCTGAAGTACATGAGGCCTCAAATCGGGTCGGCTCCGGCGCCCGTTCCTCTATATATTGATCCGCTGCTTCCAAAATCTCTTCCACGTTGACATAGGTGCGAATATACGGCTTGCTTCCCATCGTCGTCTGCAAATAGCAGTAATGGCAATGTCCCATACAGCCTGTCGCAAACGGAATGGCATATTCCGCTGACGGCTTGGACGTGTCAAATTTCAGCGTTTTGCGAATGCCAACGACCAGCGTTGATTTCGCTACCCGATATCTTTGAAAGTCATTGTCTCCGGGTAAATTTCGGACTTGATTATGCGAAGTGGTGTAGCGGATTTCAACGTCCATTTTTGAAAATTTATCATAAAGCTCTTTCCCCAAGGGATATTCCAAGGCATCCGGCTCAAAGTAGATCAGCTTTGGAGTAAAAGGGTTAATCATTCGAAGCTCTCCTCGGACGCCGTCCCGAAGTAATACCTGTAAGCCTGCTCCGCCTCTTCCTGTGTCGTATAGACTGCCATTTCATGAGAAAGCGGGTAATACGTTTCATATAGGAACATGGCCAGCTCCTGCGGATTATCCGGATGGTTCACAACTGCCGCCTGCTGGATATGAGCTACATCCTGGGTGTGCGGATTGCGGTAAAAGACGTAGACGATATCTCCCGGTTTATATATATTGTTATCATTATGTAAATCCACTTGACCACCTTCTCTTTGAATGTCAATGGGTTCAGTTAACATAGTTTAGTTCTTTCCTAAAGAGCCAAGAAATATGTTTCCTTGTTGCAGGATTCAAAACAGCACAAAAAAACCACTTGCATAATAAGTGGTTTTTTCCGGCTATTCAATGACTTCTATTTTAAATACGTTATCTAATTTCCCGTCTTTATCGAGCCTCTTCCTCAAAGGAACCTTAATATCTTTCCCTAGTTCTTTAAAGAAAATATTGACGTCGCAGTTAACGTTAGTAAGGGATACTCTTATCGCGCCTTCATCGGTAATATTCTGATTGGCCTCAATCGGAACTGAAGCCTCTACATCAAATTGTTTCGTGAGTGTCTTCATGTATCTTGAGAATATCTCAATGAGCTCGCCATTGTCGAAATTATCTATAGCGATTTGTCCTTTGTTCGTAAAAATCAACTTAACTTTCACTTCAACATTCCCCATTTCTAATAAAGTTTAGAGAAAGGTCTGTTCCGCTCCTATGAAGAAAAGCTGCTCCTTAATATGCAGGAGCAGCCTTGTCTTAGATTAGTAAATTTTTGTAACATTCTCGGCTTGCGGTCCGCGATTGCCTTGTGTCACATTGAACTGAACACGTTGACCCTCGTCCAATGTTTTGAAGCCTTCGCCTTCGATTGCGCTGAAATGAACGAATACGTCATTTCCGTCCTCGATTTCGATAAATCCAAAGCCTTTCTCCGCGTTAAACCATTTAACTGTACCTGTTTGCATGTTATTACCTCCAAATATTATTTAACATGATCATTTTCCCACAAAATAAAAAAAATCACACATTGAGAAAAGTTCCATCATAAAATGAGACTCTGTTCAACATGTGAATTCGTTTCAATTTCGACAAATTTAATATTACCACGTTTATTTTAAAAAATCAAGGTTATCTTGATATAATAATTTTGACAGCGATCGAGCGCTCAAATTCAGGTCTAAATGAGCCAATGTATTGTTCGATTATACAACCCAATTCAAAAGGAGCCCAATTTTCACTCATTGGACTCCTTCCTACTTTATAAACATTTCTATGACTGAGTTATTATGCTTGATTATCACCCCTAAGCTTACTGGGGCGGCGCGTCACCGATCAGCTTCCACGGCCCCCACTGGCCTGTCGTTCCTGGTTCCTGATTTTGCGTCCACCACAGAGCTTCCCAGAACTGCCCGTTGTGAATGACAATATCACCTTCATTGTAAATTCGGATAGCATTCCAGATCAGGTGTTCGCCAAACCGGTTAGGATCACCTGGAAAGCCAGGCTCTGGCGTTGTAGGCGCGGACGGATTAATGCTCAAGTTGGCATCGATCACTTGATAGAACGCATTGGGCGTATCCGCGATATCCCATACAGCAACAATTACATAATAGCCTTCGCGATCATTCGGGATGTAACAATCATGGTATACATCATCCGGCGGGATAGCCCCATCATCAATATATCTGCAGAACAGCTCCAGATCGGCCCGCTTGAGCGGTGAATTCGGATCCCAACCCTTCTTGGTAATATAATAATCCCAAGTATTTGTGCTGTGGTTAGCGACGATTTCCCAATGGAACGTATGCTCTCCGCCTGTCAAATTTACTTTTTGCCAACGGGTAGAAGTCTGCTCATCTAACTCTGTGAATATACCAGCGCTGGCAATTTGTCCATCAGGTACGCCAAATTCAGGGAAATCTCCACGTCCCTCTACGCTGAACGGTTCATAGATGACTCTGCCGCAATTGACATTTTCCCCTCTCGCGCACAAGTCCGCACGGCTGTCAATGACATGACCGTGTGCGGAAGCGTTATCAGCAAATACCGCAGAACAAGCAAGCATAACGAGCATAGTTCCCGCAGCAACTAAGAACATTTTAATTTTCGAGTACTTCCGTTCTAATATAACCTCAGCAGTCATTTTATTTTCCTCCTTTAGATTGGATAGAATCAAGAACGTTCACAACCGACTCTTTTACTCTCTTAATCTCTTAAACCACCTCGTTTCAGAATGAATTACTGATCCTCAGGCCTTGAACAATAACGTTAATCCTCCTTTCATCATGTTTATAATCAATCCTGAGAGATGCCGATTCTTTGAAGTCAGTTCAGGAATTGATAACTTGAATCTAGATGTTAAAAATATGAATACTAGTACGAATATAAGAGAAAAGAACATAAACAAACGAGGAATAGATACATATATTTTAATATATGGAATTTTATGGATTCATTTATACTATATTAAAATACTATATTTGTCAATTTCATGGAGATTATTGATTGCAAATGCTTGGGTTGCGCTATGACATAGTAAAAAGTCAGGAGTACTCCTGACTTTTTACCATAAACCTTTATTCTTGATGACGCTTAAGGCTTCGCCCTCAACATCAAGTCCTATCTTTAATAACTTAAAGATGTTCTATTATCTTGGACTTGATTAGAAACCAAATTCATATAATATTCGCATCTACTCATCAACTCATAATGTGTTCCCGAGTCTAAAATTTGACCATGATCAAGAACATATATAACATCAGAGTTCATAATAGTGCTTAATCGATGGGCAATAATGATTTGTGTACATTCCAATTTTCTTAAATTTTGGCTTATTAAAGACTCTGTTACCGCATCAAGTGCACTTGTTGCTTCATCCAACAACAAGATTTCAGGTCTATTCACAAGCGCTCTCGCTAATGCTATCCTTTGTTTTTGTCCTCCAGATAAATTCGCACCCGATTCAGAGATTAGCGTATTATACTTCATCGGCATTTTTTCTATATCGGAATGAATTTCCGCCATTTGTGCTGCCCAAGTTACATCTTCAATCGTGGAATGAGGGGAATGAATGGTTATGTTATCGTAAATCGTTCTATTAAACACAAAATTATCCTGTAAGACAATGCCGATTTTTTTCCGGATGCTATGCTTTTCTATTTCTTCAAGATTATAATTATCAAAATAAATTTGACCGTAAATAGGGATATGCAAACCAACCAACAAGTTAGCTAATGTACTTTTACCTGATCCCGATTTACCTACCAGAGCTACTTTTTGACCAGCTAAAATATTAATATTAATATCTTTAAGGGCATATTCGCTAAAATCAGTATACTTAAAGCTTACATTATCTATTGTAATATTCCCCTCAATTTCAATGTTTTTCTCCTCCGCATGCTCTACACCCTCATTCTTTTCCTTTGCTTTAATGTTTAAAACATCATATATCCTATCGAGTAAGGTATCTGCCATGACAAAATCGTTTAGCATAGTAGAGAGCGAGTTGAGTGGCCCGAGAAAAGACGCTGCCAGGGATTGAAAAGAAAATAACATTCCAATGGTCATATTACCTTGATTAATTTGATAAATACCAATGCTAAGAATTAATAACGGCATTAAAAAGTTAAAACTACTGTTTATCGTATTAACCCTTGTTTGGTAATAAGACTTCTCCTTCACAGCTCGAAGTTGGTTTTTAAATAACAACCTCCACTTTTGTTCAGTCATATCCTCTATAGACAAAGATTTAATTGTTGAAATACCCTCAAGCACTTCAGTCATAAATGAACCTGCCAAGCTTTGAGCCACAACTTGAACTTGTGTTAGTTTCTTAAACTTATTTCTCGAAACGAAAAATACAAGCATTTGCAGGATTCCCAAAATGAGAAGTGAACACGCTACTAATTTTGATTGTATAAAAATGTATGTGAATGTGACTATCACCATAAATAGATTAATAACCGTTGAAATAAATTTTTGAGATAGTATTTCACGAATTGTTGCATTACTATTTACGCGCAGCATTAAATCACCGCGAGAACGAACCTCAAAGTACTTATACGGCAAATAAAGCATATGAGAAACAAAGTTGTTTGTTAATTGTTTGTCTAGTGCTTCCTGCAACTTTACTATACATATATCTTTTATATAAGTTAAAGAAAGTTGTGTAATCGTAAGAAGAAACATTCCAGTTATAAGCACTGTAAATAGAGAGTATTGATTGGCTTTTAGTGCGGTATCGACAGATACCTGCATAAGAATTGGAACCCCAAGCGCTACCAGTTGAAGTAATAATGCAAGGAGAATCGTCCATATAAAATATTTTTTGTTTTTAACTATAATATTTTTAAAGTAAGCCAGTCTTTCATTTTTTAGTTTCCCTTTAACTTCAAATTGATCATTCGGATATAGTAGTAAAAAAACGCCAGAATACTTTTGGGTAAAATCACTTTTACTAAGAACCTGCCGTCCCAAAGAAGGGTCTACTATAACGTACTGACCCTTCTTATTAATACTCTCAAGAATAACAAAATGCTTATTCTCCCAAAATAAAATAACTGGTAAAAAATCATTAGTAAATGTGTTCGCGCCCCCCCTTTTACCAACCGCATCCAAATTAAATAATTGAGCTACTTCTTTGATTTTTAACATCGAGCTGCCATCTCTGCCATTTCCTACAGAAGCAAAAAGTTCTTTTATTTCAGTAAAATTAGTTTCATGACCATGATAGGCTAAAATCATTTGTAGACAGCTTGGACCACAGTCGTATTGATTCATTTGTAATCTGACGGGAACCTTTTTCTTGAGCTTTAGATATGTCCTCCAAGAGAAAACTTTATACATTGTTGTACTCCACCCCAGCACCTTCCACACTTCGGAAAGAGGGGGCTGCAGGTCCTTCCAGCATTAACACAGAAGGAAGCTGGTTATTGTATAACCGAAGCAATTGATAACCAATTCCAGACAATCCAAGCATTAGTCCAGGAATTTGCTGCCTGCCAGGTATTCCGCACTTCCAATGAAAGTTATCTTTTTCGGCCATTCCCATAATGTGATTACTCATCAGAGTTCTAAATTCCTCTAAATAGGTTTCTTCATAATATTTTTCTCCGAGCATAATTAACTCAAGGTTTCCCAAATCTCCATGACAAAGCGAGTAACTAACCTCTGTAAAACCTTCGGACATCGTCTTCTCAATAGCATGTTTAATACCACTTCTTATTAAGTCAGACTCATATATTTTACTAATCCCAATACGTGCGATCCCGATACCTGGAGCACCATTACACCAATACAAAGCATATTGATCATCAGGGTGGGTTCCTTCAACGAATCTTAGATCCTTCCAATTATTCTCTTCAGGATCGTACATGGTATCTTCATATTTAATCCCAGATTGAGAAGCCTTCAGGTACCTGTCATCCCCTGTTACCTCGTATAAACGAGCAAGAGCAAGGCATATTCCGGAATTTCCATGAGCTATGCCACTTAGCGGTATTTTATTAATCGCAGAGGTAACCCATGCTAGACCATCGCTTGTTGTTCTCGCTTTCGCTAAAATATGCTCTCCACATTGAATTGCCACTGATAGAGCTTTCTCATCCCGAAATAATTTATAGAAATCAATGCAAGTAATCATTGTGCCTGCACATCCAGATATTATATCCAAATGCTTATCTTCATCAATTAATCCTTCGAGAATGCCTAGCAATTCATGTCCTTCTTTCACTGCTTTATCATCATTAAACAAATTGGCTTTATGCATAAGTAAAAATAGAAGTGAGCCATAACCTGTAAAAACAGAGATATTCTTATCCACATTTTTCTTAATCATTTCCAAAGCTGTGTTAATGCATAAATTAGTCATATCTATAAAGGCAGGATTGCCTGTTTCTTTACCGAGATACATATAGAAATAAGCAATCCCCGTAACCCCATTATAAAGACCGAGTTCCGTAGCCTTATATATCAGTTTCTCATCCATGTCCATCCCCATGCTGATCCAAGAGACAGTACAACCATCATCTCCATATATCGCTATATCCTTAATATATTCTCCAATTCTAATGGCTTCTCTTAGAAAATCTTCTTTACTGTAAGTACTATTCAAGTTGCCTTTTATTCTTTCTACATCTACTACAGATTTACTTTTCTCTACAGCATATGTTTCTTCCAGCAAATATTTAGTTCTCACAGTCCTCTCAACAAATTCCCATTGAACCTCAATATCCTCTTCGCACATCCGTAGTATTTTGCTTTGGGTTAACGACAAAATATCTTTTGTAAATACATTCATGATCTTTTGATCATTTTTATGATGAAGTAAGTACTTTTCTCCTATCACCGTTTTAAATAGTGGAATATCACCATATAACAAGTCAGAGCATTCGTATTGTATGGAGTCCTTTCTTTGATCATCGTGCTTCAAAATCATCCACATGAAATCAAATAGAAATACTCTATCAATCCCGTTCTTTAAATATTTAGGATTCGTACTGGCTTCTAACAAAGTAAAGTAGGTTATGGTTGGTCTAATAATCGTGCGAACTAGACACCCCTTGAATAACTCCTCTAGATAGTTAATAAATTCATGTTTATGTTCCAAGATAAGCTGATAACAATTAATAAAACCTTTTTTTACACTATGTAAGTAATTCTTGGGATTGATGACCTCATCCATATACATAGGTAAATGATTATGCTTTTTGACAGTGATTTTTGATCTTGTTATTTTCATTAAATCCGTATTCTTATTAGAAATTTCATACGTATTTAATATTTGTTCAATATCTCCTGCCAAACCACTCAAATCACTATGATATAAGAAGTTAGAATCCAAAGCTGGTAACATATTTGTTTTCAAAATTGAGTCATTTAATATATACGCTGTCTTTTCAAAAGCCGAATACTCATCTTTTTCTTCTATATGAACATAGGGTTGATTATGAAATAAAGATTCTAAATCTACAAAGAAAGGATGTTCTCCATGAGTAATAATATTCTCCATATGCATATCCGTAGCATTAATAGCATATAAAATAGCCATATACTGTCCTTGCCTTTGGAAAAAGCTAGACACTTCATCCTGATTTGCACATTCAATATAAGGCACGTACTCTTGCCATCCGTATTCATCCTTATTTAAAGTTCTAACTGTTTTGAATTTCTGATCAAGCTGTTTATTATTAAACCAGCCCAGCAATTGAGTAAACCCCACGTCCACAGCTAAATTTCTAGGTTTATATATGACATTCACATTATTTTCAAATTTTAAATGAAGAACACAGGCTCCGCCATTATGAGAGTCTCCTAGAAAACTAATATCGTTTAGATTCCCTAGCTTTAAATCAAAAAAATCCTCAATTTCTTGTCGGTCTTTAATCAGTCGTTGCAAGACAATGAGAATATTTTTATTAATCTTCATCATATTTTCAACTAATACTCTTGCTAAGACTGGGTATTCCAACAATAGTTTTAATATTTTTTCAGAGGTAGAAATCTTCTGGTTTACGAAGTCTTGATATCTTTGTGTTGGATCCTCACCCTGTAATTCGTTGTTTAATCTACAGTTATTTAACTCGTATATCAGCGTTTTTACCGATAAATGGAATACCTTATCCATTACTAGTAATAGCACTACACCGATTATTCTCTTCTTGCCAATCCACGAAGCCTCATCTTTCAGCCCCTCGTGAATAACAGCAATTGTTCTCTTCAGAAATGGCATGGAAAATTCAAGGAATGGCACCTCTTCTTTATTGATTTTGATATAATCACTAACCTTAAATTCTGATTGATTGAGAAATATATTGACAAGTTCCTTGTACCATTCAAAATGTGTATAACCACAATCTAAGTTTCCAGAGTTGATAATAGTTTTAAAACTATCATAGTCCATTCCTTCGGCAGTGATCCTATGATTAAGTAGCTCCTCGTCGTTTCCAAATCTATCCTTCCACATTTTGATTCTAGTATCATTTTGATGATTGACAGCCGGGTTATGTTGATCAATATATTTATATTTTTCATGTAAATACATTGCGTCACTCCAAGTTGACTTCTTTAATATATTTTCTATAGACATAATTTCCTCCCCTTATTTCATTGTATAAAATATGGAGCACATAACTGTAAAAACAGTTATGTGCTCTGAGAAATTCATGCCTTAACAGCAAGTTGCCCATGCGGCTGGAGAAACAGAATTATAATGACATTCATGACTAATTGTACAAATAACTCCTCCACTCGCGGCTACTGCTGCTGCACCAGTGATAACCATAAGCTCTTCATCACTAATGTCTTCAATTGCTGCCATTGCATTCACGTTAAGATTATTCATAATAGGTACACCTCCTTCCTAACTAAACTCTATATGTATAGCTTTTATTTAAAAAAGCTGATACATCATAATTAGAAAATTAGTTTGCTATTAATAGTTTAATTCCTTTTATTGAATTTATTACCATTATAATAACCTTAAAATTCCATAAAGTAAATAGTTTTCTCGTAATTAACTTAATTATATTTTTTTGACATTTATATATTATAAACGTGAAACAAAAACAGCCTCGGTTCCACACAACTGAGAACCAAGACCGCTTTGTTGTTTTTTAGATTGAAGGAAAGAACATGGTAACTACCAAACCTTGACCATAACCGCTCCTTAAACTTAGTTCGCCTTGATGTGCGCTAACAATCCTAGCTACCATCGGCAAACCTAGTCCATGTCCAGCGCGAACAGGAGTCTTTCTTTGTGAAGAATAAGGCAATTCTAATAAGTCTTTCAAGTCCAGGTTACTAATACCAACCCCATTGTCACATACAATAAATTGACATGGTAAATGCCCAGAACCATAATGAATTGCCAGTTCAATTGTGCATCCCTGGGGATTGTGATTAATACTATTTTGTACCAGATTGGTGACTGCCCGCATAAGCAGCTTTCGATCTGCCAGAATTTTTGCATGATCTCCGGTTACATTCAAATTAATCTGATATCGGTCATCTAAGCCGTTATTCAAGAAATCAGTCGTGACCTGCCGAGCTATCGCAGACAATCGGGTTACTTCTAAGTTTAATGGCTGCATCTCATACTCTAACTTGGAAACAAGATTTAAATCAGCAATGAGAGATCGTAGTTTTTCTCCTTGTTGGCGTATTATGCCAGCTTGCCTTCTTTGTTCATCAGATACATCGGAACTCTCTTCCAATTCACTTGCATAACCAAGAATCATGGACAATGGTGTTCTTATATCGTGTGATATTCCAGTTATCCAATTAGAACGCGCTTCATCTCTCATTTTAAGCGACTCATTCTTTTCTTGGAGCATATCTGAAGTGTAATTAATACTATATGCAAGATCACTAAAAATCCCCTTAGCTTCTACATGTATCGGGTTCTCTTTGCTTAATGCATGAACCCCTTCTATTAGTGGCTTTACAGATTTTACAAAGCTTGTGCCAATAATAATAGATAGTAGTAATACTATGGCAATATTTCCAACGATCATTAAAACTATACGAAGGGGTAATGAACTGACCCATTGAACAAGGAAATAAGAATGATATTTGGCATAGCTCTGTTTTGGGAAGCCTACCACAACAAGACTATCGCTATGTTCCCACACAAATACGGGATATCCCATTAAATAACTGCGTGAAAACTTTGCAACATCAATAACGCTAAAAGTTCGTGGTATTTCTGCAGGCAATAGATATTCCCAATCCACATCTCCTTCTTTATTCAGTAGCATGGCCCATGCTTGATTTTGCCGCAGCTTATCTTTCACGTCATCGTCCAAAGCATAGCCTGCATCAACTTTATGTAAAGAGGCTACTACATTTTGTAGTACAGACTTTGGAGAATCCTCTCCTTTGATTTCATTTGATATTAATAAACTCAACATCACTATATTGAGTACCAGCAAAAAAATGGACAACATGATTGTGAAACCTACAAATCTCCTCAAAATAACTTTGACAGCATCCATATTCTTACTCCTTTAAGACTAGCTTATATCCTAATCCCCTAACTGTTAATAAATGCTGCGGATTGGAAGGATCAGCTTCTATCTTCGACCTTATCCGTCTAATGTGAACCATTAAGGTATTTTCATAACCAATCCCATCATCGCCCCACCCTGCTTGGCATAAAGCGTCAATAGTCACAATGCGGCCATGGCTCTCATATAACTTCACAAGCAGTGCATGCTCTTTCGCGGTCAACGGATATTCCCGGTGATCCTTTAATACAGTAGCACTCTCTAAATCTACGATGATCTCTCCAAGATGAAAGACTGGAAATTGTTCTGTTGGTATAGGCATATATACTCGTTTCAGCACTGCCGTAATTCTTAATAGCAATTCACGAGGCAAAAAAGGCTTAACGATATAATCATCTGCCCCTAAACCAAGACCTAGCAATCTGTCCTCATCTTCTCCCCTTGCCGAGAGAAATATTACTGGCATAGGAGTAAACGTCCGCAATTGAGTAAGCAACTCAAACCCGTCCAGATCTGGCAGCATAACATCCAGTATCGCAATGTCCGGTCTTTCTGCACGACATAGCGCCAAAGCAGTCTGGGCATCCGAAGCTGTATAAATTCTAAAAAAACCTTCTTTGCGCAAAATCCCTTCAATCATGACTCTAATTTCGTATTCATCATCAACAATTAAAATCTTTTTATTTTTAGTCAAATCCATGCTCATCACCCTGGTACATTATAACATTAATTCATAAATTATCTTTATTTGAGTAGCTGATTTGTTCCTTATGTACATAATTTAAGGTTCATGTAAGGTAAGATTCACTTCTAGGAAAGGAATATCCACTAAGTTATGATTAAGATCAATTGGATGGAGTGAAACTCAATAATGAATGAGAATGCAATTGTAGCAACCAATAATCTTTCTAAGTACTATGACCAAATATGCCGGGTCAATAAAGTAAATATGGAAGTGAAGGAAGGAGAAATCTATGGTTTTCTAGGCCCTAACGGAGCTGGAAAATCTACAACTTTAAAAATGCTGCTGGGCTTAGTCAAACCTACCGAAGGTAATGTCAAGATCTTCGGAAAGGACTGGAGCAAGCACCGCCAATCCATTTTAAATCAAATAGGTTCCTTGATTGAATCACCATCTTATTACGGCCACTTGACAGGGATCGAGAATATGCGTATTATGCAGCGCTTGCGCCAAGTTCCAAACAAAAATGTTGAGGAAGCTCTACGGATTGTACGACTCGAAAACCAGAAAAACAAAAAGGTAGAGCAATATTCGCTGGGAATGAAGCAGCGTCTAGGAATCGCAATGGCTATATTATCGTTTCCAAAGCTTTTAATTCTAGACGAACCTACGAACGGACTCGATCCGGCTGGTATCGGAGAAATACGAGAATTAATCAAATCTCTACCGCAACGCTACGGAATGACTGTCTTACTCTCTAGTCATTTATTATCTGAAATTGAACAAATCGCTACCTCTGTAGGAATTATCAGTGACGGAAAATTACTTTTTCAAGGGGATATGAGCCTATTAAAAGCACGAAGCAAGGCATCTATCTCTATAAAAACAATGGATAATGCATTAGCAATAAAAACACTGCTTCCTCATGGCTTTATGGCTGAATCCAAAAAAGATCGCTTCTTCTTTAATTACATGAGCGATTCTCAAGTTGCTCATATCAACAAATTGCTTGTGGATCATGGCATTGAGGTAATTCGTATCGAAGAAAACAAAATGAGCTTAGAAGACATATTTCTTGAATTAACAGGGAAGGAGCGAAGTCTTTAATGATAGCTTTATCCTTGGAGTTCTTCAAACTGCGACGTAAACGGATATTTCTAATGATCATCTTATTCTTACTAGCCCAGATGGTCTGGGCCTTTCTGTCCTTAAGTATGTCCATGAGTAAAAACAATATTGCCCACCCTCAATGGGAAGCAGTTATAGCTATCGTCGCATCCATGAATGGGCTTTTCTTGCCAATCATTTCCGCTATTATCGTTTCCCGAGTCTGCGACATGGAACATAAAGGAAATACTTGGAAAATGATTATGACAACTAATATAAATCGAAAACAAATTTATTTAGCTAAATATGTTTGTGTCCTTTTATTACTGTTATTCTATGTCATTTTACAAACTGCTTTAATCACTTTATTTGGGCTCACCAACGATTTTTTATCACCAGCTCCCCTAATTCTATTGGGGCAATACATTTTAGGAACGATGATCACTAGTACGACGATTGTTGCTCTTCAACAGTGGGTCTCATTAAGTTTAAAAAATCAGGCATTCGCCCTCTGTCTCGGGATGGTTGGCGGTTTTATAGGCATGACTGCTGATTTGTTCCCTGCAATCATCCGTCAATTTTTCATTTGGTCTTATTACACCGGCCTAAGCCCGGCCACTTATCTTTTCACTGAAAAAGCAGCAACCTATACAACAAGACCAATTGATCCATTACTGCTTATTATTGCATTAATTCTAACCGCTATCCTTTATGCAGCCGGCAACTGGCGTATTTCAAGCAAGGAAGTATAGGAGGGTTTAATATGGTACGAAGTATCTCAGCAGAATGGATTAAACTCCGCCATTCACGAATCGGGATTATTATATTAATTTTACCAATGATCAGCTTGTTAATCGGATGCGCAAATTATTATTTTAACCAAACCGTTCTACAGAATGAATGGTATAGTCTATGGACGCAAGTTAGCTTATTTTACGGAGAGTTCTTTTTACCGATCCTTATAGCGATAATTTGTGCTTATTTCTGTAGGCTTGAGCATATAAACCATAACTGGAATATGGTTCTCACTGCCCCAGTTTCCATCACGAGTATATATATAGCAAAACTATGGGTAATCAGCATTTTAATTCTTATTGTCCAGATATTTTTTGCAGCCCTTTATTTTAGCGCAGGAAAATTACTGGGGTTATCCGCTGCTTTCCCATCAGAAACTCTAGGTTGGCTCGTTCGTGGTTGGATCGCTTCCATCAGCATTGCAACCATTCAGCTTGGAATATCTCTTCGTATTCGCAGTTTCGCTGCCCCTATAGGAATCGGTTTATGTGCCGTATTTATCGGCTTAGGTATGTACATTGCGAAGCTAGGGTTATTCTTCCCCTATTCTTTATTAACCATTGGCATGGGTGTTCTCAGCCAGGACATTTTAAATGATTCTGAACTCATCCTGTTCCTTGTAATGAATATTATATTTATTGTTGTTGGATCTTTCCTTTCAATTAATAGGTTAAAGAAAACAGACGCTGTCTAAAACGAATCTATGCGAGGTGGCATAATGAAGAGAATATTAATAGTAGTTGGTTTATTTATAATAATGATTTCAGCTTTTATTTTTTTCTTTTATAGTCCAGCTAAACTGACTCCCGAAAATCCTTCAGGAAAAACGATCTATTATACTATGGTTCAAAATAATAATGTGAAGACAGAAAACAACCGCTATTCATATAACCTGGACTCCTATAATAAAAAAGGAAGCAAAAAAAACTTAAGTTTTTCCGCTAGCAAAGAGTTGCGTGAAGGGGCCTATCTCGAACTATATACAACTACCTTTCGCGGTGTAACTTACTGGCAAGAAATACAGTTTGAGGATTTACCCGTTGCAGTAAAAGAAATTTACGATAATAATGCAAAATAAATGATTCAAAAAAATTTGAGCCGAAATCCTAGTTCATCCTGGAATTCGGCTCAAAACCCTGTCTGATTATAATTCAAAAATTTCCGGAGCGTGCCATCGATTTCGCTATGTCCGCTCGTTTCTATCCATGTCTTCGGATCACCGTCTTTGTCTTATAAATTCATACAAAGTATAGTCTTTATCACGATCATATTCAATAGACGGACGGAAGAATCATCAAATAGAATTTGCGCTCAAATTCAGCTGTCGCGGCCGCAGCCCACCGGAGGCCCCAAAATGACAGACTCCCTAATCGGTGCTACCGCTCTTGCATAATCTTCTTCATTCACGCAATAAGCCCGCTGCATCACTTCCTTCGGAACCGAGCGTAGAAAATCCGAACCATACACAATATCAGGTGTAGGCTGATCAAAAATCGTTAGGAGATGGGCATGGTTGCTTTCCGCGATAATCCAGTGAAACCAACCCTTGGGAAACAGAGAGAGCTGCCCGGGCCTTAAGTAATACGTCATCAGCCTTTGCGTAAATGGATTAAAAACCGAAGTAATCACCTCTCCGCTAATCACATATACCATCTCGTTAACATTGGTATGCCAGTGGGGCTGGACGATAATGCCTTTCGTTAAATGAACATTGAAAAAGCCGGTTCTTATCGCAGGAAGCTGTGCGCCAAATACTTGAGTAATATAATTATGCGGATCGCGATGATAGTTGAGTACTTGGTTGGAATCCGCCGCCAACCGAAGTTCTGGAGATTGCAGAACGGGATCGATCATGTCAATATCCTCCTCAAAATAGGTAAACGTCTATTTAAGGTATTCCAGAGGGGATACATTTGACACCTTATTATAGGTGTAGCTGTCTATGAAGATGAAGTCGTGCTACAAGACAGCTTCTCTGTGTCATCAGTGAAGAGCGGTCGGCCAGCGAAACCTCCTACTCCGTAGCAAGAATGCGAACGACGGTGCGCTGCATATGCGAGATCACTTTATTCACGATGGCTACATGAGGAGATATTCTCTCTTGCGACAGTGCATTTTCATACGTATTAGCCGCCGCGCAAATTTGCGCATAATAAAGACCAGCATCGCATAACACGATTACTGGTCCCTTAAAAAGCTTTTTATCTAATTAATCGTCATCGTTATCATCATCATCGTTATCGTCGTCGTCATCGTTATCATCGTCATCGTCGTCATTTTCGATTTCGATTTTCATTTGCTTCCCGTTAGAAAACCTAACCTCAAGCTCCAACTCTTCCACTTGATCCCTGTTGATGTCCAGAGCTGCCAAAAGCTTATCTACGGCTTCCTTGCTGCTCATGCTGTCGGTCAATTCCACTTCGGCAAGAAGCTCCTCCAGATATTGAATTGCTTGTTTGCCCTTCAGTTTTTCCTTATTCTTTTTAGATGCTTTCTCTACCTCAGCCTGAGCTGTTCCTTTCTTGCTTTTGTACTCCAGCTTCATTTTATCTTTACCGGCTAATTCAACTTCAAATTCAAACTCTGTAATTGCACTCGCCTTTTGATCTTGTTTCGACTTTTGCTGAGGTTTCGGCTCTGTTTTAGGTGTCTCGTCCTTGCTAGCTTCTTTTGCAATGAATAGCTCTGCTTCAACAACTTGACCGTCTTTAACGATCAATTTCACTGTATCATTTACGGCAAGCTGATTAGCTAAAATGAACTTCTTGTCATGCTTTACGAGCAGCTTAGAAGAAATAGCGTATGAAGACAACTCTTTATTCAAGGTCTCAATTTTGATTTGTCCGTTGGCTTTGTTGTCCCCATTGTCCGTGACTCCCGTCGTAAACAGAATCTCCTTCACGGTTCCGCTAATGGACACGGCTCCTTGATTTTGAAGCAAGCCATCATTCGTACGATCCAACAGGGCAGCCATCTCTGCGTGGGTCACACTCTTATTTGGCTTGAAGGTGCCATCGGGATAACCGCTGACGATTCCTTGCGACACCGCGACATTAACATAACCGACAGCTCCCGCAGGAATGGCCTTGGCATCGTTAAAATCAGGAATCTTCGTCATTTGGAGAAGCGCTTCGTCTTGAAGGCCCAAAGACTTCACTAGTAAGCTCGAGACCCATACGCGACTTGCTGGCTTGTCCGGTATGATCTTATCCTCTGACGCATCAAATAAACCGTGCTCCAGTGCTACAATGACATACCCTTTAGCCCATGGGAAACGCTTGTCCAACTGATCCGCGTCCTTGAAATGGAGCTGAGTTTCCATGGATTTTGATTTGGCTTCGGCTTCGAGCCCCATCAGGCGAACCGCTGTAACAATCGCCTCAACGCGAGTCACCGGCTGATTGGGGCGAAATGTGCCATCTTCAAAACCATGTAATACTTTTTTCGATTGCATTTTAGTAATGTAGCCTGCAGCCCATTCCGCTTCTTCAATATCCTCAAATTCAAGTACAAGTTGTACGCGACCGTCCTCCAATCCTTTCGTCCGCACATCCTTTGCCATAGTAATCTGGCCTGAGTAGCCAAAAACCATAATGCTGGCAAGCAGTATGCTAAGCAGTCCTCTAAGTTTCTTCATGATGTCCTTCCTCTCTTTAAAACAATAATAGTAATACCATATCCAGTAATGGCATCTTCTTCTATCATTTCAAAGCTATCTCTTGAATCGTTCTCAGAGATACCTTCGTCTTCCGCTCCACCTCCATGATGCTGGCCTGAGGATGTTCGGCAAGATAGTCTTTCACCTTGTTAACTTCCTCAAACTGAAGCCTTAGACAATCACTGCATAAATGAGCGGATTTCCAAATCATTAATACTCCGCATTTATCACAATTGATCAGCGCCATCCACAACCCTCCTCCAACCTTTTTTTCGTACATCTGTTATTACGTTGAATGAGATCTTTTTATGGGGGCCGTTCAAAAAATTCTAGTCATCATCATCTCCATCATCATTATTGTCTTTATTGTGTTTCTTTGCTTCTTTCTTCGCCTGCTTCTTATTTTGTTTGGCTTCTCTCTCTTTCGCTTTCTCAACTACCTTTTCTTTCTCTTTTTCGTTTTTTTGTGCTTTCAATGGATTTACAGACTCAAACTCAAGCTCGCTGCCATTCGTAAATTCAACCTCGATCTCGATTTCACGCCACTCATTTTGTTTGATATTTAACGATGAAATAACTCTGCTCACTACAATTTTTCTATCTTTCTTCTCCTGAAGTTTCAAATGCTTAATCACATTCTTGACAAAGGCGACAGCCTGTTGGCCCTGCTGCTTCTCTTCGCTTTGCTTGTTTTTTCTCTCCACCTTCGCCTCGAGCTGGCCATCTTTGTTCTCATATTCGACCTTGATCTCCCCGTCATCCGCCAGCTTGACCTTCAGCTTCAGCTTTTGAATGTCGGTCTTAAAATTCGTCTTTGGCGTCTTCTCCGCTTTATCAGCTGCTGCCCGTTCCTGAACCTTGGCAATGGATGAATCAAGCGGCTTCTGCACAGACAATTCCGCTCCGCTTGAATTACGAGCGCTGCTATTATCATCTAAACTGCCTGCTCTCACCTGCTCTTCTTGACTAGGAGCTTCATGATCCCCACGAGTCCTTTGTTCTTCTATAGGCTCAGCAGGCTGAGAACCAGCGGCTCCCCTAGCCCTCTGCTCAGCTTCCCCTTGTTCTTCCTGACCGATTGCGGTAGACTGCTTCACATGAAGGCCATCTGTCGGCTCAGAATTCCAAAGCTCGTTCGAAGAGTCATCCTTCCCAGATTGAAGCGGCTTAGCGAATAGGGCCTCTGGATCAACCCCCGCCTGATGCAGCGAGTTCAAAATTGATTGGCTCCGCAGCTGCTCATGATTCAATTTAATTCCCTTCTCTGCCGCCAGCTCTAGCACGAAATATTTATTCAGTGTCAGCTCGGCTGTCTTTGCTTGCTCCAACTGCTGCTCATCCGCCGTAAAGACCTCAACATGATAACCCATGTCTTGAGTAATAATTTGCTCCGGATCGATAGAATAAGCTCCAGTGCCTAGATCTACAATCGATAACCAAATCCATTTATTCTCAGCTTCTGCATTCAAATATCCGTACTTTTCCGCTTGGGCAAAAAGCCATCGAACCGCTTCGTAGAAATCCTGGTTCACTAGTTCCTTTCCAGATAAGAGCTGCTTGGCTTCCTCATTAAGCACGTTGACCTCATCGATCAAGCCTTGTTGATTCACGATCAGCTCTATACCCGGGTTGATATCTATCGCCACCAAGGTCGTCGTCTGCTTCGATCCCAACATATTATTGTATATGAAAATAACGCCCAAAAGCAGCACTAAAGAAGCGGCATAGATCCAATGCTTCTTCAAATATCGCTTCAAACTATGCCTCTGATTCGATTCGCCCGATTGAGGGATGGAAAGGTTGTCACCTAAGCTCGGCATGACCGGCGGATGCGGTAAATTCCGGAATGTCCCATCCTCGCAGAGGACAACGATACAACGATCTGTTATTTTCATTACTATGCCTTGCATCATCATCACTCTCCCACATCCGCAAACGACACCATACTACGAATCCGCCCAAATTCATCGTTAGCATAAATCAGAACGAGCGCAATCAA
This sequence comes from Paenibacillus lentus, assembly GCF_003931855.1. Lineage (NCBI taxonomy): Bacteria > Bacillati > Bacillota > Bacilli > Caryophanales > Paenibacillaceae > Paenibacillus > Paenibacillus lentus. The sequence continues at coordinate 3,320,026 of NZ_CP034248.1, read as the reverse complement.
ATATTTGCGGTTTCTCTCTAATGTTTTACGGCTTATCTTGAAAAAATCCAGCATCTCCTTCATCGGAAGACGTTTCGTTCTATGTAAAATCTCGATCCAGTCGCGATGCGCATGAAAATGCTTAGCAATATGAATGAATTTCTTGCGAGTGTCCCGATGCTTGGGACAACATTCCTCTAATTCCTCTAGGGATACACCGTATTCTTGTAATGTTTCATCATAGAGCAGGAGCTCCTGGGCCAATTCGGAGGATGTTTGTTCTCGTTCATAAGCTTCCATGGAGCTGGCCACTTCCATCACTGTCTGCTCAAATTCGTCACGAATATCATCAAACACAACACTTTCGGCTCTCATTATTTTCCCTTGTCTACGAAACTCATCGACCAACCGATTGCGAATCAACATAAAAGCGAAGTTATCAAATGACTTGCCCATCGTTTCGTCATAACGATTAATGGCTTCATTAAAAGCAATCAACCCTACGCTGGACTCGTCATGATTCCAATCGATTTGTCGCTTGCACACATGAGAAACTGTCCGCAGGATGAAGGGACGGTAGCGTTCGATCAGCATATTCCTTTCGGCCACATTCCCTTTTTGTTGAACTTCCCTCAGAACCTGATCTATCGGCCTGTCCATCAATTGTAATCACTTCCTAATACGTGTATGTCATAGCTGTTTGTGGGGGTGAACTAACCACTAGTATAAGATATATATCGTAATTAGAGCTTGGAAGTCTTAGAGACTGATATATTGCATCAAGATTTTCGTAAACCAAGCATCGTTCTGTTCCAGTTGTCTCAACTCAGCGGCAGTCGACTTCACTTGCTTACGCAGTACTAGCGGGTCATCCGTTCCGTTAAAGAAGCGGCTCAAAAAATGGAGAAACACATCAATTTGACGCAAGCGCATGAACAGCGGAATCGCTTCAATCTCTTCCGGCATTAGGCGAACCCTTCCTCCAAAGCCTTCGCAGAACAATTTTACCGTTTCCCGATCCTCATGATCGCCTTGACCCAGCAGCCCGGAAATAATTACGGCAGGCTCCATCGCCAGTACATCCTTCGTGCAAAATTCAAAATCAAGCAGTGCCGTCACCCGACCCGGATCATGCGTATCAACCAACAGGTTAGAATAGTTCAGATCTCCATGGATGAGCTGCTGCGGCAGCTTCTCCAATCCATCTAGCTTTTGGAGCAAATCCAGATAGGCTCGTGCCAATTTGCTCAGTGATTCTTGCAGATCCTTAAATGGTTCAGGTGGATGAGTGCAAAATTCCAATACGACATCCGGGCTGCATGCCGGATAAGACTCGGACAACTCGTAATACGGTCGGTATGCCGGTGGCAAGCCGGGCTCAACTGCCGACAGAGCCATTAATAATTCGCCCGCGGCTTCTCCGAAAGAGAAAGCTGCTCTGACACTATCCCCTTCTGGCCGCAGTCCGACAATGTACTCAAACATGCAAGCATATCGTCCACTGCCATCCTCCAATTTCACGATCGTCTCATCGGTAATCGTTCTGATCGGCATAGGTACACGAAAGCTCACAGCAAATTGATTCAATTCCTGAAGCACTGCATGCTCGAATCGAATTTTATCTATATCCTGGTGAGTTTCATAAATGCGGAGAACACAGCGGCGACGGCTTCCCTGAATAAAGTATGTCGTATTGTTCCAGCCGCTCGCCCCCTGCTGTGCGTCCCCGATATATTCCTGCGGATAATGATTGAGAATTGAATTAAGCATCTCTTGTTCCTCTTTTCTCTCACAGAAGGGATTTCATATAAAAACTATTTTACTCTATTAAAAATAAAACTCAAAAACAAAGAAACTCAGCAGCTAAACAATCCGCCACTGAGTTTCCCTCTGCTTCATATTCAAATTAATTCTGCACTAAATCATTAAAAATTATTTGAGCAATTCCTCCGGTGTTTCGCCTTGATAAATATACAGGAAGCTAGCAGTAGATACAACGAACGCAGCGAAGAGAGATAACATGGAAGCACTAGCATAGGCTACTTTCTTCATCATTCTCACCTCCTTAGTTTGATTAACAGCATGGACTGAGCAAAAAAGGAAAGGCTAAGAACCGGTGACATAATTAGAAAATTAGAGCACACGATCAGCACGGAAGCCAATTTTAACAAAGGATAATACTTCACAGAAATGCGCGTTTGCTTCTCGATTCTAGATGGGGCAAAAATGAGGCAAAGTAGAGCAGCTATCCCATTGATGATCATCACATAGGAAGAACTTAGTTCGATGAGGGAAAGCAATGTAAACAGCGCAGCAGTGGAAATAACACATTTCATGCCGGAATTCAGGTGAATTCCGCCCGAAACCTGGCGGAGAATAGCGAATGACACAAGAAGGATCATAATTTCTTGCGTTCTGCCAGTAAAGACCGACAGCAGCAATGTGATGGATATGATTAGTACGGCGTTTAACAGCAGAGCGATGGAATAGCGAAGAACGGCGACTGAGGCAGGGTGATCTGGAGCCGTTCGTTTAATTTCGACCGCAATCTTATCAGCCATCAAATTGATCATGATCCTTCTTCTCCTTCCTAACCGCATAATAAAGAAAATAGGAGAGTGTAATAGAGAAAAACAATATATTAGACCATATCTCATTTCGATAAAGAAGGATGGTAAAAAATATTAATACAACAAAAATGGTAGAGCTAACGATTAAATCCTCACGCTTAAACCTGACTTTTTCAAAACTCCACGTGAATCCGATCCCGAGCCTATATAGCAGCCATGCCACAAGCCCGATCGCAATTGCACTAGAAGTCTGTAAAGCATAGCCATAGACCAGAATAGCCTGCGGTTCGATAATAGAATCGAATACGACCTTTACGATTATCGTCTGCAGCAAACTGAATGCCGTATAGCCAATGAGTGTAATAATCGCTGCACCAACCAAGGGTTCTTTGACCACCGTTGCGACCAAAAAAATAAATAACATAATATTAGTAATCGGTACTAGATAATAAAGTGATAGTTCACTACGCAGCAAATAACTTTGGAGTGACATCAGTAAGACAACGAACAAGGCTTGCCAAATATAATGCAATGGATTTATCTTGAATATCGTCATCATTAATGCAAAAATACCTAGCCCCTCGATGGTTGAAAAAGCCATAAATGCGACTGATTCCATATATAGAGCTCACCCTTTAGCGATAACAATAGCCATCTTTCCTATATCTGCGGTCGCTTTCAGTGACCCCATTCGATTTTCTGGAAACCAGTATTATCTTTGGGAAAATATGGTCTTATTTAAGTTAATTAAAATATACTTCGTAATGGGCGATTTTTCAAGATGTTTTTTCTATATTTGGTAGATTTGATACCTTATTCCTGGCTACCACTCCAATTGACCTATTCTGATGATATAATCTGGGCTCATATGGTTTATTTGTTAATAGATATACGTATACTATTATTTTCTTGATATACTGCAAGTTTATCCCCATACTTAATTTAAAAGGAGCTTGAAGGCGTAACGAATTCAGGTGAATTATGATGATTAGAAGGAAAATACTACTTGTATCTCTATTGTTTTTATCCGTTCTTACAGGATTTCGCTTCATTTGGCTGCATTTCTTCACCACACCATCTCATCCAACCGCTGTTCAGGGAAAACTGGATTTAAGAGACTGGAAACAGCTCACGAATCACACGGTTAGACTGGATGGGGAGTGGGAATTTTATCCGAACACCTTTTTTATGCAAAATAGTGAGATCAGCACGGCTTTAGAGGATCCAATCGATTACATACCGGTTCCGGACAGCTGGAAATTTCCCAAAAAGCAAAGTACAAATCCCTATTATGGCTTCGGATCATACCGCTTACGAATTCTGGTCGATCCAAACCAAGGCAAATCCTACGCTTTCCATATTACGAGCATCACGGCCTCCTCTAAGATGTACGTCAACGGCCAATTGATCGGGCAAACCGGACAACCAGCGAAGCATAAAGAGGCTTACGAGCCGCTTGATACCCCCTATACTGCTTATTACACATTGGAGGAGAACGCAGATGTTCTCAATGTCGTTATTCAAGTGGCGAACTTTGATAACGTACGTAAGGGGGGTATGGTTCGATCCATAAAGTTTGGATTGGAAAGTGTACTAAACCGAGAAATGAACTTTGCCAATGATATGGTTCGCTTAGCTTGCGTAGCCTACATGATCCATGCGTTGTATGGAATTGTGCTATTTTTTATCGGTAATCGTGATAAGCGCTTGCTCTACTTCTCCGGCATGATCACTTGCATTGTCCTCGGAACGTTGCTGGACGGCGAGAGATTGTTACTTGTATGGCTTCCTTTCAATTATCAGTGGAGCATTAAAATCCTCTTTATCAGCATGATTAGCGGTGGTTATTTCCTGATACAGACGCTTCGTTATCATCTACCTTATTGGTTGAAAACTACAGGCTCACTCCTGTACGTCATCATCTGCTTTGCGAGTATATTATCGGTGCTGCTGCTGCCAGCTTCCTACATTTCTATGCTCCAGCCCTTCTACATTCTGATCATGTTTATTCCCTGCCTGTTAGCTCCAGTCGTCATGTTCAGTTCAACCACTGAGAGCAGCAGAGAGAATATCTTCTTACTACTTGCCGCCATCGCGGCGATAAGCAGCTTGATCTGGCTCTTCATCCTTTATGCGCTCCGGATAGAAATGATGTCTTACCCGTTCGATCTGATCATCGCGACCATCTGTTTTGCAGCGTTCTGGTTCAAACGATACTTCCAGGTTCTTGATGATTCCCAAAAGCTCACCAGGAAATTGCAAAGAGCGGACAAGCATAAGGATGATTTTCTGACCACAGTCGCCCACGAACTGCGAAATCCGCTTCATGGCATTTTGAACATTTTGCAATCCGTATCCGAGAGGGAGAAAGAGACTTTGGGCCACAAAAGCACTAAAGATCTTGAATTACTTATGATGGTCGGACAGCGTATGTCGTTTATGCTGAACGATCTGCTTGATTTGGGACGGCTTAAAGAAAACCGCATCAAATTGCAGCCGACCCCTGTCTCCATACATAGCCTGACCGCGACCGTTATCAACATGCTGCAATTTATGACCGAGGGCAAACCGATCCGGTTCAGCAACCGGATTCCTAACAACTTTCCCTACGTTATGGCCGATGAGAACCGCTTGATTCAAATTCTCGTCAATCTTCTACATAATTCCATCAAGTATTCATATGCTGGAGAAGTGTCGATTCACGCTTCCGTCGAGAAGGAATGGGCGAAGGTTTCTGTGGTCGACTCTGGAATTGGCATGGAACCAGAAGTATTGGAGAGAATTTTTGAGCCCTATGAACAAGCGGTTCAAGGCATTAGCGCGCTAGGCGGCGGCTTCGGCCTTGGGCTTAATATTTGCAAGCAACTCGTCGAGTTACACGGCGGAACGATGACAGCCCGTTCAAAGTCAAACGAAGGCTCCGTGTTTACCTTTACATTAAAATTAGCCGATACCTCCAAGCTGACTTTTGAACCGGTTACTTCGCCTTATTCATACGTGTTCCCAACCTCTCCATCAGAAGCTGATTTAGAGACGTCAGCGATGAGGGAGCGAGCCAACGATCGCATTCGGCTGTTGGCAGTAGACGATGATTCCGTCAATTTGAAGGTGCTAGAGAGTATATTTGCTTCTGAATCGTATGAAGTCATTACAGCAACAAGCGGTCAAGAGGCTTTGCTAAAACTCGGTGGTTGCGACTTTGATTTGGTGATCAGCGATGTAATGATGCCCAATATGTCCGGCTATGAACTGACGTCCCGAATTCGGGAACGGTATTCGTTGTCCGAACTCCCAGTGCTGCTGCTGACAGCGTACAACAGAGACGAAGACATCGAGGCTGGCTTCCGGGTGGGCGCCAACGATTATGTTACCAAACCGATGAAGGCGACCGAGCTGAAATCACGTGTCCTATCTTTAACCAAGCTAAAAAGATCCGTCAATGAACGGCTTCGAATCGAAGCGGCCTGGCTCCAGGCCCAAATCAAGCCACACTTCATATTAAATACATTCACGGCGATTGCTGAGCTCAGCAGAGTGGATATGGAGCGCATGGACGCCTTGGTCGAGGAACTAGACAATTTTATCCGACTCAGCATCGATTTCCAAAACTCCGATCAAGCCGCTTCGCTAGAGCATGAACTTAGTCTAGTGCAGTCATACCTCTACATCCAAAAGGAACGGTTCGGCGACCGATTACAAGTCATCTGGGAAGTCGATAATTCGATTCAAATCGAAATTCCTCCACTCACAATCCAACCACTCGTAGAAAATGCAGTCATCCATGGCGTATTGGATCGTTTGGCCGGAGGAGAAGTACGGATTTGCATCAAGCAGAGCGAGCATGAAGTCGAAGTGCGAATTTCAGATAACGGGAAAGGCATGGAGGATGAGAGGCTTCAGCACATTCTTGAACGTCAGGTCGATAATCGAACGGGAATTGGCCTGCACAATACGGACAGACGGCTGAAACAGCTATACGGTAGCGGCTTTAAAATCGATAGCAAGCCTGGCGAGGGAACTACGGTATCTTTTTCAATTAAAAAATAACACAAAGCAAGGACACGAATCGATAATACGTTCGTGTCCTTACCTGCTGCCACTAGATTACATAAGTGCCTAAGTTACGTCGTTGGTGAATTCCTGAATAGCCTAATTCCCAAAAATAGGGGCTCGCGTACTCGTTGCTTTCAGCCCGTTTGCACCGTTGACGATCGTCTCGCCCCATTCGGTCAGATGGTTGCCCGCCCAGTCATAAGATAAGTCCAGATACAACCATTCTGCACCATTTCCTTTCCATGACCAAGCGAGCCATCCAACCCCCTTCTGCTGCGTATAACTCATTATAGCCGTCTCATCCACATCGCCACCCGTATGATAATGGCCAAATTCCCCAATGATAACGGCCAACCCCTTATTTAAGACCTGATCAATATTCGCTCTCACCATATCGGCATTTCCGCCTGCATATTCATACATATGAATGGAAAATATCGTATTCCGCAGCGGATCACTGTTAAACACTTCATTCCCTTTATCAACGATCGACTGCGGATATTGTCCCCAGCCCGCCGCATCCACGATTAACGTATGGTTGATTCCAGCATTTCTCAATTTCGGAATTGCGCTTTTGTAACCATCAGCCCACCCGTTGCTATCCCACGTTCCGTACCACTCATTGGCAATATTAATCAATACGCGATCCTCTTTTCCTACAAGCACATTCTTCATTTCAATCCAATAATCCACGGCATGATCTAGCGCAGAGACTGAATCACTGCCTGTAGCGTCATGAACTTCAAGAATAGCGATTAGCTTATGTTGATTTGCTAGTGATAACAAATTACTCACCGTGTTAGCATCGTCCTTCGCATACTGCTGTCCATTAGACAGAACAATTCGCACCGTATTGGCACCTGTTGCCGCAATGGCCTCCATTGCGGTTGCTGAGTCATTTTTAAACCAGGAGTGAGCATGATTGATCCCACGAATTTTAAACGGATTACCTGTCGAATCACACAGGATGGTACCGCTTACATAAAAACCTGAAGCAGCCCGAATGTCTTGTCCTCCCAGCAAGGTTACCAAAGAAAACATCATAGCCATTGCCATGCATATGGAGAGTGATTTTTTCCTCAAATTCTTCATAAATTGATCTCCTTCCATCTTTAGGTTTTGCGACTTTCTTTTTCATTTATTCACGTTTTGTTAACTACCCTCCCTTCTCGACCTGTTTGCGGTAATAATTGCACCATAAGGTAACATCTATATATTAACTGCTAAATCAATAATTTACAATAACAAAATAAAGATTGTTATATTTAATTATAAAATATTATATAACAAATACCTGCCTAGAGATAAAGCTATTCCTCCAAATTACAAACCATCACAGCTAAATTTAATCAAAAACATGAACATAGTCAGCAAGAGACACTAACATGAGTGTTCCCCTTGCTGCTGCGAATCTCTTCCCCTCTCGTTAAAAAGGACATCCTCGTTAATGCGAGGGTGTCCTTCATATTTTATGGATTTGGCAGCTCGATTCGTACTCTATGCTGCTCGTTGGACCAGTTCACTTTGGCTCCCAGCGCCTCCGCAATGAAACGCAGCGGCACCATGGTCGTATAGTTTTCATTGAACGGCTTAAGGTTGTCTGCGACCTTTTTCCCGTTGATTGTCGTGTCCAGCGTATGGAGATTTATAACAACTTTCATGCTTCCTTTACTGACGTGGACGGTGTTCATTTGGTTCATCCAGGTTACCTTAGCCCCCAAATGCTCAAAAACACCGCGCAGCGGTACATAGCTCACATTGTTCACAAGTGTCGGCGGATAAGTAAAATCTAGCTTGTCTCCGTTGATCTCAACGCGAATGGAATCCTCGACCAACTGTGGTTTAGATGGCTTGCTTGAACCGCCGTAATAATTCCATTTCATCACCGTACCGTTGCTTAGCAGCGCATACTGCTCCCGCATGCTCGTATTTGCCAGATCAATAGCATTTGTAATGCCTTCAACCTGAACAGCCGTATACTCGGTCTCATCCAAAAAGGTGTCCCACACCCATACTGTGCCATCCTGCTTAATGCTGCTAAACATCATTAAGCTGCCCCCTTCCAACCGCGTGAGTTGGTCAGCAGGCTTCACTTTGGTGGGAGTTAATAAATCACCCGCTGTAGGGTATACTTTAGAGTTTTTCCATATGACAACCGTCCCATCATCCAGTAGTGCTGCAGCCTTCTGGCTTCCTGTCGCAATAGCTATTGCCTTCCCCATCGCATCACCTTGTACTGTAGTCGGTTCCCATTGGGGATCGGGATTCATGTTCGTCACGGCCGATCCGGTAATCCAAACCTGGCCATCCTTGTCTAGGGCACTGACTGTCAAATGACTTGCCGCAATGGCCTGGATGGCAGGGATCCCCTCCAGTTTGGCAGGTACAGATGAAGGTGTGTGTACACTGTTCCTTCTTCCCCATTGCCAGACCGTTCCATCCGCACCAAGCGCCAAGCTCTGATTACCACTCGCTGAAATAGCGACAATATTGACCAAATCTGTAACTTGAACCGGTTCAAGAACAGGTTGATCCGAGGTCGCACCGATGCCAAGCTGGCCATCACTATTATCTCCGGTAGCCCACACCGTGCCATCTTTTCGCAAAATTAACGTATGCATGCTCCCGCCTGCGATATCCTTCACCTCGTCAATATGCATCCGCACCGGGGTCTTGACCGGGATGAATGAACCGTTACCCAATATTCCCCGGTCTCTCATTCCTCCCCATGCCCAAGCGGTTCCATCCTTCTTAATCGCATATACAGCATAGTCCCCTGCTGAGATCGCCACGACATCAGATAACCATTTCCCTTTCTGACTCGGCATCTGCTCCGGTGGGGTTGCTTGAGCAGTAGGAGGCACAAGCATGATTAGCGACAGCAGTATCCCCGCGAGTGCCGCCCGGCAACGTCCAAATTTCCCACGCTTCATAAGCATTGAATTTCTCCTCACCACTTACATTAATTTCTTGCTATAGAAATATGACGCAACTTTATAAGAATAGTTCCTATAAAACCAATTTAAATTTCTTCAATAAAGCTACTCTTTTTCGTCCAATACCTCGATCATCATGGAAGCACCAAGCTTAAAGCCCTGAACGAATGTCTCCATATTATGTATCGAATTCGACTCCCCTTGTAAATCCAGCATCGCTTCGAGCTGCCTGAAATCCTCTTCCGACAGCTTCTGCCTCCACATCCGCATCATCTCCGAAATTTGGCGATTTAACGCACGATATTTAGGATCATCGGAAACGATCTGCTCGTTAGGATACAGCTTTCCGTAATAGAGATCTTCCAAGAAGCTTTTCACTTTGGGCCGCTCCTTTCCTGTTTAACTTAAAACAGTTATATTTCATTTTTGTCGAGAAAATAGGATTTAGCGAAACAATCGCTAACAAATAAGTCGACTAAGACAAAAGCCGCCTTTCAGCGACTTAATTTGTACAAGCAATATTGATTTAAAGATGCATTTTCTGCAGCTGCTCGTTCGGATAAATGACGATGCAAGCTCTTTGGAACGCGAAGGTTAAATTTTCCGCTATATTCATTATCTCCGTAAGCATTATTCCTTTGCCCAAGGAAAATCTTTAAAAAATGAATCAAAATCAAACCAAGGCACAAACATACGTTCGTGAATATAATATACCAGAAATTACACACTTCAACAACATTTTAAATAAAACCTAAAATTCTAACTAATTTATTTTCCTTTCGCCAAATGCTACAATAAGGAAGTTAAGCATCCTAAATCCGATAAGGAGTGTGGCAAATGGCTGTTGATGTGTATTTCAATTTTGATGGCAACTGTCGCGAAGCTGTAGAATTTTACGCCGATGTATTTAACACCGAAGCACCACAAATCATGACCTTTGGAGAAGCACCGCCGAATCCAGAGTACAAGCTTCCCAAAGAAGCAAAAGATTTAGTCATGCATGCACGTATCAACATTAATGGAAGCAATGTGATGTTCTCCGACGTTTTCCCGGGAACACCTTACATTCAAGGCAACAACATTACCCTGGCCTTCGTCAGCACTGACCTGGATGAAATCAAATCCGTATTCCATAAACTGAAAGAAGGCGGCACGGTACACATGGAGCTGCAAGAGACGTTCTGGAGCAAATGCTACGGCAACGTCAAGGACAGATTCGGCACCGAGTGGCAGGTCAGCCACGATAGCGGCCAAAGCGCGATGTAGTTTAATCGACTGAATGGACCGAATAGCCGCAGCAATATAATGCAGCAAAAAGCAAACATCCCATCACACTGCACTAGTGTCATGGGATGTTTGTTTATGTTAATCATTCAGTGATTCAATTCGACTCGATTACCAAATATTCGATTCCTTCACTCTTTCATCCAGGAATGCAAAGTCATCGTCCCGCAATGGCTCGACGGTTCCTTTTTGATAACCTTTCCCCTTCGTGGAAAAGAAGTCGTGCGTGCTCGTTTCCGTGCGAATACCGTTAAGCACCACCGGGTTGATCTCTTCCTCTTCAAAGGCAGGCTCAATCCCCAGGTTCATCAGCGCTTTGTTCGCGTTGTAACGAATATACTTCTTCACTTCATGGGTCAAGCCAATCGGATCATACAGCTCCTCGGTGTACTCCAGCTCATTCTTGTATAGATCCATCAACAGCTCGTTCACGAATTTCTCGGCAAAATCCTGTTCTTCCGCACTTAGCTGCTGGAATACCTCTTGCGCAAGCAGGCCAACGAATACGCCGTGCACGCTCTCGTCGCGGATGATCAGCTTAATGATCTCGCCGCTCGCTACCATTTTGCCTTGTCCCGCCAGGTATAGCGGGTAGAAGAACCCGGAGTAGAATAAGAAGCTCTCCAGGAACACTGAAGCTACCATCGCCTGATACAGGCTTAGCAGATTCCCCTGTTCAATATCTCGATAATAGGTATCGATTCGGTGCGTCTTATACTGCAAATATTTATTGCTCCGCACCCATTGGAAGGTATCGCCGATCATCTCGCTGCTGGCTACGGTCGTAAAGATCGTACTGTAGCTCTTCGCGTGGATTTCCTCCATCGCCGCCTGGAAAATCAGGATCGCCTTCTTCTGCTTCCCTTCTACGTGCTGGGCAATCAGCGGCATGCCGACGTTCCCTTGCTCTGTGTCTAGCAGTGTTAATCCGCCCAATACCTTCATAAACGTATTCTTCTCATCATCACTCAGCTCCGTCCAAGACTTCAAGTCCTTGGATACCGGAATTTCCGTGTCCAGCCAAAATTGCGACGTATTCTGCGTCCAGAGCATTTCTGTATAATCCGTTTCAGGTGCGTTCCAGTTAACCGCTTCGAACTTTGTCATGCTTTCTTCCTCCTGTTTGCAGCTTAAATGACGCAGCTGATGCATTCTTCGATCGTTCTTTTTCTCGTGCGAGTATAATAAAGCGTCTTTAATCCTTTTTTCTGCGCATAGATGTAGTATTTCGCCAAATCTCGCGTCGTCAGATTATCCTTCACGTACAGAATCGTTGAAATCGCTTGGTCAATATGCACCTGTACCTCGGCTACGAGATCGATCAGGTTGAACATATCCATATCGTAAGCTTCTTTATAATAGAAGTAATTGCTCTCGTTCAGGAACGGCATCGGGTAAATTGTCTTGGAATCTCCGTACTCCCGCTCTTCAATGCGCTGCGTAATCGGCGCAATCGAAGCGGTTGACGATTGTAAATACGAAATCGAACCAGTTGGCGCAATGGCCAATCGATAAGCATGATACAACCCGTGCTTCATCGTCTCCTCCTTCAAGCGAAGCCAATCCTCGCGCGTAGGAATATGGTGGCCCGCAAACAATTCCTTGACCTTGTCTGTCCGCGGTGAATAATCATTCTCCTCATAGCGTTTGAAATACGCCCCGCTCGCATATTCGCTACGCTCAAAGTCCTTGAACGTTACTTCTCTCTCCTTGGCAATTAACATGGAGCGCTCAATCGAGTAGTAATTTAGCATCATAAAGAACGTACGTGCGAAATCAATCGCTTCCTTGGATTCATAAGGAATATGGTTCAGTGCCAAAAATCCATGCAAATTCATCGCTCCAAGACCGACGGAGTGCAGCTCCCGGTTCGCTTTCGCCACGGATGGCACAATCTCCAGCTCGGTACGGTCGGAGACCTCAGTCAGTGCGTCCATCGCCAGATGAACGGTTTCCCTCATCCGCTGGTTCTTCATCACATTCACGATGTTCAATGACCCCAGATTACAGGAAATATCGCGGTTAATGACATCCTCGTGCCCATAATCATTAATCGTCGACACTTCGCTCAGCTGCGCAATCTCGCTGCATAGGTTCGAGAATTTCACGCGCCCGATATCTTTGAGGGCATGCTGATCGTTCGTGTTATCCACGTACATGATATAGGGATAACCCGATTCCATTTGCGTCTGCGCAATTTTGATGATCAGGTCGCGCGCTACGATTTTCTTCTTGCGTACTCTTGGGTTATTCACAAGCTCATCATACATGGCCGTTAAATCCATATCGTCCAAATGGACGCCGTATTCCTGATAGACAGTATGTGGATAGAACAGATACATATCCTTGTCCTGCTCCACTAGCTCGAAGAACTTATTCGGCGCAACAACGCCAAGGGATAAGGTCTTGATGCGAATTTTCTCATCGCTGTTAATTTTCTTCGTATCTAGGAACTCATGGATATCCGCATGGAATAAATTGAGATAGACGACGCCGCTCCCGTCCCGCTGACCTAACTGGTTCGCATAGGAGAACGCATCCTCGAACAGCTTCATCACGGGCAGCACGCCGCTCGCTTTGCCGTCCAAGCCTTTGATTTGTTCACTTGCCGCGCGAATTTTGCTGAGATTGAGACTGACGCCGCCCCCTATTTTGCTTAGCTGCAGCGCGGAATTAATTGCGAATCCGATGGAATTCATCGAATCATCAACCTCCAGCAAAAAGCAGCTGACCAGCTCGCCGCGGCGTTTTTTCCCCGCATTCAAAAACGTTGGGGTAGCCGGCTGATATTCCTGCGAAATTAGGACATCGGCATATTCATTCGCTTTCTGGATATCGCCGTTGCCGAGGAACAATGCCGTAACAGCAATCCGATCCTCATAACGCTCTAGAAACTTCGTCCCGTCATTCGTCTTCATCGCATAGTTATTATAAAATTTAAAGGCGCTCATAAAGGATGGAAAGCGAAACTTGCGCGCATACAACGCTTCATACAGCTTTTTTACGTCCGCGAATTCATATTTAGCAAACAGCTCTTCTTCGTAGTATTGATGCTCTATTAAATAATCGATTTTCTCCTTCAGGTCATGGAAGAAAACCGTATTCTGATTAACATAATCGACAAAATAGCTTCGAGCGGCCTCCAGATCTTTATGGAACTGGAACTGTCCGTCCTTTTGCACCATGATTTCATTATTAAGCTGTATCCAATTGGGAATCTGCGTTTGCGTGACCGTTTGAGTTTGAGTAAGTGTAGACAATTTGCTTAACCTCCTGTTTAAATCGCTCGACATCCTTCTTGGTGCCGCTAAGTTCGAATTTCATTAATAAAGGAACGGAGTACATTTCCGCCACCTGATCTCCAGCCAGTCCGTAACGAACGCCCCAATTCGTATTGCCACTTGAGGCAACACCTTGCAGCAGATCACCGTGACTCTCCAGAAATTTCAGGGTCGACTGCGGTACCTGGCCAAAACCAGTGGTGTATGTAATGAGCACAAACGGCTGGTCAACGACCAAGCCCTCTCGAATCTGGACATGCTCTACATCCAATTTACTGACGAATCGCTTAACGTTTCCCGTCTTCGAGTCATAGACAATAAGCACTGTATTCCCTCCCGTAAAAAAATAGCCCCTCCACAGGAGATGAGCCATCGGCAGCATCTTTCTTAATTAGAGTCATTCTTATCCACCATCCAATACACTATATATGGTGTCTTCATATATTTATCCGCACTAAATATAGTGTGCCTTTGTAATATACCTGTTTTCCCATAATTAATCAAGAGCTATTTCCCCAAAATAAAAAACTCTCCCCCAGATCGGCGATCTTCCGTTAAAAAAGCTGTGACCCCCTGCCGAATTCGCAGTTCGTCACAGCTTTATTTTTTGATTATATTATGCTTTCATTTTAGTCAATAAATAGAGAAAATAAGGCGCACCAATAACCGCTACGACGATCCCCGTCGGTATTTCCGAGGGCTGCATGAGCCAACGCCCGATCGTGTCCGCCACAATAACAAGCAGCGAGCCCGTCATGGCCGAAGCCGGAAGCAGCAGCTGGTGCTTCGGCCCGACGAGCCTCCGCGCCAAATGCGGGCCGATCAAGCCGACGAAGCCGATTCCACCGCTCACCGCAACCGAAGAACCGGCAAGGCCGACCGCGGCCGCTAGCAGCAGCAGACGTTCCTTCTCCACAGACGTTCCGAGTCCTGTCGCCGTGTTCTCGCCAAGGTTTAGAACGTTCATCACTTGAGCTTTGTAGAATACATACGGAAGCAGTACGACAATCCATGGCAGCAGTGCAAGCACGAACTTCCAGTTGGAGCCCCAAATGCTGCCCGCAAGCCACGTAGCCATAAACTGATATTTTTGCGGGTCAAGCTTCAACGTCAGCACAATCATTGCCGCACTGATCCCGGCAGCCACGCCAATTCCTGTTAGAATAAGCCTTGTCGGCGCTATTCCTTCATTCCGCTTATAGGACAGCACATAGATGAGTGCAGCCGTTAAGCCTGAGCCGATGAGCGCCAGCACAGGCAGCAGAAATATAGATCGCATCGATGTCGTTGGATAGAAAGAAATATACAACATCACCATTAGCCCTGCACCGGCATTGATGCCAAGGATGCCCGGATCGGCCAGCGCATTGCGGGATAGCCCTTGCAATATACAGCCTGAAACCGCTAATCCGGCACCGATCAATACGGAAATCACGATACGTGGAAGCCGGAACTCGAACAAGATCAGCGACTGCTTATCCGTTCCCATTCCAAATAGCGTCTTGACCACCTCTACCGGCGACAGACGGATATATCCGGTATTCATACTTACAATAAAAGCGCCAATGATTAAAATACCTAAAATCGTCATCACGATGACTCCGCGCCTCATTCTGCGACGGCTTGAAGTCGGTGATACTGCTTGTACAGGTTCCACCTATAACTCCCTCCTCTCTTTACGTGCGAGATAGAGGAAGAACGGCACGCCAATTAATGCAATAAGAGCACCAAGCGGTGTTTCAACCGGAGCGTTAACCATTCTAGCCGCCAAGTCGGCAAAGACGACGAGCAAGCTTCCGAGAATCGCCGAGCAAGGAATGATCGAGCGATAATCAACACCGACAAGAAACCGGGTTACATGAGGAATAATCAAGCCGATAAAACCGACGGAGCCAACAACCGCAACCGCTGATCCAGCCAGAACCAGCACAATAACCGTACCGGCCAGCTTGACCAGTCCTGTTCTCTGGCCAAGTCCAACGGCAACCTCTTCCCCCAGACTGAGCATCGTAATCGATCGAGATAGCATCATCGCGCCAATGATCGCCCCCCCTACCCAAGGGAGCATAATTTTCAACTGAAACCATTTCGTTCCAGAAACTCCGCCCGCATACCAAAAGGCCAAGTCCTGACCGACTCGGAAATACAGTGCAACCCCCTCGCTAAGAGCTAGCAATAATGCGCTCACCGCTGCTCCCGCTAACACAAGACGCACGGGAGTTACTCCTCCCTTCGCCAGTGAGCTAATCCCGAAGACGAGTCCTGCCCCGGCACCGGCACCCAGAAAGGAATATAGAATAAGTAAATTGAACGACATGCCTGGAAAAAAGGCAAAGCACAGCGCAAGCGCAAATCCTGCCCCGGCGTTAAGTCCAAGCAATCCTGAATCCGCCATCGGGTTGCGCGTCATCCCCTGCATTATCGCTCCAGCCACGGCAAAGCTAGCGCCGACCATGGCTCCCCCAAGTATACGCGGTAGACGTATTTCCTGAATGATTTGGTGCTGTGTAAGCTCCGGATTATAGCTGAATATGGCTTCCCATACCGTGGTGAAATAAATATCCGCTGCTCCGAATGAAACTGATATCGCTATACCAAGAACTAAAGCTGCGATCCCCCCGAACATGATCAGTGATGTGACGAGCGGTCTAGTTCGCGGCTTCGATACGGACAGACGCTCAGTCCTCTTCGTACTTTCTAACATTTCCGTCATACTAAGTTCTCCTCATCTGCCCAGCACGAACCGTTCAGTTCGAGACAAAGAATTAATGATATTAATAATAGCTAATTCACGTTAATGATAATCGTTCTCATTATATGATTTAAGACAAATACCGTCAAGGGAAGTTCTTTTGAATCGTAACGATCGTATGTGCTCCATTTCTTTCAATATTAAACTTCCAGCCCATCATCGCCGCACGATCCCGCATCATTTGAATTCCATAGCGATTTTCGCCTAAGTTCTTCCCCAGATCAAAGCCAACTCCATTATCGATAACCGTACACTGCCATCCATTCTCCATGATATAGCCATCAATATGTACCTCAGTGGCTGCAGCATGTTTATGAATGTTTAAGAGCGATTCGCGAATCAAGGCAAGCAGTTCAATTCTATCTTTGACAGATAACTGCATTTCAGGGATATCCCACCCTATTTTAAAATCCAAACCGGATTCCCTCTTCAGCTCTTCAATCAAGTTCTTGAGGCCTTGCACCCAGGATATCGAAGCAGGATCTGCGGGATGACGCAAATTCGCAATGGCTTGTCTCACATACGTATTCGTGCGGAAAATATTTTGCTTCAGCTTGTCGAACGTTGTTCTATCGGTTACCTGCGCCTTCTCCATTTTGTTCACTTGCGCATTTAAAAGAAATAAAGATTGGGCTATGCCATCATGAATCTCCCGGGCAATCTTCTCTCGTTCCTCCAGAGCAGCTTTATGAGCTTTAGCTTCGTTCAATTCTGTCTGAATCATCTCCATCATCTTAAAAAGTTGCGTCAAAAGAAGGATAGATACCAAAAATACGATGATCGGGGAAAGCCAATTTCCTAAATCCATCGATATATAGGGAAGTAAATATTCATGCCGAACATACTCCCACAGTCCAATCGTTATAGTGGGAATAGTGAGAATCAACCATTTAACTTGTTTATAGGACATTCGCATATGCGGCCTCCAGATAAAATAAATGACGAAAGTATCTTAACTTATTCCTACTTTACATGATAGTACATTCTGTAGAGAAGAGGTATTTTGACTTTGCAATCCTTTGCTATATAAAATCTCACAAAATGTTCAAAATCCCATGAACATTTAACCACTTCGCTACGATTTATGCTGCTCGTTGGCATAGGGTTAGCATTATTTATTTTTTTAAACGAATTCTGCCTTGCATTGCTTCCGCTATGCTCACTAAATATGAATAACAGCTATTTTAGAATAAAAAATCAAGGTTAAGCAAATCTATATACTACCTGTGGATTCAAACTTAAGAGGAGTGAAGACCTATGCCATTGTGGAGAAGATTGCTGAGCAGACAACGTAAAAACAGTTCTTATGCTTCAGCACCGGAGCACCACCGGACAGCCAACGATAGTCCATCTTCACAGAACGGTCGCCCTCCTACCAATGAACAAGAGCGTCTGGAATCCCGTGTACAGTGGCTGAAGCAGCAGCTTAACAATTGTTCCGACGTCGTATTCCGGCAATTTACAATCCATACGGATCAGGCCTGTACATTAATTTATTTAAAAGGCATGACAGATCAAACCACGATACAAGATGTGATTATAGGCGGATTATTGAATTACGCCCCTTCGAAAGATGGGGATCTTGCGCATTTTCTGTTTGAAGAAAAAGCATTATCCGTCTCTGAAATCAAAATCGTCACAGACACCAATCAAGTGATATCCACTGTCCTTAATTTTGGAATAGCGCTAATCGTAGAGGGAGAGCATAGAATGATGACTTTTCCCTCCGCTAGCTCGTTCTCTACCAGAGCGATCGAGGAAGCCCCGAACGAATCCGTCATTCGCGGGCCACGAGAAGCCTTCATCGAGAGTCTTGACACAAACATGACCATGATGCGAAGAAGATTAAAGAGCCGAAACTTCAAGACGGAAGAGATGATTATGGGCAGCGAAACAAATACAAGATTCGTCATTGCCTATGTCGAAGGAATCTGCAAACCAGAGCTTCTCCGGGAACTTAAAAGAAGATTATCCTATTTGGACATCGACGGTTTGCTGGGCTCATCCATTATAGAGGAATCGATTATAGATTCTCCCTTCTCTCCTTTTCCGCAGATTGAATATACAGAGCGACCTGATATTGTCATTGCTTCGCTTCTTGAAGGACGCGTAGCGATTATTGTGGACGGAAGCCCCTCAGCAATTATTGCCCCTGTCACTTTGGCGATGCTGTTGCAGACAGCGGAAGACTACTATCAGTCATACATTCCAGCAACTTGGATTCGCTGGATTCGCTATCTGTTTCTGTTTGTCTCCCTTCTGCTTCCGTCCTTATATATCGCAATTACAACTTTTCATCCCGAGATGATTCCATACAAGCTGTTAATGACTATCGCAGCGGCTAGAGAAATCGTACCTTTTCCCGCCGTTGTCGAAGCCTTTATCATGGAGCTCGCATTTGAAGCCCTTAGGGAAGCTTCCATTCGCATCCCGAAGTCGATTGGCCAGGCTGTATCGATCATCGGAGCGCTCATTATTGGTACTGCAGCGGTACAGGCGGGAATCGTCTCGGCAGCGATGGTCATTATTGTTTCTCTGACAGGAATCGCCTCTTTTATTAATCCGCACTTTGATCTTGGCTTAACGATACGTTTGCTACGCTTTCCGATTATGGCGATGGCATCCATTTTAGGTCTGTTCGGTATCACTTGCGGATTGATCATCCTTTATATCCATTTGCTTAATCTCAGGTCATTCGGAGTGCCTTATTTATCCCCGTTCACTCCGCTAGCTAAGGCGGATTTAAATGACACGTTAATCCGTGCGCCTTGGTGGGCCATGCAAAAACGGCCTGTGCTCCTGACGCAAAATAAACAACGCCAAAAGAAAAATGCCCGTGGTTGGGAAAAGCATAAGGAGGAATGAGGTTGAGAATTCTCAGGAACAGACTAATACTGCTTATACTATCCAGCGTCATCTTGATGAGTACCAGTGCCTGCTGGTCTCCTGTAGAACTGAATGACCGCGCATTCGCCAACCTGATGCTGATCGATCTAACCGAGGATGGACAGTTCGAACTCACCCTCGGTTTTCCACTGGCCAACCGAATGATCCCTGGAGAAGTTGGCGGTTCTGGCGAGAAGGGTCAGAAGCCTTTTGCCTTTGTCACAAAAACAGGCAAGAGCCTGCCTCACGCCTTACAAGACATTCAGAGTGACATATCCAGGGACATTACATTTGGTCAAACTCGAAATATCGTAATTAGTCAAAAGCTAGCCAAACGTGGGCTTGATCCTTTGCTGGATTTCATCAGCAGACATATAGCCTTTCATATTAGCGCCAACCTATTTATAACCCCAGGAAAAGCGCTGGAAATTGTTGAAACGCCAACGACTTTTGAGCGCTTCATTTCCATTCTGCTACGTTCTTATGTCGAGGATAAGGAGACGATCGACACAACACTGAGAGATATTCTCCGCACACGTTATAAATCCGAGGACATCCTTGTACCTCTGCTTGCTTTTGGCAAGCAACCCGAGATTACGGCTAAACTAGAAAAAGCCGAAACCTGGCTAGGTGTAGACGGAGCCGCTATTCTAAAAAAGGGGCGAATGATCAACCCTACCCTAAGTAAAGAGGATATGAAAACCTCGTTATGGATCGACTCAAATATCAAAGTAATGATAATCAACATCGAGTCGCCCACCGATGGCAAGGAGGTTTCCTTCAATATTGAAAACGTCAAGACAAAAGTACAAGTAAAACACAAGGAGAACGTGCCATCCATACATCTGCAAACAAGAGGAACCGCATCAATTCTAGCCTCTGACTCCAAGCTCGATCTTAAGGACGACGCACAGCTTATTCAGCTGCAAAAAGCACTCAATCAGGAAATGCGCAATCGAATCTTGCGAGCCATCAACACTACGCGTACGGCGCAGGCCGACGTATTCCATTTCAAGGATTATATTGATTGGAAATACCCTCACGTACTGCAGAAGATTAGCTCAGACTGGAATGAATTCTATGCCAAGGAGCTCGAAATAGAGTCCACTGTTAACGTGAGGATTAGATCGACTGGCGAAGCTTACAAAAGTATCAAGGAGGAGAGCACGTGATTGTAATCGCTCTAGTTTTTGTTCTTATTACACTGTATGAATGGGCAAACTGGCGCAAACACTATAACAATACAGCCAAACTATGGAAGCTTGTAACCGTAAATATGGTTCTGCTTACTTTATTGGAAGTTCATTTTCTCGTCAAGGATACCTGGAATATCAATATAGCCCTGCTTGGGTTCTATCGTTTCTTAGAACGGATGTTTTAGATTCATCCGGCTGGGCTGGTATGCCCATTAGAACATAAAAGTAACGGGAGGGTTCAAATATGCAGAAGGTGAATCACTTGCAAATATTTGCGATGTTCAATCTGTACATATTTACGGTGGTCATCGCTTTTTTAATGGCAGTATACGTCCGGAACAGCCATTACTCCACTCCCGTTAGTATTGTGCTCGGCGGCTTACTAAGCATTGTTTTTATTTACCCCGCCTACAAAGTTACTGCCTCGCGGCCAAACGAGACAATCATTCAGTTCGGACGCAAGATCGTAGGTAAAGTCCCGCATACTATCGTTATGTTATGGTTTACGATAGTCAATCTGCTGCTTGCCGGGATCAATCTCCGAGAGCTTGAGGACTTCCTCATTCAAGTGTATTTGCCTGGAACTCCACCCTGGATCATAGCTCTGCTGTTCGGGATATGTGTTGCCTATGCAGCTCGTTCCGGCATCACGACGATTTTCACAGCTGCTTTAGGTATTTTTGTTGTTAGCATACTTGCTTTTATCAGTGTCCCGTTAATGGTATCAACAGAGATATCTCCTGAAGTACTGCCCGCTTTTATTAACCACCTGAACTTCAAGCATGTTAGCATGGGCGTTTACACCAGCCTGCCTATTTTTGGGGAGTTTTCCTTCCTATTCCTAATCATGCCTTATTTGAAGTCGCCACAAAAGGTTTATCGAACCATTTCCATTACGGTAATCTCCTCACTGATCATTATCTTATCGCACTTGCTGCCAATTCTGATGATTCTAAGCCCAGATTTAGCTGCTAACCTGACGTATCCGGATCTCGATCTCATTCGCTCCTTACGGGCTGGATCGTTTATAGAAACTTTAGATCCTATTTTGATCGTTTTGTGGCTCACCAGTCTTTTTATAAAAATCTCTTTTATGCTATTTATCGCTGTCTATTGTATATCCGTGCTGCTCAAATTACCGGATCACAGCTCATTGGTTCTTCCATTCACGGCGTTTGCCTGCATTCTATCGTTCTTCGTTGTCCGCTCCCAGGTGGAAACAAACCAATTACTAATGGAAAGTTTACCACCTCTGCTCAACTTTACGGAGTATGTAATCCCGACGATTTACTGGATCTTAAACGCGATAAGGTTCCGCAAAAATAAAAAAGGAATGCCTGAGCATTCCTAGCATTCCTTTTTTCCTTCTGAGTTCGCAAATATTCAGCTTATTCGACCGATGTGCAACACAACTTTATTGCTGTTGATTCGTAAATGATTGAATGTCGATAAACGGAGTAGCTCCGCCTGTCACAGAAGGAAGGCGTCCGTCCCATTTTTCCAGCGCTTTCTCCTGAACCTCGATTTGCTTTAATTGCACGAGCTCTGGCGTAACCTCTTGCTTCTTCAGTTTAAGCGACTCTGCTTCGGCTTGAGCCTGGGCGATTTTCTGCTTCGCTTCGATTTCAATCCGCTTCAAGTCATTCTCTGCTTTCAAAGCCTGCTGCTGGGCAACCTGCTTCGCTTCAATAGAGGTATCGAACGCTTCCGAGAATTTGAAGTTAACAATGTTGATTTCATTCACGATCAAATCATATTTCGCCATTCTAGTGGTCAAATGCTCACTGATTTCTCCAGCTACCACATCACGCTTGGCAATCAAATCCTCAGCGGGATACCGCGCGGTGACTTCTTTCACCACTTCTTGTACCGCAGGATTAATAATAACGGATTCATAATTACCGCCGACGTTGTTCATCAGATTGAAAGCAGCCTCTTTATTTACGGAATAGTTAACAACAACATGGGTGGATACAGGCTGCAAATCCTTGGAGGATGCGGTCGTGTCTGTCTCCGCTTTCGTTACCTGAGTATTGACTTGAATTACAGTTTGAATAAAAGGAACCTTCAAATGAATCCCGGGCGAAAGCACGCTATCGTTCAGCTTGCCAAAAGTTTTATACAATCCAACATGACCATATTGAACCTGCGTTACACTATTCACGCCTACTATAGCTAAAATCACGATAACTACGACTGCAATAGCTCCCCGGTATCCTGGGTTTTTCTTCGGTTTGTTCGGTACAGCTTCCATTTAGGATCCCCTCCATATGTATATATCATTCTCCGGCTAACTTGCGCCGCTTCTTTGTAATACGCACCACATTGCAAAAGGTAACAATGAAACGGAAGATTCTAAAATTGGATATCTAAAATTGCCTATAATTATTTTTTGGATAACCAAGCTCTTCCATTTCTCCAGCTAACATCCACCGACATTTCAAAGAAATCAGTAAGGATTTCCCCACTAAACATTTCCGTCGTATCACCCTGCATAAATACCTCGCCGCGCCGAAGCAGCAGCGTCTTCGTAAAGGGTGGAACGATCTCCTCGGTATGGTGAGTCACATAAATCATGTGGGGGGCCTCTCTATCCAGCGCTAGCTCCTGAATGCTGTCCAGCAGTCCTTCCTTCGATATGAAATCCAGACCATTGGCGGCTTCGTCCAGAATAAGCAGCTTGGGCTGCGCCATTAGCGCACGGGCAATCAGCAGTTTCTGCTGTTCGCCCTGCGAACAGGTTTGATACGTACGATCCAATAAATGCCCGCATCTCAACTGATGCATTAACATTTCCGCACGGTCAAAATCCTCACTCGTCGGTTTTTCATAAAGTCCAATCGAAGCAAATTTCCCGCTTACAACTAAATTCTGTACCTTCTCAGAACCATGCAGCTTTTGTTGCAGGGATGAACTAACCCAACCGATCGACTTGCGCATTTCCCTAACATCCACTTCACCATATTTATGCCCTAACACAGAAACGGTGCCTGTCGTCGGCCAAATGTATCCATTCAACATGTTTAGCAGCGTGGTTTTGCCTGAGCCGTTCAGGCCAAACAAAGCCCAATTCTCGCCCTCGGCTACCTGCCAATCTATCGCATTGAGCACGGTTTTCCCGTCGCGCCGCCAGCTTACATCATGCATTTCGATCACTTGCTTCTGATTATTAGTTCGATTCACTTCAACCATATAAAGACCTCCTTGCTATGCTAAACTCCATGCCACAAAACGCTTCAAACACGCTAGTACAATAATTACAAAGCTAACTCGCTGCAATAAAGTTGTCAAGTTAGGGCAATGATATTATTTCTGCTCTTGATAGGACGGAATGGCTTTAGTAAATTTGTTGGAAAATACAGCTCTTTGGCATACTGCCCCCGGTTACAAAGGGTAGCATGGAGATGGAATAATGAGGTACAATAACATCCGAAGGTTTGCAGCGTAAATAACGCACTGAGACGGCTTGTCCGTTTCATTTGATAGTTTCTAATGATAATGATTTTTCAGAGGATATCGGAAGGATGGATTAACTAATGCATGTAGCAAACAACTGGCAGGACTACGAAATCATTGACGCAGGAGGCGGGGAGAAGCTGGAGCGCTGGGGAGAGATCATTCTGCGCCGTCCCGATCCGCAAATTATTTGGCCGATTCAGCACGAATCCCAGCAGTGGAGAAATGTACACGGCCACTACCACCGCAGTTCCTCGGGCGGCGGGCAATGGGAGATGAAGAAGCAAATCCCGGAGCGCTGGACGATCTCGTACGAGCAGCTTAAGTTCTATATTCGACCTACGAGCTTCAAGCATACAGGTTTATTCCCTGAGCAGGCTGCGAACTGGAGCTGGATGATGGATAAAATAAAGCGCGCGGGAAGGCCAATTCAGGTGCTAAACCTGTTTGCCTATACGGGCGGTGCTACAGTTGCAGCTGCTTCCGCCGGTGCATCCGTTGTACATGTCGACGCAGCTAAAGGCATGGTACAATGGGCCAAGGAGAACGCGGCATTGTCCGGGCTCGCCGATCGGCCTGTCCGCTATATTACAGACGACGTATTCAAATTCGTGCAACGTGAGCAGCGGCGCGGCAATCGCTATGATGCCATCATCATGGATCCTCCTTCCTACGGACGGGGACCCGGCGGCGAGATGTGGAAGTTAGAGACAAGCTTGTATCCGTTCGTGGAGTCGTGCTTGTCCATTCTGTCGGACAACCCTCTCTTCTTCTTGATCAACTCTTATACGACAGGCATCTCTCCAACCGTGATTCACAACATTCTGTCGATGACCGTTAAGAAGCGCTACGGAGGCAGCATCTCCGCTGGTGAAATCGGCCTACCGATCACGAATTCTGGACTGAACCTTCCTTGTGGAATTCTCGGCCGCTGGGAGGAGTAATTCATGACTACGAATAACAACATCGAGAAGCGGAATCCGGCGGATTCGGATTTCGAGATTTTATACGAAGATAACCATCTGCTGGGGATCGTCAAACCGGTTAACATCCCAACCCAAGGGGATGCCAGCAGCGATCCCGACCTCCTCTCCTTGCTGAAGGAGGATATTAAGGAGCGCTACCAGAAGCCAGGCAATGTGTATTTAGGACTTGTCCATCGGTTGGATCGACCAGTCGGCGGTGCAATGATCTTTGCGAAAACGTCCAAGGCCGCCTCACGGTTATCCGAGGCCGTTCGCAGCCGTAACTTTGACAAGACTTATCTTGCAATCGTGCATGGTACGCCTGCCAAGCGTCAAGGCCGCCTTACGAACACACTTCTGAAAAACGAACGCACCAATACCGTCTCCGTCGTTCCCAAGGGAACACCTGGCGGCAAAGAGGCCATTCTCGATTATGAGGTCATTGGAACAGCCGCGAGCGACAACCTGACGCTGATCAAGGTTACCCTGCTCACCGGGCGACCCCATCAAATCCGGGTGCAGTTCAGCCATATTGGCTGCCCGCTTTACGGCGACCAGAAGTACGGCCAGGCCTTCAACAAGCCCGGCCAGCAGATCGCGCTGTGGTCGCTGTATGTCGGCTTCCCGCATCCGGTCACAAAGGAACAAACGCAGCTGATCTCCCTTCCTCCCGAGGAGGCGCCATGGAGCTTGTGGAATCGGCAGACCTACCGGGAGTTATCACGGCAGCTCTGAATTTAGTCAATTAGCAAGTAGACGGGGCATCTAAGTTCCCATCTACTTGCTCCCTTTACATGCAGAGCCAATACAGTGGTTAATAAATATCCACTCACTGTCAGTATTCAAACGTGTATTATCTTAACTTTTGATTGGTTATAGAAAGAAAACCATATGAGGTTATCACACTCGCATGTGGTTAATTAGATCAAACCTATTCAAATGTTATTCCACTATTTGCATAATGCTCATCTAAAGTTACAATTAGATTGTGACTTTTCCAATCAAATCCATCTAGGTAGATTTCATTAAAATGTATAGCATCATCAGAAGACTTAAGAATTCGCACCAGCATGCCTCTCTCCCGACCACTTCCTACTACGATCCCAGCCATATACTTCTTGTACATTTTAGTAATGTTAAGAAGGGAGGCTACCCACCCAATAAAACAACAAAGACGCGTGACCCTTCGGATAAAAGATCACACGCCTCTCGACTTAGCTACAGTTGCATCTATAAACCTCATATGAGTTGAGGATAAAAACTGCAGATATTGAAATAATGCCTATTTATATTGATAAAACTCTTACTTTGTCCCTGAAATTTTACCCATCAAATACACGAGCAGCTGCTGATTATGCGTGGATATCCGGCTGAGCACGCCGTCCAAATATTCATGACGAATTGAAATGCCACGGTCGGCCTCGGCCTTGCCCTTTTCTGTAATCGAAATCCAGACGATCCGCCGATCCGCCTCATCTCGATCCCGGCGTATAAGTTCCGCTTTCTCCATTCGATCCAAAAGCATCGTTACCGCCGCCGGGGTCGTTGCTAAAAATGGGATCAGATCGGACGGCTTCAGCTGCCCGTTCTGATCCAACACTTCTAACACCGACAATTGCGATGTAGTTAATGTTGGCGCAAGCTTCTCTTCCAAATGGCTTTGATAGTCTTTCACTATTTTGCTCAGTAACTTTCCAAAATCCTCGGTATGCACTGATATCCCCCTGTCCGTCTCATTGCTCTTGATATAATAGGCTCGTTCTTATATTGGATATTCGCACCCTTGCTGGTAATCTATTACTCACTTACTCAACTTTCGCACCTAGAAAAATGACTTAAACCCTTGAGTGCGCAAGAAGAATTCAATAGATTTACTCGTATTGACAAAAAAACACCTTGCTTGTTTGGTATCATGGAAGTGTCTAATCAACCATACCAACAAGAAAGGTGTGTAACCCTATGTTACAACAACATTCCCTGTCTGAACAGTCTCACTTTCCCAAAATTTTTGCCAGTCTCCACATCGGAAAAACGTTACGACAAGCGGGTATTTCTAAATCTTTCGGTCTTTCAAGTCTAGCGATTTTCCAAATCGTGTTCTCTTTGGTCTTTGAGGGGAAAAACTGGTTTCGACTCCTGGAAAGTGATCGCGGAGCAGATCTTCCCGGCAAGGATGTTATCTACCGTTTTTTGAATCAGGCTTCTTTTGCTTGGCGGCGCTTTTTGCAGGCTTTGAGTCTTCGAATCGTGCACCATTTCGAATCGCTCATTTCGTCCCACCGGGTACGTGTGTTCATTATTGACGATTCCGTGCTCAGCCGAAATCGTAGCAGAAAAGCGGAACTCTTGGCACGTGTATTTGACCACTCCACAGGCAAATTCACCAAAGGTTACACTATGCTAACGCTAGGCTGGTCAGACGGATTTAGTTTTGCTCCGCTTGATTTTGTCATGCTGTCTTCCGCTAAATTAGCCAACCGTCTGTGCGAAATGGCTTCGAATCTTTCCAAACGCAGTAACGGCTACAAACGCCGGATGGAGGCCTTTTCTCGAAAGCCGGATGCTGTCGTAGCCTTGCTGGAACGAGCCTTACGTGGAGGATTCACCGCTGATTACGTGCTTATGGATAGCTGGTTTACGCAAGCTCCACTGCTTCGCGAGCTCACTGGCCAAGGTCTGCCCGTGATTGGCATGGTTAAAGAAATGAAACAACGCTATCTAGTTCAAGGCAAGCGAATGACACTGCGCGAGGTGTTTCAAAGCCTTCCTGCATCGAATGCCAAAGATATTAAAGGCTCGATCATCGTACACACCGCCTGCGGTCTACCCGTGAAGCTTGTGTTTGTCCGCAACCGGAATAAAAAACGGGAGTGGCTGGCGATTTTAAGTACAGATGTGACGCTTGATGCGACTGAAATCGTACGTATTTACGGTATGCGCTGGAGCATAGAGACCTTTTTCAAAGTCACCAAAAGCTACTTAAAACTGGGAACCGAATTCCAAGGCCGCTCCTTTGATCAGCTGATTAGCCACACCACGATTGTATTCAGCCGATATTTGGCGATGGAATACGAACGACGCCAATCGAGTGATGACCGAACATTGGGAGGACTCTTTTTCCTCTTTGCTGATGAGGTCCGCGATCTAGATTACCAGACTGCACTTCAGCAGCTCATGAGTTTATTTCTCGAAATGTCCCAGGCGAAAACAAAGAAGAACAAAACAGCTGTATTTTGTCAACTACAGGAATGGATCTCCGGTTTACCCAGCTATATTAAGGGTTTGTTTGGAGATTTGAGCTGCGAAAGTTGAGTCACTTATATATGAGAATGCAAGACAGCATGATTGGCATCGGTCTTTTCACGTCTTTAATTAATTCGCCGTTCCTTTTTCAAATCCTCCTATATTCCAATAAAATCCATAATTTTAAAAAACCAGCCGATATATCGGCTGGCTCTGCATGCTGTATTTATCCATATTACTTCCCTATTAAATTATTCAATCCGATATCTCCAGCCAAGCGAATCATCCAACTGCCCGCGCTGGATGCCTGTGATCGTGTCATATAGCTTCTTGGACAACTTCCCAGTTTTGCCGCCGCCAATACTTAGCTCCAATTCTCCCCACTTCATGCTGCCAATCGGCGAGATGACAGCTGCCGTGCCTGTGCCAAAGGCTTCCTCAAGCAATCCTTGCTTATGCGCTTCGACCAATTCCTCCATTGCCACTTTGCGTTCACTTACAGGTATACCCCAGGATTTCAGCAGTGCAATGACGGAATCACGCGTTACCCCAGCCAGAATGCTTCCTGACAACGCGGGCGTAATAACCTCACCATTCACCTTGAAGAAGACGTTCATGCTCCCGACTTCTTCCACATATTTGCTCTCCACCCCATCGAGCCAAAGCACCTGTGAATATCCAGATTGCTTTGCGTCCTCCTGAGCTTTAATGCTGGCTGCATAGTTGCTTGCCGTTTTGGCTGCCCCGGTACCACCGCGGAATGCCCGAACGTAGCGCTGCTCCACGTAAATGCTGACTGGATGAATACCCTCCGGATAATAAGAGCCAACTGGCGAGAGAATGACCATCAGCTTATACGTATGGGAAGCTCGTACGCCGAGGCATGGCTCGGTAGCTATAATAAAGGGACGAATATATAAGGCGTTCTCCTCGCCTGACGGAATCCACGATGCATCGATTTTTATAAGCTCTGTTATCCCCTGCAGCAGCGTGGAAGGCTCCACCTGTGGAATGCTTAACCGCTCGCAAGATTCGTTTAACCGCTTCAGGTTCATGTCCGGACGGAACAGCACTAATTCCCCTATTGCCGTTCGATATGCCTTCATTCCTTCGAACACTTCTTGTCCATAGTGGAACACCATCGCTGAGGGGTCAAGAGCGATCGGCCCGTAGGGCATAATTTTAGGATCATGCCATCCCTTCTCGAGCGAATACTCCATCATAAACATATGATCGCTAAAATATTGCCCGAAGCCCAGAGCGCTCGGCTCCGGCTTCTGCTTTAAATTCTGACTTAGTTCAATGTGCAAGCTATCCATACTACGACACGTCCTCTCGAATAATAACTCTATTCTTACTATAACGTTGATTCAATTATTGATCAATAATATGGTATCGATTATAATCATAGATCATATCTATCAATAGGAGGAGTAACTTGGAACATCGGCTGCTAGAATATTTCATCGCAGTAAGCGAGGAACTGCATTTTACAAAAGCTGCCGAGAATCTCGGCATATCCCAACCGACGCTTAGCCACCAAATCCGTTTGCTGGAGGAGGAGTTAGGCACACCGCTTTTTCACCGATCGGGTAAAAAAATACATCTTACACAAGCCGGCTTCGTACTGCTTGAGCATGCACGCCGCATATTCCATGAGTTAGATCAAGCCAAGCTCGTGATCGGCGAACTTACTGGAATGAGAAGGGGCAGACTGAGAATCGGCTGCTCGGGAAATCATCTGCTGATTCATTCCCTCATCTCCTTTCACCGCCAGTTCCCTGGTATTGAGCTATCCGTAATGGAGCTGGCTACCGAGGAGACGCGTGAGCGGCTGCTAAGCAACAAGTTAGATTTAGGAGTTGTATTTCTGCCGCTGAAAGATGAACAACTCGTTAGCCTCCCTTTATATAAAGAGGAACTCGTCGTTATTGTCCCCAGCGATCATCCTTTTGCAAAATTAGACAACATTGAACTGGATGAGCTTGCCAAGTCGCCTCTCGTCCTGTTTCCTCCGAGGTTTCTCGCACGGCAGATGCTCGATGCGGCCTGCGCTGAGATTGGCTTACAGCTTAGCCCCGTCATAGAACTATCCACCCTGGAATCCCAATGCCAGATGGTAGCCCATCACGTAGGGTTAACAGTCGTGCCTAAATCCTACACCGCGACATTAAAGGATCCGGGCTTGATCAGCATTCCGATAGCCGAGCCCTCACCGTACAGAAGCGTCGGCATCGTATACCGCAAAGACACATATATGGATACGGCTGTTCAAGCCTTTATTGAGCATCTATCCTCCAATTTGCAGGCCAGCTCATAGTCAAATCTTGTATAGAAAGGTCGAGTAGGGAATAAAACAACGCTCTGTTAAAATATAATGTTGAAAATAGAATGAAAAGGAAACCTTATTAAGGTTTCCTCCTTTCTTGCTGAACTAAAGCCTCTGTTAAGAATAATAATTTCTAATGTTTCTCGTTTAATGAATCAATAGCATTTATAATTTCATTTTGTTTCTGTGTCCCAAAAACTACCGTTTCATTTTTCAATTTCAACTTTATCCCTTGTTTGCCATGCATAGTATAAGATTTTTCTCCCTTCATATTTACACGAATTCCCCAACCTCCAAATTCGGAAGAACGATATTCAATAAGCTCATAATTAACTATATCCTTATATAAAAACCTTCGATACTGAAGATGAAAGGGCATAAAGCGGATATAAACCCCATCAGCACGAACTTCAATGATTAGTTTTATAAACCATATCAATACTGCAGGAAAAATAATCCCAAAAATTAGCCAAAAAATGATTAGAGATATGTTCGGGGCAGGTTTACTCCCAAGTGGAATTCCTATAAAAACTTGTTGAATCACGCTGTACCAAGAAAATAAAGCAAAAAGTAAGACGAACGCCCATATCCAAATTTGATGCGGTCTTTGAATTTCACGATATATAACTCTATGGTCTTTCCCCATTCCACCCACCCTCCATTTTGTTACCATTTTAATAAACCATCAAGGTATTTAGTAGTTACTCCTCTAAAAGACCAACCAGAACATGCTGACTGCCTAATTATATGAAGAAAGCTCTCCTCAGACATCTTAAACACAGAGAAGAGCTTTCTTTAATTTACTTTTTGTCTATTTTGCAGGTTCTTCATTCTCGCGCTGCGGAACAATGAGTATGTCGATAATTTCGTCTCCCTTGCCTACCGCGGCCAATGCCTTGCCTATGGATTTCCGATCACCTATCGGTGCGGACTCCGAGTTAAAGATATAGGACTCGCCCTGCTTCGTCATCACCATGATATTGAATGCTTCCTTGCAATAGAATCCACCCACGATGCGGCTTCCGTTCGGCTTCACGCGCTTGCCTTCCTTGAACTCAAACGTCTGCACCCCGCGACCGCCGCGGCTCTGCATAGGATAATCCAACAGCAGGCTGCGCTTGCCATATCCAAGATCTGAGACAACGAGGATTTCGCCTTCATCGCCTTCCACCCAAAGCGCACTCACTACTTCGTCATCGTCCTTCAAGCCGATGCCCTTGACGCCAGCAGTGACGCGTCCCATCGGATTAACTTCATTTTCTGCAAAGCGAATGGCCATACCATCCTTCGTTAACAGCAAAATATCAGCATTACTCTGGCTTAACTGCACCTGGATAATTTCATCTCCGTC
This sequence comes from Paenibacillus lentus, assembly GCF_003931855.1. Lineage (NCBI taxonomy): Bacteria > Bacillati > Bacillota > Bacilli > Caryophanales > Paenibacillaceae > Paenibacillus > Paenibacillus lentus. Next base: position 3,287,745 of record NZ_CP034248.1, on the reverse strand, counting down.
CGCAACCCTTGCCGCAGCAACAGCTCCAGACCGCTTCGTTTCGTAATCTTTAAGCAACGTACGTTTGACCTGTCCCTGTTTTGTGACGAAGACGAGGCTCGTGTCTGGTTCGTCAAAAGTTTTTACGGGAATAACGCTAACGATCCGGTCTTCCTTCGCCAAAGCGATAACGTTGACAATCGCAGTCCCGTTATCCTTCCACTTGAATTCGGGTATTTGGTGCACCGGAAGTACAAAATATTGCCCGCGCTGCGTGAATATCAGCACATTTTGCAGTGTATCAACCTCTAAGACGTGCTTCACGTAGTCTCCTTCCTTCACACCCGATCCTTCAAGTTCTCCACCGGAGCGGGTAAAGGACAGCATACTCGTACGCTTAATATATCCTTCGTTAGACAATGTCACGAGGACATCCTCCTGAGCGACCATAACCTCCAGGTTAACCTTAATTTCCTCTACTTCCTCCTGAATTTCTGAACGGCGATCTATGCCGTATTTATCCCGGATTTCAAGCAATTCCTTTTTAATGACCGCGATCAGCTTCTTGTCGCTATCCAAAATTCCCCGAAGGGTATTTATTTTCTTTTGAAGTTCATTCAGTTCCTTCTGCAAAGACGTAATTTCCAGATTCGTCAATCGATACAATTGCAAGGTCAGGATCGAATCCGCTTGCCGCTCGGTAAAGCCGAACATCGTTTGCAAATTGTTCTGCGCATCCTGCCGATTCTTTGAAGCCTTGATGGCTGCTATGACCTCATCCAATATGTTCAGCGCTTTAACCAAGCCTTCAAGAACATGAGCCCGATCCTCTGCCTTCTCCAGCTCATACTGCGTCCGGTGAGTCACTACCTCACGCTGATGCGCGATATAAGCTTCGAGAATTGCTTTTAGCCCAAGCTGACGAGGCGCTTTGTTCACAATCGCTACCATATTAAAGTTATATGTCACCTGCAAGTCGGTTTTCTTCAGCAAATAAGCCAAAATCCCTTTGGCATCAGCGTCCTTGCGCAGCTCGACAACAATCCGCAGTCCTTCGCGTCCGCTCTCATCACGTACTTCAGCAATCCCGTCGACCTTCTTCTCTATGCGTATGTTCTCCATGGCCGTAACTAGGCGAGATTTAACGACCTGATAGGGAACTTCTGTAATCACGATTTGCTGCTTTCCACCGCGCAGTGATTCGATTTCTGTTTTCGCACGAATATAAATGCGGCCCCTGCCTGTCTCATACGCTTCCTGGATACCTTCTTCTCCCATAATAATACCACGGGTTGGAAAATCAGGCCCCTTCACATAAGTGCGGATCTCATCCAAGCTCATGTTTGGCTTCTCCATCACCGCAACACAGGCATCGATCACCTCGCGCAGGTTATGCGGCGGAATTTCGGTAGCAAATCCAGCAGAAATTCCGCTTACGCCGTTGACGAGCAGATTGGGATAACGCGAAGGAAGTACAACGGGCTCCATCGCCGTGTTATCAAAATTATCTTTAAAAGGAACTGTCCTCTTCTCAATATCCCGAAGCAACTCCAGCGCAATCGGCGACAATCTAGCCTCGGTGTAACGCATGGCTGCCGCCGGGTCATCATCCTGGGAACCCCAGTTTCCGTGGCCATCGATGAGCACATGCCCCATCTTCCAGGGCTGCGCCATGCGCACCATCCCCTCATAAATCGAAGAATCGCCATGTGGGTGATAGTTCCCCATCACGTCTCCGACAGTCTTAGCGGATTTGCGATATGGCTTATCCGGGGTGTTTCCCGAGTCGTACATGGCATATAGAATCCGTCTTTGAACGGGCTTCAGCCCATCGCGCACATCGGGAATGGCGCGATCCTGAATGATATATTTGGAATAACGGCCAAACCGGTCACCAACGACTTCCTCCAGATAGGCCGGCAAAAAGTTCTCCAATAAACTCAAATCATGTCACCCTCTATTCCTCATACTCCGTGAAATCTACATTCTCGACGATCCAGCGCTTTCGCGGATCGACCTTATCGCCCATCAACGTGGACACGCGGCGTTCGGCCTTCGCTGCGTCTTCTATCCTTACTTGGAGCAATGTGCGCGTCTCCGGATTCATCGTGGTTTCCCAGAGCTGATCAGGGTTCATTTCACCGAGCCCTTTATAACGCTGCAATTCAAAGTTTTTACCAAATTCCTTCAAATAGTTTTGAAGCTGCTCATCGGTCCATGCATATCTTACGGTCTCCAGCTTGCCGGATTTACGCGTAATTTTATATAACGGGGGCTGGGCAATATATATCCGTCCCGCATCGATCAGCGGTTTCATATAGCGATAAAAGAAAGTCAACAGCAGCACTTGGATATGCGCACCATCCGTGTCCGCGTCCGTCATAATGATGATTTTGGAATAATTGCTGTCTTCTAGCGCAAATTCCGTCCCGATTCCTGCGCCGATTGCCGAAGTAATGTAACGATACTCATCATGCTTCAATATATCCGCGAGCTTCGCCTTCTCCGGGTTCATCGGCTTCCCTTTCAACGGAAGGATAGCCTGGATTTTCGAGTCCCGTCCCTGCTTAGCGGACCCCCCGGCTGAGTCACCCTCAACGATAAACAGCTCATTGCGTGTAAAATCCTTCGATTGGGCAGGTGTCAGCTTGCCGCCGAGATTAGAGCTCTCGCTGCGCTTTTTTCCCGTTCGCATATCATCCCTGGCTTTGCGAGCTGCTTCGCGCGCCTTGGATGCCTGTACAGCCTTCTTAATAAGCAATTGCGCAACCTGTGGATTTTCCTCCAGAAATAGCGCTATATTGTCCGACACGACGGTATCTACCGTACTACGGGCTGAGGCGCTGCCGAGTTGATCCTTCGTCTGGCCAACGAACTCAACCTCCGCCATTTTCACGCTGATGACCGCCATCATCCCTTCGCGCAGATCCGTCCCCTCCAAATTCTTGTCCTTTTCCTTCAAGATGCCGTTCTTACGCGCGTAATCGTTCATTACCCTCGTATAAGCTGTTTTGAAGCCCGTCTCATGTGTGCCTCCTCCGCGAGTAGGAATCGAGTTGACGAACGAGACCAGCGTCTCGGTATATCCGCTGTTATATTGCAAAGCAACCTCGACCTCGACATCTTCTTTTTCCGCGTAAAAGTGGATTACATCATGAAGCACATCCTTGCCTTCATTCAGAAACTGGACAAACTGACTTGCTCCACCCTCGTAGAAGAACTCGTCCGCACGATCAGAGCGTTCGTCCTTCAACGTAACTTTGAGCCCGGAATTCAAGAAGGCAATCTCTTGCAAACGCTCAGCCAGCGTATCATAGTTAAGCCCGATACCTGCAGGAAATACGCGGATATCCGGCTTGAACGTAACTTTTGTTCCAGTCCGGTTCGTGTTGCCGATGATTTCTAGACCGGTCACTGGCTCGCCGACATGCTCTACCCCTTTTTTATCAACCCAATACTCAAAGCGCTGGCGGTGAATTTTACCATCACGATAAATATCTACTTCAAGCCACTCAGACAACGCATTCGTTACCGAAGCGCCAACACCGTGCAGGCCGCCTGATTTTTTATAGCCTGAACCGCCAAATTTCCCCCCAGCATGCAGAATCGTGAACACGACCTGCGGGGTTGGAATCCCGGTTTTGTGAATGCTCGTTGGAATGCCTCGCCCATTGTCGAATACCGTGACTGAACCGTCTTTATTCAGTGAAATATCGATTTTTGAACAGTACTTTGCCAGATGCTCGTCTACGGCATTATCTACGATTTCCCACAGCAAATGATGAAGTCCCGACGAGCTCGTACTACCGATATACATACCAGGTCGTTTGCGTACCGCGACAAGCCCTTCGAGCACTTGAATGTCGTCCGCGTCGTATCCTGAAGCCGCTGTGCCTGCCCCTGGCAAGGCAGCGTCCTCAAACAAATCGATTTGATCGGCCATTCATGCTCCCCCTTTTATACTTCTTTATGTAGACATTTTAATCATAAATGCAAACAGATGTTTTGGTTTCCTTGTACATTTTAATTCATGATGTCCTGTTTCGTAAAGACAAGGAATGAAACAATAAGTGAAACAAACCCCCAAGCGGCAAGCACCGCCAGCGAGAAACCAAGCGTCATTCCCTCAATCGGAGCAGGCGTTCCCGCCAAATATTGCGTCAATCCTAAATTCACCATAAATAAATATTTCGCGCTCGTCCATGCTGAGGCTAAATTCGTGAGAATATTGCCGGCAATTAACGCGGCCATCATAATTACTATACTTGCCGCCGTACTGCGGACGAGTACAGACACCATGAATGCTAGCATAGCCACGATAGTACTAACAAACCAGATTAGCCCCATTTGCATCAATATATATTTCCACTGAGGTACAGCGTGTACTCCTGATATATCGACATCTGCACCTTGAAGCTTAAATCCGGTAAACACCGGCAAATTGAAACCTTTATAGCCAAAGAACAATCCGGACACCAAATAACAGACAACAAACGTGGACACGACGATGAGCGATACGAACATCAGCAGAGTAATCAGCTTACTCATCAGCACTTTCCAGCGTCTGATCGGCCGTGTCAGCAGCATTTTGATTGTCCCGCTCGTTCGTTCGGAAGAAATGATATCCGACCCGATCCCCATAATGAGCAGCGGAATAAATAAAGTCGCCGCATTATCCAAGAATTCCTTCGTGAAAGCGACGGCTCCCGGCTGCCTAGGGTTCACATCCTGCTCCAAGTAATATTTCATCTGCTGAATATAAATTTGGCGGTATTTCTTCCACTCCTCCGGCACGCGGTCGCTGCCCAGCGAGTTTTGATTATCGGTAATCGCCTGTTGTACCTCCCGGCGCCAATCTGTGCCGAATTTACTCCGTTTATCCTCAGCTGCCCTCAATTGTGCATAAGAGAACATAGGTACAAGAACGAGCAGAACCAGCAGAATGACATAAAAGCGCTTCTTCTTGATCATCTTGATCGTTTCATTTTTCACTAATGCCATCATACTATTCAATACTCTCACCTTCCGTCAATTCCAGGAATAGCTGCTCTAATGTAGGATTGATTCTTTGAACAGCGTGAATTTGGATGCCCTCGGCCACAAGGCGAGGAAGGATTGCTTGGACATCCTCAGGCACCATTTGCGTAACAATGGCCTCTTCGCTCATTCCAGCAATGATTGTAGCATCCAGCACCGCATCCGCGTCAGGAATTAACGTAACCCCGGCTGCCTCCAGCAGTTTGAGCCCGTGGTCGCGGGGGGCAAGCTCCCATATCATATAATTGGAGTTTTCTGAGATCAACTCTTCGACGGCGCCTACCGCAAGCACGCGGCCTCGGCTAATAATCGCTACACGATCACATAGTAATTGAATTTCGCTAAGCAAATGACTGGACACAAATACGGCTAAGCCCTCTTCGGCAAGCCGCCGAATAAAGAGGCGCAGCTCCTTGATCCCCTTCGGATCGAGCCCATTCGTCGGCTCATCCAGAATCAACAGCCTGGGTCGTCCAAGCAAGGCCTGTGCAATCCCGAGACGCTGCCGCATGCCAAGCGAATATGTCTTAACTTTATCATGAATACGCTGGTCAAGACCAACGATTTCCACCACCTCGGCAATCCGCCGCTCATCCACACCGGACAACATCCGGCCAAAATGCTGCAGATTTTCCCATCCGGTCAAATAAGGATACATCTCAGGATTCTCGACAATCGAACCTACATACGCGAGCGCCTGCTCTGGCTGTCTTCTCACATCATAGCCACAGATCGTCACCTTCCCTTCGGTCGGACGTATCAAATCGACCAGCATTCGGATCGTTGTCGTCTTGCCTGCTCCATTGGGGCCAAGAAAACCAAATACCTCGCCCTCATGTACTTCGAACGTCACATCCTGTACGATCCATTTGCGTCCGATCTTCTTCCGAAGGCGCTCGACACTGAGCACCGCTTGCCGTCCCTTTTGTTCTTGTCCCTTCACAGCCTCATCCGTCGCCGTCATCTATCTCACTCCTTATGCCATGTCTGCTTGCACATGATTGATGCTGCATCGTCAATAAATGCCCTGCATAATCCGTTCAGCAATCATCTGATACCCTATCCCATTTGGATGAAAATGGTCACTGGATAAATATTTCTGCGAGTTGTATGTAAATAAATCGAAGGTCGGCACGACAAGCGTTCTTTCCCGCTCCTGAAAAACATCCGTAACGGTATGATTCCAGCGCGATACGGCTTCATCGCCAATTTTCCGCATTCCGGGCAAATCGGAAAACGGGTTATATAAGCTAATGTAGACAAGCTGCGCCTCAGGATTCAGCTCCAGAATTTTATCGGCGATCATCCCCAGTTGCTTCGATGCTTGCGTCACGGTTTGCTCCAGCTCTGATTCCGTGGGCATCCTTCCCCCGGACTGCATATTCCCCGCCCCATCAAACAGATCATTTCCACCGATGGACAAAATGATGATATCAGCCTGGCTTAATGAATATTGGACTCCCTTTTCATCCAATAGAGCCATGAGACCAGCCGTCGTCAAACCGTTAATGCCAAGATTGTTCACCAGCTTGGAATCTTTCCCCTGCTCCACGATCAGTTCCACGAATCGTCGGGCAAACCCTTTCCCGGTATCGTCACCCGTCCCTTTGGAAAGCGAGTCACCAATCGCTGCGACATTCAGCACGTCCGCCTCCTCTAACGGTTGGCCAGACTCTTCACTAGATTTTTCGGTCGCTCCTTGATTCAGCCCGGCACCGCTTCCCGCCGCTCCAGGATATATCACATCTCTCACCGCGTACAGAAATCCGGCAATAAGCAATAAGGTGGACAACAACGATAATATCCCCGTTGTCCGCCAAATTCGTGATGTGGAATTCATTTTTGATCCTTGTCCTCCTGTGCCATTATTTCCGATTCATTTGTTCCTTAATAACCTTTCCAGCTAATATCTAACATAAAACTTCTTATAATAATAAGCAAATCCAGCTTGTCCCCCCCTTTAGTAATATCCATAAAAAAACCAAATAAAAAAACTAGATTTTCAAAAAAGAAAGGAGTATAATATTTTTTGCAGGAATCCTAAGGGTTATTAGCTTAGCTGGTAGAGCAGCCGACTCTTAATCGGCAGGTCGCAGGTTCGACCCCTGCATAACCCATTTTTTAAGCTTGAACAAGAGCTGTTACGTCATCCTTTGAGAATGACGTAACAGCTCTTGTTCATGAAAGAGTCTATTCAAAAAAATAATTACCCGGCAAACCTAGTTGCCGGGTAAAAACTATCCATGCCGTTTTTATTTTCCAATAAACGCCTGAACCCAGTGTCCATTGTAATAGCCCACGCCGATTAAAGTATACTTGGAATTCAAGATATTAGCTTTGTGCCCCGGGCTGTTCATCCATGCCGATACGACCTCAGAAGGCGTCTTCTGCCCTTTGGCAATATTCTCGCCTGCATAAAGGTAAGTAATATTGTAGGCATCCATCATGTCGAACGGCGATCCATATTTGGGCGAGCTGTGACTAAAATAGTTATTTTTGTACATATCAATTGCTTTGTCTTTAGCCATTTTGGATAAGTTCGTATGCACAACAAGCGGCTTCAGTCCCGCATTTTTTCGTTCCACATTCACCAAAGCGACTACCTTAGCCGCATTTTCAGCTTGGATTTTCGCATATACGGCAGCCATCTGCTTGGCCGATGCCTGAGTTGTTTTTGCTGTGGCCGCAAAGATCGTTCCCGAGCCTGTCAACAATGGAGCCGCTGCTAGCGAAGCTGTCAAGCTGAATAACATCACACCTGACAGAAACGCTGCCACCTTTGATTTATTCATGCTGTATATTCCTCCCTCAGACTCCTTACATTCTTTGGAGTATCATGTCATATTCTAACATGACTGTCCGAATACTGCATGAGTAATTTATGGGAATAATTACTTTTTAGCCGCATATTTGCGCATATCAAAAGCTACAGCCGCAACGATAATCGCCCCTTTAATAATTTGCTGCCAATACGGACCGACACCGATAAATGTCAATCCATAGTTGATCACTGTAAAAATAAGTACCCCGGCCATCACACCTTGAACCTTGCCAATTCCGCCTGTTGTCGAGACTCCACCGACAACACAAGCAGCAATTGCATCAAGCTCGTACATATTTCCATAGTTGTTCGTAGCGCCGCCCGTACGCGCCGCTTCTAGCACGCCAGCCAGGCCATACAATGCGCCAGCGATTGAATAAATGATGATCAGGTTTCTGGAAACATTAATGCCCGATACTTTCGCAGCCTGCTCATTACCGCCGATCGCATACATATTTTTGCCGAGTCTTGTCTTGTTGAACATGACCCATACGATAAGACAGACGATTATCGCGATGATCACAATATTAGGTATAGAAAATTGTCCCGTGCCGATGCTCCCTGAGCCCAGCGTTGTAAAATCCTCGCGCAGCCCGCCAATCGGCTGAGAATGGTTTGGCTCAGTATCAAAATACAGAGAATTGATGCCGTAAATCGCAACCATGGAGCCATGCCTGCTCCGTCAGCTTCGTATTTTGCCGCATTGGAATAGAAGGTACGTTGCGCACCAGTTGCCCATCCATCGAGAAAAGAGCGATCGACACAAGATCCTCACGCGTGCTCAAAATCGTGCCCAGCTGCTCCTCTAGCGTCTGGTCACTTCGCTTTCCTCCCGCGTTGACCTTCGCCTCAGCAACCTCGAACACATCCTCCATTCCACTCACATACAGCTCCAAATTTGCATTCACTTGCTCAATAATTTGATTTAAGTTCAAATATGTATTTTCTTCTGAGACTTTGGAAAAGCGGTCAAATAACATATAGCTGACAAGAATGACCACAAACACCGTAATCGTTGTGGTCGATAACGAAATAATCGTCTGGATTTTTCGTATATGAAATGACTTGAACAGCGAGCAGACATGCTTCCATAGTCTCATGGCGACTCAGCTCCATTTCGATACTCCTTCGGAGAAATACCAAATTTCTTCCGAAAGCAGAAGCTGAAGTAATTGGGATCGGCAAAACCTATCCTCTCCGCGATTTCAAACGCTTTCAATTCTGTGTTCCGAAGTAAATACTGCGCAGCTTCCATACGGACGCCCAGCAAATAATTGACGAAGGTCGTTTTCATTTCCTTTTTGAAAATATTGCTGAAATACCCCGTACTTATATGTAAGTGCTTGCATACTCTGTTAATTGAAATATCGCTGTCATGATAATTGGCTTCGATGTATTCCTTGGATTCTGAGACTAATTGGCTGTAGCAGGACTGCCGATCTCTTGCGATCGAACTTCTTAACTTGACGCAAATACCTGTAAACCAGGCCTTTGCTTCACTAACACGTGTGATTTTGGCAAAATATCCAAGAAGTGCTCCCTCGTCGCCAAACAACTGATCCAGGTTGACCCGAATTCTTTAGCAACTCGAATGACCGTCGTTAGCATTTCCAGTACATGCACTTGGAAATCCTCATAGGACATCTTGCTGTCGACCAGTACCGAGAATAACTCGTTCAGTAATTGATGCAATTCCTCATCGCTTCCCACCTTAAGGCAGCGAATCAACTTTTTCTCGCAAGTATCGTCATAATTGAATGGCATGCTCTGCCGAGACTCGACATCATGAATCCAAATCACTTTATTATGACCAAGAATCAAACGGTAATCCATCGCCTGCTGTGCTTCCTCGTAAGAAGTCACAAGATCACTCAAATTCATGACGACCGAACCTGCTCCAATGGTAACGCGTAGCTTGAGATAACGCTCAACGCTAAAGCGAATTTCCTCGAGAATCTCCAGTGTTCTCGTGCTAACATCCTCTTGGTCTTCCACCGCGCTTATGCTGAGCAGCACGACGACTTCATGATGAATGAAGATGCGACCGAATTGTTCCCGTTTTATGATTTCATCCGCGATATTCAGCACTGCAAACAGTTGAAGCTCATTATCCTTCATGTTATGCAGAGATGATAATTCGGCTGCCGAGAAATCCCCTTCCTTCCGCTCCGGAAGCTGTTGTGAGTCTACACTAATGACCGAAGCCATATAGCCCCGCCCCTCCAAGTCCAGCTCATACTGCCTGCTCTTCTCCCGTATTTCAACCTCCGGTATTCGTCGAGACACTAGCGAAGAGAGGAACAAGCTCTTCAAAATCGGCAAGTTTTGGCGGTAATGCTCCTTCAATCTCTGCATATTCTCGTGCTCTGCCAGCTCCTGGTCGATAAGATACTTCACCTTCTGCAACACCGCTGCCAACTCGCCTGCAGAGAACGGTTTAAGTATGTATTCATCAATTTGCAATCGGATCGCCTGCTGTGCGTATTCAAACTCCTCATAACCGGTAAGTATGATAATTTTTGTAGAAGGATAATGAGCTCTGATCCATTCCGACAGCTGCAAGCCGTTCATAAACGGCATTTGAATATCGGTCACAACGACATCCGGGACATGTTTCTCAATCAGTTCTGCCGCTTCCTTCCCGTTCTCCGCCGTATCCATGACCATATACCCTAGACTTTCCCAATTGACTTGCTCTATGAGCCCCTCCCTTACGTCCGCTTCATCATCTGCTAATATTAATTTATACATGGAGATCAACCCCTCTTAGATTTCCACCCGATTTTATAACATCGATTGCCAAATGTAAACTAGCGGCCAAGACTATAGTCTAGCTTTATTTGCGGCTTAAGACGGTTTTGGTATTCACGGAATTGTCATACCATGGTAATATCAATATTTGGTAGTACATAACCTATAAATTAAATGGCGGTTGAAAAATATGAATAATGAAACACAAATTTTTATTCTGCTGAGCAATCCGCGGACCATCGTCACAAAAATGATTGGTTTGTACACAAGAGCGCGGTATAATCATGCCTCAATTGCATTTGATTCCGAATTGCGCGAAGTATACAGCTTTGGCCGAAAGCATCCTCTCATTCCCGTCTTTGGCGGTTTTGTGAAGGAGAACATTCACTCAGGCGTATTCGAAAAAGCAACCTGCGCAATTTATAGTTGTTCCGTCAGTCAAAGAACTTACGAACGAATGCGTACTTATGTCAGGCAGTTTGAAGAAAATGATGAACTGTACAGCTATAATTTTCTTGGGATTCTCGGCATTATCCTCAACATGGAGCTCGGCGGAGCAAACTCTTACTTCTGCTCCCAATTCGTCAGCTCTGTATTTCAGCAAGGCGGAGTACATCTAGTGAATAAATCCGCCGCCCTCACAACTCCTGCGGATTTGGAATCCTGCTCCGAGCTTAAGCTCGTGTTCCGGGGACGCCTGGAAACCTATCGTGAACTATGCTGCTATCGAAGAAATAATCCGCTGCAGCAGCCCTCATATGTTATCTAGAAAACTTTGCAACCATGTCTCCGACAATCAAATAGAATGCAAGAAAGAACCTCGCCAATGGCGAGGTTCTTCTAAATCAGCTATTTTAAAGGTCTGATATCTGCTTACGCTCTAGGAGTTAATTAACTTGCTTAAACGGTATCCCTGGCATATAAAGCCCATATGTTCGTAAAAAGACTTCGCCAGCATATTGCGTTCTCCACCAGCGGAGAGAACGAGCTGATTGCTGCCCTGTTCCCGTGCCCAAGCTTCAGCCGCCTCAACAAGCTCTCGACCGACACCGGTACCGCGGTGCTTCTCATCAACGACCATCGCCGTAATCTGTGTTACCGGACGGATCATATCATGGGTCTGATGCTGCTTCAAAAAAGTTGTGCCCACAAGTTTTCCATCCAATTCAGCGACCAAACTACACAGATACGCATGCTTCTCCAATATGCAAAGCCGCTCATACAGCACACTAGGCGTCGTTGGGTATTTAAGCTGGCGCATTAAGGGCAGCATTTGCTCGACATCTCCGGAACAACTTCTGCGAATGACTAAAGCCGGTGCCAACACCATACTACTCATTGACCTTTACCACCTTTAATGAGCTAGCCGCTTGTTTCGCGCGGCTGCGAGCTGTTTCAACATCCTCTGCTCCACTCAGAGCAACGGCCATCCTTCTTCCCTGTTTGCTAATCGGTTTGCCAAACACACGAACCTGCGTTCTTGGCACCCTCAAAGCTTCTTCTATGCCTGCGATGGCAAATTCCTCTCCTTCAAAATCACTTTTGAGTGTAGCGGAGGCACCAGGGGTCAACAGTTCAATTGAGGGAATTGGAAAACCCAGAATCGCCCTCACATGCAACGCGAACTCCGACAAGTCCTGACTTACCATCGTGACCATACCCGTATCATGCGGCCTTGGGGATACCTCGCTAAATACGACCCCCTCTTCCGTCAGGAACAATTCTACGCCGAACACGCCGTAACCCCCAAGCGCATCCGTTACTTGACGAGCAATGAACTCTGCCTCTGCAAGCTGAGTTGGGCTCATGACATGGGGCTGCCACGATTCGACATAATCTCCGTCTCGTTGAATATGACCAATCGGCGGGCAAAAAAGCGTTCCTGAGACAGATCGAACAGTCAGCAACGTAATCTCGCTTATAAAGGGAACAAAAGCTTCAACAATAACACGCGTTTGCTTAGCGCGGGCACCCTCCAGGGCAGCCTGCCAGCAACGCGAAACATCGCCTGGTTCCCGGCATACACTTTGGCCCTTGCCGGATGAGCTCATTAAAGGCTTAATGACGCAAGGATATCCGATTTCGGCTGCGGCCGACTCCAGCTCCTCCAAACTGCTGGCAAATCGATAATCAGCCGTTGGCAAGCCGAGTTCTTCTGCAGCAAGCCGGCGGATGCCTTCCCGATCCATCGTGAGCCTTGTAGCTCCAGCGGTCGGAATAACTTTATAACCCTTTCGTTCCAGTTCAACAAGAACATCAGTCGCAATCGCTTCGACTTCTGGAATGATAAGATCCGGTGAGACGCGGATAATCAGCGCACGAAGCGCCTCACCGTCCAACATATCGATGACATGGGATTCATGTGCGACTCCCATTGCGGGCGCATGCTCATAACGGTCTACAGCAATACATCTGACACCGAGCCGCTGAGCTTCAATGACAACTTCCTTACCTAATTCCCCACTGCCAAGCAGCATTATGCTCTTGGCATGCTCTGATTGAGGAGCACCCCACATGACTACAGATATCCCCCTTGAAAGATGAGTTAATTTGTCTCCATCTATTTTCATGTTTTATGAGAAATAAAGCAAGGGTTCAACATCAAAATGTGATTAAAATCTTCAGAAAATTACAAAAAACGAAACTGAGCTTCGACAAGTCCGCTGTAAATTCCCTTTTGTCCCATTAATTGTTCATGAGAACCTTGTTCCTTGATCTCTCCGTGATCCAACACCACGATATTATCCGCATTACGAATCGTAGACAAACGGTGAGCAACAATAAATGACGTCCTTCCCTTCAGTAACACCTTCAACGCTTCTTGAATTTTCAGCTCAGTCTCCGTATCAATACTCGCAGTCGCTTCATCAAGAATAAGAATTCGGGGATTAGCGAGCAGCGCCCGTGCAAAGGATAGCAGTTGACGCTGCCCCATCGACAATGCGTTTCCACGCTCCTCCACCTCAGTCTCGTAACCTTGCGGAAGCTTCGTGATGAAACCATGCGCATCCACCGCTTTGGCTGCCGCTTCAACCTCTTCATCCGTCGCATCCAGCCGGCCAAAACGAATATTGTCGCGGATACTTCCCGAGAAAATAAACGTATCCTGAAGAACGATGCCAATTTGGCTTCGCAGACTTTGAACGGTGACGTCCCGAATATCAAATCCATCGATATGAATAGAGCCTGCGGTTGTATCATAGAACCGACTGAGCAGGTTAATAATCGTACTTTTCCCTGATCCGGTGTGCCCCACAAGTGCGATGGATTGCCCAGGCTGAACGTCCAAGGAAATTCCCTTCAGAGCCGGGCGACCCTTCTCATATTCAAATATGACATTCTTGAACTCAATATTCCCCTCAATTGGCGGAAGCGGCTTTGCCCCAGGCTTATCGGTAATACTCGGCTCCTCATCGATAAATTCAAAAATGCGTTCCGAGGAGGCCATCGCGACGAGCAACTGGTTGTACATCATTCCTAGTCGGTTAATCGGATCCCAGAAATTCCCTACATAGTTGCTGAACGCCACAAGTAGCCCAATCGTCAGTTGGCCGGTTTGAATCATGTATGCACCTAGCATGAACAAAATAAAAGTTCCTAATCCGCCGGTAATTTCGATAATCGGGCCAAACATCTGGTTCATGGCCGATGCCTTATCCCAGGATTTCTTGCTGTCCAAGTTCATCATATCGAAAAAGCGCATGTTTTCACGCTCTTGCGTATACGCTTGGGTAACACGGATTCCTTGGATCGATTCATTCAAATGGGAGTTGATCCTGGAATTTCGCATCCGCACTTCCTGCCAGGCGATCCGGATCTTCTGCCTTAATTTCGTGGAAACCAGGAACATGATCGGCACGGTTATCATCACGGCGAGTCCCAACTGCCAGTTAATCAGCAGCAGGATAACGACGATCCCCGCCAATTGCACACAGTCAATCATTAAATTGACAACACCGTTCGTAAACAAATCCTGTAGCGAGTTAACGTCATTCGTGACACGGACGAGCACCGAGCCCGCTGGCCGCTTATCAAAGAAATTAAAGGATAGCTTCTGAATATGCTTGAACAGGTCGGAGCGAAGGTCATAGATCACCCTCTGTCCGATGATGTTTGTATACTTGATACGAAGTCTGCTGGATATCCACTGTACAATGTAAAGTGCGACAATAATCCCCGTTAAAATATATAGCAGCTTCAAGCTAGGATTACCAGACCCGGGTGCAATAGCTTTATCGATTGCAATACTCGTTAAATAGGGAACCGTCAGCTTTGTAATCGTCCCCAAAACAGTCATCAAGAGCACAAGCGGCAGCATTTGCCTCGCATATGGCTTCATATAGGAGAATAACCGACGGAACTGCTTCCAGTCGAACGCTTTGTCAATTAACTCATCATCTTGATAAATGAAGCGCTCCTCGATTCGCGTTGTCTGCTTCTGTCCCTTGAACGCCTGATTGCTGCGGGTTTCTGTATGCATGCTACAACACCTTCCCTTCATTCCCCTCATTATTCCGGGACAGATGATCTGCATATTGAATACGATACACCTCCTGATATGGTCCAGGAACTTGGATCAGTTCTTCATGCTTGCCTCGTTGAACGATTCGCCCTTCATCCAACACTAGAATTTCATCCGCATGACGAAGCGATGAGATCCGGTGAGCGATAATGAAGGTCGTTCGTCCCTGCATTACTTCCTGGAAGCCCGACTGAATTTCATGCTCGGTTTCCATATCAACCGCACTCGTTGCATCGTCTAAAATGAGAATCTTCGGATTGATCAGCAATGCACGTGCGATGGCGATCCGCTGCTTCTGTCCCCCAGACAGCCCCATCCCTCGCTCACCGACAACGGTATCGTATCCGTCGGGCATTTCCATAATGAAGTCATGAGCCTTCGCAAGTTTAGCCGCGTAAATGATTTCCTCCATCGATACTTGTGTCATACCGTAGGCGATATTGTTTCGAATACTAGAAGAGAACAGGAATGTCTCCTGAAAAACGGTTGCAATCGCACTGCGCAGACTTTGTATGCGTATATCCTTAATATCCCTGCCGTCAAGACGGATGCTTCCCTCATTCACATTATAGGCACGCATAAGCAACTGAATAATCGTCGATTTACCTGAGCCCGTGCCGCCAAGGAAACCGATAACCGAGCCTGGTTCCGCCGTAAAGTGAATATCTGTCACCGCAGGCATTTTGTTACCGTAAGCAAAGGTAACATGATCGAATTCCACCTTGCCCTGCATGTTCTCTAAATCCAAATCGACCGCGCTGTCTTCATCCTTCACATCTACTTTCTGATTCAGAATTTCTAGCACACGCTCCCCGGATGCCTTAGACTGCGTATAGTTGTTAATATGGAAACCAAGACCCCACATCGGTCCAATAATGAACCAAATTAAGCTGAAGAAGGCAACCAAATCTCCAAGCGTGAGCTGCTCCTTAATGACAAGAGTTCCTCCTACAGCCAGCAGGACGGCTACACTGATCGAAGCAAGCAGCTCCATGACAGGGAAGAATCTGCTCCACAATGTCGAAGCGAAAATTTGGTTATCCTTATAGCGCTCATTGCGATGCGAGAACTTCTCCATCTCGTAAGGCTCACGGGCAAAGGATTTAACGGTCCGAACCCCAGTTACATTCTCCTGAACAGCAGTCGTTAATGAACTCAGTGCGAGACGCATTTCCTGGAACGCCGGGTGAATTTTCGACTCAAACTTCAAAGCGACCGCAGCGAGAAACGGTATCGTAATCATCGTAATCAGCGTGAGCTGCCAATGAATCGACATCATCATAATCATCCCAAAAACGACCATCAGCACCAGATTGAGCAGTTGCGCAAACCCAAAACCGACGAAGTTCCGAATGGCCTCTAGATCTCCGGTTAACCGGGACATCAAATCCCCAGTCTTCGCTTTATCATAATAACGGAACGATAGAAATTGTAGCTTCTCATAGCAGGCATTACGTAGCCGATAAGCGAGATAGTTGCCAAGTCTTCCGCCGAAAAAACCATGTAAAAACTGTAAAGATGCTTTGATGACAACAACGCCTACCGCCGTCAAAGCAATCCACAATACCCCTTCATAATTCCCGGGGCGAATCACATCGTCAATCAGATTCCGGAGCAGTAAAGGATATACAAGTCCAAAGCCCGTCGCTGCAGCCAAGCACAAAATTGATAGTACTAAATAGGTACGCCGCTCTTGATAATAACCTCTTAATTGCCTAAGTACTTCCATGTCATTCCCTCCCAGTAGCGCCTGTCATCGATGGCTTGCAACATTTTAATCATTTGCCCCTCTTCGCGACTGCTGCGCTACTTTTCAGATGATATTTTTGTTTTCTTTAATGCAATTTCTGATACAGGGTTTGAAGACGCTGCGGCACATCCTTCCACGAGTCATCAGCCTTCACCAAGTCAGACATGCTCGACACGCTATCTTGCCATTCCATCCACTGCGCTTCAAATGAGGCAGCCATCACTGCAAACCTTGCCGAGGTTTCTTCTTTATAAAATTGGATCAACTGGTTTTTGCAACGTTGAACCGCCTCTTTGACACTTGCGCTTAACGGCTCTTCCAGGACGTCACGCAGTCTTTGCTTACCCCCTCCTTCAAAAAATGACTTTGGATTTCTGAAATAGCTCCAATATGAGGCAGCCTTAAGACCGTCCTCCAAGCCTTCTTCTTGAATGCTCGGAATCGACCAGACTGAGTTTGCGTAAATCGACAGTCCAGGCACCACCTGGATTTCTTGCTGCAGCTTCACAAGCCAAGCGCGAGCTTCACTCGCTAGCAATTCCTCGCACTTTTTCTCCAGGCGTAGTGAAGTCGCCTGAACCTCACGTTCAAGCTCTAAACTGACTTGAGCCATCCATCCCTTTAGCGAGGCCGCAAATTTCCGCTTCATATCTCCTCTGTCATCCTGCAGAAGGGAAGGGTGAAAATATTCATGATACAAATCGCCTGCCAGATATTGTAAACGTCTGCGCACATGGAACAACAATTCTTCGGTCTCCTGCGCAATTTCTACGGTTTTGTCATTGCTAGCCAGCTCTCCAAGCTTCTCCATGAAGCGCTTTCGATCCGATGCCAGCTGAGCCTTAAGCTGCTCTCGCTCCTCCTCGCTTTTGGCCAGCGTCCGCCCCCATTGCTCGGCCCGCGTCATGAACTGCTGCAGCTCATGACGTGCCGCGTTAACGGCCAGCCCCGCTAAATCTTCGCTGATAAAACGGAAGAAAGATGCCTCAAACCAGGAGAATCCCGACGTTTCAAGTTTCGTCATATCCCCATTTTGCTTGGACTCCAGTGCATCGATGCTGGACACAGGATAGATTTGCGGCGATTCGATTCCAGCCGCGCGCAGCCCGCCTTCCACATGCTCGACTACGCTGGACAGTTCGCCCGGCGTCGCCGCCAAATCGGCAGCGTTGACGATAAAGAACATTTTATCGAGCGCAAAGCTCCCCTTTACCCGGCCCAAATGACTTAGAAACTGGCGATCTGCCCGGGAGAAGGCATGATTGTAATAGGTTACATACAGCAATGCATCACTGTTCTTCATATATTCAAAGGTAACTCCGGTATGCCGGGCGTGAATGGAATCCGCCCCCGGAGTATCCACGATAACAATGCCTTGCTCGGTGAGAGGACAGGAATAATACAAATCGATGCCCGCCACGAAACAAGCCCGACTCTCTTCCGACACGTATTCTGCAAACTGCTCCAGCCCAGTTAGCTCGCAGCTCCCAAGCCGCGGAGCATTCTGCTCCCAGCCTAGTGCCGCCGCCTTCAGGAAGCTGAAATGGGCTCGCCCGGAAGGCGGCACATCCGGCGCCCTCAATTTCTTTACCTCAGACAGCCAGTTGCTTTCCTTCCAAGCTCCAAGCTGCAGCGCCTCAAAGGAATAAGCCAAATCCTCGCGCATCGCTTCCGCGGTCTTGAAGGTAATGGCCGCCTGGCCATGCTTCATATCCCCTTCTGGCGCGATGATGCGATTGATTGCCGCAGTCGTCGGGTGCGGCGATACGGGCAACACCTGAGCGCCCAGCAAGGCGTTCGCGAAGGAGGATTTGCCCGCGCTGAAGGCCCCGAACAGCGCGACTGTAAAGCGGCCGCCGCGTAATGCGGCTGCGCGGGCGCGCAGCTCCCGTACCCCCGACCCAAAGGCGGGGTAAGGGGCCAGCGCCTCAGCCGCGGCGTTCAGCACCGCGGCCGCCTCGCCCAGCCGCTGTCGTCCACTGATCACGGCTGCGGCTCGAGGCGCGGCGCCAGTGACAGCTGAGCCACTGGCGGCGGTTGTTGCGACGTTGTCGGTGGCATTGGCGGCGCTTGGTGCTGTTTTTCCCGTTGCCGCGTGTGCAATAGCAGCGCCGTCTGTAGCTGCGGTAGAGCTGGCGGCCGTAGTTGCGGCCATGCCGGCAGCAGCACTAGTTGCAGCCCTACTTGTGGCTGCAACGCCGCTGGCGAGCATCGCTTCGCCCGCAGGCGGCGCCTGCGCAACGTCCCTCACCTCCGGCAAAATGCCGGGTGGTAGGGACGGGCGCTCACCGAGCTGCGCGTGAATACACGCAGCTCGGTCTTTGGCGGCAGCGCGCAGCGCTTGCAGCCGTTCGGCTGCGCCGGAGCGCACTAGCAGCGCCTCGCGCTGTGCGGCCAGCTCTTGCTGCGCCGCCGATAGGCGTGGCTCCAGCTCCACGAGCAGCCCATCCGCCAAGGCGAGGGCTGCGCGGCGATAGCGGCCGGTAATTCCGGCCGCCACATCGGCGGCGTAGCGAAGCGTATACTCGCCGGAGAGCAGTGCGCCTTCGCGTGCAGGGCCGGCGATCCACTCTTCCTCCGCCTGCGGAAGCTCCGCCTCCAGCCGGCTTTCCCACTCCACGCTCCAAAGCGTCTCGCCCTGCCCAAGACGACGCAACAAGTCGCGTACATGCCAGTCAACCTGGGCCAGCGTCTGCTCCTGCAGCTTCCCTAAGAACCCATCCCTCCTGCGCTCCTTCTCGCGCTCGGTTTTCGCTCCGTGAAACAACAATCCCGTCTTAAAACCAGGCTTCCGGCTTTCTAAATACAATGCAGCGGCGTCCCGAAGTGCAGGCGTCATCACATGCGCATTAGATAGCAAAGCGTCCAGTTCCTTCATAAAATTAACGCGCAATCCATCGATATAACTTTCGTTCTCTTCCAGCTTCTGTTCCAAGGAGGATAATTCATGCTGCACGGTTAGCAGCGCCTCTTCGCCGCCGATCTCCTCAAGCAGCCGCTCCATCTCCTCCTCATCCGCCTCATCCTGCCGCTTCAAAAACTGCTCAGCCCCGTGAAAGAGCGAGCAACCGACACTGAACTCCAACAATCTTTGCCGAATATTAAAAAGAGAAGTAATCGTCTCTTCAAGCTGGGTTAACATGTTTAACGGATGGGATAGCTCCTTCAAAGAAATATAGAACACGCCTGCCGGTACAATGCCCCACAACTCAAAAGCATGCTCGACGGCGCCCCGGTACTTCTCGAACGAAAGCTCATTGCTCCGGTGCTTATCCATTTGATTGACAACAAGATAAATAGGCTTCCCCCAATCGGCCAATCGTTTGGCAAACGACAGATTGCTTTCTGACAATACATGATTATAATCCATGACATAGAAGACGACATCGGCCAAATGCAGCGCTGAAGTGGTAGCCAGCGCATGGCCAGCATCATTGGAGTCAACGCCAGGTGTATCGAGCAATACGCCGTATCGACCCAATATAGGAACATCGTCCCAAAGGGAGATCATCGAATATGTATTTCCATCGCGACAATAATCGTCCAATTGATCGAGATTAAGCTCAATTTGCTCGGAACGCAAAGCTTCTGACTCTGTCATGTCATCATTAGACGTTTTCGCTTGTTCCGTTCGGGTAAGAACTGCTCGCCGTTCACCATTGCGTATAGCCGCAACATTAGCCGTAGTCGGGATAGGCCCGGACGGTAATACCTGCTTGCCGCACAATCTATTGATCAAGCTAGATTTCCCCGCGGAGAAATGGCCGCAAAACGCCAACGTTAATTCTTTCGCTTCCAGCTTCTTTTCTAAATCCTTAATCTCCCGGTACGACTTTAAGTCATTTCCCGACTCGTATAAATCCAAAAACCGGCCAAGACGGTCATGAAGCCGCTGGTCCCGACCAATTGTCAACGTTTCCATGAATATGTACTCTCCTTATTTAGGTTGGCTTCCATGTCTTAGGAAATACATCCATTTTACATGAGCGGCATCTGACAGGGAAGTCTCGTAATTAGTAATTTTCCAGTAAAAATTAAAGAACTTCCCGCTTATTTAAAGAAAAACATAGTACAGAGCACATTCTTCGGTGCCTGGTTGCGATTATCTCCGTTTCTTGATAATAATAATCCATATCCCTAGGCCAACACTTCCCAACACTAATTCTAATTTGAATTCTTATACTTCCTCCTATCATACCTCGTATTATTCCTGTAGCAAGAACAAAAAACCACCAACAGCGAGGTTTCCCTCACTATTGGCGGTGAGCTTGCTAGCGCACGCGGTAATCTTCGCGGCGATTACACCGAAGGCAATTCAAGCAAATCGTCCTCGGACGGGATTAAAATTTCAAATACTTTACCATGCTGAAGAATCGTAATCCCCTTCTCCTTATCCTTCATTACAACCACTTCAGGTTTCACGGCCATCCGTTCCAAATAATGGCCCGGCACTTCGCCAGAGTCGCTAACGGTAATGCCTTCGAGCTCCCGTTCGTCATTCTCCCGCAAATCAATCTCAATCACTTGATCAAACATATCCGAGAATCGTTCAAAACTGTCAGTATACACAGAAATACATCTCATGGAGTCTCATCCTCTTCTAACTAGGTTTGTATGTCACTTTTCTCTATCTTTTCTGTCCAGTGACTTTTTCATACGTTTTTTGCCTTCACGGCATACATCCAGCAGCGGGCAAATCTCACACTGCGGATTTTGGGCCTTGCAATGATATCTCCCGAAAAAGATGAGCCGATGATGGGTTATCGTCCATTCTTCCTTAGGTACCCGCTTCATCAGTTTCTTCTCGACTTCGAGTACAGAATCGTTCCAGCCCGCCAGCCCAAGCCGCTTACTGACCCTTTCCACATGCGTATCGACGGCGATCGCCGGTACGCCAAAAGCGTTCGAGACCACCACGTTAGCCGTCTTGCGGCCCACACCAGGAAGCTTGACCAGCTCGGCGTGCTCGCGAGGTACCTCCCCGTCATACTGTTCGATGAGAATCCGACATAAATTCTGAATATGCTTAGCTTTACTCCGAAATAATCCGATACGTCGAATATCCTGCTCCAACTCTTCTATCGGAACGGAAAGATAATCTTCCGGCGTCTTATATTTCTGAAATAAATCATCTGTCACCTTGTTTACGGTTGCGTCGGTACACTGTGCCGACAACAGTACGGCAATCGTCAATTCAAATGCATTGCTGTGACGGAGCTCACAGTGCGCATCCGGAAACATAGTGCCGATACAATCCAAAATATGACGGACACCCGCGGCATTCATGTCTCCACCTAACCTTTCTTCACGAAGAAAACCGTCCTGCCCGGGAATGATCCCGCAGCAAGACGGTGATTCTCACGAAAATAATGATTATTGTTTTTCGATTTCAACGAGTCTATCCCCGTTGAAATACAAAACAATTTTATCATCAACTTTAAATGATTGCACGGAAATAGTCGTGTCACCTTGATGAACATACGTATCTGCATTTACAAAAAAGCGATATTTATCATCGGCGATGGTCGCTCTTTTAACAACAAGCTCTCTTGCATTTGCATCATAACGAGAGAACTTCCGCTCCAGCGAGGTCAGAACCTTTACGACAAGGTTGCCATCGCTATCCTTGCGTACCTCCACATGATCGGCCGTCGTCAATCCGCCTATTCCCGCGGTAACGGATGTTCCACGCATCACTTTGACACTGCTTGTCAGCGGGAAGGACTCGATCGCACCATTGAATGTTTTGACCGTTAAGGTTGAAGCATCAATATTCTGTACACTGCCCATTGTCAATTTTACAACTTGCAGTGAAACTGCCTTGTGGCCATTAAAGGCAACATTGATCGTTTGGCCCTTTTGAATATTGGATAATTTAATCAGATTCCCATTTTCATCCGTCAGAGTGGCTTGATCAACATAGAAGCTCTCCGTCAATCCATTATTGCCATTTACCGCTCTAATTCGGCTATAAGACGTCTCCACCGAACTAACTACAAATTGGGCGGAGGACTTCAACGCCAGCGTCTGTACCGCATCCTGGTTCGCACTGAGCATAGCAACTACAAGGTCGCCGACCTTTATATCGCTCAGCGTCGCGCGCTTTCCGTACAATTCGATAGTTGGAGCTGTTCCTTGATATGGCAGTGTGACCGTTTTGTTATCGGAGGTCAGCAGCGTAATCTTCTTCTCCGAAGTATTCACGGAGACAAAGGTTCCTTCATATTTATAAATCATTTGCACGCTTAGCGCACGGCTGCCTATATAGGACAGATTTATCTTCCGATCTTTATTAAGTATTGACTCCATGCCAGCTAAATTAGGCTGGTTCGAATTATAGTCGACCTTCGTTTTATCATCTAGAACGAATACATGAGGCTTCTCATTCCCGTCCAATACAGTCAGCGTCTTCGACTTGCTGTCGTAGTTAACAACCTTCGCTGCATTCAATTGCTCAGTTTGGCGCCCCTGCACGACGATCTTCGTTACTCGTTCCTCAGCGTCCAGCGTAAGTTCTATCTTGTCGCCACCATTTAAATCAGCGATCAGATCGTCAAGTGTAGCGTCAGCGATACCGCCAACGATAATGTCCGTCTTATCCGCTAACAGCTTCACTTCAGGATATCCGCTAGCATTGCTGAATGTAATTAGCCGTCCATTTTGATCCAGCCCCAGAAGCGTTCCGGTTACCGTACGTTCCACGCTTTGAGTAACCTCCAACGAATCCAACACACTATTGTTTACTGTATATTTAATAGAAGAGTTTTCCCGCAGTTCACTAAGATTGTTCAGCTTCTGGCTTTGATATAACAGAATAGTCCGATCATCTACCGCAAACGTTTCAACCGTACCCGAAGCGTCACGGATCGATATCTTCTTGCCTGTCACATCTACAGCATCAATCGTGCCTGTACCCGATTTGCTGACCAAAGCCGCTTTTACCTGAACAAGCACAGGCTTCATCTCAGTCGTATAAGTCTCCCGCTGCACGATGATCGTACTTTCCGGCGTCAGACTGCTGGCAGCCATCTTCTTCCCGTTCTGATCCAGGAAGGCCGTTGTGTCATCGAAAGTATACTCTACCAAGTCATTGTTCACGAGCATCACGATCCGGTTACCGTTCAAAATACGAAGCAAAGTACCTTCCGTAGTCTCCAGCTGCTGCTTTGCATCAATCACTTCAACATACGCCGCCGATCCTACCTTATCGATGGCCATGACTTTCGTATAAGGTTTCAATTCACTCTTGGAAATCTTTAATTGCGAGTCTTTATTGAAATATACGCTGCGGTTATCTAGTATGAAGCTCTTCAATTGATTATCGACATATAAGGTCAATTTGCTATCCGTCAATTCGGTTACGATTCCTTCGTACACATTTGAATAGTTAGCGTTTAAATGCTCCCCGCCTTTGCCAAAGAAGGTTGCGATTTGCGCTCGGGTCACATTGCCTTGCGGATCGAATTTATTGCCTTCAATCCCTTTGGTAATATCCAGTTGAGCCGCTAATCTGACATAGCCCCGTACATTAGCGGAAATTTTGTTATGATCCGCAAACCCCGTTGCCCCGGCTCCAAGTGCTTTGGCTTCCTCATCTTTATCCAATGCCCGGATCAAAATTTTAGCTACCCATTCACGGGACGCTTTCTTCTGTCCCCAAGACTCATTAGCTTTTAACGATGCAAGTTCTTCTTCTCTGTCAATCAAATTCTTCTTGATAGCCAGCTCAACATAAGGTTTAGCGTATCCGCTAATTTGCAAATCCTCAGGTACTGTATCTCCGTTCCCGAGTTCTCCGCTCAAATTCATGAAACGAATCGCCATCGTAATTGCTTCCTGCTGCGTGACGCTGTCGCTCGGCCGGAATTTGCCTGCATCCCCGACGATTATCCCCTGTGCAGCCAGCTTATAAATATACTTCTCCGCCCAAAAGCCGCTTTGCACATCGCTAAACAATGTAAAAGCCGTACTTGCAGAATTGCTAATATTAGACCCCGCTTTCGCAGATGATCCTGCCGGCTCGTCCGCAAGGACGGCACCGCCGGCGCTTAAACTGATCGTAGCTGCAAGCATGGCCGAAACCGCTTTTTTGGAATTTCGTCTATAGCTGCGTTTAAATGATGACATTAAATTCTCCCCTTCAAAAAAATGATCTCTTAACCATGTTCGACAGCGAGGTGTAATTTCCTCCACAAAGTCGACTATTTTCTTAGAATCGGATGCTCTAATTCGACATGGCCCATTAGTGTTTCTACTGGCTGGCCGTCAACCAGAACTTCAATGGATTTGACTTCATCGAACTGAAATAAGGCCTCGGTTAATGATTCTAGAGCAAGCGATTCTCCTCCAGCCCCAAGCCTAGCCTCATCCGGCAGCAATATATCCACCGTCAGCATGCCATCCTTAAGTTTCGTTTCTTTAAAGCTCACTTTCTCCCACAGAGATAGCAGCTCAGGAGCTCCGCTATGCTGCAGCGATGCTAGGGTTTGGTTGTACTTTTCAGCCTCATTGCTATACGAAATTTCTTTTTCCTTCACAATTAAGGCATCCATTTGCTCATCCGTAAAATAAGCTTTAATAACCATATTCTTCACCTGCTCCTGCCCTGGGGAGCTTTCATTCGAATTCCCTGAGCCGTGAGCGTCAGGATTATTCAGTGGCTCTTGGTTCAT
Source organism: Paenibacillus lentus (assembly GCF_003931855.1). NCBI lineage: Bacteria > Bacillati > Bacillota > Bacilli > Caryophanales > Paenibacillaceae > Paenibacillus > Paenibacillus lentus. The sequence goes on along the minus strand of NZ_CP034248.1, from coordinate 3,262,213 downwards.
CTGGCCGTTTTCACTGTTGCCAGCATAGTTAGAAACATTGCCTTCTCTCTCTCCAAGCATTGGCTCTGGCTTTTGACCGCATCCAGCGGTCACCGTGAGCAGAAGCACCAAAATTCCGGATAGCATAATCTTTTTGTTCATGGTCACTTCCTCCTCCTATCGGAATTGTTCAGGAAGTCGTACAATTCATCTCCCTGAACACTTATATTATGAACCGCCGGTCACTTAAAGCCAAGATAATCCTTAATACCATCAACAACACCTTGGGCGACGCTATTCTGAAATTTTTCAGTATACAGCAAAGCCTCATCACTAGAGTTGCTTAAATAACCAAATTCCAATAATACCGCTGGCATTGTCGTTTCACGAGTTACATGCAAGTTCTTTGTACGCACTTTCCGATCCGGCAAACCGGAAGATTCAACGAGATATTTATGCATCGTTTTAGCAAATGGGAGACTTTCCCCCCGCGTATAATACGTCTCTACGCCGCTAGCCGTAGCTGAGCCGCTGTTCGCATGCAACGAGACAAATAGGTCTGCGTTCATATCATTGGCTAACTTGGCTCGATCTTGTAGCTTTACAAAGACGTCCGTACTGCGGGTAAGTATATAATCCAATTGCGTTTCATGTTTCAATAGGTTCTCTACCTTTTTGGCGATTGCCAGGTTGAAGTCCTTTTCTCTCCTCTTCCTTACACTAATCGCACCTGGATCACTTCCACCATGACCAGCATCAATGACAACTAACGGCTTTCCATTACCCCGGGAAGGATAACTCTGATCCACGTTTAGATCGATAATGACATAGCCGTCGTCCGCATTCAGCAAAGAATAATTTCTAGCCCCTGTTAAATCCATAACAATACGAATCGTAGAAGGATGGTCACTAAACTGCGAATAACGAATCTTCGTTACATCCGGATAACCATTGATGTCCATGAAGCCATTCTGAAAAGCATCCAGCGAATGATTGCTGGAAAATGAATCATCGAACCTTGAATCCGGAATATCGATGACGATCCGATCTGGCTCGCTCAGCTTGAAAACATTAGGCTTTACATTTTGGTCAACGGCAACAATCAGTCGATTGGCATCAAAGCTGATTCCTGTGACGGAAGCCAAATTTTGTGATGGCACCGGATTCGGGTTAATTGAGCCATCTTCCGAGTTGCTGCTGCCAGAACTGGTGTTACTGCCCTCTCCGCCTCCACCGCCTTGATCCGGGGTAATTAGGTATACCGTCTTCGTCGCATTATCCCAGCCCACGGTGAGACCCATCTGTTCGCTGACGAATCTAAGCGGCACGAGCGTCGTATCCTGTTTAAGCATCGGAGCGATGCTCAAAGCTGCTTTCTTGCCATTTACAGTTGCGCTTTTTTGATTGACAATTAGTTTAATCGTTGTATCGGCTTGCTTTATAGTTACCGTGCGCGTCCCTTTCTCCCAGTCGACGTCAAAACCCAGCTCCTCCATAACGACGCGAATCGGAATCATCACATTGCCTTTCACGTTCTGAACCTGTCCATTCTTCGGCAAGTTCAGCGCTTCTCCATTTAGATAAATACTTGTGCCGCTTCCTGCAGCTTGTCCTATCGTAGGAAAAGCAAAAATAAAAACAAGCATGAACACCAAGAAACTAATTTTCTTCATCCGTCACCCCTACCATCATTAAATTTTACCTCGTGATGACCGATGATTAAGCTGCTTTTCTCGGCATCACCAGACGACATATTAGACGCCCTATATCCTCAAAAGTTGCGTAATCTTTCCTTTTATCCGACAATAGTCCCTGCCAGTCGCGGTACAAAAAAAGACTGTTCTAACAGCATGAAGCTGTAGGAACAGTCCTTGTAAACACCGCACTGTCATATTTTATCGAGTCATGGGGTGCTCTAGCTCCACATGGCCCATCAAGCTTTCCACTTGCTCACCATCAACCGTAAGCTCAAGCTTCTGTACTTCCTCGAACTGAAACATTGTCGCTTTTAGCGAATCAATCGCTAACACCTCGCCACCTGATCCTAGCCGCGCTTCGTCAGGCAGTTGAATATCGATGCCGAGTACACCATCTGCCAACGACGCCTTGTTCAAGATAACCTTCTCCCATAGCGAGAACATTCCGCTCTCTGCAATTTGCAATTGCTTAAAAGCTGCAGCGTATTTATCCTCATCTTCCTGGAATTCGATTTCACGCTGTACCTCCGTAAGCTCCATTAGATCACCATCGGTAAAGTACAGCTTAATTAGCGCGATTTGCATTTCAGGCTCAGTAGCCCCGGTTCCATTCTGTCCCGCTCCCTGGGAGACATTCGGATCAACAGCAGGAGGTGATTCAGGTGTTACCTCTGGAGCCGCCTGGGGCTTCCGACCGCATCCGGCCAATGAAGCAGCAAGCAGCAGTACCGCTCCGACAATAATTAATTTTTTCAAATTGATCCCTCCTCTCTTATATTTTATACCCTTATACCCTGTTTTCTATTGCAGGCCTAGATATTCTTTAATCCCAGCAACGATGCCTGCCGCAATTCTTTCCTGAACAACGGGATCTTTCAGCACAGCATCATCATGGGGATTGCTTAAGAATCCAGTTTCTAGTAATATGGCCGGCATCATCGTCTCCCGCGTCACTTTCAAGTTCTGATTCTTCACCTTGCGATCCGTCAAGCCTGTAGCTTCGAGCACGTACTTGTGTACCGTATCCGCAAGTAGGATGCTGGCATCCCGAGTATACAGCGTTTCCGTTCCCGACGCCGTTGCAGATCCGCTATTTGCATGAATGGAAATAAAGATGTCGGCCAGCAGGTCGTTTGCCATCATGACCCGCTCGTCGAGCGTTGGATATGTATCGTCGCTTCGTGTCAACACCGTAATGATATCCGGCTCATGCTGAAGCAATTCGTTAACCCTCAAGGCAATGGCCAAATTAACATCCTTCTCACTCCCCCCGCTTACGCTTGGGGCTCCCGGATCCGTTCCTCCATGGCCAGCATCGATGACAACAAGACTCTTGCCGTCAGGTCTTGTCGGTATATAATGAACCACGGGCTCCAATGTCAATTCGACAATGGTAAGATCATTCTCCTTCGAAACGACAAATTCCCTACTCTCATTCAAATCGATGACTAACCTTATTGTAGATGGATCATTACTGAATAGCGAATAGCGAATTTGCGACACTTCCGGATACCCCTCGACCGTGAATTGCCCGCGATTCGTCTCATCCAACGGTAATATATCCTTAAAACCATCGGAAAATTTTGCATTTGGCACGTCGATAACAACACGATCCGGGTCACTCATCTTGAATACATTAGGCTCAACAGTACGGTCTGTTAAAATCATAAGGCGATTATCGCTGAAGCTAAATCCGCTGATCGTTGCAAGATTTGAACTTGGATTGTTCGCAGTCGTTGATTCTGAACCGCTGGCTCCGTTTGTTTCAGGCTGCTCTACAGGCTGATCCTCGCCCGGTACAGCTTCCCCCTCATTCACCGGGGGCGTGCTGGCTCCACTATTTACAACACCGCTATCCGAGCCTGAGCTTGTGCTGTATAGATGCGCTGACTTGGTCTCGTTATCCCAGCTAACCTGCAGCCCCATCTGCTCTCCCACAAAGCGCAGTGGCACCAGAGTCGTATCTTCCTTCAACAAAGGAGGTGAGGATAATGTAATGTCGCTGCCATCAACGATGGCTTTTTCGTTATCAATGAACAGCTGCAGCGATCTGTCGCCTTGCTTAATCGACACCGTTCCGTTCTGTTTCTCCCATCCGACTTCATAGCCGAGTCCTTCCGATATGACACGAATCGGAACCATGACGCTACCGTTTACGAGTCCGGCTTGAGCGCCTTCAGGCTGCTCCAGCTCCTGGCCGTCAAGGAAAATCGAGTTACTCGCAGCTGAGGCCTGTCCTATACCCGGCAGAGCCCACAATAAAACAACCAGCATTAACAGAAAACCTAACTTCTTCATCGTATCCCCTACCAATCTCTTTATTTCCGCCATCTGGCTGTGATGGTATTACCGTTTTATCGACAACAGGACGCGACATGTAAATACACAATCTACACAATCCCATCTCGTCTTCTAATTAATCCCATACTATCAGAAAAATTGCCCAGATCATAGACTATAATCTATTTTTCGAGCATTTCTTCATAATTTCCTGCTAAATTTAGCAGACAAAAAAAGACAGCTCCAGCGTCTAATGAAATAGACTTTGGAGCTGTCCTTCAAGGTGAGGCTAACGTTATGCAAAGGAGCGGCTTGCCCGCTTCGCTTCATAAGCAGAGATCAAATTCTCATGCTGCAATGTAAGTCCGATATCGTCCAGACCTTGAAGCAGGAACTGGCGACGGTGCTCATCCAGATCGAACGAAATGTTCAATCCGTATTCGTCCGTAATCGTTTTGCTCTCCAAATCAACTGTCAATTGATATCCCTCATGCTTAGCCGTACGCTGGAACAATTCCTCTACCTGCTCTTCAGACAACTTGATCGGCAGAATGCCATTCTTAAAGCAGTTATTGTAGAAAATATCCGCGAAAGATGGCGCGATCACGCAACGGAACCCGTAATCGAGAATCGCCCAAGGCGCATGCTCCCGGGAGGAGCCACAGCCAAAATTGACACGGGAAATCATAATTGAAGCACCCTTATAGCGAGGCTTATTCAGTTCGAATTCCGGGTTTACATTGCCTTCCGTATCAAAACGCCATTCATAGAACAAAAATTGTCCGAATCCGGTACGTTCTATCCGTTTAAGAAATTGTTTAGGAATAATAGCGTCCGTATCCACGTTTACCCGATCCACGGGACCGACGATGCCTGTATGTTTAATAAATGCTTCCATGATAAATTCTCCCCTCTTTCGCCTTCTTAGCTAACGACTTCGCTCAATACATTCCATTCCCGGACATCGACAAAACGGCCTTTGATTGCCGCCGCCGCTGCCATCGCCGGTGAAACGAGGTGCGTTCTACCGCCACGGCCTTGGCGTCCTTCGAAATTCCGGTTAGAGGTGGAAGCGCAGCGTTGTCCCGGCTCCAGAACGTCTGGGTTCATGGCAAGACACATACTGCAACCTGCATCACGCCATTCAAAACCAGCCTCTGTAAATATTTTGTCCAGGCCTTCCTTCTCTGCCTGCAGCTTCACGCGACCAGAACCCGGAACGACGATCGCCGTCACTTTGTCAGATACTTTGTAGCCTCGCGCAATTTCTGCTGCAGCGCGGAGATCCTCGATACGCCCATTCGTACACGAGCCGATAAATACATAGTCGATCTCAATATCCGTCATTGGCGTTCCCGGGGTAAGCCCCATATATTCAATTGCCTTCTCGGCAGCCTTCCGTTCATTCTCTGTTGCAAAGTCATTCGGATGTGGTACGGTTGCGTTGATATTCGTTCCCATCCCTGGGCTCGTACCCCATGTCACCTGCGGAATCAATGAATCAACGTCGAACTCCACAACATGGTCGTATTCTGCGCCTTCATCTGTGGTAAGATTCTTCCACTCCGCTACAGCACGATCAAATGCTTCACCTTGCGGTACATGCTCGCGGCCGCGCAAGTATTCAAATGTCGTCTCGTCAGGAGCAATCAGTCCTGCTCTAGCTCCCGCTTCAATGGACATATTACATACAGTCATTCTTTCTTCCATCGTCAACTCGCGAATCGCTTCACCGGTATACTCAATAACATAACCCGTTGCGAAATCCGTGCCATACTGGGCAATAACGCCAAGAATCATATCTTTGGCAGTCACTCCCGGTTTGCGTTTACCAACAAAACGCACTTCCAATGTTTTCGCCTTGGCTTGCTGCAAACACTGAGTAGCCATGACGTGCTCAACTTCACTTGTACCGATTCCAAAGGCAAGTGCGCCAAAGGCACCATGCGTAGACGTGTGGCTGTCACCGCAGACGATTGTTTTGCCTGGATGTGTCAAACCAAGCTCCGGCCCCATGACGTGTACAACACCCTGATCAATCGTATCCAGGTCATAAAGCGTTACGCCAAAATCACGACAGTTCTTCGTCAACGTGTCAATTTGCTGCTTAGAAATCGGATCTTTAATGTTAAAGCGGTCTTTGGTAGGTACGTTGTGGTCCATCGTCGCAAAAGTCAGCTCTGGACGACGCACCTTACGTCCGCTGAGGCGCAACCCCTCAAATGCTTGTGGCGAAGTTACCTCATGCACCAAATGCAAATCGATGTAAATGATGCTTGGCTTCCCTTCCTCTGCATAAATCACGTGATTGTCCCAAATTTTCTCATACATTGTCTTTTTAGTATTACTCATCGTATTCACCCCACTGAAGGATTCGAACATGTAACAAAGCGGATACTCGTAAAATACCTTTACCTACGCTTTGTATGTTGACATTACTATATCATCTCTCTACTCATTGTTCCAAGATATAATTTCTATAACGTTTATAGGATTTAACTATAGAAGGGATTAGATACAGAACAAAAATATGAAATAAGAGACCCTGTACGATGAAGGTTGATATTATCCCCTTACGGTAGACAGTGAAAAAAGAGTTCATGATATTATGAATTCAACACTGTAGACCGGAGGGGATTTTTCTATGCCACCAAAGAAGGGTCAGAAGTTTAATCGATACGACGAAGAAACGAAGCGAGAAGCCGTTCGTTTACGAATTGAAGAGCAATGGAGCTATACTCAGATCAAGGAAAAGTTGGGGATCAAAAGCGATGCTCAGATTGTAACTTGGGTACGCAAACATATGAATGGTGAATCGTTCAAGGATTATCGGGGGCGTTGGGCGAAAAAACACTTCAGCAGTCTCGAGGAAGAGAACGAGCATCTGAAAGCGCAGGTCGAATATCTAAAAAAGCTCAATCCGAATCTACATGGGGAGGGAAGTTGGATAAGCAAGCCCGGTTTAGGACCATCGAAAAAATGATTGGGAACCACTCGATAGTCATGCTGTGTAAGATTGCTGAAGTGTCTCGTGCCGGGTATTACAAGTGGAAAGCTGCTCTAAGTAACCAGCAACAACGTCAGGAGCGAGATGCTGATCTGAAGGAGCATATACTTGCCATTCACCGTTTGCGGCCCTATTTCGGTTACATCCGTATGTGTACGGCTTTACGTAGGGAAGGATTGCTTGTTAACCGCAAGAAAGTCAGACGGCTTATGCGTGAGCTCGGGATCCGGTCAGTCATCCGCAAGAAGCGTCCAAATGCAGGGCGCAAGCCTTCTGTCGTGTTTGCTAATGTCTTGAACAGGGACTTTCAAGCATCTGCTCCATTTACCAAGCTAGTCACGGATATTACTTACGTACGGATCGGTCACGATTTCACCTATTTGTCGACTGTAATGGATTTGCATAACAATGAGATTGTCGCTTGGGAACTCTCTGAGCGCAATGACTTGCAACTTGTGCTGGACACAGTAAAGCAACTCGGTACTCGCAAGGATGCAGTCTTACATTCTGACCAAGGCTTCCAATACACGCACAAGGCTTACGAGACTCAGTTGCTCGCACAAGGGCTCCAGGGCAGCCACTCAAGGCGAGGCAACTGTTATGACAATGCCTGCATGGAGTCGTTTTTCTCCCATTTGAAGACCGAACAGCTGTACCTTAAACGTCCGAACGATCAGCATTCAGCACGTCGTCTCATTGAGGAATATATTGAATTTTACAATCATGAGCGTTTCCAAAAAAAACTCGGCGACCGTTCTCCAGTTGAGTACCGGAAAGCGATCGCCGCATAAATTGATCCTCTTTTTTTACTGTCTACTTGACAGGGGTAAGACCAGGTCTCTTATCCTATTCCTTTGATTGATGCCGCACAGATACTATTTATTAAATCCTTCGACACCCATGACGTGATCAAGCGGCACAGGCCCAATCATTCGGCTGTCCTTGCTATTGTTTCGATTATCTCCCATCACAAAAATATGATCTTCAGGAATTTCCCATACCTGGCTTTGCTCCGTATACATCTGTTCTTTAATATACGGCTCCTCCAGCATAACGCCATTTCTGTACACTTGACCGTCTTTAATTTCAATGACATCACCCGGGAGACCGATAACGCGTTTGACATAGAAGAAATCTTCCTTCTTATTTCCGGATAAAATACGAATCAATGGATGCTCGTTAACGCTATCCCAGAATGAGCGGCTGCGATCGACGCGACTATCGATAATGACGATATCTTTATAGTTTGGGAGTTTTTCCAGTGTTTGCGATATTTTCCAGGCGTATATCCGCTGGTTATCATCCAGTGTAGGCTCCATGGAATGACCATTCACCTTATATGGTTGTATAATAAAAATGCCAATGAACATGCTGATTACAAAACCGATAATAATCGATAATCCCCAGCCCTGAATCTCTTTCCATATTTTCATAGAACGGCAACCTCCAATTCCCATTTATAATAATTATACAACCAACTTTCCTAATAATAAAATTTTAGATCAGTGTGCCTACCGGAAGCATTACTAAGTCCTATATTTTATTTAAAAATGATAGGATATACTTATAGCAGTCATGAGATGGATCACATCGCAGCACCCAATTCAAGAAAAAGGTGATTTCATGGAATTAAGGCAGCTCCTATACACTTTAAAAATTGCTGAGGAACGCAACTTTTCAAGGGCGGCAGACAAGCTTCACATCGCTCAGCCATCGCTTAGCCAGCAATTGTCCAAACTTGAAAAGGAGCTCGGCGTAAAATTGTTTCAGCGTAATACCAGTACTGTTGAGCTTACACATGCAGGAGCCAGTTTTATTAAGCATGCCCGAAAAATTATGGATGCGGTAGAACAGCTTCGTCAGGAGATGGACGACATTTCTCAACTTCGCGCCGGGCGCGTCATCATCGGCAGCATGCCGATAACCGGCTCTCACCTGCTGCCATATGTTCTTCCGGCATTTAAAGAGGCGTACCCAGACATTCAGGTTAACCTGCTTGAAGATACATCGTTGAACCTGGAGAAGCTTACGGCCGGCGGAGGCACTGATCTTAGTCTACTCTCTCTGCCGCTGCAGGAACCTTCCTTAACATACGAACCCATTGGAGAGGAAAAAATCGATCTCGCCATTCCTCCAAACCATGATCTTGCCGACCCAAACAACCGCCCGAAAGGAGGCGTGTCCCTAGAGCAGCTCAAGGGCGAATCCTTCATCGTTCTAAAAAAGGGGCAGGGCTTCCGCAAAATCATGATGGATTTATGTCGGGCAGCCGGCTTTGAGCCTGATATCGTATTCGAGAGCAACAACATCGAGACTGTGCAGTCACTCGTTGCTGCAGGAATGGGCATCACCCTTGTCCCACGCTTTATCGCCCGGGCCAAGCGCAGCGAACTGATCCCCGTCTACGTTCCGCTGGCAGAGCCGGTTCCAAGCCGCACCCTCGTTATTGCCTATCGCAGAGGACGGTATCTGTCCAAAGCGGCCGAAGCTTTTATCGAAACGTTCCGCAAGACGATAGAACAACGCATGAAGGAAGAGGCATAGCAAGAAGGCTGTCCCCTAGGCTAGACAACGCTCAGGAGACAGCCTCTTTCAACATTTTAATGCAGATGGAATTTATATTTGATACAGATTTGCACGCCGATCCTCAAATACAGGAATTCTGGAGCGTACATCATCTACTAAAGATAAATCAATACGCCCCGTAACAATGCCCTCTTCCTCCCCACCTTCAGCGAGCACTTCCCCCCACGGATCAATAATCATCGAGTGGCCGAAGAATTCGTCCTTCCCGCTAATCCCGGTACGATTGCAGGCTACAACATACATTTGATTCTCGATCGCCCTTGCTGTCAGCAATGTACGCCAGTGATGTAAACGCGGGTGAGGCCAAGCAGCCGGAACGAACAATACCTTGGCGCCCATTAGCGCAAGCGTGCGGGTAAGCTCAGGAAAGCGAATATCATAGCAAATGGAAGCTCCCAGGATTTGTCCATCCAATTCGAAAGTAACGACAGACTGCCCGGACGACAAATGCTTCTCCTCTTCCATAAGACGGAATAGATGAATTTTAGAATATGCAGCTATCTCTTCACCGGAGTCTGCGAATATCCGCATCGTATTGTAGACCTCATCTCCACGCCTCTCCGCAATCGAACCTGCAACGACATGTACCCCGTTATTTCGCGCAAACTCAGAGATCCATTCCCTGCTCTCGCGCCCCTCTGCATCCGCCAGCTCATGAATATGTTCCAGCGCATAACCCGTATTCCACATTTCGGGTAATACGAGCAAATCCGGCTTAACAGCAGCTTTCAGCGCCTTTTCCATCCAATGCTCGACGATTCTCCGGTTATCAACGGGCCGCCCCATATGAATGTCACATTGGATCATGGCGATATTCCATGACAACTTTAGTTGTTGTTGAATCATGCTGACACTCCTTTCATCCGTTAAAGTTACCTGAGTACCATCATAAGCAGCTCATCTTAACCATGCAAGTACCGTTTTAACGTCCTGCGCATGAATTCAGGCCTTAATCCCTTCTATACATATTGGATAAATCATGTTAAATTATGAATATTGCTATTTTATAGACCGGAGTGTTGAATATGAGCCGACAAAATCAATCACAGGGCAGCCCTCTTTTTCCAATCCATGCTGCGGAAATGATGGATAGACTGCCGAAGCAGTTCTTTGCTTCCCTTGTCCAAAGCGTGAATCTGGAAATTTCACAAGGGCATGATGTCATTAATTTAGGACAAGGCAACCCGGATCGCCCCACGCCTGATCATATCGTACGCGCCGCACAGCAAGCGGTGGCCAACCCACAGTTCCATAAATATTCCCCGTTCCAGGGCTACAACTTCCTCAAGGAAGCGGTTTGCCAACGCTACCGGGAAGACTATGGAGTATCGCTTGACCCCGAGAAGGAGGTTGCCATCTTATTTGGCGGCAAAACTGGGCTTGTGCAAATTGTCCAGATTCTGCTGAATCCCGGCGACTTGTGCCTAGTGCCCGATCCTGGATACCCCGATTACTGGTCGGGCGCTGCCCTAGCCGGAGCAGAAATGTCCTTCATGCCGCTGCGTGCGAACAATGCTTATTTACCGGATTATGGGGCAATATCTCCCCTTGATCGTAAGCGGGCGAAGCTAATGTTCCTGAATTATCCGAACAATCCGACTTCGGCTACCGCCCCCCTGTCCTTCTACGAAGACACCGTCCAGTTCGCCGCCAAAAATAAGATCGTTGTCGCGAGCGACTTCGCCTACGGAGCTATCGGTTTTGACGGCAAGAAGCCCATTAGCTTCCTGCAGGCCGAAGGCGCCAAAGAAGTGGGCGTTGAGTATTACACCTTATCCAAAACGTATAATATGGCTGGCTGGCGCGTCGCCTTTGCTCTCGGAAATGAAAAAATCATTTCGTTAATCAATTTGCTCCAAGATCATATTTATGTCAGTCTGTTTGGCGGTATCCAAGAAGCGGCCAAGGTTGCCTTAACGGCTCCCCAGGACACTGTCGCCGAGCTCGTTGCTGTTTATGAATCCCGCCGCAATGCCTTATTCGATGAACTGGACAAGATTGGCTGGACCGCACAGAGGCCAAGCGGATCATTTTTTGCCTGGCTGCCCGTGCCAAGAGGCTCGGACTCTGCGTCCTTCGCCCAGAAGCTCTTGACCGAAGCCAAGGTCGCAGTCGCCCCGGGGATTGGATTTGGACCAAATGGAGAAGGCTATGTCCGGGTTGGGCTGCTCAGCGGAGAGGATCGTCTGCGCGAAGCAGTCCAACGTATTGGCAAGCTGGGACTGTTCTAACTCTTTTACTTTGCAATGCCTTGACACGCGTGGTATTCTATCAGTAATTCCAAAATTGATGTTATAACTTGACTAAACGCTAAGACGGGACCAGTACGTTTGACCAGCGTCGATCAGAGAGTAAATTCCTTAGGCTGCGAGAATTTACCGAAACGCCCTTGCGGAATCCTATCCCTGAGCGGCCGGCCAACAAGCCGGACAGCGCCCCTGTTATCGGGCTTTGAGTTGGATGAGATCAATCATCAATAAAGGTGGTACCGCGGAAGTATAACTTTCGTCCTTTGCGCAGCAAGGGCGAGAGTTTTTTTTATTTTTATTATCATAACTGTAGGAGTGATCTCCATGCTACGCCGTATCGTTGTCAAAATAGGGAGCAGCTCACTGACTTCTCCAGAAGGAGGGTTAAATCGAGAAGCCATCGCCTACTTCGCAGCCGAATTAGCCGGGCTCCAATCTCACGGTTGCCAGGTACTCCTGGTTACCTCCGGTGCCGTGGCTGCCGGCTTCCGGGAAATAGGCTATCCGGAGCGTCCGAAGCTGCTCCATGAGAAGCAAGCCGCTGCCGCTGTCGGGCAAGCGCTGCTCATGCAAAGCTATCGCGAAGAACTGTCTATGCATAGCGTCTCCTCAGCCCAAATACTGCTGACCCGCTCGGATTTCCAGAACCGCAAGCGAACGGGCAATGCCAGCATGGCCATAGAGGAATTGTTAAAACAAAACGTACTACCGATCATTAATGAGAATGACACCGTTTCAGTCGATGAGCTGAAGTTCGGCGATAATGATACCTTATCCGCGCTTGTCGCGAACTTGATCCGAGCAGATCAATTGATCATTCTAACGGACATGGACGGTTTATACACGGAGGATCCGCGCATCAATCCCGCTGCCAAGCGCATCGAGCGAGTCGAAGAAATCACCGATGAAATATACGCTATTGCCGGGGGCGCAGGCTCCTCGGTGGGAACGGGCGGCATGCGCTCGAAGATCGATGCAGCCAAAATTGCTACCCGCGGTGGTGTGCCTGTATTCGTAGGAAAAGTCAACCTGCCGGGCCAGTTAAGCAACATTCTGAAAGGCCAGGGCAAAGGGACATACTTCGAGACGCGTTCCTCCACGCTGCCGCGCAAAAAACAATGGCTTGGATTTTTATCCACGCCGCTAGGCACGCTCACCGTCGATGATGGAGCAGAAGAAGCGCTTATTCATGGAGGCCGTAGCCTCTTGCCCGTCGGCGTGAGACATGCCCTTGGCTATTTTCATGCCGGAGATGTCGTTGAGGTCGTCAATCGGGACAAAGAAACGCTCGGGCGCGGAATTGTGAACTATGATTCTGAGCAATTACAAGAGATAATGGGATTAGCGGGCACAGAAGTCATTAAGAAACTGGAAGGCATCCATCGTCTTGAAGTCATTCATCGGGATGAATGGATTTCATTAAAGTTATAAATCACAAGTTTTAAACTTTAACCATTTTGAGGAGGTATTCGAATGAGCGAAGTAAGACAAAAGGCAGAGCTAGCTGGTAGAGCAACCAACGTATTGAATAGTCTAACGACAGAACAAAAAAATAAGGCATTGCTGGATTGCGCCCAAGCCTTAATCGATCATAGCGAAGCGATTATCGAGGCGAACAAGGAAGATTTGCAGCGCGGCCGGGAGAACGGTACCTCCGTATCCTTGCTGGATCGGCTTGCACTAACAGAAGAGCGGATTGCCAGTATCGCGGAAGGACTTCGTCAAATCGTAGAACTGCCGGATCCGATCGGAGAAACACTGGAGACAATCGAGCGCCCGAACGGTCTTCATATCGTCAAGAAGCGTGTCCCACTAGGAGTCATTGGTATGATTTATGAAGCGCGTCCGAACGTTACGGTCGATGCCATCGGATTGTGCCTGAAGACCGGCAACGCCGTCGTACTGCGGGGCGGCTCCTCTGCCCTGTCCTCCAATCGCAAAATTGTAGAAATTATCCATGGATCGCTTGCAACCAGCGCCGTACCGCGCGATGCGGTCCAACTTATCGAAGATCCTAACCGCTCTTCCGTGGACGAGATGCTTAAGCTGAACGGACTGCTGGATGTCGTAATTCCGCGCGGCGGCAGTTCATTGATCCAAAATGTCGTGCAAAACGCCACCGTACCAGTTATTGAGACAGGTGCTGGCATTTGCCATACGTTCTTAGATGCGACAGCAAATCCGAGCATGGCTGCAGAGATTACGCTTAATGCCAAAGTACAGCGCCCTTCCGTCTGCAACGCAATGGAGACGCTGCTTATCCATAAAAACTTCGCACAGTCTCATTTTGCGAATATCGCGGATAAGCTGCGCGAGTCCAATGTAGAGCTGCGTGGCTGCGAGGAAACGCGCTGCCTGATCGATTGGGCACAACCGGCGCTGGAAGAGGATTACGCCACGGAATACAACGATTATATTCTTAATATTAAAATTGTCGATAACCTGGATGAAGCTCTCCAGCATATTAACCGTTTCGGTACAAAGCACTCCGAATGCATTGTGACCGAGGACGGCGCGAACGCGGAACGCTTCCTGCAGGAAGTGGATGCGGCAGCCGTTTATCATAATGCCTCCACGCGCTTCACAGACGGATTTGAGTTTGGTTTTGGAGCCGAGATCGGGATCAGCACGCAGAAGCTGCATGCCAGGGGCCCAATGGGACTGCCAGCGTTGACTTCAAGCAAGTACATTATTCAGGGAAGCGGACAGATTCGGAGCTAAGGAGACCATACCATGACAAATAACATCAAGAATAATGAACCTTCGATCTGCTTTTATGGCGCTGGTTCTATGGCAGAGGCCATCGTACGCGGGTTAATTCACCGCAAAGTAGCCTCGCCAAAAGCCATCTCCATGCTGAACCGCAGTAATCAGGAGCGGCTGACCTACTTAGAAGATACCTACGGTATTCAGACAGGACGCGACGATGCGGAGAAAGAGGCCTATCTCTCCTCCGCATCGGTCATCGTCCTGGCAATGAAGCCTAAAGATGCTGGCCAGGCGCTCAAAGCGCTGGGATCGTTGCTGAATAAGGATCAGCTAGTGGTATCCGTCATTGCCGGCCTATCTATCTCTACAATTCAAGCGCTGCTTGGCTATGAAGCGCCAATTGCCCGCACGATGCCGAACACTTCAAGCTCGATCGGTCATGGAGCGACCGGCATCTCCTTCTCCACTGAAGTGACTGAGGAGCAAACGAAGCAGGTCTTGGCGATGTTTGAGGCTGTGGGCATGGTTCAAGTCATACCTGAGGAGCAAATGGAAATTTTGACAGGCGTATCTGGAAGCGGCCCCGCCTACATCTATTACATGATGGAAGCGATGATCGAAGCAGGCATCGAAGGCGGGCTGACCCCCGGGCAGGCGCGAGACCTTACCGTGCAGACCGTGCTCGGTGCCGCTTCCATGATGAAGGAGACGGGTGAGGAGCCCGCCAAGCTCCGCAAGGACATCACTTCCCCGAATGGGTCTACGCAAGCCGCGCTGGAGACGCTGGCCGCAGGCAGCTTTAACGGGATTGTTAAGGCCGCTGTGCATCGAGCCGCCGAACGTTCCAAGGAAATGGGTGAAGCAGTAAAGGAGGCATTGTTATGAGCTATTGTACGGCTACGTACCGTATTTACGACGATAAAGCAGATTTCCACAAAAAAGCCGAATCCATCGCAGTCGGCATGACCGTCGGCACATGGACGGAGCTGCCGCAGATCAAGCAGGACGAGATGCGTGTTCACCTGGGACGCGTCGAGAACGTCGATGTATACGACTCTCCAAACGGTGTCTCGGGCGAGCGTTATGCGGATGTAGCTATTTCCTACCCGGACGTCAACTTCACTTCCGATATCCCTGCCCTGATCATTACTGTTTTCGGCAAGATTTCCATGGACGGCAAAATCAAACTGCTTGACCTGAAGCTGTCCGATAATTTTATGCGGGCGTATTCCGGACCGAAATTCGGCATCCAAGGCGTTCGCGAGCTGCTTGGCGTACCTCATCGCCCACTGCTCATGAGCATCTTCAAATCCGTGATCGGCTATGATCTGGACGGACTGCGCGAACAGTTCATGGCTCAAGCCTTAGGCGGCGTCGATCTCATCAAGGATGATGAGATTCTGTTCGAGAATCCGCTGACACCAATTGAGCAGCGCGTAAAGCTCTGTCGTCAAGCTACAGAAGAAGCCAAGCACATTACAGGCAAGGAGCTTCTCTATGCGGTTAACCTGACCGGGCGCACATCTACGCTGAAGGAACAGGCGCTGCGGGCTATCGATGCAGGCGCATCCGCCCTTTTGTTCAACGTTTTGCCTTACGGGTTCGACGTCCTGCAGGAGCTGAGCAGCGATCCGGATATTTCCGTGCCGATTGCCGCGCATCCCTCTCTTGCCGGAGCTCTATATCCTTCACCGCACTACGGCATTGCCGCGTCACTGTTACTTGGGAAGCTCATGCGCGTCGCCGGAGCTGACCTCGTACTCTTTCCATCTCCATACGGATCGGTCGTCATGCCGCGGGAAGAGAATCTGGCCATCCAACGCGAGCTAGTAACGTCAGAGCTGGCGATCCGCAGCAGTTTTCCGGTTCCTTCGGCGGGTATCCATCCCGGACTTGTTCCGCAGATCATTAGCGATTTCGGTACCGATGTTGTGGTGAATGCCGGGGGCGGTATCCACGGCCATCCGAATGGAGCCAGCAGTGGCGGTCGTGCCTTCCTGCAAGCGATTGACGCTTCACTGAACGGCGTACCGCTGGAGCAGGCCGCAGAAAGCCTGCCGGAATTGAAGGCCGCACTGGATATTTGGGGAGGACAAAAATGATTAGTCGCAAGCAGCCCGTCATCTTCTGCGATTTCGACGGGACGATTACATTAAGCGATAATATCGTAGCGATTATGAAGCACTTTAAGCCTAAGGGCTACGAGCCGATTATGGAGCGGATATTATCTCATGACATATCCATCCGCGAGGGAGTCGGGCGGATGTTCTCCCTGCTCCCCTCCTCCATGAAACAGGAGGTTACGGATTTTGTACTCGGTCAAGCTGGAATTCGAGCTGGATTCGCGGATTTTCTTGGCTACTTGCGTGACCGTGAAATTCCGTTTTACGTGACCAGCGGCGGCATTGATTTCTTTGTACATCCGCTGCTCGCCCCATTCGATATACCGCATGAGCATATTTATTGTAACGGTGCAGACTTTAGCACCGATAAAATTACAATTACATGGCCTACTCCCTGTGATGAGCATTGCAGCAGTGACTGCGGCATGTGCAAAACGACCGTCATGAGACAGTTCCAGACCAGCCGCTACGAACGTATTCTGATCGGGGACAGTCTGACGGACTTTGAAGGCGCCAAACTGGCGGATCGCGTGTATTCCAGAGCCCGATTGACCGAGAAATGTCAGGAGCTCGGAGTAAACCATACGCCGTTTGATACGTTCTATGACATCCGGGCCGATCTTATCCAACGTGAAGGAGATAGATAAAAAGATGAGTTTTACAGCTATTTCTTTAGAAGAGAAGCAATCCGCGCTGGACGAGCTGCGAAAGGTCAAGCAGCAATTTGCCGCACGGGGCTGGTTCCCCGGGACAAGCGGTAATCTCTCCATCCGCGTTGGAGAGTACTCACCTGACTCATTCCATTTCGCGGTCACCTCCAGCGGCAAAGATAAGTCCATTCACACACCGGAGGATTTCCTTTTCGTAGATGAAGCCGGCGAGCCTTGTGAAACGACAAAGCTTAAGCCGAGTGCCGAGACGCTGATCCATGCCAAAATCTATCGAATGACCGGTTGCGGTGCCATTTTTCATGTGCACACCGTTTTCAACAACGTGCTGAGCGAATTATATGGAGATCAGGGCTATGTTCCAGTACAGGGCATCGAACTGATCAAAGGACTTGGTATCTGGGAGGAAAACGCAGCAATTGAAATTCCGGTGCTGCCGAATTATGCGGACATCCTTTCAATTGCCAAGCTTGTGCCCGGCGCATTGAAGCCAGAAATCCCAGGTATATTGCTGCGCAATCATGGTATCTACGTATGGGGCAAAAATGCCTTCGAGGCGAAGCGGCATTTGGAGGCGTTCGAATTTATTTTTGAAGTGGAGTACCGTAGGTTGGCATTAAAATAATAAGATATCTTGTATTTCTGATATTAATTAGCTGTCTCAGCCGAGACAGCTTTTTTATGTCCCTCCTCTTGCTCTATTTTCACACGCTTATCCAAGGCTGGCGTAATACAAATGAATAAAATCAAACCAATCCCACCCAAAATGGCGATCCAAAGCGTTGTTCCAAGCTTTTCTAGAAATGTGCTTAGGATTACCGTAATCGCACTCACTAACATGGCCAAACTGTTTCTCATCCCGCTCACAGCCAAATAGGAAGCCCGGGCATGCTCAGGAGGAAGATGAGCCAGGTATGTGACAACAAGAATTGTATTTTCCGTCCTCAGCAAGCCAGTCAGTTCAATGCCCCCAATCCGCCAGCCGAATAGACTTTGTTCGGGAATTTCCTGCGCAAAGCGAATACTTATATAGTTAGCTAATTGAAATTCAGTAGATAACAAGAATTCCAGCAAATACATACCACATAAATACTTTGTCGCTAAAAACATTTCGATAATTCGTGAAAAGTTGAATGATATGTCCCTTCAAATTTCTACCCTTATTGGCTTGGTTAACTGCAAAGCTCTCCTCACTCTCCTTAATGAAGAAGATGATCAAATTGCAGGTAACTAATGAAGCAGCAGACAAGGCTATTAACAGCTCGAATAAGTAATTTTTGAATAATAGGCCTCCAAGGACACTTCCGATCGCTATGGACAAATTACTTGCCCAAAACATAATTGAATACATCCATTTACGCTCGTCCGGCTCGCTTACCTCGATCAGCATAGCTTGTGTGGCTACCATTGACAACGCCGAGCATATACTATGTATAGTCATCATATAAAAAGTAACCGTCGGAGATAGGAACCAAGGCGAATTACACACCATCATCGTAAAAAAAGCAAAGAATCGGAGAACTTCCGCAAGAACGATCACCCGCTTCCTCCCATAGCTATCTGACAAATATCCCCCCAGGAAACTGGTCACAATTCCGATCATGATATTGATCAATAGAAATGCCCCAGCCGTATTTACGCCAAAATGGGCGGAATAGTAAATAGCCATAAATGGAAATATCATATTAGATTTCATACATTAGCTTTATGGCCTTCAACTTCTTGTCCTGAATACGGGTTAGAACTTCTTCTAAAGAAATGATATCCTTAATCGCCCGGTAAGACGTCTCCCCAATCTGAGATTCTACCAAGTAATTTCTTGTGACCGGGATCGTCTTGGTTACACCTGTTTTTTCATCGTGAACAGTCATGGCTTCTTTGATCGCCTTCAGCTCATAAAGTACCCGTCGCTGCTTCTCAGTCAGACCGTTCATCAGTTTTCCGATTCGCTGCAGCAAACGGCGCTCCCGGATCATCAGCAGCTTAATAGCCTCATCAGCCTGCTGGACAGGATCGGTATCAATCTGGTCAACTAGCTCCTGCTCGTCTTAAAATCGTTTCATATTCCCCAGTGGTGACAGCCTTCTTATTGCCGTGTGGCCCGCCGGAGCCGCCGCGGTTTCCCCCTTGCATTCTACCTTTAGGAGCACCGCCACGGTTACCGACTTGTATTTGTTACCCTTTGGGGCTCCGCGCTTTTGTTGTACAACATTCCATTTATCCCGCTGTTTCCATACAGCAATCTTCTTTTCGTCTACGCCTAGCATCTCGGCTATTCGCCTATTGGTGATGTCTCCTCCGTGTTCCAGCCATATTTCTTTGGCATGGTCACGGTTCGGATCGCGAGCCCTCGCCATTACATTATCACCACCCCCGTAATTTAAGAGAATCAAACAACCGATAAAAATAATAAATAATAAATAAATAGAAAGAGGTACTATTATGCAATTATTTCACTGGTACGAAATTATTGTTGCATTAATTTTCATTTTCCTTATTGCCGTTGATTGGTATTTGTTTAGAAGATTTGAAAAAGACTTACAGACGCCTTTTAAGAATTTGAAAATTAACGAAAAAAACATATTTTCTGACTACAAAATAACTGATACTCTTTACCAGTCCTATAAACAACTATCACCTGGAAAATTTAAAATTGTGAAACTTAGTGTAAAATCGCATGATATTAACAATAATCCACTTACTCAAATAATCGACGTTTTCTTAAAGCTAGTACTAACACTACTGTTAACGGTTATGGGGGTATCAGTTACCATTTTTGTTGCATTGCTAAGCTTTTTAAATACGAACACCGAGCTAAAAAAGGACTCTTTCTCATGGTACAAAAACGTTCAAGATATTCTTGATGCATTGAAAAACGGAACTTCCGCCTATCTTACTGTGAGTTTTATTGGGATAGTTCTCTTTGGTGTAGCTATGAATCATATTCTTTTAAGTCACAAAAGAAAAACCCTGTATAAACGTCACTTGACGGTTATTGAAGAGATTGAAAAAGAACGATCTTAAAATTCGTCCTTCTGCAATTCGATATCTTTTTCTATCAGCTTTTTCAGGTCGTCGACCATTTTAATTTCGATCTTGCCGTCCTGAAAGTCCTTAACCCACTTGGCAATGCCGGCTTTAATGATCTTGCGATACTCTGCCTTACTTTCAAGAATGCCTTCCATTACCGCAAGCTCATGTTGCAGCAAGATGTCCTTATTTGTTTCTTGCATAATAAAAGTGCCTAATATTGCAGCGTAAAAATGCCGAACTTTGATGCAAAAAAGAGACACTTGTCAGCATCCCATTATCATCCTATCGTTATGTTTGCGACAACGTAGCGAGAGGAGAAATGAAAGGATGTTGAAAATGCCTCAACAAGACTATATCAGATTTCTACGCGAAGTAGAAGGCTGTTCTGTAAATGAAATAGCTGAACGTGTGGGGGTTCATTGGCGAACAGCAAAAAAATATGCCGATCAAACTAACTGGAATGTATCTGTGGCCAAACGAAAAAGTAGAAGTCCAGTCATGGGGGCATTTATGGAGATTGTCGATACGTGGTTGGAAGAGGACCGCTTGCTCCCCCGAAAGCAACGTCATACAGGTGTACGCATTTTTCAAAGGTTACGTGACGAACATCAATTTACAGGCGGACAACGTACAGTGCTAGCCTATGTGCAGAAACGAAAGAGTGAAATGGAACTGGAACGTGCCAAAACGTATGAACGACTAGAACATCCGCCTGGAGAGGCTCAAGTCGACTTTACGACCCTTGAGGTAAGCCAAGGGCACCATATGCTTACATATAAACTTCTGGTGATGTCTTTCCCGCATAGCAACGCTGCATTCGTTTATCCGACACCGGCGGAAAATCAGGAATGCTTCTTAGAAGCGATGAAGCAATGCTTCGAACAGATGGGCGGTGTTCCTCAGCGGATATGGTTCGACAACCTGTCTGCCGCCGTCGTGCATATCGAGAAAGGAGGCGAGCGGCAATTAACCGAAGGCTTTCTGCGATTCTGTGCCCATTACCGGTTTGAAGCTGTCTTCTGCAATCCGTATAGCGGTCATGAAAAGGGGCATGTGGAAAATAAATGCGGCTACTCTAAGAGGAACTGGGCCGTCCCCATTCCCATCTATGAAAACCATGAACAACTTGTCGCGTATTTCGCTGAGCAGGCAACTCAAGATCACCAGCGTAAGCATTATGCTCAAAACCGCCGAATCGCTGATCTGTGGGAGGATGACCGACGTAAGCTCCTTACATTGCCGGAGCATGGATTTGATGCTTTTCGCTTGGCTGCTGCGGTAGTCAATAAGTACGGGGAAATTCGGATTGAAGATACGACGATTCCGTTACTAGGAATGGTTGCGCCAGGTAGCGAGGTGCTGATCCAAACGTTCTGGGATCGTCTGGTTATCCTGAACGGTCACCACCAGAAGATTCGGGAGGTGCCTAGACCTTACACGGGACGAACGGCGGACGTTCCGTGGTCGAAAGTATTTAGCGGATGGTTGAGAAAACCGCGCAGTGTTACACATTCGCAGTTCCTTCGCATGCTGCCGGAGACACTGCACGTGTATGTGACGGTGAAGGATCTGGCTGAGCGAAAAGAGCGCCTTCAGGCGCTGTTGCACTGGAGCGATGTGTACACCATAGAACAGATCCAAGAGGCAATCGCTTTGCTAGGCCAGGATGCGGCAGTTTCCCGCGTCACGGGTATCCTTGGTATGAAATATGGAAGCCGAGACTTGCCCATTACGTGGGAGGAGAAGCTGTCGCCCCCGGGAACTCGTTTGGAGGGCTCTCTTGAGCGCTACGACCAGCTTGTGGGGGTGAGCTAACATGCCAACAGAATTAGCCAATTTATGTCGGCAGCTACGATTGGCCCATGTCATGGACTATGTATCGCTTCAACAAAATGAAGAGATTCGAAGCATTGTGGAACAGATTCTAAGTGCGGAACTGGACGGACGCCGCCGTGCCAAGCTGGGAAAGCTCGTCCAGCAGGCAGGATTTCCGCATATTAAGACCTTTGAGGGGTATGCCTATGACCATATCACTTTTCCGAACGGCAGCAGTCCAGAGAAAATTCAGGGATTGGAATGGTTAGAGCGCAAGGAGAATTTACTCTTAATGGGTGCCGTAGGCACAGGCAAGACGCATATGGCAACGGCATTGGGTGTGGAGGCTTGTCGCCGTGGCAATGCGGTGCAGTTCTACCGAGCCTCCGATTTAGTTGCCATGCTTCAGGAGAAATTTACGACGGGAACACTTAACCGATTTCGAGATAAGTTGAGAAAAGTTGACTTGCTCATTCTTGATGAGGTTGGTTACGTCCCATTCAACCAAACCGGTTCTGAACTATTATTTAACGTGATAGCGGATTGCTATGAACAAAAGAGTGTGATCGTTACATCTAACTTAGAGTTTGGTCAATGGACATCGATATTCGGCGATACCAAACTCACGTCAGCACTCGTCGATCGTCTGGTGCACCATGCTCATATTCTTTCCTTCACAGGTGAGAGCTTCCGCTTCAAGCAAGCAATGGAACGAATTCCTATGTAACTTTGATGCTGGCAAGTGGGTTTAGCACTTTTGGCTGCAAAACTAAGCATTTTCTACTTGCAAAACACACTTATTATCTACATGTGTTCCCATTGATGTTCCCCTCGGCTTCCGTGTAGAATGGTGTCGAGATAGCGGATATCAGCAAAATGCCACGCGTGGCGGGCCGCTATCTCAGCCGGGGGATACCCTGGGTGAATGGGAAGACGTTAGCGCGTCTTCCTTTTAATTTTGGGAAAAGAAAACCGCCTAATTACAGGCGGTTAAACAAACCCAAAGGATTAAATATCAATCAAAGTATTTTGTTATTTCATCAAAGAAAATATTAAAGTCCTCCAATTGATCTTTTAAATATGTTTTTAGTAAGTAAGCTGTGCACATCGAGAAAAGCCTCGTCCCTAAATAAATTGGCATTTGTAATGTATCTATAGATCTAAGAGGTTGAAACTGAACTCCTCCGTCTTCTATTAACCTAATCCCATCTAAAGAAACGAATCCATGTGCTTCTAAAGAAAAATTAGAATAAATCAAATCATAAACATCTTTCAAATTCACTCTCTCTGATAGTTGCTTAAGAGAACGTGGTCCATTGAAAACTGAATACCAATTTGAATGGACATCCGAATTATTTCTTATTTTAACAAGCTTATTTTTTTGCCTTTTCCACTCGTTATAATTCTTTTGTTGATAACCATTTAAATTTTTATTATGATCATCTATTTTCTTTTGTAGCTTTTCTGCAGAGAGAATTCCTTTTCTATCAAGCGAGAGTGTTTTTTTACAAGCTTTTATCTCTTCCATCGCAAAGCCGACATAATAAAAATTGGCCCGTTCTTCAATCTTTGCATGATCAATTAGAAGATAGCTAAAGTTAGCACTGGCTTCAAATAAACTTCTAAGAACCACTATGGAACTGCTTTTAGAGTTGTGATCCACTAGTAGATATAAACCATCAAGTAGTTCCAATACGTTTCTGTAGAGAGATAGGACAATTACTTCAGTATTTGCGAATTTATCGTTATCTCGTATAATTCCTTTCATCACTAAATCGCCATAACTTATACATTTGCTTAATTGTATTTTTTTCAGATCTTCCTCTTCATAATCAGTGTACAATCGATCAAGTTCTTCTCTTAACATCTCTCGCCCCTCCATATATAGGCCTTATAAAAGAATAGCATATCGGAGATATTTCTAATACATGCATAGATCTGATAATGAAAATATGAAAATCAATTTCCTTCCGATGAAGTAACATTGGTTCAATACCCGTCATATATTGATGCCGTTTCTTGATAACATCACAAAACTTTGGATCCAACTCCATCGTCCGACAGACTCGACCAAGTTGATCACATGCCATCAGTGTAGAGCCGCTTCTCCGAAGAAATCGACAACTATGTCTCCATTCTGGCTGCTGTTCCTGATCGATATAGCCAGCAACTCCAATGGCTTCTGTGTGAGATGAACGTACTTGCTGACATCCCCGCGAGATACCTCCCACACTGTCGATGGCTCCGGCTCATCAACGAGCAAACCCGAACGCCATACGGTCGACTGCCGGCGGTCGCCGTACCAAGCTGGCGCCTTTCCTTTCAAATGCCCATTAAAGACCGGTTCGTGCTGCCAGCGATACTGCGACCATCCGAACGATGCAGCATTTTTGACCTACACGCATTGACTCCTAACAACGATGCCGGCTGCGTTCATAGCATTCTCAAACTCCCGCTGATAGGAAGGTGAGTGAATTGCCGATGTTGGCACCATGATCTCAGAATACCTTTGAAAAACGGCATTCAAAAAACCCGCAAATTCCTCTGCGGGCATGTCATCGTTCATTATGGAGTTGGTGCCGGCTTCTGCTAATCGAGCAGAGTCACTCTCAACAGCTACATTATACGGAGGGTCAGAGACGACCAACGCTGCCTTGGCATCACCCATCAGCCTGGCCATGTCTTCCGGATTCGTTGCATCACCACACATCAGCAAATGCGGGCCAAGCTGCCAAACATCCCCGCGCTGCATCTCAGGCTCATCGATTTGCTCGAGCGCCTTGCCTACGTCGAAATCATGCTCAACCACCGGGGGATCTACGTCTGGAACGTATGGCAATGCTACAATCAGATCTCCTATTTCGTCCTGACCAAACCCCGACAGATCCAAGTCCGCCCCGGACTCCTGTAACTCCAAGAGCTATCGTGCAAGTGCTCGGTCATCCCCAGCCGCCTGACACCTTGTTCAATGCCAGGTTAAGCAGCCGATCCTGCTGATCGTATCCACGACGGAAACAGCCACCTCGGTCTGGCCAAGTTCGTTGACCAGTATCTTATATCGCTGATGGCCACCGACCATGTTCCCTGTTCGCTCGTTCCATACTATGGGTTCGACATAACCGAATTCTTCTATGCTCCGCCGCAGCTTCTCATACTCCAGATCGCCGGGCTGTAAGTCGATTCGCGGGTTGTATACCGCTGCGCTGACACGGTTGATTGGTGTAGTCTTGATGTTCATCCGATCACTCCTTCCAAAGAAAAAGCACCCACAGGTGCTGGGTGCTTGAATATCAAATCACTCCATTATTTCTTAAATTCTTCATTACCTGTGGGTTATCTTCTTCTATGCTATAAAAATACACTTCATCAACTTGCTTCTCAATATCCCACTCGTCAATACTCCACTCATTCGTGGTAATCAGTATTACTTTTCTTGAATTTGTATGTGCAAGATCTTCAAGAAAAATTTTATATCGTTTAGGATTATTCAACACTGTTTGAACAGGGAAGAAGACAGTAAAACAATTATCGTTGCCTGTAGGATTATTTTTGGTAGAAGTAGCATAACTGTTTATAACAACTGTCATCCTACCTAGATCATATGTAGATGTGGACTTTATTGTAGTCGGTAGATGGTTTTTCTTAAAGGCTCGGTTAATAAGGAAAGATATTTCTGACATAGAAGAAGTTCTGATGATTCCTCTTTCAAATGTTTTATTCAAACAAGATAAAACAACTCTTAATTTGGCGTCTTCATCATAGCCTCTTACCAAAAGAAATTTTTTAGTGTCATCATTTAAGAAGTTTAATACTGCTTCAATGGCTCTTTGTTCATCATTCAATGCCCTTACCTCCCTTTCGTTATTAATCTATAATTCGACAAAAGACAAGCTTTCCCTTGCAGTTATTGTGTTGAGTTGGATTCCTGTATACGGGCAAGCGAAATAGGGGCGAACGGCTTCACTGTTGCCCCTCCCTGCCCTTCTATGATATTTCAGCTATAAATGGACATCCAGAACATATGTGTTTAAAATCAGGCTTGAATCACGGCGTATGTGGAAAAGAAAAAGCACCTATTAAGGTGCTGTTAATGATCATAGTTTTGAATAGCATATTTCCCAAAAATAGCAATTAAGCCAGTCATCAACACAAGTAGGGAAATAGTAAGTGGTACATAATAATTAATGATATCTATTTCTAATACATAGTAATACCCTATTAAATTTAAATAAAACGCGCAAGACAACATTGTATAGACCGGAATTTTGTTTTGAACCCACTGTCTTCTTTGGATCCTTAGATTCGGAGCATTATCCTGTTTTCCCCAATAAATTGCATAAAGAAACAAACATAGAATATAAACAATAAACAGCACTAAAACGAGTCCTGCACTGATTATCTGAATTATCGAAAAAAGTGACTTCCATTCTTCATATCCTATTTTTTTTGAGAAGAGTGCCAGTGTATCTAAAAATTCGTTATTTATTTCAGGCATGTTCTTCCTGATATAAGTTAACACCAGCAATACAAAAGAAGTGAAAATTAGAACCTTTGAAATACTCAGATCCTTTAATTCTCTCAAATTTGCGACCACATCAAACATCTCAATTTCCCTCCTATTTTCAAAATTCGACATCAGGAGGGATTTCCCTTCTTAACACATCGGTGCTTGCTGCAAAATTGCTTTGTACCTGTCCACGATCCCCAAATACACCATTTGCACTTCTTAGACTGCCTTGGCTCCGATCGCGGTCGGCGCAGCTTATTACGTTTCCCGCCATGTCTTCGTTCACCTCTATTTCTCGGCTGTTCCGATCTACCGAATGTCACCTTAACAAACCATTTGAGAATCTTTACGATCCATCACGCTCCGTTCGACAAAATAAAAAAGCCGCTCCAGGAAGGAACGACTTCGAATTATTTATGTAATTGTTGCCAAAGAGATCCGTTAAATCTTGCGTCCGTACCCGGCCGCCGCAAAATTGCTGCGCTCTTTGCTATAAAGCATACGTACTTAGTAACTGGATACGTATGGCAAGACCATTTTAATGAGCTGCGGAAAATGAAGTCAAAACTGAATTTATGGATTTCCCCGAACTATTAATCCCTTTGCTCTGGATTCCTGTTAATTACAGATTATTTTGATAATAGAAGAGGCAGGAAGAGTTACGCCCCGGTTCATCGCCACATTCATACAGCCGTGCGTGTCATTCCCGCCTATTTCTATGCTTACATATTATCACGGAAAATCCGTCACATGGTGCACAACTTAGGGTCAAATTACGTTCAAGTTGTGTTCATTTTAGGGTCAGAATTCGTAAAATATGCAGTATCAATTTTACTAGTCTTACTGAGTTTCATTTTTATACACCTATTAAGAAAACGTTATTTAGGCATTTTATTAGGCAAGTCTATAATCTCACTTTTTAAATCAATATTTAGAATAAACACAGCAAATAGTATCAAAATAATAAGTACTCCCAGTATTATACCTAATACAACTAAGGTTCGCTTCATATAACAGCCTCTCTGTAATTATTAAAGATTATATATACCCCCGTCAAATTGTTGCGCCTTATTAATCCAGATCCATGATTCTTTTGAGGCAAGAACCATCCCGTAAATCGATTCTTTAAATTCCCAAATACAAGTAAAATAAGCATACTGTCCATCACTAGTGATGTATGGAGTGCTAGGATTCGCACTAATCTGCGCAAGAGGCACAAAGTTCTGAATAACATCAGCAGAATGTCTCAAAATTCTAGAAACTACACTGGTGTCTTTTGCAATTTCTTTAATTTCCACTTCTAGAGAAGTCCTCATTTTAATCCAGTCAATACCTAGAACTGTAGCAGTAGATTCGACGCCTTTACTAACTATTATCGTATCTCCCACTGCCATCGGAGATATCCCTCTGCCGATTAAGGATGAAGAGGTTGAGTTGTCAACTGCCTTTGTACTTATAACTAAATCACCATTAAAGAAAGTTTGTTTACTATTATCTTCTGCAGTCGTTGTTGTAATTGCTGTGAACATTACTTTTACAAACTCAGGATCATTTAAATATTCTAGTATCTTTTCTTGCTTTTCCCTCGGTGCATTTTTGTATTCATCAATAGTAGTTACGCTTGTGAGAGAGTTCGTAGATTGTTTTTGATTTGTGGTAGATTCTAAATAACTTACTCAACTTTCGCACCTAGAAAAATGACTTAAACCCTTGAGTGCGCAAGAAGAATTCAATAGATTTACTCGTATTGACAAAAAAACACCTTGCTTGTTTGGTATCATGGAAGTGTCTAATCAACCATACCAACAAGAAAGGTGTGTAACCCTATGTTACAACAACATTCCCTGTCTGAACAGTCTCACTTTCCCAAAATTTTTGCCAGTCTCCACATCGGAAAAACGTTACGACAAGCGGGTATTTCTAAATCTTTCGGTCTTTCAAGTCTAGCGATTTTCCAAATCGTGTTCTCTTTGGTCTTTGAGGGGAAAAACTGGTTTCGACTCCTGGAAAGTGATCGCGGAGCAGATCTTCCCGGCAAGGATGTTATCTACCGTTTTTTGAATCAGGCTTCTTTTGCTTGGCGGCGCTTTTTGCAGGCTTTGAGTCTTCGAATCGTGCACCATTTCGAATCGCTCATTTCGTCCCACCGGGTACGTGTGTTCATTATTGACGATTCCGTGCTCAGCCGAAATCGTAGCAGAAAAGCGGAACTCTTGGCACGTGTATTTGACCACTCCACAGGCAAATTCACCAAAGGTTACACTATGCTAACGCTAGGCTGGTCAGACGGATTTAGTTTTGCTCCGCTTGATTTTGTCATGCTGTCTTCCGCTAAATTAGCCAACCGTCTGTGCGAAATGGCTTCGAATCTTTCCAAACGCAGTAACGGCTACAAACGCCGGATGGAGGCCTTTTCTCGAAAGCCGGATGCTGTCGTAGCCTTGCTGGAACGAGCCTTACGTGGAGGATTCACCGCTGATTACGTGCTTATGGATAGCTGGTTTACGCAAGCTCCACTGCTTCGCGAGCTCACTGGCCAAGGTCTGCCCGTGATTGGCATGGTTAAAGAAATGAAACAACGCTATCTAGTTCAAGGCAAGCGAATGACACTGCGCGAGGTGTTTCAAAGCCTTCCTGCATCGAATGCCAAAGATATTAAAGGCTCGATCATCGTACACACCGCCTGCGGTCTACCCGTGAAGCTTGTGTTTGTCCGCAACCGGAATAAAAAACGGGAGTGGCTGGCGATTTTAAGTACAGATGTGACGCTTGATGCGACTGAAATCGTACGTATTTACGGTATGCGCTGGAGCATAGAGACCTTTTTCAAAGTCACCAAAAGCTACTTAAAACTGGGAACCGAATTCCAAGGCCGCTCCTTTGATCAGCTGATTAGCCACACCACGATTGTATTCAGCCGATATTTGGCGATGGAATACGAACGACGCCAATCGAGTGATGACCGAACATTGGGAGGACTCTTTTTCCTCTTTGCTGATGAGGTCCGCGATCTAGATTACCAGACTGCACTTCAGCAGCTCATGAGTTTATTTCTCGAAATGTCCCAGGCGAAAACAAAGAAGAACAAAACAGCTGTATTTTGTCAACTACAGGAATGGATCTCCGGTTTACCCAGCTATATTAAGGGTTTGTTTGGAGATTTGAGCTGCGAAAGTTGAGTAACTTATTAATGCTTCTGGTGTTTTGAATTGTAAATTTGAAACGGAATCAGCACTTACATTTGGAATAAGTACCAACATTAACACAAAAGACATTAGAACACTACAAACTTTTTTCATCCCCTAAACCCCCTATAATTATATTATTTCCTTCATATAATTAATCATTCCATATTAGGATTAATTATACATTTCATAGTACCAGCTAGCGAATGATATTGCAATGCTTTTGTCTCATTTTTTTACAAATTAGTTATATATTATGGTGGAGACAAAAGAAAAATACCAGTTAAGGTACTTTTTTAGAAACTTCTCTAATATAGGGTTCATACGTACAAGTGTACTTAAATGAGACCTAAACTCGATCCTCTCTGCACGTAATTCAATTAATACCGCAGTAATTTTTGCAAATTTTCTCATCAAAATTCTTCATAAACTTGTTGTAAAATTTTCTTGGTAAAGCATCATTAATCCTATCCACTAATATTTCTGCAACTTATTTCTGAGCTTTTAGAACAATAATTACAGCGCTTTTTTACCGCAGCTTTTCTTTATTGATTCATTCAAATAGGGCATGAATATTGCTTTCTTCCCTCTTTCATACTTCATAATTTAAATTTACTCTATAAAAAATTAGAATTTCGCATCGTCCTGCTCGAAGAACCCCATCAGTTTAAGAGTGTTCGCAATAGTTTCCGTACCATCATCTATCTTGCGGCGGATCGTGCTATCGCTCATGCTGTGACGGAAAAAAAACAGGGTTTCTTTGCGAGAATACCCTTTAAAGTACCGGTATTCTACTGCTCGCTTAGCGTCATCGTCTTGGATCAGCGCCCAGGCTCGCCGCAGCTGCTGAGTGTAGAACTTATATTGCTTATATACCCAACGCTGTTTTTCAATCAGTATGGCTGCATTCGCCGTCTTGTCCGCGTGAAAATCCTCCTGATCGATGCGGCGCGCTGCTTCGCCATCTATGGCCATCTGCTTCAGCTCTAGCTCGTACCTCTCAAAATCT
The DNA here is from genome assembly GCF_003931855.1 of Paenibacillus lentus. Lineage (NCBI taxonomy): Bacteria > Bacillati > Bacillota > Bacilli > Caryophanales > Paenibacillaceae > Paenibacillus > Paenibacillus lentus. The sequence goes on along the minus strand of NZ_CP034248.1, from coordinate 3,231,366 downwards.
TGCATTAACGCAATCATTTTTGTATACTTTCCGAGCAGGAATTTCGTACGCTGGATCTCCTGCTCATTTGCTGTTGGAAAGAGTTCCCCTTGTCCCCATGCCATCGCCATTCCCCTCAATCCCCTTTATGGTATAATTATTGAGAGGAAACATTTAACGATTGCCCCCAGCGCCCCTGTTTCGGAGCAGTAGTTTTGTAAGGATACTCGTTCTGTGGTTTGGGTGGTTTGTCCGCGCCGAACACTTTGAGGTACGCCGATATGCTCAGGCATCAAAAACTCTCACGCTTCATTCCTTTGTCTGGCATCGTTTTTCCCATTTATGCTGCTATATTTTCAAACTATGAAAAAAACGAACTTTCTTTTGGAAAATGTTCAATCAGATAATATAAGGAGGTATTCAAAGATATGAATATTGAGACAATAAAGTAATTAGACATTTATTGTTGTGCACGAAGACGCATTAAAATTCTACACATTTTAAAGATTTAGTTTTAGAGGCGAGCCCAGACAAAGGCGTAAATATTTCAAACTCCCAAAACCAAAGCTTTACTATAAGAGAATCCTGGGGTTATCAACAAGTCGAAATAATCATAAATGGATGCCATTACGCTCCAGCAAATCGTGATCTTCAGATCGTTAGGGACAGCGTACAAGATATTTTTGAATCAATTGACCTCGATAGTAAGACTAACTCAATAGAAAAGTATCAATTAAAATCCTTGATCGAATCTTTTGTAGCTCAAGCTTAGGCTTCTTCCTGCTTTTAAAACCCTCAGGATCAGGGGGCTGTTTTATTGTTACGCTATTCGTGTCTACTATCTACCTACACATCGCAGTAATCCATACAGCACAAATCCATCTCATCCCTTCTAAGCCACAAAGCCCTTCAAAATAAAGTCATCTGTTCAAATTCTAACTGCCGTACCGCTCGGGATTCTCACCCTATTAATAAACTTGGCTGGACCTGGCGAAAGCGTGTGAATATCATGCGTCCAGTCGTCGGGTGGCGAGCTCCTTATGCTGGCCAACAGCGATATGCACTCTTCGTGCGAGAACTGTCGGGTCATGTTTCTCCCCCTATCTATGAATAAAATTTCAGCTGCCTGTGAAGCGGCAGAACGCCTGAGCTAAGACCCCGAAGCTTTTAAGAAATAATATCCCCGACTGTGCACCTATCCGGATTCTTCCGTTTAGCTAGTCTCCTCTTCGCCGTTGGTGTAGTGAGCCAACGAATATAATCCGGTTTCACCTTCAGTACTTCAGCACATTCTTCAGCAGTGCCCATGGCTAGCAGTTCGTTACCTTTGTATACAGCATATTCTTTTCAATTGGACTACCTCCTCATATCGATAAGGCTATTTGACCTGATCTTTGGTTGTATCGCTCAAAAGTGAGAGTGTTTCCTGATCCCACACACAATTCTGGAAGATTCGCCTTTACCAGCGCTTCGGCAAACAGTGGAGGCACGGCGTTACCGCAGCGGGCTACCTGGGCGCTCTTAGATTACTTTTTTCCGTCAGCATCCACATCAATAATGTGGTTGCTTGGAAAGCCCTGCGCCGCGAACAACTCGTACGGCTCTAACATCCTCATACCGATATCGATTATTTGATAATCAACCCCATGAATTGTGACCAGGCCAAAACGATCTTTTGTTGTGACCGTGTGCAGCGGTTCGCCCAACTGCTGCCCATTGTCGGCGCTGCCGTAATATTTCAACAGGAAGACTCTGACTTCTCCGATATGCAGCCCACCGGCTGTTATTGTATGGACTGGTTCATCTGCTGCATGACCGATATTTGTCCCTCGCATTTTGATTAAATGACTAGTTACAAGAGCTGATTTCCCGCCTTCCCCCGCCGTGACGGTGCCTATAGGATCATTTACGGGCTTCCGACGGACTCCCTAAATGTCGGGCAATGTGAGCTGTTACCAAAGCATGATGATCTACTGTCGTGATTGTTGACAGTGGGTCTTCTAAATCTGCCCCCGGCCCCGTATAATTCCTGCCATAATGCTTAGCAAGGAAACCCAATCGCTGTGCTCAAAAAAGACTCCAAAATTCTAATTTTAATCGTTCTGTAGAATTTAAAAAACCTCATGAAGCCGCCCCCATTTATGCAATTTGCTCATTACAAAGCATAATGGGTATTCTCCATGAGGACTAATACATATTTTAAACCGAATCATCAATTAAATTGATGGGTAGAAGGTATTTACAGACTTGGGAATTTGTCTTTCTGTTCTGCTTTGATCCACGAAATAAAGTTTGCTGCAGCCGGGGATGAGATTGGCGCTTTCGTACCCCATTCCCGTCCATATTAGAAGAACACGACCCAAATCACAACGGCTAACACAATCCGGTAAATCGCAAACGGCATCAGTTTGATACGGTTGATTAGCTTCAGGAAGAAACGGATCGATAGCAGAGCGAATACAAAGGCACTGATAAATCCGGCGATAAAGAACGGCAGCACATCCAGAGTCATATATTCCCAGTTCTTCAAGAGCGAGATTGCACTGGCCCCGCACATGATCGGTACTGCCATGATGAAGGTAAAATCCGCCGCTGCGCGGTGACTCATACCGGCGAGCACACCTCCGGAAATCGTAGAGCCTGAACGAGAGAATCCGGGCCAAATCGACAGACATTGGATCAAACCAACGATGAATGCGTGTCCATAAGTCATTTGATCCACCGACTGAATCTTCGGCTCTTTTGGGCCGAATTTATCGGCAGCGATCATCAATATCGCTCCTAGCACAAGGCCGATCAGTACCGTGGACGTCGAGAACAAATATTCATCGATATAATCCTCGAACAACACACCTAGAATCCCGGCGGGAATCAGACCGACAATGACTTGACCTAGCTTCAGTCTTGGCTCCCCTGCGCTAACGACCTGCCTGCTAAATCGGGATAGCCCTAGTAAATTAAGGATTCGATCCTTGAATACCACCAAGACAGCCAGGATAGAGCCGAGCTGGATCACGACTTTGAATGTATTCGCCGCATACTTGGAGGACAATATTTGCTCGGTCTTAAGCCACATATCGTCCACGATAATCATATGACCTGTCGAAGAGACTGGCGCAAATTCAGTAACACCTTCTACTAAGCCTAGAATGATCGCTTTTATAATATCCCAAAATAACATGCTCTTACTTCCCTTCTTATCCGATGTGCTGGGCGAATGCTATAATTCAGCGCCATTTCTAATAGCAAGCCTGCACAAAAAACTCCTTTAATAGGACAGATGGTCTTCCATCTACATCAAGAAGCCTTTTTCCTCCTGCGGATGAACCAAATCAGGAAGATAATAGCGCCTGCCCCGATAACAGCATAGGCTATATTCGAATACACATCCATGAATTCTACGATCTTCTCCCAGGAGCCACCCACCGCTGCACCTACAGAAACTAGAATAATATTCCATATCAGCGTCCCGATCGTTGTAAAGAGCAGAAACAAGCCGAATTTCATTTTGGCCATGCCGGCCGGAATCGAGATCAGGCTGCGAATTAGCGGAATCATACGGCAGAACAGAACCGTCCAATAGCCATATTTGTCAAACCAAGCGTCCGCTTTGCGAACGTCCTCTTTCTTGAGCCGAAGATATTTACCCCATTTGTCAATGATCGCTTCGAGTCGATCAACGTTCAGGATATAGCCTGCTCCGTACAATATGACAGCTCCAAGCACCGATCCAAGCGTTGCAGCAATAATGACGCCAACCACCGTCATGTTAGTATAAGTCGTCATGAAACCGCCAAACGTCAGGATGACCTCGGATGGGATCGGCGGGAAAACATTCTCTAACGCGATAAGCAGAAATATGCCTATGTACCCAAATTGCTCCATAAATTCCGTAATCCAGTTCTCCATATAAACCTCCACGTAATTATCATAGAATAGCTTTTCTTACGTTTCGCAAATACCTTCTGCGAATAAAGTAAAAGTAAATGACCTGTACAATAAAAAAACTAACGAGAATAAAGCCAGCTTCCACCGCAATGGAGAAATTAAAATAGCTTTGCAGAGCGATAAAAGCAAATAGGCTGTGAATCATCGCCATGCCGATGGGCACAAAGAAGAGCAGTCCGATTTGCCGAGTAACCATTGTGTTGATTTCCTTCCACGTCACGCCAATCTTCGACATTGTTGCATACTGTCTTCGATCATATTCCAAATCAGCGTACAGCCTGAAATACAAGAAGCTTCCTGCTGCGATAAAAAACACAGTGCCAACGAGTAGCGCAATAAACAGCATCGTGCTGTAAATGCTGGTCTGAACGGCAAATAATGTTCCGCTTACCGTCATCGCATAGGGTTCATTTGCTTCGTAGATCACCTTGCCATTTTGAGTCAAAGCACTGCCAATGCCCTCGCTCTCCTCGAGAGCGTCCAAATAAAACCCAAAGTACCAGTCCTCTTCCGTGACTGCCGGAAGCTGTCTCATCCATTCATCGCTAACGACGAGACCGCTAAACTTACCCTCCATTCTGCCTCCAAGTTCGAGGGTTAAATATTCTGGAATCGGTATATGACTTGTAATCCCTGTCTCCACGAGATTAAGATCGGTGCCCGGGATCGTGTATGAGACAAGCTGCCGCTCCTTCAGCAAAGGTCTCTCACGCTGCGACCCCAGCATAATGAGCGCATTCCGGCCTGCCAACGGTTCATCTTCGACTGGAATCCCCGCTGCGGCGATCAGACGTTCATAATCTGAGAAAGCGATCAGCGGGATACGCTGAAGCTTTCCCTTCCCACTCGATCCTTCTAATACGTCTACGATTTTTATCGGCAAACTGATGACTTCATAGGTTAATCCCCGAGCTGTCAGCTCTCGTGTAATCTCTTGCAAATGAGCTCTCTCCGTCGGATTATTTACCTTCGAAACGTAACCGACCGCTGCCAGATAATCCTGCCTGAATTCATGTGACAATCGATGAATGGAAGCGAACACCCCAATCGCACAAAACGTAACAGTCGAAATGATCGTGACAAGAAACAGCATCGAAGCATTTTTCTTCATCCGATGAGCCAGTGCGGAGACCGTCACGATATTCGTCCTCCGCCAAAACAGCTTGCGACGCTTCCTCACCGCCTCCACGAAATAAACGCTGAAGTAGGTATACAAAAGGTATGTCCCCATTACCGTCATTAAAGTCACAGGTACCATACGTATAACAACAGTCAGCGCGGTTGAAGTTGCCGCCAAATAATAGCTAAGCAGCAGGAGGCCGATGGCCAAACTCGACAACGCAAGCGACTTCCTCGGCGGTTCGGCTGAACGTTGACCGGACTGAAATAGCTCTATGAGCCTATTGTTGCCAATCAATCCAGAGGTACAAATCGAGATGAGGAGAAACAACACGGCAAAGGCCCCTAGCGTCAGCAGCACGGCCAACCAAGATATATGGAACTTCAGGTGATCAATGCCCAGCATATTGGCCCCAGCCATCAGGAACAACTTGGCGGTAACTAATCCGGCTATAAGCCCAGTCACCATAGATGCGCCGCCAATGGCCATATTCTCCATGAACAACATCCGATTAAGCTGTTTTCTAGTCATACCGTGAAGTCGCAAAATCCCCAGTTCTCTCTTCCGCGATTGCAAAAATGAGCCTACCGAGTAGATCACGAAAAAAAACGAAAAAAAATACACCGTGCCTTCCGCGACCTGCAGCGCCTCAACCGCTTGATCGTAAATCATGTTCTCCTGAATGCCGGGATGGAATAAGAACAAGGCGCACAGAAAAAATATCATCACAGAAAACGAACTGCTCAAATAGTAAGCGGCATAGGTTCGTTTGTTACGCAGCACATGGTTAAAGGCGAATTGTCGAAAGGTCATGTATATCCCCTCCGAGCAGCGACAGCATATCAATGATTTTCTGAAAAAAAGCCTGCCGGTTGCTGCCCCGATAAATCTCGTTATAAAATTTTCCATCCTTAATGAAAATGACCCGATGGCAGTAGCTGGCTGCTACAGCATCGTGCGTAACCATAAATATCGTTGCCTGCTCCTCCTGGTTCATCGAAGAGAAAGCCTCCATCACTTCACGGGAAGATTTGGAATCCAAGTTCCCCGTCGGCTCATCAGCTAGTATTAACGATGGCCGATGAATCATCGCGCGGGCAATCGCCGTCTTCTGCATCTCTCCACCCGATACCTCGTACGTATACTTGTTCAGTAACTCGCTGATCCCTAACCTTTGCGCAATCGCAGCGGCCTTGCTTTCCATTTCACGAACAGGCGTACCATCCAAGGTTAAGGGAAGTACAATGTTCTCCTCGATCGTCAAGGTATCCAGTAGATTAAACTGCTGAAAAATAAAGCCCAGCTCCCGACGGCGGAACAATGCGGCTGCATCATCGCTCATCCGGTGGGGATCCCGCCCCTCGATCATTACTTTTCCCGAGGTCGGTTCATCAATCGTGGCAATTACATTCAGCAAAGTCGTCTTGCCGCTACCAGATGGCCCCATTACGCCGACGAACTCCCCGCGTTCCATTCGAAAGGAGACGCCCTGAAGAGCCCTGGTGGATATTTTGCCTTCATAAATTTTAGATAATGAACTTACCTCTAGCACCGGCATATGTCCATGTCTCCTGTCTGGTAGGAATGTAGGGATGCTAACAGTATACGATTTTTAGGCTCCGATAAGCCACATTATTACCTTACACTTCTCTTACAACTCTGTAAGCTAGCCGTTTATGCGCATGTAACTAGAACAAGATTCGTACGACCGTTCCTTTACCCTCGATCGATTCAAGTTCTATCTCATGACCGAGCTTATGACATATTTCTTTGGCCAGGTACATGCCCATGCCTGTGGATTCTTGGAATTTCCTGCCGTTCTCCCCCGTAAAATAAGCATCAAACACGCGTGGCAGATCGCTCCCGGGAATGCCTATACCTTCATCCTCTATTTCAAGGATGGTTCGCCCGCCCTCTTGATTGGCCCGAAAATACAGCTTACCGTTCTCCTTCGTTGTATAGCGGACAGCATTACTGATTAGCTGGGTCAACACAAAGTCCAGCCATTTCTCATCAGAGACGATGGACAACTGCTGCTCCATGTGGAGAACAGGGAATACTTTACCGCGAATAAACAATCGTTTCTGCGTGGAGGTCGCCCTGCGTACCACCTTCTCAAGCGCAAGGGTCTCAACGTAGAGATCATGCTCGAACAGATCAAGTCGAGCGGTATATAAAACCATGTCCAGTCCCTTTCTCAGCCTGTCCAATTCATCGGCAATCGCCATCGAGCGCGGATCGCTCTCCTGCTGGATCATTAAATGGATGACGGAAATCGGCGTCTTCATTTGGTGCACCCACTGGTTAATGAATTGAATATGGCTTTCGATTTTTTCCGTATGCTCGTTCAACTCGGATAAATAATGGCGGTATTGCAATTTCAACAGACGGTGCAATGCTTCAGACAAAGGAGATTCGGGTTTCACATCGGTAAAATCGCCTATCGATGCAACAGGCTGCTCCAGTCTCCGATAGAAGCTGCGGTGGGTCATATAGCGAAATACGAGATATCCCGTCAGCAGACAACTGCTTAACAGCACGGCATACAAACTGACTGCGACATTTCGGTAACCGTCCAGCCAGTATACAAAGGTCACTACAATCAATTGTACAAAATAGATCATGATGACAGGTCGCTGCTCTCTTAAAAACAGCTTCATCGTCGCTCTCCCCAACTAGGCACGAGCCGATAGCCTTGGCCGCGCACGGTTTGCAGCGCATCCTCAATGCCTAATGTAGACAGCTTCTTCCGCACCCGGGTGATATACACGTTTAACGTATTGTCATCCACGAACACTTGATCATCCCATATTTTTTCCAACAGGCGATCTCGGCTTACAACCTGTTCCACCTTCATCATCAGTTCGTCCATGATTTTCATCTCCGTATGACTAAGTTCAATCTTAGTCTCATCCAATCGTAAGCAGAACCGTTCCCGATCCAGATGGAGACCATATACATCCACAGGACGATCAGCAGGCGCCGCTGCATATGTCCCATAGGCCCGGCGGAGCTGGCTATTTATTTTAGCCAACACGATATCATAATCAAAAGGCTTTGTTATATAGTCATCTGCCCCATTTTCCAGTGCCATCACCTGATCCATTTTGCCATCACGCGCCGATAGGAATAAGATGGGGCATGTCGACAAATTACGTATTTGCCGGCACCAATAATATCCGTCATATTTGGGCAAATTTACATCCAGCAGCACGAGGTGAGGCGCAAATTGCTGAAACTGTATTTTAATGCTATCGAAATCCGTTACTGCAAAGGTGTCGTAATCGAACTTATGCAAATAAGCCTCCAGCAATTTGACCAGTCCCGGATCATCTTCAACGATGAAAATTTTAAACATGCTCGCTCTCCTTTATTATTAACGGAAAATTACTCACTCCTAGTTAACCCTCCTCTATCTTAGCAAAAAAAAGCCCCTAGAGGCGAAAAAGAAGCTCTGCCGAAATGCAGAGCCTCTTCTTCTTAATCCAATTAATAATCATCATAACGGCTTCCTTTGTTCTTGCTTCTTGAAAGCAGCTTGAACCCGCCCCCTATGAGCACTAGGGATACAATAACCGGTCGCAAATACGTGTCAATAAAATACTCGATTCGAAATTCCGGAAGGAAGCGGTTGAATATCGGAACGATTAAGCTCATTGTCACGTAATAGATGCCCAGGAGCAGCAAAATTAAACCAATCCAGTTCTGGTTGTCCCCTTTCCAATCAAAAAGCGGGCGATCCTCCAGGGGTATATGGTCGTACCTGCTCGTCGCTTGCAGCCCGTCAAAAAAACTGTAGAACCATATGACCGGCACGATAAACAAAAATAACGACAGTCGCAGCACATCGATAATATAGAAGCTTCCTAGAAATAATACCATCAGCTGGAGACCCCGTTTTTGCATTCCGAGATACATCTGTCCCGCCCCCGGGAAGGCGGATAAGAGCGTTGCCAGCACTTTGCTGCGCTTCCCCTCGCCTCGCCCTGATTCCCACTCGTCGAACAGCGTGCGATCAACCAGCAGCTCTCCAGCCTGTTTGCGATGAACCAGCTGGACGGCATCGAACATGCAGTATAGCCATATAATCGGTAGCAGGCCGAGGAATAACAGAAATACGGTCTCATTGGTCAAGCCGGTAATAACGAACATTATTGTAATCAAGCCGAAGAAGCTGATCAAAAATGATAATCCCCGCTGCATCAAACCAAGCTGAAAATGGCCTAGACCAGGCACAAACGATAATAAAATCGTATAGAAGCGCTCAGCATCCGCCTCGCCTTTACGCGTTGATTCGTACGGATAGCTCGACAGATCCGCAGCAGGAGCTCTAAGCAGAGTAATCGTAATATCCAGCATACTGATGCACCAAAGCACAAAAGCGCATATGGCGGCAGCCAGCATAAATCCCCCGTCATTGCTTGCAACGGCTACCAGGAAGCCGAGCATCAATCCGCCGAAGAAAAATAACGGGTACAAAATTCCTCGGACTTTACGCCCCCAATATAAATGGCCCAGGCCGGGAATAAAATTTAACATGAACGCCAGCATGCGGTTACGGTATCTTGGCAATATAAACCCATCCTTTCTAAAGAGTACTTTATGGCTTCAATTGATCAATCCAACCTGACGTTTTCTCCATAATCCGTTCGCTTAATGGCGGCTCCGAGGAAGGAGGGACGACATGATAAGCACCTGAAGTCATGTGGTCAAATACCCCGAACGATAACAGAAACAACGTAATTGACGCAGCAATAACATAATTAAATAGCGGGTGCTCGCGTATGCGGCGTTTACCAGCTTGCCGCTTAACTTCCCCTCTTGCTTGCTGCGCCTCACCTGAAGCAGGAAGCCTATGCATCAGCTCTTCGATGAATGCATCCTCCTGCTGCAGTCCGGGCAGCCTCTCCTCAAGGCTGGATAGTGCTGCCATGTATGCTTCAAGTGCATTAGGATCATGTACAAGCAATGACTCCGCATGTTTGGACTGTTGCTCATCCAGCTCGCCAAGAATGTATTTGCTCCAGATGAGCAAATTGTCCTCATTGTTCTTGCCCTTGGTGCTTACTTTATTCAGTTCCCTTTCATTCATCGCCACTCTTCCTCCTTCCAATGCTCCCGAATCCATGATCTCGCCCGGTACAGCCTTGATTCCACCGATTTCACAGCAATAGAATATTCTGCGGCAATTTCGTCATAGCTTTTTCCTTCTAAATAAAAGGCCGTAATTATATCGCGATGTCCTGGCGGCAGCTCCTTAATTCGGCTTCGAAGCCGAAGCTTACGCTCCTCATGCATTAATTGCTGCAAGGTATCGTCCTCTTGAACTGGCGCAATATGTAACACTTCCGCGGGATCCCACTGCTCCTCCTTACGGCGATCCCGCTTCCGCTTCAAATCAATTGATTTATGAATTGCAATACGCGTCAACCAGGTTTTAAAGCCTTCATTACGATAACCGGGGAGAGATTTGTAAATTTGCAAAAATATTTCCTGCGAGGCGTCCTCGGCTTCATTTGCATCATGAAGAACAGAATAAGCAATCCGAAATACATATGTGCCGTATGCCTTCACCAATTCCCTAAATGCACTGCGGTCGCCCTGCTTTATTTTTAGAATAAGTGTCTTTTCCTCAATGACTCTCCCCTCCTTCCATAAATATAGACGAAGTCATCTGGCACTGCCCCTGCATATTTATTAAAAAATCTTTGAAAGTACTCCTCGCAAAAAAGACGCTGACGATTTCGGTAATCGCTAGCGTCTCTATCCTCTTGGAATGTAACCGCTCAGTATTGCTGCTAGGTCGCTGCTGCATTAACTACGAACATACCTTACTCGCTCTTCAATCTATGTATCCTCTAGACCGCCCCGCAAAAAATTCGCCTTCATATTGTCACTATCAGAATGATGCTTCATAGCTGCTACAGCTCGTCCCTCGATCGTAAGCATCCAGTAGTTTGCTAGGAAGAAAAACCTCTCCTTGCGGAGATTTGGCAATTATAATGACTGGCTGCCACTCCCTCAAGAAGAGGTTCTTTGTTGAAATCCTATATAACTATTAAGTAGCTAACGTCCCATACTCCGGAATTTCTGAGCATATGCCTTGGCATCCTCAACCGTCTGTACGCGATTGCGGCTCCATTCTAGCAAAATTCGATCGATATAGCGAAAATGCACCTTACCGGCAAAGACGGCTTCCTTTAATGCGAGTAAAATAAGATCCTCCGGATATCCATCTTGATCCACCCAACCGGAAATCGTCTCGCATTCCATCGGTGATAAGGGTCTGGCGAATTCCTTCTCAAAAATGACGAATAAATTTCGCTCGTTTACCTCCTGCTGGACAGCAGCTATCTCACGTTCCCGCTGACTTGTCCGCTGCCGCATCGCTGATCGTTCTTCAGTAATGCAATGAGCCAAACGTTCATACATCCCTGTCAGGTTGTAGCTTTCGAATTGGATGCCGGTTTGTTCATCAAGCTCTACATCGATGCTGATGAAGTGATCCTTCATCAGGCGTTGGATGACGGAGGAGACCTCACCAGGCGCTCCTCCCATTCGTTCCTCCAACTGGTCTATCGATGGAAAATCATTTTGCTCCGTCTGCTTATAGACAATCAGTTGCAGCAGTAGCATGACCTCGGTATCACTTAAACCGAGTTTCCGGTAATGGATCATCAGAGCCGCTGGCACAGAAATAACACCGGTTTCCATGCCGTAAGCGACTCCTTTGGCCCATACCTTCCAGCCTTCGGTCAATGCCATACGTCCTCACCTTTCCTATCCCTAGCAACCCCGTACTTGTATTGTATAACGAAAAAGATGATTTCCGGGCTACTTTCTTTTACGGATACAGACGGTACAACATCCGTGGGAACGGAATCGTCTCGCGAACATGTTCAAGTCCGCAAATCCATGCGACGGTCCGCTCCAGTCCAAGTCCAAAGCCGGAATGCGGTACTGAACCATACTTGCGCAAATCTAAATACCATTGATACGTTTCCGGTGACAGCTCGTGCTCTTTAAAACGGGCTTCCATCAGCTCCGGATCATCAATCCGTTGCGATCCGCCTATAATCTCTCCATAGCCTTCTGGAGCGATCATATCCGCGCAAAGCACGACCTCTGGCCGATTTGGGTCAGGCTTCATATAGAATGCCTTGATGCCAGCCGGATAATGCGTGATAAATACCGGCTTGTCATACTGCTCGGCAATCGCCGTTTCATGTGGCGCACCAAAATCTTCTCCCCAAGGAATATCGAAGCCCTTCGTATGCAGGAAATCGATAGCTTCATCATAAGTAATCCGCGGGAACGGTGCCTGGATGTTTTCCAGCTTGGTAATATCACGGCCGATAGCTTCTAGCTCGGATCGACAATTTTTCAATACGGATTGGACGACATGTGTAACGAACTGTTCCTGAACGACAAGGCTCTCCTCATGATCGGTAAAAGCCATTTCCGGTTCAATCATCCAAAATTCGATCAAGTGACGGCGGGTCTTGGATTTCTCCGCGCGGAACGTCGGCCCGAAGGAATAAACCTTGCCTAGGGCCATTGCCGCAGCTTCCATATAAAGCTGACCGCTTTGCGTCAAATAAGCATCCTCATCAAAGTATTTCGTATGGAACAGGTTCGTTGTTCCCTCCGCTGACGTTGGGGTCAGGATCGGCGGGTCAACAAGTGTAAAGTGGTGCTGATCGAAAAACTCTTGAATCGCTCTGATGATTTCCGCACGAATGACCATGATCGCCCGCTGCTTCTGGGAACGAAGCCACAAATGACGATGATCCATCAGGAAATCGACGCCATGCTCTTTCGGTGTAATCGGATAATTTTCCGTCAATTGAATAATGTCAAGCTCCGTAACCGTCATTTCGTAGCCGGATTGGCTGCGTGGCTCCTCCCGAATGACACCCGTTACATAAAGCGAAGACTCTTGCGTCAAGCTCTTGGCTGCATTCCAGGTATCTTCGGATACTTCGCTCTTAACGACAACAGCTTGGATGTAGCCCGTTCCGTCACGAAGTTGCAAAAACTGAATTTTACCGCTTGAGCGTTTGTTGTTTAGCCAGCTGCCGATGACGACCTTCTCACCGACATGCTCGTTAACCTGACGAATCACCGTTTTATTCGTCATGCATGAACATCTCCTCTATCTCTGTACTGATTTCTTTCGTTTTATTGCCCTTCTTTAACGATACGATGCGTATCCCGAGCAATGACCAGTTCCTCATTCGTAGGGATAACAAGAACCTCTACCTTAGAGTTCGGCGTAGAAATGCGACGCGGATCTCCGGAACGAATTTTGTTCAGCTCAAGGTCAATTTCAACGCCGAGATAAGTTAAGTTCTCGCATACCTTCTCGCGTACTATTGCTGAATTCTCGCCTACTCCTGCTGTAAATACAATCACGTCTACGCCGTTCATCGCTGCCGCATAAGAACCGATGTATTTGCGCAAACGGTATTCATACATTTCAAAAGCGAGCGTAGCATTTGGTTCATCGGCTTCCATCCCATCGGTAATATCTCGCATATCGCTACTCGATCCAGATATCGCCAGCAAGCCGCTGTGCTTGTTCAGCATAGAATTCACTTCGTTAATTGTAAGCTCTTCTTTGTTCATTACAAAAGGCACTACAGCCGGATCCAAATCTCCGCTTCTCGTCCCCATAATCAATCCTTCCAGCGGAGTCATGCCCATAGAAGTATCAACAGAGACGCCATCCTTAACAGCCGTCAAGCTAGCTCCATTTCCAATGTGGCAGGTGATGATTTTCAAGTCCTCAATCTTCTGCCCCAAAAATTCAGCCGCAGTGTGGCTTACATACTCATGCGAAGTTCCATGGAATCCATAACGACGAACCCTATGCTTCTTATACAGTACCTTAGGAATCGCATATAAATAAGCTTTTTCTGGCATCGTCTGGTGGAATGCCGTATCAAACACAACGGTTTGCGGGACGTTCGGCAGGTTTGCCTCGGCAGCCTGAATCCCCATCATGCATGCTGGATTGTGTAGTGGAGCCAAATCGAATAAACGGCGAATTTCGGATTTTACTTCCCCGGTAATTAGAGCCGAACCTTTAAATGCTTCGCCGCCATGTACTACCCGGTGGCCCACTGCCTCGATTTCATCAATCGCTTGGAGCACGCCATGCTCTTTGTGAGTAAGCTTTTCGAGTACCTTACGAATCGCTGTCGTGTGCTCCAGAATATCACTAACCTCGGTCACTTCCTCTTTGCCTGTCGGCTTATGAGTGAGAATCGAAGAATCCATACCGATCCGTTCGACTAGACCTTTAGCTAATACAGATTCATCCGTCATGTCATACAGTTGATATTTCAGGGAAGAGCTTCCCGCGTTAATTACAAGAACTTTCATAACCGGTCACCATCCTTGTCGTATTTGAAAAATCCTTCGCCCGTCTTCACACCTAAGCTTCCAGCGCGGACCATTTTTTTCAATACAAAGGAAGGACGGTATTTTAGATCGCCGAATTCACGGAACATGCGCTCGAGTGCAGCCAATACGGAGTCCAGACCAAAACGGTCAGCCATTTCAAGCGGCCCGTACTGGAACTGATACCCAACGCGCATGGCATTGTCGATATCTTCGGCAGTTGCAACGCCCTCACCAAGCACGTGCAGCGCTTCGTTAATCATGACGCAAATGATGCGAGAAGTAACGAATCCTGGTGATTCATACACCATGATACCGCGTTTATCGACAACTTCCTCCACGAAATGCTTGGTTTCTTCAAACGTTGTATCCGATGTTTTGAGTCCGCGGATGATTTCCACAAGATTAATTTTGGATACCGGATAAATAAAGTGCATGCCAATTACCCGCTCGGGATACATTGTTGAACCGGCAATTTCTGTCAGACTGAGCGTTGACGTGTTACTGGCCAGAATAATGTTGCTTGGGCACACATGATCAAGCTCCTTGAACACCTCTTTTTTGGCATCCAAATCCTCCGAAATGGTCTCGATGACCATATCGCAGGTACCCAATTCAGCAAGATGGGTTACTTTATGGACTTTAGACAAAATCAGCTTTTTCTCGGCCTTGGTAATAGCCCATTTCTCAAGCTGCTTATCCAAGCTCGTTTCTATCATATTATAAGCGTGGTCTAATTTTTCAGGTGATTCTTCTACGAGAAGCACATCGAGTCCTTTGGCTGCCAGCATTTCGCTAATTCCCTGACCCATCGTGCCGCCGCCAATGACACCTATTCTTTTGAAGTTCATGGTTCCTTCGCTCCATCCTTTCATCGTCTACACATAATATTGTACCCTTCATGTCGAATAATACAATTTTTTAATACCCAACATATAATAATATCTTAGCACGGACAAAAAGTAAAAAAAATAACCGGCACAAGATTTATGCCGGTAAAAGGACACTGTCACCAAATTGACATCTAAATTGCTCTCCGGAAAGGCGCTCTTCCCGTAAAAGAATTTCCAGCGACTTGTCGAACACGGTGGAATGATCGATCAGCAATTGTTTCGATCTGGCTGCGAGTTCATCCAATATCGCCGAATTTTCCCTCATGAGGACTTCCTTGGTCATCATATCCATGTTGACGATACCAAGGGAAGTCAGCCCGGAGGTCATCATCGTATGCACGATGTTGATCGCTTGCTCAAAATCGTTGCTAGAGCCAGTGCTGCGCTCGCCATAATAGATCTCCTCGGCGGCCGCCCCGGCCAAGGCGATAATAATTTGGCCTTCTAAATAAGCTTTTGTATATAAATATTTATCTTCCTGCGGATTATGGCGGACATAGCCAAGCGCCCTTCCGCGCGGGCTAAGCGCAACCTGATTGACGCTGCCCGGTGCCACTGCTTCGGCTGCTATCGCATGGCCTAGCTCATGAATCGCCACACGGCGCTTCTCTTCCTCCGTTGATTCCCGGTCTGTCCGTTCGCCGAGCATTACCTTATCGATCGCCATGGATAGATGGCGTTGCTCAATTTCCTTCTTGTCTTCTCTCATCGCATAGATCGCTGCCTCGTTCATGACGCTTTCCAGCTGTGCGCCCGAAAATCCAAAGGACTCCTCGGCGAGCTTCTCCAGACTAACACCCTCTTGCAGCGGTTTATTCTTCGCGTGCAGCTCCAATATATGCAAACGGCCTTTCTTATCGGGTAAATCGACCTGGATATGGCGGTCGAATCGACCTGGGCGCAACAGCGCTGCATCCAGCATTTCCTTGCGGTTTGTCGCCGCCATAAGCAAAATACGCGGCGCTTCTGCCGAATAGATACCATCCATCTCTGTCAACAATTGATTCAGCGTTTGATCATATTCGCGCTGCTGACCGCCTTCTCTTTTGCCGCCAATCACATCGATTTCATCGATAAAAATAATTGCATTCTCCTTGTTCTCTTTCGCGGCTCGGGTTCGCGCCTCTTTAAACAATTCACGTATCCTTCCCGCACCGACCCCGACGTACATTTCTACAAATTCACTGCCCGAAGCGGCAACAAAGACTGAGTTCGTATAATGCGCCGCTGCCTTTGCCATCAGCGTTTTTCCTGTTCCCGGAGGGCCGGTGAGCAGAATTCCTTTGATCGGTCTAATTCCAAATTGCTTAATTTCTTCATGGCGAACCATGAAGTCCAGCGCTTCCTGTAACTCTTGTTTCGCGCTGTCCTGGCCTCCAATTTCTTCAAAGGTCAGCTTGGCAGGACCTGCTTTTTTCCGCTTCCGCTCCTGAGCCGCACCAATCGTGATGCCTCCACGCATTTTTAGCGCGGCAAATACCGCACCTGCCATGAGCGTGGCAATAATAAGCGGAACTACATTCAAGCCAATAAATGCCATAAAAACCAATAGCACAGGAACAAATCCGACAATAACTTCCCACATCCATTTACGCATTGGGCCACACCCCCAATTTCTGCGGAATCCGGGGCAAAATAACGTATTTGCTCGCCGCTCCATCGGTTAGCGTCAGATAGACGTTATCGTTGTCCATAACGGCGGTTGTCCGCAGCGTATCATACTTCTGCTCCAATTGCGTCAACGTGCTCTGTATTTCCGTATATTGTCTGCTCTCCATAGCTTGAGCAACAGAAAACAGTGCTTCACTCCAAATTTGATCCAAAGCCGCTGAAGAATGATCTTTTACTTCCAGCTTTAATGAACGCTTGCCTAAAAGCTGTTGGCCATCCTTCTCAATATAGCGAACAAGCCCGCCTATATCCGTACCAGCTTCAAGATCAAGTTTCACCCCCACCTCTTTGGGGGTAATATTCAATTTAACATGATTTACGCCTTCATATTGCTGTACCAGCTTGTGTAACGGAGCCTCGATCGCCCATTGGCTGTAGCCAAACCATCCTCCAAACAACAATACAGCAGAGAATGCTGCGATGGCGACAATTTGTCTAATTCGTAATTTCATTCGCGGCCTCCTTCTATATAGTATATATAAATACTTGCGAATATTGATATACTCTGATCTATCAAAACTTACAAATAAAAGTATAACATACTAGTACATCGTATATCGAAGCCAAAGTATGAATATATTTAAAATTTTTAGAAAATAAAAAATACCCTGGCTCTATGGAGCGAGGGTATTTCTACTGTTAACTGTTATATTTATTGATGCACAGTGCTGTGTGTCTTATAACCTTAAACTCTACCATTGATCATCGATTGGGTAGCGTGAATTTATCAGGCAAAGCCGAGCCGTCGCTGAACCGGAAGAATTGATAATAATGATGCTCTTCTTCCTTGTAAAACAACTGCCATACATACTCATCCTCATAGATCCCGGGCATGAGTCTGACAATTCTGATCCCGGGTAGCGATTGGTTGATGATATTCCGGATTTGCTGCTCCGACTTTCCATTGGCCAGAAGCTCTTCATGGGCTTCTCCGCTCTCCGGAAGCCAAACCATCAGCTCTTCACCGTTCTCATTCTTCCCTTTAATGACCCAGCAAACCTCATCCCAAACCGATTTCCACGTCTTATCGACCGAAATAATACTCGTTTGCTGCTTAGCCGACTGAATCGCCGACTTCTCCTCAATCCAAATATCCTGCTGTATATATACATAAAAACGATGAAGGCCGAAGAGTACCAGCAGCAGAATGAGAATAGAGAGCAGGATCCATTGGGTTCTCTTCTTCAACCTTCTCTTCCTCTCTAATACCAAACTTAAATCTATCTCAATGCTATCTGATTATCTGGACAACAAGCCCTCAAATGCCGCTTGAGCTTCGTGGCGAATCCGCTCTTCATCCAATGTGAGACAAACGCCGTGCTTCACGATTTGTTTCCCATCAACCCATACATGCTCAACATCTTTCGGGCCTGCTGAGTATACGACATGAGACACATAATCGGTTCTAGGCACAAAATGCGCCTGCTCTGTATTAAGAGCGATGAAATCCGCCTTCATTCCCGCAGCAAGCTTGCCCGTATTGTTCAGGAACACCGATTGCGCGCCGTATTCCGTGCCCATTCGCAAAGCTTCCAATGCCGGCACAGCCGTTGGATCGCCCGATACCCCTTTATGGATCAAAGCGGCAAGCCGAATTTCCTCGAACATATCCAAATTATTATTGCTCGCTGCGCCGTCAGTTCCCAAGGACACAGTAACTCCTGCTTTCAGCAGCTCAGGAACTCGAGCCACACCGCTCGCCAACTTCAAGTTACTTCCCGGGTTATGGGAAATAGCGACTTTATGAGCGGCAAGCACTTCAATTTCCTCATCCGTCAAATGCACGCCATGCGCAAGCAAGGTCGGGCGAGAGAACATTCCCAGCTTAAGCAAGTGCTCTACCGGCCTCGCACCGTAATCGGCTACATTTTGCTCTACTTCGGCTTGAGTCTCTGACATATGGGTATGCATCGGCAAATCGAGATCATGCGCGGCTTGCACGAATTGCTCGATGTAGTCCGGCGGACAAGTATAAGGAGCATGCGGCGAAATCATCGTCGTTATCCGGCCGTTGGCTTTTC
This sequence comes from Paenibacillus lentus, assembly GCF_003931855.1. Classification (NCBI taxonomy): domain Bacteria; kingdom Bacillati; phylum Bacillota; class Bacilli; order Caryophanales; family Paenibacillaceae; genus Paenibacillus; species Paenibacillus lentus. The sequence continues at coordinate 3,212,329 of NZ_CP034248.1, read as the reverse complement.
CGTGCCAGTTCCGGGCAAAAGCCACGGCTTCATCCAGCTTCTGCTTCTGGACCTCCGGCGGACAAAGACCGATTGCCCCGCGCATAAGCACGCCACGAATACCCGATTCCTCCGTTACCTGGGCAACCTGATCCATATGGTCATACATATCCAGAAAGGTCGTTGTGCCTCCTTTGATCATTTCCAGTACAGACAGCGCCGTCCCCCAGTATACATCGCTCCCTGTAAACTTTGCTTCCATCGGCCACATTTTCTCCTGCAGCCATTTTTGCAGCACCATGTCGTCCCCATAGCCGCGGAGCAGCGACATAGCCGCATGACCATGCGTATTGACTAAGCCTGACAGAAACAACAGTCCTCTGCCGTCCAGCACTTCGGCATCATCGCAGTGATCCGGACGCTCAGAACCAATATAGGTAAGAAGATCATCCTCAACGAGCATAAAGCCGTCGATAACGGTTTGATCCTGCTCCAAAACGGCAAATGTGCCGTTCTCAATTAACATTTTACGACTCATTAGAAGTTAGTTCCTTTCCATCATGCAAATAATAAGCTAGACTGAGCAAATCCGTCGTGAAATCGGCCGCATGAATTCTTACCTCTGGCGGAACCTTCAATATCGTTGGCGCAAAGTTTAGAATCGCCCCGATGCCAGCAGCCACAAGTTGATCGGCAACCCGCTGAGCTTCAAAATGGGGCACGGTAATAATTCCGATCCGAATACCTAATGCCTTTACTGTTTCAACGAGTTCATCGATCGGCTGTACAGTAATATTGTTGATTTTGCTACCGATTTTAGACGGTGCTGCATCGAACACCGCCACGATTTTCATATTATCCTTTAAATATGCATTATAGTTGGACAATGCTTGACCTAAATTACCAGCTCCTACAAGAGCTACGTTGATTTGCTGATCCAAATTTAGGATTTGTCTTATTTTCTCAATGAGATATGATACATCGTATCCGATGCCTTTACGACCAAAATCCCCAAAATAAGCTAGGTCTTTACGAATTTGCGCAGGATTGAGATCAAGTTTCTGACCTAGTTCCTGAGAGGACACCGTCGGCACTTCACGCAGGCTCAGCTCATTGAGGAAACGCAAATAAACAGGTAATCTGCGTACAACCGCATCGGAAATTTTCTCTGATTTCATAGCTTTTCTCCCCTTAAAATGGCGCGATATGAATTACGGTTATTGCTCCTTTACTTCCTGGACTTCGCAAACGTCAAGCCATTCGGAAATTCTCGGAACCATTTGCTCGGTCGGCATATGTTCCATTTTAGGCCCAGGCAGTGAATATAAAAAATACTTTCCATAGTAAGATTCCAAGATGCGCGTGTCGTAAACTACAACTATGCCGCGATCCTGCGAAGAGCGAACCAGGCGCCCAAATCCTTGCTTGAAACGTATGACGGCCTGCGGTACGGACAGCTTCATAAACGGATTCTTCTTCTCCTTCTGCAGCCGTTCGCTCTTCGCCTCTACAAGCGGATGATTGGGCGGCTGAAAAGGCAAGCGAACGATCGCCAGGCTTGTCAGCGCCTCTCCAGGAATGTCCACACCTTCCCAGAAGCTGCTCGTACCGAGCAAAACAGAGGCTTCCTGGCCTTGAAATCTACGAGTCAGCTTCGTGCGACTGCCGCTATCCATGCCCTGGCCAATGACGGTAATACCCTCGGAGGATAAATGCTCCTTCAGCGGTTCATAAACCTGTCGCAGCATACGGTAAGACGTAAAGAGCACCAGCATACGTCCGCGCGTAGCTACTGCCGTATCTGCCAGTGACTGCACCAGCATATTTACGAAATGCTCGTCCCCCACACTGCCCTTTACACTCGGAAAGTCCCGAGGAATGACCAGCAGAGCCTGGTTCCTATAGTTGAACGGAGAAGGAAGCATCGAGGTTAGCAGCCGATCGGTATCGGCAGCCTCCTGCAGTCCCAGTTGATCAATCATATACTGAAACGACTTATCCACGGACAAAGTAGCCGAGGTCATGACCACGCTCTTCTTTTTGTCAAAGAAGTAATTTTTGAGCTGTTTACTGACATCGATTGGAACCGCATATATCTGCAAAGAGCGACTGCGGTAGTTCCCGTTTCCTTCGATCCAATACACGGTTTCCTCGTCATCCAGCTTCATAAACGTACGAATAGCTTCCCGCTCCGTTGCCAGGTCTTTGAACAGACCATTAATATCCGTTAGCAAGCTGTCTGCTCCATAATCCTCCTGCTCTTCGCGAATATCGTTCATCATGCGTTCACCCTTACGGACTACCTCGCCAAGCAGGACATAAATATGATTTTCGAGCGCGCTAAGCGTATCCCAATCCTTAGGCTTCTTCTGCGGGTGTAAACGGAGAACGAACTGTCCAGGATCGCCAGGAGCCGCGTCACTGCGTTCGGGCATCAACGAGAATAACATCTCGCTGAGCTTATCCCAGCTCTCCTTCACGTCTATAAGCGCCGGATAAATGCCATCGATAATCCCGCACCAGTCCACCGACTTCTCACTTGGTGTATTCTGAAGCAGGATTCTTAGATTAGGCAGTTGTCCGGTTTTACTATCCTTGAACAAACGGGTCAATGTATGGACTACTGTGAAATATTTCATATGAAGGCCAAGATGCTTGCCTGCGACATCCTCCAAATGATGCGCTTCATCGATGACAAGCCGCTCATATCCCGGAAGAAGCTGATGCCCAGCCTGAATGTCCGTGAACAGCTTCGAATGGTTCGTAATCACAACATCGGCAACCCCGGCCTCATGTTTAGCTCTATGGTAATAGCATTTCCTAAACCACGGGCATGATCGGCCAAGGCAGGAATCCGAATCACTCGCTACGGTGTCCCAGAAATCTCCGCCGCGATTGCCTAAATTAAGCTCTTCATCATCCCCCGTCTCGGTTTGTGTAAGCCACACGACCATTTGCGCCGCGATCATGATTTCTTCTTTGGGAGATGCAAAGTCTTTCCTACTTATTTTATGTTCAAATTTACGCAGACACAAATAATGATTTCTTCCCTTGAACACTGCTGCGCGAAAAGGAAAAGGCACAGCCTCGGTCAGCAACGGGACATCACGTTCCCGGAGCTGCTCCTGCAGGTTAATCGTATGCGTGCTTACCATGACCTTCTCATTATGCTTTACGCCATGATAGATGGCTGGAAGTAAGTAGCCCAGCGATTTCCCTGTACCCGTACCCGCTTCCACAAGAAGGTGCTTCTCCTCATCGAAGGCCTGCATCACATCCTCAAGCATCATATTCTGCGCTTCACGCTCCTCATACTGAGGCAGCTTCAAGCGCAGCCGTTCTCTCACCTGCTCCATAAACTGTTCGAAGCTGATATTTTCGAGCGGGTTGTCAACCATATGATCTCTGGCTGGAACGATATCCTTCCAATCCTCGACTTGCAGCGCATATTGACGGTAATAGGCAAATCCATCCGTACTCTGTTCGCCCTGCAGCTCTCTTTCCTGCAATGCCGCATCAAAGAACCAGCCCAAATCGCTGTCTTCTCCTGCGAACAAATCAGCTAACCGCTGTACGGTAAGAAGCGGCAAACCGGCCAATTCCTCCAAACATTTCAGAAACACATATGCCGTCGCCAGCGCATCGCTATCGGCTTGATGGGGCCGTTCATGTTCAACGCCAAACTCGGCGGCAACGAGCCCTAACTGGTAAGAACTGAGCGATGGGTAAAATATTTTCAAGAAATCCATCGTGTCCAGAATGCGTCCCGTAAACGGAAGATACCCCGTCTTGTCCAATGCGCTTTGCAGATAATTAAAATCGAAAGCCACATTGTGCCCCACGAGCACAACATCGTTGAGGAGCGGGACCATTTCCATCATGACTTCATCCAAGTCCGGTGCATCTTTGACGTCGTCCTCAGTAATTCCCGTTAATCCCGTAATGAAAGGTGGGATCGGTATCGTCGGCTTGATAAATGAATGATATACCTGGGATACGGTCAAATTATGATCTATAATTGCAAGTCCAACTTGAATGATCTCATCGGAGGACTGATTGCCTGTCGTCTCAAAGTCAAGTACAGCATATTTCATTTTTCGTTCCATGGTCCCTTTCGTTCCAGTCTTTACTTCTCTTAACAGCATAACAGAAGATGGACGTTTTGAAAATTAATACAGATAAATACAAAAGAAGCGATGCGCCGTAATATAACGAATCGCGCATCGCTTCTGCAAGTCGGCTACAGCAAAGATATAAGCTGAGTGCCATATTGAAGCTTTCCTGTACTGTGCAGACAAGCTTCCCAATTTGCTAACGGCTCCGGCAAAGTGGGGTCGCTATGATAAGCCAGGGTGAAATACTCCCTCGCTTTGCTGCGGGCTCCCCGTTTCACCTCAATACAGCCAAGCGCATTGTAAATAATGGAGCGCAGCCGTTTATTAGCCGCAGCCTTGAGGACTTCTTCAAAATAATGCACAGCCTCATCGCTTTGATCCAAATGAAGGTGGCACATCGCCAAATAAGTGCGGCCGATCAAGCTTTCCGGATATTCCTCTAGAACAGCTTGAAACTGCAGTAGAGATTGAGAAAACATCAGCAACTTATAATACCCCTGACCTTTCACAAATGCATCGTCGTTCATTTCCGGATAATCCAGCTCGCATTTCTCCTCAAGACGAATACCGCTTTGGCGCAGCGTCCCCATCTTCTCCTCAAAATTAAGCCATTCTTCAATCATGGAGTCGCTCATTTGCTGCAGAAGATGCCACTTCCTGGAGAGTTCGTGTTTATGAACACCTTGAGCGATTGGATAATGACGGGCAATTTCATCCAACATTTCATTCATTTCCGCAAATACATGTTGAAACATCATCCGCAACCCACCCTTTAACGAAAATGAAATCAGTATGAGGCCTTATGTTCATTTTTTGTTTCAGGCGGGCTTTTCATTCCCGAAGGCATAAATTGCATGACAGAGGACAGCAAGAAGCCTTCTTCTCTAACGAACCGTGGCGTGGGTTTCTTGCTCCACGGTCTCCAATGGACGATTGTTGTCATCGACAAACACGATTGTAGGCTTATGGCTTCTCAGCTCTTCCGCAGAAATTTGCGCATAGGAGATGATGATGACATGATCTCCAGGCTGAACCAGGCGGGCTGCAGCCCCATTCAGACAAATTACCCCGCTGCCGCGCGGTCCTGGAATGACATAAGTTTCTAAGCGCGCGCCATTATTATTGTTTACGATCTGCACCATTTCATTCTCGAGCAAATCTGCGGTTTCCATCAAATCCTCATCTATAGTGATGCTTCCTATATAGTTCAAATTTGCCTCGGTTACCGTAGCCCGATGAATTTTGGATTTCATCATTGTTCTATACATAGCTATTTATCTCCCTCCATCGTTAAAATAACATTATCAATCAACCGGGTCGTTCCGAATTTAACGGCAACAGCCAGCAATATTTTTCCTTCTACTTCCTTAACGCGCATAGAACCGGGCAAAGACGCCAAGGAAGGAAAACGGCGGACTTCCGCATAGTCGATTTTCGCCTCCGGCTCAGACTCGATCATTTGGACCAGTTCCTGAGAGAGATCCTCTACCGTAGCTTCCTCGCTTTCCCTAGCCAACTGCTCAGCTTGCCGTAAGGAGCGCGATAGCACAAGCGCGGCCTGTCGTTCGTCTGGCGTTAAGTATACATTGCGGGAACTGAGGGCAAGGCCGTCCTCCTCACGCACAATCGGACACGGAATAATCTCAACATCCATATTGAGATCCATAACCATTTGCGTGACTACTGCAACTTGCTGCGCATCCTTCTGTCCAAAATACGCTCGCTGCGGGGCGACGATATTGAGAAGCTTGTTAACTACTGTCGTCACTCCGTCAAAATGACCCGGACGCGCCGCGCCGCACAAATGATCCGTCAGTTCAGAGACGAGAACCTTCGTCTTGGTCGGCTCCGGATACATTTCTTCTACCGTTGGCAGAAATACAATGTCTACTCCCTCGCGCTTGGCAAGCGACATATCCTTGTCCCGATCGCGCGGATAACGTTCAAAATCTTCATTTGGTCCGAATTGGATCGGATTTACAAAGATGCTCAATACGACGAGATCATTGTCCATCCGGGCATTCCGCAGCAGACTGGCGTGTCCATCGTGCAAAAATCCCATTGTAGGAACAAATCCGACCTGCAGCTCCTTCCCTTCTCTAGCTGCAGCAAGGCGTTCAGCTCGCAAATGCGCTCTTACGTCCTCTATATCCGTCAAAACAATCATGACTGCCTGTCCACCTTCCCTTTTCCGTACAAACCATCCACTACTTTCTCATCTGCAGCAAAAACATGCTGCTCCCCTGGGAAAGCTCGTGTCTTCACTTCATTTACATATTCTGAAATGCCGCTGCGGATTTGATCTCCGATGTCAGCATAAGTCTTCACAAATTTTTTCTCCCGGTAGGCTGAAGTATATTTCAGTACATCATGGAACACGAGCACCTGCCCGTCACAGCCTCGTCCAGCCCCGATTCCGATCGTCGGAATTGCAAGCTCCTTGGAAATCGCGGCAGCAACCTCTTCGGTCACCAGCTCCAGGACGATCCCAAACGCTCCTGCCTGCTCCAAGGCTTTGGCGTCCTCCATAAGGCGCCTAGCATCCTTCTCATCTTTGCCTTGAATGCGATACCCGCCGATTTGATTAACAGATTGCGGTGTCAGGCCGATATGTCCCAGCACAGGCACGCCTGCCTGTACGACAGCTTGAACCGTAGAGGCGATCTCAGCGCCTCCCTCCAGCTTTACAGCATGGGCATGTCCCTCCTGCATCACCCTTCTGACTTCCCGCAGCGTCTCATCAATGCTGCCATGATAAGTCATAAACGGCAAATCCGTGACGATAAAAGTATGCTGAGCTCCGCGTGCTACCGCCCGAGTATGGTAGACCATATCCTCAACTGTTACCGGAATCGTTGTCTCATAGCCTAGCACCACATTGCCAAGGGAATCTCCGACCAAAATCATGTCGATCCCCGCTTCCTCCGCCAAACTGGCGGAAGGATAATCATAAGCTGTAATCATCGTGAGCGGAATTTTATCCTGTTTCATCTTTTTTAGATTAACAATGTTTAGAGCGCGTTTTGCAGCCATTCTCTTCATCTCCTTTTGGTTTTCGAAGCCTATAGATGGGTTTACCGATTAATTCCCCGCGCCAACGACAAATAAACCTTTTATCGTTATAGCGCTAAAAAGGTCCGAATCCAAAGAAGAGTCACTTTTCTCGTTCGTCCCTTCTGTCTCGGTCCTTCTCGGCTCAGAGCAGAATCCGACGCAACCGAATATACTTACGGTCATGACGGTTATTCACTTCCTCATTACAATGTCCACATAAGTGCAGCTCGAAACATCGATACCGCCTTATGTGGACAGTATAGCAAAGTTTTTTACGGATTACACCCGTCAATTTGCACTTCTCCAGAGAAAATTGTGGTTAGCCTGTGATCTTCTTGCATAACGAGTAGTCCTCCGTTCTCATCCAGACCCATCGCTCGACCCCTCACTTCTCCTTGAGCCGTCTTTACAGTGATATCTTGGCCTGTCGTAACCGACAGCGCCTCCCATAAATGACCTATCGGGGCAAATCCTTCTTCCAGATATAACTCATAGAATTTCTCCAGCTCCGCAATAACCGCACCGATCAATACGACACGATCAACCTTTCGGCCGCTTTCGATCTGTAGCGAAGTCGCAATGGTCCGTAGCTCAGGCGGCAAATCACTAGGTTCAAGATTCGCATCAATGCCAACTCCCGCAATACAATAGCGGATCATTTCATCCTCGCCAATCGACTCTAACAATATCCCGCATATTTTCCGTCCATGAACAAGAAGATCATTTGGCCATTTAATACCCACCTCTACTCCCGTTACAGCTCGAATGGCACGACATACCGCCACCGCGCTTAACAAAGTAAGCTGCGGCGCTCTTGTTAAAGGAAGCGGCGGACGAAGCAACAAGCTCATCCATACCCCTTTACCAGCAGGCGAGTGCCATCTCCGGCCTTGTCTTCCTCTGCCAATCGTCTGTTCTTCGGCAATGACAAGCGTCCCCTCCGCAGCTCCTAGCTCCGCCAGCAGGCGAACCTCCTCTTGCGTGGATGTCGTTACCTCCAACAGCTTCAACTTTCGGCCAAAAGACTTTGTATTCATCGCCTGCAGCAAGCCGCTGTATTCTAATCGCTCAGGCTTGCTAATGAGTCGGTACCCCTTCCGAGAGACCGCATCAAATTCATAGCCTTCCTCACGGAGCTTATTAATCTGTTTCCACACCGCCGTCCGGCTAATCGATAATTTCCGGCTAATCTCCTCACCGGATACATACTGGCCCGGCTGCGATAACAGCAGATCGAGCAAGCGACTATGACTCATTTTCACTTCACCACAGCTTTCACATATTCAAGCAACGCTTCCTTCTCGTTCGGAACATCGCCGACAGCTACAAGCAGCAATAGCCGCTTCATCAGTTCGCCAAGCCAGGGCCCACCCTTTAAACCTAACGTAGTCAGTACATCGCCGCCGCGAATGGCCAACTCTTTCAAATCATGCACAGGTACTGCCAGGTGCCACTGCATTTCTTCTTTCTGAAGACGAAGCTGTGCAGCCCGGTCTTCCTCTCCAAGATAAGCCAGCCAGCGGCTTTGTCGGTCCAACCATAATCGACTGATGGTCTGTCCATACTGCAGCTCAATCTCCACCCAACTGCGACGAAGCTGCTCGGTATCTCCCGGTTCCAAGGAGGCCCTTATCTCGTTCCAAGCCTCATCGAACCTCATGATTTGAGAAGTTGTCATCGCAACTTGATTCGAGAACGTCCATTCCTTCATGATTACTTCCGCTTCAGCCGCTGCAATGGCTAGCCCTTGAAGCAGCATCGACCACCTAAGCTCTTGGGGCTCGGCCGGCATATAATCCAGCGCTTGAAGCCGCTTTGCACCTTCCCGAGTTAGCTTGCATGGTTCTATAAACGGAGCTTTCGCATGATGCAGCAGTTGGCTGCGTCGTAGGAGCTCCAGCCCTCGGAGCGGATAAGCACCCAGCAGGAGCCGCTCCAGTTCCGCTCTAATGCGTTCGATCGCCACATAAGTTATTTTATCCCTTCCATTTATCAAAGCGCGCCACAGGCTCTTTACAGGACGGTAACCGAACACCGATGCAAAGCGAATCGCCCGCATCATGCGGAGCGCATCCTCATCAAAACGTTCCTCTGCCTTTCCGACGCAGCGAATGACTCCTTTTCGGATATCCGACAATCCTTGAAAGGGATCGGTCAGTTCGCCCTCCAGACTGCGAGCCATCGCATTCATCGTGAAGTCGCGCCGCTGCAAGTCTTCTACAATACCGCTTACAAATTCGACGGCTGCTGGATGCCGATGATCCTCATAATGGGATTCCTTCCGAAAAGTTGTAACCTCAAAAGGATAATCGCCCATCACTACGGTAACCGTACCGTGCTGCAAGCCGGTTGGAATCGTTCGTTCAAATAAATCCATCACCGACTCAGGCTTGGCTGAAGTCGCGATATCCATATCATGAACCGGGCGGCCCATCAGCTCATCCCGCACGCAGCCTCCAACGAAATAGGCACTGTGACCGGATTTCACCAATGTTTTAAGCACCTTTTCCCCCTGATGCTGCATCAGGGGGTCTACCTGTTTCCAATCGTACATGATACAAAACCTCCAGAGGGTATAGCCCTCTTGCATTATTAACCAATCTCGCACATACACTGATTTGCCTTCGGCAGTAAACTCATCCACACAACGGCTTCAATACGGGCATTTTGCGTCCAAGCACTTTGTAGTAGATACTCTCATACCTCAGCGTTATAAGGTCGCTGCTGAATTCGCCTGTCGCTCTAGCCAAACAAGCTTCTCGCAGCCTATTCGCAAGCTGCTCATCTCTAAACAGTGCGAGCGTATCATCGGCCATTTGCCGTGTATCGCCAATCGGCGAGAGAAAACCCGTTTCACCGTGAGCGACTAGCTCTGGAATTCCCCCGGCAAGCGAACCGATAGTCGGAATACCGCAGGCCATCGCTTCAAGTGCTACGAGGCCAAAACTCTCTTTCTCTGAAGGCAGCAGCAGAACGTCTGCCATCGAAATGACATGGGCAATATCATCCTGTTTACCAAGAAAATGAACGCGATCGGCAATTCCTAATTCTTTTACCTTCCATTGAATCTTCGGCAGATCCGGCCCCTCTCCCACAAACAACAGCTGTGAAGGAACTTCAGCATTCACCATATGAAACACGTCGACTACATCTCCGACCCGTTTGACCGGACGGAAGTTAGATATATGCATCAGTACCTTTTCATCGGGAGCGGCAAATTCGCTCCGGCATGTTTTCGTATCTCGGGGATAGTACACACGCTCATCCACGAAATTATAAGTGAGTTCTATCTCTCTCGTAATGTCGAGCACTTCGCACGTCTCTTTCATAAGGTCGCGGGAGACCGAGGTCACAGCATCACTCTCATTAATAGCGAGCCTGATTAAATCCTTCAAGGATTCATCCTGCGCAAGCACGGTAATATCCGTACCATGCAGAGTGGTGACTATTTTGAGCTTATCTCCCACCATCTGTTTGGCCAATAAAGCGCAAACCGCATGAGGAACCGCATAATGCACATGTAAAATATCCAAGTTCTGCTGCTTCGCAACCTGTGCCATCTTGGTAGCGAGGGACAAATCATAAGGGGGATACCGGAATACATAATAATCACTAACTTCCACTTCGTGATAAAAAATGTTCTTGTGATAACTTCCTAAGCGAAAAGGAACACTGTGGGAAATAAAGTGAACTTCATGTCCTTTTTCTGCCAACAGCTTGCCAAGTTCGGTTGCCACAACCCCGGAACCGCCAAGCGTCGGGTAACAGGTTATGCCGATTTTTAGAAATGGGTCCATATACTCAGGGACCTCCTTCATTTTCTTGTACCTTACTCTTTGAACTTATGTGCTGCTGGATCCGAATAGTTCTATTAAATACGGTGACTTGACTGCAAAGCCTTCGGCATAGGGAATTAGCTTCCGCTGCCCTAACAAGGCATCCCTTGCTTTGACTCGCTCCACATAACCTTGGTTCAAGGGCGTTAGAGCCACGTCCTCTCCAGGAACGGCCTGTCCAAATTGAGAACGGTAGCATTCTAAGGCCTGTTCTTTTAGCGAATAGTACGCGGTCACATCAACAAGCAGATCAGGAGTTCTCCAATCGTTGATGAAGTAGTAATATAAATCAGGTGCCGAAATTGCCGGGATTTCCGGCATATACCGGCGCAGCTTAGCATTAAAGACGGCTTCTTCCACTAGCTTGCTCGCTGCGACATGATCCGGATGGCGATCCTCCCAATAGGGAGCAAACACAATGTCCGGCGACAATTGCCTAATGGCCTTGGTAACAACAGCAATATTTTCAGGCGAGGCATGCAGTGAACGATCCGGTAGTCCCAGATTGCTTCGATGCGCCAGTCCTAGCACCAGCGAAGCAGCAGCAGCTTCCTCTTGCCGCAGCTGAACATTGCCGTTCGATGATAGCTCCGCTTCCGTTAAATCCATAATTCCAACCTTATGCCCTGCCGCTACCTGCTTAGCGATCGTTCCGGACATCCCAATCTCCGCGTCATCTGCATGGGCGCCAATGACCAGTATATCCAGCTTAATGCTCATTAGGCTAACCCCGGCTTGTTCTGCTCTACTAGTTCACGCCATGCAAAGTCGCCCCGGTCGAGGGCTCGAATCAAGATTTCAGCTGTCGCCATATTCGTAGCCACCGGAACTCCATGCACGTCGCAAAGACGGAGCAACGCTGTAATATCCGGCTCATGCGGCTGAGCCATCAGCGGGTCGCGCAGAAAAATCACGAGATCCATTTCATTTTGAGCGATCAGCGAGCCGATTTGCTGGTCACCACCCAGTGGGCCAGACAGAAAACGGTGAATCTTCAAATTCGTGCTTTCCATAATCCGAGCACCTGTCGTTCCCGTAGAGTAAAGTTTTTTATCCTTAAACACATGTTCATAGGCGATAGCCAGGTTAACGATATCTTCTTTTTTACGATCATGAGCAATAAATGCGATATTCATCATGTGCGTTATCTCCTTTTTGAGCAGCGGATCATCTCAATCCACAAAATGTTCGAAACCATAGATCAAGCCTTTATATTCAAGAACTTTCTTAATCGCCAGGTTGACTCCTGGCATATAGCCTGCACGTTCATATGAATCATGACGAATTTTCAAGGTCTGGCCAAACCCGCCGAAGATGACTTCCTGCTGAGCAAACACCCCCGGCAGACGGACGCTGTGGATACGGAAGCCGTTATAATAGCCTCCTCTCGCTCCATCAATCGTCTCTTCTTCATCCGGATTACCTTGACGCAATTCCTCGCGGTTCATAGCGATTAACTCCGCCGTCTTAATCGCAGTTCCAGAAGGAGCGTCAAGCTTCTGATCTCCGTGGTATTCAATAATTTCGAGGTGAGGAAAATATTTTGCAGCCTGCGCTGCAAATTTCATCATCAAAATGGCTCCAATGGAGAAGTTTGGAGCAATCAACCCGCCGATGCCCCGTTCTTGACACTGCTTGTCCAAATCCTCGATTTGCTCCGGGGTGAACCCCGTCGTCCCGATCACCGGACGGACCCCATGCTTGATCGCAATCATTGTATTGGAATACGCCGATTGCGGCGTAGTGAAATCAACCAGGACCTGGGGCTTGCCTTCTACTAAAGCAAGCTCCAAATCTTTGCTTAGCGTCACGCCGCAAGCAGGAAGTCCTACCAGTGTCCCCGCGTCTAATCCTTCATCCGATAAGTTCACGGCGGCTACGAGACGAAAATCGGGATCCTCCAATACCATCTTTACTACTTCTTTACCCATTCTGCCGCCTGCTCCAGCAACAGCTACTCTTATTTGTTCAGTCATTTCATGATTACCTCACATTTCCTAGGATGATGATTGATTGATCTCGGATTTAAATCGCTGTTCTAATTTTTGAAGCTGCTTTGTGATGGCCTCGTCCTGAGGAAGCTGTGCAGCTTCCTGAACCGCCCGCAAAGCCAATGAGTACTGCTGCAATTCGCCGTAAGCTATCGCAAGCCACAGCATAGCGATCACGGACAGCGGATCTAGATGAACCGCCCGCTCAAGCAGAGTAACCGCAGATTTAACCAGGCCCTTATGACGGGCATTGGCTTGCTCTAGCTGCTTTTTCGCCAAAACCGTCAACTCTTTGGATTGCAACCGATCATAATGTGATTTATATTCCAAATGGGCGGGCTCTAATGTCGCAGCCAAACGCGCATGATGAATCGCCTTCTCCAATCGATCACTGCGTGCACAAGTAATAGATAGGCGATAATGAATGTCCGCATTGTCTGGGCCCTCAGAAAGCGCCTGCTCGAACCAGTGAATCGCTCCTTCAAAATCATTATCAAAGATGCTGCGATAGGCTTTCTTCAAATATTGTTCCACCTGCATATGCTGTCCCCCCACGATTATGGGCTGTCATTACTACAGCATATGAAAAGTCAGGCTAATCGGTGTCCTTTTTGGTCCAGCGATCTGCATCGCGGGTATTAAATTTATGCATCACCTTATTATGAGCTTCTGTCAGGTCGATGCCTAGCGAATTAGCAAAACACATTGTAATAAATAATATATCTCCAAGCTCCAATTCAATCGAATTGTCTGCTTCATCCGGTTTCTTCGGCTTTTCACCGTATCGGTGGTTAACTTCCCGAGCCAGTTCACCAACTTCTTCACTCATTCGGGCAAGCATACTGAGCGGACTGAAGTAGCCTTCCTTAAACTGTGATATGTATTCGTCCACTTCGCGCTGCATTTGTGACAGTGTTTTCTCTTGCAATGCCTAGGCCTCCCCCGTCTTTACTCAGGTTTTAACCCTATGTTATCGTAAAGACGTTTTGAAAACAAATCATTTTTTAATCCCTGTGTAAAAAGGTATACTATAGGAGTTAACTTCTACTCTACATAAGGTGAAAATAAGAAAATACAGTACTTTATTTCTAACAGGAGAGGGATCTTGATGAGAACAATCAAACTTACAAGTTATTTGCGCACGTTACTTCCCATCATGCTGGGAACAGCGATCTACGCCTTTGGGCTGCTTTATTTCATAATTCCCAATCAATTGATGGAAGGCGGGGTTACGGGGATAACCATCCTGCTGAATTATGCGTTCGGGATATCCCCCTCTATCTCCAACCTCATCCTAAACATCCCTCTTTTTCTGTTAGGTTGGAAAACCCTTGGGGGACGTTCGATTGTTTACACCGGCATAGGCATCGCTTCTCTGTCTTTTTTTCTATGGTTATTCGAAAAAATGATTCGCACCGGCTGGATCAATCCGTTTACGACCCAGCATGATTATATCCTCGCCTCTCTCTACGCGGGCGTTACGCTCGGAGCGGGTCTTGGTCTCGTGTTCCGGTTTGGCGGTACGACCGGAGGCTCCGACATCATCGCCAGAATCCTCGGCCGAAAATATGGCTGGAGTATGGGACAAGTCATCTTAAGCCTGGACGTTATCATTATCGGTCTTTCTCTCTTCTATATTCGGGAGGAGAATATTTTGTATACGCTGGTTGCTGTCTTCATCGCCTCTAAGGTCATCGATTTCATTCAGGAAGGCGCTTATTCGGCCAGAGCATTCACGATTATTAGTGACTCTGCCCCGGAGATCGCCGATATCATTACGAAAGAAATGGATCGAGGTGTCACCCTAATCCCGGCCGTCGGCGCATATTCTAAACAAGCGAAACATATGGTTTATTGCGTCGTTTCTAGACAGGAGATGAGGCGTCTACGGGCTATCGCCAAATCCGTAGACCCTAGAGCATTCATCATCATTAATGATGTGCATGACGTGCACGGAGAGGGTTTTAAAGAGGACTAGCCCTGCTGAGTTACACAGCAGGGCTAAACGAAGAGTAATGCTTATTTTCAGTTTTATTCTCTTTTATTAAACAAACCGTCATTTCCCTTAGGTCTGCGTACAGAAGAAACGGCTTGCTCCGCTTGATATTTACGCATTCCTGTATACGTCAGAGCGAGCATTATCCAGCCGCCGATCAGGGCGCTCCAATACCAGGGGCTTCTTGAGCCGATCAGGGGGAGAAACACCGGCTCATTCCCCCTGCGCTCGAACAATTCCTGCAGCAGCGGAGCCCCTTGGCTGATCGCCTCCTTCAGCGCCCCTTCATCCCAGGTAGCTTCATTGCCAAGCCTCACGATATACGATAGCCATGAATCGAATTTACGAACATCCGAAGGTTCTCTCTGAATGATTGCTGCTGGTCTGATCAACTCATAGTTCGCTTGCAGAGATTGCAGCGCCTCCTTAAATTCCGTTCGGTTACCGCCAGAACGCGCTTTTCCCATATCCTGCAAGTTGCTGAACATCACTTTATAGTATTGCCGCCATAAGGCATTTTGTTTATGCGTCAAGCTGTTTACAGCCAATCTTAATCTTGCAGAAGTCTCCATCCACGCTTCCGGGGACAGCTTTACCTGATTTATAGACTCGCGTGTGTCCATAATACACTCAGCCAAAGCATGAATCCCGTCTACCGATGTCAAGCCTTTAAAAGAGAGCCCCTCCAACGCCCGAATTAATTGATCCATTTCCTGATGAACTGTAGACGTATTCACCTGCTGCATGGCATGGTATAAGCGCTCAGTCGCCGCTTCAAGGCTCCTCAATCTCTCATCCCGCTTTTCAGCAAGCACCGTAGAATCCGTTCCCATAGCATCGGCCATACCCGGGAGTTGTACAGTCCAGCCTATAAATAACAGCACTGTCAACAGCACCAGCAGTACCCGTCTATTATTATCCCCATTCACGGACATCCCCCCTTACCAATCATGGTATGGCAAGCTGTCCCGCCTTAGAACCGGGTTATATTCTTTTTGCGGCTCTCATCGCAATCCATCCAGCAGCTATACTGATTCCCGTTAAGGCCACGGTAAAGACCATGACGGTTCCGACATCATCCCAAAGCACCTGCGGCAGCCAAGGATATACACCAAATGAGTAATCCATGAAATCATTAAGGAACGTCCAAGTACCGGCGAGAAGCAGCATGATCGACCCATATGCAAATAGTCGTACGAACAATAACGCTTCCACGGCCATCGCCAGATGAGAAACGACCAGCATCCAATCCTGCCATACAAGCACATCGCCTTGATAAGCCCCGGCGAATATGATGCTTACAGCCCAGACGCCATATTTGACGCTCGTCACGACTGCTAACGCTTCAATTAGTGTCCGAATTCTATGATACTTTGATAAAGAATTGGGGAACATTAGAAAAAGCAGTGCTAGCGTAAAAAACAGACTTGCCGTCGGACTATCCGGAACAAAAGGAATAAGCCAACGCGGATAGTTGGCCCATGTATCCCAAAGCTGCGCACCATACCATATGTACCCGTATATCGTTCCTAATAGATTACTTATAAATAAAGCCCATAATATAAACCGGCTCGAAAGAAATTCCCGGCCCCATAACAAAGAAAGCTTCAACGTTCATGCTCCTTCCATACCATGCTTTCGCCCGGCATTGCTTGGTTTTATGAAACCAAAAACCTGATCGCATGATAGCGATCAGGTTTTACTTCATTACTATTTTACTGTTCCGCTTTTTGTTTCGCAAGCCATTCAGCCAAATGATCAATATCCTCATCCGTCAGACCCGCGGTAGTCGCTGCCTGATACATCGGCTGCATCGTGTTGTAGCCTTCTTTGATAATTGTCAGAATTTCGTCCTTGTTGTACTTGTCTCCGATCCCGCGCAGTGAAGGAGCAGCGGTTCCTTTCAAATCGGCTGCATGGCAGTTGATGCAGGTTGCCTTCTTATAATACTCCATAGCAGGATCATCTTTATCCACGATGGCAACTTCTTTCTGCCGAACCGCATTTGAAGTAGGCAACCCTCGTTCCCGTTTCTCCCGAGCCTCTTCTTCACGCTGAATATGCTCGGGCTGTGTTCCAGACGCTTCAAGCTCATGCTTATAATGCGTCCAGGCTACGTTCGTCAAATAAACGATAGCTGCTAGCGACAGGAACATCAACGAGGAGGCGATCGGACGGCGATAGAAGCGACGTTCCTTCCCGCGATCCAAGAACGGAGCGAGCAATAAACCGCCAAAAGCTACGCCGGGAATACCCAATGTTCCAAGTACAACCCAGTCTCCCGAAGCGTATGGATATTTCAGATACTGATAGAGGAACAAGAAATACCAGTCCGGCATCGGAATAACTGATGCGCTTGGATTAGCGGGGTAACCGAGTGGAGCCGGCTCCGAAATTGTCAATACTAGGAAGCCAACAAGTACGACAACGCCAACCATCCATTCTTTTAACAAAAAGTTCGGAATAAATGCCTCCGACTTACCGGGATATGCCGTATAATCAGGAGGAGTGATAAATCCGCTACCCTTTCGTACGCGCGAATCGCCGACAAATACGACTTTTTCTTTCGATTTCGATTTGTCTACGTGAGCCATGTTCATGCCTCCCTTCTCAATATTATAGTGGACCGGAAATACCCTGTCTGCGGATCATGATAAAGTGTCCTACCAGAAGGATAAGCAGCACGGCCGGGAGGAAGAACACGTGAATAGCAAAGAAACGAGTAAGCGTCTCAGCCCCTACGATGGAACCGCCTTGAAGCAGTTCTTTGATGACCGGCCCAAGAACCGGCACAGAGTTAGCAATTTCTAGCGTTACTTTCGTTGCAAAATAAGCCTTGTTGTCCCATGGCAGCAAATAGCCGGTCAGACCAAGTCCGATCATGACAAAGAATATGAGCATGCCTACAACCCAGTTCATCTCACGCGGCGCTTTGTACGAGCCTGTAAAGAATACCCGTAGTGTATGAAGGAACATCATGACGATAACCAAACTTGCTCCCCAGTGATGCATACCGCGGACGATCTGACCAAATGCGACCTGTGTCTGCAAGTATTCCACACTGGCATAAGCATTAATAATATCAGGAACGTAATACATTGTAAGGAACATTCCCGACAAGATCTGGATAACAGTAATAAAGAACGTCAAGCCACCAAAGCAATACACGAAAGCAGAGAAATGATGCGCAGGGTTAACGTGTTCAGGCACCTCGTGATCTGCCACATCTCTCCAAATTGGCGTGATATCAAGACGTTCATCAATCCAGTTGTACACATTTTTAAACATCCGAATCTACGCCTCCTTATTTCACGATACTATTCGGGATAATATCCCCCAAATAGACCCAATCATCCTTCAGCATGACCTTGTATTCGTCAAGCGGAGCGGACGCAACAGCCATTTGCTTGCCCTCTTTCGTATAATACGCGCCATGACAAGGACAATGGTACTGGTTAGGAAAATTCGCGTTGCTGTTCCACCCAACCGTACAACCCAAATGCTTACAAATCGGTGAAAGCGCATAAATTTTTCCGCTGGCGTCTTTACGAATCCAAGCTACGAGTGACGCTGAACTCAAGTACCAGCCATCCTGCTGCTGCAACTCGAATGTGAACTCCTGCGGTTCGTCGGTTATCTTACTAACTTCAACCACCTTGACAAAAGTCCCCTCGCCTTTCTTCTGTAGAATTGGATCTACAGCGAAACGTACCATTGGCAGTGCTGCCCCACCCACCATGAAAGCGGTAGCGCCTCCCAGCGTATATGTAAGAAACTGCCGGCGGGACATTTCCTTACGTGTAAGCGGTTTATGCGATGATTCATGCTCGTCGTTATGAATACTCATACTCTCTCCAACCCCCTTTGCAAGCCAATTCTCTCCCGTTTCAATGATAAATATCACATCTTTTGGTAAGACATATTAATAATATATTAGGGTTCTAAGAGCGTCAAGAATATCCATCGCCTTTTGCACTGCCGACGCTGAGGGAGTGTATAAAATGTTGATAATTTGTCACAATTAGTTTTTTTAGTTTTCTATCCACATTTGTTGAATTTCCCTTCCCAAGGCCGCTCCCACTTCATGTCTCTCAAACCCCTTAATCCAGCTTGTATCAACGATTAGGTCCGCATTCGTAATCCTATCCGCAGGTAGCTCAACATCAGCGGACACGACAATAATATAGGCAAAACCAGACAACTTGACATTGTGACATATTTCATTTATTTGCGACAAAACAATATCCCTGCCGTATTGAAAAGATGGGTAAGTAACCACTCTACCTTTGAAAGGCAGCTCAATCCAATCCATCACGTCTCTCAATCTCTCCAACGCAGCCGTCACCTCATAGGGTTGTTCGCTTCCGGTTAGCCCGGTAACCGGAATAAGACATGTATCTAAATATGGACGCAATTCCTCCCAGGAAGATGCTTCTATATCACTGAATTTCATATGTATCCCCCTCCTTAACTGTAAACATTATATACACGGACGCACGAAATTAAAAGAATAAGAAAAAGGAATACCATTAACGGCATTCCTTCAAATTTTCCAGCGCTTTCAGTTCTTCTGTCAAAGCACGAAAGGCTTCCTCGTCACCCTTGGCCAAAGCGGAATCAATTTCACTGTATATTTGCTCGGAACGATGTTTACGCAGAGCTTCATCCCATATCATCTCCGCAGCAAGGCCAAGCATCACTTCGTAAGTTACCTTCATCTGATCCATAGGATGCACCTCCAACTAGATCCTATATTCTTTTCCTTTCACTACATAACTGTCAGTTGTAAGCTTCATCCGCTGCAAATCGGCTTCCGTTAGTTCGCGAACCACCCTTGCGGGTGTACCCAAAACTAGCGTATAAGGGGGGATAACTGTGTTTTCCGTGACTAAAGAACCTGCTCCTATTAAAGCATATTCACCAAGAGCAGCTCCGTTTAAGATGATAGCCCCCATCCCAATTAAAGTGCCTTTGCCTATATGACAGCCGTGGATAATCGCGGCGTGGCCGACAGAGACATCATCTTCAACAATTAAGGGCTGTCCGGTGTTTACATGGCCAATAACTCCGTCCTGAAGATTAGTTCTTTCCCCAATAACAATCTCTGCTAGGTCTCCCCTAAGCACAGCGTTAAACCAAACACTGCTCTCCTTGCCCACGGTTACGTCACCGATAAGTTTTACACCCTCCGCCACAAACACTGAAGCGTCTACAATAGGTCTTTTTCCCCGGTATTCCAGTAACATGATAACCACCCCTCCGCGATTAATTGGGAGTGATTGTAACAGTATGATTTGCTGTTGTCAATGAAGTAGATGAACCTACTTCCACAAGTATTCAACGTTTTTGAAGCTGCTTAACACAGTGCTTCCCAAATGGAGTTGTCTGCACAAATCGTTCGCGGGAATCATCTTCACCGATTCGCAGCATGCCCAAATGCAGCATCATCCGCAAAATGCGTTCTTCAAAAATCGACTCAGGAGTGTCGTAAAAAAAAGGTTTGATCAAAAGCTCCAGCCTCTCAAATAGCGAAGCTGCCGTTACCCATTCAGTGGAACATCGTTCTATCCAGTACATTAGAGATAGCAAGTTAGGGATTGGCCCTTTATAAAGTCTTAACCAAAAGCTAACAAACTGTATCATCGGCTCCTGTTTATTCTCTGCGAGATACTCGTTTCCTTTAGCAGTCAAGACCAATAGCCCACCTTCCTCCCGAATCCACTTCATGTGATAAGCATAATCATACAACAAGGCAAGGCGGCTCGGGTAATCCTTGAACCTGCGGCCATAACCAAACCTCCAGCCTCTTCCTACTAACGGTTCAGCAACGTGGAGCTTCTCCATGAGCTGTATCTGATTTCTCCGATACATGACACCCTCCCCATTCAAGGGAATCTCGTGTTGATGCACATAATCGAGCAGCTCTCTTAAATCCTTTGGGAGCAGATCGTACTCCTCCCTGTAGACGGTTGGCTCTGTGTCAGCTCCTTGGATCGCTGATTTAAAGCGAGCCTCCAGCGTCTCTTTGAAACGTCGTTTCAGATCCTCCGGAACTTCGAACAAATACATTGTGCTTGCCGTCGAACCGTTAAACAGCCATCCGCGCCGCCTGAATCTAGTGATGACATCCCTGGGACTCTCACGATCCTTTGCATCCTGGGTGAATCGCGACTGCTGTGCACAAGCGATCAACTCTTCCAAACTGAACTGGCGTCTCCCGTCAAAAAGCAGCATATTCAAAAAGCGCAAGTCTTCCAGGCTTAATTGATCGACATGTTGTTCAATAAACTCTCTTCGCCCAATCGTTTGAAGAATCGACTGTATCAAATCACGCTTGGAATTTCCATTGCATTCACATTGATAATGATCCGCTATTCTGCTAAGCTGTCCGATATCGGCAAAGGTGAGCATTTCCGCCAAGTCCATATTTTACCGCCTCGCTGTTTTACTACCATTATGGGAAAATTTGCGGCTTTTATTCCAATTCTCGCAAAAAAAATAACCCGGCTTTTCTGCCGGATTATTCGTTCCCTGCTAATTCCCCTCTAAATGCCGTGTACAGTTATACAGCAGCAAATCCCAACGCTGTTCCTTCTTCTCCACAATCGTAAGCGATAAATTGCCGATTCGATCCGTGTATTTATTATCGTATAAGGCAATATATAGTTGAGCCAGCAATGCGCCATGAGATACAACAAGGATTCGCTTATCAGGGTAGCGTTCGTGCAACTCTTCCATAAATTCAAGAGCGCGCTTGCGAATATCCTCATCCTTCTCCTGGCCAAGATCGAGTGTGCTCCACTCTTTGCCCCAGAGCGTTTCCCGCTCCTCAGAGGTTAAGCCCTCGATTTGACCGAATGCTCTTTCCATTAATCTTGAATCGGGATCATATAATGGGATGCCCAAAATATCAGCTATAATTGAGCCCGTTTCCTGAGCACGCGATAAACCGCTAGTCATGATAAAATCCCATGGCTGCGCATCGCTTTCATGCTTAAGCCTTTCCGCCAGCTTGACAGCCTGCTTCCGCCCCTCGTCATTGAGCGGAATATCACTTTGTCCTTGAATTTTGCCTGCTGCGTTCCAGTCTGTTAGTCCATGACGAATTAATCCGACAATCATGTAGTACCTCCGCCTAGTTTTGCATTGCTGATGAACAATATATATGGTTACACTCTTAAATACAAGCGCTCCTTCCCGGTAAAGGGGAAGAAGCGCTTGGAATTTCAATTTCAATTATCTCCTTGACCGACGTATACCCTTAAAGGAAATCAACGCCAGCACCATTCCTGCCATCGATAGGATCATCCAGTACTGCGGATATGCAGGACCCATTTGCACGACAAACGGCTCTACAATCCCCCTTGATACGCTGGATAGATCAAATATAGGCAAATCCGAAGCGGTACTCCTATCCGCCGTTACCACTGCAGGCTGTAAAACACCTGTGGCCGGTTTGATCGATTGATTGGACTGGCCGTACCCCCCAATGATAAAAACGAGAAAGCTGCACAAGAATACTGCCAAAAAACAGGCTGACCATATCGACACACGTCTTCTAAGCCGATTGGTCACTTTACTATGCTCACCGCCAGGCGCGAGCCAAGGGGATTCGGCATAGATTCGATCCATAACTCTACGGTTTATTCGCTCGGCTTCCTCAGCTGAAACTTCCGTCGGCAATTCATGGAACATCTCCATGCTTTCCTGCCAGACGGAATACTCAGCCGCACAGTATTCGCAGCCCAAAATATGCCACTCCAGCATTTTACGCTGAGGGTGATTGTCCGGTAAGTCGGGTATTAAGCCGAACAGCTCTTGGGCTTCTCTACAATTCATCTGCTTTTCATCCCTTCATACGGCTCGTAAGTCTGTTCATAAAAGTAGGGTTCAAGCTGACTTTTTACGCTACTGCGTGCACGGAATAACAAAGATTTTACTGCACTCACACTTTGTCCTAGCACATTCGCGATCTCCTGATAGTCCAGTTGGTCATACTCGCGGAGTATGAGCGCCGACCTTTGCTTTTCCGGAAGGTTGTTAATTGCTTCGCGCACCAATCCAACTTTCTCGCTCCGAAGTATTGCCTGCTCTGGCACAAGCTCGCTTGGTGCTACCGGTACAATGCCGCTCTCTTCTAACGGAACGCTTCCGGCACGCTGCTTGCGCAACTCACTAAGCACGGTATTTCTAGCAATCGTATACAACCAAGTTGAAAATGATGCATCTACTTCACGGAAGGAGTGTAAACTCCGAAATGCTTTATAGAACGTTTCCGAGCATAAATCTTCTGCCATCAGCTCTAAATGAGCGCTCTTCAACATGTGATAGATGAAGGCCAATATTTTACGTTGATATCTTCGCATTAATTCCGAATACAGCTCCGTATTGCCTTCCTTAATTTCACGAATCATTTGGGAATCCGTCATTTGAGTGCGATCCTCCTCGCCCATCCATGTGCTTCTTCCCGTTCGACTCTCTCTCTTATTTATTACCGAACAGGATCCAAAAAGTTGCGGTTTCTAAACAAAATATTTTAAAACCAAATTATTTCTGAATTAGCAGACTGTCATCCATACCTTGAATATTATACCACAGAATTTGGATTTGAAAAATAAACAGCTATGTAGCATGCTCCAATATCTAGACGGAAGCGCCAAGCAAATGGTTGCAGCATTTTTAATTAAACAAAAAAAAGACCACTTCGCAAAGTGGTCACTGCTCAATTTAGAGCAACAGTTATTTGGATAGGAGTGGAGAGAAACCATACTGTACCTCTATTATATTGTATACGTTTTCATCCTGTCAACACAATTTTTAAAATCGCTTACATTTACATTTATCAGAAGGTGCTAGGCACCTGCACTGATTACACATATACTTTATAATTTAATGATTGCAGCAGCTGTTTCGCCCGCTCCATCTCCTGCTCCTGGCGGAAAGATAAGCGCATGACCCCGGGGACATCTTCCCTGCTCTCAATGATTTGCATATTGCTAAGGTTGATATGCTGATCGCCAAGCTGCGTTGCGATCTGTCCAATAATACCAGGATGATCGGGAACATCAATATAAATATCATACAGCGAGGTAATCACGCCTTTGCGTCGCTCCGGCAGTTCGCTGCGAAATTGGTTAGCAGTTTTAAACGCTTCCTCAATCCCCTCCCCATCTTTCGCTTCCAACACTTGAATGAAGGCCTCCATTTCACGATTCCAATCCTTCAGCAAAGTAAGCAAAATCTCTCGATTACTGAGGAGAATATCGCGCCATATGACCGGATCGCTTGAAGCGATCCGCGTAATGTCTCGAAAACCACCCGCCGCCAGCATACGATACAAACCATTGGTGTCCGCATTATTGTAGGCGCGGATTTGATTTACGAGCGCTACCGCAATTATATGCGGCAAATGGCTGATTGCTCCGACAATTTCATCATGCAACACCGGATCAACTCGAACAATCTGTGCTTTCGTATGCGATAAGAGTTGCTCCAGGCGCTCATAGGATTGCTCGGGAACATCGTCAGAAGGGGTCAGTACATAATACGCATTCTCAAATAACAGCGAGGAGGCTGCCTCCACCCCGGAGCGTTCCGACCCGGCCATCGGATGCCCACCGATGAAATGAACCCCTGGGCGATTAAATGTTGCCGCGCAGGCGGCTACCGAAGCTTTCGTACTACCCACATCTGTAATGATGCATCCTTCTTTCAGCGGCAGCTCACTAAGCTGCTGCAAATACGGCTCCAGCTTGCTTACTGGAACACACAAAAAAATGAAGTCGGCGTCAGTCGCCGCTTCTTCCATAGATAAGGTCACGGCGTCTACGACGCCGCGATCCATAATTCTTCGTTGAGATTCCCTACGGTGACTATGTCCTACAACAGTTATGCCAGGCTTGCCTTTCAGGCAAAGTGCCAGGGAACCGCCGATCAAACCTACTCCAAAAATAGCTACTTTGATTGACATGAATTCTCACTCGATTTCTACGATTTAGATTTCCAAACCAATGTGATCCAACCCAAGCTAGACTTGAACTTGATCTTTGTTCAGCACTTGCTCCAAAGCGGCAATAAATTTAACATTCTGCTCCTTGGTTCCTACAGTGACGCGAATATAATCCGGGTACTTGCCGAAGCCAGAACGCACGATAATACCAAGCTTCATGATCGCCTGAAATACTTCTCCGCCTGGTTGATTGACTTTTACCATCATAAAGTTGCCATGAGCTGGAAAGTAATCAAGACCAAGACGATCAAACTCGGCACTTAAATACTGAATGCCTTCGGCATTCTTCTCGCGGCATTCCTTTACAAACTTTTGATCCGCAATAGAAGCTTTGGCAGCCGCTTGACCGAATCGAGACGTATTAAACGGTTCGCGGACCCGATTAATTAACTGAATAACCTCTGGCTGTCCAACACCATAGCCAATCCGCAAGGAAGCAAGGCCGTAAATTTTGGAGAACGTACGCAACACGATGACGTTAGGATATTTGCTTAACAAGCTGATCCCGTTTGTATAGGTTTCATCGATAACGTATTCCGCATATGCCTCATCAATTACAACGAGAACATGATCTGGAACGCGATCCAGGAAGGACCTCAAAGCATTATCCGAAACGATAGTGCCCGTCGGATTGTTTGGATTGCATATCCAGACAATTTTGGTCTTCTCGCCGACTTTAGCCAGCATCCCCTCTAGATCATGCGTGCCGCCCTGCAACGGAACCTCAATAATGGTCGCGCCTTCGATCTGTGAATTCGTATCATAGACCGAGAAGGTTTGGTCAGCCATGACCGTTTCATCCCCAGGCAGCAAAAATGCCCGGCAAATCAAAGCAATAACTTCATCTGAGCCGCAGCCAAAGATGATTTGTTCCCGTTTTACGCCCAAATGCTCGGCAAGCACCTCAGTTAGTTCCGCCGAGCTGCCGTCCGGGTATTGCGTGATGTTGGCGAATTCCGCTTCAATTGCTGCGCGTGCCCGTGGAGAGCAGCCATATGGATTTTCATTGGAGGCTAGTTTAATAACTTCCTCCAAGCCTAGTTCCTTTCTCACTTCCTCTGCAGGCTTGCCCGGCTGATAAACGGGAAGATTGACTATTCGGGATTTTGGCAGCATCAAAAAGCTCCTCCTTCAATAACGACTATGATTTTAATTGTGCCACAAAGTTGCGGATTTGCAATAAGCCCTCTGACTTACTGTCATTATTTTTTAATAGAGGAATGGATTCCTCAATTTTTCGCACGATTGCACTGCCGATTACGACGCCGTCACAAATTTCCGAGAAGCGACGAACCTGCTCCTGGCTTGAGATCCCGAATCCGATCGCTACCGGCAATTCGGTTTGGGCTCTAACCGTATGAATGAACTGTTCTACGCCCTCATAAAAAGAAGATCTCTCCCCAGTAACGCCTAGGGACGAAACGCAGTAGATAAATCCTCTTGCAGAGGACATGATCCGGGCAATCCGATCATTGGAGGTCGGCGCAACGAGTGGAACGAGCCTAATGTTAGCCGCATCAGCAAGCGCTAAAACCTCTGCTGATTCTTCAAATGGCAAATCAGGGATAATAAGACCGCTAATCTCCGCCTCCTGCAGCATAGCGAAGAAGTTCTCAAGCCCAAGTTGCAGGGCAGGATTATAGTAAGTAAATAGCACAAACGGCATCGTCACTCCACGATCCTTGGCCTTGCGCGCGGTATCTAGACAAGTCTTGATCGTTATTTGCCGCACGAGGGCTCTCTCGGAAGCCCGCTGAATGACAGGCCCGTCAGCTAAGGGATCTGAATAGGGAACCCCAAGCTCAACAATGTCAGCCCCAGCATCCTGCAAGGCTACAAGAATCTCCACGGTCGTCTCTGGATCTGGATCACCGACGGTGATAAACGGCATAAGCGCTGTTTTCCCCTCGGCTCTAAGCCGTTCAAAAGTCAAATCCAAGTCATTCAGTGCCGCTGCATTCATAAGTGCTCCGCTCCTTCCGTATAAGCCATAATTGACTCAACATCTTTATCCCCGCGTCCAGATAGGCAAATGACAATAATTTCATCCCGATTCATTGATGGGGCAAGTTTTGTAACCTGTGCCACGGCATGCGCAGACTCCAGCGCAGGAATAATGCCTTCGGTACGGCTTAGCAGCCCAAGCGCATCCAATGCTTCTGCATCTGTAATCGGCACATACTTCGCTCTCTTAATATCCTTTAAATACGAATGCTCCGGCCCGACACCAGGATAATCGAGGCCCGCTGAAATAGAATGCGCCGGCAGCACTTGCCCGTGATCATCTTGCAGCAAATAACTCATTGAGCCTTGGAATACCCCTCTTGTTCCATGGGTCATCGTTGCCGCGTGGAACTCGGTATCTACCCCTCTGCCCGCGGCTTCTACGCCGACCAATTGAACAGTTGTGTCCTTCACAAAGGGATAGAACATCCCGATTGCATTACTGCCCCCGCCAACCGCAGCAACGAGCATGTCCGGCAGCCGCCCTTCCGCCTCCATAATTTGCCGGCGCGTCTCGTCGCCGATAACACGTTGGAAGTTGCGCACGATCATCGGATAGGGATGCGGCCCTGTCGCCGAACCAAGAATGTAGAAGGTGTCCTGAACGTTGCTCACCCAATAGCGTAGCGCTTCGTTGCAAGCATCCTTCAATGTGCGTGTACCAGACACAACAGGAACGACCTCTGCTCCAAGCAGCTTCATTCGAAATACGTTAAGCTGCTGGCGCTTTGTGTCTTCCTCTCCCATGAACACCTTGCATTCCAGTCCTAGCAAGGCGGCTACCGTCGCAGTCGCTACACCATGCTGCCCGGCGCCAGTCTCCGCAATAACCTTATTCTTGCCCATCCGTTTAGCCAGCAGGGCTTGCCCGATCGCGTTATTGATTTTGTGCGCCCCGGTATGGTTCAAATCCTCGCGCTTCAAGTATATTTTTGCTCCGCCCAAATGCTCCGTCAATCGCTTCGCAAAATATAGCGGAGTTTCTCTGCCCGAATACTGCTTCAATAAATAACGGATATCCTCCAAAAATTCTGGATCATCCTCGTATTTGCGGTAGGACTCCTCCAGTTCGATGAGCGCGTTCATTAATGTCTCCGGCACATAACGGCCACCAAAGGGACCAAATCGCCCTTGTTCGTCAGGTACTTGCGTCATTTCCCTTTCACCCTCTCCACGAATGTTCTAACTTTAGTAATATCTTTTACCCCATCGGTCTCTACGCCGCTGGATACATCTACCCCATCCGGCGAGAGGCAGCGGATCAGCTCATCCACATTACCGGAGTGAAGGCCCCCCGCAGCGAGGAACTCTACTCCATGTTGATTGGCCCATACTTTATATGGCTCCGCTCGCTCCCAGGCAAAGGTCTTGCCGGAGCCCCCGCCATATAGCGGATCGTACGTGTCCAATAGCAGACCGTCAATGACACCTTCATATCCGGCCAACGGGCTTTCGTTGTGAATTGATCCATCATCTTTGACCGATAGGGCTTTAAAAATCTTCACTCCAAACGCTTGCTTCACTTCCCGGCAAAAATCAGGCGTCTCCGAGCCATGCAGCTGTATTATATCGAGAGGAGCTTCCGCTAGTATTCGCGAAAGCTCCGGTAGAGTCGGATTAACGAACACGCCAACGCTTGCCGGGGCGGTTCCCGCTATCCATTCCTGAAGTAGAGGAATTAATTCAGCAGCCTGAGCCCCGCTTACCTGGCGCTTGCTCTTGGCGAATACAAAGCCAATATAATCTATAGGTAAGTGTACCATAGATTTTAGCACTTCAACGGATTGAAGTCCACAAATTTTTACTGCTATGCTGCTCATTTTTTAGGGGCTCCCTTCACTTATAAGATTATTGTCCGCCTTTGTTCAACGAACCCATAACATCATATACCGCCTGCTCCACATCCGGCTTGCGCATGAACGTCTCACCAATGAGCACGCCTTTGGCCCCGCATCCCGCCAAAAACTGAATATCCTCCGACGTTTGAATGCCGCTCTCGCTAATCAGCGTAACATCGTCAGGAACCTGCTTCGCCAAATCCGCCGTCACCTGCAGCGTTGTTTCAAACGTCTTCAAATTACGATTATTAATGCCGATCAGTTTAGCTGTTCCCATGCTGAGCACACGCTCCAATTCAGCTTGGTCATGTACCTCCACCAGGGAGTCAAGGCCCAGTGAAGCGGCAATTTGCAAATAATCCCGCAGCTGTATATCGTCTAAAATAGCCGCGATCAGTAGCACCGCATCTGCTCCAAGCAGTCTTGCTTCATAAATTTGCCGTTTATCAATAATGAAGTCCTTCCGTAGTAACGGCAGCTGCACAGCACCGCGAATCGCCTGCAGATAGTCGCCGCTGCCTTGAAAATAAGCTACATCCGTAAGAACGGAAATGCAGTCCGCTCCAGCCGCCTCATAACTGCGGGCAAGTTCCACCGGATGGAAATCGGGACGTATCAAGCCTTTGGAGGGGGATGCCTTCTTCACTTCAGCGATTAGTCCAAGTTTCCGCTTCCGCCCTTCTGTCAGTGCCCGGTGAAAGCCACGGGTCGGACTCATGCCTGCAATGAGCCTCTCGGCTTCATCCTGTGAGAATTGAGCTGCCAATGCAGCAACTTCCTGACGCTTCGTTTCAACAATTTTATCAAGATACATAGCTAAGTGCCTCCGTAGTTTTAATTAGCTGCTCCAGTTTATCATAAGCTTTGCCGGAATCAATCGATTCCGCGGCGACAACGACCCCTTCACGTATACTGTCGGCAAGACCGGAAACGTAAATGCATGCACCGGCATTCGCGAGCACGACATCCCGATAAGCTCCCTTCTCTCCTTGCAGCACGCGGCGAATAATGTCCGCGTTCGTGGCCGGGTCGCCGCCCATCATCTCCCTTAGTGGATAAGTTCCAAGCCCAAGCTCGCTTGGGTGCACATCATACGTCGTCACGTTGCCGTTTCTTAATTCCGAAATGCGCGTCGCCGATGAAATGCTAATCTCATCCAATCCTTCGTCACTCGTTACAACGAGGGCACGCTTAAGCCCTAGCTCTCTTAATACTTCAGCGACCGTCTCTGTCCTATCCCGATCATAAATGCCCAGCACCTGACGATCCGCTCCGGCCGGATTTGTTAGAGGCCCAAGCATATTGAACACCGTACGCACACCCAGCTCTTTACGCGGAGCCGCCGCATATTTCATAGAAGGATGATACAACTGGGCGAAAAGGAAGCAAATGCCGATATCATCCAAACAATGCTTCGCCTGATCTGCACTTAGATGAATGTTCACACCGAGTGCTTCGAGAACGTCCGCACTTCCGGCACGGCCTGAGGCCGAGCGATTGCCGTGTTTGGCGACACGGACAGATACCGAAGAAGCGACGATAGCCGATGTCGTGGAAATATTGAATTTATGAATGCCAGAGCCTCCAGTACCGCAGGTATCCAGCAGTTGTTTTGTCTCCGTATGCAGCCGATTGGCATGATTGCGCATAACCTCGGCAAATCCGGCAATCTCATCAACCGTCTCTCCTTTGATGCGAAGAGCCGTTAAAAGCCCGCCGATCTGGGCATGGGTTAGTTCGCCGTTCATCAGCATCTCCATCACGCTGCGCGCTTCTTCCCGCTCTAAGTTCTGCCCTTGTATCAATCGGTTAAATACCGTTTGTATCATTTGCTGTCCACACATAGTCCCTTCCTCCTCATTCTTATATTCTTTAGGGGGTATATTCATATAAATAATCTTGGTTGATGACCGCTTCGTCGCCCCGATCGGACGGAAACATCGCCTCAGCTGTTCGAATCGCCTTCAACAGCGCCTTCGCCTTGTTCATCGACTCCTGATACTCATTCTCCGGCAGCGAATCCCATACGACTCCTCCGCCGGCCTGCACAAACGCTTTGCCGTTCTTAAAGACGATCGTCCGAATCGTAATACAAGAGTCCATATTTCCGGAGAATCCCAGGTATCCGATGGCTCCAGCATACGTACCGCGAGCTTCCCGTTCCAGTTCGGCAATGATCTCCATTGCTCGCAGCTTGGGAGCCCCGGAAACTGTACCTGCTGGAAGACAAGAGATGAAGGCATCGAAGAAATCCTTGTCGCTCCGCAATTTTCCGGATACTTTGGACACCATATGCATCACATGCGAATACCGCTCGATCTCCATGTAGTTTTCGCATTTCACGGTGCCAAATTCGGAGACGCGGCCAAGGTCATTACGTCCTAAATCAACGAGCATTACATGCTCAGCGCGCTCTTTCTCATCCTGCAGCAAATCGGCCTCCAACGCCTGGTCTTCCTCCACCGTCGCTCCTCGCGGCCTTGTTCCAGCGATAGGACGCGTCTCTACCCGATCGCCTTCAACCTTCACAAGCGCCTCCGGGGAAGTTCCTACGATGATTTCCTCGCCCATTTTCAAATAATACATATATGGAGAAGGGTTCATGGTGCGTAAAACCCGGTAAACGTGGAGCGGATCCACCTCTGTCTCGATATGGAAGCGCTGTGACAGCACGACCTGAAAAATATCACCTGCCCGGATATATTCCTTGCCTTTCTCCACCATCTCTAAATATTGCTCCTTGGTCATATTGGACTGGATATCGCCCAGTTCAACATCACCAGGAACCGGTCTGCGGTTCAATCGTTCGCCCGGCCCTTCATCCAGCAGCAGATCCGCCATCTCATCCAATGCTCCCTCTGCCTGCTCATAGGTCTGGCGGATGTCCTCGTCCCGATCCCCTTCCTGAATATGAACATTCGATACGAGCAAAATTTGTTGCTTGACGTGATCGAACACGATTACCCGATCACAGAACATAAACTGAATATCTTGCAAATTCATATCATCTACTTGATGGGCTGGCAACTTCTCATAATATTGCAGCAAATCGTAACCGAAAAATCCGATCGCTCCGCCCGTAAACGGAGGCATATCCGGTAGCTTCGGACTCCGGTATTTTCGTAAAATCGCCTTTAACTCTTCCAGAGGTCTGCCAGCTAACTCTGTCTGCTCTCCCGCCCGCTCGATGAGCACCTTGCCTTTCTTTGCCTTGACCATCATGAAAGGATCCGTTCCGATGAAGGAATATCTGGCCCATTGGATTCCTCCCTCTACACTTTCCAACAAAAATGCATGATCTCGCTGGGCGACCCGACGAAAGATGCGGATCGGCGTCTCCATATCCGCCAATAGCGGACGTACAATAGGGATTAAATTATATTCCTTAGCCAGTTTGATTACCTTTTCTACATGCGCGGTTGTCATGTCCTTCACTTCCTTCTCCTCAATGTTTATGATCACTTCAAATCATTCGGCTCTAGGCGAGAGACTTTACTCCGAAATAAAAAAAACCTCTACCGAAGTAGAGGTTGGTTAGAGTCGCAAGTTTATCTTCAGCTACGCAGGTTCCTTAAATACAAGAAACAAAATCAGCAACAGAATGCAGTATCCCCTAAGAACAATGATAAGCCAAAGACACTACGTCTCTACTCATCATGAAGCGGATATCCGAATCTATCATGATCGTCCTTCTATTTATACTCAGGAATTACTGCTTCTCATCTAAACTCTGCTCATCTCTGCTCTACTCAGCTCATCAAACAAACACTAAATACTGTTTTAAATATACATGATTCCAAACTCGTTGGCAACCGTATATAACTAAAATTTTCTAGGAGTTTGACGCCGCCAAATCTGGACGCAAACTCTTTGCTTCATTCAAATACACATGCTTCATCTCGCGCTGACTCTTATTCGTATTCACTTGAATCAAAAACCTAATACACTTTGGCAAGCTCCCTTTGACTGGAATTTCAGTCGAACACATGAGGGGCACGAGCTCCCACCCCTTCAACACACGAATAGCGCGTGCAGGAAAAGTAGCATCCAAATCAGCCGTCACCGTTATCCAAACACTGCAAATATCCTCCGGCTCAATTTCATTTCGAGCTACAATTTCCTTTAGCAGAACAGCTGTTTCCTGCAAAATTTCCGCCTCATCATTGCGGGTGACCGTCGTAGCGCCCCGAATGCCTCGATTATACATGCTGATCTTCCCCCTTCAGTTGAGTAATCACTTTACGCACTTCATCCAACGTCATGTCGGATACAATTTCTACCTCTCCGATACGGACAGGCAATACAAAGACGATTTTATTTTCTTTAAACTTCTTATCATGCAACATCGCTGAAATGATGTCATCATCATTCAAATGTCCGGGAATCGTTGTAGGTAAACCGAATTTACGCAGCAAGGCCGTCGTTTCCTCATAAATAGAACGATCTCTGCCCCGGTTCACGGCAAGCAAAGCAGAAGCAGCCATGCCGATGGAAATCGCTTCGCCATGCAGGAATTCGCCATATCCGCCTATAGCCTCGAGCGCATGGCCAATCGTATGCCCCAAGTTAAGAATCGCCCGCAGACCCTGCTCCGTTTCGTCGGAGGACACCACCTTTGCTTTAATCGAGCAGCCCTCCGTTAGTCCATAAGTGAGAGCTTCACGATCAAGCGCCAGCAATCGCTCGGCGTTATCCCGGCACCAATCAGCAAATTTCTCATCCCAGATCAAGCCATGCTTGATCATTTCCGATAGACCGGATCGAACATCTCGTTCCGGCAAAGTTCTTAACGTATCTACGTCATAGAGCACCATCGTAGGCTGATGGAATGCGCCGATCATATTTTTAGCTAAGCGATGATTCACCGCCACTTTGCCGCCTACGCTGCTATCATGCGCCAATATCGTAGTCGGCATCTGCACAAAATGTACTCCGCGCATGAATGACGCCGCCACAAAGCCAGCCAAATCGCCAACAACCCCACCCCCTAAGGCAACAACTGTCGATTTACGATCGAGACCACCTTCAATAGCCACGGTCATTACCTCTTCGAATACATCCAGCGATTTAGATTTCTCTCCGGCTTTAACGACGGAGCTGACGGTACGATATCCGCTAGCTTGCAGCGAGCTCTCAACGACATGCAAATATTTGGGGGCAATATTCTCGTCAGACACAATCAGTACAGGACTCTTGGTCGTTAATTGGTGCTGCTGAAAATAATCGCCGGATTTGTGCAGCAAACCTTCACCAATATATATGGGATATGAACGATCCCCTAAATCTACCGTTAACGTTCTCATTAATAACTCTCCATCTGTTTATTGTAATTCTACACATTGCGTTCAATCTCTTCAGCAGAATCTCCGCCGAACTTCTCAAGGAACGCCTTGGCAACTTCCCAAGCGACGACATGCTCCAGAACCACGCTTGAGGCTGGGACTGCACATGCGTCGGAGCGCTCGACCTGAGCCGTAATCGGCTCCTTCACGTATCGTCATCTACACTTTGTGGCGGCTTATACAGTGTAGGAATCGGCTTCATCGCCCCGCGTACGATGATAGGCATTCCATCCGTCATTCCGCCCTCAAAGCCGCCAAGCTTGATTGCTAGCTCGGTGATATCCGCGTTCAGAGGTGTACAGGATTTCATCATGAACTTGAGACCCGGGCAATCTGCCCGCTTCGAAATCCAATACGAGATTACTCGGCGTACCTTCAATAATCAGCTGAGGGCCATGCGTCTCTCCCGCTGTCAAATAGCGCAAACTTATGATGCATTCCCCCTTTAAACCGCTAAACTGTAAAGAGCTAAAATCCGAACATATCTTTGCTAATTATAGTATACGTTCTTTCCTTTTGACAAGGAAGCCTTTCCGAATATGCAAGTTCATCCAACAAATTCTTAGACTATTAAAAACGCACCGCCGTTACTGTCCTCACAGTAACTACGGTGCGCTCGAATAAAATCTACTACAGAACTAGCTCGAAGCCGGGCGGTTGCTTGCCGAAGCCGCGATGATCCGATGCGAATCCGTCGGCAAGTCCAACAGTCCATTTAACTGGCCGCGTTCCACACCGAGCACTTGCGCGCATTCCTGAGGCGTCAGGAACCCCCTTCGATAAGCATCGATCACTTTTCTCTTATCCATGACTAACCCTCCACGACATTGGATATTCCAAGTATTGGGCAAGTCTCCGACGAATATACATCATTCTTTCTTGCGATAGAAAAAAGTTTCCGAAGCTTCCAAGCCATAATTGCCAGGAGAGAATATTTGTTCCGTACTACCCACAAATAATATGCCACCTGGACGCAGCGCCTTAGCAAATCGGTGGTACAAGTTCTGCTTCGCTTCTTCCGTGAAATAGATCATGACATTGCGGCATACGATGAGATCAAAGCCTTCTTCAAACTCATCAAGCAGCATATTTTGCTTTTTAAATGTAACCGCCTTCTTAAGCTTACTGTCAAAACGGAACATCATGCCTTCTGGTGAAAAATATCTTTTCGCCACATCGGGCGGCACATCCTTAAGCGAACGCTCCAGATATAATCCTTCTGCCGCCTTACCAAGTGCACCATCGTCAATATCGGTGGCCAGCAAATATGTATTCTGAAGAAGTCCAAGGTCGTTCAGGATCATCGCCAGTGTATACGGTTCTTCTCCAGTCGAGCAAGCCGCACTCCACACCCGAAGCCTCGATTTGCCGGCAGCGATCTCGGGAAGAACAACATCTCTCAGCGTCTCCCAGCGATTCGGATTTCGCCAAAACTCGGATACGTTGATCGTCATTTTGTCCAAAAACTCATAGAATAGCTTCTTGTCAGTCGTCATCGCCGAATAAAATGTTGTAAAAGAAGAATATCCATTCTTATTTCGAAGCGTCGTTAAGCGCCGTTTCATCTGAGCCTCTTTGTACTGCGCTAAATCAATCCCAGTAAGCTGTTTAATATTACGGATAAAACCTAAGTAGTCCGGATCGGGAGCGTCATCCTGATGTAAGCGAACCGGATCAGAAGTCAAATCTCTCATATCCATGGATCAATGCTTCTGGAATAGTTAAGTATTTCATGAGGCTCAAAAAAATTGGCGATTTCCCGTTCTGCGCTCTCCAAGCTGTCAGAACCATGGATCAGATTAAATGGCGTATGAGCGGCAAAATCTCCGCGAATCGTACCCGGCAGCGCTTCCGTAACCTGAGTCTTGCCAATTACCATCCGGGACAAGGTAATCACATCATCCCCTTGCCATACCATTGCGAATACCGGACCCGATGTAATAAAACGTACTAAGCTTTCGAAGAAGGGCTTGCCTTCATGCTCGGCATAATGACGCTTGGCCTGCTCTTCCGTGATTTGCACAAGCTTGCCTGCAATTAGCTTCAGTCCTTTGTCTTCAAAGCGGCTAATGATTCTTCCAACCAAACCGCGCTGAACTCCATCTGGCTTGACCATTAAAAATGTCCGTTCCATGGTTACCCTCCCATAATGTTGTCACATTGACTACTTCGTTTAATTATCACATCTATTTAAGCTATAACTATAGCGTATTTTACCAGAAAAAAGGTAATGTGGGTACCACAAAATTCATATGCTTGCAGGCTGCATCTGCCTTAGTAAGAACGTTTATTTACAAATAAAGCGATCTCCTTCAAATGAGTTCTTGCCTTACTCTCTGGAAGCTGGTCTAAAGCCGCCATTGCTTTTGCGGTAAAAACCTCTGCCAACTGCTCCGCCTGCGCTATGCCAGGGCCGGATTTAATAATATTAATCGCTTCGGAACTATGATCAGCGCCATCGCCTTTGCGTATCCCATCGATCGCCTCAAGCAGCGGCTTCCTCAACTCCCGATGTTCAAGCGTGTAAATTACTGGAATTGTAATGTTGCCTTGGCGCATATCGCTGCCCGGGGGCTTGCCGATACTCTTCTCCGTGCCGCACAAATCAAGCAGATCATCGCGAATCTGAAAGGCCATGCCGATATTGTAACCATATCGATACAGGAGAGAACTGATTTGAGGAGAAGCTCCTGCGACCACGGCGCCAAGCTGACAGCTGATCGCGATCAACAGAGCAGTCTTGCGCCGAATCCGCAATAAATAATGGCGGACGGATTGCTCCGTATTGAAAAAATCACGAATCTGCTCCATTTCGCCGATCGACATTTGCACCAGTGCCTTAGATAAAATTTGATGTACCTCTGGGTCGGGCAAACGAGTGGCCAGCATTAATGCTTTGGCATAAATATAGTCCCCTGTATACATGGCTATTTTATTGTCCCACTTTGCCTTCACCGTCGGCTTGCCCCGCCTCGTCCCCGCATCATCGATTACATCGTCGTGAACGAGCGAAGCCGAGTGGATCAGTTCAAGGGGAACAGCCACATACTGCAGCCGATTTAAATCATATGTGCCGAATTTGCCGCCCAGCAACACGAAAATCGGGCGCAACCGCTTACCTCCCGCCTTCAAAAGATGGAGCGAAGTCTCATTCAGCAACTCCTCATCGCCTTCGATGCTCCGGTACAACTGCCGTTCGATGAAGTCCATATCTTTCTTCAATGTACCGAAAATATCCATTAGTTTCATTCTTTCACCCGTATCAACGTATTGTCACTCCATATATTCATTCTTACCTCGTTCTCCAATAATCCCAGCTCATGAGCATAAGTGAAGTATAAAGCTAATCCATTCTGCTGCTCATCGTTAAAATCATAACATAGATTGTTAAAATAATGACGCCAATAATGCGTTGTCCCACCGATAAGCGAACAAGCTTGCTGCACTAATGGGCTTAAATCGTTCAAACTCCGGCGCTTGCTCTCTTCAAAAGCTGAGCACACAGACGATAAAAAAACAGCGTTCTGCTCAGCAAATGACTTTTGAACCGCCCATACCGCAAAAGTCATACCGTAACCCGTCCATCTTTTCCAGACTTCCCCTAAATCCGTCACGATATAATCATGGTCGCGCCAGGACGCCTCTATGGCATGGTCGCCGATCAACAGTGCCGCATCACTGGTCTCCATCATCGCATCCAAATTCGGTTCACTGTCCCAGTATGTCGGTTTCCCCCCATAAGCCTTCTCCATGATAATTTTAAGCAGATTAACAGAAGTCGCAGAGGTATTGGTTAAGGCAATGACGCCATTCCGAATTTCCTCCACCGGCTTCCGGGAAAATAATAGAATAGAATTGACGGGGCCGTCCGAGCTTACGGATAATCCCGGTAACAGCAAGAAACGTTCCCAACCGAGTCCGAATGCAAAAGAAGAGACCGGGGCGATGTCAAGTGAACCCTTAAGCATTCTCTGATTTAGCAACGCAGGCACCTCGGTGACCAAACTAGAGCTGCCAGGAAGATCTTTCGGATTAAAATAATGAAATACAGGCCAGACATTGCTATATTTTATCCGTCCAATCAATACGTCATCAGCATTGTCCCTGCTCTTCACTTTGCTCCCCCCATCTGGTAAACAAATTATGTTCAATTCTTAAGCTGTCTAATACTTTACCTACCAAAAAAGAGACCAGGTCATCGATATCCTGCGGACCGAAATAAAAGGCCGGCATGGCGGGGACGATCCGCACTCCCAGCCTGGCCAGCTTCAGCATGTTCTCCAAATGGATCGCATGCAAAGGCGTTTCGCGCGGAACTAGAACGAGCGGGCGCCCTTCCTTCAGCATCACGTCCGCTGCGCGAGTCAGCAGATTATCCGATGCGCCGTGAGCAATTCCAGAAAGTGTTCCCATGGAGCACGGCATTACAATCATACTCTCGACCAGATAGGAGCCGCTCGCAATCGAAGCGCCAATATCTGCAATCGGATGGTAGATGTATTGCCCTGGGCAGTCTGCAAAGTGCTCGCGAAGCACAGCTTCGCGATCTGACGTGTTCCAGCCCAATTCCTCTTTGATAACCCTCCAGCCCGCATTCGTAATGACCAGATGCACCGTGAAACCCAGTTGCAGCAAGGATTGAATCAGTTTCACACCGTAAATCGAGCCGCTGGCGCCCGTAACCCCCACTACAATCCCCCTACGTCTGCCTTCGCTGCTTGTCATCAATTATGCCGCACCACCAAATCTATCAAGGTAAAGGAGAATACCACGATGCTGAGCACACCATTCATGAGAAAGAACGAGGTCTGCAATCGGCTAAGATCACCCGGCGATACGATATAATGCTCATAGAATAAAATAAGATAAGCGATAATCATTCCAGCAATATACCACCAGCCCAGATCACTCAGCAGCAGCAGGGCGATAAACCCGACAGCTGTTACGATATGGAAGGCCTGAGCAATTTTCAAAGAAGCTGCAATTCCAAATCGGACCGGAATGGAATACAGCCCCTCCTTTTTATCGAACTCCTCGTCTTGGCATGCATAAACAATATCGAACCCAGCTACCCAAAACGTCACAGTTGCAAACAGAATCATCGCGGTGAGATCCACCTTGCCCGTCACAGCCACCCAACCTCCCAAAGGAGCCAGCGCAATCGTTAAGCCTAATACAACATGGCAAAGCCAGGTGAAGCGCTTCGTGTACGAATAAAGCACAAGCATAACGACCGCAATCGGCAGCAGTTTCATTGCCAAGGGATCGAGCTCCGCCGCGGCCCAAAACAGCAGGGCGAACGATATGATGATAAAAACAACGACCTCCCCGATTTTCAACAGCCCCGCCGGAATCGCCCGATTGGCTGTACGCGGGTTCTTCTTATCACTTACCCGATCGATGAGGCGGTTCAGCCCCATTGCAGCACTTCTTGCACCAAACATCGCGAGCAGCACCCAGCCGATCTGCTCCCAGGACGGCAGCTTCTGATGGATCATTACCGAGCCGAGCAACGAACCCATAAAAGCAAAAGGCAGGGCGAATACAGTATGTTCGAACTTAATCATTTGCAAAAAAACAACAGCTTTTCTAAGCATAATGCGTCTCCTTCGTTCCAATGTGTAAGGCGGCGATTCCACCCGTTAAAGGATACGCTTCGACCTTCTGAAGTCCAGTCTCTCGAAATATTTCCGCCAGCTCATCCCTTCCAGGAAAAGCAGCCAGCGAATCTGGAAGCCATTTATATTGCTCATAGCGTTTGGCAAATAGTTTACCCAGCAGTGGAAGCACCTTCTCGAAGTAAAAATAATAAAGTCCTTTAAAAGGCTGCCAGGTTGGTTTAGATAATTCTAGGCAGACAACCATGCCTCCCGGCTTTACAACCCGCTGCATTTCGCGGAGCACCTGATACAGATCCGGCACATTGCGAAGACCGAAGCCGATCGTAGCATATTCAAATGTATTATCTTCGAACGGAAGCTCCATCGCATTTCCCTGCACCAGCGAAATACGATCATCCAGCCCGCGTTCTTTTACCTTACGACGGCCGAATTGCAGCATATTCTCACTGAAGTCCAGACCGGTAATTTGCCCGCCGCTGGCTTCCGCCATACTGATCGTCCAATCGCAGGTGCCACAGCAAAGATCTATCGCCGTATCCCCAGGCGACATCTTCATCTTGTTCATCGTAAACCGACGCCAGGCTTTATGCCGCCTGAAGCTGAGGATATCATTCATAATGTCATATTTGGGAGCGATGCTCTCAAACACCGAATGCACAAACTGCTCCTTCGGTTCAGAGGTAGAATTGCTCATCTTTGTCAATCACCTTACCCTTCCTGAATCGCACGCCGCTGCATAGCCAGCGCGGCGCGAAACGGTTCAATGATGGCGGTCAGCTCGGACTGCTCTTTATCGCCCTTCAGCTCCTGTACCAGCGCCTGAACCCGCTCAACAGATTGATGCAGCTTATGAGCAAGCTGCTCATTCACATCATATTTCGCGAGAAGCGAAGACCATTCGCGCTTGTCCACTTTGCGGCGCGATAGAACTTCCTTGTCTTCCGCAGTGCCCGTTTCCATAATGCGCAAGTAGGCATAGCCTTGGCGTTCGTCCGGCAACAGGCTGCTCGCCTTCATCTCGCCAAGCACAACCTCGCAGCGACTAAGCTCAGCCAGCAGCAATCTCCATAAATTCTGCAACGGCTTATCCAGCAAGTGGGAGAACGACTGGAACAATCCCATCTTGATATATGTGCATTCCTTCAAATAGTCCTCGGTAGGCAGGAGCTTTTTTAGCCTGTTATACAGTCCTACCTTCAGCCGATTAACTTCACAAATTGCCGAACTCATGGAAGACACCATTTCAATCTGTCCGGCCTTCGCAAGCAGCTGGTAGAACAAGCTGCTAAAATAGTCGCCCGCCAGCACCTTTAGCTGGCGGGAACGCATGCTTCGTTCCTCTTTACAAGTCGAATCCACATCGATGGTATCATGCGTATCGAGCCCAAGCTGAACGAGAAATGCCGCTAACGCCGATGTCTCATGCGCCCGTATTTTGCCATTGTCACGGATGTTTAAAAACATATAAAGCAAACGAACACGGGCAACCGGATAATCCGGAAGCGCCGTGTGGTTGGTAATCATGTCGTATTCGACATACTTATGTGCCATTTCAGTTATGCGATAAGGTTTCATCCTCTGCCTCCGAGCCGCTAATACTGACAATCTCTGCATCATTTCAGATGAATTTCAAAGAGATGTCACAATCCTGTCTATTATAGCATATGTTATTTCACTGCGCACAAGATGCGGCAGTTATTTCACAATAAAATATAAGCTTGTTAACCAGCACGATTCACTTGTGAATCATCGTCTTCCAAAGATTCGTCTCCGTGACTCTGAACCAGCTTTTTAATTCACGGCTCAGTTCGCGGTCGCCCCAAGTTCTCAGCTCTTCCAGCGCTTCAGCCGGCCACTCTCCCCTGCGGATATCTGCAGCCAGCAGCAGATACTTATTTCCAAGCCACCGATCCTCCGCAATAAATCTTACCAGCAGCCGCTGAATATTGCTCGTGTTATGAAATGAACGATCAACGGACTGGGCTAGCCCCTGGTAAAGCCACTCCGCGCTGTGCGCTCCCTCTGTTACTTTGAAATCAATCGCTAAGATACTTCCGCTCAACTCGACCTTATCGACGGGGACAAGCAGCTGCCAGGCAATGAGCTCATCGACCAGGTTGTCATTCTTCAGCTCGGCAGGTCGGACATGCTCCTCTGATAGAGCTGCGTTGACTGGTTGAAAATCACCTGCTTTTCCGGTAAGCCAAGATAAGGCTGTCAGTGAGGCAAGACAACCGAATAATATGAACAGCGTCTGTACAATAATGGTACGCTTCATGAGGCATTCTCCTTGGTTTATGACCTAGTAATATTATGCTCATCATACTCTATATCCCATTGTACTAGAGTAAAGGGCAGAACATTCTGCCCCTCCTCATCAAACCGTACGTGAGGTTTTCCCTCATACGGCTTTCCGACGTTCTTTCATTCATGTGCTTGCAGATCACAAGAGCGTTTTGAGTCCATAATGGGTGGCCAAGAACCTAACCTCGCGAAACGAATTCATCCAGCGTAAGCGTTGCCGTTTCTTTGCATACCATATCGAAAGTCTTTGCAAAATGTATCAATCCAACTTTGCCATTCTCTGTTGGCTGTAGGCCATGTAGTAATAATTTCGCCATCCCTGAATCTTGGGGTTTAGCCATTCCACATGTTCGAGGAATGACTTATGTCTAATATTCGGTCGTGCCAAACGTTCCTTTACGACCTCTCGAATACATTCTTCTGCTTTCTGGGTTAGCCATTGATGGGTGGTGTAGTACACTTTTCCTTTTGAGGTTTCCGCTTTCGCCTTCCGATGGTGCATGCCGAGAAAGTCGAAGCCTTCTTCTCTGTCCAGAGTCCGACAATGCGAGTTTTCGTTGGATGCAAGGTAAGCTCCAATCGCTCCATGATCGTACGTATGATTTCGTACGCACGCCCTGCGTCCTTCTTCGTCTTGCATACGACGACGAAGTCATCCGCATAACGTGTAAGTTCCCCGATCCCATTCCCATGTCTTTCCCACAGAATATTGACCTAGCTACGCGGGGCTTGGCCCTTCCCGTGACTGGACTTCCACCAGTTAGAAGATGCGTGCTTATCTGGGCACGCCGCCAATTAAAAAAAGCAGGCTATGCCTGCATGATCAAAATCATTCTTCCGTATCGATTCTGCCGTGCTTAGTCATAACGACAGCCTTGCCTCTAATTTTTACCGCCGACGTGTGGTCGGTAAATTGGGCGATGAGCACCTCACCCTTGTCCAGCTTCTCCGTATGATGGAAACGCGTGTCCTTGCCACGGGTAAGCCCGATGACCTGAACACCTTGCTCCTTCGCTTTGACGACGAAATAATCTCCATTGTTTACGCGCTCGTCTCCGCCTCCGGCATTCTGATTGTGCTGATCCATCCTGTGCCTTCCTCCCATCGGATAAATGACGCTCTACAGCCTTCTAAAAGAAAAGGCCGTGAACAATTGCCCACGGACTCTTTTATCAGAGAAGATATGTAGAAATCTTATTTAATTCCGTCTTTGAGCGCTTTACCTGGTTTGAATGCAGGAATTTTGCTCGCAGGGATTTCGATTTCCTCTCCTGTTTGCGGGTTGCGTCCTTTACGGGCAGAACGTTCACGAACTTCAAAGTTGCCAAAACCAACCAGTTGAACTTTATCACCGTTTTGCAGCGCTGTAGAGATCGCCTCAAATACAGCATCCACCGCCTTAGTTGCATCTTTCTTGGAAAGCTCCGTGCTCTCAGCAA
The DNA here is from genome assembly GCF_003931855.1 of Paenibacillus lentus. Lineage (NCBI taxonomy): Bacteria > Bacillati > Bacillota > Bacilli > Caryophanales > Paenibacillaceae > Paenibacillus > Paenibacillus lentus. The sequence continues at coordinate 3,168,801 of NZ_CP034248.1, read as the reverse complement.
CTTGGTTTACCAAATCGGATTTATTCATTAAAATTCACCTCCCCATAGAAAATTACGTCGCTCTGATATTCTGTGTTTCCGTTTTACCGCAGAATATACGTTATTTTACATGATTACTGGAATTTTGCCCAGTAAAAAAGTTCATATACCGCCACAAACAACGGCGCGGAACAAACTTATAGTAATACAGCCCATCTATAATTTCAAGCTTTTTAGTTCCTAGATCGATTTAGTACGTAAAAAGTGATGGATAAAGCCAGAACCAGGACTGAGCCCTTTACGATATCATGCGCAAAATATTGCACGTTCATCATCGTCAATCCATTGACGAGCACCCCGATGAGCACGGAGCCGATGAAGGTGCCGATAATGTTCGGCTTTCCCGCGCCGAAGACGGAGAAACCAACAAAAGTTGCAGCAACGGCCTCCATCAATAATGGCGCACCCGCATCAATTTGCCCGGAGCCGACCCGTGAAGCGAAAAGCAGCCCGCCGATCGCCGCAAAGACCCCGGATGCCATATAGGCGAACATCCGAACTTTTTTCACCTTAATCCCCGACAACCTAGCCGCCTCTTCATTGCCGCCCGTAATGTAAATTTGTCGTCCATATTTTGTCCGGGTTAGAAATAAGTGTACGATGGCTACGAAAAATAATAGAAGAATAACGCTAATTGGAATGCCCAGCACCTCGCCTTGACCTAGCAGCAAAAATGTTTTGTCCATTTTACCCGCCGCTTTACTGCCATCCGGGAACTGCATATTGTTGTAAATCGTGTAGCCTTGGGCATAGGTCTTCTGGATACCCGCAACGATATACATCGTGGCTAATGTTGCAAGCAAATCCGGAATTCGCATTTTGATGATGAGAAAAGCATTAAGCAAACCGATGAGAGCCCCAATCAATAACGGAAAAATAATTACGATATAGAGCGGCATCTGATACCAAATCATTAGCGATGCCGAGACAACAGTCGTCAGCGAAACCGTCGATCCGACCGATAGATCAAATCCATCCACAGCCAATGATAGCGTGACACCTATCGCTACGAAGGTGACGATCGCAATCGAGTTCAAGATGTCGCTCAGGTTGCTGTAAGTAAAAAAATACGGCAGCTTTATCGAAAAAAAAGCGATGACCGCCAATACAACCGTGATCGTTCCGTACCGGAACGTTACATTCATCAATCTATCTTTCACAAATTTTCCTCCTGTCCACCGCTTGCAAAGTACATAATTTTCTCTAAAGTTGCCTCATTGCGCGGCAGCACGGCGGCTATACTGCCATCGTACAAGACCACGATAATATCTCCAATTCCGAGACCTTCATCCAATTCGCTTGTCAAGTACATTATTCCTTTGCCAGCAGCCGCCAACTGCCCGATAATGCGGAAAATATCACTCTTCGCCCCGATATCGACCCCTTTCGTCGGTTCGTCGAACAGAAATATATCCGCTTCTTTCTCCACCCATTTGCCAATTGCGACCTTTTGTTGGTTGCCCCCGCTTAAATATTTTACCGGCAGCTTCGAGGAAGCGGTCTTGATGCCCAGCGCGGATATTGTACGCTCGGCAAGCCCCTGCTCCTGCCTTCTAGATATGAAGCTGAAACGGCTGATTCGATCAAGCAGCGGAAGACTGATATTACGCTCCACGGACTCCTGAATGACAATTCCCTGCCTACGCCGTTCTTCAGGTACACTGACAATGCCTCCCCGAATCGCGTCAGCCGGCTGCTTAAACCGCTTGAGCTCACCCTGCATATAAATTTCGCCGCCGTCCGGCCGCTCGGCCCCGGCAAGTATCCTAGTGATTTCCGTCTTTCCAGCACCAACTAGCCCGACTACAGCCACGATTTGTCCTCTGCACACCGTGAGGTCGATGCCTTTGATCTTCCGCCCTTGCTTTAAACCATTTATGCTCAATATGACTTCGCCGATTTCTGCCGGGATTTTCGGAAACTCCTCAGCAAATGTTTTACCCAGCATTTGAGTGACAAGCCCTTCCATGCTTAATTCATCGACTGTACCGGAATGCACGTTCCTTCCGTCCCGCATGACGGTGACATAATCGGCATGCTCCATCACTTCGGGTAAGCGGTGGGTAATAAAGACGCATGCCGTCCCCCGATGCTTGAGCTCGCTCAAAATGCGGAAGAAGGTATCCGCCTCAGCTCCGCTTAGGGGAGCTGTCGGCTCGTCAAAAATAATGACCTTCGCTTCTTGCCGGACGATGCGTGCCAACAGCACCATCTGCTTCTCCGCGATACTTAAATCGGCAACCTTCTTCTTGACCGGAATGTTCACTTGGAGTGATGCGAGAATTTGCTCGGCTTCTCGGGCCTGTCGCCCTGGACTTAGCCATACCTTGCTATCCGCGGCTCCGATCGCATCCAGCATGACGTTCTCGGCGACCGACAGTTGGGGAACGAGGCTTGCATCTACCTCCTGATAGACACAGTGAATCCCCTGTTTCTTAGCATCTGCAGGCGATTTATGTCTAACAGCCTGCCCCTTGAACAGCATCGTGCCTTCATCATATTCGTAAGCTCCCGATACGATCTTCATCAATGTGCTTTTTCCGGCCCCATTCGCCCCGAGAAGCGCATGAACCTGTCCGCTCCTTAAACTGAAATCTACACCGCGAAGTGCCGGGACACCGGCAAACGATTTTGTGATTCCCTTCATTTCCAGGATAAATTGTTGCTCCGTCCTATTTTCCGATGACACCACTTCACAACACCCCTTTAATTAAAAAGCACGCCATTCGGCGCGCTCTTCGCATGTTGTAGCCCTAGCTCCCTACTCTACGCCATACTCTTTCATCCATTCTTGAATACCCTGCTTGGAGCCTCCCCAGCCCTCTACATATTGGGATAGGTCATCTGTAGATACCTGTTTTTTAGGCAGCGCATCCCGCGTAACAAGCACCGCCTGAAGAACCACCTTATCCTCCGTCTCGTCGCCATGCAGTTTCTGATAGGCGTATCTCACCTGCACCCGGCCAATATCCTTCGGGTCTACTGCTGCGGAAGCCACCCATGGGCTGTCTGGATCTTGAATAATCTGTAAATCCTCATCACTCAAATCAATGCCATATACTTTAATCTCATCACGTCCGGCAAGCTGAATCGCTCTAGCTGCTCCTTTGGCGAATTCGTCCCAAGCAGCCCATACCGCCGTGATTTCGCCCTTCGGATATCTCTTCAAGACCGCCTCCATTTGTGTCTGGGAATCGAGCGCCGGATTCGAGGCCGTTCCAAAACTCGCGATTTCCTTGATCTCTGGGTTCTCCTCTAGGAACTTCTTATATTCCACATCCCTGCGTTCCATAGGAGCAAAGCCAGCTACCCAAACCTTGACGATATTTCCTTCACCGCCCGAATCCTTCTTCAACTGCTCCAGCGACAATGCCGCCATGCTTTGATCGTCCTGAGACAGCACCGTTACGCCAGGCACTTCAACCTGTGCATCGAACACGACAACCGCGATTCCCTTCTCAACCGCTTTTTTAATACCCGGCTCCAAAAACTCAGCTGCGCCATGATCCGTCAAAATAATGTCAAAATTTTGATTGACTGCCGATTCAAGTAGTGAAGACATTTTCGCTTTATCATTTTCTGCCACGAAGGTGGTCAGTTCCCCGCCGAACTTCTTTACTTCCTCCGTCACGCCCTGCACATACTGCTGCGAGAATGTGCCTGTATTGAACTCCATAATTAGGGCTACCCTCTTACCTGCAAGCTCCTTATTACTAACGTCTACTTCGGCGCTTTGCCCTGACGTTGACACCGCCTCCGAAACCGGAGCTGACGCTGGCTCCTTCTTAATACCGCATGCACTAACGACAAGCACCAATAAAAGAACTAGCACTGTCATCCGGCTTTTTCGCAAAAATGTGATCTTCTTCATTGCTTCTCCCCCTCGATATGTATCTAAAAAATTCAATATAGAATAATATATCTCTTAATCCCAAGTATGTAAATCGGTTTTTACTTATTTGCAAAAATAAAAAACCGTACACAGCCATTTCAGCTTAGTGCACGGTTGGGATAAACAAATATTTTTCTATAAAATGATAGCAATCAGTCCGCCTGAGCCTTCGTTGATAATCCGCCCCAGCGTCTCCTGCAGTTTATAGCGGGCATTGTCCGGCATCATTGCAATTTTGCCTTGAATTCCTTCTCTCACGATAGAGTGCAAGGAACGGCCAAAAATATCAGATTCCCAAATCTTAATCGGATCATTTTCAAAATCCTGCATCAAATAACGAACTAATTCCTCGCTCTGCTTCTCCGTGCCGATGATCGGCGCGAATTCAGACTCTACATCCACCCGGATCATATGAATAGATGGAGCTGTTGCTTTGAGGCGAACGCCGAATCTGGAGCCTTGGCGGATAAGTTCCGGCTCATCCAACGCCATCTCGGCGAGGGACGGCGCAGCGATTCCGTAACCGGTCGTTTTCACCATCTCTAGCGCTTCTGCGAAGCGGTCATATTCCTTCTTCGCATGCGTAAATTCCTGCATTAATTGCAGCAAGTGATCCTTCCCTCTGATTTCAACGCCGACAACCTCCATGAGGATTTGGTCATACAGATCATCCGGCGCGTATAAATCAATTTCAGCTACGCCTTGCCCCATGTTTAGTCCACTGAGCCCTGCACGATCGATGAATTCATATTCAAGGAAATTGCTCACGACCCGGTCGACGTCACGAAGACGTCGGATATCCTTAACCGTATCGCGGACCGAATTCTCATAATTGCTGCGAAGCCAATGATTCTCATTCAGCACCATAACCCAGCTAGGCAGATTCACATTGACCTCGTGCACCGGAAATTCGTAAAGCACCTCACGCAGAACACCTGTTACGTCTTCCTCCGTCATCGTTGCTGCACTTAAAGCAATAACCGGAATATCATATTTAACGGCCAGCTCGCCGCGAAGCTGCTGCGCTTCCTCGCTTGTCGGGCGCGTAGAGTTTATAACGAGCACAAACGGCTTGCCGACTTCCTTCAATTCGGCAATGACGCGCTCTTCGGACTCCACGTAGGAATAGCGCGGAATGTCCGCGATCGTGCCGTCCGTGGTCACTACGACGCCTAACGTCGAATGCTCTTGAATAACCTTGCGCGTGCCGATTTCCGCTGCCTCCTGGAATGGAATCGGCTCCTCAAACCAGGGGGTAGAGATCATGCGCGGGCCATTCTCATCCTCATAGCCTTTAGCTCCTTCAACGGCGTAGCCAACACAATCAACAAGCCGCACATTCACTTCCAATCCTTCTGCTACTTTGATTTGCACGGCATTATTCGGCACGAATTTTGGCTCTGTCGTCATGATTGTCTTGCCGGCTGCGCTTTGCGGAAGTTCATCCACTGCACGGATCCGATCAGCCTCACTAGAAATATTCGGTAGAACGACCGTTTCCATGAAGCGTTTAATAAAGGTCGATTTTCCGGTACGGACGGCTCCGACCACACCAAGATAGATATCTCCTCCGGTGCGTTCGGCAATGTCCTTGTAAATGTCCACTTTCTCCAATACCAATGATATCCCCTCCTCAAAATTCGCCGAAGGAAAAATGCTTTGAGAGCATCCGCTTCGTTATTTACAATAACTCGTACATTCATTTGGACTAGTAACATCATATGTAGCAAATGCACTATTATGACGGATTATACCGTCCGAGCCTACTTTTTTTTGCCATTCAGCCGCGACCTCCCGCACCACGGTTTCCGCCATATAACCATTGTATGTTCGTCATTTCATTTCTAGACATACGAAAAATGCCCTCCTATGATCACACATAGAAGGACATGAACTAAAAACATCTTTTTGTACTGGCAATCAGTTGTCGACTTGAGCTATGGGCAAACCATCCTTCCATACATAAGGAAGAGATTTCACCGGCACAAAGTGGGACTGCTCCGTAAGCAGCTCTCTAAGATCGGATTCATCTCCGCTCATCTCTTTGCCGGATGTATCGATGACCTGCATAATATCCCAGGCATAGTCAACATATACGCGCCCTTCCCCATCAATTAAATAGGGTAGCGGCTGTCTGGAATATACACTAAGCAGCGCATACTCTTCCCCGCGGATCTTCTGCAAATCGACCTCATGAAGACCAGGATACGCTTCTGAATCTCCTAATACAGGCCATTGCCCCGAATGAGTTCTTCCATATTGATCCACGAGTCTTTGAACATCGTTTACTTTCTGCACCGTGACTAGATCCATCACTTTGACCACCGGATCAATTTCCTCATTAATGACGAGAAAATAAGCGCTTCCTCCCTGCTCGAAAGCCGTAGCAGGAATTTCGTCGATGTAACCCTGCTTGTTCAGCTTATCTAAATCGATTCGGAATTTTTCGTACCTAGGCACCTCTTCTCCAGCCGTAATAATAGGCAAAATCCCTTTATCCTTCTGGAAAGCATCGACCGCGCTTTGGATTCGTTCCACGCTCTCACGGTAAGATATCCCCTGCTCCTGCCGTTTGCCGCCTGGATACATGCAGCCTGACAGAAGTGATACACCCATGACCAACAGGAGGGTACGCAACATATAACGAACAAAAGTCTTCTTCAAAGCTATTCATCCTTTGCAATATCATACGTCAATGCGTTTCCTTACCATAAATCATCCTCTTGCTGCTGTTCGAGCTGTTTGCGGATAGCCGCCTTCAGCGGATCTTCCGGCAAGCGAACCTCAGCCAAACCACAAATTTTTGCTTGGCAGGCCAGCCGAATTCCCTGATCCAGCAACGGACCCAGTTTATGCAGCTCCGCGGAGGTAGGAGAGCTTAAGGCTCGACTGTACTCAGCCTCAACCTCGACTTTGCACATGAGACAGCCTGCATGACCCCCACAACGAGTAGTGATATGAACTCTGGCATCCCGTGCCGCTCGAAGAACGGTTGTCCCTGAACGAACTTTAACCGACTTGTCCTGTGGTAAAAATCTGATTCTTAGCTCCACTTCGGCTCCTCCAATGTCTTGCGCTTCGACTCCCAGTCTTCAGCAATTTCTGGAGTATCCAACAGTTCCGCCACGCTTATTACTGTTTCTGCATCCCATTTATTCCGGGCAAGCAGCATTTTCAGCAGACTTAAGTGGGGCTCCGGCGACTGCCGGATCACTTCTGCTATAGCATTATAACGATCTGGACGCTCCCGCAACACATTAAAGAGCAGCTCATGGACAAGGGGCATTATTTGTATCGCTGAACCCCCTAGCGTAATGCATTTGGAATATTCAGACAATACGCCGTTCACCTCTGTGCGATACTTGGAGTTTCCTTTCTTTACTTCAAAACCGCCGACAAGCTCCATAGTTAGCGAACCCAGCCGATAGTGACTCAGCATGGAAGTATAAGAGCCGCTTTCATCCAATATGGGCTCATCCAGCGCCAACGCAGTTAAACTCGCATGCAGCTTTTTCACATCAGCTCTATCATAATATACATCAATGTCTCTAGGAGGCCGCTCCAGCGGCACACCTTGCAGCCATAAACCACAACTTCCCCCAAGCAGCCAGGTAGACTGAGCTTGAGCTAACCGGGTGCTTAGCTCTTTCAAAGCCGCTACTATAGGGAGATGTCCTTCCTCTGCGATTTCCATACTCATTTTATACCTCTTCCTACGCTCCGTTGTACTTGGATTTCCATTGTAGGTCCTTACCGACCAACTGTTAGATTATCGATACAAGCCCCATTAGAAAACCAATCAGCATAATAATGAAAGCGAGCAAGGATAAGATGCCTTTCACTAAGCCCTTCGTTTTAGTGCGAGCAAAGGTTACCAGAAATACAGACACACCCATCACGAGAATTGCTGCAATCGATAACCACATCTTCGTCATTGCATCCATGAATGTAACTCTCCCATTGACCATAATTGATATGATGAATATTATAGCATCTTGAATCTAAACAGGCTACGCAGAACGAAGCAATACCGGTCATTTAATGAAAAATAAAAGAAGCACCTCATCGGTGCCCCTTTACTTACTTCTTCAGCATTAATTTCATTAGAGCTTCCATATTATTCGGATTCATGCCGCTCTTCTTTACGGCTCCGATAATTTCCGATATCGTATTTTCCGATACAGGTACTTTAGCCATGGCAGATACCTGTTTAATCAGCTTTCTCAGCTCTGCTTCGCTTTGCAAAGTAGATGGCTTCACTGAGCCCGCCAGCTTTTTTACAGAACCTTCGGAAATATGCTTGCCGGTTTTTTTGTTAATCGCGTTCAGGGCCTCTTTGGAAATTTTACTCATGTTCTCCCCCCTTCGCCTTCCTCTCCCACATTGTATGAGAATAAAGCGAAAAAGGTGTGCATCCTTAGCTGAGCTTCCTGAGAATACCCATTCCTAAACCTTAATTATGCCACTGCTCCCAAGTTTCCAATGACATGACTTCCATCTCTGTCTTCCGATCTCGTCCCATTAAAGCCTCCACAGCGACCCTCGGTTCAATGCCGTCAAACAGAACGTGATACAACTGCTGAGCGATTGGCATCTGTACCTGGTATTTCTCCGAGATCGTACGCGCTGCCTTCGTTGTCCGAATTCCTTCTACAACCATACCCATAGAGCTCAGAACCGTATCTAGTGATTTCCCTTCACCAAGCATATAGCCTGCACGCCAATTGCGGCTATGGCGGCTAGTCGCCGTCACGACTAGATCACCAACTCCAGCTAATCCAGCAAAAGTGAGTGGATTCGCTCCCATTTCTACCCCGATTCGGGTAATCTCCGCAAGCCCGCGCGTAAGCAGCGCTGCTTTGGCATTATCGCCATAGCCTAGCCCATCGGACATGCCAGCCCCAAGGGCAATAATATTTTTGAGCGCACCCGCAAGTTCTACCCCAACCATATCCCGATTCGTGTACACCCTAAAATACGAATTCATAAACAAATCCTGGGCTCGTTGTGCCTGCTCCTCAACTAGAGATGCGACGACAACTGTCGTTGGGCAGCGTTTGACGACTTCTTCGGCGTGACTCGGCCCGGATAGAACGACGATCCGTCCTTCCTCACAGCCCAGTTCCTCGGCAATGACAACCGACATGCGTTTGAGGCTCTCCGTCTCGAAGCCCTTGGTGGCATGCACGATCGTCATTTCTTCGTTCCAATACGCCTTCAGCGACCGAGCCACTTCCCGCATCGCTGAGGAAGGCGCAACGATAACTACCGCCTTCGCACCTGCGACTGCCTCCCCCATATCCGTGGTAGCAACGATGCGCGGCGACAATTCGACCCCCGGTAAAAACCGTTCATTACGGTGCTCTTCGTTAATCTCATCCTTTTGCGCCTCGTTACGAGTCCAGATCATCACATCCATTTTATCAGCTAGAACGCTGGCTAATGCAGTTCCCCAGCTTCCTGCCACTAATACGGCCGCTTTCTCAGACAACTCGTTTACCTCCCTTGGAGCCTAGTTTATTCTCTTTACCTTGAACCAGCTTCACAATATTCGTACGATGTCGCCAAAATGCAAAGACGAAAATAATGAGGCTTGTCCACAAATAAGGACCTATTTGCCCGGAGAACACAAGAAATAGAGGAGTCAAAAGAACAAACAACAAAGAACCGAGAGAAACATATCTCGTAAATACAATAGATAAAATAGCTATAATTCCTGCGTAGAGCGCAGGGAAGAAGAACAAGGAAGCCATGACGCCAATCGTCGTGGCAATCCCCTTGCCCCCGCGAAAGCGGAAATAGACGGGCCAATTGTGGCCCACGATGGCAGCAAGTCCGCACAGGAGTGGAACCCACACATAATCCCCCCCGAGCCATCTGCCGATCCAGACTGCTGCTATCCCCTTCAGTACATCAAGAGCTAGCACCATGATCGCCGGCCCCTTGCCGAGCACTCTCAGTGTGTTGGTCGCTCCAGCATTTCCGCTTCCGTGCTGACGGATATCAATTCCTCTCAAGGACTTCGCCAGCACAACACTGAAGCTGACCGATCCCAACAAATAACTGAAAATTACTGCAATCACGGGTAATGTCACATTCTCCCTCTCCTAACCTTCATCAGACTTCCGGCGGGTAAACAGCCGAATTGGAGTGCCTTCAAAATCAAAAGCCGCTCTGATTCTATTCTCCAAATAACGTTCATAGGAAAAATGCATCAGCTCAGGATCGTTTACGAATACGACGATCGTCGGCGGTTTAACAGACACCTGTGTAGCATAATTAATCCGCAGCCTTTTGCCTTTATCCGTTGGCGGCGGATTAATGGCAGTTGCATCGGAAATGACATCATTCAGCAAATGGGTCTGTACTCTCTTCGCGTGCTGATCCGCGACATGCTGAACGACAGGCAGCAATCTGTGCAAGCGCTGCTTGGTCTTCGCGGACAAAAAGACGATCGGCGCATAGGTCATAAAGAGGAAGTGATCCCGGATTTTCTGTTCGAATTGCTGCATCGTCTTATCATCCTTCTCGACGACATCCCATTTATTTACGACAAACACAGATGCCTTGCCCGCTTCAAAAGCATAACCGGCAATATGCTTGTCCTGCTCAATAATGCCTTCTTCCCCATTGATCAATACAAGTACGACGTCCGCGCGCTCAATCGCTTTCATCGCACGCATGACGCTGTATTTCTCCGTTGTCTCATAGACTTTGCCACGTTTGCGCATACCTGCTGTATCAATGAGCACATACCGCTGGCCATCCTTCTCGAACGGCGTATCGATCGCGTCGCGGGTCGTTCCGGCTACATCGCTGACAATAACCCGCTCCTCCCCAAGAATCGCGTTAATGAGCGATGATTTTCCAACGTTCGGCCGGCCAATTAAGGCTACACGAATGACATCCTCATCATATTCGTCGTCTGTCTGCTCAGGCAAATTCTCTGCAATCGCATCGAGCAAATCGCCGATACCGGTACCGTGACTGCCTGAAATGCCTATCGGATCTCCGAAGCCCAAATTGTAAAATTCATAAATATGATCGCTTCGTCCGATGTTATCCACCTTGTTCACGGCTACTATAACCGGCTTACCGCAGCGATAGAGCAGATTGGCGACTTCTTCATCAGAGCTCGTTACTCCGGCCTTGGCATCGCACATGAAAACAATGACGTCCGCTTCTTCAATCGCCAGTTCAGCCTGCATGCGAATCGACTTCAAAATGGGTTCATCATCACCCAGCTCGATTCCACCCGTATCGATAATACTAAACGGCTTCCCGTTCCATTCCCCTACACCATAAATACGATCACGGGTAATACCGGGCTTATCTTCCACGATCGCGAGCCTGTCGCCGATGATTCGGTTAAAAATCGTGGATTTTCCCACATTCGGCCTTCCTACGATAGCCACAACGGGTCTTGCCATACGGATACCTCCTATATTGTTCCTATATTTAAACGAAATTGATCTCCTGGTCCATGATTCACGATTATCATCATAGCAAAAAAAGCATTAATTGGCTAACGTTTCATTGCTCATTTTCAGCGTACATTTTGCCCATATTACGGAAATGTAAACATATTTATTATAGCCGTCCTAGGTTTCTTTACTCCCGAGGAACCATAGGCAAAAAAACAAAATCGGCGAACCCGTGTTAGGGGGCCGCCGATTTTTATGCCTGCTAAATCCCGTCTATTTCCACTTGCTCAACTTGTCACCAAACCGTTCGCCAAGAGTAACGCTCAGTCCTTGATTGTTCAGCGAAACATTAGGATTATCGTTCAAGTCTTCTTTTCTAACACTGCTGCCTCTGGACGGCTTCTCACTCTTCGGTTGAACAGCAGGAGCTTCTTCAGTTTCCTTGATGCTCAGGCTGATCCGCTGTTCTGCAATGTTGACATCCAGAATTTTAACTTGAACCGTTTCTCCCTCTTTCAATACTTCATGTGGTGTACCGATATGTTTGTGGGAAATTTGTGAGATATGAACAAGTCCTTCTACTCCAGGCGCAATTTCGACAAAAGCACCGAAGTTGACAAGACGCTTCACTTCTCCACTCACGATATCTCCCGTCTTAAATTGCTCTGCAGCCGTATCCCAAGGCCCTGGTGTTGCTGCCTTGATGCTCAGGCTGATTTTGCCTTTCTCAGGATCTACTTTAAGAACCTTTACCTTCACTTGCTCTCCTTCGGAAAGCACATCGGATGGCTTATCAACATGAGTCCAAGCAATTTCGGATACGTGAACAAGCCCATCTACGCCGCCTACATCCACGAAAGCACCGAATTGAGTCAGGCGCTGTACCGTACCTTCGATTACTTGGCCTTCCTGCAGCTCGCTCATCACTTTGAGCTTATTCGCTTCAAACTCTTCATCGAGAACGTCTTTTTGTGACAAAATCACTTTGTTGTTCTCAGGATCGATTTCCTTCACTTTTACGCGAAGCGTACGACCTTTATAATCACTGAAATCCTCTACATAATGGCGCTCAACCATCGATGCAGGGATAAAACCGCGTACGCCAACGTCGGCTACGATTCCGCCTTTTACGACATCGGCAACAATTACTTCGAAAGTCTCTTGGCTTTCAAAGCGTTTTTGCAGCTCTTCCCACGCATTTTCGCTATCAATTGCACGTTTGGATAGCACAAGACGCTCTTTCTCATCGTCAATGCTGACGACCTTAGTCTCTACTTCTTGGCCTACTTCAACGGCATCCGAAGCGCTGTCCAAATGTACAGAGGACAATTCACGAATAGGAATAACGCCGTCATATTTATATCCAATGCTCACATAAGCCTGGTTGTCCTCGATTTTGACGATCGTTCCTTTAACGGTGTCCCCTTTTTTCAAGGATACGATTTGTTCCAGTTCATCCTGGTTCGCCACCTCAGTAGCTTCTTGATTCTTGATTTCTTCCGACATGTCAATACCCTCCTCAATTCAGCAACCCATTTATTTAAACCCGCTTGAAGCAAGTTCAAAACAATTTGATGTTGATAGCTTTCCAAAAGCCTCCTGCCTTCATGCATGTTAAGCTCTTGTCCAGCCCTTCTAACCCTGAGCCTTAAGCTCAGCAATACGGGCCATAATGATTTCCGTTACCCGCTCTGCGGCGTCAGGAACCGAGCCCTCCTTGAACTCCGAAATATCGATTGGAGCTCCGTAAACAACTTTCATTTTTTTAAATAACTTATAATTGCCAACAATGGCTACAGGAATAATGGCAGCATCGCTGCGAAGCGCGAAGGTAGCCGCTCCTTTCTTTCCCATACCGCCTGCACGAGAGCCTTCCGGGAAAATCCCCATGACCTTCCCTGTCCGCAGAATGGTTAACGCGGTCTTGATTGACTCCTTGCTAACGCCACCTCTTTTGACAGGAAACGCGCCTAATTGTGTAATTAGCCAGCCAAATCCGAAAATGTCGAACAATTCCTTCTTGGCCATGAAATGCACTTTCCGTTTCAAGAGAACACCTATCGTCGGCGGATCCAGCAAACTTATATGGTTGGAACAGAGTAATACGCCGCCCTCTTTGGGGATATGCTCAAGCCCCTTCCCCTCCAAACGGAATAGCGCTTTATAAATCAATAATAATGCACCACGGCAAAAGCTATAAATCATTCCTGTTCTCTCTCCCAATAAGTTCTGCTTAATGACACGATACGGTTTGCCACTTCTTGCGGCGTCAAATGCGTCGTATCGAGCAATATGGCATCCTCGGCCTGTCGAAGGGGGGATACTTCCCTCTCTTGATCCAGCCGATCACGTTCGGCGATATCGCGAGCGATCATTTCCAACGTAATGCCTTGCTGTTCTTGCATTTCATTAAATCTACGACGAGCGCGTTCCTCTACGGTTGCCGTCATGTAAATTTTCACTTCAGCATCCGGAAGCACCGTCGTACCGATATCTCGTCCATCCATGACCACGCCTTTGCGAAGCGCCATTTGCCGCTGAAGAGACACAAGCCAGGTCCGCAGCCCCTCGATTTGCGCATATCGGGATACTTGGGAACTAACCGTAAGCGAGCGGATTTCAGCGGTCACATCTTGCCCATTCACATGGACTTGCTGTCCGTCTTCTCCCGGTATTAATTCAATACCCAAATTTTGTACCGTATGAAGCACTTCATTCACTTCTTCAGGCTCAATTCCACGATTTTTCAAATACCAGGTTGCCGCTCGGTACATTGCACCAGTATCAACATAGACGTATGACAACATGTTTGCAACCATCCGGGCAATCGTACTCTTGCCCGCACCGGCAGGTCCGTCGATCGCGATGTTGATCTTGCCATTATGTGATGACGTTGTCCTTGCCAACAGGGACGCCTCCTCAAAAAACACGGTCTCAATAAAAAAGCAGGCATTGCCTGCGACGTGAAAATTATACCACACAACGTGGTTGGATGCAAAAGATCGAAACGTTGACCATCTGCTTTCCATCCACACTATCGCCCTTCTGGACGATCGATGGCCACTCCTTCGAATCGATCCGTTGAGGCGATATAGCCTCTCAACGCAGGCATACGAAGTAAGATTTGAAAAAGGCATAGCCCTGCTATGGTGAGGACTAAAGCCTTGAGAAGCAACGACTCCATCCAATTGCTAAACATTAAAAACAGCTCGGTGTACTCCTCTGCCTCAGTCTCATTTGTCGAATCCTTCTCATCCTGATCTATCGACATCAAGTTCCCTCCCCTCCTGGATAATTTTATCTTATCCAAAGTAGAAGGGAGTCAATCGCAATCTGCAGCTTTGCATCTCAATACTTAGCGATTTTTGAAGTCGAATTGCCGTTCAAAGCAATAACGGATTAGCTTTTGCCTCTCCATGTCCGAAATACTGACAAATTTCAGCATCAGCATAGTCCGACCTGTCTCTTGCTTCTTCGTACGCACGATCTCAGCTTCAAAAGGAACATGCTCAATGGAACCATTCTTATATGTCAGCAGGAGCCAGCAATATAATTGCTCCCCTTCGGATAAACCGTATTTATTGTCCGCGAGGAGAGATACTCCTCCACCGCCGACATCCTCCGTCAAAGCAACGAAACGAGTGCCGTCCTTTAGCTTAACTGCTAGATCCAGCTTGGCCACAACTCGCAGAAAATCCCGACGTTGAACCTTCGTAATCATCTCCGGTTCAGGCCTTCTAATCCTTACAAGCTGAACGATATCATCAGCGAAACCAAGAACATATGTATTAAAATAATGCTTAATTCCTTGGTCGGTCAAAAAATAGATCGACAGCTCATCTCCTATATACAGCCGTCTCATTCGCCCGCTGCCGCTTTCAATCGGTATCTCAATCAGGAGTGTGTCGTCTTCAACATCGGCAATACGTGACTTATATTCCTTATCCGTATTCTCACCATCTACCGATGCGACCTGAATATATAACAGGTCATTTACACTAGGAAACAAGATCTTGCACCACCTTGCTTATCATATAATTATTACCATAAGATTATAACACGGCATAGGTCTATTGGAGTAATAAAATAATATAGAGAATAAAATGACAAAAAAGACGAATTAGAATCGTCCATCCTAATCCGTCTCTCTGATACTTAACTAAACTGCTGAGCCACCGCAATATTACATTGAATTTCTATTCGCATGGCCATCGCGAATTTGCTCAACGACTTCTTCGTTCCCATTATCGGCATTAAGGTAAATTCGATACCGCGAGCCGTTAATAGCTCCTCCGAATTCATAGGTCATCACTTTTTCAGCCAAATCGTTTTCAATTAACGCAAGACGATGATATTGTTCCTTATATTCCGGATTCAAGTATTTGCGAGCCTGCTCGACCGAAAGCTTGGGCTTAGACATCTTTCGCTCTATCCCGTCTTGATGCTCATAGACATAATCACTTGCTTGCATTCCGATAACGGAACCGTTATCCAAGGCAACCCTTACTGAGATTTTCTCTGGGTAAATCAGCACATCTCCATCTTTCCTAACAAAAGTGAAACTGCCGATATTATCATACTCGTCGTAAGTCACCGGCGTTAAGTCATTATAGCCCTTATTTTTAAGAAACTGATCCGCTCTTGCTCTCGCCGCACCTTGAGAGATTGCCTTAGGCCCGATATGTCGATCGCTCCAATAGTTAATCAGATGGCCGCCATTGCGCGTGAAATCCAGCGTAACTGATTCAGACTGATCGTTTCCTTGGACTTTGGCGGTATAGGATGACCACTCTGTCCCCTTGCCATTCTCGGTTACCTTAATATTTTGCGGGGATTGCACTCCGGCGAACCTGGCCGCTTTATTCTTAATATCATTTACAGTTACGGGATGTCCTCCGAGCTTCTTAACAGACCGTTTGTTATAAATGCTTGCGACGGACGGGCCCCAGTCCAGCTCCGGATATTCCCCAACTTTCTTATCAACCGTCTTGAAGCCGTCAATGATTGTATTATCCTGTGGATCGTTCGGATTCGCGAGCGCTGTCTCTACATCCATCCAGCGAAGACGTTTGGAGAGAACCTTATCCTGTACTTCCCCCAGTTGCTTGGAAATTTGGGCCGAGCTCTTATATAGCTCCTTCAAATTCTTCATTTCTGTCTCGCTTAACGGCTGCTTGGTCAAATCACGTACTCCGGCCTGATAGGAGAATTTAGAGATGCGGGACAAGAATTCCTCCGTTTTGTTGAATGGAAGCAAGGTCAATGGCAGCTGGTTGATTTCGTTTTGCGCCTCACTCGTAATTCTCCACACGTTCACTAAGCCCTTACGCTGTGCCCCTGTGGAAGCACTATGCACCGCAAGTGTATTCCCCAGTTCTCCATGCAGCTTGTCGACATGAAACGACAGATTATGAAATGCTCGCTGATACTGATTTTCCGCCTTAATAAGAATCGCATTCTTTTCTTGGTTTTCTTGATAACCCCACATTAAAGATCCGACTAGCAGAACCGCAGCGATCGGAAACAATATGGCACTTAAACGTTTATACAAATCATATACACTCCTTCCATCAGAGAACTGAAATTAGTTTGACTAGAAGGAAGGAAGATTATTCACTTGTTACAGTCATTCAAAAAAATAGCCTGCGGCTTAGTTGACTGAATTATTAAGTCAAATCCTCTTCAATGTCGAAAAAATGACGATTATCGCATAGACATTGTTTGAAGCCGGTTTCAATTTCTCCACGTTCCTTTTTTCCCCGCAGAATAAATCGCTCACCACATGTTTTACAAGTAATTTTCACTTTTACACGCACAAAAAAAAGACACCCCTTTCAGTTCCACGATTGATCAACCATGGATAACTGTCATTAGGATGCCCCATTTTCTGTATTGTTAACCCTGTCCTTGAGCAGCCGCCGAAAGGGTGATCTCTTGTTAGCCCTATACATTTTGCCGATTCCCCCATACCATAAGAACGCCATCAAAGGAACAATATACCAAATCCAATAGTGGGTAATATTATCCAAGATCCAGTCGTAAAGACCATGATAGAACAAGGGTAGTAACAACGAATAGGCAAGAAACCTGTGGCTATCTTTTCCCGTAGAAAATTTAGCTCGCCCCATATAGTAGCCCATCATAACCCCAAACATAGCATGCCCTGAAACAGGCAGTAACGCCCGGATCAGCAAGGTTCCTACTGTAGCCTGTTGTGCAAAAGAGTAAATCACATTCTCTACGGTGGCGAAGCCAAGCGAAATGGCCGTGGCATATAGAATCCCGTCATAGGGTTCATCGAACTCCGTATGATTGTAGATCATGTGAAACAGCACAAACCATTTAAACGCTTCCTCTACGCCGGCCGAAACTAGAAAAGCATTTACTAACGAGCCTTCTCCCAGCCAAAGCATCAAGCCGCTTTGAACAATCATAACGGGCAAGACGATCATAAAGCCGAGTAAGAAAACCTTTATGACCATATGCAGCGGTTCGGCTTCATACTTGTCCTTAAGATAGAAATAAGTAAGCAAGGCGATTCCGGGGGCTACCGCTGCGGTCGCAATCGAGAAAAAAATCAACGGTAATCCCCCCTCATCGACCACTTACAACGATTCAAGCTTTGGCTATTTCGATACATCGGGTACCGCACTTGTTCTAGTCCTGACGTTTGAAGTTACTACAAATAACCCCAATCGCATTCTCGGACATGACCTTATTGCCGTATTCCTCCAGTATCGCTGAGGTTACAGAAGTTGCCTCGCCAAATTCTGCGAGAACCGCGATGACTGCTGGATGTCTGCCTTCTTCCAAATCTTCCGGCTCCAGCTGAAGAATCCATTTCCCATTATATTTAAATAGTCTTCCAGATTCCGTAAGCATAGGTTGCAGAACATGAGCAGCTTCAATCAATACCTCAAAATCATCAAAGGAATATAGAATGGTGTCACTCTGCTCCAGCGTTACTTCCATCTCATAGACTTCATCCGGTAATTCATCCTCATAATGCGATCCGATCCCATGATGGTGATCGTATTTACCGCGCGTCACTATGACGACCATCCCTTGAGCAGGAAGCGCGAAAACTTCAACGGCCAAGGGGCCTGTAGCGTCAAATCCCACTTCGTTATAAGCCTGATCCATCATTTCAGTGAACAGGTCATGAACCTTGGGAATCTCCTGCCACATGTCCTCTTTCTGAATGCCGCGTTCGCTAAGGTCGTCAAACGTGAGGAAAATCCGTATCTTATCTTGGCCAAGTCTTTCAATTCTCATACAGGATCCTCCTCCCCAAGCCTTGTTATAACAGATTATGAAACCTGCTGTAATATGTGCTGGAAATGGTTCTTTGATAAGTATGTTATCATTTATCTTACCTAAATGCACGCAATAAAATAGACAAAAAAAGAATCATTTTCTGCTCGACCTCTAAGGAGCTGAAAATGATCCATAAATCGGTAAGAATTATAGCCCGGGAATAACTGAATTTGTCTCTTTTAAAATTTGCTCAACCTCTCTGCGCACATCGGCATTTCCCTTGATAAAATCGGTAATTTGCTTTATGTTGTATTCCTTCGAATGACTCGAAGTGGACGAGGATGGAGAACTGGGATACACCTTGGATTCACTGGCTGTAGTAGAGCTTGCTTTGCTTGAAGGCTGTTGCCCGCTTTCTTTGCCAGAGGAGCTCGTCGACAAGCCAGCCAGTTTCATAATGCCGCTACTGCTGTTACCGCCCATGTTTGTACCGTTTCTCTTCGTCGACCAAATAACAGCCGCCGCTCCGACCAATGCACCACATAAGAATGAGACAGATTTCATCCAAAAAAACCTCCTTGATTGTGTTAAAATCATTTGTAGTGTTCGCGTATTGTTTCAAACTCATGCGCATTAAATCCAGGAAGAAACACGGAAAGCGAGATGAATTATTTGCTCAACAAGAAGGTGCTGCTCATCGCAGCCTGCTGCCTTATTCTTAGCTCATGCGGCCCGGATCATTCATCCACTAAGAAGAATGGTTCAAACATCACCCCAAGCCAGTCCTCCGAGGTAATCCCTCCTGTTCAAAAGGAGCTGGAAACAGATCAAAGCAATGAGGGCGCGCTAAACAGAGAAAATGCCCCATCTTCAACCGGAGGTGCGGAGCAGCAAGTCTCCACCCCTGCTGCCCCCGTAATTCCAGAGTATAAGTATCACATCAACAAAGTGTATCGCGTAGTACCAAATACGGAAGGCATCGAGAAGAAAGTCGTGTTGCTAACTTTTGACGATGGTCCCAAAGAGAAGGCAATGCTGGAGGGAATGCTCGATACCCTTGAAAAGCACGAGGCAAAGGCGATTTTTTTCGTAAATGGCTACCGGGTCAAGAGCAATCCAGATTTACTTAAGCTCATTCATGATCGAGGTCAAATTATTGGTAACCATAGCTGGGATCATATCGATTTGAAAAAGGAATCCGCAGACACCGCCCGTAAGCAAGTCGAGGATGTGCAGCAGATTGTCGAAGAAATTATCGGCGAGAGCCCCCGGTTTTTTCGACCGCCTTTCGGTTCCGGTAATGACACGCTCCATGGCATCGTTGAAGAAAATGATATGATTTACATGACCTGGTCTAACGGTTCGCTTGACTGGGATACAAAATTCAAGAACAAGCCAGATGGCATCATCAAAAATGTCATGGAACAGCTTCATCCCGGCAGCAATATCCTCATGCATGAACTGCCCTGGACTGCAGAAGCTCTAGATGAGCTGCTCACCAGGATCAAAGCAGAAGGCTATGGATTCGTTGATCCACACACAATATCCGTTCAGTCTGAGCATTCGGCTGACTCCAAATAATCGCATTAACTAACATAATTGTTGCAATTAAAAGAGGGGCATTCCACGACGATACGAACGCGGAATGCCCTTAATCATAATAATGTGTTTACGCTTCCCACACCATCGGCTCGGAACCTTGAGCCGTATACTCTATGCGCGACGGAGTCACATCGAGAATCACATAGTTCGGATCGTCCGGCCCATCAAACCAAGGCTTCAGATCATCATTCCAAACTTGCTGTCTAAGCTGATCATTCTTTGTGATATCACAAGTTCCCTCGATCTCAACGAGCTCCTTTGTCCCGCCGAGCTCATAACCGAGCAACAGGCTCATATTGGGATTCTTCTGCAATTCCTCCACTTTATGCGTCTTTCGATTAGTTGCCAAATGGATGTTCAGTCCATCATTAAAAATTGCCATATAACGCACCTTCGGCTTGCCATTCTCTACGGTTCCCAACGAGCCGAACTTATTGCTCTCAATCGCCTTAATAATATCCTGCTCCAATTTTGCTTGATCCATAGCTGCACCACTCCTCTATATTTAATGGATATCATGTCATAGAATACCCATCTATAGAATGTTGAACCGCTCCTTCCCCTAATCGAGTTCTTAGTTAATTGCCCTACAAGCACAAAGAGCGCCCTCATCCTTTGGGACGAGGAGCACTCTGCTCCGGTGCCACCCAATTTATCGAACGGCTTGCAGCCGTTCAATCTCTTTGGTTCCGCGGTAACGGGCGGTGCCGGTCAACTTAGAAAGCTAGTGCAGTATGTGCAGAATCACATCTCCATGTTCTCTTTGCGAGAACGCCCCCGAGTTGGATTCTCTTCATCGGCATGTTCCAGTTTTGAAATTATTCATCATAGTCTATGACATTTGAATACCGTTTGACAAAATTCTTCTTTTACATGCCATGGTTCTGTCCCCATGGAGATTCGCTAATGCCCCACCAGAACAAAGCTACCATCACGGCGATAAAGATGAACAGCAAAGTATTAAAAAAATATTTTGTCAGCTTTACCCGTTGGGACGGATATACCTCCCGCCTTGAGGGCAGCTCCTCTACTGATAGCGTAGGCGCTGCTTCCTCTAGAGCTTGACGGCTTACAGAAATCCCAACATCACTCTGCTTATTCTTTAATGCAGTTTCTGCTGCAGCCTTGGCTACACCCTCCGTATAAACATCAAACGGTAACTCCCGATTCTGTTTCTGCGATTTTTGCTTTGCTCTTAATGACTCTTCCGATCCCACTACTCGACTTCTTTGCACTCTAGATTTAGCTTCGCTCGATATTTGGTGCTCTGGATGCTTCCAGGTATTCTCCCTGAATCGATGTTGTCTGTCTTTCGGATTGCGGTACTTACCATACCGCTCCATCCTGCTCAAGCGTTCACTCATTTTCCCCTCCGATATTTAATGACGAGTCCCGATATGAAATCAATGAGGAAGTGACATACAATCGGCGCCCATAACGTACCCGCCTGTATATAAATATAGCCCAGCGCATAGCTGCTTAGAAAAACCCATCCTGTCGGAATCCAATGCCTGAGATAACGAATATGGATGAGCGCAAAAATAATGCTCGTCCAATAAGGACCAATTGCATGCTGAATCGCCCCTCGGAACAATAATTCTTCGCAAATAGATACGATAACGCAAATGATAACGATATGCCAAACAGGACGATTGCGGAAGAGCATCTCGTTGATTCCCCCGTCATCGAGGCTCTCCTCTTTCACGAAACGCGACAATATGAAATCAAAACCGAACATTACTGCTGCGAGTCCGAAGCCCCACAGCAAAAATTCATAATTTGTTGGAAATTGGAGTACCGAGATCGGGTTTCGCTTCTGAAAAAACAGGACGATAATACCGATAAATAAAGTAAGTCCTTGA
This sequence comes from Paenibacillus lentus, assembly GCF_003931855.1. Lineage (NCBI taxonomy): Bacteria > Bacillati > Bacillota > Bacilli > Caryophanales > Paenibacillaceae > Paenibacillus > Paenibacillus lentus. Next base: position 3,146,725 of record NZ_CP034248.1, on the reverse strand, counting down.
GTAATGTATAGATTAATTAATAATAAGCGCTCATTAAGCTGACCGGGATCGACTCTTTGAATTTTTATTTTGCCAAACTTGTTTTTTTTCATAGTATTCGTCAAACCCTGTCCTTTATTATAGTTAAAACACAAAATCCTAGCAGGCATTCTAAGTTTTCTTAGTGCTCTCGGACTAAAAAATACTGAAAGAGGAGCGTTTCTTACAATGCAAAAAAAATCTTATCGCTTTGAAATTTTATTTATGCTCGGGTTTCTATTTACCTTAATCGCCGCCTTCGGAACCTTTTTCCTGGGCTTTAAGATGGGAATTAACCAGACCGAGGCCAAATACGCCCACCTGTCAAATCATTCCGGGTTTGAGACGACAGCTTCCTACGAGCAGCAGGATCTGGCCGCCTATTATTACGTGGTATTTCAACCGTACCAGCAATTCAAGGATGATTATTTCGACCTTGTTGATCAATTGAGTCGCAGTGACTCCAGATTGAAATCAATCGGTATTATGAAGGAAATCCGCGAAGCCGCTAGCAGACAATATGATCAGATTCAATCGCATTCTATTACAGTGTCTTCACCCTTGTTAAAAGATGCACAAACTGATGTTTTGAAAAGTCTGAAGCTCTTTGATGAAAGCGCCGACCGAATTGAAATCGGAAGTAAAAACGGGGCTGAGCTTGTTAAGTCGCTAGCCAACGACGAATTTACAAAAAACGCTGAAAAATACGGATTGAAAGCCCAGCAAAAATATTACACATCGATGATGAAATGGGCTTCCAAGAGCAATAAATCCATTCCTGCCGATTTTTCTTTCCGGGACAACATAACTGTCAAAGAATGGACAAACTTTCCGCTGGCGGTAAAAAACAAAATTGTAAGTGACATAATGACTAGCAGTAATCTTTATGTATCTTACCTTCCTCAGGATATGACAGCGAAAATTGACCAAATGATCGATAGCGGCAAAGCGAGCTCGATGAAGCTGAATTCACTAGTATCCATCGTCAACGTTCTTATGGATACTGAAGCGGTACAGGGCAAGGAATTCTTACGGTGGAAATCAACTTACTATGCTAGCGAGTCCATTCCTGAGCTCCCTTTCTTTACCGAGCAATAGGCAGCTGCCTGTAAATAATCGGTAACCATAGGATTTTGATAACACTAAAATCATAACCAAAATACCAAGCTTATTCAAGATTCTGCCGTCACCATGATTTACGGTATTGACACTTTACTTCAGGTCATGATACATTATGAAAAATTGAATTTGTAAAACACGATGAAGGAAACGAGTTATCGCGAAGCTTACAGAGAGCCGGTGGTGCTGCAAACCGGTAGTGGAATGAGAACTCCAGCGATCCTGAGTAACTGCGTTGAACGATATAGTAGGCGCAGTCGGAGGAACTCCGTTATCAACATGTCCTTGTGACAACTGAGGCTGCATCTGCGAGGAAGCAGCGAATTAGGGTGGTACCACGAACAACTCTCGTCCCTTACTACGGAAGTAGTGTGCGGATTGAGAGTTTTTTTATGCTTTGTAAACCACCCTTTATTTGAAAGCAGACACTGCGTCTCTCTAACGCATTGGAACAGCATCGAGCCATAGTATTTGTTTCGTAAGCGAATGCTTCCGAAGAAAGTTTTGTATCGAAGACTTTCTGAAGAAGCAATGCTATATACAAAACTTAAGCGAATGCTTCCGAAGAAAGTTTTGTATCGAAAACTTTCTAAAGAAGCAATGCTATATACAAAACTTAAGCGAATGCTTCCGAAGAAAGTTTTGTATCGAAGACTTTCTGAAGAAGCAATGCTATATACAAAACTTTTAGGAGGAAAGAAATCATGTACAAAGTACTAGTATCAGATCCCATCAGCGACCTTGGTATTCAGCAGTTGATGGACGCAAGCGATGTTGTAGTAGAGAAAAAGACGGGACTATCGGAGGATGAGCTCATCCAAATTATTCCTGACTATGACGCTTTGCTTGTTCGCAGCCAAACGAAAGTTACTGAAAAAATCATGGAAGCCGCAACCAATCTGAAAGTCATCGGTCGCGCTGGCGTCGGTGTTGATAATATCAATCTCGATGCAGCAACCAAACGTGGAATTATTGTCATCAACGCACCTGATGGCAACACGATTACAACTTGCGAGCATGCTTTTGCGATGATGATGGCGCTGGCTCGTCACATTCCACAAGCTTACAGCAAGACGATTCAAGGGATTTGGGACCGCAAATTCCTCGGCGTTGAGCTTCGCAATAAGAAATTGGGCGTTCTCGGCATGGGCCGGATCGGCAGTGAAGTTGCCAAACGCGCTAAAGCCTTCGGAATGGACATTCTCGGCTATGACCCGTTTATGACAGAGGAACGCGCGGAGAAATTGGGCGTGAAGCTTGCCAGTATCGATGAAATCGTGCGGAACGCTGACTTTATTACAATTCACACACCGCTGACCCCTGAGACAAGACATATGATCTCCCAGCCTCAGTTCGCAGTGATGAAGAAAGGCATGCGGATCATTAACTGTGCTCGCGGCGGAGTTGTCGATGAACAAGCGCTGATTGAAGCTATCGATCAAGGAATCGTTGCTGGAGCAGCCTTCGACGTATTCGAGCAGGAGCCGCCGGCAGCGGATCACCCATTCCTTCACAATCCAAAAATTATCGTTACTCCACACTTGGGCGCATCGACTGTAGAGGCTCAGGAAAATGTAGCGATCGACGTATCAGAGCAAGTGTTGCACATTCTGCGCAACGAGCCATTCAAGAACGCGGTTAATATGCCACCGGTCGCGACAAGTGTTATGAACAAGCTACAACCGTTTTTTGAGCTTGGGGAGAAAATCGGTACGTTTGCTGCCCAGTTGAACAACCAGGCCGTACATGAAATCCATGTGGAATATGCCGGCGATCTGGCAGAGGTAGATACTCAACCACTAACACGCTACATTATCAAGGGGGTATTGTCCCGTCACTTCGGAAACGAGGTAAACATCGTCAACTCGGTGCATTTGGCCAAGGTGCGCGACATTGATGTGGTTGTATCGCAATCCTCAGCTACTAAAGGCTTTACGAACCGGATTAGCGTTACTTTGAAGACACAAGACGGCCAGGATCGCCGCATCGCAGGTACTTTGCTAAAAGAGTACGGCGCCCGGATCGTACGGATCGACAAGTTCCCGGTAGATATTGCTCCGGAAGGCAACTTGATCTTTATCTCTCACAATGATAAGCCAGGCATTGTCGGCAGCGTAGGCACCTTGCTCGGCAAAAATGACGTTAATATTGCTTCAATGCAAGTTGGACGCAAAATTATTGGCGGCGAGGCAATCATGGTACTGACTGTGGATAAAACTGTTTCCAAGGAAGTGCTTGATGATTTGACAAGTCTTCAAGAGTTGAACAGCGCTCAGCAAATCGTATTTGGTTAATAGCGCTAAACTGAATATCTAGAAGAGGAGTTGCTTCGAGGCGTATGTGTGATTACGACCCCTAAGCAACTCTTTTTTTGCTTATCGTATATCCTTCGACTGATGTTCCACGATGAACAAGATTAATCTTCTGAAATCAACAAAAACATCCTTACGAGTAAGGATGTTTTACGTTTATTGTACCTTTTCGACAGGAAGCACGATATGAAAATCCGCCCCTTTGCCTACTCCGCTATGAACCTGAATCGTGCCGTTATGCGCATCGATTATATTTTTTACTATGGCTAAGCCAAGTCCCGTGCCCACCGCTGTACCGCGAACTCGGGCTTTATCCGCTTTGTAAAACCGTTCAAAGACAAATGGCAAATCCTCTGTCGGAATGCCTGAGCCTTCATCTCGGATCGAGATATGCAATTCCTTCCCCTGCTTACCTTGCTGGCTGGCTGCAGCGATATAGACGCTACGTCCCTCTGGCGTATGCCTAAAGGCGTTGTCCAGCAAGTTGGTCAATACCTGCTCCAATCGATCTTCATTCGCCGCCTCCGCAATCATTGAACCCGTACCCATCTCCAATTCCAGATGAACATCGTGCTCTTTTGCCCGCACAGCGAATTTCCGATATACCCGCTCAATGAGCTCCTTGACGTCAACCTGATGCATCGCAATGTCGGTGTGCCCTGCTTCCATACGAGCCAGGTCGAGCAAATCGCGCACTAAGCGTCCCATGCGCAGTGATTCATCATGTATGACCTGTACCAACTCCTGACTCTCTTCCGGAGAAGCAGCCATGCCGTCAAGCAATGCTTCGCTGTATCCTTGCATCATCGATAGCGGAGTCCGAATCTCATGCGAAACATTGGCAACGAAATCCCGCCGCATTTTCTCCAGACGAACTTCTTCCGTCACATCGCGGAGAACGGCTACCGCCCCTCTAATCTCGCCATCCGACGAGAGCGGCGCCATATGCACCGACCACACGCTCTGCTTTACGTGAATATTGGCGCTCTGATCGCCTTCCTGATCGAGTACCTTTCGAAACATCGGGAGCAAAGGCTTGGGGATCGCAATCGATCGTTCGCCATGAACCTTGAACTGGAGAGCGTCATTCTCTTCATCCGGCAAATCGCCCCATAAATATAACAACTTATCCCCTGGAGGATTAGTCAGAATGACGGCTCCTTCCCAATCTAATGTAATCACGGCATCATTCATGCTTCTTAAAACGCTAGACAGGTGTTCTTTTTCATGGTTTAAGCTGCGGATAGTATTCTCCAGTTCCTCAGCCATATGATTAAATGTATTCGCTAGTTCACCGATTTCATCACTCGTCTGCAACGAGAGCCGAGTGTCGTATTTCCCCTTACGAATTGAGTCCGCAGCGCCGATCAACTTCTGCATCGGCTGCGTAATCTTCGTGAAGAGGAACAAGGCAAAGAATGTCGTAAGCGAGAAGCCAATAATGGCAACGATGACAAACAGCTTCTTAACTGCTACGGGATCGGTGAAATTCGTATCTATATACGGCAACAGAAATAATCCCATGCTCATTAATACAAAGGCCACGAGACCGATAATCGTAATCCACAGCTTACCTACAAGCGTTCTCCAGAAGCTCACTTATTTCGCGACCTCCAGCTTATAGCCGACTCCCCACACGGTAGTAATCATGGCAGCCGATTCCGGCGATACCTTGTTCAGCTTCTCGCGCAACCGCTTGACGTGGGTATCCACCGTTCGCAAATCGCCAAAGAATTCGTAATTCCAGACATCCTTCAGCAATTCCTCGCGAGAGAACACCTTATCAGGAGAGGTTGCCAAGTAATGGAGCAGCTCGTACTCCTTTGGCGTAAGGCTAACCTCTTGCCCGCTTGCAGTCACCCGGTGAGCATCATGCTCGATTACAAGGTGCGGGAACACGATATTATTGCTGGTTCCATTCTCCTTGGTTAAATAAGCAGTAGCCGAAGCACGCCTCATGATCGCTTTGACGCGATATATCACCTCACGGGGACTAAATGGTTTGACAACATAATCATCTGCCCCCACTTCAAATCCCTGTACCCGGTTTATTTCTTCTCCTTTGGCCGTTAACATCAATACCGGCGTTGATTTAACCTGGCGCAAACGGCTGCATACTTCGACCCCGTCGATTCCTGGCAGCATGACGTCTAGCAAAATTAAACCATAATCATTGGAGGTTGCTTTCTTGAGAGCGGTCTCACCATCTTCCGCTTCATCGATTTCATAGCCCTCTTTTTCTAAGTACATTTTGAGCAGACGGCGAATACGCTCTTCATCATCCACTACGAGAATGCGGTTTTCTTGATCTGACATGAACAACAACCCCTTCATCATCTTCCCATTCGCTTGTGCTAGTAATGGTTACATTATATCAGTTAGTCCGTGCCCGCGTAAGAATGCAAGCCGGCGATGATCAGATTAACGCCTACGAGCGTGAACATGACAACCATAAACCCAAGTACGGCTAGCCATGAGGCTTTGCGGCCATGGAATCCCCGCGATAAACGGAGATGGAGATATACGCTGTAGAATAACCAGGTAATAAGCGCCCATACTTCCTTTGGATCCCAGCCCCAAAACCGCCCCCAAGCCTGCTGGGCCCAAATCATCGCAAATACAAGGGCTCCGAGTGTAAACACCGGAAACCCAATCGCGATTGCCCGATAACTAATTTCATCCAAATCATCAGCGTCGATGCTCTTCAGAGCCGGAGCCACAGCTTCGCTTAATGGCTTGCGAATAATAAATCTCAAGAGACCGTATAGAATGGTTCCGGTAATAAACGCCCATACAATAGTGTTGGTCTTTCGACCTGCATTCACCCCTTTGAACCAGGACGGAACCTCAACTAATGGCTTGCTCATACCAAGGAAAGAATCTGTGCTTTCCAAATGGCTGCCATGGGGTGCTACGATCGGCGGTAAATTATAGATCTCTTTAGCTACGCTGACTTGGCCAGCATCATTACCTTGAGCAGCATTAGATGTAAATATAGCTTCATAACCCGAGGCACGGAATGCAAAAACGGAAACAATGAAGCCCACTACTATAATAATAGAATAAAACGTAATTTCAAGCCATAGTTTCTGGCGACGCGCGGATTTATCGGTACCCTTGAAATCAATCGTACGCAGAAGACACATCAGTCCTGCGGCAAATCCGACGGCAAAGAAAGCATCCCCCGCTGCCGCAAGCGTCACGTGAATGTACAGCCAGATCGAATTCAAGGACGGAATCAACGGCTGCACATCCTTCGGAAACACCGCTGCATACGCCATGACGACGATCGCCAGCGGCGTGGCGAACAAACCGAGCAAGGATTTACGATATATTAAATATAAGATCGTAAATGCTAATATGATCATTAAAGACAAGAAGGTCATAAATTCATACATATTACTGACTGGAATATGTCCCGACCAGACCCATCTCGTGAAAACATAAACCAAATGAGTAATAAGACCTAGTGTAGAAGTGATGAATGAAATTCTGCCCCATTTGCGTTCGTGAAGCTGCGGATCACGATTTTTCCACGTTTTCCCCGTAATTGTCACCACATAGAAACAAAATGCCACACAATAGAGTAAAAAAGCAATGACAAATGCCTGTTTACTGATCTCTAATAAATTCATGACCGGTTTCCTCCGTTATCCAAAGACTTCTCATCCACTTCAATCCCCATATTCTTCAAGAAAGCGGATACTTCACGCCTCATACCGAACCAATTCTTGGTCGTGTGTCCACCTAGTGTCAAGACACCATCATCAACACGCAGCCAGATTCTACGGTGCTGCCAATAGAAGCCCATAATAAGTCCAATCATAACGATTCCAAGGCCTGCCCATACAAACGGCATCGCCCGGTCGATACGAATATTCAAATAACTTTTGAACCGTATATAATCGACATCCTCCATAGCCATTACATCGAGCGTTAACCTATCATTCACTCCGCCAAGTGCTTCGTTCAGCTTATCTTGTTCGAAGAACGCTTGTTGCTCAAAGAAAGGGAAGTAAAAGTATTGTCCTCCGTCCGGAGGCAAACCCGGCCCTGTAATCGTAAACAAAAAGGCGGGTGCCTTTGGCTCTCCCGATTGGCTAATCGGTCTTTTTTGATCATCCAGGCCAAAATCCAAATACTTATCCTTTAGCTTGAGCTTGTATGGCCCGACCTCAAATTCGGTTTGGGGATCTTTCATACTAAGCTTGATTTTCCCGTAGTGCTCACCGGTCTGCTTATCGATCAGCGTCACCTGAACCGAACGAAGCAGCATCACTTCTTCAAAATCAAACTGATATGCTTGGAAGCCCTTATAATTCAGTGGATCATTTACGCGGATATTATGCCGATCTACCTCCTCAAGTGTCGGTTCCTTCAATGGATCATTGCAATTGTCAACGCATTCATACAGAACTGCTTGCGTTTCAAACAGCTTAGGTACGATTTTCCCCCTTTGCTTGAACTCCTCGGACATTTCGTCCTCATTATAAAATTCCACAGTAAACTTCTCATTTTTCAAGTAATAGGGCGTATCCGGTATAGCTGTAATCTCCCCTTCAGGGAACCAGTAATGTTCATCCATATGGAGTCCGGGAAGACCGCGAAATAGAACAGCGAGCAAAAATACAATCAGACCGATATGGATAACGTACGGCCCCCAACGGCTAAAACGCTGCTTCTCCGCAAGTAGTGCACCGCTCTCGATATGAACGCGATACCCCTTCTTTTTCAGTGGTGCAACAGCCTTCTGAACCCAAGCATCGCCGTTCTCAGATACAGGCCCTTGATATACGACCCTTTGCCGGGTCAAAAAATGCATATGCTTACGTATTTTCTGTTTGGATAGCGCTCTGTATAACGGCAACACCCGGTCAAGACTGCAAATGACGAGCGATGCCCCGATCATGACGAGCAGCAGAATGAACCACCAGGAATTATACGTATCAGATAACCCGAGCCTATAATAAATTTCACCGATGGTTCCATATTTCCGTTTGTAGTAGGCTTCAGGATCGATTTGTACGAACATAGTTTCCTGGGTAAAAACAGTTCCCAGCATAGCCCCAATTAATGTAATCGTAATCAGGTATACCGCTACCTTAACCGAGGAAAAGAAATTCCAGATTTTATCGATAAAATTTGGATTTGCCCGCTGCGAGCGGCGCGCTACTCCATCATAGCGCATTTCCAATAATTCACTGGAGTTGTCACCCTTCTCCTCGTATTGCGGTTTGCCGCAAGCTTCGCAGAGCACCGTTCCGACAGGATTCTGATGCCCGCATTCACATTTCGTATTCTTAATCAATGCCTAGCCCTCCTGTTCTCATCGGGATCTCACCAACTGGTTAATTTGTTGGTTAAGCGTCTTCAAATCTAGCTCACCCTGATGGATGGAGGTTATTTTGCCTCTCTTATTCACAAAAAAGGTTGTCGGCATGGGTACTACTCCATATTTGCCAACAATTTCACTCTGCTTATCGAATAATATTGGAAAATCGACGCCGGTCTGCTTCACGAAATTGGACACGGTCATATCGTCCTCACCGGTATTTATCCCCAGGATGACCACGTCCTGATCCTTCCATTTCTCCCATTGCGTCTGTAATGCCGGCATTTCACTCACACAATACTTACACCAAGTGGCCCAAAAGTTAATCACCAGCGCCTTGCCCTGGTACTTCTCCAGATTATGTACCTGTCCGTCTAAACCTCGCAAATTAAAGGCAGGAGGGTTATCACCTTCTTTAGGTATGCCCTCCTCGCCTCCAAATACGGCCGTACCGATCGCATAGCCGCCCAAAATGACAATGAGCATCAAAATAACAATTTGTACTGGACGTCTTGCCCTACCCATTATCAGCACCCCTTCTATGACAAACCTCATATTATATGGATAAAAAGTGAATATCCTATGAACATTATAAGAAAAGTGTCATAGATTCAGCTAGGGTAAATATGAACTTTATGTGACCTTCTATCGTTTTCTTGGCTTGCCCGCATTACGAGCTTGTTTAAATAGACCTTCTACCTCTTCTTTGCTTAAATGGCGGTATATCCCCCTTTTTAAATTATCGAGATATAGATCACCAAAGGAAATCCGCTTCAGCTTCGTTACCGGATGCTGGATCGCTTCAAACATCCGCCGAACTTGACGGTTTCGCCCTTCATGAATCGTAATACTGATCACCGCTTGCTTGCCCTCGGGATCCACATCGTAATACTCAACCTCGGCCGGCGAAGTCATCCCATCCTCCAGCATAATCCCCTGCTTAAGCTTGTCCAGCTCCGTTCCGTGCGGAACCCCTTTCACCGTTGCCAAGTAGGTCTTGGGAACATGATGCTTTGGATGAGTCAGCAGGTGGGCAAAGTCGCCGTCGTTCGTTAATAACAGCAAGCCCTCTGTATCATAATCCAGGCGGCCCACTGGATACAGCCGCTCAGAAATGCCCTTCAAATAATCGGTGACAATTTTTCTTCCCTGCGGATCAGATGCACTTGTTATTACACCCTTAGGTTTGTTAAGCATAATGTAGATCTTCTTCTCCGCACCGATCGGTTTTCCATTCACGGTAATAACATCAACCGCCGGATCGGCCTTGGTCCCGAGCGTAGTTACCGTTTCTCCGTTCACTTGTACCTGACCATTCAAAATCAATTCCTCGCATTTGCGACGCGATGCCACACCCGCACCGGCTAATATTTTCTGTAATCTTTCCATTATCTAATAGTCACCTCATAAACATGATACCTATATGAAAGAAAAATCACAATAGGACAGGATAGCGATAAAAATAAAGAGCCGTTCGAGCTGTTGATAAACAGTCGAAACGGCAACATCAGCCAAAAATCAATAAACATACTATGATGGCTGCCAGGAAGCCAACGATATCCGAGAAAAGCCCCACTTTCAGGGCATAGCGGCCGTTGCGAATCCCGACGGCTCCGAAATAGACCGTAAGGACGTATAGTGTCGTATCCGTACTACCTTGAACTGTAGAAGCTATTCGGCCAATCATCGAATCGGGGCCGTACGTCTTGATCAGATCTGTAGTAAAGGCCAGCGAGCCGGTTCCTGTCAGCGGCCTTAGAATCCCTAGCGGCAAAATCTCGGCGGGAACATGCAGCTTCTCCAGGAACGGCCCCATCCAGCCTACAAAGAACTCCAACGCACCGGATGCTCGGAACACACTGATCGCAACCATCATGCCCACTAAGTGAGGAATAATGCTTACTGCTGTAGAAAAACCGTCCTTAGCTCCATCAACAAACGATTCATACACCGGTACCTTTTTCATAAAAGCGTACAGCGGGATAAACGCAATCATAACAGGCACTGCCCAGGCCGAAATCATATTAATCCAACCTAACAAGGACGATCACCTCTTCAAAGTTAATGGAGAAGCAGGCGGATTCGGAGTTCGACGAAAGGTTCTGTTTCGATACCAGCGGTCGGCAATAATAGCTGCCATTGTTGCGATCGCTGTAGCTAACAACGTAGAGCCGACAATTTCCGCTGCGTTGGCAGAGCCAAAGTTAAGCCGAATCGCGATCAGTGTCGTCGGAATCAATGTGATACTAGCCGTATTCAATGCTAACAACGTACACATTGCAGCCGAGGCAGTCTCCTTATCTGGATTAAGGTTCTGCAATTCCTGCATCGCTTTTATCCCCATAGGAGTCGCGGCATTTCCTAAACCTAGCAAATTGGCACTCATGTTCGAAAGTATATATCCCATCGCCGGATGCTCTTTTGGCACGTCAGGGAATAAATAGGTAACGACCGGCCCAAGCAGCTTGGATATTGCTTTGACAAGTCCGGCATCCTCAGCCATGCGCATCATGCCCATCCAGAAGACCAGGACGCTGATCAGTCCGAAGCACACGGTTACCCCGGTGGCTGCCCCCTCAAACGCTGCCTGCGTGACAAGATTAATATCCCCTTTTATCGCTGCAAAGGCAAAACCAACGACGATAAGCCCTAGCCAAATTTTATTAACCACATGATCAGCCCCTCTCCCACAGGGTAAGTAATCTAATCTACAAAAAACAGTGATCTAATGACTGCAGTAAACGCATTTCCCAAGCTTCCCCTGGCAATCACAAACCTGGATGTCGGTTTGCCCCTCGCCGGATCCGGCGAGGGAATGAAGCTGCCTTTCTCATAAATAGGCACCCGCCCGATTTGACGGCCGTCTAACGAGATTATAATCTGCCCACGGTAGCCAAAATCATTTGCCCGCGCGTTTTTAAGAAACAGCTTTCGCTGAATACGTTCAAACTCACCGCTTGCCAAAGCATAACTGAATCCGGAGCCGGTAACGAACTCGTTCTGAACGGGCTGCCCCTCCTCGATGATTTCCTTTAGCGGATAATAGGCAAAGCCGTAATCAAGCAGCTTTGCATGGTCATTCCAATCATCTCCGTCATTAAGTGTAACGACAGCTAACTGCTGCCCGGCACGGCTTGCCGAGCTGACGAGGCAGCGTCGCGCAGTTTTGGTATATCCCGTTTTGACGCCATCTGCTCCTTCATATAAACGAAGCATTTTATTTTTGTTATCCCACTTATAATCCCATGGATTATTCGGGTTGGGGGCTTTTTTGCTTGGCGTTTTTACAATTTCCTTAAACACCGGATTCTGGAGGCTATAGGCGGTAATGACCGCCAGATCATTGGCCGAGGAATAATGCCCTTTAGCGTCAAGACCATGAGGATTTCGAAATTGGGTATGTTTAAGCCCCAGCATTTTTACCTTTTCATTCATCAAATGAACAAAACCCTCTTCCGACCCGCCAACATGCTCGGCAATTGCCGTTGCTGCATCATTACCCGAACGAAGCATGAGACCATACAGCATGTTCTCCAAGGTCATCTCTTCCCCCAGCTCCAGATAGATCGAGGAACCTTCCTTGCGATAAGCATTTTTGGAGACGGAGACCATTTCATCCAGCTTCCCATGCTCAATCGCGACGATGGCCGTCATAATTTTAGTCAAGCTGGCTACTGGCATTTCAACGTCTCCGTGATGGCTGTACAGAATTCGGCCTGACTTCACATCAATCAAAGAAGCGGCCCGGGCATTCATACTTGGTGGACGAGGTTTGTTATTTTCTACAGCTCCAACACTGGAACCTGCGGTCAGCAGTAGCGATATGACCATCATTCCTGTGAAGCTAAAGCGAAATATCGACCGTTTTATCATTATGAAACTCCTCCGCTATATGCGCTAATACTTGTACACTATATGCGGGAAATAAGGGGAGTATGTCCACTTATCCCGGCAAAAAAAGACCCCTTCCGAAATGGCGGAAAGGATCGGTCAACCTCATCGGCTTCTCTAAGTGTTTAGCTGTACATATTTCCATTGTTTTGATGATCATTAGGATTACCTTGATTTGCAGCATTCTGAGACGTTCCTGCACTGTTACTAGGAATCATGGATTGAATTTTATCCATTACGTAAGGGACGGCATCAATCATTTTCTCAAACAGATGAGTTTGGTTATCCAGCGGAACAATATGCACACCCTGCTGGCCTACAACGAGAAATGCAATCGGATTGATCGACACGCCTCCCCCGCTACCTCCACCAAATGGACGCACTTTATCTGATGAGCTGGATGAGGCACCACTATTTCCATCCACATTATAATCACTGCCTCCCGCAGCAAATCCGAAGCCAACGCGGCTTATCGGCAAAATGACGCTGCCGTCCGGGGTTTCCACCGGTTCGCCGACAATCGTATTGACATCAACCATATCCTTGATGTTTTCCATAGCCGTTTGCATTAACCCTTGGATCGGATGATCTGACATGATTATTCCTCCTCTTCAAACTAAATAATAAGAACTACCTTCACTCCTACAGTTTGCGCAGCCAGGAAGCGGAATATGCGTGGGTTGAAGAACAAAAGGAGCCCGCCGATCCATTAAGACCGCGAACTCCCTTTTTTTTGTCCTCGGGCGGCGATACTCAGCCATTTTTGAAAACCGCCTTTTATTTTTAATACCCGAACAATAAGTACGAATCCAGCATGCAACGCGCGTACGCAGCGTATTTCCCCATTGATTTCCATTTCGGTCGCGAATAACGGCGGCTTGTCAAAGACCGGCACAACAAACAACCTAGGCCTCTGCTTTAGATCTATGTAGCATGACAACCCACCAATTAAGGTCGTTTTTAAGCCCCACAGGGCCCCTGATAAAGTTGCCGTATAGGCTGCATCCGATAGAGCCACATTCGTGGACCAATCCAATCGATGAAAGGAGATATGCTTTAACGTACTTGCCGTCCACTTTTTAAGTCCCTTCGTCGCTTGCAGTAAGTCATAAAATTGATCTACCCAAGAGCGAATTTTATCCTTATTAATATCCTGCTCACTGCTGGCCGTCCGACTTTTCAATAGATTGCTCGAGCTTTGCTGCTCCACTTTAAAACCATCTTTCATATTTTTAAATATGATTGAAGGGATTTCGTAACGAAGCCGGATCACCCCATAAAGCATCGTCACCTCAAGCTGAACAGCTTCATTCTGTTTCACTTTGCGAACAACCAAGTGGAACTTAATCGGAGATAACAAGATAATGACTACAGCGATGATTACAAGCAGCAGGATCAGGATGACTCCGAGCCAAATCCACACAGGAAAGCCCTCCATACCAATTCAAATGAACATCTTGAAATAGTATGCTTCAAAAAAAGGAAATCATTCGTTTTTTGGCAGGCTAATCCTCTTTTACGTCGTCAAATGTAAGCTGCTGCTCCTCCAGCTTCTGGAACAGAAGCTGTGTTTCTTCCTCTAGCTGGTCGGTATTTTCAAACTCGGTCAGATCCGGTAGATCCTCCAGACTGCCAAGCCCGAAATAATCTAAAAAAGCTGGTGTTGTTCCATATAAAATCGGCCGTCCAATCGCCTCGGCACGTCCTACCTCTTGAATCAAATCCTTGTTCACCAACGTATGAATCGCTCGCTCCGATTTGACCCCTCGGATCTCTTCCACCTCAATGCGAGTAATCGGCTGACGATAAGCAATAATGGATAACGTCTCCAATGCCGCTTGAGACAAGGATGAACGGGATGGCGAATATGCCAATCTTTCAAAAAACGGTGCATGCTCCGGCAAAGTAGCCAGCTGATAGGTTCCCGCAAGTTGAACAATTTGCAGTCCTCGGCCCTCCCTTTCAAATGATGCTTTCATATCCAACAGAGCATCGGTAATGATATCTTGACGCTGTTCGGTGACTTCTGCCAGCTGCTTTACGCTAAGGCCTTCTTCCCCAGCCAGAAACAGCAATCCCTCAATAATCGATTTCAAGTCCCGATAATTCATCTGCCTTTACTTCCCCTCTCCACTCCATCACAATATCATCAAACAGCTTGTTCTGATAACAAACGATTTGCTTCATTTTCATTAGTTCCAAAATCGCTAGAAAGGTTACGACGATCTCATGCCGATACATTTCCGGGTGCAGCAGCTTGGAAAATAGCAGCCTGCCCCCTTTTCCCATACGCTCCAGCGCAGAAACGACATCGCGAATCCGATCCTTGACGGAAATTTCGTCCCGATGGATACGAGCAACAGAGCTACGTTTTACGGCGCGGCGCAGAGCCTTCTGGAACATAGCGATCAAATCGGCGGCATGCAAACCTTTAACCGGATTTTCAATGACCTCAGGCATGAAAGGAGTCAAGTCCTCAGCCTCTTTCGTAAAGATAAGGCTTCGCTCCCATTCCCGCTCATGCAGATGCTCGGCGATTCCCTTGTACTTGCGATACTCAACCAGCTTCCGAATCAGCTCGTCTCGCGGATCCTCCTCGTCCTCCATCAAATAATCGAAATCGTCGTCGAATTCGATCACAGGCGGCTTAGGTAGGAGCTGTTTGCTCTTTATGGACAACAGCGTAGCGGCCATCACCAAAAACTCGCTCGTAATTTCCAGCTCCAGCTCCTGCATATTATCCAAATACTCCAAATATTGATCAGTGATTTCACTTACCGAAATTTGATATATGTCGACCTCTGCCTTATCGATCAGATGCAGCAGCAGATCCAGCGGACCCTCAAAGGTATCCAGCTTATAGGTTACTGTCGTCAATGGACATCCTCCACCCTAGAGGCAGTTCAAAAGGCCTTCCTTTGAACACGCGAATTAAATAAAAAATGCAGTACCCTAAAAAGGGTACTACATTAAATAAGCACTATTTTAGCAAATTCGTCAAGTTAGCCATTTCGATGGCAGCCATCGCTGCATCCCAGCCTTTGTTCCCTGCCTTAGTGCCTGCGCGTTCGATCGCTTGCTCAATATTCTCCGTCGTCACGATGCCGAAAATCGTTGGGACGCCTGTTTTCAGACCGATCGCCGCCACTCCTTTAGCGACTTCGTTACATACGTAATCATAATGGGAAGTTGAGCCACGAATCACCGTGCCGAGCGTAATAACCGCATCATATTTTCCGCTTTCGGCCATTTTTTGTGCAGCAAATGGAATTTCGAAGGCTCCCGGAACCCAAGCTACGTTCACTTCCTCATCCTTGACGCCATGGCGTTTCAAGGCATCTAGCGCCCCACTTAACAACTTATTCGTAATAAACTCATTAAAACGGCCAACCACGATACCATATTTTAAACCTTCCGAGACGAGATGACCTTCAAATACTTGTGCCATAATTCAATTCCTCCATTAGTTTGTTATTTATTTAATATATTAAAATATTTAATCTGAGCTTCTAGTTTCATTGCTGTTCGTTTTGCTCGATAATATCAAAGCTGAGGAGATGTCCAAGCTTCTTTTGCTTCGTATGCAAATAATTGCTGTTGTCTTCATTTTCCTTCATCTGGATTGGCACCCGCTCGACGACCTCCAACCCGTAGCCCTCAAGTCCGGTAATTTTTCGAGGGTTGTTAGTAAGAAGCCGGATCTTTCGCACGCCAAGATCCTTCAAAATTTGTGCCCCTATTCCATAATCCCGCAAATCGGCCGGGAAACCAAGCTTCAAATTGGCATCCACGGTATCGAGCCCTTGCTCCTGCAGCTTGTACGCCTTCAGCTTATTAATCAGCCCAATGCCCCGTCCTTCTTGGCGCATGTACAGCAGGACTCCTTTACCCGCATCCTCAATTTGCTGTAGCGCCGCTTCGAATTGCGGACCACAATCACAACGATGCGAATGGAAAACGTCTCCAGTCAAGCATTCGGAATGCACCCGAACGAGCACGGGTTCTTCACCGCTGATTTCTCCTTTGACAAGGGCTACATGCTCCTTGGAGTCTACGTCATTACTGTATGCAATTGCGCGGAACTCGCCATAATCGGTAGGCATACGTACTTCTACCTCGCGGGTAACGAGCTTCTCCTTCTCGTTCCGGTAGTGGATTAAATCCTTCACACTAATGAGCTTCAAGTCAAATTGTTTGGCGATTTCAACAAGATCGGGCAATCGAGCCATGGTGCCATCTTCCTTAATAACCTCGCAGATGACTCCGGCTGGATACGATCCGCACATCCGCGCCAAATCGACAGCAGCTTCCGTATGACCCGCTCGCCGCAAAACGCCACCTTTCTTTGCTATAAGCGGAAACATATGTCCCGGTCTCCGGAAGTCGGAAGGCTTTGCGTCCGGATCCATGACCGCCTTCACCGTTAATGAACGTTCGTGCGCGGAGATTCCCGTTGTCGTATCGATATGGTCGATCGATACGGTAAAAGCCGTACCGTGAAAATCGGTATTTTGCGCAACCATCGGTTTTAAATCCAGTTCTTCCGCTCTCTCCGCCGTAATCGGCATACAGACAAGCCCGCGTCCTTCTTTAATCATGAAATTGATGACTTCCGGCGTTGCCTTCTCGGCAAGTGCCACAAAATCCCCTTCATTCTCCCGATCCTCATCATCGACAACAATAATCACTTTGCCGCGCATAAGGTCGTATATGGCTTCTTCTACCCGATCCAATTGAATGTCACTCATGATTCATGCCCCTCCTCTAGCTGTTTTATATATTTAAATTAAAGCGAGTCATGCAAACCCGTTCTTCATTAGGAATGGCATATCAATACCTGGCGATGGAACTTCCGTCCCTGCCGGCTTAGTCGTATTGCTCTTGCCGAAGACGAGCAAATGCTCGACGTATTTGCCAAGTATGTCACATTCCAAATTCACTGAATCACCCTGACGTTTATAGGCAAGCACGGTTTCTGCCAACGTGTGTGGAATAATCGATACGCTGAAACTATTCCCTTCTGCTGCAACTACCGTTAGGCTTATCCCGTCAATGGTAATGGAGCCTTTGGGAATGATGTATTTAAACAAGGCTTTCTCCGCAGGAGTTATTTCAAATACAACCGCATTCTGATCCTGCTTAATCCCTGTGATCGTTCCTACTCCGTCCACATGTCCTTGAACGATATGTCCGCCGAAGCGACCATCTGCAGCCATTGCCCGCTCCAAATTCACTTTGCTGCCCGATCTAAGCTGGCTTAAATTCGTGTTGCGAAACGTTTGCGGCATGACATCAACTGTAAAAGATGAACGGTCGAATTGCGTTGCCGTCAGGCAAACTCCGTTAACAGCCACGCTATCGCCAAGCTTCATTCCTTGCGTCACTACGTTTGCATTTATATGGATAATCATCGCTTCGCCTTTGCTCTGGATCGACTTAATCGCCCCTACTTCTTCAACTAGTCCCGTAAACACGCAGCTTCCTCCTTTTGATGTTTACTACGCTGACCCCTTGGGTTAAATTGGTAATGCAGGGTTTGCTTTTATTCCATTGCTGTTCAGCATAAGCACACTCAATTAGCGTCCCAGACAGGATACCCCGCGATACAAACGTTGTCGCCGATTTGCTCCACAGTTAAGTCGCTTAATGCGACCGCATCCTTCATCAGCTCAAAGCCGTCGAATACAAAGCTCCCCGGGGCATTCAAGCCGCCAATCAGCTTAGGTGCCAGGAACAGAATCACTTCATCGACGAGCTTCTCCTGAAGCAGAGAGCCGTTCAGGCGGCCTCCTCCTTCGACAAGCACGGACGACACTCCGATCTCACCAAGCTTCTCCAAACCTAAGCGAAGATCCACCTGCGGCCCCTCGCCGCACACAATGATTTGCACACCGCGCTTGGTTAGCGAATCCCGTCTTTCTTCGGATGCTTGCGCCGTTGTAAGCAGGACCGTTTGAGCAGCGCCGTCGTGAAGCATTGTCGCTTCATCGGGAATCCGGAGCTTCGAGTCAACGACGATTCTAATCGGCGAGATTCCAGGTACTGTCAACCTCGTCGTTAATGAAGGATTATCTGCGATGACCGTCTCTACACCCACCATGATCCCGTTATGACGGTGGCGCATTGTATGTACGCGCTCGCGTGCTACTTCATTAGAAATCCACTTGCTGTCTCCACTTCTTGAAGCGATCTTCCCATCTAACGTGCTCGCGGTTTTAATCGTAACATAGGGCAATTTTGTCGTGATGTATTTAATAAATTTACGGTTCAACTTGATCGCTTCATCTCGCAGTACACCAACCTGTACCTCAATCCCGTTGCGCCGCAGCAGCTCGATCCCTCTTCCTGCAACCTGAGGATTCGGGTCCTCACAGGCGACAACAACGCGGCTTACGCCTGCTTTGATCAAGCCTTCACTGCATGGTGGCGTCGCCCCATAATGACTGCACGGCTCCAGGGTAACATACACGGTGCCTCCTTTAGCCGCTTCACCGGCCATATTCAGCGCGTGGACTTCG
This sequence comes from Paenibacillus lentus, assembly GCF_003931855.1. NCBI lineage: Bacteria > Bacillati > Bacillota > Bacilli > Caryophanales > Paenibacillaceae > Paenibacillus > Paenibacillus lentus. The sequence goes on along the minus strand of NZ_CP034248.1, from coordinate 3,127,535 downwards.
GCATGCGGGGTTCCGCGCTTCAAATGGCTACCAAGCCCGACGACCTCGCCATCCCTTACGACAACAGCTCCGACGACCGGATTAACACCGGTTTGCCCTTGTGACCGATTCGCCATATCCAGCGCTAATTTCATATAGTATTCGTCATTAATAATTTCCAAGTATGTTTCACCTCCGCTGACTTGACAAACTGTACTGAGCAGCTGTTGTACTGATGCAAAAATAAATACAAAAGCCCCATCGAATAATTCCGATGGGGCAATGAGAGTTCATGATACGCAAAGTGAAAGCATGAATTGAATACAAGCAAACAAACGGTAATAGAAGGACTAACTTCCTAATCCGCCGTCACTCGGCCAACTCTCCAAGCATCTCTCAATTTCACAATGGATCGCTATAATCCGCAATCCGCGAAATGAACTTTGTGAAAATTAGAACTTGCAAGTTATGCTTTGACTGTTCTGAATATACTCGTACTCAATACGTCATATATTCTGCGTTTACTTCTCCCATCCAGACTATACTGTCGGTCCCGGAATCTCACCGGCTCAGCCGCATGCTTATTATGAAGTGCATACGGGTCACGGACTTATACTTGCTTCAAACCATCCATATAGTGGCTGAAGCAGTCATCACCGTCGGTAGGGAATTTCACCCTGCCCCGAAGTTAACGTTAAAGTATTTAATTATGGATTTGTTCTAAGTAACTGCTGACTTCGTTAAAATCGTACCATCAAAAAAACTAAAAAGCAAGGCGCTAATCTAAAAGCACACCTTGCAGAACAAAGCTTGTCACATTTTTTTATAATAATTGATCAAAAAACTGCTCCTTTAAACATTTATTGCTATGCACGGTAAACACATATTTCCATTCATTATCTTCAGGTTCAAGCCACTCAAATAAATAAGAGATGCTATGTCCCCTTCTTCTCATACTAAAGCATCGGATTATTGTTTCCTGGTCATAAGAATAGTCTACTAATACTTTGCCAACTTCAATGAGCGGGCTTTCAACCTCTTTTGCTGCACACTCATCTGCATCTTTCTTCCTTAAATAAACACTGCCACAATGCATACAGTTATACATATAATCACTCTCATTTTATATATTGTAAATTTCCCTTTTTCTAACAGGTCATGGTTAAGCAAAATAGTACGAACAGAAATCCATACTTGCGCTTTTTTAATGTTTGAGGAAAAGAATATCTCTAGTAGCTATCATTTTCAAGCCATTGTTTTCAATAGGTACTAGGAAGAATACACCCCCTTTTTTCCGACCGAGCTCTCTTTGCAGCCCAAATTTTAATATAAAGTTATAAAAAGGTTTGTATAGAACGAGTGTTTGCCTTTCGTTAAAATCCATGCTAGTATTACCTTATTGGTAACATCGATTCATTCATATTAAAACATGCTGGGGCTAAGATTTCAATAGGGAAACCCAACAAATAACGTGCGATATTCGAGTGTGTATCTATATTTCCTAAAGAAGAATCTTTAATCTTCATAGTAATCTCGATTTATTTAAATACCATTTCGGCAACACCAATAGAGGGGGTGATATGAATGAGATACGGACATTCCAGGCAAACCTGGCAAGATTTATACTACGATGATGAAATCGACGACCGAAGTGAAATTTTTGACGAAGACATGCAGGAAATTATCATCCTTGCAGCAGAGAATCTTTATACTCCAGGGGGTAATTATATTGGGAAAACTATCAGCTTCTTTAAATTACGTCTTTAAAATTCGTTCCTCCAGGCTTCGGAAGGCCAAATGGAATCTTACCCTTACGATCGAAGAAGCGATGAGAAACGAAGAAGTCGTAGCATTGGCGGATAGTACGGCGCTGCGGTTCATTTTGGAAATAGAACATCAAGAAAATCAAGATCCATACATATCAAACATCCGGGATCAGATTCATACTTTAAAAATGAAAGATAACATAACTGCAAATAAAAAAAAGCTCAGCACTTTATATAAACAATTATACAAAGCCTCATTCGTTTCCAGTTACCTAAGCGTTGTTATTGACAACAATCAGGACTATGATCGCTTAAACAGTAAGAAAGGCTTTTATATCAATGGTATTAAATATAGAAGATTACTCGCAACGACAAGCGGAGCGAAAAATAGTACCGTAGTCTTTGTAAATTGTGACATCTACGACGAGCTAATGAGAAGGATTGATAACGGCAGGAATCTGAACATACCATTTGTCCCCGCCAGACTTGAAGCCTACAAATCCCTAGTATGCAGTACGAGCACACCCGTGCCCCATCCAAATGGCATTCTGGTCGTAAACGATTGTGAAACCTCGTTCTTCAACAATGTCATTGAAATTGACGATTCAGTCACAAAGAAGTTTCCCAAATTGAGATACAAAGAACATTATGACATCAAACTAAACGAAAGCGATGGTTATGGACTGATCCTCCCTTCCCTTAGCGAAAAATGGGCCAAGCAGCTTGGGGAAAATTACATACCTAGCGGTTTTTGCATTCGAAATGCATTTGCGAAAGGCATGCTGTTTACATTCGATTTCCATGCTTTTGCGGAGCAGATCGCTGAAAACTATATCGTAAAGGATGTTTGGGGACATGAAAGAGATATCCGTCAGGTGGAAATTGTTCTGACAGCCTCGATGCTCAAATTATGGGATTCCTATGATCATCTTGAACACTATCTCCAGAACTGCCGGCAAAACAACTACACCTTCAGTGTCACCAAAGTGACTCCGGAGACGCTGGAGGATGAACGAAACCTTAATTACCAGTTCATTCAGTCCCTGGATCTGTCTGACGAGCAAATCCGGTCGCTAATTACGCCGACCCTGGATGAAATCAATGATATTTTAGGACTCGATCCTTATAAGAGCATCCTGTATTTAAACGGCAAAAACATTTCAACAGATACATTCCACAAAAAAGGCAATGATTTCTCCAAAGCCCTTATGGCTGAGCCAAGCATCATTCATGATCCTTTCATCAGGAATAAAATTTACGGAATGATCAGGAAAAGAATTAACGACGCCAAGGTTGGCGTAATAAAAGTAGCCGGAAACTTCTCTACTATCTCAGGCGATCCCTTCAGCCTCTGTCAGAGCATGTTCGGCATGGAGGTCACGGGACTGCTTCCTGCCGGCTCCTTCTATTCAAAATACTGGAATGACAGAGACGTCAGCCAGGTCGCCTGCTTCAGAGCGCCGATGACCTGCGCGGAAAACATCAGAATTCTGCGATTGGAAAATACACCGGAAATGAATTACTGGTACAAATATATGAATACGGTCACGATTTTCAATTCATGGGACACCACCGCCCATGCACTGAACGGAGCGGACAAGGATGGTGACGCCGTTCTCACTACTAATAACAAGGTGCTGCTGGATAGTATCGAGAAATTGCCTGCCATCGTATGTGTCCAGAAAATCGCCGAGAAAAAAATCGTAACCGAAGAAGACACCATCCAAGCGAACAAAAACAGCTTCGGCGATGAAATAGGCAAAGTCACAAACCGGATTACGTCCATGTTCGATGTCCGCGCCAAGTTCCCGAAAGACAGCAAGGAATATAGAACATTAACCTATCGCATTCAATGCGGTCAAAATTATCAGCAGAACGCAATCGATAAAACGAAAGGCATCAATAGCAAGGACATGCCCAAAGAGTGGTATGACCGCCATGCCGCCGACGCTTCTAAGGATCGGGAAATGAATCTGCGCATCCTCGCTGACAAGAAGCCTTATTTTTTCGGATACATCTATCCCGAGCTGCAAAAACAATATCGCAGTCATATCAAAGCCTATGAAATGAACTGCATGGAAAGATTCAGAATCAGCCTTAGCGAGCTTATATCCAAAGAAGAACGAACAGACAACGAACAATTATTTTTGCAAAATTACTATAACTATATGCCCCTCTCCGTCAGCAGCTCGGTGATGAACCGATTGTGCTGGATGGTTGAGGATGCATTCGATCGCACAAGAGAATCTGCGTCCAGAACGGAATTTGACTACAGCATTTACAAAACAGCGAAGCCCTACTCAAAAAGAAGCTATCAACAATTAGCAGAAGTGCTGGAGAGGTATCAGGAAGCCGTTAAGAGCCATGCCCTATCAGCGAGGAAATCTCGAATGACGGAAGATGAAGCAAAATCCGCCAGAATGCTGTTCAAGCAATCCTTCAAGCGGGAAGTGTATGAAAAATGCAGCAACACAGAAGATGTGTGCAATATTCTACTGGACTTATGCTATAGCAAAAATACAACCAAGCAAATCGTTTGGGACATTTGCAGCGACCAAATCTTACTCAATTTGTTAGAGAGAAACGGTCATACCATCATTTATCCGCGGCTGGATCTGGAGGGCAGCATTCCCTTCGGCGGAAATTTGTTTTCGCTTGAAACTGTAAAGTTAAAAGATCTTGATGATAAGGAGCTGAAACCCGCATGAAATTGATCATTAACGAAAAAAAGCTGGTTCAACAGGCGCTGACGGAAGGCTATATCCATCAGAAAATTTCTAAAACCATAACCTGTTTAATCAAACACTACTATTCGCTTGGATTGAATCGGCTGGAGGTTCGCGAGGAGATTGAGCTTTTCATGAAGACCCACTATCCCCAATTTAACAGCGTCAAATGGCAGGATACTTTAGACCGATGGGTTAAAACGATTGAAAAACAGGAACATTCGCTTTTGGAAATTAAGCAAGTCGTCATCACGAACAAAGAACTGGCCTACATCAAAAGCTTGAATAGCCTTGTTCATGAAAGGTTGGCCTTTGTCTACTTGGTGTACGGCAAAATTTTCAACAAGATGAACGGCAATGACTCCTATTGGGTGAATACGCCGCGTAGTGAGATATTCAAAGATGCCAAGGTGACTGCGAATAGCATGAAGCAGGGGCTGCTCGTCAACGATCTCATCACGCTTGGCGCAATTGAACCGACTTTGAATACCAAGAAATTGAGCAAAAAAGTATTGTTTGCGGCGGATCAGGACACAGCAGGAATCATCATTAGAGATTTCAGAAATTACATCTATCTCTACCTGGAGTGGCGCGGCGAGAAGATTATGAGCTGCTGCTGCTGCGGCATCCTGCTTCGTCAAACCTCTAACCGCAAGAAGTACTGCAGCGAATGCTCCCGAGCCAAACAAAAGGAATGGCAGCGGAACAGCATGAAAAAAATAAGGGAACATATGTTCGTGAAGTGATAGAAAACTCTCTTAAACGTTGATACATCAAGACTTTAACGGTATCGATCCTAATTTGTATTAGTGATAGGAATTGTAATATTCCTTTGAAATAAATATTTTGCTTTTAAGGAGGTGCTTAACTATGAATCAACCGGAAGGGATGGAGTCTCCGAAATGACCCATGAAGAAGACATTCATCTAGCTTTACTGGCCAATGAGCCGGTGTTCGTCACAGATATCGGCTATATTCGCTCACCGAAGCTGAGAGATGTCATTAAGCTGGGATACAGCAGCTACATGGAATCACTGTCATCTCTATTGTTTGACAAGTCACGGGTATCCGGCTTGGGAAAAGTGCCTGAATCGGCATTTGTGCTGGCGTGTTATTTCTTCATGCAGAACGATCACTTCCGAAATTCGTTTTCCAACGGGATCAGACTTCTATTACAAAAAGAGATCGAGCTTGTAGACGCAGAGGAGGCTCCCTATTTCCACCTAGGAGATGGGATGACCTTACACGAAGGTAATTTTCAACGTTTCCAGGAAATTGTAAAAATCGCCAACAAGGCTGAATTAGCCAACGACAAGGAAGAGTATAATCCTGGAAATTCCAAAGCCAAAGAAATGATCGAAAAGCTGATGAAGGGCAAGGTGAACAAGCCTGCCAAAAAACCGGTCATGAATTTACACAGCATCATATCGGGCCTGTCCTGGAAATCAACCAGCGGCATCAATATCCATAATATTTTTGAGCTGAGCATCTATCAGTTCTATGACGGCTATTACCGACTTGAAAATATAGATCATTACAACCGTGTCGTCACAGGCATTTACACCGGAAATATCGATGCTAAAAAGATCAATATGCAAGAAATCAATTGGACAAAAATCATTTATTAGGAGGAGTTTTTTTATGGCAGTTACAAATAGATGGGCAGTACGCGACGTTGCAACAGCATCATTTTTCGATATTGAGACAGGTAAGCTGAAGGTTAAAATCGATACGCTTAAAATGTCTAACATTGAGAACACCGCAGAAACGGTATATGCCGTGGGCGGCAGCGGTAATCCTAAATTGGTTGGATTCTCGGGCGGACGTTCTGCAAGATTCGTACTGCAGGATGCTCTGTTCTCCAACGAAATGCTGGGCATGCTGCTTGGCAATGAAGTCACCTCCAGTGCAAAGAATGTCATTAAAAATGAAGTATGTGTAGTGAATGGAGATACCGCTACACTTACATATACGCCAGCAAGCAGTGGAACGCTGGTCAGCGTGAACCTGCTCCATGCGGACGGAACAGTGGGCAAAGCCTACGAATACATTGCCTCGGCACCAGCCTCGGACAGTTATACCGTAAGCGGCAAAACCATTTCCTTCGCGAGCGGCGAAGTTCCGGATCAAAGCAAAATCATCGTTTACTACGAAACAGCGGCAAGTCCGGATACGAAGGAAATCCGCGCATCCTCCGATAAATTCGCAGGCAGCTTCAAGCTCGTCCTAGACGTACTTGTTCGCGACTATCATCTTCAGAAAGATTTTGCGGCGCAAATTACGGTCGACAATGCAAAAATCGAGGACAACTGGAACCTCAACATGCAACCTGACGGTGAGCCTTCCGCACTGGATATTCCAATGGAGGCATTGAAGCCGGCCGATTCCCACGATCTGTACGTAATGCGGATTTACGATGAGGATGATTTGGCGTAAGGACTCTGGAGGGGGTACCCCTCCTCCTTTCTTCTCATCTCAAAGCTAGTGAATATATCCTTTGCTCATTTTCAGATGAAAAGAAATCAGCTCATCGCAAACACAAATCAATAAGAACTTAGGAGATGATTAATATGGCGACCAAAGCGGCCAGTACGGCTAAAACACTAGCTAGTAGCAAGAAAACCACGAGAACGAATAAAGGAAAAGATACTAAACTAACGTTAGAGAACTTGGTTCAAGATGGAGATAAATACGACAAGCTTCATCGAGTTTGCTTTGAGGATGGGCGCTATACAGAGGTGCATGCCTGCTTCAGGCCCACGCGAATCGATGACATGCTCGTGAGCTTTTCTGAATTTATCACCGAGTATAATCACAGATTTTCGGAAATGAAGGAAAATAAATTAATGGATTATTTAAGCCTCCATATTCTATTATTTTTCTCTACCTTAACGGAGCGGACCGACTATTCCTTTGAGGAAAAAGTCGATATTTTCCATAAAATGCTGGACAGTGAGCTCGCCGAGACCATTTTTGAGCATTTTGACAAAACAGAGATCCAAAAAATCTACTCTCGTATCTGGAAAAAATTCAGTATGTACGAGGAATTGGTCCAAAACAATAAAGAGCTGCAAAGCGAACTGCTGGATTACATCGATCATGCGAATTTAAAAAATACAGACGTCATTAAAAACGTTCTGATCCAAAACAACTAAATGCCAAAGGAGCGAATCGTTTTGAAGTTTTTTATTCATGAACTGGAATATGTCATCTCTTTTCTATACCGTCTGAAATTGCTGGATTTTAACTCTCGTATGAGAACTCGATTCATTAAAATATTGGCAGAACGCTTTCAGCAATATAAGGAAGAATATTTCGACCTCGTCATGGAGCACTGCGTACTGGATCGCGATGGTCAGCCAGAAATTATTACAGAAGGCGAAGTCCAGCGTTACAACATTAAAGATCTGCAGGCGTTCCAGACCTCTCTTGCCCCTCTGCTGAATGAGGAATTCGTCATTGAGGTCACGGATAACAACCGAAACATGCTCAAAAGCGTTGCTTATTCTGTGCTGCATTGCGGGCTTGAATTCACAGGCGACGATCAGTTCAAATACGATGCATTAGCGGCAAAGTTTGAAGAACTCCATCTGGACGAAATTTAATATACCGTTTGTAGAAATGGCCATCGGTTGGTCATTTTTTCTATTTAAGGGAGTGAAAGCCATGGAAAATGATATGAAAATTCTAATTACGGCCGATATCAACATAAATCCGTCGATCACCGCGCTGAACAAAGCCATTAAAGATATCGAAAAGAATCCTTCATTAAAGAAAATCAAGATTACGATTGAAATCGATAAACAAGAAACTGATAAGGTCGGGAAAAGCTTCGGCCAAGCATTAAGAACCATTTACAAACAAACGCAGACTTTTATTAATAATAACAAGGCTCTCTTGAAGCAAGGCATGCAGGACATTCTTAAAACGATACTTGAGGTCGATACGCAAATTACACAGCTCAAACGGGTCATGAACGAAGGAACGGATTTCGAGAGCATGCTGCGTGGAAGCATTCAAACGGCAAATGAGCTGGGACATTCCATCAGTGAAGTAAATGACCTAATGATTAAGGTTGGCCGTATGGGCTTTGACGAGAAACAAACTATGCTGCTCGCCAAGACGGCCGCCCTGTTTCAAAATATCTCGGAGCTGAAGCCGGATCAAGCGATCCAGACCATGACGGCAGCGATGTCCGCGTTCAATATCGAAGCGGAGGACAGTATTCTAATTGCTGACAGGCTTAACGCGGTAGACAATAAATTCTCCGTGACAAGCCAGAATTTAGCCAGCAGTTTAACCCAGGCCGGAACTGCGGCTAGCAACTATGGAATTTCCATGGAAAAGCTGATCGGTGATACGACAGCCATTTCCATGGCCACGCGTGAGAGTGGTAAAGTGATCGGTAAACTCGTTGCCGCCTGATCAAGTGATTGATCAGTGAAAATCTCGACTAATGGACTTGGAACTCCTATTTCCAAAGTAGGACGACAAGGGGCAAGTTTAAATACAGCCTGAACGACTAAATGTCGAGACATCTTCCCTTCTTAGCTTAAAGAGTGAAGATGATGCGATAGTCTGAACACACTAGTAATAGTGTGAGAAGCGGTCGAGTGTATAGACACTCCTGGAAGCACCGTTTCCGCTGCACTTTTCGATTTAGGGTAGTGCAGTCCGTAGGACGCCATATGTCCGAAAGTAACAGCCTGAACGCACTGACCACGATTTACTCACGCCTGACGACACTCGGCGAATCTGAACAGGTACTGAACAGCATCGGTATTTCCATGAAAGACATGAATGGCAATGTAAAAAATGGATCTGAGGTTCTGGACGAAGTTGCCGGCAAATGGAGCAATCTAAGCAAGGAGCAGCAGTATAATACCGCACTGCAGTTGGCCGGTCAGTCCCAGCTTTCCCGGTTCATCGCCCTGATGGAAAACTATGACACCAGCACGAGAGCAAGCGAAGCGGCCCTCAACTCTCAAGGATCCGCGATGCGGGAAAATGCCGACTACATGAACTCGCTCGAAGCCAGAATTCAAACGATGAAAACCGCCTGGGACACGCTCGCCTTATCGATGGGAAATGCCGTAATTAACGACTCCATTATTGGTGTAACGAGTGTATTGACAGGTTTGATGATGGTGCTAACCCGGTGCGTTGATACATTTGGTATGCTTCCTACTCTACTGGGGATCGTTGGTACTTCGGCTGCCACTGTAAGTAAAAACTTTAGAACAGCCACGATTGCCGTATTAACGCTTGGTCGAGGCATGACAACGCTTGGAGTGTCTGCAACAGCAGCAAAAATAGCCCTAAGAGGCTTAATGGCAAGTACAGGAGTTGGACTTGCTCTAGCTGCATTAGGTTTTGTACTTGAGAAGGTCATTAATTTATTCGGTAATGCCAAAGAGTCTCAAGAAGAGTATTTTGAAAATTTAAAGCAAAATATTGCGGATACTGAAAACAATATCGTATCCCTTGAAAATCTAAGTAAAGCACTCAGTGACCGAAGTAAGTCTCAAGAAGATTTTAATAAGGCTCTCGAACAAACTTCCCAGTCTGTCCCAGATATCATCAGCTATTACACCGCCGAAGGGAAAGCTGTTTACAAATCTAAAGCAGAAATAGATAAGCTTATTGAATCTGAAAAGGCTCTAAATCTAGAAAGAAGCAAAAGATTATATCAAGAATCTGCGGAATCGTTAAAAGGCACCGCGAAAGAAATTACCTCAAACCAAAAAAAAGTTGGTAAGTTGCAGCAGAAACATGACTACTCCTCAGCTAGGGTTGATGCGCTATTATTCGCTGAAGAATTCATTAATAATAATAGAACAGTTCTCGACCAGCTGGATACAAATTCTAAAGAATATATTGAAAAAGTTCAGTCACTTAATGATGAAGTTGCTCGTATATTCAGGGAAAAAGGTCAGTACGTTGATGAGGGCTGGCTTTCTAAAGAAATATTAGGTCATGGCGGCATTACTCAAGCAGTTACTGCGGCCAGATCAGAACTGGGCAAACTTGATGGAGAATTCCAGGATGCTAGAAGCAAATATGATAGTGGATTAAAAGACTTTACAGATCTTTTTAAAACCTACAATAACAACCTCGTAAACGAAACAAACGTGACAGATCATAATATAAGGCTTTTTCTAGATAAGCTTAGTAATTCCTTTTCGGAAACAATGAATGTTACGAAGTCGAATTCAGATGAATTGGTCTTTCAATATGAAGACTTAGCCACAGATATCAACCAGTACCTGAAAGACAATAAAATAGATCTGGCTCAAGCAATTGAATCTGGGGACACCGCTGCGATTATTGAAGATTTAAAGTTAATATTCCCTGATTACATTGAAGTTTTGGATGATCTGGCCCTTTCTTTAGCCGAAACATCCAAAAATAGCAAAGCAGGGTTGCCGGTATATGATAAAACCGGAAGGGAAATCGGCAGAATAGCAAGTGCGGCCGATGAGGCAGCTAAGAGCTTCCGTGGATTAAAAGAAGTTCTTGGGGAAAACGACGAAGTCATTGGATTTTCGGGTTACTTAACAAATACCCAAGGCACGATCGGCTATTTGAACGAGTATTTGCAAGATGCTAAAGAAGAAACGAAACTTTTGAATGACGCTGAGAAAGAGCTCGAAGACGGCCAGTCTCTCTCTATATCGACGATAAAAAGGCTGAATGATAAATATGGCGATTTTGCTGACGTTACAAAACTTAGTCGTGAAGAAATACTTCTTTTCTTGCAAGCGAAAAAGAAACAGCAAATAGAGTCAATAAAAGCGGATATTAAAGAAACTCAAACCTTAATTGAAAATGCAACTGAGAGAATCGAATTAATTAAACAAGAACGTAGCGAATTAATCAAGACATACGCTGCTAAGATAGCAAACGGTACAATGACCGAGAAACAAGCTGAAAGGCAGCTATTTGGGAGTACCGCTACTAAGCAAACCGTTGAGGAAGCTAACCTTGATGACTACTCTATCAAGCTGAAGCTATTAGAAGCTGCCTTAAAAGATCTAACTCAGACAGAAAAAGAAAATCAAAAAGAAACCGAGAAATCAAAAGAAACTTTGAAAGAAACTATTGAGGTGCTCTCAAGGCTTAAACAGCAAATAAATACCGTTGATGAAGCAATCAATAAAGTCAACAGCCAGCGTGAACGCTACGCTAAACATTCTCAAAAGTATCGCGACTCGATAATTGCTGAAAATAAATTATTAGCCGAAAAAAACAGGCTTTTAGAAGAAGGTGTAAAAGACCCTTCTAAATTGCTCCCAGTAAAACAAGAAGTTAATAGTTCTGGGGCTAGCGGTTCAACAAATAGTATCGATAAGATGCTGTCTGCCGTTTCCGGATTACAAGGTACTTTCACATATAAAAAAGTCCCTGGTAAATTCAAAGGCACTTATGAGGAATTCACGAAGCAAGCCGTGTCGGATTGCTCCCAATTTGTGCAAGAAATGTTCGAGGAGTTTTTAGGTATCAACCTCCCTCGTACTGCCGCTGGACAAGCCAAACAAGGTACAAAGGTCGATCAAGCAGACTTGCGAAAAGGGGATCTTTTATTTTTTAATACCACGGGCAAAGATAATTCTCACGTCGGTATTTATAAGGGTAACGGCGAGTTCATCCATATGGGTGTTAATAGCGGGTTAAGTACCCAAAAATTGGACAGCAAATATTGGTCAGAAAAATATCAAGGTGCAAGAAGAGTAACTAGCAGCAGCTCATCCAGCAGTTATCCTGTTACAGGAGGGCACTCGCAAAAGGAACTCGACGAAGCAGGCAAACAAGCTGTCCAAGAAATAGCCGATAATAATGCCAAAATCTATCAAGGTCAGCGGGATTATCTAGAAAGCGTTCGTGCCTATTATGCAAATTTACTAGATATCGAAGATGACAAAATTCACAAATCTCAATTCACCCAGTCGAATTATTCTGATTACTCTGAGGATTGGAGAAAATATGAAGCTGATGTCGTCGGTAATTTAATTCAAAAGAGAGATATAAAGAAACAGGAATATCAAGAGTTTCAAAATACGATCGATGCAAAAGGGTTTGAACCCGAACTTTTTGAAGCGGATCTGCGAAAATTATTACAAGAAATCGATGATATTTCATTAGAAATTGACGGTAAAAATCTCGACATCATTAATAGTAAACTTGATGAATTTAGCGAAAAAGCCTCCAACGTTAATAAGGAGCTTGAGCTTTCTAAAGCTAGAATGGCACAGGTAAGCGAAAATTCTGCTGGATACTCTAATGAGCTGTCTCTGCAAATTTCGTTAACCAGTCAGCAAATCGATATTAATCGAGAAGCCATCAAATATCTTGAAGAGCAAATACAAACCGAGCATCTCTCAGCAAAAGCCAAAGAAGAATTAACCAAAGAACTGCATAACTTAGTAATCGCTAATTACGAATATAACCGTTCCATCCAGGATATTAGAGAAACCTACGCCGATCAGATCATCAGCAACTTCAAAAAAATGATCGAGACGCAGCGCGATCTGGAGCTGGATGCCCTTGAAGAACGCACCAAAGCAGAAAACAAAAGGCACGAAAAGTTCATGCAGAACATCGACGAGGAAGATAAGCGGTTCGAAGACTATATCAATAAACAAATCAAACTGCTCGGTCGTCAGAATGCCTCGGATGATTATGAAACCGAACTGGAGAAAAAACTCAAAGAACGGCAGAAGATTCAGGAAAGCCTGGGCAAATGGTCCCTGGATCAGTCCATGGAAGGCAAAGCCAAACGTAAAGAATTACAGGAACAGTTGGATGCTGCTGATGAAGAGATCGAGCGTTTTAAATTAGAACGTGAAAGAACTGTTACCAAAGAAGGCCTGCAGGATCAGTTGGATGATCGCAAAAAGTATACGGAGAAAATCAAAAAAGATCAAGACGATCTTCATAAGGAAACACTCGAGAAAATCGATAGCGAGAAAGAGAAAACGCAGCAAAAATATAAAGATATTCTCGAAAATGAGAAGTATTTTTATGAAATGAAGAAAAACCTACTTAGTCAGGATGCTCAAATTGTTGACACAACGCTCAATGAACTAAGGGGCAAGTATGACACATTTTTCTCTATACTAAAGAATCACGCCTTCGATACTTCCCAGGCTTTCGAGAACCTAAACTATGCGATGCAATTGGATTATGATAAGCTACTCAATTTTCCTATGGGAAGTAATAGTAACTCTAATAATAGCAGTAACAATGCTGGCCGCAACAAATCTTCTATCTCCCCTGCTTTCACAGATAAAGAAAAAGAAATAATTAGCATCATGAAAGGCAACAGCAAAGCTTGGGCAGCAGCAACAAATCAGAACAGAAGAAATGAGATTGCTGCAGAAAACCTGCGGCTCGGAGCTCAGATTGGAGCTACACGCGACGACAAAACCGGAATATGGTACAAAAATGACGTCCAATTATACCATAACGGCGGAGAAGTCGGAGTAACTGGAACCACGACTCAAACCTGGTGGAAAAAAATAAAGAGCACCCTGAGGCCCAATGAAGAACTAGGCATTCTTAAAACTGGCGAGGTAGTCTTGGATAACCCTCTACAGTTCGTTTATAACTTTGCAGGCGAAATGTCCAAGAAGCTCTCTCTCCTCTCGCCAGCCGGCAGTACGGCTAATACAATTTCAGCGGCTTCTGGTGGAGGTGTCTCGATTGATACCGTCATCATTCAAGCCAATGACCGCGAGACGGGAACCAGCCTGTTGAACAAGTTCGAATCCGCGATGAACAGATCCATTAAGTTAGGAACGTTTAAAAAATGACATGCTGGCAGAGCCGCTTTCTCCTCGGAAGGCCCGCTCTGCTTTTTGCGATTTAGGAGGTAATATCCACGTGCTCGGAGAGATTGATTACAACTTAAAGCCGATACAACCGCAGTATTTTCTCTGTAAACCAAACCGTGAAATTATTGGCAAGCTGAAACATATTTATAATGATTCCATCCAGGAGCCGCTAAACCAGGTAGGCGAACTAGAATTCACCATCCCTATGCAAATTAATTGGCATCATAAACTCATTAAGAACAAATATGCCGAGCTCATCCGTGAGCGATATTTGATCAAAGTCGTCCGCGGCCGGAAAATCGACTGGTTTATCGTGGTCAGCCTGTCCCAAGCATCCGAGAATGACCAGGAGAGCATGACGGTAAAATGTTATTCCTCCTATCACATGCTGACTGACAAAATGATCAAGAGCTATAGCGTCGAAGCCTATTATTGCCGGCAGGTACTGACGGATATGTTGGCCAATACCGTATGGAACATCGACTATATCGATGCCGATTTCGACCTTGCCTATCGCGCTTTTGAGTTCCAGTCGAGTACAGTTTTGGATGCTATATATTCGATTGCTGACAAATATAATGCCATCGTCGAGTTTAATACGGACGCAAAAAGCGTAAGCTTCAAAAAGCCGGAATTATTCGGCCTCAATCGAGGCCTGACGTTCAGCTTCGGCAAATATCTCAAAAGCATGAATAAACAAACCTCGGCTGACCAAATGGTCACTAGGCTTACGGCAAAAGGAAAAGATGATTTGACGATCCATCACGTCAATCCCACGGGTCAGGGGTACGTTGAGAGCTTTAGCTACTTTGTATACCCTTTTCGAAGAGATGACCAACGAACAGTCCTCTCTTCTTCTTTTCATATGAGCGACTCCCTTTGCCACGCCCTGCTCGACTACGAAGAGCTTGTGCAATCGAAGACGGGCTTGATTGAAAGCTACATTAAGCAGCGAAATGTCTATGAGGATGAACTGAATCAACTAGACCTTGAGCATAACAGACTTAAGAACAACGAAAAAGTCATAACAAGTACAGTGCTGAGTCAGCAATTTGATGGCAAAATGTTTTTCGAGAAATATGTGCATACCGGAAGCTCCTCGCACACTTTTGAAGTAAACAGCACTTATGCTTATGCCGTATTGATCAAAGCCGACAATACAACCGGTCTATCTGTCGACTTCAATGGGCAACCTCGAAGCCTGCCCTCTGGACAATGGACTATGCTTGGCAAAGTGAAGGACGTCGCCTCCATTCAGGTTACGCTCCAAGGGGGCAATACAGGGGTTTTCATCCAGGTAGCCAACATCAGCCTCGATGAATGGACCGGTTCAGGCAATGAACAGGCCATCGTGGAGAGATACAGCCTGGATCACAAGGAGAATCAGCTGCGGCTGAAGGAAATTGAAATTAACAACAAAAAAGCTCAAATTTCCGATATCCAAAATCAGATTGATGCCCTTCAGGTTGTTTTAGCAGCTAACAACAACTTCTCCCCTGCTCAGCTTCAGGAGCTAAATGAGTTTATCATAGAGCGGGAGTTCAATGACGATGTGTACGTCGACGAGCATGATCTTTATGATGCAGCTCAGGAAAAGCTGCGAGAGCTGCAGCAGCCTCAGCTTTCGATCGATATCGATATCGTGAATTTTCTGGAAATCGTCGGCGAACAACGAAATTGGCATAAGCTTGTACTCGGCGATTTTGTAAATATCAAGTACGAACCTACGGATACATTTGTCACGGCGCGAATTGTAAGTATCAGCTACGACTATGAAGGCCGAGAGATTAGCCTTACCTTATCCAATATTAAAGACGTTAGCGATGACAGCAAGGATATGGAGAAATTCATACAAAACTCAACGAATACGAATATCATCGTTGACACCAGCAAGCATAAATGGGGTAAAGCCATTGTCGATGTGTCCGAAATGTCGCAATTGTTCGAGAATTTTTGGAACAAGGTCACCAATGATATTATTATGGCCTCCAATGAACACGTTGTGATTGACCGCAAAGGCATTACGATCATCGACCCTAATGATCCTTTGAGATTTCTGCGTGCAACCCATGGCGTATTGGGCTTGACGCGCTCTGGCGGATTGAAGTATGAAACAGCCATCTCCCCCGACGGTGTAATTGCAGAAATGGTACTTGGCAAAATCATCCTCGGCCAACGGGTTGTCATCGGCGATACGACAGGAGTTTTTACGATTGAAGGCTCACGGCTCATGATCGATGACCGCTGCGGAAGGGAAGTTCTCAAGCTTGGATTATTGTCCGAATCCCCCGATAAGTTTGGCATTTTCGTGAATCGTTATGCTTCTTCTATGGACTGCAGCAACACGACGATTCTAAACCGGGTGAATATTACTGCCGACGAGGGCCTTGTACTGGAACGTAACCGGAATGGTTCTTTTCAAAAAACGCTCTACACCTCCACGGACGGAGATTTATATATGATTGGGAATCTGCGGGTTGGTGAAGATGAAAGAGTGTTCATCGCGGACCGCAATGGAATAAGCGTGGGCGCAAGCATTTGGAATGACGCCCCTTTTCGTGTAGACATGCACGGCAATTGCTGGCTGGATTCCTTGTTCGCGAATCACGCTGAAATAAAAAACTCGCTATTCAAAGATGGTCATATTGAAGGCTCTTCCCTCGTATTGCGTGATGCGCTTGGCGGGGTCATCAAGATGTATCCTGACCATGGACTTTGGTTTGGAGCGGAGCAATTTGACGATGCCATTGCAAGCATAGCCATGGACGGCACGGCAAAGTTCAAGAAATTAATCGTAACAGATGGACACAACAAACTTTTGATCGACAGCGAACAAAAGAAGATTTTCATGAACAACTGGGATATCGTAGGCGCCGGAGCCATTGACACGGATCTGCTATCTGCCAACATCGTAACTGCGATGGACGGTTTCGTCACCGATCTAACCGCATCCAGAATGACTACCCTGACCGGTCAGATCCGAGAAAATGCAATGGATTACATCCGGATTGACGGCCATACACAAAAGTTTATTAGAGGAAACATCAAACCTGGTTCTGCCGTGCATAAATCTCTCCCAGACGGCAAACTACTCTATTGGATCAACGCTTCTCAAAGCGGACAAATGACAACAGAAGTAACGAATTGGCCGGTCATGACTTATGACATGGAGGAACGGGATAAATTGGTCATCGGACTTAACGATACCAGGCCCAATGCTACTCCCTTTATTCAAATGGGTATCGGGGACGGGAATAATACTCAAGGCGGAAAATCGTTGATCGACAAATATGATGGCGGATTAAAAACTTCCTACCATTCCAGCGGTTCGGCGATCGAAAGAAGCATCGATCTGGCCGACAACGGCATTACGATCCAATCGGACGGCCAGGGCCATATTACGATAAAGGCTCATAGTATTAGTTTAGAAGCTGCTGGCGCAATCAGTTTTTCTGGAAC
This sequence comes from Paenibacillus lentus, assembly GCF_003931855.1. NCBI lineage: Bacteria > Bacillati > Bacillota > Bacilli > Caryophanales > Paenibacillaceae > Paenibacillus > Paenibacillus lentus. The sequence goes on along the minus strand of NZ_CP034248.1, from coordinate 3,109,772 downwards.
TGAGTATGTATTCACATGATGATAGATTTAACCGTTAAACAGATTCATCTATTGATGGCTTTTTTCTTACTCTATTATATTTTGGGAGGTAATTTTAAATGCCCGGAGTGGCTGTGGATGGTTCGACGTATGAAATGACTGTTGATGATTATGTGACTTTTGATATTTTCACACGTAGAAGAACAGGTACCGATGAGCACGGTAATCCCGAATATGAGTGGGATGAAAGTCCTGGGAAAACTAATGCTAAGATAACAGGGTCTGTGATTGCATCTTCCAAGATGAAAATCGATGGAGTTAGTGTCGCTGTAGTAGGGGATAGAACAAATGAAACTTGGGTTGCTAGCCCACCGGTACCATCTGACACTGAGCGCGTGCGCTATCGAAACATATCTCCTGGGACTTATGGTAGTGGTCAAGGTCGAATCATCTCTGGAAGTGCAAAGGGCAAGCTAGGTGGACAGCCTATTGCTTTAATTGGATCATCTGTAAGAACTCATCTTGATGTAACTACCACTATTAGAACAGGAAACGAAAAAATGAAATTCAGCAGCTAAAAATTAAATATTTCAAGCAATAGTTTTTACCCCAGGAAAGGAGGTGTTCTATATCACAGTTCGCGATTCGTTATATTTTTCATACGCGGGCAGAGTGTCGGCTGAATTTGGCATCTTAAATGTCAGCCTAAGCGGCGACGGAATGTCAGAAGAACCTTTAGCGGCAAGCCGTGAGATTCATGAGGTCTCCATCAAAGGAAGAGATCAGCCCTATTTTCAAGGCATAGAGAAAGATCCTCTGCGATTTAACGTTTCTTTTGCCTTCCAGGAAAGATTTAATACACAAAAACTGAGGGAAGTAGCAAGATGGCTGACCGAACATGAATACTACCAGCCGCTATTCTTTACGAATGACTTAGGCGTGGAGCCTGAAAAAATATACTATGCTTTGGTCGTGGATGAACCAGCATTAGTGCACAATAGCCTGCAGCAAGGCTACATCACACTTACTTTTCGTTGCGATTCGCCCTATGCATATTCGCCGCGCATTTTATCCAAGAAATACGATTGGGCGGACCAACCGTTTACGAACCGGATAAATCATTTCTCAAATAATACGCACGAGAGAACCGGTGTTGATCCTGCCGGCCATCTCGTTTTAACCCCATCAAGGACAACATGGGCGGATATTCCTTCCGGCACGCGCTGGACCGACCTGTAAGGAAAGGAGATTGCAATGTCAACACTAACTACTCGTTTAGGACTCATCAAACCGGAACATTCGGATGAAACACATCAAACCATTTTAGACTTAAGCCAAAACTTCGACATCATTGATGCGGCTGCGGAAAGGTATGCACCTGCACCACCCATAAGCGGAAATCATACGATCCGGGATCGGATTTGGAACGAACGGCCAGCCGTGGGATCATATGCCGGATGGATCTGCACCCGTACGGGAAGAGCTGCTCCAGCATGGACAGGCCTAACCTCCTACTCGCTTGGCCAAACTATCGTCCCTACGGCAGATAACGGACATTACTATGAATGTATTCAAGCCGGTTATTCCGCTGTACAGGAACCAACCTTCCCCGTAACCAGCGGAACTGAAGTGGAAGACACCAAAGCAGCAACGACCTGGACCGCCAATAAGGCCTATGCTCAGAACGAAGTCGTATTCCCCACGATTGATAACGGTCGTTTCTACGTGTGCACCGTAGCCGGTGATTCGGGGATGTTTGAACCGGTGTGGGCAACTTCGAATGGCTATATTACGAATGACGGGACTGTCGCCTGGTCAAGCTATCGCATTGCCAAATGGCGTGAGGCTGGGGTTTCGACCATGTTCCGTCCATTTGGAAAAATAGAATAAAGGGTGATGATATGAACTGGCTGCAACTAGGCAATCTGCAAGGCATCTCGACATCCCCCTCCTTCACTGTACCTTTGCAAGTTGATGGCGCACTAACCAAGATATCGTGGAAGTACTCTTCCCCACCTGGTACGAAAATCATCGTACAAACCAGGCTGTCTTTTAGCAATGGTGCGGATTGGACGGAATGGAGGATTTGCACCAACGGCGGAGCTATTCCTGATCTCTCCTCCGCCGATAAAATCGACCACCCGCAAATGATGTATAGAGTCATTATATCATCGCCGGATTACGCTGCCGTTCCAGCATTTGAAGAGATTACTTTCACCTTTGAACCTGTGATCATCATCGATAATACCGGAGACTTGGATTGCAAACCGGAGATTTGGATTACCAAAGAAGGGAACGGTGATTTTAGCATCGTGAACCTGTCCAGTAGAGCTGAGGAATTTAAATTTAGCGACCTTATCGATCAAGAAACCATCTATATCGATAACGAGCAGGAAGACATTGAAACCAGCTTGGCAGCCACCTATAGATATTCCAATTTCAATGATAACTATTTAAATTTGCCTGCAGGCTCGAATTTATTGAAATTATCCGGGAAAGCCAAAGTCCAGTTCAGGTACCAATTCAAGTACTTATAAGGAGGTGATACAATGCCACGACTGCAAACACAATTGCAATACAACGATCCCTCGATCGTCATTTGGCGGGACCCGCCTTACATCGACCGTTCAGACTCCCTTCCGGTCATTAACGGCATCATTACTTTGTTAGAAATCCCTTCGTCTCAGGACAGAGTTCGCATCGCTGGAATGGTTGAGGTACATATCGAGGACTTTATCCATAAGAATACGCTAGATCCGGATGAATTCCACGTTAACTACGGAAATGGGCAAATTCAGTTCCATCCCTCCCATGAAGGAAAAACGTTTCTCTGCGAGTACAAGGGAAAAGGTCAAATTCTGCTTCCAGCTTCCCGGGTGTACGCCATGGTTGAACGAAGTCCCGATATCGTTAAAACGCTGCAAGACATCATTGACGAAATGTTGCATCATCTCAGCAAGTACAATATGAAACTGCTTGAAATTAACAATGCAATATCCGCGGCGACACAGGCGGCGGTAGAAGCCAATCTTTCAGCGGATCATGCTAACAAAGCAGCTCAGACGGCCTTGAATGCCGCAGATCAGGCGCTTGTTGTCATTCGGGATGCCATGAAGATCTACAAGGTTCCAGTTAATAATTTTGGTGACTTGGCAACAACCTACCCCAGGCCTGAACTGGGATGGACGGTCATGGTTCGAAACACAGGGAATATCTACCGCTGGGACGGTTTCGATTGGATTCTCATTGAGAATTTTACTCAGGCGGCCTTCCCTATTGCCTCAAGAACCGTGAACGGATTAATGAGCAAAGAGGATTTTATTGCATTCCATGATAAATTAGAGCTTAAAACTTTAATATTCCTGGTAGGAAAACCGAAATTGACAGGCGTTCCGCCGCTGGTCAGCTCTTTTCCATTTGCCGGAGAAATAAAAAATATTAAAGCCTTCTGTCTACACAGCGGCTCATTTCAACCCACCGAAATTGAAATACAAAAAATCTCCGAGGCCAATTTCAAAAATAATGGCATCTGGGACAATATTCTAACCGATAATATTAGCTTTCCGATCGGCAGCTTAGTATCTAATACGCATACAGTTTCAGATCACAAAGTAAATACCAACGATTACTTCAGGCTTAATATTACGGACCTGGATTCCGAGATTCAAGGCATTACAGTTCAAATTGATATTCAAATTTAACACTCTAGTTAGAGTGTTTTATTATTTTTTAGGAGGAGATTATAAATGGCAATCGCACCAATCGTAGAATTTACGCAACCCAACGGGACTTCTCAGGTCAATTCCCTGGATTTTCTGACTGTCGACGCAGGTACTGTTTCAAATGATTTCACGATACTAATTTGGAACAACAGAGGAAAATCCTCGGACGTTTCGGATATGGAGCACTGTACGATTACAACACAGGATCAAAACGGCGGAAATACAGGAGAACTCGTTACAGGGCGATGGATCGAGGTTCGAGTAGACTCAATGAATGAAAACTCATATACTCCAATAGGCGGAAACAACACTAAAACCATTCAAGCCGAAGGTGCCGGTGCGGGCAAGATCTCCGGTGCAGCTAATAATGGTACGGTGGATGGAGCCAAAGCTAACTATGCTAAAGTAACGCTACAAGCGAATGTGCCCTCTTTAGCGACCGCTGGCAACATTGATTTCTTAATCCGGGTAGCCTATCAATTTTAATATCTTAATGACACTCAGGACACCGCTGTGGTGTCCTTTTTCATATTCCAATACAATGGGAGGCGATTTTATGTTTCATCATATTCATCCTTGTTCCCCCGTGGAGCAAGAGTTCATCTGGATGGCCGAATACAACGATAACACCTATTTAGCTGAATACAATTTTGATGACAAGGCTGGAAATCTTTTCAATTCAATCGACAAGGACAAACTGCTTAGATTCGGTCTGATCGGCAATGGAAAAAGATTTTATTTCGAGGTATGGGGTGGCGTGTTCAAAATCGACGGAAGATTGTATGAGCTATTTTTTGAAACGAAGGATCAGACAATTCCCCTTACGGGAAATCAATTGCATTATAAAGATATTATTTCCTATAAAACGGCCGAAGTCCTGTTGAATCCTGTAACGCTGAAATCGGTAAGAGATACTGCAATTACGAGCTACAACTTTGGCTATAAAGCCAGCATGGATGCAGAGAATTACGCACTGCAATTCAAGGCACAATGCGTGATTCCCTATGATAATCCCGTTCATTTCAATTTCAGACTGGTATCCGACAAGGCGTTGCACGGAGAATTCGTGATCAAAAAAAACGGTAAAGAAATCGATCGTATTAAAACATCACTGAAGAAAAACGTGGCAAGCGAACTTAACTGGATCATTCAATAAGGAGGTGTGCATATGAGTCTAGGACTAAATAAATTAGAGGCTATCGAGCTTCCGAAGCCGAAATATTTGGACGCCAGCAGCAATGAACAAGACGTAGATTTAAAGGTTACTTTAAGCTCCGAGCACAGCTATGAATTTGAGAATACAACGAACTTAATTAAAACCTACTTCAAGAAAAATATTAGTGAGTACGCACCAGTCAAAGTGGATATCGGAGATCACTTTTTTGAGTGGACTCCTTTTGGAGTAGGATTTGCGGATGAGCAGGGTAATGAAGATTGGTTTGGAAGAATCAACGATGCTGAGGCAGAGATTGATGACAATAAAGTGATCTATAAAGATTTGTTGCTTGGCATTGACGATGAGTTCATCGTGAATGCTGGCGAGTTGAAGCACAACACCATTTTGAACTCTAAACCAGTCTATAATCATACGTTGCCAGGTAAACAAATTAATGTTGTTGTTGATGGAATCATCGACTTTTCCACTGACATTAATATGTTCGTTGACGGCACGATCCAGAAGGATGAGTTTGAAACTTCTTCCGAGATCCAGTTTAGGGACAGTAGCGGAGATATTGTTTTCACTTTGCCACCGCCAGTTGCCTATGAAATCAACGGAAGCGCAACTACTCAATGTATGTATAAAGTAATCAAGATCGGAAATGTGATTAGTCTTAAGATTTTCACACCTTATGAGTGGATTGAGGATGCTAGCAGGGCATATCCAGTAGCGATTGATCCAACTTTAAGGTATATATCTACCGCTGGAATGCCTACTGGAGCAATTCACTTTTCTTCGTGGTCTGAAAATGGAGATTTTTTTGCTCTTGGTTACAACTATACCACAAGCGCTTATAAGTTTGACCCTTTAACAAATACCGTTACTGAGTTAAATCCACCACAAGGAGGGTACGGCAGAACTGAATTTGTTAATTTTGCACCAAACGGAAAGTATATCTTAGTAGCAAGTCATATTACGTCAGGAGCAGACTTAAGAATTTTTAGCTATAATACTTTGGAGCAGGGATTTACAAATCTAATCTCTCACGAGCCGAGCACTGGCTACAACATTGCAGCTTTTTTCAATAAAAACAATAGAATCGTATATTCAAACAATTACTCCATTGTATTTCAAGATTTTGATATAGAAAATGGAATTTTTTTACCTAATAAAACATCAAGTGGAATTCCATATAGAGTATCAAAAATCGCAGTAAGCAAAAATGATAAATACCTACTTCGCATAGAGGTCCTTGGTGATAAATTTAAAATCAACTCTATTGTAAATGGCTCTATGGGACCTGCTATTTCTTTGCCTAGTGGACTAGCAGCTTCGCGCATCAATGATTTTGATTTATCTTCTGATGAAAAATTTATAGCCTTTGCTCTAACAGCACACCCTTATTTTTGTGTATGTCCATTCGATGAAAATGCAGGAGTGATTGGAGACCCTATTTTCCCTAATACCCCACTAGATATGCCAGGAGTCAAAATATCTTTTTCAAAAAAAATGAATTACCTTGTTGTAGCTAAAAACTCATCCTCATCTTCAGAAAGAGCTTTAACAATATATAAATTCAATAAAGAATCGGCATACATTGGAGATCAAATTCATATCGACCCTAATTTGCCCCAACCAACAACTGGAAATGGATACCCGATTACAAGTATTAATTTTAGTCCAACAGGAGAGCATTTAATCGTTACCAAGCACTATTACACCACTACGCCTGCTAACTTTTTTCTTTATAAATTTTTCTATGAACCTGAAAACAATGTTTTCTTCAAAGATCCTATCACTGAAGACTACTATTCTGACAACAAGGGCAACACTCTTATGCTCATCGACTTTGGAACAATAGTAGCAGGTCAAACCACAAGCCCAAAGAGAATATTGCTTGAAAATTGTTATGACTATGCCGTTAAAAATATTCAATTATCAATTTCAAATCCATCTCAAGATTTTAGAGTTGAGCTAAGTGAAAGTGATCTTCCTTTTATGCCTCAACAAACGCTATATTTTAATCAAACGCTAAATCCAAGAGAGAGTGTTCCATTTTATATTCGAGTTACAACAACAGATCAATCTCAGTCAGGCGGAATGTTTGAAGTCTTGGCTAAATGTGATGTAGTCTAAATGGCTATGTCTAATTCCAATACAATGGAAGAAGGTGGAAAATGTTTAGAATAATTGAGCAAACTCAAGCTCAAATGCAGCAAGGATACTTTAGTAACTCTGACATATATGTTGATGGGTACGGAAAGCTGACCCTAGTAAATCGAAACATGCAGACGAACTTAGCATTGAATAAGCCGTATACAAAGACATTAAACTCTCCTTTAGATTCTAGATACGGAGACACTGGAAACAGACTTTTCACAGATGGTAACAAATCTACTTGGTTTCAGTATAGCAATTTAATAGAAGAAGATATTGTAGTTGACCTCGGCCTTATCCAATCTGTGGGTGGGGCTTGTTTATATACAAATCTAAATCCAGGGGCTGGAGGAAATCCACGTTTTGTTGAATTCTATGGGAGTATTAATGGAGTTGATTTCAGCTATTTAGGGGAAGATGGAATTTCCACAGGGAATACATTTAATACTTTTGTCACTTCATTCCATGGTAGTTTTAGATATTTAAAATTCAAAGTAAAGAGGCCGAGTGCCTATGTTACACGTTTAGCTGAAGGCGAGATATATTCTGGAATATCCTACACATCATATCGCGAACATATCTATGATATTTCTTCAGTGGGTGTACTAAGAACAAATAATGCATTTTGGGTGGATGAGATCCCTTTTGGCACCACCGTCACTGTAGAGACCTCCATATCCCTCGATGGAGGAGGAACTTGGTCTACGTGGAAGCCATTAGCTAATGGAAGCTCTATTCAAAACGCTCCACTGGGAACAGATATAAGCAATGGTCGATTGAAGATTAGGACAGCATTATCAACTAATAGTATCAATGTTCCTTCTTTTTATAACTTTAATATGTACTTTGATGACACTCCAAAGACGGATGAGAAGTATATTATCATCCCGCGAAATGCTTATTCATTAAATAAGATTACTCCTGAAATGACTTCATCAAATGAGCCTGCTCCTTATGTGGTAACTGGAACTGGCACAAATGAGACTTCATATCCCTCCTGGAAATTGTTTGACGGATTAGCATCGCCAAGCTCGTTAAATGATATGTGGAGGCCCTATGGAGTTGGAACCTATGTTCAGTTAGATTTAGGAAGTGGCAATGCAAAAGCAGTATCAGGATATCGCCTTCAAAAAAATGCTTCTAGTACTGGACTAACAGGTTTTCGGATTGAAGGAAGCTTTGATGGAGTGGATTGGGTAACAGTTGATGAGCAGTCAGCAGTGATATGGTCGGGCAATGAGTTGTTTCAACAAATCAGCCCATTAAAAACGAATGAAGTATATAGATACTTCAGACTTTACATGACTACAGGAGAGAGACCGTATCTAACCGAACTAGAGCTCTTCGAACTTGTGGACGGCAACGGCTACCAAATCAAGTCCTCTCTGATTGTTCCTTACGGGACATCTTTGCCATCAATGCTATATATACCGCCGCACAATAAAGCTACAGGCTATGTAGACGTTAGACCAATTTACCACGAAAATCTACCAGCAAGAGTAAGTATCAAAGTGCACGACAATCTTTCATGTCGTATTAATATTCCTATTAACAACCGAGCCAGTGCAATTGTCAAAATCGTCCAACCGCCGACGAAAATGCTATCGCTAAGTCCGATCAAAGATGCTTTTGTTCGCGAAGGCACTCCAAAGTTCAACTATGGAACAGAACAGGATTTATATGTTGGTTACAACTCTAAGTTTAGTGAGAAGTATCGCTCTTTTGTTAAATTTGATATATCTGTACTGCCAGCAGATCAAATCATTAAATCTGCTCACTTTAAATTATTTCATGAGCTCGAAGGAACCCCTGTTCAGAAGGTCGAGATTTATGAGTTAGATCGCGAATGGAATGAACGAGGAGTTACGTGGGACAACCAGCCGGTACCGACCATTAAAATTGCGGAGGTGGATGTAGGCGGCGTTGGAGGCTACCTCTCCGTTGATTTTACCGACATTGTTAAAGACTGGTATAACGGCAGCCAACAGAATAAAGGCTTTATGATCAAGCTTGCAGACGAAAATGAACAGTACTACAAGCGGTTCTATTCCAAGGAGAGCAGGCACAGCCCGATACTGGATATTGAATATCTTGATCAGACCGTTTACACCTATGAAAGAGCGGATCTCAGGAACAACCGAATTGTTGTCCGCCAAAGCAATGACAAAGCCATAACTGCAAAACTTACTATTCATCAAATCTGGTACGATCAAGACATCAAATCGCGAATCAAGATTGCTAATATGGGAGTAATCGATGGCAGTTTGATCGTTAAAGCTCCCGTTTTATTGTCACGAATAACCGTCCGGCAATCAGAGCAGCGTGATTTAACTGCCAAACTAAACGTTCAAATAAAGAAAAGCGAAGATATCCTCTCACAAATCACGGTCAGCAGAGATTTTGCATTTGGACGCATCAGAGTAAGACAACGGAAAGATATTGGCTTAGCAAGCAGGATAGCCATCAGAGTATCTGAAGAACTAAATCTACCCACAACACTTGCCGTGATAAATCCAAATCTTAGTGCTAAAATTTCCGTCGTAAAAAGCGAATATCTAGCCGGTACTATCCATGTCATTGGGCAAGAGGAAAAGTTATTACTTAGTAAGATCGTTATCCGCAGGAATGAAAATAAGGACCTTCCTGCCCATATCAGGGTATTTGAAAAGGCAACCTTGCCTGCAACCATCCATGTCATCTCGGCCTATATTCCATGCCGAATCTCTATTCCTACTCATATCTGTTTCGATCAGCCTTCCCGAATCAGGGTGCGAGTGAAATGGGCTAGCGACTTAATGAGTCGGATTGTCATTGACGATCCTAATGGAGATTCTCAGGGGTATGTATATATATTGTAAGTTTCTAGAGACTTCTTGCCATAAGAGGTCTCTTCCACTTTTTACACTGAAGGGGATGGATTAATGAACAACTATACCAAATTACTCGAGATCAAAGGTTTGATCTTCGCCTATCTCAAGCCACTGACCGCTAAAGAAATTGGATTCTATGGCATATTTGGCGTGATCGGGAGTTTTATCGCTCAAACATATGGAGGTTGGAGTCCAGCTATGACATTACTTATTATTCTAATGGGTTCTGACTATATCACAGGCATCCTCGCCAGCTTGAAGGAGGGCCGAGGCATCGCCAGTGCTGCATCATTCTGGGGACTGATCAAGAAAGGCTTAATGCTTCTTGCCGTGTTAATTGCTCACCATGTAGACATCGTGATGAATACGAACGCCGTCATGATCGGCAGTATTTATTTCTGGTATGCCAATGAAATTATTTCACTGGCCGAAAATTATGGACGGCTAGAGCTTCCTTTTCCAGAATTCATTAAAGAAAAAATCGCCATGCTTAAAGGTAAAGAAAAACACAATTAAAATAAAGGAACAATGAAACAACCCATGACGGCATGAAAAGGCTTTAAATGAACTTAAAGGGCAAGTGACCAGCTTAATGCGCGAAGCGACCCTGCCGCATGTTCCAGCTCACGCTCAACCAACCCTAGATGCGCTAGATAAATGAAGGGTAAAAACAGAAACCCTGTATTGTATTAAATAGTGTCCACGTACGGAGCCAAGACTTTTGCAACATGATGACCTTACTGTTTCACGCAGGACTATTTGCAGAGAAATAAACCATGTGGCCTAGTGTGCATAAAAGCATTCGTCAGCGGGAAAATTACAAATAACATACTGACAAGGAGGTAATTAATATGGCCAAGCCGGACGATCGTTCCGATAACGTGGAAAAGTTACAGGATGCCATTCAGGATACCATCGAAAATTTCCGCGAGGGACAGGATTATTTAAGCGAGCATGCCGATGAAATCAGCGGCGATGAGAAAGCCCAAATTGAGGCTAAAAATAAACGACGCCTGCAAAGTATCAGAGGCTTCCGCGAAGAGGTTAAAGACGAGGCCGCGGACGCTCAGAAGTAATCCGTAGCTGCCTGTTTGATTCTTTCTAGGGAGAGAACGAAGATGCTCATCTTGTGCTCTCTCTTTTCTATTACTGTCTACGCTATTTCTCACCCTCACCCTCCCCCCACCCTCCTCATCCTCATAAAAAATGACACCGATCTCTCGATCGATGCCACTCTTCTTCAAGCTTCGCTTAAATTAAGCTTCATCCCAAACGGTAACTTCCTTCATTTTGTCGCCAGGACGAATTTCGTCCACAAGCTCCATGCCGGAGGTTACTTTTCCGAACACCGTGTGTACACCGTTTAAATGCGGCTGTGGCTCATAAACGATAAAGAACTGGCTTCCGCCCGTATCCTTGCCCGCATGAGCCATGGAGAGCACTCCACGCTCGTGCTTGGTCGTATTCGTTGCCGTTTCGCATTTGATGGTGTAGCCAGGGCCGCCTGTGCCATTACCAGTTGGGCAGCCGCCTTGAGCCACGAAACCAGGGATAACACGGTGGAACGTCAGTCCGTTGTAATATCCAGAATTAGCCAGCTTCTCGAAGTTTGCTACAGTTCCCGGCGCTTCTTCCGGCAAAAATTGAATTTCTACCTCTCCGCCTTTTTCCAGTACGATCTTGCCTTTTTTCATATCGGATCACTTCCTTCTCTATTCTCAGTAAGACAAACCTCTTACAGTTTACTATGAAATTGAGCGATGAGCAAAAAAATCCGCCACCAATTTTGGCAGCGGAACTATCGAGCTTATTTAAATGATGGCTGCTTGGAAATACGTTCGGGAATAACGTCGCAGGAAATGATATCATCCAGCGTCTCGCGCTTGACGACAACATCACTGGCCCCGTCCTTGACAAAGACAACGGCTGGACGGCGAATGCGATTATAGTTGCTGGCCATTGCATAATTATAAGCCCCTGTGCAGGATACAGCCAGTAAATCTGCCTGGTTTACTTTAGGCAGCTCCAGGTCCCAAATGAGCATATCCCCACTCTCGCAGCACTTGCCGGCGATCGATACCGTCTCTTCATGGGGGTCATTTCCCCGGTTCGCCAGCATCGCCTCATACTTGGAGTCATAAAGCGCCGGGCGCGGATTATCGGTCATCCCGCCGTCAACAGCGACATATTTGCGCACGCCTGGTATATCTTTCGTGGAACCGACGGTGTATAGCGTGGTGCCAGCATCGCCGATAATACTGCGGCCTGGCTCTACCCAAATTTCCGGAATTTGCGCATAAACTTCAGCAAAATGCTTCTTGACCGCGTCCGTAATCGCTTTGACGTACTGGGACACTTGCAGCGGCTGGTCATCGCCGGTATAGCGAATGCCGAAGCCCCCACCTAGATTAATCACCTTGAAAACGACACCTAGCGTTTCCTTAACATCGCTCGCAAAACGAGCTACGCGCTCAATGGCCAGTTCAAAGCCTTCCACTTCAAAAATCTGCGAACCGATATGCGAATGCACTCCGAGCAAACGAAGATTCAAGCTGCCGGAAGCCAGCTCGACAGCCTCTTTAGCTGAGCCATTGCCGATGTCAAAACCGAATTTTGAATCGGTCTGTCCCGTAGAAATAAATTCATGCGTGTGCGCTTCCACGCCCGGTGTTACACGCAACAGAACGTTCACGGCGATTCCCTTCTCAGCGGCTACAGCCTGAAGCATATGCAGCTCCGTGAAATTATCCACGACGTAGCAGCCAATACCCGCGGAAATGGCCATTTCCAGTTCATCCAGCGTCTTGTTGTTGCCATGGAAATGAATGCGCTCCGGCGGAAAACCAGCCTGAAGTGCCGTGTACAGTTCTCCTTCAGAGACGACGTCCAGCGACAGCCCCTCTTCCTCCACCAATCTGCACATCGCCATCACACAGAAAGCCTTGCTCGCATAAGCTACCTGAAATGTAAGACCCGATTGCTTGAATGCATCCATATATTCGCGGCATCTTTGCCGTACAAGTGCTTCATCAACGATGTAGAGCGGTGTACCATACTGCTGCTTCAAATCGACTGTATCGCAACCGCCGATTTCAAGATGCCCTTTGGCATTAATTTTACTAGTACCATGTAAATACATTTAGCACTCTCCACTTTCAATTTTTACACCAGTATAACAAACATTAGGTGAACTGAAAAATGGATTTTTACGATGATCATTTGTATTTTTTATCAGACAACCTATTTAACTACTCCTGGCGCGGCATTCGCGTACGATCCCTTGTTTTATTGATCGATGGCCTTTGCTTGGATGTCATGACCGGCATACGGAATAATATCGCTGCCATCGCCTTTGCATTAAATGGAATAAACGGCCAGAGATAGGAGGTGTTATAGGAGCGTCTTAGGGTGAGCCAAATAACAAACGCTGTTACACCTACTACAAATCCGGATCCGCCAAAGATCGCTACGGCGACTAGCAAACCCAATCGAACAGCCCGATTGGCAAGCCCCAGCTCATAGCTCGGCGTCGCAAACATCCCTATTGCCGCTACAGCCATATACAGAACTACTTCGTTGACGAACAATCCCGTCTTGACGGCAATATCCCCAATTAATATCGCTGCGATCAGACCCATGGCCGAAGCCAGCGGCGTTGGCGTATGTACAGCGGCCATTCGTAGTAAATCTACCCCAAATTCAATTAATAGGAATTGAGCGATCAGCGGAATTTTCGCATTAGCCTGCGGGCCGATAAACGACATCATAGCCGGCTTCATTTCCGGATGGATAACCAGCAGCAACCATAGGGGGAGCAAAAACAACGAAGCAAGAATGCCGATAAAACGCACCCAGCGCAAATATGTCCCCATAAATGCCGTCTGTCTGTTCTCTTCCGCATGCTGGCATAAATCAAAGAATGTAGTCGGCAAAATAATTACACTGGGTGATGTATCACTAAATATCACTACCCGCCCTTCCATTATATGCGAAGCGACGACATCCGGTCTCTCTGAATATCGAACGAGTGGATAGGGATTCCAGCCCTTGCGTACAATCGCTTCCTCCAATTGCTTGTCCGCAAGCGGAATGCCGTCGATATCGATCGAGGTAATCTTGTCGCGTATAGCTTCGACCTGCGTCTTATCTACAATATCATCGATGTAAGCGATGCAAACCGCGGTTTGGGTTCGGCGTCCTACTTTGTGCATTTCAAAGATTAGACCTGGGTCGCAAAGACGTCGACGCACTAACGTAACGTTCGTGAGCAAGGTCTCTGTAAAACCATCCCGAGCGCCTCTAACGACGCGTTCGAGCGAAGGCTCTTCAGGACTTCGTATCGGATAAGAACGAGTATCCATCACTAAAGCTTCCCGCTCTCCTTCAATAAACAAAGCGCTCATCCCGCCTAATACCATCAATATGACATCAGATAGCTTATCGATTTTTTTTACCTGAATATGCGGGATATAGAGATCAAAAAAGGCTTGCAAAGCACCAGAGGACAAATTGTCAGGAGACAAATAAGTTAATCTTTTGAGTATTTCCTGCAGTATATCCTCTTTCGCAAAACCGCTGACAAAAAACAATCCCGTTCGCGTATCGCCAAATGTCATTTCTCGAAAATCGACATCAAAGCTTTTGCCTAGACCTACGACCTCCTCCAAAGTCTTCCTCGTTGTATCTAACTCCTCGCTGATCTGACTGCTTTTCTGCCAATAGACAACCGACTCCTCAACAGAGTCCGAGCGTTCACGTTCAATTTTTACCTTCCGTAGCTCCTCGTCCCTCTTTCCTTTCTCTTCGTCCACGCTGTCCGTCTCCTCGACGGAATATCCCTCCGGATAAGGAAAAAAATCCGGTGGATGCTGCTCATTATGCGTAAATCCGTTTTGCTCCCGATCCGTCATACTTTTACCTCCCTGCATGCGTTCATATCAAGATGTCCTCTACTTAGGGGAATACACAAAAAACTCAAATAATGAGCCGGCTACTTTACCGAATACCATAGCAAGAAGTAACCCGAACAAATAATGCTGCATTTGAAGTCTCTTAGCGAGAATCGGCAAAACATTAAGCACCTCGGTCAATGCTGCTGCGAGCAAGCCGATAAACACGCCGTTCAGCAAGCCGATAATACCGCTGAGCAGCCACGGTCCGTGAAAGTGCCACTGATAAAAATCAGCCGCCGTACCGATCAAGGCTCCACTGACCATTGCTCCCTCATACCAATGCACCTTGTCATAAGAGCCCGTTATTTGCGCCAGCCTCGGAATGACATCAAGTACAATGAAAAGAGCAATGATTCCACCTCCAACCGCTATACCACCAGCCAAGCCAAGGAAAATAAACACCACCGCCGACCAAGGGGAGATCACGGCTCCTTCTCACCCCGTTCTGCCGCTCGATACATCTTCTTATATTCCTCGGAAATCACGAATTGATTCAGATTTTCTTGATACAGGTACATTTCCACCTCCAGTGGAGTGGGCTCTTCATTCCATTTTTTCTTGAACAAATGGTTAAAAAACACGACCATCCCGAATCCTATACCAATAGAATAAGCTCCCTGAAATAAGTAAGGATGTTCATCTCGTTCGCCGGTAATCATCTCGACAATGCGGACTTGAACCGCCTGCATGCTCACATCGGCATGAAAATTCATAATCGTTAGCGCCGAACCGAAGAATAAGAGCAGCCAAACGAGTATAAACAATAGAAACAACGGTTTCTTGCCCGGCCTGACCATTTCTACGAGCACCTGAGGCTCGCCGATATACTCCACCTGCATAGCCGGGGCGCGGGCTTGGATACTCGCTATAATCTGAAGCATATCGATTAGAACCAAATTACCGTCTTGCTCCTCGGGCTTTTTGATCACGACATCCAGAAGATTTGGTTCCAGCTTCGCATCGGTTAGAACGCGCGCTATATCGCGAAGGCGTACAGCCTGGCCAATAGGAAGCTTAACATGCTTCCGCAGCTGCAAATAGATTATAACGGGGCTCTGTTTCATCCTAACACCTCTTTTCAGGACGAATTGACCATAGTATGCCAATAGAGAGGAGGCTTTACTCGTGGTGAATGAAAAGCGGCAGCTACTGCGCGTCTATACAAACAGCAAAAAGCAGCTCTCGGATTAACCGACAGCCGCTCTTGAAAATGGTCTTGTAGGCTTTATGGAACAATCTTACTATTGAGCAATCTGGTCACGGATATTTTGCAGTATTTTTTTCTCAAGCCTGGATACCTGAACCTGGGAAATTCCGAGCCGGCTCGCTACTTCAGACTGAGTTTGATCACGGAAATAGCGCAAATATACGATCAATCGCTCTCGATCAGACAGGCCATGAATAGCTTCGTGGAGCGCCAGCTTATCGAACCAACGATCCTGCGACTCATCCGCAATTTGATCCATCAAGGTAATCGGATCACCATCATTCTCAAATACCGTCTCATGAATCGAGGTTGGCGGTTTATTGGCTTCTTGGGCAAATACAACATCCTCCGGTGTCAAGCCGAGTTCGTCGGCAACCTCTTTGACAGTGGGGAGTCGATTCAGCACCTTTGACAATTCATCCTTCTTCTTGCGTACTTTGTTCGCCATTTCTTTGAGTGAGCGGCTGACCTTGAGCGTCCCATCATCCCGCAAAAAACGCTGGATTTCACCGATAATCATCGGAACAGCATACGTGGAAAATTTGACGTCATAGCTGAGATCGAATTTATCCACTGATTTCAGCAGGCCGATACAGCCGATTTGGAATAAATCCTCGGGTTCATACCCCCGATTCAAAAACCGCTGTACTACCGACCAGACGAGCCGAATATTGCAGTTTACAAGCCGATCACGAGCACCATGATCTCCGGATTGACTCAGAGCGATCAACCGCTTCACTTCGGCATCACCCAAAAACTCTCTTGAGGTTTGCTTCACATCAGCATCCATAGATCCAACCCCTAATTATATAAAGCTTTCTTCGATACAATCCTCTTCTTCATCCGAATGGACGTACCGCCACCCATTTCACTCGTGACGTCGAACTCGTCCATAAAATTCTCCATGATCGTAAAGCCCATGCCCGAACGCTCCAATTCCGGCTTGGACGTGTAAAGAGGCTGCTTCGCAAGCTCTACATCTTCTATTCCTTGTCCCTTGTCCTCAATCACTAAAGTAACCGTGTCCCCTTCAATATGGGCGGAAATCATGACAACCCCTTCAGGGTCACTGTTGTATCCGTGAATAATACAGTTCGTCACGGCTTCAGACACGACCGTCTTAAGATCTGTAATTTCATCCATGGTTGGATCAAGCTGCGATACAAACGATGCAACCGCCACTCTGGCAAAAGACTCATTTTCCGACCTTGCGGCAAACTGCAACGACATAAAATTGTTGGCGGCTTGGCTCATAATGCGACCTCCAATTCAGAGAGCGCGGCGCTCTCGTTCTCGACAATACTCATAATCTTAAAGAGCCCCGACATTTCGAGCAGTCGATAAACGGAACGATTTACGTCGCACAGCACCATTTTTCCGCCTTTGTGCTTGATCAGCTTGTACCTGCCCAAAATAACTCCAAGCCCGGAACTGTCCATAAATTGCAAGGACTTCAGGCTGAGCACAAGATGGCGGCAATCCCCCCGTGCAATTTCTTCATCCATTCGCATACGGACATCATCGGCCGTATGATGATCCAACTCCCCGCTTAAACGCACAATGAGCGTCTCACGGTGTCTTACCATTTCCACATGTAAATTCACGTCTGTTCACTCTCCTCCCTGACATGAACACAACAATTCTATAAGCTTGCCGCGAATTCCTTCTCCTTGACAAAACTAGAAGAAAAAACCTATTAATCTACAAAAAAGAGGTGTGAGGCCGTGCGCTTAAACATCGTCCACCAGTCTGCCTTATTAATATCGGTTGGCGCCTGCAGCTCGAATTCTCGGATCACCTTATCATCCTGATATACGATTAGCTTCCCAATGTTCTGCCCTTTCTTAATAGGAGCAGCCAGCTTCTCAGGGGCCTCCAGCTTATGTGTGATGCTGCCCGGGCTTGCTCCCTTATTGACCAGCACATTTAATTGGCGCGCAGCGGACAGCTCCAGCAGTGAAGACTGTCCCTTCTGAATCTTAACCTTCCCGATCATTTCACCCGCCTTGTAGATCGGCAGCAGAGTATACTGGGAGAAGGCATAATCGAACATTGCGGAAACCTCGCTATTCCGCGTCTTTGTATTGGGTTCCCCGAGCACGACCGCAATCAACCGCAACCCGTCTCTTTGCGCAGTAGCCGCCAAACAAAACTTCGCCTCGGACGTATACCCTGTCTTCAAACCATCGGCGCCGCTATAAAACCTAACCAGCTTATTCGTATTAACAAGCCAAAATGGCTTTTGCGTATTTTGACGCAAATAGTCCTGATAAGCCCCAGTATATTTCGTAACCTCTGGATGTTTCAGCAGTTCCCGACTCATGATTGCAATGTCATAGGCAGAACTGTAATGATTCTCTACTGGCAGCCCATTGCAGTTTTTGAATAGCGTATCCTTCATCCCAAGCTCAGCAGCCCGTTCATTCATCAGACGCACAAAGGCCTTCTCGGAACCGGCAATTTTCTCGGCAATCGCCACGGAAGCATCGTTGCCGGATGCCATCGCAATACCTTTGAGCAGTTCATCAACGGTCATCTGCTCTCCGGCTTCCAAAAATATTTGCGAACCGCCCATGGATGCTGCGTATTCACTTGTTGTAACTTTATCCGTCAGCTTCAAAGTTCCTTTTTCAATTGCTTCCATCGTCAGCAGCATCGTCATAATTTTCGTAATACTGGCTGGCGGCAGCTTTTCATGGCTTTTCTTTTCATAAATAATCGTACCGGTGTCGGCATCCATTAAAATCGCAGAGTTTGCACTATCCGCTAGCAGCGTATCCCCTTCCTCATGTACCCCGCTCGGAGCGGCAGAGATGGCCCCTGGCCAGACTGAAAAGGTAAGCAGCACTGCGATACTCCAAATTAACAACCGCTTGCTCAAGAGTAGTCCTCCTTCAACAGATTTTACAAAATATTGGATTCTGCTAACCTAGTATCGGCGAAACACAGCCAATATATTCCTGCTAAAATAAAAAAACGGCGCTTCCGAAGATCTAAATATAGATCATTTGGAAACGCCACTAAATCGCTTTATTGATTAAGAGCTATTACGGTTTACAGCTTCGGTATAATTCCCAACACGAGGTTCAAAAACTTCTCCCGTACCCGATCCGTCGTCTCAATGACTTCCTCATGGGAAAGCGGTTGATCAAGAATACCGGCAGCCATGTTACTAATGCAGGAAATACCTAATACCTCGATACCCGCATGTCTCGCCACGATGACCTCAGATACGGTGGACATGCCCACCGCATCTGCTCCTAAAGTACGGAACATGCGAATTTCTGCCGGAGTCTCATAAGAAGGGCCTAGGAGGCCGACATACACTCCCTCCTGAAGCGGAATGTCCTTTTCATAAGCAACTTGCCTCGCAATCTCACGTAGTTTGCGACTGTACGCCTCCGACATATCAGGGAAGCGCGCACCGAGCTCAGGATCATTCGGCCCCACCAACGGATTCCTGCCCGTCATATTTATATGGTCCGAGATCAGCATTAAGTCGCCTGGCTCGTAAGATGTATTTATCCCTCCGGCCGCGTTCGTTACAAGCAGCCTGGATACGCCAAGCGCTTTCATGACCCGCACCGGAAACGCGGTTAGCTCCGGCCCGTAGCCTTCATACATATGAAAGCGTCCCTTCATCAGCACTACAGGTGTGCCTTGCACGGAGCCGATCAGCAGTTCGCCTGCGTGTCCTTCTACCGTTGACTGTGGAAAGTAAGGGATATCCTGATAAGCGATACTTACAGCATCATCGATGTGCTCAGCGAGTACTCCTAGACCTGAGCCGAGTATTAGTCCTAGCTTCGGCGTTACGCTTGATTTCGAGCGGATATAATCCGCAGCTTCCTGAATCATTCCTTTTGTTAATGTCGTTGTCATTATACTTGATCTCCTTTGCAAGGTTCATTTCAATCACTATGGTTATTATTGATAATCTCCACGAAATCTCACTCCGCAGATGATTTTGATGCCTGGGTTCGGGCACGAGGGTGAAAAGCTTCATAAACAGATTTCAAATTGGTTTTCGTTTTGTTCAAATACATTTGCACCGTGACCAAATCCGTATGGCCCAGCATCTCCTGCACCGACTTCACATCTGCACCGCCTTCCAGTAAATGCACGGCAAAGGAGTGACGAAGCGTATGCGGGGTAATATCGGTCTCGATACCAGCGTCTTTCCCGTACTTCTTGACGATTTTCCAGAAGCCCTGGCGGGTAAGACGATCTCCTCTCGCGTTCGTGAACAGCACATCGGCGGCAGACTCTCCTAATAGGCGGGGACGGCTCTCCTCTAAGTATCGCTGAACCCAATTCGCCGTAAGGGTACCTATAGGTATAATTCTTTCCTTCCCGCCCGAGCAACGGACGTACCGCATCGAAGTATCCACGTCCTGAACATTCAAGGAAATTAACTCGGAAACTCGAATGCCCGTGGCGTAAAGCAGTTCCATCATGGCTTTATCTCGTAATCCGGGTGCTTGCGAAGTGTCGGGCCTGTCCAACAGTAGATCAATTTCCTCCACGGTTAAGGTTTGCGGTGCAGACTTGTCGATTTTAGGCGACTCAATCCAATGTCCAGGATCATGATCGATAAGTCGTTCTTGCTGCAAATATTGAAAAAAAGCACGCAAGGAAACTGAGGACCGGGCGATCGTGGCCGGAGCCTTGCCCGCCTTGCTTAACGTTGAAAAATACAGCTTCACGCCTGCCTTGGTCATTTGGCCTGGCTCTACAATTTCCCGCTCCCGCAAATAACCGATGAATTGCTCAATGTCTCTTTTATAACATTCCAATGTCGCCGTACTCAACCTTTTATGA
Source organism: Paenibacillus lentus (assembly GCF_003931855.1). Taxonomy (NCBI): domain Bacteria; kingdom Bacillati; phylum Bacillota; class Bacilli; order Caryophanales; family Paenibacillaceae; genus Paenibacillus; species Paenibacillus lentus. The sequence continues at coordinate 3,088,905 of NZ_CP034248.1, read as the reverse complement.
TCCGTTAAATAACCCATAAATGGGGCAACATATTGTTCCAAGACTCGCGCCCCCCAATTCTTTCTTGTATTTCTTCTTTATTCCCCGTACCAATAAAATAGCTTTAAGCGATTAGCCATATATTCGAAGCCCTTTCCACCGGTTCCCTCCGTCTGAAACGCCTTAACGGCGGCGCCATCGGGAATACGGTATTTATCTGGCGGGAACAAATATCCGCCGAATGCCCCCATCACCTTGTACAACAAATAAGCCAGAGCTAGAAAAATTGCCACAAACTTTACGCTTTGCAGACATTTTCGAAGTGAGATTACCATTAAGCCTCTCCCTCTTTCTATACCCGTTCTCGCCTGCCACCCAGCAAAAGCAGACCGGGGACAGACGCCTTGAGTATATTATATAAGAGATGAGGAGGGATTATGTGGCTTGTTCCATAACAAAAAAGAATTCATATCTTTCGAAGTATTCACAGCAGATCGACTGGGACAGACGATGACTTTTCTTGCGAATATTGAATTATTCAGCTCCGTAAGAACTCTTAAATGATGTAACCTTAAAAAAAGCCCCTCACAGCGCGGCGGCCGTGTGGAGCTTTAGATTCGGACTTAAAATTCTATTCGCCGGATTCAGAATTGTTATCATCCTTATCTCTACAACGATAACATATCCCGTGGAAATCAAGACGGTGGTCGAGAACAGTAAAATTAAACTCTTTCTCCAGCCTTTCTTCCAGTGGCCCAAGCCAATCCTCGCGGATTTCATCCATCGCTCCACATTGTACACAAATGAGGTGATGGTGATGATGCTTGCTCGTGTCGGTTCTTAAATCATAGCGGGCAACGCCATCGCCAAAATTGATTTTCTCAACGACATGCAGTTCACTTAGCAACTCCAGAGTACGGTAAACGGTCGCAAGACCGATTTCAGGAGCTATATCTTTCACGAGCATGAAAACATCTTCCGCACTAAGATGATCGTCTTCGTTCTCGAGCAGTATCCGTACTGTAGCTTCCCGTTGGGGCGTCAATTTATAACCCTGGGATTGTAACTGCTGCTTGATTTTGTCGATCTTTGCTTCCATGTTCTCCCTCCCCCAGGAATCGCCGCTCATTGATATCATATCTACAATCACTTCTTTCATTATAGGGGGAGTTAATCAACAAAGTCAAACATTTTGCTAGAGTTCTAAGCTGGACTAATTGATACAAAGTGTTTAGATTTTAAGGAAGCAGTATGATTTCTTATACCTTGATAATCCCAGTGCCTTAATTTATGAATTAAACGCAAAAAATCATGATGACGTTGTGGAGTTTATTACCGACGATCAAGGAGAACTTAATAGAGAGGTATTTGAACGCTGGTTTTAACTATTATCACGGAATTGAAAAAAATATAATTTCATAATTAAAAACGAGAAAAGGAGCCCCACGACCGTAGTCATAAGGCTCCTTTTTTCCGGATACCATTTATTTGATCAGTCTACCAAGAATAGTTCCCAACATCCCAATGTCTACCGTATCGATTGCTTTCCAATCTGGCGCTTTGTTTGCCACGGCCGCCCCCTCCTTTCGTTTTAGCCCCAGGTATTTAGCGAGTCCAGACACATGGCCCTGGATGATCGCTTCGATCACCTCTGGCCGTTTAAACCTTCCGGCGTCGGCCGCAACATCAATAAACAAGCACTCTGTCAGGACGGCCGGCATTTTGCAATCCTGGGGGGATAGGGGCGCCTAACCGACCAGCATTTTCAATAAGACTTAACAACTCGATGCCAGGTACTCGTAATCACAAACGCCCAATTCATTACTGCTGGTTTTGTAAATAAACTGCCCTAGATTAGCTAAGACGACACTTTTAGCATCTTTTTTAATTCCTACTCTATCACTGCCATCAGCATCATAATCAAGTGTAACTCCTTTCCCTGTGAACTTAATAATTTGTTGTATGGTTACTGCATCTGTATCTGCAAACTCTATTGCTTCTAGTTGATCCGTTGATCTAAAAATTCTAATCATCTTCAACACCCTTCGAATTGTTGTAGTTTCCTTCCGTTATTCGATGGCATACCATGCGAATGGTTCATCAGCTTTGCCTGTATTGGTATCTATTCTAAGACCACCTTGATACCAACTACCTCCGAATGTCTTATAACGACCGTCGTCAATTACGATACTTGTTGACATAGTCCCGCGATGCGCCACCCCGAAATAATTACTCCAACGCTTGTAACGATAGAAAAATGTTTGAGGATAAAAATCCATACCTCGAACCACAATATGACCGTTAGATTCTGTAACACCTTCGCCCTGTGCTGTTCTCTTCATGGGTATTTGGTGAATCTTTTGCGCCAAAACGGTGTTAGAATCGTCGACCGATGCAGGTATACTTTTAGTTGTAATAGCATAGGCCAAAGCTTCCTTTTCAGCTGTGGTTAACCGTTCTAAAATTCCTTGTATGCCAAATATGTTCACATCTTTGGGCAGATTACCCGAACTAAGCTGCGGTGACGCTGCATATACCCACGAGCTGCCATTATAGTACCCAGCTGGTGGCTGAAAAAACACTCTAATCCCCGGCTCTCTGGCTGTATCTGTCGCTAGTTGGTGGTGTGCTTCTGCGCTACGGTTGATCATCGTTCCAGTGAATGCCCCACTTGCGTTTGAAGCTGTATAACCTTGTAGCAATTGCGCCGCTGTAGCATTCCCAGTCGCCTTGATAATCCCTGCCATCTTCGCAATCAACGAATCCCAACTCTCGCTCGTGGATGCCGAAATTCCTTTGGCAACAAGCGCGGCAACCACTTCCGCTTTCCGCTCATTGCCAAGCTGAAAAGCCGCTGCTGATGCTGAGTTTGCTGCATTGGCTGTAGTCTGGGCTGCTGCGGCCGCATCGTAGGCCAACTTTACTGCCTTTGAGGTTGCTGCCTGTGCTTCACTTGTACTATTCGTTGCATTCGAAAGTTGTACAATCCCCGCTTCCGTTAACGATGCCGTTGGAACCTCAATATGATCCACATCCATACGCAACTGATTAATTTCTCGCCCAATGTTATTGAAGTCATCCGGTTTCACTGTATCTGTTAATGTCCAATCTGTTTTTGCCATGGATAAATACCTCCGCTTTTTATAGTTCTCAGTAGCTAATTCTTATCTCTGCTACATTCATACTATAAGAAGCACAAGGTATTTATTGGCCTTAGTGCGGACAGTAAGGGGACGTGGAGAGGACAGAAAATTTCACTTTAGGGAGACACTTTGATCATCTTCAACACCCTTCGAATTGTTATATCCCGCGAGAGGAAATGCAGTCCAAAGCTTTCCTCCCGTTACTACTCACAGGGATTTTTTTCACTCCATTACGGTATACCCCCATGTGGCGGAATATCTAATAGATGTTATAAAATCAAACTTAAACCCTCCGCTAATTATCTCAAACACTTGCTGGCTTGTAGCACCTCCGATACGCCCGCCCACATTCAAAGTATTTACTGAAATCAATGAGGGCGCATCTAGGCTATAAACTCCAAAAATAGCATCGATTGGAGGTTTATACACAATAATATTACGTAATGCAAACGGTATTCCGGTAACCGCTGCCGCTGCTGCCGTATTTGCTGCGTTAGCTGTTGTTTGGCCCTGTAACTTTTTTGATGTAGTAACCATTTCCTGCTAGAGGGGAAATAGAAGATAAATTCTCATTAGTTTGGTTATCATTGCTGGTCGTGTTAATTGGAGAGAAATATCTGAAGAACGAGGAGCTTCGTGAATTTCTCGAAGCTGTAAATTGCGGTCTTTATGGGGATAAAGAGGCTTTTTATTTGTTTGCTTTCAGCGGATTACGTTCTGGGGAACTTTGTGCCCTAAATGGACCAACATTAACTTCAAAACTCGCGAGCTACGAATAACGAAAACTTTGTACTCATCAGAGAACAATATGTACAATTATGAGCTTACACCACCAAAGACTGTCGGATCAATTAAAACTATTGAGCATGAGGATAGTATAATTATAATGCCAACGGAATTAAAATCTAGCGACCAGGTGAGGACGTTGTAAAAATCCAACCAGGATTTTTACGATGAAAGTTTTACTTCTATGAGATAATTAAATTCGCAAAAATAGCAAATTACTTTTGGAACGAATAAATCGTATCTTAAAGAGAACATCTGTCGCATAGAAGACGACTCCCCATATTTTTAGGCATATACACATGTAACTAAAAAAATGAAAAAGGATGCTACCGAAAAAGTGAAAATTCACTTTGGGAGTATCCTTAATCCAGAAGAAACGCAGTAAATGTGATTTTTTCGTGTTTTTATTGTTCTTTATACCGTCCACAAACCCAATAAAACCAATAGATTCAAGGCTATTTACTGCATCATCGGAGTAACCCATCCCATCATGACCGGGGTAACCCAGGTTTCAAAGGATGAGGCACCCAGCATGACTACGGCCAGAACTAGAGTTAGCGCCGTATAAGTCAAAAAAGGGCGTGCGGCGCTCCCGCTACGGTTCATCAGCACTCGATTTCGAATAATATTCAGTGAAAAGCCGATAGCCGCCACGCTGCCAATCAGCAGCACAGGGATAATAAGCAAATTGTGCGGAGCGACGGATACCATAGCGAACAACAGGCCTTTCCACGTAAATTGGCCCACTAAACAACCAACGGTAAAACCGATCAGAACGCCCTTCAGGAAATCCAGAATAAGAATCCCCGGAAGTCCGATGACTGATAACCCCAAAATCCAAATCAATCCCAGCCATTTCAAATGCAGGAGTGCAACTTCCCATAACGTTAATGGGTAAAAATCAGCTCCACCCTCGTTGACGGACATAAAGAAATTCCCCAAATAACGAGACAAATCCTGCTGCTGCTCAAATGTAAGAGCATTGACCATCAGCGCGCCGAACACGACACCCATTAGAAAAAGCACCGATACAAATACATACAAAGGGGTCTGATCCTTCAGAGCATAACGAAAAGGTCGAAGCATGCGGGCATACTCCTTTCAATGTTCACATGATTTGTTCACATGATTTACTAGAACGAACGAAAACCTCTTTAGTAAAAATATGAACAAGCCCGCTCGCTTATGCTCTATTTGCTCAATCCTTTTGATTTATCAACCTTGCCGTATGTTCCGCCACCGCCCGAAGATAGGGCTAGGCGTCCTACTCGCGCTGCACAGATGCTTCCGGCAAGTTCGCTGCCGACGACCTCAGACAGTTCCTGCTCAGACACCTGATGCAAAATATTCATCTCCGTTCCAAAGGCCCGCAGCAATGCTTCAAATTTTGCAGGCCCGAGACCCGGAATGAACTCTAGCGGCACCTGGTAATGATAAGGCGGGCGATGCGCCGGAACTGCAGGTTCTCTCCGATCCGCGATAGAGCGTATCCGATCCTGTACACCGCGCACCAGCTTCGTAGAGCCGCAATATGGACAACGTTCAACCGCGATGTCCGCCTCGTCGATAATATAGCTGCATCCGCCGCAAAATGTCCGGTGATACTTTCCTAGACGCGGATTCAAACCGTAATTGGCAGCTACCCCTCTTCCCTCTTTCCTTTTCAGAGCTTTCTCAAACTCCTGGAAGTTTGGCTTGGCAATCCGCAGCTCATTATACTCCCTGCCGATTTTACCCAGGGAATGAGCATCTGAGTTCGTAAGTATCGTGTAGGGATCCAGTTCGCTGAGCAAACCCGCCATTTCGCTATCCGCGCTCAGACCCAGTTCCACAGCGCTAACCCGCTCAAGATCCAGCACCTGCGCCATTTGAGGCGCACAGCTGCCGTATATGCTGCGATGAGGAGTAAAAATATGCGCCGGGATAACAAGGCCACCTCTTTCGTACACTTCTTGCTGGAGCTTTCGAGCAGGGACATATACGCGCTGCGAACTCAAATGCACGTTCTTCATATACTTCTCCAGCCATTTCGTGAAGGATTTCATCGATGCTATATCTGGATAAAAAACGAGCAAATGAGCCGGCCCCATCCCCGGCTCGCGAATTTCAAGCTCACTGCCCAGCAGAATCGTCGTTCCTCCGTAGGCGATCCCCCCCTCCTGCAGCTCTTTCATCTCGCCGGCCTGGAGATAATTATCGATATCCTGCTGTACGCCCGGAGAATGGCAGTCGATAATCCCAATCAGGGAGATCCCTTTGCGTTCCTCTGCTTCCCTTGCGATATTGCCAAAAGTCAAATTCCGGCTGCCGCTGATTTTAACGGGATTACCCGCGTTGGTCCGCCCAATGTGTACATGAAGATCTGCGAAGCACCTTCCTAAGGATTCCCCACCGCAGACACTATCGGTGCTTGTGACTGATACTTTATCGGTCATACTCATATACCTTGGTTTCCGTGATGAACAGACCGTCTTTGCTGCCATATATAGGCGGCTAAAATCGTCTTAGCATCCGAAATTCGCCCTTCCGCGATGTACTGCTGCGTCTCCTCGAAGGTTGCTTGAATGATTTCCAGAAATTCGTCCTCGTCCGGTGATGCTTCACCTTCAGTTAAGTCATCGGCCCAATATAAATGAATCAATTCGTCGGCAAATCCTGGCGACGTGTAAAAGGAATGCAGAAGAGTCAGCTGGCTGCAGCGATACCCCGTCTCCTCCTCCAGTTCGCGTCTTGCCGCCTCCAGCGGATCCTCACCCTGTTCTAGCTTCCCTGCCGGAATTTCCAACTCACAGCGCCCCATCGCTTGGCGATATTGATCCACGAGCAGCAATCGACCATTATGGACAGCCAGGACGGCTACGGCGCCCGGGTGCTTCACGATTTCCCGCTTACCCTGGGTACCGTCGGGCAACTGAACCGTATCCACTTGCAAAGAGATGACTTTACCCGCAAAAATATGCTCCGTAGATACGGTAGTTTCTTTTAACTTATCGTTTGCTGATGTCATTGAAATCCTCCCTAATGATTCGCATTCATAACTTGTCCTTTATAAACATATGTTGTTATTATACTAAACCCGAATAAGAAAGGGGTATCGCTGATGAAGAGCTATTTCTCGGACAACTCTCTTCGCGCCCAAGGCAAGGCCTGGCAAATTCGTATAATGCTAAACCAATGGCAGCAGCAATCTGAACCAACTAGAAAGTTGAAAGATTTTATTGCGTGTCGGCTGAATTTATATTCGAAGGTGATCGACCGTGAATACGAGTGAGAGATGTGAATCCTTCATGCAAGCCGCGACAGTTCCCTTACCAAAATATGAGCAGCGATTGCTGCAAATCGGGCTTAACCTGCATCGCTCCCATACAAGCGATGAAGATATTTGTAATACGCTAAGGGATCTCATAGAGCAGGACAAGCTTCCGAACGGCAAAAATCTACTCGTCTCCATCTTATATCAGCTTGGAGCCTATCATAGCGCTGCAGCGCTGATTACCCCGGAGCTGCTGCACGAGGAGCCCATGCGATTGAAGTATGCCGAAGCATTGATCCATATCGGCTGCGTAGAGCAAGCTACTGCCTTCATCGAGAGATGCCTGAAAAACACTACACAGGTCGATGATGCAAAGCTCAGTAATAAAATGAATCAGTTATTCGATATTTGCCAGCTTCAAATTCAGGGAGGCAGCCTGCCCAAGAACATCCCTTTTTCCCGCTTAGCTGCTTTCATCGGTCAAGCAGTCAAGTATGGATTGAATGAATTAGCCTTTAAGCTGGCTTCATCTGGCGATCATTATCTGCAATGCCTGTTCATTGATGCTCTTTACCGAGAAGGGTATAACATTGCTGCGAAAAATCATCTTTCCCGGCTTCCCGATCCGCTTTCATTAGGCGCCCAGCGCATATTCCAACAGGCCGCGTTTATTTCGGCGGAAATGCTACATGATGATGCAAACTATGCGGAAGCTTCCCACATTTTTAATGCACTCATTCAGCAAGCCCCCGATATGGCACAGGCACGTTTTGGCGCGGCATCCTGCTACTTGCACGAAACGATAACCAACCTGTATAGACGCATTGAGCTTTACCATCCTGCCGAAGAGGCCAGGCTCAAAATCGATAAGTATCTAGACAAGATTCAACAAACTTTGCTCGTTGTTAACAAATCAAATTGGCATACAATATGGAGTCCCGCCCAACAAAGAAATTTACAACACTCCAGAGCCGTCCATCTGAACTAATAGGAAGAAGGTGCCACAGACAACCCAGGTTCAGTTATCAGGACACCTTCATCAAATTTTTACTAAGGATTCGCCATTTAGGAATTCACCGTTTGCGCAACGATTTCCAGACCATACTCAGCCAGTTTCACGATATCTTCGCTCTTGATGCGTTCCTCCGTCGTATGAATCCCTTCATATCCTACAGCAAGATTTACCGTTGGAATTCCGAATCCATTGATGATATTAGCATCACTGCCTCCGCCAGAGGTGAAGGTTTGTCCGGAAAGCCCGAGCTTGCCTGCTGCTTTTTGAGCCAGCTGAACGACGGCGTCCTGCTCTCTAAGATGAAAGCCTGGGTAGATCGTAGTGCTTGTAAACTCCCCTCTGGCGCCAAAATCACGGCAAGCCGTATCCACAGCATCCTTCATCAGCGCGAGCTGTTTCTCCACCTTCTCTTGGGACAGACTGCGTGCTTCGGCATATAGCTTGACATAATCAGTAACGACATTCGTTGGCCCGCCACCTTCAAACTTGCCGATATTGGCCGTTGTTTCCTCATCGATGCGCCCTAGTTTCATCCGGGCGATTGCCTTGCCTGCTACCTGAATCGCACTGATCCCATCCTCAGGGTTTACACCGGCATGTGCAGATTTGCCAAATATTTCAATCTCGATTCGTGTTTGGGTCGGAGCGCCCACACAAATCGAGCCGACTTCCCCATTCGAATCCATCGCGAAGCCGAAGCTAGCATCAACAAGATTCCGATCCATGGCTCTCGCACCGAGAAGCCCCGATTCCTCCCCGACAGTGATGACAAACTGGATCTGCCCATGGGGAAGCTGCTGTTCCTTCAACACCTGAATTATTTCAAGCAGAGCAGCTAAACCCGCCTTATCATCCGCACCGAGAATCGTTGTTCCATCACTGCGAATCCAACCATCCTCCCCAACGATTGGCTTAATTCCATTTCCAGGTGCAACGGTATCCATATGGCAGGTGAACAGAAACGGCTCCACTTGGATACCTGATGTTGCTTGCAAAGTAGCTATTAAATTGCCTGCTCCATGTCCGGTTCTCTTCTGTGAGTCGTCTTCGACGACATCTAATCCAAGCTCGGTGAACTTGAATTTTAAGAAATCGGCTATTTTTCGCTCATTCTTCGTTTCGCTATCGATTTGCACTAATTGCATAAACTGTGCGATGATTCTGTCCTTGTTAATCACTGGACTTTCCTCGCTTTCTTTTTTACGCTAATATTAAGATATATAGATCAAGTACAAGTTAAAGGAGCTTCTAAAATTTATGATGCAAAAAAAATGGTTCAAATTCGTCGTATACCTTATGCTATCCGCCATGATTGGCTCTATGCTGCTGGCGTTCCTTGAGCCGCTGCTTATTCGCTAGAGCAAGCTATTCCCAGTATGCGTTAAGCTCGTTAATTTGAAACACCTCATTAAAATACGGCACGATTTCACGGGCAACCTGTTCTACCGAAAGGACAAGCCCTGTCATATCCTCCAAAGATGTTACGCCAAATTCTTGAATGCCGCAGGGGATGATACCGCGGAATCCCTCTTCCTGAATCCCGGATTTAATGTTGAACGCAAAGCCATGGCTTGTAATAAATCCTTTTCTCTGGCGGCATTTATTGAATTTCACGCCGATCGCAGCAATTTTAGCATCCCCCACCCACACGCCGGTGTACCCCGATTTCCGCTGACCTGTAATTCCGTACTGAGCCAAGTAATTGATGATAACCTGCTCGATTTCTCTTAAATAACCATGCAGATCAATCCCCTTATTCCCGTCGAGCCAAAGCAGCGGGTATCCGACAAGCTGACCAGGTCCATGATATGTAATATCTCCTCCCCGATCGATTTCAAACAGGGAAATCCCACGTTCCTTCAGCTCCTCCGGACTCAGCAGCAAGTGCTCCGGATGGCGCGAAGAGCCAATCGTATACGTTGGCGGATGCTGAAGAAGCAGCAGGTGTCCCTGCTGCTGTCCCTCGTCAATCGCCTTCACGATCTCTTTCTGCCTCTCCCAGGCCTCTCCGTATTCCATCATCGGGAAATATCTGACTTCCAAAGATCTCGTCATACGGTTCATCGCCTTTCTATTGATTCATGAAGACTTACATCATATGGCTTAATGAAGCTGTATTAATAAACTTGTGTATCTAGAGAGTAGCTCTCCATATTGTCCTTGACTCGCTGCATGAATCTGCCGCAAATCACCCCATCCAGGATACGATGATCAAGTGACAGACATAAATTCGCCATCGACCGAACGGCAATCATATCGTTAATGACAACGGGCTTCTTCACAATCGATTCAAACGTCAGAATCGCCGCTTGCGGATAATTGATAATCGGCTGAGTTAGGATAGAGCCGAACGACCCCGTATTATTAACCGTAAACGTTCCGCCCTGCATGTCATCCAGCTTAAGCTTGCCGGCTCTGACCTTCGTCGCCAGATCTTCGATCTCTCTGGCCAGTCCAGCGATATTCTTCTGATCCGCCTTCTTGATAACCGGGGTCATAACGGAATCCTCCGTACCGACGGCAAGTGAAATGTTAATATCGCGCTTGACGATAATCTTATCGACCGCCCACACGGAATTCATAATCGGATAGTCCTTAATGGCGCCGACAACGGCTTTAAGTAGGAAAGCGAGATAGGTTAGGTTCACACCTTCTCTTTGCCTGAATTCATCCTTGAGCTTATTGCGCAGCTGCACCAAATTGGTCACATCGACCTCGATCATCATCCAGCCATGAGGAATTTCCGACACGCTTTGGCGCATTCGCGTAGCAATCGTATTTCGAATTGGTGTTACATCGATGAAATACTCTGAACGGTCGCTGCCCTCAACTTCAATCGTCGGAATTTTCGGCGTCTCCGACAAATGCAGGCCAGAGTTGCGCACGGGCTCCACGGACGCCTGGCTTAGATCAGCCAGCGAAGGTGATGCCTCTGCAGGCGGTGTATTCGCTGGTACCTGCCGGGATGCTGGAGACATTTGGGCCGGGGCGGAGGCTTGGTAATCATTTTGCCCGGCGCCCGCAACTGCGCCTTTGTTGCTCTCCAAGTAATTCAGCACATCCTTACGGGTAATTCGGCCGCCAAGTCCACTACCGGAAATAGCCCTTAGATCTAGACCATGCTCCTGTGCTAGCGTCTGAACGGCAGGAGAAAATCGACTGCGCTGTGATTGATCGCCTGTTGCTCCTGGCACTTCAGTATCCAAAGATGCTGCCGGAGGCTGGCCCGTAGAAGCAGTTGCCGAAGAGGCTCCGGCTAAGGCGTTAACAGCTTCATTTTTTCCTGTCTCGATTCTGCAAATCACGGCTCCAACCTCGATCTCTTGTCCTTCTTCAGCCAGCAACTCACCCATGACCCCATCCAGGGTAGATGGTATTTCAGCATTTACCTTATCAGTAATAACCTCACAAATCGGCTCATACTGCTCTACAGAATCTCCCGGCTTCTTCAACCACTTGGCAATGGTCGCTGATACGAGCGATTCCGCAAGCTGTGGCATCACGACATCCTGTACTGTTTTATTTGATGACATATCGTCTCACTCCCATTAATACAGAGCCAATTGAAGCATGGCTTCCTTGACCTTATCTTTACTTAGCATAAAGAACTTCTCCATCGGCGGGCTGATCGGCATTGCCGGAACATCCGGCCCGCAGAGCCTCGCAATTGGCGCATCCAGCTCAAATAAGCATTCCTCCGCAATAATAGCCGATACTTCCGCGCCGACACCGCCGGTCTTATTATCCTCATGTATAATCAATACTTTTCCAGTCTTGCGTGTTGATGCGATAATCGATTCCCGATCTAGCGGCTGCAGCGTACGCAAATCCAAGATATGAGCGCTGATTCCTTGTTCTGCTGCAAGCTCCTCCGCAGCCTGCATCGCAAAATGCAGCGGCAAGCTATACCCAATTACGGTAATGTCCGTTCCTTCCCGCAGCACATTCGCCTTGCCAATGGGAACGACATAGTCATCCTCAGGCACATCTTCTTTGATCAGCTTATAACATTTCTTGTTCTCAAAAAACAATACAGGATCCGGATCGCGAACCGCTGCTTTAAGCAGCCCTTTCGCATCGTATGCCGAATATGGAGCTACAATTTTGAGCCCTGGCGTTCCAAAGAAAATTGATTCCGTACATTGAGAATGATACAGGCCGCCGAATATTCCCCCGCCGATCGGCGCGCGAATGACGACCGGGCAGCTCCAGTCATTATTGGAGCGATAGCGGATTTTGGCTGCTTCGCTGATGATTTGATTTGTTGCGGGCAGCATAAAATCGGAATATTGCATTTCGGCGATCGGCTTCATTCCGTACATAGCGGCCCCAATCGCTACACCAGCGATTGCAGATTCCGACAAAGGCGTATCCAGTACGCGCTGCTCACCAAATTGCTCCTGCAGTCCCTTCGTCGTGGTGAACACCCCGCCCTTAATTCCAACGTCTTCTCCAAGCACGAATACGTTGTCGTCAAGCGCCATTTCTTCCTTCATGGCAAGACGAATAGCGTCGATATATTCCATTACCGGCATGATTATTCCTCCCCTTCGCTATCCGCATACACATGCAGTAGCGTATCTTCTGGCTTAGGAAAGGGCGCATTCTCTGCCCGCTCGATCGCTTCCTTCAACTGCGACTGAATTTGTCTCGCAAGTGCCTCGTCCTGCTCTTCACTCCAAAGCCCATTCTCAATCAAATAGTTCTTCATCTTCGGGATTCCGTCCTTCTTCCAATTCTCCTCAACTTCTTCCTTCGTGCGGTATACGAGATCATTGTCTGAGGTAGAATGCGGAGACAGACGATACATCATCGCTTCAATTAGCGTCGGCCCTTCACCGCGAACCGCCCGCTCGCGGGCTTCCTTCACGACGCGGTACACCTCCAGGGCATCGTTACCATCTACTCGAATGCCCGGAAATCCGTAGCCTAGCGCTCGGTCACTTACTTTACCGCCAAGCTGCTTCTTCACGGGTACCGAGATCGCGTATTGATTGTTTTCACACATGAAAATGACCGGCAACTTCTGAACGCCGGCAAAATTCAATCCTTCGTGAAAATCTCCCTGATTACTGGAACCTTCTCCAAAAGTAACAAAGGATACGAATTCCTTCTTCTGCATTTTTGCGGCAAGCGCAATGCCAACAGCATGCGGAACCTGGGTAGTTACCGGGCTCGAACCGGTAACGATCCGAAGCCTTTTGCTGCCGAAATGGCCCGGCATTTGCCGTCCCCCGCTGTTCGGGTCATCCGCTTTGGCAAAGGCGGACAGCATTAATTCCTCCAGCGTCATTCCCACTGACATAACAAAGCCATAGTCGCGGTAATACGGAAGGAAATAATCGTTCTGGCGATCTAAAGCAAAAGCTGCCCCAACCTGCGCAGCCTCCTGTCCGATGCCAGAAACGTGGAAGTTAATTTTGCCCGCCCGCTGCAGCAACAAGTTACGCTCGTCGAACTTGCGTGCCATCAGCATATATTTGTACATGTCCACGACTTCAGCATCTGATAACCCAAGCTGCTCATGCTTAGGCTGTGTCTTCGTTGAAATTTTTGCGTTCATGGGAGTTACCTCCTTTGATTAGAACCCTCTAGTCTTTGATTCATGTTTGCTCTTATCTTAAAACCTGGTACTAAGACTTGGGTTAACCTTATTATAATCCCTTTCCTCCCAAAAAGAAAATGTTCTTTAAACCCTTTGTGTTGTTTATGTGACTAATTCGATTTCTGGCCTATATTCCAATAGCCATGCCATCCACAGCTAATGCGGCCTCTCCCAATATTTCGGCCAGCGATGGATGGGCAAAGACGGTCTGACCTATCTCCCAAGGGGTTGCATCCAATACCTGAGCAAGCGCCGCTTGACTAATCAACTCCGTTACATGAGCACCGATCATATGCACGCCAATAATATCATCGGTCTTACGATCAGCGATCACCTTTACAAACCCTTCCTTTTCGCCGTGTACAAGCGCTTTGCCAATCGCCGAGAACGGGACTTTTCCAACTTTTACGTCCCTCCCCTGCTCCTTTGCCTCCTTTTCCGTAAATCCTACAGAAGCCACCTCGGGCCGAGTGTACACGCAGCGAGGCACATGACGATCATTGTAACCGTGAGGCGGCTGTTCGGCTAAATGATGCACAGCTACCAGCCCTTCATGGCTAGCCGCATGGGCGAGCTGCAATCCACCGATGCAGTCACCTATCGCATAAATATGAGGTTCGGTCGTTTGCATCGCATCATTTACGCGGATGAATCCCTGATGCAAACCGATATCTGTATTTTCAAGCCCAATATTCTCGATATTCGCTTGCCGCCCAACCGATACCAGCAGCTTGTCCGCTTGCAATTGTACCGTTTCTTCGCCTTTCGCTGCCATTATGACCAATCCCTTGTCGTTCTTTGACATTGAGTCTGGCTGTACCTGATAGCCGGTCATAATTTCAATGCCTCGACGCTGCAGTTGTCTCTGCAACTCACGCGCCACTTCTTCATCCTCATTCGGAAGAAGCTGTGAGGCTGACTCAACCACCGTTACCTTCACGCCAAAATCGTGAAGAAGGGAAGCCCACTCCACCCCGATTACGCCCCCGCCAACGATAATGATGGAAGATGGCAGCACTTCCAGCAACAGGGCCTCATCACTGCTCAGCACGTACTGCCCATCGGGCTCCAGCCCTGGTAATGTTCGTGGCCGCGATCCGGTCGCAATGATCAGATTGGTTGGCACAATCGTTTCCATTTCTCCGTCATGCAGCTCAACTGCAACAGCCCCGCTTTTAGGCGAAAAGATAGAAGGGCCTGTCACTCTGCCTCTTCCATGGATAACCTGGATTTTATGTTTACGCATCAAATATTGAACTCCACTATGAAGCTGATTCACAATATCTTGCTTTCTTTGCTGCACCTTTGGGAAAACAAGAGTTAACCCACTTGTCTCAATTCCATAGCTAGCGCTGTCCTTCATTTGAGCGTATAGCTCCGCACTGCGCAATAGCGCCTTGCTCGGGATACAACCGCGGTGCAGACACGTCCCTCCCAGCTTGTCCTGCTCGATGATAACCACTTGCTTGCCGAGCTGGGCCGCGCGAATCGCCGCCACATAACCTCCTGTTCCTCCGCCAAGAATCGCTACATCACATGTTATTGTCATAACCAATCTCCACCTATCCCCAAAAAATTACCAGACATACTTCTTGTTTATTATTGTACCTCGTTTTCATCACATTACAAACAAAGAACGAAATAGACAGCCTCATAAGAAGAAGGTATGATTAACGTAAACTGAGCATAACTGAGCATCGATCATTTACACGACTTACTTTAAGGGGAAAGGAACTATTGAGCTCATGAAATTAATCATATCCCGTTTTATCGCAATCATTATTCTCGTAATACCCGGTATTGCAGCAATGGTCGGCTTCCTCAAAATGAAGGATGCTTTATTTCTATACATGTCGAGACACGGTGATGATTCTTTAACCCATGTCCATTTCGATTGGCTTGATTTCGGTTTCGGCGTTGTCTTATTCGCAGCTGGAATCGGTTTTTTGGGCGGCTGGATTTATTTCCGCGATCATAAACGAAATTATTTAGGCCCGCGCTTCAAGAAAAAAACCAATAACCCATCTTCTTAAAGCAATTCCCTCTTCATACGACTTCATAAACAACAAAACCCTCTTGGACCAGGCCTTATAAGCCAAGTTAAGAGGGTTTTGTTATTTTTTCGATAGAGTTCCGCGGTCAACCTCTATTCATATAATGCATCCTTCAGCTTCGTAGACATCCTGGGGCCGCTGGAGGATACCCGCAACAAGGTCCGCCGGAGTCTCCTATTTTCGGCGGACAGTTGTCCAGCCGCTTGCAGCAATTCCTCGATCATCGTTCTTTGGTGCTCCGATAATGAAGGATCATGAAGTAGCGCTTTATATTTTTCCTCGTCGAATGAAATATTGTTCATTGTCCTGCTCCTCTTAAAGCAACATTATTACAAGTAGGAACTGCAGTTACAGCTACAGCCCGCTCCAATTATTGTATCACAAACTGATGATACGGGTTCTTCAACTAGATCAAGGGTGGTTGATGAGACATTAATAAAGCCAACAGCGAAGCGATTGAAGCTAGATTTTTCATTTTTGACAAGCTAGGCCGTGTATTTACTTCAGAAATCCGATATATCTGGGGGTATGTTTTGCATAATTTCGATATGTATCCCCAAAAACGCGCTCCAAGTACCGTTCCTCCTGGCGAATAAGCAGATGCATAAAGATGATGTTGATGAGGCATACGAGTAAGGTTACATAGTTCAAATAGGTAAGAGACAAACCAATAAACATGAGATCAAATCCGACGAAGGCGGGATTTCGACTAAAACGATATATGCCACCTGTAATTAAATCCGTTGAAGTGGCACTGTCGATCCCGACCCTCCAGGATGTCTTCATATTAAGCATCGCAGTGATGAAAAATAGTATTCCCGTCCCCATAAACAACAGACCAGCAGCACTTAACAAAAGGACTGTCCTCCCATCTCCACCAGGAATGGACATTGGTTTGAGCCACGCATCGCCAAAAATACTTAACGCGAACCATAACACTCCCCAAGCCATCGTCGCGACCTTAACGCCCATTTCTGCGACCCGAGTTTGCAGCGGTTTTCCTGACTTTCCAAGGACATTCGCTTTTATTTGGCTATTGACTCGAAGCATCCATAATTTCATAAGATAACTCGATAAAAAAATTAAGAATAAAGTGAAACTTACCAGATTAACTGCATCCATAGGAATCAGCTCCTTTTCAATTACACCAGCAGCTCTGCATGTCTAGTCCGCGGAGCTTCGATTTGAATCGTGACGTGAGTCAAAGAAAACTGCTGCTCTAATAAATCAATAGCAGTTTGAAGTACGTCCTGGCTGTCCCTGCTTGATTCTACGACGAGATGACAGCTTAGCGAATCGATTCCCGAAGTAATCGTCCAAATGTGCAAATCATGCACCTCAATCACACCTTCAATCTGTCCCAATCGAGCTGACACCTCATCTTTATTCATGGAGGGAGGCGTGCCTTCCATCAAAATATGAACCGTTTGAGTAATAATGCCCCATGCCCCTCTCAATATGAGTAAGGCAACAAACACACTAATAATAGGGTCAAAAATATACCAGCCGAAAAAGTACATTACAATCCCGGCGAGAATCGCACCAACCGAGCCAAGAGCATCACCAAGCACATGCAAATATGCACTTCTAAGGTTTAGATTCTCCTTAACATCACCTTGCCTTATGAGAGTCCATGCACTAATGAGGTTGGCAAGAAGACCAACCATGGCAATAAGAATCATCGTTCCGCTGGCTACCGTAGGAGGGTCGAAAATCCGCTGATAGGCTTCCCAAATAATAAATCCAGCAATAACAAACAAGGTTAAACCATTCAGAAATGCTGCTAAAATCTCTAAACGATAGTAGCCAAAGGTTTTTGTGGCTGTCGGCGCACGCCCAGCGAACCAAATAGCGAGTAGGCTCAGTAAGAGAGAACTAGCATCGCTGAGCATATGACCCGCATCAGAAAGCAACGCCAAACTACGAGTCACAATTCCGCCAAAAAACTCCAACAACGCGATCCCTGACGTAATGACCAACGCAATAACAAGTCCTTTAATATTTCCTGCTCTCGCACCTTCGTACCCATGCCCATGCGTATGACCGTGAAAATGACCGGAATGATGATGCATGTGACCATGTCCATGTCCATGAACATGATCATGATTATGTTTATGTGATTCCTTTTGATGCTTCATATGAGCTCACCTCCTAGTCACAATCAACATGACTTATCGCCTGCTTCAGCAAAGAAATGACATGATCATCATCACAAGAATAATACAACGTGTTAGCCTCTCTCCTATATTTCACGAGCCGTAAATTCCTTAACAAACTGAGCTGATGCGACACTGCCGACTGTGATAATTCCAATATCTCCGCGATATGGGACACTGCGCATTCCTCTTCAGACAACAAATAAAGAATACGAATCCGTGTCGGATCAGCGAGTGCTTTAAACGTGGTCGATACATTGTCAATAATGTCTGATCTTAATGTAGCATGTTGATTTTTATCCATTAAAAACCCACTCCCCATTCGTATATGATCATATGCTCATATTCACATTATAATGAGTGTATGAAATTTGTCAACTGTTCGACTATTCCTGAGACCTACTGCCGCAGCTGCCGAATTTGTAAATTTCCAACTAATTCTACTTGAATTTGTATTATTAAAATTATACAATGAGAATGAAGATATTGTTCTTCATAACCTTTTTTTAATTCTCTCTCCAGCTACCTTATGGTTCTGGAGTTTTTTGACGTGAAATGCGCTAATTACAAAAAAATAATATCGCCCATCTCTCGGGGTAGCCGACAAGATGGGCGATCTAAAATCATAATTGTTTATGCAGTTGTTAACTCTAGAAGGAAGAAGTTAATATTAATTGGAATGTCAAACTGATTACCCAATACTTTATCGGAGTCTCCGAGCAATTTCCGATAAAATATCGGGAAGATCAATCATCTTGATTCCGCTTGTCTTCAGCTTTTCAACTCACCTTGTGCTCAATTCTCAGTTTATCAGCCACCATAGCAATAAATTCGCTATTTGTTGGCTTGGATTTACTAATATTTATCGTGTAACCAAACAGATGACTTATGCTGTCGATATTGCCTCGTGTCCAAGCTACTTCAATAGCATGGCGAATCGCCCGCTCAACACGTGATGGAGTCGTCTTAAATTTCTCTGCAATCGCAGGATACAATGTTTTGGTGATTGCGCCTAAAATTTCAATATTGTTGTAAACCATGGTGATAGCTTCCCGTAAATATTGGTACCCCTTAATATGGGCAGGAACACCGATTTCATGGATGATCGAAGTAATGTTTGCATCGAGATTTTTGCCTTTACCAAGCGGCACTACATTTGACTTCGTAAAGGATGAAGACGATGAACTGCTGGAGGATAAACTTTGAATTCCAACCAGCTGGCGAATTCGATTGGCAAGAACCTCCATATCGAATGGTTTGAGAATATAATAGGATGCTCCAAGCTGGACTGCACGTTGTGTAATATTCTCTTGTCCAAAGGCAGTCAGCATTATGATCTTTGGCTGTGGAGATACATTTATATCGCGTAAACGTTCCAGCACACCCAATCCATCCAAGTGCGGCATAATGATATCCAGGATCAGCACATCCGGAACTTTAGAAGCATGTTCAATCATCTCCAAAACTTCCTCGCCGTTATAGGCGATACCTGAAACAACCATATCATCCTGCTCAGAAATGTACTCTGCAAGCAAATTCGTGAATTCCCGATTATCATCCGCCAACAACACTTCAATTTTTTGCACTGACGACTTCCTCCTTATGTTATGAGTTTCCTTAATCCTTCTTCCAGGATAAGGATTCGACACTCAAAAGTAAATTCCTTCTGTCGAAAATTATTTTTATTTATTTTTTTAATCATTTGGTATATAATTGATTGTTACTTACAAATAGTGATGTAATTCCTCACTATTCGACAAGCCTTGACGTATCCATGTCGTAATTAACATGATGCTGACGTCCGCACACACAATTATTAAATTTATCCCTCGATAAACACCCTTCCATTCTCAACAAGCATATAGTCTAAACCTTGATGAAGCAAATGTCTAGGTAAAAAACAATAAAAACAATCACACCCAAATTAAAATTTCTTAATTTTAGCCTTTAATCATAGACCTGCTATAAACCTGCTTTTTCTAAGTAAAAACAAAATAAAAAACCAATCTTAAGGCGCTAACTCGCCTTAAGATTGGTTGATGTCGCATTCCCCTTCAAAATTCCTGCATCTTGCAGCATCCATTCAATAAAACAGCCATAGCCAGATCTCGGATCGTTAACAAATACATGTGTTACGGCTCCGATTAATTTACCGTTCTGAATGATAGGACTTCCACTCATCCCCTGAACGATCCCACCGGTTTTCTCCACCAACCTAGGATCAATGATCCGAATAACCAGGCCTTTAGTCTGAGGCGCACTCTGCTTGGACACATGTGCAATTTCCACTTTAAATCGTTCAACCTGCTGACCCTCAACAACGGTTAATATTTCTGCCGGCCCTTCCTTGACCTCTTCGGAGAATGCAACAGGAATCGGCGATTTATATACGCTATAATCTGGATTTTCCGACATCTTGCCGAATATGCCAAAAGGCGTATTTCGCTCTATCGTGCCAAGGGTTTTGCCTTCTTTGACAAAATGAGCTCGTTTCTCTCCAGGATCTCCGCTCTCACTTTTGGATATCGATGTTACACTGGATTGGAGGATCTGCCCACTACCTACGGCAATCGGTGTCTGCGTGTTCATATCCGTAATTACATGACCAAGTGCGCCATAAACACCCTGATTAGGTGCATAGAAGGTTAAAGTGCCGACTCCAGCCGCCGAGTCGCGGATGTATAACCCTAATCTCCAGGCCTTGTCCTGTTTGTCAAAGGCAGGGGTTAAAGATACAGTAAATTTTCGATTGTTTCGTTTATAAATAACTTGAAGCTGCTTATTATCCTTGCCTGCCTGCTCCACCAAAGATGCTACTTCGTGGACATCTCTAAGACGAGAACCGTTCACATGAGTAATCAGATCACCTGGCTGGATTCCAGCCGACTCCCCCGGCGATATTTTGGCTTTGTCTGTATTGACTAAATGATGCCCCACAACAAGAATGCCATCGGATTTGACTTTTACACCGATCGTTTGTCCCCCTGGTATGACCTTTAAATCAGGCATGACATTTACTTTAACTGTCTTAAGAGGAATTTGTCCAAAAAGCTTCATGCGGAGCTTGGCTTCTCCGCTGCTAAGCGAGGAGAGCTTAAGCGGAGAACCGAGGGATACCTTCATAGAAGAGTTAGGTTGATCGTTCAGCATCACGACATCCGGTCGATCAACGCTAACCTCTGCCAGTACCGGTATGGCTAAATCGATTTGTGCACCCTGGCCTTGAAACATACGCAGTTCATCCGGCAGTATCGGCGAATGACCTTCAACGGCAGACGTGCCAAGAAAACAAAAGAAGAAGGCAAATAAAAGACCGAGAAATCTACTCCTGAGGTTCGGGTTCAATGGCTGTCACGCTCCCTTAGCTTCTTTCGCTTGACGAAAAGGTGGTCGCCAATTGCGTACCTATAAGATACCCCGGGCGTGGTCTTTTATTACTGTCAATCATTGTTCCACTCGTCACTTCGCATCCTTCTGTGCTTCGGCTAATTTAAGCATTTCCTGCGCATGATGACGTGTCCGATCAGTAATTTCTACGCCCCCAAGCATACGGGCAAGCTCATTAATTCGTCCGTCTTCCTCCAAATGTTCCACCCTGGTCATCGTACGGCCTGCTGTCACGATTTTCTCGATTAAATATTGCTGATCCGCCATACACGCGACTTGGGGAAGGTGGGTAATTGAGAACACCTGGCACGTACCAGACAGACGATACAGCTTCTCCGCGATAGACTGTGCTGCCCGACCGCTAACCCCAGTATCAACCTCATCAAAAATCAACACAGGCACCTCGTCATGGCGGGCAAAAATGCTCTTCAATGCGAGCATAATTCGGGATAATTCCCCGCCAGAGGCAATCTTGCTCAGGGAGCGAAGGGGCTCGCCAGGGTTAGGCGATATTAGGAATTCCGCACTATCCATCCCCTGTTTGC
Source organism: Paenibacillus lentus (assembly GCF_003931855.1). Taxonomy (NCBI): domain Bacteria; kingdom Bacillati; phylum Bacillota; class Bacilli; order Caryophanales; family Paenibacillaceae; genus Paenibacillus; species Paenibacillus lentus. The sequence goes on along the minus strand of NZ_CP034248.1, from coordinate 3,066,982 downwards.
TAAGACGTACCAAGCGGCCCTTCCATGCCACTCCCTGAGGATCGTCAGCTACTTCCAGCTTGACTTCAATCTTCGTACGACCCATTTGCAAATCCTTAAGCTCCACCTCAATTTGCTGCGCAAGCTCTACAGCCTTTTGCCTACGCACCTCGCTAAGCATTGCTGCTTCCTTAAGTGCAACCTGAAGCAGTTCTTCCCGCTGCGTAGTTAGCTTCTCCAATCGTTCGTCCTTGTTCTCAAGCATGTCTGTATCAAGAGAAATCTGCTCATAATATTGAAGAATTCCTTTGACATCGTCTCCGTACTTCCGCTGGAGCGAGGAGATCAGATCTAAACGTTCCTCAACCTCCTCTAGACGATCTGGATTAAACTCAATGTTGTCGCGGTAATCTCGTAATCCAAACGAAGCATCCTCAAGCAAATAATATGCCGATTTCAATTGCTCTAACAACGGCGAAATTCCCTTCGGATCATAACTCGCCACGTCCTCTAATCGGGATATCGCTTTTGCAATGGCTTCTAGTCCTTCGGGACCATAGAGCAAATTATATGCTCCAGATACGGAATCCATCATTTTCTCGCTATGGGATAGCTTGACCTTTTCTTCAGAAAGTAATTCATCTTCGCCTGGCTTCAGTGCAGCGGCTGCAATTTCCTCCAGTTGAAAACGATATAAATCAAGCATTTGCAGCGCTTGTTGACTAGTGCTTTGCAGTTCTCTCCATTCTCTATCGACTTGTTGAAAGGCCGAATAAGCTTCCTGATACCTTGCCTTTACATGCGAAATGTCATCAGCACCAAAAGCATCAAGCAGCTTCAAATGCCTCTCTGGATGCAATAGGGTCTGATGTTCATGCTGACCGTGTAAATTAATCAAGCTTTCGCCCACCTCGCGCAGCATGGACAAATTAACCAGTTGACCGTTAATGCGGGCTGTACTCTTCCCTTGAGCACTAATTTCGCGTCGAATAATTAACGCATCTCCAGGATTCGCAGCAATGCCAAGCTTGGACAAAATAGCCCAAACGGGATGTTGTTCCTTCAACTCAAAAGCGGCTTCCATCTCCGCCTTGTCGCAGCCATAGCGGATCAAATCGGCAGAGCCTCTGCCGCCGGATATGAGCCCTAGCGCATCTATAATAATTGATTTACCTGCCCCGGTCTCACCAGTTAGCACATGAAAGCCTCGGTCAAACGTGACATCAACCGCTTCAACAACGGCTAAATTTCGAATGGATAAATGAACCAGCAAGTCACGGCACTCCCTTCGCCAATGATTACATCTACAACAATAAATAATTAATCCGCCTATTACGAAATAAATGCCATAATTTGATCAATAACGTAATGGCTATACTGTTCATCGCGGCATATCAGCAAAATCGTATCATCCCCGCAAATCGTTCCGAGAAGATCGGGCCATTCCATATTATCAAGCAGAACTGCGACTGAATTGGCTGTCCCCGGCAAGCATTTCATCACAACTAAATTGCCGGTATGGTCGATATGAACGAAGCTGTCTACAAGCGCCCGCTGCAGCTTCTGTACCGGATTATAGCGCTGCGCCGTGGGCAGCGAATATTTATACTTTCCATCATCAGTAGGCACCTTAATGAGCATAAGCTCCTTAATATCGCGAGATACCGTCGCCTGCGTCACCTGAAACCCTGCCTGGCGCAGTGCTTCTACAAGCTCATCCTGTGTTTCGATCTCATGACCGGAAATAATTTCCCTAATTTTAATATGCCGTTGACCCTTCATCTCGTCCTCCATATATCTGTAATATGCGATGCCTGCTCAGCATCATCCAAATCAGTACTTAAGGTGATTTCTTTGATTAGTCCCATCTCAACATCGATATAGAGCACCCCAGCACAATCAGGATATAGGAGGAGATAAGGCAGAATATCCCTGCGAAGTCCAGCGCCTGTCCATTCCAAAGGCTGACGCTCCCTTGTTCTCCTCACTAAATAGTATTCTCCATGCTTCCTCACAACGTAATCGATATATAGCCGACTGTGCATCACTTGGGCCTCCACTCGAAATGCCAGCGGAACCTTCAACTTGTCGCTTACGATCTCATAGCCCGCAGATTCCAGCAAATCAACGGCTGGATGCTCCTGTATGTTCTCATTAAATTCAAAGCCGATCCCTGAGCCGAGCGTGAATGGTTTACGTAGCCAGATTCTAACCCCCCTGTAAAGGAGGAAGAGCACAATTCCTGCAATGACCACCATGAGAAAACCATCGGTATATTCATCCATCGAAACCACCTCAGATGATTAATTCGACGTTTTTGAATAACCTCCTGTTCCCATGTGGATATTGTTAAACATCAGTACATATTTATTCGTATGAAACTATTATAAACGAACACATGTTCTGTGTGCAATATCTTCATGAATAAATGTATAGAAAAATCTTCAGCGTCATGGTGGTTATAGATTATAATCTGCAACATAAATAAAAAACCCATCAATAAGATGGGCTTTTCGTAATAAATGTATCCTTTGCTTCTTGCACAACACGAAGTGAGTTTTCGCGAATGTGCTGTAATATTTCCGCATCAGCACGTTGCTCGGTTTCTTCAGGAAGCAGTAGTCTCAAATGGGCCAAAAACTCGATATTTCCTTCTCCGCCCGTAATTGGGGAGAAAGTTAGTCCCTGCAAAGTGTACCCTAGTTCGGTCGCGAAACCAAGTACATTCTCCAAGACCTCCTGATGCACCTTGGGCTCGCGGATAACCCCCGATTTTCCGACTTTCTCGCGCCCTGCTTCAAATTGCGGCTTGATCAAAACAACGATATCCGCTGGTTTATTCAACAGAACAATGAGCGGCGGCAAAATAATCCGCAGTGATATAAACGATACGTCGATGCTGGCAAAGTTAGGGGGCGGACCATCTAAATCTGCAGGCGTCATGTACCTAAAGTTGGTTCGTTCTTTGACATTCACACGCTCATCGTTTCGCAGCGACCAATCCAGCTGATTATATCCCACATCGATCGCATACACGTAACGAGCACCATGCTGAAGGGCGCAATCCGTGAAACCGCCGGTTGAAGAGCCGATGTCGAGCATAACCCTTTCCCTCATATCGATATGGAAGTGCTTCAACGCTTTTTCAAGCTTCAACCCGCCCCGGCTTACATACGGATGAATAGCTCCCTTAACCGTTATTTTTGTATCTCTTGGGACTTTGGTTCCAGCCTTTTCGATCCGCTCCTGATTTCCGAATACGAGTCCAGCCATAATAGCGGTCTTGGCCTTTTCTCTACTATCGAAGTATCCTTGCTCGACCAACAAGACATCGATACGTTCTTTGGAAACAGCCATAACATTCTCCTGACTTTTGTCTTGTTATGATGGTTTTACTTTTTTGCCAAAAGTAAATTGATGTTCTGCACGGTGCTGTTGTATTTCCTTCACCACCGCTTCGGCCGTTAACCCGACCTCTTCCAGCTGCTCTTTAATGCTGCCGTGCTCGATGAAGCGATCCGGAATGCCCATTAAGGACACATCGACTCCTGATAATCCCTGCTCAGCATAGAACTCCAGCACCGCACTTCCCAAGCTGCCTGCTTGCGATGCCTCTTCTAGCACGATCAGCTGCGTACCAGCGTTTGCCAAGCTAAGCAGCATGCTGTCATCTAACGGCTTAAGGAAGCGTGCATTTACAACAGCTACATTAACACCGTCCTTTTTCAGCACCTCGGCTGCTTCTTCCGCAACCTGCACCATAGGACCGGCAGAAATAATCGCCACCTGATCCCCTTCACGAACCTTCTCCCAGCTCCCGATCGGGATAGGGACTAACTCTTTGTCGAGCGGGACTCCGGGAACATTGACCCTCGGGTAACGATATGCAATCGGGCCATCATTATATTCTAGCGCCGTTTTCATCATATGGCGCAGTTCATTCTCATCCTTCGGCATCATCAGCACGATATTCGGAATGTGGCGCATAAAGGCGATATCATAAACCCCTTGATGCGTTTCCCCATCCGCTCCTACAAAGCCAGCCCTATCAATCGCAAACATGACGTTCGCATTATGACGGCATATATCATGCACGATTTGATCGTATGCCCGCTGCATAAACGTGGAATACACCGCATAAACCGGCTTCATCCCCTCCATTGCCAGTGCAGCGCACATCGTAGCCGCATGCTGCTCAGCAATACCTACGTCGATCATCCGATCCGGGAATCGTTCCGCAAACTTCACTAAGCCGGAGCCTCCCGGCATCGCCGGCGTCACCGCAACGATACGCTGATCCTTCTCCGCTAATTCGATTAGCGTCTGACCGAAGACCTCCGTATACATCGGATTGCCTACCGCCTTAAGCAATTGACCCGATTCAATCTTATACGGCGTAATTCCGTGCCATTTGTGGGAATCCTTTTCCGCAGGCGTGTAGCCCTTCCCTTTCGTCGTCAGCACATGAACCAACACTGGGCCACTTACATTATTGGCTTGGTTAAATGCATCGACTAATCCAGCCAGGTCATGGCCATCTACCGGACCTAAATAGGTAAGGCCGAGTTCTTCAAAAAGAACCCCAGGCACCATCATATATTTCAAGCTATCCTTTAGCCGCTCCGCCGTTTTGGCCAGCTTGCCGCCGATCGCTGGAATTTTTTTGAGCAATTGCTCTACTTCGTCTTTGGCACGCAAGTAATTCCTATCAGATCTGATTTTCGTCAAATAATTGTGCATTGCCCCGACATTAGGCGCAATCGACATTTCATTATCATTCAGAACAACCATTAAGTCCTTTTGTTCATGACCGATATGATTCAACGCTTCAAGGGCCATGCCGCCTGTCAATGCACCATCGCCAATAATGGCAACGACTTTGTTGTCTTCGCCCTTCAGATCCCTAGCTAGCGCCATACCCATAGCTGCCGAAAGGGATGTGCTGCTGTGCCCAGCTTCCCATACGTCGTGCTCACTTTCACACCGCTTAACAAATCCGCACAAGCCATTATGCTTACGCAACGTATCAAAGCGATCCTTGCGTCCGGTTAGAATTTTATGGACATACGCCTGATGACCTACGTCGAATATAAACTTATCTTTAGGACTGTTATAGCAATAATGCAGCGCGATTGTAAGCTCCACCACACCCAAATTGGACGCAAGATGTCCTCCTGTCATAGACAGCTTCTCTATTAGAAACTGGCGAATCTCAGCAGCTATTGGCTCCAATTGTTCGATTGAATATTGTTTCAGATCGTTGGGCTCATGAATTTGAGAGAGCAGCAAAGCGAATTCCCCGCTTCCTTCATTGGATTTCTCATGTTGCTAATATAATGACACTAATTATAACATATGAATAACTTTTGTCGAAGTTATCCATGTTCAGCTCTACGTTCGTTGCCTAATGATCCCGATGCACTAAGTAATTGGCGATGCCGATCAGACGCTCAGGATGAGGAATGACTCCATTTGAAATCGCTTCCTTGGCAATTTTAGTCAAGCGCTCAACTTCAGCCCGAGACCCCTCCAGACCAGTAAAATAAGGATACGTAACCTTCTGCTGCTTAACATCGCTTTGTGTCTTCTTGCCCAGCTTGCTCTCATCTCCAATCAAATCAAGAATGTCATCCTGGATTTGAAAAGCGAGTCCGATCGAGCGGCCAAAAGTCTCCAAGGCTTGCAGCTGTTCTGAGGAAGCGGCAGAAATTCGCCCTCCCGCCTTCAGGCAGAATACGATCAAATCCCCCGTTTTATGCTCGTGGATATAACGCAGCTGATCAAGTTCAGTCAATCCCTGCTCCCCTTCCATATCGGCAACCTGTCCGCCGACCATGCCCGAAGGCCCGGCAAAACGTGCCAGATCCTCTACAATGGCCAACGCGGCTTCAGCGGGAATCCCATGTTGCTTGCTGGCCTGAACGACACTATAAAAAGCATGGGTCAACAGCGCGTCACCTGCCAATATAGCCATGGCCTCCCCGAACACTTTATGGTTCGTCGGCTTACCTCGGCGGAAATCATCATCATCCATAGCCGGGAGATCATCATGAATCAGGGAATATGTATGAACCATCTCAACGGCACAGGCAACAGGGATCGCTGCTTCGCGACTTCCCTGTAGCGCCTCTGCGGCAGCAATAACAAGCAGCGGACGGAGACGCTTGCCGCCTGCCATTAAAGAGTAGTTCATAGCTTCCTTTAGACGCGCAGGCACTTCCCATGCTGCCGGAAGAACCTGCTGTAAATGAGAGGTTATAAGAACAGATATTTCATCGAGATATGGGGTGATCGCAAGCTTATCCAACCGAATCACCGCTCTCTTCGATCATTGGATCAAAGGGCTTCTTTACGATCTCTCCGTCGGCCTCCATGATCATTTCAATTTTACGTTCAACCTGCGATAATTTATGGCCGCATAATTGCGATAATTGCATTCCTTTTTGAAAAAGATCGATCGCCTTCTCCAGCGGAACGTCTCCATGTTCCAATTGGGATACGATTTCCTCCAGCTCGTTCATCGCTTGCTCAAAGCTGTAATCCTGCCCTTGTTGCTCCAGCAGTTCCTTTTGATTCTGCTTCTCAGTCTCCATGGCCGTCACCTTCCCCCCTCATGCCCCATACTTGGCAATCCAGCTCACCATCGGTCAGCTTTACCTTGACCAAATCTCCAGGCTCTACATCATTCAGCGACTTCACCAAGCGCTGCCCTTTCTCGTCATACACAAGACTGTATCCCCTAGCCATTACCTTCAGTGGGCTTAGGGCATCTAACTGCCTAATGCTGTATGCCAGCTTCTGGCTCTTTTCCTTCAAAGTGCCGTTCATTGCAGCGCGCAGCAGCCGCTCAGCATCCACATGGCGCCGCTTCGTCAACGCCAGCGTATCCTGCGGGTGATAACGCAGCAGCCGCTGATGCAGGCGAGCATGCGCCGCGCCCGTCAGCTCAGCCTGCGCCCGCATGCGGCGCTCAAGCCGCGCCTGCAGCATGTCCAGCCGCTCCGCGTGCTGGAGCAGGCTGCGCTGCGGCTGGCGCAGCGCCGGCGATGCCGCCAGGCGCCGCAGCCGCTCGCGCGCCTGGCGGAGCTGGTGCTGCAAGCCCTGCTGCAGCACCCTCTCGAGCTGGCGCAGCTGCTCGCGTAGCTCGGCGGCGTGCGGCACGGCGAGCTCGGCGGCGGCGGTGGGCGTGGCGGCCCGCAGGTCAGCGACGAAATCGGCGATCGTAAAATCCGTCTCGTGGCCGACGGCCGAGATGACGGGGATCGCCGAGTCGTAGATGCTGCGCGCGACCGCCTCTTCGTTGAACGCCCACAGCTCCTCGAGCGAGCCGCCGCCCCGGCCGACGATCAGTACGTCGGCCTCACCGAGCGCATTCATCGTCCGGATGGCCTTGACGATGGACGGCGCCGCGCCCTTACCCTGCACCAGTACAGGGTGCAGGACGACCCTAGCCTGCGGATAGCGGCGTTCAAGCGTTGTCAGAATGTCCCGAACGGCGGCGCCGGTCGGGGACGTAATGACACCGATCACGCGAGGAAACGCAGGCAAAGACCGCTTCCGCTGCGGCGCGAACAGCCCTTCGGCCTCCAGCTTCTGCTTCAGTTGCTCGAAGGCCAAATACAGACTGCCGATCCCGTCGGGCTGCATCTGTGTCGCATAGAACTGATATTGCCCGTCCCGCTCGTAGACCGACACATTGCCCCGGGCAATAACTCGGGTTCCCTCCCGCGGGATAAAAGGCAGCCGCTGATTATGTGAAGCAAACATGATGCTCTTAATCCGGCTGTCCTTATCTTTCAGCGTAAAATACATATGTCCGCTGGAATGATGCGTAAAATTGGATATTTCCCCGCGAATCCATACCTCGGAGAGGAGCTTATCAGACTCCATCTTCATGCGGATATAGCGATTCAATTCTTTAATCGAATAAATTTTTTGCTCCATGGGGTCTTACCTTCCCCCTTTATCATTTCAGCTCAGGCGAGTACTGAAACCGCTTGGCTGCAATCAGCGTATTTTGCATCAGCATCGTAATCGTCATTGGGCCAACACCGCCGGGAACTGGAGTAATTGGGCCGGATACTTCCTTCACGCTTTCAAAATCAACGTCTCCCGCTAATTTTCCGTTATCGAGGCGGTTCATCCCTACGTCAATTACGACCGCTCCCGGCTTCACATAGGAAGCGTCCACAAAGTTAGCCCTTCCGATCGCCACAACGAGGATATCTGCTTGCTTCGTCAGCTCCTTCATATTCGCCGTGCGGGAATGGCACATCGTAACCGTTGCATTCTCGCGCTGCAGCAGCAGGGACACCGGTTTGCCGACAATATTGCTGCGACCGATGACGACGGCATGCTTGCCGGATATTTCGATTCCGGTACGCTTGATAAGCTCGATTACGCCGGCTGGCGTGCAAGGAAGTAAACTATCATCGCCGATCACCAGGTTGCCTACATTGACCGGATGGAAGCCGTCCACGTCTTTCTCCACTGCGATCGCATCGATAACCGCCTTCTCCTCGATATGGCCTGGCAGCGGAAGCTGAACAAGAATACCGTGAATATTGCTTTGGCTATTCAGCTTGTCCACGAGGTCAAGCAGTTCTTTTTGCGTGGTGGAAGCAGGCAACCGGTGGACCTCGGAGTAGTACCCCAGATCGTGGCAAGCCTTCTCCTTGTTGCGTACATAAACTTGGGATGCCGGATCCTCACCCACCAGTACAACGGCCAGCCCAGGCGTAAAGCCCTTCCCAGCAAGCTGCTCCACTTCTTTGCGAAGATTAGTTCTGATTTCTTCCGAAACCTGTTTTCCATTAATAATTGGTGCTGACATAGACTTCTCCCCTTGTCATTTTTAGATTTTGTTTTTTAATGTTTCCAGTTCATGAATCATCTTACCAAGCACACCATTGACGAACTTTCCGGATTCCTCTACGCCGAAATGCTTGGCTAACTCGATCGCTTCGTTAACAGCTACTTTGCCGGGCACATCGTTGCGAAATACCATTTCATATACAGCTAATCTCAAAATCTGCCTGTCCACCTTGGACAGCCGACTAACCTGCCAATTTTTCAAATAATCGCCCAACATTTCATCAATAGCTGCCTTGTGCTCCCAAGTTCCATTTACGAGCTCCAATACAAAAGATGTCGTCTTATTCACGTCTGACAATTCAACTTCGCTTTCATTCTCACCGGCAGCCTCTGCAATAAGTATAGATACTGCTTCCTCCGCACCAACCTCGTTCATCTCCATTTGGTACAAGCTTTGGATCGCAATTTCTCGTGCTAGTCTCCGTTTCATGTGCTTCCTCCTTAACCTCCATAAGAACAACGTGTTATACTTCCTATCCTAAATGATGAACCAAAATGCTCAAGTTCTATGACACTTTGCTGAATTTTATTATGTTCCTTTCCGATTGGAATGCTTATTTCGCCGTAATTTTCAAACAAAAAAACCCGTGACATGCTCTCTCCACAAAAATGGGCAAGATAAAATGCAGCTCTTTTTCCGGAGGACAGCATATCACGGGAATCATTTAAAAGGGCGCCAGCGCGCATTCAACCAGTCCAACAGCTCTCTCCATGGGATGAGCGAGCCTTGGTCAAGATCCTTATACTTGCCGATCGTATAACCGACATAAAGGAGAAGCGCACAAAATAACATGTTCCAAAATCCGAAAAACAGATAAATGGGAATAAATAGTATCGCTGCCGCCGTTCCCAGCAAGCGTCCCTTGTAACCCTCCCACAATTGCTTCCAATTCATCGGGATCTTCACCCCTATTCAACCCGGCTTTTGATAACAGGAGATTGCACAAGGTTAGCAATATACACCGAAACATAAGAAACGGGAATTCCGGTAATTTCCTCGACATAATCATGTACCTGCTTCTGCACTTCCTCCGTAAGCTCCGGAATGGAAGTCTCACCGTCCACCAGGGCACGGACAATAATTTCTAGCCCGGAGTCCGTAATACGGATACGCGTCTTCACGTCGCGAATGCCTCGTACCCGGGAAGCTGCTTTGTAGGATAAATTCTCAATCGTCTCCACCGAAATTTGAATATCCCCATATTCCGTTCGCTGATCAATGGACGGGAGCGAACCGCGATCACGTTTGATCGAAATGTAAAAGAAGCGAATGCTAAGCAGAAACAACACAGCCGATACGCTAATCGCAGCAATAATCCAAGAGCTCCCATGAAATTGCTTCAAATCAACAGGCACGGCATTCGTCACTAGGAGGACGGCGATTACAGATAGTATTCCGATACTTAAGCTGTAAATAAATAGCAAAAGTCTGTCCAAAATTTTGGGCACGACGGATAGAGCCTCCTTAAATTATAGTAAACCCCTGACGGTGATCGTCGGGGGTTCTTAACTTGATCATTATTTCACCCTATGGCTCAGTTCCGTCTCTTCACTTCTCTCGACCGTCTTGAAAATGACATCGTGAATATGTACGTTAACCTCTACCACAGTCAGTCCGGTCATCGTTTCGATCGAACGCTTCACATTGCGTTGGATTTCCGTAGCTACCTCGGGCAACCGATTGCCATATTCAACAATAACGGAAACGTCAACAGCCGCTTCACGCTGACCAACCTCAACCTTTACACCCTTGGACAAGTTCTTTCTGCCAAGCAGTTCGGCAATACCGCCAGCGAATCCGCCGCTCATGCCAGCAACACCCTTAACTTCAACCGTAGCAAGGCCGGCAATCACTTCGATAACCTCGGGTGCAATTTGAATTTCTCCGATATCCGTACGTTCAAATTCCGTAGGCAATGTACTCATAACTATCATCCACCTCTCAATAAGTTTGACAAAACCTCACGACAAAGAGGCTTGCCACTTATTATAAATACTATATCATTTCAGCATCATTATGACAAACAATCAGCGAAATCTAGATCTCATTTTCTTCCAAAAATTTAATATCGAAATCCCCTCTAATAAACACGGGATGATCCAATAGTTTCTGATGAAACGGAATGGTCGTATGAATACCTTCAATTGCAAATTCGGCCAAGGCCCGCTTCATTTTCGCAATCGCTTCCTCGCGGGTTGGAGCCCAAACGATCAGCTTGGCAATCATAGAATCATAATGCGGCGATATGACATATCCCGGATAAGCAGCACTGTCTACGCGAACGCCAGGTCCGCCCGGAGCTAGATAGAAACCGATCTTGCCCGGAGAAGGCATGAAATTGCGTGACGGATCCTCTGCATTAATCCGGCATTCAATAGACCAGCCAGTCAGGATAACATCCTCCTGCTTAAATGATAGCGGATTGCCTTCGGCAACCGAGATCATTTCCTGAATCAGATCGATCCCAGTGACCATTTCAGTAACGGGATGCTCTACTTGAATGCGCGTATTCATCTCCATGAAATAGAATTGACCATCAGGACCCAGCAAGAACTCTAACGTTCCCGCACCTGAATAATTGACTGCGAGAGCAGCCCGAACGGCTGCTTCGCCCATTTCCTGACGTTTCTCAGGCGAGAGCACTGGGCATGGCGCCTCTTCCACCAGCTTCTGGCGTCTGCGCTGCACGGAGCAGTCCCGTTCTCCTAAATGAACGGCATTACCATGCTTGTCTGCGACAATCTGAATTTCAACGTGCTTCATGCCTGTCAAATATTTCTCTAAATAGACGCCAGCATTGCCGAAAGCCTTCTGCGCTTCCTGCTGGGCCATCGTAATTTGCTGAATGAGCGAGGCTTCGTCCTCGGCAAGGCGAATTCCCTTGCCACCGCCACCTGCAGTAGCCTTAATAATAACCGGGTAGCCGATATCACGGGCAACCATAATCGCTTCATCCAAATCGTCGATCAATCCGTCCGAACCTGGAATTACCGGCACTCCTGCGCTTTTCATCGTTTGTTTAGCAACAGACTTATCTCCCATTTTCGTTATAGCTTCCGGGGAGGGGCCGATAAAGGTAATGTTACACGAATCACAGATCTCTGCGAAATCTGCGTTTTCAGCTAGGAATCCATATCCCGGATGAATCGCATCGCATTCGGTAAGCGTCGCTACACTCATCAAGTTGGTAAAATTCAAATAGCTGTCCTTGGCCAATGTCGGCCCAATACAATAAGCTTCATCCGCAAGACGAACATGCAGCGAGTCCTTATCCGCTTCCGAATATACGGCTACGGTCGAAATCCCAAGCTCGCGGCAGGCACGGATAATCCGTACTGCAATTTCACCACGGTTCGCAATCAATATTTTATGAAATTTCACTAATCTCCCATCCTCCTTGGAAAGCTAGATAAGACCTTTAACAAGGTCTCCTTTAACCGCAATTTATTCCGGCTTCACCAAAAAGAGAGGCTGTCCGAATTCTACGAGCTGACCATTCTCTACGAGAATATCCACGATCTCGCCCTTGACTTCTGCCTCAAGCTCGTTCATCAGCTTCATCGCTTCGATAATACAAACCGTAGTCTTAACGCCTACCTTATCTCCAACATTTACATAAGGATTTGCATCCGGGGAAGAAGCTCGATAGAATGTTCCAACCATCGGGGACACAATCTTATGTAGGTTTGCATCGGCAGCCGCGCTTTCCGCATGCTGTCCCGCAGCCTCGACCTGACCGTTGTCCACAGCAACCGATGCAGCATGCACTGGCGCTAATGCCTGAGGTGCAGGAGAGACCATCGTGGGTTGAACATGAACAAGCTCACTTTTGCCTGGCTTGCGAATGCATAGTCTTGTACCTTCGTTCTCAATTTCAAGCTCATGAACCGAAGTCTTGTCCAACAGTTCGATAAGCTCCTTAATTTCATTTAGTTTAAACATAATTTACACTTCACTCCTTCAGCTTTTTCGCAAAGCTCGGGCCTTTTCGCATCATAACTTTATGTATTATATCACAATCGATCAAAATGGAAAGAGTCCAAGTTCCTCTTGGACTCACCAACTTCATTTGTTAAATGTAGATTTAAACGAGACTAAAATACCCAATTCTTATTGAGAAACGTATTGTACTTTGACTTTGTCCTGGGACACACCGAGCTCCTTAATCACCATGTCTACGATGTTGACAGCTTCCTTCACCTGAAGTTTCTCACTGATGACAACGACTCTGTAGCTATCATTATCCTCGGTCACTACCGCATTGGCATATTGCTGCTGGAGACGCTCCTCAATGTCTGTAATTATCGCTTCCTTATCCTGCAGGGTGCTAAGCTGTTGCTGAGCCATAACTGCCTCTTCCAAATTATCATCATTCATCGTTTGCAGTAGCTGTTCCTGCTTTCTCGTGTTTTGCTCGGCTCGCTCCATCTGATAGGCGGTCAAGGAATCCCTCGTTAAAATCCCTTCGGACTCTACTTTCTTAAGCACATCTTCATCCTTTATGCCCTCGGCAGTCTTGTCGGCGGCTTCTGGCTGTTCACCGGATTTCTGCTGATCCTGCTCCGCTTCCTCATTCTTTGTTGCCTGTTCCTTCGGAGCATCTGTGCTCTCGCTATTCTGGTCAGGCTGCTCTTGAGAAATCAACATATCCTCCATGGCCTCATCCTCCAACGTAACTTCGGAGACAATAATGTCGTCATCGGATAATGCGCTACCCTCGATAATCGTTTCCTGAGTGGCTGCTTGGTCCATCGTCGTAACCTGCTTCCCATCAGCCGTCTTCGGCTTATTGGTTGCGGTATCCTCAGTAAATAAATAATATGCAGAGAGAATAACCATTAAGCTGAGCATGGAAACGAGCCAAATTGTCTGTCTTTTCGATTTCATTACGTTTTCCTCCTAAATCATTGTTTTTAATTATTTTTTAATAAATTGAACCCTCACATTTATTGCGATTGTTTCCTTGGTACGACGGATATTCGGTATGCGGGGACATTCAATCCTTTCTCCACCGCGTCAACAATTAAATTTCTGACGGTCTTATTTTCAGCGCCTCTGGCCACAATCAAGACACCGCGAACCTTTGGTTTGATTTTTTTCGTAACAATCGGTTTTTCACTACCGCTTTCTTCATTCGTAACAATTTGACCATCCCGGGTATACTGGGTAATATGCCTCTTTCCCCCGTCCCTGTCATTCTCTTCGGTCAATTGCTGCGTATCCTTCGTATTGCGGCCGATAATGAGCTCCTCCGTCGAATCGATCGTTACTAGCACGTCGACCGCTCCAACGCCAACAATTTTCTCCAAAATTTCCTTCGTTTTATTCTCAAGCGACATTTCAATAGCGTCAAAGGTGCCTGCTGCGGCTCCCTGCTCGGTCAACATTGACGTTAGTACCTCCTGTCCTGTCGGGGGCTCTCTTCCTGCTCCGCCAGAGTCGATCTTTTTTACATTGACGAAAGAATTAAGCAACATGATCGCCACGCCAATTAATCCGAGTATAATAAGTAATCGATAGGTATTCTGTTTCTTCTTGCCCTCCAGACCTCGCCCAAGGAACGACTCCAGCTTCTTCCACCAACTCTTCATAATGATCCCCCCTTGCTAGTTATTTGTTATTTTCTTGGATAACAACGTGCACGAGTTCTCTGGGGATTTCCCAGTTGCGCAGCAGGATATCGGTAATTTGTTCTGCAAGGCTATATGTTTGAGCGGCATTATTTGTGGAATCGATCATTTCAGCTCCAGGACTGGCCTCTTCGCTCATTGCTGGAACACTTTTCCTGACAACCTCTTCAACCTCCTCCTCTCCCAGAGGCTCTACTTGAATGCGTACCGGCTCAACAGAAGCTATGGATATTTGCTCATGCTCCTCTTCCTGTCCATTATTGGACGGGGTGTCCGCGCCGGATAACTCCTGATCCTGAGTAATATACACCTCAACGGCCGAGATAAGAGGCTCTGCACCGCTCTCAGGACGATCCAGTCTAACGACTACTCGGTCCACCCGTTGACCGGTTTCCCGTTCAATTTGCTCTTGGATCCGTTTCGCTGCTTCTTCGCTAGCCATTTCAATCACTTCACGTTCTCTTCTCATCCTTATTTGCTCTCCTTGATGCAATATTTCGTCTGTACCGACCGACGCTGAAGTCCCTTCTCCCGTACTATTCATAAGAACCGTTTCCAGCTTCTGCTGCGAATCAGGGGCAAACAAACGCATCACCGGTGAAATTAGAGTCAGTAGAATCAGTAGGCTGACTACAAGCTTTACATATCTCTCCATCGAACGGTTAGGAAGCAGCAAATCAATGAATGTCGCCATTAGCACAACAAAAATAATTTGTTTCAACCATTCTGCTAGCCAGGTCATTGAGTCATCACCACCACATTCCATCTATCTCATCATCACTGTGACATTGCCTGCAGTTAAGGTAATCGTAATGGCGAGAAAGAACATCAATCCTACTGCAGCGAGGGCAGCAAACACATAAATCATGCTCTTTCCGATCGTCTCAAGGCAGGTTACGATCGGCGTCTCTCCCAGCGGCTGCATAACCGCTGCCGATAGGTTATAAATCAATGCTAATGTCATGATTTTAATAGCAGGAAAGGCGCATAAAAACAGCAGAATAATGACACCGACGAGCCCAATTGAATTTTTGACGAGCAATGAGGCCGAAATAACGGTATCCGTAGCATCTGCAAACACCTTACCGACAACCGGAACGAAGTTCCCGGTCAAATATTTGGCCGTCCGAAGCGTCACTCCGTCCGCTACCGAGCCAGCAATCCCTTTGATGGAGATGACTCCGAGGAAGATGGTCAGCATTACTCCAAGCAGCGCCATGCTGATTGTGCGCAATAAATTGGCAAGCTGAGTGAGCTTGTACTTCTCAGACAATGAGCTGACAATATGCAGGACAGCCGAGAAGAAGAGCAATGGGAAAACAACTGAGTAGACGACCGTTCCGACCGTATGCACCATGAATACCACAAGCGGATGTGTAACGGATACAGTAACCAAGTTGCCCATAGAAGCAAGCAGCGTGAATAGCAGCGGCACCATGGCCATCATAAAATTGATCATGCTTCGAATGGCGTCCGTGGCATATGAAATCGCAACATGAAAGCTGTTTATCGCCAAAATGAGAATGACCATATAACAAATGGCATATGCCACTTTGCTGACTTGTTTACGTTCAAACGCAGTTTGAAGTGTTTCCAGAATCGTGCTGAATACAGAAAGGAGGACTATCGTCGTCAAGATATGTCCGTTGTACAATACCTCGTGCCACATATATTTCAATAATCCTAGTGCACCTGCTTTTACACTAAACGCACCCTCGTTTCCGTCCTGCAGCAGCATATCCATAAAGGAAGGCATGTTCTGATCCGGAAAAAAGCCACCGTACTCCTTCATCAGCTCCTGCCAGTAAATTTCCACCTGATCCGTAGGCAATTCTTCTGCCTGCTTATTAATCCAATCATCATTAGGGGCGGCTGTTACAAACACCGGTAAAGACCACAAGATGACAAAGCTGAGGACGAGAGCATGAATGAATCGGTTATGCCAGATCAATTTCGTCTTTTTCATCATTTGTCCCCGTTTCGTTAAGCAGGCAATATCCTCATCACGGTTTCAATGATGATGCTGATGATTGGAATAGCCAGAACCATGATAAGTATTTTTCCCGCGAGCTCAATTTTTGAAGCAATGCTCTCCTGACCGGCATCTCTAACGATTTGCGCTCCGAATTCGGCAATGTAGGCGATTCCGATAATTTTTAGGATCGTCTTGAGGTAGATCATCTGCACACCGGAGGATTCGGCCAATTGCTCCAGCACCTCGATGATTTCACCGATTTTACCTACCAGATACATAAAAATCATGATGCCCGTAGCAATCGCGATGAGAAAGGCAAAAGTCGGCTTCTGTTCCTTAATGGTGAGGATAAGTATGGTGGCGATCAGTCCCAAGCCTACGATCTGAATCATTTCCACTGCCAAATCACCTACTGGAATAAAAAGATCGATTTAATTTCCTGAAATAAACTGTCCAGTAATCGTATGACCATGAACAACACGACGACGAACCCAATCACAGTCACCCAATGCGCCATGTCCTCTTTGCCCATCTGCTTCAGCACAGTGTGTATCATGGCGATAATGATGCCAATACCTGCAATCTGAAATATGGCATTCACTTCTAAGTTCATTGATTTGGCACCTCACGATCATTTTTGCGGTTACAATCACGATGATAGGAGGGAGTCGCATTAGTAGAGCAAAATAACGATAAACGCCCCGCCAAGCAGCCCTAAGCTTTTGGACATTTTTTCATAACGCCCTTGTTCTTCTCGCGCGGCATGCTCCTCACTCTCCAATTGGCGTATGGCTGTTGCGATATGCCCCAACTGATTCGTCCGGTCGCTTGTTCCTAAAGTAAAACCGAGCTGGAGCATGACCTCCTTCTCTGGTGCCTTCATTGCCGTATACTTCCACCTAGTCTCAACGGCATGATGCAGGCTTTGCTGGGCTGTCCAATTTAACGGCGGATTCATCTGGGCTGCGGCTCCTTCGAACAATGCTTTGATTGGCTCACCGCTTTGATCCGCAATGCGCTGCAAGGCATCAGGCAACGGCGTGTAGCCATACATGATTTCTGTTTCCAGTCGCTTAAGGGCCAGAATGAGCCGCCTTATCTGATTCGGACGACTGGCAAACTGTCTTGCCTTCGCTAATCCAGCTAACGTTGCCGCCAGAATCACCAATGCCGCGCCCACCATCTTAACCATATTTCTCCCTGCCCTTCGCATTCAGTCCCGAATTGTCTATTCCCCTCCGCTTGCCGTCCCAGAGTCGAAAAGCAAGCTCATTGTCACTGCGATTAAGTACGGCGTACATCTCAAAGAAAGGTGGATCAGCCAGCTTGGAGAATGCGGGCCGATGAGTCAGCTCGCTCACATCTGATCCATGGGCGGTAGCAATCACTTTTACTCCTGCATGCAAGGCTTCGGCGAGAGCGTCTGCGTCCTCTGGGCGACCGATTTCATCCACAATGATCACGTCCGGAGACATAGAACGGATCATCATCATAATTCCTTCCGCCTTGGGGCAGCCATCCATTACATCCGTTCGGGGGCCTACGTCAAAACTGGGTACCCCGCGTTTGCTGCCGGCGATCTCCGAACGTTCATCTATAATGCCAACTTTGAGGCCTGGCCACTTTGCCTCTGGATGTCCCCAGGCTCCACTGCTGATTCCCCTGGCAAGATCGCGAATCAATGTCGTCTTCCCCTGCTGGGGTGGAGACAGAATTAATGTATGAAAGATGGTTCTATGCTTAAAGTCGAGCAAACTAGGCAATATCCGGTCGCTGATGCCAAGCACTTCTCTTGCAATCCGAACATTAAAACCGCTTATGTCCCTGATATGCTCTACTTTTCCTCCGCTCAAAACGGTCCTGCCGGCAAGTCCGATTCGGTGGCCCCCGGCAATCGTTATGAAGCCTTTGCGCAGCTCCTCCTCCATCGTGTACAGCGAATGATTCGTTATTAAATCAAGGAACCGATTGCCCTCCTGCTTCCCTGGCAAGAAGGCAATGGCCGGATCACTGGTCAATTCGCCATGCGAGGTCAGGAAATAATGCCGACCTGCGGCATTTACTTCCAAGGGTCGTCCCTCACGAATGCGGATTTCTTCCAGCCTTGCGAACAAGGCAGGAGGCAGCTTTAGAAGCATTGAGCGGATGTTATCGGGAAATACAGTTAACCAGCTAGGGTTGTTCATCCATGTACCCCCAAAGACTTCTTTTTCAAAATCCAGCTACTCTATTGCTTTGCTTGTGTTATATCTCATGTTTATGCCTGTACTTTGTCTTTATGACGGGAAATCTATCATTTCTTTAAAATGCCGATTAAGAGACATGAAATGCCGCAGCCGATCCAAATCAATTTACTCCATGACAACTTATCCGCCATACCGGCAAGTCCGATTGTCGTCGTGATGAGAAGAACTGTCGGGCCCACAAACGCAAGCATAGAGTTTACCGCCAATGCCTTATCGACCCGCCCCAGCTTAAGCATCAATATGGCGGCAACGATTTCGATCGAACCGGAAATTACTCGTATAGTCGCCATACTGGTCACGAATTTATCGAGCATAGCCGGATAACAACCCCCTTCTTGTCCAGTCTCTATTACCTTATGCCCCGTCATCTCTTTTTATTTGCAAAAAATAGAAAGAAGGCCGCCGATAATTCGGTGGCCTTCTAATAGGAAATACCATTCCTTTCTTCACAGTAAGAATGAATCGATATTCCATATATCCGATGCGTATTGCTTAATGGTATGATCACTGGAAAACTTGCCAGAATGGGCGATATTCAAGATGGACTTTTTCAACCAATCATTAGGATTGCCATATGCGAGATCAATTCGCAGGTGAGCCTCTACATAGCTATCAAAATCCTTGAGCACAAAAAACTCATCTTGATGATGCAGCACCGATTGGTAAACAGACTCAAAGTCCTGACCTTCCGAACAGAAGCGGCCTGGCTGGATCAACTGATCCATCACTTCCTTCACCCGTGAATCCACATTGTAAATTTGCCAAGGCGAATATTCGCCGCTCTGATTGTACATCATCACCTGTTCCGCTCGCAGCCCGAACAGAAACATGTTGTCATCGCCTAACATATTGTACATTTCCACATTGGCCCCGTCCAAAGTTCCGATCGTCAGCGCGCCGTTCATCATGAATTTCATATTTCCGGTTCCTGAGGCCTCTTTGCCTGCCGTCGATATTTGTTCACTCACATCTGCAGCGGGAATAAGCTTCTCAGCCAAGGATACGGAATAATTTTCGAGAAAAACGACCTTCATTTTATCGCGGACAGCCTGATCACGATTGACGGTATCTGCCACCGTATTAATCAATTTAATGATGTTTTTGGCCAAATAATATCCGGGAGCGGCTTTGGCGCTAAACAGAAATGTTCGCGGCGTAATATCGGCTGATGGATTATCCTTTAGCTGGTTGTATACATGCATCATATGCAGTACATTAAGCAGTTGCCGCTTATAGGCATGAAGTCGCTTAGCTTGAACATCAAAAATCGAGTCCGGATCAATGCTGATATGCAGTTTATCCTGCACATATTTTGCGAGCCGCAGCTTGTTTATCCGTTTGACCTCACGTACTCTCTCTATAAAACTTTGATCCTCGGCGTATTTGATTAAGCCGATCATTTCCTGGGGCTGAGTAATCCAACGAGAACCGATTACCTCGGTAATTAGTCTCGACAAATCAGGATTGGCATGCATAAGCCAGCGCCGATGCGAGATACCGTTCGTTTTATTGTTAAACCGAGCAGGATAAAGCTCATAGAATGCTTTCATTTCTCGTTTTTTCAATATTTCGGTATGAAGGGAGGCCACGCCATTAACGCTATAGCTGCCAACGATAGCCAAATTGGCCATCCGAATTTGATCGCCATAAATGATGGCCAGCTGAGAAATACGTTGCTGATCCCCAGAATAACACTCTAGAAGCTCGGCACAGAACCGTTTATTCAATTCCTCAATAATCATATAAATGCGGGGCAGCAATTGCTTTACCAGAGTTATCGGCCATTTTTCCAGCGCTTCACTCAGCGTTGTATGATTCGTATAGGATACTGTCTGCCTCGTAATATGCCATGCCTCTTCCCAGGAACAATGTTTCTCGTCCATCAATATCCGCATGAGCTCCGGAATTACGAGTGCGGGGTGCGTATCATTGATATGTATTGCTGCTTTGTCTGGCAGAGATGTGATGGGCAGTTCGAGCTTGTCGAAGGTTCTAAGTATACTTTGAAGACCAGCCGAGCATAAGAAATACTGCTGTTTCAAACGCAACAGCTTGCCTTCAAATTCGGAATCGTCGGGATACAGAAATTCAGATACGGATTCGACCGATCGGTAATAATTCAAGTAATTATAATAGCTGCCGTCATAACCCGTGTACGGTTTGATGGAGCCTTTACCGGGCCTAGCGCTCCAGAGCCGAAGCGTATTGACGTGGCTTGAACCACTGCCAATTACTGGAATATCAAAGGGTATCGCCCAAATACTCTCGAAGCCCGACAGTTCGAAATGAAGCTGACCGTCTCGTTCCGACATATGCACCTGACCGCCAAAGCGCACCTCCACCTTCTTATCCTCCCGACAGACCTCCCATACGTTGCCGCGCTGCAGCCAATAATCAGGGAGCTCCACCTGGTGGCCGTCCACAATTTTCTGTTCGAATAAACCATAGCGGTATCGGATACCGCAGCCGTGACCGGGTAACTGCTGCGCAGCTAAAGAGTCTAGAAAGCATGCTGCGAGGCGCCCCAATCCGCCATTGCCCAGCCCAGGATCACTTTCTTCCTCCTCCGCAGCGTCTAGATCGAAGCCCAGTTCCTGGAGTCCGTCACGAACGAGCTCAAGCACCCCCAAATTCAACAAATTATTCCCGAGCTGCCGCCCAATGAGAAACTCCATGGAGAAATAATACACTTGTCGAGCTTTGTTATCTTTCAGCCTTTGATTCGTCTCCGCCCAATCTTGGCCGATCCTTTCCCGGATCAATAGGCCAAGTATGTTATAAACATCCGCGTCCGTTGCGTCAGAGATCGGCTTCCCCAGTTGACTGACCAGTTCTTTCTTAAACATTTCCTTAAAGCATTCTTTGTTATCGAACACGTTTATAGTCCTCCCTGTCGGCGATCCACTTCTATAGGCATCTTGCCTATACTTTATGTTTAAACTCGCAGAAGGGATAAAATAACAAAATTAAATAATTAATTAAAAAAAGATCGCCTCGCCTACAGCTATTGCTGCAAGCTAAGACGACCTTGTTCTCTTTATAATCAATCGATCAAATCAACGTCGATCCTGCGGCCCGCCAACAAATACTTGGCTTTCAGTGTCCAGCCCATAAGCAGTGTGAAGTGCTTTGACAACTTCATTAAGCTTCGTTCCTTCAATCACGCAGGAAACCTTGATTTCCGAGGTACTTACCATCTTGATGTTCACATCTTCCTTGGAAATGACATCAAACATTTTCGCGGCTACGCCAGGATGGCTCACCATGCCTGCACCCACGATCGACACTTTGACCAAGCCGTCCTCCGAAGTCACTTCGTCGAATGGCAAACTGCTGCGGATACCGTTAATCACTTGGAGTGCCCTCTCCCTGTCAGTGAGCGCTACAGTGAAGGAGAAATCCGCTTTACCATCCTGAACCCCGCTCTGGACGATAATGTCTACATCAATTTTCGCCTCGGCCAAAGTACCAAACACCTGGGCCAATACGCCAGGAATGTGAGATACTCCTAATATACTGATTCTGGCTACATTTTTATCGTAAGCAATTCCGCTGACTACTACACCTTGTTCCATCTTCGCTTCCTCCTTAACAACCGTACCCTCATTATGATTAAAGCTTGAACGAACGACGAGTCGGACTTGATTATGCTTCGCATACTCCACCGCACGCGGATGAAGTACCGCAGCCCCCAAGTTGGCCAGCTCCAGCATTTCATCATAAGAGATTTCTTGCAGCTTGCGGGCATTCTTCACAATCCGTGGATCCGTCGAATAAATTCCATCCACATCCGTATAAATTTCACAGTAATCCGCGGATATTGCCGCAGCCAAGGCAACCGCTGTCGTATCCGAGCCGCCGCGTCCAAACGTCGTAATTTCACCGTCCTCACTAATGCCCTGGAATCCGGCGACAACCACAATATTTCCTTCATCCAGCGCCGCTTGCACTCGCTGAGGCTGGATATCCGTAATGCGCGCTCTCGAATGTTCCTTATCCGTGCGGAAGCCGGCCTGCCAGCCGGTAAATGAAACAGCTTTGCGGCCCTCAGCATGAATCGCGATCGATAACAACGAAATCGAAATTTGCTCTCCGGTCGTCATCAGCATATCCATTTCACGCAAAGGCGGTTCTTTGCTAAGCAACTTTGCCTGATCAATCAAATCGTCCGTCGTATCGCCCATGGCGGATACGACGACGACGACCTGATTTCCCTCATCTTGCTTCTCCACTACACGCCGGGCAACGCGCTGCATCCGCTCTGTATCGCCGACAGAACTTCCTCCAAATTTCATGACAAATAAAGCCAAATCAGACCCTCCCAAAAATAGACTTTCCTATCCAAGTACAGTACAGTTACGAACTCTCGATTAGCTCAAGATAGAATCGCTTCAAATTCAAGCAGTAACGCTTTAAACCAGTATAATACGAAAGAGCTGCAATAATCCATTGCTTTTCAATATAAAATTCAAAGTTTTCGTCATATTTCACAGTCAAAATAACCAATAAAAAATCCTCCACTCGGCAGGAGTGGAGGACAACGCTACCTTCCCTAGGGTAAGCATGTGAAGGGAGTTTAAGCGCGAGAAATATACTTGCCTTCACGAGTGTCTATCAGAAGGATATCATCCTGATTAATGAATAACGGCACCTGAACATTAAGTCCTGTCTCCATCTTGGCATTCTTCGTAGCACCAGTCGCTGTGTTCCCTTTGACGCCTGGCTCGGATTCCACCACACGCAGCTCGACACTATTAGGCAGGTTGATACCGAGAATTTCACCTTGGTAGCTAATGATTTTGACGTTCATGTTTTCCTTCAAGAAATTAAGTTCCCATTCCAATTGTTCCGCGGACAATGTGAATTGGTCGTAAGTTTCGTTATCCATAAACGTGTGGTCTTGACCGCTGGCATACAAATATTGTACATCGCGGTTTTCGATCATCGCTCTGCTCACTGTCTCACCCGCACGAAACGTTTTCTCTACCGTGTTCCCATTACGCAGGTTTTTCAGCTTAGAGCGAACAAATGCAGCCCCTTTTCCCGGCTTTACGTGCTGGAACTCCAGCACCGTAAAAATCTCCCCTTCAAATTCTACTGTTAGGCCTGTTTTAAAATCGTTGACTGAAATCACAAATAGAACCTCCTATAGGATCAAATAAGTTTGCAACTAATGTATGATAATTTAAATTACCCAATTTTAAAGCCGTACATTAAGCATCAATGACGGTAAACTCCTTGCTCGACTCTGTCAGCCTGCGGCAGCCTTCTTGCGTAATGACGACATCGTCCTCAATCCGCACCCCACCAAAGCCTGGAATATATATCCCCGGCTCAACGGTAACTACCATCCCTGGCTGAAGAATGTCGTCGCTCAGCTTGGACAAGCGAGGAGCTTCATGCACCTCCATGCCCAGCCCATGGCCTGTGCTGTGGCCGAACTGTTCTCCATATCCGTACCGTGTAATAATATCGCGGGCTAATGCATCTGCTTCTCGTCCCGTCATTCCTGGACGGAGATGCTGTAGGGTATGTAACTGCGCCTCCAGCACAATGTCATAAATTTCACGGTGCTTCGGTGTAGGCTTGCCGATCATCACGGTTCGGGTAATATCCGAGCAATAACCGTTCAATAGCGCGCCGAAGTCCATTTTGACAAACTCATCGCTTTGCAGCACACGATCACTGGCGACCCCGTGCGGCAACGCCGAACGTTCGCCTGAAGCTACAATCGTATCGAAGCAGCTTGAAGCAGCACCCTGCTTACGCATATAAATTTCTATTTCAAGCGCCATATCCCGTTCCATCACTCCCGGACGAAGCACGTTCAGCATGTGCATAAACGTCTGGTCAGCTAATTTTGCGGCCTGCTTCATCAGATCCAGCTCATGGTCATCCTTGTAGATGCGTAGGCCTTCAACAAGCCCAGTCACCGGCTTCAGTTTAACAGGCTCCAAATCTTCTTGATAGGCTCGATAAGTGGAGTATACAACCTTCTCTTCCTCAAATCCGAGTTCACTGATCTTTTGCTCCGCAAGCAGTTCCTTGAGCGTTTGTGCCACCGATGGGCCATGCTCTACAACATCAAAGCCTGTCGCTTGTTCCGCCGCCTGCGTCATATAACGAAAATCCGTCAACAGATAGGATTTATCCAACGTAACCAACACGTAGCCGGACGAACCGGTAAATCCCGTTAAGTACTGCCGATTAATATCTCCGGTAATCCATATCGCTTCCAGCCGCTTCTGCTTCATTGCTTCACGAAGACGGCTTACTCTTGAATTCGCCATCGTATGCTCTCCTTATTTCCGACTTTCCAGATGCCGCAAAAGCGCCATCAGGCCCAGCTCATAGCTGTATGCTCCAAAGCCAGCAATTTGCCCGACCGCCAAGGCGGCGGTAACGGATGTGTGGCGGAATGATTCACGGGCATGAATATTCGACATGTGCACTTCAACAAAAGGAATATTTACTGTGGCCAAGGCATCGCGCAGCGCATAGCTGTAATGCGTCAATGCTCCTGGATTAATCATGATCCCGTCGAAATTACCCAGCGCTTCATGAATTTTATCGATCAGGTATCCCTCATGGTTGGATTGGTAGAACTCAAGAACTAGCCCCAGCTGCTCACCCAGTTTAGAAAGCCTGTCCTCAATTTCACGAAGTCCCTCTGATCCATAGACTCCGGGTTCACGAATCCCAAGCATATTTAAATTCGGTCCGTTCAATACCAGGATACGGTACATCCTTCCACACCCTTCCTGCAAAATAACCAAAAGTAATTTTAACATAGGTGTGAGGTAGTTGAGAAGCCTTTTGTGCTTATTGCAGCGCTTTTTGCGGTTCTCTATGCCTTTCGTCGGTATATTCCATCGCTGCCGTGTAGCCGATAAACAATCCCCACAGCAAATATAGACAAAACTCGCTAATCAGCGTACTCGATGGCAGCTCTGAAATCGGCTTCATCATTCCGAACATTGGCCCCACCACGATAAAAATGATTCCCCACCAAATGATGCCGTAGAGAATACCCGGGTAAGGGCCCTTCAAACGGCGGAAAAGCAGAGTATATAGCAGCGCGGCTATAATCGAGAACAGAATGAAGAATAGCCACCCCACGTAATATCCGCCCTGTGTTTGCAGAAATCGCGTCTTGAAAAAGGGCTCCGCCAAATATCCCGGCAAAATAACGGTGAAGCTGAAGAAATACATCAGTGCCCTTGCCCCACCCCAGATTAGTCCTGCAAAAAAACCGAGCTGTAATCCAAAGCTCCATGGATTCGTTCCGTTTTCTTCCTTTTCTTCATCTCTCCGACTTTCTTCTTGATGCTGTTGTTTCGGCATTTCGCTATCCTTCCTTTCCTGCTTCATCCATGACTTCCAATTGCCGTTTTAGTATGCGCATTTCGAAAAAGACTAAACAAACTAGAATTTGCTTTCCAGATTAGATACAATGGAATTATTCTAGCGACAACGACATTAATTAGGGAAGGTGAAATATTTGCCCGAGCAATCTACACCGAATATTTATGGCGGCCAAGCTGTAATAGAGGGCGTCATGTTTGGCGGCAAGCATGTTAACGTCACTGCAGTACGCCGCAAAGATGGAGAAATTACTTTTTTAGAAGTACCTAAACAGGACAAGTCATGGGTGAAGCGGCTTCGCAAAATCCCATTTATTCGCGGTATTGTCAGCATTATCGATTCCAGTGCCAAAGGCTCGAAGCATTTAAATTACTCTGCCGAAGCGATGGCAGACGACGAACTTGAACCAGAGGAGCGTGCCAAGCAGAAGGAAAAGGAAGAGTCCGGCTTCTCCCTAACGATGATCGTAGGTGTTGCCATCGCCGGTGTCCTGTCCTTCCTCTTTGGAAAAATTTTATTTACGCTGGTGCCAGCCGTGCTGGAGGAATATTTGTTCCTGAACGCCTTTAACAACCGGGCGTTGCATACGCTATTGGAAGGCGTCATCAAGATCATTCTCCTGCTGGTCTATTTATGGGCGATCTCGCAAACCCCAGTAATCAAAAGATTGTTCCAATACCACGGGGCAGAACATAAAGTAATAACAGCTTATGAAAACGGAGAAGAACTGACTGTGGAGAACGTTCAGAAGTACAGCCGACTGCACTATCGTTGCGGCAGCAGCTTTATCATTCTTACCGTTATAGTCGGTGTCATCATCTACTCCTTCTTCCACTGGGATAATGTCTGGGAGCGGATGTACATTCGTCTACTGCTTTTGCCGCTCGTTATCGGCGTGTCTTTTGAACTACTTCGCCTTACCAACGCCGTTCGCGATATCCCTGTGCTCCGCTTCCTCGGATACCCGGGACTATGGCTTCAGCTGCTGACGACCAAGGAGCCAAAGGACGACCAAGTCGAGGTATCGATTGCTTCCTTCAACCGAATGCGTGAGCTTGATGCACAATATGAACGGGAAGGTGTTATTGAACAATCAGCCCCTAATACGGCTCTTGATCCCGTGAAAGGATGATAAACGATGAAGAAGCAGGCTATCCTATTTTGGATTATTATAGGACTTGCTGCGTTTGGTGTTGTTAATTCACTTTTCGGAAATGGACAAATGAATTGGAGCAGATTGCTGATTCCTGTCGTTCTTTTGGCTATCGTAGTCTGGCTCTATAAATTTCCGCCCCGTAAATACAGGGCAAGACACCCTAAAGTTAAGCCTTCTGCTCGTACAATGGCCAAATTGGCTGCCGAGCAGCGCCAATCTTCTGGACAGAAGCGCAAGCATTACCCGTTCCAGGTGATCGAGGGGAATAAAGGGAAGAATGATGAGGATATGCCGAAGTACCATTAATGTTATTTACTAGCCTGCTGATACTTTATGAACTGTTCTTCGTAGTACTGGGTGCTCCACTCGTCGAAGAAATGGTTGCCGGATTGAAGCCCGGATTCATAAAGCAGCAGGCTTTCTTCTTTGCTAATGTCGAATTGGGTCGTACCTATGCCAAGCGTCGGGATTTTAATCGTCCGATAACGGTTAGTTTGTTCGATGTACCTTTCATCATGCGCAGATAACATCGTTTCTACCAGCGCCTGAAGCATCGTAAACGGCCCTGAAATCAAATGAGGCTGGTTCGAATTCTTCCCGACCATTTGGAAACCAACCGTCGGGATCATTTCGCTACGAGGCTTGCAGCTGTCCTCATCGAACAGCCATAGCGGAAAATTGCTTAGAAGCCCGCCATCAACAATATGCAAAAATTGATCCGAAAAAGGTTTCCCCAGCGACAACTGAGGTGGCAGCCGCAATAATACTGGATCAAAAAAATAAGGGATACTGCAGCTCATTCGCACAGCCCGGGCGACATCGAACTTGCGCGGCGATATACCAAGTTTTTGCAGATCATCGGGCAGGATCAATATTCTGCCGCTCGTAATATCGGATGCGATAATAGTCAATTTGCCTTTTGGCAAATCGCCAAAGGTTCGGATTCCTTTGTCCTTCATGAGCTTTCGCATCCAAACCTCTAAAGCCTCTCCAGAATATAAGCCCTTTTTGAGTAATACCCTGAATGCCGGCCCAACAAGCCGCACATTAAAGATTGGTGATCTTTTCAAAAACTCAACGAATGAAGTGCCCAAGATAATCTCCTTCATTTCCTTTGCAGAATACCCCGCCGCGATCAGTGCTGCAACGATAGCCCCTGATGATGTACCAGCTACCCTGTGGAACTTCGCTCCATACCGCTCCGATGCGCGGACGGCCCCTGCCAGAGATATGCCCTTCACGCCTCCACCCTCAAAAACACCGTTTATCAGCATAAATAAAACAACCCCCATTCCATACACAAGTCTACTGCTTATGTATGTCACGGGGGCTATTCCTATGTCATCCTAGGTGCCGAAATATGATTTCAATAATGGAATAAGTCCGAGCGGGTTCTTCTTTAAATCTTTCGCGCTAAAAAAGATGCTGCCCTTCACTTCAGAGATCCGTTCGTTGTATTCCAACTGGCGGATAATTTCATCTGCTGATTGCCAGCCGATCTCCGGTGTACCTATTTTATAAGGCGAATGTCCAATATACAGCTTCACATCTGTCCCCCTAACTTCCTGGGCCCACCAATTTACAAGGAGATCGTAGCGTACCTCCTGACGCGTCAAGCTCCAGTACAATTGAGGCGTTACATAATCAATCCATTCCTGGCGAATCCAGGTCCTGACATCAGCATAAGTGCTGTCATATGCCGTCATCCCCGCCTTCGTATCCGAGCCCGTAATATCCAAAGCCTTGTTGCGCCAGACGCCAAACGGACTGATTCCGTACGATACATCAGGCTTCACGGCATGAATACTCCGACCGAGGTCGCGAACAAATTGATTGATATTATCCCTGCGCCAGTCCCCTTTGCTGAGCTGGTTCGTATTGTATTGCTTCATGGTGGCATCGTCATTGAACTTGTTTGAAGCTGTCTCTCCGGATGGATAGAAATAATCATCCAAGTGCACGCCGTCGATATCATAGCCATTCACAACTTCCATAATCGCATTGATAATGTGCTGACGTGCTTCAGGGATGCCCGGATTAATGTAAAGCTTATCGGCAAACTTCACAATCCAATCCGGATGTTGATGAACGACATGGTTGTTTGGCAGCTTGCTGAGATCCGTATTCACGCTCGCCCGGAATGGATTGAACCACGCATGGAACTCCATACCCCGGCGATGCGTTTCCTCAATCATAAAAGCTAGGGGATCATAACCCGGATCTTTGCCTGCGGTTCCGGTCAAATATATCGACCAGGGAACAAGCTTGGACGGATAAATGGCATCCGCCGTAGGTCTTACTTGAACAAATACAGCGTTTAAGCCCATGTCCTGCATCTCATCCAGCAGCTTAATATACTCTTCCTTCTGCTGATTCACCTTCCCGTAGGAAGCCTTCGTTGGCCAATCAAGATTAAACACCGTCGAAATCCAAACTCCCCGCAGTTCCTGCGTATTTTCGCCGCTACTTGGCAGCTGTTTCGAAGGCTGCTCATTTGGTGGTGTTACAGGAGTTGGTGTTGGCTCAACTATCGGTGAAAATCCCCCTCCTTGAGAGGTCAAGGTAATTGTTCGAACCGCAGAGCTCCAATCTACTTGCAGACCAAGCTGCTCTCCAACAAAGCGTAACGGCACCATAGTCCGGCCCGAGTTAATCTCCACCGATACATCCAGCCTTATTGCCGCGTTATTTACTTCGGCCGTTGTGCTTCCAGCGCGCAATACTATGCTATTCCCATCCTTAATGATCGTTACGGATTTTGAGCTTTGTACCCAGTCCACTTGGGCCCCCAAACCTTCACTGATTACCCGAAGCGGAACCATCGTGACACCGTTCTTTGGCTTAATATATGGAGGCGAATCGCTTGTTAATACCTTGCCATCCAGAATGATTTCGATCGGGCGAGCCGCGACGGCGCTCGTAGGGTCAGAGAATGGCCAGATCAGCAGCAAAATCAAAAATGGAATAAACCATACACGAAACTTCATCAGTAACCTCCAGTAATAAATAAGTCATTGCATTTGTCCAAATTAACTCGTCTCCTTATTTCTAACGTCAATTAGCCCCTAAGAGTTGCGTTCATTGCTCAAAAAAATAGATTCCATCCTGGAAAGCAGCAAAAGAAAAGCATCTGCCCTCATTAGACAGATGCTTTAACTAGGACTCGTTCATGAGTTCTTTCTCCACATCACGCAAGTCTTGAATTCTGGATTCATCGCGCTTAAAGTAATCTACCAGTGCGGCGATCCGGGTAATCGAGTCCCAGCTTAAATGATGCTCGATCCCTTCCACGTCTCTATAAATATTCTCCTCATCAACGCCAATCATTTCCAGAAATTCCTCCAGCAAGTGATGTCGGTCTACGAGACGTTTACCGATCTTCTTGCCTTTGCTCGTAAGCACCAAGCCCCGGTATTTCTCATAAATGACGTACTCGTCCTTATCCAGCTTCTGGATCATCTTCGTGACGGAAGAAGGATGTACTTCCAGTCCCTCGGCAATATCGGAAACCCGCGCATATCCCTTTTCATCAATCAACTTATAAATGCGCTCCAAATAATCCTCCATACTAGGTGTTGGCATCTTATGAACCTCTTTTCCTCAGTTGACATAGACTCGCATCCATGCAACATCGCTACTATATTTCATGATACATGTTGTACTCGTCCGTTGGCAAGTGTGTCTGTATCTAGAATTTAAGCCATTCCGGAGTAATCTGCTGCAGCCATATCGTAATTTTGTACATTTGGTTTGTAAAAAGCAGTACCCCCATCAGGAGGAGTAATACCCCACCGATTTTCATAATGGCTCCAGAGTAACGCGTAATCCATTTCGTGCTGCCGATAAAAAAAGCCAGGATGAAAAATGGAATAGCAAACCCTAGCGTATAGGCAGTAATCAGACTTAACCAGGCTCCCGGCTCACTGACAGCAAGCGAAATAATCGCAGCTAAAATTGGCCCTACGCAAGGAGACCAACCGGCTGAAAAACCAATCCCAAAAATAAAGGAAGCCACATATCCGGTCTTCTTCAATTTGAAATCCATTTTCCGCTCTTTAAGCAGAAACTGCGGCTGAAAAATCCCGAGTAGAAACAAGCCCATAAGTATAATTAATATGGCAGAAATCTGACGGATCAAATCTCGATTACTAATGAAAAATTCCCCGAATAGGCCGGCTCCGAAGCCAAGCGTATAGAACACGACAGAGAATCCCAAAATGAACGCAAGGGTATGCGTCATCGTCTTCATCCGAACTTCCCGCTTATTCTGCTCGGTCTTCAGTGTTTGCACCGACATGCCCGTAATATAAGACAAATAAGACGGGTACAACGGTAAGCAGCAGGGTGAGATGAAGGAGGCGATGCCTGCCCCCAACGCTACCAATACATTAATATCAGCCATTGCAGCCTCCTATCCTACATGTTGAGGTTGAATGTATCGTTCCAGTTTTACGCTGCCAATCCTTTTTTACCTACGAGAATAACTATCAGCATGCCGATCAGCAGCAGTACGATCGTAGCCCCTGGTGCCAGATTCCATATCCCCGCCATAATCAATCCGATCACGACAGCGATCTCCGCGATGATGACAGAGAAGAGTACCGATGATTTAAAGCTGCGAGCAATGAGCAGACTGCATGCTGCAGGAATGGTGACTAACGCCGAGACAAGCAAAGCGCCAACAATTTTGATGGCGGTGCTAATAACGAGAGCCGTAAGTACAGTGATTAGCAAATTTAACATTTTAACTGGCAATCCACTGACCGCAGCAGCGTCCTCTTCGAAGGTCAGAAGGAAGAACTCCTTAAAAAACAGGGCAACCATCGCGATAACAACAAGCGTAACCGCACCAACAATATACAAATCTTCCCTGCTTAAGGTGTAAATACTGCCAAACAATACATCCGTATTGTACCCTATCCCGAGCGTAAAGAACAGCGAAGCCAGCGCCACGCCGGCTGACATAATGATCGCAATAGATAGTTCGGCGTAAGCTTTATAGGCTTTTCGCAGTTTCTCAATTGCGAAGGAGGCAAGCACTGCAAAGGCCAATCCCACCCAAATAGGATTGGCATGAATGAGGAAACCAAGGGCCACCCCTGCAATAGTAACGTGAGCCAGCGTATCCCCAATCATGGACAAGCGGCGCAGCACTAAAAAGATTCCAATCAGGGGGGCCGTGATTCCGATGAGCAGCCCTCCTGTCAGTGCTCGTTGAAAGAATTCTGCCGTTAATATTTCCAAATTTCACATCTCCTCCAAGTTTTGCGTAGCAAAACTACTCCGTAAGCAGAAGCTCCAAGTTTTGCATAGCAAAACTACTTCGTAAGCATAAGCTTTGATTTGCGCAGAAAAACTAGCTTGGGAAGCAGAAGCTTAGAGTTTTGCTAAGCAAAACCATCTCCGCAAGCTAGTTATAAATGCTAATTGATTGAATGTTGAAGATCAGGGATCACGCATTCTTGATCATGGGAATGTTTCACGTAAAACTTGATTGCTCCACAACGATCCAGCGGCTGATCGCCCAAATTCTCCTCAATCATTTCCACATCATGAGAGACCATTAAAAATGTCATGTGATGATGTGCGTGCATATGAAAAATCAGTTCAAAGAAATCCTCCTGCGTTTGAGCGTCGATTCCGACGGTAGGCTCGTCTAGGATAAGTAAATCCGGCTTATTGATCAGCGCCCTGGCTAAAAAGACCCGCTGTTGCTGTCCTCCTGACAACTCCCCGATCCGCTTGTCCGCGATATCCCGTATGCGCATCACCTCAAGCGCATCGTTACATTTTGACTGATCCGCCTTTCCGATGCGACGAAACAACTTATTATTATATAGACCGGACATGACAACCTCTCTTACAGTTGCCGGAAACAACGGATTAAACGAATTCTTCTGAGGCACGTAGCCGATCCTGTCCCAATCGCGAAAACGCCGAATCGGCTGTCCAAATAAGAGAATTTCCCCTTCAGTAGGAGATAACAGCCCTACCATCATTCGCAGCAGAGTTGTTTTTCCCGCCCCATTGGAGCCGATCACACCAACGAAATCACGTTCTTTTACCTTAAAGCTAAAGTCCGAGATAACCTTCTTATCTTTATACGCGAAGGAGATATCGACTAGCTCGATAATGTTGTCATGGCAAGCTAGTGCCGATGTTGCTATGCTCTGCGGTTTCATCTTAACCGTCCTTCCGCTAAAATGTCTCTCTTTATTGTAAAGCGAGAACGAGATTTTGCAAATTTTTCTCCATTAAAGTGAAATAATTTTCCCCTGCCTGCTCCTGTTGTTTGGTCAGCCCTTCAACCGGATTAAGCACCAACGTCTTCACACCTGCCTCGGAAGCTAGCGTATTGACTAACTTATCCGATACTAGTTCCTCAAAAAAGATATACTGGATACCCCGCTCTTTTACCAATTTGGACAGATTGACCAAATCCTGGGCTTTAGGCTCCGCTTCCGGCGTCAAGCCCATAATTGAATGCTGAGAAAGTCCATAATCCCGACATAGATAACCGAATGATTGGTGGGATACGACAATATCTTTCCGATTTGTTTTGGACAGCTCCTCGGTAAATTTAGCATCCAGCTCCTGTAAGCGAGTATTCAGCTGTTCATAACGTGCTTCGTACTGTTCGCGATGTGCCGGATCTACCTCTATATAACTATTTTTTATATTCTCCGCCATGATCATTGCCGATTTCGGACTCACCCAGGTATGGGGATCAATATGTCCATGATCGTGGCCATGATTGTGTCCATGATCGTGACCTTCTTCTCCATGATGATGTCCGTCTTCTTCCTCACTATCAATCAAAGCAATTCCCTGGCTCACCTCAACAGTCTTCACCTTAGAATCACTTCCGAGACCCTTGAGAAAGCTATCGATCCAGCCCTCAAGTCCTGCGCCGTTATAGAAAAACAACTGTGCCTTCGATGTATTGAGAATTTCCTGACTCCGTGGCGTCCAATCGTGGGGCTCCACGCCGACAGGCATTAAATTAAGAACATTCGCATCTTCGCCGCCAATTTCTGTTGCAAATTCGTAAATTGGATAGAAGCTTGTCACGACGTTGACCTTGCCTTCAACAATCTTGCTTTCGCTGTTACTGCTCCCACATCCGGACAATAAAAGCAACGCTGCCAACAGCAATACGCCAAACTTCCAGCCCATTCTTATTTTCATATATGACGCCATTATAATCTTCCTTCCTATTTTCGCTTAATCGTAATTATTACTAATAGGATTATAGGGTCAACATTAAGCTGTTGTCAACGCCTAATATTTTTTTGGCAACTTGTCTCATCTAGTGTTGTCGCCCAGACGGTTAAATAAACAGACTGGCCAAGCAGGCAACGGTGGTACATGTATTTTAAGGCTGGAGGTTTGGACTGCCATTATGAAACAAACAAAAAACGAACCGCCAAGCTCCGAACCGTAACTCCCCCTGTTAATATGTTTCTAACGATTGGGGGACAGTTCACTCTTGGCGGTTACATTCATATCATCAGCAACCTGTACTTCGATAGCTCATCTACAAACAATCAATAATCGAACACAACTTTTCTGCAGCGAAGCATCAGTTAATCGCGCGGCCTGCCTACTTAACGACAGCCCCATTCGGCATCGATTCGGAAACCGTCGCCAGTGTAAGCTTATCTCCTTGGGAAGCTGCCAATATCATGCCCTGCGATAACTCGCCACGCAGCTTGACAGGCTTCAGATTGGTGACACAGATTACTTTGCGACCTATCAGCTCCTCCGGCTTGTAAAATTTCGCGATTCCGGAAACAACCTGGCGCTGCTCATATCCGAGATCCAATTGCAGCTTAAGCAGCTTATCCGCTTTCGGAATCGGCTCACAGGCAATAACCTCCGCTACGCGCAACTCAACTTTTGCAAAATCATCGATACCAATCTCCGGCTTCGTCTCCTGTTTCTCAGCAGCATCCGTACCCTGTAATTTCGCAGGCGCCTCTGAGACGGACTCTGCACCTCCAGACATTGAATCTACGATATACAAAATTTCTTCCTCCACATCAAGTCTAGGGAAAATAGGCTCGCCTTTACCAACCTTCGTTCCAGCCGGAATCAAACCAAAGGATTTTGCGCTCTCCCAGGAGGTCAACTTGCCAGGCTCAATCCCGAGCTGCGACCAGATTTTCGCCGGGGCCTGAGTTAGGAATGGCTGCAGTAAGATTGAAGCTATTCGCAGTGACTCGGCCAAATGCACCATAACCGAAGCCAGCTCTCCTCGCTTAGCTTCATCCTTGGCAAGCACCCATGGCTGTGTCTCATCAATATATTTATTCGTCCGCCCGATAAACGCACTGATCGCTGTCAAAGCCACAGAGAACTCTAAATTCTCCATAACCTCCTCGACCTTTTGAATCGTCTGCAATGCCAGATCCGACAGCTCCGCATCGTATGGCGTAACATTTGGACGATACGCTGGCAGCTCACCGTCAAAATACTTGCCGATCATAGCCACCGTGCGGTTCAACAAATTGCCAAGATCATTAGCCAGATCAGAATTGACGCGCTGCACGAAGCTCTCCGGTGTAAACGAACCGTCGGAGCCAAACGGAACCTCGCGGAGCAAATAATACCGCGTAGCATCAAGACCGTAGCGATCGATCAGCATGTTTGGATCGACGACATTCCCTTTGGATTTAGACATTTTGCCGCCCTTGGTCAGCAGCCAACCATGCCCAAATACTTTCTTAGGCAACGGAAGATCGAGCGCCATCAACATGATCGGCCAATAGATCGTATGGAATCTGACGATTTCCTTTCCGACCAGGTGGACATCCGCAGGCCAGTAACGCTCATACAGCTCCGGATTTTCCGTACCGTAACCAAGCGCCGTAATATAATTGGATAAAGCATCGATCCATACATAAATAACATGCTTCGGATCCTCTTTTACTCGAACGCCCCAATCGAACGTCGTTCGTGATACTGCTAGATCCTCCAATCCCGGTTTGATGAAATTGTTAATCATCTCATTTTTGCGCGACTCCGGTTGAATAAAATCCGGATTCTCCTCATAATACTGCAGAAGGCGATCCGCATAATGGCTCATTCGGAAGAAATAGCTCTCTTCCTTTACAAGCTCTACCGGGCGTCCGCAATCCGGGCAGTTGCCATCTACAAGCTGGCGCTCCGTAAAGAACGACTCGCATGGTGTACAATACCACCCCTCATACTCCCCCTTATAAATGTCGCCTTTCTTCAATAAACGATCAAAGATTTCCTCAACGACAGCCTTGTGCCGCGGCTCTGTTGTCCGAATGAAGTCATCATTCGAAATGTCCAGCTTCCGCCACAAGTCTTTAATGCCGAGAACGATATCGTCGACGAACTGCTGCGGAGTTTTTCCGTTCTCTTGAGCTTTGCGTTCAATTTTTTGCCCATGCTCGTCCGTACCCGTCAAGTAGCGCACATCGTAGCCGCGCAGCCGTTTGTAACGTGCAATCGCGTCACCAGCCACCGTCGTGTAAGCGTGACCGATATGCAGTTTATCACTAGGATAATAAATCGGTGTCGTAATATAGAACGTTTTTTTCTCAGCCATATTTCATCTTCCTCCTTCATAATCAACCCCAAAAATAACAAAAAACTCCCGCCCCCTATGGGGCGAGAGATGACTCACGCGTTACCACCCAATTTCCCTGCGTCTTCACAGACAGCAGGCTCACTCGGTCTTTGCGACCCTCCATTAACGCCGGATTGCGCGCCACTCCCTTACCTCCTTAGCCCATCAGCCAGGTAGCTCGAAAGCAGTTCCTCCCGGACCATCTTCCAAAGTCGATCCAGACCGGTTTGCAGCTCCCCCGGTTCTCTGTCACTGAATCCTTCTTTGTACTCATCCGTTCTTCGGAATAATCATATATTCATTACAATATACATGTGTTTATCTTCTATCTTAGAAAAAGACGTAAAGGCTGTCAAGCAGTCTAATGGATTAAGGTGAGCAAGATTGTCTGAGGCCTAGTCTTCAGGTCGAGCTGTGACCTCCCTGCTTCCCCCTGTCTTCTTGGGAGGAACAGGATCCAATCCACCCGGGTGAAATGGATGGCAGCGGGCAATTCGCCTAACCGCAAGCCAAGAGCCCTGCAGAACGCCATGTATCTCAATCGCTTCCAAAGCATAAGCCGAACAGGTTGGATAGAATCTGCACGTCGGCGGTTTAAGCGGTGAAATAAATTTGCGATAGAAAATAATCGGTCCTTTGGCCGCTTTGCGAACTATCCCCATGTTAGTATGTCTCGCTGTGCTCGGGCAAGCGCTTGCCATCCAGCTCAGGGCGGCAATCTTTACAGTAACCGAACACTTCAAATTTATGTTTGACCACTTGAAATTGCTCAGGGGCATTCGTCAAGGGCATCGGGCAAAAATGAATCGGGTAGGTTCGCTCGCACTGCAGACAGATCATATGGTGATGGTGATGCTCTTCATTGCAGCTGGCTCGGAATTTAAGACCATCCTCGAACATGACCTGCTCCAGCACCCCCAGCTCTTCCATTACCCGCAAGTTACGATATACGGTATCGAAGCTAAGACCACTATATATTTTCCCCATATATTCATAAACATCCTTCGGCGTTAAATAACCATCACGCTCAGCGAACAGCTTGGCTAACGTTCTTCGTTGATCCGTAATCCGCAGACCCTGGGCAGACATAATCCCGATAATTTGTTCATTCGACAGCATGTGCATACCTCCCGTCTGAACTTGCGTTATGCATGCGTCACTAATAATAATGCCCGAAAAAAACAGCAGCGTCAATGAAGCTGCCCCTTCTCAACCGTGGGTGCGTCAGAAAAAGGCAGACCAACGAAATTTGTGTTGATCTGCCTCGAAAACATAGATTATAACCATAATTAATGTTTAATTTCAGGTAAAGGCTGGAATAATAAATTAACAGATAAGCTGCTGCCCGGTGCCGCCGTAAAGAGCATTTCCACCGTCTCTTCGCGATCACCCGTGCGATGCAGCACAGCCGCTTCGTGAGGAGCCCTCAGCCCGCTAGTTTCAGGCAACTGAACCATCCTGCCGTTCACCATGATCACTCCATCATATTGTCCTCCGCGCGGGTTGAACGTAATGATAGTCTGAGGGGCAACCCGATGTAGCTTGATTCGGTACAATACCCCAAAATTACCTGCGTTCATTTGGTAGGTTCCCGTTGCCCCATCTGTCCCGATCAAATAGGGGTCTTGGGAATTGTCACCGATCATCAGCCGGGATGGTGTCAAACCGACAAGCTCACCGTATTGAATATTTTTTGTCGCTTCATAATACTTACCCCGGTTGTGATTATCCATAGGTAGCACGGTTAAATTTTGTAGAGCTTTAATGGGATCTCTGGTGCTCTGGAGCATAATGACATGATATTGAATCATTTGATCGCTATATAAGTCTGCAAATAAGGATATGACGTCTCCCTGCCGCATTACATTTGAACTCAGTTCGCTGAAAATGACTTTGCTCTGGCCTGGCGCAAGCCATACGTCTTTATATTTATTACCGAACTGCATCGATTCGAAATAACGCTGCACAGACATTTTGCCTGAGGCCGTTGCATATTTCGTGGGCCCGCCCATTCCCAAGCTCGTCTGGCTCAAGCGTGCGGTTTCGGTACTACGGTTTGTGGCTACGACGTACATTTTCACGCTTTTCCTGGTTGCATTCACATGATGCAGCATAAATCTCGTATTCCCGATAGCCGAATCACGATATAAGATCCCTTCGGAATAGACCGTCTCTGGACTGTTGCTGCGAATTAGCGTTACGGGCTCGCTCTCGTATTGATAAGGAACCTTCTCCCAGGTAGGAATCTTGGTACCGTCAAACGAATATTTACTACCGACCGGTGTATAAATTTTGTAGAAATCATCCCGCGAATACAATGTCTCGTTCGTAATCATGATCGTTTTCTCCGCGGTCGAAGAGAGTCCGTATTTATTCTTAACGGTTAAGCGAATGGTCTTTGGCCCTGGCAGGAAGAATGCCATCTCATTGTTGAACCATTCCCGGGACACAATAGCGTTATTTTCGTCCGTGCTGTAATCTGTGTAGGTAACGAGTTCCCCCATTTTGTATGTGTCTTTATTCGTCGTAAAATTGGCAACTGGAGGCGTATGTGGCTTATTCACCGTTACGGTTAGCCAGAACGTATCGCTCCATTGGCCGCTGGAATCCTTGACGCGATAGCCGACGACAAACCTGCCCGGAGACATGAATATTTCCTCTCTGCCTTCCCACTGCTCTTCCACAATAGGCAGTCCCTTAGGAGAGTACGCGTTAGGCATATACTGCACCAAAGTCTCGCCTGCAAAGATTTCCGGATTACCGATGCTAAAAGAAGCAACTGGCTTGGTCGACAGGCTGAGAATGACCTTCTTCTCCTGCTGGTTTACCGTGTAGGGGATGCCAAGTGCCTGCGTAATCGAAGTCAGCGGAACCATGAATATGTCTTTAGAGGAGTAGGACGCGCCCCTCATTTGCTTGACGACTCCATTCACTTTATAATTCTTGCTGTTCAGCTTGAATCGCAGCTCATCACCGCCCCGCCGAATAATCGTCTCTTTCGTTTTATTGTCATAAGATAATTTCAATCCCGCACGTTCCACGATCGCTCGAATGGATATATAGGAAACCCCGTCCTTGACGGTCATTGGATGAGAGGCTAAGTATAGCTTGCCATTCTGATACATTTTATTACTATTCATCAAAAGAACCAATTGACTAACATCAGAGCTTAAAGTAGCATTTATGTTCCCCATTGCCATAAGTCCTGTTTCTTCCTCGGCCTCCGCAGAAGGGGTTGTCTCCCTGGGCTGTTCTGTCTCTACCTTTTCTATATCGGGTATGCCTGACTGAGTATTCGACAAACCTGATAATGTGTTCATTTGCCCTGCTGCAATGTCTTCAGTGCTTAGGGTACTTCCAGGTACGGTACTTGCCGCACTAACAGGTAGAACCATGGTCACTAGTGAAGCA
The DNA here is from genome assembly GCF_003931855.1 of Paenibacillus lentus. Classification (NCBI taxonomy): domain Bacteria; kingdom Bacillati; phylum Bacillota; class Bacilli; order Caryophanales; family Paenibacillaceae; genus Paenibacillus; species Paenibacillus lentus. The sequence goes on along the minus strand of NZ_CP034248.1, from coordinate 3,026,744 downwards.
ATCGATACGGTGATGAGGACCATCTTTTTCAACTTCATTGATAAACTCCTTTTGCTCCCATTGTTAAGACTGTCACTTGTACGCTTATAGTTAAACGCCGATTAGCATAAAAAGTTGCTACTTTTAGCATACATAAATAAAAACCAATAAAAATCCGTTATTAATACGGACTTTTACCGGTTTTATAGGTAACGAGTTCCATATTAGAATCGTACAGCTCTCCAGGCTACAGGCCGTGTCCAATCGGAAAATGTGAACTCAGGCCTACCGGAAGCTTGCCTTGTGGCCGAAGCCGCCCAACTAGCACTTTTGCAAGTGCATCAAGTGAATACTGTCGATTCTCGTACAGGCACAAATATGTTCCTATCTCAGGAAAAGAATTAATATCATATGGATTCCGCGTAGATACAACTATAATACTAGAACCATGTATTTCATTCAATCCTTTTATTAAGGATATTTGCCCCTTAGAAATTTCTCCTTCCGCGGTATAAGTCATTACAATAACTTGCTTAAACTTCCTGCTGCTCTCTATAACGTCCTGAATTTCGAAATTGTCGGGAGCAGTGCCAACGATAGCTAGGGCCACCTCTCTGTAAGGAGCGAGTGCATCGACTAGCGTATACCGATGAACAGCCGGCTCATCCACCTCGGTTCGGTGACGCAGCTCCGGCCAAACGACGAGCACAGGCTCTCCCTTCGCCAAAGGTAAATTGCCGCTGCGATCGCTTACAAGCGTCACACTTTTTTCAGCTATGCGTTGTAGTAGCGGCTCGCTCTCCTTCTTTGGAGTGAGCGGAATACGAGTGGATTGAGCAGGATTGATCCCCTGCGATTTACTGATACGCTTCTGTTTCAATGCCAGTATGCGCGCCACCGATGTATCGATTTGTGCCTCTGTCAGTCGTCCGCATTGAACGGCAGCGCGTACCGCTTTGATCGCCCGCACCTGTTCCTCCAAGGTATGGCTAACTAGAACGATATCAGTTCCGGCCTCAATGGCGCGAACGGCTCCCTCAGCAATCCCACAGCTTTTGGAAATCGCGTGCATTTCCAAGCAATCTGTGATAATGACGCCTTCAAAGCCAAGCTCATTACGCAGTAAGTCTGTCAGGACGCGCCGGGACAGCGTCGCTGGAATCGCCTCGGGCTCGAAAGCTGGAAATATAACATGTGCTGTCATGATCATATCAACGCCAGCCTCAATCGCTTTACAAAAAGGCGAAAGCTCCACGCTGTACAGCCGCTCCCGGCTATGCGGCACACTGGCCAGGCCATGATGCGAGTCAACGGCCGTATCGCCATGCCCGGGGAAATGCTTAGCTGTAGCGCTGACTCCCTGGCTCTGATATCCACGGATTGCGGCGGCTCCGTGCTCAGCAACTCGACGCGGATCTTCGCCGAAAGAGCGGACGCCAATTACCGGATTGGCCGGATTATTATTGACATCAACACAAGGCGCAAAATTGAGATTAATACCAAGAGAAAATAATTCCTTAGCCGCCAATACGGCTGCCTCCTCGGTTAGCGACAGATCATTTGCGGCTCCGAGCGCCATATTGCCCTGAATCCGACTGATGCCATCATGATCCAATCTCGCCACCATGCCGCCTTCCTGATCCATCGAGATAAAGAGAGGGATTTCTGGCGTGCTGCGAGGTAACAGCTGCAAGTCCTGGGAAAGCTTGGCCAGTTGTCCCACGCTATCAATGTTTCGTCGAAAATAAATGATCCCGCCTAAATGATGTTCGGCGATTAATGCCTTGATCCCTTCATTCGCTACAATCCCAGGAAAGCCGCAAATAAACATCTGCCCGATTTTTTGCTCTAGCGTTAGTTTCGCTGTCTCCAAACCTGTACACCCGCCTTCTCAATTATTTTTTACTAGATTTAACTTTGCTTCGGAATAATGCATTGGATAATCGTACCTTGACCAGGTGCAGAACAAATAAATAAACCGTATCTTCGCCCGTACTGCAATCGCAGCCGATCGTGGACGCTTCGCAGTCCCAGGCCCTGTCTCTCCGGACTAGGATAAGGCTTAAGCGCTTCATATTTCACCTGTTCCAACTCTGTGTATTGTATGGATGATAACTGCTCACCCGTGATGCCAATTCCATTATCCTCAATGCGCAGCACCATCCTGTCCTCTTCTAGAAAGCCGGTAATAGCAATTTGGCCGGGATATTCAATCCCGTCGAAACCGTGCTGGATACTGTTCTCCACCAAGGGCTGAAGCGTTAACTTAAGCAGCCGATATTGCAGCATTTCTGTCGGAATATCGATCGAATAATCAAACAGATCGTCAAACCTACTCTTTTGAATCTCCAAGTAACTGTACAAATGCTCGATTTCAAGACGAAGCTTGATCTCTTCCTTCTCCTGAATGCTAATTCGCAAAATGCTGGCAAGACGCAGCACCATCTCGCTCACCTTCCGTCCTTCATTCTGAATCGCCAGAACGTTAATCGACTCTAGCGTATTAAAGAGAAAGTGCGGCTTGATTTGCGCCTGCAGCACCCGTAACTCTGCATTAGCCTTCTGCTTCTGCTCCATCTTAACCTGCTCGAATAGCTCATTGATTTTATTCATTTGATTGTTAAAGCCCTTTTGTAGCAAAAATAGTTCATCATCGCCCTTTTCTTCCACCCTGGCCTGCAGATCTCCCGCTTCAACCTTACGCATAAACCGGACGATTTTACCGATATTTCCGGTGATTCTGTTCATAAACAGCACGTTGAATAGGATCGCCGTTACCAAGCAAATAAAGAGAATGGCGATAAACCATTTCGCAAAGGTCGTAATTTCCTGCGACAAATAGCTCCATGACGTTATAGACACTAGGCTCCAAGGATAAGCCTGCAAATTATATATGGAGATAATGCTCTCTTGCCCGTTGAATTTCCCTTTAAAGCTCTGATATGTATCGCTTGGATGAAATGCATGATCGATGTGAGCCTGGATGTTTAGTCCGTCAAATTCAGACTGATGATCATATAGCACCAGCCCGTCGTCATTGACCAGCATGAAGCGGGTATCCTTCATTTCGCTGCCCAGCTTTAAGTTTTGAAAAATACGTTCAAACTCCCAGTTCTTTATCTGCACCGCAAGAATGCCAAGCGCCTTCATCGTATGCTTATCCTTGATCAGCCTGATTTGTGTGAATACGTTTTCAGATCCTGTCAACTCGGGATATTCGTATGGAGCGATCCACTTGGATTGCCCCTTGAGCGCCTTTACCTCCTCATACAAAGGATGCAGTTTGAACTTTTCGTAAGGAAGAGTTTGAAAGCTTTCTTTATTAAATAATGTTACTACGTTAGAGGCCTCACCATTCCCCCGCTCGCTGTATAAAAAGGCGTAATCAATCGCAGGATGGTTGTACAACAGCGACCGAAAGTTCTTCTGGTTCTCATTCAACCGGATTTGACTAACCAGGTTTTGGGAGTCAGGATCTTCAGCCGTTAGCGCCATTTTAAAAATTTCATTGGAAATTCCGTTATCCGTCACATTGTCCATCTCTTGAAAGACCTTTTTAATGCTGTAGCTAATCGCCTTGAGGGAATACTCCGCTTGCTGGCTATGCTTCTTTTCTATCGATTGAAAAGTAACGAGAAAAGTAACGATGCCAAGAATGAATAGCGGCACAATGACAAGTCCAAGAAAAGCTGTCAACATTTTGATCCTTAGATTCATAAGTTATCTCCTTGCGGCATTTAATGCTATGGAAGTTCTGCATTTGCTGCGTCCTGCGTACGCTCCAGAGCTTCGAGCATCGTCTTCGGCTCCACCGCTCCGCTGATCATTTGCTGAATACCAAGACCCAAAGCCTCGTTCACTGGCGTCTGCACCAGCGCGTCATAGGCAGGATAGGATATATCGATTTGCTCCACGCCGTTAAAAATATCTTTTATCAAGGGATCCTCCACAGTATCCAACAATTGCTCACTGTCAATGATTAAGGCGGGAAGCACCCCGTCCTCCTTCAACCCTCGAAGCTGCATCTCTTCTGTCCAGAAGTTCTGGATAAACTGTTTAACCGCTTGCAATTTACGCGGATCATCAGCTATAGCGCTAGAAAACCCGTACCCATTGTTAAAATCATTCATAACGATATAAGGATCACCTTCAGCCTCGGGCGGCATGTTAAAATAACCGATTTTTCCGATTAATTCGCCTGCTTGAACCGGATCTCGAAACACGGAATTCGCCCAGGAACCATCCATCATCATGATCGCTTCCCCGCTAATGATCTGGTTCCTCATATCGATATATTCCACGGCTAACTCGCCCGGTTTGTAGTACCCTTTCTCAACCCATTCCTGATGTTTCTCAAAGGCCTTTACGACATCAGGATTAGTCCACTTTGCCTGTCCGGAGCGGAAGCCTGATGTCACTTCAGAACCAGCAAAATATGACCATAAATTATTTGTCGTCATTAACGGAACCCAGGCTTCCTTAGAGGACTGGGCAAAGGGAATTTTACCGTCTGCTTTAATGACCTCTGCCAGCTGTTCCAGCTCCGCAAGCGTCCTTGGAACATGAAGCCCCTTTTCCTCAAAATACGCTTTATTATAAAAGAAGCCTTCGATGGACGCTCCCGCAGGCAAACCATAAATCTTTCCGTCATGTGTATACGGCTCCAGTCCTTTGATCTTGTTCTTTAGTCCAAGCTCCTCCAAGATCGGTGTCAGATCAAGCAGAAGTCCTTCCCGGGCATATATATCAGAATCCGGGCTGCCAAACACATCAAAGATATCCGGCGGCTTGCCGGCGGCCATCTCACCTCGCAGCTTCTCCTTGCGATTGACCTCGGAATCGACGCCGTCCAGCCGTATTTTTAAACCAGGAATATCCGCTTCAGTCTGCTGAACAACATCCTTTAGAATGGCTAACCGAAATTTTTTGGATTCCCCGACCTGCGTGTGTCTTAGCGTAACTTCAAAAGGCTCATCCTGAAGCTGTGTTTGCCTATTCATTAATGCAGCTTTCTCCCCTGCTACGATGTTGCTGTTGCTAATACTTCTCTTGCAGCCGGCTACAGTTAAGGCAAATACGAAAAAAAGCAGGAGCAGCCCTAACATAAAACGATTTCTCATTTGGAAAAGCCCCCTATTTTGATCAAGCTCTCTATGAAGTTATCTACGAAGCTATCTATATTATAGACTCTGCCTTCCTCTTTAGTAAGGGAACAAATCTCTTGAAAAGGGGGAGGATTAGATGATGCAAGAGCAAGTAAAAGAGCTGCCCCAACTAGTAATAACTAATTGGAACAGCCCTGACTGTAAATTTATAAAATTATAAAACTTTGGCTACCGTCTGCTTTCTTCCTTCTTCAATCAGATCGTGTGCCCGCTGAACCTCCGCTTCCGTCGGCGAAGGCACGCCTTCCAATGGATAACTCCAGCCTAGCTCCTGCCACTTGTATATGCCCATCTGATGATAAGGAAGTATTTCAAACTTCTCTACAGCGTGTAGCTCCCCGATAAATCGTCCAAGATTTAGCAAATCTTGTTCATCATCGGTGAGCCCTGGAACAAGTACGTACCTGATCCACATATTACGTCTCTCATTAGATAGCCATCTAGCCATGTTCAGCATGCGCTCATTCGGTTTCCCGGTTAGCTTGATATGCTTCTCGTTGTCGATATGCTTCAAATCGAGCATGACCAAATCCGTGACATTCAAAAGGTCGATGATTTTAGGGCCATCATTATAACCGTTCGTATCAAGCGTCGTATGCAAATTCCAGCGCTTCTTCACCTCAAGGAACAATTCCGTAACGAACGGCGCTTGTAATGTAGCCTCCCCACCGGAGACAGTCAACCCGCCGCCTGACGAGCGGTAATAGTTAAGATACGGCTCGATTTCAGCCAGCACCTCTTCTAATGTCATTTCCTTCCCGTCCGTCAGGCTCCATGTATCTGGATTATGGCAATATTGACATTTCAGCAAGCAGCCCTGCATGAAGAGGACGAAGCGAATGCCCGGGCCATCAACCGTTCCGAATGTCTCCAATGAATGTATGCGACCTTTAAGCATGTTTCGTCACCCTTTCTAAAATGGCTGCATGTACTGCCTTTATACCCTATTTTGTTTACATCGATCCATGGAATGTGCGGTTAATAACATCCAGTTGCTGCTCACGTGTCAGCTTGATGAAGTTAACAGCATAACCGGATACGCGGATTGTCAGCTGCGGATAATTTTCCGGATGCTCCATCGCATCCATCAATTGCTCGCGATCGAACACGTTGACGTTCAAATGATGCGCATTGCTTCCAAAGTAACCATCCATCATAGACACCAGGTTATTCTTGCGGATTTCTGGGTCTTTCCCTAGCGCCTTAGGCACGATCGAGAAAGTATTGGAAATACCGTCAAGGCTGTGCTCATAAGGTAATTTAGCGACAGAACTCAAGGATGCAAGTGCCCCCTTCTTATCCCGTCCATGCATTGGGTTAGCACCTGGCGCGAACGGCTCACCCGCTTTACGACCATCTGGTGTAGTACCCGTCTTCTTACCGTACACTACATTGGAAGTGATCGTCAATACAGATTGCGTTGGCAGCGAGTTGCGATATGTTTTATGCTTGCGGATCATGCCCATGAAGCTTTCCACAAGCTCAACTGCGATTTGGTCCACTCGATCATCGTTGTTGCCGTAGCAAGGGAATTCGCCTTCGATTTCAAAATCTACAGCGATGCCGTTCTCATCGCGGATCGGTTTAACTTTAGCATACTTGATAGCGCTAAGTGAGTCAGCTGCTACGGATAGACCGGCGATGCCGCAAGCCATCGTACGAAGAATATCGCGGTCATGCAAGGCCATTTCAATGCGTTCGTAGCAGTATTTATCGTGCATGTAGTGAATAACGTTGAGTGTATTTACATACAGCTTAGCAAGCCATTCCATCATCGGCTTGAAACGTTTCATTACTTCATCATAATCGAGATATTCGGAAGTGATGGCCGGATATTCAGGAGCGACCTGCACTCCGGATTTCTCGTCCTTACCGCCGTTGATCGCGTACAGAAGCGCTTTGGCAAGGTTCGCACGAGCGCCGAAGAATTGCATTTGTTTCCCGATTTCCATCGCGGATACACAGCAGGCGATTCCGTAGTCGTCTCCATAAATCGGACGCATCAAATCGTCATTCTCATATTGGATTGAGCTTGTCTCGATGGATACTTTGGCGCAATATTTCTTGAACGCTTCCGGCAATTGCTCAGACCATAGCACGGTCAGGTTTGGCTCAGGCGCAGGACCCAGATTGTAAAGGGTGTGCAGGAACCGGAAGCTGTTCTTTGTTACCCGAGTAGTGCCTTGTACAGACATTCCGCCAATCGACTCCGTTACCCATGTAGGGTCACCACTAAACAGTTCGTTGTATTCCGGCGTGCGCAGGAATTTGACGATACGCAGCTTCATTACGAAATGGTCGACAAGCTCTTGCGCTTCCACCTCAGTAATCGTTCCTTCGGCAAGATCACGCTCAATGTAAGCATCAAGGAAAGATGATACGCGTCCAAGAGACATTGCCGCGCCATCCTGCTCCTTAATAGCAGCCAGGTAAGCAAAATAGAGCCATTGGAATGCTTCCTTCGCCGTTGTTGCTGGTCTGGAAATATCGAAGCCGTGCATTTCGCCTAGCTGCTTCAATTCACCGAGTGCGCGAATTTGCTCAGACAGCTCTTCACGCAGGCGGATAACATCCTCGTCGATCACATCGACTTCAAGACTTTTCAGCTCACTTTGTTTTTGCTTGATCAAGAAATCTACCCCGTATAGGGCAACACGGCGATAGTCGCCGATAATCCGACCGCGTCCATAAGCGTCTGGAAGACCTGTAATAATCCCAGCCTTACGGGCCGCTCTCATCTCGGAAGTGTATGCATCAAAAACGCCCTGGTTATGCGTCTTACGAATCGTTGTAAACATCTCAACAATGCTCTCTGGCAGATCAAATCCATAAGCCTTACATGCATTGAACACCATGTTAATACCGCCGAACGGACGGATCGTGCGTTGGAATGGCTCACTGCCTTGTACACCAACGATTTGCTCCTTTTCTTTATCCAAGTAGCCTGGAGCGTGAGATACAATCGTGGATGGCGTATTCACGTCAACATCAAGTACTCCGCCAGCTTCCCGTTCTTTCTTAGTTAGGTCGGATACGATATCCCATAGGGCAACCGTGTTATCTGTTGGTCCTACCAGGAAAGATTCATCTCCTAGATAAGGAGCAATGTTATTGTCGATAAAATCGCGAACATTAACTTCCTTCATCCATTTGCCTTTTTTAAAGCCTCTCCATGCGGACTGTACTTCTTTTACTTCTTTTTCAATCACCGACATCTTTATTCCCTCCATTTATATAATGTATGCGGGGTTGAAGGTTTATAAATCCCGCATCCTTGGATCCCTAAAATTTGTGATAATTTTCACAACTTTGACACTGATAAGCTATTAAATCTTTTATTCGAATCCACTTAACTCATCAACGTATAAAGGATCCTTATACTTGTAATGATAGTACAGATCGAATAAAAGGATTGTGACAAACATCACATTTCGAGTGATGTTTGTCACATTTTAATGAACAAGCGATTTTTTAGTTTTTAGAATTTTAATCTTTTTAATTTCTACTCTTCAAAGCGGCCATAGAACGCGTCACGGTATACTTCAGCAAGCTCGCTTACGAGTGGCAGCTTCGGATTCGCTGTCGTACATTGATCCTCAAATGCACGGTCTGCCAAGTAATCCACACGCGACTCGAAATCCTTCGCATCGAAGCCAAGTTCTTGGAAGCTTTCAGGAATGCCCAGCTTCTTGTTCAGCTCACGGATCGCTTTGATCAAGCTCTTCACGCCCTCTTCTGTCGTGCGTGCAGGCAATCCAAGAATACGGGCGATTTCCGCATAGCGCTCGTCAGCTACGAAGTTCGTATATTTTGGCCATGTCGCGAATTTCGTAGGTTTCTTCGCATTGTAGCGAATAACGTGCGGCATTAGGATCGCGTTAGTACGACCATGTGCGGTATGGTATTGACCGCCCCATTTATGCGCCAAGCTGTGGTTAATGCCCAGGAACGCATTGGCAAAGGCCATACCTGCCAGTGTCGAGGCATTATGCATTTTCTCGCGAGCCAGCTTGTCGCCAGTCAGCGCCGATTTCTCCAGGTATTGGAATACTAGTTGGATCGCTTTAATCGCCAGTCCATCCGTATAGTCGTTAGCCAAGACCGATACGTATGCCTCGATCGCATGCGTCAGAACGTCCATACCTGTGTCTGCTACTGCTACTTTAGGCAAGCTGTATACAAATTCAGGGTCTATGATCGCAACGTCTGGAGTCAGCTCGTAATCCGCCAAAGGATATTTCGTGTTGCCGTTGATTTTATCTGTAATTACTGTGAACGGAGTAACTTCCGAACCTGTACCCGAAGTGGTAGGAATCGCCACGAACTTCGCCTTTTGACCGAGACGTGGGTACTTGTAAGTCCGTTTGCGGATATCCATAAATTTCTGCTTCAAGTTATGGAATTCAGTATCCGGATATTCGTAGAATAGCCACATTCCTTTCGCAGCGTCCATTGGCGATCCGCCGCCGAGTGCGATAATGCAGTCTGGCTGGAATTTAGCCATCAATTCGGTACCACGTTCTACCGTCGTTGTCGATGGATCCGGCTCAACTTCCGAGAATACTTCGATCGCAACCGGAGTTTGGCGTTGACGCAAGTAGTGCTCCACTCTTTCTACGTATCCGAGTTGAACCATCATCGGGTCAGTTACAATCAGCACGCGGCTGATATCCGGCATTTTAGCAAGATATTGCGTCGAGTTTTTCTCGAAATAGATTTTGCTTGGCACTTTGAACCACTGCATATTCACGGTACGACGATTCACCCTTTTCACGTTGATCAAATTGACAGCTGTTACGTTCGACGAAGTCGAGTTGCGTCCGTAAGATCCGCAGCCCAGCGTAAGCGATGGCAGGTTCGTATTATAGATGTCACCGATACCGCCCTGCGAAGATGGCTGGTTCACCAGAATCCGGCAAGTTGGCATGCGATCCGAGAATTTTTGAATAATTTCTTCATTATTGGAATGGATGACCGACGAGTGTCCCATGCCTCCAAATTGAACGACTTCCAGTGCGCGGTCAATGCCTTGCTCAGCTGTTTTCACTTTGTAGCACGCCAGCACCGGACTCAATTTCTCTGCAGATAATGGGAATTTAGGTCCGACACCTTCAATTTCAGCAACGAGAATTTTCGTTCCGGCAGGTACATCGATACCGCATAGTTCAGCAATTTTGGTTGCAGACTGACCTACGATCGTAGGGTTCACTGCACATTTATCAGCAATGATCGCGCCAGCTGTTAATTTAGCAGCTTCCTCTTTGTTAACAAAGTAGCAGCCGTTCGCAATCATTTTCTTCTTCACTTGATCAAAGATCGGTTCTTCGATAATAACCGCTTGCTCGGAAGCACAGATCATACCATTATCAAATGTCTTAGATAGAATCAGGTCATTAACAGCTTGATCCAGGTCAGCACTCTTCTCAATGAAGCAAGGTACGTTACCAGGGCCTACGCCAAGTGCCGGCTTACCGCAGCTGTATGCCGCTTTAACCATTGCAGAACCGCCTGTCGCCAAAATGCATGCCACATCAGGGTGATTCATCAATGCATTCGTGCGATCCATGGAAGGATCTTCGATCCATTGGATACAGTCAGCTGGCGCGCCATGTTTCACCGCTGCTTCCAGCAAAATCTTCGCTGCTTCAGCACTACAACGCTGTGCGGAAGGATGGAATCCGAAAATAATCGGATTGCGAGTCTTAATGGCGATCATCGCTTTAAAGATTGTAGTGGATGTCGGATTCGTTACCGGAGTAATCCCCATAATAATTCCGACCGGCTCGGCGATTTTCTGGAAGCTGTCATAAGGATTATCCTCAATGACACCAACCGTCTTATCATACTTGATGCTGTTATGGATGTACTCAGTCGCGAACATGTTCTTAATAATTTTATCTTCATATACTCCGCGTCCAGTTTCCTCTACAGCCATTTTTGCCAAGTGCATGTGCTTGTCGAGACCCGCAAGAGCCATCGCTTGTACAATCTTATCGATTTGCTCTTGATCCATTCCCATGAAAGCATCAGTTGCCTTCTTCGCTTTGTCGATCAGTGATTGGATATAATCCTCTGGGCTAGGCTGCTGCTTCGTGGTCACATTATTCTTTACGGCCATTTCTCTCATCCTCCTAAGTTTCATCTGGATCAACCTGATTCGTGATTCATCTCTACATAAGATAGTATTGTGAATAATTTCACTTTCTGGTTCATCCATCGGAAGCTTTTGCTTCTCTTTTTGTTACATCGATCATAACATATAATTTTAAGTTTGTATAGTGAATAATTTCACAAACTTTAGAAAAAGTGAAAAACTTTCATAATTATCGATTTCTTTTCACAGATTCCATCCTTATTTACAATTAATTAAGGTAACGAGTCTTGAGCGTCCTTCTTACATCCTTCAACCACAAATCTGACGCTGAATTACGTTCATGCGATCGCCTATTGTGCAATGAATTTTGGTGTTAAGATAGTGAAAATAGTCACAATGTTAGAATTTAGACACTTTTAAGCCCTTGTAAGCCGCCCCAAAGCTTCTGGTTCGTTATATAATTAATTTAAATTAATTTAAAATTTTCAGAAAAATTTGGAGTATGAGGGGGATTATAAAATGACTGAGTTTGCAACAGCAACCCCGACCCGTGGGAATACCAACTGCTTTTCAGAGCAAAATTTCAATCGTCTTCTTGTAACTATGAAAGATAAGACGTATCCGGAAGGAACGCATTTGTTCTGGGAAGGAGACTTCTCCGATAAATTGTTCTTCGTAAAACGCGGGCGGATTAAACTAACCAAATCTACGGACGAAGGCAAAGAACTTATCCTTTATATGTATGGACGCGGTGACATGGTCGGCCAGGCTGATCCCTTCTTTAGTACGAAGCACAGCTTTACCGCCGAAGTTATTGAAGACAGTGAAATCGGCATTATTGAACAAAAAGATTTGGAAATTCTGATTTGCCAGCACTGTGATTTCGCCATTGATTTCATGAAATGGATGGGTATTCACCATCGGCTGACGCAAACTAAATTCCGGGACTTGATGATGTACGGAAAGCCGGGAGCGCTCTGCTCGACCCTGATTCGTCTAAGCAATACCTATGGCGAGAAGCACGGCGATAACATTCTCATCAACAAAAAGATTACACACACGGATCTCTCCAACATGATCGGCGCTACTCGCGAAAGCGTCAACCGGATGCTCAGTGATTTACGCAAGAAAAACGCGCTCGAGTACGTAAACGGTATGATCCTTATTAAAGATCTTGTTATGCTGCAGGACATTTGTCACTGTGAGCTATGCCCTAACGAAATATGCCGGATTTAATGGCAGGCAAATGGATAAAGCAACCTCATCTCGATCCGGAGGAGGTTGCTTTTTCGATTTGTGCGGCGTCATAAGTTCAGCAAATGTAGTTTAACGATCTGTTCGGCGATGGCGGTTTTAGCTGATACAATTAAATTCAGATTCTACGTGCTGTGCATCCTATACCTGCTGTTTATTTTTTTGCCCATCAGGCTCATTTCTCGCTTCTTCGCTCTCCTCCGCCAGTTCTTCCTGCTCCCGGTACTCCGTCGGTGTCACACCCGTATAGCGCTGAAATACTTTAGAAAAATAACGCCGATCACTGTAGCCCACTAGCGTCCCCACTTCGGTAACACTGCGGGAGGTTAGGCGCAGCATCTTCTTGGCAAGCTCCATGCGCTGCTTTCGTAAATACTCAACAAATGTCTCCCCGTAATGATGTTTAAACAAATGGCTGAAATAGCTTGAACTTATATTCAGATAATTCGCAATATCGTCGACCCCAATATCAGTACTCAAATTGCGTTCAATAAATTCACCGGCCGAGATCATCAGCAATTCGCTGGACTTCTTATTGATTTCAAGCTCTTTAATATGGTTTTCCAACTCTGCAATCACATTCAGCAGATCCTTCACATTATGACTGTGCTGCAAATGCTGCCACAGCATCCCCTCTTCATGGGAATTCATGAAGTCCAGCTCTCGCATCTCTCGCAGCAAATGAATAATGCCATATTGCAGAAATTTCTCAATCCCAAGCGCGGAATGCTCAGAAATATGCGGCAGATTAGCCCTTAGTCTCTCTAACCCTTGCTCGACTTTTGCTTTGTCGTACATTCTCAGGCCAGAGGTAATTTCCTCCACAAGCTGCCATTCCGATATCGCTCCCAAATCGCCGGACGAATTCTCTTTTGTAAAAGGAAGCAACTGCTCATGATCGGCATGCAGCATTAAACCGCGCTGCAGCTTCAAATAAGTCTGGGATAGTTCCTTCATTTCAATCGGCCCGTGATCCCAGGCTAAACTGACCGTTAGCTTGATATGCTCCTTGACGGCGCACTGAATTTTCCGAGCCCATTCATACATCTGTTCCGAAACAGCAGCATAGCGCGCGCGCTCAAACTGCGGCAGCATGCACCATTCTCCTTGACGCAACTGGACGACGGTATATTGAAGCTCTTGATCCGGAATCGCCTCCTGGAGCACATTTCGAACCGCAAAGTTCCACAGCTTGCGCTCCTGATCCGTCCAGGACACCGTACGCTGCGCATAACCGTCGAGATCTACGAGAATCAACGAGTATAGAAGTCCATTCCCCCGTTCATCCTCGGCGAACCAATACGCCGGCAGATCTTCCACAAAGCCCATCAGCACATCGAACATCATTTTTTCGTGAGCCAGTCCGAGCATCCTTTGCATCTGCCTCTCGACGGAACGCTTTTCCGATCTTCGGGATCGAACCTCATTCGCCAGCTTACCGACCGCCTTCTTCAGCTCCGAGTAATCAATCGGCTTCAGAATATAATCCTTGACGCCATGCTGCAATGCCAGCCGGGCATATTCAAACTCCTGATAACCGGTCAACATAATGACCTCAGTCTCATAGCCTCGTTTGCGAATTTCGCGGAGAAGCTCCAGTCCGTCCATCAGCGGCATTCGAATATCGCACAGGATTATATCAGGTTCGAATTCTATGACTAGCTCAAGCCCTTTTACCCCGTTCCTAGCCGTTCCAACAAGATCAATCTGAAGCTCATTCCAAGGTAGCGCATTCTTCAAATGATTCAGAATTAGAGGCTCATCATCAATGAGCAGCGCCTTGATATCCACAGAGTACTACCCCATTTCGTTGTCACCGTCTTACCGTTCTACTGTTAATCTATCCTTTTACCCCTCCGGCCGTCAAACCTTCAATAATTTTCTCCTGCAGGATCGCATAGATGACCATTACTGGAACGACGCTGTAGACAATTCCTGCCGACATTTGCGCATAGTTGATATTAAAGGCATCCCGGAAGCCTACCATCCCGACAGGCAGTGTTTTGAGCGAATCCTCGGACAAGAAGTAATTAGCGAGCAAAAATTCATTCCAATTGCCGAGAAAATTCACGATAAAGACGGTAACGAGGGCCGGAACGGTAAGCGGCATCACGATTCTGGTAAAAATACCAGATAATCTTAGTCCGTCTACAACAGCTGCCTCCTCGATCTCGCTGGGCAATGATTTCATAAAAGCAGTTAAGATGACAACCGAGAATGGAATAGAGTTTGCCGCGTACGGAATTAATAATGCCCAGTGCGTATCGAGCAAATGGGTTGTGCGCATCAGATTGTATACCGGCAGCAGCAATGCGTTGCCTGGGATAAGAATACCGAGAATAATGATCTGATACAGAACAGGGCTAACCTTTGTGAACCGCATCCGAGTCATTGCAAAAGAAGCCATGGAAGCCATAATGATAGTCGCCACCGCGGCAATCACTGCGATATACAAACTGTTCAAGAAATACGTACTGATTTTCGCGTTGACCCAGGCTTCTACATAATTGGACCACTGGAACTCCTGTGGAAATCCGAACGGATTTTTTGCGATCGCGAGGTTATCCGTCTTCACTGACGAGAACAGCACAAATAAAAAGGGATAGAGAATTACTAGCAGATAAATCATCAGCAGAATATGAGCCAGGCTGCCCTTGAATTTTTTCGTCATTAATATTCGATCCTTTCCGTTCTTCTCGCCACAAGGACTTGATAGAGTGCCGTAATGATCAGCGTGAAAATAAAGATCAAGACCGCGATGCTGTTCCCATATCCGTATTTGAAGCTGGTGATGGAGTGCTTCAGCATATAGGTAGCCATCACCTCGGTTGAACCTGCCGGGCCGCCCTTGGTCATAACGATAATGATATCCGCAGCCTTCATAGCCCCGGCAATGGACAGCATAATGACGACCGACACGATCGGCATAATCAGCGGCATTGTGATCCGCATGGCGCGCTGGAAGCCGGTAGCCCCGTCAATCATCGCAGCCTCGTCCAGCTCCTTGGGAATAGAGATGATTGCGGCCAGCACCATCACGATATAGAACCCGGTCCACTGCCAGGCATTCGTGATCAGGATGGAAATCATAGCCCAACTGCGATCCGACAGCCAATATATTTTCTCAATACCAAACAGTCCCAGTACATGGTTAAACAATCCGATATCCGGCTCATAAATGAAGCCCCACAAAATACCGATGACTGCCGTAGACATCACCGAAGGCATAAATACAGCTGTTTTATACAGCCCCTTCAGTTTCTTGACGTTCGCAATTAAGAGCGAGAACAGGATGATAAGCGGAACTTGAATAAACACTGAAAACAGAATAAAGAAGCCGTTATTTCTGACTGACACCCAAAACGCGCTTTGACTCATCGCCTTCGTGTAGTTCGCGAATCCAGTAAAATTGTACGTCTTCGCAATCCCGTTCCAGTCGGTAAAGCTATAAAACGCGGCATTGATTACGGGATAGATGAAAAACAATATAATACCGATAAAAGTTGGAATTAAAAATAATGTATACATCAGCGGATTTCTCATCGCCTTGTTCATAAATACCCTCCAGATTCTGACTTGGTCGCAATTCAGCTATGTTTTGAAAAGGAGCACCACCCGTTAGCCCGGGGTGCTCCTCATGCGATTCCAGTAACTATTCGCCGGCGGCATTCGCTTCTTCTTGCACTTTTTGCACGGCATCAAGCATGTCTTTAGGATTTTGTACGCCTTCAATCACGCGGTGGATCCCGCTGCTAAGCTCGGTATTGACTTCAGCCTGAACCAAGGCATCAAAGGCCGGCCATTTATATTCGACTTCATTCATGCGCAGGATGATTTCCTTGATCAGATCATTAGCGGCATTCGCTTGCAAATCTTCTTCGCTGAGAATCATCGAAGGAAGCAGCCCATCCTCCTTCAGGCTTTGCAGCTGAACCTCATCACTGAAGAAGCTCGTAATGAACGCTTTAACTGCTTCCAGCTTCTTCGGATCGTCCGCTACTTTCGCGGAGAATGCATAACCATTGTTCGAGTCAACCATCGTGCTTAATCCATCCCCTTCATTTACAGGAGGCATAACGAAGAAACCGAACTTGCTCTTACCATCTGCGCCCAAAGCATCATTGAACACCGAGGATGCCCAGGATCCGTCATACATCATGACGGCTTCATCCGTCAGCAGTTGGTTGCGCTGGCTGTTGTAGTCGATGCCCAGCTCGCCTTTTTTAAAATAACCTTTCTTCACCCACTCCTGATGCTTGCTGACCGCTTCAACCATTTTCGGATCATTCCATTTGGAATCACCGGTCTTGAATCCAGCCGTGAAATCTGCTCCAGCATAATATGACCATAAGTTATTCGTTGTCATAAGCGGAACCCAGGCGTCTTTAGAACCTTGGGCGAAGGGAACTTTGCCATCAGCCTTCACTTTCTCAGCAAGCGCTTCCAATTCCGCCAAAGTTTTTGGCACTTCCAGCCCTTTTTCAGCAAAGTATTCTTTATTGTAGAAATATCCTTCAATCGATCCGCCTTTTGGTAAGCCGTAAATTTTGCCATCATATGTCCAGGGATCCAGGTTGATGAACCGCTCCTTCAAGTTCAGCTCATCTAAAATCGGGCCAATGTCGAGAACCAGTCCTTCTTTGGCGTAAACGCCGATATCCGGGCTGCCAAAGGCATCGAAAATATCCGGAGGATTTCCCGCAGCCATCTCGCTTCTCAGCTTGTCTTTCCGATTCACCTCACTATCCACGCCATCCAATTTAATCGTTAACCCAGGAACCAGCTCCTCGGCTTTCTTCTTTACAGCCTCCAAACGAGCCAGGCGATTTTTGTTGGGTTCGCCGATTTCAATGTGCCGCATCTTTAATTCGAACGGATCCGATTTACTTTCCTGTGGTGTATTCCCGCCATTTGTACCCGTGCTCACCGTTCCCCCCGAGTTGTCGCCTTTTCCGCAGCCTGCTACCAAAACACTTGCCACGAAAATCAGACTTAACATCATGATCCAACTTTTTCTCACGGTTTGACCTCCCTAATTTATGAGTAATATTGCTTTGCACCCTCATTATAAAATAAGGCTTCCTAGCTGTAAGGATGACAAATCCACTATTCGAGGAGATATTTCTATGGACTTTATCGGGGTCGTCCAGGCACGGCTGTAATATAAACAAAAGACGCCCTCCGGCCGTATTTCGCCGGTAGGACGCCTTAATTGATGGAATATGATGCAACGTATTATTTCGATTTTGAAATACCTTGATGGTTACGAACAGGGGAGATGAACCAATAGGCCATACCTACAAACACAACACCGCCTACCATATTGCCTAGTGTTACAGGAATCATATTGTGCAGCCATCCCGCGATCGAAATCGTCTCCGGATGATTCGGCAACAGGACAGATAAGCTGAGCAGAGTCATATTAGCAACACTATGCTCATAGCCGCTGGCAATGAAGGCAAAGAGACACCACCAGATGAGGACCAATTTGGATATATCATCTTTGGCTCGGTTGGCCATCCAAAGCGCCAGACAAACCAGCCAGTTGCACAAGATGCCGCGAAAGAATAGTTCCGACATCGGGGCCGCCATTTTCTTCGCAGAAGCAGCGAATATCAAATGATCCGGTCCAGCCGTCTTGAACAGGCCGGTACCGACAATGAGCAGGCTTAACGCCACTGCGCCCGCCAAATTGCCCAGGAAAACAATCACCCAGTTTTTCAGCGTATCAGTCGGCGTTGTCCTCTTCGCAAGCGTACTGATTGTAAAGAACATATTATTGCCCGTAAACAACTCCGAACCAGCAAACACCACCAGGGTGAGGGCAATACCAAAGGATGCCCCCATTACAAGCGATTGGATCGGAGATTCCACCTTTGCCAGCGGAGCGCCGAGACTAAATATGAGGATGATTCCTAGTCCTACATAAGCGCCGGCCAATAAGGCAGATACGATATAACGGGGCAAGCTCTCTTTCATCGCATCCCTTTTCTTTACTGCCGCTTCGATAATAGCCTCTAGATTCTGTGTATACATAACAGCCCTCTCCCCTTTGCTCCCATCTTCAATTAAATGAATTTTCTCTCTATGCTCCGATCCATACGTTTCCGTCTTCTATTTTGACTGAATATACCTTGACTTGCCCGGTATCCGGGGCTTGAACCAGCCCCGTCTTCAGATCAATCTTCCAATCATAGAGTGGATCGTACAGGTAATGGCCCGATACGATGCCTTCGGCAAGCGGCCCGCCCTTCGGATGCGGATTCTTGTTCTCTAGAGCGTACAAGTTATCGCCAGAATCGCGAAATATAGCAATTTGCTCGCCATTCCACTCCACGACCCGTCCGATCTGCTTCATAAACAAATCCAGCGTTCCTACATATAACAGTGTTTCCTGCTCTGCTCCCATATCTATACTCCCTTCCGGTCATTATCCCTTCAATTCCACAGTGTCGAACATTTTATTGCGGCTGCTGTCATCGTTCAGCATTTTGCTCCATGGCTCTTCCGCTTGCTGTAGAGCAAATTCAACACGCTCCATCAACGCCCGGCGATTCTCTAGATCGTCAACGACGACCGCCTTGATGTGCTCCAATCCGACTCGCTCAACCCATTCCGAGGTTCTCTCTAAGTAATTGCCAGTTTCCCGGTAATACTGAATAATTGCGCCGCACACCTCGATTAATTCTTCATCCGTCTTCACCTTACACAGTGAATCCGCAAGGCGGGCCTTAATGCCCCCGTTCCCGCCGATAAAGATTTCCCAGCCTCCATCGTTGCCGACGATGCCGATATCTTTCGTGCAGGCTTCCGCACAGTTACGCGGACAACCGTTGACAGCCATTTTAAATTTAGCAGGATAATCAATACGTTCGAACTTGCGTTCCAGCAACGCTCCCATACTCATCGAATCCTGGGTGCCGAAGCGGCAGAACTGCGATCCTACGCACGTCTTAACAGTACGCAACGATTTCGCATAGGCATAACCCGACGGCATATCCAGCTCTTCCCAAACCTTCGGCAAATCCTCTTTCTTCACACCGATCAAGTCTAGGCGTTGTCCTCCAGTGACTTTAACCACTTTTACATCATATTTGAGAGAGACATCGGCGATTTTCTTCAAATCCTCCGGCGTCGTTACGCCCCCATACATCCGCGGAACAACCGTATACGTTCCATCCTTCTGAATGTTGGCGTTCATACGCTCGTTCACAAAGCGCGATTCCTTCTCGTCCTCATAGGTATCCGGATAGACCATGCCGAGATAGTAATTGAGCGCAGGACGGCACTTCGAGCAGCCTTCAGGCTCATTCCAGCCCAGCACATTCATAACTTCTTTGGTCGTCTGCAGGCCTTTTGTTCTGATTTCGGCAACAATTTCGTCGCGATCCAATGTCGTACAGCCGCAGATGCCCTCTTTGGCCGCTGTCTCGAACCCGTCTCCCAGCACATATTGCAAAATTTGCTCTACGACCGGCTTGCAACCGCCGCACGAACGGGTCGCCCCGGTGCAGGCCTTGATCTCATCGACAGTCGTCAGTCCCTGACTCGTTACCGCTTCGATGATACTCCCTTTCGTTACCCCATTACAGCCGCAGACGATCTCTTCATCAGGCATGGCCTCGATCGAGGCGGTTTTCTTCGCACCTCCGCCGCAGCAGCCCGAGCCCATCAGTGTGTCATACAGTTCATCGGTCATCACTGTCTGTTGCTTGATCAGCTTCTGCAGCTCCGCCGAATCATTGATATCTCCGTAGAGCACGGCACCGACCATGACACCGTCTTTGAGTAATATTTTCTTATATGTGCGCTTCCAGTCATCTTTACTAACAATGACTGTATGCTCGGGCCCATCGATAAACTCCCCAGTGGAGAATACATCTACGCCCGATATTTTCAGTTTCGTCGATACGACAGAACCCTCGTAAGGAGCTGTATCCACGCCGCAAATGTGCTTCGCAAGAACCATGCCTTGTTCGAATAGCGGAGCCACGAGTCCATAGCATACGCCACGGTGCTCATTACACTCGCCTACGGAATATACATCCTCCATCGAGGTCTGCATATAATCATTAACAACAATGCCGCGGTTCACCTCAATGCCGCTATTCTTAGCAACTTCAACGTTCGGCTTGATGCCTACAGCCATAACAACGAACTCGGCCTCTAAAACCGTATCGTCGGCAAAACGCAGACCGCTTACTCTCTCATCTCCAAGCAATTCAACCGTCTGGGCTTCCATCTTGAACTTAATACCTTGGCGCTCTAATTCATGACGCAGCATAAGCGCAGCCTGATGGTCCAACTGCCGCTCCATCAAATCTTCCATCAGGTGAACGACAGTAACGTCCATTCCTAATTGGACCAATCCTTTGGCGGCTTCCAAACCAAGCAGTCCCCCACCGATCACCGCCGCTTTTTTGTACGTCTTTGCAGCCTCCAGCATTTGGTTGCAGTCTGCGATATCGCGGAAGCCGATAACCCCTTGTTTATCGCTACCAGGAATCGGGAGAATAAACGAGTTGGAGCCGGTCGCGATAATGACCTTATCGTAAGGTACCCGCATCCCCTGCTCGGTGACCACTTCTTTGCTCATTTGGTCGATTTTCGCGACCTTGGTTCCCGTGTGCAGCGTAATACCGTGATCAGCATACCAATGCCAGTCGTTTAGAACGATATCATCAAGCGTCTTACTTCCTTCCAAAACATACGAGAGCATGATCCGATTATAGTTCGGATGCGGCTCGCTTCCGAAAACGGTAATTTCAAATTGTGTTGACAGCTTCAAAATTTGTTCAACTGTACTGATTCCCGCCATCCCATTCCCAATGACGACTAGTTTTTGTTTGTTATTGTTCATATTGAGGAATGCCTCCTTCTGACTAGAGCCTTCGTTTTCCTAAAGTGATGTTTTAATTATATACTTAAAATTTCGGATACATTGTGATTTAATTCACACCAATTGTGAATATTATCACAATAATTGTCATAGTTTTTCTTTCCATTCATCTTGAAAAGTACATTTCGCGAAAATCAACTTAAAAATCATTCCAGTTGTGTTTTCGCGAAATGAGAACCTACAGATTGGATTGTTACATTCTAACAAGCTCCAGCTGCACATGATCATGCGGCCTCAAGCGCATCTCCAAGCCGCTCTCCCTGAGCTCTTTATGATTCACTTTTAAGATCCACTTCTCATTCATTCCCGGTTGATGCCCGTTTACGGCGATAATCCGCTTATTGTTTAAATTGAATGTGACGATTCCGCTCATTCTCAGCAAATCCCTAACCGTAATATTATCTTCATAACGGCTCACATAATGAAGACGCTCTCCGCTATTCACTAAGCTATTGTTAACCGTTAAAATAAGCGCTCCCTGCTCCGATAGATCCGCCTCGTTATTGACCGTCTTGACATAGACGAGAATAACATCGCCTTTTTTCAGCTTCGTATTCCACTCTTCAGGCTTCAAATCCTGCTTATTTAATTTTACGCCCCACTCTAAGGTAGAATCCAACGACACGTCTCCAACAGACGATATCCCCTTGCCTTCATTCGTAAGCTGAATTGTCTGACTGCTCTCTAGAGCCTGTCGCAAAGTAATTCCTTCCATATAATCAAAGTGAAGGTTGCTCGTTACATCCGGGATCAACGTGCTGCCGTCGATTTTCAAGGTAATGTCATCATCATGATTATCCTCTTCTACCTGTACCAGCGGCTCCGGCTCTTCTATAGGCTGTGCTGCACAGGCTGTGCTAAGCAGAGCGGTAATTACGATCATTATTAGTATTAAACCAGATTTGTAGCTCATGACTGCACCTGCTTTCCGTAAATGCCAAATCGAGTTTCTTACTCTAGCATACCGGACTGGTGGACAGTTCTCAAACCTAAAAACATAAGCAATCCATATTTAATACATATAACTGGGTTAATCAATTCCTGCGAATTACAGATACTCGCCCTCCATATCATGAGTTATTTCTCCTAGACTCCAGGATACAATTATCGTAAATGAGCTGCTTTGCACACTTTGTGATTGCAGTCACATGAAATGTCTATTTTTTATGACTAACTTAAAGTAACATTTGTACAATGTGCTTAATACAAACGAAAAAAAGGCTCGCCCTATCCAGGGGCAGCCCTCAATCAATCATAAGATATAACTTCGTTTGATGCTATTTTAGGATATCGTGGTCAACATACCGCTCACCGTTCATTTCACTAATTAATTCTATAGCTACTTTGGCTCCATCTCCAGCCGTAATAATCGTATGGACGCTCACTCCTGCCACCGTTCCTGCGGCCCAAATTCGCGGCTTACTGGTTCTGCCCGCGCCGTCCGTCTGGATGACGGTCTTGATCCGCGGCTCCGTACCATCTTTCAGCTCAAGCCCGATGGAGCTTGCCAATTCGGTCAAAACGCCTGTAGCCAAAATAATATGGGATGCTTCAAAGCTGCGGCCTGATTCCGTCTTTACGGTCAGTTTTGAACCGCCATTGGTATCAATGGCCATTACTTTCTCTTCGATGAATTTGGCCCCGAACTTCTCTGCCTGTTCACGTCCAATTTGAAGTAAATCCGGACCGGAGAGTCCCGCAGCTCCGTAATGATTGTCAATCCAAGCCCGTTTCGTCATGCTCGTATTGCTGTCAAGAACAAGGGTCTCCTTCCCCGCTTTTGCCAGGAACAAAGCTGCGCTAGCTCCCGCTGGCCCTGCTCCGATCACAATGACCTCAGCCACAAATACACCCACTTTCTTTATTATTCGTGCCGATCCGTCACAGGTAACGGCACGAACAGCTTATTCGATCCACTTCTCGGCCCAGCATTGCACCTCGCCCATAACTGGCCCCAATGCGAGACCTTTTTCCGTCAGCTCATACTCAATTCGCACCGGCGTCTCCGGATATACATGTCGTACCAGGATGCCTTCGTTCTCTAAATCTTTCATTCGTTCAGACAACATCTTATCGCTCATCGATGGAATTAGATTAGAAATGTCCTTGAACCGCTTCGGTCCATTCATTAATGAATGGATGATAAGTCCATTCCAGCGCTTGCCCAAGATCGAGAAAGCAGACTCAAAACGCGGACATAGTGTATGATGCGCATCTTCCATTGCTCTTCACCTCTTTACCCGATGGACTTAAAAAGCCCAAAACTTACGTTTAGTTAGTATATATCAACCTTATCATATTTTCTTAAACATGAACACTGGGATAATATTTGATTATACTTAAAATTAAACAGGAGTGAATCCACTTTAAGTTCCAATTCTACTCGGTCTTTCGTATTCTCGCAATATGTTTCAAAAAAATTAGCGGCTACCGATGCGGTAGCCGCTAATTCTATTATACTGCTTCCTTAACCATTTATACCCACCACATATCAGCGGCTGAATCTTCGATAATGATTCCCTGCAAATTGCGTACGGCCTTCGATAGACCTTCTTCTATGGACATTAATCCGTCCTCGTGCTCGATGCTGATGACATAATCATAACCAACCAGTCGAAGCGCGCTGATGATATCGCTCCATGTCTTGAGATCATGACCATATCCTACCGTTCGGAACTGCCACGCCCGATCCATCATCGCTGTATATGGCTGCATATCTGTAATTCCGTGCATATTGACATTCACTGGATCAAGGGACGTATCCTTGGCATGGAAATGGTGAATCGCTCCCGCTCGGCCCAGAATAGAAATCGCCTGTACAGGATCAATTCCTTGCCACCACATATGGCTTGGATCCAGATTAGCTCCGATAACTTCACCCGCGGCTTCACGCAGTCTGAGCAGAGTAGCCGGAGTGTGAACGGAAAATCCGCCGTGAAGCTCCAAGCCGATTTTTACATTGCGGTCAGCAGCATATTTTCCCCACTCTGTCCAATATGGAATGATCTTGTTGTCCCACTGCCAGGTCAGCACCTCCTGGAAGTCGTTTGGCCAAGGAGCTACCGGCCAGTTTGGATACTTCGCATCCTCGTGGTCGCCAGGGCAGCCTGAGAATGTATTTACAACCGGAACCTCGAGACGCTCCGCCAGCTGTACCGTCTTCACGAAAGCATCATGAAATTCCTTAGCAATCGCCTTCTGCGGATGCAGCGGATTGCCGTGACAGCTCAGCGCACTGATCATCATTCCACGGGATTCTACCGCTTTCTTGAAGCGCTCCAGAGCTGCCTTGTCTTCCAGCAGCACATCCGGGTCACAGTGAGATTTACCGGGATGCCCGCCCGTGCCAATTTCCACGGCCTTTAGTCCTTGAGCTGCCGCCAAATCCAGCGCTTCTTCCAATGGCCGTCCGCCAAACAAAACGAGAAATACACCTAATTTCATGGATAATCCTCCTTAACCCTTTTTTAATTAGTCAAAATATACCGTTTTTCCAGTTCTCGCAGAAGTGTAGATCGCTTCCAAAATCTCGGTAACTACAAGCGCTTGCTCGGGCTTAACCAAAGGTTCCTTATCCTCCAGTATCGCCTCTACCCACAATCTTGCTTCACGAGTCGCATCGGACTCTTCCTCGCCATCAAAGAACGCGACGCCGCCACCACCGAAGTCCACCTTCGTCTCATACAGCCGGCTTAGCTTCTCCCCGTTCAGGCGCAGGCCATCCTTCATATCCGCTCCGCCCTCGGTACCGCAGAGCAGTGTCTTGGCTTCGCCTGTCTCCACCACGTTCAGTGCCCAACTGGACTCCAGCATAATTGTCGCTCCATTCTTCATCTTAATGAAGCCAAATGCCGAGTCTTCAACCTTGAATTCTTCCGGATCCCATGAACCGAATGCATTTGCCGCATTCTCCCGCTTGCCCAGCTTATGGAATACGGAGCCTGTAACACTTTCTGGCTCATAGTTGTCCATCAGCCATAGCGTTAAATCGAGTGCGTGAGTACCAATATCGATCAGCGGGCCTCCACCTTGCTTCTCCTCATCCAAAAACACACCCCAGGTTGGTACAGCACGGCGACGAATCGCAAGCGCTTTTCCTAGATAAATATCACCCAGTTCACCATTCTCACAGAGCTGCTTCAAAAATAAGCTATCACTGCGGAAACGATTCTGATAAGCAATGCTCAGCTTTTTGCCTGTGCGTTTAGCCGCATCAAGCATCTGGCGCGCCTGCTCTGCCGTTTTGGCCATCGGCTTCTCGCACATAACATGCTTACCAGATTCGAGTGAAGAAATCGTGATTTCAGCATGGGAATCGTTTGGAGTGCACACATGAACGACATCCACATCTTCCTTTAACACCTCGCGGTAATCGGTGAACACTTTAGCACCTTCGACGCCGTATTCAGCTGCGGCTTTTTGAGCCCGCTCTTCTATAATATCGCAAAAAGCGACCATCTCAACTTCAGGCAGTTTCGCCAAGCTTGGCAAATGCTTGCCGTTAGCAATTCCCCCGCAACCGATAATAGCTACTTTTAATGTTTTAGACATTTATTTTTCCTCCCTCTTGGATATAAGCTTTAACCCACTCCATGCTTTCTGCAATGCTGTCCAGCGAGTCTTTAGCACAGTAGTCCTGTTCCACAATAATCCATTCTGCTTGATTGTCAACAGCGGCATCTGCAATCGCCTTCAATTCAACAATTCCACGCCCCAGCTCAACCGTCTCCGCCGATCCATCCGCTTTTTTGACCATATCCTTCAAATGCAGCAATGGCATCCGTCCGCTATACTTCGATATATACTCTAGCGGATCAAAGCCTGCATAGGATACCCAGCACGAGTCCAATTCAACCTGAATCAGCTCTTTATCAACACGCTCGTAGATCGCATCAAGCACGGGCTGCCCATCCAGCGTCTCCGTCAATTCAAA
The DNA here is from genome assembly GCF_003931855.1 of Paenibacillus lentus. Lineage (NCBI taxonomy): Bacteria > Bacillati > Bacillota > Bacilli > Caryophanales > Paenibacillaceae > Paenibacillus > Paenibacillus lentus. Next base: position 3,000,420 of record NZ_CP034248.1, on the reverse strand, counting down.
CTCGTGATTATGATAAAGAAGCACAAGTCCTGCGTCAGCACAGCGTTTGCCGATCACCTTGAGATCTTCAATGACTTCCGCCCAACGGTCACGCTCATCCTCCCCTAAATATGGGAAAATAATATAGCGGTTACCAATCGCCTTGTTAAACGCGATCTCCTCTTCCAGAGCATTCCGAAGACGATCATAAGGTGTATGGGCACCTATGGCGGTTAGCCCCGTCTCTTTTAATATCTGGGTGACTTCCCCAGGCGTACGCCCGTAATAGCCCGCAAATTCAACCCCCTTATAGCCAAGCTCCGCTACCTTGCGCAGCGTGCCTTCAAAATCCTTCTCCAAATGGTCCCTAACCGTATACAGCTGCAGTCCTAATTGTGTCATACTTATCACCTCATATGATTAATGGATTGGATAACCTTCAAGTATGGGCAGTAATATTCTTCGCCTATACAAGTACCGCCTTGCCGAAGCTTCTATAAGCTGCCTCTAACGGCAACATGGCAGCGCTTTCCAGATGAATATGCCTTCCTTCGTTTGAAGAGGCAAGAAAAGCATGCATAGCTTCAAGCACATGATAAGCGAGCTTGCCGCTGGCCCGGTGCTCCCGATTTTCCAGAATCGCACTTGCCATATCCTCTATTCCTTTGCCTCTTTCGTTGACGACTCCCGTAAACGCAGGCGGAACAATGCTCCATTCTTCCGAGCCATATCTGCGGAGCTTCACATCGCCATCGAAGCAGTTCGGATCGGGAACCAGCAAGGAGCCCTCCGTCCCATATATTTCGATACGAGGCAGCGTACTGCCCCCAGGAATGTCGAAACTTGTTACTAAGGTACCGATCACTCCATCTGCGAAGTCGATAGTTCCGCTATAGTGTGTAGGCGTGTGTACGGGAATCCGCGTTCCTGCTCGCGGGCCGGATTTCACAACACGCTCTGGGATCAGGCTTGCTGCTGAGCTGCTAATGCGAGTGATCGGTCCCAACAAATTGACAAGAGCCGTTAAGTAATAAGGCCCCATATCAAACATCGGCCCGCCGCCTTTCTCATAGAAAAAGTCCGGGTTTGGATGCCATCCCTCCGGCCCATCACCCATCATGAACGCTGTCGCAGCCACCGGCCTACCGATCTGTCCTTCCATAATCGTCTTGCGGCTGGTCTCTATTCCTGCTCCCAGGAATGTGTCCGGAGCACATCCTACTCGCAATTGCTTCGCTTCGGCTAACGCGAGTGTACGTTTGGCGTCCTTGAGAGAAATAGACAGTGGCTTTTCTGCGTAAACATGCTTGCCATGCTCCAGAGCTGCGATATTAATCGCCGCATGGGAAGCCGGGATCGTCAGGTTTAGGATGATATCAATGGCTGGGGACTGAAGCATTTCTTCTACCGTATACACCTTCTCAATTCCATACTCCCTGGCCCGTTCCGCTGCCTTCTCCGGGACCAAATCAGCAAGCGCTGTCACTTTGGCAATGCTGCTATCCTGCAAATAGTTCAGATAGGCTGGACTGATGTTACCACATCCGATGATTCCGATTCTCATACCTGTCATTTGAGGTCCCCCCCCCCCGAAGCCTTGTTGTTGTTTTGCCATCACTCTATTAACATAGTAATAAATTCGATTCTAATTTAAAATGAATAATATGATTGATACATGAACAATCTGCTTATTATTTTTAACAAAGTAATGGAGGACAACGCATGAGACTTCATGATGACTTGCAAATACTGACAGCAGGCTACTCGATCCATCGCAAGCCTTTCCACATGACCAATGAGGATGGACTAGGACATTACTTAATTCGCCTCCAGACGGCAGGCCGGTGCCGCGGGCGTATTAACGGCCAACTAGAGCTGCTTGAAGCTGGTGATTTGCTACTATTCGCTCCAGAAGAGCCCTACGAGCTAAAAATTGAAGCCGAGGAGAATCAATCTGGCGACTATAGGGTGGACAGCGCGGATTATCATATTTTCCTGTCCGGTGCCTGGGTGGAACAATGGTGGCAGCAGACAGCGCGGCCGCAGAAGTTTAAAGTCACGCTGTCCGAGGGCATCCTCGGCGCCTTTCGGCAGATCATGCTAGAGCAGCGGAGAATGTCTAATCCTTCACCGAAAATCGCCGAATATTATCTCAAAATTTTATGCCTGGATATCGATCGAAATCTGCAGGAGCATCAGGCTCCCTCACATCAAACCTATCTTGCCCACCGTATCAAGAATTATATCGAAGAGAACGCCTCATCCCCGTTTAAACTGGAGGACGTCGCTTCCCATGTCGGCATTAGCGTATCCCGGGCAGTGTTCCTTTTTAAGCAGGCATTCGGCACCAGCATTATTCAATATACGCTGGAAATTCGCATGAATATGGCGCGAGAGCGTATCATCTTTAGTCCATTATCCTTGGAGCATGTCGCGGAGAGTTCGGGCTTTCCAAACTATAATTATTTCCACCGCGTCTTCCGCAAGCGTTACGGCATGTCTCCCAAGGAGTTCCGTCAAAGTGCCCGTAGCAATGGATAGTGCAATGCCAACAACAACGTGCCGGTATCAGAGACGACATTCAAACATCAAAAAAACCTTCACCTTGTAAATCGCTTCTTTGGTATGATACAGGAAGAAAGTGAGGGCCTGCCTATGAAAAAATGGTCTGTCGTAATCCTGTATATCATCCTATTCATCCTGACATATATTTACCGTCACGAGCTTACAGCGTGGAGTCAGGGATCGCCGCCGGTCTGGCTGCTGTTTGCGCTCTCCACGCTGCTTGCTCTTTTTCCAGTGGTGCCTTATAAAATCGTGGTCGCCGCAGCGGGTTATGTCATGGGAACTTTGGGCGGAGGAACGATTATTCTATTCGGCTCAACGCTAGCAGGAGCGATCGTGTACGGAGGAGCAGCTATATTTCGAGAATCTGCTGCAAGCTGGCTGGCCCGTTTCAAGAAATTGGAGCTGTTGACGCAATTCTCAGCCAACAGACCTTTCCGAACGATCGCCATATGCCGCTTAATCCCGGTTATTCCCCAGACAGCGGTTAACATTTATGCCGGTGCAACAGGAATGTCCTTCGTCCACTTCATCCTTGGCTCACTTGTTGGCAAGCTGCCAGCCGTTTATGTTTATGCTTATGTAGGTTCTACACTAGAAGAACAACCCTTTATCGCGACATTTATCGCCGTAGCCTATTTCGTGCTCCTCATCCTTCTATTATGGGTTTGGGGATTTCGTCAAAAAAAGATATAATTAAATTTAAAAGGAAACGAAAGGAGTTCATAATGAATACAACGCCAACGTCAAACAAAGAACTAGCTACTTTTGCTGGCGGCTGTTTCTGGTGCATGGTTTCGCCCTTTGAAGAGCTACCTGGCATCTACGGCATCGTCTCCGGATATACCGGCGGACATTCGGTAAACCCAACCTATGAAGAGGTTTGCTCTAATCGTACCGGGCATTATGAAGCGGTGCAAATTACATTCGACCCCTCTGTGTTTCCTTACAGGAAGCTGCTGGAGCTATTCTGGCAGCAAATCGATCCGACCGATGAGGGCGGCCAGTTCCATGATCGGGGGGACTCGTATCGAACCGCAATCTTCTATCACACGGAGGAGCAGCGCCGGGAAGCCGAGATATCCAAATTAGCATTGGAGCAGAGCGGACGCTTTACCAACCCCATCGTAACCGCCATTCTGCCAGCCGCCCCGTTCTATGCTGCGGAGGAATATCACCAGCAGTATCACAGGAAAAATCCTGCCCATTACCGTAGATACCGCAAAGGCTCGGGACGTGAAGACTTCATCGAACGCCATTGGTCTGGCCCCATCAACAAAGAGGAGTTAAAGCAACGGCTCACTCCAATTCAATATGAAGTAACGCAGAATAACGGCACGGAAAGACCGTATACGGGTGAATATTGGGATCATGAAGGTGAGGGCATCTACGTGGACATCGTATCCGGCGAGCCGCTGTTCAGCTCAAAGGATAAATATGATGCTGGCTGCGGCTGGCCTAGCTTCACAAGACCCCTGAGATCCTACAGCATCAAAGAAAAATTGGACACGAGCCATTTCATGATTCGTACCGAAGTACGTAGCCGTGAAAGTGATTCTCATCTCGGCCACGTGTTTGAAGATGGCCCACAGCCGACCGGTCTGCGCTACTGCATCAATTCAGCTGCGCTGCGATTCATTCCCAAGGAGGAGCTGGAGCAGGAAGGCTACGGAGAATACTTGCCTTTATTTGACGAACCGCAGCATCTACAAGGCAGAGAATAACGGATCAAGTTAACGAACCTATTAATAGAACATGCGAATAGCCCCGGAAAGCGGGGCTATTTATTTGGGTTCCATAGCAAAAAAAACAGCCCGAGCTTTAAGTTAAGCTCGAGCTGTTTTCTCTTTGATTGCATATGGCACACGGAGAACTTTGGTATCTTGCTTCCCGCAATTGACGGTCCACGTGATCGTCTTGCCGGCAATCAGCACGGCCATAATCGTGAATACCGTTTCCGTGAAAGGTAAATATATCAAGGATATTCCTAATACTACGGCATCCATCAAAATAAAGACGGTGCCGATCTTCAGACCGGATCGTTCACTGATCATGAGGGACAGCATATCGTCTCCGCCCGTTGCTCCGCCCACTCGCAGTACAACGCCCGCGCCAATTCCCGTGAACACGCCCGACAACAATGCAGCGATTGGCAAATTGGCCTGCAGATTCAAGGTGAGCGGCGAGAACTGTTCGCACAGCTCATAAAATGCCGAGAATGCCAGTGATGCAAATAACGTATTAACAATAAACTTGCGTCCTTTTAAAAATAAAGCGGCAATCAATACCGGAATATCCAGCACAATGATACTCAAGGCTGGCGGCAGATCAAACAAATACTTGCCTAGCAAAGCTAGGCCTACAAATCCGCCCTCAGATAAACCGTTCTGAAAGTTGACATGATAGTACGTAAAGGCCAATAAAAACGTACCCAACAGCATCATCATTACCTGGAAGCTAATAGCCTGCCAGTTTACTCTTTTCCCCATTTCCAATCCCTCTTATCGTAGTTTGGTTAACCTTACGGCAGCACCCTACGAAGATGGTTGGTGAGGAGATCATCCTTCGCATCATTCCACGCTTCCTTCGTAGGGTGGTTAGTCAAATAACCGACATAACTACGAGAAGAAGCTAAGTGTAAGAGAGATCACAACGTTTCCAAATCGTCCTTAGGGATTTCGTCCTTCGGGAACACATGGTATCCTGATCCTTTCTTTTTTGGTTTTGTATCTATTTTTATTATAACACAGCAGCAATGATGTCAAAACAGCTCGATCTCCGATATTTATTTCCTTGAATTTTGTGATGAATATCATTGCATTTGTCAATTTGTTCACATTTTAGGGAATTTTCGTGTGACGATAATCACCTTTCATGGAGTTTCACCGCTCTATACTTGTAGAAAGTTTGAACGATAATTCAATTGGAAAGAAGGTAATGTAATGCTTGACTCCCGTACAATCGAAATCATTAAGTCCACAGTTCCGGTGTTAGAAGTACATGGCGAAACGATAACCCGCACATTTTACCAAACGATGTTCAAAAACCATCCCGAGCTGCTGAATATCTTCAATCATGCCAACCAACGTCAGGGAAAACAACCAACAGCATTGGCCAACGCTGTATATGCCGCTGCTGCAAATATCGATGCACTGGAGCGAATCCTCCCCGTCGTTCGCGGCATCGCTCATAAACACCGCGCGCTCGGTATCCTTCCAGAGCATTACCCGATTGTAGGCGAGAACCTGCTTGGCGCGATCAAGACCGTACTTGGTGAAGCAGCAACCGATGAAATTATCGAGGCTTGGAGCAAAGCTTACGGTATCATTGCCGATGTGTTTATCAGTGTAGAATCCGATATGTACGAGCATTCTGAACAGCTGCCAGGAGGATGGCGCGGCTTCCGCCGCTTTATTGTCGATCGCAAAGTCCAGGAAACCGCAGAAGCAACCTCCTTCTATCTCGTGCCTCAAGACGGTAATCCTATTGCTACCTACGAGCCTGGCCAATATATTACAGTAAAAGTAAAGCCGGAAGGGCAGGAATTCACCCACCTCCGCCACTACAGTCTGTCTACAGCTCCAGGAGCTGCCTATTACCGGATTACTGTAAAGCGCGAGGATGGCGATGCAAATCGTCCAGCGGGGATAGTATCTACCTACTTGCATCAACGGGTACAGGAAGGTGACATCCTTGAACTTAGCGCGCCTGCTGGCGATTTTACGTTGAATCAAAATTTGCAATCCCCTGTCACGCTAATCAGCGGAGGCGTCGGTCTGACACCTATGATCAGTATGCTGGAGACACTACTGCAGCATTCCGAACGCGAAATTGTGTATATACACGCCGCCCGCAGCAGGGAGCATCATATTATGAAAGAACATGTCGAGGCACTTGCCGCCGATTTTCCTCGCCTGAAATGCTATACGGTATACGAAACATCAACCGCTGACGATCTATGCGACAAGAGCGGATACATCGATGCTACTTGGCTTTCGACAATAGTGCCTTTACAATCCGACTTCTACTTCTGCGGGCCAGTACCGTTTATGCAAGCGATTTATCATGCGCTGCACGAAATGAACGTGCCCGAAGAAAATATCCATTATGAATTTTTTGGGCCTGCCGGCAGCCTGGACAGCTCCGCCTCCAACCCAAACTAAATCTGCACGACTATACCTGTTGTCCCCGCAACAGCCGATTAACCGTTTCACGTCTAATCCCGATGAGCTGCCCGATCTCTTCTTGGGTCAAATAATCAGTTAGTGGGGCCCCGTTCGCATGATGGCTAAGCCATTTTTGCAGCAGCTCCAATCGCTCGCCTGGAGTACCTACCGTAAGATGGTCTAGACGCTCTTGCATAAAACGAACCTTCTCCTGAAGCAGGCGGGCCACCTCAAGCGGCTTCTCTGGGTTCTCTTCCAGCTCGCGATACCACTCCTGGGCGGAAATGATCTCTACTTCGCTGCGAATGAGAGCGATTGCGGTGCCGTGAATTTCCTTAGGAGAAATTAGGGAATGATGCGGCACTGTTTCGCCGGGATACAAGATGTTAAACAAAACCATGTTGCCGTTCTCGTGCAGCCGCGTTACTTTAAATAAGCCGCTTTTAATATGGTATAAATACTTTCCATCGTCTCCTTGGCGAAATAAAATCTCTCCTTTATGCAGTATCATCAAAAATCGCTCCAATCGCTTTTTATAAACTCTCATAGCCATCATTATATCAAAAAATATATCCTGATCGTATTATTCCTTCTGCTAATAGACGACAATAACAAATCGCCCAGTGCCTTTAAGGCGCTGGGCTTGTTGGTATAGCCATTGCTATGGGGATGCATCTTCCGCAGATGTATCGTCCGTTTTTTGTGCAATCTTGGTTTCATGCTTATTCCGCCATGATTCGTAGCTATGCACCGCGATGCCTTCAAACGAGGAGTGTTTGTCAACTAGCGAGACGAGTTCATTTAACTCCTGCTTCACAGATGGTAATGGCTGCTCGTAAAAAGAAACTCCCGGGCCCTCCATACTCTCGTTAAGCTCAACACCAACCCAAACCTGCTTGTTCTGCTCATCCGCTTCCTCCAAAGTAGCGCGCGCCACTTCATAGATCGCTTCGGCAGCATCCCTGTAGGCCATGATTGCTACATAATCGAATTTATCCACCATCCACTGCCGCAAGTCGCGGCCTTCACCCAGCTCCTCATGTTCAATGCCATTGAGCCAAAACGGAAGTGCAGCCCCGATTTTCAGCTGATCGCGCTGGGCGCTCTCAACCCATACCCGGGCACTCTCCATCCATTGCTCAACCATCGCTTCCTGCTCGGTACTCCAGCTTGTTAATAAATAGGGCTCTACGTCAAACTGAACGCCTGCGAACCGCTCTTCTGGCCTGGACTCCTTATTATACTGTTTGACCCAGTTCAAAAAACGAGTTGCTTCCTTGCGCCGCTCGCGTAGAGCCCATTCCGGGTGACCGTTCAGGGCATGAACCTCTACTTTGGCTTTGTTGGCAGCCGCGACAAAACGCCGGTAGGAGGCGTCGTTCACTTCATTTCCAATCTGCAGAAAAATAATCGTTACGCCTTGTTCCTTGGCAAATTCAATAATATCTTCCGTATGGTTCTCCACTAGCCGAGTGTCCCAAAGCCAAGTCGCCTTCGCTTCCGGGACGGAAGGACGAAGTAGAACAACAACCAAAGCAGCAAGTAAGATAGCTGTTCCTGATATTATCATCATTAGCCCTCTATACCGTGTGTACAATGATTTGATATCCATCTCCGCCTCCGCTTCTTAATTGGGGCCAAGCCCTTCTTGATGTTTTTATCTATGCTATTATTCTGGCCTAGCCTACAACAAGTACTTCTTCTTGTTCGTCCACATGCTGCACGGAATGACCGAGCTTATAGACGTGAGGCGATTTGAATTCCTTGAATGCATTGCGTGTATCTAGAATCGGAACGCCCAGTGATACAATGGCACTGTAATCGAGGTTGGTATGATTCGTCACTAGAACCATGCAGTCATAAGTTTTGAACTTCTCGAGATCATACTCCACGCTATGCACGGTGACTCCAGCCTTATCCTTGAAGCTTGTCGCATACGGATCGTAATACTCCACGGCCGCACCGCTATCTTTATACAATTCATATACTTCAAGTCCCGGAGACTCTCTCAGATCGCCGATATCCGGTTTGTAAGCCATACCGAGAATAAGAATGTTCGATTTTTTAATAGACTTTGCATACTCATTCAAAATTTTCGATGTTTTATTAACTACATAATAAGGCATATTATCATTTGTCGATTGAGCGAGCTCAATAAACTGACTATAGAAACGGAATCCTTTTGCTTTCCACGATAGATACATCGGATCTAGCGGAATGCAATGTCCGCCGATTCCCGGACCCGGGTAGAACGGCATGAAGCCAAATGGCTTCGTCTTCGCAGCATCGATAACTTCCCATACATCGATACCCATCCGATCACACATCATTGCCATTTCATTGATAAAGGCAATGTTCACACTGCGGAATGTATTCTCGATAAGTTTGGACATTTCAGCTACCTTTGGCGACGATACAGGAACGACCGTCTCGACATATCTGCTGTATACAGCAACGCCGAGCGCTAGGCATGCCTCTGTCGTTCCGCCAATAACTTTCGGCGTATTAAACGTATTGAATTTTGAGTTCGACGGATCTACCCGCTCCGGAGAGAAGCAGAGGAAGAAGTCCTCTCCGACCACGTAGCCCATACTTTCCAATTCACGTTGGATCAGCTCTTCTGTCGTCCCTGGGTAAGTCGTGCTTTCCAGCGTGATCAGAATGCCTTTTCTCATATAACGTTTGATGTTCTCCACTACAGTTACGATATAAGAAGTGTCCGGATCCTGATTTTCGCTAAGCGGAGTCGGCACACAGATGCTGACAGCGTCTACGTCACGCAGAGCTGCATAATCGGTAGTTGGAATGAAACGTCCCGATTGCACCACTTCATTTAACGTATTGGAGGAGATATCGTGAATATAAGATTCCCCACGGTAAATCTTGTCAATTTTTCTGGAATCCAAATCAATACCTACAACCTTGAATCCTTGCTTGACCATCTCCACAGCCAGCGGCAGTCCAACATATCCAAGGCCCACGACACATAGCACAGCTTCCTTCGATTCAATAGCTTCCAACAAATTATGGTATTGTTTATTCACAGGTTTCAACCTCCGTTTATTATCTAGTATGTTTATATTTTTTCTATCTATTTTTTTTAGTTAGTGAATGCAGCGTCGAATCCGCGCGTCCAGTTCTACCGGCGAGAACGGTTTAGTAATATAGTCGTCCACGCCATTTTGGAAGCACAGACTGATCGTCTGCTCCACGCGTTGCTCAGTCAATACTACGATTTTAGGCACGTTTTTGACGTTGAGCTGTTGAATATGATGGATATAGGGCAGACCATCAATCCCATACAGGTTCAATTCAGTCAACACCAGATCAGGATTCCAGCTTTCGATAAGCTCGAGCGCAGAGATTCCATTATCGGCAACAGCCGTCTCATACCCCTGCATCTGCAAGCGGATCTGCAGAAATTCACGAACGGTAGCATCGCCTTCGACGATAAGAATACGGCTTTGCAATGAGCGTAACTCTTGTCTCGTAAAAATATGAATATCTCCAGAAGGGCTCAGTTTGGCGGACTCCTCCATTTGCTTCATTACCTGCTCGCTTAGTTCCCCTTGCTCCGGAAAACTCGATAATGTTATATGGAGATCCAACTCTCCATTCGTTTCCTGAATCCGCTGTTTAAGCAGCAAGCCTTGAAAATGCACAGCATCGAGCTGCTGTCCAGGCAGCAGAACAATATAACTTCCAGGCTCGTTGCCATTCCACATTTCAAAGGATACGCCGGGCTGAGTTTCCAAAACCCCGCGAATTTGCGTCTCTAAATAAGACGGAGCATTTGCGGAATAAATGAATAGAATTCCGCTCGCCTCTTGGGGAGACTCCTTTACATACTGCTCAATAGTTAAATACAAACTGGATTGCTGGACTTCAGTTTGCAATGCTGCCATATTTGGCATCTGAACTCCCACCTTTCTTTCATTTTGGATCAATGAGCCCTTGCCTAGGGCTAAGGCATGTCGGCTATCAACTCCCTTCCAGAACTCCTAGAATTTCTAAAGCTAAGCCGTTTTGGCTTTGCTCTCTTCCTTCCAACTGGTACGAGTCATCGTCCCCCAGGAGTTGTTATTGCGCATAAACTGAATATGACCTTGAATTCGCCATAATCCCCCAAGTTGGGCATATCCCACAAATTTCAGTGCGGAGAAGAGCAGCAGTCGGGCCAGGTCGGATACCTTCGTAAACCGCTTGAACGCAAGCTCCTCGAGGAACAGGGCGCCAATGCTAAGCAAATATCCGCTCAATATGTTGATAAGCCCGAATACGACGAGTATTCTCCAGTTCGTCATATCCATGAACGTATAACCAATCAACGCGAGCAATCCCGTAATTTTGAAATATGGATTGAGTGCTTCGAAAAAAATGTTATACGGCATGGTTAGCAAACCCATCACCTTGTATTTCGGGTTGAAGGCCATATCGTAATTCTCGATCATGTTCTTCAGGTTACCGCGTCCCCAGCGCTTTCGCTGGTTTGACAAAATACGGTAAGTGTCGGGCGCTTGCGTCCAACATACGGCTTCCGGACAGAAGGCGACCCTGTATTTCAGCTTGTTCTCTAGCATATAGCGATGCAACTTGATAATGATGTTCATATCTTCACCAGGGTATCCTCCGCGATATCCCCCTACGGCGATAACATAGTCCTTGCGGAACATTCCGAACGCTCCGGACACGATAATTAGTCCATTAATAGAACTCCAGCCGATGCGGCCGCCCAGAAACGCCTTCAAATACTCGACCGCCTGGAACATCGGCCACATTTTGCGTGGCAGCGACACTTCTTTGACCGCGCCGTTCTCGATCAGGCAGCCGTTGGCAATTCGCACGTCCCCGCCGATCGCTACCGTCTCTTCCGGATTCTCCATATACATCCGAGCCATTCGGATCAAGGCATCCTTCTCCAGCAAAGAGTCGGCATCGATGGATGAAATGAGCGGATAATGGGATAGGTTGATACCCGCATTTAGAGAATCCGCCTTTCCGCCGTTCGGCTTATCTATTACATACAGATGCGGATACTGAGGATTGTAATAGACAGCAGTAATCGGCTGGCAATCGATCGCATTCCGGATTTCCGGATTCGGAAGCGGCTCAAGACCGAATTCCTCCCGCAGCACCCCCAGCGTATTGTCACTGGAGCCGTCGTTAATGACGATCACTTCATAGGTCGGATAGTTCAAGGTCAGCAAACATTTCACGTTCTCGATGACCGTAAGCTCCTCGTTATAGGCCGGAACGAGCAAAGATACCGAAGGCACGAGCTCCGATCCGGAGAGCGTGTTGTATTTCGAATAAGCCGACCGGCGAAAAATCGTCATAATGTTGCGGAACGAGAAAGCCATGATTGTAAAGTAAATCGTATTGACCGTCATTACGTAGTAAATGGCAAACAGTCCGTAAATAAGCAATATATCTCTAAGCAGTGTAATCGCCTCCGACCGCTGCAACCTGACGAATCGGTTTGCGCTCGGTTACACCGAAATACCGTTCGTATAGCAGCTTTTTTTTGTTATAGGCGACCATTTGATCGAGTTTTTGATGCTCATTATCCTGAAGCATCGCTTTTTCGATATGGTACATCGCGGTCTCCCGCTCAACGCCCGAACCATTCATCGCAATTTGACAAAGTACCTCGAAGCCTGTCTCTCCCAGCTTCGTTAAACTCTCTGCACTGTTGTTCCTTACCCACCAATTCGCATCCTTCAGCGCATTTCGCAAGAGCGGAATACTGCCGGCAGCGTGCAGGGAGCCGAGGGATTTCGCCACGGCGGCACGTACCTCCCAGTCCTTGTCGGACATCAGATTCTTAATCGTGTCATCCTTAAGCACCGGGTTAGAGCTTAAATAAAGCTTGACGGCCTCGGCCCGAACATCCGTCTGTTCGGCTCCGACCAAACGATCCAGGGAAGGAACCACCTCTGGAATCGCCTGTCCCCACATCGCCACGAGCGCCACTTTTACGAGATCCGGATTCTCGTCATCCAACAGCTTCAGCAATAAGCGACTGGCATCAAGCTGGGTCTCCATCAAGATATCCGCGGCCATATTGTGGATCGGCTTGCCATGGCGAAGCAGGTTCTGCAGCATTTCCTTCAGCTGCTCCTCCTGCTCCGCACTTTTAGCCACTGCCCGAGCCACGACGATCGTAAGCGGAGTATAACGCTCGTTCTTCAGCATCATCAGCATCCGGGGCACGGCCTTAGCTGCGCGCATTCCGCCAAGGCGGTACGCTGCCGCAATTCGCCGTCCATAGAACAAGCTATCCAGCAGCTTGATATCTTGCTGGACAAAACCCGCATCATGGCAAAGCTTGACCAGCTTCTCACGGTACTCGCCCTTGAACTGGTCAATCCAATCGATGAATTTTTGTTGAATAACTCGTCCTTCGAGCTCATTCAGCTTGCCCGGCGGCAAAGGAAGCTCCGAGGTTCCATTCAAGTGAGATTGAATGAATTTAAAATAATCCTGATGCTTCTGTAGATATTGCTTAGTTTTTTTTACTTTGTGCAAGTGATTGAACTTTAAAATGAATAAAAGTACTATTCCAGTCCCGATCAGCCCCAGGCATACGTAAATAAAATAGATAGCCAAGGTAAGATGCGTATACATAAAGAACATTCCCCCTTCTATATACCAAACACCGGATTATTCAGGTTGATGTTCCGGCAAGCTCTCGTAATACTCTTTCAGCGCATAATAGCCGGATTTTAAATTCTCGGTGTAATTCACGGTTTCCCAAGGCGACCAAGTATATTTCGGCTGCTCCGCCAACTCGACGGCTCCATGACTGCCTGGTCCATAAACCTCCTGACTCTGACGATCCTTCATCCATGGCACGAACGTAATCCCATCGACTTCCGCCGTCGTAAACGTACGGTCTTTCTTCAGCGGGCCATAATCAATGACCTGAAGTGAACTTGGATCCGCAAAGCCGAGCAGCATCCATGGTATGCGGAGCTCTACTTCATTGCCGCTGTATTGCCATGAAGTTAGTGAACTGAAATTTGCATCATTCCGATCGGAGGTCCCCCGTACGAGACTGCCAACCGTCATATCCTTAAATGGTTGACTAAACCGAGTATCCGGCGGTGACATCGTCAGGCTGACGGCCAGCTTCCACGGCTGGAACTGCACCTTCTGCTCCTCTGTCGGTTCATCGAGCATCCAATAACCATATCGTCCATATAGACGGCGATGGAAGTCATAGTTCGGCGCCGTCCTAACTTCTGTCTCCTCATCCCGTCCGATCACAACCAAATTTTCGAGCCCATCGCTCAGCTTAATACCGGGGAGCTCCGTAATCGGCTCATTACCTCCGGGCTGCGTATGTGTCCCCAGATAAATGGGTCGGGTATCCGGATCAAAATCCTCAGCTAACGTAAGCCCTACGTACACGTAAGCCTCGTCATGCGTCACACGAAATCGTTCGATGCCAGGAGCGGGATTATTCCACGACTTGACTTCACCTTCCGGCAAAGCATCCCAATCGCTGAGCTCGCCATCGATGATAATGTCGTCTTCTTTACCCGGCCCCATGGATACGATGCCGAACAGCTTCTCGTTCGTCAGAACGTTCAGCCAATAAGAACGGCGATCCTCGGGAATTTCAAAGCGCATCGTATTCCATGTCTTCTTGAACCACTCGTCCTGCCACATGAACAATATAGCTCCGGAATAGCCCTCGTCATAAATATCTTTTGTCAAAGACACATCGATCTCCGCCTTCTCAGCATCGCTATGCCCCCCTTGATTCCGTCCACCGGGACCAATATGCGATACGCCTAAAGACGCAGGTACGCCGTACTCCGTAACCATGACCGGCATATCCTTGTAATGCTCCTTTAACTTCCGCAAATAAGCTTTGTACGTATTAAACCCGCCGTTCCCGTCAGGGATCGTCTCCAGTGTCTTATCAAGATGGAAAAAGTCCGGGTAATACGGATAAACGTGATAAGCTGCAAAATACCCTGCCTCCCAGTCCACCGGTTCGATGTGCGTAGCGTCTACGCTAACCAAATCCTCCTCGAACAATGGCTCTCCGGGATGCTCAAGCACATCCGTCGTGACCCAGTTCGTAAAGGTCATCGGATGCTGCCAGCCGTAGCCGGCTTCCAGTTCAGCCGTCTGATCGATCAGTTCAGCAAGCCAGCTCTCGAACGGACTGGCCTTCTCCAGCGCCGAGAAATGCTTGCCTTTATAAGGCGGAATTGACGATGCATAAAGCGTGTTCGTGTTGTCAACCATTTCGGGATCCCACTCCGTACCGATATGCCAGGCCATCAAATAAGGCCCTGCATTCGCTCTATACTTTCCTCCCGAAGCTCCTGGCTGCACCGGTATTTTCAAATCTCCATACACCGCTTTTACCGCTTTTTCGATTTCCTTGTGGAACGTATCTTTAATTCCAGGATTATATGCATCCTTAAGCTCGATCAATTGCTCTTCAGGCGACCAAATACCCTGAATGAAATACAATGGATCGTCTCCCTTATCCCTGTTGTATTTAACTAAGGACGTATAGAACACCGGGTTATGCACCGTATAAATACGGATTACGTTTGCGCCCATATCATCGATCTGTTTGAACCAGCGCAAATAATCCTCTTCTGTGATCGGGAATTCCCCTGGAAAATGACCAGGAACCGTAGCTCCCAAGTTGACGCCCTTCACGAAAATCTCCTGCCATTTGCCCTCGCCCTTATACTCCATAAATCGGTCCCCCGAAGTCTGGAACTTGATTTTTGCACCATTTGAAGCTTGGTAAGTTGTATGGGACGGAGGCAGGCTTGAGATGATGAGGTAAATTCCCCCGGCGATCAAAATACCGCCAAGTACAAGTAAAATAACTAGCCTTTTTCGTGCTAATGTTGTCATCGGTTTTGCTCCTGTCACCTCGCTATTTTTTTGTATGCAGGCGATTTTACCAGTACGATCCCCTCACACCTCCACTCCTCACGTATTACCTCTATCATTAACCAAGTACTCTAATAAAGTAACTAGGCTGATAGAAGCGTTTTGTATCTGGGCCCTTTCTTGTGCATTCAAAGCCTTTTAGCACGGTTTTCCCGGTTAATTCCATCATCGCCTTTAAATTACTGGACCTCTCGTCCTTATGAAAAGGACTTGAAAAACGAAGCAATACCTTGCTACATTTCCAAGTCGCTGTTTTCACAGAACACCGTGCCCCTGCCGTTCGCTCATATTAGACGCGCAACTTTTTTCGAAGTTTCGTTCTATTTTTACACCGGTTTCCATAAAGGTTACAAATTTGATACCAAAGTCTCGATGTAAAATCGCTTAACGGCGCGGTTTTTGATCATTTTTCCAATTTATGTAATCCCATCAAAAAACGTACGCTAGTCCTATTCTAGGCTCAATAGATGCCAAGTAATTTTATTCCAGTATTTCCCATGGGACTTTAAGGTCCTACAGATGACTTCTTACCCACCAATCCTGTCTAAAAAAATAACCATTTAGTTGCAAAAAATATATTATTAAGGAACTATAGCCAAGTATCCATTTTCCATAAAATTCACTTGCATAACGAACCTACGTTCGGTATATAATAGATAAACGAATATACGTTCGCATTATGGTGGTGTAATATCATGACTAACTCAATGATCGAGACAGAAGAAGATATTCAAATCATCAAAGAGTACACCTTGCTGCCTATTTTACTCGATATGCTGGCAAGGGATATCCAGGAGTTAAGCCTGCATCAGAACAAGCTAATTTATAATCTGGTTATTTTTAACCTCAAGAAGATTGAGAACAGCATTCACCTTGAACTGAAAATGCTTAGAAGCAAAATGCGCCAGTATCACATTCAAGTGCTTCATACGACGATGAATACGTTGGGGGTCGAGGTAGAATATAGGGTTCGAGGCTATATTCATCATTTCAGGATGCTGAGAAGTTTAGTAAAAGCGGAGCTAATGATTCTTCTAACAAGACTATGGGAGGCACCAAGAGATGAAGAACGCACGCGATAGAACTATTTTTTTGGCAGATTGCCAGAGCTTCTATGCCAGCATTGAGAAAGCCGATCATCCGGAATGCAAGAATAAGCCCGTGGCTGTAGCCGGCGATCCGGCCCGCCGTTCAGGAATTATCCTGGCGGCCTGCCCCATCGCCAAAAGCTTCGGAGTAACTACTGCAGAACGATTAGGTGAAGCGATTCGGAAATGTCCTGAGCTCGTCGTTATGCGTCCGCGGATGCAGCATTACATCGATGTATCGCTGATGATTACGGATATTTATCGGGAATATACCGACCTGGTCGAAATTTTCTCGATTGATGAGCAATTTCTTGACGTATCCGGAAGCCTTCATCTATTTCAAAACGATCCGCTCGTTATGGCTAAATCCATTCAGCAGAAAGTGCTAAAGCAAACTGGAGTCTGGGTTCGGATCGGCATCAGCTCTAACAAAATGCTTGCTAAGCTGGCAACGGACATTTGGGCAAAGAAAAATGAGAGCGGGCTGTATGTTCTACCCAGCGTTAACGTGCCATCCGCACTTTGGCCACAGCCGATCCCCAAAATGTTCGGAGTCGGCTCACGGATGGCCGCTCACTTCACACGGCTCGGGATGTATCAGATTGGCGATATCGCCAAAACACCTTTACCCGTGCTGAAAAATAAATTCCGCGCACGCTTCGGAAAGCAAAGCGATATTCAGGCGGAAGTGATGTGGAGAACGGCGAACGGACTGGATGATTCCCCAGTTACGCCGCGCACCTTCGACGCCGCGCCAAAATCGGTCAGCCACATGATGACGCTGCCGAGAGACTACACCGAGCCTGAGGAAATCGACACTATTTTGCTGGAGCTTGTGGAGGAAGTATGCCGAGATTGCCGGCGCAAGGGGTATATGGGACAGGTGATTACCGTCAGCTGCCTATGCAGCCCTTATGACGCGCGGATCGGTTTCTCCCGGCAAATGAAAATGCCGGATCCGACCCATCACACGAACACCGTGTATGAAGCAGCCAAGAAGCTGTTTTACCGTTATTGGAACAGCCTGCCAGTACGCCGATTAGGGATTGCGCTTAGCAATCTTGCAGCGGATAGCGGATACCAATTGACCCTTTTCGAAGATCAGGTGAAATTTCGTGCACTGGATCGAGTGACCGATCAGATCAAAGACCGCTATGGTAGTGCAGCTATAGTCCGGGCCTCCTCATTAACGACATCAGGGCAAGCAAGAGAACGGGCACGCAAGATTGGAGGACACTATAAATGAGTAAAAAGCTTACAGGCAACGGCCTATGGGAATCAAGCCGGATGATGCTTCCTCAGCACAAGGAACAGTCCGTATTGACTAGGCGTGAATCCGGGACAAATTCGGCAGCAAACGATTCAGCGATTCCAGCCCCTTTTCCCCCAACAGCCAAAGACATGGAAGCCATCAGAAGATACATCGTTCTGCCTGTCGCCCTCCAAGTCGTCGAGAAGAAGAAGCGGGAGGTTGAAATGTCATCCCAGACCTTCAGATCCCTTTATGCCGTGGCGACGAATGTGCTCGCCCAACATATCAGAGAGGATATGCAGCGTTGCCGAAAATCGCTGGTCGAGCAGCAAATCCGCATTTTCGAGCCATCGATGGACGGCCTGGACGTTCATTACCGCTTCATCTGCCGCGGAGCTGAAAATGGGTTTACGATGACGAAGGATTTTTTAAAATCCCAGGTCAGCCTGACGATTGGACAATACACGAATAATTTGATCGCGATTCTGCGCGGAACAAAAAGCCGGTAATCCGATCCTTTTTACGGGCTGAATCCATAGGATACCTGTCCAATTCATCCTCCCTTCTTAAGCATATGTATAATGGTATATTCACCATCAACTCCCCATTTGAAGTGGAGGTGAGGATTATACTTGTACAACAATATACGTTATCACCGAACACCCCCTACTCTACCTTATACTACATGGCAAGAAGCGCCCGCCCTGGACCGGCCGTTATGATCGTTGCAGGCATACACGGCAATGAAACCGCCAGCATTCAGGCCGCCAACAAGCTCGTCCGCATGATCGGCAAAGATCAGCTGCTGATTCATAAAGGCAGTCTAATGATCGTGCCTATCGTCAATAAAAAAGCATATCGCCAGCGTATTCGCGGTGTGCCGGATTTGAATCGCACCTTTCCCCGGAAAGCAGGCCAAGCGGCGAAGCATCCGTTGTCCGCAGCGTTGTTTGAAGCCGCAAAACGCTATCGTCCGTCCTGGTACTTGGATCTCCATGAAGCAAATGGACTGTCGCAGCGCAATGCCAAAGTGCTGGGCCAGACGCTGATCACCAATCCGGGCAGCCCTGCCGTGCCTGCTGCCCGAAAGGTCATCAAAACCATTAATCGCAGCATCGCCAACCATTCCCATTACTTTAACCTTCGGCTGCATGAACTCCCCGGCTCTTCCCGCACCGCCGCGGCCCGCATTTTGGGAGCCAGGGCAGTTACCATAGAAACGGGCTGGAGCCTTCCTTTTTCAACCCGTGTGCAATATCAAATCGACATTGTGCGCCGCTTTCTCAGCGAAGCTGAACTAATGAAAGGCTAGCATTCTGAGTATAGGACTGTCATACTTCTATCAAGTAAACAGATGAAAAGGTAACTTTAACCGGGTATCGCTCATGCCGAGCGCACTTTAAAAAAGATGACTTCTGAATTCATCAGAAGTCATCTTTTGGCTGCCTAAACCAGATTATGATTTGAAATGGACGGACTTGTTTAAAATATTTGCCCTTTTAGCCATGTAGAATCCCCTCCAAGTTCTGAGTATCTACTTAAAGGGGATAATACCAGCTTGAAAATAGACGAATGAATGATTCCATGCTTTACAGGCTTACCTAAACATCCCCCACAATTTAATTAAATGAAGCGTATTGCGCGGGTCAATCCTTTGAGCGATAACAAACTGAACGATCTGCTCCTCCTGTACACTTGTCAATCGTTCGTTCAGGATCGATGATGCTGATTTAACCAAGCGTCTCACCTTGCTCCGATCCTGCAAATCCGCTTTCGTGAGGCCATCAACGAGACCCTTAATGCGTTCCTTTACGGCCGGATTTTTCATTTTCAGCTTAATGCGCTCCACTAGTTGCGGACTAATCCCATATTGCTGATAACTCAAGACTGCACACCTCCCGTCACATACTATCCCACTAATATATGACGGATAGGATGTACATGTTGCTCTGCTTCTAATCAGAACATCCATTAAGATTTTATTTTAGGAAGGAAATCGCTTCGTGCGTTTGTCCCAGTCTAGCTATGGTCGCTTCAAATTGCGTAGATGCATAAGCAAAAAACAGTATATCGATGACGACGAGCTGCGCAAGCCGGGAACCAGTAGCTCCACTGCGCAGCGTAGCTTCCGGTGCAAGTGGCGTATACAGCATGCTATCTGCTAATTCGGATACTTTATGATTTCCGAACCGGGATATACCGATGCTGTGCACCCCATACTGCTTCGCCACTCGAAACAACTGAACAACTTCCTTCGTATTTCCGCTATAAGAAACACCCATAAACAACGCATCGGCAGGAGCGCTTGCCAATGCGGCAGCAAGCAAATGTCCGTCCTGCAGCGCTGAGGCCTGTTTACCAAGGCGAAGCCATTTCTGGGCGGCATCCGCTGCAACAATCCCGGAAGCTCCGACTCCGTACATGTAAATGACGGGGGCTTTGCGGAAAAGGCCGACGACCTTTTCAATCAGTTCCGGCTGCAGATGCAGTACCGTATCCTGAATAGCCTGCAGACTGTTGGCCACCGTTTTTTGAATCACATTATGCACTGTCTCGCCGCGCTCAATATCATAATAGCCCGGCTTCTGCAGCTTGGCATTATCTACCGAAAGCCGCACCTTCAAGTCCGGAAAGCCAGTTAAACCGAGGGAGCGGCACAGACGTGTAATCGCCGCCGCACTCGTCCCTGCCTTTTCCGCCATGGCATGAATGCTCAGCTTCGAAACTTCCTCTGGCGCATCCAAAATATATTGAGCCGCCTTCCGTTCAGATTCCGGCAGTTGCGGCAGCATAGCCTCGATTTGCACTACGATGCTTCCCGTCACTCGTCATCTCCCCTGTCCATGATTCTCTTACTTATTATGCTCTACAAGCATCTGCTTTGTAAAACCGAAGAAATAAGTAAGCAAAAACCCCGCGGTATAGGATATGAGCAGCCCGGCTAAATAAGCCAATACCGTCATACCAAAATCCATCGGCCCTTTCATCAGCGGAATAAGAACGAGGCCAGATGGACCGATCGCCACAGAGCCAATGAACCGTTCCGACATGGCGAACAGCCCAAGCAGCGCTCCGCCAAATCCTCCGCCCCCTCTACCGCTTTGATAAAAGCACTGGTTCCCCCAGCAATCAAACCTATGACTTGCTCCGGAGAAATCCCGAAGGTCGGCGGACATTCCACCGCATCCAATAGTCCAATTCTCCCACTCGTGCCTGCCCCCATATAAATGAGCCGCCCCCCACTACGTAGTGCTTTCGTAATCGCCCGAACCGCTTTAGCAATCTGGGGAATTTGCTGCTTCACCGCTCCTGCTATTTTGGCGTCCTCCTCATTCATGACCATCAACAGCTCTTCTATATTCATGCGATCCAAGTGCATCGTTCGTTCATTTCGGGTTTCCGTAGTTAATTTATCCAACATAAATCCTCCCACCTCCTAATTCATTTTGAAATCGCTTTCTTTATTAACATTATATCTCCTTTGATACTTAATATCAATATATAATTATATATATAAAATATTATTTCAAAACTTACCCCTACCCCTTCATATGGGCAAAAAAATGCCCTCCGTAAACTTGAAAATCAGCTTACGGAAGGCATTGCTCGTATTGGCCTATGTGACCATCGCTATAACTAAGCCATGGCTATGTCTCGCGTCAATCGATCAGCTCGCCTTGAAACACCTGTTCCCGCTGCAAGTATCCACGCAGCGGCTCATACTGCGGCGACGTCCAAAATGACGCGTCGCCGACCAACTGGGCGGCATCGTCCCGCGCCGCCTCCAACACCGCGAAATCGCTGACCATGTCCGCGATTCGGAATTCCGGCACCCCGCTCTGCTTGGTGCCAAAAAAATCCCCGGGACCGCGCAGCTCCAGGTCCCGTCGGGCCACTTCGAAGCCGTCGTCCGTCTCGGTCATGACCTTCATTCGTTCCTGACCAACCTCCGACTTCGGCTCGGCGATGAGCACGCAATACGAAGCGTGCTCCCCCCGACCAACCCGGCCGCGCAGCTGGTGCAGCTGCGACAGGCCGAAGCGATCCGCGTCCATAACGATCATCAGCGTCGCGTTCGGCACATCGACGCCGACCTCAACCACGGTCGTCGAAACGAGCAGCTGCACCTCATTGTCATAGAACGAACGCATAACCTCATCCTTCTCAGCCGCGGTCATCCGCCCATGCAGCAGTCCGACGTTGAGGTTCGGGAACGCCTGCTGCATCGATACATGCAGATCGATGGCATTCTGCACGTCCAGCTTCTCGGACTCCTCAATCAGCGGGCAGATCAAGTAAGCCTGCCTACCCGCGGATACCTCGCGCTGGATGAACCCGAGCACCCGATCCATCATATGGTGCTTCACCCAATAGGTCGAAATCGGCTTGCGCCCCTTCGGCCGCTCCGACAGCGTGGACACGTCCATATCACCGAAGGCCGTAATCGCCAGTGTCCGGGGAATCGGGGTGGCCGTCATCGTCAGCACGTCCGGGTTGAAGCCTTTACGCCGCAATATGCTGCGCTGGTTGACGCCAAATCGATGCTGCTCATCAGTCACAACGAGGCTGAGCGAGCGGAAGAACACATCCTCCTGAATAAGCGCATGAGTGCCAACCACGATATCCGTCAGCCCCATCTGCATCGAAGCGATCAAATCCTTACGCTTGCGTCCAGTTACACTTCCTGTAAGTAAACCAACAGTAATACCAAAGGGCTCAAACAATCGGGACAATGAGCGCATATGCTGTTCCGCCAATATTTCGGTCGGCACCATAAACGCGCCCTGATGGCCCGATTTGACGGCCGCATATAGCGCGATGGCTGCCACGACCGTTTTGCCGGAGCCTACGTCCCCTTGGAGCAGTCGATTCATACAAAATGGCGAACGCATATCCTGCAATATCTCCAGCTCCACTTTCTTCTGCGCATCCGTCAGTTCGAAGGGAAGGCTGCGAACGAACTCGCGGATCGTCGCATTATCGACCTCATGCTTGACTCCATCCATCCGTTCATGATTCATCGCCCGATAGGCCTGCAGCTTCAGTTGAAACAGGAACAGCTCTTCATAGACCATGCGCCGCCGCGCCTGCTGGCCTTCCTCACTATCCTGAGGCTGATGAATGCGCCAAATCGCCTGCCGCCTCGGCATCAATGAATACTTCTTTAGAAGCTCCGGCGGCAAAATTTCCGGAATCATCTCCCCATATTGCTGCAAAGCCTGACCAATCGTCTTGCGCATCCAATTCTGCGTAATTTTCCCGCCTACCGAATATACCGGCTGCAGGCTCCCGCTACGCAGCGTACCGCGGTCGGGAAATTCCGATTCCGATACCGTCAACTGGCTGCGCCGCTGATCCCATTTGCCCGTGAGCACGATTTCACGCCCCGCCGTCAGCTGATCCTTCAAAAAGTGGCGGTTAAACCACGTGGCCGTGAACATCCAATCCTCAGCAACCATTTTGCACGTCAGCCTCGACTTTCGGCCATAGCGCTGCAATACGGGCATCCCCATAATTTTGGCTTGAACGGTAATCCGATCCCCGTCCTTGACCTCCGCCAACGAGCGCAGCCGATAGTCCTCGTACCGAAACGGATAATACTCCATTAAATCATTTACCGTAAAGACGCCAAAGGCGTGAAGCTCTCCCTCTTTGAGAGCACTCACGCCGTTCACTTGCTTAACTCGAATTTCATTCAAATCCAAACTCATTCAAATCCCTCGCTTCAAGCCGGCCATACGAAAATAGCTACCGCTCCCGGGCCGGTATGTGAGCCTACGACGGCACCGATGTTCGTCCGTACCACCTCGTGCAGTGTAAAGTGCTGGGAAAGCAAAGCAACAAACTCCTGCCCAAGCTCCGGATTCACAGCGTCGCAAACCGCAACATTCAAATCCTTGTGATTACCAAAATCGTTCACAAACAGCTCAATGACCCGCGACACAGCCTTCTTGCGGCCTCTCGCTTTATCCACCGCGTAGATAATGCCCTCTTGATCAACAGACAGAATCGGCTTAATGTTCAGCAGCGTGCCTAGAATAGCTGCTGCCTTGCCAATCCGCCCGCCCTTCTGCAAGTACTCCAGCGTATCAACCAGGAAATACAGCCTGCGGCTGCGGCCAAGGCGTTCTAATTCTGATTTAATCTCTTCTACGGAAGCCCCCTTCCGCGCCAGCCTTGCGGCTTCAACCACTTGAAGGCCAAAACCATAGGAAGCGCACAGAGAGTCGATGACAGTAATGTCCAGATCCGTGGCCATCTCTTCCTCCAACATCGTCTTCGCCAGCAAAGCTGACTGGTACGTTCCGCTCATGCCGGAAGAAATATGAATGGATACGATCGGCGAGCCCGGATTGGCTTCCAGCAAATTACGGTAGACCTCAGCATACTGGGACGGCGATGTCTGGGAGCTCTTCGGCAGCTCACGAGACTTTGTCAGCTTATCATAGAACTCTTCCGCCGTGATGTCGATCCCTTCCAAAAAAGATTCCTCGCCAAACGCAAGACGCATCGGTACGATTTGAATGCCGTACTCCACTGCCGTAGATTTCGGCACATCAGCCGTACTATCAGCAACGATGACAACCTGGCTCATGAGTCCCCCATCCTTTCAACTCTGTTGCCATTCCTAGGCAAAATCTAAGATTCTACAGAGAATAAATAATAATATATCGGCTGTCCGCCATTATGGGTTTCCACTTCAACGTCCGGATAAGTCTCATGAATCCATGAAACCAGTGCATTCGTCATCTCGGGTGCAGCTTCCTCCCCGACAAGAACCGTTACGATCTCGTCGCCGTCCTCCAGCATTCTAGCAAGCAGAGCCTGACTCGTCTCCAGCAGCCCCTCTTCCGTTGCTACGATTTTAGAGTCGGCAATACCGATGTAATGTCCGGCTGTGATCTCCAGATCATCGAACACCGTATCGCGCACGGCATAAGTAACCTGCCCCGTCTTCACATGCAGCACAGCATTCATCATGCTGTCGCTGTTCGACCCAACGCTTTCTTCTTCCTGGAACGCGAATGCAGCTGCAATTCCCTGCGGGATACTCTTGCTTGGAATGACCGTAACCTCGCGCTCGCCCTCCAGCAGATCACGCGCTTGTTGGGCAGCAAGTACAATATTCGAATTATTCGGCAGAATAAACACATGCTGGGCCGAAATTGAATGAATCGCCTTCACGAAATCCTCTGTGCTCGGATTCATTGTTTGTCCCCCGGACAAAACGACATCGACCCCTAGGCTCGTAAAAATATCGGAGATGCCTTGCCCTGATGCTACAGCGATAAAACCGTAAGGTGCCAACTCATCTGCAGGCATCTCGGCACGTTCGGCCTGACGCAAGCTCTCCGCCGGTATATCGGCGAACAATTCCGGCATCGGAGCTGCATCCATTCCCGCCGATAGCAGGTCGCGATGCTGTTCGCGCATATTCAAAATTTGAATTTGCGTAATCTCGCCATAATTCAGAGCTAAATTCAGCACCTCTCCTGGCGCTTTGGAATGCACATGCACCTTGATCACTTCATCATCCGCAATAACTATAATAGAATCTCCATTTTTCGACAGCGCTTCTCGGAACTGATCTTCATTAAATGGCGTGTCTTTAGCCTCACCAAGCATTCGATTGATGAAAAACTCCATATCATATAAAAACTCGATGTCCTCGGTCTCCAATCTCGCCTGAGCGGAAATTGGAGCATTCGACGTAATTCGAGGCGCCGCGGGAGCCGATGATGTGACAGATACAGCTTGTCCCTGTTCAGGTGCTGCCGTTGGTATGATTCCGTTTGTTAATATTTGCAAAAATCCTTCATAAATATATACGAGTCCCTGTCCACCGGAATCTACGACACCGACCTGCTTCAAAACAGGCAGCAGTTCAGGAGTATAAGCGAGTGCCTCTTTGGCTTTAGCCAGCACCTCCGTCATCAGCTCTGTAATATCCGTCGTCCGTCTGGCATAGAATACGGCATGCTTGGCCGCTTCCTTAGCGACGGTGAGGATCGTGCCTTCTACCGGTTTAACAACAGCTTTATAAGCCGTATCCACTCCGCTCTGAAGCGCAGCAGCAAAATGGATGGTATTCAGCTCTTCATAAGAAGCAGCATAGCGGGCAAAGCCGCGGAATAACTGGGATAAAATAACGCCCGAGTTCCCGCGCGCGCCCATTAGCAATCCCTTGGATAGCACGCCTGCCCGGCTGCCTACGCCTCCAGTACCATTGTTCTTCAGTTCAGTTACGCCTGCAGTCATCGTCAAATTCATGTTCGTTCCGGTGTCTCCATCGGGAACCGGAAACACGTTCAAGGCGTTGACATGCTCGGCATGCTGGTGAAGCCTCTCCGCCCCGGCTAGTACCATAGCGGCAAAATCTGTTCCATTCAGAGAACGCTTACTCAATGAAAATTCCCCTTCCTAGCTTGATACACGTACGTCTTGTACCGAGATGTTGACATACGCAACTTCTAGTCCAATGACTTCGGTTAGTACATATTTCACTTTTTGTTGTATGTTGTGTGCGACCTCGGAAATTTTCGTGCCATAACTTACTATAATATAAAGATGAATCGACAATTGATTATTCTCCAGGTTCACTTCCACACCACGGGCCAAGTTCTCTCGCCCAATCCATTCGGCGAAGCCGTCCTTGAATTGTTTGCGACTTGCCATACCTACCAATCCATAACATTCCATGGCGGCAGATCCGGCAATTTCCGCTATAGCTTCATCGGATATATGTATTGTCCCATACTCCGTATTCAGTTCAATAGCCATTTCCGACTCTCCCCTTCCCTAAAATTATTATGGACTAATCAACATTGTACTATAAGAAGAAAGAGAAATAAATAAAAGAAGAGCAATGAAGCCAGAAATAAAGTGAAGTCACTGGTTGACGCCGCTTTTTTTACTGTGATATTATAGATAAGTGTTGTTTTTAAGAGGTTGTTATTAGGAGGTGTAATCAATGTCTCGCAAATGTTATGTGACAGGCAAGAGCCCAAGCACGGGCAACAATGTATCCCACGCCAACAATCACAATAAGCGTACTTGGGGCGTAAACGTACAAAAAGTCCGTATTCTTGTAGACGGGAAACCAAAACGCGTATACGTTAGCACACGGGCTTTGAAATCCGGTAAAGTAACCCGCGCGTAGGGGTTGTAATAAGTATATAAGCAAAAAGCACCTTGTCATTCGAGGTGCTTTTTTTGTGGATTATAGAATTAATAAACCCTCAGCACAGTTGAATCATTCTATAATCGCAAGAAAAACTACCGCCAAACGCGGTCTGGCTCCGTAGAAGAGGTACGTCGAAATTGTCTTTTGTCCCACTGCCTGCTCTGCCTAGCAAGAAACGCCCACGATCAGCGGATTTGGCCGCGTCCTTCCCGCATTAGCCTTCGGGACGAAGTCCCTCCCCTAATTTTTCTGAAATGTGTTCAATACCGCTTTGACGAATCCACCCAAAAACTTAGGCAGCTTGAATGTATAAAATTTCATCCTTCACCCTCCCCATCATTCTCATGCCTTCACCTGTAGTCTATGTTCCAAGTCTGCTTCCCGTGTATTAAGGACACAAAAAAAGGCTACATGAGAACCCTGCTCATGTAACCCATTGTATGCGAAACAGCCCATCCCTATACCAACCTGACAAGATGATTCGCTAGCAACAGTTTACTTCAAACTATCACGAATTTCCGCTATCGCTTCAGCCCGATCCTCTCGGCCAAACACGGCACTTCCAGCGACAAGCACGTCCGCTCCGGCCTCTACAACGAGTGGAGCCGTAGCGGCGGTAATTCCTCCATCTACTTCAATATGCAGCCCCGTTAATCCCAGCTGCTCTCTCCACTCAGCGATCTGCGATATTTTGCGAAGTGTCCCCGGTATAAATGCTTGTCCCCCAAACCCTGGATTCACCGTCATCACAAGAACGAGATCGAGATCCTCAATAACTTCACGAACTGCCAGCGCTGGCGTAGCTGGATTAATCGCCACACCAGCTTTCACACCCAGCTTCTTAATTTGCTGGATGACGCTGTGCAGATGTACGCAGGCTTCAGCATGTACGGTGATCAAATTCGCCCCGGCCTTCGCAAAAGCGGCAATATACCGCTCCGGATGCTCGATCATCAAATGTACGTCCAGCAACAGTTTCGTATGAGGAGCTACGGCTTCCAGTACTAGCGGACCAAACGTTATATTGGGTACAAAATGTCCGTCCATTACGTCGACATGGAGCCAGTCAGCGCCGCTTCGCTCTACCTCAGCGACTTCCAGAGCCAATTTCCCAAAATCTGCAGACAAAATAGACGGTGCTATGTTGATTTTCGTCATGAAGTTAGTACCTCCGTTTTTTTTCTTTCATTTCCTCATAGAATTGCATGTAATGCTTGTAGCGGCTAGCGACAATATCGCCTGCCTCTACGGCGGCTCTGATCTGGCATCCCGGTTCATGCAAATGGCTGCAGCCCCGAAATTTACACCGCTCCGCATAATCACGGAACTCAATAAAACAAGAGGAGAGTTCTTCTACGCCAAGCTCCAGGAAATCCAGCTGGCTGAAGCCGGGAGTATCTGCAACATAACCTCCATTACCAAGCTCAATTAACTCGACATGGCGCGTGGTATGACGCCCGCGACCTAGCTTTAGGCTGATTTCGCTTGTTTCTAAAGATAGTCCTGGAAGCATAGCATTCAACAAGGATGATTTACCTACACCTGATTGCCCAGCAAACACGCTGATTTTTCCAGCAAGCCACTCCTTTACCTCATCCGTCCCGATTCCCGTCAAGGAGCTCGTCACGATGACCTTGTAGCCTACCTTCTCATACAGCTCGCCCACTTGACTCGTCAAATCACGCTCTGCTCCGTTTACTCCCTCGTCCAGCAAATCTTCCTTCGTCAGACAAATGAGCGGGTGAAGTCCCGCATGCTCGATATGTACCAGGAACTTGTCCAGAAGTGGAAGATTCAAATCCGGCTCCCTTACCGAGAAGAGCAAAACCGCATGAGTGGCATTCGCAATCGGCGGACGAATGAGCTCTGTGTCTCGTGGCAAGATCTCGTCCACTGTGCCCTCCCCATTCTCGGTTGGCGTATACAGGACACGGTCGCCTACAAGGGGAGTTATGCCTTTCTTCTTGAAAATGCCGCGGCCTCGGCATTGGAGGGTATTCTCCTCCGCCGAGGCTTGGGGCTTCACATAGTAGTATCCGCTTAATGCCTTAACAATTAAACCTTCAGGCATACTGCCGGCCTCACTTTCGTTTTCTTTCTAGCTATTCCCTAGTACCTAGTTATTGCTGTTCCGTACCTTATTTCCTTTACCTTTTCCATTTCCTTTGCCATTGCCGTTATTTTTATTTTTATTGTCCTTAACGACTTGAGCTACAGCTCCTTGATCAATCCGTCCCGTCTCCGGGTTCTCTATCTCTTCCTCGTCCCAGTGATCATAAGAGTTCTCATCATATTGGCTGCCTGGCAGCTGAGGAACGGGAACCGTCCCCTGCTTGGCATCAATATATGAGACCAGATAGGTGTCAAACAGCTCGCCATCCCGGATGACGGAGACTGCACCGTTTTTATTAGGCGCCAAGACCAAGTCTACGGAGAATGTGCGGGTCGTATTAATCGTTTCTGTACCCCATTCTTTATTATCCCCGCGAGCGTCTCCGTATACGATTCGAATCTTGCTGTTCTTGCCTTCTTCAACCGGGGCTGCCGGTACTTCAAACGTATACTTAATAGCTTCCGGCGGATAGCCGGAGCTCACCGTTAACACCATCTCGGTTCCCGGAGTTGCCAAGCTATTAGGCGCATAGGGCCATTGTCCGATAACTAAGCCAGCTTCAGTTTCAAAGCTAGGCTCCGTCTTGATGCCATCCTTAGCCAGCTTCAGCCCCAGCTCCTTGATTTTGGCTTCCGCATCTTCCTGACTCATTCCGACCAAATTCTCCATAGGAAATTCCTTCTTGCCTTTACTCACTTTAAGAGTAATGCTTACCGTAGCCGGATCATAGTCCGAACCGGCATCCGGACTTTGGCCCATGACTTTGCCTGTCTCTACTTCCTCACTGAAATCCTCGGTTTTACTAATCCGATCCTCATCTACCCCAGCCTGAACGAGCTCGGCTACAGCTTCCTCGTAGGTTTTTCCGGTTAAGGATCGCATCTTCTCCAGCGGCTTGGCTATGCTTACCGTTAAATCTATAATTGCGCCTTCCTTGACCACTGCGCCTTCCGGCCTGCTCTGTTGATGAACAATTCCTTCATCGAAGCCTTCTTTATACAATTGTTTTACGATACCGACCTCCAGGCCTTTTTCCTGCAGCGTTCTAACGGCGTCCGTCTCATTCATATTTATGACGTTTGGAACCGTAACCTCAGGTAAGGTGAAGGTTTTGTTTACATACCATACGACTCCCCCCATCGCTAGGAGCAGCAATACGGTCAGACTTACCCAAAGCACAGGCTTGGACCAGAAACTCGCCTTCTTCGGCTCAGCTCTTTCTTCATCCGGCTGTGAATCTCTCGTTAGCTTGGAGCCGCTTCTAGTATTCGAGATCATTTGAGGTTTAATTGCTGGAATGATTCGGGTGCTGTCCTCATCGTCATCGTCCATGAACAAAAGCTTGGACTCTGTCCGCCTTTCAGGCAGCAGACATGTCTCTAAATCAAGCAGCATTTCCTGTGCAGATTGATAGCGTTCCCCGGGATTTTTGCGCATCGACTTCAGAATAATGTTCTCGACACTCTGCGGAATCATCGAATTGACGGAGCGCGGCTCCTCGAAATGCTCCTGCAAATGCTTCAAAGCAACGCTGATCGGGCTCTCTCCCAGGAACGGAAGCTGACCTGTCAGCATTTGGTACAGCACAATACCCAGCGAGTATAAATCCGATTTCTCCCCTGTGGCTACCCCTTTCGCATGCTCCGGCGAAAAATAATGCACCGAGCCTACGACAGAGCCAGTCTGCGTAATCGTAGTAGACGTGACTGCACGGGCAATGCCGAAATCGGTTACCTTTACCCGGCCATTTCGGCCGATTAATATGTTATGAGGTTTAATATCGCGATGAATGATTTGATTATGATGGGCATGATCCAGAGCATCCGCGATTTGCGAGGCAATGCGAACGGCCTCGTCCACCTGCAGCGGTGCACGCTCCTTAATGATTTCGTTCAGATTTTGGCCTTCCACATATTCCATGACAATAAAATGAATATCCTCTTCCTGTCCTACATCGTAGACGCTCACTACGTTGGGATGCGATAAAGACGCAGCGGACTGCGCTTCCCGCCGAAATCGGCGTATAAATTCCTCGTCGTTCACAAATTGTTGACGCAGCACCTTAATCGCTACATTGCGATTAAGAAGAATGTCTTGCGCTCTATAGACCAGCGCCATTCCCCCGCCGCCAATTCGCTCGATAATTTGATAACGACCGCCCAATTCGTGTCCGATCATGAATTCCACTCCTTTATGCTTGACCCAGCTGCTTCTTGATGTTCAAGCAGGGCGACGGTAATATTGTCATCGCCTCCTGCATCCAAGGCAAGCTGAAGCAGGCGGTTAGCCCGATCCTCTAAGGAGAGATCGTTCAATCCCAGCGTGAGGGTCATTTGTTCCGTTGATACATAGTTACTGAGTCCGTCGCTGCAGAGCAGTAAAATATCCCCGGATTCTAAAATGATGTGGTCTAAATCGACCTCCACCTTCGAATCCGTACCCAGCGCTCTGGTCAGCACGTTGCGCCGCGGATGGACGCTAGCTTCCTCCTCGCTAATCTGCTTGCTCTTCACAAGCTCATTCACTAGCGAGTGATCCTCCGTCAGCAAGGTCAGATCTTCCTGGCGGTACTGATATGCTCGGCTATCGCCAATATGCCCGACGACTCCTTCCTGACCGCTAAGAAGCACGGCGACGACGGTCGTTCCCATGTTGTGGTATTCATCATGCTCCGAGGCTTTGCGAAAAATAACTTCATTGGCATGTAAAATCGCATTTTTCAGCGCTTCGGCGCATGCCTGTAAAGACAGGCCCGGGGCCAGTGAATCGATATCCTGAATTATCGTCTCTACCGCCAATTGGCTGGCCGTGTCCCCAGCCTGGTGACCGCCCATGCCATCAGCGACAATACCTAACGTATAGCCTTGCTCCAGGCGGGATACCCGGGCGCTATCCTCATTCACAGGGCGCACACGCCCGACGTCACTTACATACACCATTTTCATTAGATCAGATCACCTCGCACCAGACTCCATATGCTTCGCTCGCAGCTGACCGCAGGCCGCCGCAATGTCGTGCCCTTGCTCACGGCGAATCGTAACATTAATTCCCTTATCCGCCAATATGCGTTGAAACTGAAATATATCATTTCTTGAAGTTCTCACATATTTTCGCTCCGGCACATGGTTGACGGGAATTAAATTCACATGACAAAGCATGTCCTTAATTACGCTAGCTAGCTCCTCCGCATGCTCCGCCTGATCGTTAACACCGCCAATCAACGCGTATTCGAACGTAATTCTACGCCCGGTCTTGGCGATGTAGTAACGCAATGACTCCATCACATCATCAAAAGGAAACCGGCGATTCACGGGCATCAACTTGGAACGAAGCGCATCATTTGGCGCGTGAATAGAAATGGCCAAATTAATTTGCGTATCTTCATCCGCGAACTTATAAATGTTCGGAACGATTCCACTTGTCGACACCGTAATATGCCTTTGACCGATATTCAAGCCTTTCTCATGAATCATAATTCTCAAGAAGTTCATCGTGGCATCGTAATTTTCGAACGGCTCCCCGGTTCCCATAATGACAATACTGCTTACGCGTTCGTCGCGAGCGTCAAGGATTTTCTGGGCCTGCACAACTTGAGCAACGATTTCTCCTGCTGTTAAATTTCGCTTTAATCCACCAAGCGTAGATGCGCAGAACGTGCAGCCGACCTTGCAGCCCACCTGCGTCGTTACGCATATGCTGTTGCCGTAATTATGCTTCATGATCACCGTCTCGATCGCATGATCATCATGCAGCCCGAACAAGAACTTGACCGTTCCATCCTTCGATTCAAACTTTGTAATTTCGTTCAAAGTGACGAAGGCAAACTGATCATTCAGCTTTTGGCGGAGCGACTTAGACAGGTTCGTCATTTCATCAAAAGAGTTTACACGCTTGACATAGAGCCAATCGAAGATTTGCCCTCCACGAAACGCTGGCTCACCCTGCTCGACAGCCCAGTCTCGCAGTTGTTCATAAGTGTAGTCGTATATAAAAGGTTTCATTTTCACACACCTGTCCTATTAGTATATCGTATGCAGTTGCCCACTCATTCTTTCTATTTTAGCACAAATCATTTTTACACTAAAGTGCGGTAAGTTTCAAGCCTTACTGCTAGTTTTTCCATATGAAAAGAGAAACCGAACAATTCCCGGTGAAAGCCGCTCAGAAATCTGCTAAGACTATTTAACTATATCAATGTGTCACCATCGTGTCTCTCACCATCGTGGGGAAATCATCTCGGCTAAAGTGATCGACATGACAATATAACGTCCGCCGTCCTTAAATTTCGACCACAATATTACCCGACTTCAAAAAATCGGTGACTTCTCCTTCCAAGCCGTTGGATACACCCATCCTCTGCGACATTCGTCCCGGAATTCACTGCATTACGGGTCCGCAGGCAGACTTATACGCGCTGAATTAAAAGATTGAATCAGCAAAAAACACATCTCTTCTAATCGCTTCGTGCGATTCGAGAGATGTGCTTCATTTTCGGCTATGATATAGGATATCGCCTGGAATTAAATCCCACATTTACCAAGCCTGAGTTAGGCATTTGTACGCTTCATCAGACGAACGATATAAAAACCGTCCGAATGAAAGTGCTGCGGCAGGATTTGCAAACCGATAGAATCGGTGTTTATCCCGGTTTGATTATTCTCCCTGCTTACCTCTTGACTAAATCGTTGCCACTCTGCCAGCTTAGGAGCCGGCTCAAATTCAGGGTGACGGCTAAGGAATTGCTTCACCACTTCTTCGTTCTCGCCAGGTTCAATCGTACAGGTGCTGTAGACGAGCACCCCGCCCGGCTTAAGAAGGACACTGGCTCGATCGAGTAAATCCTGTTGAATCTTGATGATTTCAGAAATATCCTCCGGTGTCTTCACCCATTTTAGATCCGGCTTGCGACGGATGACGCCGAGTCCGGAACAAGGGGCATCTAACAAGATACGGTCAAAGGATTCCGGGGCAAAGCGTTTATCGAGCTCCAAGGCATCCCCTGATTGAGCTTGTACATTGCCTAACTGCAAACGGGCAGCCTGATCCTCGATCAGCTTTACCTTATGCGGATGAATGTCGTTCGCGATAACTCGACCACCGCCCTCCATGCGCTCGGCCATATGGCAGGTCTTACCGCCGGGAGCGGCGCAGCAGTCCAGCACCGTCATGCCAGCCTTCGGATCAACAGCCTCGGCTACAAGCATCGAACTCTCGTCCTGAATGGACAACAGACCGTCCCGATACCAATCGGTTAAAGCCATATTGCCACCGCTCAACACAATGATCCCGTCAGGAGAAACCCGTGAGGCCGCTACCTTTAGCCCTTGTTCTTCCATTCTATGCATTAGCTCGGCTCGGCTGATTTGCATTCCATTGACCCTAACATTAACGGGAGGAGACTCATTGTTCGCTCGGCAAATGGCCTCCGCAGTCTCCTCGCCATATTGCTCGATCCACCTGGATACCAACCACTCGGGATGGGAATGTTCCAACGCAATCCGGCGCACTGAGGGCATATCTTCCGGCAGCTTCAGCTCCTCTTTACGGCGCAGCACGTTCCGAAGCACCCCGTTAACCATTCCCGAGATTCCCTGATGTCCTCTTCGCTTGGCGATGTTCACCGCCTCATTGACAGCGGCATGCGGCGGAATCCGGTCTAAATAAAAGATTTGGTAAAAGCTCAGCCGCAGCAAGTTCCGCACCCAGGGCTGCAGCTTGACGACTCCCTTCGCTACGAATTGATCCAAGTAATAATCTATCGTATTCTTGCGCGATATCGTACCGTAAACTAACTCGGTAGCAAGTCCGGCTTCAGGGCCGGTCAAGCCCGATTTCTGCAGCGCAGCGTTTAGCAGCAAATTGCTGTAAGCACCCTCCTGCTCCACCCCTGTCAGCACATGCAGCGCAGCATCCCGTGCCGACGACTTATGCTGGCGACGAGAGCTGCCCTTGGCACCCCGCTGGACAGCCTTGGACGCAGTATTCCCTGCGCTCCCGTGCCGTCCTTCCATTCCACTGCTCGGACGGCTTCCCTTTTCCCTGCTCATACGAGAACCGTCCCTGGCTGCATAACCCCGCCGCGAATAAACTCAGAGGCATCCATCGCCCTTTTGCCGGCTGGCTGAACCCGAGTTAACAACACCGAACCGTCTCCCGTCTTCACTTCGATCCCTTGCTCCGACAAATTCAATACTGTCCCGGGCGTTGGTCCGCCGGCAGAGTTTTCCGCTCTAGCAACAGGCTTAGCTACGGCCCACACTTTGAATACCTCGTCATTCCATAGGGTGTAGCCGCCAGAATAAGGAACTAATCCTCGAACCCGGTCGTAAATCGCCCGCGAAGATGACGTCCAATCGATCCGCTCATCCTCCCGCGATAAATTGGGGGCATATGTAGACTCCGCATCATTCTGGGGAATACGTTCGGCCCGGCCTTCAACAATAAGCGGCAATTGCTCCAGCAGCAGCTCAGCTCCGGCCATGCTCAGCTTCTCGAACATCGTGCCCGCGGTGTCCTCATCCTCAATCGGCACGACTGATTTTGCTATCATATCTCCGGTATCCAATCCTTCCGCCATATACATCAACGTGATTCCCGTCTCTTTCTCGCCGTTAATGATCGAGCGTTGAATCGGCGCGCCACCCCGATATTTCGGAAGCAGCGAGCCGTGGATGTTCAGACAGCCATGCTTAGGCAAATCAAGTACAGCCTTCGGCAGAATTTGGCCGTACGCTGCGGTAACAATAAGATCTGGTTTCAGCGCAGCCAGTTCCTCAATCGCTTCCGGCGCTCTCATGCGCTGCGGCTGCAGCACGGGAAGACCATGCTTTAATGCGGCCTCCTTCACTGGCGTGGGCGTTAATACTCTTTTCCGACCTTGCGGCCGATCCGGCTGCGTTACCACGCCGACCACGTTGTATCCCTCACGGAGCAACGATTCGAGAGAGGGTACAGCAAACTGGGGAGTACCCATAAACACGATATTCACAGCGAGTCACTCCTTCTCTTCGCCCTCTGGCGTAATTTCATACACTCTTTCGGCGATATCTGTATACAACACACCATTTAAGTGATCGATCTCATGCTGGAATGCCCGGGCAAGCAGCTCCGTCCCGGTATAAGTCACTTCCTTGCCGTTACGATCCAAACCTTTAACCGTAACCTCCATAGCCCGGCGCACATCGCCGCGGTATCCGGGAATACTCAAGCAGCCCTCGGGCCCAAATTGCTCCCCTTCCGATGCTACAATTTCCGGGTTAATAAGCTCTATTAGTCCATGATCATCCCCAACATCAATAACGATCATCCGTTTCAATATTCCGATTTGCGGAGCCGCCAGCCCCACTCCTTCCGCATCGTACATCGTATCCGCCATATCTGTCAGGAGTTTTTGCACATTGGGGGTAATCTTCTTTACTTCTTTGGCTACCTGATGCAGCACTTCATCCGGTTCGTGGACAATAATCCGAATTGCCATTCTGGGAACATCCTCCTCTTGCCTCTTTATAGATTTACCTGCTTATTACAAAATATATATGCAACTGTCCACATCGATGCTCCGGCAGAATCGGGACTTTCAAAAATGAACAGACCGTCCTCACATCAGCATCTGTGGATCTACATCAATACTGATTTGCAGCGAGGCGTCCCGCAGCTGATCCATCGTTGCCGCCGATGTCTCGCGGACCAGGGTTACCGCATCGAGATCTCCCCGATATTTTACCATACATTGAAATCGGTAGCGGTTCTTAATGCGCGGGAGCGGCGAGGCTACGGGCCCGAGTATATCGAGCGCCTCCGGCGTCAGCCGATCCAAGTCGCCATACCATCCTAGACGCTGCGCCCTTCCTCTAAGCTCGCTTGCAAAATTCTCCGCCATACGAAGCAGTACGGGAAGTTGTTCATGCGAGAGTGTCACAAGAATTAGACGGCTATAGGGTGGGTAATGCAAAGTTCTGCGATGCTGCAGTTCCTCCCTTACGAAGGAATGATAATCATGCCTGCTCGAATGGATGATCGAGTAATGCTCAGGCATATAGGTCTGAATATAGACTTCACCCGGCAGTTGATGGCGCCCGGCTCGGCCCGCGACCTGAGTGAGCAGTTGGAATGTTTTTTCCGCGGATCGGAAGTCTGGAAAATTCAGTGCGGTATCCGCAGCAATGACCCCGACTAGCGTCACATCCGGGAAGTCCAGACCCTTGGCAACCATTTGCGTGCCGAGCAGCACATCCCCCTTCTTGTCTCGAAAAGCCTGCAGTAATCGTTCATGCGCCCCCTTCTCGCTCGTCGTATCCACATCCATGCGGATAACCCGAATACCCGGAAACAGCTTGGACAGTTCACCCTCTACCCTTTGCGTTCCCGTTCCAAAATAACGAATGTGTTCGCTTTGACACTCGGGACATACAGATGGGGCGGGAGTGGCGTAACCGCAATAGTGGCAGCGCAAATTATCAGACTTCTGGTGGTAAGTAAGCGAGATATCGCACTCTGGACATCCAGCTACATAACCGCAGGTTCGGCACATGACAAACGTCGAGTAACCGCGCCGATTCAGGAACAGCACGGTCTGTTCTCCACGTTCGATCCTTTGGGCGATTCCTTGATGCAGAGCCCGACTGAACATTGAACGGTTCCCTTCCCTCAATTCCTCGCGCATATCAATAATATGGACCCCTGGTAATCGACTGCCAGAAGGCCGCTGATTCATTTCCAGAATCATTGGAGCAAAATGATCGTTGCTTTGCGATCGAGCGGCATGATAGCTTTCCAACGAAGGTGTTGCCGACCCTAATATAACCGCCGCACCATGCTGACGGGCTCGTTCCACTGCCACATCTCGGGCATGATACTTTGGCGTTTCTTCCTGCTTATAAGACGTTTCGTGCTCTTCATCCATGACGATAAGACCCAAATCGGCGAATGGAGCAAACACAGCAGAGCGGGCTCCAATTGCGACCTGCACCCGGCCTTCACGGATTTTTCTCCATTCATCATAACGCTCGCCTGTAGACAAACGGCTGTGCATGACAGCAACCTTGCTGCCGAATCGTCCCTTAAAGCGTTCCACCATCTGCGGGGTTAGCGATATTTCTGGAACGAGAACAATTGCCTGGCGGCCAAGTGAGATGCATCTTTCAATCGTCTGGAGATATACCTCCGTCTTCCCGCTGCCAGTCACGCCGTGGAGAAGAAACACACCGTGCCTATGATCATCCAATGTTTCCGTAAGATAACGATATACGTCTTCCTGCTCGGGTGTGCGCTCCAGTGGTTTCGTTGCTTTGAAGTGTCGATCTTGATAAGGATCGCGGAATACCTCCACATCCTCGATCGTCGCATACCCTTTGTCTGCAAGGCTCTTAACCGTCCCGGCCGTCACACGCAGCGTAGACAGTACTTCCTTCATCGATAGGGGAGCACCCACTTCCAGCAAGAACTCCAACACCTCACGCTGGCGGCGAGCCTTCCCTCCGAACGAGGCCAGCGCCTCCTTCGCAGCCTCCCCACTGACTGCCGCAGCTACGGTCTTCACTGTCTTCTTCCTTACTCTATCCTTAATTGCCTGGCTTTCAAACAAAATCCCTTGCCCAAGCAAATTTTTAATCACTTCGATCCGATCCGGGTATCGAGCGCTTAAATGAGCCATTGTCACGGAACCGGAGTGATTAATGTATGCAACAATTTCCCGTTCGGCTTCACCTAGCAGAGCCTGCGAATTAAACAGCACACCCTCACTCGTTCGCTCCTCTTCCCTCTGGTGCTCATCCGCGACGTGGATATATCTTTCCGCTTTGCCCTTCAACGCAGATGGGATCATAGCCTGCAAGGCTGATATCATGCTACAGGCATATTTTCGGCTCATCCAAGCCGCCAATTGCACCAAATCAGAAGGCAGCGGCGGCAGGAGATCGAGCAGTTCATCGATCGGCTTCATCCGGGACGAATCCATTTCCAACTGATCATGCAAGGATACGACGAAACCTTGTACGGTTCGGCGGCCGAATGGCACTCCGACCCGGCTCCCCACTTCGATCCAGCCGCTCATCGACTCTGGGATTAAATAGTCAAAAGGCCGGTCGGTTTCCCGGCTCGGCACATCGACAATTACTTTTGCCATTTTATGCATTACTTCGACTCTCCCGTCAAACGTGTCGCAGCCAGCTCCATAATATGCAGCCCGACTTCGTCCTTGGACGCCCGAGGAATAGATTCCACCAGCCCATTCGCATCATAGACATTCACGATATTCGTATCGGCGCCAAAACCAGCGCCCTCCGCAGTCACATCGTTTGCTACGAGGAGATCACAGTTTTTGCGGCGCAGCTTATCCATGGCATGCTGTTCAAGATGATCCGTCTCGGCAGCAAAGCCGATCAGGAATTGAGCCTTCTTCTTTTGACCCAGCGTCTCTAAAATGTCGATGTTCTTGACCAGCTCCAATGTCATGGAATCCCCCGACTTCTTGATTTTATGCTCAGCCGCCTGTTTAGGACGATAATCCGCCACGGCTGCCGCTTTAACAAGGATGTCCGTATCCGCCCAAACGGCATTGACCGCTTCATACATATCTTGTGCAGACTCCACGCGAGTAAAGGTCAAGCCAGCCCAGTTAAGCGGAGGAGCCACATCCGTTCTGCCCGCGATAATCGTTACTTCCGCCCCTAAATCCAAAGCCGCTTTTGCAATGGCAAATCCCATTTTTCCGGATGAATCATTTGTAATATAGCGTACCGGATCCAGTCGCTCTACAGTTCCACCGGCCGTAACGACAACTTTCCTCCCCGCTAACGGTCGCTTAGCCGCACGTTTTTCACGGGCAAAATAAGCCTCGACAGCCAAAATGATATTTTCCGGCTCTTCCATTCGTCCTTTTCCCGTGTAGCCGCAGGCCAGCTGGCCGCTGCCCGGCTCTACCATCAGCACTCCACGCGCAGCAAGCTCTGCTAAATTACGCGTCACAGTCGGATGCGTATACATATGAACGTTCATCGCTGGAGCGAGCATGATCTTAGCCTCGGTGGCAAGCAGCGTCGTGGACAGCATATCGTCCGCTAACCCTACGGCCATCTTGGCGATAATATTGGCAGTAGCCGGCGCAACCAGCACCAGATCAGCCCAATCCGCGAGGTCGATATGCGCGATGACTTGCGGATTTTTCTCATCGAACGTATCCGTGTAGACAGGATGCTTGGAAAGCGCCTGCAGCGTCAGCTCCGTAATAAACTTGGTCGCGGACTCCGTCATAATGACGCGAACCTCGGCACCTTGTTGCACGAGTTTGCTGCAGAGCGACGCTGCCTTGAATGCAGCGATACCGCCGGTGATCCCTAACAATATTTTTTTGCCAGTTAACAACGTGATCCCCTCTCTTTCGCTCCTATTCATTACAGAAAAAAACAACAACCTCGCGGTTGTCGTAAATAAAGCACTTAAAAAAGTGTTCTATAGCACCCGGAGGCGGTGCCCATTATTCGTCGTCGGTTAAGGGGTCTCCGTTGGCATCTCGCTTGATCCGCACATAGTCGCCGTAAATCTCCTCAAGAGCAACACCAACCTGCTTATGGGATTTCGGCTGCTGCAGCTCGCTCTTATCCCCTTCTCTAAGCTGTCTTGCTCTACGGGATGCAGCGACAACCAGCGAATATTTGCTGTCCACTTTATCCAACATTCTATCAATAGATGGATACAACATTCTCATCAACACCTCTTTAGTTATTCATCATCAAATCACAGCAAAGCCGTGCTCCGCTATTTTCTAATTTTACAATGCTCTGCTGTAATGATCGCTTCAATTCTTTTGCATGCCAAGTCAATTTCGTCATTTACGACTGCGTAATCATAGTTTTTAAGCAGTGCGATTTCATCCGCAGCTACCGACATCCGATGATCAATCGTCGCCTGACTCTCCGTACCTCGCCCTTGGATACGCCCTTTAAGCTCGTCCAAAGATGGCGGAAGGAGAAACACGAAGATCCCCTCAGGGAACTTCTCCTTCACTTTAAGCGCGCCTTGGACTTCAATTTCCAGAATAATGTCCTTGCCGCTCTCAATCGTCTGCTCAACGAAATCGCGCGGGGTTCCATAATAATTGCCGACATATTCGGCATATTCCAACAACTGGTCATTATCAATCATGTCCATAAACTGCTCACGGGTTTTAAAAAAATAATTTACACCGTGCTCCTCGCCTAGCCGCGGCTGCCTTGTTGTCGCAGACACGGAATACACCAGGTCTGGCAAACGATGTCTAAGTTCATTACAAACCGTTCCTTTTCCTACGCCGGACGGCCCGGATAATACGATTAGTAGCCCTTTTGCCATTGTTCTCTCCATTATTCGTCGTTGTCGTCGTCTTTGATAGATAGACGATGCGCGACCGTCTCCGGCTGAACCGCCGATAAAATGACATGGTCGCTATCCGTTATGATGACTGCTCTAGTGCGACGCCCATAAGTGGCGTCAATCAGCATATGACGGTCTCTCGCCTCCTGAATAATCCGCT
The DNA here is from genome assembly GCF_003931855.1 of Paenibacillus lentus. Classification (NCBI taxonomy): domain Bacteria; kingdom Bacillati; phylum Bacillota; class Bacilli; order Caryophanales; family Paenibacillaceae; genus Paenibacillus; species Paenibacillus lentus. Next base: position 2,958,634 of record NZ_CP034248.1, on the reverse strand, counting down.
TTATAGGCGCCGATTCAGGGCTGACAATGGAAATGATTCGATTCGCCGATACGATATTTCCAAAACCGATGTTAATAAGTTTAATTGCCATGGTTAGGTAGTTCCCCCTAATTTTTCGATTCGCTTCAGTAGGTATATGTTACTCCATGTTTGCTGCCTGTTCGCGAATCTTCTCCAATTCCGCTTTCATTTCTAAAACATGGTTGACTAAGGCCAAATGATTCGCCTTTGATCCGATCGTATTGGTTTCACGATTCATTTCCTGTATTAAGAAATCCAGTTTGCGGCCGATCGGCTCACCGGCATTCAGTAATCCGCGGCACTGCTCAAAATGGCTCTTCAGTCGGATCAATTCCTCGTCGATGTTGGATCGATCCGCAAAAAGCGCAATCTCCATCGCAAACCTCTGCTCATCCACCGCACCCTCAAACAATTCATTGAGGCGCCCCTGCAAGCGGAAACGGTAATCGCTGACCACTTCCGGAGCAAGCCTGGAGATCTCTGCGTGTAATTCGTCCAGCTTCAGCAGCCGACTCTCCAAATCGCGAGCAAGATGAAGACCCTCCTGCTCCCGCATGCGCAAAAGCCCGGACACCGCTTCCTCCAGCCCATCGTGCAGGACCGTCTCCCATCCATCGTCCTGCGATGACGGATCATCCTGGGACAAATCTGGAGCCGTAAGCACATCGGGCAGTGATAAAATGTCCCTTGCGGTTAAATTGGCGCTGACACCATACTCCTGGCTGAGCTCTTCAGCAGCCTGCAAATAAGACTGCACGATGGAAGAGTTCAATACAAATGGCAAAGAGCTGTGATCATCACGCTCTTTGCTAATGTATACATCAATCCGGCCACGCTTAACATGGCGCTGAACGATGCGCCGTAGTCCGTCTTCATAGCACGTCCACTCCCGTGGCATACGAAAAACGATTTCAGCATATCGATGATTGACGGATTTAATTTCAAATTGAATAACATAACCACCATATTGTCTGGCGGACTGTCCGTATCCTGTCATACTGTGAGACAAAGGTATCACATCCGTTACCCTATTGTAATTGATAATTATGAACGAGACAAGTGGCATGGTCGAGGTGCGGTTTTCTCCCAGACATAATTGCTCAAAATGACACTCATTTCATAAAACATAAACGGAGTTATTAAATAAATGCCGTTAAAATGCTCCAATGCCGTGTCCAGCAGTTCCTTGGCAATTTCCACTCCTACCTTGCGCCCTTCTTCGCCTTGCAACCCTTCCATCCGCTTCCTGACACTGTCCGAAAGCCGAATGCCGGGAACCTCATTGTGCAGATATTCGGCATTCTTCCCGCTAGCCAGCGGCATTATGCCGATGAAAATCGGAATATCCAAATGCGCTGTTGCTTCTTTAACCGCAACGATCAACTCTGGGTCGTACACCGGTTGTGTCATAATATAATCAGCACCGGAAGCTATTTTCTTCTCCAAACGCTCGACAGCTTTATTTAAATGCTTCACGTTCGGGTTAAATGCCGCACCGACGACGAACTTCGCTTTCTGCTTCAGCGGCTTGCCAGAAAAGGCTATTCCTTCATTCAATTGTTTGATCATACGGATGATTTCAAAAGATGTTAAATCATACACCGAGCTTGATCCAGGCAAATCGCCGAAGCGGGCTGGATCGCCGGTTACCGCCAGCACGTGGTCGATGCCCAGAGCATCGAAACCCATCATGTGAGATTGGGTGCCGATCAGATTGCGGTCACGGCAAGCGATATGAATAAGCGGTCGCAGTCCAACCTCAGACTGAACAAGATGACCCAAAGCCATATTGCTCATCCGGGTAACTGCCAGCGAATTATCGGCCAGAGTCAAAGCGTCGACACCCGCTTCCTTTAGCGCGGCTGCACCGTCCATAAACTTGCGGATATCCAGATCGCGCGGAGGATCCAGTTCCACAATTACGGTATGTCTCTCCTTAACGAGTTCGACGATGCTCGGATCAGACACTTGTCCGCTGAAAGCGTCCTTAATTGACGTCTCCGGCTCCTCCACGATTATGGAAGGCTGCACCGGAGGCAGTGCCGTTCCTTCCTGTAGGGATTTTGGTGCGTAATTGGAGAGCGCCTCGGCAATCGCCGAAACATGCTCAGGTGTTGTACCGCAGCAGCCGCCAATAAGCCGCGCTCCAAGATCCGCGAATGAAACCGCGCTCTCCCCGAAATACTCCGGGGTTGCTCCATATACATACTCTCCATCTACATAGTCGGCTAAACCCGCATTAGGGAATACGGACAACGGAATATCGAGCGGCCCGTTTAAGTCCTCCATCACACTCATAATCCCTTTAGGACCGGAGTGACAGTTGAAGCCGAGAACGTCTGCGCCTTCCTCACGCAAAATTCCGAAAGCTTCCTTAATACTATAGCCATCCAGCGTACGGCCAAGCTGATCAACAGCAAACTGGCAGATGATCGGAATCGGCGTGGATTTACGAGCCTTACCGAGCGCAATTCGCATCTCCTGCAAGTCATAGAAGGTCTCAAATAGCAGCGCATCAACATCTTCTGTCAGCAACGCGGAAATTTGCTGTTCATAAAATTGATTGAGCTCCTGTACGGAGACATTAACTCTCTTGCCACCACGAATCGATCCTACGGCACCAGCGACATAAGCATCTGCGCCCGCCGCACTTCTAGCGATCCGTACAGCAGCTTTATTGATTTCTTCCACTTTGGATTCCAGTCCAAATTTCGCAAGCTTATAGTAATTCGCCGAAAATGTATTCGTCTCCAGCAACTGCGCTCCAGCTTCTATATAACGGCGATGCACATCGCCGATTACTTCAGGTCTTAACAGATTAAACTCTTCATAAGAAATGCCGACGGGAAAACCCAATTGATATAAATAAGTACCCAGCGCACCATCCCCAACCAACACCTCTTCTTGCATTCTTACGCGTAAGTTCGGCCTCATAGCTTACCTCCACTGCCCTCATTCTATTTCAAACTTATCTTTTAACCTATTCCATGAACTCTAGCACAAGCTAGCGAACATGATGCCTCATAAATGGACTGACTTTCATATTTTCACTCTAATGTACCATAAATTCAGGCTGAATGGTTAGAAAAAGCGTCTGCTGAATTCGTACACAGCGACATTTGTCCACCAGAACATCTTATTCTTTCGAAATCATAAAAAAACGCCGAAAGGCGTCCATTTATGATGTGGCTATATCTCCATACTTAACTATGCTCCCCTTCCCCAGCTTATCAAAACGGGTCTCAAGCCTTTTTCTAAATTACCGATTTACGCTGCCCTCATATACCGTCTCCGCCGGTCCGTTCATATACACATGGTTATCCACCTCGTCCCACTCTACGAATAAATCTCCACCTGGCAGACCGATCCATGCGGCCCGGTTCGTATATCCGTGAAGAACAGAGGAGACCAGTGTTGCACAGGCACCGGTTCCGCAAGCGAGCGTAGCTCCAGCTCCGCGCTCCCACACCCGCATTTCTACTCGATTGCGAGAAATAATCGTAGCGAACTCGACGTTTGTTTTTTGCGGAAAAAAAAGATGGGTCTCGAGCCTCGGTCCCCAGGTGTTCAAATCAAACGATGCTGCGTCTTCAACATAGATAATACAGTGGGGGTTCCCCATCGAGACGGCCGTTACGTTGAACTTCTGGCCAGCGGCTTCTATGGGCCAATCCAATACCGGGCTGGCATCAAGCTTCGTCGGAATAGCTCTGCCGGCAAGGATCGGCTCCCCCATATCAATGCGAACGGACGTGACGACACCGGAATCAGTTTGAAGCACTGCCTGTTGTACGCCTGCACCCAACGTTTCAATGGTTACCCGTTCGCTTCTGACGTAGCCCTTCTCATAAACATATTTACAGACGCAGCGGATGGCATTCCCGCACTGCTCCGCTTCCGTACCATCCGAATTAATGATTCTCATGTTGAAATCCGCTTGTTCGGACGGCAAAATGAACACCAATCCATCAGCCCCGATACCAAAATTGCGATTGCACCATTTCTGCGCAAGATAAGAAGCTTCCTTAGGCAAGGCCTTCTCCCCATAAAAAACGAGAAAATCATTTCCGAGCCCATGCATTTTCGTGAACTCCATCTGAACCACCCCTTCATCGCTTTGCGCTGCAAAGCTAAACTATGGGGTTAGTTTATATTTCAAGGGCTCGGAAAGGTATTGACTTTATGCACGAAAATTTGTACTCTTTGCTGGCATGAAAGGACCCGAATTATTGTATTTACGCCGCTTCTTCCGACCTGACCAGACGCTGCCCGCACCAAGCAGAAACGTCGGAATTCCCGCAGCCACTAGCGTAATAGACCAATCCCTTAGCGAAAGCGGCATCGTTTTGAAAATCGGCTGTAGCGGTTCAAGGTAGATAACTCCAAGCAGCAGGATAATCGAAGATAGTACCGCGATGACAAGCAAACGATTCTGCAAAATGTTGCGGTGAAAAATAGAGCGGGAGCTTCGACAGTCGAACACATGGATCAGTTGAGCCATGACCAGCGTGGCAAACGCTACAGATTGGGCCTTGACGAGCTGATTCTCAGCTCCCGAATGGCTTTGCAGTGTGATCCAGAATGCACCGAGCGTACACAAACCGATGAGCAGTCCGCGGCTGAGTATTTTCCAACCGAGCCGCCTGGCAAAAATATTCTCCGTCGCTCCTCGCGGCTTATGCTCCATGAGATCCTTCTCCGGCTGATCAACGCCCAGCGCCATGGCAGGAAGGCCATCCGTCACTAAATTGACCCACAAAATTTGGATCGGCATGAGCGGCAGCGGTAAGCCGGCCAGCATCGCAAACAGCATCGTCAATATTTCACCCACATTGGAAGCAAGCAGATAGCGGATAAATTTGCGGATATTCTCGTAAATGTTCCGGCCTTCCTCAATAGCAGCAACGATCGACGAGAAATTATCATCGCTCAAAATGAGGGAGGAGGCTTCCTTGGATACATCCGTCCCCGTAATGCCCATAGCAATTCCAATATCGGCCGCTTTAATGGCAGGGGCATCATTCACGCCGTCACCCGTCATGGCAACGACATGGCCTTTGCGCTGGAGCGCTTTTACAATACGCAGCTTGTGCTCTGGAGATACACGAGAATAGACGACCGTGCTGTCCACCTTCTGCTCCAGCTCTTCATCGCTCATCAAGGTCAGTTCTGCACCTGAGATCGATACCCCACCCCGCTGTAAAATACCTAAATCTTGGGCGATCGCTTCGGCGGTCAAGCCGTGATCCCCCGTTATCATCACTGTCTTGATTCCCGCTTTGCGACAGGTCGTTATCGCTTCCCTCGCTTCACGCCGCGGAGGATCGATCATGCCGGTCAAGCCGACGAATACAAGCTGCGACTCTACAGTCTCTTCGCTGTTCACATTTTCCTGCGGCCGAAGCTCCCGATACGCCAGCCCCAGAACGCGCAATGCACGGCGTGCCATTTCTTCATTCGCTGCCTGCACCTTCTGACGCAATGTGCCCGTAAAGGGAACAACTTTGCCCTCCCATAATATATAAGAGCAGCGCTCCAGCAGCATATCAGGCGCCCCCTTGACGAAGGCGAGAGTCCCCCCTTGATGGGATACGACGACGGACATTCTTTTACGTTTAGAATCAAAGGGGTGCTCTTTCTCACGCTTGTATATGCTGCTTAACGAGTTCGCAGTGAGTCCCATTTTAGTCGCAACTGTAACGAGTGCGCCTTCCGTAGGATCTCCCTTCAGTTTCCAGCGGGAGCCAGCAGCCTCTTCCCTGTCTTTTCGCCGATTACGTGCATTGTCCTCTTCTTCCTCCTCATAAATTTCAGCGTTGCTGCATAGGGCGCTAATTTGTAGCAGGCGGCGAAGGCTTTGATCTTGTTTTATATCCAAAGACTGACCCTGCTCCATGATTTGGCCAATCGGCTCATAGCCATCGCCCGTCACTTCCAGCGGACGTCCCTCCAACCAAAGATGCGTTACTGTCATTTTGTTTTGCGTCAGCGTTCCCGTCTTGTCAGAGCATATCACCGAGGCACAGCCAAGCGTCTCCACGGAAGGCAGCTTACGGACAATCGCTTTGCGCTTGATCATCCGCTGTACTCCTAATGCCAGAGCAATCGTCACGATTGCAGGCAGGCCTTCAGGAATGGCTGCAACCGCAAGGCTCACACCGGCAAAGAACATGCTTCCGGCTGGTTGTCCGTGAATGATCCCTACCACGACAACGAGAATAGTCAGACCGAGCGCCAAATAAATCAGTATTTTCCCCAATTGCTCGAGCCTCCGCTGCAGCGGAGTTTCCTGTACCTCCGTGTTCTGGATGAGGTCGGCAATCTTCCCCATTTCCGTCTCCATCCCCGTACGAATGACAACTCCCCGGCCGCTCCCTCGGGTCACCATAGTCCCCATAAAACCGATATTCTTCTGGTCGCCAAGCGGAACCTCTTCCTCCCGGATCGTCTCGGCATGCTTATTTACAGGATGAGATTCCCCGGTTAACGCGGATTCCTCCACATCAAGACTATTGGTGGCGAGCCAGCGAATATCAGCCGGGACACGGTCACCGCTCTCCACGATGACGATATCACCGGGTACAAGCTCTCGAGCCGTAATATCTTTGACGCGTCCTTCCCGCAGAACTTTGGCATGGGGAGCAGACAGCTGTTTGAGTGCCCGGAGCGACCGCTCTGCGCGAAATTCCTGAATAAAACCAAGCACCCCATTCAAAATAATGATGGCTATAATAGTAACGGCGTCCAAGTATTCGCCGAGAAGTCCCGAAATCAATGTCGCTGCCATCAGTACGAGCATCATAAAATCCTTAAATTGATTCAAGAAGAGGAGCAACGGCGACACACTCTGCATCTCCTGCAGCTCGTTCCACCCGCTTTGCTCTTGTCTAAACCGAACCTCTTCCTCGGTCAGACCTTGCTCACGCGAGACGCCGAACCGTTCGAGAAGCTCATCTCCACTCCACTGGTGCCAGTTTTTTAGTTCCATCCTCTCTATTCCCCTCCCGTAATTTACGCAATTTTACAGAGTGAAGGCTTTTCCACCTAGGGTAAATGTATTCGGGCCAGTCCTAAATTATCACAGGGAAGGACTTAAGTTTTTACATGAAGTATGGCATCATAGAGAGAGCGCGCTAAGCGCAAAGGCATTTATAGAGGGAGATTACACATTTATGGCACTTGACGGAATCGTTACGCGTTCTATTGTTCACGAGCTTCAAATTTGTGTGGGCGGACGCATTAATAAAATACACCAGCCATCCACCAGCGATATAATTATTAACCTGCGCTCACAGGGCGGCAATCGGAGGCTTATATTATCGGCCAACCCGACTTATCCGCGAGTACATCTGACGGAGCAATCCTTTCCGAACCCGCAGGAAGCTCCCATGTTCTGCATGCTGCTGCGCAAGCACTGCGAAGGGGGCGTCATTGAAGCGATCACCCAATACGGGATGGAGCGGATTATCGCGTTTGATATCAGGCAGCGCGACGAACTTGGAGACATCTCGTCTAAACGAATCATTGTCGAATTAATGGGCCGTCACAGCAACATCATTCTCGTCGATCCAAGCACGGGAACCCAGTACGACGGAATCCATCACGTAACCCCTTCCATCAGCAGCTACCGGGTTGTTATGCCTGGCTTTACTTATACTGAACCTCCGGAGCAGCACAAGCTGAATCCAATCCAAGCTCGCAAGGAGGACTTTCTATCGGCTTGGCACAAAGCAGGGGAAGAAACCAAATCAAGCTTCTGGCTAGTTCAAGCTTACAGCGGCCTCAGTCCGCTCATCGCGGAAGAAATCTACCACCGTGCTAGTTGCGCTGATGATTCCGCTATGAAGCAAAGTCACCAGGTAACCCCGGAGCTTGAAGACATATGGTCGGCATTTTCTGCAATGATGCTTGATATCGCCCATCATCAATATCAACCGATGTCCGGGAGCAATAGCAAGGGAAAGCATGTATTCTCTGCCGTATCTTTGAGCATGGTGCAGGAGGATATCCGTACATATCCTTCGATTAGCGCCTGCATGGAGGATTATTATGGGGAAAAAGCGCTGCGCGACACAGTAAAGCAAAGAACAAGCGACCTATTGCGTTTTCTGCAAAATGAGCGCAGCAAGAACATAAAGAAGCTGACCAAACTTCAGGAGGACCTCGTGGAAGCCGAGGACGCCGAGCGTTACCGGATTGCCGGGGAATTGCTTCTCGCTTCTCTCCACCAAATTGAGAAAGGCGATAAAAAGGTAGAGCTCATCAATTATTATGATGAGGAGCAGAAATCGGTGACCATAACACTCGACCCGTTGCTCACCCCCTCCGAAAATGCGCAGCGTTACTTCAAAAAATACAATAAATTCAAGAACAGCCTGGAAATCATTGATGAGCAAATGGACATTGCTCGCAAAGAAATTAATTACTTAGAAGGCTTGCTCCAGCAATTAGCTCATGCCACACTAAACGATGTCGATGAAATACGTGAGGAATTGATCCAGCAAGGATATTTGAGAGAACGCAGCGGAAAAAACAAGAAAAAGAAAAAAAATGATCGACCGACACTGCATGTCTATACTTCATCCGAAGGCATCGAAATTTACGTCGGTAAAAATAATTTACAAAACGAATACGTTACAAATCGGCTCGCTAGCCATAATGACACCTGGCTGCATACCAAGGACATTCCGGGCTCCCACGTCGTTATTCGAGGCGCTTCCTACGGAGAGGCAACTTTGAATGAAGCGGCCCAGTTAGCGGCTTATTTCAGCCAAGCGAAAGAATCCAGCAGCGTCCCTGTTGACTACACGCTGATCAAGCATGTTCGCAAACCAAATGGTGCCAAGCCGGGCTTCGTCATCTACGAGCAACAGCGGACCCTGTTCGTCACGCCGGATGAAACACTGATTAAGAGCCTGCCAAATGCAGTCAAATAACGATCAAAACAACAAATCCTTCGACTCTTTATTCCTACCGTGAACAAGGTCGAAGGATTTTTTAGGTTTGTTCTATTTGCTTCCCGCACGGACACGCAACTCATCCAAAACGCGCAGCGGCACCGAACGCGAACCGATGTCCCCGTGAAATACAATGCCCTGCCTTACGCCGTGATAATCGGAGCCGGCGGTCGGAACTAAGTTAAATTGACTAGCGATTTCTAAATAACGCTGTTCCTCACTCACACCATGATCGGAGTGGTATACTTCAATTCCCACGGGCTGCCCGCTGGCAATAATTCGTTTGACCAGCTCATCATCCCCATACAAACCGGGATGGGCCAGCACGGGAGCGCCTCCCGCCTCTCGAATCCATTGCATCGCTTCCTCCGGCGATATCCTTGGGACACTTGCATATGCCGGCTTACCTTCACCGAGATAACGATCGAAGGCATCTCGCATATTATCGGCATAGCCTTTGCGAACCAGGGCATCGGCGATATGCGGGCGGCCGATGCTCTCATCGGGGTGAAGCGGGCGGCCGAGCCCGTCCTTGATTTCTTGTAGCGTCAGCGGCATTCCTAAAGATTGAAGATTTTCCAGAATCAGATCATTACGGATCTCACGCGTAGCTCTCAGCTTCTGAAGCCTGCTTAGCAGTTTCTTATCCGCGATATCGATATAATAGCCCAGCACATGAATATCACGTCCATCTGCTACGGTACTGATTTCAACGCCAGGAACTACCGTAATGCCATATTGCTGTCCGGTCTCAAACGCCTCTTCAATCCCCGCAACTGTGTCATGATCTGTTATCGCTATTCCTGCTAAGCCCTTTTCTTTAGCCAAACGTACATTTTCCGCCGGAGCGTTCATGCCATCGGAAGCCCGAGTGTGAGTGTGCAGATCGTATAGATTTCGAAGTGCAGTATCATTCATTGCCAATCCCTCCTTAACATTATTACAAAGGAAGCTTCTGTTCCCGTAAAAAAGTTAAAAACGTAACTGCAGATACCGGAAGCAGCGTAGACTTCAAGTGAATCGAATAAAATTGCCGCTTAAACGTTACATTCTCGATCTCCAGTACATTCAGTAATCCGAGAGCTAGTTCATGCTTCACAGATGAGGGCGATAAAAAAGTAAGCCCAAAGCCCGCCTCGACCGCCGATTTTACAGCGCCCGTGCTTCCAAGCTCCATCACGATATCCAGTTCGCCGAGATCGATGCCGCTGCGCTCCAATTGTTCTTCCATAACCTGACGGGTTCCAGACCCTTTCTCCCGAAGAACGAATGGATAAGACAGCACTTCCTCCAGCCTCAACTTACCTTTGCTGGAAAGCGGGTGTCCGGCAGGCACGACCAGCTTCAACTCATCTTCCATAACTGGTTCAGATATCATATCCGGATGATGCACCGGAGCCTCAACCAGTCCGAAATTAAGCTGATGGCTGACGATTTCATCAATAATCTGCGTCGTATTCATTACTTTCAGCACAATCGAAATATGCGGATATTGGCGTCCAAACGGCCCCAACAATCGTGGAAGAACATATTCCCCAATCGTGAGGCTGGAACCGAGCAGCAGACGGCCCTCCAGCATGGAGGTAAACTGCGACATCGCCTTTTCGGTCTCGCGCATCAATTCAATGCTTTTTTGTGCATACGGATATAGAGCTTTTCCCGCTTCAGTCAAGTCAATACGCTTCGTCGATCTAACCAGCAGCTTCGTGCCGAAATAATCCTCTAACGATTGAATTTGCATTGTTACCGCAGGTTGTGTCATATGTAGTGCCTGAGCGGCCGCTGAAAAGCTACCTCGCTGGGCGACAGTATAAAAAATATGTAATTGGTGATAATTCAAGGCCATCTTGACTTCACTCCTTCTTATCCAATACCATAGCATGTCTAGACCAACAAAAAAAGCAAACACTCTTATCGTGTCTGCTCTTTTTATTTAAGCTTCCTCTTACCAGAACTAGCCGGATTCATACTTATCTCCGTTTACGGCTGTTCTTGATCAGCGTCATGCGCCGCGAATGCCTAAGCCAGGAATAATAGGATCTGAGGTCTCGAAGTTCAATCGTTTCGGACATACGCCCCAAAAACGTAACGATAATCATTCGATGCATAGGTCTCCCGACCAAATCATACTCGCCGGGAATTTCAGCAAACTCAGCGACCATCACCAAATCATCGTCTACCAAATAAACATCTTCTTCATTGCGATAATAATGTTTGATACGTCCCTGCTTGAGACATTCCCAAGCCCAGCCAGCTATTTTCTCAAATCCTTTATTCGTACGATCTATTCTGTCGCGATACCGCATCATGGCATGGTTAGTGATCACGATATCGGAGACTCTCTTATCGCCTAAAGTTACGTGAAAAGCCTCGTAAGTTCCCCATCGCTCCGTAACCTTGTCTCTCATGACGCACACCTCATGTCTTGTAGTTGATAGGTCTTTGTGACTAAGTATATTTACCTATAATCATACATCACTTTCCATTATTCTACAAGGGAGGCGTTTATCTTAGAACTAAATTTTACCGAAAAGATAATCTCATCTAAAAAAATAATGAGCGCCCTAGGGGCGCTCATCATTAATCCCGTCGTCGTTCTTGTAAGGTTTACACCAAACGGGCTATAAATTTTCATATTAAAAAAACCTAAAGTCCATAATACTGCGTCTTATCTGGAACTTCTCTCTTATATTCCGTCTTTATTTCATTGCGGTAGGATCGTTCAATCTTGCGAACATAAGATAGCTTACGGATATTTCGCATAATGTCTTCTGCTCGATCGGTATTTACATACATGACGACGTAATGCATTCGTCGGGATAAATAATGCACGCTCCCGTACTTCTCCAAATTTCTTGCCGCCTTTAAATCGCTTACCCAAATAATATAGCCTGTACGTTCCGGAAACATGTGACCCCCCCTATTTCGTCGCCCATTCATCATTTGCGCCTGCGATGCAATTCATTCCTAGTTCACCGATGGAAAATCCGGCTGCCCTATCCACAACTGCACTTCCCACCGCTTCCACAGCCGCCGATCGGATTGGGATCATTGCTCGGCACCTTAATCGTGTCGGATACGGCATAAGCAATCGTCTCCGACATTTGATGCAATAATTCATCTAGTTCTTTCTCTGCCGCTTTGAAATTGCGTACGGCCTCGAACTGCTCCAGCTCCTTCTCCACCTCGGCGACTTTGTCTTTCGCCTCATGGTAATTAGGATGGAAGTGACCAAAACGCTGAGTCTCCTCAAAAAGCTCTTTCTGCGCAGCAAGCTTTCTCTTGTAAACCTGAATTTCCGGGTCCTCCTCCACCCGTCTCTTCCAGAACAAATATTCTGAAACCACGGTAGAATTGTTTATCATATCGCCTAATTCATAGGCGCATGTCAAAAGTTCGGCCATGTCGACCGTCTTTAGCTCGGTTACGCTCATGAATTTCAACTCGATTCTATATAGAATGGTCTACTTCAAATATTATTCCTGCAAATTAAGTTTTCAGTAGACTCCATTATAATAACATATTCAGTTTCTGAGCAGAAGGGTTTCATTGCGATTGCCTTCTATCCCAAGCTATTGTCGATCTCCGGAAGCTGTATGTACATGTTCTCCCAATCCTTCGGAGCCAGCATAGCCTCATATCCCTCAGGATCGAAGGGTGTGAACAATTTTCCAGATACCCTCCAATCCTCCCCACCCTCTAAACGGCTTGGGAGGTACTCGACCATTTCTCCGCAAATCTGCAGTACAAGCAGCGTTTGCCATTGTATCGCTTGGCTTACCAATTGTCGGGCCGTGGAAGGATGGTAGATTCTCGCCATCTTAAGCCACATTCCAGGAATCTGCTCTAAACCCGGAAATAATTCAGCCTTCTCAGGAATGGCATCATATAGGCGGCAGGCAGCCATATTTTCCCCACAAAAGAGGATGCCCCACGGAATCACCGCTTCGGACAGATTCCCTTTTTGTTCCCAGGCCCCTGATGTAGGAGAATCAAGTTTTGGAAAAATCACTTCATTCCCCGGCTTTCCCTTTTCACTCCCCCATTCCTCTAATGCACTGGCTATATTATTTGGAATCCCTGCGGAGTATCGATGCAGATAACACAATATGTCTGCCCGAGAGCGGCCCAAGCGAATCCCCTTAGCAACACTATCGTTTGTAATCCGGTAAATGGACAGGCGGTCTGTCACAACGCTTTCGGTGAAGACCTCCAGCTCCCAGCGAACAGCAAATGGCACCTCCGGGGGCACAATTATTTCGAAATCCGGTTGAATGTAAAATCGGATATTTGTTTGTCCATCCTCACTTGGCTTAGCACTAGCAGACGGGGATAATCCCTTGCCCCGAGGTCTATACATCCAGCGAAAAGCATGACCGCCAGCATGGTCGCAGCCCAGCTCCAGCCAGCCGAACCCGCACATAGCCTCCACCCAGCTCCACATCCAGTTTTGCCGGTCCTCGGAAATCTCCGGACGAAGCAGACGTTCCTCTTGAAGCCAAGTAATGAACCTTTCATACGAATACCATTCGCCTTCTAGCCATTCAAGCGACGATAAAACAAAAACAAAATGCTGCAGCTCCGTGTCCGCCGGGACAAATTTCAATAGAACCCTTTGATAAAGCACTTCGTTCATCTCGGCTAGATCTAGGTTAAACCACAGACCGAGCTCGTGCACATTCAGTTCCCATACCTTTAAACCCTGATTGATTATGTTGAGCTCGAGCAGCATATCTAGCATGATAGCGATATGCTCTGGGTAAACATCCTGATGAGGATATTTAAGGGCCAAGCCCTTCACATCCTCTTGCCTTAGTGCAATTTGCTGACTTAATTTTGTCAAGACTCTTTGATGAATAGTTCCTTTAGCCGTAATTGGAAGCTCATTACAGGCGATCCAGACGAGACTCCGGAACAAATCCAATGCCAGCCCCCGCTTGGCTTCCTTCACAAGCCTTACATCGCAGCTGCTCCTCGGCGTAAGCCCTGGTCTGATCCAATATTGTTGAAGCAGGTACAGAAGCTCCTGAGGAATGAAGTATAAGCGGTCGCCCCAGGCTTTGCATACGGAAACTATATATTGCTGACGAAGTAACTCTGGAATTGCTGCCCGTAAATCAGCAGGTGTTATCCGGCCATTGGCAGCCTTGGACAAATGCTCCAGCTTAAAGGGGACTCCGGCGAACTGGCGAAAGATCAATTCTAGGGCACAACGTGCAGGCAGCGCCAGATCCTTTAGGTCGTGATGACTGTCATTTATATTCCACTTCCGAGTCCCCTTCCCTGCGAAGGGCTCGTTGTACTGATGATAGCCCTGCAATTTCAAAGCACCTCCCTCCGGGAGACAGCATCTAAGCAGGATACGTCATCGGGGCGGATAGAGTATTCATATCCCTGCTCTACGAGAAACAGCTGCCGACGCAAAGCAAAGTGCTGCTCCCTGCTGTCCACTGATACTAAACTATAGAAATACGCGACATCTCCCGTTGCTTTCGGGCGCAATATCCGACCTAGTCGCTGCGCCTCCTCCTGCCTTGAGCCGAAGCTGCCCGATATTTGCACAGCCACGGATGCATCCGGGAGATCCACCGCAAAGTTAGCAACCTTAGACACGACGAGCACTTGAAATCGCCGTTCGCGAAAACCCTGAAACAACCGGACTCGCTCCTCCTGTGGCGTGCTTCCGGTAATCAGCGGAGCATGCAGAACTCCGGCCACCTGGGTCAGCTGCTGCAAATATTGGCCGATGATTAAAACTTGCCGGTCTTCATGCAGACGAAGCAATTTTTGTAGCCAGACTATTTTTCGGGGATTTTCTGCCGCTATTCGAAACTTATCGCGTCCTTGGGCGGCTTCATATTCCTCTCTAAGGGAAGGAGACATCGCGACCTGAATTTCCTGGCATTCAACCTTAGCGATATAGCCGCATTTCTCCAGGTCGCGCCAGGGAACCTCATACAGTTTCGGCCCGATGAGCGAGAATACGTCTCGCTCGCACCCGTCCTCCCGAACGAGCGTTGCCGTCAATCCAAGGCGCCTCGTCGCCTGAATGTCTGCCGTAGCACGAAATACGGGCGCCGGGAGTAAATGAACCTCATCGTAAATAATCAGTCCCCAATCCCTCTCGTTAAACAAGCTCATATGCCTGAACTCTTCCTCTTTCCTATGCCGATGGGTCAAAATCTGATAGGTCGACACCGTGACAGGCCGTACCTGTTTCATGTCTCCAGAATACTCCCCGACTTCCTCACGTGCTAACGTTGTCTTCTGGCATATTTCGGCGATCCATTGCCGCACAGAAGTGACGTTCGAGGTTAAGATCAGTGTCTCGCACTGCAGGCGTTCAAGCGCAGCGATTCCAATGACCGTCTTCCCGGCTCCGCACGGTAGTACAATAACTCCACTGCCCCCGTTACCTTGGTATCCGTCCGAAGTTATCGATCCTGCAAACGCCTGAACCCCTTCCACTTGATAATCTCTTAGGGCAAATGGTTGACCGTTGGGAAGCACTGATCGAAGGGCAAGCGACAGAGTGTGTCCACTATGGTAACCCGCCTCATCGATGATCGGGTAACCAAGCCGGGCCATTTCTTGCTTGAGCAGACCGCGGAATACAGCCGGAAAGTGCAGCCTGCTGCCATCCCGCTCCAGTCTAAACGGAGTTAGGGCGGGCTCCTTCTCCAACTGCCGGAGCAGCGATGGATCCGTGCCACGGATTTTAAGACAGAACGTATTCGGCGCATCCTGAGATTTAACCAGAGCTAGCGAACCATAGCGGGATATCCAGGTGCGTATATCCGAGACCACCTTGCCAGGCACCTCCCATCTCGCCAAATTTCGCAGCCGCTCCACCACATCATCCGCAGTCCATCCACTTGCAGCCGCATTCCACAGCGAAAGCGGCGTAATTCGGTATGTATGAAACAAAGCCGGGCTCTTGACCAGCTCTGCGAAACGAGCCAGCTGCAATTTGGCTTGTTCAAAACCAGGATGCTCCTTTTCCAGCAGCACGGTAAAATCACGCTGCACGATACACGCTCCCGTTCCATCCATAACAATGCCCCCTTCTTCTAGGACCGTTCTTAAGTTGCTTTGTATTCAGCATGACTTAACAAAATGCGATATGGAAAAGAAGAAGCCCGCAAGCATTATGCGAACTCCTTCTCTTAAATTTGCTCAGGGCAGAAAATAAATTTAGTGAACTTGATGAGAAATCTCGCTAAGCGCCTCCCCTGCTTCATCAGCAAAATTATTACGTACAGCTAAATCCCCGATCGAGACTACACCGATCAATCGCTCCCCCTCCGTTACAGGCAGGCGGCGAATTTGCTGTTCAGCCATCAATTCAGCCGCATCATCGACCCGAGTGTCCGGTGATGCAGCGCGGATCCCCCGAGTCATCACCGTCTCTACCGCAGTTGAACCGGGATGCTTCTCCGCAATCGCGCGAATGACGAGATCGCGGTCAGTAATAACGCCGATCAGCCGACTTCCATCCTCTACTACAGGAATGAAGCCCGTGTCATGATCCTTCATTTTTACCGCGACTTCATATATATTATCTTGCGGCGATACAGTAACTACTTGATCTGTCATGATATCCTTTACTTTTCTCATTATGCCATCCCTCCATGATTTTTAGATTTCCTAGGAGGCAGCAATATTATTCATCACTCGGCAATTTAGAATAAAAGCAATTTCGCATTATTGCCGATCCGATTGAAAGGCCTGGGTCATCGCGATCAAGAGGCTCGCTGCATGAAGCATCGCTTCTTCATCAAAATCAAATTTCGGATGATGATGCGGATAAACAGCGTTTTTTTCGGGATTTCCGGCCCCTACGAGCATGAAGCAGCCCGGAACCTGCTGCAAATAATAAGCAAAATCCTCAGCAGGCATAATTTGCGGAGAATGCTCTACGGTAAGCCCGACTTCTGTCGCCGCAATATGTTGAAATCTCTCGAATTCTTCCCGATGATTTACGAGGCTCGGATAACCGGCCATATAATCGATGAACGCGCCCGCTCCATAAGCTTGTGCCGTTCCATGGGCCAACTGCTCAATTCGTTCGCGAATTGTCTTCCGCGTCTCCTCATGGAAGCAGCGAACCGTTCCCGCCAATCGACAGGTATCCGCAATTACGTTCTGAGCTGTCCCGCCACGAATCGAGCCGACCGTAAGGACCGCGGGATCGAGTGGATTGACAGAGCGACTGACGACGCTTTGCAGTTGAAGCACTAACGCCGCCCCTGCCACAACGCTGTCTACCGCGGTATGCGGCATTCCGCCGTGTCCTCCTCTTCCAGTCAGCTCGATAAAAAATTCATCTGTCGAAGCCATAAACGCCCCAGGTCTGCTAGCTGTCGTACCGACCGGAATCGGTGTCCATAAATGCACGCCGTAAATGACGTCGACTCCATTCAGCGCACCATCCTTAATCATCGAAAGCGCCCCTCCGGGACATACTTCCTCGGCCGGCTGAAATAGAAGGCGTATTTCACCTTTCAGCGTCTCTTTTCGGACGCTGAAATACTCGGCCACAGCGAGCAATACCGAAGTATGTCCATCGTGTCCGCAAGCGTGCATCACACCCGGAACCTGTGAAGCATACTCGCAAGCCTTCTCATCTTGAATCGGTAGCGCATCCATGTCTGCGCGAAGCGCGACCGTTTTACCGGGTAATTGCCCCTTAATGGTTCCAATGACTCCGTTCCCGCCAACACCTGTAACTATATCCAAGCCGAGCTTCCTCAGCTCATCTGCAACATAGGCCGATGTCTTCTGCTCTTGAAATGACAATTCCGGATATCGATGCAAATACCGCCTCCGTTCAACCATAGCCGGAAAGAACGTTTTTAGCGTTTCCTGTATCATTGAATTCCACTTCCTTCTTGGTCAATAACGTACCCAATTAACGGCAACAAGCCTGCCGTCAAACATTAAGTATTATTGTATCAGAAATCTCGAGCCCCCAATATGTTGCAATTAGCAACAAACAGCGTCACCTCACTATTTTGAAGCGTTTCCTATGCTTGCACAAGTGATTGAAACATAATATCATGAGAGAAGAACTTTTAAGGAGGCATTTTACACGATGATTCTCGAAAATACCGGTTTAAACGGATTAAAGAGCGACTTGTCCTATTTGGACGAATCTGCTGAGAAAGTCGGGTTTATTCGCTGGCAATGGGAATATTACCGGGCTACATACGATTACAAAATAGAATCAAATGACAACGAATACTTCCTTCGTATCAACACCCGTGCCATTGAGGGCAAATTGGAGCGTCCTGACACGGTATTGGAAGTTGAAGCCGTCTATATCGGACGTGCCACATTCCCGCATGGTCTAGAATACGAATCGGAAATTCCGGCATTCGTGCAGAAGACAGCCAACCTTAAGCTAACTGAACTAAAACAACTCCTAGAAGCCTAAGGATCTTGGCATGAGAGACAGCAAATCAGAGCCCAAACGCGGAGCTCCCGATTTTCAACTGCTTATTCTCACCTTGTTATTGGTTGGCTTCGGGATTGTCATGGTGTTCAGCTCCAGCTCCAGCATTACTTTGGTAAGTGAGAAATTTGGTTATGATTTGATGTATTTCACAAAACGTCAAATAGCATTCGGAGGAGTCGGCCTGATTCTTATGTTCATTACGATGAACATTCCTTATGACAAGTTCAAAAAGCTTTTTATTCCCGTTTTTATTGTAACTATCATTATGCTCATACTTGTGCCAATTTTAGCTGATGATATCTTTGGGGCAAGAAGCTGGTTTATGATTTTCGGCCTCGGCGTTCAACCTACCGAGCTGGCCAAGATAGCTACAATACTTTATCTGGCTGCCCTGATTTCGAAAAAAGGGGATCGTTTTCGGGATTTAAGAACAGGCTACATTCCCGTAATGGTCATCGTCGGCTTTGTGGCTGGTCTTATCATGCTACAGCCCGATTTTGGCTCATGCATGATTCTAGTCGCTACCGCAGGCCTGATTATATTTGCCGGCGGAGCAAACTTGAAACATATCTTAGGTTCTATCGCTTTGCTTATTCTTGGAGCCAGCATCGTACTCGGTGCCGGTGCCCTCTTGGAGCAAATCAATCCAAGCGAAAAACAAATGGGCAGCAGCTATAGAGTAGGACGAATTACATCATTCATTAACCCTTGGGCGGATCCGCAGCATACAGGGTATAACATTATCCATTCCTTGACCGCACTTGGACATGGCGGCGTGACAGGGGCAGGCTTCGGCCAAGGCATTCAAAAGCTACACTACCTCCCGAATGCCTATAATGACTTTATTTTCTCGGTCATTGGTGAAGAATTCGGGTTCATTGGCAGCATTATTTTCCTATTGTTGTACATCTATTTTATATGGAGGGGTCTCCTTGTCTCACTGCGCTGCTCAAGTACGTTCGGCTTGTTAACAGGCGTAGGCATTATGGGACTGATCGCTATTCAAGCCTTTGTCAACATTGGGGGCGTAACGCGTACGATTCCTATAACAGGGGTGACTCTGCCATTCATAAGCTACGGCGGCTCCTCTCTACTCGTTATGATGGGAGCGATGGGCATCGTGCTCAGCATCTCGCGCGACTCCTCTCTTCCTGTAAAGCAGGAGCGAACCAAATCCATCGTTGTAAAGGAAGCCTCCCGTGGACCGGGGAATTCGAGATATTCACGCTAATCGTATAAAATCGAAAGAAGACTACGGGAATCCGTAGTCTTCTTCTTAATTCCAGGTTCGGTCAGATTGCCACAAACCATCTATGTACCGAAACCGCTGCACTGTTAGATTTCATCATCCTTAAATGCAACGCCCTCTACTTTCACATTGACTTCCACGGCTTTAAGTCCTGTCATGCTTTCGACTGCTTCACGGACATTCTGCTGCAACATGCGACATACCTCATGAATCGGCGTCTCATACAGCACAATAATACGGAGATCGATTGCTGCTTCCAACTGACCGACTTCTACGGTGACGCCTTTTTGCACGTTCTTGCCACTTAACCGCTTCGCCCATCCCTCGGACAAGCCACCGGACATTGCTGCGATTCCCGGTGTTTCGAGGGCAGCCATCCCAGCGATTTTGGCAACGACGTCATCTGAAATTCGAATAAGCCCATTATCTAACTGTAATTGTTCGGTCATGGTTCATTCCTCCTTCAACCTCATTATTATTTATTGTAAATCCTTCGCTCTTTTAAAGCAAATGGGGAATATTCTTTTTTTGCATCGTTTTTATTTCCACGAAATGGTTATACTAATTTGAACTCAATTCGTATTGTTATACTATCCGCAACCCCATTTCACTCAAGCCGAGGAGCCATGATGCAAATGCGAAAATATTTGACGCCGTCTCTATTAATGATTTTCTTTATACTCAGTGCCGTAGGACATTACTTACATTGGTCAGCCACTTTGCAGTTTATCATATCCGCTATTTCCGTCATCTTCGTTGCCGGATTTCTTGGTAAAGCGCAGCCATTGGCGTATCGGTCTTCATCGCCAAATCGATTACCCAAGATGGGCAGACGAACTGGTACGAAGGTTTGCTTTTACTTACTGTCTACGCGATTCTCGGTGTTTCATTCTTCCTCGTTTGACAGGATGGCGGGCAATGCTTAAAACCAAATATAACAGGATAAAAATAAAAAAGCGTACAGCATGTGGCTCTCACAGCTTGTACGCTTTCTGTTAGTATGTAAGCCTGTCTACTACTAAACAGGCTACTCTCTATTGTTCATCGCTTCGTATAACAGAGCTAAATTTCGTTCCAGCTTATTCACAAGCTGTTTGCCTGTTAATTCTTGAATGAGCCCGACACGAACCGCATAATCAACCTGTCTGGAGAAACCGTACATCTGGGTATCCAATACTTCCTCATAGAGAGGGCAGTAACGCGTAGCCAGGTTCTCCATCTGTACTTCGATCAGCTTCTGTATTTTATCTGCATCTTCCTGCAGAAGATTTAATGCTTTCAGATTCAGTTGCTCCTGCAAATCAGATGAAGTCATGTTTCTTCCCCCCTATGTCCATAAAGTCGATCTCATCTACTCTATTCTTAATATTAGACGAAATCGGAAGCCAATACAAGAACCTCTCAAAATAATCCGCTTCCCAAGTGTCTCCAAATAGATATGATATTTGCCACAACTATGCCAAAAGACACAAATTCTCAAAAAAAGCACTCCTGCCTGTAAGCGGCAAGAGTGCTTCTTTGAACGAATCTTATTCGGCTACGACCTTCACGTTCAAACCATGCTTCTTAAAAACTTCGGATACGGCTGCCTTCGCTTCGTCCGCATCTGGTCCGTGAACGTGCAATTCATAGCTTTGCGTGTTCACGAGCGTCGTGAAGAGACCCAAAATACTCTTTACATCAATATACTTATTGTCTGCTTGAAGAACGATCGATGATGCAAATTTGCCCGCTGTTTGGGCAATTTCAACTACCGCTTGATTGTTGTTCGCCACTTAGAATCCCTCCGCGTCTCACTTTGGAATAAATATATTACCATGATACATTGAATCCGCTTCCCTAGCAAGTTCAATTATCGTTTATTTCAAGTTCTCCGGATTCAATCCTTCTAGTTCCGGCAATACAAAAATGCCATCTTTGCGGATGAGTACATCATCGAAATAAATCTCCCCGCCGCCATATTCCGGACGTTGAATCAGCACCAAATCCCAGTGGATCGACGATTTGTTCCCATTAAACGCTTCCTCATAAGCTTGCCCTGGCGTGAAATGAAGGCTGCCGGCAATCTTCTCATCGAACAGAATATCCTTCATCGGATGCAAAATATAAGGATTAAATCCGATCGCAAACTCACCGATAAATCTGGAGCCGTCGTCCGTATCCAAAATTTTATTCAGGTTGTCCGTATCGTTGCTGGTTGCCTCAACGATCTTCCCCTTCTCGAAACGGAATTTAATGTTCTCGAACGTAATTCCATTATACAAAGTAGGCGTATTATAACTGATCGTTCCATTTACGGAGTCTCTTACCGGCGCGGTGTAGACTTCACCGTCTGGGATGTTGTGCTCTCCTGAACATTTAATGGCTCCTATCCCTTTAATGGAGAAGGACAAATCAGTACCTGGACCAGTTATCCGGACTTTGTCCGTACGTTTCATTAAATCAGCCAACGCGTCCTGAGCCCGATCCATCTTAGCATAATCCAGATTGCACACATCGAAATAAAAATTCTCGAATGCTTCAGTGCTAGTATTGGCCAATTGTGCCATACTAGCATTCGGGTAACGAAGAACGACCCACTTCGTATGCTTCACTCGCTGCTCACTATGTACCGGATGAGAGTAGAGTGAATTGTAAAGCTTCATTTTATCTTCTGGAACATCAGACAGCTCGTTTACATTCGTACCTGCACGGATGCCGATATAACAATCCATCTGTTTCATCCGGTTCAGATCAATCTCTGCCCACGTTCTCATTTGCTCTTCACTTGCATATTTGAAAAGTGAACGTTGCACCGTTCGGTCGGTTAGTTCAACGAAAGCATTCCCGCCCTTTTTGCCAACCTCTTCGATGATCGCGATCAGTAAATCCCGTTCATTACCGATCATTTCAACAAGCACATTCTCTCCTGGTTGAACATTGACTGAATATCCAACCAAATTCTCTGCCAATTTCTGTATTCTTGGATCTCGCATACAGACATACGCCTCCTCTGATTTACATAAGCAGCATCTGATAAACTAGGATAAGGCGCTGCTTCTCTAGTTGAACAGTGGTAAATTCATTCTCTATTGTAGCACGATGGCCCATTCTCTTCCAAGAGATCAAGGATTGATTCGATAATGCTTCTGTCGTTATTTATAGTCAGCAAATCGATTATCCGTCCGCAATATTTCCTGCTGCGAAACTCCTTGCGGACTTAAATAGGCTGCTTTGGATTCCAAGGTCAAGCGAACCGGGAGGCCAGTCTTGGCATTGATGGTCAGGTGGTAGACCGTTTGGAATTCGGCTTGATCCAGCATTTGCACAAGCTGGTCCCGCCCGGCGCTCCATACTCGCTCCGCCTGGCTCGCTAACTTTGCCTGCTGCGCGTCAGGTAGTTTTGCCAGCTTCCCCTCGTATTTCTGTTTAACCTGACTCATTTCCTCTTCCAGCTCTCCACTAATCAAAGCAAGAGCATCTTGGGGTTCGAGCTCAATGCGCAGCACTTTTGTTCCTCTCGCCGCCCCGCTTTCCAGCTTAACCGATTTGCTTGCCTTGCGGATATGCTCCAGCTGTTCCAGGGGATTTAGCCTTGCCAAGCCTTTACCGAGAGCCTCTTCATCAGACTCGATGTGCCAACGCCGTTCAACCGCCTGAAGCTTCGTCTCGTATACTTCCCCCGTACGTTGCCCAAATGCCAGCAGGCTTCTCGGATCTCCTTCCGATAACACCGTTCGTATCGTCAGACGATGATGGTCATCCAACTTTCCGGTATAACTCAAATTTTGCTCCAGCACCCTTTGCTCCCCGCGCCACAGTGCAGCCTGGCCCTGAAAAGTCAAAGTGTCAACACCAGCCAAGCCAGACCAAGTCTGATTAAACCATTCTTCGCCGGTCTCGGCTTCTTGTAATCCGCAGGACGACATCATAATTACGGTTAGAAAGCAAAAGCTCGTCAGGATGAACCTGTGAAGTAGACTCATACTCATCTGCTGTTTCCTCCCTTCGGGCTATACACTGTTTATACACTGTTAGCTGTAGGCTGTCCCTGCCCCAAGAATCTATTCACTGAAAATCGCAAAAACTGCCTCACACTGTGAGGCAGTTCTTACTTTAAATTTCCTATGATTAACCTATTTGCGTTTGATTTCTTCCGTTATTTTTCGCCTTATACAATGCCATGTCCGCCTGATAAAACAACGATTCGACGCTAATTTTCTCATCATCCCGATTCCATTCCGCAATGCCGCAGGAAACGGTCACCCTGGGCTCTGTCTCCTGCTCCACCCGCAAACGGATCATCTCTGCAATTTGATGGCCGTGTTCAATGCTCGCTCCCGGCAAATACAAGGCCAACTCCTCTCCGCCCCACCGGGCGGCAATATCCGTTTTGCGAATCGTACCAGTAATGACCGAGCAAACTTGCTTCAGTATTTGATCCCCCGTTTGATGCCCATACGTATCATTGACCCCCTTGAATTGGTCAATATCAACAATGATTAATGAACCGTTGTTATCCTTCTTCTGAAACTCTTGAATCGTATCATCCAAGTAATGGCGAGCATACAGTCCTGTCAGCATATCCCGGTTCGCCATTCTTCTCACCTCGGCATGCAGAGAAGCATTGGCGATGGCTAGTCCGATATGGGAAGCCAGAACTTGCAGCAATTTGTAATTCTCATATGAAAAAAATCGCTCTTCCCGGTGAGACAACATGATGACGCCGTTCACTTCTCCCCTTACGATTAAAGGGGCCGCGATAAGGGAGCGGGAATCCGTATCCTCCATTAATTTAGATGCAAATTTGCCATAAGCCTTATAATCGGACAATATAATCGGTTCTTGGGTAGAGTAGACCAAACCGCTAAAGCCATAATCCTTCGGAAAAAATTCTTTCTGGGACAATGACGGTACATTGCTAGACATGACTTCGAAATGCTCGTTCTCTTTGGCAATTTGCGATATGCAGCAGTATTCGGCCTTAAAGATCGACAGCAATTCTTCAGTTGCGAATTTAAATACTTCCTTAGGACGCAGACTTTGATTCAACCGTTTAGTCAGTTCATTAATGAGCCGTAGTTCGCTAATTAACAGATTGGACTGCTCATACAGCTTTGCATTTTCAAATGCCGTTCCTGCCGTGTCGGCTAGCATACTGATCAGCTGTAAATCGACTTCCTCCACCTGATCCTGCGGCAGGAGCAAATGAAACACCCCGTAGACCCCCTGCTTGCCAATTAGCGGTACTCCAATTTCAAGAAAAGGCTCCCCTTCAGCGCCTTCAAGTTCTTTACGCAGCATTCTGCCTTCCATAAATGCCCGGACGCATACATGCTCCTGCTCCCCATGCAGCAGGAGGGACTTCACTCTCGGATCGCGGCTTAAATGATCCTGAGACATCAATAGCTCCACCTTGGCATCCGGGTACATTCCAGCAATTCTCTCAAACACTTCGGACAAGATGGAGTCAACATCAATTTTGCCATGCAGCTTCTGAACGGCCTGAAATAATATCGAGCGGCGATGCTCCTCACGTTTTGCCTGCTTCTGAATCGTCAGCAAATCAAGCACGAACCAGGCTTCAACTCTCTTGTAAAAACACGCACGAAAATAATGGGCATTCGTTTTTACCAGAAGAGTAGACACCGTTGCATCCAGCCCCTCTCCTAACACACAGCCGAATATGGTAAACAATTGACCTTTCGTCCGTGTAAAAACCGGAACAGCAATACAGCTGTGTTGCTCAAATGACCTAACGGCACACTGGAGAGTTTGCACGCTGGCGGTCAGCGTCTCTGCAACGAGCGGCAGAATCGGCATATCCGCCTCAAGGATTGCTCCCTGATGATTGGCCACAAACCACCGCGCCCCTCCAATTTCGGGTAATTCAGACACCTCTTGCTTCCAATCGGCGTAGCCTTTCTGAATGAATGGTTCAATATATAAGTAATCATGCTCTGTAATATCAAGCTGCTCCAGCCAACTCATATGTTCGCTAGCTTCTTCAAATAACATAGACAGCGAAGAATTCGGAATTGGTTCTATCATCGGGTCATCTCTTGATTGTTTGGCCATAGGAAAACTCCTTTTCGTCGCACTTGAAATACGGCGATTTATTGGTAACCTAAGCTATTCAACTCTGTCCATTTAGTACAGCTGCTATGGTCGTCAGTTCCGTCTTGTAATTCCATTCCACTTTTATGATTGCTTTTGCGATTCCGATTTCTGTGACTATATGTTTATTTTACTATCTTCCTTGTCTTTTTGCATTAAATTCACATCATTTTACCACATTATTTTAGGCCGAAAGCCCTATCGACATAAACCTCGCTTTTCATACAAAAATCACATCTTGACTTTATTCAATGATTTCATATAATATATATTGTTGATGAAGACTGGATAGGTCTTTGATTGGGGCGTAACGCATGCGGCACCCTCTGGATTTTGTTGCTGTCGGGACAGCGGCTGAACTTTCCTGGCAGATGAGTGTAATCTTATTCTATCCTTCGCTCACATAAACAAAGTCCGCGCAAGTAGAACCCTATAACGAAAATTTTAAATTAAAGGAGTCTACCTATACAATGGCACGTTACACTGGTCCTAAATTTAAACTTAGCCGCCGTCTCGGCATTTCCTTGAGCGGCACTGGAAAAGAATTGAAGCGCCCTTTCCCTCCGGGACAGCATGGCCCAACCCAACGCAGAAAAATTAGCAACTACGGCATGCAGCTTCAAGAAAAACAAAAACTTCGCCACATGTACGGTCTTGGCGAAAAACAATTCCGCACTTTGTTTAACAAAGCGCAAAAAATGAGCGGTATCGCGGGTGAGAACTTCATGTTCCTCCTCGAGACTCGTCTAGACAATCTTGTGTATCGCCTGGGCTTCTCCAACTCTCGTGCTGGTGCACGCCAATTGGTATCCCACGGCCACGTTACTGTTAACGGCAAGAAAGTCGACATCGCTTCTTACTCTGTAAGCCCTGGCGATGTAATCGGTCTTCGTGAAAGAAGCCGCAATCTTTCTACAATTAAGGAAGCTTTGGAGAACCGTTCGCACGTTCCTGCTTACCTTGAGTTCAACGACACGGCACTGGAAGGCAAATTCATTCGTTTGCCAGAACGTTCCGAGTTGTCCCAGGACATCGATGAGACACAAATCGTCGAGTTCTACAACCGTTAATAAGAACAAAAACCGACTTCGTCCTTATGACGAGAGTCGGTTTTTTTATTCCCGAAAAGAGCTGCATATTTTCTGATTGAGAATCCCACTATGAAGGATGTCTTACCAGGTTTTTATTGATATGGATTTTAGTTAGTCATTACATACATACTTTTAAGAAAACCCCCTGCCCCTGGGCATCTGAAGTTTTTTCTGTATGACCATTCCTTGAAAGAGCATTCAAATCCCTTAATTTGTGCTATAATGTTGCTGTTAAAAAGGAGGATATTTCATGGCTCGCGATAACGATACAAGCTCCAACAAAAAGCAACAGAGAAACAAGGCAAAAGTGCCGAAGCGCTCGAAATGGCGCTATGTCCGAGCGACGTTAGGCTGGTTAACCCTGCTCGGATTCGCTGCCGTTCTCTTTGCGGGAGGCGCCGTGTTCGGATATGTCTCCTCGATCGTTAAGGATGATCCTGTACGCTCCCGCGCCGATATAGAGGCGAAAATCAACCATAATGAGATGACCGGCTTCGCTTATTTCCGCGACGGTTCAGGAATCGGTCAGCTTCGTTCGGAAGAAGATAGGCGACCGATTAGTTACAATGAAATTCCTGCTTCCGTAATAGATGCGGTTATTGCCATTGAAGACAATAACTTCGATCATCATATCGGCGTTGATTTCAAAGGAACAATGCGCGCGGTTAAACAGCGGCTTCTAAAGGAAGATATTCAGACTGGCGGAAGCACGCTAACTCAACAGCTAGCCAGACGCGTATTCCTTAATCTGGACAAAACCGCCAACCGAAAGGTTAAAGAAATTTTGCTTGCCGTACGTCTGGAACGCTTTTTATCCAAACAGGAAATCATTACCGCTTATTTAAATAAGGTTCCTTTTGGCAACGGCTCAAATGGCTACCAGGTATATGGGATTAAGGCTGCAGCCAAGGGTATATTTAACATCACCAACTTGAACGATCTCAATATTGCTCAAACCGCGTATTTGGCGGGTCTGCCTCAACTCCCCTCTACCTATTCTGCTTTTAATGGCAAAGGAGAGTTTAACGAAGAGGCCTTTGCGCGTGCAATCAAACGACAGCAGCTAGTGCTGTTACGAATGCTGGAAGAGAACAAAATCAGCAGGGAGCAATATAACGAGGCCTTAGCCTTCGACATTAAAGCCTCTTTGGCACAGCAGACGAAGAAGGCTTATGAGACTTACCCTTATCTTATGCTCGAAACTGAGCGGCAGGGCGCTCTCGTTCTCGCTATGATGAATAACCCTGAAATGAGCAAGGAAGAAGTGCTTGCTAGCCCGCAACTGCTCGAGGAAGCCCGGCAACAGCTTTTGACAGGCGGCTACCGCGTATACACAACGATTGACAAGCAAGTGTATAACTCCATGCATAAAGTATCCGAGAACGCTGACAACTTCAGCCCATACAGCGAGAAAAAAGGACTGGAGCAGGTTGCAGCGATTATGCTTGATAATCGTTCCGGCGCCATTCTCGGTATGATTGAAGGCAGGGACTTCTATACCGAGCAAATGAACTATGCTACACAGATGAAAAGACAACCCGGCTCAACGATGAAACCTATTGCCGCTTACTTACCTGCAATGGAGCTTGGGCTCATCCAGCCGGCCAGCATCATCGATGACTCGCCGATTATTTTGCGAGACTATTCAAAGGGCTATCACATTCCCGTGAACGCCAGCGGCGGTTATAAGGGCCTAGTTACGGCAAGGACGGCCCTCAATGAATCACGGAACGTTCCCGCAGTCAAAGTATTCAATCAAACGGTGGGCATCGAGCAGGCCTGGGAGTTCTCGAAGAAGCTCGGCATCACCACGCTCGAGGAAGAAGATTATGGTGCGCAAACCGGCGTGCTCGGCGGGCTGAAGTATGGGGTTACCGTCGAGGAGTTGACGAATGCTTACAGCACGATCGCCAATGGGGGCGAATTTACCGACGCGTATATGATCGAGAAAATTACCGACTTTAAAGGCAATGTCATCTATAAGCACAAGGTCGAGCCCGAACGCGTTTTCTCTGAACAGACAGCTTATTTAATGACCGACATGCTTCGTACAGTCATTACCAATGGAACGGGAAGATCACTGAAAAGCGATTTTAAAAACTATGGGAAGATACCGATCGTCGGCAAAACGGGGTCCACGCAAAATTATGCGGATGTGTGGTTCATGGGCTACACCCCAGACGTATCGCTAGGTGTTTGGATCGGTTACAAGGAACCTATCAACACACTGTCTAACGCAGGCAAATCAAGAGCTCGCTCTATTTGGGCCAAGGTCATGAACGAAGTGACTGAGAGCAAACCCGAGCTATTTGAGAAGAAACAATTCGATAAGCCGGAAGGCATCGTGAGCAAGACCGTTTCAGGCTACAGCGGCAAGCTCCCTACGGCGCTTACAAAGCAAGCCGGAAAAACGGTAACGGACATATTTAATGCAAAATACGTCCCTACCGAACCGGATGACGTGCTGGTTCGAGCGAAATATGTAATATATGAAGGCGTGAACTATATTCCGCATGACACGACTCCTTCGGATATGTTGCTGGAGAAAGTGGTTATGAAGCGCGAGAAACCGATTAAAGAGCTAGTCGACGATCTTCAGAAAGCCTTCTCCAGTATGAGAGGAGGCCATAAATCGATCAGCTTCTATATGCCGAAGGATGCAGGCGAGGATGCGCCGACTAAGCTAGATCCCCGGGTGGACGATGGCAAAGATCCGGCGGCACCTAGCGATGTCCAAATGACTTCGGTGGGTGGCTCAGCAAAAATTACCT
Source organism: Paenibacillus lentus (assembly GCF_003931855.1). Taxonomy (NCBI): domain Bacteria; kingdom Bacillati; phylum Bacillota; class Bacilli; order Caryophanales; family Paenibacillaceae; genus Paenibacillus; species Paenibacillus lentus. Next base: position 2,928,992 of record NZ_CP034248.1, on the reverse strand, counting down.
TTGCCAAAAATACCGAGAAAGATGTTGTCGGTTATCGACTCTATCGTTCCATAGGCGGAGGGCCCTTCCAGTCTACCGGGAAGGTGGTGCTGACTGGTCAGGACACCACGTTCACAGACTCCGGCACCAGTGGAAATTATGCCTATCACATTACGGCTGTAGACGTTGCAGGACGTGAATCTGCCCCTAGCGCGGTTATAAGCTTCGATAGTTGGGAAGGGATTCATAATTCGGATGATTCAGGCCAGGATGAGTTACCAGAACCCGATTTAGATAATTTAGTGTCGCCTAGTGCACCGGCTCAAGTAGGCGTGCTAAGTAATGATCAGGAAATTACAGTAACTTGGGGGGCAAATGCTTCCGAAGAATATATTGCGAATTATCAGGTCTATTTCTCGGATACTGTAGACGGTACGTATTCCAGATTGGGCTCCACCCCATCTACACAATTCTCTTTTAAAACCGATGCGGCAAGCGGATGGATTAGAATAACGGCTATAAACGCACTGGGTGAATCCACCCCTTCTGCATCAGTACAATTTAATAAATAGCTAAGTTAAAGCAAAAAAGCTTCCATGGAACGTAATGTTCCTGTGGAAGCTTTTTCTATGAAACTCAATTTATTTTTTTCACTGGTCACTCTGTCCAAGCAGCCATATGAAGGATTCATATACTGTTCGAGAAGGAGGTGACAGACATGAAAAAAGCTTATATCTCTCAAGCTACTTTCCCAAGACTTCGTTTGTTTAGAGACGAGAACTACACAGGGCGCAGATTCGTAATTCGCGGCAATGTCGGTATACGGAATCTAGAGCGCTCTTTCGGCGACATTGAAAGCCTGCGTTTCTTCTCTCCTAACTCGGGCGCTACCTTAGTTCTGTTCTCCCGGACGAATTTCAGAGGAAACTTCCGAGTTTTCCGAGGTACAACCAATATTGCTGATCTGGATGACATCATTGCAGGTAATGATCCTGATTCAATTATCATCTCTAATACTCGTCTAAGCCTGACAGAAATCCGGACGATTCGCAGAACGGGCACTTTGCCAAGCGGTTTCAGATCTATTTAATATCCTCCTCATTCGGGACGTTCAGCTAGATCCAGGTAGGGTCTGCCGAACGTCCCCTCCCTATTTCGCGAATCTTCCCGCGATTAATGTCCCCTGGCCAATCATGCTCCGCACCTCAACCTTGCCCCCATGGGCCTAGAAGAATGAGCTAATCCTCTATCGTCGACAGATCTCCAGTCGGCAAATTCAACTCCCATGCCTTGAGAACACGGCGCATGATTTTGCCAGAGCGTGTCTTCGGCAATTTATCCTTAAATTCGATTTCCCGCGGTGCCGCATGGGCAGACAGCCCTTCCTTCACGAATCGCGCGATGTCCGCCTTCAATTCGTCGGAAGGCTCATATCCATCCAGCAGGGAGATAAAGGCCTTAATGATTTCGCCCCTCGTTGGGTCAGGTTTGCCGATTACGCCTGCCTCCGCAACAGCCGGGTGTTCTAACAGCTTACTCTCTACTTCGAAAGGACCGACCCGTTCTCCTGAGGAGTTAATGACGTCATCGATCCGGCCTTGGAACCAGAAGTACCCATCCTCGTCCATATATGCCGTGTCCCCAGAAATATACCATCCCGGGATACGAAAATACTCTTCGTATTTCGGAGCGTTATTCCAAATGAGCCGCATCATGGCGGGCCAAGGCGTTCGAATCGCCAGATTCCCCATCCGGTTTGGCGGTAAAATCTTACCATTGTCATCAATAATTGCCGCTTCGATGCCGGGCACCGGCTTGCCCATCGAGCCTGGCTTTATCGGCATCGAGGGATAGTTGCAAATTAGTTGTCCGCCCGTCTCGGTCATCCACCATGTATCATGAATACGCAGCCCATATACTTTGCTGCCCCAGCGTACAACCTCAGGATTGAGCGGCTCCCCAACGGAAAGAACATGTCGTAAGGACGACAGATCATGCTGCCCGATAATGTCCTCTCCTGCTCCCATTAGCATCCGGAACGCGGTTGGAGCACTGTACCAGACCGTCACTTTATTTTGCTGTATCGTATGATACCAGTCCCCCGGGCTGAAGCGCCCCCCGCGAACGACGTTCGTCACACCAAGAAGCCAAGGTGCAAAAATACCGTATGAGGTACCCGTCACCCAGCCCGGATCTGCCGTGCACCAGTAAATATCGCCTTCCTTCAAATCTAGAACGACCCTTCCGGTATGATAGTGCTGAATCATCGCGTTATGAACATGATAAACCCCCTTAGGCTTACCCGTGGAACCGGAAGTGTAGTGAAGGATCATTCCATCCTCCCGATCAACCCATTGGATCTCGGTCTCCGGAGAAGCTTGCTTCAGCTCAGCCATAAAATCAATCAGCCCTGCCTCCTGTGGGAGATTCTCACCCACGAGAAATACATGCTTCAGGATAGGCAGCTCATCCCGTTTGACTCGGGGCAGCAAGGCAGGCGTTGTCACAATAGCCACCGCACCGCTGTCCTCCAGCCGATCCTTTACAGCCGTCTCCATAAACGCTTCAAAAAGCGGCCCGACTACGGCACCTACCTTTAGCGCACCTAGCACGCTGATATACAGTTCTGGACTTCTCGGCATAAACACAAAAACACGGTCGCCCTTGCCCACCCCGAAGCTGCGAAGCACATTTGCAAATTGGTTCGACAACTTGCTCAGCTCTTGATAAGTGTAGGATTCATTCCTCGTCGGATCGCTGAATAACAGAGCCGCGCGGTCACCTTTTCCGGCATCCACATGACGATCGATTGCTTCATAAGCCATATTGACACGCCCCGTATCATACCAGGAGAACTGCTTCTCCACATCGCCCCAATCGAACTCCGCGCAAGCTTTCTCGTAATTCCCTAAGTTGGACGAGGAAGCTACCTCAGAAATAAACTCACCTTGCAGCTGACTCATTGTTTCATCCTCCCTTGAATCTGTCTAGAACTCGTCATAAAAGCAAATTCATCATGAAAACGGCTACACATTAGCGGATTTCAGAGTAGGGATCATTGCTGTCAACTTATTTTCAAAATCTGAAGCGGTATCCACTCGTCTATGAGGTCGGTGTGTCATTTTTCAAGCCATTGTAAATATAATGTCAAGAGTTATTTGTGAAAGTTTTATGTCGGATTACATTATATCACACGCTTTTGAAGGGAGCTATACTTTTCAAATTTTCATTTTTCTGTTATAAGTGAGGGGAACGAGCAAAGGAGGCGGCGATAATGGAACATCATAAAACGCATATCCGCCATAGCCTATCTAAAGGGGAGCGCGAGATCATTGTTGAAGGCCCTGTCGCTCCAGAGCTAGTGCAACGCTTTCAGATGCATGCAGATCTGGACGCTTTCCGCAGACCCCAGGACCAGCATGAGGCATTAATAGAAATTGCAGCTCTCCCGGAAGGCCGAATCATCATCGCTAGGGAGCAGGACATCATCGTCGGTTATGTCACGTTTCATTATCCGGACGAAATGGAACGCTGGTCCCAAGGAAGCATGCCCGATCTCATTGAGCTTGGAGCGATCGAAGTAGCCAATGACTATCGCTCTTTGGGGCTCGGTTCCAAAATGATCCAAACGGCCTTCGAGCAGGGTCAGATGGAGCCGTACATCGTGTTTACGACAGAGTATTATTGGCACTGGGATTTAAAAAGCAGCGGACTCAGCGTGTGGGACTATCGTAAAATGATGGAGCGGCTGATGAAAACCGTCGATATGGTCTGGTATGCAACCGATGATCCAGAAATTTGCTCCCACCCGGCAAATTGCCTGATGGTTCGTATCGGCAGTGATGTTCCGTTGGCATCTGAAGAGCAATTCGACCGCATTCGTTTTCAGCAGCGGTTCATGTATTGAGAGAGCTCAGACAGATGATGACACGAGAGCAAGGAGAGTGGCGCTGATGACTGGAAGCGCTTTTTTCATTTACCACGATAAAGCTATATATTATCATTTTCACGACAGCCATCCTTTTCACCCCATTCGGCTTAAATTAACGCTTGATCTCCTCAGCGAAATGGGTGCTCTGGAGCCCTCATCGATGCTGCGTTCCCGCCAGGCTACGGAGTCGGAGCTGCTGCAAATTCATCAAAAGGCCTATATCGAGGCAGTTAAAGCGTTAAGCTCAGGTTCCCCCGAAATCGATTGGCTGAAGCGTGCCACCCAGTATGGACTGGAGGACGGGGATACCCCCTTCTTCCCTGGCATGCATGAGGCTGCGTCCTATGTAGTTGGGGGCTCAATTACAGCTGTAGAAGCAGTTATGTCCGGCCACTGCCAGCACGCCTTGCATTTAGCCGGTGGCCTGCATCACGCTCTCTCGGCCAAAGCAGCAGGCTTCTGCGTTTATAATGACGCCTCTGTGGCCATCGCCTATCTTCGGCAGCATTATAAAGCACGAGTGCTCTATATCGATACAGATGTGCATCACGGAGATGGCGTACAATGGAGCTTCTATTCGGATCCGGAGGTATGCACCTATTCCATTCACGAGACCGGAAAGTATTTATTCCCGGGAACGGGTTTTGTTCAGGAAAGGGGCGAGCATCAGGGCTATGGCGCATGCGTCAACATTCCTATGCAGCCCTACACCGAGGACGAATCATGGTTGGAATGCTTCGAGCAATCGATTAGACGCCTAACAGATTACTTCAAACCTGATCTCATCCTCAGTCAGCATGGCTGTGATGCGCATGCGCTCGACCCGCTCTCCCATATGCAGTGCAGCATGGCCATCTATAACGAAATGCCTGCCATCATACACAGCCTTGCTCATAAGTATTGCAGTGGACGATGGGTTGCCTTAGGCGGAGGCGGATATGACATATGGCGCGTCGTCCCACGGGCCTGGAGCCTGCTTTGGCTGGAGATGACTGATCATCCCTTAAAGCGCTCTTTGAAGCAGCACCCTCGAACACAACTGCCGCAGGCCTGGAGAGAGCGGTGGCAGGATCAAAGCTCCGTGAGCCTCCCCACCGAATGGCTCGATGACCTGACGCATTGGGAAGGAATTCCTCGCAGAGCTGAAATCACAGCAAAAAACCGCGAGAGTCTCGCGGTTGCACTACAGGATTTCCCTGAGCCTGATTAACGGCTTAGCCCGGCTACCATCTCATTTAATATTTCGAAGGATTTCTGAGCAGCCAGCACCGTAAATTCGGCAAAATTAACGTCAGCCGTACCATCCGCCTTGTCAGACATCGACCGAAGAATGACATAAGGAATTTGATTCATATGGCACACTTGGGCAACCGCAGAGCCTTCCATTTCGACGCAAGCCCCCTCCATTTTCTCATGGAGCTCACGCACAACGTCGTAATCTGAGATAAACTGATCCCCGGACAACACTTTACCAACAATAAAGCTGTTATCCGTGCACAGCTTGGAGCAAGCTTTTTCCGCAAGTCGAACCAGCTTCCGATCGGCTGGAAAATCCGAAACTTCCTGATAGGGAATTATCCCTCGAGCAAAACCAAGAGGCGTCGCATCCATGTCATGCTGCTGACACGAAGAGGAAATTACGATATCTCCGATATTGAGCTCAGGATGTACCGCGCCAGCAACTCCTGTAAATAGAATGGTATCTACTTCAAAGCGGTCAATCAATACTTGCGTTGTTGCAGCGGCATTGACTTTTCCGACGCCGGACTTGCACACGACAACTTCTTTGCCATGAAACAAGCCGGTCACAAAGTTGATTCCAGCCAACACAACCGTATTCTGCCGCTCCACCTGCTTTAGCAGAAGAGCTATTTCTTCATCCATAGCGCCCATGAGCCCGATCGTTGCGGCCATTGTAAGATCTCCTCCTCTTTTTTTCCCTAAAAAAAGCTCCTGTAAAGGAGCTTTTTCCGTATAACCTTTTTCATATATTTGTCTTTAATCTTCTTCTCTATCTATAATTGATGATTCAGCCGAGTCAATTATACGTGGCTGACCGACAATCGAAGAATCGTCTCATGCGGCAAAATAACCTTTGAGCTCTCCACTGTCTCTTTCTTCATCAATTTGGTCAATAGACGCATGGCCACCGCACCGAGGTCGTACATCGGCTGAGCTACCGTAGTCAGCTGTGGCCGTACCATCGATGCCATGCGAATATTATCCACGCTAATAATAGAGAAATCTTCCGGCACTTTCAAGCCTTCATCCTGAATACTATGAATCGCCCCAATTGCCATTTCATCCGTAGCCGCAAAAATTGCTGTTGGACGCTTCTTAAGACCTAGGAAATATTTCATAGCTTCGACACCGGATTCGTAACGATAGTTGCCAATTCGCACCAAATCCTCCTGGTACTCAATGCCCGCTGTTTCCAATGCCCGCTTGTATCCTTGGAATCTTGAGTAGCCGTTTGCCGGATCCTGCAGCGTCCCGCTAATCATTGCGATTTCACGGTGTCCGTGGCGAATCAATGTGCTGACAGCGTCGAAGGCTGCTGCCTCATGATCGATATCGACAGAAGGAATCGAGCCGTTCTCGTCGCTAGTCGCACACAAAACAACAGGAACAGAGGAGGTTTGGAAAGCTTGCATATGCTCTTCCGTCACTGCTCCGCCCATAAAGAGAAGCCCGTCCACCTGCTTCTCAAGCAGCGTGTTAATGACGCGAATTTCCTTCTCCTTCTTCTTATCTGCATTACATAAAATAATGTTATAGTGATACATGTTAGCGATGTCTTCAATGCCCCGAGCGATTTCTGCAAAGATTGAATTTGAGATGTCCGGAATCACTACGCCGACCGTAGTTGTCTTCTTGCTCGCAAGCCCTCTTGCGACCGCATTCGGACGATATCCCAAACGTTCAATTGCTTCAAATACTTTCTTCCGGGTTTGCGGCTTCACGTTAGGGTTGTTGTTAACAACCCGTGAAACCGTGGCCATTGAGACGCCTGCTTCACGTGCCACATCATAAATGGTAACCGTCACATTCTTCTCTCCATTGCCAATAGATTTTCACTCATTCATCCCGTATTTTCAAGCTCCAATTAGGTTTATGATACGACAAAATTTTACTTTGTGCAATGTTCGCGCTTTATTCAGCTAGAATTCCCTGTAGGGCTTCTGAAGTAATGTCGGAATGGGAAGTATGCCAAACGGCTTGCTCGCTTTTGACTAAAATGGCTTGGGGCGATTCATGCTTCACTCCAAGACGTTCTGTCGCTGCATTCGAGACAAGCCTGTCTTCAACAACATATATAACACCATAGTAACAGCTTCATTGGGATCATGACTTAAGTATGCTACAACTTCCCGGTGCGCTCCAGAGCTAATGGGACAACGGGTACTATGTTTGAATAACAACAGCGGCCTCCGCACGGAGTCTTCTATAGCCTTTGATAGCTCATCTATGAAAGCAATTCTTTTCAAAGCAGCCATAATATACCCATCCCTTTTTCCGACAAGACATATATAAACATGCTCATAAGATATATTAACAAAAAAAAGACGATAAACACAACTCATCTCAGCATTTTTACCAAAACCGTGCTTAATTCGCTCCTGAAAACTGACTGTAATTTACAAAGTCGGAGATTTGCAACAATCTCTTAGAGATTTCATCCATCCACTGGCGGTCATTCATCTCTTTAGCACACCCATACACGTCTAGCAGAAGATTAATACGCTCCTTACATTTTTGTTCGAAAAGCACTTCAAAGGAGGTAGACGTAGATTCCATCTGATTCCATGTTCGAGAGATACTAAACATTACATCGGCCAATTCATTGACCTCATTAAAAAGCACTAGCCCCTGCTCATTACTCTCCTTTAGCTCATCCAGCAGGGCAAGCAGATCCGATTTGACGGCCGGAAGCACCTCGTAGTGACTGCATAGCTGACATTCAAATATCGGTACTCTGTCAATTTCAATAACTCTTCCAAAAATAAGCACTCTAAAATCGAGGCTCATTTTTTGCCCGCAATGACACAGTTTGCGCACAGTACCACCTCTTCTTACAATCATTTTTCATTATGCTGCCCGTCAGGCTCCTTATGTCTAGACAAAAAAATGTGAGTTTGGATGATGATTGATGTATTCGACCCTTATGAGACAATCTCCTGTCCGAAGATACAAATGCTTGTTATTTCCTTGATTGGCAAGGAATATTTCCTAGCCAGCAGAGCATGGCATATGAAAAACAACTCTATTTTTGATACAATTAAAATATCGAAATCGATTTTCGTCAAGACCGAATGGAAAGAGGAGGCGTGGATATTGAGACTAACTGGTAAAAAAGTCATCGCATTGGTGGATGAAGAATTCGAGGATTTGGAGCTCTGGTACCCGATCTACCGGGTTCGTGAAGAAGGCGCCGAGGTTCATCTCGTTGGACTGGAGAAAGGCAAAAAATACATCGGCAAGTACGGCGTGCCTGCCGAGGCGGAATATAGCTACGAGGAAATCAATGCCAGCGATTATGAAGGCATTCTTGTTCCAGGCGGTTGGGCTCCGGACAAGCTACGCCGCTATAGTAAGGTGCTTGACATCATTAAAGATCTTCATGCGGCCAAAAAGCCGATAGGGCAAATCTGCCATGCGGGATGGGTTCTCATCTCTGCCGGAATTCTCCAAGGGGTTACCGTAACCTCTACGCCGGGAATCCGCGATGACATGGAAAATGCAGGGGCGACTTGGAAGGACGAGGCGGTCGTCGTGGACGGTCATATTATTTCAGCTCGTCGCCCACCGGACTTGCCTCCATACGGCAAAGCGTTCGTCGATGCCTTGGCCAAATTATAATCTAGCCCAATAACTTTTATTATAGCCATGAAAGAACCGCAAGAAGTTGCTCATCGCTTCTCCTTGCGGTTCTTGGTTCTTATTATTACTTTAGCTGCTCTCCCAAATACAGGTTTCGGCAAAGCGTGTCAGCTCAGCCTCCACTTCAGTGCCTGTTGCAAGTCGATAACAACGGGCACCGACTTTCTCCCCCGCGGAAGCTACGGCATTTAAGATCCGGTGCTTCACTCTCAATAACGATTGGGGCGACATACTGAGGTCGCGCACTCCTAAGTGAAGCCAGAGAGGAATAGCCTTCTCATCCCCCGCAAGCTCACCGCAGACACTGACCGAAATGCCTGCTTCCAGTGCTGCGGAAATCGCCTGGCGCAACATACGAAGTACAGCGGGATGAAACGGCTGATACATATGGGCGATCGTCTCGTTCATCCGGTCAACAGCAAGAACATATTGCACGAGATCATTCGTGCCGATGCTAAAGAAATTGGCCTCCTTGGCCAGCAAATCGGCTATAGCCGCCGCTGCCGGTACTTCGATCATGACACCGACAGGTATATGATTATCATACACGACACCGCGCTCGTCAAGGTCAGACTTGGCCTCGGCCAATATTTGCTTGGCCTGCCGTACTTCTTCAAGCGAGGAAATCATGGGCAACATAATTTTCAAGCTTCCGAAAGCGCTGGCCCGGAGTATAGCGGTCAATTGGGTCTTAAACATTTCTTTACTATTCAGACTAATTCGAATTGCGCGATAACCGAGAAAAGGGTTATCTTCTTCCGGGAGCTCAAAATATTCAAGCTGCTTATCCCCTCCGATATCAAGGGTTCGAATGACGACGGAATGCTTTCCTGCTTTCTCGGCAACTTGTCTATAAATTTCGAACTGCTCTTCTTCGGTTGGAAAGGTCGTGCGATCCATGTATAAAAACTCGGTTCGGAACAACCCCGCACCTTCAGCACCGTATTTGAGTGCCTGTTCCAAATCCTTGACAGAGCTGATGTTGCCCGCCAGGCGGAATGGGACACCGTCTCGTGTGACTGCTTCGACCGTCGCCAACACCTGCAGCTGCTCCTTGCGTTTTTGCAGTCTTTCAGCTACTTCCGTATACCGATCAATAATTTCCTGATCAGGTTCAACATAAATAAGTCCTTCATCGCCGTCAACGACAAGCAGATCACCTGTCTTTAACGGCGTCCCAAGCTTATGTTCGAGCCCGGACACGAGAGGTATCCCAAGTGCCCTGGCCATGATAGCAGAATGCGAGGTCTTGCCTCCGGCCATCGTGACCATGCCCAAAACATTGTCAGGATTCATATGTACGAGCTGTGAGGGTGACAATTCCCTAGCCACGAGGATATATGGCTGGGTGTCGGCCGGAAGAGTAATGTCCGGCGTGCCTAGCAAATGCTTCAGTAGGCGATTGCCTACATCCTTAATATCAAGCGCCCGCTCCTTCATATATTCATCATCCAGCAGATCAAACATTGCGACAAAATGATCGATCGCCTCTTTTACAGCGACTTCAGCCGCCTTATACTGCCGTTCGATTATCCCGCGAATTTCACTCATGAACACGGGATCTTCCAATATAGCAAGGTGGGCATCAAATATACTTGACTCCTCCTCGCCTACAGCTTCCTTAACTTCGTTCTTCATCACTTCAATTTCTGTTCTGGATGTTTGTATACCTTCATATAATCTCTCGAATTCCGCAGCCAAATCCACCTTATCCATCTGGCGATCCGGCACATCCCATTCCCAGGCAGGCAGCACAAAAGCTTTGCCGATGGCGACGCCCGCTGCTGCACCGATGCCCTTTATCATGTTTAGACCCCCTATGTCCTGCTCTGTTATAGGATATCATCTCTCTAAAAATCACGATGCTATTCAGGCACGCACTATTATGGTAATCCTATGCTTGCAAATTTGTCAAAGGAATTAAGTCTGTGCTTGTAAAGTCCAAAGAGGACCCGTCTAAATGGCGGGTCCTTCATTTTTGATTTATTGACGGCTTTTTCCGAGCAAAATGCTGTCCTCTACCTTGATACACCGATCCATGATGACCTTAAGGCCGCCCTCCTCGGCAATTTTTGCAGCTTCCTCGCTAATGATTCCCTGCTGCAGCCATAGCACCTTAGCTCCGACTGCAACCGCCTCCCGAGCCACCTCTGGTGTGTATTCACTGCGCCGGAATACGTTGACGATCCCAATTGGCTCCGGTACGTCCGCTAATGCAGCATAAACCTGTTCACCTAGAATTTGTCCTTGCACCACCGGGTTTACCGGGACGATGCGGTAACCATTGCTCTGCATCGCCTGTGCTACCATGTAAGAAGTGCGATCCGTTTTATCAGACAGGCCAACAACGGCAATATTTCCAGCGTTTTCTAAAATTTCTTTAATTTCCTCACGACTAGGATTTTCAAAGGCCATCTGCTAACTCCTCCTCTCGAATTTTTCTAGTATGCTCTATTCTAGATAGTTATACCCATTCTACCGAAGCACCAAGCGCAGTAATATGGTCGAAAAATTGCGGATAGGATTTGGCGACGTGATGAGCATCCTTAATAACCAGCGGTTTGCGGCAGCGAAGGCCGACAATCGTCAAAGCCATAATGACGCGGTGGTCATAATGAGCATTGATCTCTACGCCCCCCTCAAGGCCGCCAGGACGGCCGTGAACGATAATTTCGGCTTGGCGTTCCTCTACATTGGCCCCGGCCTTTCTAAGCTCGTTTAAATAGTCTGTGATCCGGTCGCATTCCTTGTATCTTAAGTTCTCCACGTTGTAGAAACGGGATGTTCCTTCAGCAAATACGGCGGCTGCTACCATGGCAAGCACGGCGTCTGTCGCGGCATCGCCATCGAACTCAACAGGCCGCAAACGGCCATTGCCTTGAACGTGCACGGTGTCATCCTTGTGGGTTAACGGCACGTCCATCATTTGCAGTACATCCACGATGGCGCGCTCGCCTTGCTTGCTGCGCTCGGCCAGACGATGCACCTTTACATTGGACTTAGTAACCGCAGCTGCCGCGAGAATAGCCGCCGAGCCTGGATAGTCGCCCTGAACCGTATAGGTTTTCGCTTGATAAGACTGACGCCCAGGAACCTTGAAGCTCATATAATCCTCGCTGGCATGGATAATAATCCCGGCCTGCTCGAGTACTTCTAGCGTCTGCCCAATTACAACTTTGGATTTCAAATCATCCAGCACCTCAATCTCGCTGTCCTCCTCCAATAGTGGAGTTAAGAACAACAGGGCGCTTAAATATTGCGAACTGACTGCACCCGATACCGTAATTTTGCCACCCTTCGGCTTTCCGCCGCGAATCGTAATCGGAAGTCGTCCCCCTTGATGCTCAACTTCAATGCCAAGCTGCTGCAACGATACGATCAAATCGTCATGCGGGCGTTTGCCGAGAGAATCTGGATACGTATTGACAAAAGTCACCTCAGGACAAAGCGAAGCAATTCCCATCAGAAACCGCAGCACAGCACCGGCATTACCCACATTCAGTTCCTTAACGTCCTTCGGATTTCGGCCGAAGCCGGTGATAACGATTTTCTCATCGTCCTCTTCCAAGACGGCGCCTAAATCGGCGATGCAGCGGCGCATCGCATCGCTGTCCTCGCTGTGCGCAGGATAGTATATCGTGCTCGTGCCTTCAGCTAGAGCAGCAACTAACAAATAACGAGTCGTATAATTTTTCGAAGATAGCGCCCCGATTTCACCGCCTAGCTCGGGAGTAGGTCTAACAATAACGTCCATTTATATTCTCCTTTTATCTCAATATTATTTTGATTGACCGCGGTAATGCATTAAAATCTCAGACGCTAAAGTGTCCGGATTTTTACCCGAAGTATCGATTTTGACATGGGCAAAATCATAGGCATGCTTGCGTTCCTCCAAAAGTACGGTTACTTTCTCTCTCGCTCCCCCGGCAAGCAGCGGTCTGCCCGGATCCTCACCAACGCGCATGAGGATGCTCTCTAGATCGGCAGTCAGGGCAACAACCCAGCCATTTTCCAGCATAGCCAAACGATTCTCCTCGCGAAGGACGGCTCCCCCGCCGGTAGCCAGCACAACATCGCTCTCTTGCAGTACGCTGCGCAGTAAAGCCGACTCGATATCCCGGAAGTACTGTTCCCCCTGATTGGCAAACAGCTCGGGAATCGTGCAGCTCATTTCCTCCTCGATACGCTTGTCAAGATCGATGAGGCGATACCCCGCCATTTCGGCTAGCACAGCCCCTACCGTCGATTTGCCGGTGCCCATCATTCCTACCAGTATAATATTGTTTCTTTGTACACTCAATATTTCACCTACTTTATCCCTGTGCTGGTGGCAAACTATTTTTCATATCATAACACAGGCGCCGACATTTCGGCACATAAAAAAGCGTCAAAGTGCGAAACCGCTCTGATATTATCCCCTTACGGTAGACAGTGAAAAAAGAGTTCATGATATTATGAATTCAACACTGTAGACCGGAGGGGATTTTTCTATGCCACCAAAGAAGGGTCAGAAGTTTAATCGATACGACGAAGAAACGAAGCGAGAAGCCGTTCGTTTACGAATTGAAGAGCAATGGAGCTATACTCAGATCAAGGAAAAGTTGGGGATCAAAAGCGATGCTCAGATTGTAACTTGGGTACGCAAACATATGAATGGTGAATCGTTCAAGGATTATCGGGGGCGTTGGGCGAAAAAACACTTCAGCAGTCTCGAGGAAGAGAACGAGCATCTGAAAGCGCAGGTCGAATATCTAAAAAAGCTCAATCCGAATCTACATGGGGAGGGAAGTTGGATAAGCAAGCCCGGTTTAGGACCATCGAAAAAATGATTGGGAACCACTCGATAGTCATGCTGTGTAAGATTGCTGAAGTGTCTCGTGCCGGGTATTACAAGTGGAAAGCTGCTCTAAGTAACCAGCAACAACGTCAGGAGCGAGATGCTGATCTGAAGGAGCATATACTTGCCATTCACCGTTTGCGGCCCTATTTCGGTTACATCCGTATGTGTACGGCTTTACGTAGGGAAGGATTGCTTGTTAACCGCAAGAAAGTCAGACGGCTTATGCGTGAGCTCGGGATCCGGTCAGTCATCCGCAAGAAGCGTCCAAATGCAGGGCGCAAGCCTTCTGTCGTGTTTGCTAATGTCTTGAACAGGGACTTTCAAGCATCTGCTCCATTTACCAAGCTAGTCACGGATATTACTTACGTACGGATCGGTCACGATTTCACCTATTTGTCGACTGTAATGGATTTGCATAACAATGAGATTGTCGCTTGGGAACTCTCTGAGCGCAATGACTTGCAACTTGTGCTGGACACAGTAAAGCAACTCGGTACTCGCAAGGATGCAGTCTTACATTCTGACCAAGGCTTCCAATACACGCACAAGGCTTACGAGACTCAGTTGCTCGCACAAGGGCTCCAGGGCAGCCACTCAAGGCGAGGCAACTGTTACGACAATGCCTGCATGGAGTCGTTTTTCTCCCATTTGAAGACCGAACAGCTGTACCTTAAACGTCCGAACGATCAGCATTCAGCACGTCGTCTCATTGAGGAATATATTGAATTTTACAATCATGAGCGTTTCCAAAAAAAACTCGGCGACCGTTCTCCAGTTGAGTACCGGAAAGCGATCGCCGCATAAATTGATCCTCTTTTTTTACTGTCTACTTGACAGGGGTAAGACCACTCTTTGACGCCTTATTTAACCGTTTATTAGCATTAGAACCATTGATGGTGGAATACGCCCTCTTTGTCGACGCGCTTGAAGGTGTGCGCTCCAAAGTAGTCGCGTTGCGCTTGAAGCAGGTTGGCTGGCAGACGCTCTGTCCGGTAGCTATCGTAGTAAGACAATGCGCTGGAGAAGCCCGGAACAGGGATTCCGCGGGATACTGCAGCCGTGATCACTTGGCGCCATGCATCCTGGTACGTCTCGACAATATTTTTAAAGTAAGGGTCAAGCAGCAGGTTCTTCAGTCCAGGATCACGGTCGTAAGCTTCTTTGATGTTATGCAGGAACTGGGAGCGAATAATGCAACCGCCACGGAAAATCATCGCAATGTTGCCATATTTCAAATCCCAGCCATACTCATCGGAAGCCGCTCTCATTTGGGCAAAACCTTGAGCATAAGAGACGATCTTACTTGCGAACAAGGCTTTGCGTACATTTTCAATGAACTCTTGTTTGTCACCATCAAAAGAGGAGGCCGCAGGACCGCTCAAAATTTTGCTAGCAGCGATGCGCTCATCCTTCATTGCAGACAAGAAGCGGGAGAATACGGATTCCGTAATCATGGACAACGGCACACCAAGGTCAAGAGCGCTTTGGCTTGTCCATTTGCCTGTCCCCTTCTGTCCTGCAGCGTCAAGAATGACGTCAACCATCGGCTTACCAGTCTCTTCATCGTATTGAGAGAAGATGTCCGCGGTAATTTCGATTAAATAGCTATCCAGCTCGCCCTTATTCCACTCTGAGAAAATTTCGTGCAATTCTTTAGCGTCCAGGCCAAGTACGTCCTTAAGCAAGTGGTAAGCTTCGCCAATAAGCTGCATATCCCCGTACTCAATGCCGTTATGCACCATTTTGACATAGTGTCCTGCGCCATCTGGACCGATATATGTACAGCATGGATCGCCATTTACTTTGGCAGAAATTGCTGTCAGAATCGGCTCTACCAATTTATATGCACTTTCCTGGCCGCCAGGCATGATCGACGGACCGTTCAGCGCGCCTTCCTCGCCGCCGGATACCCCGGTACCGATAAAGCGGAAGCCTTTAGCCTCAAGATCCTTGCTGCGACGCTGTGTGTCAGGGAAGTAGGCGTTTCCTCCATCGATAATGATGTCGCCTTGATCCAAATAAGGAAGGAGCTGCTCGATCGTTGCGTCTGTAGCTGGACCAGCTTGTACCATAATCAGAATTTTGCGAGGTACTTCCAAGGAATTAACGAACTCTTCAATAGAGAATGTACCGACCACATTTTTGCCCTTCGCTTCGTTCGCGAGCATATCGTGTGTCTTCTCCGGGGAGCGGTTAAACACCGAAACGGTGAACCCTCTGCTTTCAATATTAAGGGCGAGGTTCTTGCCCATAACGGCAAGGCCGATAACGCCAATTTGTTGTTTCGACATGGTCTCCATCCTTTGCAATCTATATTTTTTTCAATAATATCATTTTAACTCTTTGAAGTACAGAAGTGAACCCCTTCATCTAACTCTCATCTTACTCACAATATTAAAAGCGGCTCCTCCATGATTCAAAGAGCCGCTTCAATCCCCTTTTATGATTCGCATCGTTTCACTTACCACTCCAGTTGAATTAGTTGAATACGAAGCTTGCGCAGCTTCTCTTTACAGTCCTCAATCATCTGCTCGTCACCAGACTGCATCGCGTCATAAAGATGATCCAGTTCCTCATCCAGCTCTTTCTGCAAGCTTTCCATTTGACGTTCCGCCGACTGGGATGCAAGAAGTTCCACTATCCGCTCCATATCCAAGATCGGCCCCTTTTGAAAAATGACCTTATGCTCTACACCCGTAATTTCCACTAAGCGAATAACTTCACCAAACAGAATGCTTTCGACGAAAATTTGCCGATCCTTAAACCGTTTAACGACAGCATGACCGCGCAGATCCCCAATCAGCTTCTCAAGCCATTCCGCCAGCTTCGCATCCTTAATCACATAATCTCCTGCCAGCTTGTATCCTTTAGCCAGACGCTGAAAACGCAGCTTGGTCAATTTACGTCCTGTACGAACGGAAATAATGAAAATAGATTCGTTTTCGCTCCAATAAAGCGAATATCCGTCTTGAATCAAATCGCGGATCAATTGCTGAATGTGCCGACGTTCGAAACGGAGTTCCAGGTTGCAATACTCTACCTCATAACTTTTATTCACGGCACTCCCTCCTTACCTTATCTTATACTTCATCTTATGTAGAGGTAACTTAGAATATTGATTATTTTTACCCGTTTTGAGCTCATTGTGACGCAAATAATTATAAAATCGCTTATATTTATTAAAAAATGATATACTGGCATGGTACGTCTAAAAAACAAGCTGTATAGCTCAATATAATTTTGCTGGAGGTTACCATCATGACATTTGCCGGCTTTACAGGACAAGATTTCGATAGCTTGACTATTCCTGGGCTGGAGCCCCGGATGGAAGCGATCATCGCCAATATTCGGCCTAAGCTCGCAGCGCTTGGAGGGATAATCGCTCCTTATTTGTCCGCCTTATGCGGCGAGGAAATGTTCCCGCATGTAGCCAAGCATGCAAGGAGAACCATTAACCCGCCTGAAGACACGTGGATTGCCTGGAGCAGCAGCAAGCGCGGATATAAGGCGCTGCCCCATTTCCAAGTGGGGATGTTCTCAACCCATCTCTTCGTTATTTTTGCGGTCATTTATGAAAGCCCGAATAAGGTAGCTGTCGCTAAATTCTTCGAGAAGAATACCGACCAAGTTCAAAAACTTGTACCTTCCGATTTTTATTGGTCAACCGATCATATGAAGCCAGAGGGTACGCTCCATCGTGATATGGATAAGGATGCCCTGCTGCAAATAGCCGACAAGCTCAAAACCGTAAAGAAATCCGAGCTGCTCTGCGGATTGCGCCTTGATCGGGATCATCCTCTTCTTCAAGACGGCGCCGGTTTAACCCGTAAGATCGAACAGACCTTTGAAACGCTATTGCCGTTATACAAGGGCTCCTTCTAAAGAAAAAAAGCAGCTTTCCCGTTATTTAACCCGGGGGAAGCTGCTTTTTTGCCGTGATATGATGACGTGAACAAAAAACAGGGCGGCCATCACGATGGCACTGGCCATAAATGGTGCAGAGGGGCCAAGCATATCCCATAGTTTCCCTGAAACAATAGGACCTACGGCCATCCCTGAGCCCTGAATCGTCAGGAACAACCCCCAAACCGTCCCCTTCTCCCCTTCGGGCAGCATATGGGATATCATCGTATCCCACGTAGGCAAAATACAGGCATAGCTGACCCCGATCAGGATGACGAGCAGCCACACAAACGGAATGGATCGCGTCATCGCAAATAGCCCGATCGCCACGGCAGCCAGCGAGAAGCCGATATGCAGAAACCACTTCGTTCCATAGCGATCCACCAGCCGGCCAATCGGGATCAGCCCGATAACAGTAATGCCTCCCCCGGTCACTAACAGTGCACTGAAAGCCTCGGGAGACAATCCAAGCTCTGTCCGGACAAATAATGTAATGACGGGAGTCAGTAAGCCGATCGAAAAGGTCTGCAAAAAGAGAGCCGGGAATAAAAGCCGACTGACATGCAAATTCTTCTTAATATGCCGAATCGATTGCTGAACATTATTCCATACACCTCGGATTCCTCCTTCCCAGAGGGAAGGCTCTCCTGAGGACAGCTCCGCTTGGTCTATCTTTTGCTTCGTTTTACCAGGCAGGAACAGGGAGACAATAACAACGACACCCATTAGAGCAAGCAGAAACCAAAAGACAGGCTGATAAGAGCCATCAACGAAAAAATTGATGATAACAGGGCCAGAACCCGTTCCGCCCAAGCTAGAGATTTGAATTACGCCCATCGCCATGCCGAAATTATTATTCTCGCGTGTTACGTCTGATATTCCCATAAGAACGCATGGCCATAGCGGCGCGGTGCCAGCTCCAATCAGAGCACAGCCTAACACAATCATTCCCATTTTATCCGCCACCGTAATAATCAATACGGCAACAAAGGTGATCAGAAGCCCGAACAACATCGTTAGCCGAAAACCGACCCGTTCAATAAACCAGCCGGCAGGGCTGCGAAATACGTTATCGCCAATATATTGCAGTGAGAAAGATAAACCGATCGCAAACGCGCTCAATTTCAGTACATCGCCCATATACACGGGCAATATCGATACAATTAAAGCTCCCTTCACGAACTCCACCAGGAACATGATAATCCACAAGCAAATAAAAGTCGGAGTTAGCAGTTTTCTATTTACGAGTTTGGACGTTATTTCCACAGTCGTTCTCCCTTTTCTTCTATAACGTAAGATACTTCTAGTTTATCCGCATACAGCGGTAACTTACACCCAGTAGCTTGATTTTATCTTATCTCGTCCCCATTCTTCGCTTGCATTCCATTCACTTTTTGCTATACTCAATTTTGTTTGAAAATTTTGCATGGAAAGGCAGGGATGGCCTTCATGGATCATCAAGTCACACCGCTGTTTAACGCGCTTAAAAAACACGCGTCCGGCAATCCCGTTCAGTTTCATATTCCCGGGCATAAAAAAGGGCTTGGAACCGATAAAGAGTTTCGAGAATTTATAGGTGATGACGCCCTATCGATCGATTTGATTAACATTGCTCCGCTCGATGATTTACATCAGCCTACCGGCGTCATTGAAGAAGCTCAGAAGCTGGCAGCGGACGCCTTCGGCGCTGACTTCACTTATTTCTCTGTCCAAGGGACAAGCGGCGCCATCATGACGATGATCCTGTCCATTTGTTCTCCGGGTGATAAAATCATCGTACCGAGAAATGTGCACAAGTCCGTCATGTCTGCCGTTATATTCGCAGGCGCCAAACCCATCTTCGTCTCCCCCGCTCAGGATGAGAACCTGGGGATCGACCATGGGATTACGACCTCGTCCGTACGAAGAGCTTTGCAGCGTCACCCGGATGCCAAGGCCGTGCTGGTCATCAACCCTACTTACTTTGGCGTATGTGCCAATCTGAAGGAGATCGTGGACTTGGCCCATAGCTTTGATGTGCCTGTACTCGTTGATGAAGCACACGGCGTGCATATTCATTTCCATGAGGAGCTTCCGATGTCAGCGATGGAGGCTGGAGCCGATATGGCCGCGACAAGCGTACACAAGCTGGGCGGCTCGATGACGCAAAGCTCCGTGCTTAATTTGAACGTAAAGAACGGTTATGTAAATCCACAGCGTGTTCAAACCATCATCAGCATGCTGACGACGACGTCTACCTCGTACCTACTACTCGCTTCGCTGGACACGGCAAGAAGGAACCTAGCGCTTCATGGCCGTGAAATGATCCAAAGAGCACTGGACATGGCGCATTATATGCGCCGTGAAATTAATAATATTAAAGGCTTGTACTGCTTCGGGCGAGAAATACTCGGCAGCGAGGCCACCTATGATTATGACCCGACCAAGCTTACGATTCACGTTCGCCATCTCGGAATTACCGGCTATGAAACAGAGAACTGGCTCAGAAAACACTACAATATCGAAGTAGAGCTCAGCGACATGTACAACATTCTCTGCTTCATCACCGCGGGAGATACGGAGGAAACGATAAAAACTCTCCTAACAGCACTGCGTGAATTGTCTAAATTGTATTATAAAGAAAATAATGCCAATGAGCTAATCGTAAAAATCCCGGAAATTCCGCAGCTCTCACTCATTCCGCGTGACGCCTTCTATGCCGATACCGAGGTCGTGCCTTTTAAAGAGTCTGCAGGTCGGATTATTGCCGAATTCATCTATGTGTATCCGCCAGGCATTCCGATTCTCCTTCCTGGGGAAGTCATTTCGCAAGACAATATTGATTATATTGTCGATCACGTGGAAGTAGGACTACCTGTCAAGGGGCCGGAAGACCGAGATATTAATCAGGTCAAGGTCATTGTAGAGGCAGATCCCATTTTCTAAAAAAACGTTACATCCAAAGAAGCTCCCCTTGCCGGGGAGCTTCTCTTCAATTCAGGCCATAGATTTAGATAGATCTATAGACAAGCATTTTACACTTCATCTTGACCAGAGACCAGCTCGTTGTAAGCCGCCTCCACTTGACGCCACTCGTCCTCATCTTCAATGTTGTAGAGAACCATTTCCTCATTCTCTTCTTCCAGACGAAGGATGATGCCGTCCGCTTCCGGATTGTTCCGCTCAAGCAACAACGCATATACTTTCTCCGCTACATCGAACGTTTCGACTAGAACCATTTCCACGTCATTGCCTTCTTCGTCCGTCAGCGTGAGCACAAACTCCTCGTGCTCATGGTCATGATCGTGGTCGTGTCCACAGCCGCAAGCTTCGCCGTGTTCATGCTTGTGATCGCTCATTGAAATACCTCACTTTAAAAGTTTTGTAGTTAGTGTTGGATGAACCTGTCAGTTTCCCTCCGTATCGTATCATTTTTACACAGGGCAGGTCAATTCGATATTCAACCATTCTACCTACAATATTAATTATTATGAATTATTTAAGCACGTTGATGCTTTTCTCAGACACCAGCATGAAATCGGAACCGCCTGAAGCCGGCTTCATATAGAAGCCTAGTGTATATTTACCTGCAGTTTTGAAATCATACGTATAATCATCCGTGACGAAATAAAAGTTGCTTCCTGTGTCACTAACTTCCTTGGTCTGAATTGTTTTGGATGTGCCGTCCGGCGCTGTAATCGCTACTTTGACCGCGGATATTTCCGTTCTCAGGTTGTCGATTTGCGAGAAGACGCTAAATTTAAGCTTGCCGGCTTTCTCGATATCCGAGAAAATCTCCCCCTTGCCCTTGAACAAGAAAATATGAACATTGGGTTTATAATAGTTTACCTGCTTCGTCGTTTCATCATATTCAGCTAATCCCTCCAGCTCTCTGACCGGGACGTATGTTTTGCCATCGATCACGTAACCGCCGTCTTCCACTTCGCGGCCATCCATATAAAGCTTAACTTTCTGTGTTGCTGAGTCTGCAAAAAGCATGGATCCGCCCGTAAGGGAGAATGCCAATACTAGCACCATTACTCTTCTCCATTTCAAATTCATCAATAGCCCTCCAATTGATTCATGTTGATGTTAATTTATACTCCTGCAAGCTGCTCAAGTTGCGGTGTTTTCTATAAAATCACTCTTAATTTTTGCGAGAATACAAGAGACGCTTTCACTGATTAGGAAAATCGTGTAAATTAAAATGGAATACCATAGAACGTACAGGAGGGATATTGATTGTCGCTACGCCTTCAAATGCTTGGTACGGGCGGCGCTTTTGCCAAGCAATACTTTAACAATAACGGGCTGCTGTATGCAGACGATTTTACATTGATGATCGACTGTGGAATAACGGCTCCACTTGCGTTACATCATATAGGCAAGCCGATGCAAACCATCGACGCCGTCCTGATCACTCATATTCACGGTGACCATGTGGGCGGACTCGAGGAGTACGCTTTCCGCTTAAAATACGGCCATGGACGAAAACCCGTGCTCTACGTTCCTGAGCAGTTGGCAGAGCCGCTATGGGAGAACACCCTGAAGGGGGGATTAGGCCAGGACGGCATAGAATCTCTGGAAGATGCTTTTTATGTTCATCTGCTTCGCGAAGGACAGGCCACCGAGCTCGTTCCCGGCCTCACTGTGGAAATTATCCGCACACCTCATATTCCCGGGAAAAACAGCTACTCTTTATACTTCAATGGCGAGATTTTCTATAGTGCGGATATGATCTTTCAACCCAAGCTGCTCGAGGAGCTTGTTAATCAGCGCGGCTGCCGTAAAATTTTGCATGAGGTGCAGCTGACAGGCCCCGGTCAGGTTCATACTACCCTGGCAGAGCTTCTGTCCCTTCCTGCGGATATTCGGAAGTTAATATCCCTTATGCACTACGGCGATGAAATGGAAGCTTTTATTGGCCAAACGATGGAAATGGAATTTCTTCGCCAGCACGAAATATATGAGCTATAGGACATTAATTTGCGAAAAAAACAAAGCAGCCCAAGGAATTATTTTCCGAGGCTGCTTCTCACGCTTCTTATTCAAATGTAGGCAGTGCGTCTAAATTGTTCGATGGATCCCCATCCGCATCGCCGCGGATATACATTTCTCCGTCTTTTCCTTTAAAGATGTTTACGCCCGCAATCGCCCCCGCATTCACTTCTCGCAGCGCGTCTTCATAATTTAAAATACGACCGCTAGAGGTTTTAAATCGGGTTAAATTCCCATCCCCGTTTCTTTGAACCGCGATAAACGTCTCTCTGCTATCGACAGCCATCTATTGCACATCTCCTTCATCATGATGAGTTCCCCAGAAAGAAGGGATGCGTATAGTTTAGCCCGAGTTCCCCATTTATATTAGGGTTTATAAGGACTTCTCCATTCGAACATGCAGTATGCCTGCGTCATAAAACGGCTCTGTGGATATCGTCTCATAACCGAGCTTGGCATAAAATTCCTCTGCCTGGCATTGGGCATCCAGCACGGCCTTCGTAAGCCCCAGTTCTCTAGCCCGCTCTTCCATAGCAAGGAGCAATATTCTGCCTAGGCCCTGGGAACGAAAAGATTTGCGAACAGCGATCCGCTGCATTTTTGCGCTATTATCCTTATAGTACGTAATTCTCCCTGTTGCTGCAGCCGTGCCTTCCAATTCAACCAACACATGATTAGCGTCCGGACTGATTACATCATATTCATCGATCTCCAGATCGACCGGCACCTTCTGCTCTTCCACAAAAACTTCCTTGCGAATCTCCAAACATTTCTCTAATTGCTGTTCCGAATTAACGGCAATAATAACAGCAGCCATGGATACCCCTCCCCCTGCTTCTTACTCTGCAAACTGCATCATTATACAAAAAAAAGCTGTTAATGTATAGTTATTATGGTGGCGTGATTACTTCCTTTGAGTACACATGCTCCCGCACGGATTGCCCATACACTTTGCCGCGTACGGATTGACCGATCCATGAAGGGAACTGCTGCTGCCTATGCATCGTCTCTTCATTGGGCTGCAAACCGCAGCCGCTGACTAACAGCATCAGGAGAATCCCCCCAATCGCTGTAGCCTTTTTCATGTTCGATGTGCCTTGCTTCCCGATTGCCGCATACCTCTTAACCCGCACACCTTCTCCTCCTTTCTGCTTATTTACTGCATCAGATCATCGCTTGTCAACATTGTCGTCCTCCGTACCAGCCTTTATACGTAAAAAAGGGTTTGACAGGAGCAATTAATCCTGTTATGATATTTCTTGTCTTCACTATTTATATCTGATCTGTTAGCTCAGCTGGGAGAGCACCATCTTGACAGGGTGGGGGTCAGTGGTTCGAGCCCACTACAGATCATAGCCGAGAGCCCTTGTGTATCAAGGGCTCTTTCTTTGTTCTCAACCACCCCAGTCCGAGCTTTTAGAGGCTCTGGGGATAAATTGGGGCTTGCCTGGAATACGGCCGTAGATTAATTAGGGGTTTTTGTATATTTATATATTAATAACATAACGAAGACCGCCGAGGCATAAGCCTATGCGGTCTTCTTGGTAATACGCAATATTTTCCTTAGTCATAATTAATCCAGCTATTAATCAAATCCGTTTATTAACCATTCTTTGACCATTAACTCTCTATTGTCGATAGTCCTATACAACATTTGTGGAGTCCATTCCCAGAAGTATTTCCCATTGGCTAAGATTAAAGCTTCCAGCCACTCTTCAAAATTCATTGACATAAAACTGAAATCTGAACTTGAATCATGCGTAAAAACACATTTTTCTCGAGTAGTATCTAAATAAATAGTCCCTGAAGGATAATGGGCAACTGGAATAAGACCTCCACTGATTGTATCAGGCATTATTTCAGAATATTCGTCAACTTTATTTAAGTAATATATTTCGGTGAACTCTCCAAAACCAACGTCAAATAGTATTGCTCCGTTATGAATACACATAAATTCTACATAATCATTTGGAAGATTAACATTATACTTCTTTGAAATAAAGTCAACCTCTTCTTTTCGGGCGGGTGGATTTAATTCAAATTTCGCAATTTCAACCTCACCGCCTGATAATTGAATTAATATTTCATTTTTACTATTTGCTCTTTTCCTTAATCCATCTAAAATTGTTTGCAAGTTAGAGTGCATCTCAGATAAATTCCTCCTAGTATCCAGCAAACCAAGATTGTATATAAATGGCAAACCTAAATTCAACTTTATAGTATCCGGTTCTTGTAAGGTCAATGATCTTCTGTGATTTACGACTTACAGCAGGAAATAACATATTATCAAAAGTGCTAGCCTCCTGCTTCATTGCTCCATATTTGGTATCAGCTCTTTTATTGGACAGCCCCTATTTGTTTTTCACGGATGCAAATAGCCACGAATGAATCGGCAGCAGCGGTTCAGCAGACTAAATGTGATGATTCGCTATTTTTTCGATTTATACATCATGAACCTGCTGCCGATTATATCGTTAAGAGCTTTATCCCCCACATCACCCAAAAAATCTCATATCCTGCCAACAATTAATCAATTGTTCAGAGATTGTATAGATGGATAGTCTATAGTATTTTAATGAATTGTTAGTTTGTTACAGATGTTATTACATATGTAGGGAGAGCGCGATGAAAGTTATTCTTCTGGATGATGATATTATTGCACTGGATTATCTAGAACACCAGCTAATGCAGATTCCTGAAATTGAAATCGTGGGGAAGTTTTCCGATCCGGATTTGGGCAAGAAAGAGATACTTAATCAATCGATCGATCTGGCTTTCCTCGATATCCAACTTCCGAAAATCGATGGGATTCAATTAGCGGAAGAAATTTTACAAGTGAAACCGGATTTGAAAATTGTGTTCGTCACTGGATATGAATCATATGCCGTACGAGCATTTGAGTTAAACGCATTGGATTATCTGCTCAAGCCTGTCAAATTGGAAAGGTTGATGAATACAATTCAGCGTATTGATCGTTCACATACCGAGTTTGATTTAGATCGGCTGGCCCAGAAAAACCAATCGCTGCAAATTAAAATGCTAGGCCATTTTCAAATGATTCTTAAAGAAAAGCAGCTACCGCCGCTGCGTTGGCGGACAACCCGAGCCCAGGAATTGTTCTTATATATGCTGCAATGCCGTGGACAATTCATCCGTAAATCGACTTTAATTGAATTGCTGTGGCCCGAATATGAACCCAACAGAGCGTATTCCTTATTGTATACAATCATTTATCATATTCGAAAAACTTTGGAGCAATTTGAGGATTATTTTTCGCTCACGAACTCTGTAGACGGATATGTTTTAAATTTAAACAATGTGCTTCTGGATGTCGAGGAATGGGAGAATTTTATGATGTCCAGCCTACCTTTAAAGAACACGACAATTGCCGATTATGTGAATATGATGAAATTATTTAAAGATGATTATTTGAAGGAATACGATTACTGGTGGGCGGAAAGTGAACGACAGAGGTTAAAAATGCTATGGCTCCGCACCTCATTTCGAATGGCGGAATGGTATATGTCGAACCATCAGCAATCGAAGGCCGTGGAAAAATACCTGGAAATATGTCATCAGCACCCTATTGCGGAGGAAGCGCATTTTGCACTAATGAAAATATTTGCTTCGAATAAAAATTCATTGGCTGTCCACCGGCAATATCGCCTGCTTGTTGCTATTTTGCTTGAGGAGTTCAATGAACAGCCAAGTACATATATTACGGATTGGTACGACAATTGGAAAATCGAACACGAGAATTGATCCTTGCTGCATCACTGATTTGCAAGAATTCTACCGATTGATGGAATGATTTTGCAAAATCCCGGCAGTCAGACTACACTCATATTGTGTTCATTGGTTCTGACCCATTCGTGAATTTCTGCTTCTCTCATCGGCTCGCCGTAATAATAACCTTGCATCACATAGCAACCAAGACGAGCCAAAAGATCAATATGCTCCTGGTTTTCGACGCCTTCAGCAATGATATCAAGCTGGAGATTGTTAGCCATCATAATGATCGCGTTAATGACCGCCCGTTTGCTCGGATTCTCTAAATCATTAGTAAATAAACGATCCAGCTTCAATGCGTCGATCGGAAGCCGGTCAAGCAGGCCAATCGAGGAGTATCCTGTTCCAAAGTCATCCATGGATACCCGTACGCCAAGCTCACGAAGGCCTTGGAGCTGACGAATAATATCGTTAATATCGTACAAAACCATCGACTCGGTAATTTCCAGTTCGAGCAAGTGAGGTGCTAGTTCAAATTTATCCAACACGTTTTGCACTAGTTCCTGTAGACTATCATTTTGAAACAGCCGAACCGACAGATTAACAGAAACCGGCTGCTGCAATCCTTGAGACTGCCATTCTTTGCATTGGCGACAGGCCTGCTCCAACGCCCATTTAGTCATCGGCACGATAAGCCCTGTCCCTTCTGCAATTTGAATGAACTCCCCCGGAGCAACCAGGCCGAGTCTTGGATGCTGCCAACGGATTAGCGCCTCGAATCCAACCAGGCTGTTGGTTTTTACGTTCCACTTAGGTTGATACATAATGAAAAACTGATTATTTTCCAAGGCGAGCTGGAGATCCTTCTCCAGTTCCATTTTACGAACTAACTGAAGGCCCATCTCTTCGCTATAGAAGCAGATTTGGTTTTTGCCTAACCCTTTAGCTCTATACATTGCCGTATCCGCTGTCTTGAGCAATACAGATCGGTTGGAATCCTGAATCGAGCCAATACTGATCCCAATGCTGCCTGTGACGTATAATTCATTACCCTCAATATAGTATACTTGCTTAATGCTGTACAAAATTTTGTGGGCAAGTTGCTCTGCGCGCGCCGTATTGCATTGCTTGATAATGAATAGGAACTCGTCGCCGCCAATGCGAAATGCTTGCTGGTCCTCGCGAATGAATTGACGAAGGCGAATGCCGACTTCTTGAATGAGCAAATCGCCGATGTTATGACCGAGCGTATCATTTATCGCCTTGAACTGATCTAAATCTAGAAATAGAACTCCAATCTTTTCAGTGCCGACATGCGAATCGAAGAAGCGGTTCATTTCGTTGCGGTTGGGCAATCCGGTAACCGAGTCCAGGTAAGCCAACTTTTCCAGTACGTGCCGCTCAAAGATTAGCGCTCCCCAGGATACGAGCAGAATAATGAAGATGACAATCATAACACAGAGCAGCAAAAATAGTTCTTGCCCGGCAGGCGTTGGCGCCATCGCTTTGGCCGCTGCAGGATGCTGAAGCTTGACGGCCTCCATAGCCGTATAATGCATCCCGCAAATGGCAATGCCCATGAGGGCTGCCGACAACCACTTAACCCAACTTGTCTTCGATTCGCTTTGAAAATGTAAGAAGAGCAGCAAAGCCAAGTAAGAAGCCACTAATGCAATAATTATCGACAACACCAGCAAAACTGGATCGTAATAGATAGCGTTGGGTATGATCATGGCTTCCATTCCCATGTAGTGCATCGTGACGATTCCGCTGCCTATAATGAAGCCGCCGCCGGCGATTTTATACCAATTCGTATTTCGAGGCATGGTGATATAAAATGCTATGAATGAAGCGATTACACTTGCTAGCAGCGAACCTAACGTAAACCAGATATCGTAATGAACCGTCATATGCGTATGATAAGCCAGCATTCCAACAAAATGCATTGACCAAATGCCGTTGCCCATCACTAAGGAGCCCGCCAGCAACCAAAAGAACCTGGTTTTTCCCTTCGCGAGAGAAATCTTTGTCACTATGTTTAATGCGGAGTATGATGCTAATACGGCGATAACTACTGAAAGTGCCACAATATACAAATTATAACTGCCTTCTATGTTCATTGATTCCCCCCCTTACCCCATATTTTACAAGAATGGGCTCTACAAAAACTTGACAGCCCCGGGAATCGCTTACATGTATAGGTATTGTAGAGTTGAATTTGTTGTAATCGAATAAGAGCAATACTGGCGAAAGGAGATAAATCATGGAAGGATCGGCTATAGTCGAGTTTTGGAAAGGCCAACTGCTCGAGCTTCAAACGTTTGAAGGAGTCATGTATAAAACACAAGTTAACCATCAAGATCACAATCGCATTTACATACAAAAACCAATCAATCGTATGAACCGATATTTGTCTGTGACAAACCATATGTCTGTAACTGTATATTTTCATAATGAGGAGCGGGCACTGTACTCCTTTGATACCCAACTTAATTTACTGCATAGTCAGCTATGGTTCCAAGCCCCCTCCGTCGATCGTATAAAAAAGGCACAGAGAAGGCGATTCTTTCGCGTCCCCGTCGAGGTGGAATTAAATTTGAACCTCAAATCGATAGAGCATTCTGAAATTGATGAATTTATAAAGGTGACGACAAAGGATATTAGTGGGGGAGGACTATCATTTCTCTGCAGCTTTGCAGTTGAGACAGAGAAGCTCATAGCCGGCATTATGCACCTTGAGACAAACAATTCCCAAAATACGATCGAGTTTTATGGGAAAATTGTAAACTGTGCAAAACTGCCGGACAACAACTTTAAAGTATCACTGGAATTTGTTCATATGAAGGAATCGACTCGCTCGGATATTATTAAATATTGCTTATTCAAGCAGGTTGAAGCGAGAAACAAACTTAAAAACTATTCTTTGTAGCGTTACTTTGAGAGGATCGGGTTAACTGAGAACGTACTACCATAAACCCTTGAAGCCGTTGGCTTCAAAGGTTTTTTGGTTCGTCTATACGAGGAAAAAAGAATGATTACACTAAGTACCATACGAGGGCGCTAAAATGGTCCCCTTGTGAAGAATACTGTATAGACTGGACGGTAAATCTTCTATTTTCGTAGAGCCAGTCGTTGATCTCCTTTTCAAGATCACCAATATTTGTGTTGAAGAATGTTTTTACACGGTTTCTCTTCATCCTCATCACCTCCCCGCAATCATCTTATTCGACATCGTCTTTCAACAAGCCTGCTTGGATGTGCGGTTATGTTAAAACAGGGATAAAATCTTTGCATTGCAGCAAAATAACAAACGTTAGTTAACGACCGCATAATGGAGGAATGCAGGCAAATGTCTAAATACACACGATTGCTGATTCTAATATTTACCCTGGTCTTCCCCTTAACCCCGCAACAATCATCCGCTCAACCAGCATCCCAATTCAAGGATAGAGCCTATTATGAGGAACGCGGGGATATCGTTTGGGAGGTACCTACCGAAGACAAGTATATTGCCCTGACGTTCGATGATGGCCCGGATCATCGCCAGACGCCGCAAATTCTAGACGTGCTGGATCAATACAACGCTAAAGCTACCTTTTTCGTAGTAGGGGAACGAGTCGAGAAGTACCCTGAAATTGTTCAATTGCAGCTGGCCCGTGGACATGAGGTAGCCAACCATTCCTACCAGCATCCTTCGTTTCGAGGTATGGCGAAAAGTAAAATGCAAAATGAACTCAGCAAAACCCAGCAGATTATTTTCCAAGCAACCGGCTATAAAGCAGCACTCTTTCGTTCTCCGGGAGGCTTTTATAATGAAGAGCTCATTCAGGTATCCAAACAGAATGATTTGAAGTTCATCCTATGGTCTTGGCATCAGGATACGAAAGACTGGAAAGCTCCCGGTGTGAATAAAATCGTCAAGAGAGTGCTCTCGGGTGCACGCAGCGGCGACATCGTCCTCATGCATGATTATGTAGCGAATAGCAATCAAACTATCGAGGCCCTTAAACAGATCTTGCCCGAGCTCAAAAAGCGGGGCTACTCCTTCGTGACCGTATCTGAACTGCTGTCCCACAAAGTGACGCCTGATCACCTGCTGGAAAAAGTCACCCACTGATTTTCCGGAGTTCTATGGCTTCCTAGCCATTCGCCGATACCTTTGTCCTTACTCCTTGCATAGTTATAATCAGTTCCGTTTCACGGAAAGGAGACGAAGGAATTGATCCGGACAAATGTGAAGACTTACCGACGCAAAGTCGGAAAAAACCGCTATCTGATCATCCAAATCATCCAATCTGCGCAGGCTAAAGCACATTTAGGAAACGCCCTAGCAAGCAATGCAATTAACGTGAAAATTTTCAAAAAGCGTGAGCGCTGACTTCTCCCTTAGTTAACGAGCCAAGCCTCTGATGAAGGGGGGTGAAGAGAATGCGTTCAAAAAAAACAAATAAGCGACGTCATTGGAAAAATGGCAGGAATGTTGTCCATGTTACCCAGTCCGCTCGCTCCAGCACAGGACAGGGCGGCAATTCATTTGCCATTAATGCGTCCGATGTTGGCGTCGTGCGGACAGATGTTTCGCCTAGATCTTAAGGTAAAGCGGAGAAGCTCATCCTTCTCCGCTTTCTTTTTTTATAACAGTTAAAAATTAATTTATTAAAAATTTAATAATTGTGATTTAAATCACATATGTTGTGAAAAAAATCACTTATAATAAAGACATCAAAGATGATCATCCCAAAAACAAAAAACAAAATTGGATTATAAACAAGGAGTGGTAATTATGTTTAACAATTTCCTCAGAACAAATAAATTTGCAATGTGGTTCCTGACAGTCATTCGAATTTATCTTGGTATAGCATGGATGAAAGCAGGCTGGGGCAAAATTACAGGCGGATTTAATGCCGAAGGCTACCTCGCTGGAGCTATCGCTAAAAGTACTGGTGAGAATCCGACAGTACAGGGATGGTGGGGGGTATTCCTAGAAAATGTTGCACTTCCAGGCGTAGATGTCTTTAACATCCTCGTTCCTTATGGAGAGTTTCTAGTCGGTCTTGGTTTGATTCTAGGCACCTTCACTACTTTTGCAGCGCTGATGGGACTCGTAATGAACGCCGCGTTCCTTTTCTCGGGAACCGTAAGCACGAATGCGCAAATGCTTCTGCTTGAAGTACTGATCATCGTAGCCGCAGCTAATGCAGGCAAAATCGGATTAGACTACTATGTTCTCCCTTACCTTCGCGGGCTGTTCAACAAAGACAAAGCAGTAACCAAAACAGAAGCGCCTGCCGGAAAGCCACAATTGAAAGTTAACCATGGTGCATAAGCCACAAGTTGAAACACTACAATTCGTAAAAAAGGCTGTTCCTCTCGAGGAGCAGCCTTTTTATAATTCTTTGGACTCCCTATAGCAAATCATCAAAAATGGAACGCTCTTGCTTTGCCGGGTAAAAGCTCCCCCGCTCCCACACGAGCAGGAATAATTCCGGCGAGAAATGCCAAGGCGGACCCTCGTCCAACTTGCCGAATACTCGCTCGATCGATAGAATCTGGGATTCATGAGCCGTCAAAGCCTTCGCCTTCACCTCCTCATGCCCCCCTCCTTTGATCTCCAGCACCGCCGTTCCCATAGCTTGGGACTCCTGAATCCCCATCACGTTATAATAAAGCTTTTGAACGGAACTGCATGCCCCGCTGAAAACCGCCTGATTTACCGCATGATGAATGGCAATATGGTCAGGATGGCCTGATATGCCGTCAGCGGGAAAAGTAACGACCACTTCAGCTTGATGCTTATTGAGAAATTCGATAATACGGTCAGCAAGCACCTCCTGCTTCACTTCCTGAAGCCTACCGTCTCCCATCCTTAAGTGCTCAATCTCACTGATGCCCAAAATCTCTCCGGCCCTCTGCAATTCTTGTTCCCGGATTGCGGCCAGCTCTTCTCGTGTCATTGCACCAAGCCTGCCACTCTTCCCTGCTTCACCCTGCGTCGCGGTCAGCAAAACTACCTTCGTACCCTCATCCGAAATCTGCCGAATCAGAAAAGAGCAGCCAAACGTTTCATCATCTGGGTGTGCATAAATAAAGCCAACTGTTCGAGGCATAAGTATATCTCCTTTAATTATCCTGTAGATTTTCGTTACTATACTTACTATACTTTAATATTGACTAAGTAGTTAAAATTCACTACAATGCAGAAGAATCCAATATAGATAGGTGATCAAAATGAGCAAACCCGCATACCGCGTGTTACTATATTATAAATTTGTACACATCGAATCTCCAGAAACTTTTACTACCGAGCATTTGCAATATTGCAAACATCTCGGACTTAAGGGGCGCATTCTTATCGCGTCTGAAGGAATCAATGGAACCGTATCCGGAACGATAGAGCAAACGCAGAAATACATGGACCACCTGCGGGCCAATCCGTTGTTCCACGACATCGTATTTAAAATCGATGAAGTCGAAGGCCATGCCTTCAAAAAAATGTTCGTCCGCCACAAGAAAGAATTGGTCACTTTCCGCTATGAGCATGAGCTTGATCCGAATAAAATTAGTGGAAAACGGCTGTCACCGGTCGAATTCCATGAACAGCTGCAGCAGGACGACGTCATTATCATTGACGGCCGCAACGACTACGAATACGATATCGGCCATTTTCGCGGCGCCATTCGTCCCGAGGTCGAATCATTCCGGGAGTTCCCGGAATGGATCCGTGATAACTTAAGCCAATATAAGGATAAGAAAGTTTTAACTTATTGTACTGGAGGAATCCGCTGCGAGAAATTAACCGGCTTCCTGCTCAACGAAGGCTTCAAAGACGTAGCCCAGTTGGAAGGCGGAATCGTCACATATGGCCAGGATCCCGAAGTTCAGGGACGTCTATTCGATGGCAAATGTTATGTTTTTGACGAACGGATCTCCGTACCGATTAACCGAACCGACGAGGATATCGTTATCGCCAGCTGCTACCATTGCGGTGATACGAATGACCGTTATATCAACTGTCCTGTCTGCAATCTCCAATATGTTTGCTGTGAAACCTGCGAGGATGAGCATCACGGATTTTGCAGCAGCGAGTGTCAGGAAGCAGTCCTAGCTGTGAACAACAGCTAATGTCATTCTAGCAAGGAGTGTCATTATGAACCAACTAAATAAGCTGCCGACGAGAGAACGAATTCTGCACATGCTGAAAATGTCCGGTTCCCTCAGCGCCAAAGAAATTACGTCCGAATTGCAAATTACAGAAATGGCCGTAAGGCGTCATCTCAGCACAATGGAGCGAGACGGACTGATTGAGTCCAAATTGATTCGCCAGACGATGGGCAGGCCGACATCGGTATATGGGCTAACTGAATTGGCCGAAGGCCTTTTTCCAAAAAACTATCATACACTGACCCTTGATTTGCTTGGAGAACTGGAGAATGAGGTTGGCGAAGAAACGATCAGGCTTCTCTTCGAGAAACGCCGAGATAAGCTTAAACTGCAGTATGAGAGCAGCATGGAAGGAATCCCTTTTGCCGAGAAAGTAAAAAAGCTCGCGCAAATTCAAAACGAAAATGGCTATATGACGGAATTCGAGCAAAATGACGACGGTAATTATGTTCTAAAGGAGCATAACTGTCCGATTTCCCAAATCGCTAACCGCTATAACCAAGCTTGTGATTGCGAATTAAGCCTATTCAAGTCTTTATTGAATACAGAGGTCAAACGTACAGAATGCCTAGCCCAAGATGGGGAAAGATGCATTTATATCATTTCCAATCGTGAATAAGTCTTTTTACCAAGTTCTAGTCCATAATATTAAAAAACCTTCGGCCCGCTAATTTTAGCGCCGAAGGTTTTCTTTTGCCTGCTATAGGGTATAAATAAACAGGTAACACTAAGCTATATGTCTAAATCATCTAAACCGTCTGTATTGTCAAAAGCTCGAAGCTCCTCCTCGATGGTCTGCTTAATGAGCTGCACGCACTCTCCGGCCGTCTTGGCGAATACACGCTTGCCATTAACCATAGCATAAGGTCTTAACTTACAGAGCCCGCATAAGCTTAGACAATCCAAGCGAAGAACAGCTATTTCGGGATATTCCTCCTCCAGCTGTTCCAGCTCTAGCGAACTAAGCAAATTGCTATCGCATACTTCAACTACAACGATCCCCAAGCCCACGGTATTCACCCCAAATGTACGATGTCGTTACAGTTCAATTATTATGATGAACGCCCTACCGTTTGTCAATACTAACTACCCATTTAATATACTTAACATACATTTAAGTTGACTAAGTGTTCGGTAATATTTATAATAAGCATTGTGAGGATAAAAAATGGCATTACATATAATAGAGAGGATGATTTAAATTATGGCACACCAATTACCTGCTCTACCTTATCCAAATAACGCTCTAGAACCACATATTGACGAGCAAACGATGATGATTCACCATGATCGCCATCACAATACTTACGTAACGAACCTGAACGCTGCGTTAGAATCTGCTCCAGAACTTCAATCCAAGTCTGTGGAGGATCTGATCGCTGACCTGGATAGCGTTCCTGAGAGCATCCGCACAGCGGTTCGCAACAACGGCGGCGGCCATGCCAACCACTCCCTCTTCTGGGAAACGATTGGACCAAACGGCGGCGGGCAACCATCCGGAAAGCTTGCTGACGCCATCAACAACGAGCTTGGCGGCTTTGACAAGTTCAAAGAGGACTTTACAAAAGCAGCTACAACTCGTTTTGGAAGCGGCTGGGCATTCTTGGCGGTCGACAAAGACGGTAAACTGTCTGTTTACAGCTTGCCTAATCAGGATTCCCCAATTATGGAAGGTAAAACCCCTATTTTGGGTCTGGACGTTTGGGAGCATGCTTACTATTTAAAATACCAAAACAAGCGTCCTGACTACATTGCAGCATTCTTCAACGTTATCAATTGGTCTGAAGTTGAGAAGCGTTATGAAGCAGCTTTAAGCAAATAATAATTTCATCATTGAATAAACGGCCGTCTCTTTATAGAGACAGCCGTTTATTTTGCTTTACGCAATGTTACAATGACAGACTATTTTTACTTCTCCTCTGCCTTACGGCTCAATCTCCCTTCATTTGCACAGATGAGCGCACAAGTAGCGTTGGAGCTACACTCCAGCGAATAGCCTCCCGAGATGGTTCATTCAGGGACAGAAGCAGCGTCGCTGCAGCATCACACATCCTCTCTTTCTCTACACGCATCGTTGTCATATTCACGCCCGAGCTGCTGTCATACTGGAGATCATCATAACCCACAATGGATAACTCCTCAGGGACAGCGATGTTCCGTTCCTGCAGAAGTTCAGCCAAGATAAAGGCAATCCGGTCATTGCTGCAAAAAAAAGCACTAGGCAGCTCAGAAAGCCCGGACAGGAAAGACGTTATTTCCTCTGCCGTATAATCATAACCTGCCGATGATGTCAAGCAATTCTCTCCTCGAATCTTAAGCCCGCCGCTCTGCATTGCCTTCCAATAACCTAGCCAACGTTCCTCATGACTAGTCGTTAAGTTGACAGGGCCGATAAATCCAATGTCTTTATGTCCGCAGTCAATAAGATAAGACACAGCTTCATATGCGCCTTCCATATTCGCCGAAGTTACGACTGGGCAAGGCAGCTCCCGATAGTAAGAATCCATCATCACGAGCCGAACCTCCTGCTCCCAGACAACTCGCGCGTATTCAGGATGTGTAATTCCAAATAATATAATGCCTCGGTAAGAAATATCCGTAAACAAGCGCGGCAGTTGAAGGCGATGTTCGGATTCGCGGTCGATGGGAGCAATGACGGCATTGAAGCCTTTGCTTCGAATGCTTTTCTCTAGTCCCCAGATCATATCATGGAAAAATTGAAAATGATCGTTATCCTGATAACTCATAATTCGCTCGGGAACGAGCACAAGAATATTAGACTCGCCGCTCTCGCTGATCGCATAGGGCCCATACCCCATTTCCTTTGCCGTATGAATAATTCGGCTGCGCAATTCATCACTTACCCCTTTCTTGTTGGTAAGAGCAAGCGATACAGCATTTTTAGAAATTTCCAGCTTATCCGCGATATCCTGCATAGATACTCTCTTTCTCCGGGCCATTCTTTTCAATCCTCTCAAAACATGATAAACTTGACCTAAATATACTTTACATAATTTACTTTTGTCAAGTTTGTAAAGTAAAATAGATGCAACACAGGAGGTATTCGACTTGGAACTAAAATACGCGATAGGCATCGATATCGGCGGTACCAAGACAGCCATCGGGATCGTCGACTCGCTTGGAACAGTATGTGCTAAGACATCTCTGCCTACTGATCTATCGATTGACCCGCATCATATGGTAAGCCGCATGGCCGATGCAGCCAAGCAAATGCTTGCGGAGCAAAAGCTGAACGAAGCTCATTTAGCTGGCATCGGGGTGGGAGCACCCGGCCCACTGAATACGAAGACAGGTCATATCGTAAAGCCTCCAAATATGACAGCTTGGCATAATTTCCCCTTAATTGATTCCTTGAAAAGACATTTTGCGTCGCCGATTACGTTCGAGAATGATGCCACGGCTGCTGCCCTTGCAGAGAAATGGCAAGGGGCTGCTCAGGATACCGAGCATTTTATTTTCATTACGATCAGCACCGGGATCGGCGCGGGGATATTCTCTCACGGCAAACTGATTACCGGCTCGACAGGTAATGCCGGAGACGTCGGACACCTCGTTATCGATCCTTCTGCCGGAGACTGCGTTTGTGGCCAGCAAGGCTGTTGGGAATTTATCGCTTCGGGCACAGCAATCGCTAAGCGAGCCTCCCGCCTGCTAGGCAGGGATGTCACCTCCAAAGAAGTGTTCAAGCTGGCTGAGGAAGGGCATACTGACATGAGGAAGCTCGTCGATCAAGTATATCGCTATATCGGCATCGGCTGCGTTACGCTGATCAATACGTTCGATCCGGAGAAGTTGGTCATTGGGGGAGGTGTGTCACAAGTAGGCGAACCCCTGTTTAAGGCCGTACAGAACTATGTGCAAAATTGCGCGTTGAACCCATCCGGGCAGAGCACACCGATTGTGCCGGCGGCATTGAATCAGGATGCTGGTCTGATCGGGGCTGCAGCCCTAATCCATATGAAATATTAAAAAACACTGAAAGAGAAGAAAGGAAGTTACCCCTAATGAATCAACAGCCAATTTTTCTAAAGCCTGTATTTCAAGAGCGTATTTGGGGCGGAAGCAAGCTGGCCGAACTGTTCAACTATGAGATCCCCAATACGAAAACAGGAGAATGCTGGGCCGTCTCTGCGCACCCCAACGGACAAAGCGTTGTCAAGGATGGGCCTTACCAAGGCTTAACTCTAGGAGAGCTATGGTCCTCCCATCAGGAATTATTCCATTCCAAGTCACCAGTTTTTCCTTTGTTGACTAAAATTCTAGACGCATCTGACGATTTATCCGTACAAGTTCATCCGAATGATCAATATGCAGGTGAGCATGAGAACGGCGAATTAGGCAAGACCGAATGCTGGTATATTGTCGATGCAGAGCCTGGCGCAGAGATCATTTACGGTCATGAGGCCAATTCCAAGGAGCAGCTTGTCAAGTGGATAGAGGAAGGGAACTGGGAGGGATTACTGACCAAGGTTCCCGTGCAGGCTGGCGATTTCTTCTACGTACCTAGCGGCACAATTCATGCGCTGGGGAGAGGAATTGTTGTCCTTGAGACACAGCAGAGCTCCGATACAACATATCGTGTCTACGATTATGATCGTAAAGACAAGGATGGAAATACCCGCGAGCTTCATCTGGAAAAAGCGATTGAAGTCACGACAGTCCCCCAATCGTACAAACAGGAAACCTATGATACCTTTAGCCGAGAAGGAATAACGATAACTTCCTTTGTATCGAATGAGTTTTTTACCGTGCAAAAATGGGATGTCCATGGCGCTGCTAGCCTCGAGGCCAGCACAAAATACACGATATGCAGCGTGATTGAAGGCCAGGGTCAATTACTCCTTGGCGATCATCAATATGCGTTGAGCAAAGGGGATCATTTTATCCTTCCCGTCTCCTTTGGCCCATACGTGCTTAGTGGGACTATGACATTAATCATTTCCTCAGAATAACATAAAACATATTAAATTAGAGCTGCTATCGAGTACACGATACATCGATAAGCAGCTCTTTTATAATTCAGTACAGTTCAAGGTACTCGCCTTAATGCTGTAAATAGCGTTCACGAATCATCTTAAAGTGATGCTTCGCGTGACCTGCGATAATAAATGCCAGCGCTCTACAGGATATTAGTTCGTCGCACGCAGTACCTGTTCGCTGCCAGGCTTCATCATCTAACTGACGGATAAGAGCCAATGTAGCTCCCCTAACGGTCGAGAAGTCTTTCAGAAGCTGTAAGATCGACAAGCGATCAAAGTTAGCATAGCTAACAAACAACTCCTCGCTAAAGCCCGGAAGCGGCGTCTTATCCCCTCTGGCAATCCGCAGCAGACGATAGCTCATCACGCGCTCCGTATCTGTTACATGTCCGAGCACTTCCTTGAGGCTCCACTTTCCTGCGGCATACTTATAATTACCGGCTTCCTCTGAGAGCGTACCCAGTTTAAGCATAACTTCCTCTGGCTGAAGCTCCAGTATAGATAATAACTGACTCTCGGGCACATCACGAATATATTCCTCAAAATGCTGGGGATACTCCCCAATTAGTGGCTTAGACAATTTCATCACTCATCCCCCAAACATCGATCAATTAATCGTCCCACACGTCATTCATCAAAGACTTTATATAATCGCTTCGTTCCTTCGTTTGCTGAATATTCGTATTCCACTGACTCCCGTTCCATTCCACGACGTCGCCGGTCTTGGCGCTGACACTCACCAACCTGCGAGGCACGTCCCTCGTAACGCCATCCACTTCAATAATGCAATATTCACCTTCAAACCCTTCTATGATTCCAACCTTCATTACGCTCACCTCTCGGTCGTGATCCGGTATGTATGTCCGTCTGAAGCAATTTCCACAGTTCCATGTAGGTCATTGCGATATACCTCAATCCCCTGCTTGCTAAGCCGTTCCAATACAGTCGAAGTCGGATGTCCATAATTGTTATCACCGACCTGAATGACGCCGAATTGCGGCGCAACCTTCTTCAGGAAACTTAACGTAGAAGAAGACTTGGAGCCATGATGCCCGATCATCAGCACATCTGCCTGTAAATCTACTCCCGATTCCATCATATCCTTCTCACTCTCACGCTCAGCATCGCCAGTCAGCAAATAGGAGGTATTGCCGTATACCACTTTAACTACAGCGCTCATATTGTTCTT
Source organism: Paenibacillus lentus (assembly GCF_003931855.1). Taxonomy (NCBI): domain Bacteria; kingdom Bacillati; phylum Bacillota; class Bacilli; order Caryophanales; family Paenibacillaceae; genus Paenibacillus; species Paenibacillus lentus. The sequence continues at coordinate 2,889,402 of NZ_CP034248.1, read as the reverse complement.
GCTGTCCGAGACATTAACAGGGCCAACCATCGTCACCTTGATCTCGTCATCCCAATCGAGGACAAGGCCTGCCTTTGCCGTCTTGACCTTAAGTCCCTTATTTTTAATTGACAATAGCAAAGATTCGAAGGTTTTCGTATTTGCTTGAATTTTGGGCATATAAATTTCACCAACATCGATATGGTCAATCACTCGATCCAAACCGCCAATATGATCTGCATCTGGATGTGTCCCTATCACAATATCCAGACGGTTGACACCGTACTGCTTCAAATAATCAAGCATAGCCTGCTCCTGATCATTATTCCCGGCATCGATAAGCATTGTCTTTCCGGAAGGACTGATTAGCAATTGAGACGCACCTTGACCCACATCAAGAAAAATGACGCGTAAGCGATCCGAGTCTATCGTGGATCTACGGTCAAAATTCGCCGAATGATCCAGCTCCCATTCCAAGGAACAGCCAGATAACACCAGCAGCATAGCCAACAAACCCGCAATAATTGCACTAAACTTAAAACTTGAATAACGTTTCTTCATTGAATTATCATTGTCCTTTTCTAGTTGCTCTAACCTTGCGCTTTGACAACGAACAAATTAGAACATTTGTTCTTCTTATTATATTCGATGCTCTAACCAGAATCAACCATTAGCTTTTCAATCATTTACAAAAAGGGATTTTGGCCTTGGCCCACAATCTACTGAAGGTGGCGGGCATCCGCCTCACTGCTTTCCTGGAAAAGCGACAGAATAAAAAAAAGTTGGGCGGAGAACATTAGGTTTTTCCGCTCAACTTTTTATTTTGGGGACTTATTGGACGCCCCTATTTTTACTTGGAGTAATGTTTGGGATGAATGATGAATACTTTATTTTACCGTTACGGATATTGTTACAGTTTTTCCACCTAACTTACCTTTGATCGATGTCCTGCCTTTGCCTACCGCCTCAATTTTTCCGGCTGTTACCTTGGCTACAGATGGCTTTGAGCTTGTCCATTCCGCGCTTCCAGTTACAACGGATGTCACACCCGTATCATATGTGGCCTTTACGACAACTGACTTGCTAGCTCCAGGGGCTAACGTAAGCTTCTTCTCGTCAACTGTCAGCTTGGTCAGTTTAGGCACAACCTTGACATTGACAGTTGCATTATGACCTTGGTAGGAACCAGTCAAAGTAGCGGAGCCTTCCCCAACGGCCTTAACCGATGTAGAACTGATTGTCGCAACATTTGTATTGGAAGATTGCCAGTTCATTTTGGAAGATAGGGTTACTTTCTGTCCGTTCGAATAGTACCCCGTCACTTTAATCGCCTTGGATCTCTTTAGGTTAAGCTCAATGTTCACCGGCTCGACAACAATCTTCGTAATTTTTTGTTCTACTGTAATCGGGATACTGATCGTCTTGTTCGAATACGTTCCTTTTAAAGTTGCCGATCCTTTAATCAAGCCTTTGATCGTTTTACCGTTAGCGGAGTCTTTGATAACCGCATTGCTATTGGAAATCGTCCATGTTATCTCACTGGAGATATCTGCTTCTTCATTTCCGTTCTCCCACACAACGGCTACTTTAGGGAACGGGCTTTCTTCGCCGACTACAAGGTTCAGCCTTTCCTCTTCGCTGATAAGAGCGAGTACCCTTTCTTTTACAGTAACCTCTACTTCGACCGAACTGCTGCGAACCGCGAGTGCAGAACCGGCTGTAACTTTGGATTCAGGCAATTTTGCGATGATCTTGGTCGTCCCCGTATCCTTCGCTACAATTTTGCCGTCCTCAATTTTCACGATGTCCTCATTGTTCGAAGTCCAAACAACTTCCTTGCTGAAATCAGTTTCTTCGTCATCCAGCTTGGTGGCTTTTACCTTGGGTACACTTAGCGATTCATCCTTGAACAATTCCAGCTCCGTTTTATCGGCTTCGAGCTTGGTAATCGTCGGTTGAACTGTTACCTTGATGCTTTTGCTGATGCCCTGATAGTCTACTTTAACCATAGAAGTGCCTACAGCTTTAGGAGAGATTACTCCCTTTTCTACCGTAACAGCCAGGGGATTGGAAGACGTCCACTCAGCTGCTGCAGTTACATCATCCGTCGCATTGGCACTGCTTCTGACTTCAGCTTTGGCTTCCAAACGCTCACCGATGAACAGCGCTTGGTCGGATGACGGTTTAAGTACAATCACTTCATATGGAGTGCGCACATAAACGTCCACTTGACCTTTTGCTCCCAGATATTCAGCTGTAATCGTCGCTTTACCTACGGCAACAGCTTTGATCTTGCCTTCCTCAACTGTGGCAACGCCTTTATCGGAGGTCGACCATTCAGCTTTGCTGGTTACGTCCAGCGTTGAATGATCGCTCGCTTGAATAGAGTTAGCCTTGAGTTCAATCTCATGATCACCGACAACCAGCTCAATGTCCTCAGCTAGCTCATCGTTATTCGCATACACAAGTTTTAGTTCGGAGTATGGAGATGTGACAGTGGCCTCGAAAGAAGCCGTCAAACCGGCATACTTAGCTGTAATTGTCGCTTTACCTTCTCCAACAAGCGTGATCTTACCTTTCTCGATCGTTAGCACGGACGTATTAGAGGAGGTCCACTGGGTATCCTGAGTTACGTCGGCCAACGAACCGTTCGTGTTCTCGATGGTTGCCTTAGCTTGAACATTAAGGTCCGCCTCGTCAGCTCCAAGCTTATATTTCCCCTTCAGTGCATACTCTAGAGTCAAATCCTTGTATGTATCCACTGCTTTGACGGCAATCGTATCTACCGCGGAATTGTTGTAGACAGCCGTAATTGTAGCGGTCCCGCTCTTCAGCGGCGTTAGGAGCCCGTTATCTACTTTAATAGTATCAGGCTGATCCGATGACCAGCTAACGGCGCGAGTAATGTCCTTCTTGACCGAAGAACCCTCCACCGTCGCCCATACCTTCAATTGCTTTGTTCCTTTGCCTACCGTAAGTTCTAGCGTTGCCCCGGAGCCTTCAATATCAATTGATAAGACATCGCCGGAGGCAGCAAAGACGCTAGTCGGGAATACAGCGGCAATGAGCAGCACCATAGTGAGGAGCCACTTCGTCATTTTCCTGTTCGGAATCATCCATTTCTCTCCTTTGTTGTCACTTATTACCGGGGTAAAGACCCAGCTCTACTGAGTTTATATCGTCATTTAGGCTTAATTTCGTAACCTTTTTCATAAAAAATAATTCGTTTGTCCTACTTTTTCGTCATTTCATGGGAATTGATTGCTTCCCAATGGATCGGGCGCTTACCTTGAGCTTCAAGAAATACGTTCGTCCTTGAAAAGGGACGGCTACCAAAAAAACCCCGTCTTGCCGCCAACGGGCTTGGATGAGCCGATTCGATAATAAGATGGCGCTTCGTATTAATTTGAGCTCCTTTTTTCTGAGCATGATTCCCCCACAGAATAAACACTACGGGCTCTTCTCTCTCGTTAAGCGCCTCAATAACCGCATCCGTGAACTTCTCCCATCCTTTGCCCTGGTGTGAGCCGGGAAGCCCTTCACGAACGGTCAGCACCGTATTCAACAGCAGCACGCCTTCTTCAGCCCAGGCCGTCAGAGTCCCTTCCGGGGGTATGGAGATCCCCAAATCACTGGATAGCTCTTTATAGATATTTCGCAGCGATGGGGGTATTTTCACACCCGGCAGCACAGAGAAACTTAATCCATGCGCCTGCCCTGCACCATGATAGGGGTCCTGTCCGAGTATTACTACTCTTGTATCGTTGTAGCTCGTCAGCTTTAATGCCTGAAATAAGTATGATCGAGGCGGAAAAATGGTATGTACCCTATACTCTTCATTCAGCCAATTCATCAGCTCATGGAAATACGGCTTGCCTATCTCGGCAGCAAGTACCTGATCCCAATCGTTGCCGAATATCTCTTCACTCATGATGATTCCCCTTTTCATAATTCAAACGAAGTATTTATTGCTTCAAGGTAATCCATCTGTATAAGAACTGCCGCTCGCTTTCAAGAGAGCTTAATCTTGCCATGATCTTACCATGAAAAAACGCCTCCGCCGCATATAACGGTGAGACGTTTGTTTTCATAGTTCTGTCGTCAAAAATTAGCTGTCGCAAAGCACCGCAGGACCTGCGCGATCTCAACGCACATTTAACGTTGAAATGACCATTTTGTTTCTCGTAATGCCGAGGACCGGGATCGAACCGGTACGGTAGTCACCTACCGCAGGATTTTAAGTCCTGTGCGTCTGCCAATTCCGCCACCCCGGCACATAAATTAGTGCCTTCTTAAATGTCTTCAAAATTAAAATCAAAAAATCCTGCATTGATGATTATAACACGATCTTGTACAGAGTTGCAAGTCCTTTTAACAAAAAACTGACACCGCTTAGGATATAGTCATCTGCCGTTTTTTTTGATAGGGTATTGGTAAGGTATCCCTTCCCTCCTCCTTACATCAAGCCGAAATCTCAGGACACACTACATCGTATCATCCATTTCGACTGGAGGTTAATTTGATGGAAATTACATCTGACCATTACCAAGTTGCCCTGCTGAATGAAGAGGAAACGGCAGTATCGATCATCAAAGAAGCCGAGGCGGCTATTACAAGGGCGACCGGGAACGAGGTTACCTTAATCGCTTACGAAAAATCAGAAAAAGAATGACCATTCGACTTAGAGGAGAGAGCTTCAATGAACAACATGCCGAAAATATTGATCTTTGCCGGAGCAGCCCTCATCATCGTGGGCTTGCTCTGGTCTTTTCTGGGCAGATTCATCCACCTTGGACGTCTCCCAGGGGATATTGTTATCGATAAGGGTAACGTCAAATTTTATTTTCCAATCGTAACCTGTATTTTAATTAGTGTAATTCTGTCATTGATCAGCTATATTGTCCGGTGGTTTATGAAATAGTGAAGGAGGAACAAATGTGACCTCCATTTGCCGTATAAAAACGCTAATCTCAATTACTTTTTCTCGGAAATAACAAGAATAAGCGTCGCAATCGGCCCAAGTAATAAAGAAAGCAAGAACCAGTTCAATCCACTTCTGTTCTTCCCTTGCGCGAGACCGGCATTAATTAAGGCCAACGTTCCCCATCCCACATAGAATTCATTCTTCAAGACCCCCACCCCCAGGTTATTATTCAGAATCAACATGTTTACACACCCTGCAACCTAAAATTGCCAACGGACTTGATGTTCGATACAATCATTAATAAACATTACGTCAACTGCTAGGAGACCCTATTATTATGAGCAAAAAAATTGTAGCCATCGATATGGACGACACGATCTGTCATTTAATACCTAAAGCACTCTATTATCATAATACGCAATATCCAAACCTTCAACTTATGATGGAGCAGGTTACCAGCTTCGACCTCAGCAGTATTTGGCATCCGGAATGCACAGAGGAAGCTTTCTTTGGCAGACCTGGCCTTTATGAAGAGCTAGATATCTTTGATGAATATACAATTGAAGAAATTCGTAAAATGACAACGAAATATGATGTTATTGTTATCACGGCAGCTCGCCCCGCTTCAGTCCCGGAGAAATGGAATTGGATGCAGAAGCATCTTCCCTTTATCCCCTATGAGAACTTTTTTGTCGCGAAACGCAAGTACTTGGTTGGCTTTGACCTTCTGATCGATGACGGTCCGCATAATATAATCGCTGCTAGTGAAGCTGGCAAAAAAACGATCCTGATCCCCCGCCCTTGGAACGCGCACATCCAGCATGAATATCAACTCAAGGATTCCTGGCAAGGGATGAGCGACTTAGTCGATCAAATGTTGACACCTACAAAGGGATGATTATTCAACATGGACGAGGCAGCTCCTTCCAAATCCATACTGCCGCAACGCATCAGGATATCTTTCTACTCCCTTTTTTCATTTTAAAGCAAAATAACTGAAATTAGGTATCGCTCTTTTCGACATAACCAATTTACAGCTAATGTATAACATTGTTTCTGCTCCGCTGTCATTAGACAGCGGCCTTTTCAAATTTATATTGAAACAAACTCCTGCTCTTAACGTATTTATAGTAAGGCGTTGACTCGAATAACATTTTTTGTATTGCTTTTATTCAATATTCCCGCTTTACTGGAGCTGTTCTTTCCAGCATTCAGTAGGTACATCAAGTAAGGGGGGATGGAGTTTAATATTTAATGATTAAAATATTTGCAGATCAATAATAATCAATAATAATCAATAATAGGGAGAGATGATTCGATGTCCTTTGCCATTTCACTTATATTAATAGGGCTACTTACTATTGGGATTGGCATATTCTCTTTTCTTAGACCAACCTTCGGATGGCGAATGAGCGAAGGATGGAAAGTAAAAGGTGAGTCCGAACCAAGCGACATGTATATCGACTCTGTAAAACTTAGTGGGGTCGTTGCTATTATGCTTGGCTCAATTTTTTTGATTGGCGGCATTCTTAATTTACTTTGAAGAGGCAAGCCACTGATCATGAAACCATAGCTTGTGCACCATGCCTATCGATATGAAGTAATATCAAAATTGCCGCGCTATCGCCAACGATCCTTCGTGCTGACGACAGCGACAAGGCGGTATGAACTAAGCGGCCCCCGGTACGATCGGCATGCCTCCTTTATTTCTGTCTAATACCAAATTTAATGATGTTGATTTTTCGCTCCCCACTCACATAACCCTTCCAAAATAGGCAGCAGTGTTTTCGCTTTATCTGTAAGACGGTACTCGACTTTTGGTGGGATTTGAGGATACTCTTTCCGTTCGACCATCCCATCTCCCTCCAATTCTTTAAGTTGTGAACTCAGCATTTTATAAGTAATGGCCCCAATTTGTCTCTTCAGGTCGTTAAAACGAATCGGTTCGTTTTCTGCCAGGAGGTAAATAATCACCATCTTCCACTTCCCGCCAATGATTGATAACGTATATCCGAACGGAGTATCTTGTATATTTTTAACCTTACCTTTGTAATCCGCCATTCCCATGTTTACACTATCCTTTCCGATAGTATCTATCTATAAAGTGCGTACTATTTTTTTTGCTATCTCCATTTTATACTAATCGTACCTTGAGCTAAAGGAGTGTAAAAATAAAATGGCTAAAACTTATAATCACGGTGTTGCCTGGGAAGAAAACAGCGGCATTTCCCAAGGTTATTCCGTCAACGGCACGATCTACATTTCCGGGCAATTTTCCCATGATATGCAGAGCACGTTCATCGGCGAAGGGGATATCGAGGCGCAAACCAGGCAGACGCTGGAAAACCTTGATCGGGTGCTAGCAGGATTTGGTGCTACGAAGTCTAATCTCGCTTATGTTGAGATTTATCTGACAAATGTGAAAGAACATTTTGAGCCTTGTATTCAACTATTTAAAGACTATATGGGGCAACATCGGCCTGCCGGGAGTCTTATTGGTGTCACATCTCTTGCGTTCCCTGAGCAACTGATCGAAATCAGTGCCGTCGCTCACAAGGACTGATTATAATGATGCCGTTTATTGCCCCTATTGAGCAAATCTACCATCTACCAATCCTGTAAACAGCAAAAAACCCTTGCATAGCAAGGGTTTTGCTTTCGTATGGGCCCTGAGGGACTTGAACCCCCGACCAGTCGGTTATGAGCCGACCGCTCTAACCAACTGAGCTAAGGGCCCGGGAACGGGGTGACTATTAATTGCGGGGGCAGGATTTGAACCTGCGACCTTCGGGTTATGAGCCCGACGAGCTACCGTGCTGCTCCACCCCGCGTCAATAAATAGCGACAACTAATAATATACACGATAACCATACATGACGTCAAGCTTTTACATCAAAAATTATGGAATAAAGCGAACACCGTATTTTCCTTTACGCGAACGAAATATTTCTACCTCCCTCATTTCCTCAAATCCGTAAATCCAACCGTCCTGAACAAGCCTTTTCGCCAAGCAGCCTGCCTGGAATTTCGTTCTGTAAAGCTTGTTGAAATACACCCATTTCATCTGATGTTCCTGCCCTTCATGTATTTTGTCGATGAACATGTTGTTGATCACCTTCATACGACGTCATCATAGCTATAGAATACCCAACATCGAGTAAAAAAAAATCCCGCCGGCTTAAAATCCAGCGAGATTTTATTATTAGTTCATTTGATATACCGAGCCATCCTCGTTAAAATGCGCGTTCGGATTTTTCTTAAGCTCCAGCAGCATTTTATTTCCCTTCTCTTCCCAATCCTTAAGTGCTTCTTCCGGCGTCTTCTTATTCTCAAGCACTTCCTGGAAATGCGGTCGGCCTGAATGAGGTATGTTATTCAGTCCTGGTATCTCACGCTTGAGCTTTTCTTCCGCGGCACTGTCGGGCGGAATAGGCTTTAACTGGTAAAATGCTTCGATGTTATAGGACAATCCTGCCTTCGGCGTAATATGCGATTTACGGGACACCATCTCGTACGAGTTACTGCGGGATCTCAGCTTGGCGAAATCCTCTCCGTTCACGAATTTAATATAATCCCAAGCAACCTCGGCGTTCGGCGCTGTGCTGTTAATGGAGAATGTATTCCCCACCCAAATATTCCCACCAATACCCGGATTTTCTGGATGAACCGGCATTGTAACGATATCCCAATCTACAGGGTTAAAATTTTTGATCTTATCCGCATTGTTGTTCGCTTCCGTGATCTCATTTATGTAGTAGCTTTCACCGAGCATCATGGCAAGCTTGCCCGACAGGAACAAATCCCCGCTAATCGGGCTGTAATTCTCCTCAGAATAATACTCATCCATGTTCATATTCATCGAACTCGGGATGATTTTATCTTTCGCGAGCTTGCTGATCGTTTCCCATACCTTCTGCCATTGCGGCGAATTTACAGTCATTCTTTCTGCCTTCTCGTCGTGCACTCTCAGCTGCAATGTGGATACATAGCTATACTGCATATCCCAATAAGGCTCGCTGCCTAGATAGCGATTGAAGGAGAAGCCATATACCCGATCCTTTCCTTCCCCTTTGGAGACCAGGCGGGCTTTTTCAAACACTTCATCCCATGTCATGCCATCCGTTGGCGGCTCAATACCTGCATCTGCGAATATTTTCTTATTATAATACAGTGCGGACGAGCTAAAGGTCGGAGACAGTCCATATAATTTATTGTCTCCGCCGATATCCTTGATCGAATCGATGACCGCAGGGACAAAATCGGAAGTATCGAATTTATCCTCCTGAATCATGGGATCGAGCGGCTTAAGCAAATTCTCCTCGGCCAGCCGTTTCAAGGTATTTGTATCTGCAATGACGATATCCACCGGATTGCTGCTCGTCATCAATTTCTTCATACCCTCATAATAGTCCGGCTCGACATACTGTTCATTGCTGTAATCTCTGTAACGGTATTCGGATGAATCAACCGCTGGCACGATTTCGATGCGTACATTATTGTTGAACTCGTATATATCTGTATATTGCTGCCGGAACCAGGAATCATCATTCGAGCCATGCAGCATGCCGATACGCAGTACCTTCTCTTCTTTGCTGTCCTTTCCCTTATCCGTGCTGCTGCAGCCGGCTAACAAGCCTACGGTTAAGCTAGCAGCCAAGGCAAAGGTTAGTACCTTCCTAACTTTCCCTTTCCCACCATACCTGCTGTTCATTTGTCATCCCCCTCTAATGGTTTAGGTGCTGTAATCACAATTTTCTCTCCATCGAATTCCATACTGGCTCGGCCTCCGATTCCAACAGCCTCTAAATACTCTTTTGGAACCTGAAGGCGGCCAACTCGGTCTACCACAACGAATGCTTCATGAACCTCCTGAAGCCCCCCTTGATCGCTCCCGGCCACACCGTCAGCCTGATCCAAATTCGGATTGCGCTTCAAAAACTCCGTACTTGTTAAGCCGTCCCGTATGGCCACGACTCGGTCTACCTTACCTGCCAATTCCAGATCATGTGTAACAATAACAATAGTGATGCCAAGTTCCCTGTTTACTTCCCGAAAAATTCGCATAATCTGGTCTGAAGTTGCTGTATCGACCGAGCCTGTCGGCTCATCCGCGAGCAGCATCTTCGGTCGATTGGAGAGGGAGATCGCAATCGCAACACGCTGCTGCTCTCCCCCGGACAACTGGTGCAGCTTGTTATGCATCCGATCTTTCAGACCGACCCACTCCAGCAATTGCTTCGCGTAGTCGCGATCCAGCTTGCCGGAAAGAAGCATCGGCATTTCCACGTTCTCCAGCGCCGTCAAATACGGGAGCAGGTTACGGGCGTTGTTCTGCCATACAAACCCGACCGTATTGCGCTTGTACTCAACCAATTGCTCATCCTGGATTTTTAGCAAATCCCAGCCGCCGACGCTCACCTGACCAGCCGAAGGCCGATCAAGACCACCGAGAATATTCAGCAGCGTAGACTTACCGCTGCCGCTATTCCCGATGATTGCCATCATTTCTCCTTGCTCCACAGTTAAATTCAACCCTTGAAGAGCAACAACTTCAATGTCCTCGGTTTTAAAGATTTTAACGAGTCCCTCGCAATGAATCATCGCCATCTTACCGCTCCTCCCCCATCTTGACCGCTTGATGCACACGCAGTCTTCGAATTTGCCAGAACAGCAACCCGGCGCCTAGGGCCAGCATTACAAATACGACAATATACAGCTGGAACGTATCCTTGGAATCGAAGATAATCCTGAACGGCGGCACCTGAGTCGTTACGTTTTCTGCAGTTTGCAGGAACGGCAAGTACAGCTTACCAACGATTTTACCGATAGCAATACCAAGCACTATAGACAAGCCAGCAGTCAATATTTGTTCAGCCAACAGCATAAACGTCAACTGCTTACGTGACAATCCCATCGCTCGCAAAATACCGAATTGAACGACTCGGCCTGATAAATTAAAGAACCAATACAGCACGTATCCAATCAAAGACACAATGACAGAGACCAGGAATCCGAGACTAAGAATCCCGAAAACACCGCCGCGGGTAGGGTGTTTGCTCTGAACAGCCAATACGCTGCGAACATCCTCCACAGAGTAAAGTTCAATTTCTTTCTCCTTCAACTTCTCTATCAGTGGAGCTACCTTAGCCCCTTCCTCCATCTTAAGCCATACCTGATAAGGAATAAGCGGGAGCTGGTCATTAATATAGTCCAAATTCGCAATAATAAAAGGCTTATCATCCGGATACTGGCTCGGCCAATAGGGAACAATACCATATACGGCCAATTCAAGAGCGCCGTCCGTTAAAGATACAGAGAAAATGTCACCCTGCTTCAATTTGTGCTTCTCGGCAAAATTAGACGGAATGATCGCAGCGGCTTCATTCATTCCGAGCAGGTTCAAGTACTGGTTGGGGTGCGCAGGAAACAAGTCATTTCGGAACCATGCTACCTCGGCAAAATCGATATTATCGATCCCCATCAAGGTACCCTGTCCTGCTGAGCGGCCTGAAACGATAATATTCCCTTTCGTTTGCAGCACCCGTGCCGCATGCTTTACCCCGTCAAGTTCTCGAAAAGCTTGGAACGGCGGCTCCTCATTGTATACGATCTTCGCTGGCGGCGTATTGCCGCCTTGACCGCCGCCTCCACCTCCAGGACCGCCAGCGCCAGGATTTCCTCCCTGCTGCCCGCCGCCTTGGCCGCTTCCCTGTCCCTGAGTTGGTGGCTTCGTTGTTTTTTCAGGCGTTCCCGTCCACACAGCCTGCATAATGACATCCGCGCCGTATTTATAAAGCGTCCGCTCCGTTGAGTTCACGTCGATCGTCCGGGCAGCCGAAGCATTGTAAACCCCGAGCCCTAGCGTCAGTACGAGTAAAATCATCAACGGATAATATGATGTCGACGAACGCGACAGCTGTGTCAAGCTTAAATAATAAGGAACTGGCAGCCACTTTTTTCCGAGCCAGCCAATCAGCTTCAGCAGCCAAGGGAAAACGCGCAGAAAGAACAATCCCATGGAGAAAATAGCTATTGCAGGCACAAAGAACAGAAATGGCTGAACCTGCAACTCATCCGTAGTCATCCCTGTTTGGAACGTAATCATTTGACGATCCAGGAACAAGTAATAACCGTAGCCAGCTATACCAAGCAGGGCAATGTCCACAAAATATCGCTGCCAGCCTGGTTTCCGGTCAGAGCGGGCCTGCTTTTGCTTGGCATTAACAATGGAGGATCGCGCATATGAAATGGCCGGAATTAGCGTGGCCAATATCGCAATAACTACCGCCGCTCCGCCCAAAGCAATCGCATCCATATTAAAGCCGACCGGAATCGATTTCCGGTTCACGAAGGCAAGGAAGCCGTCCGCCGCGCCAATACTCTTCGACATAAACCATCCGATCATCGGCCCGATGATCATCGCTGCCAGCCCAAGCAGCAGCCCTTCAAGCAGATATATGAATATGATTTGTTTAGTAGAAGCTCCCCGGCTTCGCAGGACCGCAATATCGCTCTGCTGTTTGTCCAGCGATTGGCGCGCATTCATCACGATATAATAAAAAACCATAGCAATCATCGGTGCGGCCAAAGTGAACAGCAGCGTTTGCATCTGCAAGCTTTGTTTGCGAAAATCGCCCAGGAGGCTACCGAAGGAGATATCTACCTTCGTATCCTTCAGCTTCTGGTACAACTCCACGTTCAGACGATCCAGCGTGCTCTGAAGAGGAGACAACTGACTTGTTTTGATCTCCCGGAGATCAAACGCGTAGTACCATCCTGAGTTATGAAGCGGTACAGAAAGCGTTTGGAGCAACCCCTCATTAAATGCTTTCTCACTGACATAAAACTGATTCATCATAACTTCAAAGCCCTGATACCAATAGGCATCATTCTCCTGCAGAGCCTGAAAAGTACCTACGATCTTCACTTTAAGGGTCAGATCCGATTTGCCGATCACCGGATATTCCATCACTGCACCTACATGCAAATCTTGGCGGAACATCGCTTCTTCCAGCATCAGCGCTTCAATAACCCCGTCTTCAACTTTATCCGAGTATGCAGTTCCGTTCGTGATGGAAATATGATCTGTAAGGCCGCTCATGGAGACGATCGACATCGGTCTTTTACGGCTGGCGTCCACCTTGGTCGGATCCTGCGGATATACTTCAGATGTCCTTATTGAGCGTGTATTGACGTAAGCTTGCTGCGGGAACCCGATTTCCTCGGGAACCTCGTTTACGATATACGAGTGAACGCTCTCCAGCCCGGTAAAATCCGTCTTCGCCCCGCCTGCCGCCTGATAACTCATCAGTAGTGAACCTGCGGGCAAGCCTTTACTTTCTTCCTTTAAGGAGTTCGAAACAACTCGCTTCAACGCGCCGTCCGAATACATCGGAATACTCACCGTGAAAGAGACGGCGACGACAAGTCCCAGTAACGTACTAAGCGTCAGCCATTTCGTGTTCCACATTTTGCGGAACAGCAAGCGTATCAGAGGAACCCCCATTAGCGACCCACTACTTTCTGCCCCGGCTCTAGTCCTTGAAGAATCTGAACATCGGTAGATGTCTGAATCCCCACTTCCACGTCGGCTTCACGTTTCGTTCCATCCGGCTCGACCACCTGCACGTACGTACGTGAACCAACAGTCCGCAATGCCGAAATCGGAATTAACACTGCATCCTCAATGCGCTGAGTAACGATTCTCACGGTCAGTATCGTTCCTCGTCCCAAATCTTCAGGCCATTTCTCTAAATCAACAATCAGGTATTTATCAATAGAATCCTTCTCGGGTGCGTTGCCGTTTTGCCCGCCAGAATTGTTACTGTTACTCCCTCCGCTGCTATCGACAGCTGAAGGCATTACCTTGACTTTGCCGTTAAACTTGCCAAACGTGTTAATATCTACTTCCGCCTTCATCCCAACTGCAAGTTTCTCCAAATCCTCCTTGCTGAAGCTGGCTCCAACGACAAGCGCAGAAGTATCTGAGATCACGCCCAAAGACTCATAGGCCTTGATCGTAGCACCCTTCTCCGCCTTCAATGATACGATAGTGCCGGCAAATGGCGCTCTCAAAGTACCGTCGGCTATCTGCTGCTCGAGATCGACCAGTTCCTGCCGCGCTTCCTCAAATACAATTGCGGCTTCCTCGAACTCATATTCCTCTTTCTCATCCTTCGTACGGAGCGCCTCTTTCATCGCGATTTCCTGCTTACGGAAATCCAGACGCTTTTTGCGAAGCTGCCTTTGCAAATCTTCAACGTCGAGCTCGATCAGAATATCGCCGGCAGCAACTTTATCCCCTGCCTTCACCCGAACGTTCTTAATATGCGTTGCACCCTTATCGTTGGAAAAATACAGCGGCTCCTCCCGCTGGCTAAGTATTTTCCCCGTAGCCTTCACATCCAGCTCGATCGGTTCCTTGCGCACCTCGTATTCCGGTTTCTTCGAAATCGTAGGTGGGGTAATGATCAGCAAATCCTCTTCTTCCTCTTCATTCGGCAGCAATCCGCAACCGGATGCGCCAATGAGAACGATACATAAGGACACCAGACTTAACGTCCGAATCCATGTCTTCCTATTCGATAAATTTTCCATCCACCATTTCATAAACATGGTCTGCTACCTCCAGGATTGTAGGATCATGAGTAGTCATACAAATCGTCACTTGTTCCGTATGTATGATATTTTTGAATACAGCCATCACCTGCGCGCCCATCTGAGAATCCAAGTTCGCCGTAGGCTCATCGGCTAATAGCAGCTTAGGGCGATGTGCAATCGCTTTGGCAATCGCTACGCGCTGCTGCTCTCCTCCGGACATTTCGAATGGGCGATGAAACATTCTTTTTCCAAGTCCAACCAGTTCAAGACACTGCGTTACACGCTCCTTCCATTGGCTGGAAGGCACGCCTGCCATACGCAGCGACAGCTCTACATTCTCCCATGCCGATAAGAGCGGCAGTAAGGCGTAGGCCTGAAAGATGAATCCGATCTGATCACGGCGCAGAATCGTACGCTTGTCATCGCTAAGCTGATGCAGCGGTTGCCCGCAAAACAGAATTTCTCCTTTCGAGGGCTGATCCAGTCCGCCCAGCATGTTAAGCAGCGTCGTTTTCCCGGAGCCGGATCTTCCCTTAAGCATCACAAGCTGGCCAGACCGAACCTCCATGTTGATGCCCTTTAGCACATGAAGCTCAGTCCCGCCTACCGGAAACATCCGGTGAACCTCCCTTACAGACAAAATAGTTTCCGAAGAATCGACGGATTTTTCAATATCCCCGGGTTCCGTTGTCGACACATTTGTGGCGGCAATTTCTTCCTGACCAGGTTCCGCCTCGTCAAGCTGATCATGATGATCCTCTTGCGGCGGTTCATATGAGATTGCGCTGACATCATCGGATTGTTCTGATTTTACAGTTTTGCGAAACCATCGCATCATTGTCTATCGTTCTCCTATACTTCCTATTTTTACGCCTCTATCAATTCCATCACGTCTAGCATTATAAACGAAATATCATGGCAAAAAGTTACAACATTTTTTACGATATTGAGATATAATTTCCATTATTTATTCACTGAACTGCGGGCGTAAGTTTGTTAAGATGACGGTGGCTCGAACTTTATCGATCAAAGGAGATTATTATCATGATACGCCGCATGAACGCAAAAACACTACTTCTAGTTACTCTAACGCTTTTTATCTGTATTAGTTGCAGTCTGCAGCCGCCCATTATAGCGATGGAGCAGAACAATCCTTTTCAGGACATCGACAACAGCTATGCTAAAAAAGAAATTATTGCACTATATAACAACAATATAATGACAGGAACCGAGCCTGATAGATTTGCTCCCAAACAATCAATCACACGCGCTGAATTTCTGACAACACTAGTTCGCTTGCTTCGCCTCACTCCGGTGCAGGCCCAAGTGCCATCTTACAGCGATGTTCCTTCATCTAGTTGGTACTACGGCTACATACAAG
Organism: Paenibacillus lentus; assembly: GCF_003931855.1. Lineage (NCBI taxonomy): Bacteria > Bacillati > Bacillota > Bacilli > Caryophanales > Paenibacillaceae > Paenibacillus > Paenibacillus lentus. The sequence continues at coordinate 2,873,518 of NZ_CP034248.1, read as the reverse complement.
CAGCTACGGAAATCGGCCTTGCTGCGGGAACGAGCTCTGGAACGTTTAGCCCTAATCGGCCCCTTAGCCGGCAGGAGGCCGCCGCATGGATCATACGAGCATTCAAACAGCACCCTGCTCCTACTGCTTCCTTGCCGCCATACCGGGATCAATCAGAAATTGCCCCTTGGGCGCTTCCTTATGTACAGACAGTAACTAAGCTGCAATTCATGGTTGGCTACGAGGGCTCTTTTCAACCCAAGCAACAGTTATCCCGGCAAGAAGCCGCTTCTCTTCTTTATCGTATACTAGATTATAAGTCATGGAGCGAAGAATTCGACAGAACGATTCCATCCAAAATTCAACTTGGCTGGCAATATGGACAAACGGCCGAGCAGTATAAGCAAAGCTTGCTAAATTCCAATGTTAACGTGATGTCCCCTCGATGGTACTTCCTTAAAGAAGACGGACAACTGGATGACTATACGGATACTTCTCTTCTTACATGGGCCAAGCAGCATGACAAAGCGATATGGGCTATGCTCGGCAACCGTTTTGATATGGAAGCGACGCATGATCTTCTGTCCTCGCAGTCCAAAACTACAAGCTTCACGCGCAGTATTATTGCATTTGTGCAAAAGTATGGACTGCAGGGGATCAACGTCGATTTTGAAAATGTACATCCGGATGACCGCGCTAACTTCACCCGCTTTATCAAACTGCTCAGTGAGCAAATGCATGAGGTTGGAGCTGTTCTCTCAGTCGATGTGTCACCAGAGCTTGGTACAGATTGGACGGCAGCATTCGATTACAAGGCTATAGGACAATATGCCGATTATGTTGTCTTGATGGGATATGATGAACATTGGACTGGAGGGCCAACTGCTGGACCTGTTGCCTCTTTGCCTTGGGTACGCAGCGGTCTTGATACTTTGCGGCAGGATGTTCCCGATCATAAGATCATTCTCGGGGTGCCCTTATATAACCGCGATTGGGTGATCAAAGCTAATAACAACTCGGTCACTGTTCCCAATTCCACTTATATTACCATGGAAGAGCAAACCGAACTGATGCAAAGTTATAGACTAAGCCCTTCCTGGAATAGCACACTGTCTCAGTATACTATGGCTTATTTTAACAAAGGGCTTCACCACCAGATATGGCTGGAGGATTCCCGCTCTCTATCACTTAAATACCAGATGGCTTTAGAGCGAGATGTCGCCGGATTTGCCTACTGGCATATCGGCGGTGAGACCCCGGATATTTGGACAAGTCTGAGCAATGCCGAGCGTTATTCCTCGTACTCATTCTATTAAACCAATAAACTTGATAGAAAGAACCATTCCCCTTCGTGCAGGAATGGTTCTTTTGCTTGATTTAAATTTATACTCCGAATGACGCCGGATCCTCACGCCAGGATTTAAGCAATGCCAAATCATCTTGCTTGACGATGCCTTTCTCCACAGCAACCTCGATAAGTGAAGCATAATTGGACAGCGTCTGCAGCGGAAGACCTGCCTCCCGGAAGGCTAGCGTGCCCTTGTCCAGTTCATAATTGAATATGGCGAGCACGGCCAGCGGCTCGGCACCGGCCTCTCGAACAGCCTGTGCTGCTTTAATAGAGCTGCCACCGGTCGAGATCAGATCCTCGATGACGATCACCTTTTGCCCCGGTTTGATCAAGCCTTCGATCAGATTCTCCTTGCCGTGTCCCTTAGCTTTATCACGTACGTAAATCATCGGTAATCCAAGCTTCTGGGAGACGAAGGCGGCATGAGGAATTCCTGCGGTAGCCGTTCCTGCAATCACCTCTGTCTGTGGATAGTCACGACGAATGATTGCAGCAAATGATTCTGCGATCAGGTCACGGATGTCTGGATAGGACATCGTTAGACGATTGTCGCAATAAATTGGTGATTTGATTCCTGATGTCCAAGTAAAAGGCTGGTGAGGACGCAGAGCGACCGCCTCAATATCCAGCAATTTCCCAGCTATTTCTAGAGCAATTTGATTAGTATTTACCATGCTTCCTTCATCTCCTCAATAATAAGCTCAGCAGCGCGTCGTGGATCTTGTGCCTGGGTAATCGGTCGCCCAACGACGATAAAATCCGTTCCTTGACGCATTGCGTCCCCTGGAGTAAGCGTGCGGAACTGATCTCCCGCAGCGCTGCCCGCCGGGCGTATACCTGGGGTTATCGTCTTGAAACTTTCCCCGCAGTGCTTTTTGATCGCCTGTACTTCCAACGGGGAGGCGACGACTCCATGTAAACCAGCCGCTTTAGCTAATGCCGCATAAGCGACAACAGCCTCTTCCATCGTTCCTGGAATCCCGATTTCCTGATTCAAGGTTTCCTGACTAGTACTCGTTAGCTGAGTCACAGCAATAATAGTAGGCATTGCAAGAGACGGATCGCTTTCAAGTGCCGTCTTCGCCCCTTCTAAAGCAGCAGCCATCATTTTAAGTCCCCCAGCAGCATGTACATTGAACATGTCGACGCCAAGCCGGGTCACGCTGTTAGCTCCACCCTTCACGGTATTCGGAATATCATGCATTTTCAAATCCAGGAACACCCGATACCCACGCTTCTTCAGTTCCCGAACAAAGTCTGGGCCTACTGCATAATACAGCTGCATCCCCAGCTTCATATAACAAGGAATGCCCTCCAAATCAGTAATGAGCTTCCGCGCTTCCTCCGCCGTCGGATAATCGAGTGCGATCATCAGGCGCCCAGCAGCTTGTTCAAATGTACTCATTATTTAACTTGTCCCCCCGTCATACTTGCGGCTCCGAAGCATAAAGCTTCCGGAGCCGCGTTAATTTCCTTGATTATAGCGGATAACCTTTTACAGAACAGGCATGGCTTGTGACGAGAAGTTGATCGTCTCAAGCATGTTCAGCAGCGCACGTACCGTATCAAGCGAAGTCATACATACGATACCATTTTCGACGGCTTCCCGGCGAATGCGGAATCCGTCGCGCTCAGGCTCCTTGCCTTTAGTAAGTGTATTGATGACGAAGTGAGCTTCCCCATTGCGAATCAAGTCCAGAATGTTCGGAGATCCTTCACTTAATTTGTTGACTGTTGTGACATGGATATTTGCGGCTTGGAGCGCAGCTGCCGTGCCGCCAGTCGCTAGAATCTTATAGCCCAGATTGGAAAATCCGCGAAGAATCTCTACGGCCTCTTCCTTATCTTTATCCGCTATGGTAGCGATAATCGCTCCTGTCGTCGGAATTTTCATTCCAGCCCCTACAAGACCTTTATACAGTGCCTTCGCATACTGCGGATCGCGTCCCATTACCTCGCCCGTCGATTTCATTTCAGGCCCCAGGGTTGGCTCCACACGGCGCAGCTTCGCAAAAGAGAATACCGGAACCTTCACGGAGACATAATCCGTCTCAGGCCACAGCCCGTCTGTATATCCCAGATCCTTCAGCTTCGCGCCAAGAATGCACTGTGTAGCTAGGTTAGCCATCGGAATATTCGTCACCTTGCTCAAGAACGGAACAGTCCGTGAAGAGCGTGGATTTACCTCGATAATATATACTTCGTCATTGTAAATAACAAACTGAATGTTAACAAGCCCAACCGTCTTCAATTCTTTAGCAATCCTGATCGTGATGTCTGCTATTTTATGTTTCAGTTCCGGAGATACATGCTGAGGCGGATATACGGCGATGGAGTCGCCGGAGTGTACCCCAGCTCTTTCCACATGCTCCATAATCCCCGGAATTAACACGGTTTCTCCATCGCAAATTGCATCGACTTCCACCTCTTTGCCGAGCATATAGCGATCGATAAGCACTGGATGTTGTGGGTTGATGTTAACTGCCTCTTCCATATATTTCAACAATTCTTGGTCGGAATATACAATTTCCATGGCGCGCCCGCCAAGCACGTAGGATGGACGTACTAGAACCGGATACCCTAGCGATTGCGCTGTACCGACCGCTTCATCCACAGAGGTTACTGTACTGCCTTTAGGCTGGGCAATTTTCAATCTGGACAACAACGCCTCGAATTTCTTCCGATCCTCTGCCTCATCGATACTCTCCAGGGAGGTACCGATGATGCGGACGCCGGCTGCTTCAAGCGGGGCGGCAAGGTTAATCGCCGTTTGTCCCCCGAACTGAACGATAACACCGACAGGCTTCTCCTCTTCAATCACGTTCATTACGTCTTCAAAGAAAAGCGGTTCGAAGTAGAGTCGGTCCGATGTGTTGAAGTCCGTCGATACTGTCTCCGGATTGTTGTTGATGATGACTGCTTCGTAGCCCGCCTTCTGAATCGCCCAGACAGCATGCACCGTAGAGTAGTCGAATTCAATTCCTTGGCCGATCCGAATTGGGCCGGAGCCGAGCACGACGATCTTCTCCTTCTCGGTCTGCAATACTTCATTCTCGGTCTCGTAAGTCGAGTAATAATAAGGCGTAGAGGCTTCGAACTCTGCTGCACACGTATCAACCATTTTGTATACCGGTCGCAGGTTATGCTCCTTACGGAACCCAGCCACACTCTCCTCCGTTATATGCATTCCCCCCGGTTGCCCTGCTGCCCGCAACTCGGCAATCGCGCGGTCAGTAAAGCCCAAACGCTTGGCTTCATATAGCGTGTCATATGTTAATATCGGCTCGGATGCAATCTGCTTCTCAAACTGTATAAGGCGCTCGATTTTATCTAGGAACCACCAGTCGATTTTCGTTAAATCTTGTATCTGTTGGAGCTTATAACCGCGACGAAATGCTTCAGCAATCAAGAACAATCTTTCATCGTCCGCTTGAACGAGCCTTTGCTCCAATACTTCCTGAGTTAACTGATCAGTGCCTTTCAAGTATAGACGGTGCGTGCCGATCTCCAAGGAGCGAACGGCTTTATGAATCGACTCCTCGAACGTCCGTCCGATGGCCATCACTTCACCGGTAGCTTTCATTTGCGTTCCAAGCTTACGGTTGGCATGGACGAATTTATCGAACGGCCAGCGCGGAATTTTGCTGACGATATAATCAAGAGTTGGCTCGAAGCAAGCATAGGTTTGCCCTGTAACCGGGTTGACAATTTCGTCTAAGGTATAGCCCAGCGCAATTTTCGCAGCCATTTTGGCAATCGGGTAGCCAGTCGCTTTCGAAGCCAGAGCGGAGGAGCGGCTGACCCGTGGGTTCACTTCAATTACATAGTATTGGAAGCTTTGCGGGTCTAGAGCAAACTGTACGTTACAGCCGCCCTCGATGTTCAAAGCGCGAATAATTTTAAGCGATGCGGAGCGGAGCATTTGGTACTCGCGATCCGACAAGGTTTGGCTCGGAGCAACAACGATGCTGTCTCCCGTGTGAACTCCGACAGCATCAAAGTTCTCCATATTACATACGACGATGCAGTTATCGTTCGCATCGCGCATAACCTCATACTCGACTTCCTTCATGCCGGCGATCGATTTCTCGATCAGGCATTGCCCGATCGGGCTATACCGAATTCCGGAAGCGACGGTTTCCTTAAGCTCTTCCTCCGTCGCACAGATCCCACCGCCCGTACCGCCCAGCGTATAAGCCGGACGAACGATCACCGGGTAACCGATCTCTTCCGCGAACCGCAAAGCTTCCTCCACCGAAGTAATGATGGTGCTCTCTGGCACCGGTTGCTCCAGTTCGCGCATCAGCTCGCGGAACAAATCCCGATCCTCGGCTTTCTCGATCGAAGTTAATTGCGTCCCGAGAAGCTTCACATTTTCGCGCTCCAGCACACCAGCGCGAGCCAGCTCAACCGCCATGTTAAGCCCGGTCTGTCCTCCAAGGGTCGGCAGCAATCCATCCGGACGCTCCTGGCGAATGATTTGGGTGACGAAATCAAGCGTAATCGGTTCTATATATACCTTGTCTGCCATGTTGGTGTCCGTCATAATAGTTGCCGGATTACTGTTGATTAGAACGACTTCTACGCCCTCTTCCTTCAAGGCCTGGCACGCCTGAGTTCCAGCATAATCGAATTCGGCCGCTTGACCGATCACAATGGGTCCGGAACCAATGACGAGAATCTTCCTGAGGTCTTTATTGATCGGCATATTATAGCTCTCCCTTCGCAGCGGCCATTATTTCAGCCTGACGTGATCTTTTTGGATTTTGTTGTTTATGTTCCCTGATCATTTCCAGGAACTGGTCAAACAAATAATTGTTGTCCTGAGGACCCGGCGATGCCTCTGGGTGATATTGCACTGAAAAGGCCGGATACTTCTTATGCCTTACCCCTTCAATTGTCTTATCATTATTGTTGATATGCGTAATTTCCAGCTCCGTCCCGGCAATGGAGGCTTCCGTCACCGCGTAGCCGTGATTCTGGGATGTAATATAGCATCTTCCCGTTGCCAATTCCTTGACCGGGTGGTTCCCGCCACGATGGCCGAATTTCAGCTTCTCCGTATCTGCCCCGCAGGCTAGGGACAGCAGCTGATGCCCTAGGCAAATCCCGAAAATCGGATATTCACCAAGCAGCTCGGAGATCATTTGCACAGCATGTGGCACATCTTTCGGATCGCCAGGACCGTTGGACAGTTGAATGCCGTCCGGGTTGAGACGGCGAATCTCCTCCGCCGTCGTGTCATGCGGTACGATGACTACATCGCAACCGCGCTGATTCAGCTGACGGAGAATCCCATTCTTCGCTCCGAAATCAACAAGCACGATCCGTTCATTCACTCCCGGATTATGGTACAAAAATGATGTGGAAGTGCTTGCTACTTGGTTATGCAGTTCCTCAACGCTGACTGCAGCCATCATGGCTTGAAGCTCTTCTACTGATTTTGCAGAAGTCGTTATGATGCCTTTCATTGTACCTTTCTGGCGAATTTTTCTCGTCAACATTCGCGTGTCAATGTCTGAAATTCCAGGAATGCCATGCTCTTTAAGCAAATCTCCCAGACTGTATTGGGCGCGCCAATTACTTGGAATCGGCTCATAGCGGCGTACAACCAATCCATGAATCGATGGTACGAGCGATTCGAAATCATCTCTGGAAATGCCATAGTTGCCGATGAGCGGATAAGTCATCGTGACGATTTGTCCATAGTAGGAAGGATCGGATACAACTTCCTGGTAACCAGTAACTCCTGTATTAAAAACGACCTCACCTGTCAATTCGCCCTCTGCGCCAAATGACTTACCGATAAATAGCGTGCCATCCTCCAATAACAATCTTGCCTGCATTTCCCCGCACTCCTTTATGCTCGACTTTGGTATCTATTTGTATGAATTTAAGTTGAACTATTGAAATCGATGTAGGCAAGTACGTTAAATGTCCTACGATCACTGTTGTTCCCAAACTTCTTAAGATAATATAGGTTTGGAAATATTATTCCCCTTGTCTGCATCTCATTTTTAATTCATCTATCTATTTAATGATTGCAATTGCTGGCATTCACTATAATTACTGCTCTTGCCAAACGACCTTGCCGCCTACGATTGTTGCAACAGGCCAACCTTTGAGCTTCCACCCGCCAAAAGGAGTGTTACGCCCCTTCGAAGCGAATGTACTCGGATCGACCTCCTGTTCCTTATCAAGATCCACGATCGTTAGATCTGCAGGAGCTCCGGGCTCCAATCTGCCGGCGGAAAGTCCGAATACCCGAGCCGGGTCAGCCGTCATGCGCTGAACGAGCAGGGACAAATCCCAACGTCCGGTCAAGACAAACTTGGTATAGAGAAGCGGGAAAGCCGTCTCAAAACCGACAATTCCAAACGGTGCGAGCTGCATGCCTTTGGCTTTCTCCTCTTCGCTATGCGGCGCATGATCCGTAACGATCATGTCGATCGTACCGTCCTCCAAAGCCTTAATGCAGGCCTCTACATCCCGCTGGGAGCGTAGCGGGGGATTCATTTTCCAATTGGCATCAAGCCCTGGTATATCCGTCTCGGCCAGCAGCAAGTGATGCGGGCATACCTCGGCCGTCACCCGGATACCGATTTCCTTCGCTTGTCTAATCAGCCGAATCGATTGCTCTGTGCTGACATGGCATACATGATAATGTACCCCTGTTGCTTCCGCGAGAAGAATGTCTCGGCCGACATGGATTGCTTCCGACTCGTTCGGAATGCCCTTCAAACCGTGCCGCTTGGCAAATTCCCCCTCATTGACCGGAGCGCCTTCCACAAGCGAGTTATCCTCGCAATGAGCGATAATCGGCATGCCGAGCGACTCGGCAAGAGCCATAGCGTCCTTCATCATTTGCGCGCTTTGCACGCCGACGCCATCATCAGTAAAGCCGATCGCACCCGCTGCCTTCAGCGCTGCAAAATCCGTCAGCTCACGACCAAGCTCACTCTTAGTAATCGCGGCGTAGGGTAGAACGTTAACCAGTCCCGCCTCTTCAGCTTTGCTCTTCACAAGCTCAATCGTCTCCGGCGTATCGATAACCGGGCGTGTATTAGGCATGCAAGCAATCGTTGTAAAGCCGCCCTTAGCCGCCGATCTTGAGCCTGTCTCGATCGTTTCTTTATGCTCATATCCGGGCTCGCGCAAGTGGACATGCATATCGATAAACCCAGGAGTTACCAGCTTGCCATCGGCATCGACGATCTGTTCTGCATTCGTTTGACCTTGGCTTCCTGCATCTATAATCTCTGCAATCATTCCGTCCCGGACATAAATATCCTTCAATTGCAGCTGACCGCTTTCGTCCAATACATTGGCATTTATTATTTTGAGTAGCATAACTTACCTCCGCTCATTGAGTTGCTGTAATCTAGACATCTGTTCAATATAACTGGTATGTTCAGACATTCTGTACCAAGCTGGATGATTCAACATGTTCATGCTAGTGTCTCATCGCTCGTTCCATAACTGCCATCCGAATCGGCACCCCATTCTCCATTTGCTTAAAGATCCGGGATTGGAAATGCTCCACCACGCTGTCGTCGATTTCTACATTCCGATTCACCGGTGCGGGGTGCATGATAATGACGTGCGGGGATAGCCTACCTGCTCTCTCCTCCGTCATTCCGTAATTCAGTCTATACTCCTCGGCCGAGCTCATAATGCCTGCCCCTGCATGACGTTCCAATTGCACGCGAAGCATCATTACTACATCGCTGCACATCGCCTCGTCAATGGATACATATGGAGCATGGCGCTCCAGCTCCGGCGCTCTCATGCTCACGGGTGCGCAGAACTTCACTTGCGCCCCTAATTTCTGCAGAGCCCAAAGATTTGAGCGGGCTACCCGGCTGTGTTTAATATCGCCGATAATCGATACCTTCAACCCTTTTAGCTCGCCGAAATGCTGCTTCATTGTGTACAGATCCAGCAGCGCTTGTGTCGGATGCTCATTATTGCCGTCTCCAGCATTAACGAGCGGAATCGAGACTTTCTCGGCGAGCTCCTCGAGGAGGCCAATCGGCTTAAGGCGAATGACTCCGGCATCGATGCCCATCGATTCCAGCGTGCGAACCGTGTCATAGATGGATTCGCCCTTCTCAACGCTGGAGGAGGAGGCAGTGAAGTTAAGTACTTCCGCGCCTAACCGCTTCTCCGCCATTTCAAAGGAAAAACGCGTTCGTGTGCTATTTTCAAAAAACATATTGGAGATAAAACGATCTTTCAAAATCGGGATAACTTTCTCCGTTTGACCTTCCCAATAAGCGGCCCGATCAAGAATCCAGTTAATTTCTGCACTGCTCAAATGCTTCAAGCCGAGCAAGCTGCGTTCTCTCAAAGCGGAAGCTGCCATCGCCATATCAGCTCTCCTCCCGATGGTGCATAATCCGAACCACGTCGCAGCCGTCGATTTCCTGCAGAAGCACCTCGATCTCTTCAGACTTGGAGGTTGGAACATTCTTGCCGATATAATCCGGGCGGATCGGAAGCTCACGATGACCTCTGTCCGCAAGCACCGCAAGCTGAATGCTCTCCGGTCGTCCGCAATCCATAATCGCGTCCATCGCCGCGCGGATCGTGCGTCCCGTGTAAAGTACATCGTCGAACAAAATGACTTTCTTGCCATGAATCGGCAGCTTGAAGGAATTATCATTCGTTGCTCCCACCGTCTTATTCCGATCATCACGGTAGAATGTTACATCCAGCTCTCCCCATGGGATGCTTGCTCCTTCAATCTCTTCCAGACGCTCGGCAAGGCGCTTGGCTAGAAAAACACCTCGGGTTTTGATCCCTGCAAGTACACATCCCTCAATACCTTTGTTTCGTTCCAATATTTCATGCGCAATTCTTGTAAGTGCCCGCCGAATCGCAGTCTCATCCATAATGACATGTGTATCGATGCTCATCATTTTAGCCTCCTAAAGACGATAAGTTCACCTGGTTCCGTGATAGGCACAAAAAAACTCCTTGCCTGAATCAGACAAGGAGTCGTTAGCCACAGTAAATGACCATGACTATCATGTGGGTATAATGACAGAGACCACCGCACATAAAAAGCGCAGGTCTCCCACAACCCATTCACGTTACCTTGCCAGCCTCACGGGACTGATTTAAAGGTGCTTATTGATTTAAGTGAATTATGACAGAAAGCACCTTAACTTGTCAAGAAGGCAACCTAGATAAAAAAAGAATGGCACCTTAACGAGGATTGGATGTTTATCCTTGCGCTGAAAAGCACATCGCCAAGAACTTTATTTATAATTATACACATATACTAATAATTATACAACACATATTAACTAAACCGTTTAAAATTCAAACTTGATACTTCCAAGACGACGCTTGATCTCCTTGACGACTTCTTCCTCCTCCTCAATCCCATTGGCTTCAAAAGTAACTGAGAACCGCACATATGGACCAGCCTCATCCCAAGGCACCGTTGAAATTAATTTGCGCCGGATTAAATATTGGGAAAAATCCTCCGCCGTCTCAAACGTTTCACCGCCTGTTATTCCTTTAGGTATTTTCACATATAGAAAAAAAGAGCCTCGCGGCTTCCGCGCCTTGAATCCGAGTTTGTTCAGTGCATTTACGAGCAGCTCATGCCGCCTTGAATATTTCATTGCTATTCTTTCCGTAATTTCAGGATGAGCAAGCGCATAAGCTGCTGCCTTTTGAATCGCGATAAACTGTCCCGAATCACAGTTATCCTTCACATCACTAAAGGCCTTTACAATCAGCGGATTCCCTGCAACAAAGCCGATGCGCCAGCCTGTCATGTTATAAGACTTGGATAAAGAGTGAAGCTCGACACCGACCTCTTTAGCACCAGGAATAGACAAGAAACTTAACGGCTTAAGTCCGTCAAATGTCAGAGCCGCATAAGGAGCATCATGAACAACGATGACTTTATTTTTATGGGCCCAATCAACAACTTTAGCAAAAAATTCATAAGTCGCGCTGGCTCCGGTTGGATTATTCGGGTAATTCAAGTAAAGTAGTTTAGCCTTACGCGCAATTTCCTCCGGGATCGTCTCCAGATCAGGCAGAAAAGCATTCTCTTCCGTCAGCGATAGCTTATACACTTCCCCGCCTAAATATTTCGTATGAGTTCCTAGTACCGGATATCCCGGAACCGTCAATAGGGCTAAATCGCCCGGATTAATAAAGCAGTATGGAAGCATCGCCAAAGCCGGCTTGGAGCCGATCGAGTGAACGATCTCCGTCACCGGATCTATGCCTTGAACATTGAAGACATCCTGCAAATACTGCGCAGCAGCCTCCTTGAATTCAGCTATACCATTATCGGCATAACCTCTATTCTCCGGCTTTTCCGCCTCCGCGGCCAGCCTGCCTACTATAGTTGCATCTGCCATTTCATCGGGTTCTCCCACACCCATGTCAATCAGTTCAATATCAGGAAATTCCTTTCTTGCAGCTGCCTTAGCGCGCTTGATTTTCTCAAACTTGTAAATGGCTGTTTCCTTGCCGTAATCAGCTCCGCCGATTCGTTCGGCAAGCTGCTGCATAATATAGGTTTCTTTAAACGGGTTTTGGTTTATTACTGCTACTTTCATATCCTCCATCTCCTTCACACAGTCTACGGTTATATGATCATATAAGCCAAGGAGACGGAGAATGGATAAATCGCGTGATCGTTTGCACTTTTTGCCGGAAACCATGAAACAACACAAAAAAACACCTTCTGCACCGGACTCGCATTTCAGCGAAATCCAGTCAGAAGGTGTTATTGAATTCGATCTGCTTAGCGACTTCTCAGCGAGTGCAGCAGATCCTCCATATCTGCAGGGAATGGGGCCGTAAACTCCATATATTCACCTGTTGCTGGATGGACAAAGCCAAGTACTGCCGCATGAAGCGCTTGGCCTTCAAATTTAATGCCTTTGCTCCGCCCGTACATCGGATCCCCAACTAACGGATGCCCGATAAACTTCATATGCACGCGAATTTGATGTGTCCTTCCGGTCTCCAGCTTCAATTCCAGTAGCGTGTAATCGCCAAAACGCTCCACTACATGAAAATGAGTCACCGCATGCTTGCTATTGCGATCGATGACAGTATACATCTTGCGATCATGTGGATCCCGCCCAATGGGAGCGTCCACCGTTCCCTGATCATGGCTCAGGTTGTCATGAACGAGCGCCAAATACTTCCTTGTCACGGAATGTTCTTTCAGTTGAGCAGCTAACGAAGCATGAGACTTATCATTCTTCGCTGCCATAATCAGTCCCGACGTATCCTTATCAATTCGGTGAACGATGCCTGGACGCAGCTCTCCGTTAATCCCAGACAAATCCTTACAGTGCGCCATCAGGGCATTCACTAGCGTGCCTGAAGAGTGCCCTGGCGCTGGGTGAACGACCATTCCGCGCGGTTTGTTAACAACGATGACATCACTGTCTTCATAGTAAATATCCAGCGGGATATCCTCCGGCACAATTTCTACAGACTCAGCCTCGGGAACCGTTAGTGTAACGCAATCTCCGATTTCGAGCTTATAATTCGTCTTCACTGTTGAACCGTTCACCAGCACAGCCCCATTCTCAATCCAAATTTGGATTTGGGTACGCGAAGTATCATCGCCTAGCTGCTGCTTCACATATTTATCAATCCGCGTCTTGGCTGCTGCCTCGTCTGCCTGCCATTCCATGGGGTTGTTTTCTGCATGTTCATTCAATGTTAGTTTATTCATGACTTATCCTCTTGATCTGCGGCAAGAGCAGTTGATGCCTTCTTCTCCCGCTTAATTTCCAGAAATGAATCCAGAACAATCAAACTGAAACCGATGACAATCGACGTATCGGCCACATTAAAAATTGGAAATGTGTAGCTGCCAAAATTAAACTGCAAGAAATCGACGACTTCTCCTGTCAACAACCGATCCAGGAAATTTCCAAGCGTTCCTCCCAATACAAGGGAAAGAGCGGCCGGCAGCAATTTATTAGGGGATCCCTTCACTTTTTGCATATACCAAACAACGCCTATAACGACAACGATCGTAAATATGATAAAAAACAAACGCTGATTCTCCAAAATCCCAAAAGCCGCGCCCCGGTTACGATGTGAAGTAATCAGGAAGAAGTCCCCGATGATGGGAATTTGCTCTCCTATTGTCATTCGTGTAGCTATCAAATACTTTGTTCCCTGATCAATAAGGAAAATAACAAACGCTATCAAAAAATAAATCATGCGGCAAGTCACCTCGTTTTTCATTTCCCCCGCATCTTCTGGCGGAAGGATTAACCACATGTAAGCCCTGTATATTGTAGCACAGCAGGAATTAAGTCGTCCATGTAAGATAGTATTTTCCGTAGGTAAATTGTCGTACATTGACGCAAAATAGAATATGACCAATGCCCATGCGACTACTTTTCGGGCTGAAAGGAGATCTGACCATGCCCCACCTTACAAAGCAGCTTATTTCAGAGCTTGAAGCCGAGCTGCGTTCCGAGCAACAATCCATCAAGACCAAACTGTCCGCCAACGATCACTACGGTCTGAACCGAAGCATTCGCGATAATACCAGCGAACTCAGCGCGGTCGACAACCACCCTGCTGATATCGGAACAGAGTTATTCGAACGAGGCAAGGATTTGGCACTCACTGATCACGATGAGCTGCACTTGACTCGCGTAGAAGACGCGCTGGAACGTATAGCCGATGGAACTTACGGCTACTGCCTGACCTGCGAGAAGCCGATCGATATTCAGCGCCTAAAGGCGATACCAGAAACAGCTTACTGTAAAGAGCACAGTCCCCAGTCTAACGTATCCATGCATCGGCCTGTCGAGGAGCAATTCCTGCATCCTCCATTCGGCCGCACCAGTCTAGATGAGCGTGCTGACGAGACAGAATTCGACGGAAAGGACGCTTGGCAAATCGTCGAGAGCTATGGTACATCGAACTCCCCGGCTATGGCGGAGGAGGACGAGATCGATGATTACAATGACATGGAAATCGAGGCCAGCAATGAGCTGGATGGCTTCGTCGAGCCCTATGAAAGCTTTGTCGCTACAGACATTTATGGTCAAGAGGTATTCTTTTATCGTAATGGCCAGTACCGCAAGCATATGAGCGCCACGGAATATTTGGACAGCGAGGAGTCATTAGGCGACGGGCCGAATACGTACTAAACTACCTGAACCGCTAATTGCTCCACCTTAAGCTAATACGTATTGAGCTCTAATTGCCGCTGGACAATTCGAACGATATCGGCGATGTAGTCTCCGATAATTGGCAAATTCAACGCCCCAAGAATCTGCAGGATATAAATGATCGTTGCCGCAAAAAAAGTGAAGCCAATGGCGATCCCCACGCCCCTAGCTGTCCCGGCTAGAATATTGCGCCAGATCAAGCTCCATGGACGATACAGCAGTTCAGAGTATTCGGTAATTCGCGATTGCTCAAGCTGATGCGCCCACTTTAAGGTCAGGTTATACATGACGTTCATTTTCTCGTCGGCCGATGGATTTCCAACATGATCATGAATCTTATTAGTATTTGCTAAGTTTGCTGGGTCTGCTGGTGTATTTGGTGCACTTGCTATATTTACTGTATTCACTGCATTTCCTGCGTCTTCTTTCCGTCTACGCTGAATCATCCGGCTATCCCATCCTTTACTGAAGGCAGACTTAGAAGTACTACTGAACACAAACGAGCCAGGGTTCCCTTAAAACAGGGAATGCCTAAGCTCGTTTGTGTTTGCGTTCTAAATATTATTGCCGCCAGTCGGGAGTACCATTCAACGATTAAGCTTCGATATGAATTCCAATCTTCTTCGTGCCAAGATCTGCGCTCTCAACTTCGCCCTCCAGTTTGGCGAACTTCACATCCGTAATCAGCACGTTATCGCGAAGTACCTGCTCGAAAGCTTCGATGGCCGCTTTCAGTTCATCGTCTACATCGAGAGTCAAATGCACTCTCTTCTCAATTGGCAGATCCAGCTTCTTGCGGGTATCTTGGACCGCGCGAACAACCTCGCGTACCCAGCCCTCCTGCTCCAGCTCCGGCGTAATATCGGTATTCAGCGCTACCGTGATGCCATAACCCGATGCAGAAGCAAAACCAGACTTCGCCTGTTTGTCGATCAGTAGCTCTTCCGAAGTAATATGAAGTTCTTCCCCTTCCGGAGAGGTTACTTTGATCGAGCCGCTCTCAACCGTACGGCGAGTTTCCTCAGGTGCTAGTCCCTTCAGAAAGCCCTGTAGGAAGCCCACATTCTTGCCGTATTTCTTGCCGGCCACCTTCAAATTCAGCTTAAGCGTGAAATCGACAAAGCCGCTGTCACTTGTCTCCAACTCGATTCTCTTGACGTTGATCTCATCCTTGATGATTCCTTCGTATTCAGCAACCGCAAATTCACGATCCATAGAAACGATCAAGCTCGTTAGCGGCTGACGCGTTTTGATCCCAGTCTCATTCCGTACATTTCGAGCCAATTCAACAATTTGACGCGCAGTCTCCATATCCTTTTCAAGCGTCTGGTCGATCAAAGCTTCATCCGCCTTTGGATAATCCGCTAAGTGTACGCTATCCCCGCCGCCAAGATTCGTGTAAATATCCTCCGATAATAGCGGCGTATACGGTGCCATCAGCTTGGAGAGTGTCAACAACACATGAATCAGCGTCTGATAAGCGGATACCTTATCCTCCCCAAGGCCGCTGCCCCAGAAACGATCACGAGAGCGGCGGATATACCAGTTGCTTAACTCATCGATAAAGCCTTCAATCGCTTTGGCCGGATTCAGGAAGTCATTTACAGCCAGCCCTTTATTCACGACCTGGATCAAGCTGTTGAGACGGGACAGAATCCAGCGATCCAGCTTGCTCTTGGACGGCCGGAACTCGTGCTCCTCTGGATTGAATCCGTCGATTCCAGCATACAATGTCAGGAAGGAATGCGTGTTGACCAGCGTATCCACCACTTTGGATTTCGCTTCGGCGACAATACCCTTGGAGAATCGCTTGCTATTCCATGGCGCACTGTCAGACAGCAAGGCCCAGCGGAAAGCATCCGCTCCAAATTCGTTGATAATATCCCACGGATCAATGACATTGCCCTTGGATTTAGACATTTTCTGTCCATTTTCATCGAGGATATGGCCTGTTGAAATGACAGCCTTATAAGGAGCTTTACCATTAAAGAGCGTAGATACCGCAAGCAAACTGTAGAACCAGCCGCGCGTTTGGTCAATTCCTTCGCAAATCATATCGGCAGGGTACTGATCCTCGAATACTTTATTATCGCCGAACGGGTAGTGATGCTGCGCAAATGGCATGGAGCCGCTGTCGAACCACACGTCAATCACTTCGGATGTACGCTCCATAATTCCGCCTTCACAATGCGGGCAGTGCAGCTTCACTTCATCCACATAAGGCTTATGCAGCTCAAGATCTTCGGATACGTCACCTACGGCATGCTCTCGCATATCTTTATGGCTGGAAGGTGCATATTCGCCTTTACAAGAGTTACACATCCACACGTTAAGCGGGGTCCCCCAGTAACGATTGCGGCTAATATTCCAATCTACTAGATCCTCAAGGAATTTACCGAAACGGCCTTCGCGAATATGCCCTGGATACCACTGTACGCCATTATTGTTGGCGATCAACTGATCCTTCACCGCCGTTGTCTGAATGAACCAGCTTTCCATTGCATAGTACAACAGCGGCGATTTGCAGCGCCAGCAGAACGGATAACTGTGCTCGTATTTTTCTTTGGAGTACAGCAGACCGCGTTCAGACAGCCATTTTACGATATCCAGATCGCAATCTTTCACAAAACGGCCGGTGAAATCGGCTACTTCATCCGTATAACGCCCCTGTGTGTTAACCACGCTGACGAATTGAACGCCGTTCTCGCGGCACACTCTATAGTCGTCTTCACCATGAGCAGGAGCCATATGGACGATCCCTGTACCGCTGGCATCTGTAACAAAGTCCGCCCCTAAAATAACGAGTCCGTTCTCCGGCGCAACGTAACTAAACGGCGGGGTATAAGATTGGCCTACAAGCTCGGCGCCCTTCAGCGTTGACAGTACTTCAAATTCGCCTTTGAGGACATCATCGGCCAAATTTTTGGCAACGATATATACACCATCCTCCTGCTTGGCACGAACATATTCCAACTCCGGGTTGACGGCAAGAGCTACGTGAGCAGGCAGCGTCCAAGGCGTTGTCGTCCAGGCAAGCACAAATTCTCCGCTGTCCTTCAGCTTGAATTTTGCGGTCGCACTCAGGTCTTTTACGTCTTCATACCCTTGTGCGACTTCATGGGAACTAAGCGTCGTTTGGCAGCATGGACAATACGGACTTACACGATGGCCGCGATAGAGCAATCCCTTCTGGTGAATTGTCGATAAAATATTCCACACGCTCTCAATGTACGTATTCTCCAGCGTGATGTATGGGTTATCCAGATCGGTCCAATAAGCGATCCCTTCCGTTAACTCTCGCCATTGCTTCTCGTATTCGAATACGCTATCCTTACACTTCTTCACGAACTTCTCTACACCATACTTCTCAATCTCCTGCTTGCCGGAAATACCCAACTGTTTCTCGACACCGAGCTCGACAGGCAGACCATGGGTATCCCAACCTGCTTTTCGAACCACACGATAGCCGTTCATCGTCTGATAGCGGCCAATAAAATCCTTGATTACCCGACCCAGAACGTGACCGATATGCGGTGCACCGTTAGCCGTAGGCGGACCTTCATAGAACACATAATTCGGCCGCCCCTCACGATTTTCCATACTGCGCTTAAATGTATTCTCCTGCTTCCATTTATGGAGGATGCGCTGGTCACGAGCTCTCGCCTGTTCTTTAACATCTACTTTTTTCATTCTAAAGCGACTTCCTTTCAATCCATAGTATTTACAGCAAACAATTATTAGGAACAAAAAAAGCCCCGCCCCATAAGGGACGAGACCTGTGCTCGCGTTACCACCCTTGTTCCATGTCGTCAAAGTCCTTCCAATTCTGAAGTACTTTCGACCGACATGACACTTTGCTCCCATACGCTTCATATGGGGCCGGTATAACGGCCGGCAGCCGGATAAAGCTTACGCTTTCCTTACTGAAATCTCAGCTTATCTTCTCCGGGATGATATTCCGTCTGTGTCTTGAACGTTGACTCGCAGCAATTCATCAACTCTCTGAGAACAAAATCACAGCGTACTGGTTCCCATCATCAAATTACATATGCACGTTATAATATGTCTATAGTTATAACTTATTATTACCCGCCCTGTCAACAAGACTGACGATTAGTAAATTTCTTTGATTTCACGCTCGCGTTGGCGCTCATGATCCTCAAGCCGATCGCGATCCTCAAGCGATTCCCATCCATCATGGCTGAGCAGATCAAGCTGAGCCTCGACCAATGTCCGGAAGCGAGCGCGGTAAATCGAGGCCTGCTTCTTCAGCTCCTCGACTTCCATAGCGATTTTTCGCGATTTGGCCAACGACTCATTGACGATGCGATCCGCGTTCTTCTCAGCTTCTTTGACGATAAGCTGTGCTTCTTTCTTCGCATTATTCTTCACTTCATCCGCCGCTTCTTGCGCTACGATGATAGTTTTGCTGAGCGTTTCTTCAATATTTGCAAAATGATCCAGTCTCTCTTGTACAGCCAACAATTGGCTTTGAAGCTCCTTATTCTCCCGGATCACAATCTCGTAATCTTTAATCACCTGATCGAGAAATTCATTAACTTCGTCTTCATCGTAACCGCGAATACGTCTGGAAAATTCTTTATTATGTATATCCAGCGGCGTTAATGGCATGTTGTGCACCTCCTAAAAAATTCGAAACCTCCCCTGAAGGGAAGCATGTACAGCACAAGTGTTGTTGTTAAATTCGACAGGAATCTCTGAACTCCTGCAAAGTAGTCACACAAATTTACCGATTCGGACACGGTGTCTTCCTTTTTTCGTCATGCCGTCCGTCTCCAACACCTTGAATCTGCCGAATCCTTGAAGTGCTACAATGTCGCCAGATTTTAACGGCTTGGATGGATCTTCCTCCGTCTTCCAATTCACCCGGCAGCGTCCCGCTCTAATCGGCACAACAATCTTGCTCCTGCTCAGGCGGAATACATCGCCCGCAATCCCGTCCAAACGTAAAGAAGCCACCGTGATGTCCAGCGGCTCAAGCGTAGCGTCTGCCGTTCTTAGCGCTTTAAGTTCAAGCACCTCGGTCATAACGTTAACCCGGTGAACCTGACGGAGATTCATATCCAGAAACACGGATATTTCCTCCGTGACGATGACATGACATCCATCCTCGCGGACATGAATATCGCCAACCTTGTCCCGTTTAAGGCCAAGGCCAAGGATGGCCCCCAAGTAATCGCCATGCTGAAGCGAGGCCAGTTTCTGATCATCGGAGGAAATGCTAAGCACCTTCATTCCCATCGGCTCTGCTTCAATATCCCGATAATCCGGAGCGATCAGTGCCCGCCGCCGCTCCGCTTCCGGGAATCCGCCGTCCAGACGGATGTGGACATCGGCATGTCGATTTGCCAGGCTCTCCACAATGTGGCATTGACGTGGATCCAGGAAGTCGCTTAATTTCGCTTCATGATAATCCCCCGCATTGACAACCCACTCCCAGACCCGGTCTACAAACGGACGCTCCTCCGGAAGGAAATGTTCGTATATATTTGCCCGCATAAAGGTCATATCACCTCAACACGAAGTTCAACACGCTAATCAAACCAAATACAGCCATCCGCAGGACGAAAATAGCGACGATCGGCGAGATATCGATCACACCCATAATCGGCGGGATAAATCGTCTAAACGGAGCCAAGAAAGGCTCGACCAGCTTGCCCAGCAGCTCTCCAATAAAGCTCTCACGGACGTTCGGAACCCAAGACATCAAGATATAAATCAAAACCATGTAAAAATATATATCATGAAGCATCCATATTATTCTATAAATATCAATTCCCAAGCTGCCTTCACCTCATTCTGTTATTATATTCCTGATCTTCTGTCAGGATTTCTGTAATCGAGCCTTGTATTTCTACCGTATCCGGCGTACAGAGAAATATGTTGCCGCCGATTTTGGAAATACTGCCGCTAAGCGCATAGATCGTGCCGCTTAGAAAATCAATAATGCGCATCGCTTGATCATTGCGTACTCTTTGTAAATTGACGACAACCGACCTGTGCGAGCGCAAATGGTCGGCAATTTCCTGTGCTTCGTCGTAGGAACGCGGTTCATATAAGATAACCTTCACGTTCTTCTGTGAGTGGATGCTGACTACGTTGTTGATCTTTTGATTTCTGCGAGCTTCAAAGCTTGGCGCCTCAAATTCAACTTCCTCTTGTTCCTGCAGCTTCTCACGCTCCACGATTTCTTCTTCTTCCTGAAGGCCCAGAAAATTCATAAACCGATTCATTACTCCCATTACGTCTCCTCCCCTTTCCCTACCAAAAGAGTCCCCAGGCGTACCCAAGTCGCCCCTTCCTCAATCGCTATTTCAAAATCTCCCGACATCCCCATCGACAGTTCGGTTAACGGTTCCTTCGTAATTTTCTGGGCATTCAGCTGATCTCTTAACTCACGAAGCCCCCGGAATACTGGACGCGTTAGCTCCGGATCGTCCTCGATTGGAGCCATCGTCATTAGTCCAATAACCTTAATGTGAGAAAAAGAGTCGATTTCCCGCAATAATTGAGCCGCATCCTCTGGACGGACTCCATGCTTGGATGTTTCTCCAGATACGTTGACCTGCAGAAATGCAGATACCGTAATTCCTTGAGCCGCTGCCCGTTTCTCAAGCTCCTTGGCCAGGGACAGACGATCCAGAGAATGAATATATTGAAATTTACCAATAACGTCCTTGACTTTATTACTCTGCAGATGGCCGATGAAGTGCCATACTCCTCGCCCTTCAAGCGCCTCCCATTTTGGTACCGCCTTCTGTGGGCGATTCTCCCCAATATGAACGATGCCTTCATCCAGAAGCAAGCCTGTCGTCTCCATGCTCACATACTTTGTCACCGCGACCACATTGACGTCGTCCCGGTCACGTCCGCTTCGCTCACACGCGGCCTGAACAAGGCGCTCCACCTGCTGAATCCGATCTTTGAGTGACAAAGAAAGGATCACCTCACTTTCATGCCAATCCAGCTAGCCATCCTTCCGGTTACCCCGTTGTGCTTGCGATAAGAGAAGAACTTATCGGAATGACAGCTTGTACACCATGTTGTACATTCGATATGAGTCGGCAATATTCCTGCTTTTATCATAATGATTCGATTCAATTCTTTCAAGTTCAGCATGCATCTGCCCGGATTGATGGAGGGAGTGGCGAATGCAGCGATGTTCTCGCCCTCTCCCATTCTTGCTCTTACTTTCGACATCACCACTTCATCCACCTCATAGCAGCAATCCCCAATCGATGGCCCGATCGCAGCCCGAACATCCTCTCTGCGGCTTCCAAACTCCCGTTCCAGCGTTTCGATTACTGCTGCGGCAATATAACCTACCGTTCCCTTCCAGCCCGCGTGAGCCAGGCCTACGGCTTGATGAACCGGGTCAAAAAAGTAAAGCGGGACACAGTCGGCATAAAATGAAGTCAGTAAAATTCCGGGAACGTTTGTGACCAGCCCATCCGTGTTTTGAAACGCTCCCTCACGATCAAAGTATCCTCGGCCCTTGTCTTCCTTCGTCACAACGGCTACATGCGTTCCATGAACCTGCTCGCCGCAAGTCCATGCGCTAGGTTCAAAGCCAAGCGACTCCGCCAAAATACGGCGGTTTTCCAGTACCTCTGTCGGATCGTCGCCGACATGATAGGCCAGGTTCAATGTATCATAAGGCGAGCCGCTCACTCCTCCCCTACGTCCGCTAAACCCTGCACTAAGCATAGGGCTTGCATTACTCCAGCTCTCCAGAATGAACTTTTCCGGCTCCCCGGTAATCTCTATAGCTTTCCAATTAAACGGCTCCATCATCCACCTCTTTCGTGCATCTCCTGAAATAGACTATAGACTTCAGTTTACCATAAGGCAGGCGGGTTTACGAAGGGACTGAACTCCAGCCTTGATTGTCAGCTAGCCTCGGCGCTCGGCTCTCCCATCCCGATCAATGTAAACAGTTGTTTCGAATTGCTGGGTTCCGTTCTGGGCCAAGCCGTCCATCTTGACTAACACGACATCAGAACCGATTTTCACAATATTTTTCCATGGAATGATTAAATCGCTCCCCCCTCCGAACAATCCCATGAACTTGCTATTAACTGGAACAACAATTGCTTCAATGATCCCCTGCTGTAAATCAAGCTCCAAATCACTAATATGTCCAAGTCGTTTTCCGTCTACGACATTAATAACATCCTTGGTTTGAAAGTCAGAAATTTTCATACTAGCCCCCCGCCTATCGTTCAAATTTACAATTTCCTGCTTTCACTGTAGCCATATGTATGATGTATATGATGATCGTCCGCAAAACATTTAAAAGAACATAAAAATAATCCCCGTACCCCAGCAGCAAAAAAAGGCTCCCAAGGGAGCCTCTAGCTTAGGACTTAACATGCTTTTGCATTTGCAAAATAGCGGACTTCTCCAGTCTTGATACCTGGGCCTGAGATATGCCGATTTCATCCGCGACCTCCATTTGCGTCTTCCCTTCGAAGAATCGCATCGACAAAATCATTTTTTCCCGGCGGTTTAAGCGCTGCATCGCTTCACGCAAGGCAATCTCCTCAATCCAGGACACATCCTTGTTCTTATCATCGCTGATTTGGTCCATGACGTAGATCGGATCTCCCCCATCATGATAAATCGGCTCGAACAAAGAAACTGGATCCTGGATTGCATCCAGGGCAAAGACCACATCCTCCTGCGGCAAACCCAGCGCTTCAGAAATTTCGAAGATCGTCGGTTCCCTGGAATTTTGATTGGTTAAGCTGTCGCGCATCTGCAGCGCCTTATAGGCAATATCGCGCAGGCTGCGGGATACCCGAATCGGGTTATTATCCCTTAAATACCGTCTAATTTCACCGATAATCATCGGCACAGCATAGGTGGAAAATTTTACGTTTTGCGATAAATCAAAATTATCGATGGCTTTCATGAGTCCGATGCAGCCGACCTGAAATAAATCGTCTACAAACTCCCCCCGATTGTTGAATCGCTGGATGACACTCAGCACCAGCCTAAGGTTGCCATTCACTAACTTTTCTCTGGCCGATCTTTCATTGTCCTGCTGCAAGGAGCGGAACAACTCGCGCATTTCCACATTGGTTAGAACGGGCAATTTTGCAGTATCTACACCGCAAATCTCGACTTTGTTTCGGGTCATCGTGTCTTTACCTCCCAAGGAGAAACTTAATGATCATTATCTCCTAGGGATGTATTTTTATTCCTTCAAATCAGGTTGCTTAAACCATCTTGTTGAATTCCTTGCGGAGACGTTTAATGATCCTTTTCTCCAGACGAGAGATATAAGATTGTGAAATTCCAAGCAAGTCAGCAACATCCTTCTGCGTCTTCTCATCACCATCTACAAGGCCGAAGCGCAGCTCCATAATCAATCTCTCCCGTTCGCTCAGCTTATCCAGCGCTTTATGCAGCAGCTTGCGATCGACCTGCTCTTCAATATTGCGGTAGATCGTATCATTCTCCGTGCCAAGCACGTCGGAGAGGAGCAATTCATTACCGTCCCAATCGATGTTAAGTGGTTCATCAAAAGACACTTCTGTACGTATTTTACTGTTGCGACGTAAATACATCAGTATTTCATTCTCAATACAGCGGGATGCATACGTTGCCAGCTTAATTTTCTTCTCGGGATCGAACGTATTAACAGCTTTAATCAGCCCGATTGCACCGATCGACACAAGATCCTCAATGTTAATTCCCGTATTCTCAAATTTGCGGGCGATATAAACAACAAGACGCAAATTTCGCTCAATGAGCATAGCCCGAATCGCAGAATCTCCCGTGGATAGCCGCTGAAGCAAATATTCTTCTTCCTCTCGCGTCAAAGGAGGAGGAAGCGCCTCGCTGCCACCGATATAGTAGATTTCTTCACTTTTGAGCCCGA
The DNA here is from genome assembly GCF_003931855.1 of Paenibacillus lentus. Lineage (NCBI taxonomy): Bacteria > Bacillati > Bacillota > Bacilli > Caryophanales > Paenibacillaceae > Paenibacillus > Paenibacillus lentus. The sequence continues at coordinate 2,849,094 of NZ_CP034248.1, read as the reverse complement.
ATAGGAACAAAAGCCGATAATACTGCAATTGCAACATCAACTTCCATCGAACACGCATTTCTTTTTCCTCCTATATCACGATCCTGATGTACTTAAAAGATGATCTTCTTCCGCCTCTTCGATGCCTTCGATCAGCACCGGGTGAATAATAGCACGATACGTCAGCTCTGCAGACAACCGCCCCCCATCTAAACCGATAAGCACCCGGTTCGTCGTCATGATTCGCCCCTCCCGAACAATCGACACTTCATCCGGCTTCAAAGCAATCATAAATTGAGAACCTTTATTAATTCCCCGGTAGGGCACTAACCGCAAGCGATCCCTCCACGGAAACAATTCCTCGTCGCTCCATTCCATAATAAGGTTGTCCGCCTGCTCAGCAGCTAATTTGCCAAGAAAATCGTCCGGCAACACTTGATCCCATAACGAGGCCTCCATGACCATAACCGGCCATCTTGTAAGCGGATCTTTAAGCTGATTTCCAGTATCGACCAACCCTGTACACTGTACCGTTATTTCCTCAATCCGAACTCTGACTTCAGCCAAGCTGGCTCCTACACGCTCAGTATTGCGCTTTGAGGAGACAACCATCTTAAACCAGACAATAACGATGAGGAAAACGAATACTGTAAATATTGAACCGACTTCAAGCGAGAAGCCGAGTCCCCCGGAAGCTGAATACCATATTCCATTCCACACTTCTCCAGAACTTTGCAACAAATAATGAATGCCCAATATACCGCCAGCAGCCGCAAAGTTCACCATGTAGAAAGCTCCCATATTTCGCAAATAGTTTTGCAGACTCGCATAACCAAATGCAATCCATAGCATAACGACAGAGAATGCAAACTTTACAAGGAACGTAAATAGGAAGGATAGCTCTGGGAGAAACATCATAACAACATAAGCAGCCCCCACAGCTGCCGAGACCGTAATTCGCCACACCCTTATACGCTGTTTCCTGATCCAGGCTGTCATCAGCAGCAAGCTCGCGTCGATCAACAGGTTCAGAAGGAATATGAGATCGATATAGACGACCACTTAACTCACCTGCCTAAACCTTCCTAATCTTCTTACGCGATACTAGAAAAGCGTTCCTGCACCAGAGGAGTTGTTCTCAGTATAAAGAGAAGTAGTTGTAAAGTCTGTCTAAAATTGAGTGAAGATTAGTTCTACTTTTGTCGAGCAATGCAAAAAACCTCCATTCCACATTATTGTGGAATGGAGGTTTAGATAGTGGGGAGATTTGGTCAAAATTATTCGTTATTGTGACGTGAACGGTTGCGAAGGAAGGTTGGGATGTCCAACTGATCACCGCTCGGTTGATTCCCGAAAGGTCTTAAGGAGGATGCTGCTCGGCTATCCTGCGTTTCGGTAACACCTACTGCCGGCTTGCGGATCAGCACTTCCGAGGACTTATGCTCGAATCCGGTCGCGATGACCGTTACCTTAATCTCTTCTTTCAAATTCTCATCGATAATAGCACCAAAAATCATATTTACTTCGGGATCAGATGCGGAGATGACAATCTCAGCTGCCTCGTTAACTTCATATAAAGACAGGTTCGATCCACCTGTAATATTCATAATGACGCCGCGAGCTCCTTCGATTGATGTCTCCAATAATGGACTCATAATCGCTTTGCGCGCTGCTTCGGCTGCACGGTTCTCACCCGTTGCTTCACCGATTCCCATCAGAGCCGAACCTCGCTCCGTCATAATCGTCTTCACGTCAGCAAAGTCAAGGTTGATTAGACCCGGTACGGCGATCAGGTCGGAAATGCCTTGTACCGCTTGGCGCAATACATTATCCGCTTCACGGAAAGCTTCCAGCATCGGAGTCTTCTTGTCGACGATTTCAAGGAGACGATCATTTGGAATCACGATAAGTGTATCTACCTTCTCCTTCAAAGCTTCGATCCCAAGCTCAGCATGAGAAGAACGCTTGCGTCCTTCAAAGGTAAACGGGCGAGTAACTACGCCTACGGTCAGTGCGCCGCATTCCTTGGCAATCTCCGCAATGACCGGAGCTGCTCCCGTTCCTGTGCCCCCGCCCATACCAGCAGTTACAAACACCATATCTGCGCCTTTCAACGTATTGGCAATCAACTCGCGTGATTCTTCTGCCGCTTTCTTACCCACATCAGGATTAGCTCCTGCCCCGAGTCCACGGGTAAGTTTATCCCCGATTTGCAGCTTATGCTCGGACTTGGCTAAATGCAGGGCTTGCGCGTCCGTATTCACCGTAATGAATTCGACGCCTTGTACCCCGCCCTCAATCATTCTGTTCACAGCGTTGCTACCGCCACCGCCAACACCAATGACTTTTATTTGAGCCAAACTCTCCATTTCGAAATCAAACTCCAACATACTCTTCCATCTCCCCCTCATTGTGCATAGATGGCCCGTCCATCTTCAAGTTATATGAATTCACTGAATAAACTCTTTAGACGTTCCATGATACCCGGTTTGCTCGCGCTTTCCTGGGTACTTACCGGTTTATTCCGATTGGTTGCCTTCTTTGGCCCATTACCGGTATTCCGTACGCGTATATTTTTGATCACTTTATACAATATGCCCACGCCTCCCGTATAGCCAGGATCACGAACACCGATATAATCCGGTACAGCGATCCGCACGGAAGCAGCCAGTTCCTCTTGTGCAACTTTGAGAAGCCCCGGCATGGATACCGTTCCTCCCGTTAGTATATAACCTCCGGGCAATTCATTGTAACCAAGTCGTTTGACTTCTTGCCGAATCATCTGGAATATTTCCTGGACGCGAGGCTCTGCGATGGCTGCTAGATCCTCTTGAGTAAATTCCTTTTCTACATTGCTTCCGATTCTCGTAACCTTAAACGTAACATCTCCCGCCGAATCCTCAATGGAGGCGCAGCCGTATTTCAACTTCACCTTCTCCGCCTGATCTGTTAATGTACGTAGGCCGTAAGCAATGTCATTCGTTATAAACTCTCCCCCTATCGGAAGCGTAGATGTCGCAATAATTGTGCCGCTTTCGAACACTGCGATTGTGGTGGAGCCTGCGCCAACATCTACCAGCACAGAACCCATCGTCTTCTCGTCCTTGGATAATGCAAGCTGCCCTGCTCCAAGAGACAACAGTACGAGATCACTTACCTTCAGCCCGGCCTTCTCGACACATCGAAGCAAATTATGTATCGCTGTTTTAGCGCCTGTAATAATTGTTGCTTCGACTTCCAGACGAACTCCGATCATGCCGCGAGGATCTTTGATCCCTTCCAGTCCGTCCACGACATATTGCTTGGCGACCACATCGATAATTTCCCGTTCGGGAGGCAGTGCGATCACTTCCGCCGCTTTCAGTACGCGCTCGATATCCTCTTCCCCAATTTCCCGGTCTTCATTCTGTACGGCTACTACTCCGTGGCTCGTTTGGAGTCCGATATGATTGCCTGAAATGCCGACGTATACTTCCGATATTTGAATACCTACCATCCGTTCCGCATGATCAACAGCGCTGCGGATCGATTGTACGGTTTGGTCAATATCTACAATCGCACCTTTGCGAATTCCTTCCGAGTCGGCAGATCCAACTCCAATAATATTAAAGGTTCCATTACTAATTTCCCCAATAATAGCACGAACTTTGGATGTACCGATGTCCAAACTAACAATGATGTCATTGTTGCTCAAGCTCTGGCACCTCCTATTTCCCATTCAAAATTGTTATAACCATATTAAATGCACTCTCTACATATTCAACGCCGTTTTACCTTTCCCTCTTTTTTCTACAATTTTTTTGAATTCCATCTTTTGCATAAAAGTAGGATAAAGGTAGCGATAGAGTAGGTTTACAGTCCTCTATGTCCATTTATACGAGCTTCGAAAAAAGGCATCTTTAAAAACTAGCCCATAAAATGTATTTTACCATTGTTTTTCACTCATGAGTAGTATCATTTTGTTCCTCATGAGGCTCGTAGGGTACATACGAGTCAGCCTCCAGCATCGTAAGTATGCCAGGATCCTGAGACTCCAGAATAAAGTTCATGTATTCCAGCTTTGCCGGGAGCAATGAAATGGCCGTCACCACTTCGAATTTAGAGCCTGTGTACAGCTTGACCCTATCAGGATAAGACAACGTTGGAGAGGGTACGATTTCTGAAATATCAGAGACCTGTTCTTCCGGAATTTGCGCTAATGCCTCACAGAGCTTAGCCAAATTCGGGTCATCCTCCCTCCATCCGGTCAAAATCGGCCTCTGCATCGGCATCGATCCGATACCCAAGCTGATCTTCGTCCCGTTCGCAAGAAGGCCTTTCAAGCCGTCGTCGACGGTCAGTTCATAGGCTGCCAGCGGATATTCCTTGATACGGATCATAATTCCTCCAGGAAAAAGCTTGTCCACTTCCGCTACCTCAATGGATGGAATTTTCTTCATACGCTTCGCAATCGTCTCCGAGCTCGTTCCAAAGAACGGAGCACCTAGCTCCAGTCCGCTAATTTCCAATAATTTCTCCTCGGAAGTATACGCGCTGCCTTCAAACGTTATACTGGAAATTTTACTTAAAGAAGAACGGAAAAAGAGCACAGCAAGCAGAGACAAACATAATAAAATCAAAATCCCGGTTATTTTCTTGCTGTTTTTCCTCTTCGGTTTGGGTTGCTTTAACACGGGTACATTGGCTTTAGACATAACATTTCTCCGATATATTTGTAATGTACAAAGCCTTTATCCCCTCCTCTGGAGGGGATAATTCAAGGCATCATCATGCTAGATCCAACTGCTTCAGCACAGGAGCATCACGCCTTACAATGCCCCCCAATCGCTGAAACATCATTTCTATCCGATCATATCCACGGTCAATGTGGTACACCTGTTCAACGATCGTCTTGCCTTGTGCGGCTAATCCGGCAATCACGAGTGCGGCACCGGCTCTCAAATCCGTCGCTTCCACAGTAGCACCGTACAATCTTGGCATTCCGCGAATAATTGCTGCGTTCATATCCACAGAAATATCTGCACCCATCCGTACCAATTCATCAACGTGTTTGAAACGACCTTCAAACACTGTCTCTTTCATTAAGCTTACCCCATCTGCTAAAGATAGTAAGACCATAACCTGAGACTGCAAATCCGTCGGAAAAGATGGATAGGGCGAGGTTACGATGCGTTCTACCGCTTTAAGGCGGCCTATACTGCTTACAGTTATTATATCATTGTAGGTACTGATTTGAACACCAGCCCGGCGCAGCACATGCAGCAATGAGGCAAGATGAGAAGGATTGCAGCCGGTTAAGGTAACCGTCCCTCTCGTGGCTGCTGCAGCGATTAGTGCTGTCCCCGCCACAATTCGATCTGGAATAATCTCGTAATCGCAGGGATAGAGACGGTCGACTCCCTGTATTGTAATGGTATCCGTGCCGGCCCCCATTATGCTTGCACCCATCGCGTTAAGGAAATTTTGCAAATCCTGAATTTCAGGCTCCCGTGCCGCATTCGTAATTACAGTTGTACCTTTTGCGAGCGCTGCAGCCATCATAATATTCTCCGTGGCGCCCACGCTCGGGTAATCAAGATGAATATCACTGCCCACAAGCTTGTTTGCCCTGCACCAAATCTGTTGATCTTGCTCTTCAATCACGGCTCCAAGCGCCTGTAGTCCTCGCAAATGTAAGTCAATCTTCCGCTCGCCGATCGCACAGCCGCCAGGCTGATAGATGCATACCTCTTTAAATCTCGCTAACAGCGGCCCCATTAAAAAAATTGAAGAACGCATTTGCTTCATCAAATCCTCTGGCACATGGCTGGAATCAGCACCTCTGGCATCAACCATGACGGTGTCGCCCATGTGAACCGTTTTACAGCCTAATCGGCTCAAAATGCCAAGCATAACATCAATATCGAGCAAACGAGGAACATTTCGAAGTTGCACCGCCCCTTCAGACAGTAGGCTGGCAGCCAAAATAGGCAGTGCGGCATTTTTAGCTCCATGGATTTGAATGGTTCCTGATAGGGGATTCCCACCTTCAATCACCAATTTGTCCAATGTATCACCTCCGAGTTTACCGTTCACCCACGAAGTAAACCTCCGGCACCAAAGCAATTTCATTCCTAGTAGCAATGGTATCTTTGATTAGCTCCATGAGCGCGAGAACGTCCTCTGCTGTCGCTTGCCCCGTATTGACAATGAAATTGGCATGCAGCTCGGATATTTGCGCTCCGCCTATGCTCCGCCCCTTGAGGCCCGCCGCTTCAATCAACCTAGCTGCATAATCCCCTGCCGGGTTTCGGAATACGCTCCCCGCGCACGGTTGCTGCAGCGGTTGAGTCTTTCGGCGGCGATCCTTATAGGAAGCCATGGCGGCCGCAATCTCCAGGCGATCCCCCTCCTCCAAGGTGAAGATGGCATTCGCCACCACGCCTCGGCTCCCATGCAAGATGGAATGGCGGTATGAAAAGTCCATATCCTGTGCATGATAAGTTACCAACTCACCCGTCTCCAGAACAATTTCAGCGGATTTAAATATCCGTGACACATCAGACCCGTGAGCGCCGGCGTTCATATATACGGCTCCACCGACGGTTCCCGGAATCCCCCCAGCAAATTCCAGACCGGTCATGCCTTCCTTCCCCGCCATAATGCTCAGTCTTACAAACGAGGCGCCTCCCCCCGCTTCGACCTCGGTTCCCCGAAATTGGATCTGCTCCATTTCTCCACCCAGTTTGATCACCGCACCTCTAATGCCCTTATCGGAAACAAGCATGTTAGAGCCTTTCCCCACCATTAACCAAGGAATCCGCTCTTCATAAAGCCGGCGTATCAAGTTGGCCAGCTGCCATTTGTTCTCTGGGACGATCAGAGCGTCGGCCGGTCCTCCTATTTTCCAAGTCGTATACTTCGACATTGGCTCATTAGGAATGACCTCGCCCACTTCCTGTTCTGACAATTTCGAAATCCACTGCTGCATCTGAAAATCCCTCCTTGACTAACATGCCGAATCCCGTACGGAAATCAGGCCGTCCGATGATCGGTTTATCCATATAATTTCACCGGCTGCATGGGTTTGCGTAGACGCAGATTGACGTTCATCCTTCTGCCCCGCATGGATTGTCACGATTTATATGGTATCTTATGCCCTCTCAAGTAAGAGTGTGACAAAAGCCCAGCCCCCGCAAATCCTTAACGTTTTCCTTGATTTCGAACGAGCCTTCGCATTTCTTCCACGACCAAATGAGCCGATTCCGGCTTCCCGAGCTGCTTGGCTGCAGCGGACATCGAACGGTGAAGAGAGGAATCAGTCATAATGCGTTCTATAGCCGCAAATAATGAGCTGCCATTCAAATCCGGCTCAACAATCACCTCAGATGCTCCTGACATCTCTAGCGATCTCGCGTTTTTCTCCTGATGATTATTCGTGACATTCGGGGAAGGAATCAAAATAGACGGTATTCCTAAAGCTGTGATTTCCGCTAAAAAAGATGCTCCCGCCCGATTTACGATTAACGAGGTGCATGCCAGTACCTCGGGCATATTATGCACGTAAGGCAGTATCCGCAAATTACCGGGCATCTCACCTAGCTTAGCAGCAATCGCTGTTTTCGTATTTTCATAGTAACTTTCTCCGGTAACATAAATAAATGAAACATGTCCAAGCTTGCCGATAGAAGGGGCCATATCAATCATCGCTTCGTTAATGGCCTTCGCTCCGCGGCTACCGCCGACTACAAGAACGATCGGACTGCCTTGGGGAAGCCGAAGAGAGACATATCCCTTATTTTTATCCGCTTCAAATACAGTTGTGGCCCGCGGATTTCCGGTATAAATTATTTTCTTCGCCGCCGGAAAGGAGGCCCCGGAGCCTTCGAAGCTGACGGCTACCGTAGAAACATATTTGCTCAGGAAGCGATTCGTTAGTCCGGGTACCGCATTCTGCTCATGGATGATGCACGGAATGCCTAGCTTGGCCGCCGCATATACAACCGGACCGCAAACGTACCCCCCCGTGCCGATCACGACATCCGGCTTGAAATCGCGCAATAGGCGCTTGGAAGTACGCACGCCTCTCATAAAACGAATAACTGTCTTGACGTTATCCAATGATAGTTTTCGTCGAAAGCCGGTAATATTTATAGCTCTAAAAGGAATATTCTCCTTGGGTACTAAAGAGCTCTCTAGCCCTCGTTCTCCGCCAATATATAAAAATTCAGAATCAGGGTATTCCGCACCGCATTGATTCGCAATCGCCAGAGCGGGATAAATATGCCCCCCCGTTCCGCCGCCGCTTAGCACGACGCGCATAGTTTCTCACCTCGCATAACGGGATAAATTCAATAAAATACCAAGCGCTGTCAGCATTAACGTGAGCGAGGAGCCCCCATAGCTGATCAGCGGCAAAGTAATGCCTGTGACAGGCATGAGACCGATGACGACGCCGATATTGATGACAACCTGTACAGCAACCATACCGACAATACCGACGGCAAGCAAGCTCCCAAAGCTGTCCTCCACTGTCATCGCCACTCTCATACCCCTCCATACTAATATGAGGAATAGAAGGAGAACTAGCAATCCACCAATAAAGCCAAGCTCCTCTGCCAAAATAGAGAAGATAAAATCCGTCTGTGGCTCAGGAACATAGCTGTATTTCTGGCGGCTCATTCCTAGCCCAAGACCTGCCAATCCGCCTGGCCCGATCGCGTAAAGCGATTGAATAATTTGATACCCCGCTCCAAGCGGGTCAGACCATGGATCAAGAAAGGCGGTAATTCTCTGCAAACGGTAGGGAGCAGCCAATATGAGCCCCGCAAACCCTATTACGCCAACTGCAGCCAGTCCAGCCAGATGTTTAACCCTTGCTCCCGCGGTAAACACAATAAGCAGGGCCGCTCCCATCATAACCGTGCCAGTCCCCAAATCCGGCTGCAGCATAATGAGGCCAAACGCAAGGCCCATCACGCCCAGCGGGGGCAATAGCCCTTTCGTAAACATCGTAATCTTGTAATCTTCCTTGCTGAGCCAATAGGATAGAAACAAAATCATCCCGAGCTTCATAAACTCGGAGGGCTGGATGCCGAAGGAGCTTATGCCGAGCCAGCTCCGGGCTCCGCCGCGAACGACGCCTATTCCGGGAATAAGCACGATGATGAGCAGGGCGAAACAGACCAGCAAGCCGATTTTTGCAAACTTGCGCAAATGGCGATAATCCAGGTTCATCATAAACAACATCGCCGCAAGCCCTAGTATGGCGAATAGCAGCTGCCGCTTGACGAAATAGAAGGAGTCCCCGTAATCATGAAAAGCGAGAACAGAGCCCGCGCTATATACCATGATAATCCCTATTGCCAGCAGTCCCAATATGCTGGACATTAGCCAGAAATCCGGCGCCATGCGATTTTTGCTCATCGTGGAAGCCACCTCTTAACTGAAAGTAGGGGCTTTTCCACCCCCCTACTTAAAGGGTATGCACTGCCTCTTTAAAAATGCGTCCCCGTTCCTCGTAAGAAGCAAACATGTCCCAGCTGGCGCAGGCAGGTGATAGCAGAACAATATCCCCCGGCTCTGCCAGCTCGGCAGCCTTGCGAGTAGCCGTACGCAGTGTATCGGCAGCACTGTCTCCAGTATCGACAAGCAACGCGTCCGGTAATCCGGCCAGCTTTGCAATATGAGCTATTTTCTCTTTCGTCTCTCCCAGAGCTACCACGGCTTTAACCTTGTCCTTAAATGCAGGAACCAGCTCCACGTAATCAGAACCGCGATCCAACCCTCCGGCAACGAGCACAATCGGCGCATCCAGCGCCTCGATCGCCATCATTGTCGCCTTTGAATTCGTCGCTTTCGAGTTATTATAGTAGGTTACGCCATCTTTGGCACCTACATATTCCAGACGATGCTCCACACCCCGGAATGAACGAAGTGGCGAAGCAAGCTGCTCCGAACTCATCCCCGCTGCGAGGCAGGCGGCAATTGCCGCCAGCGCGTTCTCCACATTAAAACGACCAGGCAAGCCGATCTCATCCACCTGAATAATATCAGTCACAGTTCCTTCAGAACTTTTGTAGACAATAGTTCTTAGCCCTCCATGCTGTTCATGCGGCAAATACGGAGGTTCAATGTAAACCCCCTCCGCTTGTAGTCGCTCCGTCATAGAGAACGGGAGAAGTTTTGCTCTAATATAAGGGACAAGCTCACGACAAACCGGGTCATCCCAGTTAATGACGGCGGTATCCTCTTCCGTCTGATTCACGAACAGCTTTGCTTTGGAAGAAATATAGTCTTCCATTGAACCGTGATAATCCAGATGCGTCTCTGCTACATTGAGCAGCACGCCGATTGCTGGACGAAATTGCGCTATCCCCTTTAGCTGGAAGCTGCTAAGCTCTACGACCATCCAGTTGTCCGTATGCGCTTCTTCCGCAGACTCACAAAGCGGCGTTCCGATATTGCCTGCGATAATCGGATGTAGGCCAGCTGATTGCAGTATATTGCCGATCCATGTCGTTGTCGTCGTCTTTCCGTTAGATCCTGTAATGCCGATCATAGGCGCTGCGCATAAATGATAGGCGACCTCAACCTCGGTGACGACGTCGATGCCCAGGTCCAGCGCTTTAACGACGGGCGGTGCACTATAGGGAATACCCGGGTTTTTAATAACGAGCTCTATCTCCTGATGGATCAGCTCATCGGGATGCCCCCCGCATAGAACAGAAATTCCCAAAGCCTCCAATTCAGAAGCTTCGGGACATTGATCTCTGTCCTTTTTGTCATTTACAGTTACGACCGCGCCATGGCGATGCAGGGTTTTGGCAACTTGAACGCCGCTTCTCGCAAGGCCCAGGACAACAACCTGCCGACCCCGGTATTGTTCAGGATGTTTCATGATTTTACAACCCCTTGTATAGATAAAGTCCAAACCCCGCTAGCACTAAACCAACAGCCCAAAAGGTAACGACGACCCGCCACTCCGACCAGCCCGAAAGCTCAAAATGGTGGTGAATCGGGCTCATTTTAAATATTCGTTTGCCCCGTGTTTTGAATGAAATCACCTGAAGCACCACAGATAACATCTCGACGACGAATACCCCGCCGATCACCAGGAACAACAATTCGCTTTTAGTTATAATCGCAATGGCAGCGATAGCGCCGCCGATACCCAGCGACCCGGTATCTCCCATGAACACCTTAGCCGGATGGGCATTAAACACAAGAAATCCTAGTACCGCGCCAATCATCGCGGCAGCACATACTGCAGCCGGGATGGATGTGGCCTGCATTGCAATTACGGCATAAGCACCGAAAGCGATGGCACTAACTCCTGACAGCAATCCATCAAGTCCGTCAGTAAAATTCACGGCATTGCTGATAGCAAGCATCATAAGAATAATAAAGGGATAGTAGAACCATGCCCCCCAATCAAACGAGATTTTCGTACCTGGTATACCTAACGCAGTACTATGCCCGTCAGAAATAAGCAGGGCGCATATGATGCCGGCGAAAAGCAGCTGTCCGAACAATTTCTGTCTCGGCGTTAGTCCTAAGGAACGCTTAAATACGATTTTAATATAATCATCCAGAAAACCGATCAAGCCGAATCCTAGAGTTGCTACGAGCAATATATAAAAATCCGTATTAATGACCGAAAATTTCAGGAAAGCCAGTGTGAATGCCAATATGATGACAATACCGCCCATCGTGGGCGTACCCGCTTTCTTCTGATGGCTTTGCGGTCCTTCACCGCGAATCTGTTGTCCGAATTTCATTCGCCGTAGAAGTGGAATAAGCAGTGGCGCTGAAATGACAGCCAGTATAAATGATACTCCAATCGTTAGCAGTATAAGTCCAAAATCCACGGGTTCCCCCCCTTTCGCCGGTATTATTGATGTAGTTCGCTGCTTTTGACAGCCTCCACGACGTCTTCTAGCCTCATTCCCCGAGATCCCTTAACGAGCACTACATCTTTAGGATGCAGTACACTCAACAGTTCCGATATGAGTTCAGCTTTATCAGTATATGCGTGAATGCTCTCTTGGTCCAAATGCTCGGCAGCGCCTTCGGCAATTTTGGCTCCCAATGCGCCATAGGTGAACAATCGATCCAATTTGCCGGCGGAAATATAGCCACCAATCTCCCGATGCAGCTCATTCTCGGTCGGCCCTAGCTCCAGCATGTCACCCAATACGGCAATCTTATTCCGATAGCCCTTCATATTCTCCAGCACCCCGATAGCAGCTTTCATGGCGGTTGGACTGGCGTTGTAGGCATCATTCAAAATTGTAATCCCACTGCGTCCTTTTACAACCTCGATCCGCATACCGGTGAGCTTTACTCCCGATAGCCCCTCCTTAATCGCCTGTTCCGACACGCCGAAATAACGAGCCACGGCGATTGCCGCGAGACCGTTGATAACGTTGTGCTGCCCCAGAAGAGGCAAGTGAAGCTGTGAATCGCCACCAGCGCTGGACGTAAATACCATACTATCATCCATATACATTAATTCTACGGGGTAATCATCATTCTGAGGATCGAGCCCAAAGGTCGTCGTATTGAAGTGAACCGGGTTGGAGGCAGCTGATTCACGGAGTACCTCCGCAAGGAGTGGTTCATCGCCATCATAAACAAGCAACCCTCCCGACTTCAACCCCGCCAAAATTTCCATTTTAGCTCTGGCGATTTCCAGTTTAGAGCCCAACTGCAGCAAATGAGCTTCCCCTATATTCGTAATGACGGCCACTTCCGGCTCGGCCAGCTTCGATAGCAATTCGATTTCGTGGCGCCCGCTCATCCCCATCTCCAACACGACAATATCCGCATCCGCAGGCATCGCAAGAATGGTCAACGGCAGCCCGATATGATTGTTGAAATTCCCTTGGGTCTTATGCACCTTAAATGTGGTGGAGAGCAGAGCGAATACGATGTCCTTCGTCGTCGTCTTGCCATTGCTTCCCGTAATTCCTACGACCCTTGCCCGGCTTTCCCGCAAATAACTCTGGGCAAGCCGCTGTAAAGCTCCGAGCGTATCATCTACGATAACAGCAGGGCCTGGCGGCAGCCCCTTAGCTTTGTCCCACAGTACTGCGCCAGCACCTGACACCAGACAATCCGCTGCAAAATCATGCCCATCAAACCGCTCTCCTGTGAGTGGAATAAATAAGCAGTTCTCTGAAATACTTCGAGAATCCGTGGTAACACCTTGTATCGTCAATTCGGCATCATCCGCCATGCGAAGTTCTCCGCCGCACATGGCTGCTACTTCTCTCAAGTTTCTTTTTATCACTTGCTCAAGCCCCTTATCGCTTCTTTAGCGACGATCCGATCGTCAAAATCATGCACCGCTGTTCCGATCAATTGATAGGTCTCATGACCTTTCCCCGCAATCAATACTACATCTTCACTGCTTGCCATTTCAATAGCCTTTTGGATCGCCTCACGCCGATCTACAATGAGCTCATAGCGCTCCTCGGCCACGTTGTCCTCTTTCAGTCCAGCGGCAATGTCGACTAGAATCGCTTCAGGATCCTCCGTGCGAGGATTATCTGACGTGATGATGACATGCTGTGCATAGCGGGCGGCTATTTGACCCATAATCGGTCGCTTCGTCCGATCCCTATCCCCACCGCAGCCAAATACACAAATTACCCGCCCAACAGCAAACTCAGTAACCGTACGCAGCACGTTTTCCAGACCGTCGGGCGTATGGGCGTAATCAACGATGACAGCAAATGATTGGCCTTCATCCACAGCCTCAACGCGTCCGTCGACCCCTTTCAGAGCTTCCAGGCTCTCTTTGATACGATTCAGCGTAACACCTTCTAATAAAGCTGCAGCAATCGCGGCCAAAGCGTTATAAACATTAAATTTGCCCACCATTCGAAGCGAAATGTCAGTGCTGCCCTGAAAGGTATCAACGTGAAAGGAGGTCCCTCGCGCAGTAATCACGATATTCGAAGCCCGAATATCCGCTGCTTTCTCCACGCCATAAGTCACGACTTCAGCTGCCGTTTGCTTCGCAAAATAGTCAGAAGCCGGATCGTCTGCATTAAGCACGGCATAAATGCGCTGTTCGGGGTCGCTCTCATAGGTATTCCCAAGTCGAGAGAAGAACAGCCCTTTCGCAGCCCGATACTCTTCCATCGTATGATGATAATCGAGATGATCCTGCGTTAAATTCGTAAAGACCGCGGTGCGGAACTTCGTTCCTTTGACCCGTCCTTGCTGGAGCGCGTGGGAGGATACTTCCATCACACAATAGTCCGCTCCACTCTCCGTCATTTCATTTAAATAATGCTGCAGATCCAATGACTCCGGAGTCGTTCTCGGCATTGGAACAGCCTTCCCGGCGTACTTTCGCTCAATGGTGCCGATCAGCCCCGTATTCATCTGTTGATCCGCAAGAATACGTTCTATGAGATAAGTCGTCGTCGTCTTGCCGTTCGTCCCTGTTACTCCGATCACTTTCATGCGTGAGCTCGGCGTATGATAGAACACGTTGCTTAAGATCGCCATAGCAAGCCTGCTATCCCTGACCTGAAGCTGCGGAAGATCCACATGTTCCAAATACCGTTCAACAACAAGCGCTGTTGCCCCCTGCTCAGCAGCCTGAGGAGCGAAATCATGCCCATCCACCGTATAACCCGGCAGACAAATGAATAAATCCCCCGCCTTCACCTGCCTCGAATCAATAGCAATGCCTTGGCACAGCGTCTCTCCATCGCCATGTATTCTAGATGCTATTAAATATGTAGCCAGCTCTGTCAGCAGCATAAGACCCCTCCGTCGATTTCTTTCGTTTTTACACTCACTTATATTATCACCAAGAGTATGGCGTTTCAGGAATATTATTCACTATGCTCATGCTCGATCTCAGCTTCCGATTCCTTACCCATGTAGATGCGGATCGTCGAGCCGCTCTCTACCCTTGTACCAGGCTTCGGTGCTTGATTGATGACAATAGTGCCTACCCCCGATTTAGCCAAAGAAAAGTTCATATTTAAATCCTCATATATTTCCTGCACACTGTGGCCAATCAAGTCCGGAACCACCACGATTTTCGTTTCCCCGTACTTATACTTCTTTGCCACCTGCTCCTTACGAGGAGGGATTTTCATATATTCCAGAGCATCAGTCAAAATATTTCGAACGATCGGCGCAGCCACAACACCCCCGAATTGAATGCCTTGCGGATTATCTACGGCAGTGTACACGACGATTTGCGGATCATCCGCAGGCGCAAAACCAATAAAGGACACGATATGCTCGCTCGTCGAATACCTTCCATTTATGACCTTCTGGGCGGTTCCCGTCTTGCCGCCTACACGATATCCGTCGATAAAAGCATTCCCCCCCGTCCCATTTGCTACGACGCTCTCCAGCGCATTCCTCACTTGCTTCGAGGTTTCTTCGGAAATGACCTGCCGAACGACGGTCGGCTCTACCTCGTCGACAACCTGTCCGGTATCAGGATTGATCCAGGATTTCGTGACATACGGCTTAAACAGCTTGCCGCCGTTAATTGCCGCCGAAACGGCAGTAATCTGCTGAATCGGGGTTACCGACACCCCTTGGCCGAAAGAAGTTGTTGCCAGCTCTACCGGACCAACCTGAGAGAGCTTAAACAAAATACCATTCTCTTCACCGCTAAGATCAATCCCCGTCTTACTGCCAAAACCAAAATCTTTAATATATTTAAACAAAGTTTCTTTGCCAAGCCGCTGTCCAAGCGTAACGAACCCTGGGTTACAGGAATTCTCCACGACCTGAAGAAAAGTCTGACTGCCATGTCCGCCCCTTTTCCAACAGCGAAGCGAAGCGCCAGCCACCTTAATATAACCTGGATCAAAAAACTTTTCGTTCAGAAGATCTACTTTCTTCTCTTCCAAGGCAGCTGCAAGGGTAATGATCTTGAACGTAGAACCCGGCTCATACGTCATCCAAATCGGCAGATTGCGATTGTATACCTCTGCAGGGTACTCCTGGTAGAGACCTGGCTCATATCCAGGACGCGCTGCCATTGCTAATATTTCTCCGTTTTTTGGATTCATAGCAATAGAGATCGCAGAATTTGCCTGCAATCTAGCCATCGCCTGATCGAGCTCCCGCTCCATAATGCTTTGGATCGTCTTGTCGATCGTCAGCTGCAAATTCAGCCCATCTTTCGGCTGGACATACTTCTCCGATGAACCCGGCATCAGCCTGCCGCCGGCATCAGATAAGTACGAAATGCTGCCATTCATCCCATTTAACTGGCTGTCGTATTTTTTCTCGACCCCCGTAAGCCCCTGGTTGTAGCTTCCCGTAAATCCAAGAATATGGGCAGCAAGCCCTCCATAAGGATAATACCTTTTGTTATCCTCAGCAACAACAATACCCGGGAGAGCCAAATCACGAATTTGCTGTCCTTTCTCCATCGTAATTTTGCGTCCGCCGGGTTGCAGCCTAACTATCGATTGTCGCTTCGTGATCGTTTTTAGAATCTCTTCCTCGTTCATTCCGAGCAAGGGCGCCAAGCTGCGAGCTGTAGTCTCTGGGGATTTAATCTGTACCGGAATCGCCATGACCGTCGGCGTCGTTATATTATAGGCGAGCGTAACCCCGTTACGATCGCTGATTTCTCCGCGTTTGGCAGAGAAAGGGATGTTACGGCGCCATGAGTCCTCCGCTTTGGCCGACAGTTCCGCTCCTTGGCCTAATTGAACATAAGCTAACCTGATGACCAGGGCCGCAAAAAGCAGAACCAGCAGCAGCAGCAACAGCAACAGTCTTCGTCTGACCGTAACCTTAGATACTTTCATAGATTGCCCCCCCTGTTTATTCCTCAAGACATGATCATACTGCTATCATGACTATTCAGGACAAACAGGGGTTAGAACAAGCTATGGGGTGGAGCTATCAACATCCTGATCCGCAGCCTCCGCTCGGTTCTCTTCCCCTTCATCCAAAGCAGCCTCGTCCGTTTCTTCATCAACCAGTTCTTTGCTAAGAGGCTCCAGTACAAGCGTCACCTGCCTTTGACCTTGAACCTGAGCCACCTGTTGGTCAACAACATACCCCTCACCTACCGTTTTCACAGACACCTGCAGCACCGACAACAACTCCATCGCATCGCGCAGTGATTGGCCTTTTAAGTTAGGAATATTCAAGTTCTGGCCTTCTTCCGTCAAAATGTACATATGCTGCCCTGTCTTCATATAAGTCCCAACCTTCGGGAATTGCGACACGACCTTACTTCCATTCCCCAAAGTAGCGTAAGAAATCCCCTTGCTTGCCAGCAAATCCTTCGCTTGCTGGACAGGCAAATCGCTAAGATTCGGGGCCTTTTTGTCACTTGTAAGCGATGCTGCCTGATTCTCTGCATTGTCTAGTTGCTTCGGCACTCCCATATACTGCAACGCTTGATTTAGAATTTTCTTAACAATCGGCCCGGCAGCAGACCCGCCGCCCAGTTCGGAATTGCTCGGTTCGTCAATAAGTACGAGAATAATGATTTTCGGATCTTCTACAGGCGCGTATCCAAGGTAGGAAACAACCTGTTTGGAGTAATCATATCCACCGCCCTTGGCCGGTTTAACCGCCGTACCCGTCTTAGCAGCTATACGATATCCTTCGATATAGGCATGACGCCCGGTTCCAATTACCTTATCCGAGACGACCTGCTCCAAATAGCCGCTTACTTCCTTCGCTTTCTCGGGCGACATGACTTCACGTATGACTTTTGGCTTCGTAGTTACCGTTTCCCCGGTATGCGGGTCAGTGATGGATTTGACGATGTGCGGCTCCATTAATTTGCCGCCGTTAGCCACCGCCGCTACCGCTGCTACCTGCTGAAGCGGGGTTACGAGCAATTTACCGTGCCCATAGGACATTGCGGCATAGTCGGCCTGGTATACAGGACTTACCGTCCCCTTGGCCTCGCCGGACAGCTCAATGCCTGTCTGTTGGCCGAAACCAAAGTCACGGACATATTGCTCGAGCAGTTCAGGTCCCAGCTTCTCATAACCAAGCTTGACAAAAGCAACGTTACTAGAACGCTTAACCCCTTCCAAATACGAAATAGCTCCCCATCCTGAACGCTTTACGTCATGAATCGTTTGGCCGGGTACGCGAATACTACCTGACATAAAGCTTTCGTTAGGGTTGAACAAGCCTTCCTGAACCGCTCCTGCCAAGGTAATGATCTTAAATGTAGACCCTGGCTCGTACACTGATTTAATCGCATGATTGTAAAAATTCCTCTGATCGACGTCCTTCCAATATTCATTCGGATCGAAGGTCGGCATATTCGCCATGCCCAGAATCTCCATCGTGTTGGGATCTGCGGCGATCGCCGTCATACTGATCGGGTTCAGCTCGGCATAAGCTTCCTTCATCGCCTCTTCGATATAATACTGGATTGTATAGTCAATCGTCAGCTGTAAATCATTGCCATTTTTTACTGGCGTATATATTTCGCTTGCTTTGGGAATTTCTATACCACGGCCATCGCTCTTATATTCAAGCGAGCCATCCTGACCTTTAAGCTGCTCATCGTAGGAAGCTTCGATCCCCGTCCCTTGAACGGCCTGGCCTTCACGATTGACATAACCAAGAATATGCGCAGCAAGACTCCGTCTCGGATAATAGCGCTTCTGTTCTTTGATGAGAATAATTCCTACATCTTCAAGCTCATATTTCTTTTCCAGATCATCTCTTAACTTCTCGACCTTCACCTTGACATCCTGATCAACCTTCCAGCCTTCACTACGCACTTCTCTCTGCCGGTAATACTTCCCATCTGCATTTTTGGCATTCAACAGCTCGCGAAGCTCGTCCTCTTTCTTCCCTAGAATTTCATGAAGTCCCTTCACGAT
Source organism: Paenibacillus lentus (assembly GCF_003931855.1). Taxonomy (NCBI): domain Bacteria; kingdom Bacillati; phylum Bacillota; class Bacilli; order Caryophanales; family Paenibacillaceae; genus Paenibacillus; species Paenibacillus lentus. The sequence goes on along the minus strand of NZ_CP034248.1, from coordinate 2,830,273 downwards.
ATCTTCCTGAATGCCAAGCTCATGAACGAGCTGGGGATTAACGGCCACCGTGTAGGCGGGAGCATCCACTGCTAATATTTCTCCATTCCGATCTGTGATTTTGCCTCGGGTAGCCGGAATCGTCTTCTTCTTCGACCACACCTTTTCCGCATGGGCCTGCCAAAAATCTGCCTCAACAACCTGAATCCAAAACACTCTTCCCATCAATACAGCAAAAAAGAGGGTCGTTATTCCCCCTATAAGTAGTGTCCGCAATTTAATTCTCTTAATCATGGCTAGAACCTCTTTAAACCTTATTTCCGGGTGATCTTTGCGGCGTCTCCCGAATTCGCAGCTTCGCTGCCTGCCCCCGTTGAAACTTGTACATGAAATCCTTCTTCGTTCGGTTCTGTGTAACCGAGCTTAGCAGCTTCTTGAGGGATTTGCACCTCCAGCTTTTCTTTCCGAATCATCAGCTCGTTCATTTCGGCATTCATCTTCTGGATATCAGAATTTATATTGTACATATCCCGCTTCATGCCATAAAGTTTAGAATTTTGCCATAGCAGACCGCCCATAACGGCTACGCAGAACACAATTGTAAACATGTACAGCAGCTTCTCCCGCACAGGAAGCGTGGATTTACGAGTGACGACCTTGGTCGTTTCGCGATAGCGCTGTGACTGGTAGCCGCGTTGTTGTGTTTTTTCTTTTACCGCCAAATTACCCCGTGTATAGGCCATTTCACTACTCCTCCGCTACAGATTGCAATTTCTCCGCTACGCGTAATTTTGCTGAACGCGCCCGGGGATTATCAACAAGTTCCTGTTCTGTAGGAACTACCGGCTTCCGGTTGATGAGCTTCAGCTCTCCCTTTCCCCCACAAACGCACATCGGAAAATCAGGAGGACAAGTGCATTTCTCGACAAATTTCGCGAAAATCTGCTTGCAAATCCGGTCTTCTAGCGAATGGAAGGTAATCACTGAAGCCCTGCCGCCTGGCGCCAGGCAGCGAATCGCAGCGTGCAAACCATCTTCGAATGCACCGAGCTCATCGTTGACTGCAATCCGCAGGGCCTGAAAGCTTCGCTTAGCCGGATGCCCACCCGTTCGGCGCGCCGCTGCCGGGATCCCCTCTTTAATGAGTTCCACGAGCTGCTCCGTCGTTTCAATTGGGTGCTCTGAGCGCCTCTCTACGATCACTTTCGCGATCCGCCTTGAAAACTTCTCTTCCCCGTACTGGAACAAAATGCGAGCTATCTCACGCTCAGGCCATTCATTGACAATTTCTCTGGCTGTGAGGCTGGCTGTCTGATCCATTCTCATATCCAGCAGCGCATCCGCATTATAGCTAAACCCTCGCTCGCCCTCGTCAAATTGAGGAGATGATACGCCTAAGTCAAACAGTATGCCATCAACTTGCGGCACGCCCTCCTTTTTCGGCACCCATTCCAATTCGGACAATTTTTCCTGTAAATATCTAAAATTGCTTCGCACCAAGGTTAACTGCTCCCCATAAGAAGACAATTTAGCTTTGGCATGATCATGCGCCCAATCATCCTGGTCAAAGGCAATTAACCTGCCTTCTCTTCCAAGCCTGGACAGTATAACCGAGCTATGCCCTCCGCCCCCCAAGGTACAATCTACATAAATACCATTCGGCTTGATGCGCAGCCCTTCTGTTGCTTCTTCTTTAAGTACTGTGATGTGATGAAACAAGCTGCAGCCCTCCAGACCGTTTACAAATCAAAATTAAAATCAACCAGCTTCTCTGCAATGTCATTAAAGGTATCCTCCGACTGCTGGAAATACTGCTCCCAAGTGTCACGGCTCCAAATTTCAACCCGATTAGAGACACCCAGAACAACACAATCTTTCTCCAGCTTAGCGTACTGCCGCAAATTTCCCGGTAAATTTACCCTTCCCTGTTTGTCCCACTCGCATTCCGTCGCACCCGAGAAAAAAAAGCGGGTAAAGGCACGAGCGTCAGACTTCATCAAAGGGAGGGCTTTGAGCTTCTGTTCCAGCACGCTCCATTCCTCCATCGGATACACAAAGAGGCATTGGTCCAAACCGCGGGTAACCACAAAAGAGGCTCCAAGAAGCTCACGAAATTTAGCCGGTATAATAATCCGACCTTTGTCATCAATGCTATGTTGGAATTCCCCCATAAACATTGAACCGTCACTCCTTACCTCTTTCCCCCACTTTGCACCACTTTCCACCACTCATGACTAGTTATTCTGCATTCTAGCTTAAAATCCTCCTAGAAAGCAAATTATTTTTTAAAGAAAGCCCTGATTTTTAGAATCCTATGCATAATACCAGGTTTTACATAAAGCAGTTAGGTATAAAGTGCGTTGACAAAAGGACTAAAGTCCCTGGTTTCAATTATGCATATGACCTATACTCTTGCTCAGCATGAGAAGCATGACGCATGAAACCTGCTACATGATATAAGCAAAAAAAGGCAGTCCAGGAAAGTATATTTCCTGACTGCCTTAGTCAACAAATAAATACAACTACCTATTTAAGCTTACCTTAGTTCTCCTGCCAGCTATCCAAATAAGCACGCTGCTCTTCAGTAAGCTGATCAATGCTGACTCCAAGGCTTTCCAGTTTGTTCCGAGCCACGAGTTCATCCAATTCATATGGCACGTTGACAACAGAAGCACCGATTTCCTTATAATGCTCATTTACATATTTCAAGGACAAGGCTTGAAGCGCAAAGGTCATATCCATAATTTCTGCTGGATGGCCATCACCTGCTGCCAGGTTCACTAGACGCCCTTCCGCCAGAATGTACATTTTACGCCCATCCTTTAATTGATATTCTTCAATATTACGGCGTACGGTCCGCACCGAGGAGGAACGCTCTTCCAGCTCCGGCTTGTTCACCTCAACGTCGAAATGGCCTGCGTTGGACAGAATAGCTCCGTCCTTCATTACGTCATAGTGCTCACCGCGAATAACATCGCGGTTGCCCGTTACCGTTACGAAGAAGTCGCCAACTTTGGCCGCCTCAACCATCGGCATAACTTGAAAACCGTCCATGTAAGCCTCGACCGCTTTGATTGCATCAATCTCAGTCACGATGACGTTCGCCCCGAGCCCCTTCGCACGCATGGCAACCCCTTTGCCGCACCAACCGTAACCTACGACAACAACGGTTTTTCCGGCAACGACAAGATTTGTCGTCCGGTTAATGCCATCCCAAACCGATTGGCCTGTTCCGTAACGATTGTCAAACAAGTATTTACAGTAAGCGTCATTTACCGCCACCATAGGGAATTTTAATTGACCTTCCTTCTCCATTGCTTTAAGACGGAGGATACCGGTCGTTGTTTCTTCCGCGCCGCCGCGTATGTACTCAAGCAGGTCAGGACGCTCGGAATGAAGGATGCTGACGAGATCCCCACCATCGTCAATAATGAGATCCGGCTTGTTCTCCAGTGCGCGAATCAACAGTTCCTTATATTCCTTCGGATCAGGATTATATTTCGCAAATACCGTTACGCCATCTTCGACAAGCGCCGCACATACATCATCCTGGGTGGACAGCGGATTGCTCCCCGTAATCGTAACCTCGGCGCCGCCAGCTTGAACGACTTTAGCCAAATAAGCTGTTTTCGCCTCCAAATGCAAAGAAATTGCCACTTTCAAGCCTTTAAAAGGTTGCTCCTGCTCGAATTGTTTGCGAATACGACTAAGCACGGGCATATGGGCTTCAACCCAGTCGATTTTTAAATGGCCCTCCGGGGCCAGCTTCAAATCCGTAATCACGCTGTTCTGAATCGATTTTGTCGTCAAGTTAATTCCCTCCTAAAAATATCTGCTCGAATACCCTTTTTCTACCGCGTAAGCCGACATTAAGCATAAACCATTCTGTGCTGCCCCATCATTTCATACGGAACCTCCATCAGACGATCAATCCAGTCAATTCCATATCGATTCAAATAGGCATAAATATTAAAAACTCGCTCCTGCGGCTTATGCTGGGGAAACAAGGTAAATTCAATGCGGTCAAAATGTCGCAGGCCAGCTTCATTGCTTCTTTCCATCGCCTCTTTGACGCGCACCTGCAAAAAGTCCATTTGCTCGATTATCTTCGTTTTATTAGTGTTCCCAAGCTTGATCAAACCTTTCTCAACTTGACCTAGCTGCTCAATTAACGGATCGTATAAGCCGGCAAATGCCCTCTTCATTTCTGCAAACTGCGCATCAAGCTGCAGCTTATCCTGCTTTGCCAGCCAATCGGCCTTAATCCTTGTAAATGCGGTATGATCTATTACATCTTCCCATGACAAACTATATTTGTCCATATGCTTTTGCGTCGTGTCATCCATGATCGTAAACGACATTCGAGGCAGTAAAAGCGGCATTCGCAGCTCAAGCAGCTCGAACGCTTTACCGGTAAGACCCCAATAGGCAATTTCCCCGTTACCAAGGACAGAGCCAAGTACAGGAAGCAAATAGTCCTGCATGAGAGGTCGGGTTAACACATTGTTACTAAACCGCTCGGGATGTCTGTGCAGCTCGGCAATAAGTGCCTCCCGCGAAAAAGCGACCAAGCCTTTACGGTCAGTATACACATCCCCCCGCTTAAACAGCAGCAAGCGCTCCCCCTCTGCGATATAGAAAAGATTCGCTCCACCCTCCGCGACTTCTGCCTGTGGGCGGTAGCCCAGCGAGGTAATGTCTCTAGAGGCAGCATGATAAGCAGATTCCAGCTCATCATTGCTTCGAATCATCGCTTCAAACATCGGCACCTCCAGCCTACGCAGCGTCGGATCAGCAGAATCAAGCAATACAAGTCCGTACTTTCCAAACCAGGTACCAAGTAATCTTGCAAATGCTTCAGTCAATGAAGCGGAAACGGATAATGCGTCCCTTAATTGTCCTAGCAGATCCGCTTTAAATTCACTATCTGGAAGTAATTGGTCTAGATCTCTGACTGCCCTCTCCCATTCCTCGGCTTTGACTACAGTATAGCTGACCGAGCCTCTGCGACCATCCTCACGCGGAATACGAATTCGGGACACTTCAAGCTCGGGCGAGAGTACGTATGTATGGTCTACCTCATCCCAGTCATGATCCTCACCGGCGATCCAGAATACCGGAACAACATCGCGGCCCAGCTGCTTGGATGCCCGCTCAGCCGCCTTAATGATGGTTATGGCTTTATATATGACAAGCAGAGGCCCTGTAAACAGCCCGCTTTGCTGTCCTCCAACGATAACCACGGTTCCCGGCTGCCCCAGCTTGCTCAATGATTTCGTTACAGCAGGATTGGGGTTAAACCGTTCATTATATTGCCGCAGTCGCTGAACTAGCTCTCTCCGCCCGGCCCGAAGATGCTCCGTCCGATCGAGCCACTGCAGTCTAGCCGACCAACTTCCTTCTTCAGCCGGATGCCCACCAAATAAATGCTCCACTGCTTGAAAGTCTGATAAATAAGACTCCGCCAGCGGTTGACCAGATTGTAAAGGCTCTTGAACAACGTTCATCGGGTTCATATCCTCCTGTTCTATCGGAAACCTCCATTCGATTGTACCGAATGTACTCCTTCCCCGTCAAAGTGATTCTCATGGATCCGGCAAAAAGCTCTCTTCGTGGCGCAACGCGTCACAAAGAGAGCTTATCTGCACTACTTTTATTTCTTCGGCATGGATACCCAATGTCCCTTGGATACCTCAACCAACTCCGAATTCTCCAAATCAAAAGCTCCTCCGCTCGAAGCGCCGTCTTTCGCCGACTGAATCGGGCCATTGGCGTCGTCTTCAAGCAGAATGCGTTTCTTGTTTGCCTCAATTTCCGGGTCAGGGATCGGAATAGCGGACAAAAGCGTCTTCGTATACGGATGCATCGGATTAGCGTACAGTTCTTCACTTTCCGCAAGCTCCACAATGCGACCCAAATACATAACCGCCACTCTGTCGCTAATATGCTTCACCATGGACAAATCATGAGCGATGAATAAATAAGTCAACCCTAGACGATCCTGCAAGTCTTTGAGCAGGTTAACGACCTGCGCCTGAATGGACACGTCGAGTGCAGAGATCGGTTCGTCACAAATAATGAATTTAGGATTAACCGCGAGCGCACGGGCAATTCCGATGCGCTGACGCTGTCCGCCGGAGAACTCATGCGGATAACGCGTCGCATGATCCGGGTTAAGCCCAACCATATCCAGCAGCTCTTCTACTCTCTTCTTCCGTTCCGCCCGGCTGCCGGCCATTTTGTGAATGTCCAGCGCCTCACCGATAATATCGGTGACGGTAAACCGAGGATTAAGCGAAGCGTAAGGATCCTGGAAGATCATTTGCATATCGCGACGCATCGCCTTCATTTGCTTCGGAGGCAGCTTGTTAATGTCCGTCCCATTAAATCTCACGCTACCTGCAGTAGGCTCGTACAAACGAAGAATCGTACGACCGGCCGTCGATTTGCCGCAACCGGACTCACCAACGAGTCCTAACGTCTCGCCTTCCGCAATAGAGAAGCTAATATTATTCACGGCCTTCAGCACGTTTCCGCCGCCGACATTGAAATATTTCTTTAAACCTTCGACTTCGATCAAGTTTTTACTCAAGACGACTGCGCCTCCTTCGCCATCGGATGCAGATCCCAGCAGCGTGCGGTGTGCGTATCGCTAAATACGGTAGCCTCCGGATCAATCCGTCCACAAATCTTCATCGCCTGGTCGCAGCGGGCAGCAAACGGACAGCCGAGCGGCGGTTTAATCAAGTCCGGCGGAGTCCCGATAATCGGAATAAGCGGCTCACCCTTCTTCTGATCCAGACGCGGCATGGAACGAAGCAATCCTTTAGTGTAGGGATGCTGTGGATTTTTGAAAATCTCCCATTTCGTTCCCGTTTCGACCACCTCGCCAGCATACATAACAATTACGCGATCACACATGCCTGCTACGACACCAAGATCATGCGTGATTAGAATGATAGATGTGCCAAGACGCTGCTGCATGTCCTTCATGACATCCATAATTTGTGCTTGAATCGTCACGTCAAGGGCAGTCGTCGGCTCATCGGCAATCAGCAGAGCTGGCCGGCAAGCCAGCGCAATCGCGATCATCGCACGTTGACGCATCCCTCCGGAAAATTCATGAGGATATTGATTAAAGCGGGCTTCTGCATTTTTAATGCCGACAAGTTTCAGCATCTCAATCGCTTGAGCTTGAGCTTCAGCCGCTGACATATTCTGATGTTTGACTAACACTTCGGTAATTTGCTTACCGATCTTTATCGTTGGGTTCAGGGAAGTCATCGGGTCTTGAAATATCATACCGATATCTTTACCGCGAATAGCTTCCATTTGTTTAATACTTTTCTTCAGCAAGTCCTGTCCTTGGAATAGAACCTCACCTTGCTTGATTATCGATGGAGGGGACGGGATTAGGCGCATGATTGTTTGGGCTGTGACACTTTTCCCACTGCCTGACTCACCAACGATAGCAACCGTTTCCCCTTTACCTATCTCGAAGTTCATGCCGCGAACGGCTTTTACTTCTCCGCCTTTAACCTGAAAGGATACATGCAGATCCTTAACCTGTAAAATCGGTTCCATCATTCCACCTCCTATTTTTTCATTTTTGGATCCAGCGCATCACGAAGACCATCGCCGAAAACATTAAACGACAGCATAATTAAGCTGATCAGAATAGCTGGGAACAACATCCGCCAAGGGAAGTACAACCAGCCCGTAAGCGCATCATTGATCATCGAACCTAGAGAAGCGATCGGCGCTTGCACACCGAGACCGAGGAAGCTAAGAAACGCTTCAGCAAAAATCGCGTTCGGAACAGACAATGTAACCGTAACAATGATCGGACCAACCGCATTCGGAAGGAGGTGACGGAACAAAAGACGCCCCGAGCCGGCACCCATCGAACGAGAAGCCAGTACGAATTCACGGTTCTTCAGCTGCATAATTTCACCGCGGACAATCCAGGACATATTAATCCATCCGGTAATGGTTAAAGCCAGTATAATCGTGCCCAGACTTGGCTCCATCACGACGAGAAGCAGTATCGTAACCAATAGATAAGGAATCGAATATAGAATTTCTGAAAATTTATTCATGATCTCATCCACACGTCCGCCAAAATATCCCATAATGCCTCCGTATATAACACCGATCAACAAATCGATACAAGCGGCAGCCAAACCTACAATCAGGGAAATTCTTGCACCCATCCAGGTACGGACAAACACGTCGCGTCCGAGGTCGTCAGTTCCGAACCAATGCTCGACCGACGGCGGTGAGTTCGTATTCATATAATCGTTAGAATAATAGTTATACTCTGAAATCATCGGGCCAAAAATAGCGGCAAGCGTAATCAATATCAACATACCAAGGGCGCCCATCGCTAGTTTGTTGCTGCGTAAACGATACCAAGCATCTTTCCATGCCGAAATACTTTCACGCTGAATGACTTCAGCTTCCCTCTCGTCCGTGCCGATTTTGCGAAAATCTTCCGGCTTCAGGTCAGCAGGGGCCGGCATTATTTTCATTGGTTTTAGATCCATCCGTTACCCCTCCTTTCCTTTGCTGAGTTTAATTCGTGGATCTACAAATACATAAGCGATATCCGTAATAAACCGGACCACCATCAGCAGGATTCCATAGAATATCGTAATCCCCATAATGACCGGATAGTCGCGGGTGCTAATGGCCTCAACGAACTGCTTGCCGATACCGCCGATTCCAAAAATTTGTTCGATAACAACGGAACCGGTAACGATATTCGCCGTCATCGGACCTAAATAAGTAACAACCGGCATAATTCCATTTCGAATGACGTGGCGGAACAAAATAGCCATCCAGCCCAAGCCCTTCGCTTTAGCCGTCTTAATATAATCAGCGTGCAGCACTTCCAGCATGCTTGAACGTGTCAAGCGGGCAATGAAAGCGATCGGCTGAGCCGTCAATGCTGCTACTGGCAGAACATAATACAACGGCCCATTAAAGCCCATTGTTGGCAGCAATTGAAGCTTCGATGAAAAGACGTACTGAAGCAAGGTGGCGACAACGAAGCTGGGAACAGCAATGCCAAGCACCGCTAGCACCATCGCCACATTATCGATCAGCTTGCGATGATACAGCGCTGCCAGCATTCCGAGCAGTACACCAACGATAACCGCCACGACAATCGCAACCAGCCCGAGCTTCAATGAGGTCGAGAAAGTTTGTCCGATAATGTCGGAGACATCCTGATTGATTTTCTTCATCGAAATTCCGAAGTCACCTTGAACGACATTCCCCAAATATTTTAAATACTGCTGATAAACGGGCTTATCCAAACCTAATTGCTCATACAGACGCTCCTTAATGGCAGGTGGCACCTGTTTCTCTGAGGTTAAGGGATCCCCTGGAATTGCTTGCATCAGAAAGAAGGTGGCCGAGATCAGAATGAACAATGAGACCAACATATAGAAAAACTTATTGGCAATATAACGAACCATGCCCGTTAGCACCTCCTTTGATAAATTTCGACACATATCGATTTTAGGATAATTCTTTCACAATGTCTATTTAATATAATTGCCATAACTATATAAAGCTTGGAAGTTTCTTGACCACATACAAAAAAACGGGATATATATGGAATACCCACATATATATCCCGGAGTATTTATTCAGATTACTTGCGTTGATCCGTAATGTATGCGCGAGTATAGTCGATCGCACCGCTGAAATCAAGCGTTACGCCTTTGAGCCACGGCTTCTCTACAGCTACATTCGTGTAGTAGTAGATTGGCATAATCGCCATATTATCCTTTACAAGGATCTCCTCAGCTTTTTTGAAGTTTTCGTTACGTTTTGTGTTATCTTCCATAGCTTTCGCTTCAGCGATCAACTTGTCGTACTCTTCATTCTTAAAGCCGATGTCGTTGTTTCCACTATTGGAAGTCCACATGTCGATAAATGTCATTGGGTCGTTATAGTCCGCACTCCAGCCAGCACGTGCTACTTGGTAGTTCAGGTTTTGGCGGTTCTCAATAAATACAGCCCACTCTTGGTTTTCCGTTTTTACATCAACGCCAAGGTTGTTTTTCCACATATCCGCTACAGCAAGAGCGATTTTCTTATGGGCTTCACTGGAGTTGTATGTCAATGTAATGTCAGGAAGCTTGGTGTATCCTTCTTCTTTCATGCCTTCTTCGAGAAGTTTTTTAGCTTCTTCTACATTTTCTGTAAAGTAGTCATCTTTAACCTCTTTACGGTATTCGTCATTTACCCCTGCGATGCCTGGAGGAATAAATCCGAATGCCGGCAGCTGTCCGCCGAGTGTAACTTTATCGACGATGATTTGACGATCGATCGCCATTGCAAATGCTTTGCGGATTTTCTCATTATCAAATGGTTTAGCTGTCAGGTTGAATTGATAGTAATACGTACTTGCAATACCTTTAACTTTAAATTCGTCTTTCAGTTCTTTTTGAACAATTGGAATTTGGTCGGTAGGAATTTCCCCGTTCGGGTGCCCTGCACGATCCAATTCATTATTTCTGTAACTCGTGATTTCAGTTGCGCCACTATTTACAAGGGACATCGTAATTTTGTTCAGCTTAATGCTGTCTTTGTCCCAATAATTTTCATTCTTAGTCACTTCGATCGTTTGACCTTTAATCCAGCTTGTCAATGTAAAAGGACCATTAACAATCATTTTGCTTGCGTCTACTGCCCATTTCGCATCATCTTTAACAGACTGGTGAACAGGGTAGAACGTGTAAAAAGAAGTCAGACCTAGGAAGTAAGGCGTTGGTGCAACCAGTTCAACTTCCAACGTGTAGTCATCAACTGCTTTTACACCAACTTGGCTAAAATCAGTAATTTTACCTTCATTATATTCTTGACCGTTTTTCAGGTAATACATTTGGTATGCATAAGGTGCTGCCGGAGTCGTATTCGGGCTCAGAACACGCTCCCAAGCAAATACAAAGTCGTGCGCTGTTACGGGGTCACCATTGCTCCACTTCGCGTCTTGACGCAGGTAGAATGTATATTTCGTACCGTCCACATCCCACTTTTCCGCTGCTGCAGGAACAGGTTGTCCATCATCGTCAATCCGAGCAAGACCCTCATACATAGTTTTGAGGACAGTGTTAGCTTGGCTGTCTTGTGCTTGGCCAGGATCGAAAGTTGGCGGTTCTGCACTCAAGTTAACTCTAAGCGTTTGATCCGCAGCCAATTTCACCTCACCGCTGTTCGCATTCTCAGCTGGTGTATTGTTCTTGCCGCCGTTAGAGGCACCCTTGTCATTGGATCCGCAAGCAGCAAGCAATGTGCTGAGTGCCAATACCAATGTCAAAAGAAGCAAGAGACTCTTCTTCTTCTTCATCTAGCAATATCCCCCTTAAAAATTTGTGGTATATGTTTTTAGATTATACAACCAGCGGTCAAAAAAACCAATACATAATTTCAAAAATTGAACTATTGTCAATAAAATCCTTTCCTTTTTCTTAACAAAATAGTCCTTTTAACATTATCGGCTTCATCATATGCTTGATTTTTGAGCGCTAAAAGTAGCAAGTTATGAATATATTTCTCGCACTACGTTATGTTGGTTCAAACTGCCGAAATATATGTAATAAAACTGATCAAAAACAAGATAATGTAAGCAACGCCCGTGCCAGCAAACGCAAGCCTCCAAACCGCGCGAAGCAAACGCTTGATATCCACTTTCCCTTTCAGGCGATTCTGGGCACCGCCGATCAGTCCGCCAGCGATAAGCAGAATGATCATAATCAAATAAAGACCAAAGCCGGATTTAAACACGACATTAAACAGAGCTGCAGCTGCCAGAATTAGAAATAGCGTCGTTACATCCATCGCGAGAAGCAGAGCCGCTTTCTTATCTCTCTTCAAATAATAATGGATAAAATAGGCAAGAAAAAAAGGAATGATAGGTACAATAGCGAGAACGGCCAATGTGTTACTTAGCAGACTCATGGTTCCACCTCCTGCAAATAGTGCAAATCAATTCAATAAACTTCCGTAATAAAATGCCTTAATTGGCATATCATTTGTATAATCCGCGAACTAACCGCCATATCATTTCGTGACCTGGAACTGACATGCCGGATTGTTTAGCCATCTCTACAAGACGACCGTTAATATAATCGATTTCTGTAGGTACTCCCTGCAGTACATCCTTCAGCATCGAGGACATATTGATCGCCGTAGAGCGGCACACTTCCGATACGATATCATAAGCATCTCCCTCAAACGGGATGTTTCTTGCCTCATAAATCGCAATAGCCTCTTCGCATAGCTGCTGAAGCAGCTTTCTCCGTTCCTCGCTTTCCAACAATTCCCCATTGGTAATACGCCACATGGCGGTAAGCGGATTAATCACTGAATTAATCAATAATTTTCTGTAAATCTCCCTATCGATGTCTTTCGACAGAAGCGAGCAAAATCCTGCTGCATCAAAGGTATCAATTAATTTTTCCGCTGCATTTTGTAAGTCTATCTCCTTCCATATACTACTACTCCCTACATGCCCAACAGTAGTTACTCCCTTGCCAGCGCGAATCACTTGATAAGAACCACTCCGCTTTGCTCCCTCAGTCGTAATGACGGCATAAAGGGGGGTTTTGGGAAAGGCTTGGCTCAAAAACTCCACATGTCCGATTCCGTTTTGAAGACAGAGTATTTTCGTGTCATGACCTATTATTGGCTTCATCGCCTTCACTAGTGCGTTGTCGATGTGCCGCTGCTTTGTCGCCAATATTATCCAATCTGCATGCATTTGAGTCTCTAATCGGGTTGATGCTTCCTGAAGGGAATAAGCTGTCAAACTGGTGATATTCATGGGAGAACTTCCTTCTCCTTCCAGAAGCATAATCCCTTCCTTTACGAGCAACTTAGCCTGTTCATTTGTTCTCGTCCAAAACCGTACCCCCTGTCCGCTAGCTGCCAGTTTGCAGCCGAACATTAGACCGAGCGCCCCGGCTCCAACCACGTCGAATTTCATTTCGTCCACCCTCTTCGCATTTCTGTTATTTCCTTTATACCAAACCTTGCCTATGCAGCACAAAAAAATTCCGGCATGACCATGCCGGAATTTCGATTTAAACCACAATTTCATTATTCGATTCGCTCCAAATTTCCGTTCGCATCCATCTTGAATCTTGTCTTCTGTTCTTCGTCCTCTTCGTTGAGGAATGCAAGCCGACGTGCCCGATCCATAATTTGAATCAACGCCTTATAATCATCGTTAACGACACGATAATCCGTCTGCACTTCATTCACTTGATTCGATAGACGGTTCTTCTCTTCACGCAGAATGGCCAGTTCCTCGTCTTTCTCGCGTAGCTCTTTCTCTAGCTGCTTCACATATCTGCTCGTTTCCTGAACCGTGTTCTTCCACCCACGTAAAAAACGAATCACCGCATCGATAGAAATTGTCTCTTCTGTAGCACCTTCACTTTTATAGAGTCCCTCTTCTAGATCTACAGAGGCCAAGGAGGCCATTGAAGAATGATTCGCAACCGAACCTTGCTTTTTCATATAGTTCCGCTTCTGCCGCTGTGCTTTGGCGATGCCAATAGCCGCTTCGTACTTTTTACGGACACAGCTGTTCCAGCGAAAACCGCAAGCTGCTGCCGTTCTCCCGATTCGCTCCCCCACTTCTTCAAACGCAGTCAATTGGGTACTGCCTTCGCGGATATGGCGTAAGGTTACCTCGGCCAAAATCAAGTCATCCTCCGCGCTCCATGCATCTTGTCTCACAGCTGTCATGCTATAAAAACCTCCTAACGACATCCTAATATAACCGTCTTCCGGGCACGATTCCGGAGCCGGTGTATCGGTAAAAAAGCTTCTTACTCCATCCTATGCCTCTCATAGAGTTCATAGAATCTATTTGATACTATTTTGTATATCCAAAATAATGGGCTGTCATACCTCATTTGATAAAAAGAGGAAAATTCAACCCAAACGCTCCTTACAGTCCATAATACAAATCACTAATCAAGACTAAATCGTTAAACTTTTATGACTTTTCGTTTACAGTTGTTAGGGTAACGGGTATAATGAGGAATAGAAAATGAGATGTCGCCGATACATACGAAAGGGGGACTTATTTGTGGCACGCATGTACCGCGTCCTAGGCTTTTTCACGTTAACGATTGGACTTATGGCCTTCGCTGGTAATCATATTGAAATGGCCCTGCTATTTTTCCTGCAAACTGCTTTTTTCGTCATCTTCGGTTACTTGAAATTCACGGAAAAGACGTATATCCTGCTATTTTGGGGATATATGATCGTCGCTTTCACAGGCTTCAGTTATTGGACGATCTTCCAAATGGGATTACCTCTCTAATCTATAAGCGTGCTGGACGAGTATATTCAACTCACTCTTTCAATCAAGGGCGCCTTCGGCCGATGCCGAAGCGCCCTTTTTCGTGAAGACTATTTCAATTACTGTTATCATATATATATATAGATTTAACCCAAGGAGAGGAACGCTCTTGAACAGACGTATCAAATCCTTCTGCTTCTCTAGCGCACTTATTGCATCATTATTCCTGACATGGATCTTTCCTATTCCTCCAGTCAGCGCATTTCCGCTCTCCAACGAGGAGCAGGAAATTCTGGAGAAGAGTTTGTCCATCGTCGAAATTGACAGAGAAATCGCCCGGATTGAGATTAGGAGGCAGGAAGCTGAACGTTCCTTGCTTGACCTAACCGAAGCATTAGTCACGACGGAAGCAAAGATGCTTGTCAGTCAGGAGCGTGCTGGCGCCCGGCTCAAAGCTTACTATATGGGGGAGCGCGAGGACTTGCTTACCGCTCTGTTGTCGACAAACAGCTGGAAGGACTTTTTTAAGGTATTGGACTACTACGAATTAATCATGGAGAGGGATCGAGATATTCTGACGGCATACAAGAAAGATCTTGCCAAACTGAACAAATCGAAGAAACAGCTGTCGGCGCTAACCAACAATCTCACACAAATGAAAGAGAACTTATTGAAGCAGCGTGAACGTGTGATAGAGCTGCAGCGGAGCGTGGACAGCAAATTGGGAGCGAGCACCGATCCGGAGCATTTGCGAGTTATGATTGAAGAACTGACGACCTATTGGGAAAATGTCGGTTTACATGAAGTGCGCCGTTACTTCAGTGCCCTCGCTTCTGCCATGATGGATTTTCAGGACTTTTTAAAGGATCATCAAGACAGCCTAGTCTCTGAAAACGGAGGATATGTGCTTGTGATTCGCGAGGAAGATTTGAATGCTTTTCTGCACAGCAAAAATGCGCTTCTCAGCAACATGGCTTTCATATTCGAGAAAGAGAAAATCGTTGCTACAGGTAGCCGGGAAGGCCTCAATCTTCGAGTAGAAGGTCATTATACCGTAGAGGACGAACCTCAAAACGCCCTTATATTCCATGTAGATCGACTTGTATTTAACGGTTTAGAGTTACCCGATACAACGCGCACAGAGCTGCAAAATGATTTTGATCTCGGTTTTTACCCGCAAAAAATAGTTCCCTTCGTGAAAGCTTACGAGGCCGCTATTCAGAAGGGAACCTTAACGGTAAAGCTGAAGCTCTCTCTTTAGAGGGCTTCTTGCTTTTGGCTTTATTTTATTTTTCATCGCCAATTTGCGATATTTCTTTCATATATTGCTCTGGACCGATATGTCCATTCATAAACTCTATGGATAGGCGTGAAAATTGCTCTATTTGCTCAGGCAATATGCTGCTTACAGGCAGGGCGTCTGATTTGCTGCCCACTAGCGACGCCGGAACCCATGCTGGTATTTTGTTTTTTTCAAAATCAAAATACAGCGATTTTAATACAGGCATATGTCCCGTAATTTCATACCACTCCCGCTGTTTACTGGCCACGGTCATTTCCATGATCCAATTCCCAGCTGCTTCAGCATTGCTACTCTTGGAGGATACTACAAAGCTCCGGCCATAGTTCCACATCGCTTTCCCCGTATTCCCTGGTTCCGGCATAAATATTTTCATTCTCGGATGCTGCCCGTTTTTGATGTCAGAGGCACGTACAAGGCAAATCACAACTTCGCCGTCGTACATTCGTTTCCAAACGTTTGGCGAAGGCTGTGCTTCAACATGATAACGAAGCAAATAAGGCCGTATCTCCTCCAAGAACCGTATTCCTCGCTGCATTCCTTCCGTGATTTCAAAAATGGACGGGCTGCCCGTAGCCGTATTTCCTCCAAACTGCCATAATAACGATAAAGCCGCATAAGGCTCGGTTTGATCAACGGCAAGAAGATTTGGTATCTGGCTTTGCTTCTTAAACGCAGATAAGAGTCTCTCCCAGTCATCAACTGATTTCGGCGGCTGATCGAACCCCAGCTCTTGAATCAAGTCAGGATTGTATGCGAATACATAAGGATCGACATCAAAAGGAACACCCCAGATATATCCATTCCATTCATTTTGGGCTAACAAAGCACCTAGCACCTCCCCAGTCAAAGGACTGGAGTAATAGCGCTCCGCAGGCATGAGGTAGCCGCTAGATGCAAACTTGCGGATCCAATCATTTGGGAGCAACAGGACGTCGGGTGAATCGCCCAGCTCAAATTGCTGCAGTAAAGTCAGATGCGATTGCTCGCCCAAAGGGATATTTACTAAATCCACCTGATCCGCAGTTTGATTCATATATTCATCATTCATTTGCTGCAACCGGAGAAATTCCCCTTCATTCATCTGAACAGCAACCCGGAAATGGCCTGGCTCCTGCACTTCTTTAGGATTCGGAAGTGACATAGATTCTGGAATTGTATCTCCCTCATTGCGAATGAGGGTTGATTGCTTACTTGGAGACAAGTTAATCAAAGCAAGTAATAGGATAGCAAAAAGTACCCAATGATTTCTACGCTTCACAACTGTTCTTCCTCTCCGCGTTCCAATCTTCAGTCGACATTAATCAAACCCTATTGTAACAAATTACCTCATACTTTGTCCCCTACAAAACATGGTAAAAACCGCCGAAACTAAGTCCGGCGGCTCAATTAAGCTACTTATTATATTCTTCAAATCATCATTAGAGTAAATCAGCAGCAGCCTGAGCCAACTTGGAGCGTTCGCCTTTCTCTAAAGTAATATGACCGCTCAACCCCTGTTCCTTAAAGCGTTCAACGAGATAAGTTAACCCATTGCTCGCGGAATCCAAATAAGGATGATCAATTTGTTCTGGATCCCCTAGCAGTACTATCTTACTACCTTCTCCGACGCGAGAGACAATCGTTTTGACTTCATGACGAGTCAGATTCTGAGCCTCATCGACAATGATAAACTGTCCCGGAATGGATCGGCCGCGAATGTAAGTGAGCGCCTCAACTTGGATGCTGCCTAGTCCCAAGAGAATTTTATCGATATCCCCTGATTTCTTCGTATCGAATAAATACTCCAAATTATCGTAAATAGGCTGCATCCACGGCCGAAGCTTCTCTTCCTTCTCCCCGGGTAAATATCCGATATCCTTGCCCATCGGAACTACGGGACGGGCAATTAACAATTTTTTATATTTATGCTCATCTTCTACCTTCAGTAAGCCAGCTGCAAGTGCAAGCAAGGTTTTTCCGGTTCCAGCTTTACCTGTAATAGTTACAAGCGGGATTTCGTCATTCAACAGCAGCTCAAGCGCCATCCGCTGCTGGGCATTGCGTGCGCTGATCCCCCAGATAGGCTCATTGCTAAGAAATAGCGGCGCAAGCTTCAAGCGATCCTCACTGACCTTCAATAGGGCCGACTTCCCGCTCCCCATTTCATCCTTCAGAATGACAAATTCATGAGGATAGAGAGCGTAGCTTAGCCCCAGCGGTTGAATCGGAAGGGAACGGTAAGAATAAAATTCATCAATAACGGCTGGATGTACTTTAACGGTGGAATGTCCTGCATACAGCTCATTAAGGCCTGCCGTACGGTCAGATAGGTAATCTTGAGTCATAAGGCCAAGCACGTCCGCCTTGATGCGAACAAGGACGTCTTTGCTGACGAGCACGACCGTCCTGGATGAGCCAAGCTCGATCTCCTCGAGATGGTAGTTAAGGGCAACGGCGAGTATGCGATTGTCATTGGACATGTCCCCGAACATTTCCTGTACTTTGGCGAAGCTACGGTGGTTTAGCTCCACCCTTACCGTTCCGCCGTTATTCAACTTTACACCGTCGTGAAGATGACCCGTCTCACGCAGTCCGTCAAGTAACCTGGAGACTCCCCGTGCATTACGGCCGAGCTCGTCAGCGTTTCGCTTCTTGGAGTCGATCTCCTCTAAGACTATGGCCGGAATGACGACCTCATTTTCTTCAAAGGAAAAAATAGCATTGGGATCGTGCAGAAGTACATTCGTATCCAATACAAATATTTTTTTCACAGTTATCCCCTCCACCGCTTGTCTTTGCAGCCTCTTGACTTCACATACATATTTCATCCCATGCACGGGAAACGTAAAGACAGACATTATTCCCGAAAGGATCGATCTAACATGCGAATAGGGCTGTATTTGTTATTGACGGCTATTCTTCTTACAGGCTGTGGAACAGCTTCACAAAAGGCATCACCCTCCCCCCAAAGTCAACAAAACAATAGCCCGCGGGCTCAGAGCATCGAAAATGACGGAATGCCTATCACTGACAATGCCAACAATATGAACAACAACGTAACCAATGCCAATAATCAAGGTCAGCTTACGAAGCAAGCTCATCTAGAACAGCTCGTAATGCGAGTCCCAGGCGTTAAAGGCGCTCACTGCGTTATTATGGGCAACACGGCCATTGTCGGCATCGATGTGGACGGTAATCTGGAAAGAGCTAGTGTCGGCAATATTAAGTACACTGTGGCTGAGGCGTTACGGAAAGATCCACAGGGCGCCGGTGCTATCGTAACGGCTGATATCGATCTGAACAATCGGATTGCCGAAATCGGCGATAAAATGCGTGCAGGACATCCCGTATCCGGATTTGCGACAGAGTTAGCCGATATTATCGGTAGGATCATTCCGCAAATGCCAAGGGACACGGTTCCGAGAACCGAAAATGATATGCAGGGACGCAAGCCAGGAGCAGGAAGCCAACCTTCCACGGAAAGTCATACCTACAAATCTAAATCGCGACAAAATAAAAATCAGCAAAACAACAATAACAACAACATGCAAAGGACCCCACAGGACATAAATAATCGATAAGACAACGAAAAAAGCCCAGCGAGAAACAACTCGCTAGGCTTTTTTCATGGCATCAAACACTTGAGTGTCCAGCATGTCCGCTGCACGACGATCGTAAACCTTTTTGTACACAGGAGCAGATACAAGCTGCGCTCCGTAGAACAGAGCGTTGCGAACGGCTTCGATGCGCACATCGAAGCAGCACATTTGGAAAGGAACTCCTTTAAGCGGATCTTGAGCGACGGACGCACTGCCGTTAATGGCATAAATCGTTCCCTCGCCAAAAGCTGTAATGGTAACCTTTGGATGAGCCTTGATATTCCCAACCAGCCGTGAGCGATGGTCAAGCGTAAGGCGCAGCGTGGAATGATCAAGAGCATAAATCCAGGAAATCGCACTTGAAGTCGGGCCGCCAGACTCGGCATCTACCGTGCTCAGCAGCACAAACATCTCGGACTGGAATGCACTGTACAACGGTTCGGATAACTGCGTAACAATCTCGGACATGAACCAGCCCTCCCATACAATCCTTCTATTTGATTGTATTATATCACGCGGCAAAACTTGCCTTCAATCATCAGCTGCCTGCTTCGTCCTGCTCAGATTCTCCGTTGTCCTCAACTAACACCCGATTACCAGCCAGTTCATCATTAAGCGCTTGTTTGGCTTTTTCGAGTTCATCAGCATTCAAATAGACATAAGGACTCTTCCATTGACCCGTGATCGGCATGAACGCTACATTTTCCTTAGAAATACTCCAGTAAGCGGAAATGATGTTCTTCATTTGCTGGGATTCCAGATCCGTCTCCATATTTTTGCCGACCGACTGAATCACCTTCCCGGCTCCAAGGACACCATCCAACGATTTAGCTTGGTCGATAAGCGCATGCAGCACTTCATTCTGTCGGCGGTTGCGGTCGAAATCATCGGAAGCCTTGGTTTTCGGCCTACAATTAGACTTGCGATAGCGAACATATCCGAGTGCTTCCTCTCCCGATAAATGCTGCTGGCCTTTTTTCAAATTGATGTCCGTGTTATCCGCGGTGTCCTTATAGCACATATCTGCATCAACGTTAATATCGATACCGCCGAGCGAATCGACAACATCCCGAAACCCTTGGAAATTTATTACGGTAACGTAATCAATATTCAGGTCGAAATATTTGCTCATCATCGTTTTCATTTCATAGCTAGCCGAAATGCCCGTTTTCTTCTCCTGGACGCGAAAGTTCGGATAGAAATGGTTCAATTTATTCGCTTTATAGCCCTTCAGCTCTACCAACGTGTCCCGAGGAAGCGAGACGACGGTAGCCGATTTTGTCTCCGGATTCATCGCCATAACCATCATCACATCGGTGAGATACGTTCCCGTCTCAGGTCGATAGTCCGTCCCCATAAGCAGCATCGTCAATGGTTTAACCTTGGCGGACTGCTCGGGCGCAACCTTTTCGTCAGTTCCCGCTTCTTGAATAACCTGATCCAGCGTCACAGTCAAATACCCGATGTACACACCTACACCGAGAGCCAATACAATCATTAGCGTTAGCAGCGTTTTTAGAAATATTTTAAAACCACTAGCTTTCTTTTTCTTCTTACGTGAGCTTTTCTTCATTGGTCTTCTATGGCTTTGCTCCCGAGGAGGCAGGCCACTTCGTGTAGAACTCATGGATTAATACACCTTTTTTCATGTGAATTAGCAAATTAACCTTCAGTCTAAAAACGTATCAGCACATCAAAAAGTTTCGCTTGTCCGTTTCCGGCCTCTACGGATTAGTCCCGCCGTCACCTTCAACAACAGATGAGGCGTTCTTCTTATTGCGGCGCCCTTCTACGAAATAGCGAATGCGCACCATAAGCATAAGCACCACAGCTACCAGAAGACATTGAATAATCGGCAGCTTGTCGATTTGAAAGATGAGCAGCATGAAGGAGCCGATCGCCATCAGCACGTACAAGATGATTTCTTTCCATAAAGGAAGCTTCTGCTGAGCCCGAAACACCTTATTGTACACGAAAGTAACCAATACAAAAATGAGAATATACGCAATCACCGGATGATCGGCAAACCATTGTTGCAAGACAATTCCCTCCTTCGAGGTAGTAAAGTAATTATTGTTTCTTACAACCTTACTTTACCATTATAAATTGGTTTCGGACATTTTGCGATGTTTTTCAGCACGCTCGCGCTCGCTCTTGTTCAAAAGCTTCTTCCGTAAACGGATGTTTTTAGGTGTAATCTCGCAGTATTCATCGTCATTAAGGTACTCCAGCGCCTGCTCCAAGGAGAGAAGCCGCGGCGTCTTCATCTTAACTGTATCTTCCTTGGTTGCCGAACGAACATTGGTAAGCTGCTTCTCTTTGCAAATATTCACGACGATATCATTGTCACGGTTATGTTCACCGACGATCATTCCTTCGTAAATTTCACTGCCTGGCTCAAGGAACAGAATACCTCGATCCTCAATGGACAGGATGCCGTACGTCGTCGACACGCCATTCTCGCTCGATACAAGAACACCCTGATGGCGTCCACCGACTTGCCCGCCAACGAATGGGCCATAACTATCAAATGCATGGTTCATAATCCCATAACCGCGAGTCAGAGTCAGGAAGTGCGTACCATATCCGATCAATCCCCGTGCAGGAATAAGAAATTCCAAACGAACCTGGCCCATACCATTGTTAACCATGTTGACCATTTCCGCTTTGCGTGAGCCTAGACTTTCCATCACCGTTCCCATGTGTTCCTCAGGAACATCGATGAATAAGCGCTCGATCGGTTCCATTTTGACGCCATCGACTTCCTTTACAATAACTTCTGGCTTAGAAACCTGAAGCTCGTAGCCTTCTCTACGCATATTTTCAATCAAAATACCCAAGTGAAGCTCCCCGCGCCCTGATACGATAAAGGCATCCGGACTATCCGTCTCATCCACCCTCAGGGATACATCGGTCTCAAGCTCCTTCATCAAGCGTTCTCTCAGCTTGCGGGAAGTTATCCATTTCCCTTCACGGCCCGCAAACGGACTATTGTTGACGAGGAACGTCATCTGCAGCGTCGGCTCATCAATTTTGAGCACCGGAAGCGCTTCTGGTTGGTTCGGGTCGGCGATGGTCTCCCCGATGTTGATGTCTTTAATGCCGGCAATCGCCACAATATCACCCGCACCGGCTTCGGCGATTTCCACCCGATTCAGACCCTTGAAGCCAAACAGCTTCTCAATTCGGGCGGATTTTTTGCCGCCCTCCCGCGTCATGATTGCGACCGGCTGCCCTTGGCGAATTATTCCGCGGTTGACCCGGCCAATAGCGACGCGCCCCAAATATTCATTATAATCCATCAGCGTGACCAGGAATTGAAGCGGCTCTTCCACGTTCTCGGTCGGTGCTGGTATATGCTGAACGATCGTATCATAAAGTGCTTGCATATTGCTGTCCTGCTGTTCTGGATCAAGGCTGGAAGTGCCGTTCAATGCGGAAGCATATACCACGGGGAATTCTAGCTGCTCATCATTGGCTTCCAGCTCGATGAACAAATCAAGCACCTCATCGATCACTTCCGACGGCCGGGCAGCCGGACGATCGATCTTATTAACGACGACGATCGGGGTCAACTGATGCTCGAGCGCTTTGCTAAGCACAAATTTTGTCTGCGGCATGCAGCCTTCATAAGCGTCGACCACGAGCAGAACACCGTCTACCATTTTCATAATCCGTTCCACTTCTCCGCCGAAGTCGGCGTGTCCCGGCGTATCAACAATATTAATTAAATAATCTTTATACGTAATTGCTGTGTTCTTGGCCAGAATCGTGATGCCCCGTTCACGCTCTATATCGTTGGAATCCATAACGCGATCCTGCACTGTTTCATTATCCCGATAAATTCCAGACTGCTGTAGCAGCTTATCAACTAGTGTTGTCTTGCCATGGTCGACGTGAGCGATGATGGCTATATTGCGAATATGATTTCTTGTGTGCATATGATTTCTCCAAATCCTTTCGTCTCTGTGTCTTTACAGTATTACAAAAAGCTGCCCTATTTACCACCCAAAGAAGCGTCGGACGAAAACTTCCGACGCTAATCGTATCCTTAATATTATACGCAAAACCAGAAATAATTCAAGAACTTTCCAGACCTTTACCAGATTCGACGGTTATTCCCACGACTAACAATAAGCCAGATTCCAACGGCCATAAGCAAGATGGCTAGCAAATAAACAAAGGAGAAGGAGAACATGCTCCACCCCAGCAAAATAATAGACAAAGCCCCCAGCACTACAGCCATCAATAGCATGCCGTTCTGACGCTGCGGTGCATAAGCATAGTATTCAAACAACCCAATCGAGATGCCAAGTATAAACGCAGGCCACATATTGTAAAACAGAAACGTCCAGCCCCAGATGATGCCAATAAAAAACAGGATGGAGTATACGACGAGAATACCTGCAGGCAGCAGCAGTTCAGAAGAACCTCTTCTGGCAAATACCCAAATATGCAGTAGTATGCCCGGAATTAACAAGATCAGCGGCCAAAGCGCTTTGCCGAGAAAGCTGAACACTCCCCACTTTCCAAGTAAGATGATAATGCCAGCAGCCAAAATCATTATTCCGGTCATCAGCTTGTTGTTGTCGGACATTTCCGTCACTCACCTTCCAGTTGACAATTAGGGACATGGCCACCAATTTTGTGACATCCCACCTAATTCCAGTTTATATGAAGATGATCGAAAATGCCACTCTCTCATGCCGCCCTACCATTACCCAGCCATCCGAAAATGATAACAACCACAGCCATGATTAACGGAATCCAAGTATGCATAGAGGGAAGCATTTCTGTCAGGAAAATGCCTAATCTTGCATCCTTCAGCATCATATCTCCTGCCGTATAACCTAATATCCCCGCTCCGGCAAACGTCAATATCGGCAACCGCTGCAACCAGACCGAAATTAAGTTACTACCCCAAATGACAATTGGTATGCTGACAGCAATGCCGATAACTAATATCGCAACATCCCCGTCGGCCAATGCGGCAATTGCCAGCACATTATCCAAACTCATAATGAAATCGGCCACGAGAATCGTTTGAATTGCCTTCCAGATTGTATCGGCTTGCCTTTTTTCAGTAGTATGCTGGCGGTGCTGGAGCAGGTTAAAAGCGATCATAGCTAGCATTACTCCCCCAGCTGCTTGAATAAAGGGAATTTTCAACAAAATCGCCGCAAGCCATGTTAGGATGCACCGCATCAGCACCGCACCGAACGATCCCCACCATACGGCTTGCCTACGCTGTTGAGGGGGAAGATGCTTACTGGCCATGGCAATAACTACCGCATTGTCGCCACTAAGTACTAAATTAATAATAAGTATTTCGAATAACAATAACAAATGCTCCATAGGCTTATCCCTCCATTACAGATGTATGTTTGGAGGTGCCAAGCTATACCTTACTTTGTAATCGAAACTGGTTTTAGAAAAGGGATAAGCAAACCTCGCGACCGGGCACACACAGCAAAACAAGGTTGCCACTCATATGCGAGTGGCAACCTTGTTTTCTAAAACCATTTATCCTGAACGACCGGCTCTGCCTCAGATCTTCTGATTACGGCCTCGCCCGGCCTAATCATAATCGTCTCAGTTCCCGATACAGCTTCATTAATTTGCTCGTCCAGTTGAGGCAGCGCTGCCTCAATCTTCTCAATTACGTGCAAATTGGGATTCGTCGATGGAGACCGTGGCACAAACAGAGTACAGCAGTCCTCGTAAGGTAGAATAGATAATTCATAAGTACCGATCTGCTGTGCTAAGCTAACTATCTCCTCTTTATCAGTCGTAACTAACGGACGAAGGATCGGTAGCGTAGTCGCACGGCCGATCACGTTCATGCTGGCTAGTGTCTGGCTGGCAACCTGTCCGAGGCTGTCTCCGGTAACAAGAGCAAGCGCGTTGTTCCGCTCCGCAAGGGCTGAGGCGATTCGGAGCATTGCTCTTCGCATCAGCGTAATCATAACGCTGTCATGCTTGCCCTGTGCCAGTGTCGTCTGAATCTCCGTAAACGGTACGAGATGGAGTTTGATTTGTCCGTAATACCCGGATAGCACCTGAGCTAGGTCGATAACCTTCTCCTCCGCTTTCTTGCTCGTGAACGGATAGCTGTGGAAATGCACGCATTCGATTTCCAACCCCCGGCGCATCGCCGACCAGCCGGCGACAGGGCTGTCGATTCCCCCAGACAGCAGTAGCATGGCTTTGCCATTCGTCCCCCTCGGGAATCCGCCCGCAGCGGGAACAACCTCTGAGAACAGATAGGTGCCCTGTTCTCTAACCTCAATCCGCAGCTCAATTTCCGGATTACGGACATCGACTTTTAAATGAGAACAGGCCTTAAGGATCGGTGAGCTAATAATTTGATTCATATCATGAGAAGAGACAGGGAACTTCTTCCACACTCTTCTCGCATTTAATTTAAAGGTCGTTTCCTTCGCGATGTTCATACTCTCGATGAAACTGACCGCCTGAGCGGTAATTTCCTCAATCTCGGAATTCGCCACCTTAACGGGACTAATAGACGTTACCCCAAATACATTTTTAAGCAAATCAATAATTTTTGCTGCAGGCTCTCCATGGAGCACTACATAGATCCGGCCGTATTCCTTTTTGATCTCAGTTGCCGGGTAAGCCTTCAGCAAGTCTTGCACATGCGCTAAGGCCGCTTTCTCGAAGCGGCTGCGATTTCTCCCTTTAACGGTAATTTCGCCAAAGCGCAACAGTAGCATATCATATTGCAGCATATTAACTGTTTCCACCTTTCACTCTTTGCAGGCGCTCCATCGTACGCTCTATGGCACGCAGCAGTTGTCTGATATCCTCTTCTGTATGCTCTTCCCCCAGACTGATGCGGATCCCCGACAGGGCGCAATCCATCTCTTTGTTCATGGCGAGCAATACACGGCTCGGTTCGCTACGCTTCGAAGAACAGGCGGATTGCGTAGAGACGAAGAAGCCTTCCTCCTCTAGCATATGAAGCATCGTTTCCGCCTTCATCCCCGGATAAGAGAAGTGAACAATATGTGGCGCCCCCTGTGGAGATGAGTTTATCTCAAGTCCACCCAAGTGCTGCAGACCCTCATGTAGTTCAAGATTCAGCTTAGCTAGCTGCTTAGCAAGGTGAGGCTGCTGTTCTGCAGCCAATCTGACCGCTTTGGCCATGCCGACAATATAAGGGATATTCTCGGTTCCGGAGCGCAAGCCACCTTCTTGTCCACCG
Organism: Paenibacillus lentus; assembly: GCF_003931855.1. NCBI lineage: Bacteria > Bacillati > Bacillota > Bacilli > Caryophanales > Paenibacillaceae > Paenibacillus > Paenibacillus lentus. The sequence goes on along the minus strand of NZ_CP034248.1, from coordinate 2,803,859 downwards.
CCCGTCAGTAGCGGCGCAAGGCTTACTCCTTCCCTGACATACAACAGTCCGGCTCCTTTGGGCCCGCGAAATTTATGAGCGGATAAGCTATACAGATCAATACGGCTGTTTCGAATAGATAAGGGCAGCTTGCCAAATGCTTGTACACCGTCGACATGAAAGAAAACGAGTGGATGGCGGCTTTTTATGTCCTTGCCAATTTCCTCAATCGGCTGAATGGACCCGGTCTCGTTATTGACATGCATGACAGTTACAAGCACGGTATCGTTTCTTACCGCAGATAGAACATCCTCCGCAGTCACTGTGCCATCAGGCTGAACCGGAACGTAAGTAACCTCACAGCCTTCCTTTTCTAATTGTCTACAAGTCTCGAATACTGAAGGATGCTCTATAGAAGTTGTAACGATATGATTACCGCGATGACGATACTTGGACATAATGCCCCTGATTGCCAAATTGTTGCTCTCAGTTGCTCCAGACGTAAATACAATTTCACCTGGCTTCACCTGGAGTACATTTGCGCAAACCTCTCGCGCTTTACTCAGCAGCTTGCTGCTGTCTTCCCCCAGACGATGCAAGGAGGAGGGGTTGCCAAAATGCTGAGCCATCACTTCCGTGACCGTACGAATGACATCTTCTCGGGGCGGGGTTGTGGCAGCATGATCAAAATACTTCATTTCTTCCCCCTAGTTATCAATATAATTCTTGTCTATTGTACCGGAATCATAGCGATGTCGTCATTGTCAAAAAAAAGACCAAATGGGAAATCGCAGCGAATCAGCGTTTTCTCAAATGATCTCTGACTTATTGCAAATCCAATATACGGGTAACTGTACTACGAACCGTTATATTTCGTACTTTAATCGAGCGTTTTCGATCTTAGTAATGTAGTTCTGCGTTTCCTTCGGTAGCAAGTGCAATTTCTCCATCAATTCCACGTCATTGCTGATCCCAAGACGCTGGATTCGTCCAGGACCTGCATTATAAGCTGCCAAGGCCGTCTTCTCCTCACCGCCAAAACGCTTCAACTGAGAGGACAAGTAACGCGTCCCTCCATCGATATTCTGAGCAGGATCAAACGGATTGCTTACTCCGAGTCCTCTAGCCGTTCCATCCATAAGCTGCATCAGCCCTTTAGCTCCTGCAGGCGAGACGGCACTAGCGTTAAAAGAAGACTCCGTCTCAATGACGGCTTTAATTAAACTCTCCGCAACGCCATAAGCCTTGCTTGCTCGGCTTATAAGCTCGTCAATATCCCGTCCAACTCCTGTCGTAACGGGCAATCCAGCAGAATAGGTACCCTCAACAGGAAGAGGGGAAAATTCAGCATCATTATACATCTGATCTCCCATAATATACCAAAGGGCATTATCCATCGAACCTGACAACATCTGGCCCGCATCTAGCATGCCGTCTTGCGTCATGGTCTTCTCTTCCCCTTCAGCCGACATTAATTCTTGCAGCAATATATCAAATAAAGAATTTTCGCTACCTGAAGTGGTTCTTTGAACAGAAGTTCCTTGAAGGTCGATATCATTCATCATTTGGAGCTGGATCAGCTGTCCCATTGTGCGCGTATCGATTTCCATCTTATTCTTTAACTCCTCTTTCTCTCCATGGAATAATCTACCCTACATTTTACACCTGAAATGCGACAATAACCACCTTTTTTCGAAAATAATTAAATCTTTAACCAGAAAAAGACCTTCGTCGTGTAAAGACGAAAGTCCGCATTAAAACAAAATAGTTTATCGAGTAAAAGGCATCAAAAAGAAATAACTTAACGTAGCAATTGCCCCCAATCCGATCGCCCAGGCCCCCGACGTCCTGTTTCCTTGACTATAAGCGTAAAAGCCCATTATAGCGGCAAGAGGGCCTAAAATAATCGACCATATAAAAAAGGAGGCAATACCGAGACCCACACCTACATAACCAACAGTACGACCGGCTGTGCCGGTATCGCCAGCCGTATCGTCCCGATCGGCTTCGCGATCACCTCGTGAACTTTGGAACGTACCAGTTGGTGCTACCTCGGCAGAGTATTCCTCCTGATGGGTGCGACGAGGATAATCCACGCGCTCCGGATCACTCTCGAATCCATCATCAAGCAATTCCACTTTATCCTTCTTGTTGTCGTCCGTCATCTTCAACACCTCCAAGTATTATGTTTTCTGCTCCTTACGATGATTTCGGCTTGAACGTATGACAGCAAGTAGCAGCAGATGAATCGGCGGTGTCCTTATGATCGCTGTCAAATTCCTCGCCTGCGAATTCCGCATCATATTTGCGATCCGCATGCTTGTCGATATCGATCATAATCAAATCCGCATTACAATAATTCTGTTCTCCCCAATACGAACAATTAGAGACGCTACATCTAACAATCGGTTTATTGCCATTTGGCATTATGATCACCTCGTCTACATTTTCCCCCGCCGACATGACGGCTATGCGACCGAATTAATGTCAAATCGATACAGCGGCATTAAGAATAATATGAAGGTGAATTCCTCAACCTACAGATAAAGATACATGTTATTTCAGCAGGAGGGATGTCCATGAAATGGGGTAGATGGGTTGTAATAGCGGTATGCGCATCCACAGCCATAGCGATTTTTTCATTTTTTCCGACGCATAATTCGGGTCCAAAGCAACAGGGAAGGCAACAAACGAAACCACAAATACAGCAATCCAAGGAGATGAATGTGCCCAAACGGGCCGAGGAAAAACAATTAAAGCAGCTTATGCTGCGTCGGGACGTGACCGCTACAGAGAGGCTGGCCAGACTCGACTCGAAAGGCCATTTAAGGAAGCTAGCCACAGAGTTGAAAGACACATCTCTCCCTAAGCTGACCGCCGATATTAAGGAGCTCCAAAAAGGGCATAAGCAATTCCATACAATCATGCTGCATAGCTCGGCGAGAAAGCAGGACAAGCAGTTTCGCAGCACGAATGAACGAACTTCTCCAGAAATCCAGAAGCAAATGGAATACTACGTAGGACTAGCGCGCAAAGCACTCCGCAAATCCGAGGCGTACGAATCACCCGCCTTTCCCGAGAAGGATCCTCATTTTTTTGTCATTGCCGAGCCTTCCAAGCATAACAAAGACGGGATCATCGCCATCATGGATACTCACATCCTAAAGCGAGTAAAGGAACACCAAGACAAAAACCTGCGCCTGATCCCATATCCAAAAGAGGGGAAATATAAAATTGAATCGGTACATACCGATACACTTAAAGACATTACGGTAAAAACCGGTCATGACAATGAGAAAGCAAGCCATTATTACGAAAATGAAATCGTGGTAACTTTTAACGAGCCCCCATCCAAGCGGCAGCTCGCACAAATTCAAGCGGAAATTAAATCAGATACAACAAAACAGCCAAGAGCCATTCGCAACACCTATATTTTTCAATCCAAAACCATGAGCATGGAGGAATTGAAAAAATACTTCGTCCAGAAATGGCAGCCCGCCTTTATTGAGCCGCATTACTTATATTTAACGAACGAAACGGCTAGGGCAGCCGATACCTTGGAAATTCCTAACGATATGCTGTTCTCGGAATACCAATGGAACCTGCCCATTATCGAGACGAATCGGGGCTGGAAATTATCCAAGGGCAGCAACGATGTCATCGTCGCTGTAGTAGACACAGGAGTGGATCTATCTCATCCAGATCTGAAAGGTCGGCTTCTAAAGGGGTATAACGCCGTTGCTCCTGACGAAGAGCCTATCGATGATGTGGGTCACGGCACACATGTTGCCGGCATTATTTCAGCGAATGTCAACAACGGAGAAGGAATTGCTGGGATGATGTGGGGCGGCAAAATTCTACCGGTTAAAGCACTGGATCAATCTGGATCGGGCACGACCTACTCCGTTGCACAAGGGATTATCTGGGCTACGGACAACGGGGCCAAAGTTATCAACTTAAGCCTTGGAAATTACGCTGACGCCCAGTTTTTACATGAAGCGATCAAGTATGCTTTTGACAAAGATGTCGTTCTCGTCGCGGCTACCGGAAATGATAATACGGAACGCCCGGGATATCCCGCAGCCTATCCGGAAGTACTGTCCGTATCTGCTACCGATTACAATTTGCAAAAAGCTTCATTCTCCAATTATGGCGATTATGTCGATGTCGTTGCTCCAGGAGAGAGTATTGCCAGTACTTATCCGGACAACCAGTACGCTGCATTATCCGGCACATCTATGGCAAGCCCCCATGTTGCTGCGCTTGCCGCTCTAATTCGTTCCGTAAATCCGGACCTGAAGAATACAGAAGTAATGGACATTATCCGCAGCAATGTCATCGACCTAGGCGATCCTGGACATGACAATTTGTATGGTCATGGACAAATCGATGTCTATGCAGCACTGGAAGCCGCCGGGGGCAGCGCCGCCCCGCTTCAGCTGTGGCCCCAGCATATAGACCAGAAGCTTAATCAGCTAATGGAGGAGACGATGCCACGTTAATGGGCATTAGAAACTAGATAGCATAAATAAAAAGAAGATCGCTTGGCTGCCATCGGGCAATGCTAGCGATCTTCTCTGATTGTTGGAGTAAGAACAGCACAGTGTCTGTTCACGATGTAACAACGTGTTGCAGTGATGAAAGTTTGCCGTAAGCCGGGTTCTGTACCGTTCGCGGTCAATCGGGAACTACCCTTCCGCTACTAAGCGACAATCATCTATCTAGGCCGTACATTACTGCAAGGCTCCAGCGACCAACCTAGACGCGCTTCGGGCAAAAGCTGCTTGTCCCCCAAGCGGGTGACAAACTGCGTCTCATTAGGTCTTGCTCCAAGTGGGGTTTACCAGGAACGAAGTCACCTGCGTTCCTCGGGGTCTCTTACACCTCGGTTCCATCCTTGCCTGTGCTCGCCTTGCGGCGGCCATCGGCGGTCCGTTTCTGTGGCACTATCCTTCGGCTCGCGCCGACTGGACATTATCCAGCACCCTGCCCTGCGGAGCCCGGACTTTCCTCCCGCGGCTGCAAAGCCGCCGGCGATTGTCTGTCAAACTTTCGAAGGCAACACTTGTTAGTATACAAGGATTGCTCCATAATGACAAGTATGAATCACCGCCAGTATTGGCGATTTACGCCAATACCTACCTGATGCGCTGTTATCGAAACATAAACGGCTCTGTATCGACAGCCGAGGCATGCACTTTCGTTTCATACTTGTGCTCTGCAAGTTTGTCCTTAAGCCAGTCCGCTACCTTCGGCTTCATAATCTTCTCCGCATTATGCCCAGGGTCAATCAGCGTAATGCCCGCCATTAAGGCATCTTGCGCCGTATGATAATCAATGTCTCCGGTAACTAGCACGTCGGCGCCGCGGAATTGTGCGTGCTTCCAATAGCGTCCACCAGAGCCGCCAACGACAGCGGCTTTCTTAATTTGCCGATTCAAATTCCCGGTGACGCGTACCGCCGGAACATTCAGCTTCTCTTTTACCCGTTCGACAAACTGTTCCAGCGTGACCGGCTCAGCTACTCGCCCTACTCTTCCCAGCCCTAGTGTGCGACCCTTGAGATCCATCGGGTAAAGATCATAGGCCACTTCTTCATAAGGATGTTTTTTGAGCATGGCCTGAATGACTTTAGTACGTACGCTGTCCGTAATAATTGTCTCAATGCGAACTTCCTCCGCGCGTTCCAGTTTCCCCTGCTGACCCAAATAAGGGGCGGTTCCTTCACGAGGCATAAATGTACCATAGCCTTCAAGGTTAAAGCTACAGTGGCTGTAATTTCCAATCCAGCCTGCCCCAGCATTAAGAATAGCATCCAATACGTTCTGATGATGATCCTTCGGGACAAAAACAACGAGCTTATATAACTTATCTGTGTGGATATCCTCGAGCGGAGTCGCATCCTCAATGCCTAATGCCTCAGCCATCCAATCATTCATCCCGCCTTCGGTGACATCCAGGTTTGTATGGCTAATATAGACAGCTATGTCGTTTTTAATTAGCTTCTCATATACCTTACCCATCGGCGTGTCCGTTTGCAGTCCCGTAAGCGGTCTGAATATGATCGCATGGTGTGCGATGATTAAATCAACGCCTAATGAAATCGCCTCATCGACCACCTCTTCATTTACATCTAAGGCAATGAGCACACTACGAATTTCTTTCTGCAGCGTTCCAAGCTGCAAACCAATTTTGTCGCCTTCCATGGCTACATGCTTTGGAGCCAATTGTTCCATATATTGGATTACCGTCTGACCTTTGGCAAACATGCCAGCACCCCCTTAAGTTGCTTAATCATCAAGCTTAATTCCTGCGCCTTATCCTGGGAGGCCGAAAGCTGAGAAGCTGCAACGGAATGATGTATTCTTTCCAGCTTAACAATTTCAGAATTCCATTTCTCCAAGAAGACATCACTTGCTTCTGCCGCTAACCTGGGCCCCAACAGCAATAACAATTCCTTCGTCAACGACAGCTTGCTCGCTGCATCGTCCTTCCCCTGCTGCAATGGCCTCTCCTTATACAGCTCCTCATTCAGCTTACTGGCATCAGGTACAGCATCGGCTGTAATAATCTCGTAAATTTTCCCGTCTTCCTCCAGAATCGTCTCGTCCGTTACATACCAATCATGATCCAATAGCCAGCGCCGAACCAATTCCTCTCCCACATTAGGTTGTAGAATGAGACGCTTCACGCCTGCAAGCTTATCCTGTCCCGCCTCCAGAATGGAAGCTATCAAAGCTCCGCCCATTCCAGCAATCGTAATCGTATCTACTTCACCAGAATCAATAACTTGAAGCCCGTCTCCCCTACGAACAGCGATCCTCTGACCTAACCCGGCTTCGGCCACTTGTCTCTTCGCGGCTTTCAATGGCCCGTCATTCACCTCTCCGGCCACCGCGGATAACGCCGCTTCGTGCTTTACCGCCCATACCGGCAACAGCGCATGATCCGAACCGATATCCGCAAAACGACAGCCTGGCGGCAGCCGATCTGCGATATGCTGCAATCTTGATGACAATTTCATCCGAGTAACTACTCCCTCCATCCAACAAATCTCCACACCATTTTCATTTGCAATAGGCCAGAAAAAAAGCTAAAATAAAATCAGCAAGAAAAAATAGGCAAAAAGTAAATGTAATGGTAACTTGTGCAACTTTTTAAAAAAAAGACCTTTCTGCTGCTGCAGAAGGGTCAAGGTTGCGCAACTATTCCAGGAAATCCTTCAACCGTTTACTGCGGCTCGGATGGCGAAGCTTGCGCAGTGCCTTCGCTTCAATTTGGCGGATTCTCTCCCGCGTTACTCCAAACACTTTGCCGACTTCCTCCAGTGTTCTCGTCCGTCCGTCATCAAGTCCAAAGCGCAGGCGTAGAACGTTCTCTTCACGCTCGGTTAGCGTATCGAGCACGTCCTCCAATTGTTCCTTCAACAATTCATATGCGGCGGCATCGGCTGGAGCCAGCGCCTCCTGATCTTCGATAAAGTCACCCAGATGGGAGTCGTCTTCTTCACCAATTGGCGTCTCTAACGAAACAGGCTCCTGAGCAATCTTCATAATTTCACGAACCTTCTCAACACTTAGCTCCATTTCAGCAGCAATCTCTTCCGGCGTCGGTTCACGCCCAAGTTCCTGCAGCAATTGCCTGGATACTCGAATCAATTTATTGATCGTTTCTACCATGTGAACAGGTATACGGATCGTTCTAGCTTGGTCGGCAATCGCCCGTGTAATGGCCTGGCGAATCCACCATGTTGCATAGGTACTAAACTTAAAGCCCTTCTTAAAGTCAAACTTCTCCACCGCTTTAATCAGACCCATATTTCCTTCTTGAATTAAATCGAGAAAGAGCATTCCGCGGCCTACATAACGCTTGGCGATACTGACCACGAGTCTAAGGTTAGCTTCTGCCAGACGCCGTTTTGCTTCCTCATCGCCATTCTCAATGCGTTTGGCCAGTTCAACTTCATCGTCAGCAGATAGTAGAGGTACTCTGCCGATTTCCTTCAAATACATACGCACCGGATCGTTTATTTTGATTCCGGGAGGTAATGTCAAATCGTCATCAAAGCTAAATTCATCGCCTTCTCCACGACCCTCATCATCACTGCCGCGATGAGTGAGCTCCTCGTCGCTATCATTGGCAACATCTATCCCCAAATCCCCCAAATGCTCAAAAAACTCGTCCATTTGCTCCGGATCCTGATCGAAAGGCGAAAGCTTCTCCATAATCTCTTTGTACGTCAACGAAGACCTTTTCTTACCTAATTCAATCAGCTGATCTTTAACCTGATCCAAAGTCAGTTCTGTTTCAGATTCCGTATGCTGATCGTTCGCCATACTTGACTCCCTCCTCCCTAGAAACATCCGCGAAAATTCATCCAGCTATTGTCTCTCTAGGGCTATAATCTCACTTGCAATTTGTGCCGCTCGCAGAAAATCCCCGGCACGCTCTGCCGAAACCATTTCTTCCTTCTTACGCTGAATCTGGGCCTGCAGCGGAACCCGCTTAATTTCCCGGATACAATCGTCCAACTCCTGAGTCGTCCACTCCTCGGGAGTATCCATCATTGCGATGGAAGTGACTACTTGCTCCAGCCGATCATCCTGCAAGGATGATATAAAGCGGCTGACGTCAGGCTCTTTCCCTCCTGCGTAATAGGCGTATAGATAAGCAGCAACCGCCGCATGATCATTGATGTTAAAACTATCTCCAAGGCGATCGCCCACATAGCGGGCAACTTCTGAATCCTGGAGCATAAAGGATAACAATCTCCTTTCCGCGACATGATAAGCAGGCAGTAATGTCGGCATGGAAGCCTTGCCTTTTTTATGCCTAACATTATTCCACCTTTTGGCGTTATTATCCCCATAGGATGACCTTTTTTGCATGGCTTGGCGGAATTGGTTGCATTCCTGTTTTAAGCTATCGAATGAAACCTGCAGCTCGGCAGACAATTCCTTTAAATAAATCTCCCGTTCTGTCGGCGACGGCAGAGGCGCAATAACTTCCAGAGCATCCTTGATATATGCGACCTTTCCATCTTCTTCTAGCAGTATATGGTTTTTTTTCAGATATATAAGCTTAAATTTAACTGCTGAAACAGCTCCATCTAAGACTTGTATTCTGAAACGCTCGGCCCCGTACTTTTGAATAAATTCATCCGGGTCAAGTCCTTCACTAATCAGTGAAATTTTAATTTGGAAACCTGCGGCCTCCAATATAGGAATACTCTTCAAGGCGGCTGCTTGTCCAGCATTGTCACCGTCATAGCACACGATAATTTCGTCAGCGAGAGTCCTCATCATACTGGCATGGCCTTCAGTCAGCGCCGTGCCCATCGTAGCCACCCCGTTATGAACTCCAGCTTCCCATGCACTGATCACATCGCCATATCCTTCAAATAATACGATTTGACGTGACTTGCGGATTTCCGTCTTAGCCTGGTGAAGATTGTAGAGCGTCCGGCTCTTAGTGAATAACCTGCTCTCAGGGGAGTTTAAATATTTGGGATGGCCTTCCCCGAGTATTCGGCCTGCAAAAGCGATCACTTTACCGCTTCGGTTATGCAGCGGAAAGATGATCCGGTCGCGAAAGCGGTCAACAAATCCTGTTCCGTCTTGTTTAGACGACAGTAAACCGCCTTTTTCCATCGCACTGAGATCAAACGAGCGTTTGTCCAAAAACTGTACAAGCGTATCCCAGCGTGCCGGAGCATAACCGATTTGGAAAGTATCGATAGCCTTATCGCTAACCCCCCTTGACTTCAAATAGTCCATGGCTGGTTTGCCATGCTCTGTATTTTTCAGCAGAAAATGATACAGCTTGGAAGACCATTCGTGGGCCTGCAGTAATTGTTCCATTTCCCGGCTTACAGGGGAACCCCCTGGCCGAAAGGCTCTATCCTCAAATGGAATATGGGCCTCTTCCGCCATGGCTCTGACTGCTTCGGGGAAGGATAGTCCTTCGATTTCCATCCTGAATCTGATGGCATTTCCACCTTTGCCACAACCATAGCAATGGAACATTTGTCGTTCGGGCGTAACCGTAAAGGACGGCGTCTTCTCCGAATGAAAAGGGCAAAGACCTTTCATATACTTGCCCTGTTTAGTTAGATGAACGTGCTTGCCTACCGTATCGACGATATCATGCTGCTGCAGCACTGCCTCGATGATCTCCTCTGGAATTCGTCCGACACTCATCCAAATCACCTTCATCTCTATATAACACGTAAATAGTAATTCGCTAAAATTGTACATTCTCCTGCATATCTCGCAAAACTTTTGACAGCACTTGAATAAACTTTTTTCGGTCTTCATCCGTAAATGGCTTCGGACCTTTGAAATAACGCCCACCACGCCTTGCTTTTGCGTGATGATGACGACGCTCCAGCAAATAATCAATGTTACCGGAGTGATACTCGTCGCCCCTCGGCGACAAGATCCGGCAAGATTTGGCTAAAGCTATCGCGGCCAGTCCATAATCCTGAGTAACCACCACATCATTTCTGGCAATATGATTGGCAATGTATAGATCTGCGCTTTGCTGGCTGCGGTCAACCTGAACAACGGTAACCCCCCTGGCCTGCTTAATCACATGGTCATAGGAGGATACCATCAGTACACCGACACCAAACTTTGCAGCTGTATCAACAATTTCAGTTTTAACAGGACAGGAGTCCCCGTCAACAACAATTCGTGTATTCATTAGACTCCCAACCTTTAATCTGATATTATGCCCAAACAAGCTTGCTAAAGTCAGCAAATATGCTCAAATCTTCATCGATGGCTTTAAGCAAGGCCAAACGATTGGCCCGAATCGTTTCATCCTCAGCCATAACCATGACATTGTCGAAGAACAAAGTAATATCGCCTTTCAGGCTAGAAATCAACTGCAGAGCCTTGACGGCATCCCGTTGTCCCAACGCCTCGTTATATTCATTCGTCAACGACTTCCAGGCTTCATACAGCTGTGTTTCTGCCGGCTCATTCAATAAATCCGAGCGCACTTTCTCAGAAGATGCCTTCATGGCCAAGTTGCTGACTCGGCCAAACGATTCAACCGTCGTTTTGAAATCATCTTGATTGTTCACCGCGGCCATCAGCGTTTCACCTCTGGCCATCACGGAAACAACATCATCATAGCCCGCCGAGATAACCGCATCTACGACATCATAACGGACATGATCGGACAGCGTCTTCTTAATACGAAGTCCGAAGAAGTCCGTCAAATCTTTTAATATCTCTTCCTTAGAGCGTTTCAAATCATGGAAATGCTGGTGTGTTTCCAAGGCGATTCCGAATAGCGCAGGAAGCGTTAACGATAGTTTGTGCTCTAGAATGATCTGCACGATTCCCGCAGCCTGGCGGCGAAGACCGTAAGGATCTTGCGACCCCGTCGGAACAATGCCGATGGAGAAGCAGCCTACGATGGTATCGATCTTATCAGCAATACTGACTATCGAACCTACTTCCGAGGCCGGAACCGCATCGCCAGCAAATCTAGGCTGATAATGCTCGAAGATCGCTTTCGCCACAGCATCCGATTCTCCGGCCTTGCGAGCATAATCTTCGCCCATCACGCCCTGCAGCTCAGGGAATTCGTAGACCATTTGGGTAACGAGATCAAATTTGCAAATTTCCGCCGTGCGGTTAACCGCTTCAGCGGTTCCCGTATCGGTCCCTAGCTCGATTACCAGCTTCTCGGCATTACGCCGGATACGGCGTACTTTATCGCCAACTGTGCCAAGCTCCTCATGGAAGACGATGCTTTCCAGCTTCGATAGAGCATCCTTAATTGCCAGCTTCTGATCCTCTTCATAGAAAAATTTAGCATCGGACAACCGAGCCCGCAGTACTTTCTCATTGCCCTTGGCAATAACTTCTATATGATCAGCATTACCATTCCGCACGGTCACAAAATAAGGAAGAAGCTCCCCCGCATCATTCAGTACCGGGAAATAACGTTGATGCTCACGCATTGAAGTAATCAGTACCTCCTGTGGAATATGAAGGAATGATTCCTCAAACGTGCCATATAACACTGTCGGCGTCTCCACCAAGAATAGTACCTCTTCCAGCAAATCTTCCTTCACCGAAATATTCCAGCCTTGCTCTTTTGCCAAGCTATTAATTTGCTGCAGTATCATTTCCTGCCGCTCACCCACATCGGCGACCACGTGTCCTTTACGGAGCGCCTCCACATAATCAGCTGGCTGTCCGATCTCGATCTCACCACCGAGGAAACGATGTCCGCGCGTAACATTTCCTGACTTTACACCCGCGATTTCGATATCGACAACCTGATTTCCAAACAAAGCTACCAACCAGCGGATCGGCCGGACAAATTTAAAATCATAACTGCCCCAACGCATATTTTTAGGGAAATTCATCGCATGCAAAATTTCCGACAATCCCCCCGCTATGATCGAAGAAGTCTCAACGCCGGTTCGGCTCTTGCTGACATATACGTACTCGGTACCTCCGAGCTCTTTAAAGGTGAATTGCTCCGGATCTGCGCCTTGACTCCGCGCAAAACCAAGCGCTGCCTTGCTCCACTGTCCATTTTCGTCCAAGGCGATTTTACGCGAGGGACCCTTCACCTCTTCGTGAACGTCCTCTTGCTTCTCAGCGACATCTTTGACGAGTACGGCCAGGCGACGAGGGGTTGCATATACAGCAACTTCTCCATGCTGGATCAGATGCTCGTCCAGCCATTTCACCGTCCGATCGCTCAATTGCTCCATAGCACCACGAATAAAACGGGCCGGCATTTCCTCAAGACCGATTTCAAATAATAAATCTTTAGCCATGGACTTCGCCCCCTTTCTTCAACAATGGAAATCCAAGCTTCTCACGCTCTTCTAGATATGTTGCCGCCACCTGGCGAGCCAAATTTCGAACGCGCGTAATGTATCCTGTTCGCTCCGTTACACTAATCGCTCCACGCGCATCTAGCAGATTGAACGTATGCGAGCATTTCAAGACGTAATCATAAGCCGGAAATACAAGGTGCTGCTCCATGGCCTTGGACGCCTCTTGTTCGTACATGTTGAATAAGGTAAACAGCATTTTTACATCGGAAATTTCGAACGTATATTTAGAATGCTCGAACTCCGGTTGATGGAATACATCGCCATAGGTCGTTCCCTTAACCCATTCCAGATCGAATACGTTCTCCTTCTCCTGGATATATGAAGCGAGTCGTTCCATTCCGTATGTAATTTCAACGGCGACAGGATTCGTCTCGATGCCCCCAACTTGCTGAAAATACGTAAATTGCGTAATCTCCATACCGTCAAGCCATACTTCCCAGCCGAGTCCCCAGGCGCCGAGTCCTGGATGCTCCCAGTTATCCTCAACAAAACGAATGTCATGCTCCAGCGGATTAATGCCAAGCCGCTTTAAGCTCTCCAGATATATCTCCTGAATGTTGTCAGGCGACGGCTTAAGAATAACCTGAAATTGGTGATGCTGATACAACCGATTCGGATTCTCGCCATACCGGCCATCCGCTGGTCTGCGGGAAGGCTCTACATAAGCGACATTCCATGGCTCCGGCCCAATTGAACGCAAAAATGTCATCGGATTGAGCGTACCTGCACCGGTCTCCACATCATAAGGCTGCACGACGATGCAACTCTGCTCTGCCCAGAACTCCTGCAGCGTTAATATCATTTGTTGAAAATTCATGAACCACAACTCCTTCACACTTGTTCGTGTTCAGCTGACGGTAAATGACGTGCAAAAAGCTCCCGTCACCTACGCCTGCTGTTCAGACGTAGGGACGAGAGCTGTTACTTCCCGCGGTTCCACCCTACTTGATTTGCAATACAGCAGGCTGACAAATGAGCAACTGCTTGCGCTAAATCCGCTTTTTCACGACCGTGACCGTGCTCCTGGGCCGCCCTTTCATGAATCTCTCCGGCTTGGGCTTTCACTATCCCCAAGTCGCTAATCCGGTTGAAGAACCATTACTTTTCCCATTCAACGCACGAGTCTATAATAGTAGAAATCTTTTCTATAATACATGAATGACGAATATAAAGTCAAATTTCATATTTGTCTAATTGATCAAGGAAATTTCTGGATTTCAACTGCAGGCCGAGCTGCATATCGATGAAAGCACGCATGACCTTTTTTAACTCTGCTTTCGTCGAATCCCTCACCTCAGCGTTGCCCAAGCGGCGAAGATCCATGCGTTCAAACAATGAAAGCAGCTTATAGGTTCCCGGAGCAACCTTCATCGCGGCAGGATCATGGTGCCTGCAGCTCCGGCATAGCCTTCCGCCAAGACGAGGACTGATGAAATGCGTGTCGTCCTGCCGACCGCAGGACAAACACTCTTCTATAACAGGCCCGTAACCAGCCGCCTGCAATATTTTCATTTCAAATAAATGAATGACGATCTCCGGATCCTTGCCTGCGGATAATCCATCCAGACAAGCTTTAAGCTGATTGAACCAGAAGCTGCCAACTTCTTCATCCTGTAGTGTCCGATCTAGAAGCTCACACGCATAGGACGCATAGGCCGCAGAATATAAATCTTCACGTAAAGAAAAGTGAGATTCTATAATCTCACCTTGATTAAGCGTCCCAAGACCTTCCTTCTGTCTATAGAACGTGTATTCCCCGTAAGTAAACGGCTGGGTCAGAGCAGCATGACGACTCTTAACCTTTTTTGCCCCGCGGGCGAGAACCCCGATCTTGCCATGCGTCGCTGTACACAGCGTAATGATCTTGTTCCCCTCACCATAATCCATGCTGCGGATGACGATTCCTTCCACCCTGTAGAGCATGTTCCTCCCCCAAGCCTGCTTGATGTTACAGCAGAGCTGAGTCTACATCCTGCTCCGTAGTATCTAGCTCCACCGCTACCGCAGCTTCCTCTGAGGAATCGCTGACGGATTCTTTGTATAGCATGTAAGCATCAACATCTCCAGTCATCGCAAAATACTTCCACGAAAAATCTCGCATACGTATTCATCCTTTCTTCGGAAATGAAGCTGCATTATGAAGAATAGGATGACCCAGCAAGCCTGGACTATGTGATGTAATAACTACCATTCCTAGCAAATATTAATTAATTGGGAAACAAAGCCCCTAACTACTCATTCTTGCCTAAACGAATCTATCAATGGGCTAAGCGTCTCGGTGGAAGCCAAGATCCTTCAATATCCGCTCCTGATTTCGCCAATCCTTCTTTACTTTGACCCACAGCTCAAGAAAAATTTTCGAACCGAGTAGATTTTGAATATCCTGTCTGGCTTGCTTTCCAACTTCCTTCAGCAGCCCACCCTGTTTGCCGATGATGATCCCTTTCTGCGAATCTCGTTCTACAAATATAACCGCGGAAATATGGACGATCCCATTGTCTTCCACCCGCATATCCTCGATCGTCACTGCAATGGAGTGCGGCACTTCCTCACGGGTTAAGTGCAAAATTTTCTCGCGAATCAATTCAGCGCAGACAAATTGCTCCGGATGATCTGTAATCTGATCCTCGGGGTAGTATTGCGGTCCCTCCGGCAAATATTTACCGATCTGCTCAAGCAGTGTGGTCACGTTATTGCCAAGCATCGCGGATATCGGCACAATTTCTGCAAAGTCGTACAGATCCCGATACTGCTCGATCATCGGCAATAACTGCTCTGGTTCGATCCGGTCGATCTTGTTCATCACGAGGATAACGGGAGTCTTGATATCCTTCAATCGCTCGATAATAAATCGGTCGCCTCCGCCAAGCCCCTCAGAAGCGTCTACGAGGAACAATACAGCTTCGACTTCGCCTAATGTATTCAAAGCAGTCGTATTCATATAATCCCCAAGCTTCGATTGTCGCTTATGGATGCCTGGAGTATCCAGGAACACGATCTGCATGTCATCTGTCGTATATACACCGTGGATTTTGTTCCGCGTCGTCTGCGGCTTATCGGACATGATTGCAATTTTTTGCCCGATGACATGATTCATCAATGTCGACTTACCGACATTCGGCCTGCCGACAATAGCCACAAACCCGGATTTAAATTTTGTTTTCGCCATTTTGTCAAGTCCTTTCTTCGTGCAATACTACATTTCATGCGAAATTACGCTTTTTGCAAATCCGAAGGGCCGAAGGCATCGGGCAACAATTCAGCAACCGTTGTTTCCCTAACATCGCCTTTCATGTTGCCAAGAATAACGGGCATGTCCGGTCTGCACAGCTCCAGCATAACCTGTCGGCATACGCCGCACGGTGTGATAGGCTCATCTGTCTCGCCAATGACAGCCAGCGCCTGGAAGCTTCGCGGAGCCAGTCCATCTGCTATGGCACGAAATAACGCCGTGCGCTCTGCACAATTGGTCGGGCCGTATGCCGCGTTCTCGATGTTGCAGCCGTGATGAACATGACCGTCCGCATCAAGCAGCGCGGCACCAACTGCAAAACCCGAATAAGGGGTATAAGCAGCAGCCCGCGCCTTAATTGCTTCTAACAGCAAATTCGTGTTCTCCATTGTCATCATCTCCTCAGGCGATAAAAAAATTTCCCTCTCGCAATTCGTCATCAGCAAGCTACTGAAAATAACCCTTAATCGGCTCATAAAATAACAAACATCCCACGCATACCGCAACCATTGCCATGACAAGCACAGCACCAGCTGCCGTATCCTTCGCCTTCTTCGCGAGCGGATGCCACTCCGGCGAGACAAGATCCACAATGGATTCAATCGCTGTGTTAATCAGCTCTGCCGCAATGACAAGACCAATGACAATAAGAAGCACCGCAATATCACGGCCTGAAAGCCTAAAATACATAGCGGCCAGCAGCACAATAACTGTGGCAATCAAATGTATCCGCATATTCCGCTCCGACCTCAGCGCCGACACAATACCTTCAGCGGCATATCTGAATGTGTCGCTCCATTTCGGTGCGGGCTTCATTAGCGAGTCAGCCCTACTTGGGCGAGAATAGCTTCCTGCTTCCCCATCATCTCCGCCTCACTTGCTTCATCCTGATGATCGTAGCCAAGCAAATGCAGGAAGCCATGGACGAACAAAAATCCAATTTCCCGAGTCAAGGAATGGCCATACTCTTCGCTTTGTGCTTTCGCCGTCTCCACCGAAATTATGATATCTCCGAGCATATCACCAAAACCGTCCAGCTCTTCGCCTTCCTCCAGCTCGTAAATAATTTCCTGTTCATCTTCCACCGACTCATTCATAGCAAAAGAGAGCACGTCCGTCGGGCGATCAACCCCCCGGTATTCCCGATTAAGCGTATGAATCTCCTCATCATCTACAAAAGTCAGGGCTACTTCACCTTCGGCGACTCCCTCAGCCTCTCCCGCTTTTTGCAGTAGTGTATTCAATAACTCTATTAAATCTTCCCCGATTTCGAGGATTTCCTGCTCATTATTACATTCAAGCTTTAGCCCCATCGCCTTCCTGCCCCCCGTCTTTCTCTCCATTGCTTACTTTTTTAATTTCTTCCGGATACTCAATCCGCGAATGGAAAATGCCCATCACCGTTTCCTTGAGCGTCTGAGCGATAACATCCAGCTCTCGCATCGTCAGATCGCATTCATTGAATTGGTGGTCGTCAAGACGGCTCTTAATGATCTTCTCGATCATCGTTTCGACCTGTTCCACGGTTGGCTTACGCAAAGAACGAACCGCTGCCTCTACGCTGTCGGCAATACCGACAATGGCTGATTCCTTCGACTGCGCTTTTGGCCCAGGATAGCGAAAGTCCTCCTCTGTAAAGTCCGGTTCAATGCCCTGCTCCTCAGCCTGTCTAAGCGCCTTATGATAAAAATAGTGAAGAAATGTCGTTCCATGGTGCTGCTCCGCAATATCACGGATCGGCTTAGGGAGCTTATAATCCTTCTGCATCTCCACCCCATCACGGGCGTGGGCGATAATGATTGATTTGCTTAGCTTAGGATCGATGAAATCATGCGGATTCTCCATATTATTCTGATTCTCGATGAAATAACTTGGACGCTTTGTTTTCCCGATATCATGATAATACGATCCGACACGGCACAATAGTCCGTTAGCACCGATCGATTCTGCGGCCGCCTCCGACAAATTACCGACCATAACGCTATGATGATACGTTCCCGGCGTCTCCGTAAGCAGCTTGCGTAGCAAAGGATGGTTTGGATTGGATAGCTCAACCAGCTTCAAGGCAGAAAGGATACCGAAGGTAACCTCAAAGAACGGCATGAGACCAATCACAAGGATCGTCGTCAGCAGCCCGCCCGCCACGGCAAATCCAATAGCATACAACGTACTTGATTCCGTCCAGCCATTATTATCGACCAGAATCAGCGTAAATACCGCGAGAGCGCCGAACAGCGTAATCATAATTCCTGCCTTTAGCAGCGTCGAACGCTGACTAGCTCGGTGTATCGCAAATATAGCTGCAAAAGAAATCACAACAGCAAAAAATCCGAATTGAAAATCAAATATTTGTCCTTTGTTCACATTAAGAATAATACTAGCCAATATACTAAACAATATAGAACAAATATAAGCCAGTGACATGTCAAGCAGTAGTGTTATCAGCATAGCTCCTACTGCAATCGGCGCAATGTAGCCGATATAAGGACGCTGCTCATTCTGAACGATATTAACCACATGCATCGACAGAATCGTAATTAAAATAATCAGCAGCAGCATGACGAACTGCGCGTTGTTATATTTGAAGCGACTAACACCTTCCGATTGGCGGATATACATAATAAGACCCAACGCCAGCAGCGAGGACAGAATAGCTAAGCCGAATTGCGGCCAGTAGTTTACTTCATCCTTAAGTAGTCCATTCTTTTCCAGTAAGGAGTACATCTCCGGGGTAATTTTCTCCCCTTTTTGCACCAGGACATCCCCTTGTTTGATAAATACGGTCGGCGTATTCTCCCGCGCCTCCACTTTAGCTGCTTTTGTCGCTTCCTCGTCGTAGAATTTGTTGGCCGTAATCGCGAGACGGGCCAGCTCCTGAACGACTTCACGTGAAACGCGCTTGCTTAACGAGCTTGTGCTCACCTGCTCTGCAACCTTGGCACGTGCTGTCTGAGCATCCACAATTTGATCAGTAGTCAGCCTCGCTACAATATCAGCAGCCACAGGCTTCATTTCATTAATATCCTCCGGTGTCAGGCGAGGGATTTTAATAAACGTCTCCTCAGAAATCTGATAAGCCTGCTCACTAATCCGCTCGTTCACTTCCTCGAACAGCTTATCGGAATAACTGGGCGAATTCCGGTTGTTTCGAATAAAATTCTGAATATGATCTTCAGCCCGCTGCGGCAGTTCTTCACGATAAATTTTAATCTTATCTTCAGTCGACACCTGATCATCCTGGTTAAGGCGGAAGATCCGATCGAGCATTTGCCCAATGAGAACCTCATTTCGCAGCGGCAGAATCGTATAGACTTGTCCTACTTTTTCAGCTGCCTCTTCCTGCGCCTTCAATGTCGCCTTAGTATCCGGAATCTCCATAGGAGCCAGGATTTCTTTGTCGCTCGGCAAACCGACCGCAATATCATAAGTTTCTGGCAACAGCTTTGGCGCCAAACTAGCATAGAACATAATAATAAGCAGCGCAAACAGAACATAGCGTACAGATACGCTATGTTTCCATCCGGCTGTTCGGGATTGCAGCATTTTACCTTTTTGCGTTTGCGTTTCGTTTGAGGTCATAGTGACAGCCCTCCTGAAAAATTTAAAGCCCGGCAACCTTATATAAATAATTTAAACATTTAAAGCAGATACGAGACTATGATCAGTTTAACTGTTGCTCCAAGCTAATCCGGCTAACTCTGATTTTCAGCAGCACGGTCATAAGCAACGATAATTTTCTGTACAAGCGAATGACGTACAACGTCTGATTCCGTAAAATAAACGAACCCGATTTCTTCAATTTCCTGCAAAATATTCTTCGCTTCGATCAGCCCCGACTTCTTTCCTTTGGGCAAATCAATCTGTGTTACATCACCCGTAATGACCATTTTGGAACCAAAGCCAAGTCGCGTTAGGAACATCTTCATTTGCTCCGGTGTCGTGTTCTGGGCCTCGTCCAAAATAATAAAAGAATCGTCAAGCGTCCGGCCGCGCATATAGGCGAGCGGTGCAATCTCAATTAGGCCCCGCTCCAAAGCTTTAGCTGTTTGCTCAGGGCCCATCACATCATATAAAGCATCGTACAAAGGACGCAAATAAGGATCTACCTTTTCCTGCAAATCACCTGGTAGAAATCCGAGATTCTCTCCCGCCTCTACCGCAGGCCGGGTAAGAATAATCCGTTTAACCGTGCCTTCCTTAAGAGCAGCAATTGCAAGGACAACCGCTAAATAGGTTTTTCCCGTGCCTGCCGGGCCAACGCCAAATACAATGTCACGCTTCTTAATCGTCGTCACGTAATGCTTCTGACCAATCGTTTTGACCCGAATCGGCTTTCCACGATAGGTTATAGCAATCTCACCCTTGAATAAATCAAGCAATTGATCCGCACGGAGATCCTTCGCCAAATCGATGGCGTAGAGTACATCCCTCTCTGTCAATATGTAGCCGTTACGGATCAGCTCCAGCAGAACTTCAAACAACTGCTTAGCAATTCCCACCTGACGGGACTCGCCACGGATTGAAATCTCCGACTCCCGCAAAACGATTCCAGCACTTACGTTGTGCTCGATCAGCTTCAAAAAGGTATCCTGTGGTCCGAATAACGATAACCCTTCAGATGCATTTTGTAATGTGATTTTTGTATGCAAAATTTGTTCTGACAAATAGACTCATTCTCCTTGCTCATGTACTATCGGAAGTTCTTCCGCTATATTCTGCTCTACTTCAAAAAGCACTTTCATATAAACTTTACCATTGTCTGACTTCTCATGCAAAATTTTTTGACTTATTATTTTCGATTCGACACCATGTTTCGCGTAAACGTCCCTCAAAGCTCTTTGGATTCCGTCTTCTTTTGCTTGTTTTTCCGAAATCTTCAATTGAATTTCCGTCGTCTCCAGCTGCTTCTCGCTCATCCAGCCGATTGGGAGCTTCAGACTTCTCCAAGTTAGCGGGTCTAGCTCGGTCAGGGTTTGGAAATGGGCGAACCCGTTGCTTCCATAGCCGGTAATTTGAAAAGCCGTTTGGCCAAAAAACAAATAACCCTTCACCTTTTTGTCGCCGGTATATACATTCTGTTTCCGCACCAACGGTACCTCAATGTTGTACTCGTGCCAAACAATTCCCCTGATTTCCCCTTTAGCCACGACATAGCTATCCCCTTGAACCCCAGCAATAAGTACCTGGCCTTTCCTTACCCGATCATGCTTCTTCGCTTCAAGCTGACCTCGCTCGGCATAAATGTGCGTAATAATGGCATCAGAATTGCTTATAAGATGGCTTGGGCTGTACAGTTCCTCTTCCTTCGGACGCGTTGCTTCCACGACCTGGATGGTAATTCGCGTTCCGCTTCGAGATACGCCAACCCAGGATGTCCCCGCCAGCTTGCGCGTTAATTCAGCCGATAACTTGTCCTGCTTAGGCATGCGGAATATCCATTGAAAAGGATAAATTCCTTCTTCGCGAGCAGCAAGCAGTACATCTTCCGTAGATATTTTATCATTTCCTTGTACCTCAATATCCCACACAAGCGAGGAGAGAGCAAATACTGTTGCGATAAACATAGCAAACCCGCCGATGAAAATCTTGCGGCGCCACAACCTGCTCAGTAAAAAGGGCATACCGATGCGGTGTTTTACGGACATCCTGCAGCCTGTCCGCTTTAATAATGGACGAAGGGAGAAATAATCGTCCAAATGAACGTCCATCTCCATCTTTCGCTCCGGTAGGGAACGCACATTCCATATCTCTATGCCTTCCTTGGCCAGCTCATTAATCAGCTTCTCGAGATGCTGACCACGGACGACAATCGTCACGCTGCCGCGCAAACGGGATAACACCGATGATTTCACGCGATTCACTCCTCCACTCCCTGATATTTAATGCCGAAAATCCGGCCTTCAATCATGATTTCCTCGGGCATGATTGCCTTGATCACAAGCTCTGCTCCCTCCACCTTCAGCATCCCCTGCTTTAACTCAAGATGCATTTCCTCTGGAGAGAAGTGAACTAGGCCATGATGATTCTCAATCAGCAGTTGCTTGTTGCCGATCATGGTGAGCCTCGGTAAATCGAATACAAGATCCCCCGGCAAGTCGAGCGCTTCGACCGCCCATTTGCGAATTCTCCGTGATAGCTGGCTCATTTGAGGCAACCCTCCTTCCTCTACCCTACAAAATATGCGCCCAAGAATGAATTTATGAGAGAGAATGAATTTATGAGAGCCGGATAAAAAGGAGGCAGGGGAGATAAACTGTTTAACAGGTACCCTTTTTATAAAATTCAGCTTGGAGTTTAACTGGATTATGCTTATATTTGAATTCATATGCTGCTGTTTCGTAGAGCAACAGTATTTCATGTGTCTACATCACTAACTTTAATTACACACAAAAAACACCTTCTACAGAATGTAGAAGGTGTTCATTTGCGTATGCTATTGCAAAAGCTGCTGAACCGCTTGATTCACAAGCTTACCGTCTGCCCGGCCTTTGACCTTGGGCATTAGGGCGCTCATGACTTTCCCGATATCCGCCTTCGAAGAAGCACCGGTTTCCTGGATGGTCTGCTGTACAATGACTTTAATTTCTTCTTCTGTAAGCTGTTCAGGAAGGTACACGGCAATAATCTCAGCTTCAGCTTTGACCTTTGCAGCAAGATCATCGCGTCCTGCATTTTCAAATTCTTGGAGGGCATCTTTGCGCTGTTTGATTTCACGACTTAGGATATCAAGCACTTCATTATCGTTCAAAGGTCTTTTCAAATCTATTTCAAGATTCTTGATCGTAGCACGAACCATTCGAATGGTGGAGAGTTTGAACTTGTCTTGACTCTTCATCGCTTGCTTCATATCTTCGTTCAATCGCTCGCTAAGATTCATTGGTAGCTAATTCCTCCTAAAACTTTCTCTTACGAGCAGCCTCGGACTTTTTCTTGCGCTTTACGCTTGGCTTTTCATAATGCTTGCGTTTCTTCACCTCAGCCAATACGCCATCCTTTGCGATGGAACGCTTAAAGCGACGAAGTGCAGCATCAATCGTCTCGTTTTTGCGAACTTTAGTTTCAGACACCAGTTTTCCCTCCCTCCGACCAGACCGTCCAAGAGCATAACACGGTTCATCACACTTCATTATAGGGGAAAAATAAATAGGGTGTCAACCAAACACCTAGTTTTTATCATTCATTTTCAACTTGAAATTTTTAGATGGCGTGTGAATCGGAACTTTGAACAAGCGCACCAAGTTTCGCTCCGCCTATCAAATGGTAGTGAATATGATAGACTGCTTGTCCACTGTCAGGGCCGCAGTTATTGATGAGGCGATAGCCCGTCTCGGCAACCCCCAGCTTTTTCGCCGCCTCCTGGGCTACACGATGTAATTCTCCGATCATTGCATAATCCTCAGGCCCCACATCATTCATCGTTGCAATATGTTTTTTGGGAATAATTAGCACATGTGTGGGCGCTGCCGGCTGAATATCATGGAACACGAGAAAAGTATCATCTTCGTACACTTTGTTTGATGGGACGGATCCATTCGCAATTTTGCAAAACAAACAATTTTCCATTTCAATGCCTCCTACGAATATATATGTACCATCATACCTAAAATTAGCAAAAAAAAGAAGCACCCAGCTCCCTCGAGAACGAGTTCGCTGATCGTACGGACGTATTGGACCCAAAAGAGTCTCTGTCACCAATACGTCCGACGGGGTGCTTGCAAAATGATGTCGGCTAACTGTAGTATAACAGCCGGATGAAACTGTATCTGTGATGTACATCACGCTTTCACGAAATTGTTTTACGCCTTTTTTTAATCATAATAATTCGAGTTAAATAGTTGTCTCTTCTTAATAAAAACTTTCCATCTGCTGGCCTTCTGCTACAAGCTCTCCAGCATAACCCGCGAGCCCTCGCCACCGCTTTCTGCAGGGATGACGATCAGCTTACGGGCCAATCTAGCGCGAAGCTCAGCCACGTGACTAATAATTCCGACGGACAGATGGTCGTGATGAAGGTGTTCTAAAGAAGTTATAACCGTATCCAGCAGCTCTGGATCCAGTGTTCCAAAGCCTTCATCCAAGAAGAAAAACTGTAGCGGATACTGGCCGCGAAGCTGTATTTGCGCGGATAGAGCCAATGCTAGGGCCAGGGAAGTAAGGAATGTCTCTCCGCCTGACAGAGTAGCTACGGGCCGCTTTACTCCGCCATTAGCATCGTCGCGAATCACGAATCCGCCACCGGAATCGCACTCCAGCGCATACCTCTGGTTCGTCAGAAATCGCAGCCGCTGTGAGGCGGCCTGGCTGACATTCATCAACTGCTCTTCCGCTACATACTCCACGAATGCATTCCCCCGGAGAGAAGATTGAAGCTTTGCAAGCAATTCAGCCTCATGCACTCGCTTCAATCGAGCTCCCTCGAGCTCCTGCCAGCGGATATGCCTCTTTTCAAGATCCTCTAAATCTCGCTGTGTCCTTGCCTTCAGTTGCAATGCAGCCTCGTCCTGCTCTTTGGCCAATCGTAAGGCTTCGCTGCACTCCTGCCACTCCTCTTCCGTTACATTACGGCCTTCCAGCTTAGCCTCTAGCTCCTTGAGATTAATCACCAGCTCTCGCTCGGCATCCCGATGCGATTGAATTTGCTGCTCCAGGGACTTCATCTGCTCCCCGTCCATGAGCGCCTCCGAGACTTGCTGTTCATGATCGAATGGAGAAGCTGCCAATTCTGCCTGCCACTGCTCCAGCTGCTTCGCTTCCTGCTCCTGAGCGGCCAAGGCAGCTTGCTGCGCCAGCACATCTTCCTGACTCAGCCGTTGACGTTCTATCTCCGCTGCTGATTGACGCTGCTTGCTTGCTTCGGCCCTTGTCCGCAGCAACTCAATGCGCTGTCGAGTTTTCTGTAGTAGAATTTCGACGGATTCCTCACCGATCCACGTCGTGAGCCTTGCCTTTTTATCACGGAGCAAATCCTCTTTGCCCTGGAGTTGAACTTCCCATTGCAGCAATAATTTATCGAGTTCGGTGATTTCACGCTGTAACTGAACGATCTTCGCTGTCTTCTCCTCGATAAAAGGTATGCTAAGAAGCAAACGTTGCTTGATCTCCTCCGTGATCTGGTCGCGTTCGTGAATTTGTTCCATTCGGCTTACTGCTTCCTCAGGAGAAAAACCAGGATGCTCTTCCTCCCATTCCTGAACTAGTTTAGCAAGGTCATCCCGGCATGCCAGACAGGTTTGACGAGACTGTTCGGCCAACGTGGCAGCCGAGGCCGCCTCTGCCCTAGCCGTGGCCAGCTTGCTCTGTATTTCAGCTAATTTATGATGTAATGATTGAGCTTGTTTCTCAATAGCATCGAACTCATCGCGCCAATCAGCCTGCTCGTTCTTCAAGCTTTCATATTGCTGTACCAATACAGTTATTGCTTCAGGAGATTCCATAATCAAATCTACTTGGTGTGTATCTACTGCATCAGCAGAAGTAATGGGCTGCAATGCAGGGATTTCAAGGGAACGCGATGCTGCAGCTTCCTGATATGCCGCAAAAAGAGCGAAATCACCTTGCTCCTGGTTTGAAGCATGAGCCTGATTCCCAACCTGAGCCTCTATCGTACTTAACATACTGCTGTATGCATCCGAATCTCTGGACACCTCGTAGCGGAGATCGCGTGCCTGTGCTAACAGGACTCTGACCTTCTCCAGTTCTGACTCACCTAATTGAAGGCCGCTTGTATCTGTATTTGGAGCCGCTGGTAACGGGTGCTCAGTGGAGCCGCATACCGGGCATGGTTGCCCACTGCTTAGCGCCTCGGCTAATCGCAAGGACCACTGATGCTCGTCCCGTTCTTTAGCGAAGCGCCTCAACGCTGTGTCATGGAGCTCTATTCGTTCTTCAAGTCCAATCGTCGCAGCTTTAAGCCCTGCCAACCTCTCCTTCACTTGCCAAGCCTTGCCGATTAGCTCTTGACGCTCTTCTATATTCCTTGCTTCCTCTTTGATCAGCGTCTCCAGGCGGGTGTTAACCTCTGTAGACTGCTGCAAATGCTTATGCTCATCCGTTTC
Source organism: Paenibacillus lentus (assembly GCF_003931855.1). Classification (NCBI taxonomy): domain Bacteria; kingdom Bacillati; phylum Bacillota; class Bacilli; order Caryophanales; family Paenibacillaceae; genus Paenibacillus; species Paenibacillus lentus. The sequence continues at coordinate 2,777,722 of NZ_CP034248.1, read as the reverse complement.
GGCCTTATTCAGAGCCTCACGAGCATTATTTATTCTTTGCTGCCGGGAAAGCGCATCTTGGATGTGTCTGCGATCGGAGGCCTTCACCTCGTTCTGCTTCAACCGCTCCTCCAGCTCCTGCTTGCGCTGCTGCGCCTTGGCTAGCAGCTGCTCCTGCTTGCCCAGCTCTTCGCCGAGCTGACGGTGCTGCTCACTTCCCTGCTCACGCTTAGCTTGCAGTTGCTTCACTTCCGCTTGCAGTTCATCGCATTCCGCCTGCAGCACCTTCGCCTGCTCGAGCTGATCCATGCGGAGCAGCAGCACAGGCTCCTCGCGCCCAAGCTCAGCCGCGGCCGCTTCAGCCGCCTCCGTCGCCGCGCGGGCGCTCTCCGCCGCCACCGCAGCGGCCTCGCGAGCCTGTCCTGCGGCCGCCGCTCGCGAAGCGGCAAGCTGCTGCGCTTCCTTCCAGGCCGCCAGCGTCGGCCTGATCCGCTCCGCAGCAGCAGCGGCCGCAAGCCGCGCCTCCAGCTCGGCGACGGCGCCATCGCGCTCGCGCACCTTGGCGAGCTGCGCGGCACGCGCGCTGCGCTCGAGGCTAAGCTCGCGCACCTTGGCGAGCTTCTCGCTGCGCTGCTGCGCCTCGACAAGCTCGCGCCGACGCGCCTCGGCCAATGCCGCGGCCGCCTTCAGCGCAGCCTCCGCCTCGCGCAGCGCAGTCTCCGAGGCGTCGCCCAGTCCCTGCTGCTCTGCAGCAAGCTCTTTATGCGCTTGATCGTTCTCCTTCACTTTACGGCTCAGTTTCTGAGCAAGTAAATCGCCATATTTTTCCAAGTGAAACAGACGCTGCAGCATCGCTCTGCGCTCCGCCCCCTTGAGCGAGAGAAACTCAGCGAATTTACCCTGGGGAAGGACGACTGCCCGCGTAAAATCATCCATCTTCAGCCCAATTTTCTCTTCCACGCAGCGCGTCACATCGGCCAGTTTATCAGCCACAACCTTTTCGCCTTCAGGTGATATTTCGATGAATCGACTAATCGTGTTGCTGACCGAAATATCGTTTTGCCGCTTGAAGCGGCGCTCAACCCGATAACGCTCCTCGCCCTGCGCCGATGCCAATTCAAAGGTAAAAGCCACGAACAACGAATCCTCCGAATGGTTCATAATTCCCTGCGTTCCTCCCGAGGCACGGCCTACTTTACCATACATCGCTAGCGTAATCGCATCGAGAATCGTGGACTTTCCGCTTCCAGTCGGGCCGAATATCCCAAACAACCCCGTATCGCACAGAGCTGTAAAATCAATCTCCTGCATGCTTCGATAACTCTGCAGGCCGGATAGCTTTAGCGATATCGGCTTCATAGCTCCTCCTCCTCTTTATGAACGGCGGCTTCTTCATCCGCTACAAGCGACATAAACAAGTCGACCAATTCTTCCTCTGGCTCCGCTCCCCCGCTTTGCCGCTGATAAAATTTACGGAACAACTCATGCACCGGCATTTGGGCGCGTGCAGCAACCGCCTGTTCCTCATCACGTCCAGGATAAATCGGGCGGATATGCACAATTCCTTCATGCGCTTTACGCAGTGCCTGAATTTCGCTCATCGACATCGCTTCGGTCAGACTGATTTCTAAATCAATAAATGCATGGCTATCCCGTCCCTCTTCCAGCCAGCGATGCGCTTCCTCCAATCCCCCCCGGCATGACCATCGCACCAGGGGACGGCCGCTGCTCAGATGGAGCTCCTCTGTCACCGGGATACTTCCTGGCGCTACATCAAGCAGCATAACGGACTTCGCCTGCCCAGCCTCCGAGAAGCTGTAGGCAAGCGGAGAACCGCTATAACGAATCAACCCGCTGCCTTTGACAAGCTGTGGGCGATGCAGATGCCCTAATGCCGTATATTGCGCGCCAACATCCAGAGCTGAAGGATCTACCGTGTAAGCGCCGCCGACTTGAATTGGACGCTCGGAGTCCGATTCCACGCCGCCAAGCACATAAATGTGGCTCATCGCAAGGTTTACTGTATCCGCCCGGAACTCCCCAGCCAATTGCCGCATAAGTTTGCCGACCTTGGCGCTGTATGCCAAGCGAAGCTCTCGCTCATCTCCATCTTCGGCCAGCAGCTCGGATAATCTCGATTCCGAAGGATATGGCAGGGCGGCAATGACGGCTCGCTCCCCGCTTCGCGCTATATCTACAGTCACGCTTCGGGAGGAGGGAAGGCCGACAAGCGTAATCCCACGCTGCGAAACAAGCGGAGAAACAGCGGAAATCCGTTCGGGCTGGTCATGATTTCCAGCAATGACAACAAGTTGGCAGCCCTGATCATTTAGCCGGGCCACCGTATCGTAGAACAATGCCTCAGCAGCGGCCGGCGGGTTTACGCTATCATACACATCGCCAGCCATCAAAATCATGTCGACTTGCTGATCACTTGAAAGCTGTACCAGCTCATCCATGAACATCTCCTGTTCCCTAAAACGGCTGCGCCCTTCCAGTGTCCTCCCTAAATGCCAGTCTCCCGTATGCAAAATACGCATGGCCTGCTCCCCCTCTATAAATTGGTTCTACTTCTACTTCTCGGCTTTATAATTTGACCGCTTCCCCATGATCGAAAAAGTACAGCCATTTTTCATCTACCTTGCGCCCCATGATATGTTCAATCGCCTTAGCATACAGCTCAAGCTGAAAGCGATAAGTTTCCGTTAAGACGGGCACGCCCCCAAGATGCTCCAGAACGCGGTCACTTTTATAGTCCAGCAGATATAATTTGTCGCCTACAGCGAATATACAGTCGATAATTCCTTGAATTAGCACGGTCTCGCCCTCAAGCTGTTGGAAAGAGAGTTGTCCCGATGCTTCCGTTCCCTCTAGTTCGCCGGATACAGACAGCCCACCTGCTGCCTTGGATTGTTGATCCGGATCGACGTGAGGCGAAGCAAAGCGCGGATATGCCTCTGCGGCGGACAAGCCGTAGCTAAATGGCATCTCCCGTCTGATCCAGTCAGCCTGTCGAAGTAAATCGCCAAGCGGACTCCGCAAAAAATCAGCAACCCGCACAGCATCCATCTCCCTGCTCTGTTCCTGGGACATGATCTGCTTCTCCACTAGCTGCTGCAGTGTTAGTTGAACGGTATCCTCACTTGCCTGACCGTCAAAAGGTAAATGCTGCATGAGCACATGATAAGCGGTGCCTCGTTCGGTCGGCGTCATCCGCTTCTCCTCCATAAAGCGCGGCCGTCTTAAGTGCAGCTTATACTCGACCTTCTCTTCGAGGGCATTCCGCCGCTCAACACGCGCTTCCTCCACAGCAAACCAATCTAGTGACGGTTCTTCCTGCAGCGTCAACAGCGCCTTCATTTCAGTGACTGAAGTTTTGGCCGAAATGCGCCCGGCCAGCTCATAAGGATAACGCCAATCCAGCCGGGATTGAACGGCATGGTCCAGCTCCGCGTCGTCCGTTGGCCGAATGGGCACAGGGCCGCCCGACACCAGTGCTTGCAGCATCGCCTTTTCCTCCGGCGCCCAGGTCTTGGTTGCTGCTGCTTGGGCACCAGCGGTCATGAACTGCTCGGCAGCGATGAAGCCGATAACCCAATCCGGCGCGGTGCGGTTCTGATCTTCCAAAGCAGGATTCGGCAATCCGGCATATTCCCGCAGTTGCTCAGCCGCTGGGTGGCGAATGAGCGAAGGGCCGATCCAGTCCAGATAACTGCGCCCACGAGCGATTAAGTAGTCCGGAAGCCGCTCATCCCGACTATCGAGAATATTCCCCCACGCTTCAACCGACTTCGCCAAATTTTTGACAGATGAAATAAGAATTAGCTTGTCTTTCGGTCTTGTCAGCGCAACGTACAGCACCCGGATCTCTTCTGCTAACAATTCGAGCTGCGCCCGGCGGCGAATCGCCAAGTTTGGAAGCGTTGGATAGCTCACTCTCGTAGCCTCATCTACAAACTTTGGTCCGTATCCCATTTCCTTATGCATCAAAAATGGCGTATTTAAATCCTGCCGATTGAACATTTTAGACAATCCCGCCACAAAAACAACCGGGAACTCCAGCCCTTTGCTTTTATGGATGGTCATTATTCTTACCGCGTCTTCCTGCTCGCCGGCAGAAGCTGCTGCTCCGAGATCACCGCCGCTTTCCCGCAGCCTCGTCATATATCTTAAGAAGCGAAACAGCCCTCGCGACGCGGAGGATTTCTCAAATTGTCTAGCTCGATCAAGCAGCGCTCGTAAATTGTTCTGTCGCTGACCGCCCCCGGGCAAGCCCCCAACCCAGTCCAAAAATCCCGTTTGCCGATAAATATCCCAAATCAGATCGCCCAATTCACCTTCTCTAGCGCTATTTCTCCATGATTCCAGCTGTTCCATAAAGGCGACTAGCCTAGCCTTCAGCTCATCGTATTTCATCCCGATATTATCTGCTTCCCCTGCAGCTATAGCTATAGCTTCCGCAGTGTCTGCTGGCGTTTGATCACGGGCAATAAAAGCCTGCAGAGCCCCGTAGTAATTACTCCTTGGCGAAGCCAATCGAATTTCGGCCAGTTCTTCCTCGGATAGATTGTAAAGAGGCGAACGAAGCACAGCTGCCAAAGGGATATCCTGCATCGGGTTATCGATGACTTTCAGCAGCGACAACATCGTCTCCACCTCAGAGGCCTCAAAGTACCCCTGGCTCAATTCTCCATAGGCCGGAATTCCTTCCCTTCTCAGCTCCTCCATCATGGCAGGAGCCCAGGTTAGGGTTGATCGCAGCAAAATGACCATATCCCGGTACTCCACAGGACGCAATCCCTTCAAGTGCTTGTCATAAATGCGCAACGGTTTTTGATGCATTTCCCGAATCTTGGCCGCAATTGCCCTAGCTTCCAGGCGAACTGCCTCCAAATCAGCCAAATCCTCCTCGATCAATGACCCTTCCCCGTCGCCTTCGGATCTCAGCATCTCACTATCCGCGGCTGTATCTGCGCTCCGATCAATCAGGAGCAACTCAGGGCGGTAATCTTCCCCGGCATTCTCAGGATAACCTTCCCCATAGACGAGCTCTGAACGTGAATCGTAAGATATTTCCGCAACCCGTTCATTCATGACCTGGCGGAATAAATAGTTGACCGCATCGATCACTTCCCGACGGCTGCGGAAATTGCGGGCGAGGTCAATTTTAAGCCCTTCCGCCGCTACGTCATCGCCGTAGCTCCGGTATTTTTGCAGAAATAATCCTGGCTCGGCCAATCTGAATCTATATATACTCTGCTTCACATCGCCAACCATAAAACGGTTGCCTGGCTCTCCCCGCGAAATAAGCCGGACGATATCCTCCTGCACCGTGTTCGTATCCTGATATTCATCGAGAAGCACTTCTTCGAATTGCTGCTGGTATTCAAACGCGGCATCCGAAGGAACCACTCTATCCGCCGACGAGTCCGGGTGACGTAAAATTTGCAGACAATAATGCTCCAAATCGGAAAAATCGAGCCAACCCTTGATCGTTTTCTCTTTCCGGTATCGTTCAGCGAAGGAGGTAACGAATAAAGACAGCTCAGCCATCAGCGGAGCCAATTGATTCATCTCCTCCAGGAAAGCCTCCGGCGAACGGCCAAATAGCTGCGTACGCAGCTCGGTCATCGTCTTCTTCGCTTCCTCACGAAGCGCTTTAACCCGCTCCTGCAGCGCAGGATCGGTTTGATCCTTCTTGCAGGGCTTCAGCTTCCCGAATACGATGTGATCAAATTGTCCATGCAGCGAAGACCACTGCCCTTCATTAACGGAAACCAGCATATGCTCAACCATTGCGATGTCTTCTTCGAGCGTGCCCGCATAAGGCTGCGGGCCGCCGGGAGACAAGGCCAATGTCTGAGCCTGGCGCAGGAGCTGTGCAGCCCCCTCCAGCGTCAGCTTTGTATCGTTCAAAATGCTGCTAACCCAAACGCTCTTCTCCAAATCCTCAACGCTCGAAGCAGTAAATACCCCTGCCGCCCGCTGGAGCCAATAATCCGGCCATGGATGGCTTCGCGAGAAATCATAGAGTCTCTGGACAAGCGAAAACACGGCATCGTCGCCGCGCTCCCCGCCAAACCAATCAACTAGCCGCAAAAAGGGGCTGCCCTCCGGCTCAAGCGCATATTTTTCTTCAAACAGCTCTTCCAGCACTTCCTGCCGAAGCAGAGCCGTTTCGCTCTCAGATGCAATACGAAATCCCGGATCAAGCGGAATCAACGTATAATATCTTTGGATTACTTCCATACAGAAGGAGTGAAGGGTCGTTATCGAAGCACGGCCCAACATCGCCAGCTGCCGTCCTAGATGCTCATTTCCGGGATCCCGCTCCAGCTCCTTCTCCAGCGCTTCCCGAATACGCTGCCTCATTTCAGAAGCAGCCGCCTTGGTAAAAGTAGCGACAAGCAAGCGGTCAACACTCAGCGGATGCTCCGTATTGCAAAGCTTTTGTATAATCCGCTCCACAAGCACCGCCGTTTTGCCGGAGCCGGCTGCTGCCGCGATCAGCATATTGCTCCCGGACAGCGAGATCGCTCTCCACTGATCATCGCTCCAATAGCTGCCTGGTGGCTTCGGTTTACTCATCATTGCCCCTCCTCTCCTTCATTTTGTTCAAACAGCTCCCAGAGCTTATCCTTACCCGGCTTGCTCAGTACATGGTAAGAACCTCCATCCACCGATTCATCAAAGCGACAAACCGGCTTGAAGGCGCAATAGGTGCATGCCGTTTCTGTGCCCATGCGATAGGGCGTAATCCGTACGTCCCCGTCCGTAATTCTTGTCCCAATTTCAGTTATCCTCTGCCTTACCGAACGTAACAGCTTATACCACTGCTCCTCTGTAGCGACAGAAGCATTGCTGTAGAATCCTCCGTCCGCTTTGACAGCAACCGGTAAAATATCGGAATATCCTTTGTCTAGCACACTGTCCATCTTAGAAATGACATCGCGATCCGCAAGCAATAGCCCCTTCATCTTGAATCGTTTCAGCATCTCCAGATCGGCCTGCTCGGGACGCATGCCATTACTGCTTTGCAGCAGCGGATTATGAACATGGAAATACAGCGTGCCCGCGGGCAAAGCGCGTTCTCCAAGCCAAGACTCGGCCGAGGTTAGCAGCACGTCGAGATATGTCAGCATTTGCAGTGACAGACCATAATAGACCTCATGCAGCTTTAAATCCGTCTGGCTTGACTTATAGTCGATCACTCGAAGCAGTATCCCCTGCTCCCCCTCCGCCACGTCAACCCGATCGATACGCCCGACGATTTCCATTACACAGCCGTTCGGGAGCTCGAACGTAAGCGGCGGCAAAGCTTGTCCCGGCCCAAAATCTAGCTCCAATCCGATCGGCTCAAAGCTGCCTCGCCTGGATTGTTCGCCGAGAATTATGGAGGCACGTCCGACGATATTTTTGAGCTTGCGGGAGATATAGCCATAACGCTTTGAACTTAGCAATATTTCACCCTGAAGCTTCGGTGCAATCCGATCAACTGCGATCGCCGCTTCCTCCAGGCATTGCTCTGCGGTAAGGCTCCCCCAGCTGCGGTTCTGCTCCTTAAACGTAATTGCCATCGAGCTCAACGCCGCATGAAACAGTTGGCCGATATCCGGCGCCTTCAAACGGTAGATTTGCCGTTCCTTTAGTCTCAAGCCATGAGACGCGAAATGCGAAAATGGACATGCCGAAAATTTCTCCATTCTCGACACGCTGGTGCGAAGACGTTTGCCATACAATCTGCGGCTCGTAGCCGCCGTAAGTCCGCGAACCCGATTGCGGTAATCCAGCGAGCCAAGCAGATAGGTCACCTTCGCGTCCCATTCGGATTGGCCTTTATACCATCTCAGGACACTCCACCATAGCGGCGATACAGGCTCACCGGTTCTCCATAAGCGTAATTGATCTATTAACCGCGATAAGGTCGGCGCTGGCCGGCTGACATACTCCAGCTGCTGCTGTTCGCTATCCATCGTCGCCGGGGCTTCAGCCACAAATTGCTCCGATAACGTCGGGAAGATTGTTTTCACATGCCGAATCACTTCGGAGGGAAGCAGCGCCTTGCCGTCTTCATCAGCCAGAGGATAGCTAAGCCATAAAGAATGGCTGGCAGCCGACAAAGCCTCATAAATGAGGAAGCGCTCATCAAGCAGCCTCCGCGTTAGGCCGGGAGCAAGCTCCATGCCTATTTCGGAGAGCCGCACCCTTTCCTGATCGCTCAGCACACTTTCTTCCTGTATATTAGCAGGCATAATACCCTCGTTAATTCCGAGCAGGAATAAGTGCTTGACATGACTGGAGCGCGTCCGATCCGTACTCCCAACCAACACCTGATCCAGGGAAGGAGGAACGAGCGATAGCTTGAGATCCTGCAAGCCCGTCTCCATGATTCCAGTAAATATGTCTAAGCTTAACTCTTCATCTCCCATCATTTCTACGATTTGATCGAGAAGACCAAGGACAGAATTCCATAGCTGGCGATGCTCCATCGCTTCCTGTGGCAGTCCCCTGCGCTGAGCTTCATGAGCCAGCTTGTCCAGACGGTGGGCTGCCTCAACGTCCTCCAGCAATCTGTAGACGGCAGTGCACATTTCTCGGGCATTGCGGCTCCGCTTCAATCTTGTCTCAAATGCGGCTAGCGGCGTGACGACCGCCTCTCGGCAGCGTTCCAGAAGCCGCATTGCCTCGCTCTCCGCTTGCTCTGCCGGATGATCCATGGCATCCAGCGACAGGCTGGGCGCCCCTTTCCATGGACGGCCGTCCGTCCAGCGATAACCATGAATTCCGCTGGCCAATACGTAATTCTCAAGCTGGTCCATATGGTTTCGCGTCAAGCTGCCATCGAGCGGCAGCAGAAACTCACTTTTGACGCAGCGAAATACATCTTCATATTTCCAAAACTTCAATACAACATCCATGGCCCCGCGTATCAGCTCAACCATGGGGTGATAAAGCACGCTTCGCTTCTGGTCCAGAAAATAAGGAATACCGTATTCCTCAAACACCGGCCCAATAAGATGATCATAATCCTCCAAATTTCTAACGAATAGGGCCATATCCCGCCATCTAGCCCCCTGCTCCCTAGCCAGAGCCACCATGGCACGCGCGGCTCCTTCCGTTTCCGTGCGCCGATTGCCTGCAGAGCGTAGTGATAAGGACGAACCCAAATCCTCGGGTGCATCCGATCCCTTCCATGGAATTCGATGCTCATAAGCGTATTCCAGATGAGACAGGATTTCGTTATCCTTGAAACGGGGGAAGGGACGCGTTCCAAGCACCTCCGCCGCCTTCAGTTCAACACCGTGTTCCTCAGCTAGTGCACGGAGCTTCATGTAGGTAATCGCCGTCGTATGGAACAGGTTTAGCTCATGCGGCAAAGCTCCATCATCGTAAGGCCGATCCAAAGTAAGCGATACGGTCATCGAGGAGGCCACCGACATGAGCGCGCCAATCGCTTTATATTCCTGCGGGGTGAAGGACTGAAATCCGTCAATCCATATGTCCGCTCCGCGAAGATAAGATGAACTCTGCGCTCCCTCAGCCAATTTAACGACATGATCCTCAGCATCTATGTAGAGCCTGGATAGCTCCTGATCAAATTCGCGATAGATGATGCTTAAATCGTGGAGCTTGTCCTTCAGAAGCGGCGAGTCACCATCTGTTTTCTCCAATACTTCCCCAAACTTATCCAGCGACGCAAAATCAGCATCATACTTCTTAAGCTCGCTATATAGGGCATTAATCCGGTCGATCAAACCAAGCTGGTCGCCCGACTGTTTGTACAGCTTCAGATCTTTCCGATGCCGACGCATAATTTTGTAGAGGAGCATCTTCTTGCCCTCTTCACTTATCGGTATCAGTGCCGATCCGCCTGTTTCCTGCATAACCCGCAGGGCTAAACGGTGAAAACCAAGCACCTGAGCCCTTACGGTACCATAAAGTTGTTTTGACTGCACAATCGCACGCTCGATCTGAAACGTCCCTTGTTCTGGGGCGATTAAAATAATCGGAGGCCCGATCGGATCCGACCTCAGCATGGAGGTGATTCGCTCCAAAACCAAGCTGCTCTTGCCGCTTCCCGAACGACCGATAATAAATTGAAGTGACATGAAGCTCCTCCTAACAGCGTATTACCTTAACACTAATGTTCTATGAGAAAAAAAGCATTAAACCCACAGCTTTTTTCACGGTCAAATGGTTAATTTACATTATAGCATAACGATCCTAGCGTTAACTCGTGAAACAAGAATGTATGTTCTGTTAATTTTAAATAAAAACACCGCATAACACAACAAGACCTCTGAATAAATCAGAAGTCTTGTTGGTCGAGAAAATATCATTTTCCTTTTATTACTAGATCGAACGATTAAAACGTCTTCGTCTGCACTTCAAAAATTGCAAATTTCAAATAGTGTCCTTCATTGACGCCCAGAATTTGCGGGTGATCTTTCCCGGCGGCTCGCCAATCGATCAGTCTTAACAGCTTACCGGCATCCACGGCGGCATCCTGAATGGTTTGCAGGAACAGCTCCGGCTTCATATGGTAAGAGCAGCTAGCCGTGACTAGGTAACCTCCCTCATTAACCAGCTTCAGTCCGTGCAAGTTAATGTCTTTATATCCTCTGCACGCCCCTTTAACGGCCCCCTTTGTCTTGGCAAAGGCAGGCGGATCAAGAATGACGACATCCCAGGTTCTCCCTCCGCCAGCCGTCATCGGGAGCGAAGTGTCTACTTTTCCATCATCAGCCGCACGTTCACGCCGCTCATCCAACCCCTTGACCTGGCTGCGCAAATACTCGAAAGCATCGGCGACGACGAATTCCACACGGTCTTCAAATCCGTTCAGCCTGACATTTTCCCGGGCGCTTTGAATTGCGTGCTCGGAAATGTCGAGGCAGGTCACTTTCTTTGCGCCATACTTGCAGGCATGCAGCGTAAAACTCCCGGTGTGGGAGAAGCATTCCAGCACTGTCGCTCCATCCCAATACGGGAAGGTAACCTCCTTGCCCTTCCGATTCACCGGAGCCATGCGGAAGCCTCCGCCGTCGGCCGGCAGCTGCTGCATCGTCACGCCGCTCCACTCTCCCCAGCCCGTCATTAAAGGCTCGATCGAGGCGCGATTCTCGCGCTGGTCAAAGAAGTATCCCGTCTTCTGCCCCTGCCAAATATCCACTTGAATCAAAAGCCCATTCTCCTTAACCGTTACGTGCTGCGGAGGATCGCCATAGAGCGGTCCTTTGATCTCTTCCAAGCCTTCCATCGCACGGATGGCTACGTCGCTGCGCTCATAAATGCCTGCAGGCCGAAGAACGGACACCAGAGCCTGTACAATGCTATCACGGCAGCGATCCATTCCGAGTGTAAGCAATTGAACGACGAGCACATCACCAAACCGATCAACAATAAGACCCGGCAAAAAATCAGCCTCTCCATACACGAACCGGTAGGCATCCTCCTGTACAAATCTTCTGCGATGCGCCAAGCATTGTTCAAAGCGCTGCGTAAAAAAAGCAACATCCATCGCTTCCAGCGGCTGATAGGATACGACCCGCACCGTTATTTGAGAGGCAGGGTTGTAGTACCCGGTCGCCAGAAATTTCCCTCTCCAATCCCGTACAGCGACTAAGCTCCCCGGCTCAGGATCTCCTTCGACTCTCTCAATTTCATTGTTGAAAATCCAGGGATGTCCTTGTTCCAGCCGCTTTTTACGGCTTCGTTGCAAAATGACTGATGGCAAGCTGACCAACTCCTCTTATTATTAAATCGCATCTCCCCGAGGCTCAGGCATACGGCCAGCAATCCTTCATAGATAACCAAATGGAGAAAGACCGCCTTCGGGCATGAGAGCCACCGGCCTGGCATATATGTAACTTGTACAGCTTTATCTCAGAGGAGGGAGCTCATGTTTCACGAAATTGTGTTCCCAGCGACGTTCGGATTCGCCTTATTTATGCTTGGCATGAAAATCATGGAAGCTTCATTACAAGCGTGGGCCGGCCCTAGATTAATCAAGCTGCTTCAGGCCTCGACGCGCACGCCCTGGACGGGCTTACTGTCCAGCACGTTCGTAACTGCGGTACTGCAGAGCAGTACGGCGATAACGGTCATGACGATTGGACTCGTTAATGCCGGACTGTTATCTTACGGCCGGACACTCGGCATCATTCTCGGCGGCAATATCGGAACCTGCCTAACCACCGAATTGATCGCTCTAAATATTTCGCGTCTAGGTATCCCACTGCTGATCGGCTCGCTTATCGTTTGGGCTGCTGCCGTAATAAGCGAAGAGGCCCTGCCCCGCCAGCGGACTGATGCCCCCTGGGCCCAATTATTAAAACCGCTGCAATTCGGCTCGCTGGCTGTATTCGGCTTCAGCCTGATCATGATTGCGATTAAGTGGATGCAATCAATCGGCCCCGCGCTAGATCAGCGAGGTGTAATCGCATGGCTGCTAGAGCATGCAGACGACAGCCTCCTATGGGGAGCTATTGCCGGCGGGCTTCTCACTGCACTCATCCATAGCAGCGCTGCCGTCATTGCCATGACAATGGGACTTGTTGCTACAGGTACCCTGCCCATTGAGTTCGGCATAGCCATGGTGCTTGGCTCCAATGTAGGCACATGCATCACTCCACTGATCGCAGCGATCGGCAGTTCGCGGTCAGGACGTTTTGTCGCCTGGTCACACGTAATACTGAATGTTCTTGGCGCATTTCTGTTCATGCCCTTAATTCCGTGGCTGGAAGCAGCGGCAGTCTGGATGAGTAGTAATCCAGCTTCTCAGATCGCGCATACGCAGACGATTTTTAACGTCGCCTGTTCATTGCTCGCACTCCCTTTTTGTTACTTGCCTGTATGGTCGAGATGGGGCGGGCCAACACCTCGCCGCCTGAATATTCCACCCCACCGGCAACAGTGATCTCGTCCGCCAAAATACGAGACTAAAATGAGAGACTAAATGCGGACACCTAACAATTTAAGCGCCTTTTTTAAAATAAAATCATTATTATCATATCCGGCATTGCATTGTCTTTCCCAAGCGACTTCTGGTTCATACCAGGCTACACTGCGAATCTCTTCTGTTTGCGGCTTTAGAGTGCCGCCTTCGCTTGCTACAAGATAATAATGCACTTCTTTTTGAATATCTCCTAGCTGGGGATGATGATAAGTATAGGCTATAATATCAATAGGTTCGACGATGCGGCCGACAATTCCGGTTTCCTCCCGTATTTCACGGAGCGCGGTTTGTTCAATGGTCTCTCCGTTTTCCCTTTTCCCTTTAGCAAACGAAATTTTGCCGTATCGGTCCGTTATTAATTGAATTTGCAGTTGTCCCGCTTCTTTGCGGTAGACGATGCCTCCTGCGGATATTTGTTTCGACGGCATGACATTACCCCTCCTTAATCCTGGAACATCATTTATGTAAACATGCTTCTCTGCTTGCCCCATACCCGGGATAACACCCACAATGGACAACAAGGACTTCACCCCTTCGGGGTGAAATCCTTGAAGATAAATATATGATTAACTGTATGATCCTCCATTAAGCCAATGCTTTCGGAGTATCTTCCAAAATGCGCACAAGCTGACCCTCACAAGTATTAACGCCGGCTTCCGTCAGCTTCACCCGGCATACTTTCCCGGTCAAGTCCCCCGGAGCCTCGAAGCGAACCTGCAAATAGTTGTCACTGAATCCAGTAGCATACCCTTCGCCGGACACGCCCTTTTCATCCTTCTCCGGAATAATATCCAACACTTGCCCGATGAAATTCTGCGCATATGCCAGCTGCATCGTTTCCGATAGATCGATCAATTCATGCACGCGAGCGTGCTTCACTTCCTCGTCTACCTGATCTTCCATCCGCGCCGCAGGTGTACCTGTCCGTTTGGAATAAGGAAACACATGCATCTCAGAGAAGCCGATGCGCTTAATCGCTTCGAAGCCTTCCCGGAACAATTCATCAGTCTCCCCTGGGAAGCCAACAATAATATCCGTCGTAATGGCCACATCCGGCATGAAATCACGGATCATTTTGATCTTTTGCTCAAATTCTTCAATCGTGTATTTACGTCTCATCCGTTTAAGCACTTCATTGCTGCCTGCTTGCAGCGGAATATGGAAGTGCCGGCACATTTTGCTGGAGCCCTTCAACACTTCAAGCATTTTCTCATCAATTTGACTCGCTTCAATGGAGCTGATTCTTACCCGCTCTAGTCCTTCGACCTTGTCCAGCTCCCAGAGCAGATCGGATAAACGGTAGTTTTCCAGATCATCTCCGTATCCTCCGGTATGAATACCGGTTAGTACGATTTCCTTATAACCGGCAGCAACAAGCTGCCTTGCCTGATTCACGACACTCTGTGGATCACGGCTGCGGGACAATCCTCGTGACCATGGAATGATACAGAATGTACAGAAGTTATTGCAGCCTTCCTGGATTTTAAGAAAAGCGCGCGTACGGTCTGCGAAATCCGGCACATCCAGTTCTTCAAAATCTCGAGTTTTCATAATATTGCGGACAGCATTAATAGGTAGACGCTGCTGCTGAAGCTGTCCGATTAGGGGCATAATTTTCTCGCGATCCTGTGTACCGATAACAAGATCAACCCCAGGGATATCCAATATTTCAGCCGGCGATGTCTGGGCGTAGCAGCCGGTAACCGCAATAATGGCATCGGGATTACGCCGAATCGCACGGCGAATAATTTGCCGCGATTTCTTATCCCCTGTGTTGGTGACTGTACAAGTATTTATTAGATATACATCGGCGGTCTGTTCGAAATCGACCTGCTCGTAGCCTTCGTTTTTGAAAAGCTGCCATATAGCTTCTGTATCATAGAAGTTGACTTTGCAGCCGAGTGTGTAAAAAGCAACGGATGGCATTGTTCAAATCTCCCCCATTTCTCCAGTTTCATACATGATGCAAGTTAAAGCGGCCATTCCGGCTGTCTCTGTCCTTAATATTCTTCGGCCCAAGCCTACGGTTACGGCACCCGCCGCTTCTAATTGCTCAATCTCTTGCTCTGCGAAACCGCCTTCGGGTCCGACTACGATCATCACCCTTGAAGGCGCCTTATCCCCTAGACGCTGGAAAAAAGGCTTTAGCACGTCCCGCAACTGCTGGCCGTGCTCCTTCTCATAGCATACACAAGCGAGCTCATATTCAGGCAGTTTCGCCAGCAGTTCCTTCCAAGATACAGGTGCTTCAATCGCTGGAATTTTACTGCGATGGGCCTGCTCCGCCGCTTCTTTGGCAATTTTACGCCAGCGGGCCATCCGCTTCTCTTCTTTCTTTGGATCGTATTGGACAACCGTCCGTTCCGACATAAAAGGCAGGAAGGAAGAAGCGCCGATTTCTGTGCATTTCTGAATCACTATCTCCATCTTATCGCCTTTCGGCAGACTCTGGGCCAACGTAACCTGAACGCGCGGCTCACCGGTGGCCTCGAGCATTTCAATGATGCGGGCAGTCACCTGCTGCGCTTCGATCTCTACGATCTCGACAAGCGCTTCCCTCGCCAGCCCGTCACTGACTATCAGCTTATCTTCAGGCTTGGATCGCATCACTTTGCCGATATGACGAGCGTCTTCGCCGGTTATGCTTACCATCTTGTCCCCAAATTGTTCGGGATCAATAAAATAGCGCTGCATTTATCATCAACCTCACCTTTATCACCAAAGAACATCATACAACTTTTGATTTATGGATTCCAGTACTTATTACCCGAAACAAAGGAGGGATTTTAACCGCCAAACAGTATAATGAAGAAATTTGCGAATTGGAAATAAATCAGTTTTGCTACGTCCCAAAGTGGCTCTATCGTAATATTCCGAAGCGGCGGAACGATCAAAATGACTAAAAATATTAAAATAGACCAGTGTTCAACCTGCTTCAGTTTAATTCTAACGTGGTCAGGCACAATATCCTCCAGTAGACGATAGCCATCCAGTGGAGGCAACGGTACTAAGTTGAATAAGAATAGAAAAAAATTCAAAATAATAAAATAGCCAAAAAAATTATGTACCGCAATAAACAAAATTTCGTTCGAGATCATGTTTAACATGCCGAATTGAGATAGCGCGGTATAAATCATCGTTCCGAGAAAGCCGAGCAGCAAGTTACTGAGCGGCCCTGCCGCGGATACAATAATCCCCATTTGCCGCGGCCTATCAAAATTGTCCCGGTTGACGGGTACCGGCCTTGCCCAGCCAAACCCCGCAATCAGAAGAAAGATCACTCCGAGCAGATCGAAATGGACAACGGGGTTAAGCGTCACCCGCCCCTGCAGCCTCGCCGTCGGATCACCAAACTTGTTGGCGAAATAAGCATGGGCAAATTCATGAACGGTAAATGCAATGATCAGCGAAATTAATAAATAGGGCAGCTGATCTAAAGGAACACGCAATATCTGATTTAGGAAATCCATGAATGGCTACCTCTTTCTCGCCACGAAAGCAACCCACTCTTCTTCCCTGGCTGTTTCCTTGATCTCAAATCCCGCGGCAAGCAGAGCTTCCTCCACGGCTTGTTCTTTGTTCTTGTAAATCCCCGAGGCAATATAATAACCGCCAGGCTGCAGCGCCTCATAGACATCGTCGATGAACAATAATATGATTTCCGCCAATATATTAGCAACAACAACACGAACCGGCAGCTTAACGTTAAGCTCTGCTCCCGCCTCCTGCTTCAAAACGGATAACAGATCACTCTCTACAACAGTAATCCGATCCTCAAGGCCATTCAGTCGCGTATTCTCCAAAGCACTGGAGACAGCTACCGGATCTAAATCTAACGCAAGAACATGGGCTGCGCCGAGCTTGCTTGCACCGATGGCAAGTATCCCGGAGCCTGTCCCAACGTCAATAACTTCATCCCCTTGCTGGATAACGCCTTCAAGCGTGCGCAAACAAAGCGATGTCGTCGGATGTGTACCCGTTCCGAAGGCCATTCCCGGATCAAGCTCGATGATCTTCTCTTTTTCGGATTCGGGCGCATACTCCTCCCAGGTAGGCTTGATCGTCAATTGCTCTGACACCCGGATCGGCTTGAAATATTGCTTCCAGTTATTTGCCCAGTCATCCTCGCTTACATCCTTCACGGCAATATTCGCACGGCCTGCATCGATATCATATTCAGCAAGCTCTGCAATTCGTTCCTTCACGGTAGCTATTACCGAATCTATGTCCGTCCCATCCGGGAAATAACCGCTGATTCTAGCCTCTCCCTCAGGAATGTCATTGGGAGGAATCTCAAACCATTGTCCCAAGGAGGTATCTCTAGGCTTGTCGTTATCCACATATTCCTCAATGGTTACACCACCAGCTCCCGCTTCATGTAAAAAGTTGGTAATCATCTCTACTGCTTCTTCTGTTGTATCTATAGTTATTTCCTTCCAGATCATCTTGCTTTATCCTCCTCAGTTCCTACGCATACCCTTTATTGTACTATATAATACCAAGGGAAACAAAAAGCCGATATAACAGCGGCTAGAGCACGATTGAAGTCGATTTGGAGGCTTGTATGACCTCCTCCGCACTTACTTCACGCCCTATTTGTTGAGAGTAATACAGCCCTTCGCTGATTAGCATAGTATTGAGTGCGATATCTGCCGTGGGCAGCAACGCCACCTGTCCTTGTAGGGCTGCAATCCAATGGTGCTGAGAAGAGATATAGGCATCTGGATAACGACTTAGCATCCGCTGCCGCCACTCTGCCCGCTCCAAATTTATCGTGCAATCCATGTCCAAATCGGCGATGGTCGTGTGGAAGCTGAAGCCGTGCTTTTCCCTGTCCGACACAGCTCCAGACAAGCGGATTCCGCCTTCCGATCCGACGATCGCGCTGCCCTCCAAGCCGCCGAGCTGCAGCGCCCAGGACTCGATAATATCCAGCGTTATTCCGCCCTCCAGGCAGACTAATCCAGCGGCCATCTCCTCGACATCGAATCCGGAACGAAGTCTGCGCTCCTCATCCATCGCCATTTCTTGATACGTGCGTCCGACGATCCGCTCTACTTTCGGATTGCCCATCAAATAGAGCATGCGGGCAATATGGTATACCCCCATATCGTATAAAGCTCCACCACCAGCGGTTTCTTTCCTCGTAAACGCCGCAGAGCCATAGCCATCGATATAAGGTCGGTTGCGACGCCGAAATCCTGTGGATCTGGCATGATACAGCTTGCCTAGCTTGCCTGCATCAATTAATTGTTTGGCGACCCTTGTCTCGATATGAAAGAGATGCGCTAATTGAATATGCAGCAGCTTGCCGCAAGCCTTAGCGGTCTCCAGCATTTTCAGACCATCGGCATAAGAGCCCGCGATCGGCTTCTCGCAATATACATGCATGCCAGCCTCTAGAGCTGCTATTGTCACCGGCATATGATAGTTGTTATGAAGACATACATCGATGGCATCAAGCTTTTGCTGCTGGAGCATTTCCCGGTAGTCGGTATAAACCTTGGATACGCTGTACTTGGCCGCCACCCGCTTAGCCTCATCAAGATTTATATCACATATAGCAATAACCTCGACGCCTGGAATATTTACGTACTCTTCCAGATGCGCTTTGCCGATTTGTCCAGCACCGATAATACCTATTTTGATCGTGTCCATCATCTTTTTCCTCCTGACTATATGCTTTGAAGTTAAAAGGCCGACAACATGCTGTCAATCCATTTTTCAGCGGTCAATTACATAAGATATGAAGCTGGTCATATAATCCATAAAGAAGAAAAAGCAAAAGACCGCAAATAAGGTCTTTTGCTCTTTACGTCTATATATTGCTGCAATTAGCGGCGCTGTTGTTGACGACGATCTGCCCGCTCACTGCGCTCCAGCGCTTCCCAGTCCTCCTGATCGGCCAGTTCTTCCGAAAATTCTACATCCTCATTGTGTCCAACGGATGATCCGGATATTTTCGCTGAGTAAGGACGTTTTGCGTCCCGCTTGTGCTCGCTCATGATCTCTTGTCCTCCTTCGAATATTTGCGACTACGTTATGCCGCCTACTTCTTCAATGATGCGCAGAGCTTGATGATGGCTCGACTCGTCCACGACGACTGTGAGTAGAATATCATGGCCTGTCGGCCCTCCCTGGCCCCCATGGCTCATCCCGCTTGCAGCGGGATCTGCGGCCGCCAAAATACCTGCCGATGGATTGGTTATTTCCCCATCCTGTGTAACTGCTGCCAGACTGGATATTTTGCCGGTGATCGGATTCAAGGGATCATAGCCTTCCCCGGGATATTTACTAAAGCGATCGATGGATAAATCAACCACCCGAAGGGCCTGCAGCTTTCGAGCTGCCCCCTCCGCTTCTTCCGGGCTTTTAAAATAAGCGAGAATGTTCTTTTCACCCATCTGTAAGCACCTGCCTTCGCCTTCCTACGGCATGTATTGAATCTGCTGGTTAGGCAGTTTCTTATTGTGTAGGATGCAAAATTAATTGGTACTTTATACAAATGATTCTTTCTTTTAAAAATTGAAACTATTATTCAGGAATTTCGTATATACTCTTATATAAACACACATTTACAGTAGGAGGTTTACTCTAGGTATGTTCAAAAAAATGACACTGCTCGCTATGGTCTTCACATTATTCTTTGCATTCACAGCTACAGATTTCGCCGATGCAAGACGTGGTGGCGGCTTTAAATCCGGCCCGCGGAGCTATACTAACACGCCGAAGAAATCAAGCACAGTAAACAAATCGGAATCCAACACGACGAACAAGTCCACTTCTACGACGAACGGAGTGAACAATAACAGAACCGGATTTTTTGGCGGCGGCAGCTTTATGAAGGGGATGATGGTCGGTGGATTGGCCGGACTTCTATTCGGCGGGCTGTTCGGAGGCATGGGCTTCTTTGGCGAATTGCTCGGCCTGGCCGTTAACCTGTTCGCCATCTACTTAATCATCGTCGTAGCCATCGCCCTCTTCCGTAGATTCAAGAAGCCACAGGTGCAAACCTATCAAGGTCCGCGCAACGATGATTACAACAACCGTGGAGGAAGATATTAACTTATGATTCTTAGCATGGATGAAATCATCAACGCCATTTGCATTCATACGGCAGATCGAACCGGCTTGCGTCCTACCGATATCCAAGTAGAACTGAGCTGGGATGAAGATACAGGTTATACTGGAGAGGTATGGGCTAATGGACGCAGCCGCTACTTGATCGAGCTGAATATCATTGAGGCGATCATGCAATATGTATTCAAGGAATACGGCATCCGGGCATTTAAGGATGATATCACCTTAGAGCTGGATGAGGAAATCACAGCGACCATTAGCCAATAAACATCGCGACTGCTTACAATACAAGGGCACCCTATCGTTGGAAAACGATATTGGGTGCCCTTTGTTAAGATTGATGTTATTTTTTTGCGTTGCTAAGCGCGCTTTCCACCGCTTGTACAACTGCCTCGCTCGATTTGGAGGCGCCGGATATAACATCTATATCCTCCGTAGATTGTTCCTTAATGATTTCCGGAATCGTCGTTTCAATGGCTGCATCAACAATGCTTTGCGTTTCGCCATGCTCAACAATTTCGATCTTGCTGATCTTCTCTCCCTTTACTTCAACGGAGACCTTGATTTCGCTTTTGGCCCCTTGAGCGCTGCCCTCATATATTCCATCGATATATTGCCCGCCACTGCTCGAGCAACCAGCCAGTATAAATAATGCTGCTATCATGGCCGCTCCTACATTCTTAACTGATCTACGCATGGTTTCTCCCTCCCCTTTCTTTCATTATTGAAACCTATTAATCGAGCGATTTCACGGCTTCCTGAGCAGCAATGCGTCCGAAAGTCGTAATATCAGCCAGCGCATTACCGCCAAGCCGGTTTGCTCCGTGAACACCACCCGTAACCTCACCCGCCGCATAGAGGTTTGCAATAGCATTGCCCGCTTCGTTCAGCACCTGTGCTTGGGTATTAATCATGACACCGCCCATAGTATGATGAATACCTGGCGTCACTTTAATGGCATAATAATTGCCCTTCTTGAAATCAAGGCGCATATCATCACGCTGGAAGTCTTCATCCACGCCCGCCTCTTTAAACTCGCTGTAACGATGAACAGTTTGCTCTAAAACAGCAGCATCGACATTGATTTTGCCCGCCAGTTCGGCGATCGTCTGCCCTTCTTCGACAAGCCCCATTTCAAAGTACGTATCCGTTGCTTTCAACGTCCCGCGAAGCTCATCATTAAAGATCAAATAAGCAATTTTGTCGGTCTGAGCCAAAATATTCTTAGATACCACATCTCTAGTCAGGAGCTCGTTCGTGAAGCGAATCCCTTCCTGGTTCACGAGAATCGCTCCGTCTCCCCGGACCCCTTCCGTAATAAGCACACCTTCACCCGGAATGGTAGTAGGGTGAATCTGAATTTCTTTCATATCCACCAGCTTGGCTCCTACAGCCTCCGCTAGTTGTATGCCATCGCCCTGCGCTCCCGGGGCATTCGTCGTAGCGAATCCTTCTAAATCAGAATTATATTTAACGACCATATCCAGGTTAGCACCAAATCCGCCCGTCGCCAGAATGACGGCCTTGGCTTGGATTTCAAATGTTTTTCCTTCTTTATCCGCACCCTTGACCCCAGTGACGTTGCCTTCTTTATCCGTCACGATTTCAGTTACACTATGCTGTAGACGAACGTCGACATTCAATTCCTCTAATTTCTTCTTAAGAGCGATCACCATAAAATTACCTGCCGCTTCCCCGCCCTCCGGCCGATGAATCCGCGGAACACTAGCCCCCCCCGCTTTGCCAACCTCCGACAACTCAGCGCCGTTCTTCTTCAGGAATTGAATCGATTCTGCAGCGTTATCTGTCAACACCTTGACAAGATCCGGGTTATTTACATTTTTCCCGCCCTTCATGGTATCTTCAAAATGCAGCTCAGGACTGTCTTCAATCCCTTGCGCCTTCTGATACTCTGTGCCAGCAGCATTCAGCCCACCTTCAGCCCGAGCCGTATTTCCACCGAGCATTGGCATTTTTTCCAGCAGAACGACCTTGGCCCCCAGATTATGCGCCTCAATGGCCGCAGACATGCCTGCACCTCCGCCTCCGATCACGACGATATCAGCAGCATCTGATTTGCCTCCGCAAGCCGGCAATATGAGCGACATCATCATCACTGCAATCATGGTAAGCGTTAGTCTCTTTACTTGTCTTGTTTTCATGCTGTTCCCCTCTTCATTTTGTTGTTGCAGCAATTTGACATTGTGCATGTTTTCACATGTTTAATATTGTATAGATGCTTCCGCCTCTCGAACAGATTTTGTAAGTACTGAAATCGTTATTTAAGTAATGTAAGCGGGAAGGCCAACAGGAGCTGTGAGAACTAAAGGCGATACCTTACCAACTGAATCCCAAATAAAAACCCCCGCCATTTGCAAATCAATGACGAGGGTCTCCGAAGGCACCATAATCAAATTTTAAAAATACGTCTCTACTACTTGAGATTTATCCGGAAATACCCAAAATTTATCCAAGGGCCTTCCCCCTGTCCCGTAAATCAACTCTGATTGCAGCACTCCGATCTCCAGTAGAAAAGCAAGATATTTTCGAACGGACACACGTGATATTCCCGACAGCTGTGCGAGTTCCTCAGTTGAAAAACTGCGGCCATGCTTCTCAATAGCTTCCCATAATATTTTCAGCGTCCCTGAGGTCAAGCCTTTTGGCAAGCTTTGCATGGCTGTATTCCCCCCTTTATTGGGAGATCTTCCTATAAGCTGATCCAGATCGTCTTGGCTTATACTATCCGGTGTATTCATGCGGTAATAGGTTTCTCGATAACTCTCCAAGGCCGCTTTAAATCTTGAGAAGTTGAAGGGCTTAATCAAATAATCAACTGCGCCATATTGCAATGCCTTCTTAATGCTCTCTGGATCTCGGGCCGCTGATATAACAATAACGTCGATATTCGTATCATTGCTGCGTATTTTATTAAGCAGGTCGAAACCGCCCTTTTTTCGCATAAATAAATCAAGTAAAATAAGCTCCGGCCTGGCGTTTTCTAATAATGCCTCAGCCTCTTCCACAGAAGCTGCCGCTCCGATGCATTGATATCCACTGACCTGTTCCAAATAACACCGATTAAACTGTGCCACCATAGGATCATCTTCAACAATCAGTACACGGATCATATCACCGCATCCTTTACGGCATATGGCACGCTAACAGTAAATTGAGTCCCTTCGCCCCTCCGGGATAGACAATCTATTCTGCCGCCAAGTTCTTTTACCCTCAGCATGACGAGATATAGTCCCATTCCCCGATCATCTCCTTTGGTGGAAAACCCTTTGTCGTATATCGCAGTTTGGATTTCCTCGCTAATCCCGCTGCCATTATCTCGAATAATACAATTCAGCTCACCTGTGCGTTCTTCATAACAAACAGAGAGCTCGATCAGCGGATCTTCAAGGCCGAGATGCTCGGCTTTCAACGATTCCATTGCATTATCGAATAAATTTCCCAATATCGTTATTAAGTGATGCATCACTTCACTGCGGCTTGGCTCGGGTAGTGAGCTATGCTTCAGAAGCACGAAATCAATGCCCGCCTCCCGGGCTCTGCTCATTTTTCCCAAGATGAACCCGGCCATGACTTGATCTCTAATTTGCTCTGTGACTGCTCCCACTTCGGATTCATGCGTCTGGAGCGTCTCAGAAATATACGCTTGCAATTGATCGTAATACGCCATGTGAGCCATTCCATAGATGACGTGAAGCTTGTTTCGAAATTCATGAGCTTGAGCCCGCAATGCTTCTGCGTAGGATGACAGCCCTGATAATCGCTCATTCATCATCCGGATTTCTGTCTTATCTCTGAAGGTCGCAATGACTCCCGCAACCTCTCCGTTCACTAGAATAGGAACACTGCTCACGCGTACGATTACCGCTCCTAGTTCTACTTCTTCATCTGAAACAGACTCGCCTGTGCGTAATATCTTATCGCACCCCAAACCTGGCCAAATGCTCCTAATATCTTCATCCACTAGCTTGGCAGGTAATCCCGCTTGCCTAAACAATCTGCGTCCCTCTTCATTGAGCAGCGTAACCTGCAAATGCTCGTCTACCGCAATAATTCCTTCTTTCGCCGACTGAAGCATCGCGTTTCGTTCTTTCAGCAGTTTAGCGATTTCGAACGGCTCCATATCATAAATGGTTTGTTTAATTTTACGAGCTAGCAAATACGCCCCGATGGCACCGATCCCCCCGCCGAGTCCAAGTCCCCAATATAGAATCCATTGATTCCTAGATGCTTCTGCGGATACCCGCCGAAGCAATACTCCTGTCAGAACCGCTCCGACCTGGCTACCCTCCGCATTAAAAACCGGAACGTATGCCCGCAGAGAAGTGCCCAGCGTACCTTCAGCGATTGAAATTTTATGCTCTCCGCGAGACAGAACGGGCTGCTCATCTCCTCCAGCAACATGCTGCCCAACTAGCTCCGGAACCGGGTGGGATCTACGGATGCCTTCCATATCAATCACCACGACAAATTCAACATCGTTAAGTCGCCGAATCTTATTCGCATACTGTTGAATGTTGAATGAACTTTGCGGGTTGCCCAGTGCCTCCTGCACAGAAGGCGTAAGAGCCATCGTTCGCGATACGGCAACAACCCTTTCTTCTAAATTACGCCTGGTTTGATTTTTGAATTGCTGACTGAACATGAAATATATAATCAACAATACGAAGGCGAGAACAAGACACACTAATAAGGTAATCGTGGTCTGCAGACGGAATATTTGTTTTCTCTTCACAACGATCCCCTCCTGCTGCTTCTAACTCATGTTGTATTTTACCCTGCCAACAGCCCTTGCGCTGTGAAGTTTTTATAATGCCTGTACACATTTCACGAATTATTTTTCTAGGGAAGGCCAGTAATCTCGCATATAAGAAAAGACCGATGTCATCAAGACATCGGCCTAACTTGTTCCTTAACTCTCTCTTCAGCTATTCAGCTCAACAAGCGATGAATCATAGCCGGATTGATCTCGTTATTGATCAATCTCCACGGAATGCCCGCTTCATCCGATCAAAGAACGATTGCTCATTTTCATGCGTATGCTCTCCGCTCATAGCGGCAAATTGCCGTAGCAACTCTTTCTGCTCCTCACTCAGCTTGCTTGGCGTCACGACGACAACCTTAATATGCTGGTCGCCCTGACCGATGCCACGCAGCCGCGGAACACCTTTGCCTTTAAGACGGAAATAGGTACCTGTCTGAGTGCCTGCCGGTACTTTCAGCTTCACCTTCTCGGTTAGCGTCGGAATTTCGATTTCATCCCCGAGCGCCGCTTGCGCAAAGGTTAATGGAACCTCACAGTAAATATCATCGCCCTCACGCTCGAAGAAGTCATGCGACTTCACACGAATGACGATGTATAAGTCCCCGGCCGGGCCACCGCGCAGGCCGCCTTCCCCTTCGCCAGTCATCCGCAATTGCGCGCCGTCATCTACCCCGGCTGGAATGCGAACATGGATTTTACGCTGCTTCTTTACTTTTCCGCTGCCCTGGCAAGTTGAACACTTCTCTTTAATGATCTGTCCTCTGCCCGAACAGCTGCTGCAAGCACGGCGGTTCACCATCCGGCCGAACGGCGTATTTTGAACCACTTCCTCTTGTCCAGTACCCCGGCAAACGGAACAAGTCTCCGGCTTCGTTCCCGGTTTTGCACCGGAGCCAAAGCATGTATCGCAATTTTCCGTACGTGGAATCGTGATGTCGCTCTCTTTACCGAAGACGGCCTCCTTGAATTCGATCGTCATCGTATACTGCAGATCATTTCCGCGCTGCGGCGCGTTTGGATCCCGGCGACCGCCGCCGCCGAAGAACATATCAAAAATATCGCCAAAACCTCCGAAATCCGCACCGGAAAATCCGCCGCCCATTCCTTGGTTCGGATCAATATGGCCGTATTGGTCGTACCGAGCACGTTTTCCCGAATCGCTTAGGACGTCGTAAGCTTCTTTAACTTCTTTAAACTTATCTTCCGCATCCGGCGCCTTGTTCACGTCAGGGTGATACTGACGCGCCAGCTTGCGATAAGCTTTCTTGATCTCATCATCCGAGGCGCTCTTGCCAACGCCAAGCACCTCATAGTAATCGCGCTTTTCAGCCATCCTTCCACCCCCACTATTGCTATTGCTATGGTAAACGCTAGATAGTCCCCTTATCCGGCAAAAGGAAAGTCAAAGCACGGAATGCCCCGCGCTTTGACCTTCCCGGTTCACCAAGTGTATTGTTCTAACCAACGCTTAACGTGCAATGATTAGTCTTGTTTCTTGTCTTCGTCCACAACCTCGTACTCTGCATCCACGACGTTGTCTTTGCCTGGACCGCCGGCTGCAGCACCATCAGCGCCTTCAGCCTGACCTGCTTGCGCCTGAGCCTGTTCATACAGCTTCACGGACAATTGCTGTACGATTTCTGTCAGCTTCTCGGAAGCGGCTTTGATTTCGTCAAGGTTGTCGCCTTCAAGCGCCTTCTTGAGCTCATCCTTAGCTGCATTCGCTTTGTCCGCCTCGGCAGCGTCCACTTTATCGCCAAGCTCCTTGATTGTTTTGTCTACGCTGTAAATAAGCTGGTCGCCGTTGTTTTTCGCTTCGACAAGCTCTTTGCGTTTCTTATCTTCTTCCGCATGAAGCTCGGCATCCTTCATCATTTTCTCTACTTCTTCTTCGCTCAAGCCGCTGGAAGAAGTGATCGTGATTTTTTGGCTCTTGCCGGTTCCTTTGTCCGTAGCCGATACGTTAACGATTCCGTTAGCATCGATGTCAAAGGTAACTTCGATTTGCGGTACGCCGCGCGGTGCGAGTGGAATATCGCCAAGCATAAAGCGTCCCAGCGTTTTGTTACCAGCGGCCATCTCACGCTCCCCTTGCAGAACGTGAATCTCAACGCTCGGCTGATTGTCCGCATAGGTGGAGAAGATTTGTGATTTACTTGTTGGGATCGTTGTGTTGCGCTCGATCATTTTTGTAAACACGCCACCTGCAGTTTCGATACCGAGGGATAGCGGTGTTACGTCCAGCAATACAACGTCTTTCACGTCACCTGTAAGTACGCCCGCTTGCACAGCTGCACCCAACGCAACAACCTCGTCCGGGTTAACGCCTTTGTGCGGCTCTTTGCCCGTCAACTTCTTGATCGCTTCTTGAACAGCAGGAATCCGCGTGGAGCCGCCAACCAATACAACTCTATCGATTTCCGATGGAGTCAGGCCGGAGTCGCTAAGTGCGCGACGTGTCGGTTCAAGCGTCCGTTCTACGAGATGTGCGGACAGCTCTTCGAATTTAGCGCGGGTCAAGTTCATCTCCAAGTGCTGTGGTACGCCATCGGCTACGGTGATAAACGGAAGGGAAATCGTCGTCGTCAACACGCCGGACAATTCCTTCTTCGCTTTCTCGGCCGCATCCTTAAGACGCTGCACTGCTGCTTTATCCTTACTGAGATCGATGCCTTGATCCTTCTTGAATTCAGCTACCAGATAGTCGATGATCACCTGGTCAAAGTCGTCGCCGCCCAGACTGTTGTCCCCGCTTGTCGCCTTAACTTCGAAGAAGCCGTCCCCAAGCTCCAGAATGGATACGTCAAATGTACCGCCACCAAGGTCATATACAAGAATCGTTTGGTCTTCCGCTTTCTCCATGCCGTAAGCAAGAGCGGCCGCCGTTGGCTCGTTCACGATACGCAATACTTCAAGACCAGCGATTTTACCAGCATCCTTCGTCGCTTGACGCTGACTGTCATTGAAATAAGCTGGAACGGTAATAACAGCTTGGGATACAGTTTGACCAAGATAAGCCTCTGCATCGGATTTCAGCTTTTGCAGAATAATTGCCGAAATTTCTTGCGGTGTCATTTCCTTTCCGTCGATGCTTTCTTTATGGTCTGTACCCATATGTCTTTTAATAGAAATAATTGTGCGATCCGGATTCGTGATTGCCTGGCGTTTTGCTGTTTCGCCGACAACACGCTCACCGTCTTTCTTAAAGCCTACCACGGATGGTGTTGTACGCGCGCCTTCCGGGTTAGGAATAACGACGGCTTCGCCACCTTCCATGACCGCTACGCAAGAGTTTGTAGTTCCTAAGTCAATACCAATTACTTTGCTCATATAAGTTATGTCCTCCTTAATAGATTGTTGCATAAGTGGGAGCTTGTCAAATTTTAAGCGGAACTGCTGAAGTTAACCGCTAACCTTGACCATCGCTGGGCGAAGTACCTTGTCCTTCAACATATACCCTTTCTGCACTTCTTCGACAACGATGCCCTCTTCATGTTCGTCCGACTCCACCTGCATAATCGCCTGATGGAATTCAGGATTGAACGGCTCTCCGACGGTTTCCATCGCCTTCAGGCCTTCGCTGCCCAAGACGCCTTCCAGCTGGCGGAAAATCATTTCCACACCTTTGGCATAGGAAGTGACATCCGTACCCTGCTCACCGCTGGCCAAAGCTCGTTCGAAATTATCTATGACTGGCAGCAGCTCGGTAATCAGTTTAGCGGAAGCGTACTTCCCTAGTTCTTCTTTCTCCTTTTGCGTACGTCTGCGGAAGTTGTCGAAATCCGCCTGCGCTCTCAGCAATCTTTGCTGCTGCTCTTCCAATTCTGCGCGCAGCGCTGCAAGCTCTGCATTGCCTTCTTCAGGTGCAGTGGACTCGGAAGCCTCTCGTTTGCCTGCAGTGTCCTCCTCCGGTATGCTGTTCTCGTCTGCTGTATGTTCTTGATTCACATGATCATTCATTTCAATTTCTTCCTCTACATTCGTATTGATGTTGTCTTGAATCGGTTCTTGTTCCTTCAAGATGTTCACCTCCTTAACATACGGTAAAACATAATTATCATGCTCAGATTAATGTAAGCGGGACAGGAATTCTGTTAAATCCTTAGATAGCATATCCAAAATCCGCATGACCCGGGCATACTCCATTCTTGTCGGTCCCAAAATACCGATCGTGCCTACAGCGCCGCCTTCAATGGCATAGGTTGCTGTAATCAAACTGCAATTTGCAAAAGCTTCATGTTTGTTCTCTGTACCGATACGTACCTGAATGCCTGTCCCGGCCTGTGCGGATGCCAGCATTTTCATCAATGTCGGCGTTTCCTCCAACAGGTCAAGTATGCTCTTCACCTTATTCACATCCCGGAATTCAGGCTGCGTCAGCATATTCGTAGTTCCGCTAAGAAACAGGCGTTGCCCTTCGGTTCCGTCGCTATCCAGCGCTTCATCCAACACCTTCATCAAATCCTCGAAATGGTCGATATGCCGCTGCATTTCTTGACCGATTTCGTTGTACAGTGCGGATTTTAATTTATAGATTGGCACTCCAGCCAGTCTATGATTGAGCAGGTTGACAACCTTCTCCATTTCGGAGATCGATACGCCGGGCGGAATAGTGACCGTCTTATTCTCTACCTGGCCTGTATTCGTCACAATAATGGCTACTGCCGTTGTCTCATTTAAAGACAGCAGCTGAAAATGACGTAAAGAAGTATGGAATACTTCAGGTCCAAGCAGAATAGAGGTATAGTTCGTCATATGCGACAAAATCGTGCCCGCATGCTGAATGACCTGTTCAGTCGCATTAAGCTTCTCGGCATAAAATGATTTCATTGTTGCTAGCTCATCCGAGGTCAGACGGTTCAGGGGCATCATATGATCAACATAATATCGGTATCCTTTGTGAGATGGAATACGGCCTGCTGATGTATGAGGCTGCTCCAGAAATCCGAGCTCCTCCAAATCTGCCATTTCATTACGAATCGTTGCCGGACTGTAGCCGACATCCCCACGTTTTGAAATGCTTCGGGATCCCACCGGCTCCGCCGAACGAATATAATCATCTACAATAGCTGTTAAAATCATTCTCTGGCGTTCCGTTAACATGAAAATCCCTCCCATAACATTTGACCGTGTCGTTAGCACTCGGTCATATCGAGTGCTAAACGCTATTACAAAAATACCAAACCGACAAGACGATTGTCAAGTCAGTTCAGTATCTTAAGTACCGCTATTTCATCACAGGCATGTTGCTTCGGGCAATGGATGCAATCCGTCCAGACTTTCTCTGGAAAAATGTCCTTCTCCACGACCTCAAACCCGTTTTTCAGAAAAAAAGAAACTTCATAAGTAAGTGCCATAACTTTCGGAATGCCAAGGTTTTTCGCTTCCTCGACCAGCTGCGCCACGAGTAACGAACCGAGGCCGCGTCCTTTATAGCCTTCCGAAATACCGAGCGACCGGATTTCTACGAGTTCTTCACCTAGTTGGCATAGGGATCCGCATCCAACAACCAAGCCATCTACTTCTGTAACCACAAAATCATTAATCTGCCGACTCAGCATCTCTCTCGAGCGCGGCAGCATAATTCCCCGCTGGGCATATCCATCAATCATTTGAAATAGAGGCTCTACATCTTCCAGTTTCGCCCTTCTGCACACAGCTGTTGTTGCAGGCATGCTGATCCCTCCTCGACCCGGTACAATAATATGAATAAATATACAACAAAGCGTATATAAGTTCAATATATTATTTTCCGCCCAAGGCACCTATAAATTCGGCAAACACCTCATTGCCAAACAATATCCCCTTCTTGCTTAGCCGATAGCCTGGAATTGAAGCTGTCTTTTCAAGCAATCCGGCATTCAGCATTTTATTAAATTGATCCCCGAACACTTCATCCAGCGAAACCCCAAATTGACGCCGAAAACGTTCATCCGAAATGCCCTCTAATACGCGCAGGCCCACCATGACGAAATCCTCCATCGCTTCCTCACGGGATACCTCGAACCGATCCAGAAGCGGCCGTCCCTGCTTAGTTGCTTCATTATATGGGTTCACGCCCTTAATGTTTACATGGCGATATCGATTTACATATCCATGGGCGCCAGCGCCCAGGCCGTAATAATCTTCGTTCCGCCAGTAAGTGATGTTATGCCGGCTCTCAAAACCCGATTTAGCAAAATTACTGATCTCGTACTGCCTGTATCCCGCCTTTTCCATTCGTTCCATTAACAGCAGGTACATCTTCAATTCATCCTCTTCCTCAGGAAGCGGGAGCTGGTTCTTATGATATAGCGTATGAAACAACGTATTCTCTTCCACTTTGAGACTATAAATAGAATAATGCGACAGCTCGAGCTCAAGTGCTTTGGACACGCTGTAATCCAGCATTTCGACGGTTTGATTAGGCAGGCCGAACATCAAATCGATGGACAGGTTATTCAACCCTACCGCTCGCGCATTCTCCAAGCTACGATACACATCATCTGTGTTATGAATGCGTCCAATCCCGCTCAACAGTTCATTTTGAAACGCCTGTACGCCGAAGCTCACACGATTGACGCCCCCGGCCTTCATCACGCCGAGCTTCTCCTTATCTGTTGTACCAGGGTTGGCTTCCATAGAAAATTCTATATCAGGAGCCCACTTCGGAAAATGCCGGCGGACAGACGCGAGGAAAAACTCCATCTCATCCGGTTTAAGTACGGTCGGCGTACCGCCGCCAACGAATATGCTCTTAATCTCTCCGGGTGGCGTCTCGCGAACAGTCAGCTCCATCTCCTGATCAAGCGCCCGCAAATAATCCATCACCGGCTGATCCTTAAGGACATACGAGTTGAAATCACAGTAGAAACATTTATTCGTGCAAAACGGAATGTGTATATACACGGCTTCGGGAGCCGTCTTAAACCGCGAATCAGAGTCAGGCAATTCCTGCCCGTCCAAATTCAGTTGTTGGCTCACGGTGGTGCCTCCTTTTTTCCTGTTCATAAAATTACTTTTCATAAAATTGATCTGCCTATCGAACATGAATTATGGAAAAAGGAAAGCCATCCGGCTTTCCTTTTCAATCCTATGCTATGCATATGCGCCAAGCAGGGGCGATTAATTATCGTCGATTTTCAAAACCGCCATAAACGCCTCCTGCGGCACCTCTACGTTACCTACCTGCTTCATGCGCTTCTTACCTTCTTTTTGCTTTTCCAGCAATTTACGCTTCCGGGAGATGTCACCGCCATAGCACTTCGCAAGAACGTTCTTGCGCATCGCCTTAACTGTCTCTCTCGCTACAATCTTAGTACCTACGGAAGCCTGAATTGGTACCTCGAACATTTGACGTGGAATCAGCTCGCGAAGCTTCTCACAGATCGCCCGTCCGCGATGATAAGCCCTTTCTCTGTGAACGATGAAGGACAACGCATCGACCTGTTCTCCGTTAAGGAGGATGTCCATTTTGACCAGATTCGACTGGCGGTAGCCTGAGAGCTCATAATCAAAGGAGGCATACCCCTTCGTACTTGATTTCAGCTGGTCGAAGAAATCGTAGACGATTTCGGATAGTGGAATTTGATACATTATTGTGACCCGGGTGGTATCTAGGTATTCCATGTTAATGAACTCGCCGCGTTTGCTTTGGCACAGCTCCATGACGGTTCCTACAAAATCATTCGGTACGATAATCGACGCCTTAACATAAGGCTCTTCTACGTGGTCGATCTTTCCAACCTCCGGGTAATTGGACGGGTTATCAATGGAGATCGTTTCTCCATTGGTCAAGGATACTTTGTAGATAACACTTGGTGCAGTCGTAATCAGCGGTATATTGAACTCACGCTCAATACGCTCTTGAATAACGTCCATATGGAGCAGACCGAGAAATCCACAGCGGAATCCAAAACCAAGCGCACTAGACGTCTCCGGTTCAAAGCTCAGCGAAGCATCATTCAACTGCAGCTTCTCCAACGCTTCGCGCAAATCATTGTAATCCGATGTATCTATAGGATATAGACCACAGAAAACCATCGGATTGATTTTGCGATAGCCAGGCAGTGGCTCTGCTGTTGGTTTCTTCGCATCCGTAATCGTATCCCCGACTTGCGTATCGCCTACCGTCTTAATACCTGCTACGATAAACCCTACATCACCGATGTTCAGCTCGTCTACCATCGTCATCCGCGGCATAAACGCGCCGACCTCGATAACCTCAAACGTCTTGCCCGTCGCCATCATCTTGATCTTAGATCCCGCTTTGATATGCCCGTTAATTACGCGCACATAGACAATAACACCCTTATAAGGGTCGTAATGCGAGTCAAAAATCAGCGCCTTAAGCGGCTCATCTGGATCTCCTGTCGGCGCAGGAACCTTCTGCACGACCTGTTCAATAATTTCGCGTATGCCGATTCCAGCTTTCGCTGAAGCATGGACAGCCTCGCTTGCATCCAACCCAATCACATCTTCAATCTCTTGCTTCACCCGATCAGGATCAGCGCTAGGCAGGTCAATCTTGTTGATTACTGGCAAAATCTCAAGATTATTATCCAATGCCAAGTATACGTTAGCCAGCGTCTGGGCTTCGATCCCCTGAGCAGCATCGACGACCAGAAGCGCCCCTTCACAAGCCGCCAAACTTCTGGACACCTCGTACGTGAAATCGACGTGTCCTGGCGTATCGATCAAATTAAGCACATATTCTTCACCGTCGTCTGCACGATAAGAAAGGCGTACCGCCTGCAGCTTAATCGTAATTCCACGTTCTCGCTCCAAATCCATCGTATCAAGCACTTGCTGCTGCATTTCCCGTGAGGTCAATGCTCCGGTATATTCCAAAATCCGGTCAGCCAACGTTGATTTGCCATGGTCGATATGTGCAATAATACAGAAATTCCGAATTTTTTGTTGCCTTGCTCTAATATCTGTCATTGTTACCCCCACCACAAATCCTTAGAAGTATAATCAATTTATTATATCAGTTATAGGAGTCCTCAGCAATATTGGCTTTAGATGGAGATTCGGAAATAAAGACCGCTATACAAAAAGAATCCCCGATACCAGGATTCTTAACCTGACATCGGGGGTTATCGCCTTACAGGCACCTGGAGCCAATCAGCTTCAGGTATTGCTTATGCACTCGCTGTAGTTTAACAAGAATTCTGCCATGATCCAACCGATCACCGCAAGACTTCCCATCATAACAGCGAGCGTCATACATTTGCGCTTGCATCAGTTTCTTCTATTATATATAGCTTAGTGATATATAGCTTAGCGAACCATTCCACGCCTGGGTTGCCCATTGTATGATCCAGGCAATGACTCTTCGTTAGAATTGACTGATTCTAAACTCTAAACCTGTACCGAAGTTTCGAACCCCTATCCGCTTCAATAACGTATTTCCCCTACTCTTTCTCTTCACCTTACAATTTCAGAAATGCCTGTAATGTTCGATCTCCCAAATACGGCAAGTACTCGTGACCGTATTCATGGTAGACTAGCAGCTCCTTCTCGGAACGAATTTTGTTATAAACGGCAAATTGCGTGGACGGCGGACAGATCGTATCGGCAAGTCCCGTCACGAAAAGTACCTTAGCCTCAATTCTGTCAGCAAGATTTTGAATATCAATATAGCCAAGCTT
This sequence comes from Paenibacillus lentus, assembly GCF_003931855.1. Classification (NCBI taxonomy): domain Bacteria; kingdom Bacillati; phylum Bacillota; class Bacilli; order Caryophanales; family Paenibacillaceae; genus Paenibacillus; species Paenibacillus lentus. Next base: position 2,743,290 of record NZ_CP034248.1, on the reverse strand, counting down.
CGTAAAAATTTCATCCTCACGCAAATGATGCGGATCAAAGAAACGGAAATAATAATGAATTTCTTCGTAAGCAGAAGTGGTAATATCCAGTTCCCAAGCTCTGCGGTAATCGGCCAAAAAAGGATATACAGGGACAGCCAGTTTGACTCTGGGTTCAAGCGCGGCACACGCTATGGCAAGCGCGCCGCCCTGTGAAAGTCCGTGCACACCGATCCTCGCTGGATCAACATACTCCATACTCATCAGAATTCTTACCGTCTGCACCGTATCCAGGAAGACATTGCGAAAATACAATTTATCAGGATTCGGATCATCAATCCCCCGGATAATATGGCCACGGATCGTCGTGCCCTGTACTGTTAAGTTGTCTTCGGACAAACCGCCCTGACCTCGGCAATCCATCGCTAGCACCGTAATGCCATGTGCCGCATAATTCACCTTATCCGACCAATCGCCGCTATCACAAGAATAACCGTGGAACATCGCCATACCCGGCCCCTTGCTAGTCAAATTTTTCGGCTTGACAAATTTGGCGTGAATCCTCGCCCCACCTGTTCCGGTAAAATAAAGATGATAACAATCCGCCAATGGACTGGTAAATCCAGCGGGAACCAATTCGTACTCAAGCGGCTGGGCTTCAAGCTCCTGTAGCGCACGCTTCCAATAAGAGTCAAAATCTGCAGGCCGTGAACTTTTGCCCCCATATTGCTTCAATTCCGCTAAGCTCATATCATTCCCCATCATGTTATGCCCCCTAAAATGGGAAGACGGAATCTCCTCTATGTTAAGAAGGAATCCATCCTCTGCTGATTAATTCGTTGTGAATACTCTAGATGATACGAGAATTTGATCGGGCTTTTCTTTAAATCTATTACATGATCCCGATTTCTGCATCGTCAGCGACTTCTTCACTCGTGGCGATCACATAATCTACAATTTCCTGTACTGTCGTATACGCAACACCTACATAGGTATCTGCCGCACCATAATAGATGGCGATTCGCCCGGTTTCAGCATCATGCAGCGTGGCACAAGGGAATACGACATTGCTAACAAAGCCTCGCTCCTCATACCATTCCTCCGGTGTTAGCACATAATTAGCGGAACGATATTTGACTTTGGACGGCTCGTCACGGTCAAGAATAACTGCGCCCATGCTGTATACGAGTCCATTACAGGTGCCGGTTACACCGTGATAGAACATAAGCCAGCCCTCAGTCGTCTCAATCGGAGCCGGACCACCGCCGATTTTTACCGATTGCCACCAGCCTTGACCGCCTTTAGACATCACATGACGATGCTTGCCCCAGTAAACAAAATCCGGGCTTTCGCTGAGGAACACATCGCCAAACGGCGTATGTCCACTATCACTCGGACGAGAGAGCATCACAAAGTTGCCATTGATTTTACGCGGAAAAAGTACGCCATTGCGGTTAAACGGTAAAAATGGATTTTCCAAGCGTACAAAAGTTTTGAAGTCATCCGTTTTCGCTACACCAATCGCGGCACCGTAAAAATCCGTACACCAAATAATGTAATAAGTTCCTTCTACCTCTACGAGACGCGGATCGTAAGCATAGTTCGGTTGAAACGGCTTGCCGCTCTCATCCACGAAATTAATGCGCTCTTCTTCAATCGACCAGTTCAATGCATCATCGCTCCAGCCAAGATGAAGATGAGGCCGGCCGTTAATTGTTTCTGCACGGAATACACCGACGAAGCGCCCATCAAAGGGCAGTACAGCACTATTGAAAATACGGGCGATACCTTTCGCCGGGTTTCTCTGGATCACAGGATTATCGCTATGTCTCCATACAGGCCCCACTGCGCCCTCCGGCTTATCCTGCCAAGGGATGTTTGTTAATTTCTCTCCAATAATACGAACCTCTGCCATGATATAATTCTCCTTCCAAAAATAATCATTTATTTATTTCACAGAACCCTGCGCAAAACCGTTATAAATATATTTTTGCAAGGCGAGAAATACGACAAGAATAGGAATGATTGTAATCATGATCGCCGCGCATATGACCTCCCACTGTGAACCGTAGGGTCCCTTAAATTTAAACAGAGCGGTCGATATCACCTGCAAATTCTCACCAGGCATATAAAGGAATGGGGTATAGAAATCGTTATAGACATTAACCCCCTTCACAATGATGACCGTTACAATCGCAGGTGCCAGCAGCGGCAATACAATCTTAAAGAAAATCGTGAAGTAGGACGCGCCATCCAGCATTGCGGATTCATCCAGGGATTCAGAAATGGTATCTAAAAATTGCAAGAAAATATAAACAGCGATAATATCCGTTCCTAAATAAAGAAGAATTGGTGCAAATCGCGTATTTACCAGATCCAATGCATCGATGATTCTAAACGTTGCAACTTGTGTCGTTACACTTGGAATTAAAGTTGCCAGCAGAAACGCACCCATAAGCAGCTTGCTTCCGCGGAACTTAAACCGGCTGAGCACATAGGCAATCATGGATCCGATCAATGTAGCTCCGGCAATGGATATAACGAGAATAAAGATCGTGTTGCCGAAGCCAAGCAGCATTTTTCCATCAACAAACGCCTTCGTGTAGTTTGCAAAATACGTCCAATTTTGAGGCGGGTCCAAAGGACTCGTTGCACCATATTCTGCATTCGTTTTTAAGGATGAGAAGAATACGACGATAATCGGTAATAGTGCCGTGAAAGCGCCCAGAAACAAAGTCATGTACTTAAACGTACTGCCTAATGCATATTTCATTTTGTACATATCAATCATCCCCCTTAATCAGAAACCGCTGGAGCAGTGTCACGAGAATGACGATAATGAGCAGCACGACGGCCATGGCCGAAGCAAGACCCAGCTTACTGTATTTAAATGCAACGTCTACCGTTTGAATAACGAAGGTGTTACTTCCGTTCGAGCCTCCAGTCATGATATATGGAATATCAAATGCGCTGATTGCGCCGCTAATCGCCAAAATTAAGTTAAGCTGCAGTATTCGCTTGATGCTTGGCAGAATAATATGCTTGAATTGGTGCCAGCGGTTTGCGCCATCAATGTCAGCCGCCTCGTAAATATCTTTGCCGATGGAAGATATGGCTCCCAGAAAAATAATAAAATTGAAGCCCATATACCGCCATAAGGAAGCGCCTGCGAGCGATATGTTAATAATGTTGGGATTCAATAGCCAGCCTTGCGATAAATGCCCAAGTCCCAGAACCTGAAGCAACGTATCGAGCGTACCGTCCGGCCGGAAAAAGACCAGGAATATAAAGCCGATGGCTACCCCATTAAGCAAATAAGGGAAAAATAAAACCCCTTTAAAAAAGTTTTTAAAACGTACGTTAAAGCTAAGTATAGTAGCAAAATAAAGAGCTAATCCCATCTGTACGAAAGTCGCTCCAAAATAGTAGAGACTGACCTTGAAGACGGAAAAATATTTTGGATTTGTAAATATGGTTTTATAGTTTTCAAATCCGACATAATCGAAAGTTTTACTATAACCATTCCAGTTCGTAAAACTATATTTGAACATATTGAACACGGGGAGATAAGCAAACGTGAATAATAAGACGACCGGAATCAGCGAGAAAGCGATTATTATGATTCGTCTTTGTGTCTTGTAGCTTAGGTTTGCAAACACCACTCACACCTCCAGGTCTTGCTCCTGTCTTTTTTCGAATAGAGAAGGAAAACGCATTTCCATGCGTCCCCCTCTTGTTTCAACCCGCAAGATATCCGGATCGCTTATTGCTGCGTTACTTTTGCCCGTGATTTCACCCATGCATCGTTTAGTTCTTTCATAATGTCATCGAATGATTCTTTACGATTGCCGACTGCTGCTTCAATGATCCGTTTCTTGAAGTCAGGCTGCCATAAGCCGATTTCTGCATCCTTATCGATCTTGTCAACCCAGCCCTCCTGACCTGGCTGTGCCGGAGTCTGCAGCTCAAACTTAACATCCGTGCCCTCGAATTGCTTAAGAGTGTCTGGAAGTGCAGCCCCCACTACCGGACTCATTCCGCCCGCTATCTCAGTCGGATAACCTGACTTCTTAATAAACCAGTCTATCCATGCTCTAGCAGCTTCCTTGTTCTTGCTATGCTTGTTAATACCTAATGTATAGTCAGCCGCCAATGGCATGATGATCTCTTTAGCATTCGTAGGAAACGGCATGTAGGCAATGTCACCCGGATTAGGCGCCTGCTCCTGTACTTGTTCAATCGCCCAGGAACCTACTACCATTGCACCAATTTTACCGTTAGCAAGATCAGACTTGGACCCTTCCCAGTTCGTCGTCGTTGGATCTTTCTCAATTAGTCCTTGTTCGACAGCATCATACATTACTTTGTACAACTCATAGTGAGGTTGTCCTGGTGTAAAGTTGTCGTCGGTGTTCGGCTGTGTCACATTGACATAATCCACATCGCCCGCCACCGTTGTCAGGACAGATTCCCATTGCGTCAACGGCCAGCCGTCAGCATAATTTGTATACAGTGGAATCGCGTCGCCTTTCTCCTTAATCGCTTTCAATGCTGCCAGAAATTCTTCCGGCGTTCTTGGAGCTGTCATTATGCCAGCATCTTCAAACACTTTCTTGTTGTACAAAACACCCGAGAAGTTAATCGCAGTTGGAATTCCATAAGCATTGCCATCAACGGTTCTCTCTTCCAGCCCGATATATTCCTTGCTCATTTCCTCCAAGCTACCCAGCGGTTCAAAAAACTGCGGCGTGTCCTCCAGTGGAATGCTCGTTGGGAGCAGCAGTGCATCTCCATAATCGTCAGAGCTCATTCGGACCGTAATTTGGCCTTCATAATCGGAAAGAGCTTGAAACTTTACTTTCACATCTGGGTATTCTTTGTTAAACTCAGCAGCGTACTCTTTGAACACCGTATCCACAATATCTGTTCTTTGTGTAATTACGGTGATCTCACCCTTTATTCCCCCATCATCGCTTGATCCTGCACTGCTTGTCCCACCGTTCGCCGCGCTGTTATTGCCTTTGCTGCCGCAGCCAGCGAGCATTCCCAGCACGAGCGTCAAAGCCAATAAACCCATGATTGCTTTGCCTTTTTTCACTGTTGTAACCCCTCTCTAAAGTAAAATTAAGTTATCGGTAACTCACAATATTAATATTATACTGAATGCGCTTACTCGTCAATCATTTAATTTTATTAAATTATGTTTAACACACCGTTATCAATAATACTCCCTTAGATTTTTTTCGACTAATTCGACTAATAGATAAATTTCAAGTAATTTCTTTGAAAAAGATACATTAACCTTCGGAACACTTGCGAACCTTAATGAATTCGGTTTTATTTTAAGTTTACGATTAGCTAATAAATTAATAAACTTTCTTTATCTTTTAAAAATATAATTGTATACTACCTGTAGATGGTTAAATTTAAAGTTATAACTTTGTATGAAACGAAAGTAGGTGAAATCATGAAAAGCAACATTACCATGCGGGATATCGCCAATAAGCTAGGTGTCAGCAGTGTGACGGTATCCAAAGCACTTAACGATAAAGAAGGCGTTAGCGAGGAGCTTAAGCAGAAGATCAAAGCTTTAGCCGGAGAGATGGGTTACCGTTATAATTCTGCGGCGAAATCCATTAAGGATGGTTTATCTAAAAATATTGGCGTGCTTATTCCCGAGCGGTTCACCGGGATGTCCCATTCCTTCTATCTGCGCGTGTACCAGCAAATCTCGCTGCTCTTGGATCAATACGGCTATTTCGGCATTTTAAACATCCTCAGTAATGAAGATGAAGAGCAATTGAACTTTCCGAGAGTCTACAATGAAAAAAAGGTCGATGGTATTATCGTACTAGGTCAAATCTGCAAGAAGTATATCGAAACAGTCCAAAATATGGATCTGCCAAAAATATTTCTTGATTTCTATGATGAACATGCGGATATCGATTCAATTGTGACTGATAACTTTTACGGAGCTTACGAGATGACAAATTATTTGATTCGCAACGGTCATCGCAAAATTGCCTATGTTGGTAATATCTACTCGACCAGCAGCATTCAGGATCGCTTTCTCGGATACTATAAATCCTTACTGGAGCACGGAATACGCCTGGATCAGGATTTAATCCTGAACGATCGGGACGAAAAAGGAAAATTCATTGATATTTCGCTTCCCAATCCCTTGCCGACCGCCTTTGTGTGCAACTGCGATCAAATCGCCTATCTACTCGTGGATAAGCTGAAATCGATGGGCTGCAGTATCCCCGAAGACTGTTCCGTCGTCGGCTTTGATAACGATATTTATGCAACGCTGACAACGCCGCAGCTTACCACGGTGGAAGTGGATATCGAGCAAATGGCTAAGTCCGCCGTAAAATTTATTATGGATAAAATCGAGAACCCACAGCGCAGATTTGGCCGAGTCATGGTCCAGGGCAACATTATTTATAGGCAATCCGTTAGAGAGATAGATGCTGAAGCTGCGAAAATAACATAAGCTTAATGCTCCAATTCATCCGCCCAAGAGGCGGATTTTTTTATTTTGCCATAATTAACAGTTGATTTATTCATCGAAACCATCTATAAATTAGTTATATAACAAAATAATTATTATACTAACAAACCTAACAAACCACCTTTTGTAACCTGTTCATTTCAATTAATGAGCATGCTCCACCACTTACTAACAAAGAGAGGCTGATACGATGAGGATGCCGGAATACATCGCCGGAATGACGTGGGGATTTATGGGTGTTCGCGGAACATGGGCGAATGATGAGGCTAGAAATTCTATGGAGCAAATGACCAGAACGACTGCTGTGAACTGGACGGCTATCGCCTTCTCAGCACTTCAGGCTACCGCTTTTTCGACCGAGATCCCTTACTGGGATAAACCTACGGTCACCGACGACGAAGTAAAATGGGCTATTCGGCAAGCAAAAAGCTTAGGTCTGAAAGTTTGTCTAAAGCCGATCGTGAATTGTGCCGATGGCACATGGCGGGCGCATATTAATTTTTTTGATAAAGATGTTCCTTGCGAGCCCAAATGGTCGGATTGGTTCCGCTCTTATAGCGCCTACATCCTTCATTTTGCCAAGATTGCCGAGGAGACCAAATGCGAGATGTTCTGCATCGGCTGTGAAATGGTACAAACGGATCGTCGGGAAAATGAATGGCGTCAATTGATTGCCGAAGTTCGCAAAATATACACCGGTCTTATTACGTATAATTGCGATAAATACCAAGAGGATAACGTGGTTTGGTGGGACGCCCTGGACATCATTTCCTCCAGTGGTTACTACCCGGCAAATGACTGGGAAAGACAGCTCGATCGCATCGAAAAAGTCGTTCAGACCTACGGCAAGCCGTTCTTTTTCATGGAAGCCGGATGCCCCAGCCGCAAAGGCTCGGCTGCGATTCCTAACGACTGGACACTTGCGGGCGCTGCCGATCAGGAGGAGCAGGTCAAATTCTATGAAGCGATGTTCACCGCTTGCGCCAAGCGGGATTGGGTTCAGGGCTTCATGCTTTGGGATTGGCCGGCTAAGCTCTATTCGCGAGAAGAAGCTGCAACTGACGACGGATATTGCGTTTATGGCAAAAGATCCGAGGCAGTTATTAAGGATTACTACATGTCTAGGAGAAGAAATGAGGGATTGCGCGTTGAGTGAGCAACTGAATAAAACAACCTGGCTGAAGCAAATCGAAGACGAACTGAACAACAATATCATGCACTTCTGGATGAATCAGACGCTGGATGAAACCTACGGCGGATTTATCGGTGAGATGGATTATGTCGGTAAAATTAATGACAAAGCGGCCAAGAGCCTCGTCCTAAATGCCCGGATACTCTGGACATTTTCTGCAGCCCACCGCGCTTATCCGCATGCCGGATATTTGCAAATCGCCGACAGAGCGTACGCTTATCTTCAAGACACATTTATGGATCGCAAATTTGGAGGGCTCTACTGGATGGTCGATTATACAGGCCAACCTATCCAAGATAAAAAGCAGGTATACGGCCAGGCCTTCGTCATTTACGCACTGGCGGAATATCATCTGGCCTGCGGTCGCACGGAACCCGTCCAGCAGGCCGTCCAATTATTCGAGCTTCTTGAGAAGCATAGCTACGACAACGTCCATCAGGGCTATATTGAGGCTCTTGCCCGCGACTGGCAGGTTACCAATGACTTGACCTTGAGCGACAAGGACTTGAACGAGAAAAAGTCGATGAATACCCACCTGCACGTGCTTGAAGCCTACACCAACCTGTACCGAGTATGGAAATCGGATGCTCTAAAGCTGAAGCTAACTGAGCTCATCGAGGTGACACTGGATCATATCATCGACTCGAAGAGCGCTCATTTTCATTTATTTTTCGATGAGGAATGGCATGTAAAGAGCACTCATATTTCCTATGGACATGATATCGAAGGAAGCTGGCTGCTCGTGGAAGCGGCAGAAGTGCTAGAGGATAACCCCGCATTACTGGAGCGCGTCAAACAAGTCGCAATCGCTATGGCCGAGGCGGTTCTTGCTAGAGGAGTAGACAAGGATGGCGCGCTGTGGAACGAAGCGGATGAGCATGGTCTAACGGATACCAATAAGGATTGGTGGCCACAGGCCGAAGCTATGGTCGGATTCTATAATGCGTACCAGCTAACCGGTAACTCGAAGTTCTTGGAGGCGGCTCAGGGCTCTTGGCAATTCATTCGCCGCTTCATCTCCGACCCTGAACATGGGGAATGGCATTGGGCAGTACGTCAAGATGGGAGCCCCATTACCGAGGAACCGAAGGTCAGCGCCTGGAAATGTCCTTATCATAACGGAAGAGCCTGCCTGGAAATGATCGCCCGCTTGAACAAATAATTAATAAATGGAGGCACTATACATGAACGCACGATTTGCAGAGAGAAAAGCAGCACTAACGAAAAAGTATGAATCCTTAATCGCCCGTCCAAATGAAAAGATTCCATTCGGAAATGGGATTTACGACCGCTATCGCTATCCGGTCCTTACCGCCGAACACGCCCCACTAATTTGGAAATACGACTTCAACCCGGAGACAAACCCATTTTTCGCTGAAAGAATTGGCGTCAATTGTGTGTTTAATCCAGGTGCGATTGAATTGAACGGCAAGTTCTATCTCGTTGCCCGCGTGGAAGGAGCCGATCGCAAATCCTTCTTCGCCGTAGCCGAGAGCGAAAGCGGCGTGGACGGCTTCCGCTTCTGGGATCATCCGGTCGTCATGCCGGAAACCGAGGAGCCTGACGTAAACGTCTATGATATGCGTCTGGTGAAGCATGAGGACGGCTGGATTTACGGCCTGTTCTGTACAGAGCGCAAGGATCCGAACGCGCCTGAAGGCGACTTGTCCAGCGCGATCGCCCAATGCGGCATTGCCCGCACAAAAGATCTCGCAACCTGGGAGCGTCTGCCCGATTTGAAGACGAAGTCGCCGCAGCAGCGCAACGTAGTCCTGCATCCCGAGTTCATCGATGGCAAGTATGCCTTCTATACGCGTCCTCAGGATGGCTTCATCGACGCAGGTTCCGGCGGTGGGATCGGCTGGGGGCTGTCCGAATCGATCGAGCACGCAGTTATTGACGAAGAAATCATCGTAGATGAGCGTCACTATCATACGATCAAAGAGGTGAAGAACGGGCAGGGCCCAGCCCCAATCCGCACGGATGCCGGCTGGCTTCACATCGCTCATGGCGTCCGGAACACTGCGGCTGGCTTAAGGTATGTTCTCTACGCATTTCTGACCGATTTAAATGAGCCGCACCGCATTACTCACAGTCCAGGCGGCCACTTAATTGCGCCAGTCGGCGAAGAACGGGTCGGAGATGTCTCTAACGTCGTATTCTGTAACGGAGTCATCGCCCGAGATAACGGTGATGTCTATATCTACTATGCCTCCTCCGATACGCGTATCCACGTGGCTACAACCACCGTCGATCAACTTGTCGATTATGCGCTGCATACGCCGGAAGACCCGCTTCGTTCCTATGCCTGTGTGAAGCAAAGAATCGAACTAATTAATAAGAACAAACGCTTTGAAGCCGCAAATGACCAATAGAGCATATTTAAAAAACCTCGCCCAACCGGCGAGGTTTTTTAAATTGTATGGATCACTCATACTTAATGGCATCTTTTAGGTTGACACATGCTCCTCACGTGGTTTGGTTGCAGAATTCCTGTACAGCAGTTCCACCGAAATCAGCCATTTCTCCACGGCTCTGTTCGCATCAGACAATCGATCCAGCAACTTTGTGACCGCGCGTCTGCCCAGCTGCTCCTTAGGCACGCTCACCGTTGTAATCGCAGGATCGAAGCGGGCAGCATCATCAATATTGTCAAATCCGGTCACCGTGACATCCTCAGGCACGCGAAGGCCCAGCTCATTCAATACATGGATCGTATGTAGTGCAATCGAGTCATTGGCGCACACCAATGCTGTCGGCAACTCCAGAGACTTAGATTGCCTTCTAGCGTTTAGCCAATCCTTCAACCCCTGATTGAACCCTCCTGTCTCTACACTCTCCAGGAAGAGCATTGGATCATCATGCCTTTGTACATCAAGTCCATTCTCCTCCAATGCGCTGCGGAAGCCGAGCCATCTGTCCCTAAAGCTTCTGGAGAAATTCAGGTTACCTAAGAAGTACAAATCTTTGTGCCCGAGTCCGATCAAGTGATTAACCATCCGATAGGTTCCATCGACATTATTCGCAAATATCGAATCTGCAGGAATCAGATTATCCTCATGGTCAACAAGCACCATCGGTAATCCGATGCGGTGCACCTCCAACAACAAATTGGTGGCGATTTGGCCTACCCCGATCATCCCGAGAATACCTTCAGGGTTAATGATATTCATCATAACATCGTTTCGTGGTTCAGATACGATGATCATGCCGAGGTTTTGTTCCTCTAGCTCATCCGATATCCCTTCCAATACTTTCCCCCAATAGAGAGACTCTTTATTCTGCGAGCGAATGTTGGGCATCAGCACTAGCACCGACTGCTTACCCGGTGGAATGGCTGCCGCTCCTGCACTCGGTCTTATATTTTTCACATAACCGTTCTTTTGATTGAAATAACCGAGCTGGGATGCTGCTTGAATGACCCGTTCCTTCGTCATTTCATTCACACCACCCTTGCCGGACAGTGCTTTGGAGACGACAAATTTAGATACACCAAGATGATCGGCGATTTGCTGCATCGTTACCTTTTTCAATGATTACTACCCCCGGACATACTCCAATTAGTTAATTTGTTTGATAGAGCCCAATAGCAAATATAACTTTATTATAACAAATTTATGCCTATCGATAAATCATCGACGTTTCCGGAGTTAGTAGTCCAATTTTTACGATTAACTGATCATTCCGCATTAAACCAAGAAGCAACCCAATAAATGCTGCGCTGGGACACCTGCTGCAATAGATTAGCCGCTTTATCGGCAAAACGATCTACAGGCGCTTGTTCCGGCGGTGGCAGAAGCAGACTGTCCGGAGTCTGCACTCGCTCCGTTATTACCGGCTGAGTCGTGTTTGCTTCAGCTGCTGTCCTTGTCCAATCTGCGGGCACCTGCGTCCTACCCTCCCATAAGATTTGCTGTCTATCCGGAACCCCGGCGGCTTCTGAGGGAACCGGGTCAAATCGCTGGCTTGTTCGAGCTGGAACCGGGCTATGAATCCGGCTTGTTCCCGACTCTGCCAGCTGCATTCCAAAGGTAATGCCTATAACAAGCAACAGTCCGTAAAGCAAAGACTTTCTCAGCGTTTTGGACAAAGCGGCTCCCCCTTTCAAATATATGTTTACTTACCCAGCTGAATTGTTCGCTGCGACCTGTTTCTGACCTTCCTTCTTATTTGACTGTTCCTTAGTTAAAGAACCTGCCTTCTCCGCCTTCTGTCCTTCCCAATAAATATCTGCAATTATTCCCGCTAAGACGGCGGCGGTTCGCTCCAATTCTTCTTTGCTGTTATCGATTCCACCAATTTCTATGAGTACGCTTCGAGGAGAAAGAGATTGATTGTACTCCCCGTTTCCTTGGGAAGAAGTCTTGCCCCAGATGCCCCTTGATATTCCGGGATAAGATTTCTCCAACCTATCATGGATTGAGCTGGCAAAGGCTTCATTCTCTCGCCAATTTTCATTCCCGTGTCCGATAATAAAATAAACCTGAGCGTAGGATTCGCCATTAATTATCGTCGTTGTTTTTTCATGCCGCTGGGAATCCCGGTGTATATCGATGAAATATTGCAGCTCCCCATTCTGAGCCATCGCTTCCTTCACGGTCTGCCTAGAATATTTGTAGGAGTAATTGTAGCTATAATTCTGCACAGTCGCTGCATAATTTTCATAAGCATGCAATGTTGCGACCCCTTTACGCTCAAGCTCCCTAGCCAGGGCGTCACCAACCAAACCTACGTTCATCATATTTTTGGATGAGCTAGGGTTGGTAGAATCTATGCCTAATACAGGATTAAAGGATTCCTGCGGATGGGAATGATAGATCATAACAATATTTTTGTTGCCTGGCTTAATCGGCTCGTCTTGATTTTGCGTACTACCTTGCTCAGGAACAGACGGTTTAACCGGCTCAGCATCCGGCTCCTCCGCTAGGTCTGGTTCAGGATGATCCGGACTGCTCCCATCCGCACCAACCCCTGGACGATAATCCTCCGGAGCTTGTACTGTCTTATTCCCTGAGCCTGTGCGCAATAAAATCGGGCTGTCCGCACCAAGGCCCGGTACTTCCCGGGCAACCAGGCTTTTAGGATCAGACGGATTCACATCCGTAAGCAGTTGAAATACAAAATTCGTCATTTGCTTGCCCGATATGGAGCTCATCTCCTTATCAGGTACCATATGCGGCAATTCCATGCCAACCATACTAATAAAGAATCGGCTTGATAATGAGGATGCTAATCCTTTCATAGAAGAAACTGGAGAGGTATTTAACTCTTTCTCCGCAATCCCTCCCACCCCAAGCAGCAAGAAGAATACCGCTGATAACACCGACAACAGCATAAACGTCTGCCCCATAGCAAGCACGCGTAGCAGATTCTGTCTCATACGGCCGACATTCCAAGTTCTGAACCATCTCATTTTTTGTGAAGCCCTCCTTTAGCCGGGTGCCACTTTCTATAATTGAAATCTATGAACCTGTCCGGAAAAGTAGAACCCCTAATCTCACAAAAAATATAAAGTTCGCTAGATTGCGAACTTTATAGGATCGAAACAAATCCCTGGACTCTATTCAGCGGTTAAAACAAAAAGGAATACGCCCCTGGGGATGAACCCTGGATCGTATTCCCGCTAACCAAATGCTAATGAGTATGCGCTGCAACATTATCCTTATCTATCGCCTGGTGTAGGGATATATTCAGTCCGCTGGCAATGACATTGGCAATATCCTCAATGAACTCGTCAATTTCTTTTGGCGTAACGATGAGATCATGTCCTAAAGGTTCAAGGATTTCTTTCACCAATCCCAATCTCTCGTTCTCGCTCAGATCTGTAAGCAACCCCATAATTTGTTTCGTATTGCTCTGCGTATTTCCGTTTTCCCCGTTAAAATGCGACTTCATCAGGTCAAAAGCATTATTCACGATCGTAGATGCATAGCAAACCGTCGGAACACCGATCGCAATACAAGGGACGCCGAGAATTTCCTTCGTCAAACCTTTGCGTTTATTACCGATCCCCGATCCGGGATGGATGCCGATATCGGCAATTTGAATCGTAGTATTGACCCGTTCCAGGGATCTCGAGGCTAGCGCATCGATCGCAATAATCACGTCCGGCTTCGTACGATCGACAATGCCCTGCACAATTTCGCTGGATTCAATCCCCGTGATGCCGAGTACACCAGGCGCGACCGCACTAACCTTGCGATAGCCCGGGGCGACTTGATCCGGCGCCAGTTCAAAATAATGCCGAGTAACTATGACGTTCTCTACGACCAGCGGCCCTAGGGCATCCGGCGTGACATTCCAATTGCCTAAGCCGACGATCAGCATAGTAGCACCTGGCCCAATGCCGATCTTATCCAGGAAAGCGATAAATTCTTTGGAAAAGGCCGCTGCCACCCTCTCCTGAAGATCGCTGTCATGACTGCGCAGAGCAGGAACCTCCAAGGTGACATAATGTCCGACCAACCGACCAATCTGACGTGAAACCTGCTCATTCTCGACATCCAGCCGAGTAATTTTAATTCCATCCAGCTCCTCGACTTCTTCATGAATGCCAGATACCGGTCCGCCATGAGCCGTCTCCGCCAGCTCTTTAGACTCCACTGCTAAATCCGTACGAACCGAATACTGCCGTAAATCCAGATTCATATGAGGAATACCTCCCTTTCCGTTATCATCCTATATTGTGCGGGAGGAAGATAGACATTATACAGACGTCTTTTCTTTACTATGAATTTATTGCATTTTACCTTGCTGCGTGATAAAATATTTTAAGTTGTGAATCATCTGGGATGATATTTGCTTTACAGGAGGTGAATGCAATGCCAAACATTAAATCTGCAATCAAACGTGTGAAAACTAACGACAAACGCCGTGCTCTGAACGCTTCGCAAAAGTCCGCTTTGCGTACTGCTGTTAAAGCTGCAGACACTGCGCTAGCTAGCAATGAAGTAGAAACAGCTAAAACTGCTTTTGCTGCAGCTGCTAAGAAATTGGACAAAGCCGTTACTAAAGGTTTGATCCACAAAAACGCTGCTGCCCGTAAGAAATCCCGCTTGGCTAAAAAATTGAACGCCCTTACGTCCCAAGCGTAAGTGTCGTTATTTATAAACTTAAGCTCAAAGAGACCTGAACAGAGATGTTCAGGTCTTTTTGGTGAAGCTATAGTTTCCACTTGAAGCCGCTATGCCCCGAGCTTCAGAAGAAACAACTCAAGCCCAAGCACCTTATCTATTCCGCCGCTCTTCATCTGATAATCCAGCTGCGCGAGCTCTGACAGCGCTTGACGCAGCTTAGCCGTTTCAAATCTCCGCGCTTGCTCGCCAGCGATTTTCACCGCATAAGGGTGAAGTCCAAGCTGAGAGGCCATTTGCTGCTGCGAATAGCTCTGCCGCCCGAGCTCCTTCACCTGCAGCATAATCCGAAATTGACGAGCGATCAGCGCCGCAATTTTTATCGGTTCCTCACGCTGCTTCAGCAGCTCGTAAAAAATGTCCAACGCTTGCTCTAACTTTAAATTTGCAATGCTTTCCACCATGGCAAAGACATTTTGCTCCGTGCTGCGCGCCACTAGCTGGTTGATGGCACCTTCGTCTATAACGCCGCCCTTTCCAGCATAAAGACACAGCTTATCCAACTCAACCGCAAGGGCAGACATTTGAACACCGCTGGCAGCGATCAATGCTTCGGCAACCTCTCGACTCATGCTGCAGCCGCGTTTCTCCGCCTCTTTGACGGACCACTGCACGAGCTCACCACCGCCAAGGGGCATAAAAGAAAGCACTGTGCCCGACGCTTTGATTGCCTTGACGATCTTCTTCCGCTCGTCAAGCTTCTCCCCGTGAACAACAAACACAATGACGCTGTACTCCGCCGGGTTCGTCATATAAGCCGTAAGCGACTCCAACTTATGCTCGACTTTCCCGCTATCTTTTCCCGCTGTAAACAAAGATGCATCCCTTACAACGATCAGCTTGCGTGTGACAAGGAATGGCAATGTCTCCGCTTCCTCGATGACGGTCTCGATCGGCGTTTCTGCCAAATCAAAAACAGCCATGGCAAAGTCGCGCTGCTCTTCGTCGACAACTTGCTTCTCCAGCAAGCCGATAAATTCATTGATTTGGTATTTTTCCGTGCCATAACATAAGTATAAAGGGGATATGCGCCCCTGTCTTATTTCTTTCATCGCCGTTTTGGTATCCACTCGGCTTCCCCTTTCATCCTACACTTATTACTCGGCGGCTTTCCTCTTTCGTCCGCCATCAACAGTTTGTAATACTATGATACTTCGATTCGGCGGTTTAGTCCAAAAGCATTTAACTACTCTTTGACCGCTGTTTCATTCCATTCCCATACAAACAAAGGAACCTTCGGCGCCATGGCCAGGTTCCTTTGTCCCGGAGCATCTATATAAACGCGGGCTGAAAAGCTCTAGAAACTTTTCCGCCGGCGGTCATACGACGATCAGGGTCTTTCAATTCTCTTTAATTCTCTTATCTATATAACCTATTCCATATCTCCTGAAATCGTGCTACTCTCATTCATTTTGTGATGAATTTTCCGCATTCGCTGAGGGTTTGACCTCTACGCTATGCTTTGTCACGCTGCCGTCCACATCGGCCTCATAGTTAAATTTCGTACCGTCACTGGACCATTCGCCGTTAATCCATGTGCCTGAAATTTGCTTATCGACAACAAGCTGGGATGTTTCGTTGCCCACCTGATAGATGTACAGATGATCACCCTGCAGGACAGCCCGGTGAGTTCCATCGGGAGAACTCCATTCCTCCGGCATGCTCGCAATCCCGTACTGCTGAGCCGGGGCTTGCGGAGACAGAGACTCATCCGGCGCCAAGGGTGCCATTTCCATGCGATGGTCGCCCAGCTCGTCATTGTTCTGCGGATCATTTTGAACAGGATCTCCTTGATCCAAATTTTCCTCCGGAGATCCCTCCTTCGGCTCAGAAGAATTCCCTGCACTGCGCGAAGCATCCCCTGCTGGATTCTCAACTGCGCCTTCGCTAGATTCGACAGGCCCATTTGCCGGGGCTTGGGATGATCCATCCCCCTTCGTTTCAGCATGATCCTGAGATGTCTTCTTCCCCGAACCGGCCTCTCCATCAGATGATGCCCCCTCTTTCCGGGTAGAGGCTTTCATATCCCCTTTATCCCCTGGGCTCACCCCTGAATTCTCGGTCGATCCATCTCCTAATCCAGACACATGATTGTCTATGTCTACTGTGTCATCCAAGCTTCCCGACATGATTTCGTTAGCCGAGGAGTGACTATTTAAGTCTGCGCTCTGGTCAGCTGTTGACAACTCCGCATTAGGAATTGTTTGCGGCTCATATTGCGTAATGAAAATCCCCAATATGACAGCCGCGGCGACCGTTCCGAAAATCCCTGTCCGAATTTTACGACTACGGGCACGTTGCGAAGCTTGCTTATCACGCCGACTCCGTGTGCTCCGCGGACTAGCTGCCGCAGATGCTGCTACCGATTCGATAATAGGATCATGCTCGAGCGCACTCCCCTCTTCCTGGCGAGCCCGGTCAATTTCATCTAATTGTGGCATGATCCGGTCAACAAGGCTAAAGCGCGGGGTGACATTTGGAAGCTCACTTAACTGGGCAGAAAGCTTCCTCAGAAGTTCAAATTCGTAAGCACAATCGTTACAGTCGCGAATATGCTCGAGCAAAAGAGAGGTCCCCTCGTCATTCAAATCATAATCTACATATCGATGCATCCATTCCACCGCCTCCGCGCATTTCATCCTGACACACCACCTTTCTGATAATCTTGGAGTAATTGCTGAAGCTGCTGCCTGGCCCTGAATAAATATGATTTCACCGTATTCAGCGGCAAATTCAAACTCTCGGCTATTTCGTTATACGAAAATTCCTGCAAATACCTCAATACAACGACGGAGCGATGATGTTCGGGAAGCTGGTCAATCGCTTCACGGATATCCTCTGCAATATATCCAGACATTACCTCACGCTCAACGTTATCCTTGCCCTCGAACACGAAATCATGCTCCTCTATCGATACCGTTGGTTTCTTTCTACGGAATTTATCGATGCATATATTCGTCACAATTCTCTGCACCCAGGTCTTAAATTGCGCCTTCTCCTCATAAGTATCAATTTTCGTATAAATTCGGATCAGTGCTTCCTGGGCCGCATCGTGCGCATCCTGCTCATTATTCAAAATATAATAGGCTGTACGGTACACCTGATTCTCTATTTCTCGCAATAGGGTGATTAGAGCGTCGCGATCGCCCATTTGAGCGGCTCTGATGAGTTCCTGCTCCACCACAATGGCTCCCCCTTCCTTGCAACCTTACAGACGATATCGACTGGCGATATGTTGCAATGTTGTTACTATTATTTTTAATAATTTCTAGCAATAAAGTCTTACATCACCATTCGTAAGCCTAAATCTCACCTAAGAATACCAGAAAAAAAGGAGCCCGTCATCAGAGGAGGACAACTTAAAACGAACGCGTATCCGGCTATTGTTCACTTCCATTTGCACCTCGCCCTGTTCGTCCGTTCGATAGATTGAACTCCCCAAAGCGTTTAACCGTTCTACTACAGTCGGATGAGGATGGCCATAGCTGTTAGAAGCACCTGCCGAAATAACAACTGACGCAGGCTGCCAATATTCCAGCCACTCCAATGAGGTTGAGGTTTTGCTGCCGTGGTGGGCGATTTTCATGACATCGAGACGAAGTCGGTTCTGACGGTCAATCTCTTCCAATACGCGATGCTCGGCTGCTTCGTCCATGTCTCCGGTAAACAAAAATGTTGCTCCTGCCATTTGCAAAGTAAATACGATGGATTCATGATTCTGTTCCCGGCTGTAGGCAATATGCCCATCGCTAGTATCATCAGCTTCAGGCGACAGCACCTGTATCGAAGTCAATGCATCTATCTTTAAACTCATTCCCTGCCTGGCCTCATAAATGGGTATTTTCTTTCGAAGGGCCTTAGACATAAGCTTGTCCATCGTTGCCGAATCGCTTAGCGTCCCATTGATGAGCAGCGCATCTACAGGAAAATGCTCTAGCACAGCCAGCAGACCTCCAGCATGATCCTGATCGGCGTGCGTTAGAATGATTGCGTCGAGACGGTTGATCCCGCGCTTTTTCAACAAAGGAACTACCGTCTTTGCCCCTACCTCAAAGGGATCTCGCCGATTCCGCCACGCCTCCTCCGGTTTGCGAAAGGATACGGTGCCTCCCCCATCTACAAGAATGTTCCTTCCCTCCGGCGTAGTGATAAGCGCGCAGTCTCCTTGTCCAACATCTATAAACTGCACATGCCCCCTACCCTTCGTATTTAAAGGCAAGTATCCCAAATACAGTTGAATGAGCAGAAGACAGACAAGCCCCGCTTGCAAAAGTTGTTGAGGTCGAAGGGAGAACAACTTATCTAATTCCCACCGCCGCTTACGCCGACGCTCCTGCCAGCCTCCGCTCTGCAGTAGAGGCCCAAGTGGCTGCGTATCATCGATGCCGGCCAAATCGGCTTGACGAACAATACGGCTGCGGTGCCTCCAATAAAGCAGCAAATAAAGAGCCATATAATATACAGCAATCCACAACAATGAGGGAGACTTCCAATAGGTCATAAATCCGCTGCGAGCATTCAACCATTCTGTCACAATAAAAGTCGCAGTATTTAATAATCTCACGGGATAAGCCAGCCACTTTCCAAGGGAAAACGACATTGCGCTTAGCAGTAATGCAGCCGTGCCTCCTGGCAGAGCAATCATTCCGATCAATGGAACAAGCAGCATGTTCGCTCCCAAGGAGAGCAGGGAGAATTGATTGAAATAATAAATCGTCAGCGGGAATGAAACCATTTGAGCAGCTATCGTAATCGCTGCGGCACCCGCCATTTTGGTTGGCAGCCAACGCAGATACGGAAGCAGTAAAGGAACAAACAAGATCAATCCTGCTGTGACGATAAAAGAGAGCTGGAAGCTGACATTGAGCATTAAATAAGGCTCCCACAGCAGCATGATTAGAGCAGCCGCAGACAGAATGTTTAATCCATCTTTTAACAATCCACGCCGCAATAAATATATACCGATCATCGTCATTAATCCCGAGCGGATAACGGAGGGCGAAAATCCGGTAATCAGCACATAAATAGGAATGAACCCGAACACGACGCGATAGGAATTTTCCCGAGTTACCCGAAATAGACGCAGCAGGCCGAAAATTAAACTTACATTAATCGCAACATGGCTGCCAGAAATAGCAAGAATATGCGTTAATCCAAGCTGAGAGAACTGTACGTATTTATCAGGCTCCAGTTCGCTAGCAAGACCGATCAGCAAGCCTTTCATATATCCTGCCTGCCAGTCCGGGAATAACCGCTCGATGCGATCCCCTAGCAGCCTTCGAGCGGTATCGACCTTTCCGAACAGCAGAGCCGGGCTAATTTGGCTGTCAGCTGCAACCTCAATGGAAGTCGCACCTGTCACTTTCAAAATCCAATGGATACGCTGGTTTCGCAAATAATCGCGATAATCGAATCCGCCAAAATTACGGGCGACATTCGGCTTTTCTAAGCTGCCGGCCATCTCAAGCTGCTGACCTCTCTGCCATTTCTCCGCCACTTCAATTTCTTCGATAGAAGCCAGCCGTACCTGTACTCTTAACAGCTCTCCGCTTACATCCGCAGTATGATAATCTGATGCCTGGCCTGGAAATGATACGGCCTTTAGTCGAAACGTAAAATCAGCACGGTCGCCATCCACTTCCACAGCAGACATAATCATACCTTCTACATGAACCAGTAACTCCTTGGAGCCAGAGCTAGTATTAAGAGTCGCTGCGGAATCAAAGCTGTTTTCAAGTATCAAATCCGAGAGCGCGCTCTCATTTCTTCCATCATGATATGACCAATATGCGGCTCCAAGAGTAAACATCAACCAGAGCATAAGTAGCATTCTCCACGGAAAGCGGGAAATCCACCCTAGCAAGGGAATGAACAAGGATACCCCTATCCATAATAGCCAAAAAGGAGAGCCGTCGCACAAATGAGACATACTGCTTCCAGCGATCCAGCAACAAACTGCAATAACTAAAGGCCTGCGTTGCATACCTCGACTCCTTTCGGAAACATCGTGCTCAAAAATCATCCGTCCCTCTACAAAAAAAGAACCCCGCTGCTAGTGCAGACGAGGTTCTTCCTTCATCTCTTGCTCTATTCTTCAACCCGGCCATCCGTTTCCTTCGGAGGCTGATACGATTCCAAACGCCGGAAGGTAATCCCCTTCTGGCTCATCATTGCCGAAACCTTACCCGTATCCTTCGGATAAGGACGATGGAAAATAACTTCAGTGATCCCACTGTTCGCGAGCATGTTGGCACACGTCCAGCACGGCTCATCCGTCACATAAACGCTAGAGCCCTCCCGATCAATCCGATCGGTAAATAACAGCAGATTCTGCTCTGCATGAATAGTACGGACACAACGCTGTTTCTTGATCATCTTTTCCTGTCCGTCTACCGTCACTACCTCATATTCCTCAGCAATCATACACCCCGCCTCTGAGCAGTCAGGCACTCCTGAGGGGGCACCATTATATGCTGTTCCGAGCAGCTTCTTCCCCTGGACAAGCACAGCCCCCACATGCCGCCGGTTACAACGCGATCTCGTGGATACCATATAAGCGATATCCATGAAATACGTATCCCAATCTTTACGTGTATCTGTACCCATTCCTTATTTCTCCTCTTACAGTTTGATATAAGGCTTCATCTTCTGGAACATTTTATCCCCGATGCCCTTCACCTTCTTCAAGTCGCTCAAGGATTTAAAAGAACCATGTTGGTTTCGGTAATCGAGTATGGCCTGAGCCTTCTTCTCGCCAATGCCCGGTATAGTTTGAAGCTGCTTACTATTTGCCGTATTCAGACTCACCAAGCCATCTTGCTCCGATCGTTCGGAAGCTGGCTGAGACGATTCGGCCGCTTCATTTCCGCCCGCTGTTCCTGCGGAGGCGGTGCTCGCTTGAGCGTCCAGTTCGTGTTTCTGCCCTTCACTGTCAGTGGCATCTTGGCCCATCATGGGCTCAATCGTAATTGCGGCAGACTCGTTGTTAACAGCGGAGTCATTCTGAGTTGCTGCAATTCCCGGCCCTTCCGCAGATACAGTAACCGGAGCAGCTTCCGCCACTCCATTGCCGCCCATTACAGCAGCGACCTCGCGATTGAGCGGAGCCCAGCCCTCAATGCCCGCAGGACGACTTCCTCCGACCGCCAGAAGCATCAATCCAGCTCCTACGACAGCCGATATAATCGCTGTCATCACATATTCCCGTTTCAATTCCATCGCTCCAATCTCAAAAGAATCTGTCCAAATAGTCATGAAGATCCAATCAAGATGCATACATATATAAACGACGAATATTTTTGTGCTTAAGCACGAAAGGGGGAAAAAGGATGAAAGTCGCATTCATCGGAACGGGATCGATGGGGAGCCTGCTTATCGAAGCCTTCCTGCGTTCCGGTGCACTGTATCCGCATAACCTGTACCTTAGCAACCGCAGCAAAGACAAATCCGAGCTGCTGGCATCGCGATATCCCGGCATTCATGTCTCCACCAGTAATGCCAACGCTGCCCAAGGGAGCGATATTGTCTTTATTTGCGTCAAACCGCATCACTTTCCAGAGGTTATCGCAGAAATTCGCAGTGTACTCCTTGAGTCGCAACTGGTCATATCCATTACAAGCCCTGTGCTTATCTCGATGCTGGAAGAACAAATCCCTTCCAAAATCGCCAAGATCATTCCTAGCATTGTCCATTCTGTACATAGCGGCACCTCGCTCTGCATTTATGGAAAGCGAGTTCAGCCCGAAGACCGGCTATTGCTCGAACAGCTTATGTCCTCGATCAGCCGACCAATCCCCATGAAAGAGTCAGAGACAAGAATCGCCTCTGACATTTCAAGCTGTGGCCCCGCCTTTGTGTCCTTTATCGTCCAGCAATGGGTCAGGGCGGCCGTGCAATTGACCGGAATCAACATGACGGACGCTCTGATTCTTAGCGCTGAAATGCTGCTTGGCACAGGCAGACTCTTAACAGAAGGCGGACTAACGCCTGAAGAACTGCAACGCCGCGTAGCCGTTCCCGGCGGAGTGACCGCCGAGGGATTAGCTATTCTGGAAGAGAGGCTGCAGGGGGTGTTCCCAAGCTTGATCGAAGCGACTCAGCGCAAGCACAAGGCCGATCAGGTAAAGCTAGCCTCCCTCTTCAATAACGACGTATCTGCCGCAGGCAGCACTGCCACCCCCGCCAATGGCGATTCCGAGACTGAAACGTAAAACGTTTTAGCCCTACCTAACCGACCACGATGTTGACAAGCTTGCCCGGAACCGCGATAACTTTGCGAACGGTCTTGCCTTCAATAGCCTGCTTCACGTTCGGCAGGGCCATGCTGTGCTCCTGCATTGCCGCCTGATCAAGATCCTTCGCCACTTTAGTCCGATCAACGATTTTGCCGTTCACCTGGACGACGATTTCCACTTCGGAATCAACCGTCCAAGCCTCGTCATAAACCGGCCATGGCTCATAAGTAATGCTTTCGTTATGGCCGAGGCGCTCCCACAGCTCTTCCGCTAGATGCGGTGCCAGCGGAGACAGCAATTGCACGAAATTCGCAGCCGCTGCTTTAGGGATAACATCCGTTTTATATGCTTCATTGACGAAAATCATCAGCTGGCTGATTGCCGTATTAAAGCGCAACGCTTCGAAGTCTTCGGTTACTTTCTTGATCGTCTTGTGCCAAGTGCGCTTAAAATCCTCTGAACCAGCGCCATCGTTGATTTTGGCATTCAAGCTTCCGTCCTCAGTAACGAACAGGCGCCAGATACGGGACAGGAAACGATGCGTCCCTTCCACTCCGCTTGTATTCCATGGCTTAGTCGCTTCCAGCGGCCCCATGAACATCTCGTAGACACGAAGCGTGTCGGCACCGTACTCATTCACGATCACGTCCGGGTTGATGACGTTACCGCGGGACTTGCTCATTTTCTCGTTGTTCGTACCAAGAATCATCCCTTGGTTGACCAGCTTGTGAAACGGCTCCTTCGTCGATACAATACCCAGGTCATACAAGACCTTGTGCCAGAAGCGGGCATAGAGCAAATGAAGCACCGCGTGCTCGGCTCCGCCGATGTATAGATCTACCGGCAGCCATTCCTCCTGCTTCTCCTTCGAGCACAGCTCCTTATCGTTGTGCGGGTCAATGTACCGCAAATAATACCAGCAGCTTCCCGCCCATTGCGGCATCGTATTCGTCTCGCGGCGAGCCGGGAGGCCCGTCTCGGGATCCGTCGTATTCACCCATTCCGTCACATTAGCGAGCGGTGATTCTCCCGTTCCGGAAGGTGCGATATGATCGACCTCCGGCAGAAGCACTGGCAGCTGATCTTCCGGCACCGGCTTCATCGTGCCATCCTCGAGATGCAGGATCGGAATCGGCTCTCCCCAATAACGCTGACGGCTGAAGAGCCAGTCACGCAGGCGATAGCTTACTTTCCCGCGGCCTTTGCCGTTCTCTTCAAGCCAAGCTATCATTTTCTTAATCGCTTCTTCGTTGCGGAGGCCATTTAAGAAATCGGAATTGACGTGTGCGCCGTCTCCTGAATATGCTCCTTCCGCAATGTTGCCGCCTTCTACGACCTCGATAATCGGTAATCCAAACTGCTTTGCGAATTCATAATCCCGCTCATCATGACCCGGAACAGCCATAATCGCGCCTGTCCCATAACCTGCAAGCACATAATCCGCAATCCAAATTGGAAGCTTCTCTCCATTAACCGGATTGATCGCATAAGCTCCAGTAAAGACACCAGTTTTCTCTTTAGCTAAATCCGTGCGCTCCAGGTCGCTCTTTCGTGCAGCCTGTTCCTGATAGTTAACGATCGCCGCACGCTGGCCTTCTGTCGTAATTTTCTCCACCAATTCATGCTCCGGCGCAAGCACAGCGTAACTGGCACCAAACAAAGTATCTGGACGAGTCGTGAATACTGTCAGCGTCTCATCGCTTCCTTCAATTTGGAATACGACCTCCGCTCCCTCCGATTTACCGATCCAGTTGCGCTGCATATCTTTGATGCTCTCTGACCAATCCAGATCTTCCAAGTCTTCCAGCAGCCGCTCGGCGTACTCGGTAATCTTCAGCACCCACTGACGCATCGGCTTGCGGATTACTGGGTGCCCCCCGCGTTCACTCTTGCCATCTATAACCTCTTCATTCGCCAGAACCGTCCCTAGAGCCGGGCACCAGTTTACAGGTACTTCGGCAACATAGGCCAGCCCCTTCTTATAGAGCTGAATAAAAATCCATTGTGTCCATTTATAATATTCCGGATCCGTTGTACTGATTTCCCGATCCCAATCGTAAGAGAAGCCTAGCGATTTGATCTGGCGCCGGAAGTTGTTGATGTTCTTGACTGTAATATCGCGAGGATGCTCGCCCGTATCAAGGGCATGCTGCTCTGCTGGCAGACCAAATGCATCCCAGCCCATTGGATGAAGCACGTTGTATCCGCGCATCCGCTTATAACGTGAGACGATGTCTGTCGCTGTATAGCCTTCGGGATGCCCTACATGAAGGCCGGCCCCTGACGGATAGGGGAACATATCGAGCGCATAAAATTTCGGCTTGCCCGGTTCCTCCCGAGTTTTAAAGGTTTGATGCTCATCCCAGTATGCCTGCCATTTCGGCTCAATTGCCTGTGCGCGGTATACATCGTGAGATTGGTTGTTATTACTCATGATCCTAAACTCCCTTCAATTAAAAAAACCTCTCGATCCATAGCGTATCATCGCTAGGGACGAGAGGAGTATTCCCGTGGTACCACCCTAGTTAGCGGCCAGCATGCTTTGCGTTCCGCTCCCTTTACACCCTTAACGCGGGCAAGACGATGATGTTCGCGAGACAAGGACAGCAGCTTAAGCTACCCAAAATCCCATTGCATCATAACTCCAAGGCGAGTTCATTTGCATTCTCCAACCGGCTTGCACCAAGCACCGGCTCTCTGAGTGGCAGAATCCAAACTATTATTCCTCTTCAAAGTTCCAAATATCAAAATTTGATTACCAATCATTATATAAAACTGAATCAGCCTCGTCAATGATAATTCAGACCAGCATCCAGACTTTAGCATCCAAACTACAGCACCCTATAGTGGTAATCATCGTAGCAAACAGACTGACCATCGATCAACGCTTCCGAACCACCTCTATCCTTTATAGATAAACAAAACTTCTTGCCGCTTAGTATCCCCGTATAATCGACCTGAAATTCTCTATCCACTGTAAATCGGGGGTGATTTTGTGACATCGCGCCGGCGAATTGGCCCAAATCTAAGATTCCGCGCTCATTTGCCGCGGCAGCTCCGACTGCTTCAACCACGACTCCCCCCCTGCGTCCGCGGCACACGACAAGACGATAACCGTCCTGCTGACGAATTTCATATGGCCCGGTCAGGTATACTGCGAAGTAAGCTTCTTCTACTTTACCGTACAATGCTTCCGGCTCCTCCAGCCACTCCCCCTCGGGAATAACGCCAATGACCTCATCCCGAACCGCCCCAGGCAGCGGATACAGCGCAATCACTACATTCTGATGATAAAGTACCTCCATCCATTCGCTTTGATGGCGAGGGTCGCATCCAGATGGATCAAATCCGTCTCCGGGGTGAAAAAAGTACAGCTGATTGCCTAACCCGCAAGAGCGCACCGGCAAACTGAACAGCCAGCGCAGCTGCTCGTTATCAAACTCCTTGACTCTCTCCCACAATCCGCCTGCCGCGAACTGTTCGGTGATATAAACATACGAATGCAGCACTCGTCTCTGCCCCTCGACCCTTTTTATGATTGAACTGCACACCTCGGACGGCTGCTTTCTAATTAACGCCATGCTCCGGGCACTCTCTGGGGCTGCACGGAACAGCAGACCGGCGTATTCCGTACGAGGCATTTTTTCCGGCAGTTCAAAATCGCCAAATTGCACATAATCATGCAGAACATTCGCATCCTTTGGCGCGTCATGCGGCCAACCGCGGGAATGCG
Organism: Paenibacillus lentus; assembly: GCF_003931855.1. Lineage (NCBI taxonomy): Bacteria > Bacillati > Bacillota > Bacilli > Caryophanales > Paenibacillaceae > Paenibacillus > Paenibacillus lentus. Next base: position 2,716,505 of record NZ_CP034248.1, on the reverse strand, counting down.
CACCGACCCAAGCGCCTTTCAAGTAAAGGCTCGCCCTTAAGCGCCATAAATAATCGAGCATTTCGGCCAGCTCGACTTTAAGCCCTTCATCCTCCATCAGCTCAAAGGCGCATGTGAACGCCTGAATCCAGTGCCAGAACCACGGGAGCGCGCCGTACTCCGCCATTCCCTCCTTGCGAATCATCTCAAGTGTACGCCGCAGGCTGTCTCTCCCGTCTTCAATCAGTTCCTGATCGTTATACTTTTGGCCGAAAATCAACTTGGCCGCCGTAAACTTTGCCTCGTGGTGACCGTAATGCTCAAGCGGCTTGCGATAGAAATTACCCTTATATACGTTTCTTAATGCAGCTTCAAAGCTTTCCGCCAACTCGCAGCTCATATGCTTTGCGTAGTTATGGTAGAAATAAACCATCAGGCTTCCCATTAATTCTACGGGCAGCTCATGAGGCAGGGCTTGCTCGGGAGCTGGATGTAAGTTAAGGGGCCAATGTCCGTACATCGGGCTATGGGGGTTGGTGTCCTGCAATTGGAGCACCCGGTATAGCACTTTTTCGGCGAGCTGCTTTCCTTCCTCGCGATCAAAAATTGACATTTCCTCCAGATCAACGGCAGCAGCGAACAAATAAGATGCGTAATAATAGTTATCGCGAATATCGCCATGAAACCATAAGCCACTATTTAACAGCGGCCGTCTCCAGGCTTTTCGCGCCACCCTTCGTATAATTTCGTTCATTCTACACCGATATGAACACATGATTGATTCTCCTCCCGCTGCGGATGGATCTCCATACCTATCCTTATTTCAATATCATAACACGCCGATTTTATCTTCAAATGTAATTTTTAATGTTATACTTGCACATTCTTCAGTTCTTGGACTAATCTTGTCTTCCCCTGAAATAAAATCATTAAACCGCTTGCAAAATAAACACAAACGGATTAATATGAACCTATATGAACATCTTAAACCAAAAAACGAACGACAAGAGGAGGCTTTTAAAATGGAAAGACGTTACGCATCTCACCCAAATGAAGTAAAACAGTTCGACACGGATCGGCTGCGTCAGGAATTTCATATTCCAACTTTATTTACGGCCGACAAATTGGAGCTGGTTTTGACTCACGAGGATCGCTTGATCATCGGCGGTGCTTATCCCGTGAAGCAAGACGTCAAGCTGGAAACAGATCTGAAGGAGCTTGGCGTATCCTTCTTCCTGGAGCGCCGCGAGATTGGAGCAATCAACGTAGGCGGCCCTGGTACCATTATCGTAGATGGCACGGAATACGATCTGAACACAAAAGACTGCTTGTATGTAGGAATGGGCTCCAAAGAGGTTATTTTCAGAAGCAAGGATGCTGACAAGCCAGCCAAATTCTATCTGAACTCGGCACCAGCCCACAAAGAGTTCCCTACAGCGAAGACGACGCTCGGAGAAGCGGATTCCAGCGCACTTGGCTCGATTCAAAACTCCAACGACCGCACGATCCATCGCTTCATCCATGCGGACGGTATTCAGAGCTCCCAGCTGGTTATGGGGATGACGCAGCTTAAGACAGGCAACATGTGGAACACGATGCCAGCGCATGTTCACCCACGCCGGATGGAAGCTTATATGTACTTCGATCTTCCCGAAGATTCAGTCGTCATCCATCTCATGGGCGAACCGACAGAAACACGTCATATCGTGATGAGAAACGAAGAGGCTGTCATCTCTCCTAGCTGGTCCATTCATAGCGGTGTGGGAACGAGCAATTATACATTCATCTGGGGCATGGCCGGCGATAACAAAATTTATAGTGATATGGACGCCGTAGCCATGAAGGATTTAAGATAGAGAGATAATATTTACGGAAGAGTTGAGATGGTATGAGTCCGATTAGACGGCATGAGAGAATTATGGAGGTTCTGCTGACAAACAAAGAGGTTACGGTGGCGGAATTAAGCGACAAGCTGGGCGTTACCGGCAAGACGATTCGCGAGGATTTAACCCGGCTTGAAGAGCAGGGATTAATCGTTCGCGTTCACGGCGGTGCTATACTGGCGCAAAGTGATCAATTCGGGATCCTACCGTCCAAGGAGCCTTTAACAAAGCATGCAGACGAGAAGGCTGATATCGCAAGCAGGGCCTTACTGCATATCGAACCCAACGATATTATTGCACTCGATGGTGGGAGCACGACGCTGGAGATTGCACGACGCCTAAGCAACGAACCGTTAACCGTCATTACTAATGATGTGTATATCATCAGCGAACTGGCCGCAAAGGACAACATACGTCTCGTTGTTCCTGGCGGCTATCGGGTTCGTAACATGCTGGCGGGACCGGAAGCAACCTCATATATCCGACAGTTAAACATTCAGAAAGCATTTATTTCGGCGACTGGCATTCATCCCGACCATGGTTTGTCGATTTATACGGGAGATCTTATTGACTTCAAGCGGGCCTTGATCGAGACGGCCCATGAAGTCATCGCCGTCATTAATCATCATAAATTTGGGCAGACCGCACTGCGGACGTTCGCTTCCCTAAGCGAACTGACCTGCATCATTACCGACAGTGGGCTCCCAGCCGAAACCGCCCAACAATACAGTCATGCTGGAGTCACGTTAGAGTGCGGCACCGACCAGAATTGCTAATTTGATAAAAGGAGAGTCCAACCATGAAATTATTTGATTTAACAGGCAAAACGGCTCTAGTAACAGGCACAACCGGAGGATTGGGACAAGGCATCGCCATCGGCTTGGCCGAGGCAGGGGCGGACGTGGTCTGCGTCTCCGTTAGCTCTAGCGAAGAAACAGTAAAACAAATCGAGAGCTTGGGCAGAAAAGCTTCGGCCATCGATGTCGACTTGAGCGATCATAGCAAATTACAGGCGACCTTCGACGAAGCGCTTAAACTTACCGGCCACATTGATATTCTCGTGAATAATGCCGGCATTATTCGCCGGACACCAGCCAAAGACCACAGTGAAAAGGATTGGTTTGATGTGATCAACCTGAACCTGAACACCGTATTCCTGCTATCCCAAATCGCAGGTCGTCATATGCTGGAAAGAGGCAGCGGAAAAATTATCAATATTTGCTCGATGCTCTCCTATCAAGGCGGAATCAATGTACCCGGCTATACAGCAAGTAAACACGGCGTAGCCGGGCTAACTAGAGCATTCGCCAACGAATGGGCGGAGAGCGGGCTGCAAATCAATGGTATTGCTCCCGGCTACATGGCGACGGATAACACCGCACAAATCCGCGCGGACGAGAACCGCTTCGCATCAATTACGGATCGAATCCCTGCCGGACGCTGGGGAACTCCTGAAGACCTGAAGGGTCCAGCAGTGTTCCTGGCATCCTCGGCATCCGATTACTTAAACGGCCACGTTCTTTGCGTAGACGGCGGCTGGATGGCGAGATAATAAAATTATATGTTTTCGATTCATAGAGCCGACAATCCCGGCAAGCTAATACTGAAGCTGCAAATGCGGCCGTGGGAGCAATGTCGGCAAGAGAGAGCTATATAGGATCTACTTAAAGAGAGACATAAAGACCAGGATAAACCGTCTTTATGTCTCTTTTCTCATTTTATTCGCCCAAAACTTATGTTGCGGGCAGACTTCATTGATATGAAAATGCCCCTCTCCCGCATAGTCCTTTTAGACTTAACAATCCAGTTATTACTCATACCAATATCCCGGGATGATCTCCTTTTCCAACTCCAGCAGCTCTTTAATCATCATATCTGCATCATGTATGGAATTTACCAGCGGATCAGTTAGCATCGCTCTTCTCAATTTCGTGAAGCTTCCTTCTACAACAGCCTCCGCCGTCAGTTCGTGCGTATCGAGCACGAGCTCCTGCATGCCCCGGATTCCCCGGGGCATCTCACCCACGTGAAGGGGTTTGATTCCGTCCATTTTCACTTCACATAACAATTCAAGGAAAGCGTCGTCATTCATGTTCGTCACCGCCCCGTTATTGAGCGTATTAATAAAGAACCGCTTGCCCAAATGGCCCACCATATTTTCGATAATATCCGTGGCGTGATCGGGCCCGAATGATTTCATGTAGTCGGTGATCGGACGTTTTCCGGAAAGGAAATCATCCACTTGCCCCCACATCTCCTCATGCCGTTGATACCGATCTTCCGTTTCCCAAATCGATAAAGGGGGAATGACGTCCTTCGTCTTGCCCAGTCCCTGCCAATAGCGGACGTATTCTTTCGTGTGGGCCGTACATGTCGGAATATATCCGAAAATGTTATAGAGCTCATACGTGATGGCATCGTTATAAAGCGCCTTCGCACCTGTATCCCCGCCATCGTTTTCCGTTCCCGCCGATATTCTCATCGACTCAGCTACCTGCGGCATGACATCCTTTCCATCATACTCGGCCTTAAGCAGCCAGGTGAAATGATTGACGCCGGCTATGCGGAAATCAAATTTCCGATCGATTTCCCCATTGAACTCACTAATATCCTCAATGATGCCTGCCCGAATGGCATAGTAAGCTTTCTTATGCGGCATATGGTGGCTATCGCAAAGGGCGAAGGTTTTCAGCTGCGGCGCATATCGGCTTAAAGCGATTCCATGGACAGCAGACGGATTGATATAATTAATGACCCACGCATCGGGACAAAGCTCCTCGATGTCTTTAGCGCATTCCATGATGACTGGCAGCTCTCTCATGGCTCTGAAGATCCCGCCTGGGCCGATGGTATCCCCGGAGCACATGCGAATTCCGTATTTTAAAGAAATCTGGCAATCGATGCCGCGGTATTTTACAGTATCTTCAGCAAAGCTGAGGACGACGAAATCAGCGCCCTTCAGCACCTCTCTCCGATTCGTCGAGCCCTCCACTTTAAGGGGCACATCATTCTCCTTGGCAACCATTTCTGCAAGCCTGACCATCTTGGACAGCTTTTCTTCGTCTGTATCTACCAAAGCAAGTGTTCCTTGATTCAAATATTTAGAGTCGACCATTTGCCAAATCGATTGGCGCCCAAAGAATAAACTTCCCGCCCCGATAACGACGATCTTCGGTTGTGGCACTTTAGAATCTATCATATCAAGCCCTCCTTATGGGTTATGACCCCATTATAGAAGGCGGATTTCGAAAGTAGAATATGAGATAGTTTTACGTTCATGTCAAATAGTTTGATTATTTATGAGCGGAAACTTCGATGGTATACTATAATTATTTGAAATATGTCTTACGGTAGAGGAATGATACGGGATATGAAAATGAAGGACATGGGAATTCTCAATGAATTGTCGGATTTGATCTCGCTGCGAATGAAGTCTGTTTTTGAGCACGCCCATGACGGAAAGTGGGTCGAGCATAAGGCGCACATCGACTACGATCTTTGGTTCATTCAATCCGGAACCGTTACGATTCGTATCGATGGAATCGAACATGAGGCCGGGCCGGGAGATGTGGTCTTTTTTTATCCGGGAATTCCTTATATGGCTTCTACTACCGATCAGGGCTGCCGGTTTATTTACGTGCATTTCGACTTCGAAATCGGTAAGCAGCAGCGAATTCTGAGCGACTTTCCGCTCTCGGGAATTATACCGGAAGAGCTGATTCGGGAAGAAACCGTCCTGTTTAGCAAAGCATTTATGCAATCGAATCAGTTAAGCAGCTTGCCTGGGAACCGTCTATACTTAAAAGCTTACCTGATTGCTGTCATCGCCAAAATCATTGAACTCTATGGACAAGAGCGGTATACCGGCACATTTCTGAGCGGGAGAATGCCAAAAACAGCCGAGCGGAATTTGGACGTGCTGCAGCCGGTATTCGGTTATATTAACAATCATCTGCACAAATCGATTAAAATGAGTGAGCTCGCCCAGCTTGTCGGCATATCCGAGAAATACTTCATCACTTATTTCAAAAAGACATTAGGCATTACTCCGGGACAATATATTTACCAGGTTAAGATGAACCGGGCGAGGGATTACCTGAACTTAAAGAAATATACGATTCAGGAAATCGCCAGCCTTCTTGGCTACCCCGATCCTTTTACGTTTTCGAAGGCTTTTAAAAAATACTATAACGTTCCCCCGTCCAAGTTTGATTAAAAAAGCCTATTACAAGCTTTCCTATTTGAGCGGCATCAACTACAATAGAAATAGAACATTTAAATAACAGAATCATTAATCGTATAACATATATATAAATAAAGTAAAAAGTAAATGATGGAGGCATAACTCTAATGAAGCTAAATCTTACAGAGCAATCACTTCCCGTATATGAAGCGTTATCCAGCGCTGTACGGCTAAAAATATTGACTCAGCTCGCTGAGCACCCCATGAATATTAAAGAACTGGCCGAAGCACTGCAGCTCAGCAGTGCTATTATGACGATGCACGTTCGCAAATTAGAAGCCGCTGGCCTTATTTCCAGCGAAATGGCCCCGGGACGAAACGGATTGCAAAAAATATGCTCCCTTGCCGTCGACAGCATCGAAATCGCCATTCCCCGCAAGGAGGAAAACGAATATAAATGCCATCGCACTGAAATTCCGGTCGGCCATTACTCCGACTTCGTGATTGAACCGACATGCGGCCTGGCTACGGTCGATCATATCATCGGCAGTTTTGACGATCCGAGGCATTTCTGGGATCAGGAACGGATTAATGCCGGTATTCTGTGGTTCGGCAAAGGGTTTATAGAATATAAGATCCCAAATTTCTTATTATCGAGTCAGCAGCCCGAAGAGCTTGTCATCACGATGGAAATTGCTTCTGAAGCGCCAAGCACGAACAATAATTGGCCATCAGATATTACGTTCAGTCTGAACGGAGTCCATCTCGGATATTGGACGAGCCCTGGTGATTACGGGGACAGCAGAGGCAAGTATACGCCTAGCTGGTGGCATCATCAGACCAACCAATACGGACTGCTCAAGAAGCTGCGCATAACGCATGAAGGAACATATATGGACGGATTGAAATTATCCGAGGTTACATTGGACGATGTTCATATCCTTCATAAGCAATGGACATTCAAACTGTCCGTCGAGGATGATGCCGAACATGTTGGCGGTTTGACCCTGTTCGGCAAAGGCTTCGGCAATTACAACGAGCATCTGATCTTCGAGCTGTATTACCTCTGATTACCAGCAAAGTTCCGGATAACAGGACAATAAATTCTTCAGCCCTCCCGCTTCTCCCTAGGAAGTCGGGCGGGCATTATTTGTGTTTGGAGACATTTCAGAGATCCAGCCCAAACGTTGACAAATATAGTAACATTAAGTATTTTATAGATTGGCATAAGTTGGATATCCTCTGAATTTCCTTGCACTTAAAAAAAAACGCCTCATAAAGAAAGGGGCTGGTCATCCGAAAGGAGAGTATAGCTGGACACGTAAAACTCTATCATGCCTGGGGGTGACTTATAAATTTAGCTGGTTGCATCCGATCTTGTTCATATAACTTCTTAATCAAACTAAAATACAAGTCATTTCATGATCAAACACTTAAAGGAGAATAAAATATGAAACCATCTACTGTTGTATTCATCAAGCCATCCGTCATGATCATGCTTTTCAGTTTAGTGTCGCTGCTTTTTCCAGCCATCGGCCCTGTAGCCGCTGCCTCCACATCTACTTGTCCAACTCCCGTCAGTTACTTCGGTGAAATGAAAGTAAGCGGAAACCGAATTAACGGCTCCAAAACAAATCAACCCGTAATGGTAAAAGGTTCGAGTTTATTCTGGTCCAATTGGTCAGGTGATTTTTGGAATGCCTCCGCGGTGAATCGACTGGCGGACGAGTTACAAGTGGAAATCGTCAGAGCAGCGTACGGCATCGACGAAAATGGTAATCCGTACAACACGGCAGATGAATCCAAACTACGCGATGTTGTCGATGCCGCAATTGCCAAGGGCATCTATGTCATCATCGACTGGCACTCGCATGATGCGCACAAGAACGCCAACGCCGCCAAAGAGTTCTTCGGCCGCATGGCACAGGAATACGGTAGCTACGACAACGTCATCTTCGAAATCTATAACGAACCTACTCATATCTCCTGGGACACGGTGAAAAGCTATGCCGAACAGGTTATTCCGGCGATTCGGCAGCATTCCGACAACTTGATTATCGTCGGCACGCCGTTTTGGTCCCAGGATGTGGATCTGGCTGCGAATAATCCAATTACATCCTATGAGAATATTGCGTATGCCTTGCACTTCTACGCAGGTACACATTTTCAGTCGCTGCGAGATAAAGCCAACGATGCAATGAACAAGGGCATTCCGTTATTCGTGACAGAAATGGGCTTTGTCAACGCGGACGGCGACGGCGGCATCAATTACGACTCCACGAATCAATGGCTGGAATGGATGAATCAGAATAACATTTCGTGGACCAACTGGTCAGCTAATGATAAGGCGGAAGGGGCAAGTATTTTCAATACGGATGGTAGTCTGACAACGGCAGGCAACTATTTGAAGAATATTCTTGCCGGTCATGCCCCATATGCGGAGTGGAGACAGTCTGGATCTTGTGACGGCGGAGGCAACGGTGGAGGCAACAGCGGAGGTGATGGCGGGGGCAGCAATGGGGACAATAATGGAGGAGGCAACAATGGAACAATTGCTGCAATTCCCGGAAAAGTCGAAGCTGAGAATTACATTGCGATGAGCGGCATACAGACGGGATCGACTTCCGATACTGGCGGAGGTTTGGTCGTTGGTTATGTCGATTCAGGCGATTGGATGGATTACAACGTCAATGTTCAGACCGCCGGCAGCTACACATTTCAATTTCGGGTGGCCAGTGCAGTCGATACGGGAAAATTTGAATTGCGTTCAGGCTCGACGGTGCTTGCTTCCACAACAGTTCCGAATACAGGTGGATGGGAAAATTGGCGAACCCTTTCCACGAACGTTAATCTGGCAGCAGGAACCCAGACGCTTCGAATCCATGCAACGGGAAATGGCTTTAACTTGAACTGGTTCAGCGCGGCTGAGAACACAGGTGAAAACAACGGTGGCGACACAACGACTACCTTGTACGACTTCGAAGGCAGTACGCAGGGCTGGAGCGGGTCGAATGTATCTGGTCCATGGAGCGTCAATGAATGGTCATCCAATGGAAGTAACTCTCTTAAATCCGATATCAGCATGTCCAGCAATTCCAAGCATTACCTGCACCTTACTCAAAATATAAACATAAGTGGCAAATCAAAGTTAAGCTTGACCGCCAAACACGCTTCTTGGGGCTCGGTAGGCGATGGCCTGCACGCCCAAGTTTATATTAAGACCGGATCGGGATGGGCCTGGCATTCAGGCAATGCCGCCAAGCTCGCTTCTACTGATGGCACAACACTATCGATTGATCTTGCCTCCGTCGCCAATCTTAGCGATGTCAGGGAAATCGGCGTGGAATTCTTCTCCTCAGCCAACAGCAGCGGTCAGACTACAGTTTACATTGATAATGTAACGCTTCAATAATGTATCTAATTGAAATAATCCCCGATCATGAGATCGGGGATTGCTATATTTTATTCTAAGAGTCAAACGTTCCCTCACGATAAGCTCCCCACCGACTTTGACCCGGTAAAGCGCACTCTCTCTCTTTCAGCTTGGCTACTACTGGAATGATGCAGCCACAGACGAGGCAGGTTACTCCGTCTTGAAACTTGGGACAGGTGCTGCATAGCTCTAAGCGTCGGGCATAAACCTCATCCGGCACGCATTTCTCCGGAGCAAATGCCGAAGAGGCTAGAATACGCTTGATCTGCTCCTCTGTGACTTTATATTCTTCCTTGCAGCCTTTGCAGGATGACGATGTCATATCCGTCTATGCCTTTGGAGTTAGCGCCAGGACAGTAACAGACATCGGCGGCAATTCAACCGTCAGCTGGTCGCCCTCCAATGTAAAGCTATGGAACGGTTGAGGGACTACAGTATCCGGAGCATCGAACGTGTTGTGCGCATCTATTCTGTCCCCGCTAAGCACGGTTCCCGCAACCTCGAAGGATTGGCCTTTCGAGCCGCGAATATCGACCGGAACAACCGACTTCTCGGCATGATTTGTATTGCACAGGCTGATATGAATTACTCCGTCGGCATTGATCGACGCCGATGCGGTAACCGCTGGAATCTCCCGACCATCATAACGATAGTTGCCGCCGTCCAGTTCCAGATCAATCCGCTCTGCATCCTGGTGTACCTTGAACATATCAAACACATGATATGTAGGTGTAAGCACCATCTTCTCCCCTTCGGTCAAAATGACCGACTGCAGCACGTTCACCGTTTGGGCAATATTCGCCATCTGTACGCGCTCGTTATGTTTATGGAAAATGTTGAAGGTTAGACCGGCTACCAGTGCATCGCGAATCGTATTTTGCTGATACAAGAAGCCCGGATTGGTGCCCGGTTCAACGTTGTACCACGTTCCCCATTCGTCGACAATCAAGCCTACACGCTTCTCTGGATCGTATTTATCCATAATTACGCTATGCTTCGTAATAAGCTCATCCATGCGCAGCGCCTTTTCCAGCGTCGTGAACCATTCGCTCGTCTCAAAGCCCGTAGCAGGCCCTTTATCCTCCCACGTAGCTCCTGGAACCGTATAGTAATGCAGTGTAATAGAATCCATGAACCGGGATGCTTCCCGCATCAGAACTTCCATCCAGTTATAATCGTCTACGTTTGGCCCGCAGGCGATCCGGTGAATTTTGTTGTCGTCATAGTTACGGACGTACGTCTGATAACGACGGTATAAATCCGCGTAATATTCAGGGCGCATGTTGCCACCGCAGCCCCAGTTCTCGTTGCCAACCCCGAAATAAGCTACCTTCCATGGTTCCTTCCGGCCGTTAGCCTGACGCAGCTCAGACATCGGCGACACGCCACCGAAGGTCAAGTATTCTACCCATTCCGACATCTCTTGGACGGTACCGCTTCCTACGTTTCCGTTAATATACGGCTCGCATTCAAGCATATCGCACAGCATCATAAATTCATGAGTTCCGAAATGATTGTTCTCTACTACGCCGCCCCAATGCGTATTAATCATTCTTTTGCGGTTTTCTTTTGGCCCGATGCCATCTTTCCAGTGATATTCATCGGCAAAACAACCGCCAGGCCAGCGAAGCACCGGAATTTTAATTTGCTTAAGCGCTTGCACGACATCGTTTCTAATCCCGTTCGTATTCGGGATCGGGGAATCCTCGCCCACCCAAATCCCTTCATAAATGCATCGTCCCAAATGCTCGGAGAAATGACCGTAAATATTGCGGTTAATAGTGCCTCTACGTAAATCAGTGTTAAGTACTGCACGGTTTGCCATGGGAACATCCGCCTTTCCAATGATTAATATTTATATTAATTAATTAATACTTACATAAATATTATAGCCATATTCCCGATCGTTCGTCAACCGGTCGTAAAATGCTAAAATCGGTGGGTAAGTTGCTGCCTCTTGCTATAATCATCTAATGATCCAAGGTAATTCATCCGCCATCTGCCGCAGGCCTCAAACACATCATTTACGCGATAAATTTAACGTTATGCTTATAAAACTTAAAAACCGACACCTCCTTGCCTAGGGTCGGCTTCCCTATTCGTTTCTTTACCTAGCCTGACTGGTTCGAGAGGAAATAAGTCCCATAGACTGAAGAGGTGCTAGAAGAAATAGATCAACAGATTTGGAAGAAAAATGATTGGGTATTAGCAGAGAGTGATTCTTTATGAGGCAATTTGTATTATTAGTCCTATAAATATTTAAGGTCCGTACCGCATTATAAACAACATAATAAGGACTTTTCTATCAAATACGTAAGACGGGCGCATACAGCGGTTTGATATCTGGGGTGCGGGGAGCCAGGAAGGCAATATTGCTGTACGGATTAGCGAATATGTGCAAGATCATATGCAGATTGTTTCTATCAATTGGTGAATTACTATAAATTCTATAAACATTCTAAAATTTCATTTTTTAAAAATACAAATTTAAATATGAAACAACTTGCTTATTGGTATTATTTATATTAATATCACAATATTGGTATCTACCAAAATTATCAATATTAGGGAGAGTTTTGGTTGAAGAAGAAATTCTCTGTTCTCATGCTGTCCCTTGTATTAGTTCTATCAGCAGGTATTACTATCAATGCTTCTATGTCAACTAACAACAGTGTTGTTCCTGTAGTATCAGGCTTAGATAATTCTACTATCAATGCCGATAGCTCCGGTGAGACACCTACGGCTATTGCCGGTGCTGTAGCTAGAGCTGTAACCAAAGGGGTAGTTTATCTCAAAGAAGCTGCTAAACATTCCACTTCTTCATTATAGTTCTTCATGCAGGCCCAATTAACCCTATTTCTGCAAAGTTTCAGCCTCAAATTAACGCATACGTCACCCCTTTCTTCTTTCAGAATTGGCATTTGTTTGCGCCCGATCCCGTCACAACGAATTTCAATTTATATTTGAAGGTTAAATACAAAGAGGCGGAACATACTGAGATCATCGAAAGCGATTGGCTGGATGTAGTTGGCCCCATTCTAAAGAAGAACGATGAAACACTATTATCACCGTATAATCGTATGGTCAGACTAGGATTAGGGTATGTACATGCTTTGGAGTTAGGTGGACATGATGAACTTACATATAAGTTATTAAAGAAAATCAGTGACGAGGATAAACATAGTACACGTGTCGAGGAGAAAATAGCAGAGCAGGCCTTGGAGCGGATATTATGCTGGCAATACTTGCTTCCCTTTATTTTTTTATTTTTACCCTCGTACTTAAACAAACGATTGGCAAAATTATTATGGGGATAAAGGTAGTCTCAGCCACATCCAGTAAACTAAGCTGGGAGGATGTTTTGCTAAGAGAGATCATAGGAAAATTTTCTTCATCCATTCTTTTGTTTTCTGGACTGCTCCTAATTGCGATAGACCCAAAAAAGCAATCTCTACATGACAAAATGTCGGGAATGCTAGTAGTATGGGAACAAGATAATCTGATCAAGGGGGATTAATGATGCACATGAAGTCAGTAGTTAACGTGGGTTTAAGAGCAATCGCATTAGTATTAGGCATTGTTTTCCCTAGTGTTACCTCTATCTGGAAAATTATTATTTTGGTTACATTCATCGCGTTTCGAGTAATGGATATCGAGAATGACAAGAAACTTATGGGAGTTACTTCACTCTTCTTCATAGGTATGATTGCTTCTTTCACCTTTAAACTATTCTTGCCGTGAATAAATTGCTAGTAAAGTTTTATCCCCTATTTAACTAGGTTATCTAGTTTTTTGTGTAAACTCTCTTAAGCGTTAACCCAAATTTGAGGTGTAATTATGCTTGGAACCATATTAGAGCACCAGATTAAATTCTGAGCAAAACAACAATCTACATGCGGAAGCATCTATAAAATCCGTCTTTCTCTATTCATAGGCAAGATTTCGCCAAGGCTAAGTATATTTTTTAATATCATTCTGACCATATAAAAAGGCGATTTTAGAACGAGCTCCCCTCAGCTCCCTAAAATCGCCTTTAGATTAAAGCTACTATTCCTCAATTGGTTTCATCGTTCGAAGCACACCGTAAATGCCGTTCAGATCACCTTCCGGGACGAACTTGAACTCCATCTCCCGCTTTCCTTGAAGAAACTCGGCTGGGATCGGATACTGCTTGGTGAAAAATTCACGTTTGCGCTCAACCGGTGTTCTCTCGCTGGCTAGCAGTTCGCCATTAGCGTAAATATTCATTACCCGATCATGATTAATGGAAAAATACGTTACCTGCAGCAGATTGTCTACTTGCGGATTAACGGCCAGTTTGTAGCTGAACCAGCCTCCGACATGAGCCACCCGGCCATTCAGGCCATCCCAGGCACCGCCAAAGGTCTCTTCTCCTTTAATCCCGTGCTCCAGCTCATATTGATCATTTCCGACCTGTACGCTATCGATCGTCGCCTCTCTAATAAGCTGCTCCTGCCGCCCCCGCTCCAAGTGCTGCTTCAGTTCATCGGAATCCGCAGCCACGATGTTCCAGTAGATGCCATACCGCTCGCGATGCTGCTTGTAATGCGGCGTAAACACCAGCCGTTCGTCTTCGTCCGTGTTTCGCAACTCGAACACGAGCTCATGTCCTCGTCTTACAAGATGGTCCTCAATGCTGCTCAGCCACTCCTCCGGCGTCATTTCCCTGGGAATAATGAAGTCTTTGACGAGCATTTTCCGTGTGGGCACGCTCACCATGATTCCGGTAGCCGCCTGCGTCATATCCTCCGTTCCCAATCCCGCGCTAAGCACCACAGGCCCATATTGGAATCCGACGACATTCTCATTATCCGGCAGCCGGGAGACAAATATTTTCATAGGGAGCTTCATCGTCAGCACATCTCCATGGCTCCATTCCCGATCGATAACGATATACTGCTGCTCGGACTTCCATGGAATCCCCTCTCCGTTCAACTTCAGCTCAATCTGACCAGCAACCCAATAAGGAATTCGCAAATGCAAATCAAGCCGCTTCCTGCCACCATCCGCGATTTCGAACGCCAGCGTAACCTCATCCGTTTCAGGAATCACCGCACGCTGCGTAAGCTTTACCCCCTGCTCCAACCAATTCAATTTAGAGCTCATGTATTGATTGATGTAAAGCGTGCTCCCCGCATGGAAATAAATGCTGTCATTGAGCTTCGTAAAGCTCTCCATGCCTGTACCCGTGCAGCACCAGAAATGCTCAAAGGGCGAACTGTATATTTTGAAATACCCGGTCGCCATCGGTTGAAAATACATCGTCATTCCCGTTTCCGGGTGCTGCGAGGACAAAATCGCATTCACATAATTCCGCTCATAGAAATCGCTGTATTTTACATCGCCTGTCAATTTAAACAGCTCCCGCGTCAGCTTCAGCATATTGTAGCTGTTGCACGTCTCGCAGGTAATATCAGAGCGCTTGCTGTTCAGAATGTCCGGTTCGCCAAAATGCTCGGACTCGCTGTTGCCGCCGGTAATGTAGCTGTGATGGTACACCACCATGTCCCAAAAGCTTTGCGCAGCTTCCAAATAAAAACGCTCGCTTTCCCCCAGCACCAGGTAACGATTTAGCGCCCCCAGGAACTTAGGAATCGTCGTATTGGCATGCTTGCCTCTCAGAATATCCCGGCCCTGTTGAATCGCTTCGAATAACGGAAGCTCGTCAAATTTATGGGCTGCTTCCAGATGCTTCGCATCTCCGGATATTTTATACAGATCATAAAGGCAATCGTTCATCCCCCCGTATTCCACGGCAAGTACGGTAGCCTGAAGCTCATCGCTCCAGCGGGATGTCCGCGAGGCGACCCAATCCCCAAGCTTCACCACCGTATCGTAAGCCGTTTGAGAGCCTGTCGCATGATAAACGGAGATCAATCCGGCAATAATCTTATGCATCGTGTACCATGGCACCCAGGCCGGCTGCCTCATCTCAATGTTATCGATTAGCTGCTCGGGAAAAGCCGACAAATATCCACTCTCGAATTGACATGCCGCCAGCTCGGACATCATATATTCCAACTTCTCCAGCAGGGCCGCATCTTGTGTATTTTCATAGGCTTGCGAGCATGCCGTCAGGAAATGGCCTAGCGTATGCCCGCGAATTTCGGTATCCTCCCAGCCAGGATATTTCTGCGCCTTCGGCTCTAGGCCCCGGTTCTCCCGGAAGCCGGCCAGCAGCCGGTCTACATCATAGCTTTGCAAATATTGCAGCTCTTTAGCAAAAGCATTAACATGATAATCCCCAGTCAAAACGACCTGTTGCAACCTAAAATCCTTCAGTACGCCATTACGCACCATCGTCTCCATCTGCATCCCTCTTTTTCCTCAGATTAATAACTAACTCCAGATTAGCGTTTAGGGATTGGCAGGGTAAATAGCGAAACGTTCGAATCAGTGTAAAAAGGTTAGATTATTGTTTTTGATATATGTATAACGCTTGATAAATGGTATCGTTATAGTGAGTTATATTAATGGTTGAGTGAAAAACCTCTCCAAAGAGCAGCACAATCGCTAGTGTTAAAATGTTAGATTAAAGGGGATGCTTCACATGAGTGGCTATCTATTTAACGTGGAAAAACCGCTGAATATGACCATGACAGGAAAGTTTACCTCCCCGTCGCCAGATTGGATCCATATGAACAGAGTGCTCATGGATTACGAATTATTCGTGCAAACTAAAGGTTCTTTATATATTGCAGATGAAAAAGAGCGTTACGTGCTGGAGGAAGGAGACTTCCTGTTAATGCCTCCCCGTGCTAAACAGCATGGATACCAGGCTTCGGATTGCAGCTTCTATTGGTTGCATTTCACCCCGTCCGCTGGGGGAATTGACGTACAGACTTGCCTTACGAGCGAGCATGAACACCAGACCGGCAGCATCATCATTCCCCGTAAAGGCAAACTGCGGAGCGCAGACAAAATCCTCGTCCTGATGAAGCAGCTTCAGGATGCTGTTCGCAATTATCGCGAACAGACGCTGAGTAATTATATGACAACAACAATTCTCTGCGAGCTGTACAATCAATTATTTCGCAAGGAAATCAGCCCGAAACGCAAACTGAAGCAGCTACAACTCTACAACGATATCGTCGATTATATCCAGTGGCATCGTTACGAGCCGCTTAAGGTGTCGCACATCGCCGACTATTTCGGTTACAATGTGAAATACTTGTCCCATCTATTCTCCAGCATTGCTGGAATGTCGTTGAAGCAATTTATTGTGCAGCAAAAAATAGAAGCCGCCTCCTTTCTGCTTACCGACACGAATCAAACAATTAACGAAATTGCGATGCAGCTTAGCTATCACGACAGCCACCACTTTATGAAATCGTTCAAACAAATGACTGGCCTCACCCCAACCGAATTCCGCAACGCATATGCCAATCGTTTGTTGTTTTATGAGTGAGATTTAAGAAAAAACAAAATGCCGACTGTACGGATATTTCACCCGTTTATCGGCATTTTGATATGTAGTATAGTTGATGATTAAGAAAATTATTAAAACCCTCCTCCGTGATCAAAAGGTTTAATAGGATTAGAATGATTTGCAGATCCACCCATCAAACCAGTTCCCAAACTAACAACGAGAATTAATGCCATAATCCATCTCCGCATCTTTTAACACCCCCTTTAGTAAGGTTTCGTATTCTTTAAGCTGTTCGTCGGTAGCATAAGATCTATACCGCTCAAATAGGGGTACTATCTTCATAAAATAATCCTTACTACTAAGAGAAATTGCATATTTTAGCGTATATAAAGTTTTCTTTATTCCTTCTAGATGATCCTCTTTTCTAAAGTAATACACTGATAAGTGGTAATTTAATCTTAAGTATCTATTCCTACTTACTTCTGTATTATAATAATTACCAAACTGATCATATAATTTCGTACCTACATCGAACTCTTCAAGTAAATCATCTACAAAATAACCATACATATTAGCAGATTCAACGATAGCCCGTAAACTAGGCAATATTTCATACGGGTGATCTTTAACTAATTCAATATATTCAGTAATTACAGATTGATCTCCACTTAATACTTTCAAGTTATAAATATTCAATTTAGCAAACAATTTATATTTCTCTACCATCTGCTTCCCCAATTCATCCAGCCCAACAAACCAACTTAAATCAGCATAACCTGCTATGTACTTCGGTACTTCTTCGAATCTTCTTTGAAATTGTAATGCAACACCTTTGAGCAAATATCCTTGCCCATAATAAACTATAAGATGCCTCTCTACTCTAAATTGAAAATCCTTGGACTGATAATACGCTCTCTCATAATTTTTATATACCGACTTAGCAAGCCTCCTTAATTCATCTGTATATATTTCAGCTTGCTCATATTTCTGTAATGTTAAATAAACATTTATCAGGTGTAGTAGCCCGTCCAACTGAAAATCCTCTGGCAAACGGGTTCGATAAAGCTCAAAACGCGTAGCCGCGATCAAATTAGCCTCCGTATCATCTCCCAGCGATAACCGAAAAATTCGATAATGACTGATGGCTAACCGCTCGGAATGCTGATACTTCTCGCTCTCGATCACTACATTGTAAAATAGCCGGGATTCCTCACGCAGCCCTTTCTCGTATAGCTCCTCGCCAATATCGAAGATCATCGGAATATAGTTCAAATTTTCTACAATGCGATTCAACACCTCTTGAATACACTCAATCTGTCCAACTTCCGCGCAACGCAGTAAAAAAGCCTTGAGTCTTCGCCGGTTCGGTTGATCTGAATCTACGCATTCATCGACATACAACGGATAATAGTAGCCTTTAGGGTACTCTAAAGCTTCCGTTATTAAATCTAGCTGACTTATGGCGATTGGCTTGGGAGGGTTTCCATTAAGAATGGCGCTGAGTGTCCCGCGATTAATTCCTGAGCGGCTGGCAAAACTGCTCAAAGAGTAACCACCACGCTCAAGTTCCTGTTCAATTACAGAACGAATCATGGGTTCATTCGTCATTCAGGCTCCTCCTTCCTATGTATCAACATAAAATGATGTATTATAAAACATGTAATTCATTCATAAAATCAAAATAATCAACCCGATCAAAAAGCTAAAAGGATGTCTCCTATATTTTTACACATTATACGAAAATATGTACTGCTGGTCAATTAAATTTTTATTTATTTTATATTTTATTGAAGCTTTCTCCGTTATATTACTTCCTTAGATATGAAATACCCCCAATCCATTTTAAAAATTGGATTGGAGGCATCAATTCTAAATATCGCATCGAGAAAGATAATCGCAGGTAACCTGCATCTTAAAGGAAGGTTAGGACAGAGGCTGCTTGACTGCCTTCTATACTACTCCAGACCGTAATATCCGCACACGACTTCGCCGACAGATTTGGCAGCGACCAGCAGCGCATCTTCATCAATATCGAATTTCGGATGATGATTGAAGTAGACTTCTTCCGTATTTTTAGGCTTGCAGCCAATATAGAAGAAGCAGCCCGGAATTTTTTCCAGATAATAAGCGAAATCTTCCGATCCAGACAGCATACCCGCTTCTGAAACGGCAGTCAGATAATCGCCTACGCTCCGGTTGAGATACTTGACTACATTAGCGGTGATTTCAGGATCATTGTATAACGGAGGATAATCCGCCGTATAAGTCAGCTCTGCCGTTACGCCGAACATACTCTCGATCCCCTTCACGATCCGGTGAACCTCCTGATCGATCAGTTGTTGCGCCTCTTTCGTCATGTAACGAACATCGCCTTCCAGCACAACCGAATCCTTGATGACATTAAAGCTTCCTTTTCCGTCAAAAGAGCCAATTGTGACTACCCCGGTCTCAAACGGGTTTAATCGTCGACTCACAATCATCTGGACAGCAGTAACGAAATGACTAGCCGCGACAATCGCGTCATTTGCCATATGCGGGGAAGACCCATGACCGCCTTTGCCACGAATGATCAGTTTGAAGTAACTTCTTCCCGCCATCGCATAACCGCTGCGATAAGTAACTGTTCCTGCCGGTGAGGTTGGAAATAAATGAATGCCGAAGATTTGATCCACATCGTCCAGCAGACCTGATTCCACGATGGCCTTGGCTCCACCTGGAGGAGTCTCTTCCGCATGCTGATGGATGATCTTGATCGTCCCGGGAATATCCTTCTTCAGTTGAATGAGACAATCTGCGAGCACCATCAAATAGGCGGTATGGCCATCATGACCGCAGGCATGCATGACACCGGGGTTCTCGGATGCAAACGGCAGGTCGGTCTGCTCCGTAATCGGCAAAGCATCGAAATCTGCGCGAAGCGCAATCGTCTTGCCAGGTTTACCGCCGCGAATCGTTACGATCATGCCATAGCCGTCCCATTTCCTTTGAATCTCCACCTCTTTGCCTTGATAGAAGTCGGCTATATATTCCGATGTCGCTTGTTCATGAAAAGACAGTTCGGGATGCGCATGCAGATATCTCCGAATATCAATCATTTCTGCCTTTCGGGCCTCAAGCATACTAAATAATTGATTTCGCATAAGTCGTCCCCCGTTTGCTTATTTAGATGAAATCATCATTTAAACTTTTTGTGGTTTAGCGATTCTCGGCTTCTTTTGCTCCTCTGCTCTCATGCCACCAGGAATCATAGCCAGAACAGCAAATATGGACAGTACGCAGAAAGCAACATTGACAAGTAAACCTGTAGATACTGCCAATTCGAGGTTGCCCGTAGCCGCAATGGCTCCGTACACAGCTGCGGAAATCGCTACGCCAAAGGCCCCGCCCAGGGAGCTGGCCATCTTGTAGATCCCCGACGCGATCCCAACTTTATCAGAAGGTGCATTAGTTACAGCTGTATCGGTCGATGGCGTGGCATACATACCAAGACCGATCCCGAATAGCGCAAAACCGACAAACACCACAATGGAATAGAGGAATCCTGGTATAAATGTACAAGCGGCCAAGGCGATCCCGACCCCTGTGATCAGCGTGCCAATCAGCATCGGTTTACGAGCGCCAATTCTCTGCAAAATCTTCTCCCCGACCCGAATCATAGCCAATACACTCACCAAATATCCGAGGGATAGCATCCCGGTAGTAAAAGCAGTAAAACCCCGGCCGATCTGAATATACGTATTGGTAACAACAAGCGTACCAGCCACCGCGTTCAACAGGAAATTAGAGATCGTTGCACCGGAATAGGCTTTATTCTTAAACAGTGAGAAATCGAAAAAGCCCTTACCAGCTTTATGCGTTTCAATCCTGAAGAAAATATAGGTGAACAGCAAAAAACCAACCATTAAAGCTATCGTGATCACACTAGTCCATCCAAACGAAGCACCTTGTGTAATGATCAGATTCAAAGAGACCATGGCAACGATGAAGGCCAGCAGACCACTAGTGTCGAATTTGGAGCTGCCGCTTTGTTCAAACTTGCTCTCGGGGGTCCCTTTCATGAGGAATATCCCAAGTATGGCAATCACAATAGAAAAAATAAAAATCCAACGCCATCCCAAATAGGTAGCAATTGCCCCCCCGGCAAACGAACATACGCCCGAGCCACCCCAAGACCCGATGGACCAATAGCTTAGCGCCCGCTGACGATCCGCTCCCTCATAGTAGGCTTTAACGATAGCCATCGTAGCCGGCATAATACACGCGCCAGACATCCCTTGAATGATACGACCAATAATCAACAGAATGGAGCCCTGAGCAAATACAAGGCATAATGAGCCAATGATGCTAAGCACCATTCCGATATAAGTCAACTTCATACGCCCATACTTGTCCGCCATTCCTCCGGCAACAACGATAAAAATTCCTGAGAATAATGCGGTCAAACTGATCGCGATATTGATGATATCAAGGGGAATCCCTAGATCAGCCTGAACAGCTGGTACAACATTAACCATAGATTGAGCAAATAGCCAGAATGTAATTACACCAAATACAATCCCGATGATTAGCCTATTTGAGCCTCTGTACTGAGTTGTTTCCATTTTGTGTGTCGTCCTCTCTTAGGTAGTCTATAACTACAGCGCCCATCGCCTCTGCTGCAATAAGCAGACTGTCCTCATTAATATTGAACTTAGGGTGATGATGAGGATAAGCTTTCCCATCTGCTGGCATCGCCCCCACATAGAAAAATACGCTTGGACGTTCTTTAGCATAATATGCGAAGTCTTCCGATGGTGGTTGCGGCTCACACCGTTCAATTCCCGTCACCCCAGAAATTGAGCTGTTCTTTAGCGAATTCACTACGAATTCTGTTAACTCAGGATCATTGTAAAGTACAGGATAATCATTCAGGTAATCCAGTTCATACGTAATTCCGAACATCTCCTGCAATCCATTGAGCAGTCGCCGAATTTCCCGTTCGACCAATTCTCTGGAATCCTCGGTCATCACCCGTACATCGCCTTCTAGTACAACTGCATCTTTAATGACATTGAAACTCCCTTTTCCATCGAAGGAACCGATCGTGATCGATGCTACATCAAACGGGTTCAGGCGGCGGCTAATAATGGTCTGTACAGCCTGAACGAAGTAGCTGCCGACAACAATCGCATCATTAGCCATATGTGGCGAAGAGCCATGGCCTCCTTTACCATTGATTTTTACTTTGAAGTAAGCACGTCCGGTTTGTATATTCCCTTCGCGATAATATATTTTTCCCGTTTCCATCGTAGACATGACATGAATACCGATCACATGATCGACGCCATCAAGACAGCCATCCTTTATCATTTGTATGGCTCCGCCTGGAGGCGTTTCTTCCGCATGCTGGTGCAGAATCACAACCTTGCCCTGAAGCTGATCCTTCATTTCGATCAATGTTTCCCCGAGAATTAGCATATAAGCAGTATGCCCATCATGCCCGCAGGCATGCATCACGCCAGGTGTCTTCGAAGCAAATGAAAGGCCGGTCTCCTCCATAATCGGAAGCGCATCAAAATCTGCACGAATGGCTACCGTCTTTCCAGGTTTGCCACTATCGATCGTAACGACAATGCCATTTCCGCCAACATTTTTGCGTATATCACAATCCTTACCGGTATAAAAGTCCGCAATATATTTAGCTGTGTTCTCTTCATGAAATGATAACTCCGGATGCGCATGCAAATAACGTCTAATCTCGATGATTCGGTTTTTCTTTTCGCGTAATTTTTGAAATAAGTTCTCCTTCAATGCAATTGGCCTCCTTCATTTCTTCCCTACAAGATAATTTCCACAATGAATGAATTTTATATTCTGTTGATTCAAAAACCCCCTGAATTAAGTTCATTGGTTGTTTCTGTTATGCTTTTGATTATTCTCATCTTGACTTGCTTTTAATACTCACAGGGAAAAATAGGCTCTATATTGCGCAAGGACATTGTGGCCGTGATGGCTGACTACTAACATTAACGCCAAAAAAGAGCCTCCCCGCAGGGAAGGCTCTTTCTACAAACTAAACCTCTAATATTGATGGCATAATATGAGGCGCTCGGCCTACTTCTTTCATAAAAAATCTGCGCATGATCCGGTGCGTCGACCGCACCCAATCCGAACGATTATACTCCTGGCGCTCTCCCTGTCTGGATAGGTTGCGCTTCAGCGTCGTTTCTGCTCGCCGCAGCAGCGGGCGCGCGTCCTGCATATAAACGAAGCCGCGGGTCACGATATCCGGACCAGCAAGAATTTGCCCGGTCTCAGCGTCAATCGTCATGACGACGATAACGATGCCCTCTCTCGCCAATTCGCCCCGCTCTTCCACGAGCTCGTCCTCGTAGGTTCTCATCTCGCCATTGCTGATGAAGACTTCTCCGGATGAAACCGAACGGCCTTTCTTGGCACGGTTGCGATATACAGACAATGTATCTCCGACGTTCATGACAAAGATGCGGTCTTCCGATATCCCCGTCTGCATCGCCAGACTGCGGTGGGCGAGCAGCATACGATATTCCCCGTGAATCGGAATGAAGTATTTCGGACGGATAATGCTTAGCATGAGCTTCAGATCCTCCCGATTTCCGTGACCCGAGGTATGGATATCAATGATGGAACCGTATATAACATGAGCCCCTGCTCTCATCAGCATATCAATGCTTCGATTAATGTTTTGCTCGTTCCCTGGAATGGGAGAGGAGGAGAATATAACCGAATCCCCAGGGTAAATTTGTACAGAGCGATGCGCCCCGGAAGCGATCCGGCTCAGCGCTGCATTTGGCTCTCCTTGGCTTCCCGTACAAACGATCAGCACCCGATTGTCCTCATAACGGTCAATATGCTTCACATCAATGAGCATGCCATCAGGCACGCGGATATATCCGAGTTCCTGACCAATCGTAAATACCTTCTCCATGCTCCGTCCGATAACAGCGATTTTGCGGTCGCATTGCATTGCAGCCTCCACCACCTGCTGCAGGCGGTGTACGTTGGATGCAAAGGTCGCGAACAAGATGCGGCCCTCGCACTGCTTGAACGATTCAAGAATCGCGTTCCCAACCTTGCGCTCGGAAGGGGTGAAGCCCTCCCGTTCGCTGTTTGTGCTATCCGCCAGAAGCGCAAGAACACCCTCGCCCCCGACGCTGGCCATTTTGGACAGGTCGGCCGGCTTATCCTCCGGCGTAAAGTCAAACTTGAAATCCCCGGTATGTACGACCGGGCCGTATGGCGTATCGACAACGATCCCAAATGCGTCAGGAATACTATGGGTTGTCCTGAAAAAATGGACGGAAAGATGCTGGAAAACATACCGATCGTCTTCATGAAATACATGCAGCTCGGCTTGTCCGAGCAGGCGGTATTCCTCCAATTTAGCACGGACAAGACCGATGGTCAGCGGTCCCCCATAAATCGGAATTTGCAGCTGACGGAGCAAGAAGGGAATGGCCCCAATATGATCCTCATGTCCATGCGTAATAAACAATCCTTTGATTTTATGCTTGTTGGCAACTAGATAACTCATATCGGGAATAATATAATCAATTCCGGATAGGCGCGAATCGGGGAATTTCAAGCCTGCATCAATGATGATGAGTTCATTTCTGTACTCCACAACGTACATATTTTTACCGATTTCTCCTAGACCGCCCAACGCAAAAATTCGAACCGGCGGGGGGGACGATTTAGGGCGGCGCTGTGTCTTCGCGGTCTTCGTAGTCTTCGCAGTTTTGCTAGCTTCTTCATTCATTATGTGCTTAATTCCTCTCTTGCAAAATACCGGTCACCTGTGAGGGCCGGACTTTATGATAGTATTGTATGGCTCTCTATAATTTTGTTACTCTCTATAGTTTTTGACCATGCTCACCATGTTTCAACCGTTCAATCAGATCGAACAGATCACTCCTCTTAACCCTCCAATGCCTGCCGATTTTAAAAGCTGGAATGACTCCCTCGTTCACCATCTTATAGGTTGTTACCTCACTAAGCTGCAAATAATTCGCAACCTGAGCTATCGTCATGATCTCGATCTCCGAATCCATAGAAATATCTCCTCTATAGAACACTGGTTTGTATTCAATTATACTCAATTATACTCATAATAACTAATTATTTTTCCAAATCACTGAAGAGGACGCATAAACTCCGAGGTGATTCCTCTGCCAGTCGCGCAAAAAAAAAAGCTATCGAAAAGCGCTCGACAGCTATTTCACACCAAGTTTCGCCGATGTCTGGCGTAGACAACAAAGCTGACGCAGTTCAACCCCACGCCAGCTTTGACTGTCAAATCTGTTTATTAAGTTGATTTAATACAAAGACTTAGTCCGCACGGGCTCCCGTAATAATTTCCCGAATTCGTTCTAATGGAGCTTTTGGTTTTCTGTCATACGTCAGAAGTCCATTGATTTCCTGCTCCACATCCGTTAGCTGGGTATAGCAAAAACCTTGTAAAACCGGGGAGGCGTACATCGGATCAACGACGTCCTTCAGCCGTTTCAAATAATCCTCCTCATTATCCGCACCCGAGTATCCCCAGCCTTCCCATTCACTCGCCTTGAAGGCAATTCCGCCGAACTCCGTCACCAGAATAGGCTGTCCGGTATAAGCGGCTCCGCCGACAAATATGCTGCGGTTTGCAGGCATGGCATTCAGCGTGGATTCCGCAGATGCATATCTGGCTTCAAGCACCTCACGCCGACTTTCATAATCATGAATCGTCACCAGATCTGTCGTCATATGCTCCCAGCCGTCGTTATACACGACAGGCCGTGTCTGATCAATTGATTTTGTTAGATGATACATGGCAAGACCATGCTGCTGCTGCTTCGCATCGATCTGCACATTCGGAATTCCCCAACTCTCATTCAGCGGTACCCACGTGATGATACAAGGATGGTTGTAATCACGCTGAATAATCTCCTGCCATTCACTCGTAAACTGCCGAACATAGTTCTCGGAGTACGCATAGGCATTCGCCGCCTCGCCCCATACGAGCATACCGATTTTGTCACACCAATACAGGAAGCGCGGATCCTCCATCTTCTGATGCTTCCGCAAGCCATTGAAGCCCATCTCTTTAGCAAGCTCAACATCCCGCTTCAAATCTTCGTCGCTTGGCGCGGTGAGTATGCCTTCCTCAAAATAGCCCTGATCCAGCACAAGCCGCTGGTAATATGGGCGGTTGTTCAAGCAAAGCTTGCCATTTTCAATAGACACTTTACGCATGCCGAAATAGCTGTCCACCTCATCCAGCACACGATCCCCGCCGACCAGCTTGAACGTAATATCATACAGATTTGGATGCTCCGGCGACCAAAGTCGCCCCAGCCCATGCTCGGCAAAATCATGAAGGTGAATGCTGCGGTGTTCCTCCGGGCGAAGCACCTTGTAGCGATCACAAGCAATCTGTTCTCCTTGAAAAGACACCGTCACTTCAAGCTCCAATTCCGTCTCGCCCGGCAGCCCTTCAATGAAAGTATGAACCTGGATTTCATTCCGGTCGATATCCGGAGTCATGGCCACCCGCTCCAGATGCACCTGTTCTACGGGCTCAAGCCACACTGTCTGCCAGATCCCCGTTGTTCGCGTGTAGAATATGCTTGCCGAATTCTCCAGCCAATATTGCTTGCCTCGCGGCAGCGTAATGTCCCGGCTGAAATCCTCCACACAGACAGTAATCGTCTGGCTTCCAGTAACGAGGAAATTCGTAATATCCGCTTGGAAAGGCGTGTGTCCTCCTTCGTGAACTACAGCCAGTTCACCGTTAACCCATACTTTGGCTAAGTAATCAACCGCGCCGAAATGAAGTATGATCCGCTTTCCACTCCATGCCTCCGGCAAGTCAAAGCTGCGGCGATACCAGATGACATCATGGAATTCAGGGTTGCCGATGCCGCTCAGCTTGCTTTGGAATACGAAGGGAACTGTAATTGAATGCGGATATGGAGTCGCAAATTCCTTTCTGTACCATTTTTCCCGCTCTCCGATACGATCGTCATCAAAAGAGAATTCCCACTCCCCGTTTAAATTCAGCCAATCCGCACGAACATACTGTGGTCTTGGATATTCCTCACGCGGAATCATTTGATTGCTGTGGATATTAGTCACTGATTCATACCTCCTATTAGTGTTAACTTTTATCAATTACATCGTGCCAGAATGCGTTTTGTCATACGTGATTACTGCATTACCCAGCTTTTCCTTGCGGAAGCTCAGGCGATAATCCTTCGGCGAGAGCTTCGTCTCCCGCTTGAACACTCGGTAAAAATGTCGCAAATTCGGAAATCCGGTTTCCTCGGCGATGACTGCGATAATATCATCGGTATCCATAAGCCGTCGCTTCGCCTCCTCAACGCGAATCGACGTCAAACGCTCCACAAAGCTGGTACCGGTTCGCTGCTTGAACAATGAACTGAAATAAGCCGGATTTAAGTGCACCTGCCCTGCTACCTCATTCAGAGTAACTGGCTTGTGGAAATTAGAATCCAAATACTGCACCGCCTGATCGATCGGATCATGCTCAATTTCGAGCCTGGAATCGACAATACAACGCGCCAGCCCCGCCAGCAGCATGCGACACTCGTTCATCAGCTCTTCGCTTGATGTAATTGAACATACCTCGAATATCAGGCTGCGAATATCTCGCTCTCCGAGCCATGCCTTGGTCAAATTCAGCTTTTCGGCCGCTTCGTAGAATTGGATAAGTAGCTTGCATATTTTTTGATAAATGAGTTCCGGGCTCGTCGCTTGCCGGCACAGGCTGCCAATCTCCGATTCCACACGGCTGGCCGCTTCCTCCTCCCGTCCTTCAAGGACAGCACGCTCCATCTCTCCCCAGGACTCGACATCAACCTCAAGATATAGATCATGATCCCGGCGGATCGCATCATAATGAAGCACCTTGTCGCCCCCTACGATCAGCCGGTATAGCAAGCTGATTTCGGCATCCCGGTAAGAATCCGAAATCGAGTTGACTCCTTCCGCTATCCGGCCGACACCGATCGTTACGGTGAGATTGGATAAAGAGCTAATCTGCCGACGGATCGATTCGGCCAGTTCTGTCAGTCCTAGGCTGTCATCGCTGCTCAAATTGACGATGGCCGCCACCTCGGAATCAGATAGGACAAGGCTGTAACCTTTCATTCGCTTATTGACCATCTCCTGCACAAACTGGCGGATATAGAGTTGAAATAGCGAAGGATCGGCTTTTAAATATCGTTCCGAGCCTATGGAGCCCTTATCGAGTTTAATTAGAAAACAGCAATAATAAGGCTGGTCAAAATCAACGCCGATCTTGCGCAGCAGATCCACATGATGCTGCTGCACTAACCCTCTCATCAATCCTGCAATAACGGATTCGCTAACATGGCGGCGGATAAGCTCATTCTCCTCCTGGTCAAATCTGGCCGCCGAGGAGCTGCCCCGTTTGACCATCTCCTCTTTCAGCTTGTCGAGAATCCGTCCCAGCTCGCTCCGCTCCACCGGCTTCATGAGATAATCCTTAGCCCCGTATCTCATTGACTGGAGCGCGTAATTAAAATCTTCATATCCGCTGACCACCACGCATTCCATATACGGGAATCGCTCCTTTACAACCCGCTGTAATGCGATGCCGTCCATCCGTGGCATGCGGATATCGGTTAATATGACGTCAGGCTGCAGCACCTCTGCGCAATCCAGAGCTTCATAACCGTCGGAAGCATCCCCTACGATCTCCCATTCCGGATCTAAGGATGTAATCATGGCCCGCAGACCCCTCCGAAATATCTTCTCATCATCGACGATCAGAATTTTTGGCATAAAATGACCCTCCTTAGTTAGCTCATGATGTGGAATGAAAAACAGTCGGTGCGTGATTCTTCTCGTCCTTGGACATATGCTTGGCCGGGATCGTCAAGGTAACACGTACCCCTTGATAAGGCATACTATCGATGGTAAGTCCGTATCTCTCGCCATAGCAAAGCACAAGGCGTCGGTGTACGTTGAGCAGCCCATTGCCCGTCTCTCCGCCAAGATCTCGCGAGTATGCGAGCTGGCGGCGAAGATGCTCAAGCTGGGCAGTAGTTAAGCCAATTCCGTCATCCTCCACAGTCAGCAGCAGCAGTCCATCCTGAATCCCTCCAGTCAGAGAGATCCGCCCCTCGCCTATTCCTTTGTCAAGGCCATGCTTGAAGGAATTCTCTACGATCGGCTGAATCATCAGCGGAATGACGGCGCAGTCCATCGCCTCCGCCGCGATATCGAGTGTGAAATGAAGCCGCTCATCATAACGCAGCTTCTGTATCGCCATATAGCTTCGGATATGCTCGATCTCGTCTTTCAGAACGACTCCGGACTGGTGGGCATTCAAAGAGTACCTCAGAATACGGCTAAGATTATTCGTCATCGTCGTAATTTCTTTGCTTCCCTCAAGCTCTGCGTACATACTGATCGATCCAAGCGTGTTGTAGAGAAAATGAGGATTGATCTTGCTCTGAAGCGCAGCAATTTGCGCGTCCTTCTCCCGAATCTCAGTTTCATAGAGCAAGTAGC
Organism: Paenibacillus lentus; assembly: GCF_003931855.1. Classification (NCBI taxonomy): domain Bacteria; kingdom Bacillati; phylum Bacillota; class Bacilli; order Caryophanales; family Paenibacillaceae; genus Paenibacillus; species Paenibacillus lentus. The sequence goes on along the minus strand of NZ_CP034248.1, from coordinate 2,687,079 downwards.
CAAGCTCGCTCAGTCGGGACACCATTCTATTAAAAGCGCTACCCAACTGCCCTACCTCATCCCATTGATTCACAGGAAAGTCCACCTCAAGCTGGCCCTTCTCCACCTTTTTCATTAACCGACTCAGCTTGCGGATTGGCAGTGTAATCCGGTACGCCGTAAATACGGAGAACAGCATCGCTAATCCCACGCAGATGATCCCCATGATCGTGATCGAGTTGCGAACCTGCAAGCTGTCCTGCATCAATTCGGAGACCGGAACGGCACCGACAGTCGTCCACTGTGTCAGCTCAGATGTGGCATAAGAGACAAGCAGCCGTTCGCCGTTCGCTTCTAGATGAGTCACACCTTCCCCGCTGAACGGAATCACCGCGCCGTCTACCTCTGGAACAGCAGAACCTTTACGAATGACGAGATCCCCTCTGGCATTCGTGATATAAAGAGATTCTCTGCGTCCAAGCTGAACCTGCGCCAAAATTTGCCCGACGACCGCCGGATCGACGTCAAGTACAATATAGCCAAGCGACTTCCCGCTATCGAAACTACGCAGCTCTCTCACGATGGAGAACACCTCGTAGACCGAGCCACTCGTCGGCTTAAGCTCATGGGTCGTTAGAAAGATCAGCTCACCGAACTGACCCTGTGCTTCCTTGATCCATTCCGCATCCTCGTCAAGCCTATATGTCGTAACATACTGGCTCTCCGGCATGACGACATAGGACGCCCCTTTGGAGCCATAGAGGGAAACACCCATAATATCGATTCTTCCATTCAGAAATACCTTGGATACGAAATTGTTGAGTAAACTAATTTCTTCCAAACTAAGAGAAGCGCCAGGTTTCCTTTCTGATGCCAAATAATCGAGAATGTCTTGATACTGATAAGGCATCAGCGAGAGTCGGTTCAACTCTTCCATATAAGTGTCAATATTGAGAGTTATCTGCTTCATCGTCTGCAATTGGGATTCGCCAACGTTAGTTTCTAACGTCCCGCGAAAGCTGGAAAACGCGTAAATGCCAAGCGCTCCTAGTGGAATCACGATCAACACGGAATTTATGAGGATCCACTTCTGTGCCAGCTTCAAATTTCTGAGCCATTGAATTCCTCGTCGTAGTCTCGTCATAGCTGCCCCTCACTTGCGCAAATCCGCGTTGATTTTCTTGACGGCCGTGTCGAGCGCTTCCTCTGGCGTCTGGTAACCGTAGATCATTCTCTCGAATTCGTTAATAATCCGCTCATTAACGCTCCACTGTTTAGCGTTCCTCGGCCAGTATGCGACATAGTTGGCCGTAGCGGCATAATCGCTCCGATATTCGAGCTCATTGAATACTTCAGACCTTGTAAGCTCGGTCATGCTGGGAACATGCCCCGCCTTGGCCCACATATCACCATGCCCTACGATCCAATTCGCAAAGGTCAGAACCGCTTCTCTCTTCTCTTCTGTCATCCCTCGTTTCATAGGAATAGAAAGATTATGAGAATCTCCCCATACCGCCGGACGATCATATAAAGTCGGCATCGGAATAACCCCGAAATGCAGCCCCTGCGCCTTCTCAAAAGCACCTGTTCCCCACATCCCTGTAATCAATACCGCTGCTTTCCCATCATAGAACAATTGGAAAGCATCGTTGATATCGGAAGGGATCAGCTTATCTTTATACAGCTCATTCACGAAGCTCAGCGCTGTTAACGAAGCAGGATTATTGAATACAGCCCCCGTCCCATCTTCGCTGTAGAATTGCCCACCATCTATCATCTGGTTATACAAGCTCCACCATAACCAGACTGAATCGATCCGCGTGCTGGGCTGGGCTAAAGGAGCGATATCGGACGGTACGGTCCCCCGAATTTGCTCCAGGAAGGACTTGAATCCGGCTGCTCCCTTGGGAATCACAGGTCTTTGCGCCTCATCCAGCAAACCGGCTTTAGACAGCCAGTCCTTGTTGTAGTACATCACCAGAGCATGCGTATCGAGCGGTATTCCGTAATATTCATCCTCATAGGATACAGAACGCAGAATGTTTGGATTAAAGCGTTTCCAATCGATGCCGATGTCTTTGGCCTCGGTCGTCAGCTTCTCCACATATCCGTTCTGGACAAACTGCGGCATGATCGTCGAATGCACGATCGCCACGTCCGGAGCGTTGCCTGATAATACGGCTGTTTTCAACCGCGAGTAGTAATCATCAAGACGCGAATTTTTCTGAGTGACCTGGATTTCCGGATGCTCCATATTGAACTGCTCCACCATTTCGGTCATGAATTGGTTATCCCCGCCGCTGAAGGGCGTCCAGTATTCCAAGCGAACGACATGAGCGGGCTTAGATATCGGCGCCCCTCCCGAGTTCTGTCCCATGCACCCGGGCAGCAGGAGCAAAAGTACAGTCCATGAGATCAATCCAATCGTTGTTTTGCTGCGATTTTTATTCCAGCAATGTCTCTTCATATTCACGTCTCCTAACGACAAAGAAAGTTACACTAATCAGTGATAATGTCCATATAATCGAGGCTCATATTACCCGAAGCCCCTTCGATCATAATTTCATTATCACCTCTTCGCAGCTTTCCTTCAAACACAACTTCTGTAAAAATGTTTCGTCCCGTGGCCGGTACGTTCAGCTCTCCCCCTTTGCTGCCATTGATTTTGAATTTAACCGTTTGTTCCTCTTCCCCAGGATTGGAAATGCCAAGGATCAAACGATAATTTCCAGCCTCAGGTACATGAACTGGCCGGAAGGACACCGATGAACCCTGCTCACTCGTCAGCTTCATCACGCCTTCGCCGGAGGCGGACAAATCAACGCTCACCATATCTTGAAGCCCGGAGGAAGCGGTCTCCGCTTCATATCTCGTCAGCTCGATCGCCCGGACACCGACCAGAATATTATCTGCAGCGTCATCCCTGCCCGCCTTGAGAGTCAATTCACCGCCCCCCGCTTCCAATCGAATACGTCCATAGGCATAACCGATCTCATCCGGTGCGGTGACTGGCAATTCTAGCGATCCCGCATGGGAATTGTCCACCCATACCTCAAGTATTCGAGAGACGCCCGTCTCGTTCTTGTAATGAACTAACAACGGCAGCTCCGTAGAGACAGTAGCTACAAACTTCCCGAAGCTCAGGCGTTCTCCATCCCGGTTGGCATGCCCAGCTTGGTACACACCAGACCCCGACGGTAGCGGAATTGCCGTATCCAAGGACAACGGTTTTCCGAATTCCGGCAGCCCCTGCTTATTCCAAGTAATGCGCTGCGCCCGGGCTTTGCGATTATTCCAGCCGTCGGTAGGACTCGTCGTGGCATGGTAGACGATCCAGTCTTCCGTGCCATCGGGCGACTTGACGAAAGAATTATGCCCCGGGCCGTACACGCCAGCTGCCTCGTCCAGCGTCATCAGCGGCTCTGGCGATCTCTGCCAGTCCTCCGGCTGAAGCGGGTTCCCCCCCTCCTTCAGCGCCAGCAGGCCAAGGCTATAGAATGGCGTCCAGCTCCCTGCCCCCGAATATACGATAAATACACGGTCTTCCCGGTAGAGAATTGCCTGCCCTTCCTGAATGTAAGGCGGGCCTCCAGCCATCTCCCATTCCTGATCGGGTGAGGACAATAATACCCGCGGCCCGCTAATCGTCACAGGATCACTCATCGGTGCAATATATGTGTTCTGCCGGATATTAACGTCCCCTTCCCAGCCGGACCAGACGAAATACAGCTGCCCCTCATACTCCATAACCAGGCCGTCGATGGCCCATTTATTCGTCTCATCGGTGATCTGCCCTTTGAATTCATACTCGCCGAGCGGATCTTCTCCGACCGCTTCCAGCGCGTACATCCGGTGGTTCTCATTCTGCCCGTCGTCCGCTGCAAAATAGATATACCATTTGCCGCGGATGTACTGAATTTCCGGAGCCCACAGATTAGCTGAATACATCGTATCGATCGGCGGGTACCAAACCACCTTCTTCTCAGCCTGCTTGAAATCGATCGTTCTAGATTTCATGACCATGACATCCGTTCCGTTATGGGTGAACGTCATGTAATAATACCCGTCCTTGTATACAACGCTTGGATCGGGGGTATCCATATCGATCAATGGATTTTTGAAAGTACCCCCATGTCCGTTGTATTTCTCGTCAGCGATACCACTGTCTGTTTGTCTCATCGCAATCACTCCTACTATAACAATGACGGCGATGCCTATGAGTAAGGCCGCCCCATACCTCATCCCGCGTTTCCGCAACAACCGGCTGTCGTCCATGGCTCCACCCCATATCATGCTATGAACTTACGTTGATTCTTTGGTTCTTTGGTTCTTTGGTTCTTTGGTTCTTTGAGTTTATGAGTTTATGAGTTTATGAGTCTTTGCTTCTTTGATTTCTTGATTTTGGGATTTGCTGCTTCACTACCAGATACTGAACGTCAGCGATCTTTCACTAATTCAGCGCTCGATCACTTGATAGCAGACTGCGTAATAGCCTTAACGAAGGATCGCTGCCCAAGGATAAATATAATAACGACCGGAATCGCCGCCGCTGCTGTCATGGCCATCAGTTTGCCGTACGACTGCGTATAACTGCCCTGAGCCATCATGGCGATCCCCGCAGTAATCGTGCGCATTTCCGGCGATGTGGTGGCATAGAGCGGCCATACAAAATCGTTGTAAATCCCCATAAACGTAAATATGAGCAGTGTCACCATGATAGATATCGATGACGGAAGCATGATGTGAGTGTACAGCTTCCATTTGTTTGCCCCATCAATTCTTGCCGCCTCCTCAATGTCCTTCGGGAAGGATATAAAGAACTGATACAACAGAAATACGCCGAAGGCGCCCGCTGTGTAGGGCAATATAAGCGCAGCATAAGTATTGATCAGCCCAAGCGCGTTAAATTCCATATACATCGGCAAAAACGTCAGGACACCGGGAATCATCAATGAGGCGATGAACATCGACAGCAGTGTACGGCGCAACGGCAGATCCTTCAATCTGGCCAAGGCAAACGCCGCCATGGAAGCAATCAGCAGTACGATGGCCGTCCCCGCGATTCCCACCATCAGCGAGTTCGTAATCCATTGCAGGATCGGAACATTCATCAATTCTCCACTGAACCCTTTGATATAGTTATCAAAGGTCGGCTTAAGCGGAATAAAGTTCATTTTGCCGGACAATGCTTCAAAGTCGTTCTTAAAAGACGTCGATACCATCCATACAAGTGGCAGCAGGAAAACGACGGCAATGATCGAAGCGAGAAGAACCAGCAGCAGTGTCTTAATCCGTTTCAAGCTCATGACTCTTCCCCCTTATTTCCGTAAGTCAGTCTGAATTGTACTACTGATATAATCATAATGAGCAACGCCATTAAGATGGCCATTGCCGAAGCAGAGCCGATTTCCTTGCGAATAAACGCCTGATCGAGTACGTTGATCAGCAGCACCTTCGTGCTGTCCCCCGGGCCGCCACGGGTAAGCAGGAATGGCTGAGCAAAGACGTTAAACGAAGCAATCGTAGACGTAATCATCACGAACAGCATGACAGGCTTTATGGAAGGCAGCGTAATATGCCAAAATTTATCCCATGCATTCGCTCCGTCCAGCGAAGCAGCCTCATAGAAATCCTCAGGCACCTGGTTCAGGGCATTAATGAAAATAATCATATTAAAGCCGATCGTCCACCATAATGTCGTCGTTATGAGCGATACCCAGGCCCACGGCTGATCGGTCAACCAGGGGATGGCCGGAATGTTCAGCTTCGTCAGCAAACTGTTTAGAAATCCGGAATTGGTATCAAAAATCATCAGCCAAATGACGGACATGACCGACGCCGACAGCGCATACGGCAAAAAATAGAACGTGCGGAACAAACCGCGAATTTTCCCCGGGAGATGCTGGATCAGCATCGCCAGCCCAAGCCCGACCACAATTAGCAGGGGAACGGAATAGATAACGAACTGAATCGTGTTCCACAGCCCGTTGAAGAACAAGCTGTTCAAGTATGTGCCCGGCGTAAAAATCGTCACATAATGCTTTAAGCCTACAAAATCATGCTCCGGCGACAGCAGCTCGAAATTGTGCAGGCTGATATACACACCATAAAGTATTGGAAATAATAAGAAAGCGGCAAAACAAATGAAATAAGGAAGCACGAACAACGATGATGTTAATTTTGAGTGCCAGCTTTTCACCATAAATTTATCCCTCCCGCCCTGGGGCATTGCTTCATTGGCCTAGAATTTTAAAGGAGACGAGAGAGCAGCCACCGCCAATTCCCCGTCTCCTTCAAAATTTTTCTTCGGGTCGTTAATTGTTCATGGCCTGCCGCGATTTAGCGACGGCATCATCCATTGCTTGTTGCGGATCCTTCTTGCCTAACAACGCGTTGTTCAGCTCGCCCCAAATCGGCTCGGAGATCGTTCCCCAGTTGAGCACGTTCGGCGCAAATTGAACATCGGCAAAGCCTCTGGCAATGTTGCTCTGAACCTCAAGCTTTTGGAATTCTTCGCTTTCTACCATTGTCTTAGAGGCTAGCGCTTGGCCGGATTCCGCCCATTCCATCGAATTATCTGCCACATATTTTAAGAAATCACCAATGCCTGCGAGTTTGGCCTCATCAGTTACTGCTTTAGGAATAACGAAGCCATGGGAACCAGCGAAAGCTGCTGCTTTCACTTTACCAATTTGCGGAATCGGGGCTACGCCATAATTCAAGCCAGCTTCGTCAAACTGCGATTTCATCCATGGTCCGTTGAATTGAATCGCATTTTTGCCTTGTAGAAACAAGGTGTTTTCTCCATCCTGTTGAACATTGCCTGGGGAATAACCTTGATCAACCAGGCTGCGCATCCAAGACACCATTTCTACAGCTTCAGGAGAGTTGTAGGCTACATCACTGCCATCCCAGAGCTCGCCGCCATTTTGCCATACCAGAGATGGGAAAATGAACTGCTGCGGCCACAGCGTAGGAAGCACATAGCCATACACGCCCTTGTCTTTATCGGTTAACTTAGCGACGGCCTCCTCAAACTCGGCACGATTGGTTGGGGCAGAGTTAATACCTGCTTTTTCAAACAAATCCTTGTTGTAATACATAACGACTGGATGGATATCGAGTGGAATGCTATACCATTTTCCATCAATCGTTGCATATTCTACGGGAGCCTCAGCATAATCCTCTTTACTGATTCCTGACGAGGAGGCAATATCATCTAATGCCAGCAGCTGATCTTTGTCCACGTAAGTCGGTACATTATCCACATGCATAATCATGAGATCCGGACGCTCTTTCGCTGTACTGAGTGCAACGTCAAGCTGCTTGTAGTACTCTCCACTCGGCTGAATGACGAAATTGACCTTGTATTGATCTTGAGAAGAATTATATTTATCTACGATCTTCTTCATAAATGGGCCATCCGCTCCAGAGAAAGGACTCCAGAATAAAATATCAGTTTTTGCCTGGCTTTTCCCGCCAGCAGACTCCCCGCCGCCGTTCACCGAAGGAGAATTTCCTCCGCCACCTGAGTCCTTACCGCCGCAAGCCGCAAGCCCGATAACCAGAAATAAAGACAATAGCAACGTAACCGGTTTTCTTAACTTTTTCCCCATTTTGTTAACCCCCTAAATGTCTTAGTTGTCTCTTTCAGTTGCCTCTTTCAGTTGCCTCTTTCAGTTGCCTCTTTCTTGTGATACTAATGTTGCTTAATTTCATCTTATCGAGGGTTGAAGCCCAAAAACATGTCATATCTTTAGGTGGCAGGGTCAATTTTTTAGGAATGCCAAAAACGCCTCTAAATCACGAGAATCACATTGATCCAGAAACGCCCATGTTGAAAATATGATTACAGCTAAGAACCGTTATTGTCGCAAACTCAACCATAAAAACCATGAAGTAAGCATAAAGTAAACATATAGCGAACATAAAATAACCATTAAACATATAGCGAACATAAAGCGAAGATAAAGTAGCCATTAAACATAAAGTAACCATTAAAGCGAACATCAGCCAGTAAATAGTGACTGCAAATGCCCGAAGGTATCAAAGATGAGATATTGCAGATGCTCACGGAATCACAAGCCTCTATCCTCTACTCTATTTCGCCTGTTCAATCAACCTGATGACGGAGTCCCACAAGAAACATACCCCGGGAGAACATCTATATTAGTTGAACTCAAGATTTGAACTGAAGATTTGAACTGAAGACTTAAATATGGATTTAAATATAGATTTTAATAAAGACTTAAATAAAGACTTAAAAACTATAGTGAGGAATTTCAATTTCATACCTGCATATCGAATAAGTAAAGAATCTTGAATAGACAAGCGGAGCGGGGAATTGGGATGGAAAATAGATTAAAGGTGGAAGAGTAGAAGCAATGAGCAGTGTAGAGTAGAGTAGAAGAAGTAAGCACGCGATATAGCATTGCAAAATGTTAGGGCTGCGAACCGAACCTGAATGCACAGTGCAATGCTAACGGTTGTCCTAGCGCTTAATCAACCCAAAAAACGAAGGTTTCTTATCTAACGGTTGTATACACGCTTAATTGGGCGAAACAGCCCTCCGTGCACGAAGAAACAGGAAATAGCGCCGCTGGCAACCGCTACATTTTGCAAACCTCTTTTTTACCCATAATAACATCGCTGGCAACCATTAGATCATTTTAATGTTGCTAGCACCACTAGATGATTTTAACATCGCACGTGACCATTAGATCATTTTAGCTCACACTCACCATTAGGTCATTTTAGCTCACACTCACCATTAGGTCATTTTAACATAACTCGCACCATTAGATCATTTTAGCGTCGCTAGCACCATTAAATCATTTAACATCGCACGTGACCATTAAGATTTTCCACATAAGAGGAACTAAAGAATGGGATATAGGCGAGGTAGAAAAAGGATTCCAAAGAAACTGAAAGAAGGCTGCATCGAGAGCATACGGTAGTGGTCTCCTTTGTGACTGGATTTTTACCTCTTATGAATCTTCATAATTCATCTTTGTACTCCGTCTTCATACTCCGTCTTCATAATCCATCTTTGTACTCCGTCTTCATACTCCATCTTTGTACTCCGTCCTCTTACTCCATCTTCATTACCTAAAAATCTGAGCGTAACGGTGATCTTAGAAACATTTTTCGTACTTGCCCACCATGAATTCAATAGTGCAACTGATTCAGATGGTTAGATGGTTTAAATGGGTTCGATGGGTTACTGATTTAACTGACCAATCACAACAGGCCACCCCAAAGGGTGGCCTGTTGTGATTGGCTATATGATTGGCCGTATGGCTGATTCCGCATCATATCGTCACTTCATTTCACAGCTACATAGAACAAGCGGGCAGCGTCATCCACAGCCTCGACCCATTCAAAGTCGGCGTAGATCGTAACCTCCCGAAAGCCGCAGCGAAGTAATTCACTCTTCATCCATGCCGGATCGTAGGCCCGCTGAATATGCGTCTCTTCAAACCGGCGGTACATATCCGGACCACTGCTTTCTTCCCGGGCGAAGATGGACAAATAATGCTGAATTTCATCCCTTGCCGCATCACGCTCGCAAGTCCAAATATAGGATACCGAACGCTCATCGTAAATGAACGGCTGTTCTTCATCATAACGTTTCAACGTGTTAGGATGATGGACATCAAACAGGAAGGTGCCTCCGGGTTTAAGTCCCTGATACGTTCTTTGGAACGTTCGGATGATATCGTCTTCTTCTAACAAGTAATTGAGACAGTCGCAAAAGGATATGACAGAGTCTACCGGCTCCGGCGCCTCCCAATCTCTCATATCCTGCTGCACCCAGCGAACGCTGCCCTCGCGGAACAGCCGCACGCCCTGCGAGGTTCCTTCCATTTTGCGCCGGGCTACGGCAAGCATATCCGCTGACAGGTCGATACCTGTCACTTCAAAACCTGAATTCACTAGAGGAATCGTGATGCTCCCAGTTCCGCAGCCGAGCTCAACTACCGTTCGCGGCATGCCTAGACGTTCCCAAGCGGTTCGCGCAAAACGTATCCAATCCGGGTAAGGCATGTCCTCCATCAATTCATCGTACACATAGGCAAATTTACGATAAGATGCCACGCTGTCACCTGACTTTCTGCAATCCACATCTTTGCTCTCTATGTTCCATGCATGATCTGCTTAATCAAATCAATTTATTCCGTGATCCGCGTACTCGCACGCGCCACAGAACCTCTCTCGTTCCTCTGGTTAACCAGAGGCCATTAACAATTAACTCGTCTACGAATTTAAGCCCCGGTTCCCTCACTCATTAGCTTCACTGGAGTCAGCCCTGACCAAATAAGTCCAATTTTCCTTCTGGGTAACCTTGCCTTCCTTCATCAGCTTGCCGAGCGCCCGCTTGAACGCTGACTTACTGATCCCGAACCGCTGCTTGATCAAATCCGGCGGCGTTGTATCCGAATAAGGCATGCCTCCGCCAGGACGCTCCTGCAAGTACGCCAAAATCCGTTCAGAGTCCTCGTTCCGCCCAATTTCCTTGCGCGGAGCCATGGACAAATTGACTCGCCCGTCCTCACGAATATGAGCGATACGAACCTTGACCCGCTCTCCAAGCCGGAGCAACCGACTCCGTTCCGAAGAGTGAATCATGCCGATCGCTCCGAAGCCAAGCACGCCCCCTTCAACAATAACGAAGGTGCCCATTTGCAAAGGCTTGTACACGATAGCTTCGGCCCACTCATTTTTCCACGTCGTCGGAGCGTGAAAGGTCTTCGGAGCCAGTTCCTGCTCCCCGGCCAGCTTAGCCTTTAAGCGGCCCTGCTTGTCATGCTCCATAATGACATAGACAGTATCACCCACCTGAGGATGCAGCTCACGTAGTTCCGGCAGCTCCCGAATCGGCAGCAGCAATTGACGACCAAGCCCCATTTCGAGAAAGCAGCCTAGACGGGGATGAACATCCGCCACTTCCAACAATGCAAGCTCGCCTAACGTTAAATAAGGTGTCTTCATCGTTGCCGCAAGACGGTCTTCGGTATCATAGAAAAGGAATACCTCCACCGTCTCCCCAGGCTTTACTTCACGGGTCAGCTCGGAATAATGCAGCAGCACATCCTGCATGCCATTCGTTAGAAAATAACCATAAGGCGATACCTCACGGTCAATTAGCAGTGATACGACAGTACCGGCGATCAGACTCATACCGTCTCCACGACCTTAGCATCTGACCAAAGCCGCTCAATATTGTAGTATTCACGTTCATCCCGGTGGAAAATATGCACAATGACGTCTCCAAGATCCATCAGCACCCAGCGGGCGGTATCCATTCCTTCAATTCCTTTAATGTCTACACCGGCTTCCTGAGCCTGTTTGCGAACTTCCGTCGCTATGGATTGAACCTGTATATCCGAATTACCGTGGCATATGACAAAGTAATCCGCAATCAGCGAAATCCCCTTTAAATCTAACGCCACAATATCCATTGCTTTTTTCTCATCTACCGCTTGTACGGCGAGATCTAACAATTGTTTAGATGAAATCGGCATTCATACGAACCTCCTGAATTATCGTTGTATTATGGTTGTATATAGGTCATTTATTAACGGCTGATTTGCCTAATCAAATCATTGCGCGCCAATACAGTCATTGGAAAAATTCGCTTCCGCTTCTCAATCAAGAAGGAGATCGTCGAGTCCAGCGCTGCTACGAGCGCCTCCTCCAGACTTTGCTTGGCGAGCTCGCGAATGCGCTCCACACCCGGAAAATCCCGTCCTGGCTCAATGTAATCGGCAAGGCAAATGATTTTGTCCAGCTTGGTCATCCCAATGCGCCCCGATGTATGGTAGCGGATCGCATCGAGCACACCGGAATCTTCTATTCCGTACCTCTCCTTCGCTACAAAGGCGCCTACCTCTGCGTGAAGTAGCTGTCTATCGTAATCAAGCAGTTCCATATTGAGTTGATTATCGCGGATTACCGACTCCTGCTGATCGATCGGCCAATATTTAGCCACGTCATGCAGCAAAGCGGCCAAATCAGCTCGCTCTGGCTCCTCGCCGTAGCGATGGGCAAGGGCGACCGCGGATTCCATCACACCTAAAGTATGTCCCCAGCGTCGCTCAGGCATTTGACCGGATACCGCAGTCATTAATTCTTCACGCGTGAAGTCCATACAATCCGCTCCTTATCATATAATCATACACGGAATCCGGCACCATGTACCTAATGGAATGACCTGCAGCCAATCGGCTGCGAATCATACTGGACGAAATATCGACCAAGGGCATTTCTGCCAGATGAACAGCATCTTGTATAAATGGCGGTAACGTATCCAGCTCCAAAAAGCTCCCCGGGCGCTGCAGCCCGATGAAATTCAGCATTTCAGTCAATGCGTCGATGCCTTCCCACTTCGGAAGATAATTGACCATATCTGCACCTATGATAAAGTAAAACTCCAAGTCGGGATACTCCTTACGGAGCTCTTTGATCGTATCGACGGTATAAGAAACACCGCCCCGGCGCAGTTCAATATCGAGCGGCTTAAATGCCGGATTGCTTCGGATCGCTTCCGTCACCATGGCAAGTCTCTGCTCTCCACTAACGCCGGATTGATGCTTATGAGGAGGCGTATGCGAAGGCATGAACCATACCTCCTCCAGCTCGAATTGCTCGCGGGCTCTTTCTGCAGCCAACAGATGACCGAGATGGATCGGATCAAATGCGCCTCCCATAATGCCGACCTTCTTCATTCCTATCCCCCCCGGCTCAGCTTAAGGCAGCTCGATTTGTTTGTAATCCCGCGATTCCTTGTACAGCACGATCGTTCTGCCGATGAGCTGCACCAGCTCTGCATTTGCCCCTTCAGCCAGCTCAACAGCGATTTCCTGCGGGTCGTCCAGGTTATTGTTCAGAATCGAAACCTTGATTAATTCGCGGCGTTCCAGCGCTTCAGAAATATGGCGGATAACCTGATCGTTCGTACCGCCTTTACCGACTTGAAAGATCGGCTGAAGATGGTGCGCCAGGCTGCGCAAATAGCGTTTTTGTTTTCCCGTTAGCATCTAAATTCAAAACCCCTTACTATTCAAATGTACTGTCTATTCTAAAATGAGTGATATAAAATAATCATCATACCTGTAAGCTATTCAAAACAACCGTGCGCATCGCCTCAATTGGTGCAGGCCGACCCGTCCAATACTCAAAAGCGTAAGCTCCTTGATAGACGAACATCCCCAGACCGTTATGAATGCGGCAGCCGATCGACTCCGCCCTGCTCAACAGCTCGGTCTTCAGTGGATTATAGATCAGATCGCTAACGACCATGTGGGGCGTCAAAAGCTCAGTGGGCATCGGCAGCTCACCGACGTTAGGATACATTCCAACAGACGTCGTATTGATGACAATGTCGATATCGTTCTTCTGAACCGCCTGAGCCAACTCCCCCATGCCACACGCGCTAATAGCTCCTAAATGAGCCCATTCGTCCGCTAGCTCCTGAGCTTTCTGTCTCGTGCGGTTAGCGACGATCACTTTCCCCGGTTTCTCCTGCAACAACGCATAGATAATGCCCCTCGCTGCACCGCCGCAACCAATAACAAGAACATGCTTGCCTGACAAATCAGGAACAGCTTCTTCTTTAAGGGACCGAATGTAGCCGATCCCGTCCGTGTTATATCCAGTAAGCATGCCATTATCATTCACGATGGTATTGACGGCACCGATTTGCTTTGCTGCTTCATCAATTACATCCACATACCTCATAACATCCACTTTATGAGGAACGGTGACATTGACGCCGCGGTAACCTAGAGCAACTATGCCCTTAATAGCATCCGCAAGCTGTTCCTTCTTGACATGCAGCGGCACATAAGTGCCGGCAAGGTCTGATGCTTGAAGCGCAGCTGTATGCATGGCTGGCGACTTCGTTTGAGTTATTGGATCCCCGATGACGCCAAACAGCAGCGGCAATTCACCCTGCCCCTTCATCTCATTACCCATTATTGGTCCAACCTCCCTATACCTCCGCGTTCATTCCCTCCATCTAATCAATACTTCCATCAAATCAACGAGGGACGAACCATGACCTTGATCCCTTTTGGCACATGAGCCGCAACGACAGCACCCGTCTCTCCATTGATTTTGATCCAGCCTAATCCTGAAATGAATACATCTAGGCGGCTATTCTTGGGAATTCGAAATTCATGTCGCGTCCACGCCGGCAGCTTCTCCAGGTTTACGCGAGCAGGCGGAGCCAGGAGCTCGCCGCCATGCGTCCTGAACAGCTCGTCCGCTTTCTCCAGCTTCGTCCGGTGAATTGGGGCTCGGCCGCTCACAAAGCAGGTAAAGGATTGGCGCTCTCCCTGAATGAAGTCAAATCGTCCAAAGCCGCCAAAAAACAAGCTCTGCCCCTCATTCAATTGATAAACGGCAGGTTTGAGCGGTTTGTCAGGAAGGATTGCACCTAAGTCCTCCGGGCTCACAAGCTCGCTGTAACGAGACGGGTACATAATTCCCGGCGTATCGATAATCGAGTGACCATCATCCAATGGAATATGTACCATATCCAGCGTGGTTCCCGGGTAACGTGAAACCGTTAACTCCTGATCTAAGTCGCTGTAGTCGCGAATAAGCCGGTTGATTAACGTCGATTTTCCCACATTGGTGGCGCCAACGACATATACATCGCGATTGCCGCGGTACTCGGCTACGGCATCCAGCAAACGATCAAAGCCGCTGTTCTGCTTCGCGCTGCACAGGATGATATCCTCCACCTTAATCCCGGCATCTTTCGCTTCCTTCTGCACCCAGTTGCGGACTTTATTCCAGTTGGTCACTTTCGGCAATAGATCAATTTTATTTACCGCTAACAGTACGGGATTATTACCCACGAATCGCTGCAAACCGGAAATGACGCTGCCCTGGAAATCGAAAATATCGACGATATGAATGACCAGCGCTTCTTTGCCGCCGATTTGGCTCAGCAATCTCAGGAACTCATCCTGCTCCACCGTAATGGAAGAGGATTCGTTATAATTTTTGATCCGGAAGCAGCGCTGGCAAATCACGATCTCCTTTTGTACTGCCTGCGCTGGGATGTATCCCGGCTGATCCTTATGCTCACTTTGCAGTTTAATGCCACAGCCGCTGCAGCGTTCGGCGTTTAACACGCCCTGTCCCTCTCTCACTTCTTTTCCTCCTCCAGCCATAATCCGCTCTTATGAAGCCGACGCTTGACGATTCGTTCCAGCCGGCGGTTAAACCTGGTACCGAAGCCTTCTTCGGTGACGGCGATGGGTAGCACCAGTACAGTGAACAGCCCTAAACGATTTCCCCCGTACACATCGGTCATCAACTGATCGCCGACAACGATAGCCTCCTGCGGGGCTAGTCCCATCATGCTTAGTGCTCTATGGAAGGGAGCGCCTAATGGCTTTCTCGCCGCATGCACATATTCAATATTCAAAGGGGTAGCAAACTTCGATACCCTGTCCAGATTATTGTTTGACACAATGACAAGTTTAAACCCGAAATTCTTCACTTTTTCAAACCATTCCACGATCTCGGGCGTCGCTAATGGAGCCTTTGCTCCAACAAGGGTATTGTCCAAGTCCGTAATGATCCCCCGGTACCCTTGCGCGTAAAGACTTTCCAAGTCGATATCAAACACGCTGTTTACTCTTAGCTTCGGCAAAAATCTCTCAAACAAATACGTTCACCTCGGTTTCATACGACAAACTATACCACAATCTTCCGCCGACTTCCTTATATTTTAAAAAAGAAAACGCCCCCGTTGCAAGCGTACACGGGGACATTTCGGAAGAACATGCATTTCTTTGTTGTTTACTTATTACTTACTCAACTTTCGCACCTAGAAAAATGACTTAAACCCTTGAGTGCGCAAGAAGAATTCAATAGATTTACTCGTATTGACAAAAAAACACCTTGCTTGTTTGGTATCATGGAAGTGTCTAATCAACCATACCAACAAGAAAGGTGTGTAACCCTATGTTACAACAACATTCCCTGTCTGAACAGTCTCACTTTCCCAAAATTTTTGCCAGTCTCCACATCGGAAAAACGTTACGACAAGCGGGTATTTCTAAATCTTTCGGTCTTTCAAGTCTAGCGATTTTCCAAATCGTGTTCTCTTTGGTCTTTGAGGGGAAAAACTGGTTTCGACTCCTGGAAAGTGATCGCGGAGCAGATCTTCCCGGCAAGGATGTTATCTACCGTTTTTTGAATCAGGCTTCTTTTGCTTGGCGGCGCTTTTTGCAGGCTTTGAGTCTTCGAATCGTGCACCATTTCGAATCGCTCATTTCGTCCCACCGGGTACGTGTGTTCATTATTGACGATTCCGTGCTCAGCCGAAATCGTAGCAGAAAAGCGGAACTCTTGGCACGTGTATTTGACCACTCCACAGGCAAATTCACCAAAGGTTACACTATGCTAACGCTAGGCTGGTCAGACGGATTTAGTTTTGCTCCGCTTGATTTTGTCATGCTGTCTTCCGCTAAATTAGCCAACCGTCTGTGCGAAATGGCTTCGAATCTTTCCAAACGCAGTAACGGCTACAAACGCCGGATGGAGGCCTTTTCTCGAAAGCCGGATGCTGTCGTAGCCTTGCTGGAACGAGCCTTACGTGGAGGATTCACCGCTGATTACGTGCTTATGGATAGCTGGTTTACGCAAGCTCCACTGCTTCGCGAGCTCACTGGCCAAGGTCTGCCCGTGATTGGCATGGTTAAAGAAATGAAACAACGCTATCTAGTTCAAGGCAAGCGAATGACACTGCGCGAGGTGTTTCAAAGCCTTCCTGCATCGAATGCCAAAGATATTAAAGGCTCGATCATCGTACACACCGCCTGCGGTCTACCCGTGAAGCTTGTGTTTGTCCGCAACCGGAATAAAAAACGGGAGTGGCTGGCGATTTTAAGTACAGATGTGACGCTTGATGCGACTGAAATCGTACGTATTTACGGTATGCGCTGGAGCATAGAGACCTTTTTCAAAGTCACCAAAAGCTACTTAAAACTGGGAACCGAATTCCAAGGCCGCTCCTTTGATCAGCTGATTAGCCACACCACGATTGTATTCAGCCGATATTTGGCGATGGAATACGAACGACGCCAATCGAGTGATGACCGAACATTGGGAGGACTCTTTTTCCTCTTTGCTGATGAGGTCCGCGATCTAGATTACCAGACTGCACTTCAGCAGCTCATGAGTTTATTTCTCGAAATGTCCCAGGCGAAAACAAAGAAGAACAAAACAGCTGTATTTTGTCAACTACAGGAATGGATCTCCGGTTTACCCAGCTATATTAAGGGTTTGTTTGGAGATTTGAGCTGCGAAAGTTGAGTTACTTATTTAAACCTACCTTAACTTCCTTCGTGCTTGCACCGCTTTCTGTAGCTTGCGGGAAAGCTCCTTCACTTGCTGCCAATCCTCCATCGAAACAGCTTCCGGGCTGTAGTTCGCTTTCTCGAAGCTAACCAGCAGCGGTCGGAGCAAGTGCGACCACTCAGGCTGCGCCACTTCCCAGCGGACAAACGATTCCCTCATCGTCTCGTGCCCTTCTCTATAGAGTCCATGCCGCCTTAATCGCCGCACCACGCTGAGCACCTCAAAGGAGATTTTCTCCCCTAAAGTCAAGCTGCGCCCAAGGCGGATTCTTAACAGCATTAAATACAGCTCCGAGCGAAAAAAATAAACGAGAGACAAGGCCAGCACAGCAACTGATACACCAAAAACCCAGCGCAGTGTGCGAAGATCCATCTCATCCAGGATGCTTGATTTTTCCTGAATGCTCTCGCGCTCCTCCTCCAACTCCTCCGTCCATGTCTCCACGCTCTCCTCTTCCGGCGTCAGCAGTATCGTATCAAAGCCCGGAGTCGCTTCAAACGGAATCCAGCCATATTCTTCGCCAAAGTATAACTCAGCCCAGGAATGAGCATCGGAATTGCTTACTCTATATCCGGTGTCCATCTCTGGAAATCGCTGCAGCGTTTCAATGCTGGGCATGCTGCCCGGCGCATAGCCTTTTACCCATCTGGCGGGGATTTGGAGTGAACGGGCCATCATCACCATAGAGGTAGAATAATAATCGCAATAGCCCTGCTTAATTTCAAACAAAAAGCTGTCGACGAAATCATTGCTTTGCTTTCGTGAAAGATCCGGCTTATTCGTATACTCGTAATTTTGCCTTAAATACGACTGAAGGAGCTCCATTTTCTCATACGGGGTACTTCCCTCCGCTGTTACTTCCTCCGCCAAACTACGTACCCTCTCTGGAAAGTCCGATGGGATCTGCAAGTATTTAGTATCTACACTACGGGAAGGATAAAGCGTGTCATAACTAGCTTGCCTCAATTCCTCCACAGGAATAATCGGAATCTCAGCGATGACCTTGTACCGCTTCGGATAATTATAACCGAGCTCGGCACCGCGAAATCCGTTCCAATACAGTTCTGCTTCCTTACTGGCCCAATTCATTCGCGGCCGTATGTCTTCTTCTTCATCCAGCACTTCAACACTACTAATGGAATAGCCCCCAAACAGAACGGGATAAGACCGGTCCGTCTGCATCGTTACGATCTGTTCTACCATGCGAGTCTGGATCTTGCCAGCTTCGCGATTAATCAATGGTTCGCTTTGAGTTCCTCCCGCATAAAAATGCGTATCCCGACCCTCCCTGCTTAGGTCTGCCCAACCTGTACCGGTATAAATCCGACGCGTTTCCCCCCGCCAATAAGAGCGAACCTCCGAAGTAACGTTCATAACAGGGCTGTAACTGAAATCAAACCCTTCCCCTAATCGGGTATCGTCCCGGCTGTAGCCGGACAGAACCTCCTCTGGGGAATTCGGCGTCGTAGGTTGACTTACCTCGCTCGGTGCAATTGTTCCTGGCACGGGTACCTGCACAGGGGTTGTTCTTTTTTTCCAGGCCGAGTAGGGGTCGGTTAAAGTAGGAGACACAGCAGGCATACTGATGCCAATCAGGAGCACCGAAGCAAAAATAACTATAATATTCAGCGTGATCTTAAGCGGTTCCTTGCGCAGCTTCACCCATCCCTGAGGGTATTTCAGCTGAAACCTGCGAAGATGGAGGCATACGAGCCAGCCAAGACCAGCAAATACGAGCCATGCCACATTTCCCCATAAATAATAGGAAGTAAAAGAGTCGAGGATCGTGAACGCAAGCAAGTTGAAGCTAAGGAAGATCATGACTCTGGCTCTGTCGGTCAGCAAGCGGATCAATAAATCGAATAACCCCCATGCACTTAATGAGAACCAAATATAAGGCGATGCATGCGCCAGCAATTGACGAACCTGATCTGGAAATATCGGGCCGTAAGGATAATAAATATAAGTGCCTAGAACGATGCGAAGAATGACTATGGCAGCAAGGGCCTTAACCGTCCAATTAAGCCATGGCCGAGAATGCAGCAAAGCTTCGCATAAGGCAACAGCAATCAATGTAGTGGTTACTAGGGCTGTCGTCTCCTGATACCAAATCGGCTCCGTATAATCAATCCACTGCAAAGCGACAATCATCATCCAGACAATAACGGAGAGCCTGTACCATACTGGCTCAGTGTGCTTCCCCAATCTCATGCCAGACCTCCCCCCATCGCGATGGGAAGATCTTGCAAGGAGGAGATGTGTACAGCTCTTATCCCCTGATTGTGCAAGACCGATTGCCAATATGACCGTGTGGTCTTTCCTTGAGCCGAAACCCCAACCTCGATTTGATAGGGTGTCATCTGCCTGGTCTTTGCCCAGTTCAGTACACTCATCGCTGTTTCATCCGCTAGCGGACTAATAAATATAAAAAAGGATCCGGCCGGGAAAAAATCGCGTATCTCCTCCAGCCTGCCTCGATGGCTCCCGTCACCGTCCACATCGATATCAACCAAATGGTGAATCATTTGCTGACGTTCAATATACCCTTCGGCTGGCGTAAATCTGCGAAGCTCCCTACCCATCGTGCACAGCCCCATGTTAATCCTTTCTCGCGAGCCATACTCCAGTAAAGAAGCGCTGACAGATACCGCTAACTCAAATTGCTGCGAACTTGCGTAACTACTCTTGTGCGCATCCAGCACGAGAACAGTCTTCGGTAGAGACTCATGTTCAAACTCCTTCGATTTCCACGTCCCCGTCCTTGCCGTAGCATTCCAATGAATTCTTGAGATCCGGTCACCGTATACATAATCGCGTACTCCGTTAATTTGTGTTGTTTCCCGGCGGGAATTGGACATAGCCGTCTCCGGACCAGGCAGTCTTGAATTTCTGCTATAAAGCTGCCAATGCGGGATAAACACCGTTCTGGGCAGCACGCAAAACTGTCCGCCTGCTTGAAATGTTCCACGATGCTCCATTAATCCAAATATATCCTCTGACGTACATTCCGTACTTACAAATTCATACTTACCTCGTTCAAGTGCAGGCGTATTATACACGAGCTCCGCTTCACCGCGCACTTGTGGTACGACGCTATCCTCAAAAGCCCATGAATCCCCGTTATGACGCTTCATAACCTCTCTTACGATAATGTAGGGCATCGGCATCAGCCGCGGAAGCTGCAAATGGAGCTTGATCTGCGCCTGATCTCCTGCCTGCAGCAGAAATTGCTCCCCCTCAAGCGATAACATCGTCCTGTTTCCCTTGATCTGCCTTATTCCAACCAAGCTGCCGAGGAGCCAATAACCTGCGAGCAGGGTAACCATCGCGAACAACATAAATGAAGTTTTGCCGCCTTGGAATAAGAGATAGAGAAGACATATCAGCCATAATGAGGCCATTCTCCAAAGCTTCAATGAACGTAAGCTTGACCTCCATGTATTAAGCAGGGCTCGCATCTCATTAACCTACCGACGATACAGGCACATGGGCCTGATTGATAATTTGCTGAAGCACCTGCTGGGAGCTCATGCTGCCAAGCCGAGCTTCAGGACGAAGCAAAATCCGATGCCCTAATACATAAGTGGTAAGCGTCTTGATATCGTCGGGGATGACGTAATCGCGTTCTTGCAAGAAGGCATACGCCTTGACCGCCATCACAAAAGCAAGCGTAGCCCGCGGACTGGCCCCAAGGATGACGGCATCATGCTCCCGGGTCCGACGAACGATGTTAAGCAGATAGTCACTTAACGCATCGCTTAAATAAACATCGCGAATTTCTTCCTGGATAGCGGCGATTTCGTCCATCGTGGTCACCGCCTGAAGCTGATCGATCGGCTGGCCTTTCGTATGGGACTGCAGCATCGCCTTTTCCGTCGCCTCATCAGGATAGCCCATCGCTATTTTCATCATAAAACGGTCGAGCTGAGCTTCCGGCAGCATGTAGGTTCCCTCGAAGTCGATCGGATTTTGCGTCGCACAGAGCATAAATGGATGCGGAAGCTCATATGTATGTCCATCCGCAGTTACGCTGCGTTCCTCCATCACTTCAAGCAGAGCGGATTGCGTCTTCGTGGTGGCTCGATTAATTTCATCCGCAAGCAGAATATTCGTCATAACTGGACCCGGCCGAAATACAAATTGTTCTTCATGCGGATGGAAAACGGACACGCCGGTAATATCACTCGGTAAAATATCAGGATTACACTGGATGCGTCGATAGTCTCCGCTCATGGATCTCGCCATCGCTTTTATTAGCTGGGTTTTCCCCGTCCCGGGAACATCTTCTATCAAAACGTGACCTCCAGCAAGAAGAGCAGTGAGAAGAAGAGTTATTTCAAATTCTTTCCCTAGTATGCAAGATTCCAGATTTGCGCGAACAGCAGACATCGTTTGTATCGATTGCTCTCTTACGGGCATCAATAATTCCCTCCCCAGACATAATTCGTCACACTTACACTTATTGTACATGAAGCAAGGAGGGGAAGTACACTCTACTCACAGTATTCCTTCAGAAGAAAAGCATCTTGCGGCGTCCTTTGAATACCTTGACGGTCAGGTGGGTGGTGCAGGAGAAGATTCCAGCTATAATTATAGCTATTGCGTATGATGATGGCTCATTTGAACATAGCTGCTATAACATAGATGCAGCCTGTCGATGTACATACGATGCGATTACTTTTGTTGGCCTGAATGCAGCAAGCGTGCGGCGTTCAGTAGCTGGTTGTATGTAGAAAACGTGCGGCGTTCAGTGGTTGGTTGTATGTAGCAGACATGCGGCGTTTAATAGTTGGTGTTGTATGTAGCAACGATTAGTTGTGATTATACAGATGCCCGTAAAGCATACATCCACTGTTAGCACACACTTTTGCCGGGAACAGGTGCGAACCTAAGGATAGATCGATTCCATGTATCTATTTCCCTCCCAGCCGGTGCTTCCGTGAAAATAGGTGGATTTCGTGCATCTAATGTATTGTTTTTGGCCGTACTCGTCCAGCATCATCTTTTTTAATACATCGAATCCAGTTAATTATTTTTTCGACGAGAAATTGTATCATTTAATTACAACAAATCCAGTTACTATTTATGCATCCGTGAATGCTGAGAACTTTCATTACGTACTTCTAGGGCGCTGTGCTTGTGTGCTACTTGAGTGCTACTTGTGTGGTGCATACGTGGTTGTCTGTGCAATGCTTTATCGTGCTTGCGTGGGTTTCTTCGTGCTGCTTGCGTGGTGTTTTTTCGTGGTACTTGTGTGGTGCTTATATGACGCCTGTGTGCTGCGTGCGGCATTCCTTCCATGCATGCAATATCCATACAATATTCATTCCATGCATGCAATATCCGCACAAAATTTCGTGTAACATTCGTCCAATCAGGTTACAGCTACAAACAGGTTACAGCTACAAAATCTTCTCAACTAAAAGTACACCCCGAGAGTTAGATTTTACTCTACCTTTGGGGTGCACCTCGCCAACAGGAATACTACAAGTACAAGCGATATACTTCAGTAGCTCAGGTCAAGGCCCATCACTTCTTCTTTGGCTGCTTCAACAGTATTCGGCACACCTCATTAGCGCTGGGGAATACTTATCCAATTTATCCTCTCGGACGTACGACAAGCGCGGCGAGAAAGGAGAAAATTATCGCCGCCGAGATACCCGCGCTGGTAACTTCGAAGATCCCGGTAATAACCCCGATCCAGCCATCATTCTGCAGCTCGGTCAAAGCGCCGTGAACGAGCGAATTTCCGAAGCTTGTAATCGGTACAGAAGCTCCTGCCCCTGCGAATTTAACAAGTGGATCATACCAGCCGAATGCATCCATTAGAGCTCCTATTACAACTAATGTGCTCATCGTGTGAGCGGGAGTGAGTTTAAGAACATCGAACATTAATTGCCCGACGACGCAAAACAGTCCCCCAATGATAAACGCCCATAGAAAAATCATTTCACGCCTTCCTCCATTTCCAGAGCGACCGCATGGGCAATACAGGGGATGCTCTCTCCCTGCTGGTAGGACAAGGGAGACAATAAGGCTCCTGTCGCAATGATGAGCACGCGGCTAAGCTCGAATCGTTTTAATTTTTTGAAAATATGTCCGTAAGTAACCACCGCAGAACATCCGCACCCGCTACCTCCGGCCATAACATATTGCTGCTTTTCCCGGTCATAAACCATAAGCCCGCAGTCGTTAAATTCTGTTCCAGCCATGGATAGGCCATCTTTATTCAGCATATCCTTTACAATGCCATGGCCGACGGAAGCCAGATCCCCTGTGACGATTAAATCATAATCAGCCGGGGTACGCCCCGTATCCCGAAAATGAGCCACAATCGTATCTGCTGCAGCCGGAGCCATCGCTTCCCCCATGTTAAAGGGATCTTTAACGCCGAGATCTTGAATCTTTCCAATCGTTGCGTGGGTGATTCTCGGTCCTACACCCTGTGCCGATACGACGGCGCAGCCAGCGCCTGTAACCGTATATTGTGCAGTCGGCGGCTTTTGTGAACCATATTCGGTCGGATAACGAAACTGCTTCTCCACCGTGCAGTTATGGCTGGCGGTTCCAGCCATCGCATACTGAGCCCCTCCTGAATCGACAATAAGTGCAGCCAGGGCCAGGCTTTCCATAGACGTAGAGCAGGCTCCGAATACGCCAAGATAAGGAACGGCGATCTTTCTCGCAGCAAATGTGGTGCTAATGATTTGATTCATCAAATCCCCGCCGATAAAAATCTGCAGCTCGTCCCTAGAAATTCCAGCATGAACGAGCGCAAGTGCGGACGCGTGCTCCAGTAGCTTGCGCTCAGCCTTCTCCCACGTTTTCTCGTCAATTTCAAGATTGTCATAGCTAAAGTCAAAATCAGCCGACAACGGTCCAGCTCCTTCTTCAGGGCCAACGACCGCGGATGCGCCGATAATGAATGGTTTGGAGTCGAACCTCCAGGTTTGCGAGCCGATTAACACCGCTAATGCACTCCTCCCAAACCAAAAATAACGTGCACAACGCCTACAGCAAACGCTGCTACTACACCGAACACAATAACGGAGCCCGCTAGCTTGAACATATTGGCGCCTACACCAAGGACGATCCCCTCCGCCTTCGATTCAATCGCCGACGAACACATGGAGTTCGCAAAGCCCGTAACAGGCACAGCTGAACCAGCTCCCGCCCACTGTGCTATTTTATCGTAAACCCCAAGTGAGGTCAGGATGACGGAAATCAAGATCAAGACGGCAACGGTAGGACTGCTTGCCTCCTGGGACGTCATATTGGCAAATGTCATAAACAGCTGTTGAATGCACTGACCAATCAGGCAGATCGTCCCCCCTACAAGAAAGGCTTTCAGGCAGTTTCCAACGACATTTGTCTTTGGCCTGTGCTGCTTGGCGAGATCTTTGTATTCCTGTTCATTCATCGATAAGGAATTAAGCTTCACTCTGGATCTGAATTTGCTTTTGGCAGGCAATCTCTACTCCTCCTTTCTACATATGCGTCATATTAAACTGCAAATTGTCGTGTATATTCATGCTCTGCCACATATTATTTGCCGGATCAAAGCTTGTTATGTTTGGTAAATCATCCATATTGCAAAAATACCCAGAACGCCAAATGCCGCGTCCAGTGGACGCGGCACTTCCCCCAATTGAGAGCAGCTTGCCTATAGTCATATTGACCATGAGATTACGCCGCCATTATTTTTCTTAGGGTCGCTACAAATATAGAAGCACGATAACGAGCAAAATGAACAATAAGCAGATCAACAGCCAGTCCTTGGAATAACGTTCCATCGCAATTGCCTCCCTATGACTCCCAGCATGCTCTCATGCACTATATGCACGGCGACATATCGGGGTGCATAGACAATCCAGAAAAGCTAGTTCATACTAAACATAGACGGAAGGAGAGACACAGGATATGAACGAACAGACACTATCACTTTTTAAACAACTAACTGAATTTCCGGCTGCTCCGGGTTTCGAAAGAAATCTTCGGGCCTTACTGAAGGAGAAGCTATCAGTATATACGGAGGAATTTGTACAGGATCGGCTGGGCAGCCTGTTCGGTGTAATTCGTGGAGATGAGCAGGGACCTAAAGTCATGGTAGCCGGTCATATGGACGAAGTAGGATTTATGGTTACAGGCATTACGGACAGCGGAATGATCACCTTCCAACCGCTCGGCGGTTGGTGGAGCCAGGCGGTATTAGCACAACGCTTGCAGATTATTACCCCTGAGCGATCAATTATCGGCGTGGTCGGCTCTACTCCGACGCATTTGTTGGATGAGGCCGCGCGCAGCAAGCCCGTAGATATTAAAGCAATGTATCTGGACGTTGGAGCGGATGATCGTGCCGAAGCGGAATCCTTTGGCATACAGCCAGGCCAGCAAATTGTACCCATTTGCGAATTTACCCCGCTAGCCAATCCAAAGAAAATTATGGCGAAAGCCTGGGATAATCGCTACGGCGTCGGGCTGGCGATCGAGCTGATGCAGGAAGTTCACGATAAGAAGCTTCCGAACACGCTATACTGCGGAGCTAACGTCCAGGAGGAGCTCGGTTTACGCGGAGCTAGAACGGCTGCCCACTTGATTCAGCCGGATATTTTCTTCGCCTTGGATGCCAGCGCTGCCAACGATATGACCGGAGATAAACGGGCTTTCGGCAAGCTCGGCGAAGGCACGCTACTGCGTATCTATGATCCGACCATGCTGACACATCGTGGCCTGCTTGAATATGTGCAGGACACGGCGGATACACACCGTATCAAATACCAATACTTCGTCTCGCCAGGCGGCACTGACGCAGGGCAAGTACATTTAAGCGGCATTGGCGTCCCATCGGCTGTCATCGGCATCTGCTCCCGCTATATTCATACCTCCTCTTCAATCATTCATACGGATGATTACGCGGCGGCCAAAGAGCTGCTAATTAAGCTCGTTCAAGGGCTAGATCGGAGCACTTTGAACACGATTCTCGAGAACAGTTAGTTATACAAAAGTTAACAGGCGCTTGCATACCGCAAGCGCCTCACCTTTCGTTCCTACTTGTTACGATGCTGAACCATTTTTCGTTCCCTTCTAGCTCTGCACAAGCAACAAACTACATCTTTCATACTTCAGCCTTGAAGCTCTAACCAGCAAGCCCGCAATTGCTCAAAAGCCCACTGTTGATGAGACTTTAATCCAACTTGCTCTCCAAGATCATTACGCCGCGAGCCGGCACCATAACCGTACCTTTAACCGTCTCATTCGTAAGAAGATCCTTCTGTTCGATTTCGCCGATTTGCACCTCTGCCGGGCTTGCGTTATGGTTAAGCAAGAAAAGATACGCGTTCCCGTTCTTCACGCGGCGGGCAGACTCCAAGCCGTCTCCAGCCAAGACAAGCGGCTTAATCCCTTTTTCCGCACACAGATTGCTCAGGAAGCCCTGCAGGAAGGATTCTTCCGGGCTGCTGGCTATATAGTAAGCTTGACCGGATCCAAATCGATTCCTCGTGAGCACCGGCATGCCCTGATAGAAATCATCACCATATTCAGCCAGGACCTCCGCACCTTCGGAATGAATCAAGTCACAGAGCAAACCACAATCATACTCGCCTTGCAGTTCTCCCCATGGCTGCTTCATAACAATTCTATTCTTCTGATCCGGGAACAACGCGTCGATCTCCTCGGCCCATATGCCCAGAAGGGAGCGCAGCTCACCAGGATAACCGCCAAGCGTCACTAGATCATTCTCATTGACGATACCGCTAAAGAAGGTTGTAACGAACGTCCCCCCGCTGGAGACAAAATCCTCTGTTTTTTTCGCAAAGCCAGGTTTCACCATATACATTACGGGAGCAATAACCAGGTCGTATTTACTAAAATCCTCTTCCACGCTCACCATATCGACTTCGATGTTCAGTTGGAAGAGAGCATCGTAGTATTTATGCACCTCATCCACATATTTCAAAGCAACGGTCGGTCCAGACGATAATTCCGTAGCCCAGCGGTTTTCCCAGTCATAGACAATAGCAACCTTAGCCTGCGTCCTCGCATCGATCAGCTTATCGGACAGCTGCTGCAATTCGCGTCCAAGCTCAGCACACTCCCGGAAGACCCGCGTATGCTCATGCCCGACGTGTTCAATAACAGCGCCATGGTACTTCTCGCAGGCTCCCGCCGAACGCCGCAACTGGAAGAACATCACTGTGTCCGCGCCTCTCGCGACGGCCTGGTAGCTCCATAGACGCATCACGCCTGGGCGCTTCAGCGAATTATAGGCTTGCCAGTTCTGCTGGCTCGGCGTCTGCTCCATCAGCATGAACGGCTGTCCACTGCGGAGTCCGCGCATCAAATCATGGCTCATCGCTGTGAAGCTGATCGGCGTATCCAGGGAAGGATAGTTATCCCAAGATACAACGTCCATTTCCTTGCCCCATTTAAAGTAGTCCAGCTCAGGGTACGTTCCCATGAGGTTGGTCGTGATCGGAATTTTCGGCGTATACTTCTTGATCTCGTCATGCTCCAGCTTGTAGCATTCCAGCAGACTGTCTGACATAAATCTGCGATAATCGAGAGATATCCCTTGGAAATTGGTGCGATTTCCGTCCCACTCTTCGCTCAGCTCACTTGGCTGAACAACTTCATCCCACTCATAGAACGTATGTCCCCAGAAGCGTGTGTTCCAGGCCTTATTCAAATTCTCGATCGTCTTATAGCGCTTCTTGAGCCACACGCGGAAGGCTTTGGCGCAGTTCTCGCAATAGCAGTAACCTCCGTACTCATTTGACACGTGCCAAATAAGCAGCGCTGGATGATCCTTATAGCGCTCAGCCAGCTTACCGGCAATACGGGTAGAATACTTGCGATAAGTTGGACTGTTTGGACAGGAATTATGTCTGCCGCCGAACTTGCGTTTTCTCCCCTGTACGTCCACGCGCGTCACATCGGGGTATTTTTTTGCCATCCAAGCCGGGTGTGCCGCCGTGCTTGTTCCCAGGCAAACATATACCCCATTGTTATATAAACGATCCATGGTCGCATCTAAAGTCGAAAAGTCGTAAGTTTCCTCATCCGGCTGTAGAAGAGCCCAGGCGAACACGTTAATCGTCGCCACATCAATACCAGCCAACTTGAACATGCGATCGTCCTCGCTCCACTCCTCCGGCCCCCATTGCTCCGGATTATAGTCCCCGCCGTACCAAATTTTCGGTAGTTTATCATTAATCAATGCCATACACATCCTTTAATGAAATATAATTATATTATCATTGTAATCTCTTCAATTACTGCTATATATATAATATTATTGATTAAGGATATAATAATATGGAACTCCATTAAGTAGGTGATCCCATTGACTGCCAAAGCGATGCGCCGATTCGTATTCTCGCCATCCGGTCCTTCCGGATTACCGATCAGCGTTGAGAGTATCGGTTATAATCCCGACCAGGAGCCAATCACCCGGCCGGATGGCTATCCCAAGTATCACTGGATACAAACCGAGGAAGGCGAGGGCATTCTCAATTATGCCAATGAAACCATCAGATTGACCGAAGGAACAGGAGTGCTGCTGCCTCCGGGACTGCCCCATAGCTACGAAGCTTCCGTACCGGGAATATGGCGCACTTATTATTTGACCTTTGGCGGTGAGGCGGCTGCGCAAATTATATCTTCGTTCGGCGTACAGACTTCATCGCAATACCGCCTTGATTCCAATTCAACATTTGTAACCTTGCTGAGCACTATGCTGGCCAGGCTCGATACGGACACAGATATGTTCGGACTCGAAACCTCGATAGATGCCTATCGCTTTCTAGGCATGCTGAGCAAATACGGTCAAATCAACCAGATGTATACCTCCCGCAATATTGAAAGGCTAATTCCCATATTAAAATGGATGGAAGAGAATCTCGGCGACAGCGATGTCGGTCTGGATGATTTCGCAGAAATCGCTCAAATGTCAGGGCGACAATTGAGCAAATTATTTCAGCGTGCCTTCGGGCTCTCCCCATATGCCTACTTCGTGCAGATGCGCATTCATAAAGCAAAGGAATTGCTGGCCGGCCGCTCCGAGCTGACGGTCGCTGCGATCGCCGAGCTTACCGGATTTCGCGATCCAAGCCATTTCGTCGCTACGTACCGTAAGACTACCGGTATGACACCGCAACATTTTCGCAAGGTGTATTCTTAATGCTAATAGTGAGAGGCGTAATTCGCAGAGAAAAAAGGGACGCGCTGCCTTCTGTCTGAACCTAAATCATAACCGAGTTCATAGAAGGGCTACTCTGAGCTCCAAGCTTTGCTGGCTCTGATCAAATTGCAGCGATTCCCTTACAAAAAGGCAAAAAAGACCCAGAAGAAGGGGGGCTCCATCTTCTGGGCTGTCTTGCGAATTTAAATATATGATCCGACTTATTTTTAAGCAGAATAGCTTATCTATATAATATATAATCCAGAAAATCTGGGAGCAACAATGATCGCAGGAACATTTTACGTGCTTGCCCTTATAGCCTTTTCAATAGTTTAACTTAAATAAGTGGATTTATAGTAGTTAGTTTCTGCGGCAATGCATGCAAATTAATTTAAATGTATTTCATGTCGCTAAAAGAAGGGAAATGCCAATCATGGGTAAGTTTCTTGATTTTAGGAGCATAAAATCCATCTAATTCCCTGAAACATTCGTTCAGAGCATAATTAAGCACATGGATTCCATTCGTTATTCGGTTTATTCCACATCAAAATCAAAATACTTTTTGGGATACGGCTCGTTGTTCAATGTATAATGCCACCATTCCTTACGATACGGTTTAAAACCGACGGCCATCATCGTTTCTTTCAGCAGCAAACGATTCTCTGCCTGCACTTCTGTCAAGCCTGCCGCATCATGAGCGGAAATCTCCCCCAAAAAATCATGTATTCCGCCCATGTCAAGCGGCTCTCCTGTTTCTTGATCAGCCAGTGTTAAATCAACCGTACTGCCGCGTGAATGACCTGACCGGCGTGAAAGGTAACCTAGCTTGAATACATATTCCTTGTCAATGTCTGGGTAAAACTCCTCCTTCATCTTTACATCCTGCTCATCTGCCGCCCATCGACCAAAATGCTCTACCGCCTTTTGCGGGCGATAAGCATCATAAATGAGCAAGACATAACCAAGCGGCTCCAGCACCTGTTCTGCATTTTTTAAAGCAATTGCCGCTTGCTCGCTTAAAATAGCAAACGGCGCATGATAGCCATCGATTCGTTCTCCAACAAAGTTGTATTCACTATAATATCGAATGTCGTACAAAGCATGTTCCAGCACCTCATCCACATAAACAAACCCTTCGGGTAGCTCTCGCTTCTTCACAATCGCAACGACTGGCTGATCTTCTGCTAGATCGGCCTCAGCCTCAGCTTCAAACAGGGCTTCATACCTTTCTTGCTCGAAAATCTGCCCAATCTCTGTTTGCTTGCCCTCAAACTCTGATTCAGCTTCCTTCTCAACTTGCTCGGAGATCAGCCCGGTTTCCAGTTGTTCAATCCCAGCAGAATGCTCCTCCCGCTCATCACGCTCGCTTGCTTCCATTTCCCCAAATATTGTTTCACTAGACAAATTGTTTTCGTTTGCAGGCAAAGAAGCGGCGGAACATCCTGCCAGTAATGCTACCAACAATGCTGCTAGACCTAAACCTATCATATAGAATTTACTGCTCATAGTCCTCTCCCCCCTTCTTCATATTCAGTCCTAGAACAAAGAACCACCAATATCAGTAAATGTATAGAGAATATCCTCCTCTTACATTTAAGGATTTGGTGGTGCCAGATTGAAACAGTAGCACTCCTTATTGCATAGGTGACTGCATAATATAGCCTTTGATGTCCGTTGTCAACAGTCCGCAATCCTAGCAAGCACATCGACCAACCGGTCGTAACGCCCTAGCTCCGTAGTTGAACCAAGTACGTCTCGCCCGCTTCGGCCCAGAACCGCTCCCCCGTGCTCACTATGATTCCGTCAGGCGCCTGAACACTTAACGGCTCTACATACTTGACGGAGCACCACCCTGCCAAGCTGGAGGCCAGGGCGGCTGATTTCAGGCGGCCGTTCTCCCAAGCCGCGCTAACCGTGAAGCCGCCCCTCGCTTTGAGGCCGCTGAAGCGGCCACTAGGCCAAGCCTCCGGCAATGCGGGCAGCAGCTCAATCGTCCCCTCGTGGCTCTGGAGCAGCATCTCGGCAATTCCAGCCGTGCCGCCGAAATTACCGTCGATTTGGAACGGCGGATGATCATCGAATAAATTCGGATACGTCGAGCGGGACAACAGGGTATTCACGAAACGATGAGCCGTATTCCCGTCTTTCAACCTCGCGTACAGGTTGATCAGCCAGGCGCAGCTCCAGCCGGTGTGACCTCCGCCTTGAACGATCCGGCTCTCCAGTGATCTGCGGGCTGCCTCGGCAAAATCCGGTGTGCGAGTCGGTGTGATGGCATTTCCAGGGTACAGGCCGTATAGATGCGACACATGACGATGCCCGGGTTCAGCTTCCGGATAATCCTTGCTCCATTCCCGTAATCGTCCATCCGGGCCAATCTCCGGCTTGGCCATACGCTCTAAAGTCTCCGTGAGCCTATAGACAAATTCCCCGTCGATGTCCAGAAGCTCAGCCGCCTGCATGCAATGCTCGAACAGCTCGCGAATGAGATACAGATCCATTGTGGAAGCCGCGGATATGCTGCATGGCTCTCCTTCCCTCGTCAAAAATTTATTCTCCGGCGAAGTCGAGGGGGCAGTAACAAGCTCTCCGCTTGGCCCCGGAACAAGCCAATCGAGACAAAATTCAGCCGCGCCTTTCATTAATGGATAAGCCGTTTCTGCTAAAAAACCTCGATCCAAATTAAAAGCGTAATGTTCCCATAAATGGCGGCATAACCATACCCCGCCCATGGGCCAGAACGCCCAGCTCGGTTCCCCATCCGACGGTGTAGCAGACCTCCATAAATCCACGTTATGATGAGCAGTCCAGCCCCCGCATCCGTAATGAATCCGCGCCGTCCGCGCCCCCGTTACACTCAAATCTTTGATCAAGTCAAACAAAGGCTTATGCAGCTCGCTTAAATTACAGATTTCCGCAGGCCAGTAATTCATCTCTGTATTAATGTTTGTCGTATAATCGCTATTCCAGGGAGGCTGCATATGCGGATTCCAAATTCCTTGCAAATGAGCTGGCTGCGTGCCCGGTCTGGAGCTTGCCATTAATAAATAGCGTCCATATTGAAAATATAGCGCCTCCAGCATCGGATCGGGCTTGCCGGACTGATAAGCCTTAAGACGCTCATCCGTCGGTAGTGAGCTATTATCCGGGTTACTCGGTCTCGGAGGCGTTCCCGATTCCGACTGAGACACCGGCTTCAACTCCGACTCCAAATGCAGTTCTACCCGGCGGAACATTCTCCGATGATCCCTGCCGTGATTACGAAGCAGCACTTCATACCCTTGCTTAAGCGAGGCTGCCAGCGGTTTCCTGCACTTCTCGGCAATACTGGTTTCTATGCCACCCGTTCCCGGCATAATGCCATAACCGACAAAATCGGTAGCCGCCGCGAGCAGCAGCGTTACTGAGTTTGCGTCGGAGACCTCTAGCAGTCCATTATCTCGTACACTCACACTCCCGCCGTTATGCAACACACGCAGATGCACTTCATAGGACAATCCGAGGCCTTCTTCATAAAGAATAGACTGAGGGTGATCCCCCCTATAGTTGTCGGCGATATGACTCGGAGCCTGGCCGCGCATGACAAGTCCATCCCCTTCATCACATCCCCTGACGCTGTGCAGAAGCGGAGAATCTAGAGTGATACCTAGCTGAATCGTCTTCTGTCCTTCTGCCGACAAATGCACGACCAACAACTGGTCTACCGCGCTGACAAATACCTTTCTCGTAAAATAGGTGTCATTCGCATAATATTTAGCCATGGCAATTCCCGTGTCCAAATCCAGTTCACGGTAATAATCCGTGATGCCCCCAATGCCTCTATGCTCTAATTTCAAATTTCCCAGCGGCTGGTACGACTCCGTCCGCTTGCCCAGCATTTTGGCCCCGATCAGCTGCTCCGCTTCTCTGTACTCCCCCGCAAATATTAATTCTCGCGCCCGCTGCAAGTGGCGAAGCGCATCATAATTATGATGATCACGTGGAAATCCAGACCACAGCGTATCCTCATTCAGGGCAATGAGCTCGCTGCGATCCCCGCCGAACACCATCCCCCCCAACCTTCCGTTCCCGACGGGAAGAGCTTCTTCCCAGCGGGAGGCCGGCTGATTGTACCACAGCTTTACTCCCTCGCGGTCAGCCCGGTGCTCTCTACTCATTTTCTCCCCTCCGCATACAGTAACTTAGAGAAAAGGCCCGAGTATTTACGGGCCTTTTCTGCATTCAAGCTATACAATTTTCATAATTTCTATTTCTGTAAGCTGAACTATTTAATATCCTTACCTGTGAACAGAGCTACTCTTGCTTTAACGAGCTCGGTATACTCGGCTTCCATTTTTTCCGCACCGGCTTTATCCAGCTCAGCAAGGAAATCATCATAGATTTTATCGAAATTCTCGCGTTTTGCTAGAACGGCTTCCGGAATCCGCTTACGAATGATATCTTGTGTTTTCTTAAAAATGATTTGGTAATCGCCATCTGTTGGAACCGGCATATTGTATAGCGCGCCCCATTCCTTCGCTGGGAAATCCTCCTCCGACGGGAACAGATCTTTCCAAGTGGTAGCGCCGTAAGCTTTTAAAGTTTCTTTCTCTGCTTCGGTATACCCAGCAACAATTTGCTCAGGGAAATTCGTTGTATAGTAGTTGCCAGTTGAATCCTTCACGCCATCGCCATAGCGAGCACCGAGAGTTAAGTACAGGCTAATACCAGATTCTTTCGTAAAGTTAGTTGCATCATTGACCTTTCTATCTTGAATTTCTTGTGGAATTACCCGTACACCATCCTCGATCGTGTAATGCTTTCCTTCAATGCCCCAGTTTCTTAGGATTTGGCCTTCTTCGGAGGACATCCAGTCGAGGAATTTAATCGCACGAACCGGATCTTTACAAGCAGTTGTAATACTAATACCATACCCGTCAACGCCTGCTGACTGGAAGGAGTGATCGACATACTCCTCAGTCAATGTTACTGGGAAATGCGCATATGTGTATTCGTCCTTGCCTGCTGTTTTTAATGCGTTTTCAGCATCCTGATATCCCCACTCCTGGTCGATCAGACCGAGCACACGTCCACTGGCGATTTTGGCTTTGTACTGGTCATCCTTTTGCACAAAAGTATCTTTATCAAGCAATCCTTCATTGTACATATGGTTTAGCCACCGGAAATACTCTTTCTCTTCCGGACGTTTGTAATGAAGCTTGGCTTCATAGGTTTCTGGATCGACATAATATTCGCCGTCATCCGGCGCGCCCGTTGCTGCAAATGCCGGGTTTGTAACCGTAATCATAATTCTCCAATCATCAGCGTTCAACGTAAGCGGGATCGTAGGCTGTCCATCCGTTGTCGGATGCTTCTCCACATATTGCTTTAACGCATTTTCAAAGTCCTTCACCGTGCGAATTTTTGGATAGCCAAGCTCCTTCAGTACACGTTGCTGAATTTCAAAACCGCCAGTAGCATCAAATGATTGCTGGTCTACCCCCATATTCGTAACGATGGAATAAATGGAAGGATCATCATTGCTGTATTTTAAACGGTTCATGTTATCACCGAAGATCTTTTTGATATTCGGAGCATGCTCTTCAATTAACGGAGCCATGTCGATTACAAGGCCAGCATCCACCAGGTTGGACAAGTTGCCCTTTGCAAAAATCATATCTGGAACGTCGCCGCTAGCTGTCATCAAAGCTAGTTTATTCTCTCCACCGCCGCTACCCACATCATATTCAGCATCGATGGTTACACCTGTTTTCTCGGTAATCACTTTACCGATATCGTCCTGCATGTTATTCCAGTTCGGACTAGCATCTGCACCAAAAAATGTAAATGTGATCGGACTTGTATCATCTCCCGCTTTACTGCTTTGGTTTGTATTTCCAGTGCTGCTATTCCCCGCATTCTTGCTATCGCTACCGGAGCTTCCGCAGGCACTGAGCAGCAATGTGCTTGCTAGTAAAAGTGCAGCAAACGTCTTAGGACTTTTCCATTTCATTTCTACTTTCCCCCTCAAGTAATAATCACATAAACTATATCTGTATAACAGGTTATCCCTGCGTATACCAAGGCTATGAGCAGACAGTGGCAGAGTTTAAGTTGTTGGAAATGAGCTTACTGTGTAGTTCAATTCCGACGCTTCTGAATAAGTGACGGAACTGAACTCTAGATCATTCATGCCTTGACAGCCCCCAACGTCATGCCGGATACGAAATAACGCTGCAGGAAAGGATATACGAACAAAATGGGCAATGTCACGACAATGGTTATCGCCATCTTAATCGACTCCGGAGATACTTGAGCCATTTGATTGGCCATATCATTAGCATTAATCATGTTAGCTCCCTGGTTCGTACTCTGCAGAATCTTCATCAATTCAAACTGCAGTGTAGTCAGGTGCGGTTTATTCCCGTTATACAGGTAGGTATCAAACCAGGAATTCCATTGTCCCACCGCCAGAAACAACGCGATGGTTGCTAATACCGGCTTACAAAGCGGGAGAATCACCTTGTAGTAAATTGTGAAATCATTCGCTCCGTCCAGTGTTGCCGACTCTTGCAATGCATATGGCAAGCCATCAATGAAGGAACGGATGACAAAGACGTTAAATGCGCTGACAATACCAGGCAATATATAAATCCAGAATGTACCGATCAGATCCAAATGCCGCATCAGCATGTAAGTCGGCACCAAACCGCCGGAAACATACATCGTCAGAGCCAGAAAAGTAGAGATAAATTTTCTTGATTTGAAGTCCTGCCGACTCAGCGTATACGCAAGCATAGACCCGCTTAACAAACCTAGAACAGTTCCTGACAGCGTACGCAGAATCGTTATTTTGAAGCCTTGAATCAAACTGCTGTAGCTGAAAATGGTCTTGTAATTCTCCCAGGTGAACTCACGCGGCCACAGATAAATACCGCCCCGAACCGTATCCGTTGAATCATTTAACGATATCGCCAGCACGTTCAAAAATGGATATAACGTGATAACCATAATGATCGTCATGATTATAAAGTTGAAAACATCAAAGATTCGATCGGATTTGGTGGAGTCGAATGCTTTACTTGCCATTTTATTTCCTCCCCCTACATGATGCTTTCTTTTGTTGTTTTCTTCATGATACCGTTCGCTGTAAGCAACAGGATGATACTTACTATAGAAGTAAACATGCTTATTGCCGTACCATAAGAGAACCGACTGATGTTAATCCCATAATTCAATGCATACAAATCGAGAACCTCCGAATAATCCGTTACGAGTGAGTTGCTGAGCTGGAACTGTTTCTCGAAGCCAATACCGATCAAATGACCAATCGACATAATCAGCAATACAGAAATGGTTGTCCGGATTCCCGGCAAGGTAATATTCCACATTTGTCTGAAACGACCCGCACCATCTACCTTTGCAGCCTCGTACAGTTCCCTGTCAATTCCAGCGATGGCTGCCAAATAAATAATGGCGTTCCAACCAGTCTCTTTCCACACATCGGAAACGGTTACAATTCCCCAGAACCATTTACCTTGGGCCATAAACTGAATAGGTTCATCTATAATATGAAGTGCAAGCAAAACCTCGTTGACAATGCCTCCGTCAATAGAGAGCATCTTTGTAACAATCCCAGCGACAACGACCCATGAGACAAAGTGGGGCAAATAAGATATCGTCTGGACGGTTCGTTTAAAATATTTCCCCCGCAATTCATTCAAAAATATCGCAAAAGCGATTGGAATAACGAAGCCTGCAATTAAGCCCATTACGCTCATCGCCAGCGTATTCCTTAATACGAGGTAAAATCTTTCGTCCTGGAATAAATCGACAAAGTGCTTTAACCCGACCCATTCCTGCTCAAAAAACGACTTGGATGGTTTATAATTCTGGAAGGCCATCGTCCAGCCCCAGATCGGTAAATAATTAAATACAAATAACCAAATTACGAATGGCACGGACATCATATAAAGGTATCTTTGCCGTACTACTGTTCGCCATATTCCTTTCTTCCGCTGCTTCGGCGGTTCAGGGGTTGCGCTTACATTTCTAGTATCGGCTTGCGCTGAGAGCGTCTTCATTTGTCTGTCCAATCCCCCCTTCTGACTATATATTAAAGATAAACCAGAAGGAGGTTAGGTAATACCCGACAGATTTCAGAGAAAACCATATAGAAATTAGACATTCATCAGCGATAATTAGATATGTCCCTTTTTTAAGGGAATTGTGAAAGATATCTGTGTGCCTTTATTGAATTTGCTAGAGATGTTTAGACCATGCTGCTCGCCGAAGGTCATTACAAGTCTTTGCTGAACATTGCTTAAGCCAATACGGTTATCCACCCCTGATTCCAATCCATGGAGCGAATTTCTCACCTCATCAAGGCGTTCCGGGGTCATCCCTACTCCATCATCCTCAATCATAATTTCCGCATGTTCGCCAACGATTTGAATAATCAGTTTCACTTTTACTCCGCTTTCCTTATTCTCCACTCCATGCACAACGGCATTTTCAACGAGCGGCTGAATAATTAGAGGCGGCATGAAAATCCCCTCTAACCTACGATCGATAATCAACTCATAGTTCAATCGATCCTCGTAGCGGAACTTTTGGATTTCCAAATACGAACGAACCATGTCCAGCTCTTCCTTCAAAGTTATTTGCTCCCGCCCTACCTCTAGATTTTTGCGCATCAATTTTCCCAGTAGGCGAACGACGTTAGCGATTTCCTTCTCGCCTTTCATATGGGCATTCATCCGGATTGACTCGAGCGCATTAAACAGAAAATGTGGATTGATTTGGCTGGCCAGCATCTTCAGCTTAATTTCCCTTTGCGCAATTTCCAGAGAGTTGTTCTGCTCCGTCTTTTCTACAACCTGATTCATCAGCAATTTAATACTCTCAACCATATAATTAAACTGACGTGATAATTGTCCAATTTCATCATTTCCATCTACGGAAGAAACGACAGCGAGATCGCCTAA
This sequence comes from Paenibacillus lentus, assembly GCF_003931855.1. NCBI lineage: Bacteria > Bacillati > Bacillota > Bacilli > Caryophanales > Paenibacillaceae > Paenibacillus > Paenibacillus lentus. The sequence continues at coordinate 2,648,571 of NZ_CP034248.1, read as the reverse complement.
TGCTAGCCGGTTAAAATGACGACTTAAACGCAACAACCGGTTTGTCATAAGGAATGACACGATATAAACAAATAGCAGTGCAATCAGCAATACAAGCAATACAAAAATCAGGCCCAAAAAACTAACGGTATTGGCATCCTTTACAATGGCGTCCGTTGCAAAGACAGATACTATCTTTAAGCCGTTTACGCTGGATTCCGGAAGTAAATCCTCGATGACCAAATAGGATGGCTCGCCATTTACATCCATCTTGTGCGCTCCGTTTACCTGTTGATGCAAATTGATGCCATAATCCAGATCATATATATTTTGTCCTACAAGTTTTGGGTTTTTACCGGCAATAATATATCCCTGTTCATCGAATATCAGCGTCTCAAACTGCTCCTGCCGCAGCATCCGGTTTAACTCCTCCTGATCCATCACGATCATAAGTACTCCGCTTGATCGATATTCCGGAAAAGGAATTTGCCGCACCAAACTTAATTTACGGACAGGGACATCCTCTTCATCATGAATATAGAACCAGTTTATGCTTTTCGTTTGCATCGCCCTCTGATACCACGCTGTAGAACGGGTTGCTTCCTCTAATGGAATAAGCTCCATATTGTTAATAAGCGTCGGATTGTCGTAATAAAAACGTATCGCAGAAATTTCCCGGTAAAGCCGGACGTAATCCTTGAAGTCCTCATATGCCAAATAGGCCTTGGTCAGTTCAAGCACGTTAGGATATTGCGTAGTAACCATTTTTTGCAGCGTTTTATCGAACATCATCGTATTGGAAATGTCTGTCGGAGCACGAAGCATTGTCGTAAGCTGGCTTTTAATTTTCTGCACATCATTCGTAGTTTGCTCAATTGCCCGATCCATCGCCTGCGCCCTAAAATAGCCGGTTACCGCTCCCCCTATAATCAGAACAGGAAGCATAACGACCACGATATAAGTCATCAATAACTTGTGCTTCAACTTTAGATCATTCAATAAACGCACAATTTTGGTTCTCATCAAGACTCACCTCCCCCTTATCTTCTAACCTTCATTTTGCATCTCTGTTTCTAGCATCCATCGTTTGACTAGCCCCTCCCGGCATATGCCCATTTCAATTTAAAATAAATACAATCCGCCTCGCTAGGCTATAGCTTACTTCTATATTATGACAAAGCGAGGTTATGACTAAAAGGGAGACAAGACTCCAAAAAAACGGAAAATACCCCCTATAACCGATAGGGGATATTTCCACATGTCTATGCGTCTGATATCTACAACAAGCCAATCCGACTCGCGTTACTCTAACAGCCGTCTGTTATTTAATTCACCTTATTTAAGGGTAACCTGAATTTCCGTTTTGCTGCTGAACGAACTTACTTCAATGCTGCCGTCAGCACTTAATTGACCGCCGCCTTGTACCGATGCAGCTTCTCCAAAACCATGCAGGCTAATGCTGAACGGCTTGCCAACGCCTTCTGCTGTAATACGGAGCGCAGAGCCTTCACGTGATACTGCGATTTCCAGCTCGGTCTCGCCTTTCACGCCGCGAACTTTACGGAATACTTGCGCACCGTCCTCGATTTGATACAATCTGACATCCGCATCTTGAGCGAAATCATAGTCCGGTTTAGTATCGTTGGCTCCCATAACCAGAATGGAGTTCGGACGTACAAAGAGCGGGAGGCTGAAGAAGTCGTATTTTTCTTTGCGCCATTTTCCGCCTTCGATGGTTTCGCCCGTCAAGAGATGTGTCCACTTTCCTTCTGGCAAGTAGTAAACTGCATCGCCTTCCTTGCTGAACACCGGCGCTACTAGCACGGAATCACCAAGCATGTATTGGCGATCAATCGTTTCGCTTGCCGGGTCTTCCGGGAACTCCAGGAACATTGCCCGCATCGTCGGTACGCCCAGTTCCGTAGCTTCAACCGCTGTGTCGAATAAGTACGGCATCAGGCGGCATTTCAGCTTCGTGAAGAAACGCGTTACGTCAACGGCCTCTTCATCATAAGCCCATGGTACCCGGTACGAGCTGCTTCCATGGAGACGGCTGTGGCTGGACAGAAGGCCAAATGCGAGCCAGCGCTTAAATACATCGACAGGCGCCGTATTCTCGAATCCGCCGATATCGTGACTCCAGAAGCCAAAACCAGAAACTCCAAGCGACAATCCGCCTCTTAGGCTCTCTGCCATCGACTCGTAATCCGCATAGCAGTCCCCGCCCCAGTGAACCGGGAACTTCTGTCCGCCTGCTGTAGCCGAACGGGCAAACAATGCTGCTTCATTCTTGCCAAGCTTCTCTTCCAACACTTCAAATACAACCTTATTGTACAGTTGAGTGTAGTAGTTGTGCATTTTCACCGGATCGGATCCGTCATGGTAGACGACATCCGTTGGAATCCGCTCACCGAAGTCCGTCTTGAAGCTGTCTACGCCCATATCTACGAGATCGCTCAGATAGCCGGCGAACCATTCGCAAGCATCAGGATTCGTGAAGTCAACGAGCGCCATTCCCGGCTGCCAGAGATTCCATTGCCATACGTCGCCGTTAGGCTTCTTCACAAGATAGCCATGCTTCTTGCCCTCTTCAAACAAGGCGGAGCGCTGCGCGATATATGGGTTAATCCATACACAAATTTTAAGCCCTTTCTCTTTAAGACGCTTCAGCATTCCTTCTGGGTCCGGGAAGGTACGCTCGTCCCATTTGAAATCTGTCCAGTGGAATTCGCGCATCCAGAAGCAGTCGAAATGGAAGACGTGCAGCGGCAAATCTCTTTCCGCCATACCGTCTACAAAAGAGTTGACCGTCGCTTCATCATAATTCGTCGTAAACGACGTCGTCAGCCACAGACCAAATGTCCATGCCGGAGGCAGAGATGGCTTGCCTGTCAGCGCCGTATATTTGTTCAGAACCTCCTTCGGCTCCGGTCCGTCGATTACGAAATATTCGAGTGATTCGCCTGGTACACTAAATTGGACCTTCTTTACCTTCTCCGAAGCAACTTCAAAGGATACAGCGCCCGGATCATTCACAAATACTCCATACCCTTTGTTTGTAATATAAAAAGGAATGTTCTTGTAGGCTTGCTCTGAGCTTGTGCCTCCATCCTTATTCCAAATATCCACCACTTGGCCGTTTTTTGTGAACGAAGTGAAACGCTCACCCAGCCCGTATACATACTCGCCAACCGTGAGGTCAAGCTCTTCACGCATATACACCGCGCCGTTATTTTCCTTAACATGTGCCATGGATTTGAAAGCGCTGCCTGTAATGCGCTCAGAGCCCCGATAGAAGTCAACAGACCACTGCGCCCCCTTGTTAACTCTAACGCTCAAATTGCCGCTCTTCAGCTCGGCATAATCATCATTTTCAAGAATTTGAACATGATCGCCGTTACCGCCAGCTAGTTCAAAATGAGGGCCCTGATCCACGGTGCCAGCAAAGTGTACAAGCTTCACGCCAATTACACCTGGAAACGGGGAGTGAAACTGAACGGTCAGCAATTGACCATTAATCGTATTTGCGCGGCCATGGATTGGAGCCGTTGAAGCATAGGCCGTCAATTTTTGATCTGCAATCGTAAAATCATGAGCTTGAACCGCTGTAGACAGTGTAAACTCTTCACGAATCAACCAGTTACCATCTGTAAATTTCATCGTTAAAGAACCGCCTTTCTGTATTCATTGTAATCTTGTAAAAAACGTTCTATACTTGCATTATACTGATATAAAACAACGTACTCTAACATAATATGATGATTTTATAACACAAAATTGACGAGGTGAGAGAATTGGACAAAGCAATGCGTCGTTCTTTGAAGGAAAGTAAAATCCATGGCGACGAAAGATTGCCATTTGGCACCTATTGGTATCAATTTGGGCCAAGTGAGCACGTGGTCGATTGCCACTGGCACGAAGAAGCCGAATTCTTCTACTGCCTGGAGGGAGAGACACTGTTCCAGGTAGACACGGACTATTTCGTCGTGCGTGCCGGAGAAGCCGTATTTGTCGACGGAGGTGACATTCATGCCGCACACGCCCATGGTGACCAAGGCTGCTCTTTCTTCTCCTTTGTATTTGGAACGAATATGCTATCCAGCGCTAATTATGACGCTGTCCAGGAGAACTTAATTCTCCCTCTGCAAGAAAGAAGGGCCACGTTCCCCCGTCATATTACCGAGAAGCACGATTACGGTAAGTCCTTATTGCAGCATCTAACAACCATGATGCGCAGCTGCGAAGCGAGAACTCCCGGATATGAGGGTTCTGTCAAAGGGCATTTATACCTCATGCTTTCGGATCTGGCGGGCCGTGGCCAACTGTGCAACCGTGCAGCAAGCAGCAGCATTGACTCTTTCAAAATAGAGCGGTTAAAAAAAGTGATCCTGTACATCCAGCAAAACTACGACCAGCAAATACGTCTATCGGAATTAGCTGCGCTTATCCCCATGAGCGAAGGGCAGCTATGCCGTTTCTTTAAATCCATGACCCGGCAAACCCCGATGGATTACATTAACTCTTATCGGATTCGCCAAGCCGTCGAACTACTCAGGGAGCCTGACCGCAAAATATCCGACATTGCACTGGAGGTCGGCTACGACAATATCAGCTACTTCATCCGGGTATTCCGGAAGGCGATGAATTGCTCGCCTTCCGAATTCCGAAAAAGAATGCTCGAAGCGATCGGCAGTTAATTAAACGATACGGAACCAGCTTAATCGTACTTCCCCTAGAAGCTTCAAGTACAAATCCCGCCGTCCAGACACACCTTCAAGCGAGACAGATACTGTAGTCCATGCTTGCGTGCCTCCGGTCGGCAGCACCCGGCATGCAGCAGCAGTGCTTCCGTCCACTTTATCCATAACTATTTCAATTTCTCCACCTTTGATCGCCCCGGATACCCTTGCTTCAAAGACTTCTGCCTTGCTTCCGAATTCCACGTCATGGAATGCAATCCAGCCGTCGCCTTGCAAGCAGGCGACACTCTCCCCGCCCTCGCAGCATTCATCCACAAAGACGCCCTCATAATTATCGTAGTTAACCGCCCTCACCGGTACAGCGACCGTGCGTGGCGGAATGCGTTCCCCCTGAACCTCCAGCGATGTCTCCAGCACGATATCTCCCGCCGAACGTCCGATCATTAACGCATACGTTCCGCTTTCTACACAATAACGATCCCGTGTCACGTCCCAAAACGCCAGATCAGCACAGCGGAGCTCAAAGGCTACTGCTCTTTTCTCGCCTTTCGCGAGATGAATACGACGGAATCCGCTTAACGTTTTAAGCGGCCGTACTACCCGGGATTGACCTGCCCGAACGTAAAGCTGAACAACTTCATCGCCATCCATCTGCCCCACGTTATGAACATCAACCGATACCGTAACGGTATCGGCCGCGGATACGGCAGAAGCGCTTAATTTCAAATCACTATATGCAAACTCGCTATAGCTTAATCCGTGACCGAACGGATACAGTACTTCACCTTCGAAGTATTGATAGGTTCTTTTGCCTTTTATGATGTCATAATCCATGATGTCCGGCAGCTGGGAGACCGATTTATACCACGTCATATTAAGCCGTCCCGCCGGGTTGTAATCGCCAAACAGCACGTCCGCAACGGCACGTCCAAGCTCCTGGCCTGCATGCGAAGTAAATATTAGGGAAGGAACATGCTCCTTCTCCCAATTGACGGCAAACGGATAACTGCCCACGATAACTACGACCGTATTCGAGTTTGCGGCATGAACGGCTTGAATTAAAGCCTGCTGGGAATGTGGCAACGTAATGTCGGGACGATCGATCGTTTCTTTTCCATTAATAAATGGGCTATTGCCTACGAAAACAATCGCAGTATCTGCGGATTTTGCCGTAATCACAGCCTCCTCCAATCCGTTCTGCACTACTTCGACATAAAACCCAGCATAAGTTGACTGTTCTTCTCCAGCCACGGTCAGGCGTTGATTATCGTCCTCGATAATCGGCTTGCCTTCCCAAGATCTCATGATAAGCGCATCTTTCTCGCCTTTAGCAAAGCTGAATGCCTCTTTTACGAACCAGCCTCGAGCCTCCTCCGCGGATGCCGCAAGACCTCCGCCTTGTTCGTGATCGCGCTCAGTAACGAATTTCCCACTGCTCAGTGCGCGCAGTGTAAGATTGTCCCAGCCCCAGTCCGTGCACTCGAAAATTTCTGCTTCTTCCGCATTCCTGACGTTCGCTCTCAATTCTCCGCCGTCCGGAGCAATCGATATATAGCTACCAGTCTCTGCCGAGCGAAGACGAACACGGTTATTCCCCGTAGAGAAATGAACGGAGCTCGTTCCTACCTGTTCGATCACACCCTGCAGTGGCGTGATTTTGTATGGGGGCGTACCGCTGTACCAATCCGTATATGCCTCATTGGCAAGCGGACCAATAACCGCGATCGAATCCTTCTCCTTCGAAAGCGGCAGCAGACCCTCGTTCTTCAGCAGAACAATGGACTCCTGTGCCGCTCTTAGAGATAGAGCCGAATGCTCAGGGGCACAAAGCTTCGATTCCGGTACATTATAGTAAGGATTACGCTCTACTGGATCGAACTCTCCTAAACGGAATCGTACCCGAAACGTATTTCGCAGCGCATGATCCAGATCGGCTTCGCTCAGTAGCTGCTGCTCCAAGGCATCTCGAAGCGCTTGGAAAGAAATGTCCTGCTCATCGGTAATGCTGTCGATCCCTGCTTTCACCGAGCCGGCAACCGCCTCTGCATAAGATTGAACATAGCCATGATCCATTACTGTTCCAAGCACGTCTCCGGCATCCCCGACTACAAAGCCGTCCATGCCCCATTCGCCCTTTACGATGCCGTTGACTTCATGATTGAGATTGCAAGGTGTGCCGTTGACTCCGTTATACGCAGTCATCATGGAGCCCGCCCGCCCCTCACGAAACGGCGCTTCAAACGCTTTCAAATAATATTCACGCTTATTCCGCGGATCGATGCTGACCGAAGCGCTGCCGCGATCAATTTCATTATTGTTGCCATAAAAATGCTTCAAAGTAGCCACCGTCTTATAATAGAAAGGATGGTCTCCCTGCATTCCCTTGATAAGCTCCGTGGTCAAACGCCCAGTAAGATAGGGGTCTTCGCCATAAGCTTCTTCCGTTCTCCCCCATCTAGGATCACGCTCCATATCGACCGTCGGCGACCAAATCGTTAACCCGTTCATAGCTGGATCCCGCTGGTAATACACCCTCGCTTCATCTGCAATAACTTGCCCAATTTCATGCATAAGCTCAGGATTCCAGGTGCAGGCCAAGCCCGTATTCTGCGGAAATACAGTAGCTTCGCCAAGCCAGGCCACACCGTGAGCGCCCTCGGTGCCATGCTTATATTTTTTTACGCCAAGCCGGGGAATTTCTGCCTGATACTGACACATCAATTGAACTTTCTCTTCCAACGTAAATCGGGATACTAGATCATTTACCCGCTTCTCTAACGGCAAATCTGGATTCTGAAAAGGATACTGAATAAGTTGCTCCACGTTGAATGACCTCATTTCTGTATGATTTCAGTAATTGAAAGCGCTTTTAAATATGGGGATATTTGGCTCCTAGCTTCCCATACTGTCATCATAGCTTGCGTTATAGAGACTTCATACACGGAACATTAGTCAAGTTTTCATATAATAATCTTAGTTCGCCGCGAGTTCGTCGCGCTGCCACACGGGCTTCTGCTGAAAAAACAGCCTTATGCGCCAAACAGACTGACCAGACTAGCCACTGAATTTAATGGATTTCATGCATTTATTTTCAGTCCATATGTGCAGCTTCTCAAATTAGCTGTAAATACAGTATCTAAAACATAGCTTTTCAGCCTTAAAGATTCCTTATATTATTTCTAATTACAAGAAACCCAGTTAATTCCAAATTTAGCGACAGGCTATATCATTTTATTACAAGAAATCCAGTTAGTTAGGTACTAATATGTACTAAATAGCATGGACAAAAAAAGTCTTCCCAAGATACGCTTGGAAAGACGCAAAAGTAATATATTTTCGTTTTTGCTTGAAGCAAAACAAAAGAGAAGCTTGCTATTTCCCATTGTCAGTCTAGTTAGTTCCGCTCCGCTACCCTATCGCCGGGCTGATTATTCACTGCTTGCATGTCGGCGATATGCTGATGGAGATGTGCCTACATATTTTTTAAACTTTGAATGAAAATAGTCCACGTTCGTATATCCGACCTTCTCCGCGACTTGATAAACCTTAAGACCATCCTCAAGATAGGCTTTCGCTTTCTCAATTCGCACCTTGTCGAGATAGGTGTTGAAATACTCCCCTGTCTCATTCTTGAACAGTTTGCCCAAATACGCGCTATTGTAGTTTAGAACGCCCGACAGCGTCTCCAGTTTCAGATTATCACTGAAATTTCGCTCGATCAAGTCGAGCATGATCTTCACCTCGCGGTGCTTGTCATTCTCGCCTAAATGCGTCATCATCTGCTGCAGGAAGTCATCGGTCTTTTCGTAAAGGGCCTTTATGCTCCGCAGATGATAGATTTCTGTCAGCATGTCTGAATACTGTCTGCTTTGCTGCTGAAGTTCAGGATGCTGTTTAAAGCCCTTACTCATAATCGAGGTCAAAATCTCCACGAAACGGCGCTTAATATCGGCCTCCGTAAATCCTTCAGTAACCAAACTGCGCCCCGCTTGCCTCACCAGCGATTTCATCGCTTTCTTATTCCCGATATCAACAGCATAATAGATTTGATCACTCAGAGTTTCAGATGGGAAAACCTCGGAGCAATCCTCTTCATGCTCACTATACGCATCCTCCTCGCACAGCAGCTTCCCATCCTCAAGAAAAAAATGCAATTTTATCAGTTCGCGCGCGACGCCGTAAGAGTCGGCAATTTCGCCTAGCGAGCTAACCTTGGACCCGAGTGCTACGGTGAACTCAACTCCCATCTCTCCTACCGCAGTTTCGATAGAACGATATACCCCTTCTCTCTCAACAGCCAGAAGGGGTTCCTTCAACAGCACGCCAATTTGCCCATAGTGCTCGAACACCCAGCCCCGTTCCTGCTGTTCAAAGCTCTCAACTAACGACCTTCTTAGCAGATAAAGCACTGATTCCGTAAGCTCATCGTGTAAAGCGACAAGCAGTACCTGGTAGTTATTCCACAGAACTCCCAGCTCTTCCGCTCTCTCCTTCAATTGGCGGCGATCCTCCGATGTATGCTCCGTCTCCGTCAACAATAGCTGAATCAAAGCTTCTCTCGTCCATTCCTTAGCGGCATGCCGCCATTCTTCCGATGCTCGTTCACTCTCAATAGTCGTCCTAATTCCATGAAGGTATTCAACGAGTTCATCTTCATCGACGGGCTTCAGCAAATAACCGTCCGCACGTTGTGCTATAGCCTTCTTGGCATAATCAAAATCCGCGTATCCGCTTAAGATTAATATATGAAGCAAAGGATCCTGCTCTCTAAGCCGCTCAATGAGCTGCAGTCCGTCCATGCCCGGCATTCTAACATCAGCAATAACGAGCTCCGGCCGGCATGCGGCATACTTTTCCAGCGCTTCATTGCCATTAGCCGCTGTATCCACCACCCGGTAACCAAGTGTCCCCCAGTCGATGAACGTGCGAAGTCCCTCTCTCAGCTTCGGCTCATCATCCACAATCAGCACATCAATCATCCAGAACTCCCCCTCCGGATATAAATTAAGCAGAACCTAGATGCAGATCTCTATCAACACAAATAAACTGTCATATTACCATAACAGCCAAAGTTAAGCGTTTTCATTAATCATATACCCCATTCAAACTTCCTGCCTACATAATTCTGTTCATTTGTTGCACTATTTTGATATTTACTATTTTGTAAAAACAGTCCCATCCGTACTATTTGCGCGGATAGGACCGCCTAGCAATAGAAGGACAGCATACTTGGCTATAGCTTTTCTCTAACCCAAACACTCATTTCGCCCTCACCACGATTCGCCCAAGCATAATAGGGGATAAATGTCACTTTCTCTTCGCGGAGTGCCGTGGCCGACTCTGAGCTGTAAAGCCCGCCAGGCCAGCTTGCCGCATCCTCACGCAAGCCTTCCGCCATAATAACCACGATGCCGTCTAGCAGATCAGCTTCGTATTTCGTCTCCAACTTAGCCTCCGCTGGTAATATGAGTCCATGCAGGTTCGCGCCGTTATCGGCCTGCTCCAGGCAGTAGACGAGCGGCCCGCGCTGCAGTGCCACTTTGCCGGCATTTCCGCGAACCAAAGGATGGCTGCGCATACGCTCCACGGGCATATCCAGTGTCAGCTCCACGATGTCGCCCTGCTGCCAGATCCGGGCAACACGGACGTAGCCATTTTGAATCGTTTGGCCGTTCAGTGGATACGTCTCGTTATTAACTGACAAGCTCGCATTCTTGCACCAGCCCGGGATGCGCAGCGCAACTGCAAATTCACCAGGCTGCTCCGGATGAACCTCCAGCTTAATCCGTCCATCCCATGGATAATTGGAGCTTTGTTTTACTCGCACCGTGCTGCCGCCAACGCTTAGCTCGGCCTCACCGCTAATATACAAATGCGTATAAAGGGTGTCTCCTTGCACCATATAAATGTATTCCCCAAGCGAGGACAATAAGCGAGCTACATTCGGCGGGCAGCATGCACAGCCGAACCATTCCTGGCGCACGGGCTTAATGTGATCGAATTTATGGTTTGCTCCGCTGCAAGCCTTCGGATCGACCTCTTGCGGATTCACGTAGAAGAAGCGCTTGCCATCCCGTGACATTCCGGCCACGACCGTATTGTATAAGGCACGCTCAAGTACATCCGCATACTCGGCCTTCTGCGAAGTTCGCAGCATCCGGTGGGCAAAGAAAATCAGACCGATCGAGGCGCATGTCTCCGCATATGCAGTGTCATTGGGCAAATCATAATCAAACGAGAACGCTTCCCCTTGCGCCATCGAGCCGATAGCACCCGTAATGTACATTTGCCGCGAAACAATATTGTCCCATAACCGCTCGCAGGCTGCCAGAAGCGATTCATCTTTCGTCTCCGCGGCGATATCGACCATCCCCGTCAGCATATAGACCTCGCGCACAGCATGGCCGACCGCTTTCTCCTGCTCTCTGACCAGCGCGTGTGACTGGGTGTGTTCCAGATCAAACGCATGATCGATTCCTGTCCAATGACTCTCTCCTCCGCGTTCCAGCAGCTGCATCTCATAGAAGTTAGGCTTCTGGCCGCGCTGCTCTACAAAATATTGGGCCAGCCGCAAATAACGCTCGTTTCCGGTTGCGTGATAGAGCTTGACGAGAGCCAGTTTGATCTCCTGATGTCCATCGTAGCCCTGCAGCTTGCCCGGCTCCGTGCCAAAGACGGAGTCGATATGATCCGCTAAGCGGGATACAATGTCAAGCAGCTTTCTTTTTCCCGTTGCCCGGTAATAAGCCACCCCTGCCTCGATCATATGACCGGCACAATAGAGCTCATGGCATTCCGCCAAATTGCTCCATCTTCTCCCTGGCTCTTTAAGCGTATAGTAAGTATTAAGGTAACCGTCCTCCTGCTGGGCTTTGGCGATAATCTCGATCACTTCATCCGCCGTTCTCTCCAACTCGGGATCTGGCTGCGATTCCAGCAAATAGGATACGGCCTCCAGCCATTTGGCCACATCACTGTCCTGAAACACCATGCCATAAAATTCGCCTTCCTCTAATCCGGCGGCAATCTTGAAGTTACGAATAGCCCCGCTTGGCTCTGCAGCTTCGATCCGATCATTCAGCGCCTCCCACTGATAGGGAACTACAACGCTGCGCACCAGATTAATATAATAACTCCAAAAGTCGTCCTTAATCTTTATGTTATTCAGTGGCACCCTTGCGACATGCTCAAATTGAACCTGTTTGCTCATACTAAAGACTCCTCCCTTTTACAAAATATCATACTGACACCTTTGATTCTATCCGATATAATCAATAAATAATACGAATACAACCAACCTATTATTTATAATATTTCACACTAAACATACTCAAATTCGCTCAGTAAAAAAGGAGGTTTCACATGGTAAAAACAACGGAAATCGTCCATTTCCCCGCACCGCCAGCGCCTTATTATTTGGAATGCGGCTACACCGTATATGCTCCTGGCGATGAGCATCCAAATCGACGGAATATGGGAAAATTCGATCTCATAATGATGAAGTCCGGTACGCTGTTTATTGGCGAAGAGGACAAGAATTGGGCGCTAACCGCTGGGCAGTCCTTACTTCTGCTTCCCAATCGTTATCACTATTCCGTACAACCATGTGAGGAAGAGACCCATTTTTATTGGATTCATTTCCATTCCATATGCGCTTGGGCCGAGTCCTCTGCTGAGCAGCAAATGGTTCACGTTCCCCAGCCCGACGAACACTACCAGACATTCCTGACTTCTCCCTACAGCATCCAGCTGCCGAAAATGTGGGACATGCCTTATCCGGAAAGGGCTTATCAGCTTATGGAAAAGTTGCTGCAATCACCCGGCACCCGCCAATCAAGCGCCTTCTGGACACAGCAGCAGGCATTTGAGGAATTGCTGCGCATGATGGATTTGCGGCAGTTGGAGCAATACACCTCTCCGATCGTTGCCGTAGCTGAGAAGACAGAAGCCTTCATAAAGAACAATTACAAGGCGGAGCTAACGAGCAAGGATATGTCCGAAGCGCTGCATTATCATTACAACTACATTACGAGGTGCATGAAGCAAGTCTACGGGATGACACCCAATGATTATTTACAGCATTACCGCCTGGAGCAGGCCAAGCTATTGCTGCTGAAGACCGAATGGCCTATAGCGGAAATCGCCAAATATGTCGGCTTTAAGAGCACGCCCTATTTCTCTAATCGGTTCACCATCAAGAACGGCTGCTCTCCACTGCAGTTTCGCAAGCAATACTCCGTGGAGGCTAATAAGTAAGGAGCTAACCTGGTTAATAGCAACAACACTCCTCTTCCTTAGCAAAAATAATCACCTATTCTGCTGTCAAACGCACAAAAGGCTGACCCATTGCAGAGGCATATCTGCTTGTGGTCAGCCCATCTGTGTTATATACCTACTTGAAAGCCAGCGCCGCTACTTCATCCGCGGTAATCGCTCCTTTGTAGATATGGAGCTCATCGATCATGCCCTTGAACGGAGCATCCCACCAGTTCACGCCCAAGCTAAAGGTTCCCTGTTCATCCTGGAACACATCCGGGAAATCGCTACCCGTAAATTTCGCTGCTCCGTTCACGTACACGGTGATATTGCCCTTATTGACCGTGAATGCAAAATGCGTCCACTCTCTCGACATGGTTTGCACACCGGTTCCGGCATCATACCAGTCCGATCCCGACCATAGCATGGAACTGTTGTCAACGCCGTCATGGCCCTTCGGCTGAAAACTGATCCAGCTATCGCTGGTCTGGGCTCCAAAGAATGCTGGGGTATAGGCTTCGAGTTCCTCCCCATACACCCACATCGTTACCGAGTAGCTGTTGCTAGAAATCAACCCTTTCGGAAGAAGAACCCCCGAAGCGCCGTCGAAGACGGCTGCCTTTCCAGATACACCAGCTTCATAGCCAATTGCGCCACCCGCCGGAGAGCCAATTTTATCGCCAATGACCGTTCCTGCCCCGAAGCTGCCCGCCGTATCCAGCAGGTCGTCCTCGAAGGAGAATTTAGCCACTAGTTCAGGAGTATTTTCTTCCTGCTCAGGGTGATGCTCCTGCGACAGCTTGGTCACTAATTCGGCTGTAATCGGCACATTGTATATCCGTACCTCGTCCATCATGCCTTTGAATGGCACATCCCACCAATTTACGCCTAGGCCGAAGGCTCCATGTTCATCCGTAAATACATTCGGAAAGCCTGTACCTGAAAATTTCTGTACACCGTCTACATATACCTTTACTGCCCCGTTATCTACCGTGAAAGCTATATGATGCCATTCGTTGGCACGGATTCTTGATCCGGTCGTCGCATCGTACCAAGACTCGCCCGACCATAGCATCGTATTATTATCCCACGATTGCGGCACCAAGCTGATCCAGCTATTATCCGCTTTTCCGCCAAAGAAGCTGGTAGAGAACTGCGTATGCTGCTCGACATTCAACCACATGGATACCGAATATCGGTTGCTGGAAATCAATCCATCCGGCAGTTTAATGCCAGAATTTCCATCGAATACCGCAGCTTTGCCGGTAACCCCATCATCATAGGTTATTCTTCCGCCGGTATTATCGATCCGATTGCCCGTGACTGTGCCTAAGCAGAAATTGCCACTGGAGTCACTCAAATCCCCTTCAAAGGAGTACTGTGCCGCCAAGCCATACGCAGGGTCGATCGGTATCACCACGATGGAGAACGTCTTGGTTGCCGTGGCCGTCCCTTTCGTAATAGTAGCCGTAAGGGTAGCCGTTAAATCCAGCTCGCCAACCTCTGGCGGAGAGATAACGCCTTTATCGGTGATGACGGTCTCATCCGAAGTGTGCCATGTAATGGCCGTGCCTCGGGCGCCTTTTGTCGGAAGCGTCAAATGGGTCATTACCCGACTCGTATCGCCAAGATCCAGGGCGCTTTGCACAGCTGCTACGATTTGCTCATCCGTCATATCCGGCTGCCTGATGCCCCAAATGGTCTCTCCAGCAGTTGATATGGCGGTAAATACCATTGTTTCACGCTCCTGAGCCATATCCCATTGACGAATGAATACTCCGTCGTAACGAACTCCATCCACCGTAATTACGGCTTGATGCCCATGCTGTAACTCCCATGTTCCTGTAACATCACCTGTGATTGTCTGATCCTCGTTCAATTGGATGTTCACAGCACTTACGATCTTGCCGGAATACGCCAGTTCATGGTTCACGAATTTATATTCGCCAGCGATATCCATTGCATTCACAGTTTGAATCGTCTCTCCGCCATAACGCTCAGGAGCGACCACTAGCCAGCCGTCTTTATTCATAAACATTTGATGGACTCGAAGCTCATGGGCCTCGCCCCGCTGCGGAAAACGGGTATGGAACAGGAGGAAATACTTCCCTGTCTCCTCATCATAATATACCGAATTATGCCCCGGCGATGCATAGCCATATCCGATTCCTGTTCCCGGCTCCCCAACCAGTCGCTCAAACAGGAAATTGCCGATCATTTTAATCCCATAAGGAGCGTTATCCGTATTGCCTGGGAGAACCGCATTCTGGCCTGCGGCGTCCACATATGGACCGTCCGGCTCTGTCGATCTGAACAATCTCATATTGTAACCGCCATCTGCCCCTAGCCAGCCATAGGTCTCGTTCAAGAAATAATAGCCGGAATTCTCGTCGTAGATAATGTATGGCCCTTCACCTGATTTCGTATAACCACCCGCGATCTTGGTACCGAAATAGCGATCAATCAGTCTGCCATCCGCCGTCTTTCCATCCTGACCTGGATAGATTGCTTTACCCGTCTGCGGGTCTAGCTCAAGCACGAAAATACCGCCCGACCAGGAGCCGTACGTCATCCAAAGCCTGCCTTCATGGTCCGTGAACAATGTCGCATCGATCGCATTCGGATACATGCTGTTGTTGTAGGAGCCGTTGCTGTTAAACCAATTCGGGCTAATCTCTGCTAGGGTACCGTCATCAATAAGAGCTTGGATATTCGTATTGCTCCATTTCTTATTGACCTGGCTATCTGCGTCATAGGCCTCGTTTCTCGTGAAACCGGAATAAATGATTGTGTCCACATACTTATAAGGGCCTTCGATATTTTGGGATACCGCATAACCGATCGCTGAACGGATATACGTGGAGGACGCACTGTAATACATCATATAAGCGCCCGTAGTTCCATCCTCATTTACATATTGCTCATTCCAGAAGACATCCGGCGCCCAGACAGAAAAGCCGCCTTTACTGTCGGAATCATTCTCCCCCGCCCAAGCGAACGAGCCCGCTAAATTCGATGACAGATCACCGAAAATAACGTTATTCGGCGTGTCGTACCCATTCGTAAACCGAGTCCAGTTCATCAAATCGGTGGATTTGGCCGCCTCAATGTGAGAACCAAATACGTAATAGGTGTCCCCATCCTTGATGATCGACGGATCATGCACCGACACCTCGGTAAAGGTTGGCTTTGCCCCTGGGTCAGGGTTTGGAGAAGGGTTCGGTGATGGATTCGGGCTTGGCGATGGTCTTGAGCCCGATGACGAGCTAGAGCCTGCCCCCATTGAAGCGCTTATGCCTCCAGTACCAGATTTATCCTCCTCCTCGTCGCTGCGAACAAGTCTTTGGTCATCCGAATAGATCTTCCCTTTGCCTTTGACAGTAACGGTCTTATCTACATGGAAGACGACTTCTTCGATAACGCTGCCTTCCTCCACATTCAGTCCTGCCTGCTGACGAAGAACCAGTTTCTTGATCAGGCCTCTTAACAAACTAATATCCGTTCCAGATAACGAACGAACTTCAACCTCATCAAAATCTCCAGCGAGCTGAATCATCGAATTCATCGCTAAAGCTTCATCCAGGATCACTTGCATGAACCCTTTAGCCCCATCTACTAACGCCTCTTCCTCTAGCTTGACACTGGAGAGGGCAATAACCTGTTGAACCTTCGTATTTCCCTTCGCGGCCAATCGGATTTGACCGTTCCGCTTATTAACAATAATTTGACGAATTTCGGAATCTGTAAAAGTAATCGTGTTCTCCCCACCCCCGTGAACATACACATTGCCCTGTACCTTCACGTTGTTGAGCGTCACATCGCCCTCAGCAATTCCTTCCGTCAAATATAAATGACCTCGAATCGTCGCATCCTTCAATACAACGCCTGAACGATTAACTACCACATTCTGATAATTGCCGCTTGAATACAGGCCAGTCTGGTTAAGCACCTCGCCGGAGAGCTTGCTCAGCATAATCAACGCTTCGGCTCTCGTCATGGAATTGCTGCCTCTGAAGGTGTTATCGGGGTAACCGCTGACATACCCTTCGTTCAGCAGTGCTGCTACCGCCGCTTTGCTCCACGCAGGAAGCTCGCCCGCATCTTGAAGCTGCACTGAATCGGAGGCAGTTAACTTCAATTCAAAGGCTTTGGCGAGCACAACAGCCGCTTCTTGCCTGGTAATTAGGGCGCCGGGGCGAATCGTTCCGTCCTCATACCCGCTTAGATATCCAGATGAAACCGCTTTCTTAATTTCGGAATAATAAGGATCTCCTGAGCTTAGATCTGCAAATGATATCTCCTTCATTGCCGAAAACTGAAATACATTATTAATCAGAGCAACAAATTCGGCTCTCGTCATCGCCTGATTCGGCTTAAAAATCCCCTCGCCATAGCCGTGAACCAACCCTTTTTGTTGCCAAGTGGTAAAGGTCTGTTCGGCCCAATGGCCCTTGATGTCACTCATACTGCCTGCTCTGCCATCAGCAAGGACGGAGCTGCTATCATCAGCAAAGGCCGTGACGGGCATAAGCATAGCCACAGTCAACAGGATTGCCAACAGTCTGTTAAAAGAACGCTTCAAATGGATATCCCCCTCATTCATGTTTTTTAAAGCAAGCCTAATGATTGATGCTAACTGTAACAGTACACGCAGCTGACAAACCAAGAGAACCGGCAGCGCGTCAGAATATAAAATGCTCCTTCTCGCTGTCGGTTCTCGTTTGTTAAAATGAATATTTACTTACTCTACAGCAATCGTCACAACGGACATGGCCGGCAGCTTGATCGCCAGCTTATTGCCCTGTACGGCAGCCCCAGTAAATTCTGCCGGTTTGACGGTATCCGGCTGCTCAAAGGTATTGTGCGCGTTCATCTGGTCAGCCGTGATGATCGTTCCAGATACTTTCGCACCGGCAGCATCGATGCCGCGAAGCTCAAGGTCAAGCACGGCCTCCTGCCGATGATCGATATTGCACAGGCTGATATGAACTTTGCCAGCCGCATCTCTCGAAGCGGATACCGTCACTTGCGGCAGCTTCTCGCCATTGTATTCGTACTCGCCGAACGTCGAGTCGACAGCTAATAGCTCTGCATCCTGATGGACTTTGTACATATCAAATACATGATAGGTCGGCGTCAGAATCATTTTCTCGCCTTCCGTCAGGATCATCGCCTGCAATACGTTTACGGTCTGTGCAATATTCGTCATTTGCACACGGTCGCAATGATTGTGGAAAATGTTGAAATGCAAGCCTGCCACCAATGCATCCCGAATTGTGTTCTGCTGATACAGGAAGCCTGGATTCGTGCCCGGCTCAACATCAAACCAAGTACCCCACTCGTCAATGATCATGCCTACGCGTTTTTCCGGATCGTATTTATCCATGATCGTACTATGCTTGGTAATCAATTCGTCCATATGAAGAGCTTTTTTCATCGTGATGAACCACTCGTCCTCCGGGAAGTCGAGGGCCGATCCTTTGCCTAGCCAGAAATCTCCTGGGATTGTATAGTAGTGCAGGCTCAAGCCGTCCATGAGCCAGCCGGCGTTCTTCATTAACACTTCAGTCCAGTTGTAATCATCCACGTTCGCCCCGCCGGCGATTTTATAAATTTTGTTGTCCCCGTAATTCCGTACATAGGTCTGGTAACGGCGGTATAAATCAGCATAATATTCCGGTCGCATATTTCCGCCGCAGCCCCAGTTCTCATTCCCTACTCCAAAATACTTCAGCTTCCACGGCTCTTCCCGGCCATTCTCGCGTCTCCAGTTCGCCATCGGAGACTCGCCGTCAAAGGTCATGTATTCAACCCATTCCGACATCTCCTGAACCGTTCCGCTTCCGACATTACCGCAAATATACGGCTCGCATTCCAGCAATTCGCAGAGCAGCATGAACTCATGGGTGCCAAAATGATTATTCTCAACCACGCCGCCCCAGTGCGTATTTACCATGCGCTTGCGTTGTTCCCTCGGCCCAACGCCGTCCTTCCAATGATATTCATCAGCAAAACAGCCCCCCGGCCAACGCAGGACTGGAACCTTGATTTGCCTCAATGCTTCCAGAACGTCATTGCGAATGCCCTTTGTATTCGGGATAGGAGAATCCTCTCCTACCCAAATTCCCTCGTAAATACATCTGCCAAGATGCTCCGAGAAATGACCATAAATATTCTTATTAATGGTTCCTTTGCGAATATCCGCGTTGACGATCACATTGTTATTCACAGCGATGCCCTCCAGATTTAATTCTCATTATCCTTTAATCCACCCTCAGCAGAAACGGCAATCCGTTAGCGAGTACGCTGCGCATCCGGTACAGGCTCGCCGAAGTTCGGCGTCCCGTCTTCGTTCCAATGGAAAATTTGGGCGCGTGTATGCCGATTTGGATCATAGAGAGGATCACCCGTAATTTCCTTGTAATTGCGGGCGTGATAAACGATAACATCCTGCCCATCCTCCGTAACCGTGAAGCTGTTATGCCCTGGGCCGTATTGTCCATTCTCCTCATTCGTTTGAAAGACGGGAACCGGGGATTTCGACCAGGACTTCGGATTAAGCAGATCCGCATCCTCATCGGCGTACAAGAGACCCATGCAGTAATTGTGGTCCGTGGCGCTTGCTGAATAGCTCATGAAAATTTTCCCGTTACGCTTTAAGATGGCAGCCCCTTCGTTGACCTTGAAGCCAATGATTTCCCAATCATACTCCGGCGTAGAAATCATCGCCTGCTCCCCTGTCAGCGTCCATGGATTGCTCATTTTGGAAATGTACATATTCGAGTTGCCCTCTATTTCAGGATCCTTCTGAGCCCAGACATAGTACAAGTCTCCCCGGTGCTCGAACACCGTTGCGTCCAAAGCAAAAGATTCCCAGCGAGTACGAACCTGCCCTTTCTCCACCCAAGTCCCTTCGAGCGGGTTGGCAGAGCTGTTCTCAAGCACGTACATCCGGTGATCGAACAGTCCGTCCTTAGTCTCCGTCGTTCGCGCAGCAGCAAAGTAGATATACCATTTCCCTTGAATATAATGAATTTCTGGAGCCCAAATGTTGGCGCTAAGTGGTCCGGTGTCATATTTTCGCCAAGCGACTACAGGCTCTGCCTCCCCGAGACCTTGAATCGTTAAAGATCTGCGAATTTCGATACGATCGTATTCTGGGACGGATGCAGTAAAGTAGTAGTATCCGTCGCTATGTCGATAAACCCAAGGATCAGCTCTTTGCTCTACAATTGGATTCATAAATTCCTGATTTGTCTTCATTTCTGGTTTCTCCTTTTGGAATCATATTGTTAAGTCCAGGGCCAGCTCAGCTCTCATTACGAGCCGTTTGCTTGCCCCAGATTGAAATTCCACGTTCATCCAATCCGGTAAATACTATGGTTTGAACGCCCTTCTCCCAATCCCACGAAGGGAGCAGTTGAACGCTCCAGTTGCGTCCTTCGCCTTCCTGAACATCATCCCAGGTCAATTTCAGCGTCCTATGCCCGTCGAATGTCCATGTCCCCTTACCACGTCTGCCTTCCAATTTCCCTTTTGGATACAAGGTGAGAGGGTCGGACTTTACCATTCCGTCAATAAAGGGATCGATCTCAATACGTTCCCATTCACCGGCAATAAGCGCTTCCGGGATGTCCTGCTCCATCTCGCCGGCATATCTCTCCGGCGAGACGACCGGCCATCCGTCCTCCGTCCACAAAATTTTGCGGATGTGAAGGTATGACCAATGCTTATCCGCCTCTCCACGGGCATGGTGAACGATATAATAATCATTTCCATCCTTAAGTACGGAATTGTGCCCAGGCGCGATCCATCCCTCATCCTCGCCGAATTTATATCCGCCGAGTATTTTATTGCCGACCTCATACTGTGGTTCGAATTCCGTATCCGTCATTTCCCGGCCATTATAATCGACATAAGGCCCAGTAATATTGTCCGAACGAGCTATTCGCACGTTGTAATCTTCGAATAAAGAGTCATAGGAGACGAATAAATAATATTTCTTGAACTTTTCGTTGTAGATAATATACGGCCCCTCTACTGCCCCATCTTCCGTGATAGGATCGCGTACGGCTATCGTCTTTCCGAATCCTTCTTCGAGTGGTTTTCCTGAAGAGGGATCAACCTCCATGATATGAATTCCCCCGAAGAAGGAACCATAGACCATCCACATGCGCCCTTCAGCGTCCGTAATAATATTAGGATCGATAGCGTTCAGTACATCCTCACTTCTCGTTTTGAGCACAGCCCCTTGATCAACCCAAGGCCCTTCGATCGATTTGGAGGTTGCCATGCCGATCATCGATTGCCTGCTCCCAAACGTAGATGCGGAATAATAGAGCCGATATTCATCACCGTGCTTCACGACATCAGGTGCCCAGAGATTGACTGCATCAGACCAAGCTTTCGCCTCTTCCGGAATACCTGGCAATGCGTAACCTACCCATTCCCAATGAATGAGATCCTTGGACTTTCGGACCATCACACCAGCTTTAGGCTCTCCGCCTACCTTGACATCAGTCGAGAATACATAGTAGCCATCTTCTGTCTTAATAATGCCGGGATCATGGGCATTATTAATCGTCCACTTCTCTTCCGCATGAAGCACAGACGTATCATACATCGCCGTGACCCCAGGGGGATCGGGAAATGTCGGATGGGGAGGTTCTTTGCCAGAGCATCCCATCGCACCAACAAGCAATAAAACAAACATTCCCAGCAACACCGCCTTTTTCGGATATTTCATTTTTCGCACCGCCCTGCTGCCCCGCTTATCCTTTGACGCCAGAAATCGCGACAGACTCAATAATTTGTTTCTGGAACACAAGGAAGATGGTCAGCACCGGCAGTAGAGCAATAACGGAAGCCGCCATGATAAGCGGATAATCCGTCTGTATGGCATACGTTGCGTTAAAGTTGGCAATTACCAGCTGCAACGTCATTTTTTCCGGAGAGTTCAAATAAATAATAGGTGCCAAATAATCATTCCAAATTCCCATAAACCATAAAATTAGCTGAGCGGCCACAGCCGGCTTAATCAGCGGAAATGTGATGACCGAGAACAGTCGGAAGTAAGAGCTGCCATCAATTTTGGCCGCCTCAATAACCTCATTCGGGATACTAATCAAATATTGTCGCAAGAAAAAGATCATAATGATGTTGCCAAATAAACCCGGGACGATGAGCGGGAGCAACGTATCGATCCAGCCCACTTTAGAAAACATCATAAATTGCGGAATCATCACCGCAGGATAAGGAATCATCATTGCTGACAGCAGCATAAGAAATATTTGGTTTTTGCCCGGAAATCTAAGCTTAGCGAACGAGAATGCAGCCAAGCTTGAGGTGAATGTGCCGACAACCGTTACGGAAACTGCTATAATTACACTGTTCTTAATCCCGCTAAGGAGCGGGCCCGCTTCCCATATTTCTAAATACTTGCCCCATTGGGGATTGCTAGGTATCCACACCGGAGGCAATGCAAATACGTCCATTTTTTGTTTAATAGAAGTAGATAACATCCATAGGAGCGGTGCAATCATAAAAATGGCCCCGATCGCCAAGACGATGAAAATGATCGTGTTCGTCAGTTTGATTCTAGTCGAATGAGACATATTCATATTCTCTCCTTTCCCTCATGCTCAAATATCAAAGGATGATTTTTCGTTCATTTTGAATTGAATCAGGGTCACAATAAATATGAATATGCCCAGAACGACTGCCATTGCGGAGGCATAACCCATCTGCAGGTTACTAAAGGCCTTCTGCCAAATATAGAACACGACGGATGCCGACGAGTATTCCGGCCCCCCTGTGGAAGTCATAATGTTGATCTCCGTAAAAATTTGCGATCCTCCGATAATGTTCGTTACTACGATAAAAAAGGTAACTGGTTTAACCATCGGCCAGGTAATATGACGGAAGGCAGCGAAACCATTCGCCCCGTCCAGCTCAGCCGCTTCATAATAAGAACGGGGAACGCTCTGTAGAGCGGCCAAATACAAGAGCATCGTATAGCCAAGGCCCTTCCACACCGTCATCATAATGAGGGCAGGCTTGACCGTATGCTTGTTCATCAGCCAGTTAGGGCCTTCAATGCCGAACAATTCAAGGAATTGGTTCACTAGGCCATAGTCCCCGTTGAACGCCCAGCTCCACATAATCGAAATCGCTGCTAGCGAAGAAATGACCGGTACGTAGTAAATCACCCGGAATGTCGTCGTTCCTGGTATGCCTCGATTTAATCCGAGAGCCAGCAGCAGGGCTAGGACAATACCAATCGGAATTCCAATCATCATGTAAATCGTATTGAAGCTTGCTTTATGAAACAGGTCATCCGTGAGCAAATCCTTGAAGTTGCTTAATCCTATAAAGTCCATTTGCCCCAGGCCGTCCCAATCCGTAAACGAGCCGTAAAATGAGTACGCTACAGGGAACAATGTAAATAGCAGAAAGCCCAGAACAGGAGGAGAAACATATAGCAATCCATATAATTTTTCTTTGCGATAGAGATTTGATTTGGTTTTCATGCGGTTCACCTCTATTTCGGATGCCAGAATGAAAATGATGCTAGTCCCTTAGTATAGTAACCACAGTGACTAACATCATTTTGCATACTGGATTAATACAATACTAAACTTGCAAATTCATTATTTTTTCTTTGATTTTTGCTCCTGTTCAATCGCTCTATCCAGCAATTTCTGCATTTTCGGCTGCTGCTGCTTCACATATTCCTCAGCCGTCATTTTGCCGTCAATCACAGGTTGAATGTCTGTAAAGAACAAGTTGTACCATTCGGCATTATAAGTGTAGTGACCTGGCAACACTCGGCCGTAATCTCCAACGATATCGAGGAACTCCTGTTTATTTGCCGGTTTAGTCGAAGTATCTGCAGCCCATTCCTCAGCCATGTCGATCAGGTTTGGAATTTGTACCTTAGCGTTAACTAGCATTTCCATGCCTTCCTTAGATGCCGTCAAATAGTTGACTAGTGCAACTGCCTCTTCTGGATACTTCGTTTTCTCCGAAACCCCGATTCCAAGCGAACCCGTCCAAGTGGCCGGCTTGCCTGTGGAACCCGCAGGGTAAGGCATCAAATCATATTCAAACGGAAGTCCTTCATAAGTACTCATATCCCAAGGTCCTACCGGGAAAAAAGCTAGCTCGCCTTTCATCCAACGCTGGTAGGTATCCAATGTTTGCGCATCTTCAGCGGAAGGTGTAATTTTGTGAACATTTTGCATATCAGCAAAGAACTGCAGCGCTTCCGCAAATTTCGGATCATCGATCGTTACTTTAGTTTTGGTCTCATCGATCCAGTCAGCTCCATTACTCCAAACAAAGGCTTGCAATGCCCAGTTCACGTTAAAGCCTGTTCCATATTGGTCGACCTTTCCATCCCCGTCGGTGTCCTTCGTCAGCTTCTTATTCACTTCGATGAACTCATCCCAAGTCATCGGAACGTCATTGTCCGGGAGAGGAATGCCCTCTTTCTCGAACATCGTCTTGTTATATCCTAAAGCAAATGGCCCAACGTCCTTTGGCATGCCATAGATGTCGCCTTGTCCAGCCATTTCTCCATCATAACGGTACAAGTCCACACCGTATTTCCAAATGTTATCAAGATTAATATCCTCGCTATAATTCAGGTAAGGCGTAAGGTTCTTAAGAATGCCGCTATTCACATAAGCTTTCAAGTCGCCTGATTCAAAATAGAATACGTCAGGCACCTTATTACCCGTGATCGCTGCTTTTAGCTTCGTGGCATATTGGTCTGCTGCTGTAACGACCATTTTTACTTTTACACCAGGATGATCCTCTTCAAATTTCTTGACGACTTCTGTATACGCTTTCTGTTCGTCGGTACCTCCACGATACATAAATGTCAATTCTTTCGTCTCTGAGGCTTTCCCTGAACCCCCGTTACCGTTTCCTGCTTCACTATTCTCTTTGCCTCCACAAGCCGCTAACACGGTAGAGAGGATGAAAATAAGCGAAACGAGCATAAACCAACTTTTTTTCTTGACCACCATAAACCCTCCTAATGAATATTGATTTAACACTATATTAAAAATATAAATGTTAACCCTGAACCAGTTTTAATTAAACTTAAAACATTTTTGCAAGACTTGAATGAATCCGCTTGCAAATATAAAATAACATATAGAATACAGATTGTAAACAATAAAATATAAATCTTTTTATAGTTTTATAAAACTAAACCTATTTTCGTCAAAGTTATGCTAAAAAAAACAATTAACACCCCCATTATCAGTCCTTAGTTTTATATAAATATATAATGTTTCAGGATTTTTTTCTATCTTTCATTATGAAAGTGTAATTTTTATCAATGAATCGAATATAGTATCTTTTATTTGCATTAAGGATTTATGCTTCTTTAAAATAAAATCCAGTGCATGGACATAGATTTGAACAAAATGAAGAAAAAGCACCTGACGGTGCCTGAAAAACGGAAATACGTCTTTCTTTTTAGCTTATATCTAGCCCTTCACTGCTCCAGCCGTCATGCCATCTATAAAATACTTCTGAAAAGCTACAAACAAGATAAAAATAGGAATAATCGAGAAAAACGAACCGACAATCAATAAGTCGTAGTTATTTCCGTAAGGCGTCAACAGCGTCTTCAGACCGATCGGAAGAGTGTATTTCCCGGCATCGCTGAGCACCATAAACGGCCAAAGAAAATTGTTCCAGCTGTTCATGCCGTTTAAAATCGCCATAGCAGCAAATGATGGTTTCATAACAGGCAATATTAATCTCATATAAATTCCATACTCCGAAGCGCCGTCAACCCTGCCTGCAGCAATAATTTCCTTCGGAACCCCTCTTAGATATTGCCGAAAGAAGAAGATCGTCGCGGCGCTAGCCACGCCGGGAAGCACAATGGCCGAATAGGAGTTCATCAGACCGATTTTGTTCGTCAGCGTATATAAAGGGAGCAGCAATATTTCAAATGGCACCATCATGATTAACAGCACGCAAATAAACAAGAAGTTCTTCCCTCTGAACTCATAGGCCGAGAACCCGTAAGCCACCGTCGCACTAACGAGCAAAGTCAGCACGACCTGAACGGTCGTCAGCAGCAGCGAGTTGAAGAACCAGGTAAAGTACGCATGGTTACCGGCGAACAAATATATGAAATTGTCAAAATTCATAACCGACAGATCGAGGCTCAAATTCAACCCGTAGCGAATCAAATCCTCGCCCGGCTTGAAGGAAGCAATCGTAACCGCATAAAAAGGGAGCAAAATCAATGCACACAAGCCTGCAAAAAGAACGAAGAGGACGATTTTGATCAAATTATCCCTGCTCATTCGTCAGTCCTCCTTCTTGAACATCCCAGAAAAGGCCAGCTGCGCCAGGTTGATGATCATCGTGATCGCCAGGAGCACAATGCCGACGGCCGCCGCGTATCCCAGGTTGTTCTTCTCGATTCCTTGCCGGTACAAGTAGCCGACGATCGTCAATCCAATGTTCTTCGGTGAGTTATTGCCGTTCCACAGCATCATGCTCTCGATAAACATCGCAAGGCCCGCATAAATACTGATCGTCAGCACGTAGATCGTGGTGGGCTTTAATAGAGGCATCGTAATCCTCGTCAATTTCTGGAAGGATGATGCTCCGTCCATCGAGGCGGCTTCATAGTATTCGTCGGGAATATTTTTGAGACCTGCCAGGAAGTAAAGCATATTGACCCCTGTCCATCTCCAAGTCGCTAGCGATACTAGCGCAACGAATCCGGTAACCTGCCCCTTCAGAAATTTGACCGGCCCGATCCCAAACCATCCCAGCACGCTGTTGATCAAAGAGCCTTCCATTTCTCCAAACATCAGTCTGAAGATCGTTCCCGCCACGACCACCGAAGTTAAGGCGGGGAAGAAGAAGGAGGATTTGAAAAAATCTCTCCCCCACATGAATTTATTGTTGATGAGTACGGCAAACAGCATTGGAAAAGGAATTAGAACGGCTAAGGTGAGCACCATGTACACGGCGCTGTTGGTTACGGCCTTAAGAAAAACGCCGTCGCCCATCAGCTTCTCGTAATTGCTGAAGCCGATCCAACTGGCTTCCTGCCCAAGCTGTATTTTTTGAAAGCTCATGCTGAAAGAGCTGCCCAGCGGATAGACCCAGAAGAATATGAAGACGAATATAAAAGGCAGCACAAAAACATAGGGAGCGACTTTTTGCGAGTAGAGAAATTTCTTGATCATCGCACTACTCCTTTTATGAATTTGATTGGGAGCTGCTTCACTATTTCAATTCCTGTTCAATTTGCGCTTGAGCTGCGTCTAGAGCTTCCTTTATATCCTTACCGTCTTCAAATATTTCGTTAAATGTGATCGTACATAGCACATTATTGATCGTTGGCGTTGCGGAAGTTGATTTGATCAGCTGGATTTCGCTCTTAATTTCATTCAAGACATCAAAGGGATTATTCTGGAAATAACGCACAAACTGATTATCCGGATCATGCGTGACGTCCTGCATCTCCCAGACGTCCATATTGACCGGATCGAAGCCTAATGTATTCCAGATTTCCTTGTTCGCGTCCAACGACAATTTGGCGAAGGCCAGGAAATCCTTGGCCAGCTGAACGTCCTTGGCCGTTTTTGTCACTACCGTTCCCGTGCCGCCACCGCCTACAGAACGGGGCATACCTTTCTCAATGACAGGGATCGGCGCAATTGCGATTTTCCCGGATAAATCCTTCATGTAGTTTGTATACCTCGACATTTGCCATAACGGCATAAAGGCGGTGGCATAGTTGCCCGCATTAAACTCGCCATAGGCTTCTTCCGTATCCGGCTGCCCTCCGGCAACCGTGGCTATGACATTGTTGTCCTGCAAATCTTTTAGAATCGCCATGCCTTTGGCCATGGCTTCCGAATTCACAACAGGCTTGCCAGCCTCATCCGTGAAATCGCTGCCTTGCTGGGCAAGCAGCATCGAGGCTTGCCAGGTTGCGCTTGTATCCGCGGTACCCATATATTTTCCAGTCGCTTCATACACTTTAATGCCCGCTTGCTTGAAATCTTCCCAGGTCTCAATCGTCTTGTAGTCAACGCCGGCCTGCTCCAGAATTTCGGTATTGTAGAAAGCGACTGAAGCGCCTACATGTGTAGGAACGCCATAGTTTTGGCCACCCTTACTGTACAAATCGACCCTGGACTTCACGATCGTACCTCGGTACGGGTCAATCACATCATTCAAAGGTTCCAACTGGGGAGTACCCGCCAGGAAGTCTGGGAACTTGCCTAGCTCAATATCCGCGATATCCGGGGCCCCGACCCCCGTCTGTACTGCGATCGATAGTTTATTATGCATGTCATCATAAGGCATTACTGTCACATTCAACTTGATTTGCCGATCCTGGTTGGCCTCGTTCCATTTTCCAAGCATCTTCTCAAAATGTTGACCGTGTAGCTCCACGAATGTCCAATAGGACAATTCCGTCGCCCCTTCACCTGCCCCAGCGTCGAGAACCGTACTATCCCCTCCCGTGCTTTGGGGCGATTGTCCACATCCAAATAACATCAGTGTCATTGACATTGCAACAAGCACAATAAACCATCTTTGCTTCATAACTGACCTCCTTAAAAAATTTAGTTTTTAAGTGCAGATCATAGAAGTAAATGAAGTTAAGCATAAATGTAGTTGCGTAGTTGCGTAGTTGCGTAGTTGCACAGTTATGCAGTTTCGCGGATACGCGGATACGAAGTTACGCAGTTCGCGGTTATGCAGTTACACAGTTATGCAGTTTCGCGGATATGCGGATACACGCATACACAGTTTCGCAGATATACAGTTACGTAGCAGTTATGCATCAACTAAATCCGGCGGTTATGGTTGGTTATACCAAGATCCGCTGGCTATGCTATTTTCGGCATACCCTTGCATGGCTATCTGTATTAAGCCTTTTTTAGCCGTATGACATTCCAAGAAGCTTTGGATAGACGAGTATTCACGTAACCATCCTGACATGTGGCATTGCCCCGATTATGTGGTTTCACTTTCTCTTCTTCGGCGGTATTTACTGCCTTAAGATCGTCGTGCTCGAGCACAATATGTTCTGCCACCCGGTAACCTTCAAATCCACGCACATCACACTCTAGATTCAGCGATTCCTCCAAATGACGATTCACAGCGAAGATCGTTAGCTCATCCTCCGCTTCGTTATAAACAATGGCACTGTCCAAATAAGGAACATCCGTATAATCCTGTGCATCATAGACCGGGGATTCGACGACCGGCTGCAGTGAAATACCACGACCATAAATCGAAGCATGTAAATAAGGATAGAAAATCGTCTGCTTCCAAGCTCTTCCGCCATTCTCAGTCATAATCGGTGCAATCACATTGACCAATTGGGCCATGCAAGCCATTTTCACCCGATCGGCGTGTCGCAGAAGTGTAATCAGCATGCTGCCGACGAGCAAGGCATCCTCGAAATTATAAATATCCTCCAGCTGCGGCGGCCCCACAGTCCACGGCTCGATTTCCCTGTCCTGTTGATTGGAGTGGTACCATACATTCCATTCGTCAAAGCTTAAATACATCGTCTTCTTGCTGCGCTTCTTCGCCTTAATGTAATCGCAGGTGGCAACTACGGTGCGGATAAAATGCTCCATATCCATCGAACGCGCAAGATAATTAGCCGTATCATTGTCTCTGTTGCCGTAGTATTGGTGCAACGAGACGAAGTCAGCCACATCGTAAGTGTGATCTAGTGTTATCGCTTCCCATTCCGGGAACGTCGGCATAGATGTGGCGGAACTGCCACAGGATACGAGCTCGATGTCAGGATCAACCAAGCGCATCGCTTTTGCCGTTTCATAAGCTAAGCGTCCATACTCCACCGGCGTCTTCTGTCCGATTTGCCAAGGGCCGTCCATCTCGTTGCCAAGACACCAGGTTTTAATCTTATGCGGTTGCTCATAGCCGTGACTGCGGCGCAAATCGCTCCAATAACTGCCTCCGGGATGGTTGCAGTATTCTAATAGGTTTCTGGCCGCGTCCACGCCCCGAGTACCAAGATTGACCGCCATCATCACTTCTGAGCCTACATCCTTCGCCCAGCTCATGAATTCGTTCGTTCCTACCTCGTTCGGTTCTAGCGCTCGCCATGCGAGATCGAGTCGCTTCGGCCGCTGATCCACCCGCCCAACCCCGTCTTCCCAGTTATAGCCAGAAACGAAATTTCCACCCGGATAACGAATAATAGGCACATTCAACTGCTGGACAAGCTCTTTCACATCTTGACGAAACCCTAAATGATCTGCGGTGGCATGAGATGGTTCATAAATCCCCCCATAAACCGCTCGTCCTAAATGCTCAATGAAGGAACCGTAAATACGTTTGTCTACTTCCGCAATCTTGAATGCTTTGTCTACGACCATCCGTGCACTTAGCTTTGTTGCTGACCTTGACGTTGTGGACAAGTTATTCACCTTCCATTTCAATTAAACATAAAATGTTTTTATATTACTTTAATGAATCCGCTTGCAAATATAAAA
Source organism: Paenibacillus lentus (assembly GCF_003931855.1). Lineage (NCBI taxonomy): Bacteria > Bacillati > Bacillota > Bacilli > Caryophanales > Paenibacillaceae > Paenibacillus > Paenibacillus lentus. The sequence goes on along the minus strand of NZ_CP034248.1, from coordinate 2,618,102 downwards.
TAACATATAGTATTTGGATTGTAAATCATTAAACTAAATCTTTTTATAGTTATATGAAACTAATCCTGTGCCAAGCAGATTTTGGCATCGATAGCCGGTACATCCCTTTAATTTATCCTATTAATTTTATATAAATATATAATATATGCGTTAATATATTCATATTTTTTAACACCTAGAGGAGTTACGCGATTGTGTGAATGCGGTGTTGTCGATTGACTGATCGGTTGGTTGGTTCCGGTGGGTGGATGGGTGGTTGGGTGGATGGCCGGTTGGGCGGTTCCGGTGGGTGGTTGGGTGGATGGTGCACTAATTGACTGATTGGTGGTCGGATGGTCGATTGACTGATTGGCCACCTCTCATATAGCAGAATACCGCAACTGGGGGCTAGTGACTAACATTTTCTCGCACTCGCATAAGGCTAGATATAGTTACGTGTTTGGGCACGTTGGCATGATCAATCGTACCGCGCGCAGCTCCCAGCGCGCGGTGCATTGCTGCATGACGGCGGTCGGTCGAATCGTTGGGCAAGGTAAGTCATACTCGGTGTGGAATGGGGTTAGAGGGTAGGACGTAGCTGCGGAGCGAAATGTAACCTGGTGCTCGAGGGTAGATACAGGGCGGGATGAACTCGACTAGTTGGACATATTCAGGAACTAGCTGTAAGAGCTAGCTGTATTTAGTACATTTATTTTTGTGTTGCCATGGTCATTTTTGCAAACTAACTGTATTTCCTACATCTAGAACATGCCCTAAACGCCTTCCTCCCTCTAAATGTCCATTCTAAATACAGAAAATACAGTTAGTTGTACATTCAACGCTAAAAAGTATCATTCTAAATGTATGAAATACAGTTAGTATAAATCGAAATCGAGTGCCTTATTTCAGGCGATCCCCTTTTAAAATTAGCCAGTACCTCCAACAACGAAGACACTATTCTGCGCTACTCTCCAGCGTCTCTAGCGTCTCCAGCTTTTCTCCATAGGTTCTATAAACACTTACACGATCAATAAGCCCTATAACTGCAATAAGCCCTTGACCAATTTGGTCAAGGGCTTTAGCAGAATATTAAATTGGATACGATAACTAGCCCTTTAACATCATTTAGGCTGGTCCTCAAAAGCCACACGAGCTACTACTGCATCTCATACAAGCTGCTTCCTGCATTACCACGCAACCTGATCCTCCTACACATTTCGTACCGCGCGCAGCTCCCAGCGCGCGGTGCATTGCTGCATGACGGCGATCGATAAAGCTGCTTCCTGCATTACCACACAACCCGCTCCTCCTATACCACCGCAAGCTATTGCATCCCCATAGAGCCTGCTTCTCCAGCGCGGCACATGGCCTGCTCTCCTGTAACTCACTCAAACTATTTCATGTCGAAGTGGCCACGCGTAGCCTACTCCTTCAACCCCACGCGGCTACCCCATGCGGCTTCTCCGGCTTCAGAAAGCGCTGAGAAAACGATGACGTTCTGCATCGTTCCCCCATCCCACTGACGCAGGAACCCGCCGCGAAATACGCTGCCGTCCAGCTTCAATTCCAAACCATGATCGCCGATGAAGCGCCATGTGCCCGTCTCGCTCCCACTGACCTTGCCGTCTGCCCCAAGATGAATAATCGAGGACGCCTTGACCTCCGCAGTAATGTCCTTGCCGTGGCGGACGAACTTGTAATCGCCGACCAACTCGGCCGCTTCATACGCTCCAATCGTTTCACCGCTATAGCGGTGAGGGGCAACGACCGGCCAGCCATCCTCGTTCAGGAACATCTGATGGACGCGCACCTCATGACTCTCCCCCCGGTTCGGGAACCGGGTATGAAAGATCAGATAATACTTCCCAGTCGCTTTATCATAGTAGGCGGAATTATGCCCAGGAGATACATAGGCCGTACCCACCCCGGGCGTCTCTCCTTCCACATAATCGAATTGCACATTCCCCATCAGCTTCACGCCATAAGGCGCGATCGCCTCATCGTCAAAGAATGTTCCCGCCGGACCGCCTACGCCGGTCATGTCATGACCCTCGGCATCCTCAAACGGGCCGTCAGGCGCTTTTGAGCGTACGACGCGAATATTGTAGCCCCCAATGGCATCAAGGCCGCCGTAGGACAGGAACATATAGTAATAATCCGTCTCCGGGCTATACAGCATATAAGGCCCTTCGATACGACTATGATTTGCTCCAAGCAGCTTCTTGCCGTAACCCTGATCTGGGTAAGGGAACCCGGTCTTGGAATCCATCTCCAAAATATAGATGCCCCCGGAATAAGAACCGTAGACCATCCACAGCTTATTTTCTTTATCGAAAAATACATGAGGATCCACCACATTCGGATGAACGGTGGCATCATACACTGTACCGTCCTCGCTCGGCTGCCCCCACATCCCCGACTTGAGCATTATACCCAAATCTTTATACGGCCCCTCGACATGATCCGCAACCGCGACGCCCATCGCCGACAACGGGGAATCCCCCTTGCAGGCGTTATAGTACATATAAAAGCGCCCATCCGGCAGTTGAATGACGTCCGGCGCCCAGAGCGTATTGCTCTGCGCCCATTCCAGCGTCTCCGCCAGCTCGGTAGTCACATTAGGAATCAAGGGATTCCCATCGTGCACGCCCGAAGCAATCTGCGTCCAATTCATGAAATCAGTCGTCTTCGCGGCAGCCAAATGGGATCCGAAGACATAATAAGTATCTTCCACCTTAATGACGGACGGATCATGAACCGATGCGTTTTCAAACTTCGGAGCCTCATCGGCAACCTGTTTCCCCGTCTCTGCCAGCATTTTTCCGCCTCCTTCAACAGCTCCTGAAGTAGTTCCCAGAGCAGCCCCAGCAGCCCCTTCAGGCAAACCGGATAAAGCCTGTTCACTGCAAGAGGTTAATAGCAGCAAGGCTGTCAATCCGATAGCTAGTTTTATTTTCAATGATAACCCTCCATTTCAATTGTAGCATGATTTATTCTCCAGCGATTCCCGAACGTTCGACACTCCCCACAAAATGACGCTGAACGAACAAATACATGATCAGGATCGGAAGTATCGTTAAAATAACCGCGGCCATCACTTGATTAAGCTCTGTCGGTGCATCCTGATGGAAGTGGACGACATTTGGAACATCGTCTCTGCTGCCTGATTATTCGTGCCGTAAAACACAGCCATCCGCTGCGTCAGATTATAGAAGCTTGGTACCATCAAATACGTATTCGGCTCAAGCTGTCATTCCAGTGCCAGGCGACCGAGAACAAAAACACGACCAACATGGACGACCAACGTGGACGGCTTCGCCAAAGGAAACATGATGTTCCAATACGTTCAAAACGGGCCGGCCCTGTCGATTCTCGCCACTTCCTCCAGCACGCTCGGCATCCTTCTATAAAACTGGATAAAAATCAGCACGAATATCGCGCCCTTGAGCCCGTGCCCAAATAAAGACGGCACAACAAAGGGTAGATGCGTATTGATCCAGCCCAGATCGCTAAAAAATAAATACAACGGAACCACGATGCGGCACCTTGATTGATCCCGGGGTATTCAGCCATGAACGCCGCGCCCACTTCATCGAACACGGTCTCGTTAAAAGCCCATACCGTTATTTCCCCGGTAATATCTTTACTCGGTAAATCAGCATTCAGCTGAGCCTCATCAGTTGCCCCTCAGCAGCATTCTCAACTCTGGCTGAATTATTGCCAGACGACACAGCATTCTACCCAGATACATTCGTCTGTGAGCTGCCATCACCATAACCCGATAAAACCAATGTGAATACTACTATTAGTGCTAAAAATAGCCCCAACGTTGTTCTATTCATGAAACTGCCTCTCAATCATTATGGAATAGATGAATACATTCACTTTTTGTTTTGCTATCTAGGTTTTTGTTTTGTTATCTAGGGTGCTTTTATGTGTAGAATGGTGACTGAGTATCTAGGAAAGGTATAATTAGATGCGCTATTTTCGAAGAAAGATATGTTTTAGACATGTTTTTCCCGAATTGCAGAGTGAATTAATCTGTCAAAATCCGCCTGAAGAAGGGAACCGTACCTTACCGCCATTGCCTGATGATGTGTCGGCAGTAATGAGCCGGGCTCTTTGCTCTGGATCTATTCATGGAAATCGAGCCGGTCTGTTGAGCAGCATTTTTATAGCCTGCATGCAGCTGGCCATTCATCCAAGGCCTGGTCATTCGCTTTCTATTGTAGGCATGATTAGGTGCAGGCTGTCACCGCAAACCACGCATTTCTTCTGTGACGGTCGTTGTTGCATTTTATTACCCCCTTGTTTCAAGTAATTATGAACTGATTGCATTTTTTCCAAATGAATCCGCTTACAGCTATAAAGTAGCATATAGAAAACTCATTGTAAACATATCCATATAAATCTTTTTATGTTTGCATAAAATTATTCCGTCCAAAAACCGATATATTTAATAAAACTCGCCTTTTGTCGTCTTTTCACTGACTCACTTATAGGTAAACTTTATATTAATATAAAATAATATCACATTATTATGTAAAAATTTGTCTCATAATGCATTAATATTACATTATTTAATTAATTGCTTTCATTTTTAGAATTGTTGGTTTATAATTATTTGAAACAAACGGAATGAAATTATTTTTTCGGAGGCTGGTACGGTAGATGATCTATATTAAAGATCTAATGAGTGGGATCGATATATTCAAGGCTTTAGGCTCGGAAATTCGAATTCAGATTCTCGAGCTGTTAGCAAACAATCAGTCCTTGAATCTGAATGATCTGGCTAACAAGCTTAATTTGAGCAACGGGGCTATCACGATGCATATTCGGAAGCTCGAGGAAAGCGGGCTTATTGAAATCAATACGACGGTAGGCAAGCACGGAATTCAGAAAATTTGTTATTTGAACAAAGATAAGCTGATGGTCGATCTACGCAGCAAGGATGTCGAAAATTTATATGAAGTCGAAATTCAGGTTGGGCACTACAGTGATTACCAGGCAGTTCCTACCTGTGGATTAGCGACCAAAGACAGCATTATCGGCGACTTTGACGACCCTCGCTATTTCGCCGATCCGCAGCGCATCGATTCAGAAATCATTTGGCTTGCTGACGGATTCCTGGAATACCGGATTCCTAATTATTTGAAGCCGAATCAAACGTTCCGTGAAATTCAATTCTCAATGGAGCTGAGCTCGGAAGCACCTGGTTTCAACGATAATTATCCATCCGACATCTATTTCTATGTCAATGGAATCGAAATCGGTTCCTGGACAAGTCCAGGCGATTTTGGTGATGCACGGGGAACCTTCAACCCTGACTGGTGGCCGCCCCATTTGAATCAGTACGGCATGTTAAAGCTGATCCGTATCAATCACGAAGGCAGCTTCATTGACGGATGCCGTATTTCAGATGTTACGATCGACCAGATCCAGTTGGATTACAAGAGCGAGCTGACCTTCAGAATCGCAGTCACCGACAAGCCGGTCAACAAAAGAGGGTTAACCATTTACGGCAAGCATTTCGGCAACTACAGTCAGGACTTGCTCGCGCGGGTGCTGTACGATGTGCACGAAATCGAAAACAAAGAATCAAGGGCCAGCAAAGAGAGCAAGCAAGCAGACGAGGCGGAAAAGGTCGCGATAAAGGAGTAAATGGGAGGATGGTGTCACCTAAACATAGGACGTAATTCAGCCTTGGGCTGTCTTTAGCCGCAGAGAGATTTCTGCGTTAGAGACGGCCTTTTGTACGTTGCAGTACATTACAAAGCTACGCTACTTAAAGAATAAGGGATACATTTCGGCAGCATTTCGTAGTATGATGTTGTCCAAGCTCAAGTTATGAAAGGGGTTTCAATGTGAAAAAGATTTGGATCGTATACTTACTACTGATCGGCTTTTTCCTGCTGTATGTGTTGGATTACAGATCTCAAAGTCAGCTTAATGAACAGTGGAAGACCGCTGGCTTGCGCGGCGAAATCGATGAGAAATATGTGATGGTCACCTTTCAAATGGGGATCGATTATTGGAAAAGCAGCTTAAAGGGCTTTGAGGATGCGGCACAGGCGCTCAATGTATCCGTGGAATACCGTGGCTCGACGCAGCGTGACATCCATGAGCAGATCACCGTGCTGGAGCAAATCATCGCCAAAAGGCCTGCCGGCATCGCAATTTCAGCCATACACCCTGTCGACTTGACGGAAACGATCAATAAGGCGGTCGATGCCGGTATTCCTGTCGTCCTCTTCGATTCCGACGCCCCTGGAAGCAAAGCTTATTCTTTTCTAGGCACAAATAATTATTCCTCCGGGGTCCGGGCAGCGCAAAAAATGGCGGAGCTGACGAACGAAAGCGGTCAAGTCGCCGTCGTCACGACACCGAACCAACAGAACCACCAGGAAAGAACCGACGGATTTCTAGCGACGATTCAGAGGGATTATCCTGAAATGAAAGTCGTTGCCGTAAAAAATGGCAAAGGGGATCAAATTTACTCCAGACAATCGGCAGAGGAAATTTTGCAGGACTATCCCGATATCGCCGGCATTTTTGCCACGGAAGCGAATGGCGGTATCGGTGTAGCTGAGGCTGTACGAGAAAATGGCCGAGATCAGCGGCCAAAAATTATTAGCTTCGACACCGACAAAGGCACGCTGGATCTCGTGAAGAACGGGGATATTTCCGCTACTATGGCCCAGGGCACCTGGAATATGGGTTATTGGTCGCTCCAGTTCCTCTTCTCCCTGGGACATGATCGGAACACCGCGCAAATCGCAGGCATGCCCCCCGTTCCCGAACAAGTGGATACCGGAATTACCGTAGTGACGCGGCATAATGTGGATGACTACTATGCGAAATAATTTTAAGTCAGCGGGAATACGTCACTTGTCATTTAATAACTTACCGATTCGCTATAAGCTAATCATCCACTTTTTGCTGATCAGCATCCTTCCGTCAATCGGCCTCGGGTTCCTTATTCACTGGACGGTGGATCGTGTTCTGGATCGCCAGGTTACGAACAACACGCTACAGCTCATCGGTAAGGTCAATGAATCGTTGGAAACGTATGTGGAAAATTTGCAGAACATGACATTCCTTGTTGCCTTCAATCCTGATGTCCAGCGTTTTCTGGAGTCCGATCGCGAACTGGGTTCCTTGCAAGAGTCTGCCCAGGAGGAAGATCATTACGATATCCGCAAATTCCTGCAGGGTTTCACGACGCTTCACTCAGAAGTCGCCGGTATCATGATCGTCAACAGCGACGGCAAATATATCAGCAACGAAATGTATGCACGGACGGAGAGCGACTTAACTCGCGAGTCTTGGTACCAGGAAGCCGTCCGCAATAAAGGGATATTCAAAATCGTCGGCCATCCGAACGAACGCAATGTCACAAATCATGTCAACTATAAGAACAGTGAGGTCGTTTCGGCGGTAAGAGCGATCCTTGATCCCGATACGCAGCAGGTAAAAGGGGTCGTCCTGATCGATCTGAAGCTGAGAGTCATTGCGGAAACGGCACAGGACGTCCGACTTGGAAAAACAGGCTACCTTACGGTCATCGACAGCAACGGCGAGCTCATCTACGCTCCTTCCGACCCGTACATTGAGCATATTCCACTGGAATGGCTGAATAAAGATAGCTCGGGCACGCATTCCCATCAGGCCGACGGACGTAAGCTGCAGTTCATCTATCGGGTATCCCCGTTCACAAATTGGACGACGGTCGGCGTGTTCGCTACCGAGGATTCGATTTTAGAGATACGGGAAATACGCTTCTATGTCGTCAGCTTCGTGTTTGTCGTCTGCCTTCTTGGGATGACAGCCTCCTTCTACCTGGCTCATTCGATCTCCAGACCGATCGGGCAATTGATGTCCTTTATGCAAAAGGCACAATCTGGAGATTTAACAATCCGATATTGGGGCGATCGTTCGGATGAAATCGGCTTGCTGGGCCGCCGTTTCAATGAAATGCTCCTGCAGATCAATCGGCTCATTTCCTTGACCGAACGGCAGGAACAACAAAAGCGCGAGGCCGAGTTAAGCAGCCTTCAAGCGCATATTAAACCCCATTTTCTATACAATACGCTGGATACGATTCACTGGGTGGCCCGCCGCAAAGGCGCCGTAGATATCGCCGAAATGGCGGAGTCGCTTTCAAAGCTGTTCCGAATCGGACTAAGTAAGGGTAATGTCATCATCCCATTATCCGATGAAATCGAGCATATTCGCAGTTATTTACAAATCCAGCATGTGCGATATCAGAATAAATTAGATTATGTGCTGATGGTCGATCCGGCGGTTCAGGAGCTTAGCGTGCTGAAGCTGATCCTTCAGCCAATCGTGGAAAATGCCATTTATCATGGAATTAAAGAACGCCGCGGGCCGGGATTGATTGAAGTTGAAGCTAAGGAACAAGGAAGTAATTTAGTGATGACGATTCGCGATAACGGCAAAGGCATGACAGAAGAACAGCTCTCGAAGCTTCATCGCGCTCTGGAACAGGTGGTTAGCTCCGAAGCTGAGCCTGGTGCCGGTAGATCTCCTCGGGAGGATTGGGCGAATCAAACGGCCGGAGCCGTGAGGCGGGGGCAAGAGACAAAGGGATACGGCATCTTGAATGTTCAGGCCCGCCTGCGACTTACCTTCGGCGACAAGTATGGTCTGAGCCTCGCCAGTACGTTAGGCGAGGGAACTGTGGTAACGGTAACCCACCCGCTTATACGGGACGAGTACAATCTAAATGGAGTTGATCGTTGATGATAAAAGAGAAGTCGCTTTCCACAGAGTATTGTTGGAAGGTGCTCATTGCCGACGATGAATTCATCATCCGAGAAGGCATTCGAGAAAGCGTCGATTGGGAGCAGCTGCGGCTGAATGTCGTCGCGGAGGCCGAAGATGGCGAAGAAGCGCTGGAGCTGGCACTAAAGCATCGAGTCAACATTCTGCTTGTCGATCTCAACATGCCAATTATGGATGGAATCGAGCTGATGAAGCATATTCGCAAAGCATTGCCTGATTGCAAAATCGTTATTATTACCGGCCATGATGAATTCACCTATGCCCAAACAGCAATCCGCCTCCAGGTAAAGGACTATATTCTGAAGCCCGCCAACCCGGCACAACTGGAAAAGGTACTGCGCCAGGTTAGGAATGAGCTAGAGGAAGAGGCGATTCAACAGCAGCATTTACAAACCGCCTCCCGGCAAATTACAAAGAGCTATCCCCTGCTGCGGGAGCGCTTCTGCCAGGAATGGATGGAGGGCAGCATGACGGAGGAGGAAATTGTAGAGCAGCTGGCTTTTCTCCAATTGCCCGTGACCACGCCGAGCCTGCTCGGCATGATTCGTCTGCGTGAGTCTGCAACTCCGCAGCCTCTGATGAAGGAGAGTGAGCGCCAGCTCTATCTATTCGCCATCGAGAACATTGCCGCCGAGCTGCTCTCCTCCTATCCAAAAGTTATTTTTCGAGACCCGTTTGGCGTCATTGTCGTACTGCTGTGGAGCTTCTCAGCCGATGGCGATTTCCACCAAATTGAATCGTCCGTGCGGACTTACTTAAAGGTGCCTGTCGACATCCATCTGGCCGAGGGGGAAAATGGCCTTACTTCCATGCCTGCCGTCTATCGCAAATGCAAATCCACTGTGCTAAAGGAAACCGCCATTTCCCCATTGGTGCGCAGAGCCAAGCAGTATATGCTGGAGCACTACGGCGATTGTACGCTGACCCTGGAATCCATGGCCCAGCAGCTTCAAACCTCTCCGGTGTATTTAAGCCGGATGATCAAGCAGGAGCTTGACGCTTCGTTCAATGGCTACCTGACGCAAATCCGTATTCGTCGGGCCTCCCAGCTGCTCAATGGCACCGATCTAACCATCGCCGAAATCGCCAGGCAGGTCGGCTACGAAACACAGCATTATTTCAGCACTGCGTTTAAACGCACCACTGGAACCTCCCCCTTACAATATCGCAAAGGAGGCGCTGCTCAGGATGAGTAGCGCCTTGTTTTTGGAAGTGAAATTTTAAGATGTCCATGGTACCTAACAAAATTTAAAATCCTAGTAGTAATGAAGGAATCTCTTCCTGTTGGCTTAAAACGATTAGTAATTTCTACCCACGTATCCGCGAGGGATGCGACGCTGACCTACTATGTCGATCGTACTCGGGCAACCATTTCAATCCACGCATCCGCGAGGGATGCGACCTCCATGCCTTTTGGTGCGTTAGTCAGTCTTCGATGATTTCAATCCACGCATCCGCGAGGGATGCGACATCGTTAACGAGGAGGTTTTTGTCATGGCTCAAAATTTCAATCCACGCATCCGCGAGGGATGCGACGAGAACTTACCATATTAGCAGTCGTTGCTGCTATATTTCAATCCACGCATCCGCGAGGGATGCGACCACAGTGATGGATGATACAAACCAACCTTTTATCATATTTCAATCCACGCATCCGCGAGGGATGCGACACAACAAGAAACGGAAGGTGATACGCAATGTGGGTTATTTCAATCCACGCATCCGCGAGGGATGCGACCAATGCATTTATTTCAAACCACGCACCGCCACAACATTTCAATCCACGCATCCGCGAGGGATGCGACATGTAGTTCTTTCTCCAGATGATATTCCGACTTTGATTATTTCAATCCACGCATCCGCGAGGGATGCGACTGCCCAGCAATATTCACGGTCAAATTCAATGATTCTCATTTCAATCCACGCATCCGCGAGGGATGCGACAGGAGTTGAACCACCTTGACGGTATCTACAAGCGCAATTTCAATCCACGCATCCGCGAGGGATGCGACACAGAAGTCATTGCTGATAGTGTACGCTTCCTAATTTCAATCCACGCATCCGCGAGGGATGCGACTACGAGACTAAAGGTTACCCGCACGGTATCCCGGACATTTCAATCCACGCATCCGCGAGGGATGCGACCATTAAATCTTTTCCCTTCGTCTCCACTTCTATTTCATTTCAATCCACGCATCCGCGAGGGATGCGACGATAGGGGGGTAGGGGATGGATCACAAGGGATTATTTCAATCCACGCATCCGCGAGGGATGCGACACTGATTTGCCGTCACTAACCTTTGCACGGTAAATTTCAATCCACGCATCCGCGAGGGATGCGACTCACCGCATTTCCATTCGTTTTGGAAGGCTTCTAATTCGCATTTCAATCCACGCATCCGCGAGGGATGCGACGTTTAAGGGCATGGATATTCGCGATATAGCCCAAATTTCAATCCACGCATCCGCGAGGGATGCGACTTTTTTACTTTTATCTTCAGCCATGTTATCACCCCATTTCAATCCACGCATCCGCGAGGGATGCGACCAATGTATCAGAGTCATTATTCCAGCGCGATCTTGCAATTTCAATCCACGCATCCGCGAGGGATGCGACTGAGTTTTGCCATAATTGCGGCACAGTGGTAGGGATTTCAATCCACGCATCCGCGAGGGATGCGACTAAGGAGGCGACAAGGGATGATACCACAGGATCATTTCAATCCACGCATCCGCGAGGGATGCGACAAATCTGCCAGAAAGGGCTTTACAGTTTGTACAAATTTCAATCCACGCATCCGCGAGGGATGCGACTCCCAAACGTGTGAGCACCTTAACCGGGTGCGTACTATTTCAATCCACGCATCCGCGAGGGATGCGACATGGGCAAGCGGAATTGCAATTAGATGAGGCAAGTTTAATTTCAATCCACGCATCCGCGAGGGATGCGACTTGAAGAGACGCAGACGCCGTTCCCGTTCAGGACGGAAATTTCAATCCACGCATCCGCGAGGGATGCGACCTAGTGATGTCCCCGAGGATAGTGTCAAAGTCGCTATTTCAATCCACGCATCCGCGAGGGATGCGACGCTTGGTGAAAGTGGGTTGATGATTAAATGAGTATTTCAATCCACGCATCCGCGAGGGATGCGACATGCCGAGGAAGCGGAGTTTCTTAAGGTTTTGGATATTTCAATCCACGCATCCGCGAGGGATGCGACGGCGATTTTCAAGGTAAAATTACCCTAAAATCGCAAATACAAGTATAAATACTCCAATATTTGTTGTTTATCTGATTTTTTCCCAGGTGTTTTCTTCCAACAAATATAATTTAAGTAAATCGGCTGGTGCGAATGTCCCTGGAGAATCATGTTCGCTTCACATTCGCACCTTACAAAATTAGGGGCCCTTCCAAATCTAGTGACTCTTTGACACCAATATGCTCAACCTTATTCTTATAGTTATTCCCAAGCTGGTAGAAGCGAAGGCTATCCTGATCAGGATCAATAATATCCATAAGCTTTAACTTTAGAGTTGCAAATTGAGCGGCATCAACCACGCATTCAAATACTGAGTTTTGCACGCGCTGTCCATAGTTTTGGCATACCTTGGATACCCTTCGTAATCTGCGCTGCCCCGCACTGCTCACCGTACTTACATCATACGTAATTAATACTAGCATATCTCACACCTACTTCCATAGAAATGGAGGATATTCATCCAAGTCATTACGTAAATGACGCGCCAGCAGCAATGCCTGTGCATAGGGCACGAGTCCCCAAGAAATTTTCTCGCCAAGATACGGGTGTGTAATCTTCTCTTGCTTCTTGTTCTGCCAAGCTGCTAAGAATTTTTTTCTTGCTTCATCCGTCATGATCACAGCACCATTCTCTTTATGAAGGAAGTCCTCATGATTCACAATTTTCTTGTTAATTAAAGTCAGAACGAACTTGTCAGCGTAGATTCCTCGTAGCTCTTCCATGACATCTAAGGCTAGAGAAGCTCGTCCGGGGCGATCCCGATGTAAGAAACCAACATATGCATCAAGTCCTACCGCTTCTAAGGCGGATGCCGTATCGTTAGCTAACAAAGTATAAGCTAGCGACAGCATAGCATTTACGTTATCCAATGGCGGTCTTCTTGAGCGGATACGGAAATGAAAATGTTCTTTCTGCTGCAGGATCATTTGATCCAGCAATGCATTGTAGCTTACAGCCGCTTGCCCCTCCAAGCCCCTTAATCGCTCCAGATCTTCGCATACTCGTACATCCATCATGATTGACGATAGGTGCTGGGACACTTCCTTAAATTGATCTACATTTAAACGCAATGGGTAGTCCCGGGTCATTCTCTCAATCATCCATTTATGATTGAAAATTTTTCCTACAATGAAATTCCGGGCAATTTTAGCGGATAGCGACTCGTTTTCCGAAAGTAGGTATTGTTTCTTCCGCAGAACTACATTACCTTTGCTTGCACCAATGACTCTAGCGAGAAATCTTCCACTCATGGTAAGAAACACCAATGAAATGTTCCTGTCTGCACAATACCCCATAAATGCTGGACTTGCCCCCGTATAACCAAATGCTACGATGGATTCCAGATTGTGAAGCGGCAACCTTCCGAGCTTCTCCTGCTCTTTGAGAAGAACAACATTATCTCCATCTAAGGATAAATAGACATCGGGTTGCGTAATAAATAGCGTATTCAGCAGCTTCTTCATTCCTTGATTTTCCCTTCAATATAACTCTTCACAGACCTTTTATTCATCAATTCTGGCAAACAAATCAAATGAAGGGAACAGCTTTTGCAAAAAGAACCCGTCTTGACTTTCGGTGTCAGTCTGCGAATATAGTAATCCTGCATTTCGGAAACGAGCATTCTCACTTTATCTTTCATTTCCGCAGTGATTCCAACCTCGAGTCTATGCTTTATTTCATTGTAAAACATAAAACCTTTGTCTATATTGCATAACAGCATTTCTTCCAGGCATATAGCCTGAGCAGTTAGTTGCAATAAGTCAGCATCATTTAATTTTGGTTTTCCCCGTTTGTATTCAATCGGGTAAGCTCGATATTTCCCATCAGCACCTTGGATCTCTACTCCCTTATCATCCCTAATGAACTCTACTACATCGCATACACCTGTGATCTTAAGTTCAGCAGACTTGACGGGCATTGCTCTTACAATGAGTTTGTCCCCACGCTTCTCCCTAATAAATGGCTGATCCGCCTTCTGATGGAGATATTGTCCTTCAATCGTTCTCACGTTCTCTTCCCATTGCTGCTCAATATGAATAAGCGCCCATTGTCGTTTGCAAAATTGAAAATGCTGTATCCCCGATAACATGAGGTAATCGTCATCTTCCTTAGAGGCCATCTATCACATCAACCTTTAGTCCTTCTAATTCAATAAGTTCCAGCGAATAGTCCTCGATCGATTTCGGCTCTTCCGACCGAGACGTCACCTTTAGCGAACGATGGACTTTGGCAGAAGAATACTGGCCAAGCTTCGATTTATGTTCCCACCAATAGACCTTATGAATTTCCATACTTCCATCCGGTCTCGCCGCCGATGCATCATTTTCAAACAGAGTGACCAGCGCCTGCTTAATCTTGTTCGCATCTTCTTTCGTGAACCCCGTTTTCTCAGCCAATTGCGTATTAATACTTCCATAAAAAACATAAAACCCGAAGTCTACGCGATGCTTCATGCCCATCGTATCTGAACCACGCTCTTTACCCGGCTCAGAATTGACGCTTTTCGTAATTTGCATACTTGTAATATTAATCGGATCAACGCTAACAGCAGTGTGAATGGATACTGGCCCTCTTACACCGACAGAGACACCCCCGCTCTTGTCGGAGCTTTTAAACGCAAACACTTGGCCAAAACTGCGAACATCCAGCCATTCCTGACATGCTATCCTAGCAAAATCATCACTCGAACTGGTCTTGGACTTTAGAATTTTCTCCAATTCTGTGTTTGCATCCGCCCTTTCTCTCAAACTGTTAAACGAATCTGACTTACGGTCATTGGACTGAACAAATATGGATTCTCCCATGTCCTGTAGACGGTTCCTGATTTTGCGTTTGATCGCAACATCCGAAATTTCACCGTGACCATCATAATTTTGTCTTGGACGATTTCCGTTTAAAGGATCACCATTGGGATTGGCATTCGTCACGGATAGAACTACCGCAAAATCTATTTTATGATCTAGAATGGTCATATTGATTTCTCCTCTTCATTAGATGCTTCTACAACATCTTTATTATTTTCCCTCTTCTGATAGAGTTCGTGGCGTTGACTATAGAAACCCAATAAGTATTTTCCAGATAGTGGTTTGTTGTTAAATTCTTCGAGCTTTATTCTAGATGCCACTTCATCAATGATTTTAGAATAATAGTTTGCCTTCGTCCCCAACCGAGCCTGGTACGGCTGCAAGCTTTGCTGAATCGTCATCCAGGTTCTGGACGGATGTCTTGAAAATGCGTTCATATAACGAATGGCATTGCTCGCCCGCGTCTCTTCCCGCCCAAGTGCGGATCGTTCAAGAACATCTGCTACCGCCAATAGTCGTCCGAATAGATAATCCCGATCATTACTTTCTGTGTCTAATGCCAACTTGAATCCCTCCTGTCTATTAATTAGGGCGCAGGCAATACTCAAAGTCTTCTCCCACTCCCATTTCTCCATAGAAACTGGATTGGAAGCCCGCTGATATACACTGGTCACAATATCCTGGGGAATTTTCAGATCATCCACAATGCATGGCAGCAGGCGCTCCATTAATCCTTTTACGATTTTCTCATTAGCTCGCGGCCCATACGCTGCGAATGCAATATCCTTGGTAGCTGGTGCTCCATAAAATTGAACAAATTCACCTTGTTCATTCTTCCGATAACGATGCAGCCAGGCACAAGACGAATGCCACTTCACCAGCCTGTCCAAATACAGTTCCTTATTCATATGGCGGTAGTATAATACAGCCATTCGTCCAGTGGTGGCCGAGTCAAGAATCATAATATTGACCTCGGATTTCGATGTAACATCGTTTCGATAACCATCCAATGCCTTAGATATCTCACTCGCAAGCTCCTGGTTTGTAAATGACTTTTTTTGTACCAACGTAACAGGCGTGGGATCAATGGAGAATGTGTCTTCTGTTGGATCTGCCACCTCCGGCATGTCGTTGCCCCATACCAGAAATACGCGTTGATCTATAATTTTGGCTTGTCGGTTAATCAGCCACTTTAAGGCGTTATGAGCCTTTTGGGATACCTCGTAACTGATACTGGCAACTTCATTACTCTGGCTAAAACGACCTCTAAACGTAAATCCGCTAGTATCATTAGCCGAGATAAGCTTAGCCTTATCCGCTGCGTTCCTGATTTTATTCGCATGCCTGTCCGTGCTCGGCAGCTTTTGACCCGTTACATAACAAATATCTTCACTGCCTAATAAGTCCTGGTAGTATTTAATAAAGGAATCATACATCTCCCGATCTTTCCACACTTTTGTCAAAATTTCTTTGGGAGAGTGCACATTGAAGCGGATAAAGGCACTGTCTTGCCCCCCGGCTACTGTTGAGAAAATAAGAGGTTTCTCCGGATACAGCGGCTCGTATTTTTTATCCCATTTCTCAATTAGCTTGTTATCCGCATCAACGCATAAAATCTTCACATGGACTAGGTCTTGTATTAATTGACCTTTTTTTAAGTAGTTATAAATGCTGCGAACCTTGGCTGTAGCATAAGGAGACTGAGCCCAGCTTTCCAGTTGCTTGATATAATATGCATAAGGCTCTTCTTTCTTGATCTGGCCACCATAGGCGACAAAATCCCCAGCAACATAGCTTAATTTATCGTGCAGCGGATAAGGCGCTATTTTTGAACCAGCGCGACTTGCCGATTCCTCTGTGCACGGAATGAGAGTGCTCGCATCCTTTTTATCAATAATGAACGCGGAGTGAAACTCTCCATCTTCTGTAACTTCTACTTCAATATGCGCATTCTGCGTTGTATGGGAGATAGGTAGTAGAGTATATTCACGGTCATTGTATCTTTTTTCGATTTCCCCGACGCGATCCAGATTCGATTCATAAGTTTCATACAAATGCAATAACCAACTCATCCATTCCCCTCCTCTCCAATTTGTGCTAATAGTCTGTCAACGAACTCAACATTAGATGAATTGAAGGTCTTGGGCAGCATATCGGAAACTTTGCGAACCTGTGTGCATTGTTCTGGCCGAATAAATTGGATAATGCCACTTCTCATCACCGGGTTCCATAGACGGATTTCCATTTGATTTCTACCTGTCTCGTCCGGATAATTGATGCCATGAACCATATGCCCGAAATGTAGTTCTTCTACCTCGTCATAAAATCCCTTACCTTCACCAAACACACAAGGTTCAACGTACCCCTGACATTCCCGCGTCCCAAGAAAAATATCTCTGCGTCCTCCGGCCTTCACCGCTCGTTTCAACATATTGTGATGCTTGTTTTCGTTACGATCATCAGCCAGATCTGGACGGTTCATGTTAAATTCAAAATGCGCTTTGACTTGATACCTCGGTTGCTTCAAGTACGTGTAATTCGCTAATGTATTTCCACCGCTATAATCTATGGGACGAATGCCTTTGGATTCCATGCGTATAGCATTCATGACTCGAACTTCGTCGACGATCATGATCAAAGTCGGTTTCCAATAGACGCTTTCGAGTATTCCTTTCATCGCCTGATAGGTCGGAATCTGATAACTCAGCTTCTCTCCTCCCAATTTTGTCAACGGATCAGTAAAAAGGGCATAGTCACCGTAAACCTCGAACTCGATTGAATTTCGCATAGAACTCACCTCCTTCCTCGTTGGACTGATTAAAATATACTCAAATCAAACCCGCTATCGTTCTCAATGTCCAATCCAAATTCCTCGCTATAAGCCCCTTCTTTTAATACCAATACCTTCCCGTCCAGACAGCTCTCCAATCCGCTATTTTTGGATAATAACTGTAGTTCACGATCAAACAAATTAATCATATATTGCTGCGCTTTCCGTAATAACCGGGTTAGATCCGCAATACTTCTCTCTCCGTTTAACTCTGCAATAATCTCCTTCCCTTCATGACGATATGGAACAAGCACTGACGTGGTAAGATTGTCAATAACCCGAAAATGCTCAGCCGCTGTTCTATAACTGTTAGCCAAATATAAGGGCAGACTTTCGTTATGCTTGCTGTTAAAGGCCTGAAAGTATGTGTTCTCCGCTTTGGCTGCCGAAAGCAGCTCCGTCATTTTCTTCCTTAGTTGCGGGATATCATAATCCACATCATGATCAAATTCTCTATACAGCTGTTTAAAATACCGCTCTATCGCTACATCCGATAAAATATCGCCGCCATACACTGTCCGATCCCGCTTGAGATCGATGAGCATTTTTTTGGATATTTGTTTACCCACTCTGATTTCCTTCAGATGCTTCAAATTCTCTTCTACATGGTCAATGACATACACTTGCCGTAAAGCCTGTTCGCCATGTCGGTTGCATCTTCCCGCTGCTTGCGCGATCGAATCCAGACCCGCAAGAGAACGAATGACGCATTCGAAGCTAACATCTACTCCCGCTTCTATTAATTGCGTGCTGATACAAATAACCCTATTTCTATTCTCAAGATGTTGCCGAACTTCTCCCAAAATCTGATTTCGATGTGCAGCACACATCGATGTACTGAGGTGATATAAAGGAATATCACTATGTTTTTCCTTCAATTGAAGGTATAAATTCCTCACCACGCCCTTAGTATTCAAAATAACGAGAACACTCTGAACCTCTTGCAACCTTTCACTAATAAAGTCCGCAAGCTTCTCATTATTAAATTCCTCATCCGAAGCATGATCTATAATTTCAACACGCTTAAATGCCTCAATAACCTTGGGGAGATTCGATATCATCTCAGCATCAGGCTTGAGATCTAGCTTATGTTCAACAAAGTCCAGAGCAGGCTGCGTTGCCGTACATAGCACAATACTAGATTGGCAATACGTCTCTAAAAAATTCAGAGCCTGATTAAATAAAGAAACGCAGGGAATAGGAACCTTTTGCACTTCATCAAAAATAATGACCGATTCACTTAAGTTGTGAAGCCGACGTATATTCCTACTTCCTTTGGCATAGAAAACATTCAAAAATTGAACCATCGTTGTGAAAATAATGGGAGAATCCCAGTTATCTTTAGCCAGTTTTAGTTTTTGCTTAACATTCATAATCCCATCCCAAGATTCATCGTCCTCATCCACATCATCAATTACGTTTGAGTGGTGCTCTAGGATATGCATGTCATCCTTTAATAGCTTGCGCACTTCTTCCGCATTCTGTTCAATAATTGTGGTATATGGCACAACATAAATAATATGCTTTTTGTGATATAGCTGGGCATGCTTGAGGGCATATCTTAGACTGGCTAAAGTTTTACCGCCGCCCGTCGGGATGGATAACGTGTATACGCCAGATGGCTTCGCTGCATATTGTTCGCAGTGGTCCGACATTTCTCTTCTTAATTGATTAATTCGGGAATGGGCATCCGGTTGAATGGTAAAAGAATTTATTGTTGTCATAAGCCTATTGTAATAAGCATCAAATATTTCTTTTGTATTCGGGCCAGAGTTCTCTGCTATATTCTCTTCAAACAGGCGGGTGTTTGTTCGGTCGGCATCAATTAGTGCACTAAATACAAACTTGGTTAAAAACATCAGTTTATTCTCGTTACTCGCTGAAGATTTTTTCGATAGGAATGTGTCCAGTTCATCTGCGGCTTGATCCACATAACGGTAGAATTCAGATTCCTTCATTACATACTTAAAAAATAACTCCACTGTTTCATCGAACTTATCGAGTTCCTTGTCTCTTACGCGAAACAAATATTTGGATTCCAATTCTGGACTCAAAAAATCCTGTAGATAAGAATGATGGGAAATGATCGCGTTTCCGACGACTTCCGCTAAAATTCCACGGTATCTATTTTCTTTTACCGCTTTGTTTGTATGAAAGAGCTGATATAATAGTTTCCCGCCTGCGGTTGAATGATCCACACTTCCTCTAGTAGGTGGAGATTCTGGGTTATCTACCGCTCCTAAAATATAGTCCTTAAATTCAACGGTGTATTTACCTAAATCATGAAGCACCCCGGCCAATCCAGTAATATGCTTAATTCCTAGCTTCTCACCATGTGTTTCGGCTAGAGCCATTACCCCTAACAAATGCTCTTCCACCGTCTGGTGTTGATGATCTATCTGTCTAATATGAGCTATGTAATGCATCGTTCTCCCTCCTTTATATGACGTTATCCAGCAATTACTGTTTATCAATTTAATTCCTTAGCCCTATATAAAATAATGGATTTGTATACATGATTCGACAGAATTATGTTTTATCCTCCCTTGTTATTTACAGTTTTGGTTAACATTGAATAGAAAATAAAAACTCTCCCTTCGAAATTACTCGAGGAGAGAGCTAGTAGAATTTTAATTATGATGCCTTGCTAAACAATTCCAAAGTATTCTTTTATCGCATCCGCGATCCCTTGGGCGACCCGGTCCTGAAAATCCTCCGTGAAGAGCAAGGCTTCCTCTTCCGCGTTCGATAAGAAGCCCACCTCCAGCAGCGCAGCCGGCATGTTGCTTCTTCTTAACACTTCGTAGTTGTTGTATTTGACTTTGCGATCCCTAAGCTGGGTCGCTTGAATCAGGTGCTTATGCATCATATCCGCCAAGGGTTTGCTTATATCACTGTAATAGTAGGTTTCGGTACCGCTTGCTGTCGGGATATTCAGCACGGAGTTGGCGTGAATGGAGATAAACGCGTCCGCTTGAAGATCATTAGCGAGCTTGGCCCGATCAGGCCTTGTGACGTAAGTATCATCGTACCGTGTAAGCACGACATCGATCATCGGCTCTTGTTTGAGCAACTCTTCGACCTTCAATGCCATCGTCAGATTAAAATCCTTTTCGACTCTTCCTGACACCCCGGTCGTACCATTGTCTTGATCTCCGTGTCCCGCATCAATGACGACAATTTTTCTTGCGTTATCTGTATCTGGGTGGATCGCGCCCGCCACCGTCTTCTCCGACAGTTCTAGAACGATAATAGATTCTCCCGTAGACATTCGATAATCCGCCTGGGCACTTAAATCTAGGACAATTCGTATAGTAGATGACTTGGAATCGAAGAGGGAGTATCGTACTTTACTAGCAAATGAATACTCTTCCTCCACCTCAATCTGATTGACGCCCGCCTCGGCACTATTTTTTACGCTAAAAGCATCCGACAGTGCAGTTCCCGGCAGATCAAGAACGATTCGATCCGGTTGACTTATAGCAAATACCTTCGGCTGTACCGTTTGATCCATAGTGATCGTGAGCCGATTGTCCGTAAAATGAATGTCTTCTATTCTCCGATTCGTAAGAGTTGAGGCAGCATCCGCACCACTTGCCGCCGTAGCTGGGTTTGCCCCAGTACCTGAAATTGAACCTGTAGTGCTTGTACCTGTTGTCGTGCCTGTACTCATTGAACCCGTAGTGCCTGTCCCTGTTGTCGTGCCTGTACTCATTGAACCTGTAATGCCTGTCCCTGTTGTCGTGTCTGTTCTCGTTGAACCCGTAGTGCCTGTCCCTGTTGTCGTGCCTGTACTCATTGAACCTGTTGTCGCACCTGCAGCTGTTCCTGCGCCTGTTCTCGGTGAACCCGTTGTCGCACCTGCAGCTGTTCCTGCACCTGCACTCTTGCCGACTTCCGCTTTAGGCTCCTCCAGAAATTCGAGTGAATCCTGAGTATCAGCAGTCTCATTCGAAGTCAAATACACAGTTTTTATGCGATTGTCCCAGTTCACCTCAAGGCCAAATTCCTCACTCATGAAACGCAAGGGGACAAATGAAGTATTTCCCTTCAGCAGAAGGGACGAAGACAGCATAACGACTCGATCATCGACTTGGGCACTGGATTCATTGACCGTCATCGTTATCGTTTTCTGCTTACTTTGAATGGTTACGGTTTGCTCCGCCTTACTCCAATCTACACTGTAGCCCAACTCCTCTACTACTCGTATAGGAACCATCACTTTATTGTTTACGATTTCAACCTGAGACAAATTTGCCGCGCTAAGCTGCGTCCCGTTAAGAAATATCGAAGCACTATTGGCGTACGCCTGCGAATTAGCACTAATCAGTAACAAAACAATCATAGAAAATACAATAGCCGCAAACCTTCTCAATTCCACTCATCCCTTTGGAAAAATAATCGATGCCCCCTATCAACCCTCAATTCCAGCATCACCCATATAAACGTCATAATCTCCTAAAAGTTGCTATTTTCCTTTATATTTATCTAGGAAAACATTTCTATTTAAGCACTTTCATACGGTATAATAACCAAATTAAATACTTTAGCGAGACGGGTGGTGAACTTTATGAAATCCTTGATGATTGTTGGAACTAGTTCTTCCTGCGGCAAAAGCTTTATCACAGCAGCTTTGCTGCGTATGCTTCGGAACAAAGGGTACGCTGCAGCCCCCTTCAAAGCACAAAATATTTCCTCGAAATCCTATGTAACTGAGGATAATCGTGAGATTGCTTATTCTACTTATATTCAAGCATTAAGTGCTGGCGCAGCCCCTGAGGCGGATATGAATCCCATCCTGATTAAGCCGGCTTATGATGAGACGCAAATTTTCATGAATGGGAAGTTATTTCATACTGGTTGCTATACGAAATATGGAGATTTTCTACCGGAGATCAGAGCAAGTATTGAAAGTTCATTTGAAAGACTTGCGGCAAAATACGATATTCTCATCATAGAGGGCGCAGGCTCAACGGCGGAAATCAACCTGGCCCATGAGGACGTTGCTAATATTTTCACGGCTCGAATAACGAAGTCCCCGCTCCTACTCGTGTCGGACATCCATTATGGGGGCGTCTTTGCAGCGATTAACGGCACCATTGATTTATTGGATGAATCCATCAAGGATCAATTGGAGGGTTTCATCATTAATCGTTATCAAGGAATAAAGGATATTTTACAGCCAGGGATAGATTTCTTGGAAAAAAAGCACGGCGTCCCGTGTGCCGGAGTTTTGCCCTATCAGCAGGACATTGTGGTGCCGGACGAGCAGGGCTTCGATCTTATGGCCGAGCTGCTCGAATCCAACATGGATCTTGGGCTAATCAGCAGGTTGCTGGGGGTTGCGTTGTGATGAACCACAATTTCTCGTAGGGTACGTGGGGTAGAGATATATCAAAAATGAAGCTCTTATTCTAAATATGGTTTCTTACTGAGCTACCAAATAAAGCCTAACTCCACATTTGACGGTGGGGTTAGGCGCTTTAGTTAGAAGTCCTCGTATTAGTTATGAATTCTTGGGTCTCGTAAATCTCATTTTTTATATTTATCAATTATCATTTTTCTTAAATCATTGAGTTCATTTTCGCCATCAATGTAAGTCTGCAGTAAATCCCGATTTTCTTTTGTTAAAGGTTCAGCTCCCAATAAATTAATAGCTTCGGCTTCAGCAACAAACTTTTCTCGCTGCTCTTTTGTCGTATTTGCAATACTGTATTTATTCATATTTCCCACCTCTTAATATTCTGATTTCCGATCAACACCCTCTGCTACGGTAACAGACTTACTCCGGTTCGAAAGTCGACAACGCAAATATCTCCTCACTGAGTATATTATATAAATCTAAGACGGTTCAAAAAAGCCTACTATCCTTTTCAAATTTCTAACGATTGCCACGACCGTTAATCCGTTGAAAATGAGCACTTCGGTATCCTAACGATTGTAATCCACGTTATTTGTACCGAATTCGTTGCAACATATTAAAAACTCTAAAATAGCAACATATACAACCGTTAGAATCTCAGAATGTGAAAAACAAGCGGATTAACGGCAATGGCAATCGTTAGAATTGAAGGGTCTGACGGGCTGAGGGGCTGACAGACCCACGAGCCAGCTAGCTCGCTTACTTGCAGACTTACTTACAGGCTTACTTAAAGGCTGGCAGGCCTACTAACCTACTAACATGCTTACTTCCTTGCTTACTTGCTTACTTGCTTTCTTACAGGCAGCAGGCCTACTAACCTACTAACATGCTTGCTTCCTTGCTTACTTGCAGGCTGGCAGGCCTACTAACTCACTTACTTACCTTACTTACTCCCCCACCATAAAGTTGCTTCCCCACAAATAAGTTTGATTTTTATAAAAAGAGTAGCTTTATTGTAAATACGAACACAGCTCCCCCTTGATATACTGTCTCGTGAAAGCGTATCCAAAATGTAAAAATAACTTATACACGGGGGGTAAGCGATTATGAAAAAAGCGACATTATTGCTGCTGACATTCGTCTTGGCATTATCTTTATCCGCTTGCGGGAGCAAGGATAACAGCAGCGGCGGCACGACAAAAGGCGAAAAAGGCACGGTCGGGATCGCGATGCCGACGAAATCGTCGGAACGCTGGGTCAATGACGGCAACAATATGGTGAAGGAATTCCAGAGTCATGGATACGGCACCGACCTGCAGTACGGCGAAGACGTTGTAGAGAACCAGGTGTCCCAAATCGAGAACATGATTACCAAAGGCGTGGACGTTCTCGTCATCGCTTCCATCGACGGCTCCGCGATTACCGAAGTGCTGCAAAAAGCCCATGATCAAGGCATCAAGGTCGTCGCTTATGACCGCCTCATCATGAACAGTGAACATGTGGACTATTATGCAACGTTCGACAACTTCCAGGTTGGTGTACAACAGGCCTCTTATATTGAAGAAAAGCTTGGGCTAAAAGATGGTCAAGGCCCATTCAACATCGAGCTGTTCGGCGGATCGCCAGATGACAACAATGCTTATTTCTTCTACAATGGCGCGATGTCCATTCTTCAGCCTTATATCGATTCCGGCAAGCTGGTCGTCCGCAGCAACCAGACGAAAATGGAGCAAATCGCCACCCTTCGCTGGGACGGTGCTACAGCGCAAGCGCGTATGGATAACCTGTTAAGTGCTCACTATGCAACCGAGAACGTGGACGCAATTCTATCTCCTTACGACGGAATCAGTATCGGTATTCTCTCCTCCCTGAAAGGCGTCGGCTACGGATCCGGCAACAAGCCTATGCCGATCGTTACCGGGCAGGATGCGGAGCTCGCTTCCATCAAGTCGATTCTAGCTGGCGAGCAGACGCAAACGGTGTTTAAGGATACGCGCGAGCTGGCGAAAAAAGCGGTCGGTATGGCTCTCAGCATCCTCGAAGGCACAGAAGCGGAGGTCAACGACACAGAAACCTATGATAACGGAGTCAAAGTCGTACCTTCCTATCTACTGGAACCAAAATCCGTAGACAAGGACAACGTGGAACAACAATTGGTAGAGACCGGCTACTACACGAAGGAAGAGCTGGGACTGTAAATGGCGTGACTTGAACGAATGCATGCGGTCATCCGCGGTCATGCAGTGGAGATACCATGCGCTAGGAGTGCCACGGCGGCTATCTTGACCAACCGAGGTCATGCAGCGGAGATATCATGTGCTAGGAGTGCCGCACGGCTATCTTGACCAACCGAGGTCATGCAGCGGAGATACATGCGCTAGGAGTGCCACGGCGGCTGTCATGACCAACCGAGGTCATGCAGCGGAGATACCATGTGCTGGGATGCCGCCGCGGCTGTCATGCATTCAGCATGAGCGCTTCAAGCTTGAGATGTTCCCGCAAACAGCTCATGCCCATAAATACAGCGGTGGCCTACCGGCCTCCGCTATCCTTTGTACTCGAATGGAGACGTCGAATGGAGACGAAAGGCTTGGTGAAGACAGTGAGTGACTTCATTTTGGAGATGAGAGGAATTACGAAGACTTTTCCAGGCGTCAAGGCGCTGGAGAATGTGAATTTGAAAGTCAAAGAAGGTGAAATACACGCCCTCTGCGGAGAGAACGGCGCCGGTAAATCCACGCTGATGAAGGTGCTGAGTGGTGTCTATCCGCATGGCTCGTATGAAGGAGATATTTTATTCAAAGGAGAGGTTTGCGAATTCAAGGATATTAAGCAGAGCGAAAGCCTGGGCATCGTCATCATTCACCAGGAGCTAGCTTTGATCCCCTATCTATCGATTGCGGAGAATATTTTTCTCGGCAATGAGCAAACAAAGCGCGGTATCATCAACTGGAACGAGACAACGATCAAAACGAGAGAACTGCTTGCAACTGTCGGGCTAAAAGAATCCCCTAACACCCATGTCATTAACATCGGGGTCGGCAAACAGCAGCTGGTGGAAATCGCCAAAGCGCTGTCCAAAAAGGTGAAGCTGCTCATCCTCGATGAGCCGACGGCCGCGCTTAACGAGGATGATAGCGAGAATCTGCTTAATTTGATCCTGGAGCTGAAGCAGCAAGGCATCTCTTCAATTATTATTTCCCATAAGCTGAATGAAATCGAGAAGGTCGCGGATTCGATCACGATTTTGCGGGATGGGAAGACAATTCAGACGCTGGATATGCATGAGGATCAGGTGACGGAGGATGTCATCATCAAAGGCATGGTCGGCCGGGATCTGACCCACCGTTACCCGGAGCGTGTCCCAAATATCGGGGAGAAAATTTTTGAGGTACAGAACTGGCAGGTCGATCATCCAGAGCATGAAGGCCGCAAAATGCTGGACAACATCAATATCCATATCCAACGCGGTGAAATTGTCGGTGTAGCCGGTCTCATGGGCGCGGGAAGAACAGAGCTCGCGATGAGTATCTTCGGCAAATCCTACGGCAGGAACATCCAGGGTAAGCTGCTGCTGCACGGCAAGGAGATCCAGTTGAACGATATCAGCACCGCCATCCAGCATGGCATCGCGTATGTGACCGAGGACCGCAAAGACTACGGACTCGTGTTAATCGACGATATCAAGCGGAATATTTCACTTGCCAACCTGAGCAAGCTGTCCCGCCACGGCGTAATCAATGAGAACGAAGAAGTGCTCGTAGCTGAGGATTACCGCGAGAAACTAAAGATCAAGACGCCGAGCATTTTGCAAAAAACAGTCAATTTAAGCGGGGGAAATCAGCAGAAGGTGGTACTCAGCAAGTGGATTTACGCTCAGCCTGAAATTCTTATCCTGGACGAACCTACCCGCGGCATTGATGTCGGCGCCAAATACGAAATTTACTCGATCGTCAATCAACTGGCAGACGAAGGGAAAGGCATCCTGTTCATTTCCTCGGAGCTCCCGGAGCTGCTCGGCATGTGCGACCGCATCTATGTTATGAGCGAAGGGCGCATTACCGGCGAGGTCAACCGCGAGGACGCCACCCAGGAAGTACTGATGAAATCTATGACTCGAGGCAGGGGGTAAGGACATGCAAATGATTAGCGAGCTTTTCAAAAAAAATATTCGCCAGTACGGCATGATTATCGCATTAGTCTTCATTACGGTCTTATTTCAAATCCTCACCGACGGCATTCTGTTAAAGCCGCTTAATGTCACAAACTTAATCTTGCAAAATAGCTATATCCTTGTGTTAGCAATCGGGATGGTACTCGTTATCATTACAGGACACATCGATCTGTCGGTCGGCTCCATCGCGGCCTTTATCGGGGCGCTAGCAGCGATCATGATGGTCGACCTGCAGCTCCCCCCTTTCCTCGCGGTCATCATTTCGCTGGGAGTCGGAGCGTTGATCGGTGCATGGCAAGGCTTCTGGATCGCTTACGTACGAATTCCCGCCTTTATCGTTACCCTAGCCGGCATGCTGCTGTTCCGTGGTCTGACTATGATCATTTTGAACGGTCAATCAATCTCGCCGTTTCCAAAGTCCTTTCAGAAAATCAGCTCCGGCTTCCTTCCCGACTGGTTCGGGGGCGCGAATATTCACATCATGACGATCGTGCTCGGCGTCATTCTTTCCCTACTCGTCGTTTGGCAGGAATGGAAGGATCGCAAGACGCAGATCAAATACAATTTCGAGACAGCGCCGATATGGATTTTCATCACCAAGGTGGCCTCCCTAGTCGCCGTCGTCAACGTTTTCACCTATGTGCTGGCTACGTATAATGGGATTCCGAATATTCTCGTCATCCTATTTGTGCTCATCGTCATCTATTCCTTCGTGATGAACCGAATGATTGCCGGGCGACATATTTACGCGTTGGGCGGCAATGAGAAAGCCGCGAAGTTATCCGGGGTCAAGACGAAAAAGGTCACCTTCTGGGTGTTCGTCAACATGGGAGCCATGGCGGCGCTATCCGGCCTTATCTTTGCGGCGCGCCTGAACGCGGCAACACCTAAAGCAGGGACAAACTTCGAGCTAGATGCAATCGCAGCTTGCTTCATTGGCGGAGCTTCCGCTTCCGGCGGCATCGGCACCGTCATCGGGGCGATCATCGGCGGCCTGGTCATGGGCGTCATGAACAACGGGATGTCCCTCATTGGCCTCGGGGTTGATTGGCAGCAAGGTATCAAAGGACTTGTCCTCCTTCTCGCCGTGGCCTTCGATATTTACAACAAATCCAAAACGAATTAATTTCATTTAGAGGATATATGCATGCAAAATACAGCAAGCTTCACTCTTTGTTAAGAAGTGAAGCTTGTTTTTTGTGTTACCATTGGATATATATGGTTAACAAAACAATGAAGCAGGTGATCCTTTTGTCCACTTCCTCTATCACTAAAAAGGCTTTGGCCCGCTCTTTGAAGCAAACCATGCAAGAGCTTCCCTTAAGCAAAATCACCGTCAAACAAATCGTGAATCACTGCGGAGTAAATCGGCAGACGTTTTACTACCATTTTCAAGATATTTATGACTTGCTAGGTTGGATTTATCAAACGGAAGCCATCGATAGCCTATCCCCATTCCGCAGCTACCAGACCTGGACGCAGGGGCTTTATACGATTTTTACTTATATCGAGAACAATAAAGCCTTTTGTCTGAACACGCTCCATTCCCTCGCGCGGAGTCATTTGGACTCGTATCTCTATGCTGCCACCTATGATCTTATGCTCGGGGTCGTCCATGAAGTAAGCAGCAGCATGCGCGTTGCCGACGAAGATAAAAGCTTCCTCGCTAATTTTTATACACTTGCCTTTACGGGACTCGTGATCCAGTGGATGCAAGACGGCATGAAGGAACCTCCGTCACGGATCGTGAAGCGATTAAGCGAGCTTATGGAAGGTAATTTTGAACGCGCATTGCAGCGCTATGAGAAGTGTCCAAAATCTAGACAATGGCACGAATATGTCCAAAAATAATACACCGCCCGCCTTCTGTCGGTTTTCTACAAAAAGGGAATTTCGTACATTTAAGATGTCTCTCATGTTCCAAGGTTTCATCAAAATCTACGAAGGCGAGGATGATGGATATGGGCACATACAGCAATCAGGTGTACTTTATTGGAGGAGGCATTGCCTCATTGGCAGGAGCAGCTTTTCTGATCAGGGATTGCGGCTTCCCAGGACAACAAATTCATATTATCGAAGAATTGAAAGTACTGGGAGGGAGCAACGACGGCGCGGGCGATCGCAAGCATGGCTATGTGATCCGCGGCGGCAGGATGCTGAACGATGAAACGTATGAAAATTTATGGGACTTGCTAAGCTCCATCCCCTCTGTGGATGACCCGAGCCAGTCGGTAAGGGAGGAGATCGTCGCCTTTGACACGGCGCATCCCACGCATTCCAGGGCGAGGCTTGTGAATAAAAATGGCGAAATTGAAGATGTGAGCTCCATGGGATTTGACATGGGTGATCGTATGGCCATGGCCAAGCTGATCCTTGCACCGGAAACACAAATCGGCCGAATGCGGATTAACGAGTGGTTCGGGCCTCATTTTTTCCAGACAAATTTCTGGTATATGTGGGCAACGACCTTCGCCTTTCAGCCCTGGCACAGCGCTGTCGAGCTTAAGAGGTACATGCTTCGCTTCATGCATGAGTTTCCGAGAATTCATACGCTGGAAGGCGTCACCCGTACGCCCTACAACCAATACGATTCGCTTATCGTTCCGCTGCAGCAATATTTGCAGAAGCATAGCGTGGACTTTGAACTGAAATGTACAGTAACGGATTTGGATTTTAAAGAAGGCGATGACATTACCGTAACTCGTATGCATTATGTAAAGGACGGTAAGCAGAAAATATTGGATCTGGCTGAAGAGGATCTCGTGATTATAACGAACGGCTCGATGACGGAGAGCTCCGATTTGGGTTCGATGACAACACCTCCACGACTAAACGGCAAAGGCAGCTCCTGGCAGCTATGGGATCGAATTGCCGCGAAGAAACCGGGGAGACTCGGCAATCCTTCGTCCTTCGATGACCATATCGACGAATCCAAATGGGAATCCTTCACCGTCACCTGCAAGGAATCCCGCTTCTTTGACCTTATGGAGAGCTTCACACGCAACAAGGCCGGAACTGGCGCTCTAGTTACCTTCAAGGACTCCAGTTGGTTCATGTCGATTGTACTGGCGCATCAGCCCCATTTCCGCAACCAGCCCGAGGATATAAAAGTGTTCTGGGGCTATGGCTTATACCCGGATCAAGTCGGAGACTATGTGAAAAAGCGAATGTGTGATTGTACCGGAGAGGAAATTTTGACAGAGCTATTGCATCATTTGAAATTCGAGGACGATAAGGATGAAATTATCCGCTCCGCGAACTGTATTCCCTGCATGATGCCGTATATTACGGCGCAATTCATGCCAAGAACGCTCGGCGATCGGCCGGAGGTCGTCCCCGAAGGGTCAACGAACCTGGCCTTTATCGGCCAATTCTGCGAAATTCCCGATGACGTTGTTTTTACAGAGGAGTATTCCGTCAGAACCGCCCGAATCGCCGTCTATCAACTGCTGGGAATCGATAAGCCGATTGTACCGATCAACCAGTATCAATACGACGTGCGAACCTTGCTCCAAAGCTTGGCAACCTCTTTTCGTTAGGGAATGAGGGATGTCTATAATCAATTTGCACAGAGTCGGTTGCTCTAAGCAATCGGCTCTTTCCTGCGCATATAATCATACTTTACTTCGTTATATTGATTAATCAGCTGATCCAGCTCCATAGACTGCTTCAGCACGCGTATATCCTGCAAACCATATTGCTTAGCCAGCAGCCCCAGCCGCTGCCGCTCTTCCTCTATTCTATGTTTAATATATTTGGATTTTGTTCCACTCACCTAAAACACCACCTTATGGATATTTTAGGATAAGTTGCATAATATGACCTATAAACCGATTTTGCAAAATCGTTTTTTGTAATTTTAGGTAAAAATAAATAAAATAAAGACCAGCTTTGGAAGCTGGTCGGGTGAATGTTACTCAGAAAAGCAAGTTAGCTTTTCCTAGTTACCTGCACCATGTGAAAACATCGCAATAAAATGTTGGACTGGTATACTAAAGCAAAGAATTATTGTAGTCACCCTCATTAAATTCTTCTTCATAGTCCCATACCTCTCTACAATATTTAACGTATGCATTACGTTGCTGCTTCGTCGTATAATTGCGATAAAACTCAAATAGTGCCATGCTGTTAACTATGTTGTGTTTACTATTGATTTTGATGGAATGTTTAAAGCTGCGTAGGGTATTTCTCACCCCGTCTTTTATTAGCCTTTTTCTAAAACAATAAATAGCGTACTTTTGAAAAAACAATGAGCAACGAAAGGTGTGAAATGGTTCTTTGTACTGAACCTTTAGCTCGCCTAATTTCCCACGGTTTTCTCGATTAATACGGCTATAGAATTGAATTTCACCCGCAAATTTCTCCAGGTGCTCATCTACAAAAAATTTATAACGATTTGCTGATTCGAGTAAAGTGATTAATCCCTCTAAAATTTCACTTGGATTCTCTTCCAAGAATTGTACATATTCAGCTATTCTTGATCGTTTCCCATCTTTAATATCTACAGAGAGTAGATTTGCTTCTGCAAACATTTTATATCTTTCAACTTCCAGCCATCCTGCTTTATCCAATCCTTCAAACCAGCTGAGATCCGCATATTCTGCAATCCATCTTCTGGATTCTTCAAACATTCTGCGATAATCATAAGAAGCTGCTTTGTACAAGTAGCCTCTACCGTAGTAATAAACCAAAGGCCGTGCAAGTGTAAAGTCAGAGTCATGCCATTGTTGATTCTTATATAAAGCGTTAGTTAAATCAATCATCTCATCTGCATAGTTCTCAACTTCTTCCCATTTCTTATAGACATAGTACAACTCCGTTAACATAATAAGGCCATCAAGTGAATAATTCACTGGGAGTCTATGCCTATAGGGAATAAATTTTATAGCAGATTCTATACTATTATATCCACCTATGCTATCAATTTGAAAAATTCTATAATAACTTATCGCGAGTCTCTCAGAATGGTTCGATCTTTCACTTTCGATTACACATTCATACATTATAGTAGCCGCTTCATACCATCCCTGCTCGAACATTAATTCAGCCGTTTCAAAAATTCCAGTAATCTGCTTCAGATCTTCAAGCAAACGAGATACAACCGCACGTATGCAGTCAAGCTTCTTCAGTTCAGCACAACGAAGCAAAAACGGACGCAATCGTCGCCAATGAGGAGCAGCCGAGATAAAGCACTCATTGATAAACAGTTCATATAAACTTCCTTCAGGGAGGCCCATCACATGCGTAATGCGGTCTAACTGCATAATTGCGATTGGCCGATTGCCATTTAATATACCACTTAACGTACCTGCGTTAACTCCGGATTTCTCTGCAAAAAGATGAAGCGTCATCGCCTCCCTCTTCATGAAATCTTCCAGTTCTTCGCATATCGTCGTTGTAAGATTCAAAGCAGCAATCACCCCCTATACCATTTTCAAAACTAAGATACTAAGAAGAAACAACAAACCACAAAACGAGAGTATTGGTATATTGTGTAACTTAACTTTAACCCTTATTTTTCCATTGGTCAATATATCCTTTGTCGCATTCGCACGGAAAATATAAAATATAAAATATAAAATTTCAAAAAATCAGCTCTACTTCCTTTTTACCGTGAATTCTCTAATTCACCTAATATAAGGCTCAATACAACAAAACAAGGATTGCCTTAGCATCATGCCAGACAACCCTTGTTCTAAAGATTATAAAATTAGAAATATATGTAGCGGCTTCAATAATTCGTCCAATACTCAATATCACTGCGCATCCCTCGCCGCGCCTTGCTTACTGCTCTCTCTTCAAACTGGGGAGCATGAAGCAGCTTCAAGCTGAACAACGTGGATTTATCCGGCCAGTGAAGATATTCTTCTATCTCCAATTGTTGTAGTCCTGCTACAATGTCTGGTTCGTATCTACCAGTCGTGCGTTCAAGCTCTGTCATCGTCGGCATTCGGTGCCGCTGTGACCAATAGTTATGAATAATCCGCAGCAGTTTGCGTTCCAGATCAGGAAACATGGTATTTTCCTCCTCTCAAAGGTAAGGACTGCTTCAATGGCTGGTTTAGAGGTTCGTTTAAAGACTGGTTTGTAGGTTGCTTTGGAGACTGCTTTGTAGGCTGCTTGGGAAATTTCTTTGAAATCTGGTTTGATATTTGCCTTACAGGCCGAAGAGCTAGAATTTGCTCCATTTTAAAAGCTCTGGGAGATCCCGTCAGCTGGCATGTTGCCCGCACTAGCCCATGGCGTATGGCATGAATATAAATCGAACGTTGCGTAATTTTCCCTCTGCGATCCATGTAAATGATCTCGACCACTTGGTTCATGTATTTTTTCACCAGAATCACCCTTTAACAGGAACGTTTGTTTGTATTATATACGAACTTACGTTCCTTTAACAAGTGGAAAAAGGCACCGGAAACTCTCTTTTCATCCGGATCGGTTTGGTTTCGACCGCTCGCGGGAATGTTAAGTATTAGTAATAGCGAGTAATGTTAAATGTTGGCGTAATTACGTTAGTGGCTACGGTTGTCGCTACGATTGTGGTTACGTTCTTGGTTATGTTCTTGGTTGCGGTTGTGGTGGTGGTCCGTTACGTTCGCAGTTACGTTCTTGGTTACGGTAATGGTGACGCTTACGATAATGGTAATGGTAATGATCTCTTCGTGATGGTTGTTGTGACTGTAGTTTGACTGTCACTGCGATGATAATGGGGTAATGATAGTGATAGCGAAAATTGTATGGAGTTGTAAAAGGTAATGAAAAGTGCCATGTGGCATCTAGTAAAGTCTCATAATTAAGCGTTAAAAGTTAAACAGTAATGAATGGAGGAGGAATAACATCGTGTGGAAGCTAGGTGAAAGGTATAGAGGCAAGGGAAAAGGAATACTGTGGATTATAGCGTTCTGCATTATGTTCGCATGCATATATGTGCTGTATATTCTTTTTAGCGTATATTGGTCATAAAAAAGGGAGCAGGAGGCTTCGTCAAGGGCAAATTTGCCTGCCTTCCCCTTACTTCTTTGGATCCAGGCTGGAGATCACTGGGATGGGACTGTTCGTTACGGCTCGTCTGAAAATGGGTAGTTCGTTTACGGGCGAGTGTCGGTTTCGTTTACGTGAGGATGTCCGCTTCGTTACGGGAGGATATCCACTTCGTTACTGGAGGATATCCACTTCGTTACGGGAGAATATCCGCTAGATGTATTTTCTCAGACTGTTGAAAAAGCCCCTATCTAGATCACATTACCGCGTTAATTTGGTATAATATAGGTAATATATTGAAAGTGTGGTGTGCGAATTGCCTAACATTCAACAAGATAGAAATCAAATTGAATTGGTTAGTATAGATATGCTTGTACCAAAAGATCATTTACTACGAATCATTGATGAAAACGTAGATTTTTCATTTATTACGGAGATGACTCGCCCCTACTATCACGGCACATTAGGGAGGCCTCCAATTCACCCGATTCGCCTTTTCAAAATGATGCTGATTGGTTATTTGTATGGCATTCACTCCGAAAGGCAATTAGAGCAAGAAATTAAAACGGACGTAGCCTACCGCTGGTTCCTCGGTCTAGGCTTAACGGATCCTGTGCCGGATCACTCGACGATTAGTTACAACCGTAATGTGCGATTCAAAGGATCTACCATTTTTCAAGACATTTTTGACGAAGTAGTCCGTTTGGCCATCCGTCATAACATGGTAGGGGGACGTGTTCTCATTACTGATTCAACGCACATCCAAGCTAACGCGAATAAAAATCGTTCATCGATGCAAGTTGTGACGGAAACGCCCCTTGAATATTTAAAAGAATTGGAGACAGCTGTTAATCAAGAACGAGAGCGTCATGGAAAAAAGCCGCTGCCGCCCGTGAAAAACGAAACGATTGAAAAAAAACTGCGAGTGAGTAACACCGATCCAGAAAGTGGCTTTATGAAGCGTAAAGGCAAACCCGAAGGGTTTTATTATTTGGATCATCGTACAGTCGATCACAAATTCAATCTCATTACGGATGTCCATGTTACCCCTGGAAATGTGAATGACTCAACCGTTTATATAGAAAGACTTCAAAGACAGATCGATACATTTGACTTTCACAATACGTTAGAAGCTGTTGCTTTGGATTCAGGATATATGACGCCCTACATATGCAAAAAAACAAGCGAGATGGGTGTTTTCAGTGTCATCGCTACTCGTAATGCCCCTACAGCAGAGGGGACTATACCCAAAGAAGAGTTTTCCTATGACCCGCAACAAGACGCTTATATATGTCCCAATGGATCTAAGCTGACTTACCACACAACTAATCGCAATGGATACAAAGAATATATGTCCAACCCTGACTTATGTGGCCAATGCCCATTATTGGATAGCTGTACATCAAGCAAAAATCGTAAACGTAAAATTCAGCGGCATGTTTGGGAAGGGTTTAAAGAGCGAGTAGAAGCGAATTACCGTAGCTCTTCAGGACAGATCTTGTATAAGCTCCGTTGTAAAACAGTTGAGCGAAGCTTCGCGGATGCCAAAGTGCTCCATGGGCTTCGCATTTCCCGTTTGCGTGGCCGGGAAAAAGTGCAGGAACAAGCACTGATGACTGCCATAGTGCAGAACATTAAGAAAATAGCAAGGCACCTAGCCAAGCTTTTTTCTCGTACAAACGGGAACTCACCTTATATTTTAATCCTTTCGATTCTGGATTTCCGTGGAAAGTATGTTTTCTTGCATAGAAAATCAATTACTTCAACAGTCTGTATAACTACCTTTAAAAATGAAAATGAGTTTGGTCAATTTATTTTTCCAAAAGAAGTTCTTCTAAAAAAGGATATTCTTAGGTCTACTTCAACAAAGGGAAAAATGGCAATAAGAGTATATCCAATCTGGGATAGTCCGAACAGCAAACAAGCGATGAAAACTCAAAAATGGCAGTTACCCTATTTTGTTGATATGTGTAATCCGAATAAATTATCTTTAGAAAAAATAATAGAACTGTATTCTTTTTAATCTTCACCAACCGGGCGCGATTGTGGAATAAGGAAAATAAGAAATAAGATACAAAAGATACGAGAGATTATTCTCGTGTCTGTTTTCATTGAGTGTTTTTTCCGTTAAAAATTTAAGGCGATAGCGATAAGTTTTTGTGTCTTGCTGAGTGGCTAATCGGCCAATATTCGGCAACGGAAAAAATGGGAATCGTAAAGGGGGAAAGGGTGGAGATTTTTCAGCGCAGCGTTTTGAAAAGTAATACCCATACCTTGATGATTTCCAAATGGTTTTCGAGTGCCACCTTTATCCCGATTGATTTTGAAGATTATCTGGAAAACAATATTTATTCTAAATGTTCGATTTTGAACATCCGATAACACTTGAGAGTGATCTTGATATTTTTACTAATCCAGGGCCATAAAACAATTAATCGATAATGGGGAAATAGTAAGTGTACGACTCAGCTAAACGCGTCACCAAAGAATGGCAGGATGGCTACTAGGTTGCCAGCCAGTACGACGAGAACAGCAACCGAACTCAGGTCAGCAGCAGCTTGGGAGCACATTTGACCTTTGAGTGGGATCAGCTGGGGCAAGTTAACCAAATGCAGGCGAGGTCATGGCTTGTTAATCCAGAAGCTGCAGGATTCTACTGTTAGGAAAATTTCTGCAAGAGGAGTTGACTTGAGGTGAAAATGGATAATTGCCAATCTGCCGTAGAGCTATGGATGAAATATGCTCCCTATCTGATGTTTGACCTTCGCGATCCATTTTATCCAGATGCGGTGGGCGTTACGATTTTTCAGAAACCGGGAGGGTTCCCTTCCTTTCGCCGCCAGTTGGAGTTTGGTCAGGAGCGCGTTAGCTTTGTCATCGAATATGCCATTTGGTGGGATTACGAAATCGGGCATTTGTATGGAACTCAAGCATGTTTGGGTATATATGGGGCATGATGGCGTGGTACTGGACAGCGAAGCGAGCTTCCATGGAAAAATTTTAAAAGGACTGCTGAAGGATCGGTCGAACTTGGCGGACGGGACTCATGTCGTACTGTACTCTCAGCCTGGGAAGCATGCATTTTCTCCGATTCCGATAGTGTTCGAGCTTCTTCCCGATTTATACCGAGCGGCCAATGAGCAGGCCGGAATCGATGGACTCATCGTTAACGAGATGTTCAAAGATCACTTCAGCAGCAATGAGGTGATCGACACCAGGGTGAAGCAGCATTTGCAATCCTACGCCTTCACGCCATCGCTGGAATTCAAGGATTACCGATTGAAGTCTGAGCTGATGATGCCTTGGAACCGGCTTTTCGAGTTGATTCCGGTCAGAATTACGGAGCGGCTAAGCGAGCTTGGAATCGGCTAGATCATTCCTGAGGCTTCAGGCTTTAGTTCCTCTTGATCCTTGCGCCGAATATGAAACAGCACGATTTCAATAGTAAAAAGATTGTCATCGTAAGAGATTTCAAGCAGGCCGTTACAGTCGTTTATCCTTTGTTGAATGTTTTTTAAACCGAGGCCACGAATATGTTTCCCGGATTTGGTGGAGCGGATATCTCCCCTAAAATTCGTGCGAATTTCATGCACATAGGGGTTTTGAATTTTTATAAACAGGCTTTGGTTAAGATAATGCATCTGAATTCTAACATGCCGCTCTGTGTTCCCTTCTACTTTACAGGCCTCAATGGCATTGTCCAAGGCGTTTCCTAGAATGACACTGATCTCAATCGTGTCAAGCTCAAGCTGGGCTGGAATGTTTAAATCCAGGTAGAAAGGAATATGCTCCTTTTTTGCTGCCTGCTCCTTGTAATTAATGATGGAATCGATAATTACATTTCCGCTGCTGCAGCTGCCGTGCGCTTTTTCAATGGTGCCGAGAAGCTTGTCCAGTTCCGCTGGAAAATGGGTCTGTCCCTCTCCAGACTGCAATTTGCCGCGTAAGCCTAGCAAAATGTTTTTGAAGTCGTGTTGGAATTTATAGATTTCCTGCTGCCTCTCTTTTGTCAACAAATATTGATTCACATAGTATGCGTTATTCTGCTCTAGCAAACTGTTTTTAGATAGCGTTATCTGTATGTACAAAATGCGATCGTATAGCAGGAAAATCAAAAAATTAATAAGTAACAGCCCGCTGGACAACATCGGAAAAAGGAACGTATTTGACCGAAAGGTGAGATGATTGGCCAACTTGGCGGTAACCAGCATACTGAATAACGGGCACAGAAATAAAAATAGCCAGTGCCAGCTAGATAAAAATCCATCGCCAAAGGATCGAAATAGGCGAACGGATATGAGCACCAGTAAAAACATGAGGATTTTGGATAGAAAGAGATTCAGGATATAACCGTTCGTCAGAGACATAGGTGCCAATGCGGTATCGCTTAGAAAGATCAGGGCGGTGACAAAGAGTGCTGCGTATATTCGCCACCTGAGATTGCCCCGGTAAAGCAAAGATAGCCCTACAATTAACAGTGTGTTTAACGTAAGCAATACGACCCCAGGGAGGGAAGTAAAATGCAGCGCCGAAGTGCACAGCAAATGCAACACGTACAATAAACTGAGGTAGACAGTTCTTTCTATGCGACACGTAAAGCAGTTGCTGAAAAAAAAGTGAATAATCCAAGCTAACGCCGGGAGAGTTGTCAGATAAAAAAATTCTTCCCAAAACACACTATGCAAGTAAATCCCCCCTGAACTTTATATAGCTTTTTTTCACGGAGGCGCTTTTTTTCTCGCTGATTGGCAATTCTTTATTGGTAACGAGCACGACTTTTTTATAGCTGATCTCTTTTACAAAATAAAAATTGACGATATACGACTGATGAATTCTCACAAAACGGCCAGTATGAAGCTTCTGTTCCTCCTCATTTAAAGTACTGTAGTACTCGATCTGCTCACTTCTAGTAACCAGCAGAACCTTCCTCGCCCTGCTTTCCAAATAGACAATATCACGTACAGGGATCAGCAGCTCACGCCCTTGTTTTTGAATAGGTAAAAAATTTAATTTTGCTTGCTGGCGTTTAGCCAGTACCCTTTGCAGAGCCGGTATTAACTTGCATTGAAAGCTTTCTTGATCGAAGGGTTTTCTGATAAACCCCGAGGGCTGAACATCAAATAGCTGCACATGGTACTGTTCATGACTGGATATATAAATCATTTGTACGGAGTCATTATCCACGTTTGATCTAAGCAGATGCCCTGCTTGAATCCCATCCATTCCCTTCATTTCAATGTCCATAAGCACAATATCAAAGGGGCAACCATCCTGAATAGCCTTGGCAAAGCTTTCACCGGAGTAATAGATGGCCACTTCTATTTTTTCGAGAATATTTTTTTGCAGCATCAGCAAAAGCAGTTCGATTTGCTCTGTGGTTTGAAAGTCATCGTCGCAAACTGCGATACGAATCATAATACCATTCCTTTACATATGATCAATTCAACAACTAATATAATCAGTTTTGGAAATAACTCCAAGTGCATCTGAGATAAATTCTTAAAAATGACATGAACAACCTTAATTTTAACCATAGCTCTAATTTGTTGATAGACAGCTGCTATAGTACCTCTAACGGAGAAGTCAGAGGAGTGTTTTTTGTGCAAACTATTTTTGAAGCAAAAGGGTTAACCCAACGATACGGTTCATCTTTGGTACTCCAAGATATTCAGATGTCGATACAGGCAGGAGATATTTACGGTTTCATAGGGGAAAATGGCGCTGGTAAAACGACACTTATGCGAATCATTGCAGGGTTAGTTTTTCCGACAAGAGGCGAAATCTCGCTGTTTGGAAAAAGTGGCAAGGAACTTCGATCAGCCAGGCGGAGTGTCGGGTTTCTCATCGAAGTTCCTGCTCTTTATCCACATATGACAGCGCAGCAAAACCTGACTTTTTATAGCCGCGTATTTGGGGTTGACGATGCCAGTAGGATTGTTGAGGTTTTGGAAATAGTATCTTTGAGGGAAGTAGGAGATAAAAGGGTTTCTGAGTATTCTTTCGGCATGCGGCAGCGTCTTGGCATTGCGATCGCCCTGCTCAATAACCCTAAATTTCTAGTGTTGGATGAGCCAATTAATGGCCTTGATCCTTCAGGCATTGTTGAGATGCGTAAAATTCTCGAATACTTAGCGAAGGAGAAAGGAGTAACGATTTTAATATCAAGCCATATTTTAAGCGAATTGCAGCTACTGGCTACAAAATTTGGCTTTATTCATAAAGGTAGATTAGTTAAAGAAATCTCATCCGAGGAATTGTTAAAATCCGCGGCAAGCCAAATATGTGTTCGAACGCCAAAGCCGGTTGAGGTTATGCACATCTTGAAAGAAAAGCTTAATATCGCCACGGTAGCACTCATGAATAACGGCGAGATTCAAATCCCTAAGGATAGCATGGAGCTGGAGAAATTGATGACGTTTTTCCTGCAGCAGGGAATTCCGATTGAGGGTCTTCATTTATCCGCTCCGAATCTCGAAAGCTACTATATGGATCTTATAGGAGGCCGTGTTTCATGAGAAATTTTCTGAAAGGTGAAGCCTATTATTTGGAAAAAGATACCAGCTATCGAGCGGTCAGTATTATTTTTTTGCTTGCTAGCATTCTATTGCCGATCTGGATTGGTACAAAGTCAGGATTTGCATTAAGTAACCCGATCGAGCCACTGCGTCTGGCGATTTCCTTATCATTTTTGCTGTATTTTATTATTCCACTGCATGCCTGTTATTTTGCAACCGAGGGGTTTGAATACGGGTCAGTTAAAAATATTATCGCCTCTGGGCGAAGCCGATTATCATACTTTATGGGGAAGTATATATCGGAGCTCAAGGTGATTGGCTGGTGGATGATCCAGTTTTTCGGATTGTACTATGCTTTATATATGGCACTTGTGTTAGTAACGGGCTCACCCATTGGTAGTGTTAATTTTCAGGAACATATAACCTTTGTGGTAGCCGCTCTCTTTTTTAACCTTCTCTATTTATCAGCTTATGCGGCCATCGTGATGATGGTCGGGATCCTTATTAAAAAAACAGCTTCAGCCATCGTCGTCACTTTTGTCATCATATTCGGTGATTTTCTGCTCAGCGGCTATTTCAAAGACTCTACGTCTGCGCTATTGCGTACGGTCTCCGAACACACATTAACGACGCAAATTTTTAAATTTTGCGGACAGTACGTTATCAATTCTCAGCTTGTTACTCTATCGGGCATAAATGAGTATATTCGAACAACGCTAATTGCTGTGATTGTTATTGCTGTTTGTCTTGTTGTTGCAATGATTGCATTTAGAAGGAGCGATATTCACACATAAAATTAAATTAGAGTAAAGGGAGGTTTCAGCAGCCTTGAGAAAAGATTATCAATTAAAAACCAAGTCTATTATTGTTATTTTATTAATTTCTGTACTTGTCATATGTGTTCTTTTTATAGGAGTGAAGATAGGTTAGCCTTTTTAAGATGACCACCGCCATGTAACGTCGGCTACCGCACGCATGGCAGCCCAGAAGTACAGCTGAGAATTAGGGGAGGAGTCGATCCTTTGCAGAACGTTGTCCGCCTTGTGTCCGGCTAATGACCAG
Organism: Paenibacillus lentus; assembly: GCF_003931855.1. Lineage (NCBI taxonomy): Bacteria > Bacillati > Bacillota > Bacilli > Caryophanales > Paenibacillaceae > Paenibacillus > Paenibacillus lentus. Next base: position 2,576,330 of record NZ_CP034248.1, on the reverse strand, counting down.
GGCATGTCCGTGCACTGGACTTTAGACGTGTTAAATTTGTATTGTGGAAATGAATCGACAGAGGTTCGGAAGCCGCTGAGTGCATCAGCGGCTTTTGTCATTTCCGGTGAATTGTGCCCCCAATTCGGGGGCTATTCTTTTTGAAACGGAGGGAGCAGGATGGAAATTACGATACTTATCTCCATTGCGACGGCCGTTAGTGGAATTTTACTCGGTTGGTTGGGACGCACGCGGTCTATACGCCAGGATGCAGCCAAGGATGCAGAAGCTGGAGCGACCCTGCAGACGGACGTGGAATACATCAAACGCGGTGTCGATGATATCAGGGTGGACATGCGGATTCAAAGCCAGCGCGTGGATGGAATATCAGAGCGAGTAACACGAGTAGAGGAATCTACTAAGCAAGCACACAAACGGATAGACCGCTTGGAAGAATAAACTGTATTAAAACCAGGAAAGGAAGATTACGATGGATTGGAATGTTATCTTTGAGCTTATTCATCCGATATTATTTGGTGTCGTGGCGGCATGTTGGGTAATCGGCTATATTCTCAAAAAAACGCCAAAAGTGCCTGACTGGAGCATCATCTATATTGTTACCCTGATCGCTGTACTGCTGTCGGTTTGGCTGCTTGGATGGGGGCCGGAATCGCTCATTCAAGGCATTCTTACCGGTGCTTTTGCGGTATATGGAAATCAATTTGTGAAGCAAGCGTTGAAAGGAGCGAATGATCAATGACAACGGTATGGATTGACGCGGGGCATGGAGGCAAAGATCCGGGGGCGGTTGGTAATGGATTGAAGGAAAAGGATATCACGCTCCGCATATCTCTCGCTATGAAGCAACAACTTGAAGCTCAGTACGCGGATGTAAAGGTGCTGCTCACACGCACGACAGATGCAGACGTCACCTTAAAAGAACGTACCAACAAAGCCAACCAGGCGGGTGCAAATATCCTCATTTCCGTTCACTGTAACGCCGGGGGCGGTGCTGGAGGATTCGAGTCTTTCCGCTATACTTCGGCATCTGCGGCATCGAAATCTTTACAAGATGTACTGCATAACGCAATTATGACGGAACTCAAGCCTTATAATGTTACGGACAGGGGCCAGAAGACCAAAAATCTTCATATGCTTAGAGAAAGCAAAATGCCTGCGGTACTGACAGAGAATTTGTTCATTGATGTAGCTAACGATGCAAGCAAGCTAAAGCAGCAGGAGGTCATTGAAGCCATCGTCAAAGGACATGTGAACGGTATTGCTCAATTTTTGAGCTTGAAGCCTAAGGGAGACATACAGCCAGACCCGGCCGATCCAGGAAAAACAAAGAACTGGAAAGAAAACGGCCGCGAATGGCTCATTGCAAACGCCGGAATCAGTCCAGAATGGAAGGCAACCGATCCGATCGATATCGGAACACTTGGCACCATTCTCAGTAGAATGCAGAAGTAAACTCCTTGGGCACCAGGATGTTTACTCTGCGTAATTGCTGCATTGCTGCTTGTCTGTATGATTATTGCTGGTCTGGGTAGTTGCTGCTTGCCCGCAAGACTGATGCTTGTCTGCGTAGTTGCTGCTTGCCCGCAAGATTGATGCTTGTCTGCGTAGTAGCTGCTTGCCCGCAAGATTGATGCTTGTCTGCGTAGTAGCTGCTTGCCCGCAAGATTGATGCTTGTCTGCGTAGTTGCTGCTTGCCGAATGTTGCTCGTCTACGTAGCGTGCTTTATAGTTGTACTGTTTGCGATTTGTTCTGTTCAATGGTTTGGAGCTGCCGCTGGCGTAGGTGTACTGATCGACGATGGGGGAGGCATCGCAGCAGCTTCAATGGGCTTGAGATTTGTTACTTGTACTTCGCGTTTCATTACCCACGTTACCCCGTTACCCATGTTGCCTCGCTACCCGCATTGCCTCGTTGGTGCATTACTTTATTGTTCGATATTGTTACTTTCTGTTAATTTCTATTCGCTAAGCGCAGCTTCCAGCACGCGGTGTCTCGCTGCATGACGCGGTCGGCTCACTTTTACACTGCCTACTGTTTCACTACTGCTGCTGTTGTTGCGTTGTCCGCCATTCGTTTTCTTTATTGGGTATCCACCGGACTATCCATTGTTAGCCAGTTAGCTCATACTAACTGTATTTGTTACATTTAGAATCCGTTGTTTACCGGTGAAAGCACAAACTAGCTGTATTTCGTACAGTTAGAAATGAGCTATGCAGGCAGATTAGGTAAAATGCTGTGATCTAGATGGAGGAAATACATTTAGTCCTTAAAAATTACCTTTATAGCCCTGAACTAAATGTAGGAAATCAGACTGTTGAAGTAATTGATTTTCTATGCAAGAAAACATACTTTCCACGGAAATCCAGAATCGAAAGGATTAAAATATAAGGTGAGTTCCCGTTTGTACGAGAAAAAAGCTTGGCTAGGTGCCTTGCTATTTTCTTAATGTTCTGCACTATGGCAGTCATCAGTGCTTGTTCCTGCACTTTTTCCCGGCCACGCAAACGGGAAATGCGAAGCCCATGGAGCACTTTGGCATCCGCGAAGCTTCGCTCAACTGTTTTACAACGGAGCTTATACAAGATCTGTCCTGAAGAGCTACGGTAATTCGCTTCTACTCGCTCTTTAAACCCTTCCCAAACATGCCGCTGAATTTTACGTTTACGATTTTTGCTTGATGTACAGCTATCCAATAATGGGCATTGGCCACATAAGTCAGGGTTGGACATATATTCTTTGTATCCATTGCGATTAGTTGTGTGGTAAGTCAGCTTAGATCCATTGGGACATATATAAGCGTCTTGTTGCGGGTCATAGGAAAACTCTTCTTTGGGTATAGTCCCCTCTGCTGTAGGGGCATTACGAGTAGCGATGACACTGAAAATACCCATCTCGCTTGTTTTTTTGCATATGTAGGGCGTCATATATCCTGAATCCAAAGCAACAGCTTCTAACGTATTGTGAAAGTCAAATGTATCGATCTGTCTTTGAAGTCTTTCTATATAAACGGTTGAGTCATTCACATTTCCAGGGGTAACATGGACATCCGTAATGAGATTGAATTTGTGATCGACTGTACGATGATCCAAATAATAAAACCCTTCGGGTTTGCCTTTACGCTTCATAAAGCCACTTTCTGGATCGGTGTTACTCACTCGCAGTTTTTTTTCAATCGTTTCGTTTTTCACGGGCGGCAGCGGCTTTTTTCCATGACGCTCTCGTTCTTGATTAACAGCTGTCTCCAATTCTTTTAAATATTCAAGGGGCGTTTCCGTCACAACTTGCATCGATGAACGATTTTTATTCGCGTTAGCTTGGATGTGCGTTGAATCAGTAATGAGAACACGTCCCCCTACCATGTTATGACGGATGGCCAAACGGACTACTTCGTCAAAAATGTCTTGAAAAATGGTAGATCCTTTGAATCGCACATTACGGTTGTAACTAATCGTCGAGTGATCCGGCACAGGATCCGTTAAGCCTAGACCGAGGAACCAGCGGTAGGCTACGTCCGTTTTAATTTCTTGCTCTAATTGCCTTTCGGAGTGAATGCCATACAAATAACCAATCAGCATCATTTTGAAAAGGCGAATCGGGTGAATTGGAGGCCTCCCTAATGTGCCGTGATAGTAGGGGCGAGTCATCTCCGTAATAAATGAAAAATCTACGTTTTCATCAATGATTCGTAGTAAATGATCTTTTGGTACAAGCATATCTATACTAACCAATTCAATTTGATTTCTATCTTGTTGAATGTTAGGCAATTCGCACACCACACTTTCAATATATTACCTATATTATACCAAATTAACGCGGTAATGTGATCTAGATAGGGGCTTTTTCAACAGTCTGAGTTATAACTAATAAATCAGGGGCTTCCTCGTATAAGTAAGGTTGACTTTTTATTATTCATGTCCTTTTCCCAAAATGCAACAAACTGCCCTACTTTGGTGGGGGTTATATTTGCAACTCTGAAACGAACTGTTCTCGAGGATAATTGAAATGTACCAGCACCATACTTAGAATTTTGCTTTTCTTCTTGAACCGACTTTACAGTTAAGTCATTTGGCTCGTAGATCATTTTATCTACATAATTTAATGCCGTATAAAAGTCATTCATTATTCCAACCCCCTGAAAATTTCAATAATCTGGCCCGTTTGTTGAACAACCACTCACCGTAATCATCTGTATCACCAGCACTACAACGCGTTTGTTTACCGCCCTTACCGCCACCATTCTTCTTAAGCCCAAACACGTCCACCCAAATAATCGGATCGTCCACATACCCATACAAGCGTATGCCTCCAGCCAACCCAATCGGATCCTGCTGTGTGTACATGCATTCACGGGGCTAATAGCGAAATGGGCAAGCGGTGTGATCGCCTACTGAAGTAGATATCCAGTTTACAAGTTCCGATCCATTGCTAATTAAATCGACTACAGCAATAAACACCTTTCAGAAAAATGCGGCGACCTTTCCTTTCCCCAGTAGAATTCCGGGAATCGATCACCGCCTAAAAAGAACTTTTTTATTGTCTACTTAACAAGTAAAACTAGACTTCTAGTTTTAGGAAGCTTGTTTGTTTACTATTCAAAATTAGGATTAAATACTTTCTGTCCTTTACAAATTTGCATATCCGTTATACTAGTCCGAGTTTTTTTCTCTATAAAATTTAGAGCTTCATTCAAATTATTAAATTGAGCATTTTGCATAATTCCCTATTTGAGAATTGAATAGCAGAACCTAGACCTAGTTGGTGGTGCATTTTCAGCTAAATCCACTCGGTTTTCAAAAATGGGCAGACCTGCAGAATTTTCTGCGCATTCAAAATTTTAAGCAGCGACTTTTCTGTATTTCTGAGCCATTGCCAGGGCAGAAGCCAGCAATACAATTGCATTTAAATATTGGTGAGTTATGACTTTCTCTATGCCCCAAACATGCATGGCGTCTGCGGTCAAATAGGTTTTCATTCGGGAGTTGCAGCGTTCTACACTCGTTCTTTCTTTGTAAAGTTCTTGCCAACGTTTCGTGTTCCGGTGCGGACTTGAATAACGGCGCAAATCGCTTTTTGTATCAACCTTGAGCACCATTCCATAGTTGGAAGATGAACAGGCTGCCATCCCCAGCGGACAATCCACCTTGCCGGTCGCATGGGGACACCGGAATTTCAGGTGATCGCCATCTACTCCCCAGTATGTCATGGCAAAACCCATGGAGCAGCAAGGTGTACCGTTAGATGTTATACCTGCAGGCGGTTCCTTCTCATTGCGAAGATTCATCGGGATAATCGCTTGCGCTTTGAGCTTCCGTGCCGCTTCATAGTTTTTAAGTTGGTCATACCCAGCATCAAACACAAAGAACTTCACTTTCGCATCGGCAGCCACTTGTTCCATGAGAGCGGGTGCCAGATCACCGTCATTGACATGAGCCGGTGTAACCGAGAGGGCCAGGGGCAGTTCGCTAGCGGTGTCGACAGCAAGATGAAGCTTATAGCCGAACCACTTGACCTTGTTACCAAAGGAGTCAAACTTCGCGCCCCAGTTGGCATTCCCCGTCAGCTCACTTTTGCGCTTCGGCTGTTTCTTCTCGTAGGCATGGATCGCTGCGCTGTCCATCGCCACGTGACTTCCATCGATGATTCCTTCCTGCTTACAGCGTGTGACGAGATCCTCAAACAGACGTTTTGCCAATCCCTTATTCGTTAGCTCAGTGAAAACGCGGCTTAATGTGGCGATTGATGGAGCTTTTCGATCAAGCCTGAGTCCGCATTGGTAACGGAAACGAAGATCCATATCCAGACGACGATGCAAGCCGCTAAATGTATCCATGTTCTCCAGTGGCGCTGCAAGCAATGCGCGAAGAATCCCTTGTCGGCAGTGCCCATCGGCACCTCGGGGTGAATGACTTCTCAATTCTTTAGCATATGGCCGTAAGTCCAGGGCGCTGAAGAAGATAGGCAAACGTTCTTTAAATTCAAGTTTTTGAAGTTCTTCAAAGGAAAATAGACTTTCTTGTAGAATATACATAGTGACTTCTCCCCCTTGGGTTTTCTTGTTTTGTCACTTGAAAACTTCTCCAAGTTGGGGTGAAGTCCTTTTTTTATGTTTGAAAACCTTTGTCTAGCAAGGGCTCAGGTTAATGCAAAATGCTCAAATTGATTAATTTCCTCCCACTATAAATTAATATTTTCTCGCTCTTTCTCACATTTCCTTAGAATTTTAACATTGACTACCTCGAGAGGTGGATATAACGGGAAGTTTATTGAATTTATTTCCTTTCGGCAGTGTGCGGGAACAGAGATTGGAATGGATTTTCCAAAAAAAAGTGGTTTCCGTATGATCGCACCTTGGATATCCACAACACTTCCTTGATGGTTTACCCTCCCATGTCACACGGGGTCTATGCCCTTACATTCCTTCGTTCTACCTCTCAAGGGGTGGACGCTGTTTCTCGCTCCTTTACTGGGTCGTTGCCCTTATGGAATAGTTCCTGCGGCTGATCCGTGCTTCCATTGTCTCTGTATTGATCCTAAGCATATAGTGAGTCTATCGACCTGAACGTGATTGATTTAAGCAGCCAACTGAAGCTGAGTCCGGCGAACCGGTCCTAAGACATCAGCGGCATTGTATACGATTTTCCTTGTGCCTAACGTGTGTAAAATGCGAATCAGTTTTCCACAAAGCGCCACAATAGACTGTTTCTTTTTCAACGGATTGACCTGGCGCTGCGTATAATACTGATGCATCGCTTTAAACTCCGGGTTCTTTGCCACCATGGGCAACACGGCTCGGAAAAGTAGTGCTCGAAGACGTGATCGACCTCGTTTGCTGATCGTCGTTCGACCCTTTTTCTTTCCAGAACTGTTTTCTCGCAGGTTAAGTCCCGCGAGACGGATAATCTGTTGACCGTGGCTATACCGAGATAGGTCACCGGTTTCTGCTAGGAAGCCAGCAAGTGTCGTGATTCCTACACCCGGAATAGTGAGCATTTCCTGTGTGCCAGGAATCTGTTTGAGTAATAACTCCACTTGATTCATGATCTCTTCCAGTTGTTGTGTAAATAAGGCGTACTGTTGCATCCAAGTGTGTAACTCTAACTTAGCAGCAGTGGTACCTTCTGTGAGTCCAATGGATTCAGAGGCAGCTTCCACAAGCTTTTCAGCTCGCTTTATCCCTACGGCTCGCTGTACGTCTTGCTTCCATCGCCCGAGGATCGCAGTGGCGCCAAGGGCTACGATCTCTTGCGGCAATGGAAACTCAGTCAACGTGACGAGCGCGGCTTTGCCCTCCCAGCTCTTAAAGACGTTGTTAAACTCCGGGAAAAACCGATCGAGCCAGTTTTGAATCCGTCTTTGGACTTGCCCCAAACTGACCATCGTTTTCTCACGCATATTCATGAGAATTCTCAAATCTGCGTAAACGCTAGTCGGTAGTTGGGGTTCGGTATAGTGACCGTTACGGACAAGATCCGCAATCACTTTGGCATCCTTGTAGTCATTTTTAGTCTGGGAGTTATCCTCCAGTTCCTTGCTCTTATGCACATGATGAGGATTCACGACCACGATACGAATGCCCTTGTCTTGCAAGAACTCAGCCAGGGGAAACCAGTAGTGTCCGGTGGGCTCAATGCCAAACACAATATCTGTTTTGGCGTACTGCCTCTGCAATGCCTTCATCCACGATACGAGTTTCGAGAGTCCCTTACGGCTGTTTTCAAATACACAGTCTTTGCCAAGCTCGATTCCGCGAAAATCGATCGCTCTGGCAACATGGGTGTCCTTTGCAATATCTGCACCGACAACCAAAGTTTGATCTGTAATGTCCAAAATGCGTTGATTCTGTTTCTCTTTTAGCTTATACTTCATTTGAGCGTCCTCCTTCTAATTAGGGCAGTGAATGGTTCGCATTCCAAGACCCAGCATACAGGAGGCGCTTTTTTTGTTCAAATCTCATATTAATTCATTACAGGAATAGCTCCTATCTTAATTTTTTGTTTCTTATCCCATTCTAAAGACTTATTTAATGCTCCCTGAATTGTTACATTCTTAGCTAAAATTTCACCTGTTTTTGGAATTTTCATATAACCCCTTTGTTTAAACGGCTTATACGCCTTATTTAATTTTTCAACAACTTCTTCGGATGTTCCTTTAAATGAACCATTAAATGAGATTCCTTCTTTTCGAATCGCATCATGGAATTCCTTATGCAATAAATCAGAACCCTCTAATTCGTATGGATACCAAGATGGCGAATTGAAGTTTGTACCCAATAAAGGAAAGCCATATTTTTTTGCATAAACCCGTGGCATCGGATGATGACCCATACCTGTAGATTTAAGCAATTTCCAGAAGGGCATTAGCCCAAACTCATCCACCCACGCATTAGGATCTCGTACATACCCATAAAATGTAGGGTTATTCCCAGCCAATCCAATCGGATTCTGCTACGTGTACATGCATTCACGGGGCTAATAGCGAAATGGGCAAGCGGTGTGATCACCTACTGAAGTAGATATTCAGTTTACAAGTTCCGATCCATTGCTAATTAAATCAACTACAGCAATAAACACTTTCAGAAAAATGCGGCGACCTTTCCCCAGTAGAATTCCGGGAATCGATCACCGCCTAAAAAGAACTTTTTTATTGTCTACTTGACGAGTAAAACTAGTCTTCTAGTTTCAGGAAGCTTGTTTGTTTACTATTCAAAATTAGGATTAAATACTTTCTGTCCTTTACAAATTTGCATATCCGTTATACTAGTCCGAGTTTTTTTCTCTATAAAATTTAGAGCTTCATTCAAATTATTAAATTGATTAATTTCCTCCCTTAAATATATTTCCGCAACCATATTTTCTTCCTCGATTTCATCTACGTATACTTTGTATATCCCTTGCCATTTTTGTATACCGACTGACGACCAGCATGTTTTCCCATTTAATTCAAATGAAAAAACCTTACCCAATTGCTTTCCATTCTCAATCCATTGAACAAATTTTTCAGTACTAGCCATTGTTAAAATTGCCTACTTTCTAATAATGTTTATTAATACTTTTTTTCCATCTTTCCTTTTAATATTTATATGTGGGAAGGTTCCGTGATCATTATTATCAGCATGTCCACGAACCCGCCCTGTTTTTGGATCTATTGCGTAATCCTTATGATAAGCCCCACCTTGTTTAAAGCGATCCATTTTTGTCTTTTTTCTAATGCCAGAAGCATCCTGTGGGCCAACCCCTCTTACTTTTTGATAATCTGGAAAAGCTTTCTTTAATAAAGCGTCTGCATCAGCCTTACTTTTTACAAACACAGTAGTATCGTTTCCACCTGTACGCAATAGCTCCGCATTCTTTGAAAGCTTGCTATTTGTATCAGAATCGTTTCCAGTCGTACCACAATGCGTTGAATTACCGCCATTACTGCCACCATTCTTCTTAAGCCCAAATACGTCCACCCAAATAATCGGATCGTCTACATACCCATACAGGCGTATGCCTCCATTCAACCCAATCGGATCCTGCTGTGTGTACATACCTTCATTTGGCGAGTAGTAGCGGAAACGGTTGTAATACAGCCCGGTCTCCACGTCCTCATATTGGCCCGGGTAGCGGAACGGACAGGCGTTGTGATCGCCCTTAAGAATAAACTTTCTTACGTTTCCGTAGATGTCGAGCTCGCAAGACCAAACCCGTTCCCCGTGCTCATCATACATTTCCACAGGGGTACCCAGGTGGTCAGTGACGATACTGTAATGACCCTCGGACGTAATTTTCGCTGCCGGATGGAAGGTGCCGTCTTCAAAGACCCAAGTGATGAGACTTGCTGGGTCGGGTTCTTGCCCTGATTTTCCAGAAATTCCCTGATAATTGCGATAAAAGAAAAGGCATTACCATGAGTATGTCCCGTAACGGAACGCCCGCTGATAATGCCCCCATTGAACCGTTTCATTCCACGCTAAAGTCTAGAAACATTCTATCTCAAAGAGGTTAACGTGGTACAGACCGTTCGAGACTACACTGCTTACTATTACTCAATTTGAATTCAAATGAACCAATCGCCGGTGACTGGCTGCTTAAACTTGCTAGGTGTTTTGATCCCTGTCTCACAAACGGGGGTCAGTCCCCCTGAAGCCAATCAAGGTTTTAATGATTCAATCTTGATATTTTTTCGGCAAATAGTCTTTATTAATGTTTTTTAGCAAATTCTTTAAATCATCCTGATAAGATGCTAGTTCCTCCCTATTTTCACATCCTGTTAATTCATATAGTTGTTCTTCAGAACAATTTTCCAGCACAAACTCGATGCAATTTTCATAAACCATCAATTCGCCTTCTGATAATCGCAGTTCAAACAAAGTGACACTAGCAATTTCTTCATATTTTAAAATTTCCATTTTACCACCTCACATAATCGGAGAATATCTCTTTAAATTGTTGAAGTTCAGCTTCTGAAGGTCTTATCCATCTTCCATCTTGAATTCTCATATTGGTGTTCTTACTTGGATTTTTAAATGACGTTATTACTTGGCTTCCATCAGCTTCAACAATATGAATTCTACTATTGTCTCCTTTGATAACCCACCTGCCATCTCCTTGGACAAGAACATCAGATTGTCTAGCTTTCTGAACATCATTAATTGCCGAACCGACTGGTCTCCCCTCTTTGCTCCTTAGTACAGCATGTTCGCTTCTTTCTAGTTTACCCGTTCCCCCACCACGACATTGCTCCGTTGAATCGCTGCCCTTACTGCCACCATTCTTCTTAAGCCCGAACACATCCACCCAAATAATCGGATCATCTACATACCCATACAGGCGTATGCCTCCAGCCAAACCAATCGGATCCTGCTGCGTGTACATGCCTTCATGTGGCGAGTAATAGCGTAAACGGTTGTAATACAGCCCGGTCTCCACGTCCTCATATTGGCCCGGGTAGCGAAACGGACAGGCGTTGTGATCACCCTTAAGAATAAACTTTCTCACATTCCCGTAGATGTCGAGTTCACAAGACCATACCCGTTCCCCGTGCTCATCATACATTTCCACAGGGGTACCCAGGTGGTCAGTGACGATACTGTAATGACCCTCGGACGTAATTTTCGCTGCCGGATGGAAGGTGCCGTCTTCAAAAACCCAAGTGATGAGACTTGCTGGATCGGGTTCTTGCCCTGATTTATCAGAAATGGCCTGAGACCGCCCAAACTCAAAATCTCCATCCTCTAAATACTTACTCTCCCCAGCCAACCGACTCTCGGCTTCCCACTCATGCAGGATTGTATTTCCATCCCACACATAACAGTGTACTACACCGTCAAAGTGCTTCTCAATCCGCCTTCCCAGGCTGTCATACGTGAAAATAACTTCCTTGCCGTCGGGACGGACGACCTTGCTCATCATGCCGTTGCCGTAATAGGCGTAACGCCAGCGGGTGCCGTCGGGATCGAGCTTCTCGATCAGGTTGCCGATGTCGTCAGACATGCTTTACTGTAAATACTGCGTACAATTTTTCATCTGGTTTTGTCAAATGCCTGGGTATGTCGCTCGCCTCGTCTCCGACAGATAATATCGTACATACGCTATTGCACATAAATTTCGCTTACACGCCTGCACTTGACCTCATTAAATCGAATTTCCATCAGCTAGAAGATGCTTTCTAGGCTGACCGCACTACATAAAAAGCCATAAAGAGGTTGTTTACCTCTTTATGGCTTAGAACTATTTCTCCCCTTTAATAAAACTACATTCTCTTTTTAATGTGGTATTATTGTAATAGAACGATTGACCTGTCTGTTTATCTACATTTTCCGCCATGGTTGTTACTTCACACATTAGTGAAATATATCTTGCCAGCCATAGCGAAATATCGAACATACGGTTATTCATGATTTCTTGAAATGAATCAGTAGTTGTTGCTTTAAGAGAAAATTGATAATTGGGCCACTTTTCATTATCCAGCATGGCGCATAGTTCAATCTCAAAACCAAAAACCTCGGTGTAACCCACCAATTCATAAGGTTCATCTTCCAAATTTTCATACCTCAATGAAGGTATATCTAAACCTTCTTCTATTTTTAAGCCTAAATCCTGTAGAATGCCTTCGTATTGAATAAACACCTGTGCGTAAGCACCAAATACCTCATCTATATTCTCCATCTTGACCTCCCACTATAAATTAATATTTTCTCGCTCTTTCTCACATTTCCTTAGAATTTTAACATTGACTACCTCGAGAGGTGGATATAACGGGAAGTTTATTGAATTTATTTCCTTTCGGCAGTGTGCGGGAACAGAGATTGGAATGGATTTTCCAAAAAAAAGTGGTTTCCGTATGATCGCACCTTGGATATCCACAACACTTCCTTGATGGTTTACCCTCCCATGTCACACGGGGTCTATGCCCTTACATTCCTTCGTTCTACCTCTCAAGGGGTGGACGCCGTTTCTCGCTCCTTTACTGGGTCGTTGCCCTTATGGAATAGTTCCTGCGGCTAATCCGTGCTTCCATTGTCTCTGTATTGATCCTAAGCATATAGTGAGTCTATCGACCTGAACGTGATTGATTTAAGCAGCCAACTGAAGCTGAGCCCGGCGAACCGGTCCTAAGACATCAGCGGCATTGTATACGATTTTCCTTGTGCCTAACGTGTGTAAAATGCGAATCAGTTTTCCACAAAGCGCCACAATAGACTGTTTCTTTTTCAACGGATTGACCTGGCGCTGCGTATAATACTGATGCATCGCTTTAAACTCCGGGTTCTTTGCCACCATGGGCAACACGGCTCGGAAAAGTAGTGCTCGAAGACGTGATCGACCTCGTTTGCTGATCGTCGTTCGACCCTTTTTCTTTCCAGAACTGTTTTCTCGCAGGTTAAGTCCCGCGAGACGGATAATCTGTTGACCGTGGCTATACCGAGATAGGTCACCGGTTTCTGCTAGGAAGCCAGCAAGTGTCGTGATTCCTACACCCGGAATAGTGAGCATTTCCTGTGTGCCAGGAATCTGTTTGAGTAATAACTCCACTTGATTCATGATCTCTTCCAGTTGTTGTGTAAATAAGGCGTACTGTTGCATCCAAGTGTGTAACTCTAACTTAGCAGCAGTGGTACCTTCTGTGAGTCCAATGGATTCAGAGGCAGCTTCCACAAGCTTTTCAGCTCGCTTTATCCCTACGGCTCGCTGTACGTCTTGCTTCCATCGCCCGAGGATCGCAGTGGCGCCAAGGGCTACGATCTCTTGCGGCAATGGAAACTCAGTCAACGTGACGAGCGCGGCTTTGCCCTCCCAGCTCTTAAAAACGTTGTTAAACTCCGGGAAAAACCGATCGAGCCAGTTTTGAATCCGTCTTTGGACTTGCCCCAAACTGACCATCGTTTTCTCACGCATATTCATGAGAATTCTCAAATCTGCGTAAACGCTAGTCGGTAGTTGGGGTTCGGTATAGTGACCGTTACGGACAAGATCCGCAATCACTTTGGCATCCTTGTAGTCATTTTTAGTCTGGGAGTTATCCTCCAGTTCCTTGCTCTTATGCACATGATGAGGATTCACGACCACGATACGAATGCCCTTGTCTTGCAAGAACTCAGCCAGGGGAAACCAGTAGTGTCCGGTGGGCTCAATGCCAAACACAATATCTGTTTTGGCGTACTGCCTCTGCAATGCCTTCATCCACGATACGAGTTTCGAGAGTCCCTTACGGCTGTTTTCAAATACACAGTCTTTGCCAAGCTCGATTCCGCGAAAATCGATCGCTCTGGCAACATGGGTGTCCTTTGCAATATCTGCACCGACAACCAAGGTTTGATCTGTAATGTCCAAAATGCGTTGATTCTGTTTCTCTTTTAGCTTATACTTCATTTGAGCGTCCTCCTTCTAATTAGGGCAGTGAATGGTTCGCATTCCAAGACCCAGCATACAGGAGGCGCTTTTTTTGTTCAAATCTCATATTAATTCATTACAGGAATAGCTCCTATTTTCTAAATGGCTTGAATTTAATTGAGAACCCTTGTTTATTCGGCTTGAGCCCTTCAAATCCAGGTGTCTTAGAAAGTATTTTTCTAAATTCAGGATTTGCTTTTAGACTATTACCAAATTTCTCGAATAAAATATCACTTTCAATATAAAAATCAATATCATACTTTTGTAAATTAATCGGTTGACCAAATGTCGGTTTCTTTGGATTTCCAACAGTGCCAGTCTTGAAGGAACCTGTGTAGCCTGCCTTGAGGTTAGGGTCGATCTCTTTATATTGTGGTAATAAATGTTTTTCAGCAAGTTCGTCTAATTTCCCATGAAGTTCAGAAAGTTTCGGATCAAGATTCCCCGTTCCCCCACCACGACATTGCTCCGTTGAATCGCTGCCCTTACCGCCGCCATTCTTCTTAAGCCCGAACACGTCCACCCAAATAATCGGGTCATCTACATACCCATACAGGCGTATGCCTCCAGCCAAACCAATCGGATCCTGTTGCGTGTACATACCTTCATGTGGCGAGTAGTAGCGGAAACGGTTGTAGTAGAGCCCAGTCTCCACGTCCTCATATTGGCCCGGGTAGCGGAACGGACAGGCGTTGTGATCGCCCTTAAGAATAAACTTTCTTACGTTTCCGTAGATGTCGAGCTCGCAAGACCAAACCCGTTCCCCGTGCTCATCATACATTTCCACAGGGGTACCCAGGTGGTCAGTGACGATACTGTAATGACCTTCGGACGTAATTTTCGCTGCTGGATGGAAGGTGCCGTCTTCAAAGACCCAAGTGATAAGACTTGCTGGATCGGGTTCTTGCCCTGATTTTCCAAAAATGGCCTGAGACTGTCCAATCTCAGAGTCGCCGTCCCCCAGATCCTTACTCTCCCCAGCCAACCCACTCACGGCTTCCCACTCATGCAGGATTGTATTTCCATCCCACACATAACAATGTACTACACCGTCAAAGTGCTTCTCAATTCGTCTTCCCAAGCTGTCATACGTGAAAATAACTTCCTTACCGTCGGGGCGGACGACCTTACTCATCATGCCGTTGCCGTAATAGGCGTAACGCCAGCGGGTGCCGTCGGGATCGAGCTTCTCGATCAGGTTGCCTTCCTCGTCATAGCTGTATTTCGTGCCCTCAAACTCCAGCAGACGCCCGCCGGGGCCATACTTCCGGTCGGTTCGGTGCCCGGTGCTGTACAGGTTGCCGACGTCGTCGGACATGTGGAAGATTTTTCCGTATTGATCAGTTGCTCCGATCAGGGTGCCAAAATCGTCATGGTTGAACAACGTCCGCTTCCCTGTCAACCCATTCGTGATCAACTTCAAGCGGTTGTTGACATCCCACTCGTATCTGATTTTGCGATGTTCTCGTCCGCCGGTCTTACTAATTAATTGTTTAACCATAAAACCTATAGAAGTAAAAAAAACCTTGAAAGGCTAAAAGCCAATCAAGGTCTCATCAATGTTAATTTTTGAAGTCGTAGTGGCTTTAATTAATATTTATATCAGATATCCTTAGCCACATATTTATTTCATCGTAACCTAGGACTCTTCCCTTTACCCATTGGCCATAATTTAAATCACATTCACCACTATAAATACCAATCAAATCTTCTACTTTTAAAACCCATCCATGAGGATAATAATAGGCTACTTCAAAGCATACTACTTTTCCAATAGGGTATTTCATTTTTTGATTTCCCCACAATTTCCTTTTTTTCAGTGTGGCTTTATTCCAATTCTCCTCAAATTCATGTTTTGTAATTAATTTTATTGTTCCATCCATTTCATTTTCATCTATAGGTCCTTCAGCCAAACAATCTTCCAAACAAGAAACATGTACAGTTTTATCGCTATCAAAAATGATTTGTCTCAATGCATAACCATCGATTCCTACTTCTATCCAGTACTCTTCTTCTTCATATTCAATCAATAAATATTTCATATGCTTATATCACCTTTCTACTTCCCGCCAACTTTCCCTGATCTAACTATTCTTCCTATTAAATCCAATGCTGTTTCATTCGGTATTACAAAAACACCATCTCGACCTTTTATCACTTCCAAACCACTCACATCTATTTCTACGTAGTGGGTATATTTATACTTATTGGGTACATTAATAAATTGTTTTGCTAGTTGTGCGGGAGTTTTTGTTTCCGGTGCTATGTCAGATAAATACTGACCATCACCATACCTGACATCTTTAGGGTTATTTGCTTTTAAAGATGGATTTAATTGATTTGAATCAAATATCCCATTTGCTCCCTTCTCATTTGTATAATGATATAAGGATTGTTTACCCGTATCCCCACCTATTTAGCCCCCAAATGAACTTGGACAGTACACCCCTTATTCCGATAGAATGAAATCAGTCGGAGGGGAACGCAATGGAAAGAAAACGGTATGATCTGAACTTCAAGAAAAAGGTTGTATCCAAGGGGCATGAAATCGGCAATATGACGGCAGTAGCCAGGCAGCATGATCTTGATCCGAAGATGGTGCTGCGCTGGGCAAGAGAATTGAAACGCAAGGATCTTGACGAATTGGATGGCGATGCTTTGAAGCATGCTTCATTCGTTCCTACAGCCTCAGATTATGCAGCCTTGGAGAAGGAGCACGAGAAGCTCAAGAAGCTCTATGCAGAGCAGGCGCTAGAGAGGGAAATCCTCCGTGACCTGTTAAAAAAAACGAACCCACACTTGCGGATAAAATAGAAATTTCGCAGAAATACATCATGCAGGGCTATTCAATCAGCCTTGTGCTGCGCATTCTGGAAGTGGAGCGTTCCACATATTATGCACATGTGAATCGCCCGAATCAGCAAACTGAGCGAATCCTCAGGAACGGTCGCTCCGCGCCTGGTTACTCATATACGCAAGACAACAAGCGAATTAGCGATGAGCAAATCTGTGAGTGGATCATGGAGCTGTTGGCCGATGAGTACACGTCTGTCTACGGATACCGCAAGCTGACAAAGATGCTGAGGCGCCAGCACCACCTTGTGATTAACAAGAAGAAAGTCTATCGGCTGTGCAAGAAAATGAATGTGCTTCGCCCTCAGCGGAAGCTCAAGGCCAAGCATCCGAAACGACTCGCAAATAACAAAGTCATTACCGCTTCCAATCAACTGTGGGAAACGGATATTAAGTATGGTTGGCTCGAAGGTGAACAGCGCTTTTTCTTCCTGATGAGCATCATCGATGTGTTCGACCGAGCAATTGTTGCTTATCATCATGGCTTGTCCTGCGAGGCTAAGGATCTGGTTCAAATCACGCAGGAGGCACTAATGAAGCGCCAGCTCTTTGACAAGGCGAATCGACCAATTATTCGATCGGATAACGGTCCACAGTTCATTAGCCATCGGTTTGCGGAAGCTTGTGAACAGTTTGGAATTATCCACGAACGAATACCGCCTAAGACGCCGAATAAGAACGCCCACATCGAGTCTTTTCACTCGATCCTTGAATCGGAATGTTACCAGCGCCACGATTTTGAGAGCTACCAACAGGCATATAAGATCGTTAGCGGTTTTATCTACAATTACAATCGCAATCGCATCCATGGAAGCATATATGATATGTCGCCGTACGAATACATGGAAGCAGTCCGGCAAGGCAATGTAAGACCCAAGGAAATCAACGTGTAAGGCATGATCGTCATCAGATGAAAAACTATGAAACATCGAGCGATTCTATGCAATCATTCGAATAAGAGGTGCTGTGTCCAATATTAGGGGGTTAACCCGCCACCATCACTACAACGAGTTTGTTTCGCTTCCTTCTGTCGTTTATTCTTCTTAAGCCCAAACACGTCCACCCAAATAATCGGATCATCCACATACCCATACAGACGGATGCCTCCAGCCAATCCAATCGGATCCTGCTGTGTGTACATGCCTTCATGTGGCGAGTAATAGCGGAAACGGTTGTATACAGCCCGGTCTCTACGTCCTCATATTGGCCCGGGTAGCGGAACGGACAGGCGTTGTGATCACCCTTAAGAATAAACCTTCTTACGTTCCCGTAGATGTCCAGCTCACAAGACCATACCTGCTCCCCGTGCTCATCATACATTTTCACAGGAGTACCCAGGTGGTCAGTCACGATACTGTAATGACCTTCGGACGTAATTTTCGCTGCCGGATGGAAGGTGCCGTCTTCAAACACCCAAGTGATGAGACTGGATGGATCGGGTTCTTGCCCTGATTTTTCAGAATTGACCCGAGACTGTCCAATCTCAGAGTCGCCGTCCCCCAGATCCTTACTCTCCCCAGCAAACCCGCTCTCAGCTTCCCACTCATGCAGGATTGTATTTCCATCCCACACATAACAGTGTACTATACCGTCAAAATGCTTCTCAATCCGCCTTCCCAGACTGTCATACGTGAAAATAACTTCCTTGCCGTCGGGACGGACGACCTTGCTCATCATGCCGTTGCCATAGTAGGCGTAACGCCAGTGGAAGCTGTAGCCGTTGCGGTCGGTCATCTTTACCATCAAGTGCTTATCATAATGGAAAAAAGTCGTTTGACCGAGTGCATCCGTCACGGCGCTGAGATCCCCTGCTTCGTTGTAGCGATATTGAACCAGTACCTCGCGCTCCTTGCTATAATTAAAACGCTACTCCATGATGGTACAACCATCATGAGTTATGAATTTCAGAGAAAATATCGTTAATGTTGTCCCTTTCAAAAATTCTGTATTTCTTCTTTTGTTCATTTGCCTAATGTATTAGTTAATTTCCTTCTTAATCACTAGAGCTTTGTCATATCTAATTATTTATTAAGAAAAACCCTAAGAATAACTCTTAGGGCTTTGTCTTTATAGATTTACTTTATTTCATTTAATAACTCTTTAAATGCCTCATCATACATGTTTTGGCTTAAACTATAAACCTCAACAACCTTTTTTACAGCAACGTATATTTTATTTATAAACTCTACTTGTTGTTCTGAAAATTTAAGTTGAGAAAATTCATCCCAATTTAAAGAAGTCTCTACTTGAAGAATACCACCTTTAAGGTCTAAAATATTCACTTCATCAGCGTCAGTTAAGTCAGTATCAAAAAATAATTGTAATGTGTCAATCCCTCCTGTATCACATTCACTTCTTTCAATGAAGCTATTAAGTTTATCTTCTAGAGGATATAATAACCTAAACTTCTTAGAAACCATCCTAATTGATGTTTGAGGTCTTGATGAAATTTTCATATTTTATAACTCCTTTTAATGGTAACTTTTATTATAAGGTGGTTTATTTCCAAATACTTTTTCATAACTTCTAATATACCGTGTTTCTAAAGCCTTTGCTTGACGCTTACTTAATCCACCCTTTAACAATGTTGTTTCTACTTCAATACCTAGTTTAGAAAATCTTCTTGCATGTTGTTGTCCTCGCTTTTTAAAACCTTGTGTAGTTTCACCAAATCTGATTATCTCACCTGTTCTTCTTTCCCTGACAACATATAAATCAGTTGGTTTTGGAGAATCTAATGAATTTCCATGTATCTTTTTACCCGTACCATTAGGTATCTTACCCCCGCAACCACTACTAAGCCCGAACACATCCACCCAAAAAATCGGGTCGTCCACATACCCATACAGGCGTATGCCTCCAGCCAAACCAATCGGATCCTGTTGCGTGTACATGCCTTCATGTGGCGAGTAATAACGGAAACGGTTATAGTATAACCCGGTCTCCACGTCCTCATATTGGCCCGGGTAGCGGAACGGACAGGCGTTGTGATCACCCTTAAGAATAAACTTTCTTACGTTCCCGTAGATATCCAGCTCACAAGACCAAACCCGTTCCCCGTGCTCATCATACATTTCCACAGGGGTACCTAGATGGTCAGTGACGATACTGTAATGACCCTCGGACGTAATCGTATTAAATAATTTGATAACACACCTTATAGGGATTTCGAGGATTACACAATTCCCTATATCAGAAAAGACATTTTCGGTACTAGGTAGCCCCTTCAAAAAAACAACTTAAGAGAGTTCTCCTAGGGCTAATCAGTTAAAAAGAACTAGAGGTTTTTCCCCTAGTTCTTTTATTTCAAATTCATGATTTGATGAAATCTACGCAAACATCATGCAATTGAATATTTTCCTTCAAAGATTTTTTGCTTTCCTTTTCAATGATATCTAACTGTAGATCATCCTTTGTATAACCGTCAATAAGCTCCATTATGCTATAAATAGTGTCATAAGTTACGTCGTACAATAGCCTCTCAGCATTTTCACAACTACACTTACTCAGAGCGGTCTGAACTATCTCTTCTTGAATTTCATGTAGTGTACTGAAAAATAATTCTTGGCTAGAACTCAACTTTCTCATATAAGCCTCCCTTTATCAATTACGATATTTACCATTATATAAATATTCATACAATTGTGAAACATCTCTTTTTCCTGGCGAGGTTACACCTCCGTCACCAGTTTTTCTACCTTGTCCGCCAAAAACTTCACCTGTTTTTGGATTAACGTTTCGAGTTGGCTGGTGTACATGTGGTGACACTCCACCATGTGAATCGGTTCCAAACCTCTTAAACTGACCATCAGCATTTTTAGGGCTTGTATTAAAGCCAGGTGATTTGGTATGCAGTGTTAATTCTTTATCTACGGGAACATTATTTTTTACAAATCCTTCAAAAGTTCTTTCGCCAGGTTCAGGTTTATATCCTCTAGTAGCTAGTCCTTTATCCATCCCCTTAGTTATCTTATCCCCGCAACCACTACTAAGCCCGAACACATCCACCCAAATAATCGGGTCATCCACATACCCATACAGGCGTATGCCTCCAGCCAAACCAATCGGATCCTGTTGCGTGTACATGCCTTCATGTGGCGAGTAATAACGGAAACGGTTATAGTATAACCCGGTCTCCACGTCCTCATATTGGCCCGGGTAGCGGAACGGACAGGCGTTGTGATCACCCTTAAGAATAAACGTTCTCACGTTCCCGTAGATGTCGAGCTCACAAGACCATACTTGTTCCCCATGCTCATCATACATTTCCACAGGGGTACCCAGGTGGTCAGTCACGATACTGTAATGACCCTCGGACGTGATCTTTGCAGCCGGATGGAAGGTGCCGTCTTCAAACACCCAAGTGATGAGACTGGATGGATCGGGTTCTTGCCCTGATTTTTCAGAATTGACCCGAGACTGTCCAATCTCAGAGTCGCCGTCCCCCAGATCCTTACTCTCCCCAGCAAACCCGCTCTCGGCTTCCCACTCATGCAGGATTGTATTTCCATCCCACACATAACAGTGTACTATACCGTCAAAGTGCTTCTCAATCCGCCTTCCGAGACTGTCGTACGTGAAAATAACTTCCTTGCCGTCGGGACGGACGACCTTGCTCATCATGCCGTTGCCGTAGTAGGCGTAACGCCAGCGGGTGCCGTCGGGATCGAGCTTCTCGATTAGGTTGCCTTCCTCGTCATAGCTGTATTTCGTGCCCTCAAACTCCAGCAGACGCCCGCCGGGGCCGTATTTCCGATCGGTTCGGTGACCGGTGCTGTACAGGTTGCCGACGTCGTCGGACATGCGGAAGATTTTTCCGTATTGATCAGTTGCTCCGATCAGGGTGCCAAAGTCGTCATGGTTGAACAACGTCCGCTTCCCTGTCAACCCATTCGTGATCAACTTCAAGCGGTTGTTGACATCCCACTCGTATCTGATTTTGCGATGTTCTCGTCCGCCGGTCTTCACGCTGTGCTGTTCAGGGCGGCCTGCTACGTCATATTGCCACTGGCTAACGACGCCTCCCGGCAGTAAGCGCTCAATTTCTTGCCCCAATGCGTTGTACTTCATTTGCGCAGACCAGGATGTGCCCGCGCCGTTCTCCATGCTCGGAGATGATCCACCAAAATCACCCTGGGTTTGCTGGGTTTGCTGGGTTTGCTGCCCTTGCCTCTTGCCCTTCTGCTCCGCCTGCATTTGGGTAACTTGCCCCAGCAGATCCCGCTCAAAGGTCAAGTGCGCACCCAAGCTGCTGCTCACCTGAATTCGATTGCTGTTCTCATCGTACTGGCTGGCAACCCAGTAGCCATCCTGCCATTCTTTGGTGACGCGCCCAGCGGAGTCGTACTCCAGCTTGACCCTTGTAAACGGATTGGAGCTCTCCAGTAAATCGCCGACCCGGTTATAGTGATACGATTCTACCAAGCCATCGCTGTAGGCGGAATGAATGACGCGGCCCATCTCATCATATTCGAAGGTGGTCCATCTGCCGCCAGGGCGCTCGACCTTGCGCAGCAAGCCGCTTGGGCTGCGTTCATACTGCTTGACCATGCCATCGAACCCGGTCTCCCGGATGATGCTGCCGTTTGCATCCCGTTCCAGCACATAGCGTTCGCCATGTTCATTGATGACTGCCGTCAGTTCCGTCTCCTGATTGTACACCAGCTCAACGCGCTTGCCCTTCTGCTCCCGCCAGGTCATTTCTCCCAGCGGAGTGTATCCGAAGGCTACGCGATGCTGCTTGTCTTCCGCAAAAATAACATCTTCATACGCATTATACTTCAGTTTAATCACATTGCCATCGGGCTGTTCGACCCGGATGACGCGGCCCAGCGCATCATAGACGAAATACTGCTTCGCCCCGAGCGGGTTGACCGCTTCCAGACATTCACCGCGGTGGTTGTAGCTCCATTTCCCACAACTGCCGTCCGGCAGCGTCATTTCCACCAGATTGTCCTGATCATCGTAGGCAAGCGTCGTCACCGCACCCTGCGGATTGCGCACTTCGCGTATCCGATGCGATTCATCGTAGACCAGCATCGTCATCGATTGATCCGCCCCGACAATCCGGCTCACCCGCCCCTGTTCATCATACTGCCAGGTTTGACTTGCGCCTTCTGGATTGGTAGCCTGCAGCAATCGCTCATGCTCGTCATACGTGTACTGCCATATCCCACCGTCCGGCTGGATTTCCTGCACAAGCTGCCCAACTCCGTCATATTCGTAGCGGGTCATCCGGCCTTCCTCGTCGGTTTCACTCAGCAAATCCGCCGCGTCGCTATAGCTGTACTGCCATTCTCCGCTGAGCGGGTCCACGATCCGGGTGCAAAGATAATCCGGCGTAAACTCATACCTTGTCATATGCCCCTGGCTGTTCGTCACCTCATTGTAACCGTCCAGATAAGCGATTCGCCCTTCCAATAACCCGTCATCGCCCCAGGTATGAACGCACCGCGCGCCCGTGGTCGGCCCGTCGTAACGCCAGTGGAAGCTGTAGCCGTTGCGGTCGGTCATCTTCACCATCAAGTTCTGATCATATTCGAAAGAAGTCGTTTGACCGAGCGCATCCGTCACGGCGCTGAGATCCCCGGCTTCATTGTAGCGATATTGAACCAGCACCTCGCGCTCCTCGCTGTACGGATTACCCGGGTGCGTAAGGTACACATGCGTCACCTTGGTGACCCTTCCCGCATCATCCGTCTCGATATCCAATACCCGGCCAACGCTGTCGATCACTCGCTCCAAATGACCGTTCTCATCGTAACCGAGCTCAATGGATTGACCGAATTCATTTTCGATGCGAACGAGCTGATACGCCTGGATCTCTTCTGAGACTGATTCCCCCGGTTCCCCATTCGATGTTTGCATCACACTGGCGGCTGGCCTGTTCAAACCATTGCCTTGTGGCCCACTTCCGTTTGCCCCATTCCCCTGCGCTCTATCGCCTTGGGGTATTGGCAGACGCTCGCTTATCGGCAATCCACCGCTTAATGAAGCTGATGCCCGATTCGACTGAGCCCTTTGAGCCGTCTCTTCAGCATCGATCGCAGCCAGCTCGCCGATCCGCGCTTTCCGAGCTAAGACTCGCAAAGTCTCCGGGGAAGGCTCAAAATGATAGATCCTCCGGCTCTCGTGATCATAAAGCGCATAGTTGCGCCCCAACCGGCGCAGCGTTAACCGCTCCGCGCGGTTGAAGGTCTCGACCTTGCCCCGGTGCAGCAGCTCAAACGCCGCTCCGCGTCCATCGCCGAGCAGTACGCCGATCCCCTGATCCATCACCATCAGCCGCATATCGAATGCATGGTGTACGCCGTGTCCGAGCCAGCCCCGGTACCCGCTATCGCTAATCCATCTGCGCTTCCACACAAGCGGCAGCGGACCAGGAAACTGGAAGTCGGTCTGCTCGCTCATCATTCGTCCGGTGATCAGGTCTACCGGTTCGAAGCCCCACTGGCAGAGCTTGTCCTTCAGCCCTTCCGTAAATTTATTTTGCGGATTGGCCAATTTTTTATGGTTAAAGTCCGTAATTTTCTTGTGCAGCCCGGATTTCTTCAAAGCGGCATCCATCAGCTTCCCGGTTTTCTCGGCGAGCTGATCCTGCATTTTCGTCAGCTTTTCCGATACCTGCTTCTGGATATTGTCGGCCTGGCCCTTTACTTTTCGGGCTGCGGTAAGCACCTTATCCATTTGGCTTTTCCCTAGCTGCAGTGCCTTCTCGCCGCCGAATTTCATCATCGATTTGCCGATCTTCTTCGCGGCCTTCCCGGCCAGCTTGGCAGCGCCAAAGGCATCGCCGAAACCGGGAACCATGCAAATCAGCGACATTCCCGCGCCGACGAAATCGCCTCGCGCCAGACTAATCCCCGCATTAATAACGTCGAATACGGCGCCAATGCCCGGCAGCATCCCGAGCACATCGAGACCGGTCTGGATTTTATCCCAAAATCCTTCCTTCTCTTTGTCAATCTTCGCTTGCTCCGCCTCGGGATTCGTCAACTGCTCGAACGCCTGTCTGTCCTGACCGTCAGCCACAATCGTCTCGGCAGCCGCATCCGCATTCTCGTTCAGAATGACGCTGCCGCCTTTGCCCACAATAATGATCTCTTCCTCGGCCTGAGCCTGGAACTGCTTGAAGCCTTCAAAATCAATCTGCTCCGTGCCCATCCAGATAATATCGGTCTCGCTATGCAGCTCTATGCCGTTCTCCTCGGAAATCGACAGAAAGAGCGAGTTTTCCTTAGCGGTAAAAGAAATGTCCTGCAGCCCCAGCGTAAAGTCCTTGCCATAGCTCGTCGTAAAAGATTTTACCGTGGAATCCCCCATTTTCTGATCGGCCTTTGCGGCGGCTTCTCCCCCCGGAGACAGCGGGGTTCGCACCGAGTTGATCAACATAGCATCGTCTTCATCCTGGCCTGGAAAATAGAGCTTAATCCGCGAGCCTACCTGTGGCATCGTATGAAATAAATGACTGACCGGGGAGGAGTAAGGGAACCAAACCGCTTCCTCTGCACTCTGCTCCTTGTCAATGTCCAGATGCACCTTGGCCTTCGTCGCTGCCACGCCAATGACCTTGCCTTCAACGGCGAGTCCGACAATGCTCCGATTGTAGAGCTTGTTCTGCCGAATTCCCCCGGGAATGACGCAAAGATACTCAAACTCCAGCATACCCTTCACCAGCTCGGCTTGCATCCCCATCACCGTAAACCAAATGCCGTTAATCTCAACCTGATCGCCTAATTCAAGCAGTTCATCAACCTGAATGACGCAGCGGGTAAAGGATTGTTCCTGCAAGCTTTCACTAGGTGTCTCAATCGCCTTCAAAAAAGCTTCCAGCTTCCGCCCTATCCGGTACGACGTTCCTTCCGGGAGCTTGATTCGACGCGACCCAACGGGAGCCCCAATCCAGATTCGGGCTTCATGCCCGGCAACATCCGGCGTAAGCACCGCACCCGCATGCGAAGCCATACGCTTGAGAAATTCCCAATCCGTCTCGTCGTATTGCAGCACCAGCCGCCCGATCGTATCGGAAGAACGAAACGCATTTTCCTGAATATTGTGCGGATAAGCGGATAGTACCTCATCGATCACTTCGCGGTACCGCAAACCAGCGTGCTGGAAGGAACGACTTTTCGGCTCGATATCCATTTGATATGTATGAGAAATGACCGTTAATTCCACCCTATGATTGTTCTGTACTTCGTGAAGCTCAAGCTGATGCAACTGGCCAAGGAATAAGGGATAATCCTGCCCGCCCTGGCCTCGACACCATAGTCCGATGCGATCCTCATAGCTTGCGGACTGAATCATGCTTCGGCTCTGCTGCTCGGTTAACAGCCCACGAACCTGCATCCAAGCGTGGTCGCCTGGATGCCGGACGATCTTGATCTGCTCAAGGCGAAGCTTTCCGTACGGCCATTTTAGATAGACATCCTGCAGCGTGAGGCCGCTCACTTTTCGTTCCCGAAAGTTCTGCATTTCCTTCCCCCTTTCTTATTTCTGTCCATCGTCCTCGATATAAATAATGCCGCTCTCATGATGCACGCAATTGACATAGGAGCAGTTAATTAACGCGGGCTTTCCTTCCACCAGCAAGTCCGGCTTCCCCTGCATCCACTCCATATGCACCTCCGGCTCGCACGGCTTATCTCGCGCCTCACATACGCCAAATGTTGAAATATTGTCGCCCACTTTGCTGTCTCCGATATTCATCAACGGCTGACCCTTGATATACATCCCGTGCGACGTCGGCAAATTTAGCATGTTCGGATGGCTGCCGCACGCGCAGCGCAGCATCGCCCCCCGCACCACATAACTGAATTCTGGAGACTCGCCTTGAAATTCTGACATCATCTAACCTCCTTTAATCCCATGCCTTCTATTAAAAAACAACGATCATACCTTCACTCCTGAAATCTGTCATCCACTTCCACCGGGGTAAGCCGCAGTCCCGTATAAGCCCTGCGCAGCAGGCTTTCCGCAACGTCCAAATGAACGATGCAGCGATCACCCGCGCAAAACAACCGTTCATGCTTAAGCTTATTCCCATCCAGCACAACCCGCTTCACTGTGCCCAGCCGGTCCCGTTCGGTTCGTTCCGAGAGCACTTCAAGCTCCGGCGGCTCGAATAACCAATACAGCTCCTGCCGCTTCGCTTCCTTCGCAGTCAGAACGACCGAAGTCCAGCGCAAATCAGCATCATACAGCTCAAGGAGCTGCTTCATCCGGTTGGAGACCAGCCTTCTCGGATGCTCGATGAAATCGATATATTCCGCCTTCTGCTCCTCCCGCACATACATCATGTAATGATCCCGGCTGCCGTCATGACGCGGCTCCTGGAGCAACAGCGAAGTCTTCGTCCGCTCATCCTGCTGCAAAATAAAATAATGCACGAGCCATCCCCCCCTTTTTCTATTCCCGCAACTGCACCTGCACTGGCACCGGGACTCCACTCTCGTCCTCCTCCATCCAAGTAATGCTGCGGCGCTGCTCCTCACTCAGGTTCCACTGGAGGGCATCCTGCTTTAAAATCAGTGCTCCGCTGAGATTCGCCCCTTGAAATTCAGCCCCCGCCAAATCGGCGAATAACAGGTTCGCACCCTGCAAGTTCGCATTGGAAAAATCTATTCCATAAAAACCGAGCACCATTCCCTCATGAAAAAATCGCGCTCCCCCCACAGCCTCCGCCAGCTTCGCGCTGCTAAGATCACAGCCGCTGAAATTCGCGTCATACAGCAGGCTTTGACTAAAGTCCGCTCCAGTGAGCTTGCTGCCGCTAAAATCGGTACCAACGCAAATACTTCCCTGAAAGTTCGAACCGCTGAAGTCCCCGCCCGAGCAGTGACTGTAGCGCAAATCGATCCCTTCATACTGGCCGCCGCTTAAATCCAAGCCCCGAAGATCGCTGTTCATGCAGTCGGAAGAACGCTTCTCTTCCAACCAGCTCTTGAGCTCCGCTGCCTGTCGATCCGTACAATCCTCCATCCATAGCTGTTCGCTGAAATCCTTGAACTCCCCGGCTCGAATCCGCAGCACATCCGCTCGCTCAATAGCGAGAAACTCAGGCAGCGCAATGAGCTCCGGAACGAGGGATCGTATCCATTCCCTGATATATTGATGAAGCACAGTGAATTCCCGCAGCACAATAGCATCGATTTCCGTATCCGGAACCTGCCTGAACAATGCATGCCCCAAATCCTGCTTGAAGCTCTGCAGCAGCGGGTACAGCCAAGGCAGCTCCAGCAGCTCCAGGCATTCATTGCGGTCGACGTACCATCGGTCATCATAGGCTTCAATGCTGTATATCACCCTATCCTGCAGCAGCCATGTTCGCAAAAAGGAAAAATGAATATAGGCAATAGGCGCTTTTTGCCCGCTGGACTGCTGCTGACCGATACGGATGCAAAGCTTACGGAACGCTTCAATCAGCTCCCCCCGGTGCATGTCCATCCTGTTTGGCCAATAGGCATCGACAGCTTGAAGCATCGCTTCGCGCAGCGGAGCGATTTGCTGTTCCAATGAATCGATCGTCACACGCATTCTCCTTTCTAGTTGTTGCGAACCTGATTTCCTTTGAGCACTACATCGTCCTCAATGAGCAGAGAGCTGTCCTTACAGCTCATTTCCACCTTCTCGCTGGCCGCAATCGTAATATTTTTGGACTGCAGAATAATGTTCTCGGTCGCATTGACCTTAATGTCTTTACTACTCGTCAGCGTAATGCCGTTCTCATCCTCCAGAACGATGGAGACCCCGTCTCCCGTAATCATGATGTAATCCGGAGCCAGCACGATCATCTTCCCGTTCTTGGTCTTGAGTGTTTTGATCTCGGGATCCTGCATCGGATCACTGTCTCCACCAGGACCTGCACCCCCACCTGCTCCTGCTGCTACTCCTCCGGCGCCCCTCCCGCCGCTTGCGCTCCCAGCACCTCCGCCTCCTCCATTTCCCGTGGAATCCCCCGGCTTCGCTACCGAGCTGGTTGCAAAGGCGTCCTTCTCCTCATGGGTAGGAAAATAAATGCGAATATCATCTCCTTGCTCAGGCATGAAATACCAGCCCGCATTATCGGCAGATGCATAAATCGTAGAGTAGGGGAACCAGCAGGCTTTGCCTTCATCCTGGGCCGAATCCATGTTCAAATGGGCCTTAATCAAGTCCTTCTTTACAGCAATGACCTTCCCCTGAACAGAAGCGCCCACAATATCCTTGTTGTATTGCTTAGGCCTGACCAGCCCGCCCTTACGAGCCAGGGTGTAGCGACGCTTGAGCAGCCCCTTATCCAGCTCCAGACGCACCTTGCTGACGACCAGATTCTGGCCGTTAAACTCCACCTCATGACCGATGTCGAGCACCTGTGGCGCTTCCACCTCATAGAAAACGAAATCATGCTGGGACACATTCGGAACCCGGTTACGGACTGCCTGCTGATATAAATCCATGCGCTTATGAACACGGAAATTATGGACCTCCAGCTTTCCTTTATTCCCGGGCTCAGGGAGGCCGACATAGCACAGCATCCGCTCATCCAATGCCGCTGGAACGATACCTGTATAGAAATGCGAAGCAAGCCGCTTGAGCAATTGCCAGTCGGTCTCCTGATACTGGAGGATCATACTCGGCAGCGTTGAGCCGTTCGATGCGTAATCAAGCAAATTCGCGCCCGAATAAGACGATACAATTTGATTCATTAACGCTTTGTAGGACATTCCGACATCCTGAAAAGACCGCTCCTTCGGCTGTAAATCCCAGCGATACGTATGCGATACGGCCTCAACCGCAATAGCATACACCCCTTGAGTCATATGTACTTCCACATCCAGCACCATGCCGTGAAACAAGGTACCCTGCTCTCCCTGCTCATTTGTCTCTGTCACTACAATAGAAGTCTGGGCGTCGGCCATTTGCACATAACTATCTTTGCGGCTCTCGGGAACAATGCCCGTAAACCTTAGCCGGACATGCTCGTTCATTTGCTTAGTTACCGTCAACTCCTGCAATCGCTCCAATTCAAAAGGCGCAATGCGCACATATGAACTCCCTGTTGTTTCCATCCATTATCCCTCCCCTTCATTTGGGCTTGATCCGATTATGCGCAGTGAAGCCATAATGCCGTGGGCAATCGGACGCCAAAGCTTCATTTGCTTCTCCATACAATTGACACTGAAGAACAGCCCCTTCTCTTCCCATTCCATGAAAAAAGTCAGGTTGTAAATGTTGCCGTCCATCGCGGGAGATAGAAACTCATAGTATCCAACCCGCTTCCCGTCGGTAGCACTGGCTTGAACCGCCTCCTTCTGGTGTAATTGTCCTTCCTGCTCCGATGCTGCTTGCTCAACTTCAACCCGCCCTGCCTGTCCAAGCGTAAATACCCCGTCCGATAACCAGCGGGCATTCGGCTGCATGCGCTTGAGCATCGCCAGCATTTCCGATTGAAATTTCTCCATCTCATCGTCATACATCCGATTGTCCGTCGGGTTTACGTTAATATTGATGGACAGGCTCTCATCGGTATAAATAAGCTTGGGGCGCCGATCTGAAGGATATTTCATCGCGGCAAACTGTTCCGGCATTTCGACAAATGACTCCGGCATGCGCAAGCTCACTTGCCCAGGGATTACCTCCGTCTCGGAGAATGTTATTTCTTCCGAACCCAGCTTAAGCAAGCCCGACAATACAGCGGCTGTTACCTTGGGAATGGATAATTGCTCTTCCTTGGCCTCTTCCCTTTCTTTCCGTTCCTGCTCTTGTATAACTCGCAGGAATTGTTCATCCATAAAATTAGCCATGCTACACCTCTCTTATATGCAAATGTTAATTACCATTTTATATATTTATCGGATTTAGCTTCTTTTCTTTTACATAAAAATCTTTAATTTGGGGTAATTTTCTATTTAATTTCACAAAAAAAGCCGGCTTTTAGCCGACCCCATGCATAGCTCCGGTTGTTCTACAATCCTCGGGTTCCACAAACGCTTCAAGTTTCATCGCGATCGCCAGCAGCTTGAGAGCGCTCGCCTTGATCCGCCGATACGTTCGGTCGCTAATCCCCATTTCTCCACAGCTGATGAAATCATACTCGCGTTCATCATCTAAATAACTGCGTTCAATGACTTCCCGCTGCGTACTGGACAGTCCGTTCATGGCCTGATCCAGCAACTCCGATTTCCTCTGCAGTTCTGCTTCTTTGTCAATATTGCGAATCGCAGCCTGCTCGGTCGGCTTATGAACACCATGGGTTGCCCCATGGTATCTTGGAGCATAGTTATGCGTTATATTCGCCAGTTGGCGGATATAGCCGATTTGCCGATATTGCCTCACTTCTTCGAGAAGCTGAATAACCGCCGCTCGGGTTGCCGCTTCATCCACCGGTAAACTATGAAAAACGGCAAATGAATTGATATGTCTTTTTCCCATTGCCAATCCCTCCATGAAGATCATTTAATGTCGTTCAAATTACCAGTACGGCAATGTTTTCTGATGATATTTGTTGATTTACCAGCCTGAACCGTGTAAAATAGAATTTGTAAACTAAGTAACTCCTGCTGTCATTGCCAATACGGTAATGTACTTGCATTATATATTACCAAAACGGCAATGTCAACATCTTACACTTTATTTTCTTATTCACATCTATACCGGTATGGTAATGTTGCATTTTTTCATACAATAGTTTTTAATATCACATTCAAGAAGAGGGAGTGTCTATGCATACACTGGGCGATCGGATCAAGCATCTTCGAGAACTGAAAAACTTAACCCAAAAAGACCTCGCATCAAGAGCCGACTTAACGACGGTTCAGTTGTCGAGATATGAGACGAACGACCGAAAGCCGGATCCCGAATCCCTACGTAGGATCGTTGACGCGCTGGATACGAACGGCGATTATTTGCTGGGACGTACTTCCGACCCTTCACCAACAGAGGAAATGCAAGCAAGCATGTCATTTTACGGCGGGCCAGAATCGTACACCCCTGATGAAATCGCGATGATGGAAGCCGCTTTGAAGGCTTATCGGGAACAAAAGAAGAAGCTACTAGACAATCAATCCGATAAATGAATATAATGTAGGCAGCATATTCCATTTTTTATGATCAAATTCAGGTCCTTCCTTTAGGACCTTTATTTACACCCTGAAACCGAACATACATTCCCGCAAGAGGTGATATCCATGTTGTTTTCCTATTATCAAGAGACCCATCTAGAGCAGTGGATCAACTCTAAATATCGAAGCAGCGGCCTGCTAGATGCCAAACAGCATGACATTGAGCGGATTGCTGAGGCTTTTGACATAGAACTCGTATATGCCGCCTGTCCTTCCTTTTCCGATAACGAAGAACGCGTTATATTTCTAAACAAGCATATGGACGACGCGAAGGCCAGGGTTATTTTTTTTCATGAATTATGCCATGTTCTCAGGCACTCGGGAGATCAACGCTATATGCCTAGCCTATTCAAACACGCCCAGGAGACCGAGGCGGATCATTTTGTGCTGTATGCAGCCGTCCCTTTCTATATGTTTGAAAAATTGCCGATTCCAGATCATCGAAGCGAAGCGATCCCTTATCTTGCCGATGCATTCCATATTCCGCTCGACCTCGCTGAACAACGGCTCGATCAAATTCAGCGCCGCGTCCTGCAGGGCAGCCTGATCGCAGCTGCTCAGGAGGCCGAAAGAAAACAGCCGGAGCCTGAAGTAAGATGGTCTACGGAAACCCAGCGAATACTATCCCAGTTGGAGGAGCAGCTATCGAAAAAGGAGTGAAGCAAATTGCGAATTAGAGCGTATTGCGATTTCTATGACGAGGCCTTTAGACCCCTGCAGCTTGTAATTAAGACGGAGCCCGGCGAGCTTGATTGGTCAAAGACATTATACATATCTCTGCCTGCTCCCCTGGAGCCTCTCGAAGCAGAGGATTACGGTGATGACCGGGGAGTATCGGTATTGTTGGAGGATTTGGTGAGCCAGGGAGAAGAGAAGAACAGCCTTGGCATCTTGCTCCCGCAAATTTATGCCCGCCACGGAATGGAGTTTGAATTACTTATCATTCAAATGGATGATGCAGAAGAAATCCTACACCTAGACAGAAATTACTGATAGATAGCATTTAGGATAGGGTAGAGAAACTATTGCTGGATGCCGCTAAGCAGATATTGCCGAAATAACTTTAGCTGCCTCTATAAACAAACAGCTCCGGTTCCCCGGAGCTGCGCTTAAGCGTGTATCTAAAGCTGCTGCATCTTTACTGGCTGCCCGGAACCGAAAGGCAGAGCCTCAAATCGGCGCCAACACCCGCGACAATACGTCGCCTTCTTAGTTACCTCATTTATTTCTGAATCTTTCTAGTTTAATGCTTTGGCCAGCTCGGTAAATATGACGCCCAAGGCATGGGCTCCGGCATCCGGATAGCCAATACTACGCTCGCCCACCGTTCCTGCTCGACCCATACGGGCAACGATGGTCTCGGTTTGTTTCGCCCCATCGACAGCAGCCTGTGCAGCCTTATTCGATGCTGCTTTGATATCTTCCCCGCTCCCTGCGCTTTGTTTCCAGGACTCTGCATAAGGCACAAGTGCATCGATTAAGGTTTTGTCGCCGACGACCGCCCCTCTGCCGAATGTTCTTTCCCCGGTTTCCTGAATCCCTTGAACCACGGCGGCCATCATGTCCGCAATCTCATCCACAGAGAGCGCTTGTCTAGTTCCTGCATATTTACTGGCCGCCCGGAAGGCAGAGCCCCAAATCGGCCCCGACGCCCCGCCGCAATGCTCCATAATAATTAACGAACACGCGTCCAGGAAGCTGCCAATATCCGCTGTATGCTGCGATAGAATATCCTGCCACTCTGCCTTCAATTGCTTAAATCCCTTGGCAATGCTCATGCCAAAATCTCCGTCCCCTGCATGAGCATCCAATTCGCAGAAGGGCACTTCGTGGTCAATGATAACCTCGCTCATTTGATCGATCAGATAGACGATATTTTGTAAGGAGAGCTGGTTATGCTCTACAATGGCGCTCTCTGGATCTGTCTCATTCTTGTAGGATACAGCTTGATCCGCCTTCTCATTCTGTGAATTGTGGACAACCTCCGTGAAGACTACAGGCTCGAATGGCTCCTGAACAACCAACGCAGGTGTATGGCAAGGCTCTGCCAACCATTTTTTCAACGTAGGGTCAAGCTTCATGATTGTTACCGATGCTCCAGCCATATCAATACTGGTCATGTAGTTGCCAACGAAAGCTTTGTAGATTCGTTTGTTCTTCGCCGCTAATTCACGCGTCACGGAATGATTCAGCAAATATAGCTCCTGTAGTGGTGTGCCGCCAAATCCATTGATCAGTACGGCCACTTCTTGTTCATCGCCATCGTCCATATGCAGGTTGTTGAGTAAGGCCTCCACCATCCGCTGGGCTAGTTCATCCGCTGATCGTACTGCCTCTCTACGAATGCCCGGCTCGCCATGAATGCCGACACCATACTCCATTTCATGCTCTTCAAGATGGAATGTAGGTGAACCCTTTGCTGGAACGGTGCAGGAAGTAAGAGCAAAGCCGATACTGCGAATATTGCCGATGGCATGCTCAGCCAGCTCTTTAACTTCGCCAAGCGATAAACCAGCTTCTGCCGCAGCTCCGGCAATTTTATGGACGAGCACCGTTCCTGCCACGCCTCTTTTACCTACCGTATAAAGACTATCCTCCACGGCGATGTCGTCATCGACGATAACATAGTCAACCTCAATGCCATCCTCACTCGCCAAATGAGCCGCGTTCTTGAAATTCATAATGTCGCCGCTGTAATTTTTAATAATTAGCAGTGTTCCTTTGTTACTTACAGAGTTCCGGATTCCTTGATAAACTTGAATTTGGGAAGGGGAGGCAAATACATCGCCGCATACCGCCACATCCAGCATGCCCTTCCCTACGAATCCCGCATGCGCAGGCTCGTGGCCGCTTCCTCCACCGCTGATTAGCGTTACTTTATCCTCATTGATGATTTTCTTGGAAATAATTTTGTACTTACTATTAAACGTTAAATTCGGATGAGCCAAAACTATGCCACTGCACATTTCTCGAACGAGAGTGTCTGGTTGATTGATGATCTTCTTCACCTTATGCCTCCTTGCGCTTTTTGAATTCACGCCCAATTTGATCTGCGACCATAATCGCTGCTGCTACCGCTTCCACCGTAATCGGGAATGGCATCGAATGAATCGATTCTTCCGGGATACAGGCCTTCTGGGCTACTTCCTGCAATTCTTCGTTCGAAATGCTGTCTACCCCCAAGTCAGCCAGGCAAATCGGCAGGCCGACCGATGCGCAGAACGAGAGTACTTCATCGAGTTCGTCCTGATCTGCATTTTCAAGAACCAACTGTGCGATCGTACTGAAGGCTACTTTTTCTCCATGATAATAGCTATGTGTCCCCTCAAGCGAGGTTAATCCGTTATGGATCGCATGCGCTGCCGCTAAGCCCCCGCTCTCGAATCCTAGGCCGGATAGCAGAATATTGGCTTCAACAATGTTCTCCAATGCAGGCGTGACGACATTCCGATCACAGGATAGTTTGGCCTTGAGACCGTCTTCCAATAACGTTTCGTAACATAATTTCGCCAAGGCTAGTGCTGTCTTGGTTCCTTTGGCATCCCCGCATATCCCCTCCCGTACACCGTTTGGTAATCCGGCGTTTACGTTAGAGTAGGATCTCGCCGTAGCTCTCGCCTCAAAATAAGTAGAAATCGCGTCCCCCATACCAGCTACAAGGAAACGGGTTGGCGCATTCGCGATCACCGTCGTATCAATCATAACCACGCTAGGGCTTTGTTTAAAATAAGCATAATCATCAAAGGCTCCCTCCGGCGTATACAGCACAGCCGAATGGCTTGTCGGCGCATCTGTTGCAGCTATCGTCGGGACGATGATCAGGGCCTCCCCTTCAGCCACACATTTCGCGGTATCAATCGCTTTCCCTCCGCCGAGTCCAATCGTACAAGCACAGCGTTGCTCCTTGGCAATAGCTTGCAGCCGTGCGACTTCTTGTCTGGAGCATTCACCTTGGAAACCGCTTTCAATAAAAGTGATATTAAACTTGCCTGCAGTTGCATCCAGCTTCGCTTTCACTCGTGCCACATCCTCGGGATGGGCAATCAGTAGCGCGGACTCCCCAAAAGTTCTTACATAGTAACCCAAGTTAAGTAGTTCGTCCTCACCTTGGACATATTTTGCCGGGCTAATAAAGGCTCTTCTCATGATCAATCTCCTCCTTCAATGAATCATACTCTTATTATAGGCAGCCGCTCATGTATAATCACGGAAGAATAAACGCCATTTAAAGCACTTTCTTATCGTATTTTTTTGTCATAAGAATGTGAAGTTGTATTATTTTGTCCTAGTACTCGTGAATTTAGTATAATATAGAAGATGATGAACTATTAAAATGGATGCGGGGCATGCCAAGTTGTTTTACCTAGCTGCATATACGAAGTTGTCGCGTGCTTGAATGCCGGTGCCGTATACGAAGCTGTCGTGTGCTTGAATGCCGGTGCCGTATACGAAGCTGTCGTGTGCTTGAATGCCGGTGCCGTATACGAAGCTGTCGTGTGCTAGATGGAATTCATGTATCTAATTACGCTTAAAACGAATGTTTCAGGGAACTAGATGGATTTCATGCACCAAAATCAGGAATCCTACCCTCGATCGTTCATTTCCTCTTTTCTAACGACATGAAATCCATTTAAATCTTTCTTCCTGCGTTACCGTAGAAACTAACTACTATAAATCCATTTAAAATACTAATTTAAATTTATCCTTATATCAGGCCGCAGCTCATGGGGGCTCGCATGGCATTCTATAAATCCACTTACATTAGCCGAACTACTAGTTCATCTTAATCTAATTCATCTTAATATAGTTGCGCAAATGCACACACAAACGATTACATCATTTAATGGAGCTGTACAAGTATGGTAAAATCACGGTTTGATATTGGGCGTATTATTGATTTGGAAAAATGGCATAAGCTGCAAGACTCTCTTGCACTCGTGACCAAAATGGCGATCATCACGGTCGATTACAAAGGGGTTCCCGTCACCAAGCATAGTTACTGTCAGTCCTTTTGCCAAAAGGTTCGGCAGGATTCTTACCTGTCTCAATATTGTCAAAAATGCGATGCGCGTGCCGGATTGGAAGCTGTCCGGTTGAATAAGCCTTACATTTACTTATGCCATTTCAATATTATCGATATTGCGATTCCCATTATTATTGATGACCAATACATCGGGGCGATCATGGCAGGACAAGTGAAGCTGCGCGATACCGACGTACCGCCACTTGAACAAATAGTCACCCGCCCATCCAATGCGGAAACGGACAGTAAATTCGCTGCCTATAAAAACGACTACGATTCACTGCCCGTCTTATCCTATGAAGAAGTGACCACAATCGCGGATATGCTGTTTCACTTATGCACCTATATTATAGAAGAGGCCATCCGAAAAGATGCAGCGATTGAAATGTACAAGAAGGCCATGGCACTCGGGACTGCTCCTGCTTCGCTAGACAAGCTAAGTACTTCGGAACGTACTTACCGACATATTCAAGCAATTCAAAATGAGCTATCCAGTGTGCTTATTGAAACGAAAGTAAAGAAATCCGCAGGCGATGCCTTCTTGTCTTCCAATCCAGTACTGCAGCCCGCCTTTGACTACATCTACGCTCACAAGAGCGAAAATTTCAAATTACAGGCGATGGCTGAGCTTTGCCATATTAGCCCAAGCTATTTTAGCCGCATATTTGCAAAGGAAACTGGGGAGAATTTCACCGTCTTCGTCGCCCGGCTCAAAATCGAATGGGCCAAACAGCTTCTGGAGACAACGGATTTATCCATCAATGAGATCAGCGATGCTTTCGGATTTAGCGATACGAGTTATTTCATCAAAACGTTCAAGAAGTTCGAGAACTTGACGCCAACGATATATCGAAATGTGTATAAGAGCAGAACGATGGATTAACCCGATTCCAAAATAAACTCCGTCGGTTCATCGTTCTGTCCATTTTCCTTAATAAACATCGACAATGGCTGTCGCTTCAAATCCACTATAAGTGGCCGTTAATGTAACCCTTCCTCGCTGCAATCCGATAATGTTACCCTCGGAATCTACATAGGCAATGGAAGGATCGCTGCTGCTATAACTACTGAACTGCGTAACCTGAGTAAAGTTGCTACCAAACCGATAAGTAACCTCAATGTCCAGCGGCTCGCCGATATTGACACTGTACTCATCAGAATCAAAATACAGGGACGTAGATAGTGGCCACACATACACTCTAGCTACCGCCTCTTGACCGCTCCATATCGCTCGTATATGCGTTTGGCCAAATCGATGACCCGTAATGTTTCCGGATGCATCAATGGAAGCAATGGACTCATCATCCGAAGAGAAGTGAACTAAGGAAGTGACATTTCTTGACGTATTTCCATATACGGCTGTAACTACTGTGTCTAACGTCTGTTCAAGGCCCAAACTATAACTTGGAGAATCGAATTTCAGATATTCGAGCGAGGGAGATTCGTGATTTCCACCTGCTCCAAACTTTAGAAGATTTCCCTTGGCGATGACAAGCACACTTCCATCCGATTCACTGTAAATCCGTTGCAAACCGCTTAATGCTTGGAACCAGAGTATCTCCCCGTTAATGTTCGTCTTATAGAGTCCTTGCGTGGTGCCGAATAAGTAGCCGTCAGCAGCTCTATCTAGCGAGATCACTTTTCCTTTCACCGCTAGCGTTTGACGCTGTTCTTCCTGGTTGTTGGCATCATTTTGTATGAATACAACCTCATCATTTTCATTTGTGGCTGCAATCATATATCCACCATCAGCATTTGCAATTACTTCTCCCCCGGTGAGTCCGCTATAAGTATTTGTCCAAACTATCTCCCTCTGTGAGTTCAGCATCCATACACGAACTGTACCTTCAATATCACCTTCGATAACATAGCCGCCATTGGCTAATTCATGAATTTTATTGGCTTGATAAAAAGAGGCCGAAGGTCCTCCTCCGCCTATAATCTTTCTGAAGATCATATCTCCTGCCGAGGATAACTCGCCTACAGCGGTATGGAAGGAACCGGTGTTTAAGCTATCTGTAGATTGAGCAAATAAGTAACTGCCTTCCTTGGATAAATGGATATCATTAAAAGTCCCGTAAGCTCCGGAAGAAAACATCTTATTCCACTGGATGAACCCGTTATCGTCTATTTTTGCAAAGTAAAAATCTCTATAGCGAAAATGAAAACTTTCAAGGGTTCCACCTAATAAATATCCACCATCTGGCGCAGAAACCGCCATTGTAAAACTAACCATCTTTCCATTATTGCCTCGTACTTCAATATTTTTCTCCCAATATGGAGTCCCCAATGAATCTGTCTTCGCGAAGTATACATTGCTGTTACTCCCATTCACGCCAATAATAGCATATCCTTCTCGAGTCTGTTCGGCATGAAGTACTCCTACATTCTCCCCATAGCTTTGCTCCCATTCCAATGCGAATTCCTCTTCCGATGCGGAAGCCCAGCCTGCTGGCAGCATCAACAATAATACGGCCATTAATAAAACTGTAACTACCCGCTGTTTCAAAAGTGCATAGGATTTATTATTCAAACTCTCTCCTCCCATCCTCATGGTATTTGCTTATCTATATGCTAAATTGCATCTAGATATATACATGGAAAGTTTCATGATATGATCAAAGCTATCAACCATATGGATACGCTGGGCAGAGACAGCATCAAGGAGCTGATCACGGGGGAGCTAGCGGATTATATCTGTGTCATCATCGAGCACAGCAATGAGTTCGACGGCATCTGCAACAAGAGCATTTACCTGCAAGCCAAGGATAACCGCAGTCACCTGCCCCACTCTAGTCAAGTTGAAATGTAGGAGGAAATAGTAGATGAGGCAAAGAAAGGCCTGAACCCGGTATTCTTCCGGTTCAGGCCTTTTAATTTAACCCCGCCTACTATCCTTTTACCGCAGAGCCCATGGTCATCGCTCTTTCAACCTGTTCACTGAAGAATAAATAGATGATAACCATAGGAAGGCTGGCAATCGTCATTACAGCCCCCATTCCGCCCCAATCGGTACTATATTGCCCCTGAAAGAACAATAGTCCCAAAGGTAGTGTTTTCATTGATTCATCGGAAATAAGAATATTCGCCAGCATGAACTCATTCCAGTTGTTCAAGAATTGAAATATGACCACAGTCGCAATGGCAGGTACGACTACAGGTACTATAATATTAGTGAATAGTCGGTAGACACTCGCTCCGTCCATACATGCCGCTTCTTCAATTTCAGAAGGAATATCGCGCATAAACCCATAGAAAATAAGCGATGAAAACGGCAATCCGATTACGATATAAGGAATTATCAGCGCTCCATACGTATTCGCTAAGTGGAAATCCTTCACAAGAATAGCCAGAGGTATCATAATGACCTGCAATGGCATAAACATGCCAACCAGCATATAGAGCCGGACCGCTTCCCGAAACCTCCAGCGTAACCGAGCGATAGCGAACGAGAACATTAACGCTAAAATGACGATAAATATCGTTGCCACCGTAGAAACGACCACACTGTTCATAAAATATTGCGGGAGATTAAATTGAGTCCAAGCGTTAATATAATTTTCATATCGAAACTGGGTCGGCAGCCCAAATGGATTGGTAACGAATATTTCATTGTTGTCCTTAAGCGAATAGGATATCATCCAGAATAACGGATACACAGAAATAATAAAATACAGCCATAAAGGAACCTGTATGAGGAATGATTTAACCCGTTGCATAACGATCTCTCCTTCTAAGATGCATGTTAATCATCTTTACGATCAAACACTTTGTTGATAATTATCGTCGCTACTAGTGAGATGGCGACCAATAGTACAGATATGGCAGATGCATAGCCATACTTATTCTCCAGGAAGGCGTAACGGTATATCATGAAGGTTAAGGTATAGTTACTCGTGCCTGGTCCACCATTTGTCATGATGAGCATTTGTACAAAGGCGCCGATTCCTGATGTGATCGCAATGATAAAACAGAACTTAAAAGTTTCCTTCATCAAAGGGAGCGTTACTTTACGGTGAGCCATCCATTTGCTGCAGCCGTCAATGGTTGCGGCTTCATAATATTGCTCGGGGATCGATTTCACTCCTGCATAGAGGAGGCTAAATTGATAACCCATAAACTGCCAGGCATTAACAAAAGCAATAGCAACAATCGATACGGTTGGCGAAGTGAGCCAGTTTTGTTGATAGGAGATCCCCATGATCTGAAACAGCTTATTAATCAAACCATTCGTTGGATCGTACATCGCAATCCACAGCTGGCATACAACCGTCACGGACAGAATTACGGGTACAAAATAAGCCGTTTTCAGCATTTTTCTAAATTTGACTCGCGGATCAGCACAAGCAAGCGCTAGAATCGTACCGAGGCCAATTTGAAAAACGACAAGGACAACTGCAAAAATCAAGCCATTTCGCAAAGATGTCATTAGAAGGGGATCCTGGAACATTTCCTTATAATTATCAAGTCCATTAAACACAGCCGTACCTAATCCATCCCATTCAAAAAAGCTGCGATACATCGTTTGCAGCACCGGTGAGATAAGAACGACAGTATAGGCTAACAATGCCGGAAGCAGAAAAATCAGTATCGCCTTCTTGTTGCTTAAATATCTATCCATGGTTTAACCCCACTCCTTTCCTGGGAGCAATCCCCCCTTCAATAACAAATGCATCAAGGGGGGATGGCCTGGGTCTCTATTTCTTATTTGTTCTCTTTAGCTAATACCGAGTTCATATTTTTGATGAACTGCTCCGTAGAGAAACCGTCGATCAGCATACTTTGTGTATTATCATCCAGCACATTTTTGATCGAGACATTATTCAGAGCGACCGCATAATCCGTAGCGTTTGGAAGCACTTCATCAGCAATGCGCTGCATCATCGGCGGTATTTCGGCAGTGATTTCCTTATCCACTTTTACGGATACAATCGGACTGCCTAGCTGAGCGTATTTATACTCGGCAGCTTTTTGAGCAAGGAAGCTGGCTACCTTCACTGTCAGCTCTGGATCTTTCGTCGATTGAGATACGGCGAAGCCGCCAGGCGATGGAGATCCGTTAACTGCGTATTTTGTTTTTTCATAAGTTTCCTCATCTTTCGCCGGCCAGTACATCCAATCCACTTTATCGCCGAGCTTCTCTTGAGAGCTGTAAATTTCCCATTGCCCATTCACAAACATCGCAGCCTTACCCGTGTAGAATAATGAAGAAGCCTGATCATAGTTCGTATTTGTAGCGTTCACATCAAATAAGCCAGCTTCTTGCAAGGTTCTCAGTTGATGAGCAGCGGTAATGAAGGACTCCGGTAGTTCTGTAACGCCAGACTCGTCCAGCTTTCCGTAGCCCATGGCTTCTTCACGAGTAACAAAGCCTTGATAAAGCGCTGTAGAGATCCATTTCTCTTTAGCAAAGATGGAAAGTGGTACATATCCCTTTTTCTTCAGTTTTTTGGAAGCCTCTGCTAATTGATCAACAGTCTTGATCGGAACTTCAATGCCGACCTCTTCAAATATTTCTTTATTGTAATAGAGGATTTGGAACTCGATTCCGGTAAATGGAAATGCGTAAATATGTCCGTCTGGTGCAATTAATCTTCCTTCTACCCCAGGATTCAACTTGTTCTTAAACGCTGCTGTTTCTTCAAAATCATCTAACAAGAGAACGTTTTCAGATTTTGCGAACGTTTGCAAAGTTGCCCAGTCCGTTTCGAAAATATCTGGCATATTCCCTGTAGCGGCATAGGTTTTTAGCTTCTGATGTCCGTCCTGCACCGCTGGATCCAACACAATTTCAACATTTGGCATTTCCTTTTTTAGTTCTTC
Organism: Paenibacillus lentus; assembly: GCF_003931855.1. Taxonomy (NCBI): domain Bacteria; kingdom Bacillati; phylum Bacillota; class Bacilli; order Caryophanales; family Paenibacillaceae; genus Paenibacillus; species Paenibacillus lentus. The sequence continues at coordinate 2,533,655 of NZ_CP034248.1, read as the reverse complement.
TACTGCATAATCAAATGGTTTGGAGGTATCATCGTCAAAATGCTGGGCATACACCTTCAGCTTAACCTTCTCTTCCCCTGAACTCCCGTTGGAGCTTGTAGAGCTCTGACTCGAATTCCCTCCTGAACAAGCCGCTAGCAACAAAGATAACATGGAGATGGTGACTAGAGCTGTTAAAGACTTGAACCAAACTTTCTTCATGCTGTACCCCTCTTTTCTGGATTTAACTTGTTGTTCACCTTGTCCCTGGCAACGCTTTCAAGGTATGTTTTTATTATAAATTTGTTCATCGTTTAGATTAATGCAATAATCGAGCACGATAAGGAATAAACAGGACAAATAAAGACGAATCTATTCAGAATTCGCCTTATTCGCGTGAAGCTGCTCAAACTCAGAAGGTGCTAGACCAAATCTCTTTTTAAAGCATTTACTGAAATAATTCGGGTCATTATACCCTACCTTTTCTGCCACGGCCGACAGCTTCATTGGTCTGGTTAGCAGGATGCCCTTAGCTTCTTTCATACGAATGTAAGTAATATAATCTACGACTGAAATGTTAGCTTCCTTCTTAAACACTCTGCGCAAATAACTGGCATCAATGTATAGGGCTTGTGCCACACCTTCGACGGTCAGCTCTGAGTCTGGATAGTTTTGTTGAATATATGCTTTGGCCGCTGTAAATAACTGATACGATTTTGATGGCCGAAAGGATTCTCTATAATTAACTGCTTTGCTGAAAAGCTCAATGATCCACCGCTCAGCCTCTTCCCAGGAACGCAGCGCTTTTAGTTGCTGCTCAAGCGTGCTGTCACTCCCCCACACTGCTTCCGGGCTCAGTTCGGACTCGATGATATAAGCGCGGCAAATATTAATCAAGGCTTCCAAATAACTCCGCCCAACCACGTCTGAAATCTCCATGTGGCTTGTGTCCTGCCATATTCGGCTCAGCTCTTCGCGGACTGAACTCATCTCCCTCATCCTTAGGGCCATAATTAACGTCTCCTGGACGTCAAATGGAAGAATTCCAGTGCTCATCGTTTTCTGAGGAAGAGCTTCCTCCTGAACAAAAGGTCGTGAGAGCTCATCCAAAGTACGTTTTACACGCTGAAGCGTCGTCGAAAATTCAACCTTATTGAACGGCTTAAGCAAATAATCCTGTGCCCCAAGCCGAATCGCCTGCCTCGCATAATCAAACTCACTGTGCCCTGTCACAAAAACAACGGATATATCAGGCTGCGACTGCTTTAAGAGTTCTGCCAATTGCAGCCCGTCGATAAACGGCATCGATATATCAATGAATGCGAGATCAGGACGATTGAGCTTAGCTTCCTCCAGCGCTTCTCTTCCGTTAGCCGCCTCGCAGCAAATATGAAATCCATGACTGGCCCAATCGAGCTTGCTTCGCATGTAATCTCTGAACAGAGGTTCATCGTCAACAATCATAACTTTATACATAATGCTCACCTTTATTATAGTTATTGGGTAGAATGAGTTTTACCGTCGTTCCTCGGCCTTCCTTACTTTCAATATGAATACCGTATATGTCACCAAAATACAGCTTCAATCTCTCATGCACACTAAATATGCCAATCGATTTTCTCTTAGCAGGATCCTCTTTGAAATCAGTAATACGGGATACAAGCTGTGGAGACATTCCCACTCCATTGTCCTCCACTTCAATGATTACTTGCTCACGGTCTGAACGCGCACGAATTCGAATAAAACCGCTGCTGTCCTTCGTTTTCAATCCATGATAAATCGCATTTTCAGCCAGGGGCTGCAGCGACAGTTTGGGGATGTTGACTCCCTTGAGTTCGTCAGGAATCGCAATATCGTATTGTAAAATATGAGGATAGCGAACCTGCATAATCGACAGATAATCATTAACTATTTTCATCTCTTCTTCAAGTGTAATAATTTCATAGCCTTTACTCAGAACGATACGATAGAAATCTGCGAGTGCTTTCGTCGTGTCTCTAGCCTCATCCATTCGGTCCATATCAGTAAGTACATAAATCGTATCCAAGGTGTTGTATAGGAAATGCGGCTTGATCTGGGCATGCATCAGTGCAAGCTCGTATTCCCGCTTACGCCGCTGCTCATTCTCCACGGTAACAATTAGCTGCTTAATGCGATCAATCATAAGATTGAATACGGAAGCGAGCAGCCCCATCTCATCCTGGGTGCGAATAGCCGCCGTAACGCTCAAATCCCCATCCTTGACTCTCCGCATCGATTTAGCAAGCTGAAGCAGGGGGTTTACTATAATCTTGGATAACAGGGTAATCCCCAGAAGGGCAAGCAATAAACAAACGAGCCCGATCGCAACGGTCATCCAGACATTATGACTGATCATGCTTTTTAGCGCAGTCATCGGGTTCATGTTCACCAAGCTCCATCCCATTCTATCGTAAGGATAGACAGTGATAAATTCCCGCCCGTGGGCACGATTCACGATCTCTGAATACGGTTCGTTAAGAAACGTCAAGGGCCGCTTCACCTCTAAGTAATCGAACGGCTCTAGAAGATACTCTGGGTTGGAACTGGAAATAATATTCTCATTAGAATCCACCAGCAAATAAGCTTTGGAAATGTCCTGATTTTTGTCTGCGCCTAAAAATGAAGAGAATGTAGTCTCCTTCACATTTATAAATAAAGTTCCTAATTTATTGCCGCTATCTACATCAATGACGACCTTGCCAAGAGTTAGAACAGGAATCGTTGAATCGCTGACCATAAAATTACGCTGCTCCATCCGAAACCAGCGGTTTATTCCATAGCTTCCCGCCTGAATCACTTGTTCGATCATTCCGCTGTCAAATACCTTCTGCTCATGCTCGTTTATGCGGGAATATGAAGTATGGATATGATTATTTCTATCGATGAAAATGGCAGAGTCAACATCGGGAAACAGAATGAGATCGGTCGATAATTTGCTCTGAATCTGTCGTCTGAACCTCAGCTCCTGTATCGAATCGCGCTGCTCCGGCGAGCTGACGATAATGCGATTAATATCCGTAGCGATAAAATTAGCGCTATTCTCCGCATTGCTAATAATAGAATCCAATTGGGATACAATTAATTTTGACTCGTCTAGAGCACTTTGCTCCATATTTTGAATGGTAGATTGACTGAAATTGTAGCTAGAGAGATATCCCGATATAAAGAGGGGAATAAAAATCAGTGGAAGGAATATAAGAATAATTTTGTGCATGATTTGTAATCGTCCAAACCATTGGAACATGGTTCTCCATCTTCTCACAACAATACCCCCAGTGATTTCATAGGTGCTATTCATTATACATTCTAAAATTCAAATCCTATTTTGTATAGGATGATTTAAATCCTTCTGCTTTCAGGAAAGAAAACGGTTCGATTTATTTTTTTCTCTAATTATGGATATTCTGGTTCAATTTTATATATTGTGATCCCAATCACCCAGTCACCTCTTCTCCTGAGCTATGCTTCTGATTAAATTGATATTTTGCATGACTGCACATCCGTTTTACAACTAAAAATGAGGAGGTAATATAGATGAATCAAACTGCATTAAATACGTCTGAACGGGAATTGCCCATGTTTTGTTTTCAATGCCAAGAGGCTTCTAAAGGCACTGGTTGTACGATTGTAGGCGTGTGCGGGAAGACGCCTGATGTCGCCAACCTGCAGGACTTGCTTATATTTATTTTGAAAGGCATATCTTTCTTAAGTGTGGGTACGAAGCTGCCTGAAACGCTGGAACACCGGACTTCCATCTTTATTATGGATTCGTTGTTCGCCACAATCACGAATGCCAACTTTGACCGGGACGTGTTCATTGCAAAAGTACGGGAGGCGCTTGATCTACGCGATGAAGTACGTCAACATTGGGAGCAGCAGCAGCCGCTAGCCAACAAGACGTTATTGCCGGATGCGGCGGTTTGGCATGGCAGCGATGAAGAAGCATTCGATGCCAAAGCCAAGGTAGTTGGCGTACTTGCCACGGAAGATGCCGATATCCGTTCCTTGCGAGAATTGCTCACCTATGGACTGAAAGGAATGGCTGCATATCAGTATCATGCCTATCAACTGAACTATACAAACCGAGAAGTGGAGCAATTTATGCAGCGTGCGCTGGCGGCTACGTTGGACGATACATTAACCGTAGATCAATTGGTCGCACTCGTGATGGAGACGGGTAAGTTCGGTGTGGATGCCATGGCCTTGCTGGATCAAGCCAATACCGGCGTTTATGGTCATCCTGAAGTGACTAAAGTTAACATTGGGGTGCGTAACCGTCCGGGCATCTTAGTAAGCGGCCATGACCTGAAGGATCTCGAGGAACTACTGCAGCAAACCGAAGGTACTGGCGTAGATGTGTATACCCATAGTGAAATGCTGCCGGCCCACTACTATCCAGCCTTCAAGAAATACGAACATTTTGTCGGAAATTACGGCAATGCTTGGTGGAAGCAAGCCAGTGAATTCGAAGACTTTAACGGGCCTATTCTGATGACGACTAACTGTATCGTGCCGCCAAAGCCAGGTTACGTAAATCGGATCTTTACAACGGGCAATACTGGCTATCCTGGCTTAAAGCATATTCCAGAGGGCGCAAACGGCCAGCCTAAAGATTTTTCCGAGTTGATTGACCTTGCCAAACAGTGCCCGCCCCCAACGGAGATAGAGACTGGGGAGATCATCGGTGGCTTTGCCCATAACACTGTAACAAGCATCGCCGATCAAGTGGTGGATGCTGTTAAAGCAGGGGATATCCAGCGTTTCTTCGTCATGGCCGGTTGTGATGGCCGGATGAAGTCTCGTAACTACTATACCGAGTTTGCCCAGCAGCTTCCTAACGATACAATCATCCTAACCGCGGGCTGCGCGAAATACAAATACAACAAGCTCGATCTCGGCGAGATCGGCGGCATTCCACGCATCTTGGATGCAGGCCAATGCAACGACTCCTACTCCCTCGCCATCATTGCGCTGAAGCTGAAAGAGATCCTGGGACTTGATGACATCAACGAGCTGCCGATCTCGTATAATATTGCCTGGTATGAGCAAAAAGCAGTCATCGTGCTGCTGGCCCTGCTCTATCTCGGAGTTAAAAACATCCACCTTGGCCCGACGCTGCCTGCCTTCCTCTCTCCGAATGTCGCCAATGTACTGGTGGAGCAATTCGGCATCGGCGGCATCACGAACGTCGAGGATGACATGGAGATGTTCCTTGGGGCTTATGCTTAAGCAACATCGGCCTCATTATTGTTACTAACAGCACAGATCATAGCGTGATTGTGATTGCACATTGTCAAACTTGTACGAGTTTGTACGCAAGTCGAAGCAGATCGCTCCCTTTAGCTAGAGGGCGTTCTGCTTCTTTGTGTTCTGCTTGTGGTTTCCAACAATAACAGCACATACTATAAACCATTGCATTTTAGGTTTGACATAAAATATGTCAATGTTATAATGGATATAGAAATAGACATATAATACGTCAATGAGGTGAATAAATGACAACGATTACTAGCGTCCCCTATCTCGCTCTGCTTCATCAAGTGCCGTACACAAAAGTATGTAAAGAAATTGGAATCACTCCTCAGCAATTTTCAGACTGGGTCAAGAAAAGACGGCCTGTTCCCAAAGACCGCCTTCAGCAATTGGCTGAATATTTCGGAGTTTCTGCAGAACTGCTTGTCGATAATCATTGTTATTTGTTGGAAGTTAGCGGGGTGGCAAAGTTGCAACTCAAAATTGCCTATATAACAGGAAAACTTAAGATGATAGACGATGAAGAAGAAACGGCCATGCTCCGTGAAACATTAGCTAAATTACAGGAGGAAGTTGAATTACAAGAACTACAGGATCGGTTTGCTGTCGCAATTCAATCGAAGGATCCGAAAGTCCAGCGTCTATGCCTTCTCTTCCTTGAGCAGCTGGAGCAACAGAATTTCAGTCGGCTTGACAGTCTTCTTTCTAACTGATTTAAGTGCCAACCTTGGCAGTGTGTCGTCGTAAGCCAAAGAATAGGCTGCGCCCCTTTGCTTGTTTAGCAATGAGCGCAGCCTGTTCCCCATTCTTCGATACTGATTTTCGTCCCGTAATAAGTAAATTCATTGCTTGGCGTTGCCCCTCATCAGCCCATCTTTCAGACGGCTCGCTAACTTATATTGCTCTACAGGGCGCAGCATAAAGAATCCGCATAATAAGACGAACACTATACTTAACGAGCCTAATGTCCATTTCGATGGTAAATCGCTAAGCCTGTTGGCATACGAAAATAAATTCAGCCAGGAGGCATTCTCCATATTAATGTTCCAAAACATCCAATTGGCGAGACCCAGCAAGTAACCAATTTCGGGCGATCTCAGAGCAGCTCCGCCCAATAAAGATAATGCTCCGGAAAATAATAGACCAGGCAACGCAACATATAGAAGCCTTAAAAAAGGAAGCTGCTCATTGGAGAAGAGAAGACCGTGAGGGGACATATTCATGCGTAATAACAACCACCCTGCAAGCAGCATGAAGATCACAAGCAGAACCATAGCCACTAATCTGTAAACTAATAAATTCAGCCTTCGGCCTCTGCGGGTAGCCAGCACCTCTGTTGCTTGAGCGTAATGATCAACCCAAAACAAATCAGGGAGTAATATGATACCTGCGAATGGTAGATAGATTTCATACAGATTCAAAACGTCCACGGCTGTCGGAGCATAGAACATAAAAGGAATAAATACGATAAACGCTCCTGTCAGCAGCCACTTTACCGGCGAATAGAGAACTTTAAATTGATATACCATTAGCTTCATGAGGTCAACCTGCCTTTTCCTTTGAGCCCTTGCCGGGGCCATAATCGTCCGGCTAGGAGCACGAACAGAATACTTAGCCCTAAAACAACGCCCTGATGCGGCAAGTATTCCATCCAACGATGGGATGAACTTTCGTCCAGCCGGATCATATATTTTATTGATGACCACGGAGTGCTATCATTTTCCATAAACACACCAGAAGTAATGTTGTAAATGAGATAAAGTAGAAAAACCGGCAAAGCAGCAACTTCATTTTGGAATATACACCCTAGCAAAACGATAATAGCCCCGGATATCATAAAAGTCGGCAATACACAAATAAGCAGACCTAACGGCAAATTCGTAAAATGGTAATTATATGCCTGAGCTGTGACCTGGACTCCAATCCAAATATTAACTACAGTGCTTACAAGTACAGCAGGCAAGCTCCATGCGGTAACCGTCCCAAAATATTTTCCAATCACGTATTGTTGGCCTGTAAATGGCTTGGCATGCAGCCACTCTAAGGCATTAAACCGTCTATCTTTGAAGAATAGCATTAAAAAAGCAGGGATGGATAGAAATGACATAATGATTTGCAGCCGGTCCACCCAAAGTACAGCGAATTCCGAGCTAAAGGCTCGCTGTTCATAGTAAGCTTTGAATACAGGCTGAACCTCCTCAATTGAACCTAGGCGTTGTCCCTTTTCCTCGATATAAACTTCCCATTGCGGCGCGAACGAAGGGTATTGATGTTTCACTAAGGCGTTTGCTTGCTCCAGGGGTAGATTTTGTGCCTTTATTATAGCGGTTAATTCTTTAGAAGCATTATAATTTTTTGGGGACAGAATACCTTCCGGGAGATTATCGATGTGCTGCAGCACGGATGTTAGAGTCTCTTCAGGCGAAACGTCCACATGCAGCAATTCGGGGTGTATTCCTTTTTCGTAGAGCTGACGGATGTCATTATTATCTTCCACTGGATAATGTTGAATATAGGGTGAAAATTCCGACCACAGAAACAAGAGGGCAATTAAAATGCCGAGCAAATAAAACTTGCTCTTGATCTGGTAGAGGAACTCGAACCACATCACTTTGCAAACTGTCATCATGGGGCAAGCCCGCCTATCATCCAAATATAAGCATCCTCAGCGGTTGGAGCTGCTTGAATGCTGTCCGCTTTCGGTGCCTTCTCGCCAAGCAGCCGTAACCTGACGCTGTCCCCCATGTAGTGATTGGACACAAGAGTAAACTCAGTCAACATACTCTTATAATCCTCGGTTATCGGCAAGGTACACTCCCATACCATGCCGGAGACCGCCTTGATCATACTGCCAATGTCACCTTGATACTTTAGCGTCCCTTGATCCAGTACAGCCACTTGTTGGCATGACTGGGCAATATCTTCAATGATATGCGTAGACAAAATGACGATGCGCTGACCTGCATATTCCGTTAATAAGTTTCGGATCGATATTCGTTCTTCAGGGTCGACTCCCGTTGTCGGCTCATCTACGATAAGAATTTCGGGTTCATGAATGATCGCTTGTGCAATACCTAACCTTCTTTTCATGCCACCAGATAACTCTCGAACTTTTTTATCAGCCTGCTTATCCAAATGTACTTTTTCTAATGAATCCTGAATTCTGGTCTGTTTCGTCTTTCCGCTCAGTCCATGCAGCATGGCTATGTAATCCATGGTTTCCTTTACCGTTAATCTAGGATAGAAACCGAAGTCCTGAGGAAGATAGCCTATTCTCTTCTGCAAATGTCTTTGCATGGCTGCCGATTTCATCGTCTGTCCATCAAAATAGACGGTCCCGGCGGTTGCTTCCATAATCCCTGCGATAATTCGCATTAAGGTAGTCTTACCGGCTCCGTTCCGCCCGATCAGGCCACATAGACCGGGGCCAATGTTAAATGAAACCTTATGAAGCCCGTAAGATTTCTTCGAGTATCGCTTACTGACTTGATCAATCTGAATTTGCATATTTTCACCTCTTCACGACTTATACCGTTCTTTCAAACATAGCTTGATATTGATTTTTTTCAAGCTATTGTTATAACGATTCAGTCTAGCAAATGTTGATATGCATTAAACAAATTGAACCTAATAATTTCTTCTATAATATAACGGCGCATTGCCCGTGACTTCCTTGAACACCCGGCCGAAATGCGTCACACTACCAAAGCCTACCTTCCTGGCGATCAGGTGCACCTTCATGGAAGAGTGCTCCAGCAGCTTCTTGGCTTCCTTAATCCGGACGCTATTCACGTACTCTACATATGTAAAACCTGTCGCTTTTTTAAAATAACGGCTCAAATAATAGGGGCTGATATAGAACCTATCCGCCAGCAACTGCAGCGATAAGTCCTCCGTGTAATGTTCATTAATATAGCGGACGATCTCCGATATTCTTTCGTGCATGGGACTTGGCGAGGCCAAGAGCTCCATAGCATTGTGCTTGAAGTGCCTACAGCAAATGATAAGCAGCTGCACGGCAAGCGTCTGCGCAAACAATTCGAAACCACTCGCCTGTTCCTTCATTTCCTGTAGAATAGCCCGAGCCATCGGCTCGATCGACAGTTGGTTACGCACGGAATCGCTTACAATCAGATAATCCCGTTCCAGCAAAGGACGAAGCGCTTCCTTATGGGAACCATCCGGCGAAAAATACTGCTCATGCATATTAATAATGAGCCGCTCATGCTGCGGCTGGACCGCATTGATTGTACGGTGCAAAATATTCGGCGCAATAATGACTACATCGCCCTCGTTGATCGCTAACGTCCGGTCCTGAATAAAAATATTCCGCTGACCAGACATCAAATAATAGATTTCGTATGTACTATGAAAGTGGCTAAACGGCATATGGTGACTTAATGCTTTCCGGTGGGATACCAGGAAATTTCCTGTGTGATTTTCAAAATAAAGATCTCCCAACCCGCTCCCTCTCCTTCCTAACCTTTACTCCTGCTGCTGTCCATTATACCGCAAGAAATAAGAAGAAATAGGCTATTTCTGCAAAAAACGTACATTTCACGATGCTAGAATAAAAGTAAAATCAAGGAGGAGGAAGGATATCAATGCCATCATCCACATCCCTTAAGACCCCGATTCAATGGGCGCAAACCGCCTGTGAAGCAATTATGGCCAAATTCGAGCCGGAGGATCTTCCACCAGACCGATTCCATTATCATCAAGGCGTTTTTCTATCTGGCATGGAAAAATGCTGGCGGCAGACGGGAGAACAAAAATTGTATGATTATATGAAACGGTGGGTGGATAGCCAGATTCTCGAGGACGGCAGCATCAAGAAATTTATGTCTGACGAGCTCGACGATATTCAGCCTGGCGTGCTTCTCTTCACCCTCTATGAGCAGACGGGAGACGAGCGGTACAAAAAAGCGCTGCATACGCTAGTGCCTCTGCTGAAGTCATGGCCGACGAATGCGTCGGGCGGGTTCTGGCACAAGGGACATTATCCGAATCAAATGTGGCTGGACGGCTTGTATATGGCAGGCCCGATTGCCGTGCAATTTGCCAAGACCTTCGGAGACAGCGAATATTTCTCCATGATGACCTTCCAGGCTCTTCTCATGGAGAAGCATACGAAGGATCCGGCCACCGGCTTGCTGTATCATGGCTGGGATGAAACCAAAGAAGCCGGATGGGCTGACCCCATCTCGGGTGTCGCACCAGAGTTCTGGGGCCGCGCTATTGGCTGGTATCCCGTCGCTTTGCTGGAAATGTTCGAATACCTGCCGGAGGATCACCCGGATAAAGCCAAGCTCGTGGCCATTCTGCAGGATCTGCTTATCGCTCTTACGAACTATCAGGATCCGGCCACCGGATTATGGTATCAAGTCGTCGACAAAGGAGACCGCCCGGATAATTGGCTGGAAAACTCCTGTACGGCGCTGTTTGTGCATGCCATTGCCAAAGCGGTTAGGTTCGGATACTTGGATGCCGAGTACATGGACTATGCCTGGAAAGGCTACCAAGGCGTAATCGATACACTGAAGTCCGACGAGAAAGGCAACGTCGTGATTGGTAACATCTGCATCGGCACCGGAATCGGCGATTATGCCCACTACATTGCCCGCCCCACCAGCGAAAACGATCTGCACGGCGCTGGCGCCTTCATTCTCATGTGCATCGAGATGAATCTAGCGGCAACGTAATAAAGGATCTATAAGCAGTAAGCAGCTAACAAGAGCCGGCATCCGCCGGCTCACATAAATCAGTGCTTTCATTCACAGGTAAAATTGGAGTAGAAGCTTAGATAAATTTCCCCATCGATAATAAGTTATAGTACTGATCAGCAATTTTTACTTCATTTTTCTGTACTCCTTCTATTTCAAATCCAAATCGCTCATATAATTTTATAGCACGGATATTAGTTTCAACCACTTTTAAATTTATTTTTCTAATATCATGTGCTTCACTCCAAGATAATAAATGCTCAATTAACATGGTACCTATTCCTTGCCCCCAGTATTGTTTTAAAATGCCCATACCAAATTCTCCAGTATGCTTATACCTGGTCAGATTATTTCCTCTGAATCCTAAAGAACCCACAATATTATCATTACAGGAAGCAACAAACATAACACTACGAGGTTCAGCGAGTATATTACGGATAAAAGACTCTTCCTCATGCAGCGATAACCGGAATTCTCCTTCTCCTCTCAGCGTGAACTCTGTCTCTTTATCGATTATGGGAATGATCTGTAGTAATGCCTTTGCATCTTCTACGAGCACTTCTCTAACGCTAATTTTGTTATTCATCATGCACCTTCTTCATTAAATATGTTTGATTATAATTTATGTATTTAACTGTTTTCTAAACTCACGGGAAGTCTGCCCGGTTATCTTTTTGAATACACGGCTAAAATATTTTTCATCCTGAAATCCGACAAGCTCTGCAATTTGAGCTATACGCATGTTTGAATCTGCTAACAACATTTTAGCTTTATCAATTCTTAGTCGGGTAAGGTAGTCTATTAAATTCTCATTTGTGACCTGCTTGAATTTCCTCGAAACATTCTCTCGACTGATAAAAAAGCAATCCGCAATATGCTGCAGTGTAATTTCTTTGTGATAGTTTTGATCAATATAGCGTTTGATGTCCTGTACCAATCGACTGTCCTGATCATGCATAGAGTTATACTTCCGAGAAATGGCAAGCAGCTTGGCCGCAACTCGCTCCTTCCAAACCGCAAGCGAAAAGTTCCCGTTGGTATCGAAAGGCAGTTCTAAATCAAACGTTTCATCCGAATCGGCGCTCTTGTCCCATCCGATTTCAGCCTTCCAGTTTAACAGGGCAGACTTAAAATTCTTCTGCCATTTTTCAAGCTGGAGCTGAGATAGGTAAGGTTGCTGCTCTATGAGAGCAGCCCATTTATCCACCCATTCCATAATGCGATCGCGCTGTCCGGATAATACCGCAAACTTAAAGGGTTCATAAAAGCGAAGAAATGGGCAATCCTCTTCACTAACCACCTGATCAATATCGTGATACATATGAATCCATTCACCTGAACAAAGCAAATTGCGTTGTTGCAGTGCTATCTTGGCCTGATGAAACGAACGGGGCACATCTTCTGAAATGAGGCATACTTCACCGAGGCCAAAGTGAACTTGAATTTGATAGGTTTCCAGCATGGATTGATTGATACTTCGTAGGGACTCTTCTATATCCTTGACTTGATTCCAATAAAAAATCGCAACATTCACTCCCTCAATCCCACAACGAAAGGCGTATCCGTGACTGCCGTTTTCCCCCACAAGCACATCATTACATATATTCATGATGGCATAATACATTAAAGACGCATCTCCATTGAACCGGGTTAATAGCCTTTGATCCATCATTTCCAAAGATAAGATGGCAACCTGGCAGCGGGTATGTCCCAAGGTTAGTCCGAAGTGATCGCTCAGGGCAGCAGCTAGTTCCTCATATCGTCGATAGCCGGACATCAAGTCCGTAAGCATTCGATCCCAGTATAGCGGCTGAAGTTCATTGATCTGAATATTCCGGTGAAGGGCCCGCTCACTTTCTTCCTTTTCCTGCCGCCATTTGCGAACCGCGCGTTCTGTCGCCTCCACGATTTTGTTGCCGTTCAACGGTTTAAGCAAATAATCCATCCCCCCATATACAATGGCGGGTTGAAGATATTTGTAATCCTGATATCCGCTGATGATAATTACTTTCGTGCAGGGAATATGCCGGTGAATCCATTCCAGAAGCTGGGCTCCATCCATCAGGGGCATTCGCATATCCGTGAAAATAATCTCCGGTCGCTCCGCCAAAATCAGGTTGATCGCTTCTTGTCCATTCATAGCCTCAAATACAGAATCGATCCCAAATACCTCCCAGGGCACAAAGTAGCGAATGGCCTCCCTTACATGCTTTTCATCATCCACAATCAGTGCTTTCACTCTTGTCCTCCTCTATAATTCTGCAATTTCCAGTCGGTATCCATAAAGCTACCGTTAAGCCGCCGTTATCATGTCCCCTCATCGTCAGACTAGCTTCCTTGCCAAAATACAATCGGAGTCTGGCTAATACGTTTCGAAGCCCGATCTGTTCCATTTCATTTTTTGTCTCGACATTGATCGCTAACTCCATCTCCCGGACTTGTTCCGGCGTCAGCTGCTTTCCATTATCAGAGACGGCAATCATCAGATTTCCTGCCTCGTCCAGGTGGCTGGCAATGCGGACACGTATCGGCCCATTCACGATGCCGTCATCAAAAGCATGCTTAAAAACATTTTCTACAAGAGGCTGTAAAATCATTTTAGGAACGGCTTGAATTTTGGTTTCTTCCGCGATATCAAAATGGATCTCAAGATATTCATTGCCAAATCGCTCCTCTTGCAGCATAAGATAATGCTCCACATGCTCCAACTCTTCTTGAAGCGTAACCGTATTTACCCCCGTAGCCATTGTATAGCGCATCATGCTTCCAAGTGCACAAATCCGTTCATAAACCTCCAGAGCCTTGTACCTAAGGGACAATGTAGCTATCGACTGTAATGCATTATATAAAAAATGCGGATTGATCTGCGCCTGGAGCGCCTTTAACTGGTTGCTCTTATTGGCGATTTCGAGCTTGTATTCTTTTAATATCAGATTATTGATGGTCTGGGTCATATTATTAATTTTTCTCGTTAAAATTCCGAATTCATCCTCGGTCGCAATCTCCACCTGGGCATCCATATCTCCAATTTGTACCTTTTGTGTGAAGGAGATTATCCGTTTAATCGGATTCGTAAAACGAATAGAGATAAAGACTGCAGCGATCATCCCAACAATCAGAAATAGCATACCGATTCCTGTAGTGATATGGGTAATTGCTCTCGCATCTCCATATAAATTATCATAGGGAACCAGCTTAAGAAGATAACCCTTAAATAAAGGACTCTGGATTGCCCTGTAAAATACAATACCTTCGAAATTTTCGTCCTTCCATGAAAAATGACCGTGATCTTCTTTGGACGGGACCTGACTCCATCCCGCTTTAATCGTCTTTCCTATCAGCTCCGGGTCAGAGGAATAAAGGGCGCCTCCCTCTTCATTCAGCAAGAAAACCTGCTCTGAACCGAGGTGATACATGGCCTTCGCTATTTCCTCAAGCTCAGTTAAACGAAAGTCTATGGAAAGATACCCCATGGCTTCATCACTTGGTGTACGGTAAATGGGATAGTGGGCACTAAAAACCTCGATAGAACCCGATTTAAGATTTGGAATTCCAGATTTCATTCCATATCTATGATCCGGATGCGTTATTTCTATAAAAGGCTCCACCTTTCCTGACGGGGATACTAAAGGACGGTAGGAATCGTTATATTCTCTACGAAAAAAACCCTTTAACAAGGTATTGGATTGTTGATTGGCATTCACGAACAGATGAATCTGATAGATATCTTTATTGGATTGAAACATATTCAGCAATTGGCTCGAAAAAACATTACGATTGATGTCTTCCTTCGAGTCAGCCTCCTGCAAATGTTGAGGCTTGGCCGATAATATCGATGTGTACAGGGAGTTAGGGATATTGATTCCGCTATAAATGGATAAGGCTAATTCATGAATTCCCTTGAAATAGCTTTGAAGATTGGAGGCACCGAGGTTAAGATAATTCGTATTTTCCCGAATCGATTTTTCCGTCACTGACGCTTTTGTATAAAAGTAAGAGACCGTGATTGATACTCCTGTCGGCAGTATTACCGCGAACAGAAGAAGTGCTATCAACTTGAAACGGATACTTTTCCGAAACAAACATATCCCTCCTATTTTCACAACATCTTAGCAAAGGACGGCAAAATATTCCACTATTATTATCATAAAAATGAGTGTTGCATCCACCCTATCCTTTCTATACTGAGTTTGATTAACCTCACAGATCTGAAAGGAGATAAACCTATGAACAGAGTTTTACGGTCGAAGAAAGGCTGGGCACAACAGGTTATTTTTCTCGGTCCATGCCTTGTTTTTTTTGCCACCATTGTGCTCGTCCCGTTCGCCCTAGGATTCTATTACTCATTCACGGACTGGAACGGTCTCGACTTGGACAAAGCCGTCTGGACAGGGGCAGATAATTGGAGAAGAATTTTTATGAACGACGACAAATTCTGGGAATCCCTTAACTTCACACTGAAGTTTACAGTGATTTCGGTGTGCATATCCAATTTTCTCGCATTAGGTCTCGCCCTGATTTTGACCAGTTCCATAAAGACCCGGAAAATTTTGCGAACTGTCTTCTTTATGCCTAATGTAATAGGCGGAATACTGCTCGGTTATATTTGGCAGTTTATTTTTACGAAGGGATTCGGCACCATCGGGGAATTGACCGGCCTGTCTTTTTTCCAACTTCCATGGCTCGGAACGCCGTCCACTGGATTTTGGGGACTCATTATCGTCTTTGTCTGGCAAACCGCAGGGTATATGATGGTGATCTATATCGCCGCCCTAACTGGTACCCCGAAGGATCTGATTGAAGCAGCGCAAATGGATGGAGCACGTCCACATCAGCTTCTGGGGAAAATATACATCCCCTTGATTATGCCAGCGATTACAATTTGTCTTTTCCTTACAACTTCCACCGCCTTCAAAATGTTTGATCTCAACCTTTCCTTGACGAAAGGCGGTCCTGGCACATCCACGCAATCACTGGCTTATAACATCTACGCCGAAGCTCTAATCAATAATCGTTATGGCTTGGGCACAGCTAAAGCACTGCTGTTCTTTCTCGCCGTGTCAGCCATTACCATTACTCAGGTTTGGGTGACGAAGCGTAAGGAGGTATCCGCCTAATGTTTTCTCATAATCAAACATATCGTACGAGGCTATTGATTCTAGAAATCGCTGCTATATTACTCGGCTTGCTCTTTTTGTCTCCCTTTTACTTGGTTCTGACCAACTCGGTAAAATCGCTAAAGGAAATTCTGATCGACGCAGCCTCTTTTCCACAAATCTTCCATTGGGATAATTACTCAAACGTCTGGAGTGCCATAAACTTTCCTCAAGCATTCTCGAATTCATTTTTAATTACTGTATTTAGCGTAGTTCTCATCGTTCTGTTCAGTTCCATGGCTGCGTACCAAATCGTCCGCAAACCAACCCGTTTCAATATGCTGGTATTCCTGCTGCTGATTTCAGCCATGATCATACCGTTTCAGTCCATCATGCTGCAATTAGTCCGCGTCACAAGTTTGCTGGAATTGCGCGGGGAATTTTACGGCATTGTAGCTTGTTATCTCGGTTTTGGGATGCCGTTATCCGTTTTTCTGTTCCATGGATTTATCAAGACGGTTCCCATCGAACTGGAAGAGGCAGCTAAAGTGGATGGTTCGAATCCTTATGGTGTTTTTTTCCGAATCGTTTTTCCTCTACTGATGCCTATCGCTGTTACTGTCATTATTCTGAACACATTATGGATCTGGAATGATTATCTGCTGCCGGTACTCGTGATTGGGGGCAATAAAGATCTAACAACATTACCCCTAGCTGTCACGAAGTTCTTTGGTCAGTATACGAAAAAATGGGATCTTGCACTCGCTGGTCTTGTCATGGCAATTACACCAATAATCATCTTCTTTCTTTCACTTCAAAAATATATCGTCGAAGGTGTAACAGCAGGTTCTGTAAAAGGTTAGCCAACAAAATTGTCCACTTTTTTCAGCATAAAAATTAGTGTCTGTCGCAATGCGTATTCACTAAAATGACCTTATAGGCAAAATATAAAGGGAGGTTATCGAAATGAAAAAATGGAAGCTTGCCCTCATTGTCGCAACCGTTTTCACTTTAGTCATTGCAGGTTGCAGCAAAGATGGGAATCAAGGCGCACCAACAAATAACGGGGAACAAAACCAACAGGGGGCCAAAAAAGACGTCAGCATTAAAATGTTTAACTTCAAGGTTGAAATTGCCGAAGCCCTCAATAATCTGGTCGATGAATATGAGAAAGAAACTGGTGTCAAAGTAGAAGTGGAAACCCATGGCGGCGGGGAAGACTACGGTGCATTATTAAAGGCCGAGTTAGCTTCAGGTTCTGAACCGGAGATCTTCAATAATGGCGGATATGTCGGATTGATCCCCTATATGGATCGTGCGACAGATCTTACCGACGAGGCCTGGGCCAAAGATCTGATTGAATCCTCCAAGAATCCCACCATGGTAGACGGGAAGCTTTACGGCATGCCAATGAACGTGGAGGGATACGGTATTATTTATAATAAATCCTTGTTTGAGCAAGCTGGAATTACCGAAGAACCAAAGAACCTATCACAATTAAAAGAGGCCGTGGAAAAATTGAATGCCGAAGGTATTACACCGTTCATGGCAACGAATGAATGGTGGTCACTCGGCATGCATCTGGTGAATGTCGGGCTCGCCAATCAGCCCGATCCACAAAAGTTCATCGAAGACGTCAAGGCAGGAAACGCGACCTTCAAAGACAATGAAATCTTCAAACAATGGCTGGATCTAGTCGACTTGATATTTAACAATGCGCAAAAAGACAAAATGACGAGCGATTACGCCTCGCAAATCGCCAACTTCTCGGCAGGCAAAGCTGCGATGATGCTTCAGGGCAATTGGACGCAAGCCGACATCGATAAAATCGATCCCCATTTGCAGTTAGGAGTGCTTCCGGCTCCGATCAACGATAACGAAGGCAGTGTACTGATCGGGGTACCTAGCAACTATATTGTGAACAGCAAATCAGACCATCCTGAAGAGGCAAAAAACTTCCTAAACTGGCTGGTCACATCCGAAACCGGAAAAACTTTTGTAAGTAAAGAATTTAAATTTATTCCTGCCCTGACAAACATTGAAGCTACCGAAAATGATATCGGACAAATAGCCGTGGCTATCCAGGATAAATCACCTACTGCGCTCGGCTGGTATTGGGACCTGTTCCCAGACGGTGTATCGCAAGGCTTTGGAGCCGCGATGCAGGAATACTTGGGGGCCCAAATCTCCGGACAACAACTGCTGGAGAAGTTGGATAAGTCGGTTGAAGATATAGTGAAACAGTAAGAGGTTCCTCAAAGTTAAACAAGCAAGCCAGCTTGGCAGTCCCTTTTTGCCATCTGGCTTGCTTGTTATTACATAACTGTTTACACAACTAATGCCTATGGTTCCATCAACGCTAGCTTCTCGACCCGCGAGACATAGTTACGGCTTTGCCAAGATCATGGGTTACTTAGGTGAGCATTTTGCATAATTCCCTATTTGAGAATTGAATAGCAGAACCTAGACCTAGTTGGTGGTGCATTTTCAGCTAAATCCACTCGGTTTTCAAAAATGGGCAGACCTGCAGAATTTTCTGCGCATTCAAAATTTTAAGCAGCGACTTTTCTGTATTTCTGAGCCATTGCCAGGGCAGAAGCCAGCAATACAATTGCATTTAAATATTGGTGAGTTATGACTTTCTCTATGCCCCAAACATGCATGGCGTCTGCGGTCAAATAGGTTTTCATTCGGGAGTTGCAGCGTTCTACACTCGTTCTTTCTTTGTAAAGTTCTTGCCAACGTTTCGTGTTCCGGTGCGGACTTGAATAACGGCGCAAATCGCTTTTTGTATCAACCTTGAGCACCATTCCATAGTTGGAAGATGAACAGGCTGCCATCCCCAGCGGACAATCCACCTTGCCGGTCGCATGGGGACACCGGAATTTCAGGTGATCGCCATCTACTCCCCAGTATGTCATGGCAAAACCCATGGAGCAGCAAGGTGTACCGTTAGATGTTATACCTGCAGGCGGTTCCTTCTCATTGCGAAGATTCATCGGGATAATCGCTTGCGCTTTGAGCTTCCGTGCCGCTTCATAGTTTTTAAGTTGGTCATACCCAGCATCAAACACAAAGAACTTCACTTTCGCATCGGCAGCCACTTGTTCCATAAGAGCGGGTGCCAGATCACCGTCATTGACATGAGCCGGTGTAACCGAGAGGGCCAGGGGCAGTTCGCTAGCGGTGTCGACAGCAAGATGAAGCTTATAGCCGAACCACTTGACCTTGTTACCAAAGGAGTCAAACTTCGCGCCCCAGTTGGCATTCCCCGTCAGCTCACTTTTGCGCTTCGGCTGTTTCTTCTCGTAGGCATGGATCGCTGCGCTGTCCATCGCCACGTGACTTCCATCGATGATTCCTTCCTGCTTACAGCGTGTGACGAGATCCTCAAACAGACGTTTTGCCAATCCCTTATTCGTTAGCTCAGTGAAAACGCGGCTTAATGTGGCGATTGATGGAGCTTTTCGATCAAGCCTGAGTCCGCATTGGTAACGGAAACGAAGATCCATATCCAGACGACGATGCAAGCCGCTAAATGTATCCATGTTCTCCAGCGGCGCTGCAAGCAATGCGCGAAGAATCCCTTGTCGGCAGTGCCCATCGGCACCTCGGGGTGAATGACTTCTCAATTCTTTAGCATATGGCCGTAAGTCCAGGGCGCTGAAGAAGATAGGCAAACGTTCTTTAAATTCAAGTTTTTGAAGTTCTTCAAAGGAAAATAGACTTTCTTGTAGAATATACATAGTGACTTCTCCCCCTTGGGTTTTCTTGTTTTGTCACTTGAAAACTTCTCCAAGTTGGGGTGAAGTCCTTTTTTTATGTTTGAAAACCTTTGTCTAGCAAGGGCTCAGGTTAATGCAAAATGCTCAGGTGAGAATCCTTTTTAGGCAATGTAATAGTAATACAGGTTCCTTCCCCAATCTTACTTGAAACATGAATGCTTCCACCATGTAATTCGACGATCTGGTTGACGATAGTCAATCCAAGTCCTGTACCTTCTTTGCTTCTGGAAGTATCTGCTCGGTAGAAACGCTCGAACAAATGGTGGAGCTCACTTTCCTGTATACCTATCCCGGTGTCCTTGAACTGGATGGTAACATAATGATTGAAGTCCTCCACCTCAATTCGAATGGAACCATGAGGTTTATTGTACTTCAAAGCATTGGTTAATAAATTATCCCATACGGTCTCCAATAGGCTTTTATCTCCGTAGAAATGGACAGGAGTCGTTTTATAATAAAGCTCGATGCCCATTTCCTCGATGCGCCACAAATATTTTTGCGACAAGCTTTTGAGCTGTTGGTCTAACGAGAAGTTTGAACGTTGCAATCTATAGTTCGACTGATCTAATGAGGTAAGAAGCAATAGCTGTTTCGTCAAAATCGACAGACGTTTCGCTTCCGCCTCGATAATGGATGAGAACATTACTCTTTCTTCCTCGGTTGTGGACTGGGATTTCAATAGATCCGCATAGCCCTGGATATTAAGAAGCGGCGATTGAAAATCATGCGACACATTGCTAATGAACTCTTTCCTGGACTGATCATTCACCTGCAGTTGCTTGGTCATCTGATTGAAGCTTTCGGCAAGCTGTCCAATCTCGTCTTTCCGATTAACCGTTAGCAAATGATCATACTTCTCCAGTGAAATCTGTTTGGTTGCTTCCGTAAGCTGCGCGATCGGCCGAATAATCTGTTTAGCAGTAACAAGCATCGCTAGAAGACTAATCAATGCCATGGATATAATCATTATCGCGAAAATAATGTGAAGTTCATCAACGAGAATATCAATATGCGGCCGTAAAAATAATCCATAATGTTCACCTTGATAGCGAAATGGCACGCCTACTGTATTTTCCAGTTCGTTGGCAAACCTTCCACTCATGAAGGTCTGGTTCGGAAAGCTTTTCATTCCATTATAAATCTTCCCGCTAAATACAGATAACTTCACAGCTTCTGGTAAATTCTTCACTTTAAACTCGTTCCCAATAAATTGAGAATACCCCGAATCGCTAGTCACATATAACTGATACCCCACCTGACCAAGCGTCTCTAAATAATGACCCAATTCTATATTTGGAGTAGATTCAATATACTGTGTAATTTGCTGCGCTATTTGAATATTTTTCTCACTATCCAATTCTTTCGTGGCCGAATGATAATACGTATTCGTCAAAAAGAAAGAGACGACTGTACTGAGTAACATAATGAGAACCGTGATGAGGATAAATTGCCGATACAGGGTTTTCACGAATGCTGAACCTCTAATCGATAGCCAACTCCGCGAGTCGTGCTAATTTCAACATTTGCACCCAACTGAGTTAAACGCTCGCGAAGTCGCTTTATATGGGTATTCAAGGTATAATCATCTCCCTCATAATCATGTCCCCAAATTTTTTCCATGATCATGCTGCGTTCCATGATGTGATTCGGACGGCTAGCCAGCAAGGCTAACAGCTCGAATTCTTTCAACGGCATTACAAGAGTACGCTCACCTGTCGAGACTTCATAGGTTTGACGACTTATGGTCAGATTGCCTACCTGAATAACCGACTGATACTCCTTCTCAAATCTCCTTAGAATAACAGCGATACGGAATAACAGCTCCTTCGGCTCGAATGGCTTCACAACGTAATCTTCTGATCCTGCCAAGAATCCTTTAGTCTTGTCTTCCAGTTCGCCTTTCGCGGTTAGGAGCAGAACTGGAATGCCGTAGTCTTTGCTTAAGATTTCCGTTAATTCAATTCCGTCCATTCCGGGCATCATCACGTCAACCACCGCGAGGTCAGGTAGTTCATTCTCCAGCATATCCAAGGCTTCTGACGCGTTATTTGCGTTTAACACTTGATATCCTTCACGTGTGAGATGAATGCTAACAAGCTGTAAAATGTTCTTATCGTCATCAACTACAATGATCTTCATCGGAGACCCCCTTAGCCAAAAAATGCAGAGACCGTAGAAATAGTCTCTGCACTTTTCAAATTACTTAACCTTATCCTTCTCAAAGAATAAGATAACAGATGGCAATAATATTCCACGCACTAAGAATGTATCCATCAGAATACCGATAGCTACAATGAATCCGAAAACGAACAAATCGGCAATAGGCATGGTCATTAGCGCTGCGAACGTGGCTGCTAATATGATACCGGCCGAAGAGATGACGCCGCCCGTGTTGCGAATGGCAATCTCTAACGCTTCCTTCACCTTGCGGGATTTACGTTCCTCTAAGAATCGGGAGACCAGAATAATGTTATAATCAATGCCCAGCGCGACCAAGAAAATAAAGGAATACACAGGAACACGCGTACTTATCGCATCATAACCAAAGAAGACATCGACAAGGAAGAGACCAAGTCCTAATGCAGATACGAATGAAACCAGAATGGTGGCCATCATGTACGTTGACATTCGGATCGATTTGGTCAAAACGTAAAGCAAGCCAAGAATGAGTACTGTCTCAAGAACAACAATCAGCCATATATCGCGGTTATTCACCTCACGCTCATCAACCAGTTTCGGTGTGATACCGCCAAAATGGATCTCTCCGGTTACCCCTGCATCAACTAACATTTCATCACTGCGATTGCGCAGATCTTTAAGCAGATCTATGGCTTCTACCGAATAAGGATTAAGGTCAAGCGTTAAGCTGTATTTTAGTGCTGCATTATCCTCTGATACACTGTTCAACCTAACCGAAGCAACGTTGTTTTCGTCAAGCAATCTCGCACGAAGCGCCTCGATTTGCTCTTCAGACAGGGCCTGATCGCTTTCAACCAGGATCGAGGTAGGTGCTAGCTCCCCCTTATTAAACCGAGTTTCCACAATCTCATATCCTTCACGAGAAGGTAAATCTTTCGGAAAGGATTTGACCATGTCGAACTCATAATTCAAGTTAAACACATTAAGTGAGGTCACAACCATCATCATCGCAACCAGTCCACCCGATAATCCCGGCTTGTTCACTACAAATTTAGCTACTGGACCCCAGAAACCATGTTTAACTTCTCCAGTTTTGCCGAACTTAGGCACTCTTGGCCAAAATGCTTTGCGCCCGAACAGTGTAAACAAGGCAGGCACCAGCGTGATCGATGCTATCATAATGATGAGCATGGTAGTACCGAAAATAGGCGCGAAATTCTGGTAATCCCGGAAGCTTGCGAAGAATAAAACAAGCATCGCCGCAAATATTGTACCACCTGCAAGGAACACCGGCATGCCTGTAGCACGCATGGCATGCTTCATGGCATCGTACTTGCTTTCATAATGATTCAACTCCTCACGGAAGCGCGAGAAGACGAACAAGGAGTAATCAATAACTGCCGCGAACAGGAGGATACTCATAATTGAGGTTGTCGAATTATTAATTTCTAACCCGCCTGCGCCCATCAAGGCAATGACCTGATTTGTAACTTGGTAGACAATCGCTGTCGCCAATAAGGGAATAAGGGCCAACAAAGGCGATCGGTAAATCACAATTAGAAGCAATAAAATAATCCCGATCGTCGCCAGCAGCAACACGATGTCCGCACGTTCAAATAGCTTTAACGTATCCCCGGCAATACCTGCAGGACCCGTTATTCGAAATTGGGTGTCCGTAAATCCTTGCGCGGCTTCGTTTCCGATCTTTGTGACAGCATCGATCGTTTCACCAATCTGACGGCTGTCGGCAGCCGGGTCTAGGGTCATCGGAATAATCATCGTAGATTTATCCTCAGACATGAATGCAGCGGTCGCTTGAGGCGGCAATTTGGCAATATCTACGATTTGGTCAACGCCTGCCACATCTGCCGATAGAATCGCATTCATAATTTCGGTTACTGCGGATAGATTCACTTCACCATCTTCATTATGAAACACGAGGATGCCAGGCGTCCCTTGATCATTCGGGAAGTACTGCTCCAGCTTTTCATTCGCAATAATGGATGGCGCATCATTTGGTAACGATTGAAAATTCGTCACCTTATAGTTGCTTAATTGGGGTCCGGTACTTAAGCCAATCATGAGAATAAGCCAAACCACAAGCGTTATCCACATTCCTCTCTTTGTCGTAACCCAATCTGTAATTGATGTCAATAGTGACTTCATCTTTTCCTCCTTGGTTTCTATGATCTATACATAAATCTCATTTCTACGGCTTTCATCATATTCTACGAATCTAAACTCAATATAAACTTTCAGGGAATTTCCAAATAGTGTAGGATACATGTAAAAAGACACCCGGTTGGGTGCCTTTGCATTGCTTGTGCTTATGAACACGATATGATGGATTTTCCGTGCAGCTCATTCAGGACCTGCTCCAACACCTGCAATTCCTTAATCGCAAGCATTTGAGTCTTTGTGATAGCCTCTTCCAGCAAGCTCGTATCTTCCTTTAAGAAGAATGCATACTTGTAAAATAGCTTTCGGATCAATTGAGCCTCTCGTTCAATCTCTTGATACTGGGCAATCAATTTTTCGGGCGGGCACCAATAGCCGTGCTGTTTCATATACTCCAATCGGTCGGCCATCATTTTTTTGTGCTCCCAAAGAAGATGAACCGGGATAATGTTACGGTATAAGGTCGAATCGGATTGGAGCAAACGCAAATATTTCACGATTTCCTCGTAAACTTTAAGCCCGTACACATGCTGATTGGGACTGGCGATCGCCCTGTATCTCTCTGAACTGTTACGGGACAACACATAATCCTCCAGGCTTTCGATCACCAATTGAAGATCAAATGAATAGGTTCGCTCTTTATTTAAGCTATACAGTATAATCTCCTTCGTATAGTACGCTTTGCTGCGATCCGCCTGTCGATAGCTTTCCAGAAACGGCCCATATCCGATATCGGTTTGTCCATACTCATAATTGTGATTAAAACCGAGCGTATGAAAGACTTGCTTCTCATCATCATAGCCAAACAATAAAGTGTCATGCGCAAAATGATGCCGCCTGTACATGGCCTTTCCGGGCAAATAAAATTCATCCAGAAATAAATAGACGTAGTCTCCCTGATCGATACTTCGTTTGAAAAAAGCGATCAAATCCGTTCCCGTCTCCATCCGGCTGAGCAGATCTGCCGTCATGATTTTGAGATGAAGCAGCTCATGATAGTGATGTGTATGCATGGGCTGATAGTAGTTAACAAAGATATGTTCATCGAGATGATTAAAAAACTCGGGGTCCGCGCTCCATTGAATGTAATGGCTGTGAAGCCAGGGAGAAAAGTGCGGATGCTCCGGCATGACGGATAATGGATACGCATGGTGCAAATAGCTGTATAGCGCAGGCTGCATATGAACGGGGAGCTGTTTGTGCATTATTGTCTTCCCCCTCCACCAACAGCAGCGGCCTGCTTCTCTTCGATAAACACCGCCAGCTTACGGATCGTATTGCATTCATGGAGATCGAAATGGTCGATGTCAAAATGTTTCTGCAGTTCTACCTCAAGCTTAAGCGCAAGTAACGAATGCCCGCCAAGCTCCACAAAATCGTCATCGATACCGATATTGACGCTTTCAATCACATCCGACCAGACGGTGATCAGCTTCTGCTCCAGCTCCGTTTGCGGCTCAGCGTACTCCGTCCCTGTATAGTGAGATCTCTCGCTCGGTTCGGGCAGGGCTTTACGGTCTATTTTTCCGTTGGGGGTTAAAGGCATTTCATGAAGTTGAACGAACCGCGTTGGGATCATAAACCTAGGCAGAGACTGTAACAAAATATCCCGCAGTTCGCCAGCCCCAAATGTCCTGTCTGACACGTAGTATCCACAAAGCTGCTTCTCGCCGGCTTCGTCCTCCCGTACGACAACAACACTTTGCTTGATGGAAGGAACCTTAGCCAGCTGAACGTCGATTTCACCCAGCTCAATACGGAAACCGCGTATTTTAACCTGATGATCCATGCGCCCGACATACTCAATCGTTCCATCAGGCAGCCATTTTGCGAGATCCCCTGTTCTGTATATGAGTTCTCCCGCCAGAAAAGGATGATTTATAAATACCTTGTTCGTCAGATCATCTTGATTCAAATACCCCCGGGAAAGGCCGGCTCCCCCGATACAAAGCTCCCCTGGAACACCGATCGGCTGAAGTTGACGATCTCCATTGACGATATACATTTTGGTATTGCTGATCGGTGAGCCAATCGGCAGGGTTGCCGCTTCTGGATCGATGCTGTTGATTTTCCAGTACGATGCATACACCGTACACTCGGTCGGGCCATAGATATGATATAAGCGGCCTGCACCTAACATATCCAGCGCTTTTCTCACATGGGATACCGATGCCTGTTCCCCTCCGAAAAAGATCGCCTTCATATTTTTCAAGCTCGATAAGTCACAATCTATGAATAAATTAAACAAGGCTGTCGTCATGAAAGATACAGTGATTTGCTCATTTTTGATCAGAGCCGTAATTTGGGCAATTTCCCCCATCGTTTCCTTCGGAACGAGGATGAGTGCCGCCCCACGCAGCAAAGCGTTGTAGATATCAAATGTGGATCCATCGAACGCATAGCTGGACAATTGAAGAACACGGTCCTGTTCTGTGATTTGAAACTGGGCTGCACCCTGGATCAGACTGGTTACATTGCGATGCGTGATAAGTACCCCTTTTGGAGCGCCTGTTGTCCCCGAAGTGTACATCATGTACATTAGATCTCCCGGTTGATTCACATGCGGCAAATTGGATCTGTCTTCACAATAGGATTGTTCCTCGTCCAACACAACTTGATGCTCCACACCCACAGCCTTGGCTGAAAGATGCTTTTGCAGCAGCATCAGCTTTAATCCGGAATCACCGATCATGTAATTCATCCGCTCCTGCGGATATTCCGGGTCGAATGGAACATAGGCGCCTCCGGCTTTGAGGATCGCGATAAGACCTGTAATCATCTCCATGGATCGATCCGCCAGAATACCTACAGGCTGCCCCGCCTTGACCCCTTTGTTTCGCAAGGTGTGCGCCAGTTGATTCGCCCGTTCATTTAATTGGCGGTAAGTCATCGACTGGCCTTGAAATGACACCGCAGTTCGATCCGGGAACCGGTTTGCCTGCTCCTCGAACCACTGATGAACCGTGATATCTCTGACGGGAAACGAAGTGTTGTTGAAATCCATCAGAAGCTTGTGCTTCTCTTCCTTCGTAACGATGTCAAAATCCTTAAGCGTTTGCCCCGGAGATTTCATTCCCTGCTCCATGATCAACATCAGCCGAGCGCAAATTTGCCGTATTTCCTCCTCCGTAAATAGGCAGATTCTGTAATCTATTTTGAGCAGCAGATTGCCGAGCATGTGATGCAAATGAAATACAGCGTCCAAAGTCAGATCCTCGCAGCCATAATCTTCACTATTCCCCAATTGCGCGTCAGCTTCTTTCGCCTGCCCCATATCCAAATAATCCATGCTAAGCTGAAATAAACGATTCACTTGAGGATGATTCTTCCTGATCTCAGACAGCAAAAGATCATATGGATACTTATGATGCCGCAGCGCAGACATCTGTTCCTGACCCGCCTGGGAAACAAGTCGCTCGAAAGTCATCTCCGGGTCAAGCGTTATTCTTAATGGCGTAGTGCTGACAAACATGCCGAGTGCATTTTTATCATTGAAAGTTGTCCGATTCAAATAATTGGTACCGACGACGATATCTTGGTTGGATGTTAATTTGAACAGAAGTATAGAGAGGACGGTTAGAAGCAAGCTCGAAGGGCTCACATGATGCTCTTGGCAATAGTAATTGATTTGCTCCGACAGCGGCTTTGGCAGATAATACGAAAACCTTGCAGCATGTGTATTTATGGCAGGGGCCAGGTTCGGCTTAATCGTAGATGAATCCGGAATAGTTTGAAACTTTTCCAGCCAATATTTCCGGTCTTTCACGAATCTGCCGGATTGAATATACTTTTTTTCTTCTTCTATATAGGCTTGGTAAGAATATGGCAGAGGGATTTGAGGAGATTTCCCATGAAGCAGTTGTTGATATAGCCTGTAAACTTCCAGTCCGCATTTACTCAGGGAGAATCCGTCCTGAATGATATGATGGGATTTCATGTATAGCCATGTTTCGCCCTCGCCTTTTATAATGATGCAAAAATAATACAATTCGGAATCAATGAGCTGAAATGGTATTTTTCCTTGTTCCCGAATCCACGCGTCAATGACGGATTGCTCCGTCTCCTGGCTGAATTGAACGATTTCAACAGGTTTTAACTCAGGCTGCTGCACAAACGACTGGTATACTTCCCCCGAATCTCTCACATGCAGGCGCAGCTGAAAAATATCATAAGATGCAATCAACGCTTGAACAGCCTTCTCCAGCACGGTTACCTCCAGCCTGTATTCAAACTTCAACGCCGCATTCAAATTTCCAATCGAGGTACCTGGATAGGTTGCTTCCATCATCCAGATTCTTTGCTGCGGATGTGTTAATTCATGCTCCCCGTTGGTAACGACCAGTTCATTTGTAACCATCTTTCCACTCCTGTTCTCTCTACATTTCTCCATCTAATTTCCATGCGGAGAAATTATAGCATGACAGTGTGATGATTTATACTTTGATATTTTACATTTATTGTTTAAATCCTTCTGATTTGGAAATGTAACATAGTATATCAGAAAAGATCGCACATAGAATAACAGATGATAAGAGGCTTTAGTTCTAACGGTTACCATTGCCGTTAATCCCCGGATTTTGCCCCTTTTGAGAATCTAACGGTTGTATACACGGCTATTCTAATTTTTTTGCTATGTTGCGACGAATTCTACACAAATAACGTAGATTACAACCGTTAGTACATCGAAGTGCTCATTTTTAACTGATTAACGGCTGTAGCAATCGTTACAGTCGTGAACTGCTTGCCTGATGGGCGGCAGGCGGTCATCTTTACTGGCAACCGACCGTTATATAGCTGAGCCATTGTTTCCCTTTAGCAGAATAATAACTTTACGCCAGCATAGATTTCGTACTTCATAGATTTGTAAAAAGCCGCACCTTTGAACTCAATGAGCTTTCATGCAATCGATACTTCGGCGGGATGGTCCGATAACATCTCGATGCGGGTCGTTGATTTTTTCACCAAAACAACATCTCATTTTCAGGTCAGGTCTGGATTAGTCAGTCATCAAGCATGGCAATAAATTAGCGCGGGATGAATCAAGCCTATTCGTCTCGTACTTGCCCCGATCAAAATTCTGACCATCCAAATACAGGCCTTAGCATTTTGCGAATCCAAAAAGCGATGATCGTCCCTGCAGTCCATGAACTACGATTCTGCAAGTACTCCATGTATTGATCGTTGATGATATAAGTCCGCGTGGAAGTAGGGGGCTTCAGCCCGAACTTTTCCCACAGCGCCGGGTCATTCGAACCACCAAGCTTTGCGAGCATATTTGCCGACTCCCTATTTATTTTAGCTGGAATTTGCTCGAAGGCTTGGATGATTTGCGCATGAAACTCGTCGATCGGATTGCAGTTAACCAGGCTCGTCAAATGAATGCTTTCGCGAATATAAGATACGTATTCTAGATGATCAGCCCAGAACTTGTCGATAAAATAAAGCCGTACTCGCTGCTCCGAAGGGCTGACCTTTGTCTCGCCATGCAAAATTCCGAGCCGCTCCTCATATAAAATACGCCGCTGTTCCTCGACCATATCCGAATAGCGGTTCAGTTCCTGGCGGATCTGGAAGTTTTGGCCCATCATGACGCGCTGAATGTGGGTGATTTTACCGCGAAGCACCGACTCGTCAAGAGCCTCACCCTGCCTAAGATCGCGATAGGCGGGCGGCAGCACTTTATCGATGCCGAATTGAAGCATCAACTCGTCCTCCAAGCTTACGAAAAACACGGAAGCGCCCGGATCGCCTTGGCGGCCAGAACGCCCGCATAGTTGCTTGTCGATCCGCATACTTTCGTGCACATGCGTACCAATGACGTATAACCCGCCCAGCTTGGCGACAACTTCTGCTTGCGCGGAATTGCCGCCGCCAAGCCGAATGTCAACGCCGCGTCCCGCCATATTTGTAGACACCGTCACAGCGCCGATTTCTCCTGCTTTGGCGATAATCTCAGCTTCTTCTGCATCGTTTTTTGCATTCAGAACATGGCAAGGTACATTGGCAGCCGCTAGCGCCTGCGCCAGGATGCCAGACTCCTCGACGCTTGATGTGCCAATAAGAATCGGACGCCCTGTCCTATGAATGTACGAGATCTCTTGTACAAGCGCCTTAAATTTGGCTTCTTTATGGGTATAAATCCGGTGCGGATGATCGATCCGTATGTTTGGCCGATTCGGCGGGATTGGCACGACCTGCAGCGCATAAATCGCTTCGAACTCCATTGCGGAAACTTGTGCGGTAGCCGTCATTCCGCAAATCTTCGGATAGAGGCTAAGGAAGTGTTGAAGGGTGATTGTACCGAGAATTCTCCCGCTGGCTAAGGGCTGGAGCCCCTCTTTGGCCGCAAGTGCGGCCTGCAATCCGTCCGGCAAATGCCTGTTCTCCGCCACACGGCCAGTGTATTCGTCAATCAGCTCAATTTTTCCGTCCCGGACGATGTAGTCGACGTCTTTTTTCAATAATGCTTCCGTATGCAGTGCACAATTTAACGACGATAACAAATCACTATTATGGCTTTCGTACAAATTACCGCATCCCAGCAGCGATTCCGCTTTTGCAGCGCCTGCAGCATTCAAGTAAACATTCCGCTGGAACTCGTCGAAGTTGTAATGCTCATCTTGCTTGAGCTGCCGAGCCACTTCTGCGAAACGAATTCCGTCACTCGTGAAGCCGCCCGGCTCACAGGCAATGACTAGCGGCACCCGCGCTTCATCGAGAAGAAGTGAATCTGCTTCGTCAACGATGACGTAGTGGAAAGAACGATGCACGGTATCGGCTTCATCCAGAGCAATCGTGTCGCGCAAATAATCGAATCCCGCCTCTTTGGCCGTAACATAGGTGATATCCGCGGCATACGCTCCCCGTTTTCCAGACATGCTCATACCCGCTTGCACCGATTTTACCGTTAACCCAAGGAAATGATAGATTGGGCCCATCCACTCCGCATCCCGCTTTGCCAAATAATCGTTAAAAGTCAGCACATGTACACCTTCGCCCGTCAGCGCATTTAGATAGGCAGGCATAACCGCAGAGAGCGTTTTTCCTTCACCAGTATGCTGCTCGATCAAGCATCCCTCGTGCAAAGCGATGGCAGCCATGATCTGGACATCGTAGGGATGTAATCCGAGCGTTCTCTTCGTTGCCTCGCAGACTAGCGCATAGGCATCAACAAGCAGCTCGTCCAAAGGCGTCCCCGATCTTACTTCCTTTTTCAGCCGACGAGATTCTGCTTGCAACCGCCTTTCGTCCCATGTTTCCAAATTCCTTTTACAGATAAACTCCGCTTTGTCCCGATAGCCTTTAAGCTTCTTACGGGTATCGCGGTCTTTGAATTCTCGCATTAACTTGACGGCTAAATTCATCGGAATCTGCTTCCCCCTCGGTAGAAATACGCAATCCTAAGTGGCTAAAGTAGAATTAACTCTATAACAATAGCGAGATTATTTGCTACTCATCCTTCAACCGACGTTGATACAAAACAACAGACACCATCGTTAATACAACCGTCCAAGCCAAAATAATGAGGAGGGGTGTTAATACATCTCCCGTCGTAAAGCCTGTACTGGGTATACCTAGTAAATGCACAAGTTGACTGCTTGGCGCATACTCCAGCACTTTGAAGACCGGATAATCCTTTACTAGAAACGCTCCCCATGGTGCTGCAGTGAATACGAACGCCACAGGTAGTATAGATAATGATGCTTCAAGCAACGTCTTGGAGAATAAACCGCATATCGTCCCGGCTGCTATGTATAGAATAATCGAAAGAATAATTGCAGCAACAAACGCCCATATACTAGCTGGATCGTATCCCATTATAAACGTCGCCATAGCTAGAACAACAGCAGACATGACAAAGACTAAAGTACTTTTACCAATTAAAACATCCATGGTCGTGGCCGGAGTCATCATTAACGACCGTAAAGTGTTACGCTCCTTTTCTTCCGCAAACAGGCATGCTTGTACTAAACACGTTAGTAACACAAACGAAGTATTAAGAACAAGACCGAATGCGAAAGCTCCATTCGCAGATGGGCCTATACCCAAAAACGGACCTGCATTTCGAAAAAGAAGTGCTAATATCATTGGAAAAATCAAACTAATGGAAATCGCATAATTGCGTGAAAATTCTTTGTAATCCTTCACAAATATCGCCCCGGCACGTTTTAATGAGATACTCATAGTAACTCACTTCCTGTCATTTTAATAAAGATATCACCTAGACTGGGCTCTTTCGTTTCTAATCGATCAATGCACCCTCGTTTCATCCAATCGGCAATTTGATCAGCCGTCTCCTCATCAAGCGGGAGCTCGTAGGCTTTCCCATTGATTAATTCGACACAAACTACGTTTTTCCGGTGCTGCTTTTTTAGCTCCTTGGGTGAGCCGATCGCTTGGATTTGTCCTTGATACAAAATCGCTATACGATTACATATCATTTCGGCCTCATCCATATCATGCGTAGTTAGAAAAATCGTCGTCCCTTTCTCATTTAAGTAGCGTAAGCCCTTATAAATATGTGCCGAGTTTACTGGATCTAAAGCCGATGTAGGTTCATCTAAAAATAATAATTCTGGCTCATGAATCACCGCACAGGCTAACAAGACACGCTGACGCATCCCTTTGGATAAGCGGTTGACTTTCTTTTTGCGCTCTCCGCTTAAGTTAACAAACTGCAGCACCTTATCGATCGACGATTTAGGGAGATCATATAAATTACAATACAGCTCCAGATTTTCCTCAATCGATAATCTCTCATACAGACCACTGTTATCTGTCAAAATACCAAAGCGCATTTTCTGAGCAGACCGCTGCATCATCTCCGCTGGCTGGTTAAATACACTGGCCTGTCCGCTTGTCGGGTGGAATTGCGCCGTTAAAATCTTAATTAAAGTCGTTTTTCCCGAACCACTCGACCCCAGGAAACCGAAGATTTCCCCTTTGGGAATGGAAAAGGACACGTCTGATAACGCATCCTTATTTCCAAATCTCTTGCGAATATGCTCTACTTGGATAACATCCATGACACCACTTCCCCGGAGTTGATGCCTTAAGCATATAAAGATTCCCTGCTTCCAGCCATCAAAAACCGCTGAAATGTAGCTGTTAACGCCTGAATGGTACCATGGCATGCTTGATAGGTTCGATATTTCCCCGGAAATGGTGCAGCTTATGAAGTTATGTTTTCTTGGCAAACTTGCATAGACTTTTGCTTTCCAAACTAGACAGACTTACGAGGCTATGTTTGCTTCGCAAATCTGCATAGGCTTACGATGTATATTTGCCTTGCAAACATTTCAAATGTTAAGAAGTGCTTTTAATTCCTGTAATTTTGCACGAGATAATGGAACCACGGCATCTTTGCCTGTGCTTAGTCGCAAGCTGTAGCTATTCTTCGTCCATGTAATAATCTCTCTTACTTTTTGCAGATTAACGATGTAGGATCGATGGCACCTAAAAAAACCGAAATTTAACAACCTCTGCTCGAGCTCGGTTAGCGTCAAAGCACAGACATAATTTTCTCCACCTACATATACGAGAATCGAACCCTCCAAACTTTCTATGTAATCGACTTCAGGCGGATCAAATAAAATCACTTTGTCATTTCTTTTCGTATAAATCTTCTGCAGGGTGATATTGGCTCGATCCTGTTCCTTCACTTCCTGCTTATCCTCTTCCGAGTCACGAATATCCAATGGATGAAATCCGAGCTCATTTAATCGATAAATCACATCACAAGAAATCATAGCATCCTCTAAGTTCGACGTTAACATTAAAATCTGCTTTTCTTTCGAAAGGTCATCCAAAATCCGTTTAAAATGACGACGATCTTCTTCCAAGTAAAAATAAGGTTCCTCCAATACAAGTATAGGCTGATACGCAAAAAAGACACGCAGCAAGGTCACATATACCCTTTTCGAGGGGCTTAGATCCTTTATTTTAACCTTCCATTCTTCTTTTAAAGCAAAATAATCCATTAACAGAGGGAGACGATCATTCCTCTCCGTTACATGGATTAGAAAAGTAATTAACTCTTCCACCGTTAAACGCATATACTCGTTTTGCCCGGCTCGAAATAAATAATATTGGAGACGATTGCCTAATTGATTCATCAAAAGCTGCTTTCGCTTCAAGTCCGTTATAATGCCAATCGATTGGTTCGAATGTATATTTAATTCAATCTTTGGTAGAAGTAATTTCCCATCATCATAGATTGGTTGAAACAGTATGGCATGTCACCATCTCTAAGCCATGTGTAGCACGATTCTGCCATATCCCTGCGGCTAGCATATTGTCCATGATGAGCAGCCTTACAGCTGTCTTCCAATAGGTATGCGATCCACTCCGGCGGCGTAAAATGTTGCTTACAGTTAAACAGCGAATAGATCAGCAGTGTTTTCGATCAAATCCTTAATTATATGTAAATTCCCTCAGCTAGATTACGCTACATAATTCAGGTTACAGCCCACAAGAAAATTCCGTCCAATTCTCTTCGGATTCCGTATCTCCCACGCGGAACATTCAAGGTAATAGTTTCCAACGTATGTATGATGTTAATGCGGATACGTACTGCTTCGATCCTCCTGTCGATCTTCTGATCGCTCATATCAGTCTGTATATCCGATCCTTTGCCAATGTAGCTGGATAAAGCTTCTTCAGCACTGGCTGAAATGCAGTATCTGTTCTTCTTTTACAATTGCATTCTAGTTAAATTTGCCGAATTATTGTCGTTTAGTGTCGAAAGATGTAATTTTCATAAAAATAGATATACACTTGTCACAATATAACACCGATAAATGTAATATTAGTCACAGTTTTTATCATACTAGGAGGAATTATCTTGGGGAAAGTTATTGAAACGGTTAAAGGGATTAAAATTATTGGCAGCATTGTTATTTTGTGCGTAGTTTCACTAGTTACTATAGTGCTTACAGCGCTTATTGGGCTCAACAATAACATTGGCCAACAGAACAGAATTAATGAAATTACCGAAGATGTTATCCCTTTGTTAGTTAGCTGGGGTGAGATTAATGGTGAAATTGGCGTAATGCGTAATACGTTAACTAAAATCATTGATCGTGATTATGATCAGGCGATGGTTGATGATTTACTGAAAAATCATCAGAGTATTTACGCTAAAATTGCAGCGAATTTAGAAAAAGCAGAGGAGAATTCGGAGGAACTGGAGTTAGCTAATCGCGTAATGTCTAGTTATCAAAAATATTACTCATATATTCCGGATGTCATCGAACAAAGAAAACGAGGAGTAGAGCTCGATCAGCAGCTTGCATTTGTTGAAATGGCGAATGCCGGAAATGAACTTACTCAATCTATCATAGATGTGGTCGATTATAAAGAAAACTATTCTTCTCAATTAAGCAACTATGCTAAGGAACGATATAGAGAAGGGCTACAACTTACTTTGGGTATATTTACTGTAGCTCTGGTTGTCATGATTTTTTTATCCCTTATTATTATTATTGGAATTCGTTCTTCCATCCAAGACTTTACATCCAATCTTAATATTCTGGCGAAAGGCGATTTTACGGTGAAATTTAACGAAAAAATGAAAAATGAATTCGGAATAATGAACCGCGCCCTTAACAAAACACTAGATACAATCAGTTCATCATTAAGGCTAATTGAGGCCGATTCTGAGAAGCTCTCAAAACAGACCGTTCTACTGTCAAGTTCATCGGGAATAATTAATACGACAGTAAATGAGGTTTCTTTGGCTATTCAAGGTGTAGCCGAGGGTTCGACAAGCCAGGCAGAAGAATTAATGCAAATTAACGAAATGTTTAATAACTTGAGCCAGCACCTTGAGGAGATTAACGAATCGGTAGCCATGGTGGATCAAACTACTAATACCATTGGCATTACTGCAGAAAATAGCAGCTCAGAGCTGAACCAGCTCGTTACTACTGTAAATGAGGTGGAGGTATCCTTCAGCGATTCACGGAACAAGATCAGCAACTTGATCGCAAGTATCTCTAAGGTAACCGAGATTACCAAATTTATTAGTGAAATTGCACAGCAAACCAATCTTCTATCGCTGAACGCTTCCATTGAAGCAGCTCGTGCGGGTGAAGCAGGAAGCGGTTTTGCCGTTGTGGCTACAGAAATTCGCAATCTGGCTAGCCAGGTAAGCGTCTCTTCGGAAGGCATTAATAAGATGATGTATACGATTAACGAAGAGATACGAGTGGTATCCGAAACTACAGAAAATACTAGTCTTATCCTTCAAGATCAAGTCAATATGGTGAACTCAACTATAGAATCACTTACATCGATTATCGGTTCAATCCAGCTAATTATTCCACAAATTGATGGTATTACCTCTTCGATTCAAAATCTTAATGAAGGAAAGAGTAAGATGCTTCTTACTGTGGAATCAGCTTCCGCTGTATCAGAGGAAAACTCGGCTTCTGCAGAGGAGATCTCCGCATCCACAGTTGAGCTTGTTGCTTCTTATAATGAAATATCAAAATCCATCCAAGAGCTTGAGCATTTAATTAAGGAAACGAATGAAGCGATAAGTATATTTAAACTGTCCTAATTTATAACCTATTTTCAAAAAAAGGTAACGGCTGCTAGGTGACATCTGATGCGTGTTAGATTTAGTATTGCACACCTTTGCTTATGAGATGAAACGGGCAGCCGTTTCTTTAGAGTTAACCTCGGTACAGTGGTATTCCCATACGGAAGGGAAGGGGCAACGGCTCGTAGAAGTCATCACCTTACCGGGACACACGGCAGCCCAGCTGGTTTACCGTTAACATTCACTTCTTCTTATAAAACTCATGATACAGCTTCATCAGCGCCCGCTTCTCAATCCGCGATACATAGCTACGGCTAATGCCAAGCTCCTTAGCGATTTCACGTTGCGTCCGCTCCTCGCCACCGTGCTCAAGACCAAACCGCCCCTTGATCACCTCCTGCTCCCTGGCCTCGAGAATATCGAGATTTTGATATATTTTACTTTTTTCCATTTTTAGTTGAACACGGTCGGCCACATCGTCGGCTTCCGTTCCCAAAATATCTATCAGCGTAATCTCGTTACCCTCTTTGTCCGTTCCGATCGGATCGTGCAGCGACACGTCTTTACGCGTCTTCTTCAATGACCGGAGATGCATCAGTATCTCGTTCTCGATGCAGCGGGCCGCAAACGTCGCCAGCTTCGTTCCTTTGTTCGGGCGGAAGCTCTCAATCGCTTTAATCAGCCCGATCGTCCCGATGGAGATCAGATCTTCTAAGTCCTCTCCTGTATTGTCGAACTTTTTTACTATATGCGCGACCAACCTAAGGTTGTGTTCAATCAACAGGTTACGGCTCACGGGATCACCTTCGGCCATACGCTGAAGATGTAGTGTTTCCTCTGCTTCAGTCAGAGGTTGGGGAAAAGCATTATTTTTGACATAGGAAACGAGCAGACTCAGCTGCTGAATAAATACAGCAATCATACTGAACAACCCTGGCATAGATGACAACACCTCCTGAGGAATGAGTGCTTTCTCTGTGGTCTGTTCATTGTATGTAGGCTGAAGCCCAGTCGTGCCTGTACAGTGGAAAAAGAAATCACGATATGAGGAAATATATGGGTTTAATAAATATAATCATAAATTAGTTCGAGAAACGTTTCGGAAAACTTGCGGCCTCAAAATTATGAGATCTGTTTGATGTATAGCTACAGGTCGAAGATACTGGCGCCGCCGAAGAGGATTCCTGTTCAAAAATGAACAGTTAAACAGAGCCCCTTCCGGTCATAAGTTAAAACTTACGCCAGAAGAGGCTCCTATTATGAATTGCAATGCCAATATCTCCGTCTTTCGTGAATCATCAAGCAATACAATAATCAGCAAGTGTCGATCCGTGAGGGACTGGGCCAATCCCTCTAATGGGTACCTCATTAGGGTGCTAGTTAGTTTACCGACTAACTCCTACTGCAAGACAAATGATTTGGGTAAGCCATATGTATGAAGCCATTGCATCACTTCTTGGTTCCTCTGGTCTTCATACATATCATCTAAGCCATGATTACCATCTGGGTACAAAACAAGCTTCACGGTTTTACCTGCCTCTTCCATATCATCTGCAAAATCTTGCACCGTTTGCCAAATGAGACTTTCATCGGCAGTCCCTTGCAACAGAAGTACCGGAGCCTGAATATCGGGAATTCGATCCAGTATCGAATAATCTCCTTTTGATTCAGGATTAACATTAATCAAACCGAATCTTACATATTCCGCCAGTTTTCTGTTTTCCTCTACGATCTCAGGGGAAGTTACGTCGGGATGTTCGTCGAGCCAGCGTAAATTTACATCCCAGCCCACAAAAGGACTCAGACCGACAACTGCTTTTACGTCCTGCCGCTCAGAAGCTAATCTTAAAGCTACGCCGCCACCCATTGATGCACCAAGCAGGTATACCGAATCCGGTTTAACCCTTCCGGTGGAGATCGCCACTTTAATTGCATTATCTGCATCCCGTGTATTCTCCGCAATGCCTTGCACGTGGCCATCGCTCTCCAAATATCCCCGATAGAGCGGGTACAAGTAAACCACTTCGTCACTCATATATTTAAAACCGAACGTAAAACCAAAATCGTTGTTATGAGAAAGTTCCTTGCGTTCAAGAGCGTATCCCCCGTGAAGATGAACAACCAGCGGATATTTTCCGGGAGCCTTGGGAACCGTCAGATAAGCTAAGACTTTGATATCATCACTTTTATAAAATAATTTGTATATATCAATATTCGGATTTTGACCAGGCACTTCTATTAATTCTTTAGAGACGATCTCTATATCACTATCTATTTTACTATCCGGTGGATCATTTACTTGACAACCTGATAACGTGGCCGTAGTCAATATAACTAAAACGAGAAGCAAAAAAAATGCTCTGATCCTACCGTAACTAGAATATGACAATGACAATCCCCCTCACATCCCTCTCAATAATCTAGTGTTCTTTTAAAACCCATCCCGATTGCGCCAAAAAATAATCTAGTTAGTGTCATATTATAAACGATGAAAAACACTTCTTTATCGTGATCCCAATAAAAATCTATAAGCTGTATACCTTAAATCATACTGTCTAGTTCATTCCATGTAATAATACAACTCGCAATGTAATTTAAATAAAGCTAAACACGGCTTTTAAATAAAATGTTACATTTCACCCACTTTAACCTCTCTTCTTTATACATTACAGTGTTAAGATGGAAATTTCTATATAATAATGTTTTTTATGATTTATACTTATATATGTGGAGATCGTGAAATATTTTGCGTAATAGAAGAATAGAAAAAGGAATGCTATCATCCTTTTATTGAAATATGGTAGAAATTGAAAGGTTGTTTTGCTATAATCCAATTATACAATTGTATTTTTTTACATAAATACTACATTTTTGTCGCATTTGGTTTGAATCTGCTAAAGCTTGAACTTTTCCATATCGAATTACACTTTGCATTCTATCAATATGCTGTGAAATAAGGTCGATAGAAAGCTCATACAACAAGGCCTGCTAGCATGTAAATAAGTTCAAATCCCATCCTATTATCCTTGCATTAAATTCATGCTAGCTAGCTAGCAAGTATGTATACATGTATGTATGTTCGTATGTATGTATGTGCGTATGTACGTATGTATGTATGTGCGTATGTATGTATGTATGTATGTGCGTATGTATGTATGTATGTATGTAGGCCCGCAAGCAAGCTAGCTAGCTGGCCAGTCAGGCAGGCAGCCCGTCAGCCAATCAGCTAGTCAGCTAGTCAGGCCCTTCAATTCTAACGATTGCCATTGCCATTAATCCACTTGTTTTTCACATTCTGAGAATCTAACGGTTGTATATGTTGCTATTCTAAAGTTTTTAATATGTTACAACAAAATCGGTACAAATAACGTGGATTACAATCGTTAGGATACTGAAGTGCTCATTTTCAACGAATTAACGGCCGTGGCAACCGTTAGAAATTTGGAGTGGATAGTAGGCTTTTTCGAACCGTCTTGGATTCGTAAAATATATCAATGAGGAGATGTCAGCGTTGTCGACTTTTGAACCGGGGGGAGCCAATCCGGAAAAGCAAAAGTCCTTTGCGAACAGTGGATGAAAGAGATAGATATGAACTCATAGAAGAACGTGAACGTGAACGTCTTAATGATGACTATCTGTTAGAAGTGTTGGATTTGGATAACTGTAAAAGAGGATCATGACGATTTATAAGGATCACTAGCCCAGAGCAAGCGAAGATAAGCTGTAAGAATAAGTAAAAATATCTTTACGAAGTGTATAATTCGAGGAGTAGATACGCATTAAGAGGGGAGAACTCATTAGTTAGATTTAGAAAGATAGATAGATAGTTAGTTAGTTTAGTTAGTTTAGTTAGTTTAGTTTAGTTAGTTAGTTAGTTAGATAGTACTCAGAAAGAGAAAGATGCGCACAACCTTAAGGCGATTTACAGAAAAATAATTTGGAAGGCTATAATGCGAAGATTATGGAAGAGATTTCTAAAGGCATGAAAACGTTCCGTCTTGCTGAGATCTTAATAAACCTATTCGAGGGGAATTTATTATGAAATTTACGGAATCTCCATTTAAAACCTCTAAACAATACGAATCGAAGTTAGACATCAAGGAGACCCAAAAAGCAATTTATATGCTCAAACGTTTTTTTGAGCAACAACTGGCAGCAGCTCTAAATTTGACAAATGTGAGTGCACCACTATTCGTTATGACCGGAAACGGGATCAACGACAACCTGAACGGAACAGAAAGCCCAGTCCAGTTCAATGCACTCGGCATTCCAGGTCAGACCCTTGAAATTGTACATTCTTTGGCTAAATGGAAACGAATGGCGCTAGCATATTACGGGTTCGAGCATGGCGAAGGCCTGTATACGCAAATGAACGCCATAAGAGCAGACGAAGTACTCGATCATCTACATTCCATTTATGTAGACCAGTGGGATTGGGAAAAGGTGATTTCCCGCGAGGAACGACATATGGGGACACTGATGACAACAGTAGAACAAATTTATGAAGCTCTTAAGGCAACCGAAGTCTTCATCACAGAGCGATATCCCCGCCTTAGCCGCAAATTACCAGAAGCCATCACCTTCATCACTTCGCATGAACTTGAGGATCTGTATCCACACCTGACGCCTAAGCAGCGTGAGGACGTTGTGGCAAGGGATTATGGAGCAGTGTTCGTAATGCAAATTGGAGGCTTGCTTCCCACATCAGGCCTACGACATGATGCACGTTCACCAGATTATGACGATTGGCAACTCAATGGAGATATCATTGTGTGGAACCCCCTTCGAGAGTGTGCTTATGAGCTTTCTTCAATGGGGATTCGGGTGGATTCCCACGCACTAAAGCATCAGCTAGCGGAAGCCGGATGTCCCGAGAGGGAATCATTAGATTTTCACCAACAGCTTCTTGCCAATAAGCTCCCATTCACCATCGGTGGAGGGATCGGGCAATCCCGTTTGTGCATGTTTATATTGGAGAAGGCTCACATCGGGGAGGTTCAATCCTCCGCATGGCCTTTAGATATGAGGACCATATGTAAAAATTCCGGCATTAATTTACTCTATTGAAATGCGCATTGCTCCCGATTGAAAAGCGCATTGCTCCCGCCATACTAAGGAATACAGCACAAGTATTTACGACAATCGAAGTTTCTTTCTTGTGCGGCAATTATTCACTTCTGCTTAATTAGGTAATTTATACTAATAGCCAATCGCCCTCCCTATCTATAGGGCTTAATTATTTATATTAAATCTTGATACCTAGATGAATAATCCCGAATAAGGCATTGCATAATCTCCATGCAATCTACACATTAACAAATGGCAAGTTAGTTTCCAGTTCACCTTTTATTCGCTTTATGTTTTCGTTTCCTCCTTTAAGCCACTGATTAAAGTCAAAGATTAATGGCAGCCTGTCTCCCCCAAGTGCCAGCCATGCTTCTATTTTTTCGGAACCGGTATTTTCTTTTTTACGCCATTTAACTTGTTTGACCATTTAAGTACCCCTTCCAAAAAAACTCTACTAGGATAAGTAATCAAAAGCTTGGGATTAATAGGATCTTCGATGCAACATCTCTTTGTTCCTTCGATTCCCCCAATGAAACATCACTGCAGGAACTGTCCAAATCAGGTATAATATATACTTCGGTCTTCATTCCGTTATCGGAGGAATGAGACCATATATCATCTTGTGGAGGCTTTAACGAAACTATGCAAACTACAAACTCTAATCATGTAAAAATTATAACGGCTGATCCAAGCGGAATCGGTTTATTCGGGCTAGCGATGGTCACCCTGGTTGCTTCCTCGCAGAAGCTGGGCCTAACGGACGGCTTAAGCTATGTCCTTCCCTGGGCGATATTTCTGGGCGCGTTCGCTCAGTTATTCGCTAGCATTCAGGATGCAAAACATAATAACACCTTT
Organism: Paenibacillus lentus; assembly: GCF_003931855.1. Lineage (NCBI taxonomy): Bacteria > Bacillati > Bacillota > Bacilli > Caryophanales > Paenibacillaceae > Paenibacillus > Paenibacillus lentus. Next base: position 2,491,015 of record NZ_CP034248.1, on the reverse strand, counting down.
GGAATGACCGCCTTTGGCGCTTATGCCTTCTTCTGGTTCGGCATGGGTGCCAGCTGGTTGATCAAGCTAGGCGTATTCGGCCCAGAGCTGGCTGCCGGCATTGACGGCAAGCAGCTTGGCTTCGCATTTGTAGGATACCTGATTTTCACCCTATTTATGACCATCGGTGCTATGGAAACGCATAAAGTACTGTTTTTCATTTTCGTTCTAATTGATCTTCTGTTTCTTGGTCTTGCTTTGGATGCGTTTGGCATCGCACCAGAGGTATTCCATGCCTTAGCTGCCTACGCAGAAATGGGTATTGCCCTGCTCTCACTGTATGGCGCCGGAGCAGCAGTGCTTAATGTTCATTTTGGCCGGGTGTTTCTGCCTGTTGGCCGCCCGTTCGGCATCTTCAAACCTCGGGCGTAGCCTGTATATAACGATATGAATAAAGCCGCCTGTTTGCGCTCCGATACGCAGAATAGGCGGCTTTCTTATGCCATACAATGATTTACGCTATCTTTCAATTTTTATCGGACTCTCCACCCGCGTCGGCGGGACAAAGCATCAGTCCCAAGAAACAGGACGCCACCCAAAAATGAAACGATCGTTGCGAACAAGTACATACTTGCTCCGCCGAACAAATCGGTTAGTCTTCCGCCAATTACCCCGCCTGTCATACCTGCTAAGCCAAGGTACACCATGCTTAGCAAGGAGAAGCCTGTAGCCCCTAGCTGGGGAGGAAGAATTCGCGCGACGTAATGCATGGCAACAATCCAGAATACCGCGAAAGTAACTGCTGCTCCGGCTTGCAGCGCCAAGAGCATCCACGGATCGTCGGTCACATAATACATCCACCAGCGTAGCGCGTACAAGATGCCAACGATGCCGATCAGCACATACTCATGGATGCGGTTCAAATATCTTCCTAGCAAAGCGAATACGGGAATTTCAACGCCGGCGGCTAAGGCCCAGGCCCACCCAACCATGGCGTCGGTAGCCCCCATTTCTTTCATATACAAACTGAGCATAACATCATTCATACGATGGGGAACCGAAATAATGAACACGAGAAACAGAAACCACAAGAATGACTTATTGGTAAACAGTTGCTTTAAAGTTTTAAGGGTCATCCCTTCTCCCTCAGTCGGCTCATCCCGCAAAAATAGGAGCAAAATGAGTGGTACAACCCATGCGGCCCAGAATAGATAAGGTAGCTTGGTAATCCCGCCCAGGGCTGCAAGCAGCAGCCCCCCCGAGAGGGAAACCACAGTATAGCCCATAGAACCGAATAGACGCAGCGAACCGTATGAGCTCCCTCTGCGTTCAGCAGATTGAACAGAAATACTGTCCAATAGCGGCATTGAAGGCTGGTAGAAGAAGTACACCGCCAATACGAAGAACAGTGTCATTACATAGCTGCCACCAGAATTAAACAAAGCTACACTGCTGATAATTGCGAGTATCCACAGCCATAATATGATTTTCTTCACCGTCTGAAGTCGATCGCTCAAATACCCCCAGAACGGCTGAATCATACTGGCAACAAACGGACCAATCATCATAAGGAACCCGATTTGTGAAGAAGAGTATCCTAAATTTGCAAAATATAACGGCAAAAATGGCGCCAGCACAGCTAAAATGGCATACTGCCAGAAGTTCATGCCGCGCAGGATCAACATCTGTCTGTCTTTCTGTACCGTATCTTTTTTCTTCATAATCAAAATTATTCTCTCCACTTCATGATGCTATACCTGAGTTATATAAAAGCAGAAACGCCTTCATAAAAGCGATTACAAGCTTACGTTCGATTGGCCGCGCTCATCCACGCCTTATTCGCTTCCATCATATCACGGAATATATATATTGCTAGAGGTTGACTTTTTTATGAGTTGAAAATCAGTAAATTAAGTTAAAAGAAACTGCACAGGTTTGGCAGTCTCTTTTAGCCGAGGCATACTTGGCTTGATTTACGCGTACAGATCAAAATCCTTCATCGTTTCTCCAGTTCGGCCTGCCTCAAAAATCACCTCAATTAAGTTCATCACTCGCAGCACTTCTTCGTTCTTCACAATCGGCTCGGCCGTACCTGCCAGGACCGCGGCGAAATTGTCATAAAAGCTGCTCGGCTGGCGATAAGGCTCTGGCAATGCTCCCGTAATGGTCGCCGTTTCTGATGGAGGAGCCATTGTCTTAGTCAGCCCAGCTCCTGCCTGAATCGGCGTGGGCTCCACCCGTTCGGCTCCATGGTTTCGGGTCACGATCCGACCGGTCATCGACCAGTCCTCAATAACCCCTGTCCCTTCTGTCCCCTTCACATACCAGCGAGGAAGCGTAATAAAATTAGTGGTTCCTACCTCGACCAACGCAGAGATACCGTTCTCGAATTGCAGCACAGCTTCAAAACCGTCATCCACCTCATCGCCCAAAATAAAGCTCAAGCGGCTGCTCAGACTAGTAATCTTGCTATCAATCATAAAGATGAGCTGATCCAGCAAATGAACGCCCCAATCCAACAGCATTCCGCCACCATGCGCTTCCAAATGACGCCAGTCTCCGGGGATTCCATTCGCACCGTGAACCCTCGACTCGATCCGGAAAATATCGCCGATCGTTCCTTGCTCATACATTTGTTTAATGATGAGGAAATCGTCGTCCCAGCGGCGATTCTGATGCACCATTAGCACCCTTTGCGCTTGCTGGGCCGCTGCCATCATTTCCTTAAATTCATCTACCGACATCGTTACCGGTTTCTCGCAAATTACATGCTTGCCCGCGGCCAAGGCACGTACAGCTATATCCTTATGTACATCATTTGGAGTCGCAATCAGGACGATCTCTACCGCCCCATCGCTCAGCACCTCATCATAACTTCCATAAGCCCGGTAGCCGTCCTGTTCGGAAACCGCCCCGCGTGCCGTGTCCGTATCATACGTACCGATCACTTCAAACTTTCCATTGTCCTTGATCAATTTGGCATGGTAGCTGCCCATGCCTCCGTAGCCGACAATGACTACAGTATGCTTGCCATCCTTCTGCATGCTTGTTCTCCTCCACTTTCTGCATCAATGTAAGAATCGATTTTATATACTAGTCCAGTTCTAGTTTGCTCGCTTCATCCACTTGAAGCAAATACAGTACACAATTGGATTTTAACATAATGAATGACCGTACTCCATGACAATCATCCCATCTCGGCATCGTAATTTTTTCGCTGAATTTTGGTTCGTTTACCCAAATAATTGATCTGTAAGCTAGATTTACAGTATGATGAATTTATTCATATATTTATGAACTTTTTTAAAGTTACCATAATTACAATAATTTAACCGAACGGAGGATTTTCGATGGGAAAGTTTCAGCATTTGGACGCGCTGCTAACCGATTTCACGAAGACAAATCTGGCCGGATGCGCTTGTGCCGTAGCCAGGAACGGGGAAATTTTGTACGAAGGTTACCATGGCTTCGCTAGCCTAAATAAAGAAATTCCAGTTTCTTCAGATACCCTATTTCGATTGTTTTCCATGACAAAAGTGGTAGTATGCACCGCTGCGCTGATGCTTTTCGAAAGGGGGCGCTTTCTGCTGAACGAGCCGCTGCATGAGTATATTCCCGAATATAAAGATATGCAGGTGGTCAAAATCAAGCCTAATGGCGACACCCAGATTGAGGGTGCCCGAAATCCAATCCTGATCAAGGATGCATTTTGCATGACAACGGGTATTCCCTATCCGTTTGGGGAATCGGAATCAGCTCGACAACTGAGAGATCTACACCAACGGTTAAAGGACGAACATGGGAAATATAGCCTGCTTACCGAGGTTAAAGCTGTAGCTCAGGTTCCATTGGCTTTTGAACCAGGGACGCAGTGGTTATACGGATATAGTCACGACCTCGTCGGAGCATTGATTGAGGTCATTTCCGGCAAGCCGCTTGGCCAATTTTTGCAGGAGGAGCTGTTCGAGCCGCTAGAAATGACCAGCACCGGATATCGCTTTCACGGCGACCTGGAAGCGCGAATGGCGGCCTGCTATACTCGAACGGATAGCGGAAATCTCGAAGAGATTCCCGGCCCGTTGGATGAACATCACCAAGCGGACTCTCTATATGAAGGTGGAGGAGTTGGACTCTACTCGACCGTAAGAGATTATTTAGCCTTCACGCAAATGCTGGCCAATGGCGGCACTTGGAAAGGGGAACAAATCATCGGCAGGAAGACGATTGACCTCATGCGGACCAATCACTTGAACGAGACTCAGCTGGCTGATTTCAAAAATGACGGATACGGCTACGGACTCGGCGTTAGAACGATGATGGATCCTGCCGCAGGCCACTCCAACAGCTCCCTTGGAGAATTTGGCTGGACCGGTGCCGCAGGCACTTGGGCCTCTGTCGATCCAAGCGAAGGCTTCTCGGTTGTGTACATGCATCAATTGTTTCCTAACATGGAAGAGTATCATCATCCTCGCGTCCGCGCAGCAGCCTACGGTTGCCTGTAATTGGATCGTCACACTATAATCATAGAGAAAAGAAATATATAAGCCAATCTATCGGCATGGCATGCGATAGATTGGCTTTTTATTTGATATTATTTAGATTCAGTAGAATTTACTTATTTTTTAATTTGCAATTGAACGCTATGGCCATTGTAGATCACCTGAACCTGATATCCGCTCGACAGTCCAACGGTTTCTACCGAAGAGAACACCCCATTTTTATCCGGGCTTCCATCTGTAATAACCGAGATTACACCACTAGGCACATAACCATCCACAAAATTTACGCGCAGCTTGCCTCCGTACGCTGCCGCTCCCTTAATCCGTAGCGCATCATTCGAGCTGCTGAGATTAAGCTCCAGCGTCCCTTTATCCGACTGCTCGAAATTCCCCTCGATCGTCAGCTTTCCCGAAACATTGCTAACGATCGTGCCTCCTTTATTAACTACTTCGCCGATTCCAAAAGCCGTTTCGGACCAGGCTTCAAGTGTGCCTTCATCAATTTGAGTCCCTCCGGAATAGCTGTTGCTGCCTTCCAACTGCAGAGTGCCGGTTCCCTTCTTGATCAGCTTACCCTCGCCTGAAATATCATTACGCCAGCGGTCCTCGGCATGAAACCCTCCCTGATCACTGTCCATAGTTACGGTAACGTCACCCACCAATGCACCGTATCCATCCGCTGCTGCGAATAGGTTGAGACGCCCCCAGCCCTCTGCATCATCCAGCACGGGATACCCGGAAGGAAGAGCCGTCGTGGCGAGCACCCAGCGGCGCTGCGTGTCGTCAAGGTAAGGCAGACGTGTCTCCAGCAGCACCTCAGCTCCTTTCGGCACGACAGCCGCCTTATCGGTTGAACCCGACTGCGAGAAATCATAGGTCAATCGCTCCGTGAAAATTTGCTTATTCGATTCGTAATCGCCAAATCGGTCAACTGCAGTTCCAATGTGGGTAAGCAGTATATTGTGCGCTTCCTCATAGGCAGCCTTCTTCAAGTCACGGTTGGCTGGATCATTCAGAATCGCGGCGGCCAGCGCAGTCGCCATCACTCGTCCACCCATTACATCGAACGGTGAATGCATACCGGCTACTATCCGATTATGACCAAGCTCCGAAGCACGAGTGAGCAGCTCCTGATAACGCTCCGGTACAGCATACGCCATCGCAAATGCCGTTAGATATGCAGCATTCGTATGACCGCTAGGATAACCGCCATCATTGCTGGGATCGGAATTTTGTGCAGGAATAAGAGTCGGCAGAACGGCTACCTCATCGCTCCAACGGAAAGGCCGTGCATAATTGTAGAAGCTCTTGGACGGATTCGTTGAGGAATAAGTGCCGCGCAATGTATTCACCAAGCGAACCATATTACCCAGGGATGATTCTGGGTTGCCTGAATTCGTCCCTTCGTCATCGTATTTTTTCGCAGTAGCATCCGCCGGAATATTTTTAATGGTCGTTGTAGCTCCGGCTTTAACTCGGTATATATCAGTAAGCGAACCCAAGCCCTCGATGACACTGTAGCTTTGTTTTCTGCGATCATCGTAATAGGCGCCTTCCGCCTCACTGGCCGTACGGTTAGCTGTAATTTCAACAACCTTTTGAATGTTGTCATCCAGCAATGTTTCGCTCAATTTGGTTCCAGTATTCCAGCCTTCTCCGGGAGTCCACAGTTTCTCAAATTCCGAGAGAATCCCGATTGCCGGATTAATTGTCGTTGATAAATTATCTTTACTATTATTTTTATAATGGTCCACAAAATATCCCCAAGACGCTTTAGGCGGGACTACTGATTCTGGAATGGCAGCAGCGCTTGCATAGCCTCCGCTAAGGCCGCTTAATAATACAGTTAAAGATAGGGTTACGGTAAAAAGTTTCTTTTTGGGCCACTTCATTTTGCTCATTTTTTAACATAATCCTCCTCATGCTGTTCACATTTTCAGAATTTATACAAAGATATGCATATATAAACGATAACCGAGGTTTGTTATAATAAAGCGCCCAGCATGTTATTGCAGTATTAAATTTAATCCCATAACATATTTGAACCTCAGATAGCATTTATGCTTGAACCTTCTGTTCATTCTATTAATATAGGAGTATGTCTACACGTAATTATGCTGATAGTAAAGGACGTATCAAACATGCTGCTCTCTGTAAACCGTTGGCTGAACCGCATGATGCCTTTGATCACCCCAGTAAGCATTATCATTGGTGTAATTTGCGGCAGCCGCCTGTCTTCATTTACCTATCTTTCCCCATGGCTGTTCGCCTTTATGACATTTGCCGGAAGCATCAGCCTAGGGTTCAAGGATTTTATGAATGTGCTCAAAAAGCCCTTTCCATTAATCATATGTCTGTTCATCTTACATCTAGCGATGCCTCTGATTGCGATGGCTTTCGGCTATCTTTTCTATTCCGAAGACATATACATGATCACCGGTCTTATACTCGCTGCAAGCATTCCGACAGGGGTCAGCAGCTTCGTTTGGGTCAGCATATATAAAGGCAACATCGCCTTGACGCTATCGATCATTCTCATCGATACGATGCTGGCTCCTTTTATTGTTCCTGGCATTCTATCCTTTCTTGTGGGAGCTGACGTGCAGCTAGATGTGGCCGCTATGATGAGCAGCCTGTTCTGGATGATTGTCGTTCCTTCGTTAATCGGCATGGTTCTCAATGAGTGGAGCAGAGGCGCAATCGCCCCTGTATGGGGGGGAAGACTGAACCCGTTCTCCAAGCTGGCTATGGCCGCCATTGTAGCCATTAACGGCTCGGTGGTTGCCCCTTATCTGATGAATTTCAGTCTGCAATTGGCAGGACTTGCAGTCATTATTGTCGCCATTGCTTCTATTGGTTATTTGCTGGGCCTCGCCTTCTCTCGACTGATGGGTTGGAGCTATGCCGACAAGGTCGCGCTCACCTTCAATGGCGGGATGCGTAATATTAGTGCAGGAGCCGTGCTGGCCGTAACCTACTTCCCCGCCCCGGTTGCCGTTCCCGTTGTACTAGGCATGGTTTTTCAGCAAACATTGGCTTCTCTGGCGGGCTACTTGCTGAGCCGTCACGCTCCGCAAGACAAACAGCCATCAAATACAGCCTCCACATATGAAGCTTGATGCCTGATTTTGATTTGTATTGGAATTTTCGTACCGCGCGCAGCTCCCAGCGCGAATGGCTATAGTTCGATAATTACGCGCCGGCTCGCTTGGCATGGAGCCCCTGCGATTATTATGCTTGTAAATTAAGATGATCAATTAAATGGATGTAGGCAAGTACGTAAACCGCCCCTGCAATTACTGCTGCTCCAATTTCTTGGAGGCTATAGATTCATAAGAGGTAGAATTCCGATCACAATGGCGACCAATGACGACCAAGGTGATCAAGGGTGACTAGTGCTGACCAATAATGATTAATAACTATCAATCGCAACAAGAGTGAACAACGATGACCAAAAGTAACCCGATCAACCCCCCAAAAAAACTGATGCTCCCAAAGCATCCCGAGCTTACGCTCTCGATACAGCTTTTTTCAGGGAGCTTTTCGTTTGGAATTATCCCCTCCCCTTTTGAGGTACCTTCCACTCCCTATGGAAATACCTCGCACCCCATTTAGAGATAACTTCCTATCTACCTGTATCCCATTCTTTAGTTCATCTTATATAAAAAATTCAATATTAAAATCAGGCCTATATGTCCGATATACAAAATAGGGATGATCATTCCTACATTTAAAGAAAGAGGGATAACAGCATGAACAAACAAAACTTCAAACAAAAAATCGCTATCTTTAGTACTGGCTTCGTAGCTGCTGCCGTACTGACAACAGCTACCTCTGCATGGGCGGCTCCACTTCAAAAGCAAATTACCGCCTTCTTTAACGGCACGAAAATTTACGTCGACGGCAAGCTCGTCCAATCAACCGATGCCAAGGGCAACAAAATCGAACCGCTCGTCTATGAAGGAACCACGTATCTTCCCGTCCGGGCGGTAGGAGAAGCCTTCAACAGCAAAGTAACATGGGACGCTCCAGGCAATAGCATTTATATAGGCAAAGTCAATGCAAACGATCACGATGTTCCCCTATCTTCACTCGATTTCCTTAGCGAAAGTCAAAGTATCAAATGGGGACATCTGGATTGGAAGAGCCACAGCAGCAACAAAGTAGTAGCCTGGAGTTCGGAAGACGACATGGATAACGCCGGAACGAATTATAATAACGGCCTGAAGTTCGAGCTTGTCGGCTCCGGCACGGGTGCCACGCACGGTCTGGCTATGGAGAGAGAATATCTGCTGAATCAGAAATACAAATCATTTAGCGGCAGCTTCGTCCTCCACTATGACAGCCGTTCCTCGGAGGAGGCCCACGCTACGCTTAAAATTTACGGAGACGATCAGCTCCTCTATACATCCGACAAACTGGAGAAGGGCGTGCTTCCAATTGATTTCGATGTTAACGTAACAAACATCAACAAACTAAAAATCGTTATTACCAACACCGATTCCGACATGGATTACAAAGATAAGCTCTACTTTGGAATCGTTAATGCCGGGTTCAAGAAGTAGTCTCTTCATCCAAAAGAGCCTTGCCGCATTCACGGCAAGGCTCTTTTTCCTTTTCTCTCCTCGACTATCTCCCCACTAGAAACTGGCTACTTCCTTCAGATAAAATACGTACAATATCCTTCTCTATCTTACTATTTTTGATTTTATTTCACCGAACCGAGCATCCCCTGTACAAATTGCTTTTGCAGCAGGAAGAAAATCAACACCGTCGGCAGTGTCGTCACAACGATGGCAACCATAATAATTCCGTAATCCGGATTATAGGAGGAGGCCAAAGAGGATACGATCAACGGCAATGTCTTCTTATCTTGTGTCTGCAATGCAATCAAAGGCCACAGGAAGCTGTTCCAATAGTTCATAAATGTAATGATCGCCGCAGCCGCATAGGTCGGCTTCATGGTCGGGACGTAGACACGGGCAAACAAACGCCACTCGCCAAGCCCGTCAACCCGCCCCGCCTGCAGCAGCTCACGCGGAAACGATTTCGTATTCTGCATGAAGAAGAAGATCATGAATGCCGTCGTGATGGATGGCAGGATAACCGCTGTTGGCGTATTAAGCAATCCAATATTACTGAACATCCGGAACAGTGGAATCATAACTGCTGCAAACGGCATCATCATGGAGAGCATGAGCAAGCCGAACAGCCGATCTTTACCTTTGGAACGGTAAATTTCAAATCCGTATCCAGCCATAGAACTTAAAATCAACGTGCCTACGGTACCGACGATCGCAATCAAGGCCGAGTTCCCAAAGGCAGCACCCAAGCTCGTCATATCTAACAATTTTGCGATATTGCTTTGCAGCATCGAACCAAAGCTGAACTTGCCCTTAACGATATCGGACGAGCTGTTGGTCATGCCGATCAACATCCAGACGAAGGGAAACAGAGAAATAACGGACGCAATGATCAGAAATAAATGAATACCCAGCGAGCTTAATTTTCTCATTGTTTCTCACCTCCGACCTTGAGTTGAAGCAATGCTAGCACAGCAACCATTACGACGATTGCGTAGGACACTGTAGCCGCGTAACCAAAGTTAGGCGTATATACAAAAGATAAATTATAAATGTACTGAGATATCGTCATCGTTGAATTGCCTGGACCACCGTTCGTGATGTTGACGACCTCATCGAACAATTGCAGCGTACCATTCGTAGAAATAATCGCCGTAAACAAAATGATTGGCTTTAACATTGGAACGGTAATACTGAAAAATTGCCGCGTCTTCGACGCCCCATCAATAGAAGCCGCCTCATAGACGCTAGGATCGATATTTTGCATGGCCGATAAATAAAAGATCATGTTATACCCCGTCCAACGCCAAGTAATCGCCGCAATAATGACCACGCGTGCCCAAACCGGATCCATGAGCCAGGCAACTGGCTCTTGGATCAAATGAATCGACATCAGCATCCGATTCAGAACACCATCCACTGCAAAAATACTCTTGAACAGCACCGCGTAAGATACCAGCGATGTTACGCAGGGTAAAAATATGGCCGTACGATAAAACCCTTTGAAGCGAAGCTTCGGCATGTTCAGGAAATAAGCGATTACAAGCCCTAGCATCAGCATGATCGGCACCTGGACAACCAGGTATAGCACTGTATTCAGCACCGCTTGCTTGAACATCGGATCTGAGAACAAGCGTACATAGTTGGCGAGGCCTACATATTGATATACCGTTCCTTTGCCAGACTGAAACGACAAGAGCAAGGATTGTACCATGGGATAGAAGCTGAACAATAAAATAAGCGCTGAAGGCAATAGGACAAACTGCCATCCCATCAAAGAAGATTTATTCCATTTACTGCCCATCGGTTACCACCCGCTAATTTAGTATTTATTGCACCTGCTGTTCAAAGTGTTTCTGGATATTAGCCAAGCTTTGGGTCAAATCTGCACCGTTCAAAATGTTAGGCAGCTCGTTCTTGAGTGCATCCTTAGCTTCTTGCGTGTACATTCCCAAAGAAATACCTGGAACCTCTGTCGACCATCTTGTGAAGTCGCTGTAAATAGGTTGTCCGCCAAAGAATTCTGGCTCTTGATTGTATACTTCACTGGAGAAAGCAGGGATAAACGATCCGACTCCTCCGTTTTCTGTTAGGAAGCGCTCATAAAATTCCGTACTGCCGCCAATCGTTTTTGCTAAGAAATCAATCGCCAAATCCTTATTCGCGGAGCCTTCAAGCACGAACCAGCTGGAACCGCCCTCGTTGGAAGCATTTACGCCGCCTTCGACTTCCAATCTTGGGATCGGAGCAACTCTCCATTTTCCGCTTTGATCCTGAGCATCCATAATCGATGCGATTTGCCATACACCGGATACAACGGTAGCTACGTCGCCTGCGTTGAAGCTGCCTACAAACTCACTCCATCCGGTTACCGGCTTGGCAATTCCGGAATCTGCAATCGCTTTATAGACACGAAGCGTTTCCGTCATAGCCGGGTTGTCGACAAAGTTTCCTTTATTGTCTTCCGTAATGTACCAGGAGCCAGCGGATTGCAATAGGATCGAAGTTAACGCTTCATCATTCGGATTGATCGTAGCCATGTATTTTCCAGTCTTTTCCTTCACAACTTTACCGATTTCAATATACTCATCCCATGTAATGTTCTCGAGATCTTCTGCCGTATAGCCAGCTTCCTCAAGATAATCGGAGCGGTAGAACATTCCTGTAACACCGATGTCGAACGGAACGCCGTAAATCTTATCCTCGATCCGCAACGCATCCACTTTATAAGGGGAGAATTGCGTAAAGTCCACTTTCTCTTTAAAGTCAGCAAATGTTCCCGGGTAAGCAGTAACGTATTTTTGAATATTCGGGTCGTTCACTAGAATAATGTCGGGTAGTCCGTCTTTCACGCCTGCAGCCAAATTCGTATTCAACTTTTGCTCCAGATCCGCTTTTGCCATATCGACGATTTCAAGCTGGAAATCCGGATGATCTTTCTTATATAAATCCTCAGCAATTTTCAGCGCGGCTCCGTTAAAGGAGGGATCCCACGCCCAAGCAACCACTTTCTTTGCTCCGGCGGCTCCGGCATCATCGCCTTCCTTCTCTGCAGAATTCGAATTCGAAGAACCGCACGCCGCAAGTAGTGATGCTGTCATGGAAACTAGCAGCAATATGGATAACCATTTTTTCAATCTTTACAACCCCTTTTGATTTATTTTTGTAAGCGTTTCATGTGATTCACAATCTATTTTAAAAAATAAAAAAAGCGAAGTATAATCAAATTTAGCTCAATATTAGCAGTAATTATTGCTTTGCAGCCTGCTGTAATCACTTACTTAGTAAAAATTATGGGTAGTAGCAGTTATTTTGTATTTTCAGCTTTTGCCTCGTCCGATCATACCTTTATCACAGGGATTGGTATATGATGAGGACAAAGGACTATACAGGTGAGGTGTAAACATGGAAGAACGCTCCGCAAACTATCGGGTAATGATCGTGGATGATGAAGCGATTCTACGCACAGGTATGCTGCATCTATGTAATTGGAGCGAGTATGGCATTGAAATCGTTGCCCAGGCCTCGAATGGTTTGGAAGCTCTCCAATATATAGAAGAAGTTCATCCACATGTAGTCATCACCGATATTGTCATGCCGATCATGGATGGGGTCGAATTCGCCAAAATTATGGGCAAAGAGCATCCCGAAGTTAAAATCGTCGTGCTGAGCAGCTACAGTGAATTCAATTATGTTCGTGAAGTATTCAAATACGGGGTCACCGACTATTTACTTAAACCTAAAGTCTCGGCTACCGAATTAATCTCGTTAATCCAGTCGTTATGCAGCGGTCTTGATCTGAGCCTACAAGACTATGGTTCAACTAAAAATGATCCTTCATTGTTATTAGGACAATGGCTAGGCAGCCATTATAGCCCTATAGAAGAAGACAAACATAATGAAACCATACTTGAGGAGCTGCGCGAACATTTCAAATCCGAGCTTTTTGTCATCGCCAAAGCGAGCACGAGCTTGCTGCTGTCGAGAACCAACTATACCCAAAGCCAATTGGAACTTAGATTGATCGAGCTGACCGCAGAACACTTATCTGGCCTGGATCATGCCCTTGTTTTCCTAAAAAGTGAATGTCTGCTACTCGTGAATTATGAATCGCATCAATCCGTAGAGGTGTTATCCGCCTTGAAACGATTTTCGATACAGGCACGGCAGGCTCTCTCCTATATTTCGTTCGTTCTCTCGGATGCCTTTGGGGATCTACAACAAATTAAGGAAGAGCATACTAGATTGACTCCCTATCTTGGGAAGCTGTTATACTTTACTGAGAAAAATCTTGTACCGGTGGATGAAATCCTAATGCAGAGCGAGAAAGTGGACTTTAATCAGGAGCATTTCACGGCGGCGCTGCGCAGCTTCTCCATCGATGAAGCCAGCGTACTTTTGGAAACGCTTTTCTCAGAAATAACTACAAGCATGGCCTATGATGAATATAGCTTGAAACGACTGTGCCAGAATCTCATTTATACCGCAATGAGTACACTTGAGCAGTTGAAGCAGCCTGTCGCCGAGCTCAGCTCGTCCAAGCTAAAGCTGTTCAAGACAATAGACCTGGCTTTTCATATCAATGAGCTTGAAGGAATCATGCTCCGTTTCCTGCAGGATCTAAAAAGCATACTCCCACGTTCAGATCAGCAGCCATCGCCGATTCTCCAGCAAATCTACGCGTATGTTCATGAAAACTATGCGAACGATATTTCTCTGTCCGAAATGGCCGATAAGCTACATTTGAATTACAGTTACTTATCCTCCTATTTCAAGCAGCGCACAAATGAGAATCTGACTTCCTATATTAACCGGGTACGAACGGACAAAGCAAAGGAGCTGCTGCTTGACTGTAAATTATCAGTGTCGGAAATAAGCCGGTTGACCGGGTTCTCGGATCACAATTATTTTTCCAAGGTATTCAAAAAGATGACCGGGATGACCCCAGTGGAATACCGCAATCAAATCTCACAATAAAGACAGGTGTTCAACGTGCTGCGAAAAAACAGCATCTTTATTAAAATTCTTGCCCTGATGCTCTCAGGCATTCTGATTATTTCATTGCTGCTGACGCTGGCGTCATCAAGGATCTCAGAGCGGATTTTACTGAATCAGGTCGTCAAAAATGCGTCTGCCAACATGAACCTTGTGAAGGACGAGCTGCTGAATTACAACGACCAAGTCGTCAATACGATGCTGCAAATCAACAGCAGCAGTGAATTCAGAAACTATATCACGAAGCCTGCAAACACCCCGCAGGAGCAAATTAACCTAGTCATGACCTTGGGTAAATACATCGATTTGTACAAGGATTATTTAAGCCCGGAGAAATCGCATATCATCGTCTCCGCACTACCAGGGTTAGGCGGCCGACATTATTCAAGCAACGCCTTAAAATGGGACAAAATCCCCCAGGATATCGTCTCGACCTATATGACCGTAGACGGGACGATTCCCAATCGGATCCGCTACAACAGCAGCCCAGATCTATTCGTAGAATCTGTCCCGTATGACAACTATATTTTCGCGACCAAACCTCTAGTTGACAGCGTAACCGGCTGGATGTACGGATATACGGCAGTCGTCATGGATGAGCTGAATATTTACCGCAAATACAGTCCCTATATTTCCGAAGGCATCCATATTTCATTGATCTCCTCGGACGGCACGATACTATCCAGCAGTCGCAAAGATTCGATCACCAAGAAGGATATCTCCCTTTTATCTACGGCTAATCACGTCACGCAGCAGGGCGGCGTATGGTCGGATTCAGAAGGCAAGCAGACCTATATTTCCTATTATTTGCCGGAGTTCAATGCTTACTTGCTAAAGGAGATCGATCAGCTAACTGCTTTTGCACCCTTATACAGCATTTCCACGGAGATTGTTACGGCCATCAGCATCGTGCTTCTTATCACCATGCCGTTCGTCTATTCTTTGAGCCGACGCATCACCCGCCCGCTAAATCAACTGGTCAAAACAATGCAAACCTCTAAAGGGGATAATTTGAAGTTTCATCCATTAAAGGAGGGCGGCAGCTATGAGACGAACGTGCTGACCAAGGCCTACAATCGGATGATCCGTGAAATCGATCAGTATACAGATCGGCTGGTATTCGAGCAGCAAGAGCGCAGAAAGGCTGATCTCAATGCGCTGCAAATGCAGATCAATCCACATTTTTTATACAATACTCTAAGCTCGATTAAATATTTGGGTAAAATGCGCCGAACGGATGAGGTGGATCAAACGATCGATAGCCTCATTTCGATGCTGCAGAGCACACTTGGTTCGACCGAGGATTTAGTGACTGTGGAAACCGAGATTGAAATGCTCAAGCACTACGTGTTTATTAACCAGATCAGGTACGGGGAGCAAATCAAGGTTCATTATGAGATCGCAGAGGACTGCAAGCAGCTCCTCGTTCCGAAGCTGATCATTCAACCCTTTGTAGAGAATGCATTTTTCCATGCTTTCCCGGGAATCGCCAGCGGGAATATTCATATTTTTATACGCCGGCTTGAAGATAACTTAATGATCGAGATCATGGATGACGGGGTGGGTATGTCCTCGGGCGTGGAGCGGATGAATGAAAAGAAGAAACATCATTTATCCGGGATCGGGATCAACAATGTCCATTCGAGGATTCAGTTATTGTTTGGAGCAAATTACGGCATCCAAATCGAAAGCGAGGAAGGATACGGTACAGCCATCAAAATTACACTGCCAGTTATGGAATAATAAAGCGGAAGCTAGCGGCTTAGTAAAGCGGATGCTGACAGCATAGTAAAGCGAATGCTAGCGGCATAGTAAAGCGGATGCTGACAGCATAGTAAAGCGGATGCTGACAGCATAGTAAAGCGGATGCTGACAGCATAGTAAAGCGGATGCTAGCGGCTTAGTAAAGCGGATGCTAGCGGCTTAGTAAAGCGGATGCTGACAGCATAGTAAAGCGGATGCTAGCGGCTTAGTAAAGCGGATGCTAGCGGCATAGTAAAGCGGATGCTGACAGCATAGTAAAGCGGATGCTGACAGCATAGTAAAGCGGATGCTGGCGGCATAGTAAAGCGGATGCTGGCGGCATAGTAAACCCGCTATAGCTTCCGCTTTTTATAAATGAAAATGACGTTAGAACAGCATCCCATAGTTGTCTACTTATCCCTAGGATTTAAGCAGGAAGGGATAGAGATAGAGATAGAGATAGGGATAGGGATATTATGAGAGTGACAATTTTTCTGATTGTATATGCTAAATCAACTTTTTCAGAGAAAAGTGCTCGAACCTAAATGTATCGTTAGTTTGAGGTTGAGGAGATAAACAAACAGCTGGACGACGAATTTTTATTGGTCAATGAAGTCGTACTCGTTAATGCGAGCGCACGTAGACTAATGGATTAAGTTCTTTTCCATTTGGAGCAAGGAGTAACGTGAGCGATTGTGTATGCTTTTTCATACACAATCACGCAGCAAGCCGCTGAACGAGCGATTGTGTATGCTTTTTCATACACAATCACGCAGCAAGCCGCTGAACGAGCGATTGTGTATGCTTTTTCATACACAATCACGCAGCAAGCCGCTGAACGAGCGATTGTGTATGCTTTTTCATACACAATCACGCATAAACCAGCTAAACGAGCGACTGTGTTCGATTTTTCATACACAATCACGCATAAAGCCACTGCACGAGCGATTGTGTATGATCTTTCATACACAATCACGCTGCAAGCCGCTGAACGAGCGATTGTGTATGCTTTTTCATACACAATCACGCAACAAGCAGCTGGGCGAGCGATTGTGTATGCTTTTTCATACACAATCACGCAGCAAGCCGCTAAACGAGCGACTGTGTTCGATTTTTCATACACAATCACGCAACAAGCAGCTGGGCGAGCGATTGTGTATGCTTTTTCATACACAATCACGCAGCAAGCCGCTAAACGAGCGACTGTGTTCGATTTTTCATACACAATCACGCATAAAGCCACTGCACGAGCGATTGTGTATGATCTTTCATACACAATCACGCTGCAAGCCACTGCACGAGGGATTGTGTATGATTTTTCATACACAATCACGCATAAAGCCACTGCACGAGCGACTGTGTTCGATTTTTCATACACAATCACGCAACAAGCAGCTGGGCGAGCGATTGTGTATGCTTTTTCATACACAATCACGCAGCAAGCCGCTAAACGAGCGACTGTGTTCGATTTTTCATACACAATCACGCAACAAGCAGCTGGGCGAGCGATTGTGTATGCTTTTTCATACACAATCACGCAGCAAGCCGCTAAACGAGCGACTGTGTTCGATTTTTCATACACAATCACGCTGCAAGCCGCTAAATGAGGGATTGTGTATGATTTTTCATACAAGTTCCCCCGGACTGAGGGTGCTTAGCAGCAGTTGCTCGATCCTATGAACGAAATCGTCACAAAAGCAGGTAACAAAACTTCGACATGTTTACATCGTCACTTCCATCAACGGATCTCTGCTCTACCTACATCGTCAGTTCCATCAACGGATCTCTGCTCTACCTACATCGTCAGTTCCATCAACGGATCTCTACTCTACTTACATCGTCACTTCCATCCCAGTTCTGTGAAGTATGGACAAAATAATAATAACCGTCCGTATGCTTCATCACATGCGGGTCTGCCGAGGAATAAGACGCGACTGGATAATGAATGTGGTAGAGGCCGCGCTGGCTTGCAAGGGAAAGGAGGTAAATATTAGAATGCAAGCCAGCATAAAACTGGCATACCATTTGTTTCACATTTTTATAAATAAAAAACCCTGTTAATAGAATTCTCCTTTTGCAGTTCTAGCTGGCTCAGACCATTTAAATTTCAGCTTTCGTATGTCAATGATATGTTCAAAATCAAGATCGCTCTGTCCTAATACGTAGGCCAGCCGCTAGAATCCCAGTTCAAATCGCTGATAAGCAGCTTCGGATTACCGTTATCTTCCCGATCATAAGCGTGCCTTGCAATTACATTGTTATACACATGCTGTCCGCCAGGACCCGCCCAACGCGTATTGCCCGCATCGAGTACTGTTCCCCCGCCGTTCATCATGTCTACCCCGCTCTTATCCTTGTAAGGCCCGGTGATGCTCGTTGATCGCCCAACGACGATTTTATAGTTGCTGTTCGAGCCCTGGCAGCAATTGTCAATGGAAGCGAACATGTAATAATAGCCGTTACGATATACGATAGACACGCCCTCTATCCCATTGCTCCGCTTGGCGATCGAATAGAGGCTGCCCGTCGGCTTCATCGTCGTTTTGTCCAGCTTTGTGATCTTAATGCCACTGAACCAGGAGCCAAAAGCCAGCCACGGATTTCCGGATGCATCGATGACCAGATTCGGGTCGATCGCATTGTAATCCACGGAAGGATCAGACTTAATGACAAGCCCGTCATCCCGCCAACTCCCCGCCCCTACACTCGTTGCCGAAGCAAGACCGATCGCCGAGGTATTTTTCCCAAAGGTTGAAATGGAATAGTAAAGCCACACCCGACCGTTGTACAGCTTGACATCCGGAGCCCATACATCGTTTGTCGTCATATTCGGCACATAAGTTTTCCACCAGGATGGCGGACTCAAGAAAATTTGGGGAACACGATACCAGTTGGTGCCGTTATCCGACCGAAGCACTTGTATGCCTTGTCCTGTTGAAAACGTATACCAGACCGAGCCTTCCTTAATGATGGACGGATCATGGACGCCGACATCGCCGGTCAAGTTCCAATGCGCCGCCAAGGCTGTACCTACCGCAGAACCAACAATAGCCACACTGCTGATGATTGATAAAAGCAATTTCCGATAACGCATTTGACATTCCTCCATTGAATAAAATTTGTCCAGAGAGTATGATAGCGCTTTCCTCAGTCTATAATATACTATAAAAGTAAATATTTTGGAATAATAAATTTAAAATGGTATATGTTTTCGTAAAACAATTTTGTAAAGTGATTTCAAAAAAAAGCAGCTACCCTAGACATTTCTAGAATAACTGCTTCCATTTCAAACTAGTATTCAACACAATATAATAGCTTAAATCGCCATCTGCGCTTCCTTAAGTTTGTCCTCTGTTTCTTTCACTCAGCCCTAGCCTTCCAGGTCCAAACAGATCGCTCCTTGCTCCCGTACGTTGATAATAAAAGTGGAAGTGCCGATCGTTTCTTTAATAAACTGGGCATACTTTGGCGCTTCTTCATTTGGAAGAATCGTTAGTATCACGCCGGCAAATCCGCCGCCATGTACCCGACAGGCCCCTTTTCCAATCGATTTCAAATAAGATTCCGTCAGCGCCAGCGTAACCGTAATGCCTTGATGGCGCACATCGGTCTCCTGATAACAGTTCTGCAGCCACTTCCAGGAGGAGTTTCCCGAATCCGTGATCAGCCCCAGAAATCTATCCAATTGTCCGCCCTGCAGAGCTTCTACCTGGGCATCCACGCGATCATTCTCTGCAAAAAAGTGCAGCGCCCGCAATACTGCGCGATCTCCGCATTGCTCACGCAGAGAATTCAGGTTGCGATAAATATCCTCCGGTGACAGATCACGGCAAACCTCAGCGCCAAGCGCCTTAGCGACAGCATGCATTTCATGTGGCACAGCGGCGTAATCCTCCGTCAAATCGGCATGATTGCCGCCCGTATTGACGATGACCAAGGAGTAACCGCTGCTTTGAAAATCATAGTCTACTGGCTGAATAACAGGCTGCTCGGGATTCGCAAAGTCAATCGTGATGAGCCCGCCGTAAGCACAAGCCATTTGATCGAGCAAGCCGGACGGCTTGTTCCAGTACTTGTTCTCCGCATATTTGCCGATTTTGGACAAAGTGACAGCCTCTAATTTGGACTCATTATAGAACGTGTTCAAAATACTGCCGATCAGCATTTCGAACGAAGCTGAAGAACTGAGCCCCGATGCGGGAATGACATTGCTCGTAATATAGGCTTTGAAACCGCCGACTTCGTAGCCCATTTCCTTAAACCCGGAGACAATTCCACGAACCAGCGATAAAGTAGCAACCTCTCCTTCAACCGCCTCCAGTTGATTCAAATCCACCTCGAATCGGCCCGGGTAACCTTCCGAAATAAAAGTAATGACCGGCTCATCCACCTTCACCGCTGCCGCAATGGTGTCCAGATTAATGCTGCCCGCCAGCACCTTCCCGTGGTTATGATCCGTATGGTTTCCACCGATTTCGCAGCGTCCGGGTGCACTGAATAAAGCTAGAGCCCCGTCTCCAAAATGCGTCCTAAAGGATTCGATTAATGCACTGTATCGAGCGATTTGCTCCGATAACTGTCCTTCACCGTACATTTTGGACAGTAATTTTTTTGCTGTACCGTTTTGCAGCAGTTCAATGGTTTGCTCTGTGTTTAACATATGGAAGTCCTCCTGTTTCTACAACTTTTTCATTCGACTCGTCATCGTTACACGGTATACTGGCTCTGCTGATACCTGATGGAACTTGGCCGTCTGCTCTCCCTCGAACACCTGCTCCACCGCCATAGCCGCATCTTGTGCCACTTTCATAACACCTTTACGCAGTGGGGTCGTCTCCAATACGATTTCTCCGCCTTGAATAGCCTCCTTGAACCGCGACAAACCGATCTCCCATGGGGCTCCATTATAAAAATGATCGTGAAACAATCGGCCCTCCGAAAATGCATAGCCGACATTCCCCGTATAATCGATCTTCAAGAGGATATCCTCTACGTTGTCCAATATTTCTGGCTCCAAGGAAACCAGCGCCTTATGATCATGAATGCGCTTCACATCCATTTTAATCTCTTTAGCCGGAATCTGTACATAACAGGTTTCAAACCAGCCTTCCCGTTGAACTGTAATTCGACAGTCCTTTTTCTTTGTCAGCCACTCCTGCTCATCCGTTTCATGTCTATACTCCCGGAACGAAAATTCATGCGAGCCATAGCTATAAAGCTCCAGCCCTTCTGCCATGCCAACGAGCGGTGTTTCCGAGAAAAAAAGGCGTCTTCTTCCATTATCTAGTGTAGAGGTTGAAATCCGCTCTGATCCTGATTCACCTTCGCTTTTTTCTATCCCCGTCTCGACTTCCCATAACATAGAGGCTTCATGAGATGCCATCGCATAAATCCGGGTTTCATTTCCATCTGTGCGACGAATGCGAATCATGGCCGATCCATCATGCGGCACAATGATACAATAAATTCCATCTTCTTCGAGCCGTACTACTCCCGCATCGCTCAGGATGCTCTCAATCCCCGCTGCTGCCAGTACGAACTCCCCATCGATTCCTTCAGGCATTACAAAGAAAAAAGTGCTTATTTCTCCTGAGTCCATTACGGTTACAGGCTGTGCTGTCGCATAGTGCAAAAGCAAGCCGGACAGATCAAATTGAAACGGCAGCATAAACGAAGCTTTTCTACCAACTGTCAATGAACTATACTGAGGCAGAATAAGATTTCCCTCCGACAATTGAAGATCGAACTGAACATCGTCATGCCCCTTCATCTCAACATGATCTTGATAATTATTCACAAATATGAAACCGGACTTCCCATCTGTACGTAAGGCGTAACGCAAGGTATCCGTGTTCTCGGGCGTAAGCTCGGTCGCTCCTTCAGGCAATACTGTAGGCAGTGGAGCAAGTCGATCCCCGAAGGCTCTAAGGAAATAATGCAACAGGCGAAGCTGGTGATTTGACTCCCTGATTTGACCAAATTCTCCGATCGGGGCCTGAAAATCATACGTAATCCGCGGCGTCGTACTCTCGTTTAAATAACCGCTACGGCCCACAGGATTTGTTCCGCCATGGAACATATAATACCCGATAAAATTGCAGCCGCCAGCGATTTTCATCAGACTCATTGCGGATACACTCTCCGGCTCGACCTGAAAGCGGGATAAATACCAGGTCTGCATGCCCCCGCCCATTTCGCAGCAGGCAAATGGATATTTCTCCTTCGGGTACGGTGGCGTAAAATCCCCGTCCACCCCTTCATCATGGTAGCTATCAAATAAATACTCCCGCGTCGGCTGCTGCAGTTGATTGTGCGCGCTAATGCTCCAAGGTGTATAGGCATAGCCGCCGTAGAGCGGCAGCACCTCATCCTCCAGCACCGGTGCCCTATCCCAGCCCGTGCTCGTATAAATCGGCGCTTCAAGCCCCGCTTCAATCGCCAGTTCCTTCAGGTGCCGCATATGCTTTACCCCTTCGCTGCCCCGGCTGCCTCCGCTTAAATACTCGTCTCCCTGCTTCGCGGTCAGCTCCCATAGCGCCGCGGCGGCATTAAGCTCGTTCTCCAGTTGAATGCCGACGACGGGCCCGCCGTCCTTGAACATCAGCCCCGCTGCTTCCCGGCCGATCTCCGCATATAAGCGGCGAACATAATGCAGATACCCCTCATCATTCGAGCGCACATCGAACGTTCGGCCAAACAACCAGTCCGGCAGCCCGCCATTACGTACCTCTCCATGACAGAAAGGCCCAATACGTAAAATCACATAAAGGCCGCTGTCCCGACAAAGCTCGATGAACTTGCGCAAATTGCGATTCCCTTGCCAATCGTACAGCCCTTCGATTTCCTCATGATGGTTCCAGAAAATGTAGGTCGCGAGAATATTGATACCCGATGCTTTCATCTTGTTGATCTCTGCTCCCCAATTCACTTCCGGGTAGCGGGAATAATGAAATTCACCACATATCGCTAAATACGGCTTTCCATTCAACTCCATATAATAATTTGTGAAGCTGATTTCATCTCCAGCAGGATTTCGTCCGCCTAACCGTAAGGATGAAGGGTGTATATTTTTAGGGACAACATTAGCCTGAATAGAATATTGCATCATCAAAACTCCTCTCACGAAAAACGATATGAAAAAACCAATTCAGAGAAGACAAGCCGGGCATTCGCACCGGCTTGTTTATTAGGCTATGACTCATTATTGATATTTACTTCATACTCTGGCCAGGAAACACTTTTCTCTCCGTCAGATTAGAACAGAACTTAGCTGCTGCCCGCCTTATGCCTGGCGTTTCAACACAACTACTCCGTGAACAGGCAGTGCAAGCTCCCCGCTAACAGCATCGCCCGTTTCCATGTTCATATAAGAGCGCTCATCCAGCTTTACGCACTGCTCCTGTCCGCTGAAGTTCATTACAAATACATAATCCGACTCTCCATCCGTTCGAACCTGGGCGGTTACACCAGCTGGCAGTTCCGTATGAATGGCCCGCTCAACACCTGCTGCATCTACAACCTGCTTGTAGAACTCGCCGAGGAAATCATCCTTCAGGCGCGTTGCCATATGATAAGCGCGGCCTTTTCCAAGCCGGTTCAAGGTTAATGCTGGTCTGCCAGCATAGAAGCTGTCCGTATAAGTTGCCAGTACCGCGGCTCCTTCCGTATGAATCAACTCGCAGATTTCATGGGATTCAAAGCTGCCGTTAAAGCCTAGTTCATTGCCCTCGGCCATTGCTATGCCGTTCCGATCATGATCGTACAATCCCTCGATCTCTTCCGCCCAAATGCCAAGCGTCTTGCGCAGCGGCCCCGGGAACCCGCCAAGATGGCACAGATCATGCTCATTCACGATCCCCGACCAATACGTCGTTACCAATGTTCCGCCGTTCTCGACAAACTTCTCCAGCTTCTGGCCTGTCTCTTCTCGGCACAGGTACAACATCGGGGCCACAATTAGCTTGTAACCGGCAAAATCATCCTCAGAGCCGATAATATCCGTCGGCACGCCCTGTTCCCAAATCGCGCGATGATGTGCCATGACCGTCTCCTCATAATGGATGCCCGAATTGCGCGGTCCCTGCGCATCCTGTACTGCCCAGCGATTATCCCAGTCAAAGAGAATTGCCGTCTTCGCCGGAGTCGGCGTACCCGCAATTTCCGAAATATCGGCAAGCGTACGACCTAAATCTGCTACGTCCTTAAACACTCTCGTATGTTCATGTCCTACATGATCTACGACTGCACCGTGGAACTTCTCGCTGGAGCCTCTGCTCTTGCGCCACTGGAAGTATTGAACGGAATCCGATCCATGGGCAACCGCCTGTAGAGAGGATAGCTTATGCATGCCCGGCTGCTTCAGCTTGCTGATCGGCTGCCAGTTCGTCAAGCTCGGCGTACTCTCCATCAATAAGAATGGCTTCTGCTGGAGCGAGCGGTACAGATCATGCCAGAACGAGACCGAAGCGCCCAGCTCAATATCATTGTTATAATCATGCCAGGTCGGATACACATCCCAGGAAATCACGTCGAGAATTTTAGCTAATTTCCGGTAATCCAGCCCATCGGTCATATGCATATTCGTCGTTGCAGGCAAGTCAGGGTTTGCCGTCTTCACAGATTTAATTTCGTGATCGCAGAAATCCGTCATTTGATCTGTTACGAAACGGCGCCAATCCAAGTTCTGGCCATGAACCATATTCTCACCGTGAGGAGCAGGGGATTCAATTTGACTCCAATCCGTATACGTATGCGCCCAGAAGGAAGTCCACCATGCAAAATTAAGCGCCTCAAGCGTACCGTATTTTTCCTTTAACCATGCCCGGAATGCATCCTGACAGTAATCGCAATGGCAATCCCCGCCAAGCTCGTTCGAGATATGCCAGCCGATAACAGCCGGATGATTACCGTAACGTTCAGCCAATTTCCCATTAATAATTGCCGTCTTCTCCCGATAGACCGGCGAGGTATAACAGTGGTTATGCCTCATCCCGTGCAAATTACGGACACGATTCGCTTCCACACGAAGCACCTCAGGATATTTCGCTGACATCCAGGCCGGACGCGCACCGCTCGGAGTGGATAGCCAGGCATAGATCCCGTTCTCCGCAAACGAATCCAGCACCTTGTCCAGCCATTCGAACGTAAATACGCCTTCCGTCGGCTCAAGAGCTGCCCAAGAAAACATGCCCAGCGCCATCACATTGCAATTTGCGAGCTTCATCATGCGAATATCCTCTTCCAGAACCTTTGGATCATGCAGCCATTGATCCGGGTTATAGTCGGCCCCATGCATTAGGACAGGAAGTTTATTACTAATTGGCGGAAATTTCTTCGTCATCACTGTATCTCTCCTTATAAATCGTCATATTCACTTATCTACCTTTGATAATAGACCAAAAACCGCTTATAATCATAGAACATATCCATCTAAAAATCGTCCTATCTTAACATTGAATACTATTCCCAAAATTAACCACATGAGCAAGTACGCTATTTTCTAACTTTGGAGGTCCTATTCACGATGATGCCTTTTCTGCTAGCCGAATTCACGAATTTGGAAGAAATACTCCCTCTCTATGTTTACTGCGTCGGCAGCCATGAACAAAAACACCTAGAGCGTCCCGAGGGCTATCCTGCGCATCAGCTGTTTTTGTCCAGAAGCGGTCAAGGGATCTTCAGAATTCCTGATCAAGCCGATATGCTTTTGACACCCGGTACGGCCTTGATCCTGCCCGCTAATCAACCACATGCCTACTTTCCTTATGAATCAACGGAAAATTGGGATTTAGGCTTTGTGGCCTTTGACGGCAAGGCGGCAGAATCCCTTTTAGAGCAAATGAATCAACTCGTGCTAACCGTTCTGCAGGTACCCAACTTTGAACTGCTCTGGAGCCAACTGGAATCACTGTGGCAGCTGATCAGCCTTAACGGGGAACAGGCTTATTGGGAAGCCTCCAAGCGTATCTACGGCATGACAATCTCCCTGCTCGAAGGGCAAACCAGCGATAAAAAAATCCTAAAACGCGTCACTTCCTCGGGAAGCCCTCAGCCTGCCCTACAAGCCGCTGTAAAGCTAATTCATGATCATTATAACGAGAGACTACTGTTAACGAATGTGGCCCGAGCTGCCGGATATTCCCCTCAGCATTTTCACCGTTTGTTCGTATCCAGCTACGGCATGACACCGCAGCAGTACATTTTGCAATTACGAATGCGCAGAGCGACCCAACTGCTTCAGGAGAATCCCGCTATCACAGTGGAGAGCGTTGCGGAAAAGCTCGGCATGGAGACAAGCTATTTTATCCGCATGTTCAGACGGACTTATGGGGTGACGCCCAAAAAATTCAAAGACCAAATCTAGCGTAATTTTAAAAAGCTGTTTTAAAAAGCTGCCCCAAACAAATCGTCTGGGGCAGCCTTGTATCTACTCTTTCTGCGCTGCTAGGAATGCATCTACTTGGCTTTGCATCTCGGCGCCTACTTTGTCAATGCCTGCTGCTTGCAGCTGCTTAATTAACTCCGCCTGGCCTTTTTTGATATCCTGAATCAGACCATATTCAAGCGGAATCGCATAACGAAGCATGACGTTGCCAATGTTTGATACTTCATTCTTCACCTGGCTGTCATCAAAGACGAAGGTCTCTAGCGGGTAATGGTATACCTTCTCCTGCCACTGATTTAGCATCTCGTCAGCTTCCTTCGGATAGGTTGTATCCGTGCGGTTCAGTAGGGAGTTCCATCCCCAGTTCGAGAAGCCGGTATAATTCGTGGAGCTTGGCCCAGGCGTAAATTGATCATCGCCTACCGGCTCGTAGTGCTTGCCGACAATGCCATACATCGTCAAATCATGAATTTCTTTATCATTCTGAAGCAGGTCGATCAGCATAAGCGCACGCTCCGGATTTTTGGAGGTGGCATGAATCGCCATACCATTTTGCGTTGATACCGCTGCGGATTTCATTTTGTCCGGTGTTAAATCAGCGATTGCCATTTCATACTCCGGCTTATCCCGGCGAGCTTCCGACATATTGATTGCAACCGTACCCAGATTATGTGCATATGAGGCGATCTTGCCAGCTTTCATATCCTGCCATATGTCGTTTTTATAGCTAATGATATTTTTCGACCATGCGCCGTTATCCACCAAATCTTTATAATATTTCAACAATTCCGCAAATTCAGGCGTATCGTAAACATTAAATACGTTTCCGGCCGGATCATCCATTTGGAACGCGAACGGTACATTTGGATCTACGACCTTCCAGTTATTCTGCTGCTCAAGCAACACCTCGTCCAGTTCATGCCATTTCCAACCGTCGCCTGGTTTGGCGCCAAAAGCACCTACACCTTTTTCATTGACAGCAATCGTCTTCAGGTAAGCCGCGTATGTCTCCGGGCTGTTCACCGGATCAAGATTGTATTTTTGGCGCAAATCCTCGCGAATGAGCACAACTTTATCAACGACCTCATTACTGTTCTGCGGTACCATATATACTTTGCCGGATACCTTCGCCTGCTCCCACGCAGCCTTAGGTAGTGCCTCCCACGTTTTCGGTGTATACTTCGCCAACATATCCTCCGTCAGCTCCAAGAAGCCGCCGCGGATTGCTTGGTCATTATAAAATGCCCAGTTTGCCGTATAGACGAGGTCAAAGTCCTCGTTAGCGGCGAATTTCAATGGATATTTCTGCGTCCAATCCGACCAGTCAAGGAACTCCGCTTCCACGGTGGCATTGATTTTTTCCTTCAAGAGCTTGTTCAACTCGCCAAATACCTCTTCATAATCCACTGGCTTGCCCCCAACGAGAAGCATCTTCAATTTAACTTCCTTGGATAGATCAATTTCATCTGTAACCTCTGCGCTACGGACTCCGCCGTTACCTTTATCCACGTTGGAAGCGCCGTTCTCCGCTGCATTCTTGTCCCCGCCGCAAGCGCCGAGCAGCGTCGCCAGCATCAGAAAAACAGCCAATAGAAGTGTTACCGTTCTTTTAGTCTCTTTCAAAGCATTTTCCCCCAATCAAATAATGGTTTCAAGAGTTCAGCTATATTGATAACCAGGTTTCCCTGCGGTCATCCTTTAACGGCACCGATCGTCAGCCCTTGAACAAAGAAGCGCTGGATGAACGGATAAGCGATTAGAATAGGCCCCGTAGCTACGATGGTCATCGCCATCTTCAAGCTTTCTGTCGGAATATCGAGGTTCATGGCCACCCCAGACTGCATCATCGCCTTCCGCATTCCGTCCATATTGCCTAACAGCCGATAGAGATAGTACTGTAGAGGCATCAGCTCGGATTTCGAAATAAAGAGCAGGGCATGGTACCAATCGTTCCAGTAAGCTAAAGCAATGAACAGGCCGATTGTCGCCAGCGCCGGCTTGGAGAGCGGAATAATCAGCTTCAAAAAAATTAGAAAATCGCTTGCCCCATCGATTTTGGCCGACTCGGTAATCGCCTCCGGAATGCTGCTCATAAACGATTTCATCACGATAATGTAGAACACATTCATTAACATCGGTACAATCAGCACGACCAAGGTATCCTTCAGGTCTAAATAGTTGACGATCAATAAATACCATGGTACGAGCCCGCCGCTGAACAAGGTCGTAAAGAAAAAAAAGAAGGAAAAGTGGTTGCGCCACTTGAAATCTTTTCTAGATAGAACATAAGCCGTCATCGAGGTCAGAAATAATCCGACTGCCGTTCCGATCAAAGTCACGCTGATCGTCACCCCGTAAGCTTTGAGCATATCCGCAGGATACTTGAACAATATGCTGTAGGCTTCCAAGGAAAATTGGGTCGGGACGATTTTGAACCCATGCTCGATAATCGAGCTTTCCTCAGTCAACGAGGAAGAGATAATCAGTATAAACGGAAAGATACAAAATAGCGCCAAAATAGTAAGTAACGTATATCCGATAACCGCGAGCAGCACACGATCGGAAGATTTCCCCTTGCCTTTATTCGCACGGATTTCCGGATCCAGACGACCGGGATTTGCTGTTGTCGCACTCATTTGCCTCAAGCCTCCCTTTCTAGAACAAGGCACGATCCTTGTCGTATTTGCGCACCGCATAGTTGGCCAACAGAATCGTCGCGAATCCCAGGATGGATTGGTAAAACCCTGCTGCTGCAGACATGCCGATTTCATTGGATGTCGTTAACGAACGGAACACATAGGTGTCAATAACGTCCGTGGACGAGAAGAGAAGTCCGTTATTGCCGACCATATTGTAGAACATGCCGAAGTCTCCGCGGAAAATATTGCCGATGGCCAGCAGGAACAAAATAATGACCGTAGGCATGATATTCGGTACGGTAATCTTCAGAATCCGCTGAAAAATATTCGCCCCGTCAATTTCCGCCGCCTCGTACATTTCCGTATCGATGCTCGTGATCGCCGCCAAATACATAATGGAGCCGTATCCCAACGCCTTCCATGCCGACACCACGATAAGAATCAGCGGCCAATAAGCAGCCGTGTTATAAATATCGACCGGTCCGAGACCGATGGAGCTTAGCATTACGTTCAATGTACCTACATCGTAATTAAACAAGTTGTAAGCGATAGCCCCGACCACAACCCAGGAAATGAAGTACGGCAGGAACAGCACCGTCTGGGTTACCTTGCGGAACCATTTGCCGGCTACCTCGAACAACAGAATCGCCGTAACGATTTGCAGTAGGTTGTTGATAATAATGAACGCAATATTATATAGTGCCGTATTCCGGGTTACACGCCAAGCGTCGCCCGATTCCATGAAAAATCGAAAGTTCTCCAATCCGTTCCACGGGCTTCCGAATATGCCCCCTTGATAGTTGAATTGCTTAAAGGCTAGGACGATGCCGGCCATAGGTATATAGGCAAACAGCAGGAAAAACAATACAGCGGGGGTGAGCATCAGCAGCAGTGCTCTATATTTCTTGAGGTCGCTGAAAAACCGATAATTTTTCATGTCTACTCCCCTCTCGTCATTTCTTTGGACTTTTCTTTATCTCTTGCTACCCTTACTAATGAGTATAAAGGTTCCGTTCTGATGGGAGGATTTAGGCAAACAACAAAAAATAATACTAATTCACCGATTCATGAATCATTCTATAAAAAAATGCCCCCGGCCTTTAAGCCGAGAGCTTATTCATTGCGCCTATGCTAATCTCGTTCCTGAGCTAGATTCTATTCTGCTTCCTGTACTCTCCAGGCGTCATTCCTAAGCTTGCCTTGAATTGCCTGTTAAAATAAATGATGTTCTTATAGCCCATTATTTCTGCCACTTCATAAACTCTTAACGTCGGATCGCGCAATAGCTCGCAAGTCCGTTCCATCTTACGCTCATTCAAATATTCGCTAAACAGCATTCCCGTTTCTTCCTTAAATAAATGCCCCAGGTAATTCGGCGTAAAATCAAAGTGACTCGCTACCTCTTTCAAGGTAATCTTCTTCTCCAATTGCTCCTCGACATAGCTCATGATTTCGTCAATCAGTTTACGCTTCTGCCGCTGTCGCTTAACGTACAGCTTCTCCGACAGTTCAAAGAATCTTCGTCTTAGCCAAGAATGGACATCATGCACTGTCTCAAATTGAAATAAAACATCGGGCTGATGCAATTCCCATTCCAGCAGCTCGTACAAATTCTCATTACGCTGCAGCAGCTCAGCGTGAAGGCTTGACGTAATGCGGATAATAAGCTCATACACACCCTTTTTGCTGGCGTACGGCATATCTTTGTACAACAGATCCAGCAAGCAATCGTCAATAATAACCAAGTCGTAATCCATGATAGCTCCCAGCATCACGGAGACGGTATCATCTATCGATGTCCAAGGAGCACCTTGAGTAGAAGGTTCTGTCGTATCGCGAAGCAGGCGATTTTTGCCGAGCAGCCATTTTGCGCTTAGCGCAGCCTGGGCCTGCTGGAAAGACTCATACAAGCCTTGAGCGTCATTAGCATATTTTCCGACACCGATCGTAACCGTATAGTCCGTCGTCTGCGCTACCTCATAAATGAGCTCAGTTAGTCGTTTCAAGAATAGCTCCTCAGCAATCGAGGACAGAATAATTAGACGCGTTTGCCGAGGTATAATCAAGCTGCCAAGCTCGGTATCCATCGCGAGTGTTTTAATGTTCTCAACAATAGCCCGGATCTCGGTTCTCCTGACCTCCTCGGATACATCCTGCAGCTTCCACTCTAAATCATCAATCTCGACCAACGCTGCGGCTGTACCGTCTAACAATAACGGATCCAGAATGCTACGCAGATACGATTCGGCATAGCCGGAATCACCGTGCTCAAACCAACGCAGAAGCAGCTCCTCGCTGACGAGAGACAATGTCTCAGAAAAGGTGCGCGCCTGCTCCTTCTCTTTCTCCACCTCCTCGCAGATCTTTTTCAACATCGCATACAACTCTTTATCTTCCACTGGCTTTAGCAAATAATCGCAAGCATTAATTTCTATCGCTTCCTTAGCATAATTAAAATCCTCATGCCCGCTAATAAATACAACCTTCACCTCGGGGTTTATCGCTTTTGCTTTACGTGCAAACTCGGTTCCCGTCATAATCGGCATCCGAATATCCGACAAAATCAAATCAACGCGCTGCTCCTCCAGCACCTTAAGGGCTAAGAAGCCGCTGTTTGCCGTACCGGCTACATGAATATCCAGCTCGCTAGCCAGCACCCTGCGGCGTAGCCATTCCAAATCGATGGTTTCATCGTCAACCAGCAATACATTTACACTCATTTTGCGAACTCCTCCCTATCCTCGACCTCCCCGCGATCTGCCGGCAACAGAAGACATATCGTCGTCCCCGCCCCATAAATGCTGGCGATGTAAACGCCGTACGCTTCCCCATACCTGAGCTTGATGCGTTCATCCACATTTTTCACACCGTATCCTCCGGCTTGACTAGGTCCAATCCTCAACCGCTTAACCTGCTCAGGGCGCATTCCTACGCCGTTGTCAATAATTTTTAGCTCAATATCTCCTTTAACGCGCCGGCCGGTGATCCGAATGGCTATCGTTTCTCCAAACCAGGCATGCTTGAAAATATTCTCTACGAATGGCTGCAAAATCAACTTTATGACCTGATAATCCATAATTCCAGGCTCCATATCAATATGTACTGTAAACGTGTCTGCATATTTTACACGCTGAATCTCCAGGTAGGTCTCGACTTGCTCCAGCTCTTTGCGCAAAAGAATATGCACATTTCCTTGATTGAGCGTGAGGCGATAGAAGCGGGAAAGGCCTTGAACCATCTCCGTGACTTTGCTGATTTCCCCCAAATTGGCCAGGCTGTTAATCGTTGAAAGGGTGTTATATAGAAAATGTGGATTGATCTGCGCCTGAAGCGCTTCCAGCTCAGCCTGCTTCTTCTGAATTCCTTGTAAATAGACGCTATCTATCAATTCTTGAATATTCATCGCCATCATATTGAAGGCCTCAGCGATCCGCACGAACTCATCATTGCCGGAGAAGCGGATGCGTTTTTGAAAGTTACCTTCCTGGAACGACCGAACAAGCATGACAATTCGGGTCATCTTTCTACCGGTTAATCTAGCCACCATAAATCCGATAAAAGTCATAACAATAAAGCTGATCGCACATACCCCGAGAATAGCCCTCTGGAGTTTCCCGGCGTCTTTGGTCAAATACGCCTCCGGAACGAGTGTTTCAATAGCAAAATCAGTGCCCGGGATAGATTCATGCAAGCTTAAATAGACATCCCTCCTGCTGCCCTTTCCCAAGCCTTCCCCCGGCTTTCCCACTTGATTGACTTGCTCCGCTTGACCCCGCTGATATACTCGTTCTCCAGTGCTCTGATGGATTAAACGAACCGTGATGCCTTCTTCTACCGGAAAAGTTGCGAAGTTGCCGAATAAATCCTCCAGAGAAACCGTGATTCGTACGAAACCAATGACTGATCCATAGTCGCTATATGAAACTAGCTTTCGAATATGAGAGATATGATCTAACTTTCTATCGGTATCAATCTGAACCCAAAGGTTGTTGCGCTCCGAGTTTTTATGGGACTGATACCATTCGGTGTGCTCGATGTCCCGCAGAGGGAGGATGTAATAATCACTTTGCCCGATCGGCTTATCCAGATTGTCACCGGTAATAACGATCATGTCGCTATTCGGCGTGTACAGCATAAAACGAATATTATTGCCAAACAGTTGGAGCGGTGAGACGATTTGCGGGATAACCTCGTCCATCATCGTCAAATAAATGTCTAGTGGCTCCCCTCTTTTCTGCAGCGCTCTTTGAAACGACACACTGCCAAATAACGTATCCGACATGCGCTGAATTTCATCCATCTGATATTGGATATTATTTCTGGCCTGTTGCATCCCCGTGCGAATATTCGTCTCAGCCATCTCGGTCCGTGATTCCGTTAGCATGGTATAAGATATGTAACCGATAAGCACATCCGTCAGCAGAACAAGCAGCAAATAAGAGATCATCATTTTGTAAGTAAACGGTACATAGCGTTTCTTCATGTTAGACATTCTGCCCTGGCTTCCCCTCTTAATTTAATATTACTAGTATATTTACTTTATCGTAACAGATCATCCAGGTATGTATACCGCCTTATAAAACCATGCTTCCATAAAAAAAATCAAGTCAAAAAGCAGCTGTGGCAGACCTTCACTGCTGCCAAGCTGCTTTGTCAACGGCTCTGTTCGATGTTCACCGATGATAATATGTCAGACGATTTCGCCTCCGGACTGCATTTTAACCATTCTTTGCTTAATGTTTCATCTCGACAAATACGGCCTCAGGTCCTGTCTGCACCCTGCTTCCCCCCTTAGGTTCCAGGCTAATAATCAGCCGCTCCGCCTCCGCGGCCCCGTAACCGTGGTAATAGCTTTTCCCCTCGGGATGCTTCACCGGAAGAATTCCCGGGCTGCTCGATTCATTATCCATCTGCAGCCAAATCTGATAGTCCTTTTCCACTAATGAATGAAACCCGTCTACGACGATCAGCATCTCGCCGGATTCCCGCTTCAGCCAGACCATGCCTTCCCCGTAATAAGGAGGATGTGGCTTAATCGGATACCGCTCCGTTTCAGCGCTCTGTATGAGATGGATTTGGTGCGAAATATCTCGCTCAATCCGGCTCTGATCTTCATCGCTCCAAATCTGTGGACGGTAAAGCAAGCCGCAAAGCAGGATGAGCACTGTCAGCCCGCCCAGAGAGCCGAAAATATATCGGCTTCGAGCGGCAGTCCATCTAGCACCAAGCGAACGCAGCCAGAACGTAAGGAGCAATTGGCGGCGCAGCCTTCGCGGCGGCTGTGGCAGTGAAAGACTTGACTGAGGCTCCCGCTGCATGTAAGGATGGACAGCGTTCTCGGGATTGTCCTCCCCTGATCCGACGGCGCCTTGATTGAGCAGTTCCTTCCATTCGCGAATCATCGCATCGCAGGCTAGGCACTGCCTTTGGTGCTCCTGAATCGTTGCCTGCTCTTCATCCGGCAGTTGCCCCATTGCAAAGTCGACCAGCTTCTCCTCTGCGAACAAAGTGCATGGTTCCGTCATTAAAGTCATCGCCTGCGGGGAGTTACTTTTGCAGCTTTTCTTGTCCATACAGCTCCACTCCCCCTTCCAGCTTGCTCAGATGCATCTCGTCCAAATGGCGGCGCAAATTGCGGATGCCGTAGCGGATTAGCGACTTCACCGTCCCTACAGGTTTCTTCATATACTCGGCAATTTCGCGATGCGAAAGCTGCTCGATATAGCTTCCATGAAGCGCCATCCGCTGCAGCGGCGGGATAGCCAGCATCGCCTGCTTCAGCTGCTCCTTCTCCCATTTGCGCAGCGCTTCATATTCGGCAGACTCCATTCCGCTGCTCCACAGAATATCCGCTTCCCTGTCGATCACCCATTCCTCCGCAATCGTCCAGCGCTGCTGCTTTCTAAGGCGATCGATGACCCGGCTTCGCGTGCGAACCGCAAGCCATGCCTCCACGCTGCCCCGCGCGGGATTATAGCTTCCCGCCTTATCCATCACCTCCATGAATACATCTTGACAAACGTCCTCCGCCTCGGCGGCATCCTTCATGCACTGTTCGGCCAATCTGTATACCATCGGAGCATAAGCATCGTAGAATCGGCCAAAGGCAGAGACCGATCCCTCGGCAATCTCCGCCAGCCAACACTCAGGGCTCTCCTTCATCCCCCAGTCCCTCCTTGATCATAACTGTAGCTTAGGATCATATTGGGCCTACTTAGGTCCTGTTTTTACGAATATTGTAGCAAATTTTATTATCCTTTTTGCTTTATCAGTAACTTTTTAGCTGATTTTAAGCAAATATTTAGCTAATTTTAAGCTTTCGATAAATCCAAATCGCCGGCTCCTTCGTACCCTTAATGAACAAATATACTAAGGAGGGTTCATACGATGAAATTTTGGGAAAGGAATATAAAACTTATGAGCATGCTCATGATGTTTATGCTCATAGCCGGCTTGTTCGGCGGAGTTCCGGCTTCAGCCGCCGGAGGAATCAAGCTTTATTCGCCATATACCTCAATATCTGTCCCGCCCGGCGAAGCCTTGGATTACAACGTAGAGGTCATGAACAATACCTCCGACGTCGTCACAGTACCGCTGCAGCTTAATAATTTGCCGAAAGATTGGACGGCCGAGTTGAACAGCGGAGGCTGGCGGGTGAAGGAAATATCCGTCAAACCCGGCGAATCCAGCTCTGTCTCGCTAAATGTAACGGTTCCTCTACAAATCGACAAAGGAACCTATCATTTTGAGCTTGTGGCCGGCTCGGCGGCGCGGCTCCCTTTTACCGTAGAAATTACAGAGAAAGGAATCTACCAGACCGAGTTAACGACCGATCAGGCGAACCTGCAGGGACCATCCGATTCCAGCTTTACTTACTCGCTCAAGCTGCAAAATCGGACGGCCGATAAGCAAAACTACGCTTTACAGGCCCAAGCCGATCCAGGCTGGAATGTGACCTTTACATCCGGGGACAATCAGGTCTCCTCCGTCGAGGTAGAACCTGGTACCAGCCAATCCATCTCCGTCAAAGTCCAGCCGCCCGAACAGATCAAGGAAGGAACCTATAGCATCCCCGTCAGCGCCTCCAACCAATCAACTTCCTCTGAACTGAAGCTGGAAGCCGTTATTACCGGCACCTACGGTTTGGAACTAACGACACCAAACGGATTGCTTAGCACCAACGTTACCGCAGGTGGCAGCAAGACGATAGATTTGCTGGTTAAAAACACCGGAACCGCCGATTTATCGGACATTAACCTCAGTTCGAACGCTCCGGTCGATTGGGAGGTCAGCTTTAATCCGAAAACAATCGACAAGCTGGCAGCCG
Source organism: Paenibacillus lentus (assembly GCF_003931855.1). Classification (NCBI taxonomy): domain Bacteria; kingdom Bacillati; phylum Bacillota; class Bacilli; order Caryophanales; family Paenibacillaceae; genus Paenibacillus; species Paenibacillus lentus. The sequence goes on along the minus strand of NZ_CP034248.1, from coordinate 2,454,866 downwards.
GTCAATCGACCACCGTGGAAGCCACAATTACCGCCAGCAAAAAGGCGATTGCTGGAGACTATGTCACGGGCATGACCGCGTCCTCCCCGGAATCGAGCTCCTCAGCGCAATTTCGCGTCGCGGTCAAAGGCTCCATGCTCTGGGGCTGGATCGGTGTATTGGTGATCGCAGCAATACTCGGTGGCATTTACTATTTGATTCGCAAATACGGGAGGCGATAACCGTGGCAGAGACGGTCATCGACATACAATCATTAACAAAAAGCTATAACGGCGTCAGAGCCGTAGACCAGTTGTCCCTGCAAATCAAATGCGGCGAAATCTTCGGTCTGCTCGGGCCCAACGGAGCTGGCAAATCGACGACGATCCTTATGCTGCTCGGACTCAGCGAGCCTGACGAAGGCACCATTAACGTGCTGGGACTCGATCCGACAAGGGAGCCTATCCCCGTTAAACGGAGGGTCGGATATTTACCGGATGACGTTGGCTTCTACGAAGATCGTACCGGCCTGGAAAATCTGGTGCTGACGGCGAGGCTGAACCAGGTGCCGGAAGCGGAGGCGAAGGAACGAGCCTATCAATTGCTGGAGAACGTAGGCCTGAAGCATGCCGCCCATAAAAAAACGGGGGCTTATTCCCGCGGCATGCGGCAGCGGCTCGGACTGGCCGATGTCCTGATCAAAGCGCCAGAAATCATCATATTGGACGAACCGACGCTTGGGATTGACCCCAAAGGGATGGATGAGCTGTTGGCCTTGATCCGCAGCTTAAGCGAGGAGCAAGGCTTGACCGTGCTGCTGTCCTCCCATCAGTTGCATCAAGTGCAGCAAATCTGCGACAGGGTCGGCTTGTTTGTCCGGGGGCGCCTGCTCGCCCAAGGCGACATCACCAGCCTGTCCCGAGAACTGTTCGCCGATGATCCGCTGCAAATTACCGTGGACTGCGGGCCGCTGAATGAAGGACTGCTGGAGCGTATCCGCGCCATTCCTGGCGTACGGCATGCCGATCCGGTAATCGGGAACGGAGTAGGACTGTCCGATGCATATAACAGCATGGAATCTCCCGGACGCACCAGACTTATCGTCGGCTCGGACACCGACTGCAGCGACTTGATTGCCCGAACGATTATTGAAAACGATGTTTCTTTGTTCGGCCTGCAGCGAAGGCAATACGGGCTTGACGAGATCTACCACCGTTATTTTGAAGGAGGTGAACAGCATGACCAAGGAAGCAGCCAAGCTGAATAACAGCAGATATGATTTGAAGGGCTATTTACGCCGCTCGGCGCAGCGATTGCGAGACTGGTTCCATCGCCTCCCGTCGAACGGCAAGGTTGACGGGGAAGAGCGTGAGCGAAGCAAGAGAGTCGGCAGCCTCGGAGCTTCGCCATTCAGTGTGTTGGTGCGCAAGGAAATTTCCGACCATATCCGCAGCTGGCGATTCATGCTGCTGCTTGGCATTATTCTGCTCACCTGCATCGCCTCTTTGTATACGGCCATGAACAGCATTCAAGAGGCTATTCAGTCGGACAGCTCCGCGAATGACTTCGTGATTCTGAAGCTGTTCACGCTGTCAGATGGAACTTTACCGTCCTTTATCAGCTTCATTGGGTTCCTGGGCCCGCTGCTCGGAATCGGCCTCGGCTTTGATGCGATCAACAGCGAACGGAATAAGGGTACGTTAAGCCGAATCCTGGCCCAGCCGCTGCATCGCGACGCGCTGCTTAACGCGAAGTTTGCCGCCTCACTTGGCGTCATCAGCATGATGTTCCTGACGCTCGGCTTTTTGACCATGGCGCTTGGAACGATTATTTTAGGCATCCCTCCTACGCTGGAGGAGTTCTTAAGAATGATCAGCTTCACTTTCATCATTATCTTCTACATCGGATTCTGGCTTAATTTGTCCATTTTATTCTCCGTGCGTTTCCGCCAGCCTGCTACCTCGGCGCTGTCGGGGATTTCCGTCTGGCTGTTCTTCAGCTTCTTCTACGACATGATCCTGAATATCGTGTCCAAGGGAATCGCGCCGAGTGCTGAAACGGCCACAGTACAAGATATTGTCGGCTTCCAGAACCAAATGTTGTGGCTAAGCAGACTATCTCCCTACACGTTGTTTAATGAGGCTACGACCACTCTACTTATGCCATCGGTTCGTAACCTGGGACCGCTGACGACCGAGCAGGTTCATGGCGCCATTGCCAGCCCGCTGCCTTTTGGACAGAGCCTGCTGCTCGTCTGGCCACAGGTGACTGGTCTCATCGCGCTGACCTTAATCTCCTTCGCCATTTCTTACGTTCTGTTTCACCGCCAGGAGATTCGCGGACGTGCTTGACCGAAACAGAGCTAAAAACAGGCAAATTATCCTGCAGCGGCTGAAAAACGATAAAACGGCTATCCTCGAGATTCCGAGGATAGCCGTTGCTTTTAATGCACGGATTTATTCCAGGCTGTTCCGGCTTTCAAATCCTTTGCATCTTAAAGCGGAGTTGAGGGGAATATTGCCTCCCGTGCCGGACATGGCTCATGGTCAAGAAAATGCTTTAAGGCTGGCGGCATATCAAGATAAATGTCACGCAAAGAAGTGCCTTTATGGATATTTCCAATAATGACGGGGTGACATAGCTCCGAAATAATAATATCCCCGTTACCATGCAAATGAAGCTGCTTTTTCCCTTCGATGCAGTGCGGGAAATAGACGCCTGGCTGTTCCTGCAAACCAAGCTCCTCCATAAACCGATCCATGCAGGTGAAGTACAGCGTCATATCTTCTTTTTTGTAAGCAATGAGATCATTTACCGCCTGCTTCAACGTTTCGCGTGCAGCTATAGCCTTCCACCCGCTATGCTTCATCATGATACTGTTCTGTATCTCATGCGTGCGAACACCCATATCATACACATGGTCATGAATCTCTTTCATCTGATGCTCGGTTTCACTGAAAAGGAGCGTCTCAAGTACCGTATCCACCCTAGTCTTAGCAAACATAGCAATGTTATTTCTAATTTTCTGATACACGCTGGGATGAATGTGATAGTACTGGGAAAATGCCTCTGCCGTCGTAAAATTAAAGGAAATATGGATCGTCGTCAGTCCCGCATCGGCCAGCCGCTGGATTCGCTCCTCATTCAGCAGGCTACCGTTGGAATTCAACTGAGTCTGAACGCCGCGTGCCGCGCAGTAACGTACAACCTCAACGCAATCTTCATACTTTAAAGTGACCTCTCCGCCGGACAGTCTCACTCTTTTAAGATGCGGCAGCTGCTCCAGAAGAGGAATAATTTCCTTTGCCCCGATGTTGTTCCCATCGTTTCTTTGATAGGCGCAGCAATAATCGCAGCGAAAGTTGCAATTGGAGGTAATGCCGATTTCCAACCCTTCCAGCTCATAGGCGACAGGCTTTTCCAACTCTAACGATTTATATTTCATGCTTATGACTCCTTTAGTGCAAACTAGGGTTTATCTTAAAATAACTTGCTGCCTACTGTCTGTGACCCTTCTTATATCCTATGGGAAGTCCTCTATAATTCAAAACAAAAAAACGCGTGGCCCCACCGGGTACACGCGTACAAACTTCAATCCATCGATTAATTTCCAACGTTGATCTTGCCCACGCCCGCGTTCGCAATCACGTGATTCTTCACTGTATTTGCAGCATCCAGCGTGTAGCTGTATGGCGGCGTGTAGCTCGTTGTCGATGTGGTCGGCATGCTGCCCGTGCTGTTCACGTACAAATTGCCTTTCACATCCCAGTACCCTTGCTCTTTACTGTACAATGTAACGATTGGGTCTTTTGAATTTTCAAACACATTATTTTCGATGCGGAGCGTAGCCCCCATTCTTGAATTGATCCCCGTGTCTATAATATTGTTGTAATAATTGTTAAACAGATGGCCCTGGCCGAAACGGAACAGCGGCCCTCGGGAATTAATATTTTCAAAACGGTTATGGTGATAAGTGATTTTCCGGTCATAATTGTCGCTGTCAGACGAGCCAACCAGCGATGTTTTCCAGCTGTCATGAATGTAGTTGTACGAAATCGTGATATACTCAGCATTTTTCTTCACATCGATCAATCCGTCATAATAGTCCTTATTGGAATCGAGCGTAGAATAGAGCTCATTGTGGTCAACCCAGACGTTGTTGGCCGGGCCCTCGATGCTAATCGCATCCTTATCGCCAATATTGACATGGTGAATTTTCAGATTGCGGATGATGATATTGCTGGCCCGTGTCACTTTTATGCCTATGCCTTCAAATTCCGCTCCTGCGCCTAAGCCTAAGATCGAGACATCATTTACGTCTTTGACGCTGATTTTGTTATCCGAGGAATTCGCTGGAGTGATTTTGCCCGATACATAAATCGTCAGCGGCTCGCTGCCTTTATTTTTGAGTGCCGTTTGCAGCGCAGCCCCTGTAGTAACCGTGACGGAAGTACCTCCCGCGCCCCCGGTCGTTCCGCCGTTCAAAGTCGCAAATCCAACATACCCGGGATCCGCTGCCTGTGAAGAGGGAAGAGAGAACATGCTTATCATTACGGTCAACAACAATAATAAAGCCAATCTTTGTTTCATACTAATCACATCCTTTTCAAATATTGTAAGCTTAAAATATTGGAAAGCGTTTTCAATATTCTGGCCGATGGATGGACTCAAATAACCTCCTCTCTGCATTTTGATCATGAGCTATCACCTCCCCAATTGCGTATTTTACCATATTCTTTATTCTTTGGTATATTATATTATAATTTTCTTCAAAAAACGAGACTACTCTACAAAGCTGGCATAGCTTAAAAAGTAGTCCCGTTCGATAATTTAGGTTATTCCGTTCCTTCGCTAACCTTTAAATTGCCGCCCCTCTCACCGAATTAATTTGCTCGGTAAAGTGATGGGTGGTCTCGATATAGCTGATCGTTCTATTCTCGGAGTGCATAATAACGGAATGAGTCTCGGCTTTATGCTTTGGCAAGTAGCGTACCCCATGCAGAAAATCTCCCGATGTCACGCCGGTAGCCACGAACAGGACGTTATCATGCCCGATCATATCCTCCATCCGTAGCAATTGATCCGGCTTGGCGAGCCCCATGCGAACGCAACGATTGTATTCATCGAGTCCGTTAGGAAGCAGTCTACCCTGCATCTCCCCGCCGAGGCATTTCAACGCTGCCGCAGCCAGCACCCCTTCAGGCGCTCCGCCGGAGCCCACATACATATCGACCTCCTTTTCCATGGCGGCTTCAATGGCTCCCATAACATCGCCATGGCTCAGCAGTTTGATCCTAACGCCGGATTTACGCAGGGCATCGATCAAAGCTGCATGCCGCTCTCGATCCAGAATCGACACGGTCATATCCGCCAGCGGCTTATCCAATATTAAAGAAGCTTTGGCTAACGTCGTCTCGATTGGATCATCGAGTGAAAGCTGCCCGGCCAGCGCAGGACCGACGGCCAGCTTCTCCATATAAATGTCAGGAGCGTGGAGCAGACTGCCCTGAGGAGCGGCGGCAATCACGGAGATGGCATTGTTCAGCCCATTCGCTACCGTCTCTGTTCCCTCCAATGGATCGACGGCTATATCGACTCCTGGGCCGCGGCGGTTGCCTATTTTTTCACCGATATACAGCATGGGGGCTTCATCCATCTCCCCTTCGCCGATAACTACAGTCCCGTCAATAGCTACGGAATTAAATTTACTGCGTATTGCTAATGTTGCCGCCTCATCTGCGCTATTCTTATCGCCCCGTCCTGTCCAGCGTGCTGCCTCAAGAGCTGCCGCTTCCGTAATGCGTACTAATTCCAGTGCTATGTGACGTTCCATTGTTACTCCCTCCACCCCATCATTTTTATAAAACTCTTCTTATGATTCTATGTTTTATTCCTTTAGAAAGAAATTTACAAGTGCTTCATGATCAGCCCAGCGGTCTCTTCAATCGCCTTATCGGTGACGTCAATGACCGGGCAGCCTAACGAAGCAAACAGTGACTGGGCATATTTCAATTCATATTCAACCCGCTCCATTGAGGCGTATTCGGAATCATCGGGCAATCCCATCGCCTTAAGCCGTTCTGAACGAATTTTGACCAAATGCTGTGCATCGATCGTCAGTCCGATGATCTTCTGGCTGCTGATCTCTTTCAACTGGCTAGGCGGCGTTAATTCAGGAACCACGGGATAATTGACGACTTTCTTCCCTTTATGCGCCAAAAACATGGACAGCGGTGTCTTGGAAATCCTCGAAACCCCAAGTATAACAATATCTGCTTTAAGTAATGCGCCCACGTCTTTGCCGTCGTCGTTGTTCACAGCAAATTCTATTGCATCCACCCGCTGAAAATACTCTTCATCAAGTTTATGGCCAGGCGTACGCTTCGGCGTATCATTAAATGTATCAACAAAAGCCTGCATCATTGGCCCCATAATATCTACGGCACGAACGTTTAGGCGGACAGCTTCCTCTCTCATCGCCTCCCGCAGCTCAGGCTGTACCAACGTGTAAACAACGAAACCTCCGCGTTCAGATACTTCCTCCATCAAACGACTTAACTCTTCTTCATCGCGCACATTCATAAATCTCTTGATCTCGGTGTTGGATAATTCAAATTGCTCAAGAGTGGCCCGGACAACCGCCTCGGCAGTCTCCCCGATGGAATCTGAACAGATTGCTATAAAATGAGCTGGAGCCTGAATCATCCCATTCCCCCACTATTCCTCAGCTATCGTATCTAGCAGCATTTTTATGATATTCGTTTTAGATATCCGCCCTACCACCTTCACATCCCCCTCTTCGCCGGTTTCCGCCGGCACAACAACAGGTAAGCTGTCAATTTGATGGGCGATTATCTTTCTTGCCGCCTCAAGCACCGAATCCTCCGGTGAGACGGTGATAATATTTGGCCGCCGAGTCATGATGAAACTTACGGGCATCGAGGATGCCGTGGCGTTGCCAAGCGTTACTTTGAGCAGATCCTTGCGGGAGACGATCCCCGCTAATCTGCCTTGCTCATCCGTAACGATCAAATGACCTACGTTTTCTAAAAACAGCGAGACAACCGCCTCTTGGATCGTTGTTGTTTCGCGGACAATGACCGGGACGCCGTGAAGATCGCCGACCTTCATATCAAGCAGCGGTAGCTTGCTCTCGTCTTCACGCGTTCTTCGCTTGCCCAAGAAATATCCTACCTTCGGTTTAGCATCGATGTAGTCGAGCATAACGAGAATGGACAAATCTGAACGGATCGTCGGGCGAGTTAAATTTAGCATTTCAGCTATGAGATCTCCGGTAATCGGAGCATGCTTTTTCACGATGTCAATAATCTCCATTTGACGGGATGTAAGTTTGATAATAAATCCCTCCGCTTCAGATAAATTCGCTCTTAGTATAACATTCCTGCATCGATCATTAGAATGTCATATTAGCGAATATTAATTCCTCCTTTCCATGAATTAAGTTTTATTGTGTATATAATACGTCATATTTAATCTTTGTTCAATATATAATACGTACTAATTCTTAATTTCAATCGATTAGTGCGTGAATTAGTATGTTTTAATGCCAAACAAGCCGCATTTTTATGGCGTCAGCCTTTTCCATTTCCATAATACATTTCACAATATTTGGGATAGGTTATTAGACATTAATTGTACTTCCCGATATGATAAAAGTGTGTAATGTTCAAATCCCGGGAGTGAGGGCATGAAATCCTTCTATCAAAATTGGATACTAGATTACGAGTTGCCATTAGTTATCCACCATGGACATAACTTGACGTTCTATGCACACTATCATTCTGAAATTGAGTTCATCTACGTCGAATCGGGAAACATTCTCGTCGGCGTAAATGAAGAAAAGCGTCTGCTTACGCAGGGAGATATGGTCATTTGCTGCAGTAATGACATTCATTATTTCGAGAGTAAGGAAAATTCACAAGTCATCATTCTCATATTCAAGCCGGAAATGATCAGCCTATCCGTGAACTGGCCAAATGATTTCAGCTTTGTGTCTCCCTTCATTCCAGGAGGTAATCCGGCATTTCAGCATATCAAACAACTGCTTTATGACATTATGCAGGAAAAAGAGAACGCCAAGCCGGGTCATTCAATGTTCATCAAGGCCGGTCTGCTCGAGTTGTGCGGAACGCTGCAGAGAAACTGGCCAACCCAGAGCCTGAGCCGCCGCTCGCGAAGCAAGCTCGAATCGAAGCGGGCTAGAATACAGCAAATTCTGTCGTTTATTGAAGAAAATTACCAGGATGATCTATCCGTGGAAATAATCGCAACTCGCTTTCAAATGGAGCCATCTTATTTTTGCCGTACGTTCAAAAGTGCTATAGGCATGAATTTCCGAACCTACCTCAATACGATCCGTGTGCACAAGGCAGAGCGTAAGCTGATCAGCAGCGATGCCAGCATCATGGAGATTGCGTTAGAATGCGGCTTCAACAGCATCCGTACGTTTAACCGGGTATATAAAGAGCTGAAGGGCTGCGTCCCTTCAAGCTCTCGTTACGGCGTCTCTTAATATTGCAAAGCCTGTTAACCAAATCTATCTTCAACCTGAAATGCACTTTATGCTTAAAGTGCATTTTTTGTCTATGAATAAGCATAAACTGGCGAGAGATTCATTCCACTACTTTCTATAATGATAATGATATCAATTTTATATGTGATGGAGGGATACCATGAAGCAGCTGCGCGTCGGGATGATTGGTTATAAATTTATGGGTAAAGCACACAGCAACGCCTATCGGACGCTGCCAATGTTTTTTCCTGAAGCTCTTAAGCCTGAAATGACCGCTCTGTGCGGAAGAAACAAAGATGCCGTAACTGAGGCCGCCGCCCAATTGGGATGGTCTAGTGTCGTGACGGATTGGAAGGATCTGATCGCCCGTGACGATATTGACTTAATCGACATTAACGCCCCTAGTGACGCACATAAAGAAATTGCACTCGCAGCTGCGAAGGCGGGAAAACACATTTTCTGCGAGAAGCCGCTTGCACTTACGTTGAGTGACGCCCGTGAAATGCTGCAGGCGGCTGAAGAAGCCAAGGTCGCTCATATGGTCGGCTTTAACTACCGTTTCTCGCCAGCGGTCAAGCTGGCTAAGAAGCTGGTGGAGAGCGGCAGACTAGGAAAAATCTATCACTTCAGAGCCTGGTTCCTACAGGACTGGATCATGGATCCGGAATTCCCGCTCGTCTGGAGATTGCAGAAAGAAATCGCTGGCTCTGGGTCGCATGGCGATCTCGGCGCTCATTTGATTGATCTTGCTCACTATTTAGTAGGAGACATTCAGGAGGTCATTGGTATGAGCGAGACCTTCATTAAAGAACGCCCGATTGCCGCAGAGATGACAGGCTTAAGTGCCAAAGGCAGTAAAGATGCGCCGAAGGGTCCCGTCACCGTGGACGACGCTACGCTTTTCTTGGCACGCTTTGCGGGCGGCGCCCTCGGCAGTTTCGAAGCAACGCGCTTTGCAGCAGGCCATCGGTCAACCAATTCCTTTGAAATTAACGGCAGCCTCGGCAGTGTGAAGTTTGATTTTGAACGGATGAACGAACTTGAAGTATACTTCACCTCTGATGAAGAGGATGTGCAAGGCTTCAGAAGGGTGTTGGCCACGGATCCAGCACATGATTATGCAGAAGCCTGGTGGCCGCCCGGTCATACGATCGGCTTTGAGCATACCTTCATCCATGAAATATTAGAGCTGACGAATGCGCTTCGGGAAAGCAGGCTGCCACAGCCGAATTTCCATGACGGCGTAAAATGCCAGGCTGTCCTCGAAGCAGTAGAACGCTCTATCGATGAGCGGCGCTGGGTTGAAATCTCAGAAATGTAAAGGAGATATATGAGATATGAAAAAGGCACTAATCGTTTGGGGCGGCTGGGACGGACACGAGCCAGAACAGGTTGCGACCATTTTCGCCAATATACTACGCAATCATCAATTTGAAGTGGAAGTTGCCGATACATTGGAAGCGTATGCAGATGCAGAGAAGCTGATGAATCTCGATCTGATCGTACCGGTATGGACGATGGGAGAAATACCACAGGCTTACGTCGATAATGTATCAGCAGCTGTACAGAACGGCACCGGACTAGCCGGCTGCCACGGCGGCATGTGTGATTCCTTCCGTCACAACGTAGACTGGCAGTTTATGACCGGCGGCCAATGGGTGGCCCATCCAGGTAATGACGGTGTGAAATATACAGTGGAAATCAAACAGTCCTCAAGCCCACTTATCGCCGGAATGGAAGATTTCACGGTGGAAAGCGAGCAATATTATCTGCATGTCGACCCTGCGGTCGAAGTACTGGCTACAACCCGTTTTCCTGTAGCGGACGGCCCGCACCGCTTGAACAAAGCCGTCGATATGCCGGTGGTTTGGACGAAGCGCTGGGGAGTCGGACGCGTATATTATAACTCTCTGGGACATCACGCAGATATCGTCGCGCTTCCGCAGGTTACCGAGCTGATGACCCGTGGCTTACTCTGGGCTGCGGAAGGCAAGCAGCAGGCTGAAGCACTGTATGGCGATCAGACAGTTAAGCAGCAGAACAATTATACCGGTATGGGTGACAGCCAATAACTCAAGAACTGTGGGCCATAACCCCAATGCTGTTTCAAAGAGGAGAGTCGGATCATGAACAAAATGAAGGTAGGCATTATCGGCTGCGGAAAAATCAGCAGCATTTATATGGAAAACTGCAAAAAATTCAAAGTTCTGGAGCTCGTGGCTTGTGCAGATCTCGATTTGGATCGAGCACGGGAACAAGCCGAGAAGTACGGCATTCCTCGGGCCTGCAGCACAGATGAGCTGCTCGGAGACCCGGATATCGATATCGTGATTAACCTGACGATCCCAGCCGTACACGCCGAGGTGAGCATCAAAGCGCTGGAAGCCGGCAAACACGTCTATGTGGAAAAGCCACTGACCGCCACGCTGGAGGAAGGCAGGCTCGTACTGGATAAAGCGAACAAGCTCGGCCTTCTCGTCGGCAGCGCCCCCGAAACCTTCCTGGGAGCGGGCATCCAAACCGCTCTCAAATTAATCGAGGACGGTGTCATCGGGCGCCCGGTATCGGCAACGGCCTTCATGATGAGCCGCGGTCATGAATTCTGGCATCCCGACCCGGAGTTCTACTATGCGCAGGGCGGAGGGCCGATGTTTGACATGGGGCCGTATTATTTGACCGCCCTCATCCAACTGCTGGGACCGATTCACAGTATTGCCGGAATGACGGGCAAAGCGAAGGAGCAGCGGATCATTACGAGCGAGAAAAAATTCGGCAAGCCTATCCCGGTCGATATTCCGACCCATGTCGCCGGTACCCTGCAATTCGAGAGCGGGGCCATCGCCACGCTAATTACAAGTTTTGATATTTTCGGAGGCAGCAGTCTCCCGCCAATTGAAATACACGGTACGGAAGGAACGATCCTTGTGCCTGATCCCAACACGTTTGGCGGGCCCGTGAAATATCGCAAAATCGGCGAAAACGAATGGATTGAGCAGCCTCTTCTGCCAGGCTATTCCGAGAATAGCCGTGGGATCGGTCCGGCAGACATGGCCTATTCTCTAATGAATGGACGTCCGCACCGAGCCAGCGGCGAGCTTGCCTATCATGTCCTGGAAGCGATGTGGGCCTTCCATGAATCCTCCGATTCGGGCCGCTATTATGAAATGACAAGCCGATGTGAACGTCCTGCCCCCCTTCCAGCCGATCTAGCACCGTATACGCTGGATTAAAGCGTCAATAACGAATAATGATCTGTGACTACTAAAGGAGAAATAATCTCCTCCGATTCGTTATTCTCTGTATGTACACCAAAAGATCGAGCAGGCATGATCTAGCCCTGCTCGATCTTTATTTATATCCTGTATGAGTAGCGATTACTGACGAATCTCGCGAAATTTAGCTACGTATTTGGCGGCCAGCTCAGTAATCAGATCATAGCGTCCTTCCTTAGCCGGGGCAGTCAGGTTGCCGCCAATCCCTACAGCCACGCATCCACTGCGAACCCACTGCTCCATATTGTCCAGATCCACCCCGCCCGTCGGCATAATGTTCACATGCGGCATCGGGCCTTTGACGGCTTTAATAAAGCCAGGATCAAAGTTGTTTCCAGGGAAGAGCTTCAGCACATCCACGCCTACCTTCAATGCTTCCTTCATCTCGTTCAGCGTCATGCATCCAGGCATGTAAGGAATGCTGTATAAATTACAGAGCTTTCCGGTCTCCTCATCGAATGACGGGCTGACTACGAATTCAGCTCCAGCCAAAATGGCGATTCTCGCCGTAATCGGATCGAGCACTGTCCCAGCGCCGATCACCGCCTTCTCCCCATATTCCTTAATTAGCCGCTTAATGACTTGGTCCGCATCTGGCGTTGTAAAAGTAACCTCGATATTGTTCAAGCCGCCCTCGATGCAGGCTTTAGACATCTGGTAGGCCGACTCTGCGTCATCGCCACGAATAACCGCTACAACGCCCAGTGTCGTAATATTTTGCAGCACTTTTATTTTTTTCATCACAATCTCCCTTTCCACTAAACTTTTTTATCAATTTTACCCGCATAATTTACTATTATCTACATCCTATTAAACAACATTCTTGAATTAAATGCACTATATTATTGATAATTATTAATATTCTCGTTAAATTACGCATTCACTTAAGGATTTTATGTGTCAAATGATAAATCATCAATTCCTTTATTGTACAAAACCGATTTATGTGTTAATTTCAAGATAAAGCATTCATTCTGGATAGCAGCATAAACAATCAACTTAAAAAGGTATAGGAGGAAGCACACATGAACAAAAAGCTGGACGTAGTCACTTTCGGTGAACCGATGGCCATGTTTTATGCTAATGAACCTGGGGAATTGCATAAAGCGCTTTCTTTCTCCAAGGCAATGGCCGGAGCGGAATGCAATGTATCCGTTGGTTTATCCCGTTTGGGACATTCTGTCGGTCTTGTCACCAAGCTCGGAGAAGATAACTTCGGCCGTTTTATTACCGAAACTTTAAACCAAGAAAACATCGACACTTCGAACGTAAAATTTACAAATGAACATAGAACAGGCATGCTGGTCAAATCCAAAGTGCTGACGGGTGACCCGGTTGTAGAATATTTCCGTAAAAATTCAGCAGCATCCACACTGAACTTGGCTGATTTTGATAACGATTACTTCGCTTCGGCCAAGCATATGCATGTGACGGGCATCTTCCCAGCCGTATCTAAATCCTGCCATGAATTCGCCATGCATGCCATCGATTTCATGAGATCCAAGGGAAAGACTGTATCCTTCGATCCAAACCTGCGCCCTTCTCTATGGCCAGATACTGAAACGATGGTTCAAGCCATTAACGGTCTTGCTGCCCGCTCCAATTGGGTATTTCCAGGCATTAGCGAAGGCAAACAGCTTACAGGCCATGACAAGCCCGAGGATATCGCCGATTTTTACCTTGAGCGCGGCGTTTCGCTCGTCGTGATCAAGCTCGGGCCGGAGGGTGCTTATTTTAAAACAGCCGATCAAGAGGGGTATGCTGAGGGCTTTAAGGTCGAGGAAGTCGTGGATACAGTTGGGGCTGGAGACGGCTTTGCTGTCGGAGTCATCAGCGGATTGCTAGAGCAGTTGCCTCTCAAGGAGGCTGTCCGACGCGGCAATGCGATCGGTGCCATCAATATCATGTCCCCGGGAGATATGGACGGTCTGCCCGATCGGGACAAACTGCATAAGTTTATGAACCGCTAATCCAGATGCAAGGATACATTTAGAATGATAAGCACTTCTGCCACAAACGAAAGAACATGCTTCGCCGATATAAGCGAAGCATGTTCTTTTGGGGTTAATGGTGTATATTTTGTACAGATTGTCCTTGCTGCAAAACAGGCGGAAAACGATAGGTAATCGGCAGCTCCGTCCCTTTCTGCTCAATTGAAGCAAGCAAAATCCTCGCCGCCTGCGTCCCCATGTCATAAGCAGGCTGCGATATCGTCGTGATGACCGGATTATAAATATGCGCAAACTCAGCATCATCGATGCCGATTATTGACAGCTGATCCGGAATCCGCAGGCCAGTCTGATTGGCAAATTTCAATATTTCTGCCAGTACGATATCATTGCCTGCCAGCAGCGCTGTAGGCGGCTGCGGCAATAATAGCAATCTTCTCATAACGCCGGCTATTTCATCCTTTGGCGCGTGGCAAATGTAAGATTCATCGACCGGAAGCCCGAGTTCCTCCATCGCTTTTTTATATCCGCTGACCCGTTCCTTGCGCGGTGTGATGACATACTCGCTCAGCGGAAGTGATAGCATCGCAATACGCTCATGGCCCCTGCTCGCCATTTCCTGTATCGCAATTTTCACCGCAGCTTCATTATCGAGCAGCAGGCTTTGCGTCGACACTCCATCGACAAGGCGATCCAGAAATACAAGCGGCAGCTTCATTTCCATAACTCTGTTATATGAACTATTTTCATTGCCGGTTGGGAATACAATCAAACCATCAACCTGGCGCGCCGCCAGCATCTCGATATACTCCCGCTCTTTTTCGGGACTTTCATCAGCATTGCAAATAATTACCTGCGTCTTATGCTGCTGCAGTTCATTTTCAATCGCACGTATGCATTTAATTGAAAGAGAATAGTCGATGTTCGCCACAATAATGCCAACCATGAAGGTTCGATTCTGCTTCAGACTTCGTGCAAGCCCGTTAGGCTGGTACTGCAAGTCTTCGATAACTTCGCTGATCCGCCGTCTTGTATTCTCGCTCATGTACTGATATCGTTCATTCAAATATTGAGAAACTGTACTTTTTGAAACCCCTGCTCTTTTAGCTACATCTTCGATTGTCGGTTTTTTCATCAGCCTTCACCGCTCCTTCTCCAATCCAGCTAAGAACCAATGCTAATCGGATATCATTACTCAAAAATTAGTGTTACTAAAAAAGTATACCTGCCTTTTAGTAAATAATCTATAGTTACTGACCACTATCCACCTTTTAAAAAGAC
Source organism: Paenibacillus lentus (assembly GCF_003931855.1). Classification (NCBI taxonomy): domain Bacteria; kingdom Bacillati; phylum Bacillota; class Bacilli; order Caryophanales; family Paenibacillaceae; genus Paenibacillus; species Paenibacillus lentus. Next base: position 2,439,852 of record NZ_CP034248.1, on the reverse strand, counting down.
CTCAATAGCCTTTTAATAAAAAAAACCAACCGGACTGCCGATTGGCTTCTTTATATGATGACAAGCCCTATACTTAGAATAATATCGGTTTATTTCCAACTCACTTCAAGCCCATCTACTAGGGAGGCAAATTTCTTCTCCAAACGGCGTGCTAATTCATCATCCGTCAGCGGATTGCGATGTGTATTCTCCAAATAAATATACTTCTCTGTTTCCGGCATCAAGTATTCCTTGTACCACAGGAACATATCCGGACTGTCGCCTAGTATCCGCAAATATTTACGCACCGTATCGGCATGCTCGATTGTGTTTGCAATATTCGTAAGCCAATCTGCCCGGTAGAAATGCGCCCATTGGCCTTGCTCAGCTTCACGCAAAGCGTGAAGACCGTTCGTATAGCTCCACACCGCCTGGGAAGCATGGACGAAGGCTTGCGGGTACAGCCCAGCTAAATAAGCCTCATAGGCCCTACAGATCGCAATCAACCCCCGGCAGCCACTGAGATGCAGCTCAATTTGTACAAGTAATTGCACCTGCAGTCTCTTGCCCTCTTCCTCAGATAGCAGCTTTGTAACTACCACACCCTGTTCACGAAGCCGAGCCCAGCCCGTTTCAGCCGCTGCTGCCTTTTCCTTAAACCAGCGAACCTGCTCGACAAAAGGCCGCTCACCCGCAGCCCAAATAAGGCGATGATCTGAATCCGACCTGCCTTGCAGCCAATGCCCCATAATTTGCCGTGCCGGATGATGGTAGAATTCGTCTCCGGCACGATCATCCTCGTTTGGCCCATAGGCAATAGTGCAGTCAGCATATTGGCGATACAATTCAGCAATTTGAGCCTGCTGAAAGCTATACTGCCTCCCGATAAACTTATACAGATGCTTTTCCACGTCAGTCATTCCGGCCTGCCATAGCTGGGCAGTCAAGTCCAGTGTATACAAGTGAGGCAATATATTTCCGCAATTCACCAACAAATATTCTGATGCCCCGCAGTGAAAAGACTTTTGCAGCTCCTGCGCAATAAACTCGGGACGACCGGGAAACATCGTCAAATGGTTAGAGGCCTGTAAATCATGGAAGGTTACATGGTAGTAAACGCCATGCTTGCCCTTGTCCTCCCGATTAGGCAATGCCCGTACACGCAAGTTTAAATTCCCGTGACGGCGCGAGACCATTTTACCGTAGCCGTTGTCCGCCCAAATCTTTATGATGTCTTCAGGCACCTCAATATGCCCCGCCTTATATAGCTCAGCAATCTCCCCATACATCGCCATACAGCATACCGGATCTGCAACATATTCCCGAACCATGTCATACTGCTTTGCTACGACGGATGTAATCAATGCGCCACGTTTAGCCGGCGTATCGAAAGCCGGATCATCCTCCCAAAACGGCTTATCCCCTTGACCACGGAAGGATAACACCCATACAATCCGATCATGCTGCTGCTTTTCAATAGCATCCCGCCATAACCTCTCAAACAAATTCGGATGCTCGCTATAGCTTGCCTGCTTGCCGGGATAGGCTCGCAGGAACATCTCCGCTCCTAGCGGCTCGGCATGATGATGGGTTACCCACAGCCCCATTTCTGTGGCAAGCTTGTGATGAATGCCTGATCTGGGAAGATCGGTACCTGGAATGACCATATTGCCTCCGCAGCGCAGCAGCGCTTCGAACACCGGCTGCCACACTTCCTCCGTCGGTGGATATTCCTCCTTCCATCCAATCAAGCACACCTCATCGTTGACAAACCAACCGCGATATCTCACCTTTGGCTGCACGGAAACATAGTCAACTGCAGGCAGAGTAATCAACTCCCGTTTGGCAGGCCGCAATTCTGCCCAATACCAGAATGGATCGACGCCTAGTATAGTACGGCTGTAATAAAGCAGCCCATAAACAATCCCCAGTTCATCCCTGCCTACTATATGCAAAGTAGGCTGTTGGCCTGTAACCCTGCCGTTAAAGCGCAAGCAGAACGCTTCTGGCCACTCAGGACATCCATCCCCAGGCTCTGCGTAGCGGACGACCACTGCAGCATCCTCCCCCTGTAAAGGTAGCTCGCCGAACACATTGCTATGATCCCTGGAAATCATTTTCCAGGCATGCCGAATCGGCATGCTCATCTCCGCCTGAATATAATATATGCTTGAAGCTGTGATCGTGAAAAATTGCTGTTGGCTGCTCATTTCTCCTCAACTCCTATTCCATGACTAGTCCTAACTTCGGCCTACAATAAATGGAATATATCAGACTGTTGAAGTAATTGATTTTCTATGCAAGAAAACATACTTTCCACGGAAATCCAGAATCGAAAGGATTAAAATATAAGGTGAGTTCCCGTTTGTACGAGAAAAAAGCTTGGCTAGGTGCCTTGCTATTTTCTTAATGTTCTGCACTATGGCAGTCATCAGTGCTTGTTCCTGCACTTTTTCCCGGCCACGCAAACGGGAAATGCGAAGCCCATGGAGCACTTTGGCATCCGCGAAGCTTCGCTCAACTGTTTTACAACGGAGCTTATACAAGATCTGTCCTGAAGAGCTACGGTAATTCGCTTCTACTCGCTCTTTAAACCCTTCCCAAACATGCCGCTGAATTTTACGTTTACGATTTTTGCTTGATGTACAGCTATCCAATAATGGGCATTGGCCACATAAGTCAGGGTTGGACATATATTCTTTGTATCCATTGCGATTAGTTGTGTGGTAAGTCAGCTTAGATCCATTGGGACATATATAAGCGTCTTGTTGCGGGTCATAGGAAAACTCTTCTTTGGGTATAGTCCCCTCTGCTGTAGGGGCATTACGAGTAGCGATGACACTGAAAATACCCATCTCGCTTGTTTTTTTGCATATGTAGGGCGTCATATATCCTGAATCCAAAGCAACAGCTTCTAACGTATTGTGAAAGTCAAATGTATCGATCTGTCTTTGAAGTCTTTCTATATAAACGGTTGAGTCATTCACATTTCCAGGGGTAACATGGACATCCGTAATGAGATTGAATTTGTGATCGACTGTACGATGATCCAAATAATAAAACCCTTCGGGTTTACCTTTACGCTTCATAAAGCCACTTTCTGGATCGGTGTTACTCACTCGCAGTTTTTTTTCAATCGTTTCGTTTTTCACGGGCGGCAGCGGCTTTTTTCCATGACGCTCTCGTTCTTGATTAACAGCTGTCTCCAATTCTTTTAAATATTCAAGGGGCGTTTCCGTCACAACTTGCATCGATGAACGATTTTTATTCGCGTTAGCTTGGATGTGCGTTGAATCAGTAATGAGAACACGTCCCCCTACCATGTTATGACGGATGGCCAAACGGACTACTTCGTCAAAAATGTCTTGAAAAATGGTAGATCCTTTGAATCGCACATTACGGTTGTAACTAATCGTCGAGTGATCCGGCACAGGATCCGTTAAGCCTAGACCAAGGAACCAGCGGTAGGCTACGTCCGTTTTAATTTCTTGCTCTAATTGCCTTTCGGAGTGAATGCCATATAAATAACCAATCAGCATCATTTTGAAAAGGCGAATCGGGTGAATTGGAGGCCTCCCTAATGTGCCGTGATAGTAGGGGCGAGTCATCTCGGTAATAAATGAAAAATCTACGTTTTCATCAATGATTCGTAGTAAATGATCTTTTGGTACAAGCATATCTATACTAACCAATTCAATTTGATTTCTATCTTGTCGGATGTTAGGCAACTCGCGCACCACACTTTCAATATATTACCTATATTATACCAAATTAATGCGGTAATGTGATCTAGATAGGGGCTTTTTCAACAGTCTGAATATATACAGCTTGTTACAACTGTTGATACGCATTATATATTAAACCCAGCCATACATCATCTCTTATTTCAGAAATTGCAATAAAAAAGACATCCTCCCTCTATAAGAAATTGATTTACAAGCTACAATTTCTAAATAAAGGGAGATGTCTCTCGTATACCATAGTATCGATCTCAACACCGTTTTTTTCGTTTCAGCGGATTAATTTATACTGCCTACAGCAATCCATGTTATAAATCCATAATTTTTAGAATTATTCTTCATTCTTGAAATTTCAAGAATGGCAGACTCAGGTGATTGTGATTTCAATGTAGCATAATATCCAGGATGATTGGACATCGCCACAATTACATAATGGGCATGGGCAAACGGCTCGTCGAACATAATCAACACTTCTGTCGACTCTTCATGGTTTTGGAGAAGAAATGCTGCCATCCCGAACTGCTGTATCGTTGGCTGACCCTGAATGGACAGTGTTGGCGTCACTGCTAGATGCTCCAGTTGAACAGAGCCCCGCTGAATATGCTGGCTTTGAACAGAACCTGCCGATAAATGCTGGCTTTGGATCGACTCATCCGCCACATGATAATTCTGGATCGCACCAATTTGCAAATGCGAGGAATCCACAGACTTTTCCTGCAGTACTTCGCCATCTACTGCACCAGCCTGCAAATGAGTACGGCTTATCGATTCAGCCGCCAGGGCATTTCCAGCCAAACCACCCACTGGCAGCAGACCATCCCGGCGAAGATCCGCTGACAAATGCTCTAGCTGCACAGATTCCGGCTGAATATGTCCCGATTCTACCGCGTCCTCGGCTATATGAATACCTGACACACTTCCCTGGGAGAGATGGCGGGATTCTACAAGCCCTGCCGACAAATGCTGGCTTTGGATCGACTCATCCGCCACATGATAATTCTGGATCGCGCCAATTTGCAAATGCGAGGAATCCACAGACTTTTCCTGGAGTACTTCACCATCTACTGCACCAGCCTGCAAATGAGTACGGCTTATCGATTCAGCCGCCAGGGCATTTCCAGCCAAACCACCCACTGGCAGCAGGCCATCCCGGCGAAGATCCGCTGACAAATGCTCTAGCTGCACAGATTCCGGCTGAATATGTCCCGATTCTACCGCGTCCTCGGCTATATGAATACCTGACACACTTCCCTGGGAGAGATGGCGGGATTCTACAAGCCCTGCCGACAAATGCTGGCTTTGGATCGACTCATCCGCCACATGATAATTCTGGATCGCACCAATTTGCAAATGCGAGGAATCCACAGACTTTTCCTGCAGTACTTCGCCATCTACTGCACCAGCCTGCAAATGAGTACGGCTTATCGATTCAGCCGCCAGGGCATTTCCAGCCAAACCACCCACTGGCAGCAGACCATCCCGGCGAAGATCCGCTGACAAATGCTCTAGCTGCACAGATTCCGGCTGAATATGTCCCGATTCTACCGCGTCCTTGGCTATATGAATACCTGACACACTTCCCTGGGAGAGATGGCGGGATTCTACAAGCCCTGCCGACAAATGCTGGCTTTGGATCGACTCATCCGCCACATGATAATTCTGGATCGCGCCAATTTGCAAATGCGAGGAGTCCACAGACTTTTCCTGGAGTACTTCGCCATCTACTGCACCAGCCTGCAAATGAGTACGGCCTATTGCACCAGCTACCACATCACTTCCAATAATCCCTCTCTCGGGAAGCAAACCATTACGCTGCAAATCAATAGATAAATGCTTCACCTGCACTGCTTGAGGACGAATATGACGGGTATCAACCGAAGCATCTGAAATATGGTGTGCATTCACGCTGCATTCCGATAAATGCTCGGATTCGACGATACCAGGAGATAAATGCTGACTTTGAACCGACTCATCCACCAAATGGTAGCTTTGTACAGAACCCGCCTGTAAATGCGATGCATTCACGGATTCTTCCTGAAGTACTTCACCATCCACAATCCCCGCCTGCAAGTGAGTACGATGGATTGCGCCTGCTGTCACATCGCTCCCAATAATCCCTCTCTCCGGAAGCAATCCTTCCCGCTGCAAGTCCGCTGATAAATGCTCTAGCTTAACCGCTAGAGGACGAATATGACGGGAATCGAGAGATGACTCCACAATATGTTCGCCTTCTACACTCCCCTTGGATAAATGACGAGATTCTACGATCCCTGCGGCTAGATGATGGTATTGTATCGATTCATCCACTAAATGGTAACTATGCACAGAACCCGCCTGTAAATGCGATGAATTCACAGATTCTTCCTGAAGAACTTCACCATCCACAATCCCCGCTTGCAAGTGAGTACGATGGATTGCGCCTGCTGTCACATCGCTCCCAATAATCCCTCTCTCCGGAAGCAATCCTTCCCGTTGCAAATCCACTGACAAGTGTTCTACTTGAATCGCCAAAGGCCGAATATGATGGGAATCAAGCGCCCTCTCCGTAACATGACTGCCATCTATAATCCCTTCTGTCAGATGATGTGATTGAATCACAGACTCCGACAAATGCTGGCTAATGATCGATTCATCGCTCAAATGATGGCGCTGTATCGACCGGGGTTGCAACTTAGATGGACCGACGGATTCTCTTTGCAATACATCACTGTCCACCGATCCATCCTGAAGATGCACCCGAGTAATCGCTCCCGGTACGATATCACTGCTTACAATACCTTTCTCTGGCAGCAATCCTTCCCGCTGCAACTCAGCGGATAAATGCTCTGCTTGCACCGCTTGAGACTGAATGTGCCGGGATTCCAGCGATGCTTCGGCGAGATGACCTCCATTTACCGCTCCCCTTAACAGATGTTGCCCCTGAATTGCTCCATCAGCTAAATGTTCGCTTGTCACGGATTTTTGCGTCAGATGCCGGCTCTGCACAGAATTTGGTTGCAAGTGGGGGGAGCCGACGGATTCGCTTTGTAGCTGCTCTCCAGCGATTGCTCCTGCTTGTAAATGAGTACGTCCGATGGCCTCAGGCATAATGGCGGCACCGGAAATTCCACCTTTAGGTAGAAGACCATCCTGCTGCAATTCGGCAGACAAATGCCCGACCTGCACAGCCTGCAACCGAATATGACGCGAATCGACCTCTCCATCAGCAATATGCCGTGCACCTACGGCCCCTTCGGACAAGTGACGAGATTCCACAATACTATCGTTCAAATGCACGCTTGTTACTGATTCCTGACTTATATGTTGGCTCTGTACGGATTGAGGCTGCAAATGCAGTGAGCCGACAGCTCCGTGCTGCAGCACAATGTTATCAACTGCCCCCGGCTGCAGATGATCTCGACTGATCGAGCTGGCCTGCAATTGTTTGCCGCTTACGCCCTCTTCCGGAAGGAGTCCATCACGATGCAATTCTGGAGATAGATGAGCTGCCGTAATTGCCAAAGGTGACACATGACGCGATTCTATAACCTCATTGCCGAGATGCTCCCCTTCAATAACTCCCTTAGTTAAGTGAGTTGACTGAACAGCGCCCTCTCTTAGCTTGGATGCGGAGACAGCACCTTCTTCAAGTATCCGTTCCGATACAGAGCCATCCGAGAAATGATGAGGTTTCAATACACCTGTGACAAGATGTCTGTCTGTAACAGATTCATTGGCAAGATGCTCTGACAATACCGCCCCGGCACCCAAAGAATCGCTTTGGACGGCTCCAGGAGATAAATGCTGAGTCAAAATTGCTGCAGTCGCTATCTTCGCAGAGACTATACTTCCCTCTGCAAGCTTCGATGTGGTTACTGCCAAATCATTGATCTTATCGCTTGTGACGCTCTCAGGAGACAATTTCAGCGAGGTTACTGCATGGTCCTGCAAATGATGAGAGAATACTGCTCCTTGACGAATATGCTCCTCCTCTATTGCACCAGCTTGCAACTGGTTTCCTCCCACAATGTTCGGAGAGAGATGGGACGGTTGAATTAATCCCGGAGTAAGATGACGAGATTTGATTGCTTCCATACCAATGGCCGAATCAGTCACTGCTCCATCTGCGATTTTATCCTTGGTCACACTTCCATTATCCAACTTCTCACTTGTCACGGAACTGTCCTGAAGCAGGGGGGTTGAGATGGAATCCTCAGCCAGATGCCGTTCCGATATTTCCCCATCGCCAATTTTAGCTCCGGTTACGGCTTCTTCCGCAATATGCCATTCATCGATCACATGAGATGCGATATGCTCTCCCTGAACAGAATCAACTGCAATGTGCTGGGATGTAACTGCACCTAGGGCAAGCTGTGATTTTTGAACCGAGCCCTGTGCGAGATGTCTCGTAAGCACGGATTCATCTGCTATTTTTTGCGGCAGAATGCTCTGATCGGCAATTTTAGAAGACGTTACCGCTTGCTCGACGATTTGCGCTGTGCCTACCGATTGATCCGCCAGCTTTGAGGAAAGAATGCTGCGGTCAGCAAGGTGTTTTCCTTTAATTTCCCCCGCACGAATATGCTCTTCCCCGATGCTGCTCATTCGAATGTGAGACCCATCAATCGATTCTGGAGATATATGCTTAGACTGGACGGTATTCTCGCCGATATGCTGTGAAGCAATAATGTTATTCTCTAAATGATTGGCTCCCACGCTCGGGCAAGCCAGCTGCTCTTTACCGATTAATCCGGGGGCCAAGTTTCTTGCAGTAATTGCATTCTCCGCTAAATGACGACTTTCTATAATTCCATCTTGGAGTTTAGAAGCCGTAATGGAACCGTCCCGAAGCTTCGACGAGGTTACCGCTTGCTCAGCAAGCTTGGAATTATCGATGATCCCGTTCGCCAAATTAATCGTTTGAATGCTTCCGCTCAATATTTTATCCGAGGTAACAGCTTGATCCTGCAGCAAATCCGTAGTCACAATCCAATCACTTAAGTGGCGGCTTTGAATCGAATGATCTGCCAGCTTATCAGCTCCGATAATACTATCCGCCAACTTATCCGAGGTAATACTCCCATCCTGGAGCTTCTCCCCGCTAATCGAGCGGTTTCTAATCGTTCTCCCCTCAATGGAGCCATCTACCAAATGCTCGCCCGTAATCGACTCGGCTGCAATTTTTGAAGAGGTTACAGCCCCATCGGCAATCTTGATGCCTTGGACGGCATAATCAGCCAACCAAGCGGTTCCGATCGTACCATATTTCATTCTCGAGGAATCGATCGTATAAGGTGCAATTTTTGCCCCCGTAACAGCGGCATCCCTCAAATCACTTGTATAGACGATTCCTTCACTTGCCAGCGGCGTCTTTTTCTCCGCCAAGTGCGCCTCCAAATCAACTTTTGGGGCCGGCGGCTCCTCCACAGCTACGGGATCTACCTGAGTTACTTCTTGTTCCTTCCACTCCTTGCTCTTCGACTCCTTAGCAGAAGCACCCCCTGTGTCTACTTCATCTTTTTCAGGAGATATTACAGGAGCGATAGATTGGTGAATTTTGATTTCCTTCTGCCCGGCTCGTCGTTCACGCCTGTCATCCTCCAGCATCTTAAGTTCATCAATATCCGGATTATCTACAAAATAGAGTGACTTTTTCGCTCTACTGGTTTTCGTAGTTCTGTTCTTCTTCAAGCCGTTCTCTCCTTTGCCCAGTAATTAATCGTCTTTGGCATCATATGCGCACGGCTAGGCACTTGTCACAACCGCTTCTGTAACAAAATGACTATTTGCAACAGATTCGAGTGAAATGTGAATAGCCTTAGCAAGATCACCCTCGCTAAGGCTATAAATAAAATTCAATTATTTCGTCACAATAGAGTTCAAGGAGGCATAAGCTAACGGTTCAAAGCCTTCCGCAGGTTCTCCATGCGGAATGTTCAATTCAAAAGCATACCCTTGTCCGTCGATCTCTTTAATGATATATTGCCGGGTCAGATCTTCTTTAGTCGCTTGAAGAAATACCAAGGTGCCGGGCATAAATCTGTGCATAATCTCGCTGTCTACTTCCTTTACCTGACCTATCTCCGACAACTGCTCCTTTGCTTCAAGCAGTAGATCATCCGTATTATAGTCAGAAGGCAACTTAACAATGCTCACCTTGTAATTAGGGTCATAGTTCATACTTAAAGTATCTGTCTTTGAATCGAATGTAAAAATATCAAACACATACAGCGCGTAGCCGTTGCCTTCTGTTAAATTGGCGCTCCGTTCTTCCTTCATGCCTTCAAGCTCGACTTCCAGCAGTTTGGTCGCTGGCAGCCCGGCTGCGGTGTCCGATTGAGAAGCCTTCGCCAATTTGGTGAGAAATAGCTGCTTGAGCGTATCTTCGCCTTCAATAGCTTTTTCTACGTATTCAAACTCAACTGGCTCATTTGGAGCCAATTCCTCTGCGATAGCCGCTATCGAAGCATCCATCTGAAATGCTGTCGGGTCGCCGTCCACTTCTATTTCCACCGAGTGACTATCCATTAGACCAACAATTTTCCCCGTCCCCTGTTTAGTTTCCTCGTCTTGCACCGATACATCAGGAGGGTTTACTCCATGCTGTATTTGATTGTTTCCGTTAACCGAATTCGACGGGCTATCCGTTTTACTGCAGGCTGTCAGCGACAAAGACAGTATAAGTAGCACTGCTGTGAATAACGTCATCATCATTCTTCTACTCTTATTCATCATGCACCTCCACCTATAATAACGCTTCATACGCCTAAATTGTTGCATTTTCCATTTCCTTACAAATTATACCCATTAACAAGCGCTCCGTGCCGTCCGCCAATAAAAAACCTCAACCATTTCAATGGCCGAGGGCATCTAAAATATTATTCTTGAATTGACGACGCTCTAGCTAGAAAGAGACTTACATTAATTAATATAAATGCAATTAGAGCCATAAAAGGTATCGTCACAAATCCCCACCAATTCAAATAGTCAATATTGCAAGGTATCCCTACTTTGCATGGCAAAATCTTAGCCAAGCCGGGAATCTTTTGCTGAGCGTAATGGTAGGCAGAGATGGATCCTCCTATGATGCTGAGCGGAAGCGCATAAACGAGAATTCTGCGGTCATTACGAAATGCCGCCATACCAAGCAGAAGGACCAGGGGATACATAAATATCCGCTGAAACCAACAAAGCTTGCAGGGTTCGTAATACAGCACTTCACTTAAATACAAACTCCCGGCAGTGGCCACCATAGATACAAGCCAAGCAAGATAGATGCCATATTCTCTAAAAAAAGAACGCACTGATCCTTGCGCCATCCTTATTCACCCTTTAATTCGTTTTCGATGAGCTCCTTGATCGCGGCATAGTCTTCATAATGACCTTGATAAAGCTTTCCGTTGACGAATAGGGACGGCGTCCCCCCAATTCTAAGCTGGTTAGCCATGTTTTTATGCTCGTCCACTTCTTTCTGGTATGTCTTCTCCTCAATATCCTTACGGAGCAATTCGTAATCGATGCCGATATTTTCCTTCTCAGCCAGCTCCACTAAAAAATCAACCGTAGCCCATTGTTCGCTTTCTGGCCCTTGATTCTTGTATAAAGCGTCGAAATAGTTCCAGAATGCCTCATTGCTTTGGTGATACACAGCTTGCGCGGCTAAAGCAGCCGTATCTGAATCAGAGCTGAGAAACGGGAAGTTCATGAAATAAAAGGCCGCCTTGCCCTGATCTATATAATCGCTTTGGATTTTCGGCTTGACGTGCTCACTGAATATACTGCATGCCGGGCACTTATAGTCTCCGAATTCTACGATCTTGATCGGAGCATTCGGATCTCCAAGCACCGGAAGGCTGGCATAATCGAAAGCCGCCTCTGCTGTCACCTCGTTTGAAGGCTTCGTAGGAATCGCTAGCACGATAATGCAAAGCGCCAGCAATATGCCAATCGTGGAAAACCATATAATCTGTCTTGTCTTCTGTTTCTGCTTTTGCTTCGTTTGTTCCGCTTGGCGCTGTGCCAACGCAGGACTCTTCTTCTTCGGTGGCATGTCATCCCCACTTTCTTAGAATTTGCATAATCACATTATACAGTAGTAACTAACTCAACTTTCGCAGCTTGAAATCGGCAAATAAGCCTTGATGTAACTGGGCAAGCCAGCGATCCATTGCTGTAGTTGTGTTTGAATGAGTGTTGTGATCTTCTTACTGGCTTTCTTGGAGATATCTTCGATTAATTCAATCAGTTGTTTTAAGGCTACAGCCCAATCTAGCTGACCTACTTCATCACATAGCAAATAAAACAAGCCACCAAGCGTACGGTTGTCGGTACTTTGTCGGTGTTGCCACGCTAGCAAAATATACCGTGAAAAAACAATCGTGGTATGGCTGATAAGGAGATCATATGAGCGTCCTTGAAACTCTTTTTGTAGGCGCAGTAAGGATTTGGCACACTTAAAGAAGACTTCGATATCCCAGCGAATGCCGTATATCTGAATCATTTTTTCTTCCGAAATCGTTAGGTCGGTGCATAGAATGGCAAGCCATTCTTTCTTTTTTGAGCGGTGACGCACGAAAACCATCATGACTGGAATCCCTGGAGACAACTCGGTACGGATAGAGCGTAAGATTCCCTTGTTTTTTCCTTGAACAGGGATGGCTTCATAATAAAGTTCTTGCAAAGATAATCGGCGTTCGTCAACAAGATAACGCTTCTTATCCGCTTTGACCATGCCGATCACATCTAGGCCTCGATCAACGATGGCTTGGATTAATGGAGCATGTGTGAACCAACTATCCATTAGCACGTATGAAGCCTGCACACCAGCGGAAAGCGCACGATCAATCATCGATGGAATAATTTCAGGAGCAGGAAGCAAAGCTTCGACCCGACGCTTGTAGCCAGACGTTCTCTTGTCGATCCCTTGCATGATCCCATTTATTTGCGATTTCATCGAAGCTAGCAAGGAGAAGTCAACGGGAATAAACGTATGACCATCCGACCAGCCTAGCGTAAGCATCCGAAATCCTTTATAAAAGGAACCCGTTGCATGATCTTTAAATCGAGAAAGCAGTTCAACCTTCTTGCTACGATTGCGCTCAAACATGGAGTCGTCAACAACAAATGCAGACATGCGATCTTCACCTGTCAGTGGGCGAATTTTATCGATAGTGGAGGAACTAAGCAATGACAGAAATTTGCGCCATGCATAGCCGCTGTGATTCAGGAATCGATAGATCGCATCCTTCCCAGGAAACGTATCACCTTTCTCGCTTTCCAACAGGCGGAACCAGTTTTTGTGGTGAAACAAAAGGACAAAGACAAGCTGGAATAAAAACGAACAGGTATAACCAAATCTCTTTTTAAATCCAGCTGTTCTTAAATGTTGCAATACTTTCAGCTCTTTAAAAGCGGGTTTAATTTCATTTGGAAGTTGATTTTGTAATATGCTTTGCTCTATCATGTAGAGGACACCTCTTCTGTATGGTAGTGATTGATTCGACACTCTCACTTTACCAAATGAAGCGGTGTTTTTCTATTATTGCAACATCCATATTCTAATCAGGGTTTATCTAATCACATCAAGCAAGTAAGCCGATTTTCGCTCTGCGAAAGTTGAGTAACTAAGCTAGTTACAAAGGAATGTTTTATAATATCTATTAATGGAATTATAATACATTTAATGAATATATTATACTAGCAATATCTACTCATGCCTATAGCACAAAAAAAGACGATCCACTAGACCGTCTTCCTTTCACCATTTCCAGCTAACTTATTCCTTGCCTCCCACTCCTTCATCCCCTTCCGGCTCCGCAGCAGAGTCAGCGTCCGTGTCGTTCTCTGCTCCTGCCATTCGTGGCAGTACGACGGAAGCCAGCAGTTCATCTTCTCCGCCGACTAATGTTATCCCTTCGGACAGTTTGATGTCGCCTGCAACCAGTTTGTCGCCGGATCCCAACGACGTCACATCCACTTCCAACCCATTCGGAAGCAAGTCGGGCAAACCTTCTATTTCCACCTCCGTTGTTTGCACCTGCAATATTCCGCCAATCTTGGCCCCCTCCGGCGTCCCATTATAAATAAGCGGCACTTTTACGCGAACCGGTTTGTTCTTTGAAACCTTCTGGAAATCAACATGAATGACTTTTCCACTCCGGTGGTGCAGCTCTTTTATCAAAACCGGAATACCCTGGCCACCGTCAATCCGCAAGTCAAAAAACTCGCTACGTCCCGTACGAGCCACTTTGACAAGTTGCTTCTCCTCTACGTAAACGGACTGGGCTTCCGTTCCTCCTCCATACACACTTGCGGGGATATGCCCCGATTTTCTCAATTGATTTAGTGAAGAGCGGGTAAACTCAGTTCTTTTTGCCACATCTAAGTACTGGGTCTGTTGATTCGTACTCTTGGTCATAAAGTAACACCCTCCTCAATGTAATGCATAACTTTAGCCACATTGTTATTTTACCCAAATTTGTATAAATCCTAACGTCCCTCCGCGAAAGATGCGATACCATCACAAACGTTTGACCATTGAACAAAAAAAACCGGCGCAAAATGCGCCGGCTGTAATGAAACCCAAAAATGTTGGAAAAGTTAAAAGTTTACTTAATACTTGATTAACAATTATGACTGATTAATACCTTTAACAAGCTCTACAACTTCCTCAGCCGTGCCAAGCTGAAGTGCCTTTGCTGCCAGTTCCTGCATCTCGCTCTTGGAAAGCTTGGCGATTTGCGAACGGGCTGGCAGGATTGATGTAGCGCTCATACTGAACTCATCCAGCCCAAGTCCAAGCAGCAGCGGAATTGCTGTAGCGTCCCCTGCCATCTCGCCACACATTCCCGCCCAACGTCCTTCTTTGTGAGCGGCGTCGATAACCATTTTTACTAAGCGCAAAATAGCTGGGTTATAAGGCTGGTACAAATATGAAACGCGCTCGTTCATCCGGTCGGCAGCCATCGTATACTGAATGAGATCGTTCGTGCCGATACTAAAGAAGTCGACTTCTTTAGCGAATTGATCAGCCAATACGGCTGTAGCAGGAATTTCCACCATGATGCCAATTTGAATATCTTCCGATACGGCTACACCCTCAGATACGAGCTTAGCCTTCTCTTCCAACAGCAAGGATTTCGCTTGGCGGAACTCATCCAGGGTAGCAATCATAGGGAACATAATCCGCAAATTCCCGTACGTGCTAGCCCGCAGCAAGGCGCGAAGCTGTGTGCGGAAGATATCCGTCTGCTCCAGACAGAGACGAACGGCTCGGAAGCCAAGGAAAGGGTTCATTTCCTTTGGCAAATCCAGATAAGGCAGCTCTTTATCGCCGCCGATATCAAGCGTTCTTACAACTACGGGCTTGCCTTCCATTTTTTCAAGCACCGTCTTATAAGCGTTGAACTGCACTTCTTCAGAAGGAAGCTCCGTCCGCCCCATATAAAGGAACTCGGTGCGGTATAGACCTACGCCCTCACCGCCATTTTCAAGAACGCCCGCAACATCGTTCGGTGTTCCGATATTGGCAGCTAATTCCACGTGTACCCCGTCACGGGATACTGTCGGAACCTCACGCAGCTTCTTCCATTCTTCGATTTGTTGCAAATAAGCGTCGCGTTTGGCTGTATATTGCTCCACTACTTCGGCAGACGGGTTTACGATCACTGTACCGTCAAGCCCGTCTACAATAAGCAGGTCGCCATTGCTTACTTTACTTAGTACGTCTTTCGTTCCGACAACAGCCGGAATTTCCAAGGAACGAGCCATAATCGCAGAGTGAGAAGTACGGCCGCCGATGTTTGTCGTAAAGCCCTTAACGTATTTGCGGTTAAGCTGCGCCGTATCCGAAGGCGTCAGGTCTTCCGCTACCACGATAACCTCCTCGCTAATCTCTGCAGGATTCACATAGTTCAATCCAAGCAAGTGGGTCAGCACGCGCTTCGTTACGTCTTTCATATCAGCAGCCCGTTCACGAAGATAGTCGCTCTTCATATTTTCGAACATGGAGATAAACTGCTGTGCCGTTTCATTCAGCGCATACTCCGCGCTGACTTTCTCCGTATTAATTTTATCTCGTACCGGCGTAAGCAGCTCAGGATCATTCAGAATAAGCAGGTGCGATTCAAAAATCTCCGCCTTCTTCTCCCCCAGCTCTTGCTGCGTACGCGCCTTAATTGCTTCAAGCTCCTGCTGCGATTTCGATAAAGCTTCTTCCAGGCGAGTAATCTCAGCCGCAGTATCTTCGATCCCCCGGTGCTTTACCGTATAGTCAGGATGCTCCAGCTTGAATACCGGAGCAATCGCTACACCTGCCGATGCAGCAATCCCTTGAATATTAAGCATTCACTTCGCCTAACCCTTCATTGACCATTACATCAGTGAGCGCTTGAAGTGCTTCTGCGGCATTGTCTCCTTCAACAATGATCGTAATAAGATCACCTTGCTCAAGACCCAGGGATAGTACCCCCAGAATCGACTTCAAAGTTACTTTCTTGCCGTTTGCTTCCGCGAAAGCTTCAGCACCGCTAAATTTATTTGCTGTATTAACCAGCGCTGTTGCTGGGCGTGCGTGGATTCCGTCTTCGTCCGTAATTCTGAATACTCTTTCCATGTTAGTACATCTCGCTTTCTGCTTTGAATTTATGTTTATTATAACTCCCTCACCTCAAAAGTGGTCAACTTATTGAGATGAGGGATTCTGTAACCAATGCTGTGCTTACTTAATAGTAATGATGTCCCCTGTTCCGGCTTTCAATGTACCTGATCTGTTCAAGGATACTGTAGAACCTTCCGGAAGATTGGAGAAAATAATCGGCGATATTAGGGATTTCGCATTTTCTTTTACATAGGCGATATCCACTTCCATAATCTGCTGCCCTGCAGTTACTAAGTCGCCTTCTTCCACAAGAACTTTAAATCCTTGTCCTTTCAGCTTCACCGTGTTGACTCCGATATGCACCAGCACTTCCTTGCCCCCATCGGACAAAATTCCGACGGCATGCTTACTAGGGAATACATTGAACACTTTTCCGTTAACCGGAGAACAAATCGTTCCCTCATTAGGAAGTACCGCGAACCCGTCGCCCGTCATTCTTTCGGAAAACACCGGGTCTGGAACTTCCGTGATTTCTAGAAGTTCGCCGCTTGCCGGCATTACGATTTCCTCTGGAATAATGGCATTACCCTCCTGCGCGGCTTGCTGCTCAGCTTCAGCAGATTTTTCCACAGAAGCAGCCGGAGTATTCACTGGGGTCTTCCCATCCATTATATCTCCAATTTGAGTCTTAATCGTATCAGATCTTGTGCCAAAAATGGCTTGAATGTTGTTGCCAACTTCAAGAACTCCTGCAGCACCCAGGTTTTTCAATTGGCTCTTATCCACTTCCGATTTCTCTTTTACCTCAACCCGAAGGCGGGTGATACAAGCATCCAAATGAACAATATTATCCTTCCCGCCAAGCGCAGCAAGTATATTCTGAGGCAGCTCATCCTGCTTCGATTTAGATCCCGCTTCCTGTTCTTCACCACTGACTTCGCTTTCCTCATCCTCGCGACCCGGGGTCTTCAGATTAAATTTGCGAATAACGAAGCGGAAACCGAAGTAGTAAACAACAGCAAGGATCAAGCCAACGATGATGACGTTCCACCATGGCGTACGTCCCGGAATTACCCCGAAAATCAAAAAGTCGATCAGACCACCGGAGAAGGTCATCCCGATTTTAACATCCAGCAGATGCATCGTCATGAAAGACAAACCTGCAAATACACAGTGTACTACGAACAGCAGTGGAGCCACGAACAGGAAAGAAAATTCAAGCGGCTCCGTAATTCCTGTCAAAAAGGAAGTAAGGGCAGCCGAGCCCATAATTCCGGCAACGTATTTCTTATGCTTAGGCTTAGCTTCATGATATATAGCTAGAGCCGCCGCAGGCAATCCGAACATCATGAATGGGAATTTACCCGTCATGAAGGTTCCCGCTGTGAAGCCTACGCCATCGCGAAGCTGCGCCATAAAGATCTTCTGGTCACCGCGTACAATTTGCCCAGCGCTGTTCACATATTCACCAAACTCAAACCAGAACGGTGAATAGAAGATATGATGGAGACCGAAAGGAATAAGTCCCCGTTCGATGATTCCGAAAATGAATGCAGAAATCGTTCGATTCTGCTCAAGCATAAAGTAGGATACGGCATTAAGCCCTCCCTGGATCGGTGGCCAAATGACGACCATCAGCAAGCCAAGCAACAACGATGTTGCCGCGGTCATAATCGGTACAAATCGTTTACCCGCAAAGAAACCAAGGTACGAAGGCAGCTCGATTTTAAAGAATCGCTTGTACATCGAAGCCGCGAGAATACCAACTATTATCCCTCCGAACACTCCTGTGCCTAGTGTTGGAATTCCGAGTACGCTTGCATAAGCAGGGTTCTCGCCAATCATAGCTGGCGTAACTCCGATCACCGTACCCATAGTCACATTCATGACCAAATAACCAATAATCGCAGCAAGACCCGCAACCCCATCGCCGCCCGCAAGACCAACGGCAACACCGACAGCAAACAGCAGTGCCAGATTCGCAAACACGATATCTCCAGCATTCATCATCACGGTTGCAATCGCACTGACCGTAGCATTGTCTAGAGCGGGAACGAGATTCAGAAACTCCTGGCTCACCAGCATGTTCCCGATCCCAAGCAGCAAACCGGCTGCTGGCAGTAACGCAACAGGCAACATCAATGCTTTACCCACACGCTGTAGAACGCCAAAAAAGCGTTTAAACATACCCATCCTCCTGTATAATTTATTTTCACTTTAATGTTTAACAACAGCAAAAAAGCATGAGCTAATAAAAGATACTAAGTGATACAGATCTGCCTACGGTTATAATACCCCGCAAGGTAGAAATGCAATCACAGTACTTTAATCAACTCATGCCTGATCGAATCAGTTACACATTGTGATATGCTATTGTTGTTTATCGATTTTGAGTATAACAAGAAGATTCCATCAGTGTCAAGACTTTTTGTATAATCATTTATGGTGTACCGTTAAGCGATGCAAGTGCATAGTCAAATAACTGATTTCAGCCTGATAGACCGGCTTGTTTAGCCTTTCCTCCATCACTTTCGTCAATCTCCCGGCTAACTGATATAGCGCCGGATACTCCTGACTTAGCAGCGCTTCCAATTTCTCGACGACGGCAACATTTTCACCACGACGCACCCGTTCAATGGCAAATCTTAAATGAGTCAGCAAACGAGAATAATCCAAAGAATGGCGAAGTATCCTTAGCTTCAACTCTTCCTCCACCATATGCACTAAATCCGCAATCAATTGTGTATGTTCTCGCACTTCACGGACATGCCGATTCGTCATTGCGCTATTGATGTGAAGCGCGACAAAGCCAATTTCATCCTGGCTTAGGTCTATGCCTAGCTTATGATGGATCAGTTCAATGGCGTACTCAGCCAATTCGTACTCCATAGGATATATTTCCCTTGTCTCAAACAGAAAGGGATTATGGATTGCAATATCCTGCTCCGCCCGTTTAATCGCAAACGAAATGTGATCGGTTAATGCAATGTGAATATGTTCATTCAGTTCCTTGCCGGTCTTCTGAGAGATATACATAATGATCTCCCCGATAACTTCGATCAGACGCTCATCAATTTGAGGAACAAGTTGTTTATACTGCTCCTGCTCTTGCTGGTTCGTCAGAATAAACATCTTCTCCACCGCATCCAGAGGAATAGTATCGCCTTGCTTGCGGTTAAATCCAATACCTTTGCCAATGACAACGACCTCCCCATGCCCGGGGTGATTCGCTATGATCACATTATTGTTCAACGCTTTGGCTATATGCAGCCTGCTCACATTTGCACCTCACTTGCTTACAAATTCCTTGCTTATGAATAATAAATTTTATCATAGTATGGCGCACTATAAAAGCGTCTCGCCTTTCGGCGGGACGCTTTACAGCGTAACTTATGCACAAGTTACAGCTATTGCTCTTAATTGTCAAGTGATTCGCATTAAGATTTCTGTTCCGAAGAAGCAGCGCTTTCTTGAATGACAGGCGGCTTGACCGTTGCCCCTGATAACGGAGCTGCCGTGCCGGCAGACGCTGTCTGAGCTGACCCAGAGGTGGAAGCAGCTGGTGCCTGTGCAGGGGCTGCCGCTGGCAGGGCTTTGCCCTGCGTCAAACCTTTAATCAAACGATCTAGCTCTATGCCGGAAACGCTCTTTAGCATTTCTGGTGCGGTAGCCATAAGCTCGGTAACATAGTTGCTTACCCGCGCTGCGCCCTCCCCTTTTCCGGTATCGACGACGGTTAACTTGTCGATGGACGAAATAGGACCAGCAATTTTTTCTGCAAGCTCAGGAAGCATTTTCACGACGATATCAAGAATCGCAGCCTCACCAAACTTCTGGAACGCCTCAGCCAGCTTTTCCTTCGCTTCGGCTTCCGCCAGCCCCCGCAGTCTGATAATTTCCGCATCTGCCGTACCTTTAGCCCGCTCGGCATCGGCAATCGCTAACCCTTCAAGACGCTTCTGTTCCGCAGAAGCTCTTGCCTGCGTCTCGATAGAATACTGCAGCGCGTCAGCTTCCCGCATTTTACGAGCTTTTTCCGCCTCTGCCGCTTGCTCTACGGCGTAACGATCCGCATCGGCTTTCTTCTTTACCTCGGCATCATATTGTTTCTGGCGTACGATAATTTCTTTATCCTGCAGGTCGATCTCGCGTTCTTTACGAACGAGCTCTACCTTCATCTGCTCTTCAACCATCGTCTGTTTTGCACGTGCTTCCTGGATATGATAAGCCTGGTCCGCTTCAGCCTTCGCCGTATCCTGCTCCTTCTTAAAAGAAGCCACCTTCAATTCCTTCTCCTTGGAAGCCTCAGCAATATTTGTATCGCGAAGCAGTTCCGCTTTTTGACCGGACTCCTCTGCAAGTGCCTTTTGAATCCGCGAATCTCTAAGCGCCTCGGCTTCAGCAATTTCGGCATCCCGTTTAACAGCAGCGATGCGCGGCTTACCGAGAGCCTCCAAATAGCCGTGTTTGTCCCGTACATCTTTAATCGTGAAGGAAACGATCTGCAGACCCATTTTCTTCAAATCCCGAGCAGCGACACCTTGAACCTCCTGTGCGAACTTATCCCGGTTACGGTAGACTTCCTCCACCGTCATCGATCCAAGAATCGAGCGCAGGTGGCCTTCCAATACTTCCTGGGCTTCTCCCTTTAACGATTCAATTGGCTTGCCCATGAACTGCTCTGCCGCTGTGGCTACATCCTCGACAGAGCTGCCAACCTTGATGATTGCAACTCCATCCGCAGATACTGGAACACCTTGCTCGGTATATACCTCTGGAGTCATGACATCCAACTTATGGGATAATAATGACATGAACTCTGCTTTTTGAAAAATAGGCCAAATGAACGCCCCGCCACCGCGAACGATTTTAATTTTACGGCCTGTTTCATCATCTGAAATATTTTTACTACCTAAGAAAGAACCCGTAACGATCATTGCCTCATCCGGGCTTACCGTCTTATACCGGGCCCAGAAGGCCAGGCCAAGCACAAGAATTACGCCAATAATAATAATCGGAATTAATAAAAAATCAGGAATACCTTCAAACAACAATCACACCATCTCCTTTTCTTGATCATTCTCATAAAGCCTAGATACCTGCACGACGCCTTCTTTCGAATCAATAATGACGACAAGCGTACCCACCGGAATTTCTGTGTTGTCCCAACTAGATGCAATATGTAGCGTATTTCCTGCCACGAAATTAACCATAATCTCCCCGAAGCCCGACGCCGGAATCGGTATGGTCACTTCACCCAGCTTGCCTGGAAGTTCGGTTGCAGAGAAGCCTGTCGAATTCTCGCTATTCTCCATCGGTTTTACGTAGGCAAAATAAATAACAACCGACATAAACAGAGCGATCAGAATCGATATTAAGATGACAGCTGCAGAACCAAGAGCGGTATATCGAACTAGTAATACGCCAGCTCCTCCAAACGTTGTGACTGCGGACGCCATAATAATGGGTTTCAGAAAATCAAGCGCTAAAATGTCGAATATACCGTCCAGCCAACTGCCAACAATATCTCCTATAATGACGCTTAGAAGCGCGAATACGGCTCCACCGAGCAAGCAGCTCCAGAACATGGCCTCCATTCGCCGCCCCTCCTTCCTGGATGTATATATTTAGTAATACGTTGCAGGATGTGGTTTCGTTTCGCTCTTTTGCAAGTAATTGAAAAAGCAAGTACGCTAAAGCTCAAAAAACCGAGTAAGAGGACCTCTCATTCCTCCTACTCGGCTTGGATATAAAATCTGACATTGCTGCACCTAGTCCAGGTTAATCCGCGACTTTAGGCCTATGGCATCGTAAATTACAACGAACGTTGGTAAATAGCGAGAACGTCCTCTTTTTCCAGCTTCGCAAAATTGCCAAACGCCCCGAACCGCATCGCCTTATCTGCCATAACCTCGAGCTTGCTCCCATCGATATCGTAATCCGCAAGCCGGCTCGGCGCCCCTATCGAGCTCCAGAACGAACGCAAAGCCGCAATTCCTTCCTCAGCAACCTGCTGATCGCTCTTGCCGCTTGGATCTACATCGAATACCTTCACCGCCAAACGCTTGAAACGGGCTACGTCATGGTGCAGGTTGTGGCTCATCCAGCTTGGGAATAAAATCGCGAGTCCACCTCCGTGCGGAATATCATAAACAGCGGAAACGGCATGCTCAATGTTATGAGTCGCCCAATCGCCCTTTAGACCCATATTCAGCACCCCGTTCAGAGCCATTGTACCGCATAGCAAAATGGTCTCCCGATGATCAAAGCTCTCTAGATCCTCAACCAGCTTAGGCGCCGTCTCTATAACGGTACGCAGCAGGCCCTCGCAAAATTCATCCTGCAAAAGCGTATTGGTTTCCTTATGAAAATAGTGCTCAAACACATGCGACATAATGTCCACAATGCCATATACCGTCTGATCTTTTGGTAGAGTATACGTGTTCTCTGGATCAAGAATCGAAAAGACCGGATACACGAGTGGACTTCCCCAGCCCAGCTTCTCTTCAGTCGCTTCGTTGGTGATCACCGAGTTGCCGTTCATTTCCGAACCGGTAGCTGCCATCGTCAGCACTGTTCCAAGTGGAAGCGCAGCCTGGGGAACAGCCTTACGCTCGGCAAAATCCCACATGTCTCCATCATACTTAGCACCTGCAGCAATCGCTTTAGCACAATCCAAAACACTGCCCCCGCCTACGGCAAGGATTAGCTCAACGCCCTTTGTTTTGCATAAATCCACACCATGATGAACCGTAGACAAGCGAGGATTAGGCTCTACACCCGGCAGCTCCGTGATCTCCACTCCGATTTCCTTAAGCTGATCTATAACCTGATCATAGAGACCATTGCGCTTAATACTACCCCCTCCATATACCAGCAATACTTTACTTCCGTATTTCGGTATCTCCGTCTTCAAAGCCGTTAATTGACCTTTGCCAAAAATAAGCCTAGTTGGATTATGAAATTGAAAAGAGTTCATGCAACATGCCTCCCTGAATAATTTGTCTCTTAACCTTGGTATCCTTAATTCTTAATTATGTACTGCACTATAAATTATACTCTTCTCACTATAAGGAAACAATCGGCTTACTTTCAGTGAGCTAAACAAAGCAGGCCTTGTACCATTCTCTCATAAAAAAACTACCCCCGTTCATCAAACGGAAGGTAGTCTTCGCATTAGCTAATTTCTTAGATCAGCCGCCAAAATCTCTGAAAATTCGGAGCAATAATTTCGCGTTACTCGCGATAGCCCGCGGAGACAACAAATTTACGGAAGGCCTCCCGGCCCACAGGTGTTGTCTTAAACACACCGGCATGCTCCAGTATGGTGGAGAATTTCAACCCGACCTCATTGCGAAGCAGCGCTTCGGCTTCTTCCAGGCCAAGATCCTGTCCATGTTCGGCGACAAGCTCACGAATCCATGCAGCATGGACGGCAAGCGCGCTCTCCGGATTCACCAAGACCTCTTCATACGATGCTTTATTCCCGCTAAGGATCTCTGCAATACGGGCAAGCTCTTCCTTCAGCCGTCCAGGAAGAATCGCTAACCCCATCACTTCGATCAAACCGATATTTTCCTTCTTAATATGGTGCATCTCGCGATGCGGATGAAATATCCCTTCCGGATATAGCTCATTCGTCCTATTATTGCGCAGGACGATGTCCATTTCATAGCTGCCATCCACCCCGCGGCGCACGATCGGTGTTACCGTATTATGCGGAACCGTTTGTCCGTTCTCTTCCGTGAACGCCAAAACATCGGCTTCCGGATCACTGTATATTTTCCACTTCTCATATAAATCATCGGCTGCATCAAGCAGCACGTCCGGTTGATGACTGTTCAGGCGTAGTACGGTCATCGGCCAGTTCACGATAGAAACCGTCACATCCTTGAACGATGCATGCCGGAATGTCGCTTCCACAGGGGCCTTCTCCAACGGGAAGGTATGTCTGCCCCCCTGGAAATGGTCATGAGTCAGGATCGACCCGCCCACGATCGGTAAGTCCGCATTGGAGCCGATAAAATAATGCGGGAACTCCGTCGTGAAATCCAACAGACGTTTAAAGGTATCCCGGGTCAGCTTCATCGGCACATGATCTTGATGGAAAACGATGCAATGCTCGTTGTAGTAAACATAAGGCGAGTATTGAAACAACCACGGCTCATCGTTCAGTTCGAGCGGAATGACCCGCAGGTTCTGCCTGGCCGGATGGTTGACTCGCCCAGCATAACCCACGTTCTCCCGGCATAACTGACATTTCGGATATACCGGTGGAGGCAGGAGCTTCGCCATCGCAATCTCCTTGGGACTCTTCTCCGGCTTCGATAAATTGATCGTGATCTCCATTTCACCATACGGCGTCGCTTGATTCCAGTAAATGTTATTCGCAACCCGATCCATGCGAATATAGTTACTGTCTACAGCAAGCTTGTAGAAATCCTGAGTCGCCGCTTCAATTCCCTTCTTGCTAGCGGTCTGATTGAAAGCCGCTATCGTCTCGGATGGACGGGACATCAATTGGCCCATAATTCTCGCATCAAGCAAGTCGCGATACGTATCCGAATTATCCGGGATAAGACCAATGGCAAAGCCGTAGTCGATCAAAACATCCAACGGCTCGCGAAGTCCAACTCCGGAAGGAATCTCCAAATCCAATGTCCATGGTTCATCCAGCGCAAACAGCTCCAGCAGACGATTGCGCGTGTAATCCATGTCCCATTCCTCAAATAATCGGTGCTCACGTCCGTAGCGCAGCAGCCGCTCTATAGCCTGCTGCGCCTCTTGCATAGTTATCTCTTTAGCTGCCACTTTCAATCCCCTCCCTACTTGAAATCGTCATAGCCGCCCGGATTTGCACTGTGCCAGGCCCAGGCGCTGCGGATAATATGCTCCAAGCTGCTCCGGCTAGGCTGCCATTTCAGGATCTTTCTCGCTTTATCCGAAGAGGCAATCAGCACCCCAGGGTCTCCTGCACGTCTTGGGCTTATTACCACCGGAAAATCACGTCCGGTTACTTCACGCACCTGCTCAATCACTTCCTTGACAGAGAAGCCTTGTCCATTGCCCAGATTGAAAATGTTGCTTTCACCGCCGGCAATCAGATGCTCTACAGCTAGCAAATGCGCATCCGCCAGGTCGCTGACATGAATATAGTCGCGGATGCATGTGCCATCCGGCGTATTGTAATCGTCGCCGAAAACAGAAATCGATGGTCGCTGTCCAAGTGCAGTTTGTAAGATCAACGGAATGAGATGGCTCTCCGGTCTATGATCTTCCCCGATCCGTCCGCTCTCATGAGCGCCTGCAGCGTTGAAGTAGCGCAGAGATACGTATTTGATGCCGAGCACCTTATCGAACCAATCGATCATCCGCTCCATCATAAGCTTTGTCTCTCCGTATACGTTCGTCGGTTGAGTCAAGTCGGTTTCCT
This sequence comes from Paenibacillus lentus, assembly GCF_003931855.1. Classification (NCBI taxonomy): domain Bacteria; kingdom Bacillati; phylum Bacillota; class Bacilli; order Caryophanales; family Paenibacillaceae; genus Paenibacillus; species Paenibacillus lentus. Next base: position 2,414,123 of record NZ_CP034248.1, on the reverse strand, counting down.
CGATCGGTACCTTTTCAGGCTCTCCATAAGTAGCAGCGGTAGAAGAGAATACGATTCTCCGTACGTTTGCAGCATCCATCGCTTCAAGCAGACAAAGCGTGCCGTACACGTTATTGTCATAGTATTTCACAGGCTTCTGCATGCTCTCTCCAACCAGTGAGTTGGCCGCGAAATGAATGACCGCTTCGATCTCATTCTCAGCAAACAGCTTAGCCAGCAGCGCCTTATCCCGCAAATCCCCTTCATACAGCTTGCCGCCCAGCAGCGCCTCGCGATGTCCTGACTGCAAATTATCAAGGACAACAACTTCTTTCCCCCGATCCAATAACTCCGCTACCGTATGCGATCCGATATATCCTGCTCCTCCAGTAACCAAAATGGCCATCTCATTTCTCCTCCTTCATTTGATGTACTCCATGCCCTACTCCGCAAACATAAAACTCTGCCTCTAACCCCGTACGACGTTGATATGCCTCGCCTACCTGCTTCACGAATGCTTCAACCGAGTCTTCATGCACAAGAGAAACTGTACATCCGCCGAATCCGGCTCCAGTCATTCTCGAGCCGAGAGTTCCCTCGATCAGGCGTGCTTCCTCCACCATCACATCCAGCTCCGTGCAGCTAACCTCATACAGATCTCTCAAAGAATCGTGCGATGCATTCATCAACTCGCCGAAATGCTGCAAATCATTGTTCTTTAAAGCCTCTACCGACTCGAGCACTCTGGCGTTCTCAAGCACAACATGCTTTGCTCGACGCAGTAAAACCTCTTTGGTAAAAATCGTCTCCAACTGCGCCAAACGTTCTGGCTTTAGATGAGCCAAGTATTCGAGACCTGGCTCGTGATCCTGCAGTAAGCGGAGCGCTTCATCGCACTGCGAGCGACGCTCGTTGTATTTAGAATCAACCAGCCCTCTGCGCTTGTTCGTATTTCCGATCACCAGCTTATACGCTCCCGTGTGAAACGGAACCAACTCGTATTCAAGTGTGTCGCACATCAGCAATATCGCATGATCCTTGGCACCGTTGGCTACTGCGAATTGATCCATAATGCCGCTATTTACACCTACGTAGTGATTCTCGGCACGCTGAGACAGGCGGGAAATTTCCACCTTATCCGTCTCTTTGCCCTCCAATTTTAACAACGCATATGCCGTTACAACTTCAATGGATGCGGAGGACGATAGTCCGGCGCCATTCGGAATCTCTCCGTGAAAGAACAGATCATAGCCACATGTCAGCGTCGTCCCCAGCTTACCTAGCTCTGAAATAACCCCGATCGGATAATCCACCCATTCACCTGTCTTGGATTGCCCTAATTCAGAAATTTCGTACTCTGCATTATACGGAAAATTAGCTGATGCAAAAGTGACTTTTCTGTCGGAGCGACGTCGAACCGCCAGCGTTGTACCGAATTCCAACGCCGCTGGCAAAACATAACCACCGTTATAATCAATATGCTCACCGATCAGATTCACCCGACCCGGCGCATTAAATACAACTATACTCTCTTCACTGCTCCCAAAGCGAGATAAGAACAATTGCTCCATTTCCTGTTTTTTCAACATGTACACCCCATCTTCATGGAATATTCGTTTCTTGCTTTCAGTATAAAGATTCCGCGGCCTTTTGATAATGTATGTATGCGAGGTTTATATGGATAAATATGACCTTACCAAGTAGAATATAAAATATAACTTAGTATTTTCTATGCAATGAAGGAGGCTCAATCAATGCTACAAGAAACATACAGCGCCGCAGCCAACCCCGAAGTATTTGATGAGAGCGACCTGCACATTTTGTTCGCTGGTGAGAGTCAGACGAGACCGGATCATCGCGTAGGCCCGAAAGTATATGACTATTATTTACTCCACTTTGTCGAAGAGGGGACAGGAAGCTTTCAAACGGAATACTCCATCTATGAGCTGCAGCCTGGCGACGGATTTCTTATCCATCCCAACCAATTGGTAAGCTATGCATCTGATATAAAGACGCCCTGGCGTTATCGCTGGATTGCTTTTACCGGGGAAAAGGTTCCTGCGCTGCTCGGGCGAGCCGGATTAACGCCGCAGCATCCCGTCATTCATGTTCAGGCGGATAGCCGCATTCCAAAATTGATTCTATCCGTGCTGCAGGAGTTCCGCAGCAAGAAGCCAAGCTCACATTTACACTCCCTTGGCTGCTTGCATTTGATTATGGCTGAGGCGGAAGACGCTCATCTCAAGGAATCTACGCTGCCTTCCGGAGAGTCCCCCGTCCAAAAAATTGTAAAACAAATGATTTACTACATTTCAAGCCAATATGCACACCATGTATCAATAGAAGAAATGTGCGCGAGCCTTGGATATAATCGCGCTTATTTATCACGTATTTTCAAGAAGGAGACCGGGCTTACCCCTGTCACATACTTACTTAAGCTTAGGATCGATAAATCCCGCCAATTGCTGCGTGAACGACCCGAGTTGTCCATCGAGCAAATTGCCTCATCTGTCGGACTAAACGATGCGCTTTATTTTTCCCGGCAATTCCGCAGATTTCATGGGCAGTCGCCCAGCGAGTACCGAAGAAGCGCCTCCGGGTAAATAGCCAAAGCCCGTTCCCAATACAATATAGGGGAAACGGGCTTTTTTTCTATGGACACGCACATTTCTAATGATCACCGTGGTTATGAAGGATCGTTTCGATCCGGTTCAATTCCTCATCGGTGAAATCAAGCTTATTTAGCGCTTGTACGTTCTCTTCAATTTGATTAACCCGGCTAGCACCGATCAGTGCGGATGTGACCTTCCCCCCGCGAAGCACCCAAGCGAGCGCAAACTGAGCCAAGCTCTGTCCGCGGGCAGCCGCCATCTGATTTAGAGCACGAACCTTACGAAGCGTCTCCGGCGTAATTTGCGTCTCCTGCAGCGCACCTGTCGGACTCTTTGCACGGGAATCATCCGGTATGCCGTTCAAATATTTATTCGTAAGCAGACCCTGAGCGAGCGGACAGAAGGCAATGCTCCCTACACCGTTCTCCTCGAGAACGTCCTGCAGGCCATTCTCGATCCAGCGATCCAGCAGCGAATAATTCGGCTGGTGAATGAGCAGCGGCGTGCCAAGCTGCTTGAGAATAGATATCGCTTCCTTCGTCTGCTCTGCCGAGTAGCTGGATATGCCTACATACAATGCCTTGCCAGAGCGAACGATGTGATCTAGCGCCATCATCGTCTCCTCTAGCGGCGTATCCGGATCAAAGCGGTGAGAGTAGAATATATCGACATAATCGAGTCCCATCCGTTTCAAACTTTGATCCAGGCTAGAAATTAAGTATTTACGAGATCCCCACTCGCCGTATGGACCAGGCCACATATAGTAGCCAGCTTTGGAGGAAATCACCAGCTCATCGCGGTAAGGAGCCAAATCTTTTTTTAACACGGTTCCGAACATTTCCTCGGCCGAGCCTGGAGGCGGACCGTAGTTATTGGCTAAATCAAAGTGGGTAATCCCCAAATCGAATGCTCTGCGAATCATTTCACGGCCATTCTCAAACGTATCTACACCACCGAAGTTATGCCATAATCCAAGCGATATGGCCGGAAGCTTAAGGCCTGAACGACCCACACGATTATATATCATCGACTCGTACCGGTCTTCACTAGCAACGTACGCCATTTAGTTCCCTACCTTCCTGCTGTAAAATTGTCTTTCGAAAAATATCATATCTCGTTCAATCTCCTTTGGCAAGAAAGAAGAAACCGTTTTCGTTTTTAGCGAGAGAGCCGTCTAGGCTCTGGCTTTTAATAATGATTCCACCTGACCAAGCACCGAGCCGATCGGTTCGGTAATGAGCAAATCGGCACGGCTATCATAGGCCGTGGAAGATGCATTCAGCAGCACGGTTCGTTGTCCCTGAAAGTACGTAATCAGGTGCGCGGCCGGCTGCACGGTCAGCGAAGTGCCCCCGATCAATAGTAAATCGGCTTCGCTAATTGCTTCTACCGTATTTTCAATCACTTTATTGTCTAAATTTTCGCCGTACAGTACGACATCGGGTTTAACCGTACCGCCGCAAGCCTCGCATTTAGGCACGGAATCGGCTGAACTCATAATATCCTCCAAGCTGTGGAACCTGCCGCAGCCCATGCAATAATTCCGGTGGATGGAACCGTGCAGCTCCAGCACCCTGCGGCTTCCTGCTTTCTGGTGGAGGCCATCGATATTTTGAGTGATTACCGAATCAAGCTGGCCTTCCCCCTCCAGCCAGGCCAGGAAACGATGCGCCGGATTCGGCTCCGCATGGAGGTGAATCATTTTCGATTTATAGAAATCGTAGAACACTTCTGGGTGACGATCAAAAAAAGGCCGACTTAATATTTCCTCCGGCGAGTAAGGCGATGACTTCTCCTGCTGATAAACCCCGGCAGCCGAGCGAAAATCCGGAATCCCGCTCTCTGTGGAAATCCCCGCTCCGCCAAAGAAAACGATCCTTCGTCCCTCGCTCACCCAAGATGCCAATTTTTCGATATTACTCATCTTCATTGCTTTTCATGCCTCCTCTAGCACTTGCATTTCAAAAAAACTGTGAACAATGACGTCAGCGTCCAGCAAATAAGTCTCTCCTCCGCCTTCCGGGGCAAGTCCAACCGTCATTTGTACGCCTGCTTGTTTGCCCATTTGCATATCCCCATTGCTGTCGCCAATGACGATAGCAAGCTCCGGCGGGATGCCCAGCTCCTCACAAGCCAGTAGGGCCATTTCGGGGAAGGGCTTGCCGAAATTCACCTGGTCCCTCCCGATAATCGCCGCGAAATAGTGCTCGATCCCCATCCAGCTCAAATGCTCCCTCGCTGCCTCCGTTGTATCCGAGGTGACGACAGCCAGACGGATATTCCGCTCGCGGCAAGCATTCAGAAAGACTTCGAGTCCTGGCAACGGCCTTGCGTTTTTATGCTTTTTCAATTCGATCATCGCCGACGAGCTGAGTTGCCTTATCTGGATCAGCGCTTCGTTCCAGGGAACTCCCGCCGCATATAGCTGCCAGGCAAGCAGCGCAGTTACCTCTTCCTCGCTCCCCATCGCCAGCGGCCCAGCTTTATCGTAATCCGTCACCCGCTGCCGATCATCCAACCTTAGTCCGAGCAGGTCTGCTTTGCTATCGATTCGGCGAGCACCCATCATCTCCAAATGACCGTCCAACAGATCCAGCAACCTCATCGCCCACTCGCCCCAAAGAGCCATAAAGTCCAAGAGGGTTCCGTCCTTATCAAACAATATCGCCTCGCAAGACGCCCTGCGTTCCCCTGCTTGCACAATCGCCATGGTCATCCCCGCCCATCTTCATGTTCTTGTATCGCTGTCATCATCATTGTAACCCTAAACGACTATGATTCAATACTTTGCCACATAGGATCAGACTGAGAGCGTTTTCCTTCGTGATAAAAATCACATGTGCAATCTCTAATAAAGAGTACCTTTAATACAGAGATCAAATGTTTAAAATTTTGAATGATTTTTAAGCTCGGGGAGGCCATCAGCATGACAATAAATGTTCAAGCCAATCCGCATGGGGAGACATTTTTTCTCAACCTGCGTTTTTTACTGATCATATGTGTCTTTGTAGGCAATGCCATCGAGCCATTGATTAAAGATATGGCTATGATGCATAACATTTATGTTTGGATTTTTACTTTTCATATGCCGCTATTCGTATTCGTCACCGGGTACTTCGCCAAAGCCAATTTGCTCGGCCGGTCGGGACACAGGCTGCTGCTGCAAATCGGACTCCAATATGTCATCTTTCAAAGTCTCTACTCCTTACTAGATGTTACCATATTTCAGGTCCAGAATATCCAACACTCTTTCTTTATTCCCTATCTATTGCTTTGGTTCTTAGCCAGCCATCTATGTTGGCGTGTAATACTCATTGCGATGAACAATTGGACCCCTCTTCAGCAATTGGCATTATCCTTGGCTTTAGGCGTGTTCGTCGGTTATCTGCAGGTAGATGGAGCCTGGCTCAGTCTGTCACGTACGTTCGTTTATCTGCCTTTCTTTATTGCTGGTTATCATTTTTCGTTTGCTTATCTGGAGAAAATCTTCACCCCGAAAGCTCGTTTGTTCACTCTTGCTTTACAAATCGCTTTGCTCGGAGCAATCGCCATTTGGGGCAGCCGCATCGATGCCGGTTGGCTATATGGCAGCATGACTTACGGCCAGCTCGGTTATCATGAATGGCATGCAGGATTAGTTCGATTAGCCTTATACGGCCTTCAACTACTCGCCGGGATCGCTTTCCTGTCTTTTGTGCCGATGCGGGAAAGCAAGCTCACAGATCTAGGACGGCGTACGTTATACGTTTTTCTGCTTCACGGATTTATTATCCGGATTGCCGCCGCCTCACCTTTATATAATTATATAACGAATACGACAACCTCGATCATGCTTATGATCGGCGCAGTCCTCCTGACTCTTCTACTCAGCCATTCCTTCATTCGAAAATGGACGTCGCCTGTCATTGAGCCATCTGTACAATGGCTGCTTAATTTGGAGCGTCGTGCGTTCCGTTCCTTCGGCACAACCAACAAACACTAAAGGCAAAGCTTTAATGATCGATATTTCCAATTTTAGAGCCATTTGGCTCTTCTTTTGTTTCCTGGTGTTTCAAACAAACTGGCTGTGGTAAATAACTCATACGCAAAACAAAACTATACGCAGAAGGAGTTGATTGTAATGGCACGCGGAAACGGCAAAATGAGCCGTCAAGAAGCCGGGCGCTTGGGAGGACAGGCCACCTCCAAAAACCATGGCAAAGAGTTCTATCAGGAAATCGGACAAAAAGGCGGGGAGGCTACTTCCAGAAGCCACAGCAAGGAATTCTATCAGGAGATCGGGCAAAAAGGCGGAGAAGCCACCTCCGAGAAGTACGATAAGGAGTTCTATCGGAAAATAGGGCGCATGGGCGGGGAAGCCCGCAACAACAATAACAATCAATAGGATGAAAGTCCGTCCATTCATAGGAAGAGTTCCAGTTTTAACTGGAGCTCTTTTTTAGTAGAAACCTTCTTCCAATCCTTCTCAACCGCTAGAAAAAGCGGATTACATATGATAGACTTTAGAGAAACCTTTAGCGGTGTAAAGTTCCAAATTAAAATATACATTTTATGGGGGGATAGGCAACCATGACTGCCAAGAAAATGCGTTCAGATATGATTAAAAAAGGCTTCGACCGCGCGCCTCACCGCAGCTTGCTGCGAGCTGCTGGCGTTAAAGACGAGGATTTTGGTAAACCGTTTATCGCCGTCTGCAACTCCTACATTGATATCGTTCCTGGCCACGTGCATTTGCAGGAATTCGGTAAAATCGTTAAGGAAGCAATCCGCGAAGCTGGCGGCGTACCTTTTGAATTCAACACCATCGGCGTTGATGACGGAATAGCGATGGGGCACATCGGGATGCGTTACTCCCTGCCTAGCCGGGAAATCATTGCCGACTCCCTGGAAACGGTCGTTTCCGCTCACTGGTTCGACGGTATGGTCTGTATCCCGAACTGCGACAAAATTACGCCAGGGATGATGATGGGCGCGCTTCGCGTGAACATCCCTACCGTATTCGTCAGCGGTGGACCGATGAAAGCCGGCGTAGACAGCAAAGGACGCAAACTGTCCTTGACTTCTGTCTTCGAAGGCGTAGGCGCTTATCAAGCGGGCAAGATCGACGATGCCGACCTGCTTGAGCTTGAACAATACGGCTGTCCGACCTGCGGGTCCTGCTCAGGTATGTTCACGGCCAACTCCATGAACTGTCTCGCCGAAGCGCTGGGACTGGCCATGCCGGGTAACGGAACCATTCTTGCGGTCGACGAGGCGCGCAAGGAGTTCGTTAAGCAATCTGCCCGACAACTGATGGAGCTGATCAAGCTAGATCTCAAGCCGCGCGACATTGTAACGAAAGAATCGATCGACAACGCCTTTGCCCTCGACATGGCTATGGGCGGTTCAACCAATACTGTGCTACACACCCTAGCCTTAGCCCAGGAAGCAGGCATCGATTATCCGCTGGAGCGCATCAACGAGGTTGCCAACCGTGTGCCTCATATTTCGAAGCTGGCCCCGGCATCAGATTATTTCATTGAAGACGTTCACCGCGCTGGTGGCGTAAGTGCCGTCATTAATGAACTGCTGAAGAAGCCTGGAGCGATCTATGGCGATCAAATGACCGTTACAGGCAAGACGCTTGCCGAGAACGTGGCTGGCTGCGAGGTACATGACCGCGAAGTGATCCGCTCGATCGACAATCCGCATTCTGAGAAAGGCGGTCTCGCCATCCTGTACGGCAATCTGGCCCCTGAGGGCTCTGTCATTAAAGTTGGCGCGGTTGATGCTTCGGTAGGCGGGTATCATAAGGGGCCTGCCATCTGCTTCGACTCGCAGGAGCAAGCGCTCGAGGGTATTGCGAATGGCAAGGTTAAGGAAGGCAATGTCGTCGTCATCCGCTACGAAGGGCCTAAGGGCGGACCGGGCATGCCGGAAATGCTCGCTCCAACCTCACAAATCGCTGGAATGGGGCTGGGTGCCAAAGTCGGTCTGATCACCGATGGCAGATTCTCTGGAGCTTCCCGCGGCATCAGTATCGGCCATATCTCTCCAGAAGCTGCCGAAGGCGGACCAATTGCCTTCGTAGAAGATGGAGACATCATCGAGCTGGATCTGAATAATCGCAAAATCGAGCTTCACGTTTCCGATGAGGAGATGGCCAGCCGCCGCGCGAACTGGAAAGGCTTCGAGCCGAAGGTAAAAACAGGTTATCTTGCTCGTTACTCCAAGCTCGTTACGAATGCAAGCAACGGTGGAGTTATGAAAATTTAAGTAAATTCATTACATTATCAATGTAATTTACGAAATAATGCATAAAGGAGGGGCAGTTCCACGAATACAGTGGAACTGCCCCTTTGATTTAGACTAGCACGGCTGAGTTGCACTTAACGTAGCTTCATCCGTAGCTTCCTCAGCAGCTTCTTCCTTAACGGCTTCGCTGCTTTCCTTATTGGAATAACGGCGATGCGAGCCATCTTCGGAATATTTGTCAAGCAAGAGCTCTATAGGCATTACGATAAGTTTAGGAATCAGTTCATGAGAGGAACGCTGTTTCAGGCGATCTCCTCCGGACGGATGAATGACACTCATCAGAAACTTCAAGTATAGGCGCGTCGATCTGGCGAAAAAGCTATCGGGCAAATCCGTCACAGTAAATCCAAATTGCTCTGGCCCCCGATTAATCATGCTCACTCCATACAAAGCCTTTACGTCAAGCAGCTCTGGATGGCTCTGGACATACTGTGCAAGCTCAGGAAGCGTCTTTTCTACGCCGCGAATCATTTGAATGGCTATTTGTACGGAGTTTCTGGATCGCGAACCAATTTCAAATAACCTTTTGTTGTCAAAATGGAGCTCTAATACCCGATCACCGTTAACCAGCTCTATGCCACCATTCATCGTTACTGGCTGTCCGCGATACGGTCGTATGCGAAAATGAAATATCGGGTCTTCCTGATTCGTTGTTCTTAACTGGAAGAGCATATGAAATATTTTCTCCCACAATAACCAAAGAGACACAAGGAGCTTTTTGCCCCAGAATAATCTTCCCCTGCCCTTAGGGGCTGTTTTATTAGGGGCATTCTTTGACATCGAAGCCAAAGTCTTCTTACTCTTGGCTTCACGTTTTGCTGCCTCGCTCTTGCTGATCATATCGTCAATCCGTATCGTTCCAAGCCCCTTCTTTTCAGCTTCCTGAAGCACTCGCTCCAAAGCAATCAGCATCTGCACAGGCGCTTTTGCATTCGCCCCAAGTGTATTGCCGCAGTCATGAAGCAGAAATACTTCGCCGCTCTTGAGCTTCTTCAGCATACGTTGCGTTAATCGGTCAGCGCCGAGGCGCTGGCGCCAATCCCCAAACATGGATGACCATAGTACAATTTGTGTCTCGCTTCTTCTTGCGAAGTCAAATAAGTTGACAATCCCCCAAGGAGGCCGATAGTAATGCGTATCACTGCCGATAATGTCACAAATGATTTTGTTCGTTCGCTGGATTTGTTTCTTTACAGCGGATGGACCCATTAACCAGTTCGTCTTATGCACATAATTATGAATCCCGATGAGATGCCCTTCCTCATGCATTCGCTTGATTAAGTGTGGATATTTCTCCGCATTGGAGCCGACGACAAAAAACGTAGCTTTTGCTTTATACTTCTTCAATAAATCAAGCAGCTGCGACGTATATACCGGGTCTGGTCCATCATCGAAGGTAAGGGCAAATTCATTCATGCCTACTCCGCGGCGAAATACGCGAAATCCGAACAATCGCGTAATCAAACCGGGTATGAAAGCGTATAGTGTTGAAACATAAAATAACCACAGCAGCAAAGTCTCCATGTCTCTTCCCCACTTTTCTATCTCATTCACTGACTTTGGCGGGCCCTAAGGCTTTTATTGTATCCCTTATATTTTATCATATTAGCTCCAATATTAGGGTCTTTTTATTTAGGAAATCTTCCTGCTAGTATATCCATGACTCGGCGAAATAGTTCCGTGGCTTGATGAGGCGCGCCTTCCCGCCTGTTCTCTACAAGCACGGCTACAGCATAGCGCGGCTGCTCCACTGGCCCGTATCCGATGAACCACTGATGATTTAAAGGGACTCCAGCTGATACAACTTGAGAGGTCCCAGACTTGCCTGCTAAATTCCATGTAGCATTCAACAAGGATCGGCCCGTTCCCTTCTTGACCACTTCCTCCATCCAACTGAGCAGTGTCCTCGCTGTCGACGGAGATATAGCTCCATAGATCGAAGGATGATACTTCGGAGAAAACTCAAGCATTCGCGTACCATTTTTAAAATAAATATCCTGAACAAGGCGTGGGGATGTCACACTACCGCCGTGCAGCAAAGTAACGACCATATTGGCAGCCTGCAAAGGAGACAATTTTACGTCGCGTTGTCCCAGGGAAGTTTGCGCCCTTACTCCTCCATCTGGCTGAATCCCCTTCGCGAACACAGTTCCAGCTTCCTCTTGATCGATCTGTCTTAAAGCAGATCCTCCCCGATCAGACGGGGCATACCAGCCCACCGTGCGTCCAATTCCCAGCTTATCGGCGGTGCGCTCAATACTCGCAGCTGTTAACCTCTCGCCTAAAGTGGCAAAAACGATATTGCACGACTGAGCAAAAGCCTGCTTCAATGTTATCGTGCCATGGCCTCCTTCTTTCCAGCACGAAAGACCGTATTTGCTATAATGTCCGGAACAATGAAATGTCTCTGAGGGCGATGCCACCCCTTCCTCTAGGGCAGCAGCTGCAATTACAGTTTTAAAGATCGAACCAGGGATTGCAGCCTTTACAGCGTGATTACTCCAATTGCCCTGCTTCAAATCGATCTGCCGAGGATTAAAAAATGGACGAGACACCATAGCGACAACATCCCCTTGTACCGCATCCAGAACGACAATCGCCCCTTCTCGAATATCCATTTGCTCAGTCAGGCTTTCCAATCGCTGCTGAATCGTTCTATCCACGGTCGTCCGTACAGATAGCGGATAATAACGATCATTAACCGATTTCAGACGCAAGCCTAATCCGAATAGAGGCCGTTTCTGGCCATCAACTGTAAATGCAGCCCGGGTTGATCCTACACCTCGCAGAAAATGATCAAATGTACGTTCTAACCCGGAGGACCCTACTTGCATGGTTAAAGGAATCGTACGGTTATTTTTTTGCCCCTGAAGGCTGCGAATATAATCTGGACGTTGCGAGACATAGCCCAGCCATTGCTTGCCTGATTCCTCTTCTAGATAGCGCCGCATGTACGGAAGTATTTTAAAACCGCTGATTTGCGTCCACTGTTCTGCAGCTTCACTCGAAAGCACAAGCGGAGCCTTTCCATCGCTCTCTTGCCATAAGTACGGATATTGAAGCTTGCTCCATTTTTGCTTGAGTTCTTCAGCAGATACACCAAGCAAATCAGCCACTTCTGTTACCTGAACAGTATCCGGCAAATCCTTAACAGGGAACAGAACAGGAACCCATACCGTCGATCCTGTTAATGGATAACCGTTGCGATCCAAAAATTGTCCTCTTCCAGGGTCGAGCTCGATGCCCTCTTCACGCTGACGCACAGCCAGTTCATTCATCGTCATCCCGGATGCGCTAATCGAGACCCTAGCTGAAACAAGCTGAATCCAGACTACCCTTATTACATAGAGAGATAACACCAGCATAAATCCTATTAAAATATAAAATATGCGCTTCTTCCGAAGTAATGTCATCGTCCTCCACCTTCCTGTCCCTCATTATTTCCTGGGAAAAGCTACTTCACACCTTTTTTCCGGTCCAAAGAGAAACTGAAGGTATGCCCAAATAAGAAAAAAAGCCTAACTGAAATTGACTCCAGTCAGGCTTCTCCGTATGTTTATTCAAAAAATATTTCTTGAATTTCAATGTCTCGCTCCCGCGACAAATCTCTGAAGAAATCATCAACTTTAACAAGAGGTCTAAAAATGTCAGTGGGATTGTTATATACAATCGTTGCATTTTCCCCATTGCTCAATTGTACCCGCTTGCCTATAAAGCTCGGCAAGAGATTTTGGGTCAATGCTTGAACCGCCTTCTCGTTCAATTTTCCGAAACCAAGCTCATACACTTTACGCAGTACGGTTAGTAAACTGTCGTGAGGCTGCCTATTCGGTGATGTTGTCATATCTACGTAAGCATTCGCTACAGCGACGATTTGCGAATAAGGATGTATTTCGTCCTTTCCGATTCCCTTAGGGTAACCGGAGCCATCCACATTTTCATGATGTTGGAGAGCAGCAAGAGCAAGCGTTTCATTATCTTTAATCGATTCGCGGATAATTTCATATCCGTAGTTGGTATGCCGCCTCATTTCCTCCAGTTCCTCGCCTTGCAACTCACTTTTATTCTTTATGGATTGGCGCACACGGCTTTTGCCAATATCGTGCAAATAACCCGCTTTACTAATCTCGTGACACTCCTCTCTGGAGTATCCGAGCCAGGTAGCTATGTAATAGGATAGTAATCCGACTTGCAATGAATGGTTATAAATATTTACATCATCATTGCTGAGCATATACAGCAAGGTGGCAATATTTTTGCGTTTATCCAATGCTTCCAGCGTAGGCAATAATTTCTCGTCAACCATCGACTGATTAAACCTGCCCGTTGTCAACGCCTCCAGAAAAATAGTCTGAAAACCTTGAACCGTTTTCTCGAAGTTTTCCTGCAATCGCTGACTAAATTCCTGACTTCCTACAATCTGTGTAGTTTCAGATATAGCGCTTCCGTCACGCGGTTCAATGTCGACATAATCAATGCTTTGACGAATCAATAAAGCAATCTCCTCGGTTTGGATAACCGATCCTTTAGGTAAAATATGCAGCCCGGCGCGATTAAAAGTATCTTCAATTAATCTATCTCCAGGTCTAAGCTCCATTACATGAGTTCTCAAAGAAAAAATCCTCCTTTCTCAATATTTCTATACAATCTGAGGCGTAGTTCCCGGGTACCAGGAACAAAATTCTAATTTCTGCAATCCCTACTTATAATATCGAAAGCTAATGTCATAAACTAAATAGTTCTAAAGACTACATATCAAGACCATGCACGTAATACTGTAGTGTACCTATTTTACAGGGACTTTCGGATCATTTTTGTTCATTTTTATCAAAAAAGAAAGAACTTTATAAATTATAGCTACTATTAAACTCGATGTTAGGTGATATTCCATTCCATTTTTTAGATAAAAAAAGAGGATGGAGATCACATCCCCATCCTCTAAAGCTTAGATTTCAATCTAGTCTCTGTTCGCCAACTTAGCTAAAAGACGAAGCATTTCAATATAGAGCCATACTAGGGTAACCATCAAGCCGAAAGCACCATACCATTCCATATACTTCGGAGCACCCTGATTAGCACCATTCTCAATAAAATCGAAATCCAAGACGAGATTCAAAGCTGCCACAATTACAATAATCACAGAAATTCCGATTCCAATCCAGTTGCTTTCATGCAGGTAAGGAATAGAAATTCCAAAGAACCCCAGAATGAAACTGAGCAGATATACTAATGCTATGCCGCCCGTGGCCGCAAACACACCAAGCCGAAAGTTTTCTGTCGCTTTGATAATCCTTGTCTTGTAAGCAAGCAACAGAGCGATGAATACGCCCATCGTCAGCAACGCAGCTTGCAGCGTGATTCCTTGGTTTACAGATTCGAACATCGCAGAGATTGCGCCTAAAAACAAGCCTTCCAACACTCCATAAATCGGAACGAGAAATGGAGCTGTCGTTGGCTTGAAGCTAATAATCAGCGCTAGAATAAAGCCGCCAATCGCTCCGCCAATAGCATATGGCAGCACGTCCTGCCCGTTGAAGTACATGGACCAAGAAGCAAATGCGCCCCCTAAAAGTACAGCAAGCGTAATAAACACTTTATTTACTGTGCCTTCAATGGTCATTGCATCCTGTCCAGAATGATATCCGATTTGATCGAATGTTTTATCATTCAATGTCGGATTTCCACTACGACCTATCAACCTAGAATCACCTCAGATAAGATTTTATATCCATAGTAACATATACTCCAATTTTGTCCATCTTATAACCCCTATATTTTTGTCTAGGAGTTACACGCTAAACTTGGATAAAGACTCCTTCAAACCATTGGACACATTCTCCAGTTTGTTTGACAGATTCACGAGCTGCTCTCCTACTGTCTCCTGCTCGCTACTTAGCGAAGCTACCTCTTCCGAAGTCGCGGATGATTGCTGTGCTACCGCGCTGACATTGCTCATTGCTTCGGACAATACGGATTGCGATTGATTCAGTTCATCGATCGACAATGTCACGGAATCCAGATGCTGCACAAAGCCTTCCATTTGCTCTTGTACGGAAACAAAGATTTGGCTCGTTTCTTTCACAGATTTAATTTGATCTTGGAATAGCGGACTAGCCTCGGATAAAGCCTGAACGGTTTCATTCATTTCCTTTTGGATATTGTCTGTAATTTCTCCTACCATCGTGATCGATTGACGGGATTGATCGGCAAGCTGACGAATTTCATCCGCCACGACCATAAATCCGCGTCCTGCGGCCCCAGCGCGCGCAGCCTCAATCGTTGCATTAAGTGAGAGAATATTCGTTTGCTGGGTAATGTTCTGCATCACATCGAGAACCTTTAATACCGAAGATGTGCTTGATTTCAACGAATCGACCTTTTCCGTAAGCGCATTAACCATTTCACCTGTTACACTTGTTTTTTGCAATAGCTCATTCAAGTACTCTGTCCCCTGTTGGCTAGATCTCTCTACCTGGCGAGCGGACGATTCCATCTCTTTATTCGCAGAGATCACATGATCCATTTGTCGGGAAATGTTCTCCGTCAACTCATTGCCGCGCTCGGCTTCATTCGCCAGGCTTGTTGCACCATTAGCAATTTCCTCAGTAGCAATCGCAATTTCCTTGGCGGAAATCGCTGTTTTATTCGAAGCTTGCGTCAATTCTGCCGCAGTATCCAGTACATCTTGTGCGGAATCGTTCGTTTGTTTAACAAGCTGCATAATTTGCTCCATCATCACGTTAAAGCTTACTGTCAGCATTCCGATTTCATCTTTGGATTTCTGCTCCATGCGAACATTGAGGTTCCCTTTCGAGCCTTCATCCATCAGTTTCATCAGTTGGACGAGCGGACGAGCTATCATTCTAACCATCCACATACCGATCAGAATTGCAATAGCAGCAACAACAGCCATCGAGATAAAGGTTGTAACTAGAATACCTCTGGCATCCTTCGTCAGTTGATCCGTAGGCAGCACACCCATCAGCGTCCAGTCTGAATTCTCCTGCGTATTATAGACAGCAAGTACCGTTCTGCCTTGAGCATTTTTAATACGTGTGCTTCCCGATCTCTCGCCTTCTTTTTTCTGAAGAGTGAACTCGGATTTCTGTCCGTGCTCTCCTTCAACCGAGGAGCCTACAATCACATTATCCGCTGTAATCATTTGAACTTTCGAACCGTTGCCGAGGTTAAGCTCCTGCAAATAACCGTTCAAAATCTCTAGGTTGATATCTGCCACCAGAATAAATCGCTTCATGCTGCTGACACTTTGCACGGATCTAACCAATCTGAATATTTGTGTTCCACCTGCGTTATCGTTTGGAGCTGTAATCCATCGAACTTGCGAAGTTTGAGCCATGTCCTCAAACCAGGGCTCATTACGAATCTCATTGACAAATGTATTATCCGCGCTTCCCGAAGTTACAGGGCCAATCAGTCCCTCTTCTCCGGGAACCATATACACCGCTACAACACCTTTGCTTGAGAACGTCATGGAATTAAGACGGTTTCTCATTTGATTAGATGTCGTGAAGCGATCATAATCAGACGAAGTTGCGAGCGAGGCATCCCGAATCGCCTTTTGCATTTCATCATCCAGGAATACTTGCTGCAGTGTTTCTTCATATTTTTGGAGAATAATGTCTAGCTTCTGTGATGTCTGCACAATGGTTTGCTGGCTTGCTGTTTCGGCATTTTTCTCAATGGTATTCTTCGCCATTTGATAAGATAACAGACCGATTACAAGTACGAAAAACATAATCGCAATAAAGAAAATTAAAAACAAACGAATACCTACTGACCTGGATGGATTGATGTCCTTGGGAAGCTTATCAATAATACTATCGAACTTCTCCTTCCATCCCCTAACTCCTTTATTTTTAGGTTGTCCGGTATCTGTACGTTTCTTCATTTCCTTCTGGTTGTCTTTAGCTTGGCTCTCCTTCTTAGGAACCAATTTCATGTTGATCACCCACCGCTCATAATAATTAACCCACTTAAGTAGGTCCTGAGGCCATGCTCCGAACCTCATGAATTCTTCCTGTGTTGCTTATTTACATTCGACAAAAACACACCTTTTCCTTTATTATTATCGGTAAAAATCTCCTATGAGTTTAATATTTAGCTAAAAAAGTTAATACCATAGTAAAAAAGAGTCTTTTGTCCTAGTTGACAAAAGACTCTTTTTTACATAAAGTTGCTATTTATTTCCTTTTTCTCATCATATCAAAATAAGAAACAGGATAATCCACCTTCATTTTAATTCTTTGTAGGGGATGACGTGCTGCGTCCAGCTCATTGCCTTCCTCATCCCAAATTGTTCCAATCGTTTGCTTAAAGAAAGTTCCGTCCGGACCAAAGAATTCAACTTCCTGTCCAGGCTTAAAGTGATTTCGCTGTTGAATGATCGCAGTTCCTTCTTCTGTATCATACTCCATCACCAATCCGGCAAAATCATAAGGAACGGCCTTCTCTTCCGGCTCATAAATATGATCCTCATGATCGGGCGTGTCATAGAAGAAGCCTGTATTCAACGGGCGATTCGCCGCCTTATTGATTTCCTCCAGCCACTCCGGCTTTAGCACATAGTTGTCGGGATCAGCCATATACGAATTGATAGCCTGGCGGTAGACATTTACTACGGTCGCAACATAATGAATCGACTTCATTCGTCCCTCGATCTTAAAGCTGTCGACCCCCACATCGATCAGGTCCGGAATATGGGCAATCATGCACAAATCTTTGGAGCCCATCGTAAATGGATTGTCTTCCTCTTGAAACAACGGAAGCGGGGAAGCCCCTACTTGAGGCGCCTGTGCTGACTGTGCCATAGCGAATTCCTCTTCTGATACCCATACCTCCTGTGGCAAGCCCTCCTCAAACAAATCATACTTCCAGCGACAAGACTGACAACAGCCTCCGCGATTGGAGTCACGATCCGTAAAGTGATTGGACAACACGCATCGCCCGGAATAGGATGAGCACATGGCTCCATGGATAAAAGACTCAATTTCAATATCCACATGCTTTTTAATTTCCTGAATTTCCTCCATACTTGTCTCCCGGCCTAATACGACCCGCGGCAAGCCCTCTTCCTTCCAGAACTTGACTGCCTGCCAGTTTATCGTGGATTGCTGGGTGCTTAAATGGACTTCAAGTCCAGGTGCGACGCGGCGCGCAGTATCAATGATGATCGGATCCGCAGCGATAATTGCTGAAATCCCCACATCGTACAAGTTGCGTAAATATTCTTCGATCCCCTCAATGTCTTCGTTATGTGCATATATATTGGTGGCCACAAATACTTTGGCTCCGTATTTATTTGCAAATTCTACGCCTTCACGCATCTCATCAAAGCTGAAATTATCCGCATTCGAACGAAGACCATATTTCTGCCCCCCGATATATACAGCGTCCGCCCCATAGTGGATCGCAAATTTCAGCTTCTCCAAATTTCCCGCTGGAGCCAGCAGCTCAGGCTTGTCCAGGCGATAGCGTTTCCCGGTATATTTCGGCCGATGTTTCTGTGCTGTTTGCATCCTCGTTCACCTCTGATTCTAATTAATATACTTGTTCTTTATAGAAAAAACCGAATGACAGCTCGCGCTCAGGATCCTGTACTTCCCGAATTTCCTCTAGCCAATTTTCATCCATTTCATAATCATCCGGATTGCTGAAATAGCTTTCGATTGCTTTACGATAAGTACGGATGACTATCGTATTATAGCGAACATCCTTTAGCAAGGTCTCGATTTTAAAACTGTGCACACCAGCCGCCATCAAGTGATGTAGATCCTCTAGTATGCAGATATCATCCGAGCTCATAATATGTGTTCCGTTGGAATCCTCATAGATCGGAAATTTCTCCCCAGGACGCTCAGCTTCCACTAAGAAAAGTCCCCGTTCTCTGCCTAAATCAGCACCGTCAGGCTCGGGGGTTCTTCCCTGGTGCGTCAAATAACTGTTCACAAGACGTCGCTTGGAATGATAAATATTCGTCATGCCATGGATTTGAACCTCTGATTCAATTTCAAGCTTAGGCTGCATTTCCGTAATTTCTTCCATATTCAGCTCACGCGCTAATACAACACGTGAAGCCCCTTTGCTCCCCCAATAATTCGCCGTGGCATAGTTGGTGGATGTCATTTCAGCATTCCAATGCAGCTTCAAATTCAAATTCATTGATCTGACTGCCTGCAGAACCGCCGGATCTCCAAATTGTATACCATCGACCCCAGCCTGCTCCAAACGCTGTAAATAATGCGGAAGCTCCTCTAACAATTCATTGCTGATGATGTTCGTTACACTAACGTAAACCTTGCCTTTTCTAGCATGGGCCAGCTTAACCGCTTCGGAGATCTCTTCCGGCGTGAAGCTGCCTGGCATTCTCATTCCATATTTCTCTTCCCCGATTAACGCCGCATCGGCTCCGGCTTCCAAATAGCTTTGCAGCTCCGACAAGGAACCCGCAGGGACCAGCAGCTCCGGTTTATTTCCCATATTTCATACACCTCGGTTATTTGGCTGTAGCCTTACTTTTCTTAATATTTTGCAAATGCTCTGCATACGTTTTGGCGAATAAATGCTCGCCGGTGCCGTCCTTTTTAGTGACATAGAATAAATAATCTGATGGCTTGGGATCCAGCGCTGCTTCGATCGATTTCAAGCTGGGAGCGGAAATCGGCCCCGGAGGGAGCCCTTTATACATGTAAGTATTATATGGGCTGTCTACACTTTGCAGATCTTTATATAATAACCGCTCCTTCGGCTTTTCAAGCAAATACTGAACCGTTGCATCAATTTCCAACTTCATATCTTTCGCAATGCGATTATAAATAACTCCAGCAACAAGACTTCGTTCACTATCAACGACAACCTCCCGCTCTACTAGGGACGCTACCGTCATCAATTGGTTAAAATTTAGCCCCCGCGCTTTCAGCTTCTGGTCAAAATCGGGAATATTCCTAATTCGTTTGTCCGTCTCTTGAAGCATCCTAGAGATTATATCCGCTTCGCTGCTCCCCTTCTCCAGCTCATAGGTTTCTGGAAATAAATAACCTTCCAAACGATAATTCAACTCTGATGATTCCGGTATATTAGGAAGGATCGCTTCTTCAATCCCATTAGCCTCTTTGACCAGATTTAAAAACACTTCTTTATTGACATATTCGGCCTCGGCAAGTCTTTCCGCCATTTGCTTTACGGTATAGCCCTCTGGAATCGTGAATCGAATCATTTCAGCTTTGACGACATCGCCGCGGTTCAATTTTTGAATAATTTCGTCATAAGTCACACCTGGCTGTATCTCATAAACACCTGCCTGGAATCGATTACCTTCCGTTTTCCATTTCAAATAGGATTTGAATAGAAATGAATTTTTGATTAGACCTTGTTCTTCAAGTATATTCGCAATCGTGGCCGTACCTGTACCTGGCTCAATCGTAATTTTGACAGGTTGCTCCGAACGCTTCATTGGCTGCATTTGCACGTATCCATAGGCGGCGATAGCCCCAGCACCGATAAACAGTAGCAGCAGTAAGGATAACAACCACTTCCATACCTTCTTCAACCAATCAACTCCTTAACAGCCAAAAAGGGCGGTATCCGCCCTTCTCAGACTTATCTATAGAAATGTGTTTGGTTCTATTCCGGGAACGTCAGTTCATCGTACAGTTCTGTTACGTTCTCCCATTCATCATCATCATCGATCGTGACGAGTTCCAATACTCCGTCCTGCCCGCTGATAATTTTAAATATTTCCGGTTCAGCATTTGCTCCACTTTCAGCGCGGAGAACAGCATAAGAGCCGCCCGCAACATCGAACTCCTTCTCAACCGAATAATAAGAAACATTTCCCTGTTCATCTTCAAGCTCAACGACAGATCCAAATGCATCATGCACTCGGGAGGTCCAAATCACATTACTGGCGGAGAATTCCGACATTAATCCTGATCCTCCCCGTCGAACTCATCAACTAATGTATTAAATGTTTCTTCCACAATTTCCCACTCGTCATCACTCTCAATTGTATACAGCTTTAGATCATCGCCGTCTTCCTCGTAACGAAATGCGTATACCTCTTCGGCCTCAGCGTCCTCATCTGATTCCAGAGGAACGACCATCATATACTTCGCATCTGAACCGTCAACCTCAAATTTCATGATGACTTCAAACTCTTCCTCATTGCCCTCGTCGTCAGGGATATAAATAATTTCCGGTTCTTCTTCATTGCCGATACGATCTTTAGACATAGCGATCACCCTCACTTTTTACTCTTAGAGTCCAAATAGTTTTGTAAAATCAAAACTGCGGCCATTTTATCCACAATTCCTCTGCGCTTCTTCCTGCTAACATCCGCATCAATAAGCGTTCGCTGTGCAGAGACCGTAGTTAGCCTTTCATCCCAGAGATGAACCGGCACCTTGATCCTATTCTGAAGCTCTTCTGCAAAGACCTTGCATATTTCCCCACGTGGACCGACGGATCCATTCATATTCTTCGGCAGACCAACGACGATTTCTTCAACTTCATGCTGACCGGCCAGTTCAGCAATGCGATCATATTCATCGCCTTCCCGCCGGCGTTCTATCACTTCAACGCCTTGGGCAGTCCACCCAAAGATATCGCTAATCGCTACACCGATTCTGCGATCCCCGTAATCCAGACCCATAATTCTCATGCCATTCTCCTAACGGTGACTGGACATATAAAACCTTACCAGTTCTTCAATCAATTCGTCGCGTTCTTTCTTGCGCACCAGGCTCCTCGCATTATTGTGGCGTGGTATATATGCCGGATCTCCTGACAACAGGTATCCTACAATCTGGTTGATTGGGTTATATTCTTTGTCCTGTAGAGCTTCATATACCGTAAGAAGAATCTCCTGCGCAGACGCCTCCTGCTCATCACCCTTGACATTAAACTTGACGGTTTTATCCATATAGTCCATGATGACACCTCGCTTCTTAAGACATACGTCTTCTTGATCGCAGTCTGGTTTCCTCTTAGTCTCCCCTTACTATAACATATTGTAGGTTCTTTAAGGAAATTTTCGGTTACCATATTGAATTAACAATAACCTACCGCTGCGATGCAATCCATGATTCCGCGACCTTCAAAGCTTCCTCCAGCTTAGAGACATCTTTGCCGCCGGCTTGAGCCATATCCGGTCGACCTCCTCCTCCGCCGCCGCATACAGCAGCAACTTCCTTAACAAGCTTGCCGGCGTGAATTCCCTGCTTCACCTGCTCCTGCGGTACGGCTACGACAAAATTGACTTTATCGTCCATCGCTGCGCCAAGTACTAGGACGGCATCCGGCACCTTAATTTTCAATTCGTCTACCAAATTCCTTAACATATCCATACTTGCTGCTTCTACACGTGCCGCAAGCAGTTTGGTTCCTCCTACCTCGACGATACGACTCGTCAGTTCCCCGGCTTCAACCCGGCTCAGCTTGCTCTGCAGCGATTCGTTCTCGCGCCCAAGCTCCTTCAACTGCTGATAGAGCGCCTCGATCCGCTTCGGCACTTCATTTACATTTGATTTCAGCAGCGATGCGGATTGTTTCAAGAGCTCCAGCTGACCATCCATGTACAAGTAAGCCCCGCTGCCGGTTACCGCCTCAATGCGGCGTACTCCCGAGCCGATGCCGCTTTCGCTGATCAACTTAAACAGACCGATCTCCGCTGTATTGTTTACATGACAGCCTCCGCAAAGCTCCAGACTGTAGCCGCCAACCTGAACGACGCGGACAATGTCACCATACTTCTCGCCGAACAGCGCCATAGCCCCCATCGCTTTGGCTTCGTCAATCGGCTTATATTCAATCACAACGTCCAGTGCATTCCAAATTTGCTCATTTACCTTGCGCTCGATCTCAGCCAGTTCCTCGGAAGAAATACTGCCGAGATGCGAGAAGTCAAAGCGCAGGCGCTGCGGCTCGACTAAGGAGCCGGCTTGGTTAACATGCTCGCCAAGCACTTCTTTGAGCGCTTTGTGAAGCAAATGCGTAGCTGTATGATTTTTCAAAATCCCGCTGCGCAGCTTCCGATCCACTTGAGCCTTTACCACTGCTCCCACACGCAGTTCGCCCGACTTTACCAACACTTGATGAACATGCTGTCCACGCGGCGCTTTAAACAACCCTTCTACATCAGCGTTGCCCGATTCACTCAGAATTGCCCCTTTATCGCTCACTTGGCCACCGCTCTCGGCGTAGAAAGGAGTTGTCTCCAAAATAACTTGGCCGCTCTCTCCGGCAGATAACACATCGACAAATGTGTCATTCGCTATTATAGCTAATATGCTAGTTGACGTTTCTAGCTCATTATATCCAACGAATTCCGTTTTAGTCGTAAAATCAGCCAACACCCCGCCTTGCACGGACATGCTTCCGCCTTTATGACTTGCAGCCCGGGCACGCTTGCGCTGTCCCTCCATTTCAGACTCAAAGCCCTCACGATCTACAGTCAAGCCATGCTCCGCTGCAAAATCCTCGGTGAGGTCTAGCGGAAAGCCATATGTGTCATACAGCTTGAACGCATCTGCCCCGCTAATGACCGAGCGGCCTTCCGCCTTGGCTGCCTCGCTAATCTCAGACAGAATAGCCAGTCCATCGCTCAGTGTTTCATGGAACCGCTCTTCCTCCGTACGAATGACCTTCTCAATAAAATCCCGCTTCGCAACAATATCGCTATAGTAGCTGCCCATAATATCGCCAACCGTCTTCACCAGGCTATACATAAACGGTTTGTCCAGCCCCAGCGTCTTTCCGTAGCGGACAGCACGGCGCAGCAGGCGACGGATGACATATCCGCGTCCTTCGTTGGACGGCAGCACGCCGTCAGCTACAGCAAAAGCAACTGTACGAATATGATCAGCTATAACTTTCATCGCTACATCACTATCTTCGCTTGCCCCGTATTGAACCCCGGATATTTTGGCTGTATCATCGATAATCGGCATGAACAAATCCGTATCGAAATTGGAGTTTACGTTCTGCAAAATGGAAGCAAACCGTTCCAATCCTGCTCCGGTATCAATATTTTTGTTAGGTAGCGGTGTGTAGCTGCCGTCCTTGTTATGATTGAATTGCGAGAAGACGAGATTCCACACTTCAAGGAAGCGCTCATTCTCTCCGCCCGGTGTGCAATCCGGATCAGACAAATCGCCGTAAGCATCGCCGCGGTCGTAGAAAATTTCCGTACAAGGCCCGCATGGTCCTTCGCCGATATCCCAGAAGTTATCCTCTAACTTAATAATTCTCTCCGCAGGGATGCCGATCTTCTCATTCCACAGCTTGTAAGCCTCCTCATCCTCAGGATAGACCGTTACGGATAGGCGTTCGGGATCGAATCCGATCCATTCCTTACCCGTAAGGAACTCCCAGGCCCAAGTAATAGCCTCTTCTTTGAAGTAATCGCCGATCGAGAAGTTGCCCAGCATCTCAAAAAAGGTATGATGGCGCCGTGTCTTCCCTACATTCTCAATATCATTCGTACGAATACATTTCTGCGAATTCGCAATACGGGGATTGTCCGGCTTCACCCTGCCGTCGAAATAAGGCTTTAATGGGGCCATTCCAGCATTAATCCACAATAATGAAGGATCGTTATGGGGAACGAGGGATGCGCTAGGCTCAATTTTATGTCCTTTACTGGCGAAAAAGTCCAGCCATTTGGATCGAATTTCACTTGACTTCATAAAGAGCTCCTCCTAAGTAGATCATGATTGATCATAATGATTTTCACTGAAAAATAGAAAAAACGCCCCTGAACATCAGGGACGATTAACTCGCGGTACCACCCTGGTTATCGTATTTCAGATCATGCCTATGACCATAAATCTGAAGAACGATCGCCTCGAACGATTCTATAACGGGAACCACCCGGCGAATTTGCTTCGCTCTCTGAAATTAGCTTTCCGTCCGGTCAATGATCGGGTTCTTTCAGCCAACGCGATTCTGCCGTATAGTGCGAATTGACCGCAGCTTCGCGAAGGAACGCCTTCTCTGGAACAGTGAACATGGACGTACTTCATTTCGTCAACGATTTGCATCTTATGCATCGTAAATAAATCATTAATAAGTATATAAGGCGAAATTCGCGCTGTCAATGCGGTTTAGACCGTTTTACGGCGAACATAATACGTATAAAAATGCTGAATGAGCACTTTGCCCACCGCAAAAAAAGGCACCGCGAGAATCAAGCCCGCTACGCCAGCGATTTCCCCACCGACGAGCAAGGCGAAAATAATGAGCATCGGGTGCAGGTGCAGCGATCTCCCCACAACCTGAGGAGAGATAATATTGCTCTCAATAAATTGGCAGATCGTATTGACTAGGATCACCATTAACACCATACGCCACGAAATCGTTGTCGCCATGACCAAAGCTGGCGCTGCCCCCAGAAAGGGACCAAGGTAAGGGATGATGTTGCATAAGGCAACGACTCCAGCAAACAGCAGTGCAAAGGGCATGCCAATAATCATATAACCGAAATAGGCGAGCACCCCGATAATGACGCAAACGAGCAACTGCCCCCGCACATAATTGCCCAGCGCATCGTCGATATCTTTCCATAAAGCAACGATGGATTTGCGGCGGGTACGCGGTAAGTAATGCAATATCATACGCTCGAATGCCTCAAAATCTTTAAGTATATAGAAAATGAGAAAAGGAACGATGAACGCATTGAAGACGACTCCGATCGTCGTTCCGATATTGTCTAAAAAATTAGAAATTCCATCAGCGAGGCGATGCTCGAATTGGAAGAACCAATTATTCATCCCCATCCGAATGCTGCCGGGCAGCAAGCTACTGTCCCAGCGATTGATCATTTGCTGAGTATGTAATGTCAGCTCAGGCAGATGCTCCCCAAGCTCCTCAAGCTGCTCAATGAACATCGGTATCACATTGATCAATATAACGGAAAGGCTGGTCAGGAAGACCGCATAAATTAACAGCACCGCCATCGTCCTCGGCACTTTACGGCCGCCCAGCATCCGCACTACAGGATTAAGGATATAGGATATGATCATCGCTATGACAAAAGGAGCGAGTACCGCCCTAAGAAAACCATAGACAAGAGCAAACATTGGACGGAGCAGCCAAATAAAATAGAGAATGACGAGTGCTAGCAGCATCCACATTCCATTGCGGAACATTTTATTTTTATAAATCGGTTCCACTCGCGTTCCCTCCTTGGCGGTGGACTGGCTATAGGTCAGTATTTGCCTGCTGCGTTAAAAATAATCGCCTGAAGTAAAAAAACAGACCCTTCTCCCACTAAGAGAGAAGGGTCCACCGGCCAATATAGACGATCATTCTATATGTAGCCAACCATATTAAGTTGAAGCTTGTATTTGCGAGAAATCCTGCCCTAAATCCTCTCCGAAGAACAAATCGTCCAGGGAACTGAGCGTCCCGTCTTCCTCGACTTGGTATACAGACATCTTCTCGCCATTTACAGTTAATTCAATAAAGCATCCCCAACAATAAAATTGATGGGAACCGATCTTCCCAATATCCTTGGAGCTGCAATTTGGACATTTCATCATTCAATTATCACCTATTCATGGATAGAATTCATGGTCTGATCCAGCCGCTGTTCACTGTTCGGGGGGACCATGATCGCATTTTCCCCTTTCGTCATCCCTGGTGTAAAAGGCAATACTTTACGCCCCTCCATCAGATCGGATATAAATCCATCGCTGATTTCGATACCAGTAATTGTATTTCCCAAATTCTGCTCAAAATAAACATCCGCAACATAACCAATCATCGTCCCGTCCTCCGTGAGAACAGGAAGTTCCTTCAATTTGCCGTTACCTGAAATGAAGGTAAGCTGTATATTCTCGGCTTCCCATCTGCGGACAGCCTGTTGATTGCGAATCATGACGGCATCCTCGCCGTAAGCGACGATATCTTCCCAGAGCACCACTTTACAATTAGAGGAAAATAAAGCCTTGCCCTCTAGCGTAATCCCTGAGATAGTCCAATCTTCATTCAACATCACATCGAGGACTTTACCGACCTGCTTACCGCCTTCTACATCAAAGACGGATAAGCCTATCATATCTTGCAGTCTCATAAGTTCAGGTCCCTCCTCGCTGGGCTTATTGCAGCTCACTTGTGAAAAAGCGAACACACCCTCCTTTCCTGATGGTTTACAAGCGTAAGCCCATTATAATTTTTTACGAAGACGGGTTAGGATGGTTCCAACTTTTTCAGCGGTATACTCGATTTCTTCACTAGTATTACCCAAACCAAAGCTAAACCGAATCGCTGAACGCAAAAGATTTTGTGGGAGATTCATGGCTTCGAGCACATGCGATGGTTCAAGCGATCCCGATGTGCAGGCAGAACCGCTGGCTACTGCTATTCCTTCCATATCAAGATTCATCAGCATCGTCTCTGTCTGCATTTCCGGAAAGCTGATATTTACAATATGCGGCAAATAAAACTCTTCGCTTCCATTGACTTTATAATGATCGCGGCCAACCGTTCGCTCAAGACTTGTCAGCAAGGTGGAGCGCATGTGCAAATCCTGCTCCCTCCTCCTGAACAGACCGTCAGCAGCAAGCTCCGCGGCTTTGGCAAAACCGATGATCCCGGCCATATTCTCCGTACCTGCTCGCCTTTTCTTCTCCTGTAGTCCACCGTATATGATCGGCTCAATCATTAATTTTTTTCGAATGTACAGTGCCCCTACGCCTTGAGGTCCATTAATTTTATGCGAGGAAAAGCTAATAAGATCAACCGGGAATTCATTGCAATGAATCGGAACCGCTCCTAAGGCCTGTACAGCATCCACATGGAATACCGTATCAGCGTTTTTGCTGCGAATAATTTCTCCGATTTCCATGATCGGCTGCAGTGTACCGACCTCATTGTTGCCATACATAATACTGACCAGTATGGTATCCGGGCGCAGCGCCTCGGCAACCTGCTCTGGATGGACGCGACCAGTTCGATCAACTGGAAGATACGTCACCTCAAATCCTACCTTCTCCAGCTGCTGACAGGAATGCAGTACGGCATGGTGCTCTATGGCTGTCGTTATAATGTGCTTACCGCGTGATTTTTTAGCCTGTATTGTACCGAATAACGCCAGATTATCGCTCTCGGTGCCGCCTCCCGTAAACACAAGTTCCTCAGGCTTGCAGCCGAGAGAAGCCGCCAGTCGGTCCCGCGCTCCGTTCACCATCCGCTTCGCTTCCCGACCAAAGGAATGAACGCTTGACGCGTTTCCAAATTTTTCGGTCATAACCGTCATCATCGCCTCAGCAACCTCCGGATGCATCGGAGTCGAGGCCGCATGATCCAAATATATTTTTCTCATCAAAATCACCTATCTTTGAAAGGTTGGAAAGACAACCTAAATTCATGCGTTTTAGTGTATTATTCCCCGGAAACATTCCCATCATAACGCCGCACTAACCAGGTGTCCAGCAAATGTATAACTTATCTTGTTTTTCTCTTTATTTTCTAGGGCAACATACCGATGATAGAAGTATAAATAACAAGGAGCGTGAGAATGATGCACGAACTAAAAATGGCGGTTACGCTAGAGCAGGAAGTCGTCATAATACTGGAGTCCGGTGATACGATGCGCGGGCTGCCCAAATGGGGGGCAGATCCGAAGAAGGTGCAGCTTCGCACGGTTGAGGGCGCCTTATGGTTTCTGCTGGAGGAAATCGCACATGTTACTCGCATCATTCCCATTGACAAAATAGAAAAGCCTCGCCCGAAACAACAGACGAAGCATCATCGTACTTATCGGATAAAATAATATTTACGGGACTGCTTAGCAGCAAAATGGAAATGGTCAGATGCTATGCTATATTCATACAGTCTAATTGGAATGGCCTTCATATAATATTATGAAAGAAGTTCCTCATTCGAATTCTCACGGCTTGATATATCTAAAAAAACCTGCCCATAAAGGCAGGTTAATCACAAACGGCAAGCTTATTTATTCCTTTTAAGGAGCCAGTGGAGCCAGCTTTAATATAGTTAGCGTCGTATTCGTTAAGTTATGGAGTTGAGCAGGCGTAGCATTGGCATTCACGAGTTGAATCGTTGTCGGGACAGTGGTGACCGTAATAATGACTTCTGCCGAAGTCGGGCCGCCTCCATTACCCGTGAAAGGAGTGGGAGTAACAGGACTTCCATTGACGGTTAAATTGAAGTCTGCATTCCCTTGATTATGCACCGTAAAGTTAATCAAATAAGTTCCCGTCTCATTAATCGTGATTGTACCAGACGGTGCAGTAAACGCAAAGGCCCCGCCGACATTTGCAAGCGTTCCATTAAAGACTACAGCCGTGTTGCCGGGTACCGTATCCGTTCCCGTGCCTGGATCGGATCGGAAAATGCTTAAAAAGTCGCTGATTCCTGCGCCTTCTGGTCCTGCTGGTCCTGCCGGCCCAGTTGCGCCGGCGGGGCCGACTGGGCCTGTTGGTCCTGTTGGTCCGGCGGGACCAGGTTCTCCTGGCAGGCCTCTTTCGCCCTGTGGTCCAGGAATACCTTGTGGGCCGGGTATGCCTTGTGGCCCCGGTATCCCTGGAAGCCCCTGAATACCTGCCGGCCCTGGAGGCCCTTGCACTCCACCAGGACCCTGCGGTCCCTGTGGACCCTCAGGCCCTGGCAAACCTTGCGGGGCGTTGATAACAATCTTACGTTTTACTTTAACGATTTTTTTCGGAAAGCCTTTCTTGAATTTTTTAGCCGGATGAACATACTTTTTTCTCATCTGTCTGTGCATACAGTCACCTCCAAAGTTGATCATCAACAGTTTATTGTGCGGATCAACTAAAGGATTGGACGGCTGTCACGGGTCATCGAAAACGGTTATCGCCTATAATTGCAAACCAACAAAATCATACCAACAAATAGGGTCGAGATTATTTCTCGGCTTTTTATTTGGTGGTTGATAGGATCAAGTGAGGAAAAATCGGCCAAGTACCTAGAAAAAAAGTTAACCCACCAACCTATACGGTTGGTGGGTTAACTAGATACCTTAATTTCAAATATAAAACATGTAATTTTGATCCGCGCCCTGCTCTTCAAAATTAATTAGATTATCCAAAGTCGTCGAGTCCAGCACCTCAGCGATGCCGTCGCGAATGCGCAGCCATAGATCCCGCTTGGCTGGATCATCCTCCTCCGTGAAGTCTACTGGTGAAATTGGCCCTTCCAATACGCGGATAATATCCCCTGCTGTAATCTCTTCGGCCGCCCGCGATAATATATAACCCCCATAAGCACCACGTACGCTCTTCACAAGCCCTGCGTTGCGCAGTGGGGCAATTAATTGCTCTAAATAGTGTTCAGATAGCTGGTTTTTCTCAGCAATGCTCTTCAAGGAAGTAGGCCCTTCACCGAACTTTGCAGCGAGCTCCATCATGATTGTTAAGCCATAGCGTCCTTTTGTGGAAATCTTCAAAGAAGCCACCTCTTTCAATTTTCAAGTAATATTTATATAATTGAACTTTGGATCAATAAGATATAACAGGGAGCTTTGTCCACATCGGTAGGACATGTCATCCGAATATCTCCCTATTCCTATCATTAACCTATGTTTATCGTAACACATCCCCGGTCTTTTTGAAAATAAAACAGGCTGGCTTCCTGCGTAAATTGATTACATTGTTTTGACAATGCTGCATCATCGCTCTAGCGAGCTGCTTATGATAAAATATCGACAGGGAAACCGCCAAAGGAGTGATATAGATGTCTGGATCAAACAGCGAAACAAGAATTGTCGTCGGCATGTCCGGAGGCGTCGATTCCTCGGTAACGGCGCTGTTGCTCAAGCAGCAAGGATATGATGTTATCGGCATTTTCATGAAAAACTGGGATGATACCGATGAGTTTGGCCACTGTACCGCAGAGGATGACGCTGAGGATGTGCGGCGCGTCTGCGAGCAAATCGATATCCCGTACTACACGGTAAATTTCGAGAAGGAATACTATAATAAAGTATTTGCCTATTTTCTCGAAGAATATAAGCGAGGCCGCACCCCGAATCCGGATGTAATGTGCAATCGCGAGATTAAGTTCGGCGAGTTTCTGAACAAAGCGATGGAGTTAGGAGCCGATTATGTCGCCACAGGCCACTATGCACGTGTTGTACAGGAAGACAGCATGTACAAGCTGCTGCGAGGCGTTGACAGTAATAAAGATCAAACTTATTTCCTAAACGCGCTGAATCAGGAGCAGCTGTCCAAAGCGATGTTCCCAATCGGCCATCTGCCGAAACCGGAGGTGCGCCGCATTGCTGAGAAAGCAGGACTCTATACAGCTAAGAAAAAAGACAGCACAGGGGTCTGCTTCATCGGAGAACGTAATTTTCGCGAATTTCTAAGCCAGTACCTGCCTGCCCAATCCGGCGACATGGTCGACATTGCGACCGGGGAAGTCAAAGGACGTCACGACGGCTTGATGTACTACACGCTGGGACAGCGACAAGGTCTCGGCATCGGAGGCTCGGGCAGCGGAGAGCCTTGGTTCGTTGCCGAGAAGGATTTGGAGCATAACATTCTTTATGTAGTGCAAGGTGACAAGCACCCTAGTCTTTATTCGACCGGACTCATCGCTTCGGGCGTAAACTGGATTGCAGGCATGGACAAGCTTCCCGACATACCGTTCAAATGCACGGCTAAGTTCCGTTATCGCCAGCAAGATCAGGGAGTTACTCTAACTCCTAAAGAAGACGGCACAATATATGTCGCTTTCGATCAACCGCAAAAAGCAATCACTCCAGGCCAAGCCGTCGTTTTCTATGACGGCGACGAATGCCTGGGCGGCGGTACAATCGAAGCCCCAAAGAAATTGTCCAGTTCCAAATTAGAAACCGCTGAAAATTGACGCATTATAGATGCAAAACAAAGCCCTCTTCACCCGCCTTTGATAAGGCGAGAGAAGAGGGCTTTCCCATCCTCGGTTATTTACAAATGGCGCACAAGCTCTTCCACAAATTGCTCTAGCTGCTCGCGGTCCAGCTCATCAAACCGGCTGGTCACCGGGCTGTCGATATCCAGCACGCCGAGCAAATCGCCATCCTTGATCAACGGTACGACAATTTCCGAACGGGAAGCGGCATCGCAGGCAATATGGCCTGGAAACTGCTCGACATCATCCACCAGCACAGTAGTGCGCTGCTTGGCCGCTGTCCCGCATACGCCCCTGCCCAGCGGAATACGGATGCAGGCCGGCAATCCTTGAAACGGGCCCAATACGAGCTCGCCGTCTTCATATAAGTAAAAGCCAACCCAATTGATTTGCTCCAGAAATTGATTCAGCAGCGCCGCCGCATTGGCGAGATTGGCTACCCGGTTAGGTTCTCCCTCCAGCAACGTCCGCAGCTGTACCCTAACAGCAGCGTATTGCTCCTCACGAGTTCCGGAATATTTTTCGGATACGAACATGGCACTACCACTCCTTTTAGCTATCGATATATTTAACAAGCCTCTTGTTTGTTTATTGACTTTCATCTGATCAGGCTTTCTTATTGCATGTCCTTGGAGCGGCGGATTTGCTGGTTATGTCGGATTTTGCTCTCGTTCCCCTGCTCCGTCGCCTCGTAGAACTTCCGCTTTGCCAAATTCGGCGGTAAATAATCCTGCTTCACATAGTGCCCCGGGTAATCATGCGGATATTTGTAACCGACATGTCCTAGCTTTTCGGCGCCCTTGTAATGGGTATCCCGCAAATGCAAAGGCACCTCTGCTGATCTCGCATCCTCGATGGCGGTCATCGCTTTGGAGATCGCCGTGGTCACAGCGTTGGATTTCGGGCTCTCTACTGCAAACAAAATCGCCTGAGCGATGTTCAGCTTCGCCTCCGGCCAGCCGTTGTTCCGGTACGCCTCCAACGCGCTTACGGCCTGAACCATCGCCTGGGGATTTGCCAGGCCGATATCCTCGCTGCTGGCAGCAATCAGCCGCCGGATGAACGTCATCGGGTCCATCCCCAGCTTCTCTACCGCGTACAGGAACCAGAACAGCGCAGCATCACTGGAGCCGCGAATACTCTTGTGGAACGCCGACAGCACGTCGTATTGCGTAGATTCATCCGCTTTAACGAGCGGGCGCCGGATCGATTCCTCTGCTACCGCAAGCGTAATGTGGACACATCCATCTTGCCGGGGAGGCGTCGTCATCGCCGCCAGCTCCAGCGCATTCAGCGCCCGGCGGATATCTCCGTTAGCCATCGCCGCAATATGCAGCAGCGCCTCTTCGTCCACTTCAAGATGCATGAAGCCTAATCCTTTTTCCTTATCTGTCAAAGCCCGCTTCATCGCAATGAGCGAGTGCTCTTTCGTCAAGGGCTGCAGCTGGAACAAGGTCGAGCGACTCATCAAAGCCCCGTTCACATAATGGAATGGGTTCTCCGTCGTCGCCCCGATAAAAGTAATTGTTCCCTTCTCCACAGCCGGAAGCAGCGCATCCTGTCGCGAGCTATTGAATCTATGAACCTCATCGAGGAATAGAATTGTTTTGGTTCCATAAAAAGACTTATCATTATGCGCCTTCTCAATCACTTCCCGTACATCCTTCACGGAAGCATCCACAGCATTCAGTCTAACAAACTCTCCTTGCGTATGATTTGAAATAATATGAGCAAGTGTTGTCTTTCCGCAGCCAGGCGGCCCATACAGTAGAATGGAAGAGACCTGATCGGCCTCGATCGCCCGACGCAGCAATTTGCCCGGGCCGACGATATCTTCCTGCCCAATATATTCATCCAGCGTCACCGGCCTCATCCGATCGGCAAGCAGCCTGCCGGCAGGGCTCGAGCTTTGCTGGTAAGAGAACAAATCCATCGAAGTTCACTTCCTTATGACTCATAATCCACTCGAATTCAGTGCTAGCTCATCTATGATATTACTCTAAGAACCTATTGTCCATTTTACCATATTAGGGTACAAAACATTTATAATCATTCTTTCGCTTTCTTCCTAAGGCGTAATATGAGTTAATATAGATGTCGGGCCGACGAATCACTGGAAAGGGGGCTGATGAATGTGATTTCAGTGAGTGAGGTGGTTTCCGCGTAAGCGGAAACCTCAAGCAAGGGGGCTGTATAGCCCCCTTATTTCCGTTGCTGTGACAATATGTTAAGATATAGCCAGCTATTTATAAAATAGCGATAACGACTAAATCATACTATTGCGAAAGGGGGATTACGATCATGCTGACTTATTTCGTTCTTGAACTAGATCGAGCACATCGAAACAAGGAGGAACATGACCGTGAGCTACAAAAATGGGAAGGATGTGCTTCCCCCCCGATTGCTGAAGGAATTGCAGCGCCATATTCAAGGTGAGCTTCTTTACATCCCCAAATTGGAGCAAAGCCGTGCTTCCTGGGGAGAGCTAAGCGGTTCCCGCACATCGATTGCCAATCGGAATGAGGAAATATTTCAGAAGCATCGTTCAGGTCTGTCGGTTAAAGATTTGGCTGAGATGTATTATCTCTCAGAAGAGAGTATCCGCAAAATACTGGCCAAGATGCGCACTGCCCAAAAGGAAACATCAACCTCATGCTAACTACTAAATCTCCATATAACGAAAAATCAGGAGCTGTCCCATTAGATTTTCTAATGAGCAGCTCCTGACGTGTCTTTTCCCTAGGACTCTAGAGTTGATTCATCTCCTTTATGACTTCCAATGGAACTTTTAACTTTCGCGACTCCGTTAGCAGCCCATTCATCTCCTGCTGCACATCTGTAATCTGTGTATAGCAGTAGCCAACAATATAATCCGTATTCTTAATCGCGTGGTGTATCGCTTTTAGTCTTGCGACAAATGATTCTTCCGAGGACTCCTGATGGCCGTAACCCCAACCCGCCTCATTTTTATAGGCAATGCCACCGAATTCACTGACTAGGATGGGCTGCCCGCTATAGGCGTAACCATCTGCAAAAGCATATTTCCTATTATTAAAGGCGATTTCGTTTCCTATAATCTTCTCTTTATCCTTATAACGTTGCAGGAACTCTTCTCCTGACTCTACATAATCATGTAGCGTTATGAGATCCGACACCGTATGCTCCCAGCCATCATTGGATATGACAAGCCGGTAAGGATCATAAGCTTTGGTGAGATGATAGATAGCTTCTGTGAAATGCTGCTGCTTCCTATCCTTGGCAATTTGCATAATCCCCCAGGATTCATTAAATGGAACCCACACAACAATGCACGGATGATTATAAAACTGCCGCACCACTTCCATCCATTCGTTAGTAAATCTCTGAATCGCATTGTCGTTAAACTCAAATGTAGCTGCCATCTCCGACCATACGAGCAAACCCTTCACATCGCACCAATACAGAAAACGGGCATCCTCTACTTTCATATGCTTTCGTACGCCGTTGTAACCCATCTCTAGAATCGCATCGATATCTTGGATGATGGCTTCCTCCGAAGGCGGAGTAAGATGGCTCTCCGGCCAGTAGCCCTGATCCAGAACAAGCCGCTGGTAGATCGGTTCATTGTTAAGCAATACCTGTCCATCTTTCGTTGAAATCTTCCGCATGCCGAAATAGGAATAGACATGATCAATCTTCTCCTGGCCGCGGTACAAAATAAATTCAACATCATACAAATTCGGATGGTCCGGCGTCCAACAGCTCATCTTCCAGGGACCGTTCACTTCATGAATCAGGTCAACCTCCAACTGGAGCCAGGCGCGATCCATCGCCAAGCCGACCTTTTTAACCTGCTCCCCCTGCAAGCTAACGATCGTTTCCAGCCACATATCTCCAGCCGACCAATCGCCGTTCATTTGATATTCGAACCTCACCTTCCAGGCGTCGACGTCCGGGGTTATTTTCACTTGATCGATATACGTAGGCGCTGCGTATTCCAGCCAAACCGATTGCCAGATTCCCGTCGTCTGCACATAGAAGCACTCGAAGCTATTCTGCACCCAACGCTGCTTCCCCCGCGGCTGGGCAGCATCCATACTATCTTCCACCTTAACCGTCAAGCTGTTGGCATCTCCGCAAACGATATAGGAGGTAATATCGAAGGAAAATGCGGAATAGCCTCCTTGGTGCTGTCCAACATACTCCCCATTCACCCAAACCTTGGCGATATAATCAACGGCTTGGAAATGCAGTATGACTCGCTTACCCGTTTTCTCGGCCGGAATATCCAGCGTTCTATGGTACCATACATTAGAATGATGCTCTTCTTCGCCAATCCCGCTAGCTTTGGTTTCATACGTAAAAGGGACAATAATTTGGCGTTCCCCCCCAAACTGCTTTGGCCATCCCAAGCGCTCACCCATGTTTTCATCATCGAATTCGAAGCTCCACTCGCCATTCAAATTAACCCAGTCCGTTCTTATGAATTGCGGTCTTGGATAATCCTTAATATACATCTGTGTTCCCATAGTCACTCATCTACTCCTTCATCCTAGTTCTAACTATACTGTGCCGTCTTAAGCTGTTAATTGAAGCAACCTACCCTTTAACCCCTGTCATCGATACACCCTGGACGATATGCTTTTGCAGAAAAATATAAACAATCATCGTAGGAATAGCAGCGATCGCGCTGGCTGCCATAATCGTATTCACATGCAGTACGTTATTCGATAGGAAGGTCGGCAAGCCTGTAGACAGCACCATGTTTTCTTCCGAATTAATCGCGATATACGGCCAGATGAAATTATTCCAGGACATAATGAAATAGAAAATACCAATTGCAATCATGGCTGAACGCGTTAGAGGCATATAAATCGACCACCATAAGCGGAAATCCCGCCCCCCGTCAATTTGCGCTGCTTCCATATAATCCTTGGGCAGCCCATCCATAAATTGCTTAATCAAAATCAGTCCAAGCGGATTCGTCAGGCTAGGCAAAATAATGCCCCACATATTATCCAGCAAATCCATGCTTAAGACCGTCTCGTATAAAGGAATTAGCATCGCTTCCGTCGGTATCAACAGACCGGACACACATAAAATAAATAAAAACCCTTTGGATTTAAAATTTTTGCGTGAAAAAGCAAATGCCCCTAACGAGCTAATGATCACGGTAATCAACGTCGTTACCGCCCCGATCACGAAGCTATTCCAGGTCCATCTCAAAATTTGCGATTCAATTAGTACCTTGGCATAGTTGCTAATGGTTAAGTCCGAAAAGTCCGTCCACTCTGCAATCGTAATCGCAGATACGCCTTCAGGCTTGAAAGAAACGACAAACATCCAAACTAGAGGAATTACAAATATGACTGCCAATATGACGGTTAAACTATATATCGCTGCTCGCGCCACCTCTATTCACTCTCCATTTACGACTCTTTTCTGTTCACAACCATGTATTGAACCCCGGCAATCAACAGCATAAAAATACAAAACAACGTCGATTGTGCGGCTGCAAGCCCGAACATATCCTTCTTAAATCCCGTCACATAGATATAACGGATGATTGTATTCGTTGTATCCCCGGGTCCGCCATTGGTCATAATCTGAACTTGCCCGAACAGTTTCAAGCCTGCGATGATTTGAAAAAAAATCTGCACCTTCATCACAGATGATAAACCCGGAAGCGTAATGAACCGGAATTTATGTAACGAAGACGCGCCGTCAATATCAGCGGCCTCATAGAGCTCCTGGGATATTTCCTGCAGCCCTGCCAGGAACAATACCATGACAAAGCCGACCGTCCACCACACCGTTGCTATGACAATGGACCACCATGCCGCTTTAGGATTGGTAAGCCAGTGAACTGAAGATAATCCTAGAGCCTCTAGGATCACATTCACAAGTCCATGCTTCGAATCAAACATACGAAGCCAAATAAAGCTAATGACTGAAACGGAAAGTACATATGGCAGAAAGTAGATTGATCGGAACATCGTCTGAAACGGAATCTTCCGGTGAATCAATAGAGCCAGCAATAAACCAAGCGAAATAATGATCGGAACGACTAAAATGACAAAATACAGGCTGTTCCATAAATATTTATAAAAATCGCTGTTCGTCAATATTTTTGTATAATTATTGAAGCCCACATATTTCTCCATTCCCAGAATTGTCCAGGAATGAAGGCTAATATAAGCCCCTCTAAGCAATGGCCAAATATAGAAAACAAGAAGCGGAATTAAAAATGGGGCTAGAAATGCAATGGCTGAAAACTCATTTTTCAATTGCCTTTTCCACCCGCTTGCTGCTTGCTGAGCCTTCACGGTCATCCTCCTCCAACGCGATGCAGAACTGCCAAACCAAGCCTGCTTTCAAGGTTTAAGGAATGAAACCGCATCATCAGACACGGTTTCATCTCATCCACCTTACTCTTAATTTTGAAGAATCTCGTTAATATCCTTCTCCATTCCCTTTACCCCATCTTCCGGCGTCATCGTTTTAAAAATAACGGCCTGAAGCACATCCTTCACCACCGTATCGATCGCATTGTACCGATCCGTCTTAGGCGCGTGTTTTACCGTTTTTTGCGAGGCGACAAACTCTTCCCGATACGGAAGGTTCATGTATTCGTCACTGGCAGTAACCGCCTTTGCTGCTGGAACATGACCCGCTTGCGCCCATATTTTCCCGCCCTCCAGCGTGAAATACTTCATAAATTTCATTGCAGCTACCTGTTTCTCTTCCGTCACATATTCAGGAATAACGAGAGTATGGGAGGCTGCCCAATGCGTCTCACTGCCGAAGATCGGAGGAATCGAGGTGATGCCGACATTCAGACCTTCTTCGCCGAGGTGCCAGCCCGCTTCCCACACACCGCCAAACCAGGTTGCGGATTTCCCGCTATGGAACGTGTCCCAGGGCGTCTTGTCGTTAATATCACTAAGCCCCTGATCGTAGAGATCCAAATAAAATTTCAGCACATCTATGGCTTTCTCATTGTTGATGTCGGCTTGACTTAGATCATCCGTCAAAATACTGCCGCCAGCCTGATAATATAAATTGTAGAAGGGCTCATGAAAGTACGGCGTATTCACACTAAACGGTGTTACCCCTGGAACCTTGCTCTTGATCTCTGTCAAAAACTGCTTGAAGCCTTCCGGAGAAATCTCGCCAAACTGCGGCGTGTCATCCTCATTTAACAGCCCAGCCCCCCCAAGCAAATCTTTATTGTAGTAAAACATATGGAAATGAGTATCGATGGGAACGGCATAGGGATTTCCGTCATAGCTGACGCTTTCCACGTTGCTATCCGTAATTTCGCTGAAATCAAAACCAGATTTCTCCGTCAGCTTATTCAGCGCGCTCAATTGTCCCGCCTTAACAAAAGGCGCAAGCCGGTCAGCATGAGCTACCGCTACATCCGGGCCTTTGCCGGAGGCCAGTGCTGTACCGAACTTGGCATAATACTCGCCCGATTCCAGTCGCAGCGTTTTGACCTTAACCTCTTGCTGGGAGCCATTAAAACCGTCTACAATTTGATCGACAAAATCGCCTTCCCCGCCCCCAAATAGATTCCAAAACGTAATTTCGACCGGCCCACTGGCTTCACTGCCGCCCGCACCGCTATTCGCCTCCGCCGACTTTCCCGAGTTGGCTGGACTATTCCCTTGGCTGGAGCAGCCTGCTGTAATCAGCACAATCGCGAGCATCAAGAGTAACATCGTCGTGAACCTGTTCTTTCTAGCCATGGCGTATCCCCTTTTCTTGTATAAGTTTAGAACAGCTTCTTCGAATCCGCCTGTCATGCAAGCGCATTCATTCTGTTCTTGATCTTCATATTAGAATAAAGCGGCAGTCATTCAAACGGAATAAACCACGCAATCTATCGTAAAAAAATAAGGTTTTCTTTGCGATGAATCTCCATATCCGATCGTAAGGTGCAATATTTCTCTCTATCCGAGTAAAATTTACAGATTCGTCAAAGCCTGCTTACATGGACTTAACCCCATCCCTATATTCGCTTGGTGTTGCGCCTGTCAATTTTTTAAACAGTTTGGAGAAATACTTCGAGTTAGATATGCCGACCAATATGCCGATCTCACTGCTTTTAAGATCTGTATTGCGGAGCAAGGCCTTGGCACGCTCAAGCCGAACTTTGGTAATATAGTCGATGACCCCTTCGCCCATTTCTCGCTTAAACAAATTGGAGAAGTAATTTTTACTAAGATGAACATGCTGACTTAGCACCTGGAGCGACAGATCTTGATCATAGTTCTGCTCGATGTACTGAATGGCCTTCGCAATGCTTCCTTGATCGCTTGAATAGACGGCCCGCATCTTTTGGATCAGTTCTTCATAGATCTCCACGAACCACGCTATAATCTCCTCTAGCATTTCAAGCTGTTTAATCTGGTCGAACAACTCCTTCTTCCGTTCATACATCCATTCTTGATCATGGGACAATTCCAAATACATATTGGTCAAATTCAGCAGCAGTTCAATGGATATTAGATGTACACCTTCATAGTCGAGTCTGGCCTTCACATGCTCAAAGGTATCGACAAGGTACTGCTGCATCGCTTCACGATCCAAAGAATACAAATAATCATTCAGCTTCTTGCTCATCACCGGAACTGGCTTTGCCGCAATGTCAGTTTCATATACAAATTCTTGGCCAATCACGATACCGCATCCGATAAACAGCTTCAGCCGATAGCGATGCTCTGCCTCTAAATAAGCACTCCGGAGGTCAAGCAAGGTATAGAACGGATTGCTTACTCCAAGGGTTGCCGATAATCCTAATTCGTCAGAGATTCGCGAGATGATCCGTAGCGCCAATTCCTCTGCCGCATCAGCAGAAATACCTTTGCATAGTGCAGTCCACAGTCCCGTGCTTCCAGAGATAATTTCGTTATCCTCCGCACCCATGGAGCATATTTCCCTAGTTGCTTCAATCCCCCTGGTATGGAGCATAATGATCTCATCTTCTGAGTGATGGCTTCTCAGCTTCTCCAAATTATCGATCCCGATATAGAGTAGGATCAAGGGGGGCTTGCTAGAAGACAGGCCCGCTGCTAGCAGTTTCTCCTTAGTGACGTGGGCCTCCGAAATCGTGCCGTGTGCCAGCCCCATCAGCAATGCTTCTTTGGTAAACCGATCTTTATTTGATTCTTCGTGTGCCTGCTTATTCGGGGAATGACCAGCAGTCGATTGAGCCTCGTCCAGAACGGCCTTCAGATTCATCATCACCTGCTCCAAATCCTTGGGCATAATATCCGACTTGATCAAGTAATCCGTAATCCCGAGACGTATGGCCTTCTGGGCATACTCAAAATCATCAAGACAAGTCAACAAAATCAATTTGACCTGCCGATCCAATGCCCTGACCTGACTAACAAACTCGATCCCATCCATCACAGGCATTTTGATATCAGATATGACGACATCCGGCGCCAGTTCTTCGAAGGCCATCAGCCCCTCCATGCCGTTGCTTGCTTCGCCAACTACATCAAATCCCATACTCTCCCAATCTATCATTGCTTTAATTCCATACCGGACGAAATGCTCATCGTCAACGATCAATACTTTATACATGTTGTCCCCCCTGACTACTCTAGTATTGGCAGCGTAATGACCACAACGGTTCCCTTTCCGGGCTTGCTGTTTATCGTAAGACCGTACTCTTGACCGCAAATCAGCTTGATTCTTTCCTCTACATTAGAGAGACCCACCCCTAGGAAAAAAGCTCCCTTTGGCAAGTCATCCTCCTCCAGGTTGCCAAAATTAACTTCATCCTCAAACCCGAGGCCATTGTCTATAATTTCGAATAACAGATGCTTTCCCTCCTGCCTGCAGCGAATCGTGATCACAGCTCCCTGTGGCTGATCCGCAAATCCATGCAACACCGCATTTTCTACTATCGGCTGCAGAATAACTTTGGGCGTTCGATACATCTTCACCTTGTCTTCAATCT
This sequence comes from Paenibacillus lentus, assembly GCF_003931855.1. Lineage (NCBI taxonomy): Bacteria > Bacillati > Bacillota > Bacilli > Caryophanales > Paenibacillaceae > Paenibacillus > Paenibacillus lentus. The sequence goes on along the minus strand of NZ_CP034248.1, from coordinate 2,372,390 downwards.
CATAATTTACTTCAATCGGAGTTGTGGTGCGGAGATTTTGAATTCCCATGTAACATTCAACATGCTCCAGCTCCTCGTGAACAAGGACCGTATCACTTCCTTTTCCGATACTGATATGCAGCAAACGGGATAATAACCGTGCCATCTCCGCCGTATTATTCGCTTTCTGAAATAACGCCGTCCACTTGATCGCGTCCAATGTATTATAGAGAAAATGCGGATTGATTTGCGCCTCCAGGGCTTTTACCTCAGCAATTCTTTTATTGTTCTGCTCCACGTACACCGCTTCCACCAATTCTTCAATTCTCCCCACCATATCATTAAAATGGTATTCTAAGCTGCCGATTTCATCGATTCTGTCCTCGTTCATACGAATCCGTGTCGCTAGATTGCCGAGATGAACCTGCTTCATCGCCTTTACCATCACTTTTAAGGGCTTGGAGACAGATGATGCCATGGCATAAGCCGTAATAATTGAGAACAAAACGCACAATATCATGATCATAGCAATTACTTTTATCACTTGATTCGAATCTTTATATAAACTGGACCGTTCTATAATATGTACAACCTTCCAATCGTTGCTCTTTAGCTGCAGATAGTTCACCATAACCTCTCTCCCTTTATACTTGGCCACGAAACTGCCTTCCTTCACCCCGTCCTGAATAGCTGCCCCCGTGTCATTTTGAAAATAGAGGTTCATCGGCGTCATTAGCATAGATTTGTCCGCATGCGATAAGATCATACCATTCTGATCAATCACGAAGCTTTCTGTAGAAAGCTCACTTTCTGTATTTTTATTCAAAATATCGCTAAGCATCTCTTCCCGGATATCGAGCACAACCACCATGCCCATCTGCCGGCCATCATGAATGTTGAATACTTGTTTAGACAAGGAAAAAACAAGCTCCTCATGGTTATCCGCTGTATCCGAATACTGTCCTAGTCTCGTGGGGAACCAGACATAAGCATTCCGCTCAGCCATTGTCCGCTCATAGAAATCAGCCTGATGAGCTTCAAGGTCCTCCCAGCGGAAAATCCCCTTAATATATTGAGCATCCGTAATAAACGAAATCGATTTGAACTCTGGAGAGACCGCCGTGAAGTAAGCCAGCTTGGTAGTCAGCGTGAGATGTTCCACAATGCTTTCATCACGCTGCTGCAGCTTATCCAGCAAAGACATTACTTCCGTGTTCGTGATGACCTGCATCAGCATATCCTTGTACCCGGAGAAGCGGATATCGATATTTTCCCCTGTCTGTCTAATCAACTGCTTCGAGGAGTCCGTCACTTTCTTGTCAATGGCGTTTTTTGTAATTGAATACGAGACCAGCCCCAAAATAAACAGTGGAATTAATGTCATCGCCATAAGTAGCAAAATCCATTTGTATTTAATGCTCGTTCGCAAATGCCGCCAGCCTTTGCCTAATCTCATCGTCATCATCTCCACCTGCATAGATACGAACAAAGAAAGACCCAGCCGCATGGCAGGATCCTTCTTCCACTATTTCTGAACTGAACTATAGAACTTAATTAAGGATAAACCGTGAAGTTATCAAACGACGTACTCTGATGAGCCGTTCTTAACCCCGCTTTTCCATGGGTAAATGCCGTTTCCGAGTTATCGTTATAATCAATTTTCGGAACGTTCATATCCCCCACGTACACCTTTATATTCGTTCCCTGAACAACTACCTTCATTTTATGCCATGTACCTGTGGACAGAGCCAGATTCACCCCCGTTAAAGGGCTCCAGTTATAATTTTGTTTACCGAGATACACTCCATCCGTCTTAATGTATGCATAATATCCTTGTAGGAAATCGGCATTGCCTTGTCCAAGCTCCAGCCCGTTTGCCGGATTAGTTCCACGGACAATGATCCCCGAGTCTCCACCGACCTCGTTCATGCGAATATCCGCTTCCACGGTATAGTCCGCCCAATGATCATTACCAATCGTTGTCTTGGCAAATGTGCTGCCTGCGGAGTGATACTGTCCGTCGCTTACAGACCAGCTTCCTTCCCATTGCTTCCACTCGCCGCTCTTGCCCCCATCAAAGTTATCGGTCAAATGAGGTACACTTGCATGATGCCGAAACTCCATACTGGCAAAATCGGCCTCGCCCGTCACAAATTCAACCCGCAACTCTCTTAAGCCTTGCGTGAGAGGAATGTTCTTCACCGTGATCGGGCGCCATTCATCCCAGCCGCCAGTATTAGGAATTTGTACAATGCCAGTCAAATCCACCGCTCCATCCCATAGTCTGATTTGCACGCCATTCATGGTCGTTGCCATTCGAAACGTAACATCATACATTCCCGTTGAAGCCACATTCACCTTATACTTTAACCATTCCCCTGACTGATTCCAGCCTACGCTATAACCACCCTCCGGATTCACGCGAATATCTACTGCATCCTTCCTGTATTCACCGCCCAGATTATTTACGGTTGTATCATGATAAGCAATTCCTTCTCCACCGCTCATATAATGAACTGCTTCCACTTTGCCTGGAACGGGCTTATACGCATCCCAAGCGTTACTGCCGTCTACTTTGTTGCTGAATGCGACATAAGCAAAATCAGCATGCGTGTCTTCGGTTAAATAGCCGACCTGACCACCGCCAAGGTTGGCGTTTTGTACGGTCTTCAGCATCTGATCCACATAGATTCGGAATTCATTCGCTAATTTCTCGACCCGAATGCTATGCCACTTGCTATAATCAAACCCGGAAGGCAGTGAAGCATAAACCCATTCTTGAGGCACACCGTTTACTACAAAATTAACTTCCAGGCGGTTATGCAATTCGTTCAGCATCGCCACGCCGTAATTATCTTCATTTATATATGAAAATGTAGCGCCATAACGCGGGGAGGCGCTTGTGCCTCGATTCATTTGCTTCATATGGAACTCTGCCGTATAATTCGCATCCGTCGCCGCGTTCGTAATTTGTTTATGCGCCGCCGTTGACCCCAGGCTATCCTGCCACATTAACTCCTGGTTATAAATGCCCCAATGCCCGCCGTTTACATTGTACCAGTCGGAACCAATAGCCGTTCTGTTAAAGCGGTCATAAAAATCCGGCATATCCGGGTTGGGCTGCGATGTTGTCGTAGGGCCCAAGACGTGCATTTTATCTCCATTCCATACGACACGATCCATATTAATACTTCGAATCGGCCAGCCTTCAGGCGTGTAGCCCTTCCAGTTATGGTAGAACATATAGAGCGTATCCAGATCCGGGCCGGTGACTAACCCATTATGGCCCAACCCAATCGTTGGCCCCTCGGTCGAGAGAACGACGGGATTCTGCTTGCTGGCAGGCACAAATCCCGTTAAAGGATTGCTGCTCACCGCATAATCGATCCGGTAAGCCGGACTATGAACATGGTTTCCCGTATAAGTCATGTAACTCAACTTTCGCAGCTCAAATCTCCAAACAAACCCTTAATATAGCTGGGTAAACCGGAGATCCATTCCTGTAGTTGACAAAATACAGCTGTTTTGTTCTTCTTTGTTTTCGCCTGGGACATTTCGAGAAATAAACTCATGAGCTGCTGAAGTGCAGTCTGGTAATCTAGATCGCGGACCTCATCAGCAAAGAGGAAAAAGAGTCCTCCCAATGTTCGGTCATCACTCGATTGGCGTCGTTCGTATTCCATCGCCAAATATCGGCTGAATACAATCGTGGTGTGGCTAATCAGCTGATCAAAGGAGCGGCCTTGGAATTCGGTTCCCAGTTTTAAGTAGCTTTTGGTGACTTTGAAAAAGGTCTCTATGCTCCAGCGCATACCGTAAATACGTACGATTTCAGTCGCATCAAGCGTCACATCTGTACTTAAAATCGCCAGCCACTCCCGTTTTTTATTCCGGTTGCGGACAAACACAAGCTTCACGGGTAGACCGCAGGCGGTGTGTACGATGATCGAGCCTTTAATATCTTTGGCATTCGATGCAGGAAGGCTTTGAAACACCTCGCGCAGTGTCATTCGCTTGCCTTGAACTAGATAGCGTTGTTTCATTTCTTTAACCATGCCAATCACGGGCAGACCTTGGCCAGTGAGCTCGCGAAGCAGTGGAGCTTGCGTAAACCAGCTATCCATAAGCACGTAATCAGCGGTGAATCCTCCACGTAAGGCTCGTTCCAGCAAGGCTACGACAGCATCCGGCTTTCGAGAAAAGGCCTCCATCCGGCGTTTGTAGCCGTTACTGCGTTTGGAAAGATTCGAAGCCATTTCGCACAGACGGTTGGCTAATTTAGCGGAAGACAGCATGACAAAATCAAGCGGAGCAAAACTAAATCCGTCTGACCAGCCTAGCGTTAGCATAGTGTAACCTTTGGTGAATTTGCCTGTGGAGTGGTCAAATACACGTGCCAAGAGTTCCGCTTTTCTGCTACGATTTCGGCTGAGCACGGAATCGTCAATAATGAACACACGTACCCGGTGGGACGAAATGAGCGATTCGAAATGGTGCACGATTCGAAGACTCAAAGCCTGCAAAAAGCGCCGCCAAGCAAAAGAAGCCTGATTCAAAAAACGGTAGATAACATCCTTGCCGGGAAGATCTGCTCCGCGATCACTTTCCAGGAGTCGAAACCAGTTTTTCCCCTCAAAGACCAAAGAGAACACGATTTGGAAAATCGCTAGACTTGAAAGACCGAAAGATTTAGAAATACCCGCTTGTCGTAACGTTTTTCCGATGTGGAGACTGGCAAAAATTTTGGGAAAGTGAGACTGTTCAGACAGGGAATGTTGTTGTAACATAGGGTTACACACCTTTCTTGTTGGTATGGTTGATTAGACACTTCCATGATACCAAACAAGCAAGGTGTTTTTTTGTCAATACGAGTAAATCTATTGAATTCTTCTTGCGCACTCAAGGGTTTAAGTCATTTTTCTAGGTGCGAAAGTTGAGTCATGTAATATTTTCCGTTCCGCTTAATAACGGTCGCCCCTTCTGTCCAGCCCCCGCTGATCGAGGCACCAGTATTCGATCCGGCTCCAAAACTATAAGGATCACTCATAGGATGAGCGACCATCTGGCCGTGTTCAGCGCGGTAAAAATACCACTGTCCATCGTCATCAATAAACACATGCCCATCAATACTCAATCCCTTATTCGGCGTTTGAACCGTAAAGGGTCCTGTCGGGCTTTCACTCCGCAGCACGTAATGCCCGTTTCCGCCTGGAGACGTATACATATAGAAGTAGCCATTCCAATAAATAACCTCCGGTGCGTAAGCTCCTTTTGTAACTGGATCTGTAGCCACAAGTCCGGCATAAGTCCAGTTCACTAAGTCCGGTGAGCTCCAGGCTTTAATGCCTGTCTCAGAGTCCTTGGTGCTGACGTACAAATAATAATCGCCTTTGAATTTCAAAATATAAGGATCACCGGAACCATAAGTTGCCCATTCATGGCTGAGTGTCTGAGGATTCTGGTAGGCCTGCGCCAGCGAAGCCGGCAATATCAGGCATCCTACTATTAGAACAAGCAAAATCTTTACATATTTTCTCATAGCGTCCTTCCTCCCACATGCGAATGTAATCGCTTTCTATTTTATCGTCATCTTATCATCACTCCTTGAAGTTTTTTATATCTTATAAAGTATATAATTTGAATAATTCCTCTTTTTAATGAAATAGAATAACAGGTATGAATACCCTCCTCGGGAGATACGTCCCGTGAATTTGCTCCAGCAGAAGCTCCACAGTAACTCTGCACATTTCCTCAACATTTTGCTTGATGTAGCTCACCTCTGCTAAATCGGACTGGTCAAAACTAATCAGTTCCGGGCGTTGCTCATTGGGCAGATTCAAATGTTTCATGGCCCGAAGCGTTATGCGGGTGAGTTCAGCATTTCCAGTAAAGACGGCCGTAATTTCGGGATGATGCATTAGAAATTCCTGTATTATAGAGCTTCCTTTTCCCACAGCCATATCAGCTATGCTCACCACACACCACAAATTTTTGTTGATTGACAGGGTGCGTTCAAGGAATGCCTTCTCAAATCCCAACGCCCGATCCGCTGTCACCGAATTAGTCACTTCCATCGTTACAAAAGCGATTTGCTGATGCCCTTGGCTAATGAAGTGCTTAACCGCCTGATAGGAGCCATCCACATTATCTGCGCTTACACTGTAAGTCTCGATTTCTTTCAGATAACGATCGATCAGGACGAGCGGGAACCTATTCAATGACAATCTTAAAATATCATTGTTATACATCTCCTGCTCAATCGGAAATATGATGAGTCCCTTTACCCTTAATTGGAGTAGATCCTCAATGGCCTTGCTCTCCTCCAGCGATGATTCCTGAGTAATTTTGATCAGAAGATGATAACCATTTTTCCGGACGTATTGCTCGATAGCATTGATGATCCGCTGGTCTACCTTTGTCTTCATACTGGGGAGAATAAGCCCGATTAATCCCTTATGACCGCCCATGGACGGGATATCCTTGGGGATATGATTGACAAATGTCCCTTTTCCCCGCTGTCTGACCAGGATTCCTTCCTCAGCCAGTCCATTCAAAGCATTTTTAGTCGTAATCTTGCTTACATGATATTGTTCGGCAAGCTCTGTCTCCGATGGGACACGATCCCCTGGTCTCAGCTGCCCCGTTCGTATGAGATACCGGATATCCTCCTGAATCATTTTGTATAGCGGCAATGACTTCATAGGTCAGTCACTCCCTCCCTGTTCCATGCTCTGCTTTAACTCAAAGACATATAAATGATTATAACATCAGTCCTATTTCTTAGTTAAAAAAAGAAAAAGAGCTGCATAAGACAGCTCTTCCTGTGCATAATTCTATACTCATTTTCATACGATCTGAATTTATAAAAGAGGACGGACTACGTTCATGACCATCTCTGAATTTTCCGTGATCACATAATCAGGCAATTCCTCTCCATGCAGTAGCCAGAGCTCGTGTAGAGCCCTTGTACAGCCGACGTAGAGCAGTTTGGCATCCTCCGGCGAGTAATGCTTCCGGTCGACATCCGTAACGATGACAGCGTCAAATTCAAGCCCTTTGGACAAATAAGCTGGCAGCACAGATATGCCGCCAGCATACTGATCCCTGCTGCCATCGATCAAATGGGCTTCGATCCCCTCCTCAGCGAGCCATTCATGAAGCTTCGATGCATCCTGCAGCGTCCTCGTCAGCAGCGCCGTCGTCCGATAGCTTCCCTTAAGCAAGGTCTTTAGCACCTCTTTGATGGCATCGCTCCGTTCCGTTTCCGCTGCGTATAACAGCTTGACCGGCTCCCCGCTACGGAATACGGGAACGGCCAGCAGCTCTGCGCCGACTCCCCTAGCCAATATTTCGTTTCCGAAAGATATGATTTCCATCGTCGAACGGTAGCTGCGCGTCAGAGCAAAATAAGCCGTATCCTCCGAATGAAACTGCTCCTGCATTTCATGCCAATCGCGCACCCCTTTGTAATAATGAATGCCTTGCGACAAATCTCCCAGAATCGTAAAAGAATGCCCTTTGACAAACCGATCCAGCACTGCAACCTGCAATGCAGAAAAATCTTGAGCTTCGTCGATGACAACATGGTCGAAAGTCATCTGGCCCTCGATCTCATGAATGCACGTATATAAATAGAGCAGCGGCGCGAGATCCTCCTCTTTAACGATGCCCTGCTTCAGGTTGCCGCGCGTCTCCTGCCAAATGGCCGGGGGAATATCAGCAGACATGTCGGGAAGGCCTATGCTCCCCTTTTTTTTGAGCTGAAAAAACTCCTCGTACAACGAAAGCGGCGTAAGCTCGGGCCATTTCTTGGCATAGGACTTCTCGCGCTGCTGCCCTTTTTTCTTCCATTCCTTAAGCTGTGCCGCCGACGAGGCTTTCTTCAGCTCCATCTCAATCCAGCGGTGAAGCCGGGCCAGTACACGCTCTTTGCGTCTTGCCGCAGGATAATGCTTGTATTCTCCCTCAAACCAAGCCAGAATCTCGGCATAAGGAAGCTTCGTTCCCTCCCAAGGCTCAAAATCGATCTGCGGGACGCATAAGGCTTCCAGGTTAGCGAGAAAAGCATCAATTACCGCCTTAAAGCGCATTGAGCCCTTGAACCTGCCCGGCAGCTCACATTCTGGCACAGACTCCGATCGGCCTGCATCGAACCACCGATGAAAATCGCTCTGGCTTGCAGACGGTGGATGCTCCAGCCCAAGCACTTCCGCTGCCCAGTCCGGGAATGTGCTCTGCTGGATATCGCCCACGCCAAGCTCCGGCAACACTTCGGAAATATAGTCGATGAACATATGGTTCGGCGCAAAGATGACCATGCGCTCAGCCTGAATCTGTTCCTTATACTGATACAGCAAAAAGGCCAAACGATGCAGCGCTACCGTCGTTTTTCCGCTGCCCGCCACGCCCTGGATAATGAGCGCCGTGTTTTTTGCCGCCCGGATAATTTGATCCTGCTCCGCCTGAATCGTCGACACGATATCACGCAGCCGATTGTCTTTATTTTCGCCCAGCCGATAGACGAGAAATTCATCCGATACCGCAGGACCCTCGTCCTCCCGATTGTACGTATCGACGACGCGCTCCAAAATTTGCTGGCGAATTACGATATTTCTTTTTAAATAAACAAGTCCTTCAATGATGCCTTCGGGCGCTTCGTACGTGGCCGAGTCTCCGCCCGTGAATGAATAGAACAAACTCGCTACCGGAGCTCTCCAATCGATAACAATTGGCTGCTTGCCGGAAGGGTCGCCGACACCGACTTTGCCAATGTATAGAGAGGCGGGCTTCCGGCCCTGCTCCTCAAAATCAAGCCTGCCGAAGTAGGGCTCCCGCACTGATTTCTCCAGCTGCTGGCGCTGGTCTTCCCGGCCTGCCTCCAGTACCTGCTCCGTGAAATCATGACCTGTATACACAGGTATAGCTCGCAAAGCCGACAATTGGTGATCAATCTCTTGCAAGGTACGGCCCAGCCGCTCCTTCTCTTCTTGATAGGCACTTTGAAAATCAGTCATTTCAGTTACCTCCTAAGGTTTAGATGTTCCAATTGTGTCCTGGCGAGTTATTACTATATCCAGAAGTCAAAAGGGAGTTACATTATACCACCATGAAAAACAAAAAGCGACTACCTTAACTTAATAAGGAAAAGTCGCCAAAAACTACGCACTACTTTTTCAGATTTTTATTCCATTTGCTTCAAGCAGATCCCGAACGGCTACGCTAACCATAATGAGTCCCACGACCGGCGGAACGAACGAGTTACTGGCCGGCGGCTGCTTCGCTTTGCGGATTTTCGCACCTTCCGGGGCAATTTTCTTCGTTACATCCTCACGAGGCTTAACCGGTTCCTCGGTGGAGAACACAACCTTGACTCCTTTTTTTATACCGTCCTTACGCAGCTTTGTCCGAATGACACGAGCCATCGGATCGACCGATGTCTTCGATATGTCCGCCACCTGAAAACGCGTGGGATCCATCTTGTTCGCTGCGCCCATGCTGGACAGCATCGGAATTTTCCGTTTCAGGCACTCTTTGATGAGATGGATTTTATACATAATCGTATCCGAAGCATCCAGCACGTAATCGATATCGTATTGGAACAGCTGCTCATAGGTTTCCTCGGTATAGAACATGTTCAGCGCAATCGTCTCGCACTCCGGGTTAATTAACTTTACCCGATCGCACATCAAGTCCGCTTTTTTCTGACCAATTGTTGTCGTTAACGCATGGATTTGGCGGTTCAGGTTCGTAATATCGACGACATCTTTATCGATAAGAATAATCCGTCCGACTCCCGTTCGAGCGAGAGCCTCTACGGCGATGGAGCCTACTCCCCCGATACCGAGTACTGCCACCGTGCTGTTCTTCAATACTTCAAGACCTTCCGCCCCAATGGCAAGCTCTGTGCGTGAAAACTGATGAAGCATATCTCCCGCAATCCTCCTTCATGGAAGCAGAAACGGGCTACGGCTTCCTATCAGGGAGCCCTACCCGTTCCTTGCTCAATGTATTATTGTTTTTTATCTTCAGTCGGTTTCACGGCTAGTTTAATATGCAGCTGCTCCAGTTGAGGAGCATCCACTTCGGATGGTGCGTTCATCAGCAGATCTGTCGCGCTTGCCGTCTTCGGAAACGCAATCGTCTCACGCAAGTTGTTGCGGCCGGCAAGCAGCATCACCAGACGATCAAAGCCGAAGGCTACACCGCCATGCGGAGGTGTACCGTAGTCAAAGGCATCCAGCAGGAAGCCGAATTTCTCCTGGGCTTCTTCCGGGGACAAACCAATCGCCTTGAACATTTTCTCCTGCACGTCTCGTTTGTAGATCCGCATTGAACCGCCGCCTACTTCGTATCCATTGAGAACGAGATCGTAGGCTTGAGCCAAAATCTTGCCCGGATCCGTGTCAAACAAAGCGATATCCTCGTCGCGAGGACGCGTGAACGGATGGTGTTCTGCCACATAACGCTTCTGCTCCTCATCCCAACCGAGCAACGGGAAGTCGACAACCCAAGCGAATTTGTAAACATTGTCGTCGATGAGGCCAAGATCCCGCCCGATTTTGAGACGCAGGTTTCCAAGCACATCTGCTACGACTTTCTTCGTGTCAGCGGAGAAGAGCAAGAGATCGCCTTCTTCTGCACCCGTACGCTCTCTCAGCGCTTCGATTTCTTCTTCCGTGAAAAATTTAACGATTGGTCCGCGGAACTCGCCTTCCTTCACTTGAATCCAGGCAAGGCCCTTTGCTCCATAGCGGGCTGCAAACGGCCCCAGATCGTCAATTTCCTTCCGGCTCCAAGTGCCGCAGCCTTTAGCATTAAGTACTTTAACTTCTCCGCCTTTTTCGATTACAGAAGAGAATACTTTGACACCGCAGGTAGAGACGATATCGTTCACTTCGATCAATTCCATCCCAAAGCGCAGGTCAGGCTTGTCGGAGCCGTATTTACCCATTGCGTCAGCATAGCTCAAGCGCTGGAACGGCGTAGGGATGTCGATTCCTTTTGTTTCTTTGAACAGACGCACAACGAGTCTTTCCATCATGTCCAGCAATTCGTCGCGGGACAGGAAGGAGGTCTCAATGTCCACCTGGGTGAACTCTGGTTGACGGTCGGCACGCAGGTCTTCGTCACGGAAGCAGCGGGCGATTTGATAATAGCGCTCTACGCCGCTCACCATCAACAGCTGCTTGTACAACTGCGGCGATTGCGGTAGGGCAAAGAACTCGCCAGCATGCACCCGGCTCGGTACAAGGTAATCGCGAGCACCTTCCGGAGAGCTCTTTGTCAGGATTGGAGTTTCCACTTCGATAAATCCTTCTTCGTCGAGGAAGTCGCGGAATACTTTCGCCGCTTTGGAACGAAGCAATAATGTTTTTTGCATTTCTGGACGACGAAGATCCAGATAACGGTATTTCAAGCGGATAGACTCATCCACTTCTACACCGTCTTCAATAAAGAACGGAGGCGTCTTAGCCGCATTCAATACTTCAATCTCGGTAATTTGTACCTCGATTTCGCCGGTAGGCAGATTCGGGTTGACTGTTTCGGGATCCCGTTTTACAACCTTTCCTTTAACGGCAAGGACATACTCGCTCCGTACTTTGTCGGCGATTTCCAATGCTTCGCCGGAATAATCTGGGTTGAATACGATCTGCACGATACCGCTCCGGTCGCGGAGGTCGATGAACAGAACACCTCCAAGGTCACGGCGAGTTTGTACCCAGCCGTTCAAGGTTACAGTGTCTCCAATATGCGCGGCGCTCAGCGTTCCGCAATGATGAGTACGATTCATGGATTTATGGCTCCTTCATTTAGAGTGTATTCCCATCCCTCCCAAACCCTCCCTTGTCGTAAGGGAGGGCCCTCGAGGGCTTGCTGCCCTCGGGACTCCGCAAACTGGAGTAACGTAGGAGGTGAAGAGGTGCTCCTGCAGCCGCTGTTCCCTTCGGGAATGCGCTGAGGTTGATGTGTGGAACGCTTTTCCCCCTTCGGGTACGTCTTACTTTGGGCGCTCCTGGGTTACCTGGTAAACACGCTGCATAGTTCTTCTGCTTTCGGTTCATCCGGGCATAGTGTGGTGCTTTCAGCCGCTTGCCGCCCTGACGGGCCCGCTCTACGCCGACGCTCCTGCGACTGGCGATAACCGTTAAGGGGTGCGTAGTGGCGGTGCTCCGTGCTTGGTGAGCGCTCTCCCCAACGGGGATTTGCTCGCTATAGTGCAGGCAAGGGCTCTTGTGGGTTGCGCTCTCTCCGGCGGAGATACGCTTGCCATGATGCAGGGCTAATACTGCTTACTTTAACTCGTTCACAAGCTCAGCGAGCTTGACGGTACGCTGCTCGCCAGTCTCCATTGACTTTAGGGCGATCTCCCCCCGCTCCAACTCGTCGTCGCCAAGGATGGCGGTGTAACGAGCTTTCATTCGGTCGGCGGATTTCATCTGCGCCTTCATTTTGCGGCCCAGGTAATCACGTTCAGCCGAGAAACCGGCTTGACGCAATTTGAATAACTGTGTCGTAATTTCCTTATCGGCTGCTTCGCCTAGGGCGACAAGGTAAATATCGAGCGGCTTCTCCGCAGTGGTGCTGATCCCCTGTTTCTCCAGGATAAGCGCGATTCGCTCCAAACCGACGGCGAAACCGATACCTGGTTGATCAGGGCCGCCCACATCAGCAACAAGACCGTTATAACGACCTCCTCCCCCGATCGTATCAATCGCCCCAATACCTTGAGCTTTATATTCAAACGCAGTGTGCGTGTAATAGTCCAGGCCGCGCACGAGACGGGGATTGATTATATACTCAATTCCCATCGCGGTAAGCAATTCCTGCACTTTAGCAAAATGCGTGGTGCACTCTTCATCGAGGCTATCCAGAATAGAAGGGGCATCCGTAAACTTATCTTGATCGACTTTGCAGTCAAGCACACGCATCGGATTACGCTCAATCCGGGACTGACAATCCTTGCAGAGCTCATCCTTCATCGGCATGAGAAATCCGAGCAGCTTGTCACGATATGCGGCGCGGCTTGCCGGATTGCCCACAGAGTTCAATTCTACCTTGACATCCTGTAAGCCAAGTCCTCGGCAATACTCGTAGCCTAAAGCAACAGTCTCGGCGTCAATCGCCGGATCAAAGGCGCCGAACACTTCTACCCCGAACTGGTGGAACTGCCGCTGGCGTCCCGCCTGAGGACGTTCATACCGGAACATCGGGCCGATGTAATACAGCTTCGTTACATCCGGTTCGCCATACAGCTTGTTCTCTACATAAGAACGGACGACTCCCGCCGTTCCTTCTGGCCGAAGCGTCATGCTGCGGTCGCCCTTGTCAATAAACGTGTACATTTCTTTCTCGACAATATCCGTCGTTTCCCCGACGCCGCGTTCAAACAATGACGTTTGTTCGAAGATCGGCGTGCGAATTTCCTTGTAATTAAAACGACGGCACAAATCTCGGGCTTTCCCTTCAATGAACTGCCACTTCTCTACAGCACCAGGCAGTATATCTTGCGTGCCTGTCGGTTTTTGAAAAGCCATGTCCCATCCTCCATCTATTATCGTACTTAAGCTTTGTGAAAATAAAAAACTCCCATCCCTGTTCATAAATTCAAACAGGGACGAGAGATCATTTACCAAATCACCCGTGGTGCCACCCACATTCCGATTGCCGTAGTATCAGCCGGAAACAACTTTCTCAATTAAACCTTCCCGCCTAGAATACAACATTCGCTTTATGCGGTTAACGCCCGCCTACGCCGTTCGGCTACTCTGTCGCCCATTTCGCCGCCGGTTCTCAGGGAAGTCTTTCGTTCAATCATCACCAGAATCCTTCCAGCCAGTCTTGAACAGCATATGATCCTAAGCAACCTCAGGAACAATCATATACCCTTCTACCGGGATTCCTCTCTGTGGATGTGGGGCTGAATTACTTTCTCCCGTCATCGAATAAAAGTATTAAAGAACATACATATATTTTTAGATTTTAAGGAACCCCAAGCGCAAAGTCAAGCCTTTCAAAAGAAAAAGACCTGCTACCAACGGGGTGCAGGTCCAAAAGTATATATTTAAAAGGGGGTCATGCTCTTATTATAAACAGGCTATGTTAAAGGATCATTGAAGTAATGTTACATTTGTATTACACGAAAGAAAGCGGTTTATTACACGCTTATTATTCATCAAGCTGTGCAACAAAAGCACCCTGAGAACGCAATTTATGAACGGCGGCGTCATAATCCTTCTCCTGAAGCTTAACACTCAGTACATATTGCAAGCTCTCGTAGTCTTCGTCACCGAAATCATTCCAATCAACAACCGAATCGGCTTCCTGCCTCTCCCTGCCTCTGGCGGACTGCATTCCATCGACATTTTCATCGCTCAACGAGCTGTTCGGAGCACCCACCGGGATGACGCCCTGCCCTCCAGCTGCCCCAGGATAGCCTACGGCGCCGTAAGTTCCTCCCGTCGCACTGTTGTTGACCGGGACGAATGGAACAAGTATGCTGCTGTCTCTTCCAATCGATTGCTCCAGGCGTCCCACCTCGACATGCTCCGTCTCAAATGAGAGCAGGCTCGTCTTTGCTCCCTCCGCCTGATCCTCACTGTTAAAATAAGCTTGAATATGTTTGGCCATGTTGATCTCTCCTTATCACCCGATGATCGGAAAAGAACTAGCTTCCCCGTCTATTGCAGTGCCTGAAGAATTTCACGCACAAAGGCCGGTTCATCCTTCGGCGTGCGCGAAGTAATATAGTTGCCGTCCACGACAACCTCCTGATCTTTAAATTCGGCTCCAGCATTAACCACATCATCTTTTAGCGGAGGATAGCATGTAATTGTGCGTCTTTTCAATAGGTCAGCACTAATCAATATTTGCGGCCCATGACAAATCGCAGCAATTGTTTTTTTCGCCTCATTAGCCTCTTTCACAAATTGCAGTATGCCGTCATTTAAGCGAAGATTCTCGGGAGATGCCCCACCCGGAATAACCACAGCGTCATAATCAGCCACTTTAACATCGGTGATAGCTTTGTCCGCCTGATATTCAACCTTGCCTTGTTTTCCCTTCAGCGTCTCCCCTGCTTCAAGGCCGATAATATCGGCTTCATGTCCCGCCTTCTTCACTTCTTCATAGGGAACCTGCATTTCCGAATCTTCAAAGTCGTTAGCCAGCAAAAAAGCGACCTTACTCATGGCTGTCCTCTCCTTCCAGGATTTTTTCTCTCGCATGTTATTACCCGGAACATCATTTTTTATAACAACGCGCTAATACCTCAAATCGATCACCAATGCAAAATAGAGCCAAATGGCTCTATCCTCCAGAACGGGGAGTTAGCTCCCGTCCTGGTCTAAACTCCAGCCGGATCCATTCGTACTCCTCCGTCTTAGCTGCGCGGGACAGCATGCGAGCCTCCGTCCGATCTCCCGCTGGGATAAGCGATGGATGGTGCCATTGATCTGCCTTAAGGGACTGTCGCATGAAATAAACTCCTTTGAATATGGGGCTGTGCAAATTTAGGCAAAATAAAAATACGATCTCTCTTCTCCAGATTGCCCTGAAAAGAGAAATCGTATTCTACTCTTCACGCTACAGCGTTTCCGCCATTGATGACTGATGGCTCTCCAGCATTAAAGTTACAGGACCCCAATTCGTTAGCTGCACGTCCATATCTGCGCCGAATTTGCCCGTTTCGACCACCAAGCCTTTATCGCGAAGCAATTGATTAAAACGCTCGTATAGCGGCTCAGCTACATCCGGTCTTGCTGCAGCGATGAAACTCGGTCGCTTGCCCTTGCGGCAATCCCCATACAAGGTAAACTGAGACACCGACAATATAGCTCCACCAATGTCTGCTACACTGCGATTCATCTTGCCTTCATCATCTTCAAATATCCGCAGTCCGGCGATTTTATCCGCCAGGTACGCCGCCTCTTTCTCCGTATCCTCATGCGTAATGCCAACGAGCAGCATTAAGCCAGGACCAATTTGGCCGATTACGGAATCCCCCACCGTAACCTTTGCCTCCTTGCAGCGCTGCACAACAACTCTCATCGATTCATTTCTCCTTTACTTCCAACCCTGCAGCTAAATTACTGCATAATGCGGTGAACCGTATATACATCCTGAACCCGTTTGATCTTCTCCACGACGGAATGAAGATGGTCTGTATTGCGAATGAGGATCGTCATATGAATGAGCGCCATCTTATTCTTATCCGATCGCCCAGAGACCGCGGAGATATTCGTCTTGCTCTCTGAGACGGCTTGCAGCACTTCATTCAAGAAGTTGCGGCGATCATGCCCGGTAATTTCGATATCGACACTATAGTTTGCTTCCACCGCATGTTCCCATTCCACTTCGATCACGCGCGCTGCCTCTTCCCCGTCGTTTGCTGTCGGAATATTCGGACAATCGCTGCGGTGAACCGATACACCGCGCCCGCGGGTAATGTAGCCGATGATGTCATCCCCCGGTACCGGGTTGCAGCATCTAGCAAAGCGTACAAGCAAATTATCGATGCCTTTGACGACGACACCGTTCGTCGGCCGGGATCTTCGCACTTCCTGGGTCTTCACTTCCTTGACCTCGGAGGTCAACTCGATCTGCTCCGCTTCTTCCTGCTCTTTACGCAGCTTCTCCGTCAGCTTAGTCACGACCTGGGAAGCGGTAATCCCACCAAAACCGATGGCGGACAGCATATCCTCGATATCATGGAAGGCAAACTTCTTCGCCGCTTCAAGGAGCTTATCCTCTGTCATAAATTGCGGAGCGTCAAGGCCTGAACGTTTCAATTCACGCTCTATGCCGTCGCGACCCTTCTCCACATTTTCTTCCCGCTTCTCTTTTTTGAACCACTGCTTGATTTTACTGCGGGCGTGCGAGGATTGGGCAATTTTAAGCCAATCCTGACTCGGTCCATAAGAATGCTTTGACGTCAATATCTCGACAATATCGCCGGTCTTAAGCTTATGATCCAGCGGTACGATACGTCCATTCACTTTAGCACCGATCGTCCGATTGCCCACCTCGGTATGAATACGATAGGCGAAGTCAAGCGGTACGGAGCCCTTCGGCAGCTCTATCACTTCCCCCGATGGCGTAAAGACAAATACTAGGTCGGAGAAAAAGTCCATCTTCAACGACTCCACGAACTCTGAAGCATCTTTGGCTTCATGCTGCAGCTCCAATATTTCACGGAAAAAGGTCATTTTATTCTCTGGTGTGCCCGCATCTGTTCCTTCCTTATAAGCCCAATGGGCAGCAATCCCATATTCTGCAGTCCGATGCATTTCCTTCGTCCGGATTTGAACCTCCGTCGGTTCTCCAGTAGGGCCTACTACGGTCGTATGCAGTGATTGGTACATATTTGCCTTCGGCATGGCGATATAGTCCTTAAACCGCCCCGGCATCGGCTTCCAAAGGGTATGTATAATCCCTAAGGTCGCATAACAGTCTTTAATATTGCTGACGATAATCCGAATAGCCAGCAAATCATAAATTTCATTAAACTGCTTATTT
The DNA here is from genome assembly GCF_003931855.1 of Paenibacillus lentus. Classification (NCBI taxonomy): domain Bacteria; kingdom Bacillati; phylum Bacillota; class Bacilli; order Caryophanales; family Paenibacillaceae; genus Paenibacillus; species Paenibacillus lentus. The sequence continues at coordinate 2,354,897 of NZ_CP034248.1, read as the reverse complement.
TTCGTCGTCATCTTCTTATAGACGCTATAAATGTGTTTTGGACGACCCGACAGCTCTGCTTCAACGCCCATTTCATCCAGCTTCTCCTGGATCTTGGCGATGACATTCTTAATGAATTCTTCCCGTTCCGCTCGCTTCTTGTGCATTAGATTGGCGATCCGATAATATTGCTGAGGATTCAAGTAACGGAGGGAAATATCCTCCATTTCCCACTTGATCGCCGAGATCCCGAGCCGGTGGGCAATCGGACAAAAAATCTCCAATGTTTCATAGGCGATGCGGCGCTGACTTTCTTCGGATTGAAACTTAAGCGTCCGCATATTATGCAGGCGATCCGCGAGCTTAATAACAATCACCCGGATGTCCTGTGCCATGGCAATAAACATTTTCCGATAGTTTTCATTTTGCTGTTCTTCCTTGGATTGAAACTTAATGCGCTCCAGCTTGGTTAGCCCGTCAACAAGCATGGCACAATCGCTGCCGAAGTGATCATAAATTTCCTGCAAGGAAACGGTCGTATCTTCAACGACATCATGAAGCAAGGCCGCAATAATAGAAAGAGCATCCATTTGCATGCCTACGACGATTTCCGCAACCGCTAACGGATGCAGAATATAAGGTTCACCGGATTTCCTCATCTGTCCATGATGGGCTTGTTCCGCGAAGTCGTATGCTTCCCGAATGCGCTTGAGATCCGGTTCTTTAATGTAAGAAGACGCTTTTTCGAGTAATCGCTCTATGCCCATTGAATCCGATTCGTTTCCTTTCTATATAAAATAAGACTTTATTATTACAACACGTAAAAGGGCAGTTTTCACCCCATTTTGATTTCCTATAATTATGACTCCTGCATCCTCTTCCGTCAACTATTCGCATTGCCCAGCAAATTCAAACTCATTTTTTCCTTCGAATTCTTTGATTAAAATAATTTAATAAAAATAAGAAATTTGTAGAATAAACAGGAATTAGTTCTAAACATAGCGAATACTTTTTATTCAGCCCAGTACATATATTGAAATTAAGGAGGTATTTATACTTATGAATGAACCGCAATTGGATGCTTCATCCACCAATCTTGATCCGAAAGTTGCTGGTCTACTATGTTATGCGCTAACCTTCGTTACGGGAATTATCTTTCTTGTCATTGAGAAACAAAGCCAATTCGTTAAATTCCATGCCATGCAATCGATTATCCTATTCGGCTTGCTGACCGTCGCGAACATCTTTTTTTCCTGGGTTCCGTTCATCGGCTCACTCGTCTCCCTTATCGTCGGCGTGCTTTCTTTCGTGCTCTGGATTGTGCTGATGCTGATGGCGCTGCAGGGAAAATGGTTTAAAGTGCCTTACCTTGGCGATTTCGCCGAGCAGCAAGCGAATAACTTTAAGTAGCTAGCTCCTTCTTCTTTATGGACCCAAAGCTCGCCACAGGGCGAACTTTGGGTCTTTTTTTAAAATAATTTAGAATTGTATAATATTTTATGTTGAAAAATGCGAACAATGTCATTATCCTAGTAAGGATAACTAAATACGAACGTTTAGAGGAGTGACCCTGTTTGCAACGCGAAATTCAAGTTAATGAGAAAGTGCCTTTCGGGCCTGGTGTTCTGTTAAGCATGCAGCACCTTTTTGCTATGTTCGGCAGCACGGTGCTTGTACCGAATATATTCAAAGTAGATCCGGCAATGATCCTGCTAATGAACGGCATTGGTACACTGCTGTACATCCTGATTTGTAAAGCAAAAATTCCTGCTTACCTCGGATCAAGCTTTGCCTTTCTTTATCCCGTCGGCGTAGTGTTGAATGCTCACCCGGGTACAGGCTATGCTTACGCGTTAGGTGCTTTTATCGTAACGGGCTTGATCTTTATCGCTGTCGCCCTTGTCATCAAATTCGTCGGTACCAACTGGATCGATGTGGTATTTCCCCCAGCTGCTATGGGGGCAATTGTAGCGTTGATCGGGCTGGAGCTGATACCGGTTGCTGCCGACATGGCTGGTCTGATCAATTCGGACCCGACCCAGGCCTGGACGCCGAATCCAACGGATATTATGCTATCCCTCGTTACGCTCGGGGTCACGGTTCTCGGAGCCGTCCTGTTCCGCGGCTTCCCGAAGATCATTCACATCCTTATCGGTATCATCGTTGGATACGCACTTGCTTATATTCTAGGCCAAGTTGATACAAATACCATCGCAGCCGCACCTTGGCTTTCTATGCCAACCGTTACAACGCCACAATGGAACATATCCGCGATTATTACGATCATTCCGGTAGCACTGGTCGTTATCGTCGAGCATATCGGACACTTGCTAGTGACGGGCAACATCGTGGGCAAGGATTTATCCAAAGATCCCGGGTTGCATCGCTCCCTGCTTGGTAACGGAATCTCCACCGTGCTGTCTGGATTTGTTGGGTCAACACCAAACACCACTTATGGGGAAAATATCGGCGTCATGGCCCTGACCAGGGTCTACTCCATCTTCGTCATCGGAGGCGCAGCCATCTTTGCCATTCTGCTCTCGTTCTCCGGTAAATTCTCTGCTATGATCGCGGTTATTCCACCGCCGGTTATGGGCGGAGTATCTCTACTGTTGTTCGGAGTTATCGCTGCTTCCGGATTGCGCATATTCGTAGAACAAAAGGTCGATTTCTCCCGACCAATGAACATGATGCTGACAACGATCGTTCTCGTCGTAGGTCTTAGCGGCACAACGCTGAAGATGGGCGATGTCGAACTGAAAGGTATGGCACTGGCCACCATTATCGGCATTTTGTTGAGCTTGTTCTTCAAGCTGATCGATGTGTTAGGTATTTCCAACGATAAGGAAGAATCCGCCCGTTAAGGCGGGGGAATCGCTTATCAATATATAAGTGAGAAAGGTCGAGTAGGGAATAATTCATTCCCTGACTCGACCTTTTTGTTACGAGTTTGGCATTATGCACCTTCCAGATTAGATCATCAATTCGTGTAGGTATAATGAGGCGAATCATACTGCGGACCGGATTTTTCATACGTAAACCAGTAATCGATCACATCCCCCGCCTGTAAGCTGCCAATACTCTGTTCCCAGATGCCGTTATGATTTCCCATCCGGTAATTAAGCTGCTGGCCTCCCGATACAGTGTAATGGATATCTACATAGAGCGCTGGTGTCGTCGGAGTGAAAACAATCCTGGCCTCTGTAGCAGAAATCCGATTTATCCTAACCGTATAATCCTCCGTAACAATATCTTCATCCCCTCCACCGGCTAGTTCTGTCGTAACTTCGACACTATTACTGTCCGGAGAAATATTGCCTGCTGCATCCTTTGCCTTTATCGTAAAAGTATAAGCTGTATTTGGTGCCAATCCGCTAACTACTGCTGTCGTCTCCGGCACCGCAGCTACCAAGCTGCTTCCGCTATATACTTCATATCCCGTCACACCAACATTGTCGCTAGATGCTGCCCAGCTTAAACTGACCGTTGTCGCCGTTTTTGCCGTAACCTTCAAGTCCGTGGGAGCTGTAGGAGCAGCTGTATCTGAGTCACCACCTTCACCGCCTTCACCTCCGCCATTTCCGACATTAAAACTGTTCGGCTGTACGGTAACCTGATGGCCATCTGAGAAACGAACCGTCTTTACGCCACTCGTCATGTTGTAAACCACATAAGTCTTCACGCCATTCTTATTGAACACGGCATAGATTGGATAGTCTGCTGTAACCGTCGGATCTGCATGACCTAATGCATCCAGGTTATGAATCCAGTGATACGTATTCGCTTTAGAATTGCCTGCCTCCGGGGTTAGCTGAGATACGCGGGCATTGAATTTGGCTTTGGCATCCGCAGGATCAGAAATCGCCCGATACATATATACCAAGTCCTCCCAAGGACTAAAATTACCACCGCTCTCGGATAGAAGCGCATTATAATTTCTAGCGGCATATTCAGGATATTGCGTCAAATATAACGAGACGGATGTGATTGGCAGCCAGTTGATGCCATGAACTTCAGTCGGATTGTTAGTCCACCAAGTGGCATCGCCTACCGTTTTGCCTCCCCAAACCATACTGGCTGTCTCCTTAGTAAATCCAGCAGGAAAATTCGTGTCATGCACATCAAACCAGTACTCATTAATCGCATTCATTTCCGTCACATATTGGTAAATTCCTGCATCCCGAATCGTCTTATTTCCTGTAGCCTCTCCCCACAGAATAAGTCCTGCCCAAGCGTTCATAGCCTCTGACGATGATTCATTGTTATTACCGTCACCGAACTTGGCATGCCCAGAAGCCCACGAATGACCAGCATAAGGATCAAAATTCCGTAAATACGGGAACATCGTATCTTCACGATCTACACTGGCTATGTCACGTATTAGCAGCTTGATCATCCCACCCCAATTAGCGTCGCTAGCCCAGTCCTTATCCGTTCTGGCAATCTCAGCAGCAGCCTTGATAAAATAACCATAGTGGAAATGATGATCATTCAGCTCATTGGCTGTTCCGTAGCTGTCAGGATAACCGATCATGGTTCCCCAATTATTGTTATAATAGAAAACATTGGATGCTTTTAATTGGCCGGAGGAATTGCTAGCCTTTAACCAATCCTCAAGAATGCTTTTCATTTCCGAACGGAATTTGACGGAAGCAGCCGTGTTGCCAACCCAGCAATCGGCGCTAATACGGCTAGTTTTCCTAAGCGTTTTCCCGTCCAATACGTATCCATGGCTCCTGTGTACTGCTCAGCAGCTGCCTCGTTCACATATTGATTCAAAATGCTTTTGTCATACGTCCCAAGGTCTGGAAGCGCAGGCAGAACGCCGTTATACTTCATTATCGTTTGAAATGTCGTTCCCTCAGCCGTTTTCATTTCCCCCCGAACGGAAGGATACGTGTATGGAAGCGTTGTTACCGGGGAATTCTTCCACTGATGTGGATAAAGAGCAAAGATCGTCCCCGACTCATTACCTTCTTTAGCTACCGTGCTTGCCGTGAATGTAGTCATAACTTCACTGGTCGATTCGTCATAGGAATAATCCACTCTAGTATCATTGATATGAGAATAGGCATACTGCTTAAACTTATTTAAGGTGTCTACTGAATTGTCTGGAAGAACCTCAATCGAGAAATAATTTTTGCCGTTTAAGTGATTAATCAGCGTATTGCTTCCAATACCGCTCCACGTGCTGCCCGTTGCACCAAACAAACCATAATGCGCGCCTTCGATCGTGATGCCGAGAACAGAACTGCTGCTATTTCCTGACCATACAGTCGGAGGCGTATAGAATTTTAGCTGCGGATCCCCTCCGGCAAAGGTGAAATAGACATACGGCGAGCCGTGTCCGTAAGATACGTTCATGGAATTGCTTCCTTGCTGGTACAGCGCCTTCACAAACCAATCGCTGAAGCCATCCACTTTAGCATCGGGGAAGGATGCTGCGGCAGAATGGCTTACGGTAAAATCATGAATGTCATTCATCCAGCCAGCAACAAATCCAGGCTGAGCCGATATTCTTGCTCCAGGATAGTAAATCCGCATGCCATCTTCCTGATTTTTCAACGCCAGAAGGTGCGGATACTGTGCCTCAGAATAGGGATCCATGCCAGGTTACTCCACCAATCATTCGTAGGCATTTTCCCAGTAACGTCTGAATTTTTGTATATACTAGGTGGTGCATCCGTTGCCCCCGGAGGCAGCATGGTCGAGTAAGATCCTTTACCTACTGTCACCTCCCCTGAAAACGCATTCATTTCTGCCGACCAAAGCGACATTCCTACAGCCAGAACAAGTACATACGAAATTAGCTTCTTCAATGAAATCCTCCTCAGGTATAATTGTTATAAGTCCCCCATATGCCCTGACTTAGTTAGCACACCCCTATTGTTAATCTCAGTCTACAGCAAGGTCAAGAAAATATTGTTATTTTTTAACTAAATAAGGCGAAAACACTAGGAATTATCCAATTATAGGAGAAACGTCCGCATGCATTTTCGTAATTCCCCACATGTTTTATCGGCCCCTTAAAGTTGAACATAAAAAAGGGCAGCCCGTTAGGCTGCCCTTACATTTTTATTCACAGTTCGTTTAATACGTTAACAACGAGAACACGTCGATGCCTGGCAATTTGTCCCGGCCATTCAACTCGCTCAATTCGATCAAAAATGCCGTTCCTACTACATTACCGCCTAGCTCACGCACCAGTTTAACCGAAGTGGAGATAGTCCCCCCTGTAGCTAATAAATCATCAGCAATCAACACATTCTGGCCTGGTTTGACAGCATCGCTATGCATAGCCAAGCGATCGGATCCATATTCCAGATCATATCCGACCTCGATCGTTTGATAGGGGAGCTTTCCGCTCTTACGAATAGGTATGAAGCCTACGCCAAGCGCATAAGCCAGAGGTGCGCCTACAACGAAACCCCGTGCTTCAGGCCCTGCGATCAAATCGATCTTCAGATCGGACACCATGCTCTTAAGCTCGTTAATCGCTTCTCGGTACTTTTCTCCATTGTTGAGCAGCGTTGTAATATCCTTAAAGCTAATTCCTGGTTGGGGAAAATCGGGTATAACACGAATGTACTCTTTGAAATCCAAAACAATCTCCTCCTAGTAGTTGAGCGCATAACAACAGCATACCTATAAAGTAAAGTAAATAATGAATATTAAGATACATTTTGCTGATTTGTCATTAGCCACTGCGTAATTTGTGGTATTCCAGCATGATGCAAAATCTGTTCCATTTCAGCTAGCCCTTCCAGCTCCAGGTAACGGCGGGATGAATCGAGCGCTCGTTTGGCGGGTGCCTGATTCATCATTACGGTTCCCATTTGGCGATATATGAAGCCTAGCTCCTCGAAAATCTCCAGCGTCATGACCAGCATCCGCCGAGATAGACGAGTTCGCTGTATTAGGCTGGAAATAAGCTCTTCTTCGTTGACCGGAGCGGTGACCTGATGCTTGAGCAGCGCATAAATCTGCTTAAATTGCTCCCTGGAGGGCGGATGAAGCGCCTCCTGTTTATCCCTTGCCGAATGAAACAGATACACTCTTTCGAGCGCTGAGAATGAGCCCATCATTTTATGCCATATTTCAGGCGACTCAGGAAGTTCTAGAACGAACAATATTTTTATATCATCCCTGCTTTGTCCGTTCTTGAAAGCTGCCGTATTGCTAGGAATTACGCCAACGTCCTTATCATATATCCAACAAGGGGTATCATTCAATTCATAATTTTTCAATGCATTCGAATCTTCCATCGTAACGACCGCGATCATATGCTGCTCCAGCGACTGCCGTTCTATAAGATTGCTTCTGACTTCATTCATCTTATTGACGGGATATCTAGATCCCCGATGATCAAACACCTGAATATGAGGCACAGCAAGATCCTGAATGACCAATTGCGGCTTACGGGAGCCGTTCCACTCATTAATGCTGGCTTCAGCAACAACATCGACTCTAGCCTGTTCTGTCAATTGGGACAACAGCTCTCCCTTGCCAAATGCAACTGCCTCCATCACAGTTCCATTCTGGCTGAGCAGCAGCTTCATATGCTTGCCTTCCTTCCCTAATGCTCGGGATTCTATGAGCTTCGCGCCGCGAATGAGCAGCCTAGGGCATGTGTTCCCCATTCCGAACGGGGCAAGTCCTTCCATTTGTTCAATAACCGGCAATGAAATGTCCGACAAGGAGCACTCTAAGTCCGTCTGCATGATCGGGACAAAATGCTCCTCACGAAGCACGCCTTCAGCATACCGATTCAGCTGCTCCTCGAGATGGTTAAGCTGTTCCCGTTGCAAGGTCATTCCTGCCGCAGAGGGATGCCCTCCATAGTGCTCCAACAAGCTTTTACAGTGGGTCAGAGCCTCATACATGTCAAACCCCGGAATAGAGCGCGCAGAGCCTTTGCATATTCCCGTTGCCGGGTCAATGCCCAAGACAAGGGTTGGGCGATAATAACGATCCAATATTTTTGAGGCAACAATCCCGATAACCCCTGGATTCCAACCTTCTCCAGCCAAAACAATGACATGAGGAATCGAGCCTTCGGCCTCTTTCTCCGCTAACTGAGCAACTGCCTCCTGCACGATACGATCGACAAGCAATTGACGTTCTTTATTCAGGATATCCAAATCCTCGGCAATCTTCTCTGCCTCTTCTATATTTTCTGTCGTTAACAGAGCAACCGCCTGATCAGCATAACTCATTCGCCCACTTGCATTAATACGGGGGGCAAGCCCAAAGGCTACATGATTTGAGGAAACCTCTTCTGTTGCTTTTTTAGCATAGCCGGATACACCCATTAGTGCCGTTATCCCCGGAAAGCTGGAATAGGACATCGCCTTCAATCCGTTCGCAACTAAAATCCGATTCTCATCTGTAAGCGGCATCAAATCCGCTATCGTCCCTAGAGTGACCAATTCCGTCCATGCCGCAGGCGTATGATCGCCAAGCAGAGCAGTCGCTAATTTATAGGCTACTCCCACGCCAGCCAGCCCCTTAAACGGGTATGGACAATAAGGTAATTTGGGATTCACAAGTGCATAAGCTTCCGGTAGAGTTTCCGGTGGCTCATGGTGATCGGTAACGATGACATCCACGCCTGCAGCACGCGCATAGGCGATTTGCTCAACTGCACTGATTCCTGTATCTACGGTGATGATTAGCGTAAATCCTCGCTCCACAAATGGCTCTAAGGCAGCAATATGAAGTCCATACCCTTCCTTTGAGCGATGCGGAATATAGTACTCGTACCTCGCATTCAAATGACGCATTAAACAAATCATGAGTGCTGTAGAAGATACACCATCTGCATCGTAATCACCATAAATTAAAATTTGCTCGTCCTGCTCAATGGCTCTCCTAATTCTTGCCACTGCCTCTTGCATGCCACTAAGCAAAAAAGGATCATGAAGATCACTCATCGTCCCCTGCAAAAAACGCCGTGCTTCCTGAACATCTTGTATTCCACGGTTAACGAGCAGGGAAGCCAATATTTTTGGTATTTCAAGCTGCTCGCCTAACAGCGAGGCGACACTGTCCTCCCTATGTAGACCAACCCAACGGTACTTCGGATGAAGCAACCTGACAGCACCTTCTTTCTTAACCTTCTGCCTCTGCGCGAATTATTGCAACAGTGTAGGCAGGTTATTATTTGATCCTTCATAATTACTCTTGTAAGGATAGCCCGGATCATAGGGCATAATTTGTATACTCACATCGCTTACCTGGGAAAAACGGTTCATAAGCAATATTTTTGCTCGATTTGCAATGTGATTCGCCTCTAGAACAGAAATTTGAGGATTTACGCTGATAATTACTGCGGCAGAAATATAATGACCATTGTCCGTTAATTTCATTTCGTCTACGGTAATGACACCATGCACCCTTTGCACAGTTTCAATAAATGGAGTCTTGTCTTCAATCTGCATTTTGGATTCTTGCTTGCCATATAAGGCTCCTAAAATTAAATGATAACCTCTCCAAAAGACAAGACCAGCCACAATCAATGCGGCTGCCGGGTCGATATACAGCATCAGCGGAATATCCCATGCTTCACCAGCCATCGCTCCAAAAACGCCCAGAAGAACAATAATTGAAGCATATAAGGAATACTTGTGTATTTCGATATAGGATAGAGAGGTATTCCCCGAATGCTTACGATTCTGACGCTGTTGTATTTGAAATACAATCTCTCTCAAAGCAATCGAAACAACAACAGCTACCACAGACATATAACCCGGAGCGAGAATATTTCCGCTCACCATCGCCGAAATTGAAGTTATCCCCAATTGCAAAGCACCCATGAATAGAAAAACTGCAAATAAACACGCAATAAGCGGCTCTGCCGTACTATTCCCGCTTCCCCCATGCCGCTTCCCTACCCTCTTTTTGAACATTTGCGGCAACTGGAGCTTCTCGGCAATACCCGCTGCTGCATCTGATGCTGAATATAGGGCGTCAGCAAGCAATGCCCGGCTGTCAAAGAGTAAACCTACTCCCCCTTTGAATACAGCTAGAATGACATTGTTAACAATGCCGAGCCAAGCGGCAGAATCAGATGGTACAGCTTGTTCGCGAATCATAATAACCCTCCTGAAACACGTTATTACCATGAAGACGGCGAAGCCGCGTCCATCATCGAGACGCGGCTTCGCTCATATCAAGCAAATGGCAAACCGTCGTTTAGGACGCTTTGGCCGGTTTGTTTTTCTGCTTGCTCTTAAGCACAAACCACAGCGGGCTGGCAATGAAGATTGAGGAATATGCCCCGAATAGAAGCCCAATGACCATGGCCAACGAGAACATCTTAATCGAAGCTCCTCCCAGCAAGAGCAAGAATAGAGCTGCAATAAATACAGTTAACGCGGTATACAGCGAACGCATAATCGTCTGGGACACACTTTTGTTTACGATATCGGCCAGATCTTCGCGTGTCTTCTGTTTGGCAAAACGTAAATTTTCTCGTATCCGGTCAAAAATAACGATTGTATCATTAATCGAATAACCAATAATGGTTAGGACCGCAATGATAAAGGTCAGATCTACTTCTAGACGGAAGATGGAGAAAACCGTCACCACCAAAAAGGCATCATGCAGCAAGGCAACAATTGCAGCAACCGCAAAACGCCACTCAAAACGGATGCTTACATATACGATAATCCCCAAACTCGACAACAGTACAGCCCACATCGCGTTTATCGCCAGCTCTTTAGCCATTTCCGGGTCCACCGTGTTGATCTCTAGAGAGGCCTCACTGTCTAGCTTCAAAATTTCGCTCTTCAACTGGTGATCCTGATCTTCATCCAGAACCTCTTCAAAGCGGATGGACATTCGATCCGCCCCTGGAGTGATCTTCGTTCCTTCCTGAATACCGAGCTCCTCTAGAATAGGCTCAACCTGCTCCGACGTAATGGATTTAGTAAACGAAATATCGACGTTTGACCCAGCTTTGAAGTCAACGCTATAGTTAAGCCCAAATACAGCCAATGAAATAACACCGATAATCGTTAATATGATGGAGAACGTATAGCAGCGTCTGCCAATGCGCACAAAGTCCAAATTTAACAGCTTATTTTTAGAGCTCACCAATTTCACTCTCCTTTACACCGAAATATTTCGGCTTCTTCAACTTACCTGCCTTCAGCAGCAGGTTCAGCAGGAAACGAATGAAATAAATATTGGTGGCGATACTTAGCACGATCTCCACAATCAAGACGAGGGCAAAGCCCTTAACCGCTCCCGTGCCAAAAATATACATTACGATTGCAACAATGATCGTCGTGATGTTCGAGTCCATAATTGTACGGAAGGAATGCTTGCTCCCCGCTTTAACAGCGGAAGTGATGCTCTTTCCGAGCCGCATTTCTTCTCTGATCCGCTCATTGGTAATAATGTTGGCGTCTACAGCCATCCCTACCCCGAGCACGATAGCCGCAATCCCTGGCAGGGTAAGAGTAAAGTCAGCAAAATTAAAGACCAGAATAAGCAGCCAGGTATGCAGGATGAGACCAAAGCAGGCCAGCAGGCCTGGAACGCGATACATCCAAATCATAAATATCAATATGAACAGTGAGGCTACCAAACCTGCTTGAATCGTCTGATAGAGGGATTGTTTCCCTAGCGTAGCTCCAACGCTTTGTGAATATTTCTCGGTTAATTTAAGAGGCAGAGCACCGCGGTTAATCTCATCCCGCAAGTCATTCGCTTCTTCCCGTGTATAGTTTCCGCTAATTGAAGCCGTTCCATCTCTTAGAACAGCCTGAACTACAGGGGCGGACAGCAGTTCGTCATCGAGAAAAATCGCTAACTCCTTACCCAGCAGCCGCTCGGTAATCTGTGCGAACTTATCCTTATCCTTCAGCTTTATTGCAATCTCCGGTTGATTCAGCTGATTAAACTGAACGGAAGCGCCGCCTTCCACAAAATCGGTGCCGACTAGTTCAATCTTGTTAAACTCTTCAGGCGCCTTCTCCGTTCCATCCTTACTGCGGAACGTCAAAGTTGATGGCTTCTTCATCAGCTTCCGGACTTCGTTCTCATCAGTTACTCCAGCAAGCTTCAGCCGAATCCGATTCGTTCCTTCTGTCGTTACTTCCGGCTCGCTTGTACCAAGCTGGTTAGCGCGCTTCTCCAGGCTTTGAGCCGTTTTAATCAGTGATTCCCTCGTTACCTTAGCCCCGCTATCAAAAGGCTCGGCTTCGTAAAGAATCTCAAATCCACCCTTCAGATCCAAGCCGAGATGCACATCTCGAAGCAGACCCGGGCTTGTCCAAGCCATAATTCCAGTTGTAACGGCCACGACGGTTATGAATGCGATGAGTCTTTTCATCCCGTACCTCGTTCCCCTTTCAAATTCTCAATATTCCTATTATAGCGATGCAGGAAAAGAGCGTCAATTTATCAAATATTGTCGTTTTCTTTAGTGCGCTCTATTTGTAGGCAAAAAAAGATCCCGATTTCCTCAGAAACGGGATCCACGATATGCGGATAACGTCATGTAATTCATAAACTGGGTAGATTTCAATGAAAGGATATCGTTGACCAATTGATGAAGCTCCGGATAACCTTCTTTCTCATATTTATGACTGACACAGTCCCATATTTCCGATACGGTTACATGTTCATAACCGATAAGTCGAAATTCCTCCACTTTGCTGCGGCATAGAGTTTCAATCGTTTCGTTCAACTGCTTCTCAGCGAATTCCTGTGAATCCATGTCATGATGCCCCTTTCCTGCGAGCTAAGCTGTCTTTAAATATTTCTACTCTGATCTCATAATTCCTGCTTCTGCTCGTCTGATGCTGCTGAAAAACTAGCAGGTATGAATTCGGACAGGTACAGCATATCCATAAATATATCAGACAAGTTGTCTAAGTAAAATGCTTATTCCGGGAAAGAGGGAATCATTTTGAACAAACAGACCTTTATCCATGGGACGATGATCCTGCTCGCTGCTGGCATTATTAATCGCCTTCTTGGCTTTATCCCCCGTATCCTTCTTCCCCGAATTATCGGTGCTGAAGGGGTCGGCCTCTATCAGCTCGGGTACCCTTTCTTTATCGTCCTTGTAACGATTATTACCGGTGGCATTCCGCTCGCCGTCGCCAAGCTAATCGCGGAGGCAGAATCCTCCGGCCAGCCCGGACGGTCAGCAGAAATACTTCGGACGAGCCTAATATTTACAACCGGCGCAGGATTCATTTTTACGTTCGCTAGTCTCCTCGGCGCGTCGTGGATTAGCTCGCATGTCCTGCCGGATTCCCGGGTATATCATCCCTTCATCGCCATGAGCCCGATGATCGTACTCGTTGCTGTCTCCTCTGTATTTCGTGGATATTTTCAAGGTAAACAGAATATGATTCCCTCGGCTTCATCATCAATCCTGGAAACGTTGGCCCGAATCGTATGTGTGCTATGGTTCTCTTATTTGATGTTTCCTATGGGCGTTGCTTACGGAGCTGCGGGGGCCATGCTCGGAGTGGCTGCTGGCGAGGTAGTCGGAATGGTGGTGATCTTATGGCATTATTGGCGCTCTAAACATAGTGAAGCAAGAAATCCACTTCTAGACCCGCAAGGGAACGAGACGATGAACACGGATCAAGAATTAAGTTCAAGTAAAGGTTTTGTCTCCAACCTAAAGCATATTCTCCGAATAGCTATTCCGGTTACAGGAGGACGGCTCGTCGGATCGCTTTCTTATTTGATGGAATCGATCACCACAGCTCAAAGTTTAGCCATCGCCGGTATTACTACCGCAATTGCCACGGCCCAGTATGGAGCCCTGCAGGGAATGATCATTCCCTTACTGCTGCTGCCCGGAGCGCTCACATCCTCGCTTGCCGTTTCACTCGTCCCCTCACTTGCAGAGGCTCAGGCGCGCGGGGATATGCGGACAATTCACTTGCGGCTGCATCAATCGCTGCGGCTTGCTCTCGTTACAGGCGGACCCTTCGCGGCGATCATGTATGTTCTGGCCGAACCGTTATGCCTGCTAATTTATAACAATGCGGATATCGCCGGAATGCTTAAAATCATGGCTCCGTTCGCTCTGTTTCTGTACGCCCAATCGCCTCTGCAGGCCGCTCTGCAAGCGCTGGATAAGCCTGGGAGAGCTCTGCTTAACACATTGATCGGAGCAATTATCAAAATTTCACTCATTTTCTATTTAGCCTCAAACCCAAGCTTTGGGATTTATGGTGCAATTATTGCTATTATTGTCAACTTTGCTATCGTGACTCTTCTGCATGGCTACAGCGTATCTAGAGCGCTGCATTACCGCATCCCATTTTTGGATATTCTTAAAGTCATTTGCGGCACAATCATTATGGCTGGAGCTGCAGGTTACATTTACCATGAACTTACAATTAGTTCTCTGCCTGGAGTCCAGTTAATCGTAGCTACTGTAATCTCAGGGATATTGTATATCGCACTGTCGGGAATCATGGGACTGATCGACCTTCACGATCTTCGCCGAATTCCGCTGCTTCGCAGATGGTTCCGCTAACTATTTATCCTGTTTTAAATTAATGTACAGCTTGCCTTGATGATCGACGGAACAGAAGAATATCTCCTTAAAATCCTTTACTCCTCTAGCTTGAATTTGATTTTTTAACCAAAATCTCGTTTTTCCAATCTGCTCTAAATTTAAATCTTGTACTTTGCCATCCATGATTAGTGACAATGGGATTTCTTCGTATCTAATTTTCGAAATAACCGAGGCATTGCTGTCCTGTGGCGAATTGCCATCCTGACTATTTCCTCCACCGCTGTCCTGGTTTTTAGGAATAACGCTTAGTTGACCGCTGGTCTCCAGTATGGCGAATTCCACATCGGCTACATTATCGATATTGTTAGCACGCAATTGCATCAGCAGGTCGTCAAGATTATATCGCTGCCGTTTCATTTCTTTTCGATTAATTTTCCCCTGCTGTATAATTACGCTCGGCTTGCCATCAAACCAGAAGCGTAATTTTCGGCTCCGCAATGACACCATGGCGATAGCGATCTGGATGAGTAATAAAGTAAGCATAGGAACAAAACCATCATACAGGGGCCGCTGCATATCCTCAATAGCAAACACTGCAATTTCAGCAATCATAATCGAAATAACCAAATCGAAGATCGACAGCTCCCCAATTTCTCTCTTCCCCATAATACGCATGACAACAAATGCCGTAAAATACATGAGCACCGTTCGAAGTACAAGTGAAATAAGATGAGCAGTCAATTTGGATCCCTCCATCCTATTCGGTATATATCGTGCAAACATGGTACAGATATTCTGACCCTCTGAGCGGATAACCATACCCTCCTCAAATGGCTTGACCCACGGTTATTTTTAACATTAATCCGCTGTGAGCAACATTACTTTGGACAATAGCAATTCCTGTACTAATCCTACGGGCTTGACCATACAATGGTGATATTAAATGATATAGGAGGAACATGTGATGGATTTCTTCCGGCGTTTGGCATCAATTCGGCTTTCTCACCCTACTCTTTCCGGCATTTGGTACGCTTTCTTATGGATGATGGTCGGGGCTCTCGTCTTGTCCCTTCTGCTTCAATCAGGCTCACTGGAGGAACATAAGCTAACATGGCCTATTTATACCGTTCATGCGGCGGCTCTGTTATTTGGAGGATTTACTTCGGGGAAACGTGCGGGACAAAAAGGATGGTACCAAGGCTCTCTTACCGGATTATTCTATGGAATTCTAATTTTAGTCATCAGCCTGCTCGCATTAGACAACTCTCCGGGACTAAGCGATTTAACTTTACTCCTTCCTGCCGTATTAATTGGTGCACTCGGTGGCATGTTCGGGGTTAATTTGCACAGGAAAAAGTAAGGTAATATTGCAGAAACAAAAAAAGAGCCTGTATCAGGCTCTTCTTGTATTCGGATTCCTCTTCCATCCCTTATTTCGATTCGGAAGAAGCAGCCGCACTCACGCTATGGCTAATTGCGTTACGTTCAAACGTAAGCTTGGTCGCATCATTCACGAGAAGCACGACGGTATCATCCGTTAGTGATACGATCGTACCGTGCAAACCGCCAATCGTGACGATTTTGTCCCCTTTCTGGAGCGCTCTCAGCATTTGGTTGCGAGATTGCTGCTTCTTCTTCTGCGGTCGAATCAACAGAAAATAGAACACGATAAACATGATCGCGAAGGGAACAACCAAAGTAATAAGCGGATTCCCCGCAGCCGGAGCTGCTGTTGCTGCAAAGTGGAACATATATATCCCCCTTTCGATATGAAAATTTGGTAGTCTTAGAACCCTTTGTCGTTGCCAAACAGACCATACCGCTCGAAGAACTCATCCCGGAAGTCGAGCAGCCTGTCATCCATAATCGCCTGACGAACTTGACGCATCAGATTGATTAAGAAATACAGGTTGTGATATGTAGTCAACCGAAGACCGAATGTCTCATCACTCTTGATCAGGTGCCGCAAATATGCTCGGGAGTAGTTCCGGCAAGTATAGCAGTCGCACTCCGGATCAAGCGGCCCAAAATCTTTAGCATATTGAGCGTTACGCACCACTAATCTGCCTTGACTCGTCATCGTTGTACCATTGCGAGCGATCCTCGTCGGCAGCACGCAATCAAACATATCGACTCCTCGGATGGAGCCTTCAATCAATGCATCCGGTGAACCTACCCCCATCAAGTAACGTGGCTTGTTCGCAGGCAGCAGAGGCACAGTATAGTCGAGCACCTCATACATCAAATGCTTTGGCTCACCTACACTCAGTCCACCAATAGCATACCCCGGAAAATCCAGGGAAGTCAAATCCTTTGCGCTCTGTTTCCGAAGGTCTTCGAACATGCCGCCCTGGACAATGCCGAACAAGCCTTGATCCTGTGGACGAGCATGGCTTTTCAAGCATCTTTCGGCCCAGCGGCTCGTGCGTTCAAGAGACTTTTTTACATAATCGTATTCAGCCGGGTAAGGCGCGCATTCGTCAAAAGCCATCATAATATCCGGCCCTAATGCATTCTGAATTTCCATAGCTACTTCCGGGGACAAAAACAGCTTGTCTCCATTTAAATGCGAGCGGAAATGTACACCTTCCTCTGTAATCTTTCGCATCTCACTTAATGAAAACACCTGAAAACCGCCGCTATCCGTCAAGATCGGGCGATCCCAGTTCATGAATTTATGCAGTCCACCTGCTTCACGGATGATTTCATGCCCAGGTCGCAGAAATAAATGATACGTATTACTCAAGATAATTTGCGCATTCATTTCCTTTAATTCTTCCGGACTCATCGTCTTAACCGTAGCTTGCGTGCCTACCGGCATAAAAATCGGCGTCTCGATTACGCCGTGAGGCGTATGCACGCGTCCGAGTCTAGCGCCCGACTGCTTGCACGTCTTAATGTGTTCATAGGTTACTGCTGCTGCCACTTTCATCAACCATCCTCTTTAACCTTAATATATAAACATCGCATCCCCGAAGCTGAAAAAGCGGTATTTCTGCTCCACGGCTTCACGGTATGCGTTCAAAAGCTGTTCCCGTCCGGCAAGTGCGCTAACAAGCATGACTAGCGTAGACTTCGGCAAATGAAAATTGGTAAGCAGCGCATCGACCAACTTAAAGGTATAACCCGGGTAAATAAAAATGTCTGTCCACCCGCTCATCGCCGTAATCGGGGAGTCGCCGCATTTTCCAGCTACCGTCTCCAATGTGCGAGAGGATGTCGTTCCTACCGCAATGATCCGGCCACCGCGCTGTCTTGTTTCGTTCAGCAGCTTCGCCGTCTCCTCGGAGAGAATATAATACTCCTCATGCATAACATGCTCCTCTACCTTCTCCACGGACATCGGGCGAAAGGTTCCCAGCCCCACATGCAGCGTAACAAAAGCGATGTCTACTCCTTTAGAACGAACCTGCTCCAATAGCTCCTTCGTAAAATGCAGACCTGCCGTAGGTGCAGCTGCTGAACCCTCATGCTTGGAGTACACGGTCTGGTAACGTTCTCGATCATCCAGTTTCTCCTTGATATACGGAGGAAGCGGCATCTGTCCAAGCCGGTCCAGGATTTCGTTAAATATTCCCTCGTAGGAAAAGGAAAGCACGCGCTCTCCCATATCCCCCTCACTCTCGATCGTTGCCGTCAGTTCGTCTCCGAAAGTAATGACGGCGCCGGTTTTCAGCTTCTTGCCAGGCTTGACTAACGCTTCCCATCGGTTCGCGCCTAAGTCCTTGAGCAGCAGCACCTCGGCTTTAGCTCCCGTGTCCTGTTTTACGCCAAATAATCTGGCGGGAATGACGCGCGTATCGTTAAGTACAAGGGTATCTCCGGGCTGCAAGTAATCCAATATCGCCGGAAACATATGGTGTTGAACCTCTCCGGTCGATTTATTCAAAGTCAACAGCCGGGAAGCAGTTCGGTCCGCAAGCGGAGTCTGAGCAATAAGCTCTTCTGGCAAATCGAAATCATATAAGTCAACATTCATATAGTACAATCATTCCTTAACGATAATGACATTCTGGTAGTAGTGTTGCAAAATGGCCTCATAATCATACCCTGCATCAGCCATTCCCTTGGCCCCCCACTGGGATAAGCCCAGGCCATGGCCATTACCACGCCCAACAAACAAAAAACGATTGCTCTGATCAATCACCCGAGCGGCTCCGTCCGCTCCCATAACGACTAAACTGCCTCCATTCCAGTTCGATACGCCAGTTGAAGATAACACTGGAGTGCCAGAGGCTGCCGTTCCCGAGGACGTCGCTCCGCTAGCGCTCTGTACAGTATATCTACCTGTAGCTGCAATATCAAATAACGTACTAGGCAGGCCGCCAAAAGCAGAACGGAATAGATCCGGATAGCGTACATCAAGGATCTGCCCGTTGGCCTTGATCTGTGTAGCCCGTCCAGACGGCCCTCGCTGCGTGATCTCCAAATTGAGGATTGGTGAGGGGGCATCCGTTGCTGTCTTGCCTTTCAGCGATTTCAGCAGCTCTTCCGAGCTGTACGGGCCGCGAATCCATGAATATGAGCTGGATTCATCCACGAGGCCAAGAACAACTGCCTGGTCACCAGGATTCATTTGGGCAACTGGACTCACATCTGCCTGAATCATCGGAATTGGACGTACATTTGTAGCGTTAGCCGTAACCGTCATTTTAGGCAATCCCGCTGCTGTCGTCCCTTCCGTAAGCTTCACGTTATCTTCCCTGACGTACCCAGCCTTTCCCGTCGGAAGCAGCACATGATACCATGATTTCAACCCGGCTTGCGCAGCCTTGTCTTCATTGCTGATCATGCTGCTGAATGTCGAATTCGGATTGCTCCATACTTCCGTTGAATCCGCCGTCATACCGCCGCTATTAGAGGAGAAAATGGCTTCTACAATTCGATCATTCGCTTTTATAACTTCCCCAGCCGTGCTATCCACGGCCTGTATGATGCTGTCGACTTCTTTATCCACCCCGTTATATACCTGGCTTAAGGTTGTGTCCACGAGGCCAGCAACCTTAAACTTATTTCCGGCTGCATGATAGAGCGCGTAGCTCCGGGCTGCGACAGCCTGCGCTTTGAGCGATTCCTGTGGCCAAGAGCTTGGCACCTCTGCAGCAACTACTGAATATAGGTATTGCTCCAAGGGTACATCGTTCACGAGAGCCAGCTGACCGTTAACGGAGCTGATTTCGAAGTTGCCTCTGTATTTGCGCCCTGATCTCTCCATCACCTGAATGACGGAATCCTCGCTATCTCGTACAAGCAGCTTCGTATTTGTGCCGCTAACCGCATAATGCTCGACCGCGATCGGCGAATTCATATCCCCAGTAACATCGCGATAAGCAATAAGGGCAGGGGCCTCCGCATCGATTGCTGAGAGATTCAATTGGGGCTGAAGCTGCACAATTTGCGCTTTAAGTGCTGCTAAGGCCGCTTCGCTTACAGCACCGCCTACCCATACCGCATATTGATTTGCGCCTACAACGGCTACTTTTACCTCTATGCCCGGCAGCTTTAACGTTTGACTGTAGGCTTGAGCCTCCGCCTTGCTGCCAAATACGCCTGCGGAATAATAGAAGCTGCCGTGGATGGATGGCTGCTGGTTGCCCAGCTGTCCAGCAAGCGCTTGCGCGACGCGGGTTACCGCAGCCGAAGCCTCATCTGCGCTGGCATAAGGGCCGGTATACACTTCGTATACCGTGCCTCCAGCTTGCTCAGATACAACCGCGATCGGCCTATCCGTCCCTCCTTGCAACTTCTTGACGGCAGCTGAGACCAATTGCCAATCTGCGCTCTCCAGCGCTTTAACTTTTATCCCGTCTACGCTAAAGCGAACCGTCTGGCCTGGGCTGAAATCCAGCCAGCTCTCCATACCCTCCCCTCGCTGTGGGCCTGCCTGCCAAGCTGACTCCGCTGTCATTGTCACTGCAGGTACAATCGATCTATACGTGCTCCCTAAATCCAGGAACATGGCTACCCGGACACGCATGTCCGGCATTTCATCAGCGCTTATCGGAAGCTGAAGCACTCCGCCCAGCAATGTTACAGCCAATAAGGCCGCTGCCCACCTAGATGTCCTGCTTTTTAGCCCTCTTTTCGGTCGTGGTCTATTCACGCTCTATAATCCTCCTCGTCAGAGTATAATACTCCATTCTTCAACTAATCCCATCAGGAATCTGCCGGTATCGGCAAACCTAAATGCTGATAGGCAGCAGGGGTCACCACCCTGCCTCGCGGAGTGCGCTGCAGATATCCAATTTGGAGCAAATACGGCTCGTACACATCCTCAATCGTCTGGCTCTCTTCCCCGATCGTAGCTGCGATCGTATCCAGTCCGACAGGGCCGCCTCGAAAGTTCGTAATCATGGCCCGAAGCATCTTATGATCGATCAAATCCAGGCCCATAGGATCGACCTGCAGCATCTGCAGAGCGTCCTTGGCTATGTCGGACGTAATATGTCCGTCTCCACGAACCTGGGCGAAATCCCGCACCCGTTTGAGGAGCCTGTTGGCAATCCTCGGCGTTCCTCTGGAGCGCAATGCGATTTCATCCGCTGCGTCGCCAATAATATCGATGCCGAAAATATCAGCACCGCGACTTACGATATAACTAAGCTCCTCCACCGTATAAAATTCCAGACGACTTACTACTCCAAAACGGTCCCGCAGCGGAGCCGACAACAGCCCGGCTCTTGTCGTCGCACCGATCAACGTAAACGGCGGCAAATCCAGCCGAACCGATCTCGCACTGGGGCCCTTGCCGATCATAATATCCAATGCGAAATCCTCCATCGCAGGATAGAGAACCTCTTCAACCGTCCGATGCAGCCTGTGGATTTCATCAATAAAGAGGACGTCCCCTTCCTGCAAGTTCGTTAGCAGCGCAGCCAAATCTCCAGGCCGTTCAATCGCCGGACCTGAAGTCGTACGCAAATTGACGCCAAGTTCATTGGCGATAATATTGGCCAACGTCGTTTTACCAAGGCCTGGCGGTCCGTATAGCAGCACATGATCTAGTGCTTCATTGCGCATCTTTGCCGCTTCAATGTATATTTTCAAATTCTCTTTGATCTGGTTCTGTCCAATATATTCCGCTAAATAACGGGGACGAAGACTAAGCTCCACCGCCTGCTCTTCCATCATTAAATTCGCGGATATGATCCGGTCTTCCATCATCGCCTTCCCGCTCCTTCCCCTTTAACCCAAGATCAGCCTGCGTACAGCAGCTTGAGCGCTTTTTTCATGACCGAATCTACCTCTTCAGTCGGTTTAACCGAATCCTTCAATTGCTGCCAAACACGATCAAGCTCTACATCGGTGTAACCCAGCGCTTTCAGGCCTTCTCTTGCTTCAGGCCAGCTCGGATTCAGTCCATCCATTTCCTCCACATCCGCTGGCAGTTCATCGAATAGCGAAGGCCCTCCCAAACCATCCAGCTTATCCTTCAAATCCAGGATCATGCGCTGGGCGGTCTTCTTGCCGATTCCCGGCAGCTTGGTCAAAAACGCTATGTTCTCCTGCTGAACTGCTGCAACAACGTGATCTGGATGGCCGCCGCTTAGAATGCCGAGCGCAACGCGCGGCCCAATTCCCGATACTTCTATCAGCTTGCGAAACAGCCTTTGCTCCTCTCTTGTCGGAAAGCCATACAATAATATGGCATCGTCCCGTACGTGATGATGGGTGTATACCGTTGTCGTCTCTTCACTTTTGGTGCCAAAAGCATATGGGTTCGGGCAGTAAATGCGATATCCTATTCCCTGAACGTCCAACACAACATAGTCATTTTCCAAATGAGCCACCTGGCCCCTTACAAAATCAATCATGACCTCAGTACCTCGTTTAACTTCGTATTTAGTGTATATGAATGGGCATGACAAATGGCCACGGCCAGCGCATCCGCCACATCGTCCGGTTTCGGAATCGCCTGCAGCTTCAAGAACATTCTCGTCATTTCCTGCACCTGTTTCTTCTCCGCTTTGCCGTATCCTACCATCGCTTGTTTGATTTGCATGGGCGTATATTCCGATATCGGCAGGTTCCGCTGCGCCGCCGCCAGTACAAGCACGCCCCTCGCCTGACTGACCGACATCGCGGTAGTTACGTTTCGGTTGAAGAATAATTTCTCCAACGCTACCGCATCCGGCTTGTATTTATCGATGAGCTGAACTATGCCTTCATAAACATGAAGAAGCCTTTCTTCTTCAGGAGTATGTGCTTCCGTCTGAATGCAGCCGTATTGCACAGGTACACATTTACTGCCTTGTTTATCAATAAAGCCGAAACCGACGATGGCGATGCCGGGGTCAATCCCTAAAATTCGCAAGCTTAATCTCTCCCCATGTTTGTTGCGGCTTCTTCTTTCCCTTCAATAAAGGAGCTCCATCATGGAACTGAAGCCTATGTCCGGATAACCGAACATATGTATTCACTTATTATAGCAAAAGATTTGATCCTGTTGAGGAAAATCTTTGTAGAACTTGTTTTTGGCAAAAAAAACAAGAGACGTTGTATGAACGTCTCTTGCCGTGACTATATATACGCTTTAATCTTCTTTTTGTTGCATGACTTTTCTTGCAGGCAAAACAGCGTATTCACCAAAAGTCGACAGCACGCTGTTATATTCATCCACATCTTGTATGCGGATTCCCTGGTGCAAGTGGAGCAGGACATCCGGGGGCAATGAGCTTTCCATTGTCTCTACATCCAGCTGAAAAAATGTCTTTAGTACTTTTTCTTTTTCAGGAGGGCCGTCGAACAAGCTGAGATTTCCCTGTTGATCGATCCCTATATAACCGTTATTTTTGCAAACCTCCGACAATTCATGGATACGCTGCTCGAACTGTACATCTCCTTCTGCGCCGATCATCCCGCGCCACTCTGGATTGTCCCGCGACAGTCTGATCACTTCGTCTGGAGACATCGTTCCAAGAATAGAGCTCTCTTCTCCACATGCATATATTTTGTTTAGGCGCACGACCCGCGGTTGCTCGCTTCGTTCCAATTGTTTGATCCATGCTGCTTCGGAATCGGCTTCCTTCCCAGCTCCTATGGCTGCTTCTTCTATGATACCCAGCGTTTCAAGTGCGATGGCATCCTTCGTCATCAACTGTTCCATTTGGTTGGACAAGAGCAAGCCCAGCCAAGCCATCAACGCAACCAACCCGCTGCCTCCTGCGGTCCAAATGGCGCGTCTCCATCTTCTCCATCGACGTCTCAATTGCTTTTTGATACGGAAGATATTCACAGGTATCCCCTTCTATCAGTCAATATTTACTGTTATTGTGACCGGGGAATAGATGAAATATGCAAAAATAGACAAGCTGCAATATATGCAAACAAAAAAAGCAACCATCTAATGATGACTGCCTTCTTTATTCCTATCGGGACGACACGATTTGAACATGCGACCCCCTGGTCCCAAACCAGGTGCTCTACCAAGCTGAGCTACGTCCCGTAAAATGTAACATTGCTAGCGATCCGTTTTCGGGTCACTTCTAAGATAATATCACTTTAATAAAAATAAGTCAACACTTAAATTCTAGAAAACCACTGTTCACTCTAAGATCGTTTATATACTTCCCGTGCCATTTCCTCAAGAATATAAACGACAGGCATTTGCGTAGTGCCTTGCCTAGTGTAGCAAAATTGCAAAAATCCCCCTCCCTAAAAGTCCGAAAAAATTTTTATAATTATTTTCGAGCTACATAAATCATCCATGTGCACTCCTTCCCTTACTGACATGGCACAAATTTTGTATAAAAGGCTAATGAATGCAAGGGCGAAACTTAATTGTTCACTCCCCCTTAATGGCTAAACCTTTACTCCTGCGTTCGATATCCGTTCTCTGGGAAAAAAGTGTAGCTTTTTGGCAAATCTATTGACGATTACTAAAGTTTCGAGCCTTAAGTCTCCATGCTTCACCTTAATAGAGACAATGTGTCACCTCCCTCGTTATTTTTCTCCAAATGTGTATTGTTGTTTTGTTCTAACAAATTGTAGTGCCGATCACCCCCATTGTTTTTCCATTCTTCTATCTTTTGATAATCTACCAAATTCGCAAATTTGCAACACTTTCTCCCCTCTACATCAGGCGGTTTGGGACCTGTTGACGTAAAAAAAAACACGCACTATGATTCAAGTGAAAGTATTCACAATTACATTCCGGAGTGAACGTGGATATATTACACGAAATAAAACAGAAACAACTTACCCAGTGATGTCGGTATTGTTAATAGCACGTATAACTGAATTTCCAACCCAATTTTTATTCAAGGAGTGAGCACTCATGTCCAAAATCATTTCAGCGAGTGAAGCAGCAGCACTTATCCCGGATGGAGCAACGATTGCCGCAAGCGGCTTCGGGCTATCCTGTTGGGCCGAGGAGATGGGCATCGCTATTGAAGAGCGATTCCTGCAATCCGGTCATCCCCGTAATCTGACGGTCGTCCATGCCAGTGCTGTTGGTGATCGCCGGACTAAGGGGATGAGCCATCTCGGTCATGAAGGCCTCGTGAAACGGTGGATCGGCGGAATAGCGATTGCTTC
Source organism: Paenibacillus lentus (assembly GCF_003931855.1). NCBI lineage: Bacteria > Bacillati > Bacillota > Bacilli > Caryophanales > Paenibacillaceae > Paenibacillus > Paenibacillus lentus. Next base: position 2,329,885 of record NZ_CP034248.1, on the reverse strand, counting down.
CCCAGCTATGGCAAAGTTAATCGAAGAAAATAAATGTGAGGCCTACAATTTGCCGCAGGGCGTAATTGCGCAGTTGTTCCGTGAAATCGCTGCAAAGCGACCTGGTGTCATTACCAAGGTAGGGATGGAGACCTTCGTAGATCCGCGGATTGAAGGCGGAAAAATGTCAGCCTCTACAACGGAGGATATCGTCAAGCTGATCGAGTTGGAGGGTGAAGAATGGCTGTTCTATAAAAGCTTTCCGATTCAGGTTGCATTGATTCGCGGAACGGTTGCCGACGAGAACGGAAATATGACGCTAGAAAAGGAAGGCCTGCATATGGAGGTACTGCAGATTGCCCAGGCCGTACGCAATTCCGGCGGAATCGTGATCGCTCAGGTAGAGACCATCGCCAAGAACGGTACACTGCATCCAAAGGATGTCAAAGTGCCAGGCATATTGATCGATCACCTGATCATCTCCGAGCCGCAAAATCATTTCCAGACCGAAAATACACAGTACAACCCAGCCTTCGCCGGACATGTGAAGGTTCCAGTGGAAGCGATGGAAGTCATCCCGCTCGACGAACGAAAAATCATTTCCCGCCGTTCAGCAGCTGAGCTAGTGCCAAATACCGTGCTTAACCTTGGCGTTGGCATTCCGGTCTGTGTAGCTACGGTTGCCGCCGAGGAGGGCGTCAGCGATCAGCTGATTCTGACGACTGAAGCAGGCTCGGTCGGCGGCGTACCAGCAGGCATTAAGGATTTCGGTCATGCTTACAACTCCGAAGCTATCGTGGATCATGTGTCTCAGTTTGACTTTTACGACGGTGGCGGAATTGATCTATCCGTGCTGGGACTAGCTCAGACCGATGAATCCGGCAACGTCAATGTCAGCAAATTCGGTACTCGGGTAGCGGGCTGCGGCGGATTTATTAACATCTCCCAATCGGCTAAAAAGCTGGTCTTCGCCGGAACCTTCACAGCAGGTGGTCTGCAAATTGCTGTAGATAACGGCAAACTGCGCATCGTGCAGGAAGGTAAAGCGAAGAAATTCCTGAAACAAGTACAGCAAATCACTTTCAGCGGCTCCTACGCGACCAAGATCAAACAACGGGTTGTCTATGTGACGGAACGTGCTGTATTTGAACTGCAAAACGGCAAAATGACACTGACTGAAATCGCACCCGGCATTGATTTGCAAACCCAGATTCTCGACCAAATGGAATTCATGCCTGTCATCTCGCCGGAGCTTAAGGAAATGGATGCAGGGATGTTCCGTGAACAATGGGGTAAGCTGCGCGAAGTAATTACAGCCAAGACACGATGAGCAAACGAGACGAGGAGATATGCTGTGACTACCATTAGCGCAGATTAGAACATGCCAGCGCTGTCTAAAGGCAGCCATGAACCATCCAACTGCGGGCGAAGCAATACTTCATCCCGTTTCACTGATCCTCCAACAGAAAGGACCAAAACGATATGAAAAATATACAATTGAATCGCTGGCGAATTCTGATCGCTGCGACCTTCATCAATATTTGCGTTGGCTCCATTTATGCTTTCAGTATTTTTGCACTTCCCCTGAGTAAAGTGTTTGATGCAAGCATGCCGGAGATTATGATGGCCTTCACGATAAATGCCGCTATTTCACCAATTCCGATGATTCTCGGCGGAAAGTTCGTAGACCGGGGCGGTGCCAGAGCCGCCATCTTCCTTGGCGGGGCGATGTTTGGTCTCGGCTTTATTTTATCCGGGCTTGCGACCGCCTCCTGGATGCTTAATCTGACCTACGGTGTCATTGCCGGTCTCGGACAGGGGATCGTCTATTCCGCTACGATCGGCAATACGATCAAGCTCTTTCCGGATAAGCGCGGACTCGCAGCCGGGATCGTCACCGCAGGCTACGGCGGCGGTACTATTATTGTCGCTCCGCTGGCGAACGCCCTGATTACCGGCTCCGGGGTTCAGACAACTATGATGATTCTCGGCACTGTCTTCCTGATCATCATTATGACTTGCGGGCTGCTGACTCAAGCCTGCCCGACGGGGTATATGCCTGCTGGCTGGACACCGCCGCAGACGTCAGGACCCCGTCCAGGTGCCGTGAATCTGAATTGGCGGCAGATGATCAAACAGCCGCTGTTCTACGTAATCGCCTGCCTGTTCCTGATCGGCGCCTTGTCTGGCATGATGGTTACTTCCAACGCTTCCGTTATTGGCCAGACGATGTTCGGCCTATCGGCCAGTGTAGCTGCTCTATTCGTAAGTCTATATTCGCTTAGCAATTGTCTAGGACGCATCTTCTGGGGTGCCATATCCGATCGAATCGGCCAGCTTCGCTGTCTGATGATGATCTATCTTGTTATTGCTGGCATGATGCTGACGCTGGCGTTATCCAGTTCTACCGTTGGATTTGCCGTAGCCATTATTGGCATTGGTCTATGCTTCGGCGGTACGATGGGCGTTTTCCCTTCTATCGTTGGACAGAAATTCGGGATGAAATACTATGGTGTCAATTACGGCGTGACCTTCATCGGTTACTCCGGCGCTGCATTCTTCGGGCCGCGTATCGCCAACTCGGTGGCCGCAGCCAATAACGGCATGTTCACCAACGCTTTCTACATTGCACTCGCGATTGCCCTGGTTGGTTTCGCACTGACCTTCTTGTACAAAGCTCTGGAGAACAGCAAGAAAACAGCACCGAATACTGTTGAAACAGCTTGACCCAAGCTGCCGCACGCTGTTACAGAAAATATGATCTGGAGGAATTAAAAATGACAATTACAGAACTGCTTGGTATTAAGTATCCTATCTTCCAAGGCGCTATGGCCCAGATTGCCCGCGAACCACTCGTAAGTGCCGTATCCAATGCTGGCGGACTCGGAATTATCGGCTCAGGCGGTATGTCGGCTGAAGAACTTCGTGAGGAAATTCACAAGGTTCGTGCAGCTACCAGCAAGCCGTTTGCCGTGAATTTGATGCTGATGATGCCCAATATTCCTGAGCTGATTCAGGTCATCGTCGAGGAAAATGTCAAGATCGTTACGACTGGTGCAGGTACACCCGCTCCGTATATGCCAATCTTCAAAGAGCATGGCATCATCGTCATCGCCGTTATTCCTTCCGTCAAGATCGCCAAAAAAATGGAGGCGCTCGGCGTGAATGCCGTCGTAGCTGAAGGCACTGAAGCTGGCGGACATGTCGGCGAGACGACGACTATGGCTCTGGTTCCTCAGGTCGTTAGCAACGTATCCATTCCTGTCATTGCCGCAGGCGGCATTGCCGATGGACGCGGGATCGCAGCGGTCTTCGCATTGGGGGCACTGGGTGTCCAGGTCGGTACACGCTTCCTGACCACCGTTGAATGTCCAACCCATGACAACTTCAAACAAGCCGTCATCGATGCCGATGATACCAGCACCACCGTTACCGGACGCAGCATCGGGGGACCCGTACGCAGCATCAAGAACAGTATGATTGCTGAATATCTGAAGCTTGAGCAAGAGCACGCTTCACGTGAGGAACTGGAGAAAATCAGCCTTGGCTCCCTGCGCAAAGCAGTATTTGAAGGAGACACGGATCGGGGTTCCGTCATGGCGGGTCAAATATGCGGACTGTGCAACGAGATTACAACGGTTGAACAGATGATCACCGGCATGTTCAATGAAGCGCAAGCGCTGATGAACCGACTTGGCCAAACTCAAATCATCGGTGAACAAGTAACGCCGATATAGAATAGCATTTAGGCAGCCAAAAGGCCGGACCGAATCCTTAAGTACAGGAGATGGCCCGGCTTTTCCGCATGGTCTTGAGTTACAATTTGAGCTAAGAGTGTGAAATGATAATGACAACTTTTGTTCTTTCCATATAATGAAGAGAAGCATCCCAGCAGAACTTCGATATCCTAAAAGTGAGTTGATCGATGATGTTTAATCAAACTGATAAACCGACCGCTGATGGTAGCAACCAATCCCCTGCCACCCTGTTCGTCACAGACGCCCGAGGCAATATCCTGATCTCTAATGAATTCACCGCCTTAACGATCGGCATTCCGCTTGAGGAATTGCTTCGCTACAATGTGCAGGATCTTGTGAAAGGAGGTTATTACAGCGAGTCTATAACCATGAAAGCGATTCAATCCAAGCAAAAGGTGACCCAGTACGTCAATACAATACAGGGCTTTAAAGTCAAATCCACGGCTGTGCCCATCCTTGATAACACAGGCGAGGTGCAGTTGGTCGTTACAAGCTCCAGCGGATATAGAGGGGGCTCCTCAATCATAACTAACTCCACGCTTCCGCCAGCACATGAGAACAGTAAACGATCAGCCACTACTGGCTCCGTATTTAAAAACAACGGTGTCGTCGCCGAAAGCCTAGCGATGAAGCAAATTATTCAAGTATGTGACCAGATTGCTTCCTACGACAGCAAAGTGCTGATTCTGGGTGAATCCGGGACAGGAAAGTCAGTGATTGCCAAATATATTCACCGCCAAAGCACGAAATGGAACGGCCCATTCATCCCGGTTAATAGTGCCGCCATTCCAGCCTCACTATTTGAATATGAGCTATTTGGCTATGTTAAGGGCGCTATGCCGGGCTTATTGAATGAAAAACAAGGTTTGTTCGAGGTAGCCAATGGAGGGGTTTTATTTTTTGATGAGGTCGCTGAACTCCCGTTAGACATACAGGCCAAACTGCTCGATGTACTGGAACGTAATGAATTTCGGCGTGTGGGGAGCACAGAACTGATTCCCATTCAATGTCGGATGATCTTTGCCACCAATCGTGACTTATGGAGTATGGTCAAGAAAGATTTGTTCCGTGAGGACTTATACTATCGTATCAACGTCATTCCAATCCACATTCCGCCGCTGCGCAGTCGGAAATTGGATCTAGTCGGTCTGATATCCAGTTTTATTGCTCATTTCAACAAGATATATGATAAAAAGTATGTGCTGCCGGCAGAGGAATTTCAAAAGATGCTGGCCAAACCATGGCACGGAAATGCGCGCGAGCTTCGCAATTATATAGAGCGACTGATCGTGATCGATCAGACGGGACTTTGCCAGCAGCAGCAAGTGGAGCAGGTTACAGATTGGTTCACTCTGGATCACTTCATTCAAGCTAACCGCAGCCGACTGAACGGGCTCAAAGAATATACCGCCTTGACCGAAGGCCGCTATATTCAGCAAATGCTTCAGGTCTGTGGCGGCAACAGCGCCGAAACCGCCAGACAGCTGGGGATTGATCGCTCGGTTGTCTACCGGAAGTTAAAGAGGATGGAGGACATTCTCACAAAGCTAAAAGCATGAGAACAGGACGGAAACATAAAAAAAGGACTTCCCCCCTACTTGGAGATGTTTTCAAGTGACGAAACAAGAAAACCCAAGGGGGGGGAGGTCACTATATATATTCTACAGGAAAGATATATTCTATAAGAAAGTCTATTTTCCTTTGAAGAACTTCAAAAACTTGAATTTAAAGATCGTTCTAAGCTTACGTTATCTGCTTCTGGGCTTATTTGCTGTATGTTTTTTGCAGGTGAAAAATGCTGAGTTTTGCTGCGAAAAGTGCCGAGGTCACTTGCCAGCAAATCATGTTTACCCGAGAATTCCTAAACATATTTACTATAAATCTTTTCCTCAATAATTCCTTGATTTACATTTCCTATTGAAGGACTGTTTCCGACCCTTTCACATGCGAAAAAATCGCCATCTGTAGAAACAAATAATCGTCGGGATCCAACAACACAACAACCGTTCATAGGCACAAAATTAGTAGCTCTTTTTGTTACGCTTCTTTTATGAATTCTATCAAGTGAATTAAAGATAGATTGTTCTTTAATTTCTTCCAAGCTGTTAGTAATATTGATTTGCTTATCCTGCCATTGTCGTAGCGATTGGTCATTAAAATCTGAGCTTTTAAGTAATTCTTCCGGCACAGTGCCAGAACCGGCATAGCCTAATTGATATCGAAAATCTTCATGAGTAAAATCCAAATTTGTAAAAAAGTCATCTATTCGCCGAATGGGCTCCATGGAACACCTGCAGCAGGAAGTAACCGCCTGAGAGTCGAGTGTATCCTGAACCAAAAATTGGTTCAATGGCATTGGCATTTCATTACCCAGCAAGCTAGAGCGAAACTCCAACACCTCTATACTAAAACTTTATCTAGTTAATAACTATAACCTTAGTAAAACCATACCCAAGGTAAAGTCGCTATTGTTCACTTCTCCTGTAAATGAGCGTATTATAACTTCCATCTCACACAAATCCTCTATGAGCCTTTTATTTTTTAGGTATCATACTTCATTTACAATCCGTCATTCGAATTTTCTTAAACCTTAACAACTTGAACTTTGATCATTTTTTCTCTAAAAAAATCAGTATATTGAAAGCAATAGAAGCATAGCGGAAGAGATGGGTTGAAAAAAACAATGATTACTTAACAATTTTTAGTTGAATAGAGGAGATGTGGTTATGACAAGTCAGAACACTAAGATAATCAGACTGTCTTTTAACCGTAATATAGTATTAGGTCAATTTCTCTTTTACTTTACTTGGTAATTGAAATAGTCCACTTAAATCGGTAAAACTAAACATATGTTGGGAATTTCGAGCTTTAAAATAATAGATTTAAATTGTGTAAAAATAAAGCAACCGAACCCTCAAAATCTTCAACAACATAAACCGGCGATGCTTGCGGTGTAACATCCTTGAACCTTAGTACGTTCTTTCTCCGTGACATACTTCGAAACTCCTTCGATATCGTGTTCACTGAGCTGCGGATACGATTTGAGTCGAGTGCGGTTAGCGGTATCATCGCGTAGTTTCATCGCACATGCTATTCGGAAGATAGAGAAATTAAGTCAAAGAAGAGGAATCTAAAACCCGCGAAAAGCCTTGTAAAATAAAGGTTTTTCGCGGGTTTTTTCGCTTTTTCAAGGCTCTATAGGGCTTCACGGCTACTACCTAAAATGAAGCCATTTGGGGACGTTGAGAAAAACTCGGAGAGAACCGTAGTGATCATTGTGAGGTATTCAACCTATTCCGATAAATAAAATAGATCTATGATGTCTCAAAACGTTCCTATATTCACGACCCAGCATATGCTAGGTAAGGACTGCCGTTCATGGTTGTAAAAATGGATATAACGAGTGCAGCGCGCGAAGGTTTTCGAATTATTGAGGAAGATTCATTTATACTTGAGAGAGCGGAAATATTTTCTGATGCGCGTTTGAGGCACCTAAAAACAAAGCTCTTTTTCGAGCATGTTGGACAACTCAGGTTTGGCGGATAGATGGTCTATTTCATTTGCATTTGTTCATGCCAGCAAGTATTACTGCGGCAAGCCCTACGCAAAACAGTAAACTAATGCAACTAAGCATGACTTGACTTATCGATGCGTCATAGTAGCCAGAAATGGTAAATACAGCTGTAATAGGATATAAAGCTTTTAGGGTATTTGACGTACTCGTAAATAATCCAATAAAAGAATAAAATTCAGTGATAACTAACGCAATCCAATATCCATTTTTCATATGCGATACCAAAGCAATAATAGGTGAGATCGCAAGGAATATGCATAGACCATCCAATAAATAAGCTTTTAAAAATTTCATGACCATACCTATTGATAAATCAGAAAAGTGTAAAGCCGCTTCAGTGAAAAATGTTATAGCAAAAAGTAACAAGTAAAAAAGAATACTACATATAAGGGTTATAATCATTTTTGCAATAGTCAACTTTGCTTCATTCACGGGGATAAGTCGAAGTGATTCAATTGTATGCTCCTGTTCTTCGCGACAAATCATGTAACTACCTAAGAGAGCAATAACCGCTGGAAGTACGAAAAATGTTGCCAGTGGTTGAGCCACAGCCATATACCAACCTATAGTATCTATATCTCGAATACCGTCATTGTCTGTTAATCCCGATAAAAAAACAATAACCGCTACCATAACTGTCGCAAAAATTGCAATCCAAACAAAACTTAAACGGCGAATCTTCTGACGTTCCGCCCAAAGTAATGTTCGCATGATTAACACCTCACTTTCTTCTTGCTAATGCAACGTTTGCAAGGAGTACGGATACAATTCCCCAGACAAAAATGCTAAGAAACGCCAAAGGTATACTAATTACCTGTGTATTATTCAGCCCTGGAATATCTCCGTTTCGAGCAACGATTACTGCCATGCTAGATAACGGATGTAGATACATATTTATCGATACTATAATAGAACCAAGAAATGCATAGACTAGTGTTATAGAAACTGGTAGAATATATCCTTTTTGCGTTGTAGCAATTGCCAAAATCGGCAGCATTGCAAAAGCTGTAATAACACCGATTTCCAAACACTTTCTTATCAAAAACAAAACGTTCTGCCAATCAAATGCGATATCTCCGAGAAGTATACTAAATATAACGGAACCTACAGCTGTAACGATCATGAAGCAAACAGAATAAATCAAAACCACAAAAAATTTACTAAAGAAATATCTCATTTTGCTGACAGGCACAATCCAAAGTTGTTTAAGCATATCGTATTGGTTTTCATTGTACATCAGCATCGTGCTTAGTATTCCTAAAACAACAGGCAAAATAATAAAAAGTGTAAGTCCGAACGCTGACCATTTATAAAACTGTACAGGGTCACCGCCTGTATTCCACGCATATTTAAATAATAAGTATGCTAGAAATGGCATGATCAGAGCTGAAAACATCATCATCCACACAAATTTTCTGCGTCGTAACTTAAGAAATTCTATTTCAATAAGTTTAAGCAATGCCATCTCCTCCCGTAATTTTCCTAAAATAGTCCTCTAAAGTATCATTACAAAGCTGAGAACTAATAACCGACACATCTCCCACTATAAGTGCCTTATTAACAGAAGCCATATCCAGAGAATGATCATAGATTTGCAACGTATGATCATCTTGCACAGAATAATCTTTCAAACCGAATTGACGTTCCAAAATCAAGGTAGCTTTGGCAGCATCAGAAACTTGAAGTAGAATATACTTACCATTTTTTCGTTTAAGTTCCTCCATACTACTTTCTTCTAACAGAATACCATTGTCGATAATTCCAATATCATCCGCAAGCAATGAAATTTCCGAAAGAATATGGCTGGAAATAAGAATTGTTTTTCCACGTTCAACGCTCAAATTCTTAATAAAATCCCTGACTTCGGCTATACCTATAGGATCAAGACCGTTTGTAGGTTCATCTAAAATCAATAGTTCTGGGTCATGCAAAATAGCATTAGCAATACCAAGACGTTGTTTCATACCGAGAGAATACTCACCGAACAGCTTCTTATCCTTATACGGTAATCCTACAACTTCCAATGCGTTCTTCACAGCGTTAGGAGCAGATGTACCACGCAGTTTTGCAAAAATATTTAAATTTTCTGTTCCAGTTAAGTTTGGATAGAATCCGGGCGTTTCGATAATCGCTCCAATTCTGGGATATACCTGCTTTTCTCTACCCTTAATATTCTTTCCGAATACGTCTACCTCACCAGAAGAGGTAGACGTTAACCCTAAAATCATTTTCATGATTGTAGTTTTACCGGCGCCATTACGACCGAGTAAACCGTAAATACGTCCTTTTTTCACATGGATATTCACATTATTTACAGCTTTCTGATCCCCATATATTTTAGTAAGTTGTTTAGTTTCTATGATATACTTTGTCATATTAATACCTCCTTCAATTAAAGTTTATCAAACAAATCTTGCCAAAACCTTGCCGAAACCTTGTTTGTTTCTTGCTAATAAAAAAAGCTCTCAAAAATTTAAAGAGCTTTCGGAAGTTTTATTGTAAATGTTGTACCACCAGATAATGATTTTTCAGCATGGATTGTTCCTTTATGCAGATGGACAAGTTCTCTAGCAATAGCAAGCCCTAAACCATTTCCGTTAGTCGATCGTGATTCATCACTTTGATACAATCTATCAAATATATGTGGCAGGTCATTAGGAGAAATCCCTTTCCCATTATCACTAATCTGAACCATAACGTTTTGTTCATTTTCGCTTATTTGTAGATCAATCTTAGTTCCCTCACTATGTGTAATAGCATTTTGAATTAAATTATTAACAATTCTTATATAAGCATTTGAATCTAATCGGATAAAGCATTCTTTGTCAGAAATATCAATATGATAATCAAAATGTTCTTCCTCAAAGGTGGGTATCCAATTCGCCAATATATCACGAGTTAATTCGTTTATATCCTGTTGTTCAAGTTTAAAAACTTGCTCTTTTGCGTCAAGTTTAACCCAATCAAATAAAGCTTCAACAAAACCCTTCAAATGATGTGCTTTATTCAGAGCGATTTCAAGATATTCTTCTTTTTCTTTGCCTGTAACAAACTTCTCTTGAATTGCTTCTAAATAGCCAACTAAAGAAGTTAAAGGTGTTTTTACATCATGGGATAAACTCGTCATAAGTCGCTTATAAGCCTGTTCTGATTGCTTTAACTGTATGAGTTGAGTTTGACTATTCATTGCTATATCATTTATGGAATAACAAATTGTTTTAGTCATATCACTTTCATTTACCAAAATACGCCGATTCCAATTTCCTTTTTTTATATCCGCTAAAGAATCTTCAATTATTGAAAGTTGTTCAGAAACCTTATACAGTTTTGTTACCATATAAATGATAGCAACAAGACAAACAGCTAGAGCCATAAGTAGAATGTAGATCCAGTTCATAATTAAGCCTCCTTATTAAAACGATAACCTACTCCGTGTACCGTTAAAATATAAAATGGCTGTTCTGAATTGGATTCTATTTTCTTCCTCAACTTACTTATAAAGGACATAACATTATTGTCATCAAAAGCATAATCATCTTTCCAAACTTGTGTATAAATTTGTTTCTTCGTAAACACACGACCCTTATTAGAAGCTAAAAATACTAATAAATCAAATTCCTTGCCTGTTAAATCAATTAGCTTGTCCTCAACCTGAACAGTTCTTATTTCTTTATCAATAACCATTCCTTTAAAGGTAAGAATGCTTACAGAACCCCCTTGATTAAAAGTGGTATATCTTCTAATCAAAGATTGTACTCTAGCAATGAGTTCATTGATACTGAACGGTTTTGTTAAATAATCATCTGCCCCAAGGCTTAGACCTGTTACCTTATCCGGCTCACTTCCTTTAGCCGTCAGCATAAGTACGGGTACATTACTATATTTTCTTATTTCAGATAATACTTGAAAACCATCCATATTAGGTAACATCACATCTAAAATAATAAGGGAATAAGAGTCTTTTTCATTCATTACTTGAAGTAGTCCTGTTTGCCCGTTATATGCCATATCGGTTTCTAGGTTTACTTGTGATACACATTTTTTTACTAATGAGCACAATTCTATATCATCATCTATTATGAGTATTCTATTTGTCATGAGGTTTCTTCGCCCCTTTTTTCCTATCTATCAAACTGTGTACACTCCGACTCAACATATTAACAAGGACGTTATTGGTTAGTTATTCACTTAATTGATCATTTTGCATTAACCTGAGCCCTTGCTAGACAAAGGTTTTCAAACATAAAAAAGGACTTCCCCCCAACTTGGAGATGTTTTCAAGTGACGAAACAAGAAAACCCAAGGGGGGGGAGAAGTCACTATATATATTCTACAGGAAAGATATATTCTATAAGAAAGTCTATTTTCCTTTGAAGAACTTCAAAAACTTGAATTTAAAGATCGTTTGCCTATCTTCTTCAGCACCTTAGACTTACGACCTTATGCTAAAACCTATTTAACCGCAGATGCCATGCATATTTGAGCATAGAGAAGGTGATTACTCACCAATAAAAAACTCTATGCGAGTTTCCCTAAAACTCATTGATTCAGATAAATTAAAAATGTATTTAATGATCGTTCTAAGCTTACGTTATCTGCTTCTGGGCTTATTTGCTGTATGTTTTTTGCAGGTGAAAAATGCTGAGTTTTGCTGCGAAAAGTGCCGAGGTCACTTGCCAGCAAATCATGTTACTGTGGAACCCGTTCCATGGCCTGCTTGAGTCGGAAACTTTCACATGTGAAAGATAGAATATGAGCGTGGTGTACCAGCCGGTCTACCAAAGCTGATGTCAACTTTGTGTCCCCAAAGATGGGGGTCCATTGTCCAAATTCCAGGTTAGAGATCACAATAACGCTCTATTGCTCATAGCAATCCGCAATGACGTTAAGAGCCTATTTATCTAGGCACATAACCGACCTCGTCCAGATGAGTAAGTCGAGCTTCCTTTTGGTTGGACAAGAGCAAGCCCAGCCAAGCCATCAACGCAACCAATCCGATCGCAGCCTCCTGCGGGTCAAATGGCGCGTCTCCATCTTCTCCATCGGCGTCTCAATTGCTTTTTGATACGGAAGATATTCACACGTCTTCCCTTCTAGCAGTCAATATTTACTGTTATTGTGACCGGAGAATAGATGAAATATGCAAATAGACAAGCTGCAATTTATGCAAACAAAAAAAGCAACCATCTAATGATGGCTGCCTCCTTTGTTCCTATCGGGACGACACGATTTGAATAACATGCGCCCCCCTGATCCCAAACCAGGTGCTCTACTAAGCTGAGCTAGCCCGGCCGCACTACACAAAATTCTTGACGCTACGGAACACTCTCCACACATTACAATTCTTGTTTCAAGAAGGTAACATATGATGCAATATAGGATGCTACTACATAGAATAACGTGCTTATGATTACAATATGTTCTTCCCCTTCCACACTCGAAATGAATTGTAGGGATTGTAAGGGGATGATCGGTACTAAGCTCATTGAACTAAAGCTCACAATAATACTTGAAATGATTATAAAGGCCAGATTGAGCATTATAGATTTTATCAAAGTCTTACTAATAATCGAGATAAAAAAGACAACTGATATAACAGCCACATATACAAAAAAATAAAGCAGCATAGTTTGAATTTGTTCGGCAGACAGAATTAGCTTATTAAGAATAATAGGAATACCCATAGCTATTGCAACGTGAATACTTATTATTACAAAACTAACTATTAAAAATACAACGTATTTTGTTGTAATAATTCTAGTTCGACTTAGCCCCGTACCTATAAGTACACGGTAGTTATTGACACTATAGTCACGATTCACATAGAAGCTTGCAAAGATAGTTATGTAAAGCATTAATACCGCAGAAGAACCTATAAAGGCTGTATCCAATAAGCTACTAGAGTCGCTGACATTCATTTTAGCAGATAGAGTGATGCCTAAAAATATGGAAACTACCGTTACTACAAACATAAGATACAAAAGATTTGGAGAATGAGAAATCTTATACACCTCTACTTTATACATTATTCCCTCCTGCAGCGTCCTGTGTTAATCGAACAAAATAATCTTCGATGCTTTCTTGCTGACGATAGTATTCTGTGATCTGATAGTTCATTCTTACAAGCATGGATAGTAATTCTTTAGGAACATTAGATATATCACTTATAGTTATTTCATCATTTTCTACTGTTACTTGAGTAAGCCCTTTACTTTTTAAGAAATCTACAATTTCCAACATATTGTCTTCATGCTTGATCTTAATGAATGGTTTACACTGACGTTCCATTTCTTCAGCAGAGTGCAATGCGATTAGTTTTCCTTGGTGCATAATACCGTAACGTGTTGCAACCTGGTGCAGCTCAGTTAGAATATGACTAGAGATTAGAAATGTTATTCCTCTTTCACGATTCAATTTTCTAATTAAATCTCGCATATCAATGATCCCCTTTGGATCAAGACCATTAATTGGTTCATCCAAGATTAAAAATTTTGGCGAACTGATTAATGCCATTGCAAGCCCCAATCGTTGACGCATACCCAAAGAAAACTTTCTGACTCTTTTCGAGCCGACATCATCGAGACCAACGATTTTTAGTGTTTCTCCTACCACGGACTTATTATCAATCTTTTTCGCTAACCTGATTATTTCCAAATTGTCTGCCGCGGTCATATCACCATAACAAGAGGGTTGTTCAATCATAACCCCCATTTGTTTTCGAGAATGCGAGTGTCGATTTTGGGTTGCGCCCATTATGACCATTTCTCCAGTTGTCGCTCGGCTGCTCCCAGCAATAATTCTCATAAGTGTTGATTTTCCTGCCCCATTTTCACCGATTAAGCCAAAGATTTCACCTTTCTCTATTGTCAGCGAGATCTCCTTTAAAACCTTCTGCCCATTATAATCTTTTGTGAGATTTAACGTTCTCAAAATTATATCTTTATCCACATACCCATCTCCTAATTAGTTCCAAATAAGTGATAGAGACTATACAGCTCCCCTTTTTTATCCATCAACACTTCAAAAGTCCCATGTTCAATTATTTTTCCATCGGAAAGTACATAAATTCTAGTTATGCATATTACTCAAAACAGGACGGGCCCATTATCTACTAACAAACCCATTTTAACCCTCAAATGAAGTGACTGCAATTGATATCATCGTGAGTTGATTTCCAAAAAAGTGCTGCTGGTCGATTTTGACCCGCAAGGCAATCTGACCATGTGCTTTGGCATTGGACAGTCTGATAAACTCCAGTTTTATACTTGAGAGAGCGGAAGTATTTTCTGACGCGAGTTTGAGGGCCTATTTCATTTGCATTTGTTCATGCCAGCAAGTATTACTGCGGCAAGCCCTACGCAAAACAGTAAACTAATGCAACTAAGCATAACTTGACTTGTCGATGCGTCATAGTAGCCAGAAATGGTAAATACAGCTGTAATAGGATATAAAGCTTTTAGGGTATTTGACGTACTCGTAAATAATCCAATAAAAGAATAAAATTCAGTGATAACTGGTCTTACCCCTGTCAAGTAGACAGTAAAAAAAGAGGATCAATTTATGCGGCGATCGCTTTCCGGTACTCAACTGGAGAACGGTCGCCGAGTTTTTTTTGGAAACGCTCATGATTGTAAAATTCAATATATTCCTCAATGAGACGACGTGCTGAATGCTGATCGTTCGGACGTTTAAGGTACAGCTGTTCGGTCTTCAAATGGGAGAAAAACGACTCCATGCAGGCATTGTCATAACAGTTGCCTCGCCTTGAGTGGCTGCCCTGGAGCCCTTGTGCGAGCAACTGAGTCTCGTAAGCCTTGTGCGTGTATTGGAAGCCTTGGTCAGAATGTAAGACTGCATCCTTGCGAGTACCGAGTTGCTTTACTGTGTCCAGCACAAGTTGCAAGTCATTGCGCTCAGAGAGTTCCCAAGCGACAATCTCATTGTTATGCAAATCCATTACAGTCGACAAATAGGTGAAATCGTGACCGATCCGTACGTAAGTAATATCCGTGACTAGCTTGGTAAATGGCGCAGATGCTTGAAAGTCCCTGTTCAAGACATTAGCAAACACGACAGAAGGCTTGCGCCCTGCATTTGGACGCTTCTTGCGGATGACTGACCGGATCCCGAGCTCACGCATAAGCCGTCTGACTTTCTTGCGGTTAACAAGCAATCCTTCCCTACGTAAAGCCGTACACATACGGATGTAACCGAAATAGGGCCGCAAACGGTGAATGGCAAGTATATGCTCCTTCAGATCAGCATCTCGCTCCTGACGTTGTTGCTGGTTACTTAGAGCAGCTTTCCACTTGTAATACCCGGCACGAGACACTTCAGCAATCTTACACAGCATGACTATCGAGTGGTTCCCAATCATTTTTTCGATGGTCCTAAACCGGGCTTGCTTATCCAACTTCCCTCCCCATGTAGATTCGGATTGAGCTTTTTTAGATATTCGACCTGCGCTTTCAGATGCTCGTTCTCTTCCTCGAGACTGCTGAAGTGTTTTTTCGCCCAACGCCCCCGATAATCCTTGAACGATTCACCATTCATATGTTTGCGTACCCAAGTTACAATCTGAGCATCGCTTTTGATCCCCAACTTTTCCTTGATCTGAGTATAGCTCCATTGCTCTTCAATTCGTAAACGAACGGCTTCTCGCTTCGTTTCTTCGTCGTATCGATTAAACTTCTGACCCTTCTTTGGTGGCATAGAAAAATCCCCTCCGGTCTACAGTGTTGAATTCATAATATCATGAACTCTTTTTTCACTGTCTACCGTAAGGGGATAATATCATCTCCTCGATCTTCCGCTCCTCAATTGTCGAGATATTGGATGGATCCATCACTCCTTTCCCTTCAGGAACGAGCGGTGATCCCGATCAGTCTTGAAAATGAAAAAGACAGGCATCCGGGATGCCCGGGAGCCTGTTCACACCTTTTTGACACTATCAGATTAACAGGATTAAATGACCTTGTTTTGTCCCTTTTCCTGATCATTTTGTGACCTTCAATTGACCTGACCTTATTCCTCGGAATCGTCCGATGAATGAATCCGCATCCGAATTCACTTCTTTATCATCCACGAATAAAATGAAAGCCTCTCCGCCTACAAAACGGTAAACGTGGCTGAGAGCAATCGTTTCCGTCGCTTATAGTACCTGCCGTGCGTAAAGCCCAGCTTTTCCATGACAAGCCTGGAAGGCAGACAGCTCATGTAACGCTCTTCCACAAATTGCTGATCTTCCTCATGCAAGGAGTGAATCGCAGCTTCCAGCACATCAATCCTCAGTTCCATTAAAGGGATTTCTACATTTTGCAATTGTAAACGGCGGTTTATCTCGTTTAAAATTGCTTCGTTTTTCTGACCCTTGCCGTAGATCGAGGCCAAATCGAATTTTTGCGTAAGCCGGGGGATACGTGACAACTGTTCACGCATTGACTCCAACTGCGATTTCCAAACCGGTAAGGCGAATAACCAGTTTTCGACGCGAGTGAACGGGATCGGTCGGCTCACTGCCCCCACCCCGTTGCCGGATACGGTGGCGGACTATACCATACCAGTCGTGACGCATCAATTGGGCGTAAAATGCCTGCGAATAGCTGGCTCCACTCTAAGGCCTATAAGGCTTTTTTGCCGGCTAGCGTCTGAAAAGCGCTACTTTTTCATTTCGCTCAAGTTCGAATGCTTACCAGCATATGGATATGACTCGACATAAAATGTCCTTCGAGAATCTCCGCTCCTTTGTAAAATTACACAATTGCCTTGGAAGCTTCTGGGTACTCTCTTTGCATTGATTGTAGATCGCTTTACGTCTATACTTTGGGGTGAACACGGTATGATATTCACACATCCACTTCGTATGTGACATATCATTTCGATTAGCCCTTAATCCACTATCTCTTGCCGTTACCGCTATACATAGTAGCTTGAACACTTCTATTTTAACGCTGGCACCAGGTGGTTCTTTGCTATAAGCCTCGACCACGCTGGTCACCTGTTAGCTTGCTCTCCGAGCCTATACTAAAGCAAATTTTTAGCAATGGGGGAGCAATCAACGTAGTTACTATAACCAGTATTCTGGAAGCAATAAGCCAGTCTGAAGTCCGGTAGCCACAATAATTAGTGCCACCTCACCTTTAGATATCATGCCAGATCCAACAGCTAACGATAATCTGATATTAAACCCGGTAAGTACTGCCCCTAAGCCTGCCCCAAGAAAATTAGTTACTACTGCACTTAAGATTAAGACAATCAAAAATCCAACCTGCCGCCCTACTCCTTCAAATGTTACATTAAGCCCAATACTTACAATGAAAACCGGTACAAATAGTGAATATGCGATCGGCTCAATTCTTGTCTCTATCGTTTCTTTATAAGAGGTTCGTGAAATTGAAAGTCCTGCAGATAATTCCCGCCATTCCCATGAGATCGGAAAAATAAGCAAATGCAAAACATACAACGAGCCCGCCTGAAACTAGCGGCTCGGTGACATGGGGCTTTGTTAGCGGTTTTAGAATTCTAGGGACCAGAAGCCAACACGCTACGAATACACCCACGAAAAATAACACCTTTTTTCCAATAAGTAGTCATAACGAAACATCATTTCCCGTACCTAAGAAGCTCATTATAAACGCCAGGAGAATGACCACAAGGACATCATCGACTACTGCAGCTCCCAATATAGTAGTACTCTCACGGGAGCCTAATCTATTCATTTCTTTTAAAACCTGAACGGATATGCTCACAGAAGTTGCACTGAACACACCCCCCATAAACATGGCGTAACCAGAGGCAAGAACAACAGCTTCCGCAACTGTGTAACCTCCCCAAAAAAGAACGTTAATGCCTCCAACCGCAACAGTAATGCAGATTTCCAATTTTCACGCAGTTGATTCATATCGGTTTCCAAACCGGCGAAAGACATTTATAAAAGAAACCCGATTTCCGAAAAATAATGTATAAATTCACTATTAGGTACCCAGCCTAACACAGCCGGACCTAAAATAATACCTACCACCAATTTCCCTAGAACTGCGGGTTGACCCAACCATACAGTGAAATCCCCAACTATTTTAGTAAACAGAACGATTAATATAAGGTAAAGAACAAACTGCATTCACCTTCCCAAATCCTTACTTCGATCGACCGTGCTTTATAATATAAACGACAAAAAACCTTAAATCAAGATCGATTTTAACCGCCCCAGCAGCGCCGTCCCTCCCCTAAACCGGCCCCAAAACCCTATGGGTTTGAAAGATAGCACTAAGCCGATTAAATCACCTGTCGATTTTCCTGCAAAAGATATCGATGTTTTTTTTAACAAGTTCCCGTAATCTTTGTCGCCACACAGGCTGCACTCTAGCTTCTTGCTCGATTACCACTGTACTCCAAATAAATACTAAACAAAAAGAATAGCACCTTCCCTGTATGGTTAAAGGTGCTACTCACGACTTTTAATATCTATAGACATGGCTTTATAAAATTCCTTCTCATCGAATGTAATCGTCACCGGCTCTATAGCTAGAATTTAGGTTGATTTTGTCAAGCGCCGATTTTCAGGTTGAGCCGTCTATTGTTGCTTAAATTGGTTTGAACGAGTTATGTGTTATCTAGTAATTTTTCTGAGCCTTTAAATAAAATAAGAGTTCGACATTGAACTCATTTATTTCATATTAACTTCCTTTCTTAATCGTTGAGGTGTTGAGGGATCTACTTGAGTCCAATCAGACGCCCCCCTATCAGTAAAAATATAAACTGTATCAGGATCATCAGCAAATCTTACATAGACCGGGAATTGGGGCATTTTACTAAGTTTTGCTTTAACACTAAGAATATCAGATTCAGAGTAGCCTTGTTCTGAGATTAAATAGTTCTTCAAGCTCTTTTCAAGTGATTTATATTTAATTTGCAAACTAGCAAAAATACCACCAATGACCAGAAAAACAAATATTAAACCAAAAATCAGAATTTTTTTCCTCAAATCAGTATCCCCCCTATTATTCTCATTTTATTATAGTTGGAAATCACTGTAACATGCGCAACGACTTGTTACTCATCGATTTTGCGTCCTTAACGGAGACCGCTACCCGCAGTGGAGGCATCCGGAAACCTCGATCCCAAGTTGATGAAGTGGGTGGAATGGGCAAAAGCCAAAGCTGACTGGTATGACCCAACGATCGCGAGAGAAGACGAATTTTTCGGAATCGCGATCATGAAAAGAACTCGGATCAGAAGAACGGTTACAAATGGTGGTGAAGGGCAGGAAGAGCAAAGCAAGCGGACTATCTCTAGGTTCGCTTGCTTTGTTTTTATCGAGATCGTTTTCCAAAAATTTGTGTTTTTCACCGAACTATACTTTTAGGTTGATCCCGAATATCTCTTCTAAACAGCTCGATGTCGTACTGTTCCTGCCAATCCCATAATATCCTGAACATTAAAAAAGCCCTTAGGATTACTGATCCCAAGAGCTAAATTTCATAGTTGGTACCGGTGAGAGGACTCGAACCTCCACGGGTCTCCCCATTCGATTTTGAGTCGAACGCGTCTGCCATTCCGCCACACCGGCATATTACTAATTACCTAATTAAAAAGTGGCACGCCCTGAGAGATTCGAACTCCCGACCTTTTGATTCGTAGTCAAACGCTCTATCCAGCTGAGCTAAGGGCGCATATCTATATGGAGCGGACGACGGGAATCGAACCCGCGACCCTCGCCTTGGCAAGGCGATGCTCTACCGCTGAGCCACGTCCGCATCCTTGGTGCGCGTGGAGGGACTTGAACCCCCACATCCGAAGACGCTAGATCCTAAGTCTAGTGCGTCTGCCAATTCCGCCACACGCGCAACTTTTAAAAGTGAGCCATGAAGGACTCGAACCTTCGACACCCTGATTAAAAGTCAGGTGCTCTACCAACTGAGCTAATGGCTCAAAATAATACTGATGCTTCGACGAACCCTTGACGGGTTCTCACCCCTTATTCGAGGAAATTAATGGCGGAGCCGACGGGATTCGAACCCGCGGTCTCCTGCGTGACAGGCAGGCATGTTAGGCCTCTACACCACGGCTCCACACTAGGTAATACAATTGCGGGGACAGGATTTGAACCTGCGACCTTCGGGTTATGAGCCCGACGAGCTACCGTGCTGCTCCACCCCGCGTCAGTTATAAAGTTATATGGTGGAGGCTAACGGGATCGAACCGCTGACCCTCTGCTTGTAAGGCAGATGCTCTCCCAGCTGAGCTAAGCCTCCATATGTAAATCTGTATCTGTACTAAAGCAAATAAAGAAAGTGGTGACCCGTAGGGGATACTCTCTCTCCGTTCGAGACTGCGATGTATTCCTACCGAAGCTGAAGCTCCGACGAACCCCTTATTGGGAGTTCTCACCCCTATGAAGCATGTTAAAGAAGGTGGTGACCCGTAGGGGATTCGAACCCCTGTTACCTCCGTGAAAGGGAGGTGTCTTAACCCCTTGACCAACGGGCCATATGGCTCCCCGAACAGGACTCGAACCTGTGACAACTCGATTAACAGTCGAGTGCTCTACCGACTGAGCTATCAGGGAACATCCGCTTGGCGACGTCCTACTCTCCCAGGACCCTGCGGTCCAAGTACCATCGGCGCTGGAGGGCTTAACGGTCGTGTTCGAGATGGGTACGTGTGGAACCCCTCCGCCATTGCCACCAAACGAGTTCAGATGTTTGATCACCTGAAAACTGGATACGAAACTTCATTTGCGTCTGCCCTTCATCTCTTCCGGGCCCCGCCAAAGTAATCGGCTAAGCTTCGTCAGCTTCACGTCACTTTGCGGGTAGTATTTTGGATAAGCCCTCGACCGATTAGTACCTGTCAGCTCCATACATTGCTGCACTTCCACCTCAGGCCTATCAACCTCGTCGTCTTCAAGGGGTCTTACTAAATTGGGAAATCTCATCTTGAGGAGGGCTTCACGCTTAGATGCTTTCAGCGTTTATCCCATCCGCACGTAGCTACCCAGCTATGCTCCTGGCGGAACAACTGGTGCACCAGCGGTGCGTCCATCCCGGTCCTCTCGTACTAAGGACAGCTCCTCTCAAATTTCCTACGCCCACGACAGATAGGGACCGAACTGTCTCACGACGTTCTGAACCCAGCTCGCGTACCGCTTTAATGGGCGAACAGCCCAACCCTTGGGACCTACTTCAGCCCCAGGATGCGATGAGCCGACATCGAGGTGCCAAACCTCCCCGTCGATGTGGACTCTTGGGGGAGATAAGCCTGTTATCCCCAGGGTAGCTTTTATCCGTTGAGCGATGGCCCTTCCATGCGGTACCACCGGATCACTAAGCCCGACTTTCGTCCCTGCTCGACTTGTCAGTCTCGCAGTCAAGCTCCCTTTTGCCTTTGCACTCTACGAATGATTTCCAACCATTCTGAGGGAACCTTGGGGCGCCTCCGTTACTCTTTAGGAGGCGACCGCCCCAGTCAAACTACCCGCCTGACACTGTCCCCGAACCGGATCACGGTCCTAGGTTAGAACTTCGATACGATCAGGGTGGTATCCCAACGATGCCTCCACCGAAGCTGGCGCTCCGGATTCCCAGGCTCCCACCTATCCTGTACAAATCGCATCAAAGTTCAATATCAAGCTGTAGTAAAGCTCCATGGGGTCTTTCCGTCTTGTCGCGGGTAACCTGCATCTTCACAGGTATTAAAATTTCACCGGATCTCTCGTTGAGACAGCGCCCAAGTCGTTACGCCATTCGTGCGGGTCAGAATTTACCTGACAAGGAATTTCGCTACCTTAGGACCGTTATAGTTACGGCCGCCGTTTACTGGGGCTTCGGTTCACAGCTTCGGGATTGCTCCCTAACCGCTCCCCTTAACCTTCCAGCACCGGGCAGGCGTCAGCCCGTATACTTCGCCTTACGGCTTCGCACAGACCTGTGTTTTTGCTAAACAGTCGCTTGGGCCTTTTCACTGCGGCCCCCTCGTGCTATTCACACTACCGGGGCACCCCTTCTCCCAAAGTTACGGGGTCATTTTGCCGAGTTCCTTAACGAGAGTTCTTCCGCGCGCCTTAGAATTCTCTTCTCGCCTACCTGTGTCGGTTTGCGGTACGGGCACCTTCTCCTGGCTAGAGGCTTTTCTCGGCAGTGTGAGATCATGACCTTCGGTACTGTAAATTTTCCCTCCCCATCACAGCCCAGCCTTAACGATGTGCGGATTTGCCTACACATCAGCCTCACTGCTTGGACGAGCATCCATCAGCTCGCGTCACTACCCTACTGCGTCACCCCATCGCTCATAACGGATTACGGTGGTACAGGAATTTCAACCTGTTGTCCTTCGACTACGCCTTTCGGCCTCGCCTTAGGTCCCGACTTACCCTGAGCGGACGAACCTTCCTCAGGAAACCTTGGGCTTTCGGCGGATCAGATTCTCACTGATCTTTTCGTTACTCATACCGGCATTCTCACTTGTATGCAGTCCACCAGTCCTCCCGGTCCAACTTCAATCCACATACAACGCTCCCCTACCCCTGAATCGACTTCACTCCAGCTTCGAAGTGATCGGTTTAACCCCTGGAGCATTTGGCCGAAACCCATGAACCATTTCAAAGGTTGCTTTCGGCAAAAATGTCTCGTAGTATCCACCGCTTCAAAGAAGCAGTGAAGTCGATTCAAGCCATAGCTTCGGTGGTGTGTTTAGCCCCGTTACATTTTCGGCGCAGAGTCACTCGACCAGTGAGCTATTACGCACTCTTTAAATGATGGCTGCTTCTAAGCCAACATCCTGGTTGTCTGTGCAACTCCACATCCTTTCCCACTTAACACACACTTGGGGACCTTAGCTGATGGTCTGGGCTGTTTCCCTCTTGACAATGGATCTTAGCACTCACTGTCTGACTCCCGGTTAATCAGTCTATGGCATTCGGAGTTTGACTGAGCTTGGTAACCCTTGGCGGGCCCCGCACCCAATCAGTGCTCTACCTCCACGACTGTCCCACCGAGGCTAGCCCTAAAGCTATTTCGGGGAGAACCAGCTATCTCCGAGTTCGATTGGTATTTCTCCGCTACCCCCACCTCATCCCCGCATTTTTCAACATACGTGGGTTCGGGCCTCCAGTGCGTGTTACCGCACCTTCACCCTGGACAGGGGTAGATCACCCGGTTTCGGGTCTACGTCCACGTACTAAATCGCCCTATTCAGACTCGCTTTCGCTGCGGCTTCGGCTCTTCACCTTAACCTTGCACGGGAACGTAACTCGCCGGTTCATTCTACAAAAGGCACGCCATCACCCGTGCGGAAACAAGTTTCCGCATAGGGCTCTGACTTCTTGTAAGCACACGGTTTCAGGTTCTTTTTCACTCCCCTTCCGGGGTGCTTTTCACCTTTCCCTCACGGTACTGCTTCACTATCGGTCGCTAGGGAGTATTTAGCCTTACCAGATGGTCCTGGCAGATTCATACGGGGTTTCACGTGCCCCGCACTACTCGGGATCCGTCTCGGAGGGAACAGACTTTCAATTACAGGGCTTTTACCTTCTATGGCCGGCCTTTCCAGACCTGTTCGTCTAATCGGTTCCTTTGTAACTCCGTGTGAGACGTCCCACAACCCCAGAGAGCAAGCTCTCTGGTTTAGGCTGTTCCGCGTTCGCTCGCCGCTACTGACGGAATCACTTGAAAGCAATACGAAGTATTGCTACTTCGTAAGCATTCGCATTTGTTTTCTCTTCCTCAGGGTACTTAGATGTTTCAGTTCCCCTGGTATGCCTCTTCACATCCTATGTATTCAGATGTGAGTGACTGCGTATGACCACAGCCGGGTTTCCCCATTCGGACACCCCCGGATCAAAGCTTGCTTACAGCTCCCCGAGGCAGTTTCGTTGTTCGCCACGTCCTTCGTCGGCTCCTAGCGCCTAGGCATCCTCCGTGTGCTCTTAGTAGCTTAACCATATCGCTCGCATTTTGGGCTATTCGCTCTGTTGCTCCTTGATTTCTTGATCTTATAAATTCATATAAGGAAGAAATCAACTCACAAAGGATCGCCTATCCCAAAACGTTCGCTAGCTACTTTTAAACTTCCTTGGTCAATCACTTGACACAAGTTCAGCTAAAAGGATTGTTTCTAAAACGCAAATTTCGTTTCGTATATCCAGTTTTCAAGGATCAAGTTTCTTTCGCCATTTAACTGGCGGAAGAATATCTTATCATCTTTCAACTTACCGTTTCAACGGTAAGTGTTGGAAGATAAGTTTGAGAGTTGAACTCTCAAAACTGACCAACGAGTGAGCTAAAAGCTTTACGAAGTAAAGCTACTTCGAAAGCATATTCCTCTTTGCATCTGCAAAGGGATCGGCGACTTTCGTCAGCCTTTTTTTTGAATGTTCTCGTTGCAGAGAACGATTCTCCATAGAAAGGAGGTGATCCAGCCGCACCTTCCGATACGGCTACCTTGTTACGACTTCACCCCAATCATCTACCCCACCTTCGGCGGCTGGCCCCTTGCGGTTACCTCACCGACTTCGGGTGTTGTAAACTCTCGTGGTGTGACGGGCGGTGTGTACAAGACCCGGGAACGTATTCACCGCGGCATGCTGATCCGCGATTACTAGCAATTCCGACTTCATGCAGGCGAGTTGCAGCCTGCAATCCGAACTGAGACCAGCTTTGATAGGATTCGCTCCACCTCGCGGCTTCGCTTCCCGTTGTACTGGCCATTGTAGTACGTGTGTAGCCCAGGTCATAAGGGGCATGATGATTTGACGTCATCCCCACCTTCCTCCGGTTTGTCACCGGCAGTCACCTTAGAGTGCCCATCCGAAATGCTGGCAACTAAGATCAAGGGTTGCGCTCGTTGCGGGACTTAACCCAACATCTCACGACACGAGCTGACGACAACCATGCACCACCTGTGTCCCCTGCTCCGAAGAGAAGCTCTATCTCTAGAGCGGTCAGAGGCATGTCAAGACCTGGTAAGGTTCTTCGCGTTGCTTCGAATTAAACCACATACTCCACTGCTTGTGCGGGTCCCCGTCAATTCCTTTGAGTTTCAGTCTTGCGACCGTACTCCCCAGGCGGAATGCTTAATGTGTTTACTTCGGCACCAAGGGTATCGAAACCCCTAACACCTAGCATTCATCGTTTACGGCGTGGACTACCAGGGTATCTAATCCTGTTTGCTACCCACGCTTTCGCGCCTCAGCGTCAGTTACAGCCCAGAGAGTCGCCTTCGCCACTGGTGTTCCTCCACATATCTACGCATTTCACCGCTACACGTGGAATTCCACTCTCCTCTTCTGCACTCAAGCCACCCAGTTTCCAGTGCGACCCGGAGTTGAGCCCCGGGATTAAACACCAGACTTAAATGACCGCCTGCGCGCGCTTTACGCCCAATAATTCCGGACAACGCTTGCCCCCTACGTATTACCGCGGCTGCTGGCACGTAGTTAGCCGGGGCTTTCTTCTCAGGTACCGTCACTCTTAGAGCAGTTACTCTCCAAGACGTTCTTCCCTGGCAACAGAGCTTTACGATCCGAAAACCTTCATCACTCACGCGGCGTTGCTCCGTCAGACTTGCGTCCATTGCGGAAGATTCCCTACTGCTGCCTCCCGTAGGAGTCTGGGCCGTGTCTCAGTCCCAGTGTGGCCGTTCACCCTCTCAGGTCGGCTACGCATCGTCGCCTTGGTGAGCCATTACCTCACCAACTAGCTAATGCGCCGTAGGCCCATCCCTTAGTGACAGATTGCTCCGTCTTTCATTATTCCTTCATGCGAAGAAACAAATTATCCGGTATTAGCTAACGTTTCCGCTAGTTATCCCAGGCTGAGGGGCAGGTTGCCTACGTATTACTCACCCGTCCGCCGCTAGATCATTTCGGAAGCAAGCTTCCAAAATAATCCCGCTCGACTTGCATGTATTAGGCACGCCGCCAGCGTTCGTCCTGAGCCAGGATCAAACTCTCCAATAAAGATCGGAAGGAGGCTCATACCCGAAGGTGATGAGGTCTTCCATCCGAGATGAAAGGAAGTTTTACCCGTAGGCAAAATCTCTTTCAGCTAAGATGTTTGACTTGCTCATTTTGAATCTGACGAGATCAGATTTGCATCTGACTCTATTTTTAGATTTCACTTCCGTGAAACCCGCTCACTCGTTGTTCAGTTTTCAAAGATC
The DNA here is from genome assembly GCF_003931855.1 of Paenibacillus lentus. Classification (NCBI taxonomy): domain Bacteria; kingdom Bacillati; phylum Bacillota; class Bacilli; order Caryophanales; family Paenibacillaceae; genus Paenibacillus; species Paenibacillus lentus. Next base: position 2,303,416 of record NZ_CP034248.1, on the reverse strand, counting down.
AACTTTGATTCTCTTGCGACGCTGTGTTTCAGCGGCGACTTAAATAATATAACATGTCTTTCAGAAGATAGCAAGTACTTTTTTTTAAAAAAATATTTTAGCTTTGAAGTCTGCCACCTCATCCCGCAAAAAGTACAGATCATCTTTTATTTGGGACACTTAATATATCATAAATTTCGAGTATACAGCAAGTATAATTTCATCAATATATACTGGTAAAAAATGAGAGAGGCGCTCAAGGCGCCTCACCGGGCTTTACTATTGGTTAATCCATAGTTTTCGTCTACCGCTGCTTTTTTTTCTCTGCGCAGTTTTTTTACCCTTAGATGCTGAGTCTCGTCCTTGTTGCTTACTTTTCTTAACCTCAGAAATACGAGCCTCTTTGGTAGCTTGTTGCGTTGTGGCAACGGCTTGAGCAGTATCGGAAGCTTTCTCTTTGGCATCATTATTAGCCTGAACGATCGCATCTTCTTCTCTTGTACCGCCTTTATAGCAATCCTCCTGCATTTGATCAAGCGCTCCGAATCCACCTAGGGGTGATCCAGGAATGTTGGGCATCGTACCTTGATATGGCTGGGCTAAATAAGGCGCGTTAGCATAAGGCTGTATCGGCGAAGAATGACCGGAGCAGCCGCACGGTGAATATGCATGCATCGGCTGATGATAAGGAGGATGCCAAGAATTCGAATAAGGCGTGTTAGGAAAAACATTGGCCCCATATAAAGAAGCATTGTTCCCTATTAATGAAGCCTGAGCCCAGGGAGCATTATCTCCTCCAGGATGCGGCGCATTCGGCCAAAATTGTTCCGGCACCGCATGTTCCTGTTCAGAATAGCTATACGGCTGGTAAGCCTGATGCGGATGATGCCCATAGTGAGCATAATGCTCTGGAGCACAAGGATTAACGTATTGAGGCGATTGATACATCGGCGCATTGGAAAGTCCCGGGTATTCTCCCATCGCCACTTCATTTTGCCATACCGGCGGAAAATCGTAATAGGAGGATACCTTCTCATTCTCAACCTGATAAGGCTGGAATAAATTGTCTGGCTGCGGACTGTGACCTGAGCATCCGCATGGCGGATAAGGCAACTGCTGCTCAGCCATCATCATAGGAGGCTGCTCAACTTGAAATTGGTATGGAGATATAAGCTCAGGACATGGTTGTTTTGGCATGCATGGGGTCTCCTCGTACTTCATCGGCTTGGTCTCCATTTGAGGAAGCTGTTGCGGAATAACGGGCATAGGCATGACATTTTCAACAATTTTAATATTCTCAACTTTGACGCTTTCTAGTTTAATACTTTCAGGCTTGGCAATCGGAGCAGGTTTTGAATTTTCGGCAATCGGCTTAATATTTTCCGGTTTGACATTTTCAGGTTTAATATTTTCTGGCTTAATATTCTCGGTTTTGACGTTCTCCGGTTTGATGTTTTCCTTAGGAGCCGTATTTTTCTTTGCGGCGGGGCTGATTGGTGCCGGATTAGCTCCGATATTATCATGTGGGTTGTTTGACCCTGTCGATCCAGCACCTGGAATATTGATAATCTCCCCTACTTTAAGTACGTTAGGATCACTTAATTGAGGATTCGCACTCACTAAAGTCTGTAAAGGCAATCCCCAAGCTTTGGCCAGTTTCCAAAGAGAATCCCCTTGCTTCACGGTATGTTTGTAGATAATCCCTTCCTCGACCGGGACAGCCGTAGTTGGAATTTTTACCTTCATTCCTACACCAAGTTGATCTGGGTTGCTAATTTGCGGATTGGCCTCAATTAACTTCTGCAAAGGAACATTATACTTTTTTGACAAGTCAAACAAAGTATCTCCTTTTTTTACAATGTGTATTTTCACGCGCTAAAAACCTCCTAGGTTTCTTCTCCGGACCGTGATCTTCGCCCGGGGCCCATTTAATACATCCTATGCAGAAGCCCGGCTTTTGACATCCATGTAACGAAAAAAACCTATCCCTCTTTTACAAGACAAGGATAGGTTCTCACATTTCAGCCCATTACCAGACCTTCAAGCCGTCTTTATCAACGATACTGCGGAATTCCTCAAGCAGTTGAAGCGTGATCGGCCCCGCATGCCCCTCACCGATAATACGTCCATCCACTTCGCGAACCGCAATGACTTCAGCCGCCGTTCCTGTCAGGAACACTTCATCAGCCACATAAACATCATGAAGCGTGAATGGCTCTTCCTTGATTTTATAGCCTTTCTCATGACAAATGTCGATAATCGCCTGTCGGGTAATCCCCTCCAGCGCTCCCAAATAGCAAGGCGGTGTCGTAATAACTCCATTCTTCACGATAAAAATGTTATCCCCGGAGCCCTCGGTTACGTAACCTTGCGAGTTCAGCATAATTGCTTCTCCCGCACCCGCCAGGTTCGATTGAATTTTAACCAAAATATTATTCAGATAGTTCAACGATTTAATTTTCGGATTCAGCGCATCCGGAATATTGCGTTTTGTGGAGACGGATACCGTCTTCAAGCCAGTTTTGTACGCCTCCTCTGAATAAATAGCGAGCTGCTCAGCGATGATAATGACGGAGGCCTTAGGGCAGCGATTCGGATCTAAGCCCAAATTACCAGCACCGCGCGACACAACAAGACGGATGTAGCCGTTGCGAAGTTCATTACGGCGAAGCGTCTCGACAAGTGCATCCTCCATCTCCTGATACGTTAAGGGAATGTCCAGCATGATGGATTTCGCAGAGTCATACAAGCGATCCAAGTGCTCTTTACATTTAAAAATATTCCCATTGTAGATGCGAATCCCTTCGAATATCCCGTCGCCGTATAAGAAACCGTGATCGTACACGGAGACCTTTGCATTTTCTTTTGTTACGAATTGTCCATCTAAATAAATCCATTGCTCTGCCATTGTATTCGCACCTCCAGTTTTTAATTTTTATTAGAATAACTCGGATAAGATCCGAGTATGCGCACTTGGCAGCCTAATGCCTCTATTTCCCCAATAGCTGACTGTAACAGAACAGATTCAAGAGAAGAGAGAACATCCATGTAAAAATAATAACTTCCAAGCCGTTTCTTCGTCGGTCTCGACTCAATGCGAGATAAGTTCAATTTTCGCCAGGCGAATGCCGACAACACTTGATGTAAAGCACCCGGAAAGTCTTCGGGGAGCGTGACCAGGACACTCGTCTTGTCCTGCGCCGAATCATTCGGATTCAACTGGAGCGGCTCCTGTCCGATCAGAACAAAACGTGTATAGTTATTATCATGATCCGTCACTTGGTTCGCCAATATATCTAGACCATGCGTTTTGGCGCCAAGCGCCGTGCCCAGCGCCGCCCAGCGCTCGCCAGGCCGCTCTTTTACCAACTTTACAGCTTCTGATGTGCTTGCAACATGTTCCAGCTCTGCCTGGGGCATATGGGTTTTCAAAAATTGCATGCACTGCGCCATAGCTACCGGATGGGACAGCACCTTGGTCACCTTCGAATAATCAAGCAGACCCCGATCCGAATCAGATCTAAACTCTTCTCGGTCACCAATCAAGTTTTGAATAGACGGATATACCCACTCCACTTGCATAGGAATATCCACCTCGTGGACGAGCCAGTCCATATGCAAGCTGACAGAGCCCTCAATCGTATTCTCAATCGGAATAACACTATACTGACTAGCTCCACTAGCCGTTGCCTGAAACACATCGGATATCTGCTTGCAGTGGAGCAACTGAATCGGCTCATCCCCGAACAGATGCAGAACCGCTTCATGAGACACTGAGCCTTCCGGCAGCAACGCTATCACTTTCATGATCTGACTTCCCCTTCAATGGAATCGATAAATTTTACACCTTTCTCTATAGTAAGCGTCTGCGCGCCTTGTGTGCAAGGATTCAGCCAAATCGTCCGAGCCTTAATCCCCTGCTCGCTAAGCACTTCTATTAAGAAACGTTCTAATTCCATTCCACGCTGCTCACGCCGATCCGTTAGCGCAAGCAGCGTAGGCCCGGCTCCGCTAAGGGCAGCACCGAGCGCCCCATGGGCTGTCGCCTCTTCCAATATACGCGCCATTCCCGGAACAAGAGGCGCACGAAAAGGCTGATGCAAACGATCCTGCATCGCCGAGCGGATCAGATCTAATCTTCCGGAAGCCATCGCAGCGGTAAACAACGAGGTTCTGCTAATATTAAATACGGCATCCTCTAAGCTAACCTGTTCAGGGAGTACCTGACGCGCTTTCGAGGTAGAGAGTTGGAACTCAGGAATGGCTACCAGAACCTCCAGATCAATCGGTGGTTCGATTCGTAAATACTCCGCATGTGTCCCATCCCATACAGCTGTAATCACCCCGCCGAATAGAGAGGCACCCACATTATCTGGATGCTTCTCCAATGCCGTAGCCATATCAAACAATTGGGCCTGATTTAGCGGGGAACCAATCAGCTCATTCGCAGCGACCAGCGCACCGACAATTGCCGATGCACTACTGCCAAGTCCTCTTGTGAGTGGAATATCCGAATACATAGATATTTCCAGCTCGGGAAGAGACACCCCTGCTTCACGAAATACGGATTGAGCTACCTCATAGATAAGATTGCTTTTATTTGTAGGAATCCCCTTCATCTGATCCCCGTATAAATGGATCTCCGTCTCTTTCGCAGGCTTCATTTCGATCCAGGCGTAAAGCGACAGAGCCATACCTAGCGTATCAAAGCCTGGCCCTAAATTCGCCGTGCTGGCAGGTACCTTTACGCGAACGCCTGCTTCGGATATCATTCTTGCTCACCCTGCAACTTCGCAATCGCCGCCATAACCGCTTCCTCTGTATCCTCCACTACGAGTGGCTCACTGCCAATGCTCTTAATTGCAATGTTAGGATCTTTCAGTCCATGACCAGTCAAGACACAAACAACGGTTTCTCCGCCTTTAAAATAACCTTCACGATGGAGCTTATACACACCTGCTACAGACGCTGCAGAGGCAGGCTCAGCAAAAATTCCCTCTCGAGAAGCAATCGTCTTATAAGCGGTCAAAATTTCCTCATCCGTTACATAATTGATTTGGCCGCCAGATTCCTCAGCTGCAGCTACCGCCGTTTTCCAGCTTGCTGGGTTACCGATGCGAATCGCCGTCGCTACCGTTTCAGGCTCTAGTATCGGCTCTCCTTTGACGATAGCCATAGCTCCTTCGGCTTCAAAACCAACCATACGTGGAAGCGAATCGCTTTTACCGAGCTGGTGATATTCCTTGAAGCCTTTCCAATAGGCTGAAATATTTCCGGCATTGCCGACCGGAATTGCCAGCACGTCCGGAGCTTTCCCTAATTGATCGCAAACTTCGAAGGCCGCCGTCTTCTGACCCTCAATGCGATAAGGGTTCACCGAATTTACTAGGGTAATCGGATGCTTCGCAGTAATATCGCGAACAATCTCCAGGGCACGGTCGAAGTTGCCTTCAATCGCGATCACCTTGGCCCCGTAAATCATCGCTTGAGCCAGTTTGCCAAGAGCAATATTATTGTTCGGAATTAGGACGATGCAGTTAAGTCCTGCCCGAGCTGCATATGCTGCGGCTGCTGCGGATGTATTTCCCGTAGAAGCGCACATAATCGTATTGCTGCCTTCTTCAATGGCTTTTGCCACCGCCATAACCATTCCCCGGTCTTTAAATGAACCTGTGGGGTTAAGGCCTTCATATTTAAAATATAAATCAAGCCCTAACTCTTCAGATAAATGATCTGCACGAACGAGCGGCGTATTGCCTTCATGCAATGTAAGCAGCGGCGTCTTATCATTAACCGGTAAATATTGTCTGTACGTATGCAGCAATCCAAGATATCTCATGAAATAAAAACCCCTTTTATATTAGGAATAAACTACTTAACCTTCTACTCGGTATACACTCTTGATGCGGCGAATGACCTTTAACGACTCAAAATGCTTCAGCACTTTGTTCATGTTTGCTTTCGTGGCATGATGGGTCACAATAATGATTTCTGCATCCGGCGTATGCTCATTCGGCGATTGAACGACGGATTCCAGACTTACATCATATTCCCCAAACACCTGGGTGATCTGGGCAAGCACGCCTGCCTTATCATCAACCTCAAGCAACAGGAAGTTTTTGTAGGCAATTTGCTCATCGGTCTTTAGCTTCTTCTGTTTAAAAGGAACCATTGCTTTCAAACCGTTGACACCTAGCTTCAAGTTCTTCACAACCGCTACAAGGTCAGCTACTACCGAGGTAGCCGTAGGCATTTCTCCAGCGCCTGCGCCATAGAACATCGTCTCGCCAACCGCTTCGCCATGGACGTAGACTGCGTTGAACACGCCGTTAACCGCGGCAATCGGATGGCTCTTCTTCACCATCGTCGGTTGAACGCTGACGCTGAACTCATCATCTTGACGATCGGCGATGCCGAGCAGCTTCATCTCGTAACCAAGCTTTTTCGCATAGGCTATATCCTCTTTGGATACACCGGATATGCCGCGAACATCTACGTCGCTAAGCTCTACGTTCGTGCGGAAGCCTAGGCTACCCAGGATAACCATCTTCCGAGCCGCATCCAAGCCCTCCACGTCTGCAGTAGGATCTGCCTCTGCATAACCAAGCTCCTGGGCTTCCTTTAGAACATCCTCATAGGAAGCATCCTCCTGACTCATCTTGCTTAGAATATAGTTCGTCGTCCCGTTGACAATCCCCATGATCTTTACGATTCGATCCGAAGAGAAGCCTTCAATCAATGTTCGAATGATCGGGATGCCACCAGCAACACTTGCTTCATAGAATACATCACATTGCTCCTCCAGCGCTTTAGCCATAATTTCGGCACCGTAAAGCGCCATTAAATCTTTATTCGCCGTCACAATATGTTTACCGCGATCCAGCGCCTCGAGAATATACTTTTTAGTTTGCTCGACGCCGCCCATAACCTCCACAATAACGTCAATTTCCGGATCACGAATGACTTCCCAAGGATCCTCTGTAAGCTTACTCTGCTCGATTTCAATACTTCTGGCCTTCTCCAGATTTTTAACCGAGACCTTCTCAATGATAATCGGAGATCCAACCTGACTGCTCAGATCCTCCTGGTGACCTTCGACGATGCGCACGACACCAGTTCCTACAGTGCCAAGTCCCAGTAATCCTACCTTAACGGGTTTCAATATGAGTCCCTCCTATTCCCAATACGGGTTATTATAGAGAATGTAATATTGCGGGAAATTCTATCCCTGACCAACAATTTGAATTTTCTTTACGCCGGAGATTTCTTGCAGAGCCTTCATCATCTGATCGAGTTCCTCCGTCAATCGCGAGGTCTCTACGGATATGACAACATTGGCTCTTCCCTGCAAAGGAATACTCTGATTAATCGTGAGTACATTTCCGCCGGATCCGGCAAGCAGAGACAGCACTTGCGATAAGATCCCGGAACGGTGCTCCAAATCGAATGATATCGTGACGATTTCTTCCCGTTCCATTTGATTCAATGGATGAATGCCGTCCTTGTACTTATAAAAAGCACTGCGGCTAAGCCCGACCTGCAGCGTCGCTTCGTGCACGGTTTTGACGTCCCCAGCAGCTAACAGCTGCTTCACTTGAAGCGTCTTGATCACCGCTTCCGGTAAAATATCCTCACGGACCAAGTAGTAACGTTCCTTCACAAACGTCCTCCCCTTAAAGACTGTTGTTTTCGTATAGTGGACATTATAACGGAAAGAATGTCCGGAAGCAACCTATTTTCAGCACAGATTTTCATGGATTCTATATCTATACTTTTTCTCTCTAAAAAAAGAGCACCCAGTAGGTGCCCTTCCCATGAAAGCATTAATAGTAGCTGCTTCCCTCCACAAATTCGAATTCAAAATCCCCGATTCTAACAATCGTTCCGTCCTTTGCACCGCGTTTACGCAATTCATCATCTACGCCCATGTGGCGAAGCGTACGCGCGAGCTTGAGAATCGCGTCATGCGTATTCAATTGCATCCGCTTCATCATTCTTTCGATCTTCTCGCTCTCGATTACAAAACCCTCGTTTTCGCGGCGAATAATAAAGCCTTGCTCCTCTTCTTTAACCAGCTTGTACACTTTACGCTCGTTCAAGTCTGTAATTTCTTCCAATGCCGGTTCCTCTGGTATCTGATCCAACAAGTCGGCAGTTCTATAGAGCAATTCCTTAACCCCCTGCCGAGTCAACGAAGAAATCGGCATGATCTCCAGATCAGGACGAATCTTGCCCACCTGTTCGCGGAATTTTTCCAAATGCTCCTCCGCCTCCGGCATATCCATTTTATTCGCAGCTACGATTTGTGGACGTTTCTCCAAGTCAGCATTATACAGCTTGAGCTCTTCGTTGATTTTCAACCAGTCGTCAAACGGATCGCGGCCCTCAGACCCCGCCATATCGACTACATGAATAATAATGCGCGTTCGCTCAACGTGACGAAGAAATTCATGCCCCAGTCCAACACCTTCATGTGCACCTTCGATTAGCCCCGGCAGGTCAGCCATCACAAAGCTGCGCCCTTCGTCGACGTCCACTACACCGAGGTTCGGTGTTATCGTTGTGAAATGATACGCACCGATTTTAGGCTGAGCTGCGGATACAACCGATAGCAGAGTAGATTTGCCTACGCTTGGAAAGCCCACGAGCCCCACATCGGCCATAACCTTCAGTTCCAGTACGATCCAGCGTTCCTGACCTTCTTCACCATGCTCCGCCAGCTCCGGGGCCGGATTGCTTGGCGTCGCGAAGCGAGTGTTCCCCCGACCACCACGGCCGCCTCTTGCGACAACAATCTGCTGACCGTGCCTAGTCAAATCTGCGAGTACTTCTTGGGTGTCGTCATCGATAATGACCGTGCCAGGAGGAATTCTGACAATCATGTTCTCAGCGTTCGCGCCATGCTGGCTTTTATTCCGCCCTTTGACGCCCCGGTCTGCCTTAAAATGGCGTTGATAGCGGAAATCCATCAGCGTGCGAAGACCCTCGTCCACGCGGAATATCACGTCGCCGCCCTTACCGCCGTCCCCACCCGCTGGTCCGCCTTCCGGGACATATTTCTCCCGGCGAAAAGCAACGATACCGTCGCCGCCGTCGCCGCCCTTTACATATACTTTCGCTTTATCTATAAACATGCGTTCACCTCTTTTAAATTTCCGCACAGCATTCGCAATCGAACAGAAGCTAATGTAGAATCATGGTGCTCGGCTCGGACCCGTTTGCCTGATACAACCTCATCCAGACGCTTCAAGAGGGTTTCCGTATTTCCCGAACTTCCTTCCTGTTCAAAGCTGATCAGCACCTCGTTATGTTCAAGGCATATCGACATGTTAAGCTGCAGCATCTCTCCCCAGGAGGAGCGGCCCGCAAACTGGAAAGCACGTATCGTCGCAATAATCGCCTCAGTCAATTCTTCGGCATCTTCAGCAGTAAGCAGCTTTCCAAGTTCTAAATCGTCCTCAATATTTATCGTGAGTTGAACTGAACTATTCACTTCTCGAAACGATTGCAAATAAAAAACCAATGAAGGGATGCCTAAGCGGGATATTTTACTCTCCACAGCCATCCTTTCCTTTATTCTTTCCACACAGCAGGCCAGTTTATCAACCTTGCCCAGTTGTATGTATCCATACAATATTTGCAGGTCGTTCATCCAATCATGCCGATGATGCCCCAGCGTAGCGGCCGCGGTGCGTTGAACCGACTCCAGCAGCTGCTTACGCTCAATCGCCGCCTGTTCCTTCAAGTACTTAACATAACCCCATAACACCGCTAGCAAACATACGCACAACACAACATACCATACTGTCGAATCAACGAAGTACAATATTACCAACAGAGCAAGCGTAAGTGTCCCGGCAATAACCGGCACTGCGAACCGATGTTTCATGAATTTCCCCGTTCCTCTTCATTTGGATAACAAGACCTATTTTTTTAACATCTTTAACCAGTATATCACAATCCTTGTCCCAGCAAGGAATTAAATGATGTATATTTGAATAAAAAAGCCCCCGGCACGAGTGCCGAGGGCTCATAAGCCAAGCTATGGCAGATGAAGCTCTTAAGCTTCGACTGCAGCCGCTACAGGAGCAACTTCCACAGGGTAGACGCTCACTTTCTTGCGATCGCGTCCCCAACGTTCGAATTTAACAACGCCATCCACTTTTGCAAACAGCGTATCGTCTTTACCGATTCCTACGTTGGTTCCCGGATGAATCTTCGTTCCGCGTTGGCGAACAAGAATGCTTCCGCCTGTTACAGTTTGGCCGTCAGCACGTTTTACGCCTAGGCGTTTAGCAATACTGTCACGACCGTTCTTTGTGGAACCTACACCCTTCTTGGATGCGAATAACTGGAGATCCAATTTCAACATTATAGTCTACCTCCTTCTTTAAATAATGACATCTTGTATCTGAATATACTCACCGTATGACAATTCGATACTTTGCAGCATAACGACCATAGAAGCGAGAAGTAGCTGTGCCTGCTCGAGAGCTTTCGGTTGCTCGACATGAGGAAGATTCGCGTTCAAGAACCCGTTCTTCATCTTGGAATCCATAACGATTCCCGTCAGCGATTCGATGGAATTCACCGTCCCAACGGTAACGGCGGATACCCCGGCGCACACAATGTCTTGACCTGGTTCGGCATAATGAGCATGACCTTCCACTTTAAAACCATGTATGTCGTTATCCTTGCGACGCAATATGGAGACGCTAATCAAGTTACGTCACCTTCTTACGCTTGGATTTTCTCGATGGTCACTTTCGTGTATGGTTGACGATGACCTTGTTTCTTGTGGTAGTTCTTCTTCGGTTTGTATTTGTAAACGACAACCTTGCGGCCTTTGCCATGTTTTTCAACTTTCGCTGTCACACTAGCACCGGCTACTACAGGAGTTCCCGCTACCAAACCTTCGCCTTTGGATACGGCCAATACACGGTCGAACGTCACGCTTGTGCCGTCCTCTGCGTTCAATTTCTCGATGTAAAGCACATCGCCCTCTTGAACACGGTATTGTTTACCGCCAGTTTCGATAATTGCGTACATTTGCTTGCACCTCCTCATGTCTCAGACTCGCCTAATTCAGGTGCGCCGCGAAATGCGACGATCTTGCTGACCTGATCGGAGCGGTTACAGCATGTGCACAAGCTAACTTATGACACATACCTTAATATAATATCACGGGGTATAGCTAAAATCAATTGTTTTCGTTAAATTTAATCCGCGCTGGAAGCTGCCGTTTCTTCCCGAATTCGCTTCCGCGTCATTTCGAGCAATCCAAGCCTCGTCCAGCCAAGAATATGATGCTGAGTCCGATCCTTTTGCATACAGCTGTGAAGCTTGTTCAGCACAGCATCGCGATGCTCGTCTCGATCCATGTCGATGAAATCAACGATGATGATACCCCCGGTGTCTCGGAGACGAATCAACCTGGCCATTTCCGCCGCCGCCTCCAAATTGGTTTGGAACACTGTCTCCTCCAACGAGCTTCCCCCGACGTATTTTCCGGTGTTCACATCAATAACCGTAAGCGCCTCTGTCTGATCCCAGACTAAATAACCCCCGCCCGGCAGCCACACCTTCCGCTGAAAATCCTTTTCCAACTGGTTTTGCACGCCGTAGAATTCAAATAAGGGAATATTCTTGTCGTAAATTTTGATAGGCTGCGGATTTCCGGGAAGCATCATTTCCAGAAACGAAGCGACTTCCTTGACCCGTTGAGCGCAATCCATAATAATCTCATCCGTCTCCGGACTGTAGACATCCCTCATCAATCTTTGAACCATGCTCAGATCCTGGTGCAGCAGAGCCGGGGCAATACTCTTCTTGCTCTTCTCTAAAATAGTAGCCCATTGCTTCCGCAGCAGCGACAAGTCAAGTTCAATCGCCTCTAGCTCCTCAAGCTCGGCTACCGTGCGGAGAATAAGTCCCTCCTCGTCCTGCCGCAGCTGCTTGCCGATTCCTTTTAGGCGCTGCCTTTTCTCTTCATCCACAATCTTCTTGGAAACCGCCACATAGGCGGCTGACGGCATATATACGAGCCAGCGGCCTGGGAGAGAATAATGCGTCGTTACTCTTGGCCCTTTATTGCCAATGGCATCCTTCACCACCTGTACGATTATATCCTGGCCGGGCTGAAGCAGCTCGGATATAAGCGGTTTTACCTTCGGTTGTCTTTCCAAATGCGGATGGAGCACATCATCAATATATAGAAATGCATTTTTCTTCTGTCCGATATCTACAAATGCAGCTTGCATGCCGGGCAATACATTAACTACGCGCCCTTTAAAAAAACTGCCGACAAGCCCTCTCGCCTGGCTGCGTTCGGTAGCATATTCCACCAATTTGCCGTCCTCTTGCAGGGCCATCTCGGTAGAGCTGGATTTGCAGTGAACAATCATCCGTTTCATGATTTCACCCTCTGTCTGCGTTGTACCACAATTATATTTTTTGATTATACCACGGCGGATTACTATGCCGCAGGTCCACCTTTCATAAAGGTATAAATTACCTTCTGCTCCGGCAGGACGGCAATTATCTTTCCTTGTCGATTCATCACATAAATAAAATGATATTTGTCCCTTTTAAATAAACGCAAAATATGCTCTAAAGGTTGCACTTTGTCCGCTATAATCGGCTGAGCCAGACTGCCGTGTAACAGATGGTGGGAGAACGAACGATCCCTGTTCATCAGAAAGCGCATAAATCGATAAGGAATATTGCGGTAATCCACATAGTTGGAATAGAGCAGAAACGATCCGATTAGCAGCAAGTTTAACTGTAACACCCCATTTTGCAGCAATAGAGGGAACAACGCATATCCAATAACGAACAAACTAAATAATATACTGATTCGCAGCGACCAGACCAATGACGAATGATACGGAAAAATAATACTAAACAGGGAATGAGCAATTTTCCCCCCGTCCAGCGGCAGCACGGGAAGCAAATTGAACAAAGCAATCAAAATATTGCCCTGCACGAAATACTCATAGAAGGGCCCGTCCCACAAACCAAAAACATGAAGCAGCCAGGCCAGTCCGATCAGCAGCCCATTTTGCAAAGGCCCGGCAACGGCGATGATTATTTCACGACCTGCGTTCAAAAAAGTCGTGTCTTCCATGACTGCCACGCCACCGAAAGGCAGCATCTGTACAGAAATGACATTAACGCCAAACCACCTTGCTGCGGCAACATGCCCCCATTCATGAATAAATACAATCGCGAACAGTGTAATTAACTCCACAAAGTGGCCAGTAATAACGGAAGCTAGCATGATGATTACGAATAACGGATGAAATGATATCATAATGCCGCTCCATCTAATCAAATGGAATCACATCCGCAGGATCAATATAGCGATCATCTTTTTTTAAAGCAAAATAAAGGACAGGCTCCTGCTCAGATAACGCCTCGAGCCTCCCGACTAAATCCCCAGACTCCACCCAATCTCCTTTTTCTACAAAAGCTTGCTGCAGATGACCATAAATAGACACATACCCACTCGCATGCTGAATAGTGATCGTCTGCCCTGTAAAGGCATCATTACTGACATTAAGCACCCTGCCCGTTTCTACGCTTTTAACCTGTAAGTCTGCAGGCGAATCACCTAAGGGTAGTATATTAATCCCTTTTAAGCTGATCGCGAAAGCATCAGCGATCTTTCCTTCCAGTGGAACTGTGAAGCTGCCCGAATGACTGACTTTAATCCCGTGTTCTTCAGTTTGCCTAAATATCGGAATAAAGGTCGGAGCACCTCCAAAATTACGCTTATACCACGCCTCTGCCGCTCCAAAATCCATTTCATGGGTTAAGGAATGAGCCACGAATAGACGAATCTCTCCCGACCAAGGAGGTTCATACCGATAGATCGCCCATAGTCCCGCAAATAGCAGCATGCTGAGGCTTAGACGAATAAATAACATGCTCCAAAAAGAAGAGCGATTCCCTTCATTCGGCGGCAGAGGCGGCACGTTCCCGAAAAGATCCGAATCCTTCCACCGCCCTTGTCCATGCTTCCACATCCATTCAGGATCCTGCTCCCTCTCATCTCCAGGCTGCTCGCCAATAATATGTTTCAGATCAACTGCTTCGTTACTATTCCGTTTAGCAAGGAGAGACGCCGCGGCCGAGACACCTTCACCCGAAACCAATTGCTTGATCCGCTCCTCCCGCCGCCGCTTCACATTCGACTTCACGTCCATCACTCTCATTCCCCTCCGATAACATCAGGCCTCTCACCCCAAGTGCGAATACACCCAATAGATATGCCCGTAAACATGTTGTACTTAGTTTATGAGTGGCAGCAGCGGATTATGAACAAGCCTTAGCGACACTGCAACCCTGATTCCGACGCAAAAAAACCAGCACCACCGGCGCTGGTTCTAATCTACTTCATATTTCTCCTGATGAAGCTTAATGCTGAACACCAGGCCTATGCAAAGCATGTTGAGCAGTAATGACGTCCCTCCATAGCTAATAAACGGCAGCGTAATACCCGTAATCGGCATCAGACCGATCATCATGCCTACGTTCTCAAAGATTTGAAACAGGAACATGGCCGCAATCCCTATAATAATAAACGCTCCCCGCTTGTCTATGCAGCGAAGTGCAATTTGGATCATCCTATATAAAAACAAGAAGTACAGCAGCAGCAATACGGATGATCCTAAGAAACCAAACTCTTCACCAACAACGACAAAAATCGAATCCGAATATGGATAAGGGATAAACCGTTTATTCTTGAGCTCGCCCTGCAAAAATCCGTCCCCTATAAGCCCGCCGGAGCCAATGGCAATTTGGGCGTAACTGGACTGATGCTTGGCATCATTCGATGCTTCGTCCGGGTTAATAAACGTATTAATCCGTTGATACCAGTGTAACTTTCCCTTATCATCCAAATAATCATGAATCTGCTGATTGTAAATGTTGAACATGGTGACGAACACAATCAGAAAAGTAACGAGTAGAGTCAGACCGATGAGTACATGGCTGTATTTCGTATTGCCGATCCAGAGCATGGCACAGAGCACCACCAGGTAAATAATGGCATTCCCCAAATCTGGCTGAATCAACACCAGTATGAAAGGAAGCAGCGTTACAGCCGAAATAGGAATAATATCCCGATGAAAGCTTAACAACCGGCCCTCACGCTTGCCCAGTAAATACGCGGTGGTCATAATCAAAATAATTTTTACCAGCTCGGCTGGCTGAAACAGCAGCCCCCCGGGAAGCTTAAACCAGCTCCGGGCGCCGTTAATTTCCGGTGCAAATAAGAAGACAAGAACGAGCAGTAAACAGCCCGTTCCGTAAATATACCAGCTATAACGAAGCAATGTGCGATAATCGACGATCGACATGCCAAATACCAAAGCGAAGCCAAGACCATAGAACATCAAGGTCTTTAAATCATAGTTTTTGAAATCAGGCAGATAAGGGGCAATTGCACTGTGGACGAGCAAGGTGCTCATAATCATGAAGATGGCCAGGATCGCTACCATAAGCCAATCAATTTTTTTTAGTTTAAAAAACAACTAGGATCAACCCATTCCGAAAAACTTCTTAAAGCGTGTGAACATGCCTTTCTTCTGATCAAGCAGCATCAAAGGAACGGTGTCTCCCAAGATACGCCGCGCAATGTTGCGATAGGCGATAGCTGCCTTGGAGTCAGGATTCATCACGGTGGGTTCTCCGCTATTCGCCGCTTTTATGACAAGCTCATCGTCTGGTACGACGCCGATCAGATCAATATTAAGGACTTGCAATATGCCTTCAATATCCAGCATGCTGCCAGACTTCACCATATCTACTTTGATCCGGTTGACGACGAGCTTCGGCGAACCGATATGCGAGCTCTCCAAAAGGCCGATAATCCGATCCGCATCCCGAACAGCAGCGTGCTCCGGCGTTGTAACAACAATCGCTTGATCTGCTCCCGAGATGGCATTCTTGAAACCTTGTTCTATGCCGGCAGGGCAATCAATAATGACATATTCATATTCCTTCTTCAGCTCAAGCACAATATCCTTAACCTGATCTGCAGAGACGGCGTTTTTGTCTTTCGTCTGTGCTGCCGGCAGCATGTATAGTTCATCAAAGCGTTTATCCTTCACCAAAGCCTGATTTAAGCGGCAGCGCCCCTCCGCTACATCAATTAAGTCATAAATAATCCGGTTCTCCAGCCCCATGACGACATCCAGATTTCGGAGGCCGATGTCCGTGTCGACAAGACATACCTTTTTGCCAAGCAGCGCCAATGCCGTACCAATATTAGCGGAAGTTGTCGTCTTGCCGACGCCGCCTTTCCCCGAAGTGACAACGATAGCTTCTCCCATAGTTTACACCCCTCTGAACACGTTAAAGTCCGGACGCACCCGGGTTATGTTCGTTATTTTGTCAATTTGCATCTTCCCGTCACATAAATAAGCAAATTCCATACTGCTCTCACGATGCTCCCATTCATCGGGCGGGCGGCTAAAAACCTCCGCAATCCTCAGCTGTGTTGGCGATAAGTACGAAGCTGCTATAATGGAATCTTGCTTGCCCCCGGCCCCGGCATGAGCCGTCCCTCGCAAAGCACCCAGAATAAATACGTCTCCGGTACAGGTGATCGTCCCTCCCGGATTGACGTCCCCAAGAAACATTAAATTCCCATCATGATGCAGAATCTGTCCGGAACGAACAATACCGCTAAGCGTGGTGAGCGCACCTTCCTTTGGCCGATCTTCTTCCGCTAACGGTGAATCTATGGATCGAACCAGCAGATTTCCTTTTTGCTTCAATATATCAAGGATCATTTCCTTCTGCGCGTCTGTCACAATTCGCTTGCCCAGTTTGACATCTACATGAATAATCGGACCTGTCAGTATATTCTGGTGGCTGTGCTCTACCTTATAGCGAAGCTCATCCACAAGCTGTTGCAAATCACACTCATCGTCAAGCAGGAAAACCAGGCCATCTTTGATGCCCTTGATCGTAACGTGGTTAGATTTCACTGTCATAAGCCTGTCCCTCCCTCCTATTCAATTCGTGCAGAAGCATCAAAGTTCCTGCTTCCCTAAGGAAAAGCACGGAATATCAGGCTTGATTCTCGGAGGAACGACGTTTAGTGATCAGCTCCAGCTGACGCCGGAGAGGAACGTAGATAGCTAGGGCAAATACAAAGTGAACGAACACATTCGGTATAATATGATTCATTAGAGCCCAGGTATAAGGTTGATGCGTCAGCTCAAATAGGGAATACGTTGCGAACAAAATAGAATCCAGCAGGATGCTGCCGATCATGACAACAATCATCATCAGCGGGAGCGGAGCCCTCGGCGACCGGAAAACGAGGCCAAGCAAATAGCTGGACAGCCCCATCCCAAAGGAATAGGCCCCGATGATCGATCCATAGAATACAACATCCTGCAACAATCCGAAAAGAATCCCCAGCACTAAGCCGCTATGCCGATTGTCGTAAACGGTAATGAACAGTATAGCGATATAGGCCAAGTGAGGCACGACCCGCGTCTGCCACGAATCGGGAATAATCCACGGGATGACCGTTCCCTCAATAATAAACAATACGAACAATAGCAGGATCAATATTTGTTTGCGTTTGCTCCTCACTACTCCAAGACCTCCGGTGTATACACCACAATCAACTCTTTCCAATCCGAAAAGCTCGCTGCAGGCTCGATGAAGGCCGTGTAGGTCATGCCATACTCTCCCACTTGAATATCTTTGACTTGGCCGATGACCATCCCTCTTGGAAAGGCGCCGCCAACGCCAGACGACACGATCGTGTCATCAATCGCTATCGACGAAGGATCGTCGATTTTATTCATCAGGAACATGCCTTTATTCGTATCAAACGTCTCAACGATGCCAAACACTTCGTTCTCTTTGCCTTGGGCCGTTGCCGAAATCCCGTTGGAATTCGGATCCTTCGCATCCATCGTTGTCACCAGCTTAACGGTGGAGGTAAAGTTGCCAACCCGGCTAACCGTACCTACCAAACCTTCAGCCGAGATAACAGCATACCCGACCTTGACCCCGTCATTGCTTCCCAGGTTCAATTTAATCGTTCGGTTGATCGGATCATTATTCACGCTCACTACGTGGGCGATCCGGTAGGTATAATTATATTGATTCTTCTGGGCTTCCGTAAATTTATGCAATTCGTACAGACGGGCATTCTCCTGCTCAATCCGATTATAGATGGCTTTATCTCTAGTATAATGAGATAGCGCAATTTTGAGGCGTTCATTCTCCTCTTGCAGTGCACGCAAGTTAGAAACATCCTCAATCAAACCGGCGATGTACGAGGTAGGTCTATAAAAAATAGACTGTACAAAGCCGACCGTATCCTTTACGAATTTCTCCGGCCAAGACAAATTCGTCCGGGGCCCGAGCGTAAATCCCATTATGGCGATAAAAAAAATGAGTCCCATGAGCAAAATAAACAATCTTTTGTTGCCAAGCAGCTTAAACAGTTTAAGCACCCTCCAACCTTACAATTTCTCCTCTCCACGAGTCCACTCTATTTACTATAGAAAAACGGCACACCGTCCATTAGAGGACGGCGCCGTTTTATCATAATGTTCGTATCCTTACTTGCCACGGAAATATTAGCGCTTGCGCAAGGTCGAACTGCTTCTTGATTTGAACAAATGGATGTTATCGAGAGCTCTCCCTGTACCGATGGCTACGCAATCGAGCGGATGCTCAGCCACAATGACAGGCATGCCCGTCTCTTTGGCCAGCAGCTTATCCAGATTGCGGAGCAGCGCACCTCCGCCAGTCAACACAATGCCCCGATCCATAATATCGGCAGCAAGCTCAGGTGGACATTTCTCCAGTGTTACCTTTACGGCTTCAACGATTGCATTCACCGTATCGCCCAGCGCCTCGGTAATTTCATCCGATGTGATGGAGATGGTCTTCGGCAAGCCGGTCACGAGATCCCTTCCCCGGATTTCCAAAGTCTCTACCTGCTCAAGCGGAAGAGCCGAGCCTATATCCATCTTCAGCTGCTCGGACGTTCTTTCACCGATCATCAGGTTATACTGACGCTTGATATATTGAATGATGGAATCATCCATGTCGTCGCCTGCTACACGAGCAGATTTACTGGTAACAATGCCGCCAAGAGAAATCACAGCAACCTCTGTCGTACCGCCGCCGATATCTACAACCATACTGCCGGTCGGCTCCCATACCGGAAGATCGGCTCCAATTGCAGCCGCAAAGGGCTCTTCGATCGTATAGGCTTCACGTGCTCCCGCCTGCTTCGTGGCATCTTCAACCGCCCGCTGTTCTACAGCCGTAATGCCGGACGGTACGCATACCATCACATTTGGATGACGTTGGAACAAGGAACGCTGCTTCTGAGCCTGGCGAATAAAATATTTAATCATCGTCGCAGTCGTGTCGAAGTCCGCAATAACTCCGTCCTTCATCGGCCGGATGGCCCGGATATTCCCCGGCGTTCTCCCGATCATTTTCTTTGCCGATTCTCCAACCGCTACAATGCTCTTATTATCTGTATTCATCGCTACTACCGACGGTTCTCTCACTATAATTCCTTTACCGCGAATATAAACGAGCGTATTTGCCGTACCCAAATCAATCCCTAAGTCTTTCGTGAAACCACCTAACATGCTGTAATCTTCCTTTCCTTCTGTATCTGGTCTATTATATTACATCAAGCCTTGCTCCTTCAAACTTATAAATTCCCCGTCCCCAATGACGATATGATCCAGCACATCGATTCCAACAATTTCTCCCGCTTCGCATAGACGCTCGGTCATCCGAATATCTTCTGGACTTGGCGTCGGATCTCCGCTTGGATGATTATGAGCACATACGACAGAGGCACTGCTGCATTTAATCGCTGCGCGAAACACCTCCCGCGGATGGACGATTGAGGAATTCAAGCTTCCGATGGAAAGCGTCTCCTGAGCAATGATATGATTTTTCGTATTCAAAAATAAACAGACAAAATGTTCCTTCTGCAAATAACGCAGCTGTTCCATGAGAATATCCGCCGCATCGCGGGGGCTGCGAATCACTTGAGCTTCCGGTAGTCGCGCTTTGGCAAGCCGCTGGCCTAGCTCAATTCCCGCCTTAAGCTGCAAAGCTTTGGCTGGGCCGATGCCTCTCAGCTTCACCAACTCGTCCAAACTAATGTCTACAAGGTTGCGTATTCCACCTATACTGCTCAGTACGCGGTGGGCCAAATGAACAGCCGATTCATCCCGGGTACCTGTACGAAAAAGAATAGCTAACAGTTCAGCATGACTGAGCGAGCCCGCTCCATATTGCATCATGCGTTCTCTGGGTCTTTCCTCACTAGGCAAATCACGCAGTAAGTATTGTGGCAAGTCCATACATATCCCTCGCTTCCGAATGATTAGGCTTCGTCCAGCTAGCTTGCTGGCAGCAAAACTCATTACGGAAGGATATGCTTTATCTCTTCCTCTTCCTTTACAACGTAAATATGAAATTATTTGTTACAGCCTTTTTCGATTTGATCCGGTCGCTCATTTCAATACACGGATTCCAAAACGACCAAGCATCTCACTAGCCAATGACAGCGGCAATCCTACAACGCTGAAGTAACAGCCTTCGATACTTGTGACAAAAATTGCCCCGAGTCCTTGTATCGCATAAGCACCCGCTTTATCTAAGCCTTCTCCAGTCTTGGCATATGCGATAATCTCTTCTTCTGTCAGAGCTTTCATCGTAACTAAAGTAGAACGATATTCGACTTCCGATCTTCCAGTAGCTACATCAATACAAGCTACGGCAGTATAAACATGGTGGCTTCGTCCCTGCAAAGAGCGAAGCATCAAAGCTGCTTCTTCCTCATCCTTGGGCTTGCCGAGCACTTGTCCGTCCAGGACTACAATCGTATCACTCCCCATAATAACCGCTTGGGGTGATGCCGATTCAAGCGTGGCAAGAACTGCCTTTGCTTTACGCAGCGCTAGCTCCATGACGATTTGCTCCGGCGTCCAATGATCCGGCGTCGTTTCATCGGCATCGCTCGGCATAACCTCAAACGGAATATGTAGAGTAGCCAGCAGTTCCCGTCTGCGCGGTGAAGTCGAGGCCAGTACGACATGTCGTGTTGATGAAGCTGCAAATTCCAAGGTTCAGATTCTCCTTTATCCGTCTTTCGCAGGGCAAGCTCTGCGAGCTTGTAACCTCGCCATTTTTTGACACTTTGGCACTTCATTATTATAAGGTTAATTGATCGGCAATACAAACATAAAAAAGGCGAGGGAACTATTTCCAGCTTTCCCTGCCTTATCAAAATTTCTTAAAAGCTTATTAAACTCCTATTAATTTTTGTTCAGCCAAAATAAATCGCATCACCTCATTTTGTACTTCCCAAAGCATTGTTTGCTCACCCTTTTCATTAAATTCCTCCATGGCCTCAACCGCGCTGTTCATCGCTTTCTCCATTTCCTTCGCCTCGCCATCTATGGCAGCCGACAGCTTGCCCCGAATAGCGGCAGCGCTTTTAGTCCAAAGCTGATGACTCTCACGTAGCCGCTCCATCTCCTCTTGACTCTGCCGTGAGGGAGAGGCTTCTCCCAATAAAGCTGCCGAGGAAGAGCTTAGCATATATACAAGATCCGCGCTCTGCGCCAAATATTGCTGAAGGAGGGCAGCTTCTCCATTATATTCAACCGTGGCTGATTCAGGCAGAGATATCTCGTGCAAAATAAGGTGAACTCCCCCTGTCTTCAGTCGATTGCTTAACAACTTAGCTTCCTCGCGGTCAGGAGAGACACCGGCGTATACCCGTTTCTCATCCACTGTATCCCGCGCTGCAGCGATACCTGAGTCACGCAATTGCTGCTGAGCCAGCTCCACCCCTTCCGCCGTGCTGAATACGCCGTATTGAAGGAAATGATAGCTTTGCGATGGCAATACGACTTGAACGAGCGGGGCCTGCTTCTCGGTGATAACACTGCCTAGCACGGGAATGTCTGCCGCTTCCCCCGCAGCCTTCTGCGTCGGAACACCTATTCCCGGTATAGGTACCGTTATTTCTTGATTGAACATCGACAGAACGACAAATCCAAAGAGCGCCCCCGTCACAATAGCCCCGGTTAATGAGCCTGCAACCTTCCACCAGGAGGTTCTCGTTCTCCGAACATAATAATCCCCGTCACCCGGTTCTCCTTGATCGGGAAATACCGCAATCCCTGTTGCTGCACGATCGGTTAATGGATCCCCCCAATAATCTACCGTCTCCACCGCCCGATAGTTTGCGGAGAGATGATTAGGTTTTTCGCTTGAGATATTTGATACCTCTTGACTAGATCTAGCTGGAAATGAGTCATCATTTTTCTGGGTCTCCCGGCCTTGTTCATCGAACCGGAATGTCATCTTCGCCTTGTTCACGATCCGCACGCTCCTTGTCCTCTCTTCTAACGATACAATATGAATTTTCACGAGAATATAGACCAGTTCATTCAAACAAGGACTTTACAATTCAAAGGAACTCTGTATAATGGGAACCATTGAAAACCGCATAACGAATCAAGCACTAGGGGTGCCTTTATTGGCTGAGAGATCGTTCCTGATCAAGGATACGGTTAACCCTTTTCACCCGATCTAGATCATACTAGCGTGGGGAAGTGCGGGGAAACGATGGATGGCGTTGCACCCTATCTTTATTATGTTAAAGCGGGCTAGCCAATATCGATACAACTGCACTCTTCGGGTGCGGTTTTTTTGTCGTTGTCGACATTTATTAATTTATCAAAGGGGAGGAACATGCTTCATGATCACAAGCAATTCATTCAACGAACAAAATAAACCCGCAGCGTGCGGCAGCAGCCGCATCGTTGGCTGCCGATTTTCTTTATTCCCCATGAGCGGCCATTTCGTGCCGATTATTCTTGGCGCTCTGGAGAATACGGACACATCCAAGGTATGGATTAAAAGCGATGACATCAGCACCTGTGTACGAGGTCGCCACGAGCATGTATTCGACGTGGTCCAATCCATATTTCTTCAAGCGGCAAAAAGCGGGGAGCACGTTGTCCTTAGTGCAACCTTTTCCGTTGGCTGCCCTGGGGACACGGAGGGCGACGTATTCATGTCCGAGGATGATGTCCGTTTAAATAAGGACACCGGATCTGCTGTAGATACCGCAGTACAATTCGCACTTTACCCTATGGGTGTGCCCCACTATATGGATGTCATCTATAATGCCGTCAAAACAGCTGAAATCGAGGGTACCTTCTCCGGTGGCATACATTACGCCAGCCGCTTAGATGGAGACGCTCATCAAGTATTCCGGTCGCTTGAGAATGCTTTTGTAGCCTCTAGCATCCAAACCTCACATCTTGTAATGACGGCGACCATTTCCTGCAACAGTCCGTCTGCCAAACCAGATCATGTACAAAATAAGGGGGAATAACGATGTCGTCCTGGAAACTCCGTGACATTATTGTTCTTAGTTCATTATCCGTTGTTTTTGCTGTCGTCTATTTAATTTTTCTGCAAATCGGCAATGTCCTTGTCGGTTTTATGGGGCCGATGGGGTACGAGGTCATTTTTGGAATATGGTTTATTGTCTCGATCATTGCCGCCTACATTTTGCGTAAGCCTGGGGCAGCTCTATTGTCAGAGACCATCGCCGGAACCATCGAGGTGCTCATTGGCAATGTGACCGGCCCAATTCTGATCCTGTCGGCCTTTATTCAAGGTCTCGGTGCGGAAGCAGCATTTGCCGTTGTCAGATACCGTTATTACAACACATCTGTATTAATTGGTGCTGGCGTTGGAGCGGCCGTATTCAGCTTTGCCTGGGGCTTCTTCCAGTCCGGCTTCGCCGCCTTATCCACAGGGCTCGTTATTTCGATGTTCATCGTGCGCGTAATTAGCGGGGCTGTTCTCGCAGGTCTGCTCGGGAAATGGATTGCCGATGCGCTGGCTCGTACCGGTGTATTGAGAAGCTTCCCGATCGGCAAAGAAGCAGCTCAAACCGCACGTCAGAAACAATCTGCGGTGAAGCTGTAATGAATACCAAAATCCCGTGCACACCCTCCGAACAGGGAGCAGGACACATGATGTACACGAATGAGGAAATGATGAATAAGCCCATTGTTCTGGAGACGAAAGACCTGTCACTAGCTTTTAGCGAGGAGGATGAGGAGATTGTATTCTCCTCTCTTTCCCTCCGCCTATATCAAGGTGAACTCATGCTGCTTCTCGGTCCCGGAGGCTGCGGCAAAAGCTCCATGGCTCTATGTTTAAACCGCGTGTACCCCTCAGCCATTGACAGCGTGGTGAACGGCAGTGTTTATTTATACGGCCAGTCTCTGGAGGAACAGGATCCCGGGACAATTGCCCAGCAGGTGGGGATCGTCTTTCAAGATGTAGACAGTCAGTTCTGTATGCTAAAGGTAGAGGAAGAGCTTACTTTTTGTCTGGAAAACATCGGATGTCCAAGGGAGCAAATTAGCGCAAAAATCGACGATGCACTACAGCTCGTTGATTTAACTGAATGGCGGGATGCACAGATTCATGCCTTATCCGGGGGAATGAAGCAGCGGCTAGCATTGGCCTGTGCCTTGGTACTAAATCCAAAAGTGCTCATTCTCGACGAGCCGACATCCAATTTGGATCCGGAAGCCTGCTGGGCCTTGTCGGCCCTTATCGACTCGATACGCCAACAACGGCAGATGAGCATTTTGCTTATCGAGCATCAATTGGATGCATGGATGCCCTATGTAGATCGCCTGGCTATAATGGGGACAAAGGGAAAATTAATTTACGAAGGCGAGCCCAGGAATTACTTCGCTAATTTTAAAGAAGAAGCACGACAATTAGGAATATGGATGCCGGGTGCCGTGCGCCTTCACGAGGAGCTGCAGACAATGCATACAGCTTCATGGCAGCCTTTAACCAGAGATGAGCTTACCTATTTTTGGCTCAATGAGCCGGACGCAATAAAGCTTAATGTTCTCGAGCAGCTAGAACAAAGGCAAGCCCGCAGGTCAATGCAGTCGAATGGCGATTCGGAGACCGTAAGCAGAGACAGCTTAATGTTACTCGACAATGTCTCTTTCGAGCGCAGCGGCGGCCGACAAATTCTTCAGCAGCTTTCGCTGACAATTCCTGCGGGACAATTCATTGCGCTGGTCGGCCCTAACGGTGCGGGCAAATCCACTTTGGCCGCTCTATTGTCAGGAATATTAGAACCTACAGCCGGTACGATCCAATTATCCGGCAAAGCCATATCGAGTTGGCCTGAACAGGAGCTGCGGAAGCGCATCGGGTTGATTTTTCAGCACCCCGAGCACCAATTCGTGACCGATACCGTCTACGACGAGCTAGCCTTCAGCTTGCGAATCCAAAAACTGCCGGAAAATGTCGTGTCCGAGCGGGTCGCCTCACTTCTCGAACAGTATCGGCTACAGCACCGCCGCGACTACAGCCCTTTTGCGCTCAGTCAGGGGCAGAAGCGCCGCTTGAGTGTGGCTGCCATGCTGTCTGAGGAACAGCAGTTGCTGTTATGCGACGAGCCAACCTTCGGCCAGGATGCATACTCTGCCTTGGAATTGATGAAATCGCTGCGCGCTCGAGTAGATCGCGGGCTTACCGTCATTATGATCACTCATGATATGGAGCTCGTTCAGCAATATGCTGATCGGGTACTTGTTCTACGCCAAGGATCCATACAATGGGACGGGCATCCAGATAATTTATGGGATTGGCCCGAGCAGCAGCTACAGGCCAATAAACTGATTCCTCCTCTCTCTGCTTATTTGAAGAATAAGCTGCGATTAACGCTCAAGGAGAAGCAGGAAACATGCAGGGAGGTGCTGATGTGAGAGCATCCGGCGCATTTAGCGAACTGTTGAATGAGATGAATCCTGCCATTAAAGGACTTACGGTCATTCTAGGAGTAATTTTGTTATCGTTTGCTTTTGATCCCGTAACGATCTCTGTAAGTCTGATTTATGTATTGATGGTTACAGTGATTTTCGGCCGGATTTCCTGGCGCAAATGGCTACTGTTGTTCCTGCCCTTCTTCATTATGGCCATCGGTTATTTCTGGACGGCAGCGCTCTTCCCACGTTCCGACTTGCCTCAGGGTTCGAAGGTACTTCTATCATGGGGTCCGCTGCAGATGACAGAAGCCGGGTTCAGTCTGGCCCTCTCGCTCGCCCTGCGCACTCTAATGTTCTCAGCGCTTTCGCTTATGTTCGTCTTAACGACCGAGCCCGTAAAGTTCATGTTCAGTCTCATGCAGCAATGTAAGCTGCCGCCCAAGCTGGCATACGGCATTCTAGCCGGATTTCGCTTTCTCCCTTTGTTCCGCGAAGAGCTACGTATTATGCAGCAGGCTCATCGGATGCGGGGCATATGGCGAGAGAGGCGCAATGTTCGTTCGCTGCTCCATGCCTTTAAGAGATACAGCATCCCTCTGCTCGCAAGCGCAATTCGTAAATCGGAGCGCGTAGCCGTCGCTATGGTATCCCGCGGTTTTACCGGAGGCAAACGCGATTTCTACATCCAAATGAAGATTCGCTGGCAGGATTGGATGTTTATGGGGATCGTACTATCCGGGATCCTATTGGGATATTCCATTTCTTATGCCCTGGGTACCTTAACTTGGTATGGAGGACAGCTTTAAAATAAATCAAAAGGAGGAGTTCCGCAGCAGACAAGTCTGCACACGGAACTCCTCCTTTATTAATTTCTTCTAAGCTAGAGTCTTAGCCAGCTCATGTCCTACCTTCCAAATATCCCCGGCCCCCATCGTAATGACGAGATCACCGGATTGCAGCCTTCCTTGCAAGTCGTCAATTACGTCCTGCTTCGTTGGCAGATATCTTGCTCCGGCATTGCTATTTTCTTTAATCAGCTCTACCAGCTTCAATGAATTGACGCCTTCAATCTGCTTCTCTCCGGCAGGTGAATAGATATCGGTAATAATCACTTCATCGGCTCCGCCAAATGCCCGGCTAAAGGCATCTAATAGAAAGAAGGTGCGCGAATAGCGCTGCGGCTGAAATACGGCAATGATTCTTTTGCCGGTCGCCTTGGCGGCGGCAATCGTTGCTTCAATCTCCGTTGGATGATGAGCATAATCATCAATCACAAGGATGCCACGGCTCTCACCAAGCACCTGGAAACGACGCTTAGCTCCGTGAAAGTACTGAATCGCCTCTGCAATGTCCGCGAAAGGAATTCCTGCCTCTAGGCATACAATTACCGTTGCCATCGCATTATAGACATTATGCCTTCCCGGTACGGAAAGCTTAATTTGGCCCAGGGGCTGCTGGCCATGATTCATCGTGAACACAACCTTGCGATCCCCCAGCATGATATCCGTGGCTGTATAATCACAAGCTGTTTCTATCCCATAAGTTACCACATTACACTGCAGTTTAGGCAGTAACTCACGGATAATTCCGTCATCTCCAGAAACAACAGCTTTACCTTCCGGCTTGATTTGATTTAGAAATTGCACGTAAGCATCCTTAAGCTTTCCGAAATCTCCACCATAATTTTCCAGATGATCGGCCTCAATATTCGTAACGATGCCGAGCGTTGGATGGTACTGGAGGAAAGAACCGTCGCTCTCATCCGCCTCGGCAACAACACATTTTCCCTGACCTGCCTTAGCATTCGTACCGATATCCATTATTTCGCCACCGATAATATAGGTAGGATCTGTTCCACACTGCTCCATCACCAGAGCAATCATAGACGAGGTCGTCGTCTTGCCATGCGCTCCGGCGACAGCCACGCCTGTACGTTCGTTAAGTAATCTCGCCAGCATCTGGGAACGATGTAGAACCGGTATGCCCTGCTCTTCCGCTTCCACCCGCTCGACGTTGTCCTTTGGCAGTGCTGTCGAGTATACGACTAAATCTGCCCCATGAACCTGTTCTTTGGTATGTCCAATATAAATTTTAGCCCCTTTGGCCGCCAGCTTCTCGGTCAACTCCTGGGAAGCGACGTCCGATCCGGTAACGGTGTAGCCCATTTCCAGCATAACGCGGGCAATAGCGCTCATTCCATAGCCACCGATCCCGATAAAATGTACATGTTGTTCTGTTGTATTCAACAATATGGTCACCAGCCTTTTTCAGAATCGGTATGATGCAAAAGGGTTGCCCGCACGTCCGAAATCATATAGAGCGTACCTGTAACTACCCCAAGATCCTCCCGTTCCGTCCGTGCTTGAAGCAGTGCCAGCGCACTTTTCCAATCACGCTCCACAATGACTTCAAGATCCGCCTTCGCTATATCTCCGCGCAATTCCTCCACGAGCTGATACAGCGAATCCGCATCCATTTTCTTGCGAAAATCGGGCTCGGTCAGAATAAGCGTATCCACTATTGGTAATATATGCTCCAAGTATTCACGATGATGCTTGTTATCCAGCATCCCCATCATCAAATTCAGCTTTCGGTAGCTAAATGCTTCCGAAAGGCTTCTCGTGAGCGCTTCTGCACCCTCCGGATTATGGGCCCCATCGAGTATGATTCGCGGCTGCTCAGCTACTTGCTCAAGCCGTCCTGCCCAAAAAGCATTTTTGAATCCGACCCGCACCTGCTCATCCTCAAGAACAAAGGCCATGTATTGGCGTAAAACCTCGAGTACCATCATTACCCCTGCCGCATTTACGCATTGATGCTGGCCTAACATCGAAAGCTCTAAATCCATCGCACGGAACGGCCCGCGAAAATGAATGCTCTGGGTTTGACTGCTTAAGCCACTAACGTTGCCATCGTAGTAAAACTGCTCACCTAGCAAATAGAGCGTCGAGCCTTTCTCTTTAGCTGTCTCTTTCAAAACAGCAATAACAGAAGACTGGCTGGCACAGCTTACTACCGGAACGCCCGGTTTGATAATGCCTGCTTTTTCAGAAGCGATTTCCTCCAGAGAGTCGCCCAAAATATCCGTGTGATCCATGCCGACATTCGTAATCAGTGACACAATCGGCGTGACCAGGTTCGTTACATCCATTCTACCCCCGAGTCCGGTCTCCCATACTACAACATCGGGATAGCATACTTCCGCAAAATAAAGAATCGCAAGTGCTGTACTCACTTCAAACATTGTAGGAGATCCCAATTCACTGGCAGCGATCTCATTCACAACGGGAGCAATCCGGTTGGACAAGCTGAGCAGTGTCTCCTCCGGTATGTCCTCTCCATTGAATTGGAATCTGTTCGTAAACTTCGTAATGTAAGGGGAAGTGAACATCCCTACATCATATCCGCATTCCTTGAGCGTTGAACTTAAAAAAGCACAGGAGGAGCCTTTACCGTTCGTTCCTGCAACATGTATGAACTTAAGTCTTCGATGCGGGTGACCAAAATGCTCCATCATCCGTTCAATCCGCTCTAATCCCGGACGGATGCCAAACGGTAATAAACCGTTAATCCATTCAACCGCATCTGGATAGCTTGCAAGCGGCAGTTGAATCTCCTTCGAAAGATTAACCCCCATGACATTTTCACCTACATTAATGTATTGATCGAAATGCTGCAATAATGAAATGTACAGCAAGAGCTGTAATTAATGACTTTTGCTCCTGCTGTACTAAGGGTATTGCTCGTGTCTTAGCCTTTCAATTCAGCGATCCGGGCCAGCACTTTATCACGTTTACTGGAGTAATCGGCCATTTTGGCACGTTCCTCCTCTATCACCTTCGCTGGTGCCTTAGCTACAAAACCCTCGTTCGCCAGCTTCTTCTCTACACGCTCTACCTCTTTATCGAGGTGAGCCAATTCTTTCTCGAGACGGGCAATTTCCTGGCTGATATCAATCAGACCCGCTAACGGCAAATATAACTCGGCTCCCGTCACTACCGCCGTCATCGCCTTCTCAGGTACTGCCGCATCCAGTGAAGCTTCATATTGCGAGGTATTGCAGAATCGACGGATATAGTGACTGTTGCGTTCCACGATATCCAGCAGCTCGGCTGAGCTTGGCTTCACGATCAATTCGATTTGCTTGCTCATTGGTACATTTACTTCCGCGCGAATATTCCGAACGGAGCGAATAATGTCGATCAGCAAATTCATTTCCCGCACGGCATCCGGTGCTTCCAGCGCTGGATCATACTGCGGCCATTCTGCAAGCGTGATTGTCTCGCCGCGATGCGGCAAGTGCTGCCATATTTCCTCGGAAATAAACGGCATGAAAGGATGAATCAATCGCAGCGTGCGATCAAGCACATAGGCAAGGACGGACTGCGTATTCTTTTTGGCTACCGGATCTTCGCCATAGAACGACAATTTAGCAAATTCAATATACCAGTCACATAAATCATCCCAAATGAAGTTATACAGTTCCCGACCTGTCTCTCCGAATTCATAAGCATCGATCAGACGAGTGATATTGCGCGCCGTCTCATTGAAACGGTGAAGGATCCAACGATCGGAAGTCGACAGCTTTCCTTCAATATTAATATCATCAAAGGTTACACCTTCCAGATTCATCAATGCAAACCTAGAGGCGTTCCAAATTTTATTCGCAAAGTTGCGAGCCTGCTCGACCCGCTCCCAGTGGAAGCGCAAGTCCTGCCCAGGCGTACTGCTCGTAGAGATCATATAGCGCATCGCATCCGCACCATATTTCTCGATCACATCCAATGGATCAACCCCGTTACCCAGCGATTTAGACATTTTCTGGCCTTCGCTGTCCCGTACCAGTCCATGGATCAGCACATCCTTAAACGGAATTTCTCCCGTAAACTCGAGCGCGGTAAAGATCATCCGGGCTACCCAGAAGTAAATGATGTCATACCCGGTAACGAGAACATCCGTTGGGAAGTAACGTTTGAAGTCCTCGCTGTCCTCATTCGGCCAGCCCAGTGTGGAGAACGGCCACAGCGCAGAACTAAACCAGGTGTCAAGAACATCATTATCCTGTACAAGCTTATGTCCTCCGCATTTTACGCAAGCATCTACTGCTTCTCTTGCGACGTGCAATTCGCCACAGGATTCACAATACCAGGCTGGAATGCGATGACCCCACCATAGTTGCCTGGAAATACACCAATCGCGAACATTCTCGATCCAGTGCAGGTAGATTTTCTCAAACCGCTCCGGAACAAAGTGAACTCCTTTGCCTGACTTTTGAGCAGCGATCGCCGCTTCTGCCAGAGGCTTCATTTTTACGAACCATTGCGTCGATAGATAAGGTTCTACAACGGCTCCGGAACGCTCGCTGTGCCCAACCTGGTGAACATGATCCTCGATTTGCACAAGGACTCCCGATTCTTTCAAATCTTCAACGATGGCTTTGCGGCATTCGCTGCGATCCAGCCCCTTGTATTTTCCAGCTGCCTCGTTCATCTTGCCACTTTCATCCATAACGGTAATTTGCGGCAGATCATAGCGAAGGCCTACTTCAAAGTCATTCGGGTCATGAGCAGGTGTAATCTTCACCGCTCCACTTCCGAATTCCTTATCTACGTACTCATCGGCTATAATCGGAATTTCGCGGTTCACGATTGGCAAAACTAAAGATTGCCCGATTAGGTGACGATATCTCTCATCCTCAGGATGAACGGCAACAGCCGTATCCCCAAGCATCGTTTCAGGTCTCGTTGTAGCTACTGTAATAAATCCGCTGCCATCCTTAAGCGGATATTGAAGATGATACAAATGACCGTTAACCTCTTTGTACTCCACTTCAATATCCGAGAGGGCCGTACGAGCCGCAGGATCCCAGTTAATGATATACTTACCGCGATAAATCAGACCCTTCTCGTACAACTTAACGAAAACTTCGCGAACAGCCTCCGATAGCCCTTCGTCCAAAGTAAACCGCTCGCGGGAGTAATCGAGCGAGAAGCCCATTTTTGCCCATTGTTCACGAATCGTGTCGGCATAATGCTCTTTCCACTCCCATACCTTCTCAAGAAACTTCTCGCGTCCAAGGTCATAACGGGAAATTCCTTCTGCCCGCAG
Source organism: Paenibacillus lentus (assembly GCF_003931855.1). Classification (NCBI taxonomy): domain Bacteria; kingdom Bacillati; phylum Bacillota; class Bacilli; order Caryophanales; family Paenibacillaceae; genus Paenibacillus; species Paenibacillus lentus. The sequence goes on along the minus strand of NZ_CP034248.1, from coordinate 2,271,482 downwards.
CGTTTGCTCTACTCTCGTTTGCGTAGCTATTCCGGCATGATCTGAGCCTGGGAGCCACAGAGCGTCATAACCCTGCATCCGTTTTGTGCGGATTAATATATCCTGCAGCGTAAAATCAAGCGCATGCCCGATATGGAGCATACCGGTTACATTCGGTGGTGGAATAACGATCGTGTACGGCGTAGCTTCCGGTCTTTGCCCTGCTTTGAAAAAGCCGCCCTCCATCCAATACCGATACCATTTCTGCTCTGCCGCCTTAGGGTCATACGTTGTTGGCATGTTAGCCGATGAATGCTTTTGGATCTCTGACATAATTTCAACCTCCGTTACAATTCAGCATTGCCTTAGCGTAATCAGGATAGTCTTGCTTAAAAATACAAAAAGCCCCTCGTCTCAAAGGACGAAAGGGCTTTACTTTCGCGGTACCACCTTTGTTTTGCGGGTTCACCTAAGCTGATTCCTCTTTAATTGGAATAGCCGAGAAACTCGCAACACTCGTACAGATAACGGCTGCTACCGGCCCGTTCTAACGACTACATACTACATAGCTGCTCAAACAAGCGACTCCCGGGTGACTTCGGCCAGCTGCATCCTGCGGAATCTTCCAGCGCTGCAATCCCGCTCTCTGAAGGGCATACTGCCTACTCTTCCCGTTCTATGTCTTTCCACGCATTTTTTAAGTTAATCTTCATTATCATAGCGTGAAATTGACTAGGAGTCAATATTTGGTCTGGCGGCCAGCATCCAATCAGCCCGAATTCAAGCGTCTTAAACGTGCCGGAGCTGAGAGAAATCGCATGTGAGTCCCGCCGATCAAGGCTCTGTTCCGAATACTAAAATCCCGTTATGATACAAGGTTACGCGTTCCCAGTTCGTATAAGCAGTATTCAGCGGATCAAAAGAATAATCATTGCTCTCGTTTAAATTCGTCCAGTTGCTGCTATGGTTGCGAGTCTGGATATCCCCGGTTTGACCTCCCGCCGGCAGCGAACCTGCCGCTGCATTGAATGTAATCTCCAAATAGGTATCTGCCATCGATTTTCCGGGATTCATTTTGACAAAAGTACCGCTTAGATTAGTGCAGCCTACCATCGCCCAATCGCAGTTGAACTCCATCTGTTCATTTTCATCAACAGTAATATAGTAACGAAGGCTTAATTCACTTAAAGGTATTGCCGTAGAACCGTGATTAACGATATTAAAGTACGGCTTGAACTGGTTATCCAAGGGATTCGTGTCCCCGGCCTTATACTGAACAGCCAAATCTCCTTCAGGTGATGGGTTTGGATCTGGGTTTGGGTCGGGATTCGGGTTAGGATTCGAGTTCGTACCTCCGCCTAAGGGCTCTCTGTGGTCTTGAATGTATTTTGAAATCCAAACGAGTGGTGCATTCCAGTTGATCGTATTCTCTTTGGACACCCAGGCCTCAGGGGCCGTGTTCTTCGGGGCATACGATTTCGCAGCCGGCATTCCCGTCGGTGTCGCCGAATCATTGATATGCGTATTGTTCGGCCCTCCGGACAGCCAGCCTTTCGGATACGGGACGCCGCTCTGGTATTTGCCCCAGGCCCAGCGGTCATGCGTGTCCGTCTCGTAGTATTGTCCGTATCCCGTAATATAGGATAATCTCATCGCATTGTTACCCATGAAATAATCCATCGCCCGGTTCATGGCCTTTAAATAATTCAAATTCTGGCTAAGATCGTAAGCGTAGCCCAGCAATATCATTTTATTGGCAATGCTGGAGTTGGAGCCCCAATCATAACCTTTGTTCCCCGGCAGCAGCACAGGGTATCCTTCCCCGTTTAGCGTCGCCAGCATACCGTTCGCCTGGTTCAGCACATTCGTCTTCATCGCCTGAAGATCAGTGGCTGGTAAATCGCTGGGAGCTGACAATAAGGAGAGCGTACCTGTCGCAGCCGTAGAGTACCAATCAAACTGGGTAACCTCGCGGTAATGGGGAGATGAGGTTACCGCGGCTTTGTAGGAAGAGGCATTGCTGTCACCGAACGCATAAGCCGTCAAATAAAGCTCTGCGGCCGCCGCATATCGGTCATCGCTTGTACTCATATCATCATAGTCTCCGCCACCAGGAGCATCGGGCGTTTCCGAGGTATAGAGAACATTCGGGTTAGCCAAAGCCCGTGTCCAGGCCTCCTTGGCAATGCTCCACATTTCCGCGGCCTCTACTGCATTGTACGGTTCGATCAGGCGAGCCAAATGTGCGAGATTGCGGGCAACCGCATAGGTCGCATTCGTAGATGGCGGCTGGGCCTGGCGATTCATGCTGTTTTCCTCATCAATGTTCGTTACTGGGAAAGCACTCCAGTTATCACCATGAATTTTATGCGAGGCAAGCCCTGTCGAAGGCATAACTCCTTTCATAAAAGTAGAGCCGAACAAAACTTCATCGAGAATGTCGGGAATTCCGTTCCCGCTCTCCGGGATGTTCAGGGAACCGTCCGGGAACACTGTTGGATAACGCTCGTACAGATTCAGCAGCGTCCAAGCTGATATGGCCTGATTCACGGGATAGATTCCGAAATCCCCCGCGTCCGCCCAGGAATTTTTCACATTGAGCCTTTCGTTTCCGCACCAGTTGTTAAAACAGCCAACCGAGCCGTCCCCCGGATGCAGTGCTTTATGAGCAAACGCCGAATTACTCAAATATTGCGCCTCGATATCAATTCCCATACGATGAAAATAAAAATATTCCATCGCTTCGTTCGGCAGGCTCGGATATAAGTTTTCAGTAATTGAAAATTGTACACTTTCTCCTAACCCCGAAACCCATAATTTATAAGTCCCTTGTTCCGTAATGGATGAAAAATCCGCGTGGTGAATATGATCGGCAGAAGCCTGATCCTGACCATATACATGCGTTTGTCCTTGAGCTGCTACGCCGCCTCCCGTCTTCCGTAGCTCCCAAGCAAGCGGCGATGTCGAGCTACTGACAATCGTGGCTATTTTATTCGCCCCGGGCAGGTAACCAACTTGGTTGACACGGATTGGGCTAGGGTCCGTATCCGCGTTAACCCCTGTAGGTAACAAAACAGATATAACCATCATGAGAATGAGCACAGCCGCGGTTGATTTTGTAAAGTTCCATACACTGCTTCTCGAACTATCCATAAAACCGATCATTCTAGCTCCCTCTTTTCATTCATTTAATTTAAGGCGTGACTCCCCAAACTAGCTTCCCGTTTTGATATAGCGTCACCTGCTCCCAATCTGTAAACGAGGTTATTGTCGAATCAAAAGAATAATCATTATTTTCGTTTAAACTCGTCCAGTCACTGCTATGGCTGCGTGTTTGTATTTCACCGATGCTTCCTCCCGCCGAGAGAGTGCCTGCTGAAGCTTTGAAGCTAATTTCTAAATAAGCATCAGCATTCGCTTTAGCTTCATCCAGCTTAACGAACTTGCCGCTGAGATTTGAACAGCCGACGACCGCCCAGTCACAGTTAAATATAAAAGCCTCGTTCCCGTCTGTGTTCAAGTAATAGCGAAGGGTCAGCTCACTTAACGGCACTGCGTTATTCCCGCTATTCACAATATTGAAATGCGGTTTCAACTGGTTGTCACTGGCATTCGTGTCCCCGGCCTTATACTGCACCTTCAATTCTCCCGTAGGAGCAGGCTCGGGTTCGCCGCCGGACTCGTTAAGCTGAACGGGTACTGAAAGCGCGCCGCTTCCCGGTACTAATTCAAAGGTTTTTGTTGCACGGAGATCGTCTTTCGTCACGGTCACGTCATACGTTCCATGAAACCCCCTAAAGGCATATTGGCCATTGACCGATGTTGTACCGGACTCAGACGTCGTCCATTCATCCATCAGCTCCATATACCTTTGACCAGCTGCATTCAGAGACCAATCCATGTTAACAATCGCAGCATCGGCGCCACGCCAGTGGTTTCCGGCCCAAAATCCCCACATCATGATACCTTCTACGGCTGGATGGCCGAAGGCCGTTCTATATAACGCTTCGAGATTATCCGCCCTGATATTCTCATTGGGTTGGGTAGAGTCATATTCACTAATCCAAATCGGTAAATCCAGAGTCGCCAAATTATCCAGTCTCTGCTTCACCACAATCGGATCGATCGTCGCACCGAAATGTCCTTGAACACCAATGCCATCAATGGGCGCTCCTTGGCTGAGTAGTTCTTGGATATGAAACTTATAATCATTGTCTCCAGGCTGGCTTATCACGTTATAATCGTTCACGAACAACTTGGCAGCCGGATCAAGCTCCTTCGTTCTTTGGTACATGTAAGGCCATATCGATTGTCCCAGCCGATCTTTAAAAAAACTGCCATGCATCATTTCGTTGTTCACGTCCCAGTGAACGAATTTTCCCTTAAAATGATTGACTACGCTGGTGATCCGGTCATCCATCGCTTGACGAAGCTCGTCGCCCTGCAGATTGTTTACCCAACTGGGCTGATACTCTTCAACCTCCCAGTGCACCGTATGTCCCCGCACCGTGATGTCATTCGCTTCAGCAAATTCCATCATCTGATCAGCCACGCTATAGTTGACATTGCCTTTGCTGGTTTCATTGGCATACCATTTAGATTCATTTTCGAATACAGCCCAATTGAAATGGTTCTTGAAAAAATCGCTGTATTGGCTGTTGCTAAGCACTGTACTGCTCATGGCTGAACCGAAGGGAAAACCTTGTCTAGTTTGCTGCACCTCGACATTTGCCCCCGACACTGGACGGCCCTGCGTATCCGTTACCAGAATCTGCACATCGCCCTTCCGCAGTTGATCGATCCTTGCATTTGCTTCGGCTTTCCAATCGATCTCAGCTCTTTCCATAACAACAACATCATCTACATAAAAATCTACTCCAGCTTCCGGACCTTCAAAATACAGCTTCAATGATGTTACCGTGCCGGAAGGCTTAAATAGAAATGAGCCCCTTAGTGTGCTCCAGGCATTATCCGTCACAGGGGATTCAGCCACTCTAAGGTAATCATCGCCACTGCCATCGCTTTGCTGCATCGTCAGCATAACCCGACCGCTGGATTCATTTTTTAGACGTACAGATGCGGAAATATCGTAAGTTTGTCCTGCCGTAAGCTTGCCGAGGAGGTTCTGGGCAATGCCATGCCACTCGCTTTGTCTTTCTTCTACTAACGCGCTATAAGTACCTTCAATAACCGGATTGCTAACCACACTTAACGTTTCTGTTCCCGCCATGCCTTCCCACCCGGTTGTCGAACCGGATTCGAATCCAGGATTTGTTAATAAATTTGCAGACGCTGCAGTAACATGATCTAACGTTTTGCCTCCAGGAAATAAGCCGAGCCCAAGCGTTGCTAACAGAACACAAACTATCGCCAGACTAATACATCTTCTAGCAGCAAACATCATGCTCCCTCATTCCTCATAAATTTTAATAATTCTCTATAATCATTCTTAGGGAAATAAAACGGCGCCATAAGACGCCGTTTCTGTTCATTTATTGAGGTTCATTTCCCCATACGAGTGTTCCATTTTGGTATAAAGTAACTTTATCCCAATTCGCATAGGAAGTTTTGGTAGGGTCATAGGAATAATCATTGCTTTCATTTAGATTCGTCCAATTGCTGCTATTGTTACGGGTTTGGATATCGCCAGTGCTTTCTCCTGGTGCAAGCGTTCCTGCGGATGCGTTGAATTTGATCTCCAAGTAGGTGTCTGCATCCTCTTTACCCTCGCTCATATTGACAAATGTACCTGTCAAATTTGTACAACCAACCATCGACCAATCGCAGTTGAATTGAAGGGACTGGTCATCCGCCGTTAAGTAGTAACGGAGTGTTAAATCGCTTAATGCCACAGCCGTAGTCCCGTTGTTTACAATGTTAAAATGCGGTTTGATCTGGTTATCAGTTGCATTCGTGTCGCCAGCTTTGTATTGAACGACCAAATCCCCCGTTGGCGACGGATTCGGATTCGTCCCCCCGCCTTGCGGAACCGCAGAAGCCTGGGTAGAATTCGCGCTAGAGCCAGCGTTATTGGCAGCACTGACCACGTAATAATACGTTGTGCCATTAGTAACCGTGGAATCCGTATAGCTCGTACCGCTAATAGTGGCTACTGTCGTGTAAGGCCCGCCGCTCGTCGTAGAGCGTTTTACCGTATAGCTGGTCGCACCTTGGGAAGCATCCCAGCTCAAGGATACTTGCCCATCGCCAGCCGTAGCACTCAAGCCGGCCGGTACCGCTGGAGCCGTCGGAGTCGGTTCCACCGGTCCTCCCCCGCTTGTAGGGATTGCAGGATATGCATTTTGAATAAGCATGACAAATTGATCATGGAACCAATGACCGGAAATAGGGGCATTTGGAAGTGCGCCCGTTAATACGCCATGCTGGCTTAGATAAGTCGGATCGCACATCCGATCGAATCCCTTGCCTTCATTGTTCGGAATTTCAGAACTAGAGCCATCGGATTCTCCAGGCGGCTTGACCCAAACAAAAGCGTCGATATGCGAAGCCGGGAACCCTGATGGTGCTGCCTCAGGTGCTCTACCCATTCCAGCCCCACTGCTGTTGCACCACAAACCACGATGCTCGCGGCGATCTACCCGACCGGAATCCACAATCTCGTTCACGGTGGAACCTACAGCGCTAGTCGGCCGATCCGGGCCGCCCCAGCCATTGCGGGAAGTATCGATAATAAAACCGATGCTGCTTGGCCATCCAGCGGATACAAAGCCGGAGTATAGACCTGCTGCGAAATCAGCTTCACTGAAATATGGGTTCCATTCATAGAAGCTCGCAGACCTAAGCGGAGTACCGTTCACATTGAGATTCGGATCCGGCAGGTTCGGCTCTACTAGAGGAGTTGTATTCGCCGTATTTAGAGCGAAGCCGTCAATGCTGGCAAAGCCGGCATCCGTAGCTTGAGCCACTTGAGTATAAAGCTGGATCGCTCCTTGGCGGTTATCATCCCAACCAAGCCAGCCAGAGTGGCCGATATCCAGATAAGTGTATACATTCGGGATGACTGCCAATTTATTCAGCGTATATTTAATGGCATCCACATAAATACCCGTGGAGCTGGCCGCCGCGCATGCCGGATTGCTCAGGTTAGTAACTAGGTTCGGAAGGCTGTCAGGTTCAACCACCGTAACAATCCGAATATCTTGATATTTAGGATTGGAGAAAATATCAGCAATCACATCAATATAGTCTGTTTTATATGTTTGCAGACCTGCTTGCGTCAATGGGAGCTCCCCGTTTGACGCTAGGGCATGACAGTCCCGGCCAGGCAAATCATAAATAACAAACTCAGCGACGATCGGAGTATTACCTTGCTTCTGCGCCAAAGCAGCATCTAAGTGTCCTTCCAGACTGCGGCGATTGCCGTTGTCCTCTCCGCCATATATAGCTGCGATGCGATCCAGCCAAACATAGGTATTGTAGGATTTGACGGTCTCCATTTTTGCTTTTAACGTATTATCGCTTACTTGAGCAATAGAAGAATCAATCAGTGTAGCATAGTCAGGGTTGATATATTTTGTCGCGCCAACATACGGATTGTCCACATGAGCCTCTGCGGCTTGTGCCCTTTGACTTCCAAAAGGCGTGAACATCGTGACTACCAATGCCGAGATTAATGCTAACATCGCGGTGCGTTTAGGCAAGTATTTTATCATTTCTTTCAGCTCCTGTTATAATTTTTCATAGATTATGAACCATTCGCTGCGGAAATGTATGCGCTCTCAAAATGTAGCCTTTCAATATGCTATTCCTAATCCGTCGTGCCCTACTCTCCTTTCTTAGCTCCTCCTAAAAGTAATCTCAAAACAGACAACAGCTCTTACTTCACTCCTTTCCGCTAGAACTCTGTCATGACGCGGCAATAATCCGACGAAACGACAGAATAAATGATTACCAGACGACAAACAATTGTAAAAATACAATGAGTTCACCATCTCGTAACAAATATACCATAAATAGTAAAAATAAAACAAGATTCTTCGCCAATTTATTTTAATTATATTTGAAATTCACATTAAAAAACTGCGCGTAGTTCGCGCAGTCTAATAGCTCAGCATAAATTAATATAAAGCCGGAGCTGCATATTATGGGATATACAATACTTGCCCTTCCGTTAAATTATGCTCGGCTAACCGGTTGTAGAGCTGCAGCTCCCGAGTACTGAGATTGTAACGCTCTGCAATCTCATCCAAGGTCTCCTCGCGTTGAACGATGACAAGCCGAATTTTTCGAAACGGGGACTGATCCTCCGAATTGCCGATGAAGAGGTTTTTCCAGCGCACCTCTTCCTCTTCGTCCCCTTGCCCTTCTGTCGCCAGCTTCACAATCTCTTCTCCCTGCTCCAATGAGCTGTCGGGATCTTTGTTCGGCCGGGGGGCAGATAACAGTTTACTTATGCCAATGTCGTCCCCTAACGCAGCAGCATCACTCTTTTTGCTGTTCAAAGCAATCTTAAGTTCCTTTTTCTCCTCGGGCTGGGGACGAATCTCCAAGTCCGCGTCTTCTTGAACAAATTGTTCCACCGTCTCCGTATCGATCGAGGCCGTAGAGGATAAAGCGGAAGCTGCTTCCGGCGCCGACCCAGGCTCCTGTGGCTCCGCTGGATCCAAATTCCTTGAAATAGCCTGTACGACTTCCACGGTATTGTGATCCTGTTCAGCAGCGGATTCCACGTCTTTATGTTCTGTAATCTCTTCTTTGAACCAAGTATAACTCTCTTCGGGCTGCTGCTCCTCATCCGCTGAATGAGCTGCAACAGGCTCCTTGTCCGTCCAAAACGTGGGGGTAGAAAGCGGCGAAGTCTCGGTCCAGGATATAACGTCCCGATGACCGTCCTCCGGCTGCTTTGACAAATCCGGCTGTTCCACAGACTCTAAGGAATTATGCCATTCAGGAGCGCTATTCTCTCTGAAGCCTGACACTGTAGATTCTAGTGCCCGCACTTGCTCATGGTTCTGCTTGTCTGCAGCCCTTTCCGTCCATGCTCTCACAGGCAATTCCTCTACAAAGTTAGTCTCCTCCTGATCATCCAGCTTTGATTCATGCGCCGCAATGAATTCGCTGTCCTTCCATTCTCCGCTTCCTGTCAATGTCGTCGTTTCAATGCCTTGTAACGACAATACTCCGGTAATATTCAAGCTGCGGGCACTTAGCAAATCTACGTCAAAATTCTCAATTTCAACTGCGATCTCTTCCAGCTTGTTTATTCGACTAAGAGGAATTGTAATTTCGACAGGAATCCAGTGTTCCAGCTTGCAGCTCTCCCCCTGTCCCCGATAAAGTCCAGAAAGTAATAAATGTCCGCGAAGAGCGGCATACTCCTCGCCTGGGACGACCTGGATTTTTGGGAAGAGCTCTATTTCCTCCAATTCTTCAATCCCAACTACATCTTCCGATAAATGAACACGTTCATAAATATCAAACCTAAGACCGTAGGATTGATCAGCCAAGAATGATACCTCCTTTCAGCATTTCCAAACATGATTTCGCAACCCGAATATTGAATGGCCCAAATCATCGCTCGTTTTATCTATATGCTTAAAAAAGGAGTGCATGACTGCTTTTTGACTGACGATCAATCGGTCTTTCATTAAGCAGCACATTTAAATCGAATTCTACCCTGAGCTAGCTTTGCAGCTGTTTTCGCAGCTGATCCCACCTACTAGGCCAAGGGTCTAGTACAGACAATTTCTCCCCGGTCAACGGATGGGCGAAGCTTAGACTCTCGCCATGGAGCGCTTGGTAGGGGAGATGCCTCGTACTCCCTCCATATAAAGCGTCACCAATAAGCGGATGCCCTGCATAGCTCATATGCACGCGAATTTGGTGAGTACGCCCTGTCTCCAACTTAAGACGAACGAGGCTAGCATCCGAATAGGCTTCTATCGGTTCTACATGAGTTACTGCACGTTGACCCGACGGGGATACGCGCCGCCGTGATTTATGGTGCCGATCCTTGCCAATCGGTGCATCAATCACACGAAGCTCAGGATTCACCACCCCTTGAACTAAGGCAACGTAGACTCTGCTGATTTCTTTGCCAGCCATCGCCGCATCCAGCTTAAGCTGGGAATAAGTGTTTTTGGCGTACAGCACGGGGCCTGATGTAAATTCATCAAGCCTATGAATATGCTGGGGAGCAATCTGTTCCCCGCGTTCCGAATATATGGCTGCCACCATATTTGCCAAAGTAGGCTGACGGCTCTGTCCGTCCGGGTGCACCTTGACTCCTACCGGCTTATGTACAACGAGGCAGAAATCATCCTCGAACAAAATTTCTAGCGGATGCTCTGGCTGCATCGGCTCATACTGCGAAATCCTTGGCGGAAAAAGCCGCAGACGCAGGCGATCCCCCGCCAACTTAATTCCCTGTTCGGCTTCAAGCGAACGCCGCAGTTTGGGAGGAAGGCCGAATTCGCCTTCCAGCCACGCCAAAGCAGCGGCAAAACGGTCACCTTCTTGCGGCGAAGACAGTTTGCCGGGCATCAGCTCCAGCCATTCGCCCCGCCTCTGGCCAGTATGCTTTGAACTCACAGCTTCTGCAGCGCACGACGATGCGCCTCAATCGTGGAGTCAATGTCCTCCTCGGTATGAACGCCAGAAACAAACATACCCTCAAACTGCGACGGGGCGATATTGATCCCCTCTTGCACCATAGCGGCGAAATATCGACGGAACAAATCCAGGTCACTGCTCTTCGCCGTATCATAGTTAACAACCCGCTCATTCGTAAAGAATGGACAAACCATAGAGCCAACGCGATTGATCACGCTTGGAATACCCGCTTCCTTTGCGTTTGCTTCAAGACCTTTCTGAAGCTTGGCTGATAATTGCTCTAGCCGCTCATAAACCTCCGGTGTCAGCAATGACAATGTAGTGAAACCAGCAATCATGGCCAATGGGTTGCCGCTCAGTGTTCCCGCCTGATAGATTGGACCGGAAGGAGCGATTTGCTCCATAATTTCACGTTTTCCGCCATAAGCCCCCACTGGCAGTCCCCCACCGATAACTTTACCCAGACAGGTTAAATCCGGTGTCACACCGTATAACCCTTGTGCGGAGTGCAGATGAACGCGGAAACCGGTCATGACTTCATCAAAAATAAGCAGACTGCCATATTCCGTCGTAATACGGCGCAATCCTTCCAGAAATCCAGGTTGCGGCGGAACGACGCCCATATTCCCGGCAACCGGCTCTACAATCACCCCGGCAATCTCTTCTCCGAAGCGATCAAAGGCCAATTGAACGGATTCCAAATCGTTATAAGTAACGGTAAGCGTGTTCGCAGCCACGCTTTCGGGCACGCCTGGGCTGTCCGGGAGACCAAGAGTAGCTACACCGGAGCCGGCTTTAATCAGCAGACTGTCAGCATGGCCATGATATGAGCCTTCAAATTTTATAATTTTGTTGCGCCCCGTATATCCGCGAGCGAGACGAATCGCACTCATCGTAGCTTCCGTGCCGGAATTGACCATCCGAACGATCTCGATCGATGGTACCCGCTCAACAACAAGCTTCGCCATTTCCGTTTCAAGCAAAGTAGGCGCACCAAAGCTAGTCCCTTTTTCAGCTGTCTCCTGCAGGGCCTTAACGACCTCAGGATGTGCATGTCCCATAATTAACGGGCCCCATGAGCCGACATAATCGATATAGCTATTTCCGTCGATATCATAAATATGCGAGCCAGCACCGCGATCCATATAGATCGGTGTAAGTCCAACGGATTTGAATGCGCGCACCGGGCTGTTCACTCCGCCAGGCAGTACCTTTTTGGCTTCTTCAAAAGCTTGATGGGATAACTCCTCCCTATTGCGTCCCCTAGTTGTACTCATTGACGTCACACTCCCTGCATTATCATTAATCTGTGATCTGCGTTAGATTTCTCATCGTTCCTTAAAGCACTTTACTTCCCTTCACGCAACCAACCAGCCATGTCTTTGGCAAAGTACGTGATAATAATATCCGCACCAGCCCGCTTCATCCCCAGCAGCATCTCGTTCACAATAGCCCGTTCGCTAATCCAACCTTGCCTTGCAGCGGCCTTAACCATCGAATATTCGCCGCTTACATTGTAGGCAACAATCGGTTGGTCAAACTGATCGCGAAGCATCCGAATGACGTCCATATAAGCCAGTGCAGGCTTCACCATGAGCATATCCGCACCTTCCAACACATCCGTTTCCGCCTCGCGCAGCGCCTCGCGCGCATTGCCAGGATCCATCTGGTATGTCTTGCGATCGCCAAATTGCGGTGCCGAATCTGCAGCTTCCCGGAACGGCCCATAAAATGCAGAGGCATATTTCACCGAATACGACATAATCGGCACATGGTTGAAGCCAGCTTCATCTAAACCAGAACGAATGGCCTGGACGAACCCGTCCATCATATTCGATGGAGCAATAATGTCCGCACCCGCTTGAGCCTGCGATACGGCAGTCTTGACTAACAGCTCCAAAGATTCGTCATTCAGCACGTCGCCGCAGACATGTCCGTCCCGTTCAAACGTATGAACCATGCCACAATGCCCGTGATCGGTAAACTCGCATAAGCAAGTATCGGCAATGACCAGCAATTCGGGATACCACGATTTAATCAAACGAGTAGCTTCTTGTACAATGCCATTATCCACGAATGCGGACGTTCCTATGCTATCCTTTTGTTCTGGTATACCAAACAGAAGAACTGCCGGAATGCCCAGACCGACAATTTCCTTCACTTCCTCCTGCAATCGATCCAAGGAAAAATGATATACGCCCGGCATAGATGATATTTCGCTCTTCACCCCGTTACCGTAGGTTACGAATATCGGCTGCACGAAGTCGTCGACCGTGAGTACCGTTTCGCGAACCATACCGCGAATTCCAGCCGATTGCCGTAAACGTCGATGTCTTACAATTGGAAATGTCATAGTGCTGTTCATCCTTTCGATTGATCCCAACCCACCCAAACCCTCCCTTGTCTTAAGGGAGGAGTCCAGGGGGCCGCGCCCTCTGGACTCCTGCAACGGGAGATGCTCCCGGGCAAGCTGCCTGCGTACGCTCTAGCCGCTTGCCGCCCTGACGGGCCCGCTCTAACGTTAGGTGCGCCTACTGTAGGGTGGGTGGAATTCATTTAGTGTATAGAAGTTACATTTCTATAAAGAGGCGCTGTCCCCTTCGGATACGCTGACTATAGTGCAGTGTTAAGGAATTAAAAATGCTATGATAGCTTGACTTCTGATAGCTTCGTATCTAGTCCCTCACGCTGGCCCGCCAATCGCAAAGTGATTGGACGAGACTGTCAATCGTGGACTCCTCGGCCATGATATCGACATTGAAGCCGGCTTCCCTCGCAGTTTGAGCAGTAAGCGGGCCGATACAGGCAATCGTCGCGCCGGACAAAGCTTGAACAGGATCAGCGAGCCCCATGCCTTTAAGGGCGGCAACGAGATTTTTTACGGTAGACGAGCTGGTGAAGGTCACGACGTGGATGCCGCCCTCTTCGATAAGCTTCAACAGCTCATCATCCTCCTCGCTGGCGGGGACGTTCTCATAAACGACTGCATCCGTGACAGTCAGTCCCTTCTCTCGCAATACTTCCGGCAGAAAGGTGCGGCCAAGATCCCCACGCGGCAGCAGCACCTGCTGCCCGGCAAGCATCTCATCGCCATAGGCCTCGAACATGCCTTCAGCCTGGAATTGTCCAGGCAGTTCCTCAGCAGCGATCCCGCGGGAGCGCAAAGCCTCCTTTGTTGCCGGGCCAACCGCGGCAATTCTCGCGCGATAAAGCGAACGAATATCCTGTCCCAGTTTTTCCAAGTGCATAAAGAAATACTCCACTCCGTTAACACTCGTGAAAAGCACCCAGTCATACGTCTTCAGGCGGCTTAAAGCCGCATGCGTATGAGCCATCCGTTCCTCGTCCTGGGGCATTTGTATATCGATAACAGGAAATTCATACGGTTCGCCACCCAAATCCTCAATTTGCGCGACGAGTTCACTGGCTTGGCTTCGGGCACGAGTAACGAGAACACGTTTGCCGAACAGTGGAAGGGACTCCGCCCACTTTAAATGCTCGCGCTGCGTCACAACATCGCCCACCACAATAACAGCCGGAGGCTGAAAGTTGGCTTCCTGCACCTTACGCTCAATATCCTCCAGCGTCCCGGTCAGGGTTTCCTGTTCAGCTCGCGTCCCCCAGCGTACAAGAGCTATTGGGGTGTCGGGAGAACGGCCGTAGGTCATTAGCTGTCTGCTGATGTATCCGATTTTGGCTACGCCCATCATAAAAATAAGCGTCCCCGTTGCATTTGTTACTTTTTCCCAGTTGATGGACTTATCCAGTTTTTCTGGGCTCTCATGTCCAGTGATAATGGAAAGGGATGAGGCCATATCTCGATGAGTTACCGGAATACCCGCATATGCAGGTACTGAAATCGCAGCCGTAATTCCAGGCACAATTTCATAAGGGATACCGTGTTTGCGCAGCAGTTCCGCCTCCTCCCCTACTCGGCCAAAGATCGTAGGATCGCCTCCCTTGAGGCGAACAACAGTCTTCCCCGTCAGCGCCAAATCTACAAGCAGTTGATTAATTTCTTCCTGCTTCATCGTGTGGCGATCCGGCAGCTTACCCACGTATATTTTCTCAGCCCCGCGTTTCATCTTCCTCAACAAGCTAGGATTGGCCAGACGGTCATATACGACAACATCCCCCTTCTCCAGACATTGCAGTCCCTTAATTGTAATCAATCTTGCATCACCGGGGCCCGCCCCGACTAAATATACCTTGCCAGCCATCCTCATCACTCACTCCCTGACTTCCGCCAAAATTTCATCTGCTCCTTTAGAGATCAGCTTGCCCGCGACTTCTTCGCCCAGCTTCAGCGGATCTTCTCCGGCCAAGACATCTTTCAAGACTAGCCGCCCATCCGGAGTCCCAACCATTCCTGTTAATTCGATACGCACCGCTCCCGTTCTGGCTCCGGCTTCAGCATTATCGGCATCACCTTGCACCAAAGTGGCATACGCTCCTATCGGAACCTGACAACCCCCATTCAACACGCGAAGAAATTGACGCTCCGCGGTTACGGTTAGTTCGGTATCCGGATCGTTGTATAACGAGAGAAGATGACGAACCTCCTCGTCATTCTCACGGCACTCAATGCCAAGCGCTCCTTGGCCAACAGCAGGCAAACATATCTCTACCGGTAAAAAAGAGGTTATGCGCTCCTCCCAGCCCATCCGATACAATCCAGCAGCAGCAAGAATAATCGCGTCAAAGCCTTCCGTCTCCATTTTACGGAGCCGCGAATCAATATTCCCCCTGATCCATTCCAATTTAAGATCCGGTCGATACTTTTTCAACTGACTGGAACGGCGAAGACTGCTGGTACCGATTTTTGCTCCTTCGGGAAGCTCATCCAGGCTCAAGCCGTTTCTTGAAATGAGCGCATCCCGGGGATCGAACCTGCGTGGAATCGCCCCGGTGGTGAGCCCCTCCTGCAGCACGGATGGCATATCCTTCATGCTATGTACCGCTATATCAATTTCGCCACTGAGCATCGCTTGCTCGATTTCCTTGACGAATAAGCCCTTCCCCCCCACTTTCGATAAGGTCACATCCAGAATGCGATCACCCTTGGTCACAATTTTACGAATTTCAAAATCATAGGGCAGACCCTGCTCCTCGCAAATCGCCTTCAGCGCATCGATGACCTGGCCTGTTTGCGTCAATGCCAATTGGCTTTGTCTCGTTCCAACAACAATCGTTCGTTTCTTCATCTTCATTCCTCCCGATATGTATCGATCCATGAAGTCATTTCTTCTACACTCCAAGGACGAAAGCGTTCCTCACGAATTTGTGTCAATAAATCCATTTCAGCTAGCTTTTTAAATAACCGCTGGCGTTTGTCCTGATCCGCCACACGCTCTTTAATCTGCATCCTCATCTTACCCAAAAAATCTATATAAGCCTCATAATGCTCCCCGAACATCGCATCGACTTCCTGGCACAGGCGTTTAGAAACCGCAGGACCTGCACCAGAAGTAGACACAGCGACGATTAGGCCGCCTCTTCGAAGCGATGCTGGCGTTATGAATGAACCTCTTGTCCCGTCGCTCGCATCATTCACCGGCACTGCCCGATATTCCGCCTCGGCTACAACTGCTCTATTCACCTGTACATCGTCTGTAACCGCATAAGCTAAAAAAGCCCCCTGCAAATCCCCTTCCCGGTATCCCCGCTCTATCCAATGTATCTGTCCCTTCTCGTAGCAGGACATCAAATGAGGAGTTAACAAGGGGCTAATAACTACTGTATCGGCCGACGAGGCAATCAGCGCAGTAACTTTTCTCTCAGCAATTTGCCCGCCGCCCACGACGACGCAGCGTTTACCCGTGCAGTTCAACATTATAGGTATATAATACGGCAAGACCATGGTCACCACTCCCCGATCCAGCCATGGTAAACGGATCAAAATTTATCGTGTTTTTATATTGATAATAGCATAACCTACCATCCTTTATTTTGCCACGTTCACCGCTCCATTTATATTCAAACTGTAAGCCGCCAGAAGGGGAGCACGACTCCCGCACATCAAAAATGCCCTGGACCCTCCGTCTCCGGATTGCACCCTAATGCAATACGAGAAATAAAACAGAAGGCTCAGGGCATACAAATATGATCCCGGCATATATTCAAAGAAGATTTAAAAATACATTCGATTTGTTTTAAACCGATACTTGCACAAGTGAAAGAGCAGGCGATTCATCTATTAAAGGCTCTTTCTCCTTGGGTTCTTGATGAGGTACTTCTTGGGTTATATCAGCCTGCTTACCAGTTGAAGCAGAGGATTCAGACAGCGCTTCCAGTTGCTCTTCCAACGCGAAGATTTGCGTAAACATTTCAAGTGCATCTGCGCCCTGCTCTTCTCCTGCCAACTCTTTAATCCGGTTAATCGGGTCATGCATCATTTGATTCACAATACTCTTGGTTAGCCTGCGAATGACCTTCCGCTGCCGCTCATTTAGTTCAGGCAGCTTATTGAACAGACTTTCCAGCGTGCTCTCGTGAATTGAAGACGACTTCTCCTGAAGGGCACGAATCACCGGTCTAACTCCCAGCGTCTGCAACCAGTTGGCGAATACGCCCATCTCTTCTTCAATCATCCAATCGATTTTGAGGGCCTCACCGCGGCGCATTTCCATATTGCTCTCTACGATCCCTTCTAGATCATCAATATCATAAAGGAACACATTATTGAGTTCTCCAATCGAAGGATCAATATCTCGAGGCACAGCTATATCTATAATAAACAATGGCCGCCCCGGCCGCTGCTTCATGCTATTTTGAACTTGGGATGATGTAATTACGTAACCATCCGCCCCCGTAGAGCTAATTAATATATCAATATCTTGCAGTCGCTGCATCGCTTCCTGCATCGAGCAAGGAATTCCATCAAATTTGGCCGCCAACTCTTGGGCTCGGCCAAAGGTTCGATTGGCAACCAGCACTTCCGCTGCGCCGCCTCCGCTTAAATGCTTCGCTGTAAGCTCGCTCATCTTGCCTGCGCCAAGGATAAGTACCTTCTTACCCTCAAAGCTGCCGAAGACCCGCTTGCCGAGCTCCACAGCCGCATAGCTCACCGATACGGCGCTCTCGCCGATTGCCGTCTCAGAATGGGCCCTTTTGCTAAGAGTGATGGCCTGCTTAAAGAGCATATTAAACAATGTACCCGTAACCTTTTCACTTTGAGATAGCAAAAAGGAGCTCCGAACCTGACCTAGTATCTGCGTCTCGCCAAGCACCATCGAATCAAGGCCGCATGTGACCCGGAATAGATGGCGAATGGCTTGCTCATCCTCATACATATATAAATGCTGGGTAAACTCTTGTCTTGGAATCCCGAACCACTGCTCCATAAAGCTGCGGATAAAGTAACCGCACATATGCAATCGATCAACAACGACATAAATTTCAGTTCTGTTGCAGGTTGCTATAATGACGCCTTCCAATACACTCTTGGTGCGTTTCAACTCTTGCAACGCTTGCGGCAAATCCCGTTCGGCAAAAGTAAAACGTTCTCTGACTTCCACAGGCGCTGTACGATAGTTCAACCCGACTACGACGATGTGCATTGCAAGTTCACCTGCCTTTTTAAGATGTCACAGCATCAACCAAAAACAAACTATGTTAATTATATCACACGAACAGCAGATTACCTGGTGGTTTTGATGAGCTTTTTATGAACTCTTTATGAAAACAACCAATTTCTACCACCAAAAAACAAATAACCATGGAATTGCTCCATGGTTATCTTATTGTCCCCAATTTTTCGCAAACTATGAGCTACGAAACCACTGAGTCTTCATTTTTTCTTTATACAAGCTCTACTTGATTCATAACCGGCGTTACAACCTCAAGCTCGCCCAACCCGCGAATGATCTTCTTCGCGTAAACTTTCTCCGGCTTCAATACGGACACCAGGTAATCGATCGCCAATTGTGGATCAACCGTCTCCCCACAAGTATAGCAATCAATAGCAGCAAACCCTCTCTCAGGATACGTATGAATCGAGAGATGGCTCTCCGACAACAACACAAGTACCGTCGCACCTTGCGGTTCGAACTGTTTGGATTGCACGGACAATACCGTTGCTCCACAAGATTCAGCAGCTTCCACCAAATGAGCTTGCAATAGCTCTGCATTGTTCAGTACCTCAAAGTCGACTCCCCAAGTATCAACAGCAACGTGTCTTCCGAAAGTTGAATATTCCATCCTTCGGTTCCCCCTTCCTAGGAATAAAATGTTTGAAAAAATTTCATCCGCTAGGACCTACGTCATTCACTTCCCGAGGGAAAAATCTCTCGCAACATCTCCATGTCCTGAGTGAATCCTGGTTCCTATATTCTTTTCAACGAGATTAAAAATACCATCTATCCGTAACAAATGCAACACTTTTCGCAAAAAAAGTTAATTTATTTGCCCGAAAAAAAAACTACTCTAGCAATAGAGTAGTTTTCCTTACCACTTTATGTTATTTTCTCATCCATGGTGACAGTGGTCTAAAAATTATTATTATAGCTGTTTAGGCTTCCAGGACAAACAATCGACGGGTGTGTTTGCGAAGCTCTCCATCAATCCGTTGCAGAGCTGTAGAATCCTGTGCAACAAACCGCTGGTCGAGAAGTACATTCACCTCGCGATGAATCTGTTCAATCTCCCGCTCGACGTCATTGTTGCGGTATATGCGCTGAAGCTCGCCGACCGTATCCTTGTGCTCATATACCAACTTGTAGGAATCACGGGAATACTCCACTATTTTACGTACGCGGCCTTCTTGATAATAATACATCATCATGAATCCGTTATAAATGCGTGTAACCATACCTGAGCCTTTGAATGCAGCAAACAACAGTCGCATAACATTGGTTAAATGGGGTTTTTCCAAGCGGAAAGACAATTCACAGACGTAATATCCGTCCTTACGGTCAAAAGGCAGATGAACTTCTTCTCCGCTATCATCCTCCAGCACTACCTCTTGGCCGCCATTATCCAGGACCTTAACCCGCTGACGTACATGAGGATCATATACCTTGTGAATAAACTGGGACATCTGAACTTCCGACAAGCGTAAACTGGCATTAACATATTCTGTGGCTAACCGCTGAGCCATAAAAATCTCCTCAATTCTTTTAGCAATCCTTAATCATAATTATACACCACTCATTGAAGGTATTGCTCAGCGTCTGAAACGTGATTTCCTGCCATATTTCAGAAAAAAACGGATTAATCCGTTCTCAACCGCAAAAATCCCCCTGCATGCTCACTTTCCTGCTGCAACTTCTTCAAATCCCTTTATCATCTACCGATTTATTAATATAATCACTCTTGGACTTCCTTCTCGGCAGCTTGCTTCTCTTGAAGAATGTGGCGGCTGATATGGCTCCATAGTTCGTCCTTACCAATCCCCTCCTCCGAGGAGAACATCACGAATTGATCCCTCGCCCGAAGAACGAGTGACTCCTTAATAATTTTAATATGCTTCTGCCAGCGGGATCTTGGTATTTTATCTGCCTTCGTGCCAACAACGCACACCGGTAAATCGTAATGTTTTAGCCAATCGTACATCATCTCATCGTCTTTCGTTGGTGGATGCCTTAAATCGATGACAAGCAGGATCAGCTTCAATGCATCTCTCTCCAGCAAATACTTCTCAATCATCTGCCCCCATACCTGGCGCTGCGTTTTCGATACCTTCGCATAACCGTACCCGGGCAAATCGACGAAATACAATTGATCATTAATGCGGTAATAATTCAAATGCTGCGTCTTTCCTGGCGTAGAGCTTGTACGAGCCAGATTTTTACGGTTAATCATCCGGTTGATCAGCGATGATTTACCAACATTGGAGCGCCCAGCCAAAGCAATCTCTGGCAAGGCGTCTCCTGGATATTGATCAGGGCCTACAGCACTGATCACAAATTCTGCATTCGTTACTTTCATAAGTCGAATTCCTCTCTAATGGATCCCGGATTGATCTACAAGGGCGTGCTCCAGCACCTGATCCATATGGGACACAGGAACAAACACAACATCTTCCTTCACGCTCTCCGGAATATCGCGCAAATCGCGTTCGTTGTCTTTGGGAAGCAATATTTTCTTATATCCAGCTCGGTGAGCTGCCAGCGACTTCTCTTTCAAGCCGCCGATCGGTAGCACGCGGCCCCGTAGCGTGATTTCCCCGGTCATAGCGACATCTTTAGAGACGAAGCGGTTCGTTAACGCGGAAATCAGCGCTGTAGCTATCGTAATACCAGCTGAAGGGCCGTCTTTCGGTATAGCTCCTTCTGGAATATGAATGTGAATATCATTCTTCTCATGGAAATCAAGCGGAATATTCAACTCCGCAGCTCTTGATCTTGTATAGCTGAAAGCGGCTTGGGCAGACTCTTTCATTACATCACCAAGCTTTCCAGTCAAGGTCAGCTTCCCGGTTCCCGGTACGACCGTTACCTCGATGACAAGAGTTTCGCCGCCGACTTCCGTCCAGGCCAAACCTGTTACGGTTCCGATTTGATCCTCCAGATCCGCTACACCATACCTGTATTTCGGAACGCCAAGGTAATCCTTAATCTCATCTGGTTCAATGACGATGCTCTCCACGTTCTCCGACACGATTTTCTTGGCCGCTTTGCGGCACAGGGCTGCGACCTGCTGCTCCAAATTACGCACACCCGATTCCCGGGTATATTCCCGAATCGTACGCAGCAAACTTTCCTCACTAATTTCCAGCTGCTCCGGACTGAGTCCATGATCGCGCTTCTGCTTGGGTAGCAAATATCGCGAAGCGATCTGCAGCTTCTCTAGCTCGGTATATCCTGGAATATAGAGCATTTCCATCCGATCCAGCAGGGGTCTCGGGATGTTATGAACCGCATTCGCCGTTGTCACGAACATCACGTTCGACAAATCAAACGGCAATTCAATAAAGTGGTCGCTGAAGGTATTATTCTGTTCAGGATCAAGCACTTCAAGCAATGCTGAGGATGGATCTCCGCGAAAATCAGAGGCCATCTTATCGATCTCATCGAGCAGGAATACAGGATTCAGTGTACCTGCCGTCTTCATGCCCTGAATAACCCGACCTGGCATCGCTCCCACGTAAGTCCGGCGATGTCCACGTATTTCAGCTTCGTCTCTTACACCACCCAAAGATATGCGGACGAATTCCCGTCCAAGTGAACGGGCAATCGAGCGAGCTAGCGAGGTTTTTCCGACGCCTGGCGGTCCGACAAGGCAGAGTATCGGCCCTTTAAGCTTCTTCACCAGCTTCTGCACGGCCAAATACTCCAGCACGCGCTCCTTTGGCTTATCCAGACCGTAATGATCCTCATCGAGCACTTGCTCCGCTTTGATCAAATCCAGATCATCCTCAGTTCTTTCATTCCATGGCAAGCTCAGCAGCCAATCGACATAATTGCGAATGACACCGCCTTCCGCAGAACTAGCTGGCATTTTCTCCAATCGATCAATCTCTTTCTCAACCTTCTCACGAACGTGCTCTGGCGGATTCTTCTCCTCCAGTTGGGCACGCAGTTCCTCTACTTCACCAGCCCGGCCTTCCTTTTCACCGAGCTCCTTCTGGATCGCCTTCATCTGTTCACGCAAATAATATTCCTTCTGCGTCTTCTCCATTTGCTTCTTAACACGTTGGCTGATTTTGCGCTCCAACTCCAACACTTCACGTTCGTTATTTAAAATGTCCAGCAGCTTCTCCAGCCGCTTACTTACATCAATCGTCTCTAAAATTTCCTGTTTGTCCTTAATTTTAAGCGACAAGTGGCTCGTAATAACATCGGCCAGACGCCCAGCCTCTTCAATATCGGACACCGCAGCCAGCGTCTCCGGCGTGACCTTCTTGGACAAATTAATATAGTGCTCAAATTGAGTCAACACGGTACGCATAAGCGCATCTACTTCAGGATCAAGCCTCTCCTCTTCGGGACGTTCCTGTGCAAGCACCTCGTAGTGCTCATCATTATCCAAATATTCGATAATCTCGGCTCGCTCCACCCCTTCAACCAATACACGAATCGTTCCATTAGGGAGCTTTAGCATCTGCCGAACCTTCGCTACTGTACCAATACGAAAAATATCTTCCTGGGTAGGCTCTTCAATGTTCACTTCAGATTGAGAACAGAGGAGAATCAAATTGTCGTCTACCATCGCTTTTTCCAGCGCCTTTACAGATTTCTCCCGGCCTACATCCAAATGCAAAACCATACTCGGATAGACGAGAAGGCCGCGTAAGGGCAATAAAGGAAAACGACGGCTTTTAGATTTAGTGGATCCCATCGCTTTCGCACCTCCAAACGTTCTCGTTAGATATTAGTCCTATTTTAGCAAATGTTTCTTGAAAACACCAACGAAGAGCGACTGCCACATGCAGCCGCCCCTATAAATCACTCCGACTGAAAAGCTCATTATTAAGCCCGAGCAGCACACACACTTCGGTCTATATTTAAGCAAATTCCGATAAAGATACACTACGCCCCTATCCGGATTCCGATACGGATGCACAGACTAAAAATCTATCTAGACAGACTTCTAGGCAGACCTAGACTTCCTTTTCTTAGACTTCTGAGATAGCTGAGATACCTTAGATTCTAGAACCAATGTTAAATCGCGCCTCCTCGCGGAGATTCTGCGTGCAGAAACGGAGCCGGCGTCGGAACAAATGAATCTCCACCTAGCGACAGGTCAAAATTTTTCTCCGCTTCAGGCCCAAAAACATGGCGAAATGCCTCCGATATCGATTCTACGGGAATGACTCTCAGCCCCTGCAAGCCTTCAAATAGTGTCTGCCAGTTATCCTTAGGAATGAGCACCGTTGTCGCTCCAGCTTGGAAGGCGGCTTCGACCTTGGCAACCACTCCGCCAACCGGCTTCACTTTGCCGTGAATGCCTAACTCTCCGGTCATAGCGATCCGATTATCAACCGGTACTCGCTTAATCGCGGAAGCAATCGCTGTAGCTATAGCCATTCCAGCAGATGGACCGTCAATCGGCGTCCCTCCCGGGAAATTAATGTGAAGATTGTAGTTTGCCGGATGGAGTCCGACGCTTTTAAGCACGGTTAGCACATTCTCCACCGATCCTTTGGCCATGCTTTTGCGCCTGAGCGTCCGATTGCCTCCACCGATCTCTTCCTCATCGATCACCCCTGTAATGGTATAGACGCCCTTGCCTTTCTGGACGGGAACAGCCGTAGCTTCAATGTCTAGCAGTGTTCCCATGTTAGGCCCATACACAGCAAGCCCATTAACCACACCAATTTCTGATTGCTCATTGACCTTACGATCCGGGCGCGGTGAAAGCTGACTGCTCGTAGCCACCCATTCCAAATCGGAAGCGAGCAAATGATCACGCTGCTCGGTCAAGGCAAGCCCTGCCGCAAGCTGAACCATGTTCACTGCCTCCCGCCCATTGGTCGCAAATTTCTTAATAACTTCAATCGCCTCAGGACACGGCTGGAAGCCGATTCTTTTTACCGCATCCTCGGCAATTTGGGCGATCTCATCCGGCAGCAGCGGACGAAAGTAAATTTCCATGCAGCGGGAACGGAGTGCCGGGGGAATTTCATGGGAAGAACGAGTGGTCGCTCCGACCAAGCGGAAATCGGCAGGCAATCCGTTTTGGAATATATCATGGATATATGCAGGAGTTCCAGAATCCTCGGAATTATAGTAGGCACTTTCCAGATACACCTTGCGATCTTCAAGCACCTTTAGCATTTTATTCATTTGAATAGAATGAAGCTCCCCGATTTCATCAATAAACAAAATACCGCCATGCGCCTTGGTCACCGCCCCCGGCTTCGGCTGGGGAATTCCTGCAACCCCCATAGCACCTGCTCCTTGATAAATCGGATCGTGAACCGAACCAATAAGCGGATCAGCAATCCCTCTCTCATCAAACCTCGCAATTGTCGCATCCATTTCAATAAATTTGGCGTCTGCTTTAAACGGGGATATCGGATTTTTCTTCGCTTCTTCCATGACTACTCTAGCCGCAGCCGTCTTACCGACCCCCGGCGGGCCATAAATAATGACGTGCTGAGGATTAGCACTACATAATGCGGCCTTCAAAGCCCGAAGTCCATCCTTCTGGCCGACGATGTCATTCATTGTAGCCGGACGCGTACGTTCCGCCAGCGGCTTCGTTAATGAAACCGCCCGTAATTTGCGCAGTTTCTCCATTTCTTTGCGCGACTCTTTATCTACCGCGGTTCGATTCCCCCTCTGACTGCGAAGCTGATTCCAGAAATATAGACCAATCACCACGGCAAAAAACATTTGTACGGACATCAAAATTACATTTAGCTCCATTACACAGATCCTCCCACACATTTACTGATACATGGTAGTATTGCCCTATTCGTTCCTCATAAAACGCAGATAATAGCTAAATTGTAATGAATAAACGTCATTCAGCTTACTTTTCAAAAGAACTCGACCTCCATTCGTGAAGGTTCGTCAGGCTTCGGGATCTGAGCATTCCTTTGGGGATGGGCCGTCTCTATGGTTGGTATGGCAAAACCAAGGGACACCAAGGTGTCTAAATTAAACCTAAATGTATTCATACAGTAAATTCGCTGATTTTCACCATGTCAGAGGCAACTAACTGTAAACCTGGACTTCTGTCAAGAAAGTGGACACCTATTAAGTGAAAGTTTACGCCGTCTCCTTCTTGAATTGCGCAGCAAATTGAACCGGCGACACATAGCCGATTGAACTGTGGATTCGTTTGCGGTTGTAGAAAAATTCAATGTACCTGTAAATGGTCTCGTAAGCCTGTTGTTTGGTCTTGAACTTCGTTCTGTAGATGAGTTCTTTTTTCAAGATGCTGTGAAATGACTCGATACAAGCGTTATCGTAGCAATTCCCTTTACGACTCATGCTAACCTTCATGGAATACGATTCCAGCTTGTCACGGTACTCCTTCGATGCGTACTGTGAACCGCGATCGGAATGGTGAAGCAATCCCTTACCTGGTTTTTTCGCATCATATGCGGCCTCTAGAGCATCTAAGACAAGTTCTGTTGTCATCCGGCCGTAAAGACGCCAACCCACGATCTCGCGTGTGCACAGATCCATCAGACTAGCCAAGTACAGCCGTCCTTCTCGGCAGGGGATGTAGGTAATATCTGCAACCCACACTTTGTTCGGTTCAGATACGGCAAAGTTCTGGTTCAACTCATTGGGAGCAATGGGTGAGTCATGATTGGAATCGGTCGTCTGCACCTTAAATTTACGGGAGACACAAGAACGCAACCCCAGTTCTTTCATGTAGATGCTAACTGTGCGCTCCGCGACCTGGATACGCTCTTTCCACAGCATTCGGGTAATCTTAGGACTGCCGTAGCGTTCCCCGGAGTCATGAAAATGATACTTGACTCTCTCCAGAACCTTCGCCTTTCGAAGTTTCTGCTCGCTAGGCAATGCCTTTTGCCACTTGTAGAAGCCACTCCGAGACACTTGTAAAACCTTGCACATCTTCTCCACCGAAAACTCGGAGCGATGTTCTTCAATGAATTGGAACCTCAGTTCCTTTCTTTGCTGAAGATGTGCAGCGCCTTTTTTAATATAGCGAGTTCTTCCTGGAGATCTTGATTTTCCCGCTCCTTCTCTTGATTCTCCAGTTCCTTTTTACGCAGTTGTTGTTCGAGTTGACGCACTCTCTCCGGTGTGACTAAAGATTCCAGCTGGATTTCATCGCGGTAAAGTGCTTTCCAGTTGTGCAACACACCGGCAGATATACCGAGTTCTTCGGCCAACTGCGGCATGGACTTACTTTGCTCTAAAATATACTTCACTGTCTGCTTCTTAAACTCTTCACTGTAACTATTACGTTCCATCCGGACATCTCTCCCTTAAGGATTATTATCTAGGTTCACTTAAGGACTGTCCACTTTTTATTCTAGTTGCAACCCTACATTTACTTCTAGGCTATTACGGCTATTCGATCCAATTCAGGTAAACTAACTACATGATTTCCATTTAGCCCAAGTATTTTTTTGAAACAAAGCAATCCAACTGCATGAAATCAGACTGTTGAAAAAGCCCCTATCTAGATCACATTACCGCGTTAATTTGGTATAATATAGGTAATATATTGAAAGTGTGGTGTGCGAATTGCCTAACATTCAACAAGATAGAAATCAAATTGAATTGGTTAGTATAGATATGCTTGTACCAAAAGATCATTTACTACGAATCATTGATGAAAACGTAGATTTTTCATTTATTACGGAGATGACTCGCCCCTACTATCACGGCACATTAGGGAGGCCTCCAATTCACCCGATTCGCCTTTTCAAAATGATGCTGATTGGTTATTTGTATGGCATTCACTCCGAAAGGCAATTAGAGCAAGAAATTAAAACGGACGTAGCCTACCGCTGGTTCCTCGGTCTAGGCTTAACGGATCCTGTGCCGGATCACTCGACGATTAGTTACAACCGTAATGTGCGATTCAAAGGATCTACCATTTTTCAAGACATTTTTGACGAAGTAGTCCGTTTGGCCATCCGTCATAACATGGTAGGGGGACGTGTTCTCATTACTGATTCAACGCACATCCAAGCTAACGCGAATAAAAATCGTTCATCGATGCAAGTTGTGACGGAAACGCCCCTTGAATATTTAAAAGAATTGGAGACAGCTGTTAATCAAGAACGAGAGCGTCATGGAAAAAAGCCGCTGCCGCCCGTGAAAAACGAAACGATTGAAAAAAAACTGCGAGTGAGTAACACCGATCCAGAAAGTGGCTTTATGAAGCGTAAAGGCAAACCCGAAGGGTTTTATTATTTGGATCATCGTACAGTCGATCACAAATTCAATCTCATTACGGATGTCCATGTTACCCCTGGAAATGTGAATGACTCAACCGTTTATATAGAAAGACTTCAAAGACAGATCGATACATTTGACTTTCACAATACGTTAGAAGCTGTTGCTTTGGATTCAGGATATATGACGCCCTACATATGCAAAAAAACAAGCGAGATGGGTGTTTTCAGTGTCATCGCTACTCGTAATGCCCCTACAGCAGAGGGGACTATACCCAAAGAAGAGTTTTCCTATGACCCGCAACAAGACGCTTATATATGTCCCAATGGATCTAAGCTGACTTACCACACAACTAATCGCAATGGATACAAAGAATATATGTCCAACCCTGACTTATGTGGCCAATGCCCATTATTGGATAGCTGTACATCAAGCAAAAATCGTAAACGTAAAATTCAGCGGCATGTTTGGGAAGGGTTTAAAGAGCGAGTAGAAGCGAATTACCGTAGCTCTTCAGGACAGATCTTGTATAAGCTCCGTTGTAAAACAGTTGAGCGAAGCTTCGCGGATGCCAAAGTGCTCCATGGGCTTCGCATTTCCCGTTTGCGTGGCCGGGAAAAAGTGCAGGAACAAGCACTGATGACTGCCATAGTGCAGAACATTAAGAAAATAGCAAGGCACCTAGCCAAGCTTTTTTCTCGTACAAACGGGAACTCACCTTATATTTTAATCCTTTCGATTCTGGATTTCCGTGGAAAGTATGTTTTCTTGCATAGAAAATCAATTACTTCAACAGTCTGATGAAATACATTTAGTCTTTAAATTCATTATGAAACTAGACAACTAGATGGATGCCACACTCGCCAACGTATAGGGTACCGTATATAACAAGAACTATTTAGCCTCTTGTGCCTTAAAAACAAACTAAAGCATGCAAAAAAACAAGATATCCAATAACGTCCGCCCAGCAATCTAAATATAAAAAAAAACCGCAAACTGCACTATTTACAGTACGGTTTACGGTTTATTTAACGCTTTAGAGTTTACATTATGGTTTACGGCTTACATAACCACTTTACGGTGTACTGTACAGTTTACGGCTTACATAACGCTTTACGGTGTACAGTATGGTTTACGATTGTGCATAACCGCTTTATGGTGGGTATGTGTGTGTGTACACAATACGGTTTAATGTTGGCTTTAGGGTCAGTTAGTTTACAGGCCAGTTTTTGGTTTACTGATCGGTTTGGTTTACGGTGCACAGTATGGTTTACAGTGCGGTTAACGGTTTCGTTCATATCATTTCCACACTTGTCTTGCGCTCGTACTCATTCATATTTAATGGAACAGAACACAACGCAAGTACTTATTGCTTGTATTTGTGCACATTCAATGCCCATACTATGCCTTTGCGTTCGCTGCCCGGTGCTCTTTACGACCAGGAATTTCGCCTGTCGCTTCATAGACTTCCACGATGTGGTCGATTTCCTTCTTCAACTCCGAAACTAAGTCCGCTTCCGGTACTTTACGGATCATTTCTCCATATCGGAACAGAAGACCCTCACCACGCGCTCCGGCGATGCCGATGTCAGCTTCGCGCGCTTCGCCCGGCCCATTCACGGCGCAGCCGAGTACAGAAACCTTAATCGGCACTTTCAGATTGGCGATATAGTCTTCCACTTCATTCGCAATAGCAAACAGGTCGATATCCAGCCGTCCGCAGGTCGGGCAAGACACCAATGTCGCGGCGTTTGAAATTAAACCAAAAGTTTTGAGCAGCTCTCGAGCCACCTTCACTTCCTCAACAGGGTCGGCACTCAATGAAATACGAAGCGTAGAACCGATGCCCATGGATAGCAGCGCCCCAATGCCAGCTGCACTTTTGACGGTACCCGAGAATAACGTTCCTGCCTCGGTTATGCCGAGATGCAACGGATAAGGGATAACCTCCGCCGCTTTGGAATACGCAGCAATAGCCATAGGTACATCAGACGCCTTGAGCGACACGATGATATCGTGAAAATCAAGCTCTTCCAAAATTCCGATGTGGAACAACGCACTCTCTACCATTGCCTCCGGCGTAGGATAGCCATATTTTTCGAGCAAATGATTTTCAAGGGATCCTGCATTTACCCCGATACGAATCGGAATGCCCTTTTCCTTGCAGGCTTTTACGACAGCTTCAACCTTTTCTCTACGGCCGATATTCCCTGGATTAATCCGAACCTTATCAATACCGTTCTCAATGGCTAGTAGTGCTAGTTTGTAATTAAAATGAATATCTGCCACAAGCGGTATGTGAATCTGCTTCTTGATTTCCTTGATCGCCGCTGCAGCTTCTTCATTATTCACGGTCACGCGAACCAATTGGCAGCCCGCTTCCTCAAGCTGGTGGATTTCAGCCACTGTTGCGGCCACATCTGCTGTCTTGGTCGTACACATGCTCTGAATGATTACGTCGTTACTGCCGCCGATCGTTAGATTACCTACTTTGACCGGCCGGGTATCTTGTCTCAAGAATGTCATTTCATGTCTCTCCCATAACGTCAAAGCTCCACCCCTGCAAGCGAACACGTAACTTGACGCGCTTCTCGCAAAGGTGGAGGACTAGACATCTATTTTGTAGCGTAATCGCCAAGTAGGCTTACGCGCTCTCTTCTTGCTTCTTGTTCTTCTTCGGCTGGAGCTCAGGAACCATCTTATCCTGAACCACCTTCTCCGTAATGACGCAATCTGTAATATCCTCACGCGAAGGAACTTCATACATCAAATCGAGCATGATGCCTTCAATGATTGCCCGAAGTCCGCGGGCGCCTGTATTCCGTTTAATCGCCTCTTGAGCAATAGCTTCCAGCGCCTTCGTTTCAAAGGTCAAGTTCACATTGTCAAGCTCAAGCAGCTTCTGGTACTGCTTCACCAAAGCATTCTTCGGTTCGGACAAAATGCGCACCAATGTGTTCTCATCCAACGGCTCTAGGGTAGAAATAACCGGCAAGCGACCGACAAATTCAGGAATCAAGCCGAATTTAAGCAAGTCCTCCGGAAGAACCATGGAGAGATATTCGCCTGGCTTAAGATCCTTTTGACCTTCGCTCATCGCATTAAAACCAATAAT
This sequence comes from Paenibacillus lentus, assembly GCF_003931855.1. Classification (NCBI taxonomy): domain Bacteria; kingdom Bacillati; phylum Bacillota; class Bacilli; order Caryophanales; family Paenibacillaceae; genus Paenibacillus; species Paenibacillus lentus. Next base: position 2,241,041 of record NZ_CP034248.1, on the reverse strand, counting down.
CTTTTTACCAATCCGACGCTTTATCATTTGCTCCAGACCATCAAAGGCTCCGCCGCAAATAAACAAAATGTTTGTCGTATCGATTTGAATAAATTCCTGATGCGGATGTTTGCGTCCACCTTGCGGAGGAACAGATGCTACTGTGCCTTCCAATATTTTGAGGAGAGCCTGCTGCACTCCTTCACCAGATACGTCACGAGTAATGGACGGATTCTCGGATTTACGGGCCACTTTATCAATTTCATCGATATAAATGATGCCGCGTTCCGCCTTCTCCACGTCATAATCAGCTGCTTGGATCAATTTCAGCAAAATATTCTCCACATCTTCGCCAACATACCCGGCTTCCGTCAGAGAAGTCGCATCCGCAATTGCAAATGGCACGTTCAATATTCTCGCCATCGTCTGCGCCAGCAATGTCTTACCGGAGCCCGTAGGACCCAGCAGCAAAATATTGCTCTTCTGCAGTTCAACATCGTCGACCTTGCCTTGAATATTTACACGTTTGTAGTGGTTATACACCGCTACGGATAGTGATTTCTTTGCCTGCTCCTGGCCGATGACATATTGATCCAAAATGTCGCGAATTTCCTTCGGCTTAGGAATTTCCTTCAAATCTAACTCCTCTTCGTGACCAAGTTCCTCTTCTACAATCTCCGTGCATAGCTCGATGCACTCGTCACATATATAAACGCCCGGTCCGGCGACAAGCTTCCGAACCTGCTCCTGCGATTTGCCACAGAATGAGCATTTCAGCTGTCCTTTTTCATCGTTGAATTTAAACATGTAAACACCCCTTTATGGATTGATCGGCTTACTAATGACCTTGTCGATGATCCCGTAGGCCTTAGCCTCTTCCGCGCTCATAAAAAAGTCACGGTCTGTATCGCGTTCGATTTTTTCAAGGGGTTGACCCGTCCGATCTACGTAAATCTGATTCAGCTTCTCTCTCGTCTTGATAATCCACTCGGCATGAATTTTGATATCCGCAGCTTGACCGCGCACACCACCGAGCGGCTGGTGAATCATCACTTCACTGTTAGGAAGTGCAAACCGTTTCCCCGGCGCACCTGCTGTAAGCAGGAGCGAACCCATACTGGCAGCCATTCCTACGCAAATCGTAGAAACGTCTGGTTTGATTAATTGCATCGTATCATATATACCCATCCCGGCTGTAACCGAACCACCAGGTGAATTGATGTAAAGATGGATATCCTTGTCAGGATCCTCCGCTGCCAAGAACAACAACTGGGCTATTACGAGATTGGCAACATCATCGTCAATCGCGTTGCTGAGAAAAATAATGCGATCCTTGAGAAGTCTCGAGTAAATATCGTAAGAGCGTTCTCCCCGGTTTGTTTGTTCTACGACCATAGGTACCAGACTCATGCGACCAACCTCTTTTCCTTTTCAAATTCTTACGCTTACAGAAATATTCTATCACGTTCAAAGGCTCATGTCATTTTTCATTCGATACAGTGTATGATTTTCTGAACGTAATATATAACTCATGACTTACCCAGCCAAGTAATACCAATATATGTATTTTAAAAAGGTTAAAAATTAAGGCACGCATCTAATATACGTGCCTTAACGATTGTACATCCCGTCCTTGTTGCAAGCTTCAAAAGCTGCTTACGGTTTAATGCGAATCTTATTCTTCAGTTGCTTTTTCTGTAGCTTCTTCTTTAACTTCTTCCTTCTTCTCTGCAGGGACTTCTTTGCTGTTCTCCAGCAAGAACTCGATCGTCTTGCGGAGTGTCACATCCTCGTTCAAGCTACCAAGAGAGCCATTAGCCGCAAGAATGTTGCGGATTTCTTCAGGACTACGCTTGTAAGCTTCCGCCATATCGTTAAGCTCCTTGTTGATTTCTTCTTCGGTAGCCACGATATTCTCTTGCTTCGCGATTTGCTCCAGAACCAGGTTGTTGCGAACGCGTTTCTCTGCATCAGCTTTCATTTGCTCCTGCAGATCCTCGATACTTTGACCGGAGAAGCTCAGGAACATTTCCAGGTTCATGCCTTGAGAACGAAGACGGTTGTCAAAATCGCGCACCATGTTTTGAATTTCGCTTTGGATCATCGCTTCAGGAATTTCAACTTCAGCGTTTTCGCTTACTTTGTCAACAACGACTCCTTCACGCGCTGCTTTGCTGTCTTTCTCTTTGCGGGAAAGCAGCTCTTTCTTCAGATCCTCTTTGTACTCGTCAAGTGTATCGAACTCGCTGACATCTTTTGCGAACTCATCATCCAGCTCAGGCAGCTGTTTACGTTTGATTTCATGTACTTTCACTTTGAAGACAGCTTCTTTGTTAGCCAGCTCTTCAGCATGGTATGTCTCAGGGAAAGTTACAGTAACATCTTTGAAGTCGCCCGTTGCCAAGCCGACAACTTGCTCCTCAAAGCCCGGAATGAACGCGCCGCTGCCAAGTTCAAGCGAATAACGCTCTGCTTTGCCGCCTTCGAATGGAACACCGTCTACAGAACCATCGAAATCGATAACTACTGTGTCGCCATTTTGCGCCGCTTCTTCATCGATTACGATTAGTTCAGCATGACGCTGCTGCAAGCGTTCGAGCTCTTGAGTGATTTCTTCTTCAGTTACTTCCACAGGCTCTACAGGCACTTCGATGCCTTTGTAATCGCCCAAAGTAACTTCTGGTTTTACAGTAACTTTTGCTTTGAATTTGAAAGGTTGTCCCTTCGCAAATTGTTCAACGTCTACTTCAGGACGGTCAACAGGAAAAATGTCCGTTTGATCAACCGCTTCAGTGTACACTTCAGGAAGCAAAATATCGATGGCATCTTGATAAAGCGATTCAACGCCGAAACGCGCCTCGAAAATCGCCCGAGGTACTTTACCTTTACGGAATCCAGGTACGTTAGCTTTCTTTACCACTTTTTGAAACGCTTTATCTAGTGCAGCAGATACACGATCTGCTTCCACTTCAACCTCGAGAACGCCGAGGTTCTTCTCTATTTTTTCCCAAGTTGCTTTCATTTTATGCTTTCCCCTCCAAATTTCACATATTACTATACTTAATACTGAAACCGAATCGCGATAAAGCAGCTATCATGGTTCCAGTATAGCTGTCTCTATGTCCACGTTCAGAATAACCACTATATTATAAACAACAATACATGTTTTTACAAGAGCAGAAACGTGGAGTTTCTTAGAGCATAACAAGTATCGTTTCGCCCCATTAACCGCCAATGCCCGCTGTCACAAACTGCCTCATCGAGCGACAGGCCTGCTCAAATTTCAGTCGCAAATCATCCGTAATGCCATAAAGTGTTCTTATATCCTCATCGTTTCTTCCGCTGGGAATGCTCTCGGAAACCAATAAATGGAGAGCAGCCGACCATATATCGATGACCGCGTCCTCCTCGCTCAGAAGCATTTGGTAATCCTTCGTGCCATATATCGCCATAATAAATTGCATCCATAGCTCCTGGGCAAAATAAAACAGCGTCGGATCATGCACCTGCGTCTCATTTCCTACACGTTCCAACACTGCTTGAATCGGTGCAGGGAATTGATCCGGGTTTAATGGAACAGACTCAACATCAATTTCGACCGATTCACCGCCGCGCTTCAAGGTCAGTGTTCCCTGCTTCCCTCGTCTATGCAAAGTTTGAAGCACTCGATACTGCAACAGCGGATGCAGCTCTGTATTTTCAACCCATCGTATCAGCACCTCGTCCACCTCGGGCTTGTTAAGATACACAAGCTGCTCCAGGGCAAGAAAAGTATGTTCCGACAAAGGCCTCTCTGTAACGGCATACAGCAGCTTCTCGGTGTATAGATGGTCTTCAGCCAGCTTCGCTTCTGCATGCTGCCTTGCCATCTCTTCTTCGGCATAAGGATTCTCTTCGGACGCCTCCTCCTTCTCGAAGGTTGGAAAAGCACTGTTCAGCCAATCGAGCAGGGCCTGCCACTCATCGTACTGCCTGGGCTCTTGTCCCTGGCACTGCAATAAAAATTGTAAAAGCTCAACGGCCTCACGGTATCTTTCTGTTTCCAGCATCCGTGTTAGCTCAATTTGATAGTAATCTAATGTTTTGGGAAATAGAACGATGTTGTCCTTTCCATCGGGTCGAGAATTGCTGATATGCGCAGCCTCCTTTGTTCCGTATTTCAATTAATTGAGATTATAGCATAGACGTATTCGAGATAAAAATACTTGCCGTGTAGTCCGTGCTATTAATGTAAGTAATTTTTTTTGAAATTACCTATTGCTTCAAGTCGCTTCCTGTGATAAAATATTTTTTGCTTGCGTTTTTAATATTTTTTGTCCCAGTAGCTCAGCTGGATAGAGCAACGGCCTTCTAAGCCGTCGGTCAGGGGTTCGAATCCCTTCTGGGACGTATTAGTAACTCTCCAATAGGGAGAGTTTTTTTGCGTCCAGAGGGATGAGAACCCCTTGGGGGTTCGGCGAAGTGAGTCCGCTATGCATAGCGGCAGGACAAACGAAGTCTCGCGCATGGAGCGCGAGTATCCCTTCTGGGACGTATTAGTAACTCTCCAGTAGGGAGAGTTTTTTTGCGTCCAGAGGGATGAGAACCCCTTGGGGGTTCGGCGAAGTGAGTCCGCTATACATAGGCAGGACAAACGAAGTCTCGCGCATGGAGCGCGAGTATCCCTTCTGGGACGTATTAGTAACTCTCCAGTAGGGAGAGTTTTAAAAAAATATTTATCGACAACAATCGTCGACAGTCTCGCACAAAATTTGACACCAGACCGAAAGTGCTATGAAATTTTTCCCACTACCTCCGATATAAACTAATGATCAATTTCATTTTAAATTAGGAGGAATATGATGCGCTACAAGATCTATCCAACAGGCTTTGCCAATCAAACTCTAGAGGTTATTACTTCCGGATTTTTGGGAAAAGCCCGACTCTTTGTCAACAATCAAGAAATCGTCGCCAAAAAGAAACAACCGATAATGTTACGCCGGGATGACGGTCAAGAGGTGGAAGCCACTTGGAAAAGAGACTTCTTCGGAATAGACGTTCCTAATCTAGTCATTGATGGCTCGATCATCGAAGTAACCAAACCACTGCCTGTCATCGCTAAGTTATGGTGCTTTCTTCCCTTAGTATTGATCTTCATTGGTGGAGCAATAGGTGCTCTCATCGGCATACTTACGGCTGCAGGCAATGTCAGCGTATTTCGATTACCTACCAATATTGTAGTTCGAATCATGCTAACCCTACTCATTAACCTAGCTGGAACGGGACTTTTTCTATTTTTAGCAACCACCCTTAATGCTCTGCTTCGCTAAACAGAATGTGACCAAGATGATTAGTCAACCATTTTGACGGAGCGGATCTCTTATAGTTTTGTTTACATAATTACAAGCGAGTTTTTTTCGACAAAAACCTTCATTTTAAAGGTCGAAAGGCTCGCTTTTCATTTATTTTTCGATTAGGCATCTCAAGAAAAATGAAGTACAATATAGACGTCTGACTTTCATACCAGCTCTGCTCATGTTGAAACGAAATCTATCAACTTTAATTGATGAGGAGGTACGTATTACATGAGTTTTACGCTACAGCTTGGAGCTCAGGCTCCCGATTTTGAACTTAAGGCGACAGATGGAGCTTTGTATTCATTAGCTAGCTTCGCTTCCGCCGATTACTTAGTCGTGTTCTTCACTTGCAACCATTGTCCTTACGTGGTCGGTTCCGATGAAGTGACCCGCCATACTGCGGAGAAATTCAAGGATAAGGGCGTAGCCTTTGTCGGTATTAACGCAAACAGCGAAAACACGTATCCGGAAGATTCCTTTGAGCATATGATCATCAGAATGGAGGAACACCGTTTTCCTTGGGTATATCTTCGGGACATGGATCAAGACGTAGCCAGAGCTTATGGCGCGCTGCGGACTCCCCACTTCTTCGTGTTTGACCAGCAACGTCGTCTCGTTTATACAGGGCGTGGAGTGGACAACCCTCGCGAAACTGCAAAAATGACAACGAACGACCTTGAGCGGGCTCTAACTGAGCTAACCTCCGGTCAACCAGTTAGCGTGCCGCTAACGAATCCGATCGGATGCAATGTCAAATGGGAAGGACAGGATGCCCACTGGATGCCAGCGGAAGCCTGTGATTTGGTATAACAACAATGTCAGAGCTATATCATTTTGAGGTGCGCACTATTGACGGGGTAGCAACAACGCTTGAACAATACAAGGGTAAAGTACTGCTCATCGTAAATACAGCCAGCGCTTGTGGATTAACACCGCAATATAGAGGATTGCAACAACTATACGATACGTATGGCGATCAGGGATTGGTCGTCCTCGGCTTCCCCTGCAACCAATTTGCCGGGCAGGAGCCGGGCACAGAAAAGGAAATCAAGGAGTTCTGTGATTTGAACTTTCAAGTCACCTTTCCGCTCTTCGCCAAACTTGACGTAAAAGGCGACAACATCCACCCGTTGTACGATTATTTGGTCAACCATGTACCCGCACCTTACCGAACCGGAGACATTGAATGGAATTTCGTTAAATTCCTTATTGACCGAAACAGCAGCATAGTGAAACAGTATAGCGCACGGACAGCTCCATCGGCACTCGAGGGGGATATTCAGCAAGTGCTTTCAGCTTCTGAGTAACTGTAGCAACAACACGAGGTTGTTCAAATAAGTTGAATTCCTAATGAACAACCTCTATTTTTTATACGAAGTGAAGTATTATAATTTAAACCCCTTATTTATCAGCTCTTTAATCAGCTGCCATGAGGACGACCATGAAGCAGAGTCTGGTGAGTTGAGTTGATGAGTTAATTTGCCAACGGCTACTTCACCGATCGCTACTTGACCAAGGGCTACTCCACCCAGGGCAAACAGCCCAACTGATACGCCTCCCACTGCAGCCGTACCTGCCGCTACTCCACCTACTGCCAATAAAGCCGCAAGAGCAACACCGCCTAGGGAGCACAACCCAACCGACACTCCACCTAAACAGATCCCTCCTAGCGCCAGTCCACCCAAAGAGATACAACCGATGGATACATCGCCTATAGCAATGATTCCGCGGGCAACCCCAGGACGATTGCTATACCATTTGCGAGTCTTCACATGTACCCAAGGAACACCAAACAATGTAAACTTAGAGCGGTACTCAAAATAGGGGGATCCCTCATACATTACATTTGTGATATTTGTGAACTTAGGCACAACCCTGCCTATATTGAGATTCTCAGACTGTTGAAGTAATTGATTTTCTATGCAAGAAAACATACTTTCCACGGAAATCCAGAATCGAAAGGATTAAAATATAAGGTGAGTTCCCGTTTGTACGAGAAAAAAGCTTGGCTAGGTGCCTTGCTATTTTCTTAATGTTCTGCACTATGGCAGTCATCAGTGCTTGTTCCTGCACTTTTTCCCGGCCACGCAAACGGGAAATGCGAAGCCCATGGAGCACTTTGGCATCCGCGAAGCTTCGCTCAACTGTTTTACAACGGAGCTTATACAAGATCTGTCCTGAAGAGCTACGGTAATTCGCTTCTACTCGCTCTTTAAACCCTTCCCAAACATGCCGCTGAATTTTACGTTTACGATTTTTGCTTGATGTACAGCTATCCAATAATGGGCATTGGCCACATAAGTCAGGGTTGGACATATATTCTTTGTATCCATTGCGATTGGTTGTGTGGTAAGTCAGCTTAGATCCATTGGGACATATATAAGCGTCTTGTTGCGGGTCATAGGAAAACTCTTCTTTGGGTATAGTCCCCTCTGCTGTAGGGGCATTACGAGTAGCGATGACACTGAAAATACCCATCTCGCTTGTTTTTTTGCATATGTAGGGCGTCATATATCCTGAATCCAAAGCAACAGCTTCTAACGTATTGTGAAAGTCAAATGTATCGATCTGTCTTTGAAGTCTTTCTATATAAACGGTTGAGTCATTCACATTTCCAGGGGTAACATGGACATCCGTAATGAGATTGAATTTGTGATCGACTGTACGATGATCCAAATAATAAAACCCTTCGGGTTTGCCTTTACGCTTCATAAAGCCACTTTCTGGATCGGTGTTACTCACTCGCAGTTTTTTTTCAATCGTTTCGTTTTTCACGGGCGGCAGCGGCTTTTTTCCATGACGCTCTCGTTCTTGATTAACAGCTGTCTCCAATTCTTTTAAATATTCAAGGGGCGTTTCCGTCACAACTTGCATCGATGAACGATTTTTATTCGCGTTAGCTTGGATGTGCGTTGAATCAGTAATGAGAACACGTCCCCCTACCATGTTATGACGGATGGCCAAACGGACTACTTCGTCAAAAATGTCTTGAAAAATGGTAGATCCTTTGAATCGCACATTACGGTTGTAACTAATCGTCGAGTGATCCGGCACAGGATCCGTTAAGCCTAGACCAAGGAACCAGCGGTAGGCTACGTCCGTTTTAATTTCTTGCTCTAATTGCCTTTCGGAGTGAATGCCATACAAATAACCAATCAGCATCATTTTGAAAAGGCGAATCGGGTGAATTGGAGGCCTCCCTAATGTGCCGTGATAGTAGGGGCGAGTCATCTCCGTAATAAATGAAAAATCTACGTTTTCATCAATGATTCGTAGTAAATGATCTTTTGGTACAAGCATATCTATACTAACCAATTCAATTTGATTTCTATCTTGTTGAATGTTAGGCAACTCGCGCACCACACTTTCAATATATTACCTATATTATACCAAATTAATGCGGTAATGTGATCTAGATAGGGGCTTTTTCAACAGTCTGAGATTCTCCATATATTCTTTGGCCATTTCGGCAGGAGATCCAAGGCTAGCGATGACCTCATGCGATGACCTGTTGGACTCGTAGGCAATTCTCTCGCTCAGCGAGGCGATAAGATCCTCTCGAATTCTACGCTTTATCTGTCGATCCGCTCGAATATGAAGCAGCACTTCATTTACATACTCATCAATCTCGTTCACCGTCATCTACCTCCAACACCTGTTTAATGGAACCGAAGAACAGGGCTAACTCCTGCTTCATTTCTGCAAGCCTTCGCCCGCCAGAAGCTGTGATGCGGTAATATTTTCTCCTAACTCCGCGTTTGCCGTCATCACGTTCCCAATAGCTCTCAATATGACGAGAATCCTCCAGTCGATAGAGTACCGGGTACAGCGTGCCTTCCTTCACTTTAAAATATCCGTGGCTGCGTATATCCAGCTCTATAATTAACTGATAGCCGTATAAGTCCGATCGGCTCAACAAATACAATACAAGAATTTCTAGAACGCCCTTTTTCAGCTGGCTGGCCGTATCGCTCATCTCATCACCTTGCTACACATAATATTTAGCATTACTAAGTATATGAATACACAAAACAGCCGCCTCTGTCAATTAACTCCTTAACTCCTTTACTACTAACACCTCTTTCTTTAATATATTTAAGTAAACCGACCAAACCATATCATTTCCCTGAAATATCCGATATAATCGGAATATATTCCCTATTACGGAGGAAATAATAATGACAACACGAAGAGCGGATCCCTTCCGTTATTCTATGACCACACCCTTGCCCTGCTGGATAGAAATTAGGGAAATTAACGAGGTTACTGTGTATAGTAAATTAGCAGAAGTTGAGTTGCTTGACATTAGCAAATCGGGATGCCGAATCCAGACGAATCTTGATCTGCGCGCAGATACTAATCAGATTCAAGCTACGGTTCATGTTCGTTTGAATGAGGATCTACATAAGTTTCCCGGAAAAATTCAGTGGCAGAAAGAAAGCGAGAACTCCCTGTTCCATTACGGACTCTTACTCGATATGACTGATGAGATGAAAGAAAGCCTCAATGTCGAGCTACGGTCTCTAGCAGCATCTCGCCGGATCGTGGTACTGTAACACATACATAGTAAAAAAATAACCGCAACCGCAGATCTAAATCTCTGCGATTGCGGTTACTGTTATCTGTAGCCCTGTTACTTTATTGCAAATAGGTCTCCACGATACTCAACACCTCTTCCTTACTCATTTTCTTAGGAGCAGAGATGAAATGCTGAATATGATCTTCACTATCTGGAATACTTACAGAAAAACGCACGCTATGTTCAGCGTCGAAAGCCCTGTAGAGCACTTTATGATTGTTCAATACAATTTCCTCGGTGTTGCTATAGGCAGAGCTCTCATCACTTGGCCAAACGAAGGTTATTTTTTCACTTCCTCTCATCTGAGTTACACGAATGTCGCCGATTTCCCCTGAGTAAACCGTATGCAATGTCCAAGTATTCCCAGATATATCGAGTAATTTGAAAGCATACTGTTCTTCTGATTGCCGAGCTTCTGGCCCTAATTCTTGAATTAGAGCGAATTTTTGTTGATCACTCATATTATCGGCTGAGTAGCTAATAGCCCCATTAATAAAATGATATTTCCCCAGCAAAGTTTCAGGAACAGGAACATGGGAATCATTAATTGCTTTATAAAGGTCATTCGTATTTTTAAAGGAGATCCCTAGACCTGATCTTATATATAATTCACCTTCATCTCCTTCTCCAGCCATATAAAACGCCGCGACTTCCCCTGGTTGCAGCAGTTCATAAGCTAATCCATGAGCCTTCAAACTACGGAACTGCATTTCTTTCGTCCGATCTGCATATCTGGATTTATCAAATCTCTCCTCTTCGTATACAACCTCACCTTTAGAATTTGTTATTGTAAACTGTTGATAAGCTGCAATTGCAGATGTTGTAAGTAGGAGCGTCCCCAGCACTACAATTGTCCCCACTTTGAATTTACCCGATGGTCGAGTACGTTTATTCATATTGTAGCCCTCCAATTTATTTATTACGGATGCTGTGACATCAATTTCTGGAATCTCAATACTATGAAAAATCTTCTTGAGGTCTTGCTCGTCCTCGTGCTTCATCTTGATTCCCTCCTGTCGCTTGACTGTAGTACACTTTGAATTTGGATATGGTTCGTTGGAATTTTTTACGAAGACCACCGCTCTTTTTTTGCAAAATATGTGCAATTTCTGTATATTCCTTATCCTAGACGCACCTCAATATGAGTAAACTGCGCTCTTCAATTGTTAATCTGGACAGTGAAATTAATATTTCTTCGTTGTAATAATGATCATTAATCGTTTGATCCACATGTCGATTGTCTTTATCATTTTGGTATAAAAATGGTAAATATTTCGTTGATTTACGCTTTCTTAAAGCATCTATACATGTATTGGACGCAATAGTGTATAACCAGACCTCAAAGGATTTATCCGGCTGATATTTCTCCAAATTTTTATAAGCCTTGATAAAAGTATCCTGTGCTGCATCCTCCGCCTCTGCATAATGACCCAGCATATGATAACAGTAGCTGAAAATTTTACGCTGATACTTGTTCATGATTTGCTCAAATTGTGTCAGATCCCCTTGGATAACTTTAAAAATAACATGCTGTATATCGGGGTCCATTTTATACCTCCTCCCACCTCTAGCTAAAAATATATATAAAGTTGTAATAGTTCTTCAGGCGCCTATTGAACCCTTTATATTGATTACTACGGATACGGCCCCTTAAAATGTGACAACAAGCTTGAATCGTTCTTGGTTTATGGTAAAATTATTGATTCAATACAACGAGGATAGGTGAACATGATGGACATTCTGAACAGATATATTAAGGCAATTAATACACATAACTTTGAAGAAGTCAGACTGGTTTTGCATCCTGATGCTACCTTCTTCTTCTCGGATCAAAGCTGTACAACCGCTGAGCAAATTCAAACTTACTTTGAACATGTCTGGACTGTCGTCAAAGAAGAGCATTACGCCGCTCAGGATGTAGTTTGGCTACATAAGGGAGACTCATCGGCCACATGCAATTACACCTATTTTTATGAGGGCTATATTAACGGAACCTATGTAAGTGGACAGGGGAGAGCCACGAATGTATTCGTCAAGGAGCAAGAGCGATGGCTTCTAATTCACGAGCACCTTAGCCCGTTGCCTAAAAATCCTTCCCAACAATAAAGAAGAACCCACAGCAGCTAGCAGCAGGTAGGAATAGCTCTATTCTTTGATAATTGAACCTTTGTTGTCTTTTCAACTGCGATGTCCAATACCATTCTAACTGCGACATGCGCTGTACATCCTGAAGGGCGCATGTTCAAGCAACTCCCATACAGGAATCTACATTGTATGCAAGCCTAGCATCCCGCAAAATATACAAACTGACATGCAAACAAAGCAAACACGATGTACCCAGCTTTTTGCGTGCAGGGAGCACACCGTGCGCACATGCGCATTTTTAAATGAAGTTGTAGCTACACTACTTTTAAGTATGCGCTGCGTGCACAACAAAAAAGCCACCTAATACAAAGCGACTTGGAAAGACACAAAATGAAGTCCCAGGAGGGAGTCTCGCGCTTGGAGCACGAGTATCCCTTCTGGGACGTATTAGTACTCTCCATCGGGAGAGTTTTTAAAATATTTATCGACAACAATCAAGAAGTCACAGCTAAGAAGAAGCAACCCATGATATTGCGTCGGGATGACGGGCAAATGGTAATACTAATCTTCATAGGCGGAGCAATCGGTGCTCTCAGCGGCATACTAACGACTGCGGCCAATGTGAGCGTATTTCGTTTATCTGCCCATATTGTGGTTCGAATTATTCTAACCCTATTAATTAATTTAGCTGGAACAGGGCTTCTACTATTTCTAGCAAGCACCCTCAATGTTCTGCTTCGATGAACAAAACCTGACCAAGACTCCATTTCATCGTTCATCTTCGCGTACGATTTCCAGCGCGGACAGCTCCTCCTCCCAAAGCCGCACTCGTCTGAGCATTTCGCCCTTCTTTGCCTGGAGCACCAATCCTTCTTCCTGAACAACGTACTTCATGGGATATGCTGCGTAGCTGGTTATGATCCAGCTATCCTCATCCTTCGTAATATATCCGTTGACGCAGCGCAGCTTTCCTTGATCATCGCGATATAAATAGGTCGTCGTGCCGAATCCAAGCAAATATGCCACGAGTTCTTCCCCCATATCCCAATCGTCGCCTGTCGCATTGGAGAACAGGGAGGAAAATAGTGGATCGCTTGCGTCCCGGAACACGGATTGTCCAAATCGATCGCGGGACAGGGACGGCATGTTCAAATTCGGGGCAGCCACGCTATAGGTCGAAGCGGCTTCGCCTGGCTGCAGGCGGCGTGGCGTAGACGACACGTTCCAATCGTAGCAGTTAAAGACAGCCATTGTCGAGCGATAGGCGGCCTCTAAGTACTGAGGATCCCCAAGTTGCTCGTAAGCTACCCGAGAGGAACCGGCTACAAGGCCTCCCCACAAGGAATGGATCATGTATGACAAGGCTTCCCACCAGCGATCCGGATTTTGCGCCCGATAATCATTACTGAAGCCGATATTGGCCAGAATCAGCTGACCGTATTTCTCCGCTTCTTCCCGCAATCCAACGGAGAGCAATGCCTCGCATGTGGGTCCGAAACCGGCATTATCATAGAAATGCTCCGTAATCGCTCCGGCAAATGGTTCCGTATTCCGCTCCAGCCTCCCTCCAAACTCCTTCCATAGCCGGGTCAACCTCTGATGCCATTCCAGCAGCCCTGCCTCCCATAAATCTTTAAGTAAATCATCGATGTATAGTATTAACACGCCACTCAAACCTGTTTCGTCCTTCTCTCTCTGACCTTGGTGACAATCCGGATTCAATCGGACAGAAAGCACCTCCGCAGCCCACTCCAAATAAGTTTGCGGCGTATTCAGCTTTAGCAGCGAAGCTTCAATGCGAGAGAGCAAGTAGAACACATGGGCGATATAGTCCAGATCAAATATACGATAAAAGCTTCCATATAGAGCTCGCGGCTTGAAGAAGTTGCCGGACTCGAACCAATGGCGTTTCATATCAAGCACAGCGGAGGCTTCCGCTTGGGCCACCTGCTCGGGAACCGGGGTCGTCAGACTATTTTTCATAAGCAAAAAAGTAAGCTTCCCTAACGATTCCCCCTGATTGGATAGCGGCAAAAATGCATGAGGTCTTCCCATCTTCCCCTCACCGTCATAGTTGTTGCGGCATAACCACTCCGCACGCTTCTCCAAAATGCGATCAATCGGTTCTAGTACGTTCCACACGAGCACATCTTTACGTCCATCCTTTAGCAGCAGCTCAAGCTTATGCTCCCCGGGCTCTCGTCGCTGCATGGCGGTCTGAAATAGCCGAGGACACTGCTCATCTACTATGAAATAAGCCGTAATGTCTTCCTCCTGAATCACGCCTTGATGAGGCGGTGAAGTTAGCAGCCTGACCTGCTGCACCTGCTGGCCGGGTGGAAGCTCCAACTCCGCTTGAAATAATCCATCTGATGTCAGCACCGGAGTATACGTCCAGCGGGGATGCCCGTGTTCTAACGCTCGGTTATAGAAGTCCTCTTGACTATCGCATGCTGTAAACACATACTCCCACTGCATACGCTGCCCGGCTTCCAGAGTGAGCGAACGGTACTCATCGCCGTAAATCCAGTCGACCGCTGCCGATTCCGGCATCGAGCTGCCATCCTCTACGAGCGACAAGCGATGGAACAGCAGCCCATCAAGCGATGGCGACACCTGCTCCAAAAAACGATTCTCATATCTGCAAAATGAACCAAACGCCGCGGTGCGGCCTTTTTTTCCATAAATAGCGAGATGCGGTGCCTCATTGCTGCGCCGAATCGCTGCAAATTTGGAGAAGTCTCCTCCCATATGCGCGAAAACCGCGCACGACTGCCTTATATTGCGCAGCACGTTTTCATCGCGAAACATCACATAGGCTAACGAGAACCAAACATGAAATCCGTCGATCCGCAGCGACGCGCCTGACCGGTTGGCTCCCTCGATATTCCAGCGAATTTGCTCCTCTTCAAGCCGATATGTCAGTGTAATCGTTAGGCCTTCTGCATCGAAAGAGATTTTGACACTGTGATCATTGTCTTTTACAATGGTTGGCATCAATTCGGAGCTTTGCAACGTGCGGCCGTTCACTACGGCTGTCCACTCCCCGAACAGCTTATCTTCATCATCATAACCCACTTCGGCCATATATGCGGATTCCACGACCCAGTTCATGGCGTAAGGATCATCCTTCATCAACAGAGACTCTAACGCTCCACGCTCTGTAAAGGCAAGTTCAAACTTTGGATTACTCAGTATGTTCATATGTCTCCACCCCTCAGTCCTGTCACCTTTATCATTTTTTGACTCCGCTAAGCGAAATGCCCCCTAGGATTAGATTTTGCGTAAAATAGAATAGTGTGGCCGGGAACAGAACCGATAAGCAAGATACCGCCATCAACTTCTCGTATTCAATATTAAATGCATTTTTGAATAAGTTAATTCCGAGCGGCAGCGTGTACATGCTCTGGTCATTTATAAAAATGAGCGGCGTTAAAAATTCGTTCCAGCACCAAACAAAATGAAATACTCCGATGACGACCACAATCGGACGACATAACGGCAGGATGATGCTCCAATAAATTTGCCAGCGGTTGCACCCATCAATTTCGGCCGCTTCGTCCAAATCTCGCGGAACCCCCATAATGAACTGCCGGGCTAGGAAGATGAAAAACGCGGAGCCGAACGCCCCCGGCAGAATCATGGGCCACAGCGTATTAATGAGCCCCATCTTGTTGTATTGAATATATAACGGGATGGCTGTTACATCCCAAGGAATCACCATCGTACCGATAACGAACAGAAACAGAGCACTTCTACCCCAGAAATTGATTCGGGCAAACCCGAATGCGACCATCGTCGCGGACAGCATGGCAAACGGAGTTGAAACAGCGACCACGATCAGCGTGTTTAGTAGGAAGCGACCAAACGGCTGTGCACTCCAAGCATCGGCAAAGTTGTGCCATTGCCAAGTAGACGGTATTAGCTCCGGCTTTGGTGTAAAAATATCCTCCGGCGCTTTGACCGCGGTAGACAGCATCCAGGCGATCGGAAAGAGAAATGCCGCTGCGCAGAGCACGATCAGAGCCAAAACCAGAATTGTTTGGATACGCTTTTTGCTCTCTATCGCATGCATTAACGTCCACCTCCGTCGTCTTCATAATGAACCCAGTATTTGGACGATGCCAGAACGAGGCCGGTCAACAGGACGATCAAAATGAACATCACCCAGGCCATGGCCGAAGCATAACCCATTTTAAAGTGGGTGAACGCATTACGGTAGACATGCAAGGAGTAGAAATACGTCGAATTCGCCGGCCCGCCGCCCGTCAGCACGAAGGCAAGGACAATCGTCTGAAAGGCCGAGATCAGGCTCGTCAAAATATTAAATAATATCGTCGGCGTAATCAGCGGAATCGTGATGTTGAAGAATTTGCGCACTGGCCCCGCTCCATCAATATCTGCTGCTTCATAATATTCGGAAGATACCGAGCGAAGCGCTGACAGGTATAACACCATCGGAGAACCAACGCCCCATAAAGCAATAAAAATAAGTGCGTATAAAGCAACGTTCGGATCCGTCAACCAATGTACCCGCGGAAGCCCAACGAGCTCCAGCATGTAATTGATCGGCCCGAAATCGTCATTCAGCATCCAACTAAAAATCAACGCGAGCGTTACCCCTTGAATTAAAGATGGCAAATAAAAAATCGATCTAAAAAATTTAATGCCATAAGTTGCTCGGTTGAGCAGTACAGCGATTAATATCGCGAATATGACCTGCAAGGGCACCATTATAAATACATACTTAAACGTAACGATCATCGATTTAAAATAGAAAGGATCGTTCGTGAACATATGAATATAATTTTTAAGGCCAATAAATTTCGGACTGCCGACCATATTCCATTCGGTGAAGCTGATTCCGAGAGAAAACATCATAGGCCCGAACATCAGTAGAAGAAATCCGATTAACCACGGCGAAATAAAGAATAAACCGGCTGCATTCTCTCGAAGTCTTTTTCGTCTGAAGGAACGTTTCATTAGAGTATGACCTGCGTTGGATTGTGTCATGTTGTCATCACCTCAATTTGAGGAGAAAGGGAAGCCTTGCAGCCCTTCGCTTGTAAGCCTGTCATAGCTTTTCGCAGGCTCGTAAGCTTGTAGGCCTCAAGGCCCCCATCCTTCCATTACTATAAATCCGTATTGCAACCTGTTATTTCAAAACTGCTTGAGCCTGCTTGGCCGCATCATCCAAAGTACTCTGAATATCGGCATTATTATAGAAGATCGCCTGCACTCCGGCGCGAATCATATCCTCGGCCTCACTCCATTTTTCGTTCCGCATACTCGCAATTAGCTTATCGCTACCTTCCAGCTCTTTAGCAAACGCTTCCAAATAAGGGTCTTTAGCATAGCCATTCTCTTCATCTACGGAGATGACTGGCGAGAATGCGAATTTATTCGCAGTGATGATCTTGATTCCTTCCTCGCCCGACATGAACTTGATCAATTCCCATGCCGCCTCTTTGTTCTTGCCAGTCTTCGGCATCGAGTAGCCTGACGTATGGATAATACCTTTCAAGCTGCCGCCCTCAGGCAGAGGATGCGTCACGGTTCCAATATCTAATTTACCTTCCTTTAAAATGTCTCCGAGCGGCCACATTCCGTTGTCAAACATGGCGATTTGTCCCGTTTGGAACGATTCCAGACCGTTGTTCGTACTGAATTTGCCCGCCGAGTTGATTTTGGAGGATGCATCGTACAACTGTTTCAGGAAAGTCATCGTCTCCACGTTCTCAGCACTGTTCAACACCCCTTCAGTCGTTTGCCCGTCCTCGCTCACCATATCTCCGCCGTTGCTCCAGACATAGGGCTGCATCGTCATAACATCATCCGGCGTCATAATGAATCCGTATTGTCCCGGCTTGGTCAGCTTATGGACGGTATCGACGAATTCGTCCCACTTCCACCCGTCTTGCGGATACGGTACGCCCGCTTCATCGAACAGCTTCTTGTTGTAGTAAATGGCACGCGTGGAGTACGTTGTTGGCAGTCCCCACAGTTTTCCGTCATATTTCATGTAATCCATTAAGATCGGATAATATTTGCCAAGATCATAATTGTCCTTGTCTACCCAAGCCTGCATATCTTCAAGGGCCCCGCCCGGCACATACAGCGGATAGTTCCAGGCCATAAACACATCAGGAGCAGTGTCTGAAGCAAGCGATGTCAACAGCTTCTGATCATAGTTGTCCGGCACGGATTCGACTTTAACTTTAATGCCAGGATTTTTCTCCATAAAAGCGTTAATTGCATTCTGGTAAGGCTGAAGCGTCTGTCCGGAGTCCCAGGTCATAAAACGAAGCGTCACTTCATTTCCTTCAGTTCCTTTATTTCCTCCATTAACTGCTGCGCCGGATGAATTGGCACCGCTTTCAGTTTTGCCGCCGCAAGCGGACAGCAAACCAAGACACAACGCTGCTACCAGGGATAGCATTAACCACATCTTATTCCTGCTTTTTCCCTTGCTTGTACTGATGCTCATTTTCACATTGACCCCTCCCTAATGTGTGGTTCATATATATGTGAGCTTGTCCCCATCGACAAGTTGTCACCATTTAGTCAAAGATTTAAACGTTTAGATTTTACTGGAAAAGAAAAGCTGTCACGAAAAAACACTCATTTTCTCGGGGCAGCCACGGAATCGCGCTCAATCAACCGGCAGACCGGCATTTCCATAGGCTCGCTTTTCTTTCCACGCATGAAATCATGGAGAATCTCCATCGCCCGGTATCCCATTTCATGCAAGGGAATATCCATCGTTGTAATCCGGGGAGTCAAATAATCGCTAAATTCCCGATTATCAAATCCGATGATGGACAAATCGGCCGGTACCTTCACTCCCACTTCATTAGCCGCTTCCAAAACACCTACAACCATTACGTCATTCATAGACAATATCGCTGTTGGCGGCTCCGGCAATGCCAGCAATTCCTTCGTTAACCGATAACCCGATTCTCGCTCCCAATCCCCCATCTTGATATATAGCGGGTCGAAGGGCAGTTCGAAGTCCGTTACCGCTTTATAATAGCCATTCAAACGGAGCCGGGACGGGATCGAATCCATCAAGCCACTAATAATGGCGATCCGCCTGTGTCCCTTTTGAACCAAATAGGACATCGCTTCATAGGAGGCCTGCTCATCATTATATTGAATCGCTACATCGTCCTGGGTGTACCCGTAGGTGTAAACGATCGGTTTTCCCTCCGTATCGATCAATCCACTCAAGTCCCGGGTATGTACGCCAATGTAAATGATGCCGTCTACTTGCTTGCTTAGCAGCTCGGACACAGCGCTTGTAGCATACTTTTTGTACTTGTCGATGTTATCGAAATCACGGCCGATCCGTTTATCCAGCCGCAGGTTCGTCAGCAAAATATGCAGGTCGTGGCGATCGCCGTAATCGTTGATGCCGTCAATAATTTCCGGCGTATTAAATACAGTAACGTCTTCGGCAATTACACCAATCGTATCGGTACGTCTTCGTTTCAGGCTTTTTGCAATATCGTTTGGCTTATAGTTAAGCTCTTCGATTACTGCCAGTACCCGTTCACGTGTCTTGGGACGAACATTACGCGTACCATTAAGGACGTAGGAGACGGTAGCTGTAGACACATTCGCTTTGGCTGCTATATCTTTAATGCTAATGTTGGACATACTCTCCACCTCCTTGAATAAACCAATCGAAATCTAAACGTTTAGATTTATATTTTTTATATCATATTCGCTTTTTATATGCAAGCGTTTTCTTCAAAAAGGGGAGTAATTAATGGATTATTGGCTAATATGTTTTCTAAAAGTGTAGATATTTTTTGGTAAACTGGTTATAATAAGCCAAAGTTAATATGCTAATCAATGATTGGAAGAGTAGTTATTGTCCTCTAAGTCAAAGCGAGCCGGGATGGTGAGAGCCGGCCGGAGTCAATAATGAAACGGATCCATGAGATGGACTTCTGAACAATAAGTAGGGAGCCCCGGCTAAAACCGTTATTTTATAAGTTGGTTAAACCTTATGTTTAGCAACAAGAGTGGTACCGCGAGTGCGATAAGTCCTCGTCTCTTATGAGACGTGGGCTTTTTTTGTTTTATTAAAAAACTGTATATGGGGGATTTGATGATGTTAAGTCAATCGATCGTACAAGATATAAAGAAAGCTGCCCCTGCACATCGCTGAATTAATCAAGGCCAAACTGATCGAACAAGGGAATATGCAAAACTTATTGAGTCGAGTCGAAATCCTGCCTCCCGGATTTTTAAATTTATTTATCAATTGGGAAGAATGGGTACAGCGTGATTTCGAACTGCCGAAATACACGAATGAAAAGGTAGTTATCGAGCATACCTCCATTAACCCAAATAAATCAGCACATATCGGCCATCTTAGGAATTCCTGTATCGGCGATACGTTAGTAAGGCTGCTAAGAAGAGTAGGCTATCATGTCGAAGTCCATAATTATATCGACGATTTAGGCAATCAATTGGCAGATACGGTGGTTGGACTGCTGAATATTCCTTTATCGGGAGAGTATGAGCGTTTTGGGGACTATTGCTGGGATTTATACGCAACAACCAATAAGGAGTATCAGACTGTTGAAAAAGCCCCTATCTAGATCACATTACCGCGTTAATTTGGTATAATATAGGTAATATATTGAAAGTGTGGTGTGCGAATTGCCTAACATTCAACAAGATAGAAATCAAATTGAATTGGTTAGTATAGATATGCTTGTACCAAAAGATCATTTACTACGAATCATTGATGAAAACGTAGATTTTTCATTTATTACGGAGATGACTCGCCCCTACTATCACGGCACATTAGGGAGGCCTCCAATTCACCCGATTCGCCTTTTCAAAATGATGCTGATTGGTTATTTGTATGGCATTCACTCCGAAAGGCAATTAGAGCAAGAAATTAAAACGGACGTAGCCTACCGCTGGTTCCTCGGTCTAGGCTTAACGGATCCTGTGCCGGATCACTCGACGATTAGTTACAACCGTAATGTGCGATTCAAAGGATCTACCATTTTTCAAGACATTTTTGACGAAGTAGTCCGTTTGGCCATCCGTCATAACATGGTAGGGGGACGTGTTCTCATTACTGATTCAACGCACATCCAAGCTAACGCGAATAAAAATCGTTCATCGATGCAAGTTGTGACGGAAACGCCCCTTGAATATTTAAAAGAATTGGAGACAGCTGTTAATCAAGAACGAGAGCGTCATGGAAAAAAGCCGCTGCCGCCCGTGAAAAACGAAACGATTGAAAAAAAACTGCGAGTGAGTAACACCGATCCAGAAAGTGGCTTTATGAAGCGTAAAGGTAAACCCGAAGGGTTTTATTATTTGGATCATCGTACAGTCGATCACAAATTCAATCTCATTACGGATGTCCATGTTACCCCTGGAAATGTGAATGACTCAACCGTTTATATAGAAAGACTTCAAAGACAGATCGATACATTTGACTTTCACAATACGTTAGAAGCTGTTGCTTTGGATTCAGGATATATGACGCCCTACATATGCAAAAAAACAAGCGAGATGGGTATTTTCAGTGTCATCGCTACTCGTAATGCCCCTACAGCAGAGGGGACTATACCCAAAGAAGAGTTTTCCTATGACCCGCAACAAGACGCTTATATATGTCCCAATGGATCTAAGCTGACTTACCACACAACCAATCGCAATGGATACAAAGAATATATGTCCAACCCTGACTTATGTGGCCAATGCCCATTATTGGATAGCTGTACATCAAGCAAAAATCGTAAACGTAAAATTCAGCGGCATGTTTGGGAAGGGTTTAAAGAGCGAGTAGAAGCGAATTACCGTAGCTCTTCAGGACAGATCTTGTATAAGCTCCGTTGTAAAACAGTTGAGCGAAGCTTCGCGGATGCCAAAGTGCTCCATGGGCTTCGCATTTCCCGTTTGCGTGGCCGGGAAAAAGTGCAGGAACAAGCACTGATGACTGCCATAGTGCAGAACATTAAGAAAATAGCAAGGCACCTAGCCAAGCTTTTTTCTCGTACAAACGGGAACTCACCTTATATTTTAATCCTTTCGATTCTGGATTTCCGTGGAAAGTATGTTTTCTTGCATAGAAAATCAATTACTTCAACAGTCTGGAGTATACGGTTAATTACAATTTGGCGAATAAACGAACCGAGGTGCTGCATGCGCTAGAGAACGGTATTTCCAATGTCTCCTGGATCGGCATGCTGGCCGCAGAGCGTATCGTACGTGAACATATAGAAGATATGAGCGAGTTTGGAATCAAGTATGATTTGTTAGTCTGGGAGAGCAGCATCGTCAGAGAAGGTTTTTGGTCTTCAGCATTCCAGCTTCTGCAGCAGACCTCTCTTTTTTATCAAGAGACCGAAGGCAAATTGGCTGGATGTTGGGTATTGAAGCAGAGTTCAGGGGATGTAAATAGGGAGGGCCAACCTCAGGAAATGACCGATCACGCTATGGAGAAAGTTCTGGTGCGTTCAAATGGCATTTTGACTTACACCGCCAAAGATATCGCCTACCATCTGTGGAAATACGGACTGCTTCAAAAGGAATTTTCATATCAACCCTTTTCCGATGGTTTATGGACTACCTGCTCTCATGGTATCGTAAAAAATTTCGGTAATGCCGATCGGGTTATCAACGTCATTGACTACAGGCAGGAATACCCTCAGGCTATGGTAAAGCAGGCACTTCAAGCGCTAGATTATTCGAAAGAAGCAGAAAAGCTACATCATGTGAGCTATGGCGTTGTTTCGTTGAGCCCCTCGTCAGCCTCGCAATTGGGAATTGATATATCTGATGGAAAGAGCTCGTATGCGATGTCTGGCCGTCAGGGAATTGGTATAAAAGTGTCCGAATTAATCGATATCATGGAGAACGTAATTGAGAGCAAGAGATCCGAGCAAAGCGGGCTGTCCAGTCGAGATATTGCCACGGCGGCTATACGGTATTATTTACTGCGCTTTAACCTTCAGACCGAGGTGGTATTTGATTTGCAGCAGGCGACTGAAATTTCAGGAAATACCGGAGTATATTTGCTGTATACTTATGCCCGTGCCACTAGTGTCTTGAACAAAGCGAGGGAGCAGAACAATAATCCAGCTTCAGCTCCAATTGAAATAACTTCATCAGAGCAAGCAGAGAGAGCTTTGCTAAGGCATATCAGCACTTGGTTAGATACCTTACACCATGCCAGCCAAGACTTAACACCCAATACGATATGCACCTATGCTCACCAACTGGCTACTTTATTTAATAACTTTTATTCAGCTTGCCCCATTCTTAAGGCCAGGGGCGAAGTCCAGCTGTTTCGCGTTTGGTTGACTGCAAAAGTCATAGAAACTCTAGGGGATGCGCTTGAGGTTCTTGGTTTGCCTACGCCGGAGCGAATGTAATAAACGCAAAAAACTCTCCTATGGAGAGTTTTAGATACGTCCCAGAAGGGATACTCGCGCACCAAGCGCGAGACTCCGTTCGTTCTGCCGCTCCACGCGGTGATCTCACTCCGACGAACCCCCAAGGGGTTCTCATCCTCTGGGAAGCGCAAAAAACTCTCCTTTGGAGAGTTTTAGATACGTCCCAGAAGGGATACTCGCGCACCAAGCGCGAGACTCCGTTCGTTCTGCCGCTCCACGCGGCGATCTCACTAACGACGAACCCCCAAGGGGTTCTCATCCTCTGGGAAGCGCAAAAAAACTCTCCTATGGAGAGTTTTAGATACGTCCCAGAAGGGATTCGAACCCCTGACCGACGGCTTAGAAGGCCGTTGCTCTATCCAGCTGAGCTACTGGGACATAATAAGTATGTATGAAAAGGATGCGTTATTTATTATAACGCATCCTTTTCTTTTTTCAAAGTATATTTTTATGAAGACATGTCTTCCCCAATTCCATTTGACAGTCTCTCCTTTAATTTCTCGGAAATATCCCCATAAGCAAGCAGCTGCTCCTTAAAATTCGTACGCTGTTCAGCGGGCTCAGGCCAGCCTGTGTCGCAGAAGTTCTCCTCGGCTACCTCGGCATAAGCCTGATGAAGGCTATTGTCGTACCAATCGACTTCCAGATCCGCATCGCTGCGAATCATTCTGATGATTTCGTAGTTTTCGCTGCCAGCTTGTGAACGGGCTACATATACGAACAGTTCTGGATCACCAACTGCCCCTGGCCACACCTGTATTTCAGCGCATTCCCGACCATTATGCTCAGCCATCCGCCGAAATTTGGCTTCCTTGATATAGTACATGTTCCTTCGCTCCTCGTTCATCTTAAATTAATCTTCGTCCTGCTCAGCTCCATAACCTATTCTCTGTAATTCTCGCCTCGTCTCTTCCGTACCAAGCCGGTAAATTTCCCGATATACTTTATCCATCTGACTCTGATACCCACTGTTAACTATAGCTTCCGACGTATCCGGCCAAGGATACGTATATGCAGCAAAGGAGCTTTCCTCCTTCTTTCCAATCCACTCCAGCATATGTCTTAAGTTATTTGCCATTTCAGGAGATGCTTCGATCGTCCACTCATAGGCCGCAGCGCCTTGTTCCTCCAAAACTGAACGTCCTTGCACAGACACATAATACCGTGTTTTCACCATCGAGCCTCCTCGCAATATCCTTCAAACCTATTTGCCTTGATGGGGATCGTATTACCATTGTGTACATTAAGACAAAAAAAATGCACGGGAATAGAGCTAAAAAGCCCCCGCAAACGCAAACTACCAGCCCGGAGATCCGGACTGGCAGCACATCCCTTGCTAAATTATGCGGTTTTACTCGATGCTTTTATTTCACTAGTTTTACTTAACAGCTTCTTAAGCAGCACCTATTCACAATAACACAGCCCCGTGCCGCTTCATTTTTTATTCAGAAGGCTTACGCATCGTAAGACCGACTCGTCCCTTTTTGGTATCTACGTTAAGCACCCATACGGTCACATTATCACCGACGGAAACAACGTCCATCGGATGCTTCACATATCCTTTGCTAAGCTGGGAGATATGAACTAATCCATCGTTCTTGATGCCGATATCGACAAAAGCCCCAAAGTCAATGACGTTGCGAACCGTACCTTGAAGCTCCATACCTGGCGTTAAATCTTCGATCTTCAGGACATCCGTACGGAAAATCGGTGGCGGAAGCTCCTCGCGAGGATCGCGTCCCGGACGCTGCAGGCTATCAAGAATATCCCGCAATGTGGGCACGCCTACGTCCAGCTGTACTGCCAAATGGTCTGGTTCCAAGGTTGAGAGCATCTCGGCCAGTTCCTTCGTTCCAAGCTGGCTTAGCTCGACACGCAACTCCTTAAACAACCGGGTAACCACCTCGTAAGACTCGGGATGGATCGGTGTGCGATCAAGCGGATTCTCCCCATCACTAATTCGCAGAAAGCCGATGCATTGCTCGAACGTTTTGGCACCAAGGCGCGGCACCTTCTGAAGCTGCTTGCGACTTGTGAATTTTCCATTTTCTTCGCGAAACTTAACTATATTTTTAGCAATGGTCGTATTAACGCCCGATACGTAAGACAAGAGTGAAGGAGACGCCGTGTTCACGTCTACGCCGACATGGTTGACCGCAGATTCAACCACGGCGGTCAGGCTCTCGTCCAGATGCTTCTGGGATACGTCATGCTGGTATTGCCCGACGCCGATCGCTTTAGGTTCGATTTTTACAAGCTCTGCTAGCGGATCCTGCAATCGTCTCGCAATCGACACCGCACTTCGTTCGGCGACATCCAGATCCGGAAATTCCTGCTGCGCCAGCTTTGAAGCCGAATATACGCTGGCTCCCGCTTCATTCACGATCAAATAAGCCAGCTCAGGGTCATTGCGTTCAGCAATAACTTCTGCGACGAATTGCTCCGTCTCACGGGAGGCCGTACCGTTGCCAATGACAATAAGCTGCACGCCGTACTTATTAATCAATTCATTGAACTTAGCTGCGGCTTCCCGTTTCTTATTATTCGGAGGAGTCGGGTAAGTCACAGCCACTTCAAGCAGCTTGCCGGTATCATCAACGACGGCAAGCTTACAGCCTGTACGATAAGCCGGATCTACGCCAAGCACAGTTTTCCCCTTGACAGGAGGCTGAAGCAGCAGACTCCGCAAGTTTGCAGAGAAAATAGAGATGGCTTGCCGCTCGGCCTTTTCCGTCAGCTCCGATCGCACTTCTCTTTCGATTGAAGGGGCCAGCAGCCTTTTATAGGAATCCTCTATTACGCTTTGAAGAGTACCCTCGGTAACGGAGTGGCCCTTAATAGTCCGACTGGCGATATGGCGATATATTGTCTCCGTATCCAACTCCAAAGATACCTTGAGTACATTCTCACGTTCTCCCCGATTAATGGCCAGTATGCGGTGAGGCGGCAGCTTCTTGGCAGGCTCACGGTAGTCGTAATACATTTCGTACACGGACTCTTCTTCGGGATTTTTGGCTTCCGAAACGATCACGCCATGATCCATGCTGTACTTCCGTACCCAAGCCCTAATTCCCGCCTCATCGGCAATCCCCTCGGCAACTATATCCATAGCACCTTGCAGAGCCTCTTCAGCTGTTTCAACCGCAAGATCCGTGTTTATATACTTGGCTGCCTCCTCGAACATTTCCCCGTCTCTTGGCTGAGATAACAACCAGTTCGCAAGAGGTTCCAGGCCTTTTTCTTTGGCAACGCTGGCTCTAGTCTTCCGTTTTTGCCGGTATGGACGGTATAAGTCCTCGACCTCTTGAAGCTTCACCGCCTGAACAATCGCGGCTTCCAGCTCCCCAGTCAATTTTCCTTGCTCAGCAATAATGCGTATCACTTCACGCTTCCGAACCTCCAGGTTCCGTAAGTATTGTATCCGATCATCTATATCGCGAAGTTGATTTTCGTCCAGCTCGCCGGTCATTTCTTTACGATAACGAGCCACAAAAGGAATGGTATTCCCCTCATCTAACAGTTGAGCAGTCGTCCGTACACTTTTCAAAGGCAGCCCAAGCTCTTTAGCTACCTGCGTAATGATTCGTTCATGAACCTCGGCCTTAATTTGTTCCTCATTCGTTGCCGTTTCCGGATTGATTTTACTTTGTGACAAGGTCATCCCTCTTTCATCCTCAAATTACACTGTTCTTATTATCACAAAATTGATGGCTTATTGCCAGTACAGGGCGCATTACTAGATGTTAGATAACGATTGAGACGTATTTTTCAGTAGAGAGACCGTGTTTTGAGCGGTAATTTTCTAGCGACTATGACCGCCTCAGGTCTGCTAAAAACTATAAATCTATACACAGAAAAATAGCAAAAACACCGTACTTGCAGTACGGTGTCTGGTCATCGCTTTTAGAAACTTGAGTAGTTGATGATGCCCTCCGCCGAGGAATAAGCAACAATGGCAAGAATTACGATCAAGAAAATGATACCATAAATGACGGTACCGATGATTCCGCAAACCATGCCGGCGATCGAGAGGCCATGGCCTTTTTCTCGGGTAACCTTGATTTCTTTAAAGGAAAGTGATGCAAAAATAATTGCGATAATTCCTATAAAAAATCCGAGATACGGAGTGATGATTGCCAATATGCCTAATACTAACGCAACTATCGATTTACCATTTGTATTCGGTTCGCCGCTTGGCGAATGCCCTGGCGGCTGTGGTGGTGCTGGCGGATAATTATAATTGTACTGTCCTGAAGTATTATAATCCATTAACAATGATCCTCCTCGGAAAATAGATACGCTTATTATACCAGATTCAGCCATTGAAGCTATCGAGAAATCAAAATTCATTATATAGGTTATAGGTTGGCGAATATTCCCGAAGATGAAAGCAAGATAAAGACGCCCTAAAAAGAAAGGACGTCTTGAGGGGGACTCTCCCCTTGTTCATCAAAAATCAATTAATCCGAGACTAATAAGCAGCGAATCGTTAACCTTCTTCATCGTCTCATCATCCAGATGCGTAATTTTATCCGTCAATCTCTGCTTATCAATCGTTCGTATCTGTTCAAGCAAAATGACAGAATCCCGGTCAAAACCATGCGTTGCTGCTTCAATCTCTACATGAGTTGGCAGCTTCGCTTTTTGAATTTGGGCAGTAATAGCAGCAACGATTACCGTCGGGCTGAATCGATTGCCAATATCGTTCTGGATGATAAGCACAGGTCTTACCCCTCCCTGCTCAGAGCCGACAACAGGGGAAAGGTCTGCAAAAAATACGTCGCCGCGCTTTACAATCAATGGTCACACCCCGCTAACTAGGCGGTCCAGAGTGCTGTCTGCATCTTCCTCCGCGTGGAAAGCTTCCGAGGCCATGGTTAAGTTAATCTTGGCCATTTCCATGTAGCCCCGCTGCATAGATTCCCGGATGAAACGCTTCTTCCGTTCATTTAAATACAGCTTCATGGCTTGCCTAATAAGCTCACTACGATTGGAGTTCTCCATAGCAACGATTCCATCCACTTCCTGCAATAGATGATCCGGTAAGCTGATCATAATTCTTTTGGTGTTCTGCATATTGGCCATCTTAAAACATCCACCCCCAAAACCTTGTCGACCCAGATCCTTGTGACTCAGTATAGCAATATTCAAGGATATTTATACAAAAGAATATATGCTGAGTATATATCAAGTATGCTGCATTTCATTATAACCAAAAATAGCATGAGCGTACATACCTGATCATTTCCATCTTTAACATTCGAGCATAATGTATATCATTCGATGGACCTAGCATAAATTCCTTCCATAGGAAGATAGTTTTGTAGTTTTTTGTCTGCGAGTCACGCAAACAATGGATTAACTAAAAGATGCGGTTTATTAGTGCCTATATATAGGCGGGGCACACGATGAGCCAGCATACAAATTAATTCGTAGTGAATGGTATCGAGCATGGAGGCCAGTTCGTCCGCTGTAATCGTAGCACCGGACTGCTGGCCGATGAGTACAACCTCCTCACCGACTTGGATTTCTTCAGCCTCTTCAGCTAAAGATTGTAGCGAAACCATACATTGGTCCATGCAGATGGTTCCGACGACAGGGACACGCTGTCCACGAATGAGTACCTGTGCCTTACCACCAAGCATCCGTGAATATCCATCGGCATAGCCTATTGGCAGCGTTGCGATAATCTCCTCCCGATCGGTCACATATCTTGCTCCATAACTTATGGAGGAATGCGGCGGCAAAGTTTTCACATGCACCGTTTCCGTCTTAAGGGATAAAACCGGACGCAGCGCAACCTGCTCTTTGTGAACTTCAGCCGATGGGTAGAGACCATACAATGCAATGCCAATTCGTACCATCTGGCACGAAATCTCCGGTAAGTCAATTGCAATTGCGCTGTTGCCTGTATGTATTATCGGGATATCCAAATCAAATTGCTTCAGCGCATGGACTACATTCTGAAAACGCCGGTACTGTTCCAATGTATAGCTCTTATCTTCTTCATCCGCTGTTGCAAAGTGGGTAAATAAACCCTCCACTTCCACTTGCGGTAAGCTTATCGCATCGCGGATGAAATCTAACGCCTCCTCTCCAGGCAGGAGTCCGAGACGCCCCATACCAGAATCGATTTTGATATGGACCTTCAGTTTATTAGGATACTCGCCGGGATCAATAGCCTTGATCGCGTCAAGCACTTCTCGACTGAACAGAGTAAGCGTTACCCCATTCTCCCACGCCGTACGAATTCCATCCGGAGGGGTATAGCCCAGAACTAGAATGGGTATGGTCAGACCTGCTTGGCGCAGCTCTAACGCCTCATCCAGAAATGCTACGCTAAGATAATCAGCCCCGTAGCTTTCAAGTTCCTTGGCAATAGGAACAGCTCCGTGTCCATATGCATTTGCTTTAACACATGCTAACAGCTTCATGCCTGACGGTATTCTGCTTCGCAAAGCAGTGTAGTTGACATAAAGCGCGTCCAAATCGATTTCAGCACGGGTAGGTCGATACTTCACTTGCACTTTGTAGGTCACCTTCTCTAATGAGTGAAAATCCATCATCAAACAATACACTAATCGTAATGTTCCTGAAGGCGGCTGTCAATTATACAAAATAAACCATTTTGTGCATATGAAGTAATTTTAAACTAAAAAACCAGTTTCTCCAAATATCTCCAAATATAAAGAAGAGACAGACTGACGGGTTCGTAGCCCCTACAGCCTATCCGAAGTACCGCAAGTCCGTCAGCCTCTTCTTATTTACCCGTTTGTTCCTGCATAGACGCGGCTATTTTCACCATCTCATGCACAGGAAGATTATCGCTTGTAATCCGGAATTCCAGACCATCTGTCGTCCAGGTTAAAGTCTGCAACTCATCGCCTGTTAACAGACCGGCCGTAAACCCGAGGTCGATGACTTCCCCTGCCGCCAGCGCAACGGTACGATCCGCTGAACGGGATTCAGTCAATGTAAATTGATATGTACCGTCATATCGGAGAAGGACGCTGCTTCTATCACTATCATCTACGACTTTGTCATCTTTATACACCACGCCCTCCGGTAAATAAGTCGGTTCAATGATACCGAACGGCTCGCTTAATGCCGGGGCTTCCATACTTTGATCATCTGCTCCCTGCTCTGCGATGTCAGCTCCTGATTCAGAAGCCTCTTTGCTCTCTACAAGCATTCCGTTCTCATCCACTTCGAGCAGTGTTCCTTTGGATTGTTGACCAGCCGTATCCAGGTTGTGCTGCATATCAAATGATTTATCGTCAAACTTGGCGTCAAATTTAAATTGATCGAATTTCACCTCGACCACGACTCTCGCCTCAGCATCGGATACCTGAACCTGCTTTGGTGCATAATCATTTTTGGCTAACCATATTTTTTGTCGAACTAATGCATGAGTATTGTAGTTCGCTGCCACATCAAACACATAACTGTCCTTATCACTTACAAATTGACGGGTACTATCTGTCAGGATACTTCGCACAAGCGTCTGATAGAGATAAACCTGTCCTTGGCTTTCCGGCCAGTCACTTTGAAACCGGAAGCTCTTGTTCAAGCTGGGCGTCAGCACGTAAACACCCTGATCATTTTTGAGAACGATCTGCGTAATGTCCTTCTGGGCATTCGTCAGAGCAATTCGATAAAATGACGGATTCTGATACCATACCTCCACCTTGTATTCCTGAGGCTTATCGCCCGTATGAAGCGTCATCGTTCCCGAGCCCTGATAACTTTCCAAATTCGCAACGACTTTGTCCAAATCCTTGACGACACCGTCAGCATCCTTCTTGCCGCACCCGCCCAATACAGCACTTAAGCATATTACAATTACTAGCGCCCAAGTGATCCGTCGCATGAGATCATCCCCTCTGCAGATTGATTTCCTAAACTGATAACATGTCTATGAGGGAACTTGGCCGATTATGCGGACTAGTTTGAGGAGCATGACAGTTGAAGTACAGGGGTCTGCAAAGAGTTAGTCCTGCGCGTGCTCAGTACCCCAGAATTATTTCATCATATAAGGTTGAGTGGGGCAAAGCACTCTATTTGGCTTTAGATGCATCTATTGAAGCCGTTAATGGCCTTGGGGCGACCGGCCAATCAGGATGAGATGAATTGCCGCTCCTCCTGCCTGGCGCGCATTCGCTCCAGACGATACAAGCTCCGATGAGCCATATACAAGAATGGAACGCCGCAAAAGGTCAGCAAGCCGAGAAGAGCAAATATAAGCTGCGACGAAGCCACTCCAAGGCTATCAAGCAAAAAACCGCCGATTAAAGGAGCTAACACCATCCCCAAATTATTAAATCCAAACATACCGAAATATGCTCCCCTCAGCTCCGCCTCGGCGATGCGATCGATAAGTACGTCCGCGGCCGTGAAGGTCAACACTTCCCCAATGGTAAAAATGACTACACAAGCCATGAGAGGCAAAAGGGCATCGAACATCCCG
The DNA here is from genome assembly GCF_003931855.1 of Paenibacillus lentus. NCBI lineage: Bacteria > Bacillati > Bacillota > Bacilli > Caryophanales > Paenibacillaceae > Paenibacillus > Paenibacillus lentus. The sequence continues at coordinate 2,209,163 of NZ_CP034248.1, read as the reverse complement.
AATAGGACAAGGCTTACGCCCGTAAACAAGTTACCAGCAATGATCGGCAGTGCCGGCGCAAAGCGAGCCGCGAGCCGAACAAGTGGATATTGAACCGCCAGCACAACTACTGCATTGAGAGACAGTAAATAACTGAACCATTTGACCCCTTCCTCAATTCGTGGACTCAGCTCCATATATTGAGCCAATGTAGAATCGAAATGTCCCCAGCCAAGCACACAAAAAGTCATCCCGATCAAAACCAACATAAATGTCCGATTGCTGCTCGTCGCTTTCAACGCCTCGGCCAAACCAATGCGTTGCTCGGTCCCCCTGTTAACTTGTCCCAACTCCGAATACCGCCAAAACTGCATGAGCAGGCATAGACCATAACAGGCATAAACGGCAGCCGCTATCAGAAATACGCGGTTCGAGTCAGAAGCTCCCACCTGAAGTCCGAGCAGCGGCCCGATAACCACCCCTAAGTTGATGGCAGCATAGCGCAAATTGAACACGAGCAGTTTACTCTCTTTGGGCGTGATATCAGCGAGCAGTGCGCGAGAAGTAGGCTCAAACGTTGCCCTGCATAGGCCGTTCAGTGCATTCATGATGAAGAACATCCATATCTGATTTGCATATGCAAACCCCACAAATACTAGCACCCAGCCGAAAATAGCTATGTAGAGCACTTTTTCGCGGCCGATAATATCGGATATATAACCCCCGTAAAAACTGGAAAACACACCGATCAGCGAACTGACGGCGACGACGATTCCCGCCTCTGCAGGCGTTGCTTCCATAGATCGGATCAAGTAAATAGATAGAAACGGAATGCTCATGGAAATCGCCGTACGGCCAAATATTGTACCGATGATGATCGTCCAAGAGAGCGGATGAATTTGCTTGAAATGAGCGTTCATAGTTACGCCTTCTTTTTTACATATTATGCAAAACCATTCAACAATTAAACTCCTAATTCATTGAACTGTCAAGATGTATGGATTAAGCGCAAATATGATAAAATGGAGTCCAATACTTGGTAAAACTAATGAATAGGAATAGGTAGGTATATGGCATGATTCATAACGCTCAAAACATACTGCTTGTCGAGGATGATATATCGATTAGCGAGATGGTTATTAGCTATTTGTCCAAAGAAGGCTATACCCTCATTCATGCACGGGACGGAGAGGAGGCGCTCCGCTTGTTTAGCGAGCATAACCTTGCCCTCGTTCTGCTGGACCTCATGCTGCCTCATTTAAATGGCATGGACTTTCTGAAGAAAATTAGAGAGCAGAGCCGCATTCCCGTGCTTATTATTTCAGCGAAGGATAGCGAAGTAGATAAAGCGTTGGGCCTTGGCTTTGGAGCGGATGACTACATCGCTAAGCCCTTCTCGCTGATTGAATTGACTGCTCGCGTAAAATCCGCCATTCGCCGGGCAACGGAATATTCAGAATCTGGGGGGAACGCACTACTTCAACCCAATATTGTAACCGTACAGGATATTATAATGGACATCGACAATATTCGGATCAGCAAGAGAGGGGCTGAAATTCACCTTACCGCTAAAGAGTGGAGCATATTAAAGCTGCTGTTTACCTATCCCCAAAAAATATTTACGAAAGAACAAATTTACCGTTCCGTGTGGGGAGACGAGTATTACGGTGACGAGAATATTATCAATGTCCATATGAGCCGGCTACGCGAGAAGATCGAGGACAACCCTTCCTCCCCGCAATATATTAAGACCGTCTGGGGAATCGGCTACAAACTGGGCGACTTCGGCTCATGAAAGTTCTAGTGCTTCTCCTCGCCCTCCTCGCCGTATTGTCAATCGGACTGAACTTCCTTCAATATGCAGCCTGGCGAAAACGCGAAGCGAGTCTCGTGGATGTATCCCAGAAACTAAACCGTATCTTGGATGAACAATCTGCCGAGCAACTACTTCTTTTTACCGACGATACATATTTACAGTCCCTAGTAAACGACATTGAGCGGCTCCGAACCGAAAGTCAAAAGATGTCCGTTCGTTATGCAAGAACTGAACAATCCATGAAGAAAATGCTCGCGAACATCTCGCATGATCTAAAAACCCCATTGACCGTCATATTAGGATATATCGAAATTATTCAACACGAGCCTGACATGAAAAGTTCGGAACGAAGCCGCTTGCTGCAAAATATTCAACAAAAAACAATGGAAATCATTTCTTTAATGAATTCTTTTTTTGATTTGGCTAAATTGGAATCCGGTGACCAGCAGCTCTCCCTAACGAAGGTGCATATGAATGAAATTTGCCGCAAAAATATTTTAGCTTTCTATGAATGGGTTCACTCCAGTGGCATGGAGGCCATCATTGAAATCCCTGACCAGCCGATATACGCCTACGGCGATGAAGAGGCGTTAAATCGAATTCTAACCAATCTGCTTTCTAATGCGATCCGTTACGGCCATGAAGGAAAAACACTTGGCCTAACTCTAACTGCGGATGAGGCGCATATCAGAATAGAAGTATGGGATCGGGGCAAAGGCATTCAGGAGCAAAATTTGGAGCGAGTCTTCGAGCGCATGTTCACGCTTGAGGAATCCAGAAATCGCTCTTTTCAAGGCAGCGGTCTCGGTTTGACGATTACGAAGAGACTCGTAGAGGCGATGGACGGAACAATCTCCCTGCACAGTCTTCCTTACCAAAGAACAACTTTCACAATCCAACTGCAGCGCGCGGTAGAACCAAACTTAAGATTTTCGTAAGATTCATATCACAAAAAAGATAATGTCTGCAGCTAGAATACAGTTGTAATAAACGAAAGGAGACATGCCGCGTGAATTATATCATTCAGACCCTGGGGCTAAGTAAAGCCTATGAGGGGAAGGAAGTTATCAGCAATGTGAACTTAAATGTTCGAAAGGGCGAAATTTACGGATTCCTTGGGCCCAATGGCTCAGGCAAGACGACCATCATGAAAATGCTGACCAATCTCGTAAAGCCGACGACCGGCGATATTCTATTGTTTAATGAACATTTAACAGCCTCTTCCTATGAAGTGCTGGGACGGCTTGGCAGCATCATAGAGTATCCAATCTTCTATGAGAAAATGACGGCTGCGCAAAACTTGGAGCTGCATGGTAAATACATGGGCTATCCTAACAAGCATGCCATCCTGGAGGCTCTGGAGATGGTCGGCTTAAAAAACACGAATCAGAAGCCCGTCAAGGAGTTCTCCCTCGGCATGAAGCAGCGGCTCGGGATTGCCAGAGCCATTATGACTAAGCCTGAGCTGCTTATACTGGATGAACCGATTAACGGCCTAGACCCGCTAGGAATTAAAGAAATACGTCATCTGTTTCAAGTTTTGAACAAGGATTATGGGATTACCCTCCTGATATCTACTCATCTATTAAGCGAAATCGAGCAGATTGCCGATACGATCGGAGTTATCAGCGAAGGCAGATTAATCGAAGAAGTGTCTATGGAAAGCATCCGGGGCCAGAATACGGAGTTTATTGAGCTCATCACCACCGAGCCTAGCCGAGCAGCAGCCATCCTGGATCACCAGCTCCGAATATCCAATTTTAAAGTTCTGCATGACCGGAATATTCGCATTTACGACAACTCTATCTCTCAAGGAGATATTTTCAAGGCGCTGGTTCTGCAAAATATCGAGATCGAAGCAATAAACAAGAAGGTCATGTCCCTTGAAGAATATTTTCTCGATCTTGTCCAGGGCGACAGTAAGAGGGATCAAGGAGGAGTTCATTGATGATAAAACTAATGAGGCTAGAGCTTATGAAATTCTCGCTGGGATGGTATTTTATCAGTGCCATTATCGCTAACTTATGTATCATTGCCATGATGATCGTAATTAATTATGTAGAAGCGTCGGGTGAAATGGCTATCAAAGATCTGGAAGAAGCCTGCGTTGTCATCGGATCGTCTGTCAGAGCTACCTTTGTCATTTTGGCAGGGGTGATGGTCGCTAAACTCATTATCGAGGAATATAAGAATAAGACCATCTTTGTTCTATTCACCTACCCGATCAGCCGCAAAAAAGTGCTTACAGCAAAGCTGCTGTTTATTGCGGCCTTAACAGGTGCAGCCGTTTTTATTTCAAACTTATTCACGGCTGGGGTCTTCCTGCTTCTGAATTCTTCTCTGCATATCATTCCGGGAATTGTAGACATGGCCTTCCTCCAGCAGCAGGTGTTATCGATTCTTACTTTTTCGATCGCTACGGCGGGTACTAGCCTGATTCCACTATATTTCGGATTGCGCAAACAATCCATTCCAGCAACCATCGTATCTTCTATACTGATCGTCGCGCTGATCAGCTCGCATAACCCCGCTTTTTCGATCGCATCGATCATTTACGTGCCGCTAGCGCTATCTGTTGTCGGCGTTGCTATTGCCAGCTGGGCCATCCGCAATGTTGAAACAACCGATGTCTGCTAATGCTAATCTTCTCACTCAGACTGTTTAAGCTTTGGCCTGTCACGGTTTGCCTTCATTTTCTCTTGAAGCACATCCTTGAATCTAACAGGTTTATTGTACCTGTCACTTTTCCTGGAAAGATGCAAGATTGGTGATCTGGGGTGTTGGGAGTAATATGGTAATGAACTGTGAACGACAATGTTCATAGCTATTTTGCTCCTTTCTTCGCCACCTCTATCGCATATTGCAGCATGATTATGTATGATTACTAATAAATACACTGAAGTAAATTACCCGTTTTCCGGATGTATTAAACTTAATACGTAAAAAACAGGAGTAAAGTTGCAGCTTTCATTAAAGTCATCGAACCGCCTTATCTGCCTTGTGAGTAAATTATGGAACATGATACATTAGAATTAACAAGCAGTCCGCGCTGTTCATTTACGATCAGGCTTCCGTTTTTATATACCGGATAAATTCTGACTCCATGAAATTGTGTGCAAAACAGGCCCTTACCTGGATATCCTGTAATTCAAAAAGGTTACAATATATATGTAGATATAAGGAGAGGTGGAAGATTCATGCCAAACAACTCATTCCGAATCGAAAAAGATTTTCTAGGTTCCTTAGAAGTTCCGAAAGATGCCTATTATGGTGTCCAAACCATGCGTGCCGTGGAGAACTTCCCCATTACCGGATACAGAATATATTCCGAACTTATCCATGCCCTCGCCCTTGTAAAGAAAGCTGCTGCCCAAGCCAACATGGACATTGGCCAGCTGGACCCCACGATCGGTAAAGCGATTATCCAGGCGACCGACGAAATTATGGGTGGACATTATCACGATCAATTCATTACCGATCCGATTCAAGGCGGCGCTGGTACTTCCATCAACATGAATGCCAACGAAGTGATCGCGAACCGCGCGCTAGAAATTTTGGGTAAAGAGAAAGGCGATTATGCCACAGTTAGTCCAAACAACCATGTGAACATGTCCCAATCGACGAATGACGCCTTCCCGACGGCGAACCATATCGCGATTCTTAATCTGCTGGATCGGCTGCTGAAGACGACTCGCTCGCTGGCTGATACATTCAAGAAAAAAGCACAGGAATTCGACAACATCATTAAAATGGGACGAACTCATTTGCAGGATGCCGTACCTATACGTCTGGGACAAGAATTCGAAGCTTATCGACGTGTGCTGGAAAGAGACATTCGCAGAATGGACCAGACCAGACAAGCTTTATTCGAAATCAATATGGGTGCTACGGCGGTCGGCACCGGCTTAAATGCGGAACCTAAATACATCGAACGCGTAGTCAAATTGTTGGCAGAGTATAGCGGTTACCCGATGTTCTCAGCAGGCCAGCTTGTGGACGCTACGCAAAACTGTGATGCGTATACAGAGACATCGGCTGCGCTGAAGCTGTGCATGATCAACATGTCCAAAATTGCTAACGACTTGCGGCTCATGTCTTCCGGGCCTAGAGCAGGAATCCGGGAAATCACCTTGCCGGCTCGCCAGCCGGGCTCCTCGATCATGCCGGGCAAAGTTAATCCGGTTATGGCCGAGCTCATCAACCAGGTCGCATTCCAGGTCATTGGGAATGACACCACGATTAGTATGGCCGCAGAAGCCGGACAATTCGAACTAAACGTCATGGAGCCCGTGCTCGTATTCAACCTGATGCAGTCCATCAGCATTATGAACCAGGCCTTCCAGTCGTTCCAAAAGTACTGTCTGGAAGGAATCACGGCGAATATGGAGCAATGCCAAGCTTACGTGGATCAAAGCGTTGGCATTATTACTGCACTCAATCCGCATCTTGGCTACGAAACGGTCAGCAAAATCGCCGCAGAAGCTATTGCCACGGGCCGCTCCGTGCGTGAGTTATGCCTTGAATATAAAGTGTTGACCCCGGAGGAGCTCGATGTCATCCTCGATCCCCATGAGATGACCTCACCGGGAATTGCCGGGGCCAAATTCCTGCATCATACCCCTTCCTCCGGGAAGTAAGGAGTGGCCGGGATGACGATCTGCACTGTCGTCCCCACCCCTGGCCTGCTGCCGATCGTTACGCCGTATTCAGCCCCGAAATGGAGCTGGATGCGGCTATTTACGTTACGGATGCCGAAGCCAACATTCTGGCCCTCCATCGGATCGAACATTCGGCGGATGAGCACAGGCGACATGCCCAGGCCGTTATCAATCACTTTAAATCTGATGCGGTCGGCCTGCTCCAGCTCATGGCGAATCGGAATCACCGTCCTTCCTTCATTTAAAGAGAGACGATAGAACTTGGCTAGATCAAGCACCATCTTCTGCAACTTGTCAATTTCACCAAACTTGGCCAGCCGGCTAATCGATGACAACGTATTATACAGGAAATGCGGATTAATCTGCGCCTGTGGCTTCGAGCAGTTCCTGAATTTGGACGCTAAAACGCATAAACCTGACTTCCTTGACTTCCAACGGATACACATCAACCATACGCCGTAACAAGGATATCCGTCCATATTGCTCGTCGCGCTGTACCTTTTTTCAGACCATCGTTTTCCCATATTCCTCTTGCGGGTAAGTCGTGTACCACTCTTGTTCAACTAGCCGCTCCAGCATATCCAGGTTCTCTTGCTCAAAGGAGCCATAATAAGATTCATTAAAATGCTGATTATGCAAAAAAATGAACATCGCCATATTTAACCTCGTTGCTTGCATCGCATTCTGGAGTTTGGGTCTAAGCGTCGTTACTGTTCTTTCATATGTATCCCAGCCATTCTCGAAATGGCGCAGGTGCAGAACTAATGAATAATCATCATATATAATAGAAGAAACTCGTTCCACATCCTCAAGCTTGTATTCGATATTATCTCTGATTTGCAGCAGCGTTCCCAATGCGCTACCGCTGTGAACAAAGCCAAGGTAGCAATAACAGGACCGGATAGCGGAAGCACGATTCGAAACAGCGTCCCCCAATTGCCGCAGCCATCAATTTTAGCCGATTCCTCCAGCCCTGCCGTAAGCCCTTGGAAAAATGTACGGAATATAATCATATTCCAGACACCGATCAAGGAAGGAATAATGAACACCCAGAAAGAATTCATTAATCCGAGATTACGGATAAGCAGAAAGGTCGGAATCAACCCACCGCCAAAGTACATTGTGATGATGCACATGATCATGTAATACTTGCGGCCGATCAGCTCGCGTTTACTCATGCCGTAAGAGAAGATTGCTGTACACAATATCGCTGTTACCGTCCCGATGACCGTCCGGAGCACGGAAATGAGAAATCCGCTCATCAAACGGTCGTCTTTGAACACCACGTCGTAATTTTCCCAAGTGAATACTCTCGGCCAGAGCGTAATTCCGCCCTTAGATGTGTCTATTCCTTCGTTAAAAGATATAGCTAAAGCTGTCACGCACCATCCTGCTTCTCCTCCAGTTCTGTCGCGATTACCATAAGCTATTGTCGGATTTTCTTGCGATATAGTTCGCTATGCTGAGAAGACCGACGCTAATTACCGATTTGAAAAGGCCAACGGCCGAAGCGTAGGAATAACGATAATTATCAATGCCGACACGGACGACGTAAGTATCGATGACATCGGATACGTCTCGAAGACCCGGATCGGCTGCGAAATGAAATTTAAACGCTCCAGCAGCATATTTACACTACCGTTGTCGGTGGACAGCAAGGAGCCAACCAATCCGCCGATAATAACCCAGGACATAAAGTGCGGCAAGTAAGTGATCGTTTGAACAACTCTCTTGAAGGCCATCTTTAGATTTATCTGACGCGAGTTCGGCTGCATTCTTTTCTCAACGGAAATCTGTGACATAGCTTGTTCCTCCCTACTCCGTTTACCAGTTACCTATATCTTAAAAAAGACAGCACCCATTAACTACTTGCCTAATCAACTAAATCTGATAGAAATCACTGTCTCTTGCAACGACCCCTAAAGAAAACAGGGCAAAACGGGACAACCACTTGGAGAAAAGCAGCCGCAGACTGTAAAAAAAGAGAGTCCTCCTGTCATCATTGATGACTGCCGGGACACCCAAAATCGCAATGCTTTATGCAAAAAAGTTCGGAAGATACTGTCGATGTGCTTCCAGCATTTCATTCAGAAGCACCTTTGCCGTGGAGGCAGAAGGGACAAGCGGATGATGCACTAAGGCTTGCAGCGCCAGTGCCCGGTCACCGGTAGCCGCTGCTTCAATCACTAGACGTTCATAAGTCTTTACCGCATGCAGCAAGCCTTTGATATGCGATGGCACATACCGGGGAACAAGTGGAATTGGCCCGCCCGAACTCACGACGCAGTTCACCTCAATAGAGCTGTCCGCAGGCAGGAAATCATAGATACCGCTATTAGCCACGTTCAGTGTCTGAATATCATTAGATCCCAGGTACAGCGACTGCATCAGCCTTACCGCTGCCTCGGAATAATATGCTCCGCCCCGCTGCTCCAGCTGCTTTGGCTTCTCCTCCAGTGTCTCGTCCTCGTAAAGCTCAAACAATTCCTTCTCTACCCGACTGACGATATCAGCCCGCGTTCCATTCTGTTCTAGCGATTCTTTCATTTCCCCGAGCATCTCATCTTGCATGTAAAAATACTTGAGGTAGTAGGTTGGCACAGCTGACAGCGATTGGAGAAACTCGGGGTCCCAGCCGAAGGTAGGTACATTTGCTGCGGTGTACTCCCCACCTTCACCCGCAAGCAGCTCGGACAGAACCTCTTCCCCATCCACAAGGGCGGAGGTTACCCAATGCAAATGATTAATGCCGACGAATTCCGGCAGCACCTTCTCCTCCGGCACATTATAGACCGCAGCTAGGGACTTCTTAAAATTGATCGGCGAGTTGCACAGCCCGATCGTTCGCACGCGTGAATATTTTTGGACTGCTTCGGTAATCATGCCAGCCGGATTCGTAAAATTCAGCATCCATGCATTCGGCGCAAGCTCCTCGATATCACGACAGATCTCCAATATGACAGGAATCGTGCGCAGGGCCTTGAACATGCCTCCGGGGCCTGTCGTCTCCTGCCCGATCACTCCATGCCGAATCGGGATATGCTCATCGAGCCTCCTGGCTTCCAGCATACCAACGCGCATCTGTGTTAATACGAAATCCGCGTCTCTAATCGCTTCCCTCCGGTTCAGGGTCAGATGCACCTGAATAGGCGGCCCCGCTTTGCGAACCATCCGCTTGGCGAGATTGCCTACGATATCCAACTTCCGTTTTCCTGCCTCGATATCGACGAGCCAGATTTCAGCAACCGGCATCTCCTCATACCCCTTGATTAGTCCTTCCACCAGCTCAGGGGTATACGAGGAGCCCCCGCCGAGCACGGCTATCTTGAGTCCGCTTCGCTCACACATCCTTTGCCTCTCCCTTCAAATCGCTATAACTAATGCCGCGCAAGCGGCCAATGATCTCCTCACTCACCCTATGTCCCACAGCGTCCATAGCGCTTAACACCGCACCGGCCACCGGCTCCATCTCGATCCGTGCAACCTTGGCTCGGGGAGCCGTCAAGCTGACAGTTCTGGCCAGCGCATCAGTCATGATCGGGCTCCGGCTTTTGGACAAAATGCTGCCGCCAAGCACGACATCAAACTCCTCATTCTCCATACCAAGCCGGCGAATCAGGGCCGCAGCCGCATTTCCCAGCTCGCTGCCCTGCTCAGCCAGATGGCTGGCTGCGACCTCGTCCCCTTGCTTTGCGGCTTCAAAGACAAGCTCGGCTAAGGATAACGGAGGGACGTAACCTCGATCCAGCGCCGCATCGAGCATTTGCGGAACACTGTGAAAGCCCGCGGTCTTTAAGACAAGATCATGGAGCACCGTGGATTCACCCCGCAAATCCCAGGCCCTTACCGCAGAGCGGAATGCAAAGTTGGCCAGATCCCTTCCTGAACCTTGACCATCGCCATAAATGTATCCGAACCCGCCATACTGCAGCTCTTTCCCAGCTCTATTGCGAGCGGCTGCGTTAAACCCCGTACCGCTAATAACAACCGCTCCGTAAGAGCGAGCCGTACCCGATCGCATCGCGATCATAGTATCGCAGGCAATGGAGTACCGTGGAAACTCCATTCTTCGGATCATCGGACGGAGCACCGCATAATCCGCCTCGCGATCCGCCCCGGCAAGGCCGAAGTAAGCCTGAGAAATATTCTCCTTGGATAGCCCCGCTTCCCGAAGCGCCTGACGGCAAGCTGAGGCGATATTATTCTCCGCATGGCAGGGGTTGGTCTGATGATTTCCATTGCCGCTTGCCCCGCGGCCGAGTGTCTCGCCCCTCTCATTGACGATAAGACTATACGTCTTGCTGCCACCAGCGTCGACACCCAAAAAGAAGTTCATAGGTCATCTCTCCTTCCCCTTTAGATTACAAAGATAACCTAACGAATTCTTCTATAATCAGACTCAAAACTGATATGATCTTACTGTTTTGAATCACTGTTAGAACTATTAATCGATAGCTCCACCCTGCAACCGCCTTCTCATCACGCTGGGGGTCATGCCCAAATAATTCAAGAAAAGCCGGTTAAAATTCGATAGATTCCGAAATCCGCACTGCTCAGCGATCTCCAGCACGCTCAGCTCCCCCTGCTCTAACAATCCGACCGCATAATCGAGCCGAAGCTGCACCAGATAGTGCAGCGGCGATGACCCGACAATCTGACTAAACAGCGCACTAAAGCGGGACGGACTCAAATGAGCGACTTCTGCCAGCTCCTTCAGCGTCCACGGATGAGAAATTTCATTTTCCATGGTGAGAATAACCGCTCTCATTTGCCCCAGCTGCCTTCGTCCAGAAAGCCTACGGTTTGCCCCGGCATTGGAACTGGCGCTTATACCTAAGCCGGCACTGAGTTGCCTGTGCTTGTGGCTGCGGTTAATCTCGCCTAACAGTTGCAGCAGCAAACCGCGTATGACCGAGGTATACGATGGCTGCTGTGATGCAAATTCGGCGTCGATCTCCTCGATGTATTTAACCAGCTTGCCGCAACCAGCCTGCTCATGAGAAATGTGATTCGAAAATTGTGAACCAGTGTTGCGAAATGGGAGCAATATTTCCGGATCATAGCGTTGCTCGCTAGCGAGCAGGGACGGCTCCATCATTAGAATGACCATCTCGAGACCTTTGCCTCCGTAGGCGCGGTGCAGGTCATCGGAATCGATGAGAAAAATGTCGCCCGCACAAAACGGAAGCTCCTGCCCATTGATGACGTAAATTCCGGTACCGCTAGCGATCCAGTTGATCTCGAGAGCCCGGTGCCAATGAAGTCGCTGAAAGGAGGGGGTAACGCGATCTGATCTCGTTGGATGGAAGTCGTTGAGTGATACTTCATTTTTTCTCCTCCTATCGTGGTGCACCTGCCTTAAGTGATTTAGGATTACCTAAGATCCCCAATAAACTGTAAAAAATTGGCTTGACGAGTTACATGCGAGAAGGTTAGTATGTAACTTAAATTTCTTAGTGTTTTGTCATTTTTGTTCATATTCGTCATTAAACCCATTATAAACCATGTTGATTATTGACGTTTTTTGCTGATAATTGTCGCCTATTTGTCTATTAAACTTGGTATGAACTTTCGTAAAAGACTGTACCAACAATGGAGCTCCTTGGAACAGTAACTTGAACGAGAGTTTGTATAAATTTAAATTGAGGAGGTGATGTCTGTCGGTAGAAATGACCTATAAATTTACTATATTAGGAGGGGAGCCTTCATTGTCAATCCTGTTGAAGCCAGGTTTTAAAGAAAGCACAATCCAAATGAAGAAGGGGGATATTACAATGTCTGCAATTCGCGGATTTCATCCTATATTTACGAAAGCGTTTACTTCCTTGGGCCTAATCGTTCTTTTGTCTGTATTTATGGTTATGTTTGCCGAACAGGCATCCGCTCATGGTTATGTGGACAGCCCGGGAAGTCGAGCGATCCTATGCAAAAATGGACAAAATACGGATTGTGGCGCTATAATTTACGAGCCTCAGAGCCTGGAAGCGCCCAAAGGATTTCCCCAGGCGGGACCAGCTGACGGTAAAATTGCTAGCGCAGGCGGAGCTTTTCCAAAATTGGACGAGCAGTCGGCTACACGCTGGGCGAAAGTCAATATCAATTCGGGTATAAATACGTTCACTTGGAAGCTTACGGCGGCTCATGCCACCTCTAGCTGGAAATACTATATTACCAAAGAGAACTGGGATCCGAATACACCTCTTTCCAGAAACTCCTTTGATCTTACTCCATTCTGCTCCGTAGACTATGGTGGCGCCCGCCCTCCATTCGAATATTCAAATACCTGCAATGTTCCGCAGCGGAGCGGATACCATGTCATCCTGGCAGTGTGGGAAGTCGCTGATACGGCGAATGCCTTTTATAATGTCATTGATGTCAATTTCGGCGGAAACAATCCTCCTACCGACACGATTGCTCCGAGCGCACCTGGAGCACTCATTTCTACAGGCGCCACTTCCACCAGTGTATCCTTGGCTTGGAACGCATCTACAGACAACGTTGGCGTTAGCGAGTATCAAATCTACAACGGCAGTTCGCTCGTCGCAACGGTGCCCGGCTCTGCTTTGAGCTATACCGTTACGGGATTGACGGCAAATACTTCTTATACCTTCACTGTAAAAGCCAAAGACGCCGCAGGGAACCTGTCGAATGCCAGCAATCCGGTGAACATAACGACGGAAGGGGTCATTGTGGACACCGAAGCACCTACGGCGCCTGGCAATTTGCATGTCATGGGGACACCAAGCTCTTCTAGTGTATCTCTAATGTGGAATCCCTCCACAGATAACGTAGCTGTAGCAGGCTATCGTATTTATAACGGCACTGCTCTGGCAGCAACGGTCTCTGGAACGACTACTGATTATGTCGTTACTGGGCTAAGCCCCGATTCGACATATACCTTCACTGTTCGGGCCTTCGATGCCGCGGGCAATGAATCGCCTGCAAGCAATTCCGTCCATGCAACAACAGCGGAAGCACCGGCAGCTCAGGCTTGGGCGCCAAATACGGCATACACCACTGGCACGCTGGTAACTTATAACGGTTCGGTATATGAGTGCCGACAGTCCCATACTTCCCTGGAGGGCTGGGAACCAGTGAACACACCGGCCTTATGGCTTTTGAAATAGGTATAAGAAGCTAGTCAAGCCTTATTCCCCCCTTTAGACTGCCTTTGGGATAACTCGTTTATCGATCAGGGCGCCTAAAGGGGGCTTTTTGTACCCAGTCTTTCACTACATCTTTCGATGGACGAGACGATTCTTGATTAAGTGCTAACCACCTTTCCTGAAGCTCGAAGCATGTTACAATAAGCTTAGATCAATCACCGGCTTCGATCCTTACAAGTAATAATGCTCGGAATGGATATGCCTTTTTAGCGGCGAAGCTCGGTCAAGGGTGGGAGTAACTGTGGAACTTCAGCAGCTTCAAAATGAATTTATGCCGGTCAAGCCTCGATTGCGAACACGCCTTAAACAGAGAATTCGCCATGCCTATGGTTGCGATACTGCGTTTTGGCGAATGGCCATCGTTGGGCCTTGGGGCGCAGCAATGTTTGTATTTGCGCTGGCAGCGCTAGGCATGCCTACCGGATTAGGTGCACTGACTGATATTTTAATATTTATTTCCATAGGCACGAAAGGGCTGTTTATCGCAACCCATCTGGTTGCCGTACTTCTAGCGCTCATCGGGCTGCGGATTCCTGGGCTGTACGCTGGAGCCGTCTTATATACATTTTCCATCACTTTCTTTATATTTTGGCAGGATCATGATGCTGCCATTTCCGCGGTCACCGCAGGCATTCTGACTCTCGCTGGAATTATAACAGGACTCGGCGCCGGACTCCTCCGAAGCCGCTTAAACAGCAGGTTGAGATTATTCATTGCAGCCACAGTTGGGTTGCTGTGCGTTTCTGCTGCGGTATGGCCAAGCGAAAGCCCGGCATCACACTCCACCTGGATAAATGGCATTGCTCCCATACAGTCGGATCATCCTGCCGAACCCGGAGATTACGACTATATTCAATTCAGTTATGGAAGCGGCAGCGATAATTGGAGAGCAGAATACGGCAATCAAGCCGATCTGATTTCAAATTCGGTGGATGCCTCCCCATATATCGAGAAATGGCCTGCATTTCGCACCCGCTATTGGGGGTTTGATCAGAGCTCACTGCCCCTGAACGGCAGAGTCTGGATGCCTGAAGGAGAGGGTCCTTTCCCGCTAGTGCTTGTCGTCCATGGAAACCACCTCATGGAGGATTTCTCAGATGAAGGGTATGGCTACTTAGGGGAACTGCTGGCCAGCCGGGGCTTTATCGTCGTATCAGTGGATGAGAACTTTCTAAATTACTCCGTTTGGACAGGTATACCGAATAATGATATGAAGGTTCGAGCCTGGATTCTATTAAAGCATCTTCAGCAGGTCGATGAATTTGCTAGTGATCCGAATACCCCTTTCTATAATAAAGTAGATTTCCAGCAAATCGGTTTAATCGGACATTCCAGGGGCGGTCAAGCGGTAGCGATGACGAAAGATGCCGATCGTTGGTTCAGTGGAGATGAATCGATAGGAGACCTCAATCATTACAACATTCAAGCCGTCATCGCTATCTCCCCAACGGACAAAAAGGTAGATGGAGGCCTAGCACGAATCAAAGACGTTAGTTATTTGGCTATACAGGGGGCAAGAGATGCGGATGTAACAGATTTCGATGGAGATCGGCAGTATATTCGAACATCATTTACAAAGCCGTCTTCTCATTTCAAATCTTCTATTTATATTACCGATGCCAATCACAGTCAATTCAACACGGAATGGGGCTTTCGGGATATCAGCTATCCGAAGGGAATATTCTTAAGTCAGCAAGAAATCCTTGATCCGCGGAAGCAGCGGGAAATCGCCAAAATTTATATTTCTGCCTTCTTGGAAGCCACACTTCACGGGAATGCAAGCTATATGCCCTTATTCCAAGATTATAGATCAGCTCTTCACTGGCTACCGGAGGATACTGAATATTTCAGTCGGTTTGAAAGTGCGGATTTCAACAAAATAGCCAGCTTTGATGAGGATTCGAACCGGGTGACACTTCCTAATGGCGGTTCAGCCAGGGCTACGAATTTAACCTGGACGGAGGAAGAAGCCAAAAATCGCAAGCAAACGAACAAAGGAACCCGGGTTGTAACCTTGGAGTGGCCAGCGGACGGGAGTAATCGCGCCTCCTATTCATTAGAATGGGAGAACTCCTTCTTACGAGAGTCAATGAAAAAACCGCAAATCCTCTCCTTTTCATTATCCAACCGCTCCTTCGAGCTAAGCGATCCTGGAGCTTCATTAGCTTTGCAGGCTGAAGTCGAGTTGCAGAGCACAAATGGAGCTGCGGCTCGAATATCGCTGACCGACTATTTGGCGATTACTCCGCCTGAAGACGTGGCTTTCACCATCCATCCTTGGATAGAGATGCGGCTCTCCGGCGGCAAATACAAGCATCCCCGGGAGGCGGTATTCCAAACGGTCATGCTTCGTTTATCAGAGTTCACCAAGGTCAATGCCGCATTGGACTTAACCTCCCTCAAACGAATTACCTTCTATTTCTCCGAGAAGCCAGGCAAGATTATGCTGGATGATATCGGTGTATATTGATGTAACACAAAAAACGCCTGCCCTGATCGGTTTGTTTGAGCCGATACTAGGTTAGGCGTTTTTTGCAAATAACACGAGACTTAACGAATAACTACTCTTTCGGAACAAGCTGGTATATTTCGCCGCTTTCCATCGCATCAATTAAACGGTCAAGCCATTTATAGTATTTCACGGCCTCGCCCATTTTCCGACAATCTTCCTGCAAAACAGCCGTTATAGCTCCTTCTGTTTCCGTAGCAAGCCACTTATTCATCTCTTCAATCGACCTGCGAAGAATGAGAATGTTGGACTCTACCGCTTTTCTCCACTTGATTGCGAAATAATCCGTAAACGTCTGGTACCAGTCATACTCTACCTCATATAAATCTTTACGGGAGCCCTTCTCCCACACTTTGTTAACCATTTTAAGATCAAGCAAAGTTCGTACGCCCGTACTCATGCTTGTCTTACTCATTTTCATCTCCAGACCCATTTCATCCAAAGTCATCGGTTTATTCGCAAAAAAAAGCAGACCGTAAAGATGACCTGTTGATAAAGAAATTCCATATAGATCCATATTCCTACCAATGGCTTCAATGACGCGCTTGCGTACTCTCATCACATCTGCCTGCTGCTCTGGTGTTAGCTGGTCCAAGCCCATGCTTGCAACCTCCTATCATGATACTTCCTATATCTTAAAAAAAGGCCGGATAAAAGTAAAGCAGCGACTAATCGAGCATTTGTAAGGATGAGGGAGTATATGTATCATTCGTTCCGTACAGTTTTTTCTGTACGTTCTATACGAACCGTATTAACGTTTGTTTAGATTCCCTCTTTTTTGTTAAACTAAGTACCATGTGAGACTGCAGGCCCGTGCAGTTTTTAGAAATTCATATATAAAGGAGTGGATAGTTTGGAGGACCCCATTTTAGAAGTGAAGCAAGTCACTAAGCTGTTTGGATCCAATACGGAACAGGGGCTTCAACTGCTCAATCAGGGACAAACGAAGGAGCAGTTGGCTGATCGAGGTATAACCGTTGGCGTGAATCGTGTCAGCCTAGACATCCGTCAAGGGGAAATTTTTGTGATCATGGGATTGTCGGGAAGCGGCAAATCGACCCTTGTCCGGATGTTGAACCGACTAATCGAGCCGACCGCAGGTCAAATTCTCATTAACGGCCAGGACTTGATGAAAATGAACAAAGCCCAGCTGCGAAAAGTAAGGCAGAAGAGCATCAGCATGGTTTTTCAGAAGTTTGCTCTTTTTCCTCACCGTACGGTTCTGCAAAATGTGGAGTATGGCTTAGAAATACAAAAGATTGATGCCCGTACTCGTAAAGAAAAAGCAGAGCAGGCTCTTGAGCTTGTTGGCCTGAAGGGCTGGGGCGATAAAATGCCGGATGAGCTTAGCGGCGGCATGCAGCAAAGGGTCGGGCTTGCCAGAGCCTTGGCGAATGATCCAGAGGTGCTGCTGATGGATGAAGCGTTCAGCGCCCTCGATCCCTTAATTCGTCGAGATATGCAGGATGAGCTCATTGAGCTGCAAGAAAAGATGAAGAAAACGATCATCTTTATTACGCACGACCTTGACGAAGCACTAAGAATCGGGGATCGGATCGCCTTAATGAAGGATGGCTCGCTGATTCAGATCGGAACACCTGAGGAAATGCTCACCCAGCCGGCTAACGGTTACGTTGAACGGTTTATCGAGGATGTGGATCTCTCCAAGGTGCTGACTGCTTCGCATGTGATGCGAAGACCCGAGACGATTACTTTGGATCGTGGCCCGCGGGTTGCTCTGCAGCTGATGCGAGAACGGGGAATTTCAAATCTCTTTGTAATCGATCGTTCTATGCGCATGCTGGGCGTCATTACGGCGGAGGATGCGTCCGAAGCAAATAAGTCAGGAAAAACATTATCGGATATTCTGATAAACGATAGTCCGCAAGTATCTCCGGATACACTGTTGAGCGACCTGTTTGAAGCTACCAGCTTGGCTAAAGTTCCGTTGGCCGTTGTCGATGAACAAAGACGATTGCTGGGCGTAATTGTGCGGGGCGCTGTGTTAGGCGCGCTTGCAGGAGACGTGCGCGAGATGGAGGTGAAGCAATATGAACTTCATTCCTAAAATACCTCTTGCGGATTGGATTGAGTCAATCGTTGACTGGATGGAGTCAAACCTTGGGGGAGTCTTCGAAGGGCTGTCCAAGATCATTGAAAGTGTCGTCGAGTTCTTCTCTTGGTTGTTTCTCTTACCACACCCGCTTCTATTCATCGCTATTTTGGGTATCCTGGCCTTTCTGATCGGAAGAGTGCCACTCACCTTATTTACGGTGATTGGTTTCCTCGTGATCGATAATCTTGGCTATTGGACAGAAACAATGAATACATTAGGCCTCGTTGTTACATCCGGCATTATTTCAGTGGTCTTAGGCATCCCTATCGGAATATGGAGCGCCTACAGCAGAACTACCCACCGCATTGTATCACCTTTGTTAGATTTCATGCAGACGATGCCTGCATTCGTTTATCTGCTGCCTGCCGTCACTTTCTTTAGTCTCGGCGTGGTACCCGGTGTAATTGCTTCCGTCATCTTTGCTATTCCGCCGACAATTCGCCTGACTTATCTCGGAATCAAGCAGGTGTCCGGCGAGCTTACGGAAGCGGCTGATGCTTTCGGTTCAACCTCGTGGCAGAAGCTATTTAAAGTGGAATTGCCTCTAGCGATGCCTACTATGATGGCCGGCGTAAATCAAACGATCATGCTGTCCTTATCGATGGTCGTCATCGCTTCGATGATCGGAGCGCAAGGAATCGGTGCAACGGTATACCGCGCAGTCACCCAGCTCAAAATCGGCCAGGGCTTCGAAGCCGGGCTCGCTGTAGTTGTACTGGCGATCGTGCTCGACCGTTTTACCCAGAACTTATTTAAATCCAAAAAAAGAGGTGCATAATTAATGAAGAAAAAATCAAATCTACTTATGATACTAAGCTTGGCAGCGGTGCTGCTGCTATCGGCTTGCGGGAATTCAGGCAATGAGGGAGCTGCAGGAGGCAACGCTGGCAATGCTAATGGCAAGTCGCTAGGGGAGCAAGTCAAGCATGAAATTATCGGAATTGACCCTGGCGCAGGGATCATGAAGGCAGCTAGCGCTGCTATCGAAGATTATGAGCTTACCGACTGGACGCTGATCGAAGGCTCTGGTGCAGCGATGACGGCTACGCTGGCAAAGGCGATTAAATCCGAGCAGCCCATCATTATTACAGGCTGGACGCCGCACTGGATGTTCGCCGAATATGATCTGAAATTCTTGGAGGATCCAAAGAAAGTCTTTGGTGAGGCAGAGGAAATTCATACTATCGCTCGTAAAGGTCTAAAGGAAGATCATCCGGTAGCTTATGAATTTCTAGATCGTTTCGAGTGGACTCCCGACGAGATGGGCGAAATCATGACAGCCATTCAGGAAGGCCAGGATCCTGCGGAAGCAGCTAAAACCTGGGCAGAAGGCCATAGCGATCGTGTAGATGCATGGACAGCTGACTTAACGCCTGTTAGCGGAGACACCTTCAAGCTTAGCTATGTCGCTTGGGATTCTGAAATCGCCAGCACGAATCTAATTCAATATATTCTAGAGAACCGCCTTGGATACAAAGTAGAAGCGCTCCAGGTAGAAGCAGGCCCTATGTGGACAGGGGTAGCCAGCGGTGATGTAGATGCCTCGGCTGCAGCTTGGCTGCCATTGACTCATGCCGACTACTGGGACAAATATAAGGATCAACTGGAGGATCTTGGCGCCAATATGACCGGAGTCCGTACCGGACTCGTCGTTCCGACTTATGTAGAGGCCAATTCCATTGAGGACTTGAAGTAAATCCTAGGTAGTTAATTTGTTTGAGCAAGCACATTGCGCTCGCAGCAAATCAATATGTGAAGATAAACATAGAACCCATCCCGCTTAGCGGGATGGGTTCCTTTATATAGAAAAGGGAGTATATCTATAGTACCCTCACTTCCTTAATGCCACATTACCGTAACCTGAAAAATAAATTAAAATTGGTAAAGCGAAGGGAACCTTACAAGTCTTTCAACCTATCCACCGTAGACCGCTCAAACTCACCCAGTCTCCATAAGGCGATATTAGTGTACCCCGCCTGTTTGACTGTATCGATCCACTGCGATATCGTCTCGCCATCCGCATACCAGACGGTATGCTTCTGACCTCCTTCATCCTTGTAAGTGAAATACACGCTTCCGCTGGCTTTGTCACGCATCGGTACCGCTACATTACTTCGGCGCAACAGCTTTACCGCCTGCTTCTCCGTCAAAGAAGTCACCTTGCCTTTAGCCGCCCAGTCAAAGCCACCCACCGACAGTGCAATCCCCGCTTCGCCAGGCAGCACCTTCATGCGAGAGGCCAGCTTCTTGATGAATGCATGGTCTGCTTTGGGCCCTGGACCGCTATGGCTGCCAAATAGATTATAAGCCATCATGACGTACACCGGTCCTTCAGGCAGTGGCAAGCGTTCGATGGGCGTTCGCGGCTCCAATATGATTCTTAGTGCCTTCCCTTTAGCCTGCAATCGTTCATGCAGCTCTTTATAAAATATGCAGAGCTTCTCCCAGTCCGCCTCACCGATCTTCTCGTAGTCCATCTCAACGCCATCAAACCCGTATCGTTCCACGACATCGATAATCTCCGCGATATGCTCCTCCTGGCTCTCCCTGGAGACCAGCATGCGCGAAACTATGCCCGGATCTTTCTGCACCGCTGTCCCGTCCGAGTTCCAGCGATCATTGACGATCGTCAAATCCACATACTTCACGCCGCCCTTCCGCGCAGTTTCAAAAATGTGCGGGAGGGCTTCATGCATATCCTCGGTAAAATATAAGCGATTCTCACTATCGAAGTATGCAGCAAAAACCTGCAATCGATCAAGCTGCTTGCCGATTAGCTCCAAATCGTCTACGCCGGATTCCCATTTCCAATCAACCACCCAGGCAGCCAATTCCAAGTCGGGTTCTACGGTAACAGCTTGGATTGGTTGTTGTCCTTTCTCATGCCTGCCCAGCCATAAAACTCCGATGATCACAACTAAAATTACAGCCCCCGCAGCATACAACCATTTGCTAGTCATCTGCTTCAGACACCTCTCCCTTCTTTCTTACTCCCACGATTTAGAAGGTGTCCATCACCCAGTTTATCGAGGCGTCCAACCCCTTTTTAAAGCTGTGAATGATCCCTTGAAATCCTGTCATTTTATTGCTAAACACCACGAGGGATTTATCGTCATCCTTCGCCATCAGTACGATTTCAAAATCCTCAAACACGGCGTCATAGATATCGTCCTTTTTATTTTGCGTGCTGTATTCTGCTTCCAAAGCAACGCCGCCGCTCTCAACCAATCCGTCAATTTCCTCTCCATCAGCAATAGGATCGCCATCCACCGTAATCGTCAGCAAATTTCCCTGCAGTTTCACCTTCAACTGCCTAGTCTGCTGAATATTAATCGGGTACTCCTCTTTCTTCGGTTCGGCATCCGCTACGATTTGCTCTTTCGTATAAACCGAAGCCTTATCAAAGGCGAGATCCTCTTCATTCCATGAGATCGGCTGTAATTGACTGGAGAGAATGCGTTCTGTTTCCTTGCGGCCAAATTTTTTCTGTTCAACATGCAGCTCATTATTCTCCACAACAACCCGCAAGTAAGCTCCCGTTCGTTTATCATAACGAACATACACCGTCTGTTTGCCTACCACATTCCCCGCCACTTGATATGAAATTGCCGTATTCCCGCTGCTTTCGCTGCCTATTAAGTACAGCATGCCCGGACTTGCCGAGGGCGATGTCAGAATAATCCGATTATCCGTAAACTGCGCAGCCCCGCTAATGAGTTCCCAATCATCTGCAAGGCGCTTATCCCCTTGAATAAATTGCATTTCCTCTCCAGTATCCTTCTGAATTTTCATCAGTAAATGATTCGTGTACCAGTATGGTGCGGCCTGTACCCGCGTTAAGTCAAATACATCACCTGCAGAGGTATTAAACGCATTCCCTTCCCGATTAAAATGAATGCTGAACAACTGCTCGATATTCATGCTGTTCGCATGAGCAACAAGCGGGTTCATTCCATTGTTCAAAGCGTTCGCGTGCATAATCATATACGCCTGAGGCACGAACCCGAGCTTGCTCGTATAAATATCCTTCAGCGTTTCATAGTCACTATGAATCCGCGTCTCCATTTCTGCCCGATTCTCCGCCGGAATCATATTCTCGTCTCGAATGAAATCCATCAAATAATGATTATAATATTTGATATGCTCCTTGCTTGTTAACTCCTTCTCCTCTTTCATCCCTATAAAACGACCATTATGATCGAAAATATTAATATATGTCAGACGGTTTCCGTTCGTTCCTAGCTCCCAGTAACCTGATTTCATCATCTTCAGCATCTCTTTCGGCTGAACGAATTTGCGATCGCTGTGTCCCATTTTATTCGCGTAAGAGAAGAAAGTCGCCTTGTAATTGTACTTCTCCAGCAGCGACTGAGAGAACAGACTGGAATCGTTCCGTCCGTCCTCAAAGGACAGAAATAACGCCTTTTCTGGCAGCGGCTTATGATGCACATAAAAATCGATCACATCCTGCTGCGATATCGTAACATAGCCTTGATCATAAAGAGCCTTAAGCTGTTGATCAAGCTGGCTTTTTGCCACCAACTTTGGAGTGGATGAGCGCCCTACGCCGAAATAGGATACCGCAATAAAACCTTCCCTGTTGCTCCATCCGGACTTGTCCGGCTCCTCATACCTCCGAATTCCGAACAAGGTATTGACGAGCAGGACACCCACGACCAGTAAAAGCGCACTTTGCACCATGGTCTTTATCACTTTCCTGCGGTTTTTTTTGCGATAATCAAGGGCAGAACTCCGCTTCTTCTTTAACATTTCTGCCATCCTCACTCTATGAATCTTCGGGCGATTGCTTTAGAAACGCAATCCGATTCTTTTTTTATTTTTTTGCTTTCTTGCTTCTCTTTTCTCTCTAGCTTCAATATCCTGCGGCGTTTCCCTTGTCCCCCAGGTGGATTTCCAGAACGTCACCCAAGCGACCGGCATTTGCCACAGCAGTACGACCTCATAAAAGATGCAAAATACAAGTCCATAAACCCACAGCCTGCTCTTGCGGAACATTAAATGAGCGAGGCTCATCAACAGCCCCATCAGCAGCAGCCCCATCAAGAATGTGCCCGGAAAAACATGATAGGCAAGCGGTACATACACCAAGTTGTACAGCACTACGATTGGTGCAGCGATCGGCACGATAACCCCGACGTAGAAAAATAGCGACATAAAGGGCTCCTTCCGCCAAATAAACCCGGAGGCACGCAGCGACTCACGCAGCCACGAACGCTTCCAGCGCATTTGCTGCTTAAGGAACACACTCAGTTTCGACGGCACGATCGTCGAGCAAATTGCGGCATCCTGATAAGCAGTACGGTGCTTCCTTAATATAAAGTTCGTCATACTACGGTCATCGCCGAAGGTCGCCGGCTGCCCGAGGAACTTTTGATTCAGCCAGGCTTCAGAATGCTCTAGCACAAGATCCTTGCGGTAACAGGACAACGGCCCCGACAAACAGGTAACACTATCAAAATAGGACTCCGCAGCCTTCATGATGCGGAAGGCGATATAGTAGCGAACCGTCTGCAGCTTCGTGATCGAATTTGTATATTTGTTCTCAACATCGGTACGACCGGCAACACCGCCCATGCGGGGATCTTGAAACGGCTGTACCAAGTGTTTGATAGCTGTTGGTTCAAGGAAACTGTCGGAATCCACGAAGACGACGAGATCATGCTTGGCCATTTCCACGCCCTTCACAAGAGCAACGCGTTTGCCTCCATTCTCCGGAAGCACGACCATTTTCAATCTTTCCTTGGTCTTGTAGCGTTCGGCCTCATTATAAACCATCTCAATTGTCTTACGAATCTGTTCCGCGGAATTATCTGTCGATTTGTCATCGACAACGATCACCTCCAGCTTATCCACCGGATAGTCCTGATTCATGCAGCTTAATATCGTCCGATGAATCCACTCAGCTTCATTAAAGCAGGGAATGATAATGGTTACCCCCGGCGTATAATCTGGATTGACTGGCACATCCCGGTAAAAAGCACCAAATAAATATCGGCTCAACAAAAATAAGGCTGCAATAAGGCTGTATAAATAAAGCCAGAGATTATATTTAAAATAAAGTACGCTCTCCACGCGCATTAACATGATGACTGCGACTGCGACGAACATCAAGCTGCTCGCGGTGTAAATCGAATAACCCCAGCGTTTTTTCTGAAAATAGTCTGTTAACGGCAGGCTAAACTGCAGGGCCACACGCTGCTGCTCCCCGCCCTCTGCCCGCTGAGTAAACAAGCGAACGACCTCCGCCTCGATTTTGACAGAGGATTCAAAGCCTTCCGGCATCGTTCCCGGCGGGATCTGGAAATAAAGCTGGTAACTTTCCCCCTCCTCGCACTTGCCTGCTTCGGGGCTCACTTCGAGCAATATTCCCGTTGAAGATATATCAACGGCGTGAGCCTTAATGCTATCCTTCTTCTTCTTCCCCTTCGGAACGAGGAAAACTTCGAAATCCGCCATATATCTCAAACTAAGCAGCCGCTGCTTCTCTAAGGAATCCGGCTCGTTATCCTCCGGCATGAAGCCTTCATCCCGCACTCCTCTCCGATCAACCCGTCCGCGAATATGCTCGGGATCGGGCACATATGACAATGTACGCCTGTCTGCCTTAGGTACAGTCAGTACCTCTTCTACCTTTTTCTTCTTACTTTTAATCACGATTTGCGTCCCCAATCATTTATTGGTTTACCTACAGCCTCCAATAGTAAAACCCATTTCGCTCATATTCCGCTTTGGAATAAATTCCTTTGACATCAATCATAATTTTAGTCTGATGGTCATTGAACAATTCCCCGAAATCATCCATGCTCATTTCCACGAACGGTGCATGCGGAACGGCCACGATGACAACATTCAAATCCCGAAACGAAGCCATATCTGATAATTCAATTCCGTATTCCTCATAGGCCTCTTGCGGATCTACCAACGGGTCGGCGACTAAAGGAGTTACCCCGTAATCCTTCAATTCGTTGATAATATCGGTAACTTTCGTGTTTCTGATGTCCGCGCAGTTCTCTTTGAAGGCTAAGCCAAGCAAACCGATTCTCGTATTTCGAATATCCAGCTGCGATCGAACCAAGATCTTTATAATGTTGTCGGCTATGTAAGCCCCCATGCTGTCATTAATATGCCGTCCTGCAAGGATAATTTTCGAATGATAACCGGTATCCTCTGCTTTATAGGTTAAATAGTAAGGATCTATACCGATGCAATGTCCGCCTACCAAACCGGGGGTAAAATGAAGGAAGTTCCATTTCGTTCCCGCAGCCTCAAGCACAGCCTTCGTATCGATGCCCATACGATGGAAAACCATCGATAGCTCGTTCATGAAGGCGATATTGATGTCCCGTTGTGCATTTTCGATCACCTTGGCTGCCTCGGCGACCTTAATGCTTTCTGCCCGATAGACACCTGCCTCGATGACAAGCTCATAGACCTTCGCAATCACTTCCCGCGCCTCATCGTCAATCCCGGATACAATCTTCACGATATTCTCCAGACGATGCACCTTGTCCCCGGGATTGATCCGCTCAGGGGAATAGCCAACCTTGAAGTCCTCGCCACAGCGAAGGCCCGATTCCTCTTCCAAAATAGGGATACATACATCCTCGGTAACCCCCGGATAAACCGTTGATTCATAGACGACGACTGCCCCCTTGGTCAGCTTCTTCCCGACAATCCGACTAGCGCTCTGCACATACTTCAAATCCGGCACATTACCGCTTTGGATCGGAGTTGGCACAGCTACGAGAAAGAAGCGAGCTCCCCGCAGTTTTTCTTCATCCGCGGTGAAATCCACCTCGCAGGCCTGAATCACGTCATCTCCCACATCGCCCGTAGCATCGATTCCTGCTAGGTAACCTTCAATTTTCTTCGTATTCACATCAAAACCAATCACATTTATCTTTTTGGAAAAAGCAACAGCTATCGGCAGGCCGACATACCCCAAGCCAACAACGGCAATTCCTTCACGTCGGTTAACAATTTCCTTATATAGTCCCATTTGCCCCATCTCCGTCTGTCAAATTGACACCTTACTCAATCAAATCCTTCATCTTTACAAAGGTGTAGCCCTTCTCTTTCAACCGTTCCAGCACAGTCGGCAGCGCCTCTGCCGTATGGATGCCATCAAGGATATGCAGTAAAATAATGCTTCCGCTCTGCGTTTTATCCATAATACCGTTAACGATATCATCGGCGCTGTTCTTGACATCCCAATCCAGCGTCGTCACATCGTACATCGCTATTCGAGGATATCCCGTAGCCGCGATAATTTCCGCAGTAGCGTGATCCACCACGCCTGTCGGCGGCCTGTACAGCATCAGCGGCTGCTCCTGAATCGCCTCCGTAATCACTTGGTGAGCCTTGACGACATCTTCCTGCAATTGCTCGGGGGTCAGCGTCGTTACCACCTGATGGGCATAGGAATGATTGGCCACATCATGCCCCTCTTCAATCATGGCTCTCGCCAGATTCGGATTGTGCTCCACGCCCTGTGCCCTTAGGAAGAAGGTAGCTTTGACGTCATGCTCGGCCAAAATATCCAGAATTCGCGTGACCGTCTTATCCGTAGCCCAATCATCAAAGGTAATCGCTATTTCTTTCTTCCCCGTATCGGCTTTATAGACGAGCTCGTAAGGAGTTCCTTTATAATCAGGATTCAGCTTTGCTGCATCGTAACCAGGAATTTGCTCCAACGGCTTGCGCTCCCCGCCATTATTAACCAACTCGCTCAGTGTAATCAGTTTGTAGCCGATATCCTGTGCTGCCTCGGCAATGAACCGAATCGCTGGAACAATTTCGGGATTAATATCCGTATTCAGCGAAATCACGCTGCCTCTAGACATATATCTAGCTACATAGTCGCCGATCTCTTTCGCATTCTTCATATCGCGATCCTTCGGGTTAATATTGTAGCTAACCACTCCCTCCATTCCAAGCTGGGCCGCAACGAGAAGGATGTCATCCGAATAATCGCCTGACCTCGTTCTTATGTATTTTGGTGAGATCCCCGTCTCTTTCTCAATTACTTCATTGCTTAGCTGAATTTCCTTATAAATCTGCTCATAATCCAGCTTCGTTAAATCCAAGTGATTCAAAGTGTTATTCTCGATTTCATGACCGCGAGCCGCAATGCTCTTGGCAATGTCCGGTTCTTCCGCTACTCTGATCCCCGGGAGAAAGAACGTAGCCTTAATGTCATACTTGTCCAGCTCATTCAACAGCCGTTCCATCGTCTGCATATCTCCCATGCCATTAAAGGTTAAGCTCAGTTCCTTTCTAGCCGTATAAACAGAGGTAATCACCTGGCTTTTCTCACCTGCATACCGCTCGATTCTTGCTTCGCCCTGATCCTGGCTTCCCATTAGGTCTGCCGTACCGCTATCAGAACCGAATATTCCACAGCTTGTCATCAGAATCAAACTCATGAATAGAGCCGTAAATCGCATCCATAATCTTCTTCTCCTCGATCTGTTATTGCTCTGCATCTTCTAGCCCCTTTTTACCAGATAATAGAATTGTTGATTGCAATATTCCTTAATCGTCCATAATATATCAAGCCATTCTTTACATTTTCTAAACACGCATCCCTAGTCTATCGATTGCCAAGAAGCAAACTTAATAATTACTAATAGGCATTATAGCCTACTATATACCCTTCTAGTAATCACCAAAAAAAGCAAAACAAGGAATATTTCCCCATGAAAAAAAGACCCCTTTGGGAGTCTCATATAAAATATCACTTAAGTTTAAATTAAGTCATGCGTCTTGTGCTCATATTTAATGTTAGAAGGCAATTCTATAGGCTCGGTAACCTTATCCTCGGCAACATGAACCTGATGCGTTTTGCCATTGCTGACGAATTTAAACAAACCATTATTAAAGTCAGTGCCGATTTCTTTATAGAATATTCCTTCATAACTTATGTTCTTCTGGCAAGAAAAGCATAGTCGGTAGCTATCCCCGTCTTTCAGCAAATAACTGCGAACACCGGCTTCATACTCAATTTCCTCTTCTGTTTTAATTGTGCGATCCAGCGATACGATATGGATATCTACAAAAGTGATTTCTCTTAGCAACGCACTAGCGAATGAGCCCTTTGTAATTTCCTCCCACCGGTTCTGAGGAGTTTGTCCGATGATAATTTGTGTAACATTATGTTTATGGGCGACATCTGCAATGGTCTTGGAGATTGGCCGCTTTTCATTGTCCATGAGGATAAACTCCTCGACATCGCACTCTTCGGCAAGTTCCCTCCATCGGTCTATATAACCCGATTTCTCCGCATCGAATTCATCATACGGGAGCGGATCTACCGTTAACACATACAAAGGGCAATTCAGCATACTCGCCATTTTGTGACCGCGTCTGATCAAACGTTCACCATTTGGACCGTAATATACACAAACGAGAATACTCTCATCCATACGACCCTTCACTTTCTTCATGACGGAAATTCACCTCATTAACGAATCGTAAATTTTACTGCAAAATACTTCAACAAAAATGTAAGCAAAAGATGACCTTTTTAACAACATATATAAGAAAAGCTTATACATCAAATGTACAATTGTACAGCAAGCATATTTTTATTGTATAATTATATCATTATAATAATTTTTCCTTATCGTTTAGTAAGAAATCCGAAGTTGTCGATCTAGCTGTTTTTATCAAACTAATTTAAAGCTGCCGGCTTCTTTCCGAGAACTCCCAATCCACTTCCTAAGCGAAGTCCTCTCTTTATTATCATAGGCAATCAATGACTTATGGTTTCCTATTATCCCGCTTATTGACATAGGAGTCAAGCCCTGCGGGAATCCTTCTTTAAAGGTTGTTATTACTGCTTTTTAAAGAAGAACAATCTGGGAGCTTACACTTTGTTTTTATCTTAAAAAAGTAACTCCTCTTACACAAGTATTGTACCGCCTAAAAGTGTGCAAACTTAATGTAAACATAACCATCATGAAGAAATTGGAGGTTTGACTTTGTTATCCGTGAACTTAGCCATTATTATTCCTTTTCTAGCTGCTGTAATCGTACCTTTTCTCTATGCAAAGGTTTCACGCAAACATATAGGCTGGTTCGTTCTTATTGTGCCGGTTGTTCTGTTTGTTGCCCTAGCAGGCTACATTCCATCGGTAGCCCAAGGAGAGAATTATTTAAACACGGTAAAGTGGATTCCATCTCTCAACATTCATTTTACTACTTATCTTGACGGGCTCAGCCTGATATTCGGTCTCCTAATCACCGGGATCGGCAGCCTGGTCATCATCTACTCCATTTATTATATGTCCTCGGAGGAGTCGCTTAATCATTTCTACGTCTACTTATTATTGTTTATGGGAGCAATGCTTGGCGTCGTCTTCTCCGACAATTTAATGGTGTTCTATGCCTTCTGGGAGTTAACGAGCATTTCGTCCTTCCTGTTAATTGCCTTCTGGTACCACCGGAAGAGATCCAGATATGGAGCGAAAAAGGCGCTATTAACTACGGTTACCGGCGGCATCGCAATGCTTACCAGTTTCATTATGATCTATGTGATGACAGGCACAATGAGCGTTCGCGAAATTATCACTGCCATCGATCCCAATCATATGCTATTTGTTCCGGCGATGCTACTTCTGCTGCTTGGCGCGTTTACCAAGTCCGCCCAATTTCCGTTCCATATTTGGCTGCCTGACGCGATGGAAGCTCCTACGCCAGTGAGCGCATATCTTCATTCAGCAACAATGGTTAAGGCGGGCATTTACTTGGTCGCCCGGTTCACGCCGGTTTTCGGCAGCCATGAAACCTGGTTCTGGATCGTCAGCAGCGTCGGGATCGTCACGCTATTCTGGGGTTCCTTTAGCGCTGTTCGCCAGACAGATCTCAAGGCATTGCTCGCCTACTCAACTATAAGCCAGCTAGGTCTGATTATGAGTTTGTTCGGTATTGGCTCAGCCGCTCTGTCCATGGGAACTGGAGAGGAGACCGTGATTTATACCCAGGCTACTTTTGCTGCTCTGTTCCATCTGGTGAATCATTCCACCTTTAAAGGCGCATTGTTTATGGTGATCGGTATTGTAAACCACGGAGCCGGCACCCGAGACATTCGCCGACTAGGGGGACTGATGGGGCTGATGCCGATATCATTTACTATTGCCTTAATCGGTAGTTTTTCGATGGCTGGCCTGCCGCCCTTTAACGGATTTCTGAGTAAGGAAATGTTCTTTGAAGCCATAGTCAACGTGAGCCAAGCCGGGATTTTTTCTTTGAATGTATCGAAGATTATTTTCCCTGTTATCGCTTGGATTGCTAGCGTGTTCACATTTATTTATTGCATGATCATAGTATTTAAAACGTTCCTTGGGCCTTACCAACGGGAAAAATTGGATCATGAAGCTCATGAAGCACCGATTGGCATGCTAATATCACCAATAATTCTAGCGGTTCTAATCGTAGCTATCTTCTTCTTCCCGAATGTACTGGGCGACTATTTATTGCGTCCGGCCATGGCAAGCATCCTTCCTTCCATAGGAGTCGAAGGAATGGTTCAGCCTATTTCTGCCTGGCACGGATTTAATCCGGCTCTCTTTATGACCATCGGGGTCATTGCAGTCGGTACACTGCTATATTTGTCGTTCAAACGTTGGAAGAGAATATACTCGCTGCTTCCAGAGAAATGGACGCTCGATAACCTATATAACAACAGTCTGCTTTTCATGGAAAAAGGCTCTAATCGAATTACTTCTTTCTACATGACAGGTTATCTTCGAAGTTATTCGATTTATATTTTCCTGTTCTTTATCATCGCGCTCGGAGGTACGATGCTGTTCACCGGAGCCTTTTCCTTTGATATGACAGGCGATGCCTCGATCGGTGTATATGAAGCCGTCCTGGTAATCATTATGATGGCGGCCGCACTTGCCATACCGTTCGCCAAATCCCGCGTCAACGCCGTACTACTCAATGGAGCGCTAGGCTATTCCATGGCCCTGTCCTTCGTTGTGTTCCGGGCGCCTGACTTAGCGTTGACCCAGCTTGTTGTGGAGACGGTATCGACTGCGCTGTTCCTGCTTTGCTTTTATTTTCTGCCGGAATGGAAGAAAGAAAATGCACCGCGCAGGACAAAACGCAACAATCTTATCATTTCCATTGCCGTGGGAGCCATATTTGTATTCGTTGCTCTCTCTGTGCGAAGCGGCAAGCTCTTTGAAACGATTTCAGGCTATTTTGAGGATGCCTATGAACTAACTGGCGGCAAGAACATTGTAAACGCGATTCTTGGGGACTTCCGGGCGTTCGATACAATGCTTGAAGTCGTCGTCCTCACTATCGGCGGACTGGGCGTATACACACTGATCAAACTAAAAACCACAAAGGAGGAGCAGAAACTTGAAGATCAATGATGTCATCCTACAAACAGTAACCAAAATCGCAGTTTTCATCATCCTAACGATGGCCGTCTACCTATTTATAACCGGGCATAACAGCCCCGGCGGTGGCTTTATTGGCGGACTCGTGCTGGCATCCGCATTAGTTCTGCTCTTCCTTGCTTTTGATACGGAGACCATTATGAAGAGAATTCCTCTGGATTTTAAAATGGTGGCCGCACTAGGAGCTTTTATTGCGGTAGCTACAGGAGTAGCTTCCCTATTCTTTGACATTCCTTTTTTAAGCCAGGCTTATTCTTATTTCAATCTCCCTATCTTTGGGGAAACCGGGCTGGCTACAGTGACGGTATTTGAGCTCGGTGTTGCATTGGCTGTAGTCGGTGTAGTCGTAACGATTATTCTAAGTATTAGTGAGGATGTGTAAGTGTATGGAGACGTTGATCATCATCCTGACGGGAGTTCTAGTGTCCGTGGCGACCTACTTGTTTCTCTCCAGGAATGTTATTCGGATCATTCTCGGAACGGCCGTGCTGACCCATGCAGCACACTTATTAATCATGACAATGGGCGGCCTAAAGACCGGAGGCGTTCCCGTTCTTGGGGAGGATAGCACTACTTTTACAGATGCCCTGCCTCAAGCCCTGATTCTAACTTCCATTGTCATTAGCTTTGCGGTAACTGCCTTTCTTCTCGTACTCGCATATCGATTGTACCAGGAGAGCAGAAGTGATAATTTAAGCGAGTTGAGAGGTATTGTGGATGAATAATATCCTTGTTATGCCCGTTGTCATCCCGGTTTTAATCGGCGTCATTCTTATCTTTTTCCGGTCGCAAATCCAAATCCAACGATGGCTTAGCTTGGCCGCCATATTGTCGGTCACGGGAATCAGCCTTTATATGCTGAACATGATTCAGAACGTCGGCGTTATCCGCCTTGACTTTGGTAATTGGCAGCCACCATTCGGCATTCTCTTTGTCGGCGATTCATTTTCATTGCTATTGGTACTCACGACAAGCATCGTAGCCGCTGTCTGTTTAGTCTATGCCTTCTACTCTATAGGGCAGCAGCGTGAGCAAATGTTCTTTTATCCTTTTGTCTTATTAATGGTTGCAGGCGTGAACGGCTCCTTTTTAACAGGCGATCTGTTTAACCTGTATGTGTGCTTTGAGGTAATGCTTCTTGCTTCCTATGCACTTATTACGCTTGGAGGGACCAAACCGCAATTAAAGGAATCCATTAAATATGTTGCTATTAATGTGCTCTCGTCCTGGTTCTTCCTAGTTGCGATCGCCTACCTGTATGGTACATTAGGCACGCTTAACCTAGCTCATCTAGCCGAGCTCATAGCCGAAGCCGGACAGACTCCGCTGCTTACGGTGATTAGCATTCTATTCTTGCTCGTATTTGGCTTGAAGGCCGGTTTACTGCTCTATTTTTGGCTTCCCGGCTCATATAGCGTACCACCAACAGCCGTAGCCGCTTTATTTGGGGGACTTTTGACGAAGGTCGGCATTTATGCCATGTTCCGTATGTTTACCTTGCTCTTTTACCATGACCCTTCGATCACCCATACCATTATCGGCATCATGGCTGGCATTACGCTTATCGGGGGCTCCTTAGGAGCTATAGCTTATAAGGATATTCGCCAAATCATTTCTTTTAATGTTGTCATTGCAGTAGGTTTTATCCTAGTAGGACTCGCAGTGGCAACGCCAGCCGCAATCGAAGGATCGATTTATTATTTGATCCATGACATGATTGTAAAGGCCGCATTGTTCCTTATTGCTGGTTCTATGGTGGCTCTTACAGGTACGCCAATGATCGATCGAATGAGCGGACTCATTCGCCATTATCCCGTACTGGGCTGGCTATTCTTTATCATTATGCTGGCTCTTGCTGGCATTCCTCCGCTCAGCGGATTTATGGGAAAAATCTTGATCGGACAAGGAGCGGTGGAAGGCGGAGCTTATATCCTACTGGCTCTTTCCCTCATATCCAGTATATTTGTGCTTTACTCCCTGCTGCGTATTTTCCTGAACTGCTTCTGGGGAGAAACGACGACAAGCGAGGACGATGTCATGCCCCTGAGTAAAGGCTGGATCATCCCTTGTATTTTGCTTACCGCTGCCTCAATCGGCCTAGGATTCGGTGCAGAGTATGTAGCGCCATATGTCGCGGATGCCGCGCGCACACTAACGAATCCTTATATTTATATCGATGCGGTCTTAGGCAAATAATTGGTATTAAATAATTAGAACAGCTAATACGCAATAAGGAAGGGGGGATTGTAATGCCTGCTCAGTTTTTGCTCAACTTATTTATCGCTTTTCTCTGGATGGTTCTCAATGATGAAGACGAATTAAGATTTACGACATTTTTTGCCGGCTTCCTTGTCGGGGTGGGAATCATTTTCGTCATGCAGCGGTTCTTCGGAAAACAATTTTATTTGCATCGATTTTTCCGTGTCATCAAGCTGATTCTGATCTTTATTTCCGAGCTGTTCCAGTCGGCTCTTGTTGTAATGAAGCATATTGTTAGTCCAAAAATAGATATCAAACCTGGTATTTTCACCTATCGAACAGCCCTCAAAAGCGACTGGGAAGTAACCACGCTAGCCCTGCTGCTCACGCTGACCCCGGGCTCGGTCGTTATGGAGGTTTCACCAGAGGGAGATACGTTCTATATTCACGCGCTCGACATAGAGCGGTACAAAAAAGATCTTTTACGTTCTTTAGGTCGATTTGAAAAAGCAATTATGGAGGTGACTCGATAATGATCAATATTATGCTGGGGGTTGCGCTCACCTTATTCAGTGTGGCCATTGCCATTTCCCTTTATCGGATTATCAGGGGCCCATCCATTCCCGATCGTGTGATTGCGCTGGACATGATCGGTGTTAATCTGATATCTGGTATTGCCGCGTTATCTATACTGCTGAAGACGAAAGCATATTTGGAAGTTATTCTAATCTTGGGTATACTGGCTTTCATCAGTACGATTTCACTCTCAAGATTTATCGAGAGAGGTGTTATTATTGAACGTAAACGTAGTGGGTGAATTTGTTGGGGCTACCCTGATTCTCATTGGCAGCATTATAAGCGTCATCAGCGCTATCGGCATCATTCGCTTCCCGGACGTATATACGCGCTCGCACGCCGCAACCAAGAGCTCGACGCTTGCAGTACTATTAACTCTTATAGGGACGTTTCTTTATATATGGTTCAGTGATGCCTA
The DNA here is from genome assembly GCF_003931855.1 of Paenibacillus lentus. Taxonomy (NCBI): domain Bacteria; kingdom Bacillati; phylum Bacillota; class Bacilli; order Caryophanales; family Paenibacillaceae; genus Paenibacillus; species Paenibacillus lentus. Next base: position 2,174,293 of record NZ_CP034248.1, on the reverse strand, counting down.
CATCAGTGTACGGGTTATCCTTGGCATCGTATTTGTTTTCATCACGGCTCCGGTATCCGGACATCTTATCATACGTGCCGCCTACCGCTCGAATGTGAAGCTTTCCGACTCCACGATCGAAGACGAATTAGGGCCCGTTCTGCGACCAAGTCGGCAAGAACAAGAGCAGGAACAACCGCAAGGCAGTATATAACATGGTGAATATGAATAGGCCGAGTAAGGGTTGGTCATGTCGATGCCCCTTCTCGGCTTTTAAGTTTTATGTAGGCACCAATTGCGGCTAATTGCCTATTAAGTTATACTTATCCCAGACACTCATTATGCTGAAAGTATCATATAGAACTACCTTTTCAACGACAACATCTAGATTCGATCAAATATAAGCAAGCACCTACATTACAATGGCAAAAAGGAGGGATTACAGCCATATGAGCGATCAGGTTCTAAATCAAATTCTGGATGAACTGAAATCATTGAATACTCGTATGGGCAGCTTAGAAGACAGACAACAAAACTTTGAGGACGGACAGCAAACTCTGCTGGCTAGACAGGCAACCCTTGAGGACGGACAGCAAGCTCTGCTGGCTAGACAAGCCGCTTTGGAGGCTAAGCAATCGAGTTTTGAGGCTGAGTTGAAAGAGATAAAAGCCAACACGGCGGATATTCCATTAATAAGACAAGCCGTATTGGAAACACTCGATATCACCAAACGGCTGGATTTATCCCAAAAGTCGTTTGAGAGAAAGACGACCAACCAGCTCAATACCCATGAGTACAGCATTGATATTATTAATCGCCGGCAGCTTAAGCTGGAGGCTGATTTGGAAAGTTTGAAAAGCAAATAATATAGGGTATTGGATAACCTCGCCCCACGGCGAGGTTTTCTCATATCATCTCCATCACACTCTAATCTGTTGAGGAACCAAAGTCCGTAATCCTCATGCTTACATCAAAGGTGACAGGAGCCCGGCTAAAGGTCTCGTCCCAATTCCGTTGCAGCTTTTTCCAATGCTTGGGATATTTAATTTTCATTTGTTGATCAAAGCCCCCAACATCGACACGGTATACGTTTTGCATTTTGTGCAACACTTGGCGGATTTGTTTTCGGACTTCTTCTTCAAATTGATCTTCTAGTTCTTGAATGTATTCAGTAGATGAGGGTATTTCCGGAAAACTCCAGTCCTCTATCAACCTGCCTTCGGATTCGACATCGATATGGAATGATATATCATCACCAGATACTTTAGGAATGATCGTAGCCTTAGAGTTCCTCAGCTCATAAGTGATCGTGTACCCCTCTTTTGGTGCATACGTCTTAAGGGCTCCGCCCACCACATTTCCCTTGATCCAGGATAACCCCTCAATATCGTATTGAGTTAGTTCTCCGACCCACTTCTTCGTATCCCCTTTTATAATGGCTGCTCCAGAAAATTCGTGCTCACCTTCAGCAGTCACTATATTCTGCAGCAGAAAGCTGGCTCCCGATTGCATGTCACTATCCAGCTTAACCAGCGTCATCGGGGGCAGAATTGCACTGGAACGATGGCGGTTACCGACAAGTCCCATTAAATAAACAGCGGGGATTTCCCCTGGTTCATTCGAACTTAAAGCCTCCTCTGCGCTACCATGGCTTACCACAACGAGACAACTGGGTCGGATATCATTGTCGCGGAGAATGAAGTCAAACAGCTGCTCAAGACTATATTTTTGCGCTAGTTCTTTAGCAACGACGATCACCTTCAAATGATGTCCGACCACTGGACGATCCCGTTGCAATGAAAATTGGCGTAAAATTTGAATAACGGAATCCCCCGTCAAACGTTTATTTAAATAAGCTTTATCCGAGTCCGAGGAACTCGAGCCTCCACCCTCCCCTCCCTTTTTTCCGCTCACTGGCGGAACAATTTGAATCGTAACAGTCAATACGTTTTCCTTCGGATAATGAGCCCCTTGCTTATTAGCTTCCTTCTCAAACTGGGATTCTTTAACGGTGTCTAGCCCCAATCCAATATATATCGTTAAATCCTCAATCTCATTGCCGCTCCAGCAGCCGGTTATTATAACTAGCAGCAAGCTTGAAAGAACTAGTAAGATTCGCCTTGCATATTTAATCAATTCGTACGCCCTCCTTTCTTCCTAACAATGCTAATCAACAGCAGCAATAGAGGGACGACACCAAATAAATAAATCGACACTTGACCAACTGCACTTCCCAGCTTAAAGGTTTCTGCCACGTTTTTCGGGACCATGGCAATCAAAAAAATTACGGGCAGCATGGCAAACAAGAAGGGTTTTACATTTTTCTTGAACAGTTGCGACCAACCGAGCGATGCAGCATAATGCGTTATCGTAAAGGTCGAAAATATCTGCATAAGCCAAATGACGAGCAGCAGCGATTCGAATCTTTCAAAGAGTAAGCCTTCCACTTCAAAGCTGCGCACTAAATCCAAGGTAGGCCAGGTTCTGGTCAGTGCCCCGTAGATAGAGATTCCACCAATCACCATGACAATGGTTATTAAGTAAATAATTAGAGGAATGAGTGTGCCGATCACCACGGCTTTGGTCGCTTTTTGCGGAGTTTTCATATACGCTGTGGCAACGAGCATGATCTCATATCCGCTAAAAGAAAGCAGCGCCGGCTCAATCCCTTTTATGACAGGCATAATCCCGGAGCCGAGTACTGGCCGGAGATGATTAATATCAAATATCTTGCTGCTTAATAGGATGGAAATAAGAAAAAACAGCACCGTAATCGGCAGAATGATCTCGTATATTCGAGCCATGCAATTTATGCCTCCCAACGATAAATAGAGACCAATCCACATAAAAGTCATAATAATCCCTCCCATGGGAGTGCCCTCCAGCAAATAAAAAGACGTTACCTCAGCCATGATTCGAATTTGAAGCGCTGAAATAAGGAGAAAAAAACAAATGATGATCAGATTCAAAATCCAAGCCAGCCACCTCCCGGTAATGTCCGGCGCAAACTGAAAAAAAGTTCTTCCCTGAAATCTACGGCATAACAGGACAATAATAATCCCCGCAACCATAATAATCATGCCGGATATGATAATCGAAATCCACACGTCAGGTGTTTGAGCAGCTTCTACAGTCGTTCTTGGAAGTGTCAGAACTCCAGCTCCTAACGTATAGTTAATAAGCATTACAGCGGCTTGCGAAGTGGTTATCTGATCTTTTTCTTTTGGATTCATATTTGCACGGCGCATGCTGCCAACCTCTTTCTGTTCTTTGAGTTAAAAGGTTTAATTTCTGCGGTCAGGGTCATTCGGCTTTAACATGTGAGGTCGTTTCTTCATCACCTTCAAGGGAAGGCGAACGAGAAAGTCCTTCCAATCATCAAGGGTATACGGAACCATGGGGCTCAGATAAGGGACGCCAAAACTTTTCAACTTGACCAGGTGACTGCAAATTAGAAGAAAAAACATAACAACCCCGAATATCCCCAATATTGACGCTATAATCATCCCCACAAATCGGAGAATGCGCAGTGTAATACCCGCACTGTAGACGGGTATTGTAAAAGAAGAAATTGCTGTTACCGCGACGACAATAACGAGGAACGGGCTGACGATTCCGGCATTCACAGCAGCATCGCCGATAATCAGGCCGCCTACGATCCCCATCGCTGGACCGATCGGCTTAGGCAGCCTAATGCCGGCTTCCCGCAATATCTCAATGGATAGCTCCATAATGAGAGCTTCAATGATGGAGGGAAACGGTACACCCTGCCTTGTTTCAATGATGGAAAGGGCCAGCTTCGTCGGAATCAGCCCGGGATGGAACGAGATAAATGAAATGTACAGCGCTGGTGCCAGCAGGGCTAATAATGCTGCCAAGAAACGCAATATGCGGACGAAGGAGCCTGGAATCCATCGTTCGTAGTAATCTTCAGGAGATTGCAACAGCATGCCGAAGGTCGCTGGGAGAATCAACGCAAACGGTGTTCCATCAAGAAGAATAGCCACCCTGCCCTCCAGCAAGGAAGCAATCACTCTGTCCGGTCTCTCGGTATTTTGCAGCTGCTGGAAAGGACTCAGCACATCATCTTCAATCAGTTGTTCGATGTAACCTGATTCCAAAGGATCATCAATATCGATTTTCTGAATTCGCGATGTGACCTCATCTATCAGAGTCTGATCTGCAATATCCCGCATATAGGCAAGTACTAATTCCTTTTTCACGCGATTACCAACTTCGAATTTACTCAAAATCAGGCTTTCGTTTTTTCCGTGCAATCTAAGCAAGCCTGTATTATCCCCAAGCCTTTCCGTAAATCCTATGCGCGGACCACGCAAGAGCGCCTCCGACAAAGGTTCTTCCACATTTCTGCTCTTTCCTTGGGGAGAGCTTACCAAGAATGCGCTCTCTATTCCTTCAATCAGCAAGGCAGTTCTGCCAGTCAGTACAGTCTCGGTTAACTCAAGCAAATCCTTCGTCTCATTAACTTCGTTAACAGGGAGCAATTGAGTAGTCATATATTGTTGAAAAGAGGTGCTCGAGTGCGTGATATTATCCCACTCTTGATCTGGGATACCATGCATCATTAAGGGAGTTATTAGGTGGGTATCCACATGATCGGCATCAAGCAATCCATCTACATAGACGATTGCTGCCCGGATTCTCGTTCCACTGATTTTAAATTCCCTGAATCGGACATCCGAATTCTGACCAATAGCATCCCGAACGGAGGCCAGATCTGCATCATATTGACCAGTCAAAGGTTTTGACTTGGGTTCATCATTTTCCTTGACCGACGAGAATGATTTATTAGGCTTGAGGGCAAAGCTTGAGATGATTTCTTTTCGGAGCCAACCGAAGAAGGACATTATAAGAATAGGAACGGCAATAAGCAGCAAAGCTTGACCAAAAATGCTCCATTTCGGAATATAGGATAAAATCACTGACATAACCATAGCACCCCATGTTTTAAACTTAGGCATATGTTTGCCATTTCAGGTATATTGTTACCCTACTGGCTCCTATAAATTCCTGTATATACAGAACAAACATGGTATAATAACTAACAGTTTCTGAATCAATGAATTTTATTATTGAGCTGAAAGAAGATGGACACCAAGATGATTATCGAAATAATAATGGATGTAGTTCTGCCTATATTTGTGCTTATAGGACTTGGCGCGCTTATGCATCGTGCTTTTCAACTAAATTTATATACTTTAGCGAAAATAAACTTTTATTACATTACTCCTGCGGTCGTGTTCCTGAGTATGTACGAATCCAGCATGTCCCCTGCATTGCTGGGGAGCGTCACCTTATTTTATGTGCTATATGTTGTGCTGCTCTATGGCGTCAGCTCTATTGTTAGTTGGAAAAGAAAATTCAAACCGGGAATGAAAGCCGCGTTCACGAATAGTCTCATTCTAGACAATTCAGGCAATTATGGACTCCCGATCAATCAGCTCGCGTTCAAAGGCGATCCTCTAGCAACGTCCATTCAGGCCTTGGTCATGACTTTCCAAAGCCTGGTGACCTTTACCTATGGCGTAATATCCGTTCAGCGGGCTAAATCAGATGGCACACTAAAAGCAGCGTTGATTGGATTTCTCAAAATGCCCGTACCGTATGCCCTTGTACTTGGGCTTATTTTTCACGTCTTTCGTTGGCCATTGCCTGAATTTGCTGCCAAGCCCCTAGGCTATATTGCCGATTCCATGGTCAGTATTGCACTGCTGACGCTTGGTGCTCAAATCATCCAATATCTTTTGCGCCTGGATCGGTTAGATGTTTATATCAGCGTCTTTTTAAGACTACTCATTGGCCCAGCCATTGGATTTTTACTTATCTATGCACTTGGTTTAAAAGGGATTCCTGCACAAGCCCTGCTTATCGCTTCTGGTATGCCAACAGGTGTAAATAGCACTATACTCGCGGAAGAATATGATAATGAACCTGACTTTGCCTCCCAAACCGTGCTCATTTCAACGGTGTTGAACATCATTACGATTACGGCCTTGATCTCGCTATCTAAATTTGTTGGCTGAGAGCTCCGGTGTATATGGGTTCTATCAATAGAGGGTGGGGTCATCTTAATAGGTCTAGAGTGAAAGGCTGGGCGGAACCCAGCCCCTAACCTGACTACCATGTCTTTTCCACAAGAGATCAAAGTAATTTAGGTAGATGTTTGCCAACATGGGGGAGATGACTCCACCTTGCGGCGTACCTAAATCTGAGCGCCTGATGCTCCCTTCCTCCATGACCCCCGCACCTAACCACTTCCTCACGAACTCCAAGATTCGCCTGTCACTGATTCGCATTTTAACCAGCTTCATAAGCTTCTCTTCATTGATGTTGTCGGAGTAGCAACCTTCCCTTAATATATCTTCTCTGTGGATCTTGTCATACAGTGCGTGGAATTTACGCTTCTTGTTCTCCTTGGCTGCATGACCTAGCTTCTCTTGGAGTTGTTGAACTTTTTCCTTTGGTGTTGTTAGCCTCATGGCATTCACTCATTCGTACCTCATTGAACAAGCTTGAACAAAGTAGGGCTCCTTCCCTCCCGCAGGTTATATTGTCCTACGGTTCCTCGGTACTATTAACCCCTCGGACTCCCTTCCTGCAGATAACCCATTTCACCTTTCGGGTTTATAGGGCATCTCTCTACAGTTTCTTCTGTGCAGGAGGGTCTCCCCAGTTCACTGCACCACCTTTCATACCATGCCGCTCCCCATACGCCGGAGGATTCTTCACTGTTGCACCAAGTTCTATACAGCTTCCGTGGCCTTCGGCCATTTAAGCGGGACTCGACTTCCTCTTTTCCCTCTTGCGAGGCCTTTTTGACGACGCGGCAGGATTCACTTTATGTTACGGCCTGGTATGTTGCTCGCCCTGTCTCTGCCAGGTACTTTCGTCGATACGCTTCTACGCACAGCTTTCGCCATACGTAGGTATCCTAGCTACGAAGGTGGCTTGGTCCCTCCTTCGGTCGGACTTTCACCAACTAGATGATGCGTGCCTCTGGGCACGCCATAAATATAAAAAAACCGCTGAAACCAGCGGCTCACACTTTAGTACTCGTTAACTTCAAATGTAACTAACTTATCAAAAATAATGTAATCTTGTCTTTGCTTAAATGGCCCCTTATTATTATAATGTTTGTTGATTGCAAATGTTATCGGCCCAGATCCGGCTGCTTTTCCTTCATACCAGTTAATAAATTGTTGCACTTCTTGCATGGAGAGATCGTATTCCTTCTCTACACCTGTATTTAGAGTGATAACTAAAATTGCTCGGTCACCCTTAGGCTCAACTGGAGGCTCTGGATCTAGTGGTGGATTAGTAGGCTCCTCGCCTTCTTCGACATCGCCTCCAATTGCATAAATTTTCCCCATATTACCTGCAACATATATAGTTCCATCTTCTGCAATTGCAAGTGAGCTTCCGATTATAGCAGTTTCAGTCTCAATAGACCACAATTGAACACCATTCGAATCAAGGCTACTAACATTATTACCAACAGAAATATAGATTTTGTTATTTTTATCAATTAAAGCAGAGTGCAGTGGAGCACTTGTATTAAATGTCCATTTTAATGTTCCGTTTTGATCAAGTGCATATAGATTTCTATAACCATTTGACGCATAAATCGTCCCATCAAGACCTATAAAAGGATTAATTGTAGTCCTGGTAGAGCTACTAGACAGTTTTTCTGTCAGGTATTGCCATTTCAAAGTACCGTCAGGATTAATTGCATAAATGGTCCCCACATTATCAACGAGGTAAATAGTTCCTGAAGAATCGATAGTTGGAGCTGACTTGTATTTGGGATCATACGAGATACCATACTCCCATTTAATATCTCCGTTTAATGAATTGTATGCGTATAACTTTGAATTGGTAATAAAGTATAAGGTCCCATCTGCCGAGAGGCTAATTGGGTAAAATTTTTTAACGTTATTTGCTTACTCCACTTCGTTGTTCCATCAGGATTGTAGGCAACCAGACTTGGTCCGGATGCTGAAAGTGTATAAATCACACCTTTGCTATCAATAACTGGCTCTACAAAAAAGTGCCCACTTGAAATACCAGCAATTTCAGTTGGAATGCCGGTATCAGGATCTATTGAATTAAGCTCGTTATTAACATTCATCAAAATTTCCTTATTTGAACGTATTACCGGCGATGAATGAAGCATACTTAAATCTGATGAGTATCTCCATCTTTCTATTCCATCTGGGGATATTGAATATAAGTGCGATTTAGGTGAACCTAACGAATTATAACTTGTTGAATACAAGTTGCCTTCGCTATCAATCGTCAAAGACGCATTACCGGACCCAGACTCAGGTTTTTGATATACCCATTTAATATGTATATTCTTACTTACACCAGCATATCTTGAGTTTTTATTCCAGTTAAACCCTAATGGCTGCATTGCTGAATCATCATATGCACCTTGTTCATATCCACCACCTTGGGTAAATGGTGGACTGGCCGCCTCTCCATTTGTTTCCATAAAAGAAAACAGCAACGCAAATGTGGTGATCAAAGTTAATCCCTTTTTGATTCTCAAAATCCTTCATCCTCCCAATAATAGAATATATTATATGTCGGATAATCCTCTAGAATTATTAATTTTATGAATCTAATACCCGATAGATAAATAGGCAGGAAGAGGTACACTCCAGTTCATCGCCGCTTCATCCAGCCGAGCGGTCATTCCCACCTCTTTTTATGACCTTCATACCAACATGTAATTTCTGTTAGATGGTTTTTTATGTGATTTAATATAAAAGGCTCCCTCTCGGGCAATGTCATTAAGATAAGATCAAAGACAAGACCGGGAGTAAAACTGAAATGCAAAACGGCATAGGAAAAGCCCTGTGCCGTTTGTTTTTTGGTTCAAGCAAGAAAAAAGCGTACAGCAAACAAAGCGGATGGACTATCCGCTTAAAAATTGTTCATGTGAACCGAATTATGCTACTCTGTAGACGAAGCTAACAACTGATTTATAGCGAATTTTACGCGTATTCTTCTGCCCTGGGCGAAGGGGTCGAATCGGTAAAATGTTTTTGCGAATCAGTGCTTCAACATCGGGCGGGGGTTCATCATCCCTTGAGCGCAGGAAATATCTACAAACGTGAACGGCGACTGTGAAGTTAATTTGGTAGGAATGCCGTTTATCCATTTGCAAAATGACGACGTGTGAGGTCATCATTTCAGCGAAATTGTACATGATCATTCTTGCAAAAATCTCTTGGATGATGAACGCTTGCTTCTTTGCGTGAAAATTGGTCAGGCCAACGGTATATTTTAAGGCCCGGAAAGAGGTTTCAATGCCCCATCGCAAGTGATAAATAGACTTGAGTTCATCGGGTGGGAAATCAGCGGCAGATAGATTCGTTATGACGGTTTCATATGCACCATTGAACAGGACAAAACGAACAACCCGAAAGGAGATGGGGTAATACAAGTTCTCCTGTCGATCCAAAAAATCAAAGGTAGACGTGGAGGGGACGAACTTGTAAATCTCACGAAAGTGCGGGCAAAAAAAAGTACAAAAAGCGTAAAAAGCAATCCTCATGCGAAAGTGGCACTTTGCGAAGCGTCTTGGGCAATCGCTCGCTCACGAAACACCATCTTGGCAACGAAGTTCTGGAAAATTGCCTCGCGACGAGGGAAAAAGAAGGCTTGTATCGCTATCTCACGTAAGATTCTAGTTATTGCGTATCACATGTTGAAAAACAAACAGATATATATTGAAGGCGGACCTACAGCATTGACTCAAATCGGCTAAATTAACAGCATTGACGAAAGTTTCAAATATTAAACTTGTTCACTTAAACGTACTTTGTAACTAGAGACGTATTACAAGACCATTTTAACGAGCTGCGGAAAATGAAGTCAAAACTGCATTTATGGATTTCCCCGAACTATTAATCCCTTTGCTCTGGATTCCTGTTAATTGCAGACTATTTTGATAATAGAAAAGGCAGGAAGAGGTACGCCCCGGTTCTTCGCCGCATTCATGCAGCTGCGCGTGTCATTCCCGCCTTTTTCTATGCTTACATACTAACATGGAAAATCCGTCACATGGTGTTCAACTTGTGGTCATGTTGTGCTTAAACCTTGCTCACTTTGTAGTCATAAATTTCAGGCTGTTTTATCTATTCCGGTAACAACCTATCTCTCTACTAATAACTTACCCATTAAGCAAGAAATAGAATTTGCTGAATGAGGATGTATATTTCTTCCTTTTATAGTTGATTGCTGTAATAATATATGGTAAGTTATAGTTTCAGTTATAAAATATAGCATTGAAAGGGAGTTTTTAATTTGAAGAGACTTACCAAGCTTTGCATGACTGTTGCGCTAGTATCTATGGCATTCTCAGCACTAATTGCCAATGCTTCTCCCACCCAAAATAATACTAGTGGGCAAGGCGAACTCCTTAACACAACTATAGCCCAACCACCCGTCGAAAATTCAACAATTATAACTTATGAAACAGAAACTCCTGGTTTTTCCACTATGGATACTCAACACATTAATCCAGTTAATCATACTGGTACAGCAGCCTACACAGGTGAATTTACAACAGCCCCGGAAAACGGAAAATACTTAAATGTCTATTGTAAGAATAATGGTTCAGGAACAGTTTACATGACCATTTATCGAAATGGCAGTGAGTTTGTATCCGAACTTGCCATATCCCCTGGTGGTCAACGCACTCAAACGTTTGAAGAACTTTATGGCACGGGAATCACCGGTAACTGGAAAGTATATATTTTTACTAAAGACGGCGCAAGTATGAATATTCAAGTTTCTGCAAGACAGTACTAATTACGTTCTAAAAAGACACCAGCATTAACTGGTGTCTTTTATTGTCAATGAAGCAACATTTAATTCATACTCTATATTTAAACTGAGTTCTCAGGTTCCGTATCATCCTGCTCAAAGAATCCCATCAGTTTCAATGTATTGGCTATGCTTTCGGTTCCCTCAATGATCTTCCTTCGGATTGTACTATCGGACATATTGTGCCGGAAGAAAAGCAACGTCTCCTTATATGAGCATCCTTGAATATACCGATATTCGACTGCTTGCCTAGCGTCATCGTCTTGAATCAGCGCCCAGCTCTTCGCAGCTGCTGAGTGTAAAGCTTATATTGCTGATATACCCAGCGCTGTTTTTCAATCAATATGGCTGCATTAGCTGTCTTATCCGCATGAAGGTCTTCCTGATCGATCCGGCGAGCCACTTCCCCATCAATGGCCACTTGCTTCAAATCCTGTTCGTTCTCCTCGAAGTCTCGCATCAAAGAAATCATGCTTGTATATTTTCCGAGCAGGAATTTCGTACGCTGGATCTCCTGCTCATTTGCTGTTGGAAAGAGTTCCCCTTGTCCCCACGCCATCGCCATTCCCCTCAATCCCCTTTATGGTATAATTATTGAGCGGAAACTTTTACCGATTGACCCCCACCCCGACCAAGGATATGGGGGTCTTTGCATTTTCATTTAAGTATTTTCCCCAACGCCCCTGCTTCGGGGCTGTAATCTTAAACGGAAACTCATTTTGTGGCTCAGGCGGCTTATCTGCGCCGATCACCTTTAAGTGCTTCTCGATCTGCTCGAGTGTACATACTTCACGCTTTATCCCTTTGACCAGCATTAAGCATCTACTTTGTTGAATCACATTTTCGAAATGTGCAACATAGCTCTTCTTTCACAAAACTAAAAATTGGTTTATTTTACATATAAATAACATATAAAGAACAATTTAACCTAAAAAATGGTTTACAATATAGATGCAGCCATTTAATATGGGGCCTCAGTTTATAAGGTTCAGTTCTTCAAAAATTCAGGAAAATGAAAGGAGATTCAGTCTGTGAGAAAAGTTATAGCAGCAGTTTTGTCATTTGCATTGTGTATAGGCATTGTCAATCCAACAATAATATCTGCATCACCAAAGGAAATAGAGGAGAGTGTAAGCCTACTATCATTAGAAAAGAAAAACTTTATTTTCCTTGAAGGAACTCCTGGAGACAAACATCTTGTTTACACGTACGAGAGCAACGGCGAGATTTATAAAGTTGATGAAAATGCCAATCTGGATTTTACCAGAGTTAATAGTAATATTTATATCAAAAACTCTGAAGGTGAATTTGTTAAGTATGCAACTCAGAATGCTATTGTAAACACTAAAAAATCAAGTTTCGAAGTTACAACTATTGAAAATGGTCAGATAGATACAGAAATTCAAAAGTTAGATATAGTTGCTCCTAATAGGTTTGATTTTGGTTATGTTAAGCCTATGGATTCCTATGGAGGAGAGCCAGTCACGCCATGGAGATATGGTGATTGGAATAATGGCAGCACCAAGTTCGAAAGATACACTGTCACTGCAGTAACGGCCTTAGTATTTGCAATAGCAACTGCAGCAGCACCAGGAGCTACGATCGTATTAGGTACAATAGGGGCAATAGCTACTACGATAGTATCAGATGAAATTCCGTTATTATACTACAAACGAAGGTACGCAGAAAAAAAATCCACGGTTGCTACTACTTTAATTGTTGGGTCTAAATGGGAGACTATTTTTTATAGCGATTCGAAACGTACCAATGAATTAGAACGGACCACAGCTACAAAATTTTTAGACGGATATAAGGCTGATTAAATGAAATTTTGGTTTGCTTTTTTTAAATATTTTCTTGGAATGTTTTTTTTCTACGGTTTAGTATTAATTGCATTCAATATTTTAATCCAGCAGAAAACTTTGAATGAAATTGATTATATACTAAACATATTTATTGTTACTTTATTTAGCGCAACAGTTGGATTTTCTAAGGCGAGAAAGGAAGTATCGAAATAATTTGATTCATCTCCCCTGAGTGGCTGCCATATATTCAGCACTATTCGTTCAGTTTTGGTGCTGAATATATATTATTGAGAATATTTAATGTCCTGCATCCTTAATGAAAATTTGCATTTCAAAATATGCTGTTCTGTCCAGCTTCCTTTCATTGCGTTAAACGTGCTACTGCACACCCTCCCAGTTCCACAACCGTTGCATGCCCTTGGCCGGGATCGGCTCCGAAAGCATCCGAACATTATCCAGTTCCCAAGCATAACTCCCTGATTCCCACCAACCGAAATTACGCTCAGGGCGGCGAATGTATTCGACCTTATCGAAATCATATCTATCATTCGGGCATCGAACGATGTGCGTTCCGTTGTCAATTGTGTCATATATTTGATATGATCCAGCGAGTTCACAAACTGCTATAACTGCCCCAGTCGGAAGGTTACTCGCTTTGAACTCATGCTTGGCTAACGCTGCTTTGATTTCCGGCTCCTCACATGCATACTGATCAATCTGCTTACCTGCATGAATAGCAATTGGCCCCCTGTAGTTCGTATCCCAAGTCCGTGTCTCAAATCGTTTCTCGCCAAGCGCGATCAGCGTCGCCCAGGGCTGATGTATCGTTATAGCTTTCATGGATTGCAGCCTCCAATCGGTTTAAACGGCCCGATATCTTCTCCCTATACTCCCTTGTAAGCTTCCCGGTCATGCTCCCAACAATGACGGCATATCCGTTTTCCAATCGCCATATCAAACATGTGAGGATGGCTTAACTCCGCTGCCGGCTCGTCACACCAATCACATTTCATCAGCTCCGGCAGGCTTGAAACCCATGCTGTAATCTCCATAGCGAGCTGCCTATTATCCGTAACTTCGGCATACGTCAACAATGCCGCCCGCGCTGCCGGATCTGTGGCCGGCTTAAGCACGAAGTAGGCGCCTACCGACTCTTGCCCAGTATCCCGGTTGATGATTTGGTATTTGTCATAAAACCCTGGTTTGCTCATAATCTTCATTTCCCCCTCCCACATTGATACCAAGACCATACCGTGCCTGGTATCTAGCAAACTCATCCGTACAAATGTCCAATATGTTCCTGAGAGCTGCCTTCATTCTCAAAACATCTTCTCTACTTGACCTATCTTTGCTTCCTCTGAGCTTAAGAAAGGGCAATTGAAGCAAGATAAGATACTCGAGTCACTTGCTGTACGCTCCTTAGAACAAGAAACAGGTATCAGACGTCTTAAAGCAAACTGAATATTTTTTTCTCCAGCCAGCAATGGCTTTTATTTTCATACAAAAACCGAACATAGATTCCCTTCATGGAGGTGTTTACTGTGATCAGAATCGGAGTGTTTACAGGATCCGATAGAGATTCCAAGCCCGAACCCGTCATTATTAAAGCCCAAGGAGTTAACATCGATCCGGAACTTATCACCAAAATTGCATTCTCTTTACCGAAGAAACCTGATAAAAACTAGTAACCATAATCATAGTTATTCCAGCCGGAAACGGCTTTTCTTTTCACACACAAATCGAACATACACTCCCGTACAGAGGTGATATTCATATTGTTTACATATTACAAGGAGACTAACTTGGAACAATGGATATCAAGCGCGCTGCTTGAAAATGGAATATGTACACCTGGTGATCTATTTGATCTTGAATGGGTTGCCGAAGCATTTGATGTGAAACTTTTGTTTTCCGACTCTCCTTCTTTTTCAGATAACGAACTGAGAGTAATTTTTATAAATAAACATCTTGATGATATTATTGTGAGGCTAATCTTTTTTCATGAACTATGCCATGTACTTAGGCATGCTGGAGATCAGCGTTACATGCCGGAATTGTTTGAGGAAGCACAAGAATATGAGGCAGATGCATTTGTTTTGTACGCAACAATGCCGTTTTATATGTTTTCACAATTATCCATACCCCAGAGTAAAGGGGAAGCTGTCCCTTTCGTCGCAGATGTATTTAACGTCTCACTCGATCTAGCGGATCAACGTTTAGAACAAATATTTCGACGAGAAATGCAAGGAGACTGGTTGCTGAACATAGTAGCCAAGAATTAACCAACCGTAGGAATATCCAACGGCCAACCTGGTCTCACGAGACTCAGCGCATTTTAAAACAGCTAAACCGGCAGCTGTTAGCAAAAGGTATGGCTGCTTACAGAGACAAAGGACTATTGTGAAAATGTCTGGAGGTGCTTTTATATGCCAGCTATAAAAAGATCCCTGCTAAAAACAAGCAAGGATACAAATGGATCTGTACTTTAGAGGGACCGCCTGATCCGGTTACAGGGAAACGGAAACAAATACCTCGCCGCGGGGATACCCAAAAGGAAGCATATGATCGAGCAAAAGCTGAGCTCAAGAAGTTAAAGGAAGGGATAGATACTAAAAAAATAAAAAAGCTCACCTTTGAAGTAGTCGCTTGGGAATGGCTGAAGACATATTCTAAAGGAAAAGTTAAGCCTGGAACAATACGGATTAAGGAAAAGGAAATCAAAATATTGTTAAGGTATATAGCGGAGGCACAAATCGATAAAGTTACACACAAACAATACCAAAATATTCTTAATGATTTGGATGATAAGGACTATGCCAGGAATTCAATTCAAGGCGTACATGTTACTGCAAATATGATCATGAAATACGCGATTAAGAACAAAATGAGAAGCGACAATCCTTGCACAGGTGCGGTAATTCCGGAAAAAATACTAACTGTCGAAGAAATCGAGAATCCCTCAATTGAGGATGAATTTTTAGAAAAGAATGAACTGACTGAGTTTCTTGAAGCAGTATACCATCACGGTATGGATATGGATTTAGAAAGGTTTTATCTTCTCGCATTTTCTGGCATGCATTCCGGCGAGCTATGTGCCTTAAAATGGACGGATGTAAATTTCGAAACTAATCAAATACGCATTACTAAGACGCTTTATAACGAAAATAACAATATGAAGCTCTATAAACTTGTTCCCCCTAAAACCACCGGTTCTATCCGAACCATTGATATAGATGAAAGTATTATGAATTTGCTTAAGGCGTTTTGGGAAAGGCAACACCAAATTATGGCCGAAAACAAAAAACTAATTCCTGATTTTCATGATGCCAACGAGAAGATTCGAATTCACTTCGCAAATATTCTGAATTTCAAATTTGATCACCATGAAAAAGAACAAACCCAAGGTGTTTTGCAGGAAATGTGATTTTTTATGTGATTTAATATGAAAGGCTCCCTCTCGGGAGCCTTTAACTATGCGCTATTACAGGGTTTTATACCCCTTTATTACATCATGCCGCCCATGCCGCCCATGTCAGGCATAGCTGGTTTTTCTGGTTCTGGTTTGTCTGCGATCACAACTTCGGTAGTCAAGAACAATCCTGCTACGGAAGCTGCATTTTGTAGTGCGGAACGAGTAACCTTGGCAGGGTCTACGATACCTGCTTCGATCATGTTCACCCATTCGCCAGTAGCCGCGTTGAAGCCGATGCCTGCTTGTTCTTTCTTCAGGCGCTCAACAATAACGGAGCCTTCTTCACCTGCGTTCGCGGAAATTGTACGGATTGGCTCTTCAAGGGCACGAAGTACGATACTCACGCCTGTTTTCTCGTCGCCTTCTACGTTCAGTGCTGCTACAGCATTGTAAACGTTAATGAGCGCAACGCCGCCGCCGGATACGATACCTTCTTCGACAGCCGCACGAGTAGCGTTCAATGCGTCTTCAATACGCAGTTTGCGTTCCTTCAATTCAGTCTCAGTAGCTGCGCCAACTTTAACTACGGCTACGCCGCCAGCCAGTTTAGCCAGACGCTCTTGAAGTTTCTCTTTGTCAAACTCGGAAGTGGTTTCTTCCAATTGTGTACGGATTTGGTTCACGCGAGCTGTAATGTCAGCCTTATCTCCGCTACCGTCAACGATCGTTGTATTCTCTTTCGTAACGATAACTTGGCGAGCGTTACCCAATTGCTCAACGCTGGTGCTCTTCAGATCCAGACCGAGCTTCTCAGTAATCACTTGGCCGCCTGTTAGAGCAGCGATATCCTGCAACATAGCTTCACGACGGTCTCCGAAGCCAGGAGCCTTCACTGCCACAGCGTTGAACGTACCACGCAGTTTGTTGACGATCAACATAGCTTGCGCTTCGCCTTCAATATCCTCAGCGATAATCAGAAGCGGTCTGCTTTGCTGTACGATCTTCTCCAGGATTGGCAGAATATCTTGCGTGCTGCTGATTTTCTTATCTGTAATCAAGATGTACGGGTTCTCCAGAACCGCTTCCATCTTATCTGTATCCGTAATCATGTATGGAGAGATATAACCGCGGTCGAATTGCATTCCCTCAACAACTTCAAGCTCAGTCAAGAAGCCGCGGGATTCCTCAACCGTAATTACGCCGTCTTTGCCGACTTTCTCCATTGCTTCAGCGATCAATTCGCCTACTTCTTCATCACCAGCGGAAATAGCCGCAACTTGAGCGATCGATTGCTTGCCTTCAATCGTTTTGGAGATCTTTTGCAGTTCTTCTACCGCCGTGCGAACCGCTTTATCGATCCCTTTACGCAGACCGATCGGGCTAGCCCCAGCCGTAACGTTCTTCAAACCTTCACGAATCAATGCTTGTGCGAGAACCGTAGCAGTTGTTGTACCATCACCGGCAACATCGTTTGTTTTGGTTGCTACTTCTTTTACGAGTTGTGCACCCATGTTCTCGAATGCATCTTCCAATTCGATCTCCTTAGCGATCGTTACACCGTCATTCGTGATCAGCGGGCTGCCGAATTTCTTCTCCAATACTACGTTGCGGCCTTTGGGTCCAAGAGTCACTTTAACCGCATCTGCCAAAGCGTCTACCCCGCGCAGCATTGCACGGCGAGCATCTTCATTAAATTTAATGTCTTTTGCCATAATTCAATTACCTCCCTGAATGATTGTTTATCTTTATTCGTAAGGTCAGGCCAATGTACACTTAACCCACAATAGCGTGGATGTCACTTTCCTTCATAATTAAGTATTCTTTACCTTCGTATTTAATTTCTGTTCCCGCATATTTGGAGAACAGTACGCGGTCGCCTTCCTTCACTTCCAATGGAACACGCACCCCATCCTTCAGAGCTCCGCTGCCTACGGCAACGATTTTACCTTCCTGCGGCTTTTCTTTCGCTGTGTCTGGCAGCACGATGCCAAATGCCGTCGTTTCCTCTTGCTCAATCGGTTCTACCAGTACACGTTCACCTAAAGGTTTGATCATGAAAATGTCCTCCTTTAATATGTTGTTGTTGATTTAAATAACATAATTTGATGTTTTAGCACTCGATGAAGGTCAGTGCTAACAACCACTTTTTATGATACTCAAAATAAGTACAGATTTCAAGTTCCCTTCCATATTTTTTTCTAAATTAGTTTCAATCGTTTCATACACCCTTTTCATAATATCCTCTCTCCTCTATAAATATTCCATTTTCCTCTCAGAATCTATGTCTTCCATTCCACAGAACAGCCCCAATCACAAAAACACATCTTCTACCAAGAAGATGTGTTCATCGACAAGACGTATTATGAATATTGAGCTTCCCGCTTCGCATCTGCCGCCACTTGCTTACGGTGCACGCGGGATGAAAGAAGTACACTGACTTCATACAAAATAATAAGAGGAATAAGCACTAGAAAAGCCGAAAGAAGATCTGCTGGAGTAACCATTACGGAGATAACCACTAATGCAAAATACGACACTCTTCTCATTTTCCGCAGCAGCTGTGGGTTTAGAATTCTGAGCTGTGTAAGAAATAATATGACAATTGGCAGCTCAAAAAGCAGCGAGATTGGAATAATAATATTGAATAAAAATTTGAAATAATCAGCCATTCCATAGGTTTCAATGAGCCCAAGCTCGGCATTCAATTCACCCGTAAAAGCCATAGCAAGCGGAAATACAACGAAATAACCAAACATGAGCCCAATAATAAAGCATAGAAACACATAAGGGATATATTTCAGCGTTGCCTTTCGTTCAGCAGGCCGTAATCCTGGACTTACGAATGCCCATATCTGGTAGAGCGCAAAGGGCAGGGTCACTCCCAGGGCGACCATCATCGCTATTTTCATATATACGCCAACACCATCCCAAAAAGAGAACGCATTCAGGTTAATTTTTACCCCTGAAAGAGCATTGACGGTTACATAATTATAAATAGGTTTGACTACGAAGAAAGCGGCAACAAGTACAAATACAAATATAAAAAGGACCCAGAATAACCGGCGGCGAAGTTCTGTTAAATGCTCCACTACGCTTTGCTGCGATTCCTCAGCCATACGCCGTCCTCCCAACTCTAAATTACTCCAAGCATACAAAATCCTTCCCGAAGGAAGGGAGGCTCAAACTTATCCATATTGATGCCGATTTCAACCTTAAATCACTCTGGTAAGCGTCTTTCTTCTACTTTTGCTGATTCTTGAACCATAGCGGCAGGCTTTGGAGATTCCGCCTTATTGGTCGGCGGCTCATCCTCCATAATCCCCTGTGTCGCATCCTTAAATTCTTTGAAAGTGCGGCCTACGACGCGCCCCAGCTCCGGCAGCTTATTGGGCCCAAATATAATTAGCGCTGCGATGATAATTAATAACAATCCGCCTGCACTCATACTGATTCCCCTTCCAAGAGCAGTTAAAGTATAGATATAGATTTACATCGTTTTGCATATTTTCTGCATACGCCCACATCATACCATAACTAATATCACAGTAACAGTGCTATTGCCGGACATATTACTAACATTTAGGCCCATTTCATAAAAGCTATAGCCGGAATTGCCCCGTAACCATCAAGAGCGCCTCAGGAAGTTGCTCCATAATGGCTGCCAAATTCTCGTGAACCCCTTTCGGCGTACCTGGCAAGTTAACAATCAACGTTCGTCCGCGAATGCCGACGATACCGCGAAACAGCATGCCTGCAGGGTTCTTCTGCATAACTGAATAACGCATCGCCTCCGCCATGCCGGGCACTTCCCGTTCGATTACTCGTCGAGTAGCCTCCGGCGTCACGTCGCGGATGGCTAGTTCCGTACCACCTGTAGTAAGCACCAAGTCTGCTTGAAAATAATCTGTCATCTCAATTAAAGCCGCGATAATTTCATCCGGTTCATCAGGAACAATGCGGTACTCAATAATTTCTCCGCCGAGTTCCTCTTCAACAAGCTCTCGAATCACCTGAGCGCTCGTATCCTCGCGTTCTCCCCGGGAGCCTTTATCGCTTGCCGTCAGGATCGCAGTTTTCCAAACCATGAAGTCACCCTCCTCATCCACATAGGAACTCCGTCTTTAATGTCTGAATCAAATCCTTAATTTGACGACTTATATATTATAGAAGCAATAATTAAAACTCAGATAAATAATCTCCGCTTTTCCCTCCCGTTTTGGAACGGAGCAGGGTCGGACCGATGATCATATCCTTTTGCAGCGCTTTACACATATCATACACAGTTAACGCCGCCGCGGAAGCAGCGGTGAGCGCCTCCATTTCCACACCTGTCTTTCCTTCCGTCTTTACAGTTACCTCAATATACAGCTCATTAAGTCCGTTATCTGTAAAAGTGAGATTCACCCCGGTTAATGGCAGCGGGTGGCACATGGGAATCCAATCGGAGGTCCGCTTCGCGCCCTGAATTCCTGCAATTTGAGCTACGGCCAGCACATCTCCCTTGCCAACCTTTCCTGCCTTAATAGCTTGAAGTGTATCTGGCTGCATCGTCACGGTAGTCATCGCAACCGCAGTACGAACTGTTACCTGCTTGCCTGATATATCTACCATCTGTGCTCTTCCCTGCTCATTAAAATGAGTCAATTTCCCGTCTGGGGATTTTGAAGACATAACCGTTCACTACTTTCATTAATATATATCGTACCGGATGCTGTAAACAACAAATCCACCTTAAAGTCATGGGGCTCCATCGGAATACAGTCGGTCAATATTTGTTCGCGAAAAGCGAGAGCTGCGATAAGAGTTCCTGTATCTCTACCCTCTGAAAGATGCAAAGAACGTATGAATCGGTCGTAAAAACCTCCACCAAAGCCGATCCGTCCGCCTGTCCTATCATAAGCAAGACCGGGTACTACGATGAGATCGATTTGCGACCAACGGGTCTCAGGCCATATGTCCGTATGCTCTGCTGGCTCAGGTATGCCCCATACTCCGGGCAACAACTCGCTGAATTCCTTCAATTCGTGAAGCATCAACCGCCCTTTGCCAACGACTTTCGGAACTATTACATGATCCCCCTTCATCCAGCACTGCTTCATTAAATGACTCGTATCAGGCTCGTCCCGAAAAGAAGCATAAATAAATACCGTAAGCGGCCTATTGAGCTTACGCCTCAACGGATCAAGAACTTCCTGCTCAGCCAGCAAGCTCGCCTCCCTGGACTGTTTGCGTCGGGACTGCTCCGGTATTTGCGACCTGCGTTGTTTCATCACATGGCGAAGCCTTTGTTTGATATCTGGGAGATCCGGCATATTAATCCCCTCTATATGAGTTATATTCTCATCTAGTTTATCATTGTTGAAGCAAAATGAAAACTAAAGCGATTTCTGAAAAAATAGCATATTTCCGCGCTTTTTCATCAAGCTGTATTTCTCTTTCTTTTCCATTGATATCGACATGTACATTGAGCGATGCAATACACCACGGTTTCATGTACACTTAATATAGAAAGTAAAATCGGAGGATTCAATTCTTATGCTACTTCAAGCGACTAATATTACAAAACGATATGGTGTTACCGAGATACTTCATGGCATTAATCTACAAATATTAGAGCGGGATCGGATTGGTCTTGTGGGCGTGAACGGTGCCGGAAAATCAACGCTTTTGCAAATCCTTGCTCAGGAGATATCCTACGATGAAGGGCAAATTTTTAAAGCGAAGGAAACTACGATCGGTTATCTTGCTCAGAACAGCGGATTGCAATCGGATCTTACGATCTGGGAGGAAATGCTGAATGTCTTTGCTCCCCTATTGGATACAGAACGCGAGCTTCGTCGTATGGAGCAAGAAATTGCGGCCCAATCTGCCAACAGTAATAATAAGACTTATCAGGATTTACTGGAGCGTTACGCACACAAACAAGATTGGTTTAAGGATAACGGCGGATATGAAATCGAAACTCGTATCCGCAGCGTGCTCCACGGCATGGGCTTTGGCAGCTTCCCCCCGGACACAGTCATTTCCACGCTAAGCGGTGGACAGAAGACGCGGCTTGCCTTGGCGCGGATCTTGCTCCAGGCGCCTGATTTGCTCATGCTCGATGAGCCGACGAACCATTTGGACATCGAGACATTGACCTGGCTGGAGGATTATCTCCGCAACTACTCCGGAGCACTGCTGATCGTATCCCATGACCGTTATTTTCTCGATCGGCTCGTAACGGCTATCGTCGAAATCGAACGCCACCAATCGAAGCGTTATACGGGAAACTACACGCGGTATATTGAGCTAAAAGCGGCCGAATACGAAAGCCAAATGAAAATGTATGAGAAGCAGCAGGATGAAATTTCCCGCATGGAAACCTTCATCCAGCGGAACATCGTCCGTGCCTCTACAACCAAACGGGCGCAAAGCCGTCGCAAAGCTCTAGAGAAAATGGAAATCATGGATCGTCCGACCGGCGACCTGAAGCGGGCCAGCTTCTCCTTCGAATCAGAGTACATGACGGGAAAGGAAGTACTCCAAGTGGACGGGCTCTCCTTTTCATTTGAAAACGAGAAAAATCCGTTGTTCCAAAACGTATCTTTCTACCTGCGGCGAGGCGAAACCGTAGCCCTTATCGGGCCGAACGGAATTGGCAAATCAACCTTGCTCAAAATTTTGACCGGGGATCTAAAAGCTTCATCCGGCTCCATCGTCTGGGGAACTAAAGTAAAAATCGGTTACTATGACCAGGAGCAGACCCACTTAAATAGTAACAATACCGTATTAGAGGAAGTATGGAGCGCTTTTCCACATATGGAGGAAGCTCGTATACGCACAGTGCTAGGCAATTTCCTGTTCAGCGGGGAAGATGTCCTAAAGAAAATTGCAGCACTTAGTGGAGGGGAAAAGGCGAGAGTAGCGTTGGCCAAGTTAATGCTGCAAAAAGCCAACGTCCTTATTCTCGATGAGCCGACCAACCATCTGGATCTATTTAGTAAAGAGGTGCTTGAATCCGCCCTCCTGGACTATGACGGAACGTTATTATTTATTTCTCACGACCGTTATTTTCTGAACAAAATGGCAGAGCGAATTGTCGAACTGCATCCTGACGGCGCTCATCATTTCCTGGGGAATTATGACGACTATTTAGCGAAGCTACAGGAGCTCACGGAGTTGGCTGCAGAGAATGACACGATTCAAAAGAGCAAAGCCACGATCGCGGATGCTGATTCCTCTGCTGCTGATGCTGCCTTGGCAAAGAATGGAGCAGCTACCTTTGAAGCAGAGAAGCAAGCTAAACGTGAGGAACGCATGAGACAGCGCCGTTTGGAGCAGCTTGAGCAGTCCATTTCCGAGCTGGAGGATAAAATCGCTGCCATTGAAGCAGAGCTCGCATTGCCAGAAGTATATCAGGACTATACTGCCGTACAAGAAAGACAAAATTTGATCGATGATCACAAGCTGAAGTTGACCGCAGCCTATGAAGAATGGGAGGCACTGGCAGAAGCCTAGAAAAATATTTTTTTACATTGCCTTAACATAGCTTCATGTTACACACAGAATTATCCACAGATTAGATAGCTTCCAGCTTATAAAAACGGCCTTAGAGGCCGTTTTTTCCCTTGAAAAGCAGCCCTTTTGCAAAGTTATGCAAATTATCCACTGAACTATCCACATTATCCACAGTTTTCAGAAAAAAACATCCCCTTTTTCGTAAAACGGGCAACCACTTGGTACATAAGCTTTCATTCGTTTTTCACTAAGTTAGTCTACAAGTTGTGGATAACTTTGTCCACAACTTGACAAAAAGATATATTTTGTAGTAAAAAGCGGTTTTCTCTCCTAGTTCTCCTTTCCCTATTTTAAGAGTGGATGCTACTTATTTCAGCCTAAAAAAATCAATGAAAAATTCAAAGAGTCCTACGACTGACATAAAAACTAAATCATCTATGCCACTCAATGATTTATGCTATCTGCCTAACTAGCATAGCTTAGCAATTAATTGACCTTACTTCCTACTCCTATCTGCCCATGTTAATGAGTAATTAGAAAACCTCAATTATGTCCGCCCCCATCTATCAGCCTATTGCTAGAAATGGAGGAGAGTCTTTATCATCTTTACAGGCCTTCCCCCTGTTTGTTCGACACAAATGGTCGCAAATTGGCAGCTAAAAATGAAAAATAGAAAAATCCTACTTGGATAGGGACATGATCAGCAGGTTGTTAATCATGAAAGGAGAAAAAATCACATGAAAACACTAAAAACCGTTTCACTCATCATATTAAGCTTAAGCCTGATTTATTTAGGAGGATGCCAGAGCAGCAGCGCCTCTAAGCAAGCGTCCTCCGGGTCACGAACACTAGCCTTTCAAAAATCTCCTCTCCCCGGCGGAGGCCTTGCGTTCCCGCATAATGAACGCATCCACCTTTCGACCGATCAAAAGTGGATTGCTGAAGAAGGGCATTTGTCAGATTTAATCCGGCTGCAATGGACGGCCGAACGCGCTAAGCCGGCAATTTCCTGGGCCGATGAGAAAGGGATAGACAAGACAGCTATCGTCTCTCATGACAAAGCGAACGATCCTGAGCAACAAGACCATAAGCATATTTCGATTGAAACGACGATGTCACCTGAAGGGGAATATAAAGATCAACTATTTACGCGCTTTGAAATTCCCTATGATACCGATGTTTCCGAGATTCGCACCCATTCCTCCAACTTTAATGTGATGGATGGCATACTTAGGGTTGCCGGTGAAGGGAACCGGGATTTGCAATTCGCAAAAACTGGAGAAAATAATGCAACGACCCCGCTTTGGAGTCTCAGAGCTGACAGCTCCGAGCTAACCGGCGATAATGCCGGAGGAAATTTCCATGTCGTTCGATACTCGGACGAAGGCGAAGCCTTGGCTAGCGCCATATTCGTCAATCGAAACGATGGGAGAGTAGGCATCGGCACCAATGAGCCTCAAAGCCAGCTAGATGTGAATGGAGACAGCCTAGCGATCCGCGAATCCAAGACACCCGCTTCCTCCAAAGCTCCCGGCAACAAAGGAGATATCGCCTGGGACGAAAATTACATTTACGTATGCGTAGATAAAGATACTTGGAAACGAACGGAGCTATCCTCCTGGTAAATAGATTCCATCTATAGTTTAGAGATAAACGAATAATCAGCCTTGGCCACCCGAAGCGACTTATATAGAAGCATTTCGTTCGCGGCCAAGGTTCTTTCTGTTTACTTTTTCAATAAACTTGAAAGCACTCTAGGCAATCGATAAAATATATTGTCATAGAGGCCCGAAGAAAGGGGACGCACTATGACCCGTAAAGTCGTTAACAACATAACCGAGCTTGTCGGAGACACTCCAGCTGTAAAACTTCGCCGGCTAGTCAGCGAGCAGGATGCCGAAGTCTATGTGAAGCTGGAGTATTTTAACCCTAGCGGAAGCGTTAAGGATCGAGCGGCCTCCCACATGATCCGCGAAGCGGAAAAGGCTGGCAAGCTACGACCGGGAGCGACGATCATTGAGCCGACCAGCGGCAATACCGGGATCGGACTGGCCATGAACGCCGCAGCCCGGGGCTACAAGAGCATTCTGGTTATGCCCGATAACATGACCAAGGAGCGCATCAATATTTTGAAGGCTTACGGGGCAGAGGTAGTGCTCACACCAGCCGCCAAACGGATGCCCGGGGCGATTGACAAAGCGAAGGAGCTCCTAGCCGAAATACCCGACAGCTTCATGCCGCAGCAATTTCAGAATGAAGCGAATCCTGAGATCCATCGCCTGACAACGGGCCCGGAAATCGTTCAACAAATGAATGGAAGGCTGGACGTATTTGTCGCTACATCCGGAACTGGCGGCACCATTACGGGCACTGGGGAATATTTACGAGAGCATGTTGCGGACATTCGAATCGTCGTCGTCGAGCCGAAGGGATCGCCAGTGCTGTCCGGCGGAGATGCAGGACCGCACAAGCTTGTCGGCACCAGCCCAGGCTTTATTCCGCCTATTCTCAATACCGAAATATATGACGAAATCGTTCAAGTATCCGATGACGACGCACTGAAGACGATCCGTCAACTGGCGGCGTTAGAAGGTATTCTCGTCGGCCCTTCCGCAGGCGCCTCAGTCAGGACAGCGATTCAATTTGCCCGCCGGCTTGGAGCCGGAAAGCGAATTTTATGCATAGCGCCAGATACGGGTGAGAGATATTTAAGCATGGATATTTTCCATTAATGAGAATCATATACTAAGGAAACGAGGTCTTTGACCATGAGCGAAATGATACAGGGAGTATCCCATGTCAACACCAAAGAATTATCCGCTATATTGCAGGACAGGAACAATCGAACCATTATCATCGACGTCAGAGAACCGGAGGAATACATTCAAGCCCATATCCCGGGCGTACCGCTGATTCCCATGGGGGAAATCATCCATTATATGGATGACTTGGATCCGGACAGAGAGTACGTGTTTGTGTGCCGAAGCGGACAGCGGAGCTTTAACGTGGCCAAGTATTTCCAACAGCATGGCTTCGATGCAGTACATAATTACGCTGGCGGCATGCTCGATTGGGACGGCGAGATCGCCACAGGATTAGAGAATGTTATAGAGCATCCTCTGGATGCCAAGAAGCTGGAAAAATAACGCAGTAACTCAATGAAATAGAATACGCGGCATTCAATCAAAAATCTCTCCGTTAGATCATGGAGCCTATCTTTTGCCTCGTGATCTAAGGAGAGATTTTCTATACCTAGCCCTCCTCCGTCCATTGGACAAGGCAAGCTCTATGATCCTGCTAACTCCGCTACGCGATGAAAAGCAGGCTTAGGCTGATGATGTTCATCGAACAGAAACGGCCAATTTTTTCGCCCGCATACCGGGAAATTATCCAGCCATGTATAATCGTCGGCGGCTCCCCAAAACGTAACGGAGCTAATCACGTCCCGGTATTCTTTCAGCAGCTTGAACAATTGCTCATAACGCTGCGCTTGAAGCTCGATGAGCTCGGGCGGTGCTTCCTTCAAATCCGTCCGTTTATCATCGAAGGCGAACATGGACACATCCAGCTCCGTGAGCTGAAGCTGCAGGCCAAGCGAAGCATATTTCTCGATCGCGGCGCGAATATCGTCCAGCGACGGGCCATACAAATTCCAGTGAGCCTGCAAACCGACGCCATGAATTGGAGCGCCCTGGTCCAGCAGAAGCTGGAGCAGCCTGTAGATCTTTTCCCTTTTCAGCGGGTTCGACTCATTATAATCATTGTAAAATAACAAGGCGCTTGGGTCCGCCTCCTCGAACGTGAATATGCCCTCCTCCGGCTGCAGGCTGACAAACTTCATTTCATTTTCAGCAGTAATGCTGTTGAAGTGGTAAGCTAGTAGTTCCTCCTGTGATTGGATTGTCCGCGGGTTTACAGCTGCTCCAATCTGAAAGGAACCCGCAAAGATCTCCTTCAGCTTCCGTTCATTTCGTATTACATCACTCATTACCCTTTGACCCCTCCTAGCGTCATCCCCTGCACGAAGTATTTCTGCAGGAACGGATAGACCAAAATAATAGGCACGCTTGCCACGATCGTCATCGTTGCACGAATCGACGTCGGCGTGACGCGATTAATGGCAGCTTCCGAGCCGGAGAACATGCTCGCATAGTCGCTGCCGCTGTTCATAGACGTATTGGAGTTCTGCAGTATTTTCATAAGCTCATACTGGAGGGTACTCAGCTCCACATTTGACGAATTGTACAGGAAGACATCGAACCAGGAGTTCCACTGCGCTACAGCAGAGAACAGGGAGACGGTCGCGAGAACCGGCAAGCAGAGGGGCAGAACCACCCGAAGAAACGTAGTAAACTCCCCGGCACCGTCAATGCGTGCAGATTCCAGAATCCCTTCCGGCAGCTTCTCGATAAACGACCGGATGATAATAACGTTAAATACACCGATCAGACCCGGAATGATATATACCCAGAAGCTATTCATCATACCGAGCTCCCGGATAAGCAGGAAGTTGGGAATCAGCCCCCCGCTGAAATACATCGTCAAAATAAACGCGATTGAAATAAACTTGCGCAGCACGTATTCCGGTCGGGCGATCGTATAGGCGACCATCGTACAGCAGAATACAGAGAGTACCGTGCCTATTACGGTCCGCAGCGCCGAAATAAGCGTTGCATGGAAAATCGTCGCTTCTTCAAATACGTATTTATAATTCTCCCACGTAAACTCACGAGGCAATAAATAGATGCCCCCCTTAATGGAATCATTCGCTGTATTGAGCGACACGGCGAGTGTGTTGATAAACGGATATAGCGTAACAATCATCAGGCAAATCATGAAGATGATATTAAATGTATCGAACAGCCGGTCCGTTGGCGATTTGAACCGGGCATACATCTTAGGCGCTTTAGATAGTGAGTTAGCCATAGTGAACCCTCCTTGGAAGTACGGCCTCAGAACAGCCGATCCTCGCCCAATCTCTTCGCGATATTGTTGGCTGTAAACAAGAGTATGAAACTGACAACCGTCTTGAACATGCCTGCCGCGATCGAAAGGGAGAAGTTCCCCATCTGAATCCCGTACTTAAGCACGAAGATATCGAGGTTCTCGGAATAGTCGACGTTCATGCCATTTCCGAGCAGATATTGCGGTTCAAAACCCGTCTCCAGCAAATTTCCGATGTTCATAATGAGCAATATAATGACAACGGATTTGATGCCCGGTAGCGTAATGTTCCAAATACGCTGGAACCGTCCAGCTCCGTCGATCTCTGCGGCTTCGTACTGCGACGGATCAATACTGGTCATCGCCGCCAAATATATAATGGTGTTCCAGCCAACATTTTTCCAAACTTCCGAAACACCGAGTATTCCCCAGAAATATTTCCCTTCTCCGAGCCATAGTATCGGCTCTTTAATCAGACCAAGCCACATTAGCACATCGTTAATAATACCGCCGTCCGCAGACAATGCCGTCGAAATGATGCTTGAGGCGACCACCCACGAAATAAAGTGCGGCAAATAACTGATCGTTTGCACAACACGCTTAAAAGCGACCTTACGGAGCTCATTGAGAAGAATTGCCAAAGTAATCGCTGTGACAAAACCCAGCACAAGATTGATAAAGCTCATGGCGAGCGTATTGCGCATAACGCGAACGAAATGCTCGTCCTGGAACAGAAACTTGAAGTGCTTCAAGCCTGCCCAAGCCTGATCGAACATGCCCTTTGCTGGCTTATAATCCTGAAACGCAATCGTCCAACCCCATAACGGTAAATATTTAAAAATGATGAGCCAAATCAGGAAAGGCACCGACATAAAGACGAGCGCTCTTTGCTTGCTTAGTAATTGGAAGAAACCTTTCGAGCCGCCATCCAGTTTGTTCAGCTCAGGCGACTCTGCCGGTCTTAACTGTGTCACATTGTCCACGGTTTCTTCTCCTCCCTATCCAAGTAATGGGGAATTTAGATAACAGAAAGGCCGAAAATCCACTTATTGTCCAGATCAGCCGGCCTTTCCATTTCAAAATCTCAATTTATTATTTCCCTTGAATCAGGTCGATTTTCTTGGCAACCTCGTCGGTAATCAGCTGCTCATAATCCTTGACGCCAAGCTTGTTAAATTCTTTGACGTATTCATCCCAGATTTTGTCGAACTCTGCCGGACTGGCAAGAACGAGTCTCGGGAAGTATTTTCGCTGCAAATCACTCTTCTTCTGCGTAAAGATTTGGGCCGGCGAGCCTTGCTCGATCTGAATGCTCCAGGCCGGATACCATGGACGCTCGTCAGGTGCAGCGAACAATTGTGAGAATGACTGAATGTCATATGCCTCCAGCAATTTCTTGTCTGCTTCGGTGTAAGACATTTGCGCAACCTCAGGTTGGCGGCCAGCCCCTACGGAGTTGCCGTCCGGCAGAGTAGAACCGTTACCATAACGCGGCCAGTTGTATTCGAAATATTTGAATCCGAACGACTCGCGGAACGATTCCGTGTTCGTCTGCTTGATTTGTTCCTCCGTACGGTAGAAACGGCCGTTCTCATCTACAGAATAGGTCTCGCCTTCAAGTCCCCAGTTGGATAAAATCTGATTTTCATCCGTAAGCAGGTTGTTAAAATATTTGATAATACGTACAGGATCTTTCGCACTGACAGAGATTCCTACCCCGCGGTTGTTTACAAAGGAAGGCGGATCGAGATACTGATCTTTAGTGTTTTCGTCAAATACGATTGGCAGTGCCATATACTCCAAATCATCGTTGCCGGTTTGCTGCGTGACTTCACGCAGATTGTTCATCGCTTGGCCTACCTGCCATCTGTAGTCGAAGAAGCCAAGCACTTTACCGGAAGCGATTTTAGCTAAATATTGATCACGGTTATCAACAAAGGAGGACTTATCAAATAGGCCTTCCGCATTCAGCTTGTTCAGCTCCTGCAAATAACGTTTGGTAATTTCATCATTACCATAGTCACTCGCTGCGTGAGTCTCCATGTCAATGATGACGCCACCGTCATTCGGATACCCGGCTAGATGCATCGGTGGATTCGTTAAGGCAAAAAATTGGTCCTGTGTAGTCAAGGCGATATATCCCGTCAAATCCTCGCCCGGATGCTTTTTCATATATTCGCGGATAAGATTTAAGTAATCATCAAATGTCTTAATATTCGGGTAACCCGCTTCCTTCAGCACGCGGCGCTGAATCCAGAAGGCTCCCTGCTCGATATTCGGAGCGGAAATGTACTCGCCCACAACGGCGCTCATCGGAAGGAAATAGATATTGCCATCCTCGGCCTTCATCAGGTTATAATAAGGCTCATATACCCGTTTGATATTCGGGCCATACTCCTCAATCAAATCGTTCAGCGGGATAAAAGAGCCCGAGCTCAACAGCTTATCGATCGAGCCGCCTGGCACAAGAACGTCAGGGTAGCTGTTACTTGCGATGAACGTGCCTACCTTCGTATTCTCGTCACCGACAAGATGCTCGATTTTAAAGTTCACACCGGTTTGATCTTCAAAGATTTTTCCGATTTTCGTTTCATTCGTATTGATGTCCTTGCCTGCTACCGCGTTAAAATAAGTAAAAGTCACCTTATCCAGCTTCTCTTCTTGGGACGCATCACCGGTTGACGGGCTTACTGCCTTGCTATTGCCTTTACCGCCAGAGCAGGCAGACAATAGCGAAGCCAGCATAATGATGGTCAAGCAGCTTAGCCAAAACCGTCTTTTTATCATCCTTTGACTTCCCCTTTCGGACTTTCATTATTTGTAAGCACTTTCATTATAAGAGAGGCAAGACAGAAGTTTTACCCGTCAATCTAAAGTTGATACTTAGAAAACTTTAGGAGACTGATATAGATTTTTGTTTTCATGTTTCTCTATGGGGATCGTAAGATGAATCTCTGTGCCTTCGCCAACCTTGCTGCGAACCTTCAAATTCAACCCATCTTTGTAGTACATTCTCAAGCGATAAATGACATTTTGAATCCCGATGCGTTCCCCCATTTCTTCCTCCCCGATCAGGTAGCCGTGTAATTTTTCTACCTGCTCGCCGGACATCCCCACACCGTTATCCCGGATCGTGCAGAACAATTCGCCAGCGGACTGCCTGATCTCCACCTCGATCTTTCCACCCTGCTTCAGCGGTTCGATGCCATGAATGCTCGCATTTTCGACGAAAGTAACGATAGACATTTTAGGGATTGAAATCGACAGATCTGCCTCGTTTGTCCGTATCGTATATTCGATCTTATCGCCGAACCGGTATTTTTGGATTTCCAGGAAGCAATAGATGAAATCCAGTTCTTCCTTCAAGGTAACCATATCCCTCCGCCATACGAGGGAGTTGCGGAATATCTTCGCCATATTGTGAATGATTCTGGCAGTCTCCTCCTCATCCTTCATCAAACTGCGCATGCGGATCGTCTCCAGTGCATTGAACAAGAAGTGCGGGTTGATCTGACTTTGCAGCGCATTTAATTGGGCGTGTCGTCTCTCGAGTTCCAGATTCTTCCTCTGGATATCAGCAACGTACACGTTGTTGATCAAACTCTGGATTTGCAGAGTCATTCGGTTGAACTCTCCGGTCAATTGCCCAATTTCATCGCTGGAGCCTTCATCCTGAATCGTTTCGAAATGCTGGTTTTTTAATTTTTTCATATGTTTCAAAATGCGAACGAGCCTCACATTCAACGATCTGGTGATCCAGACAATGATCAAGGTCGGCAGCAATATATTGAGGCACGTCAGCAGCACGATGAAATTACGGTTTTGCCGAACCTCCTGGAAGACCTCATCCTCCGAAATTCTCCCGACAATGCTCCAACCGGTCAAATGGTTGCTTTGACCATAGCCTTTGTGGAATTCGATCGTTCTCTCTGGAGTAACTACTTGTTCAAAAGGGACGGCTCCTGCATGCAAATCGAGATCTGCATCGTTTGAATACTCGACTTCCCCACGATCATTAAGCAAGTAGATGCGGCCCTGCAAATTCAAATTGTTGAAAATCTGGTGAATAATCGGCATACGCATATCGATCTTAAGAAAATGTCCGTTCTCCTGCCGCGAATAATAGTAATAATCCATGCGGCGGATAACACTAAACGTGTCCAATTGACCATTCTGTCCCGTCCGCATTAAAATCGGCGCAGATGGCTTGGCCGAAGATATTTCCCTATACCAATCCTGCTGCTTCACGTTCTGATCAATGTAGACAATGCCGCCAGAATACAGCAGCGTGGGATTATCGACATATACGGTGATTGCATCCACGGAATTATAAGCCGGGCTGGAGGTGTTGATAATTCGCCGCAAATAAGAGTCGTAGACTTCTACGTACTCGGCGGGGTGCTCATATTTCGTCTCGATGATCTCATTCAGGAGATGGTCGGTATAAAAAACAGAAGATACCTGCAGGGTATCTTCCACTTCTTGAAGAAACTCATTTTTGACTTGCTCCAGAGCGCGGGATATGTCCTGCATCCGCTGATTTTTTACGCTAGCCGTGGTCACATTATAAAAAATGAAGTTGGTAAGCAGAATCGGGACGAATACGCATAGAAAATAGAGCAGCAGCATCTTGTCCCGCAGCCGGACATTATTCAAATTAGGTATCATCCACTCGTCCTTGCGGACGCCCCTCCCTTCACCAGCCGTGAACGATATTCACTCGGCGTCAGCTTTTCCAGTTTCTCGAATTGGGTAACAAAATAGTCGGGGTTGCTAAAGCCTACGCGGTCGGCCACCTCATATATGCGCAAATCCGTCTGCCGGAGAAGGCGCTTGGCCTCTCCTATCCTTAACCGGAGCAGGAAATCATTGAAGTATACGCCGTAAGTTTTGCGGAATAATTGACCTAAATAAACGGGGTTCATATAGAAAATCGCGGCAATCGACTTCAAGCTAATGTTCTCGTGGTAGTGTTCCTCAATGTATGTACGGATTTTATGAATGCCGCCCCTTTGCTGCTCCTTGCGCAGATCACCGATATATCGGCCGCTCTCTACAGCAAAAGTCGTAAAGAGACGCTGCAGCTCCTGAAGGGAGAAATTTAAATCATGCCAGCCGATAATCGGTGCCAATGATTCAAGCGACTGCTCTTCCCCATCCATACTTCGGATAATATCGATCACGCCAAGCACGCTCTGATGGATGTTCATCTTTACAGCCTCAGGGGCATAACGTTTCTCCTGAAAG
Organism: Paenibacillus lentus; assembly: GCF_003931855.1. NCBI lineage: Bacteria > Bacillati > Bacillota > Bacilli > Caryophanales > Paenibacillaceae > Paenibacillus > Paenibacillus lentus. The sequence continues at coordinate 2,140,549 of NZ_CP034248.1, read as the reverse complement.
CCTCGGAACATCTGCTTAATCGAACACTCAAGCTCTTCAAGCTTGAACTCCTCAATCTGCTCGATCAAACGATGATACAACTCCTGGTCGACGGAGACATATTGGATAGTACATTCGTTACTGTGGCTATGAATCACTATCCCATCTCGGTCATACACATACTTATACAGTAGTGCCTCCTTGGCGCTCTCATACGCACTTCGAAGACCAGCCAGCCCCTGAACCGGACATCCCGCGTAAATAAATACGCGGCCATTCCGAACCTTTATTTTGCCCTGAAGCGCTTCAGCGAACGAGCGAATATTGTTACGATAAGGCTTCAGCACACGCTCTGGCACGATTACACCGACTCGATTGCGATGCTCGTGAACATAGAGTGGATACGCCCCAACGAGGTCCTGTAGCACTTGCTCCACCTGCTCAAGAAAGCGATGTAGGGGCATTTCTTCCCTTGTTGGCCCCCATAGATGATGATCATTCAATTCCACAAACACATAGTACAAAAAGTCGCTGCTTGTCATATTCAACTGCTTCTCCCAATCCGCCACAAACGACTCTTCCGCTTCATTCTTAATGATAGATTCAATCATTGCCTGATTCGCTAACCGTTTCTTGCGCTCCCTCCCCTCCTGTTCCTGCCGCAACCGCTCGTCTAACCTGGATAGCATTTCCATGAATTCCGCCTCGTCAATCGGCTTAAGAATAAAATCATGCACCCCATAGCGAACCGCCTGCTGGGCATAGCTGAAATCATCATAACCACTAATAATAACAAAGACGGGCGGCTCATCTTCCTCCTCAATCAACTGCCTGATAAGCCCCAATCCATCCAGCACCGGCATACGAATATCTGTAATAACTAGATCAGGACGTATTGACCGGATCAGCTCTAGTGCATCCTCTCCATTGTCAGCCTCACCAGCCACATGGAAACCGCAGGCCTCCCAGTCGATCAATTTGACTAATCCCTTTCGCGTGTATACTTCGTCATCTACAAGAATGACCCTATGACGCTTCATCGCTATGCCCTCCTCTTTTACCGGCTGCACGGCAGCAGGCGACAAGTGATGTTCCGGTTGCTCTATTGCTCTATTGCTCTATTAATCTATTGTTCTGTTACTCTACTACTTTTATTGCTGGGATTCCAAAATAACGAACCGCATTGTGATAGCAAATATCCTGCACGATCCCTCCAATATAGCTGTAATCAGCAGGCAGTTCCCCCTCTTCGATCCATTCCCCAAATAACCGGCATAATACGCGCCTGAAATATTCATGTCTTGGAAAGGACATAAAGCTGCGTGAGTCCGTCAGCATACCTACAAAAGTACTGATGACCCCAATGGAGGATAACGCTTTCAAATGCTGCAGCATCCCTTCCTTCTGATCATTAAACCACCAGGCTGAGCCTAGCTGGAGCTTGCCAATGCTTCCGCCGGATTGAAAATTGCCAATCGTCGTAGCAAGCATTTCATAATGATAGGGATAAAGACTATAGACAATCGTCTTCGGTAGAACGTTCCTAAGTTCCAATTCATTTAAAAAGGCATTCAAAGACGTAGCCAAATGGTAGTCAAGAATGGAATCATATCCACTGTCTTTGCCGATAGTAGCCATCATGCGGGAATTGTTGTTACGAATGGCCCCGATATGCAGCTGCATAGCCCATCCGCGCTCATTATACATTTCTGCTAAGCGGAGGAGAGTAAACGTCCGGTAACGACTTTCCTCAAATTCTGTCAGTTTTTGGCCTTGAAGTGCTTTAGTAAAAATATCCGCGATCTCCCGCTCCGTGGCCGACTCAAAAGGAAATGCCTCGAACCCATGATCGGACAAACGGCAGCCTCTTTCATGGAAATATTCAATTCTCTTCTGCAAAGCGGCTAGAAGATCAGTATAGCTCGTGATCGTACAATCGGCCGCCTGACCCAATTCCAGCATGTACGCCGTGAATCCCGGAGCCATAACATTCAAGGCCCGATCCGGTCTAAAGGTCGGCAGCACTTGAGCTTTAATGTTGGCATTGCTCTTGATTAGTCCATGCGCCACCAAGTCGTCCACGGGATCATCCGTCGTGCACGCAACCCGAACGTCGAATTGCTGCAATATACCAGCCGCATGAAGCGACTTGTCCTGCAGCTGTTCGTTGCAGCGCTCCCAGATCTCCTCCGCATTATCTTCGCTTAATCGCTCTTCGATACCGAAATAACGAGCCAGCTCCAGGTGACTCCAGTGATACAGCGGATTGCCCACAAGCCGTGGAACCGCGCGAGCCCAAGCCAGGAATTTCTCCCGGTCGCCGGCTTCCCCCGTAATGAGCGATTCATCAATGCCTAGCCAACGCATCGCCCGCCATTTATAGTGATCCCCGTTCAACCATAGCTCCGTCAAATTGTGAAACTGCTTGTTCGCCGCTACATCTGCCGGATTCAAATGGTTATGGTAGTCGTATATAGGCATCTCTGATGCGTATTCAAATATAGTTTTTTTGCACTATGGCTCGTAAGCAGCAAATTCTCCGTATAAAAATGCTTCATGCTCCATCCCCCTGAGAGATTATATTCTCACTTCCTGTTTCATGATGATAAGTCTTGCTGAATATTCAGTTCCATACTACCATACAAGTGTGGTAGTATGGAAGAAGTAAGGGGGTGATTGATTGAGAGGAATGAATCCTCCCATGCAAGAATCTGCTGGGAATATGGTGTATTACGAGTTAAAGAAGCAAATTGTCAATATGGAACTCCCTCCGGGAACCACGTTATCCGAGAAGGAAGTGTCGATCACTTTTAACGTCAGCCGCACCCCAGTGAGAGAAAGTTTTGTTCGGCTCGCCCAGGAAGGACTGGTGCTAGTACTTCCCCAGCGCGGCACTCGGGTGTCTCTGATTGATCCGGATCTCGTTCTGGAAGCCCAATTCATGCGGGAGCAATTGGAACGCGCTGTGATCAGACTTGCTTGCAAGCATTTTCCGGAGAAACTGCTCACCAAACTTGACAACAACTTGTCCCTACAACAGGATGCCCTGAAAAAACATGACGGGATGGCAATGTTCGAGCTAGATGAACAATTTCACCGCATCTTGTTCGAAGGGGTGAGCAAGCTCGGAACCTGGGGCGTTATTCAGCAAATGAATGCCCATTTGAACCGGAGCCGCATCCTGTGGATGAGAACCGATCCTCATTGGGATCATTTGTACGAGCAGCATCGCAGTATGTATGAAGCGATTTGCCAAAAGGACGAAGCCTTAGCAGATCGCCTTATGCAGACGCATCTGGCTCTTAGCATTTATAATTTGGGCCTGCTGCAGGAGAAGTTCCCCGATTATTTCAATAAACAATCAAAATGAATTAGGCGGTGAAAACATGCGAATGGTATTTCGCTGGTTTGGCGAAAACAACGACACAGTTACGCTGGAACAGATCAGACAGATCCCTGGAACAGAGGGTATCGTTTGGGCACTTCATGATGTGCCCGCCGGAGAGGTATGGCCGCTCGAACGGATTAAAGAAGTCCACGATTTGGCCAGCAAGCACGGCTTGCATACAGAAGTCGTCGAGAGCGTGAATGTCCACGAGGATATTAAGCTTGGGCTGCCTGCAAGAGATCATTATATCGAAAATTACATTCGCACGATCGAGAACCTGGCCCAAATTGGCGTTAAGGTTATTTGTTACAATTTCATGCCGGTATTCGATTGGGCGAGAACCGATTTATTCAAAGAACTGGAAGACGGCTCGACGGCCCTATTTTTTGAGAAGGAGAAAATTCATGGGGTAGATCCGTTCGATCTCGTAAAAGTCATCAATCAGAACAGCGACCTTACGATGCCAGGCTGGGAGCCTGAACGACTGGCGCATCTTACCTCCTTATTCGAAGCCTATCGGGACGTGACAGAGGAGGATCTGTGGGACAATCTCAAATATTTCCTGGACAAGATCGTTCCCGTCGCCGAGAAGCACGGCATTCTGATGGCTGTCCATCCAGACGATCCGCCGTTTTCGATCTTTGGACTGCCGCGGATCCTGAACGACCAGTCTGGCTTCCGCCGCCTGCTATCGCTGCATGACAGCCCGGCCAATGGCATTACGCTATGTACCGGATCGCTTGGGGCTAAGCCTAGCAATGATATTATCTCCATGATTCATGAATTCAAGGGACGGATTCCGTTCACACATATCCGCAATGTACGCGTCATGGATAATGGGGATTTCATCGAGACTTCTCACAAAACCTCTGACGGTACGGTTGACATCAGCGGCGTTGTGAAAGCGTATTATGACACCGATTTCACAGGCTACTGCCGCCCTGACCACGGCAGACATATTTGGGGCGAGCAATGCCGTCCCGGATACGGACTATATGACCGTGCTCTTGGGATTATGTATCTATGGGGATTATGGGATGCCTATTCGAGACAACAGTTAAAATCCCTTAACGCAAGCGCCGGGGAGGGGAATTAACATGTGTGCATTACCTAAGCATTCCTCCCTTGAGGGGAAAACCGCCGTTATTACCGGAGGTTCAGGCGTGCTCTGCCGCGCCATGGCGCAGGAACTTGCCCGGCAGGGCGTGAAGGTCGCCATTCTCAATCGCACCAAGGAAAAGGGCGATGAGGTTGTCGCTGCGATTCAAGCCTGCGGCGGCGAGGCGATCGCAGTCGCCTGCGATGTGACCGATGAAACCAGCGTCCGCGAAGCAGAAAAGGCCGTTCAGGAACATTTCGGCCCTTGCGACATTCTGATCAACGGGGCGGGCGGCAATCAGCCTAGCGCCAACACGACGAATGAAATTTTCCGCTCAGAGGATTTAACGAATTCAGACGTTACGACCTTCTTCGACCTGAGCATTTCCGGAGTAAGGACGGTATTCGATTTAAACTTCGTAGGCACATTGATTCCGACGCAAGTGTTCGCCAAAGGGATGATCGGCCGTCCCGGAGCTGTCGTACTGAACATCTCTTCCATGAGTGCGCCATGCCCAATGACCAAAGTGCCGGCCTACAGCGCAGCGAAAGCTGCGATCAACAACTTTACGCAGTGGCTCGCCGTACATTTGGCGGAGTCCGGCATCCGCGTCAATGCAATCGCCCCCGGGTTCTTCCTGACGGAGCAAAATCGCAACCTGCTAACGAACGAGGATGGATCATTGACTGAGCGCTCCAATAAAATCATTACACATACCCCGATGCGGCGCTTCGGCGTGCCGGAAGACCTGCTCGGCACGCTGCTCTGGCTAGCCGATGCGGATACATCCGGCTTCGTGACCGGAACCGTTATCCCTGTGGACGGCGGCTTCATGGCCTACTCCGGCGTGTAATTCAAACTTTGTAAACTATAGCAACTACAAAAGAAATAGCTGTCGGTAAGCTCTGCAGCTATTTCTTTAACTAAGATGAACTAATGAATGGGATACAGGCAAGAGCGTAAAGCAATTTCAAAAAAATCTAGAAGCAATAGCAATCGCAGGACCTGTCGTTGGGAGTTTGATATTCGCAAATATCATGAGCGACGATGCTGCTCCAACCACTGCACACCATAATCCACCAGCTGCCGCTGCGGCATAAGTCTAGCGTCTGCGCCGGCTATTTTTCCCCGATGAGCCTGTCCGCCCGAACGCTCGTAATCCACGCCTAAACGTCCAAAGTCCGCGGATTCATAATCAAGATCTGTGTAGCTAATCCACTGCCTTATGCCTTCTCTAGTTATCGGCGCCTTGCATTCTATCGCTTTCTTGCCGTAATAGCTCGCCCGATGCTCCGCAAGATGAAGAGATGTGTTGCTCTCATGCCCGACGCCGAGCAGCAGTACCCAGCCATGACGATCATATATTCTAGCTAGCGGCGAGCTCTCCCCAAGCCCGTTGTCCAAACAGTGATTCCTCACTATATCACCAGCATTCGCTCCCCAGGCTGCAAAAGATACTTGAGGATGACTGCTGCGAATAACGCCCTTCTGCTTGCGGAAGGTGTCCGGGATTACGCCCATCCATTTACATGGCGTCATGTCCTCGTCATAAGGTGGCATTTCTGCTCTAATCGTCTCCCACCAAGACTCCGAAACCGGCGGATTTCCCCAGCCTGACGGATCGCTTAAATCCGGGGTATGCGTCGGCATAACCAAGGTACCGCTCATTCCTACCGCCTTCTCCAGGGCAAGAATAACGGATACCGGACCGCCAAGCACCCATTGGCCGAGGGACTTGAACGAGGAGTGTACAAGCAACGTCATGCCCTCTTGCACGCCAAGTTTCTTTAAATCCTGCATTAACGTATCGACTGTAATTAATTCTCCTTTAATTTCTTCCATCTTGATCTCACCTTTTCTATTCTATATAAGTTAAATTATAAGTGGATATGGGATATGTACATAAAAGCTGTAAGCGGTGCGGGTACAGCAACTTATACAGCAATCCAGCAATGCTCCAGTGCGACAGTCCAACAGTCCGGCAGGTTGCAGTCTGCAGTGCGGCAATCCGCAATCCGGCAGGCCCGCATTTTGCCCCCGCTGTCTATCCGCGCCGACTTCGCATTCTGTTCAGCAGCAGCGTAAGCTCATCGCCGGATTGTACGAAACGCTCGTATTCAGGCGTCTCCATGCCATATATGGCAATCCGGCCCTCTGCATCGTAATGAATGCCAAAGCCGTATTTTTTCGGAAACTGGGAGGCCCGCAGGCAGGCATGCGCTTTGCTGAACAGCGCGTCCCAAATGTGCTGGCGGTGCATTTCAAGCTCCTCAGCCGGATGTTTTTATGCCTAATGTGAACCTCGAACAAAAACTGATCATGCGTATACCGGTAAGGATGACGGCTCAAAAGCTCATACTGGATAACGTGGATCGGCTTATTGCCCTTTTTATATTGCGGAACGATGCTGTGGGTCACGGGACAATCTGGCGATACTTTAATAAATGTACCGCACTCTAGATGATCTTCATTCGCATTTGGAGGCATCTCCAGCTTCAAGCAAGGGCTCATACATCATCAGCGCATGGTTTTCGGTGACATACGAATCTTCGATCAGCTCGCCATTCAGGTTGTAGATCCGCCGATAGATCAGATTATGTCTAATATGACCGCCCCAATATTCACGAGTAATCTGATGCTCACGCTCGTAGACCTCATACCGGTGCAAAGAAGGGCTCGCTGCGCGGAGCTCCCCCACGAGATTTTCATCATCCAAAAACACATGCAATTGCACAGGCTCATCGCCTGGATTATACAGCTTCAAGTCCAAGTAATTGTAGGAGCAGGTCGCTCCGCTGCCAAATGGCTGGGTACGCCCGGAGTCCGGAAATACATCATAACTGTGGCGATGCCGCTCCCGTATTTCAAGAGGAGAATGAAGCGCCATCCAGTACAGCAAATTCGTAAGCTGGCATAGCCCACCTCCTACCCCATGCTTAAACTTTCCATAATGGAGGATCATACCGTCAACGTATCCTTTTCGCCGGGATGGTCTACCTACCAACCTCCAAAAAGAGAATGTCTCCCCGGGCTGCAGAATTAAACTGTCTATGCGAGATACCGCTAATTTAAGATTCGTGATCTTATTGTGCTGCAGCCACATATCGACGTCTTTCAGTTGTCTTAGCAAGGGACTTCGATGCTCAGCAATGACATGTGGCAAGAGATTTCGGCTGCGAGCACGAGCAACTTTATCATCGCTCAGCCACCATTCCGTATACCGCCTAAAACGATAATATCGCACGCCAAGCCAGGCCCGTAGCTTAGATCGCCTTATCGGCTTCAATGCTATTCCCACCCTGCAGTTCCCCCTTAATTTCAACTTTTCAACTTTTTATGCATTGTACATAACCTACATAACCTACTCTATTAAACAGTCCGTTCGCTGAAAAAGTTTCAATTTATGTTATTTTCCAGGAGTACTTCACAGAACCTTCGACAAATCCCTTAACTTTTCACAAATATTTACGATAATCTTTTCCATAGCGACAGGAATATTGGAATGTTTTGCCGAATTATACCTCTTGGTGAACGAAGACGCATGTCTTACGTTCTTTTAAGATTGTACAAGATTCAGGAGGAAGCTATGAAGCTCGGATTTAAAGGCAAGAACCAACGCTATACCGTTCTAGTTGTACCCGAAGGCTCACAGCCGGTATTTCGTTTAAGAATGACTTCCACATATTTGCTGGTCGGCTTAATCGCTGCCATTCTTTTGCTCGGCACTGCGCTTGTCCTATTTACACTAAACCGAACCCATGCCTTCAAGATCGCTGCTCTGGAGACCAAACTCTCAACCTCGTCGGAGCAGCTGCAAGCGACAGTCAACGATAAAGAACAGGAAATCGACAGATTGCTGCTTCAATTGGTAGAGCTCTGGGAGAAATCCAAAACCCTGGAGACGAAGATGACCGAGCTCGAGAAGCTGGAGGCAGAGCTGAAATCAATAACAAATGGGGAGAAAACAGGAGGCGAGATTCATTCCGCTTCTGCCTTGTCATGGGAAACTTCGAACAACAAGCAGGATGTGGAAGGGATGGGCGGTGAACTCATTCCTTTAACCGAGGAGGATATTGCTTCTCTCATTGAGGAGACGAAAGAGAGCATATCCACGTCTCTCGAAGAAATGCCTGACTTGCAGGCGAGGCTGGAACAAACGAAGGTAGCCGTGACAGAATATAAGGAAATGATGCGCATTCTGCCGACGTTTTGGCCAGCGGATTCTCTAAAGACGACCTCGCCCTTCGGAAAACGCCAGGACCCATTTACCGGCAGACCAACACTGCATAACGGCCTGGATATCAAGGGAAATGTCGGCGATCTCATTTATGCCGCGGCTGACGGGACAGTGACCGATGCCGGGTACAGCTCTACGCGCGGAAATTATGTCACCATCCGTCATCCATCCGGCTTATCAACGAACTATTTACATTTACATGAGATCGCAACGACAGTAGGCGATGAAGTGGAACAAGGCGATGTAATCGGTACGCTCGGCTCAACCGGTCGCAGTACAGGCCCTCACCTTCATTTTGAAGTAGTAAAGAATGGGGTTATGGTTGACCCCGAAATATATCTAATTAAACCGGAAAAGGAAGAGGATGAATAATGTTTAAAAGCAAGGCAGTTCCTGTAAAGCTTGACCCCGATACGACGGATACCCTGGTAGGAGAAGGCAGCAGCTTCGAAGGCAACATTAAATCGGATGCCAGCATTCGCATTGAGGGGCAGGTTACGGGAGATATCGAATGTAAAGGCGACGTTACAATCGGTGAAAAAGGCCGAGTTAAATCCAACATTGTCGCACGTAATGTCATCATCGCTGGAACAGTGACAGGAGATATTCAAACGAAGAGCAAGCTTACAATTACCTCGACGGGGAAATTGTACGGCAACATTACGGTGACCAGTCTTTCGATTGAGGAAGGCAGCGTTTTTGAAGGTAGCAGCCGTATGAGCAATCCGTCCGAACCCGCGGCAAGTGCAAATAAAGAAGCAGCCGCCACATCGCAAACTTCCTGATTGGCATCCAACAGGACCTAGATAACGAATGAGACTCAAAGTTATACATAAAAGGGCGCAGATCCGGGATACTTCCCGATCCGCGCCCTTTTATTATTTCATCGACCACTTTTCCAGAGATAGTGAAGGCTCCGCTTTAAGCTCCCAGTTGGAGAACTCCTTGCTCTTCCACTTTAAATAGGCAGCGGCACCAATCATGGCGGCGTTGTCCGTGCAATATTTTAGCGGCGGAATGACAAGATCAATCCGCTCCTTCTCACACCGCTCGGCAAGTGCCGAGCGCAGCCCACGATTCGCAGCAACTCCCCCACATAGCAGTAGCTGTACCGCTCCCGTTGATCGCACCGCGCGAATGGCTTTCTCGACCAGCACCTCAATGACCGACTCTTGAAAGCCGCGGGCGATAGCCGGACCGTACCCTTCTTCCCCACGCATCTTATGCTGATTCACCGCATTCAGTACAGCCGATTTCAAGCCGCTGAAGCTGAAATCGTACGAATCCGGCTCCAGCCAGGCTCGGGGCAACACCTCGACGGTATCCGACTCCAAAGCCAGTTTGTCGACATACGGACCCCCAGGGTAAGGGAAGCCCAAGGCTCTCGCCACCTTGTCGTACGCCTCGCCGACAGCATCGTCCCGCGTACGGCCGATCAGCTTGAAGCTTCCTTCCCGCTCCATTAGCACAAGCTCGGTATGTCCGCCTGAAACGACTAGCGCAATCGACGGATAGCGAATTTCCTGCACAAGCCGATTCGCATAAATATGACCGGCAATATGGTGTGTGCCGATCAATGGCTTATCCGCAGCAAAGGCAAGGCTTTTGGCGGCCATAATCCCGACCAGCAGCGCCCCGACAAGGCCAGGGCCTTCCGTAACAGCGACCGCTGACAGGTCTTCAAGCGTAATGCCCGCCTCCTGGATCGCCCCCTCCAGCATGAGCGTGATGCTCTCGACATGCTTGCGAGAAGCTACCTCCGGAACGACTCCGCCAAAAGCCCGATGCGTTTCGATCTGGCTGGCGATTAAATTCGAGAGCACTTCCGTTCCATTTCTAACAACAGCGACCGATGTTTCGTCACAGCTCGTTTCGACCGCCAATATATAACAATCCCGATTTAAATCCAATCTTCTTCGCTTCCTTCCTCTTCACCTGCTTGCTGCTCCCGAACGGGAAGCTCGTACCACATAATGAGCGCGTCCTCATCATTATCGGAGTAATATCCCTTGCGAGTACCGACAGAATGAAATCCAAGCTTCCTATATAAGGATTGGGCGGAATGATTCGTTACACGTACCTCCAGCGTCATCCGGCGCATGCCAAGCTCTGCAGCCCAGTCAATTATTTTGCGAAACAGCAGCTCGCCCAAATAATGACCGCGGTATGCCGTCCTCACCGCAATATTTGTAATATGCGCCTCATCCAGCACCGTCCACATCCCCGCATAACCAATTGGACTCCCCTCGTAATCCATCACCAAATATTTGGCGAAATGGTTTAAGGTCATCTCGCTGCGGAATGCCTCTTCGCTCCATGGCAAGGTGAAAGATTCATGCTCGATGACCATAATATCAGGTATATCTTCAAGCTTCATATGACGAAAAGTCACCTTGTCCATCTGTATCGACTTTGCTGACTCCATGTCCGAATCCCTCCCTGAATGCTAACGAAGCTTCTTCGCCTCGGCCTCTGCCAATTGGGTATAATTCGGCTCCAGCGTATGTACATTTTCATAAGCCCCTCGCAGGAACTGCTCCGATCCAACAAGCCCGAGCCACACGGCTTCAAGCTCATAGCCGCGAATGTGCAGCGCTTCTCCCAACAGGGAGCGCAGATCTTCAAGCGCTGCGGCATGAACCGCAGTGTCTCCAACGAACCATACGCCTGCCGGTCTACGGCCTTGGGGCAAAGCTTCCAGCCGCTGGGCAAGCTCGCCCTGCCAATCTGCCACCAGCCGAATGGCGTCCGGTTCTAGGCGGTGCGGAATTTGCCCTTCCGCTGCGCCGAATAACGCGGTGTAGGCTTGCCCACGACGAGCATCGACGAGCGGCACAATCCAGTGCTCGGCAGCATCATCCGCAGAGACAGCCATTTCAGCCTCAGTAGGGCGAGGAAGGGCAAATTGCTCGGCGACTTGTCCCCTTCCCGCAGCAAAACCGCCAAGCGCGATTGCCGCCAGACTCGACACGGCGGACAATGGCAATTGCAGCGACCAAGCTAGCGTCTTGGCTGTTGTTACCGCAATGCGAACGCCGGTATACGATCCCGGCCCTACGCCGACAGCAATGCCGTCTAATTCTTTCTTAGCCAATCCAGCCTCAGCCAGAGCCTCTTCAATCGCTGTAACCAAATAGGCCGAATGATTGCGCTCCGCCTTCATATTCCGTTCGGCCAACAGCTTGGCGTCCTCCATCACAGCCACAGATAGGATCGAGGTCGACGTGTCCAACGCCAATAACCGCTGGCGCGGCTTTTGTGTATAATTCATTTAGGTGCAGCTCCATTCTGTCTCAAGATCGTAATCCATTGCTCGTAGGGTTCTCCCCGACCGGATAACCACATTTTCCGCTCCGTGCCTGCCCCGGCTTCTATATAGATGTGCATAACCTGCTCTGGCAAAATATCTTCGATAATGCTTGCCCACTCTACCAGCGTCACGCCGTTGCCGTAGAAGTATTCATCCAATCCCAAATCCTCGGCTTCCTCCAGCGTCAACCGGTACACATCCATATGGTAAAAAGGCAGTCGACCTTCATATTCCTTAATTAAGGTAAAAGTCGGGCTATTCACCGTATCCTGAACCTCTAAATGCTTGGCAAACAATTGAGAAAATGCCGTCTTGCCCGCACCCAAATCCCCATCCAGGGCTATGACCGTTCCCGGTGCAGCCTGAGCGGCAAGATACGCAGCGAGTTCTTCAGTACCTTGTAAATCCTTGGCCTCGTACATCCATTTTGACGAAGCTTGATCAAATCCCACCAATACAACCACCTTTACAATATTACAACATCGCGTTTTCAACTCCGCTCGCACTTGCGGACATCCACGATCTGTGTAAATGCTCAAACGTATGTCCCCATTATATCGGTCTGCCGCATGAGCCGCAACAACTTAGGCCAGGTGCTCCCGGTTATGAGGAACCAAATTGGACCATACTAATATAGAGATAATGCCATAATCATAACCCAAACCATCAAAAAATAAGTAAGGAATGAAAGGAGCAACCCCTAATGCATACCGTTTGGAAGGGTGCAATCAGCTTCGGTCTCGTACACGTTCCGGTTAAAATGTTCTCAGCCACAGAAGACAAAGACATTTCCATGAAATACATTCATACGCCTTGCGGCAGTCCTATATCTTATGTAAGACGCTGTCCAACCTGCGATAAGGATACAACCTGGGAGGAAATCTCCCGCGGTTACGAATATGAGAAGGGGAAATATGTGCTGTTTGAAAAAGAGGAGCTGGATCAGTTGTCGGCCCAAACCGAGAAAACGATCACCATTCTGGATTTTGTAGATTTGGCGGAAATCGATCCCATCTATTTTCAGAAAACATATTACCTCTCTCCCGACCAGGCTGGATCAAACGCCTACCAGCTCCTGTTGGAAGCGATGCGCCAATCCGGCAAAATCGGCATCGCCAAAATCGCAATTCGCTCCAAAAGCAGCCTTGCAGCGATCCGAGTCATGGAAGGCTGTCTAGCTGTAGAAACCATTTTCTATCCCGATGAAGTTCGACCGATCTCTCAAGTACCGAATTTGCCAGAAAATTTGAACGTGAACGATAAGGAGCTGACTATGGCCAAGCTGTTGATCGAACAGCTGTCGACTCCATTTGAGCCGGCGAAATATAATGATGACTATCGGGAATCCCTGCTGCAACTTATTGAACAGAAGATTGCCGGGGAGGAGATCAGCCTTGCCCCTGCGAAACCGCAGAGCAATGTCATTGATCTCATGGCGGCCTTGCAGGCCAGCATCGAGGCGGTTAAGCCTGTCGTAACCGATCCGGGTCCAGCTCCTGCCAAGCGCACGCGCAAAACGGCGGCCAAAAAGCAAGCCGCAAACACAGATACTGCGGAGACAGCAATTGGAGGGAATACTGCGCCCAAACCGAAAAAAAGAGCCTCCAGCAAAGCAAAAAAGACCATCTCTTAGTTTCCTACTTGTTCTGCGTAACCGAACAGCTCTGCGGCGGTATGTCAGCCATCCCCTGCAATACCGGATGACGCAACGTTCCGCCGGGAGTCCACTCCATAAATTGCACCTTCACCGTAAGCAAGGGCTGAACCCAGACGGCCCCCTTAATCCGCTGCGGAATATTGTGAAAGGTTCTATCCTCCACCATTAGCACGGATATTTGATCGGTGAGGCTTCGCCAGGCATCCTGATTCAGCTTCCCACTGCCGGTATGCCCGATATAAATGAATTGTCCATTTTCATCGTATAAGCCAAGTAGCAGAGCATTCATAATCCCGTCTCGGTAAGTAGCGCCACCGATTACGGCGTATAAATCATAGCCGAGCTTGAGCTTTTGCCAGCGCCCGTCTTTACCGCCGATTGCATAAGTACTGTCCAGCCGTTTGCTGACAACGCCTTCCCACCCCCGCTCCTTCATTACTGCGAACAAGCTCTCTCCATCGCTGTAGCTGGGAACAAGCTGAAGCTGCGCGTTTGGAACAATGATCTCTTGCAGCAGCTCCTGCCGCTCGGCCAGCGTACGATTGATCACCCATTCCCCGTTATAGTACAGAACATCAAATATCATATAAATAGCCGGAATCCGCTTGACGGCGAAACGAATTTCCTGTTCCCGCCGCAGACTGTCCCGCCTCATGATCTCATGGAAGGACGGCCTGTCCGCGTTCAGCGCGATCATTTCTCCGTCCAGAATAATCGAATCCGCACGGCAATAGGAGGACAAGTCCATAAACTCAGGATATTGCTTGCTCCGCTCATTCCCTTTGCGGTTAATAAGACGTGCTTCATGACCGTCATAATAGGTTAGCATTCGCACACCGTCCCATTTTACCTGTGTAATCCAACCCGGCCCAGCCGGAAGAATCTCCGACCGTATCGGCTCAAATGGAGCTACCGGTTTCAGCTTCATGCTTATTCCTCCTACCATCTGTTCTTGAATCTCATCATTTATGTTCCCAAGTCTACCCATGCTGCCGTACTTCCATTCTATGTACAGAATGCGAGCTCTAGCGGTTAATTTGTTATCAATGGGTAAGCCTAAAAGAAAAGCACTGATTCATGCTTAAACGAACGGATCATAAATCTAAATTTTAAGGAAATCAATCGGATGAAAGGAGCATACCCATGGCCAAAACAACAAAAGGCACGATCGTCGTAGACGGCGAGGAAATTACGATATCCAATCCCGATAAGCTGCTGTGGCCGGAAGCAGGAATAACGAAAAAGCTGTACTTGGAGAAGCTGGCGGAAATTTCGCCCTATCTGCTGCGTTATTGCCAGAACCGTCTTCTTACCACGATCCGTTATCCCGATGGGGTGGGGCGCAAATTTTTCTATCAGAAAAATGCGCCGGAGCCTTTACCGACATTCGTGCACACTTCCGTGCATGAAGGTGTCGATTACGTGGTGTTGAATCGTCTGCCAGTATTGTTGTGGCTGGGCAATTTGGCATGCATTGAATTCCATCCATCACTGCATTATGTTCACGAGCAGCTGCCCTGTGAATGGATGATCGACTTGGATCCTTCGCAGGAGGAGGAACCGCGCATTATGGAAGCTGCTGTCTACGTAGGAGACATATTGAGCTCCCTAGGTCTTCAATCCGTACCGAAAACTTCTGGAGCGACCGGCGTACAGATCATCGTGCCGATAGAATACGGCGTCACCTTCGACGAGCTTCGGATGATCGGGCACTTTGTCGCCCGTTACGCCACGGAGAAATATCCCACACTCTTTACGATCGAACGATTAAAGAAGGATCGCGGCGACAAAATCTATTTTGACTATTTGCAGCATTATGCCGGAAAAACACTGGCCGCCCCCTACACCCCCCGGGCGCGTCCTGCCGCCAGTGTATCTACACCGCTGACCTGGGAAGAGGTGCGCAACAATCCTCACCCCTCCGATTTCAACCTGCACAATATCGGGGAACGCCTCAAACAAAAAGGGGATTTGCTGGCAGACGTTCCTCCGCAATCTGTTCAGCTTATCCTGCAGCATTTGAAATAGGGCAGGGCCGTAGAATCGCCTTTTAGTCAGAGGAGTGGGGACAACAATCTACACAGCAGCTCCAGCCCTTTTTGCTGCCTCGTTCGGCGGGAGAAGGTCTTCAATTCAATCTCCTTACTCTCGGTTAGATCATTCAGAAAATCCTGGCATAACCGAGAAATCGGAGCCTTGTCAAACAGGATCGCCGTCATCTCGAAATTGCAGAAGAAGCTGCGCATATCCATATTCGCCGTACCGACGGTAGCGAGCAGATCATCCACGATCATCACTTTGGCATGGATAAACCCCTTCTGGTACTGATAGAATTTCACTCCGGACTGAAGCAGCTCCTCTACATAAGAGAGTGAAGCCAGCTTGACGATCCTACTATCCGACTCGTACGGGATAATTACTTTCACCTCCACCCCGCTGACGGCAGCCGTTTTTATCGCATTATACACACTGGAATCCGGGATAAAATAAGGCGTAGTCATCCAAATGCGCCGTTTGGCAACTGCAATCGCCCCAAAGCACATCTCCTGAATGGCATCCCAATGCTGATCGGGACCGCTGGTGAGCACCTGTACCTGTTCATTGCCTTGGCAATGATGCTCAGGGTACAGCTTAGGATCATTAATCCGCTGGCCTGAAGCCAGACGCCAATCCCCCAGAAACGCATTTTGCAAAAAATACACCGCATCCCCGTTAATTTGCAAATGCGTATCGCGCCAATAGCCAAGCTTTCCATCCAGCCCCAAATATTCATCCCCGACATTGAGCCCGCCGACAAAGCCTACCGTCCCATCCACCACAAGTATTTTACGATGATTACGGTAGTTGACTCTACGATCAATCGTAGCAATCAACGGCGGCAGAAAAAAATACACTTCTACCCCCCCATCCTGTAGCTCTTTTACGAATGAACTTTTTAAATGATAGCTGCCGAGTCCATCACAGATTAACCTGACCTTCACACCTTCCTGAACCTTCCGAATCATCACGTTCTTGAACTGATGTCCTATACCATCCGCGCGGAAAATGTAAGACTCCATATGTATATGATCCCGGGCCAGCTCCATCGCGGCTAGCATCGCCGCAAAAGTCCGCTCCCCGTCCGTCAACACCTTTGTTTCGTTGCAGCCGGTAATAGGGCTCTCTGAAATATGCGTAAGCAAGCCGAAGAGCCGCTCTTGATGTCGATATTCCGAATTGTTCATGTCATCCATGCAATCTATAATTACGGTCTGCTGCCAGAGTCTGTCCCGAACCTCCTGAAATACCCTTGAGCCACGGTTCCGCAGCTTTCGCCTTTTCTTATAATCCTGCGCCACGAAATAGTACAGAATGAAGCCTATAACGGGAAAGAGGAACAGGATCAGCATCCAAGCTAACGCCTTGCCGGGATTGCGGAATTCCAGAATAAGAATGGTAGCGATTTGAAAAATAAATGCGAGCAATATAAGAACTAACCACCACATACGCCTCACCCTTCCTCCACTCAGCATTAACCAAGCTATTCCCAAATTATTCATTTACCTGTCGTTCGTTTATTTACAATATGAACTATATGAGACAAGATGACTTTTTTGACATGTTTTAAGAGACATAAGAATAGATAAAGTAGTAGTAGCTATCAAATATACGGGAAGGAGATGCCATGAGAAGTGCTAGTTTACCCCATCGCATGACGCTGCTTGTTCTTCGGGAAGCGAATCAGCCTGTCAAGCAAATCCAGGTATCGAAACCGTTTGTCATTGCTGTGCCAATCGTCGCCCTCCTGTCCATTTCCGGTCTCATCGTCAGCTTGCAATTGCAATCGGAGAATACCATTTCGCGTTTGGAGGAAACACTGAAGCTGCAAAATCTCAAATTCGAGGCCGTCGTCACGGACAGGAATCAAGCAATCGAGCGGCTGCAAAGTCAGGTCATTTCATTATCAGGACAATCCAAAGCATTGATGGATCGTATGGAGCGAGTAAGCGAACTGGAAGCCGAACTGCAAAAGTTTATAGATAAATATGGAAGTCAGAGCGATTCGGGCAGGCTGTCCTCCCTATCCTGGAGCGAATCTTTAGGAAGGGGCGGCGAATTTATTGCCGTATATGATCAAGAAATTGAAGGTTTGGCTCAGGATACACGTGATGATTTCCTGGAAATCAGCGCCATGCTGGATGAAATTGAGAAGAGTCTGCCAGCAACGTTGCAAAAAGCCAAGCAAACGGAATATTCCATTTCAGGAACCCCTTCGGAGTGGCCCACATTGTCCACTCGCCTTACATCGAACTTCGGTTATCGAACCGATCCGTTTACGGGCAAAGCGGCCTTTCATGCAGGAATTGACATCGCTGGCAAGGTTGGAGACCCTATTTACGCTGCTGCAGCCGGTAAAGTCATCGCAGCGGAAAATAATCATTCAAGAGGCAAATATATTATAATTCAACACCCGAATGGATTACAAAGCTGGTATATGCATTTAAATGAGATTCAGGTTTCCGAAGGCGAGACCGTGAAAAAGGGGCAAACCATCGCAAAATTAGGCAACACCGGTAGAAGCACTGGCCCGCATTTGCACTTTGAGATTGTGAAGGGGGACAAGAAGGTTAACCCGCTCTCTTACTTGCAATAATATATCCCATTCATGAACGGAGGATAAAATACATGTTCAAGGACCATAAAAAAATAAGCGGCTGGCAGGGGACTTTAATCGGACAGGGCAGCCAGGCTGAGGGAAAGCTGGAGTGTGAAGCAAACCTGAGAATAGAAGGTGCATTCCATGGAGAAATACATTGTCAGGGGCAGGTGATCATCGGTGAGACCGGGGAGGCCTATTCGAATATTAAGGGTACAGATATCATAGTAGCTGGCAAAGTCATCGGTGATATTTCCTCGCAGGGCCGACTAACGATTTCGAGCAGCGGACGGGTTGAAGGAAATGTAAACGTAGCGAAACTCGTCATAGCGGAAGGCGGTCTGTTAAACGGGACCAGCAAAATGGAGAAGGCAGTAACCGTACCGATCCCCGAAGCCGATTCCGTAAAAAAATCCAAAAAAAAAGCAGCACAGCCCGAAGCAGGGTGATCCCTCGCTTCGGGTTGTCTTTTATGCCAAAAATATGAGCCTGCTATAATTCCCGGATTATCCAGCCAGTTAACCTGAGCGTGGATTTTTTTCCCTTTCAGTGATTTTTCCCCGACTTTAGTCCAGCTATCGACCAGTCTGCAGGCTCTTTTGTTTCATATCGCAACCTTTTAAACTAGAAAACAGGTATTAGCATTGTGTCTTATTCAAGTAAGAAAAAACCGCCCAAAAGGGACGGATCTATTCTAAAGCAGGTGATATCATGTCCAAAAAACGAGTGCTGATTTTATCGGAGGGATTCGGCCGCGGTCATACCCAGGCCGGTCATGCGTTAGCCGCCGGCATAAAGAAAATATGCCCCGAGGCACAGACAAAAGTAATGGAGCTTGGCTCATTCCTTAATCCGATTATCGCCCCGTGGATTTTGTCTGCTTACCGGGTTACCGTAAATACGAGCCCAGCATTAGTAGGAATGCTTTATCGCAAAAAATATGAAAAACCAGTCGGTCGATTAACCCGGCTGGCCCTTCATAAAATGTTCTATCAACATGCTTCACAGGTAATTGGGCAGTTGAACCCGGATGTTATTATTTGCACGCATCCGATTCCGAATGCCGTAATCGCAAGGCTGCGCGCCTCGGGACTGCGGATTCCTCTCTATACACTAATTACAGACTATGATGCCCATGGCGCCTGGATTAGTCCTGAAGTGGACCAATATCTCGTCTCCACGCCAGAGGTCAAACAATTGCTCTTGCAGCGCGGGGTCAGCCCCGATGCCGTACAGGTAACCGGGATACCGGTTCATCCTAACTTCTGGAGCATCCAGGATAAGACCTCGGCAAGAAAAGAACTCGGCATAAAGCAAATGCCTACCGTACTCGTCATGGGAGGCGGCTGGGGGCTACTACTCAAAGATGAACTCATCGACAAACTCTTGGCCTGGCGCAGCAAAGTACAAATCATATGCTGCACGGGCAGCAACGAGAAGCTGGCTGAGAAGCTGCGCGCTTGTCCTGCATTGCAGCATGAGAACATCACCATCATCGGCCATACCCAGGAGGTAAGCAAATGGATGGACGCCTCGGATATTTTAATTACGAAGCCCGGCGGTATGACATGCACCGAGGGACTAGCCAAGCGCATACCCATGCTATTCTTTGAATCGATTCCTGGACAGGAAGACAAGAACCGCGAATATTTCGTCAGTCAAGGGTTTGGCATGGAGCTGTCCTCTCCCGAAATCATCGATCAATGGTTCACATCGATTACCGAACCAGCGCAGAGCAGCCTGATATCCGACAAAGTAAGCCCGCTGCGTTACCCGGTATATAAGCCGGATCGCTGCGCTAAGGCCGTGCTCAGCTTGTTGCAGAAAACCTCCATTGAAGCCAAGCTGGATTATGTTTATTTATAGAAGGTATGGTTCCCAATTTCCTTCGTTTTACTTTTGGTGTGTGCAACTGTCAGATCCGTAGCCAAAGATAGAGACAGGAAATAATAAGTGTCATCAGACACTTCCTTGCGCCCATGCAAGGCTTCCGTTACAGCACGAATCGAATCCTCGTTTGGAGTAACCCGATCCATCCTTCCGTTCTGCACAGGACTAAATTGAGATTTCTGGTAAATAACTTCCTTAATCGTGTCGGGGTAATTGGCGGACCGTAGCCGGTTTAAGACAACGTTGGCGACTGCCACTTTGCCTTCGTACGGTTCACCCTCTGCTTCTGCCATCACTATTTTGTGAAGAAGATGCAGCTCTTCATCCGTTAGAACGTAGTTCCAGGTCGCTTGATCCTTGTTTGCCTGGCTAAGCAGTTCTGTACGAGTGAAGTATATTTGGTTGGGGGGATGAGACATATCTATTGTTTCTACTGCTTCTGCAGCCGCCTCAGCCTTTACCGCTTTCTGTTGCACCAGAGCCTGCTCTGCTGCTATCAGATTGCGTGTGAACAAAAGCTGAAAACGCTCACTTGTCTTGGATTCGCCTTGTTTCTTCATCTGTAGTCTGGAAATCACTGGAACGACGGGTCGATAAATACGCCTCTCCTGATTCAGGGATGCGTTCATATTCACGGCAGTATTACGATTCTGCTGCTTTACGAAAATAGACTTATTATTTGATGAAAGCTCGATTGAACGAGCACGATTTTGGCTCTGATCCATATGACCCCATAATAATAAAATCGACCCTGAACATACTAGAATTGCACTGATTAAAAGCGTGATATAACGATTCTGTCTAAAAATATACATATGGCCTCCTACAATTACAGTATCTCTGAAATGACCCTTTCAACTATGTAACCGAAAAAAGAGGTTTTGAATACTATCTCTAAAAAGTTCGACATAAAGAGCCTTCCGAGAAGGAAGGCTCTCCTTACAACCACTCTGCAACTAACGGAGAAACGAGGAAATTCATTTCTGCAAAGATATGATTCCTACTACCTCATACATCGGACTTACGGTTACCCTAGTACGATACACTAAAATGGTGTCATTTGTCCAATCCCCAAACGATAATCCTTTATTTAGCAGCGATTCCTGCAACCGGGCACCCTCTGAAAACTTGCGGGCTAACGTGATGTGAGGGGCATATGGACGTTCTTCAGGCACGTACCCCAATTCTGCATTTGCCGCGGTTACCCGGCTATGGAGCTGGTGCAGGGAAGTCATTTCTCCTTGCACACCGCTCCACAGCACGCGGGGCCGACTGGGTGAGCCGAAAACTCCGATGCCCGCAGCCTCCAGTCGAAAGGGTTCAATCTCGGCTGCTGCCTTCTGTAGCACTTCCAATATAGGAGCTACCTTCTCTGGCGGAGTATCTCCGAGAAATTGCAGGGTAATATGATAATCCGCCGGATGTACCCACCTACGAAACTTCAAGTCATTTTGCCGCTCTAGACACCAGCTGTGCAGTCGCTCTTTGACGGGATTTGGTAATGGGACAGCAACGAATAAGCGCCATTTCTCCCCTTCCGGTGACATAGATCACTTCTCCTTGTGAATTTATTCTCAATAGTTGTTTTTTCGACACAATTAGACACTTGTCGTTATTATTTCACAAACATTTCAGATTTATAATTAATATAAACAAATATATATATAAAATTTTTATGATAGGAGAACTACATTAGAATGGGATTAGCAAGAAAAATTACTTTAGCCATCATCAGTCTGCTCCTTGTGATCGGGGCCCTAATCGGGGGATTCAGCTATCAAACCGCCTACCGTCAAATTAAAACTTCCGTCGGTATTGAGGTGCTGGGCTGCGCCAACATTACTACGGGGCTAGTGGATCCCCGAATGATCGAACAATTGCTTCAAGGAGACACGTCCGTTCTTCCCCTCGTCGAGGAACAATTAAATTGGACGGTCGACCATAAATCCTTGTTTAAAGAAAGCTTTATCCTGTCCCTGGACGGCGAAATTCTAGCCGCCGACAAGTACTTGCAGGCACGTGGTTACTCGGCTGGCGACTCCTTTTACTTAGCCAAGGCAGATCAGGATATGATTAGAGATATGAAGCACTCGGTTTACAGTGACGTGTACACTTATGACGGCGTAGAGTTATTGTCTGGCTATGCGCCGATTTATCTGAACCATGATCCTGCGAGCCCGATTGTCGGATTAATGACTATTAACTTTGACGCTTCCATCATTCATGAACGGACGTGGGAAATCATTACGCTGCCATTCGCGATCGGCGCAGCGGTTCTTCTGGCAGGAGCTGTCTGTGTCTACTTCTTCATCCACCGGATGATCCGGCCGCTCGAGCTACTTTCACGGCAGGTCAACGAGATTGCAGCTGGAGATTTGAGTATACAGCCCCCTGCAATCCAGAGCCGGGATGAAATAGGACAGCTAGCCCGCGATTTTGGGAACATGACCGCAAGCTTGCGACAGCTTATCGCCGAGGTCAATGGAACGTCCGTGCAGGTCGCCGCATCCTCCCAGCAGCTCTCCGCCAGCGCCGACCAGACGGGCAAAGCAAGTGAGCAAGCTGCTGAGATGATAGAACAACTGACCGAAGGCACCGAAACACAGCTGCGCAGCTTGGCGGACAGCTCGGACGTCATCCGGAGCATGGCGGCAGCTATCGATGAAATCAGCCGCCAGGCGGAGGCTGTCGCGCAATCAGCACAGCAATCCTCCGAATCCTCCGAGCAAGGACGTGAAGCGGTGCAGCTTAGCATAAAACAAATGGAAGTGATGGAGCACAAAATACAACAGCTGTCCTCCATTGTTCAAGAACTCGGCAGCCATTCCCAAGAAATTCAAAGCATTCTCGACATTATGACGGAAATTTCCACGGAAACCAATCTGCTTGCCCTGAATGCCGCAATAGAAGCGGCTCGGGCCGGAGAACAAGGACGGGGCTTCGCCGTTGTCGCCACATCTATTCGCAAGTTAGCCGAACGCTCTGTACAATCGGCGGATCAAATTTCTGCCCTCATCGCCCATATCGTCAACCAGATGGATCAAAGCAGCAAAACGATGGACGAGACCTTGCAGGAGACGCTTCACAGCACAGAGCTTGTGCGCCAAGCGGGCCAATCCTTCACCACGATCCACTCCTCGGCCGCACACACTGCGGAATCGATTGAGGGAGTGGCCGCGAACGTCAAAGAGCTATCAGACCGTTCCGTCCATTTAGTAGGATCTGTGGAGGAAATTGTCGCAGTAGCCAATCATAATGTAGAACGAGCTCAGACGATGTCCGCTGCATCCGAGGAACAGCTCGCGGCCATGGAGGAAGTCGGCGCCTCTGCGAGCTTCCTGTCCAGCCTTTCGGAGAAGCTGCATGCCATGATTGAACGATTCAAAATATAATGACTGCACAGCAAAATGACCTCTGAATGGATCAGAGGTCATTTTGCTTGGCCTAAGGGCCAGCCGGATCATACTTACTTATATGATCATGCCTATCCGCATTACATTACTCTTATTTATCTTTCCGCTGGCGGGCACGAGCTTCGCCGCCCTTGCGTCCCGCTTCCTCGCGGCTCATCTTGTCTGAATCCCTGCGGGCCTCACCGCCTTTTTGCCCGATCTCCTGATAGAATTCTTTATCATGATTACTGGCAGTTGCCTCTCCGCCCTTGCGCCCTGCTTCCTCCAAGCTCATCTTACCGTCACGATTGTTGTTAGCCATGTTGGTTCACTCCTTATCGTATTTGTAAGGTACCGCGCCGGGTACGGTATTGTATTACCCGCTCTAAAGAAATCAAAACATCAGGGCGGAGGGGATATAATTTAGTACATATTAACTCGCCGAGAGATCATCAAACAGCAAGCATGCCTAAAACACAGCAATAGCAAGCAGCAAAAACTGGACGGAACCGATAATTTCAATGATACCCACTTTCATGGGACGCAATGTTTTTCCCGCAAAAGCAAGGGTACGGATCAATGGAAACAAGTAGGCAATCATCATCCACGGCAAGCCCAGCAACCAGGGAGCCATCAGCAATAGGACGTGATAGCCTTTCGCGCAAACAAGCCACCGAGTATTCGTTCGCTCGCGAAACACAGACTTCACGAAGAATACGCTACCCATGAAAAAAAGTACATTAAATCCAACGATCAGCAGCATGGTGTGATCCCATCCGCCCCCGCCAATCCAATAGGCGGCCGCTCCGCCCATCGAGAAGGTAAGAATAGCGCAGAGATCATTCAACACGGCTCGTTCCGATTTTTGTTTCACATGCCAAATATTCACTGTCAGAAGAACAAGTAAAATCGGAGCAAAATAGAACAGCTCCGGGAAACTGATTAGAACCGGTGCCAAAAAAAAGAGCGCGATGACCCCATATATGGCTCCCCAAGTGATCAAGCGTCTGCGATCCTTTTTTCGTTTTAAGGATTGCAGTAACGGATATGAAGATAAATATAGAAATAACCAAGCTAGAAATAGCCACAAATGCATCCACTGCGGGCGCCCAGACATCATTCCGATCACAAATGGAACGGTGACCATGGCCCAGCCCCCGTGTTCATGGGGAATTACGATCCCCTGCTTCTTCACACGCCCCAACCTCTTCTCTCATTGCATTTTCTATTAACCGCCAATATAAGACATATTTATTTTCTTCCGCTGTAAGGCCCGCTGCTCCGTTCGTTCATCCGAATAACGGTCGCCCCGTCGCTCCCAGACGCTTCGGATTGCGGCGAGCAGCTCATCCTTGGACGCACCTCCACGCAGGAGCTGACGCAAATCGAATCCCTGGGAGGCGAACAGGCAAGTATAGAATCTTCCTTCTGATGACAACCTTGCACGCGTGCAGGTCGAACAAAACGACTCCGACACCGAGGTAATAAAGCCGATCTCGGCCTTACCGTCCTTATAGCGGTATCTCTTCGCAACTTCCCCAAAGTAATGCGGCTCCAAGGCTTCCAGCTCGTACACCGAGGATAATTGATCATAAATGTCCTTTTTGGTAACGACCCGTTTCAGGCTCCAGGCGTTATCGTTGCCCACATCCATAAACTCGATAAAGCACAATGTAATTCCCTTCTCCTTGAAATAAGCAGCCATAGGGAGAATTTCCTGATCGTTTACCCCCTTTTGTACCACCATATTCACCTTGATTTGAAAGCCTATTTCCCTGGCATACTCGATATTGTCAAGAATAGCTGCCGGCTTAATTCCACGTCCATTCATATAGGCAAATAGCTCCGGATTCAGTGCATCCAGGCTGATATTCAATCTTCGGAGGCCTTGATCATATAACGCTTGGCCATACTTGTTCAGGAGCAGTCCATTCGTAGTCAGACCTATATCCTCGATCCCTTCGATGTTCGCCAACATGCCCACGAGTTCCGGTAAATTTCTGCGCAGCAAGGGCTCACCGCCCGTTAAACGCAGCTTCTTGACACCCAAGGAAGCAAATAACTGCGCTACATAACAAATTTCCTCCAGTGACAAAAGCTCGTTTTTCGGCAAAAATGGATAATCATCCCCGAAAATCTCCTTGGGCATACAGTAGGTGCAGCGAAAATTGCAGCGATCCGTTACTGAAATGCGCAAATCACGAATAGGCCGATTCAGTTGGTCGCGTATAGGTTCAGTCGTCATCATCCCATTTGCCCCTCTCATTTCCTCCACAAGCACTACATCGCTGCCGCAATTACCCACCGCTCACTGGAGGGATCATAGCCACCGTATCCCCGGCCTGAATGACATCATCTGGACGAGCATACTCTTCATTTATAGCAACAAATACGGTTTTATCACCAAACTCTGGGTAGGTTGCTTTCGCCCAGTCCATAAATCCCTGAACCGTCCATTCTCGACGATCAATGATCTCCTCCGGCTTTCCCGTCAAATCGCGCAGACCTGCAAAATATAGTACTCGAATCATTCCGGACTCCCCCCATATTCAGGCTTCTTCTTCTGATCTCCGATCCATTCCTCGCCGTCTTCCCAGATTTCCTTCTTCCAAATCGGCACCATTTCTTTGATCCGTTCGATCGCATACTCATTGGCCTCATAGGCGGCCTTCCGATGAGGCGACGAAACAGCGATGACGACGGCAATATCGGATATGTGCAGCTCACCAATGCGATGAGCTATAGCGACACGTGTACCCGGCCATTTCTCTTCAATTTCGGAGCCGATTTGGGCCAGCTTCTTTTCCGCCATCGGAATATAGGCCTCATAAGCCAAGTATATCGTTCTGACACCATGTGTCCACTCCCGTACATGCCCCGTAAACGTAGTCACGGCACCTGCGCCCGGATGAAGCACCATATCTATGGCACGCTGAATATCGATAGGCCCGTCAACAATCTCGTATCGCTTCATTTTCAACCACCTTATATCTATTAAAATAAAACAGGGCAACCAGCCGAATGACCAGTCGCCCTTATTTCACGATGTAGTAATATCGCTGAACAATCCAACGTAGTGGACGACTTCACCTGAATCATCTTTAACTGCATTGATGGTCAGAAACTCCAAGTATTCGTCTCCATTCTTTCTGCGGTTCCAAATCTCTCCTTGCCATTGGCCCGTTTCTCGGATGGTTTGCCACATTTCTTCATAAAATGACTTGGATTGCTTCCCTGATTTCAAAATATTCGGCTTATGCCCAATAACCTCTTCCTCGTCATAACCCGTCAGCTTGGTAAAGGCAGGATTTACGCTGCTAATCTTCCCCATTGAATCCGTGACTAGAATACCTTGCCCCGTGTAGCGGAACACCTTGCTGGACATGACGAGCTGATCCTGATAATACATCCAGATGACCAGTATCAAACTAGCAAGAGCTACTTGGGATAAAGCCATGAATCCAATGGAATACTGCCCGGTCATGGAATAAATCATGGAGAGCATAAGCGGTGGGAAGAAGCCTCCTAGTCCACCCATCATCGATACGATCCCATTTACGGTTCCCGCCTGTTTATTGAAGTATTGCGGAACAAGCTTAAATATAACACCATTCCCTAAGCCCGCACAAATCGCTATAGTTAAACTCCCTAAAGTGTACAGCCCGATCGATGGGGAGAAAGCCAGCAAAATTCCAGACAATGTCAGCCCGAGGAAAATCCCCATCAATAAAATTAACGGTTTAAATTTATCGCCGAGCCATCCTCCCACCGGACGCATAAACGTAGCCAGGGCGATGAAGCCCGCGGTGCGCATCCCTGCATCTACTTTTTCCAGTTCGAAGTGAGAGACTAGAAAATTTGGCAGGTATACGGTAAAAGCTACGAACGAACCAAAGGTAAGAAAATAAAAGAGTGAGAACAACCATAGTTTATCGCTTTTATAGACAGACTTGATTTCATCCATAATCGGGGTCTTCACTTTGACTTCTTTTCGATCACCAAACAAAATATTCAATGCGATAAAAATCAAAAGAAGAACAAGATAAAGCTTAACCGTTAACGACCAGCCCACTTGTGTCGCGATCACCGGAGCTGCAAACGTTGTAATCGCCGTACCCAGATTGCCAATGCCATACACGCCGTTAACCAGCCCATGCCGTTCCTTCGGATAGTACTTCGGCAGCGATGTTACGCCTACGGAGAACACGGCACCGCCAATCCCCAAAAACAAACCGCCGATGACTAAATCGGTAAACGAGGAAGCCTCACTAATATAGAATACCGGGAACAGCAACAAAACGAAGCTAACCGCAAATACAAAACGTGCCCCGAACACATTGGCATAGTATCCAAAGGGGATTCTTAAAATC
Source organism: Paenibacillus lentus (assembly GCF_003931855.1). Taxonomy (NCBI): domain Bacteria; kingdom Bacillati; phylum Bacillota; class Bacilli; order Caryophanales; family Paenibacillaceae; genus Paenibacillus; species Paenibacillus lentus. Next base: position 2,112,591 of record NZ_CP034248.1, on the reverse strand, counting down.
GACCCAAGCACGACAGGAATCGCCGTGAGAATCGCCAGCTTTTCCGCTGGAATTTGAATATCTTCTTTAATAAATGGAATAAGAGCTGAAATAATAACCCATACCATAAAGCCAAGCACTAAATTCATCGTTTGCAAAGGCAACTGCACTTTTCTAATCATCAGATCACCTAATTCCTGCGTACTGTATTATTGATTCCCATATCCTATTGTAAATGCAGTACGAGGAGAAAAATAATAGGGAAATCCCCTGATCCTGCAGAGGAATTCCCTAAATATTGTGCGCTTCTATATAAGTTGAACTATCGAAATGATGGTGGGGCAAGTACGAAAAATTTCCGTTCAAAAATCGAGCAGCTTCTTTTTGAGGGCATACTCTACCAATTCCGGACGGCTCTTTAAGCCCAGCTTCTCCATAATTTTTGCCTTGTGCACTTCCACCGTCTTAACGGAAATAAACAATTTCTCGGCGATTTCCTTATTGCCATAGCCCTTGGCGACCAATGGCAGTACTTCAATCTCCCGCTTCGTTAACAGGTTAAAAGGATCGGAATCACTAGTTTCCTGATCTTTCTTAATAAACTCCCTGACCAGGGATGTCGCCATCTTCGAGTGAATGTACGTCCCCCCCTGATGAACGGTGCGAATGGCTGTCAGCAATTCCTCATCAGGAGCATTTTTCAACACATAGCCTGCAGCCCCGTTTTTTAGAACATGGAACAAGTATTCCTCATCGTCGTACATGGTAAGAATCAATACTTTCGTATTGGGAAAATCACTGCTAATCTTGCCTGTCGCTATTAATCCGCTTTCTCCCGGCGGCATGCTTAAGTCCATCAACAAGACGTCAGGGTTATGCTTGGCAACCATTTGATATGCCTCAATCCCGTCCGCAGCCGTGGCCACAACCTCCATGTCAGGCTGATAATTCAGGATCATGGAAAAGCCGCTGCGAACGACGGCGTGATCATCAGCGATAACAATTTTCACTCCTTTTCCCCTCCTTCTTTTGGCGACAACGGAATGCGAAGGTGGATCGTCGTTCCCACGCCCACCTCAGACAAAATGTTCAATTGTCCCTGCACAAGCTCAGCACGCTCCCGCATACCGAACAAGCCGAGCCCTGTCCCCTTCGGATCCCTTGTGTTCAGCTGAAAGCCTGAGCCTTCATCCTGCACGATGAGCTGCAGCTCTCCTTCCTCCTCAAACAGCCTGACCTGTATATCATCGGTATTCGCATATTTCAGGGCATTCAGTACCGCTTCTTGGCAAATCCGGTAAACCACGGTCTCCATCTCATTACTGTACCGTGCAGCGGATAGCTCTGCCTTAAAATCGATAAGCAGGCCATAATTTTTCTCCAGCCATTTAAAATGAGAACGAAAAGCGGCCTCCAGGCCAAAATCATCCAATGACGCCGGACGCAATTCGACAGCTAACCGCCGGATATCATCGAGCAGCCGGGTTAATGAAGCTTCCGTCTGCTGTAACTTGTTCAGGACGACTTCGTTGGCATTCATATATTTTAGAACGCGCAAATCGACGAGGGAGCTTAACAGCTCCTGAGCAACACTATCATGCAGCTCACGTGAAATCCGCTTGCGCTCGTCCTCTTGCGCTTTAATCACGTATTTGGTCATATTAGTCTGGTATAGCCTTTCCTGAGTCCGGTATTGCTTCGTTAAGTTAAGCAGCATGAAGACACGGATGCCCTCTGGCTCATCGATCATATGAAAGCTTGCCGCATAAGGAACGAGTCCTTTCCCCCGCGTATTCAAATACACTTGAAAGGAAGAGAACTCCTCCTTTGTATTTTGCAAGAAACAATTCATGCAAGATATCATTGCTTCCTCACTCGTGTAGCCGGCACAGGAGTTGCAAAGCGTGATCGTTTCTCCTTTATGCATCTGTTCGATCACATCAAGATCCAGGATATTCTCTGCAGCCGGGTTCATATGCAAAATTTTCCCCTCTGCATCGACGAAGAAAATAGCCTCTATACTGTTATCGTACATCTTTCTTAACAGATGCAACATATCCGTTTTCGGCATATCTAGCAAAGGGCTCACTCCTCTACCAGCTCTCTGGTGAAATAGGGGCCAAACGATGGGTCTATATATTGCCTGAAATCATCAAGCAAGGAAGATGTTAAACGATTACTTTCCCGAAAGCCCACAAGTAATACCCCTGCGACACGGCTTTCCTTCCATAGAGGGGTAGCGCATGCGGTCTGAAGCTGCTCCGCAACGATAATCGGATAGTTAAACAAATCATTCGGGTCGAGTTCATCGGCTATATTTTGAATGATCATCGGCTTTCCCGTCTTGAACACCATACCGGCAATCCCTTTGCCTGAATGCAGGATAATCCGTTTATAGCGTTCATTTAAATTACCTGATACATACTGCCATGTCAGTACAAATTGATCGGCTGCAGATTGCACGAGCGCAATCGAAACAAAATCAAACTCAAAGCGCTGCCGAAGTAAATCAATCGCTTGCTGAAAATCAAAATTCGATTCATCCTTCATCATAATTACACCCCTGCTTATTGAAAAGAAAGAAGGCATTACGCCTTCTCCCCTACAATCCTTGTTTACGGTTCTTTCTGTATAGAATATAACTTCTGCCTACATAATTCAATGGCACGCTCCAGACATGAACCAGTCTTGTAAATGGCCACAATGCAAAGATGAAGAAGGCCGCCAAAATGTGGATTTTAAACGAAATCGGCACATCCGCCATTAAGCTGGCCTCAGGACGAAGGATAAACAAATTCCGGAACCATACGGATATCGTCGAGCGATAGTCGAAGTCCGGCTGAACATTATTCGTAACGATTGTACTGTACATGCCCATGATGACAATAAACAACAATACTAAATTTACGATAATGTCCGATGCGGAGCTTAATCTCCTCACATTTTTGATCGTCAGGCGCCGAGCGGTCAGCAGCAGCATTCCCCCCAGTGTGAGGAATCCGAATAATCCCCCGATATACATCGCGCCGAGGTGATACAGATGATCGCTAATACCTAGAGCCTGCGTCCATTCCTTGGGGATTCCCAAGCCGGCGATATGGCCGAAGATAACAGGAATGATGCCCACATGAAACATCAAGCTGCCGAGCCTTAGATGCTTCTTCTCAATAAATTCGCTGGACTTGGCGGTCCAGTGGAATTGATCATGGCGATAACGGTAAATATGGCCGACAACAAACAATACGAGGCATAAATAAGGGAAGATTACCCACAGAAATTGATCCCATAAATTCATAATTTCGTCGGCACCTCCTGTTGGATGCAAGCCTTTAACGTCTCCCGCAAGCCCTTGATCAGGTGGTAATAGGGATTCTCACTCTTTTTCAGCGATTTCAGCAAATGATAGGTGCCATCCTCAATAACGCCCGCCAGCACACTAAAATCCTTCTCCGCTTGCGCGTTCCCTTGCCAATTAGCAGCATAAATAAATTCGCACATCAGCGGCAAATAGTCAGGCAGCTCATGATCTGGCATTTCAAGGCCAAACATTTGATATAGAATTTTCAGTTTGGCCAGCATTTGCCCGCGTTCCTTGGTATCTTCGAATTTAAAGTAAGTCATATATAAGGTCGAATCCTTTTGAAAATCAAAGGTCTGTACGTACATTTCTTCTATTTGCTCCATACTACAGTCATGCATCAGATCCCAGAATCGCCCGATATGCTCATAAGCCGGATCCTCCGGCTTCAGCAGCCCTTCAATAACCGATGGATGGAAATCGAGCTTCTCCGGGTATGTTAGCTGCTGGGCGAAAAAACCGAATACATGCTTATATTCATACAGCTTCTCGAGATTAATCACGCCATATTCCCCCATAGAAGTGATCTTCTTCTTTCGCACTTTTCGTTCCGCCTGAGCCGCTAATGCCGCAGCCCCCACAATCCATTCCGAAGCCTGCCGAGCCCTGGGCGTGATAAGTGTCCAAGTACGTTTCTTTATGAGACGTTGGAATTACGAATCGATCCTCATACTTGGCAATAGCAAGCAAGCGATAAATTTGCTCGGTCTGATGCGCGGTCAATCCCAGGCGATTTAGCCGTCCCTCGTCAAAGGCTTTGCCCGTCTGCAAGGACCTCATATAAGAGCGCATCATCGCCATACGCTGCAGGGATTCTTTTACAGGCTCGGGATCGCCGGCGGTTAGCATATTCGCTAAATACTGTATAGGCATTCTCATTTCTTCAATGGCCGGAAAAATCATATCTGGATTCTGAATCGAATCCTTGCCTTCGAAGTAATTCATAATCGGGCTCAGCGGTGGAACATACCATACCATCGGCAATGTCCGGTATTCCGGATGCAATGGGAAAGCCAGCTTGTATTCTATCGCAAGCTTGTAAACCGGTGAATTCTGCGCCGCCTCGATCCACTCCTCCGTCAGACCGTCTGCACGAGCCTGCGCAATGACGGCGGGATCATTCGGATCAAGGAATAAGTCGCATTGCGCCTGATACAGATCCCTCTCATCCGGCATGGAAGCCGCTTCCTGCACCCGATCAGCATCATATAACAGCACGCCGAGGTAGCGAATGCGTCCCGTGCATGTCTCGGAGCATACGGTTGGAAGCCCAGCCTCGATCCGCGGGAAGCAGAAGGTGCATTTCTCCGCTTTATTCGTCTGCCAGTTGAAATACACTTTCTTGTACGGGCAGCCTGTCATGCAATAACGCCAGCCGCGGCAGGCCTCCTGATCGACAAGAACGATACCGTCCTCGTCACGCTTGTACATCGCTCCGGACGGGCAGGATGCCACACAGCTCGGGTTCAAGCAATGCTCGCAAAGCCGCGGCAAATACATCATGAAGGCCTGCTCGAAATTGAATTTAATTTCTTCTTCGATCTTCTCGATGTTCGGATCCCTCGGCCCGGTAACATGGGCGCCGGCCAGGTCGTCTTCCCAGTTCGGTCCCCATTCCAGATCAATATTGTCGCCCGTAATCGCCGACTTCGGACGGGCTACTGGCTGATGCTTTTTCTCCCCCGCATTGGTGAGATGCTCATAGTTGTAGTTCCATGGCTCATAGTAATCCTTCATTTCGGGCATATCCGGATTATGAAAAATATTGCCGAGAGCAATCTTGGATAGTTTGTTCCCAGATTTCAATTCAAGCTTGCCGTTCTTTAGCATCCAGCCGCCTTTATACTGCTCCTGATCCTCCCAGCGCTTCGGATAACCGATGCCTGGCTTCGTCTCGACATTATTGAACCACATATATTCCGCACCTGGACGGTTCGTCCAAGTGCTCTTGCAGGTCACGCTACAGGTATGGCACCCTATACATTTGTCCAAATTCATGACCATGGCGATTTGTGCTTTAATCTTCAAGCCAGTCAACCTCCTTCATCTTACGGACAGCAACATAAACATCCCGCTGATTCCCGATCGGTCCGTAATAGTTGAAGCCATAGCTGAGTTGGGCGTAGCCGCCAACCATTTGCGTTGGCTTAACGTGAATTCGCGTCGGCGCATTGTGGCTTCCGCCGCGTTCCTTCGTAATTTCCGAGCCCGGCACGTTAATGTGCTTATCCTGCGCGTGATACATGAACATCGTGCCTTTCGGCATGCGATGACTAACCACGGCCCGTGCTGTAACGACTCCGTTACGGTTATACACTTCAAGCCAGTCATTATCTTGAATCTGATGAGCTGCGGCATCCTCGTCGTTGATCCAGACCGTCGGGCCGCCGCGGAATAAGGTCAGCATATGGAGATTATCCTGGTACATGCTGTGAATATTCCATTTGCCGTGCGGCGTTAAATAGCGAAGTACAAGCGCATCCGTCCCGCCGGTAATTTGCTTGTCCCTAGGGCCGAACACCATGGGCGGCAAGGTTGGCTTATAGACCGGCAACGCCTCGCCGAATTGCAGGAACAACTCATGGTCAATATAGAAATGCTGTCTGCCGGTAAGCGTACGGAAAGGGACAAGTCTCTCGATATTCGTAGTGAATGGCGAATATCGCCGTCCCATCTTGTTGGACCCGCTAAATACCGGAGTTGGTATGACCTCGCGGGGCTGCACCGTAATGCTCTCGAACGTAATCCGTTCAGCCGCACGGTCAGCGGAAATGTCTTTTAGTTCAACACCTGTATCCTGCTCCGCCGATTCCCATGCGCGCTGGGACACCCTGCCATTCGTGGCCGAAGATAGATTCAGGATGGCCTCTGCGGCATGACGAGCCGTTTGGAGCTTCGGAAGCCCATTTTTAATGGAATCATCATGATAAGTACCGTTAATGCGCTTCAATTCCTCGTATTCCTCGGCGACTGAGAAGCTGACACCGTGAGCCCCCACTTTTCCAGTACTTAAATTTGGACCAAGGGTAATATATTTGTCATAAATCTTCGTGTAGTCGCGCTCAACAATGCTCAGATTCGGCATGGTCTTGCCGGGGATCGGATCAGCTTCGCCTTTATGCCAATCCTTGATGACACCGAAAGGCTGGGCGATTTCGTTCACGGAATCATGAGCAAGCGGCGTGGTTACGACATCCTTATACACGCCTGGCAGATGCTCCTTCGCCATGTCCGAGAAGTCTCTGGCAATCGTCCGGTAAATATCCCAATCTGAACGAGATTCCCATAGTGGATCGACCGCCGGGTTGAACGGGTGAACGAACGGATGCATATCCGTAGAGGACAGATCTGTCTTCTCATACCAGGTTGCAGCAGGCAATACGATATCCGCATACATCGGCGTCGCTGTCATCCGGAAATCCAGCGCGACAAGCAAATCCAGCTTTCCTTCAACCTCTTCGCGCCAGGTAATTTCCTCCGGCTTCTCCTCCTCATTCGGCGTAGACAGCAGCCCGTCTGATGCGCCTAGCAGGTGCTTCATAAAGTACTCCTGCCCTTTTGCAGAACTCGATATCAGATTCGAGCGCCAAACAAATAGCGTGCGCGGGAAATTCTCCGGCGCATCCGGATCTTCAATAGCGAACTTGGTATCCCCGGATACGATCTGATCCAAAGTATGTTGTATAATGCTGTCGTGATCTGTTTTTCCCTGCTGGGCCGCTTCCTCTGCCATGGTCAGGCTGCTCTTGTTGAATTGCGGATAGGACGGAAGCCAGCCTAAACGTGCGGCAAGCACATTGTAGTCCGCCGGGTGCTGGTAGCGAACCTCTCCCCCAGTGGGCGATTTCAATGCATTCGTACCCGTCTCCTCATATTTCCATTGATCTGTTGCAAAATAGAAGAAAGAGGTGGCATTCTGCTGACGCGCTGCCCCCTGCCAGTCCTTCGCAAAGGAGATCGCAGACCAGCCTTCGATTGGACGACATTTCTCTTGTCCTACATAATGCGCCCAGCCGCCGCCGTTCACGCCCTGCGATGCCGTCAATATGACCAGGTTCAAAATGGAACGGTAGATCGTGTCGCTGTTAAACCAGTGATTAATCCCGGCGCCCATAATAATCATGGAGCGTCCCCCGGTATCCAGCGAGTTCTGCGCGAATTCACGGGCAATCTGAATAACGATGGACGGTTTGACGCCAGTAATGGCTTCCTGCCATGCAGGAGTATAGTGGGTTGAGGCGTCATCATATCCAGCCGCTTCGTGCTCACTGCCAGTGCGCCGCACGCCGTATTGACTCAGCATTAAGTCATATACAGTAACGGCTAGGCGTTCCGTGCCATCGGCAAGCTGGATTTTTCGGGCTGGAATCGAACGCTTGAAGGTGCCGTTTCCGGTTTGGTCAAAGAACGGAAATACCATTTCTTCCCATTGTGCGCCGTGGGATTCCACGGAAAGCGCCGGCATAATCTTCGTACCGTCTTCACGCTCCAGAATCAGGTTCCATTTCTTATCCTTCTCCCACCGCTGCCCCAGCGTTCCATTAGGAACCGTAATTTCGTTCGCATCTTCATCGAAAATAACCGGCTTCCATTCCGCATGCTGCGATGTATCTCCAAGATCACTGGCTCGCAAGAAGCGTCCTGCCTTGTAACTGCCTTCATATGGATCCAAAAGAATAAGGAACGGCATATCCGTATACTGTTTGGCATAGTCAAGGAACATCGGCTCCTGACGCTCATGATAAAATTCACTCAAAATAACATGGGTCATCGCTTGGGCAATCGCCGCATCTGTCCCCGGATTTGGCGCCAGCCAATTATCTGCGAACTTGACGTTTTCCGCATAGTCCGGGGCCACCGACACCACTTTGGTGCCCTTATAGCGAACCTCGGTCATAAAGTGAGCATCGGGTGTACGCGTAAGCGGTACGTTAGAGCCCCACATAATCAGATAACCTGAGTTGTACCAATCGCTAGATTCCGGCACATCTGTTTGCTCCCCCCATATTTGCGGAGAGGCGGGCGGAAGATCGGCATACCAATCATAGAAGCTTAGCATTTCGCCGCCCAATAGAGAGATGAACCGGGCTCCCGATGCATAGCTGATCATCGACATCGCAGGAATCGGCGTGAAGCCGGCAATCCGGTCCGGGCCATACTTGCGGATCGTGTAGATGAGCTGCGCCGAGATCATTTGCGTTGCATCCTCCCAGGATACGCGGACATGCCCCCCTTTTCCCCGGGCCTGCTTGTAGGATCTGGCCTTTTCTGGATTTTCCACAATGCTTGCCCAGGCGGCTACCGGATCTGTCGTTTCCTTCAGGGCTTGCTTCCACATTCTAAAGAGCCGGCCCCGCATATACGGATATTTCACTCGCAACGGACTATATTCATACCAAGAAAACGAAGCGCCGCGCGGGCAACCGCGCGGTTCAAATTCCGGCATATCCGGGCCGCATGACGGATAATCGATCTGCTGGTTTTCCCAGGTAATAATTCCGTTCTTTACGAAGACCTTCCAGCTGCAAGAGCCAGTACAATTGACACCGTGCGTCGTGCGAACGACCTTGTCATGCGCCCAACGCCCGCGGTACATATTCTCCCAAGTACGATCCTTCTCTTCAAGAATCGACCAATTATCAGAGTAGCTTTCTATCGGCTTAAAAAACTTCAGTCCGAATTTCCGTTTCACTGGACGAATCACCCCTTCTGCAGAATGACAAAGATATGACGGGAATCAATAATTTGTCTAGTCTATACATCTATTATGGAAGGGAGTCATTCTCATTCCTATAAGGGGAATTCCTAATATCGTTTCGGGGAAATCCCTCTTTCTTTCGAGAATCGTTTCTTCACTAGCGAACAGGGTTTACTTCCTGGGTCACAACCACTTATAATGAAACGCAAATCATTTAGCAATACGGCACCATAACTTGAAAGGGAGTTTGTATGTATGAAAAGCTCGAGAACCTTTCTGACCTTATCCCTGTTAATATCCCTTGTATTTACTGGCTGCAGTGCGGCTCCACAAGAGCAGGTCGAGTTGACGATTTCAGCAGCAGCCAGTCTTACAGATGCCATGAAAGAAATACAAGACTCTTATGAAGCACAGCATCCGGCAGTTAAGCTTACCTTTAACTTCGGAGGCTCCGGCGCCTTGCAGAAGCAAATCGAGCAAGGTGCGCCTGTTGACATATTTCTCTCTGCGGCTGCTAAAAATATGAACGCCCTTTTAGAACAAGGCATGATTGATGCCGGGCAGCATAGGAGTCTATTGACGAATAAGCTTGTCGTTATCATACCGAACGAGAACTTCGCGGAAATTAAGGGACTGCAAGATTTAAGCGATAAGCGGATTAAGATGGTCGCTCTGGGAATTCCGGAGAGTGTCCCGGCGGGCAGCTATGCTAAGGAAGCTCTAATGTCTACCCAGCTGTGGGATAATCTCCAGTCAAAAGTGGTACAAGCCAAAGATGTTCGGCAGGTACTGCAATATGTAGAGACGGGGAACGCTGATGCAGGGTTCGTCTATCAGTCTGATGCGCTGACCTCTAAAGCGGTGAAGGTCGCTTTTTCCGTTGATCCAGCCATCTACACTCCTGTCGAGTATCCAATCGGCGTCATCAAGTCCACCAAACATAGCAAGGAAGCAGCGGAGCTCTATAACTATCTTCAATCCAAAGAGGCACTGGACATTTGGGTTAAATACGGCTTCGCTCCAGCACAATCCTTATGAGTGTGCAAATACCTTGGCCTGAATTTTGGCAGCCAATCCGCTTATCCCTGCAAGTCGCCCTGCTTTCCAGTGTGCTAGTCATGATTCTAGGTACGGCCATGGCCCGGTGGATGTCCAGCCAGAGATGGAAAGGCAAAATTATACTAGAGACTCTACTTATGCTGCCGCTCGTACTGCCTCCAACGGTTGTGGGTTTTTTGCTGCTGGTCCTCCTGGGCAGAAGGAGCGGAATCGGCCGTTTCGTCGAATGGCTATTCTCCTCGCCCCTCATATTCTCTTGGTGGGCGGCGGTCATTGCCTCCATCGTCGTCTCATTTCCGCTCGTCTACCAGACGATGAAATCTGCATTTGCTTCGGTAGATCAGGAGTTGGAGGATGCGGGGCGATCCAGCGGAGCCAGTGAATGGCAAGTATTTCGATATATTACACTGCCGCTCAGCATTCAATCCTTGATTACAGCTTATATACTTGGGTTTGCCCGTGGACTAGGGGAATTTGGAGCCACTATCATGTTCGCTGGCAATATACCGGGTAAGACACAGACCCTCCCCACCGCAATTTACGTTGCCGTCGATACCGGGAATACCGAGCTAGCCTGGGCCTGGACAATTACAATTATTTTAATTTCCTTCCTGCTGCTGCTGTTGACTCGGCGAACGCATAAAAAATGGTGAACCAAGGAGCAATCCTTGTTCACCATCAGCTTGCGGGGAGACCCCATCTTTTACTTGAGAGGATCTCCTATTTTTTTAAACACTATCTCTACACATGTTGGCACCATCTTTATCATTGCAGGTTCAAACCAACATAGCCCGTGGTCAAAAGATAGTCAAAGGACAGCTTAGAAGCGGCCTCAAACATTCTTGGCGTAGTTTTCATTAGGTGTTTTCGTCAGTACAACATACAGACTGGAGTTCGCCTCACCACCGCGATACGAGAATTCCTCGTCCCCGGTAATATGAAGGATGTCTCCTTTGGTGACGGAGGATGATTGCCCGTCACAGATTACTTCGCCAGCACCTTCAAGGACTAGAATATACACATTTGCACCAGGGTGTTTATGTGTCGGCAGCTCCGCTCCCGGAGCAAAGTTCAATACAAAAATAACATTCTCCTCTTCCTTAAAAACAATGCGCTTCGTAAATTTATTCTCCTGATATTCTTGATACTCGTTAAGATGACGCTTCTCCATCGTGATCTTCCTCCTTATAATAATTAAGCTGTATAAGACGTTACTTGCAGATCATTTCTAATCTAGATTCGCACCTCATACTCGCAGCAGTCGTCCCCGTTAACATTGCACTTGATTTCCCTGACGAATACCCTTTTATCCATCATTTTACTTAGGGCTCCCTCCATAATGGCGCCTTCCAAGTCGCAAACCAAATTGCTTTCGATCTCCGGCAGTCCCACGCAAAAACAATCATTCACCGCAATATAAAGCTTACTGTCTTCTTCAAGGACAATTTGCGGATCACCGATCTTCAAGTCGCGGAATAAATCGAGCAGATCCTGCACGGAATGTACAGGCAGACTTTCGCCGATTTTCCGGCCAACCGTCAATGTCGTTCCCTTCCCTTTCATCGGAAGGCCTTGATACATGCCGATGAGGCGTATAGCACGATAAAGCTCGATCGGTACCGCGTTCCCCAATGCTGTCCTTGAAATCTTCTTCATATCGTCAAAAGAAAATTCCTGCAATGTATTCACGCTCCCCATACAAGCACCTCATTTCTTTATTTGAACTATACCTTACTCTCATTGTAGGACATTCATTTTTAGACATTGTGATTTTAGTCACAAATCAAAAAAAGAAAAAAACATCCCACTTCATCCGGAAACTGGAGCAGCAATGATCAATAAAGACTCCTTCCCTCCCCTTCGCAAATACCAGAATCTGAGAACTATAGCCGATAGCTGATATATAGTAATCTGTGGCAGAAGACAGCAACCAATAGTAGTAGAGGATAGAAGATAACAGCAAAAGATAGAAGTAATAGTATAGAAGTAGTAGATAGTAGATAGTAGATAGAAGCTAGCAATTAGCAGATAACAAATAGCAGTAGAAAATACCCAGTAGCCCATCAATTCGATCCCCTGTATCCAGTATCCTGTAACAAAGCAACAATACCGGTTTAGTTGGATGTCGTGTATTTAAAACACTTCAATAACATTATCCGGTTTAAAACCTTTGTATTAATGACCTAAAATCCAATTAATTGTAGACTTTATACTAGATTGCATATTTTAAATACCTGAATTCCATTTACTTTGTCGGTTTACTTTGTCGGGCTGGATGGCAGGTTAAAATCATCTACAAAAAAAGATAAGCTTCCCATGACTACTCTCCATGAGAAGCTTACGAGTAAACAACATTTACCGTGTATTAAAGCTATTCAAATGAAACACGGTATCCTCGGCGTACATTTCTTTCGGTGGCGGGTCGCTGGCCGGATAACCCAATCCCAGAATGGCCACTACACGATATTTCGCAGGAATACCTAATAAATCGCGTACATATTTTTCCCGCTGGGCCGATTGATTATGATCCTCTGAATGGTAGACCGCCCCCCAAGCAGCACCAAGTCCAAGCGAAGTCGCAGCCAGCCACAGATATCCTCCAGCGATGGAAGCATCTTGAAGCCAATACTTGCTCAATTCCTCATTGCCTATAATAGCTACACCAGCCGCAGCCTGCTCCAACCACCGCATATAAGGCGTCGTCTTGCTCAATTGCTCCAGAAGCTTCTTATTTGTAATCATAATAAATTCTCTTGAAGGCAAATTGTTCCCGGCAGGAGATTGATACAAGGCCGTCTTGAGCTTGCTCCAATCCTCTTCTGAGATAGCAGCATCCTTAAACGCCGTAATTTCTCTCCGCTTTTGAATTGCCGACAATACATCCATTTGAATCACCATCCATTCCATTAGAATTCGCCAGAAATAGGCCGATAAATCCAATATGCTTACTATTATAAACCTAAGTCAAATAATTAGAAATTTGATTGAATAAAAAATAATATCTATAATCAAAACAAATGGGTGAGTTATATAAGTTAGACCTATTGAAAGAGATGTAGGCAAGTACGTAAAATGTTCCTACGATCGCATCTTATATAAAAAGAAAGGAGTAATAACGATGATAAAAATGGAGGTATCGCCGTTAGCAGCACGTAGACTTCGGGATAATTTGGGCAATCAGCCCGGTGTGATCAAGCTGTATTACGATACGGAAGGCTGCGGATGTGATGGAGTAAATACACTGCTGATTCAAAGCCAGAAAGGACAATTCGACCTTCCAATTGATGCTGGGGATCTGTCCTTTGTCGTCGATCAGCAGCATCAAATTTTCTATGAGGATACGCTGTGGCTTGATGCGGAGGAGAACTATCCGACCTTCAAATTAAGCGGCAAATCGTCAACTTATAGTACGAATGTCCAGCTGCGGGACATGCGGCAAGCTTCCGCAATATAGCCTTCGATGCTTGCTTAAGATTGTCTGGGACTGTGGGATCGCTGCATATCATTTACGTTCCAGCACTTCCTGTAGCACAAGTGCATGATTATGCCTCTGATCCCTAGCGGCGTAAAGTAAAGTGACCGTTTCCGTTTGGTTCCAAAAGCGTAATTGTTCGATAAATACTTGAACCTCTTGCGCAGCCAGCTCCTGCTTATAACGCTTGGAAAATTCGCTAAAACGTTCAGGTTTGTGCGCAAACCATTTTCGCAGCTCGGTGCTCGGAGCGACTTCTTTCATCCATAAGGATAACTGAGCCTCGGCCTTGCTGATGCCGCGCGGCCATATTCTGTCCACAAGTATTCGCTTACCATCATCAATGGCTGGACTTTCATATATTCTCTTAATTTTAAGCACGTCACTGTTTCCCCTTTATACGCCTAATTCGTAGAGATCGACATTCACGATATAAAATATCCACCTGCACGCACATTATAAGAAACCTGTCCGGCTAGGAGATTATCCTAATCGAACAGGTTCCATCGGTTAGCTTATAAAATTATTTACCCAAATAAGCGTTCAACATCCATCTGTGTTTGTCTAGTGCGGACAGCATGCCAAGCAGCAAATCCCCGGTTGCTTCATCTTCGGCTTGTTCAGCGGCATCCATTCCGCTCTTCAGCTCTTGGCTGATCGATTCGAAGTCAGCTACTACAGCTGCGACCATTTCTTCTGCGGATTGTTTGCCTGCAGCTTCGGAGATCGTCGTCTGCGCCAAAGCTTCCTTAAGGGTGCTAATCGGTTCGCCGCCAATGGCCAACAACCGCTCAGCAATTTCATCTACGTATCCAGCTGCTTCATTATATAACTCCTCGAACTTCTCATGGAGCGTAAAGAATTGAGGTCCTTTAACGTACCAATGGAAATGATGCAGCTTCGTGTACAGCACCGTCCAGTTGGCGATTTGCAGGTTTAATTGTTGATGCAAAGTTTGATTGGTTTCAGTTAGTACTTGGTTTGACATTTTATAGTTCCTCCATTCAATTCAAAATATGATACTCATTAGTCTAGCCGAAAGAGTCTCATTTCTTTAGAATATTTTAAATTTAGACTAGATCTAAATCTTAGATATATAATACCATGTTCTCCCGTTCTATGCAACGAATAATGCATGAACATCCTATGAAGGAACGACTCTTTAGTGAAATTTTGCGCAAAACACACTCTTTTTATGCAAAAAAAGAACCGGCGCCCGAGCACCAGTTCCACCTAAACATCGAATTCCTTGCGAATATGCAGTTTAAATTGCTCCAGGCTGCGCTCCATTTGCCGAATCCCGTCCTCTACGAGCTGACGATCTATGACATTTCCGGGATCGTTATTTACCTTGCGGAAGGATAACGCCTTCTTCTCTTCTTCAAGATAAGCCTGACGGCGCTGGATTTCCTTATATTTATCCAACAAATCCGTGATGATATCATAAAATCTTTCATAATCAACGATAATATCATCCAGGAAACGGTCTACTTCCTCTTTCTCATACCCGCGCATCTTCACATCAAAATCTTTCTCATGAATGGTCAGGGCGTCCAGCTTTATGCCAAGCTGCTTGAATAAACCTTTCTGATCCTCCAGCTTTCGTGTATATTCGTCCTGCATAATGATCCCTCCACACCTAAAGGCTTGAGCATACGTAAACAAATAGCCATTAAATATGGTACCATATTTGCAAGCAATTATCATTATTCTATAAGCTGGCCTCCAGTTGTAGAATTTCTATCCCCGCCAACAGCACAATTCCAATGCCATGCGTATCATTCAGCTGCCAATCGAGCTCCTCCTTATAGTACAGTTGATTGAAAGAATATCCCGATCCCCGACATACGCCATATACGTTGCCCTGTCTATCAATGCATGCTTCGGTTAATCCCTTCCAGCCTTTTACGGCTGCCTCGAGATACAAATCCGGCTCTACCAGCCAGCCGTTACGAACCCCCTGAGCAAAAGCGTATATAAACATGGCCGTACAAGAAGCCTCGGCATAGGATTCGCAATCTGTGAGCACCTGATGCCACAGCCCGTTTGCACTCTGCAGCTTGCGGTATCCTTCGCTAAGTTCGCGATAAAATTCCAGCAGCTTCGGCCGAAGCTTATGCTCTGGTGGCATAATCGTCAACAGCTCAGTCAGTGAGAAGATGACCCAACCGTTACCCCGCCCCCAAGGCACGCCGTTCGGCTTTCCAAATTTGTCATCGAAGACATGATGCATGATCCCAAGCTCAGTGATGAACAAACGCTCCTTATAACGCAAAAACTGAGAAGCCGCATCATTAAGATAACGCTCTTCTCCGGTCAACTCGTAATACTTGCATAGAAACGGGGTGCTCATATACAAATCATCGCACCATACCGTTTCCTTCATAAAATCTACCGTGCCGCGAGTCCGGTACAACGTTCCATCCGGTAGGCGATCCTGCACGTCCGTTATGTAATGGGCGATATGGGCAGCCGCTCTCTCCACGCCTATTATGGGGCGAAGCTGATTCGCCGTAAGCATTGCCGCACCAAAGGAGCCGCAATCGTCCAGGGAATCGATCAAGCTCAGCTGATGATTCAATCCGGGCGCCCCATAACGGTCTCGGTCCCACTGGGTATATTCATGCCACTTACTGCACTGCTCGATATGTTCTGCGGCATACTTCGTATAATGCGGTTCCGACAGTGCCTCTCCCGTTCTTAACAGCCCATATAGCGTTACCCCCAGAGGATAATTCCATCTGCCATAGAGCGGACTTTCCAAATACGGCCTGACCCAGCACTCTGGGCGATCCACCCGCCAGTAAGTTGTATTTTCCCCTAGCCCGAACAGCCGCTCCATCTCCAAAATCTCAGTAGCCTGGGGCGCATTTCCTGCTGAAAATGCGCCGAGATACAGCCAGTTGTCCGTCATTCCCTCAATGGGGATAGGTTCCGCAAACCGAATGATAGCCCGCGGCGAAGATGCAGATGTAATTTGAGGCTCACTCAATTCAAATCCCCAGTCCTCCCCGAGACAAGTGGACTCTACAACGAGATCATACGTCCCGAATCCGATGCCCTGCAGCGAAATATCAATCCGCCCGCTCCACTTTTCGCCTCGGAAAACAAGCTTACCCCCAACATAAACGGCAATCTCTCCCGAATAACGGCCTTCAAGCCGTAGATTGGCTCGCAAAGCTCCGCGCAGCTCCAACTTGCACCAGGCGAACGCCTTTGCATCAGGTTTCGTCCCGAACAAACGATGGAAGCATCCGCTTCCAAGCTCCTCAGCCGACCATTGCTCCTGAGGATGCCACACCGTACATTCACTACATTCATATAAGCGGACAGAGGTAGGAACACCGTTACAATCAAGCTCATATGAATCGTGATCCATCTCTCCCGTACCAGTGAAGCCTGGCAATCTACGCCAGGGCGCCTGCTGCGGCTCGCTGTAAACCCAGCCTTCGCCACCTCGCCCTTCACTTGTGGGATTCAGGAAATGCATCGGCGCTCCCTTGACGCTTCCTGTGCCGAAAACTCCACCGCAGCCCGTGCCTACCGCAACAAATTCCAGAACGATATCATTGCGGCCTTTCCTTGTTTTAGCGCGAAAAAAGGCTCGCCTGTCCGGGAACACATCATCATTCAAATTCGATTGGAAGGCCAGGCATCCATTGATATAGATTTTAACCGGGCCGTAGCAGTTAACCGCAAATGGCGTCTCGCCATCTCGTTCCGCCCACAGCATACCCCACACATAAACAAACTGTCCGACAGACAGCTCCGGCCATCGTTGCATCAAGTCCATATCGTAACGGCAATCCTCCAAACGGCGGAAGCCTCGGCGGGAATGAACACGATATACCAAAGGCTCCTGAGGATGCGCCCCGATGTAGCGGTTGGCTACAGTAGCGAGCACCCGCCTCGTTTGCCCTGCAGCATATCTTGCGATCGAATCATGCGCGGGAAAATAGGTCTGCATTCACTTCTCCTCCCGGATATAAAGTTGAATTGTATAAACGCTTCGGATGAGGCTGCGATACGCCGGACGGCGGCACTGATAAATCCATCTGCTTGCTGGAATAAATCACCGCCAGCTCATCGTCATAGATGACAACCTGCTCGGTTCCAAGGCCCAGCAGGTCGCCATGGACCGCATAGCCCTCGTGAGGGAACTCGGCCACGACGTTCTGGTAACCGTCATACAGAGCCGGATACACCCCTCCTCCTCGGCGATAGGCAAGAATGTAATCTGGAGCTCCTATGCGCCAATTGCTTAATGTTTCAGCGATAGTCAGCCAGCCGCTCGTCTTCCGCTCCTCCTTCCACAGCTCATTTCCTTGGCTATCGACTAAGAACAATGCGTCTTTTCCCTTTAGTCCTTTTCCGTCATCTTCACGAACCATCCGATCCAGCCCGGCGATTTGCAGCCCCGGCAGGTCAGGCCTGAATCGGCCCAGCGCGATATGCTGCGACTCGATCGAACCCTCATATCTCCACTGCTCTTGTCCATCTCTGTCATACATCACAGTAACACTGCCGCCAATGACCAACTCCGGTACGCCGTCACCGTTCACATCCCCGACCCATATACAATCGGCATGATCTTCAAGGTCGCGGCAGCTCCAGAGCACATTGCCCCGATGATCCAATAAATCATAACCGGCCATCACTTCGTCGTAGCCATCGCCGTTCAAGTCGCTGGCCCATGGAAAATGTCCAACATTCCCCTCATGCATCCAAAGCAGCTCAAAATTCCGGTTCAGCGCCCACATTTTATGGTAACGATCCTTCAGAATAATATCCGAAGCATGTTCGCCGCCGGATAAGTTGGCAATGATGATACAGTCATGCGCATGCGGATCCGGTAAATCATGCACTTCCTTGATCGCTCCGGTCGCGCCATCTATAATATGGAACCGGCCATCCATAACGCATAGCACCTCTAGACAGCCGTCATCGTCGATATCATAAATTTGCGCTGGATAGTCAGAGCCCTGACTTCCTGCTTCTAGACTGGGCTTCCCCCGCTGCCACAGCATATTGCCATTCAAATCATAAGCCGTGAGACATTGTACCTGGTGGGGGATGTAGCGGACATCTTGACGATTGTCCGGCTGGACGAGCAGCAGTTCAGCCCGTCCATCTCCGTTAAGGTCGCCGAGCAGCATTTTGCATCTCGGCCCGGAGGCGCTTATATCAATGCTCGCTAGTTGAAAGGGCTCCTGGCCATGCTGATTTTGCTCATCATGCTGAATGGGCTGATCGCACCTGCTTTTTTCGAGTCCGATGTCCTTACCGCTTCCTTCGTGAAGATTTCCTTCAGTATTAGCTGAAAGCTTCATTTCATCTCTCCTTCTCATTCTTACTCCCCATACTCTTTCGGTTGCTTTGAACGTCCCATACCCATTAGATCAAGCTCACCTGGCTTCCGCCGGGAATTTCTACGATTCTTCCATCCACGTCCAACCAAATCGGCAACGCCCCTAGGTTATGTGCAAACTCTCGACTCGCGGCGAACTTAAGCCATTTGCAGGCCTTCATATAGTCCACAATTTCAATATTCGTCGCATACCAAATATCGTCTTGCCCGCCAACTGCTTTACAAAACTGCTCTATCAGCTCCCAATTGTTGTCATGGTCAAACTCATAGCTATGACCCCAAACATACATTAAGTAGAGATACTGACGCTTATGCAGTCCTACAAATGCCTCCGCATGCTCCAGCAGATGGTCGTTATGATGGCAAGTGGCCCGCCATTGCAGCCAATCCTCTGGCAATCCAAAGCCGCCATGTGTCGTTTGCACCGTTCGCGCATACTCTATTCCTAGGTGCGGTAGCAATTTCACGATTTCTTGACTATAAGAACCGTTCGGATAGGACATTCCGCGCACGGTAGTTTGGAATAGCCGTTCGAGTGTCTTGCGATCCTCCATGATCTCATCGACGACCTGTTCCATTGGACAGCGGCTTAACGTCGGGTGCGTCACCGTATGCACAGACACTTCATGCCCCCGGTACAGGGCAACCGCCTCCTCCGCAGTTAACCGATCATCGCCTCCCAGCAGTCCAGAATTAATATGAAAAGTTCCACGCACGCCGTAACGATTAAAAATTCCGATGAGTCTCTTATCCGCCCTCCGCCCATCGTCATAACTCATAGTTAGCGCCTTATGCTTACCCTGTGGATAGCAAAAATTAATATTCGGCAAAGCCATGATTCACCGCCTCCTTTTTAGGGCGAAGCCCCGTATACGATGAGCTCTGCATATTCTGCGATCAGCGGCGCCATCTGCCGGAAGCCCAGCTTCCCCCCGGCCAGGAGCGGCCCATATGCTGCGCCGTCATCCTCCCAGGACAGCACTTGTAGATCATTGATGGCGAACGTAATCGATGAACCTTTTTTCAGAACAAGCATGTGGTAAAAATCAGCCGCATCATGAACTCCCGGCAGCGGATCGGCCCCCTGGGCAACCAAATGGAAGCCATAGCTCTTCCGTAAATTGCAGGTATGAAACTGCCGTTCCTCAGCCCACATTCGGCGAAAATAAGATATATGAAGAGCATTCATCTCCCCATGATGGTACTGTTCGTATTCGCCTGTCCGCCGCGACAGCGACGAATCGAATAAATCCCTCCCTTCCGTTCCCCTTGCGCTAAAAAACAATATAGCCAGCCCCGGCTCCCGAATCGGCCGAAAGCGCCAGGAAATCGCGATATCTGCCGGCAGCTCCTCTGGACACCAAAATACCAAATTTGCCCTCTGACCCTCTGCCGCGCTACGGGTGCTTTCCAGGCGCATCCACCCTCTGGGAAAGGTTACCGCACCTTCTCCTTCCATCCGAAATTCCGCCACATCCTCTGCCGATTGCAGCGGATTGAAATACAACTGCTCCCAATGCTGCGGGATCAAGCCACTCCTGTTGGTATTCACTAAAGCCACCTCCTCCGCCATTGCTGCTGTTCCTGTTGCTGTTGCTGTTCCTGCATTTCTTGCTTTTCCTCTATCACTATCTCTCTTGCTCCTACCTCACTTCTACTTCTACTTCTACTTCTACTTCTACTTCTACTTTTACTTCTGCTTCTACTCCTACTTCTGCATCCACTTCTATTCCTGATTCTATGCCTGCTCTTATTCCCGATTGTCTCCCTCTTCTTTTTGTTCCTGCTCTTGCCCCGGTATCTGTGGCGGCAATACATCGGCGATTAGCTCTAAGCTTATAATCGTATTGATAGACCACTGAGAAGCCTCATTTGTATTCATCCATTCAATTTCCAACAATTCATCTAAATGAATAACAGGCACAGCAGCCTCCTGCAGGTTAACCCGGGCAAAGTTGTTCTCCAGCAAAATCGCCCAGCACTGCGCGGCCACTTCGGCATCCTGTCGATAATAGGCGCCATACGCCGCAATCGCCACACTGAGCACCGGATGCTCGAACCGCTGCTTATTGCCGCCGATGGCTCCACCAGTCAAAGCCAGCTTCTTCTCATCCGACAAATTGTAGAACACGCCGAACTCGGCCAGCATATCCTCCCATTCGGGATCTTCAAGCAGACCCGCCAGCTCGAACCAAATTTGCGGTCCGCCCATGCATATGGCCAAATGCCGGCCCCAATTGTCATCGCCCATACCTGTAAGAATCCCCGTCTTTGGATCATAACCGTAAGTAGGACCGGAAATGAGCCGGAAATTGGCGGCCTTGATGCTATTGATGCCCCTCAGGATTTTATCCCGGTACGACGTATCCTCGAAGCGTTCCCAGCGAGTCATCCAGTTGGAGCTGAACGCAGCCCAATCCGGGCCGACCCGGATATGCGTCGGATGCTCATCCTTTGGAAAGTAGGCTCGCATCGGATCCAGCGTGACCGTTGAATAATCGGCATCCTTCACCTCGTCGAGAATGTCCCCGATTCGTTCGTCAGCAGTTAAATAATAATAATAGCGATGCAGACCCGCCATCGCGATCCGCGCTTCCTTGCAGCCGCAGCCCCAATGCATCACATTATGCCGCGAACCGAGGCCCGCATATTCGCCGAAGTGATAGACGTCGACCTCACTTGTATGCCGGGTCATCGCCTCGGCCATCCGAAAGACGTCAGCCCGCCCCGAGCGGAGAAACATCAGCCAGAGCCACATATTCGGGACGAGCTCTGTATTCTGCCATGCGCACCCGCCCAAATCATAGTTCCATACATGCCTGATGGGATCATAGCTGTGCATATAATCGCCATAGTCCCAGAAGCCATACCATTTTCGCTGCTCCACCTCGGCCTTGTAGAAAGCGATAATCCCGTCTAGCCGATCCTCTAAATAGGCCTTGGCAGGCGTGCTCCGATCAGGCAAGCTCCAAATGCCGAAGGCGCCCGCCTCATGATAGTAGGCCGGGTCGCAAACAAGCCGAGCCGGTGCAGCTGCTTCCGCAGCCATGCGCCCAAGCTGCTCCAGCCCTGGCGTCTCCTCCATGCACCAAATCATCAGTTCACTCGTGTTCGCGATACCGTAAGGCGTGGCTCGCATCTCCTCGGCTCCTTCATACGCCGATTCTACATGAGTCTTCGTATCGTAATGCCTCAGATCCATGGCTGGCGCATCCGGCGACCAGAACCATACTACGAACTCGGCCTCATTCTCGGTCGCTGCATGGATTTCCATGCCCGAGGGAGCTTTCTGCCAGAAGTCCTTCAACCCGGCAGCAAGCCCGCCGCCTTCGCCGCCAACATATCCGAGCCCGCGGGCTCTTTTTCCATCCGTCACCTTAACCCAGCTGCAGCCCTCTGTCGTCCGCTTGAAAATCCGGTAATGCTCAGAGCTTTCCTGTACAAGCTTATAGCTGTCCCAAGACGCTGAATCGTCAAGCAGACCAAGAAAGTATGCATCTTGATCCGACTCAAATTGAACCGTCCTGCCTTCAATCTGTGCGGCATACAGCTCTCGATAGCGTCCCTTCGTCCGACGGGTATGGAGAGTCTTCGGTGACTCGCTGAACAAACCGCGATCTCCAGCAAACCCAACATGCCGATTATATAAAGCGCCCTGCAGCGGAACCGTGAAGGAAATTCCCAGCCCTCTCACAAAATCATGATGCGGATTGCCATCATAAAAAAAGGTATGCACCATTCGAATTGACGATAATCCGGCGTAAAAATATAGACGAAGCGTGAAGGGCAGCCATTGCCGCTTTCCTCCCGCAATAGACTGGTGCCTGCCATCCAATCTCACTACGGCGCGCACCGGCCCCTGCTGCTCCACCTTAACCCGCAGCGTGCTGCCGATAAACTTCTCTTCCTTCATGGTACGCAGGCCGGAACCCGAACTTGTTTCTTCACGGATGCATACTAATTCTCCACTACTGCAAACCATACTGCCCGATCCTGTTTGGACGATACTGCGAATAATCCCTCGCCCCTGCTTGTTGATCGTGCAAACGATGACTCCCGTGTCAACAATAACGGTTTCCTTCGTCTCTCTCACAACAACAGCAGTTCCACGTTCAGCCTGGTCTTCCTCAGATGAAGCAACGGTAGCATGAGCGGTCCATTTCACGCTCCCATCCGGCCAATAGGCCGTTGCCCAGCTCTGCAAAGGGAACTTGCTCGCACTCCCGGCATTTTTGCTAATTGCAGCACTTGCGCTATTTGTGGCACATCCGGCATTTACGACATTTTCAGCATTCACAGCATTCTGAACAATCCGAGCATTTTCCGCCTGCTTATTACCTTCACCGCCTGCACTCTTGCCAAACTCACGACACAGCAATTGAAAGTTTGATTCCGAATCACCGCTAATCAAAGAAAGCTCAGACAGCCCCTCCCGGCCTAGCACACCTTTTGCCCAGGGGATTCCCCAGGTTACTCCGACAGGAATGGATGGTTGGTTCAACCAACGCAATCCGACTGATGTCCGCAAAGCCACAGGCCACCATCTCCTTCTCTATCAATGTACCCTCATTGTAGGCAGGGTGACATTTGCCGGCAATTAGACTTTCTTGCTCAGCAGAAACAGTGGCTCATCTTACTAAATTGCATATTTTCCATCGATTTGGACTTTATTGCCGCCCCAAGATTCCCCCGAAAATCCGCTATGACTAAAAAACGAGCAGTATAAGATGAACAAAAGAATGGAACACAGAGCAGGATATAATTTGATCCTGTACATTAGGAACTACCTTCCTCAAGGAATGGCGAATTCATTTGAAAAAGCTTCCGAAAGAAAGGGGCTCCCCACTTTCCAACCGTTCGATTTATGAATGGATTTATAGTAGTTAATTTCTTCGACAAAGAAGGGAATGTAGGTTTAAATGGATTTCATGTCGTTAGAATAAGGGAAATTCCCAGCCTGGTCTTGTTTCCTAATTTTAAGGTCATAAAATCCATCTAGTACCTTGAAATATTCGTTTAGTGCATAATTAGATACATGAATTCCATTTCGTGTACGACAGCTTCGTGCGCACAATATAAGGAGCTCCACAGCTATTTCAACGGTACAACTTGCAAAAAAAAAGGACCAATCCCAGATGAGACTAATCCTTTTGATCGAGCTGTGCATTTTGTTCAGGCCAGCACAAGCACAGACCGCACACCGCCGTCACTCGGCGACCACTCCCGGACTTGCAGCTGCCCGAGAGCCTTCGAAATCACTGGCTGAGCTCCCGATAATGCGTGGGCGTCATCCCCTCCATTTTCTTAAAAATACGGTTGAAATAGCTGTGTTGATACCCTACCTGCTCAGCGACCTCACTGATCCGTAATTTAGTTTCTCGCAGCAACTCCTTCGCTTTCTCCATGCGCAGCTCTGTCAAATAATCAATGAAATTATTCCCCGTCACCTGCTTGAATGACTTGCTCAGAAAGAAGGAATTCGTACCAATTTCATCTGCACAGCTATCCAGGGAAACATCCCGCATATAATTTTGCTGTAAGTAAATCATCGCCTGCTCGATCATCATTTTCACTTCGGCATTGGTACGCTGGGAGAGCTCCTTTAAATATGGAGCCACCACCTTCTCCTTGAACCAGATTAGCATGAGCTCCGGCTCGCGGATTTGCGACAGCGCCTCGTACAAATTCGCGCCCATGAACAGCCGCTTCGGATCGATCCCTGACTGCATGATCGCGTGCTGCACATGACCAAGCAAATGCAGCATTCCCTGCTGCACATCAATCGCCTTAGCCCCCTTAGCCCGCAGCGCCTCAAGAAAATCCGCCAGAAGACGATACGCTTCCTCCTCCTGACCGGTTCGCAGGGCTTGGATCATCTCCCGTTCCAAGGCGAAGGAATACGTCGGCTCGGTCTCATCGCTCCCCCCCTGCTCCAGCCGCTCCATATCAATAATCTGGTTCTCGTTGCTGAACGGACGATAGCTGGCCGCCTGCTTCACTTCCTCAAAAGCGAGTGGGATATCGGAAATGCTGGAGACAGGGGCACTAAAGGCAACTGTAACCCGCATTTTCAGAATGGCATTAATCGTCCGCGTTAATTCCTCGCTAAAGCTATGCAGCTCGGCATCATACGAGCCGTCCTCCGGAAGTACAAGCAGCATCCCCGCCGTCAAATCGTGAAAATGGATCGTGTCGGATTGACTGAAGCGCTGCATAGCTAGTTCGCCGATAATGTTGGCGGCCGCATAAGATACGAGTCCTTCATCCCCGCTTCTGAATTTCCCCTCCAGACTCGTAATCCCCATCAATTGGACATAAAATACAATGAAATGCTTGCTCGTGACATCCCACCTGAACCGCTCCATCCTGCGGCGCAAATCCTGCTCGGAATAAGCGTATAAATGGCCTTGCAGGAGCTGGTTAAGGAAGCTCTCCTTCACATGGGGCAGCTGTTCCGCCAGTTTGCGCTGCAGATCATGGCTTTCCCAATGCAAGCTCTCCCATTGCCGTTCGATGAGCGTGAACTCATCCTCCTTGCCCTCCGTCTTAATATCATCCGACAGCAGCGTCTTGAACAGCCGCCTAATCGGAGAATACATCCTCCTGGAGGCAATCCACGATAACACTGCCGCCAGCAGCAATGCGCTGAAGCTGACGATGAGGATCAGCTTGGATATGAACATTACCGGGGAGGTAATACTCGTTATCGGCGATGCGGACACATAAGTCCACTCATTAGAAATCCGCGAAAATCCCCCGTATGTAACCGTATAAGTCGCACCATCCCATTCAAAGAAAAAGGAGGATTTCTGATCCGCTCCACGCTCCTTAATCTTAGCGCGCAGCTCAGAGACAAAAGGTGAGTTCGAACTACTCCCCCCGGCAGAGGCAAACAAATCTCCCGTATTCTGCACGAGAAACGTCTCTCCAACGTTATACGGTGTCATCGTCTTCAGCATATTCGCCACTTTCTGAGTATCCATCCGAATGAGCAGTGCTCCAAAGGGCTGCTGGCTACCGCCAGGAATATGATGCACTAGCGTGAGCTCCTTGACCTCCGGCCGATTCGGATCAAAGGCCCATTCCGTCCAATAAATGCTCCGCTTTGTTTCAACAAGCTTGTCATACAAATCGGACACCACTTGGGAATGAACCTCTCCGTACTCCGGATTAAAGAGCAGCGGCGCCGGTTCCTGCCCTGACAAATAAAGCTCGACCTGCTTAACCATCGTATTCGAGCCTTGCATCACGACCAGCGTCTTTGTAACGTCTCGCGACCGTTCGAAATCCCGTTTAAAATCAAGCCCATTCAAGCTATAGTCGAATTGGGGATCAAACGCCCAATGTGATAGCATCAGCTCCAGATTGGACAGCTGTTCATCGATATTCCTCGCCCGCTGCTCAATTTGCTGATGATGCGTCTGCAGCAGCTCGCTTTCCAGACGCCCACCGATCATCCAGTACACAATCCCTCCGGTAATAATGCCGGGAATCGCAGATACTACAAGCATCATGATTAAATTGTTGCGGTAATATTTCCCCTTACAGCCAGAGAGCCCTATTGTGCGCGACCACCATTTTGACAAAATTCCCGTCTTCATCTCCTCACCAACCGAATCAAGGTATATACAAAATGTAAACGCATTCATGTAAAAATACAAGTCCGCTTACATAAAATGGGGCAATGGGCTTATCGCGTCTGAGGCAGAGAAGCTGCCCGCGTAAAATCTAATATTAGACCTTACGTGGCAGCTCTCCATGATATCCATGCTTATGCTAAGTTTGGGATTACCCTAAAGATTGCCCTAGGGGTTCACTTGGCTGTACAGGTCATTCATTTCCGCAACCAGATCGTCGCCTCCGGTTTTTTTCCATACCTCGAATGCCGATTTTAGGCCTGCTTCATCGATCTGTCCAACGATAAATTTAATGCGTGCATCGTTGATGATGTTGTCAAGCTGCTGGCCTTTTTGCGAATAAACAGTGGAAATAAACGCTTCCGCAGGGTTCGTTACGATGAATTCCTCGTTAGCCTTTTGGACCTCGGCTTGCTTAACCCGAAGCGGTGTCTGCTTGACCTTCTTGGAGCGGTCTTCGGGAATGAAACCAAGCATTTGATTCAAGCCCTCCACCTCAGACTCCAGTTTGACAGTATCCTTAATCGGTTCGATAAACTCGCCAACTGCATTGTAATGCACACCTTCCAGGCCGAAGCCGAGCATCGTCTGCATGTCCGGATCGTTCAATTGATCCAGGAAGCCAAGCACCCGCATCAGCTCTTCCTCGGTCTTTACCGAGGATTTAGGGATGGCCAATATGCCGGAGAAGCCGGATGTCGGCAATGTCCGCAGCTTGCCATCAGGCCCAGTGACCCCGCCGATGACGTCGATATAATGGTGATCCGGCTCATCCTTCCCTTCCTTGGCCAAAGCAGCGTGTATTTTATCGTCGATCCGTGCGCCGACATCCACCACGTCAACGATGACGCCGGCTTTATTGTTGACGATCGGGTCTACCCATTTTGCGCTATCCATGACAGCAAAATCAGAGTTGATCAATTTTTCGTCATATAATTTCTTCATAAATTTAAGCGCTTCCACATATTCCGGATATTCATGCTCTGGCACCAGTTTTCCATCGATAACACCCCATTTATTCGGTGCGCCGAACCAAAGCTTGATCGTATCAAAACCGCTCGCCCACTGTCCCGTCCATTTGACGAGCACCATGCCGTACGTATCATTTTGCCCGTTCTGATCCGGATCCTGCTCCTTAAACGCCTTCAGCATATGATAAAAATCATCCACCGTCTGCGGCGTTTCCAGCCCTACATTATCCAGCCAATCCTTGCGGAAGGCAACTCCATTTCGGCCCAACACCCGGCCACGGTATATCCCATAGTTTTTCCCTTCTATTGCGGAGTTCTCCATAATAACTGGGTTAGCGCCGCTCAGATTCGGAAAATGCTGCAAATAAGGGCCGACCTCCCAGAACGCACCGGATTTAGCCGCACTTACAAAGCTTGGTGCCTTCACATCCCCAACATAGATAATGTGTGGCAGTTTGCCGGAAGCCAGAGTGATATTAAACTTATCCGCATAAGAGGCATTAGGCACCCACTCGAAGTGAATGTTGCTGTTCGTTCTTTTCTTAATTTCCTCTACAACCGGCCCATTATCTTTCGGATAATTCGTTTTGAAAATCGGCAGCATAATCGTCAGGTCGAGTGGGGATTGCTCCGCCTGCTCTCCACCTTCATTTCCGTTGCCTTTGCTAGCGGATGCCGGGTCGGCCGCCGATTCATTGGCATTCCCTCCGCCACAGCCGGCAATAACGACCAGCATGGCAACAATCAACCATAAAGATAGCCAGCGCTTCATACTTCCCATACCTGTGTGCCTGTTCATTCCCTTATAACCTCCCTTAAAGTTCGTTAGCTTTCCTTATTCTATATGGTAAAATCGTCTGACTCCATAGCTTGAGGAATCGGATGAATTTAACCCTTGATCGAGCCCAGCAGCACTCCTTTGGCAAAATGCTTCTGCAGGAACGGATAGACGCACAGGATCGGAATCGTGCCGACCACAATAACGGCCATCTTGATGGATTGCTCCGGTGGCTGCACGAAGGTCGGGTCCATCGAACTCATATCCCCCGCCGATTGCGATAGCATCACGATCTGCCGTAACATCACCTGAAGCGGCCATTTACTCGGATCGTTGATATAGAGCAGGGCTGAGAAGAAATTGTTCCAGTGGCCGACCGCGTAAAATAACGTGAAAGTAGCTAGTACGGGCTTCGAAAGCGGAAGCACGATTTTCCAGAGCAGACTGAGCTCGTTGCAGCCGTCGATTTTGGCCGCTTCCTCCAGCCCGGGGGGCAGCTCCTGAAAGAAATTTTTCACAATAATTAAATTAAATGCGCTGATAGCGCCGGGCAGGATCAGGGAGTTCAATGTATCAAGCAGATGCAGCTCGCGAATGACAAGGTACGTTGGAATCATACCGCCGCCAAACAACATCGTGAAAATAACAAGGTTCAAAATCATGTTGCGCCCCATCAGGTTGCGCCGGGCCATCGGATATGCCATCGTCACCGTGAAGAACAGATTGACGATCGTGCCGATCACAGTCACGTATATCGATACACCGATGCTGCGCATAATGGTGTCCGTAGAAAATATGAATTTATAAGCGTCCAGCGAGAACGTCTTCGGGATCAGGAAGACGGCGCGCTTCGTAATTTCGGCATCCGTCGCGAATGAACCCGAGATAACAAATATAAAGGGCAGAACGGCCATTAATCCGAACAAAGCGAGGAACACGTAGTTGAATACATCGAATATTTTCTCGCTCGTGCTTCTGTATTGCTTGCCCACAGCATCTTCTCCTCTCTAGGTCAAGGCGGTTAATAAAGTCCTGATTCCCCGGATTTTTTAGCCAGCCAGTTGGAGCCAAGTACAAGTATTACGCCGATGACCGATTTGAATAATCCAACAGCCGTACTATAGCTAAATGCCCCTTGCGTGATCCCGAGCGCATACACATACGTATCAAATACCTCGGCGACCTCGCGATTCAAAGCATTCATCATCAAATAAATTTGCTCGAACCCGTTATCCAAAATCGTCCCCATCCTCAAAATAAGCAGAATAACGATCGTGCTTCGTATAGATGGCAAAGTGATATGCCATAGCTGCCGCCAGCGGCTGGCTCCGTCGACGATAGCGGCTTCATATTGCTCTACGTCAACGCCTGCCAGCGCCGCCAGGAAAATAATCGTTCCCCAGCCGCATTCCTTCCAGATGGTCTGCAGGATGATGAGCGGCCGGAACCAGTCCGGGCTGGCCAGAAAATCGATTTTCCTACCTGTAAACGCATACAAAAATTCATTAACCATACCGCCTTCGGTCGTTAGAAATACATAGGTCAAGCTCGCCACGATGACCATGGATATAAAATGTGGTACATAAATCAGCGTTTGAATCGTTCTTTTGAAGATGGCCCGGCGTATTTCATTAAGTAGCAGCGCTAATATAATCGGGGCTGGGAAGAAGAAGATCAAATTGTACAGGGACAGAATCAGCGTATTGCGCAGCAGCATAAAGAAATCAGGGTTTTGGAAAAAAACCTTGAAATGCTCGACGCCCACCCATTCGCTTTTCCAAAATCCGATAAAGGGCTGATAGTTTTTAAATGCGAGCAAGATTCCCCACATGGGCACATATTTAAAAATTAGAAAGTACAGCAGGCCCGGCAAAAGAAGAATGTACAGCCACTTATCACGCTTCAGGCGCTTCCAGCGGGTTTCTCGGTTGTCTTTTAAAGCTTGTTTCGACATAAGGATGTTCGGTGCTGCCGATGGTTTCACCCTGTTCACCTCCAAATAAGTCATCCGCCAATAATCGTCATGCATTTCAGCAATGGATATGAGAATCCATAACTGGGCGAATGCATTGTGCCCTAACTTGAGATTTCATCATGAGATTGTCGGCTTGCATGCGATGTAGTCTCATTATGGGTCAGCGCTTATTTTCCGGCAATTAGACTTTCTTGAAGGCCTGGCAAACGGTGCGACAGCCCGCTGTACTCAAAAAAGTGCAAATGCGGCAAAACATTGCTATTGCCGAGAGTTCAAGGCTAAGACAGACTGATGGTGAACAGCGATAATGCATTTCTAGAGGAAAGGTGGAGAAGAGTTGAATAAGAAGCTTTATCACGGTGCCTGCTTGTATCCAGAGCTATGGGGGCGGGACGTACTGCTGGAGGATATCGCTACCATGAAGCAGGCTGGGATCAATGTCGTGCGGATCGGGGAATTCGCCTGGTCTATCTTGGAGCCCGAGGAAGGGCATATCGACATTAGCTCATTTGTCGAGGTGATTGAGCTGCTGTACGAGTATGGCATCGATACGGTCATGTGCACACCGACACCGACACCGCCGATCTGGCTGAGCCATGGCCACCCGGAGCGGATGTATGTGGATGAGCACGGCACCATAATGGATCACGGCGCACGGCAGCATGTCTGTACCAATCACCCTTATTTCCGTAAGCGGGCCTCAATCATTATTGAGCATATTGTACAAGCGGTCAGCTCCTTGCCGGGCGTCATTGCCTGGCAGCTCGACAATGAGTTCAAAGCCCATGTAGCAGAGTGCATGTGCAGGACGTGCAAAGAATTATGGCATCACTGGTTAGAGCAGCACTACGGCACGATTGAGAGCTTGAACGAGGCTTGGGGCACGAACGTCTGGAGCCAGACCTACCAACGGTTTGAACAGGTGCCGCAGCCGGGACCGGCCCCCTTCCTGCACAATTCTTCGCTGCGGACGATGTACCAACGCTTCTCCATGGAGAAGATCGCCGAGTTCGCGGATGAACAAGCGGCCATCATCCGGCGGTATTCCGCCGCGCCTATTACGCATAATAGCAGTATCGCCTTTCACCTCGACAACGAGCGATTGTTCCAGAATCTCGACTTCGCCTCCTTTGATACCTATGCGTCCAAGGATAATGCGCACGCGTACTTATTCAATTGTGATTTATGGCGCAATTTTAAACCGGGTAAGAATTTCTGGATCATGGAGACAAGTCCCTCCCATGCAGCGTCCCTGGAGAGCTACGCCACGCCGCATCCGAACGGGTATGTGAAGGCAGAGGCTGTAGCCGCGTATGCCCTCGGCGCCGGGGCTTTCTGCTACTGGCTATGGCGTCAGCAGCGGACGGGCAGTGAGCAGCCTCACGGCTCTGTCGTAAGCGCCTGGGGCGAGCCGACGATCGGCCATCGTCAGGTACTAGAAGTGGAGGCCGCCAGGAAGGAGCTTGAAGAGATCCTGCAGGAGACAAGACCTGTGCAAGCAGAAGTCGCCATCACATACTCCGATAGAGCAAAGGCTTATTTGAAGACCGAGCCGCATCGGAAGCTGGATCATCGGGGACTGGTAAATGAATTCTATAAGAGGATACTATCGCTCGGCCTCCATCGCGATGTCCTTCCGGAAGGAGCCGATCTCGACGGTTACAAGCTGCTGTTGACGCCTTTTCTCCCTTATGTATCCGCTGAATATTTACAGCGCGCACTGGAGTTTACTGCCGGGGGCGGGATTTGGGTCGTAGGGCCGCTAACCGGAGGACGCACGGAAGAGCATACGATTCATACGGATGCGGGACTCGGCGAGCTGGAGATGTTAGCAGGCGTAAAGACGGTGTTTACGTATCCTATGGATGGTACGGGATCCATCGGTCGCGCCTTTGGCGTATCGGCTCCGCTCTCGCTATGGAGCACAGTATTCCAGCCACTGGAAGGCGGCGCGTCCGTGGTGGGCGAGATCAGCGATGGGCTAACGCCCGGTCTGGCGTTTCTGACGGAGCATCGGCACGGAAAGGGTAAAATCATCATGCTAGGTTCAATGCCGAGCGGGGAGGAGGGGGATCAGCTGCTTCGCCAGCTCATCCAGCACTACACCGATGAAGCCGGAATAACCGTTAAAAGCGACGTGACCCCCGGTACCATTATCGCCCCAAGGCAGAGAGCAGACGGCCAAACATTGTGGATCATAATCAACATGGACGGTCACGGAGGCAGCGTTACCTTGCCTTGCCCGGGAACGGATGCTGTAACAGGACATGATCTTCCCGCAGGCCAGGTGACTGTAGATGCGTTTGGATACAAGGCAATTTTTTGGGATTAGCAGCTCTTTTAAGCCCTTGTTTCAATTTTCCATAATCCGTTAGTGAATAAAAACCATAAATAACCCACAAGATAGTTACTTTGTACAAAATAACTTTGTTCAAAGTGTCCTTCTTGTGGGTTAAAAATTGGGGTTGGGGGCTAGCGCCACTCCCACCGCAAAACAAATTTTACCTTTATGCTTCATATAGAGCCTATCTCCGTTCCACAGCATTTAACCCTTAACTACTTCACCTAGTTCTCCTTATTCACTTAGTTCACCAGTTCCTCAATAAATACGTGCACATTTTAGGTGGATTTTTTGAGTTTATTTTTTCATTTTTCCTCAATTAGACAAAATAACTGTATTTCGTGTATCTAACTCATTTTTTTTAAACCAACTCCCCCTCCCAACTCCATATAGCTACACAAAATCCAGCTAAAGACATATCCAAAAAGTATGAGCAATTTTTAACTACAACGAATCCAATTATTGCACGAGTAGTCCCCTTATATTCTGCGGCATTCTCGCCAGAACATTGTGTGACATGGCCTCTTCATCATGATCAGTGTGTAACACGGCCTATTCATTATAATCGTCCGTGACCACTACTATACTGCAATTTATTATTGTTGTATAATAGTAGGTCTGTGGATCAATCTTAAACTTAGTTATCCACAGATCGACTGTACTTACAGCATAAGTTTAGAGGAGTATGTTTATGAGAAACCCGAAAATAACATTAGCTATCCTATTAACGAATTTATTTATCGCCTTTCTTGGGATCGGACTTGTTATTCCGGTACTGCCAACTATTATGAATGAATTAAATATTACCGGAGCCGTTGTCGGTTATATGGTGGCGGCTTTTGCAATAACTCAGCTCATCATCTCTCCATTTTCCGGCCGCTGGGTGGACAAATACGGACGTAAAGTGATGATTGTGCTCGGTCTATTCATCTTCGGGTTTTCAGAGTTTCTGTTTGGGATCGGAAGATCAGTAGAAATTTTATTTATCTCCCGCATGCTGGGCGGGGTCAGTGCGGCATTCATTATGCCTGCCGTGACGGCCTTTATCGCGGATATTACAACGAACGACACTAGATCCAAAGCGCTTGGCTATATGTCGGCAGCGATTAGCACAGGCTTCATCATCGGGCCAGGTGTTGGCGGGATTTTGGCTGAAATCGGCACTCGCATTCCGTTTTATTCCGCTGGGCTGCTTGGCGGTATCGCCGCGATCCTTTCTTTGGTTCTTCTGAGGGAACCAGAACGGGCTGCTAAAGAAACCCCAAAATCAGGTCAAACGAGCGGGCTGCGTCGCATTTTCATTCCGATGTACTTCATCGCGTTCATTTTGATTTTCGTGTCTTCGTTCGGCCTCGCTGCATTCGAATCACTCTTCAGCCTGTTCGTCGACCATAAATTCGGCTTTACGCCAAAGGATATCGCCATCGTCATTACTGGCGGCGCGCTGGTCGGCGCAGTGGCTCAGATCCTGCTATTTGACCGCCTGACTAAACGCATCGGCGAAATCAATGTCATTCGCTTTTGTCTTGCGATCTCTGCCGTTCTCGTGCTTCTAATGACATTTGTAAGCACCTATTTTATCATTTTGCTGACAACCTTCGTCCTATTTACCGGATTTGATTTAATGCGCCCCGCCATCACATCGTATCTATCGAAAATTGCCGGGAACGAGCAGGGCTTTGTCGGCGGCATGAACTCGACTTTTACTAGCATAGGTAATATTTTCGGCCCGATCATCGGCGGCGCGCTGTTCGATATCAACTTGAACTATCCCTACTATTTCGCTACCATCGTACTTCTTCTAGGCACAGGTATTGCCCTGTTTTGGAAAAAGCCGGAGCTTGCAGAAAGTTAAAAGATGGCACCGAGTATCGAGTAATACTTTGTTAATCAGGGCTAGTGACTATTCGCTGATTATAAGTGCGCCATCATAGCTGTTATTGGCCGTATCTTCTCCTTCTTCGAAACTGTCATCTCCCTGATCCCCATCTTTTTTGGAGGCCCTATCGTTTACCCCCTTGTCTAATACGGCCTGTCCTTCCTCCTCAATCGTCTGTAGCGCCTCCTCAATGGATTTCTTCTTCTCTTCAGCCAATTTCAGCTCACGATCGACGATCGGTTGGTACTGGGGATAGAAATCCCCGGGGATTTTATTATGGTCCAGCGTACTTGTGCGGTCCAATTTCAGCTGCAGTTTATAAAACACGTCCAAGCTTACGCCGCCAATTTCCTCCAATATTCCCATCCGGGACAAAAGTCCGTTATTCAACGACCTCGATTTAATTTTGGCGAATTGTTCCCCGTTAACAAATTTCAAGAACTCCCATGCGGCATCCACATTCGACGAGTTCGCACGGATAGCAAACAATTCATTGATGTAGAAATTTCGGGTTTTATCGGGTTCGAACGGATCGACAGGCCCTGCGACGAGGCCGACTTGAAAAGGCTTGTAATCCTTGAGCGTATTCCTGGCTTCTTTCATGTTGCGCAACAAGTAAAAGCCGTCGATCTCCATTGCCATACGCCCCATCAAAAACGCTCGGCTCTGATAATACTCGGTCATCGTTCCGCTCCTGAATCCCCCGTCCTGAGGATTGTAAATTGTCCCCGAATCGATCGCCTCCATGGCCAACTTATAGGCCTGCTTCCAGGAATCCGTATTCAGTGTAATTTTCATTTTATCGGTATTGAGATATTTTAAACCCTGAGTACTGGCGATGGATGATGCGAGATCCTCCAAGGACATGCCGTGGTCGCTGCCAAATCCGTAAACACGAGTCTTCTCGTCGCCTTCGGTCGGAAACTGCCGGGCCGTGTCGATGATTTCCTGCCATGTAACTCCATCATGCGGTACTTCAACTCCATATTTAGCGAACAGGTCTGCATTATAGAAAAGGACGTTGGCGAAAAAGAAAGGAGCTAAGCCGTACAGTTTACCACCGCCCTGCTCCTTGAGAATATCAAGTAGTGCCGGGTAAATGCTGCCAATATCGTACTTATCGCGTTCAATCAATGTACCAAGTTCCAGCAACTTACCTTCCTCAATATATTTCTCATAATTGTCCATACTCAACCTGATTACATCCGGCTGTTCCTTCTCGATGAAGTCTGCAAGTGCTTTATCATAATCCTGATCTTCCCCAGTATGAATACTATTCGTGCTAACCACTTCAATGTCGATATTAGGATGCTGCATCATGAATAAATCGCCGTATTGCCGGAAGAAATACGATTCCTCCATATACATTATTTTCAAACTGGAACGTTGCTCGATTTCCTTTGCAGGAAAGCTGGAACACCCCGCTAACACAACACCGCATAAGAGAAGCAATTAAGCTATAAATAGTGAAGGATTCCGTTGACCTTAATTCACTTAATCTATGATACTAATAAGAATCGCCTCAGCCACTTGCTTGTCTTCATCCAATAACCAAACTCTAACCGTGGGAGTGATATCCCTAGTTTCTAACAGGGAGGATATATCAGAACTTCTTAGTGCTTCATACTTACTGATCACGGTATTTTTATCGGAAGAAATAGTTCTGGAAAATAATCGAGTTGCGTCATTTATCTGTATATGAACATACTCCTCGCTGATTTCCTTTTGCTCTGTTGTTCGCACAGATTTAGGGTTCATATACACTGTAATTATATTCGTGTCAGCAGCTGTTAAATCTCCAAACAAGTCTGCCTCTGCTTCATTCCATCCCGCCATTACTTCATTATTTTCATAAACATAACTGATCTTGGAAGTTGAGAAAGACAACAGCTCAGGCTCGATCATCCTAATAACGATGCCCCCAGAGAGTCCTGTAACCAAGAAGAAGCCAATAAGCGATATCAGGAGTTGATTCCGGGAGGTTGTCGATTTATAGAACCATTTGTGTATACCAATACCTAGAACCCCTCCAATGAAATTCAATAGAATATCATCGATGTCACTGCTGCCCAATGCAAGAACATACTGAATAATTTCAAGCGTAAACGAGGTAAACAACAACCAGAGAATTGGAATATGAAAAGGCCTTCTGTGTGCAACATAAGCTAGAAACACACCAAATGGAACAAAGATAGCAATATTCCCCCCTATATTTTCTAATGCCCTCCCCATATCCATATTCTCGCCTGTAAAAAATTCAATAATCGTATTAAAAGGAATCATATTAATGCTTCTTAATGCTGGCATTATTCCTGTATGGAATAGTGCTGAGAAAGGAATAGTCTTAAACATAATAATTTTAATGGCAATGAAAACATAAACGATAAACAGTACACAAAATATAACATTCAACCATCTGCTGACTACGGATT
This sequence comes from Paenibacillus lentus, assembly GCF_003931855.1. Classification (NCBI taxonomy): domain Bacteria; kingdom Bacillati; phylum Bacillota; class Bacilli; order Caryophanales; family Paenibacillaceae; genus Paenibacillus; species Paenibacillus lentus. Next base: position 2,075,644 of record NZ_CP034248.1, on the reverse strand, counting down.
TTTCCAGCTGATCTCCCCATCTTTTGTGTAATTTGGATCCCATCTTATAGTCACACCTTTCCTAAATTGATTACACGTGTCTAATCAAATAGGAATACGTTTATTTCGACCAATTAGTTACATCTACCTCGTTTGACTTTTTTAGGATAATTACTACAAAGAACTGTTGTAGGTTTGACCAATACTATTTTAATGATTCCTACTATCTCACAAGCATTAGCCATCAAGCAGATAGTTATCCGCACAAACAAAAAAGGCACCTCCCGGCGCCTCATCTCTATCTATCTTCTCATTTGCTTTTATCTTCGATGGACTTGATCTCTTGCGGCTTATCTTCCTCTTCTTTGAAATCTCCGCGAGCGCCTTTCTTGAACTCCCTTAACATCGTGCCAAAACTGCGTCCAAGTTCCGGCAGTTTGCTGGGACCGAACAACAGGAGCGCGGCAATGACCAGCAACAGCAGATGTGTTGGCCGCAACAAGTTTTCAAGCACATTTATCACTCCCTAGATATATCTTATTGTAAATTATACTACTTTATACGATTGAAGGGGAGTTTTTCTACTCGTTTTAGTCAATTATTGTGAAAGAAACCAAATCAGACCCCTGGGCATATGCTGTGATCAAAGCGACGCAAAGGAGTGAACCTCTTGAGTTCCTACAGTCTGTTAGCAATCATAGCAATCGGTTTGGCTTCCAATCTGGATAATGCGGGGGTCGGAATTGCCTACGGTGTCCGTAAAATTCGCATTCCCTGGTACTCGAACCTGGCTATTGCTCTCATATCCTTTCTGGCTACCCTGATCTCTGGTTTGTTCGGAAATTTAGTATCTACCTGGATCTCCCCCTGGATCGGCCAGTTGATTGGAACCATCGTCATCATCGGTGTTGGCGTATGGGTGCTGCTTCAGCCTTATGTAGAAAAAAAGCCCGTCCCCAGTGAGGTGCCCCCGGCCAGTTCTTTCACCCGACTGCTTCAAAATCCAGAGGAAGCCGATATAGACAGCTCCAAGTCTATAAGTCTAACCGAATCAATATTACTGGGAATTGCTCTGGCGATGAATGCTCTCGCCGGCGGCTTCAATGCAGGTATTACCCAATTGAATATATGGTATACCTCACTGTCCGTGGGTATATTCAGCTTTATTCTACTGGCTGTCTGCGCCGGATTCGGGGAGAAATTTGCAGCCGAAAAGCTAGGGAACCGAGCGACGATAGTTTCCGGTTTATTGCTGATCTTCATCGGCTTTCGGCAATTGTTCTGAAGATATCCGCCCATTGATTTTATCGTAGGCAATGCCACCGATTTCAGCTTGAATCAGAAGGTGGATGCGGTTTTCTCCAATGCAGCTCTGCACTTGATGAAGGACGCCGAGGTGGTCATTGCTTGCATAAGGAATGTCATTCAGGAAGGCGGACAATTCGTTGCTGAATTTGGCGGAAAAGGCAACGTGGATACAATTGTCCAAAGTATCTGTAAGGTGCTGTCCGAGCAATACAGCATCGAGGCAAACTCATTCAATTCGTAATGGACAAGTGTTGCGCCTATTGATTGCTTTTCAAAGAAAACATAGGCCAGGCATTATGCTGACATTGATTTACTTCCTCCGGGATTTATTGATGAAAGTACCGGCTATCGGTATTATTTTGAACACCAGCTAGCAATGGCTAACAAAATAAACATGTTGAAAACCATGGGATTCAGTCTGCATTTAATAAAGAAAATTCTATATGAATATGATGAGGATATTCATCTGATGAAGTTCTTGAACATGCAGGCAGCACAATTACAGGAGGAAATAAACGAGAAGCAGGATAAATTATTGTTGATAAACTCCATGATTAAACACCTGAACTCTCAGAAAGACGCATCAAAATATACGGTTACCGTGAAGAAAATTCCACAACGACGAGTAGTCTATTTACGCGCACAAATCAGGCAGTATCAAGATGAAACTCTGTTATGGAGAAGATTGTCCAAAATCATTCATGATCAGAATATACGGCTAAGCTATCCGCATTTTAATATAGCGGTTTTTCACGAAGAAGATGTTCAAAATCAAAAAATTGATGTTGAAGTCCAAAAATCGATCTCAGGAGATTATGAAAATCTGCAAGAAGCTAATTTAAAAATATCAAAAGAACAAACCGTGGCTTCATTTATATATGAAGGAAGTTATAACAAGCTTAGTGAAGTGAATGAAACCGTCGCTCATTGGATATTAGATAATGATTATGAACTAAACGGCTCCCAATTTAATATTTATCATATCTCCCCTGAAGAGGCCAACGAGTCTGCCGATTTATTAACGGAAATTTGTTTTCCCGTAAAGAAAAAAATGCATAGGATAATAAAGCAATCATACCGATTGTATCCATACATTTCCGTAAACCAATTGTCATAACTTATAAGAGCTACATTATCGCTAGGACCTAATACATAGTCGTAGAAATACTATACACAGGTATCGCATTTATACTTATCTTCGGGCTTTATATCCCGTCCATTAAATTTTAGGTGGTAAAGGAACTATATTAAGCTTATTAACCGGATCATTGTATACATTTAGTATATATCTCTGACCATTTTTTTGTTGCCTTTAGAGTCAGTGGTATATAGAAGTTAATAAAATCCATGAATAAAAATTCCTCCCCCCAAAACTCCCCTGTGTATAATAAGCCCTACTTTATACAATGAGATAATTTGGAGTCCGGTTTTCACCAACGTAGATCAAAAGTCACATATTTGTAATTTTGGAACATTTCATATACGCTATAATTATAATAACCGGACTACTCTCGTCTTCTTTGCCTAACGATAATTTTGTAGGTATACCGGGGCTTTAACTATGATGAGAGGTGTTTATTTTGCTCTGGCTTTCCAATTATGAAGAAGATCTACAGCAAGCGTTCGCTGAAGCGAACAAATTGTTATCCGCACTCCCTCCCCCCTTTAGCCAACCAGCCCGTGATTTCCTTGATAAATTCCATGTTATGAAGGAGCACCGCTCAAAAAATTACATCTGCTATCTTCTCCCATTCTGGCTGCAGGAGAAGTCAGGAGTATCCACCGCAGATTGCCGCAGGATAGCGATTGCGAACATTTTCGGGATGTTGTATTATCATCTGATCGATGATCTAATGGATAATCCCGATGCCAGGTTCAAGCACCAGCTGCCACTAGCCGACCTCATTCATTTCGAGTTTATGAGCATCTATAGAGAGTACTTTCCGATCGGCTCATCATTCTGGTCGTATTTCCGCAAGTATGTCGGCGAATGGGCGGATGCCGTCACACATGAGAACAGCAATAATTTCTTCCTCGAGGAGCCCGTACGCGTTGCTCATAAGGCTGCACCAGTGAAGCTGTCCGTTGTCGCCATTTGCTTGCTTGCTAACCAGGAACCAATGATTCCATCGCTTGAAGAGAACGTGGATACCGTGCTCATTACACTGCAAATGCTGGATGATTGGATGGATTGGGAGAAGGATCTGAAGGAAGGCAGCTATAATTGCCTTATCGCTCTCATTGAGAGTAAAATGAAGTTGCCTAAGGACCAGCGACCTACACCGCAGGAGATTCGGAACGCGATTTATACGGAAGGCATTTTACTAGAATATGCACAACAAGCCGAAGCTCACCATCAATCGCTAGTAAATATCCGGCCTAACGCACGTCATCTTTATGATTTTCATGAATTTCTTATCCGAAATGTCCAACAAGGCGCGAATCAAATCGAAACAGATAGAAAAATATTAAAATCTGGCGGACTAGAATATTGGTTGTCGACAAAAATCAATAATTCCTAGATTAAAACTGTGACTAATGTTATAATATGTAAGCATTTACTACCATTTTTTCTGAGAAAGGGTGATCTTATGACAACATCAGGAGCTCTCCTTCAAACGCAAATTATTCAGAAAGCTTGGCAAGATCCTAGCTTCAAAGCCAAGTTGTTAGACGATCCAAAGGCGGCGATCCAGGAGGAACTTGGGGTTACACTTCCGGATCACATCAAGGTTAAGACAGTTGAGGAAAGTTCCGACGAATTTTATCTTGTTCTTCCCCCAAATCCGTCGGAAGTAATGAAGAGTGACATCAAGCCTAACGCTGTGTGGGGTAACTAAAATAACAATAATTGGGGTAGGAGATTGAATACCTAACTTTCAGGTTCGTTTACCTGAGGGAAACTGATTATCGCTTCTGTTCCTACCCCTTTTTCACTAGTGAAATGCACTTCACCTTCCATGACTTCTATAATTCTGAAAGTAACCATAAGTCCCAGTCCTGTACCTTTAGTTTTAGTAGAGAAATAAGGCTCCCCTAGTCTAGATAATGCCTCCTTATCCATCCCTTCACCATTATCTTTTATATGAATTGAAACCTTTCCGTTCTCTTTATGTGCCCAAATCTGTATATCGCCATCACCATGAAGAGCCTCAATACTATTTTTAATAATATTGATAAAAGCCTGTTTAAATTTTGAAGAATTTCCTCGTATATATAAATCATTGGGAATATGGACAGAAATCCTTCCTCCTTGAAGATTTACCATAGGCACTAATATCCCCTCAATATGAATAAATTCATTTAACAAATTTAGAGTCGTGACTTTCCCTACCTCCGGTTTAGCAAACGTTAGAAAATCAGTAATGATATTTGAGGCACGATCTAATTCATCCAACGCCATATTCATATAGACTTTATCAGAATTATGTTCCTTCTCCGCAATCAACTGTAAAAAACCTCTGGTTACTTGTAACGGATTACGAACCTCATGAGCAACAGAAGCAGCCATTTCACTGATAATTTCCATTTTTTCAGCACGCTGCAATTCGTTATTGAACATTTCCAGTTGTCTAGAATATTCAACAACTTGTTTGTGAGTTTCCGCAAATCTTCTGCCTAGTATGATGATCAGAGAAATGAGAAAGCTAACAACACCCCATTTCCACAGGAATAAATCATAATACGCTGAGTTTAAATAAAACCAAGCCAACTCCCCAATCCCAAGAATTGCAAATATAGCGAAACCAGAAGAAAAAATAATAGCCTCTCGGTTACCCTTAATTGCATAAACTGTGGAGGTGCTTACTAATATAATAAACTGGATTATCATAATCATTCCTAGTGCTGTAGCAGAAATATAACTATATATGTTGTGATAACGGTAACCCGAGAAGTTATTAATAATCATTGCCACAAAACAGAATAATGAATAATACACTTGAAATTTTCTGAATTTCTTAATTATCGAGTAATAGCCTGATCCAAATATCTTTTCGAAAAAGAAAGTAAATGAAGGCAATAGTAAAAATAAAGATAAGTCAAATAGGGTAACATAAATATCACCAAAATTGCCTAACAAGGAATATAAAAAAGATGAATAAGTAATTACAATTACTCCACTTGCCAAAATTACAGCACAAAGTGCTAACCAAGTTGATACAGTTTCAGAGTTTAACAAAAATAAGCAAAAAAGCATAACAATCGCAATAAAAATTAGAGCGCTGCCTAAAATAAAGTCAGTTATATTACTTTTTATGTAGTCAATTTGAAGCGAGGAAAATTCACCAATAAGTACTGAGTCTTGAACTCCAATTCTGTTACTGGAACTAATGCCCAAATACAAATAACTACCACTAAACTCCCTTTTTAAAGGAGCGAGTATCGTATTAATTTCATAGTTATATTGACGTTGAGATTCATAAATAACCTGATCATTAACCATCATCAGGATATTATGCCCATAAACTTTATCAAATAATATTGCCGGTGAGTCAAAATTAACTTCTGGAAGTTTCATTTTAATCCATTGTGTAGCCTTTTCGTTACGTTTAGCAGTTATTGGAGTTGACGTACTATAACTAGTCCAATTTTCTATCTTGTCCAGATCCTGTTCAGTTAGATGCAAATTATCTTCATCAATCCACGCTATCTCCCACTGGGAAATAATATTCTCATTAGCCACAGTGTTTCTTCCAGAGCTTTCTAGTAAAAAAGCGCAATATGCAACTAGTACTATTCCAAGAGCGATGGATACTCCTTTAAATAACCCCTTCATTACAGCACCCCTGCCAGTAAAATAAGAACATTTTTCATTCTCTCATTTATTATTCGATATAATCTCTCTTAAACCTTCAATATTCTGGAAAAAACCAAACTTTTTTTATCATATTTTGTCACTGCTTCAAAGTGTTAATATACCATGACTTTATCTCAGGGGGTAGACGTGGAGGAGTTCTGTATCAATACCTCTTACTTTTACAAAAAATTACAGCAGTTAAAGAATAACGCGCACCGATTGAATTTCGGTACGCGCTGGTTACATAGCTTCTTCATCGATCTGCTTAACCGGGCATGGGCATCCAAAGTCAAATTACATAAAAAAATTCCTTTTCCTTTTCTTTTTTCGTTCTTACCCCGAAGGTAAAGGTATCTTGACGCAGTCCTCGCCGCAACGTCTCAAGAGAAAGGATATCGCCTGGCGAAATATTGCCTAAATTGGCGTTAGGGCCAAACTTGTTCAGAAACAGCACCTGCTGACTCTTTAAAGGCGCCTCCCAAATTAATTTATCCGTATCCGTGACAAATTTCAGAACATCATCGAGAAGATTCAACCGACACTCACCCTGTTCATCGAAAACGCCAACCCCCATGCCTGTTTCACGTGCTTCAATCGTTAACAGCTCTGCCCCTGCCTTCAGATCGACCTCAAGCGTATCGGCCAGCACGACTGCATCTATAAGCGATCCCGATATTTTCTTTCCGTATTCTGTGAAGACCTTCAGGCCATTCTTTATGCCTTCTTGGATCAGTTCTGTACGTTGATCACGGGAGAGTTCAATTGTACCATCTGATACTTCAATAGCATTAAAACCAAGATTGCATATGGTGTTGAAAAATTCCGAAACTACGTCTTGCAGAACAGCTGTCTCCAACAGCGTTCCACCCGGCATAACTGTGACCCCATACTGTTTAGCTAAGTTGATCTTATAGAGCAACAATTCCGTCTTATAGAGTGGGGCGGTTCCAAAACCAAATTTAACGCAATCGATATAATTTGAACCTGTTTCCATTAGATCCATAAATGAGTTTTTGCCAAGACCCTTATCGATGACCATCGTATGCCCTCGACTAGTGACATCGCGTGTTTCGCGCGTGCTATCCTGTACAAATGGTTTGCGAAATCCGCACGGATCACATAATTCGGTTGGCCAAATTTCATGTAAGGAACTTTTCATCTGGATTCTCCTCAATTCTTTTTGACTTGTCGCTTCATTCCAATGACATAGGCATCATATGCTGAATTTTCATGTCATGTGCCCATGACTTTGAAATTTATAAACGGTTCAATCAATTTGAGGAGGGGGTTTAATTAAAAAAAATACCAGACCAAGCGTTCCCAATGATAATGCGGAAACCGTTATAAAAACAAGGCGATCAGACTGATCCATCATCCAGCCGAATAATGGAGGGCCTGCCGCTACACCTAAAAACCGCAAGCTGTTATACAGGGACGTGATCATTCCTCGTTCGCTTTTCTGAATCGCGCCGGTGATCATCGTATTTAAGCAGGGGAGAAGCAAGCCTGTTCCAATGCTGCTAACCGTTAGCAACCCGATAAATACATATATATTTTTTAAAAAGAACAAGGTGGCAGCAAGAGAAAGCGTCATGGCAACCAGCCCGATATTCATAAGCCAGCGCATTAATTTGCCATTTTTCTTAATCAAGCTTCCCGTAGTATATGAAGTAATGACCATACCTAATAATGGAATGGCCAGCACCAAACCTTTCATAACTCCATCAATATTATAAGGCTCCTCCTCAAGAATGTTAGACAAATAAAAAAGCACTCCAAACAATATAAAAAGCCCTAATGATCCCGCAAAAAATGAAGTGATGAGCCACTTTCCTTTTTCCTTGAATATTTGCCCAATTTTTTTAATGTATTTTGATAATTGGTTGTTTTTTTCAGTCTGTTTTGGTTCTTTAATCAGAAAGATCACTGCCAACAGAGACAATGCACAAAATACGGGAAAGGCGAAAAACGAAGCATACCAGACGATCAAAACAAGCAAGGAGCCGATAATCGGACTAAGCACTTTTCCCGTTCCATTCGATGCCTCAATTAAACCAAGTGCCTTACTCTCCGTACCACCATCATACAAATCGCCTACGAGCGCCATGGCAATCGGTGCCGTTCCTGCCGCCGCAAGCCCCTGAATCGCTCTGGCCGCAATAATAACTGCATAGGAGTCCCATATAGCCCCAAACCCGGCCAGGATTCCGGCTCCCCCATAAATGATCAGGGCCGGCACAATAATGACTTTTCGGCCAAAGCGATCGGACAGATAACCGATCACCGGAATAAAGATGCCTGCAGCCAAAGAAAAAATGGAGATGATCAAACTGCTTTGAAATTTACTGATCCCAAGCTCTCTTTGCATTACGGGGAGAACCGGCACCAGCATGGAATTGCCGAAGACCAGTACGATCGGGATCGTGGCAAGCGCAGTAAACTCCCAGATGCGCCCTTTTGAGCCATTACCCGATTTAGTTGACGTGTCTTTTGACTTGGATGGCTCCGTCAGTTCTATATCGCTCTGGAAGCTAATATTCAGCTTTCGTGACTTTGTTTTTTCCATTTGTGATAGCTCCCCTGACCAGGAATTTTTGGTTATCATTTGCTAATTTCTAAGGAAATATTCTTTTGGATAACTTAGAAACGATGGGCTTCAGAATTTCTATGGTTAGTGGGGAGAGGCACTTCTTCCAATAAGCCCAATATACTGTTATAAAACCTGGCATTGTGCTGGCTGAAGGGGATATTAAATGACCATAAAGATTATACAGGGACACAACCAGCAACCCGGAACTTCAAGTGTTAATGTGATCATTGATGTTATCCGAGCTTTTACGGTTGCGCATTATGCTTTTATTAAGGGGGTACAGGGAATCATTCTGGCAGGAACACTGGATGAAGCTTTTCACTTAAAAAAGCAATATCCGGGGGTTCTTTTAGCGGGGGAGATCAAAGGTCTGCCAATTGCGGGGTTTGATCTGGACAATTCTCCCGTACGTTTGCATAATGCAAATCTTCGGGGGAAATTCCTCATTCAGAAAACAACCAACGGAGTAAAAGCAGCACTAAACTCATTAAATGCGGATCATATTTTTGTTACGGGGTTCACAAATGCAAGAACGACAGCGAGTTTTATAAAGAAGAAACTATTGAAGGAAGACATCGACATGCCTATTCATTTAATTGCTTCCCACCCATCCGGGGATGATGACCTGGCTTGCGCGCAATATATAGCAGGAATTCTGCAAAATTCCGACCGATTTTCAACGGATGAAACGATTCAGCGAATTCGCAAGTCGGAAGCGGCCAAGAAGTTTTACGATCCTGCGAAACCAGACTTTTTACAGGAGGACATAGCGCTTTGCACCCAAGAGCTGCCCGCTGAATTTGTTATGAAAGTAAATTATAAGGACGAACTTCCGCTTATTGAAAAGGTACTGGTACAGAATTAATTAAAATAGATGGACTCACTTTTTGCGCCAAGCAGGATAAAAAACCGATTTCAAACTAGGAAACTGATGGAACCAGTTGATAATTCGGGTAGATAGCCACTGGCATACAACGGCAAGAATTATAATCTTCCAATCAATAACATATGCAGTAAGGGCAAAGATAAATCCGTTCATCCAGAACAACGATGTGCCGGGATGAATTCCTTTGTACTTGTAAATCGCCAAAGCTACATAACCGATTCCTCCGTTGGATACCCGCTGCTTGATCAGGATCGAGACAGCAGTACCCAGAATAACCGAACCGAATAACAGATCAATCCATACGTTCGCAAACGGAGGATCAACAAACACCTCAAAAAAATTGACGGATACGGAAGTTGCCGTGATGACAAATACGGTTCCGAAAGCACTGATTTTGCCTAAATAATTGACCGTAAAAACAAGAAAAACGATATTAGCAAACCATAACCCGAAGCCCATTGGCAAACCGAACGCATGATTCAATAGGACAGCAATCCCTGCCCCTCCTCCGGAGGGAATGGCATGAGGAAACAGAAAAATAGCCATGGCAAAGCCCTGCATAGCAGAGCCGATCGTGATGAAGATAAATTTCTTAATGACACGGCGATAGAAGAGTGCCTTGTTTTGGCCGGGAATGAACGGCAAATTCATATGAAATCAATCATCCTTCATAGATTGGAATGACAAGCCAGTCCTGCTTTCTTATCTTATGCTTGTCATTGAAAAGAGAGACCGAGATATCGTGAAAAAGAATCCCTCGTGACGGATGACAAAGTTGCCTGCGTTCTCCAGACAGGTTCATCCATCGCGAGGGCTATCCTTTATGCGCTACTTGCTACATGGTTCATCGTATGATCTTTTTAATCTCATCCTTAATGGATTCCGCCTGCGGTCCAAAGACAATCTGAACTGCACCTTGACCGAGACGTATAATTCCCAATGCGCCAAGCTTTTTCAGCTCGGAATCCTTCACCGCCTTGTCATCCTTCACGATCAGACGAAGACGGGTAATACAAGCGTCGATGCTTACGATATTATTCGCCCCACCGATATGATCCAGCACTTGAGCCGCTTTGGAAGCTTTAGGCATTGCTGGGTCGACACCAGCGTTGACCTCTGCTTCTAGGGCTGGCTTTGCTCCCCATTTTTCCTCCTTATCCGCATCGTCTTCATTCTCACCTTCCTCCTCACGCCCCGGGGTTTTCAGGTTCAGCTTGGCGATGAGAATCCGGAAAAAGAAGTAGTACACCACACCGAAGCCCAGACCTACCGGAAAGAGCAGCCAGGCGTTCGTAGACAGCTTTATATTTACCAGATAATCAATCAGACCGGCAGAGAACGAGAAGCCTAAATGCACGTCCAGCGCATACATAATAAGACCAGAAAGACCCGTCAAAATCGCATGAACTACGTATAATAACGGGGCAACGAACATAAACGCGAACTCAAGCGGCTCGGTAATTCCGGTCAAAAATGAAGCCAGCGCTGAACCCATAAAAATGGAGCCAACGAACTTGCGCTTGGATGGCTTCGCGGTATGAATAATGGCCAAGGCCACCGCTGGCATTGCAAACATCATGATCGGAAAAAAGCCGGACATGAACATTCCCGCCGTCGGATCACCGGCAAAAAAGCGCCACAGGTCGCCGTGAACGACTTCGCCAGCAGCATTGGTGTATTCCCCAATCTGGAACCAGGCGATAGAATTCAGCACATGATGCAAGCCGAGTGGGATCAACAAACGATTCGCGGTTCCGAATACGAATGATCCGATTCCCCCCAATCCAACCACCCAGTTGCCGAAATCGGCAATCACGTCTTGAATCGGACTCCACACCATACCGATCAGGACAGCAAACACCATCGTTGAGGCCGCAGTAACAATCGGTACGAATCGTTTCCCGGCAAAGAAGCCAAGCCAATCCGGCAGCTTGATATTATGATATTTGTTATATAGAAAAGCAGACCATAAGCCGACAAAGAAACCACCCAGAACCCCCATATTCAGTTTCACATCATCCGGTATGAACGGCATTTGCAGCGGAACTTGAGCAAGCACTCTCGTAAATACCATATATCCGATAAAGGCTGATAAAGCGGCAACAGCATCTCCAGCAAATCCAATCGCAACGCCAATCGCAAAAATGAAAGGCAAATTGTCAAGGATCGCCAGGGCGCCTGAAGTCATGAAGGGTGTCACGAATTGATTCAGAAAACCTCCTAAAGCCCCTAAAGGAATATCGTTTTGATAGTCGATCATTCCAAGCCCTTGCAGGATACCCGCCGCAGGTAGTGTAGCCACCGGCAGCATAAGAGACTTACCCAGTTTTTGCAGTTTAGCCAGCATATCCATCATCCTCTCGATTTTTATACATCTTGCCTTATTTGAGCATCACCAAAAGGAAGCGTTTGCAGTTTGGGTCAAATGAATAATGGCATGATTCTGTTGTCTCACTCACTTCGAAAACCAGCAAAAAGAGCCAAGAAGAACAATGACTATACATTATAGTCATTGTCTTCCTGGCTCATGCCCACATTCATGGTAACACGCCCTAAAACGCTTTCATTTGATTGTTGTTATCTTAATTATATAAGCCGTCCTCCCCCTTTTTTTATACGACCTATCTCTTTCCTAATCTCAAACTGCCCCTCATACGTATGAATTAACGCAGCACTATTCGGATTGTGCTTCTCTAACGTCTTGTTAACCGCACTTTCACTTTGAACGGCATAACAGTATACACAATTGAATTTACAAGTATTATAAACTCCCATATCCACGGATTCCGTGCATAAGCAAGCTCCGCGTTGATTATTATCTTTACGATAATTCAAATTTAAATTAAAAATACGCGATAGGAGAGAGGCATCTATACAGCTCCCATGTGAAATGCCGCAATGATCCAGATCCAAAGCTTCAGCACAAGTTTCAACCTGAATTTGATTTCTGGCCGCTATTTCACGAATTGCGTTTGCGAATTTCTCCAGTTCCTCTTTATGCTCAAGCATAGTGATATCTGAAACCGTGATCTGGTGTTCCTTTTCAAGCCTTTCTATTTTTTTCTCCGTTTTATTGTAAAAATCCATGAAGCTGATCACTAACTTGTGCGTATAACCTTTGAACTGGCTGGCTAAGTGCTGCAATTTATCTATATGATAGGAAATGGGTGTAATATTGCTTATCAGAATAGGATCGTAGCGCCAAACCAGCTTGTCTGCTCCAATTTTTCGGCTTAAAGCTTGAAAGGTATCGATTCTTTGTCCGACGGATGGAACGTAAGGCTCAAGAACTTTGGGATAATCGTTTAATGTAAACTGAAAGTAATAACGATAACCTTTTTCATCCAACGTATTTAAGTGTTTTATAAATGGCTTAGGATTTTTAGTCCAGAACACTATCGCGTCAACATCTTCAGGCTTCAGGCTAAATCCGCTGACTTGATTCGGGTTGAATGGATTGATCCTGTAGAAGTACCCCTCCTCGATCCGTTTCATAAACCATTCACCGAAAAAAGCCGGAATATCTGTTCTTCTGCTGGCACTGATAATCATACGACTACTCCTTGCTACCATAAATTTAAGTGGCTTAAGCTAGTTCACCTCATTAACCATCGCCTCGTAAACGCCTTGCCTGGAACGTCTGAATTAGAATGTCTGGATTCGTAGTTTGATTGGAAGTTTGATTGGAGGTGAGGTTGGAGGTTTGATTAGAAGTTTGGTGGATCTGCAATTTATGCCTAGCTGCTTGAGACAAGTCAGCATTTTACATGGATTTCATGTATCTAATGCTGCTCTAAACGAATGTTTCAAGGATTAGATGGATTTGACGTGCCTAAAATCAAGAATCCTGCCATGATTGGCCACTTCCCGTCTTTTAACGACATGAAATCCACCTAAATCTGCCTACCCTCCTATATTTCAATAATTAACGACTATAAATCCATTTATAAATGCTGAACTCATAAATTGTGCCGATCCAAGTGAACCTTAATTATTACATTACCATATTAAAGAATAGTTATACCAAGAAAGTTAGATCTAGCCATTTCTGCAAAAGACAAATGAGAGAGAAGAGCGAGGGGCCGCAAGCTGTATTCCGGGGATCTCAGGCAGCACTCTTTTGCTCATACCAGTTCTCGGAATAAAATACGGAATAATAACAGAAAGGACGTGACTGGACTGCGCGTATATAACGCACATTATCCAGTACACGTCCGATCAGGATTCCAGTATACGTCCTAAAAATTACCGCGACATACCGCCAAAGGTTAACGCCAAATCAACCTGCCTCACCGAAGCGGTTATTACAAGTTACTTCAAATAAACATGAATAGCCTCTACTGTGCCATTCCGGACTTCATGCGCCAGTTCGCCAGTTATGACACCACCTGTGATGTCAGTTGCACTGCCATCCTTCTTCACCACTTGCATCCGCTCAACCACTGCGGAATCGACGCCGAATGTATCCGCCTTGCGTGGATTATGGTAAGTCACTTGCGTGCTGCCGAGGAACTTGAAGGTGACTTCCCCTTGCTCGTTGAACAGCCAGCCTGGCAATGTCGGATCGAGAGCAAGCTGCAGTTGACCGTCCTTCACGCTGAACGCCTGAGTGCCTATCATCATTTTAATCCACATGCTGATAAATTCCGCAGTCGATCCGCTCAAGCGGGCGACAAAGCCGCGGCCGTGTACATGAGGATCGGGATTGACGCTCGTGGCGATAAATGACGAGTTCTCTAGCGTGCTACGGCCGTATACCGCAGGATCAAGGAACGGAATCAAGGATGTTTTCATTTCCGCAAAAAACTGCTCATACAGCCCGCTCTTGAGCAGCGCCAATAAATACTTATAGGTCATATGAAGGAACACGGATTCCCGCTCCAGCCAGCCTGGCGTAAACGCCCGAATCCGGCCAATTTCCTGAGATTCGCCATCAAGACTTACCGAGGTTTTGTACATTTGGATTTCCTTGTCGTACAGATCGCTTTTCCGAATCAGCTCATATACTTCCTTGGCTTGATTTTTATCATTTATCGTCTTCAGCCAACGTGTAGGCCCTTCAAGGAAATGCGGCAGCGGCTTCGCCTCGAATTTCTTAACGATAACCTTGGGAAGGCCGTAGCCGCTAATGACAGGCTTGCCCTGCGCATCTGTAACCGGCTCATATTCAACCGCATCAAAGACGAAATAAGTCGGTGTCAGACCATCCCCCAGCTCAATAGCCCGTTTGATGCCTTGATCGATCTTACTTAGCATTTGCGTGTAAATACGCCCTAGCTCGCCCAATGAAATTTGCTGCAGTTCACCGCTAATGCCAAAACGGATGTCATCCCTATATTGCTCGCGTACGGAGGCGACTTGATCCCAGTAATCGAACTGCTCAAGCTGACCGTCCAAATTACGCTGCAATAGCTGGCTAACCTGAACGAGCAGCTGGTGCATTTCTTCTGGTAGCCCGATCTTCTTATCGCCGTAAGCCTCGCTCGCCTCAATCACCAGATTTACGATACGCTTCAGTTCGAACGTCTCACTCATACCGGAGCCGAATAATCCTGGCAAGCCGTTCATCGCATCGTTCCAACCCGGCTTATCGCCTTCCATTTCTACGCCCATGCCATAAGGATCAAGTGTTGCGAACTTGTTCAACGACAGCGAGACTAACTTAACGAGCAAATTCGTACGGAATATCCCGCCCTCTCCATGCTTGGTCTTCAGCCAGTTCGTATCATTGAGGGACAAGCCGAATTTCTGCATTTTTTCTTCATCGTGCTCCAACGCGCCATATTGACGAACTTTGTCTCCATTGATCACGTATTTCTCGCTTCGAGGAAGCACTCGGGCTGGACTGTCGAAGAACGTATACACCTCTTCCCCGAACAGCAGTTCCTCTCTGCGATCCGGGAAAATTTCCAGATAACCGTCTACCAGATCCATGTTGTACGTCCAGTGATCCGACCAGTAGCCTTCGCGGAAAGCAGCTTCAATATTTTGTTCTGAGAGCGACAGAATTCCCGTCAGAATCTCTTCCTCGCCCCGTTTTAAACCCGCATCCTTGTCTGCCAGTAAGGAAACGACTTTGCCCGGCGTATACTTGCCAAGGCACAGGACAAGCAATTGGTCCACAATTTGAGGGTTCGATACTGAAGTCTCTACCCACTCCTGAAGCTTGGCAGCCTGCTCCTTTGGCACCGTAAAGCTCGTTCCTTCTACGCCAAGCGGGTTGTAGCCATCAGCCTGAATCAAGCTGAAGAATGTCACGATATTGAACGTACCAACGCGCGGGTTGAAATAGATATCATTCCGACGGTTCTGGTTCGCGTCGCGGAAATTCCCGTTCCCTTGAGAATAGTATTCCGGCTCAATGGAGAAGAAATTGTAATCCCGCTCCAAATCCCCATGTTTACGGGAGTACAGGTGAATGACGAACCCATCCCGGCCATTCTCGAAAAGAAATGGATAGCCGCCGCGCAGGAAGTTATCCAAATAGCTTTGTCGGCAATAAGCATCGAATAATGGCGTCGACGTCTGGGTAGCGATATCTTCAGTCAGTTGATCAGTCAATTGCCCGGCTTCCTTCTGCTTAGCGGCAATATAAGCCGGGGTGGAAATCGCTGGAGCTTTCTCATTCAAGCGCTCCACGCTGTCGATATGCCCAATAATTGTATGCAGCGTAGTTGTCTCTCCTGGTGCTAACTGAGCGGATACTCCTGTGAAGCCGCACGGCACCTTATTTGTGCAGTACTCCTGCTCCGCCATTAGCTCAGCGAGAGAGCGCTCCGCAAAGCAATCCGGATAGGCGAGGGACGTATTGTCGCCAAAAATAATCTGGAAGTCGACAATCGGCTTGATGATTTTGCCGTCCTGGTCGAACGATAGATAGAAATGGCCGCTCTGCACCTCGCTGACCTCCGCGCTATCGTTCGTGCTGGACCGCACGCGGTAATAAGGAATGTTATTGTCCAGATTATACACTTCCATCCAGCTTCGTAGCAGATTCCCTATTTCCTTGTACCCTGCGTTATCTACGCCATAAGGAAGAATTTCCGGCAGGCCATCCAACAGCTCCAGCTTTACCGGCTGCCCCGATATATTCGTAATCTCCACTTTTCGAACCAAAGCAGCATAATCATCATTCGGCATCTGAAAATAAGTGACCTTAACTGCAATGCCCTGCTTCTTATTCACTTCCTCGATCCCGATCTCATTTGGCAGAATCACCATCTTCCGCTCCGCCGCAGCATCTGGAGCCGCACTTTGGAATGGCTCATAGATATCCTCAGCGCCTTCTCGTTTAATGAAGGTTCTGAAGCCTTTGGAAGATACCGATTGGTAAGTAATGCTCGCCGGGGAGAACTCCATAATCGGGCTGTTCTTATCACGAATTCCGAAGCTGCAGACCGCTTGCCCCCGATTAACATAGAACGTCCACATCGGAATCCCCTTTAATCCTGCCAAACCGGGGAGAAAGCTTGAGAATGGCTTCGCTTTATCAAATTGCTTGATGACAAAAGCATTCTGATCAAAAGAATAGTTAGACATACTGTTGACCTCCAATAAATTATTGTTTTCAGCCCATCCGATATTCAAGAGACTTCCGCATAGCAGAAGGGTCGAAACCGGTTTCGATTTATTTCGAAAAACAAGCCAACCCATAAGAGGAACTACAATGGGCGGCATGAATCGCGTATGACCAGTTCGACGGGAAGCAAATCTCGCTGCAATTCTTTATGTCCTTCTATTGAATAGATTAACATGTCAGCGGCCCTGCTGCCAAGTCTATATGTGTTTTGGCGGATCGTTGTCAGAGCAGGCGTTAAATATTTTGCCATTTCAATATCATCAAAGCCGATAACAGAGATGTCTTCAGGTACGGATAGCCCCTGCTCTCTCATGGCTATCATCGCACCGACGGCCAGATTATCCCCAGCAGCAAACACGGCTGTCGGTCTATCTGCCAATTGCAGCAGCTGCCCCATCGCCTTCCGTCCGCTCTCCACGGTAAAATCATAGCTTCCCTGAACGATGAATTCAGGACAGATCGATAATCCGTGACGCTGCATCGCTTCCTTGAATCCTTGCATCCGCTTCTCTCCCGCAAAGGAATGTCCGCCTCCAATATAGGCAATGGAACGATGGCCCAGCGAATATAAATAATCGACGGCAAGCTCACATCCAATAATATTATCCGAATAGATCGTGCTGGCGTGCTCCAGGTCGGAGTCCAGCAACACGCAAGGGATGTCCGCCTCCACCAGCTCATGAAAGTAGGGGTCCGAATAATCGGGCAAAATCACGACAATTCCGTCAACGCCTCGTATTTTACAATGCTCCAAATATCCGCTCGGTTTGCCTCCGATATCCTTCGTAATAAACATCAGATCATAGCCCTTGGAGGTAGCCACCTTCTTGAATCCCTCAATTACACCGCCAAAATAAGGATGCAGTAGCCCTGCTCCCGATGATTCATTAAACAATACGCCGATCGTCCAGGATCGCTTGGTCGTCAGCGACCGGGCATGCGCATTCGGAACATACCCCAACTGCTGTGCCGCCTCTAGAATTTTGCGGCGTGTCTTCTCGCTAACATCGGAATATCCGTTAAACACTTTAGATACTGTGGTCGGCGAAAAGCCCGTTAACTTGGCAATATCATAAATCGTAGTCAATCGTTCTCTCATCTCCTGGTACATTCATCCGAGCAAGCTCATATACGGGGTCAAGCAAATTGTAGTCGTCTCTGCTGCATCAAGTCAACTACAAAAAAAATTGAACATTACTGTTTGAATACCAGGATCTAGGGTAAACTCCAAGTAAGACCTCAGCTTCATGCAGGCACAACTATAACTGTGGAGGGATTCCCTTTGACTGAAGAATCAGAGTTCCCTAAGACAAAAGCCGCTGATCACGAGTATGAACGTTACGAGATATTAAGAGAATATCGTCCGGAGAACGACATTCCCGGCGATGATTTGCTACCGCATGATACCCGTATTACCCAGACTCTCAGCGAAGATGACTCCGGTGATAATTTAGATGCAATAGCGGACAACAACAACAACAACAACGACAACGACTTTCCAGATATCCCCGATGCTGATGAAATTTCAGCAAACAGTCCGGTGGATCCGGCAGCCCCAGACCCGAACGCGATGCCTGGCATCGATGTCTTAAATGGCTATAGCGGGGAGGAACATGATTCTTCCCGTTCCTAAATGTTAACAAAGACCTCTCCGTCAGATTCCTCTGCCCGGGAGGTCTTATTTGCTTTCGGCGAAGTCAGATCCTTAATGGATCATCCCCGAGTACTTAATTTCCACATCAGCTTTAACCCTGAATTCAAGCTGGGGATATATTTTCTCCCAGTCTTCAATCTCCGTGGCATTATTCCAATTCAAAGCCATATATCTTAAACCCCAGCCTAGCGGATCCAACCCGGTTCCATGGACTTTAACGAGAAACTTATTGATATCCTTCTCCCATTTTTCACTAGCCACTTTTGAAACCTCTCGAAGAAGGGAGCCCGTCGTCTCAACGTCCTGGTTGTTATCCTCTAATATCGCTCGGCCCCCAACATAATATTGAACAATTGTCTTACCCTCTTTGGAGGTAATCAATTTAAATTTTGCATGCGTCGACTCCATATTGTAGCTATAAATAACACCATCCTTTTCAGCGAAGAAACTGGTTCGCAAATTTTGTGTCATAAGCAGGTTATAGAGCCGGGTTTCATCAGGCGTCAATTCAGCACGCGCTCTCTTTTTATCCAGCAGGACTGACTTATTAATAAGGATGGCCTCCTCCCCATCTTTTTCAACCAAAGGCAGAATAGGATCTAACCCCTGCTCTGACAAATGGCGTCTAAAGTTGTATGAGAACATGCCTACGATAAAAGGAGACTCCGTCCCCTCTCTCCCTAAGCTTAAAATAAGGGAGTATGCAGGAACACGTTCACTCTTGGGATGCAAAGACAGCACTTCCTTCGCACTAGGCCGAGCTACTCCATTATAGGCGACCAACTGAATATCTCTGCGTCGAACCATCCAGTCACTAATTTCAGATATACTCTTCTTGGCATAGCTTTCGCCGAATAACAACGTTTTGCATTGGCTGAAATCCAATTCCTTATCCACCTTTGACTTCAACAAACGGATGGCCTCCGGAATAGTGTTAGAAACTTGCGAGATGATCACCGCTTCCTGATCTCTTTTTGACGGATCACCTTCTGGAATAGCAAGCTTCAACGTCACCTCGATCAAATTTTGATTGTCCTTCCCCTCGTCGGTCGGGGCAGAATCTATTCCGAAAGCGAGGACAAACGACCGCCGCTCCACATCTTTTAGTTGGCAGCCCGTAAGCATGATCCCACAAGTACATAGCACTATAATTAGCAATGTAGTATACAGCCTTCCTCTCATGCCCTCTTTTTCCTCCTCCGATACACAACGAACATCGTGGCGACAAACAGCACTTCTCCGATCAGACGAACATTAAGAAACCATTGTCCGAATATGCGCAGAATATCTTCATCAAACCAATACTCCATTCCTATTGTACCCAAGGCCATCGGGGCAAGAACCCACCAATCCTTATTCGAAGCAGCTTTCAACTCTTTTGGCTTTCTTTTGACAGATATGGCTTTCACAATTTCTAACGCATTATGCCATTGAATGACCGCACTAACCAAAGTTAAGGATAAACAGGTGAAATAGAATATAAACAGCACGCGCTCCACAAGAAAAAATTCACTGCGAATGGAATCAGCTGTGGAGAACCACTTATATACCTGATCCTCCACGCCAATCGTCCCATGATATCCTATAGGAACAAGCAGGGTAACGAGTAGAACCAATAATCCGGATATGGGGATCAGCCATAAATGTCTGGGCTTCAGGCTACTAAAAGCACGATTAAAAATAGCCAGATTGACATAGCCCGTGAAAATAAACGTCGCCCCAGCAATCGATTCATAGTTCGGCGCAGTCCAGAGATGAGTAATGACCTGCATAACCGCATCCCAGCTAAAATTTGGATTCACCAGAGCTTTGATCAGCATATAGACCATCAGAGGAACGTTGATAATAATAGTCGTCTCAAGAGCATACAGGATCGATTCCGTTTTAAGCCGGCTGCACAGGGTAACCAGCAGTAAAAAGAAGATGATTACAACTAACGGGGAGGCGTCAGGGCTTATATAGCGCCGCGTAATGTCAGCATAAACAGCTAAATTAATGGCACCGGCTTCATACCATAGGAACGCGAAAAAAATGAGCAGGGGAACACCTATCATTTTGGGAAGGCTGCCATAAAAAAGCTCGGGCAGACCTTCCCCGGGAAAATTGCTGATCAGCTTTATAAAGCTGACCAGCAATCCTGTTCCTATGATGACCGAAATGAAAATGGACATTAAAGCGCCCTCAAATCGATGTTCGATGAGGACTCTGGGAACAAAGTGAATGATGTTAATCAACGCATTGATCAAATACAAGTAGTAAAAATATTTTTCCTTAACCATTTTGCTGGTCTCCCTTGCCTTGTTTACCCTCTATAGCAAAGATCTTCATATATGGCTTCCCGAAGCTGCGTATCTCAGACAGATACATGATAAGTCCGATCATGCTCACCACGATGCCAATCAAACCGAATATAGCCGCAAAAAAAATAAAGAAATACTTAAGCACCCTAACGGTAAAGGCCATCATATTCAGCGGAATTACAAAATTGGAGATGGCTACCGCCGAAACGATAATGATCATGATATTGCTGACCAGCCCGGCCTGCGTTGCCGCTTGACCCAAAATAAGACCTCCAACCGTTGTAGCAGTGGGTCCGATCGCTTTGGGAAGCCGTAAACTCGCCTCAATCAGAAATTCCATCATAAGCAGCATCAAGCCCACCTCCACAAAAGACGGATACGGCACGGCCGCACGGCTTCCCGCAATGAGGAGTGTAATCTGTACCTTCAATATTTCTGGATTATAGGAAGTGAAGGCGACGTAAAAGGCAGGGAGGGTAACCGTAATGAATAATCCGACATAGCGGATAATTTTCATGAACCATCCAACTAAAGGAACCTGGATTTTATCATCCATGGCCGTAAAGAAATCATTAAATATGCTAGGGGCAATAATGGCGTAGTCCACGGTATCCATAAGCAAGGCCACCTTGCCCTCAGCCAGATTAAATACAACCCGGTCGGGTCTCTCCGTTACAATTGTCGTCGGGAACATGCGATACTTACGCTCGCTGAGATATTTCTCCAATTCACCCGCAGACTGCAAAATATCAACTGAAATCTTGGATAATCGCTTTCGCATTTCCTCCAGCACTTCCCTGTCCACCCGGGAAGCATCGTACATGACAGCCACCGTAGTCTTGGACACATTGCCGATCGTTATGGGCTCTATCTTCAAATCCTTCGACTGATAGCGGCGGCGAATCAAATTCATGTTGGTTTCGATGTTCTCTGTCAGCGCATCATTCGGCCCCTGCACTATCGCCTCAGTGATGTTTGCAGAGATTCCGCTATACTCGGTCTTCTTCGCATCAAATAGATAACTGTTGGCTTCAATTCGAATATAAATGTAGCCTTTTAGAACGAATTCTAATACCTTCTGTTTATCCTGTGACTTTTCGCAGCCCGGGAATGTAGCTATATAACTCTCGTAAGCTGGCAAGTCCATCTCATAAGAAGGTACGACAATGAATCGTTTCACCGTATCCGAATCGCTTAAACTCTTCATAAATGCAATTTTTATGGATTTCCCTAAAGATCGTTCTTCAAAATCCATCGTGTCGGACAATTGCTCAGACAGCCATTCCTCCACCCGTTGCTCAGTGCGCTTCGTTGGCATAATAAATATCCTTTCACCTATACTCAGTCCGGTTATTTTGCCAATGAAACGGTAAAATCATACATTATATTCAATTTGTTCTTCCTATTCCTGCACATCAACCTAATTTTCCGCATAAAAAAAGGCCTGGCGTTAAGCCCGCCAAACCTGATTTCTCCCCGATTTCTTTGCTCTATACAATGCCCGATCCGCCATATTGAGCAACTGCTCTTCGTCGATGTCAGGATATGTTGCACTTCCTGCGGAAATAGTCAAATGAAGCACCAGTCCCTGCGGCAGCAAAAAGGGCTCACTCTCCACATTGTGCCGTAATCGCTCAGCAATATGAACAATCTTCTCCTTATCGCAATTATCCACAATAATAACGAACTCTTCACCGCCTTTACGGGCGATTTCATCCCCAGGGCGAAAGGTATCTCTCAGCAGATCAGCAAGCTGAGATAATACCGCATCCCCCGCCGCATGTCCGTATGTGTCGTTCACTTTTTTAAAATGATCGATATCGACCATAAGCAGAGTAAATGGAATTTGATAGCGATGGAAGGAATCTATTTTTTGCTGCATCAGCACTTCAAATGCTCTGGCATTATACAATCCCGTCAGAAAGTCGCGATGGGCGGCTTCTCTCAATATGCGAAGGGAGTCGCCCGACTTCTGTAAATATTGCAGCATCGAATAAGTAAAAATTCCTCCAAGAGCGACAATCATACTAAAGATCACGATCGCTTCTGTACTAGAATCCCCCTCCAGCGTGAAGTAAAAGGCGATGTCCGTGGCCAATATGGACAGAGATAGCGCGGCTAACCACCTTTTGAAAGAAAGCTTGCGGTGTTGAATAAAGAGAAGGGCGATGATCAGTGTGAATATGGCATTAATGCCTCCTCCGAAAATAGAGACCTGACTCACCCCTTGGAGGAAAAACATGCGATAAATCGAGATGATAAGCGTCGCTATTCCTCCCGACGTAAATCCGCCCAAGTATACCGAGATGAGTATCGGCAGCTGGCGGAAATCGGCGAATACATCGTCTGTAATCGGAAAGGTAAAATACATGTGTACAACACCAAAAAAGCCCAAAGCAAATCCCAATACAATGCGCCTGCCGCGATCCTTAAAGCTGCTTTTCAATAAATATTTGGTCCGGAATATATTTCCTAAAAACAAAAAGGTCGTTAGAGTCGTAAAATTATTGACCAAACTCTCAAACATCGAAGATCCCTCGCTGCACATACTTAATTGTCGTCTTCTCGAAAGGATGAGATACCCTAGAATGATGTAAGCATAACACATAATCGACATATAAAAGATTAAAATTCGCTAAAATTCGCTATCATTCGACAAAACAAAAACAACACCCAGTAACATACTGTAACCAGGTGTTGCATAATATAATCTTTACTTGTTTATTTAGACGAGCTACACTCCTAAACTCCATTCCCTTCAGCCATTCAGCATGCTAACTTGCAGTTGATCCAGCAGCACAGTCCCGCCATCCAAATGCCGAATATGAACCGTCTTGCTCTCGCCCGGCAGCAGATCGAAATAATTGTCGCTGAACCTTACATGGCCTTGCGGCAAATCCAAAACGACCATTCGTGCCAAATGATCCTTCGCCGTGATGCTTACCCTCTGCTCCTGCTCATCAATTTCAACCTGCAATGAAGCGGGGGGCAGATCCAAATCCTTCTGATCACGCAAATAGTATAAATTGCTCGGAGCAACAAAGCCCTCGGAGGATAACTTAACCACTACCTCGTTGGCCGGTCTTCCGCCAAGCACCTCGCTTTCCACCAAGCTGCCGAGCTGAACGGCCGCATTGCCAGGAAGGACAGCAGGGAATTCTTGGCTATATACCTCTGTTCCAGCATAATCATACACCTTCAGCACAACCTTGCCCTCATAAGCCTCCAATGTATCATTGACGACCCAAATCTGAAGCGGCTGCCCAGCGTCATGATGAATCGACAGCAACAAGGGATGATAAAACTTCTTCATATAATAATAGGAGGCTTTCGGCAACAGCTCATAATCAATAACAGACCAACTCGTCCCCGGCCAGCTGTCATTGAGCTGCCACACCAGGGTTCCGCTCGTTCGGCGTTTATTGCGGCGATAGTGCTCGATGCCGTATTTTAAGCCTTCAGCTTGCGTCAACATGGAAAATTTCATGTACTCCTCAATCGTCTGCGGAATACCGGTATAGCCCTCCATGAGCAAAATCCCTTTCTGGTGATTCGTATCCTTATTCCGATACGCCATTTCCACGCTGCCCCAGTAAAATTCACCTTCGGGTATATTTTTCTCCAAGGTATGCCGATTAGCGGAGGCATGCATTCCGAATTCACTGCTGAATAAGGTGAAATCCTTTTTATAATTTTTAAATGTAACCCCTTCTACACTATAATCGAGCAGCGGTGCCTCCCCGGATTTGCGCGGGTACACGGAGCCGTGCCATACCTGCCAATTATGGCGATCTCCAATATCCGGATCATTAGCATCATTGCCGCCAAATGGCGAAGATGGCCAATAGGCCCGGCTTCCATCCAGCTCCTCCAGTACTTCAGGAATCAGCTCATGGTAGATGCTCTCGCCGTAGAACGGGCAAGTAATATCCCCGCCGGAAGATTTCATGTCATACAGCCAGTCGATTTCGTTATTGCCGCACCATAACGCTAGAGAAGCTCGATTACGCAGCCGTTTTACGTTATAGATCACTTCGGCTCTGACATTGTCCATAAAGTCGCGGTTAAAGTCCGGGAACAGCGCATTTGCAAAGGCAAAATCCTGCCAGACTAACACGCCAAGCCGGTCGCATTCGTCATAGAACACGTCCTTCTCATAAATCCCGCCCGCCCATACGCGAAGCATGTTCATATTGCAATCAACAGCGAGCTCGATCAAATGACGATACCTCTGATCGGGAGCCGCTCCGATAAAATGATCAACCGGAATCCAGTTTGCTCCCTTGGCGAACAGCTTCACCCCATTCAGCACAAAGGCGAAGGATGATTCTCCAGCTTCATTGTGCAGCTCCAATTCAATGGTTCGAATTCCGAAGCGCTGCTGATAGAAATCGACCTGCTGTCCCCCGACAAAAAGCCTCACCTCGAGGTTGTATAAATAAGGCTCCCCTAAATCATGCGTCCACCAGTAACGAGGCGCATCCACATGCAAATCCTTCGTTACCTTCTTGCCCTCCACAGGCTGACGAGAGCTGGCTACTTCGTCACCAGACTCGCTCAGTAAACGGATTTCACATTCCATCTGTGGTAACTGTGACAAGGTGCCGTATAACGAATTCGCGCCATAAGAAAGTCGCTTGTTGCGATAAGCCTTCACATCGACGTCGACCCGCACGGTTGCTTGAGCCTGATCCGCTGTGATCGTCCGAGCGTATACGCCATCAATCTTCGCTCTGATTCGCCGTTCAATCGTCACCTTGCCCCAGATGCCAACGGTAACCATGCGCGGCCCCCAATCCCAGCCGTAATTCATCGCGGCCTTACGAATCCAGGGGCGCTCCTTCGTATAGGAAGACCACTGGAACTGTTCCTTGTCCTGATGATGCAAATGTAAGGGATCAAATTTCACAGCGATACAGTTCCAGCCGCGTCTCATGACGCGAGTGACATTAAATGTATGCGCCATAAGCATATTGCTTGTCGCTCCAATCTCATGGCCATTGACATATATCGTAGCATACGTATCCAGCCCGCCAAACGTCAGCTCCAGCTGATGATCATCCTCGCCCTCCGGCCAAGTATAATCAAATCCGATGCGATACCACCATTCCTTCTGCTCAATCCAGCGGCTCTTGGCATCGTTATGTCCGAAATACGGATCATCGATGATGTTCCGTTCAATCAATGCGGAATGAACGTCGCCCGGCACCTGCGCCGTAATCCAGAATCGATCATCAAGACCCGGCGATGCAATATCCATAGGCTTCACTTGACCGACATCAAAATGCTGTAGTTGCCACAGTCCTTCAAGCTCCATGCCTCTCTCCCCTTTCGACGAATATGATACTAAATTATGTCTACATTCCATGCGGCTCTAGCTTCAACGTAGGATCATCACGAAATTCGCTAGGCGTCTTCCCCGTATGCTTTTTGAAAATTTTACTGAAATATTTGACATCCTCATACCCGACTTGTGAAGCAACTTCACTGATCTTGGCCGGGGATACGGATAAAATTTCCATCGCCCGGCTCATTTTCCTGCGACTGACGAAATCGCCAAAGGTCATCCCCGTTGACTTCTTAAACACCTCGCTCAGATGATTCGGATGCAAATGCACATGCTTAGCCACCTGCTGCAAGCTGACATCCTGCTCCAATTGCTCCTCGATAAAGGCCATCGCTTTATGAACATGCGCTGTCTGTCCTTCCGCATGCTGGGTATGATAAGTCTTCATCACCGAATAGAGATGCTGGAATAGCGCGTCTTGAGGAATAATGACCTCTCCGCGCTTCAAATGAAACGGTGCAGGGGGATGGTCCAGTTCCAGCTGCTTCTCTCTCCCGGTAGCCGTAAGCACTCGTTCAAGCCAGCGGTGCGCGGCAATCACAACCGAATGCAGGCACGCAGACAGCGATTCCAGCGTAGCATTCGGATCCTGTCGCTGCTCCTTGATAAACCGCTGCACCCAGCTTTTCAAAGCGATGAGATCCCCCTCGAGCAGGATGGAGGATAGCTCGATTTCCTCCTCATACGTGCAGACGGTTTTACCGCCCTTGCGCTGCTTGATCTCCTCATAGCTGCACATTTTATGATCGATGATGACCTGGTAGCCAAACGCCTCGTCAGCGGTCAAATACGACTCATGCAGCTTTTCCAGTTGAAATACCGGCTGTCCAATAGCAACGAAGAGCGTACATTTCATCATCATCTCAATATGGCGAATTGCTTGGCGGTATGGGACGTCAATGTCGTATTTTCGAGGGTCGAGGTATACAGCAGCCACGATTCGTTTCTTTTGGATCATCGTCGTGCAAGTCAGCAAATCGCTCAGCAGATTTTCAACGGCAAAGAGCAGCAAATTTTCCGATTGCGAATCGTTCCAGCCGTCTGCGGCAATAATCAGCACCTGCTTCTTCCAGTTCTGGATCTGCAGTTCATCTATAGATGACGGCAGGAAAAGCGGATCTGCCAGAGCCCTGCCGTCTTCCGGCTGACCATCTACGGTCCACTGCTCAAACGAGCGGCTGATCTCTTCTTTTTTATGATGATAATTCTGGCTTTGGGCAGCCCAACGCTCCTGCACGCGCCGCTTCGCTTTGAGCACCGTCTTGATGATTTCCTCCGGTCTGCTCGTCTTCAATAAATAGTCGCACACATCCTGGCGGATCGCCTGCTGCGTATAGACAAAATCATCGTGCCCGGACAAAATGATCACCTCGATATCCGGGTTGATCCGTCTGGCCTCTTCCGCCAATTCCAGACCGGACATCCCGGACATCCGAATATCCGTCAGCAATATATGCGGCCGCTCCCCCGGTATCCGCTCCAACGCTTCCTCCGCCGAGGCAGCCGGGGACAGCAATTCGATTCCGATCTCATGCCATTTTATAACTTGAGCCAGCCCGGTTCTAATAATCACTTCATCGTCAACTATCATGATTCTCATCGTATTCCTCCAGAATCGGAATTGAAAAGGACACTCTTGTTCCGACATGCAGCTTGCTTTCGATTTGAAGCCTAGCATCTGAACCATAATGCAGTATAAGCCGTTCATTAACATTGCGCAGACCATAGCTTGCTAGGGTTGTCAATCGCGCTTCCGCTTGTTCTCCATTCGGCTGTAAGTTAGCCCGAACCGCTGCCAGCCGCTCCTCGGTCATGCCGATGCCGTCATCCAATACCAAGAAGCTCATGACGTTCCCCTTTTGCTCCAAATATACGGTGATCGTGCCGATCCCCTCTTTTTTCTGGATACCGTGAATCAGCGCATTTTCCACTAAAGGCTGCAGCAGCAGCTTCAGCATATATTTGTTTTGCAAGTTCTCATCGATGATGAAATCGATATTGAATTTGTCGGGAAAGCGAATCGCCTGTACCTGTGCGTAATTTTGAATGTGGGCCATTTCCTGCCGTACCGGATAAAACTCCTTGCCTTGGTTAAGGCTGATCCTCAAAAAATCGCTCAGTGCCTCGACCATACCGGCAATGCGCTTCTCATCGGCCATGAGCGCAATCCAGTGAATCGAGGACAAGGTGTTATACAAAAAATGCGGGTTAATCTGGGCTTGCAGCGCCAGAATATCGGCCTCCTTTTTCCTCGCCTCATTTCGGATCAGCTCCGCTTTCAGCTTCTCGATATGTCTGCCAAGCATGTTGTAGCTCGCTCCCAGCTTGCCGATTTCATCGCCCGAATCCGCCGGGAACAGTGGAAGCGGAGCTTCCGGGTCAATCTTAGCCAGCAAGCGGGTCAATAGCCGTAGCGGATTCATTACACGCTGGACGACAAACAGAATCAAGCCAACGCTGATCATAACTGCGAGCGCTACAGCCGCGATCGTTAACTGCAAAATGTAGCGATTTTGGGCACTGTACTGCTCGTAAGGAATAAAACCGATCAGCATCCAGCCGACGCTGGGCTCGCGAAAATGCAATATTGTCTGCTTACTCGCTCCCTCGCCGTAGGTTGTGCTCCCGTAAAGGCTGGCACTAAACTGGTCAATAACCTTGGGATACAGCTCATCCAGCGGTTTCGACAGCCAACCCTTCTCAGTCGCCGACAAAATATGCCCATGCTCATTGAGAAGTGCGACCTGTCCGCTCCCTTCCCCCAGTTTAGGCTGCGACCAATATTGCGATATCGCCTTCTCGTCGATACTGATCGCCAGCCAGCCGAGATCGCTGTAATTATGCGTACTGCGCAGTGGGCGAATAAAGGTAATGACATTTTTAAGACCTGAATAGTCCTTGACCTGATACACGCCGGTCCACATCTTATCCGTTACCTTGCGAATATTAACCTGATTGGGCAAATCGGATTCATACAGCGTCGCCGTGGACATCGTATCCGGGAATTTTCTTGAAACGATCGAAATATCAGCAATATAGCTTTTCGAGCTGGCCAGGTTCATCATCATGCCTACAATTCGCGACTTTACCTTCTCATCCTCGTTCGCGGCGCTTAGATACTGCTGCACATCGCTTTGGCTGATCAGAAACAGCGAGATGTTCTCAACGTCCTGAATAATGAATTTAAGATTCCCGTCCATTTGTCTTAAGGTCTCAATACCTGACAGCTTCGTCTTCTCTTCCGTTACCCTTGATGAGGTAATGAATGCGAAGGAACCTAGAAATAGCAGAGGGATCAGGATGGAAACCAGCATCATAATTGAAAGTTTTCGCCGTAAAGACATTCCATCCACCACCCCATGTTGTCATTATCAATATTCGAACGGCTATCCTTTGACGGCGCCCGCCGTCATGCCTTTCATAACTTGCTCCTGGAAAATCAAATACATGATTACCGTTGGTATTACCGATATGGTCATTCCCGCCAGCGTCAGACCGTAGTCTGTCTGGTAGCCGTCGGCAAAATTAGCGATGCCTAGCGGGAGAGTTTTCAGACTCGTCTTGCTAATGAACACAAGTGCAAATGAGAAGTCATTCCAAGAGTGCAGGAAGCTCAGTATCGTCACCGTAGCCAAAGCCGGCAATGACATCGGCAGGATAACTTTAAGGAATAGGCCCCACACCCCTGTGCCATCGATGAAAGAGGCTTCCTCAATATCCTTCGGAATTGACATTAAGTAAGCGGACAGGACAAAGATCGCCGTCGGCAAAGCAAATGCTGTGTAAGGTAGTATGAGTGCCCAATACGTATTCAAAAGCTTGATTTGTTTCAGGAGTATAAATAGCGGTACTAACGTGCTATGAATCGGAATCAACATCCCGACGACAAAGAAGGCCATGATCATGCCTTTCCTGCGAAACTCAAACCGGGCCAATACGAAGGATGCCAATGCCGCGATAAACAATGTCACGACAAGCGATCCCAACGATACAATCAATGAGTTCATGAATGCCGTGCCTAATTTGGCACTTTCCCAGGCCCGGGTGAAATTCTCCCACTGCCAGTTCATCGGCAGTCCGAATGGACGATTATAGAAGTCTTCATTCGTCTTGAATGCACTAATAATCAACCAAAAAAAAGGATATATCGTAACGATACCATATGCGATTAATAATGCCCAAAATATTGATGATCTTCCTTTTCTAATACCTAACATTGCACTGCTCATGATCTCTCCCCCTCCTTATTTCTTGCCTCTTCTACTGGTCAGCCACTGGCTTGTTCCGATGAGCAGCAGACTGATGACAACGATTGTCGTCGATATGGCACTACCAAACCCATATCGATAGGAGGTAAAGGTAGAGTTGTACATATAGGTAGCCAGCAGCTCCGTCGCGTGCGCCGGGCCACCTTTGGTCATAATATATACAAGGTCGAACGACTTCAAACTGCCAGAGATGCAAAGAATAATCGCCACCTGAATCGTTCCCCAAATCATTGGAATGGAAATGCTGACGAGCTTTCTGAGACCTGAAGCTCCGTCGATTTTGGCGGCATCATGCACTTCACCCGGAATATTCTGCAGCGCGGAAATAAAGATGATGAGATACAGTCCTACAAAGCTCCATATCAGCGGCGGAAGGAGCGAGTAGATCGCGATTTTATTGTCCGATAACCATTGCAGCTTCCAGCTCTCCAGTCCGAGGGATTCTAGCAGAAAGTTCAGTATACCGATTTGCGGATGGTAGATGTACTGCCAGATCATCCCGATCACCACGGTAGACAGCACCATGGGCAAAAATATAGCGGATCGTAAAAAACGCTGAAGCATATTGCTTTTATGCAAAAGAACTGCCAGCACGAGCGCAATAGGCACTTGACCAAACACGGCGGCAAGCACGAAAATGAAGTTGTTTTTCAGCGACCGCCAGAATACGGGATCTTGCATAATTTCGATGTAGTTTTTAATGCCGATAAATTTAGCCTCTCCGATGCCTGACCAATTAAAGAATCCGTAATAGGCCGACCAAATCACGGGCACGAACACAAACAGGGCATAGATTAATAATGCAGGCAGAAGCGCAAGAACGATAAAATTCCGGTGACTTCTTAGGTTCATTGGGGTTCACTTCCTTAAAGGGTAAATATGAGCCCTCCTATGCAGGAGGGCCATTGCATCATCTATTCGTTTATTTGCCGAGCGCGCCTGCTTGGGCATCTTGAATTTTCTTGGCAATATCCTCCGGGTTGCCGCCCATGAGCAGCTCTTGCAGCCCGTTGTTAATCACCTCAACGGCAGCGGAGCTCAGCTTCGAGTCGTAGACTGGGTTAATCTTCACGTTCTTCATCAGTTCATACAGCTCTATGAAGAGTGGGTGAGCCTTGCTTGTATCCAGCTCGATGTTATAGCTGACTAGCGTACTGCTGTCCAATGTCGCTTTTTGCCCCTCTGGGCCGCCTAAGGCGTAGAGCAGTTCAAGAGCAGCATCTTTTTTCGCTCCGGTCAATTTTTTACTGACACCGAGGCCTGTGCCTACTACACCTGATGTCGAATTCGGATCGCCTTTACCGCCTTCCACCGGAGGTAAGATCATAATATGCGTGTTATCCAGCACTTCCTCCGGTGCATTGTTGACGAGATTAGCCAGCGCCCAACCGCCGTTCATGAACATCGCCGATTTCCCCTGGGAGTAAAGCTGCATCATTTGCGTCTCATCAATGCTGTTGAATCCTTCCTGGAAAGCACCGATGCTCCCGAGATTTTGCATGACTTTCAAAGCTTCGATAAATTCCGGGTCTGTAAACTTAGCCCCGTCTTGTTCAACTGCTTTCAGGAACCATTCTGTTCCCGTAACACGGTCGCCAATTGTACTGAATATGGTGGATTGTGCTACCCAGTTCGCTTTGTTACCCAGCGCCATAGGAATAACGCCCTTCTCGTTGAAATGCCCGATCGCCGCCTCCAATTCAGCCCAGGTTGTCGGTACCTTTACGCCATGCTCGTCAAAGATAGCTTGGTTGTAATAGATGAAGGAGCTTGGCGCCAGATTCATCGGCACGGAATAAATGGCTCCATCAACGGTGTAACCATCAAGTGCGTTTGGAATGAAGTTGTCTCTCCACTCCGGCTTGCTATCAATGAACTCATTAATCGGCTGCAGCAAATCGCCCTTCACAAACTCCTTCGTCATCGCATCAGGCCACATCACGAACAGGTCCGGCATTTCATTCGCTGCCGCTACTGTTCTTAGCCGCGTCTTCAAGCCGTCCGTTGGGAGACCTTCATCCTCCAGCTCGATCTCAGGATGCGCTGCTCTGAAATCCTCCATCAGTTGTCTCATCGTGACGGCTTTGGCATCCTGCCCAGTCCAGTTATGCCAGATCGTCAACTTCACCTTCTCCGGCGCCGCTTGCCCGTTTTCGGCAGTCTCCTTTGCGCCGCAGCCTGCCAGTACAAGCGCCAGGATGGATACTAAAGCCATAAATTTATAACTTATTTTCATTTCATGACCTCCCTTGTTTGTATACCCCTATTGTAGTGATAGCGTTTACAGTTCGTAAGGGGATAATCATAAGCTATAGGGTAGAATATGATCGGGTTGCCGGACATTCGAGCCTCCACAGGAATATATATATGATGTGTTGTATCGTCGGCTTTTGAACACGTGCTATAACTAAGTAGGAGGAATCCGCTATGCCCAATTATCGAATTATTGTTGATTTATCGGATCGGCAATTGTATTTGCTGGATGGAGATACCGTTGTAAGAGCCTTCCCTGTTGGTATCGGTAAAATGCTTACACAGACCCCAACCGGGGAATATGCCATCATCAATAAGCAGCCTAATCCCGGCGGCCCATTCGGAGCGTTCTGGATGGGACTATCCAAGCCCCATTATGGGATTCATGGGACGAACAATCCTTCCTCCATCGGTCACGCAGTATCTCATGGCTGTATTCGTATGTATAACCAAGACGTGCTGACCCTCTCTTCACTTGTGCCTGTTGGAACAAGAGTAACAATTCGACCGTAGTCGGGCAGTGCGAGCATGGCCAGAAGTAGATTTAAAGCCTAATTAAGGATGATCATGATATAATGAACACAGTAATAACTAGAGGTGAAGAGACGATGTCCAAAGCGGACGTGAGTACAAATCAGGACATAATTGATACCGAAGGCCATGCTGCGCACAGCCAGACCACTGTTCAAGAAATCATGGAAACTGAAGCAAGCGAACATGCAGCCGGGCATGCGGCAGTTGAGCAAGAGCATTCCGACCCGGCTGACCTTTGTCTATTGG
Source organism: Paenibacillus lentus (assembly GCF_003931855.1). NCBI lineage: Bacteria > Bacillati > Bacillota > Bacilli > Caryophanales > Paenibacillaceae > Paenibacillus > Paenibacillus lentus. The sequence goes on along the minus strand of NZ_CP034248.1, from coordinate 2,041,902 downwards.
CTGGAAAAATCATGCTGCAAAGCGGGGCAGAAACCTACCGCGCTGAGGATACAATGGCTCGCATGGCCGAAGCTATGGGGCTTGAAGATTCCCACAGTTTTGTCACCCCTACCGGAATCATGTTCCAAGCCAGCGAATCGCAGTCAGCCAAGCTGGCTCGCATTATTGAACGGACGACCGATTTACAAAAGGTAGCTGCCGTAAATGATGTATCGCGTAAGCTGGGAAGTAGGGACATTTCCCCTTCTCAAGCACATATTCGGCTGATGGACATTAATCGGGCCGGACACGAATACGCGGTACTTCTACAAATTGTCACCGCCGCTGCAGCCAGCGGCTGCTTCACGTTTATGTTCAAGGGAAGCATGGCTGACATCATTCCCGGTATTCTATGCGGAGGGGCAGGTTTCTCCATGTTTCTCGCCCTGCACCGATTGGTCAAAGTTAAATTTTTTGCGGAATTCTCCGCTTCGTTTATAATCGGGCTGTTGGCTGTTATTTTCGTTGCGTTAGGAATGGGGCAAGAGCTGGATAAAATAATTATCGGCTCCGTCATGCCCCTTGTACCTGGGCTCCTTATTACAAATGCTGTAAGGGATTTGATGGCTGGTCATTTGGTCTCAGGCTTGTCCCGGGGAGCCGAAGCTTTTCTCACCGCCTTCGCTATCGGCGCGGGTATTGCTGTAGTAGCCACTATTTTTTAGCTGGAAGGAAGTTGAATTCACGTGATGGCATCACTGTCTCCAATATCAATTATCCTACACCTCATCACTAGTTTTATCGCTTCCGCTGCCTTCGGCATTCTGTTTAATGCTCCAAGACGAATGCTTCTGCAATGCGGTCTGGCTGGGATGATGGGATGGATCACCTATATCCTGCTCGCCACGCGGCTAGATGTCGTCTTCGCTACTGTTGTGGCAACATTTATCGTCGGTGTCATTAGCCAATTGTTCGCCAGATTACACAAGAAACCGGTGATTATTTTCAGCGTCTCAGGAATCATTCCGCTCGTTCCCGGAGGGCTTGCCTATGATGCCATGCGGCAATTTGTAGAGAGTGAATACAACCTCGCCATTCAGCTTGCGGCTAAGGCCTTACTGATCTCTGGCTCCATAGCCATTGGGCTCGTCTTGTCGGAAGTCATTAACCAAATGATCATCAAGCTGGCCAGATTGCGGCGACCGGCGAAATCGGAAATTAAATTACCACTATCCCAGCCACCAAAAGATAAACCCTCTCAATAACCAATAGAGGATATGCAGCGAGTGCATATCCTCTACGGTCGTCATACTTCCCCATTTTCATGCTGTATTCAATAATTACAATGATTTGCCGCTTAACTCGAATTCTGTCTGATGCAGCTCTTTAATCATTCGTCGGAGGAAATGACTCTCTTGATCTTTCAATCCATATTGGTTCTCCTTGGCGAGCATTTTCCCTATCTGTCTTCTTAACAGCTCATTACGGCGCTCCAACACTTCATTATAAGCCAAGCTTAAGTCAACTCCTCAGTATATTATTTGAAAAACATCTCTAATTATAAAGTGTTGCTCCTCAAAGGGAAAACGCAGTGAGACTGCATACTTCTACTTAAGTCAGTGTTACCTTCATGCTCATCATCCCTGTACCTCGCATTCATAAACATCCGCACAAATGCTCGCTTATCATCCATATCCCTGCCATTTCATGTAAACACTCATGTAACGGCTTAGCTTGTCATGACCAATAATCCATAAAAGCCTATCCAGAGTTTAGCTGCCAAGCAAAGTAGTTTGTCTTCCAGCATGTAAAAATCGACTGCAAAAATTTGTTTAGTTTTTAGAAATAAAGCACAGGGTATAAAGATAAGTAATAACAAAACAACAGGTCATCCCCACACACATAAGGATAGGAGGAACAACTAATGAATTTAAAGGGAAAAGGCTGCCTCATTCCCATCGTGATCGTCGCAGCGATAATTCTCATCGGCGTCACCCTATTTGCGGGAAATTACAATAAGTTCATGACCTCCGAGGAAACGGTAAACCAGCAATGGAGTAAAATTGATGTGCAATTGCAGCGGAGATACGATCTCATTCCCAACCTGGTCAACACCGTCAAGGGCTATGCCGAGCATGAAAAAGAAGTGATTCAAGCGGTATCCAACGCACGGGCTGCGCTGGGCGGAGCACGCACCCCCGATGAGCTCGCTGCGGCTGACCAACAGCTTCAGGGCGCACTCAGCCGACTGCTCGTTGTCGTAGAGAATTATCCGACACTGAAGGCAGATGCTCAGTTCACCCAGCTCATGGATGAACTGGCTGGAACAGAGAACCGCATCGCTGTTGCCCGGGGCGACTATAACAATGCAGTTGCAGAATACAACAAACTCGTTCGCCGTTTCCCTGGTGTATTTATCGCGCGAATCATGGGCTTCAGTGAAAAGCAATATTTCGAGACCACACCAGAATCAAGAACCAATCCGGAGGTTGATTTCGGAACCGAGGATACTTCATGGATTCCCGCGCTGCGGCCGGCTCTCTCTCAGTTAGCTTATCTTATACCGGAAGGTGAATGAGCATGAGCCTCACAACCTGCCGAAATCGATCGAGTCGAAGCTTGCTCTCACTCCTTGTTCTATGCCTGCTTGTATTTATCTGCCATGGTACGGAGGCCGCCGCTGCACCGAAGATCCCCGATCCCCAAGGGGATATCTATGTTCAAGATTTCGAGCATATCCTGTCTGCAGAGCAGGTGCAATACATCCTTTCACTCGGCCGAGCGCTCGAAGATCGCACAAAAGCCCAGATTGCCGTACTAACCGTACCATCATTGGGGGATGAGCCCATCGAGCAGTATGCGCTTCAAGCTCTGCGGACCTACCGGCTGGGCGATGCCAAGCTGGACAATGGCATTCTGCTGCTAGTCTCCCTGGGCGATAACCAGCCCGGGAACCGCCAGGTTCGCATCGAGGTCGGCTACGGGTTGGAAGGCGCGCTGCCGGATGGCAAAGTTGGCCGGATTATCGATCAGGTCACTATACCTTACATTGTCAACCAGGAGGCTGGACAAGGTATTGTTGAAACGTACAAAGTTCTCTATAACGAGGTTGCCAAGGAATATGGCGTGGAGGGAGAGCTGAACCCGCAAGAAGTCGCACTGCCGAGCTCCGCTGATGCGGGAGAAAGCGGCGGCATGTCCATATCCTGGGTCATTATCATCGGGGCTCTCCTCATCCTCGACATCGTATTTTTTCGTGGAACATTCACCCTGTTCTTCCTGTCCATTCTTGGCCGGGGCGGAGGTAGAGGTGGAGGCGGCGGGGGCGGCTTTCGCGGCGGGGGCGGAGGTTCATCCGGCGGAGGAGGAGCGAGCCGCCGATTTTAGTCCCAGTTCTCACCCGGTAGGCAGTATAATAGGAGCTAGTACTACTATCAATTACAAGGGAGAGAACTGTATTTCATGACATTTTCTTCGCAGCAACGAGCCGTATTTTTTGATCTCGACGATACATTGTACGATCATCTAATTCCTTTCCGCACCGCACTGACCCGTATTTTAGCTACTAAAGAGGACTTTCCATACGAGCAAGCCTATCACCGAATGCGGTACTTCAGTGACGCTCTGTCTGCTGAGCTCGGGGGAACGCCCACCCACGGCGAAGAGCTGCATCAAATGCGGCGCCAACGCTTCCAGATGGCCTTAGCCGAATTTGACCTACAGCTTACGTCTGAGCAAGCTCAAGCCGTGCAGGAGGAATATCTCAGCTTACAGTATGCTATTGGATTGTTTGATGGTGTAAAGGAACTAATCACGGACTTGAAAGCCAGGAACTTCATAGTCGGCGTAATCACGAACGGCCCGCCTGACCACCAAATGAATAAAATCCAGGCTCTCGCTCTAACCAAACTGATACCCGAAGACCAAATATTCATCTCAGGAGCTGTTGGCTTCACGAAGCCGGATGTGCGGCTCTTTCAACACGTGACCGACAAGCTTGGTCTGGCTCCTGAGAACTGCTGTTATATCGGCGACTCTTGGCGTAACGATGTTGTCGGGGCGCTGGATGCGGGCTGGAAGGTGCTCTGGTTCAATCACCGCAACGTCACGCCGGAATCAGATCATCAGCCACATCACCTAGTAACCGGATACCCGGAAATCACGAAGGTGCTGCTGGAGCAAATGTAATGTCCCAATCCCATCACCATCAAAACTCAAAGAACCTGACAGGCAAGCTGTCAGGTTCTTTATATCGCAGCAGCTAAAAAGCTCCGGTTCCTCCACCGTCTCCTCCGCCGCCCCCGCTGGAGAAGCCTCCGTTGCTGCTGGAAGAGGGATTCGGCGGCATGTGCCTCCCTGATCGAGAAGCTCATTGTAATAATGAATGTAAGCTTTCCCGTCTTCCCCGGCCTTGGCCAAGACCTCGCCACCAGTACGATCATGCAGGAAATAATAAATCCTATCCCCGCTATCATCCTTCGGCAGCTGCAATTCGATCGTGACATGTTGAATATCATCATTGTTGTTCTTAAAAAAGCTCCATGACAAATCGCCCGTATCCGTATAACGTATCGCAGCAGCCTTCACCCGATATCGGTAATATACGCGCTTCATTTCATTTGAAGATGGCGTGTGAATATAATACGTATCATTTTTCTCATTAAAATCAACGGTCAGACGCTGCAAATCGTCGTATGTAAAGTCTGCAAAATGCTTTCCGTCCGGCGGAATATACGCTTCAAAAAATTCAATTCCCTCATGCCCTTCCGGGTCGACATACCTCGTCATACCATTCCAACTGCCCTCGAACCGGTAGGTGAATAACTCCTGTATAAAAAGATCTCCATTGGACATGATCCTCGCCGACACATCCACCTGCTCCATAGTAAATTTCTTGCTCTCCTCGCAGCCCGCCAGTAGAATGATCAAAAATACAAGCGGAAGCCATAACCATCTCCATCTCCTCATCCCGCCACTATCACCTCTGCTGTCAAATCTTCAAACTATTATAAACTATTTAAATTTGAATTAAATCCGACAAAAAGCCCGCTCCTTCGCATCGAGGGCGGGCATGTTTCAGTAAAATGATATTTTTTCGCCAAATTTAGCGGCTTTCCAGCTCAAACCAGTTTTTGCGAATCAGCTTTTGATACCAGTAATAACTCTCTTTCGGTGTGCGTACCTGCGTTCTGTAATCCACATGGATCAGACCGAAGCGGCAGGAGTATCCGAAAGCCCATTCGAAGTTATCCATCAGAGACCAAGTGAGATAGCCTTTCACCTTCACGCCGGATTCGATCGCTCGACCTAACTCGGCAATATGACTCTCCAAAAATTTAATACGGCGAACATCGTTGACCTTCCCATCGACTACCTCATCATTGTAGCAGGCACCGTTCTCGGTAATATAAATCGGAATCGGTCCGAACTGCTCGGTCAACCAGCTTAAGGTCAAGTACAGACCTTCGGGGAAAATGAACCAGCCTTTATCCGACTTATCGTATCCAAGATCGACATGCTCCAGATCCAAATAATTATTGCCTTCCTTATGCCGTACAATGTTACCGCCATAGAAGTTCAGACCAAGGAAATCTATTTTTTGCGAAATGATCTCCATGTCGCCCGGCTCAATGACGGGTTCGGCGCCCTTCGTCTTGATCCAAGCGGCCATCTCCTCCGGATATTTCCCTGTAAATACAGGGGTCACAAACCAGGTGTAAATGGAAAATGCCCGATATGCTGCGTCGATATCCTTCTGTTTGCGTGAGAACGGCTCGTACCAGTAAATGTCTGGCGCATAGCCGATCTCGCCCGCTGTTCCAAGCTCGCGGAATTTCGCCACCGTCTTGCCGTGCGCAACCAGCAAATGGTGCCCCACTTGAATGGCCGACTGCCAATTCATAATGCACGGTGCATGCCTGCCCAGCAAATGGCCGTTGATCGCGGTGCACCATGGCTCATTGAAAGTCATCCAATGCTTGATTAGGCCGTCAAACTCGCGAAACATCGTTTCAGCAAACATGACGAAGGCGTCGATCGTTTCTCTATTCTCCCAGCCGCCCTTCTCCTGAAGCGACTGCGGCAGCTCCCAGTGGTACAACGTACAGAACGGCTCGATCCCGTTCTCAAGCAGTTTCTTCACCATCCGCTTGTAATGCTCTATTCCCTGGCGATTGACCTCGCCGAAGCCGTTCGGATAAATTCGCGGCCACGATACAGAGAATCGGTAGGCTTTCACGCCAAGCTCTTTCATCAGTTGGATATCTTCCTCGTAGCGGTTATAGCTGTCGCAGGCAATGCTTGCGTCATCGCCTTGATAGATTTTACCCGGCGTTGCCGCCATAACGTCCCAGATGCTCGGGCCACGCCCGTCCTTATCCAATGAACCTTCGATTTGATAAGCCGAGGTAGATACGCCCCAAACAAAGTTCTCCGGAAATTGTATGATGGTCACCGTGAATTCCCCCTGCCAAGTTAATAGAATGAAATTTGCATTAAAATATATAACTGCTTCTTCGATCGTATAGCGATCCGTTCTGTACTTAATACTAGATAAACCCGGCGCTGCCGTAAAGGCGACTAAATCAAGATCAGGGTATGATTCTCTTAAGGTAATGCGGGCAGTTCCATTACATCGACACCATAAGGCTCCAGGCTTAGCGTCTCCTGCCGCCTCTTGCCATAAAGGACGCTGTGATAAGACGCCGGCAATATGACTTGACGGGGCTGACGACTCAAGTTCAACACGAACAGATAAGCTGCGGATTTCCCGCTGCGCACCACAATTTGCACGCCCTCCGGCAAATCAGGGAACATCAGCATTCCATGCGCCTTTGCCTCTTTTTCGAACAGTTCCTGCAAATAAGCTTCCTCTAAATGCGTACCAAGATAATACACTCGCCCTCCGCCGAATGAATTCACCGTCACAGCAGGCACACCGCTGTAGAAATCCTCATCATACCAAGCGATCGCTTCCGCCCCTTGCAGGCTCAGGATATCGCACCACTGCGAGCAGGTGAAGGAGCGTCCTTCGCTATTAACGACCCGATGCTTGTCCTGACCGATCGGATCATATTCCTCTACCCTGACTCCGGTACATTCCGCGAGCAGTCCAGGCAGCGGCAGCATAACCGCTTGATTGTTCATATGCTTAACCCCTGAGCGGCTCGTGACAATTACCGTGCCCCCTGCCTCTGCAAAACGCTCCAGCGAGGCTGCAGCCTCCTCGCTTAGCAGATAGAAGCTTGGAGCAACCACGATTTTATAGCCGTCCAAAGGCTGCGTCCATTCGATGACATCGCAGCCGATCCCCAGCTTCGTCAGCGCGCGATGATAGTCCTTCACATTCTCGTAATAGTCCATACCTTCCACCTGAGGCTGGATGCAAAGCGCCTCAAGCTGCTCATGCGACAGCAGTATTGCCGCCTCATGCTTTGGAGCCGTTCCCTGAAGCTTACCGGATAAGGCGTTAACCTCTCCGCAAAGCTCGGCAAATTCAGAGAACCTGCGTCCAGGAACATTGCTGGGATCAATTAAGCCATGCCAGAACTGCTCGGCCCCTGTGGCCGCCGTGCGCCAGCGGAAATGCACCACCGTATCAGCCCCTTTGGCGATCGCCTGCCAGGAGAACGCGCGGATGAAGCCCGGATACGGCGCCCGCCACGTCGGAAACCAACAGCCCGGCGAGCCGCTGAGCTGCTCCATAATCCAGAAGTTCCGCCGCTTGATTCCGCGGGTGACATCAAGGGCCAGCGCTCCGCTGTACGGACCGGTCGACTGCTTGTCCGGCGCGGTGTTCGGATAATAATCGAAGGAGACAAAATCCAAATCAGCACCGATCTGGTACAAATTCAGCCTCTGCGGATACGTATGAAAATTATGAGTCACGAAATGGCTTGGGCAATTCCTGCGTATAATATCCAGCTGACCCCGCTGGAATTCCTCTATGGAGTCCCACTGAAACCGGGCAAAATCCAGCAAATAGGACGGGTTCTGATGTCTCGATCCTCCATATGGCACGCCGACCTGCGACCAATCGCTGTATTCCCCGCTCCAAACGACCGTTCCCCATTCACGGTTAACGACTTCGAGCGTACCGTATTTCCGCTTGACCCATTCCTGGAATTTATTATCGCAAGCATCGCAATGGCAATCGATTACCCAGTATTCGTTATCCGTCTGCCAGCCGATAACCGCAGGATGATGGGCATAGCGCTGTGTCATCTCTTCGATAATCCGCGAGCCGTAGACCCGCAGCGATTCGCTGTTATAGCACCGATGACCCCGCACGCCCGGATAAGTGATGGTACCGTCCGCATTCCTTGGCAGGACATCGGGCCTAAGCTCGGTCAGCCAGCGTGGAGGCGTATTGGTCGGCGTACAAAGGACGACGCGGATATCGTATTTATGGAACAAATCGATCGCCTGATCCAGCCATTCGAAATGATACACCCCTGGAGTGCTTTCCATCCGGCTCCAGGCGAACTCCGCCAACCGAACGACCCGTACGCCCGTCACCTTCATCAGTTGAACATCCTCTTCCCACAGGGACGGATCCCAGTGCTCCGGATAATAAACGACGCCGATTTGTACCTGATTCGCAAATTTGTTCATAGCCAGTGCCTCCCGATCGTTCTAAATTAAGTAAATTTCGAATGGAAAAGGCTGCTCCTTTCACTCATCACATTTTGATAAGTCTCAGAAGCAGCCGATGTTACTAATTTATTATGTTATTTCAGCTTGTCCCATGCTGCCTGCATGTTCTCAGCCCAGCCATTCACATCAGATTTACCTGCAATAAATTGCTGAATGACACTGCCGAACTCTTGAGCTACCCCATCTGGAAATTTAGAGGACTGCAATCCGTAAATTTGATCTGCCTCAATGTAATTCCAAAGCTCTGTACCGATGTCACCCATATCCTCCGGTGTTGCTTCAATCGTTGACAATGCAGGGATAAATTTAAATTTCTTTACAATGTACTCTTTCCCTATATCCGATGTTACGAGCCAATTCAAGAATATTTTTGCTTCTTCCTTAGCATCAGATTCCTTGTTGATCACTAGGTTGGCTGGAATACCGATCGTCAATTTATCATTTTCCTCTGGATCATCGCCGAGCGGCATAGGCAGCACACCAATGCTCATATCTGGATTAATGCCATCGATCATCGTTTGTGCCCAGTTGCCTTCTTGCATCATGGCCGCTTCCCCATTGGCGAACATTGTAACTTGAGTGTTATAGTCGGTTGTCAATGGATTTTTGTTGCCATAGTCTACCGTCAGCTGCATCAATTTAGCCCAGTTTTCGAACTTCTCATTGCCGACGAATGATGCTGTTCCGTCATTCAGTCCTGCAATAAAACCATCAACGTCATCCTGCTGGGCAAAGGCTACGCTAATCCCTTGGTTCCCCATAAGCCACCATTCCTGATAAGCGTTTGCGAAAGGTGTAATACCCGCTTCCTGCAGTTGCTTAGCCGCAGCTTCCAACTCGGAATATGTCTTTGGCAGGGTGGTAATGCCCGCTTTTTCAAATAATTCCTTATTATAAATATATCCGAAGCCTTCCAGGTTCATCGGCATACCATACACTTTACCATCCTTGGTCATTGGCTCTGCTGCCAATGGAATCAAATCCTTTACCCAAGGCTGATCAGACAAATCCTCCAGTTTATCAAGCCACATTTCCATCTCAGTGTATCCGCCATTAGAGAAAATGTCAGGCGCATCACCGGAAGCAAACTTCGTCTTCAATGAAGCAGCATAGTCCGCGCCGCCGCCGACCGTCTGGATATCAAGCTTGATATCCGGGTACTCCTTCTCAAATTCAACTTTTAATTCGTTAAGCCCCTCTACAATCTCCGTTTTAAACTGAAAAATGGTTACTGTTTTTCGTTCTTTCTTCGCATCATCTGCCCCGTTTGCATTACCCGACGCATTGTCTTTACCGCCGCATGCTGCAAGAAACAGAGACATTACCATCATGACTGACAACAATACAATAGAATATTTTTTTTGCTTCATTTCGTTTGTTTCCCCCTTGCTGTATTTTCACTTTTTTATGGAACAGCTTACTCGGTCATATTCATTTTCTATCAGCCTTTGACCGAGCCAGCTGCAATTCCCTCAACAATATAACGCTGCAGGAAAAGGAAGAAAATAATAATCGGAGCAATCCCTAGCACTAAGGCTGGAAGAGCAATATCCCACTGCTTCGTGTACTGTCCGAAGAATGCGAAGGTTGCAAGTGGAATCGTGCGCATCTCGGGTCTTTGCAAAATTAGTGATGGAAGCAGATAATCATTCCATACCCAAAGACAATTTAGTACAATAACCGTCATCAACATCGGTCTAAGCATAGGCAGTACAATCCGGAAAAAGACAGTAATCGGCGTGCATCCATCCACCGTAGCCGCTTCTTCAATTTCCAGTGGAATCGATTTGACGAAACCATGGAAGAGGAATAACGACATCGGCGCGCCCAGACCGAGATAGGTTAGAATAAGGCCTGCCATGCTGTTATTCACGCCAAGCACGTTCACGACGCGCATAAGCGGAATCATAATCGATTGGAACGGAATAACCATCGCTGCTATGAATAAGAAGAACAGCAATCTATTGAATATTGTATCTGAGCGAACCATACGGTATGCTCCCATGGAGCTGATCAGCGCCATGAGCAGCACACTAATGACAGTTATGATTAATGAGTTGGTAAACGCCTCTGGAAATCTAGTAAGCTCCCACGCTTTACTGTAATTCTCCCAATGAAATACCGCTGGCCAACTTGCCGAATTAGACATAATTTCACCAAACGGCTTGACTGAGTTAACAAACAGGAAGTAGAACGGTGCCAAGAAGACTAACGCTACCAATACCATAACAAGCTCTGTAACTATCATTCGAACGCCATATTTCTTCATTAAGCTTCGACCTCCTTGCTCTTCGTCAGGCGAACCTGGAACAAAGTGATCACAGCAACAATGATGAAGAACAACATCGCTTTAGCCGTCCCCATACCATATCTGTTATTTTGGAAAGCCTCCACATAAATGTTCATAGCTACGGATTCTGTCGACTTGAATGGCCCACCCTTTGTCAGTGACAGATTCAAGTCAAACATCTTAAACGCCCAGGATATGGCAAGAAATAAGCAGATGGTGATAGCTGGCATAATCAGCGGAATAATAATACTGCGCAGCATTTGCCAACGGCTTGCACCATCGATTTCTGCTGCTTCCATCACTTCAGAGGGAACATTCGTCAGTGAGGATATATAAACAACCATCAAATACCCTGCTGTTTGCCATACGAACACAATTGTAATTCCCCAGAACCCTGTTGCTGCATCCCCTAGCCATGGTAGACCAAAGAATGACCATCCGGTCAGATCCGCCATCGTAGAGAATCCTTTAATGAAAATAAACTGCCAGATAAACCCGAGAAGCAGTCCACCGATGACGTTCGGCATAAAGAAGATCGTTCGCAAAACGTTGCGGAGCTTCAAAGCCTTAGTTAGGAAATAGGCCAAGAAAAATCCGACAACGTTCGTAAGTATTACACCTACAAGAGTAAATCTTACCGTAAACCAGAACGAAGACCAGAAATCCGGGTCATTCCTGAATACTTTGATAAAATTTTCTAAACCTACCCAGTTCACTGATCCAGATACACCGTTCCAGTCCGTCAACGAATAATACATACCAAGCAAGAATGGAACGATCATGATAATTGCAAAGAACAGTAGAACAGGCCCTATAAAAAATAACTGCAGCCCCCATGAAGACAGTCGCTTGCTGCTCATGCCGCAGCCCCCTTTCTTTCTACCGAGTAACTGTTGTATTGTTAATTATGAACGTGTTCCATCCTTCGGAACACCTACTAAGGTGAACACTCAGGTGTAATTTATTGATCGGAGAGATATCCTAGTGAAATGGAATAGCATTCGCACCAAGTTAATCGTCTTTATGCTGATCGCCACGATCATTCCCATTGTAGCCACCATGTTTGTCACTTACCTGTACACCACTCAGTCATTAAGAACTAGGGCTGTTCAGGAGAATGCCAATTTGCTATACCAAGGTCAGCGAAATCTTGCTGAACTCTTAAGTGATCTCAATCGTAGTTCGTCCACCATCTATTCCAATGCGGAATTATTCCGGCTTCTCGAAGGTGGGTATGATGACCCACAGAGCAGTTCGCGGGTATATGCCGCCTTGTCCTATATTTCAACATCAATCCCGGATATTTATCAGGTGTATCTCTACGAGAATGTAAATCGCAGAGCTACCCTGCTCACATTGAACACGCCTAAACGACATTACGACACCGATCCATATGAGGATATTTTGCTTAATAATGATCGTAGTTTAACCGTGCAGAAGACGCATATGAGTCATATTTACGGATTTGCTCCCATTCAGCCAAACTACCCGCCCGAGCCTGTATTTACGCTGCATCGCAAGATAGAAAAGGTACCTTCAAGCGAAGTCATCGGCTATCTGGCAATCGATGTAAAGCTGTCGGCGCTTACAGAAATCGTGGAGCATTTATACGAAATCAATCATGAAAAAGTATATATTCTTGACCAGAACGGTGCTATCGTTTATAGCGACGATGAAAGTCAGCTTGGACTGCCGCTGGAATCGGACTGGTATAATGAACATATCGCGGCTGCGAGCAAGCTTCACGGACATTTCGAGCAAGATAACAATGTTTTCATATATCAGCGTTTAGAAAAGGCGGGGGCAAACTGGGTGCTTGTTAAACAAATCCCCGTATCGTATTTAAACGAAGAAGCCAACAAGGCAGTAACTATAAATCTGCTGCTTCTCGCTATCTCTCTTATGGTCATCGCCGGTGCCACTATATTTATAACACTGCGAATTACTGCACCTATTAAGCAATTAAATCGGTATATGAATCAAATTCAATCCGGTAATTTGAACGTTGACATCCAGCCGGCCAGCAATGACGAGATTGGTGCGGTCATGCTGCGCTTCCGCAGTATGATGGACACGATCAATAACCTGATTTTGCGTGAATACAAGCTGGAACTGGCGAACAAGACGAATCAATTGCGGGCGATGCAGGCCCAGATCAATCCCCATTTTCTGAATAATACGCTGCAAATTATAGGCACACTAGCGCTGGAATTGAAGATGCCGCGAATTTATGCGCTGCTGTCGGCTCTGGCGAAAATGATGCACTACAGCATGCATAACGAGGATAAGAACGTTACCTTGCGGGACGAGCTTGAACATGTGAAAGCATATATCGAGCTGCAGAAGGAACGATTTGAAAATCGCTTCCAATTTCATTATGATGTGGATGATTCGCTGCTTGACCTGCCTATGCCTAAAATGATTTTGCAGCCGATCGTCGAAAACTATTTTAAACACGGATTGGATCGTACAGCTTGGAATGGCGAAGTCATGCTGTTTGCTAAGCGGCTGCGGCGGGGAGGACAGGTGGAGATCGTCGTACAGAACAATGGGGCACAGATCCCTGAAATCAGATTGAAACAGCTGCAGGAGGAACTAAGCGATTTATCCCCCGCCACAATCCATCAACCGGTGAATGACGGGGATGAGACAAGCCGCCCTTCGATCGGCTTGGCCAATGTTCTCGCTAGGCTGCAGCTTGTCAATGGAGATAATGCCGCGCTGGCGATCAGCAACCTTGATCCGGTCGGCGTACAAATCACCCTGATCATTCCTGATCAAGATAGAAGCGGAGTGTGATTAGAGATGAAAGCACTTATTGTAGATGATGAAGCCAGAGTCCGTAAGGCTGTCCATCTTCTCGTAGATTGGGATGCCCACGGCATCAATGAAATTCTGGAGGCCGGAAGCGGCAACGAGGCGATGGAGCTCATCCGCAAGTCCCGCCCAGAACTTGTCATTATGGACATGATGATGGCCTCCGGACACGGCATGGAGCTAATGGAATGGATCAGCGAATTTGCCGATACCATTAAATTCATCGTGGTCAGCGGTCACAACGATTTCGAATTCGTCCGCAACACCGTCCGCCATGGAGGAATCGATTATATCCTAAAGCCGATTGAAGCTGAGGCGATCAATGCCGCGGTTCATAAAGCAGTGACGGAATGGCGCGAAGAGGAGCGGGATCGGATCGACATACAGCGGCAAAACATCCAGTTGAATGAATTCAAACCGGTTTACGGGGAGAAGCTGCTCTCCTCCCTTATTGACGATCAGAGCGCCGCCGAGGCTTCTGTTCGTCGCCTTCGCAATGAGGGTGCCATCCCAATGGAAGCCGAAGCCGTACAGCTATCGCTGCTGCAGCTGGATGCCAGCGATGCGCTGCTCTTCAAGCGATTCGGCAACAACAGCGAATTAATGCACTTTGCCATCATTAATGTTTGCAATGAGTTCCTCGCCAAAGATCGTTCTGGCATCGCCTTCAAGTATTGGGGTGCTCCCTGGGAAATTATTATTCTGACCTGGGAGCGATTCTGCAACATTCAGGAACTGATTTTCCGCATTAACGAAGGATTGTTCCATACATTTCAGCGCAGAATGCATTTCGGGATCGGCTTGGCAGGCCAGCTTCCGCACAGCCTTCCGGCTCAATATGCCGAAGCGAAGATGGCACTGGCCAGGCGCAACGTGCTGCGGAGCGACGCCTATGTGCATTCACTTGAAGCAGAAAGCGACGATTCGGCGGAAAGACATGGCCAGTATACCTTCAGTTCGGTTAGAGAGGAATGGAAGATGGCTGTCCTTAGCGGAAGTGACGGGCAAATTTCCGAAGCCTCGCAAAAATGGGTTAGCGAGCTCGCCCGAACCGAGGGCATTACGCCGGAGCAGCTTCAGCAATGGACAACTGCGGTCATGCAGTTTCGCGTCCAGCTCCTGCGGGAGACATTGGGCGATGCCGCCGGGAATGCCGAAACCGCATTGGAGCAAAGCGACCGGCTGAATCAGCCTCCCCACCCGGGCAGTTATGCTTTTACGCTGTTCGCCTGGCGGGATTGGTCTTATAGTTTAATGAGCGAGTTGGCTCGCGTGATCAACGAACGGCAGGCTAAAGACAAGCGGACAATTAATGATATCGTCAAATACGTTGAGCAGAACTATATGGACGATGATCTGTCCTTGCTTGATATTGCTAGCGCTTTTTTCGTCAGCCGGGAATATATTTCTCGTAAGTTTAAGCAGGAATTCGGCATTAATTTCTCCGACTATTTAGCCACTTACCGGATCGACAAGGCGAAGCAGCTCATGCAAAACCCTCATTTGAAAATTTCGCAAATTGCGGAAATGGTCGGGTTTCGGGACGTCAAATATTTCAGCAAAGTGTTCAAGAAGCAGGAGGGTGTGTCTCCGAAAATGTATCGCAGCAAGCTTGAGAGTCTATAGTTCAACGTATACATTTTAATAGTTCAACTTATATAGATGGATTTAAAGTAGTTAGTTTCCACGGCAAATAAGAGAAGGTAGATTTAAATGGATTTCATGTGTTAAAAGAAGGGGATTTGCCAGTCATGGCCTGGATTTTGGATTTTAGGTGCCTAAAATCCATCTATTGTTTTGAAACATTCGTTCAGAGCATAATTAGATACACGGACTCCATTTAATGTGCGACGGCATAGTGTGCGCAGTTTGGTGTATGCATCTTAATGTACGACAACGTGGTGTGCGCAGTTTGGTGTATGCAGTTGAATGTAGCTGTTCAGTTGATAAGCAGGGAGTACCTGTACCAGTATCTTTGCAGTCTTAAGTCAAAATGATTATAGGCTTTGCTGTAGTGCACATATAAACAGGGGCTGTTCCCGAGTCATTTCAGATCTTGGGACAGCCCTTGTAGTATTATATTCATTGTTCGCGAGACGAAACACTGATCAAGCCAATACCCGGGTCAAGAATGCCCGTGTCCGCTCATGCCGCGGATTTCCAAAGATCTGCTCCGGCGCGCCGGACTCGATGATTTCGCCGTCCGCCATGAACAGGACTCGATCCGCGACTTCCCGGGCAAAGCCCATTTCATGCGTCACCACGATCATCGTAATCCGCTCCTCGGCCAAGCGTTTCATAACCTGCAGCACTTCCCCCGTCAGTTCGGGATCGAGGGCAGAGGTCGGCTCGTCGAACAGCAGGATTTCCGGATTCATCATCAAGGCGCGAGCAATGGCTACCCGCTGCTTCTGCCCTCCGGACAGACTGGACGGATAAACGTCAGCCTTGTCAGATAAGCCTACTTTATCGAGCAGCTCTAGGCTCATCTTGGACACATCGACAGAGGACATCCCCTTAACCAGCTTCGGTGACAGCTCCAAATTGCCTTTGACCGTTAAATGCGGAAACAGATTAAAATGCTGGAACACCATCCCCATACGGGAAGTAATCTCCTTGATTTGCTGACTGCTGGAGTAAACGCCGTCTTTAACAAGATATCTATCCCCTACTTTGACGCTGCCGCCATTCGCCTCTTCTAAATGGACTAGACTGCGCAGCATCGTAGACTTCCCAGAGCCAGAAGGGCCGATCACAGCTACTACTTCGCTCGAATTGACGTTGAAGGAGATGCTCTTTAATACCTCAAGCTGACCAAACACTTTTTTCAATTGATTAACTTCAATGATTGCCATAACTAGACAGTCCTCACAGTCCTTTATTCGAATTTGAATTTTCGCTCAAGTGCTTTGAACAACAGGGTAAGCCCTAAAGTCATTAGCAGGTAAATAGCTCCTGCGATAATGAGCGGGATGATCGTAAAGTCACGGTTTACTGCTGTATGTGCAAAGTAGAGCAATTCAGGTACAGATACCGCATAAAGCAAGGCCGTATCCTTGACAAGTGTAATGGACTCATTAGAAACCGCAGGGAGAGCTACACGAAACATTTGCGGCAATATAATTCGTGTTAACGCCTGCCAGCGGCTAAGTCCCAGTACCTTCGCCGCTTCATACTGACCTTTATCTACAGCCAGTAGACCGCCCCGGAAAATTTCCGAAAAATAGGCAGCATAGTTCAATATAAAAGCTAGCCCAGCAGCAACAAATCTATCCAAAACAAGATACTCACCAATGACTGGGAGCATAGGCAAGCCAAAGCAAAAGAACACTAATTGCAGCAGCAACGGCGTTCCACGCATCACGTACACAAAACCATTAGCCAGCCAGCTAATTGGCTTCACACGGCTATTCACCATTAACGTCACGAGAAAGCCCAGCGGAATCGATATCAGGATGACAAGCAGAAACAGTAGGATCGTCGTTCTGGCGCCCTGCAGCATCGGTATCGTGATGTCCCATAGGTAACTTATACTCATATATTTCGTCTCCCCAAAAACAAAAACCGGACAATAAGCGATCCGGTTATCGTATGATGACTTTTCTTAAATTCCTATCTATAAATGGATGGATAACTAACCAACGTCTACTTCAAAATTTTGTCCTCGCCGAACCATTGCTCTGAAATTTCAGCAATCTTGCCGTTCGCATTCAGTGTATCTATTGCATTTTGCAGCTTCTCCAGCAGTTCTTCGTTGCCTTTTTTGACACCAATTCCATACTGCTCAGGAGCAAGGGTCTCCTCAACCAGTTTAAATGTTCCTTCTTCTTTGGACATATAATATCTAGCCACAACTTCGTCAATAATGACCGCATCCAGGCGCTTCGTCTTCAAGTCAGTAAGTGCCAGTACGTTATCCGCGAACTCGGTAACGCTCTTTACTTCGGATTTGATCGGATTAGCGTTAAGCGCGTCCGCCGCCGAAGACAACGATTGTAGACCTACATTTTTACCTGCTAGGTCATTTATGGAATTAATATCGGAATCCGCCAAAGTAATAATGATCTGACTATTCTCCAAGTAAGGCTTCGTAAACAGAACCTTGCCTTTGCGCTCTTCCGTAATTGTATATCCATTCCAAATCAGATCAATCCGTCCGCTGTTCAGCTCAGATTCCTTCGCTTTCCAATCAATCGGCTGGAAGGTTACTTCCACACCCATTTCTTCGCCGACCGCTTTCGCAAAATCAATATCAAAACCAACCAACTCATTTTTCTCATCCCGGAATCCCATTGGCGCGAATTTATCGTCAACTCCGATAATGAGCTTTCCGTCATCCTTCGCTCCACCGGAGCCGGAACATCCTACTAACGCAGCTATCATCACTGCCACAATTAAACCAAGCACAATTAGTTTATTTCTCTTCATGTTGATCCTCCCCGTCTCGTCCCTACAACTTTAAACACTTTAGTTCGTTAATACGTTATCAAGGTTATATCATAGCATATCACCTTGAAAGAGTCGAGAGGAATGATGGGGTGGATCAAATTTCCAATTCCATGATTTTATTCGATTTTGGCCTAACAGGATAAGCTTTCTTAAAAAGGTCTATTGACGGACTTTCTATTGATAGACCACATTTTAACGGTTGTTTTTTTCTTATGATTATTGCGATTATTAAAATGATTTCAGCTCCGCGAAAAACTTAAAAAAAGGCCCTTATACGCCCTTATTCTGAAGCAGGCACTTCCGTTATGAACTCATTTAACTTCGCATAAATTTCCACGATTTCAGACATCGGCATTCGCACCAGACCGCTGGACGAAGGGGCTACGAATTCATGAATTCATGAATTCCTTCCACGACAGGACTCTCCTGAAATCCCCAACCTGCTCGCGCCTTGCGGCTATATTCCGTATAGACGCCTTTACCAACAAAGCATGCCACCTTCGGACGATATTTCTCCAGCTTCGCCCGCAAAATTTTACGGCCTTCCGCATACTCTTCCCGGGTTATATCCTCGGCTCCTTTTGTCGGACGCGCTACGATATTCGTAAAGCCATACCCGAGCTTCAGCAGCTCCCCATCTTCGGAAGCTTGATACAATCTAGGCGTGAGGCCGGAGCTATGTAAAATGCGCCAAAAATTGTTGCGAGGATTGGCATAATGATGCCCAACCTGCCCGGAACGAATGCTTGGATTAAAGCCGATGAACACGATGCTTAATCCGTAGTCCAAATGATCCGAGATGGCTGTTAATGCCTTGGATTCATCTGCTTCGCACATAATCTTAGCTTCCTCCTTTTGTGGACAATACAACATCATTATAATACACACAGCTTCGTCTAACCTGTAAGCTCTCTCTCCTTCTCCGACTGTCTGGTAACCCTCCTCCTTAGATCAGGAATCCAGAAGAACAACGCATACATAACAATAAACATCGTGAGAGCGATAAGCTCCTCCGCCAACAAATAATAGGGATGTGGTCCGAACATATCCAGTATGGAAGGCGTGCTCGGCTTATTTCGTAAAAACATGTAATTAGCACCGATGGCATAGTTCAGCGCACCGACAGCCAAGGCGAGTACATTCAGGAATAGCATGGCCCAAGCAATGGATTTCCATGTCGGCCGATAGTGTTCGATCCAGGTCATATAGAGCGAAGCAAGGATGATCGCCCCGTGCGCAATGAAAAAGTGAAAAAAACGAAAATGCGGATACCCAAAGTCCAAACTCGGTGTCAGCCATGCCTGCAGGGCCCCGCCAATTCCGGCAAAAAACAATATCTGGTACAGCAATCGGTTCCTCGTTAGCAGCATTACAATCGACAGTAGCAATGAAACACTGCACAGCTCCAGCGGCAAAGTATCCGTAATATCCCATTGTCCCTCAAACACATACCAAGAGTTTAGAGCAATTTCAGATAACAACAGCAAACCAAGCAGGCCATAGCGAATCACCTTCATAGCTAACACGCTGGAACCAATATACCTTCTCCCCGCAAACAGCACTGCAATCAGCAATAGCAACAGCCCCATCCCTACGAGATGGGAAGTCGAATACATCACAAAATCGGGAGCATCCTTTACCCGAAAAAAACTAGACATATCCATCCTCATTATCCTTTCTTTCTCATTTCCGGCGATCTTTGTTGATGGTTATAATATGGACTGCAACAATAGAACAGGTCAAGCGGCGCTTAGTAGTTGATCTGTTCTAGATGTTCTTGAATTTAGTTAATGGGGATCTGTCGGTTGAAATCATTTTGATTGTTTCAACTTCCCGTTCGGTTGCCTTCTTAGCTAATGTATAGAAAACCTGTTCGCTAGAAACAGATAGATAAAAATCTAATAATCCAAAGTTTCTTTTAACTCTAACACTCTCTCTAAATCATGCATTTTCTCAAAAAGAAAGTATATAAGATACTATTGAAAGGAATGTGAGGAAGCAGGCAAACAGGCAAACAGGCAAACACGTAAAACGTTCCTGCGATTACTGTTGCTCCCAGATTCTTTGGATGGTATAGGTTCTATCCGTAGACTAATTGGATCTCATGTATTTAATTATGCTCTAAACGAATGTTTCAGAGAATAAATGGATTTTATGCACCTAAATCAAGAATATAACTCAGGATTGGCAATTTGCCTCCTTCTAACGACATGAAATCCATTTAAATCTACTTTTTCTTCCTT
Organism: Paenibacillus lentus; assembly: GCF_003931855.1. Taxonomy (NCBI): domain Bacteria; kingdom Bacillati; phylum Bacillota; class Bacilli; order Caryophanales; family Paenibacillaceae; genus Paenibacillus; species Paenibacillus lentus. The sequence continues at coordinate 2,021,469 of NZ_CP034248.1, read as the reverse complement.
GCCAAAGAAACTAACTGCTAAAAATCCATTTATATAGGTTGAACGATTAAAATAGATGGCTTGACTGTGTCAACAGCCTTCGCCGTACTAGCATCTGCCACCACTTTGTGCCTTTTCCAGCCCTGGTAGCATAACTCCCCGAATCAGATACGAAGCAGCGATCCCAGCATCTGAGCTCCTCATTGATCAGGTGTTCCCTCGTTGAAATTCGTGTACGTGTTCTTATCGGTTTCTACCAATACTCCAGCGTTCTCGACCAAATAGGCAACGCTATCAAAATAAAGAAAGGGCAAAAAGAGGACATCTCGGGAAATTCCAAGACGTCCTCTTCTAATTATGCTATCACCAGAATGCACTTTATAAAACATTGTCTGCTAAGTCATGGTCATTCGTTGATTCTGCCCGTGTTATACCATAATGCATCATTCATGCTGCTTTATGAATATCGATAAGTATGTTGCTATCTGCATTCTAATCCACGCTTGGAGGCGTTTTATCGGAGTTATTTTCGTTCCCTGCGTATCCAGAAATGAAAGACATCGTTCCTTAAATAGTCGAAAGAGTACAGCACTTCTCTGTTTTGCTCGTCATAATGGAGTTGTTTCAGCAAAATAACCGGCGTCTCTTCCTCCTTATCGACCTGCAATCGTTGCACATGCTTGTCCTTTTTGAACGGAACCAGCAATTCCGTATCCGCTCTGGCGATAACAATACCGCATTCCTCCTCAAGAAAACGGAATAACGAGCCGTTAAAATCCACACGTTCGAAAGCATCGCCTACCAAATCTTTTGGCATCACGTTGATGGAATAGGTGACGGCCTCTCCGTCTGCATAACGAATACGTTCCAGCTTCACAACTTTATCGCCTGCCTGAATATTCAGCGCCTTAGCCCATTCATCAGTGCATGACACCTCCCCAATCATTTCCTTGTTGTTCTCCTCCGTTAAGCCAGATAGCTTAATCATCGTTCCGATGCTTTGAAGAAACTCCAGACGGCTCGGTATCATCGGCAGCGGTTTAATGACGAAGGTGCCCACGCCGTGCTTGACAAGCAATTTCCCCTCCTGCTCCAGCAGCTTGATGGCCGCTCGAAGCGTTTCCCGGCTGACATTGAAGTACTTCGCCAGCTCATACTCCGACGGAAGCCGCTGCCCGACCTTCCATAGCTTGCTGTCGATCATTTTTTCAATTTCCAACTTAATATTCTGGTAACTAACCAATCGATTGACCCCGATTCTTGTATAGTTCATCCTTCTCCAACAAGCTGGATTGGAGCAGCTCCGCGATTTCTGGATTGCCGCAGATCAAAAGCGAATGGCCGTCCACCTCCCTCGTGAACAGCGCGCCCCCTGCTTCTTCCACGATCAAAGCCCCCGCGCACCAATCCCATGCATGAAGATCGAACTCCCAATATCCGTCAAAAAACGACGCCGCAACAAAACACAAGTCGAGCGCAGCGCTGCCTGTACGGCGAATACCCGACACCCTACCTATCATTTTGTTAAAATACTTCAGGTTAATGATAGGCTCATGGCCACAGCTAGGAAAACCCGTTGTAAGCAAGCTGCTCTTCAAATCCTTTGTCTGTGACACTTGGATACGCTGCCCATTATAATAGGCACCTTGCCCCCTAATTGCCTGAAACTTCATGGAGAACGGTGGTGAGTAGACCATTCCCAGTTGAGTAATCCCGTTATGCTGCAAGGCGATCGAAATCGATGACAACGGAAAACCATGGATAAAGTTCGTCGTGCCGTCGATCGGATCGATCACCCATACAAACTCGCTTTGCTTGTCAAGCTTGCCGCCTTCCTCGGTCCACACACTATGATCGGGATATCGCTTCAAAATGCAATCGATCAAGATCTCCTCTGATCTGAGATCAATATCCGTAACAAAATCCGTATCATGTGCTTTGGTCTGTACCTGCATATGTTTACGGTTCAGCGCATCCAGCTGGAGGGCGGCTGCTTGCTCTACCCATTCCTCCATCTCATTCATCAAGTCATTTAAATTCATGCCATCACTGTTCCCTTATTCGATCTGATTTTATAAATCCGTGCTTACTTAATCAGGTGTATCGTCCTCTCATTCAAGTCCATGCGAATGATTCTATGCCTACTCCCGGCTTCCTCCGTATAGTAAATGCGCGCCGCAGAATGCTCTGTTACAGCGACCTCAAATTCAGGGTGCGGCAATTGATACGTCCCTTCATCATCGGCACTGACCACGACAACCTTGGGCGACACGGTGTGCAACAACGCCTGGGAGATACGCTGTGCATCTCCATGATGCGGTGCCTGCAGCAGATAGACGTCCTTGATCTCCGATTCATACGGGCTCCAGAAATCCAATCCAACATCAGAAGTCAGGAGGGCGGCCGGATTATGTTTGTAGCGAATCAACACGGCCAGGGCGGTATCGTTCAGCATTCGATCAATCCTCGTTAAACGTTCCTGCTGACGATTCAGCGCCTCCACCTCCAAGCTCTCCAGCTCAGCCTGGAGCTGCTGCAGCTTCGCCTGGTTTGGCGTCAGCAGCCTGAACTCAACCGCTAGCTCGGACAAGGCGAATGGTTCACTGATTTGACGCACAGGAATACCAAGTTCCTTGGCTTGTTTCAGAATGGCAATGTACAGAGATAGCGACGCCAATATCGGCGTAGAATGATCGCTCAACCTACTGTTTAACAGATGCGACGGCAAAGGCACATGTAGTAAAATTTCCCCGATCGGAACATGCCCTAGCACCTCGCGCACCCCGCCGATATGATCCTTGTGGAAATGAGTCAAAATCAACGCATCTATTTTATTAATCCCGTATTCCCGAACATACTGCTCCAGGCTGCATCTTCTCGCGTGCTTGTGACAATCCGCATCGCCAGCATCCACTACAAGGCAATAGGAACGCTGCCCATCTTCAATTCGAACAACCGCAGCCTCACCGAAGCCAACATTCAAAAAATCAATAACGTAGGTCATGCCCGTTTCCTCCGATCGACCGCTTAATGTAGAATATCGAGAACGTCAGCACGAGAAGAACCATGATCATCGAAGCGGCAGCGCCATAGCCGATTTGCAAATTATATACGCCGTGCCTGTAAATATATTGAGTGATCGTCGTTGTAGAATTGGCAGGCCCCCCGCCGGTCAATATATTCACTTTATCGAACAGTCTAAAGGTATCGATCGTGCGGAGTAAAACGACCATCAGCAGGCTTGGCATAATATTCGGCAGCGTAATATGAAGAAATATGCGGCCTTTTCCTGCCCCGTCCACCTTGGCTGCATCATACTGCAGCTTAGGGACTGCCTGCAGCGCGGCATAGATCAGCAAGAAGGCAAACGGCGTCCATTGCCAAATATCAATGAATAAGATGGCATAAAAGGCCATGTGGATATCCATTAAGAAATTAAACGGCCCTCCCCCGAAATAAGACAGCAAATGATTGATAATGCCATTATGATTGCTGAGCATCATTTGCCAAATCAGCGCCACGGTCACGGGCGGCAGCAAAGACGGGAGAAGAAACGAAATGCGGAGTATTTTCAAGCCCCTTTTCAGGCTTTCGACAAGCACAGCCAGCCCTAGTCCCAAAGCGATTTCAGCTGTAACCGCCAGCACCATAAACTTCACCGTGTTCCAAACCGCTTTAAGAAACACTTCGTCCTGTATGACCTTGATGTAATTAGCAAACCCGACAAACTGCTTGGATTCATTGGCCAAATAATAATAATCGGTAAAACTGTTCAGGATCGTGTAGCCGATTGGAAAAACCGTTAATCCAGTTAAGAGAACAATAACAGGGGCCAGCATGGCCCATTGAAACCGCTGCTTGCTATCCAAGTTCATTCCACTCCTTCACCTTTGGATGAACCTTATTTCATAATCTGATTGATCTTTTGATTCGCTGTGGACAGTGCATCCCCCACCGTCTTCGTGCCAGCGATCGCAGCGGATAGCTCCGTGCCGAGGGCTTCTTCTACGCGTGACCAAAGCGGTGTTCTCGGTCTTGCCACAGAGTTCTCCAATGCCTCCAATTGGACCGGAAAATGCTTGTATTTCGCAGACAATTCGCTGTCCAGATATGCGCTTTTTCTCGTTGGCACTCCGCCATGCTCTACCATTTGTTTTTGAATTTCACGGCTTGTAATGAACGTTAAAAACTCGGCGGCCAGCTCAGGTTTTTTCGAATTCGCCGTTACTCCCATCATCCAGTTGCCGATCATTCCCGTAGCGAACGCTTCGGCGCCATCTGCAGCTTGAGCCGGTACCGGCGAATATTCTGCACTTGCCTCTTCGCCCGTAATAAACCATGACGGCCAGCCCAATGCCATCGCCGCCTGACCCGTTGACAACGAGCTGACGATATCTGTCGTTTCATAGTTCACCCCTACGGCGAGAAGCTCCATGTATGTGTTTAATGCCTTTTTACCTGCTTCAGAATCGATCTGCGCACTCCAATTTTCATCGAATACTTGTCCGCCGTACGCCCAGAAAATGGGCAAAAAGTCGGATACGATCGGATTTCCTTGTTGGCCGCGAATAACGTAACCGGCGACTCCGTCCTTTTCATGAATCGCTTTCGCCATACTCAGCACCTCTTCCCAGCTTTGAGGGACTTCATAATTATGCTTATCGAGCAGTTGCTTATTGTAGAAGAACAACTGGACATTTCCAGAGAACGGCAGAGCATATAGCTCGCCCGTAGCATACGGATGCTTACCCAAGGCCAGTGACGATGCTTCAAAATCTGCGTCCTCTGTAACGCCTAGGCTGGATAGATTAGCAAAAATGCCCGCCTCGCTGAATTCCGGCATCCAAGGATCGTCAGCCATGATTACATCGTAAGCACCGTTTTTATTTTTTGCGTCCAACGATATTTTTTGCTTCAAATCCGCTGCTTCAAGCCCGAGAATTTCAACCTGCACGTTATGCTCCTTTTCGAAGGCCTCCTTCACAGCTTCCATCGCCGTCACATGAGAGCCTCCCCTTGCGGCAACAACTAGCTTGTCCGGCCCCTTACTTTGGCAGCCTGCCAGTAGGCTAACGACTAAAATTAGACTAATGAGTATAAAAACATTCTTTTTCATGGTTATCCTCCTATTCTTTCACAGCGCCCGCAGTTAGACCGCTCATCAAGTATTTCTGCATAAGCATAGCGATCAATATTACGGGGATCAAAGACACGATACCGCCGCTCGCCACCTTGCCCCACTCCGTCAACTCCTGTTCACTGTTTAGCGTGGCCAGCTTCAGCGGAATCGTAAAGTCGCTAGGGCTTTGAATGAAAATAACACTATACAAATATTCATTCCATGAAGCCATAAATGATAAAATCGTTACAGCGGCAATCCCTGGCACCACTAACGGCAGCACGACCCTAGCATAAATTTGGAATTCGGAGGCTCCATCGATCCGCGCACTTTCTACGATCTCATCGGGTACGTTAGCGAAGAAGCCTATCATAAACCAAATCACTAAAGGGATGTTGACCAGCACATGGGCTAGTATAATCGGGAGCTTTGTATCCAGAAGACCTACGTTGTTCATTATTATGTAGAGAGGCAGCGCAAACGTAATCGGCGGCAATACTCTGACCAGCAGAATCCAGATGAGCAGCGTTTTCTTAAACGCGACTTTAAATGTCCTTCCTCCCAATACATAAGCACTGGATACCCCAAACAACAACACAACCAACAGGGAACACATTGTAATGAGAATGCTGTTGAACAACGGCAATACATAATGATCCTCCGCAAAAATGTCCAGCAGATGCTGCAATGTGATGGAACTAGGGAGCAGCGACACCTTAGAAAATAAATCCGATGAATTTTGCGTGGCGATGACCGTCACCCAATAAATGGGGAACAACGTCCACAGCAGCATAAAACCTACAAAAACATATTTGGAGCTTGTTAGTAACCGATTCAAATCGTTCTCCTTCTTTTTCATTTGTCTAGACGTCTATACGACTACTATAAATTCATTCTATTAGCTTGGTATTATCCTTATATTAAGGTGCAGTTAAGTGAAGCTTGCTAGATTGCATCGTTTTACATAGGCATAATAAAACGACGGCCTTGGCTCCGATTAAATTCGGGTCAAGGCCGTCATCTTGTAGCAGGGTATACCTTTAAAGCTTTATGTTGTTGTTCGTACAATGCATATTTCGATGCTTCGCTAGAGTTGATGCCGACTACATATTAAACTCCTATTGACATTGTCGGATAAAGACCTGAACATAGTGAATATAGATAAAAATAACAGAAATATAGTTGGAGGTTATAGTGTTGAACGAGAAAAATCCACGCCTGATTCAATCCGTGAAACGGGCGCTTGATATCGTAAACTGCTTTGATTCGCTACATACGCAGCTTTCCCTTACCGAGATCAGCGAGAAGCTGAACTTGAACATAAGCACCGTGTATGGTTTGATTAATACGCTTTGCGCTTATTCATATATCGACAAAAACCCGAATAACGGCAAATACCGACTCGGTCTGGAGTTTTTGCTCAAGGCCAATTTGGTCTCACAAAGCCTAGACCTTAAGGAAATTGGGCATCCATATCTTACGGAATTAACTAGGAAATTTCACGAGACCTCTCACTTATACGTTTATCAGCATGAGCAAATCTTCTGCGTAGACAAGGTGGAATCCCCAAACAACTACTTCATTGTTAGCTCGCGGGCAGGCAGCAAGCTGCCGATGCACGCCTCCGCTTCGGGCAAAATATTTCTAGCCCATATGCCGGAGCTTGAGCTGCAAAGTCTACTACAAAACTATAAACTGACCAAACTGACAGAAAAGACGATAACGGAGAAGAAGAAGCTGCTGAACTGCCTCCAGCAAATCCGGGAGCAAGGATACAGCATCGAGGACGAGGAAATCGAGGCGGGCGCATATAGTATCGCCGCACCAGTAAAGGATGCCGCAGGGCAAACTATCGGCACGATCAGCGTCATTGGTTCGCTCGCCCGAATTAAGGAGAATGAAGAGCTAATCCTTGCGGATTTACTCACTGCGGCTGGAAGGATTTCTAATCAATTTGGCTATCCTTTCAGATCCGTCCAAGGCTAGGTCGGTTCCAAATTTGATTCGCTTATTGCAGCGCTATTAACGCTGGTCGTTACCATCCTTGTAGCGCTTGTCAACCAATTGCAAAGAAATAGACCGCCCGTTATTGCAATTTCATTAAGTTAGGGATCCAAATATCGTGAAAAGAGCAGGTTATCGAAATGATAGCCCGCTCTTTTTTTGCATGCAAAAGAAAAAAGGACTTGACAAGTGGATGGAAGTGTGTGGCGAAGCCCCTTGAAAAAACGAGGAGGTTTCGCCAATGAATGAGTATGCGAATTCGCTAATAGAAACGCTGACATCCCTCATCCGAGAAATATCAGCCGCGCCAGCACCCTATGTCAAAAACCCTACCGGGGGTATCGTTTACTCGTCATAGACGGTTCGGATTTGCATTTCACAACGGATCCTACGTACAGGGACACCTATTTTCAAAGCCAACCAAACACGAAAGGCTATAACCTGCTGCATTTGAATGCAGCCTATGACCTGTGTAACCGACTTTACGTTGATGCTCTTGTTCAGCCACGAAGGTTGTGCAACAAGGGAAGGGCGCTGGCGACTATGGTTGGCCGTTCCCCCATCAAAGGCAAAACCATTGTGATTGCCGATCGGGGTTATGAAAGTTACAACAATTTGGCGCATTTGGAACGCAAAGGGTGGAATTATGTCATACGGGTAAAGGATTTGGATTCCAATGGCATTCTTTCGGGCTTGCGTTTGCCTTCTAGCGGAGAGTTTGATCGCCACATTCATCTGACACTCACCAAAAAACAAACCAAAGAGGTCAAAGCTCATCCTGAGATTTACAATTCGTCCCTTCCGCTTCTACTTTTGATTTTTTGGATCGACAGGAGAACTTGTATTACCCTTCTCCTTTCGGGTTGTTCGTTTTGTCCTGTTCAATGGTGTATATGAAACCGTCATAACGAATCTATCTGCCGCTGATTTCCCACCCGATGAACTCAAGTCTATTTATCCTTACGATGGGGCATTGAAACCTCTTTCCGGGCCTTAAAATATACCGTTGGCCTGACCAATTTTCACGCAAAGAAGCAAGCGTTCATCATCCAAGAGATTTTTGCAAGAATGATCATGTACAATTTCGCTGAAATGATGACCTCACACGTCGTCATTTCGCAAATGGATAAACGGCACTCCTACCAAGTCAACTTCACAGTCGCCGTTCACGTTTGTAGATATTTCCTGCGCTCAAGGGATGATGAACCCCCGCCCGATGTTGAAGCACTGATTCGCAATAACATTTTACCGATTCGCCCCCTTCGCCCAGGGCAGAAGAATACGCGTAAAATTCGCTATAAATCAGTTGTTAGCTTCGTCTACAGAGTAGCATAATTCGGTTCACATGAACAATTTTTAAGCGGATAGTCTATCCGCTTTGTTTGCTGTGCGCTTTTTTCTTGCTTGAACCAAAAAACAAACGGCACAGGGCTTTTTCCCATGCCGTTTTGCATTCCAGTTTTACTCCCGGTCTTGTCTTTGATCTTATCTTAATGACATTGCCCGTTATTGATGCGAACCTACAAGTTAGACAATTTATAGTCAGACTGTTATTATAGCATGAGTTCGATATTATACAGCCTACTGGTACTAAGGTATTTAATACCCAAATCCCTACTTTAAATGTGTAAGTTCTGTGCACTTGTCAATCAAACGTTGAAATGAATTGTCTAGAATCTTGGATACGCGAGTTATATGTATTAACTTCGTCGTTAACAAAAAATGAATTCCGGAATATTCGTTACCCATTATTCATTTAGCTTTATTGTATCGCAAAAGTCTCGATTCAATATATTTGATGCTATCTTTTCAAAACTCCCCCTCTAAACCAAACGTTTTTTAACAGTACAATACTCTTTAAGCATATTCCCCTTTCATAGTTTACCAAATGCCCTTGATCGTTAAGTCATCTGTAATAAGATGATAACTATAGTGCTTCATCTTGAGTCCACTGGAACTTGCGCCAGCTAAACTAGAGACAGAATATATACATTCATATTCTTAGTCTCACCAATCATCTGTAAACGCTGTCTTGTTTCCGGCCAAATATGTGAATTATATATCTAAGTTCAAAGTAACGTCCACATTATACTTGTAACCGGTGAAATATTATATATTTTTAGTATAATAATGTATAACCTAATAAAACTGGGAGGTTTTACAATGAAAAGATTTAGTAGGTTTCTAGCTTCAATGTTAGCGGTTACACCTGCGCCAATCGCAGAAGCTCCGGAAAGAAAACGTACAGAACATGCACCGGATTGACGAGATTTATACGCCAGCATCCTTGTTTTGGCTATCGACGAATGACCTGGTTCCGGGCTTCGAAACTAATCGTAAGCGTGTCCGCCGTCTGATGCAACTAATGGCCTTGGAGGCGATCTATCCGAAGCCAAACCTGATCAATTATATGCGCATTTAATTGAAGAAATTGCACCCTAAATTGCTAGATTACAAGACAAGAAAATTAACTTATTTCCTAAGAAATCGTGTCTTGATAATGGGGAGCATTACATTTTCATACTAGGTTTGCGCTTTGAAATGCACGATTTATCTTATCAATTCCAGCAAAAAAACTCCAATACCCACAACCATCATAATATAAAAACTTTTTCTATCTTTAAACTTGATACCAGTAAAGCTCGGTCTAAGTTTTACAATAACCCCAGTTAATATAGTAGATAAAGATACAGATATTAGAAAGTAAGTTAGATTAAAGGATAGTAAGTATACAAATATATTTAAAAATACATACAAGAGAATTGTAATTAAACCCTTTTTAGACATAAATTATCACTAACCTCATCTTTACTTTTTTTGTAACTCATGAACTATTACTATATAATACATTATATATCTAATTATGTAAAATTTCTTCTGATTTATGTTAGCACTTTACTTGGCTACACGGCGTAATGTGGAACAGCTTTTTCGATAAGCTAACATGGAATACCTTCCTAATTCCACCTTGATTGAATAGCGTCAAGAATTTTGTATCCCTACAGTTAACGTAGCTATCCATATTCCATTAAGTCACTGTTCTTCTTCGTTTTTGGCGGGCTTAAACCTTTCAGTTAAGGTACTTCATGGCAGTTGTTGGATTTCGTACATTGCTGATACCAAGGAGTTGTTTTAAAGTGCATTACTTCGCCCCATATTTAGCGAGCTTGCATTATACCTTGAAACGTTGACTTTTTTTATGCAAAGCAAGCAGTTCTTCTGAGGCTCGGTTCTCACTCTCTATAAAACATTCTAGTTTATGCTTTTATTATCCAACAATCCAATGCAGATTCACTAAGATCATATTCACAACCAATGCTGGCTATTGTCTTTCCGTTTTGACAAATCCGCACCACTTGATGTTTATTAAGTCTGGCTGTGAACATTTCTTTTGTTCGAAGGTAAACTTGAGTTTAACAGGAATGTCTATAACCTGCCTAATGCAAGGTATATAAAATTAGTTAATGTGACCGTTGATATTGTGAGTAGTAGTGAAGCTATACGTCTATTGCTGACGAAGATAATTACAGCTAAAACATCACCATAAGAACAGTAATAAATAAGTTGGTGGGAACTGGAGGTAAGCTGGGTAGGTTGTTTTCGAAGGCAAAGGGCAAGGGATTTTTAGTCTTTCTCCCCTCAAAATACTTCCTTACAGCTTGTATTTGTTGTTTATTTAGCCATAAAGAAAATACACCTCCAATGTTAAGTGTGAGTCTGTAAAATAGTTTGTGTAAACTCCAAAACCTATTAAAATGGAACTAATAGAAAGGTTGGGAGAATACATGGGACTTTGGACGAAACAACAGTTGCGCGACTTCATTAAAGAGAATAATCTGGTAACGGCACAGGATGCTCAAAACGCATTAAAGAACCTGTTTGCAGAAACAATCCAGGAGATGCTCGAAGCGGAGATGGAAACACATCTGGGCTATGCCAAGCACGACATCACGGCGAAAGCAACGTCAAACAGCCGTAATGGCAAAAGCAAGAAAACTGTCGTCAGTGAGTATGGTGAGCAAGAAATAATCGTACCCCGTGATCGCTTGGGCGAGTTTGAACCGCTTGTGGTGAAGAAGCATCAGTCCAATGTCACAGGCATTGAGGAACAGATCATTGCGCTTTACGCGAAGGGCGTCAGCACGCGTGAAATTCAAGATCATCTACAGCAGTTGTATGGCATCGAAGTCTCCCCGACACTGATCTCGAACGTGACAAACAAGGTTATCCCTATGGTTAAGGAATGGCAAAATCGGCCGCTACAGAGCGTATATGCCGTTGTCTTTCTCGACGCCATTCATTTCAAAGTGAAGCAAGACGGAGCTATTGTCAACAAGGCGGCTTACATGGTCATCGGCATCGATCTGGACGGGAATAAAGACGTCCTAGGCATGTGGATTGGCGAAAACGAGTCGGCCAAGTTCTGGCTCAATGTCTTGAACGAGTTAAAAAACCGCGGCGTACAAGACATTCTCATTACGTGTGTCGATAATCTAACCGGTTTCTCGCAAGCGATAAGCGCTTGTTATCCCGCTACAGAAATTCAGAAGTGCATCATCCATCAAATCCGTAATTCAACGCGCTACGTGTCCTACAAGGACTTGAAGAAGGTGACTGCCGATCTGAAGCCGATCTACAAAGCAGCAACCGAAGAAGCGGCGCTTGTGGAGCTAGATCGCTTTGAGGAGGAGTGGGGCAAAAAGTATCCTCTGATCGTCCGTTCTTGGCGCAACAACTGGAGCGAGCTCGCTACATTCTTCAAGTACCCGCCGGAAATTCGCAAGTTGATCTACACCACGAACATGATCGAGAGTTATCACCGTCAACTGCGCAAAGTGACAAAAGGCAAAAGCATCTTTCCGAGCGACGAGGCTCTCCTTAAAATGCTGTATTTATCCACAATGGACGTTGTACGGAAATGGACGGGCCGTGTTCAGAACTGGGGACAAATGCTGCTACAGTTTTCGGTTTTCTTCCCTGATCGCGTGGGTCAGCACTTGAGGTAGGGGGGCGGAGTCCCCCTCTAAGCATCACCCTCTACATTCGTTTACACAAAATTCTTGACAGACCCTTAAGTGTGTCTAACAATTAGGGTGCAGCTAGTGATAGGGTGACGGTCTATTTCTGTACCTCATCCAGCCAACCGCTCTTATAGCGGAAGTTGTGCAGAGGGGTCGGGCGCAACCGGCCCCTTATTTAAGTTTATCTTAGCATATTCCAGAATATACCTTAATATCAGAGGCTCCGTCTGTTACCCCTTTTAAGCTAGCACCTTCCTATTCTGACGGCTCCCTAATACTGAATGATCCTCTATCTATCTTTCTTTCGCCAGCTCCAGCAAGGTATGATACAGCACTTCTGTTCCCGCCGCGCAGTCCTCGGGAGAGCTCCATTCCTTCGGATTGTGGCTGATGCCGTCACGGGAACGCACGAAAATCATGCCCAGCGGCCAATGGGAGCTAAACTGCATTCCATCATGGCCGGCACCGCTCACTAATCGTGGCAGCTCTGACAATCCGGCGAGTTTGCCAGCCTGGGCTACCGCCTCCTGCACCACTGGGGAACTGGGAGCTGGCGCTACTCTTTGAAGCAGATCGATCTGCAATCCGATCCCCTGCTTCTCGCAGACCTGCTTGCTGTAGGCATGAATACTCGCCTCCAGCCGGTCCCGTTCAGCTTCATCGATATCCCGCAAATCGAGCGAGAATTGAACTTCCCCCGGGATGACATTTACTCCGCCAGGCAGAGCACGAAGCTTCCCTACCGTAGCCACTGCGTTTCTGAAATTCCTCGTTTCAGCATAAATATAGCTCATAATTTCCGCTGCTGCCTGCATCGGATCTCTTCGCAGATGCATCGGGGTTGCCCCGGCGTGACCAGCCTGTCCACTCAACGTAAACTGCTGCCAGAGGGGCCCGGCGATGCCTGTCACGAGGCCTACAGGCTCATCTAAATTCTCCAGTACCCGCCCCTGCTCAATATGCAGCTCTATATAGGCCTTCACTTCATGCGGCGGCTTCTCCGCTTCCCCTATACGTTCAGGCACAAGACCCGCAGTCCGCATCGCATCGGCAATCGAAACCGCCTGTTCATCCCGCTGCTCCAAATCCTCCAGCCGCAGCGTTCCGGCCACAGCTCGGCTGCCGATCATCCCAAATCCGAACCGGGAGCCCTCTTCGTCCGTAAAAGCGATGACCTCGATTGGATGAACGTTCTGAATTCCCAGCTCATCCATTCGCTGCAGCGCTTCTATGGCCGACAGCACGCCGAGCGCTCCATCGAACATTCCTCCGTCGGGAACCGTATCGATATGGGACCCTGTGAGGACTACGGAGGCGGCGGGATTCGTCCCTTCCCGACGGCCGATGATATTACCAACTGCATCTTCCCGAACAGCCAGCCCGGCCTCCTTCATATATGCGATAACAAGATCCTTTGCACGGGATTCATCAGGCGTAAAAGAAAAGCGGGTAACTCCCCCGCTAGTCTGCTTTCCGATTTCCCCGAGCTCCATCACTCTCGTCCACAAGCGATCCTTATTGATCTCCATTCTCCTCACCTCCAGGCTCCTTCTCCGATGGTTTCATCTGGAACCTGAAATGGCAATTCCCGTCTTTAAGCAAGTATTTGTCATGCACAACTTCAAAATTCGGATTGTAGCCTCTTGCAATCGCCGGATCAATCATCTCGCAGTAGAGTATTCCGTACTCCTCCATCCCATCCTTCTTCCATTGATCCCCAAATGCACATCTTGTAAAGTTCTGCTCGATCTCAACCGGATGGTATTCTGTCTCATATTCGAACAGATCGCTGCGCCCCATATCGTAGTTCGGCAAATAGCTATGAATATCATTCGGCTGCCCGGCAGCCGCAGCACGGCGAGCTATATCCCGCCCACGTTCCTCGCCAAACGTGCGCACTCCTTCGCGGATTGCGTCCTTCCCTTCTTCTCCAAAGCGGTCCACTACTGCTTTGGAGAGATGGGCGAACAATTTCGCCATGATCGTATAAGGGGATACCGGCTCCAGACTTTCGTCATGGTTCAGCTTTTGCTGCGAATCCTCTTGTATTTTATCCTGTTTTTCTTGGCTCATTTTCAGACGCCTCCTCTAATAATCTATCTGTACTAACTTCAACAATATCCCATTGCAGCACAAGCGGCTGTATATTGCACAATAATATTCAAAGGAATGCTATTAAAATCAATCTGGGGCAAATACATCCTTTAGTTCATCTTATATAAGCTATTGTATTCCCAGTTGTCATACACTAGGCTGTTGCATATTAGGCTGTTGCATACTAGCCTATTGAACTAAGCCATCATACACTAGACTATTGCACTGAAGCGGTAACACACTGTGCCATCGTACTCTAAATGGATTTCATGTATCTAGTTACGCTCTAAGCTATTGTTTCAGGGAACTAGATGGATTTTATGCTCCTAGAATCAAGAATCCAGCCCGAGTTAGGCTTTTTCCCCACTTCTAACGACATGAAATCCATTTAGATCTACTTTCCCATCTTTTACGCAAAAACTAACTACTATAAATCCATTTAGGCAGGTTGCATTCTTAAAATAAGTTACACTCTTGCTATACTATAGGTCACACTCTTCAACATAGATCATATTCTTGGACATAGCCCACATTCTTCGATATAGCTCGCACACTTGGACATAGCCCACATTCTTCGATATAGCTCGCACACTTCGACATAGATCATATTCCTGGACATAGCTCACATTCTTCGATATAGTCTCCGCACTCTTCGATATAGCTCGCACTCTTCGATATCGCTCGCACTCTTCGTAATAGATGCGGACAAATACGTATAAGTACGCAAAATGTTCCTTCCTACGATCGCTGTCGCACCCAGATTTCTAGATGATTTAAGTTCATAAGCACAACCTCTCTCTATTCCTTGCCATTAGCCGATCCCCAAATAAACGGATTTGACCACGTCATTATTCTTCAACTCCGCAGCCTCGCCTTCTACGACAATGCTGCCTGTCTCCATCACATATCCGCGATGCGCTGTAGCCAGCGCCATGGTGGCGTTCTGTTCCACCAGCAACACGGATACGCCTTCCTCGTTCACCTGGCGAATTGCTGCGAAGATCTCCTTCACGATCAGCGGAGCAAGACCCATAGAAGGCTCATCGAGCAGCAGCAGCTTCGGTCTGGCCATTAGAGCGCGAGCGATCGCTAGCATTTGCTGCTCCCCGCCGCTCATCGTTCCGGCCAACTGCTTCTTGCGCTCCTCCAGGCGCGGAAACAATGCGAACATGCTTTGTATATCCGTGGCAATGGCCGCCTTGTCTTTCCGGACATAGGCGCCTAACTTCAGGTTCTCGAGCACCGTCAAATCAGGAAACACGCCTCTGCCCTCAGGAACCTGCGAGATGCCTCTCTTCACGATCTGATGCGGCTCCAGCTTCGTAATCTCTTTTCCCTCAAACCAGACTTGCCCTTGAAGTTCCTTGTTCAGGCCGGAAATACTGCGCAGCGCCGAGGTTTTCCCCGAGCCATTCGTCCCGATCAGCGCCACGATTTCCCCGGGTTGAATATGGAGATTCATCTGTTTTACAGCCGAGATCACTCCGTAATTCACGCTTAAATTTTTTATTTCTAAGATGGATTGGTTGTCGCTTGTCAAGCTTCCTCGACCTCCCCGCCCAAATAAGCTTTGATGACTTCAGGGTTGCTTTGAATCTGCTCCGCGCTGCCTTCGGCAATCTTCTCGCCGTAGTTCAAAACAACGATGCGGTCGGAAATATCCATAATCATGCTGATGTCGTGCTCAATCAAAATGATCTCTATGTTAAATTCCTTCGACAACTGGCGAATTTTTTTGACGAGCTCGGCTTTTTCCGTTGCATTCATTCCCGCCGCCGGTTCATCCAACAGCAAAATCTCGCAACCGGTGGCTAGCGCCCTGGCAATCTCCAGCAGCCGCTGTTCCCCGTAAGGCAGGCTTCCAGCGAGAATATCCAGCTTATCCGCCAGCCCTACTACCTCCAGTTTCGCTACGCATTCCTGCACAATGGCTGCACGCCGTTTCTCCGTCGATCCCCGAGCAAAAATCGATTGCAGCAGCGTCTCCCCATTGCACTCGGCATGAGCGACAAGCACGTTTTCCAGCACGGTCATTTGTTTCAGCAGCCTTGTATTTTGAAAGGTTCGGGCGATCCCCAAGCTCACCCGCTTGAACGGCTTCAACCGATTGATGACCCGATTCTTATAAATGATTTTACCGGAGGTAGGCTGATAGATGCCTGTTAGCAGGTTGAACAGCGTTGTTTTCCCCGCTCCGTTCGGTCCGATAATCGATAATATCTCGCCACGGCATAACGTCATGTCGACGTTATTCAAGGCGACCAGTCCGCCGAATTTAACTGATACTTTATCCAGCTCCAGTACCTTCTCCATCACTTGCCCTCACCCTTCCGCGCCATGCCGTAAAAATTATACTTGCGGTGCTTCTCTCCCCAGAATCCAGTTGGCTTAAAGATCATCATCAGAACAATCGCCAGTCCCAGCAGCATCATTCTATAATCACTCATATACCGCAGCAGCTCAGGAGCCACCACGAGAATGACCGCACCGAGAACCGAGCCGGGAAGACTGGCCGATCCGCCCAGAATGACCATCGCCAGAATATTGACCGAATCCAAATAGCGGAAGGCATCCGGGCTGACGTAGGAAATATATGCTGCCCAGAAGGCCCCCGCGATACCGGCAAAAAATGCTCCCACCGTAAAAGCGAGCAGCTTGTATTTATTCGGACGGATGCCGATCGATTGCGCCAAAGTCTCATCCTCGCGAATGGTCAAGAGACTGAGGCCTACGCCGGAATGCACGATACGGTTAATGACGAAAAACGTCAGCAGTACAAGCACTAGAATCAAATAATAAAATTCCATTTTTCCGCTAAAGGTGAAGCCAAATAAAGTTGGAGCGGGAATCCCTGGCAGCCCCATAGGCCCGCGCGTCACATCCACCCAATTAACGAAGATGAGCCGTACGATTTCTCCGAAGCCAAGGGTCACGATTCCAAGATAATCCCCCCGTAGACGTATGACTGGGGTTCCCAATAAAAAACCGAAAAATCCTGCAATAATAGCGGCGGCAGGAAGCGCAACCCAAAACGAAATTTGGAAATGTATCATAAGCAGGGCCGCGGAATAAGCGCCGATGCCATAAAAAGCAGCATGTCCAAGCGCAAATTGCCCGGCGTATCCGATAATGACGTTGAGACTCATGGACAGGATAGAAAAAATCCCGATCATGATCACGATGTGCATCCAGTAATCATTCACCTGCTGCAGCACCAATGGCAAAACGATTAACAGTGCCGCCATTGCCCATGTGACTGTTTTTTTCCTTAAGCTCAAGTTCATCACCTACACCTTGTTGATATCTTTTTTGCCGAGTATGCCGGACGGTCGGATCAGCAGCACGATGATCAGAATCGCAAACGATATGACGCTCTTATACTGCGTAGAAATATAGGCTCCGCCCAGCGTCTCGACCAGCCCGAGCAGTATCCCGCCCAGCATCGCACCGGGAATGTTGCCGATTCCGCCGAGTACCGCAGCCGTAAACGCATTAATCCCTGCCATATACCCCATCGTTGGATACACCGCATTGTAGTAAATACCGACCATAATACCAGCACATGCCGCCAGTGCAGAGCCAATGCCGAAGGCAAGGCTGATCATGCGGTTCGTATTGATACCCATCAGAGCCGCGTTGTTCAGACTCATTGATGTGGCGCGCATCGCCGTTCCGGTCTTGGTCTTCGTGACGAACAGATGTAAGCCCAGCATCAAGATAAAAGACAAAATCAATATTAATATTTGAATTTCCGAAAACGTAATACTTCCTAATGTATAGGTACGGCTGCCAAACGCCGTCGGAAACGGACGCATTTCCGTCCCCCATAATTTTTGAGCTAAACTGATTAAAAATGTGGATACCCCTAACGCACTAATTAAGGGAACGATCCGATCTGCCAGCCGCAGCGGACGGTAAGCCAACCGCTCGATCAGAATTCCAATCCCGGACGTCACAACGGCAGATAACAGAAAGGCTAGATATAACGGCAGATCGAACTCTTTCATGAAAAAGAGCCCCAAGAAACTGCCCATCATAAAAATATCGCCGTGCGCGAAATTCACGATTTTCAATATGCCATAGACCATCGTATAGCCTAGCGCGATCAGGGCGTATATCATCCCGATCGTCAATCCGTTGGTTAATTGTTGAAGGAGCATACTAACATCCTTTCAAAGCCAGGGAGCAGGAATGAAATTCAATCCTGCTCCGGAATCAATTATTTATACAATTCAAACTTGCCGTCTTGAACCGTCAATTTCGAAGGAATCGTCTCGACGTCACCGTTCTCGTCGAAGCTTAGCACGCCAGTCGCTCCCTTGTAATCCTTCAAGGTTTCCAGATACGTCTTAATGCTCTCACGATCGGCGCCTTTCTCTTTAATCGCTTCGATGACAACCGAAGTCGCCACATAGGAGTAAGCAGCGTAGGTATCCGGTTGGCTGTTGTAAGCCGCCTCGTAATCTGCAGCAAATTTAGTTGCTTCCTCATTGTCGCCGCCTGGAAAGAAGAAGCCGATGATCTTAAAGCCTTCGACAGACTCTCCGCCCAGCTCAAGCAGGGCTTCCGAGTAAAGGCTGTCCACACCAATAAAGTCAACAGACAGGTTCAGCTTCTTCGCTTGCTGCGAAATCAAAGCTGCCTCATTGTAGAATCCACCGATAAAGATGGCCTCCGGCTGTTTTTCTTTGATCTTCGTCAGAATCGTGCTAAAATCTTTGTCACCAGGGTTATAAGCTTCTGCAGCTACAACCTCGACACCATATTCTGGAGCTGATTTTTGGTAGACATCCAGCAGACCAAGCCCAAAGTCGGATTGCTCATAAATCAGTGCAACCTTGCTGTATCCGAGTTCCTTAGACCAGCCTGCCAAATAATCGGCCTGGAACGCATCCGTCGTAATGACCCGGAATGTGTACTCTCCTGCATGCGTAACGCCAGGCGCACTGGAAGATGGTGAAATTTCTACGATTTTATTTTTGTTATAAACAGGTGCTGTCGCCAATGTAGCCGAGCTGTTAAAATGACCGACTACAGCGAGAATGCTCTTATCCGATACGAATTTGTTGGCTACGTTGACAGCCTCGTTAGAATCTCCCTTATCGTCCTGAACGACAATCTCGACCAGCTTGCCGTCGATTCCGCCCGCCTCATTAATTTGTGCCGCTGCGAGCTCGGCGCCATTTTTAAATGCCTGTCCATACTGTGCCTGCGTGCCGGAAATCGGTGCCGCCAGACCAATTCGAATTGTATCGCTCTGAGCCTGCTTGCCGTCGTTCGCTGCACATCCACCCAATATACCGACAAGCATTCCTGCCAATATAACTACTAAAAAAGACCTCTTCATATTGCTCCCCCTCATATACCAAAATTATTCCTATAAGTTAAGTATGAATTTAATTATAGTGATTCCCTTCGAAAAAGCAATAGTTAATTTTATATGGTCGAATCCAGTTTGACATTATCAAATCAAAGCCGTTTTTTTGAAAATAATTAACGATAAAGCGCACCTTCGTCCATATTAATAACCAAGGGCTTCACAGAAATATGGTTTGCCAACAGGTTGGTTGAAGAAGCTAGAGAAGATGCCAATTTACAATATTTCGACCAGATCGCTAATTTCTCCTGTAAATATTTTATTATTTTATGCGATCGTCTCCAGTTCTCAACGAACAGCCAGCGGTTCTCGTAACCAAAAAAAAGAAGTCTGCTTCCTCCTCAGGCATAAGGGAAGAGCAGACCTCTCTAATTCTGTTAAACACTGCGCCATCTGGAAGCCTAGCTTATCCTGTTAGACACTGCGCAGGTTGATCAAGCGAGCTACACGCCTAGCCAGCTTTTAAACATATGCTTTGTCGTTGCCTTATTCATCTCCGCGATGGACGTTGTAAGCGGGATGCCTTTCGGGCAGGCACGCACGCAGTTCTGCGAATTTCCGCAGCCCTCGATACCACCGTCTCCCATCAGCGCATCCAGTCGCTCTTCAGCGTTCATTTCACCCGTTGGATGCGCATTGAACAGCCTTACCTGCGAGATTGCTGCTGGTCCGATGAAATCGGTCTTCTCATTCACATTCGGGCACGCCTCCAAGCATACGCCGCACGTCATGCATTTGGACAGCTCATACGCCCATTGACGCTTCTTCTCCGCCATGCGCGGGCCTGGACCCAAATCGTATGTGCCATCGATCGGAATCCATGCTTTGACGCGCTTCAGTGCATTAAACATACGGCTGCGGTCAATGACGAGATCCCGTACGACCGGGAACGTCTTCATCGGTTCCAGACGAATCGGCTGCTCCAAATTGTCGATCAATGCAGCGCAAGCCTGCCGCGGCTTGCCGTTAATTACCATCGAGCAGGCACCGCATACTTCCTCCAGACAGTTGGAGTCCCAACATACCGGCGCCGTATCCTTACCGTTCAGATTTACCGGGTTGCGCTGAATTTCCATCAGGGCACTAATGACGTTCATACCCGGACGGTAGTTCAACTCGAACTCTTCCGTGTAGGGAGCCGATTCCGGCTTGTCTTGGCGCGTAATAATAAACTTTACCTTCTTGGCCGCTGTTTCCGCTATAGCCATGACATTCCCCTCCTATTTTTCCTTCGAATAATCGCGAATCCGCGGTGGAATCAAAGACACATCCACTTCCTCATATGAAATTTGTGGACCGTCCGGTGTCCATGTTGCCTTCGTCGTTTTCAAGAACTCCTCATCATTACGCTCCGGAAAATTGGGCTTATAGTGAGCCCCACGGCTCTCATTGCGCAGCAGAGCACCCAGCGTCATCGCCTCGGCAAGCTCCAGCATATTCCACAACTGACGAGTAAAGGCCGCACCGGAGTTGTTCCAGCGGGACGTATCGTTGATATTAATATTTTGATAACGCTGCTTCAGTTCTTTAATTTTACCGATAGTGGCTTCAAGCTTATCGTTATGACGTACCACCGTCATATTATCGGTCATCCACTCGCCAAGCTCCTTATGAATGACATAAGCATTCTCTGTACCATTCATCGCCAACAAGCCTTCAAACTTATTCTCTTCAGCTTTGCGATTTCTTTCGAATACAGCAGAACTGATATCCTCGGTTGATTTCTTCAGCCCGCGGATATACTCTACCGCCTTCGGTCCGGCTACCATGCCGCCGTAAATCGCCGAGACGAGTGAGTTCGCACCAAGCCGGTTCGCTCCATGATATTGGTACTCGCACTCACCAGCAGCAAATAATCCCGGAATATTCGTCATTTGATTGTAATCAACCCACATGCCACCCATCGAGTAGTGAACTGCCGGGAATATTTTCATCGGAATTTTACGAGGGTCATCTCCCATAAATTTCTCATAAATCTCAATAATTCCGCCGAGCTTAATATCAAGCTCCCTAGGATCCTTGTGAGACAAGTCGAGATACACCATATTCTCACCGTTAATACCCAGCTTTTGCTCTACGCAGACGTTGAATATTTCCCGGGTAGCAATATCTCGAGGTACCAAGTTCCCATAAGCTGGGTATTTTTCCTCTAGGAAGTACCAAGGCTTTCCTTCTTTATAAGTCCAAATTCGTCCACCTTCGCCACGAGCCGATTCAGACATAAGACGCAGCTTGTCATCGCCCGGAATCGCCGTTGGATGGATTTGAATGAACTCCCCATTCGCATAATGAACGCCCTGCTGATACACAGCGCTCGCCGCAGTACCTGTATTAATGACCGAGTTCGTCGTTTTGCCAAAAATAATCCCCGGTCCGCCTGTCGCCAAAATTACCGCATCCGACGCAAAGGTCACGGTTTCCATCGAACGGAGATCCTGTGCCACAATACCGCGGCATATGCCTTCGTCATCCAGAACAGCCGAGAGGAATTCCCAGTTTTCGTACTTAGCAACCAATCCCGCTGCTTCATAGCGGCGTACCTGTTCATCAAGCGCATACAGCAACTGCTGGCCTGTCGTTGCTCCGGCAAACGCCGTGCGGTGATGCTTCGTACCGCCGAAACGGCGGAAATCCAGCAAGCCTTCCGGCGTCCGGTTGAACATAACCCCCATCCGATCCATCAAATGGATGATGCCTGGAGCCGCTTCGCACATTGCTTTAACTGGCGGCTGATTCGCGAGGAAGTCTCCGCCGTATACCGTATCATCAAAATGCTCCCAAGGAGAGTCACCTTCGCCCTTTGTGTTAACAGCTCCATTAATGCCGCCCTGCGCACAGACGGAGTGAGAACGCTTGACCGGAACAAGGGAGAACAAATGCACCTGGATCCCGGCCTCCGCCGCTTTGATCGTAGCCATCAGCCCCGCAAGGCCGCCGCCTACGACGATAATGCTTTGTTTAGCCATATATGTTTCAACTCCTAAAAGTTTTGTACAGCGTTACTGCATTAGAAATACTTCGAACAAAACTCACTTCGTAAGCATCCACTTAGTTTTGTACAGCGTTACTGCATTAGAAATACTTCGAACAAAACTTGCTCCGGAAGCATTCACCTAGTTTTATACAGCGAGTTCTAAATCAAGCTAAGCCTCCTTAACCTACAAACGCTCTTAGCGTCTCCAGCAATGCCGTTCCTTCTGCGGCAAATTCCACGTTTCGGAATGCGAACAACGACCAGACGAACATTACCGATACAATCACGAACAACCCCATGAAAATATTAGAGGAAACGCGCTGCGCACGCGGGCCAACCGTGATTCCCCAGCTAACGAGGAAAGACCACATGCCGTTGGCGAAGTGGAACGAAGCCGCAATTACGCTAATTAAATAAATACTAAAGAAGATCGGCTGCGTAACGATGCCATGCATTACCGCACCAAGTTCCTCATGCGTCACATTACCTAAAGCAACTTGTACACGAGTTTCCCAAACATGCCAAATCACGAACGCAAATACGATGACACCACTAATCCGCTGGAGCAAATAACGCAGGTTTCGTTCATTGCGAAACCTTCCATTGTTCGGCTTGGCCTGAAATGCGATATACATCCCATATACACCGTGATACAGCAGTGGCAGCCAAATAAACAACGCTTCAATAACAATCACAAGCGGCAGACTATTCAAAAATGCCACGGCATTCATGAATCCCTGCCTTCCGCCTTCAACGGCTGAAAAGTTCGTAAGCATGTGTTCCAGAATAAAAAAACCTAATGGAATGACACCCAGGAGCGAGTGCAGCTTTCTGGAATAAAACCCTTTCATAAGTGCGTGTTCCCCTTTCTCGTTTCCATCGTTCCCAATTCAATAACATCATTCAGCACCGGTCGCCAAAAATGTATATGATAAATACCACATCAAAACGACCTAATCACCATGTGATTTAAATAACATGTGAACATCTTGTGTCACTTTTAATGTTACTCCTTTTTATCTTATAATGGAATTGCAATATACTTATTAATCGTTATAACATTTATGCATAACTAGACTTTGGATTGTTTTTCCTGTGTAACCATCCATGGAGTAACGAGAAGTACCATAGCATTGGCCATAAGGCGGAGCGGATATGAGAATATGAATAGTTGGGCTTAATATAAATTTTTTGGGAGGGATTTACTCTATGATGGAAGATTTACTCGTATTTACGACGGTGGTGGAGCAGTCCAGCTTGAACAAAGCTTCAAAACTGCTTAATTTATCACAGCCTGCCTTATCTCGCAAAATAGCTAAGCTGGAGGATGAATGGGGCGTGGCTCTATTCGATCGCAAAGGAAAGCGGCTGGAGTTGACCCGCGTCGGGCAAGAGGCTTATATCTACGCTCTTGAACAGCGCCAACGCCACCAGCAATTTCTGCAATCAGTCTCCCGTTTTAAAACGGCCGAACGCAGAGTTATCACGCTCGGTGCTAGCCTCACGACGATCCAGACGACCCTTCCGCCGCTGGTTACCGCTCTGATGAACAAATCGCCGGATATCGAGGTCAAGCTAGTTACGGGCAAAACTCATGAAATCGTCTCCTACGTCCGCGACAAAAGAGTCGATCTTGGCGTCGTCGCCTCCTCCATCTCCGAGCAGGGTTTGAAGTGTATTCCCCTGTTTCAGGATCACCTGGAGCTTGTCGTTCCGAAGAGCCATACGCTAGCTGCGGGGGAGCCCGCCACCATGGAGGATTTGAACGGCCTGCCTATGATTATTTTCTCCAAAGGAACCTGGTACCGTAAGTTGATTGACGATCTGTTTGGCCGCTACAGCATTATTCCAGACGTACGGATGGAGATCGACTCCTTTGAAGCGATCGTGCGACTCCTCCCGACTTGCCGAGCCGCTGCACTGCTTCCGCAATCCTATCTCAGACCCCAACTGCTGAAGGACAATGAACTAGTCGCTCTGCCTATGAAGGAACTGGAGCAGACTCGCCGAGAGACCTGTTTGATCTATAGCAGCAGTTCAGAGCTGACCCATGAGACTAAGGAATGGATTCAGGATATCAAAGACAGCCTGATCGATGCCCTGAAGCTGGATTAGATTAGATTAGATTTCATTGCCATAATGAAAAAAACACTGGCTCGCTTCGGAGGCATAAGCTTATAGTCGCCCTAGCAATCAGATTCCTACCTTTATGAACCTATTTCACCGAAGTAATCTGGAAACAGCAGTAATCGCAGGAAGAACATTTTCCGTACTAGCTCAGTCTCCATTTTATAGTTCAATTTAATAAATGGATTTATAGTACTAAATTTTTGCGACAAGAAGGAAGTGTAGATTTTAATGGATTTCATGTCACTAAAAAATGGATCTAACCAATCATGGGCTGGATCCTTGATTTTAAATACATAAAACCCATCTAATCCCCTGTAATATTCGTTTAGAGCATCATTAGATACATTAATTCCAATTAATACACACACTTTCGATAGGTATCTTGGACTGGCCCTTGCGTACACACCTTGGATACGAAACTTGGTACACACATCCTGGTACACCACACGGTACACACACCCTGGTACACTACATGGCATAGCCCCCTGGTTCGTACTTAGCATACACAGCGTGGCATCACAGCTTGGTATGGGTCCACTCCATCTGATATATTCCCCTCACAGTAACAGGTTTTATTTTTTACCTGTCTACGATATGGGGAGCATATCCCTTCTGGAACAGCCCCTTCACCCTGTTTATGTAATCCAGCCGCGCTCATACGCTTTTTCAGTCGCCTGCTGCCTAGTCTCTACTCCCATTTTTTGAATAGCCATAGACAAATAATTCCGGACTGTTCCTTCCGTTAGAAATAATTGCTTGGCCATTTCTTTGGTTGACAGTCCCGACCTGGACAATTGCAGCACAGCCGTTTCACGCTCGGTCAGCGGATTCTCTTGCTTAAGGAAGAGAGCTGCTGCTAGGTCGGTGCTAACCACTCGCTCACCTGCCATCACCTTGCGAATGCTATCGATTAAAAGCTCAATCGGCTCATCCTTTAATAAATAGCCCTCTACATTTAGTTCCACGGCTTTTTGCAAAAAGCCAGGGCGAGCAAAGGTGGTGACGATGATGATTTTTGCGGATCGCCCTTCTTTCTTAAGCTTCTCTGCCACCTCAAGACCTGAAAGCAAAGGAATCTCGATATCAAGCAAACAAATGTCCGGCTCGTACTGTTCAATAGCCTCCCAAGCCGCATGCCCATTATCAGCTTCCGCTACAACTTCGATGTCCTCCTCCATGGATAATAAAGCCGATAACGTCCCACGGAGCAATTGCTGATCTTCTGCGATCACTATGCGTATCACCTTGCTGCAACCTCCTGCCTGTTCGTCATTGGAACCCTAAACGTAATCTTAGTTCCGCTGCCCGGACTTGCCGTTATATGCATATCCCCCTGCATCATATCCATTCTCTCCCTCATCGATTGCAGTCCATTTCCTTCTCCCTCTCTCAGATTGCCATTGCCGTTATCACTCACTTGAATACAATAATATTCGGGCTCTGTATGTAATGTAATCGTACACTGACTGGCTTCACTATGTTTAATCACATTGGTAATAGCTTCTCTGACAGTAAGTGCTGCCACCGTTTCGGCCGCATTGGAGAGGGGGATCATGGCTCCATCATCCTTCACAATGAATTCAATGCCAGCCTTTTGTAAAATATCTCTCGATAGCTGCATTTCCTTCTCCAGGGAAACAAATTTCATATCTGTGACAAGCTCCCTCACCTGCTTTAGCGCATACCTTGAGGTGTGCAGAATATCGTGCAGCTCATGCTTCGCCTTCTCTGGATTTTTCTCCACCAATCTTAACGTCAGCTCGCTTTTCAGCTTAATCATCGTTAGTGTCTGACCGAGCGTATCATGAAGATCTCTGGCAATCCGGTTTCGTTCCTCCTCTTGAATATACCGTTCCAACTGGGCATTGGCGATATCCAGTTTTTCTTTCAATATATTTGCCCTTTCTCTTGTATAAACCACGATTGGTGCTGCCAACTGGGCAACCATAATTGGAAAATAAAAAGTTGAAAAAATAGCAAACGGATTTCCTTGATCCAGCCAGCCGTATAGGATAAACATAGCGACGATGCCTGCCATGCCCGTAATCATCGTTGCCTTTTTATTCGCTCTTCCAAGAAAATCTGCAAAAATAAATCCGTACATCAAGATTCCGCTGACGACGTAAGTACTAAGCGCCGCGAGCATTAGCATCCCTAAAAGACTGGCCGCAAGTAGACGCCAGTCCCGCCACCATAATCCAACATAATGGGCAGTGAGCAGCAGGAGGGTGAGGACAAGTTTGAGAACTAAATTGACAGTGCCGTGCGCAATGAAGACTTGATAAATTAATATCATGACGGCAAACACATCAATCAAAAAATATTTTTCAATTTGATCTGCAGGATACCATTTTTGCAACATCATATACACCTTTTCCGTTCATCCATCGACCTATTATTTCCCTATGAGATCTAACGTGAATTTTCGCGCGGATTCCATCGGGCCGTACTTGAAAATCCTCAGCCATATAGAAGCAAAGATGATTTGGAATGAACATATTGCCAACCAGATAAGTACGATGGCTGCCGAATCCACCTTGCCGCCTAAACCGAGACCCCAACCATAAAAAATGAAGGAAGAAAGAATATTTTGCAACACATAGCAGCTAAGTGACATTTTGCCTACTTGTTCAAGCTTACTCCAAAGCCACGCCTTTTCACTTGCCTCTACCAGCTTAGCGATTAACCCGATATATCCGAGAGAGAGGATCGGCGCAAATAAATATCGTACTGGTAATTCAAAGTATCCACCGGGCACAAAAAGAAGCAAGTTAAGCGGGATACCTGCATAAAGCCCAATTTGTAAAAGCTTCTTTCGTTTCTTTGTTCCCTCCTCATCCGCCGCAAAGAAACCCGACCTCATCATACGTATGCCCAACAAAAACAGAAAAATGTTCATAGGGACTACAAGTACAACCTCTAACCGCAGCACCATGAAATTCTCAAGCCGGTAAGCTACCTGCTGGAGCCAGCTACCATCCTTATATAGTAATGCGGTCCCTTGCATATCCCCTAAGGATAGATGAGCGCCCATTATGCCAAGATAGATACCAAAACCCAAAATCAGCAGTATAACAGCCCCATGCAGACCACCTATGAGCCTCATCGCCATGCGAATGGCACGGTCTCCTCCTTTTATAATAAACGCAGTAATGATAGCCGTGAAGCCATAGCTCATGAGAATATCATATTCCATCACTAGGATGAAATGAATGAGGCCCTCTGCCATAAGAATAATAGATGCCCATATATAGAGACCAGGCCAAGGTTGGCCTTTTCTTAATGACTGCCGATATTTCATCTCCAGTCCAGCCCCGAACATAATCGTCAACAAGCCAAGCAGCTTGCCATTGACCAAGAACAACACAAACATTCTGATGAAATCCTGAAATGAGGCCCACCATCCATTTTCAGCGAAGGTAAAAATATAGTTTAGATCCCCCAAATGGGCGAAAATCCAAATATTCGTTCCAAGTGTCCCCAAAATGGCGAAACCTCTTAAAATATCCAGTAAGCGCAATCTGCCGCCATTCCCCTTCATGACGCCCATCATCCCTTCCTTTCAGTTCATATCTGTATCTTACCTTTGAACCGTGATATGCGATATTCACAGCAATCATCAATTTGATATGACAGTGTCATATGCTCAATGCTCATCCCGGCAAAGCCCGAAGCTTCGACTCCGGTTACATGAGCTGGGCAGATACCAATCACGGATATGCCGTGATGAAAGAAACGAAATGTATGTAAATCATTGACAATAGGGAGCTATGGCAGTATGGTTAGTTACATAAGTAATGAACTAAAGTAGGTGTAAGGTTATGGGCTTTCTAAACGAAGACGGCCGCCCCATCTATCAGCAAATTGCAGAGAAAATCGAAGATGACATCATCGAAGGTCGGCTTCGGGAGCAATCTCAAGTTCCTTCTACGAATCAATTTGCCGCTTTCTACCGAATCAATCCTGCTACCGCTGCTAAAGGAGTCAATCTCCTAGTTGACGAAGGGATGTTGTACAAGAAACGCGGAATCGGCATGTTCGTTGCAGAGGGAGCACGTGCTGCAATTCTAGAGAAGCGGAAGCAGCAGTTTTATGAGCAGTACGTAACTGCGATGATCCGCGAGGCAACCAAGCTGGGCATAACGACCGAGCAACTCACCGAAATGATCTTGAAAGGAGAGTCCTAATGCTGGAATACACCTTGAAATGCCATCAAATCTATAAAAAGCTCGGAGACGTGCAGGCCATTCATGATGTCACTGTCGATTTTGAGCCCAATGCGATCCATGGTTTGCTGGGCCCTAGCGGAGCCGGCAAAACGACACTCCTTCATTTAATATCCGGCCAGTTGTTTCCGGATCAAGGAAGCGTTACGGCAGGACATTATCCCATACATGAAAATCCGCTCATCGTCTCCAATATATGCCTCGTTAAAGCGGAAGAACGATCTTGGAGCCAATACAAAGTCGGAGATATCATGAAGTTCTGCTCCCTGCTCTACCCAGCCTGGGACGCCAAACTCGCCGCAGAGCTACTGCACCAGTTCCGTATCCCCCCGAATCAGAGGTTCAAGCAATTGTCGCGAGGGAACCAGTCGCTGCTCGGCATTGTAAAAGGGCTTGCGAGCCGTAGTCCGATTACATTGTTCGACGAACCGACGCTCGGACTGGATGCGGAAAAGCGGGAAGCGTTCTATGAACTGCTCCTGCGCGATTATAGCGAGCATCCGCGAACCCTAATCCTGTCTACACATCTGATCGACGAATCCGCTGATCTGCTGCAATTTATCACGCTGCTGCAGCAGGGAACCGTCACCGCCCATAAGAATGCGGAGGAATTCGCGGATCAAGCGCGTTATCTCCAGGGCAGCACGAAGCAACTAGAGCCCTTCTTTGGAGATGCAAGAGTCTTGAACAGAGAGTCCCTCGGCCATGTAACAAGAATTGCCTGGTTGGGCTCCCTAGACAATGAACCTTCTTTAAGAGAGCAAGGGATCGATATCAGTCCTATCCCCTTGCAGAAGCTATTCGTCTATTTAACCCGCCAAGAGCATCGAACCTCGGAGGTGAATGTCCATGAGAGCGTTTCGTAATCAGATGGCCTTCCATTGGCATGAAAACCGCAAGCGCTTATTCGTTTTCGGAGCTATTTTGCTACTCCTTGATATTTGGCTGCTTGCCGGGTACGGCATATACGAGCCCGAGAATGCGATGGCTCTAGTGGCGAACAATAATTTCTTCGCGATTTCTATTTTTATCGTATTGATCACTTATATTACAGCCGCCAATTCGTTCCCATTGCTGTTAGGCTCCGGCTACACCCGTAAGCAATACTTCTGGGGCAGCCTCGCCTATTTGGGGGCATTCAATCTGGCGATATCCCTTGCGCAAACCCTTCTAACGCTGGTGCTTAAGCAACTGCTCCCTTTACTGGGCTTCAATCTGGACGAGTACATCATATCCTTCGGCCGGATGTGGTATTCATTGTTTGCAGCTTACTTTCTTCTGGCTATGCTGTTCTTCCTGCTGAGCACCTTAATGTATCGATACGGTTTCCTCTGGGGCGCTGGATTAATCGCCGTCTATATTCTCGGTTTGAATGTTTTTCGAACGAACAATCCTACCCTTATCGATGCGACAGCTAGAACTTTGGCGGATGTCCTTGCGCCTCATTATGCTATTGCAGCCTCCCTAGCCACCGCCCTCATCTGCTGGTTGCTATACCGCAGCGCTGAGGTGAAAACCTCCTAACCCCCTCACGAAAACAATGAATAAGACGGGTTACTGTAAGTTCCGAACTACCATATTGACATCAGATCCGGATCGGCAAATATTGCATTTGCATTCAAATCAAAAAAAAGCTGCTTCCTCAGCCCCTGCGGCCGATTTGCAGCTTCCTTTCTCGATGCAGCGAACGATCACTCGCTCTCGTTAATCACAGCTTCAAATTTATCTATGCTCTCATTAGAGCCGATCAGTACCATAATATCACCAGCATCCAGCACATCCATCGCGGTAGGTGCAACAATAACTCCCGTACGCTTATGAAGCGCAACGACACTGCAGTTGTAATTGACCCGCGGATTAATCTCCCCTAACGTTTTTCCGACTAAGCCATCCGGCACCCTGAGCTCGACAATGCTGTATTCCTTCGACAGCTCGATATAATCGAGAAGATTCGGGGTAACAAGCTGATGTGCCACACGAACTCCCATATCCCTCTCCGGAAAAATAACCCGATCCACGCCTAGCTTCTCTAGGGCACGACCGTGCAACACGGAGATCGCCTTGGCGACCACCGTCTTGATGCCCAAATCCTTGAGCAGAATCGCCGTCAATATACTCATCTGTATATCGCTGCCGATCGCTACGATCCCGCAGTCGAAGTTACGGACGCCAAGGGACTTTAGCATCTCTTCATCCGTAGCATCAGCCACGACGGCATGGGTCAAATAGGCGCTCATGTCGTCCACCAATTCTTCGTTCAAGTCGACACCTAACACCTCGAAACCCAAATCCATTAATTCCAGGGCTAGGCTGGAGCCGAAACGTCCTAAGCCGATCACTACAAACTGCTGCATTTTCATGGAATGGTTAATCTCCTATCCTATAATCATTTTCCCTTCGGGGTGGCGATACAACTCCTTACCCTTTTTTGGCCCAAGCGCATAAGCCAACGTCAAGAGTCCGAGCCGGCCGGTAAACATCATGAAGCACAGTATGACCTTCCCGATATCGGTCAAATCCATCGTCAGCCCCATCGATAAACCTACCGTGGCAAAGGCGGAAGTCGTCTCGAACAAAATGCTTAGGAAGCTGGCGTCTTCGGTCGTTGACAGCACCATCGCTACCGAAATGATAAGGAACAAAGCCAACATCGTAATCGTGACCGCTTTGAATATCCGCTCCTGAGTCATCCGATAGCGGAAGAGCACCAAATCATGGCGTCCGCGAATCATAGAAATGACCGCCCCGACCAGAACCATAAATGTCGTCGTCTTAATCCCGCCCCCCGTCGAACCGGGAGAAGCGCCGATGAACATCAGCATAATAACGAAAAACTGGGAGGCCTGGCGGAGTCCGCCGATATCCACCGAATTCGCTCCCGCGGTCCTTGTCGCAATCGATTGGAAGAACGAGCCCCAAATTTTCCCGCTCCAGTCCAAGGAGCCCATCGTTTTCACGTTCGTAAATTCAAATACAAAGATAACTACAGCCCCGGCCAGAATGAGAGCACTCGTCATCGATAATACGATCTTGGAATGCAGTGACAGCTTGCGGGTGCGCCGGAAATCTACCAGCTCGGACAGGACGATAAAACCGAGGCCCCCCGATACGATTAAAAACATCGCCACGATATTAACGAGCGGATCGTTCACATACCCCATCAGACTGCGATATTCCCCGAATAAGTCAAAGCCCGCATTGTTGAACAGAGAGACAGCATGAAAAACTCCATAATAAACCGCCTGACCAAAGGGCATGTCGAAAACCCAGCGAATCGTAAACAACAGTGCCGCACTAGCTTCAATAACCAGGGAATACACCAGCACCTTGCGAATGAGCCGGACGATACCTTCCATCGAGTTTTGCTTCATCGCCTCTTGCAGTAAAAGACGATCCCGTAGCGAAATGCGCCGCTTGAATACTAGAGAGAACAGGGTTGCCATCGTCATAAAGCCGAGGCCCCCCACCTGAATCAACGTCAAAATTACGATTTGACCAAATGTCGTAAAGTAAAGTCCCGTATCCCGAACAACGAGTCCTGTGACACAGGTAGCTGAAGTAGCCGTAAACAAAGCATCGACAAAAGGAAGCCGCTCCCCGGTCGTATTGGCCTGTGGCATCATAAGCAGCAGAGACCCAGTCAATATAATAGCTGCAAAACCGAGTACTAATATACGCGGAGGAGTTAATTTAAACCACTGGGACAGCATCGTGTTCACCTCATCTTCCTTCAGCATTCCCGTTATAAGTCACTTCAATATTATGGCACTTTCGTAAAAGAAAAAAGCACTGGAAATCCAGAGTGCCTTTCGATCTTTTCACTTTTTTCATTTCATTTTCATCGATCTCTATGATTTGGATTATAATCCTAATTCATGCTCACTACAAAGCTTGCTTAATCCGAAATATCTTGATAAAAAACTTTTCCGCCCGAAACAAAGCCCGCCACCCTTCATTCTCTGAGCCATGCTGTATTTTTAGCGATCATATAGCCCTTTTCCTGCCCTATTCTGGCGATTGCGCGAGGCTTATGGTACTCTTTACTTTGATATCCATTCATATTATTGCAAAGGGGTTTTTGAATGTTCTCTTTCTTTTCGTCAACAGGACGAACGCCGAAACGCAATACCGTTCGGGTGTTGGCCGCTGTAGGTCTTCTTTTATTTTTGACTCTTCAGTTTGTTCTGCCTATGTTCACCCCCGGGTCGGTAGAGCAAATACAGAAGACAATTACGAAGCAACAGGCCACCGAATTAGCGGCTGAATTTGCCAGATCCACGCTGGAATTGCCTGTTCCCTTGGACAATGCCCTGGTTACATACGAAACTCGATCAGACATATATGGCTACTTATCCAAGGAAGGCCTGATGAAAACTTATACGGATACTTATGGCGAACAGTTCCCGTTAGAAGTGTTTCGCGTTCGCTTCGAGCAGCCTGATAACGAGCTTAAAGCCTTAACGGTAGATGTTAATATGTATAGTGGCCGGGTCGTCGGGTTCGAACGTATCCTAACCTATAGCAACGCGACCAAAGAACTGCTTAAGAAACAAGGATTAGAAAACAGCGAGAGCTTGCAGGCAATGGAAGGATACTTGTCGCTAGAAGACAGGGAACGCCTGGCTGAGCCTTACCTGAAAGCATTTGGCTTTGATCCCGCCAAGCTCCGACCGAACATCACGACTAACAAGCCAGGTCTGGTCTATGATGTATCCGGCTATGAGTCCGGTCAATCACACGGGATGATTCAATTTAATTATGAGGATGGAGAAGTTTCCTCCATGGAGACTTACTTCGATCCCCCTAAAGCCCACTCAGACTATGTTAAGGGCCAGAAGAAGCTGGCCAACTGGTTCACATGGGCTGGCTATGCTCTTTTCACGTTCGTGCTTGGGATTTTAGCCATCGTCTATAGTGTAAAAACGCGCCCGTTTTCTTCTTTTGTCCGCGGTCTGGTTCTATCCTCCATTTACTTTATATTCTCCATGGCTGGAGCAATAAATATGCTTCCCATGCTGCAAGTAGAGGGAATGGGAACCGGCATCTTGATCATCGGCTTCGTAATCCAAGGCCTGGTCACACTGCTCCTAGCGGCCTCGATCTACTTCTCGCTGGTTGGGGGAGATGGACTATGGCGCAAGGAAGGGTTCAATCTGTGGGCTCGCGCCAAAGAACCGGAGTATGGACGGCATGTCCTGGCCTCCATGCAAAACGGCTATTTATGGGCATTGATTCTGCTCGGTACGCAATCGGTCATCTTCCTGATCCTAGAGCGGGTGTTCGGCACCTGGTCCACGACCGATCCAACGCAATCTGCTTACAACATGCTATATCCCGTCCTGTTCCCTTTACTTGCCTGGGTGGCGGGGATCGGTGAAGAAGCAGTATATCGTTTATTCGGCATACCGATGCTGAAGAAAATTTTCCGCAGTACGTTCATTGCCAGCTTATTATCGTCGATTATCTGGGCGTTCGGGCATACCTTGTATCCCATTTACCCTGTCTATTCCCGCCCGATCGAGCTGGCGATTATCGGTTTGATGTTCAGCTTCGTCTTCTTGCGCTACGGCTATATTACGGCGATGTTCACTCATGTCATCTTCAACAGCATCCTCATGTCGCTTAGTCTTATGCTGATGGGCGGAGCACTGAACTGGTCTGCTGGTATATTCTATATCGCGCTGCCAGCCATCGTTGCGTTTGTGATCTATTTATTCAACCCTCCGGGCCGGAAGAGAAGCATTCCACCGGTACAACCAAAAGAAGAGGAGCCGCTGCTTACGAC
Organism: Paenibacillus lentus; assembly: GCF_003931855.1. Classification (NCBI taxonomy): domain Bacteria; kingdom Bacillati; phylum Bacillota; class Bacilli; order Caryophanales; family Paenibacillaceae; genus Paenibacillus; species Paenibacillus lentus. Next base: position 1,986,760 of record NZ_CP034248.1, on the reverse strand, counting down.
TCCTCGTCCCGAAGGGCATTTATAATTTGATTGGCGAGCTTATCGCCGATCGACAGAGGCCTGAAGTCTTCGACGGAGGCCTCTTTTATTTTTTTGAGCGAACCAAAATGCTTCAACAGCATCGTCCGCCGCTTCTCCCCGATGCCCGGTATCGCATCTAGACGAGAGGTAACCATGGATTTGGCCCGCTGCTCGCGGTGAAACGTGATCGCAAAACGGTGAACCTCGTCTTGAATCCGCTGCAAAAGATAGAACTCCTGACTGTCACGCGGCAAATGAACCGGCTCCGGCGGATCTCCCACCATAAGCTGGGCTGTCTTATGCTTGTCATCCTTGACAAGTCCGCATACAGGAATGAACAAGCCCAGCTCATTCTCCAGCACATCGATCGCCGCCGAAATTTGACCCTTGCCGCCGTCCACGACAATCAAATCGGGCTGCGGCAGATTTTCCTTCAAGACCCGCTCATATCTGCGGCGAATGACTTCCCGCATCGTCTCATAATCGTCCGGCCCCTCGACCGTACGCACCTTGTATTTACGATATTCCTTCTTCGCTGGCTTTCCATCAATAAACACGACCATCGCGGAAACCGGATTCGTTCCCTGAATATTCGAGTTGTCAAAAGCCTCAATACGCGACAGCGACTCCAGACCAATCGCCAGGCCTAGGTTCTCAGCCGCTTTCAAGGTACGCTCCTCATCTCGCTCAATGAGGCGGAACTTTTCTTCCAGAGATACCTTGGCATTCTCCTCGGCCATCCCAATCATTTGCCGTTTTAGTCCGCGCTTCGGCACATGCGTTTTGACCCCGAGCCACTGCTGGAGCTCCGCCGCCCCGTTAATCGCGTCGGTCATGACGTCCGTCGTGGCGTCTACCGTTTCATCCGCTGCATCCGTTACTTCCTTAGAACCGGAATCAGAGACAGCTCCCGCTTCCGCCACTTTGCCGGACGGCTCTGCCGGGAGCAAAATTTCCTGAGGCAATGCCGGATTATCGCTGTAATACTGGGTCACATACGACAGGAAATCCTGATAAGCCTCACCATAGAATGGAAAAACAGAGGCATGTCTTTCAATCATTTTCCCTTGGCGCATATACAAGATTTGTACGCACATCCAGCCCTTATCGACTGCATAACCAAACACGTCACGGTCTTTGGCATCGGCCATCGTAATTTTCTGCTTCTCCATGATCGCATCGATATTCATGATTTGATCACGCAGCTCTTTCGCTCGCTCGAAGTACAGCTCCTCCGCTGCTTCCTGCATTTTACGCTGCAGCTCTTTCTTGATTTCTTCATGGCCTCCGTTAAGAAACGAATGGATCTCTTGCGTAATTTCGTCGTATTTCGCTTGAGGCACCTCCTGCACGCAGGGAGCCATGCATTGCCCCATGTGATAATACAAACAGACCTCTTTAGGCATAACATTGCACTTACGCAAGGGATACATGCGGTCAAGCAGCTTTTTGGTCTGTTGGGCCGCATAAGCGTTAGGATAAGGGCCAAAATATTTCGCTTTATCCTTAAGCACCCGCCGCGTAACCTCCAGCCTTGGGTGAGGCTCGTTCGTAATTTTCAAATAGGGGAACGTCTTGTCGTCCTTAAGCAGGACATTGTAACGCGGATGATGCGTCTTAATCAAATTACATTCCAAAATGAGTGCTTCCATATTGCTGGCGGTAACGATATATTCAAAATCGCGGATTTCCGAGACGAGCAGCTGAGTTTTGCCATCATGACTGCCTGTAAAATAAGAGCGCACGCGATTTTTCAGCACTTTGGCCTTCCCGACGTAAATGATCGTTCCTTCTTTGTTCTTCATTAAATAACAACCTGGCAAGTCCGGTAGAAGGGCCAGCTTATGGCGAATATTCTCCAGTGCTTTTTCCTGCTCCTGCAGCTCATTAACCGGTTTATGATTCAACTCTTGTCCCCTCCTCCCCAGTACATATTTACAACTAAGATATAACATAACACGACTTCAAATAACATAGAAAACGCCCCCGGAATTTCCGGAGGCGTGTAAAAGCACTTATCCTCGCACTAATATCTTATTGGTGCTTAGCGATGAGGCTTTTCAGAGCATCTTTCGAGTTCAAACCGACGACTTTATCGACCGGTTGTCCGTCTTTGAAGAGAATGAGTGTCGGGATACTCATCACGCCAAAGCGGGAAGCTGATTCTGGGTTATCGTCCACGTTCAGTTTGGCGATTTTAACGGAATCACCCACCTCAGCCGCCAATTCATCCAGAATCGGAGCGATCATTTTGCAAGGACCGCACCAAGGAGCCCAAAAGTCAACCAGGACTGTCCCTTTACTTTCCACTTCATTATTGAAAGTTTGATCGGATACGTTAACGATTGCCATATAAATCTCCTCCTTCATGTTAGGGCACGCATAACATGTCATTGAACATGATTGTGTCATACATTTGAACAAAACGCTAAAAAAGCGTCATTCAAAGTATACCACAATTATATAGCAAATGAAAAATCGTACTCCTTGCTTCTTCTTTACAAACAGTTGAACGTTTGGTTATACTAATAATAACCAAAAAGCATTTTGTCTATGACATACTTCATTGATAAATAAATTATTCCTTGAGGAGGCCCATCGCCATGGATGCAAATACGCATGTAAATGATCCGCGGGAGCATATCAACGAAGAGCCGCGCAACGACTTATTTGACCTCATGAACGGTTTCTTTGGTATGCTGACGCTAATGGCCGTCATTTTCTTCGGCATGGTCATTGTAAAGTTTCTCGCCGGCTAATGGTCTTGACCCATCACGGCGCACGGGTCCCCTGATAAGGCTATACATACGGAACCCTCTGTAAACTGAAATAGCAGGCCGAGCTTCACAGCTCTTGGCCTGCTATTCTTCTTTAGTCCCTGAATTATCTCTGATTATTTCAGCCCACGCTTATTCACGCCGCGTACTTGCACTACCTCAACAAACGGAGCGATCCGATCCATTAAACGCTGCCCCTTATGAATCTCCTCTCCATCCTTGCTCGTAAAGCTAAGATGCTTCTCCAGTCCCTTAAGCGAATAATTCGACGTATAGAAGGTCGGCTTGCGATTCATGCGAAAGTTCAATATCGAACCCATCACATGATCACGAACCCAAGGATTCAAGTTCTCAGCGCCGATATCGTCGAAGATGAGCAGGTCGGCCTGCTTCATGATTTCGACAGTTTCCTTCAACTTCTGGTTGTCCTGGAACATGGATTTCAAATCTTCTACGAATTCGGGCATATATACGATAACGCCAGAATATCCCGCTTTGGCCAGCTCATGCAGCAGATAGCACATTAGAAACGTCTTGCCTGTTCCGAAATGGCCTTCCAAATACAATCCGCGAGGCGATAGTCCGCTAGCCTTCACCTCATTAATATATTGGAATATTCGGCTGACGGCTGGAGCCCGCTCCCGATCCTTGCCCATGATCTCGACTTCACTATAACCTTCCTCCAGTGCCCGTTCATCTACATAAAAGCTATGAATCCGCTTTTTGATCGCCAGTTCCCGTTCCCTCTGAGCCTGCAGGTTGCAGGGCACTTGCCGATCATTGATCGTCGCAGCTCCATGAAACGATTCAACCGTTAGCTTGGTATAGTGGCCGGGAAAATCATTGGGGCAGCGCTCGAGCCCTGGACAGCTATCACAGTGACGCGAAGTCTGCACATATTGATAAAGCTTCGCCATATTCAAGGTAAGCTGACTATCGCTCAGTTCTGGATAACGAGCTCTTAGCTCCAACACGAGCGGATCGTTCATCAGCTTTGCCGTTAATTCCTCAGAGCGCCGGCGAAGTCCCGGACTTTTCATCTGTGACAGCAATTCCCCCAGTGATTCCATAAGCTAACATTCACCTTCCTAGTTACATACTTCCTTTATTTTTGCTCGCCTGCATCTGCTCCGCCATCTTAAGCAGCTCGGCAAATTCCTCTTCCGATACTTCGCCTTCATTAGCCGAGCTTTGCACAATCGGAATGTCCGGCTTGGCCACTCCCGCCCTGCCGTAAGTTCGACTACGGCCAGCACTCGGCTTGGACGCTCCTGAATTATTCTTCTCTTTCCTGATCTTCGTTTGATTACGAATATATTGAACGGCCTTCTCATAGGTATCAATCCGCTTCAGCAGCATATTCGCAGCAATCGCGTCCACGAAATTGCGGTTGATCCGCTGCTCCCCGCCTGATGTGAGCAATTCCATCAAATAATGGATCAGTACATTGATAACCTCGCCAGGCAGCTTATAATTCAAATCGATTTTCTCAAATATATCCAGCAAGTTATCGGGTACCGCCCCCGGAAAAAACGTCTTTAACAGCCGCGTATACGGCTCATTGCGCAGCATCATGTTGTATTGATGAATATCGCATTTACTGAGGAATTGTGGAGGGACGTCCACATAATATTCCATTTGCACAGCCACCTCTTCCGGCAGCCCTTCCTCAACACCCGATTCAGTTGAACGCAATGCTACGACTTTCGCATAGGCAACTTCTCTCTCGTCCTTGCGTCGTTTCCCCTGCCTGAAATGAAGATTCGCTTTGTGCTGCAAACTCTCCAGCAGGAGGCTCCCATCCGAGCCAAATACCCCATCCTCATCCAGCAGCCGGCATAAATCTTGAACACTGAGCTCATATTTACGAGCTACATAATTGACGATTCCCATTCCCTCAACATCAAAGCGAAGCGCCTCAACATAGGAACGGTTTGCAGATTCGCGTGGGAAACGAACAATGATATCGGCATAATTGATCGCTTCTTCCTCTGACCCTTGCATTACGCCAGGCTGCCTGACCACGGAAGATTCAGCGATCGCCTGCTCCAGCTCATAATCTATGGCATGCGTGTTCAATTCAAATATATCGTAGAAAGGTACCGAAATATTCTCCCTATTGTACTTAAATCCAGTCCATTCTGCCGGTTCCTCGCAAAATAAGCGCTCACGCAAAGATAGAACAGCAAACTTGCCAATCTTGTCGCGAAGCAGCAGAGTCAAATGCTGGGTCCGGAAAAAATCAGCAGGAGATAACGGCGCCTGCAATTCATACTCGTATATATAATCATCATTTTCCGGTATATATAACCGACTTGTCTGCAGAAGCCCGACAGCCTCCAGTTTAGATGCCTGTTCGATTAAATATTTGCGCCCCTTCTCACTCGGCTCGACGCCCAAAGTAAGAAACAGCTCCCGCTGCTGTTCGATCGAGGAGTACCCAACTTGCTCTATAGAGACTCGTTCAGCGAGCAGGCGATAAAAGCCGATGGCAAACGCACCGACCATCGGCTGGTAAATTAGACTTAGCATTCTGCCGTCGACAGCACTGAGGCCGAAGTCGCGGTATACGCAGTAACGATGATTCTCGGTAAAGTGCAGCATATTGTTCATGCGCATGATTTCTTCGCTCCTTCCAAGCTCACGTCCGTGTAGACTTTCTCTATTCTATCACAAAAGCTATCTCCCTGAATCGTGAATACCCTACAAATTTCGCCGAAAAATATACTCTCCCAGCATGAGAGACGATGTTTCTTGCTCTTCTTCCAGAATGCTACTGCTAGCAAAGAAACTTTTGGGAGAAGCCAGTTCCGACTCGTGTGCCGTTCTTCCCTGAAGGAATGAACGAACTGTCTCGATCGGAATCCCCGATTCCTTGGCTATCGACAGCAGATAGATCCACTCCGCAGCCTCGGAGCTGACTGAACGCTCACTAGTAATAACCTGAACGGACTTATTCATCATCAATCTCCTCCTAAAGATGAATGGATTTTTTGTCCACAGGCAACGAGTTAAATGTTCCTTAAAAAGAACACTATATCCGTTAAATTCAAAGCATATTAAAGATAAATAAAGAAAAAAGACTATATCCGTTCGTTATACAGGTTTTTTCAAGCCTTAAACAATTTTCTTTTTATACAGCAATCCCTTATATTAGATTTAAACAACTGTTCTTTATAGAGAACAAACATACTATCTTGCTCACTCAGAAAGGAGGAGGCTACTTGCGCAGTCCCAAAGCTTTCATCATTCAATATTTGCGAAAACAGAGGAAGCCGCGAGGAACGCCATTGTTGAATATGCTTTTCCTCCTGTCAGTGCTTCTCTTCTACCTCTCTGGTCAAATCCGCATCACTTATGGCGAGTTTGCAAGCTCCAGTGATGCTGCCGTCACATTCAGCACCTGTGGGATTTTTCCAGATGCAATCGAAGGAAGGCTATCCCAGGTTCATATGCACATCAAAAATGCAAGCGCTATCAAAAATCAGCTCCATTCCTTCAATGCCAGCACAATAAAAGTCTCAGCATCGCCCCCCTTTACTCCAGCACCAACGACACCACTACCGTATGAACCGTTCATCCCACCCGCAAATACAGCCATAGCACCCGCAGCTTCCCTTGAAAATGTAACCAGTGCCACTTACCGCAATGCGGACATGGATTCCTTCAATGCCTACAACTTATCCGAACGTGAAAGCGCAGCTGAATTCATCTCCCTTCAAATCACTCTGTCCCAAGAATCGATGATTGCCATTAACGAGCGGCTCACAACCAACACCTTGTTTCTCCAAAAGATAATGCAAGAGCTAGAAGCAGGCTCCTCCCATCTCAACGACGTCATCCAACAAATCCAGCTTAATCCCGCCAACTGTGCCAAATTTTCACAGAGTACTTTATTGGACGAAGTGGAGACCCTTTTAAATCAGGATAATCCGTTATCCCCCTCTTTCTATGCTTCTATGACTGATCTGATGGAATACTTGCGACAAGTATATGATGCCGGGATCGCTATTCAGAACGTCCCGAATTCGCTCACAAATCAGTTAAGCCAAAGGGATTCAGACTTCAGATCACTACGTAAAGCAGCCGGCTTTGCAACCAGTCCAGAACTGCTTCAATACTATCATGACTTACAAAGCTCGCTAGAATCTCAAAAACAAGCCATTTCCTCTGAAATACAGGTTCTCGAATCGCGACTAACCGACATTAAAAAGGCTGCCGACCCAGAGGCAGGCAGTGTTGATCACAGAGATTCCGCTTCAGAATCAGACCTCGACGTAACGGAAGAGATGGAATCACACTTTCAAAACGAGTAGCAGTAAATGGGAGGTAATCATCATGCGGCTAATATGGAAAACAGCAGTTCAGGCATTGTATTGCATCATCCTTCTTTTTTGTGTTGCTGTCATCGGCTCAATCCTTGTGGCCAAAATAACCGGAGATGAACCGAGCTTCTACGGATATAAACTTAAAACGGTATTATCTGGATCGATGGAACCAGCTATTCGTACAGGATCAGTCATAGCTATATCCACTTCAGATATTGGGTCAGGGAACCGCTTCAAGACCGGCGACATCATCACATTCCAAGCTGATAAGCATCGATTAATCACCCATCGTATCATCGAAGTCAGGATGAATAAAGCAGACAATAACGTTCTCTATCGCACACAAGGAGATAACAATCAAGCTCCTGACAGCGCCCTCGTTAGCCCCGCTAATATTGTTGGAGCTTATACCGGTTTTACGATCCCCTATGCGGGGTACTTCATCAGCTTTGCCGTCACTAAGACAGGCAGCATCGCCCTTCTCATCATTCCGGGGCTGCTTCTCTTCTTATACGGAGCTTTTTCCATATGCAAATTCATTTCCAGGCTAGAGCAGCAGCTTAATGACCGAGTAAGTCCTAATTCCGGTTCGGACCACGGCTCGGGTTAAGGCCGGGTTCATGCTCTGCTACGATTCAACTTTGATCCGCAAAGTCAGCTATTGGAAAGTCCGTACAATTGTTGTCCTTATGCCAGCTATAAGGTCGCAATAAATTAGTCATTTAAGGAGGAGTTTGATATGGGATTAAAGAAAGCTTTGAGTCTGGGTATTATGACAGCCGCATTGGGGCTGGCTTTGATCGGGGGAGGCACATTTGCTTATTTTAGCGACGCTGTGGAGACGACAAGCACCTTCGCCGCTGGGACACTCGATTTAAACGCTGAGCCAACGACAATTATTAATCTCGATAACATCAAACCTGGCGACTTTGGGATTCGCACCTTCAAGCTGCTAAACAAGGGTACGCTGGATATCGAAAAAGTAATCCTGCACACGAACTACAGCGTCATTAATCAGGTCGGCGCTCCCGAGAATACAGATGATTTCGGAAAACATATCAAAGTGAGCTTCCTGACAAATCTCGATAAGCAGGAAGACGTTATCTATGAAACGACGCTTTATGACTTGCAGTCCCTGGCACCGGATGCCGTTGAAAATAAATGGCAGGAGTGGTTCGAGGAGCGGGGCGGGCTCAAAGCCGGAACCTCGGACAATCTCATTGTTAAATTTGAATTCGTAGACAATGACGAGGATCAAAATCAATTCCAGGGAGATTCCCTACAGCTGAAATGGACTTTTGAAGCAAGGCAAGGAGCTGGCGCTGCCAAATAGCCTGGCTTCCTCTTCAGACACCTTAATCCGGCTATGGATTGAGGTGTCTGCTTCTTTGCAGCTTTAAGCCCGCCTTCTTTTGTTGCATACTGCATCTTCTGATATAATGTCCTAAAGGTATTTAATGTACATTTACGTACTTATCCTAAATCTTCAACTATGATAGTGAGGCATCGTCCTTATGGCAGATCGCATTGGAGAGCGCATACAGAATTTCCGTCTGGAGCAGGGGCTATCCTTATCAGAGCTTGCGAACAGAGCGGATGTCGCTAAATCCTATTTAAGCAACGTCGAGCGAAATATACAAAGCAACCCTTCCATTCAATTCATCGAGAAAATCGCTGACGCCTTAAATGTAACGATTCCCATGCTGCTGTATGGAGACTCGTCCCCGGAGCATCTGTTGGATCCGGAATGGTCACTCCTCGTGCAGGAAGCAATGAAATCAGGGATCAGCAAACAGGAGTTCAAAAATTTCCTTGATTTTCAAAAATGGAAGCTCGAGCAAAGCCTAACGCCGAATCCAAATCAGGAAAATAACAAATCATAAGCCCCAGGCAATAACCCGGGGCTTATTATACTGCAACATATTTTATTCAAATCCTCTTTACAGACTAGAACATTTTGTACCCGCCCTGGCGCAGCTTGCGGATCGTCCATCCACTAAGGATAGCTCCGAGCAATCCGGCTACAGCCGTTAAATAGTCAACGAGGCGATATGAAGCAACATACGACCAGAAACTCTGCTCATGGTTCCAAAGCGAGTATACGACAATTGGCAAAATGACAATAATAAAAACATAAGCCGGAAACCATGTTGTTTTCATCAGCATATTAAGAATAAATCCGATACCAAACATCATAACAAAGAAAAGGACCATCAATATCAGTACGACTAGCCAACCCATTGCCCCCAACCTCTCTTCAACAAGTTCTATAAGCTAGATCACATCTTTAAGGCACTAGTAGTAAGTTTACTAGAAAAAATGTTGCGAAGCAACGAACTTTCAATGAATAGATTGTGAATCGATTTGCCCGCTTGTCAGCCATAGGATACAATAGGATCAGCGTATTATTTCTTGTAATTATAGGAAACCATAGGAGTGATATAAATGAATGAAGCAGCTTTAACACTGGAGGGCTGGTATGCCCTGCATGATTTCCGCTCTATGAACTGGACTGCCTGGAGAGCAGCTGACGATGAAGAGCGTGCCGTCGCTTTGGAGGAGCTTCATGCCTGCCTCCAAGAATGGAGCAGTGTGGAGGAAGCCAAGAATGGCAGCACAGCGGTATACTCCATCGTAGGGCAGAAAGCCGATTTTGTATTCATGCATCTGCGTGAAACGTTAGAAGAGCTCAATGCACTCGAAAACGCCTTCAATAAAACAACCTTCGCGAAATACACTGTGAAGTCGTATTCTTACGTCAGCGTCGTAGAACTGAGCAACTACTTAGCTTCGGGAGATGGGGATCCTAAAGCCAATCCAGAGGTCATGGCTAGACTCCAACCGATTTTACCGAAATCGAAACATATCTGCTTCTACCCGATGAATAAGAAGCGGGATCTAAGCGATAACTGGTACATGCTGTCCATGGATGACCGCCGCGCTATGATGCGTAGCCATGGTCTGATCGGTCGCAGCTACGCAGGCAAAGTGAAGCAGATTATCACAGGCTCCGTGGGGCTCGATGATTGGGAATGGGGCGTTACCCTGTTCTCGGATGATGCCCTGCACTTTAAGAAACTAGTCTATGAAATGCGCTTTGATGAAGTCAGCGCCCGCTTTGGCGAATTTGGCTCCTTCTACGTCGGCAATCTGTTGAACGAACAGCTCTTTGAAGAGATGCTGAGGCTATAACTCAAATTCATCGCAATATACAATAAGGGGTGTTCCAGAATCATACTGGAACACCCCTGCCCTATTTATATTAATATTATTCCTCTTCGTCCCGCAACGATTCCAGAAACTCTGCCGTCGCGCGGTCACGGGCTCTTCCCTTCTCCTTCAATCTTTCGATCGCCGGAAGAATGAGAATATCGACTTCCTTTTGCACATGGTAAGCCAGATCATATTTCTGCTGTGACTCCAAATAAGAGCCTACTTCCATCAAGGCATTGTATCTGTCAAGCTCATCCCGCGTCAACAGACCTCGTACCTGAACACTGCAATGGCGCATTTTAAAAGAATCTGCCTTTCTTCAAGACAAGCGGAATGCCGCCGATGATGAATAGATAACGCATGTCCACTATCTTCTTCAACTGAGCAGCGACCCAGCCTTTGTATGTCTTGCCGAATGCAGATGCAACAGCTTCACCTTTACCAAGAGAAGCAACGGTACCCTTGTTGCTGAACACGAATTTCTTCAGCTCTTTACCGCGGATAGAAGCGACGACGTTCTGCGCACAAGTCACACCTTGCTGCATAGCAATTTGAGCTGTTGGCGGGTACGGACGTCCTTCTGGGTTAAACATCAACGAGTTGTCGCCGATAATAAATACATTGTCATGCTCTGGCGCACGCAGATACTCGTCGATCTTCACCCGACCGCGAGCGGTTTCGAATCCGGCAGCCTCAATCAGGCGATTACCGCGGATACCTCCGGTCCATACGACAGTAGCTGCTTTGATCTCTTCGCCCGTAGCAAGGATAACTCCATCTGGAGTACATTCTTTAATCGCTACGCCGATTTTGAATTGAACGCCCTTCTTGCGAAGCACATCCATGGCATATTCAACCAGCTCAGGGTCAAAGCCCGGCAATGCAGTAGGAGCTGCTTCTACGTTATAGACGTTAACCAGGTTAGGATCAACATCATATGCCTTACACAATTCAGGCACACGGTCGGCCAGCTCGGCAACGAACTCGATACCGCTGAAGCCTGCGCCACCTACTACGAAATTCAGGCGATCTGTACGGCTCTCATCTGTTTTGTACAGTGCGAACTGATACTCAATATGTTGACGGATCAAACGAACCGAATTAATACTGCGGATCGGCATCGCGTATTCACCAAGTCCCGGTATGCCGAAGGATTCAGGTTCGCCACCAAGCGCTATAATAAGGTAGTCATAGGACAATGTGCCATCTTGAAGCACAACCTTCTTATCCGCAATGCGAATTTCCTGAACATTCGATTTGACCAGATCGATTTTGAATTCATCAATCAGCTTAGAGATCGGTACGCGCGTATTCTCGATCGAATCCGTTCCTGCTGCCGGCATATGCAGATGCGTCGTGAAATAATGATAATCATGACGGTTCACCAGGGTGACATCGGCTTCGTTATAATTTAATTCTTTTTGTAAACGCTGCGCCGTCAAGACGCCGCCATAACCTGCTCCTAGAATAACGATTTTAGGTATGGTACTCATGGGTTTGTTCTCCTTCCAGTATGGGCACTCTATATTTTAAATAAAACCAAAAACTGAAAATGTGAAATTTAACACATAAAAATATAGTCTCTGGTAATTATCCATGCCATCATGCGCGATAAACAATGAGACATTTGTCACATCAATTCTAATCCTTTATAGCGGTTTTATCAAAAAAAATATGTTCCTATTCATAATAGTTACCTATTTCGTCACATTTATGTGCACACATATTTTGAATGATATCGACTTTTGTGCAAAAGATCAAGTCTTATTTTACGCGGTTTTATCGGGTTTTTAGTCATATAATACAGTGAAAAACTGCCAAAACACGCTTACTTTGCAAGTGCAAGGTGGACGCTTATAATAAAGTAGAAATGACATTATGAAATTTCGAATACATTCTGGAGGTGTTTGCCAGTGTCATCCTTGAATTCCGGGAGCGAATTTACAGACCTGCTAATCATTGGGGGAGGTCCGGCAGGCATGTTTGCTACCTTTTATGGCGGTATGAGAAAGGCATCCGTCAAATTGATCGAAAGCATGCCTCAGTTAGGGGGACAAATTGCTGCCCTCTACCCTGAGAAATATATTTACGATATTGCTGGCTTTCCTAAAATAACAGGCCAAGAGCTTGTTAATAACCTGAATGAGCAGTTGAAGCTGTTCAATCCAGATGTTCGTCTGGAAGAGAAGGTACTACGTATTGAGAAGAAGGAAGAGCGTCACTTCGTGGTTACGACAGATAAAGATGTTCATCACGCGCGCGCCATTATTATTACAGCTGGGGTCGGGGCATTCCAGCCTCGACGTCTGGAGCTTGAGGAAGCCCCTCGCTTCGAGAAAACCAATCTGCATTATTTCGTTAGCGATATGAATAAATTCCGCGGACGTAAGGTACTGATCAGCGGCGGCGGCGACTCTGCTGTAGACTGGGCACTGATGCTAGAGCCGATTGCCGAACAGGTTACACTCATTCATCGTCGCGATAAATTCCGGGCGCATGAGCATAGCGTTGAGAAGTTGATGAATTCCAGCGTCCAGGTCATTACGCCGACCGAAATCGTTGCACTGCACGGAGACGAACGGATCGAACGTGTTACGCTCGCGCATACGAAAACGAAAGAGACGCAGGAAATCGAAGTGGATGATGTCGTGGTTAATTTTGGATTCGTATCCGCCCTTGGCCCAATTGCCGAGTGGGGACTTGAAATTGAGTCCAACTCCATCGTCGTCGACTCGAAAATGGAAACTTCGATTCCCGGTATTTTTGCCGCTGGAGACATTACGACATATCCTGGCAAGCTCGAATTGATTGCCGTCGGATTCGGCGAAGCGCCGACAGCTGTGAATAATGCGAAGGTATATGTCGATCCTGAAGCAAAGTTGTCCCCAGGTCACAGTAGTAACTTAAAACTATAGATTCATAACAACTGTCAAAAAGGGTATCTTACCTATACGGATGTATACTGCCGTAAAGGAGGGATACCCTTTGACATATATATGCCCGTTATGTAACGGTCTAGCTCCACTTACAGCATCATGTCCTGACTGCGGCACCATCTTGGAGCATGCCGGAAGGAAACAGGACTATGCTGGCCCCTACAGCCCTTATGGATCAGCAGATCAATATACCTCGGTGATCTCCGCGTTCCATTGGACGGGCTGTGAGCATGTTGTACAATGCCCCCACTGTCATGAAGCTTATATTTATCATGTCAACGCATGGCCAGCGCCTTAAAGTCTTCATTGGCCATCATTACGTTGATCAATGTACTATAGCTAAATTCATATCCAGGTTACGCTTATGGATTTCTGCCAACAGAAGAGCAATGAACTCCATATCAAGCTGTAATTCTTTAGCCATTTGATAGGATTCGAGCAGCATTTCGTCTGTTAACATCGCCAATGGTAACACATCCTTTCTATTTTTTTCCTAATGTTATATTTAGATCATATCAAGAAATGAAGAGTGGAACAAGCGTTCTTGTTATCCACAATCAGCTGTGGAAATCCTGTGAATAACTTGTGAGTAATTGTCTAAAACCGTTGAAATATATATAGGGGTAATGTGGACAAAAGTTATTCACAGGCTGCATAATCCATTTTTCGACTAAAATTTTTTTTGCTTTTAAATTAATATTCTGTTCATACTTGGCATAAATTCATTTCATATAAAACTGTGATTGAGATTATTGAGGACGAGTATTCACTTCAAAAATCCATATCTTTCCTCTAGCATCAATACCGTAATCAAAGCCTAGCTCGCCAACACCAGGGAAAGCCGACTCCATAATGGTAATACACTTATTGGTGAGCGAGCGCATCTCCCCCCGTTTTTTGCGTATGGATACTTTACCGAGGGAACGTTTTAATCCTTCGCCTGCGCTAAGCTGCGTCCCCCCCCTGGATAAATTCGTCACGAATAAACCCGGACGGGCAAGGCGGCCCAGCATAGATCGGTATACCCAACTTCCATTCTGCTTGGCTACCTTGACGCGATAATCGATAGGTCTCCCCCCTATCCGCGCTAGCTGAACCCCTTGCTGGATAATATACTTCCGATCAACCTTAGTTTTATTTAAGGCGTTGAACATCGCATCAAAGCTTTTAAATGAGCGACTGCGGGACATATAGGTGAACCCGTAGCTCCCACCTGCATAAAATACTTTAATAACTCCGTAGCCGCCTCCACCGCGAACAGGTTTTATAACCGCCATTCCAAACTGACGCAATACGCCTTGCAGAGCTTTTGCACTGTACTTCCGAGTCTTTGGCACATGAAGAGCTACTTCGGGGTTCCTTAGAAGAGCTTCTGTTTTCAGCCATTTATCGGCTAACTGTCTTCCAGCCATGATACTCTCCCCTTTCTGGCGTTTCTATGGCGTATAGTATATACATACTCAGGACAAGGCTCCTGTTCTTGTATGATTGTCCAACAGCGGGTGCCTGTTTTAACAGAGTCGTTTTTCTTTGCAAAATCACTGTTTTGACGTATAGTAATTTGGTGTAGTGTTTATCTCGGAACGAGAAAAGGAGGATCATGTTTTGAATACAGACCACTCTTTCACCGCATCATTATTTGAGGTATTGTACTGGATTGCCATGATCAGCATGTCACTTGTACTCATTGCCATTACCGTCGGCGTATTCGCCATAGGCATCAACTTTATTAAAAACTCGCGCAAATTGTTAGGAAGCGGTTCCATTTTATTTTCAATTATCGCTACTGCAATGATCATACTTATGCTACAGAAGCAATTTTTTTAACAGGAGAGCCTGTGTTGCAGAAAGATTCATCCCCTTTAGCTCATTCGAAGCGAGGTATGAATCTTTTTTTTGAAATTTGCTGAAACTAAATCTTATTTATACGTATTATTTAATATATAGAAACAACTAGGTTGTTAACAGGAGGGGACAAGTTCTACATGAGTGGTTCGCAAATTTGGAATAACCGGTTCAGGAAGTTTTTCATTAACAATCGTTTCGTGCTGTTTTTACTCGTGCTGCTGCTAATTGGTTTGAATATTTTTGTTCTGACTAAAATTTCATTCGTATTCAAGCCTCTAATCGTGCTGCTCAAGACGGTGTTGGTTCCCATACTTCTGACGGGAGCTATATACTATCTGCTCAACCCGCTAGTCGATTTGCTGGAGCGAAAAAAGATACCCCGTGTTTACACCATTGCCGCTCTATACTTACTGATTATCGGGATTCTCACGATCATCATTATTTCTGTCATTCCGCTCGTCCAAGAACAGGTAACCGGACTAGTCTATAACTTCCCGATATACAGTCAAGAAGTCCAGATTCAGTTCGAGGCCCTAATCGGTAGTGAGTTCTATCATCAATTCCAGCAATCGACCGGCTTCAATCTGACAGATTTGGCCCAAACGCTGTCCGAACGGGCAACCACGATAGCGCAAAATGCCTTTAGCGGCATCGGCGGCTTTGTCGGCGCAGTCGTCGACATCGTGCTTACTTTGGTGACAGTGCCGTTTATCCTGTTCTATCTTCTGAAGGACGGAAAAAAGCTCCCGCACTTCATCCTTCGATTCGTTCCAGTGAAGCTGCGCGAGCAGACTCATCGCGTAATGTCCGAAGCTAACGGACAAATCAGCTCTTACATTCGCGGGCAAATCATCGTCAGCTTCTGTATCGGGGGGCTGCTCTACATCGGCTTCTTGATAATCGGACTCGATTATTCCCTGGTACTCGCGATCATCGCAGCCTTTACCAGCATTGTGCCTTATTTGGGACCAGCAATCGCGATTACTCCAGCATTGATCATTGCTATCGTTACATCGCCATTTATGCTGCTGAAGCTGATTATCGTATGGACCGTCGTTCAGCTCGTGGAAGGGAAGTTCATATCCCCGCAAATCATGGGCAAAACCCTGCGGATTCATCCGATTACCATTATCTTCGTCATCCTGACGGCTGGAAATTTGTTCGGCGTGCTTGGCGTCATCCTTGCCATTCCCGGCTATGCTGTGCTAAAGGTCATTTGCACCCACCTCTTTCAGTGGTTTGAGCATCGCTCCAAACTGTATGAAGAGGAGGACAACAACGGCACCGCTGATTCATCCATTCCAGAGGTAAACGTAACAGCAGACGCTCCAGAATCTCAAAACCCGGACAAAACGGAGCAGGATTAAGCCAAAGCAAGAACTAAACCGATTATGAAACCAACAAGCCGCTTCCTATAGGGAATAACGGCTTGTTGGTTTTTAATTTATCACGGGACGATTCTGGAATCTCATCACCATCCTCTTCCATACCATATAAATGTAGAGCCAAACAATCCTCCGCCATATATAGTGCTTCTTCGTCATTCTCTCCGCAAGTAATTGCACCGGGCAAATCCGGAAAACAAATGGAGAGCATAAAATGTGATCGCGAACCATTTGCGTAGTGATCTCGTCAATAAACTCAACGTCTGGATGCGCTTCTTCTAACCACGCTGTGAAATATCCATAATACTTGGCATAATCGGTTATCGTTCGATCGCGCAGCTCTTCTGCTCTCTTCGCGCTGATTGCAAATTCCAACGCCTGGCCTATCGATACGCGCGGAAACTCCCGTATGTTCGCGCCCCATTCGATACGCGCCTTTCTCGTTTTTTAAGCGACATAAAAAGACCTCCAAATACGTAATAGCGAAACTTACGTAGTGGAGGCCGTTATCCGCAATCCCTCACGATTACCTGAGCACAGGCTTCCGTCTCGGCTTCCATTCAGATCAACGGAAATCGAAACCGTAAAACCAGCGCCTTACAGCGAAAATCAATCGCACACTTCCGGACGGCCTTCCTCGTCCTTCATACGGAACGACTGGCCACAGCCGCAGGAAGCAATTGCATTCGGATTATGGATCGTGAAGCCGCCGCTCATGCCGGATTCCTTGTAGTCGATCTCCAGTCCGTTCAAGTAACGGATGCTTTCCTTATCCACAACGACCTTAAGGCCGCTAACTTCCATGTAGACATCTTCCTCGCTCTCCTGATCATCCAGGCCCATTCCATATGAAAAACCGCTGCATCCGCCCTCGTTCACACCAAGGCGGAGGAACATATCCGGTGTCTCTTCCTGCTCCAGCATCTGTCTAATGCGAGCCAATGCGCTATCTGAAATGTTAATCATTCATCTTCACACTCCTTATCCTTACTTTATTAAAGTATACTCCACATCACAACCCCTCTCAAGATATGTGATTTTTATTACATTTTGTTGCCCGCTACCATTTGGAAGTTTATAATAGGGAAGGTGGTACTACTGTCTAATTGGATACTCTCCAACACGGCAGTGACGGCAGTCGGGACTCTACTCTCATCCTACTTTTATGCCAAGACCGCCGGAGTCACTTATGGAAACGGAGGTTTTAACATGTCTATTGCAATCAGCCCGAATATCGACAGCAAAATGGCGGACATCGTAGCTAAGGTTCGGCAAGGACAACGTCTTTCGTTGGAGGATGGGGTATATTTATATGAAAGCGATGATTTGTTGACCATTGGTCAGTTAGCAAATGAGGTCAATCTTAAGAAGAACGGCCATAAAGTCTATTTCATCGAAAATATGAGTTTATATTTTACAAACGTATGCGAATCCTACTGTGCATTTTGCAATTTCCGCAAGGATCAGGGTGAGGAGGGCTCCTATACATTAAGCGGCGAAGAGATGGTTGCTTATGTGGAGCAGCATATTCATCCAGGTATCCGTGAATTCCATATTGTAGGCGGCCATAATAATCATGTGCCTTTTCAATATTATGTAGATTCGCTTAAGGCTCTGAAGGATCGTTTTCCGGAAGTGACACTTAAAGCTTATACCGCAGCGGAAATTGAATTTTTCACAAGAATCAGCGGGCTCAGCACGCGCGAAGTGCTTATGGAGCTGCAAAAGGCCGGACTGCAATCCCTGACGGGGGGCGGAGCAGAAATACTATCCGATCAATACCGGCAAAAAATGAAAGTGGATAAAGCAAATGTCGATCAATACCTCGATGTTCACCGGACTGCTCATCAGTTGGGGATGAAAACTCATACAACAATGCTGTATGGTGCTATCGAGTCCCATGAGGATCGCATTCGCCACATGCTGCAAATTCGCGAGCTTCAGGACGAAACCCATGGATTCATGGTGTTCATCCCGCTATCTATGCAGCCTCGCAATAAGAACGCCAGCATTACCCGCCGCAATTCGGCCTATGAGGATCTTAAAACGATTGCGATCAGCCGACTGATGCTGGATAACATTCAGCATATTAAAGCTTATTTTATCAACATCGGCGTACAGTTGACCCAAGTTGCCCTAACTTTTGGAGCATCCGACGTACACGGAACGATTATTAAAGAAAAGATTAGCCACGCGGCCGGGGCGTTGACTCCGGAGGGTCTGACCCGTAAGGAGCTCATTTGGCTGATTCAAGGTGCTGGACGCATTCCTGTAGAAAGGGATACCTTTTATAACGAAATTCAGATCTACGAATAAAGCCTTCTGGGCTTCATGATGCAAAGCTGGTAATGCAATGAAGCCCCAGGTAGAAAGGACATCGATGAGATGAAACAATTCGTCGTTCTTGGTGGGGGCTACGGCGGCACCGCCGTAATTCATGAACTGTTCAAAGGATTTATTCCTTCCGACATTCAAGTGATCTTGGTGGATCGAATGCCATTCCAGAGTTTGAAGACCGAGTATTACGCATTAGCTGCCGGCACCGCTTCTGATTATGAATTGCGCGTGCCGTTTCCGAGCTATTCTGGGCTGCTGATGAAGTACGGAGAGGTACGTTCCATTGATTTGAGCAACCGGACAATCCATTTTCAAGAGGGTGATCAGCTTGAATATGACCAGCTTGTTATCGCTCTTGGCTGCACCGATAATTATCATGGTATTCCGGGTGCCGAGGAGCATTCCTTTGGTATTCAATCCTTCGCTGCTGTACGTGAAGCCTACTTGCAGTTAAACAACCTCAAGCCTTACGGCAAGGTGAACGTAATTGGCGGCGGGCTTAGCGGCGTCGAAATTGCCGCCGAACTGAGGGAGAGCCGCCCCGACCTCAACATTCGCATCATCGATCGCGGAACAAGGGTGCTGTCGGCTTTTCCGCCTAAAGTATCGGGCTATGTAACGAAGTGGTTTGAGGAGCATGAGGTGGAAAGCTTATCGAGCATCTCCACGACTGGTTTGGATAAAGGAGTTATCTACCATGCTGATGGCGAGATTGCTTCCGATGTGACCATCTGGACGGCAGGCATACAGCCCCCTGCTGTCGTGAGGAAGTTGGATATCCGGAAGGATCACCAGGGAAGGGTTCTACTGAACGAAAATTACCAAATTCCCGAACATCCCGAGGTATTCGTCTGCGGTGACTGCGCCAGCCTCCCCTTTGCGCCTAGCACACAAGCAGCGGAAGGCCAAGGCCAGCAAGTCGCCCAAATTGCCTCCGCATTATGGCGGGGGGAGGCGCCGAGGCTCCAGCGTCTGAAGCTCAAAGGCACCTTAGGCTCATTGGGCAAAAAAGCCGGCTTTGGTCTAATGGGCAAAGCACAGGTGACTGGCCGCGTGCCGCGAATTCTGAAGAGCGGAGTACTCTGGTTATCCAAGCATCATATCGGTTAATTCAATTACTGTTCTATCAAGTCCACTATTGTCAATTCATTCATCATGTATTGTCCGATTTCATTTGGTCTAGAATACGAATAATTACATCATACAAAGCGCCAGCTGTCTCAGCCTCGACGGTCTCTCCGTTGACCAGTGCGTAAGGTGTCAGATAGCACATGCCGCATCCGGTGAGGCAGCCATATTCATAAACCTCGAAGTTCGGATGCTGCTCCAGCTTTTTCATCACTTCATCCGTTCCAAAGTGAGCATTATTCGCGCAAAATTCAACAATGACTTTCAACTTGCGCATCCCCCATTTTCATACCATTTAATTTTTAGCTTATTTGTACTATAATATAGAAAGGAAAGGAGTTGAAAACAATGAGCGAACATGTACAAGATAAATTGTATGACGAAGTATTGGAAGTTCTGGATAAGCTTCGCCCCTTCCTGCAACGCGACGGTGGTGACGTTGAACTCGTCGATGTTGAGGATGGCATCGTTAAATTGAAGCTGGTAGGTGCATGCGGCAGCTGCCCAAGCTCCACCATTACCCTCAAAGCGGGTATCGAGCGCGCGCTGTTTGAAGAAGTGGAAGGCGTACAAGAGGTCCTCCAAGTATTCTAACGTAAATAACTCCTTCAGATACAAACTCGAATTTTTATTATAGAGTGGTTGGCCCCGGCTAACGTCATTTCATTCTATAATTTTAAGAAACTCGGCTCCTCCGGTTTTCCGGATTGGCCGAGTGTTCTTTTTTATATGCTTAATTTGCTCATGACGGTTTAATCCACGGACGGATCGGATCGAGCCCACCGGAAATGTCCATAATGTTTCCCGTAATGAAATCGGAGTTCTCATGACATAAAAAAGCGATCACTCTGGAAATATCTTCGCCGCTACCCGGTCGTCCCAGCGGAGTCTCCCCATCCGGGAGCCGTCGTGCTTCCTCAATCGACATCTCCTTGTTGTGCCCTCGTATATCTCCTGGACAGACCATATTCACGGTAATCCCATATGGCGCTTCCTCTACTGCAAGCGTCTTCGTAAAGGACACCAGACCGGTCTTCGCTGCGGCATATACCGCCCGATGCGGCCAAGCTCTGGATTCCGCCGCATGCCCGAAGCCGAAATGAATAATGCGCCCCCAACCCTTATCCCGCATTCCTTGCAGTACATAATGATCCAGCAGCATCGCGCCTACCAGATTCCCCTCGATCATCGATAAAATTTCAGCCTGACTGTAATCGGCAAACAAGCGCCGCTCCCGTATGAACGGACCAGCATTATTGACAAGAATATCGATCGTCCCCAGTTTGGCTACGACTTCATTGGCCAAGGTTTCGATCTCCTCAGGCTGCGATATATCCGCCTTTTCCGCGATACAGGATACGCCTAGCTGCTCGATTTGCTGCCTCAGAGTAAATGCCTCGGCTTCGCTATGTACATAGTTCAGTGCGATATGACATCCTTGTTCCGCAAGCGTCAGCGCCGTTTTTCTGCCAAGTCCTTTGGCACTTCCGGTGATCAGAGCGACTTTACCCTTCAATGTCCTTCTCCTCCTCATCCTATATACACATATATCAAGTATAAAAGATTTGAAGCCTTCCCACAAACTACAAGGATCAGAGTAGAGAATTACCGCTCTCTTCCATTGAACAATCCTTGGATGGAGAACATGGACAGGCTTGCTTACCTGCTCCACTAGAAGGACAACCAATACATTTGGCGCCCCTTTTCTTCTCTATCACGATCTTGACCACTGCGGCAACTACCAGGATGCATATAACCAGAATAAGAATAATATCTATCATAACGGTCTCCTCCTATTGATTTAGTGCCAGCTTAAGATCGGCTTTTTGATTACCCTTTTTGATAAGATAGACTACAATTCCAATCATCACCGCTACAGCGAAAAAGCCAGGTATAAAGCCGCTGCCCACCGCACCTGTCGTAATCAAAGCGCCCGCTTGATAAGTTATAAAGGCCACGGCATAACCCAAACCGAATTGGAAGGCAATCGCACCCCATAACCACTTCTTATTCTCCATCTCCGAGTTCATCGCACCAATTGCGGCAAAGCAAGGCGGAGTGAACAAATTAAACACCAAGTAGGACAAGGCAGCTACAGAGGACAAACCAATCACGCTAGCAACACTTTGTCCATCCGAGACAAGAGCGAACTCCTCCGTATCTATAAAGTTTGTTATACCGTAAACTACCGCTAATGTACCTACGACATTCTCCTTGGCAATAAAACCAGTAACCGCAGCAGCGGCCAGTTGCCATACACCAAAGCCTAAAGGAATTAGCAAATAAGCAAAAGGCGAAGCGATACTAGCCAAAATACTGGTATGTTCCGCACCTTCCGCAACAACCTGGAACTTCCAGTTGAAGGTTTGCATGATCTGGACTGCCGTATTGCAGAGCAGAATAATCGTACCGGCTTTGATAATAAAGGCTTTACCTCGGGACAGCATAGACAGCGTTGCTCTGGCTATACTCGGGAACTTATATTCGGGCAGCTCCATAATGAAATATGTTCTCACATTTTTCTCGCCCGTTATTCTAGTGACCATAAGAGCCCCTAATAGGATAATGCCAATTCCTACAAAATACATCGAAGTTCCAACCCAGGCTGAATCAGCAAAGAACGCCCCGGAAAATAACGCAATAACCGGCAACTTTGCACCGCATGGCATAAAAGGAGTTAACATAGCTGTTGTCCTTCTTTGTCTTTCATTCTTAATCGTTCTAGCAGCCATGACTCCTGGAATCGCACAACCGGTCCCAATAATCATCGGAATAATGGATCTGCCGGACAATCCTACTTTTTTGAAGAAACGATCCATCACGACAGCAACCCGGGCCATATAACCGCAATCTTCTAGCAATGCCAACAGGAAGAACAGCACCATAATCAGTGGCAAAAATCCAACAACGGCTCCGACGCCGCCAATCATCCCATCCAGGACGATAGAAGCAAGTAAAGGAGAAGCCTCTTCACCTATTACCCCTTCTACCCATCCATAGAATAGATCAATCCAGCCCACCAATAAATCTGCCAGCCATGGACCAGCATAGGTTTGAGAAATGGAGAACACCGTCCACATCACGACAGCAAAGATCGGAATACCAAGCCATTTATGAGCCAGTATTCTATCTGCAGAATCTTGTTTGGTTTGTTTATTACTAGTGACTTGCCTGCTCTCTACTTTGGAAACCATGCTCTTCACAAACTCATATCTTTTTTTGTCGGAGGCTTCAACAGAGCTTTGATCTGCGTGATTGACCTCTTTACTGTCAAAAGGGGGCACTGGAGGTTGAGCTTTCGCCCCTAAGGCTGTAGCAACTAATTGCTCTAAGCCATTCTCGCTTGCTTTCGTTGCGACGGTTTCAATCACCGGGCAGCCCAATAGTTGGGACAATGCGTCAACGTCAATTGTCGTCTTCTTCTTTTTGATTAAATCCGCCTTATTAAGAGCAACCACAACGGGGACACCTAGTTCCAGGAGCTGAGTCGTAAAAAACAAGCTTCTACTTAAATTTGTGGCATCCACGATATTGATGATTACATCAGGTGCTTCTTTACTAACATAATCACTCGTTATACTTTCCTCCGAGGTGAAGGGAGACATCGAGTAAGCCCCTGGTAGATCCACGACGATCATCTGTACATTTGCTGTATTCAAGCTATTCTTGATCTTACCTTCCTTTTTCTCAATAGTTACACCGGCCCAGTTGGCTACATGCTCCTGTTTACCGGTTAATGCATTGAATAACGTTGTTTTCCCACTGTTGGGATTTCCAGCTAACGCTACTTTCATATTGCCTCTTAGCTTCATGGCCATCTAACCCCTACTCATTATAATTTGGACTATAGGTTGATATACAACTAAATGCTAATCACCTCGGCTAAATCCTTATCAATGCTGTACCTAGCATCCTTTACCGCAATGACGTAATTCTCCGCGAGTATGGATATAATCGTAACAGTCTCCCCTTCATAACAACCTAATGTAAACAAGAACTCCTTAAGTTCTTTATCATTCGTCTCGACAGCTTTGATGATATATTCCGTGTTCAGTTTCCCATGGGTTAAATTTCTCACGATCTATCCAATCCTTTAATTTATTGATCTAACATAATTGAAAATAATTATCATTCTCTTTTACTTATTATACCATCGCCTCTTGCTGGATCACGTGATTATTTTCACAATAAGAAGGGTTGAATTGCACGTATACAACGTTTCATTGACTGTTATTATCTAAAAACATCAAAAAAACCCGCATACCCAAAAGGGTATACGGGACTTGGATTCAAGCATATGAAGTACGATTAGAATGCTGGAATTAATGCTCCCTCGTACGTCTCTTCAATGAATGTTCTTACTTCGTCGGAAGTAAGAGCTTTTGCCAGCTTTTGAATCGCATCGGAATCCTTATTGTCCGGACGAGCTACCAACATGTTCGTGTAAGGAGATTCTTTATCCTCAATGAACAGGGAATCATTAACCGGATTCAAGCCTGCTTCGATCGCATAGTTCGTGTTGATCAAAGCAAAGTCCACCTCATCCAGCTGGCGAGGAAGCATTGCAGCCTCAAGCTCTATAATGCTAAAGTTCTTAGGATTCTCAACAATGTCGGCTTTTGTAGCTTTAATGCCCGCGTCTTCTTTCAGCTTGATCAGACCTTGCTTCTCAAGCAACAGAAGCGCACGTCCCCCGTTGGTAGGGTCATTAGGGATTGCTACCTTCGCGCCGTCTGCAATTTCATCTGCAGATTTATATTTTTTCGAGTATGCTCCAAAGGGCTCTACATGAACGCCTACAACGGAGACAAGATCCAACTTATTTTCTTCATTCTGATTATCAAGGTACGGCTGGTGCTGGAAATAGTTCGCATCAAGCTGCTTCTCGAACACTTGTACGTTCGGTTGAACATAATCCGTAAATTCTTTGACTTCCAGCTCTACGCCCTCCTCTTTCAATTGCGGAGCGATAGATTTCAGGATATCAGCATGCGGTACAGTAGCACCTACGATAAGCTTAACAGTTTCCTCCGGTGCTGCTTGTTCTGCGTTGCCCGCATTGTTTTGCGGTGCCTCTGCAGCCCCGTTGCCGTTGTTCGCAGGCTTGCTTCCGCAAGCAGCGAGTACCAGTACAAGCGCCAGCGTCAAGAAAGATAATGTCCATTTTTTCATAACAGTATGCCCTCCTAATGAATATGATTTTTTTGAATAAGGATGTGCTAGAGGTAGTTCAAAAAGTTATCTTTTGATCACGAAGTAATTCAAGTTGTGATTTCTCATCGAATCTTGCATTCACCCTCGAAGTCCGGTGCTCATGTAGGTTCTACCTACACTCCGCTCCTCCTTCTTCAGGTTCTTACAACCTTCTCGGTGCTAAAAAGCAACTTTTTGAACTCTTATTTAAACCCGCACGATATATATAGTATTTCCTTATTTCCGTGTAAAATAAATAACTAGACGGTCGCCAATCATTTGCAGCAGCTGCACGAATATGACCATAAAGACCACCGCTACGATCATAACTTCCTTCTGGTAACGATGATATCCGTACCTGATCGCCAGGTCGCCAAGTCCACCGCCCCCAACCATGCCGGACATTGCCGTATAGGAGACTAGAGTAACCGCCGTAATTGTCATTCCGGCAATCAGCCCTGGCAGCGATTCGGGCAGAAGCACCTTGCGAACCACTTGCAGCGGGGATGCTCCCATCGCCTGAGAGGCCTCAATCACACCGCGGTCAACTTCACGCAATGAAGTCTCGACGAGACGCGCAAAGAACGGAGCAGCTCCGATCACGAGCGGCAGAATCGTCCCCTGAACCCCTATCGATACCCCGACGACCATCCGGGTAAATGGAATCAGGACTACGATCAAGATGATAAACGGTACAGATCGGACAATATTAACGATGATCGATAATATTCTGTAGAGCAGACCGATTAGCCAGTGATTGGATCGCGAAAAGCTATATAGCATAATTCCGAGCGGCAGGCCAATCAGAAAAGTAAAGAAAGTCGCATAGCCCATCATGAGCAGCGTATCGCCTGTGGCAATGCGCATTTCATCCCAATTGATTTTGGAGAAATCCAAATCGCCCATTACCCGATCACCTCCACATCAAGATCCCGCTCCCGCAACAGCTTCAGCGTCTCATCCACCTTGGCATTATCGCCTTCGAAGGAAACCGTCAATTGACCATACGGGACATCCTTAATTGTGGAGATCGTCCCCTGCAGTATGGCAAAATTAACTCCCGTCTCTCTTACAACCTGAGACAACACCGATTCATACGTCTTTGCGCCCAGGAACGTAATTCTCACCAATCTTGCCCAAGCAGGCAGCGGAACCGAAGTGACTTGCTTAAAGCCTTCTTCTCCGGCAAGCTCCCGACTGATGAATTCACGCGTAACCGCATGCTTTGGCTTCAGAAACACCTCAGTGACCGGGCCTTCCTCCACGATACCGCCCTGATGAATGACGGCAACTCGGTCACAAATTCGCTGGATCACATGCATCTCGTGCGTAATCAGCAGAATTGTCAGATTAAATTTACGGTTTATCTCCAGCAGCAGATTCAGAATCGAATCCGTCGTTTGCGGGTCCAAGGCAGAGGTCGCTTCGTCGCATAACAGCACGTCAGGGTCGCTGGCAAGCGCCCGGGCGATTCCTACCCTCTGCTTCTGCCCCCCGGATAACTGAGCAGGATATTTCTTCTGGTGTTCTGTTAATCCAACAAGCGCAAGCAGTTCATTCACTTTTTCCGCTATTTGCTTTTTGGGGACGCCCATGAGCGTTAGAGGAAAAGCGATATTGTCATATACAGTGGCGGAGGACAGTAAATTGAAATGTTGAAAAATCATACCGATTTTCCGGCGCTGCATTTGAAGCTCTCGCCGCTTCAGCTTAGTCAGCTCCACCCCACCTACCCATACTTCCCCTTCTGTTGGACGCTCCAGCAAATTGATACAGCGGATAAGCGTACTTTTACCGGCTCCGGAATGACCGATGACCCCGAATACTTCTCCCTTGTTCACGGTAAGGTTCAGCCCAGATAAGGCAGTGGTCGCTTTTTTCTTGTTGCCGTAAGTTTTGGTGAGCTGTTTGAGTTCAATCAAGCTAGTATCCTCCCGTCTCATCATAATGACGCCAAAGCATATTTTCGCTCCTACATGTTCATACCCAATCAAATCATTTATTTATGCGAATAATAAATAAAGAGCCCTGCAGATTCAGAGGGCTCTCTTTACGTAAAGACAATGCCTTCTCATCTACCAAAACCGCCCTGCGCGTTGCCACGTTACGCGATCTTGAAGGAATTAGCACCATGACATTTGCTAAAGATGCAGCGATCCAAGCTGCAGTTCTTTACAAATCGGTTGCTGGGCTTCATCGGGCCTTTCCCTCCGCCTCTCTTGATAAGAAAATATGAAATTGATGAAAGATCAGCAATGAAATCTTTCTGAAACTATTCTATAGAAATAGAGTATAGATTCTTTCCTCTCGTTTGTCAAAGGAAATTACTATATTATCTATGCGCTAACTCTGTTTAACTTTTTTCCATCTTTGGTTCGTATAAGTAAACACCGTATGCAGGGACTCGCAAACCATCGAATATCCATGTTCCAAATCATTCAGATGCTTGTCGAGATTCTCAAGCTCCACCTTGCCATCCAGCCCCTGATGACGCTGCCACAAGTCATCCTGCATCTCTGCATTCATATAATGGATCTCCGTATTGCGCCGACGACGCAGTATGCTCATTGATTCCTTATGTTTGTCCTTAATGTCGAACAACTGATCCGCTAGTTCTGGATGCACCTTCAAATAACGAAACTGACGAAGCACCGTAAAATAGGAAAAGTGCGCCTTCACCTTAGACGTATTCAGCTCAAACAACTCGTTCAATACCGTCCCGAGCTTATCCAATATAGAAAACACCCGAATGAATCCATCCTTGTAAAAATAGACGTACCTGGCATAATCACCCTTTTCTGCGGCGGGCATATCCTCTAAATAGTCATGGGTGACCTTGCGCCGAAAATAATTAGCCGCATACTTGCACTGTTCAAGCTCATCTAGAGAAGAGATTAAGCCATAAATCCAAATTTCAAGCTTGCGTAAATCATGCGAGGGATCTCGATGCCGCTCTATTTCTTTCTGCAGGATCCTTATCATTTTTAAAATGGCGTCCATCGTATCCGCCAGTATTCCTTCATTCTGTCTGGGAGGTTCGCCAAGCAATGACCGCAGCATACCTATTCCTCGCTTCCCTGGATGATCGTACAGCTATTATTTTATCACAATTTGGAACGTTTCATGAGCCCTCCAGGCATGAACAGCACGCCACTTAACTGCTGACCTACCACAAAAAAAAAATCATCTCATTAAAGTACGGGTTAAGACTCCAAAGAGTTAAACGCCTGCCCCTGCTCGCTTGGCAAACGGCTCATTTGCCAGGTGCGTACGCATAGATAAGATAAAACCCCGAACAGAGCTGCCAAAACGACGATGTGAGCCAATGACGTAAATAAATAAACATGATAATTATTCACAGTAAACACGATGCTGGCTCCCGTTAATACTTGAATCACCGAAAGGATCGTCGCGGCCAACCCCAATGTCCGCAACTCGCGATTAGCGGGGTGCTTCCAATAAGCGATATGCCCCATGATGGCGATAAGAATCAACAGCAATGCAGCCGCCACGCGGTGCAGGAAAGCAATGCCGACCCCGCCCGACAGTTCAGGAATCAACTGCCCGTTACAAAGCGGCCAGCCGAGGCAGCCGCCAGCAGAATCCGTATGGCTTACGTATGCCCCAAGATACACGACAACATAAGTATAGGCAGTTATCACCCATACCAGATTACGGAAAGCTTTTGACACCCGCACGACCGGAACTGAAGCGGATTTTCCCTGTCTGACTTCATCCTCACGGATGCCAAGCACAAGCATGATAGAGCTGGCAAAGGCAATCAGCGAGAAACCGAAATGCAATGCCATAACCCCTGAGGATGTCGGATAGACGACAGCCATCGCTCCCATGAATGCCTGTACCATGACGAAAATAAGAGCCAGTAATGCGTACATCTGTAGGTCTTTACGGTTTTTGCGATACTTCCAAAACGCTACAAACGCCGCCACGGCAAGCAGCCCGGCAGCACCGCTGACCGCCCGGTGCGAGTATTCAATCAAGGATGCTACCGTATGCGCCGGAACGAACTTTCCATGACAGAGCGGCCACTCATTACCACAGCCAAGTCCCGACTCTGTCTTCGTGACAACGCTTCCGCCCAATGTAGCCAAAAACATGACAAAACAGGAAAGATAGGCAATCCATTTCAGTTGCTTCGTGTTCAAAGGTTTCTCACCTGCTATTCAGGATTTATAAAAATTATACAATTCGATCAAATCATTCTTCATTATAACCGATAAGGAACATGACGTCATAGTAAAACTGTGACAAAATGTTCAAAAATAAAACATCGCCTCCCTATGAATTTAGAAGACGATGTGATTTATGTTGTTGATTCAACTGTTTATAGCGATATTTCTTCGGAATCATTTTTCTCCGTTGCTTAATCCCATTCTTTCATTCATCCTATATAGTCCTACTCTTTTCTCTCGGAAGTGTCATGCAAAGCATGGTAGACATCCAAAGCTCTGTTCAAGAAATCCTCGATCTCCTCA
The DNA here is from genome assembly GCF_003931855.1 of Paenibacillus lentus. NCBI lineage: Bacteria > Bacillati > Bacillota > Bacilli > Caryophanales > Paenibacillaceae > Paenibacillus > Paenibacillus lentus. The sequence continues at coordinate 1,957,098 of NZ_CP034248.1, read as the reverse complement.
CGCGACTTCCGCAGCTTGTTCACGAATCTAACCAGCTCTCGTCCGTCCGCATAAGCTACGAAGCTAGGAATCCCCAATATATTCTGCTCCCGGCTCACTTCACCCACTTTGTCGACATCGACTTCAATCAGGGTCAAACGATCGGCGTATTTCTCCTCGACCTCAGGCATGAACGGATCGATAAACTTGCAATCGACACACCAGCTTGCTGTAAATACGGCAACGACTAAATTGCTGGATTGAATGCTGACATTAAATTCTCCGGCGGATGCCACTTGTTTCACTCGGGATCATTCCTTTCTGTGTCCTTCTCTAGTTAAGTCAAGCAAATTGAAGAGTGGAAGTCAAATCTTTAGGCCATACTTTGTAATAAAATGCGTGAACGACAAAGCGAGGAACTCATATGAAGCAGAATCGTTTCAAGCAGCTGCTGCTGCATCTGCCGGCTGCCGTTCGGAATGCGATCCGCAGCAGGGCCGAGGACATCGCTCATTCCACTAAGCTGCGCGAAGAGCGTCTTCCGCTTCATTGGAATGAAGCCTCCGCCCGAACGGTATCCAACGAAGTTGAAGAGCTCTTAAGGCGAGGAGCCGCCTACCGCACCCAGGAGGATGAGGAATTTACCCGTTCCGACCGTAAAATAGCCGAGGATATTCTAACCGCGACAAGCCGGGCTGGCGTCAGCAACATCTCACGCACCGCAGCTTATCTGTCTTGCTACGAAGCATTCCCTGAACTCCACTGGGCATTCCTGGCTCACGTAGTATCCCGAAACGCAGGTTGGAATATGACCGATCTGCGCGGGAGCCGAATGGCGGATGCTCTAAATGAAGAGGGCAAGCGGAACGTCTATCGATTTCTGGAGCGCAGCAATGCGCTTATTTTTCAAGATGCCTACCCACAGCTGCTGCTATATCAGAAAAGCCGTGAGCTTGGCGCAAGCCAGTTTCATTTGCTGCGTTATTTTAGCGTATCACGCTTTATGCGCCCCTTCTGGGAGCGTTTCTGGATTGACAAGGGCAGCGCCCTGCTGACGGTCGGCCTGATCATCAACGAGCAGAATTATATCGAGCAGCGGGTGATCCGCCATCCTTTCTACCAGCGGCATGTAACAGATAAAACGAATTTTCACCTCTACAGCCTGGCAGGACTCAACCAGTTGATCATCCCTCTCTTTGAGGGCAACAGCGTGACCCGACTGGCCGGCCGAACCGTCACCGACTTCGGCAGCCTCCCCGCCCGCATCGCGCTAGGCAAATGCCTCTACGCGATGCTCATGGGTCTTCGCGCCGTGAAGAGCGGCGCCGAAGCCTTTGCGCGAGCGGTGCCGCACAGCGGCTCGCGCGCCGATTATTGGCCGGACATCTTCACGGCCAATCCAGAAGAAGCTCTGACCGCGCCCTTGCAGGGGTCAGAGCTTCTTGAAAGCGAGACGCTGCCAACCGGCGAGCGTCTCTACAGCCCCAAGCTCCTTGAGGCTTGGGGCGACACGCCTTATGAGCCAATATCCCGTGAGGATTGGCTCAAGGATACAAGCGCGCTGGACGGTATCAGCGCGCCGCAGACGCCGCTGCTTTGCGACATCAGTCGCGAGCACCGAACCGGCGTCCTGAAGACGGCGTTCGCGCACGACGCCGCCTTGCCCTTCAAGGCCGATTAACGGCCTTCACCGGGCTGGCCGCCGCCCTGCAGGCGCATCAATGGGGCCAGCAGCTTACGCAGCGGCGCCGGATATGTCGCAAGCTCGTCCCTGCGGACGACGCGCAGCACGACCAGCAGCACCGGATACAGCGCAACAACGGCTACACCGACAATGCAGCAGGTGATGAAGAAAGCCAAGCGATCCGGCATAACAGATACCAAGTTGATGCCGGCTTGATTAAGACCGTAGCCGACGCCCGACAACACAACAATCGTAACCAGAAAGCCTGTCCAGCGATTGCCCATGATCGAGAATGGAACGATCTTCTTCATGGTTCTTACGTTGAGCAATGTGATCGTTAGGAAGCATAGGATCGTCGCCAGAATGATACCGTAAATCCCCCACAGTGGAGCAAGCAGCAAACTAAGAACAAACTTCACAGTCACGCCGATTCCGACATGAACCATCGAGAGATTTACTTTATTGATCCCGATCAGTATCGAGTTGCTAATCATCATCGTGATTTGAAATATCGTACCAAAGGTTAACAGCGCGATGATGCTGCTGCCGTCACGGGTACTGAACAACAGTCCGTTTACCGAGTAAGCCGCCGTAGTTAACGCGATAACCATCGGCATTCCCGTCAATACAGATACACGCATCGCGAGCGAAACCTGCCGATGGAGATGCTCCTCGTCCTTCCGGGCAAACGCCGCGGAAATGATCGGCAGCAGCGATGTGCTAAGCGCAATCGCTAAAATCGGCGGAATGCCCGCAATCATTTGAGCACGGTTACCCAGTATCCCGAGAATATACGTAGCTTGATCCGCACCGATCTGCTGGCTGAGCAGCGGCTTTAGAATCGAGCCGTCGATAAAATTGACGGCAGGAACTGTAAGCGAGGACAGCACGATCGGAATCGAGAGCTTGAAAATTTCCATATAAATTTTGGAGAAAGGCAGGCGATTAGGATCGTCTTTGGCCTGAGGCAAACCATCCGCTCGATCCTGCCGCTTCGTTTTAGCATTGAAATACAACATAACGATGAATGCGGCCACACCGCCAAGCACGGCTCCGAACGTAGCTGCCGCAGCAATTTCCTCGCCTTTGGCATTCATATGATACAACACAAAGGCCAGCGAGATACCGGAGCCAACACGCACGATTTGTTCGATCACCTGCGAGATGCCGCCCGCGATCATAATATTGCGGCCCTGAAGATAACCGCGCATAATGGCGATCAGCGGAAAAATAAGCAATGCCGGCGACAGCGATCGAATGGCGATGGCCGCCTCCGGAACTCGGGAAGCAGCCGCATAATAAGGTGCGGCAATATATAAAAACAGTGACATAATCATACCCATGACAGCGGCAAACCAAAGCGCAGCCTGGTATACTCTTTCCGACTCCGCTGGCCGATCCAGAGCATGGCGCTCGGAGACCATCCGGCTCAGCGTGCTTGGCAAGCCAGCCGTTGCCAAGGGCAGTAGCATAAAGTAAATGCCGTTAGCCAAAACATAGGAAGCATTACCGACGTCCCCTAATATATGCTCTAACGGCACACGCTGAAATAGTCCCAGCAGCCTGGCAATCAGCGCAGCCCCGGCTAAAATTAGCGTTCCTTTTACAAACGATTCCTTCTTAGACAACGATTTTTCCTTCTTTCCACTCGATTAGGCACCTTCCAGCCTTCCACTAAGAAGATACGATCCATATAACGAACAGGATAATCATCGCAAGCTGCAGTACAATCTTGACGGCCATACTGCTCAGCAGGCCGACGACAGAGCCTACGCCAACCTTAAAGGCCTTTGCCGGTGTCTCGCCCCTAATCATTTCTCCGATCATTGCACCGATAAGCGGTCCCAGAATAAGACCAAATGCCGGAATGAGAAAAGGGCCGACAATAATGCCAATCGTACTCAACCAGACCGACAGCTTGCTGCCCCCGAATTTCTTGACGCCCCAGGCACCAACGGCATAGTCCGCCACTAGCAGAGCTACGACAACAAGCGTCTGAACAATCCAGAATACGGGTCCCAATGCTTCAAACGAGAAAAACCATCCGTATACAAAGAATGCGAAATAAATCGCCAATACGCCCGGCAGCACGGGAAATATCGCCCCCGCCATCCCGACAGCAAAAAGCGCGATAACAATAATCCAACCGAGTATATCCAAAAGCGGATCACTCCTCCGTCAAAATATAATCGCGAATAATCAGGGCAATCCCATCATCATCGTTCGAAGCCGTTACCACATCAGCATTTTCCTTCACCGCGATTTGCGCATTACCCATCGCCACGCCTAGACCGGCTGCCTGAATGGCCGCCAGATCATTCAGGCTGTCACCAACCGCCACAACCTCCGACATTTGAAGGCCTAGAAGATCACAGACGAGGGCAGCCCCACTGGCTTTGTTGACCCCCTGTGGGTTAATTTCCAAATTGTAGGGTGAAGAGTTCGTAATTTCTAGCCCGCTCATGCTCTGCAGCTCTAGATTAATCTCGTGGCGGAGCTGGTCGTCTTTGGTGGTATAGCCGAACTTCAACCACTGATTGCGCTCCAGCAAGCTTCGATCCCAATTGTCTTCCCTATACACACCTTCTACGGCATAAGCCCAAAAATAAACGTTCTTCTTCCTGGCAATTTCATGCATTTGCCCGATCAGCTTGTGATCAAATAATTCACGGTGATACAGCTCATGGGGCGTCCGCCATACTTCACTGCCATTCACCGTAATCATTGGAGTTTCAAGCCCCAACTGTTCTCCATAAGAAACGGCCTCATCATAACTTCTTCCCGTCGACAAGCAGACATGAACTCCCGCAGCCATCGCTTTGCGAAGCCATTCTTCTGTCTTTGGGGAAATCTGATGATTGCTGTTTAACAACGTACCATCCATATCAAGAGCTAACAGTTTGTACTTCAATCCAGTTCCTCCATTCCAATGATGCAATCTTCTCTATCTAAGGCCATTCTACCATATACCGAAGATTGCATACAGGCTGCTCAGCTTCTCCTAAGCTCGGTAATGAATACTCCTGGAGCCACTTCGATATCTCTAACCTGCCGGAAACCGAACATTTGATATAATCCCTTCGCAGGAAAATTCAAAGCTCCTGTATTAACGCTAATCGGCCGACCTTGGGCAATCGTCTCCACGACATGCTCGACGAGAATCGTGGCGATTTTCTTGCGGAAATGATAAGGATGCACAACAAGCCGACATATTTCAACCTCTTGCTCCGTTTCCTCATAAGAAACGAAAGCGGCCAGTTCTCCCTCCAGGAAGTATCCCACAAAATTCTCCTTACATTCCATCATCGTTTCCACAGTGTCCAGCAATTGAGGGATTCCGTCATAACCGATCAGCTCTGCCTCAACCTTATAGGCGGGTATTTGTATATCAATCATCGTTCTGGCTGTATCGCAATTCGTGACGTCCAGCTTGATCAACAAGCATCAACAACTCCTTTGCTCCACATTATTTATGATCTAACATTACATTACTCCTTCATCAACATTCAACACTTTTAAAATAGGAAAAAAGCTGCACCCCGCAAAATCGGGAAATGCAGCTTCTTAGACAGAATCATTGTGCTATATATAGGGAGGTCAATTCGATTATCAAACGCCATAATATGCGTCATAATGCGTCATAATGCGTCATATTTTTCATACGTTATTATGCCGTCATGGACTTCATACGGCGCCGCCTGCTAAACCGGGCAACCAGCCCGTGAAGCGGGGAGAATAGAAAGGCCAACAGGAACAGCAGCCCTGCAACAGTAACCATCGACCCGGCAATAGAAGCATCCAGCCACTTGGCGAAATAATATCCGCCAGCTGAGCTGAGCGCACCGACCAGTACGCTGTACAACAGCATTATACTCAAACGATCGGTCAACAAGTAAGCCGTGGAAGCCGGAACGATCAGCATGCCGACCACGAGAATCGCACCGACGCTTTCAAACGACGCCACCGTGGAGAGCGAGACGAGCCCCATCAGCAAGTAGTGGAACAGAGCCACGGGAATGCCTAAGGCTGCGGCTAATGCCGGATCGAATGCGCATATTTTGAACTGTTTATAGAATAAACCGATGACAAGCAGGACAATCAATAAGGTGATGCCGAGGAACCAAACAGCGGCAGGCCCCATATTATAACCGTTAATAACAAGGATGTCCCATTGAACATAAGCGATTTCTCCGAATAAAACGCAGTCCAAATCGAGATCTATGTTCGAGGCATTACGGCTGATCAAGATGACACCAATCGCGAACAACGCTGTAAAGACGATGCCGATCGAGGCATCCGACTGCAGCCCCCCTTGCTGAAGCAACTGAATAAGAAAAACCGTGATAAGTCCTAATATGGCCGCACCGACCATCATAAGCAAGGAATCCCTTGAACCGCTAACTATAAAAGCGATGGCAATTCCCGGCAGCACGGAGTGGCTAATCGCATCCCCCACAAGCGACATTTTGCGCAATACGAGAAAACAGCCGAGAATGCCGCTGGTGGCGGCAACGAGTGTTCCGGTTAGAATAATCCAGAAATCAAACATCAATCCGCCCCCCTTTCGGCTGCATGCTGACTAATCATCGAAGGTGCTGTTTGAACTCCCAAGCCACTGCGCACATCTTTGCGCGTCCGTCGATGCCGTAGCCACTTCGCTAGCAAGCCTCTGCGCGGGGCAAATACGATAGATACGACGAACAGCGCCGTCGCCGCGAGCACCGTAACCGGCCCCGTCGGCAAATTGGACAATGTAGAGCTAATGAGCGTACCCGTAACTCCTGACAATGCACCGAACAGCCCTGCCAAAACAACCATGATCCCAAGCGCGTCCGTCCAATAACGAGCAGCGACCGCAGGGGTAATCAGTAAAGCAGCAACGAGGACTACGCCGACGGCCTGAATCCCCACAACCACGGCGATGACAGTAAGCAGGAGCAGCAATTGCTCATATAGCCAGACCTTCAGGCCCATTCCGCGCGCAAAACCGGGATCAAAGCTGACCAGCTTAAACTCCTTAAAAAATAAGGCACAAATGAGTACAAGAAGCACAGATACGGCTCCCATTAAATAAACATCAGATAACATCATCGAGGCCGCTTGCCCAAACATGTACTTATCCAATCCGCTCTGATTGCCGTTGCCGCTATGCTGAATCTTCGTCATCAGAACGACCCCAACGCCAAAGAAGACAGTAAGTACGATTCCCAATGCGGCATCCTGCTTGATTCTGGAGTAACGGGTGACAAAATGTATTCCGAAGGTGGCCAGCATCCCGGACAATATCGCTCCGATCATGAACAACCCCACCGATTTCACGCCGCTAAGCATAAATGCGATGCAAATGCCCGGCAAGGCGGCATGAGCAAGCGCATCCCCCAGCAGACTTTGCTTGCGCAGGAAGGTGAACGAGCCGATGACTCCACTGCCTAAGCCAAGCAACAGCGAGCCCGTGAGAATCCATCTCATATTCGGGTCGCTAAACCATCCAAACATCGTATCGAACATAACCACATCACCCCATCTCTATCGGTACAGCGGCAAAATCCTGAAGCATGGCGATCCGGCCTCCATACGTTTTCTGCAGATTCTGCGGGGTAAACGTATCCTCAGTCGTCCCTTCGGCAACCAATTCTCCATTAAGCAATATAACATGATCGAAATATTCCTTGACTGTGGACAGATCATGGTGAACGACCAATACAGTTTTGCCCTGCTCCTTCAATTCATGAAGAAGTCCGATAATCGCCTTCTCTGTCGTTGCATCCACTCCAGCAAATGGTTCGTCCATGAAATAGAGTTGGGCATTCTGGGCAAGCGCTCTGGCTAGGAAAACCCTTTGCTGCTGCCCCCCGGACAGCTGACTAATCTGACGGCTGGCATAATCAGCCATGCCGACTTTGCTTAAACAGTCGAGGGCAATTCGCCGCTCCTCCGCCCCAGGCCGCCGAAACCAGCCCAGATGTCCGTATCGACCCATCATTACGACATCCAGGGCGTTGGTTGGAAAATCCCAATCAACCGACTCCCGCTGGGGCACATAACCAACCAGCTTGCGCTGCTCCTGATAAGGCTTCCCATAGATCAACACCTCGCCGTCTACCTTCGGAAGCAGCCCCAGCACCGCCTTAAGCATGGTTGATTTTCCCGCACCGTTCGGCCCAAGAACACCTATAAGCTTCCCGGACGGGATTTGAAAAGATACGGAGCGCAGTACAGGCTTCTTCTGATAGGCCACCGTTAAATTTTGAACTTCCAGTGGATTTGAGTGCATCGATGATCGCTCCTTTCATTCCTTAGGCAATTTTACGTCCTACATTTTATTTCAATGCTTCAACAATGGTGTTCACATTATGGCGAACCATTGTAATATAAGTGTCTGCACCCGAACCAGGATCACCCATCGAATCGGAATACAACTCTCCGCCGATATTAACGGTATGTCCCTTCTCCTTGGCCCCGGCGATGACCGCTTCCATCGCTTTCGGCGGAACGCTCGATTCCACGAACACGGCTTTGATTTTGTTCTCCACAAGAAAATCCCGCAGCTTGCTGACATCCTTCGAGCCGTATTCGGCAGCCGTACTAATACCTTGGAGGCCCATTACCTTCATTCCATAAGCATCGCCGAAATATCCAAAAGCGTCATGAGCGGTAACCAATACCCGATCGGACTCGGGAATTTCATTTAATTTCTCCTTGACCTCTGCATCCAGTGCATTCAATTGCCCGATATATGCCTCCGCATTCTGCTTGTAAAGATCCGCATGCTTCGGGTCGAATGCGATTAACGTATCCCGTACCGTTCCCGCGGCAGAAATCCAATGCTTTACGTCGAACCAGATATGCGGATCGAATTGCGTTCCATTGATATCCGCTCCGGATCGAAGAGAGGCCTGATCAATATCCTTGGAGACCGGAACCGAATGTTTATGCCGTCCCAACTTCTCTAAAATTTCCGTCATCTTTCCTTCCAGATGCAGACCGCCATAAAAAATCAAGTCTGCTTCATCCAGCTTCTGAATGTCCCCTTGAGATGCCTTGAATAAATGAGGGTCTACCCCCGGGCGCATTAAAGCTACGGTGTTCACCTCTATCCCGCCGATTTCCTGAACAAGATCAGCGATCATCCCCGTCGTTGTTACAACTTGAATAACCTCTTGTTTCTCCCCGCGCGTAGCATGCAATACTTCGCCGTCCACCTTAGAGCAGGCCGCTACTATGATCAACGCCAGTACACCAAGCGTCATCTTTACGCGCTGAAACGGACTTTTCTTTACTTTTAATTGATCCATGATAATCCCTCCTAATCATCTATGTATTTTTCCTCATGAGTTGGAGGAAGAAATATATGTTTCCCCAACCCTTAATTGTTTGCTTCATAAAATAAAGTTTCCCTAGTGCAAATTTTAAGGCATATCTATACAAAAAAGCAAGAGAAAATTTTTCTCTTGCTTCAAACTACCGCTGCAATGGCGGATTTCAAGATTATCGACGGAATTAATTTTGCAGGTTCTGCCTCTTCGCGACCCCAGCCAGCCCATATTCCTGATCGTATGCATCAAAGATTTTTCGCGCAATCGGCGCCGCGCTCATTGAACCGAATCCTCCCTCAGGAACAACGACCGCCACCGCAAGCTTCGGACTCTCCCGAGGGGCGAAGGCAATGAATACCCCGTTATCCATCATTGTCCCTTTATAGTCCTGCTCGGACGTTCCTGTCTTCCGGGCAAAATCATATGGAAACCCGTGGAATGCGGAAACATCCGTCTTCATACCACTGATAACTTCATTCCAATGCTCCTTCTTAAAGCTGACTTCATTCAGCACCTTCGGCTTAAACTCTTTCACCACATCCCCATCCGCAGTAGTAATTTTGCTGACAAGATGTGGCTCCATTCTTTTACCTCGATTAGCTAAAGTAGCGGTATATTGCGCCAGTTGCAGGGTTGTATACCTCGCTTGCTGACCGAATGAGGCGTATACCAGCCTCGCCAGCGGCGTCTCCCGATCATCCCTGTAATCAAGAATCCCATGAAACTCGTTAGGTAAATCTATACCGGTCGAAATCCCTAAGCCAAACTCCTTCATATATTTATCCCATACATCGATTCCTTCAGCTCTATGCTTGTTGTAGAGTCTCTCTCCGACCATATCAACCATAAAGGCGTTGGAAGATTTATAAATCGCCCTGGACGGATCCATCCCTCCATATGCAAACCTCCCTGAATTCCGAACACTAGAGGAGTTATTCTTTCCGAAATACGCGATCCCTCGATCTTGATAAGTATCATTCGTCGTGAACAATCCTTCATTGAGCCCAATCAACACAGACAATGGCTTGATCGTCGAGCCCAAGAGCACCGTCGAATCGAAATTATGCCCTGAACGACCCGAGCTATATGGCGTGATCGCTCCATTCCGATAATTTGTCTTTATTCGTTCATACTGCTCAATGGTAAGGCTGCCTGTCTGCCAGATGTTCGTATCATAGTCCGGCATGCTGGCCATCGCTACGATATTTCCGGTCTCCACTTCCATTGCCACGGCATAACCTGTCTTGGCATGTGGATGCAGCCTTCCGGATACCCGGTTGTTGTGCAGCCATTCAAGTTGGTCAGTAATCGCCTTTTGAGCGGCCAGCTGCACCTTTTTGTCAATCGTCGTATGCAGATCATAGCCCTTCTCCGGTGCCGTCAATTCAGGAATGCCACTCGCCATATTTCGCGGGTTAATCGGCACGCTTTTATATCCATTTTTGCCACGCAGTTCATGCTGGTACTGCATCTCCAGTCCGTCGAAGCCGACAAATTCCTCCTGGGTATATTCCAACCCCGGATTCTTATCATCCGATGCCATCCATTCTCTCACGGTAGCGTACCAAGGCTCTTCAAGCGTTGAGCTGTACTTCCGCAAATAGCCAATCATCTGAACCGCTACCCTGTCTTCGTCGTAATGGCGGATGCTCTCTTCTACGATATCGATTCCGGGAAACTGATCTTTCCGCTCCACAAAATAAGCAATTTCCAGCTCCGTCAAACCGATTTTTATACGCCGCGGCGCAAATCCACCTGCTTTCCGATATTCCAAATCCATCGCATCAATAATTTCATCGAGCGTCATCGTGACAACATTCGGGTCGCCGTATATGTCAAAAACAGTCTTTAATGACTCAGCAAAAGCTACAGCCTCAGGACGATTCTCTGTTCCTTTATCGGTATTTTTACTGTAGTCCTTCTGAAGCGTAATATACAGGGATTGCACCGATGTTGAATAAGCCAATTTCTCGCCCCTTGCCGCATAAATCGTTCCGCGAATCGGCGAAAAAGGGATGTCCCTCACTTTCAGCTCTATGCCTCGCTGGGCTAACGTGGGCCCTTCCACGAATTGCAGAATGGCCAGCCGGACAATAATGACCGTAAAAATAGCAAATGAAATGAAAAAGAACAAATTAAGGCGAATATTAAAATGACGCTGCAGCTCTGCTTCTTGCTTGCGCAAATCCCCTGAATATAATTTTCTCATCACATAAATCTCCACATTCCTACTATCGCTCATAATATACAATTATTGTAACATAGAGCCTGAGGGAAAAGGTGGGAAATTTCGCAAAAAAAAAGCAGCCGCCCTCGGTCATAAAACCATAGGACGGCCTAATCTTAGGTTATCTATTTGTCAAAATGTATCAATTAATCGCCCGCTGTCTCTTGCTGCGATTGTTTTGTTTTCTTCGGCACGCCGTCCAATCCATATTCCTGATCGTAAGCATCAAAGATCTTCCGCGCGATCGGTGCGGCGCTCATCGAACCGAATCCTCCCTCAGGAACAACGACCGCCACCGCCAGCTTCGGATTCTCCCGTGGAGCAAAGGCGATAAATACCCCGTTATCAATCATTTTACCGCGGTAAGACTGCTCAGAGGTTCCTGTCTTCCGGGCAAAATCATAAGGGAATCCGTTGAATGCGGAGACGTCCGTCTTCATGCCGCTGATCACTTCATTCCAGTGTTCCTGCTTAAAGTTCACTTCATTCAGTACCTTCGGCTCGAACTCTTTAATGATGTTGCCGTCAGAGTCGGTAATTTTACTGACAAGATGCGGCTCCATTCTTTTGCCTCGGCTTGCCAGAGTGGCGGTAAATTGGGCCAATTGCATGGTGCTATATTTCCCCTGCTGGCCAAATGAGGCATAGACCAGTCTCGCTAATGGCGTCTCATTCTCATCCTTATATTCGAGATGCCCTAAGTACTCTGAGGGCAAATCTACTTCGGTCAAGACGCCTAGGCCGAAATCCTTCATGTACTTATCCCATACGTCAATTCCCTCGGCACCGTACTTGTTGTACAACCTCTCCCCGATCATGTCGACCATAAAGGCATTGGAAGACCTATAAATTGCTGTAGATGGATCGATTTGTCCATAAGCGCGTTTTCCAGAGTTTCGCACGCTGGAAGAATCATTGCGTCCGAAGTAGGCTATTCCCCTATCGTTGTAATAGGTATTTGTATTAAATAACCCCTCATTCAGCCCGATCAATACAGATAACGGTTTGATCGTGGATCCAAGATATACTGTCGAGTCAAAGCCATGGCCTGAGCGTCCTGAGCCATAGGGCCAAATCGTTCCGTTCTTGTAACTGTTCTCGATTTGTCTCCATACGTCGCCAGTCACTCCGCCGCTCTTCCAAACGTTAGAATCATAATCGGGCATACTGGCCATAGCGATAACATTACCGGTCTCCACTTCCATCGCTACCGCATAACCTGTCTTGGCATGCGGATGCAGCTTGCCGGATACTGGATTATTGTGCAGCCATTTGAGCTGGTCGGTGATGGCCTGCTGGGCGATAAGCTGCACATTTTTATTAATCGTCGTATGCAGATCATAGCCCTTCTCCGGTGCCGTCAGCTCGGGAATTCCGTTCGCCATGTTGCGCGGATCGATCGGCACACTCTTATATCCGTTCTTGCCGCGCAGCTCGTGCTGATATTGCATTTCCAAACCATCAAAGCCCACGAATTCCTCGGCCGTATATTCCAGCCCCGGATCGTTATTCTCCGATTGCATCAATTCTCTGACCGAATCATACCAGGAGATATCCTGCGTAGAGCTGAATTTCCGCAAATAGCCAATGGTCTGAACGGCTACCCTGTCTTCATCATAATGACGGATACTCTCCTCCACAATATCAATCCCCGGAAACTGATCTTTCCGTTCCAGGAAATAAGCAACCTCCCGATCCGTCAAGTCGATCTTTATTCTTCGCGGTGCGAAACCGCCCGCTCTCCGGTATTCCAAATCCATGGCATCGACAATATCCTCCAGCGTCATCGGGGTAGCATTAGGATCACCGTGCTTATCAAAAGCCGCCTTCAGCTTCTCTGCCAATGCGATGGCTTCCGGTCGATTCTCCTTCCCCTTTGTCGTGCTCTTGCTGTAGTCCTTCTGCAGCGTAATATACAAAGATTGCACCGGCGTTGAATAGGCCAGCTTCTCCCCTCCAGCTGCATAAATCGTCCCCCGGTTCGGCGGAAGCGGAACATCCTTTATTCTAAGACCGGTTCCCTGTTTGGCCAATGTCGGTCCCTCTACAAACTGCAGAATAGCCAGCCGAATGATGATCACCGTAAAGATGGCAAATGCACTGAAAAAAAATAAATTAAGGCGAATATTGAAATGCCGCTGCAGTTCTATTTCCTGCTCACGCGGATCATCAGAATATACTTTTTTCATCGCAGAAATCTCGCTTTCTCTTGTTTGCAAATTCATGCATTATGCAATTGATTTTGCAATTATTGTAACATAATCTAAATCACATTGTCCGCGATATGAGTCTCGTAAAACGCTGGCGGATTGAACCAATTTCCGCTCTTGGCCCAAGTTGCGTCAAGCGGAATCCAAATTTCTTTCTCCGATAAGTAAACCTCGTTCCAAGCATGCGGCCCATAACCGCCGCGGCCGTCATAGCCAAGACCAGTCACTACTTTTACCTGAAGTCCCTGTGAACGGGCCATCACAGCGTATAAGCGGGAATAATCGATACATACACCACGCCTGCTATTAAAAGTCATTTGCGGCGTCTGCTCATGCCAAATATCCTTTTCTTCATAATCCCTTACTTTATCGTAATCATAATCTACCCGACTTCCGATCCACTCATAGAGCCGCCGTGCCTTCTCTTCATCATTCTTGGCGTTGGCCGTTATTTTTGCAGCTGCCTGTTCAATATCTTGTGAAATTTCCGCATCGACGACCTCATACCGACGCTGTAAAATTTCGTTTAGCTCTTCTCGTGCGCCGCGGGTGAAGACAGGAAGCTTTTCCTTGATCAAACCTCCGGTTAATGGTTCGATGATTGTACGGGCCCCCTGCTGGTAAACAGGTGATGCCTCTACATAACGGCTGAACCCGCTGTTCGGAAACAAGGTGACCACGATGAACAACGCTGCAATGACCATCAGGCATCTTGCAGCACCGATGACTGTTCCGATTCCAGCCCCCATAAGCCGGCTGATTCCCGAAGCAGTTCCCTCTCGACCGGCAGCCAAGCGCCCGAACAGAGAGCCGCCGCCAAAGGCAAATGCGCAAATCAACCCGGTAATCGAACGAATCAGCCAGTAGCTAAGTATGAACACGACGGCAAAGCGCATAAGCGGGAAATCCCTTACTGCCGTAATCAACGTATAGTACAGCTGCTCCCATCTCGACAGTTCCCTGCTAGGCAGAGCCAGGCTACCAAGCCATTGCTGAACCTTAGGAGCGATCCATACCGTAAACGGTACGGAGGCTAGAATGCTAAGAAGCGATAACAACCCGCCGCTAAACAACGTGAACAATCGGCCGACCGAACGGGAGGCACCCCGCAGTAGACCTTGCAAGATCGAAACAATCATAATGAGCAAGAGCAAGGCGGAAATCAAGTTGTATTCCCGCAAACTGCCAATCCAGATTTCCGTCATGTCCGCCCCCTACAGTCCTATTATTTTGAGTTTTTCTCCGCTTCCTGCACGAAGATTTCAAGCGCATCACTCATCTTCCATTCTCCGAGGGAAACGCCGCGAAAAACGACCTTTACCTTGTCATTCCCCGGAGTTCCGGTTACTTCCAGGTTCGGAGTGGTAATCGTAAAAGTGCCGTCTCCATTCTGAACCCACTTTGCCTCCTTGGCTTCGTTTTTCATCGCATTCAGCACTTCATTCTTGCTGTATTCCACAGCCTGATCTTTAACTGTATTCACCGCATCTCCAATATCTTTGAGAGATATTCCGCTGTAAATGACGATAAAAGCAGCGATTAGAAGAACTAATGCCCATTTCACAACCGTCTTCACCAAGTTTACAATGAGAAGCAAAACTACCAGCGCAACAGCAATCACCAGCCAATTTTGCCTCAAAAATTCCGTCCATACCTGAACATCCATCATTTAATACACCCCTATAATTACATTTTCTCTTAGATTAAACGTAACAAACTTCAACTTAGTTTCATCTCAAATTTGTAGCATTACGCAGTGTAAGTTATTATACATGATCAACCTAAGCGATGTCAGCTAACCCCTGGATATTGCCCGGTATTCAAGGAAAAGCAGCAAGCAGCTATTTAAAAGGGTATAAGTTTGTCCTCTTCAACGTACAAGTAGATCATAAGGTAATTACTCAGGAGGGCAAGGTATGATGAAAATGGCTTTCTGGCTCTACCTTTTTTTGTTCCTCGCTTTCTTTGATTTGCACGCCCAATACCCGATTCTTACTCCATTCGCGCTCTCGCTCGGTGCGGCACCTGTATTCATCGGCTGGATGATGGGCATCTACGCTCTCACGCACCTGCCCGGCAATTTGCTCGCCGGGCAAGGCGTCGATAAACACGGAAGCAAAGGCTATATGATTTTCAGCCTGATCTCTGCGGGGATCATTCTCCTGCTGCAGGCCCACGTCACCGAGCCTTGGCAACTTCTCGTTCTCCGTTCAATCAGCGGATTCGTGCTGGCGTTTCTGTCTCCAGCCTGCTTGGCGCTGCTCGCCTCGCTATCTAAGGATCCAGTCGGACAAGGCAAGCTCATGGCTGGACATGGCGTAGTACATACACTCGCTTCCGTAGTTTCTCCTGCGGCTGGTGCATTTCTCGTTGCCCAAAGCGGTTATTCCATGACCTTTCAGTCCCTCGGCTGGCTACTGATCGTCACGGGGATTATCGCCATATTTATGATTCATGAGCCTCGCACCGTTCAGATCGAGAGCGCAAGATCCCTTATGAGGAAGGAAAGCACGCCTGCGGTATTTCAGGTCATCCCCCTAAGGTATTATTTATTGCCCCTCGCGGTATCCTGCTCCCAAGGGATATTATTCTTCGAGCTTCCGCTGCAGCTTGGCGGCACAGAGGGGGTTATGCATACTGGCATCAATTTTTCAATTATTAGCTTGGGAGCATTAGTAACATTGTCAATGTTGTTTTTGAGCCATTATTCTCCCTATATCCGAACACATTTAGGCATATTAGGCATCGCCCTATCCTTCTTCTCGCTCGCTGCCCTGGACGCCGTTCCATTGCCGGTGTCGCTATTTGCCCTTGGCATTGCCAAGGGAGTCGTCTATCCTGCAATGTCTTCCCTATTCATCGATCTAAGTGGCGGAGAGCGGCTCGGTACCGTATTCTCACTGCAATCCATCGCGATGTCGCTAGGCTCCTTTATAGGCCCCGTCGCTGCCGGAGCGATACACGGTTCGTATTCTCCTTATTTCGTGGCTTTCCTGCTCTTGATGACCGTCATAATCATTGTTCCGCCAGGAAGAAAAAAGGGAGTCACGCTTCCACCGTTAACGACAAGAACAAATATTCATTAAACAACCACGACAACGACGATCAATAAAGCGTATTCTCTTTTTCATTTTAGGCTGCTGCACAGGGCAATAACAACAAATACACATAGTATAATGTGTAGTCACCGATCAGCTAGCGAAAGTGAGGTGGAAAAAAATGGGCCACATCGATCCTTGCAAATCTGGACCAGTCATTCCAGGCGGTTTCTGGACATCAACGGGAACAATCCTTGTGCTGTACATTTTATTGGTGATCATTCTCCGCGCTCCATTATATTAATCATACGTACTTCACTAATAACGGCTTGCTGTGGGCAAGCCGTTTGCCTTTGGGCATTTTTTGCATGATTCCCGTTTGCGGTATACACTAGAGAGGCCTGACACCTTATTTTTAATTACTATCGATAACAGCCGGCCCGAGGTGATCTATTTGTCGATCTACATTATCGTTGAAGGAAAGAATGACCGAAGCAAGCTCCGCCGCCTAGTGAGTGAGGAAATTACGATACTCTGTACTTTCGGAACTTTAAACTCCTTGAAATTGGAATCGCTGCGCAAGCAGGTTAGAGACGACGAGGTGTTCTTATTCATGGATAACGACTCTTCCGGCAAACGAATCCGCGGCGTGCTCCGCGACGCCTTTCCCGATGCTGTTCAAATGTACACGAGACGCGGCTACGCCGGGGTTGAAGGTACGCCGGATGAATATATTATTGCCCAATTAGAAAAAGCCGGGCTGGAGGACTACATCATTTATCCCCCGCCCAGCTTCCTATAAACTCCTTATTCCTTCGCTAACCGCGCAACGACACCTGCAATTTCCTCCGCCGTTGCGTCGGGATACAACATTTCACGTATATTCCCCTTCCGGTCAACGAGCCCAATGAGATCCATATGCACAAAATTGCCTTCTTTGTCCTGGTTCACCAGAATTTTAAAAGAATTCATCGCCAGATCGATAACCTTCCCCTGTTCTCCCCGCAGGAAATACCAGCCCGAATAATCCGCCTTGAATTTATCGCCAAACTCCTTAAGCCGCTCTTGCGTATCTCTTTCCGGATCAAAGGTAATCGACACAAGCGTTACATCCTTCTCAAACAAGCCCTTCTCCTTCAGTTCATCTTGCACTTGGGAAAGTCTCAAGGTAGTCACCGGACATACATCGGGACAGTTAGAGAAGAAGAAGTAGAACAGCCTCACCTTGCCGTTCGTATCCTCTAACGTCACCTGCTTACCGTCCAAATTCTCCAGCGTAAAAGGCGCAACCGTGCCGATGACGGGTAGCTTCGGTTTAGCAAAGGAGTTCCACAGCAAGTAACCTGCCAGCACGACGCAAATCACCAGGATCATCCATGTCCATTTATACTTTTTAAACAGAGTCATTCCAGTGCCTCCAGCGTAACATCGCTATCCAATCATCAAATCCGTACTGTATCCAAAATCATCACGATCAGGCTGATCGTTAAATAGTTCACGGAGAATATAAAGACTCTCTTCGCCCAAGCATCATTATCCTGTGAGCGGATGCCTTTCAGCGCCATGTACAGCCATACTATGGACAATACTTCGCCGATAATCATGAACCATATCCCGGTATATCCGTAAACGTACAATAATATAGGTATGGGTAGCAATAGAACAAGATAAGGAATCATTTGCAGTTTAGTTCTTAGAATACCTTTTACGACTGGAAGAAGCGGATATCCTGCTGCCCTGTATTCTTCTACCCGACGAATGCCGAGCGCCCAAAAGTGTGGAGGCTGCCATAGGAACAATAAAGCAAACAATAGCCATGCCCCTAAATCAATTTTGCCTGTAACAGCCACATAGCCGATTACCGGAGGCATTGCGCCTGAAATTGCACCAACTGAAGTACTCCAGGTTGACGTGCGCTTCAGCCACAAAGTATAGACAACAACGTATACAAACATCCCTACTATGCCAAACAGTCCAGCCAGTAACCCAGAGAAGCTGAACAAGGCCGTTAATCCCAATATGCCAAGAATAATCCCGTACCACAGTACAACCGTCGGTGACAACTTACCGGTAGGCAAAGCCCGTTGCTTCGTCCGCTCCATCTTCATGTCGAAGTCACGATCGAAATAATTATTCAATACACAAGATGAAGCCATTACAAGAACGGTACCCAATATTGTCCAAATTAATTTCCCGTATTGCAAATTCCATTGAGAAGCCAGCCAAAACCCAGCAAAAGTCGCGATCACATTCGAACGGATAATGCCCGGCTTCGTCAAAGCAATGAAATCTTTCCATGTTGCCGTTTCTCCCGGAGGAGTTGGTCTCACGGACAACGCAGGGGAATCCGATGGAGCAGAATAACCAAGTGGTTTTTCCATGCGTTATATCTTCCTCCTATGCTTATATATATAAAATCCAAATAAATTTCTATAAAAACACCTTTACGCTATAAACTTTATCATATCAAAACCACGAAGTCTCTGACAAACGTTACATATTAATCAAGTTATTATGACAATTCAGTGACGAGGAACACAAAAAACCCGGATATTTCATCCGGGTTCCCATACTTAGACTAATCCATCGCTTATTTCGTAATGAATCCCAACATCCGCTGTACATCCACCAATGTCTGTTCCGCCATTTCCGAAGCTCTCTCTGCCCCTTGAGCCAATATATCGAAAATTTCGCCGGATTCCCGGATTTCACGGTACCGCTGCTGCAGCGGCTCAATAACACCGACCACGACCTCTGCCAAATCCTTCTTGAAGGCTCCATACATCTTGCCTTCATAGAGCCGCTCCACTTCAGCCACTGAAATTTCCGCGCATTGGCTGTAGATTGTAATGAGATTGCTGATCTCGGGCTTGTTCGCCGGATCGAATCTTACTTCACTGCCGGAGTCGGTCGTCGCGCGGCTGATTTTTTTACGAATATCGGCCGGCGGGTCCAATAGTGAAATATAGCTGCCTGGGTTGGGGTTACTTTTACTCATTTTCTTAGAGGCATCATCCAAGGACATAATGCGTGCCCCCACCTCTGGAATATACGGCTCTGGAATCGTGAAATATTCGCCGTAGCGATGGTTGAAGCGATGCGCTAGATCGCGGGTTAGTTCCAGATGCTGCTTCTGATCCTCGCCGACCGGTACCAAATCAGCATTGTAGACGAGAATATCCGCTGCCATAAGCGATGGATACACGAACAAACCGGCACCGATCGATTCCTTGCCCTCGGACTTATCTTTAAATTGCGTCATTCGTTCAAGCTCGCCCATATTTGTTAGCGTCGTCAGAATCCATCCCAACTGAGCATGCTGACGAACATGGGACTGCATATAGACATTTGCCTTGGAGGGATCGATACCCGCCGCTACAAATAATGCGGCTGCCTCTTCAGATTGCTCACGCAGAGCAGCGGGATCTTGAGGAACTGTAATCGCATGAAGATCGACCACCATAAAATTACACAAATACTCATGCTGCAGCTTGACGAAGTTTTTTAGGGCGCCAATATAGTTTCCTAATGTCAATTTACCACTGGGCTGAATGCCGGAAAGAACTTTTTTCATGTTTAACATCCTCCTTATTTTTTGTAAAAAAATCGCTTCTATACGCCACTTGCCTCTTATCATAATTTTTGCCATCAGGACACAAACAGAACGCAAAAAATCCCACGCCCAGAAAGGGACGTGAGACCGTGGTGCCACCCTTATTTACCAAGATAATAGCGTATTTACCGCATAATAGATCTAAGTCGTATCTTAGCCTTTATCCTCCGTAACGTGGAGCAAGCCGGCCGGCTTATTAGGATAGATTGTTGCTTCTATCTGTTACGCTCGGCACTCCAGGGTCCATTCGGCCTAAGCAACCTCGCTGGTTCGCATCACCCACCAGCTTTCTGCTAAGAGAAGTCCGCTTCGCTTACTTATCCCTTTCATCGCTTTTACATGTTAATTTTATATGTCCAATCATACTTCTCGTGCAGTTGCAATGTCAACTTCCGTTTTTCGTCCCCAAGAAAAAGTGTTATGATAAAGCTAGTTGTTCGATTTCGATTATTTGTGGGAAAAGGAGCATCGATATGAAAAAAGTGACCAAAGGGCAATGGAACGGTTACGATACTTATACGTTACATAGCCGCGAGCTTGATGTCACGCTGCTGCCCCGCCTTGGCAATAATGTCATTAGTATACGGGATCATATCCAGCAACGCGATGTACTTCGCCGCCCAGATGAGAGTGAGCTCGATTTCTATTTGCAAAAGCCATATCACTTCGGGATTCCTCTGTTAATCCCCCCAGGTCGAATTCGCAGAGGGAAATTCACTTATGCAGAACAAGAATACCAGTTTGACGTCAATACAGCCAATGACAACCACATCCACGGTCTTCACCGTACACAAGCCTGGTGCGTTAGCGATATTGAAGAAGACGATGAGGGCTGCACGATCACAACGGAGTTCAAAACTACGGATGACCCTCAGTGGATCAGGCAGTTTCCAGTTCCGCTCAAGCTTGAAATGACCTTACGTCTTCAAGGCGCCAAACTACAACAGACGTTTAAGATCCATCATTTAGGAGATCAGCCTGCTCCTTTCGGCCTTGGCCTGCATACCTGGTTCCTATTGGACGGCGAACCTGACAAGTGGACCATTACACTTCCCGTTTCGGGAAAATATGATTTGGACGAAGAACTGATCACTACGGGCGAAATCACGCCGCTGGGTGAACTCGAGCAATTAATCACAGGCATGAATCTTCAAGGAACGAATTTCGATACCATGTTTCAGATCGGCAACAACCCCGTACAAGCAACGTTAATGCATAATGATGGATACGGACTGATATACTCTGCAGATCCTGCTTATTTCAAACATTGGGTGCTATATACGAAGGGAGAGGCAGATCAGTTTCTTTGCATTGAGCCATACACCTGGCTGCCGGACGCTCCAAACTCAGGGTTGCCAAACGAGGTTACGGGACTGATTGAACTTAAGCCCGCACAGACCTTGGAGCTTAACCTGCAGTTAGAAATGATCTATCCAAGCTCTACCTAATCACCAAATTCAAGCTGCGAGAACAATCGATAGCCCTATAATTGTAACAAGCAATTCTCAATGGAGGATTGCTTGTTTTGCGTTGAAATAATTACCAATGATATAGAAAGATTGAAGACTGCATATTTTCGCTCATGGAATCCATACTAAATTCACAAAGGCAAAGGAGGTGACAAACATGGCAAACCAACGCGGAAGCCGTTCCAACAACCTTGTCGTTCCTCAAGCGAACGCTGCACTGCAGCAGCTGAAATATGAAGCTGCACAAGAACTGGGCGTTCAAATTCCACAAGATGGTTACTACGGTAACTATACTTCCCGCGAAACCGGCTCTCTAGGGGGCTATATTACAAAACGTCTTGTTCAAATCGCTGAACAGCAACTGTCGGGTCGTTCTAACCAGTAATTTGCAGGTTTTATTCAACCGATAAGAAGGCAGGCGGTCTGCATCAAGTAGATCGCCTGCCTTTATTCCATTTTGTCCATATTGATCATAAAAATTATGAAATATCATGATATATACTTGCTGATTCCTTTCTTGAATAACGCTGTATCATTAAATTTGCCATATTATAATTAGACTCGAGAATAGCATCTACAATGATCTTATCCTGCCGTAGGGCAAACTCATAACTGATTTCTCCATGTGTCCAATAACGCTTGAACTTCAAAGCTTCAATAGCCATCGCTTTAAACGATTTCAACTGTTGATTCGTTAATCCTCTATCCTCCTCAGACATTTGTCCGTTACGACCTGCAATCGGATTATGGCGGATACCGAATTTTCCAATGGCGTTATTACGAATTTGAATAAACACAGTCCCCGAAGTCATACCGGATAATTCTTCTTCGAGCTCTTTAAACACCATGTCAACCTGCCTGGCAAGTGAAAGCTGGTCCGTCTTCAGCATATCCACCCTCCCTTCCCATATGATTCCCTTTTATAGGGCTTACGCCTCATTATATTCCAATATGACTAGTCGATCAACAATATAAAACAAAATTGGTTATTTATTACTATGTATATATATTTTTCAACAGGTTTAAAATAAATCATTCGCCAAAATGCACACTTTTGCGACAGCGTTTTTCTTCTATTTCCCAAGGGTTTCAGGAGTTAATTGCCGCTGGTGTGCAAAGTTATTTTCGCCTATTAAAACTGGAAAAACGCACATAGCTCTGGTATGTACCAACTGACATAATTTGCATCGGCTTCTATGATTCATAACAACTCTCACTCCGGAAATAGTCCTTTGTACCTATCTCCTAATCAAAGAGGCAGAACTTCCAATGGAAGTCCTGCCTCTTATTTATTCCGTCAATTTTAAGAACGCCTCTACATCGGCTACCGCTACGGACATGGCCTCGCGCCAGAAATCGGGTTTGGTCAGATCGACTCCCAGATGCTTGCTGGCCAGCTCCTCCACCGTCATCCGTCCCGTATCCTGCAGTAAGGCATCATATTTCGCAGCAAAGCCCTCTCCCTCACGCTGAGCTCTCGCGTACAGCCCTGTGCTGAACATATATCCGAACGTATAAGGGAAATTATAGAACGGCACATCAGTAATATAGAAATGCAGCTTCGATGCCCAGAAGTGAGGGTGATAAGAGGCCAACGCCCCTTGATATGCCTCACGCTGAGCTTCCTCCATCAGTACGGACAACTCATCCGCACTTAGCGCCCCATGCTTTCTTCGCTCATAGAAACGCGTCTCAAACAGGAAGCGAGCATGAATGTTCATGAAAAAGCTGATGCTGCTCCCAATTTTATCAGCCAGCAAGCTCAGCTTTTGCTTGTCGTCCGCAGCATTCTTTACGAGTGCATCCGCAACGATCATTTCTGCAAAAGTGGAAGCCGTTTCGGCAACGTTCATCGCATAATCCTGATTGAATTGCGGCAGCTCATCCATAAGGTATTGGTGATACGCATGTCCCAGCTCGTGAGCCAGCGTGGAAACATTAGAAACCGTACCGCCAAAGGTCATAAAGATGCGCGTCTGCTGGCTAACCGGAAGCGAGGTACAAAAGCCTCCTGGGCGCTTGCCCGGGCGATCCTCGGCTTCGATCCAACGTTTATTAAAGGCCTCCGCCGAGAAATCCGCCAGCTTCGGACTAAAGTTGCGGAACTGTTTGACGATTTCGTCCGCAGCAGCATCATAGGTGATTTTGCCTGCAGATTCGCCGATTGGGGCCTCCAGGTCGCTCCAAGAGAGCTTATCCACCCCCATAAGCTTGGCCTTTCGATTCAAATACTCGACAAACACCGGTTTGTTCTCCGCAATGACCTGCCACATCATGTCCAGAGTTGCCCGAGACATTCGATTGATATCTAGCGGCTCCTTCAGAATATCATTCCAGCCTCGTTTTTCATAAAGCTTAATTCGGAAACCTGCCAGCCGATTAAGTGTATCGGCACAATAATCCGCAACCCCGCTCCAGGCCTGCTCCCAATTTTTAAACGTCTCTTCCCGTACCGCCCGGCTGCTGTCCTCCAGCTTGTTTGCAGCCTGGCCAACAGACAAGGACGTAAGCTTGCCGTCTCCGTCCTTGAATGGTACTGCCACCTTCGACACGATGGTATCATAATGCTGTCCCCAACCATGATAACCATCGATGGCCAAGTCAGAAGCAAGACTCTCCAGCTCTGGCGCCAGCTTCTCGCGGGCAGCATCACGCTTTTCGCTCAGTACAAATGAAATCGGGGCAATCTGCTCACGGAGCATCCATTTTTCCCATAGTTCATCCTCCGTATTTCGCAGCAGATTTTGAAACAATGTCATCACGTTCTCAAACGCAGCCCGCAACGAGGTTACTTTGCCGGATAGCTGCACTGCCTTCTTATCATGTTGGTTTTCTGCCGTCAGGCAGGCTACAAAGCTGTCAGCCTCCACAATTTTAGCAGCCGCGCTCTGCACCCCGCTGATCAATGGATCTAGGCTCGCTGCATCCTCCAAGCTCTGAGGAGCATGGTGATTCTGCAAATCACGATGCAACGCTGAAATATCAGCCTGCAACCGCTGTAAGAAATCCTCAAAATCGGACGAGGCAGAACCTCCGGTAAAAATAGAATCCAGCTCCCATGTCAGTTGTACTGGATCTGTCAATTGTGCCATGGATACGCATCCTTTCCTCATGCCAATGTTGATGCCACTAGCATTATAAGTGTATGATATAGAAACCAGATCGACAGGAGGGGATCATATGAAGCCACTACAAGTCTCACCGGAAACTGCTGTAAAACTAGCCGAAAAACTAAAGGTGCCTCTTGAGCACCTTATGCATATGCCACAGCATATATTAATGCAAAAAATCGCCGAAATCGCCAAGGAAGAAGCGGCAAATCCTCCATCTTCCAATAATTCCGGTACATCCTCATGATTCCTTTTGAAAAGGCGCTTCCTTACGATATTATCATGGGTGATGTGTACGTGCCAAAATGCCCTTTTTGCGGACAAGAAAACGTCCTACTCCCTATGAAGCCTCATGAAGTTCAGAATGTCCATGAAGGCAAGAAGAAACTGCTCGTTTTTCCTTGCTGCAAGAACAAACTAACGCTACTGGATAGCGATCAGGACTATTTATTGACCGATACGGTCGTCCGCAAATAAAACAGTCCATGAGCTCTCGGGCGAGAAGAGGCCGTTCGCATTTTCATGTGAACGGCCCCTTGCTCTGTCCCGCAATCATGAAATTATCCATTCTTCCGAGACTATCCCTTTACTTCTTCCGTCAACTCTTCCCCTTTGCTCTGCATTTCTTCCCGCAGCAGTGCCCATTGTTCCCGACAGGCGCGAATCATGGCTGCATCCATAATTTTCTTGTCATTGATAACTCTTGCGAACCATTTGACAGCTTCATTATTTTCGCCAATTCTGCGGTTCAATTCACCGATTAAATACATCAACCTGGCATCATTATCACCAGCGCCCTCATTCTCGTATACTTTTATGTAAGAATTCAGAGCATGTTTTAAAAAGCGCTGCTCTTGCTCATGATCCTCACGATAGCGATACAACCAGGCGATATGGTGAAGCAAACTTGCGATGATTCTTTCCTTCTCGCCAATCGTCTGTGCGCAAAGCAATGCCAGCTTATATGTCTCCAGCGCGTTCTCCCAGCTTCTACGGCCTCCATAATCTCGCTTCACCAATCGATTGCTAATATTCTGTTCGAATGCTTTACGCTGATGTTCTGTCAATCGATGATGTGAATTCTCCGTAGAAGCAAATCCGCAGGAAGGGCAGATCCGCACTACATAATAATCCGGATTCTCCTCCCGGTAATAGCCGCAAAAATCAGTATCCGTCCGAAAGGCCCGCTTTAGGCTTGGCCTCACCCGAGAAGTAGAGAACTCTTTCTCACAATAGGCACAGGTGACTTTGATTTTATAAAGAGGTTCCAGTTCCAACACAATAACTTCCTTTCCATCTCCGCCATAAGACACGGCGTCATACTTAAGGTGTATTTACAAAATGAAAAGCAGGTCCAGATAACCGTTGAATGATAAAATCCTTCAGTTCATTATCAACCCCGATTTCTCCCAATGCTTCAGTCATGCAAGCCAGCCAAGCTTCGGCTCTTTCACGTGTAACTGGGAAGGGCAGATGTCTCGCCCGCATCATCGGATGACCGAAAGCGTCCGAAAACAACGATGGTCCACCGAAAAATTGCGATAAGAACATAAACTGTTTCTCCATCACCGGCCGAATATCCTCTGGGAATAAAGGCCCGAGCAGCGGGTTTGCCTGCACCTTCGGATAAAAAGCCTCCACAAGCTGCCGAATAGCCTTCTCGCCGCCCAGATTATCATAAATGCTTAAACTTGGGTTCACTGGATTCCTCTCCAACTTCCACATTGAATTTTTTGATACTCCCTATAATTATAGCAAAAAAAAATAAAAGCTCCTACCGGAGCCCCTACGTATCAACAGACCGATCTGCTGTAATCTCAATAACTTCGCCAATCCTCTTCACTACTGGAATGGACGCGAGAAGCGCGGATAACATACACAAAAGCGCATACCAGTATTCCTGCTACATAACTCATAGCCAACACTCCATCCATCAGAGATTTTATCCCGTGAAGTTTATATCTGTGATTTTTATTCTAACACATATCAATCAAAAATACAGTATAAAATGTAATCGCTTTCTTTCTTTTTTTGTGCTGTTTGTCCTAATCAAATCATACAATCCACTATGACCCATTGTGGAGGCGTTCTTCATGAATTTAGCACGATTCACCACATCTCTGATGGTGATAACCCTAGCAACAGTCGGTGTTCTGATGCTGTCGTACCCCCAAGCTTCCTGGGAAGCAGGCGTTACGGGGCTCGCCATTTGGTGGGAAGTGTTATTCCCCTCCTTATTTCCCTTCTTTGTCATCTCTGAATTAATGCTCGGCTTCGGGATCGTTCATTTCATTGGAAAACTGCTTGATCCCCTCATGAAGCCTTTATTCCGTATCCCAGGCAGCGGGGGTTTCGTCGCGGCCATGGGGTTCGCTTCCGGCTACCCTGTCAGCGCCAAGCTCGCCACCAAGCTCAGACAGCAGCAGCTTATTAGCCGCATAGAAGGCGAACGACTTGTGGCCTTCACTACTTCGTCTGACCCCATCTTTCTGATCGGCGCCGTATCGGTTGGTTTCTTTGGCAGCTCTAAGCTAGCCGGCATTCTCGCATTAGCCCATTACGGAAGTGCCCTGATTCTGGGCTTCGTGATGAGGTTCTACGGCACTAGTCAGGTTACCCTGGACCAAGAAATCTGCCATCAAATCAATCCGGTTAAAAGCTCAACACCGTCAAGCAAACCATCTAATCCTCCCGCAAAATTCAGCCTGCGACTTGCCCTGAGAGCGATGCACGAGGCTAGGCAAAATGACGGGCGCAGCCTAGGTGAACTGCTGAAGCAGGCCATTTCCTCCTCCCTACAGCTTATGGCGGTAGTCGGCGGACTGGTCGTCGTCTTCTCGGTTATTCTTGAGCTGCTGACCGCTTCAGGCATGATGACCTTGCTCTATGCCAGTATCGAATCCTTTTTAGGCTTGACTGGCCTGCCAAGCGCTTTGGCCGAGCCCTTCGTGGGAGGTATGTTTGAGGTTACACTTGGGGCAAAGGCAGCTGCGGCGCCAGCGGCTGTCCCGCTCATATATAAAGCTGCGGCGGCGGCATTTATTTTGTCCTGGGGAGGGTTGTCCGTACATGCACAGGTTGCCAGTATTTTGAACGGGGCGGATTTGCGCTATGCTCCCTTCTTAGCCGCTCGCTTTATTCACGGCATTATGGCAATGGTACTATTACTGCTCCTTTGGAACCCACTGATGGGCTCGCAAACAGACTCTGCATGGCTAAACTCATTAGGAAAAGAAATGCCAACAGGGTGGAGCAGTATTCCTGATGCTTTTTTAATCTTTCTAAAAATGATCTCGGTACTCCTTATTTTATCACTGCTTGCCCAAATCATTCATCGTCTGCTGACGCGAGGCGAAGGGAGATCAAGGAAATGAAAACGTTGTGTTCTGTTTCAGAATTGATTATGATCGTTACTAAAGGATAATATAAAGGAGCCTGTCATCTTGAGATATTACGTTCTTGACCGTGGAGATCAATTGTCTGTTGAATTGAGTGAGAAATTCCACCAATTGGCCGCTAAACAAGGTCTTCAGTTGGATGCAGAGTCACCGGAGATCGTCGTTTCCATTGGGGGAGACGGAACGATGCTCCACGCTTTCCATACGTTTATTGACCGTATTCCGTCGATCTCATTTGTAGGGGTACATACGGGGCATCTCGGTTTTTTTGCCGATTGGCAGGCCAATGAAATTCCTGATCTCGTAGATATGATCGCCCGACACAAAGATGAATCCGTGCTCAAGCCCCGGATCGTTCAATATCCCCTGATTGAGCTGGAAATTCAGAAAAAATCAGGAACCTCCTCGTATATTTGTCTGAATGAATTCACGCTCAAGGGTGTGGACGGGACGATTGTCGCCCAAGTCGATATCAATGATCAAATGTTCGAAATGTTTCGTGGAGACGGCTTTTGCATTTCTACGCCATCCGGTAGCACGGCTTACAATAAGAGCCTAGGCGGAGCTATTATCCATCCTTCGATTAAAGCGTTGCAAATCTCTGAAATTGCTTCAATCAATAACCGGGTCTTCCGAACAATCGGCTCGTCCCTGGTACTGCCTGAACATCATCATTGTGATATTTATTCCCGCAAGGAACAGAATTTGCTGCTCACTTTGGATCATATCAACCATCCGATCAGCGACCTCATCTCTGTACGCTGCCAGGTGGCAACGCAAAGCATCAGCTTTGTGCGCTATCGTCCTTTTCCTTTCTGGGATCGCGTTCGTAATGCTTTTCTAGGTTAATATTGAGTACTTACCATAAAGCGGATGTTCCAAGAACATCCGTTTTCCTATATAACTTTCCCTTTTTTACCTGTATGATAGAGTTATATATTCTAGTTAATACATAGCAAAGGACGTATTCTTATTATGATTAAGTCATGGTACAAAGCAGTTTTAATTCCTCTTCTTTTTCTTACCCTTTGTCTTCCTCAAGCCGCATACGCGGAGAGTCCTGCGAATGAAGCAACAGAGCCCGACGATCTTGAAATACTTCGGGAAGTCTTGCAATACTTGAATGACAACAATATCGAAGGTGTCAGACGAGAAGAGTTCATCGAAAATGCCATACGCGGCATGGTTCACACATTAGAAGACCCGTATTCGGATTATTTCACCCAAGAAGAACTTCAGGAATTTGAAGATCAGCTCAATCAGGAGTATGTCGGCATCGGAGCTCTGATCCGTTTTACTCAAGGCAAGCTCTATGTGACCGAAGTGCTCGAAGGTTCTCCAGCCAAATCGGCAGGTCTGCGTAAAGGAGATATCATTGCCAAAGTCGATGATCACCAGGTTACAAGTGCAGAGGATATTCACCTCATTCATGGCGAGGAAAATACGAAGGTGAACGTCACGATCAAAAGAGGGGGCAGCCAGCTAAGCTTTATGATTACTCGTGCTCACTTCGCATTGCCCTCCGTATCGAGCCGAATGATCTCATCGGGAGATATCGGATATATCGCCATCTCCACATTCTCGGATCAAGCGGACGAAGAGTTTGCCGCCCATTTGAACAAGCTCCGTAAGTTAGGGATGAAATCACTCGTTCTTGATCTACGTGACAATCTTGGGGGATATGTGGAATCAGCACAGAACATCACCAAGCATTTTATCAAAGACGGCGTACTGATGTACACCGAAAGCCAGAACGGGAAATTGGAAGCTATTAAAATAACGAAAGGCAGCTCGCTCGGCATGCCGGTCGTTATTTTAACCAATGAATGGACAGCCAGTGCTTCAGAAATTCTAACCGCGGCGCTGCGGGACAACGGCATCGCAACTGTCGTCGGGACTCAAACCTATGGTAAAGCACGAATTCAAAATATTTACTCTTTATCGAATGGCGGCTCTTTAAAGCTTACGATCCTGAAATACCTAACACCGAACCGCGAGGACTTTAACTATATCGGTCTCGAACCCGATATTGAGGTCAACCTAAACCCAACTGCCCAGCTCATTGTGGCAATGCACGAAATCGGCCTGAAAAACTTCGAAGTAAGCGGCAATCCTTCTGAGTTAAACATTAACAATGTTTCCTTCACCGGTTACCTTGATGTCGTGCAAGAGGGGAACAAAGTTTATGCCCAATCTCGCGTGCTAGCTGCCCTTGTTCAGGGCAATGCCTCCTGGGCAACCAACACCGGGGTGTTGACGATAACCGATAACTCGGGTAAGCAGCAGTTCAAACGAAGTGCCGGGAGCGTAAAAATTCTTAACGACGAGACCTATATCGAGCTCCAGGATTTTCAGAAGAAATATCCTGCCATCGAATGGAGCTATCAGCAAGATACTTTGAAGCTCAAGGTTCAAGCGAATTAACCGGAATAATTACATTCATAGATCTCTCATGTAGAAAATTCCTGCACACAGGCAGGAATTTTCTGCTTTTTCACACAAAAAAGGCAGTCTTCCGGATATCTCCGAAAGCTGCCAGGCGAACCAGCCCTAAGTCACTTTGGTTGATGAATAATGAATTTTGCCCAGCGAATTACGGACCTAGTCCATTATTCTGCGGCAGACGCTGCATTTGGCGTTGAAGCCTTCTGGCTTCCCCTGTTCTCCTTATGCTCCTTTGTCTTTTGAAGGACAAAATAAGCGCAGCCAAAATTACAGTATTCATTGATATAATCCGTGATGCCCGAATAAGCAGTATCCCGGTTCACCTTGGGATGGTTGTCCCGCAGGAAGCCTTTAAGTCTCAGCTTCTCGTAGCCCCAATCCCCAAGAATATAATCATACCGATCCAACACTTCGCTATATCTCTGCTTAAACACCTCTACGTCCCATGCGTCCTTGTAATTCTGTATTAACTCGTATGTTCTGCCACCGATCTGAATCATTCGGCATCCCCCTCTTGCCTTGCCCTTAAATTTCTGCCGGAACGCTTGCCTGATGGCTCTTCGCCGACTTAACCTGCTCATGAGCATGATAAGAACTTCGGACAAGCGGGCCTGATTCAACGTGGCTAAACCCGCGCTTCATGCCCTCTTCCTTCAGTTCGGCAAATTGCTCCGGCCGATAGTATTTCTCCACACTGAGATGCTGCGGTGAAGGCTGTAAATATTGGCCGATCGTCAAAATATCGCAATCGACAGCCCGCAAATCATCCATCGCTTGCAAAATTTCTTCCCACTCCTCACCTACGCCCAGCATAATGCTGGATTTCGTAGGAATATCAGGCTGCATTCGCTTTGCGCGCTGCAGAAGCTCCAAGGAGCGGCGATATTTCGCCTTGGCGCGTACACGATCGGAAAGACGTTCTACCGTCTCAATATTGTGGTTAAGAATATCCGGTTTAGCATCCATGACAATACGCAACGAATCCTCATTGCCTAAAAAGTCGGGAATCAGCACCTCGACGCTGCAAAGCGGCAAACGCGCCCGTATTGCGCGAACCGTCTCTGCAAATATAGTCGCTCCGCCATCCTTCAAATCATCCCGTGCCACACTGGTGACTACACAATGGCGCAGCCCCATTTTCTCAGCAGCATCGGCGACCCGCTCCGGCTCCTGCAGATCCAGCTCCGTAGGCATGCCTGTATTAACCGCACAGAACCGGCAGGCCCGGGTACAAATATCCCCTAGAATCATAAATGTGGCCGTTCGGTTTGCCCAGCATTCATATATGTTTGGACAACGCGCTTCTTCGCATACCGTATGTAATGTCTTTGAACGCATCATCTCTTTAATTTCCTGATAATTATCGCCAGTCGTCAACTTGATTCGAATCCATTCCGGTTTTGGTTCTTTAGCTAGTTTGGACAAGAATTGAGACCTTCCTTCCCCTAGAATAGGCTATAGTGCCATTATTATACCATGAATCGTTTGGAAAAACCTCCTTGAGGAAATGGAATAAAAAAACATCTTTTGTCCCAACCTAAAAAAACGTTACTCACTCTAAGGGTGAGATCAACGACGGAATTTTAAAGGAGGAGATCTCACATTGAGGTCAATTTTTTTATTCGTCAACAGACTTTTCCCTTGCCTCATTGGCGTTACTGTGCTGACGTCACTATGGAGTATTCCCGGCTTCGGAGCATCCGCAGCAGAAGCTCCCGGCAAACCGAGCTCGTCTCTCCCCAAAACTCCTTATGAGCTTAGAAGAAGCTTATATGAGGAAATCGGCTTATTGACGCAAATTCCTTGGCATTGGCTCGCCGCTATAGATCAATATGAACGAACAATCACTCCACGCCAAGCGCAAATTCCGGATAATAACAATAAGCTGATCGGCATTCGCTTTAAGGAGCCCATCTGGGCCGGCCCTTTAAATCCTAACCCCAGCGATACGAATCCCGCGACGATCGCCTTGTTCGGCGGAATCGGCAAAGACGCCACTGCGGACGCGGCAGCCGATCCTTATAATGACCGGGACGCTTTGTACACGATGGCAGCTTATTTGCTTCATTTCGGCTACAGCGATGACGATATCCGCATTGCCCTATGGCGTTATTATCAAAATGATTCGTCCGTTGAGCGAATCCGCCAATTTTCTAAAATTTACAGGACATTTGATCGCATCGATCTTTCCGACAGTGCTTTTCCACTTCCCGTAAAAAGCACCTACACTTACCGCGATACATGGGGAGACCGGCGTGGCTGGGGCGGCCTGCGCACACACGAAGGAACAGATCTGTTCGCCCCCTATGGAGTGCCGGTACGCAGCGTATGCTATGGCATTGTCGAGACTAAAGGCTGGAATCCATATGGGGGCTGGAGAATCGGAATTCGCGATCTGAACAACCGCTACCACTACTACGCCCATTTGCAAGGCTTTGAGAAGAACATCAATATTGGCGATACGGTAACTCCCGGCCAAACGGTTGGCTGGGTAGGCAGCAGTGGCTACGGGCCTCCGGGAACACAAGGCAGATTTCCTCCTCATCTGCACTACGGCATTTACAAAGATACCGGAACGAGGGAATGGGCGTTTAATCCGTTCCCTCTCCTGAAGCAATGGGAAAGAGCGGAACGAACGAAGCAAACCAAAAAGGGAGCCTCTTGAATCAGTAGAGGGCTCCTTTTTTCCAATGATAAAAGTTTACTCCCTTTGATGAATCGATAAGATTCAGTCAATCCAATGCTCGAGTACCGCTATCGGTGTCCGGTTGACTAGGAAGAGACGGCAAAGCAATATTGGGCGCACTAACGCCATGATCCCCGACCGGATTTCCTTTGCTGTCGTAATAATACATCGGGACATCGCCGACCACCAGCATGTAGGATACCGGTATTTCCGTTTCTACCGCCTGCGCCCCCATATCAAAAGGCACCACAACAGCAAGCTCCGTCCGTACACGTAAAAACACTTCAACGAGGATCATATTAATCCCCGCCTCCTGCCGCCGAGTATTTAAATCGACCTTCACATCGCCCTTAGGCTCAATACGTATCGGAATATTGGGGCCAAAGGAAGCCAGAATGGGACTGCCAAGCGCCTGCCCAAGCGGAATGTGCTCCGACAATCTGGACACTTCATCCAGCGTGGAGCGGACCGTCTGGATCGTATCAGACGTAATTTGCATGTGCGCTGAATAGTTGAGCATAAACCCGGAAATTTTACCGGAAGAATCGGTCTTCCAATCGATAAGATGATCGATCTGCTCACGGTTGGCCACCTGAGCCGTAATGGCCTCATTAATCGACTCAGTAGCAATTTGCTTCACCCGGATGTGGGCGAGATGCTTAATCGGTCCAATCATATTTCGTTCAACGTATTGGCCAAACATAACGAAGGCAACGATGACAACGACTATAGCAATAGACCATATTTTCCCCCTGTTGAGCCTACCCCTTCTTCTCCGGCTGTGCCATCCTCTTCTGATCCGCATCTCTCTCCCCCCAGGCAGCGCTTGAATCACTTCACCACCCAGTTTATGCAGGATCACCGCGAAAAAGACGGACTAACTCCCGGTTTGTACCTTCTAATCACTTCGATGCATTCGCAGGCTACGGTCGCTCAAGCAGCCCCATATCCAGGCAGGTACGAACCGATAGCCGTTTGGTTCCAGCGGCGAATTGGATTTCAATCAGATCGGTTGGCCCCGAGAACATCGTTACTC
Source organism: Paenibacillus lentus (assembly GCF_003931855.1). Classification (NCBI taxonomy): domain Bacteria; kingdom Bacillati; phylum Bacillota; class Bacilli; order Caryophanales; family Paenibacillaceae; genus Paenibacillus; species Paenibacillus lentus. The sequence continues at coordinate 1,922,887 of NZ_CP034248.1, read as the reverse complement.
TTCCCAGACCAAATGCACGATGGATCACTTGCATGTCCTGAGCTAAATCCGTCAACAACCGGATCGTATTCGCATTGAACGAGCGAGCTGCTGCTGGAACCGCATAAGATGCCGGGAAGGCCGCTGCCCCACCTCCCCCGCCAAAAGAAGCTCCCCTGTTAGTACTTCTGCCGATTTGTCGGCCAGAATCCAGGCTCACCTTAAACTGCGGAGGATTCAAAATACTCCGCACCTCGGCAAGAAATACAGATTCCGTCGTTTTCTCGCCCTCCCTCTGCTGATAAGTCAGCAGCTCAAGCTGTGTCTTGGCTCTCGTCATGCCAACATAGAACAGCCGAGCCGCTTCCTCCATCAGCTCGCTATTCCGGTCCCCTGCTCGATGCTTCAGATCCTCCTTCGATGGAAGGATGCCATTGATCAAATCGATCATATACACATGCTTGAACTCCAAGCCCTTGGCGCTGTGAAAGGTCGAAAACGTGACGGCATGCTGCCCCTTTCTGGACTTAGAGGATTTCAACAAAGCCTCCAAATGTTTGAGTCGCTGCGCAAATTCCTCCATCGTACTCAACGACTCCGCAATCTCCTCCAGCGAATTCAGGATCCCTAGCAAGTATTCCTTTTGGAAACCAAGACGTTCGCACATTTTGTCGATAGCCTTGTCATATCCCAGCTTCGTTCGGATAACATCAATCGCCTCTAAAGGTGGCATGCCTTTCATCTGTTCAAAAATCCATTTGCATTGCGGCAGCTGCTTCAACTGATAATCCTGCAGCGGGACATAGTTCAGCAAATTATCAAACACCGATTCATGATTATGAATTTCCTTTAATGCAGCCATCTGCTGCTTCGTAATATAGCCGTTAAATTTCGTGTGAATAGCTTCCAAAATATCCGGCCGACGGTCGGTATACGACATCCGCATGAAATTGAGAATATCCTGTACAACCCAATGGGAGAAAAAACGATTGTCCGCATCGCGTATATAAAACGGAATACCGGCACGATCAAATTGATTCATCAGATCAATGGAGGATGAATTGTTCCGATATAGCACGGCTACTTCGCCCAAATGGCTCAACTTACGAATTTCTTCGACTAAGTACTTCGTTTGCTGCTTATAGTCGGGCAGAGCTTTGATCGAAATCGGCTGTCCCTCAACGTTATGCGTAAACATGTTTTTGTTGTAACGATTTTTGTTCCGCTGAATAAACTGATTGGCGGTTTCCACAATGTTTTTAGAAGACCTGTAGTTCTGCTCCATATACAAAACTCGCGCCTCCGGGTATACCTGCCGGAACTCCAGCAAGTAGGAAGGTTCCGCTCCCCGCCAGCTATAAATCGACTGGTCGTCATCCGCTACAACGCATAAATTCCGATGCTCCATAACGAGCTTCTCGACGATCGCATGCTGTACCAGCGACGTATCCTGACTTTCGTCCGTAAGCATATAATCGTAGCGCCGCTGATATTTACGGAGCAAGCGAGCGTCTTTGCTTAAAATGTCATTGGCCAGCGTCAGCATATCGTCAAAATCAATGAGCAGCCCGCTCGGATGCTTTCGCTTAAATCTCTCGTACTCGCTAAGGATTTGTTCGGCATGTCGCACACCGCAAGACACATCGCCCCATTTGCTGACCGGGATCATTTTATTTTTAATATAGCTAATATAAGTCGTTAACTCTTCCAATTGGTCATCCGTGATGTTCTCTCCCGTGACCGTTCTGAATATTTCGCGCAATATCATTTTCTTATGCAAAGCCGGGGCCGCGGAATCGCCTGCCTCTCCCACTTCTATGTCCTGACCCGATCCATGACCCTCGATAATTTGGAACAAGATTCTTTCTGCACGAAAGTGCTCCCGCACAATTTCAAAGGCCAGGCTATGAATCGTTGAAAAATCCACGGACGGCAGCTCCGGAAAAAATCGCTTATACCTTTCCTTCATATCCCCGGCCGATGCCCGGCTGAAGGTAATCGCCTTAATTCGCGAAGGCTGCACCCCTTTCTCCTCGATCAGGTAGCCAACTCGCATGAGCAAGGTCGTCGTCTTGCCCGACCCTGGTGCCGCAAGCAACAGCAGCGGACCCTCCGAATGCAATACTGCTTGCTGCTGCACTTCATTGAGATGAACAGCGATCTGCTGTTTTTTTCGTATGAAAAAGGGATGTTCTTGCTGCATGATCGTTCCTTTCAAATCACTCAATTTACTTAGATGAGACCAGTAAGAAGCCGAGCAGTCAGTAAAGTACTCTGAATCTACCCGGCTTCACTCATTGTTCATTATAACAGAGCATGGGAAGGGTGCCATTTTCAAATTGGAATGTAAATCTCCAGGCAGTAGGTGTGCCCGACTGGGCAGCTTTCAGGATGGCGAATTCTCGCTCACTTCCACCACGTGTCGAACGGGGTGGCCGGAAGCTCCCGCTTATGCCGGGATACGGCGTACCGCTTCTCGATACTCGCTTGATCCTCTGAATCAACGGCATTTCCCGTTAAGTATTGATCAAGCACTTCGTAGGCGATCCCCAGCTCTGTTTCGTCTGCCTGCAGAGGCTTGTTATCCAGTAAATCCGCAGTGGGCACTTTGAGATACAAACGCTCCGAGGCTTTAAGCTCCCTCAGCAGCTCGCGCCCCTGTCCCTTTGTTAACCCCGCCAGAGGTAGAACATCCGCCCCACCATCGCCAAATTTCGTAAAGAAGCCTGTAATGGACTCTGCGGCGTGATCCGTACCTACAACCAAACACCCGGTCTCTCCGCCGATGGCATATTGAACGATCATGCGCACCCGTGCTTTAGCATTGCCTTTATTGAAATCGGATAACTTGAGACTAGTGCTTTGTTCAACGACATTAGCCAAAGCCAGAACAGGCTCCTGAATATTCACAACGAACTCTTGATCCGCCTGAATGAACGCCATGGCCGCCTCAGCATCATCTTCGTCCTTCTGTACTCCATAGGGCAGACGAACGGCATAGAACGTCGCGTCGTATCCTTCAGCACGAAGCTCCTCCACAGCCAGTTGCGCCAGGCGGCCCGCCAGCGTGGAGTCCTGTCCCCCGCTGATTCCTAGTACATAGCCCTTCGCGTGAGCCTTCCGGCAGTATTCCTTCAAGAAATCGATCCGGCTGCGAATTTCCGCCCTCACATCGATGCTTGGCTTGACGTGCAATGCTTCGGTAATTTGCTTCTGAGTATGATCCATTGGCATTGAAAATTACTCCCTTCTAGTATTGAGCTGGCTAGCCTGAGTCAATTTATAACCAAATCTATAAATCCTGTAAATCCTGATTTGCCATACGCTGTTGAACCTTTTCCCGGGCTTCTTCAATTAGCTTCATCTTATTATCCCAACAGTCCTGACTTAAATTAACAGGATATTCGGCCGGGTTCAAGAGACGCTTATATTCCTCCCATAACACTTGTAGATTATCCGCTGCAAATTCCCTGATTTCTTGTAAGGTCGGAAGCTCATACACACATTCACCGTCTTTAAAAATCGTCTGGTGCAGCTCTCTCGCTTCAAAATTTGTGACGAATTTCGCGATGTACGTGTGAACCGGGTGGAACATTTTAAGACGTCCTTCGCGCTGAGGATTTTCGTGTTCCAACGCAATATAATCGCCTTCTGCCTTCTGGTTTCCTTTATTAATAATACGGTACACTTTTTTACGACCAGGCGTCGTAATTTTTTCAGGATTTGAGCTGATTTTAATGGTATCTACCATTGTACCATGCTCGTCCTCGATTGAAATCATTTTGTAAACAGCGCCAAGAGCAGGCTGGTCATAAGCAGTGATTAGCTTCGTGCCGATCCCCCAAACATCGATTTTTGCTCCCTGCGCCTTCAGGTTCATAATCGTATGCTCATCCAGATCATTAGTAGCGTAAATTTTCGCATCAGGGAAACCAGCCTCATCAAGCATTTTGCGTGCTTCTTTCGAGAAATAGGCCAGATCTCCGCTGTCCAGGCGGATGCCCTTGAAGTTAATGCGGTCTCCGAACTCTTTGGCGACCTGGATGGCGGTAGGTACCCCCGATCTCAGCGTATCATACGTATCGACCAGGAACACGCAGTCTTTGTGGCATTCCGCGTATTTGCGAAAAGCAGTATATTCATCGCGATAAGCCTGAACCATGGCATGGGCATGTGTTCCGACGGTAGGGATGCCGAACAGCTTCCCGGCTCTCACATTCGATGTAGCCTCAAAGCCCGCAATATACGCGGCTCTCGTTCCCCAAACTGCTGCATCCATCTCCTGGGCACGGCGAGTGCCGAATTCCATGCTGATGCCATCCTCGATGACTTGCTTGATGCGCGATGCTTTGCTGGCAATCAGAGTCTGGTAATTGACGATATTCAGCACGGCCGTTTCAATTAACTGTGCTTCCGCTAAAGGAGCCTCAATTTGCATGATGGGTTCATTGGCAAAAACGAGCTCCCCCTCCCTCATCGAACGCACCGTTCCCGTAAAACGCAGTGTCTCAAGATAGGCAAGGTAGTCACCGCCATAGCCCTCTTCTTTTAAATAAGCTAAATCGCTCTCCGTAAATCGGAATGCCTTAAGATAGCGGATAACCCGCTCTAGCCCGGCAAAGACCGCATAGCCGTTTTGAAACGGGATTTTGCGAAAATAGACATCAAACACAGCTTTGCGGTTGTACATTTGATCCCGCCAATAGGCCTCCGTCATATTAATCTGGTATTTATCCGTGTGCAGAGCAAGTCCATCATCCGCATAAGGCAATGGTGAAAACTGATTATTCGCTAGATTGTTCATTTCTCCTTTTCCTCCTTTTGCCGTATCATTGTCGCGCCAAGCGTACTTTTGAAATGCCTTAATGCCCACGCATGACCTTCCAGGTCAAAGCTCGCCACGGCATCCTCATGAATAACGAGCTCAAAGCCTTTATTGTAAGCATCCACCGCGGTGTGCAGCACACAAATATCCGTACACACCCCGACCAAGTGCAGCTCTGTGATTCCGCGCGTACGAAGCACCAGTTCAAGATCTGTACCCGCAAAAGCGCTATACCTCGTTTTATCCATCCAATACACGTTCACGGCATCCTTATAAGTCTGGTACACCGTATCTAACGCTCCGTACAGCTTGCGTCCATCCGTCCCTTCGATGTTGTGTGGGGGAAACAGCTTTGTCTCAGGATGAAGTATGTCGCCATGCTTATGAATATCGATCGCCAATACTACAAAGTCGCCATACTGAATAAATTCTTTAGTTAGCTCGGCCATCCGCCCTTCGATCGCTTGAGCAGGCTCGCCACATGTCAATGCTCCATCTGCAGCCACAAAATCATACGTGTAGTCAACATTAATTAACGCTCTTCTCTTTGGGATAATCACAGCAAATTCCCCCTTTTTATATTTAACACTTATTATTTTGTTAATTAATAAAATTAAAAAAAATTACTTTCTGGCGTGATAGATCGAGCTATTCACTTCTACGTCAACAAAACGATAAAGCTGGGCAGGTTTCTTCGATGTCCGCGTTGTCTTCTTCCCGGTGATTTCCTGAATAAAAGGTAAGGTTTTAATTTTACGAGCAAACGCAGCATCCAAAGCGATCGCCGAATCCTTCGTCACGGTAAGCAATACGGCTTGAAGTTCAGAGTATGTAAATTCTGCTGGCAAAAACTCTTTAGCCACCGTAGTTTCAAGCAGCTTATGCCGGATGACTGTAATCGCATCAGCGATAATTTCCGCGTGGTCAAAAGCAAGGTCCAACTGAAGCACATCCTCCACGGAAAAGAGCTCCACCTCGCTCGCATCGTCATTGGCCTGGCGATGGGCAAGCTGATGTTCCGGCACGATCGCATAATGCGCATTGGAAATGATCCACCCCCGCGGATCGCGCCCCGGAGCATCGTACACGCCATAATGCTGGAGGTGGATATGATCTACCCCCGTCTCCTCTTTTAATTCCCGGGCAGCCGATTGGTATGCCGTCTCATCCGGACCTACGAATCCACCAGGCAGTGCCCATTTACCCGCTTCGATGTTGGGCCGTCCCTCATTATCAACCATACTCCGCTTAATCAACATAATGTGGAGCTCCATAGTCGGAGGCTTGAACATTTCATTTCTCGTAGATCTGATAGTAAATACCGCAATATCTGAGGTATACCCATCAGGTGTTCTGTATTTCTTTACGTCATATTGCCGCAATGCCTGTTCATTGGACATACGGTGGTAAGGCCTCCTCCATTGCATATTTATTAATTAACAATTCGTTAATTGTATTATCGATTATACTTCCTGTTTTGTCAAGGGTAATAGTCATGTTTTTCCATAGGACTAAAGTCTTTTCTTCTATTAAAAATGATCATTTCTTTACCGATATATGAATGAGAATTGTTTTTCAAATTTAAGACGAGGAGGTACGCCGCTTCAATCACTTCTTAGATACCACAGATTATGAAGAGGAGAGTTATGTATTCTATGAGCAGACTAACACGTAAAATTATTACATCTGTTCTCACCTTGTCACTGCTGCTTCATGCCGGAGCGCTTGGGCTCGCCAGCGCCAGTCCATTGCTGCCCGAAGTGGAGCAGGAGGTCATCGTTGTTTATAAAAATGACGACGGCAAAGAAACGGTTTATAGCGAGAGTGTCGATATCCACCATGAATTCGACATCATTCCAGCCGTAGCGGCTACAGTGACGAGCACCGACCTATATTCACTGGTTTCCGACCCGAATATTGAAAGAGTCGAACGTAATATTAAGTTTAGAATTACGGGTGGGGATTTCAAGACCACCTCCGTTCCTTCTGAGCAAAGCCAATGGAACTTCCAGGCCGTTCAGCCTACAATCATGTGGGACACAGGCCATACCGGCTCAGGCATCAAAGTTGCTGTCATTGATTCCGGGATAGCTCCGCATCCTGAATTAACGATTGCCGGCGGAATTTCAACTGTGGATTATACGAGTGATTATACGGATGACAATGGACATGGAACGCACGTTGCCGGCATTATCGCTGCAAAAAGCAACAACAGTGGTATGGTGGGAATTGCACCTAACGTGGATCTCTATGCCGTTAAATCCATGGATCAAACCGGAGAAGGATCACTCCAGGACGTTCTAGAGGGACTGGAGTGGTCTATTCAGAACAATATGGATATTATCAACCTTTCACTAGGGACAGACACGCATTCCCAACTGTTGAAGGATATGGTGGATCGGGCCTACGCCCAGGGAATTGTCATCGTTGGCTCGGCTGGAAACAGCCAAACGACTGAAGATAACAACGGTAATATCATTCATGTTCCTTTAAGCACTTATACGATAAATTATCCTGCCAAATACGATAGTGTCATCGCCGTCGCGGCCGTGGATGCCCATCAAGCACGCGGGGATTTTTCCTCCGTTGGAAATGAAGTCGAAATTGCCGCGCCTGGCGTCGACGTCGTATCCTCATATTTGAACAACGGTTATGCCATATCTAGCGGAACATCGCAAGCCGCTCCGCATATTTCCGGTATGATCGCTCTGCTCAAGCAGCAGGATCCAGGATTGACCAACGTGCAATTGCGAGAGGAAATTAGAAAATATGCTATAGATTTAGGACAACCGGGCCGGGATATTGAATTTGGATATGGCTCAGCGACCTTCAATCGATCGCTCGATCAGACAGCGCCTGAGAATATCACGAATCTCCATGTGACAGGAAAAACAGATTCGACGATTTCACTCGCTTGGACTAATCCCATAAATTCAGACTTTGCGAGCAATAACATTTACGCTAATCATGTCCAAATCGGTAGCACAGCAGGCCAATCTTTTACCCTGACCCAACTACAGCCGAATACATCTTATGAGATTTCTATCAAGTCAACTGATTGGAGTGGGAATGAAGCTGCAGGTCAGACGATCACAGTAGCTACCCTGGATACTCCGGATACTACCGCACCTGCTGAAGTGTCCGATCTGGCAGTTAGTGCAACAGCATCAACCTATGTCCAACTCTCCTGGACAAATCCGTTAGATCCTGATTTCTCCAAAGTCTATCTATATCGTGATGGGGACAAGGTGGATGCGACAACGGGAACAACCTACAAATTCGACGGACTTACCCCGGACACAAGCTACCATTTTGTTGTGAAAACCGTGGATCTTACCGGAAATATTTCGTCTGGCCTAGGCATCACTGCTTCCACGCAAGCAGCTGACTCCGAGAATCCTGCAGAGCCTGGCGGCAACGAATTTCCTGTCGTGGACACGACACCACCTGCCGAGGTGACTCAACTGGCGCTTGAGAGGGCCACAAGCTCTTCACTGCAAGTTCGTTGGACTCTTCCAACTGACCCTGATTTCGCTAAGGTCAAACTATATATTAATAACAACTTCATTGCGGATACAACCGCAGCGTCGTACAACTTTACGGGGCTGCTTGCAGACAAAACCTATCAAATCACTGTCAAGACAGTGGACAACCATGGAAATATATCCAGCGGGGCTACGCTGACGGCAAGAACCTTAGCTGCTCCGGTCGTGAATGTACCTTCAACACCGCCTGCTTCAGGAGGGGGTTCAGGAGGGTCTTCAGGCCCGTCCGGGGGTGTAATCCAAGTTCCGGTCAACCAAACGCCTGCTCCAACCGGAAATACGGCCCAAGTTGGAGAACAGGGCGAAGCGGAACAGGGTACTTCTAACCTGGCTCAAGAAGCAAAAGACTCCTTGGATCAAGCAAGAACATCGCAATCGGTTCGCGACTTCGTCCAAGCTAAAATTGCCATCCAAGGATTAAGCGATGCTGAGCTACGCCAAGAGTTTGAGCAACAGTTGGAGCGTCTCAAGGAGGAGTTGCGCATTCAAGACCTTCCAGCCAAAAAAGAACTGCGCTCAACCCTGCCAGTCCGAATCAGTCTTCAAGTGGCCATGAAGAGCGCAAACTATAAATATATTGATCCAGCGTCCCTCAAGCCAGGCGCTAACATCTTTGTTCTCAACAGCAAGGGCGAGTCCCTGGAGGATGCAGTCGGATAAAAATCCTGTTTAATCGAATTCATGTTGCGCCGAAGAACGGCAAGTTTGCCTCCCAGGAAACCTACACCATCATTATGGACACGACCGTTAAAGGCAAACCGAGCCTGCTTTCGCCAGACAGCTTTGAACTGAAGAACCCATTGATTTTAGAGTTCACAACGAGATAGGGGTTTTGTAACTATGACAATTCGAACAATGACTAAGCTAAGCTTAATAACCGTGCTGCTCATTTCCCTCATCGGAACAGCCTTGCCGTCAAAACTTCATGCCGCAGAGCCGCTTTCTTTCACAGATGTCAAACAAGGAGCATGGTATGAAAAGACGGTACAATGGGCCATTGCTCATGAAATGGTGAAGGGCTATAATGACGGAACATTCAGACCGCAGCAAACGGTGAGCGAAGCTGAATTTCTTGCGATGCTGCTACGGGCCTTTGAACCGAAGCTGCTCTTCTCTGCTAAGCAAGACCACTGGGCCGATGCTTACTACACAAGGGCAGATCAGTTAAATTATCCGGTCACCGGCTACAAAGACCTTCCCTCTAGGAATCAACCAATTTCCCGAGAACAGGTCGCCGAGCTGATCACGGCCGCCGAGGGCGTTAACTTCAGTGGAGATCATGCCATCCATTACGTGCTGGCTTTCGGGCTCGCTACGGGCAAAGACCCGAATGTCGCTAGCGTGGACAGCTTTGACGGCAACAGCGCCTTAACGCGCGCTGAAGCCCTGCAATTCATTAAGAACGTCAGCGAGAACGGCATTGGCGGATTATTGGAAAGACCTTTAGAAAAGAATGATCCGCAGGATCTTCCCGAACTATAAGCTGCAGCTGCAGCCAAACGCACAACCTCTCTTCCTATAGAGGGTTGTGCGTTTTTTATAGATACGGGATTAGCTTGTTGGCTTCCTTCACCGCTTGTGGTGTGTAAGACGATACTTCTGTACCAGCCATAAGGAAAGAAAAAGGGCCTGCAAACGTATGGATTCTTTTATTCCATTTTGGTAACTTTTCCTTTTGTCTGACCAGGGTAGGATTGAAGAACAGTCCCTATATCCTTTATTTTTACATGATCACCAATTAAAATCGAATCATATGTTGCTCGATCTGTAGTAATCCAAATTGCATTAGGATCTGCTTCCTCTATAATTTTTTCAATTGATTTATTCTTTAAATCGGTAACATGATTCTTCACTACTAAGATCATTAAATTAGCCTCATCTTTTGCAACAACATACCCCTCATCATAGTTCCAAATTTTATTCGTACTGTTTTTTCATTATTACATCCGAACAGAGGAATAAGAAATAGGATAAGTATGAGACTGATAATGGCTTTGTTGATTGTATATCCCTCCCTATACTGGATTTACTACTTTAGACGTTTTAAAGAGGACTTTGTTGCTATCGTTATAAAGAGGCAGATTAGGCGGTTAGCTTATATATTGAATGGTCTTCAAGCGTCTGACTAATGCGCTGCGGCAGATCGAGATGACCTGGACCTGGTTATCGCATACTAATGCTACAAAAGGGTGCTACTCATTGGGCAAATGATTTCATTATAAACTTTCGCTTTAAGATTCGCTCTGTGGTGGCTACAATAACATCAACAGGAAAGAAACGAAGGAGTGCTGGATTTATGAATATTCAGGAATTGAGGGAGCATCGGCAGTATCCGGACAATATCGGGCAGGAGACGAGCCGCGCAACCTTTGAACGCGATTATTCGCGGTTGATTCATTCGCCCACCTTCCGCCGACTGCAGGGTAAATCGCAGGTATTCGGGGCGGGAACCGGGGATTATTACCGGACACGGCTGACGCATTCGCTGGAGGTAGCGCAAATCGCCCGGGAAGCGGCACGCAGCCTGCTTCGCTTCTACCCGGATGTCGCTGCGGACAAAGCCGACCATCCTGGACTGATTATCGATCCGGAGGTTGTCGAGTGCGCGGCGATCTGCCATGATTTTGGACACCCTCCCTTTGGTCATAAAGGTGAAGAAGTGCTGGACGGTATATTAGAGAAGCTTGTAGAAGACAAGGTTGAGCAGGCTTTGAGGAACACCAATCCGCCCCCCGGAGAAGAACAGCAGATCCGGGAAGCCATCCGGCGGAGGTATGAGCATTTTGAAGGCAACGCCCATAATTTCCGGCTGATGATGTTCCTAGAGAAACGGGAAAACATCGACGGCCTCAATTTATCCGACGCAGTGCTGCTAGGGACGAATAAATATCCTTATCCCGGCACGGCCAATAAAAAAGGTCTCTACTTGCATGAATGGGAGTATATTTCCTACATCCGCGACCGCTGGGGCATTCCGGAGGGGAAAAGAACTTTCGAAGCGCAATTGATGGATCTGTGCGACGATATCGCCTACTCGGCACACGATCTTGAAGATGGCATCAAAGCGGGAAAAATCGAGGTACATGAGCATTTTCTCAAGGATTCGCACATTCAGCGTCTAATCGTCGAGAAAATTATGACGTTGGACGATTTCTTCTGGGACGGCTGGACGCCGGACAAAATACAGGTCAAGGTCGAGGAGGTGCTTGATTCGTTCTTGCGGGTCTGGAATGAGAAATTGCCGATTTGCGACCATGATTATTCCCGGACTCGCCGCGAGGTTAAGGCATACTGGGTCAGTCTATTCGTCTCCAGCCTCGGCGTCATCCCGGACGGCAGCTGGCAAAAGGTGACGTTCGTCAAGGAAGGCCGGGAGGACGAGGACATGCTGCGTACCGTAAGTGTGCTGAAAAGCTTCGCTTGGGTGACTATGATCCGTGACCTGCGCGTGCAGCGGCTGCAGAAGCGCAGCGCTTGGGTGATCAAGCGGCTGTGGGACGCTTTTGTCGATCCGGAGACATCCAAATCGATTATTCCTGGTGACTGGCTGCGCCGCTTCGACCGCGATCAGCGGAAAGCGAAGCCGATATGGACCTGGGAGCATATGATCATCGATTACATCGCGGGCATGACGGACGCTTATGCGGAGAAAATCTACAATGAGCTGTACGGACTTAAGGTAGGAACGATTTACGATTTGGACTAATTCAAGCGCCCAAATCAGTATGTCTCATCGAGGCAATTGTCTAGACAACGCCTCCATGGAGAGCTTCCTCTCGCATCTCAAACCGGAGGGGCTCTCCCCCTATCGTATCCGAAGTGTAGCTGAGGCATAAAGCCGAATCGAAAAATACATACGTTTTATAACCAACGGCGACCACAACGCAAATTAAATAAACAGACGCCGATAGAATATCGGCACCGGTTTACAGCCAGGTGTTTTTTCCAATGTCCACATAATTGGGCTTGAACTTAAGAATGAATAGAGTTTATTACTTAAAATACCGCTGCCGCTGCGCCTCAAATAGCAGCACCGACGCGGCCATCGCCACGTTCAGCGATTCTGCTTGGCCCCGCATCGGAATAAGCAGCCCGTCGTCCATCAGCTCCCGGACGTTCGGGCTAAGACCTCTCGCCTCGCTGCCAAACAGGAGCCATACCGGCCCTGTAAAGTCATAAGCATAGCAGCTCTCCGCAGCTTGCAGGCTGGTTCCGGCGAGCCGGATGCCACGCTCCTTCGCTTGGGGCAGAATATCGACCAGCTCCCCCTCGATTACGGGCAAATGAAACAATGAGCCCATCGTCGAGCGGATCACCTTCGGATTGTATATATCCGCGCAGCCCGGTCCCACGATTACGCCGCTCGCTCCCACGGCGTCCGCACTGCGAATGATCGTGCCCACATTGCCCGGGTCCTGCACTCCGTCCAGCACGACAACGAGAGTGCGCTCTTCCGCCAGCAAAGGCCCCAGCTCATCGCCGCTCTTGCGAACGACCGCAAACACGGGCTGCGGTGTCTTCGCATCGGTACACTTGGCGATTATCGCTGCCGTAACGCCGATCCATTCCACTCCTAGTGAAGCTGCCGCTGCCTTCGATAACTCCGCAGGAATACCGCGTTCGATTTCGTAACAGACGCATTCCAGGTCGATCTGCGCCTTAAGCGCTTCCTGCACCAAATGAATGCCTTCGATCAAAAATTTATGCTGCTTGTCCCTGTTTTTCTTCTCAAGCAGTCCAGCCCATTCCTTCACACGGGGATTGTGTGGAGAAGTAATTTGCTGCATGGTTCAGTTCATCCCCTTAATTTATGATTCCGAGTAAGCCAACTCCAGCTTTGTAAGGTCATTCTTCTCTCCGACAATTACAAGAATATCCCCTTCAGCAAGCCGATCATGGGCTGCCGGTGAAATATTCATTTTGGCGCCTGTCTTGATGGCCATGACGTTGCAGCCGAATTTCGCCCGGATATCGAGCTCCTTCAGGTTTTTTCCGACCATGGCCTTCGTTATTTGCAAATCAACAATGCTATATTCATCCGATAATTCGATATAGTCCAAAATATTCGGAGAAGTTAAATGGTGGGCAACGCGAAGGCCCATATCCCGCTCCGGATAAATGACCTTATCCGCGCCGATCTTATTCAGCACCTTGCCGTGCAGCTCATTTTGCGCTTTTACAATGATAAGCGGCCCGCCGAGGTCTTTAATAATAAGCGTTGTTAAAATACTTGCCTGAATATTCTCACCGATCGCGACGACCACCACATCGAAATTCCGAATGCCTAGCGCACGAAGCGCCTCCTCATCCGTGGAATCCGCAGAGACGGCATGCGTAACAATATTGGATACCTCCTGTGTACGCTGCTCGTTGGAGTCAATCGCCAGCACATCAAAGCCCATTCCGCTTAAGGCACTAGCCACGCTAAGCCCAAAACGGCCCATGCCGATGACCGCATATTGTTTTTTTCCCGATTGTGCCATGCTTCCACCTGCCCGAGTCATTATTTATGCGAAATAGTATACCACAACATGCCTTAAACTTGAATTTTCACAGGCAACATCGGGAACATTAACACCGGGCAATGACTATTTCAGGGAGGTATTGCTATGCCAATTACTCTTGATCTTAGACAAGCAGTTGTGCATAAAATGCACGGTAAGAATGAATCCGGTCTGCGAGAGATGGTGGAAGGGTCTATCGATGCCCAGGAAGCTGCGCTTCCCGGCCTTGGTGTCGTCTTTGAGATCATCTGGAAGCATATTGACGAGGCCAAAAAGGATGAGCTCATCTCACTTCTGAACAATGAGCTTTCTTCTGCCGAGCATAAGCCATTGAAATAAGAAGAGCCCGCTCAACCCAACAAAGGAAGCTCTCCTATCTGACTTGATGTCGGATAAGAGGCTTCCTTTCATGTTATCTAAACCAAAGACTTACGCATAGACCTTCCACTATAAAAAAATATTACGAGCAAGCTGTATTTGGCGGGTAAGCCCTCGGCCTATCCCCCTGACAAGTGCTTAAGGGGCCGTCTCTAAAAACTCGGCATCTGGATTTTTCTCCATTGCGGTTCTCATCGCATATTCGTTCTCAAACAAGGCAACATAATTGCCCTTCTTATCCGTCACGAGCGTAGAGTTAATCCGGAACTTTGATGGATCTACCTTATCCCCGACAATCCAGCGGGCGAACTGATACGGCATCCGCTGCAACTGAACATCCACGCCGTACTCGCCTTTCATCCGATATTCGAACACCTCAAATTGAAGCTGTCCTACGACGCCAAGCAGCATATCCTCGAAGCCTACCGTCGTAAATACTTGGATCGTTCCCTCTTCTGTAAGCTGATCGATCCCTTTTTGGTATTGCTTATGCTTCAAAGCGTTCTTCACCGTCACCTTGGCAAAAATCTCCGGTGAGAAGGTCGGAAGTTCATCAAATACAATCTCGCTGCCTTGACTAAGGGAGTCCCCGATTCGAAAAATCCCCGGATCGAACAACCCAATAATATCGCCCGGATATGCTTCGGTTACGATATCCCGATCCTGAGCAAGGAACTGCTGCGGCTGTGAGAGCTTAATCTCTTTGCCAACGCGAACATGCTTCACCGACATTCCCCGTTCAAATTTACCAGACACGATACGTAAAAAGGCAATTCGATCTCGGTGCGCCGGGTTCATATTGGCCTGGATTTTAAATACGTAACCCGAAAACTTTTCATGAGTCGGCTCAACCAACCCGGCTAAACTATGGCGCGGCTCCGGCTTCGGAGCAAGGCGCAGGAAACTCTCCAGGAACGTCTGAACACCGAAGTTATTTACAGCGCTGCCGAAGAAGATTGGAGTGAGTTCACCCCGGCTCACCTTTTCCATATCAAAGGGGTCGCCCGCTACATCCAGGAGCTCCAAATCCTGACAGAGCTGATCATGAAGAAATTCCCCAGCTAATTCACGGATCGCAGGGTCATGATAATTCTCGACCTTCTTCACTTGAATCTGGGAATGATCGTTCCCTTGGAACAGTTCAACCTGATTATTCATACGGTCGTAAATGCCCGACAGCTCGCGCCCCGAGCCGATTGGCCAGTTCATCGGCACAGAGCGAATGCCCAGTACCTGCTCCAACTCCTCCATCAGATCAAACGGATTCCGGCCTTCCCGATCCAGCTTGTTTATGAAGGTAAAAATCGGAATGCCCCGCTTGGCGCAAACCTGGAACAACTTGATTGTCTGCACCTCGACGCCTTTGGCCACGTCGATCAGCATGACGGCAGCATCCGCGGCGGTCAACGTTCGATACGTGTCCTCACTAAAGTCCTGGTGACCTGGTGTATCCAAAATGTTCACCCGGTGACCGTTATAATCAAACTGCATGACGGAGGAAGTAACGGAGATACCGCGCTGCTTCTCAATTTCCATCCAGTCGCTTGTTGCATGCTTGCTTGCTTTTCGAGCCTTTACTGACCCGGCCAAACGGATCGCCCCGCCGAACAGCAGCAGCTTCTCGGTTAATGTTGTTTTCCCGGCATCCGGGTGGGAAATAATTGCAAACGTTCGCCGTTTGTCCACTTCCTGCTGCAGCACTTGTCCCAATGCTTTGCTCATATATCACTAGTCCTCTCATTCCACAAATTCACGTTGTATATTGTAACATATTTTGTCTCTTTGTACGCAAAAACACCCTCACATCTTGGGAGATATTGAGGATGCCTTTGCTCTGCCCTAGTATTAGCTTATGCATAATAACGATATTCTATAAAAAAAGCCGCCAACCAACAATTCAGCTGATCAGCGGCTTGTATTTAACCTTCTAGCTAGCTAACTCTATATCCAAATCGTATCAATCTAACCTTTGATCCAAATGACATTATCCTCTTCCTGGCCATTTACCGGCCACCAATGGAAACCATCCTTCGCCAACAATTTATCAGCTTCCTCCGGCCCCCAGGAACCTGCGGGATAAGTGCTGATGTCGCCAGATTCCTGCGCCCACGCAGATGCAATACGATCAACGAATGCCCATGCTGTAGCAACCTCATCCCACCGCGTAAAGTAAGTGGAATCGCCATTGGCTGCATCATGGATGAGACGCTCATATGCCTCAGGAGAGTTAATGCCTACTTGGCAGCTTTGGCAGAACTCCATTGCGAGCGGACTGATTTGCGACTCCGTTCCCGGCTTCTTCGCGTTGATCTTAATATAAATCCCTTCCATAGGATTGACGCGGATGACGAGCAGATTCGGCTCAAGCTTATGCTTTTGACCGAGATAGACGTTAGTTGGCATTTGCTTGAATTCCACAACGACCTCCGTTGTCTTCACCGGAAGGCGTTTACCTGTCCGAATATAGAATGGAACTCCCGCCCAGCGGAAATTGTCCACATAGACCTTAGCCGCGAAATACGTCTCCGTATCGGAGTTCGGGTCTACCTTTTCCTCCTGACGGTAGCCTGGCAGCGCCTTGCCGCCGCTCTCGCCCTCGGAATATTGTCCCCGTACAACATTCTCCTTCACTTCCTGTGGAGAAGTATATGGACGAAGCGAACGAAGCACTTTTACCTTCTCATCCCGAATATCCTCGGGAAGCAGTCGGCTTGGCGGCTCCATCGCAATCATCGTAAGCAATTGCAGCATATGGTTCTGCCCCATATCACGAAGAGCCCCGGCATTATCATAGTACCCGCCACGCTCCTCAACGCCAACAGTTTCGCTAAGCGTAATCTGTATATTAGAAATATGCTTGTTATTCCAAAGCGGCTCGAAGAACGCATTCGCAAAGCGAATTACCTCGATGTTCTGAACCATCTCTTTGCCAAGATAGTGGTCGATCCGATAAATCTCTTCTTCTTTGAACACCTGATTCAGTTCTTCATTCAGCTTCTGAGCGGAGATCAAATCATAGCCAAACGGCTTCTCGATTACGAGGCGATGCCAGCCGCTGCTATCCAGCATGCCGCCCTTCCGCAAATTGAAGGATACGCTGCCGAACAGCTCCGGCGCAAGGGCCAGATAAAACAATCGGTTGCCAGGAATGCCAAAGCGTGTTTCCACTTCCTCTGTCTGCTGAAGCAGCTCCCGATATCCATCTATATTGTTAATGTCAAGTGATTTATACGAGAAATGCTCTGCAAAGCGACTCCACTCCGATTGATCATCAACGGAATAACGACAAAACTCCTGAATGGAACGATACACATCATCACGGAATTCTTCTAGTGAGCGGGGACGCCGCGCCACGCCGATAACCGCAAAATCTTCTCCGAGCTTCCCCTCGCGATACAAGGAATATATTGCGGGAAACAACTTGCGCCGTGCCAAATCTCCGGTTGCTCCGAAAATGAAATATACCGCTCCTGGTGTCTTCACTGACTCTAGATTTTGAATTTCAGTCATGGCTCCTCATTCTTTCTATGTAATATAGTGTATATTTATTCAATCACCCATCAATGCCATAACCGTACACGGCATCACGGCATGTGATGATATTTTAGCATATTCACTACAAGGATGCCATCAAATTCATATCAATATTAGTTATATTCTTTGAAAATTCATCTAATATTTATCTGATATTCATTAATATTCAACTGTCAGCAGTGGGGTACCTATAGATAAGTCATATCTTTCCATCTCCGTATTCCAATGAAGCGCAAGCTGCAAATTGATATTTTGGCCAGCGCTTTGCACCTTGATCGGCAACTCTTCCACTGTATAAGAGCGGCTGATCGTACGCTCATCCTCAAAGCTCTCCACTTGTCGCAGCTTCAACCGTTCCCCGGCACGAGACTCGATCGCTTCGAAGGCAGCTGTCACAGGGACGCCCTGTCGTCCCAACTCCTGACCATTGATCATAGCAGCACCGGAGCGCGGGAGAGCCAACGCATCCGTTACATCCACGCTTGCTCCTTGTAGTGCTGCATTCCATTTTGCATCGACACCCTCTGCAAGAAGCATTCTACCATACTCTTCGCCGTATTCCGCCAGTTGCCCCAGCCCCATCATCGTTTGATTCTCAAGGCGGAGGACAACATAATACTGCCCTTCTTCTTGATGCATGATCGTGAGCTTTCCTTCGAGTTCTCCAGCGTCCCCTTCAACATAGAACACTTTCCGTTCATGCCCCTCTTCTACATAACTGTCCGACCATCCCAGACCCTCAGCTAGAGTCCTTTGCGCCTCATCCAAAGACAGTTCTGTATGCCATTCTCCCTGCCATTTCACAGTGGCCCATATTTCTCCCTGAGTCGTCATCTCGCCGGCAGCCAATATTTTCTCAAATTGCACTCTTGATAATTCTGCTTGCACTCTCGATAATTCTGCCTCGGCCGAAGAAGCAGCATTCGCATTAGCGGTTGCCCCAGCATTGTTCAAAAATTCCATTATGACTGCTCCACCTATAATAATCATTACGATAATTCCCCATAATTTTTTCATGAATACGATACCCTCTCTCCCGAACCATTCTATGATTCTATCAACAGGTTCTCCATAGGAGCGGTAATTTATACTTGCATAACTCTACTCTGATTGAAAAACAAAAATTAAATCAGAGAGGATATGCACAGCTTGGCGCCAATCCAACAAGAAATAAAAAAGATGATCACAGGCAACCATGCCAAGATCATCTTCTTCTGTCTTCTGAAAGTTATTCTGCCAGCCCATTTTTATAAGCATAAATGGCGGCTTGCGTGCGGTCTTCCACGCCTAGCTTAGCTAAAATATTCGTCACATGAAATTTTACGGTTTTAATCCCGATAATCAAATCATCAGCAATGTCCTGATTGGATTTTCCTTGCGCGAGCAGGCGCAGTACGTCCATCTCCCGATCCGTTAATTCATCATGGGCTGCAGCTTCTGCCTTCGGTTGTCTGAATCGGTTCATCATCTTAGAGGCTACCTGCGACTCCAGAACAGACTGCCCGCGTGCTGCAGCGCGGATCGCATCGGCTACCTCGGAAGCACGGGATGTCTTGAGAAGATAGCTGAACGCGCCTGCCTCGATGACAGGATACATTTTCTCATCATCCAAATAACTCGTCAGAACGATGACTTTGCATTCGGGATAGAGCTTCAGCAGTTGCCTCGTCGTCTCAATCCCATCCATACCTTCCATCACAAGATCCATGAGCACGACGTCCGGCTTATACTCTTGAGCCAGCCGGATGCCCTCTTCTCCGCTGCTGGCCTCGCCGACTACTTCGATTCCATCCTCAGTGCCAAGCACCGCTGCCAGGCCGATTCTAACCATCTCGTGATCATCTACCAACAATACTTTAATATCATTGTCCATCTCCATGATACTCCTCCCCTCCACTCTCTTCGGTCATTAGCGGTACTGTAATCTCAATTCGCGTCCCTTTGCCCGGTGCAGTTATAAATTGAATCGAGCCGCCAATCTCGCGCACGCGCTCCTGCATCGTAGATAAGCCGTAAGAGGCCTGCTTCTTCTCGTCTAACTCAAACCCTACGCCATTGTCGCGGAGGATGACCTTGACCGTCTCTGCCCTGCGATGAATGCGTATTTCCAGTTTATCTGCCTTGGCATGCCGCAGCGCATTGGACATGGCTTCCTGAATAATCCGAAACAAATGATTCTCTATCCCTTTACTAAGCTTCAGATCTTCATCGATTTCCAGTGTCAAATCCATAGGCACCTTTGTCTTCAGCTCGCGCACAAGTTCAAGCAACCCTTGCGACAGCTCCTTGCCCTCCAAATAAACCGGGCGAAGATGCAGTAGCAAGGCCCTCATCTCGGACTGAGCGACCGAGGCCATCTCCTCAATCAGCTCGACCTGACGCTGCGCTTTATCGAAATCCTTCTCCAATGTACGTCCTACCGCCGTCGCTGTCATCGATATCGCGAACAGCTGCTGGGATACCGCGTCATGCAGCTCGCGAGCCAACCTTTGCCGTTCCTCGACGATCGCCGACACCCTCGCCTGCTCAGCCAGTTGAGCATTATCCGTAGACAATCGCTGCAAGGAAGTTACCTGCTCCTCCCAACGCTTCCCTATTCGCTCAAGCTGCTCCCCGAGTCGACCCAGCTCATCCTCCCCCAGCTTGGGTACGGTTCCGGTCTGATTTCCCTTCTCCCACTGCAACAGGGAATCGCGAAGCAAATCTATCCTTCGCTTGGCGCGATAGCCCTGAAGGAATCCATAGACCGCGCCGATTATAAGTAGCAGCGTAAGCATGGTCAAACCAGCCTGGATACCGGTCTTCCATGAGGAAGACGGCAAGAAATACCCATATGTATACAAAACATAAATGATGCCTACAAGCAGCACAAAAGACAGGAGGATCCCATCCCGCATACTGCGAGAGACCATGTTGGACGGTTTTTTCTTTCTCATGCCTGGTCAATCCTCCTGTGATTAAGTTAAATGTATATCGACATTTCCTACAAGATAGGAAATAATAATTTTCACCTTTTGATCGCGATGCTCATAGTTCGGAGACTTCCAGTAGACACGGTTCAACATCCCGGTCTCCTTCTCATCGCCTAAATCAATTTGTCCGAACAGAACAAACGCTTCAATCTCCACACCATAGTCTTCAGATATGATCAAGTCAATGTCACCGACAACACCCTGAAACATCAGCACATTATCTTGATCATCTACCATAGCAAGCGACAGGTCGATGTTCACTTCCCCGAGCACATGCCACATACTAGTATTACGAAGCGTCCATGGGTCACGATCCCAATGAATGCTGGATGTCACATTTTGCTTTTGAATATAATTGTTGACCGGATGCATCTTCTTCATCTTGGCATAATACAACCCAAGTGAAATCATCAAAATAGCAATCACTAGCATAAAATTATGCAGCAAAATCATTCCGCCACCAATGGCAAGCAATATATAACCTATTTTTACGTCATCACCAAGACGGATTTTATAAATGCCAAAGCCCAATATTAAAATCGCGACGATGGTAAAAAAGCTCAGCCACTGGCCGAAGATGATAAATACGCCAAGTCCGATCAATCCGATGGCCAATAAGCTTCTATGCCTATCCATGCCGCACCTCCAGATCAGTTCATATGTGAGATTGTAAGTGGAAAAGCCATAACAGTATAAATATTCATACCGCATGGCTTAACCATTACATAGCATATCACATTGCCCTGTAGTCGTGTAGCTGTTATTCCTTGTCTTCCTCGCGTTTAGCAGATGGGTTGAGCTTTGCTTTCAAAGCTTCTAGCTGTGCATCCACCTTAAGCTGCTTCTCAGCGTCCGCCGGACTAATGTAGGAGGAAGTAGAGCTGCTTACGCTGCGATAACCGATTCCGGCTACTTCTGCTTCAGCTTCCAGCTGCATAATTTTCTCTTCCATACGGTGGAAGCCCAAAGACGCGCTGCCGCTCTCAATCGTATTAAGCGTATTGATTTGAGACATTTGTTTTCTGGCTTTGGCCATTTGCGCACGGCTGACCAGCTCATTGCGCTTGTTGCGCAGCTTATAGAACTCATCTTTCATATCATGAAGCTGCTGCTTGAGCTCCAGGGCCTGTGCTTCGGATTGAGCATGCAGGTCGCTGAACTCCACTTGCTTCTGATCGTACAGGATTTTCTCTTCCAACAGCTTGCGGGCTACTTCCTCTTGACCGTTCATCAATGCAGCCTCAGCCTGGCTTTCTCTTTGTGCAGAGATGCGAATCGCCTCTTCCAAACGATGCTTCATTCTGCGCTCGTTCGCCATCTGCTTCGCTACAGTCACCTCAGCATCGCGGATTTCCGCCTCCATGTCGCGCAGGTATTGATTGAGCATCACTACCGGATCCTCGACTTTATCAAGCATATCGTTGACAGACGCCTTCGTAATGTCTTTAATTCTTTTGAATACTCCCATGTTATTTATCTCCCTTCTCGTTCTCGTATTTTGATAATTTTCTGCGGAGCTCCTCCAGCTCTTTCTCCATAGCCTTCTTCTCAATATCTTCCATCATCGAATCCAGATTCGATGCATTGCCGCCAAATGCGGATTGCTGCTGGTAGTGCGGATCATTGTATCTTGGGTCGCTGTAGTGCGGATTCGCATATTGCGGTTCACGGTACTGCTGATTGGCTGGATTCCCGTATCCATGGCCTCCATGACCGCCGGGGTTCCCATAACCGCCATACCCGCCGTGACCGCCTTGCCAGCCCCCGCCGTATGGTTCACGAGGAACGTAAGGCTCTTTGGAAATGACAAGCGATGCAATTAAATAAATCAGGATCGTTGCTCCACCAGTAATGAATATACTAAATATCATTAGCACGCGAAGTCCGGTAACGCTAATGCCGAAATATTCGCCCAACCCACCAATTAGGCCGCTGAACCAACGATCACGTCTGGAACGGTATAGTGTTCCCATCGATTCTACTCCTCTCCCTTGTTATTCAGCTTCTGCTTCAAACGAGAGAGCTCCTGTTCTAAAGTCGATTGTAGAACCGATCCGGCTTGGTTTAAGATATCTTCGCCTGATCTTCTTAGATCGCGAAGGCTGCGGGCTTCCCACTCCATATCAGATACCCGGTCTTCCAAACGGTGGAACATTTTTGGTACGTCTTGTGTACCGTACCCACTCATCCGTTGGTTCATACGCTGCTGCAGACGGAGCGTCTCCATTCTGGCATAATAATACTGCCGCTTGCTGTATACCACTTGATATTCCGTTTTTAATTCATTCAGTTGGCTTTCCAATTCCTGCAGAGACTCCAAGCTCTGAGCATACAATCCGGAATACTGCTCGATCTTCTCCTCGTAGAGCATCTTCTCCTGCAGTGCTAACTTTGCCAAGTGCTCCTCCTCGGCTTTAAGGGCAAGCAACGCCTGCTCTTCTCTTCGATCGCGCATCACCTTGGCCTGATCCACTTGCTGCTTCAATTGCTTGGTATGTCCCGCATACTGCTGGTGCAGCTTCTCTGCCTCGGCAATTTCCTGACGAGTCTCAATCAAGAATTGATCGATTAGCCGCACTGGATCTTGAGATTGCTCTAATCGTTCATTTAAATTAGCTACCGTAATATCCCGTACTCGACGAAATACACTCATGACATCCCATCCCTCCTAACCAATTCGGTCATCATCATTATTCGATATATGTGATCAATACCCCCGTCGTCTTCCATTCAGTGAATAAATGCCGAAGAGGATTAAGCCGATCCCGATTGCCGGTACGATGAGCCAAGCTAATTTGTTCATTAAGGATATGATCCCAAAGAAGAGGACGATCCATCCAAAAAAAGCATTGCCCCGGCGAATACCATAGTAACCAAGACCGATCAATGCTACTGCGAACAACAATCCGAAAAGACTGCCCAGAAGCGGAGTTAGCTTGCCCAGCAAGATCAATGCTCCTAGAACAATAAGTACGATTGCGAAGCCGCTTGATCGATTTGTTCTCATTTATCCATCACCGCCTTTCGTAAGTTTCAACCTTATGTCCTTATTGTAGGTGGAAATGCTTTAATTCAAAACGGACTACGGACGGTTTTTCATCCTAGACCTAAGTCGAGTACGATTTAAGACTCTAGATTACTAATAGCTGTAACCGAGAATATAACGTCATTTATATAACTCCATTAAGTAAGCCACTTTCTATAGTAAAAAAAGTAATTTCCATGTCGGTCCGCCAAATCCTCGTCAGCTCGTGTCTAATTATCATTAAATTGGATAAATAAATTATCATCATTCTTTTGAGATACAAGGGATTGTATGCTATCCTTAAGGTTAGTAGCTATTGTTAGAGAGGGGATACGTATCATGATACATATTCGGCGATCGATGACACCGGTTTTCTACCGCTTTCATTACGCTTTTCATGATTTTTCTATTGCTTCCCAAGCTCTAAATTAAGAATGACTTATTGCAAAATTAGGCCAATCTGCCATTGGGGTTGATTGAGCGCTTTGGAAGACCGTACACAAAACTGCTTCTTGCCACGGCACATACTAATTTAGCAATGATTATGCCCGCTTCACCTGTTATTCCTCCCTGCTGCAGCCAGTCTTTGCTTGCTTGGCAGGGGCTTATTTTCGTCCATTCTTCTATAAACTCATGAAAACGAGTCATTATGTTACCTTTCAATTACTAGCCTTATACAGCTTGATACACGTAAGTGATAAGTAACTAGGAAGATTTTGATTCACGTTCGTGAAAGAAGATTGACGGCGATTGAACACAACTTATAACAATAATATTTCTTATATTGGAGGTCGGAAGCTAATGAATCTAAAAGAAACTGATTTACCGGGCACAGGCAAAAAGTTTGAAATTGAAACTCGCAGCGGCGAAAAACTAACCATTACGATCTACGATGATGGTCGACGCGAGGTTTATCACTATGGCGCTGACAATCCTGAGGACAGCATCTCCAAAATATCTTTAACCGACGAGGAAGCGCGATATGTCTCTGCCATTATCGGCGGAGTCACTTATAAGCCTACTCCATTGGAAAATATAGAAGTCGCATTAGGCGATCTCATTATAGAGTGGTACAAACTAGAGCCTCACTACAAAGCTATCGGCAAAACGATTGGCGAACTGCGCGTACGTCAGCGTTCCAGCGCCACGATCATCGCTGTTGTGGAGAGCAATCATTCCAAACACATCAATCCTGGTCCGGATCTGCTACTTACAGCGGGCGCATTAGTTGTCGTTATCGGCGAGCGTCTGCACCAGCAGCAGATTAGACAGATTTTATTGAATGGAAGTGCTTAATGTTCTGCCTTCTAACTGAATACTAGCCTGGCGGTTATTTACAACTAGCCAATTAAAATCAGAAGAAGCGCTGTAAGTTCTAATAGAACTCAAGGCGCTTCTTTCTTATATAGCCCGCAGTATATGTTACTACACCGCTTGACTAGAAATCGAAATTGTCAGGATCCGGGCCAATACGCTTATTCTGATTCAAATTATTAATCTGCTCTATCTCTTCTTGAGTCAATTCGAAATCAAATACATTTGCATTTTCAATGATACGATGTTCCTTGGCGGATTTAGGTATCGTAACAATTTCATTCTGCAGATCCCAGCGAATTATAACCTGTGCTGTCGACTTGCCGTATTTGGCTCCTATAGTTTTAAGGACTTCATTATCCAATAGTTGACCTTGAGCTAGAGGTGACCATGCTTCAATTTGGATTCCCTGAGACTTACAATAATCCCTTAGCTCCACCTGGCTAAGCAAGGGATGTAGTTCTACCTGATTGATCACTGGCTTGATTTCAGCATTTTCCAGCAAATCCTGCAGGTGATGAATTTGAAAATTAGAAACTCCAATGGAGCGAACACGTCCATCTCTATGTAGTTTCTCAAGTGCTTTCCAAGTCTCTTTATATTTACCCTTAACTGGCCAATGAATTAAATACAGATCCAGATAATCCAGCCCCAGCTTATTCATGCTAGTATCGAATGCCTTCAGTGTATTTTCATAGCCTTGATCAGAGTTCCATACTTTTGTTGTAATTGAACACGCCAAGACCTAGCCATGGCATCTGTTCTCCATTCGACAGGGTTACTGTGGATTGCATGTTCCTCATTCTGTAGCAAGCCTCCTTAATAAGTTAAAAAATCTTTGCTAAGAACTATCTCATACCCAAAATATACTTTACAAGTACTAAAGTCAAACTTCCTTCTCCTATGCCTATGCGAAAAATTTATCAAAATAAAGAAGGTATATAAAATGGCTTACGTAAGCCATTTTATATACCTTCTTATTCATAATACCGATGGCCGGACTCGAACCGGCAAGCCTCTCGGCACCGCATTTTGAGTGCGGCGTGTCTGCCAATTCCACCACATCGGCATAGTGTAACTTCAACTCAATACAAGTGCGGAAGACCAGACTTGAACTGGTACGGTAGTAACCTACCGCAGGATTTTAAGTCCTGTGCGTCTGCCGATTCCGCCACTCCCGCAGAGTAATAATGGAGGCGCCACCCAGACTCGAACTGGGGATAAAGCTTTTGCAGAGCTGTGCCTTACCACTTGGCTATGGCGCCATATATATAAATGGAGCGGACGACGGGAATCGAACCCGCGACCCTCGCCTTGGCAAGGCGATGCTCTACCGCTGAGCCACGTCCGCAACATATGGCTGGGGATATAGGATTCGAACCTATGGAATGACGGAGTCAAAGTCCGTTGCCTTACCGCTTGGCTAATCCCCAATATATGATTTTTTAGATGAAAATGGGGCGATCGATGGGACTTGAACCCACGAATGCCGGAGCCACAATCCGGTGCGTTAACCCCTTCGCCACGACCGCCATAATAAAAGTATGATATTGTAGAACTGGCAGGGGCAGCAGGAATTGAACCCACACTAACGGTTTTGGAGACCGCTGTTCTACCTTTAAACTATGCCCCTATGGTAAAACTGGTGGAGGCTGATGGATTCGAACCACCGAACTCGTACGAGAACAGATTTACAGTCTGCTGCGTTTGGCCACTTCGCTAAGCCTCCATGTGGTGCCGGCGAGAGGACTTGAACCCCCAACCTACTGATTACAAGTCAGTTGCTCTACCAATTGAGCTACACCGGCATTTTCAATTATCAATGGTGGCTCGGGACGGAATCGAACCGCCGACACGAGGATTTTCAGTCCTCTGCTCTACCGACTGAGCTACCGAGCCATATAGGATAGTTCCCTTGGATCCTTCACCTATTCCGCTGCGATCAGCTCATTAGAGTGACAGTTTCCAGAGCCAAGCTTGCGAATCCTTAACGGATTCTGATCCTTTATTCAAGGAAGTTAATGGCGGAGCCGACGGGATTCGAACCCGCGATCTCCTGCGTGACAGGCAGGCATGTTAGGCCTCTACACCACGGCTCCACACTAGGTAATACAATTGCGGGGACAGGATTTGAACCTGCGACCTTCGGGTTATGAGCCCGACGAGCTACCGTGCTGCTCCACCCCGCGTCAGTTATAAAATTATATGGTGGAGGCTAACGGGATCGAACCGCTGACCCTCTGCTTGTAAGGCAGATGCTCTCCCAGCTGAGCTAAGCCTCCAAGGAAAGACAATTTCTATTGTACCATATAACCCATCTAGAAATCAAGTTATTTTTATGGTACTCGTTATTTCTCATACTTTATCCGTAGTATTAAAGAAAGTGGTGACCCGTAGGGGATTCGAACCCCTGTTACCTCCGTGAAAGGGAGGTGTCTTAACCCCTTGACCAACGGGCCATATATGTATCACATTTCAATAATACTTAAATAAATAATGGCGGAGAGAGAGGGATTCGAACCCTCGAGACGCTTGTGACGCCTACACGATTTCCAATCGTGCTCCTTCGGCCAACTCGGACACCTCTCCATATGGCTCCCCGAACAGGACTCGAACCTGTGACAACTCGATTAACAGTCGAGTGCTCTACCGACTGAGCTATCAGGGAACAATATTCACCTCAAGCTTGATCGCTTGAAAACTGGATACGAAACTTCATTTGCGTGTTAGCCCTTACTTGGTTCACCGGGGCCCCCGAAGTTTATCCTTCCGAAGTAGTTTGCTTTGCAAACCTTCAGTATTCGGTATACTCTTCGAAGCCTCCGCTTCACTTTTTGGGGTAAAGTTTGGATAAGCCCTCGACCGATTAGTACCTGTCAGCTCCATACATTGCTGCACTTCCACCTCAGGCCTATCAACCTCGTCGTCTTCAAGGGGTCTTACTAATTGGGAAATCTCATCTTGAGGAGGGCTTCACGCTTAGATGCTTTCAGCGTTTATCCCATCCGCACGTAGCTACCCAGCTATGCTCCTGGCGGAACAACTGGTGCACCAGCGGTGCGTCCATCCCGGTCCTCTCGTACTAAGGACAGCTCCTCTCAAATTTCCTACGCCCACGACAGATAGGGACCGAACTGTCTCACGACGTTCTGAACCCAGCTCGCGTACCGCTTTAATGGGCGAACAGCCCAACCCTTGGGACCTACTTCAGCCCCAGGATGCGATGAGCCGACATCGAGGTGCCAAACCTCCCCGTCGATGTGGACTCTTGGGGGAGATAAGCCTGTTATCCCCAGGGTAGCTTTTATCCGTTGAGCGATGGCCCTTCCATGCGGTACCACCGGATCACTAAGCCCGACTTTCGTCCCTGCTCGACTTGTCAGTCTCGCAGTCAAGCTCCCTTTTGCCTTTGCACTCTGCGAATGATTTCCAACCATTCTGAGGGAACCTTGGGGCGCCTCCGTTACTCTTTAGGAGGCGACCGCCCCAGTCAAACTACCCGCCTGACACTGTCCCCGAACCGGATCACGGTCCTAGGTTAGAACTTCGATACGATCAGGGTGGTATCCCAACGATGCCTCCACCGAAGCTGGCGCTCCGGATTCCTAGGCTCCCACCTATCCTGTACAAATCGCATCAAAGTTCAATATCAAGCTGTAGTAAAGCTCCATGGGGTCTTTCCGTCTTGTCGCGGGTAACCTGCATCTTCACAGGTATTAAAATTTCACCGGATCTCTCGTTGAGACAGCGCCCAAGTCGTTACGCCATTCGTGCGGGTCAGAATTTACCTGACAAGGAATTTCGCTACCTTAGGACCGTTATAGTTACGGCCGCCGTTTACTGGGGCTTCGGTTCACAGCTTCGGGATTGCTCCCTAACCGCTCCCCTTAACCTTCCAGCACCGGGCAGGCGTCAGCCCGTATACTTCGCCTTACGGCTTCGCACAGACCTGTGTTTTTGCTAAACAGTCGCTTGGGCCTTTTCACTGCGGCCCCCTCGTGCTATTCACACTACCGGGGCACCCCTTCTCCCAAAGTTACGGGGTCATTTTGCCGAGTTCCTTAACGAGAGTTCTTCCGCGCGCCTTAGAATTCTCTTCTCGCCTACCTGTGTCGGTTTGCGGTACGGGCACCTTCTCCTGGCTAGAGGCTTTTCTCGGCAGTGTGAGATCATGACCTTCGGTACTGTAAATTTTCCCTCCCCATCACAGCCCAGCCTTAACGATGTGCGGATTTGCCTACACATCAGCCTCACTGCTTGGACGAGCATCCATCCGCTCGCGTCACTACCCTACTGCGTCACCCCATCGCTCATAGCGGATTACGGTGGTACAGGAATTTCAACCTGTTGTCCTTCGACTACGCCTTTCGGCCTCGCCTTAGGTCCCGACTTACCCTGAGCGGACGAACCTTCCTCAGGAAACCTTGGGCTTTCGGCGGATCAGATTCTCACTGATCTTTTCGTTACTCATACCGGCATTCTCACTTGTATGCAGTCCACCAGTCCTCCCGGTCCAACTTCAATCCACATACAACGCTCCCCTACCCCTGAATCGACTTCACTCCAGCTTCGAAGTGATCGGTTTAACCCCTGGAGCATTTGGCCGAAACCCATGAACCATTTCAAAGGTTGCTTTCGGCAAAAATGTCTCGTAGTATCCACCGCTTCAAAGAAGCAGTGAAGTCGATTCAAGCCATAGCTTCGGTGGTGTGTTTAGCCCCGTTACATTTTCGGCGCAGAGTCACTCGACCAGTGAGCTATTACGCACTCTTTAAATGATGGCTGCTTCTAAGCCAACATCCTGGTTGTCTGTGCAACTCCACATCCTTTCCCACTTAACACACACTTGGGGACCTTAGCTGATGGTCTGGGCTGTTTCCCTCTTGACAATGGATCTTAGCACTCACTGTCTGACTCCCGGTTAATCAGTCTATGGCATTCGGAGTTTGACTGAGCTTGGTAACCCTTGGCGGGCCCCGCACCCAATCAGTGCTCTACCTCCACGACTGTCCCACCGAGGCTAGCCCTAAAGCTATTTCGGGGAGAACCAGCTATCTCCGAGTTCGATTGGTATTTCTCCGCTACCCCCACCTCATCCCCGCATTTTTCAACATACGTGGGTTCGGGCCTCCAGTGCGTGTTACCGCACCTTCACCCTGGACAGGGGTAGATCACCCGGTTTCGGGTCTACGTCCACGTACTAAATCGCCCTATTCAGACTCGCTTTCGCTGCGGCTTCGGCTCTTCACCTTAACCTTGCACGGGAACGTAACTCGCCGGTTCATTCTACAAAAGGCACGCCATCACCCGTGCGGAAACAAGTTTCCACATAGGGCTCTGACTTCTTGTAAGCACACGGTTTCAGGTTCTTTTTCACTCCCCTTCCGGGGTGCTTTTCACCTTTCCCTCACGGTACTGCTTCACTATCGGTCGCTAGGGAGTATTTAGCCTTACCAGATGGTCCTGGCAGATTCATACGGGGTTTCACGTGCCCCGCACTACTCGGGATCCGTCTCGGAGGGAACAGACTTTCGATTACAGGGCTTTTACCTTCTATGGCCGGCCTTTCCAGACCTGTTCGTCTAATCAGTTCCTTTGTAACTCCATGTGAGACGTCCCACAACCCCAGAGAGCAAGCTCTCTGGTTTAGGCTGTTCCGCGTTCGCTCGCCGCTACTGACGGAATCACTTGAAAGCAATACGAAGTATTGCTACTTCGTAAGCATTCGCATTTGTTTTCTCTTCCTCAGGGTACTTAGATGTTTCAGTTCCCCTGGTATGCCTCTTCACACCCTATGTATTCAGATGTGAGTGACTGCGTATGACCACAGCCGGGTTTCCCCATTCGGACACCCCCGGATCAAAGCTTGCTTACAGCTCCCCGAGGCAGTTTCGTTGTTCGCCACGTCCTTCGTCGGCTCCTAGCGCCTAGGCATCCTCCGTGTGCTCTTAGTAGCTTAACCATAATCGCTCGCATTTTGGGCTATTCGCTCTGTTGCTCCTTGATTTCTTGATCTTATAAATTCATATAAGGAAGAAATCAACTCACAAAGGATCGCCTATCCCAAAACGTTCGCTAGTATCACTACCTTTATTCACTTCCTTGGTCAATCACTTGACACAAGTTCAGCTATGATGAATTTAAATTTGGCTTTGCAGCTTATTTAAATTCATCAGAAAAGGATTGTTTCTAAAACGCAAATTTCGTTTCGTATATCCAGTTTTCAAGGATCAAGTTTCTTCGCCATTTGACTGGCGGAAGACTATCTTATCAAATCCACAATCACCAATCAAGCGGCAAGTTATGGAAAAGATATGGTGGAGCCAAGCGGGATCGAACCGCTGACCTCCTGCTTGCAAGGCAGGCGCTCTCCCAGCTGAGCTATGGCCCCATACGCCACTCCAATAAGTACGTATAAGCAAATATGGAGTTGTATGGTGGGCCCTAGTGGACTCGAACCACCGACCTCACCCTTATCAGGGGTGCGCTCTAACCAGCTGAGCTAAGGGCCCAAAAAAATGTTAAATTTAAAAGGCAACCCATTAAATGGGCTGCGCTTGGCGACGTCCTACTCTCCCAGGACCCTGCGGTCCAAGTACCATCGGCGCTGGAGGGCTTAACGGTCGTGTTCGAGATGGGTACGCGTGGAACCCCTCCGCCATTATCACCAAACGCATAAGAGGCTTAACCTCTCAAAACTGACCAACGAGTGAGCTAAAAGCTTTACGAAGTAAAGCTACTTCGAAAGCATATACCTCTTTGCATCTGCAAAGGGATCGGCGACTTTCGTCAACCTGATTTGAATGTTTCCGTTGCAGGAAACGATTCTCCATAGAAAGGAGGTGATCCAGCCGCACCTTCCGATACGGCTACCTTGTTACGACTTCACCCCAATCATCTACCCCACCTTCGGCGGCTGGCCCCTTGCGGTTACCTCACCGACTTCGGGTGTTGTAAACTCTCGTGGTGTGACGGGCGGTGTGTACAAGACCCGGGAACGTATTCACCGCGGCATGCTGATCCGCGATTACTAGCAATTCCGACTTCATGCAGGCGAGTTGCAGCCTGCAATCCGAACTGAGACCAGCTTTGATAGGATTCGCTCCACCTCGCGGCTTCGCTTCCCGTTGTACTGGCCATTGTAGTACGTGTGTAGCCCAGGTCATAAGGGGCATGATGATTTGACGTCATCCCCACCTTCCTCCGGTTTGTCACCGGCAGTCACCTTAGAGTGCCCATCCGAAATGCTGGCAACTAAGATCAAGGGTTGCGCTCGTTGCGGGACTTAACCCAACATCTCACGACACGAGCTGACGACAACCATGCACCACCTGTGTCCCCTGCTCCGAAGAGAAGCTCTATCTCTAGAGCGGTCAGAGGCATGTCAAGACCTGGTAAGGTTCTTCGCGTTGCTTCGAATTAAACCACATACTCCACTGCTTGTGCGGGTCCCCGTCAATTCCTTTGAGTTTCAGTCTTGCGACCGTACTCCCCAGGCGGAATGCTTAATGTGTTTACTTCGGCACCAAGGGTATCGAAACCCCTAACACCTAGCATTCATCGTTTACGGCGTGGACTACCAGGGTATCTAATCCTGTTTGCTACCCACGCTTTCGCGCCTCAGCGTCAGTTACAGCCCAGAGAGTCGCCTTCGCCACTGGTGTTCCTCCACATATCTACGCATTTCACCGCTACACGTGGAATTCCACTCTCCTCTTCTGCACTCAAGCCACCCAGTTTCCAGTGCGACCCGGAGTTGAGCCCCGGGATTAAACACCAGACTTAAATGACCGCCTGCGCGCGCTTTACGCCCAATAATTCCGGACAACGCTTGCCCCCTACGTATTACCGCGGCTGCTGGCACGTAGTTAGCCGGGGCTTTCTTCTCAGGTACCGTCACTCTTAGAGCAGTTACTCTCCAAGACGTTCTTCCCTGGCAACAGAGCTTTACGATCCGAAAACCTTCATCACTCACGCGGCGTTGCTCCGTCAGACTTGCGTCCATTGCGGAAGATTCCCTACTGCTGCCTCCCGTAGGAGTCTGGGCCGTGTCTCAGTCCCAGTGTGGCCGTTCACCCTCTCAGGTCGGCTACGCATCGTCGCCTTGGTGAGCCGTTACCTCACCAACTAGCTAATGCGCCGTAGGCCCATCCCTTAGTGACAGATTGCTCCGTCTTTTATTATTCCTTCATGCGAAGAAATAAATTATCCGGTATTAGCTAACGTTTCCGCTAGTTATCCCAGGCTGAGGGGCAGGTTGCCTACGTATTACTCACCCGTCCGCCGCTAGATTATTTCGGAAGCAAGCTTCCAAAATAATCCCGCTCGACTTGCATGTATTAGGCACGCCGCCAGCGTTCGTCCTGAGCCAGGATCAAACTCTCCAATAAAGATCGGAAGGAGGCTCATACCCGAAGGTGATGAGGTGTTCCATCCAAAGTGTTTGACTTGCTCATTTTGAATCTGACGAGATCAGATTTGCATCTGACTCTATTTTTAGATTTCACTTCCGTGAAACCCGCTCACTCGTTGTTCAGTTTTCAAAGATCAAACCTTATTTCGTGTGCCGCCGTTGTTTCAGCAGCGACTCTTATAATATATCACGACCACCCGAGTTAAGTCAACAACTTTTTTTTAAAATCTTTTTTCAGGTGAATCCTGCATACCATTTTTGAACTTGCCGCCTTGAAGGGGCGAGATTTAATTTAACACAGATCATACATAAGAGTCAATCTATATTTATAAATACTTATCTGGAAATTAACTACAATAAGGATTTCTCCGCTAAATACTTGATCTCGCGTTCCTCTCCAGCGCTTCCCTTCGACTCACTGGTTACTTCAGATGCATGGGAATGATACACCAGTTTTCTCAATAATAACGGAACTTCTTCCCGCACATGTTCTAATTCGGGCTGTTGTCGGAGCTCCTGAATGCTCCAAGCTTCTTTGCGGCTGGATAAAATACGCAGCAATATGGAGCAACAATCGGCCATTTTGGACATAATCGTAAATTCGCAAGCCAGCAGTACTAATTGAATCCGCTGCTCCAATGTTTCCTTATTATCTGTTAGTTCATCAAACAACTTGTAGACGACGGAGTTCAACGGACGCAACTGCTCCCATACACTATTTTCGGGCAAGATTCCCTGTTCAATCAATTCAATTCTGGCATAATGCTTCAATGCCTGTAGCACATTATAGTAAGCGTCGAGGAAATCACGATCTTGAGTATAGCGCTTGGCTTCTATGTACATCTTTAGAAATTTAGCAAACTCAATAAACTTGCGCTGTCCTCTGATATCATCTCCAAAACCAATGATTTCATTACGCAATCGAGTTAACTCTCCTTCAACATCCCAAATGATTTCTCCACGTAAAAAACACTGTACAATTTCCCGGTTCTCACCGGCCATTACCCAGCGTTTCAAATCCTCGATCCCCATATAAAGCAATTGATAATGAATATCTCCATTCGTGCAGTGCTCGATTTCTACTCCCGCTTCATTCATTCCTTCGCATACCGTTATAACAACCAATTCAAAATCGTAAATTGCCGAGCTGTGAAAATCTCGACCGTTGTGGCGGTATCCGATAGCGCCTAGTACTTGACGACCGACACTACCTTCATCGACTAATGAATAAATAGTAGGTTCCACGATATCCTCCTACCTTGGCGTTATCCCGCCAATTCGTTATAATATAGTTCTACGCTATATTGAAGTTTCCTGCTTTTTTTGCGGCAGCGTTTTAAAAAAATAATCATGAATTGAGGTTTGCTCAAATGTTCTTCAAATCAAGCAAAATCAATGAATTCAGATTATGGGGCCTTCTCCTCACTATGCTGGGAATGGGACTGATGGTTCTCGGCACAGCAGGCGTCGTCTTCTGGGGACAATCCGGCAAAGTTGTTGCCGGTATCGGACTTGTCATCGGACTCATCGCTATGCTCGGAAGCCTGGCCATCTATTTCATCGCCGGCATGCTGTCTACCTCTGCGGTTCAGCTAGAATGTCCAGAGTGCCATAAATTGACGAAAATGCTAGGCAAGACAGATCGCTGCATGTTCTGCAAAACCATGTTGACGCTAGATCCGGATCGGGCAAATATTACTGCCGAACAATTACAGCAGCAAAAAACTGCCGCTGCACCTTCAGCCGAAACCTAACAAAAAGGCGAGCACCCTAGGTGCCCGCCTTTTTATTCCCCACTATAATCTCTGCTATCAACCAATTATTCTGCGATTTTACTAAGCACGTCCCAAGCCTCACTCGAAGCAAAACTCCGATTCCACGTTGCAATACCCCCAAGCTTGAGCGACTTGGCCAATTCGACCCGCCGAGCCAAAGAGTCCTTGTCTTCCAGCCAAATCCGATGAAGAGCGCCATCTTCTCGATACTCGACGTAATTCTGACCCGTTTCCTCGGATAGTTTCGGTTCCAGCGATTTCTCCTTAATGATCTCCTGAGCTTTTTTCATACCGATCGCTTTCGACTTTACCTTCGTAGATCCATCCACCTGCGTCTCCGTCCAGACCCGCGTATATAATGGTATCCCCAGAATCAGCTTGCCAGGAGGCACGTCATCCTCCTCGATAATCCGCGTCATCGAAGAGCGAGCCCAAGGCAGAGAGGAAACTGAACCCGATACTGGACTTGCAGCCCAATGCTCATCATATGCCATAACAATTAAATAGTCAGTAACCTCCGCCAAAGACCTGCGATCCAAAAACGCCGACCACATTTCACTATTCGACTTCGGAGTCACATCAATGGAAATTACGAGTCCCTGCTCCTGTGCCAGCGGCCATAACTCCCTCATAAATTGAGTTAAATTAGCCCCATCCTTTGTATGAACATTCTCATAGTCAATATTAATGCCGTCTAAATCATATAGTTTTGCGTAATGCAGCATTTGCACAATGGTAGTCATGCGTCGTTCAAAAGTTGCTAAGGATTCCGAAGTGATTTCGGGTTCAAAGCTATTGCTAAATAATCCCCATACCTGCATGCCACGGCCATGCGCCCAATTCACATAAGCTCGATCAGCTTTGCTCTGGACATTCCCTTTTCCATCCACGAGCGAGAACCACGTAGGACTGACGACGTTCACACCCGGCATTTCCCCGATCGAAGAAGGCTTGGGCGCAACATTGTACACGGCCTCCCAAGTTAAATTGACAACTTTGGATTGCCATTTTTGCTTTGCTGGAGGTATAGACTGCTCTTCCAGGGCTGGAATGGTCACGAGCTCATCTAACGCTACATTCTTTTTTTTCACATATCCGGCATAGCCGTTATCTAATTGGGCATAATACCAATCATCAACCTCGTCCAAAATCCGCAGATTCTCTCCCGGCTTCATCTCCGCCAAAATCGGGGTATGAATACTGTTGCCTTGACGCATAGTTACCGTGACATCCTTCCTCTTGCTAGAGGACTGTACGTGCGCCATTTGAATTGACTCGCCTGCCCGATACAATAAAACAGCACCCGATCCGCTATCTTCGTGAACCTCAATACCATATAAATCCTTCAAGAGATATGTCGGCAAGTAGAGATTACCATCTCTCTCCATCGGGGCAAACAGCAATTGCACCGGCTTATTATTGATCTTTCCCTTCACGTCGTCCGTCTTCATCAATACTAGCTTCCGCTGCGTAGTAAGAATGACTGACTTCGTTTCCTCTTCATATCTTACATTAGGATCAATCACCGATTGAATTACGCTAAAGGGAAGCTGCAACCCTTCCCCGCTACCCAAAGCGGGCAGTTCCATCACCTCGCCTGACACAAAAATCGGCTTATCCATCTTACCTTTCCAGTCTGGTTCAGCATGCTCCCGACTGGGCAATAGCTCAGACGACGCCCAGTATGCACCGGCCACAAGCAGTATAAACACCATAAACCACTTGAATCGCCCTCCACGTCTACGCCTCGGGCGAGCCGTTTTTTTACTTTTCAATGCACAGTACCTCCATAAATATAGTATTAATTGCGACGTAGCAAAACTCATACAGCCTCAAAAAAACAAAAACGTGAAGAATTCACGAAGGAATCCGTCACGTTCTTCCAAACCCGCAGGTCAAATGATTATTGTTCCCGGCAATCGCCGCAAACCCCATAAAGCTCCATTCGGTGACCATGCACCTGGAAGCCGGTCATCTCTTCGGCCTTTTGTTCCACATCCTCCAACGAGGAATATGTGAAGTCTTTAATTTTGCCACACTTCTCACATATTACATGATAATGATTCGAGACGTCCGCGTCAAAACGACTGGAATTATCACCATATGTTAATTCCCGAACCATACCAGCTTCAATAAACATTTTGAGATTATTATATACTGTTGCCACGCTCATATTGGGAAAACGAGGCGCTAATGCACGGTAGATTTCGTCTGCCGTCGGATGGCCCATCGATTCCATAAGAAACGTTAAAATGGCATGACGCTGCGGTGTAATTCGAACCCCGCTCTGTTTCAATTGATCCAGAGCATGCTGTACCCGCGTAGTCATATTGTCACCGCCTTTAAGAGGTTGGTTGCTCATCCTCTTCTATCTTCTTAAAACTTATTGTACTTTTACAATAATTCGTTTGTCAATTGAGTGGCGAGCCCGCAGGCTAGAGTGTGAACCTGACAAACAACGAGTTCATTGTTTAATGACAAACAAATTGCTGTTTCCTTCAATCTTTACTAAATATTCTCCCGTGCCAACAATTCCATTTATTGCTTTATTATCAACGATAAATGGCAAGTCCGTTGTAATATCGCCATACCCGCTCGATCCCTGAAGCATATAATCTCCTTCTTCAGGAATAGTTAAGATCATTTCTCCTACCGCGCTATAGACATTCCAATCTCCTGCAATTAGTGGGGATTCAATCTCAACCTTACCATTCAAAGATTCAGCCTTCAACGAAGCGGCCACACCTTTAATAGTAATATTACCATTCTTCGTCGTAG
Source organism: Paenibacillus lentus (assembly GCF_003931855.1). Lineage (NCBI taxonomy): Bacteria > Bacillati > Bacillota > Bacilli > Caryophanales > Paenibacillaceae > Paenibacillus > Paenibacillus lentus. The sequence continues at coordinate 1,884,845 of NZ_CP034248.1, read as the reverse complement.
CATGGATATCCTCATCCACATTCATCAAAGCGATATTGCCGACTAATGTGGACATGGAGACTTTTCCCGTAATCAAGTTTCCCATCATATTTCCGCCCTGGGTCTCTGCATGGACATTTCCAAAGATCCGATACATTTCCGCATCTCCATTTAGCGTCTTTGCCGTCACATCACCATTAACGTCCCACAGCCTCACATCACCATTACCCGTTTGCAGCTTAATTTGCTTTAAGGCGCGAACTCCACTCATTTTGATTTTTCCGCTTGAAGTACTGATATCGATATCCAAAAAACGATTCTCCGGCAGATATACCGTCATATTCAAACGAGGATGCCTTTTGCCGGAAGCACCATAGACCCTATCTTTCACATTCAGAGTTAACGCCTTCCCTGTCGTCGCCTGGAGCTCTGTATCCTCTGCCACAGTCCGAGCTTCCTCAATCGGCAGCTGATCTACCCACACCGTGCTCTCCACGCGAATCCCTTCAATCTCTGCTCTTCTTACGTCGATATTTCCATTTATGCCATTAATAATAATTTGCTCGGTACTTAAATCGATAGGAATTTCCAGGGACTCCTTCACTAAGTTGTACCCTTCCTCCGCGCTGAAGTCTGTGCTGGCAGTTGTCAAATCGAGACTGACTCGGTTCCATAAATGCATATAATGATCCTGCTGCGTTACCGCGAACACAGAGAATGCTGCAAACAGCGAAAGCAACAGTCCTTTAATGTCAACACGAAGCAGTCTTAACGCATGAGCGGTTTTTCGACGGTTCCACAGAATCACATATATGTGCTCAATCCCAGCAACTACAAGCAGCAGTGGCCACCAATTCAACAGATGAAGCATAAAATTGCTGCCAAACGCAACATCCGTTAGGAGAATAAGACCTACACCGATAAGCAGTAAGGCGGCCGTCAGCCGGCCGGTTCTATACCTCCTTCGGCGACACTCCCGGATCATAAACAACACGCCGTTCAGGATCAACAGCATGGATACCACATATCCTGCACTTGCTTGAATGATGTCTGCAAGCCAAGGCGGCTTCTGACTAAGCAAAAATATGACCCCACCGCCTGCCATTAGCCCAAGTCCAGAGAGAGTCCCTTTCCAGACATGATCAGCCGATCGAGGGATTCCTACCCGGGAATCATCCTTCTCGCCCTTTACCCTCGCATTGACAGCATCGGTAGATTGAAGCACATCATAAATGCTGTAGAAATACATAACAGGGATTAGAATTCCCAGTAAAAATAAAAATGGTATATTAATCGTCATTCGAACGGACGAAAAATAAATCAATGCTGAAGCATCCAGGATTAAAAAATATATGATAGCTATTCCGCGCCAAAACATCCGCAAATAGAGATGGCCGAGGCCCGGGAACAAGGCCGACAGCATACACGCCATAAACTTGCGTTTGAGTCGTCTGGGGCTGTAGCGCTTATTCGCCTTTTTTGCCGCAAGCTGTTGACTCTGCTGCATGGCATCATTCATATTCATTCTGCCTTGCATCATATCCATCCTCCTCATTAGCAAGCTGCCGTGAGCGATTAAACCTTCTTTGACTAATTATATTAATAATAACCGATTTCACACCCATTCGTAACTTGGAATGTACTGGCGCAAATACAAAGAAACCCTCCTACTAAGAGGAGAGTTTCACAGGAACAAGCTGATATATCGTTAATTCCACATTCGGCATGGCCATAGCCGTACCTGCAGCTACAAAACCCTGCTGCGTATATAGTGCTACAGCCGGGGCATTTAATGTACCGGCTGTAACCTCGAACAGCGTTGCTTCTGAATAACGCTCGATTACATAACACAGCAGCGTCCTGCCTATTCCTTGACGCAAATGCTCGGGATGCACCATCAGACGTGTAATCTCGGTAGTTCCCTCTTTTTCCGTGGAAACAGCGATCACTCCGATGATCTCTCCATCCGAGGTGACATCCCCATAGAAAACTTCAGTACTGTTCATGATTGTTTCAAACGTATCTGGAAGCGGGGGCATATACTTAACTCCTATCGCACATGCCTCAAGGCGATAAGCTGCGTGCTGCAGGCTCCAAATTTGTTCAACGATCTCCGGATCCCGCACGGATAGTGGTACGATCACGCGCCCACCCCCTTCTTCATAGAGCAACACTTGAGAAGCTCCTACCGACGGGAAGACCTAGCCTTTCAAAATATCCACCAAGAGCTTGTTAACGAGTCCTGGGTTAGCTTTCCCTTTACTGCGCTTCATAACTTGGCCAACCAGGAAACCAATCGCCTTCTCCTTGCCCGCCTTATAATCTTCGACGGAAGCCGGATTATCGGCAATGACCTCATTAACAATAGCCAGAATCGCACCCTCATCGCTAATTTGAACCAATCCCTGTTCTTCAACAATTTGCTCAGGCCGCTTACCGCTTTGCAGCATTTCTTTGAACACTGTCTTAGCGATCTTAGAGCTAATAGTTCCTTTTTCGATCAAACCAATCATTTCGCCGAGCCCTTGACCTGTTAATTTCACATCGGATAGTTCTTGACCGGTGCTATTTAAATATCCAAGCAAATCGCCCATAATCCAGTTGGATACCGATTTAGCATCCTTGGTGAACTCCAGACTGCTCTCGAACAGATCAGCGAGCTCTTTGGAAGAGGTAATAACCTCAGCATCATAGCTCGGAAGCCCAAATTGCTCCGTATAGCGTGCCTTGCGGGCATCTGGAAGCTCAGGAATAGAAGCTCTGATCCGATCCTTCCAGGCTTGGTCAATATGCAGCGTGACAAGATCCGGGTCCGGGAAGTAGCGGTAGTCATGCGCTTCTTCCTTACCACGCATTGAGAAGGTCTTGCCTTGAGTCTCGTCCCACCGCCGCGTTTCCTGCACGACCTCTCCTCCGTCATCCAAAATTTCAGCTTGACGGTATTGTTCATATTCCAATCCGCGCAGAACACCGCGGAAAGAGTTCATATTTTTAAGCTCAGCACGTGTACCTAATTCCTTTTGCCCTACCGGACGAAGACTGATATTTGCATCGCAGCGCATCGAGCCCTCTTCCATCTTCACATCGGACACGCCGCAGTACTGCATTATGGCCCGCAGCTTCTCCAAATAAGCGCGTGCTTCCTCCGGAGTAGAAATTTCCGGCTCAGATACGATCTCCACCAACGGAGTACCCACACGGTTGAAATCGACAAGCGAAGCATACCCCCCGTCGATATGGGTCAGCTTGCCCGCATCCTCTTCCAAATGAAGACGGGTGATGCCTATGCGCTTCGTCTTGCCATCAACTTCGATATCAATGTACCCGTTTTGTCCGATCGGCTGGTCAAATTGAGAAATCTGATAAGCCTTCGGGGAGTCGGGATAAAAATAGTTTTTACGGTCGAACTTGCTAACATCTGCTATTTCGCAATTCAAAGCCATTGCGGCTTTCATCGCATAATCCACCGCCTGGCGGTTAAGCACAGGCAGCACTCCGGGATGCCCGAGACAGATCGGGCATGTATGACTGTTAGGCGGAGCGCCAAACTCGGTGGAACAGCCGCAAAAAATTTTTGATTTCGTGTGCAGCTCCACATGCACTTCCAACCCAATTACCGTTTCATATTTGGACGTTGACATATTGATCCTCCTGAACACTTTAGTGAAACAATCCTGCTATCATCCTTTTACAACGACGGACGCCGTTTGTGATGATCACTATTCGCTTCAAAGGCATGAGCTAACCGTAATATAGTGCTCTCATCAAACGCTTTGCCGATAAATTGCAACCCAATTGGAAGCCCATCGGCAAATCCGCAAGGCACGGTAAGCGCCGGCATTCCAGCAAGGCTGACCGGAATCGTCAATATATCGTTCAAGTACATCGTCAGGGGATCATCCACTTGGGATCCTAACGCGAACGCTGTCGTTGGCGTCGTCGGCCCAACGATAACATCATATTTCTCAAACGTTTGATCAAAATCACGCTTGATTAAGGTGCGTACTTTCTGTGCTTTCAAATAATAAGCATCATAGTATCCGGAGCTAAGCGCGTAGGTGCCAAGCATAATACGCCGCTTCACTTCCGGCCCGAAGCCTTGGCTGCGGGATTCATGATAGAGATCAATCAAACTGCCCGCATGATCAGCACGTACTCCATAGCGAATGCCGTCAAAGCGCGACAGGTTGGAAGACGCCTCTGAGGAGGCCAGCAAATAATAGGCGGCAACGGCATATTCCGTATGAGGCAGCGATACTTCCTCCCATACAGCGCCCAGACTTTCGAGCAAGCGCAAAGCTTCCATAACAGAAGCCTTGATTTGCGGATCAACGCCTTCCAAATACTCCTTCGGCACCGCGATGCGAAGCCCAGTAACATCCCCAGTTAAGGCACTTGCATAATTCGGGATGTCGACTTGAGCCGATGTGGAGTCCTTCGGATCATACCCCGCGATGGCCTGCAGCACATATGCAGCATCCTCTACATTCTTCGTAAGCGGTCCGATCTGATCGAGCGACGAAGCAAATGCAACCAAGCCGTATCTGGATACAAGGCCATAGGTTGGCTTCAAGCCTACGACTCCGCAATACGAAGCTGGCTGACGGATCGAGCCGCCCGTATCCGAGCCCAATGCAAAATAAGCTTCACCCGCAGCTACAGCAGCTGCCGATCCGCCGCTTGAGCCACCGGGTACCCGGTTCAAATCCCATGGATTCCGAACGGGATGGAAGCTTGAATTTTCATTGGAGCCGCCCATCGCGAACTCGTCCATATTCAATTTCCCGATCAAAATCGATTCAGCTTGCTTCAGCTTCGAAATGACGGTTCCGTCGTAGATCGGATCGTAATTAGACAGAAAGTGGCTTGCGCAAGTTGTGCGTAGTCCCTCTGTGATCATATTATCTTTCACTCCGACCGGCAGTCCAAACAAGAGACCCAATGCCTCCCCGTTGACCAGCTTGTCATCCATTCGTGCCGCTTCTGCACGTGCGCTCTCTTCATTCAACGTCAAAAAAGCGCCGATCCGTTCATCTCTCTCCCCGATCTTGGCAAATGCTTCTCCAACCAAATCGGTAACCGATAACTCCTTGTTGCGGAGCTGGTTATGTATATCCTGTAAGCGTAAATCAAAAAGCGTCACAACCGCTTCCTCCTTCCAAAATTGGGCAGCTCGTCCACTAGGACAGCATATGTGTTGCCTAACGCCTTAATTAAGTTCATAGTTCAAATCAATAGCTTGATCCATTTATTGCCTTGCTTGCTCCTCATTCAGCACCGGATCGGTTCAATTATTCCAGAACGGCAGGCACCTTGAATTGCCCATCCTCTTCCTCCGGAGCATTGCGGAATACCTGCTCTTGCGTCAAGCTATCGAGCACGACATCCTCGCGCATAACGTTACTGAGACGAAGTACATGAGTCGTCGGCTCTACGCCATCGGTATCCAGCTCATTCAGCTTCTCGGCATATTGTAAAATCGCATTCAATTGCTCCGTGAATAGATCCCGCTCTTCATCCGTTAAATTTAAACGGGCCAGCTTGGCCACATGTTCAACATCTTTAGTCTCGATGCTCATTTACGTGAATCCTCCTCGTAACCTTCCCTCACGGGACTTGATTCGTCCATTTTAACATGTCCGCATAGATGATTAAAATTATATTGTAGATTATCCCACAATTCAATCCATTAACGCGAAGCCTCTATAAGCTCAAAGGTGAACGCAAAGCAAAAATAAATTCAAAAAAGGCCGGCACCTGCCGACCTCTTTCCCTAAATCCAAGCTCGTAAATTCACCTGTTTGATGAATTCTGCCTGAGACATAACTTCCTTTGTTGGTTCTTCTTGCTCCTCCGCGTAAGGATCTTCTCCATTGATGACCTGATGGAACAGCTTCTCATTATGCGTGGCCAGTGCGTAGTCAATCAACGCTTCCTGGGTGGTGCGCTCTACTTCTTGCTCAATCAGCCGCTCTTCGGATTCCACATCCTGTGATGGGACAAAGTAATTCCGTCCAGTCTTTGGAGCCCGAACAACATAATCAAACACATTGTCCGGATTACGGTCATAAGCAATAATATAGCCATATTCCCCAACAGGAAGATTCTGCTCAAAAGCATCGCCGACGATAACAACCTTCTCTCCCAATTGCAGCATCGTCTACCTCCCTGATTATTACTGTCTGTTATTTTACTATCCTACTAAAAATAAGCGAGATTGGTCAAGCATTTCAGGGATTTATTAAACTTGTAGAGCAAATTGTGAGAATTCCACTCAATCTCCCCTTAAATCAGGTATACCTTGCCGGCGCAAGCTCCAAATGGCAATGCCTATACAAGCAAGACATAATAAGGAGGTCATTATAACTGATGCAAATGCCGACTCTACCGACGAGCCTATGATTACCGCATTTGCTAGCATTAACAGTCGAGCTGGACTCCAGGCAAACCAAGCAGGCGCAAGACTATGGCCTAGCGATAATCCGGCAACAACGAGAAGGGATATTACGGCAGCTGCACTGCCGCGCAACAATGTGCTAAGTAGAAGGTTCAAGGAGAGAGCAAACATAAGCCATAGAATATATAGCCCACCTGCAATAAACCCTATCCGCCAAGGCACAGGGCCGAGCAATAACGCAGTATAGTACCACGCCATCGCATAGCTCGCTATGAAGGAAACTAGCATCAAGGTCATTTGGCCCGCCCATTTGGCAGAAATAAAGGAGGCTGAACTTACGGGCCGAACAAGAACCAAGGCAGCCGTTCCTCCATAACGCTCGCCAGCCACGACCTGCATTCCCGCGATCACGAGAATAAGTACCCCAAAGGTGCTATATTGTCCGAGGACGCTTCCCATCACTTCAGCAGGCCCGGGGATCGGAATCTTCGATATCAACTCTGCAGGAACACTGCCTGAAGCAGCCAGTATGTCCGGCATATAATATGAAGTTACGGGCTGCATTACTACAAGCAGCATGAAAACAATCGGAATCCAAAGAAGCTGGTAGTTTCGGGTCATGCCTAACAGTTCTTTGCGGTACATGTACAATGCTTGCCTCATGCTGTAACCACCTTCATAAACATATCCTCGAGCGAGGTAGTACCTGCCTGAAAACTTAATAGAGGGATACCTTTCGAAGAGACCTCTTCTAAAATGAGCCGTCTCGCTTCTTTCATATCACGGACAGTCAGCAGGGCAGTACTGCCTTGAATTTGCGCATCTTGAACATACGGACGGCTCTGCAGCGACTGCAGCCAAGCATTTGCCGAACCAAGCTTTTCCACCTGAATAGTCAGCTGCGGAAGACGATATTTATCAGCAAGCACCTGCAGCTCACCGTTTTCTACAATTTCTCCGTCCCGCATCATCATGATCCGGTCACAGACCTCCTCCGCATCAGGCAGCACATGCGTCGAGAATAGAATCGTCGCCTCCGCACGCAGGGACTGCAATAAATCCATAACCTCGCGCCGCCCGATCGGATCAAGCGCTGATACCGGTTCATCGAGCAGTAGCAGTTGCGGCCGATGAACCAGCGCCTGTGCCAAGCCGAGCCGCTGCTTCATCCCTCCGGAATATCCTGCGATCCGCCGCTTTGCTGCTTCTGCCAAGCCAACCCGTTCTAGCACAGACAACGTCCGTTTCCGAGCCTCTTTTCGGCTCATTCCACTGAGACATGCGGCATACATAACGAATTCCTCACCGGTCATCCAGCCGTAAAATGCAGGATGCTGCGGCAAATATCCAATGAGTGAGCGGTATTCCCCGCTGGAATGCTGTCGTCCCTGCACGGAAATCCGCCCCGCGGACGGAGCGATCAACCCGGCAATCATCCGCATTGTCGTCGTCTTGCCTGCTCCGTTTGGCCCGAGCAGCGCAGTGCAGCTTCCCGGCTCCAGCTCGAAAGAAATTCCTCTAACCGGGGTACGCGAACCAAAACTCTTAGTCAATTGATCCACACGAAGAAATGACATTTAGGCTTCTTTCCTTCCGATTATAAAATAAACGATGCTCCCGACAATATTTCCGAAAAGGATAACAAAAACCCAAATCCATTTGGCTCCCCTTACCGATTCTGCCCGAGCCAGCGAAATGAAAGCCGTAATCATAAGCAAAAACTGCAATACTATAACGGGCGCGAGCAATCCCCAATTAATATTCATTATCTCTCCCCCATTCTTCTCTTCTTTTTTCGATAATCAGCCCATACGACGACAAGCAAATATACAATTAATGAAGTGGGGCAATTAATCACTCCCCATAATCCCCATAACCAGGCTCTTCTCCCCCGTTTGCGGGCATCTATAAACATCCACGTACCTTGAGTTAGCAACAGCAGTGCTACTAGAATGAGCATCCACCATGGCGGAAGCGGCTCTGTATGAATCATCTGCGACATATTCATTCTGCTCCCTCCCTCCGGGCTGGGCGCAGCGCCATGATCACCGCTACCGCCGCGATAACTCCAAGCCCTTGCAATAAAGCGTAAACTACCGGAATCGTTAATAGGAACAGGAAGCCGCCACTTATCATTAATAGGGCAACCAAACAGAACAGCATGACTTCCCATTTTCTCATCCAAGCCGTCATCCGCCAGCGCTCTTTTACGATCAGCTCCCATGACTCTACAGAAGGCCCGTTCTTCTCCGGAACGACGCGTTCCAAGCTTTGTAAATCCTTCAAGAGTTCTCGAATAAGCTCATCCTCTAATTCCTTGTCTTGTCCGTTATGACTCATGTGGATTCAACTCCTTTCGCAATTCGCGTAGTCCATAAGCAACTCGAGATTTGACCGTACCTGCTGGAATGTTGAGCATATCTCCGATTTCATCGTAGCTATACCCGTAATAATGCTTTAGCAGGATGGCTATCCTGTGCTCAGGAGACAGCCTGGACAGCAGCTCAAGTAAATCGCTCCATTCCTCTTGATTGGCTTCAAAATGCCATTTCAACCGATTCGCCGCCCCATCCTGCACTAGCCATTGCCTTTCTCTCTTCCGGCGGCGGGTTACATCAATGAACAACCGGGTTCCGATCGTCATTAACCAAGAGGAAAAAGCAGACGTTCCATCGTAACGTTGTATATTTTCTATACATTTAAGCATCGTATCCTGAGTCAAATCCTCGGCCATCTTGGGCTCCATGGTCACCTTCACCAAATATTTGTACACATAAGAATAATGATGTTGTATTAGTGAAGCGAGAGCGGTGGCATCGCCTTGTTTCGCTTGTTTGATCCATTCCCTCTCCTGCGGCATCGTGTCACCCCTTCTTGTCCATAGCATCTATAGTACGTTCAGGTAACCCAGATCGTTCAACGACGAGTAAAAATAAATATAAAAGAAATAGAGCTGAAAGAAGGGATACACCGTCACTCATTCAGCTCTACCGGGCACACTTATTTATATAGTTCTCTGCGTATTTGCATCAACTTATGATGCCATGGCTGCCTGATTGTGCCTGAAGCAATAACAACCTGGCGCCACATAGGGGGGATATCGGATGTGGAGGCCTCTGCAATTGTCATACCTTCTTTATTCTTCCTCTGCAGATGACCGGAACCATCATCCGTAACATATGATACACTGCGTTTCACATTGACCTCTCCTTCCTGATCCTGCCGACTCGCCTGATATCTATCTGCAACTGTCTCGCATACCCGAAAAAAGACAAAAAAAGAACGCAAACCGGGATTATTCCACAGCTTGCGTGCTTCGCAAAGGTTACAAACAATTAATTAAGATACATCCTAGCAAAAGAATGCAGCTTTGTCTAGTATTTTTGCACTTTTTGTAGCAAATTCTCACTAATTCGTATTTCTTGCTCAGGAAACGTACGGATTATTAGCTTTTTCGAATCCAATCGTCGTTTTGGGGCCATGGCCTGGATAGACGATAACCTCATCCGACAGGGTGAATAACTTTCCGCGAATAGAATTAAAAAGATCAGCCTCGCGGCCACCTGGCAAATCCGTACGTCCCACGCTCATCCGAAACAATACATCGCCGGAAAAGAGGTGGTTTCCGCAAAGGAAGCTAACACTGCCCGGGGAATGGCCCGGGGTGTGAAATACGGTAAATTCATGGCCAATCAATTTCAGCTTCTGTCCTTCAGCCAGCTCATACTCCGCAGGCCCACTCTGAATCGGTGGTGATACTTCCGCCCAGCGGAGCGAGCCGTTAAGCGCAGGCGTCGTCAACCAATCGCTTTCGAGCGAATGCAAATATACTGGGCACTTCTTCAACCGGCGGATTTCCTCGACTCCCCCAATGTGATCGAAGTGGGCATGCGTCAGCAGGATGGCTTCGATTTCTAGTCCTTCGATTCTACGAATCAGGGGGGCCGGGTTCATTCCAGGATCGATAACTATGGCCTTGCCCTCATCTTCCCCTCGAATCAAATAAGCATTTGTCTGTAATGGTCCTAATGAAAATGTCTCAATGTTCAACATATTAAAATTTCAAGAGTAACTCACGCAGTTCGGATACGACCTTGCCGTTAACTCCTGCTCCTTCATCGTATTTCTCAGCCATTTGCTTACGAACTACAGCTATTTTCTCATTATAGTCCGCTGCTTCACGATCCGGATTCTCCTGCTTGAATCGGATCATGATCTCCTGCACATCTGTCGGACGCGGCCCCCAATGGCCAAGCACATCTCCTCCCGCATCCGCTACGATAACGATCGGAACGGCACGGCCGCCCATCGTTAAGAAGTGATCCATAACATCCTGATGCTCCTCCACAATGAGGATCTCCGTCTCGATTCCAGCCGTTTCAAGCGCTCGAAAAACAACAGGAATACTTCGTATTACATCGCCGCACCAATCCGCCGCTAGAATCAACACCCGCAAATCATCCCGTCTTTTCAGGCTCTCGAAATATAATCTATCTTCCTCGTTCACCCATTTAAAATCATCATACCCGGAGTGAAACGCTTCTTTATTCCGCTGCATTCCCTCCATAAATTGCTTCGGCGAAATGCCCTTGCCGAATTTAGCTCTAAGATTCACACTCATATCAAGCCTCTCCTTTCCTTTTGTTCGCCCCGTACCATTTCACGATAAAATACCCGATCAGCAGTGCAAGGGCGACGAGCAGAATCGGCATAATATACGGCCCTGCCTTCTCATCGATCGCTTGCCACTGTTCACCCAGCATCATACCTAAATAAACAAACAATATTGACCATGGAATGGCTGCAAGAGTTGTCAGCCAAAGAAATTGGCTCACGGGCATTTTAGCCATGCCGGCCGGAATAGAAATAGCATGTCTGACTACCGGTATGAATCGAGCGGTAAAAATAACCCCCGATCCATATTTTAAAAACCAGGCCTCGGATAAGTCGATATGCTTTTTTTGGATCAGAATATATTTGCCGAATCGTTCCAAAATGGGCCGTCCTCCGTATCGTCCGATCCAATACACGAACAGCTGGGCAATTACACCGCCAATCACCCCGAATATAACCGCCCCAGTGAAGCTAATTCGCTCCGTAAACACAAGATAGCCCCCGTAGGCGAGTACGATCTCACTCGGTATGACCTCAATCATGAGCCCCAGCATAATCCCAATATAACCTAGCTGTTGTATCCATTCAAACAATGCTCCGATTGCATTCGACAACCATTCCACGACTCGTCCTCTCCCCAAAATCTTCTTACTTCCAATCTATTCTAACATAGCCTTAGACATGCCTTCTAGTTAAGGAACCGCCAGACTACATTCGACTCTATCATGTCCTGCTAGGAACGGTCTGACTTAGTAGCCTATAGCTCAATATTGAATGGCGCTGCTGTGTCCCGCCCTCTTCAGCCAGCATATGCTGTTACAAAGGAGGCGATCAATCTGAATAAAATGCACGACAAGCATCAAGCCGCCCTTCCTACGCCGCGCAAAATCCGCCGGGGCTGCAGCAAGGAATTATACCGAACGATCAAAAGGCTTGGGATTTACATTCCCGATAACCTCCTCAAAGAAGGAGAAGATCTTTACTACAAAAGAGTGATTGCCAACCTGCTCTGGATCAGCGAGAACAGCAGCAACCGCAAACTGCTTGCGAATTGGTGGGATGACGAGGTCGGCCCTGAGCTCGCCGAGCTATGGAACCTCGAGCGCGAAGCTTTGTGCAAAGCATTCCGGGCAGCTTTCGGCGGCTAACGATGACCGGGAGGGTGACGGAAGACGTACTCTCCCAGCTGACGTCCCAGATATTTCGCTTCTGCAGTCACCATAAAGCTTCGATCATTACGCTTCATTATTGTCATAGCGAGCTTATTAGCAAGCTCCTCGTAACGAACATATAGCCGGTACCCAATGAGGGCTGTTGCCACTGCCTCTTGCAGACGTTGCTCCCGCTGCAGCCGGTGGACAAGAGATGTAAGATGGCTTATCGCCTCCGTCTGCCTCGTCCTACTGAAGGGATCAAGTCTGACGGCATGCTCCCAGGCTGAAACAGCATCCTTCGGGTGCAATCCGGAAAGGGCTCGTCCCAAGGCCGCCCATAAATCAGGTTCGGCCCGATCGTAGACAAGCCCTTGCTGCAGCATTTTAGCTGCCCCCAAATCATCGGACAAACCAGCCAATTGCAGCCGTGCTGATGTTCTGGCTGGATAGATAGATAGCGACTGCTCCAAGAAAGCCTTGGCCTGCTCCGTCATGCCCGAGGCTTTCGCGGCCAAGGCCTGCCGTTCCCATGCTAGGCTGGTCGCCTGCCGTGCTCCCAGCAGGCTTGCAAGCAGCAGGAATACGGACATAACAACAAGGACGAAGATATACCATATATGCCGAGTCACTAGCCGAACAGTATATACAGCCTGATGGGGCTGTACGAATTGTGCTGGCTCCTTGCGGTTTACAGGTTCTATAGACCGTATCGGAGGTTTGGGCTGATCAGACTGCGGCTGCGAAGAAGTTAGGGGCAAATCAGACTGTTGCGAGATCCCGGAGCAAGCCATCCAAATCATCAACAACCAAATCAGGCCATAGCTCATATCAAAATCGACTATACTGTGGAGAAGGATCACCAGGCTTGATGGCCATATACGACATCGTTGACGAGCTAGAACAACTCCGAAAACGGCAAGCCATAGCATCAGAACCACAAGCCCCGTTAGACCGATCTCCAACAGGATATTGATATAACCGCTATGCACTTCTCGCCCGACGTAAGGAGTAGCCTGAATCGCCCGGTACATCACATCCCAAGTCCCCCCTCCTTGTCCAAACCAAGGGGAGGTGAGGAACAGCCTCCAGGCATCGCGGTACATAAGAAGGCGACTAGAAGCTGTCGCTAGTGAATACATCCTCTCAAGCGGGCCAATGCTCAACCAGGCTATAAGTAGAACCGTTACCAGCACAATGCTGCTAGCGGCAACCCGGCGAACCCTTGCGCCTTCCAGACACCCGGCGATGCCGTGGCGAATTCCGGGCTCAATTAAGGAAGGAGCTGCTAACCAACGAACTCCGCGACCAATCAAAGGATCTCTGGTTATCCGGGCCAATCCAGACCCCGCAAAGGATCGAAGCGCTATCCTGCCAGCTCCAAAGCTAGTAAGATGCTGAACTCCGGCCAAGGCTGCACACATGATGGTAACAAATATGAGTAGCCCAGAAAGCAATGGTGGAGCAAGCCGTGCAGAGAACAATTGACCTGCAGTTACTAATCCAAAGAAAAATAGCACGCCGCTTTGCCTCGCATAACGATAGCGATCAGCTCCTTGAAGCTGGAGAAACCCAGCCAATCCGGCTGTTGCAACCGCTATATAAGCACCACGTGATTCCGTTAACAATAAACAAACAATATAAATATAAGAGCTGCCTGCCACAGCATATATTCTCCATCTCTGCTGACGAGTATAATTCGCGGCCGAGATTTGAGCTAGATAGATCAGCCGTTCCAAGAGAAATACCCCCATCACCGCTCCGAAGGTATTCGGATATTGCAGCAGTCCGGCCAATCTTGCCCCGCTTGCGGACAATTCGCTCTGATCCGTCCGAAAAATAGCCTCGGGATAGGGTAACAGCCCATACACAGATGCTAAAGCCGTTGCGCCAAGCAGCAGGCCAAGAAAACTCCAGCCTGTCTCAAGAACCTCTTTGCCTCGGGTGCAGCGCCCAGCGCAATAAATAAGCAGGCCAAAACAGCCGTAAAAGCACCACTTAAGCATAGCTTCCCCAGTCGCCTGCAGAGACAACGGGCTGAAGACAAGGTGAGCCGCATACAACCCAGCTATTAAGAACGACCCACCCAGCACAAAAATATGTGTGAGCTGAATTTTATAAACAGACTGTCTCTCGTCCAAAAGCTTCCGGCTTATCCGCTGTCCACTCACCGCCTTTCCCATTAATATTAGGGCTGTCATCGTAATGCCAATCAGCATTAACCCCAGGGTTAGCAACGTGTCATCAAAATATAATCCGCGGTTCAAGCAGGCGAAGCCCCCTGTCAACGTACAAAAGAATGCCACTAATATCGATAGCCAAGATCTTGCTTCGTGCCTCATTCCAAAAGTACCTGCCCTTATTTTGGTGTCTCCTGCCCTTTCTTTACGCATTTCATGCATGCTGCTCCCTTCCCTCACTAATTCAACATCCTTCAGGTTCACATAACGCGATTTAGCCTGTTTCTCTTGAATATAGGAGGTATGACACCACAGATGTGCTTTCTCATAAAAAAAGGCCAACACCTTAAGTGTTGACCTCACATAAGCAGTTCAAACTACGCAAGTTGGAGCAGCCTCGGGCTGTCGCATGTCCCATTACGATTTTACTTGCGCTGTGCTGTTACTGTTATTCTCTACTATTGCGTCGATATACCTTTAAGTTATTACACTTCTACGCATTACACCGCCACACCATTATGCTATTACGCTTCTACACCATTACACCGCTACACCATTGCGCTATTACGCCATTTCGCTATTTCACCATCGCAATAGTATGCTACACCACGACGTTCCACCGTAGCCATTATGCCATTTCGATGCCATTGAAGACTTCAGCCTGTCAAATTCGCTTAGCCCTGGGGCAGCAAGTCCCGGCACGCTTTCTCCAGATAAGGATCAGCGCTCAGAAAATCGCGGAAAGCGGTATATTCCCGCCACAACCGCTCCATATCGGCACCAGGCGATTTCACGGCCCGAATCAAAATATTCTTCGGCGTATGTTCCATATCGATGAATTCAAGCAGCTGTGTTTTATAGCCAAGCAAATCTAATAATTTGGCTCGGATTGCATCAGTAGCCAGTGCCGAGAAGCGCTCCTTCAGAATGCCATGCGACAGTAGAGGTTCAAGTACAGGAGTCTCTATCTGCTTAAACAGCTCATGCTGACAGCAAGGCACGGACAGAATGACAGATGCCCCCCAACGCACTGCCTTCTCTAAGGCGGCATCTGTCGCTGTATCACATGCGTGCAAAGTAACGACCATATCGACCTGGCTTAATTCGTCATAATCGGCAATATCGCCCACGAGAAAACGCAGTTGATCATAGTGCAAATTCCGCGCCAACGTCCCGCAATGCTCGATCACATCGGCTTTCAGGTCAAGCCCTACAATGTTTAGCTCCCTACGCTGCTGGACGCTCAGATAATGATAGAGCGCGAATGTCAAATACGATTTGCCGCAGCCGAAATCAACGATCGTTAGCGGACGATCTTCAGGAAGATGAGGAATAACGTCCTGCACCATTTCCAAAAAACGATTGATCTGCCGAAACTTATCGTACTTTTTGGCAAACACCTTCCCGTCCGTGTTCATAATACCGAGTTCCACCAGGAACGGTACCGGGGTTCCCTCTTCCAAAATATACTGCTTCTGCCGATTGTGCGACAGTGCACCGGGCTTCTTGGAAGGAGACTTCTTAAGAATCGACACTTTATATTTCTTGCTGATCAACACCTGATAGTCGGCATCTACGGTACATAACAGCCCCTGCCGAAACGTGTCTTCGAACATGGCCATCATCCGTTCCTCGAATAAAGCAGCCGCTATATTCTCATGAGTAACCTTGTTGGCATAATGATACGCTAATTGATAATGAAGGCTCTTCTTCAGTTCCACGGGTTTTACGACCACCTTGGTATAACTGGTCTCTCCCGTTTTGCGGCGCTGACTGAGCGTAGCGGAGATCAGGGTGCCTTCTTCCGCCAGTTGATGGACTAGATTCCGCAAAGACTCCATAATTAGACAACTCTCTTTCGCTTTTCAAATAATTGTTCCAACCTCATCGGCAATTATGTCATTTTACAAGCGATTTCGCAGTTCAACAAGCCCTTCCAGCACCTCGGCTGCAGACAGACCGCCCTCTTCCAAGTCCCGCGAATCTACGTTTATCAAGCGCTCGTAAAAGGCAATTCCCTCTTGCACGTCCATCACTTGCTGATCCATCAAGCGATACAAGGCATCTTCGGCCAGGGCATATCTGCCCTTCACCTCAGCAAAGCTAAATACCAGCCGTTCTGTATCCGGATGAAGAGGATGGCCCTTGAGCTGAGCCAACAGACTGGAAATTTCCTCATCCAATTGCCATAAGGATAGATCCGCGCCATGCTGTCTTGCTACCAGAAATAAATGGAGTGCTTTCTGCTGCCGTACTCTGCCCTCATTCACACCCCCGCTATCCAGGATAATGTCCGCTTCCTCTCTCAACAGCCGGGCCAAAGTTTGTAATTTATCCGCCTCGATAATTCCGCCGCTGCGAAATAACTCGGTAATATCCTTAGGCGACAGCGTTCCAAGCAGCAAAGAATTTAAGCGAAACTGCGTTTTGAACAAATCTTCAAGCTCCTGTAGAGCTTCGGGGTGCTTCTTCTGCTGCTTCAAACCAAAAATGGTACCCAGAGCTTCCGTAATCCCCTCAATGGCTCGGACGAGGTAATCTTTTCGAAACATACAATAGCCCCCCTTTCCATCAGTCACTTACGGTAAATTAACTTGTATAGAGACCGATTTTATATGATTTCGATCTTCATTTCCAGCTCCCTTTGCTTGGAGCTTATTTTCGTCAGTAAATATATTGTCCAGCTTTACACAAATAACCGGACTCTCCCTCAGGAGATGTCCGGCTACTCTATATTCCAGGGCAACCAATCTGGATACCCGTTTGAAATCTTATTCCTTTTCTTTATGGATCTGACGTAGAAAATCGTTAATGACAACTGCCAGCTGTTCTGGGGCCTCGTACATGCTCATATGTCCGGCTCCTTTAATAACAGCCTTCGTCACATTACTACCTTCCGTCGTAAATGTCCGATCAATCGGAATGAGCCTGTCATTCTCTCCTGCCACGAGTAGGACGGGCAATGTCGTCGATGATAGGACATCTCTGCGATCAATTCGTTCACGCATAGCCAAAGCAGCTCCAGAGGCTCCTTGCGGGGGAGTCTTGTAGCCAATTTCTTTAACACGATCCAGGGCCGCTTCATGCGAGGTTGCATTTGCAGGGGCAAACAACCCAGGGACCAGGCCGTCGACAAATCGGGTAATCCCCTCAGTGCTAATAACCGAAACGGCCTGAAGCCTTTTTTCCTTCGCTTCCTCACTGTCAGGATAGGCCGTGGAATGGATCAGGCCAAACCCACTCAGACTGCCCGCGTATCGCTGAGCCAGGGATAATGTGACATATCCGCCCATCGAATGGCCCAGCAGGGTATACTTATCAACTGACAATTCCTTCATCAGGCCGGCTATATCATCAGCCATTTGTTCTATCGTATAGGCGCCGAGCGGCGCATCGGACAATCCATGCCCGCGTAGATCAGGAGCGATGACACGATATTGCTTAGTCAGCAGCGGCATCACTTGCTCCCAATAAGATGCATTACCGCAAAAACCATGTAGAAGCACTACAACGTCTCCCTTACCCTGATCCTCATATGCGAGTGTCGTTCCGCTTATCGTTAGCTTGTCCATCGTTCACCCTTCTTTCTTGTCTATGTATTGAATATATATAATTAAGCCATTTTCTCTCTTCTGAAACGTTGCTGCAAATTATATGATGCTGGCTAGATTATGAATTATGAAATCCTTCCACCGCCGCACGCACGATTTCGTCCGCCATTTGCATGACCTGGTACAGTGAAGTCATTCCAAGTGTCCAATAAGGCTTTGGGCCATTTACGTTCACTACGGCCGCGATGCTGTAGTGCCCTGCCTCCGGCAATCCACCGCCCACAGACTGCGCAGGGAGCAGCGGTTTCCCCGATACGATATAGGAGCCTACCGAAGCAGGAACTCCCAGGCAGGCATCAATCGCAATAATGACATGATCCTTGGGAATAGCATTCATACGATGAACTAGATTGTCAGCATCACAGGGATGCTGAAGCGAACCTACAACGGAAGGGAACCCGTGCTCCTCCAGCCGGGTACCAACAATGGGGCCAAGCGAATCTCCTGTGGAGCGATCTGTCCCGATACATAAAAACGTGACATTATCTGATAGATGCTTCTGGCGAATGTTACGCATAAATACAGGCAATTCCTTACCTGTCAGTCTCCTCTGGCTAAAGGCAGAATCATTATGAAGCCCTTGACCCTTTAACTTCATCTTCATCCCCCCTGTATAAACGTATTCTGATTGTACCCTAACCAGACATACACCGCAAAACATAGAACCGGATCAACTGTCATGATACAATACATGAAGCGGGAACGATGAGCATTATGGATAAGCATATTATATTATAGAGAGGATGAACGATCATGGTAGATTTAACGCAAAAGACTCAAGAAAATGTGGAATATATGATCGAAGCAATAAAGACGAAATTAAGGATGGCCACCGGGGCTGCCATGTCAGCTTCAGCATTTCATGTGGATCGTTATGAAGACATTCTGGAGGTTTATGAAATCGTTATGAGCAAGGAACGCCTGAGCATTTCGGAAGTGGAGGCACTTGCCAAAGAACTCGGCCAACTAAGAGGTAATTAGTCTCGGCACAGGTCAACACTAGATCAGAATAAAATCAGAGTCCAATTCCCGCTCCAGTTAAATCAGGAAGCAGGAAATTGGACTCTTTTCATTTCTTATTTAGGCTAAGGCAAATCGATCAGTATAAACTCTGCGGCACCATCGCTGCCCGTACCGCGAACGGTCAGTTCCTCGGCATTCCGTATTCTCGCTGCATCGCCTGGCCGGAGCGCAAATTTCTGTTGTCCGCAGTGTAAATCGATATGGCCCGACAGCATGAATAGATGCTTTCGACGCCCATCGCCTGAAGGAACTGTCAATTCTTCCGCGGTATCCAATGTTGGAATATATAGCTGCACATCCTGATTGATGCGCAGACCTCCCTTCAGAGGCAGCGGTGCCACAAGAGGCTTCAGGCACCCTCTCCGGTCTTGCCATGGGAACCATCCGCTAGACCAATCCGGTTTCAAGTTCCTCTGCGCAGGCAGGAACCACATTTGGATAAAACGCACAGGCTCTGTATCTGAAGGATTACTCTCGGAATGACGAATACCCTCGCCGGCACTTATCACCTGTACACTCCCAGCCGCCAAATCTCGCTTATTTCCGAGATCATCCTCATGACGCAGCGTGCCAGATACTACATATGTGACGATCTCAAGATCGTGGTGCGGATGAGAAGCCAAACCTTGGCCAGGCTGAACCACGTTATCATTCAATGCTAGCAAACAACCGAAATGAGCATTGCTCGGATCATCATAATCGGAAAAGGAGAAGCTGAATTCACTATGAACGGCACCTTTGTCCGAAGTATGGCGCTCCTCAGCGGTGACCACTTTGATCATCGTTATCCTCCTCGCTCTCTATCAAGATCAATACTTGGATTCATTGTTTTGATGGGTGGTTTTGATATTTCTTACCCGTAACGTGAAAACATTAATCAAAGTACATCTCCAGAAAGTGCGAGCTGAGAGCAGATAACTAATTTATAAGCGTAAATACCGTCTCCATGTGCCCTACAGAGCTGCCCTCGTCATTCAGGATACGGGAAGGAAATTGCTCCTGCAGTTTGAGTAGAAGCTCTTCGTTGGCATAGTTGAGCTGGTGCAGTATTTCCAGAACGATCCTGCCCCATTCTTCTTCCGAACCATCCGATACTTTAAAAGCGATCCCAAGGCGCTCCCTTTTCAAACTGAAGCAATACACGCCTTTAAAGCCACCTTTGGCAATGATGTTGTCATCTTCCATTAAGACAGAGTCAATGCGTCCACTCCCTCCGACCAGCTCTGGACGTGCATTCATCGCCCGAGTGATTTGTCGTACGGCTTCAGCCGTCCGGGTATCCTTGATCAGATCAGGACAAACCAGCTTCAAATAAGCTGTTGCTAATGCCGATAAGGGCAGTGCAAATACTGGAAAGCCGCAGCCATCCGTGCCACGGCCAATGTCTTCCACCGCCATTTCGGCAAGAGAAGCTATAGTGTCGACAATTTCCTGCTGAACAGGATGGGTCGGAGCATGGTAGCTCTTCAAATCGAAGCCCATCATTTTGCAATATGCGAGCACACCTAAGTGCTTACCAGAACAGTTATGATATAATCTTCTTCGATCTCCTCCTGATCGAAGAAGAGCTTCCCTGGACTTACGATCCAGAGGCAAGCTTGGAGCACATACAAGCCCCTCTTCTTCCACGCCGATTTTGGAGATCAGGGACTTCAGCACATCCATATGAACGTCCTCGGCGCGATGCGAAGCAGTCATTACGGCGATCTCAGCATCGGTAAGCTGATAAGCTTCCTGAATACCTGCCCGAATTGCTGGAATCGCCTGAAGAGGCTTTGCAGCAGAACGGGTAAACACCTGGGTATAGGGGGCGCCAGCATACTTAAAAATGCGTCCCTTTTCATCAACCACGCAAATAAATCCGCGATGACTGCACTCCAGTATGTCCCCACGATATTCTTCAACCAATATTGTATCTCTAAAGCTGTCCATCGCTCTTAATGTCCCCTTTCCTAAAGACCGTGCCATTACAGTATAGTACAGCAGCTTGACAGGTACCAAATCGCTGGGTCCAGCGCGGTCTTCGAAAGCACTAGCGCCTGGATCTTTTGTTTCAGCACTTCCTCAGACGTTTATATAGGAAGTAAGCAGGACAACTTCTGTCAATCACTACAAATGACATATAAGGAGCGATAGAACATGAATAAAGAAGAAATGGATCATCCGGTTCAAAGCGGTTCTACTTTTACTAAAGGACTCGTGATCGGCGCATTGCTCGGGGCGGCCGCCGCTCTTCTATACGCACCAAAACCCGGACGTGAGCTTCGCAGCGATCTATCCGAAAAACTGAGCACTGCGACAGATAAATCAAAAGAAGTCGCTACTGTCGTAGGCGAGAAAGCGACCGATCTTGCTAAAAATGTGACTGAAAAAACGACGGATTTGGCTAAGACGGTAAGTGCAGGCGCGTCAACTATTTTGAACAGTGCCAAAGAAGCATCCGCCGATATAGCCGAAGATGTAAAGAACGCCTCGGATGAGGTAATTACTGAAGCGAAGCAATAATGGGGCTGTTCCCTGCGTAGCCAGCTCTAAAGAGCTGGCTACTTATCTTTTCAATCGTATGAGCTAGCCTATACCACTTCCAAGGAGGTACCGTACCGTATGGCGCGCACTCAACCGATGGACCCGCAGGAGCATCCCTTTGAATTACGCCACGAAGTAAAGCGTTTGAATGGGAGATTGGACTATATCGCGGATTTGCTAAATAGAGCAGAGTTTAAAGACATCTTAGAGAACTATACTAGCCCCAAGAAACGGATACTTACCAATTTTATGGCCGGTCTGTCACGCGGTCTCGGCCTGAGCGTCGGCACCTTTGTCGTACTCGGTCTGCTCGGCTGGTTTCTGAGTCTGTTCGTAGATCTCCCGATGATCGGTGATTATATTAAAGAATTGCAGGATTACATTAAATCCAAGCCATAACGGCACACTCTGTATAAGGGATAACACCCTATACTTCAGAGGAGATGATAGAAATGGTCCAATTCAATGCGGAAGAGGAACAAGAAGAATATGTAAACAAACAAATCAGGGAAGCGCGTGAAGGCGAGTATCCTGAGCATAAAAGCATTCAAGATGCCGAGAATGGCTCCATGGTCAACGATATGGAAGATTTAAAGCAGCTCAGTGAGGATATGGATGAAATGTCCACCAATAGCGAGGATGAGGCTCGCGGGCTTAAGCCCGATCCGGAACAATAACTGGTACCATTACGATGCTTAACACTGGAAAATCAAGAACCTGCTGCCTTCTCTAGCGCCAGGTTCTTTCACATTTGATCCCTCTACAAATGCGAATCCTTCTTGTCTACCTGCAGCAAATCTCCCGTCCAGCCCTTCATATTCATCCATAGATAGAAGGCCAATGTACTGATAATCGTAATTGCACTAATGATCAAGAATCCGGTAATTCCCGTCTTTACCCAAGGCAGAAAGTCAAAATTCATGCCCCATATGGCCCCGATCACCGTTGCCGGAGTAAAGATCGCCGTCATGATGGTCAGCGTCTTCATAATATCATTGCCGCGAAAAGCAGAAATTGCCTCGTCAATCGAAATTAGCGTATCAATCTCCTTCTCATAATGCCTGAACAATACATTCATTCGCTCTGTACGGAATACCAACCGTCTAAAATAAACGCTATTCTCTAACTCTTTCTCCAAGTAAGCTTCTTGTGCGGCCGTTACTATTTCTTGAAAAGGAATGAATAAATTCGACCAGTAAAGCAGTTCAAAACGCGAAGTTAAAATTTGATCCATTAGATGCTTCTTGTTGTGCTTTTTCATCATTTCCTCAACTTTACGCAGATTGTTCTCAAACCGATCCATGCCGACATGAATATAATGTAAAATCGTGCGAATGAGTACGAACATTCCTTCGATCGGCAGCTTACAATCGTGCAGCATCTTCATTTTCTCATGCATA
Source organism: Paenibacillus lentus (assembly GCF_003931855.1). Classification (NCBI taxonomy): domain Bacteria; kingdom Bacillati; phylum Bacillota; class Bacilli; order Caryophanales; family Paenibacillaceae; genus Paenibacillus; species Paenibacillus lentus. The sequence continues at coordinate 1,861,964 of NZ_CP034248.1, read as the reverse complement.
TGCATCCTTTGCCGGGTGTGACCATCCAGGTTAAGCGTAATAAAACGATCTTGATTCACAAAAAAGTGAATCTGCACGCAATCTTTGATTTTCTGCATCTCCTCCTCTACCGAATAGACGAGCGAACCAAATATTATTGGATTTCTTCCGTCGGGAAAACGTACCGATAAATAATTCGTATCCACGGAAGGAATAATATCCAACCATTCCTCGGTGTCCGGGACATCCTGACGAAGCTTATGGAAGATGGAATCCTCCAAACCTTCGGCTTCAAGATCATACCATCTCCATCCCTGATCGAAGGAGATAATGCGTTCCCCTTGTTTCCCGTAGTTCAAGTTTCGTCCTCCTCTCATTGAAAAGGCACGCTGTTCCTTAGAGAAGAAAGCGCGCCTTTTTCGTGCAATTCATTGAGAGCGGTGAGCAACCGCTTAATATAAATTAGAGTTTGCCATAATCTGCTTCAGCTTTTCGGTCGCTCGTTTTTGTATCCGGGAAACACTCATTTGCGATACCCCCAGCTGCTGAGCGATGGCACGCTGAGATTGCCCCTCTTGAAAGGCCAGCAATAGAACCTGCTGCTCCTGTTCCTTTAACTGGCTAAGCGCTTGCTGTAAATCCATTCGCTTCTCCACAGTATCATAATCATTAGCTTCAGAACTAATTAATTCACCAAGCGTTGCCGCGGTTTCATCTTGAGACAGCGGAGAATCGAGAGATACATAGTGATAACATTCTCGACCCGCAAGCACTTCGACCGTTTCCTCCACCGAAAGATCCAAGTATTCGGCGATCTCCTTCACATCGGGGGAACGTTCCAATCTCACTGTCAATTCATCAATAGCCTGCTGGACAAGTGCTCCCTTCTCCTTAATGCGGCGCGGCACCTGGATATACCAGGACTTGTCCCGCAGAAAGTTCTTCATATGCCCGATCATGCTCTTCATAGCATATGGCTCAAATGGTATACCCAGCTCGATATCGTATTGCTGCAGCAACCGGATCAGCGCCATTTGGCCTACCTGATACAAGTCCTCGTATAAATCAGGTCGATTGCGGGCGATTTTACCTGCAGCCACCTTGACCATCGGCTCATATTTCTGAATGAGAGCAGTAGCAATTTCGTTGTCCTTCGTTTGCTGATATTGCCAGATCAGGCTGGTTGATTCATTCAAAGACTCGGGGGGAGTCAATTTGTCGCTCATACTTTCTCCTCGCTCTTAACGAGCCGGCGAGTCAGAACAACCTTAGTTCCTTGTCCGGCAACGCTCTCTACGCTTACCTCATCCATGAGCGCCTCCATTAGATAAAAGCCGAGTCCGCCAATTTGAGCTTCGCTCAAATCCTTGTCATGTAAAGATGCCCGATCTGCCGTCTTCCGCCAAGAATCAAAGCTCTCCCCTTCATCTTTCACCGTAATGGATAATGCATCCTCTTGCACTTCAAAAGTAACTTCCATTATCCCCGGCTTGTGCTTGTATGCATACAGCACACAGTTGTTACAGGCTTCCGACACCGCTACCTTCATATCCTCAATTTCTTCATAAGAGAATCCGATTTTAGAGGCTACACCGTAAAGATTCAATCTGACGATATCCACATACTCCGCAGTCGCTGGCAAACTTATAACCACTCTCTGAACTTCGTCTTTCATTCTTACTTCGATCCTTTCCTATTGGGAATTCTCTTGTGCGGCAAAAAACTTGGCAATCCCGGTCATGTCAAACAGCTTCTGAATTTGGTCTGGCACTTCTTTTACCAGAAATTCGGCCTTCATGCCATGTCTTGCTTTTAGAATAGACAACAGAATTCCGATGCCCGTACTATCGATATATTTCAAGTCCTTCATGTTGATAATGAGATGCAGTGCCTCATCTCCAACGAGAGGTTCCATAACCTGGCGGAAGTCTGGAGCTACAGACAAATCCAGCTCTCCCCGTAAATACACCGTGCAAGTGTCGTTCTCCAGTTGCGATGTAGCTGAAAATTTATCATTTTTATTTGTATTCATAGACACTCTCTCCTGAAAAATGTTTTCTCTATTCATAACCCAATCGAACTACTTATGAATCAACCAAGCTCTCCTGATATACCTGTGGAAAATGCTTCATAGACCCATGATCTGACCCGTTGATGTACTTAGCGACTATTTTTCTCACGGAGCTGAGCTTCACCGGCTTGCTGATATAGTCATTCATTCCTGCCTTCAGACACTTGCTCCTGACACCCTCCATGACATTGGCAGTCATCGCAATGATGACAGGCGACCATCCAGAATGATCAGCTTCACGAATCCGGCTTGTGGCCTCAAGTCCATCCATTACAGGCATTTGTAAATCCATAAAAATAAAGGAATAAGCCTTTCCTTCTAAAGTCATTTGAACGGCTTGGGCACCATCTTCCGCTACGTCGGCTTCATAGCCCAGCTTATTCAGCATACTGACCATGAGGCGTTGATTGATCGGATGATCATCGACGACGAGCATGCGATCTGTATGCAGGGGTTGTCCTTCTACCGAAATGCCTGGACAATAACGCAACGCTTCATTCTCCTCTGTACAATTACGTACCTGAACGGAAAAAGCAAAAGTCGCCCCCTTCTCCTCCTGGGGCTCAACCCAAATATCGCCTCCCATCAACAGCACCAGTGTCTGGCAAATAGCGAGGCCCAAACCGGTTCCACCATATTTCCGCGTCATGGACGAATCCAATTGGGAGAACGGTTTGAAGAGCTTATCTACCTTATCGGGAGCAATGCCGATGCCTGTATCCTTTACCGTGAATTCCAGCATGAGATTATCCTGATCGTCCTTGTTCTCGCTGGCGGACACGACCAAATAAACACCGCCCTGCTCGGTAAACTTAATCGCATTTCCGATTAAATTGATCAGCACTTGACGTATTCTTCCCATATCCCCATATAGAATTTGCGGAATGCTGTCATCTATGAAATATACAAGCTCCAGCCCCTTCCGGTGCGCATCCATGGAGAATAGATTGAACACCTCCTGGATTCCGGCCCGTAGTTCAAATGGACATTCCTCCAGCTCCATCTTACCGGATTCCATCTTAGTGAAATCAAGAATATCGTTAATAATTGTTACTAATGTGTTCGCGCTGTTGCGGATAATTTCCGCATATTCCTTCTGTTCTTCCTGCAGCTCAGTTTCAAGTAATAAATCAATCATGCCAATGACACCGTTCATCGGAGTGCGGATCTCATGGCTCATCATGGCTAGGAATTCCGTCTTAGCCTTCGCGGCAATCTCCGCCGCTTCCTTGGCCTGCACCAATTCATCGTTGATCCGCTCCAGTTCCTGAGTCTTCTGCTGCAGCAGCATGCTCTGAGTTTTATGGCGTTGATTCGTGATGTACATGTCGACAAACCCATCGATTTTCGATTTTAAAATCTGCGGAATAAACGGCTTAACCATATAATCGATGGCCCCCGCCGAATAGCCTTCGAACAAATGCTCAGCGTCCTTGCTATTCGCTGAAATAAAGATAATCGGAATATCTTTCGTCTTATCGCGGGCCTTAATTAACTTGGCCGTTTCGATACCATCCATGCCGGGCATCTGCACATCGAGCACAATCACCGCAAAATTATCCTTAAGCAAATATTTGAGCGCCTCTTGACCCGAAGTAGCCATTACAAGCTTGTACTTCTCGCTACCCAACACAGCTTCCAGAGCCATTAAATTCTCAGGACGGTCGTCTACCAACAATATGTGAATCGGTTCTTCAACCCCCATGAAATCCCCCTGCCAATCATACTGTCGAGAGATCACTTGATCTTTCGATATATTTTCTCTTCACGATCCAAGGCCTCGTAGCTGTCCGTGAAGTCCGTAAAATGAATTGATTCCTTAGCCCCAAGCACGAGTATGCCAAAATGATTCAGGCTTTCGTGAAACAGGGCATGAACACGGTTTCGCAGCGTTTCATCAAAATAAATCATCACATTACGACAAAAAATGACATTAAATTCGTTGAAGGATCGATCTGTCGCCAAGTTATGTTCGGCGAAAATAATATTCTTGCGCAAAAAAGGCTGGAAAATAACCGAGTTATATTTTGCTGTATAATACTCGGAGAACGAACGCGTTCCCCCCGCCTCCAAGTAATTTTTCGTGTACTGCTTCATTTTTTGAATACCGACAATCCCCTCTTTGGCGATTTGCAAAGATCTATCATTCATATCGGTAGCATAAATGCGGGCTTTGTCGTAGAGGCCTTCTTCATGAAGCAATATGGCCATGGAATACACCTCTTCGCCCGTGGAGCATCCGGCATGCCAAATACGAATATATGGATAGGTTCGCAGCAAGGGGATTACCTTCTCCCGAAATACCCGAAACAGGTTCGGATCACGGAACATTTCCGTTACGGGGATAGACAAATTGTAGACGAATCGTTCAAAGCACTCCCGATCATGAAATATTTTCTCCTGCAGCCCGGATATCGTCTTGAGCTGCTCGGAATAGACATGATGCCATATTCTTCTGCGCAGGGAGGGGACTGCATAATTTCGGAAATCATACCCGTAAAGCCGATGAATCCCCTCTAACAGCAGCTCAATCTCAATACTCTCCCGCTCGCTTTGGCTATCGTCGTAAGGTATATCATCTTCAAAATTCGTGAATTCACTGGATGACATGTGTTCAACTCCGCTTTCCAATATAAATACATGTTACTGTCTCTATAAATACTATTACCCCGTAAGTCAGCTTACGAATACAACCAAACACGCATTAATGAGAGTAATTGATCCGTTTGGATCGGTTTCTTCACATAATCAGAGGCACCAGCCTCAATGCATTTGGAACGATCCTCTTTCATCGCCTTGGCAGTCAATGCAATAATCGGAAGCTTCGCAAACTCCGTCTTCTCGCGTATGCGACGCATCGCTTCATATCCATCCATTTCCGGCATCATCATATCCATCAAAATGAGGTCGAAGTCCCTCTGTTCTTCCAAAATCTCAAGTGCCTCCCTGCCATTTTCTGCGTATACAACGTTCATCCGGTAGCCTTCTAGCACGCTGGAGAGGGCGAATACATTGCGGACGTCATCGTCGACAAGCAGGATTTTCTTGCCTTCGAATAATTCTTCTTTATTATGCAGCTTCTGCAAAATTTTCCGCTTGTCCTCCGGAAGGTTAGCCTCGATACGATGCAGAAATAATGTCGTTTCGTCCAGTAGCCGCTCCGGCGATTTAACATCCTTGATAATGATCGATTCGGCATACTTGCGCAGCTTGGTCTCTTCCTTCGCATCCAAATCTTTGCCTGTATAAATAATAATCGGCAAATCATTTAACTTCTCATCATCGCGGATTTGATCCAGCAGCTCGAACCCGGTCATATCCGTCAGCATTAAGTCGAGAACCATACAATCATAATGCTTCATACGCAGCTCTCGCAGCGCTTCTGCACCAGTCGATACAGCGGTAATTGCTACATCATCATGACCAATCAATTCGATAATGGACTTCTGCTGGATTTCATCATCTTCGACGACAAGCAAATGTTTCAGGCTCTTCTCCGTATAAGACTCGATATAAGTAAAGGCCTGTTCGAGATGCTCCCTTGAGGATGGCTTGCGCAAATAAGCGATAGCTCCCATCATTAATCCCTGTTTCACATCATCCACAACGGAAATGACATGCACCGGAATATGCCTTGTCTTGGCATTGCTTTTCAATTCATTAAGAATCGACCAGCCATCCATCACTGGCAGCTGAATATCCAAAATGATCGCATCCGGCAAATATTCGTGAACGAGCCGGAGCCCCTCGTCCCCCTGAACAGCTACAATCCCCTTGAAACCATGATGACGAGTCATTTCAAGCAGGATTTTGGCGAATACAACATCATCTTCGATAATTAACAGCACTTTATCCTCTGCCGCAATGGCTTCCCGATCATCGACAATCGGATTGAATATTGGAGTTGGCTCATCTGCCGGTACAGACGGAGCGTAAGCTTCCAGTCTCATTGGCTCTTCAACAGCTGCAGGGGAAGTCGCAGCCGCTTCCCTGCTAGCTCTGAATATCTCGGAGCGAGGCTCCCTCGGCAAATAAAGCGTAAAGCTGCTGCCCTCCCCTTGCTTGCTCTCCAGACCAATTCCACCGCCAAGAAGGGCGGACAGCCCACGGCTAATCGACAGTCCCAATCCCGTTCCACCATATTTGCGGCTCGTCGTTCCATCCACTTGCCTAAAGGCCTCAAAAATGAAGTCCATTTTATCCTCAGGCACGCCAATCCCTGTATCCCTGATGGTCAGCGCCAGATACTGGCGATTACGCTCCAATTCGTTTGGAAGTTCATCCGGGGCAGCCACTTTAACCAAGAACGCGACTTCACCGTCATTCGTAAATTTAAAGGCATTAGAGAGCAAATTGCGTAATATTTGCTTCACACGATGCCCATCGGTCGTAATTCGCTTCGGTACCTGCGAACTGACTTCTATGCGCAGCCTAATCCCTCTGCTCTCCGCGACAGGCCGGAAATTATGCTCCACAAATCTCTCCAGCTCTTTAATATCAACTTGTTCCTCGTTCACTTCCATCTTGCCTGCGTCGACCTTCGATAAATCGAGAATTTCATCGATCATTTTCAGCAAATCCGATCCTGACATATGAATGGTATGAGCATATTCCACCTGCTTGGGGGTCAAATTATTATCCTTGTTCTCCGAGAGCAGCTGTGACAAAATAAGCAGACTGTTAAGAGGTGTCCGCAGTTCATGAGACATATTGGCCAGAAACTCCGATTTATATTTGCTCGTTACAGCCAGCTGGGCTGCATGACGTTCTAATTCATCTCTCGTCTTCTCAATTTCCTCGTTCTTCTCCTTGACTTCCTGCACCTGTTCCTCAAGGGCGCGAGTCTTGGCAATCAGCTCCGTATTATAATGCTCCAGTTCCTCCTGCTGCCGCTGCAGCAGCTCCTCGGAGCGCTTCAATGCCGCCGTTTGCTTCTCCATGGCTTCATTGGAACGGCGAAGCTCCTCCTGTTGTGTTTGAAGTTCTTCTGATTGAACCTGCAGTTCTTCCGTCAAAGCCTGCGATTCGCGTAGAAGCTCTTCAACCCGCAGCCTGCGGTTCACGTTATTCAGTACAACGCCCAAACTAATTGTCAGCTCTGACAGCAGTTGCTCTTCCAACGATGTAAATTGATCCAGGTTAGCCAACTCAACGACACCCAGCAATTCATCTTCGAATAAGATCGGATAAATGAGAACATGTGCCGGCTTGGCCTCCCCTAGGGCAGAGCGTACGGATAAATAATTAGGCGGCGTCTCTTTCAGCGATAACGGCTTCTGATCCAGAGCCACCTGTCCTATGAGACCTTCGCCGATTCTAAACATCGCCGGAGAATTCAATTCCCCATTTCTGGCATAAGCAGCTCCCAAATGCAGTTCGTCCGGATTTTCGCTCTCCTTCCGAATATAGACGGCACCCACATTGCCGCCAAGGATCGGAGTAAACTCGTTAATGAACATTTGAGATATTTGCTCCAGCGAATTAATGCCGTGAAGCAGTTCGGTAATTCGCGCTAAGTTAGAGTTGATCCACGTCAAATCCTTTTGCTGCTGCAGGAACTTTTTCTCAAGTTCTTGCTTTTCTCGAAGATCGTCCGCCAGCTCTTGAAACACCCGGGCTACACTGCCTATTTCATCTTTGGACTGTACCGGAATGGATCTGATTTCATCCCACTGCTCTTTTCCGAAATGCTTAATCATGCTATTTACAGTGTTCAAGCCCTTGGTTATATTTGGCAGTACCCACAGTACAATCGCTAAGCCTAGCAACAAGCCGACGGCCATCGTTATGATCGTTACCTGGATCGAATCGTTATAAGCCTGGTTCGCTTTATTAATTTCGGTTTCAATTTGGATATCCAAATAATCCCTCAATTCATTCAGCGTATTTAGCAAGCGATCCTGAATGCCTTGACCAGAGGAAATCCGATAATCATTGGCCCTGTCAAACTCACCATTAAGCAGCAGGGTCATTAGCCGGTTTTGATAGCTTTCGAAGTCCAGAGTTGCTTCTTCAATCTTTGTCATCATCTGGCGATCTTCGCCAGTAGTCAAACTATCCTGCAGCTGCTGCAGTTTTTTCTTTGCTGATTCTCCCCTCTTCTCCAGCTTGTTTCGCTCCTGAATGATATAGTCCTGGTTCTTCACTTGCACCATATTCGTGAGGATTCGAGCCATATCGTTCACATCGCCGCGCATATCGGTGGAGGCCTTAACCTTCAAGTAGCCTTCCGAATACACATGCTGTAGCTGATCATTCATAAAATGCAGACGATCGTAGCTGGCGAATGTGAGCATCAGCATAATGATCAAAAGTGAACTGTAGCCGATAATTAACTTGCTCCTGATCTTCATTCGCTTCCCTCTCCCTCTTTGAGCCTGATCCACACAAGACACTTATCGTCCTCCCGTTCTTGCGGATACCCTTCATCAAAAAATAGACGCTGCATTTTATCCTTGTCCAGCCTATGGCTCCCACTTAAGGTCTGCTCCAAAAATTCAATCTGCTCCTCTTGCGTTCCATCCATGACCTCCATTAAGCCATCAGTGTACAGGACGATATGGCCTTCCCCTTCATATGTAATCGTGTGGGTCGTAGTATCCATCTTTTCAAACAGGCCAACGGGCGGACATACTGTTTCCAATCTGATCGCCTCTCCTCCCTTTTGAAAAAATAAAGCAGGCGGATGGCCGGCGTTCACATAATCGATCTTCTTATGCTTGGTATCGACTACAAGGTAGATCGCCGTAAAATAATACTGAATCAATTGTTTCTCAATATGGAGCTGATTAAAGCGCCGATTTAACTCCTGCATGACTTTTTCAGGCTCCACGTAGGTGCTGACTGTATCCTTAAGGACAGAAGCGATGAACATGCAAAATAAGGACGAGGAAATTCCGTGTCCCATCATGTCCAATAATATAATGCCGTATCTCCCCTCACCGAGCGGATACCATGAATACAAATCTCCAGCCAGTTCAAAGGACGGCTTGTACAAGGCGTCAATTTCAAAATGCGAATCCGCAATGGCTGAGCTTAAAACTGCATTTTGTACTAAGGCAGCTAGCTTCAGTTCCTCCTGTATCCGCTGATCCCTTTCTTTATGCCAGTCTTTCTCCTGCTTTAGCCTTAGCGCCAGCCGTATTCGCGCCATGAGTTCCACTTTATTGATCGGCTTGGTCACATAGTCAACCGCACCGGCGTCAAGCGCTTCCGCCAGCTTCTTGGAATCCCCTATGGCGGTAACCATAATAATCGGAATATCCTTAAGTCCCTCATATTGCTGAATAACACGGCAGGCAGCTATACCATCCATTTCCGGCATCATCATATCGAGCAATATTAAATCAATATCCGATGAAACAGGGATTATCTCAGAATTGGCCTGCTCGATCCCCAACAGCTGGAACATCTCCGCGGCCGAAGATGCGGCCACTGTATTTCTATAGTTTTCTTTCTTCAAAATCTCTCTAATGATGATTATATTTGTCGGATTATCGTCCACGATTAAAATTTTCATTGATTTCTCCTCACATCAAAACCAAAATTTTCAAACTCTAACTACTATCCTACTCTATCTCAATAAACATAGATAAGGAATGGGTGCAGTTTCCCCATTCCTTATCTATGTTTAAGATTATAGTGTCAGGCCGGAAGATCCTGTTCATTTATGCCGTATATCTTGCGATTACCAACACTTTGCCTAAATCCAGTTCCTTCTCATAAAAGGCAGCCTCTGTATGTGTAAAGCCAAGCGAAACTATTTTTGCACGCAGTTCGTCACCCCGGGAACGGAACAAGTTGGCAATGGCATCAAATACGCCTTCTTCCTTAATACCGATTTCATTAGCATTGGATGTGTCTGCAATTCGTTCTGTACGATCCTGGTCATGAGCAAGAACATAGATATGATCTCCTACATATCCTGCAGCTCGCAGCTCATTAACGGTTTCTACCGCTTGAACTCCGTTCTGCACAACCTTGGCATAAGACTTCTTATCCGTCATACTCATCGTCAGCACTCTCCTTTGTCTATGATGAAATCCTATCCTTCTCTGTTGCTATGGCTGTAATTACCCTACTCTCAGCGACTTGAAACACGCTTATGTTAACTTCCTAAACAATTTCTAAAATGCGATCGTATCAAACAAATCCACACCGACAATCCCCCTTGTCTCCGGATCACGGTATATTTTGATTGCCGCCAAATCACGGATGTACACATCCCCGTCCTCTGCCACATAGTCCGGCTCACCGAAGACCTGATCAAGCCCCGGCTTCTGCAAAGACAACCATCTTCCATTCACTTTGATTTTCTCGGGGGATGCGGCGATATGCACATAATAAACCAAATCCTCGTACAACCCGACCGTAATATCCGCATATTGATATTCGGTATAACCGGAATAAGCATTCTTATGGATCGATAACGGTCTTCCTTTCTTCTGGACGACACTTTCCCGATCATCATGCAACGTCACGTCGCCCATGGAATGAAACTCATCAATCGGTGAAGCTGCTTTGTTCTCATCCGGCACGGAGCGTTCGGAGGAGGATTGCGGCGAAAAGGCAAGTTTCACGGAAAGCTGCGGAATACTGTCTACAGTTGTCGGATAATGGCTTACAGCAGTAAGAAATCCTAACAGTAACATGATGTTCAGCATCGTTCTCACCTCTTTTTGAAGACTTGCCGATTCGATCCTGTTTCATAAATTTATGAGCGGTATTTATGCCATACGCTGGAAGCGATGTCCACCCACTTCATCCAACCGGGCTCTGACTTAGAAGCTGTCTCACGATTGTAAGTCGAGCCATAGGTAGACGTGGAAGAGTCGATCGGATCCTCCGCCGCTACTTGCTTCGCCCCCGTCTTGCCTGCTGTATGATGTGGGGGTTTCTTCACTCTACCGATCAGCGAAGTAGATACCTGCTTGGCGGCAAGCGTCACTTCATTCAGTACGTCTCCTACATTTTTTACAGATTCCAGCACAGGATCGAGCTGTTTCATCTTATGCTCGACATCCTCGGTAATACTGTTGGCCTGTCTAACGACCTGCTTAACTTCATAACTAAGCTCGTCAACTGTCTTATGGATTTCCTGCAGCGTCTGGGTCGTTTTATCTAGAGACTTCTCGGCTGCCTTCAAAGTTTTCACCACGAATATGACTAGGACTACAAATGCTACCGCGATAAGTGCTACACTTAATTGCCAAATCATACCATTCCCTCTCTTTCCAGCCCTGGCTTTGGAGTCGCTACTCCTTAGTTACCCTTGGTTTTTCGGGGCGAAACAACACCCCTGCGTCGACAATTCTCGAAATATTGCCACCTGTTTCATCCGGATTTCCCCCGGTTAATGACAACTACAGCGACGGAGCACCAATTTTGGAATTACTCCGGCATAGGTCATTTACACCACTCCACCTTTGTCGCTTTAATCCTCATATTACACTATTTTACTATGAAGGAAAGGTGATTATCATGTTGAAATGGTCAGTTATTTTTCTAATCGTTGCAATCATTGCAGGTATTTTCGGATTCTTTAACATTGTAGCGGCCGCGGCTTCAATCGCCAAAGTGCTATTCTTTATCTTCCTCGTACTATTTGTGATCTCCCTATTCACGGGGCGCAGCCGTTCACTTTAACTAGCAGGCTCATCCAAAGCGACATCATATAGATCACGCCATCGTGTTATGTAAAAGGTTAGAATAAAAAGGCAGCCCTTCCTATGAAGCGACTGCCTTTTTTCTTAGTAAGAAGCTAAATACTCAGCAATTTCGAGCCAATCCAGCGCAAGCTTGACCGTAATTTGACGATTTTGGAAAAGCACATCCTCTACCGTAACTGGATCGGGCACATAAGGACCTGGATCAATTTTCACCTGCTTCAGCCCAAATAGGGTCGGAGATAAGGACAGCTCCCTTACCTTCACTGCTTCAGGCGTCATGATGAATTGCCCGGTTGAATACTCGAGGACATACTGAATCGCTGCCCCGAACTCTATAGCTCCCCATGCGGCGTTGATATGAACCGTTAGCAGGTTGTCAGCAAGCTGAAGCTGCATTCCGGTGACCGTAACAGGGAGCTCTTGTCCGCGTATTTCCTCAACAAGCTTCTGCTTAGCCAAATGATTGAACTCTTCCTCTGTAATCTCGATTTCCGGCTTACGGGTTTCAATCATCCTGACCAGCTTATCCTTCCACTGTATTCTCGAATAATTCATATCCAATGCATGCTCCGGACGTATATACCATATGGCAGCTGCCGCTAGCACGATTAAAATCAGCAGAAACAAGAGCAAGCGCAATCCCCAATTAGGCCGCTTTTTTCTCACCTTAATCTCTCCTTTTCAACCATTTATTAAAATCTACCATTTTAAGTGATTCTTAAGTTGCTTGATTGTTTATTACATAAGTACGAGCAAGAAAACAACCAAATATATATTCAAGGAGGAACTTCGATTGAAAAAATTATCAGTTATTACCGCTTCCCTGCTTGTCTCTGCCGCTCTGGCTACCTCAGCCGCAGCTGAAGAGGCAGAGACAGTAACGCCATTGCAGAATCTGGAGGAGCCTATCATTCAGGCTGGTGAAACCGTGATTGCCCCAAATCCTATTGAATTACTGAGCATCACTAGTATGTATAGTAATCCGAACGGAGATTTATTGAACTCCCTTGCTCCGCAATTTGTACATCCAACCGGTCAAGTCATCAACGATTATTGGGTTGAGATATACACTTGGCTCGGCAAAGCCTGGATTATAGTGCCAAACTACACTCCAGACTATAACTAATATATTACACAGAATAAACCCAGGATGCACAAATCGCTCCGCTGAACTAAGGAAATCCCTAAGTTCTGCGGAGCGATTTGATATTCAAGATAGGATTGAGGACTTATCGCAGTACACTTCCACCGAATAAGAATCGATGTTCCCATGAACCACTTAGTTTATCGATCCGGACGCCGCCAGATTTAACAGAATAGGTATGCATTATTTGCCCATTCCCGATATACATGGCCACATGAGTTATCCGTGCGCTATTCTTGTTAACTCCTGCATAGGCTGAAGCGGATGAGCCTCTATAGCTCATAAAGAAAACAAGATCGCCTGCTTTCAAATCACTTATGCGATGGACTGCCTGGCTGTTCTCCTTGATCCATGCCCCCTGCTTCCGGGAATCGGATGGCAGCGTAATGCCCAGGGCCTCCTTATATATGTGCTTTACAAAGTCAGAACAATCAAAAGTTGCTGTCGTTCTCCGATTGGATCCGTACTCATAGGGAGTCCCCAAATATTTCTTCCCGGTCTGGATCACCTGATCTACCTGCTTATTGACATTCGCTGGTAATGTCGGCTGCGGTGCAGGGGATGAGTTACCTCCCCCTTGGGATGCGTCTCGCTGTATATATTTACTCGATGAACTTACATAACCAGTCAAGCCTTCATCGGTCTTTACTTTATAGAAAGAGCTGTTACTTTGCTCCAAAATCGTTACGCGAGTACCCTTCTTCAGCATTTTAATAACCTTGCCCGACGTGGAAGGCAAGCTGCGCAGATTCACTCCATATATGACGCGGCCGTTCCATTGGGAGCTTGAAACCTCTGGTGTTGTTGCTGCTCCTTGAACCGAGATATATTTAGACGCTGAGCTGACATAACCGGTCTTTCCCTCAGCATTCTTCACCTTATAGAAATAACCGTTACTTTTCTCCAGAACTTCAACCGCTGTACCCTTCTTCAAAAAGCCAATGACTTTTCCAGACACAGAGGGCTTGTCACGCAAATTGACGCCGCCCACAATAATTCCTGTCTGCACTGCGCTCTGTTGGGTCGCAGCCACCGACGTTGCCGCCGGCATAGCCGAATAAATAGATAGTGCCATGGCACTGGATAATAGAATAGCCACACTCCGTTTCATTGATGTAAAACCTCCTAGATGTGTTTGGAATTATGGATTATGCTGCCATTTCCCCCTTTCTTTTTAACTTCTAACCATTATATCCTTTGTCGAAGATTGTCTAAATGAGTCGATTTTCGTGTTATTCAAGCTAAACAACGACTAAATACCTAATTTTAGAGCATTATTTTTATTCTCAACAAGTGATTTGTATCACAATGTCATCAGGCTGGCTTGATATAATGATCGCAAACACATCAAATTTTAATTACAGGAGGATTCAACCATGAACAATATTAAGACGACAGTCAATGCAACAGAATATCCGCCACAACTAAAGCACAAGACCATTTTTGCCGCATACAACGACCTTCAACAAGGAGAAGCCATGCTCCTTATTAATGATCACGACCCTGTGCCTCTTCGTTTTCAGTTTGAATCTATGCATCCTGGCAAATTTACTTGGGAGTATATTGAACAGGGGCCAGAAACCTTTCAAGTGAAAATCGGCAAAATCTAAGACTGGAAGGAGCGTTAACACGTGGCCAAAATTACAGTCATCAACCAGAAGAAAATCGAAATCTCTGTAGATCTTGACGATGCGCTGACTATGATTGCTGAGGCTGGTAATAATGTCAATTTATATGCCAATGAGATTGTGACGATTGCAGAGAAAATGCCGGAGTTTCAATATACCTACTTCTGCTTCTATGCCTATGATACCGCGGCTTTATTTGAAAAAATGCTAGGGATCGACCCTAAGCAATATCTTTCCTTCTCACTCCATGCGCCTGATTCCTTCTTCTACACTTTGTATGGAGGAATGAAAATGTTAAGCGGCATAATTAGCCAGAACCGAGCATAAATTCGCATCATCTACAGAACTAATCATCCATTCATTAAGGAGGGCTGCGGCTCTCCTTTTTTGATATCTGTAGCACCTCTGTATGACCAGGGTCACTTTCGGGGTTCGTGAAACGCAGTAAAATAGTCAAAATAACAAAATGGAGGGATCTTGATGAGAGAAAACAATACTGTCCGGCAAGCTCCGTCCATCGGTGCCCAATTGCTACTGGATTGTCTGATCGAAGAGAAAGTCAACACGATCTTTGGTTACCCCGGTGGGGCGGTTATTCCTATTTACGATGCGCTGTACGACTGCCCTCATATCCGGCATATATTAACTCGGCATGAACAGGCGGCCATCCATGCAGCAGACGGCTACGCCCGGGTGACGGGCAAACCTGGTGTCGCGCTGGTCACCTCAGGACCAGGAGCAACGAACGCCATTACTGGGATCGCCAACGCATTTATGGATTCCGTTCCACTGGTCATCTTGACAGGACAGGTATCCACTCAACTCATTGGACGCGATAGCTTTCAGGAAGTGAACATTTATGGGATGACCATGGACGTTACTAAGCATAATTATGTTGTCAGGAATGTCGCAGAGCTTCCACGTATCATCAAAGAAGCGTTCCATATTGCCTCTACGGGAAGACCAGGCCCTGTGCTCATTGACCTACCTAAAGATGTAATGACCGCAGCAGCAGATGGCCTCTTGCCCGCTGAGCACCTGAATATCCGTGGCTATTCCGCAATCCCGCGCATCACGGAAGAAGAGATCGTTCAGGTTTGGGATTGTATCACGCAGGCACAGCGACCAGTCATTCTTGCCGGCGGTGGCATCATCTCCTCTGGAGCGGCCGAGGCTCTACTCGCTCTGGTCGAACAAACCGGCATCCCCGTCGTAAGCACTTTGATGGGAATCGGTGCCTTCCCAGCAAGGCATCCCTGGTATTTAGGAATGGTTGGTATGCACGGCACATTTGCCGCTAATCGGGCAGTTCACCAAGCAGACCTCCTGCTCTGTCTCGGAACGCGCTTTAATGATCGTGTGTCAGGCAAGGCTCAATCCTTCTCGCCAGGTTCTTTGAAAATTCACATCGATATCGACAATGCGGAATTAAATAAAAATATCCCGGCAGGAATCGGTATTACGGCCGATCTCCGCGAGCTGCTAAACCGTCTGCTGCCCTTGGCTGGAAGCAGACACACTCCTTCACCATGGTTAGTCGAAGCAACAGGGTGGCCCAAGAAGGTCCCCCATTATACTAGTGAAGAGGGACTGTTGAGCCCAGGCGAGGTCATTTCGCTGCTGGATCAATTTACACAGGGGAGTTCCATTGTGGCTACGGATGTCGGGCAGCATCAAATCTGGACGGCCCATCACTATAAATTTGCTCGCCCGCGGCGTTTTCTGACCTCAGGAGGTCTTGGCACAATGGGCTTTGGCTTCCCGGCGGCGATAGGAGCAGCCATCGCGGATTCTTCCCAACCCGTGTTATGCATTACGGGCGATGGAAGCTTCCAGATGAACTTGCAGGAATTGATGACTGCTGTTGACTATGATTTGCCGATCAAAATCGCCATATTGAATAATGGATATCTCGGTATGGTTCGGCAATGGCAGCAGTTATTTTATCAAAAGCGCTACTCCTCCGTGCAAATCTCTTCACCAGATTACGTCACTTTTGCTAAATCCTATGGTGTCACCGGTTTACGGGCAAGCACTTCACAGGAGGCCGAAGCCATTATCCAACAAAGTCTGAGCATCCCTGGCCCTGTACTTATGGAGTTTAATGTGAAAGAAGAACAAAACGTTTACCCGATGGTGCCGCCAGGTGAAAGTAATGATCGCATGATCACCACCGATGGATAATGGAATCTTGCAGCAAAGCTGAAAGAAACCGTTAGAGTACATTGACTCTAACGGTTCCTCCTAGGCTTCTGCCTTCGGCTCTACATGAACATGAACATGCATCACGTTTCGAATACGCCGCATTTGCTCTTCAACGCGGTCGCTGATTTCATGCCCCTCCATTACGGTAAGCAGCGGGTTTACTTCAATCACAACATCAACTAGCACATGATTGCCATGGACGCGTGCTTTCACATCCCGTATGCCCTCTACCCCTTGAATTTGAGCAATACAGCTTCGCAAATCTCCAAGTTGACCCTCATCGAAGCCATCAGTCAACCGATGCGTTGAATCCCTAAATATATCCCAAGCTGTCTTACAAATTAACAGTCCTACTGCAAAGGCTGCTACGGTATCTAACCACGGTAAGCCGAACTGGGCACCGATAATGCCGACTGCCGCGCCAATACTCACCAAGGCATCGGATAAATTATCCTTCGCCGCAGCCATCAACGCCTGGTTATTGATTTGTGTAGCCAACCTGCGATTATAAGCATAAACGAACCACATCGCCGCCGCGCAGATAAGTGCGACTGCTGCCGACCGGACATCAGGCTCAACCTCCACCCCTGTCACAAGAGAACGGATCGAACCATAAATAACTTGAATTCCAACCGTAGCCATAATAAAAGAGGCCACTAAAGCGGCAATCGTCTCAGCCCGCAAATGCCCATAGGCGTGATCGGAATCCGGCGGCTTCTGAGAGATGCGCAAACCTATCAATACGGCAAGGGAAGCAACGATATCGGTTACGTTATTGAAACCATCTGCCAAAAGGGCGCTCGATGCAAATAGATAGCCGCTGATCAGCTTAAATGCAGACAGTACCAAATAAGCAGAAATGCTGACCCAAGCCCCCCGCTCGCCTTTGCGTATCTCATCATAAATGTCCAAATCTGCACCTCCAGCTCCTTCTCTATATGTAAAACAAAATTTGTTCTATCATCGTAGCAAATGAACTTCGTGTGGGTCTAGAGAAACAGTGTTGCCTCAGGCTAAAGCAAAGCGTTATTCATTATTCCCGTTGTCCAATAAATTAAAAACGTATAGAATAAGAACAACCCCTTTCCTTATAGGAGATGATTGATATGACAGATAGCAACGAACCGCGAAAAATCGATTTAGCTGAAGCGATGCGCCAGAAGCTGCAGCAAAAAAAGCAGCAGCAGGCGGCATCGAACAAGCCTGGGTTTACAGGAACCCAACAGACAAAAGCGATGAAGAGCCAAAACACGAAGAAACCGAATAACCAGCGGCGCCGCACAGGCGGGTCATAGGAGCACCAGGCATGGCATGCTGAGCTCCAAAACGCACAAAAAAGTCCGGCAGGCCTACCTCCTGCACGGACTTTTTACGTTTTATGCGCCAGGCTTTGTCACTTACTTTTCTTCGGGATACATTTGCTTGCGCAAGTTTTGAATTTCTTCGCTCTCCAAATATTCGTCATACGTCATGACGCGATCAATGATGCCATTCGGCGTAATCTCAATGATCCGGTTGGCAATCGTCTGGATGAATTGATGGTCATGAGACGTAAACAGAATCGTTCCATCAAAATCGATCAAACCGTTATTTAGCGCTGTGATCGACTCCAAGTCCAAGTGGTTCGTCGGCTCATCGAACAAGAGAACGTTAGCGCCGTTCAGCATCATCTTCGCCAGCATGCAGCGAACCTTCTCGCCCCCGGACAGCACGCTTGCCTTCTTCAGTGCCTCTTCGCCGGAGAACAACATCCGCCCCAAGAAGCCGCGAAGAAATGTCTCATCCTGGTCATTAGAATACTGACGCAGCCATTCGACAAGATTGAGGTCAACGCCATCGAAATATTGGGAGTTATCTTTAGGAAAATAAGCTTGTGAAGTCGTGACCCCCCAACTGTATTCTCCCGCATCCGCTTCAAGCTCCCCCATGACGACTTGGAAGAACGTCGTCTTTGGAATACTGTTCGGACCAACAAAGGCGATCTTATCGCCTTTATTTACGACAAAGCTAAGATTATCCAGCACCTTCTCGCCTTCAACCGTCTTGGTCAAGCCTTCAACGCTAAGCAGTTGCTTACCAGCCTCCCGCTCCGCCTTGAAGTGCAGGAAAGGATACTTTCGGTTGGAAGGACGGATGTCATCCAGTGTAATCTTCTCCAACTGCTTCTTCCGGGATGTAGCCTGCTTCGATTTAGAAGCATTGGCAGAGAAGCGCTGGATGAATGCTTGAAGCTCCTTGATTTTCTCTTCCTTCTTCTTGTTCGCGTCACGCTGCATTTGCAGTGCCAATTGGCTAGATTCGTACCAGAAGTCGTAGTTTCCGACGTACAATTGAATCTTACCGAAGTCGATGTCCGCAATATGCGTACAAACCTTATTCAGAAAATGACGGTCATGGGATACGACGATAACTGTTCCCTCATAATCCATGAGGAAATTTTCTAGCCATTGGATCGATTCCAAGTCCAAGTGGTTCGTCGGCTCATCCAACAGAAGGTTATTCGGACGGCCGAATAATGCTTGAGCAAGGAGTACCCGAACCTTCTCGTTTCCGCTTAGTTCAGCCATCTTCTTATCATGCAGTTCGCGCGGAATTCCCAACCCAATGAGAAGCGCTGCCGCATCCGGCTCGGCATCCCAGCCGTTTAACTCCGCGAACTCCCCCTCGAGCTCTCCGGCCCGCATGCCGTCCTCTTCGGAGAAATCGGCTTTAGCGTACAGAGCATCCTTCTCCTTCATAATGGAATACAGACGGGTATGCCCCATAATCACTGTCTCCAGGACAGGGTATTCATCATATTCATAATGGTTCTGCTTCAATACAGCAAGGCGTTCATTTGGTGACATATGCACTTCGCCTTGGTTCGGCTCGATCTCTCCGGACAAAATTTTAAGGAAGGTTGATTTCCCCGCCCCGTTCGCACCGATGAGACCATAGCAGTTTCCCGGCGTAAACTTTATATTTACATCTTCAAAAAGTGCTCGTTTTCCATATCGGAGCGTGACACCAGTAGTACTTATCATTTCGGCATTACCATCCTTTTTCAATAATACACACTGGTCAACATTATAGCATAAATCATGGACGCCCGCCCCCGTAAGGCCTTAATTGCGCGCAAAAAAAAAGACGCACTGAGCTAGCGTCTTTGTGGTCGTTAAAAGGATGTCTTGGCTTACGTCTACTCACTGGCTTTCAGGATAGCGGAGCGTCTCGCCGTGAAGCAAAACTTTGACAGCCTCCTCCGCGATTCCCCGGCGCTTGCGATCCTCTTCCAATCGATCCAGAGCCTCCCGGGCCGTGTCGTCAGCCAACCGAAACGTACCGTAGTGCATCGGAATCATCAATTTGGCTTTGACATCGAGGAACGCCTGAAGCGCCTCCTCCGGCGTTGTATGCTGGGAAGTCATGAACCATTCCGGTTCATAAGCTCCAATAGGCAATAACGCAATATCGATATTGTATCGCTTGCCGATCTCTTCAAAGCCCCGGAAATAACCGCTATCCCCCGCAAAATAAAGAACCTGCGCCTGCTCTCCTTCGTTTACCCGTGCCGGTTCCAACACATATCCGCCCCAATGCGACGTGTTCATGTCGAACAACGTGCGGCGCGTCCAATGCTGCGTCGGCACGAAGGAAATTTTGGCATCGCCAATCTCCAAATGCTCCCACCAGCTGAGCTCCTGCACGCGCTTAAATCCTTTGCGCCGCAATTTGCGCGCGAGCCCGATCGGTACGATCAACTGGGTATTTGCCCCATATAATTTGCGAATGGAGGAAATATGCATATGATCGTAATGCGAATGGGATATGAGAATAACATCAAGCTCAGGAACGTCCCGGATTGGAATTCCCGGCGTTCCTAGCCTGCGCTGAAACCCCATTCGACCAGCCCATACGGGATCCGTAACGATATTTAAGCCTTTATATTGGAGCAGAAACGTAGCATGCCCTATCCAGGTGACTGTAAGTTCAGTCTTATTTTCCCGCAAAAAGTCCAGCTGCGGCGGAGAATTCGGAATGATATAAGAATAGTCTTTCTTCTTTCTGCGCCGTTCTTCCCGCCATTGCCTGAATTGTTTCAGCGATCTGTCAGTGTTTATATTATCAATGTTTGTGTAACGCTTTTTTGCCATACTTGAGGATCCCCTCCTTTTAACTCCCCTCCGATTTGTCTTTTATCCAGTTTATTTTACTACACTTGGAACATATACACCCGTAAATTCAAAGGATTAATCAAAATTTAATCGGAAGGATCTTTGAAGCGATAAGCGTAAACGAATAGAAATAAAACCGCACCGATAATGACTAGTTGCGGCGCACGCATCATCAAGAAATACTCCATGTGTCGTTCATCCTTTCTTCGGTGCTCCTCCCCGAATGTATTTGGCATCAAACAAAAACAGTCTCATCAACAGTACAAGCGAAGGAATCAGAATGATCAGCCCGGCAATAAATGCAACGATCAATGCTACCGCCATCGTCTCATTCGTAAAGCCGTCGTAGATACTCACCTGCTTGAACAGAATATAGGGCAGATGGGATCGTCCGTATCCATACCAGGCAAATCCGAATTGCAGGATGACAAACAGGAAGGCCCAGCCCAAATGCCGTCGTTTCCAAACGAAAAATATCGCTAGCAAGAAACTGACGAACGAGGCTATAAACATCCATGCCATATTGAGCATATTTTGAAAATGCTCTGAATTATGACGATTCAGCTGAAAAAAAATCAGTACGGAAGCAAAGATCGTCGGGGCGCTCCACATGAGCGCATAGCCTCGCAGCACTTCAAAAGCAATACGGTCCCCTGCCTTTTTCGAGTAATACGCCAGGAACATGGCCGATATGTACAGCACAGACACGATGGCTAACACAATGACAGACCAGGTATAGGGGCTCGCGAAGAACTCTGCCCAATCCAGAATCACATGGCCGCCCTCTTCCCGGATAATGCCCCCTTCCGATATGGCTAGCACCGTAGATAATGCAGCTGGAATCAATAGCCCTGTCGCTCCGTAAATAGCCATGTAAGCTTTATTGTCTTCCCTGCTGCTCCCATAGGTATTATAGGCATAATATGCCCCGCGAAGCCCAAGCAGCACGATAGCCAGGCTGCCAGGAACCAGCAGTGCCGTGCCGTAGAAGTAGGCGGATACCGGAAAGAAGCCCACAAGGCCAACGACGAAAAAGATCAAAAATACATTCGTCACTTCCCATACCGGAGAGAGGTAGCGCTGAATAATATGGTGTATTCTATTGTTATGTCCTGTAATCACGCTGTAATAGCTAAAGAAACCGGCGCCGAAATCGATAGAAGCTACAATTAGGTACCCGAAGAGAAACGTCCAAAGTACTGTAATTCCTATGAGTTCATAGCTCATCCCTGGCTCCCTCCCTCAATTCCCCGCTCTCTCATTTCTTCAAGCACGTCTTTATTGCGGAATAGCTTGGCTAATACGTAAATACAGGATACGCAGAGAACCAGATACAGGATAATAAAAAGCACGAGCATCGAGCCGACATGCGGAGAGGTGGTGGCCGCATCGGCAACTTTCATATATCCGCGGACAATCCAGGGCTGCCGCCCAATCTCGGCGAACATCCAGCCAAGCTCAATCGAAACCATCGCGAGCGGTCCCAGCGACAATATGCCGATCAACAGCCATTTCGGGTAGCCTTTTTTCCGCCCTGGAAATTTACTTCGCAGCAAAAATAGCAGTGGAATGAGAACAAGCAGTACGCCAATCGTTACTTTCATATCGAACATATAGTGTACCAGCAGCGGGGGCCAGTTTTCCTTCGGAAAGTCCTCCAGTCCGATAACCTTCGTATTCGTAGTGCTTCCAGCCAGAATACTGAGGGCATAAGGGATGTGCAGCGCATATTTCACCTCATTGTTCTCGTCCAAAATTCCTCCAAAAATGAGCGGTGCTTTCTCCATTGTTTTAAAATGCCACTCCGCCGCAGCCAGCTTCTCCGGCTGATATTTTGCGAGAAATTTACCCGAGAAATCCCCAATCACCGCCGTAGAGATTGCAAAGACAAAAGCGCATGTCACCGTGAGCTTGAGTGCTTTTTTGAAATAAGGGTGATTACGTCCTCTCAGTAAGCTATAAGCAGCAATTCCCGCAAGAAGCCCGGCGCTCATCGTTAATGAGGATGCAAGAACGTGGGATACTTTGGTTGGCGTACCCGGATTGAACATCGCTTTAATCGGATCTATATTCGTAAACACTCCATTCTCCAGTGTAAATCCTTGCGGTGTGTTCATAAATGCATTCACCGTTGTAATGAAGAACGCCGAGGAGAATGCCCCAAGGACGACGGGAATCAACAGCAGCAGATGCAGCGCTGGCCGCCTGAACCGCTCCCATGTATATAAATATATCCCGAGAAAAATCGCTTCTATAAAAAAGGCAAAGGTCTCCATAAACAGCGGCAGCGCTATTGCTTGCCCGGCTACGCGCATAAAGGTGGGCCACAGCAAGCTGAGCTGCAAACCTATCGAGGTTCCGGTCACTACGCCCACTGCTACGGAAATTACGAATCCGCGAGCCCAGCGTCGAGCCAGCAGCGAATAATGAGGATCTTTATGCGTAATTCCCCTCCACTCTGCCAATGCGATGATGAGAGGTACGCCTACGCCGATCGCGGCAAAATTAATATGTACGAACAATGTGAGTCCAGTAAGTATCCGGCTCAACATAACTGGATCCATAGAAAACATGGGCATGGTTCAGCTCCTTTTTTATCATGATCATGCCGTCTGGCGGCCCCCCTGATTCTACTGGTGCCCCATATAACGTAGAGCACTTTTTATCGTGGCGTATAGCATAATGACCGCGACAACGAGGCAAATGATGGTCAGCAGCCTTTCCTGCCTCTGGAACATGAGAACGATGCCCCCCTATGAAAGTCAATTTTTTCTACTTGTATTGTGCCGCTTCAGTTCCTTTTTATTCCTAACTGCACTTTCACAAGAGCTCTCCTCGCCTAAGACTTGGGTAATGCCATGCATTAAGGTACAATAAACCGAAAGGAGTGTGAACAAATGATGAAAATTGTATTTATCGAGCCAACGCCGAGCCCGAACACAATGAAGCTGCATCTGAGCAAAAGTCTCGAGCCAGGCATCCGTAAAACATATACGCTAGATAACGAACGCTCTGCCCCGCCTTGGATCGGAAAAATGCTGCATATTCCCGGGGTAAAAAGTGTGTTTCATACCGCCGACTTCGTTGCCCTTGACCGGAAAGGCAATGCTGACTGGTCAGCGATTTTAGCTGAGGTACAGAACCAATTCGGTCAGGAGGGCATTGCCTCCGCTTGGGAGCAGGGGGATACAGAGGCTGCGCAAGGATATGGTGAGGCACAGGTATTCGTGCAATTTTTCCGCGGCATTCCGATGCAAATCCGCGTAAAATCCGGAAACTTGGAGGAACGCGTCGGCCTTGGGGAGCGCTTTGTGAACGCCGTGACTGAAGTGTCGAGCGCGACGCTTATCAAAGAACGAAAGCTGACCGATTACGGTGTGCGCTATGGGGAACTGACGGATATCGCTCGCGAGGTGGAGCAAGAATTGGAGGCAGCCTACCCTCCAGAGCGGCTAGTGACTCTTGTAGCGCAAGCAATTCAGCATGGAAGCAGCGAAAGCGAGTTCGTTGAGCAGCGTCGTGAGCTTAGTCTGGATGAGGTGCGCGAGCAGTTGAAGAGCGACGATTGGCGTGTTCGCTACGCGGGCCTCGAGGCGCTGAAGCCGGACGACACAGCGCTGCCACTGCTTGCCGAGGTGCTGCACGACAAGCAAATGCAAGTGCGCCGTCTCGCTGTCGTCTACCTCGGCGACATCGGCACGCCGGAGGCCATGGAGTTGCTGTATGAGGCGCTCCGTGACAAGTCGGCTGCTGTACGCCGGACAGCAGGTGATACGCTGTCCGATATCGGCGATCCGGCAGCAACTGGGGCGATGATCGCCGCCCTGCGGGATTCAAGCAAGCTAGTTCGCTGGCGGGCGGCCCGCTTCCTTTACGAAGTCGGAACGGACGATGCGAAGGAGGCACTCCGCGCTGCTGCCGATGATCCCGAGTTCGAGGTCGGCCTTCAGGCGAGAATGGCACTGGAGCGCATCGAATCCGGCGAGCAGGCGGCCGGAACCATTTGGCAGCAAATGGCCCAGCATAGACAGAGCAGTTCGAAGGATGATTAACATTCGCTGACGCTTTGAACTATTCCGTACAATATAAATGTAAAATTCTAGGCGTTGCTCTAATCGGGCGGCTGTTATATACTGAATTATCACTTGACAACTTAAAAATTCAAGCCTCATCAATCATCTGGATGAGGTAGAGGTCGCGATGTTGATAAGTACATCTGAGGAGGCGCAGGAGCCGCCAATGAATCAGCTGGAAAGGCAGCATCGCCGAAGTGTGAACGTCAAGCCTCCATAGACGGACATGCTGGGGCTGTTTCCGAAAGGGACAGAACTGTCACGGTCTACTTCCTAACTGGAAGGCAGGCCGTGTTGAGCTATCTTTTTTACGAACGATGTTGAGGATCACGGTATAAATAACGAGACCGCGGAACCTTTCCGACGGTCTTTTTCTTTTTCCTGATCTATCGTTACAAATACTATGGAAGGATGCAGACAATGAGCAGTAAAAAAGTAACAACAACCGATAATTTAAAGCGGGGATTAAAAGCACGCCACATGACGATGATCGCACTTGGCGGCTCCATCGGCACAGGATTGTTCCTTGCGAGCGGAGGAGCGATCGCTTCCGCCGGACCTGGCGGTGCCCTTCTCGCCTATGCCGCTGTCGGAATTATGGTCTACTTTCTCATGACAAGCCTAGGCGAGCTCGCTACGTATATGCCGGATTCAGGTTCATTCGAGACTTACGCCTCACGCTTCGTCGACCCTTCCCTTGGCTTCGCTATGGGGTGGAATTTCTGGTACAACTGGGCGATTACGATTGCCGCTGAGCTATCGGCTGCAACGCTCATTATCAAGTACTGGTTTCCCGACAGTTCTTCCTTAATATGGAGCGTCTTATTTCTCGGCATTATCCTAGGCCTCAATCTTTTATCAGTCAAAGGATATGGTGAATCAGAGTATTGGTTTGCAACAATTAAAGTCGCTGTAGTCATTATCTTTCTCGTTCTCGGCGTCTTCATGATCTTTGGCATTATCGGCGGCGAGGCGGTCGGCTTCAAGAACTTTACGATTGGCGATGCGCCTTTCCATGGTGGATTCTTCGCCTTTCTCGGCGTTTTTATGGCCGCGGGCTTCTCCTTTCAGGGAACGGAAATGGTTGGCGTTGCTGCAGGCGAAAGCGATAATCCGCAGGAGCACGTTCCCCGGGCAATCCGACAGGTATTCTGGCGTATTCTAATTTTTTACATTCTAGCTATACTGGTCATCAGCTTATTGATTCCATACACGAATCCCAATTTGCTTAAAGACGGCATTGAGAGCATCGGTGTGAGTCCATTCACCCTCGTATTCGAGAAAGCCGGACTAGCCTTCGCGGCCTCTGTCATGAATGCTGTTATCCTCTCTTCCGTTCTATCGGCCGGGAACTCTGGCATGTACGCCTCTTCCCGCGTGCTCTATTCTCTAGCCAAGCGAGGCAAAGCGCCGAAATTCCTCGCTCGCCTGAGCCGTAGGGGGCTGCCGGTAAATGCCTTGCTGCTGACGACCCTGATCGGGATGACCGCCTTCTTGGCCTCCCTGTTCGGAGATGGGGTTGTATACACATGGCTGCTTAACGCTTCAGGCATGTGCGGTTTTATTACCTGGCTAGGCATTGCCATTAGCCATTACCGCTTCCGCCGAGCCTATGTTGCCCAAGGAAGAGATTTGAACGATCTTCCTTATAAAGCAAAATGGTTCCCTTTCGGGCCTATCTTTGCCTTCATTCTTTGCTTTATCGTCATTCTAGGGCAGAATCTTTCCGCCTTTACCGGCGGAAAGATCGATTGGTACGGCGTAGTCGTGTCCTATATCAGCGTCCCGTTGTTCCTGATCATTTGGCTGGGATACAAATGGCGCAAACGCACCAAATTGATTCCCTTGCTTGAATGCGAGTTTCATCCCCCATCACCAAAATCATAAAATCTCTCTTATCTCGCAAAAAGGAGCTGCCCAAAAGTAGATTTCTCTACTACGGACAGCTCCTTTTACTATAGCTTGTTTATATAGGCTATAGCTGGCCAATATAGGCTGAAGTGGCACTCCTGATACTTAATAATTATCCCAATGAATCTCGACACGCAAATCATTGGTCCCTTCCAGCGGCTCGGCCAGATAGGAGATATTCTTAATATGAAGCTCATACAAGCTGCTCAAATGATCGACCAACTGTCGTTCACTGCCTGCATATCGGATCGTAACGGTATTCTGTTTGTTGCTGATCGCTTGTCTGACCTGTCCTTGAATTCCCTTCACATTACGAAGTGCCGAATCCGGATTGTAAAGTGTATACTCCAACTGCTTCTCCAACTCCTGAAGACCAGCAGCAGCTTGACCTCCTGCGGTGATTAACGAACTGAGCGTGTGACGATAAGACTGGTTAGCCGCCGGATACACATTAGTCCAGGTATGTGTCTTTCTCATCTGCTCATCCGTCCTCATGTAATAACCGTATTTAACAACGCCCGGCGTATCTGGAGCAGGATCATCCCATGTGGTGTCGATGTGATACCAATGTCCATCCAAATACACCAGGTTCCAGGCATGAAGCTGGCCACCCGCACTGCCCTCAATAATCCGGTTATCGATTCCTGCCTCCTGCAGCAGCTTATACGATAGCAGCGTATATCCCTGACATACCGCTTCGCCTGTCTTCAACCCTTCGTATGCGGTATATTTCTGCAACCCTATATCATACTTCATATTTAACACGACATAATCGTGAATCGCCTTAATTTTCTGATGATTATTCATACCAGGCTTAATAATTTCCTTAAGAATCACTTTTACCCGGTCATTAACGTAAGCGGATTGCTCCGCAGTCTCTCGGTAATAAATTTGAAAAGTAATTTTGGCGGAATTGGAGGTTCCTTTCCATGAATATGTATAACGATCAATCACATACTTGGTATATGGATCGCTCTCCAGTGCCCCATTCATGGCTTCCTTCAAAATATCCTTCAGATTGCTCGTCGCGCCCTGGTATTTGATAGTGATCATCATATGCCTAGCTCCCATGAGTTCAGCCAGGGTCGTTCGAAGCTCCTTCGAAGAGGTTACGGTAGCCGTCTCTACAGCAGCTATCTCCGATTTCGCATACACTTCACTGTAACCGACGTCCGGGGGTAAGGCACCAAATACAATAGCACTTGCAATCCCAGCTGTAATCCATCGTTTTGCGATTTGCTGCTTCATCATCTCCCAACCCTTCTACATGAAATATACGAAATCTCGTTGTTCAAGCCCATTGTAACATACCCTAATGTGAAAAGGCCTTCTAGTTTTGTCGAATCCTCCATGCTCCTCCCCTTTCCTCACCACCTAGATCCGCTGACAAAAAAAGACGCTAATATGCCTTATTTTCCTATCCGATTTCCTTTTATTTGGATAACAGTTTAGGTATAATATAAAACATGTTAATAGTGTGATAAATATCATTGCACAGTCAGCCATAATAGAAAACGGGGAGACAAGTGTATGACTATAGTAAATATATCGGACATTTCCGTTCAGCTTTTCATTACTGTGATGTTTTTTATCCTGATCATCGCCCCATTGGGCAGCTTGGGTCTGCTGCGCCTGTTCCAAGGACGGAAGAAAAGCGGATTCATCTTGATCGGCGGCGGAATTGTCAGTTATATCGTATTTCAGCTTGTTGTCGGTCTGTTTGTCTGACATAATTTATCCAACATCGTTATCACATCATAGAATTCAAGAGGAGAACGGATATCCGTTCTCCTCTTACTTGTTCCAGCAATTATTGATGATCTCCATGCCGTGTATTTATTTTTATTTTACAGTTGTCGTCTCTGCCTCATGCTCTATGCTCTCAATAAATTTCTCACAATCAAGCGCCGCCATACAGCCGCTGCCCGCAGCAGTAACTGCCTGACGATAACGGGTATCCTGCACATCGCCGCAAGCGAACACTCCCGGTACGTTCGTCTCGGTCGTTCCCGGCTTCACCACGATATAGCCGTTCTCATCCGTATCGATCTGGCCGCCAAGGAAGGCCGTATTCGGATGATGGCCGATCGCTACGAATACGCCGCTGGCCTCGATGATTTCCTCTTCGCCGGTCGCATTGTTGCGTACTTTAAGGCCTGTTACGCCCATTTCATTCGTAAGCACCTCAAGCGGTGTGCGATTTAGGGCCCATTCCACCTTCTCGTTAGCACGTACACGGTCTTGCATAATTTTCGAGCCACGCAGCTCGTCACGACGATGAACCAGCGTTACTTTAGAAGCGAACCGGGTTAAGAAGCCAGCTTCCTCCAGCGCAGAATCTCCGCCGCCGATGACGATAATTTCCTTGCCACGAAAGAAGAAACCGTCGCAGGTCGCGCAGGTGCTGACGCCCCGGCCCACATTGTCCTGCTCACCCGGAATTCCTAAATATTTAGCGGTTGCCCCTGTCGAAATAACCAACGTCTCAGACACCAATTCTCCCAAGCCTTCTACCTGCAACTTGAACGGACGATTGCTCAGATCAACCGAATTCACCCAACCCGTACGGAATTCAGCACCGAAACGTTCCGCCTGCTTGCGCATGTTATCCATCAATTCCGGCCCTAAAATTCCATCCGGGAAACCAGGAAAGTTCTCTACATCCGTCGTCGTCGTCAATTGACCTCCAGGCTGAGGCCCTTCAATAACAAGCGGGTTCAAATTCGCACGAGCCAAATAAATTGCTGCCGTCAGCCCTGCTGGTCCAGTTCCGATAATAATAGACTTATACATGTATAACGTCCTCCTCCAAGCAAATTCACGCAAGTACTAGATCAATATATGAAATAATAAATATTGTTAACATCTAATCTTTATTATGTTGGAATGAGTAGCCAAGGTCAACATTTGTAATAGCGGTGTTCAGTGAAGGTTACATGAAGGATTCATGAATCAAGACGGACTGGTCTGCTTCAACGAAGCAGACGTAGTCCGTTTAAAATGACGAGAAGCGTGCTACCTTCATGCCCAATTACACCGAGAGGAAGTGATATTCCTTGCACGAAGTTCCCAATAATCAAGGTAAGAATGATGCCAGCCGCGAAAACGAGATTCTGCTTCACGATTTTACGAGCACGGCGAGCCAGTGCCACCGTTTCAGCAACCATCTCCAGATTATCGTTCATGAGTACGACATCCGCAACCTCCAAAGCAGCCCCTGTTCCACCGCCCCCCATAGCCATGCCAACCGTCGCAGCGGCCAGAGCAGGAGCATCATTGACACCGTCCCCAACCATGACAATATGACCGTGCTTCTTCCGCAAATTTTTAATATGATTGACCTTATCTTCTGGCAATAAATCGCCGAATGCCTGATCCACGCCAGCTGCTCTCGCTACCGCCTTGGCCGTCTCACTACGGTCTCCCGTCAGCATAACCGTAGCAATCCCCATTTCACGCAATTTGGAAATAACAGCTACTGCTTGAGATCGAAGGGTGTCTTGGAGAGCAATAAGACCTACATAATTATTGTCCTGCATAATAAGAGAGACGGTGTTGCCCTCCGACGCCAATTTTTTCAGTCGTGCCAACAATCCGTCAGGCATCGCAGCATCATGCTCTTCCGCCTTCCCGATCCGCCATATTCGTCCGTCGACCCTAGCCTCAATGCCCCAGCCCGTGATCGATTTCATATCCTCCGCTTCCCTTAGCTGCACACCTTCAATAGCAGCACGTTCTACGATAGCCCGGGCAAGCGGGTGCTCGGATAAGCTCTCTGCGGAGGCACATGCCGCCAGTACTTCCAAACGGTCATACCCTTCGGCCACAAATAGCTCTGTAACCACCGGCTGTCCAGCTGTCAGCGTCCCGGTCTTATCAAATGCCACTACTTGTGTATTGCCTAAGTTGTCCATATGAGCTCCGCCTTTGAATAGAACTCCCTTCCTGGCGCTTTTCGACATGGCCGAGAGCATCGCCGGCATAACCGAAGAGACCAGTGCGCAAGGTGAAGCAACGACAAGAAAGACCATCGCTTTATAGAAAGTGAACGACCAGCTCCAGCCTAACAGCAACGGAGCTAACAAGATAAGACCTGCCGTGGCCGCCACAACGACTTTGGCATAAACGCCTTCCAGCCGCTTGATGAATCGCTGGGATTCCGGTGTTTCATTCTGCGCCTGCTCCACCAATGCGATAATTTTGGCGAATAAGGTTCCTTCCGCAGGGCTCGTTACTTCAACATACAAGGCACCTTCCCCATTCAAAGTCCCCGCAAACACATTGTCTCCGATCGATTTATCCACGGGAATGGATTCACCGGTAATCGTAGCTTGGTTTACGGCGGAGCCCCCACTGCGCACTAAGCCATCCGCTGGAATAATTTCGCCCGGCTTCACAATCAGCAAATCACCGATGACCAAATCTTCTACAGCGACGACCTTCATGCCATCCTCTCCCACCCTTACCGCCGTCTCCGGCTTTAAGGAAATAAGCTCTGAAATATCCTTCTGGCTACGTTCGCTTGCAAAAGACTCCAGCGCCCCGCTCAAGGCAAAGATGAATATAAGCATTGCGCCTTCATTCCAGTAGCCAATAGAAGCCGCCCCCAAGGCTGCGGCAATCATAAGCAGGTTAACATCCAGATCACGTTCCTTAATTAACGTCTCCAGCCCTTCCTTTGCCTGGAGAAATCCCCCCATAAAATAAGCGGCAACATAGATAAACACGGATACCGTCTGCGAGATTGATCCTACTCCCCAGGCTGTCAGCATAAGCAGGCCGCTGCCCAAGGCCAGAACAATTTCGCGATGCCGCAGCATGCTTAGCAGCGAGTGGCGACGACGTTTTCTCGGATCAGGCAGCTTCGACGATTGTTGAACTGCAGGTACCCCTTTGTGTATTGCTTGCATGATATCTCCTCCCTTGATCTGGTAACTAATTGAGAATGAATACTATTGTTAGTGCCCTTAAAATGGCACATGCTGCCCCGGGAGCATCCCGGAGCAGCATGTAATTGAGAACGATAATCATTTTTGGACTAGGGAAATAATTTTTCCCTTGAGAAACTTTATATTCATTTTAAACTTTTTTATGATTTATGTAAATAGATGAATTAGCAGGAATTCCAGTCGTTGGCCATTTCAGTAAGTCCCATTAAAAAGTACTTGACTAACTCTTCTAAATTTCTTCAAAATGAATTAAATCAGATGAGGACTAGATCTGTGCGATTGGGGGGATTTAGGGTGAACAATGCATTGTCAGATTTTCAAATATCATTTCAACATATAAAGTTATTGGTTCCCAGAATCAATAAAGGGATTCAATTAATTTTGGTCATTCATGGTGAATTAAAAATTGAGACTTCCAGTCGCTTTTATCAAATGGAAGAAAACGATTTTCTTGTCATTAATCATCATCAGCTATATCAGGTTCAAGGAAATGAACAGAGTAAGGTCATGATCCTGTCTATATCCGACGCCTTCATGAATCATTACTATGTTGATTATCGCAATCAGCGGTTTGAATGCTATTCAAGAGAAGCTGATCTTGGAAGAGAAAGTATGATTTTGGCCATTCGTAAACTATTAGCGAATATAATGATTAGTTACTACAGACAGGATGAATGTTACAGAATAGAGGTCAATGGCTATATCTGCCAACTCCTACTTATTTTGATACGTAGCTTTAAAGAAGAAGGAAGTGTCATTCAGAAAATCGATACAGGTGATCGGCGTCTAAGGCAAATCATTGATTATATGGAAAAAAACTACGATCAGATGATTACATTAGAGGAAGTTGCCAAGAGATACTTTTTTTCGCCAAGCTATTTATCCCGCTATTTTAAACAGAAATTGGAGATGGGTTTTAGTCGTTACTTAATGAATATTAGACTTAAGCATAGTATGAAGGATTTACTTTATACAACAGACACCATTTCACAAATCGCGATGAATAATGGTTTTCCCAATACAAAGTCTTTTACTAATTATTTCAAAGAAGTGTATGGTATGACACCCCATGTTTATCGAGACAGTCATATTGTTCAAAAGGAGGATTCGGTTCAAAGCTATAGCAAAGAGGATGTTTCGAATCTTATCCAATCATCGGAGATAATAGCAAAGTTAAGCACTATGGATTTGGATGATTCCAAATCTTATACCCATACAGAAACAAAGTATGAAAAGCTGCCAATATCTCTGTCTCCACTTGAGCCAGTGAGCCTAAACGATCCCTATTCCATTCTTATTATCGGAGAAATTTTCGAGTTATTAAAAGAAGATGTTCGTTCTCAAGTATTAGATGTCAAAAGGGATTTGCGGTTAAAATATATTGGAGTCCGCCACCTTATCAGTAATAAGGCCATTCCACCCGAGGTGGAGACTGATGAAGAGATTCCATCCACATCACCATACTTTAATATAGATAGTGCATTGGCATTTATGATCAAGCATGATCTATCTTTATTTATAAGGGTAAATTATATAGATATTGCAAGAGAGGAAGAACAGTATTTCACAAAGCTTGTTCATTTCATGAAGCATTGCTTACAACTTTACGGAGAATCTTTTGTTAATCAATGGCATGTCATGTTTTACGAGCCATATTACACAGGAGTTGATCCCAAAGAACTTCGGAGATTGTATTTAAAACTACATCAAGTATTAAAAACACTGGCTCCCTCGATCCATGTCGGCGTGTATATGCCCTTTTCCTTCCACAAAGGAATGACGAGTAATCATCACAAGTGGCAGCTAGAGCATAATGAGT
Source organism: Paenibacillus lentus (assembly GCF_003931855.1). Taxonomy (NCBI): domain Bacteria; kingdom Bacillati; phylum Bacillota; class Bacilli; order Caryophanales; family Paenibacillaceae; genus Paenibacillus; species Paenibacillus lentus. The sequence goes on along the minus strand of NZ_CP034248.1, from coordinate 1,828,363 downwards.
TCATTGATTTTATCGGTTATGAGGCCAATCAAAATGAGGTTATTAACTTTAAAGAAATGGCGGAATTAAATTTCGATGTAGCGGAAGATTATATCAAGGAAAAAACAAATAAGTTGAAGCTCTACTTGAAGAGGAACCATATCGAAAAACCGCTGCATCTTGTTTCCTGGAATACCCTCTCAGGTGATACTCGGTTTACAAACGGGACATTTTTCCGCGGCGCATTGATTTTAAAAAATATTTTGGATATATCCCATGATGTGAGAACAGTTGCTTTTTGGATTAATACCATCGTACATGAGAACGCAGAGAAAGGTCAGCGCTACCGAATGGATGGTATCGAATTATTCCATTATTTAAAGGGCAAACGTCCAGCTTATTTTGCTTTAATGTTCTTAAAGCGGCTTCGTGGTGAAGTTGTTGCACAGGATCAGGATTACATTATGACAAGAAATGAGCGGGGATACCAGTTGATCCTGATGAATTGCAATGTTATCAATCCTTATTTATCCATTGAAGAGGCATTCCTGCAAAAACTCAATAAAGAAATTCATGTAACGATATCAGGAATGCCAAAAGGAGATTATCAAGTACGTAAGTATGTATTTGATAAAAATCATGGAGCCCTATACACTAAATGGCGGAATTTGAACAGTAAGTATGGTATGGATGCGGAGATCATGGATTACATTATTAATTCCAGTAGACCTTCCCTAGAGATCTTTGATGAATCGGTTGAAAATGATTGGTCATTTTATTCCTATTTAACTAGTAATGCTATTCACTTTTTTGAAATTCGAAAAGTCTACTGACCTCTTATCCTCCCTAAAGGTTAATCCCATGGTCATGAAAGTCAAAAACTCACACCCAAATTTTTCACATACAAAATGTTAGATTAATTTTGATCCTTATCAGAGAGCGATTAGCACAAAAATCGACTCTCTTTATTTTGCTTAAATTTCTATAATCGTAGTATAGAAATACAATAAAGCTTTGTTGTTAAATCTAGTTGTTTCCGCTTTCACTATTTTTATTAAACCAAACGTTAAAAATTTAGTTAAAATTTGGGGAGGTCTAGATGTGGTGGACAATTATAAGGGTACGAATAAGCTGATCACAGGGATTGTGTTTGGGGTTATCACTTTCTGGCTTTTTGCACAAGCGATGGTCAATGTCGTCCCTGCTGTTCAATCCGACTTAGGGGTTTCATATGGAACGCTGAATATAGCTATTAGCTTGACAGCCTTATTCTCAGGGATGTTTATTGTAGCTGCTGGTGGAATTGCCGATAAAATTGGACGCAAGAAAATTACGTATTTAGGGTTAATTTTAAGTATTATCGGTTCCTTATGTCTGATATTCGCGCAAGGAGCCACATTGTTAATTGTTGGGCGTGTCATTCAAGGACTTTCTGCTGCTTGTATTATGCCAGCAACGATTGCCTTAATGAAGGCTTACTTCGATGGGAAAGAAAGGCAACGCGCACTTAGTTATTGGTCCATTGGATCTTGGGGCGGTTCTGGTGTATGTTCTTTCGCGGGTGGTGCCATTGCAACCTATATGGGCTGGAAGTGGATCTTTATCTTCTCCGTGATTTTTGCTCTGCTTGGAATGTGGCTAATTAAAGATACACCAGAGAGCAAGGCTGAAGGAACAGGTAAATTCAAATTTGATTACAGTGGACTAGTGATCTTTGCGATTACTATGGTCGCATTAAACGTATTCATCACGTTCGGCGCAGACCTGGGCTGGACAAGCCCAATCTCCATTATCCTTGCAATCGTAACTGTTGTTTCAGCAGTTGTCTTCTTCAAAGTGGAGAAAAAGAAAGATATTGCACTCATTGATTTCTCTTTGTTTAAAAATAAACCATACGCTGGGGCAACCTTCTCGAACTTCCTATTGAACGCCATTGCCGGAACACTTGTTGTTGCGAATACGTATGTTCAGGTAGGTCGTGGATTCACTGCATTCCAATCCGGCATGTTATCCATTGGTTACCTAGTAGCTGTTCTTGCGATGATTCGTGTCGGAGAGAAAATTTTGCAAAAGGTAGGCGCGAAAGCACCGATGGTTTGGGGCGCTCTAATCACAACGGTTGGGGTAGCTATGATGGGCTTAACATTCTTGCCTGGATTTACGTATACCGTTGTCGTATTTATCGGCTTTGCTTTATTCGGTCTTGGACTGGGTATCTATGCAACACCTTCCACAGATACCTCCGTGTCTAATGCACCAGCCAACAAAGTGGGTGAAGCTGCCGGCGTATATAAAATGGCAAGCTCACTGGGTAGTGCGATCGGTGTTGCCATTTCCGCAACCGTATATAGTTCAGTAGCAGCAGTTGGAAGTGTTGAAAGTGCAGCATCCATCGGGATTGTTGTTAACGTAATATTCGGTATCCTGTCGATTCTATCAATTATGTTTATGGTGCCCAAAAATGCTGGTAAATCTTCGGAAGCTTCCTCGAAAAAAGCAGTGCACAAACAACCAGCAAAAAGCGCCAGTTAATAAATACTGTTCATATCCAAGTTAAGATTCAGCTCACTTTAATATTTGGCACAGAATAGAGGCTACTCTATTCTGTGCTCTAAAAAGGAGACGGAATTGATGAAAAGTAAACTAATAAGCATGTTAGAATCACGGAAAGAAGAGATCATCAGCATCCGTCGTCATTTGCATCAGAATCCAGAACTGTCGTTTAAAGAAGAGAAAACGGCTAAGTATATTGCGGATTTTTATAAAGGTAAAGATGTTGATATTCAAACGAATGTTGGAAATGGTTATGGCATTGTTGTAACTATTCAGGGTGGAAAGCCAGGAAAAACAATTGGCCTACGCGCAGATTTTGATGCCCTGCCGATTGAAGAAGAAGCCGACGTACCTTTTAAATCTAAAAATCCAGGCCTTATGCATGCATGTGGACATGACGGACACACGGCTTACTTATTAGTTTTAGCGGATTGCTTAATTCAATTAAAGGACTCTATTCCAGGTACAATCAAAATTATTCACCAGCATGCAGAAGAGGTACCGCCAGGTGGAGCAAAAAGCATCGTAGAATCTGGTTTAATTGACGACTTAGATGCCGTCTTCGGTATTCATTTGTTACCTATGGGACCTGCAGGTACGGTAGGATATCATGCGGGATATTCCTTTAATGGCCGGGCATACATGAAATTAAAGGTTCAAGGAAGAGGCGGACATGGTTCCTCCCCTCATCTTGCTAACGATGCCATCGTTGCTGCTGCCCACTTTGTTACAGCTGCACAGACGATAGTTAGCCGCAGATTAAGTCCATTCGATATCGGGGTGATCACAATTGGCTCCTTTGATGGAAAAGGTACCTTCAACGTGATCAAGGACAGTGTCGAGCTTGAAGGCGATATCCGTTATATGACGGTAGAAACAAAAGAAACGATCGAAAGAGAAGTGAAACGAATTGTAAGAGGGATTGAAGAACAGTTTGGCGTAACCTGCGAGCTTACGTATACTCCAGATTATCCACCTCTCTATAATGATCCTGAGCTTACAGCTAAGGTTGCGGAAACCTTGCGTAATATGAATGATCAGGACATCAAAGAAGTGAAGGAGTTCCCGGCGATGTCCCCTTCCGAGGACTTTGCTTATTATGCTGAGAAATTCCCAGCTTGCTTCTTCTATATTGCCTGCACACCAAAAGGAGTAGAAAATCCTTACTTTAACCATCACCCGAAATTTGAAATCGATGAAGATGCACTCCTCGTAGCTGCGAAGGCTGTTGGGCAAGTAGTTTGCAGTTATTATGAATGTGATTAGAAAAAATTCGAAGAAACCACCTCACATCTCATGACCACAAGCAACAACAGACACGATAATCTCCCATCTCTAATCAAAAAAGGCTGCTGCCAAGGTTGAAATCTCAAACCTTCGGCAGCAGCCTATGCTAATATATTGTTGGCAAATGACTAAGCCTGGCTTGCCGCAATCGCTTGATCCAGATCATAGATGATGTCCTCAATCGATTCCGTACCGATGGAAAGGCGAATGAGTCCAGGAGAAACACCTGCCGACTGCTGCTCCTCTGGAGACAATTGCAGATGCGTTGTACTTGCCGGATGAATGATCAAGGATTTCGAATCGCCGACGTTGGCCAAATGCGAAAACAGTTTAACGCTGTTGATCAGCTTGCGCCCTGCTTCAAGCCCGCCTTTGATTCCGAAGGTCAGAATAGCCCCTTGGCCTTTCGGCAAATATTTCTGTGCAAGGGCGTAGGACTCATGGTTAGGAAGTCCAGGGTAGCTTACCCATTCCACATGAGGATGAGCTTCCAAATGCTTGGCTACTTTGAGCGCATTCTCACTATGACGTTCAACACGCAAATGAAGCGTCTCCAGACCTTGCAGAAGGAGCCAAGCATTGAACGGCGACAAGGATGCCCCAAGGTCGCGCTGCAACTGAACGCGAGCTTTGAGAATATAAGCCAACGGGCCAAGCGCTTCCGTATAGACAAGACCGTTGTAGCTTGGATCCGGCTCGGTCAATCCAGGGAATTTGCCGCTTGCTGCCCAGTCAAATTTGCCCCCATCTACGATGACGCCCCCGATGGATGTTCCGTGTCCACCGATAAATTTCGTGGCAGAGTGAACCACGATATCCGCACCATGCTTAATCGGCTGAAGCAAATATGGACTTGGGAAAGTATTATCTACGATTAGTGGAATACCATGCTCATGAGCAATGGCTGCCACTGCTTCAATATCTAGCACATCGCCCTTCGGATTACCGATCGTCTCCGCAAATAAGGCTTTGGTCTTATTCGTAATCGCCGCACGGAAATTTTCAGGATCGGACGAATCCACAAATGTCACCTTGATTCCCAGTTTGGCAAGCGTAGTAGAAAAGAGGTTATAGGTTCCGCCGTACAAGGTTGAGGAGGAGACGATTTCATCCCCAGCACCTGCAATATTCAGGATAGAAAATGTGATAGCCGCCTGACCGGAGCTCGTTGCAAGTGCGCCAACGCCGCCTTCGAGCGCCGCTATTCTTTTCTCAAACACATCGTTTGTCGGGTTCATAATGCGGGAATAGATGTTGCCAAATTCCTTCAATCCGAACAGATTGGCCGCATGCTCCGTATCACGGAAGCCAAAGGATGTTGTTTGATACAGCGGTACTGCGCGAGAATAAGTAGTAGGATCAATTTCCTGACCGGCATGAACCGCAAGTGTTTCAAGACCGAGTTGACGCTCTTCAGACATAGTTAAATCCTCCTTTAAAATTTGCATACCCTAAAACGGGAGTCATGTTTTTCATATTCTCTCATATAATGATCCGTTTGAAAATACCAAATCCGATAAAATTCCTATGAATTATAAAAATCCTGAATATCCGACTATTGCCTTCTTTGCTGTGGATAACAAAATACAACAAATAAGCCGTCAGCTAAAAAGCAACGACCCATTTGTTCATATGTGCATATGAATGTGCATACTGTTTATAATTTCCGAGCAATTGCTATAGATCCGTGCACATATACACATTTTACTGCCAATAACCATCCTCAATAGTAATTCGGTCTAGTTGTCCACATGTGGATAGCCTACACGCTCGAAAAATTCGCGGAGAACTTCCGGATAAAATAAGCATCCTCCATCGACGGCTGAACCTCTTCCAAACCAGGTAATGGCAACCGATCCCCTACGAGCCGTACAAAAATTCCTTCTTTAAGCTCTCTCATAAACATAACACTCCGCTCCGGAAAACGACATAGCTGCTCCCTCGTAATTACCCCTTCCCAGACCTTCGAGGGAAGATTCCACTTCCATTCCGCGGCCTCCCCTTCAAAGCGAATCCTGCCGTTATCAAGCCATAATATGTGATTTGCCGCCGCTTCCCATTCATTCAATTCATGAACGGCCGCTACGACGATTCGTCCCAGCGCATAGCGGGTTAAATACGTAATCGCCATTTTGCGCTCCCCCGAATCCAGGGCATTCAACGGCTCATCGAGAAAGAGAAATTTCGGCTGGGCCAGCAGCGATTGGACGATAGCAATTCTTCTGCGAACACCGATCGATAAACGTTTGATCCGGGTATTGCGATAAGCCTCCAGCCGAAAATCACGAATTAGGCGCTCGACCGGCTCAATTTGAAATACCCCTTTCAGTTCGGCGAGATAAACAAGCAGCTTATAGGTCGTCATCTCTTCATACAGCTCCAGATCTGAAGGTACGTATCCGATTTGGCTGCGAACGAGCGGCAGGTAATCGCCCGCTTCCCGCTGTTGGTAAGTAACCCTGCCCTTTCGCGGTTTTTCCACCGTAGCCAGCAATTTCAGCAGTGTAGACTTTCCCGCCCCATTGGCACCGACGAGCAGCGTCAGCCCGGGATATAATCGCAGTTGTTCAACCTCCAGCATAAACGAGCCTACAGGCTGCCGTACATAATCAATGGATATCATCGCCTGCACCCGCCTTCATCTCGAATTTCATTTTGCGGCTGCGATAATATGAGCGAAGCAGCAGCAGCACTCCTGCAGCCAGCAGCAAACCGTCAATCACTGCTCGATATTCGACGCGCAATACGTACGAACTGGAATTATCAATGTAAATGAACCACAGCGCATACACAGCCACGGCGCTAGCCAGCGCGTAGTAAATTCCTTTGCGGAAAAGAACGTACATGGCCGCTCCGCTCGTCAGAAGTGTGATCCCAAGCCATTGCAGCAGGAATGGCCCCAGCGGCAAGACGAATTCACCCGCCTGAAAAACCCGGACACTTACGATGAGCGAGCTGATAAATGCCCAGACTACAACCAGGGCGATGACCATAAGCATACGGCTGTACATGACAAGCGCAGGAGGATACGGCGTAATGCTCTCGACCGAGCGCATCCCGGAATCCCAGGTTCGATAGCTGAACAGCATGGAGGCGATCAGCATCAGCGGCGTAATAACAGGAAACAGCGAGTTCGGCAGTGCACCGATGGACAGTACCGGCTGGTACGGGTCAACGAGAAGAATGAGCATCAGAAACACCGCTGAACTGGACAATATCAATGATTTGCGATTCAGACGGAATTGGCTGCGCAGCAGCTTCCGCAAAGTTGGAGGCTCGACCTGTGCATTGAACTGAAGCGACTCTGACGCCTGGTCGGCCTTCAGCGCGTCGAATTCGGGCTGAAGCTTGCGGATTAACTCGGCTGTCTCCATCGGAGATGGCGGAGGCTGCATCGCTCGCCGTAACGGCTCCTGCAGTTGCTGCTCCAGCAGCTCAAGCTCTCTATCGATAGACGGATTCATGAAGCGGCACCTCCTTGTCTTCGTTCTTGTCTTTATTCTTATTACTTCGGTTACGGCTTCCCGCCTGCGGGGAAGATAAATCTGAGGCAGCGCCCTTAGCCAATATGCGTTTTAATTTTCGCAAGGCTCCGTATAAATGCGATTTGACAGAGCTGAGAGGGATTTCCATCAGCTCCGCGATTTCCTGCAGTTTCAGGTCGTGGAAGAAGCGCATCCTCACCACTTCCTGCTGAACATCCGGTAAATACTCTAAAGTGGCGGCAACCTGCCTGGCTGTCTCCTGCCTTTCCAGCAATTCTGGAGCTCCGGGAGCAGGATCGGCATTCTCCGGCATAGCCTCGGCAGCGGTGTGCTCGGAGCGAAAAGCAGCGCTGCGCCAATAATCCCGGCACAGGTTCAACGCCACCTTGTACAGCCAGGCCCGCAACTGCTCCATCCCCCCATGTTCCCGGAGGTGCCGGATGAGTCGGATGAACGTCTCTTGCACGATATCCTCGGCCTTCCCCCGATCCTTCAGCTGCTGAGTCACGAAATTAAGCAACGGACCATGGTAACGGGTAACCAGAAGCTCGAAAGCCTCCTGCTCTCCCATTGCCATGCGCTCCGTTAATTGCTGATCGGAAATCATCGTTTCCCCCCTCTCTCTTTATCAAAAGCAACATGCTCAAAAATCCTCTCTACTCCTCTTCCCTTCCAATCCAGCGATCCCGTATATCTATGAGCCAGACAGCCCATAACAGGAAAAGACATGCACAGACCAGTAGGATAACTCGATTGGCGATGAACGAGGTTCCTTGGGGTAGGAAAGCTGCATACAACGTCCAGTCTCCAAGGACACTTCCTAAGCTCACGGTGTCAAGCATCCATAAGGCAAACGAAAGAATCAGCCCGCCATAAAGCTTCTGGAACCAGACGATCCCCAGAACCGCCACAGAAGTGAGCAGCATATAGGCCGGCAACGTCTGCAGTAAAAGCTCTAGATACCCTGCCTGACGGGATACAGCTTCACCGCCGTTCCAGGGATGCATGACCGTCTTGATTTCTCCGAATTTCATTCGATACACAGCCATCCAGCCCATTCCTGCTATTGCAGCGAGCACAAGGGACAGCACCCACTTCCTCACAGCCATAAGCCTAAGGGACACAGGATAGGTGCCGATAACCTCCATGCTTCCCCCGCCGATTTCACGCTCGAAGAGGAGGACGGCGAACATAATGACAACCGGGAACATCCCCATTTCCGAGTAATAATACACGGTGTGCGGATAATCCACGTTGCCTGTCAGGATCACAAACCAATAGAAGAGGCAAATGATCAATGTCAGGAGAAATAGCGGCTGTTTACCTATATTCAAATCGAGCCGGATCTGGCTCCCCAGCGTCTTAAGCTCCGTTCTCATCACCCATCACCTTCTTCCATTCTCGCTCCCAGGCATCATAAGGAATCGGACGCGCTTGGACAGAACTGTCCGACCCTTCCATTGGTATTTCCAGCCCCTGGCTATAGAAAACATTCAGAACTTCCTTCACTTCGTTAAATTTTCCTTCATCCAAAGCCTTACCGACCTGCTTCACCATGCGGTCGCCTAAATGATCGGGATCTTGGTCGGGATGAGCATGGAACAACGCACCCAGCATGCGAAAATTAGCCATCCCATTCTCAATGTCCCTATGGCTCAACCCATCGGCTTCTCTATAATAAACGTACCACATCAGGCTGCGCAGCGGCATCCGTACATCTTCCCTTGTATTCTCAATAAGATAGGAACCGCTTCTCTTACCGAGCAGCATTTCATTCATCAACAAACCAGCATATCCGCTATCTCCGTCACTTTGAGAAACGAGAATGTACATACCGTTCTCAGTAGAGATCGGCATAGTCTGCTGGTTCTGGAGGAAGCCGACCTGATGGATCTTCGGTTTGAAATCCGTAACCCAGGACGTGAAGTATTCGTAGTATCTGCTCCATTCCTCTAAGACATGCTCCGCCAACTTCCTGCTGCCGGGAGTCGTAATAATGCGACTCGGCACAATAGAATCACTGACCTCTACAAACGGCCCGCCAAATATGCTGAGCCCTTCCTTTCCACGGCCCTGAAAAATCCTGCTCTCCCCGGCTACTTGATTCAAATCAGCATCCACCGTTGATTCCAATTCAGGCAAGCTCGTAAAAAGCCCCGTGTCAAATCCTTTAACCGCTAATCGATATGTGGCATCCGGGTAGGGCATCGGCTTAAACACCGTTCCCATCTGCAACATGTTCGACCAGTCGTCCTTCACATAGACGTCCTGCTGGCCGGGAAGCGGATACCAAGCATAATAACTCGGCAGCAGCACCTGATCCCGGTAGACGAAGGCATGAAAGCCGCCTCTGCCGTTATATTCCATAACCGCCCCTGAATACCTGATCTCTAGTGTTACATTCTCCACTTGCTCTTCCAACGCCCCACTCCAGGACACCGCCAGCCAATCTCCCTGCTGGGCAAACGGCAAAGGACTACCGAAGGCCTCGACATGGGAAACGGTAAAGGCTCGGTTAAGCGTCAACTGTATTTCTTCCTTACCTAGCAATGTCGATGCCGGAATATCCAGCCGGGCCACGGCGGATATAACGTCATTTTTCGTTCGTTCTAGCGTAAGGTCATAATTCACAACCTCAAAAGCTTCATTTGACTCGCTCCTTAGCTGTACAACTTCCGGGATCGTATCGTCATTCATTTTACCGTAGTAGCTGCTGTACCGTTCCTGCCATAATAAACCGTAGGGCACAAAAGCTCCACAGGCCAGCAGAACGGGCAGCACCGCAGTCACCCACAGGCGAACCGAGTGCTTGGTTGGGCGCTGCAGATTAAGAATTGTTATCGCTGCAGCTTGGAGCAGCGTAGAGAAGGCAAGCACGAACAAGCCCGACCTCAGGAGCTCAGGAACATCGAGGCCGTAGCCCCACAACTCATATCCCCGATTACCGTCAACAAAGAACTGATTCAAATGAAAAATGCGCAGAACGAATAAATTATATCGCTCTACAATGAACAGCTGCATGAAAAACGTACCGAACATCCAGGCGCAGAAGCCAATCAAATACACAATACGATTCGGCAGGCATACTGCGAGCAGCATAGCCAGCGCCAGCGTCACCATATACGATAATTCATAGGTAAAAAAGAAATATGCGCTATGCGATAAGATAATTTTGGATTCAATCCCTTTACCATAAGAGAAGACGATGAACAAAATCACTGCCAGCAGTGAAAATAAAGTTAAATACGCCATCACAGCTGCATATTTCGCCGTGATTCTCGTGCCGTAAGAAAGGGGCAATCCTGAACTCCATTCATAAGTGGGGCGGCTGATGTCGCGACGAATGACTAGAATGCCAAGCAGCATAACGATACCAAGCGTGAGCGTCTGTGCGAGTGAATGGAAGCTATAGGTATGATTAAAAAAATTGTTATACGGCGAGACGTCGGACAAATTCAATGCGTACAATACTCCGTACAGCGCAGGCAGCCCCATGAGCCAAGGGTTGCGAAAAATATGGTTCACTTCAAGCACAAATTGCCGCCTCCACTTCACCATAGACGAATCGCCCCTTCCTCCTGCCTCGCTCTGAGGAGAGCCAGGTAACCGTCCTCCAGCGTAGGCCGAACTGCTGCAGCTTCCATTCCTATGGGCGGGGCATCGGAGATAATTCGGCATAGCAACCCTTCGTCGGTACGGCGTGTCGATACAATGGACATCGGGTTGAGCTCGGCAAACAAGCCTTCTTCCACGATCCCTTCCCACACCTTGCCTTGGCCGGAGGCCTGTAACTCCGCCAAATCGCCGGAAAAGCAGACTCGGCCTTGATCAAGAACAGCGATCTGACGGCAATTGCTCTCGATGTCCGCGACAATATGCGTAGACAGGAGCACGATTCGGCCCAGACTGAACCGCGTGAGCAAATTACGGAAACGCACGCGCTCCTCGGGATCTAGCCCGGCGGTGGGCTCATCCACGATCAACACCTGAGGAGAGCCGAGCAGCGCCTGGGCGATCCCAAGGCGTCTTCTCATACCGCCGGAGTACGTGCGGATGCGCTTATATGCCTTCTCGGACAGATTAACCTCCTCCAGCAACCGGACAATCTCCGCCTTGCGTTTGCGGGGATCGCTCATCCCTTTCATGACAGCGACATAATCTAAAAACTCTGCGCCAGTTAACTGGGGATAGACCTGAAACTGCTGCGGCAAATAACCGATCATCGCCCGGATATCCTCCGCCTTCTTCAGCGAGACCCCATTGATCAGCGCATCCCCCGAACTAGGCCGGATCAAAGTCGCCAAAATGCGCATCAATGAAGTCTTGCCTGCGCCATTAGGCCCGAGGAGACCGACCATCCCTTCGCCGATCGTCATGTTGACGTCATCCAGCGCCAGTTGGCCCTTCCGGTACATCTTATATAAATGATTGATCTCGATCATGCGTGAATGTCCTCATTTCATAGCGGTAATGTAATAGATACCCCCGCGCGGTTAGCATCTGTTACTGTAACGGGATAAGGATTCAAAAAGTTCGTGTTATTCCCAATTATTATTTTCTCTTAGACCAATGGCGGATTTTTTGCTAGAGTCTATATAGTCGTGCAATTCGGCTGAAGGGAGTTTAATCATGCTATACTCTGTCTTATCCACCATGCTGCAAGTCATCGTGCCCATCTCGATCCCCGTCATTTCCGGCGCACTGCTCAAGCGCTTCCAGAAGCTCGATACGAGGCCGCTTGTCACGCTGTACCTGTATTTCCTAAATCCGGCCTTGATCCTTGACACGCTGGCCAAGGCGGACATTTCATATCAGGATATTTATCAAACGCTCGGCTTCTCGCTGCTGAATCTCATCCTGCTCTGGCTCGTCGCCGCACTGGTAGGTCGGATGTTTAAGCTTCCGTCTGACGAACAGGCGGGACTCACACTAGTCGCTACGTTTACGAACAGCGTAAACTACGGCCTGCCGCTCGTTCTGCTCGCCTTCGGGCAGCTCGGACTGGACAAGGCCTCTGTCTACGTCATCGGCCAAATGATTATCGTGAATACAGTGGGCGTATATTTGGCGGCACGATCTAATTTTTCCATGAAAGAGGCCGTGAAATCCGTATTCACTTTGCCTTCTATATATGCAGCCGCAGCCGCCATTTTGCTCCGAGTTACCGGGTTCTCGTTACCCGCGGGCATCGGTCAAGGCATTACGATGGCGGCTGCCGCCTATTCGCCCGTTGTACTCGCTATTCTCGGAGCGCAGATGGTCGGCGTGGCCGGCCTGCCAATGAATTCAGGATCCCAACGGGCCTTTCGCTCAGGCATCGCCATTCGGATGCTGCTGTCGCCTCTAATCGCGCTGCTTGCCTTATGGATGCTGCAAATTGACGGTGTGTTGTTCGCCGTACTGTTCATCCTCGCCTGCATGCCGGCAGCGGTGAACGCTTCCGCACTGGCCGAGAAATTCGGGGCCTCACCGCAAACTGTATCCAAATGCGTGTTGTGGACGACGCTCGCCTCCTTCATCACCTTGCCGATCCTGATCGTTCTACTGGAATAGAGATATCACGCAAAAGTAAAGGCCAACCCGCATGCAATCCGGGTTGGCCTTGTTCATGGAACTATCCATTACGTTAAACCTATTTAATAGGTCGATGCTGCTAATACAGGCTTGCTATAGGTACGCCAGTCGGCAGCTTGTAGGGATTCTCTTTATCGATATGGTCATAGAACATGATTCCGTTCAAATGATCCATTTCATGCTGCATGACGATCGCGTCAAATCCCTTAAACCGCAGCTTCAACTCGTTGCCGTCACCGTCATAAGCCTTGATCTGCACCTTCTCATATCGCGGGACAAACCCCTGCACCGAACGGTCGACAGACAGGCAGCCCTCGCTCTCCGGCAAATAGATCATCGCTTCCGAATGGCTAATGATCTTCGGATTATAAAGCGCATATTCCTTGGATTCCCCGCGCTCATCGGTAAGATATGCCGCGAACATCCGTTTATTGAGGCCAATCTGATTGGCTGATAAACCGACGCCTGCCCGAAGCTTGTATTTCTTGGACAGCTCGGGATCTTGACTATTTTTCAAAAACTGCAGCATCGCCGCCATCTCTTCCTGATCCTCCTCTGTCGGAGGAATGCTGACGGGCTCGGTCACCACCCGTAGAATGTCATTTCCCTCTCTTACGATATCGTCCATGGTAATCAAATAATCTCTATTGAATTTACTCATAAATAACCAACTCATCCACCTTCATGCCAGATTTGCCAATCTGAGCTTACTTGTATTTATGCCAGTCCATATCACTGTTATTCAGCAAATGCTCGAAATCGTTCTCCAATCTTTTTTGCTCCGCCTTGCGAGCCTCTTCAGCCTGCTTCCTGGCCGCAGCCTTGCGCTCCTCTTCTTCGCGCCTCAAGCCCTCTGCCTGTTCTTTGAGCTTGCTGATCGTATCCGCTCCGAGCAGATCTTTAAGCGTTGTGGGCTTGTCGCCGGCGGTAGCAGCGGTAGGTTTCGCATTTCTTCTCTTCGCCATCCTCGATTCACCTCATTTTCTGACTTCCATATCACCTTTCATATAGTTAACGTGGTTCATGCCTGCCTAAAGTATCATACGGTCAAAATATTTTGTCAACAAGCCTAAACCCTGCCCAGAGGTTGATTTTCTTCCGATTTCACCAAACGCCCGGCGAATTTAGAAACGAGTTCATTTGATCTTTTTAAAAATATTTACCAAATTTGTTTAAGGTGAAGGCAAACACGTGTAATTCTACAATATGCTCATTCACAAGGCTTGGAGGAGAGGTAACATGAGAAATGAACAGAATCACAATCATCAACGTAGCACTGGACTCACAAAAGCAGCCAGTCCCCGCATCAAAGCGCTGCAAAAATTAAAAGAAGAACAAATTAATGAGTGGAAACCGCTCAAAATCGAAATGGCGCAATATTGGATTGAGCATGAAAAAATCCAAATGAAACGTAGAATGGTCCGAGGCGCAATCCACTTCTGCAATTTTGGTGAAAACATCGGCTGTGAACAAAACGAAGAACGGCCTGTCATCGTCGTTTCCAACAACACGGTCAACTCGACTTCCGGCAACGTTATCGTAGTCCCATTGACCAAAAACTTAAAAACACGCACCAGCCCGAAAACCGGACAGCCGATTTTAACAAAGGAAGGCAAGCCGATTCCGCGCTTTCAGAGCCATTATTTTCTGTTCAAAAGCAAATATGACTTCCTAGCCTTCGACTCCGCGGCAAAAACGGAGGAAGCTACGTCCGTCAGCAAAATCCGCTTGAAGGAGCATCTGGGTAATTTGGATGACGAAGACATGAACCGCCTGGAGAACCGGCTCAAATGGACGCTTGGATTTTAATTATTTTGACAGGGGAAGGGGCTGGAGGTCAGGAAATTTTATGAGAGAGAGGGATTGACACATCGCTGTGAAAAGGGTAGTATTGGAATCAAGAGATTTGTTCGTAGATTTATTATGTCATCCACCTTGTCGTGGATAAATTCACACGTTATACGTGTATTGAGTCAGAAGAGGAGCCGAGGCTCCTCTTTCGTTTTCTGGGATGCTTAACCTCATTGTCATTATATGATCATATCTGGCACATAATAAGCATATGTCGCCCACCTCGTCGTGGGCAAATTCACCCCGCATGGAGGCTCCTTGCGGGGTTTATTATTTACTCTTGTGTACTATTAACCTAATGGTCAGCACTTTAACCAATTTATTGCTCCAGCCCGGTTAGAAAAATACGCAAATTAAAATCCAGGCTCTTCTCCAGTGACAATGGCAAGCCAAAGCCTCCCAACTGCTCAAGCGAGGCAAAGCCATGAATAAGACTCCGCAATCCGCGAACGGCATGCAGGGCATCCTCCCGTGACAGCTCAAAAGGCTCTAGAAGCTGAAGTACCAAATCAACAATGCGCTGGCCGGCCTCCTTAAGCTCCTTCTCGTTCAGCCCTTGCGGGACGAGTTGGGCGCTTTCATAGAGTCCTGGGTGCTCCCGTGCAAAACGGATATAGGTATAAGCAAATTGCTCAACTCCCTTCCTTCCCCTTAGACCAGCAGCCGCTTCGTTCACTTTACTATAGAGTTGTTCCAAAGCGTATAAAGCAAGCCGTGCTCTCAATTCCTCCAGCCCCCGAATGTGATTATACAACGATGGCGAGCGTACGCCTAGGGATGCGGCGACCGAGGCTAACGTTACGGCCTGAACTCCCTGCCGATTGGCAATTTCCACTGCAGCCATCAATACAATATTTGCATCAAGCCCGGGTCTTGGTGCCATGACAATCACTCCTAATGAATATATTGCCTAATTCTCAAATTAATTAACTTTTCACCTTCAATTGTCGCCTTGCAGCGATTAGAGCCTTCTGCATCTCCTCTGTCGGGTCAAGCAACAACTCCCCATGCCCTGTAGCAAGCAGAGTCGGCTGATAATCGGTCAACTTGTTTGCGCTGGCAAGCGCGGTCTCCTTGCTCCACGTCGCCAGTGCCGGAAACGGGAAGGCCCAGCGAAGATGTCCAGTCACCGTAAGCCCCCCGCGTGTGTGGAAAGAATCTCCGGCGAGCAGCGCTTTCGTCCTTGTATCCAGCAGCGAGATCGAGCCCGGTGTATGCCCGGGAGTAGCAATGACAAGTAGTGAGCCGATACTATCGCCCTCATGGACGAGAACATCAGCACGGGTCTTAACGCCACTGGGCACGCCTCCTCGAATCTTGGTCTGCGGCTCACCAGCCTGAAGACTGCGGTCTCCGGCAAGCAGCCTCGCCTCGCGTTCTGAAATATATACCTTGGCTTCAGGGTATCTCGCCTTCAGTCTGTCCAGTGCCCCTACATGATCATCGTGGGCATGGGTCAATACGATGCGAGTCAACGGCTTGCCTCTATCTTCAATCACCTTCGAAATCCCGGCCGCACTATATGGAAGAGCAGCATCCACTAATGTAATACTCTCCTCTTCCTCAATTAAATAACAATTTACCGGAAACAACCTGGGCAAAAACGTCAGTTGCCATATATATTTACGCTGAAGCACTCTCATCCACACACTCTCCTCCAGATAAACTAACCCCATTAGTTTCATTTTAACTAATGGGGTTAGTTTTGCCAAGGGATTTTTTTCAAGCTAGCCGCACCTATAATTAGAACCGACAAACTGAATTTCTAAGCAAGTTCCTATGGTATAATGATTCGTCAGTACAAGTTATTGAGATGACCTTGAATGGAAGCCCGGAGCAAGAAGCCCTTGGGAACAAATAATTAGTATAAAGGGGGATTCGCATGGCCTTCGGGATCACACGCGAAGAATTGAATTCATGGAAGCGGCGTGTCTCACAGGGGGAAATTGCTTATTTGACGCATTACTGGCTGGATCCGCGTTTTCCGGGAATAACGACCGTCACCAAAGTGGGCTGCAATGACCTGAATAAATTATCGGACTGGTGCATAAGCAACGCATTGAACCCGAATTACATTCACCGACGAGATGCCTACCCGCACTTCGATTTAATTGGAACAAAGCAGATAGAAATTCTTACCCGGGAAGGATTACATGAGCAAATTAACCGTTTCAATCTTCTATCAAAATAAAGGCAGGCCGTTTCATGATACGACGGCCTGCCTTTGATTTACTGCCTATAACTAGATTGTGCTTCTGATGACGATTTCGTTAGGTCTGTTTGCCCGCAACGAATAATCCAATTCGTTGCACAAGTTCTGTGCTTTCTTTATTCAGCCCTATAATCTGCACTTCTTTATTCTGATCCTGATACTTCGCGATGACCTTGGAGATCGCCTGTACTGCCGAATGATCCCACACATGGGATTTCGTGAAATCGATAGTAATTTGCTCCGGATCATTCACGGCGTCAAATTCATTCAAGAAGCCCGTAACAGTTCCGAAGAACATCTGGCCTTTCACCGTATATTTCTTCATACCCGCCTGCTCCTCTGAAGCGATACGGATCTTAGCCATTCTCCAGGCAAAAATAAGTGCGCTGAGCAATACGCCAATCCCGACACCGATAGATAAATTATTCGTGGCTACTACAGCCGCAACAGTAATTACCATAACAAACCCGTCCGAATACGGGATTTTTCGGCGCATGCCTTTTAAATAACCCCAATCGAAAGTACCTATGCAGACCATGAACATCACGCCTACTAGCGCCGCCATAGGAATCGCCTTAACGACATCCCCTAGCACGATGATGAGAAATAACAGTCCTACTCCCGATACCAAAGTAGATAAGCGTGTTCGTCCTCCAGATTTAATGTTAATCATCGACTGACCGATCATAGCACACCCCGCCATGCCTCCAAAAAAGCCTGTAACGATGTTTGCAAGCCCCTGACCTTTCATCTCCCGATTCTTGTCGCTCGACGTGTCCGTTAAATCATCAATTAACGTAGCGGTCAACAGGGACTCTAGCAGTCCAACCACAGCCAATGATAAAGACACTGGAAAAATGACTTGAAGCATTTCCCAGGTCAAAGCCACCTCTGGAAGATGAAACGATGGTAAAGCACTCGTAATCGTCCCCATATCTCCAACGGTTTTGACATCCAGGCCGAGAAGCACCGTAATGATCGACACGATAATAATGGCCGCCAATGCCGAAGGAATTGCTTTAGTCACACGCGGAAACACATAGATAATAACGAGAGTCAATGCGACTAGAGCGTACATGATCCAGCCCTCACCCTTAAAATACGTGAACTGAGCCATGAAAATTAATATAGCTAACGCATTCACGAATCCGACCATAACAGAATGCGGGAGAAAACTAATCAGTTTACCAAGTCGCAGCATGCCAAAAATAATTTGAATGATGCCTGCAAGGATCGTAGCCGCGAATAAATACTCGATACCGTAATCACGAACGAGCCCACCCATCAACAGCGCCATTGCCCCTGTAGCTGCCGATATCATCCCCGGTCGGCCTCCAGCAAAAGCGATCACTACAGCGATAAAAAAAGAAGCATAGAGGCCTACCATAGGACTGACCCCAGCCAGTAGCGAGAATGCAATTGCTTCAGGAATTAAAGCAAACGCAACCGTCAGACCAGAGAGCAGGTCAGCCCGAGTATTCGAGAACCACGACTCTCTTATATTTAATGTTTTGAACAATTGATGTAATCCTCCCTGTATATCTAAAATTTCGTCCGGTGCAACGCTCACGAACTCGATTATATAAAATTTCAACGATGTATCACAAATGGACATTCTCTAATGAAAGCGATAACATCACGATTATGCTTTTTATTGCTTCCCTTTAGTGTTATTTGCTCTCCCAATTGATTTTCAATACAAAAAAGCACCCTGCATTGTAATTTATACAGGGCGCTCATCCTACCAAATCTTTTGGCTGCGTTCGTGTCATCCGAAATATTTAGCTATAATCTCCGCTATAGTCGAACTTTGGATCGGCTTACTAATATAATCGTCCATTCCAGCGTTCAAGCAGTTCTCTCTGTCACCCTTTAATGCGTTAGCAGTAACGGCGATGATAATCGGCCATTTGTCCGGAGGTACAGTCTCCTTTATGACCCGTGTTGTATCAAGTCCATTCAGCTCAGGCATGTGAACATCCATGAAAATGAGATCAAACGCTTCATAAGCGATTTTCTGAATGACTTCAATACCGTTCGAGACAATCGTAATTTGATGTCCAAGGCGTTCCAGCATTTTCCTTAACACGATCTGGTTAATTTCATTATCTTCGGCAACAAGAACTTTGAGCGCTAGGGCATGCGCTTTGTCCGAACTGTCTCCCTCGACTCCGTTATCGGGAATATGTTCCTTGGTCGGCTCCTGTAGAGCAATATGGAATGCAAATGTGGCGCCCTGCCCCTCCGTAGGCTCAATCCGAATATCCCCATCCATCAGCTTGATCAGCCGTTTGGTAATCGCCAATCCCAACCCTGTTCCCTCATAGTTACGCGTCATGAAATGATCAAGCTGGGAGAAGGGTTCGAATAATTGGGATATTTTATCCTGCGGTATGCCAATTCCGGTATCCTTGACTTTGATCTTCAATCTGACGTATCCCGCTTGTCTCTCCACGACATCAACCGATATAGAGACTCTACCGTTAAAGGTAAATTTCACCGCATTCCCGACCAAATTGAGGAATACCTGCTTCAGACGATCGGGATCGCCAACTAGTTCTTCCGGGACACCAGGATGGACATCGTATTCCATCTCCAGCCCCTTCTCGGTGGCCCTTGGCGTAAACACGTCCAGCGTCTCGGAAATGCACTTGCGGATATCGAATAATTCTTGATGCAGAATAGTTTTACCGGATTCGATTTTGGCAAAATCGAGAATGTCATTAATAATGTTCAGCAAGGTATCGCCGCTCTTACGAATAATATCCAGGTATTCTCTCTGGGTGTTATCCAGTTCTGTCGTCTCCAGGAGTAAATCCGTCATACCGATGACCCCATTCATTGGCGTGCGGATTTCATGGCTCATCATGGCCAGAAATTCGCTCTTTGCCTTGTTCGTGCTTTCCGCTGCTTCCTTGGCAATGAGCAATCTCTTCTGTTCTGTAATATCCTTCGCGATAATATAGAAGCCCACGTTCTCATGATTAACCATGATCGGAGCTATCGTCGTTAGAACCTCAACGATCCCGCCTTGCTTACTCTGCAGCTTATCGATCAGCTTCTCAATGCTCGAGTCATTAATCGCATCTTTCAGAATACGCTTGACATGCTTCTCTCCGATAAATCGCGAGAAGCTTTTGCCAGCCATCTCCCCAATCGTGTAGCCGGTCATTTTCTCAGCCATGACGTTGGCATTGATGATATTCCCCTCTAAATCCAGGGAGAACACGGCATCATGATTGTACTTCTTCAGTGAGGTATAACGCTCGACGGTCTCCTGAATTTTGCGATCTATGTTTTTGCGCTCTGTGATGTCCTGCACAGTCCCATTCATTTTGATGGCGTTTTTGTAATCATCATAAAATACAATACCCTTGAGACAATAGTAGCCAATCGTCCCATCATCCTGTTTGTATTGAAGCTCAAAGTCGAGCTTTCCTTGGACCAGCGCCTGCTGAACCGCCTCCATAAACCGCTCCCGTTCCGTATCCTGCATGAGAGCGACGAGTTCGGAGGAAGTGGCCACGGATCCCTTCTTAAGATTAAACATTTCATACACATAATCGAAAAGAACTACCCGGTCGTTGGCAATCTCCCATTCCCAACTGCCAATTAATGCGGTACGCATCGTTTCAGACAGGCTCGCCTGCTCATTCTTCCACTTTGAAATATCCCGCCCGATAGCCAGAACAAGCACTTGCTCCGACTCTTCCCTAAGCAGAGTAGTATTAAACTCAAACCATATGTACTTCCCGTCTTTATGCTTAAGCCGGAGCTCGATAATTCCTTCACTCCGAATCAATTCGCGCCCAGTAGGGAGAGTCCGATCATCGGGATGACATAGCTCCATATAAGGAGTGCCTAGCAATTCCTCTGGAGTATAACCGAGAGCCAACTCTACGGATGGCGAGATATACTCACAGATCCCTTCCTCATTGCAACAATAAACGATATCTCGCGCATGGTGTAAAATCTGTCCGTAAAACTGGGCTCGATTGAATTCCGAACTGGATTTCTTTAGGAGTAGACCCATACTGTAACCGGATTCACCCTGATTTGAAATCTCTTCTTCATTTGCACAAATAAGCTGCCGTCCATCTTCTCTGATGTTCATACTTCTGCCTCCGTCCAGTAAGATGTCATACATCAATTAATTCACGATTGAACATGAATGCAGATCAGTTGCAACAGATTTGATATATACAGGAAATAATTATAGTTGATTTTTCCCTTTTCAAGAAGTCTAAAATGAATTATTGTTACACAGGGGCATCCGCCAGGAGCTGGCTGATGGTTTTCGCTACGTATGGGGCAGCAAAGTTCTCAAGGTGCTGGGGGCAACCTTTGCCATTGCCGGCTTTGCGATCGGAACGATTCAGACCCTCGGGCTGTTCATCGTAACGGAAAGATTAGGCCAGCCAAAGGAGTTCCTGCAGTTCCTGATGATGGTCAACGGAATTGCTATGTTCATAGGCGGTATCGTAATCATGACGCTGACGAAAAAATTCGCGCCGCAGCTGCTTCTTGCCTTCGGCTTAACCGTCAGTGCCCTATGTATTATCGGTATGGGCTTCTCCACCAGTATTCCTTTGACCTTAACCTTGCAGTTTATCAACGGCCTTACTTTTCCATGCATTCAAATCGGCATCAATACGATGATTCTTCAATGGACAGAGCAATCTTATGTCGGCAGGGTAAACGGCGTACTCAGTCCGATGTTTATGGGGATGATGGTCATTATGATATCTCTTGCCGGACTGTTAAAAAAAGCTTTCCCCCTCGTCGGAATTTACACTGTATCGGGTATTTTCATGCTCCTCGGAGCACTGATTCTTATCCCGATCTTTAAACATAAGCCTTCTCCGCTCACGGCAGGCTCCGGCTCGGATGAAGATACGGCTTCGAGTGCAATCGTATAGACAGCATTAAAAATTACGCAGTTACCACTGTTCACCATAACCAATTCAGCATGATCTATTTCATCCAACCGTGTTTATTTTGATGTATATACCTTATTACCCTGCCAAGCCAGATTGTTACACGGTTCGTGAAAATAAAAAAGAGTCCAGAAGCAGCGCTCTGCTCTGGACTCTTTGCTATCGTAATATTCAGCTTCAATCACAATGGATTTTCAATTAACGTTTGTTGAAAATGTCTGTCAAAACTGGTACGATTTGCGATTTGCGGGAGACTACGCCTTTCAATACTGCTTTGTTGTCAACTAGCTTGACACCATAAGCCTCCTCAACCGCAGCCGCATCTTTACCTACCGCCACACCTACGGAATCATTGTTCAGAATGTCCGTTACCACGAACAGGAACAGATCGAGACCCTTCTTCTCCACGATGGCTGCCAAAGCAGTCTCCAATTCCGCTTGACGGGACAATACATCATTCACATCAACCGCATTAACTTGGGCAATTTCTACTTTGGAGCTGCCCATGTCAAACTCCTTCGCATCAAGGGTAATGAGATCTTCGATCGACTTGTCGCTCAGATCGGCACCCGCTTTGAGCATGTCCAAGCCATATTCTTCCGCGTTCACGCCAGCGATTTCAGCAAGCTCGCGAGCAGCTGCCACGTCCTGCTCGGTGCAGGTCGGGGACTTGAACAGCAAGGAATCGGAAATAATCGCAGACAGCATCAACCCTGCAATATCCGCTGGAACAGCAATGCCGTTTTCTTTATACAGTTTGTTCAGAATCGTTGCCGTACAGCCAACTGGCTCTGCACGGTAGTACAATGGACCGCTTGTCTCGAAGTTGGCTATACGGTGATGGTCAACAACCTCCACAACTCGAACCTGATCGATATCGGAAACGCTCTGCTGACGCTCATTGTGATCCACGAGAATGACATCCTTCACTTCTCCCGCCACGCTCTCAACAACACGTGGAGCCTTGAATCCGAAACGCTCTAAAGCGAACTTCGTTTCCCCGTTCACAGCTCCCAGGGCGACAGGCTCTACATTCCAGCCGAGCTTGGATTTCAGATCCGCGTAGGCGATTGCGGAACAAATCGTATCCGTATCCGGATTTTTGTGACCGAAAATCAATACTTTGTCCATCTCAATACTCTCCTTTTACTCATTAACTTAGAAAAGTATATCCTACAAAGTATCGGACAATCAAGATGATAGAGTCCTAGATTCAAATATTTTACATCGTATAACGTAATATTCTCATAGAAAACATGTTATTAATACGAAGCTCAGTTTTTTTTCAGCCTGCTTTCAGAAATATCCCCTATAATAGAAAATACTAAAATTGTCAGTCCTGCAAGAGGAGGCTTCAACCTATGAATCACTTAAAGGGAGTCAAAATATTACTGGTCGACGACGAGCCCCATATCGTTCAGTTTCTAGAGCTTGGACTCATCAACGAAGGATACGAGGTGCGAATTGCGCATGACGGACTTAACGCTATTAATCTGGCTGCGGAATTTCAGCCTCATATCATCGTCCTCGATGTCATGATGCCCGGCATGGATGGGTGGGAAGTTTGTCGACTGCTGAAAAAAAGCGGCATGCACACCTCCATCATTATGCTGACCGCCAAGGATGAAGTGGAAGACCGGGTCAAAGGGCTGACGATCGGTGCGGATGATTACGTCGTCAAACCGTTCAGCTTCGAGGAGCTGTTGGCTCGCATTGGCGCTCGACTACGCAATCAATTCCCGGCCCTGCTCGGAGAAGTTACAATAGGGCCTTTCCGTTTAAATGACAAGAAGAAGGAATTTATATTCCACGAGCAAGTACTGGAGCTCTCTCCGACAGAGTACGAGCTGCTCAAATATCTTGTGATTAATCATGGTATCGTGCTGAGTAAAACGACCATTTTGGATAAAGTATGGGGATACGATTTCGGTGGTGAAGAAAACATCGTCGAGGTGTACATCCGGTCATTGCGCGATAAATTAAACGACAAAGAACACCGGCTCATTCGAACATTGCGCGGAGCCGGGTACCGGGTCGATATATGAGCAGACTAAAACAGATCCGCAGTCGTATTCGGAGTGCCGCCGCCCCTCGCTCTCTCCGAATTCAACTATTGTCCCGTTCCTTACTCGTCCTTGCTGTACTGCTTCTCCTAATCGGTGCGTTTCAATATGTGATTATGAAAGATTTCCTGTATCGGAATCAGGCAGAAACGATGAGCTCTCAAAGTCACGGGCTTCCGAAGGATCTTTTCGGTATTCCCGGACGTGTTCCCGAACACTGGAATCTCAACAATATAAATTCCCCAGATCGAAGACCGCTGGTCTTCCTCCCTGACATGTCGATTGCTTATATTTCGGAAAACGGGGAGTTCATCGATTGGACGGGGGCAGCGGCGGGAATGGTATCGCCTCAACTATCCGCCGATAAATATGCCGCTCTGCAAGAGCAATTTGAACAGAGAGTTCACGGCGAATACAAAGTCGTTCAGGATAAGACGGGCCGAGAGCAGCTCGTCGTATTTCGCCCGGCTGGAGGGCCTGGCGCCCCGGCCGGGCTCATCCAAATTGGCAAGGATACCGCGCCGCTGCAGAGCATCGTTCTGCGCCAGCTCCTAATCTTCATTACCTTGTCCGCGATCGCGCTTGCCTGCGGCCTGATGCTCTATTTGCCATTGCTGCGCCGAACACTGCACCCGCTGAACCGCATGGTTCGCACCGTAGAACATATTAATGCCGGAAATCTGGGCATTCGATTCCCTTCCAGGCAAGGACAATCGGAGATTGACGCTCTTGCCCAGTCGTTCAACGGCATGCTCGAGCGGCTAGAGATCTCTTTCGAGGGAGAACGGGAAGCGAAGGAGCAGATGCGTCGCTTTATCGCTGATGCTTCGCATGAGCTGCGCACACCGCTCACATCCATTCACGGATTTCTGGAAGTGCTCCTGCGCGGGGCAGCAGCAAATCCAGAGCATTTGCAGACCTCCCTCAAAAGCATGCTCGGCGAGTCCACACGCATGAAAATGCTGGTCGAGGATCTGTTGCTGCTCGCCAAACTGGATCGTCAGCCCGTATTGGAATTACATGAAACGCGACTGGATTCGCTCATTTCGGAAATGGAGCCTCATTTGCGCATGCTGGCGAAGCAGCGAACCGTGCGCTTTGTCCTAACCGGAGGAGTAAAGGGAATGTACGACGCCAACGCGATCAAACAGGTTATCCTGAATCTGTTCAGCAATGCCGTACAGCATACTGATCCCGAACAGGGATTAGTGACCGCAACGCTAACTACTACCCTCAAGGAGGCCATACTATCTATCCGCGATAACGGCTGCGGCATTCCGCCAGAGCATCTACCGCATGTCTTCGACCGCTTCTATCGCAGCGACGCTTCGCGGACGAGAAGCCAAGGAGGAGCCGGTCTTGGCCTCGCCATCACCCAGTCGATCGTGGAAGCGCATGGCGGGCAAATTCAGGTCTTTAGCTCATCTGGGGAAGGCACAACCTTTAAAGTGAGTTTGCCACTGAATAGGCCGAGCTAAAGAACCAACCCATCAACCATATCGATTTATAGTCCACAGGCGTATCTGTTAATATTGTTTGTCCTTGACCCAACAACACCCCGGCAGTCGCACTAAAGTGCGGTGCCGGGGTGTTGTTGATTCTAGCTTTCAGCTTCAATAACATACTGCTTGAATTTGTTATAGTCGCTCTGCTTGCACTCCATCGTTAGCTTAGTGCCTTCAGCTTCATAGCTGGTAGCCTTAATGTTCGCATTCTCGTTGAAATAGGATACAAGTGCCCCTTGATCATAGGGAATAAGCATCTCACAATAGATGTAATCCTTAAAAATCGTTTCCTTGATCCGCTGAACCAACTCCTCAATGCCGATTCGCGGCTTAGCAGCAATATAGATTTGATCTCCCTGAACATCAGGTACGGGATGGTCGGTTAGATCGCTCTTGTTATAGGCATACAACGTCGGGATGTCCGTAATACCGATTTCCTTCAGTGTATCCTTGGTAATTTGGATGAGCCTCTCATATTCCGGATTACTGTAATCGACGACATGAATCAATAGATCCGCCTCGGCTACCTCCTCCAGTGTGGAGCGAAACGCCTTGACCAAATGATGCGGAAGCTTGCTGACGAAGCCGACCGTGTCCGTAAGGAGAAATGCTTTGTTGTCCGGGAGCGGAATGTTGCGCACCGAAGTCTCCAGAGTGGCAAACAGCATATCCTTCTCGAAAACGAGCTTCTCCGGCGCTGGATTATACCGTTCCATCAGCGCATTCATAATGGTCGATTTGCCAGCGTTAGTATACCCTACTAAGGACACGACCGGCAGATCGTTCTTCTTGCGCTGCTTGCGCTGGGTCTGACGATGTGCCACGAGCACTTCAAGCTCTTTACTTAATACCGTTATCTTTTCTTCAATACGACGGCGATCCAGCTCCAGACGCGTCTCGCCCGCCCCCCGGTTCTTCGTGCCGACGCCACCGCTCTGCCGACCTAGAGATTCCCTCATCCCGACAAGCCGTGGCAGCATATATTTCATGTGGGCCACTTCAACCTGAAGTTGAGCCTCCCTTGTCTTAGCGCGCTGCGCAAAAATATCAAGAATAAGCACCGTACGATCGATGACCTTGCACTCCAGATCCGCCTCTAGATTGCGAATTTGCGACGGAGACAATTCATCGTTAAAAACGACGAGATTCGCCTCCTGCCCTTCAATCAACCCGCGAACTTCTCCAATTTTACCAGTTCCAATATAATGGGATTTATTGACCTTAGGCAAATTTTGCGTTAACGTACCTACGACTTCAATATCGCAGGCCTCCGTCAAATTAGCCAGCTCTTCCATGGAGTAATCAAAATCCTCCTGATGGTTCAAGTTGACTCCGACCAGAATCGCCTTCTGCTGCAATTGTTCCATACAAACATAACCTCCTCCGACAGTCGATGTCGAGTTCCTTACTTGAATCACTTCGTGATCAAAAGTTTAAAGGGAAAAGAAAAACACAGGCGTTACCCTGTGTCATTGCAAACAAGAACCTTAACCAGCGTCAAGCCTACGGCAAATAGCGCTTACCGTAAGCGACGTCAGGCACAGTCGGCATATTCTATTATAAAGATCCCCTTTATGATAGCACACCTCTCCCGTTTGCCCTGCACAGGGCAGAGCCTTTGAGCACTATTCAATTAGCCGCGCAAAGTAGCAAAACGGGATCTAATGTAAATCACAGGGAACCCTCCGTTCTTTTCAAAAGTAATATTATTTTAACATAATTTGCAAGGCGGCACAACGCAGCCGGTCAATTGTTGTTCGTTCTGCCTGCATTTCATGCTGTGCCGAATACGTCTAGCTACCATCTTCTCCGAACAGTAAGTTTTTATACGAAACCAATTGTATTCCAATTGCGTTTATATTGTGAAGGAGGCATAAATATGTCTGATTTTGGTTTTTCACCTATAGGAGGGGGGCTTTTCGACATCATGTCTACTCTTTTTCCGATCATATTTGTCGTTATATTTGGAATCATTATCGCTACATTTATTTCAAATGGAGTAAAATACGCCCAAAACAAAAACTCTCCCCAAAGATCCGTATTTGCTACGATCGTATCTAAACGAATGTACGTGGAGCATCGTTCCAGCCATCACGCGAACGACCATATGCACTCCTCCACTTCACGAACCCATTATTATATCACCCTGCAATTCGACAACGGAGAACGCAGGGAGTATCTGGATGTTAAGAACCTTTACGGTTTAGTCGCCGAAGGAGATACCGGATATGCTCTCATTCAGGGAGAATGGATCGTGGCATTTGAGCGTAGTATGGAGAGAAGTCACCAGGGAGCTTATTGATGTCAATTTCCCATAGAAGACTTTGTTTCTTCCGCTACCAATACGAATAAATGTACAGCCAAGTTGCGGCTGTACATTTTTGCATTCCCCATATCATGGAACTGCCAATCTTCCCGGTGGATCTAACTCACACACTGACCTCCGTCTCCAATTTATTGCACCGTATCTAACGGCTTCAAATGAGCTTCGATCTGTTCGCGCTTAGATTCCAAAAATGGCGGAAGAGCTAATGATTCTCCAAGATGCTCTATATCCTCATCAGTATCAAAACCCGGGCCATCGGTAGCTATTTCAAACAATATACCGTTTGGCTCTCTAAAGTACAGCGATCGGAAATAGAATCGATCCACAAAGCCAGAGCTCGCTATTCTCGCTGCCCGGATTCGGCTGATCCAGGCCCGTAGCTCCTCCTCATCCTCCACACGGAAAGCTACATGATGCACCCCGCCGCGGCCAAGCCGCTCCTTCGGTAGATCATGGCGCTCTTCGATATGGATTTCGGCTCCCGTTCCTCCTTCACCGGTCTCAAACACTTGAATATCCGGTTGTCCAGCAATATCCGACGGATATTGCCCTTTTCTCCGGAAGCCCATAAGCTCAGTCAATACCGAAATCGTCGGAGCGGCATTTGCTACAGTCAATTGCACCGGGCCCAGCCCCGTAATTCCGTATTCTGCCGGGACGCTGCTTCTTTCCCATGGTCTGCCGCCTTCAACTCCCTCATTCCGTTCATCGGAAACGAGGATCAGTCTTTGCCCTTCAAAATCGGTAAATGAAAGCGTCGCTCTACACGCTCGTTCAGTAATTTCACCATGCTCTACACCGTACTCATCAAACCTTTGTCTCCAATAGGCCAATGCTTCATCATTCGGAACGCGCAGCGAGGTGGTCGATATGCTGTCATTCCCCTCTCGGTTCCGTCCTGCCGCCGGGATTTCAAAGAACGTCAGCTCCGTGCCAGGATTCCCCTTCTCATCTCCATAAAACAGGTGATATACAGAAACATCATCTTGGTTCACCGTCTTCTTAATCAACCGAAGCCCCATTATCTTTGTATAAAAATTAAAATTCTCCGAGGCATTTGCCGTAATGGCCGATACGTGGTGAATTCCCTTAAAATGCATATTAATCCCTCCATGCTGTTATTATTTGCTCATACATGATGCGTTCTAATTCATAGACTAAATCAACCGCTATTTATCCATACATACAACTAAAATCAAGCGAGCCTTAGGGCATGAGCCCATTTCATGATTTATCTTTTTCTTGTTCTAATGAGGCAGACTCTACTTTCCTCAACAAGGCGATGAGCTGTTTCTTTTCCTCCAGGTTCAGTGTATCGAAATGTGAGGCTTGATAATGCTCCTGCTTCGGAACGACTTCATCGAACAGCTTGCGCCCCTGCTCGCTGAGGTACAAATGCTTCGTCTTCCATGTCTGCTGCCTTGTAATCCAACCCAACTGCTCCATCTTGGACAACAGCTGTGTAATATTACCCTTTGTAACGAACAGCTTGTCAGCCAGCTCCTGCTGAGTAAGACCTTCGTGCGAACCGATTTGCACAAGACAATCAAATTGCGCTACCGTCAAATCCCATGCCTTCAAATACTGATTCGAAGCTCGAAGGCTCTGATTGTAAATCCGAGATAACCGGAACCAAATAAGCAGCCCCAAACGTTCGTCCTGCCGTTTATATTGCTCTTCATTCTTCCGTTCCTTCCCCATCTGTCTGCACCTCTATTTCGAACTGTGATTAACCGCTGCGAATCAGTTAATTTTAACGATATAAATACCTTTGTTGTTATCAGTTTATATATAAACTGATAACTTGTCAAATGCTCCAATACTTGAAACAGTAAGTAACCACGACAGTTCACTCTATTTCAACAAGCTGCCGCTCAATGACTTTCTTTCCAGCAAAGAAAAGCATTAGCCTACCTGCTTAGGAGGGCTAATGCTTTCTATTGCTGTATCTGTCGATTTTCTATTCAAGATTTCAAGATCCTACTTACTGACTTGCTCATTGACTTACTACACTCCAAAAGAGATTTCGTAATGCCCAACAAGAGTGCCTCGGCGATCGAGCCTATTCGGTCACAATACCATGAATGAGCGTAGGAGCGGCTGCTTGGTCGGAAATCATGATGTTTCCATAAATTTTCTCGATGACTTCATCGACATTTTCCCGGTTAGCATGAATTGTCACGAGGGATTCCCCCGCGACTACTTTGTCGCCGATTTTCTTGTTCAGTATTAGACCGACGGCAAGGTCAATTTCAGAATCTTTCGTTGCTCGTCCGGCTCCAAGAAGCATCGCTGCAGTGCCAATTTCATCGGCCACAATGGAAGCTACGACGCCGTCCTTCTTCGCAGGAACTTCGATTCGATAAGTGGCCGTAGGCAACTTGTCTGGGTCATCTACAATGGAGGCGTCGCCGCCTTGGCTTTTGATGAATTCCTTGAATTTCGCCAGCGCTTTTCCACTACGTATAGCCTCTCTCAGCTTCTCTTCCGCTTCCTCCAGAGATGCGGCTTTGCCTGCTAGAAAGACCATCTGGCGACCTAGAGCGAGACACAGCTCCTCCAAATCCTTTGGACCATTGCCGCGAAGGGTATCAATCGCCTCGCGAACCTCCAAAGCATTGCCAATCGCTGCACCGAGCGGCTGGCTCATATCAGAGATGACGGCCATCGTTCTCCGGCCGACATTGTTGCCGATACTGACCATAGCGTGAGCGAGCTCTCGAGCCTCCTCCGCGGTCTTCATAAACGCGCCGGCTCCTGTCTTCACGTCCAGAACGATTGCATCCGAGCCTGCGGCAATTTTTTTACTCATAATAGAGCTGGCGATCAGCGGAATGGAGTTGACCGTAGCCGTCACGTCGCGCAGCGCGTAAAGCTTCTTGTCGGCTGGTGTCAGATTACCGCTTTGACCGACGACCGCGATCTTATGCTCATTGACGAGCCTCACGAACTCCTCCCTGCCGATCTCGACATGTAAGCCCGGAATGGACTCCAGCTTATCGGTCGTGCCACCCGTATGGCCAAGCCCCCGTCCCGACATTTTGGCTACGGGAATATCCAACGCTGCAACAAGCGGGGCCAGCACAAGTGTCGTCGTATCACCGACTCCCCCGGTGGAATGCTTGTCTACCTTCACACCTTTAATCGCCGACAGATCGATTGTATCTCCGGAGTGAGCCATCGCCATCGTCAAATCAGCCCGCTCTCGCTCGCTCATATCCTTGAAGAAGATTGCCATAGCCAGGGCACTCACCTGATAATCGGGAATTTCGTCCCGTGTGTAGCCCTCAATAATGAAATTAATTTCCTCGGTCGTCAGCTCTTGACCGTCTCGCTTCTTTTCAATTAAATCCACCATTCTCATCGCAGATTCTCCTCACTGTGATTAGCTGATCCACATACAGATAAATTGAACAACAGCATATTACGAACAGCACATCAAGTCATTACACCGAGACGCGAACGCGAAAACAAGCTACTCTTCGCTTGTCCATGCTACAGTGAAATTGCCGTCTCTAGCGCAACCTCCATCATGTCATGGAAGGTTGTCTGACGCTCCTCGGCCGTGGTTTCTTCTCCAGTGATGAGATGATCGCTCACGGTAAGTATCGTTAATGCGTTTACCCCGAACTTTGCGGCAATGGTATAAAGGGCGGTCGTCTCCATCTCTACTCCAAGCACTCCGTGATCCATCAGCTTCTTGACGATCGATTTGTCCTCACGGTAGAACACGTCAGAGGTAAAAACATTGCCGACATGCATGTTTAGTCCCTTGTCGAGCCCGCGCTCATAAGCCGTTTTAAGCAGCTGAAAGCTGGCGATGGGCGAATAATCGTATCCGCCAAAGTTGTGGCGATTAATGCTGGAATCCGTGCACGAAGCCTGCGCGAGAATAACCTCGCGCACACGGACATGCTCCTGCATCGCTCCGCATGTGCCGACGCGCATTAAATTTTTAACGCCATATTCATGGATCAGCTCATGAACGTATATTCCTATGGACGGAATGCCCATTCCAGTTCCTTGCACGGATACGCGCTTCCCTTGGTACGTCCCAGTAAAGCCGAGCATTCCGCGCACCTCGTTATAACAAACCACGTCACTTAAATAGGTTTCTGCAATATACTTCGCTCGCAGCGGGTCACCCGGCAGCAGAATCGTGTCCGCAATGTCTCCTTGCTTTGCTCCAATGTGTACGCTCATCTGGCTTCCTCCTCAACGTTTGAATTGTATTTCAAATCCGCCAAAAAGCTTACCCCATGCTCCGGCATTTTCACGCCGAAGTTATCCGCCACGGTAGCCCCGATATCCGCAAAGGTTTTGCGCAGCGGCAGTTCCTTTCCCTCCCCGGCAAAAGCCTTCGAATACACCAGAAGCGGTACATATTCGCGCGTATGATCTGTCCCCTTATACGTCGGATCATTGCCGTGATCCGCCGTAATGATTAGCAAGTCGTCTTCTTCCAGCAGCTCAAACACCTCTGGCAGACGAGCATCATATTCTTCAAGCGCCTGGCCATACCCTTGCGGGTTCCGCCGATGTCCGAAGACCGCGTCGAAATCGACCAGGTTCAGAAAGGACAGTCCATGGAACGGTGTCTTGAGCGTCTCCATCAGTTTGTCCATGCCATCGGCATTAGAAACGGTGCGCACCGCTCGGGTCACACCTTCCCCATCATAAATATCGGAAATTTTACCCAGGGCGATGACGTCGAAGCCACTGTCCTTCAGCTCATTCATCGTCGTGCGGCCAAACGGTTTCAGCGCGTAATCATGACGGTTCGATGTACGTGTAAAGTTCCCCGGCTCGCCGACGAACGGACGGGCGATGATCCTGCCCAGCATATAAGGATCATCTAACGTGATTTCGCGGCAGAACTCGCAAATTTGATACAGCTCCTTCAACGGAACCACCTCTTCATGGGCAGCGATTTGTAGCACGGAATCAGCAGAGGTATATACGATCAGCGCACCAGTCTTCATATGCTCTTCGCCCAGCTCGTCAATAATCTCGGTGCCGCTGGCTGGCTTATTGCCGATCACCTTACGGCCCGTCTTCTCTTCGATACGGCGAATGAGTTCGTCCGGAAAGCCGTCTGGAAAGACGCGAAACGGAGTATCAATGTATAATCCCATAATTTCCCAGTGCCCAGTCATCGTATCCTTGCCCCGCGAAGCCTCCTGCATTTTCGTATAGTACGCCAGCGGTTTGTCCGTCTTGGGCACACCCTGGATCGGCTCTATGTTGGACAGTCCAAGCTTGGCCATGTTCGGCATATTCAGCCCGCCACAGGCTTCTGCGATATGACCGAGTGTATCCGCGCCCACATCATCGAATTCGGCAGCATCCGGCGCTTCGCCGATCCCTACGGAGTCCAGTACGATTAGGTGTATCCTTCTGAATTTTGCCATGCTCACTGCTCCCTTTCTGCGGTTTAGTGTTATTTGGTCAATAAGAACTCGTTCCCTGCTCGCCCTTCACAATTTGCACACCTGAGCTTGCACCGATGCGGGTTGCGCCGGCCTCTACCATCTTATTTACGTCGTCCAAGCTGCGAACTCCTCCCGAAGCCTTTACGCCTACGCCCGGCCCTACGGTACGCCGCATAAGAGCTACATCCTCGGCCGTAGCCCCGCCGCCCTGAAATCCAGTGGATGTCTTCACAAAGTCAGCCCCCGCCTGAACAGCCAGCTCACAGGCTCTTACTTTCTCCTTATCAGTGAGCAGAGCAGTCTCTATAATTACTTTAACTAAAGCCTTCTCAGCAGCTCTGTCTACAACGGCTTTCATATCGTCTAGCACGGTAGCATCATCTCCTGATTTCAGCGCTCCGATATTCATCACCATATCGATCTCCGCGGCACCGTTACTAATCGCATCTGCCGTCTCATAAGCCTTGGTCTTGGGTGTAGCAGAACCCAGCGGGAAACCGATGACAGTACATACCTTCACATCACTGCCGGACAGCAGTTCTGCGGCATAGGCTACCCACGTAGGATTCACGCACACTGAAGCAAAGCCGTACTTCTTCGCCTCCTCTGCAAGCTTCCGAATCTCTTCTTTCGTCGCATCCGGTCGCAGTAGGGTGTGATCAATTAATTTAGCTATACTCATAACTATGCTCTCCTCTATCGTTTGTATTGATGTATCATATGATGCAATGCTGACTTGCCTGGATCGTTTTAATATCATTTTATCACCCGGATGAACATATACGCTGCTTGGTCTTTTTCCATGTCTACTTTTAAGCTATTCAACGTTCAATAATGATGCATACAGGCTCATTCAATCCTTAAAGCCTTCAATTTATTATAGTGCCTTCTCCGCCCTCTCGCCAGCAACCGATGCCCTATCCTTGCTTATCGCAGGGGAACCCCATATTGCCGTACGAAACACAATGCCAGCCAATCCAATTAATGCGGTGATGAAACCGATAAGCATAAAAGCTTTGCCCACTTCAATCACTGTTACGAGCACCCCTCCAATTAAAGGAGCTGTCAGCTTCACCAGGCTAATCATCGTATTCTGAATGCCAAAAATCCGGCCGACCATATCCTCAGAGGTTTCTTGCTGCAGAATATAATTTTGCGTTACCATGTACAGGCCATTTCCAACACCAATGACGATTCCCAGTCCGAGGAGCAGGAACGGGCCAGTCCCTGGTGGACACAGTCCAAGAAATGCGATCCCAACGCCGATCAGCACATAGCCCCCGCCCAGCCCCCAGCCATAGCGAATCCGATTTAAACGGTTCATAATGACAAGCATGATTATCGCACCAGCCCCGATCGCAGACACTAACCAGCCGATAAGCACTTCATTGGTTGGTTCGATCGAACGCAGCAGCGTTGGAAATTGGTAATCGATCATCAATAACGACGTTAAGCCAATAAAGCCGAACATCATTGTAAAGAGCAATTTTTTAGCTTGAAAAAGATAGAGCCAGCCCTCCCGCCAGCTGCGCAGGAAGGAACCTTTAGCGCCATGCTCGGAATTCTTGGCCTCCTGATGCACCTGGGACTTCATGACTCCCTTGGACTCCGTGGCTTTTGTAGATTCCCTGGATTCCTCTGCAAGAGGGGACACCGGCAGTAAACGAAGCGGCCATAGCAGTGCCGCAGAGAACAGCCGTGCCGCCATATTGAGCATAATACACGCCTGGGGCGACATCACGGTCAGCGTCATTGCCCCAAGCAGTGGACCTGCCACCTTCGAGGATTGATTCACCAGGCCATTGAGGGACGTAGCTTGGAATAACAGCTTCAATGGAACGATTTGTCGGGTTAATGCTTGCTGAGCCGGAATATGGAATACGCCGCAAGCTGATCGAAGGGCCAGCAAAGGCAAAAGCCACGCCATATTAGGAGCAGCCAAGATGCACAGCGTGAGCGCCGCGGTAAGCAGGTCGCATGCCATCATCAACCGGGCTTTGCGCACCCGATCTGCGACCGTTCCAGCGAAAGAGCCGAACAGAACGGCTGGCAGCGCCATCATCACTGGAATGAGGGCCAGCATGATCGGATCTGCACCCCAACGATAAGCGACAAGCACCTGTATCGCCAGGGCGTCGAACCAGTCGCCAAAAGAAGCGAGTGCATAAGCCGCAAACATACTTCTAAAACTTCGTATCGATAATAAAGAGGAGCGTTCATGATGTGTCATATTCATAGAGGATAATTCCTTCCGTGTCACTAGATACCTCCATGTTATATGGCAATTGTCAGAGGATTATCAGACGAGTCTTTTTTGCGCTCCCTAAACTAGAATATAGACAACGCTCGGCCGATGATGGCTTCCAAACTTCTCTTATGCTTGGAAAGTCCATGTTTTTGATCTAAGCTTTCATAGATCAGGGCATATTTGCGTGCCATTTCAAGGCCGGGATAATTATGTGCAATATATCTCATGATTTGGCTGAGGGAAATCATCCGTAGCGGAACATTTAGCGACATCTCCAGCACGTCCAATCCTTCATCAAAGCATTGCTCGGCCTCCTGCTCCCGGCCACGCCTCAAGTTCAGCAGCCCCTGCACAATGCGAAAACGGCCGATTTCCCGCAAATACGGCGCATCCCGAAGCAAGCTGCCCAATCGTTCCGATACCGCATCCGCTTGCTCCAATTCGCCAGCCAGCACATATACATACATTTCCATAATCGCTACCGGCATCACGAATCCGCTTAGTTCCTCCGCCTCCACCGTCTTTCGCGTCTCTTCGAACCGCTTCATCGCCTCGAGGGCAAGCCCAGCATCCGCATACACCTCAAGAATGTTAAGAATTTTCATTTCGCGGTGCTCCTGCGGCGAGAGTAGACGATGAGCTACAGCTAGCTGGCAATAGTGCAGCATCTGCTGTGGCTCTGGATTAACCCCTCGATATAAAAGCAGCAGCCAGTACAGCCTAGTCTCCATCGGCAAGTCCTCTGCTTCCAAAAACCAGGCAATATCCCCCTGAATGAATTTTAAATAAACGGCATAGAACGGGTCCACTTCAAATCCAAGAATATCCTGCTGTGTTGCCAGCACCAGCATTGACTTGCCTTGTCCGAACAAGTGGTATTTCTTAAAGATCTCCCTCATTGAGGTATTGACGTCGCGATCAGCTACTGATGGATTAAACATAGATTTTGGCTCCTTGACGGTCAAGCTGTACCCGTATCCCCGTACCGTATTGATTTGGATATGCCTCCAGACACCCAGCTTTTTCCTCAAGCGATAAATATGATCGTCAACCGTCCGCTCCACCGGAAACTCCATTGGCCACACCTGATCCAACAGTTGATCGCGCGTGAAAGCCCGCTCGCGATGATGATACAGAAATTGCAGCAGCGCAAACTCCTTCGCTAGCAGTTCAAGAGTCTCCACGCCCCATTTCACCTTATAGCCGGAAGGCTCGAATATCAGTCGTCCCATAATTACTCCTTCATCAAAAAATCCAGTATTAAGCTTATAATAAGCTATCCAGCTCCTGCTAATAAATAAAAACAATTCATTCAGAAAAATTGAAAGAAACAAAATCCCCTGAAGCGGGGCTGATGTTACCTAAGGCCACTCTTCAGGGGATAATCAATAACTTACTCATTATGGGATATTATTGCATAGCTGGCGTACGTTTTCTCTTCTGCGGAAGATCAGGCATCTCGTTAACGGAGACGACTTCATCCGTCTTCTTCTCTGGCTGCTTCCAATGCTGTTCATTGCCCGGAAGATCGTCGAACCAAGCCGCATCCTTAGGGCAATCAAGGATCATCAATTTACCGTAATCCCCGTCGCGGGACTGATGGTATTTCAAATACGCCTTACCATCCTCGATCGCCAAAATTTCAATTTTACCGGATGTATGGCTCATCGACAGTCTTACTCGCTTTCCTAAGCCGGAAGTTCTGGCTTTCGCTTCTTCAACAATACGATAGACCTCCTCCAGGGAAAGGACAAAATCCCGGTTCCCTGCAACCGGTCTGTTAACGAAGAAGTAATACGGCGTAACTCCTGCCCATGACAGTTTATCCAACAGCTCTCCGAGCACTACTGGATCATCATTAATGCCTTTTAACACCGGAGTCTGATTAACCACGATCGCTCCAGCCTCATGCAGAGCCTGGAATCCCCTTCTAGCTTCTGGGGTAATCTCGCGCGGGTGGTTAATGTGGGCCATGACGTAAATGCGCTGTTCCGGCGTGGAATAAGTGCGGATCACATCGAGCAGTTCCTCGTCCTCATAAATGCGCATCGGGTTAAATACGGGAATTTTCGAGCCGAGACGAATGATTTTTACGTGCTCGATTTCACGAAGTTGCGCAAGGATCCCCCGCAGCTTCTCCGTCGCAAGAATCAGGCTGTCTCCTCCAGTCAATAGAACGTTATTGATTTCAGGATGCTTGGCAATATAATCGATGCCCGGCTGCACATCGGACATAGCCTCCTTCACATCGTTACGGAACAAGCGTTTGCGGAAGCAATAACGGCAATAGGCCCCGCATACCTCGGACACGATAAGCAGAGCCGTGGTCTTGTATTTGTGCTGACAGCCCGGTACTACGTAGTTGGTATCCTCGTCGGAAGCATCCCAGCGACCGTACTCCTCAAGCTCCCCCTCATTCGGTATGACAAGCTTGCGAATAGGATCATGCGGGTCATTCCAGTCAATCAAGTTCAAATAATAATCATTTACCCGAAATACGAATTTCTCCGTAATCGGTTTCAAACGCTCCCGCTCCTCTTCGGGAATCATTGTTAGTCTGTCCAGATTAGTAATGTACCTTGTTTTCGTCTTCGTCATTGTACATTCGCTCCTTCCTAGTAATCAACAAAAAAGGCCCCCAGGCCGGGGGTCTTAGACACAGCTACGCCAGCAAGGGTCAGAAGACAAGAATAGACCCTAATAAAGGGTCTAAAGAGACGTGATAAATGATCTTATAACAGACCCATCTACTGCTGACGAGGTTAGCTGACGGACTCGGGTAAGATGGTACCCTACACCTCATGTGAATGAGTGATTCGCCCCAATGTAAAAACCTGGTTCCCCCGCTTTCTTGGCTCTTACCAAGAAACTAAGCGTGTGTTTATGATAAGGTTTGAGCGCAGGATTGTCAACCTTAGCCAATGCAGCTAGAGAGTAGACATAATTTTAAAAGTCGCAATAGTTGACGATTTTTAGTAGATATTGGTAATATATAAATGCCTTTGAAAGCGTTTGCGCAAAAAAAAGGGGGTGACAGACTGCAGCTATAATGACTATATCGATCCACCCAAGATTATTGGTGCCTCTTGTCATGACTAATCTTATTCACAACATGCAAGGAATGCTATTGCCTGTAGTTTTTTTAATTGCAGGATACCTTGCGCACAAATGCGCAAACGTTTTCTCAACAGGAGATGATTTTGTAGACTAGCGACCATCAGAGCTTATTATTAAGGAGGATGCAATCATTGAACTATAAAATTCACCAGGTAAAGAAATGGCCTTATGTTATATTGTGTATCACCTTCTTCTTCTCATTACTATCCGGTATGGCCGGCATGCCCTTCCAAGCTATAGCAGCTGCTGAAACCACTAGTAATAATACAGCAAGCGTCTATTATTACACACCGTACTATAATTGGAGCACCGTTAACATTCATCATAACGCAAGCGGCAGCTGGACAAGTGTTCCAGGAATAGCTATGGAACTGGCCTGTACGGACTGGGCTAGAGCAACGATAGATCTGGGCACATCTACAAGATTTGCAGCAGCTTTTAATGACGGATCGAGCTGGGATAATAACAATGGAAAAAATTACGATCTTAGTGCAGGCAGTGTTATGGTTGAGAACGGTGTTGTTTCCCTAGGAGATCCTTGTCAGGCAAGCAACGAAGATAACATTCCGCCAAATGTACCTACTGGGTTAAGCAAAGACAGCTTAACAAGTACGTCCGTAACCATAACATGGACAGCGCCAATGGATAATGATGGAAGAAGCGACTTAGCAGGTTATGATGTCTATCGTGATGAAATCCTTGTACAAACTGGTATTACAGCTACCACCTATAAGGATTCCGGTTTAAATCCTTCTACAAATTACAGTTATACTGTTGTAGCCAAAGACTTGGCGGGCAACAAATCAGCACCTTCTTTGGCGCTGGAAGTAACAACCCCGGCGGAGGACGCTGCTGGCAATCAAGCGCAAATATATTACTATACCAAGAATCGCTCCTGGAGTTCGGTAAATATCCACTACTCTCTGGATGGCTCGAAATGGACGACACCTCCCGGCGATTCCATGAGTGAAACCGCCTGTACGGATTGGGCCAAGAAAACCGTTGATCTAGGAACGGCTCATGAATTAAAGGCCGCCTTCAACAACGGCTCTGTATGGGACAATAATAATGGAGCTGACTATATTATCCCGTCCGGCCTCGTCACGGTTAAGGATGGTGTCGTGACAGCCGGAGCTCCTAATCCTTGTACACCTCTCCCAGAAGATACGATTCCCCCTTCTATACCAGGTAACCCCAAAGCCACCGTCAACGGTACTAAAATTATAATTACTTGGGAGTCTTCTATCGACAATGAAGGCGGAAGTGGTTTGGCCGGCTATGAAATCACTCGTACCGGGGGCAAGCAAGGTACAAAGATTTTTACAACAACCAGTCATTCATATACCGATACAAACCTGGAAGCCCAAACGGAATACACCTATTCGATAAAAGCCTTTGACAAAGCCGTACCGCCTAACAAATCGGAAAACAGCGAAGCTGTATCCGCTAAGACGGGGGACGCCCCTGAAGCTCCTCTAGGCGGTGAGCCTCTTGGCACAGATATGCGTGAGGATTCGATTTATTTTGTAATGACAGCCCGCTTCTATGACGGTGACGAGTCTAATAATCGCGGAGGACAGTTCCATGAGTCTACAGGTAATGCCGCCAACAATGATCCGATGTTCCGTGGTGACTTCAAAGGATTAATCGAGAAGCTCGATTACATCAAGGCTCTAGGCTTTTCTGCCATCTGGATTACACCCGTCGTCCTTAACCGCTCGGATTACGATTTCCATGGCTATCACGGTTGGGACTTCTATCGTGTTGATCCCCGTCTGGAATCCCCGGGAGCAACTTATCAGGATTTGATTAATGAAGCCCATAACAAAGGGATCAAGATTATTCAAGACGTCGTATACAACCATTCCAGTCGCTGGGGGGAAAAGAACCTGTTCTCACCAAAAGTGTTCGGGATTCAGGACAATGAGTGGAGTTGGTATTATGACGACCCTATTCCAGGCAAGGAATATGATGGAATT
Organism: Paenibacillus lentus; assembly: GCF_003931855.1. NCBI lineage: Bacteria > Bacillati > Bacillota > Bacilli > Caryophanales > Paenibacillaceae > Paenibacillus > Paenibacillus lentus. Next base: position 1,787,815 of record NZ_CP034248.1, on the reverse strand, counting down.
ACGACTAATAATCCGATGGGTAGAGCCTATAACGGCGATCTTTGGTCCACAGAGGAGCCAATCGGGAATACGTGCCGGAACTGGGGAACACCAACACAGTTTTACAGTAAGGAAGGCCATCGTATCTACAATTGCCAATGGCCGAATCCAACCTCCGGCATGTTCCCGAAAGAACTGTACCACCAGTGTTGGATCGGTAACTGGGAAGGTGAAGACTCTAGAAGCTGCTGGATTCATGAGGATTTGGCAGATTTCAATACTGAGTCTGAACCTGTTCAGGAATTTCTAAAGGACGTATATCGTAGATATATTGATATGGGCGTCGATGGCTTCCGAATAGATACGGCCGTACACATCCCTCGTACGACTTGGAATCGGCACTTTCTGCCGGATGCCATGAATCACTCTATTGAGAAATTTGGGGATAAGGGTAGAAACTTTTTTATGTTCGGTGAAGTAGGCTCATTTGTCAACGATAAATGGAACCGGGGCTCCGTGAACCATTCTGCCCAGTTTTTTACGTGGAAAGAGCGTAAAGAATACAGTGCAGATGATGCTGCTGCTGCCCTGGAAATGTATCAATACGAGAATAATCTCGGTACCGGCAATCAGCCGATATCCGATAACGCCTTCCTTAGAGGAAATGACTACCACACACCGGATCACAGCAAGTTCTCAGGGATGAGTGTCATCGACATGCGGATGCATATGAATTTCAGTGACGCAGGCAATGCGTTTTGGAACGGCAAAGATTCCGACGACAGCTATAATGATGCAACCTTCAACGTCGTATATGTCGACAGCCACGATTATGGACCGAACAAGTCCAACACCCGTTACACGGGCGGCACGGCAGCTTGGGCAGAAAATATGAGCCTCATGTGGACGTTCCGCGGTATTCCAACACTATATTACGGTTCAGAAATTGAGTTCAAAGCCGGAGCACAAATCGATTGCGGTCCAACCTGTCCGCTGGAAGAGACAGGCCGTGCCTACTTCGGAGATAAGCTCGAAGGAACCGTGATTGCCAGCGATTTTGGTAAGGTACAACATGCAAGCGGCGCAGTTGCCGAAACGTTAAACCACCCTCTTGTTAAGCACGTGCAGCGGCTTAATCAAATTCGCCGTGAAATACCAGCACTGCAAAAAGGCCAATATTCGACAGAGGATATCCAAGGAGGGATAGCCTATAAGCGCCGCTACACAGACGCAGCCTCGGGCGTGGACAGCTTTGCATTGATAACTGTAAGCTCATCGGCAACGTTCAGCAAGATTCCAAATGGCACCTATAAAGATGCCATTACGGGTGACGTGAAGAATGTAACCAACGGCACCCTAACTGCCACTGTATCTGGTCAAGGCAACCTCCGGATCTACGTTCTAGATCTGCCAGGCAATCCGGCCCCGGGGAAAATCGGAGATAACGGGCCTTTCCTGAAATAATTTAGCAATCAGAACACCCGTCGATCTGATCGGCGGGTGCTCTGCTTAGATTCAGGATTCCCGCCTTTCTCGCACGGGCTCTAGTCTTCACCGTTGAATTTAAATGAATTACATGTGTCTATTTTTGTTCTTTGCTTGCGATTTCGCAAATTAGCTGTATTTCGTGTACCTAAATAATTATATCTTGCCTTAATTACCCTTAACCTTCATTTAATCACAAGCAATCCAATTAATTATGCTTTTGGCGATATACTGCATATTTTAAATACAACAAATACAACAAATCCAGTTAGTTTATGTATTCAGCTGTATTCGAGCAGTATTCAACCTTCCAAGCTATACAGCAGAATCCAGGCTCATCCAATCTTTATCCCTTCACGATGATCTTTTTATCAATTAATGTATGAGGCACTTGCAGCCTCAATTCCTGAGTTTCAGAATCGTACTTCCACTCCCCTCCTACTTCAGTCAATTTAACCTGGTCACTAGAATTATTCACAAAAATATCTCGAGGTACAAATTTCATCAGCTTTACATTCAGGGCAAGGGTTTCCCTTGCAGCAGACTGAGACTGCTCTGCTACTCCTGACGCAGCTCCCCGCTTCGCTGTCGGTAATCCCTCCACCTCATACTTCAGCTGCAATGATAGCATATCCTCGCCAGATTTAACTTTGACCGTTAGAAGGTTATACGATCCGCTCTCATACGCGTATGTCCGGGCATCATCTGCATACCATTGTCCTGAAGATTCGCTTCGATGTGCTGAAGCATATACGCTAAGTGCGATCTCTGCCTTCTCGTCCAGCGTTGGTTTCCAATGCTGCTCGGCCTCGGCCAGCTCCGGAATGATCGCCCCCGCCTTCACGTAAATCGGCATCACCTCAAGCGGAGCCAGTGCTAATATATGGCGGCCGCCAGTCAATCTCTCTCCGCTCCAATAATTGATCCATTCCCCTTCAGGCAGATATACCGCACGAGATTCCGTACCAGGGCGCAGTATGGGAGCTACGAGCAGGCTGCTTCCGACCATGAATTGATCGCAGAGATTATAAACGTTGCGGTCATGCGGATACTCCAGGATGAGCGGGCGCATCACTGGTAAGCCTGTCTTATATGCCTCATAAAACAGGGTATAGAGATACGGCAGGAAGCGGTAACGCAAGCGGATATACTTCCGGCAAATTTCCTCGATTTCCGGGCCAAAGGCCCATGGCTCCTGGTAAACCGATTCAAGGACGCTATGATTGCGGCAGAACGGAAAGAACGCACCTGCCTGCGTCCAGCGCGCCAGCAGCTCCGGGGTCGCATCATGACTGAAGCCCCCAATGTCCGGCCCGGCAAATGGCTGGCCCGATAAGCCCAGGTTCAACACCATAGGAATTGACATAGCCAGATGCTCCCAATAGCTGCGGTTATCGCCAGTCCATGTCGCAGCGTACTTCTGGACACCCGCATAACCTGCACGTGTGACGACAAAGGGACGTTCCCCCTGCAAATTTCGCTTCAGCCCCTGCTGTGTAGCCATCGACATTAGCATGCCGTACAGATTATGCAGCTCCCGGTGGGTTTTCGCATCGCCGTCATTCCCGTGGACGACATCAAGATCCATCGTTTTGGAAGGACTATTAAACACTGACGGCTCATTCATATCATTCCAAATGCCGGCTATTCCAAGCTCTGTATAGTAGCTGTGCTGATCCCCCCACCATGAGCGAACCTCTTCCTCCGTAAAATCGGGAAACGCACTCGCTCCCGGCCAGACATCGCCAATGAACAGCTCTCCCTCTAATTTGCGGCAAAAATACCCCCTTTGAACCCCTTCCCGATACGGGAGGTAATTCGGATCCCGCTTGACGCCTGGATCGACGATCGGCACGATGCGAATTCCCATTTCCCGCAGCTCCTGTATCATCTTTCGCGGATTAGGAAAACGGGTCGGATCGAACGTAAACACCCGATACTCATCCATATAATGAATATCCAGATAGATAACATCGCAAGGAATTCGCTTATCCCGGAACGTTCGGGCCAGCTCCATTACCTCTTCCTGACTCATATAGCTATAACGGGATTGATGGTATCCGATCGCCCAAGCGGGCGGCAGTTCGATCCGTCCTGTCAGCTCGCTGTACCTCGAGACGACATCCTTCAATTCAGGGCCATGAATGAAATAATAATCAAGCGTTCCCGTATTTACTTTAAACGTATAAGCCTCGTGATCCGAACGCATATCAAATGAGGTGCGACCTGGATTATCGAGAAAAATACCGTATACCGGACGATCGTAACGGAAATGAATCAATAACGGAATCGACACATACAGACTGCCGATGTCAGGAACATGCGGGTCATAAACGTCCGAATTCCATAGCTCATAACTCTCGCCATTTTTATCTAAGAAGCCTGTATTCTCGCCCAATCCGTAAATATGCGTGCCCGGCTCCATCCTTCTCCGAGAGCCAAATTCCCCACGCGCAGCCCGAAAGGTTTCGATTTCACTGGAAATAAGCTCTCCAGCCGCATTAAAAAAGTCGAGGCGTCCATCATTTTTGTGAACAACCGCCGTAAGCTCGGGCAGCACCAATCTGTAAGCCTCTAAGGTCTCTTCCAGTGATACATTAACACTCCTATAAGCCTCCTGCTGAATAGCGATCGTAGAGCGCAAATCCATTTGATGATCAAGCAGCAGCTTGATCCGAATGATCTGTTCATTGACGGGCTGTATCATAATCGACGCATTCCCGCCCTGAAATAAGTAGGCACCCTGTACCTCTCGATATGAACTAATAGAGCCAAGCAACATAGAGCCTGCATCACTAACAACAGACGCAATAGATTTCAGCTCCACTTTATCTGGATGAATCGTTTCACTAGTTTTCATGATAGTAAGTAGTCCCTTTCTAACCGATAATGATTGCTTTATTCCCGCACCTGATGCTAACCTGATGCTAGCCTAATACCGCCTGATGCAGCCCGTACCGGCGATGATAAACCGCGCTAACCGGGCTAACCCGTTACCCCTTGACGGAGCCAAGCGTAATACCCTTAATGAAATATCGTTGGAAGAACGGGTAAATGACAAGCAGCGGAAGCATCGAAATAAATATTTTGGCTGCATTCAAGGTTTGGTTCGATGAGCTGCTTAAGCGCTTAGCCGATTCCGCATCGATCTTCGATGGATCGACCACAACCGTGACCTGACGGATATAAGATTGCAGCGGATAATTCTCATTTTTCGTCATCAATACTAAAGCTTGAAAAAACTCATTCCAGTGATAAACAATGGTGAAAACGAGAATTGTGGCAATGACCGGCATGGATAAAGGCAGGAATATATTAAACAACGTGCGCCATGGTCCAGCCCCGTCCACCAAAGCGGATTCTTCCATTTCCTTCGGCAAATTCCGATAGAAGTTCATGACCAGAATGACATTAAACACCGGCAGTCCTCCGCCTAGCACCAAGCCCCAAATATTGTTGACCATCCCCAGGGATTTCATCGTCATGTACCACGGCACAAGCCCGCCGTTAAACAGCATGACAAAAATAAGCATCCACATGACAATGTTCCGTGATCTGAATTGCTTGGAGGTCTTCGAGAGCGGATACGCCATCAGAACGATGACGAACAATGTGATTAACGTTCCATAAAGCACGCGCTGCACAGATATGAAGAACGATTTAAAAAATTGCTGGTCCGCTATAATCATTTCATAAGAGGATAACGTGAACCCTTTGGGCCAAAGAAATACCTCTCCCGCCCCTGCGGCAGCCTTATCACTCAAAGAGATGACAAATGTGTACCATACCGGATAGACGCATAGCAGCGTAATCACAACTAGCAATAATATGTTAAGACCATTCAATACTCTGGAAGGAACCGATCGATCCTCTACCATCCTCATCCCCTCCTTCTCTTAAAAAATCCGATAGTTGGCAAATCGATAGGCCAAGGTGTACGAAATCGAAATCAGGAACAGACCGACAACGGATTTCAGCAAGCCGACCGCGGTAGCTAAGCCGTATTGCATATTAATCAAGCCGACCCGATACACCCAGGTGTCAATAATATCCCCCGTCGAATACACCATAGGATTGTAAAGGTTAAAAATTTGATCAAACCCCGCGTTCAAAATATTTCCAAGGCTCAGTGTGCCCAGCAATACAGCAACCGGCAGCACACTCGGCAGTGTAATGCTGATGAGCCGCCTAAATTGAGAAGCCCCGTCAATGGCTGCAGCTTCATACATTTCCGGATTAATCGACGTTAAGGCTGCAAAATAAATAATGGCTCCGAAGCCAAACTCCTTCCAAATGTCGCTGCCGACCACGAGTGAAGGAAATATTTGCGGACTGGCAAAAAATAAAATCGGTTCAACTCCAAAGAGCGCGAGCAACTGATTCACGAGCCCTGAATACGAGAACAGATCGAGCATAATTCCCGCTACGATAACCCAGGACAGAAAGTGAGGCAAATAAACGATTGTCTGCACAGTTCTAGTGAACAGCCTGTTCTTCACTTCATTAAGCATCAGGGCGAACACCAGCGGCACAATCAAATTCCCCACCATTTTGGCCAAAGCGATCGTAATCGTATTGGCAAAGATCTCCTTGCTGTCATCAAGCTCAAACATATATTTAAAATTCTCCATGCCGATCCATTCCGATTTCAACAGGCCGATCCCTGGATTGAAATCCTTGAATGCCATCAATATTCCATACATGGGCAACAGGTTAAAAAAGAATAACCAGACCAGTCCCGGCAGCAGCATCAAATAATAATGGATCACTACCCCTTTGTTTCTCATACGCTAATCTCCTTAAGAAGATATCAAGACGAGTGATGGAGCACCCGTCTTGAGTATTTCGGCATTATTGCAGATCATTGACTTCCTTAGTAATTTGTTCCCCACCCTGGTCATACCATTTCTTGACAAAGGTATCGAATTCCTCAATCGGAGCGCTGCCCATAATGATTTTCAAGAAAACTTCATCCTCAAGTTTCTCGAGATTAGTCCATCTAGCTTCCATTGTTTTTGTCTTCGAAGTTGCTATGCTGCGAGTATAGTTAACGTCTGCGTTAACGAACGCGGAGCCGCCGTTTAAGTGCGAGTAGACATGAGCAAAGAAGGCGACATCGCCGTTGATGTCCCAATACTGGATATCGTAGTTGTCGTAGGGCTCTTTTTTCACATTTTTCGCGTGCTCAGCTACCTCGTAGCCGAAGCCGTAGTTCACTTTATCAATATCCTCAAGCCTAATTTCTCCTGCCAAATATTTCTCCGTGGAATTTACCGCGTACTCAAGCTGATCCCCGTGCCCCGCAACGATGAACAGCGGGATTTCCTGCGAGGTCATTTGCTTATCGGCTAGAACCTCCTCATAGCTTGGATCCTTCTCGCTGACGTGGATATTAAGCATTTTTACCACGGCTTCGGGATGTTCATAGCCTTTTCTCACCACGATATAAGTACTTCCCGTCGCTTCATTGGAATTGAACTTGCCCTCGGCATTCAGCGGAGCAATATAAGGGCGCCAATTGGCTTTCGGATCATTCTTAATGTTGTCCTGCAGGTTGTAAGGAGACCACCATGGCCCGAAGAAAATGCCCGCTTTCCCGCTGGTGATCAGCTCCTGGGCACTTTTGCGCAAAGCCAGCTCCTTATCGAGAATCCCCTGCGCATACCAGTCACGCATCATGATCAGCGCTTGCTTCGTCTCCTCTGTCGTCGAACCGTACACCGCTTTGCCGTCCTTATCCTTGACCCAAATCCCTGGATAAGCATTGTGCGCGAAGAACAGCGGCGAGAAGTTCATGTAATGATCACCAGATGACAGGAAGGTGGAATACAGTGATCCGCCCTGGGAGGTTCCGACAATACCTACCGTGCCTTCCCCGCCGATTTTGTTATCAATAAATGCTTTGGCAATGTTTTGCAAATCTTCTAAAGTTGTTGGTGCCTCAAGCCCGAGTTCATCCAACCAGTCCTTCCGAATCCAAGTAAGCGGCGCTGAAGGAAGCGTTGTCTCTGGAAACGCATACAATTTACCGTCATAGGTGACGTTATCCAGCAGTCCCGGATTGGAGTTGTAAATATCCTTCAACCGTTCCGCCCCATACTTCTCGTACACTTCCGATAAATCGGCCAATTGATCGGCCTTGATCATCTGCTTCAGCTGTGTCTCATTCACCATCATCGCATCCGGCAGATCGTTGCTGGCAATGGCCAGACTTACTTTTTGCTCATAATCCGTGCCTTGTGCCGCTTCCCAAGCATGCGTGGTTACAATATTGTACGTATCCTTTAACCAGCGGGTATAAGCATTATTCTCCGCCGTATCCTCGTTATCGAATTGATAATTCGGATCCACCGCTCGGCCAATAGAGACTTTAACAGGATCTTTGTAAGCTCCCAACGGATCTATACTTACTTCTGCTCCGCCTTCGTTCCCGGTGCTTCCACCGTTTCCGTCTCCGCTATTCGCATCTTTCGAGACGCATCCGCTTAAGCTCGCGATTAAGAATATCCCTGCCAAAATGGCTGCCATCTTTCTCTTCATTCGTTTGCCCCCTTGATCCATATTGACATCGATATCGATTACACTCTTAATATAACGCGAAGCTATCCCCTATCGAGATAGAAAACGATTGCCAATAAGGGTGATTTTTTTCTAAACATGCCAAGAACGTTCGAAAAGATTCTACCCTCTTTCCGAACGTTCTCTACCTTTGTCTTATGGTCAGCTAAAAGATTACCCCATGTTAGCCTGGCGATATTCACTAGGCAGCATGCCAACCTGCTCGCGAAATAACCTGCTGAAATATTTTTCATCGTTATACCCGACCTGCTCAGCGATCCACTGAATCGTCTTCGTTGTATTGCGCAAATACTGCCTAGCCCGCTGCATGCGAATTTCCCTTAAGTAATCGGTGTAAGTCTGCCCGACGATCTCCTTGAAGCATTGACTGAAATAGCTGCTGCTCATATTGACCATCTCCGCCATATCACTGGCCGTCAGTGGCTCACTCATCATTTGCTGAGCCAGATTAACCGCCTTCATAATACTGTTCTGAATCTCCTCGGAATAAGACGTCCGGGCATTTACGCCCTTGATCATTGCCCTAGTCTCCCTGAGCCAATGTTCAAATTGTATCCAGCTGCTCATAAAGTCTTCAATCCCAATGGACGATGGCAGCATTTGACGATACAGGCGGTTCCATTCATCCGTAATCGAGAAAAAAATGCGGGTCAAGCGGATGGGAGGAAGCCTCTTTGCTTTAAGATCAAGTACCATATTCTCAAACATTCCGTCATCATAAAGCCATTCTGCGGATAACCATATCTCCTTAATCCGGTTCGAATCATGTGCATTCTCCCCTTTCCCCTTGTTCAGAATCTCTTTGCCGTCAACCTGCTGATAAGGCTGTGATGGATCGTAATCGTAGAACAGGTCATTTTTTCGATAGACGCGCAGAAGCTGCAATACCGATTTACGATCCAGCCCATGAAGATACCGCAGACAAACCAGGGCATAGTCCGAGCGAGAATCGACTGTCCGAGTCTGTTCCTTCCATGCGGCTATTCTCTTCATTGATTGCTCCTCGGGATCGATCCAGCACCAAATTCCGATATCCGCCTCATAAGCCTGCTCCGCTAGAGGGATATCCGCCTGGAGCTCATCGGTCTGCTGATTCAAGGCGTAAAGCACCAGAAGTTCCTCAGCATCAGCTAATTTATCCTGCTGAATCGGTACTGTATTGAAGGGCGCCTTCTGCGCCATGAGTGAAGCGATGCGACCGAGCACATCCTCAAACTGTTCCTTTTCTAGCTGCGTTTTGGCAATGTAATCTATCGCGCCGAGCCGTAGGGCCTCCTGAATATATTCAAATTCCTGGTGCAGGGTGAGTACGACAACTTGAATATGCGGATATTTACCACGCACCTCCTTCATCAGCTCAATCCCCGACATCAACGGCATGGAGAGGTCTGTCAGCAGTAGATCCACTTTATTCATGGCGATAAATTGCAATGCGTCCTCGCCATTGCTTACATCCCCCACTACCGTCATTCCAAATTCCTGCCAGGGCATAAAAGAAACCAAGCCCTTGCGTACGATCTTCTCATCGTCTACGATTAACACACGTATCATAAAGCCTGCTCACCTCCTGTAACAGGAATGCGCAAAGTGACGATCGTCCCTTTTCCAACCTCGCTCTTAATCTCCAGCCGTGCCCGCTCCCCGTAATTCGCTTGAAGTATTCGCTTCACATACCTCATACCAATTCCCATCCCTACCTTCTGACTTTCCTTCGATTCATCCAGCATCAAAGCATCGATTTCCGCTTGCGTCATCCCCGAGCCATTATCCTGAATCGTAATTTCCAGCTCCTGATTTAATTTAATGTCAACGTGAATATAACCTTCATCGCTTACCCCATGATATAAAGCATTCTCCACGAGCGGCTGCAAAATAAAGCGGGGGATCGACAGTCCCATCGTGCTCTCATCCACCTCTATGTCGACATCAAATTGGAAATCATAACGGATTTGCTGCAGCTGCAAATACTCTTTCAGCGCCTGAATCTCTTTGCCGATCGTCGTCGCTTCCCCCATTTTGCCCAGATTATAACTGAGAAGCTTATTCAGCGAGAGCACTAGCTTATCAATTTTCTCATGGCCGCTGAAGACCGCCAGCCAATGCACGGTATCGAGCGTGTTCATTAGAAAATGCGGGTTGATTTGATAGAGAAGCTTCTCCACCTCTAAATCAGCTCTGCGCTTTTCCTTCCGCTCGATTTCCCCGTATAAATCCCAAATTTTCGTCTTCATGTCCCTGATCTGATACAGTAAATAATCAAATTCGGGAATTTTCGTTAGCCCGGTATAGTTCGTATTCGTCTGGATTAAGGTTTTGATTTCCTTATTGAATTTATCTAGCGGATTGTACACCATCTTCCACAGCAGCCAAGCAGTAATTACAGCCACAAAAATAAATACGACAAAAATGAGGGCCATTTGCAATAGCCAGCTATTGCGCTCCTGATTCAATTCATTTTTCGGAATTAGCGACACGATGCTCCAGCCTTGATTGCTTGTCGCCTTATTCCAATAAAAGGCCTCGTATGTGCCTGATGAGACATTCGCCGCCGAACTGTGGCCCGGAAACATGCTGCTCACCGGGAAAGCGCCTTCATTTTCACTAAAAACAATACGCCCGTCATTGTCTAAAATGAGCAGTCTACGGGAATCGCTCTTCCGATTCTCGGGAGCAAATAACGTTTCCAACGCGTTGCGACCCGTCTCGATGTACAAATATACGTCTTGATCCGGCAAATTGACTTTGCGCATCGTGCTGAACACATATTGATTCATAGATCCGTTGTAGCTTTTATGAGGACCGAAATAAGTGATTTCCGAGTATTTAGCCATAAGAGGAAGCTGGTCCGGCCGGAATTCGCTGCGCAGTCGGAAATTTTCGAAATCGTAGGTACACGCCTCTGGATAATAATACATAATCAAGCCCACATTCGGGTTGGAAAAAGAAATGATGTTCAATTCCGCCTTGATATTGTTGCGCAGTTGTATCTGGTTGTAGGACTCTGTCTCGTGAACCAGTTCTTCGAGAAGCTTATTCGTCCCCCCTCCGAATGCAAGCTGCTGCGAGACATGGTTTATATTGTTCAGCGTATTCTCCAGAACGATCAGTTCCTGGTTGAGGTTATTCTGCAGAGCCGCTTCCACCTTGTTACCGAGGATCGAATTGATCGTATAAAAGGATATAAAGCCAAGACATATGAACGGAATCAAGCTGCTGATCAAAAATATGGCAATGATCCGGTTCTTAAATGTAATTTGCTTGAGCCGCTCCATCATCAATTTTCTGCTCATTTGTCCCTAGGCCTCCCCTGATGCCATTATTGAGTGAATCATACAAATTCGTTCTCGCGAAGTCAATGATTTATCAATCTTCCATATCTCCTCCTATCACCTGATTTCCATAAATGTCGAAGAGCGCTGACATGACGGTCAGCGCTCCTGCTACTTAACTTGCATCTATACAATTGGTGCCGCTCGATCAAGCATATACGTCTCCACAACCTTAGCTACTCCGTCTTCCATATTCGTATCCGTCACATGATCCGCGACCGCTTTAATATCGTCAGGGGCATTGCCCATTGCTACGCCAAGCCCGGCAAATTCAATCATCGCCAGATCATTGTAGCTGTCGCCGATAGCAATGACCTCTTCCCGCTTGATCCCTAGCTGCTGAATGAGATGATGAAGGCTTGTCCCTTTATCTACCCCTGCCTCTGTGAACTCCAAGAAAAACGGCTTAGAGCGAACAACGTTAAGCTTTCCTTCCATCAGTGGCTGCAACTTGCTCTCTAAAGCGACCAGCTTCTCCGGATCGTCCACCATTAATACCTTCACGACAGGCTCCTGAACAGCTGCCACGAAATTCGCGGCCTCAATAATCGGCATACCCGTAATTTCGCCCTCGATATCGGTATACTTATTATTCACCGGTGTCACGATATCGTCACCGACATAAGTATGGATCCATACTCCCTCTCGCTTGCTTACTTCATAGAGCTCATGTACCGTTTCCGGCGATAGCGTGCTGCTGAACAATACTTCTTCGGTTGCACAATTTGTAATTTTAGCCCCGTTAAAAGAAAGGATGAAGCTTCCATATTTCTCAAGCTCCAGTTCCTTGGCGATATGCGTCATCGCGAAGGTCGGACGGCCGGAAGCCAGCACAACTTTAATCCCCGCCTCCTGCGCATCCATTAGCGCCTTCTTCGTACGCGGCGAAATCGTGTGATCATCCCGAAGCAGCGTATCATCCAAATCTAGCACGATCATTTTATAGTTCATTCTTCTTTCGTCCCTTCCACTCATTCTGCCTGTGAAGCTATGAAGTTAGCCACTCAGTAATGCACTATACATAGCATACCATCTCTGAACAAGCTTGAGGATGATTCATTACAAAATAGAAGAAATTACAACCATATACACGTCAAAGCATGCTTCCGCTCCTGCGGAGACTAAATGAAGACTGCCGCTCAATTCAATCGTAATCCACTGAAATCTAAACGGTAATATGAATAAGCTGACGATTTTTGTTCCCGACTTACAGACCTGGATTTCATGCATCTATTTTTATTCATTGGAGTAATTTTGCGTATTAATTGGATTTCGTGTATCTAAAACATACTTCTTCCGCTTAATCCCCCTAGAAGTTTGTTTTAACTACAGGGAATCCAGCTAATTGTGCATTCAACGATAGACCGCCATATTTAAGTACAACAAATGCAGCTAATTACATGCACCAAAAACAAAAACAAACCCGGATGGTGTACACGCCGCGCCAGGTCATACCAAAGCAGCATCCGTCATCCGGGTTCTCATTATGCAAAATACGGTGCGACTAATCCTTTAGCGGATGGGCCATGACGCTCATAAGCGCTAGCTCCGGCTGTGTCGTGTCCAGCCGGCTGTATTGAATAATGACTGGAACATCGCTCTCCACGGTCAACGCATAAGGCACACCGGCTGGAATTCGCTGCCCGCTGCTCTCCAAAGAAGATGTGCGAATATGCTTCGTTCGCCGTCCCTCTACTATGGCCTCGAAGCCCTCTAGCGGCTCTCGGTCTTCATAATAGACAGTGATGTCCAACTTCGCAGGGACCTCACCGCAATTCAGCACACAAATACTTTCATGACTAACCAGCTCTCCCCGACTGTCCGGCGGGATATAACCATCGGGAATAACCCAGAATCGGTGCCCTTTTACTTGATTTCCCATATATGCAAGCCCTCCTCCCATGTGATCACAAATATGATTACGACTGGTAACCGTATTTTCATTCCTGTTGATAGCAAACAATTATGCTCTTAGCGCAAACGGCGCAGACGTTACAATGGTCAGCTATACGGGTCCTCCTTGGTGCGCAGCAATTGTGCTAAAAAGGCCAAGGTTAGTCCCTGCCCCCAGCCCTGAATACGCTTATATGGCACGCCTTTGTAGCCCTCTACGTCGTTCATGACCGCCGTGCCGGCCGAAACATCTGCCACCGTGCCGTCGTCTTTAATTCGGGACAGGATGCCGTCGATCGATTTTTGTGTGTATTTGTTGTAAAGTCTGCCCCGCATCAGCAGCGCCGTCGCAATTCCCGCCGACCCCGAAGTCTCCAGGTACGTGGTATCATCATCCAGTACTGTGTGCCACAGTCCTTCCGGAGACTGCAGGCGGACAAGCGCGCTCAACTGGTCCCGCAACGAACCGTCGATAATCATATAAGATGGATGCTGAACCTCGACACACCTTAGCGCCTTGGACATTGTCAGCGCAGCCCAGCTGTTGCCGCGCGCCCAGTATATGCCGGACATATGGTTCTGGTTCACATGATCCCAGCCATGATAGTAGAGATTGGTGTCCGGATCCTGCAGAAACTCCTCATGGCCATGATATTGCTTCAAGCCGTCCTCGAAATATTCCTTATTCCCGAGAAGATGACCGATGCGCAGCAGGAAATAACCAGCCATAAACATCGTATCCACCCAAGCCTGCTGGGGAAAGACGTCATTGACCGAATTCACCGTGTGCTGAAAAATACCGTCTGCAAACCGTTCTGCTTCATTTTTCAAAAATTCCGCCATTTCGACAGCTGTATTCAAATATTTCTCATCCTGGTAGACCTGATACAATGTCAGCAAGCAGTGGCCGATCGACACACCGTTCACGGACAACTTCGGCAATCCGTCCTCCATATGCTCGTCAACCCAAGCCTTTAGCTTCGTCAAGTACTGCTCGTTCCCCGTCGCTTCATACGCTTCGCATACCCCGTAATAAGCGACCCCGCCCGGCCAGTCCCAGTTAAAATCCATATTAAACGTGCGTTCAACGACACGGTCGATCGTCTGCTTCACTTTCTCCTCATCATAAACCAATGCTGGCATATCTAGCTCTCCTTCCCATAATGGCTCTGTGGTCATTTATTCCTCCCAAATGCTACCTTAGATACATTAACAAAGGCTGTAATTGCAAATCACGAATCCCGTCAGCAATCAGACGAGCAATCGCTTCTCCTCCCAGTTCTTGAAAATGCGTGTTGTCCCGCACGCCCGCGGGGAAGTTCATGTACTCGCCCGGATACACCCACATGAACAAATCCTTACTGCCCTCCGGCCCTGCCGCCTCGAACAGCTGCTTGCTTCTGGCGGCAAGATCGATAAGCGGCGTATCCGTCTCCATCGCCAGCTCCTGCATCGCCTTGATATAATCTCCGTGCGTATCGGAGAGCGTCCCATCCGGGTTGAAATACCGGCGATGCACCGGCGTCACCAGCACCGGATGAGCCCGCTTCTCCCGGGCTGCTTCGATATAGCGCAACAAATGCTGTTTGTACGTTGTAAATGGCTCGGTTCCCCGCGAATCAGGCTTTTCGTCGTTATGGCCGAACTGAATCATCAGGAAATCCCCAGGCTTCATCTGCTGCAGGATCGCCTCTAAGCGCCCCTCCTCGATAAAACTTCGTGAGCTTCTTCCGGACTGCGCATGATTATCCACGCAGACATCATGCTTGAATAGAGCGGGCAGCAGTTGTCCCCAGCCCGCATAAGGGTAGCCGTCCTCCGGTTGATCCGTTACCGTGGAGTCGCCCGCGAGAAATAAGGTCAGCGTACTCGGCGCGGGTTGAAGCTCTAGCATATTCAGGCGAGGTGCCTGCCCAGACACATGCAGACGGAAGCGGCCACCCCGTACCGGAACGGCGAACTTTTCCTCAATGAACTGCCCAGCCGCTGAGCGAATCGGCGGCAGCACCCGCTTGCTTCCAGCCACTTTCAGCATAGTATGAGCTTCCGCGAAAGCGTCTCCCGCCAAGATGTTCACTACATATATCCCATCGGGCACATCTACCGCAAGCGTAGCTCCCATCGGAATGCAAAAACGATGGTACAACGCTGCCTTCGCGTCGTACGGAGCTCCAGCCATGGCCGCGGTTCTATCCCGGGCATATACCCGGCTAACGTCCTCGAATCCATATCCTGCCACAGAATCATACGCATTTTCCTCCGTCACGCCCATGTAACCGTCCAGCGGTGCTTCAGACCCGAAATCGAACTTCCACGATGTTATCACCTTGCCGTGTTCCTCATTCGCGGCCTCAGATGCCTTCACTTTCTCTTCTCCCATTCGCTTCCCCCCTTCATCCGTTCACTCCATACAAATAGCCTCCATGCTCTCTTACCCTTTCAATCCACTGCTGCTAATTCCTTCGACAATTTGTTTCTGGAACATAAAGAATACAACGACGACCGGGATCAAGCTGACGATGGACATCGCGAACATCGCGCCCCAGTTGGAGCCGGACTCGCTATCTAGGAACATCTTAAGCCCCATCGATACGGTATATTTCTGCGGCGAATTCAAATACAATACCGGACCGATCAGATCCTCCCACCGCCAATAGAAGGAGAAGATCGCCGCCGTAGCGAGCGCCGGTTTAATGAGCGGCAGAATGATGCGATAGAACAGCCGGAACTTGTCGCAGCCGTCGATCGTTGCCGCTTCATCCAGTTCTATAGGAATAGAACGGATAAATTGAATCATCAGAAAGATGAAGAACGGGGCGCCAAAATAGTTCGGTATGACGATCGGCTTCATGCTGTTCAGCCACCCGAGCTTGGAAAATATAATGTACTGCGGCACGAGCACCACATCATGTGGCAGCATCAGGGTGACCATCATTAGGGCAAACCACAGATTGCGTCCTTTAAAATCAAGCCGCCCGAATCCGAACGCAACCAGTGCTGAAGATATGACAACACCTATGGTAGCGAGTACGACGATAATCAGCGAGTTGACGATAAATTGGGCAAATGGCTGCCCGCCGACGCCTGCCCAGCCTGCGGCATAATTCCCGAAATCCCAGGACTGCGGTATTAGCTGCGAAGCCGTGGCAAATATCGTCCGGCTTTCCTTGAAGGAGCTCATAAAGAGCCAAATGATCGGGTACAGCATGAGTATGGCAAGTGCGCCGACAAATACATGATATACCGGCCACTTCCATTTGCTTGAAACCATAGTTAGCGGCCCCCTTTCGACTCATAGAACACCCAGAACTTCGATGTCTTGAACAGGATCGCCGTCATGATGCCGATCATGATGAGCATGACCCAAGCCATTGCCGCCGCGTATCCCATGTTGTTAAACATGAAGGCCTGCCGGAACAAATACAGAGAATACAGCAGGGTTCCGTCCATCGGGGTTCCTTCCCCTTTAGAAATGATATAGGCAGGAACGAAGGTCATAAATGCGCTAATGGTCTGCATGATCAAGTTGAACAGAATGATCGGGCTCAGCAGCGGCAGCGTGATTTTCATGAATTTACGGGGAGCGGTCGCTCCATCGATGCTTGCCGCTTCGTACATTTCCGGTGAAATGTTCTTCAAACCGGCGAGGAAAATCAGCATGGAAGATCCGAATTGCCATACCGACAGCGCAATCAGCGTGCCTAGCGCAGCATTGGGATCGCCGTACCAAGCCACGGGAGGAATCCCCAGGAAGATGAGCAGGCTATTCACAATCCCCTGTTCGTTAAAAATGTTGCGCCACATGATCGATACGGCGACGCTTCCGCCAATGATCGATGGCAAATAATACACCGTGCGGTATACGCCTACCATGCGCGACTTCGTATTCAGCAGCATGGCGACGAACAAGGCAAACATCAGCCGCAGCGGCACGCCGGCAAATACATATATAAAAGTAACTCTGACCGAGTTCCAATATTTTTGATCCTGGGTAAACATTTTTTTGAAATTGAATGTCCCAATCCACTGTGGATCGTTGAATAAATTATAATTCGTAAACGATAAATATAATGAGATCACAATGGGAATTAGCGTAAAAGCCAAAAAACCGATCACAAACGGACTGATAAAAGCATACCCGGTAAGATTGGCTCTAAGAGACTGTTTCCGCAAGGCACCTGCACCTCCTGGCAGTATCGTGAACATGAAATCCACCTGAGAGACAGCGGTAAACCAGCATTCGTTCGGAGCCTATTTACCGCTATTCTCAAGTGGTCAAGGACGGGCTACTTGTTATTAGCCAGGACGGCGTTCGCTTCCTGTCGGAATGTGGCGGCCGCTTTCTCTGGAGTCACCTGACCGTAGTTGATCTGCTCCACCAGATCGGCTAGAGATGCGATCACCTGCGGCGATCCTACCGGCGGCGCTGGACTCATCGGCGAGCTCTTCTCTTCCATGGCTGCGACGAAATCGAATACCTGCTTCTCCGGCTCGGACAGCTCCGAGACGATAGCCTCTTTGATCGAAGCCGAAATCGGCACGCCGCGCTCACCCTTGATCCATTTGTTCGCTTCTACATCGTTAATCCAGAAGTCGATAAACTTCGCTGCCTCTTCTTTATTCTTCGAATGGGAAGTAATCGACCAGAACATGCTAGGCTGCATGTACAGGCCCTTCTCCATGTTCGGCCCCGTCATTGGCGCCAGTTCCATCGGCCGATTGACCGCAGCCTGGAGTCCGACGTACTGGTTAGACCATTGCCATACGCCAACACCGCTTCCTTTTACGATTTCCGACTCCTCCAAAATGCCTTTGGTTTGCGTCAGCTTCTCTTGAGAAGGCACAGCTCCCTCTTTAATCAGCCTAGCCAACCGTCCAAAGAATTCCGCGAATAAAGCATCGTCCTCATATCCAAGCGCTGTTCCTTCTTGGTTGTATAGCGACAGCCCATGGGTACGAAGGAAGTAGTGGAAGAATATATCCGGTGCCATGGAGCCGTCCATGACATAACCTGCATCGCGAACTTTCAACGCGATTTCTTCATACTGGTCCCAAGTCCAATTTTCCGGAATGCTATCGACGCCCGACTTCTTCAGCAGCTCCGGATCATACTGAAAGCCCAGTACATTGACTCCCGTCGGCACGCCGTATTGCACATCATTTATTTTTCCGGTGGAAATGACGTTCTCATTCACATCGTCCACCTTGATCTGATCGCCAATATAGGATGTTAAGTCCTCAAGCTGCCCATTCTTGGCGTATTGTACAATATAAGAAATGTCCATCTGCACGATGTCCGGCAATTGATTCGCCGCCGCCTGCGGCGCAAGCTTCTTCCAATAGTCGTCAAAAGCCGCATACTCAACGTCGATTTTTACATGGGGATTGAGCTCCTGATATTTATCAACAATTTGCTGGGTGTATTCGTGGCGTTTGTCGCCTCCCCACCAAGCAATTCTTAGTGTGGTTTTGTCTTTCTTATCTGTATTCTCTTGCGCAGACTTGCCATTGCCTTCTCCGTTACTCGCACCTCCGGCACTGCCACCGCCACTGCAGGCAGGCAAAATGAATAACAAAACCACCAACAACCATACAGCCGTTTTCTTTCTCACAAACATTCTCCCCTTTCGTCGAACGCTAGTTTGATAACGCTTACAACTATCATTTTCGCCCCAAAGGGGGTAGAAGAAAACTCACTCATCCGACTTAATGGTATAAAAAACAGTGGTGCTTCAGTGCGCCCTGCTCTCCTCCAGCGATTTGCGGTATTCCGTCGGCGTCATCCCCATCCACTTCTTGAAGGCCTGGCTGAAATATTTAGAGTTCCCCCCGAAGCCGTAAGCATCGGCAAGCTCAAATATCTTCACATCACCGCTGCGGCGGATTTGTTCGGCTGCCTTCTCGATCCGCAAGCGGCTTAAATAATGGGAGAAGTTATCCCCCGTCACCTGTTTGAACACTTTACCGAGATAATCCGGGTTCATATACAGCATCTCGTTCGCTACGCCATTTAGAGTCAACTCGGCATTCATGTAATGCTGCTCCACAATTGATATCATTCTTTCGACGATTGAAGAACGGCGGCTGATGCTGTTCTTGTAATATCCCGAGGTGACGTGCAGGGCAGCTTTCTTGACGAATGTCTCGAGACTGGACAGGGTGTCAAGTCCGACAATTTCGGCCATTTGCGCCGTGAACCGATGGCGATCCTCCGGCGAGCATAGGCGGATTAGCATAGCATACAGTTCCAGCACGTACGAGCGCGTCACACCGATTTCCAGGCAAAGCTGCGCCAGCTGGCTGAACAGCCGCTCCAGCTCGCGCTCCACCTCGTCGCTAAGCCCCGATTTAATCAGGAGGGCCATTCGCTCCTCATCCAGCTCGACATCTCCGCTGCCTCGGTCATCCGCGGGCAAGTCCCCCTTCATAATTAAGCTTCCTTCGCCGACATAAAAGCGGTGATTCATGCATTGCAGTGTCTCACGGTACAATTTGCGTGCTGTTTCCATCAGGCCGGCTTCGCTGAGCGCCACGGTCAATTCAACGTTATAGAAACCGAGAAACGTCTGCTTTACTTCTTCAATATTCCGCAGCAGTACCGCTAGCTCTAGCGTTTCATGGACGAGCATAAGCAGCCTTCCGTTGAGTGTGGCGCCGAGCAGAACACCCTCCAGCAAATCCTCGGCTATATTTTTCAAGGCAAATAAATGCTCGTACTCATGGGAATGCTCCAGCTGAAATAAGATGAGGCGAATCGGATGCTCTTCCTCCTTCAGCCCGAACAACTCGCGATAATAGTCCAAATCGCTGCGACCATACGTCTTATTGGATACGAGCTCTCGCAAGAACTGCTCCTTCACGTGAGGGAGCACCTTGTTCAATCCGTCCTTCATACTGGCTACGAACTGTTCCCGCTCCTCGTGCTCCTCCCGTTCGATTACGAGCTCTGCCAACGCTTCATAAATTTGCGCCTCATTGCAAGGCTTCAACAGGTAATGCTTCACGCCATACTGCATCGCGCTGCGGGCATATTCGAAATCCTTGTATCCCGTCAGCATAATAAATCGGATGTTCGGGAACGACTGCAATGTCTTCTCGACCAGCTCCAACCCGTTCAGCCCAGGCATCGATATATCGCTAATGACAAAATCTGGCTGCTCCTTGACGACCAGCTCATAGGCTTCGATTCCGTTGCGCGCTGTTCCGATCAGCTTGGTGCCTGCACTGTTCCAATCCACAATCTGCTGAATGCCCTCCAAAATCATCCGCTCATCATCCACAAGCAGCACCTTATACATCCTCTTCCTCTCCTTGTCTGTAGGGTATACGAACATGTATGGCCGTCCGAACATTCGGCTCGCTTTCGATACGGATGCCCCATTCGGAGCCAAAGGTCAGCTTGATGCGTTCCTCGATATTAGACAGCCCGATGCCTTTGCCTCGAGTCTGTACCCTCCCCCCTCGGAGCTCCGTTATAAAATCTGCCGTCATGCCCGGTCCGTCATCCTCCACCCGGATATTGAGCGCTCCATGCTTCTCCGTCAATTTCTCTACAATAATACGAATATGACAGGGATCGATCTTTGGCTCCAGAGCGTAGTGAATAGCGTTCTCAAGCAAGGGCTGAAGCGTCATTTTCGGAATGAGAGCGTCCAGATATTCATCAGGAACCTCCAGCTCGAAGTCCAATCGTTCCTCAAATCGGATGCGCTGGATCGTCACATAGCTGCGGATAATCTCCAGCTCAGATTTTAACGTGACCAGACTTGTTCCATCATCAAGCGAGCTGCGCAGCAGGAAGCCGAGCGACTCTACCATTTGCGAAATTTGCTTCTGGCCGTTTACTTTGGCCAGCCAATTAATCGAATCCAGCGTATTGTAAAGGAAATGCGGATTAATCTGCGCTTGAAGCGCTTTCAACTCACTTTCGCGGATGACCAGCTGCTTCGCATAATTTTGGTTAATGAGCTCGCGGATGCGTTGAATCATCATTTTAAACGTGCGCTGCAAATGTTCGACCTCGGTCTGGGAGGTTTTCGGCACCTCTCCAAGTGACTGCTCTTCAAGGTTGTCGAGATCCCCCTTCTCGATCTTGCGCATCTTCTTGATCAACTGCTCAATCGGCCGAGTGATGCTGCGCGACAACTTGACTCCAAACGCAATTCCAATGAACAAAATCAAGATGAAGATAATCGTGACCAACTCTTTGACGAATGAAATCGTTCGAAACATGCTGTTGAACGGGGTCATATTCAAATAAGTCCATCCCAAGTCGGAAGACCTTACCCGCGTAAAAAAATACCGATTCTCTCCAACGGTCGTTAAGCCATAGGACTCGGAGCGCATCAGCTCAGCGGCAATCTCCGCCTCGGAGATGAGAGGATGATCTGGATAGATGATTTTGCTGCCATCCGTAATGATGAGATGGCTGTCATCCCCGCCGCTTTGCACGAAGTCCTCGATAATCCGTTCCTTTCGGAAGCGGATAATGAGTGTGCCCAGGTTGTCCCTAGGAAAAGTCGTCCCGCTGTATGATTTGATTTGCCGCACCGCATACAGTGATCGGTCGCTACCAACGTACCACACGTTCGACCCGTCCGCAGATTCAGCAATCGATGTGAGCTCAGTTTGCAGCTCCTGCGCCATGCCTGCGCGATTGCCACCAATCAAGGCCTGATGCTCCCGATCGATAACCATGATCGAATACACGAATTTCTCGGAGCCTGCGATAGCGGTGAGCCGATCCATGATTTTTTTGCGCTGAATGGCCTTCTGGTATGCTGTTGCGCCATCTACCTTCAGATGGGCGAGGCTTTGCTGCAGCTGCTCATCCGAGAATACCCGAAACGACAGCTCTTCCTGCTCCCGCAGCTGATTCTCGATCCCAAGTGCTGAACTATTCAGCACCTGAGAGGTGCGCTCATACATTTGCCGATCGTACAGACTGGTCACGTATTTTAACGCAATCCAATACAAGGAGAAGCTGACAATCATCAGCAACGTGATCAGCACCAGCATCTTGTGGTAGATGCCGGCCTCCCTGAATACACCACGAAATTTCCCCATCAAGATGGCCACCCCGTTTTATAGGTCGATTCGGAATCACTATTATCGATATTTTACATAATTAATGAGGCCTGGGATACCCATCGTAATATCTAATTCATGCTATGGATGATAATCGTTTTATAAAAAGAATAGGGCTCGCCCCGTAGTCAGCAACGATGACCGGAGCGCCCCATTTCAAGCATAGATTTAATTAATTAGCTGAATCATTAATATGGATAATATTTGGTTTAGAGTATTTTCCTGAACATCGCGATTACTTCTTCTTTGGTTGGGATAAACGGATTACCCGGTGCACAGGCGTCCTTCATCGCGTTCTCTGCAAGAAGATCCAGGTCGACCTCCGTTACCCCGAGCTCGGACAGCTTTGCCGGGATGCCCACTTCTTTAGATAGCTCCTTAATGGCATTGATCACATAAGTGGCGCACTCCTTGTCGCTTCTCCCATTGGCTTCAAATCCCATAGCTTTCGCAATCGGTCTGAACCTCTCGGGAACATGCCTGGCATTCTCCTCTTCTACGATCGGCAGCAGCATCGCATTGCACACGCCGTGAGGCAGGTCATAAACGCCGCCCAACTGATGAGCCATAGCATGAACATAGCCGAGTCCCGCGTTATTAAACGCCAAGCCGGCGAGGAACATAGCATAAACCATCTGCTCGCGGGCTTCGATATCGCGGCCGTTCTTCACCGTACGAGCCAGATTGTTATAGATCAGTTCGACCGCCGCCAAGGCGGTAGCATCCGTTACCGGATAAGCGCCTGGCGTGACCAATGCTTCAATCGCATGCGTAAGAGCGTCCATCCCAGTTGCAGCGGTCAGATCGGCGGGCTTATCTACCATCAGCTCGGGGTCATTAACAGAGATTGTTGCAATACTATTTTTGTCCACCATAACCATTTTGACTTTCCGTTCCTCGTCCGTAATCACATAGTTAATTGTTACTTCGGCGGACGTCCCTGCAGTCGTGTTCACGGCCACGATCGGCAGCGACTTGTGCTTGGATTTATGCACGCCCTCATAATCAGCAATATGACCGCCGTTTGTAGCGATAATCCCGATGCCTTTGGCCGTATCCTGCGGGGATCCTCCGCCGATGGAGATGAGAAAATCACACCCATTGGCCTGCAGAACCTCGACGCCGTCATGTACATTTTTGCAGGTTGGATTCGGCTTCACTTCATCGTAAACGACATATTCAAGTTCGATCTTATCCAACACATGCAGCACTTTGCCGGCAATACCGCTTTGCATTAGGAATTTGTCGGTGACTACCAGCGCCTTCTTCAGGTTAAGCTCTTGTATGTGCGGTCCTATATCCTGAAGACAACCTTTTCCCATAATATTAATGGACGGAACGTAAAACACACGAGTACTCATTTTCAACCAGCCTCCGATCAATTAATAAATTTCATTCAGTTAAAAGTGAACATATTCACATATCTATTTACTTTCATCCTACATTTCTATTTCTGCGAAGTCAACATAATTACATTTGTTTTATCTTTATTTATGTTTATTTATATCTTAAATGACTGGGACAAGGTTGTTTTCATTAAGCACATGCCATTCAATTGTTTGTTTCCTGTGGAATATGCAAAAAAGCTATCTCCGATCGGCCGGTATTGACCTAGGGAGATAGCCTTTTTAGCGAATTTTTAAGTTCTATGCACTGATTTATACGTTTTACGCCAATTTAGAAGCAGCTTCAGCTACCCGGCGCAATCCATCCTCAATAATTTCATTGGCTTTCGCCGGCATAGCGTTATGTCCTTCAATGACGACCTCATCCAGGATTTGCATCCCGAACACGCCTCCAAATACGTTGCGCATATAGTTCACTGACATTTCCATCGGCGCTGCTTCTGGCGTGGAATAGATCCCGCCACGCGCGCTGAGGAAGATCGCCTTTTTATCCGTCATCAATGGAACCAATTGGCCTTCTTCATTATATTTGAACGAGTATCCAGCAGCGTAGACATAATCGACAAAGGTTTGCAATTTAGCCGGGATCGTCAAGTTCCAAAGCGGGAATGCGAACACAACCACATCTGCCGCTGTTAAGGCGTCCATTGCTTTTTGCTTAGCTGCCAGGAGACGGCTCTCCATGTCCGTTAATTCGCCACCATTTTGCACTTTGCCGAAGGCGTTAAATAAATCCTGACCGAAGTAAGGCATATCCTCTGCGAATACGTCATACGTAGTCACATTCAAGTTCTCCTTACCTTTGACGGCCTCCATAAATGCATCATACATTTTACTGGATACGCCCTCTGAAGCTGGGCGGTTGTTTGCTTTTACTACAAGTACGTTCATGTAAGATTCCTCCACTTTTTCTCTAAATATTTTTAGATGTGATAGATGTCACTCTCTATTTTACCAAATACTCCTTGCAGATGCCATTTAACATCTATTGCTTATACAACATATGTTGTATAAACTATATTGTAAAAGCAACTCATTTCCCACTCAACCAATAATATTTTGATTTTATCGTTTATACGACAATTTCATTGAATTGTAGGAAAAATACGAAAAGAGGAATTCCCATGACCGAAGCAAAAATCGATCCACGCATTGTTCGTACTCGGAAACTGATTATGGATGCTTTCATGCTGGTGTCAACGCGCAAAGAGTTCAAGGATATCACCATCAAAGATATTACGACAGAAGCGACCGTTAACCGGGCAACTTTCTATTATCACTTCACAGATAAATACGATTTATTGGAAAAAGTCTTAACCGAGGATTTAATGACAAACGTCATCCGTGAAATTTCCAAGCATGACCAACTGAACGAGGCTACGGTCATTAATATTTTCTTATCTCTTACTAAATTTCAAAAGTCGCTGCAATCGCAATGTCGAAGAAGCTTTGAAGCCTTTACCACGACCATTGAAGCCATTATCAAGAAAGAGCTGGAGAACCTGTTCTATAAAATACTGCTGCAGCATCATGCCAAAGAAAGCGATGAATCCCTTAGGATTACCGCTGTCATTTTAAGCTGGGGCATTTACGGAGCTTCCATCGATTGGCAGAACAATAGCCAGGTATCCGCCGAGGAATATATTAAATTAGCCATTCCCTATATGATTCATGGCATGGAAGCCACGTTGAGCCACATGATCTGACCCTATATTACAGTTTAGAGATTACCCTCTCTTAACCAAGCAAACCTCAGGAACAATTTCCTGAGGTTCTGTTCGTCCAAGCGTGCAATAGTTCTTGGATCGCTAACTTGCAGGCCAGGCCGTTATACAAGCTGCTAGCTGCTCTGCTGCTGATTAATCATCTAACTCCACGCTTTGAATATTTCCATCCACATCGACGCTCCACTCCATTTCAACGCCTTTATTCAATCCAAGATTGTCATCATCTTCGATCATAACTTTATCTGGAATCGTTATGGTTTGCTGTTCTCCCCCATCCACTTGAACGGTAACCTTCCTGCCGTTAGCCTCCAAGATCGTACCTTCATATTCTAGATTCAGCAGAACAAGCCCGCCATTGGGATCTGTAATCGTAACTCGCTTGCCCCCATCGGTAAGCAGTTCGACCTTTTTATGATAGTTATTTTTCAGCGTAATGTCCTTGATTACTTTTTTAACCTTAACGCCTGAAGGAAGTCCCTCCGTCTCCGATCCGGTGATCGCCTCGTTCTGCTGCGGATTAGGCTGCTCTGCCGCGAGATTTGCATTTGTACCATTCGTGGCTGGAGCCTCTGCTTTAGGCGCGTGCGCGGCCTCCTGCGATCCAGTTTGTGGGCTATTTGTACAGCCGCATAGCAAAATACTAGTACTCACAACAAGAAGAAATACGGTCATTTTAAACCCATATCCCCAGCTGACTTTACTGTTTGTCATCGTATACCTCCGTCAGATTGGCTACCCTTGATTTCGAGCATATAAACCCTATATATCTCCTTTTTTAATGCTAACTGATCGAAACTAGGGTACCCCATCGCGAGCTATATTAAACAAACATTTTGTCTAATAAGTGTAATACGGCAGAGGCAATTATAGATGAGACGGTTAGAAAGCAAAACAAGGCCAACCCGCAAAGGTTGGCCAAGTTTACTAATTTACAAGCTTTTTACGGTAATCACTTAATTTTAGATTCTCGAAGTACTCTTTTTTAACGTGATCAACAGTGTATACTATATGTACCTTGAAAAGAGTATCATCGCTAATCTTCACCTTATTAAAGATGCCTCCCTCCCCTAAATATCGCACAGGGTTATTTTGCTGCCCCTCGAATGGGTTTCCTCCAGCAGCCACATCAAGAACTAGTACATTATCAATAGTACCTTTTATATTTAAGCCATCCACTTTCTGATACTGTCCTTTTTGCTCTATATAGTAATTAGCACCTAGATATATAGCATTATTAAATTTTACTAAGTGAACATCCTTCAAATTGATATCTGCTGTTTCAATGTTTATTTGATATTCAACTGGAGAACGATTGTATTTGTTCTGGCTATAAATTAATAAGATTACTAAACTTAACACGATTAAACTAAATATGATACTAACCTTTTTATTCATCGCTACTCTTTCTAGTATGGAAGCTTGCTGTCTACATATATAGATCCATACTCCCATGAAAATGATAAATCTACTTGACTAAACCAATAAGACCGCGCCAATGCCGCTCTACTTTTGGATGGGTCTTCATATTCCCTAACAATCTCCAGATTCGGTGTTCCACTAACCGCATATTCGGTAAAACCACCTCAAAATCAGGACAAAACCGCATTTAGAAAATAACATCACCATCTTATAAAATAAGTATATATATGTAAATACAAATTATGGTTATGTCATAAACTGTTAACACTTATGGCTTTTATAAGAAAGTTGAGTTTAACAAAAGGAATGTTATGTATATAAGTTGAAATACAAAAAAACGTCGCCTTCCTCTTGAAGGATGACCCATTAGAGAATCACCCTCAAGGGAATATTTCGACGACGTTCTTCTTAGCTTAAAACTACCGCGTATAAAAATTATCTCAAAGTTTTCAAGGCACCGCTCCAAGCGACAACCTCATCCAACATCGTGTTGACGTTGTTCAGATGCAGGTCCTGCGGTTTAAAATCTGATCCATTTTCAAAATCCGTAAACAATGACAACGTAGGATGCGTACGGACATCGGCAATTTTCAATTCGCCGCAAATTCCGCGCAAATGTTCTGCTGCACGCGCCCCGCCTGTGGAGCCATAGCTGACAATTCCTGCAGCTTTATTATTCCAGGCTTCCCGAGCGAAATCCAAAGCATTTTTCAAAGCCCCGGTAATACTGTGGTTATACTCTTGAACGATAAAGATAAATCCATCGAGACTGTCGAGTTTTTGGTTCCATTCCCCGATTCCAGGCTCAGTGCCATCCGTTGTCCCCAAGAACGGCAAATTGAAATCGGCAATATCTACAATATCATAATTCGCATCTCCGCGCT
This sequence comes from Paenibacillus lentus, assembly GCF_003931855.1. Lineage (NCBI taxonomy): Bacteria > Bacillati > Bacillota > Bacilli > Caryophanales > Paenibacillaceae > Paenibacillus > Paenibacillus lentus. Next base: position 1,760,027 of record NZ_CP034248.1, on the reverse strand, counting down.
TGTCTGCGATGCCTTTTACCCATTCTCCAACCTGTGGACTTACCCGTCCTTGTCGTGTGCTTCCTAGAATAATTCCAATGTTTAATTTTGTCATGACTTGTTCCTCCTTAGTTGGTTTGCCAAATAATTTGTCCCAAAAACCCATTGATTACATTACACCACCTATATAACTATATATATAAACTTGCCTGCCTGACTCTTTCCGAATGACTGCTTCCTTCGCTGAGTCAAGCCAGCAAGAGAATATGATTTCCAGACGGATCTACAGTAGCTAATGCGCCGTTGTCTTCGACCACGGATACTCCAATACTTTTCAGATTTAATGCTGCCTGCTCCCGAGCTGCCTCACTCGGATAAACGATGGTGAAGGATTTAAGCCCTGCACTGTTGTCAGGGGGCTTTGGCGCTCCCACACCATTCCATGTATTTAATCCGATATGATGATGATACTTTCCAGCTGATATAAACAATGCTTGCGGACCATAACGGTTCACCACATCAAAGCCAAGTCCATGGACATAGAACTCCTCTGTCTTACTTAATTCAGCTACATGCAAGTGAATATGACCCATAACCGTATCAGCGGGCAATTGCCACGACCGGGGCTCTACACCATTTACACCATGCAGAAGATCTTGGAAATTTAATGGATCCACTGTCATTTCGACTTGATCGTTATTCCAGTTCCATTCCGAGGGAGCACGGTCTCTATAAATTTCAATGCCATTGCCGTCCGGATCGGAGAGGTAAAGGGCTTCACTAACCAGGTGATCGGATGCCCCCAGCTCTATCTGTAAGCGGCTAAAATGTAGAACAATATGCGCCAGATCGGTACGTGTAGGCAGCAATAGTGCAAAATGGTATAGCCCCGTTGTCCGCCCTTGATGGGAAATGACATCGTTTGGCTGTTCAATGGACAGAAGAACTGTTCTTCCATCCGCCGTCAATTGAGCCGTTTTTTCTGTTTGTCTAAGTACTTTAAAGCCAATGACTTCCTTATAAAATGCCAGCGAGCGTTCCAGGTTCTCTACTTTCAAATTAACTTGACCCACATAGGGAACAGAACCGCGATGAAATTTCATACTTATCCCCTCCTCCTCATTAACCTTCCTTGGTACGAAAAAATAAATTACCTAAAGCCAAATATGTTGTCTTGTGCAATGCGAGATAGATGGAAATCACTAGTAGTGCCAAATCGAGCTCATAACCGGCCATTTGCCCATTTCCAAGAAATCCAAGTCCAAGCTTCGCTGTAGCGATCGCTCCCACCATAATCACCGCGAACAACACAGCTACAACCCTTGTCCCTAGCCCTAGTATCATCAAAGCTCCACCAACTAATTCAATGATTGCTACAGCATAAGCGGAGAAACCCAGAAGGCCTAAACTTTCAAAGAAACCAACCGTATTCTCAATACCCCCTTGAAACTTGTCTAGCCCATGAATAAAGAACGTATAACCCAAAAATACTCTCAACAATGTCAATCCCAACTTAGTAACAGTTTGCATTTCTAAACTCTCCTTTTATTTTGTCCTCTCTCTTTGTAGATCCGCTGCATGATGCCTTGCATGGTGCTTACGAATTCCAAAGCCAAGCTTCATCAATACAAAAAGCCAATTGGTTACTTTATGTAAGTAATTATATTTATAATATCTGGTTGTGTCAAGTAAGTAATTATTAAAATGTAATGAAGTTATTTTTTGAATGTGATATATTAATATTTAGATAGGAGGGATTCCCATTGGATACTTCGATTTGCACTAGATTCGAAAAAGCAATGAGCCTATTAAGCCAACGATGGACAGGACTCATTATTTACCAGCTCCTTTCTGGCCCTCAGAGATTTTGTCAACTAGAATCATCCATTGGTGTTAGCGGCAAAGTTCTTTCAGAACGTTTGAAGGATCTAGAGACTGAGGGAATTGTAACTAGGAGCATTTACCCAGAAACCCCTGTCCGAATTGAATACTCCCTAACGGATAAAGGCATTGCCTTTGAACCGATTATGAGGGATATCGAAAATTGGTCTCAACGCTGGTTAGAGCTTTAATTATTTAATTATTCTTACCCAATGAACACGATTAGAATGTAGTTTTTAGTCATTTTGCGTTACAACAAAAGGAAGGTAGAAGCGCTCCATGCACTCCTACCTTCCTTTTTTAATTATTCAATCGCTTATTCCACGGTGATTTCTGTTCTACGTCCGATATACCATTTATAAAATGACTCGGCCATTCCTAGGGGCACATCTTTAACCCCTGTATGATGTACGGGCTTGGCCCGATTAATCGTACCAATTGACGCGAGACCCAGCAGCCTTTGGAGTTTACTCTGAGTTACTTTCACTTCGATAACCTTATCCCTTTTGGATATGTATAAAGTCGTAGTTAAACTGCCTGTTTTGATTTGTATAAAGCGATCATTTAAGATGTAGCGGGTATTCAAGAAATCCAGCCATCTTGCTACAAGGACGATGATAAGCAAAATAGCTGAGATCATCCACCAAGCTTCCTTCATCTGTAATATGGTCGGCTTGAAATAGAATAAGCCTGCCGTCACAGCCATCCAGAACCAGCTTGGCCGAAATAAACGCAGCCATAACGCTTTTGTAGGAAGTCGAGTCATCTCTTGTGTCACTTGATAAGATGGTAAAATCTCGGATACCATTTCATAGGCACGCTGAATAGGCAGGAAAGGATAAAGCGAGTTGATTTCATTCATACTTTTATTGGATTCCAAGCTCCCTGCACTGATCAATTTGACCTCGGCGAGCCCAAGCCATCTTTTTATCATAGACTGCTCGATTTCTATCGCCTGAACTCTATCTTTGGAGATGGAGAATGACGTTTCATCCATCATACCCTTGGATATATAAATCCGCTCAAGGTCTGAGGAGATCTCATACTTACCATATTTGAGAAACGTCCTCACGAGTCCAAAAATAGTAGAAGCAATGATGAAGACAATGATGAGGATCATCATCAACCACCCAGAGCTGAGCAAGCGTTGCACAATTCCCTCAGCCTTTTCCCCCACGTTAAAAACACCATCGATTTTTTCATAAAGCGAAAGAATTACAGGAATAAACAATAAAAAGCTTAGGGAAGTAAAGGCTGCCTTAAAAATATCATTTTTTGTCGGGGTAAAGTGAATCGTGCGCTCTTGAGCCATATTTTCTGAATCTAATGTAGAGGTTGCTTCAATCTCTCCATCCACAGGTGGAACAGCAGTCCATTCTTCGGAATCTTCGGGTTCGTCGGATTTAATCATTTTTGCCATATGCACCTCTATTCGATCCGCTTCGGCTTGAGAAATGACCGCAAATTTAACCGCAGCATCGTCTCCCGCCATCCCCGTCTCAAAACTGACCGAAGTCATATTAAACAACTTATGGAATAAGGAAGTATGGCGATTGATATTCTGCACCTTCGAAAAAGGAATGGTTTGCTCTGATTTGTTGAAAACCCCCTTGTAGAGATGAAAAGAACGATCATCTAATTCATATTTCTGGGTGAACCATTTGAAAAAGATGGAGCAAACTGAAAGCCCGACAGCTAGAACAAAAATGTACCTTCCATATACAATGAAGGGCGATTCCGAGCCTGTTTTGATGACGAACAAATAAATGACAAAGAAAATTGCGTTCTTAGCTAATTTCCACAACTGTAGAAGGATAGTCAGTGGATGGTAACGGTAACGTCTTGCTTTCATCACGACTCCACTTCCTTAATTTTTGCATAATGAGCAATTTGAGTCCTTAATTCGACAGCAACCTCTTTAGGTAATGCGGGGATCGCATGGGATGAACCCATAGTTTCCATCGAAAGCGAGCATAATCCATATTTTCTTAACAGGGGCCTTGTTTGGTTGCAACCGATTGAATTTTGGTCATCGGCACAAGCTGATGCTTCTCAATGAATACTCCTGATTTCAATTGCAAGAACTCTTCACTCACGTCATAACGCCAATTTTTGTACAGTAAGAACGGATTTATAAACGACCATATTGTACTTAACACTGAAAATACAGTGAATCCAATTAGAATCCAACCGATCCATGCTTTCCATTCATAACGATGATCGAGATAAAGTAAAATTGCCAAAATCATCAATCCAATGAGATTCGTAATAAATTCGCTTATGACCCATATCTTGACTGCATCCTTGGATAAGCGCTGTTGCGGATGGCTTATTAGAGACTCCATTAAATCACCACCTGTAATGTAATTAGAATGTTGTATATATAAATACGTAGGAACATAGAACTTGTCTCAAAAATTAAATTTTAAAAAAGATACATCAATAAGAAAAGCCGAAATTTATAAATTTCGGCTTCCTCTCTCTATACGTTGTTCACTTCGATTTTCAAAAATCACTTTTAATAACGGCGGTGTAACAATTGTTGTTACGATTATAACGATAATCATAGAAGTATAATATTCTGAAGGCAGTAAACCACTTTCTAAACCCATTGCTGCTAAAATTAATGCAACTTCTCCCCTTGAAATCATTCCAGCACCAACACCCATTGAGGATTTATTATTGAAGCCAGACATTCTAGCCCCAAGTCCAGACCCTATAAACTTAGACAAAATTGCAAGTACAGAGAATACTATAATAAATCCGATTTGGCTACCAATACCGTTAAACGAAACGGCTAAGCCAATACTTACAAAGAAGAATGGTACAAAAATACCGTTTGCGATAGGTTCCACTCGATGTTCAATTTCCTCTTTAAATTTCGTTTGTGAAATTGCAATACCGGCAAAGAATGACCCAATAATACCAGCAACGCCAACATATTCTGCAAAATAAGCAAAGCTAAAGCAAATAATTAAACCAGCACTTAAAATGGATTCAGTGATTTTAAATTTCGAGAACACTTGAATAAATTTAGGAACCAACCATTTTGAAGCTAAAATAATTACTACAAAGAATAGAATTTTTTTACCAATAAGTAATGCAAGACTTGCATCTGATCCAGCGAATAAACTCATTGCGACTGCTATTAATATGACTACAATAATATCGTCTAAAACAGCTGCACCTAATAATGCAGAACCTTCTTTACTATTTAACCAGCCAAGTTCTCTCAAGGTTTGAACTGAAATACTAACAGACGTTGCTGACAGTAATAATCCTATAAAAATGGATTCTGCAGTAGAAAAATCATAAATTTGTGATCCTATATATGATAATAGAATAGGAACAACAATACCGCCAACGGCAACAAGTATAGCTGCTTTTTTATTCTCGTTCAAATCCTTCAAATTTGTTTCTAGCCCAGCTAAAAACATTAAAAGTAAAACACCAATTTGACTAAAAACACTAACTAATTCTGTATCATGCACCCAGCCTAGTAATGCTGGCCCTAAAATGATCCCAACAATAATTTTCCCTAATACAGAAGGCTGCCCTAATCTGATACTTAATTGACCAGCAATTTTGGTGGCAAGTAAAACAATAACAATTTGTAATATAAACATTTTTCATCTCCTACAAAAAATTTCCGAAAAAAAACACATGGCGGTGCCAGATTGCCTGACTCCACCATGTGTTACATCCATCGTATTCAGATATATTTATTATAACCGAAACTATATTTCTCTGTAAACTATCATTTTCAGCCAGAAGCAATGAGAATCCACTTACACTAATCTGTTTAGTCTATTTACTTTACAGTAGGGAATGGGTCTTCGCTAGTTTTCGAAAGTGAGAAATTGATTGCTTTTATAACGAGAAGCGCTGCGTATCCTTCTTGAGCTGGCTCCAGGTATACCGCAGCAACCATGCGTCCCACTCCGTAATTGTTGTGGAGTCCCCTGCCCACATAATGGTTGGCAGAGGGAAACCTCCGGGTGGGCGATCCTGTTCTCCATAAAAATCCGGCAGCCCGAACCCATGTCCGATCTCGTGCTCCGTAATATGAGCCTCATAGTTATTCACGGTACTTAAAATATAGTCATCCGACATACGCTGCCCCCAGTCACCACCAGCACCGCCGCCAAAATTGGCCGTAGCCCATAAATACATATCAAACCGCTTGTCCAATCCTCCAGGATAGACATAGTTCCGATCATGAAAATGCTCAAAACGGGACAACTCGCTTGGAGCGACAGGAAGTGCTGCTGGAATGCTCGGGTCGGCTTTGCTAAGCTCATCCAAAATGGTCTGCGTATACACGATTTCATTCGGCTGCTTGTTCAAAATTTGCACAGGATTTGTGGTTTTATGAAGTAATGCCCTGATTACTGCTCCATTGCATGAAGATAGCTGCTTATCTTTTACTGAAAAATAGAATGCTCCCCCCAAGATAGGCAAATGAGAATTCTATTGCCATGTGGGGAGCATTAAATCTAGTAACTCATCTACACGCTCTTATGTATATTAATTAGCGCTTGGACGATGATCAGGAGACGGCACTTTCATTCGCTTACCGGCTCTTAAGGATAAGCCGAAACAGATTAGAAGAACTATACAGGCGAGAGTATACGGATAGTTGATATCTATATCGAACAAATATCCAGCTAGGATCGGCCCGGCAATATTGCCGAGACTGGTATAGGCTGAATTAAGGCCTGCAACGTAACCTTGTCGATCCGCAGCTAGTTTCGACATTTGGGTACCGATAGCCGGTCGTAAAATATCGATCGCCAGAAAGACGATGAAGGTAACGGCAAAAATCAACCAAAACTTGTGCACAAACAGTGTCATAAAAATGAAAACGCCCGCAAATAAAAGGCAAACCGAGATGACGTTTTTCTCGCCAAAGCGATTTAAAATCCAGCTAAAGGCCGTAGCTTGAACCACGGCGCCGGCGATCGAGCCAAAAGTAATGATAAAGGCAATATCTCCAGGCTCAAACCCAAATTTATGATCGACAAACAGTCCAAAGACCGTTTCAAAATTGGCTAGTCCGAAAGACATGACAAACACGATAATCAAGCTTAGGAAAAAGGGCTCACGATAGGAACGGATCAATTGAGATAGAAGACTGCCCTCTTTGTCCGTTGGCGCGGATGAGTCGGATGATGTTTTTTTGGCGGAGAGAGACTCCCGCAGGATAAACAAAGAAATACAGCCCGCGATAAGCGCCACAGCTCCCGCAGCAAAAAACGGAACGCGGATGCCAAACTCGGCGATATATCCGCCGATTCCAGGCCCGATGATAAAGCCCGTTGTAATGGCCGCGTTAATATAGCCCATCCCCGCAGCACGCTCGTCCTGCGTCGTAATGTCCGCGACGTAAGCCATAACCGCAGGCATGATCATCGCGGCGCTAACGCCGCCGAGCATCCTTGAGACAAACAATAGCACAGGCGCGTTCGCTAACCCGAATAGCACTTCGGAAAAAGAAAATACGATCATGCCGATGACAATCATCCGCTTTCTTCCGTAAGAGTCAGCCAGCCGGCCGGCCAGCGGCGAAAATAGAAACTGCGTCAGCGAAAAGGTTGCTACTAGCAGGCCGATTGTACTCCCGCCAATGCCCAAACTATTCATGAACTTAGGCATAATCGGGATGATCAATCCAATCCCCATAAATACCAGAAAAATATTCAACATCAGGATCAGTACTGCTCCCCGATTTTTCAACATTAACGACATGCTTAATTCCTCCAAAGATGGTATGCAAACATACTGAATATTCATTCAAAATGATGAGAAAAAGAAAACGTCTATCGACGTAATTTAAATGAGATAGACCAAATTTAGCGGTCATTTTTCTTGCGACTATAGAACAAACTATCCAGATGGCTTGGCGACCCCATGCAAAAACACATTCATAGCCAATCGGTAAGCCTCGAGCGTCTCCTCCTTATCCAGATTTCGTGTATGCTGACTTAAACCTAGCAAAAGACTGTCCAGGATCATGGCGAGTCCTTTCACATTTGTCACCTTAAGTTCGTCGTTATCGATCCCTTTCTGCAGCAATTGCTCGTTAAAAGTGAGATAACCTTTGACGATTTCGTTTATTCGTTCTTCCACATCCGACGCTTTCTCCGAGTTATTATAAAACTCATCGGCGGCTCTCGTCAGCGGATGATTCAACTGATCGAGCGCTAAATGCTCAGCCATGCCGTACAATCTATCGATCGTAGTCAGGTAGAGCGGCTCCTTGGCTAACCAGGTCTCTTCCCATTCCAGGTCCCATTCATCAATCAAATAAAGAAATAATCCCTCTTTATTCTTGAAATGATAATAAATGTTGCCTGCGCTGCAGCCGGCTGCCTTCACGATGTCCTCAATCGATGTCGCCCTGTAGCCCTTCTGTATGAATAAAGCCATGGATGCCTCGGCAATCTTCTTCTTCGTCTGCTCACTTTGCTGCTGCTTTTTATTCATTCCTGAATCACCGCCTTCAGATTACTGAACGATAATTCAGTATTATAATTAAAAAGGACGCTCTCAGCAACAAATTATTTAGAATTGAATTACTTTCCGTCGATTCTTAGAAGTACTGCCTCCCGCGCCGCCTTCGTAAGCGTGCCAAGCACCAAGTCATAGGAGTGGTCGATCATCGTTTCCAAATCCCCCATAGGAAGACGCCCATCCGCGATGACTGTGTTCCAGTGTTTTTTATTCAAATGGTATCCGGGTAGAACGCACTCATGCTGCTCCCTTAAATTTGCCGCAATTACGGGATCGCATTTCAGCGAAATGCGTACCTCCCTGTCATCACCCGCCTTGGTCAGCAGCGCAAACATTTTGCCTCCTACCTTCATGACCAACGGATCGGGCCCGAACGGATAATCCTGGACAGCTCCTTTTTTGGATAAGCAATAAGTGGTTAGTTGATCGTACATGTTATCACCCTAGCGCTTGAATTATATATTCTCTACGTATATGGTCGTCACTAGAAATCACAAGTCATACTTTCCAATTATGTCCATCACTTAGGTTACCATTATAGTACATCTGTGCAAGCTCCCGCAAAAGACTAGGAGATCCACACGCTGAGCCATAGCTTAACGATTGATAGTTAACGGGGCATTCGGCGCTCACGCTGCTCCATAATACCCTAATGATATAACGAAAAAGGTACAGCCACCCAAACCTCTTGTTGGACTGTACCTTTCAAGAATCATTTTATACCAGCGTTCCTGGGTATTACTGGCCTAGTCCGTTCTAAATCAACTGCTGCTTCACATTCGTCAGCCAAATCGTAGGTTTATTGCCATTAAGGAAATCCGTATATGCATAGTTATTGCTAGGTTCCACAAACCCTATACCCAGTTGAATCGGCCGATCTACCGTTGAATAGACATCAAAGGTCACCGAGTAGACTTTCCCCTGCTCCAACGTGAGACCGTCTTGATAAACCTGCTGATTCCAACTTTCGGGCATTATTTCAGGGAGCTGAATATGCATCGCTCCATCCTTGGCAGCAATGGAGAGCTTATCGGACTTGTTATCCGACTGGTAGGTCTGCCACTCACTGACATCAGAATCAAATGTCCCGTTACGGATTAAGTTTCCAGTGAAATGCTCTTGATGAACATCCGTCAGTATGAAGTAGTCCACATTCACATGCGGAGCATATATTTGTAATGTCTGGATTCCTTCATTCAGTTGAATGGTTTGCTCCATCAATTTAAAAGCGCCCCAATCTCCCGTATTGGCTACGTTCCACGTATATTTGAAATCAGCATCATCCTCATTAATTTCACCTGCAGGGAGTGTCTGCGTATATACGCTGCCCTGCTTGCCAAGCAAGGTCAGTGATCCACCACCTTCATGTCCAGAGGCAACAAAGTAGGCTATTTTATATTCTCCAGCTTTCTTAACATCAACAATATACTGCATCCAGTCGCCCGGGTCGATCCAGCCCACACTTAACCCGTCGTCTCCTTTTTGTACACCTTTCATATCTGAATAATTTTCCGCTTCAATGCGCTTCGAACCGTTAACCTCTACAGGTGGACTCATTTCCTTCAAACTCACATTATCCAGCTCAAGGAAATTGGTCAGAGCTCCCAAGCCAAATTCCAGATTGCTTGAACCGTTCACCGGGCCCATTGTAAAAATCCATGAATAAATTTGCGAATCTGTACCGATAGTGAAAGCTTGCTCAGCATGTAGATTCGACTGATCCTCATTTCCGATTTGGGCCACAATGGATACAGAAGATTCCGCCCTCGCACTAAAGGATAAAATGTACATTTTTCCTTCTGTAAGCTTTAACCGATCCTGACTAAGGGTAAGTGCATCGGGTTGTCCGGCTGATCTCGGCTTCACATACAGCTTACGATCATTTATCGCACTTCCGACATGATAGGACGCATCCGCACTGCCTGGACCATTGATCTTCCAAAAGCCAAGGCGGTCTTTCCCTTGATCGAAAGTTCCATTATAAATCAAGTTGCCACTCGGTAATGCATCACGAGGTGTATTCGAGTCAGGATCAGCAATTTTAACTAAACGTACCTCATCAATCCATATCGGTAGGGTGCCTGCCTCCCCCATATTAAACTCCAATCTGGCATTAGCATCCGTATCCGAATTCATAACAAAAGTATACGTAGAACTTTGCCGTTCTGCCGTAAGCGCAACCGTCTTGTCATCCATATAACGGGCATAGTTCTGATCAGGACCCGACAAGGATGCTACCATCGTTCTGTTTCCTGACGACCATGCATCAAAGGAAAGCTGATAAGTAGCTCCTTTAATCAAAGGTAAGCCTGCCTGAACAAGCTGGATGGCGTAATTCACATCTCCTTCCTGATCTATGGTTACTTTCACCGCTCCTTGATCCAGACTCACAGACCCTGCACCACCGAAAAGATCAGCAGGTGGCGCAAATGGTTGAAATACCCAATGCTCCATTTCATCCTCAAATGTTCCATTCTCCACATAATTTCCATCTTCTCCAGGTTCTCTTATGGCCACGGTCTTCGTGGCTGGCAGAACCGGCTGACGATAAGCATGACCGTCTCTTTCATATACACGGACATAGTCTACAAGCATCTTTTGTGGAAATTCTGTAGTCGAATCCGGACTGCCTGGCCAATCCCCACCGACCGCCACATTCAACTGTAAGAAGAAATCCCTGTCAAAAGGTGCGGGATAGGTGTATTCTTCACCTTCCTGCTGATTTTTGCTGAACCAGTTACTCTGCTTGGAGTACAACACTCCATCTATATAGAAGCGGATCTCGCCGGGCTCCCACTCTACCGCATAGGTATGGAAATCGTCGGCAAATGTAGCGCCATCAGGCAGAGTATAACTATCCTGCGTATGTTCATGAGGCAGTCCATAATGGAGGGTGCCGTAAATTTTATTCGGCTCATGACCAAGCAGCTCCATGATGTCAATTTCACCGCTAGCCGGCCAACCGGAATACAAATTTGGATCCGTAGGCATCATCCAGATCGCAGGCCATATTCCTTTGCCTTGAGGCATCTGGGCACGGATTTCAAACCTGCCATACGTCCAGTCTCCCTTGCCTTCCGTCGTCAGCTTCGCGGAAGTGTACGCATTCCCTTGATAGTCTTCCTTGTAGGCTTCAAGAACCAAATGCCCGTTCTCAATGCGAGCATTCTTCTCGCGATCGGTATAGTTCTGCAGCTCATTATTGCCGTAACCGCCACCACCTTGAATATAATTCCACTTGCTGGTGTCGATACGTGCACCATCGAATTCATCATTCCAAACCATATTCCAGGCTTCCGGCCTAATATTCGCTTCCGTCAAAACAATTGGCTGATAACGGACAATCTTTTCCTGCTGATCGACCTCATAAACGCCAAGATACTTGTTGATATTTGGGTCGACCCCGGAAATGTCGGCTCCTGCCTGATATGAATCTATCCATAAACTGCTCTTCATTAGTGTATCCCCGGCTTGCGAAGCAGGGAGCTCCTCATGGGATACGAGGACAGCCAATCGATTTCCGGTAGCAGCCGTGGCCGTTACCTTTGTTGTACCAGGCAGGCTTCCTTGCGTAGCTACAGGTGGCCAGGAGGTTGGCGGAGTCGGACGGGTCCCCGTATCGCCTCCCGTGCTAGGGGAAGTATTCCCTGTGGATGAGCTCCCCCCGCCGGTCGCTCTCCCCGTGTCCCCCACGGATTCATCCTTCTCATTAGCAGGTATCAAGATTTCCTTATCAGACAGCCAAACGTACTCTTTCCCATGCTCCAGCTGTTTGTCATTGACCATGATTTCCACTGTTTCTGATTTTACTCGTGAAATTTCACCTTCCCCACGAATAACACTTCCGCTAGAACCCTTCTGAAGGATCAAGCTCGAAATGGATGCTCCATCACCCGTCTGAATCACGGATGGACTACGCAATACGAACTGTTGAATGACAGACTTATCATCAACGATTACACGAATAGGGTGATTCAAATTAAACAGGATAACCTTTGCTAAATTTGTATTTTTAATGTGGATACTGTCTTGTCCCCCGCCGTTTATAAAAGTAACTCCGGCGACTTTAGCGTTTTCTATCGTAATATCCCCATTGCCAATTCCCGAGGTGAGATACAGATTCCCCGTAATCTCTTTGTTCCGAAGAACAACATCCCCCGTATTCACTACAGCATTTGCCATGACTTCCTTATGTTCATCGGTAACCGCCTTGTTATACAGTGTTCCTGCGAGACGATCCAGCATGGCAATCGCTTCTGCGCGAGTCACAAATTGATCAGGCCGAAAGGACCTGTCCGGATATCCCTTAATGACTCCAGCCATGATCAGTTCTTTCACAGCATTCTTAGCATAGGGACGAATCTCTGATTCATCCGAAACCGCTTCCAAAAAATCTGTACTCATCCCATGTTGCACTTCAGAAAGCTGAAATACTCTGGACAATATGACAGCTGTTTCGGATCTCGTAATCGGGTGACCAGGTCGAAACGTCCCATCCTCATATCCATGAATAAACCCGGCTTGAAAAGCGGCAGCCAGTGAAGAAGCATACCATGCGTCGGCCGGTACATCTTTAAAAGCGAGTTGAATCTCTTCACTTGCACCGAACACCCGCTGCAGCAACATACTAAATTCAGCTCTGGATATAGGCTGGGTCGGATGCAGCTTCCCATCGGGATATCCGGTTAATATTCCTCCATCCATCCACTTCCCGAGTATCCCCTCAGACCAGTGTCCCTGTATGTCACTTCCCGTTAATTCTGCTTGCTTCGGACTAGCATAACCTGCTGTCATGAAACTGCTAAACAACATACACAGAATCAGCCCTTGCGCAATGAAGCGTTTCACCTTGTCCTCACTCTCCCTTATACAATGTAAGTACATTATAAAAGGGAAGATGCATCGACCATATAACTACTTCTTAGCTTTTATAGCTATTCGTTAACTTGTTTGATTTCTAGGACAGAACCAGCGTTCAATGTCAATTCGTTCCATGATACAATGATGTTTGGAGGGATCAAGTATGAAGAAATTGTGGTTCGTACCCGCAATATTAATCATGATGTTAGCCATGTACGAACTCTATCAGCACAATCCATGGATGCAATCCAAACAACCATCGAACAATGAGAAGCAACCGGAAACATTGACAACTGTGTTTAGTTTGCGTCCATCCCTAAGCTTTAAAAATGGCGAGACCATTGAAGATAACATCCATACTAGGACGGTACGTGAAACATTAGGCATCGAGCTTCAATATTTATGGACAGCCCCGGACAGCACATTCTCTACCCAGTTAAAATTACATTTGCTGAACAAGCGGGAAATGCCTGACATTATTCCTGTCAGAACCGATGTGATTCACCAGTTAATTGACTCTGGACAGTTTATAGCTGTCGATGATCTATTTGAGCAATATGCTTCACCAATCTGGAAAAAGGCGATGGACGAAAATCCTTCCGTCTGGTATCCGTACGAAAGAAACGGGAAGCATTATGCGATCCCTATTCTGGATTATGATTTCAATTCCGATCCTGTTATGTGGATTCGCAAGGATTGGCTGGACAATGTGGGACTATCTCCTCCTACAACCCTGGCGGAGCTGGAACAGGTACTTGATGCCTTTACCCACCAAGATCCCGACAGAAATGGCAAGAATGATACTTATGGACTGGCTGTTAGTCTGGGCAACTCCACCAGCACCTGGATGGCAGATATCAGTTGGGTCTTCGGGATGTACGGCTGTCTTCCGGATCAATGGAACTTCTATGCAGACAAAGAGCAGTTGGAGTTTGGATCGATCCAGCAATCAGCCAAGCAAGGCTTGACCAAGCTGAGGGAGTGGAGAGAAGCAGGTTACTTTCCGAACGAAGCGTTATGGCAGGACGAGGAGTCCGCTGCCCGTCTGTTCTCTCAGGAAAAAGCAGGCATTGTTATCGGCCCCCATTGGATGCGATTCTGGCCGCTGAACGTGCTGACAGAACAAAATCCTCAAGCTACCTTTATCGCGGTTCCCTTACCTAAGGGGCCTGACGGTCGATTGTACCATCGCGCTTCTCTAACGCGAAACGGAGCAATTCTTATTAACAAAAACAACGCGAACCCGCAAACCTTCTTCCGTTATATGAACTATTTGTACGAAACGCAAGGAATCGGGAAAGGAGAATTCAGGTATGGTTTAGCTAGAGACTATGACTATACGGTCGTTGATGGAAAATCCTCCAGAGATCGGAGTCTCATTCCTGGCGGTTATGTCGATGTATCAGCCTATACCCTCACCTACGATGGTGCGCGAATCCCATCCCAATGGGCAACCATGGTAGATGAGACTGAAAAAAACGTCCTTGGCCAATTGTTTTCCAGCAGATTACTCAATGAATATCAAGGCCCCCCTACACCAACCATGCTAGAAAAAGGAGATCAGCTTAAACAAACGGAGCACGAAACCTTTTTACAAATTATTTATGGCAAAAAGAGTATCGACTACTTCGATCATTTCGTTGAGTACTGGAAAACAAACGGTGGCGACCAGATCACCAAAGAGGTTAATGATTGGTATAGGACAGTTCATGGATTAGGTAAATAAATTGATAGCATAGTAAGTCCTAATTTTGAAATAAGGTTATTTAAGAAGTTGGAACAATGACAAACAGCTTATCTCCCTCTCGGAAATAAGCTGTTTGTTGTTTTATCCTTATTGCAACTGCATTTTTACAACATGTGATGCTTTTGTTCTATCCAGCGGCAGCACATTCCCCGATAACTCTTTGCCATCAAGCAGTATACTCACTTGGCTGTCCAGAACACGATAGAAGCCGGCAGGTTTCGTGATTTCAATCCGGTATTCAGCTTCTCCGACCTTCAAATCATAGATAACCTCCTGCTCCTTCTCCCTAAGAATAGGGTCGAGGACAAGCCCTTTGCTCGTAAATTCAATGCCCAGAGCAGACATCAAAGAGAGGGTTAACCAAGTCGAGGTTCCGCTCACAATCGGACCAACATTCTCGCCTGTCTCACTGTTATTATATTGTGTACAGAAACGCGGATTTCCACAGGTAACATAAGGACTCTCCATCGTTCTATATGGCAATGTCAGGTCCAGCATCCAATACGCTAAATCGGACAACCTTGCTGCTAACTTTACATCTTTTACGGATTTTGCCGCTTTTAGCATGGCGGATACCGCCATCATACTCGCATGCTTGAAGATCGCTCCATTCTCACGATCCCCGGGAAAGTATTCTCCTGTAGCTGTAAACCTGGCGATTTTCCCCATATTCGCCGGACTCATAAGTTTGATACCATAGGGGGTGACCAGTACCTTTTCCACAACATCCAGCATTTTTTCGATCTGCTCCTCCGATGCGGAGTCCGCCAATATAGACCAACTAAAGGAGTTAATGAAATAAGTTCCGTCAATGGAAGGGTCCGCTGACAACCCGTCCCCCTTTGCGCCCAGGTAACTGTAATTCTCGTAACGATTGAACAGCACCCTTGCAAAGAAATTTTCCTTCCATGCATGTTGTTGAATATTTCCCTGGAGCCTGTTGCTTAGATCTGATAAATGTGCTGCATAGGCTTGATCCCCTTTTGCACTTGCAATCACTTGCATCTCGTCAACCGCCATTTTCAATAGAAAGGCATTCATTACACTTTCCGAGTAATGACTTTCGAATGGCTCATCTCCCACTGAAATACCTTTAGAGGCCACCTGTTCCTTATATAGCCGTTCCTTCGTGATCCCATCAATGCAGTCCTGATCCAACTTGAGACAATCATTCCAATCCGCCAAATCTAGTAGAGGAAGTCCATGTTTACCGATCGAGATCTGACCAGAATATTGAATAATCGCCTGGATCGTCTGGTATATGGAACGTTGTTGAACCGGACTGGTCCCTGCTATATCGCATTTTTCATCAAGAAAACGGTAGTCGCCTGTATAATGGGTATACCTTGCAACTGCTTGGATCAACCACAAAGCATCATCAGACCATTTCCCAGGCTCCTTACCTTCCCAATAGAAATTATGATAGGCATATCCGAATTCGAATACTTTGGATCCCCATTCTTTTAACATATCCTTTACAAATTGCTCCATTCCTAACGCCAGGAAGTAATACATACTTGCAAACAAATCTTGTATTTCTCTAAAACCGATTTCCCGGTATCCTTTTTGGGTCTGGCACAATGAGCGGGAAACAAAGGTCTGATAGAATACTTGAAAAGGCAGGTTGCGGTTTACATACGTATTCAGCAACTCATCTTCCGTTCGAAGACAGAGCAGCTCATTATAACTTTTTAGGAAAGAGATATTATCCTTTAATGCCTCCTCAACCTGTCCCGGCGATCGAAAGTGCTCGATCAAACGGTGAATCTCCTCCCGCACCGTCTCTTCGCTATAGGCGTCGTTTAATTTCGAGGACACAATTCCAGTAAACTGGCGAACTTGACAGACATCTCCTGCTTCTACCGAAAGATCAGCAGCAAGAGCGAAGAATCCTGGCCCCTTCCGGTAAAGGCGATTGCTTAACTGATTCACTCCCTCCGGGCGATACAAAGAACCATTTCCAACAAACTCATTATAATTCGTGCAGAATTCCTGCGGGAATTCAACATCCCCCTTCCTGTCGACGAGCATGGAGTGGAACCTCACATCTTCCTTATAAAAGTCACTATAGTAATCAGGAGTAACAGCAACAATGGATTGATCCTCATTCAGTAGAAGACCGGTCTGCATAATAATATTGCTATACAGAACATCTTCAAACAATGCATGGGGGTTTGCGCTTCCGAACATACCGGTGTATATGATCTTCAGCTTTCGGTTTGCGTTGCCAGCATTGCTAACTTTAATTTGTTGTACCTCTGTAGCCAATGGCATTCCTTCCTTTTGGGGAAGTAAGAAAATAAGCCGCTCTATTTTTAACCCGCATCGAGTTGTATATTCGATCTTCGTGAAATTTTGCGCATGTGTGCAGATTGCACTTGTGACATTATCGTCTTTCGGATCAGCAGAGTAGAAAATCTGCTTACCATCCTCTACCAGATAAAACTGACGATTAGCCGGAAACCCGTTCTCCTCCTGTCTCATATCCCAGCGAGTAGCCAAGACCTGTGTAGCAGCATGGGAGCGGAAGCTCCCTCCTCCCAGCCTGTCGATGACGCTTTTTGGCGTCGTCTGCAATGGACGCGGAAATCCAATTCGGTTTCCAACGAGGAGATTGGTGTGGAAATGTGGTCCCGGGGATGGTGTCCGCAAATCTATGATATGCTCTCCCGCTTCATTTACATATCCAGCCCAACTGATACTGCTAGCTAATATTTCCGATATCCGATCTGATATTTCCGCCGGGATTTCGATTTCAGCAAATCCATCTGTTGAATTCAGCGCTAAAGCCTGTAAGCGATCATTTTGCTGTATGATGAGCAGTGATGGATTCTCTATCAAACTGTCCTTAAAGAAAGCAGCGACCGCACCATCCTTTAGCAACTCTAGTACAACCGGAGCTTTATAGGGTAGGCCAGCGACCCCAACAATTTTCTTATAGGCAGTATCCATGAACAAAGCATCCACAGCCATCGTTTGCGGAAGCCACTTCCCATACTTTTCACGAATGACTTCTTCCGGGGAAACGTATACTTCTCTGGCAACTAATTTACTGTACATAAATAAGTACCTCCATCCAATTTGGCAGAATGCGGAGAAGGAATCACCTAGCTCCTCCCCGCACCCATGTATTTTGAACATCCATTACTTACACCACAACTACCCTTTCACTGCACCAGCAGTCATACCACTGATAAAATATTTCTGAGACAAAAAGAATGTAATAATAACAGGCAATGTAACAACAGTCGCTGCAGACATTAACAGATCATAACGGTTGGTATATTGTCCAACAAATAGCCTGATGCCTACAGGAATCGTTTGAACCTCCGGAGTCGTTGTCAGAACCCAAGCAAACATCAGCTCATCCCACGCCGTTAAGAAAATATAAACACACATGGCAATAATACCAGGTATAGAAAGGGGCAAAATGATCCGGACAAAAGCCTGAATTCGATTACAACCGTCAATTCTGGCGGATTCCTCCAACTCTTTCGGGATCGAAACAAAGAAGCTTCGAATGATCCAAATACTCATAGGTGTGTAGAATGCCGAATAGACCAATATCATTCCCCAATACGTATCCACCATAGGCAGGCCGAACGTATCCTTGATATTTAAGAACAACAAGTAAATCGGTAACAGAAACATGATTCCCGGAATCATTTGTGTCCCAATGACGCTCATTCCGAACAAGCCGGAGCCTGGAAACTTATATCGGGCAAGTGCATATCCAGCCAATACAGCCAGGAAACAAGAAATGAACATCGTCGAGGTACAAATAAGCAAGCTGTTCTTAAAATACTGGCCGAAATTGATCGTTTCCCAAAGATTCTTATAGTTCAGCCATTGTGGATCAGGAATCGCCATACTGGTAATTCCCTGTAATATTTCACCATTCTTATGGAGGGATACCTTAACCATCCAAATGATAGGGAATACAACAAATGCAACGATCACCCATGTGAGTGTGTTTAGTGAATAATACTCTATTTTTTTCATGACTCGGGCACTCATTCCACTCTCAACTCCGATCTAAAAATTCGATACCATACGCCCACGATGATCAGCATGGCCGCCATTAAGAGGAAGGATGCCGCTGCGCCAACCCCGAATGACCAATATCCGAAGGTCTGTCTGGTCAAGGCTGTCATGAGCAAATCCCCCCACTTTCCAGGGTAGCCGGAGCCATTGCCGAACATCATCGCAACGATGTTGTACGAATACACATTGTTAATAATCTGGAATAGAAGCTGGACGGCCATAATCGGTTTCAGCATCGGAATGGTAATCGTAAAGAACTGCCGCAGTCGGCCAGCGCCATCAATCTTCGCCGCCTCATAGAGATCATCGGGAATCGTCTGGAGTCCAGCCAGAAAGACAACCATGATGAAGGGCCAGCTCCTCCATACCGTAGGAATAATGATCGCCCAGATCGTATTTTGACCAATAAGCCAAAATGGCTTTTCAGCCATTAAATGCAGGATGTCCACAAGAATATAGTTAATGATCCCTTCTTTCTGCCACATAAATCCCCAGAGAACCCCCACGACATAGGAGGGAACAACCCACGGTAGCAGCATGGCGGCTCTGGCAATCCCCCTTCCGGGGAAATCCCGATTTAACAGCATCGCTACCAGTAGCCCGATAACCATCACGGAAATGGTTACAACTACACTATATATAGCCGTATTTCGCAGCGCGTATCCCAGGCCTTGACGGACAGGATTACTCTCATTAAATAGCAGCTCCGAGTAATTCTTCAAACCAATAAACGGAGCTTTTAAATACTGACTTAACGTAAACTGATTTAACTTCAAAAATGACATTACGATCCCTTGGATCATGGGTAAGACATGAACGAGCAGCATAAAAATGAAAGTCGGCAGAATGAACAAATACGCAATGCGATATTCCCTGAAACCCTTTTTGAGCCGAATTCCAAAGGATTGTTTGGCTTCCGGCGCATCTGGAATTCTTGATATTTCCACGGCGTCTCACTCACTTTCCTTCTAAGTAAAGTGTGCTATCAAGCCAATACCTGATAGCACACCTTAAATATAGTTATGGTTTCAGCATTATTGATTCAGGATAGCATTGACTTCTTTAGCCGCATCATCGAGCTGCTTCTGAACTGATTCTTCATTGTAAGTTCCAGAAACCCCTGCCACAATATCCCATATATTCCCAAAGTATTTTACAAGGGCTGTCTCACAAGGTCCCCATTGAGGAATAGCAGGATAGGACATCCCGTAATTCGTAGCCTCAATTAATGCTTTATAATTCACGTCTGATGCTAGCGAATCCATCACTGATTTCTTGCCAGGCAACTGGCCGGATAATTGAGAATAAGTAAGCTGTGCTTCTTCTTCTGACAAATATTTAATAACATCCCAAGCAGCGTCTTTGTGCTTGGATCCCTTAAAGATCGTCAAGTGGCTACCACCAATAAATGTAGATGCTCCTGCTGGACCCGCTGGAAGTGCAGTTACACCGTAATTTTCCGCAGATGCTTTCCCGCCTACGCCCCCGTCCTCCTCAGGAGTTGCGAAATTCTTGATCATCCAGGCACCACTCACCATGACTGCAGTTTTACCGTCCGAGAAGTCGCTCTCGATTTGAGCCGAGTTCTTTTCCAGCGATGCCTTATCTACCAAGCCCTCATTGGCCAGGCCGGTGTAGTACATAACGCCCTCCAGAGCGCTTTTATCATTAAACGTTACCTTAGTGTTATCTTCATTAACTAGATTACCGCCAGCAGCCCAAATCCATGGAAAAATATTGTGTGGAACGTTCCAATCGTTTTTGCCCGGCACACCGAAGGCGGTCATTTTCTGACCCTCAATCTCGATCCCGTTCAATTTGCTCAAAGTTTGCTTAAAGGTATCCCAATCCTTAAACGCTGTTGCCGGATCTAACCCCGCTTTTTCCAGGGCATCCTTACGATAGAACAGAGCACGGGCATCCACAAACCACGGTACACCGTACACCTCGGAGTTTCCGTCAATCATCGTTGTTTTCCAGCTCGCTGGAAGATAATCGTCTTGCCCCCCCAATTCATTAACACGCTCCGTTAAATCATCAATACCATTCATTGCCGCAATAGCCGGCACCCAAGTTGTGCCCAATTGTAGAATGTCAGGGCCTTGACCGCTAGTTGCAGCCGTTGTAATCTTCGTCCATGCTGAACCCCAATCGAGAACTGTTACATTTAATTTAACGTTTGGATTTTCATCTAAATAAGGCTGCATTACTGTCATGAAATCTTTATCTGGCTTCGGACTATTCGGCATGATCCAGGCGGTCAGAGTCACGTCTTCTTTCGGAGCATCTGTAGCTGAATGGCTACTATTATCTGTTGCAGCAGTTGGGTTGCTCTTTTGATTTCCTGAGTTCTTACTGCTTTCTCCGCCCCCGCAAGCCGACAAGATCATGCTCATCATCATGATTACCGTCAGCAGAACTAGGCTGATCCGTTTTTTGCTCATGTTCGTCCCCCCGTTTTCCATTCCTATTCATGAAATACGTACGCAGATCTTTGTAAAAAATCGGTTTCATCCTAATTTCGAGAAATCTGCAGTCTAGCTCTGAAGGATTTCTTGCTGAATCCCGTTTATACCTGCGTCGTATTTTATTGTAAGAAGAATTCACAGTAACCAAAATAACTCAATTTCAACATTACTATGCTTTTATTGACAACCTTTTCTTTTATTTCATTATTACGGCTCAATAGACTAACAAAGAAGCAATTATTATACGAAAAAATTAACGAGCTTCTCTGTGTGAAGGTGTTGTGTCGCTACCTTCATTTAGAGAAGCTCGTTATTCGAAATAGATTATAATTGTTCTCGAAATTCATTCGGCGTCATGCCATATTCCTCCCGAAATACTTTACTGAAGTACGCAGCGTTCTTAAAGCCCATTTGCTCGGAAATTTCATAAATCTTCAATGAACTATTTTTCAACAGCTCTATTGCCTTCAACATCCGTTGCTTTTGGATATATTCGCTAATTCCTTCCCCCGTTTCGGCCTTATATAGTCGGGACAAATACACAGGATGAAGGTAGATCGCATCTGCTATCGTTTGCAGGGATGCAGTGCTCAAATTACCATCTATGTATTCTCTTATTTTTAATGTCATCTTTTCTCTTGAGCTTCTCTGCTCTGCCTGGTCGCTGCGCTGGATTTTATCCAGCATGTAAAGCGCCCACTCCGACAATTGCTGAACAGAATAAACCGATCGATCCAGAACTGCTGTACTTCCAACTAGATTGCTTAACAGCCGATTATGTTTATGTGCATAATAATAGAACGAACTAATCACTACCGTATAGGCCTCGCGAACATGCTCCTCCGACAAGTTCCCTGCTTGCTTCATATCTGTAATCACTGTCTTTAGTTTTTCCCGGTATTCATCCCACCTGCGACTTTCAAGAAGATGCTGCAATGTGGGTGTTTCGTACAGGCGGTACAATGGCTGTTGTACAATAGGCGCCTCGGGAAATTGTCCTGACAGGAAGCAGCCTGACTCATTTGCCAGCCTACTGCGGATTTGTTCAATAATATGGCTGTACAGCAAGTTAATATCTTCAGGAAACCTCCCCCATTTGCTCACAATAATAGAAACGACCCGCTTCAGATATAATCCGATATTGCGTTGAAGCTGCATGGCCTGTGATTCGAATTTCTTATGTTCATCCCCATTTCCATTACCATCTCTGACCGATTTTTCCCGGACAAGCAAAACCAGAAAACCATTAGCATCCTTACAGGACCATAAGTCATGAGAATCTCCCAGCATCTCCATGGCAATATTTATAATAGCGTATTCCATCAGGAAAAAGTCCCGCTCATTATATTCCAGCAGGCTTTCCTCCATTCGAATAACCATAAAACAAATATCATCTCCAAAATGAAATGGAAGCTCATACAAATCCAAGAGATATGCTAAGGAGTCTTCCCTCATCTCGCCCATTAACAACTCATTTAATAGCTTATCCTTCAAAATCGGCAAGCTCTCTTTTAACGTATGAATAACACGAGATTGCGAGACAACCTCCTGCCATTCCTGCTTAATATTCTGTACAAGCCTGCTTATCACGGCAATCAGATCCTCGTCGGACACTGGCTTCAGTAAATAATCAGACACCCCATATTTGATTGCTTGCTTGGCATAGGCAAATTCGGCATGCCCCGAGAGCAGTACACTTTTCACATGTCGGTACTGCTGATAGACCTGTGCAACCAGCTCAATGCCATTCATTTTAGGCATATTGATGTCAGCAATTACTATATCAACCGCATGCTCCGAGAGAATGGATAACGCATCTTTTGCAGAATATGCCTTGTACACTGTCATAATTTCGAGTTGCTCCCAATGGATCGTGAAAGCCAGTGTATCCACAATCGTCGGTTCGTCATCAACAATCAGTAAACTTAACATGTTGCTCCTCCTGCTGTTTAATAATGCAGCGTATAGTTACCTTCAATCCCCCCAGGCTGGAGCGATCAAATTCCAATCCTGAACTTGGCGCATACAGGTTAACAACTCTTTGATGGGTATTCCACAGACCACAACCTGTTTCGGGAGATAGTGGGAGAATCATTTTTTCACGAAGCTTCTCAAGCACATGCGGTTCCAGACCTTCTCCGGAATCTTCGACACTGATTACAAATCCATCTGTAATGAAAGAACCTTGAATTCTGATCTTCCCTTCTTTATCACTCTTCTCAATACCATGAATAATAGCGTTTTCAACTAAGGGCTGGATGAACAACCTGGGAATGGATACCTCCATAAGAGCTTCAGATACATGGACTTCGTAGCTCATAGATTTTCGGAAGCAGTAGATGTTCATATAATTCCTCAGAAAATTGATCTCCTCCCGAACCGTGGTCATCGGATTTTCGAGACGGGTCGTGTACCGGTAGTATTCCCCCAAGTTCAATGCCATCGCTACGACTCGCTCTTCCTCACCCAGTTTAGCCATATTCATGATATAAAACAGACAATTGTACAAAAAATGCGGGTTGATTTGCGACTGCAGCTGTTTCAGTTCAGCTTCTTTCAGCCTGAGTTTCTCCTCATATACTTTCTCAATCAGCTCTTGAATGCGCTCTGCCATATCGTTAAAACCAGAAAATACATCCTGAAACTCATCCCGTTGCTTGGTTTTCAAGCGGGAGGATAAGTTGCCAGAGCGAATATCCTGCAATTTCATAACTAGCTCATTGATCGGGTATTGAATCTGCCTGTAAATAAGGATTGTAATAACCACACCAACAGCTAACATCGCAATAATGCCAAGTATAAAAAATTGGCTGCTTTCCTTCACTGGCAAAACTACCTTCTCTAGCGGAACCAAATCAATTATCACCCAGCCCAGGCTCCCGACAGGAGCGTGGTTTAGGAGCAAGCGATGCTCTTTGAAATTCATTATCCGGTTACCCGGCTGTTGTAATAGATCCCAATCCAGATGCTGCTTCCATTCCCCTAAATCCGAAGGAGGATTTCCAATGAATCCGTAACTTGGATGATAGAGCATGGTATGCCGATTTGAATTTTGCTGAAATTTACTTAGCATATCATGTATATAGGTGTCAGAAAAACGGGCAGTGATAGCATATCCTGGCGCTAATCGAACCATAGTAAAATAATTCTCTCTATTACCCTGGCCTGGCTCGTAATTCCATAGTCCTTTGCTGATATCCAACTTTGGAATGGAGCCAAGATCTGCATAGACCACATCCGCCCGAGTCGATATAACCTCTTCTTTAGATGTTAGAAATACGCTAATTTCCATCGGCCAATTGGATGATGCACTCTGCAGTTTAATTCTTTTATACATATTGGATCGAAGCATATTGAAATCAAACAAATCTTCAGGTGCTGTTGTATTAATGTATTGTTGCATGATGGAGTCTTCTTCTAGCTGCAACAAGTTGGCAGCCAAATTATTCACTTGATTGTCTAACTGAAACAGGAAGAAGCGTAATTGCTCGTAATAGGAATCTTGAATATCATTTTCGATAACATGAATACTCACTCTATAAGAGCGCCCGTTTAAGGCAACCGCAATGCTCAATAATACGAACAGTACGATCGAAAACTTTAGTGACAAGGTAAACTTGAATTTCATCTTTCCCTTTTTCGATCCCATCATTATCACCTAAGGTCATTATACTAGCACAGAGATACAAATAACGATGAATGAAAATCAAATTTAAGAACAAGTTAAGAAAAGTATATTAAAGTTAAATATTAGCTATAGTTTATTCCATAAATGCCCCACTCGTACCTAATATATTCGCATCAAATCAGTCAGTAAAATAAACAAATCCGGGCTGGGATTTCCCAAGCCCGGATTGTTTTGCACATTTATTTAGTTACTTGTATATTTAACCCAATCATAGTATGCATACAATGGATTAGCTCCGTTATATGGCCCGAGCCAATCATCTACGCCGGTACCATTCCACAAATTCATCATAATTTTACCCGGTGTTTTTGGAATATTTCTAGTTGCCTTATGTTTTGCAACACCGTCAACGTACCAGGTTATCGAGTCAGGCTGCCAATCGAAGGCGTAAGTGTGATAGCTTTGAGATGCGTCGAAGCCCAAATCAATGATCTTCTCGTTTCCTCCAACACCATTAGTGTAATAATTGAATTGTACTTTGGTCGTATCCTTACCTAAAAACTCAATATCAATTTCATCCCACGGTGTCCCGTCCGTAGGCCCCGTATACGTAAAGAAGGATGATACGGTACCCACACCTTTCGCAGGTTTCATACTCACCTCGTATAGTCCATATCCAGTATTGAAATTGGTACGGTATTCCGCACAGTCAAATTTATTATGGGAAGGACTTGTAAGTGCAAGGCGCAATTTTCCGTCATTTGTAAATGTCGCATTGTTAGCCCGCCAGGTACAGTTGAACATGTTGCCGTTCGAATATCCGTCCGCCTTATGCCAGCTTTGGGAATTATAATACGTCATCGGTTCCCAGAACACTGTGGCACCCTTCGCAGCCATCGTCAACGAGGCAACGAAAAACAATGAAGAACAAAGCGTAATTAACCATTTCCTCTTCACATTACCCACCTCCTGATTATTTTAGTTTCCTAAACCAAGCTTGACTCTAATACTCCTCCCTTTTTTATATGTGCTTTACGCAACCTAATTGTAGTCTTTGATGGAAATCGCTTCCATAATAAAGTTTTAACTTTTATAGTAAGAAATTTAACTTCTTAAACCTGGAGTGGTTACTTAGCAGGTGATACATTAGCTTAAATAGCAATCTACGTCATTTATAAAGAGGATCACCTCCTACCTCCTACCTTCATAGCCAACAGGTCTGGGCCAAACGGATAATCTTGGAACGCTCCTTTTTTTGGATAATACAGTAGGCGGTAAGCTGGTCATCCGTGTTATCACCTTTTATGTGAGATAGCATTTTTTAAATACGACTACCGAAAAGAAGCACGGACTATCATCATTTGGAAGTGACTCCCGCTAAAGTTATATTAGATCTGATAGATCAAATAGAGATTACAAAGGACGACGTTTTCTATGATTTTAGTTCTGGACCGTCCTTTAGGACAACTGATTTTCAATGAGTTTGTTCAAAACCTTTCTGATACCGACGTAGATTGACCGATAATCCCAACTTTACTACATTAACGAACATTACGATATGAAAACAACCAAGCAGAAATAGTCAATAATAATACTACCCAAGAAAATTGAACTGCTAGTCCCGACCATTTGTCCAAGTAGATATTTACTGCTGGTAAAGAAAAAAGATTCATTGTAGCCAGAGTAGGTAAAAATTTTGCCAACTGAGAAGTTGCAAACAACATGTGGCTAAGTCCCAAAACAAGCGGGAGCATAATAGCGACAGGTGCTATAAGCGATTTTGCCATAATAGATAAGGCAGAGGTAATCCAAGCTAATTGAATCCAACTAAGTATCCCAAGAGAAATACTTCCAAGTAACCGGATCATGAAAGAACCAGTCCATTCGATATCCTGTTGAAACATAAGAACGATTAAACCAATTACACTTGATACTATTCCCGTAACTAGTATAATTATGGACATGTTAACAAATTTCGCACATAAAAGTTTTAATCTAGATGGTTGTGTGAGAAGTGTTGTTCTTAGAGCAGCGTGCGAATATTCTTGTCCAAAATAACCTGCACTGGCAACAATAATTCCTGGTTGACCCAAATAAAGAGCTTGCAAGCAAAGAGAAAGGATCTCCTGCTCTCTCCCTATCTTTGGTGTATCGGATGTTAATAAGAAGAGCAAAGGAACGATAATAGCTCCAACTACACCTAAAATACACCAACCAAAAGAAAAAAATTTAGTCTTCTCACTACAGAGCGTAGCGTACATCAATATTTTCCTCCTACATCACTACGAATAAAAGCGTAAAAAGACGTGATTAAAGCTAATGTCACCCATATTAGCAGTACGATACCGCCTTTTAGTGGATCATGTTCATAAGGGGCTGTTGGTGTTGCAACGAGAATATTACCTGCTGCCACAGGAAGATACCCCCCCCATTCCCACCTTTGTGCTAAATACTCTCCAAGATTGTAAACCTGAGGAACTAAAAAAGCTAAAGGTACGATAGCATTTCTAAAGAGCATTCCGATCCCAAAAGAAAGTGTGGTTAATAAAATCCAATTCAGCGCTGAAAAACCAATAAACTGCCAAGCTATTGTACTTAAATAAAATGGATGTAAGCCTAGTTCCCCCAAACCAAAATGCATGGTAGAAATTGTGGCATAAATGGATAAAAATGATATGAATGTACTACATATTAAAAGTGCGAGTACTTTCGCAGAAGAAACCTTAATACGACTACTTTGACATAGTAAAGTTGTACGTAATATATGATGTTTATATTCACTTGCCCCTATAATTCCCCCAAAGATAACCATCGCTAATAACCCAGATGTCGGTACTTCAAATCCAAGATAGTCTAATGGATCTAACGCCTCTATTAATTCCGGGTGAGTTTCTGGTGTCGCGTCTAAACCAATCTGAAGATAGCTTTTTGCTACGATAAGTGCAAGTAATGGTTGAATAACTACAACTAAAGCACAAATGACCCACCAGACTCTACTTGAACAAATTTTTATCAGTTCAAATTGTATAGTTCTAGAAACAGCCTTCATCTTATGCCCCACCTTCTGTAAGAGAAAAGAACACATCCTCCAATGATTCCAGATTCTTCATAACATGCTGAAGTTCACCCGTTGCTATTATTTTTCCATGATTAATAATAACTACGTCGTCAGCCACAGCTTCCACTTCAGAAAGAAGATGGGATGATAACAAAACAGTCTTCCCCATGTCTGATTGCTGACGTATAAATTTTCTAAACCAACGAATTCCTGTTGGATCAAGTCCATTGGTTGGTTCATCAAGAACAAGATATTGTGGGTCACCCAAAAGAGCTGCGGCAAGTCCAAGCCGTTGCCCTTCACCCAATGATAAAGTTCCCAGCCTCGCTTTGCTTTTTTCTGATAAACCGACCTTTTCCAATACCTCGGATACACGACGGAAAGGTATGCTATTGCTTTGTGCTATGATGTTCAGATGGGTTCTTACTCTTCTAGAAGGTGTACCACCAATACCGTCAAATGCTGCTCCTACCACTTTCAATGGAGTATCAAATGTTACATATTTACGTCCGCCAAAAGTTGCCGTCCCTGTTGAACAAAGATCAAGTCCCAACAAAATACGAAGTGTTGAGCTTTTTCCTGCACCATTCGGTCCAAGAAATGCTGTAATTCTCCCCTGCTTTGCTTCAAATGACACCTCTTTTAAAATATCTTTTTCTCCATATCGCTTACATAAGTGAGATATCACAATGTTATTTGTTGTATTCGTCAAAATAAATCTCCTCCGAAGAATATTTATTTTGATCATAGTCCCTTTTTTAAACTATTTTTCTTTTGTGTAACAAACTGCAAGTTATATGTAATAATCGACATTTTTTCTAGGCTAGTCTACACTGAATTATGGAAGGAGTGAGACGATGGGTATCAAAGTTGCCATTTGTGATGATGAGCCTGTTATGGCACAAGCTATCGAAGACCTCATGTTAGAATACGCCCCCTCGCTATTTGAAATTGATACATTCTACAGTCCATCTCGCTTAATTGATTTACTTGAAGACAATACATACGATTTGTTTATTTTAGATATTGAGTTTCCTAACCAATCGGGAATAGAGATTGCCGAAGCTATTAGAACGAACAATGTTACTTGTCCAATCATCTTTCTTACTAGCTTCAAAGAATATATGGAGAAGGTTTTTAAGGTGAATACGTTCGATTACATATTAAAACCCGTAACCAAAGACAAACTATACCCTGCCTTGACTCGCGCGATTAAGTATTTAGATGTAGATGATTCCAAATTTACGTTTACATTTAATAAGGTTTTCTACAGTCTTTCTTATCGTGAAATTATTTACTTTGAGAAAAATAAAAGAAGAGTGCTGATTCACACTCCCTCTGGCCTCTATGAAACGATTCTTCAAACGAAGGAACTTGTATCCAAAGTTCATGATCATTTTGTGCAGGTTCATACCTCGTTTATTGTTAATGTTAGATATGTAAAACAAATAAGTAATGATGCCATTATCGTTAAATTAAATGATAAGCAGACGGTTGAAATCCCCATGAGTCGTAAATTTAAAGATCAAGCCAGAGAACAAATTTTGATGAGATTAAGGGACTTCATATCATGATGGATACAAATTTACTCTTTATCGCCGTTGGAGTAGGTATTGCTATAATTTTAATACTAATGGCTGTAGCTATCTTAAAAATACTCGTTCTTCAGAAGCGCCAACTAAAGGGGCCCATCAACATCTTTCTTGTCATGTCACTCATTTCTATCCCCATGATATCGGTATTTATGTTAAGTACTACTGTAATATCCGGAACAGATTCCATCACTCATCCTAAATTCATCTATATATTGATATCCGCATGTATTATTTATATGAATATCTGTATCCTGTATCTCTATTTTACTCTAGGAAGATATTTCAAGAAGCTTGCAGAAACAACAACCGAGAAAATGGTATTTGAATCAGAATTGAAGTTTTTCAAACAACTAAAGCACTCACAATCTAAACTATATTCCATGAAACATGACTTAAAAAACCAACACTTAGTTCTAATGGGTATGTTAAGTGAGGGAGACATTGCCGGCGCTGAGAAATATCTTCAACATTCGATCCAACAAATCGAACACATTGATTACTTTTTTACAAATAACTATGTGCTTAATTATTTTCTGAATGAGAAAAAATCGATTGCTGAAAGCCATGGCATAACTTTAAACGTTACATCTTTCCTTCCTGAAAAGGTTAATTTGGATCATGATATTCTAGCCGTTGTGCTCGGAAATTTAATCGATAATTCCTTGAATGCAGCCTTACGTTTATCTAATTCTCAAGAAAAAGAGATTTTACTACTCATCAAACAATTTGATAACAACCTGCTCATAGAAATTTCAAACGTATTTGATCCAGCCGAGCTTAAGACTCGAAAGAACAGACAACTCGAAGGAATAGGCACCAAAAATGTGAAGAGAATTGTAGAGGAGAATGGCGGAATCTATAACCAATGGATTGAAGATAATCGCTATATCGTCAGTATACTTTTACTGAATGTGTATGATGGGGAAGATGAAGAAATCATATTGGGAAATGTATAAGGAAACTTATTCGGAAAGGCTCTCTAATTGCTTAAAACCACTCAGTAAAGTACAATCCCCCCCTTGGAAGTCCAACCAGAGTAAGATGTTTTAGCGTTTTAATGAATCTAGATTCAAACTTCACGCGACCAAGATGTCTACTTCATAGATAGCTCCCATGGCCATAATAAGTTTCTTGTTGTTCTCTCGGACGATCTCCCCAATGATCGCCGCGGTTATTTTTATACCCACTATTACGGAAAATATTTACATATGAGGTGTAATAATGTATGATTTAATAATTCAAAAAACAATGAAGAGAAGAGTAGATATAAGTAAGAACCTATACAGAGAGCTCCGGTTGCTGAAAAGGAGTAAGGTTTATTTATCGAAACAAGCCTCTGAGTTTCATATTGGATCCCGGTGTGGTGATAGTATGACGGTTACCTCCGTTAACAGGAGGGTTTCTATATTTTGAAGGGGTGAAAGTAAATGAAGGAAACCTTGAGTAAATGGAAATATCCGTCTATATTACTTTTTGGCATTGGTGTGTCTAATCTCGGTGAGTGGATTTATTTTATAGCATTTAATTTAATCATTCTTGACATGACAGGGTCAGCATTTGCTGTATCTATGTTATATGTAATAAGGCGCTTGCGACACTTGTGACGAATTTTTGGGCAGGAAGTGTTATTGATCGAATTAATAAAAGAAAGATGATGGTATTGTTAGATATATCTCGTGCTTCATTAATTGCAATATTGCCATTACTAGACTCTGTATTATGGATTTATATCTGGATTTTTATTATTAGTATGGGAAACTCTATTTTCGCACCGACCTCTATGACATACATAACAAAATTAATACCATTTGATCAAAGAAAAAGGTTCAACTCCCTACATAGTTTAGTATCTTCAAGTGCTTTTTAATGGGTCCAGCAATAGCTGGTATATTATTTATAATTGGTTCCCCAACTATGGCTATTTACGTTAATGCCATCGGATTATTTATATCTGGCCTAATCACATTGTTAATGCCCGATGTCGAGAAACATGAAATCCTTACAACAGAGGATGATAAGCTCACATTAAGAAAAATAACACTAGATTGGCACGCTGTAGGTGACTTTAGTAGAAAAAATAAATATATTATGCTGATATACTTTTTATTTACTTTTATCACAATAGTTTTTTAGCTAGCGGAGTAGACTCATTAGAAGCTGCTTTCTCTAAGCAAGTCCTGCGTTTATCAGATAGCGATTATAGTTTTCTAGTCACTATTGCAGGAGCAGGAACAATAGTAGGAGCCTTAATTAACTCTGTGATTGTACAAAAAATAAGTACTTCTTTGTTAATTGGTTTGGGTACGG
The DNA here is from genome assembly GCF_003931855.1 of Paenibacillus lentus. Classification (NCBI taxonomy): domain Bacteria; kingdom Bacillati; phylum Bacillota; class Bacilli; order Caryophanales; family Paenibacillaceae; genus Paenibacillus; species Paenibacillus lentus. The sequence goes on along the minus strand of NZ_CP034248.1, from coordinate 1,727,947 downwards.
TTTTTGTATCCGTTGGATATAGTATTTATGCATTTTCAGATACTTTTACCATGGCAGCAGCTGGATTTTTCATTCTTTCGTTTTTTAATGCCTATGCAAATACGGGGTATCTTACTTTTTTCCAAAGCAACATTCCAGTTAATATTATGGGGAGAGTAGGAAGTGTATATGGTCTAATTCAATCTATATTCGTTATAATAATAACTATTTTAATGGGATTAGTGGCTGAAGTAGATATGATTCAAACGGTAATTATAACCGTCGTATTACTTATGTTAGTCATATCACTAATTCTTATGTCAGTCTCGGTCCTACCTTCTAAAAGAGAAGTATTCCAATCTGAATTAGTAAATGAAAATTAAATGTCTAATAGAACTGCTAACATAACAAATTAAAAGGAGCCCGAATATATTCCTCCGGGCTCCCTTCTAAAGGTTCAATTATCTTACGTTTCGGTTCACCATTTTTTCATCATTTATGTGGTTCTATTTTCCATATGGTATACTTTTTGGCGTAATTTTTTTTAGAAACTATAACCCTCCCGTCCTTATTCTCAAAAAAATAAGATGATCCTTGTTTATCCATGAGCTTAAATCCTTTATTTCCCATTAAATCGGTGATAACCCGATCGCTATGGGTCGATTTACTCATATATGAATGTGAGGTCGAGGAGGCTGCTATTTCCACAATATCCTTATTAGATAACTGCAATTTGATTATACCCATAACAGAGGGAGAGTTAATTAAAGTCAAAATCACGATAGAAAATAGTGATATTGTGACTAACAAGATAATAAATTTCGATCGTTTCATAACTTTCTACCTCAATTCGTAAAGATACAGTAACCACCCCGCATAAGGACAGGGTGGTTACTGTTCATCCTAAAATTAATTCAGTTTTAAACATTTCTGGAACTAATCAAGGCTACTGAATTTTATCAATTTCGTACCCATAAACTTTAGCAGAGCCTGTATAAAAATCACTTAGCGTCTTTGTTTGGTTTGTATCGTATGTGTGGTAGGTTACATACTGCTGGTTAGTAGCTGTTCCGGTGGTTTTTGTAATGATAACTGTATGATCAATACTACCATCACCTGTGAAGTCGATCGATACTGCATCACCAATACCTAATACACTACTTGTAGAGGCTACTCCTGCTCTCTTACTGAAATGTTGGTAGAAATTATGTGCTCCTCCCCAAGTGTGCGATGGTTTCGAATCACTATAATACCAATTATCGGAGTCACCAGCAGGATTTAAAATCCCTTTTTTAATAGTAGCGAGTCCACCATTTTGGAGGGCTTGAGAGACAAAGTTAGTACAATCATTCCACGCTCTTCTAGGGTTCGATTGTCCGGTCGATCCCGATGGAAGGTCATTTATATTATTATTGGTAGTTGATTGGCCATAATATTCTGCGTAATAAGGATATAGTGTGTTATTAGTTTTATTCCACCAATTTTTTGCATATGTCGCTGCGTAGTTTGATTCATAAAAAAATGGTGTAATCTCAGGTTGTTGACCGTTAGATGGTTCAACCTCGAGAGTAGATGAAGTGCTGGAAGGAAGTAAAGCACTAATATCAGCAATTACATCCTCGGTGGCTACACTTCTACTAGAAACTGAATTAGAAATTGTACTAACTATTTTATCATTTATCGCTTTGTTTTCGTAAAAATCCATAAATGCAGCGAAATCATGGATTTCTTTTTCGAGTATTTTATCGTCTAGTTCAATGAGAAAATATGTTTTCACCAAATCCTGGAATTCCCCACTATCAAAATCCACTGCAACTCCACGGTCAGTTAGATCATCTTCAATGAATTTATAAGCTTTGCTGAATTTCTTAATGGCCTGATTTTTTGTCAATTTTGTTTCGGGATATAAGTTAATTGTGTCCCCGTTCAATGACAGCGGTGCATAGTAACTTAGATCATCCTTTGTTTCTAACAGATATTTTTTAATAGTTGGTTCTGCTTCTTCTGCACTTGCTGTTGGAATAACAACGGATAACAGTACAATTGCTGAGAGTAAGAATAATCCTTTCTTCATTATTTCAACCCTCCAAAATCTATAGTATATGGACTAAAGGGCATTAATCCCAAGTCTCATATCTATTGATAGTATAATATATACAGAATATAATTTAAATATAATGCCATAAATAACTTTATTTAAATAAAGTAACAAAAAATATTTCCTAAAAAATTAGTGTATCCCCCCAGTCTAGTTTCGCTATATCTTGTTTCTTTACGATCAGATTTGCTTTCGTCTTTATATGTAATTCCATCTTTTAAGTTTTGAGATGACTAAAATTTCCTTTTACAAATACCCGTATTCCATTTTACGGTAATATGGAGCGGATTTATAAAACATGTACAAGGGTGTGTAAACGAAATGGCTGAAGAACCGTTCATCTTTCTAGCGTGTGTAATATGTTTTATTGTTAAGAATGGATGAATGTAAATAGTACATATAGAGGTAATTAAGTTTGAGTACACACTACTATTTCAGTTGGTTTAATGATTTTTTTCCAAAGAAGCTGATCAAATTGTTGCATGAGGATATACAAGTCAAAAAATCGCTTGTTATGATTAGCGGTAATCCGTCTGATTATACAGGTGAGAAAATTAACTTTGATGATATGTCTGAATGGACATGGTTGAATCAGGCTAACATTATTTTTAATGAATATCATTTCGTTGATTACCGCATGCAGAAGGTAGATGCCCGGCGATTAATTCAAAGCGCTTCTGTCATTTTTTTATGCGGTGGAGATCCTGTTTTGCTGAACGATTTTTTGGCGGAATATGAATTATCGGATGTTATTAAAAACAGCAATGCCGTTATAATGGGTGCCAGTGCCGGTGCGTTAAACATGGCTGCAAAATGGTTAAGCTCGATAAACAGTGGCTATAAAGTTGAAACAAGTACTATTTATGATGGTATTGGCACTGATCATTTTGCCTATGAATCTCATGCTAAACGCAACTACGCCACGTTTGTTCAAGGCTACCTGTTCCCCTTGTCTGAAGAAATTGATGTTTATGCGGCAGAACAGGAGAGCGCTATACGTGTAAAGGACGGCAATATAGAAATAATGGGTCCTATATATTTAATTTCCCACTCCAAGATTCAGAAATTAGTTGAGACGCTCTAATTAGGATGAGTGGCTGTGACCTAAGAGAATTAAGTCCTTTTGATGTATAAAATCAAGGCTTACAGCGAATCATCTTGTAAATAAATCTGTGAAGGATGTCTTATAAACGACCCGTATCTTACACTACCTTACACTGAACATAAATAGCTCATTGCATGTAAAATTGGAAATAAGAAGCTTCCAATTTAGGTGATGGGCTGATTTATATTTTTCTAAGCGCTATACTACACTTGACTTAGTTTTCCCTTTCATTAATATAAACACCCGGCAGGATGCGTACCGAGAGAAATACGGCATACACCCAAGCCGGGTAAGGGATTAAAAAATAATATCAATGGCCCCTAGCTCATCTTGTTCCTGTTCGGATTCCCCGTTCAGTGAAATATCCTTTAGCAGCACCGAAGGCTGTTCGCAAATTTGGGTGATGATCCCAAGCAGGTCCTGAGCGAAATTGTCGATCAGATTGCGTGTGAACAACTTCGTGGCATATTCAAACTGTCCATTCATTCCCTCATCCAAGAGCGAAATGACCAAGGTCAGATCAAATTGGGAAACCGCATGAGTTTCCGGATAAGATTCGATCTTGATATCCCCAAAGCTTTGAACGTTATCTTCCTTCGTTTCCAGAGCAAACATGACATCGAATACAGGATTGCGGCTTTGATCTCGCGGCGCCTGCAGCTTTTTCACAAGCTCCTCGAACGGATAATCCTGGTGGTCGTAGGCCCCCAGCATCGTTTCTTTGACTTCGTTCAAGTAAGCGAGGAACGTCTTCTCCCCGGACGGATAATGGCGAATCGCCAACGTATTGACGAACATTCCGATGAGCGGCTCCAGGTCGGCATGTGTGCGGCCCGAAACCGGCGTGCCTACAATGAAGTCCTCTTGTCCCGAGTACTTGCTGAGCAGAATTGAATAGGCCGCGAGTAATACCATATAAAGGGTAGCACCGTTCTCATCGGCGATGCGCTGCAAGCTGCCTTCCATCTGCTTGTCGATACTGAAAGTCAGCACATCTCCCTCAAAACTGCGAGCGGCAGGTCTGACAAAGTCCGTAGGCAGTTCCAGCGTCGGCAGTTCGCCCTCTAGCATGTCCAGCCAGTAGGCTTCCTGATGTTTCAGCCGCTCTTTTACAGATCCAGACTGCTGCCAAGCGGCGAATTCCTTGTATTGAATCCGAAGCGGTTCCAGAGTCTCGCCGTTATACAGGCGCAGCAGCTCTTCGACGAAGATGCCCATCGACATGCCATCCGTGACGATATGATGAATGTCCAGCATGAGCAGATGCCGTTCCGCTTCCCATTCGACTAAGCCCACACGCAGCAGCGGCGGCCGCTCCAAATCAAAGACGCGCACAAAACCGTCTACGATACTCTTCGTTTCACTTTCCGTCGCTTTCGTATACTCGACGGCAAACTCCAAGTCTGGATAAATCCGTTGTACCGGTTCGCCGTCGACCATTTCGAAGCCGGTTCGCAAAATTTCGTGTCGAGCGATCAATCCTTTGAGCGCGGCCTCGAGTTGATTCCGTTCCAAGTGCCCGACGAGAACCGTCATGCCGGACATGTTGTAGCTAAGCTCTGCGCCTTCCATCTGCTGCTGAATGTAAAGCCGTTTTTGCACGGAGGAAAGCGGATAGTAATCCCTCTTATCGAGAACCGGAATGGAGAGATGTTCTTGCCGATCCAATTGGCTGATCGCTTCGGCCATCGCTTCGATGGTCGAGTACCGGAACACATCGCGCAGCGGCAGATCCACACTCAGCTCCTTGTGTACCTTGCTGACTAGCGTCGTCGCCCGCAGGGAGTGCCCGCCGAGGTCGAAGAAGTTGTCCGTCACGCCAATCGTGACCGACCCGAGCACGTCCTGCCAGATGGCGACCAGCTTCGCCTCCAGTTCGGTGCGCGGCGCCACGTATTCGCTGACTGCTCCCCCTTCCGGCGCCGGCAGCGCCTTTCGGTCGATTTTCCCGTTTGGCGTCAGAGGCAGGCGCTCCAGCTCCACGAAGTACGACGGGATCATGTAACCCGGTAACTCGCTGGCAATCGCCCGTTTCAGGTTCGCCGCCGTCAGTTCGCCATCCGTTGTGTAATACGCGCACAGCGCTTTCTGACCGTTCGCATCACTTCGAACCAGTACCACCGCTTCACGCAGGCCTTCCACCCGTAGCAGCTGCGACTCGATCTCCCCCATCTCAATCCGGTAGCCCCGGATTTTCGCCTGGTTGTCGATCCGGCCGATAAAGTCCACGTTGCCGTCCTCCATCCACCGCGCCAAGTCTCCCGTGCGGTACAGTCGCTCGCCCGCAGCGAACGGACTGTCTACGAACTTCTCTTCCGTCAGCTCCGGACGGTTCAAGTACCCGCGCGCCACCCCGACTCCGCCGATAACCAGCTCGCCCAGCACCCCGACCGGCACCGGGTTCAGATGCGCGTCCACGATGTAGAATTTCGCGTTCAGCCACGCTTTGCCGATCGGCACATGGCCTGTCTGCGGCAGCTTCGTCAGCTCCTCATCATAGAAGCTGGAGTCAATCGCCGCTTCCGTCACGCCGTAGGCGTTAATGATTCGGAACAACGAACCGAAGCGTTCCTGCAAGGTTCGGTAATCCGCCACGCTGCAGCTGTCCGAGCTCGTGATGAGCAGCTCCATCCAGCTCATATCCAGCCCCTGCTCGTGCACGTATTCCATAAACGGCACGATGAGTGCTGGCGTCGATTCAAAAATGGTAATCCGCTCCCGCTCGATCCAGTCGTACAGACGAGACGGATCGATCCGATCGTCCTTCGGCACAATCACCATTGTGCCTCCGTTGTACAGCGTCCGTGCAATATCTCCCACGAACACGTCGAACGAGAAGCTGGCGAGCTGCAGTAGCCGCACCGGGAACTGATCCAACCGATATTCCCGGCGGTAACCCGCCGCCGTGCTCACCAGACTGCGGTGCTCGATCATCACGCCCTTCGGCTTGCCTGTCGTTCCCGACGTATAGATCACGTACGCCAAATCCTCCGGACGGGCTTCATGGAAGCTGTCCATGCCAACGACATTCTGATAGCTCTCATCGCTGTCGTCCACAGTACCCGTCAGCTTGCCGGAGACCATCTCGGAGACAAAGCCCGAAACCATTCCAGCGCCCATCGGTGCATTTCCCCGCTCGTCGCTGTACGACACTTCGTCGTCGAGGTACAGCACCGATGCCAGCGCCAGCTCCTCCTCGCCGAGCCAGGCTTCAGCGCGCGCTCGCAGCGCCGTTTGCGTCAGCAGTACCTTCGCTCCGCTGTCTTCGAGCATGAACCGCACACGATCCACCGGATAGTCCGGATCGAGCGGCACATAGGCTCCGCCCGCTTTCCAGACGGCCAGCACGGCCACCAGCAAGTCCAACGAACGCTCGGCGAGAATACCGACGATCGTCTCCCGGCCGATGCCGCTTGCGCGCAGCGTGGCCGCCAAGCGATTCGCCCGCTCATTCAGCTCCTCATACGTCAGCCGGTCGTTCTCGTACACGACGGCCTCCGCTTCCGGCGTTCGCTCCACCTGTTCCTCAAACAGCCGATGGAACGCGGCTGCAGGAGCCGCTTCCGGCTCTACCGGGTTAAACGCGCCGAGAATTCGCTCTTTTTCCTCTGCCGTCAGCAAGTTCAGCTCAGCAATAGTCGCCGAGGGGTTATTGAGAATGGATTCAAGCAGCTGCAGATAGTGAGCGGCCAATTTCTCTACCGTTTCGGTTTTATAAAGAGCTGTGGCATATTCAAACAGATATTCCAAGCCTTCCTCGGTCTCCGTGACGTCCAAGCTGAGATCGAATTTAGAAACAATTTCTTCGCTCGCATACGTCGACAAATGGAGTCCGGGAAGCTGGATTTCCAAATTCTCTGTATTCTGCAAAGCAAACATCGTATCGAACAGCGGATTGCGGCTTAAATCGCGAGCTACGTTCACCTTATCCACCAGTTCCTCAAACGGATAATTCTGATGTTCAAAAGCGCCCAGCGTCGTCTCCTTGATCTCCTTCAAGTAGTCAAGGAACGTCTTACCAGCAGCCGGATAACTGCGTATGGCCAAGGTATTGACGAACATCCCGATCAACGGCTGAACATCGCTGTGATTTCTACCCGCAATCGGTGTACCGACCACCACGTCTTCTTGCCCTGTGTACTTATGCAATAAGATTGTATAACCAGCAAGCAGAACCATGTAAAGCGTTGCGCCGTTCTCGACTGCAAGCCGTTTCAGACCCTCGCTTTTCTTGCTATGCATAAACAATTGCAGCGTGCGACCCTCGTAGCTCTGCATAGCCGGGCGCGGATAGTCCGTCGGCAACTCCAAAACCGGCAGCTCTCCGCGGAACATGTCGAGCCAGTAGCCTTCCTGCTTGGCAAGCTGAGCTTTCTGCTCGTCCGATTGCTGCCATACCGCATAATCTTTGTACTGGATGCGGAGCGGCTCTAACTGCTCCCCGCTGTACAAGTGGACGAACTCTTCGATCAGTACATCGATCGAAACGCCGTCCGATACGATATGATGCGTATCGAACATCAGAATGTGCCGGTCCGGCGCCAGTTCGGCCAGGCCTACCCGCAGAAGCGGCGGCTTCGCTAGATCAAACGGACGAACGAATTGGCGCACCGTTTCTTCCGCCTGCTCCTCGCTGATCTGCACATATTCCACCTGGAAGGCGACTTCTTCGTAAATCCGCTGAACCGCTTCGCCTTTTACCATCTCAAAGCCGGTACGCAGTGTTTCGTGACGTGCTACGAGCTTGCGGAACGCTTCTTCAAACCGCTGCCGGCCCAGCTCCCCTTCGAGCAGCATAGCTCCTGGTATGTTATAGCTCAGCTCAGCTCCTTCCAGCTGGTTCAAGATATAGAGACGTTTCTGAGCGGAAGAGAGTGGATAATACTCGCTAGGTTCCGCAGCCGGAATAGCTGTGAACGAGCCGAACTCCAGCCGCTCCATAGCCGCGGCCATTTCTTCAACCGTCGAGTAGCGGAATACATCGCGGAGTGGGAATTGGGCGCCTAGCTCCTTATGCATTTTGCTGACAAGCGTCGTCGCCCGCAGAGAGTGTCCACCGAGGTCGAAGAAGTTGTCTGTTACGCCCACCGCCTGCTCCCGAACAAGCACATCCTGCCAAATGGCAGCCAGCTTCGCCTCCAGTTCGGTGCGCGGCGCCACGTATTCGCGGCCTGCGCCTGCTCCCCCTTCCGGCGCCGGCAGCGCCTTCCGGTCGATTTTTCCGTTCGGCGTCAGAGGCAGGCGCTCCAGCTCCACGAAGTACGACGGGATCATATAACCCGGTAGCTCGCTGGCAATCGCCCGCTTCAGGCCGGCCGCAGTCAAGCCTTCTTCCGCTGTATAATAAGCACACAAAACTTTCTGACCTTCTTGATCTTCCCTGACGACGACGACCACTTCCTTCACGCCACCTACACTCAGCAGCTGCGCTTCGACTTCGCCCGTCTCAATCCGGTAGCCCCGGATTTTCGCCTGGTTGTCGATCCGGCCGATAAAGTCCACGTTCCCGTCCTCCATCCATCGCGCCAAGTCTCCCGTGCGGTACAGTCGCTCGCCCGCGGCGAACGGGCTGTCTACGAACTTCTCTTCCGTCAGCTCCGGACGGTTCAAGTACCCGCGCGCCACTCCAACTCCGCCGATAACCAGCTCGCCCAGCACCCCAACCGGCACCAGGTTCAGATGCGCGTCCACGATGTAGAATTTCGCATTCAGCCACGCTTTGCCGATCGGCACATTGCCTGTCTGCGGCAGCTTCGTCAGCTCCTCATCGTAGAAGCTGGAGTCGATCGCCGCTTCCGTCACACCGTAGGCGTTGATGATCCGGAACAACGAGCCAAAGCGTTCCTGCAAGGTTCGGTAATCGGCTACGCTACAGCTGTCCGAGCTCGTGATTAACAGCTCCATCCAGCTCATATCCAGCCCCTGCTCATGCACGTACTCCATGAACGGCATGATCAGCGCCGGCGTCGATTCGAAGATCGTAACCCGCTCCCGCTCGATCCAGTAGTACAGACGAGACGGATCGATCCGATCGTCCTTCGGCACAATCACCATCGTACCTCCGTTGTACAGCGTCCGCGCAATATCGCCCACGAACACGTCAAACGAGAAGCTTGCGAGCTGCAGCAGCCGCACCGGGAACTGATCCAACCGGTATTCCCGGCGGTAACCCGCCGCCGTGCTCACCAGACTGCGGTGCTCGATCATCACACCTTTCGGCTTGCCTGTCGTTCCCGACGTATAGATCACGTATGCCAAATCCTCCGGACGGGCTTCATGGAAGCTGTCCATGCCAACGACATTCGGATAGCTTTCATCGCCGCCAGTCACAGCACCCGTCAGCTTGCCGGAGACCATCTCGGAGACAAAGCCCGAAACCATTCCAGCGCCCATCGGCGCATTTCCCCGCTCGTCGCTGTACGATGCTTCGTCGTCCAGGTACAGCACCGCCGCCAGCGCCAGCTCCTCTTCGCCGAGCCAGGCTTCGGCACGCTCTCGCAGCGCCGTTTGCGTCAGCAGCAGCTTCGCTCCGCTGTCTTCGAGCATGAACCGCACGCGGTCCACCGGATAATCCGGATCGAGCGGTACATAGGCCCCGCCCGCTTTCCAGACGGCCAGCACGGCCACCAGCAAGTCCACCGAACGCTCGGCGAGAATGCCGACGATCGTCTCCCGGCCGATGCCGCTTGCGCGCAGCGTAGCCGCCAAGCGATTCGCCCGCTCGTTCAGCTCCGCATACGTCAGCCGGTCGTTCTCGTACACGACGGCCTCTTCTTTCGGCGTGCGCTCCACCTGTTCCTCAAACAGCCGGTGTAACGCCGCCACAGGAGCCGCTTCCGGCTGCGCCGGGTTGAATGCGCTGAGAATTTGCTCTTTTTCCGCCGCCGTCAAAAGCTCCAACTCATTCACGCGGATGTTCGGGTTAGTCGCAACCTGCTCCAGTGCCCGTGCGAAATGACCGTGGATCAGACTGATGTCTTCCTCTCTGAACGTCAGCGCATTGTACGTAAACCGCAGCAAAATATGCTCTTCCGGAATGACGGTAATATCCAGGTCGTAATTCGTTTGCTCCGGCGACTGGATATTAGCGATTTTCAGCGCCTCTTTGTCTCCGCCGACGACCTGCTCAATCTGTTCTTCCATCGGATAATTTTCAAAGACCATGATATGGTTGATCAAGTCGCGCTTTTGCTCGCTCAGCGACTGAATTTCGAACAATGGGAACGTTTCGTAAGCTCCCGATGCCAGCGCTTGATCCTGGGTTTTTCTCAAGATATCGGCTACCGTCTCCTCGGCTTTGCCTTGAATACGAACCGGAATCGTATTAATAAATAGGCCGATCATGCTTTCGATGCCCGGAATTTCTGCCGGACGCCCGGATACGACGGAGCCGAATACGACATCCTCACTGTTGTTGTAGACCTGCAGAACTAATCCCCATACGGTCTGCATAAACGTATTGAGCGTTACCTGCTGCTGGCGTGCCACCCGCATGATTTGCCCGGTCAGTTCCCTGCTGAGTTCCACATCGAGTTCAGCCGCTTCAAAAGCTCCCTGCCTAAGCCCCGTTTTCTCCTGGGGCAGCTTGGTCTGCTGATCGTAACCCGCCAAATACTCCGACCAGTAATGCGAAGCTTTCGCGGAATCTTGAGCTTCCAGCCATTCGATATACCGGGAGTACGAGGTAACTGGAGGAAGCTCCAGCGTCCGCTTCTCCTGGAACGCGAAGTAGGTGTCGAACACTTCCTTGATCATGAAGGACATGCACCAGCCATCCATCAAAATGTGATGGTGACTCCAGATCACATGGTAGGACTCGTCGCCCGTGCGCAAAACGGTCACGCGCATAAGAGAGCCTCGGGCCAAATCGAACTTGTTCGCTTTATCTCTACTAACAAAATCAGCTATCGTCTTTTCCAGGTCCTCATCGCTATCCGAGCGAATATCTTCGAAGTACACTTCACACTTCCGCTCGCGGAATACCACTTGAATCGGCTCATCTCGCAAGCCCGTAATAAAGTTGGTCCGCAAGGCCTCATTCCGCTGTACCAGCGTATTCAATCCCTGGGTGAAAGCCTCGACATTCAGGCTTCCGTACAGATCGAAGGTCACCTGTTCGAAGTAAGCTTCCGAATCAGCATCCAGCAGGCTGTGGAACAACATCCCTTTTTGCAGTGGAGTCAGGGTGTACACATTCTCCAGTTCGCCGAGCGCCGCCGTATGTTCAGTCAGCCGCTCCAGTTCCTCCACCGTCACATCTTGAAGGAGAACGTCACTAGGCGTAAGCTCCGGCTGCTCTTTCGATACGCAATGGCTGATGACTTCACGCAAGCTCGATTGAAGCAGGGTGCCCAGGCGCTCTACCGTTTCCCGTTTATACTGGGTTTCCCCATAACGGATCGTAAGTTCCAGCACTCCTTCCGACACCATACCGTTAATATCGAGAGCAAAATCCATCACTGCATTCGGGCTTGAATCGGAGCCCGGGCTCAACGGAGACGGCTGCGAGCCGCTGCCTTCGTAATCCTGGTCGAACTGCCCCAAATAGTTAAAGCTGATCTCCGGCTCCAAAGCGAAGCGCTCGCCGTCACGCGGCACCGACAAATAACGCAGCAAGCCGTAGCCGATTCCTTTGTTCGGAATGCGACGCAAGCTTTCTTTAACCTGTTTCACCTGATGACCGAGCGCCTGGTCGTGACCCGGCTCCAGAACGATAGGGAATTGGCTTGTAAACCAGCCTACCGTCCGCGTAATGTCCACATCCGGCAAAACATCTTCCCGGCCGTGGCCTTCGAGATTCACCAGCACGCGTTCCTGGCCGCTCCAAGCTTGTACCGCGAGGCCAAGCGCGGCAAGCAGCAAATCGTTCATTTCTGTATGGTAAGCACGGTGTGCCTGCTTCAGTAGCTGTTGCGTTTCCTCTGCCGTCCAGCGGACGGTCACAAGCCCACTGTCCTTCAGCTTGGATCTACCTTGTTCAAAATCTTTCGGAAGCGGCTCATAGGTCAATTGCTCGATATGCTGCCAGTACTCTCTTTCGCATTCCATCGCCGGGCCGTTCGCATAATCAGCGAGTTGATTCGCCCAAGTTTGGAATGAATCCGTTTTGAGCGGCAGACGGAGCGGCTGACCTTGCAGCGCTTGCTCATAGGCAGTTGCAAAATCCTCAAGCAGAATCCGCCAGGATACGCCGTCTACGACCAAGTGATGGATTGCGATGAGCAGATGGTCGCCGTCGTCGCAGCGGAACAGGCCGAGCTTCACCAGCGGGCCGTTTTCCAGATCGATGCTCGCTTGAATGTCATTCGCCTTAGCCTCTACCGCTTCTTTCACGTCATGGACTCCCTTGAAATCGACAACTTCCAAATCGAACAGCACTTCGTTCTCCCCGGCGCCACGGTTCCAGGCCATATAACCGTTCTCGGTTTGGCGGTAAACCGTACGAAGAGCATCGTGATGCACGACAAGCTGACGCACCGCTTGGCGTAAAGCTTCTTCGTCAAAGCCTTGCTTGGAGAACTGCATAAACGCCTGATTGCTGTGATGCATGTCGGCCGGATTTTGTTCAAAAAACCAGCGCTGAATCGGTGTCAAGATGACCTCTCCCGTCACTTCGGCCTGACTTGCCGTTCTCTCCGCCGTTTGCAGCCGCAAACTAAGAGCGGAAATCGTCGGATAATGGAACAAATCCTTCATGACCAGCTTGTACCCCGTTTGCAAAAGACGGGACGATACCTGCAAGGCCTTGATCGAATCACCGCCGAGGGCGAAGAAATTGTCCATCGTGCCGACCTGATCCACACCCAGCACCGACTGCCAGACCGACGCAAGTGCTTGCTCGGCAGGAGTACGAGGCGCCGTGTATGCAGCCTCGGCATGAATGCTTCCTTCCGGCACAGGCAGCGCTTTACGGTCGATCTTCCCGTTCGGCGTAAGCGGCATTTCATCCAGGCGCATAATGCGCGAAGGCACCATATGGGAAGGCAGCGCGGCGTCCAGATGGGTCACAAGCCCTTCCAGACTGAAGCTGGAATCCGCTACGGCATACCCGCATAAATACTTCTGCCCCCGTTCGTCCGTCCGATCGATGACAAGCGCTTGACGCACACTGGCAAAATTCTGCATGGCCGCTTCAATTTCTCCAAGCTCGATCCGATAGCCGTGAATTTTCACCTGATTGTCGATCCGGCCGATGAAGTCCACGTTGCCGTCCGGCATCCAGCGCGCCAGGTCGCCCGTCCGGTAGAGCCGTTCCCCAGCGGCGAACGGGCTGTCTACGAATTTCTCCGCCGTCAAATCCGGGCGGTTCAGGTAACCGCGGGCCACACCTATTCCGCCGATAACCAGCTCGCCAGGCACTCCGATCGGTACCGGCTTCAGATTCGCATCTACGATGTAGAACTTAGCGTTCAGCCATGCTTTCCCGATCGGTACGCTGCCCGTCTTCGGCAGCTTCTCCAGCGGCTCGTCATAGAAACTGGAATCAATCGCCGCTTCCGTTACGCCGTAGCTGTTAATAACACGGAACTGCGAGCCGAAGCGCTCCTGCAAGGTGCGGTAATCCGCTACACTACACGCATCCGAGCTTGTGATTAGCAGCTGCATCGAACTGAGGTCTAAGTCTTCAGCATGTACATGCTCCATGAACGGTACGATCAGCGCCGGAGTCGATTCGAACACCGTCACGGCGTAGTCGCGAATCCAGCCGTAGAGGCGGGTTGGATCGATCCGGTCGTCCTTCGGCACGATGATCATGGTGCCGCCGTTGTACAGCGTCCGCGCAATATCGCCGACGAACACGTCGAATGAGAAGCTGGCGAGCTGCAGCAGCCGCACCGGGAACTGATCCAACCGGTATTCCCGCCGATAGCCTGCCGCCGTGTTCACCAGGCTGCGGTGTTCCACCGCCACGCCCTTCGGACGGCCCGTCGTACCGGAGGTGTAGATGACATAAGCCAAATCGCCGGGCTTATTCACATTCGCCGGATTCGATGCTAGATCCACCGCTTGTACGTTCTTCTCGGCTTCTACCGTAGCGGACGTTTCGACAGCAGCCGTTTCCGTTTCCGCTTGCGCCAAAGCCTCCACCTCGGCGCCTGCTTCACCCAAAGCTTGTACGCCCACGGCCTCCCCCGCCGCTACAAAGCTGTACGTCGCTGCGTCGTCAAGCGCAAGCACCGTTTGCAGCGCTAGAGCGCCGCCCTGGCGCCAAGCCTCCGCCTGCTCCAGCAGGCGGGTCTGTGTGAGCAGCACTGACGCCCCGCTGTCCGCGAGCATATATTCGATCCGTTCTGCTGGATAGTCCGGGTCGAGCGGCACATAGGCACCGCCCGCTTTCCATACGGCAAGCACCCCGATCAACAGCTCCACCGAACGGTCGGCCAAAATGCCGACCACCTGCTCCGGTTTCACCCCGCCAGCCCGCAGTACATACGCCAGACGATTCGCTTTGGCGTTCAGCTCCGCATACGTCAGCTTGCTGCCTTCGTAGACAACCGCCAGTGCTCCAGGAGTGCGCTCCGCCTGCTCCTCGAACAGCTCGTGGAACGTTCTCTCTCTCCACGACTCATCCGCTTCCAAGCCAATCCCCTCTGCGGCGGGTTGCTTCGCAAGAGCCGAAGAGGACACGTCAAACCCGACCAGCAAATCATGCTTTTCACTGTCCGTCAAAATATCCAAATCCGCAATACGCGCACCCGGCTGAGCCAGGATCGAGGCCAAAAGCTGCTCGTAATGACCCGCCAGCCGTTCCATCGTTTCCTGTCTAAACAATGAGGTAGCGTACTCGATCTTGCAAACCAGCTCATTACCTTCTTCCACGATATCTAAGCTAAGATCAAACTTTGCCGTCTTTTCCTCGATGTCCAGTAGCGACCATTGCAAGCCTTCCAGGGTTAAATCCAGACTTTCGTGCTTTTGCAAAGAAAACATGGTGTCAAACAGCGGATTCCGGCTTAAATCCCGTCTCACCTGAAGAGCTTCCACCAGCTCCTCGAACGGATAGTCCTGGTGCTCATAGGCTCCAAGCGTCGTTTCCTTCACTTCCTGCAAGTAATCCAGGAACGTTCGCTCCGTCGCCGGACTCAAGCGAAGGGCCAGCGTATTAACGAACATGCCGATGATCGGCTGCAGATCAGCGTGAGAACGGGCGGCAATTGGAGTGCCGACCACGATATCTTCCTGTCCCGCGTATTTTTGAAGCAATACGGAGTACGCAGCCAGCAGAAGCATATACAGCGTCGCCCCCGAATCGCCGGCAAGCCGTTTGAGAGCTTCGCTTTTCTCCGCATCCAGCGTAAACGTGAGGGTTTGACCATCAAACTGCTGGACGGCCGGACGTGAGAAGTCGAGAGGCAGCTCAAGAACCGGAAGCTCGGAGCTGAATACCCCGCGCCAGTATTCCTCCTGCCGTTTGATGCGCTGTCGCTGCTCCTCGGATTGCTGCCAAACAGCGTAATCCTTGTATTGAATCCGCAGCTCCGGCAATTGTTCCCCATTGTACAGCCGCACGAATTCGCGCAGCAGCACATCCATGGAAAGGCCATCGGAAGCAATATGGTGAATATCCAGCGCGAGCAGGAACTTTTCTTTCTCCAGTTCGATCAGCAGGGCGCGCAGCAAAGGCGGCTGGGCCAAGTCAAAAGGCTGAATGAAGCCTTCAAGAATGGTCGCAACCTGATCTTCACTTGCTTGAAGCTTCTCGACCTTGAAAGCTACACGCGGATAAATACGCTGAACCGGCTCCCCATCTACGATTTCAAAACCGGTGCGCAGCATATCGTGCCGGTTCACCAGAATAGTCAGCGCCTTTTCCACTTTGGCCTCGTTCAAAGCCCCTTCCAATTGCAAGGCGCTTGGGAGGTTGTAATTCAGCTCCAGGCTATCCAGCTGGTGCAGGACGTACAACCTTTTTTGCGCGGAGGAAACCGGGTAATATACTTTCTCTTCCACTTTCGGAATCGAGCTGTGCCGCATTTCTTCCAAGCTGGCAATAGCCCCGGCCATCGTCTCTACCGTCGTATAACGGAAAACATCGCGCAGCGGAAGTTCAACGTTCATTTCCTTCTGAATTTTGCTGACAAGGTTCGTCGCCCGCAAGGAGTGGCCTCCGAGCTCGAAGAAATTGTCCAGGACTCCAATGCCAGAGTAGCCCAGCACTTCCTCCCAGATTTCCACAAGCTGGGACTCCGTCCGGTTACGCGGCGCTACGTACTCGACACCTGTTCGCAGTCCTCCTTGCGGCTCCGGCAGCGCTTTGCGGTCAACTTTGCCGTTGGACGTCAGCGGCATGCGCTCCAGCTGCACGAAGTACGACGGGATCATGTACCCCGGCATTCTCTGGGCCAGCGAGGTTCTCATTTCGCTGACCGTCAGCGTCCGATCCGCCACAAAGTAGGCGACAAGCGCCTTCTCGCCCCCGCCGTCCTGACGGGCGAGCACCACCGCTTCTTCCACGCCCCGGACGTTCAGTAGCTGCGTCTCGATTTCGTCCAGCTCGATCCGGTACCCGCGGATTTTGACCTGATGGTCGATCCGACCCAGGTATTCGATGTTGCCGTCTGGCAGCCAGGCCGCCAAATCGCCCGAGCGATACAGCTTCTCCCCCTCCACAAACGGGGAATCGACGAACTTCTCCGCCGTCAGATCCGGACGGTTCAGGTATCCTCTCGCCAGGCCTTCCCCGGCCACGTACATTTCGCCCACTACGCCGATCGGTACAGGGCGGCGTTTTTCATCAAGAATGTACACGCTCAGCGTCGGGATCGGCTTGCCGATATTGCTCTTTGCTGCCTCAATCTCGGCCCATGTAATATCCTTATACGTAACGTGAACCGTCGTCTCGGTAATCCCATACATATTGATCAGCTTCGTCTCCGGGTACTTCGTCTTGAAGCCCCCCAGCAGCAGGGGACTGAGCGCTTCGCCCCCAAAGATGATGTTGCGAATCCGCAGATCGTACGGATGGTCCGCCAAGATCTCACGCAGCAGCTGGTAGAAGTACGTTGGCGTCTGGTTCAAAATCGTGACCTGCTCGCGGCCCAGCAGCGTCAGAAAATCGGCCGGGTTCTTCGCCGTAAGCGGCGGTACGATGACCAGCTTGCCTCCATTGAGCAGCGCTCCGTACATTTCCCAGACGGAGAAATCGAAGCAGAACGAGTGGAACAGCGTCCACGTGTCGGACGGTCCGAAGTCAAACAGGTTCTTGTCGTTGAACAAGAGGCGCACGACGTTCTTATGCTCGATCAGCGTGCCTTTCGGTCTACCGGTCGTTCCCGACGTGTAGATGACATAGGCCAGGTTGCCGGGCCCGGAAATCGGCTCCAGGTTCGAAGCCTCCAGCGTATCTTGGGAGTCCGCCCCTCTATCGCCCCACACGAAGTCGTCCAATTCGAGGCGCGTTCCTGCGAAGTCGGTCTTCTCGTGCAGATGCCTTTGAATCAGCAATAACGGCGCACCCGAATCCTCGATCATGAAGCGGATACGCTCCTCCGGGTACTCGGGATCGACAGGCACGTAGGCTCCGCCCGCTTTGAGAATCGCCAGAATGCCGACGACCATATCGAGCGAGCGCTCGGCCAGAATCGCTACTAGCTGGTCCGCTTCTACTCCCGCCTCCCGAAGCTTCCGCGCAAGGCGGTTGGATCGCTCGTTCAGCTCGCGGTAGGTCAATTGCCGCTCATTCATAACGGCGACCACGCTGTCTGGGTGAAGCGCCGCCTGCTCTTCGAACAGGCCGTGAATCGTCTGCTGCCGCGGATAGTCGGCCTCCGAATCATTGAAAGCACGCACCAGCTCGCAAACTTCCTCCTCCGTAAGCATTTCCAGCGAGGCAATATCCCCGTCCGGCGCTGCTGCGATGGTTTCGAGCAACTTGTCATAATGTCTGGCCAAGCGCTCCGCGGTCTCCTGTTTATACAAAGCCGTAGCGTATTCCAACCGGCATTCGAGCTGACCGTCCAACTCCGAAATGTCCAGGAGCAGCTCGAACTTGGATGTTCGGTTTTCCAGTGGATAAAACGATTGCTCCAGCCCCTCGATAACAATTTGCTCGTTCTCCGTATTTTGCAGGGAGAAGAATGTATCGAAGAGCGGATTCCGGCCGCTCGCGCGCGGAATGTGAAGACTTTCCACCAAGTCTTCGAACAAATAATTGGGGTGTTCGAAAGCCCCGAGCGTGATGTCCTTGATTTCTTGCAGGTACGAAAGGTACGGCTTGGAACGCTCCGGACGGCTGCGAATGGCCAGCGTGTTGACAAACATCCCCACGATCGGCTGCATTTCCTCCTGCGTTCTTGCAGCAATCGGCGTTCCGACAATCAGATCTTCCTGACCCGAATATTTATGCATAAGGATGGAGTAAGCCGACAGCAGCACCATGTACAGGGTCGTTCCCGTCCGTGCCGCCAGCTCTTTCAGCTTCTCCGTCCGCTCTTTCCCGATATAAAACTTCACGGTCCGGCCGTCAAAGCTTTGTACCGCAGGCCGTGGGAAGTCCGTCGGCAGCTCCAAGATCGGCAGCTCGCCCGACAGCTGTTTCAGCCAGTACTCCTTCTGCGGATGGAGCATCTGCTCGTAGGCTTCGGAATGCTGCCAAACGGCATAATCCTTGTATTGAATACGCAGCGGAGCCAGCTCCTCGCCCCGATACAGGCGGCTAAACTCGTCGAAGAGCAGCGCTGTCGAAATGCCGTCCGAGACGATATGGTGCATATCGAACAGCAGAATGTGGCGATCCTCGGTGACTTCGATCAGGCCGATGCGGAGAAGCGGTGGCTTGGTCAGATCAAACGGGCGATAGTAAGCTTCCACCACTTGATCCCATTCATGCTCGCTCGCCTGAAAATAATCGACAGCAAACTGCACCTCGTCATAGATGCGCTGGACAAGCTCACCTTGAACCTGCTCAATCCCGGTACGCAGCGTCTCATGGCGCTGAATCAGCGCCCGGAATGCGTGTTCGACTCTCGTGTGATCCAGCTTTCCTTCAAGAAGAAGCGCCGCCGACATATTGTAACTGCGCTCGGCCCCATCAAGCTGGCAAAGGACGTACAGACGCTTTTGCTCGGATGAAACTGGATAGTACTCAGCCTCTGCAGCCTTTGTAATCTCATACGTCTCCTGCTGCTTTAAGCCGCTGATTCTTTGGGCCAACTGTTCGATCGTCGTGTAGCGAAAAACTTCCCGCAGCGGAACCTCGACTTGCAACTCCTTCCGAATCTTGGAAATCAGCGTAGAGGCCCGCAAGGAATGACCACCCAGGTCAAAGAAATCGTCCTGGACTCCAACTCGCGTAATACCGAGCACCTGCTGCCATATGAGAGCAAGTCTTGTTTCCAGCGTTGTGCGAGGAGCCACATACTCACGGCCCGCTTCTACCTCTCCGGTCGGTTCAGGCAGCGCTTTACGGTCAATTTTACCGTTCGGCGTGAGCGGAAGCTTATCAAGAGACACCAGCCGGGCCGGGACCATATGGGCCGGCAGCTCTTGCTTCAATTGGAACAGCAGATCGCTCAATTGCAAGGAAGCATCCGCCGCCACGTAGCCGCACAAATACTTTTGCCCCTGCTCATCCGTACGGTCGGTCACCACAGCCTGCTTGACGCCCGGGTAACGCAGCAGGGCCGTTTCAATTTCGCCAGGTTCGATCCTGTAGCCCCGAATTTTCACCTGATAGTCGATTCGGCCGATGAAGTCGACGTTGCCGTCTTCCAGCCAGCGGGCCAAATCGCCTGTCCGATACAGACGTTCGCCCGGCACAAACGGGCTATCCGTAAACTTCTCGGCGGTTAGGTCCGGACGGTTCCAGTACCCGCGCGCCACCCCGGCGCCGCCGATGACAAGCTCGCCCGGAACCCCTACAGGAACCGGCTTTAGCGCGGCATCGACAATGTAGAACCGGGCGTTCAGCCAAGCTTTTCCGATCGGCACATGACCCGACGGCGGCAGCTTGTCCAGCGGCTCATCGTAAAAGCTGCTGTCAATGGCCGCTTCGGTAACGCCATAACTGTTAATAATACGGAATTGTCCGCCAAACCTTTCCTGCAGCAATCGGTAATCGCTGACACTGCATGCATCCGAGCTGGTTATCAGCAACTGCATGGAGCTGACGTCCAGCCCTTCTTCATAAATATGCTGCATGAACGGCAGGATGAGCGCAGGCGTCGATTCGAATACCGTAATGTTTTGGTCCCGAATCCAGCCGTATAAGCGATTCGGATCAATCCGGTCATCCTTCGGCACAATCACCATCGTACCTCCGTTATACAGCGTCCGCGCAATGTCTCCGACGAACACGTCAAACGAGAAACTGGCCAGCTGTAGCAGTCGCACCGGGAACTGATCCAATCGGTACTCACGACGGTACGCCTCCGCCGTATTCACAAGACTACCGTGCTCAATCATGACGCCTTTCGGGCGTCCCGTCGTTCCCGAGGTGTAGATCACATAAGCCAAGTCTTGCGGGGCGCTATCGGCAGATTCAAATTCTACAGCTGAAGTATCCCTGTTATAAATTTGTTCATCGTCCATGGCATAGACAGCTTGAAGCTTCAGCCCGTCATCAGCCAACCAGCCTTCGGCCCGCTCTAACAGATGACGCTGCGTAAGCAGCACCGCTGCTTCGCTATCGCTGAGCATGTACTCAATCCGCTCCGCAGGATATTCGGGGTCCAGTGGCACATAGGCTCCACCGGCTTTCCAAACAGCGAGCACCCCGACCAGCAGTTCCACCGAACGCTCCGCCCAGATCCCTGTGATCGTCTCCCTTCCCACGCCCTGTTCACGAAGGAGAGAAGCCAGCCGTTCGGCGCGTTCATTCAATTCGCCGTAGGTCAACTGTTTGTCCATATAGACAACTGCCGGATGATCAGGAATTTCTCTTGCAAACTTTTCAACATACCGATGAAACGTTTCTCCCTCGCACAGCTCTGCCAACGGCGGGTTAAAGACGTTAAGAATGCGCTGCCTCTCCTCATCGCTCAGCAGAGAAATCTCGCGTACGGAAAGTTCAGGATCCTGAAGAAACTGGTCCAGCACGGTTACATACTGATCCATTATTCGCTCAATCTCAGCCGGCTCGAACAGATCCATACGATAGGAAGCATGAAGAATGACATGTTCTTCATTCAGCATATGGTCAAAGCGCAGCAGCAAATCGTCCATCTCGTGCCTAGCGAAATGAGCCTCAAGGCGTACCTTGATTTCCTCATACTCCTCAATTTTCAAAGGCAAATATTCCAAAGACGTGCGGAATAGACCCGAAAGATCGTTGCGGCCGTGTTGTTCGCGTAAGTCCTGGATCAATTGGTTATAAGGGTATTTCTGATACCGCAAATCCGCCATATTTTCTCTGGAAACCGTTTGGAGCAAAGAAAGAACGTTCTCATCTGGATTTAGACGAATCCGCGTAGCTACGGTGCTGACGAACATGCCGATCGTTTCTTTTTCCTTCTTGCTGGTGCGATTGGCGAAAACCGTGCCGACCGGAACATCGGTGCTGTCAGTCAGCTTGTACAATAAGACGTACATAGCCGACAGAAATAACGTATATAAGCTGACCTGATATTGTTCGCTGAAGGCCAGAATGCGTTCATACCGGGAACCATCCAAAGTGATGGCCAGTTTATCGGATTCGCTACCGATCGAGTGTGGCGGAACCGATTTAATCCCAGTCGTTTCAGGCAAAGTATTGTACTTCTTCAGCCAGTATTCCTTACCTTTCTGATAACGCTCCGATTGCTCATATTCACACTCCGCGAAAATATAATCCAGATAGAAAGGGGCCTCATAACTGCTGGAAATGCCTTTGCGCAGTTCCAGGTATTTTTCCATCACCGCATGCAGTAAAGCATTGACGGACAAGCCGTCGGCGATAATATGATTTATCATCAAATTGAGCCATACTTGACCATTCGCAAAATGGATCATCGTAAATTGGTGGAGGTGTTCGTCGAACACACTGACCGGTTTTTCGCTTACTTCTTTCACCCAAGCATAGAATTCCTCGGTTGTGCCTATTTCGAGGTGGCTTATTCTAGCTTGGACCTTCTCCGGCTCTTCGAACCACTGTGTTGGATTTTGCATATCCCCGCTAATACGGATTCGAAAAGCGTCATAAGTTTTGACGATCTCTGCCACCGCTTGCTCCAGAAGCTGTGTGTCGATCTCACCCGTAATCCGGTAGGTCGCAGATAGCATCGTGATAGACGTTCCCGGGTTCATAATTTCCATGAGCCATATTCGGCGCTGAGCTTGCGTTAGTCCATATTGCTCGTTGGTATTCTCTCTCACATCGACACCCTCCCTGTTTTGAAATTCTTTATAGATAGGCTAGCCCCCCGTTTTCTAGTAATTCCCAGTCATGAGTCATACCTTGACTACTAAAAAACGCTGTCGCATTCGTAAGCAGGAAACTGCCCGCCGCAAAGCGGGTCTAGCCGTAAAGCCGGGCGTAATACCCCCCGCGCGCCAGCAGGTCCTGATGGCGGCCCCGCTCGACGACCGTCCCTTGGTTCATGACGGTAATCAAATCCGCATGTTCCACGGTGCTGAGACGGTGGGCGATTAGGATGGTGGTGCGACCCTTCATCAATTCGTTCAGGGCCTGCTGTACCCAATGCTGGGATTCGTTGTCCAGCGCGGAAGTCGCTTCGTCCAGCAGCAAAATCGGGGCGTTTTTGAGAATCGCCCGGGCGATCGCAATTCGCTGCCTTTGTCCGCCCGACAATGACGCTCCTCTCTCTCCCACCGGCGTTTTATACTGTTCCGGAAATTCCTGAATGAAAGGGTGAGCGTACGCCGCTTTGGCCGCTTCGATCACTTCTTCATCCGTTGCATCCGGGCTGCCGTAACGAATGTTTTCCTCAATCGTGCCGGTAAACAAGAATGGCTCCTGCGGAACGTATGCAATCTGCCTGCGGATTTCGTCCAGCGTATAATGGCCGAACGGTTTGCCTTGGACCAGGATTTCTCCGCTATCCACAGGATAAAAGCCGAGCAGCAGCTTGATCAGCGTACTTTTGCCGCTGCCGCTGGCCCCCACGATCGCGGCGACCTGGCCGGGAAAAACCTGCAAGGACATACCGACAAGCACCTTTTTATCCCCCTGATAGGAAAATTCCACATCGCGAAACTCCACCGCAGCCTCCGACACGAGCTCGCTGTGAGGAGATCCCAATCGCTCCGGTTCCTCTTCCTCTCTTAGTACCTCTTGAACCCGGTGAGCGCCCGCGAGCGAATTTTGGGTCATCGACAGAACCATGCCTAAGTTCAACAAGGCGTGCGTCAGATTCACTTGCAGAACCGCCAGGGCGGCGACGCTTCCCATTCCCATCAATCCGTAAGCATAAAGTAGACTGCCGATGACGATAATGCCGCAGAACGTGACGTAGCTGATAAAATGGTTTACCGCAGCCTGCATGCCGTTCTTCTGCGCGGTTTGCCGAAGCGTCTGCGTCATTTGTTCGTTCAGCGCCTCGTATTGGCCGTAAATTGTGCGAATGCGGAACAGCTTCACAATTTGAATACCGCCCATAAAATCTTTGAACTTTTGGGTCATTTTACCGAGTGTTTGCAAGCCTTGTTCGGACAAGACGCGAATATCCCGCGCAAATTTCAGGCTGACCACGGAGGACAGCAGCAGAATAACGATGGATACCCCGGCAAACCGCCAATCGATCAACACCATGGAGGCAATGGAGCCGATGCAAAAGACAACTTGAAGCAGCAAAACGAAGTAAACCTGCGAGAATGTAAACTCAACGGTCGTTACATCGTTGTTCACCCGTGACAGCAAGTCCCCATGGTGCGTCTGCTCCAGGAATCTCGGCCGCACCCGGCACAGCTTGTCATAAAGGCGTTCGCGGATATTCAGCACGGTCAGCTCGACACTTCGCTGGTATAAGTAAATGAACCAGGGAGAAATCACATTTTCCAGAAACAGGGCCACGCCCAAAATAATAAAGGCTCCCACCATCAGAGACGTATCTCGGGACACGGCGAAATCTACCAAGTTATGTACGACCAAGCTGAAGGCGATCAGGAACAAGGTTTGGGTGAGCGCCGTTACGGCCAGGCCAATGGCGTACTGGGTTTTACGCTTGCGGTTCATAAACGTCAGCAAGTAGCCGAGTTCTTTTACTTGCGAGAGCCATCCGCCCTTTTTCATGTGTACTCCACCTCCCTGCGCTCGGCAGACTCGGTAAATTCCTGGTAGTACGACTGGGCGTACAATCCCTTCATCTCCAGCAATTGTTCATGAGTGCCCTTTTCCACAATATTCCCCTGCTCCATAACCCAAATTTCGTCAGCGTTTTGTACCGTAGAAAGCCGATGAGCAATAACCATCGTCGTTCTCTGCTTCATCAATACGCCCAGCGCTTCCTGAACCGCGCTTTCCGACTCCGGATCAAGAGCCGACGTTGGCTCGTCCAGCAGCAGAATGGGAGCATCCTTCAGAAAAGCCCGGGCCATTGCAATGCGCTGGCGCTGCCCGCCGGACAAAAAGCCTCCGCGCTCTCCGACATACGTCTGGTAGCCGCCGAGAAGCTGCATAATGAAGGAATGCGCCTGAGCAGCTTTGGCAGCTTCGATAATCTCGTCCATCGACGCTTCTTCCCGCCCGTAGCCGATATTTTCGGCGATCGTGCCGCTAAACAAATATGAATCCTGGGTTACCACGGAAAAATGCGACTGAAGCTGCTCCGGATCAGCGCCGTGGATCAGGCTGCCGAACACGCGGATCTCACCCTGGTCCTTCGGAAGCGGATAAAAGCCGCATACAAGCTTGAACACCGTGCTCTTCCCTCCGCCGCTCGCTCCAACAAGCGCAATCGTCTTCCCTTCCGGTACCGAGAAGCTAACATTCCGCAGAATCGGGGAGCCCTCCTCATACCCGAAGGTGACGTTCTGAAACTCGATGGGAGCGGCACTCGATTTCGGAAGCAAACGGCCATTTTTCGTTTCGGTCGGCTGCTCAACGATTTCGAAAACTCTTCTCAGGGCACCGGTCATTTCGAACGTCCGCGTGATGAGCTCGGGAATATGCTCTAGCGGCTCCAGACACAGATTCAGCAAGTACAGGAAGGCAACCAGCTCTCCCGCGCCTAACTGCCCTTTGAAGATCAAATAGCTTCCGTAACTGACGGCGAAAATGATCGGGCTGATCATCAGCGTGGACAGCAGCGGATTGACCCAGGCTTCCCGCTTTTTTACAGCCAGTTTTTTCTGAGCCGTTACTTGCAGCAGTGCCTGGTAGGAGCGAGATAACATATCGGATAGCAGGTAACTTTTTACAATAGGCATCCCCCCAAGCGTATCCTGGAGATTGACGTTCATTCGTCCCATATTCGCCTGGGCTTCCTCTGTCAACCGCTCGAGCTGCTTACCAATCCATTGGGAAACAAGTAGTGCTAAGGGAAATAGCAGCAGGCTGTACAGCATCAGTTCCCATTGAAGGTAGATTAAATAAGCAAAACAACCGATGAACAACAGCGGATGATAAAACCACTGGGCCAGGTCCCGAATCATAAACTGCTGAATGAGCTGCAAATCGTTGTTGATCCGCGACAATACGTCGCCGGAGTGCTGCTTTTCAAAATAGGAGACCGGGAGCTTGCCGATATGCCGCATAACACGGTTGCGGATATCCTGTACCGCAGACGCGCTGCTTCGCTCCACACCAAAGCTCATAAAAAACTTCGCCGGAACACCGATCAAGATGACCACAAAGACGGTGTACACGATTTGCAGAACGACTGGCCCCGCCCCCTTCTCGGCCTGGGTGGTCAACTGCTCGATCAAACTTCCCGTCCATATCTCAATAACAGCGGCAGCAATTGCGGACAACGTACCAACGATCATCCAGCCTTTGTGAGGGCCTACAAAGGACATCAGCCAGCGGAGCGCTTTCCAGGTAGCGTAAGCGGTTTGCCGTTTGGAGGGCGCTGCTGTGACTTCTACTTGAATAGACGGCTGGCGGTCAGCTTCCATGCAGTACCCCGGCCTCCGCTTCGATCTGCCGCTTGGCTTGCGCTAAGATGTCCCGGATAACGACTGCCGTTTCTTCCACACGCGTAAGTTCCAGCAATTCCTCGTGTGCGCCCTCCAGCCGGTAATCGGCGTAAGCCTGCGTCGTTGCCCCCCGCCAGGACGGCAATTGATGCTCCCGGCGGAACGCTTCGCTGTCCTTCGCAATCAGTTCGTAAATCCGGGCCGAGATCGTACCGGAATTAATAAGCTGCGCTTCGTATGCCAAGGTCGCTTTGACCTTCCGATGCACCCGCTCCCGCACGAGCGGGTTGCTCATTAATTCCTTCTCCTCTTCGTCGAAATCGGCAAGCATTTCTCGAAGCTCCTTTTCCGATGTTTCGGAAGGCGTCAGCGTGTTTTTAATCCATGAGTCCACCATAAGAACGTCCGTCACGAGGTATCCTCTTTTCTCCATTAATTTGGCTACCTCGAACGTCAGATTGCCTCCGAAGCAGTAACCGAGCAGCACGTAAGGTCCTTCCGGCTGGATACGGACAATCTCATCCACATAACGGTTCAGCATGGCCTCGTAATCGGTGGCATCGTCGATAAAATCAATGCCGTAGAGCACGAACTGACCGTCGAGCCTGCTTGCAAGTTCGCGGTAACCAATGCCGAAGCCACTGCCCGGAGGGAAACAGAACACATTCATGTCTCCGGCTTTATTCAGCTTAATGAAGGAGTCTCCTCCTCTATCCAGGCCGAGACCCCCCTCGCCGAAAGCCATGGCTTCAACGGTTACATTGTGGAATTGGCGGTTCAGCGGGATCTCGATGCCCGTTTCATCGTAAATGGCTTGAACAAGTCTCATCAGGCTTAACGAATTGCCACCTAACTCAAAAAAGTTATCCTTTACGCCGACCTGAGGAACGCCAAGCGTATCCTGCCAGACGCGGGCGATTTTCATTTCGAGCAGCGTTCTCGGCGCGACATATTCCTCTCCTAAGACCGCGGATTCCTCTAGTGCGGGCAGCGCTTTGCGGTCGATTTTCCCGTTCGGAGTCAGCGGCATTTGCGAAAGCTGAACGAGGTACGAAGGAATCATATATCCCGGAAGCTGCTTGGCGAGCTCCTCCTTAAGTTCATGCGCCACCAGCCTCGTTTCCGCGACGAAGTAAGCGACAAGCTGCTTTTGGCCGTTCGCGTCGTCGCGGTCGAGCACCTTGGCTTCTTGCACGCCGGCAATTCTCAGCAGCTGCTCCTCGATCTCCCCGATTTCGATCCGGTAGCCGCGGATTTTGACCTGATGGTCGATCCGCCCCAGGTATTCGATGGTGCCATCCGGCAGCCAAGCCGCCAAGTCGCCCGAGCGGTACAGCTTTTGCCCCTCCGCAAACGGGGAATCGACGAACTTCTCCGCCGTCAGCTCCGGACGGTTCAGGTATCCTCTCGCCAGCCCTTCCCCGGCCACGTACATTTCCCCTGCTACACCGATCGGCACAAGGCAGCGTTTTTCATCAAGGATGTACACACTTAGCGTCGGGATCGGCTTACCGATATTGCTCTTCG
Organism: Paenibacillus lentus; assembly: GCF_003931855.1. Classification (NCBI taxonomy): domain Bacteria; kingdom Bacillati; phylum Bacillota; class Bacilli; order Caryophanales; family Paenibacillaceae; genus Paenibacillus; species Paenibacillus lentus. Next base: position 1,700,228 of record NZ_CP034248.1, on the reverse strand, counting down.
CCGCCTCGATTTCGCCCCATGTAATTTCCTTATAGGTAACGTGAACCGTCGTTTCGGTAATCCCATACATATTGATCAGCTTCGTCTCCGGGTACTTCTTCTTAAAGCCCTTGAGCAGCAACGGACTGAGGGCTTCGCCCCCAAAGATAATGTTGCGAATCCGCAGATCGTACAGATGCTCCGCCAAAATCTTACGTAGCAGCTGGTAGAAGTACGTTGGCGTCTGGTTCAAAATCGTGACCTGCTCGCGGCCCAGCAGCGTCAGAAAATCGGCCGGGTTCTTCGCCGTAAGCGGCGGTACGATGACCAGCTTGCCTCCATTGAGCAGCGCTCCGTACATTTCCCAGACGGAGAAATCGAAGCAGAACGAGTGGAACAGCGTCCACGTGTCGGACGGTCCGAAGTCAAACAGGTTCTTGTCATTGAACAAGAGGCGCACGACGTTCTTATGCTCGATCAGCGTTCCTTTCGGTCTACCGGTCGTTCCCGACGTGTAAATAACGTAAGCTAAGTTCCTCGGCCCGGAGATCGGCTCCAGATTCGAAGCGTTCAACGTATCGTCGGAGTTCGTATCACTGTCTCTGTCTCCCCACACGAAAGCGTCCAATTCAAGGCGTATTCCAGCGAAGTCGGTCTTCTCGTGCAGATGCTTTTGAATCAGCAATAACGGTGCACCCGAATCCTCAATCATGAAGCGGATGCGCTCCTCCGGGTACTCGGGATCGACAGGAACGTACGCTCCGCCCGCTTTGAGAATCGCCAAAATGCCGACGACCATATCGAGCGAGCGTTCAGCCAGAATCGCTACCAGCTGGTCTGCTTCGACTCCTGCCTCCCGCAGCTTCCGCGCAAGGCGGTTAGACCGTTCGTTCAGCTCACGGTAGGTCAACTGCCGCTCGTTCATGACGGCGGCCACCTTGTCCGGGTAAAGCTCCGCCTGCTCTTCGAACAGGCCGTGAATCGTTTTTCCCCGCTCGAACTCAGTTTCGGTGTCATTAAACCGCTTCAGCAGCGTCTCCCTCTCGTCTGAAGACAGCATAGCGGCTTGTCCGAGCTCCAGATCCGGCTGAAATAATAACACAGACAGTAGCCGAACAAGATGGTCGGCAGCCTGTTCCACAAATGCCCGCTCGTACCGCTGCCTGTCAAAGCTTACTTCCAACTCGATGGACTGGTCTTTACGATCGAAGCAGAAAACGGTATCGGCTGCCACCTGGCTGCCCAACGGTCCCGGATGAATCTGGGCGAAGGATGCGACGGTATTGACGACCGGGTGGCCATCCCCCGTATAGTCCAGATGAAGCTTCTCCAGCATTTTCCGAAAAGGCAGGTGTTGATGCTCCAGCGCCTCGCCGATGGAGGCTTTGATGCCCCCAAGCAGCGTCTTCAGCGTCGTCTGATGGCTTACGGGCGTCTTGATCACCAAGATGTCATGCGGTGGCGGAGTCCCACTCTGGTCTGCGCTATATGAAGGCATGCCAATCAGCACATGGCCTCGCCCAGTATATTTGAACAGCAGGCTTTTTACTCCTGCCAAAACAATCATGTACAGAGCCAAATCCGAACCGCCAGCAAGACGAATGATTCTCTCCGATAGTTCGTTCGGCAGGGTACGTTGTACCAAGCCCGGATCAGCCGCAGCTTCCCCGCCCTCGGATAATTTGGAGGAATAACTGTAGGGAAGGAAGCTCAGGCTGTCATCGGCGTCAAACTTGCTGCTCCAGTACCGCTCTTCCTTTTCAAACAAATATTTCATTCGTACCTCCCTAAAAATGAAGTAGCCACATGCCCGGCGCAGGTCGGAAAAAGTTTGCTTTCGCCCTGCGCGTTTACGGGTTTGGACGTTATTCGCCGTCTTCCCTGAGAATGTGCCCCGGAATGAGTGCGCCGGAATGTGCCCCAGTGTGCGCCAAGATATACGCCGGAATGTACGCCGCTTTCACTTGACGGCGGAGACGTGCTTACGCTTAAAGATTAAAACGCGAATTCGATCGTATCGACGGCACTCTTTGCGCCTGCCGCCGGTTTATGGCATTCAATCCGCCTTAGCTCGATTTGTGGATTTACCGCAATTTGAGACAACACCCTCAGGTAATCCTCAGTCAAGGTGCGGATCATCGCTTCTTTAAATAGCTTCGCGGCGTAGAAGAAGCCCCCACTCAGCGCCCCGTTGTTTTCATACATAAACAGGGTCAGATCGAACTTCGCTTCCTCCAATTGGTCAAGCTCATAATTCTTCAGGCTGACCCCTTCCAGCTCGATGTCTCGTTCTTCGATATTTTGCAAGTCGAAGACGGCGTCGAACAGCGGGAAGCGACCCGGCTCCCGCTTCACATTCAAACGCTCCACGAGCTCCTCGAATGGATAATCCTGATTCTCGAAAGCATTCAAAGCCGTTTCCTTCACTTCTTCCAGGTAGGACAAGAACGTTTTGTCGCCCGACGGACGATTACGAATCGCCAACGTATTGACAAACATCCCGATAACCGGTTCCAAATCGGCGTTCGTTCTTCCCGCCACCGGGGTGCCCACGACCAAGTCCTCCTGCCCGCTGTACTTGGACAGCAGTACGGTATAAGCCGCAAGCAGCACCATGAACAGCGTGCTTTCACGCTCGGCCGCCAATTCGCGCAGCCGCGCAGAGAGAGAAGCCTCGACGTCGAACTCCAGATGCGCGCCTTCGTAGCTGCGAACCGCAGACCGTTCATAATCCAGCGGCAAGTCCCCCTTCGGCAGTTCGCCTTCGAAGGTTTGCAGCCAGTACGTTTCCTGCCGCCCGATCCGCTCTCGGTGGGCCTCCGACTGCTGCCAAACGGCATAATCCTTGTATTGAATACGCAGTGGCGGCAGTTCTTCCCCAGCGTAGAAACTCGATAACTCATCGATCACAATCGCCATCGATACGCCGTCGGACACGATATGGTGCATGTCGAAAAGGAGAATATGCAGGTTCGGCTCCAGCTCGATGACCCCGGCGCGCAGCAGCGGCGGCTGGCCGAGATCAAACGGACGAACGAAGCTGCGGACGATCTGCTCGATTTGAGCCACATCCTCTTTATCCGCTTGATGATGCTCGATAGCAAAATCGACCTGCGGGTAAATCCGCTGAACCGCTTCGCCCTTCACGATTTCAAAACCGGTGCGCAGCGATTCATGCCGTGTGATCAATTGCCGCAAGGCGGCTTCCAAACGGTCTAAATCAAACTCACCTTCCACCTGCACCAGCTCTGGCATGTTGTAAAGTTGATCGGCTCCATCCAGCGTATGCTGAATGAACAGTCGTTTCTGTGCAGAAGACAGAGGGTAGTACTCCCTCTCCTCCGCTTGAGGAATGGCCTCATGCTCCCGCCGTTCCATCCGGGCGATCGCCTCGGCCATTGCCGCAATCGTCGAGTGACGGAATACGTCGCGCAGCGGCAGGTTGACGTTTAATTCCTTAAATACCTTACCCGCCAGCGCCGTCGCCCGCAGGGAGTGACCGCCGATGTCGAAGAAGTTATCGTGAACGCCAATCTCCTTCGCAAGCCCCAGCACCTCCTGCCAAATCGCCGCCAGCTTCGCTTCCAGCTCATTGCGCGGTGCGACATACTCCGTTCCGCTTCCCGCTTCCCCTTCCGGCGCCGGCAGCGCCTTCCGGTCAATCTTTCCGTTCGGCGTCAGAGGCAGACGCTCCAGCTCCACAAAGTACGACGGGATCATGTAGCCCGGCAGCTCCTGCGCCAACAAGCTGCGCAATTCGTTTACCGCCAGCTCCGCTCCGGTATCCAGCGTGTAATACGCGCACAGCACCTTCTGACCGTTCGCGTCACTTCGAACTAGCACCACCGCTTCGCGCACGCCTTCCACCCGTAGCAGCTGCGACTCGATCTCACCCATCTCAATCCGGTAGCCCCGGATTTTCGCCTGGTTGTCGATCCGGCCGATGAAGTCCACGTTGCCGTCCTCCATCCACCGCGCCAGGTCTCCCGTGCGGTACAGCCGCTCGCCCGCGGCGAACGGACTGTCTACGAACTTCACTTCCGTCAGCTCCGGACGGTTCAAGTACCCGCGCGCCACTCCAACTCCGCCGATGACCAGCTCGCCCAGCACACCTACCGGCACCGGGTTCAGGTACGCATCCACGATGTAGAACTTCGCATTCAGCCACGCTTTGCCGATCGGCACATGGCCTGCCTGCGGCAGCTTTATCAGCGGCTCGTCATAGAAGCTGGAGTCGATCGCCGCTTCCGTCACGCCGTAGGCGTTGATGATCCGGAACAACGAGCCGAAGCGTTCCTGCAAGGTTCGGTAATCCGCCACGCTGCAGCTGTCCGAGCTCGTGATCAACAGCTCCATCCAGCTCATATCCAGCCCCTGCTCGTGCACGTATTCCATAAACGGCACGATGAGTGCTGGCGTCGATTCAAAAATGGTAACCCGCTCCCGCTCTATCCAGTCGTACAGACGAGACGGATCGATCCGATCGTCCTTCGGCACAATCACCATTGTGCCTCCGTTGTACAGCGTCCGTGCAATATCGCCCACAAACACGTCGAACGAGAAGCTTGCGAGCTGCATTAGCCGCACCGGGAACTGATCCAACCGATATTCCCGGCGGTAACCCGCCGCCGTGCTCACCAGACTGCGGTGCTCGATCATTACACCTTTCGGCTTTCCTGTCGTTCCCGACGTATAGATCACGTATGCCAAATCCTCCGGACGGGCTTCATGGAATCCACCGAAGTCGCCCATGTCAACATAGTGATGGCTCTCATCGCCGCCATTCACAGCACCCGTCAGCTTGCCGGCGACCATCTCGGAGACAAAGCTCGAAACCATTCCAGAGCCCATCGGCGCATTTCCCCGCTCATCGCTGTACGACGCTTCGTCGTCCAAATACAGCACCGATGTCAGCGCCAGCTCCTCCTCGCCGAGCCATGCTTCGGCACGCTCTCGCAGCGCCGTTTGCGTCAGCAGCACCTTCGCTCCGCTGTCTTCAAGCATGAACCGCACGCGGTCCGCCGGATAATCCGGATCGAGCGGCACATAGGCCCCGCCCGCTTTCCAGACGGCCAGCACGGCCACCAGCAAGTCTACCGAACGCTCGGCGAGAATGCCGACGATCGTCTCCCGGCCAATGCCGTTTGCGCGCAGCGTGGCCGCCAAGCGATTCGCCCGCGCGTTCAGCTCCGCATACGTCAGCCGGTCGTTCTCGTACACGACGGCCTCCGCTTCCGGCGTGCGTTCCGCCTGTTCCTCAAACAGTCGGTGGAACGCGGCTGCAGGAGCCGCTTCCGGCTGCACCGGGTTAAACTCGCCGAGAATTTGCTCTTTTTCCTCTGCTGTCAGCAAGTTCAACTCAGCGATCTTCGCATTCGGACGGCTTACGATCGTTTCGAGCAGTTGCTCGTAATGTTTCGCCAGCCGTTCGATCGTCTCCCTTTTGTAGAGAGCCGTCGCATATTCGAAGCTGTAATCCAAGCCTCCATTCTCCTCGCCCACATCCAAGCTGATATCAAACTTCGCGGTATCCAGTGCGCTCGGATAAGGAGTCAGGTGAAGCCCTTCCAGCTCAAACTCCTCGTTCTCCGTATTCTGCATCGTAAACAGCGTGTCGAAGAGCGGATTGCGGCTTAAATCACGGGTGACTTGCACCTTATCCACCAATTCTTCGAACGGATAGTTTTGATGCTCGAAAGCGTGGAGGGTCGTTTCTTTGACTTCGTTCAGGTATGACAGGAACGTCTTCTCCGAAGCCGGATAACTGCGGATCGCCAACGTGTTTAAGAAAATCCCGATCAACGGCTGCACATCTCCATGATTCCTTCCGGCAATCGGCGTACCGACGATCACATCCTCCTGACCTGAGTATTTATGCAATAGCACGTTATATGCCGCCAGCAGCACCATAAACAGCGTTGTACCCGTTTCCGAGGCCAACTGCTTTAGGCGCTCAGTTTTCGAAGCCTCGAAGAAAAACTCCAGCGTGTGCCCTTCATAGCTCTGCACAGCCGGACGCGGATAATCGGTCGGCATTTCCAGCACCGGAAGCTCGCCTTGGAACATGTCCAGCCAGTACACCTCCTGACGCTGAAGCCGTTGCTTCTGCTCCTGCGAATGCTGCCAAACAGTGTAGTCTTTGTACTGAATACGTAAAGGCTCCAATTGCTCGCCGCCGTACAAGCGAACGAATTCTTCAACAAAGATTTCCATCGAGACGCCATCGGAAATAATATGGTGCATGTCGTACATTAGAATATGGCGTTCCGGAGCCAGCTCGACAAGGCCTACCCTCAGTAGCGGAGGCTTCGCCAGGTCAAACGGACGTACGAAACGGCGAACCGTCTCTTGGGCCTCTTGCTCATCCACTTGATAGAACTCCACGGCGAAATTTACATCCTGGTAAATCCGCTGCGATGCTTCGCCATCCACCATTTCAAATCCGGTGCGCAGTGTTTCATGCCGCGCCACGAGCTGACGTAACACTTCTTCGAACCTTGCCCGGTCCAAAGCACCCTCCAGCAGCATCGCTTCCGGCATATTGTAGCTAAGCTCTGCGCCTTCCAGTTGATTTAGGATAAAGAGACGTTTTTGAGCAAAAGATTGCGGGTACACCTCTCGTTCATCTGCCACTGGAATAGCAACAAATGTCTGCTCATCCAGCCGGGAAATGGCGGCAGCCATGCTCTCGATGGTGGAATGGCGGAACACATCGCGAAGCGGCAGATCCACGTTCAGCTCCTTATGAATCTTACTAATCAGCGCCGTCGCCCGCAGGGAGTGACCGCCGATGTCGAAGAAGTTGTCGTGAACGCCAATCTCCTTCGCAAGCCCCAGCACCTCCTGCCAAATCGACGTCAACTTCATCTCCAGCTCATTGCGCGGTGCGACATACTCCGTTCCGCTTCCCGCTTCCCCTTCCGGCGCCGGCAGCGCCTTCCGGTCAATCTTTCCGTTCGGCGTCAGAGGCAGACGCTCCAGCTCAACAAAGTACGAAGGGATCATATATCCTGGCAGCTCCTGCGCCAGCGCGCTTCGCAAATCGTTCACTGCCAGCTCCGCTCCGGTATCCAGCGTGTAATACGCGCACAGCACCTTCTGACCGTTCGCGTCACTTCGAACTAGCACCACCGCTTCGCGCACGCCTTCCACCCGTAGCAGCTGCGACTCGATCTCACCCATCTCAATCCGATAGCCCCGGATTTTCGCCTGGTTGTCGATCCGGCCGATAAAATCCACGTTGCCGTCCTCCATCCACCGCGCCAGGTCTCCCGTGCGGTACAGCCGCTCGCCCGCGGCGAACGGACTGTCTACGAACTTCTCTTCCGTCAGCTCCGGACGGTTCAAGTACCCGCGCGCCACTCCGACTCCGCCGATGACCAGCTCGCCCAGCACACCTACCGGCACCGGGTTCAGGTGCGCATCCACGATGTAGAATTTCGCATTCAGCCACGCTTTGCCGATCGGCACATTGCCTGTCTGCGGCAGCTTCGTCAGCTCCTCATCGTAGAAACTGGAGTCAATCGCCGCTTCCGTCACGCCGTAGGCGTTGATGATGCGGAACGATGAGCCAAAGCGTTCCTGCAAGGTTCGGTAATCCGCCACGCTGCAGCTGTCCGAGCTCGTGATCAACAGCTCCATCCAGCTCATATCCAGCCCCTGCTCGTGCACGTATTCCATAAACGGCACGATGAGTGCTGGCGTCGATTCAAAAATGGTAATCCGCTCCCGCTCGATCCAGTAGTACAGACGAGACGGATCGATCCGATCGTCCTTCGGCACAATCACCATTGTGCCTCCGTTGTACAGCGTCCGTGCAATATCTCCCACGAACACGTCGAACGAGAAGCTTGCGAGCTGCAGTAGCCGCACCGGGAACTGATCCAACCGATATTCCCGGCGGTAACCCGCCGCCGTGCTCACCAGACTGCGGTGCTCGATCATCACGCCCTTCGGCTTGCCTGTCGTTCCCGACGTATAGATCACGTATGCCAAATCCTCCGGACGGGCTTCATGGAAGCTGTCCATGCCAACGACATTCTGATAGCTCTCATCGCTGTCGTCCACAGTACCCGTCAGCTTGCCGGAGACCATCTCGGAGACAAAGCCCGAAACCATTCCAGCGCCCATCGGTACATTTCCCCGCTCGTCGCTGTACGATGCTTCGTCGTCGAGGTACAGCACCGCCGCCAGCGCCAGCTCCTCCTCGCCGAGCCAGGCTTCAGCGCGCTCTCGCAGCGCCGTTTGCGTCAGCAGCAGCTTCGCTCCGCTGTCTTCAAGCATGAACCGCACGCGGTCCGCTGGGTAATCCGGGTCAAGCGGCACATAGGCCCCGCCCGCTTTCCAGACGGCCAGCACGGCCACCAGCAAGTCCACCGAACGCTCGGCGAGAATGCCGATGATCGTCTCCCGGCCGATGCCGCTTGCGCGCAGCGTGGCCGCCAAGCAGTTCGCCCGCTCATTCAGCTCTGCATACGTCAGCCGGTCGTTCTCGTACACGACGGCCTCCGCTTCCGGCGTTCGCTCCACCTGTTCCTCAAACAGCCGATGGAACGCGGCTGCAGGAGCTGCTTCCGGCTGCACCGGGTTAAACTCGCCAAGAATTCGCTCCTTTTCCTCTGCCGTCAGCAAGTTCAGCTCGGCGATCTTCGCATCCGGACGGCTTACGATCGCCGCAAGCAAATGTCCGAAATGAGTCGCCAGCCGCCGGATCGTGCTTTCTTTATAAAGAGCTGTTGCGAATTCAAAGCTGCACTCCAGGCCGCCGTTTTCTTCCGTAACATCCACACTTAGGTCGAATTTTGCCATGCCGTATTCGCTAGGGTAGTTGGATAATTTCAGCCCTTCCAGTTCAAACGCTGTCTCCTCCAGGTTTTGCAGGGAGAACATCGTGTCAAATAACGGGTTGCGGCTCAAATCCCGGTTGATCTGCACTTTATCAACGAGCTCTTCGAACGGATAATTCTGATGCTCGTAAGCGCCTAAGGTCGTTTCTTTCACTTCTTCCAAATATGACGTGAAGGTCTTCTCCGAAGCCGGATAATTGCGGATCGCCAGCGTATTGACGAACATTCCGATCAAAGGCTGCGTGTCTCCGTGCGTTCGTCCGGCAATCGACGTTCCAACAATCAAATCGTCCTGGCCCGTAAATTTATGCAAAAGCACGGTATATGCCGCTAGCAGCACCATATACAGCGTCGCTCCTCTTTGAGCGGCTAATTGCTTCAAGCCTTCGCTTGTTACCTCGTCCACGAAGGACGTCAGCGTTTGTCCCTCAAAGCTCTGCACGGCCGGACGCGGATAGTCCGTCGGCATTTCCAGAACCGGCAGTTCCCCCCGGTAACGGTCCAGCCAGTAAGCTTCCTCGCGTTTCAACTGCGCTTTTTGCTCGTCCGACTGCTGCCATACCGCATAGTCCTTATATTGAATGCGCAAAGGTTCTAATGACTCGCCGCCGTACAGACGAACGAGTTCCTCGACGAACACGTCCATAGAAACCCCGTCGGAGACGATATGATGCATGTCGAACATCAACAAATAACGTTCGGCTGCCAGCTCTACCAGCTCCGCTCGTAGCAGCGGAGGCTTCGCTAAGTCAAAAGGCCGGATAAAGGCCTGCACGACTTCGGGCGCTTCTTCCTCGCTCGCATCACAGTACTGAACGGCAAAGTCAACGCTCTCGTAAATGCGCTGTACAGCTTCGCCTTGTACGATCTCAAAGCCAGTTCGCAGTGTTTCGTGTCGTGCGATCAGTCCGCGGAAAGCCTTCTCCAGCAGGCTCCGGTCAATCGTTCCTTCCAGCATCAGTACGCCCGGCATGTTATAGCTCAGATCGGCCCCTTCCAGCTGATTCAGGATAAACAGCCGCTTCTGAGCTGAGGAAAGCGGATAATATGCTCTTGCGCCTGCCAGCGGAATCGACGAAAACGACTGCTCTCCAATCCGAGAGATAGCTAGCGCCATCTCTTCGAGCGTCGAATAGCGGAATACGTCGCGCAGAGACAGCTCGACGTTCAGCTCCTGGTGCACCTTGCTCACCAATGTCGTCGCCCGCAGAGAATGACCACCCAGGTCGATGAAATTGTCATGAACACCGATGTGCTCTAATCCGAGCACGCTTTTCCAAATTCCGGCCAAGCGGGCTTCCAGCGGAGTCCGAGGCGGAGTACTTCCTTCGCCTTGCAAGCTTTCTTCCGGCGCCGGGAGAGAGCGTCGGTCGACTTTGCCATTCGTTGTTAACGGAAGTTGCGCCAACTGGATCAGGTACGCCGGGATCATATAGGCTGGCAGTTCCCGTGAAAGCATACTCTTCAGCTCGGCCGCCGAAAGCTCAAATTCCGCTTCATAATAGGCGCAAAGCTGCTTCTCGCCAGAGGCGTTTTCCCTCGCGAATACCGTTGTTTTTCGAATTCCCTCCACTTTCTGAAGCTGAGCTTCGATCTCGCCCAGCTCGATACGGAAGCCGCGGATTTTCACTTGATCATCCGTCCGTCCTACATATTCGATCGTTCCGTCCGGCAACCACTTCGCCAAGTCTCCCGTCCGATACATGTGCTCTCCCGGCACAAACGGATTGTCCACAAATTTCTCCGCCGTCAGCTCCGACCGGTTATTGTAGCCCCGTACCAATCCTTCTCCACCGACACATAGCTCCCCAACCACGCCGATGGGTAGAAGCTTGTTCCGATTGTCGACGATATACACCGTCGTATTGCTAATCGGTCGCCCGATGGGTACGGTTACCGCCGACTCATCGACGAAATCGACCGGAAGATACGTGGTATAAACCGTACTTTCCGTTGGGCCGTAAACATGGTTGAGCCTGCCTGGTCCGATATGGGCGAGTGCTTTACGCACATGGCCAACCGACACGCGCTCTCCTCCGAACAAAATCGCCCGGACATCCCGCAAGCAGTCGACGTTCACATCTACAAGGACGTTGAAGAAAGCCGTCGTAATAAACATGACCGAGATGCGCTCGCGCTGAATGAGAGCCGCCAGCCGGCCGATTTCCAGCAAAGTCTCGCGGGGAACCAGCACTAATCGCGCTCCGTTGGTCAAAGCGCCGAAAATATCGAAAATCGCTCCGTCGAACGAATAGGTTGAAAGCTGGAGGAGATGATCCCGCTCGGTGATGTCGATATAATTCGTACTTTGAACGACCCTTATAATGTTGCGGTGCGAAACAAGATTGCCTTTCGGCTTGCCCGTCGTGCCTGATGTATAAATGACGCAAGCCAGATCTGTCGCTTCGATGACCGGATTTAGATTTGTGCCGTCCTCATGATAGAAGGACTCGTCATCCAGTAAGATCACGGAGTCCAAACCCGCCAAGCGCTCGCGCAAGCGGATTTGCGTCAGCATGACCTGTGCCCCCGAATCCTCGATCAAGAAACGGATACGCTCCTCGGGATATTCCGGGTCAATCGGTACATAAGCCGCTCCGGCTTTGTGTGCCGCCAGCATGCCCACCACCATTTCGATGGAACGCTCAGCCATAATGGCGACCAGACGGCCTTTGGATATCCCGTGGCTACGTAAGGTACGGGCAAGGCGATTGACGCGTTCGTTCAGCTCGCGGTAGGTCAGCTCTTGTTCATTCAAGGAAATAGCGGCTGCATCCGGGATGCGCTCCACCTGCTCTTCGAACAGTTGAATGAGCGTCTTCCCGCGTGGAAATTCCGTGGTGGTGTCGTTAAAACGTCCGAGAAGGTCGGCCTTTTCCGCCTCCGTCACAAGTTCCAGCTCGCCCACGGTAATTTCCGGGTTATCCGTCACCTGCTCCAGCAGATGGACGAAATGCCCCTTGAGCCGCTCGATGCTGTCTTTATCGAACACTTCGGCATTAAAGTCGAACCGAATTTCGATCTCGGCTCCCGGCACCACGGTCACGTTGAAGTTATAGTTCGTCTGCTCCTCCATATGTACGTCAGCGATCGTCAGGTCGCCATGCTGCTGGTCGCCCGCCTGCTCCATCTGCTCGTCCACCGGATAGTTCTCAAAAGCGATGATATGGTTGACCAGGTTCTGTTTTTGCACGCTGCGAGCTTGAATTTCATACAGCGGGTAGTAATCATAACTTCCGGACTCCAGCGCTCGCTCTTGGAGCTTCGCCATCAGGTCGGCGAACACCGTGTCCGCTTCGCTCGTGACGCGGACCGGCACCGTATTGATGAACAGCCCAATCATGGACTCAATGCCCGGGATTTCCGCCGGTCTTCCAGCCACGACGCTGCCGAATACGGCATCGTTTGTTCCGTTATATTTTTGCAGCATCACGCCCCAAACGGCTTGCAGCAGCGTATTGACCGTAACCAGGCGCTGTTTCGCCACCCGGTCCAGCCGCTCACTCAAGTCTTTACCCAGCTCCGCGGTGACGTGATCAGCTGTAAATCTGCCGTTCGGCGCCGATTCCTTTTGTCCCGGGAGTACGGTTTGCCCTTCATAACCTGCCAGGAAATCCGTCCAATAATTGGATGCCGCCTGATCGTCCTGTTTTTCCAGCCATTCGATATAAGCACCATAATCCGCTCTCTTATCTCTCACTGGCTGCTTGCCGGATACATAAGCCGAGTACGTCTCAAACAGCTCCTGCGTCAGCTGCGCTAGGCACCAGCCGTCCATCAAAATATGCTGGAAACTCCACAGCACATGATAGCTTTGCTCTTCGGTGCGCAGGATCGTAAACCGAACGAGCGCGTCATGTTCCATGTCGAAGCCGCGAAGCTTGTCATCCTCGGCCTTTTTATCTAAGTACGCTTGTTTCTCGTCCGACTGCAAATGAAGCAGCTCCTCATATTCAAAGCCAACCGACTTGTCGCGATATATGATTTGCAGCGGCTCGCCCGTCGGTCCTTTCACAAAATTCGCCCGCAGCACCAGATGTCGTTTCGCAAGCTCCATCCAACTCCTCTCAAAAAGCTGGACGTCGAGTGCTCCCCGCATTGTAAACCGCGTCTGCTCGAAATAAGCGGCCGTTTGCCCATCAAGCGCGACGTGGAACCACATGCCCTTCTGCATTGGCGTAAGCGAGTAAATATTTTCGATTTCCCCGAGATGGCCCGAGCGCTGGATGATTTGTTCCAATTCTGCAATGGTCAAGCCTTTAAATTGCACGTCGCTCGGTGTCAATTCGGTGTTTTCTTTGCCTGCGCAGTGGATAATGAGCTCCCGGAGGCTTTGCTCAAGCTGCTCGGCGAAGGCTTCCATCGTTTCCTTGCGATACTGCTTCCGGCTGTAGCTGAGATCGAGCGATAAAGCGCCGTCCAGCACCATGCCGTTGATATCCAGCAAAAAGCTGCGGGCCTGACGTTCACTGGCCGGGCTGCCGCTGGAATAAGAAGATATGCCGATCTCGTCCTGGTTGACATCATCATCGAATTGGCCGAGGTAGTTAAAATTAATTTCCGGCTCTGCGCCCCAAACAAAGCCATCCTCCAATTTGGATAGATAGCGGCATACGCCGTACCCAAGTCCTTTGTTCGGAATGCGGCGCAAATTTTCCTTGACCTGTTTAATCTGATGGGCCAAATCCCGCTCGATTTCCGGCTCCAGAACGACCGGAAACTTGGTCGTAAACCAACCGACTGTGCGTGTGATGTCAATATCCGTTCCGATCACTTCCCGTCCGTGTCCTTCGAGATTGATCCGCACCCGTTCGTGTCCCGTCCACTTGCGAACAGCTATGCCAAGCGCCGTTACCAAAATATCGTTCATTTCCGTGTTGTAGGCCCGATGAACCCGCTTCAGCAGCTGCTCCGTTTCTTCGGGAGTCAAACGGACGAACAGCGATTCGCTATCCTGCTGCGTCGTAACGTCGGCCTCCAGATCCTTCGGCAAGTCCGGAACCGCAATTTGTTCCACGCCCTGCCAATAAGCACGTTCCTTGGCCATTTCCGGGCTTTGTGCATAAGCGACCAGCTGCTCGGACCAAGTGCGGTAAGCATCCGTTTTCGCTGGAAAATGAATTTCCTCGCTATTGCCGACCTGCTCGTAACCCAGTGCAAAGTCCTCCATTAAAATGCGCCAAGACACGCCGTCCACCACAGCATGATGAACCGCGAGCAACAAATGATCACCGTCCGCGCACCGGAACAGTCCCGCCTTTACAAGGGGGCCGTTCTCTAGATCAATGTCGGCTTGAATATCTGTTGCCTTCGCTTCCACAGCCTGCGCAGTATCCTCTGCATCCTTAAAGTCAAACACGTCCAGCGTGAACAACTCGCCTTCCTCAATCGCCCGGGTCCGTGCGCTAAACCCTTGTTCCATCTTGCGGAATACCATCCGCAAGGCGTCATGATGCTCAACCAGCTTTTGCAGCACCTGACGTACCGTCTCTTCGTCAAAGCCTTCCTTCCGGTACAGCATCACTGACTGGTTGAAATGATGCGGGGCTGCAAAGGAGCTCTCGAAAAACCAATGCTGAATTGGCGTAAGCGCCGTTTCACCCGTTACTTCGCCTTGATCGATGGTACGTCCAATCGGTTTCACATGCAGGCTGAGCTGTGAGATCGTCGGATATTTAAACAAATCGCGGATTTCCAGCTTATAGCCTGCTTGATGAAGCCGCGAAGATACTTGAATGGATTTAATCGAGTCTCCTCCCAGCTCGAAGAAGTGATCCGTCACCCCAACGCGATCAGCGTTCAAAACCGCCTGCCACACATCGGCAAGCGTCTGCTCGACTTCATTGCGGGGAGCTACGTACTCGCCGCCGGTCAACGCGTTTCCTTCCGGTGCAGGCAAAGCCTTGCGATCGATTTTGTCATTCGGCGTAAGCGGCATCCGCGGAAGCTGAACAAAATGTGCCGGAATCATATAATTCGGCAATTTTTGCGCTAGCGCGCTTCTCAGCTCGCCGAGCGTAAGCGGGCGGTCCGCGACCAGGTAAGCGCACAGTTCTTGCCCGCTTTTGCCTTCCTGCGCGATTATGATCGTCTCCTGCACGGAGTCCATTTTCAGAAGCTGCTCTTCAATCTCACCGATCTCGATTCGAAATCCACGGATCTTCACCTGATGGTCGATTCGACCCAAATACTCTATATTTCCGTCCGGCAGCCAGCGGGCGAGATCCCCCGTCCGGTACAGGCGTTCTCCCGGTGTAAACGGATGTTCCACGAACTTCTCGGCTGTCAGCTCAGGATGGTTCAGGTAACCTCTCGCCAGCCCCACACCTGCCACGCACAACTCGCCCTCCACCCCTATAGGCACAAGCTGCAGGTTGGCATCCAAAATAAATATCTGATGATTGGCCAGCGGGCGCCCGATCGGAATAACTCTGTGCTCCGGCTGATCCTCATTCGCATCCCAAAGCGTTGTAACAATCGAAGCTTCGGTAGGGCCGTAAGCATTGAAATAGCGAACCTTCGATTTCCACTGCTGCACGAATTCGGCCGATACCGCCGAGCCCCCCGTTACAAGCTTCGTTAAGCTGGGAAGGCGGTCCGGATTCAAATAAGCGCTATATGTCGGAGGCAAAATCGCCGCCGTAATCGCATGCTCGTTCATATAACTCTCGAACAGGCGGTTGTCGAGAATCGTCTCGGCTGTCGGAATGTACAGAGCTGCGCCAAAATAGAGCGCTTTGAACATTTCCCAGCAGGACGCGTCGAACGACAGACTGGCGAATTGAACGATCCGGTCATGCTCCGTAATGTGCAGCCTGTCCGCGAACATCAGCTTCAAGCTAACCAAACCGCGATGCTCTAGCATGACCCCTTTGGGTTTGCCCGTCGTACCTGACGTATAGATGACATATGCCAGATCATTCGGACCGCTGGCCGGCTCCAGGTTCGAGCCATCGTCGCTGTAGGCCTGCTCGTCATCCAGTGCCAACACGGTCCCTTCGAGCGGCACCTGCTGCAGTAGCTCTCTTTGAGTCAGCAGCAGCTGCGCGTTCGAGTTCTCCAGAATGTAGCGGATGCGTTCTTCCGGGTATTCCGGGTCGATCGGCACATAGGCTCCGCCAGCCTTCAGAACCGCCAGAATGCCAACGACCGTCTCCAGCGATCTCCTGGCCATCAAACCTACCAGCTGATTGGGCAGCACGCCGACCGATCGCAGCGTCCGCGCCAGACGATTCGCCCGTTCATTCAGCTCCGCGTACGAAAGCCGCCGCCCCTCAAAGACAACCGCTGTCGCTTCGGGCACCCGCTTCACCTGCTCTTCCACGAGCTGATGAATCGTCCGATCACGGGGATAATCCTTCTCGGTATCGTTAAAGCTTTGCAGCAATTGAAATTTCTCATCCTTCGACAGCATGTCCACCCGCGCGATGTCCAGCTCCAACTCGTGAAGCCCCACGGCCAGAAGGCGATTCAGGTGGCCGATAACCCGAGTCATGAACTCGGAGTCATATAAGTACTCGTTATATGACAGCACTAGCTGGATCGTCCCGTCGGTTAAGCTGAATTCAAAAGAACAATCCGTGACCACGTTTTGCCCGATTTCGTCTAGATGCAGCTCCTTAAGGGATACTAGCGTATGGACGACGGGTATCCCGTCTGCATATTGCAGGTCCAGCTTCTCCGTCATTTTCAAGAACGGAATATGTTGATGTTGAATCGCCTCCGGTAGGGAAGTCCTCAGCTCGCTCAAAAGTGTTTTAAAAGTCGCACCCGCCAAAAGCCAGTTTTTCAAAATGACCGTATGATTAACGGATCGGCGCGTCTCCGCCTTTTTCCGCACAATCGGCATACCGACCAGAATGTCAGAAGCACCTGTATATTTATGCAAAAGCGACTGAACACCAGCGAGTAAAATCATAAAAATGGCCAGCGGAGCGCCCTTGCTCATTTGAAGGACGCGCTGTGTCGCTTCCTCCGAAAGCGAACCGCCTACGTTTGTCATATTGGGCGCCAAGGAGCTTGGAGCTTTGCTGTAAGGAAGCCGCGTCAAGGTATAATCGTCGCTACCGAATTTTTCGTTCCAAAACAACGTTTCTTTTTCAAAAGCCACCTGGTATCGTTCCCCTCTCTTCATCGGTAAAAGCAATCCGGCGGAGCTTATGCTGCAACAATGCTCCAGCCTCGCTCCCCGCCTTTTCAAATGTGACAACAATGTCATTGGCTTTCATCAGGTCACCGCTTCGCTTGCCCGATTGATCTCATGCGGCATTCCTCTGCCTAGCAGCTATTCCGCTCAGCTCCCATGCGTGAAGACAACAAAGAGCATCGTTCTACGCAAGAGATACGACGACTTCCAGCTCTCTGCTTCAATATGCTTACTGTGGACAAGCCGCCCAAAGACGGGCTTTAGTTTAACATGGGATTCGAAATTGGATTTGGGGTAGGACAAGCGATGTTCCTCCCATCGATGTAAGGCTTACTGTAGGGCTCAGGGCGGCCAGCAGGAAGTTGGCCGTACCTCTGGATTCGGCACCGGAGCTTACTTGTCGAAGCCTATATTTAAGGGGTATTGATACACTCTATGTACGATTTGTGTATTCCCCCGCAGCCTAGTGTGGATAGGATAGTTAAAATTTCGTCTGTGGGGTAGTGAGCTTTTCCTACGATTAGATGTAACGATAGTGCTGCATGAGGCTCAAAGAATGCTCTGTATGGCATGAACGGGACAGCTCTTGGATTCACGGTGAATTTCCATGCTGCCTGACGGTACCGCAGGCAGCACGGGGAGAATATCTTCCAACGGGTGAAAACGTTATCTAAACATCAAAGACGCACGTCCTCCCCAGAAGGCACTTCCGTGCCTCTTACCGAGGCAGCCACCGACCTAGCCGAGCCTACTAGGTCGTTAGTAGAAAATCCTGAGTCTCCTGAGAGATCACCTGCTGCATACTGGACTTGATAATGTCGCAGCCGGCGGAAAGATGCTCCATCGAGACGGTTAGCGGAGGCATGATCTTCAGCACGCGGTCTCCTCTGCCAGCTCTTTCAATGATGAGCCCCTTCTCGAAGCTGATCTCCGTCATCCGCTTCGCCCCGGCTTCATCCGTGAAGCCCGAGACGTCAATGCCCCAGATCAGGCCGAGTCCGCGGATGGAAATGGACGGATGCAGAGGCTTGATTTCTTTCTCAAGGAACGAGCGCACAAACTCTTCCTTCTGCTTTACCTGGGCTTCCAGGGCGGATCTGTCCCGAAACTCGAGAGCCGCCTTGGCGGCTACAAAAGCCAGCTGATTACCGCGGAAGGTGCCGTTGTGCTCACCCGGCGACCAGAGATCCAGTTCGGGCTTCAGCAGCAGGAGGGACATTGGCAGGCCGTACCCACTAATCGACTTCGACAGGGTAATAAGATCCGGTTCGATCCCCGCACGTTCGAACGAGAAGAATTCGCCTGTCCGGCCGCAGCCGACTTGAATCTCATCGGTAATGAGCAAGATATCGTGTCTACGGCAAAGCTGCTGCAGCTCACGCAACCACTCCACATCAACGACGTGAATTCCACCTTCGGCTTGTACCGTTTCAAGCAGGATGGCGGCGGGCTTGTCTATTCCGGAGTGCGAATCAGTCAGGATATTCTCAATATAGCCGAGCGTATCCATTTCTGCGAAAGCGCCGCTCGGGTGCGGCATGAACGTAACTCCGTCCAGAGGAAGCCCCGCCCCTTCCCTCATGGACTTGGAGCTTGTCGCCGACAAGCTGCCGAGCGACATGCCGTGGAAGCCGCCCATGAATGCGAATATCCCGTTTCTCTTCTTCGCCTTGCGTGCGAGCTTCAGAGCCGCTTCCACCGCGTTCGTCCCCGTCGGACCGCAGAATTGAAGCTTGTAATTCAGCTTCTTCGGCTTCAGGATCCGCTCCGAGAAGCTCTGGATAAATTCGCGCTTGGCCATTGTATACATGTCCAGACCATGCATAATCCGGTCGGAGGTCAAGTAATCAAGAACCCGGTCCTTGATATAATCGTTGTTATGACCGTAATTCAGTGCCCCGGCACCTGCAAAAAAATCAATATATGCTCTTCCGTCCTCAGAATATAACAGGTCCCCCTTGGCCCGGTCGAATACCACCGGAAAGCTTCTGCAGTAAGATCTTACGTTGGACTCCAACTTTTCAAAAATACTCACGCGCTTCATCCTCCATCGGAATTGGGATATGGTTGGTTTCAACCTTTCTGAACCTTCTGATGTCATGGAGCAACATATTCTCGGCTGTCATTTTCCATAATTGTCGGTCCACGCATGCCGGCTTACTGGGTAGCCAGTAAACTGGTCTTTCGCGCACAGCCCACACAGCTATAAAAACCCTCTAATTCTATTTTCTAGCATAATTGGAAAGTTGACCTAGGTAGAATTATATCAAAATTTCGAAGAATGTATAGTAAATCTTTAGTTAAATATAGTAAATTCTTGGTTAAATATAGTAAAATACCGGTTAAATTTAGCCTTCCTAGCATAAGGTATTTGTATTTTGCCTAAAAAGAGCGAATGGAAAAGATACGCTGGGGAATGGTTTGCCATCAATCGAGGAATTCGACTCGTGTCGACATTCAGGGAGGGTGTCGGCTGATTTGGGGGATCTACCCTGCATAAAAATTAACTTCTACACAAATTAAAAGGGAGCGCCGATTTTTCTCTCGGGCTCCCTTTTAAATGTTCAATCATCTTGCTTATCGGTTCTTTACTAGTTCACAACTTTCTTACTGGTTCATGACATCTTTTACTGGTTCACGACTTTTTTATCACCGGACAAGACAATTGTTTCTAACCTCTCCTCTACTCCACCGTCACGCTCTTCGCCAGGTTGCGCGGCTTGTCGACATCATTGCCGCGAGCCAGGGCAGCGTAGTAAGCAAGGAGCTGCAAAGGCACTACTGACAGCGCCGGAGTAAGCATCGGCAGCGTCTTCGGAATGGAGAGCGCTTGATCGACAGACTTCAGCAAGTCTGCAACATGCTCCTCATGGGTGATAGCCATGACCTCCGCACCGCGTGCTTTCACTTCCTTGATGTTGCTAACGGTCTTCTCCAGCACGTTATCTTGCGTGACCAGCGCAATCACGGGAACGCCTTCTTCGATCAATGCAAGCGTACCGTGCTTCAATTCTCCGGCTGCATAAGCTTCAGAATGGATATAAGAAATCTCCTTCAGCTTCAGTGATCCTTCTTGTACGACGGAGTAATCCAGACCGCGTCCGATAAAGAACAGATGCTCATGATCAGCAATTTGCTCGGCATAAGCTTTCACTGTATCTGCGTTATCCAGCATACTCTCTACTTGCTCAGGCAGGGACTGCATCGCCGCGATAATATGAGCAACTTCGTCCTCGCTTTGTGTGCCACGTACTTGAGCCATATACAAGCTAAGCAGGTAGAACGCGATCAGTTGAGAGGTGTATGCTTTTGTCGAAGCAACAGCAATCTCCGGTCCAGCCAACGTAGCAATAACATCGTCCGCATCGCGTGCGATTGAGCTGCCAACCACGTTTGTAATCGCGAGCACATGGGCCCCATTCGCACGAGCTTCACGCAGCGCAGCCAATGTATCTGCTGTTTCACCGGATTGGCTGACAACGATCACAAGTGTCTCTGGCGTGATCAGAGGCGAGCGATAACGGTATTCGGAAGCAACATCGTTCATCACTGGAATACGAACGAGCTGCTCGATGGCCGTGCCGCCCACAAGCCCAGCATTAAATGCTGTGCCACAGGCTACGATGTGAATACTGTTCAGACTGCGTATTTTTTCTTCTGTCAGCTTTAAATCCGGGAAGATGACCTTGCGTCCATCTCCAGTAATGCGGCCTCTCATCGTATCACGATACGCCTTAGGCTGCTCGTGAATTTCCTTCAGCATGAAATGATCGAAACCGCCCTTTTCCGCAGTTACTGCATCCCAATCGACAGAAATCATTTCCCGAGAAATAAAATTCCCCTCGATGGTCATTAATTCGACAGTATCTTCTGTCAGAACGGCCATCTCACCGTCATTCAAAATATATATTTTACGCGTATAATTTAAAATGGCAGGAATGTCTGAGCCGATGAAGTTCTCACCTTCACCAAGCCCGATAATCAGCGGACTCGCTTGACGTACGGCAACAAGCTTGTTCGGTTCATATTCCGTCAGCACACCGAGCGCAAAAGCACCGCGCATATAACCGATAGCCTTCTGAACCGCCTTAACGATGTCTCCATCGTATTCACGAGCGACCAAATGGGAAATGACCTCCGTATCCGTCTCGGAAACAAACTCGTACCCTTGGCTGATCAACTCTTCCTTTAACTCCAAATAGTTCTCAACGATTCCGTTGTGCACAATGGAGAACTTCTGGCTATGATCGGTATGCGGATGCGAATTCACATCCGACGGCTTGCCATGAGTTGCCCAACGGGTATGTCCAATGCCGGCTGTACCTACAAGCGGAGTATTCTCCAGCTTGGATTCCAAGTTGGCCAAACGTCCGATCGACTTGGTGATTTTCAGGCCTTCCGGCGTAAATACGGCGATACCTGCAGAATCATAGCCCCGGTACTCCAGCTTCTTCAGTCCTTCGATCAATACGGTTTGCGTGTCTCTCTTCCCAATATATCCAACAATCCCACACATATTTATATATCCTCCGTTTCATCATCTCAGAATTGATGTGCTCGAAATGAAAGGAAACGGAAGATTTACACCGCAGTACACAGAGACAACATATTCAATTGTCAAAAATTAAATATATGAAAACAATAAGAAAAGTCTGAAAGTATCCAGGCATTTTCATGAATGTCCATTTCTCTTCGCACTGCGGTTCTCCCGCACTTTCTTTCGCACATTCATGAATATTTATCGTTACTCTCCAGCATCCTTCCGGGAAGTTTGTGAGAACAGTTGCCCGTTCCTTTTGACTTCCTCGGTCACGGTATGGATGAAATACCGGGAGGTCCCCGCCGAACATTTCGAACACCTCCACCTCGTCAGCTTCTATTGCCGAGTCATGATCTTATGTAGGATCATTGCTAGTCGATGCCTAAGCGAGCTTCACTATCTCCCGATGCCCACATCACTCACCATCTATAATTGATTCATCGCAAATCACCGGCACATAAATCATAACCTCGCGCAGTTGAAGCTCTGGCGCTTATATTGCTAGAAACCTCACGATCCTCGCTTTCTTTTTTTGAATATGCTTATTATATGCAACTGCGAACCATTTGGCAATAATCTACTTGTCCCGGTCTTGCTGTGTCCTTGCACTACACTTCTTAATTGGTCCTATCTACTCCCCCTGCTCTTATTGCACTATTTTTATGCTCTTACTGCTCTCTAATCGTTCTCTTATCCTGCCCTGATCGTACTTTTCCCCGTGCTTCTCCCATGCTTCTCCCATGCCTTTACACAGCCCATTCTACTCCGATCATATCTGCAAGCTACCCAAAATAAAAACCGCTGAAACAGGTGCCTCCTGTCCCAGCGGTCATCATACAAAATTACGTAAATAGTCCTTTAAAATATATTATACTAGCTCCGCCTCGACAACGGACACAATTTGCGAAACAAGCTGCTGAAGCTCCCCTTTGTCCGGCCCCTCGGCCATAACCCGAATCAGGGACTCCGTGCCGGAAGGACGCACAAGCACCCGTCCATTGTCCGCAAGCTGGCTTTCGACTGCAGCCACAGCTTTACCTATTGCTTCATTGCCTTCATACTTGCTCTTATCCTGTACGCGCACATTCACCAGCACTTGAGGATACTGTCTCATGACCTGTCTTAGCTCGCTGAGAGATTTACCGGAAGCAACTAAAGTATCGACCAATTGGATCGCTGTTAGAATGCCGTCCCCCGTTGTGCTGTAATCGAGGAAAATCACATGCCCGGATTGCTCCCCGCCCAGCTTATACCCGCCGCGGCGCATCTCCGCCATCACATAGCGGTCACCTACTGCAGTCTGAGCAGTATTCAGTCCAAGCTTCTTCGCTGCCTTATAAAATCCGAAGTTGCTCATGACGGTAGTCACGACAGTACTATCCTTCAATTTTCCAGCACGGTTCATCGCATCACCGCAAATGCAAAGGATATAGTCGCCATCTATCTCTTCACCCTTATCATCAATAGCAATAAGCCGGTCCGCATCACCGTCAAAGGCAAGGCCCAGATCGGCGCCAAGACGTACAACCTCTTTCTTCAGCTCCTCTGGATGGGTCGATCCGCAATGATCGTTGATGTTCAGCCCGTTAGGTTCAGCAGCAATCGTATGCACCTCTGCACCCAACTCTTTGAACAAGCGTGGCGCAAGCTCATAAGCTGCTCCATTCGCGCAATCTAGCACCACTTTAAGACCCTTGAAAGAAGAGGTAATCGTAGATTTTAAAAACTCCAAATACTTCAGCTTAGACTCCGTATCTATCGTTACGCTGCCGAGAGCATCGCCGATCGGTCGCGGAAGCTCATCAACTTCCTTGTCCATCAGCTCTTCGATTTGCAATTCTGTCTCGTCTGACAGCTTGTATCCATCACTACCAAAAAATTTAATGCCATTATCCTGAACCGGATTATGTGAAGCTGAAATCATGACGCCTGCATCCGCCCCCAGCTTTTGAGTCAGGAAGGCGACTGCCGGTGTCGAGACAACTCCTAAGCGAACAACATCTGCTCCAATGGACAATAGCCCTGCTACAAGCGCCGACTCCAGCATGACACCGGAAATCCGGGTATCCATCCCGATCACTACTTTGGGTTTCGGAGCTTGACCTGCCAGAACATATCCTCCACAGCGACCAATTTTGTATGCCAATTCTGCTGTCAGTTCCTTATTTGCAACTCCACGTACTCCATCCGTTCCAAAATACTTTCCCATGATTTCACTCCTTCTACGTTATGTGAGATTGATGCCGCTATCGTTATTTTACGGCAAACATACTACTTCTGTTACCCGCCAACATTTGTTTCGCCATTATTATCCCCTTCTACATTCTCCGATGGGGAAACTACAGCATCCTCATCATTGGCGGAATTTGAATCCGGCTGCACTTCGGGCTCCGTTTGAGCCGGCTCGACATTCTCTACAATTTCCACGCTGATTTGCCTGGAGTTATCGCTCTCGGCAAGTCCGACGTGAAGCGGCAATGTAATTTCAACGGGAACCATATGCGTTCCCGGCCCTAGACCTGATAAATCGGCAGTAATCTTAATATCCTCCGGCTTCAGCTTATCAAGTACTTCTTGAGCCCCCAAAACCTGAAGTGAGATCTTGTTCTCTGCCGGTTCAAGAATCGTCGCTGTCAGCTGCTGATTATCCTGCTTAAGGGTAATCGGAATATTGTTAATCTGCTTTTCGCCAGGCGGTTCCACTTTAACGGTAATCGTAACGGAGCTAGGCTCGATTTTCTCAGAACCTTCGGGTGGAGTCAAGTCCACTGTATACCTAGTTTGATTAGTTCCTTTGAATTGACTTAAATCTACAAAAACTGAGTACGAAGAAATACCGTCTATCACTTCTTTAGACCCATATATAGCTACACCGTTAACATCGCTCTCCACACTGGAGACGACCAGTCCATCCGGCAATTGTCCGACTTCTCTAATTTCTAGCGGGACATTCTTGTACAGCTTTGTAATTGGTATATCCACATCCACCGATGAAGGTACAATTCTAGCATTCTTCATTTCGCGTCCCTGCTTGTCATAAGCGACCAGCTTTACGCTTTTCCCCTTAATAGGCTCTGCTATACCGTTAATATCCACAACGCCTTGCACTCGCCCTAGTTCCACTAATTCACTCTCAGGCAGGGTCACTCGAACTACCCCGGATCCAGACACGACCGGAGACCCTAACTGCATGCCTTGTGCCGGCTGCCCCTTGGTAACGATATTAACAGTAACGTCCTTTGACTGCTTTGCCTCAATCGTAACTTTAACAATCGACGGACTCATGGAAACTAGCTGGACTCCCGGCGGCAGCTCATGGGTGAGTGGCTGGGACGACGTGCCTGGCTCCACATCACTCAAGTCAAGTTTGACCTTATAATCGGAGAAATTCGTCGTAATATCTGTGCGTTTTCCCCGCACCTCTAACCTAACCTTATCGGTCTCGAGCCCGGCTAGGACATAATTGTCGCTATCAAAGCCCACAACTTGAATTTTAACGTTGGGAATCACTTTCGTATTTACTACAGGTGTTGGCGCAACAGGTGTACCGCTGTCCAGATGCACCATTGCCCATAAAATGATACTAACTATTAGTGCGATCACTTTAGCAACATTGTTATGGCTCAGCCATTTATCCATTCTTCCCGCCCTCCTTCTTCTTCCAGAAAGGCGTACGCTTCTCAACCGGGCTTGAATTCGGCCCCAACTCTTCATACAGCTTCGAAATTAATGACTCCTCATTAATGTCACGAACAACCTGACCGTCTACCGCTAAGGAGATCTGCCCAGTCTCCTCAGAAACAATAATGGAAATCGCGTCTCCGACTTCACTGATCCCAATCGCTGCACGGTGACGTGTCCCCAATTCCTTACTAATAAAAGGGTTCTCTGACAGCGGCAAATAACAGGCCGCCGCAGCAATTCGGTGCCCCTGTATAATTACAGCTCCGTCATGGAGCGGAGTATTTGGAATAAATATATTAATCAACAGCTGGGATGAAATCATGGATTGCATCGGTATGCCTGATTCCGTATATTCATTTAAACCAGTATCCCTTTCAAATACGATAAGCGCTCCGATTTTTCTACGTGATAAATAATTAATGGCCTTAATAATTTCATTTACTTCCTTACCGAATGCCTCTTCATCCACCGTGCTTCTTCCAAATAGTTTGCCACGGCCAAGCTGCTCTAGAGCCCGTCTAAGCTCAGGCTGAAATATAATAAAGATCGCCAGCACACCAAACGTAAACATTTGGTTCATAAGCCATTTCAACGTATATAAATCAAACCAGGTGCTCACAGCCCAGATGACAACAAGAAATAGAATCCCCTTAAGCAGTTGAACCGCCCGAGTACCACGCACCAACAGTATAAGGTGATAAATGATATAAGTAACGATAAGTATATCGATAATATCCTTAATGGTATCCTGCCAAGTTAAATTTGCAAAATAGTTCATGGTGCAACCCCCGGTTATCTCTCCGTTAACTTCAGTCGCCAACAAAGAAACATTTATGTACTCGCATCGATCGGTGAAACTGCTTCTATATATATTTTCCCCTTAAACTCTAGGTTATAACGTTCACAATCCAGATGCAAGTACTCGCGAGAAATAGCATCTTTCGTCTGTCTATGCAGTAATTCCCTTTAATACAAAAAAATAAAAAGCGCCTTGATCCCAGTAGGGGAGGCGCCAATAATTTACCCTTAACTACTATGTCACTACCTGTAGGCGACTTCCGTAAAAGTATTCGTAATCCTGTACCAAATCCAATCCAACGCTTGATCGATGCTCTTGATCTCACCTAAAATTTTTGCGGTGGAAGCCTGATAATACGAGCCATCGATAACTGTAAGATTTCCTTCTACTTCACCGTAGATTTCTGCCGTGCCATTTTCTACAGTTAAGTTGCCGGCTACCTTAGAGCCACTTGGAACTGTTACAGTCCTGCCGTTGATCACAACCTGATCCAGATCCTTCCCTTTTACTACAAGCTGATCATCACTATTCCACAAGGATAGGGCGCTGAACAGCATCACTAACAAGAACATCGCGGCCGCCGTTAAAGCAGGGTGCCTCTTGACCCATTGGAGCCAAGCGCGCTGTTTGTGTTGACTGGGAATGGTACTCATAATCCGGTCTACCAGCTCGTCGGAAGCAGAGAACGAAGATTGCTTAAAAGTCGCAAACAACATCATTTCCGTTTGCTCTAGTTCCTTAAAATGCATCTGGCAGGATGGACATTCCTGAAGATGACTTTTGAGTGACAATACCTCTTCCCCAAACAACTCGTCATCTAAATACTCATGCATTAATGAGGTGGCTTGTTTGCAATCCATATCAGCCAGTCCTTTCAGTAAAATCTATGCAAAACCAAAAACCACGGCTTAATTAGTCGTCCTACCATACAATACGTTCTGTCCAGCATAACGTTTCAAAAAACTAAATATTTCCTGCTATATGGTAAAAGACTATAGAACTTTATGCTGCAACTTTTTACGTAAAAACTCGCGTCCTCGATGGAGTCGCGTTTTGACCGTAGTGACTGGCATATCCAGCACCTCGCTAATTTCGTTTAGCGACAACTCCTGCAAATATCTTAACATGATGACTGATTTGTATTTTGCCGGCAATCCTTCAATCGCATTATGAATCATCTGCTGTGTCTCAGAGAGCAGGTATTCACTTTCGGGCGTCCGTTCATCCCCTGGAATCAGAGTGTAACCGTCTAAACCCTCCTGATCGTTCATCTCCGCATCCAAGTAGTAATTCGGCTTGCGCTTGCGAAGTCTGTCTATGCATAAATTGGTGGCTATTCGGTACAGCCACGTAGAAAACTTCTGCTTCTCATCATAGCGGTGCCAGTTTTTATAGACACGTAAAAACGTCTCCTGCACGATGTCCTCCGATTCATGACGGTTCGACAGCATACGGTAGGCCAGATGAAATATTCTATCCTTATATAAATCCACAAGGTCAGCAAAAGATTCCTGATCCCCTTGGCGGGCTAGCTTCACTAATCTCACATCAAAATGATCTACCATTGAATTTCCCCCAGATTCATGGACGGGCTTCAATTCTTCACCCTGCCAGTCCGGCCATCGGCGCCATTAATAACGAGGCATCTATACCGGCGGCACTTCATTCCAAATGTTAATTCATGTTTGTCCAAAAAGCAAGATATGCTATCTCGGAAAGCCTTTTAAAACGTCAAATCTTTTGAAAGAAGATATGTAAATTTAAAACAAGCCGGTTCCTCGTCATGGGAGGTTTCCGGCTTGTTTGTTGTAACTGAATCTCGTTATCAGCCTGTATTTCTAAGGCCGGCGGCAATTCCATTAATGGTAAGCAATACTTCACGCAAAAGAATCGGATCATCCTGATCCTTCTCACGAATTGCGCGGAGTTCACTCAGCAGTTGTACCTGCAAATAACTTAATGGATCGATATAAGGATTACGCTGGCGAATGGATTCCTGAAGTCCCGGATTATGACCCAGAATGTCCGTTTGTCCTGTAATCTTCAGAATCATATCCTTCGTCAAATGGAACTCCTCTTCGATCTGTTTGAAAATACGATCTCTTATTTCTTCATCACTGCACATTGCAGCATATTCTTTGGCAATGACTAAATCAGCCTTGACGATCGCGAATTGAAGTGTGTCGATAACCGAACGGAAGAAAGAGAAATTCTCATACATTTCTTGCAGTACTTTCAGATTTTCTTCCTTACCCTGATAGAAATGGTACAATCCAGTTCCAGCCGCATACCAAGCCGGGAACAGATATCGGCTCTGCGTCCAGGCGAACACCCATGGAATAGCACGTAGATCCTCAAAACGATCACTATTTCTTCGTTTCGATGGTCTGGATCCGATATTCAGTTCGCCGACTTCCAGTAGAGGTGTAGATTCCTTGAAGTATTTCAGGAAATCCGGCTCACGGAATACCAAGTCCTGATACTTTTTCAATGAAGTCTCAGAAATACCCGCACTAATCTCTTCCCACTTTTGTTCGTTCTCGTCGTTATCTTGATGAAGCTTGGCATTGATCGCCGCGGTAATTAAGGCTGAGGTAGCCTGCTCCAAGCTGCGATAAGCGATGCCTTTCAAGGAGTAACGGGAAGATATAACCTCGCCTTGCTCCGTAATCTTAATACCTCCACCGATCGTTGACGCCGGTTGGACCAGAATACTGCGGTTCAGCGGCATTCCTCCGCGTCCTAACGCCCCACCGCGTCCATGGAAAAACTTCAGCTTCACGCCGAAATCATTAGCTGCCGCGGTAATCTGCTTCAGAGCAACCCGCAACTCCCAGTTTGCTGTCACTACTCCGCCGTCTTTATTGCTGTCAGAATAACCAAGCATAATCTCCTGTAGGTCATTCATAGCTGTTATCGACTGACGATAAATCGGCATACTGAACAAGGTGCTCATAATTCCAGGCGCAGCATGAAGATCATCAATTGTCTCGAACAGTGGCACAGACTGAAGGGTACAGACAACCGTGCCATCCGCTTCCTTCCGGAACAACCCTACCTCTTTCGAAAAGACCATAACCTCAAGAATGTCACTTGCTGCTTCCGTCATACTAATCAAGTAGCTGGTAATACACTGATTTCCGAATTCCTGCTGAGCTCGGAATACGGTACGGTATACATTCAGACACTCTGTAGTACTCTCGCTGTACTCCTGATAAGGGGAAGTTAGAGGACGAGGATCGTTGAGCAGTTGTTCAAGCAGCTTAATCTTCTCTTCTTCCTGCAATTCAGCGTAATTACTTACAATGTTCATGTTCGCCAATATTTCCGTCATGGCATTCTCATGTTCCTGACTATGCTGACGAATATCTAGTGTCGCCGTATGGAAACCAAACAGTTCCACTTGACGGATCATTTTCTGAATATGTGTATCCGCAACGTAATCTGCATAATGATGACGCAAGCTGCGGTCGATGATTCTCAGATCTTGAATAAGCTCGTTGACGTTCGCATAACGCTCCGGTGTGCCCTTTTTGGAATCATCCAGCAAGTTATGGAGCTTTTCCGTCATATAAGTAAGCTTAACCCGATATGGTTCCTTCTCATTGAGCCATTGCGGCGTCTTGTGCAAGGTAACCTGTAGACGATCCCTTTGGATCGAAGCTTCCAGTTCGTTCGTAACATCCACGATTGTCGTACTGAAGCTTAAATGCTTAAACAGCTCTGCCAGACAACGCTGGTATTCGCGTACAACGAGCTTGCGCTGCATTTTCAGCGTCTGCCACGTCACATCAGCCGTCACGGATGGGTTGCCATCTCGGTCTCCGCCAATCCACGATCCAAAACGTAGATAGGTAGGCACGTGCCACAAATGCTCTGGGTAGTATTTGCTTAAGCATCTCTCTAACTCCAAATATACCTCAGGAAGTACCTGGAAAAGAGTCTCATGGAAATAATACATTCCATTACGTACTTCATCGATAACCGTTGGTTTACGATCCCGTAATTCATCAGTTTGCCAAAGCGTAATCACTTCATTAAGCAGCTTCTCGCGGAGCTGCTCTCGCTCACGGAAGGTTAGCGTTGGATTATCTAACTGCATGACATCGTCAGCAATCCGCTTATGAATGTCCAGGATGGCCCGGCGCATCGCCTCCGTTGGATGAGCCGTCATCACTAGTTCCAAAGACATTCCTTCCAGAATTTCCTGAGCTTCCGCATAATTGAATCCACGTTCCTTCAGATCCCTTACAGAGGCTTCAATTGAACCTGATTGAACTGATTCGCCCGCTGATCGTTCCAAGTCTCTTCTCCGGCGAATTCGATGGTTCTGCTCTGCAATATTGACCAATTGAAAATAAATAGCGAATGCACGGATTACTTGGTGACGAATGTCGGGTTCAAGAGAATTAATCATATCTTTAAATTCATCATGCAATTCCGGTAAAAATACAGCCCGCAGCGATTTACTGGCTTCACGAATCTTCTCGACAATATCCAAGAGCTCATTACCGCCCTGATGAACCAGGACCTCTCCTAGAATATTGCCCAAAAAACGGATGTCGCGCCGAAGCAGGTTATTTGAATTGCTTTTGCCTGCGGTCACTGTTAATTCAGTCATGTTTCTCCCCCATTTCATCCCTATTCCGTCTTTCTAAAGCCTTCCTACTATCATACAATAAACTGTTCTGAAAATCTTCACTTTATTGTAAAGTAGTTTCAGAAAAATTTAGGCAGTTAATAGCCTATACTGACTTTTTATACACTTGTACGCATAAGATGCCTTTTCTATCAGGAATTTATCAATGAAAAATTAATATTTATGCATCACAACCGTAATTATACAAATTACACATTCATAGAGTCCAATACCTAACTTATCACGGTGAAGCAATAAAATGCAATAGTATATTTAGGCGAAAATAACACATTTCAGCATAATTCAACCTAATGCTCTATATAACGAGCTCGGTGCAAGTGATGAATATGAATTTTTATGTAACTTTTTAAGTGTAAAAGAATCCTGATGCATTGACTTCATTTTCGCAGCCATGAGGTCATGCTCTATAGACTTATCTATACAAGGTAGATTCATCAATATACAAGCCTCCTTATTATCCTGCATGGGCCTTCTGTAGGATTTTCGCCTGGAGGCATCGGCAAGCTGCATTGTTCATACATAGCCTAAAGTACTCAGAACAATCCTAGACACTCGGAAAATTGATGCCCTAATGGCAGGCAAACAATCAATTTAAGCTGTTTCAAATTGGATTTTCACATTTTCTTTTTCATCTCCCCCATATGGCGCGTCTCCTTCCTCTATGGAAAACACTACAGGCACGCTAGAGCGCCTGCTTCCGCCCGCCTGAAACGTTGAGAGCTCATCCTTAGCTTAGTTCTAGATCGGAGGGGTCGGGATATTTACGCTCATGCAGGAGCTATACATTTAACCAAACTAATATCTTCTTCAGAAAACAAAAAAACTGCCCACAAGGCAGTGTTGTTTATTTATGGAGCGGGTGATGGGAATCGAACCCACGCTACCAGCTTGGAAGGCTGGAGTTCTACCATTGAACTACACCCGCATCATTATGGTCGGGACGACACGATTTGAACATGCGACCCCCTGGTCCCAAACCAGGTGCTCTACCAAGCTGAGCTACGTCCCGATAATGATGTATTAAAAATAAGTGGCACGCCCTGAGAGATTCGAACTCCCGACCTTTTGATTCGTAGTCAAACGCTCTATCCAGCTGAGCTAAGGGCGCATATCTATATGGAGCGGACGACGGGAATCGAACCCGCGACCCTCGCCTTGGCAAGGCGATGCTCTACCGCTGAGCCACGTCCGCATAACTTGGTGCGCGTGGAGGGACTTGAACCCCCACATCCGAAGACGCTAGATCCTAAGTCTAGTGCGTCTGCCAATTCCGCCACACGCGCATTTCTTAAAAGTGAGCCATGAAGGACTCGAACCTTCGACACCCTGATTAAAAGTCAGGTGCTCTACCAACTGAGCTAATGGCTCATGCAAATGGCTGGGGATATAGGATTCGAACCTATGAATGACGGAGTCAAAGTCCGTTGCCTTACCGCTTGGCTAATCCCCAATAAAATTTCTAATGGTGGAGGCTAACGGGATCGAACCGCTGACCCTCTGCTTGTAAGGCAGATGCTCTCCCAGCTGAGCTAAGCCTCCGTATGTATGCAGTGGGCTTTCCACCTGAGGGATTCTCACCCCTATGATGCATATTAAAGAAGGTGGTGACCCGTAGGGGATTCGAACCCCTGTTACCTCCGTGAAAGGGAGGTGTCTTAACCCCTTGACCAACGGGCCGGATAATTTACTTCATAAGCAAAGACAGTGGAGCTCTCAACCGGGATCGAACCGGTGACCTCATCCTTACCATGGATGCACTCTACCTACTGAGCTATGAGAGCAAATGGCTCCCCGAACAGGACTCGAACCTGTGACAACTCGATTAACAGTCGAGTGCTCTACCGACTGAGCTATCAGGGAACATCCGCTTGGCGACTTCCTACTCTCCCAGGACCCTGCGGTCCAAGTACCATCGGCGCTGGAGGGCTTAACGGTCGTGTTCGAGATGGGTACGTGTGGAACCCCTCCGCCATTGCCACCAAACGAGTTCAGATGTTTGATCACCTGAAAACTGGATACGAAACTTCATTTGCGTGTTAGCCCCCACTACCAAGGCTGGTAATGTTCTCGGGGTCCCCGCAAAGTAATCGGAATCAGCATCAAAGCTATTCTTCACTTTTTGGGGTAAAGTTTGGATAAGCCCTCGACCGATTAGTACCTGTCAGCTCCATACATTGCTGCACTTCCACCTCAGGCCTATCAACCTCGTCGTCTTCAAGGGGTCTTACTAATTGGGAAATCTCATCTTGAGGAGGGCTTCACGCTTAGATGCTTTCAGCGTTTATCCCATCCGCACGTAGCTACCCAGCTATGCTCCTGGCGGAACAACTGGTGCACCAGCGGTGCGTCCATCCCGGTCCTCTCGTACTAAGGACAGCTCCTCTCAAATTTCCTACGCCCACGACAGATAGGGACCGAACTGTCTCACGACGTTCTGAACCCAGCTCGCGTACCGCTTTAATGGGCGAACAGCCCAACCCTTGGGACCTACTTCAGCCCCAGGATGCGATGAGCCGACATCGAGGTGCCAAACCTCCCCGTCGATGTGGACTCTTGGGGGAGATAAGCCTGTTATCCCCAGGGTAGCTTTTATCCGTTGAGCGATGGCCCTTCCATGCGGTACCACCGGATCACTAAGCCCGACTTTCGTCCCTGCTCGACTTGTCAGTCTCGCAGTCAAGCTCCCTTTTGCCTTTGCACTCTACGAATGATTTCCAACCATTCTGAGGGAACCTTGGGGCGCCTCCGTTACTCTTTAGGAGGCGACCGCCCCAGTCAAACTACCCGCCTGACACTGTCCCCGAACCGGATCACGGTCCTAGGTTAGAACTTCGATACGATCAGGGTGGTATCCCAACGATGCCTCCACCGAAGCTGGCGCTCCGGATTCCTAGGCTCCCACCTATCCTGTACAAATCGCATCAAAGTTCAATATCAAGCTGTAGTAAAGCTCCATGGGGTCTTTCCGTCTTGTCGCGGGTAACCTGCATCTTCACAGGTATTAAAATTTCACCGGATCTCTCGTTGAGACAGCGCCCAAGTCGTTACGCCATTCGTGCGGGTCAGAATTTACCTGACAAGGAATTTCGCTACCTTAGGACCGTTATAGTTACGGCCGCCGTTTACTGGGGCTTCGGTTCACAGCTTCGGGATTGCTCCCTAACCGCTCCCCTTAACCTTCCAGCACCGGGCAGGCGTCAGCCCGTATACTTCGCCTTACGGCTTCGCACAGACCTGTGTTTTTGCTAAACAGTCGCTTGGGCCTTTTCACTGCGGCCCCCTCGTGCTATTCACACTACCGGGGCACCCCTTCTCCCAAAGTTACGGGGTCATTTTGCCGAGTTCCTTAACGAGAGTTCTTCCGCGCGCCTTAGAATTCTCTTCTCGCCTACCTGTGTCGGTTTGCGGTACGGGCACCTTCTCCTGGCTAGAGGCTTTTCTCGGCAGTGTGAGATCATGACCTTCGGTACTGTAAATTTTCCCTCCCCATCACAGCCCAGCCTTAACGATGTGCGGATTTGCCTACACATCAGCCTCACTGCTTGGACGAGCATCCATCAGCTCGCGTCACTACCCTACTGCGTCACCCCATCGCTCATAACGGATTATGGTGGTACAGGAATTTCAACCTGTTGTCCTTCGACTACGCCTTTCGGCCTCGCCTTAGGTCCCGACTTACCCTGAGCGGACGAACCTTCCTCAGGAAACCTTGGGCTTTCGGCGGATCAGATTCTCACTGATCTTTTCGTTACTCATACCGGCATTCTCACTTGTATGCAGTCCACCAGTCCTCCCGGTCCAACTTCAATCCACATACAACGCTCCCCTACCCCTGAATCGACTTCACTCCAGCTTCGAAGTGATCGGTTTAACCCCTGGAGCATTTGGCCGAAACCCATGAACCATTTCAAAGGTTGCTTTCGGCAAAAATGTCTCGTAGTATCCACCGCTTCAAAGAAGCAGTGAAGTCGATTCAAGCCATAGCTTCGGTGGTGTGTTTAGCCCCGTTACATTTTCGGCGCAGAGTCACTCGACCAGTGAGCTATTACGCACTCTTTAAATGATGGCTGCTTCTAAGCCAACATCCTGGTTGTCTGTGCAACTCCACATCCTTTCCCACTTAACACACACTTGGGGACCTTAGCTGATGGTCTGGGCTGTTTCCCTCTTGACAATGGATCTTAGCACTCACTGTCTGACTCCCGGTTATAAGTCCATGGCATTCGGAGTTTGACTGAGCTTGGTAACCCTTGGCGGGCCCCGCACCCAATCAGTGCTCTACCTCCACGACTCTATTCACCGAGGCTAGCCCTAAAGCTATTTCGGGGAGAACCAGCTATCTCCGAGTTCGATTGGTATTTCTCCGCTACCCCCACCTCATCCCCGCATTTTTCAACATACGTGGGTTCGGGCCTCCAGTGCGTGTTACCGCACCTTCACCCTGGACAGGGGTAGATCACCCGGTTTCGGGTCTACGTCCACGTACTAAATCGCCCTATTCAGACTCGCTTTCGCTGCGGCTTCGGCTCTTCACCTTAACCTTGCACGGGAACGTAACTCGCCGGTTCATTCTACAAAAGGCACGCCATCACCCGTGCGGAAACAAGTTTCCGCATAGGGCTCTGACTTCTTGTAAGCACACGGTTTCAGGTTCTTTTTCACTCCCCTTCCGGGGTGCTTTTCACCTTTCCCTCACGGTACTGCTTCACTATCGGTCGCTAGGGAGTATTTAGCCTTACCAGATGGTCCTGGCAGATTCATACGGGGTTTCACGTGCCCCGCACTACTCGGGATCCGTCTCGGAGGGAACAGACTTTCAATTACAGGGCTTTTACCTTCTATGGCCGGCCTTTCCAGACCTGTTCGTCTAATCGGTTCCTTTGTAACTCCGTGTGAGACGTCCCACAACCCCAGAGAGCAAGCTCTCTGGTTTAGGCTGTTCCGCGTTCGCTCGCCGCTACTGACGGAATCACTTGAAAGCAATACGAAGTATTGCTACTTCGTAAGCATTCGCATTTGTTTTCTCTTCCTCAGGGTACTTAGATGTTTCAGTTCCCCTGGTATGCCTCTTCACACCCTATGTATTCAGATGTGAGTGACTGCGTATTACCACAGCCGGGTTTCCCCATTCGGACACCCCCGGATCAAAGCTTGCTTACAGCTCCCCGAGGCAGTTTCGTTGTTCGCCACGTCCTTCGTCGGCTCCTAGCGCCTAGGCATCCTCCGTGTGCTCTTAGTAGCTTAACCATAATCGCTCGCATTTTGGGCTATTCGCTCTGTTGCTCCTTGATTTCTTGATCTTATAAATTCATATAAGGAAGAAATCAACTCACAAAGGATCGCCTATCCCAAAACGTTCGCTAGTATCACTACCTTTATTCACTTCCTTGGTCAATCACTTGACACAAGTTCAGCTAAAAGGAATATTTCTAAAACGCAAATTTCGTTTCGTATATCCAGTTTTCAAGGATCAAGTTTCTTCGCCATTGGACTGGCGGAAGAATATCTTATCATCTTTCAGCTTTCCGTTTCAACGGTAAGTGTTGGAAGATAAGTTTGAGAGTTGAACTCTCAAAACTGACCAACGAGTGAGCTAAAAGCTTTACGAAGTAAAGCTACTTCGAAAGCATATACCTCTTTGCATCTGCAAAGGGATCGGCGACTTTCGTCAGCCTTTTTTTTGAATGTTCTCGTTGCAGAGAACGATTCTCCATAGAAAGGAGGTGATCCAGCCGCACCTTCCGATACGGCTACCTTGTTACGACTTCACCCCAATCATCTACCCCACCTTCGGCGGCTGGCCCCTTGCGGTTACCTCACCGACTTCGGGTGTTGTAAACTCTCGTGGTGTGACGGGCGGTGTGTACAAGACCCGGGAACGTATTCACCGCGGCATGCTGATCCGCGATTACTAGCAATTCCGACTTCATGCAGGCGAGTTGCAGCCTGCAATCCGAACTGAGACCAGCTTTGATAGGATTCGCTCCACCTCGCGGTTTCGCTTCCCGTTGTACTGGCCATTGTAGTACGTGTGTAGCCCAGGTCATAAGGGGCATGATGATTTGACGTCATCCCCACCTTCCTCCGGTTTGTCACCGGCAGTCACCTTAGAGTGCCCATCCGAAATGCTGGCAACTAAGATCAAGGGTTGCGCTCGTTGCGGGACTTAACCCAACATCTCACGACACGAGCTGACGACAACCATGCACCACCTGTGTCCCCTGCTCCGAAGAGAAGCTCTATCTCTAGAGCGGTCAGAGGCATGTCAAGACCTGGTAAGGTTCTTCGCGTTGCTTCGAATTAAACCACATACTCCACTGCTTGTGCGGGTCCCCGTCAATTCCTTTGAGTTTCAGTCTTGCGACCGTACTCCCCAGGCGGAATGCTTAATGTGTTTACTTCGGCACCAAGGGTATCGAAACCCCTAACACCTAGCATTCATCGTTTACGGCGTGGACTACCAGGGTATCTAATCCTGTTTGCTACCCACGCTTTCGCGCCTCAGCGTCAGTTACAGCCCAGAGAGTCGCCTTCGCCACTGGTGTTCCTCCACATATCTACGCATTTCACCGCTACACGTGGAATTCCACTCTCCTCTTCTGCACTCAAGCCACCCAGTTTCCAGTGCGACCCGGAGTTGAGCCCCGGGATTAAACACCAGACTTAAATGACCGCCTGCGCGCGCTTTACGCCCAATAATTCCGGACAACGCTTGCCCCCTACGTATTACCGCGGCTGCTGGCACGTAGTTAGCCGGGGCTTTCTTCTCAGGTACCGTCACTCTTAGAGCAGTTACTCTCCAAGACGTTCTTCCCTGGCAACAGAGCTTTACGATCCGAAAACCTTCATCACTCACGCGGCGTTGCTCCGTCAGACTTGCGTCCATTGCGGAAGATTCCCTACTGCTGCCTCCCGTAGGAGTCTGGGCCGTGTCTCAGTCCCAGTGTGGCCGTTCACCCTCTCAGGTCGGCTACGCATCGTCGCCTTGGTGAGCCGTTACCTCACCAACTAGCTAATGCGCCGTAGGCCCATCCCTTAGTGACAGATTGCTCCGTCTTTCATTATTCCTTCATGCGAAGAAATAAATTATCCGGTATTAGCTAACGTTTCCGCTAGTTATCCCAGGCTGAGGGGCAGGTTGCCTACGTATTACTCACCCGTCCGCCGCTAGATCATTTCGGAAGCAAGCTTCCAAAATAATCCCGCTCGACTTGCATGTATTAGGCACGCCGCCAGCGTTCGTCCTGAGCCAGGATCAAACTCTCCAATAAAGTGTTTGACTTGCTCATTTTGAATCTGACGAGATCAGATTTGCATCTGACTCTATTTTTAGATTTCACTTCCGTGAAACCCGCTCACTCGTTGTTCAGTTTTCAAAGATCAACTTCGTTTCTCTTGCGACGCCGTGTTTCAGCGGCGACTTTTATAATATAACATACTTGGCTAGGTTTTTGCAAGAGCTTTTTTAAAAAAGTTTTTAACTCCTTAATCTCACTCTTAATTTCCTGCCCATGCCTCAAAAGAGGCACGAACAATAATTTATCACATCTTTAATTCTTATGTCAATACCATTTATAAAATTATTGCCTTGCTTGTGGAAAACTAGCTCTTCGTGCATATTTGGAGAGTTCTTTTGAAGGGGCAAACCGAGCATACATCCGAAATACGGTCTTATATCGATTCGCAATCGCATGTCTGATATCCTGATCAAGACGATTGTCGCTCATATCCAAAAGCATCTCATCTAGTTCCTTACGGAGAACATAATCAAGTTCCTTGCATTCTTTTTCATTAAATAACATACCCAACATGGCTCACAGCTCCTCTTCTAACTAAGTTACGATTGGTACAGGATTTGATGGCACTATGCTCTTAGCCCCTATTTGACCAAGATGAAAATCTCAAGGTCATCGTGAAGGTTCAAGATCTTGAAACTCATCTCTGTGGGTTAACGATGATTAACCTTTTTTCCAAATTAAGAAACTCTGCCTTTTGAACCGCTTTAATGGTATGCACAATTTTTAGAAAAAATATGAATGCTTTTATCATTTTATGTTTTGAACCAAATGAAATGTAATCGTGCTTTCGATAATAGCCGCCACTAATAAGGCCACCGTAATCCAGATAGCCGCTGTTCCCACTGCCCGAAAAAACGTCCCCCACTTCACACTGCGCTCATGGCGATCCCTAGCGCCCAACTCACCTATACTTTTCATTACTAAATAACCAAACTGCAGCCCATAAGCCGCGGCAACTACAATAGCCGGTATTTCTATAATTCCGTGCGGCAGCAATCCTTTTACGATCAAATCGAACATGTTGGCTCCTTGAGCCAATGCCGCATGAACCAGAAAGCCCAATACCATTCCATTCATCACCAAGAACACAATCGGCATAAACCCGAATAAAGCACCTAGCCCCATTATAAATAAACTTTTCACAGCATTATTTAAAAAGATAAATATAAAGAAGCTTAGCTCCGGCGAAGGAGATTGCGACAATTTCCCGCCCATCTCCTGCAGTGCTTCTATTTGCGGCTCGATCATCGCGCCAAGTTCATCCGTAAAGACAACTCCCGCGAGGATTCCTGCGACAAAAAGTCCAAGAGCAATGAATACCATCAACCGATATTGTACTAAATCTTGAATAAAGCGACGAAAAGACATATGTTCCTCCCACTATAAATTAATATTTTCTCGCTCTTTCTCACATTTCCTTAGAATTTTAACATTGACTACCTCGAGAGGTGGATATAACGGGAAGTTTATAGAATTTATTTCCTTTCGGCAGTGTGCGGGAACAGAGATTGGAATGGATTTTCCAAAAAAAAGTGGTTTCCGTATGATCGCACCTTGGATATCCACAACACTTCCTTGATGGTTTACCCTCCCATGTCACACGGGGTCTATGCCCTTACATTCCTTCGTTCTACCTCTCAAGGGGTGGACGCCGTTTCTCGCTCCTTTACTGGGTCGTTGCCCTTATGGAATAGTTCCTGCGGCTGATCCGTGCTTCCATTGTCTCTGTATTGATCCTAAGCATATAGTGAGTCTATCGACCTGAACGTGATTGATTTAAGCAGCCAACTGAAGCTGAGCCCGGCGAACCGGTCCTAAGACATCAGCGGCATTGTATACGATTTTCCTTGTGCCTAACGTGTGTAAAATGCGAATCAGTTTTCCACAAAGCGCCACAATAGACTGTTTCTTTTTCAACGGATTGACCTGGCGCTGCGTATAATACTGATGCATCGCTTTAAACTCCGGGTTCTTTGCCACCATGGGCAACACGGCTCGGAAAAGTAGTGCTCGAAGACGTGATCGACCTCGTTTGCTGATCGTCGTTCGACCCTTTTTCTTTCCAGAACTGTTTTCTCGCAGGTTAAGTCCCGCGAGACGGATAATCTGTTGACCGTGGCTATACCGAGATAGGTCACCGGTTTCTGCTAGGAAGCCAGCAAGTGTCGTGATTCCTACACCCGGAATAGTGAGCATTTCCTGTGTGCCAGGAATCTGTTTGAGTAATAACTCCACTTGATTCATGATCTCTTCCAGTTGTTGTGTAAATAAGGCGTACTGTTGCATCCAAGTGTGTAACTCTAACTTAGCAGCAGTGGTACCTTCTGTGAGTCCAATGGATTCAGAGGCAGCTTCCACAAGCTTTTCAGCTCGCTTTATCCCTACGGCTCGCTGTACGTCTTGCTTCCATCGCCCGAGGATCGCAGTGGCGCCAAGGGCTACGATCTCTTGCGGCAATGGAAACTCAGTCAACGTGACGAGCGCGGCTTTGCCCTCCCAGCTCTTAAAGACGTTGTTAAACTCCGGGAAAAACCGATCGAGCCAGTTTTGAATCCGTCTTTGGACTTGCCCCAAACTGACCATCGTTTTCTCACGCATATTCATGAGAATTCTCAAATCTGCGTAAACGCTAGTCGGTAGTTGGGGTTCGGTATAGTGACCGTTACGGACAAGATCCGCAATCACTTTGGCATCCTTGTAGTCATTTTTAGTCTGGGAGTTATCCTCCAGTTCCTTGCTCTTATGCACATGATGAGGATTCACGACCACGATACGAATGCCCTTGTCTTGCAAGAACTCAGCCAGGGGAAACCAGTAGTGTCCGGTGGGCTCAATGCCAAACACAATATCTGTTTTGGCGTACTGCCTCTGCAATGCCTTCATCCACGATACGAGTTTCGAGAGTCCCTTACGGCTGT
This sequence comes from Paenibacillus lentus, assembly GCF_003931855.1. Taxonomy (NCBI): domain Bacteria; kingdom Bacillati; phylum Bacillota; class Bacilli; order Caryophanales; family Paenibacillaceae; genus Paenibacillus; species Paenibacillus lentus. The sequence goes on along the minus strand of NZ_CP034248.1, from coordinate 1,659,358 downwards.
TTTCAAATACACAGTCTTTGCCAAGCTCGATTCCGCGAAAATCGATCGCTCTGGCAACATGGGTGTCCTTTGCAATATCTGCACCGACAACCAAAGTTTGATCTGTAATGTCCAAAATGCGTTGATTCTGTTTCTCTTTTAGCTTATACTTCATTTGAGCGTCCTCCTTCTAATTAGGGCAGTGAATGGTTCGCATTCCAAGACCCAGCATACAGGAGGCGCTTTTTTTGTTCAAATCTCATATTAATTCATTACAGGAATAGCTCCTATATATAAGTAATTCATGAATGATACCCTTACCTCCGGACAAGAAGGTAATATTCCCTGAAGGTACGATCATATATTGTAACAACGGACAAATTCATTTGATACGAGAGGGGCATAACTTATGAATAATTTCTTCTACGTCCTCAATGGGAAAAAGATCAAACGCTTCTTGTTTGTCTTCGCCGCAGCCCTGTTTGCAGCCGGTGTGATCTATGTAGAGAAAGAGAATATTACGGTATTCTCTGAGGAGAACAATGCTTCGGCCATTTATAGTGTATCCACCGACAAAAAGGTTATTGCCTTGACGTTTGATATTAGTTGGGGGGATACGAGAGCGGAGCCGATTCTCCAAGTTCTTAAAGAGAAGGATGTAAAAAAGTCAACCTTCTTCCTTTCCTCCCCATGGAGCAAGAACCATCCAGAAATCGTCAAGGCCATTCAACAGCAGGGTTTTGAAATTGGCAGCCATGGCCATAAGCATGTTAACTACAGTGAACTCGATGACGAAGAAATCAAAAGACAAATTACAACAGCTCATTCTATTTTAACCGATCTAACCGGAAAATCACCAAATTTGCTCCGGCTGCCGAATGGCGATTTTGACAAACGCGTCTTGAAAATTGCCAACAATCTTGGCTATAAAGTAATTCAATGGGATACCGATTCCCAGGATTGGATGAATAAAGGTGTTGAAAACATCGTAAATCGCGTAGTCAGCAAAGCACATCCTGGAGATATCGTTCTGTTGCACGCTAGCGACTCGGTCAAACAGACGCACGAAGCCTTACCCATTATTATTGATGAGCTCCGCAAAAAAGGATACGAATTCGTCACTGTCTCAGATCTCCTTCAGGAAGCTGGCGTTAAAGGTACCCAGGTCAGGGATCAAGCTTGGATTCAAGAGCAAATTAATATAGCTGCAGGAATGTAACTGGCTCAGGGCATATAAATCAAGAGTTGGCTTCCGTTTTAGCGGGGGCCCTTTTCTTATATTCAGCGAAAACAAAAAGCTCAGCATAACACTGAGCTTCCTTACTTCCTATTGGGGGCTCTGTACGGGCACAGAAGTGCTAACAGGCTTCAATACTTTGTGTAAAATCAGTATTTGATAAGCATTACATGCCAGGAGCGGAGCAACGATCCAGGCCGTCGCTGCATTAACCCCGATCTTAAGCACCCCGATCATTTCTACAATTGTCACGGCAATCATGAAAAACAAGGTAGGAATCCACGCCGTTGTATTCGTAAGCCTGGCTTTATAAAAAGCTACAGCACAAGATACAATAAGTATAACGACGCTAAGAATGATATCCGAACTACCACCCTGCCCCTTACCAACGAATGTACGGAAGAACATCAACTCAAGCAGCGCCAGTGCTGTGAGTACAATTTGCATATACTGCCAGGTTCTTCTGGAGAATACGCCTGTTCCCATATAGTTGATCATTAAATAAGCAAAGAAGCCCATCTGGGAATAAACGCTTACCATAATGCCTACTCCGAGTAAAATGCCGACATTCACCACAAAATCAACTACGCCGTTTAATTGCACGGTATCCGTCCATTGCAAAATTAAACCGACCGCTAATGAGCCAACTGCTCCGACCAGTAATGTGGTCCAGAACAAATACAGCCAATTTTTCAAACTCAAGTCCATTCCCCCCCCCATTACCGAATTATTTTACCAACGATTCCGTTAAAACACCATGCCTTTCAAGGGGATAATTCCTATTTCACGTCCGCATACTAAATGCAGCGATGACATGAAGGAGGATGGAACCATGAAGTGGGTTAATTACCGTTGGATAATTTGCCTTATATGTACCTGCACACTCCCGCTGACGGCTTGCGGTTCTGAACAAAGCTCCTCTTCTTCCCAAGGTGGGGGATACAAAGAAACCAAGTCTATGATCATTGACATACTTAAAACCGATGAAGGAAAGAAAGCCATTTATGAAGCACTGAGCTCACCCCCATCTGAAAACGGTGAGGGAGGACAATCTGGAGGCTCGGGATCCGAGTCGGGTGGTGAAGGTGGCAGCGGTTCTGGTTCCGGTGGCAGTTCTGGCTCGTCAGGCTCTGGGGAATCCGGGGGCTCGGGATCCGGCGGGGGTAGCATGGGAATCAAAATGATTCTCCCTTCTCAAACCTCAGAACAGGTTCGCCTGGCGGTAAAAGAAACCATCACATCACCAGAATACAAAAAAGAATTTGAAAAAATAATGACCGACCCGAAATTCGCCAGTGATTTCGCCAAGGCGATTAATTCGCAGAACAAAGAGCTGCATATGCAATTAATTAAAGACCCGACGTATCAAAAATCAATCACTGATATCATGAAATCGCCTGAAGTAATGAAGATGTTCCTCGATCTTACCCAGACACCAGACTTCCGTAAACAGTCCATGACAGTCATGCAAGAAGCTATGCAAAGCCCTTTATTTAAAATGCAGGTGATGGAACTGCTAAAAACAGTCGTTCAGGAACAATTGCAACCTAAACTGGAGAAGGAGCCTTCCTCCGGGCAAGGTGGTGGAGAAGGCGGACAAGGTGGACAAAGCGGCGGTGAAGGAGGGGGCGGCGGCAGCTAAAATGCTGCGGAGGTATGATATACATTTCGCCCTAAGACTAGATATGCTGATTTACAAAGAAGACTGACCTCCTGGTCAGTCTTCCGCATATTTATTCATGACTTGCTGGGCAATCTCATCATATATTTGACCAATTGCGCTGTCTTGCTTATATACACAAGGTGAGAAGTCAGGCTCTGCAGGATGGTTATCAGGAGCACCAACCGGAATTTGCGCGAGCAACCCAGTATGCAGCGTCTCTGCGAGACGAGCCCCCCCACCTCGTCCAAAAATATATTCCTTTTGCCCACAGCCCGAGCATTCATAATAGGCCATATTCTCCACTACACCTAATATCTCATGGTTTGTCTGCAATGCCATCGCGCCCGCACGCGCCGCTACGAAGGCCGCAGTCGCATGGGGTGTGGTTACGATGATCTCGCTGCTATGCGGAATCATCTGGTGCACATCAAGCGCTACGTCTCCTGTTCCTGGCGGCAAATCAAGCAGCATATAATCGAGTTCTCCCCATTCCACGTCAACGAAAAATTGCCGGAGCATTTTTCCCAACATAGGTCCACGCCAAATGACTGGATTATTTTCGCGAATAAAAAATCCCATTGACATCACCTTGACACCAAAGCGTTCTACAGGAATGATAGCACCCTCGTCGACATTAGGCACTTCCTCAATCCCCATCATATCAGGTACGCTGAAACCGTATATATCTGCATCAATTAGTCCAACACGTTGTCCATGCCGTGCGAGCGCTGCTGCCAAATTCACGGTTACAGTAGATTTTCCTACACCGCCCTTACCGCTGGCAATAGCGATAAACTTCACTCCGGCTTTCGGATCAAGGATCGGCAGTTTCTCCAAGCCTGCTGCATGCCCTTTTCGCAGCACCTCTTCACCAGGAGGCTCTTCTGCTCCTTCATTCCCTCTCGTTTCCTGCCTGCCAACGACCTCCTCGCGTTCCCGCTCGGATGCCTCCCGGAATCTGATATGCACATGACTAACCCCGGCTGATGCTAGACGATCACGAATTTCCTGCTCTAACAGCCTCTGTGTCTCTTCATTCTTCTCTAGACAAACTACCGTTAAAGAAACACGCTCCTCTTTCACCATCATGTCACGAATCCATTGCAGCTCCACCAAGCTACGCTTAAGCGTAGGCTCGGCAATAGGACGCAAGGCCGCTTGAATATGCTCCTTAGATAACAATGACAGCACCTCGACTTTGTATCATATCGTGTTGCTTGAATTAAATTATGTATATTATATCACTCTCCGCTCTCATTTGCCCTCTTTCCCTTCTCGCCAGAGCTATATCTTAGAATTCCCTGATAGATCGATGCTGCCACTTTACGTTGGTAACGCTCATTTCCGAGCATTGCCGCTTCCCCTGGATGGGACAAAAAACCGACCTCAACAAGGACAGATGGAACTTTCAAAGCCTCCAGCAGGTAGACCGTCTTATCGTTCCCTTTCGCAACGCGATCACTATTCTCCAAATTCCGTATTAGCTCCTCCTGAATGAGGTAGGCCAAATCATAGCTGTCCTTATTCGCTGAAGTAAAAAAGGTTTGCGCTCCGCTCCACCTGCTAGACGGGACACTGTTCATATGGATGCTGACCATCAGCTTCGCCTGCTTCTCCTCTATAAAACGAACACGCCGCTTCAAGTCCTCGGTTTTACGCTTACTGTACCCCTTCGTCTCTTCATCGGCCAAGTCCCGATCATCTTCGCGAGTCATGACCACAATAGCGCCAGCTTGCTGCAAATAGTCACGTAAATAGAGAGCCACTGCCAAATTGATATCCTTCTCAACGAGCCCCTGCCGACTAACCGCTCCACCATCAGGCCCACCGTGTCCAGCATCCAAAGCTATCGTCATTCCGGCCAATGGCAGACTCCAATAATTCCAGGCATTCCTCGCCGGGACTTCATAAAATGCGATCCCCCATAACATGCCCAGCAAGGCGAGGCCGAGCATCAGTTTTTTGATATGACTTAAGGGAATCCATAGCGTCACCTTATCTCGTGAGCCCATAAAAAAGCCACCTCCGCACCCATAATGATTCTAATCATCTATATGGGACGAGGTGGACAAATATACCTTATCTATACGGTTAAATAATAACCTGGTGACTCATGCCTTCAATCAACACCTTTGCAACTTCTGGTCTAGTAAATTCCGGCGGCGGGCATACGCCATCACGCAGTAAAGCTCTTACCTTCGTGCCGGACAATGTCAAATGAGATTCCTTCGGATGCGGACATGTCTTGCTGGAAGCCATATTGCCGCAAGTCTTACAGAAAAAGCTATGCTCGAAAAATAATGGAGAGATACCGAGTTCTTCTGGCGTGAAATTCAAAAATATTTCCTGCGCCTCATAGGTTCCGTAATAATCACCAACACCTGCATGGTCGCGACCAACGATAAAATGAGTGCAGCCGTAATTTTTACGAACCATCGCATGGAATATCGCTTCTCGCGGCCCCGCATAACGCATAGCTGCCGGAAATACCCCGAGGAAGGTGCGGTCAGCAGGGTAATAATTCTCCAGCAATGTGAGATAACTCTTCATCCGTACATCTGCTGGAACGTCATCCGATTTCGTTTCCCCGACTAACGGATTCAAGAACAGCGCATCCACAATTTCCATCGCGCTCTTCTGGATATATTCATGCGCGCGATGTACCGGGTTACGTGTCTGGAATCCAACTACGGTTCTCCAGCCCTTCTCGGCAAATAAACGTCGCGTGTCCGCCGGATCGAAGTAAAATTCGCCAAAACGCTCCGGTTGCGGTCGATTCAGCACCTGTACCGGACCACCTACGTAATATGGTGATCGTTCAAATAGCTTAGCTACACCTGGATGCTCCGTATCCTCCGTCTTAAATACATTTCTGGCTTCTACAGCCTGATCCACCTTATATACACTTTGTACATCCAGAAGCCCGTATACAATCCCATCCTGTTCACCTACTAAGGCTACTCGTTTGGAGACTTCTAATTGATCAGCCTGCTCTTCGCTCACCGACAAGGTAATCGGAATGCTCCATACTGTGCCGTCCGCCAGTCTCATCTTATGAACAACGGATTCATAATCTTCTTTATTCAAAAATCCTTCCAACGGAGAAAATGCACCAACCCCAATTAGATCCAGGTCGGAAATCGTCCATGTGTTTATTAGAATCTTCGGTAGCTCCTTAGCAGACACAAGCAGCTTCTCTCTATCCTCACCAGTGACAATCCGGTTCACTAACTTGCCACCGTGCGGCAAAATTGCTGTCATCTCCATCACTCCCTGTAACTAAATTGTATAATGATTTATTTATGAAGTCCGCACTCTATCTTATCTGAACCTGACCAGCGTCCTGCCCGAGGATCTTCCCCAGGCATAACCTGTCTCGTGCAATACTCACAACCGATGCTCGGATAATTTTGATCATGCAGCGGATTGTAAAGCACATCATTAGCCCGGATGTAATTCCATACATCCTCGGAAGTCCAGCTCGCTATCGGATTAAATTTAACCAATCCGAATTTCGTATCGTACTCTACCTTCTTCGCATTGGCACGTGTAGGCGCCTGATCACGGCGTATTCCGGTAATCCAGGCATCATATCCGGACAATACCCGAGTCAGCGGCTCCACCTTACGGATGTTGCAGCAGGCATTCGGATCACTTTTCCACAACTCCTCCCCATACCGAGCAGCTTGCTCCTCTGGCGTAATTTGCGGAGATACACGAACGAATTCAAGATTGTACCTGGAGGCCATTTTATCACGAGTTTCATACGTTTCTTTAAAATGGAAGTCCGTATCCAAATAAAAAATATCCGTCGATGGACTAATCTTTTGCACCATATCGACTAGAACGACATCCTCCGCTCCGAAGCTACAGGCAAACGTAATATTCGGAAACGTCTGAATCGCCCAAGCGATCACCTCTTCAGCTGAAGCATTCTCAAACTCTTCCGCCTTACTTTGAATCAATTGTTCTTTCTCCAATAAATTCATGGTTCCATCCCCCTCGCAGTCAACTTACATAAACAAGGAAATATTCCTACTAATCAGATTTGAATTATAATTTAAAGTATAGAACTTTTTAACAATAAGTCAATATGAACACAAGAAAAAAGCCCTTGCATATATGCAAGAGCTGAGTTTAGTTTACTTATCAAATAGATCTAAAACATCATAGTTAAAATACTCAACATTTCTTTTTTGTGATGCATCTTTAAATATCAGTTCATTTTTTCCCCCAGGTTTCATTTAGAAAGTGGTAATATTTCGCTCGCTGCTTCTCCAATTCTTGACTAACAAAGAATATCGGACTGGATAATTGTTCAGACTGCAACATATAAAGAGCTATTATGTAATACACGTTTTAACATCAATTTAATCAAAATACCCACCTAATATGTATTTCATTAGTTACACTAGGTCATTTCTTAACATAAAAAAACAGCCTGCTCCAGGATAACCGGAACAGGCTGCAAGCGTTGAAATTAACGTTTGGAGAATTGTGGTGCACGACGAGCAGCTTTAAGACCGTATTTCTTACGTTCTTTCATACGTGGGTCACGAGTCAAGAAGCCTGCTTTCTTCAGTGCAGGACGGAACTCTGGGTCTGCTTTAAGCAATGCACGGGAAATACCGTGGCGAATCGCTCCGGCTTGACCAGAAATGCCTCCGCCGTGAGCAATTACGATCACGTCGTAGCTTGAAGTTGTTTCCGTCAAATTTAGAGGTTGTTTAACGATCAGTTTGAGAGTTTCCAAACCGAAGTAGTCATTGATATCACGTTTATTGATGACAATGCGTCCTTCACCCGGTACAAGGCGAACACGAGCTACCGAATGTTTACGACGACCTGTCCCATAGTATTGTACTTGTGCCATGAAACTGTCCTCCCTTTTAATTATCCGCGAAGTTCGTAAACTTCAGGTTTTTGTGCTGCATGTGGATGCTCAGTACCCGCATAAGCTTTCAATCTCAGCTTCATTTTCTCACCTTGGCGAGTTTTAGGAAGCATGCCATGAACTGCTGATTCGATCATACGTTCAGGTCTTGTTCTCAAAAGGTCTTGAGCAACCGTCACTTTAAGACCACCTGTATATTGGGAGTGACGATAGTATTTCTTACTTTCCATTTTGTTGCCGCTCAGTCTGATTTTCTCAGAATTGATAACGATAACGAAGTCACCGCCGTCAACATGAGGTGTAAATCCTGGTTTGTGTTTACCGCGAATCAATGCCGCAGCTTCGCTTGCCAGACGGCCCAGCGTTTTGCCTTCGGCATCGATGATGTGCCATTTGCGTTCAACTTCGCTTGGCTTAGCCATATAGGTGGTACGCATGTAAAGATCCTCCTTCATTCTCGTCCGAAATCATTCATAGATACCAGAGATGTTCATGCTCTTTGGGCGCAGAACGAATCTGGCATATTTATCTTCGTTCGTATGCTTATTCGCATTTAAATTATCATTGATGTATCTTTTTCTTATTGGGGGCTGTGGGATAGCCATAAGAAAACACAACTTATATTTTACAGGATGCGAATTTATTACGCAAGTCTTTTTTAGGAGTAAATTCAATATGTGTGTACTTTAATCGAATAAGTCTCCTAGAACGTCCAGAACGGACTTTTTCTTTTTATATTTATAGTGGTTCTTGTGATACTTACTTCCATGAAAGCGAGGGTCGTAGCCTTGCTGCGGCGGTTGATTCCCGTATCCAGGGTTGTAGCCCTGCTGTGAAGGTGGAGGAGTTCCATAACCTTTATTTAGGTTAGGCCCGGGCTGGCCATATTGCTGATACCCTTGATGATATGCTTGTCCACCTTCCCGACTCTCGTACCACTCATCGAACTCCGGCCGCAATTCACGTATTTCCCCAAGCAGCTTCTCCAGTTCCCCACGATCTAACCATACCCCTTTACAATCCGGACAAACATCAATTAACACGCCATTCTTTTCAACTTCTCTCATACGAACATCATTACATACAGGACATTTCATAATAATGTAGCCTCCAGTCCTAATCATATTCCACGCTCCACAGCATAAGTCCTTTGCTCTCTGCCGTTGGACCAGCCGCTTTGCGATCCTTCGCTTCCAGGATCTGCTTCATTTCCTCTGGAAGCCGCTTGCCCTGACCTACTTCTAGCAGTGTTCCTACAATAATTCTAACCATATGCTGCAGAAAGCCATTACCGCTAATATACAGATGTACTACTCCCTGATCCCGGGATTCCGGTCTCGCCAAGGACGTATCCACCTCGATTCTAGCTTCATCGATCGTCCGAACATGACTAGCTTTCGTGGAATGGCGGGAAGCAAACGACGTATAATCATTCGTTCCTATAAGATAGCTTAAACCTTTCTGCATTGCAGAAATATTAAGTCTCCCCGGATGGTGGAGCTGGTAATTTCTTTGAAACACATCAGGAACCCGGTTAGCATTTATCGTATAACGGTATGTTTTCCGTTTAGCCGAGCGTCTCGCGTGAAAATCAAGTTCTACCTCTTCAGCAGCCGTTACCCGAATATCTGCAGGCAGGCGTGCATTTAATGCTAGACACCAGCGCTCTACCGGAATTTGCGATGAGGTAATGAAGTGAAACGGTTGTGCCCGTGCGTGAACCCCCGCATCTGTACGGCCAGATCCATGAATTTTGACTACCTCGCCCGTTAAATGCCGTATTGCCGCCTCCAAACAGTCTTGGATTGTGTTGCCGCCAGGCTGCGTCTGAAAGCCATAATAACTAGTTCCGTCATAACAGACCGTCATCAGTAAATTACGCACAACCTTGCCACCTTCCTGGCTCTACTTCATCATTTGAAAATAAAAACTCTCCGAGCGAATGAGCCATATTCAGGCTTGCGTACAGAGAGTTTTGCATCACATATAATATAGAGTCCAAACCACACCCAGACGGGTGTGATACTGTTCTCATATAAGAGCAAAGCCCCGCTCAAGCCACCCTGGCTCGTTCGGGGCTGAAAGCCGCAGAACAGGAGTCTGGCTCCTTCACGCAGTTGCTCTCTTTATGAATAAGCTATATCCCCTCACGGGAAAATAGAGACCATTCACGAAGAACTAAGCCCGATCTACCAGTTCAAGATAAACCATAGGGGCAGAGTCACCACGACGAGGTCCCAGCTTCAGGATACGAGTGTATCCGCCTGGACGCTCGGAGTAACGAGTTGCGATTTCAGTGAACAGCTTTTGGATTGCATCTTGCTCTCCATCGATCGATTCACGGCGAACGAACGCTGCGACTTGACGACGGGCATGCAGATCTCCGCGTTTTGCTTTTGTAATCAGCTTCTCGGCGATAGAACGAACTTCTTTCGCTTTTGCTTCTGTCGTTTGGATACGCTCGTACAAGAACAAGTCTGTTACCAGGTCACGGAACAAAGCTTTACGTGCACTAGAGTTACGGCCCAACTTTTGGTATGCCATGTATTTCCCCTCCTTCGCTAAAACGTTTCAAGCAATCTATTCTTCCGTACGAAGTCCGAGTCCAAGCTCATCCAGCTTCTCTTGGACTTCCTCCAAAGATTTGCGTCCAAGGTTCCGAACCTTCATCATATCTTCTTCGGTTTTCGTCGTCAGCTCCTGCACGGTATTGATACCGGCACGTTTGAGGCAGTTATAGGAGCGAACAGAAAGATCTAGCTCTTCGATGGTCATCTCAAGCACTTTCTCTTTCTTATCTTCTTCCTTCTCCACCATGATTTCCGCGTCCTTCGCCTCGTCCGTGAGACCCACGAACAGGTAAAGGTGCTCGGTCAAAATCTTAGCTCCGAGGCTTACCGCTTCTTCTGGTTTGATACTACCGTCTGTCCACACTTCAAGCGTAAGCTTGTCGTAGTTGGTCACTTGGCCAACACGCGTATTCTCTACAACGTAGTTGACACGTGCAATCGGGGTATAGATCGAATCAACAGGAATGACACCAATTGGTTGATCATCTCGTTTATTCCGATCTGCCTGAACATAACCGCGTCCCCGGCCTGCGAATATGCGCATGTGAAGTCTTGATCCCGGCTCAAGCGTAGCAATATGCAAATCAGGATTCAAAATTTCTACATCGCTATCCGCACGGATATCACCTGCCGTAATAACTCCTTCGCCTTCCGCATCGATCTCAAGGATTTTCTCCTCGTCCGAATGGATTTTGAGAGAGAGAGCTTTCAGATTCAGAATGATCTCCGTAACGTCTTCCATTACACCTGGAACGGTCGAAAATTCATGCAGAACGCCATCGATCTGGACCGAGGTTACCGCTGCACCCGGTAGAGAAGAGAGCAAAATCCGACGCAGCGAGTTACCCAGAGTGGTGCCATATCCACGCTCAAGTGGTTCTACTACAAATTTCCCATAGGTGCCATCATCGTTAACTTCTACGGTCTCAATTTTCGGCTTTTCGATTTCTATCACGAAATTACCCCTCCTTCAAAACGTCGTCCTAAAAAACTGCCATGTCTCCTGAAGTGTATCATGTAGTATGCCTAAACAACCATTGTTACCAAGTTGCAATGTTGTTATACCACACTTTTTGCAATTTCATTAGACACGACGGCGTTTTGGAGGACGGCAACCGTTATGCGGGATTGGAGTCACGTCTTTAATCATGTTAACTTCAAGGCCTGCCGCTTGCAGGGAACGGATAGCGGCTTCACGGCCGGCTCCAGGACCTTTAACCATAACCTCGACGGATTTCATGCCGTGTTCCATTGCCGCTTTTGCAGCTGTTTCTGCAGCCATTTGCGCAGCGAATGGAGTAGATTTACGGGAACCCTTGAACCCTTGGCCGCCGGAGCTGGCCCAAGAGATCGCATTACCGTGCGGATCCGTAATCGTTACAATCGTATTGTTGAAGGTGGAGCGAATATGCGCCACACCGGATTCAATATTTTTACGGTCACGACGTTTAGTACGTACGACTTTTTTTGGTTTAGCCATTGTCTGTTATCCTCCCTTCTTATTTCTTCTTGTTCGCTACTGTACGACGAGGACCCTTACGAGTACGGGCATTCGTTTTCGTACGTTGTCCGCGAACAGGCAGGCCACGACGATGACGTACACCACGGTAGCAGCCAATTTCGATCAAACGTTTAATATTTAAGGAAATTTCACGACGCAGGTCACCTTCAACTTTAACCTCTTTGTCGATCGTTTCGCGTAGTTTGCTAACCTCATCTTCCGTCAAATCACGAACACGAGTGTCCGGATTGATGCCTGCTGTGCTCAGGATTTTCTGAGAAGTCGTTTTACCGATTCCGAAAATGTAAGTCAAGGCGATCTCAACGCGTTTGTCACGTGGTAAGTCCACACCAGCTATACGAGCCATTTTACGCTACACCCCCTTCTATTAACCTTGTTTTTGTTTGTGCTTAGGATTTTCACAGATTACCATTACATGGCCTTTGCGACGAATGACTTTGCATTTCTCGCAAATAGGCTTTACAGAAGGTCTTACCTTCATGTTAATTACCTCCTAAAAGTTTTACAAATGTAAAACTAACTTCGAGAGCATACACTTCATGCTGCAGATCCTCGCCAGATCGCTTCATGTTGACAATGCAAACTTACTCAACCTGAATATCATACCACACAATTGTTATAATTGATATGGTGTCTATTTACGGTAAGTAATACGACCTTTAGTTAGGTCATACGGTGATAGTTGAACGACCACTTTATCTCCCGTCAGAATACGGATGAAATGCATCCGCAGCTTACCGGAAACATGAGCGAGAATTTGATGACCGTTCTCAAGCTCAACTTTGAAAGTAGCATTCGGCAGTGGTTCTATAACTACACCTTCGACTTCAATGACATCTTCCTTAGCCACAGTCAGTCTCCTTTCTCTTCAGCATTTAAATTGGCGGATTTAATAAATGCCATTACTGCGTGACGCAGTTTAGCATTCGTTACCCGTCCGCTTTCCTGCAAACTGTGAACAACCTCGCTGCTAATAACAGGCGATAGTTCGAGATGCTGTACATTCTTCCTTTTGGGATGATCAAACTTTCGTTTATTCCCATCGGCGATAAGTACGAACTTGGTGTCCACAATCGCTACAACAACAGCAACCGTCCCAGCATCCTTGCCTTTCAACACTCTCACCATTTGGCCGACATTGGCTTCTGAGCGGTGTTCCACCTTCATCACCTATACGTCCAGCTTAGTGAGAATTTCCATACCGTCAGCCGTAACTGCTACGGTATGCTCGAAGTGAGCGCAGAGCGAGCCGTCAACTGTAACGACTGTCCAATTATCTTCCAGTGTTCTTACATACCGTTTACCTACGTTGACCATCGGTTCAATAGCTAGAACCATACCTGGCTTCAGGCGTGGGCCACGATCTGGAATACCGTAATTCGGAATCTGTGGTTCCTCGTGAAGTTTCGCTCCAATGCCGTGCCCGACATATTCCCGAACGACCGAGAATCCTGCATCTTCAATGTAACGCTGAATAGCATGCGATATCGTATATAAGCGAACATCTGGTTTGACAAGCTCAAGTCCAGCAAAGAGAGAGCCTTCCGTAACTTCGAGAAGTTTCTTCGCTTCGTCGGATATCTCGCCAACCGGATACGTCCATGCCGAGTCTCCATGATAGCCGCGGTACTCCGCGCCGATATCAAGACTAATAATGTCGCCTTCATTCAGTTTGCGTTTGCCGGGAAATCCATGCACCAATTCTTCGTTAACCGAAGCGCAAATGCTGTAAGGAAAGCCGTTGTAATTTTTGAAAGACGGCACCGCGCCTTGACTGCGAATGTACTTATCAGCAATCTGATCGAGTTCCCCCGTCGTAATCCCGGGCTCAATCGATTGTGCCATGAGCCTGTGCGTCTCCGCGACGATCCGCCCTGCTTCTCTCATAAAGCCTAGTTCCGTTTCGGATTTACAAATGATCATTACTTAACCTCGCAGTAAAGATACGATTTTTTTCGTTACCGTATCAATTTCCTGTTCTCCATCAATTTCAGTCAGCAGCCCTTTACTTTCATAAAACTGAAGAAGTGGTGCTGTCTTATTGATATATTCGTCCAGCCGTGTGCCTACGCTCTCTTCATTATCATCAGAACGTTGGTACAATTCTCCGCCGCACTTATCGCAAACACCTTCCTGTTTAGGAGGATTAAAGATCACATGATAAGTAGAGCCGCAAGATTTGCAAATCCGTCGTCCCGTAAGACGAGCCAGCAATTTGTTACGATCCACTTTCAGGTTGATGACATGCGTAAGCTTCCGGTTCATTTCGCCAAGCAATTCCTCCAACGCTTCCGCTTGCGAAAGGGTTCTTGGAAATCCGTCCAATAAAAAACCTTTTTCGCAATCGGACTGCTGAAGTCGCTCACGAACGATCCCAACGGTTACGTCATCAGGTACCAGCAGGCCTTGATCGATATACTCCTTGGCTTTTAGCCCCACAGGCGTCCCCTGTTTAATCGCCAGACGAAACGCATCGCCTGTTGATACATGAGGAATGCCAAACTCGTTAACGATCGCCTCTGCTTGTGTTCCTTTTCCCGCTCCAGGAGGTCCCATGAATAAGATGTTCATGTCAAGCACTCCCTTCGAGACTGGTTCACTTCGCTAAGAAAACAGAACAATAGGCGCCAGGAGAGTTCGTTAACCAAGCTCAATCCTGGAACCTATCCCCTATTTATTAATGAAGCCTTTATAGTGACGTTTAATCAATTGCCCTTCAATCGTCTTCATCGTATCAAGCGCAACACCGATAACGATCAGAATGGAAGTTCCTCCGATTTGTACAGTACGTGGCAATCCAGCCAAAGCACCGAGAATCACCGGAAGTACAGAGATAAAGGCCAGGAACAGAGCGCCCGTCATCGTCAGTCGGGAAAGAACCCGAGTCAGATAAGTAGCCGTCGTTTTCCCCGGACGAATCCCCGGAATGTATCCGCCATTCTTTTTCATGTTATCTGCCATTTGCTGCGGGTTCATCTGTACAAACGTATAGAAGAACGTGAATCCAATAATCATCACGACGTACAACACGATCCCCAGCGGGCGGTCAATGTTCATGTTACTGCTGATCCATTGTGCCCAGCCATGTGTTGACCAGAAGCTAGCAATGACTACTGGAAACTGCAACAGGGATGAAGCGAAGATAACTGGAATAACGCCCGCTGCATTGATTTTGAGCGGAATATGCGTATTCTGCCCGCCATACATTTTGTTCCCTACAACCCGTTTAGCGTATTGTACCGGAATTTTACGTATCGCTTGTTGGATGTAAATAACACCGATCACAATAAGCACCAACACGATGATAATCGCAATGGTTTTAACAATGTTCATGAACGTTTGCCCAGAAACAATGAAATCAGACATCGCGATATTCTGAATATGCGTCGGAATCGAAGCGACGATACCCGCAAAGATAATCAGCGAAATACCGTTACCGATACCCTTTTCAGTGATTTGCTCACCGAGCCACATGAGGAATGATGTACCCGCGGTCAATACAATCGCGATTAACATATAATCCCCAAACGTAGCGTTCGGTACCATCTCAGTACCATACAAGCGGTTGAAACCGATCGAGGTTGCAAAGGCTTGGATGATGGCCAAGCCAACCGTTGCATAACGAGTGACTTGAGCCGTCTTTCTTTTGCCATGCTCGCCTTGTTTCGCCCATTCTGCCAGCTTAGGAATAACGTCCATCGACAGTAGCTGTATGATAATAGAGGCTGTGATATAAGGGAAAATCCCGATTGCAAAAATCGAGAAATTTTGCAGCGCGCCGCCTGAGAAGGTGTTCAATAGCCCGAGCAAATCGCTTCCCGCAGTGTTGGTCTGTTTAAACACTTCTTTATTAACGCCCGGAACCGGGACAAATGTACCGATCCGGTAAATAATAAAGACGAAAAGTGTGAACAAAATACGGGTTCGCAGATCTTTAACGTGCCATATGTTCTTCATCGTTTTAAACATTAGATCACCTCGGTTTTACCGCCGGCAGCCTCGATTTTCTCTACCGCGGATTGAGAGAACTTATTCGCTTTAACCGTCAATTTGACAGTAATTTCACCGTTGCCAAGAATCTTGATGCCGCTTTTTGCGTTCTTCACGATTCCTTGTTCAAACAACAGCTCAGGAGTAACCTCTGTATCCGCCGCAAAGTTGTTCAATTCCTGGGTGTTCACAATCGCATACTCTTTCCGCGTAGGATTCGTAAATCCGCGTTTAGGCAAGCGACGATACAACGGGTTTTGACCGCCTTCGAAGCCCGGACGGACACCACCGCCGGAACGAGCATTTTGACCTTTGTGACCACGAGTTGATGTTTTACCCATACCACTTCCTGTACCGCGTCCAACACGTTTGCGTTCTTTGCGGGAACCTGGAGCAGGGGAAAGCTCATGTAACTTCATCGTTCGTTGCACCTCCTTATTTATTGTTTCACTTGCGAAAATGACAACCGATCGGTATGCCATTATAATTCAATAGCGAAATCCGCTAATACTTGTCAGGGAGTTATCCTTGGATTTCTTCAACGGATACCAAATGGCTTACAATATTAATCATACCACGAATGGCAGGATTGTCTTGTTGGACCACGGTTTGGTTGATTTTGCGCAATCCCAACGTTTGAACGGTTGTGCGCTGTTTCTCCGATGTACCGATCAAACTACGTACGAGGGTAATTTGCAGCTTTGCCATGAGATTCCCTCCTTAACCGAGAAGTTCTTCGACGGATTTACCGCGTAATTTCGCAACATCTTCAGCGCGTTTCAGACGGGATAAGCCCTCCAAAGTCGCGTTAACCATGTTGATAGAATTCGAAGAACCTAAAGATTTTGTTAGAATGTCGCCAACGCCAGCAAGTTCTAGTACTGCACGAACTGGTCCGCCTGCGATAACCCCAGTACCTTCGGATGCCGGTTTCAGAAGCACGCGGCCAGCGCCGAAATGCCCGATTACTTGGTGAGGGATTGTAGTTCCCACGAGTGGAACGAATACAAGGTTTTTCTTGGCATCCTCAATTCCTTTGCGAATCGCATCAGGAACTTCGCCTGCCTTACCGATCCCAGCGCCAACCCAGCCTTTGCCGTCGCCGACAACTACTAGCGCACTGAAACTAAAACGGCGTCCGCCTTTTACTACTTTAGCTACGCGGTTAATATTTACAACTCTTTCAGTCAGTTCTAAAGTATTCGGATCTACACGCAAGTCGTTAACCTCCTTTTAGTGATTATTTTAGAATTCAAGGCCTGCTTCACGAGCCGCATCAGCCAGTGCCTGAACACGTCCATGATACAAGTATCCTCCACGGTCAAATACAACGTTCTTGAAGCCTTTATCTTGAGCACGTTTAGCGATCAGTTCGCCAACTTTGCGAGCAGCTTCTACGTTTCCGCCATTAGCGATACCTTCGCTCAATTCTTTATCAAGCGTTGATGCCGATGCGAGAGTTACCCCAGCCACATCGTCAATCAGCTGTGCATAAATATGTTTGGAAGAACGGAATACGTTCAATCTAGGACGAGTAGCCGTTCCTTGGATTTTTCTCCGTACGCGCAAATGTCTTTTCAGACGAGCTTTGTTCTTGTCAACTTTAGTAATCATGACTTCCATTTCACTCCCTTCGGTTTACGTAAACAACACATATCGTTCAACTCGCCAGAAGGATTGATCCGCTAAGAAGAAAGTTATTTCTTCTTACCGGCTTTACCTTCTTTACGAATAATACGTTCACCTTCGTACTTAATCCCTTTACCTTTGTATGGCTCAGGCTCGCGCACGGAACGGATTTTAGCAGCGTATTCACCAACACGCTCTTTGTTAATTCCGCTAACGACGATTTTCGTGTTAGAAGGCACTTCAAAAGTAATGCCTGGCTCTGGAGTGATCTCTACCGGATGGGAGTACCCTACGTTGAGTACGAGCTTCTCTCCGGATTTGCTTGCGCGGTATCCGACCCCAACCAGCTCAAGATTTCTGGTGAACCCTTCAGTTACTCCGCTCACCATGTTGCTCACTACACTGCGTGTTGTACCGTGTAGGGAACGATGCGTTTTATGATCAGAAGGACGTTCCACTGTGATCTCATTGTTCTCAACAGTGACTTTCATATCCTTGTGAAGTTCACGAGTCAAAGTACCTTTCGGTCCTTTTACCGTAATTACGTTATTATCGAGTGTGATATCCACACCACTTGGTACTGTAATTGGTTTGCGACCAATTCGAGACATTTGCTGCACCTCCTTGTTTTGTGACGTTAATTACCAAACGTAGCAGACAACTTCGCCGCCGGCTTTAGACTGACGTGCTTCTTTGTCGGTCATAACTCCTTTGGAAGTGGAAATAATCGCGATTCCCAAACCGCCCAGTACACGAGGAACTTCAGTGCTCTTCGTGTAAACGCGAAGACCTGGTTTACTGATTCTCTTCAAGCCAGTAATAACGCGTTCGTTGTTAGGGCCGTATTTCAAGAAAAGACGGATGATCCCTTGTTTGTTGTCATCGATATATTCTGCATCGCGGATGAAACCTTCACGTTTCAAAATCTCGGCGATTTGCTTTTTGATCGTTGAGGCAGGCAGTTCCACCGTTTCGTGACGAACTGTGTTCGCATTACGAATACGAGTAAGCATATCTGCAATTGGATCTGACATAGTCATACGTGTAAACCTCCTTCCCGTTGTTGATTGTTTACCAGCTTGCTTTTTTCACGCCAGGAATCTGGCCTTTATAAGCTAATTCACGGAAACAAATTCTGCATATTTTAAACTTTTGCAGTACCGAATGTGGACGACCGCAACGCTCACAGCGGGTATACGCCCGTACTTTAAATTTCGGTGCGCGTTGTTGTTTAACTCTCATCGAAGTTTTTGCCACTTAGCCTGACACCTCCTAAATAGTTTCGGAGAATTCATTACGACCTAACTTACTTTACAAAAGGCATTCCCAGTCCTGTGAGCAACTCACGAGACTCTTCATCCGTTTTAGCCGTTGTTACAATAACGATGTCCATACCGCGAACTTTATCCACTTGATCGTATTCGATCTCTGGGAAAATCAATTGTTCTTTAAGACCAAGCGTATAGTTACCACGTCCATCAAACGCTTTGTTGGACACGCCATGGAAGTCACGTACACGCGGAAGCGTTACGTTGAACAATTTGTCGAGGAAATGGTACATGCGCTCACCGCGAAGAGTTACCTTCACGCCGATCGGCATATTCTCACGAAGCTTAAATCCTGCGATGGATTTCTTAGCACGTGTGATAACCGGCTTTTGTCCGGCAATCAGTTGCAAATCATTAACTGCGGAATCAAGCACTTTCGAGTTAGCTACAGCTTCACCAACACCCATGTTGATTACAACTTTCTCGACTTTAGGTACTTGCATTACCGTTGTATAGTTGAATTTTTGAATCAAAGCAGGCGTTACTTCATTCAAAAAACGTTCTTTCAATCTTGCTGCCATGAATCATGGACCTCCTTTCTTTGCGTTACTGGATTAGTCGATTACTTCACCCGATTTTTTAGCAACACGAACTTTTTTGCCGTTATCCAATACTTTGTAACCGATACGGGTTACACTTCCGCTCTTAGGATCAACGTGCATAACGTTCGATACGTGAATCGGAGCTTCCTTCTCAATAATTCCGCCTTGCGGGTTCAGCTGATTAGGTTTTTGGTGTTTCTTAACCATATTCACGCCTTCCACAAGCACGCGGTTTTCGCGAGGATACGCAGCGATGACGCGGCCTTTTTTGCCTTTGTCTTTACCTGTGATCACGATAACCGTGTCGTCTTTTTTGACGTGCAGTTTATTGTTATGGGATTCCAGAATCTTTTTCAGTCTAGGCATTCTTTACACCTCCTGTTTCGTCGAACTTCCTGTTTCACATACGTACTAGATAACTTCCGGAGCCAAGGAAATGATTTTCATGAAATCTCTATCGCGAAGTTCACGAGCAACAGGTCCGAAAATACGTGTGCCGCGCGGGCTCTTGTCGTCTTTAACAACAACCGCTGCATTTTCGTCAAACGAAATATAAGAACCATCTTTACGACGAACAGAACGCTTCGTACGTACGATTACCGCTCTAACGATGTCACCCTTTTTGACAACGCCGCCTGGTGTTGCTTGTTTTACGGAACAAACGATCAGATCTCCGATATGTGCCGAACGACGACCAGTGCCGCCGAGAACACGGATACACATCAATTCCTTCGCACCAGAGTTGTCGGCTACTTGCAATCGTGAGAATGCTTGAATCATGGTTATTTCCTCCTTTCAGTTTAAGCTTCCATGCTGTTAAATAATAACTGCTTCTTCGATGATCTCTGCGAGTCTCCAACGCTTATCTTTAGACAGCGGACGAGTTTCGACGATTCTAACCGTATCACCAATTTTTGCAGTGTTGTTCTCATCATGTGCTTTGAATTTTTTCGTATATTTAATGCGTTTGTGGTACAAATCATGCTTCTTGTAAGTCTCAACAGCTACAACGATGGTTTTATCCATTTTGTCACTGACAACTTTACCAACTTGCACTTTACGGGCATTGCGTTCGCTCATGGTTAGCCTCCTTCCTGGACTTAGGCGCTTCGCTTATGTGGAGCGCAATATTAGCTAGTAATACCAAGTTCTCTTTCATGTAAAATGGTTTTAGCACGAGCTATATCTTTCCGCACATCACGGATCCGAGTCGGGTTATCAAGCTGGCCGGTGGCCAATTGAAAACGGAGGTTGAAAAGCTCTTCCTTAAAACCCGCGATTTTCTGTTCAATTTCAGCAGTGGTTAAGTTGCGAAGTTCATTAGCTTTCATTTGCTTCACCACCCAATTCTTCACGTTTCACAAACTTTGTTTTGATTGGCAGTTTGTGAGCGGCAAGCCGCATAGCTTCGCGAGCAATTTCCTCGGATACACCAGCAAGCTCAAACATGATTTTGCCTGGTTTCACAACTGCAACCCATTTCTCGACGTTACCTTTACCGCTACCCATCCGCACTTCTAGAGGCTTTTGAGTAATTGGCTTGTCAGGGAAAATTTTGATCCATACTTTACCGCCACGTTTGATGTAACGAGTCATCGCAATACGCGCAGCCTCAATTTGGCGGTTCGTAATCCATGTAGGCTCAAGAGCTTGCAGGCCGTATTCACCGAAATTCAGTTCAGTTCCGCCTTTAGCTTGACCTCTCAAACTACCGCGTTGTTGCTTGCGGTGTTTTACACGTTTAGGTACCAACATGATTAATTGCCTCCTTCCTGGGCAGCTTGTTGTTTCTTAGCCGTAGGAAGAACCTCTCCACGATAGATCCATACTTTTACGCCAAGGCGTCCATAGGTCGTATGAGCTTCAGCTGTACCGTAATCAATGTCAGCACGAAGCGTATGAAGTGGAACAGTTCCTTCACTGTAGCCTTCTGAACGAGCAATCTCAGCACCGCCTAGACGACCGCCGACTGCTGTTTTAATCCCCTTTGCACCTGCGCGCATTGTTCTTTGAATCGCTTGTTTAAGCGCACGACGGAAAGAAACACGACGCTCCAATTGTTGTGCAATGCTTTCAGCGACAAGAATCGCGTCAAGATCAGGGTTTTTGATTTCAGAGATATTGATGTGAACTTTTTTGCCGCCTGCGATTTTCGTAATTTGATTACGCAGGTTTTCAACTTCCGAACCACCTTTACCGATAACCATGCCCGGCTTAGCAGTATGGATCGTTACATTCACACGATTAGCCGCTCTCTCGATTTCGATCCGAGATACCGCGGAGTCTTTCAGTTTATTTTTCAGGTGCTCACGAATTTTCACGTCTTCAAGCAAAAGATCACCGAAATCTTTGCCTGCGTACCATTTGGATTCCCAATCACGGATAATCCCTACTCGTAGTCCGACCGGATTTACTTTTTGGCCCACGCGTTTTCCCTCCTTATTTTTCGGATACCACCAAAGTAATGTGGCTGGTGCGTTTGTTGATCCGACTTGCACGTCCCATTGCCCGTGGGCGGAAACGTTTCATTGTAGGACCTTGGTTTACGTACGCTTCCGTAACAACCAATTTATTAACATCCAGAGAATAGTTATGCTCAGCATTCGCAATTGCCGAATTCAGAAGCTTCTCCACGATTGGGGAAGCCGCCTTAGGCGTGTGGCGGAGAATTGCGATAGCATCGCCAACTTGCTTACCACGGATCAAATCGATAACCAATCTTGCTTTCCGCGGAGCAATACGGATGGACCTTGCATGTGCTTTAGCTTCCATAGTGTGTTACCTCCTCTCAAACGAAGAACTTATCCCTTAACGTCTCGTTTTCTTATCGTCGTCCGTATGACCTTTATAGGTACGGGTTGGAGCAAATTCGCCGAGTTTATGTCCGACCATATCCTCAGTAACATATACCGGAACATGCTTGCGACCATCATATACACCGAACGTATGCCCAATGAATTGCGGGAAAATTGTTGAGCGACGGGACCAAGTTTTGATAACAACCTTTTTGTTCGCTGCGCTCGCTTCTTCCACTTTCTTCAGCAGGTAACCATCTACAAATGGCCCCTTTTTCAGACTGCGACTCATGTATTTTTCCTCCCTTCGCCACTTTGAAAATGACTTCGTCTTTTCGGGCTTAAGCCGGCTTATGCCAGCTATTAATATCCTCTATAATCGTGACCAGGAAGTGATCCGCTAGCAGCGGATTACTTCGTGCGGCCGCGAACGATATATTTATCAGAAGCTTTGCCTTTTTTACGCGTTTTGTAACCAAGCGTCGGTTTGCCCCATGGAGAAAGCGGAGACTTGCGACCGATTGGTGCGCGACCTTCACCACCACCGTGTGGGTGATCGTTAGGGTTCATGACAAGACCGCGTACAGATGGACGCTTGCCGAGCCAACGACCGCGACCGGCTTTACCAATCTTGATCAATTCATGGTCTTGGTTACCTACAGAACCAATGGTTGCACGGCAAACTTTAAGAATTTTACGAACTTCGCCAGAAGACAAGCGAACAGATACGTATTTATCTTCTTTACCGAGCAATTGTCCTTCTGTACCAGCTGCACGAACAAGCTGTCCGCCTTTGCCTGGTTGAAGTTCAATATTGTGGATAACTGTACCTACAGGAATGTTCTCCAATGGAAGAGCATTTCCGATTTTGATGTCAGACTCAGGTCCTGACTCAATCATGTCGCCAACCTTCAGCCCTTTAGGAGCCAAAATGTAGCGCTTCTCGCCGTCAACATAATGAATCAGAGCGATGTTGGATGTCCGGTTCGGGTCATACTCAATTGTAGCAACGCGACCTGGAATTCCATCTTTGTTACGTTTGAAGTCGATGATACGATAGTTACGTTTATGTCCTCCACCGTGGTGGCGAACCGTAATTTTACCGTGGTTGTTACGTCCAGCCGTTTTGCTCAATGGAGCAAGCAACGATTTCTCCGGACGATCCGTAGTAATTTCTTCAAAAGTGGATACAGACATGTTCCGTCTAGCCGGAGATGTCGGTTTATACTTTTTAATTGGCACTGTTTTTCCCTCCTTGCTCTAACGTTCTATTATACCGATTCAAAAAACTCAAGCGGTTTGCTGTCAGCTGTCAGCGTAACGAATGCCTTTTTCCATTCAGGAGTATATCCGAAGTGGCGTCCGTAACGTTTTGGCTTGCCAGGAACACGCAGCGTATTCACATTGCTCACTTTTACATCAAAGATCGCTTCTACAGCTTGTTTGATTTCGGTTTTATTCGCACGAATGTCTACTTTGAAAACATATTTGTTCTCACCCATGTATTCAGCCGTACGTTCCGTAATCACCGGACGTTTAATTATATCACGAGGATCCTTCATTACGCGAGCACCTCCTCTACCTTCTGAACTGCTTCTTTCGTAATGATCAGTTTGTCGTGCGTCAACACGTCAAGAACATTAATGCCGTCAGCTGCAACAAACTTAACACCTGGGATATTGCGTGCGGACAACGCTACATTATCATCATAGCTCGGTGCTACGATCAATGCTTTGCGGTCTACTTTCAGATTGTTCAGAATGGCTGCAAACTCTTTCGTCTTAGGAGCGTTCAGGCTGAGCGCGTCCAATACGATAATGTCTTGATCGATCACTTTCGAAGAAAGAGCCGATTTAATCGCCAAACGGCGAACTTTCTTAGGCAATTTATACGCATAGCTGCGCGGCGTCGGTCCAAACACGATTCCACCGCCAACCCATTGTGGGGAGCGGATCGAACCATGACGAGCACGACCTGTGCCTTTTTGTTTCCATGGTTTACGGCCGCCTCCGCGTACTTCGGAGCGTCCTTTTACTTTATGAGTACCCAAACGCAGGGAAGCGCGCTGCATAACAACTGCGTCATGAAGAACGTGAACGTTCGGCTCAATACCGAATACCGCGTCATTCAGTTCGACTTCGCCCACTTGGCTACCACTGACATTATAAAGTGCTACTTTAGGCATTCTTTGTTCCTCCTTTCTTTAAAGCGATTATTTCTTCACCGCTTGTTTGATTTTTACTACGCTATTTTTAGGACCAGGAATGGATCCTTTAACCAGCAATACGTTACGCTCAGCATCCACGCGAACGACTTCAAGGTTTTGAATCGTCACTGTTTCGTTACCCATATGTCCTGGCAGCTTCTTGCCTTTAGGAACACGGTTGGCTTGGATGGAACCCATGGAACCTGGACCACGATGGTAACGGGAACCGTGAGACATCGGTCCGCGGCTTTGACCCCAACGTTTGATACTACCTTGGAATCCTTTACCTTTAGAAATACCTGTTACGTCAACAAATTCGCCTTCAGCAAAAATATCAACTTTGACCTCTTGGCCAACTTCATATGCTGCCAAATCAACACCGCGAATTTCACGAACGTAGCGCTTAGGTGCTGAATTCGCCTTTTTAGCGTGACCTAATTCAGGTTTGGTAGCTCTGCTTTCTTTCTTATCGGCATAACCGATTTGAATCGCTTCATATCCATCGTTCTCTGCATCTTTCTTCTGCAGGACGATGTTGGACTCAGCTTCGATTACCGTTACAGGAATAACAATTCCTTCCGGAGTAAACACTTGAGTCATTCCGAGTTTTTTCCCTAAGATACCTTTCATGTTGACACCTCTTTTCCTTTCCTAATCAACTTACGATTGATATTACAATTTAATTTCGATATCTACACCGGACGGCAGGTCCAAGCGCATCAAGGCATCCACAGTTTGTGGAGTCGGGTTAACAATGTCGATCAGACGTTTGTGCGTCCGCATTTCGAATTGCTCCCGGGAATCCTTGTACTTGTGTACCGCACGGAGAATAGTAATGATTTGTTTCTCAGTCGGAAGCGGAATCGGTCCGGATACACCAGCACCTGAACGTTTTGCCGTTTCAACGATTTTCTCTGCGGATTGATCAAGAATTCTGTGATCATAAGCTTTCAAACGAATACGAATTTTTTGCTTTGCCATTTTAGTCCCTCCTTCTATCGCCCAATTTTTTATCGGACATACTCCGTGAAAATTTTCTGAGCACCCTCCCATGGCAAAGGGGCCGGGTGTGTCAGTAACCTCTCACATCATCGCACAGTCACAGAACAACATTCACTATTATATAGAAAAGACAGATGTAATGCAAGCAAAATATTATACATTTTTATCGGAATTTTTATACCATATATATTGGAAGGAACCCGATGTTAATTTATAAAATTAAGCTATGAATCACTGTGAATCACCTGGTAATACACTAAAAAACTACCCTGAGTCATAAAGCCCAGGGCAGTTTTTGTTGTAAGGTTAGGTAACCTTATTATTTTTGGATGGATACAACCGCACCGGATCCTACAGTACGTCCACCTTCACGAATGGAGAAACGAGTTCCTTCTTCAATCGCGATTGGGGCGATCAGGGATACAGTAACTTCGATGTTGTCGCCAGGCATAACCATTTCGGAACCTTCTGGCAGGTTAATAACACCAGTTACGTCTGTAGTACGGAAATAGAATTGTGGACGGTAACCTGTGAAGAAAGGTTTATGACGTCCGCCCTCTTCTTTAGTCAATACGTATACTTGAGCAGTGAACTCTGTATGCGGATTAACGGAAGCTGGCTTTGCAAGAACTTGACCGCGCTCGATTTCGGAACGATCTACACCACGGAGCAATGCACCGATGTTGTCACCCGCTTCAGCGGAATCAAGCAATTTACGGAACATTTCAACGCCCGTAACAACGGATTTTTTAGTTTCTTCGGAAATACCAACGATTTCAACCTCGTCGCCGACTTTTACAGTACCACGCTCAACGCGGCCTGTAGCAACCGTACCACGACCAGTGATGGAGAATACGTCCTCAACTGGCATCAAGAATGGTTTGTCAACCGGACGCTCTGGAAGCGGAATGTACTCGTCGATGATTTCGAACATTTCAATGATTTTCTTAGCGTAGTCGCCATCTGGATTTTGAAGAGCTTCACGAGCGGATCCACGGATAACTGGAGTGTCATCACCTGGGAACTCATATTCGTTAAGCAGGTCGCGAACTTCCATTTCAACAAGCTCAAGAAGTTCTTCGTCTTCAACCATGTCGCATTTGTTCAAGAATACAACGATGTAAGGAACGCCTACGTTACGGGACAACAGGATGTGCTCGCGAGTTTGCGGCATTGGGCCGTCAGCTGCGGATACAACCAGGATTGCACCGTCCATTTGAGCCGCGCCAGTGATCATGTTTTTAACATAGTCGGCGTGACCTGGGCAGTCAACGTGAGCGTAGTGGCGGTTAGCCGACTCATACTCAACGTGGGAAGTAGAGATAGTGATACCGCGCTCGCGCTCTTCTGGAGCTTTGTCGATTTGGTCGTATGCGATCGCGTTACCTCCACCGTAAGTTTTAGTCAAAACGGTAGTGATTGCAGCAGTCAACGTAGTTTTACCATGGTCAACGTGACCGATTGTACCGATATTAACGTGCGGTTTTGTACGTTCAAATTTAGCCTTTGCCATTTTAAACAGTTCCTCCTTAAATATGGATTGTTATGTTGGACTGATCGGAGAGGCTTCCATGAAGGAAATCCCTCCGATCAGCAGATACAAAAATTATTCTTCGCCTTTATGTTTCGACACGATTTCTTCAGAAATGTTTCTAGGAACTTCTTCATAGTGGGAAAGCTCCATAGAGAACACACCGCGTCCTTGTGTACCGGAACGAAGCGTTGTTGAATATCCGAACATTTCGGAAAGAGGTACTTTAGCGCGAATGATTTGCGCACTTCCACGGGCATCCATACCTTCGATGCGTCCACGACGGGAGTTCAGCATACCCATAACGTCACCCATGTACTCTTCCGGAACCGTAACTTCAACTTTCATGATTGGCTCAAGAAGAACAGCTTGACATTTGTCTTTTGCTGCTTTTAAAGCCATGGAACCAGCGATTTTAAACGCCATCTCACTGGAGTCAACATCATGGTATGAACCGTCTACGATTGTGGCTTTAACGTCTACAAGCGGGAAGCCTGCAAGAACACCATTCTTCATAGCTTCTTCAATACCTTGTTGAGCTGGAGCGATATATTCCCTCGGTACAGCACCACCGACGATTTTGCTGTCGAATTGGTTACCTGAACCTGCTTCCAGCGGTTCGAATTCAACCCATACGTGACCGTATTGTCCACGACCACCGGATTGACGTACGAATTTACCTTCAACACGTGCAGGAGCCTTGAATGTCTCGCGGTATGCAACCTGTGGTTTACCCACATTAGTGTCAACCTTGAATTCACGACGCATACGCTCGATGATGATATCGAGGTGAAGCTCACCCATACCAGCAAGGATGGTTTGACCAGTCTCTTCGTCTGTGTGAGCACGAAGTGTAGGGTCTTCCTCAGTCAATTTGCTGAGAGCAACACCCATCTTGTCTTGGTCCGCTTTAGTTTTAGGTTCAACTGCGATTTCGATAACCGGATCAGGGAAGTTCATGGACTCCAAGATTACCGGATTCTTCTCATCACACAGTGTATCACCTGTTCCCGTATCTTTCAAACCAACCGCCGAAGCGATATCACCTGCGTAAACTTCAGTGATCTCTTGACGGCTGTTTGCGTGCATTTGCAGGATACGACCGATCCGCTCACGTTTGCCTTTCGTTGCATTCAGCACGTACGAACCGGATTGAAGAACACCGGAGTATACGCGGAAGAACGTAAGCTTACCAACATAAGGGTCAGTCATAATTTTAAATGCCAATGCTGAGAACGGCTCTTCGTCAGAAGAGTGACGCTCAACCACCGTACCATCTTCAAGATGACCTTGAATGCTCGGTACATCAATCGGAGAAGGCAGGTAATCTACAACAGCATCCAGCATCAGCTGAACCCCTTTGTTACGGTAGGAAGATCCGCAAATAACCGGGAAGATTTTAACTTCAACAACACCCTTGCGAAGTGCTGCTTTGATTTCCTCAACAGTGATTTCCTCGCCCTCGAGGTATTTCATTGTCAAGTCCTCGTCCAGTTCCGCTACCTTCTCAACCAGTTCATTGCGAAGCTCTTCTACTTGAGCTTTATAATCCTCAGGAATATCGGTCTCTTCGATGTTTTGGCCCATGTTGTCTTTGTAGATATATGCTCTCTCAGCAACAATGTCGATAATACCGACAAAATTATCCTCCGCACCGATTGGCAGTTGGATTGCAACTGCATTCGCTTGGAGACGCTCGCGCATATCGTTTACAACGCTGAGGTAATCAGCACCGATGATGTCCATTTTATTGACATAAGCAATACGAGGAACGCTATATTTGTCAGCCTGTCTCCAAACGGTTTCCGACTGAGGCTCAACGCCTTCCTTGGCACTAAACACACCTACTGCCCCGTCCAATACACGAAGGGAACGTTCAACTTCAACAGTGAAGTCGACGTGTCCCGGGGTATCAATGATATTAACGCGGTGATTTTTCCAAGAAGCGGTTGTAGCTGCAGAAGTAATGGTAATACCACGTTCCTGCTCTTGATCCATCCAGTCCATAGTAGCCGAACCCTCATGGGTTTCGCCAATTTTATGCGTACGGCCTGTATAGAACAAAATACGCTCCGTTGTCGTTGTCTTACCAGCGTCAATATGCGCCATGATCCCGATGTTACGTGTATTCTTCAAGGAGAACTCTCTTGCCATGAAATTTTCTCCCTTCGAATTATAGATTATAATTTTGGCTGAACCGAATCCTACCAGCGGTAGTGTGCGAACGCTTTGTTCGCTTCGGCCATTTTGTGCGTGTCTTCACGTTTCTTAACGGAAGCACCTGTGTTGTTGGATGCATCGATAATCTCTGCAGCCAAACGCTCTTCCATCGTCTTCTCTCCGCGGTTGCGGGAGTAGTTCACGAGCCAACGTAGTCCCAGAGCAGTACGTCTCTCTGGTTTTACTTCGATAGGCACTTGGTAGTTGGATCCGCCGACACGACGAGCTTTTACTTCCAATACCGGCATGATGTTCTTGATTGCTGCTTCAAAAACTTCCATTGGGTCGTTCCCTGTACGCTCTTGAATGATGTTAAAAGCGTTATAAAGGATGCTTTGAGCAACACCGCGTTTACCGTCGAGCATAATGCGGTTGATCAAGCGAGTAACAAGTTTGCTGTTATACACCGGATCCGGCAATACGTCTCTTTTGGCAACTGGACCTTTGCGTGGCATAGTTATCCCCCTTTCAGTGTTAGTTCAAACATAAATGTAGCTTAAATGGCTAGCTAATTATTTCTTATCTTTCGGACGTTTCGCACCGTATTTGGAACGAGCTTGCATACGATTGTTTACTCCAGCTGTATCCAACGCTCCGCGAACGATATGATAACGTACCCCCGGAAGGTCTTTGACCCGGCCACCGCGAATTAGCACGACACTGTGCTCTTGCAGGTTGTGCCCAATTCCTGGGATATAAGCTGTCACCTCAACACGGTTCGTCAAACGAACACGCGCGTATTTACGAAGTGCGGAGTTCGGTTTTTTAGGAGTCATAGTTCCTACCCGAGTGCACACCCCACGTTTTTGAGGTGATTTCAATTCAGTAGCTTCGCGTTTGAGTGCGTTAAACCCTCTATGCAATGCTGGTGATTTGGATTTGTAAACTTTGTCTTGACGACCTTTACGTACCAATTGGTTAATTGTTGGCATGTT
The DNA here is from genome assembly GCF_003931855.1 of Paenibacillus lentus. Classification (NCBI taxonomy): domain Bacteria; kingdom Bacillati; phylum Bacillota; class Bacilli; order Caryophanales; family Paenibacillaceae; genus Paenibacillus; species Paenibacillus lentus. The sequence goes on along the minus strand of NZ_CP034248.1, from coordinate 1,629,315 downwards.
GTTGCCACCCCCTTCCTCAGTATTTAGATGTTTCTTTACAAACCTCTTGTTAAGCCCACAGAGCCAGGCGGTTCATAAAAGAACAAAGGAAAAGTTTTTGCCGAAAGGTTTGCCCTAAATCAGCAAAAACGGTTTTCTTCAAACTATCTCTTTACAATCGCAGCCATCGCTGCTCCCACCTCAATCCCGCAAGCCTTGCCGAGATCGTGCATGGTATCCACATAAGTCAGTTTGACTCCATGTTGATTACACAGAGCGATAATCTTCGATGTAAGGCGCGGATCTGCATCTTCAGCCACATAAACTTCTTCGGCACGACCGAGCTCTACCATTCGCATCGTTTGCTTCGTACCGATTTTGACATGAGCGTCCTGTAGCCCTCTATCGTTAGACATCATAAAGTCCTCCAATTAACAGGGATTCACCGTACTCACGCACTTTGATATAGTAGCATTTTGTAATAGGCGATGTCAAGCAATTTATTGAATTATGCATAACAGTCCCAAAAACATGTATTAGATCGGCTGGTTCCTATACCGCTAAGTCAATTTTCACTAAGCTAGCGCGAATACTTTTTAAATAAAAATCGTTCTCTCGTCTGCATATCCGTCCCTGCTCATGCCTTCATTTCCCTGAAAAGACAGCTTCAGTTGCCATATCCCAGACGATCCGATTAAATTCCAAACCACCCAACAGCTCTGCCTATACTTTGATCGACATAGCTGGACTTGTATCCTCGGCAATGGGCGACCTAAGCTCAAATCAGGATGGGCAATAAGAAAACACCAGCGCAGATTCCCGTCAGGTAAATTACCATCTGGGCTGCGCCGGTGTTCTAGTAAGCTCTATTCAACCGATACCGGCTGCTCAAGACTTTCCTCGGTAGTTTCAGCATTCTCCGGTTCTTCAAACTGTACGCTGCGATAACGGTTCATCCCCGTACCAGCTGGAATCAGTTTACCGATAATAACGTTCTCTTTCAGGCCAAGCAGTTTATCCACTTTACCCTTGATAGCCGCATCGGTAAGTACCCGGGTCGTTTCCTGGAAGGAAGCCGCCGACAGGAAGGAATCTGTCTCCAGCGATGCTTTCGTAATCCCGAGAAGGACAGGTTTAGCAACTGCTGGCTCTTTGCCGGACAGAATTGCTTCTTTATTTGCCATCTCATATTCATAGAGATCAACGAAGGACCCCGGTAGAAGAGGCGTATCCCCTGCATCCACAATTCGGATCTTACGAAGCATTTGTTTGATCATAACCTCAATGTGTTTATCGTTAATTTCAACGCCTTGGTTACGGTATACACGCTGAACTTCCTGAAGGATATAGTTCTGTACACCGCGGATCCCTTTGATACGCAGAATTTCTTTCGGGTCAATCGAACCATCTGTCAGTTCGTCGCCCGCTTCAATCTCCTGACCTTCGCTAACGCGCAAGCGGGAACCATAAGTAACGGAATATACTTTCGTCTCCGCTTCACCTTGTACCTCGATTTCACGACGGTCTTTGGCTTCGCGAATTTCCTTGATTACGCCGTCGATTTCACTGATCGTGGCTTGACCTTTCGGATTACGGGCCTCGAACAGCTCCTGAATACGCGGCAAACCTTGGGTAATATCGTCTCCGGCAACGCCCCCGGTATGGAACGTACGCATCGTGAGCTGAGTTCCTGGCTCACCGATGGATTGCGCTGCGATGATACCAACTGCTTCACCAATTTCCACATGCTTACCTGTAGCCAGGTTGCGGCCGTAACATTTCTTACATACGCCATGGCGTGCGCGACAGCTCAGCACAGAACGGATTTGCAGTTTAGTAACGCCAGCGCCTACCACTTCATGCGCCTTGTCAGAATCAATTAATTCATTGCGGTGAACGATAATTTCACCCGTTTGAGGATGCTTGATCGTTTCAAAGGAATAACGCCCTTCAATTCGGTCGTACAGATCCTCGATAACCTCTTTACCGTCCTGAATAACGCCAACGGTAAAGCCTTTATCCGTACCGCAATCTTCCTCGCGGACGATAACGTCCTGAGCAACGTCGACGAGACGACGTGTCAAGTAACCGGAGTCAGCGGTACGAAGTGCAGTATCCGCCAGACCTTTCCGCGCACCATGCGTCGAGAGGAAGTACTCGAGAACCGTCAGACCTTCACGGAAGTTCGACTTGATCGGAAGCTCGATGATTCTGCCGGATGGGTTAGCCATCAGTCCCCGCATACCGCCAAGCTGTGTAATCTGAGATTTATTCCCCCGCGCCTTGGAATCGACCATGAGCATGATAGAGTTAAAACGATCCATCGATTTCATGAGTACATCGGTAATTTGATCCTTCGATTTGGACCAGATGTCGATGACACGGTCATAACGCTCTTCGTTCGTAATCAAGCCACGGCGGTACTGATTCGTAACGACGCGGACCTTCTCTTCCGACTCACGCAGAATTTCTTGCTTTGCATCCGGAACAACAACGTCGGACACAGCAATACTAACCCCAGCGCGAGTAGAGTATGTGAAGCCGGTTTGTTTGATTTTATCGAGAATAACCGACGTTTCCGTCGTATGGTAAATTTCAAAGCAACGGCCGATAATTTCTCCGAGGTGTTCTTTACCAATTCCTCCGGTTTGCGGCACGGCCAGAATCCGTTCAACAATGTTAGCGCCTTTGTCATAAATAAAGTAATGATCCGGCGTTCCTTGGAACAGATTGGTGCGCGAAGGCTCGTTAATATACGGGAAGCTGGCTGGAAAAATTTCATTGAAAATAATCCGGCCAATCGTCGTCACAAGCAGCGCATTTTGCTGAGCTTCGGTAAAGCTTGTTTTGCCAAGCGCTTTAGCCGGGATAGCCACACGTGCATGTAGCGATACCGTTCCCCGTTGGTAAGCGGAGATAGCTTCATGCGCCGAACCGAGGATCATCCCCGTTCCCTTCGCTTCCTTGTCGTCCATCGTCAGATAGAAGGAGCCGAGAACCATATCCTGAGAAGGAGTAACGACCGGCTTACCGTCTTTCGGGTTCAGAATGTTGCCGGAGGCAAGCATCAGAATCCGCGCTTCTGCTTGAGCTTCAGCACTAAGCGGCACGTGAACCGCCATCTGGTCACCGTCAAAGTCCGCATTATAAGCGGTACATACGAGCGGATGCAGACGAATCGCACGACCTTCGACAAGGATCGGCTCGAATGCCTGAATCCCCAAACGGTGAAGCGTAGGCGCACGGTTAAGCAATACCGGATGCTCTTTAATTACTTCTTCAAGCACGTCCCATACTTCAGGACTGACGCGTTCAACTTTGCGTTTTGCACTCTTAATGTTATGAGCCAGACCTTTGTTGACCAGTTCCTTCATAACAAATGGCTTAAACAGTTCAAGCGCCATTTCTTTAGGCAAACCGCATTGATACATTTTCAAGTAAGGCCCTACGACGATAACGGAACGACCGGAATAGTCAACCCGTTTACCGAGCAAGTTCTGACGGAAGCGTCCTTGCTTCCCTTTCAGCATGTGGCTAAGGGATTTGAGCGGACGGTTACCTGGGCCTGTTACCGGACGTCCGCGACGACCGTTATCGATCAAGGCGTCAACCGCTTCCTGCAGCATGCGCTTCTCGTTTTGCACGATAATATCCGGTGCACCGAGATCAAGTAGCCGTTTGAGACGGTTGTTACGGTTAATGACACGACGATACAGGTCATTCAGGTCAGATGTCGCAAAACGACCACCATCCAGCTGTACCATCGGACGAAGTTCTGGCGGAATGACCGGAAGCACATCGAGAATCATCCACTCCGGTTCATTGCCGGAATTACGGAAAGCTTCGATGACTTCCAGGCGTTTGATCGCACGATTACGGCGTTGGCCTTGAGCCGTGCGCAGCTCTTCTTTCAAAAACTCAAGCTCTTTGTCGATATCGAGATCCTGAAGCAATTTTTTAACCGCCTCAGCACCCATGCCAGCTTGGAAGCCGTAGCCGTATTTCTCGCGATAGCTGCGGTATTCCTTCTCGGACAGGAGCTGCTTTTTCTCCAGCGGAGTTTCGCCTGGATCGGTAACGACATAAGATGCAAAGTAAATAATCTCTTCCAATGAACGTGGAGACATATCAAGTGCCAGACCCATACGGCTTGGGATCCCTTTAAAATACCAGATATGGGATACCGGAGCGGCCAACTCAATGTGACCCATGCGCTCACGGCGAACTTTGGCTCTTGTCACTTCAACGCCGCAACGATCACAGACGACGCCTTTATAACGGACACGCTTATACTTACCGCAATGACATTCCCAGTCTTTGGTTGGGCCGAAAATTTTCTCACAGAACAGCCCTTCCTTTTCCGGCTTCAACGTACGGTAGTTGATCGTTTCCGGTTTCTTCACTTCTCCGCGGGACCAAGAACGAATTTTATCTGGGGAAGCAAGCCCAATTTTCATAAACTCGAAGTTGTTGACGTCCAACAAGGAGCATCCCTCCTTAACCAAGTCCTGATTTTAGCATTCTACACAGATCAAAATACACTGAATATGTCCGTCTATTCGATCTATCTGTCTAGGGAAATATCGGCCTCCCAAAGGTAGGCCGATAATCCAGGCAGGCAGCTTCCGCTGCGGTTATCATTATCACGAGGCAGCAATGCGCCAGGTGTTATTCTACGCCGACTTCCGCGCCCTCCAGGTTCAGGCTCAGTTTATCTCCAGCCGCGTCATCTTCATCGTCGATTTCCTTCATCTCGATCTCTTCTTCGTTCTCGGTCAGAATTTTCACGTCCATCCCCAAGCTTTGAAGCTCTTTGATCAAGACCTTAAACGATTCAGGCACGCCAGGTTCCGGTACGTTCTCGCCCTTAACGATCGATTCATAGGTTTTCACCCGACCGACAACGTCATCGGATTTAACGGTAAGGATTTCCTGGAGCGTATAAGCTGCGCCGTAGGCCTCAAGCGCCCACACTTCCATCTCCCCAAAGCGTTGTCCACCGAACTGGGCTTTACCGCCGAGAGGCTGCTGTGTAACCAGTGAGTAAGGACCCGTGGAGCGAGCATGGATTTTATCATCAACCATATGCGCCAGCTTGATCATATGCATGACGCCAACAGTAACTTCACGTTCAAATCTTTCACCAGTCCGGCCATCATAGAGAACCGTTTTACCATTCCGCTGCATGCCAGCCTCTTCCATCGTATCGAATACATCATATTCATTTGCACCGTCAAATACCGGTGTAGCAACGTGAATTCCAAGATGAAGAGCTGCCATACCAAGGTGGATCTCCAACACCTGACCGATGTTCATCCGCGAAGGAACCCCGAGCGGGTTCAATACAACTTGAACCGGTGTACCATCCGGCATGAACGGCATATCCTCCTCCGGCAGAATCCGGGCTACGACACCTTTGTTACCGTGACGTCCAGCCATTTTATCACCTTCGGAGATCTTACGTTTCTGTGCAATGTAGACGCGGACGAGCTGATTCACGCCAGGCGGCAATTCGTCACCATTCTCTCGCGTAAACACCTTCACGTCAACAACGATACCGTCTGTTCCGTGAGGAACACGCAAGGAGGTGTCGCGAACTTCGCGCGCCTTCTCACCGAAGATCGCATGCAACAAACGTTCTTCCGCCGTTAGCTCCGTAACACCTTTCGGCGTCACTTTACCAACAAGGATATCACCTGCGCTAATCTCTGCACCAACACGAATGATTCCGCGTTCATCCAGATTGCGCAGCGCTTCTTCCCCTACGTTCGGAATGTCACGAGTGATTTCTTCCGGCCCAAGCTTCGTATCGCGTGCTTCAGACTCATATTCTTCAATGTGAATGGAAGTATAGACATCTTCCTTCACCAGTTTCTCGCTAAGTAGGATCGCATCCTCATAGTTGTAGCCTTCCCAAGTCATAAAGGCAACAACGACGTTGCGACCAAGCGCCAATTCACCCATTTCCGTGGACGGACCGTCAGCCAGGATGTCGCCCTTCTTGATGACATCCCCGCGTTTAACGATCGGACGCTGGTTAATGCAAGTTCCTTGGTTCGAACGCATAAATTTGTGTAATTTATATTTAACAAGGTCACCGCGTACTTCCTTGCCATCCACAACCTCGACGCGACGCAGCCAAATTTCGTTAGCTGCGGAACGCTCGATAATTCCATCGTATTTGGACACAATACACACACCGGAATCTTTAGCGGCTTTATGCTCCATACCCGTACCAACAAGAGGTGCTTTAGGAATCAGAAGCGGCACGGCTTGCCGTTGCATGTTCGAGCCCATCAATGCACGGTTGGAGTCATCGTTCTCCAGGAACGGAATCAATGCCGTAGCTACGGACACAACCTGTTTAGGCGATACGTCCATGTAGTCAACACGGTCGCTCGGCATCGTCAAGATGTTATCCGACTGCTTGTTATAACGGACAATGACATTCTCGTCCCGGAACGTATTATCCTCGTTCAGAACCGCATTCGCTTGTGCAATGATATAATTGTCTTCCTCATCTGCCGTCAAATAAGCAATTTGATCGGTCACTTTACCCGTCTTCGGATCCACCCAACGATACGGAGCCTCAATGAAGCCGTACTCGTTAATACGGGCAAACGTTGACAGGGAGTTAATGAGACCGATATTCGGTCCTTCCGGCGTCTCAATCGGACACATCCGGCCGTAGTGACTGTGGTGAACGTCACGCACCTCAAAGCCCGCGCGCTCACGCGTCAAACCGCCAGGCCCAAGAGCAGACAGACGACGCTTATGCGTAAGCTCTGCGAGCGGATTTGTCTGGTCCATAAACTGGGATAACTGAGAGCTTCCGAAGAACTCCTTAATCGAAGCGATAACCGGGCGAATATTAATAAGCGCCTGCGGTGTGATGACATTCGCATCCTGTATCGACATTCTCTCACGAACAACGCGTTCCATCCGGGACAAACCGATACGGAATTGGTTTTGCAGAAGCTCGCCAACAGAACGTAAACGACGGTTTCCGAGATGGTCGATATCATCCGTGCTGCCGATACCATGTAACAGGTTCAGGAAGTAGCTGATCGACGAAATGATGTCGGCTGGCGTAATATGCTTGACCGATTTGTCGATATTACGGTTCGCGATTACTTTAACAACCTTGCCATCCTCAATCGGAGAGAAAATATCAACCGTTTGAAGAGGCACATCATTCGCATCAAGAACACCATTAGCTACATGATAGTTCTTGAAACCAACGCCTTCTTCCAGGTAAGGAAGGATCTCGTCCAACAAACGACGGTCAACCATCTGACCTGCTTCAGCGATGATTTCGCCTGTATTCGTATCAATCAAGCTCTCAGCGAGACGTTGATTGAAGAGACGGTTCTTGATATGGAGCTTCTTATTGATTTTGTAACGACCAACATTGGCCAGGTCATAGCGTTTCGGATCAAAGAAACGAGCCACCAGCAAGCTCTTTGCATTATCAAGCGTCGGTGGTTCGCCCGGACGAAGACGTTCATAGATCTCAATCAACGCCTTTTCCGTGGAGTCCGTGTTGTCTTTGTCCAGCGTATTGCGAATATATTCGTCATTACCCAGCAAATCCAAAATCTCAGCATCTGTCCCGAAGCCAAGTGCGCGAAGCAACACAGTTACTGGAATTTTACGAGTACGGTCGATCCGAACATAGATAATGTCCTTCGCATCCATCTCGAGTTCCAGCCATGCACCACGATTCGGAATTACTGTAGCGGTATACGTTTTCTTCCCGTTCTTATCAATTTTCGTACTGAAATAGACGCTAGGAGAGCGCACCAACTGGCTGACAATAACCCGTTCTGCACCGTTAATGATAAAGGTGCCGGTTTCCGTCATCAGCGGGAAATCTCCCATAAACACTTCCTGCTCTTTGACTTCGCCGGTTTCTTTGTTAATTAGCCGGACTTTAACCCGAAGCGGAGCCGCATACGTTACGTCCCGTTCCTTCGCATCGTCAACCGTATACTTTGGTTCACCAAGGCTATAATCGATAAATTCCAACACTAAGTTTCCAGTAAAATCCTGAATCGGTGAAATGTCCTGGAACATTTCCCGGAGACCCTCCTCCAGGAACCAATCGTAGGATTTCTGTTGGATTTCGATCAGGTTCGGAACTTCGAGTACCTCGTTAATTCGTGCATAACTTCGCCGAGTGCGTCGACCATATTGAACAAGATGTCCTGCCAACTTATACTCACCCCTCATGTCTACTCACTTTAAAAAAATACATTGCGAACCCGTGTTTGCGCCTATATAATAGGTTCAAGACGGATTGCAGCTGTTGCACAAATAAAGAAAAGCCCTTATCGAATGCTTTCGAAAAAAGAGCACCATTATCCGTGTCATTTCTGCCTAAACATCCCCATATTCAGTAGATTTGCCTAAAACGTATATATTATACGTTAAACAAGGTTATTTTATTCATTGTGTCGTAAAACTCCTTGACATTTCAGCAAACTAAAGTCACATAGGGCATCCTAATACTGACATTTTATAATAATATCACAACCGACATTGCGAGTCAACCTTTTTTTATTTTAAAACAGTGATGCTAGATGAACGCGCATCATTTTGTCGCCCGATACACTCTGTATCCCTTATCCTTCGTCATTTCATCCACCTGCCCAAACAATGCTTCCAGCTTCTGCTTAGCTGAAGGCGCTCCCTGTTTCTTCTGAATTACAATCCACAAAGCACCACCATCCCGCAGACGATCATAAGCTCCTTCAAATATGGCATGAACGGTTTCCTTACCAGCACGAATAGGCGGGTTAGTTAAAATAACATCAAATTGCCGTTCCCCTAAGGCTGTAAACAGATCACTTTCCAAGATTGTAACATTGGCTACTTTATTGTTACTTGCATTCTCCTGCGCCAGCTCTATCGCCCGGCGGTTGACATCAATCATCGTCACGTGGCCGCCGCGACTGGCAAGTCGAGCCGCCGTAAGCCCAATCGGGCCATAGCCGCATCCGACATCGAGTACCTGTGCATCCTCCGGAATATTCATCACTTCGATCAACACCCTGCTTCCGTAATCTACGCCACCTTTCGCGAAGACTCCGGCATCACTGACGAAACGGAACTTGTGTGCACGCAGTTGGGTATCCCACACCTTACGGTCATGAGCAATAGATGGTTGATTGGTATAATAGTGATCTGCCATCTTGGCTACCTCCACATATTTTTCCTTTTTCAGCTATATATCGATTATTCTTTTATTCCAGCAAATTAGTTACTTCTGCATTTCTTCATTACTATAATTTGCTCAGTTCACAAGAAAAAAACAAAACACTTAAAAACAACCCCCTTGAACTTGGTTCAAGGGGGTTGTCACAGAAGAGCGGAGAACTATTTCAGTTCTACAGCTGCACCTGCTTCTTCCAATTTTGCTTTTACTGCTTCTGCTTCTTCTTTGCCCACTTTTTCTTTCAGTGGTTTTGGAGCGTTGTCTACAAGTTCTTTTGCTTCTTTCAAGCCAAGACCTGTAATTTCGCGAACGATTTTGATCACGTTGATTTTGGATGCGCCTGCGCTAGTCAAGACTACATCAAATTCGGATTGCTCAGCAGCTTCAGCACCGCCGCCGCCACCGCCAGCTACAACAACCGGAGCTGCTGCAGTTACGCCGAATTCTTCTTCGATTGCTTTAACCAAGTCGTTCAGTTCAAGAACGGACATACCTTTAATCGCTTCTAAAATTGTTTCTTTGCTCATGGTAGAACCTCCATTTTATAATTGATAAGAGTTTTAAATTCATTCAGAAAACTTACTGCATCTAAAGCAAGCTTACGCGCTTGCGCTCTCTTCTTCTTTCTCTGCAACGGCTTTGACTGCCAGCGCAAAGTTGCGAACTGGAGCTTGTAGCACGCTGAGAAGCATCGAAAGGAGACCTTCGCGGGAAGGAAGATCCGCGAGCGCTTTGATTTGGTCAACACCAACTACACGGCCTTCAACCACGCCACCTTTTACCTTAAGCGCGTCGTATTTCTTCGCGAACTCGCTGATGATTTTAGCCGGAGCTACTGCATCGTCAGCACTGAACGCGATTGCTGTAGGACCAGTCAACACTTCGTCCAGTTCAGTAAGTTCTGCAGCCGCAGTTGCGCGGCGAACGAGCGTATTCTTCAATACTTGGAATTCCACGCCAGCTTCTCGAAGCTGTTTACGCAGTTCCGTAACTTGAGTAACGTTAAGTCCGCGGTAATCCGCAACAACGGTCGTTGCGCTCTCGCGAAGCTTAGCCGTAACCACGTCAACGGCTTCCTGCTTTGCTTGAATCACTTTTGCGTTTGCCAAACTGTACACCTCCTGATAGATATGCTGGGCACTAGCCGGATCCAGTCCGTCTAACGTCCCCCTCCGAAGCGAATTTCAACCTCGCTCTAGAAAGACTTTTAAAGAACCAGCCATTAAGATAATCTCAATCGCCATTTAGTTCATTAAAAAAGCCTCCGTAGAATCACGAAGGCCTGATGAATCATCATCCGCAGGTCATCCTGCAGCATGCTGACGTTCTATCATAACACCTCGGTAGGAAATTAAGCCTTGCGGGGCACCTACTGTCTACGGTAAGCATATTCAAATTTAATTATCAAAACAACTTTTTCAGTATACCAAGGGAATGATTATATGTCAAACCCTGTCCACGAATCGCGGAGTGGTATTATCTGTATGCAGCTGCGTTTACGCGAGCACTTGGTCCCATCGTGGAAGAAACCGCAATGTTCTTCAAGTAAACACCCTTGGAAGCAGCCGGTTTAGCCCGGTTCAATGCGTCGATGAGAGCTTGAAGGTTCTCATTCAATTGCTCGGCACTAAAAGATACCTTGCCGATTGGCGCATGAATTTGGCCTGCTTTATCCAAACGGTATTCAATTTTACCCGCTTTGATTTCTTGAACCGCTTTGGCTACGTCAAACGTAACCGTGCCGGCTTTAGGGTTAGGCATAAGGCCTTTACCACCGAGCAAGCGCCCCAATTTACCAACTTCACTCATCATGTCTGGTGTCGCTACGCAGACGTCGAAATCGAACCAGCCTTGTTGAATTTTGTTGATCATGTCTTGATCGCCAACGAAGTCCGCTCCAGCAGCTTCCGCTTCTTTCGCTTTCTCACCTTTGGCAAATACCAATACGCGTTGCGTTTTACCCGTACCGTGAGGCAGGACAACGATACCGCGAACGGCTTGGTCTTGTTTACGAGGGTCTACACCCAAACGAACCGCTACTTCGACAGTTTCGTCGAACTTCGCGCTTGCAGCCTTTTTCACCAGTTCTACGGCTTCTGCAGGCTCATATGTCGCTTCGCTGTCAATCAGCTTAGCAGCTTCAAGGTATTTCTTACCATGTTTAGCCATGAAATTATTCCTCCTAATGTGGTGTTAGCGGAAATTCCTCCCACTGGAGATGAAAATGCATATTAACCAATCTGTAATATATATTCTCATCCAAGAATGGAATTTATAAATGGATATACCTATTTACAAAACTCCATTCAGTCTTTGACAAACAAGTTGCCAAAGGCTAACTCATTCATCAAAGGCAACTTCTCTTGCATACGCAAATCCGTTGCTTGACCGTCCCAAGAATTAGTCTTGGATCGCGATCCCCATACTGCGAGCAGTACCTTCGACCATACGCATAGCCGCCTCAACAGAAGCTGCGTTCAGGTCTTGCATTTTTTGCTCCGCAATTTGACGAACTGCGTCGCGTTTCACGGTAGCTACTTTGTTCTTATTCGGTTCACCGGAGCCCTTCTCAATTTTCGCAGCAACGCGAAGTAGAACGGCAGCTGGTGGAGTCTTAGTGATGAAAGTAAAAGAACGGTCTTCAAACACCGAGATTTCAACCGGAATAATCAAACCTGCTTGATCGGCAGTACGTGCGTTAAACTCTTTACAGAATGCCATGATGTTGACACCTGCTTGACCCAGCGCCGGACCTACCGGAGGTGCAGGATTCGCTTTCCCTGCAGGAATTTGCAGTTTTACCATTTTGATAACCTTTTTTGCCATGTAAAACACCTCCTTGCCCTAATAGTGGTAGACGGGAATTTCTCCCCTCCCACATGAAACCTTAAGAAACCTATATTTTCTCCACTTGAGTGTAATCCAGTTCAAGCGGGGTTTCTCGTCCAAACATGTTGACGTGAACCTTCAGCTTACTCTTGTCGACGAGAATTTCTTCAATCGATCCGACAAAATTAGCAAACGGGCCAACTTTGATACGCACGGATTCTTTGACTTCGAAATCGATGACCGGCTTCGGTTCTTCGATACCCATATGCCGCAAAATCTGATCTACCTCTTCAGGCAGAAGCGGAGTTGGTTTCGAGCCTGAGCCTGTCGAGCCAACGAATCCCGTAACTCCTGGTGTATTGCGAACAACATACCAAGAATCGTCGGTCTGGATCATTTCCACCAAGACATAACCGGGGTAAACCTTACGCATGACGGTCTTCTTCTTCCCGTCTTTGTTTACCACTTCTTCTTCCATAGGAACAAGCACACGGAATATCTTGTCTTCCATGCCCATCGACTCAACGCGTTTCTCCAAATTGGCTTTGACCTTGTTCTCATACCCAGAATAGGTATGTACTACATACCATCTTTTCTCCATATCAAGCCACCTAAGGACCCTTCTTAAATTATCGCTTCGATCACAGCGGAGATGCCGATATCAAGTACCCAAAAATAAATCGCGACTACTACAATTGTACCGAGGACAATCATCGTATAATTGGTCAGCTCTTTACGATTAGGCCAGCGAACTTTTTTAAGCTCAGCCCAGCTTTCAGAGAAAAAAGAGAACAACGATTTGAAACTTCGTTTCATACGCGACTACACCTCCAAAGACTATCTGGTTTCGCGATGAGGAACTTGCTCGTTACAAAACTTGCAAAATTTCTTCATCTCCATGCGGTCGGGGTGGTTACGCTTGTTCTTTGTCGTTGTATAGTTTCTTTGTTTGCAATTCGTACAAGCTAACGTAATAATTACCCGCATGATGTGCACCTCCCGAAGACCTTCATCAAATTGAGAAGTCTCTTAATTGAACCTAAACATCCAAAAAACGCAAATTTAGGCCTACCTAAAACACTTTATCATAAGGCCATACCCATGTCAACGAGACTTCGAGCTTCTCTTTAATTTGATTATTAACAGTATAACACATCGTTTTCTAAGATAAACCCTTGTCAGCACTTAGCTCTTAATTAACTCCACATTTCATGGCAGGATGACATTCTTAGATTCACTATATATTTCCATGTGTGCATGTGCAAAAAAACGACTATAGCTATAGTCGTTTTTACACCAACTATTCTATTTAGGATGCCATGTATCCATGATCCCTTGCCTCTCCGACACAAACAATTACATTGCTCCGTCACGCACTTCCAAGTATTTTTCCAGCTTGCGTTTAACCCGTTGCAAAGCGTTATCAATAGACTTAACATGACGATCTAAATCAACGGCAATTTCCTGATAGGAACGTCCATCCAAATACAACATCAACACTTTTCGTTCCAGATCGCTAAGAATCTCCGACATTTTATCTTCCAAACCAACGAATTCTTCCTGATTAATGATCAATTCTTCAGGATCACACACCTGAGAACCACAAATAACATCCAACAACGTCCGATCCGAATCCTCATCATAGATCGGCTTGTCCAAGGATACATACGAATTCAGCGGAATATGCTTCTGCCGAGTTGCCGTCTTAATCGCTGTAATAATCTGCCGTGTTATGCATAACTCAGCGAATGCTTTAAACGATGCAAGCTTATCCCCCCGAAAGTCCCGAATAGCCTTATATAGGCCAATCATCCCTTCCTGGATAATATCCTCCCGGTCAGCGCCAATCAAAAAATAGGATCTGGCCTTTGCACGGACGAAGCTCCGGTACTTGTTAATCAAGTACTCCAGCGCTTCACTGTCACCTTCGCGGACCGCTTCGACAATGTCTTCGTCACTTTGGATCTCATAGTCAAACCTAACCCACGTCTCGAGATTGACACTCACCACAAATCCCTCCGGCTGCAACGCACGGTGCCCCGTCACTTCAGTCAAGTAATACGATCAGTATATATGATGGCGCATATTAGCGTCAACTATAAAGGTACCAAAAGATGTAAAGTCGAACTTTGTCAAGGGCATTTGGAAGGATAGCGTATCCTGTCCTATCATTCCCTGCGCCAACGTTCAAACATCATTCGCACCTCTGGGCTAAGCTTGGCATCAATACTATTTCGACTCGATTTGGAGCTGCGTTCGGCAATTTTCGATTGAATCTCCCTCTCATTCTCCTCGACCTGATTCAGCAATTCTCGCGCTGAAACCCGGAGTGCCCCTTGTCCAAATATCACATGCTGCTCTACAGTATCGCTGGTTGCAACATAGATTTGCCTGCGTCTATGCGTCAGTTCGCGAACCAGACGCTCGATGCACTCATCCGCCGTTTCTTTCTCTTTCGTGAAATGAACCTCGACCTGGCTCTGGTTAAAAGACTTCCCCAAGCCAGGTACGCGATAAGCATCGAATACCACAATTACTCTTCTTCCGGAAAAGGCTTGATGATTGGCCAGCCTTTCCAATAGCCGGTCGCGGGCCTCTTGCATTCCCATCTTTGACAATGCGGCAAGCTCAGGCCATCCGCCAATCATGTTATAGCCATCAACCAGAAGAACGTCGCGCATTTCGCGCATGCTGCCAACTAACCTTCAGCGCGGCGTTTGCGCAGCACTTCGTACATAATAACGCCCGCCGCGACCGAGGCGTTCAAGGAATTAAGCCGACCCGCCATAGGCAGCTTCAGCAATACATCGCATTTCTCGCGAACGAGCCGACCCATCCCCTTGTTCTCATTACCGATCACAATGGCGACAGCACCGGTGAGTACCTGACCGGAATCATACATTTCCTGCTGGGCCTCTACATCCGTGCCAACAATCCAGACACCCGCTTCCTTCAACTGCTCCATCGTTTGAGCCAAATTGGTCACTCTCGTTACAGGCACGTATTCCACGGCTCCGGCTGAAGTCTTCGATACCGTCGCTGTTATGGATGCAGACCGACGCTTAGGGATAATCACCCCGTGTACACCAGTGCATTCTGCAGTACGCAGAATGGAGCCTAAATTGTGCGGATCCTCGATTTCATCCAGAATAAGCAGAAAAGGCGGCTCTCCCCTCTCCTCCGCCTTATTCAGGAGATCTTCAAGCTCTGCATAAGCATAAGGGGCAACCTGAGCCACAACACCCTGATGCTGCAGGCCCGGCGCCATTTGATCCAGCTTGCGCTTATCGACAAATTGCACGATAACCCCGTGTTTTTTAGCCTCAGCGATAATCGGCTGGGTCAAATGCTTTTGAGCACCCTCTGCAATCCAAATTTTATTCATTGTCCGTCCGGCACGCATCGCTTCCAACAGCGAATGCTTTCCACCGATCCATTCTTGATCGTCCATACGATAGCCTCCCGGGGATTTCGAGCAGAAGCGCCCCATTTCCCTATGTTGTTATATAATTTCCTCATTTTTCTTTATCATGTTCCAGCAATTCAAAGCCCTGCAAAATAAGCCCTCGGAGACGATCATGTGCCCCTGTATAGTACAGATAACCAATTAAACTCTCAAAAGCCGTCGCATGACGATATTCGAGCACATTCGCGTTCTTAGGAATCGTTCCTGATTTCGCGTTCCGCCCTTGCCGTACAACGTCCTGCTCCTGCTCCGTAAGCTGCGGCTCAATGAGCCCAAGTATTCTGGACTGCGCCTTAGCAGAAACGAACTTCGTCGCCTGAACATGCAAGTTGTGCGGGCGAAGGTTGGGCCGGGCTATAACATGCTGGCGGACGGCGACCTCAAATACGGCATCTCCAATATAGGCCAGTGCCAGCGGCGGCAGCAGCCTTGCCGGCTTGGACGGCAGCTCCGGGAACCAGAGCGGGGCCGAATCATCGCCAGCCCCCGCTGCCAGGCCGTCTGTGCTTGCCGCATCTAGAGTTGGCCCAGGCGTACCCTGGGGAAGCGATTCTTCCTGCAATTTACGGCACACGTCATCATACACTTCGCGCTTTATATCGCTCACCTTCTCGTTCACCTCTTCGTCTCCGCTCATTTCCGCCGCCATCTCATCCCTTGCGGCGTGTCTTCAAGAATAATGCCTTTACCAACAAGAAGGTCACGAATTTCATCAGCACGCGCCCAATTCTTCGCCTTGCGCGCTTCAGTCCGCTCGGCGATCAAAGCTTCTACCTCGCCATCCAACAGCTCCGTCTCTGCCTCTCTTGCGATACGCAGCACACCGTTCATTTCAGAGAACAGCTCCTGTGCAGCCTCTAGGTCAGCCCGGCCAACGATCGGTCGCTGGAGTAACGAATTCACTTCATTCACCCATTCAAATACCGCGGTAATGGCATCCGGCGTATTAAAGTCATCCTGCATCTTCGCATGAAATATTTCTCCAATTTCGCGCAGCTTCGCTTCCCACTCTGGAGTCACTTGATCAGAACCTGCTGACGCCGTCTGCAAGCGGTGGCGCAAATTGCTCACAGTATTAGCGATGCGCTCCACGCTCCGCTCGGCCTGCTCCATAATTTTCTCCGAGAAATTGAGCGGGTTGCGGTAATGTGTTGACAGCATAAAGTAGCGGATGGCCTCACATTTGTATTCGGCACGCAGATCCTTCACAAGGACACCGTTACCGAGCGATTTCGACATTTTTTCGCCGTCGATGTTAATATAACCATTATGCATCCAATACCTCGCAAGCGGCTTGCCCGTTGCTGCCTCAGATTGGGCAATTTCGCATTCATGGTGCGGGAACTGCAAATCCTGTCCCCCACCGTGAATATCAAGCGTATCGCCAAGCAGTTGGCGTGCCATCGCTGAGCATTCGATATGCCAGCCTGGTCTGCCTTCTCCCCATGGACTTTCCCAATGGATTTCCCCCGGTTTCGCCGCTTTCCAAAGCACAAAATCCTCCGGGTGTTCCTTACGCTCATCGACGTCAATTCGGATGCCGAATTGCAGCTCTGAGATATTTTGGCCGGACAGCTTGCCGTAATCCTGGAACTTTTTCGTTCGAAAGAAAACATCTCCTCCACTAGCGTAAGCAAAGCCCTTTTGCTCCAAATCCTTAATGAAATCAATGATAATCTCCATGCTGTCCGTCACCCGTGGATTAGCTGTTGCCCGAGGTATATCCAATCCATCCAAATCCTCGTAATACGCTTTAATAAACATTTCAGCCACTTCAGGCACGGTGGTGTTCATTTCTTCAGCCTTGCGGATCAGCTTATCATCGACATCCGTGAAGTTAACCACATAGTTGACCTCATAGTTCTGATTCTCCAAATAGCTCCTTACAATGTCAAAAAAGATCATCGGACGCGCATTCCCAATATGAATATAGCCGTATACGGTCGGACCGCACACATAAATGTTAGCCTTTCCCGGCTTCTGGCTGACAAAGGTCTCTTTCATCCGAGTTAGTGTGTTGTATATTTGCAGTGCCATACTCACGTTCCTTTCGCAACTGTTGTTGATATTATTTACTCTCCGTCATCTGCTCCTGACGCAGCTGCTGCCTTAGCTCAGCAATTTCAGCCTGCAGTCCTTCGATCTCAGCCTGCAGCGCCTTCATTGAGTCGATCACTGGATCCGGAAGCTGATGGCTAAGCCGATCAAGCGGCTTCCCGCGCAGTCGTACCACTTTGCCAGGAATTCCGACTACCGTGCTTTGTGGCGGAACCTCCTTCAGCACAACCGAATTAGCCCCGATATTCGACTGGTCTCCTATTTTAAATGAACCGAGAATTTTCGCTCCAGAACCAATAACGACATTGTTACCAATGGTTGGATGACGCTTGCCCTTTTCCTTACCGCTTCCCCCCAGAGTAACTCCCTGATAGATAACCACATCGTCACCTATTTCGCAGGTTTCCCCAATGACTACGCCCATCCCGTGGTCAATGAATAACCGGTTGCCGATCCGCGCTCCCGGATGAATTTCGATCCCCGTAAAAAAACGGCTCGTCTGCGAAATGATTCTGGCGATCGTGAACCACCGCCGTCGATAGAAAGCATGCGCCAACCGGTGGTTCCATATCGCATGCAGCCCGGAATAGGTGAAGATTACCTCGAACCAACTTCTAGCTGCTGGATCGTTATCAAATACGGCTTGAATGTCAGATTTCATCCTCTTGAACATCATGCTTCCCCTCTTTTCTTTCCGGTCTCTCGTTCTATTTATATAAAAATAAAGACGCCCCTGCAGCCTTCGCTGCAGAGACGCCTTAAGCGCGGTTCCACTCTGCTTCGGACGGAAGCCGAACTCCCTCTGCCTTGCCTACAAACAGCAACGGCCTTAAGGCTCCTCCATCCCTCATGGCGTCCTTAACGGGGACGATGCGGCAAAGTCTACCTGCGCGTATGACTGCGCGCTCAACTTCGCTGCTCCCGGGTGCATTTCCGAAGCATGTATTGAGATAACTTCCACCCCAGTGCCGTCATCGGCTCCTCGGTTATCCTCTCTGGACAATACAGTAGTCTTTCGTACTTCTCCCGATCAATGCATTTCAAACTATAAAGGTAATTCAAAAAGACAACTGTTGATCACAATGTAGTCCTAGATGTAATTCGACATCGAATCTTGAATTCACCTGAATTGTTTCCGAAGAAAACATTTCAGGTGCTCACGTAGGTTTTTCCTACGTTGCGCTCCTCAGTCCCTAGCTTCATCCAACCTTCTCGGTACTAAAAACTTATCTTTTTGAATCTTCACTTAAATCTTCATTAAATTCACTCTGTCTATATATTACCCGAAAGCCGCCAAAACTGACAACATTTGATTTGCCTTCTTGTAAAAGGGGGTCTTGAGTTTAACCGTTCCCATCTATGCACTGCGAATTTGCGCCTTAAGCCGATCGATCGTGCGATCTTGGCCAAGCAAATAAATCGTCTGATTCAAATCGCGGCCATGCATCTGGCCCGTCAGTGCGACGCGAATCGGCATGAACAGATTTTTACCCTTATGGCCAGTCTCTTTCTGCACTTCTTTAATTAATGCAGCAATGTTCTCAGCCGTATAATCAGCAAGCGTCTCCACCTTCGCAAGGAATGCACTTAGCACCTCCGGCACCTGCTCTCCGGACAGAACGGCAGCCGCTTCCGCATCCAATTCCAGATGCGTACGGAAGAACAGATCCGACAGCTCCACGATATCCGAGGCCGCGGTCATTTGCTCCTGATACAACGCAACTAGCGATTTGGCCCAAGCCTCCTGCTCTGGCGTAAGCTCAGCCGGCAGACGCGAAGCCTTCTGCAGATGCGGAATAGCAAGCCGGGCAATGTGGTCAGGGGCGGCGTTCTTGATGTAGTGGTTGTTCAAATGAGCTAGCTTATGCTTGTCAAACACCGCTGGGCTGCGGGACAGCCGTTTCGTGTCGAAGATCGAGATTAATTCCTCCTTAGAGAATATCTCTTCCTCGCCCTCCGGCGACCAGCCGAGCAGGGTAATAAAGTTGAACATCGCTTCCGGCAGGTAACCCAGTTCATCATACTGCTCGATGAACTGAATGACCGATTCATCACGCTTGCTCAGCTTCTTATGATTCTCGCCAACGATTAAAGTCATATGGCCGAATACCGGCGGCTCCCAACCAAACGCCTCATAGATCATTAGTTGGCGAGGCGTGTTGGATACGTGATCCTCTCCACGAAGCACGTGGGAGATTTTCATCAAGTGGTCATCAAGCACTACCGCAAAATTATAAGTTGGAATGCCGTCTTTTTTTACAATAACAAAGTCGCCGCTCGTTTCGGATTGAAACGTAATCGGTCCTTTGACCAAATCCTCGAACGTATACGTACGCCCCTCCGGCACACGGAAACGAATGCTTGCCTGACGTCCTTCCGCCTCGAAAGCAGCGCACTGCTCCGGCGTCAAATCACGGTGCTTGCCAGAATAACGCGGCGTCTCTCCGCGGGCAATCTGCTCCTCGCGCTCTTGCTCGAGCTCCTCTTCGGTACAATAACAGCGATAAGCCAATCCTTTGTCAAGGAGCTCCTGCCAGTATTTACGATAAAGATCGAGCCGTTCCGTCTGGCGATAAGGGCCATACTCTCCACCCACGTCGATGCTCTCATCCCAATCGATGCCAAGCCACTTTAAATAAGTTAGCTGGTTCTCTTCTCCACCAGCGACATTGCGCTTCACATCAGTGTCCTCGATCCGAATGATCAGTTTCCCCCCGTGATGTCTCGCAAACAAATAATTGAATAGCGCAGTTCTAGCATTGCCGATATGTAAATGCCCCGTTGGACTCGGAGCATAGCGCACACGAACCTCCGTCATAAGCAATCCCCTCCTGGAATAAATAAGAAAATTCTATCTTCAAAAATGATTTTAAGATGATACCATATCTTTCGTGAGGCATACAACACACAAAGTCGTAATTCCTTCTCCCCGACCGTTGAACCCAAGCTGCTCCGTCGTACTTGCCTTCACATTCACTTGGCTTGGATCTGCCTGGAGCGCCCCGGCAATAACCTCGACCATTTGCGGAATGTACGGAGCCATCTTCGGCCGCTGGGCAATAATGGTCGCGTCCAAATTGCCAAGACGATAGCCGCGCTTCACAGCCATATCCCATACCTGCTGAAGCAGCTTCAAGCTGTCAGCGTCTTTGAACGCCGGATCTGTATCAGGGAAATGACGCCCGATATCCCCAAGCCCCAATGCGCCAAGCACCGCATCCGCTACTGCATGCAGCAGCACGTCGGCATCGGAATGTCCGAGCAGCCCCTTCTCAAATGGGATTGTGACCCCGCCGATAATACAAGGCCTGCCTTCAACGAGCTGATGCACGTCAAACCCTTGTCCAATTCTAATCATGCTTTATTCCCTCCCTTAGCTTCCTTCTTTGCGCGGATATACTCCGCGTAGTCCAAATCGTCGGGCGTAGTTATTTTGATGTTGCTATAAGTCCCCTCCACTACGCGAACCGAGACGCCAAGACGCTCCACGAGCATCGAATCATCCGTACCTACAAATGCGTCCCTTTCAGCCTGCTCATGAGCCTGCATCAGCTCCGAACGGCGAAAAGCCTGCGGTGTCTGAATAGCCCACAGACTGCGGCGATCCGGTGTAGCAGTCACCCAGCCCTGCTCATCCACTTGTTTAACCGTATCCTTCACCGGAACAGCCAGAACAGATGCCCCATATGCTACAGCCGCTTCATAGCAGGATGTCACCTGCTCTTCCGTGACAAAAGGGCGGACGCCGTCATGCACCAGTACCCAAGTTGAGCTCATATGAAGCAGCCCTTGGTATACGGAGTGCTGACGCTCGGCGCCGCCCGGAATGACTTTGATTGGAGTTGTGATCCCGTACTCACCAATCCACGCTCTGACCCGCTCCACATCCTGCTTACCGGTGACCAGCACGATCTCGGTAATTAGAGGATGGCGGTCAAACACCTCTAGCGTGTGAATGAAGATGGGCTTGTTCTGCAGCATGAGATACTGCTTGTTTTCCTTCGTACCCATGCGCGTACCGCGGCCAGCTGCCACAATAACAACTCCCGCGCTGGCGCTGTTAGCTTGTACCACTTTTTTTCCCTACCTCATCCGTTAGAATTGCGTGCTTGACGCAGCTATTCCCATCATAACGCTTTTACTGGGCTTTTTCCAACAGTTTCGGTTTGGCGAAGATCATACGACCAGCTGAAGTCTGAAGTACGCTCGTGACAAGCACCTCGGTAAAGGTACCGATATAATCCCGGCCTCCTTCAACGACGATCATGGTGCCGTCATCCAAATAGGCGACCCCCTGACCATGCTCCTTGCCGTCCTTGATGACCTGAACCATAATCTCTTCTCCCGGCAGTACAACCGGCTTAACGGCATTCGCTAGATCGTTGATGTTAAGTACGGACACGCCTTGCAGCTCGCAAACCTTGTTCAAGTTGAAATCGTTCGTAACAACCTTACCCTGCAGCACCTTAGCCAGCTTGACCAGTTTGCTGTCCACCTCAGAAATCTCCTCAAAATCCCCTTCGTAAATCATCACTTTGACATCAAGTTCTTTCTGGATTTTATTCAAAATATCTAGTCCCCGTCTCCCGCGATTGCGTTTAAGCAAATCCGATGAGTCCGCAATATGCTGTAGCTCCTCCAGTACGAACTCCGGAATGACGATCGTCCCTTCAATAAAGCCCGTCTTGCAAATATCAGCAATCCGTCCATCAATAATGACGCTCGTATCAAGAATCTTATGCTCCTCCAGCTTGCGTTCTTCCCCTTGGCCAGCGCTTCCCCATTTTCCCGATTTCCAGAACGAGGACAGCTCTTCCTTCTTCGCCAGCCCCACTCTCAGCCCCATGTAGCCTAATAAGGCCGATATCGCGAACTGTGCAAAGCTCTCCATAGAACCAAGCAGGGACAAGACAGGGTAGACCATTAAAGAAAGTAGAAGTCCTGCAGTTAAGCCGGCCGCTCCGGCCATCATTTCATTCATAGGTATTTCAGTGATCGCTTCAATCCACCGTCTTATTCTTGCAGATGCGACATCCGCAACAAGGGTGAACATGAATACACAGAGAATAGCCCCAACCGCCGCTAACAGTAGATGCGACAACAGAGGGCTCATCCCGCCAAACCAAGCACGCAACGGCTGTGGAAAAAAGCCGATCAGCCCGTCCATCGTATACCCGAGCCATGCACCGCTCAAAGCAGACATGATCATTAACCATTTTTTTACCATGTCCCTCTTCACCTCCAAATAAAGTATGTTCTTTATCCAGTATGATCCAATTTATGAAGGTGTAATCTTTGATGGCAAAATTTTATTGAGCCACTATTGGGCACTATGGTATGTGTATCCTGTCGCCATTGCTTCGATGATTAGTTCTTCCTTTTGCTACGACACTGTGAAATTTCCAAGTCTATTTCATGGGATTGTTTTGCACAATACCCGCTAATACGGCAATTCCAGCTTGATATCCAGTGAAAATGTGGCATATAATGAACTCAATTCATAATATTTGAGGTGGATGGACATGAGTGCTCAAAGCCTTCAATCTTTTCAAGAACAAGTTTCCGATTTGTTACTCCGTCACCGCAGTCTACTCGACGTCCTGTCTAAGATGGGACAAACTAACGCGTCCGTTGTCCGCTCTGTCACGAAATCTGTGACTGAATGCGGTTGCATTGAGCTTCACGCCACGAAGCAACACTTTGAACCCGGGATCGATTTGCAGCAAGCGAAGGAAACCATTCGCAAGCATGTTCATGGAGAACTGTGCGAGAACTGCCGGGACGCTATTACCAATGAATTAGGGCGTAATCTCTTCTATATGTCAGCACTCTGCAACTTGCTTGAGATCGACATGGATGAAGTGGTCAGACGAGAATCCCAGAAATGCTCTACTCTAGGACTGTTTAATTTGTCATAAATGTCGTTGTGCAGTCGTTGTGCACCCACCTACCCCCTTCCTCTTAGGAGGGCTAGGGCTGTGCCCTTTGGATGAAAATTTAAAAAAGCATGGTTGCCACAATCGGGCAGCCATGCTTTTACTTTTTTTGAATCATCGGTTGTGGTAAGCCTCCTCGGCTTCCTCCTCATCGACTTGCTTGCTGCGGCGGAGCAGCCTGTCGAAATTTTGCTTCAAGCCATAAGCCGCGTAAATCACTAACGGAACAAAGATCATTTTGGATAATTCGTCTGGAAAAAAGACAGCAACTACTACCGCTATCAGCACGACAAGCGGCGCCAAGGCAACACCCTTCTTAGGAAGACCGATCTTCTTAAAATTCGGATACCTTACGGAGCTAACCATCAAGTACGAAACAAGAAGGATCCCAAAAATGAAGTAGGGTGCCGTAATATTTTTATGAAATAATGATAATGTAGCAATAACTCCGCCCGCTGCCGGGATCGGAAGGCCGATGAAATAACCCGGTATTCCCTTCTGCACATTAAACCGGGCCAATCTCAGTGCCCCGCACATGGGGAAAATGGCCGTAACAGCCCAGGCGATTCCAGGATGGATATGGCTAAAAGCAATCGAATACATGAGAAGTGCCGGAGCAACGCCAAATGATATAATATCTGATAAAGAGTCCAGCTCCTTGCCAAATTCACTTTGGGCGTTAAGCGCCCGAGCTACCCGCCCATCCAAACCATCAAGCAGCATGGCAACAATCACCATGATCGCGGACATGCTGTATTTTCCGTCAAATGCAAATATAATCGCCAGCATCCCAAGAAACAAATTCCCCAGGGTGAAAACATTCGGAAGTGATTTTGTAATCATCTCTTCACCTCGTATAATTTTCCAATAATCGTATTATCGGATAATGAACCAAATGACTCTAATTCCCAAACAAGGCTAAGCCTGTTTTAGATTTGTCTATCGATAAAAGCTTGTTCCTGCAGTCGCTTCAATCCTTCTTTAATTGTTCTCGCTCTAACTTCCCCAATGCCGTCTACCTCATCCAATTCGTCGATCGTTGCCATCAGTACCCCTGGAAGCTGCTGAAAACGCTCCACCAAGTTGTGAATGATGACATTAGGCAAACGTGGAATTTTGTTTAACACACGGTAGCCGCGTGGAGAAACTAAATCTTCAGACATTGCGGCAGAGGCTGGATAGCCCAGCAGCTTGGTGATGTGGCTCATCTCAAGGAGCTCATCGTCACTGGAACGCTTCAGACCAAGGATAATTTCACGAATCGCTTCATCGTTATCTTCCTTGGCGTAGTCTTTGTATAGAAGCCATGCTTCTTCCTCCATATTGCTAACCAGCTCTTCCATTTGCATACTGATCAGTCGTCCCTCAGAGCCAAGCTCGTTAATGAAGCGCTTGATCTCCATCTTGATGCGAATGACCATTTCGACGCGCTGAATAACATTAACAACCTCAGGAACGGTTACCAATTCTTCAAATTCGGAAGCCGTTAAATTCGTTAGCGCTTGATTCAAAACAGCTCTGTATTTTTCTAATGTTTGGATCGCTTGATTTGCTTTCGTCAGGATGACCCCGATTTCCTTCAGGGAATAACGGAGAGCACCTTGATACAAAGTAATGATATTTCGGCGCTGAGAAATCGAGACAACCAGCTTGCCCGTCTGCTTCGCTACGCGCTCTGCCGTTCGATGGCGAATTCCTGTTTCTGAGGAGGAAATCGAGGAATCAGGAATAAGCTGCGTGTTTGCATACAGAATTCTCTTAAGATCCTCACTCATAATGATGGCTCCGTCCATCTTAGCAAGCTCGTATAAATAGTTCGGCGAGAAATCACAGTTAATGGAGAAGCCCCCTTCCACCACTTCCATTACTTCCGGGCTATACCCCACTACGATCAAGCCACCGGTCTTGGCCCGAAGGACATTCTCAAGTCCGTCGCGAAAAGCAGTGCCGGGCGCAACGAGCCTGAGCAAATCATTCATTTTCTCCGCATGGGTGTTTTCTTTCATGAAATAAATGCCCCCTAATCTAACGCAACAGCTAGCGCATCTGCAACAGTATTTACACCAATCAATTGTATTCCCGCGGGACTCTGCCAGCCCTTCATGCTCTTCTCCGGCAAAATAACACGTTTAAAGCCAAGCTTGGCGGCTTCTTTAACTCTTTGCTCCGCCCGGGAGACAGCCCGAACTTCCCCGGTCAGTCCGACCTCACCAAAGAAACAATCATCTGGCCTGGTTGGAACATCGCGAAAACTGGAAGCAATGCTTACGGCGATAGCAAGATCGACAGCCGGTTCATCCAGCTTCACTCCGCCAGCCAAGTTCACATAGGCGTCCTGATTCTGCAGGAACATCCCCATTCGTTTCTCAAGCACCGCGATAATCAGTCCCATTCGGTGATGATCGACGCCAGTCGCCATCCTCCGCGGCGAAGGGAATTGCGTCGTGGCGATTAGCGCCTGCAATTCCACCAGCATCGGACGAGTACCCTCCATACTCGCTACAACGGTCGAACCTGCTACGCCAATCGGCCGTTCAGAAAGAAACAGTTCCGATGGATTGATAACCTCCGTCAAGCCTGATTCATTCATTTCGAATATCCCGATTTCGTTCGTAGAACCAAAACGATTCTTCACGGCACGAAGCAAGCGATAGGAATGATGTCTTTCTCCTTCAAAATACAGCACGCAGTCCACCATATGCTCCAGCAGCCGCGGACCGGCGATAGCCCCCTCCTTCGTCACATGCCCGACCAATACCGTGGCGATGCCCCGGCCTTTGGCGATACGCATGAAACGCGCTGTAGATTCACGAACCTGGGCTACACTGCCCGGCGCACTGGTTACTTCCGGCAAATATACGGTTTGAATGGAGTCGATGACAAGAAAATTCGGCTGCAGATCATCGATTGCCGCTTCAATGGAATCCATATCGCTCTCACACAGAACATATAAATTCTCTGATAAAGCTCCAAGTCTTTCCGCCCTCATTTTCGTTTGACGGATCGATTCCTCACCAGATATATACAGGACTTTCAACCCGGCCTTCGCCATCTCGTGAGATGTCTGAAGCAGCAAGGTCGATTTACCGATCCCGGGGTCACCGCCGACGAGAACGAGCGAACCTGGCACAACTCCACCGCCAAGCACGCGGTTAAGCTCTCCGATTCCCGTAACGATCCGCGGTTCTTTGCCACTTTCTATATTTATGATGGGAAGCGGCTTTTCTTTCGTATGAAATAGACCAGAGGACATCCCCTGCGTCTTAACAACTTTTTCGGTTTCTTCGACCATGGAGTTCCATGAACCGCAGCCCGGACATTTTCCATACCATTTTGGCGATTCATATCCGCACTCCGTGCAAAAGAACTTCGTCTTTACTTTAACCATTTCTCTCTCCTTAAAATATCTGCAAAATTTAACAACCTTGCAGCAACCCGCGAAGGGTAACACTCAAAGTTTACCATTGTTTCAGATTTAACGTAAAGGCTTTTCGGATGGTTTGCGTAAATATGGGAATAATCACGAAAAGACAGCCTGAGAAACATCTGTTTCCCAAGCTGTCTTGCATAACTTCTAGCAAAGCCTGCAATCGATGATTACATCAATCGCTATGCTCATAAATTGAAATTACTTGGCGCTTTTTGAAAAAGTGCCTGATTTTTTCACGGACAAACCGCCATCTTCCACATCAATCGTTAACGAATCGCCTTTCTGAACATTACCGGTCAGCAGCTCTTCGGACAAACGATCCTCGATATGCTTCTGAATGGC
This sequence comes from Paenibacillus lentus, assembly GCF_003931855.1. NCBI lineage: Bacteria > Bacillati > Bacillota > Bacilli > Caryophanales > Paenibacillaceae > Paenibacillus > Paenibacillus lentus. Next base: position 1,602,058 of record NZ_CP034248.1, on the reverse strand, counting down.
CCGGCGAAGCGGACGCGCCCCGTAAGCTGGATCGAAGCCTTCTTTAGCGAGAAACTCCTTCGCTTCATCCGTCAGGACGAAGTCCACATCGAACTCTTGCAGTCGTTTACGCAGTTCTTCAGCCATCAAGGTTACAATTTCGCCGATATGCGATTTCTCGAGGGAATGGAAGACAATGATTTCATCGATCCGGTTAAGGAATTCCGGACGGAAGCTCTTCTTCAGTTCCTCCATCACTTTGCCCTTCATATTGTCATAATCGGCTCCGGAGTCCTCTACCGCAGTGAAACCAAGTCGTGTATTGCGTCTAATTGCTTCTGCCCCGACGTTCGAGGTAAGAATAATTAATGTGTTACGGAAGTCCACTACACGCCCCTTCGAATCGGTCAATCGACCATCCTCAAGCACCTGTAGTAGGATGTTGAATACTTCCGGGTGAGCTTTCTCGATTTCATCCAGCAGTACGACGGAATAAGGTTTACGGCGCACTTTTTCCGTCAATTGTCCTCCTTCTTCATAACCGACATATCCAGGAGGGGCACCTACAAGACGTGCAGTAGAATGCTTCTCCATGTACTCGGACATGTCAATACGAATCACAGCGTTCTCATCACCGAACATCGCTTCGGCAAGCGCGCGCGCCAGCTCCGTCTTACCGACCCCTGTAGGTCCTAGGAAGATAAAGGAGCCCATCGGACGCTTCGGATCCTTAAGTCCAGCACGTGCCCTGCGGATGGCACGGCTGACCGCTTTCACCGCTTCGTCCTGGCCAATGACACGTTCATGCAGGATTTGCTCCATATTAAGCAATCTTTCCGTCTCTTCTTCCTTCAGCTTGCTTACAGGAATACCAGTCCAGCTGGCTACAACCTGAGCGATATCCTCTGGCGTTACCTCAGAATCTGTGCGGCCTTGCTTCTCTTTCCATTGATTCTTCGTAACATCCAGCTCTTCGCGGATTTTCTGTTCCGTATCGCGCAGTGCGGCAGCTTTCTCGAACTCCTGGCTTTGCACAGCTGCATCCTTCTCTTTGCGGATGTCTTCAAGACGGCTCTCCAACTGCTTCAGATTAGGCGGGACCGTATAAGAGTTAAGCCGTACCTTCGATCCGGCCTCATCAATCAAGTCGATGGCTTTATCGGGCAGAAATCGATCCTGAATATATCGATCAGACAGCTTAACCGCCTGTTCAATTGCTTCATCCGTAATTTTCACACGGTGGTGAGCCTCATAACGATCGCGGAGTCCATGCAAAATTTGGATGGCTTCGTCAACGGACGGCTGATCGACTGTAATCGGCTGGAAACGGCGCTCCAGCGCAGCATCCTTTTCGATATATTTACGATACTCATCCAATGTCGTTGCCCCGATGCACTGCAGCTCACCGCGAGCAAGCGCCGGCTTCAGGATGTTGGAAGCGTCGATTGCCCCTTCCGCTCCGCCTGCACCAATCAACGTATGCAATTCGTCAATAAACAGGATGATATTCCCGGCCTGACGGATTTCGTCCATTATTTTCTTCAAACGATCTTCAAACTCACCGCGATATTTGGTGCCTGCTACAACAGAACCCATATCGAGGGTCATTACTCTTTTATCACGCAAAGTTTCAGGGATTTCGTTATTAATAATTTTCTGGGCCAAGCCCTCGGCGATCGCAGTTTTACCTACACCCGGCTCACCGATCAATACCGGATTGTTCTTCGTCCGGCGGCTGAGTACCTGAATGACCCGTTCGATTTCTTTGCTTCTGCCGATAACCGGGTCAAGGTTGCTCTCTTTCGCCGACTCTGTCAAATCGCGAGCCAAGCTGTCTAGCGTTGGCGTATTTACATTGGCCGGAGTACCATGATGGCTGGAAACCGCCTCGCTGCTTCCAAGCAGTTGCAGTACTTGCTGGCGCGCTTTGTTCAGGCTGATGCCCAAATTGTTCAGTACCCGTGCAGCAACGCCCTCGCCTTCCCGAATCAGGCCAAGCAGAATATGCTCAGTTCCTACATAAGTATGGCCGAGCTTACGAGCCTCATCCATAGATAGTTCGATGACTTTCTTTGCTCTAGGCGTATATGCAATATTCGCTGGTTGTTCTTGACCGCGTCCAATTAAGGTCTCTACTTCATCCTGAATTTTCTCCAGGCCCAGTCCAAGACCAATCAACGCTTTAGCCGCAATTCCTTCCCCCTCGCGAATCAGGCCAAGCAAAATATGCTCTGTTCCAATATTGTTATGTCCAAGCCGTACCGCTTCTTCTTGGGCAAGTGCCAATACCTTCTGGGCACGCTCCGTAAATCTTCCAAACATCATACTCCTACACCTCCATGAATGTTGTTTCTTATTTACCCAATTTCTCTCGAATCAGCTTCGCGCGATACATATCGCGTTCACCCGGAGACATGCTGACCTGAAATTTTTTCTGTAAAAAACCAGGCTGGGTCATGACAGTCAGTTCATTCAGTACCTGTACAGACAACGCATCGATCAATCCAAGATCCACGCCGAGTCTGACGTCGGACAGCCGCTGAGCTGCCTCTTTGGAATCCATGATTGCTGCATATAACAATATGCCATAGGAACGCATAACGCGATCGGTCATCCGCAGGCGAGATTCCGACAGCAATCTCTCTCTGGCCGACTTCTCATGCTCGATAATTTGCATAACGACACTGTACAAATTTTCAATAATTTCAGATTCGCTTTGTCCCAGTGTAATCTGATTTGAGATTTGAAACAAGTTCCCTGTTGCTTCACTGCCTTCGCCATAAATCCCGCGAACCGTCAGACCGACCTGGGATACAGCAGATAGTATCCGATTAATTTGCTGGGTCAGCACCAGTGCCGGCAAATGCATCATGACCGAAGCCCTAAGCCCTGTCCCTACATTCGTAGGACAGCTGGTGAGAAAGCCGCGGTGATCGTCAAAGGCATAATCTACATGTGCTTCAAAAATATCATCCACTGAGGTCGCTTTATCCCAAGCTTCTTGAACCTGCAGCCCAGGGTATAGACATTGGATTCTAAGATGATCCTCTTCATTCACCATGATGCTTAAGCTCTCGTCTTCACTTATAAATACAGCACCGCTTCTGGACTCATTAGCCAGGTTGGGGCTGATCAGATGCTTCTCTACGAGCACTTTCTTATCCAGCTCATCCAAATCCGCGAGCAAAACCGGCGAGAGCTGCCCGAATTGTTGCATCCGCTCGTCTGCCAATACGCTTTCCAGTTGATTCAGCACATCCTCGGACTGCTGATTCGTGGCCAGCATAGGAAACGGTCTGTTCAGCAAATTTCGCGCAATTCGGACACGGCTGCTAATGACGATTTCGGACTCCTTGCCTCCGCTTCTCATCCACTCGCTAAGCGGTTGTTCTGTAAACCGACGATTTGCCATTGCACTCTCCTCCTACTCTGAGGAAATATTCTTCTCAAGCTCGCGAATTTGATCTCGAAGGGCAGCTGCTTCCTCGAATTCTTCCTGGTGAATTCGGTACTGCAGCTCCTTGCGGAGATCATCGAGCTTGCGTTTGATTTGAAGGTGACTGCCCACTCTTTTAGGGACTTTGCCCACATGCACCGTGTTGCCATGCACTCTTTTGAAAAGCGGGTCAAGTCGGTTGTTGAAATATTTATAACAGGAACTGCATCCAAAGCGCCCAATCTTGCTAAATTGGGAATAGGTTAGCCCGCACTCTTCGCACCGAAGATTCTCAGGAGCTTTGTTGCCCTGTGCATGGCTTCCAGGGGTGAAATCCAGCAACCCGGACAGCAGGCTATGGATCGAAAATCCACCCGATGTTCCAGGTATAAGCTCTCCCTTCTCTCTAGCACAGGCTTCACAGATGTGAAACTCAGTTTTCTCACCATTCACAATCTTGGTAAAATGCAGTGTTGCAGGTCGTTTGCCGCATTCCTGACAATGCATAGAACGTCCCCTCCCTTACGGATAGACTCGTTAACCTAACAGTGAAATCAACATGGCTTTCATAATCCTAGCTCGAAGCTGATCACGCTCTGGCAATTTCAGCATTAATACTTCTCTAGAAATGGCTGCTCTCATAAGTGCTGCCTCACGCCTGTTCAAGAATCGGGCTTCCTCCAATTGATATATTAGCCCTTCTGCGGCTGTTTGACCCATTTCATTGCCAATCGTCTTATGCAGATGCGTGTGCAGACTGGTCGGACCAGGCAGCTCGATCCGCCGGATTCTGATGTAACCACCACCGCCTCGCTTACTCTCCACCAGGTATCCTTTTTCCAGAGTAAACCTTGTACTGATTACGTAGTTGATTTGCGATGGAACACAGGAAAACTGGTCAGCCAAATCATTGCGTTGAATTTCAACGGTTCCTTCAGGACTTTCATGCAAAATACCCTTAAGATATTGTTCGATAATATCAGAGATATTACGCAATCCACCATCCCTCCCATGCTCAAACGTGAAGCCGACACGAAATGCCGCCTCGTCCGGCAAAGTTTTCCGTATAATTCGTTTATAATTCGTTCTATGGCTACCGTTTGTTGACTTTGACTTTCTTTGACTTTGACTTCATTATATCATATTTTTTTGCTTTGCCAAGAGGTGTCTTTATATATTTTAGTGTAAGCTAAGGACGTTAATTCTGCCCTGCCGGCGCAGGTTGTCCGGCATCTTTATATATTTCAGTGTAACCTGAGACGAGGAAGTTATACAAAGACAGGAGGATAGCCGTTGTTGAATCATGAGGATATGCCATGTGCATTGTAACCCATGCCAGCATAAGCCCTCATTTTCTTCAAATTCATAGAGAAAAAAAGTATGCATTCTAAATAAGCAAACCGCAGATCAGGATATCCTATAAAAAGCAACCGGGAGGAGTTCAGTTCATTTCATTTCAGTTCAGTTGAACAAGCTAATTATCATCACTGCAGTTGTACTGGCAAATGCAATCCTCGCGTGCAATCCTCGCGCAAACCCACCCACCTTGCGGATTCCATACGATCGATTGAACCACAATGTTCATGGCCGTGAGACAGGCTGATCAATAAACCTCTCCAAATATTTTTCGGATCTACCAGAGAGTTGATTTTTTGCAGTTCGGATACATCTACTTGGAATTTTTTGGCGATAGACGAAAACGTTTCGTTCCCTTTAGCTGCGCTGGGTGTTGCGCGTGGTGCGAGGCATGATTACTTAGGATGCCTTAGGTGAATTAGGGATTGGTAAATGACAAGAATGGAGAATGGTGATGCTTGGTGAATGATAAGCTAGTTGTTGATTTTAGTTGGCCTTGAGTGTGGTTGGCTGGCCTTAAAGTGGGTTGAGTTTGGTTGAGCTTTAGGTGGTTGAGCTTTAGGTTGGTTGAGCTTGAGTGTAGTTAGCCTTGAGGTTGGGTTGGTCAGCATCATAAGGCGCCGATCAGCGTGTGCTGGGACAGCCATTGAGTTTTTGGCGTAATGCTCAGTATTAGGCGTATTGCTGACCTTGGGCACAATGCTAAGTATTAAGCATAGTGCTTGCCATAACGCTCAGTATTGGGAATAATGCTAATATATTAAGCATATGCTAAGTATTTGCATAACACAGACTTTTGAGCATAACACTGACTAGTAAAGTTTACTCCTGCTCTAATGCAGCTAATGAATTCTTAGCTGATTAGATGGAGGGGTGAGGTGGCGTGGCGTCAATATCTTCGCAAGTATGAGCTAGCTGTATTTCCTACAGTTAGTTGACGGGTTTTTGTCGTATGGTGGGTATCTAACTGGAGAACTGCAACTAGAATAAAAAGTGGACAGTCCTTAAGTGAACCTAGATAATAATCCTTAAGGGAGAGATGTCCGGATGGAACGTAATAGTTACAGTGAAGAGTTTAAGAAGCAGACAGTGAAGTATATTTTAGAGCAAAGTAAGTCCATGCCGCAGTTGGCCGAAGAACTCGGTATATCTGCCGGTGTGTTGCACAACTGGAAAGCACTTTACCGCGATGAAATCCAGCTGGAATCTTTAGTCACACCGGAGAGAGTGCGTCAACTCGAACAACAACTGCGTAAAAAGGAACTGGAGAATCAAGAGAAGGAGCGGGAAAATCAAGATCTCCAGGAAGAACTCGCTATATTAAAAAAGGCGCTGCACATCTTCAGCAAAGAAAGGAACTGAGGTTCCAATTCATTGAAGAACATCGCTCCGAGTTTTCGGTGGAGAAGATGTGCAAGGTTTTACAAGTGTCTCGGAGTGGCTTCTACAAGTGGCAAAAGGCATTGCCTAGCGAGCAGAAACTTCGAAAGGCGAAGGTTCTGGAGAGAGTCAAGTATCATTTTCATGACTCCGGGGAACGCTACGGCAGTCCTAAGATTACCCGAATGCTGTGGAAAGAGCGTATCCAGGTCGCGGAGCGCACAGTTAGCATCTACATGAAAGAACTGGGGTTGCGTTCTTGTGTCTCCCGTAAATTTAAGGTGCAGACGACCGATTCCAATCATGACTCACCCATTGCTCCCAATGAGTTGAACCAGAACTTTGCCGTATCTGAACCGAACAAAGTGTGGGTTGCAGATATTACCTACATCCCCTGCCGAGAAGGACGGCTGTACTTGGCTAGTCTGATGGATCTGTGCACACGCGAGATCGTGGGTTGGCGTCTTTACGGCCGGATGACAACAGAACTTGTCTTAGATGCTCTAGAGGCCGCATATGATGCGAAAAAACCAGGTAAGGGATTGCTTCACCATTCCGATCGCGGTTCACAGTACGCATCGAAGGAGTACCGTGACAAGCTGGAATCGTATTCCATGAAGGTTAGCATGAGTCGTAAAGGGAATTGCTACGATAACGCTTGTATCGAGTCATTTCACAGCATCTTGAAAAAAGAACTCATCTACAGAACGAAGTTCAAGACCAAACAACAGGCTTACGAGACCATTTACAGGTACATTGAATTTTTCTACAACCGCAAACGAATCCACAGTTCAATCGGCTATGTGTCGCCGGTTCAATTTGCTGCGCAATTCAAGAAGGAGACGGCGTAAACTTTCACTTAATAGGTGTCCACTTTCTTGACAGAAGTCCAGATTTACATTTAGTACCAGTGTTTCTTGAAGAAAGAGGAAGACTAACTGTACAAAATACATTTCGTCTCTAACCTTCAACCTTAGTGGCCATTTGTATGGCAAAATTTTTTCGATCAACCGAGCTGCTGTCGCTTTTATTCATAGTTTCGTAGTATTGCAGTATTCAGTATTGCAGCGGAAGCATCGCAATATGTAACAGAGCCGTACATAACAGGCAAACATAACAGGACTGTACGTAACAGGGCTATACGGGTATGTAGCACGGCTGTAACATGGCCATATCCAACATGACACTATCTAATATGAAAGTATCTAATATGATAAGGTTACTATATGGTAATATTTAACATGGCGTGATCAAACGAAAAATAACGCAATTCGCAAAAAATAGCACACCAAAAAAACAAAGAAGCACTGCTGACATAAATATCAACAGTGCTTCTTATAGTTGCTTGGCGACGTCCTACTCTCCCAGGACCCTGCGGTCCAAGTACCATCGGCGCTGGAGGGCTTAACGGTCGTGTTCGAGATGGGTACGTGTGGAACCCCTCCGCCATTGCCACCAAACGAGTTCAGATTTTTGCGCTGCTCTTGTGGTGCTCCTACTGCCCGACTTTGCTACAGCAAAAGATCAGACCTCAGAAAAGACTTGCAGCTTAAAATCTTCATTCCAGGTTTGATCACCTGAAAACTGGATACGAAACTTCATTTGCGTCTGCCCTTCATCTCTTCCGGGCCCCGCCAAAGTAATCGGCTAAGCTTCGTCAGCTTCACGTCACTTTGCGGGTAGTATCTTGGATAAGCCCTCGACCGATTAGTACCTGTCAGCTCCATACATTGCTGTACTTCCACCTCAGGCCTATCAACCTCGTCGTCTTCAAGGGGTCTTACTAATTGGGAAATCTCATCTTGAGGAGGGCTTCACGCTTAGATGCTTTCAGCGTTTATCCCATCCGCACGTAGCTACCCAGCTATGCTCCTGGCGGAACAACTGGTGCACCAGCGGTGCGTCCATCCCGGTCCTCTCGTACTAAGGACAGCTCCTCTCAAATTTCCTACGCCCACGACAGATAGGGACCGAACTGTCTCACGACGTTCTGAACCCAGCTCGCGTACCGCTTTAATGGGCGAACAGCCCAACCCTTGGGACCTACTTCAGCCCCAGGATGCGATGAGCCGACATCGAGGTGCCAAACCTCCCCGTCGATGTGGACTCTTGGGGGAGATAAGCCTGTTATCCCCAGGGTAGCTTTTATCCGTTGAGCGATGGCCCTTCCATGCGGTACCACCGGATCACTAAGCCCGACTTTCGTCCCTGCTCGACTTGTCAGTCTCGCAGTCAAGCTCCCTTTTGCCTTTGCACTCTACGAATGATTTCCAACCATTCTGAGGGAACCTTGGGGCGCCTCCGTTACTCTTTAGGAGGCGACCGCCCCAGTCAAACTACCCGCCTGACACTGTCCCCGAACCGGATCACGGTCCTAGGTTAGAACTTCGATACGATCAGGGTGGTATCCCAACGATGCCTCCACCGAAGCTGGCGCTCCGGATTCCTAGGCTCCCACCTATCCTGTACAAATCGCATCAAAGTTCAATATCAAGCTGTAGTAAAGCTCCATGGGGTCTTTCCGTCTTGTCGCGGGTAACCTGCATCTTCACAGGTATTAAAATTTCACCGGATCTCTCGTTGAGACAGCGCCCAAGTCGTTACGCCATTCGTGCGGGTCAGAATTTACCTGACAAGGAATTTCGCTACCTTAGGACCGTTATAGTTACGGCCGCCGTTTACTGGGGCTTCGGTTCACAGCTTCGGGATTGCTCCCTAACCGCTCCCCTTAACCTTCCAGCACCGGGCAGGCGTCAGCCCGTATACTTCGCCTTACGGCTTCGCACAGACCTGTGTTTTTGCTAAACAGTCGCTTGGGCCTTTTCACTGCGGCCCCCTCGTGCTATTCACACTACCGGGGCACCCCTTCTCCCAAAGTTACGGGGTCATTTTGCCGAGTTCCTTAACGAGAGTTCTTCCGCGCGCCTTAGAATTCTCTTCTCGCCTACCTGTGTCGGTTTGCGGTACGGGCACCTTCTCCTGGCTAGAGGCTTTTCTCGGCAGTGTGAGATCATGACCTTCGGTACTGTAAATTTTCCCTCCCCATCACAGCCCAGCCTTAACGATGTGCGGATTTGCCTACACATCAGCCTCACTGCTTGGACGAGCATCCATCAGCTCGCGTCACTACCCTACTGCGTCACCCCATCGCTCATAACGGATTATGGTGGTACAGGAATTTCAACCTGTTGTCCTTCGACTACGCCTTTCGGCCTCGCCTTAGGTCCCGACTTACCCTGAGCGGACGAACCTTCCTCAGGAAACCTTGGGCTTTCGGCGGATCAGATTCTCACTGATCTTTTCGTTACTCATACCGGCATTCTCACTTGTATGCAGTCCACCAGTCCTCCCGGTCCAACTTCAATCCACATACAACGCTCCCCTACCCCTGAATCGACTTCACTCCAGCTTCGAAGTGATCGGTTTAACCCCTGGAGCATTTGGCCGAAACCCATGAACCATTTCAAAGGTTGCTTTCGGCAAAAATGTCTCGTAGTATCCACCGCTTCAAAGAAGCAGTGAAGTCGATTCAAGCCATAGCTTCGGTGGTGTGTTTAGCCCCGTTACATTTTCGGCGCAGAGTCACTCGACCAGTGAGCTATTACGCACTCTTTAAATGATGGCTGCTTCTAAGCCAACATCCTGGTTGTCTGTGCAACTCCACATCCTTTCCCACTTAACACACACTTGGGGACCTTAGCTGATGGTCTGGGCTGTTTCCCTCTTGACAATGGATCTTAGCACTCACTGTCTGACTCCCGGTTATAAGTCCATGGCATTCGGAGTTTGACTGAGCTTGGTAACCCTTGGCGGGCCCCGCACCCAATCAGTGCTCTACCTCCACGACTCTATTCACCGAGGCTAGCCCTAAAGCTATTTCGGGGAGAACCAGCTATCTCCGAGTTCGATTGGTATTTCTCCGCTACCCCCACCTCATCCCCGCATTTTTCAACATACGTGGGTTCGGGCCTCCAGTGCGTGTTACCGCACCTTCACCCTGGACAGGGGTAGATCACCCGGTTTCGGGTCTACGTCCACGTACTAAATCGCCCTATTCAGACTCGCTTTCGCTACGGCTTCGGCTCTTCACCTTAACCTTGCACGGGAACGTAACTCGCCGGTTCATTCTACAAAAGGCACGCCATCACCCGTGCGGAAACAAGTTTCCGCATAGGGCTCTGACTTCTTGTAAGCACACGGTTTCAGGTTCTGTTTCACTCCCCTTCCGGGGTGCTTTTCACCTTTCCCTCACGGTACTGCTTCACTATCGGTCGCTAGGGAGTATTTAGCCTTACCAGATGGTCCTGGCAGATTCATACGGGGTTTCACGTGCCCCGCACTACTCGGGATCCGTCTCGGAGGGAACAGACTTTCAATTACAGGGCTTTTACCTTCTATGGCCGGCCTTTCCAGACCTGTTCGTCTAATCAGTTCCTTTGTAACTCCGTGTGAGACGTCCCACAACCCCAGAGAGCAAGCTCTCTGGTTTAGGCTGTTCCGCGTTCGCTCGCCGCTACTGACGGAATCACTCTTGTTTTCTCTTCCTCAGGGTACTTAGATGTTTCAGTTCCCCTGGTATGCCTCTTCACACCCTATGTATTCAGATGTGAGTGACTGCGTATTACCACAGCCGGGTTTCCCCATTCGGACACCCCCGGATCAAAGCTTGCTTACAGCTCCCCGAGGCAGTTTCGTTGTTCGCCACGTCCTTCTTCGGCTCCTAGCGCCTAGGCATCCTCCGTGTGCTCTTAGTAGCTTAACCATAATCGCTCTCATTTTGGGCTATTCGCTCTGTTGTCCGTTACTTTCCTGATTAGATTAAACCAACCAAGGTGGAAAGTAACTTCCAAAGGATCGCCTATCCCAAAACGTTCGCTAGTATCACTACCTTTATTCACTTCCTTGGTCAATCACTTGACACAAGTTCAGCTATGATGAATTAAAATTTGGCTTACAGCTCATTTAAATTCATCAGAAAAGGAATTTTCTAAAACGCAAATTTCGTTTCGTATATCCAGTTTTCAAGGATCAAATGCTCGATCATGTGCAGCCATCACTTCGTGAGGTTGTAATGATCATCAATGGATGAAATTTTGTAACAATCACGCATAGTGACGTTTAAAATTTCAGCAAATTGTTCAACCAGCTTTTGACTGGCGGAAGACTATCTTATCAAATCCAAACTGACCAATCAAGCGGTAACTTATGGAATTGATTTGATATGAAATTAGATGGTCTTTGTTGGTGGAGCCAAGCGGGATCGAACCGCTGACCTCCTGCTTGCAAGGCAGGCGCTCTCCCAGCTGAGCTATGGCCCCGCAAATTCCATCAAAACTGAACAAATGGATACTCGTCATTCTCACTTTGCATACGCAAAGTGACTCCGGCAGCTTACGCTGACCGTGTATTTGTACCGCTTCGCTACGGAAGCGAGGTACTCCATAGAAAGGAGGTGATCCAGCCGCACCTTCCGATACGGCTACCTTGTTACGACTTCACCCCAATCATCTACCCCACCTTCGGCGGCTGGCCCCTTGCGGTTACCTCACCGACTTCGGGTGTTGTAAACTCTCGTGGTGTGACGGGCGGTGTGTACAAGACCCGGGAACGTATTCACCGCGGCATGCTGATCCGCGATTACTAGCAATTCCGACTTCATGCAGGCGAGTTGCAGCCTGCAATCCGAACTGAGACCAGCTTTGATAGGATTCGCTCCACCTCGCGGTTTCGCTTCCCGTTGTACTGGCCATTGTAGTACGTGTGTAGCCCAGGTCATAAGGGGCATGATGATTTGACGTCATCCCCACCTTCCTCCGGTTTGTCACCGGCAGTCACCTTAGAGTGCCCATCCGAAATGCTGGCAACTAAGATCAAGGGTTGCGCTCGTTGCGGGACTTAACCCAACATCTCACGACACGAGCTGACGACAACCATGCACCACCTGTGTCCCCTGCTCCGAAGAGAAGCTCTATCTCTAGAGCGGTCAGAGGCATGTCAAGACCTGGTAAGGTTCTTCGCGTTGCTTCGAATTAAACCACATACTCCACTGCTTGTGCGGGTCCCCGTCAATTCCTTTGAGTTTCAGTCTTGCGACCGTACTCCCCAGGCGGAATGCTTAATGTGTTTACTTCGGCACCAAGGGTATCGAAACCCCTAACACCTAGCATTCATCGTTTACGGCGTGGACTACCAGGGTATCTAATCCTGTTTGCTACCCACGCTTTCGCGCCTCAGCGTCAGTTACAGCCCAGAGAGTCGCCTTCGCCACTGGTGTTCCTCCACATATCTACGCATTTCACCGCTACACGTGGAATTCCACTCTCCTCTTCTGCACTCAAGCCACCCAGTTTCCAGTGCGACCCGGAGTTGAGCCCCGGGATTAAACACCAGACTTAAATGACCGCCTGCGCGCGCTTTACGCCCAATAATTCCGGACAACGCTTGCCCCCTACGTATTACCGCGGCTGCTGGCACGTAGTTAGCCGGGGCTTTCTTCTCAGGTACCGTCACTCTTAGAGCAGTTACTCTCCAAGACGTTCTTCCCTGGCAACAGAGCTTTACGATCCGAAAACCTTCATCACTCACGCGGCGTTGCTCCGTCAGACTTGCGTCCATTGCGGAAGATTCCCTACTGCTGCCTCCCGTAGGAGTCTGGGCCGTGTCTCAGTCCCAGTGTGGCCGTTCACCCTCTCAGGTCGGCTACGCATCGTCGCCTTGGTGAGCCGTTACCTCACCAACTAGCTAATGCGCCGTAGGCCCATCCCTTAGTGACAGATTGCTCCGTCTTTCATTATTCCTTCATGCGAAGAAATAAATTATCCGGTATTAGCTAACGTTTCCGCTAGTTATCCCAGGCTGAGGGGCAGGTTGCCTACGTATTACTCACCCGTCCGCCGCTAGATCATTTCGGAAGCAAGCTTCCAAAATGATCTCGCTCGACTTGCATGTATTAGGCACGCCGCCAGCGTTCGTCCTGAGCCAGGATCAAACTCTCCAATAAAGTGTTTGACTTGCTCATTTTGAATCTGACGATTCATGATTGAATCTTAAAATTAACGAGTTCCATTTGTTCAGTTTTCAAAGAACTTGCTTGCTTCTGTCCGGCGAAATTTAGATCATTCAGGTTTTTTCCGAACAGATAAATATAATATCATATAAATCGGGCGGTGTCAACTCTTTTCGAAACATTTTTTAGTTCGTTTCAAGCGACAATTAATAATTTACCACGACTAAAGGCATAATGCAATATATTTTTATTAGATAATTAATGGATACAAGACCAGCCAGATTCCACAACTCCAAAGAACTGGTCTTTACTCATTTTTGTTTTAGTTTAAATTCTTCTTAGCCGATTCATTTTGTTGTTCCTCTTGCTCTTTCCGCCTAACCTGATCCAAGGCCGCCTGTCCCTCTGCTTCAATCGTCTCCCGCGCCTCGGTAGCAATTACTTTTTCTCCAAAACCAGCATTAACTCCCGGTCTATTAGCTTAAATAATTCGTCGGGGACCCAGGCGGCGTCCTACCTATGATTACCCCGTCACCCAGCTTGGGCTTGTGTTTATAGAACTTTTCCAGGCTGTGGTCAAGATACTCTGTGGCGTAATCCATCCTGGACAGAAGACCATTGTTCATTGATCTGGAACGCACCCGCACATAATCCTCGCCGTTGATAAATTTAATCAATTCCCAGGCTGCGTCCATATTAGGCGATTCGGCTCTTATGGAATAAATGCCCCTAGCGAAATATCCCGAGTATTCCGAATATAGCCAGGTTCTGCAGGATCAATCGGTCCAGCGACCATTCCTACCTCAAATTCCTTTATATCCTTTACCATCTTCCTGGCTTCCTCCAGCCTAGCAAACACACTTTGATCGACAATTATCATGGCAACTCTGCCTATAAAGAAAGGCTGACTCTTATAATAATCCTCTATCGTTCCCTCCCCAATCGAAGAGAAACCGTACTGATCCGTATAAATTGAATCTGAATCACTGAATCCCATCCATCCAGAGCGAGTTGGTAAGCATTGTTCCCCCCCCGGCGTATTGATGGTCAGCTTCCCGGTATGCTCATTAGTTTCAAACCTTACGTAGAGATAATTGTAAACACCCAGTTCTCCCAGGATAAAGAATATGGATCACCAAACCCATATACACGAGTCTTTTTATCCCCATCCGTCGGAGGATGGCATGCTGTATCAATAATTTCCCGCCAGATCATGCCGTCATGCGGTAGCTGGACACCATACTTCGCAAATAAGTCCACTTTATAATAGATAATACTGCCTTGGTAAGAAGGAGCCCGCCCATAGAGCCTCCCCCAGGCCTTTTTCCTTCAATAGCTCAATCAGATTCGGAAAAATTGTGTCTATATCATACAGATCGCGCTGAATAAGCGCCTCTAACTCCACCAGCTTTCCACTAGTTACCAGTTGCTCAAATTGCTCTGCAATGCATTCAGCATAAGAACGTCAGGCTGTTCCTTTTCAATAAATGCCTCAGTCACCTCATTACGATCCATCGTATCGTCTTTAAATATTTGCTGGGTACTGACCACCTCGACATCTATATAAGGATACTTCATCTATAAGCATACTTCGTCTATAAGCATACTTCATCGCAAACAAGTTGCCGGAATTATTGGAGTAAGAAGCCTCATTCCAATACATGACCTTAATAGCTGCTTTTGCTGCGAAACCTTGCCCTCGGAATCATTTAGTACAACCGGTCAATGCTAACATGCCTATCAAAGACAAATAAATTAGCGCCCTATTCGTACATGCTCCCTTCTTCCATAGTCCCTCTTAGATTCATGGCAACCTCCCTCGTATAATATTTTTAGAAGCTCATTTTAAGCCAATTTCCAGTTGATCCGGACAGCTAGAAATAGACTTAGTGAATTTACCAGTTTTGCTACATGGTTGAGGATGTAGCCGAACCCGTACCGCAGCCCGAAGGCGAGGAACGGAAGTCGGGGAAGCGTAGCTTCGCGCAACATCCACAAAGGCTCATCTTATGGATCCGGATCGTAAGTTGAGCGGTCATGTGCATAAAGAAGTCTCGGCTTCCTCATCCTTAGTTTCACCCCTTTGTTTTACCCGGTTCACCCCTTCGGAAGGGGAAGCCGAGCTTATCCATAAGCTGTTTTGCTTTTTTGTCATGCGCTCTTTGACAACTGCATAGCCTACTGTTCTTCATGCGAGAGGTCGCATAGTTTCAAGAACGTTATAGGTATTTACTCTCGGGCCTGCCTGTGGAACAATGGGGTCGACAAGCTTTTTTCAGGAAATTTCTTTCCCTCCTTGCGGGCCGAAAGGTACTGCTTAATAAGCCTGTTACCCGTGACCCATCACTCATGTTCTAACCGCTGGTTGCGCCGCCGTATCGCCTGGGGAGTAGCACCCGAAATTGTCGGGCGTTACGGATGAGTGCTGATGACGAGGCTGAAGTCGGTGGTTTCCACGGGCACCCAGGTCTGAGATCAGCTTGATTATTTTGCAATAGGAGGTGATTCCATGTCACCAATGCTGATTGGTATAGACGTAAGCTTACGTTCCCACCATGTACAGTTCATGGATGGAGACGGAAGATCGCTCGCTTCTTTTGCCGTACCTAACGATCAAACCGGGGCGGATACCCTGATTCACAAGATGTTAGACACCGCGAGCAAAGAAAAGCTAGAGCATCTTCACATTGGGATGGAGGCCACATCAAATCTAGGTTGGCATCTTGCCCATTATCTAAAGAATGAGTTACAAAGTTACGAACCGAACGTGAAGTCCCAAGTTTTCGTCTTAAATGCAAGGAAGGTGGCGCGTTTCAAAAAGGGGTACGACACCCTTCCGAAGAACGATCGCATCGATGCCTGGGTGATTGCAGACCATCTGCGATTTGGACGACTGCCCCATGAGATGAAAGATATCATCCAATATGAAGCCTTGCAGCGCCTCACCCGCACGCGATTTCACTTGATGAAGAACATTAAACGCGACAAGACCTATTTCCTAAATCAGGTCTTTTTGAAGTTCAGCGGGATGCGTCAGGACAACCCGTTCTCCAATACGTTCGGAAACACCAGTCTGGCGGTCATCCAAGAACTCGAGCCGGACCAAATCATGGCGATGTCCATGGAAGAACTCATTGATTTCTTACAAGATAAAGGCAAGAACCGCTTTGAGAATCCGGAGGAGATCGCGGCTTACTTAAAGAAACTTGCCCGCTCTTCCTATCGGCTTGATAAAGCCATGGCCGATCCGGTGAATATTTCTTTAGCTACAACACTCAGCGTAATCCAGCACTTGGAGTCTGAAGTGAAGAAGTTAGACAAAGAGATCGCCAAGATCATGAAGGGTGTTCCACAAACCCTCACCTCCGTGAAAGGGATTGGCCCTGTGTTCGCGGCTGGCATCATTGCGGAGATCGGCGGTATTGAACGATTTGATAATCACGCTGACCTAGCCAAGTATGCCGGGCTCGTATGGAGCCAAAACCAATCCGGTGAATTCGAAGCGGAAGAAACTTCTCGCATGCGCACCGGCAACAAGTATCTCCGTTATTATCTCGTTCAGGCCGCGGACTCCGTCCGTAAGCACGACTTAGAGTACGGAGCATTTTACAAAAAGAAGTACGATGAAGTCCCTAAGCATAAGCACAAAAGAGCACTCGTCCTTTCTGCACGAAAATTGGTACGGTTGGTATTCATGCTACTGAAGACCAACAAAATGTACACACCACCCGAGAGGAGGAACCACTAACCGGTTTCCAAAACCCTACTCTTTTTACAGTTAGCCCGCACTCCATTCATGTCTGAAAATTTTGACAATATGGCGGGTCTAGTTTGGTGATGTCTTTTTCAAGGCAGAGTCTAGATTGGTGCTGATTATTTTCCAATTCTAACAAATCAACCCCTTGACATATCACCGCTGTGCTTTTAACGATAAAATGTGTTTTTAACCAAAAAAAAGGTTAACCCTCATCAAGCACATAAGGATTAACCGATTGTTGTAAATATGATATTTTGATCGCAATAAAAATCACTAAATCTACCTTACGAAGCTCCGCCCGCTTTCCCCTGTGCTCCTCTGAGCTCAGCGTGCTGAAGCAACGCAACAATGCAACCCGCCAGCAAAATAAATCCGGCCGCCATTCTCAACGCGATATCATAATTCGCCGTTAGGGCCCCAATCCCTGAAGAACCTACTACAACACCGAGTGAGAAAAAAGCATAGAACAACCCAAACGCTCTTCCCTTAGACTCTACGCTAACATTGTTAATCAACAATGCATTCATAGAAGGGAATAGCAGGGAGAAGCCAAATCCATATAAGCCCATTACGGAAAACATAAGCATCTGGTCATTTAAAAATGACAGCAACAGTAATGACAGCATAATGATCGCTCCGCCGCCACACATCAATGTGAGCGGCGATACGCGATCGAACCAGCGATTGGTTGGCATCACGAACACTATAATAGCTACCACCCCAAAGGTGCTTAGCAACAAGCCGGAAATTTGCGCTGCAAAATCCAGCTCATCCACTTTTAAAGGGAGGGCATACGTTAATGCGCCCATGGCAAACATCAATGAAAACGCCCCGATATAAGATTGCACTACAGGCTTCTTGCGAAGAATAACTTCAAACCCTGCCAACGAATCCGATGACGCTGGTGCGATCTTACGAGTAATCTGCTTTACTCTTGATGCGGAAACAGCAACCACTACTATCAGTCCGCCCAATGCCAGTAAAATCGAAGTGCCGATAAATAATGGCTGAAGCCCGAGCTTGGCCTTCACAATTCCAGCCACGGCTGGGCCAACGATCGCCGCTGCGCCGACAGCTGCGCCGGAAAGGGCCATCGCCCTTCCCGGCTTCTGTCCCGAAGCTTGATGCGAAATTAAAGTAAAAGCGCTTGGCACTAAGAGCCCCCCGGTTAATCCGTGGATGAAGCGCACAACGATCAAATGCAAAGGCTGATTTACAAGAGGATATAGCAGCATGACACCCGCCGTCAGAAAAAAGCCCAACAGCAACACATTTCTTGCACCATAACGATCAATCCAGTATCCCGCTGCAATATTTCCAAACATATTAGTGAGTGAATATAGTCCAACGGCTAGACCGATCATGAATGATCCGGCCCCAAGGCTCTTGGCGAACGGCCCCATAACGGGCAGCTGTATAAACAAGTCCATAAAACAAAGCATAACAATGCCATATAATAAACGTTTCATCTTATTATCCATCCGTTCTATTTATCAGCCAAGTTCCCCGGATCATTCTTTACTGAATCTACGGTTAATTATTCAATCACAATTACCCCGTCGTCACTGCTCTCTGCCCCTGTCGAATCCTCTGTGGAGTCTTCTGATGAAGCACCCGTTGTGCCGTCACTTGAGCCGCCCTTCGCTTCCTCTTCCTTCTTCTTCTCTTCTTGATCCTTGATTGCTTGATCCAAAGCGACTTGAGCTTCAGCCTCAATTTTGGCGAGCGCTTCATCCAGCGTCTTGGCATTGGCTTCAACCAATTGTATCTCCGCATCCATAAGTGGCTGATACTTCTCGTAGAAACCGTTAGGAATTTTTCTCAAACCCGAATAGTCTCTTGGCAGAGGCTTGAGCTTGTAGTAAGCATCGAGGCTATGCCCGTTAAATTCATTAGAATATCCCATTCGGGACAGCAATCCGTTATTCAAGCTTCTCGACTTAATTTTGGCAAACTGATCACCGTTCACAAATTTAATGAACTCCCACGCCGCATCAGTGTTCGGAGAATTCGCGGCAATGGCAAACACTTCACTCACACTGATATTTCTGGATTTATCCGGTTCAGTGGAAGAGGCAGGACCTGCTACGATCCCTATTTCAAAAGGCTTGTAATCCTTCAAGGCATCCTCAGCCTCTTTCAAGTTGCGAAGAACGTACGTATCACCGATAGTCATTGCCGCTCTTCCCATAACAAACGGCTGACTTTGATAATATTCTTCCATCGAACCACCTCTAAACCCATTCTCCCCCGGGTCATAGAACGTTTTAGATTTCATTGCGTCCATGGCGGTTTGATATATTTTTTTCCATGAGTCCGTGTTCAATGTAATTTTCATCGTGTTCGTATCGATATCTTCGATCCCTTCCGACGAAGAAATCAACGAAACGAGCTGTGTCAGATTGATCCCCCAGTTATTGTCGAAGCCGTAAACCCGAGTTTTCTCGTCTCCCTCGGTAGGGAATTGCTTGGCTAATTCAATTATATCATACCAGCTCATGCCATCGTGCGGCAGTTGAACACCGTGTTTGGCAAACAAGTCGGCGTTATACAAAATAGCCGAGCCATAAAAATTCGGAGTCAAGCCATATAACTTATTGTCCCCCCGCTCCTTCAATAGCTCAATCAATGCCGGATAGATCGTTTCAACATCATACTTGTCCCGCTCAATCAATGTATCCAGCTCTCGGACTTTCCCTTCGGAAACATAAGTCTCCAACTGATCAACATTCACCATAAGCACGTCCGGCTGTTCCTTTTCAATGAAGTCTTCAAGGGCTTTCTCATAATCTGCTTCTGGGCCCATATCTCTGTAAATATTGCTAGTACTTACGACTTCAATTTCAATGTTAGGATGCTGCATGGCGAATAAGTCCCCGTATTGTTGGAAGAAATAATTTTCATCCCAGAACATCACTCTCAAACTTTGCGACTCAGCTTCCTTAGCGCCAGGATTACTCGTACATCCTGCTACCAGCACAATGCACATCATAAAGAATAGCGCCCTTCTCATTCCTTTAATCGACATCTTTACCTCCAACATTTGTATTTTCATTAGTTCACCATTATAAACGTAATAGGTGGCAATATGGTTACATTTTGGAAGTTTTTCTGTTAAAAAAATCTAATTCCTGCGGTGTAAGGGAGTGTGAGCACCATTGTTATGCAAAAAAAGCCCCCCGGCAAGCTTCTGCTTGCCAGGAGGGCATCCATGTCCATGCGGCAGTCTATCGGCGATTCCTCTGCCAGCATTACTCGTTCAGCAAGCGAACGAGCTCGTTTTCGTCCTCGATGACCGAAATGCCAAGCTCCTTGGCCTTGGTCAGCTTACTGCCGGCCTTCTCTCCAGCGATGACAAGATCAGTCTTTTTGGATACACTTCCCGTCACTTTAGCGCCAAGCGCTTCAAGCCGCTCCTTGGCTTCATCGCGGGTCAACTGGTGCAGCGTTCCCGTGAGCACCACCGTCTTGCCCGTAAAGAAGGAGTCCTTCACCGGGGCGCGTTCCTCCGGCGCCTTAGCCTCTACACCAAGCTCCAGCATTTTGTTAATGCCAGCCTGCATGAACGGGTCCGCGAAAAACGTCACAATGCTCTCGGCAACGATGCCGCCGATATCCGGCAGTTGCATCAGTTCTTCCTCTGTCGCTGACATAATCGCACTTAGATCGCGATAATGATCAGCCAGCACCTTCGTAGTCGATTTACCGGTATTCGGAATACCTAACGCATACAAGAACGAAGCCAAATCCCGCCCCTTGCTCTTCTGGATCGCCTCGAGCAGATTATTGGCTTTCTTCTCACCAAAACGCTCCAGCTTAATCAATTGCTCAAACTCGATTGTATATAGATCGGCCGGCTCGTGGACATCCAGCTCCTCATACAGCTGTTCCGCAGTTTTATCACTTAACGTCTCGATATCCATCGCATCACGGGATGCGAAATGAGTAATGCGCGTCACAATTTGCGGCTTGCAATCGAACCGATTGTTGCAGAATAAATGAGCGCCTCGCTGCTCCAGCGGGAAACTGCAGGACGGGCAGGTTTCCGGAACTACGATTTCTGCGCCGTCCTGCTCATCGGTTACTTTTCCGAGAATTTCCGGGATGACATCATTCGAGCGACGGATGAATACGCGTGTACCAAGAGCGAACTTCAAGTTCTTACGTTCGATGTCCCCCGCATTATTTAATGTGCAGTTCTGAACCGTTACGCCGGCAAGCTCGACAGGCTCGACCTTGGCGAGTGGCGTAATCTTGCCCGTGCGTCCCACATTCCACGATACCGACTCCAGAATCGTTGTCGTCTCCTCGGCCTCGAATTTATAAGCGACCGCCCATCGCGGGAATTTATCGGTATAGCCCAACACCTCGCGGGTTCTCATATCCGTGACTTTAATGACAGCCCCATCGATTAGATAGTCAAGCGAATCGCGACGCTGTTGAATTTCCTCCAGCGCCTTCATAACCTGCGTGAAATCATCAAAGTACTCGATATACGAGTTCACTTTAAAACGGTTATCCTGCAGGAAGCTCATCATCTCCCGATGATCGGAAAATTGGATGTTATCGGAGTAGCCCACATTGTAAAAATATGCGTTCAGCTTGCGTTCAGCCGTCGTACGCGGATTCAAATTACGCAGCGCCCCCGCAGCGGCATTCCGGGCATTCTTAAGAGGTTCAGCGGCAGTCTCGTTGTATCTGGCCAGAACGGACAGATTCATGATGCCTTCTCCCTGAACCTCAATCGTCCCTTCGTTGTAAGGGATCGTCAATGGCACCGACTTGATCGTCTTGACTTGGGCGAGAATCCCTTCACCTACTACGCCGTTCCCCCGGGTTGAAGCCTGGACAAGCTTACCGTCGGTATAAGTAAGATTCAACGTCAGTCCATCGAATTTAAGCTCAACGACATAGGTAGGTGCCGGGAGTGGGGTGTCCGGATTTTTGCTGTTATAATCTCCGATCAGACGAAGCACCCGATTGTTCCAGTTCACCAGATGCTCCTCCGTTTGCGCTTTATCCAGACTCCACAGCGGCGCTAAATGCCGATGCGGCTCGAAGCCCTTCAGCAGCTCTCCACCTACCCGTCCGGTCGGGGAATCGGGCAGAACGATACCCGTCTCCGCCTCCAGCGCAGTCAGCTGATCGTACAGCGCGTCATATTCCTTATCGCTTACCAAAGGCTGATCCAAGGTGTAGTAATGATAGTTATATTGATTCAGTTGTTCAACGAGCCGTTCCATCGTTTGCATCGCATCCATATACGGACACCCCTCCTAAACGTTTTATGTATCGAAGGCAAAGAGGCCAGTTTTATACTAGCCGGCCCCTTCGCCTTTCTTTTCCTGCTTATATCCTTGCCATATGAAGCTCCTGCTATAGTTACAGGACAGCCTCATTCCTTTAATTACATTGCTGAGCTTTGTATACTTGAGCTGTTAAACTTCGTATAATCGTGCTGTTTCGCTTCATTTCACTGGCGTTGTTTTACTTCTCACTGGCGTTGTTTTACTTCGCATGTTGTACCGATACACTTCGTATCATCTGATTGCTACACATAGCATATTACCAAGCTTTGCCTACTTGTGTTACTACGCTTCCTCTACCTTCGTGATCGGTGCGAAGCCAGCGAGCAGACGCTTCACCCCTACCGGGGCTGGAAAAGCAATCTGCAGCTCCATATCATTCCCCGTCCCTTTAACTGATACTATAGTGCCTATGCCCCATTTGCCGTGCGACACTTTATCACCAGCATTGAAATCATCGGAGTTCGTTGGCTTCACAGCCGATGCACCAGATACGCCTGTAGTCACAGTAACACCACTAGAAGAAGGCGCTGCGGATCTTGCTCCCCGATCAGGTGATCGATGTCCGAAATTGCCGCCCGAACTGGACCCAAAGCCGCGGCCACTGTACGCTCCACCAATTCCTGCACCGCGTTGATAACGGTCGCGGGCAATCTCGGTGCCCTCTTTCAATTCCTCTGGAATTTCCTCCAGAAATCGGGAGGGCGCATTCGCTGACGTACGGCCAAAGAGTGTCCTCATTTGCGCGCAGGTGAGGAAGAGTCGCTCCTCCGCTCTCGTGATGCCCACATAAGCGAGACGGCGCTCCTCCTCGAGTTCTTCGTTATCAAGAAACGCGCGGCTGTGCGGGAATATCCCTTCCTCCATGCCGATAATGAAGACGACAGGGAACTCCAGCCCCTTGGCGCTGTGCATGGTCATCAAGGTAACCGCGTCTCCCGCCTGATCCCCTTCGTCATCATTCATCGTATCTATATCCGCGATCAACGCAAGATCGGTTAGAAAGGAAACAAGCGTCTTATCTTCATTATTCTTCTCGAACTCCATCGTTACGGAGAGGAATTCATCGATATTCTCAAGCCGGGAACGCGACTCCAGCGTGTTCTCATTTTGCAGCTCCAGTCGATATTGCGACATTTCCAGTATTTTTTCCGTTAGTTCCGTGACGGACAAATACTCCACCATTTGATGCAGCGCGGAGATCATATCATAGAATTCGACAAGCGCATTCCGCGTCCGCCCGGCAAGACCCAGGTCATCGACTGTATAAAGCAGACGATAGATAGATATTCCCCGCTCGCCCGCTGCTGCTGTCAACTTGGCCACTGTCGTATCACCGATGCCTCTTTTTGGCACATTAATGATTCGCGTCAAACTGATATCGTCGTCAGGATTGGAGAGCAGCCGCAAATAAGCAAGCAAATCCTTAATCTCTTTGCGATCGTAGAACTTGATTCCGCCTACAATCTGATAAGGTATATCCGATTTGATCAGCGTTTCCTCAATGACCCGGGATTGCGCATTCGTCCGGTACAAAATCGCGTGATCGCGGTAGCTTCGGCCTCTTTTAATACTATTATGGATCTCTGATGTTACAAAATAACCCTCATCATGCTCAGAGTTCCCCCGGTAGACCTTGATCTTATCGCCTTCGCCCTTATCGGTCCATAGATTTTTGGGCTTACGGCCCGTATTCCGACTAATGACGGCGTTCGCCGCGTTAAGGATTGTCGAGGTGGAGCGATAGTTCTGCTCGAGGAGAATCGTGGTTGCCTCCGGATAGTCCTCTTCGAAATTAAGAATGTTGGCGATATCCGCTCCTCGCCAGCGGTAAATCGACTGATCACTGTCCCCGACGACACAAATGCGACGATGTTTATTAGCCAGCAGCTTGCACAGCATATACTGAGCACGGTTCGTATCCTGATATTCATCGACGTGAATATAGGAGAATTTCTTCTGATAGAAATCAAGCACTTCAGGAACTTCCTTGAACAGTTCGATCGTCTTCATGATCAAATCATCAAAATCCAGGGAATTGTTCTGACGAAGCCGCTTCTGGTACATCGTGTACACTTTGGCGACAAGTCCTTCGAAGTAGTCTCCCACTTTTTGCTCATATTTCTGCGGGGTGATCAACTCGTTCTTCGCGGTACTAATCATGGCCTGAACTGCCTTCGGCTCAAATTTCTTCGTATCGATGTTAAGATCCTTCATGCAATTGCGAATCACGGACAGTTGATCTGTCGAATCAAGTATCGAAAAGCTCGAAGAAAAGCCGATTCGTTCAATATCCCGGCGCAAAATACGGACGCACATCGAGTGGAAGGTAGAGACCCAAATGTCTCTTCCTTCCTGTCCCACGAGCCCGGACACCCGCTCCTGCATTTCACGGGCCGCTTTATTGGTAAAAGTAATCGCAAGGATCGCCCATGGCGGTGCTTTGCGAGTAGCTATTAGATAAGCAATGCGGTGCGTAAGCACCCGCGTCTTGCCACTGCCGGCTCCCGCCATAATGAGCAGCGGTCCCTCCGTCTCCTCAACAGCCCGGCGCTGCTCCGGATTCAGCCTAGTTATCGCTTCTTGTATATTTACAGGTTGCATAAAGAAACTCCTTTCCATCAGTTCAAGACGCATCCGTTCAGAACGTCAATTGCACGGCATTTCATTTCCAGCCCTGGTTATGCTCTACCCCGAATTTAAAATCTCAGCAAACAATCAGACTCTGTATACGCGCTCTAACTCTTCACCGCCGCGACCGTGGTCAGGGCCTGCTCCAAATCACTATATAAGGCATTCCCCACTACAATCGTGTCACAGGCGGCCCCGGCAAGACGAGCCGTATCGGCATCCTTGATGCCCCCTCCGTAGAATAGCCGCGAATCGCTCAAAGAGCGATGTACCGTGGATACCAACTCCAGATCACCAAGCATGCCGCTGTATTCCAAATAGACAATTGGGAGATGCAGAAGCTTGTCAGCGATTTGTGCGTATGCAGCCGCCATAGGTTCCGTAAGAGAGGCATCCGCTTCAGCGATGGCCGCGGCGGTACAATCGGGGTTCAAAATGATATATCCCTCAGGAATCAATTGCTCCCAAGGGATCAAAAAACTATATTTATGGGCGGCCCGCGCATGATGGCCGATTAACCAATCAGGATTCTTCGTGTTCAGTACCATCGGAATCAAATATAGATCAAATCCGGGAACAACCGCCTCTAGATCGGAAACCTCCAATACGCAAGGAACCTCGAACTGACGCACGCGCGACAGCAGATCTACCGTGTTTTCATAAGTGACACCACTCGATCCCCCCACTATGACCGCGTCCGTACCAGACAGACAAATGGCTTCCAGGGCAGCCTCCGCCAAGGAGCGGTCAGGATCAATTTTAAACACATGTCGCCAAGAGCCTATCGCTTGCTTCAATTCCATTCCTCCCACATCGGCACGAAAAACGGGGCACGTCACACGCCCCGCCACCTTTAAATCTCATCATGGATGGTATCTTGTTAATGGTGATAACAGCACTTTATGTCTAAGTCTAAGTGACGATGGATACCATGTCAATGTTCGCATTTTAGGGGAACAGATCACCGTGAAGCATCGACCTCATTTCCAGCTAAAAAGTCACTATAAAAGCCATAAACACCCTTCTTCATATACTTAGATACAAGCTTCTTATCATTGATCGTATGGACATACGTCGGAATTCCCGCCCGTTTCAAGGATTTAACCAACTTCTCATTAACTCGGCTCTCAGACATGGTCACCGCAGCGATCCCATTGTTCCGGGCAAAGTAAAGCACTTCTCGATCGCTGTCCTGCGATTGATAGAGCGTATATATAATAGAATCAAAAGGGTAATATTGCTTGATCTGCTTCAGCATGGGCTGGTTGTAAATTTGCGGCACGATGCGTTCCAGCAGCTTCGGATCTCTACCCTTTGCAGAATCAACGATCTTGGCAAAAATGCGGTCAATCTCCTCCGGATCAATCTGCTTCGTATCCGTCACGATATAAATGTCCGGATATTTCACGAGCAGTTCCACGATATCCTCCCAGAGTAAAGGCTCGTATTGCCCATCCACTTTGGCCTGTTTGAATTCCGCCGCCGTCCATACCGCTCCGTACCGATCTTCGCCGAGTTCGTTGTGCTGGCGGAGCATATTTGTGAAGAACTCCCCCCATTCATGACGGGCAATCAGTTCATCGTCCTCGCTGAGCAGCAAGTCCACTTCAAACACACGGGTGCCCTTCTCATAATTCACCATAAAAGCTTCTTTCGTGTTCGTGTAGGTCATATCCTCAATCCCGCCCATGGCATGAGCGATAATCCGGTGCTCCCTAAAGCCTGTAAACGGCTGTTCTGATGGCCGGGACGGTATTGCAATTAGCATAATCCCTATCGCGCAGACTACTAGCAGACTGAACAGCTGTTTTTGTCTCATCGCCTAACGCTTCCTTTTGACATCCTTTGCCTTTGGACAGCAGATCACAAGAGCTTCACAAGCCATCCTAGCAGGATATTTTAATAAGCATTTTTGTTCACGAAGCCGTGGATAATCGTTCGCAGAATGATTTTAATATCTAATAGCATCGACCAGTTCTCGATATAGAAAATATCATGCTGGATCCGCTCCTCAATCGACGTGTCCCCCCGCAGGCCATGGGTTTGTGCCCATCCGGTAATACCCGGACGCACATGGTGCTTCACCATGTATTTCGGCACTTCCTCCCGGAATTGCTCCACAAAATAAGGACGCTCCGGACGTGGACCCACGACGCTCATATGTCCGGCAAGCACGTTGAAAAATTGCGGCAGCTCGTCGATGCTCGTCTTGCGAATAAACGCCCCGAACCTCGTCCGCCGCGGATCGTTCTCTGTTGTCCAGCCCGTATCGACAGTTCCTTCCGGCAGCACCTTCATCGAGCGAAATTTATACATTTGAAAAATTCGGCGGTTCAAGCCCATTCGTTCCTGTTTAAAAATCACCGGACCAGGTGAGGTTAGTTTAATTCCTACCACAACAAACAGCATCACCGGTAGCGTGATAATAATTGCAGCTATAGAAAACACGATATCAAAAGCCCGCTTTACGAGGCGATTCCCCGCCAGATCGAGTGGAATGTCGCGCACGTTAATCAATGGCATACCCGCAAAATTATCGAAATACGGCCGGGCAGGCAGGTAATCGAAAAAGTCGGGAATGATCAGCGTCCGTACGCCCGCTTTCTCACAGCAGGCGATGATTTTTGCGTAGCGAGAGTGTGCATCCAGCGGAAGGGCCAGCACAACTTCATCGACGAGCTTGCTCTCCAATATCGCTTCCAACTGATTGACCGTGCCCAGAATAGGACTATAACGACCCTCTTCAGCGTCATCCCACTCCTGATTGTCATCGAGAAACCCAATAATTTCATATCCGAGTTCTGGATATAATCGCAGGTTATCATGGAATTTACGGCCCAGTGATCCCGCTCCGATGATGAGCACGAACTGCTTGTTATAGCCTTTTCTGCGGAGCTGTTTTAGCGATCTTTTTAAAAAGTAACGATACAGCATGATAAACAGCAAATTTAAGCATATATAAATAGCCAGATAATACCTTGAAATATGGACCTGCTTCACAAAGAACATCAAGCTGAGCAGGATAACAAGGCTCGTAAAATGCACCTGAATGATCTTGAGCACTTCATCCGCGAATCGCTTCCTGCGCTTAGGCGAATAGAAAGAAGCGAGAATACCCACCAGAATGGATATAACGCCATAAACCACGCTCCAAAACGCATAAATCTCGATAGGGAGAGGCTGCTCGTAAGGAATCAGACCACTTTCGAATTTCAGCCACCAGGCGAGTATGAAAGCTAGCTGAATGAACACGAAATCCGTCAATATATACAACTGAGTCAGAAATCGTTGGTTTTTCCGGATCATCGTCTTACCTCCATGTTACTGTTGGTTTCTTGCGGCGGTTGAACCGACGCTGATTCCGAGGCGGGTACCGAGCGAGTCGCCGGCTTGCCTGGTTTCAATTTGTTGCGCATCAAGGACAGTGTGAACTTTACCGCGATTCCACAGTAGATCGCGCCGTTCGTCAGCCACGAATATTGGCGCTTATAATGCTTGCGGTGAAATACCCACATTGCGCGATGGAATTCATAGATGATCTTGAAGGGCTTGCGGCGACTGCTCGCTCCCTTATAATGAACAATGTATGTTGCAGGCTCATACTGGATGCCCCAGCCCGCTTCCTTGATGCGGTAGCACCAGTCGACATCCTCGCCATACATAAAAAAGGTCTCGTCCAGACCACCGATTTGCTCAATCACCTCGCGGCGCACCAGCATAAATGCTCCCATTAAGCAGTCGACCGGGTAAGCTTCGTTTGGATCGAGATAACCCAACTGATACTGGTTGAATCGCGGTGTATTTGGGAACAGCCGAGAGAAGCCAAAGGCATAGTAAAACGACGCCGAAGGCGTAGGAAATCCCCGTCGGCACGCCTTGTCCAGCGAACCGTCGGGTAGGATGATTTTGCAGCCTGAAGCTCCGAGATCTGGCCTCTCGTCCATAAGTGCCACCATCGTCTGCAGCGTATCCGGCTGCACGATCGTGTCCGAGTTGAGCAACAGCACATAACGTCCCCTGGCAGCCTCCATCCCCTGATTGTTCGCTTTGGCAAAGCCCGTATTCTCCTGGTTGACTATAAGCTGAACCTGAGGAAAATCACGCGAAATCGCCTCGACGGAACCGTCCACAGAGGCGTTATCGACCACAAAGACCTCATATTGATAAGCCGTCTCGGAATCGAATACCGATTGCAGGCAATCGAGCGTTAAACGGCAGGTATTGTAATTTACGATGATGATGCTTAAGTCCATTTTAAAACGCGCCCCTGACAAAAATAGTAATCTATCGACATTATAACATAGGTAGAGGGCGGCTACTGATAAATTAATAGAGTTCGCTGATTGGCTCGGATAAATTAAATTCATGAGATAGGTCGGGGACTGAAACGAAGTCTTGGAGATAACAATCACCGCTCATAATAAAAAAGAAGTGATTCCCCATAACCAATGAGGATCACTTCTTTTTATTATGAAACAATTAAACTTTAGCTCTTGTTATAAATTGGATAGAGCATTGAGAAGAGACTGCAAGGCCGCTATTTTAACTGAAAGGTCAACGGTAGTTCCAATCGCATCTTCAACGGCTTGAATTTCACTCGCCAGCTCTGGTCTGCCCGTAGCAACTGCGGCAGCTTTCACTTCATCAAGCAACACGTCCAGCGTCGGCAGCTCAATATCAATCCAGCTAGTAACCGCGAAGCCGCCTCTGGTCAGTTCGACCTCCGCACTATAATATACCGTATCTCCAGTGTTGTTATATTGGCTGAGTATAATCTTGCTCTGATCCAGATTCTTCTCCAAATAGACGTCATCCGTTACGGAGCTCGGGAACAGACTCCGTATTTTAACCTCCAATTCTTCCAATCGACTCGACAATTTATCTAGCTTCTGCTCAATAGCGTCGATTTTTGCCGTCTGCTGCTCTACTTGATCTAATCGCTGATCCATAGAGTCCAGTTTCTGATCCATCGAATCCAGACGTTGATCCATCGAATCAAATCTTTGATCCATTTTCGTCAGCTTCTGATTATTTTCTGCAACCATCTGAATAAGCTGCGCGAGTAATTCTTGCTGTTGTTGAAGTACATTTTCGATTTCCATTTCAACAACCTCACTTCAAATATTGATACATCCCATTATAACAAGCCGAACTAACGGGGGCTATGTCGTTTTATGCTGCCACTTTCCTCCAGCTCCTGCAAAAAGGCTCGAAGCCCCTCTCTCCATGGACGAAGATCCTTAAGCCCGTTTGTGCGGATCGCCAAATGTTCCAAAACCGAGTTGCGGGGTCTTGGAGCGGGTCGGGGAAATTCATCCTTAAATATTAGATCTTACCGAGAATTATAAGAATCTTCAAAACTAGGTTATCCATATAATTTTGGCGATAAAAAGGCTGGCGTAGCGCGAAAGACAAACGCTGAAAGACTCTTTTTTGGGATATGTCCACCAATTGCCTAATTATATTTATCTGCTTGGAAGGTAGCTTGCCTTGAAAAGTCTCAAGAAATACCCTAGCCTGATTACTGATAATATAATGATTCTTACCCTTTGAATATCTCTTGATTCTATTAATCCATTTCATTAGCCATTTGTCAGTCCCGCCACCAAGGGCATTATTTGTATGCTGCCGATATAAAATATGGGGATTCTCATCAAATACAACTTTTCCACTTGAAGACACGCAAATGTAAGCCCACCAATCATGCATGATTACATCGGGAACATTATTCGGCATATTGTGCGCAAGCAAGCTCACTGCTTCTCGATTAAGAACTGTCGTACAACCTACCGCGATGTTCTCTACTAACGCATTATAGATACTAATTGGCTGACGGGGAGGCTCGGGCCAAACAGCCAACTTTCGCAAATCACTTTGCACCATCTGAGTTGCCGAACAATACATCATCGGCATAGAATCACTGTTTTTGCCATTCTCAAGCATTCTAATGGCAGATATTAACTTCTCCTCCATCCATACGTCATCCTGATCGCAAAAAGCAATAAAATCAAAATCATTAGAAGACTCTGCCGCCCTATCTAATAAGTCAAAAAAGCTTGCTTTTGCTCCTTTATTTTCACCTATATACAATTTAATAATCTGAGGATACTTCCTTATAAACTCTTCTATAATGCTTGCCGTAGAATCTCTTGAGCCATCATCTCTAATAAGGATCTTTAAATCAACATGCTGCTGTGCTAGTAAGCTCTCTAATTGTTCATTAAGATATTGTTCACCGTTATACGTAGACAGCAATACTTGGATTTTAGGAATCACACCACAGCTCCTCCACATTTTTATATTATCCATTATAAACAAAAACTCCTATTCTATGTGTATAGAACAGGAGCCCATTAGCATACCACTGAAATTCAGTTGACTATTTTAAGGACATTTCTTGCAAGAATGATTGCAGACCTTCACGCCAAGGTCGGATATCTTGAAATCCGTTTATTCGTATGAAGATATGCTCCATGACTGAATTTTGGGGACGCGGAGCTGGTCTTGGAAATTCATCCGTTGTACACGGCTCTAATTGTGCTTCTATTTTGATTCCCAAAATCTTAGCCGCTTCGTCAATAATCGCTTGGGTGAATTCATACCAAGTACATGACCCACTGTTGGATGCATGGTATACTCCATAATTCTCTGTTTCAATAAGCTGTCCTATAAAATGAGC
This sequence comes from Paenibacillus lentus, assembly GCF_003931855.1. Classification (NCBI taxonomy): domain Bacteria; kingdom Bacillati; phylum Bacillota; class Bacilli; order Caryophanales; family Paenibacillaceae; genus Paenibacillus; species Paenibacillus lentus. The sequence continues at coordinate 1,570,528 of NZ_CP034248.1, read as the reverse complement.
TAAATCCACGGTGTAAGTAGGAGAACCCTTTTGATCGTTTACCACTTTCAACAAGGGTTTCTCCTGAGCTAATCGAATCATAGTTTTAACAAAGTTATTACCATGCACACCATATAGCCATGAGGTTCTCACAATGAAATATTTAGACGATAAAGATTGTGTTAATACCTCTCCTGCACGCTTAGACTTGCCATAAATGCTTTGTGCATTAGTATTATCGTATTCGTGGTACGGCTGCTGCCCATTACCGTCGAATACATAATCTGTACTGATGTATACTATTTTCGCTTGTATCTGTTCTGCAGCCAGCACCAAATTGCGGGTACCTACCGCATTAACCAAGTATGCGCCCTCAACATCAGATTCAGCTGCATCTACTGCTGTATAGGCAGCGCAATGAATAATAGCATCTGGATGAAATGAATTCAAGACAGTATAACACTGATCCAGATTTGTTATATCCAGCTGCTGACGATCACATCCTAAGATTTCATGACCCGTATCTTGAAGTACTGAGACAACATCTTTCCCCAGTTGCCCCCCTGCTCCAGTTACCAGTACCTTCATGCCTTCTCTCCGAGGCGTTCGCCATATTGCTTAGCGTAATATTCCTGATATGCTCCTGACTGAATACGAGTCCACCACTCTTTATTTTGTAAATACCATGCAATCGTCTCTTTGATCCCTGTTTCAAAATTATGTTTCGGCTTCCAGCCAAGCTCGCTCATGATCTTAGTAGGGTCAATACCATAACGACGGTCATGTCCTGGGCGGTCTTTAACAAAGGTCATGAGTGACCCCGGCTTACCTAATTGTTCTAAAATAGTCTCAACAATTTGTATATTGGTCCGCTCATTATGACCACCAACATTATAAACTTCGCCATTTTTCCCCTTATGAATCACAAGATCAATTGCGCTGCAGTGATCTTCAACATATAACCAATCCCGAACATTCAATCCGTCACCATAAATTGGGAGAGACTCATCCGCCAAAGCTTTGGAGATCATTAGTGGTATTAGTTTTTCCGGAAATTGATAAGGTCCATAGTTGTTAGAGCAACGTGTAATATTAACAGGAAGGCCAAATGTCTCGTTATAAGCACGAACAAGCAAGTCCCCCCCTGCTTTACTTGAGGAGTATGGACTGTTAGGTTCAAGCGGCGTTGTCTCCGTGAAAAATCCCGTCTCTCCAAGCGTACCGTACACTTCATCCGTAGAAACTTGAACGAATTTCGTAATCTCATATTTACGTGCGGCATCCAATAACACTTGGGTACCCAACACATTCGTCTTAACAAAAACATCCGGTTCAAGAATACTTCGATCCACGTGCGATTCGGCTGCAAAATTCACAATAACGTCGACACCCTGACTTACAAGCTCATCCATCATCTTAGCATCCGTAATATCAGCTTTAATAAATGTATGGTTCGGGTTGCTCTCCACCGACTTCAAATTTTCCAAATTACCCGCATAGGTCAGCGAGTCCACGTTGACAATCTTATATTCCGGGTACTGTTCAAGCATATATAATACAAAGTTGCTGCCGATAAAACCGGCACCGCCAGTAACAAGCAGTTTCATAAAAGAGACCTCCCACTATAAATTAATATTTTCTCGCTCTTTCTCACATTTCCTTAGAATTTTAACATTGACTACCTCGAGAGGTGGATATAACGGGAAGTTTATTGAATTTATTTCCTTTCGGCAGTGTGCGGGAACAGAGATTGGAATGGATTTTCCAAAAAAAAGTGGTTTCCGTATGATCGCACCTTGGATATCCACAACACTTCCTTGATGGTTTACCCTCCCATGTCACACGGGGTCTATGCCCTTACATTCCTTCGTTCTACCTCTCAAGGGGTGGACGCCGTTTCTCGCTCCTTTACTGGGTCGTTGCCCTTATGGAATAGTTCCTGCGGCTGATCCGTGCTTCCATTGTCTCTGTATTGATCCTAAGCATATAGTGAGTCTATCGACCTGAACGTGATTGATTTAAGCAGCCAACTGAAGCTGAGCCCGGCGAACCGGTCCTAAGACATCAGCGGCATTGTATACGATTTTCCTTGTGCCTAACGTGTGTAAAATGCGAATCAGTTTTCCACAAAGCGCCACAATAGACTGTTTCTTTTTCAACGGATTGACCTGGCGCTGCGTATAATACTGATGCATCGCTTTAAACTCCGGGTTCTTTGCCACCATGGGCAACACGGCTCGGAAAAGTAGTGCTCGAAGACGTGATCGACCTCGTTTGCTGATCGTCGTTCGACCCTTTTTCTTTCCAGAACTGTTTTCTCGCAGGTTAAGTCCCGCGAGACGGATAATCTGTTGAACGTGGCTATACCGAGATAGGTCACCGGTTTCTGCTAGGAAGCCAGCAAGTGTCGTGATTCCTACACCCGGAATAGTGAGCATTTCCTGTGTGCCAGGAATCTGTTTGAGTAATAACTCCACTTGATTCATGATCTCTTCCAGTTGTTGTGTAAATAAGGCGTACTGTTGCATCCAAGTGTGTAACTCTAACTTAGCAGCAGTGGTACCTTCTGTGAGTCCAATGGATTCAGAGGCAGCTTCCACAAGCTTTTCAGCTCGCTTTATCCCTACGGCTCGCTGTACGTCTTGCTTCCATCGCCCGAGGATCGCAGTGGCGCCAAGGGCTACGATCTCTTGCGGCAATGGAAACTCAGTCAACGTGACGAGCGCGGCTTTGCCCTCCCAGCGCTTAAAGACGTTGTTAAACTCCGGGAAAAACCGATCGAGCCAGTTTTGAATCCGTCTTTGGACTTGCCCCAAACTGACCATCGTTTTCTCACGCATATTCATGAGAATTCTCAAATCTGCGTAAACGCTAGTCGGTAGTTGGGGTTCGGTATAGTGACCGTTACGGACAAGATCCGCAATCACTTTGGCATCCTTGTAGTCATTTTTAGTCTGGGAGTTATCCTCCAGTTCCTTGCTCTTATGCACATGATGAGGATTCACGACCACGATACGAATGCCCTTGTCTTGCAAGAACTCAGCCAGGGGAAACCAGTAGTGTCCGGTGGGCTCAATGCCAAACACAATATCTGTTTTGGCGTACTGCCTCTGCAATGCCTTCATCCACGATACGAGTTTCGAGAGTCCCTTACGGCTGTTTTCAAATACACAGTCTTTGCCAAGCTCGATTCCGCGAAAATCGATCGCTCTGGCAACATGGGTGTCCTTTGCAATATCTGCACCGACAACCAAAGTTTGATCTGTAATGTCCAAAATGCGTTGATTCTGTTTCTCTTTTAGCTTATACTTCATTTGAGCGTCCTCCTTCTAATTAGGGCAGTGAATGGTTCGCATTCCAAGACCCAGCATACAGGAGGCGCTTTTTTTGTTCAAATCTCATATTAATTCATTACAGGAATAGCTCCTAGTTAAAATTCATTTCTGCCTCTGCTAAGATCGGATGCTTCTCATCTTTCGCAGATAATAAAGGTTTACTCACTGGCCAGTCGATATTTAATTCAGGATCGTTCCAAAGTATACCTCTGTCATGTTCAGGTGAGTAGTATTCATCTACTTTATAAAAAACTTGAGTGTTTGGTACAAGTGTGCAATAACCGTGAGCAAAACCTTTAGGAACTATTAATTGGCGTTTGTTATGCTCACTAATAATTACACCAACCCACTCACCAAAAGTTGGTGAGGAATGGCGTAAATCAACAATTACATCGTATATCGCCCCTGTTAACACACGTATTAATTTTGTTTGAGCTTTTGGATTTAATTGATAATGCAATCCACGTAATACACCTGCTTCTTTTGATAAAGATTGATTATCCTGAATAAATTCAAAAGACAGTCCGAGCTCTTTCATAACCTTCTCATTATAACTTTCCATAAAAAAACCCCGATGATCTTCATGTGCCACCGGTTCAATCAGACTGGCTCCCTCCAGCTTTAAAGGAGTTATTTGCATATACTGTTCCTCCTTTTATTTCATAATCAATTATATACAAGAGTGAAAACTCAGCGAACATAAACAGTAACCTCGCAGTAAAATCGAGCTCGATATAATATATCCTAATATAATATGCATTTGACTAGAATTAGTCTCTAGTCGCAAACCCAATTTGTATCGTCAATACTTTAATAACTGCATATTTTTGGATTTAGCAACCCTCATTAAATACTGACCATACTGGTTCTTTTTTAAAGGTTCAACTAATTTCAACAATTCCTCCCGGGAAATATAGCCCATGTTATAAGCGATTTCCTCCAAACAAGCAACCTTCAAACTTTGCCGTTTTTCGATTGTTTCAATAAATTGAGAAGCCTCTAATAATGACTCATGTGTTCCTGAATCAAGCCAAGCAAAGCCACGCCCCAGAATCTCAACACTCAGTTGACCCATGTTGAGGTAAATTTTATTTACATCCGTTATTTCGAGTTCACCCCGATTAGATGGAGAAATCTCTTTGGCGATATCTATCACTTGATTATCATAAAAATACAATCCTGTAACAGCATAATTAGACTTAGGCGCTGAAGGCTTTTCTTCGATTGAAGTAACGCATCCATCTTCGCTAAAATCTACTACTCCAAATCTTTCAGGGTCGCTTACGTAATATCCAAATACTGTAGCTCCAGTTTCCTTCTCTCTAGCTTTTTTTAATAGCTTCGTAAAATTTTGACCATAAAAGATATTATCACCTAGTATTAATGCAACGTTATCGTTTCCAATAAATTTTTCACCGATAATAAATGCCTGGGCCAAACCACCTGGATAAGGTTGCACGGCATATTGCAAATTAATTCCTAAGCTAGTACCATCACCTAGTAAATCCTGAAATCGAGGTGTATCCTCTGGAGTTGATATGATTAAAATGTCTTGAATTCCAGCCAGCATTAATACGGAGAGGGGATAGTAAATCATCGGCTTATCATATACCGGTAATAATTGCTTAGACACGGCTAGTGTAAGCGGATATAACCTTGTCCCACTCCCTCCTGCTAATATAATTCCTTTCATGGCTTTCGCTCCTAACTCAGTTTCGAGAATGTACATTACATATTTAAAATTAATACTGTCCTAAAATTTCATCTATTCCGCCCTTAACATTGACTTCTCAATAACACGATCTGTTATGAGAATCGAATCCTTCTTATTATTCCTGATTACAATAGAAGTTTTATACTTAGATTCATCATCTAATAAATCATAAGGAATTCTAACCACAAAACCTGTTTGATCCAAATGATCAGAACCAAACTTCTGTTTTACATCCTCTCGAATGACTTTAAAGCTATCAAATATTAGCTTATGATCCTTACCATTATCCAAGAGAATATATATGGAGGAATTTCGCATATCAATATTTTTAGCGAAGGACCATCCTACCATTTCAAATCCAAATTTTTTCTCCTCAACAGCATCGATGGAGTATTTCATTTCTCGCTGTTCGAGGTCTAATGTTAAGTTTACCTCATTAGATAAATGTTCAATTGCAATCTGCTGAGCTTCTCTATAAATTATAGACTCAGTATCAATATAAACTTGTCGCCCTTTATTCTCCAGATATATACCAATTCTATAAACTTCGTTATTTAGCTGCGACTTTTTTAATTTAACGACAAACCCAGAGTTATCATAATTAGCTTCATTATTATAGGCCCTTGTTACATCTTCTCTTTTCAAACTATCAGCAAACAAATATTCTGTTTCATTGTCAGTATAAAGTTTCACCACAACTTTTTGATCTTTAGATGACATACCATTTATAAATGTCCATCCTGTCAATTGTATAAATCCATCATCAGTAACTGACAATTCATCCAGACTGTAAGTCAAATTATTATCTAATTCATTCAATTTAAGCGCTTCTAATTTGTTTATAAACCAAACATCTTTAAAATAATACTCATAAGAGTACATTCCAACAAGAGCAAAACAATATAACAAGGTGACAATGATTGCAATTCGAACCTTTTTTTTATGAAACATTATTAATATACCTCATTCCTCAAAACAACTTACTTGTTAAGGCTGACAACCTCGTTTAAAGCCTGGCAAACTATCTCAACCTGCTCCTCTGTTAGACCCGGCCACATAGGCAAACTAAGTACTTCATTTGCTAAAAGCTCCGTCAATTTCAAACTACCCTTTAAATAGTTGTATTCTTTATATGCCTCTTGCAAATGTATTGGAATGGGGTAATGTACCAGCGTCTGAACACCTCTATTTTTAAGCTCTTCTTGAACTTGTTCTCTATCCGAAACTCGCACAACGTACTGATGCCACACCGATGAAGCCCATTCAGGTACTTCAGGTAATATTATTCTCTGATTCGCAAGCTTGCTATTATACCATTGAGCAATCCTATTTCGCTCTTCATTCCACTGATTCAGATACTTCAACTTTACCCTAAGTACTGCTGCTTGTATCTCATCCAAACGAGTATTTGTTCCTTTAGTTGTATGAGTATACTTCACTGACGACCCGTAGTTTCTTAACTCTTTGATGCGATTTGCTAGATGTTCATCATTTGTTGTGACAATTCCCCCGTCACCTAAGGCACCAATATTCTTTCCTGGATAAAAGCTAAACCCAGCTGCATTGCCTAAGGAGCCTACTTTTCGCTGTTTATAATATGCTCCCTGCGCTTGTGCAGCATCTTCAATCACCACTAAACCATGTTTCTTAGCTATTAAATTAATTTCATCCATATCTGCTGGCTGACCATATAAATGAACAGCTATAATTGCCTTCGTTCTGTCCGTTACATTATTTTCAATAAGTTCACTGTTAATATTATGAGTTCCCTCGATGGGTTCTACCAAAATAGGTTTTGCTCCAACATAACTTACCGCAAGTGCAGTAGCAATAAACGTATTAGATGGAATAATTACCTCGTCACCTTCGCCAATTCCATATGCCTTTAAAATTAAATATAAAGCATCTAATCCATTCCCCACACCAATTGCATACTTTGCGTCACAATACTCAGCAAATTCTGCTTCAAATTGCTCTAATTCTCTGCCCAAAATAAACCAATTAGAGTCATAAACCTTTTCTAGTGCACTTAGTACTTCTGCTCTAATCGACTGATGCATAAGTTCTAAGCTTAAAACTGGTATCATAACCTACCCCATCCTTTATTTATTATCTCAAATCATTGAATCTGGCTAATGTTCTCAATAACATTAATTTTAGAGAATAACTCATTGGTGAAGTATTTCTTTATAATCCATTCTCTTCTTATCCCCGATTTTACAAAATAGGTCTTGATGCCGAGCTTTAGCCCCGCCCTTAAATCATCTTCCGTATCACCAACAAAAATATCATGTGAGGAGATATTATATTTTTCTAGTATCTTTTCAGATTTACATACATTCCCTTGATGCTGAATAACAATTATATCTGCAAAATAATTAAAGACCCCATTGTTTCCTATCTCTTGAAATAAATTTTTTTGATTACTACGCCTAGTTACTAATACAAGTTCAAATTTTAAAGCAAGCTTCTCTAAGGCCGGAATAGTATATGAAAATAATTCATTATATTTTAAATATTTCATTTCTTCAATATATTTTGATTTACGTCTATCCCAATCTAATTTATCTAACCCTAAAGCAAAGTGCTTATTTATCCACTCTATTTCATGAATTCCTAGAACCTTAAGACTCCAAAACTCATCAACAGTTAAAATATCCTTGTAACCCTCAGGTAAATGATCTACAAAAAAACGATATAATCTCATCTGGTTGGAAACAATAGTCCCATCATAATCCATAAATATCTTAACTTTATTCATAAAATATCTTTTCCTCATAATATCTAGTAACAACAGAATTCCATTTTACTAATTTCATATATTCATTATAATCCGACAATGGTTCGCAATTCACAAAATGATCAATAAAAAGTTCCATTATATTTACACTTGCAAGAGAACTTGATATACTCATTCCCCCATATCTGGGGTTTAATTCAATGAAGTATATTCCCTTTTCATTTACGATAAATTGAACATTACAAAATCCTGGTATGGGATACTTCGTCAGAATTTTTTCTGTCATTTTAATAAGCTCTGTGTGGTGAACGATTCTAATCTTTGTGGCAACACCTGCTTTTACTTCCAAACGAATACGTGGAATAATCAGTTTAGGTAAGCCTTCTTTATCTGAAAAAACATCCACCGTATATTCATCACCAGTAATAAATCCCTGCGCAAATTCCTTATCCTCATCCATGTCTTCTGAAACTTTAAAATACTCATCTACATTCAAAATTCGTATACCCGTGCTCCCCACACCAATTCGCTCACGGACGATAACCTTTTCAATATCTGAGCCAATTGATTCGCCTCGAATAATCATTGGCGGAACTGTAATTCCTATTTCTTGCATGGAAACCGCAGAAATAAATTTATCTCGAAACAAATCAATAGTTGTTTGATTCGGAATAATCATTTGAATATCTAATTTATGCTGAGAGAGTCTAAATATTTCAAAATCATGAATAGGTATCAACAAATCAATTTTTTCTTTAACAATTAAATCTTCTATAAAGTTAATATAACTCTCTTCTAAAGCTAATGGGGATCGGACAAACTTATCAACTAAAAGACTTCCGCTTGTATAGCCAAATGTATTGCAGTCCAATCCAATAATGCTCACTTCATGCTTTGTTTGTGCTTTTAATAGCTTAATTAAATTTATAGCGGTAGCAGAGCCTATGGAAGTAATACAAATATTCAATTTTCAACCCCCTAACTTCTTAAAAATTTTCTCTAGCTGTTTTTAAAAAGTCCTCATAATCAAAAATATAATCCGATACATCATAATGCTCACTCGCCAAAACCATTAATACACAATCTTCTGAGAAATCCATCATCTCTCTCCAGACCATGCCTTTTAAGTAAATCCCCTTTGATGGGTGATCTATTTTTATAGTTTTCTTTTCTATTCCATTATCCACATAAAAATTACATTCTCCACTAACTGCTATCACTAGCTGCTCCAAATTTTTATGAGCATGCTTTCCTCTTATCACATCTTCTTTCGTATCAAAAATATAGTAAACTCTCTTTACATCAAATGGTACAACTTTACTGTTCGCTTCTAACGAAATCAACGAACCTCGATGATCACCAAAAATATGGAGATCTATAATATCAACATATCTCATATTTCCTCCTAAATATCATCTTATAATCTTTCTTAAGCCAAGATCAATAAAATTAACAAACCTAAGCAATTTATATTTATGAACAAATTTCTTTAATTTCATCATATAGCGATAAGAGCGCGAATTAACTAGAGCATGATATTCCAATTCTAGGAAAGAACTATGATGATTAGTAACAGCATCGCTGTATATATTAAGCGAATAGTAAGAAACTTCTTTATAAACAGGTATAAATTGATCATCAAATTCTATATTATATAAAATATAAAGCTTATTATTCACAATGATTTTTTGACTTAACTCTAAACCTTCTTCAACTGTTAAATAAATATCCCCTTTAGAAGTTGAATCTAGTAAATATTCATTATCCTCAACGGATAGAATATCAATCATCGAATCTATATTAGAAAACGTACAGTTTATAATTGAAGAACTTATAAAGCGTACTCTTCTAACTTGTTCGTTCTTACCTGGAGTAATTTTAATTTTTTTGTACAATTGACTCTTAATACTGTTATTGAGTGTTTCATGATCAAAGAAAAATCCTGTAGAGAACATATTTGTCTTATCTTCTATATAAGTTATAATCTTTCGCTCAACATTCATTTCCTCTTCATCAGAAATAATTAATAATTCTGGAAATTTCATTTGCAAAGCATTTTGCTCTTCCTTTTTGCAAAAAATCGTAACTTTTCTTGCTGCTAGATGATGCATTAATTTAGAATTGTTCATAGCATAATCTATTAAAGAGGCATCAATTAAGCATATAGTATTCACATCAATGCTATCTAGATCAGAATGAAGTTCAAATGTCCCACTATTAACAAGGTACTGTAAACTTGGATTATTCAAAGGTTTTAAGACAAAAGCATTAATTTTATGATATAACTTACCGTAATTTGAAATGCATTTACTGAGCAAGCCCATACGATTATAATAGTCAGCCATTACATACCTAATAAGGTCTATATCGAAACCAAGGTTTAATAGATGTTCACACCATTCTACTAATAAAACAAACAGCAATTTAGAGTAGGCTATGTTTATTTGAATTTTTACGATAATAGATTCTAGAAATGCCTCCTTTTCTTTCTGATTCTTTAAAAATTGCACAAAACCTTCGGAGAATAACACTCTCTTTAACGTAGCATAAAATTCATATTTGCCTTGTGTTATACGTTTTTCTTCTTTGCTAAAATTATTCTGATGAACTCGATAATTACAAGTCGCTTTCTTATTAAAACCAAATTTATAATAGCAAGCCAAATTAAGCCATAGCTCAAAGTCCTGCAATCTATCGTTATTGTACCCCCAGAATTGTGAGACGATAGGTTTTATTTCCTCATCAATCTTAAACACTGATGAGGGAGCACACAAAAAATTACCTCCTATAAGTTCAGCAAAGAAATCCCTACTGTTCAGCATATCCATAGTATCATGTCTGAACATTGTTACATCCTTCAACTTACTTCCATTATCGTCAATGTATGTAACCTTAGAGAACGCTACATTGCATCCGCTAGTTTCAATATAATGAATTTGACTACTCAAATAATCTTTTCCCCATATATCATCTTGCCCAATTTGTGCTATATAAGTCGATTCTGTTGCTTTAAATGCCTTCAACAAGGCAAGACCCACACCACAATTCTTTTCATTTTGAATAAATTTAATTTTATCCGTATACCTTTGTTTATACTCCATAATAATATCTCGTGAAGAATCCGAGGAGCAATCGTCCACAATGACAACCTCGTAATTAGGGTAATCCTGAGTTAATACTGAATCCAATGCCTGCCTTATGAATGCTTCCCCGTTATACACCGGGAGTAGTACTGAACACTTATTCAACAAAAAAACCTCACTTTATGACTATTATGTTTACTTCATCTTTAATGGTATTTGGCTTAACGTTAAATAGTAATCCCTGTAGGTTATTGATAGAAACAAAATTTAAATCCCGCTTCAAAATAAAAGGAACATTCGGCAAATGCCTTTGATAGCTTGGTTCTGACTGAAAATATATATAGGAACTTCTTGGTACAATTAAGATAGGGGCATTTGTATATTCCGATAGATATTTAAAAGGAACTCGACGAGAAGTATTTAAAATTTCCACTATGAGGTCCAAAGATTCTGGCTGACTTCCAATCCAAGAAACATATTGATCATCCGCCAATAAACCAAACCATCTCTCGACCTCTTCCAAGTTATTCGCAAATGGAATTTTATACAAGTCGTAACCAGAGAAAAATTCCGAACAAACCAAATATTGTATATCCTTATCGATGGATACAATAGGCGTTTCGTCAAAATTTTTAAAAAACTCTTCCACTTTCATAATTCTCTCTATATGAGCAGCTGGCTTTTGGTCAATATTTAGCGCAGTGCTATTCTGGTGAACTCTCCAACCATAAGAATAAGAGTCGATATGAACGACATTTATCTCAATGTTTTTAAATTCACGAAGATAATCCAACATTAGACAAATATCAAATATCGAGCTATACTTCTCTGCACTATACTCTTTTAAAATCCGTTTAACAATCTGTGTTCTCATAAGAGTAATATGATGAGTATAAAAATAAAAAACAGTACTTAAAATATCCAATTCAGGTTTGTCAAAAAAATCAAACTTATTCTGATTATCAAATTTATACTCATTCGTGTATAAAAGATCAAAATCATTTTCTGCCTCTAAATAAGCCACTACCTCTTCTAAATCCAAGTGATCATCATGATCTAAAATCCCACAATAATCACCCGATGCTAACTCATAACCAGCCACATAACTTTTATAAATGCCAAGATTCTTTATATTAGAATGAACCTTAATAAACTCATAATTACCTTTCAACTCATCCACGTATTTTACAAGTTCCTTATTGAATGGAGAATCATTTACTAAAACCCATTCTATCTTTTCATTATAAGGCAATATCTGTTGCTTAAGTTCTTCCAAGTAATTCAATGGTGTGTTATACAAGGGAGTGATTAATGACAACTTTTTACTCATGCAACTCCTCCTAATACTAGATATATCAATTATTTCGTTTTAGTTTTTGAAAAAAACCCTTTTTATTCATTAATTCATTAAGCTCTTTACCTAATTGGTCATATTGCTGCTTCATATCTTGCAACTGATCTTTTAGCAATAGAACATCTTCTTCTTTTGCCGATAACTTGGCTATAAAGTCTTTTTTTACATTATTAAGTTCAAATTGAATTTCTTCCAATTGTGTAGTTAATTCCGAAATAACACTGTCCTTCTCAGCTAATAATTCTTCCTGTTGCTGAAATAAAGTAGCTTTATTTTCAAGTTCTAGGGCGCATGCTTGTTCGTCTTGATCTGCTTTTTCTTTTATCAAGCTAAGCTGCGACTCTAACTCATTAATATAGGCAGATTTTTTTTGGTTATCAATTACAGTATTATCAATGAAGTCGGCTATATAAGAGGTAAATGTCATTAGATCATGGCTATAAGCAAATATTTCGTAAACAATTTCAAGCTTTCTTACTTCATCAAATCGATGTGTATCGATCAATATTTGCGGATCGTTTGTATCAAAGAGAAGCAGGCCATCCCATTCCTTTGTAGCATTTGTTGCCCATTCCTTAATGTGAAAATCATCATTTATAATAATATTTTTAATTTTGACGATACAGGAACTATTTAAAGGGTCAATTCTCAATTGATGAATATTTAAAAAGGAAGATAAGTCGAAAGCAACTCTTAGATCTTGATCGAAATAATTCATATATTGAATGATTGTTTGAGATTCGTTAAAGCCATTTCCATCATTTATAAATAACTGCGCGTAATAGTAATTTGGCGTAGATCTAATATTTCTCACGATTAATTCTTCGCTGCTACTTCTCTTAAGCTCAAATATAAATTGATAAACTTCACCATATTCCCTATTCTTTAATAAAAACTTCAGCATTTCATTACTTATGAAATCATAGTCATTATTTAATTCAGTGTCCCTCGGACGGTTATAAGTAGCTAGACTTTTAACAGGCTTCAAAAACGCTTTTTCAAACATCTTCATTAAGCTATTATAAGTAAAAAATCTAATATGGGTATTATCTAACAAACCGATCTCTTGATAATTGAATCTATTGTTGATTAAGTCAATGATAATAGAGTTATGTGCTACATTTGGAATTGATACAAATATTGAACCCTCTTCTTTTAATAGCCTTTTCGACTCTAACAAAACCTTTTGTGGTTGGTAGAGATGCTCTAACACATCAGCAAACACAATATAATCAAACTCAATGGCATCAAAATGCTCAAGCCAAGCGTATTCTTCTATATTTCCTATAACACAATCCCTTGAGTATTTAGAGGCAATCCGTGCAGATTCTGGATCGATCTCAACAATATAGACATCACAATTCAACTTTTCCTTTAGATATTTAGTCATTCTTCCAGTAGCAGGGCCAAATTCCAATACCACTGAATTACTCTTAATATTTCGTAATATTAGAGATAAAGAGTTATCAGAGTTTTCATCCAAACTAACGTCATATTTCAGCATACTTTCACCCTTCCTTTAAAAATTCATTAACAACCTCTTCGGGCGAGCCAATACGTCTAATGCAGCCATTTTGTAGCCACATGACCCTATTGCACATGCTTTTAACCTGATCAATATTATGAGTTACCAAAACCACTGTGGTACCTTGATCTATCATTTGTTTAATTCTATTCAAACTCTTTTCTTGAAATTTCACATCCCCAACCGACAAGATCTCATCCACAATTAATATATCCGGTTGAATGGATGTAGCAATGGAGAATCCTAGCCTCGCATACATGCCAGAGGAATAATTCTTAACTGCAATGTCCACAAAGCTCTCTAACTCAGAAAAAGCAATAATTTCATTAAATTTTTTATCCATATATTGCTTGGAATACCCCAATACTGCACCATTAAGGTATATATTTTCGCGTGCTGAGAGCTCTGGATCAAAGCCCGCACCTAGCTCGATTAATGGTGCAATAGAACCGTTTATTTTCACACTTCCTACTGTAGGTTTCATAATTCCAGAAACTAATTTAAGCAGCGTACTTTTTCCGGCCCCATTGTATCCAATTATCCCAAAAATTTCCCCTTTGTTAACCGTAAAAGATACCTCTTTTATTGCCCAAAATTCCTCATAACTCATCTTTCCTTGCAACACTTTAATAAAATACTCTTTAATTGAATTAACCTTTTCTTTATACAAATTAAATTTCATTGACACATCTGATACTTCAATCATTTTTGTTATCATAATTTCCCCTTATTTCTATAAATGTAGAATGAATTTATCCTGGCGCTTATAGAAGACATACAAGCCAATAATCAACGCTGAAATGGACATGATTAAACAAATTATTACATAATCCAATGATGGAAGTCGTTGCTCAAGTATAATCTCTCGAAAAGACTCTACATAGTAAAATAAAGGATTAAAATCATGGATAAACTTAAATTTCTCTGGAACTATGCCTTCAGGATAAAAAATTGGAGTCATATACATTAACATCAATGTTAAAACTGAATATAAATGAGTCATATCTCGAAAAAATACGGATACGGAACTAAGAATCAAAGAAATCCCAATAGAAAATACTAAGATTAAAACAAAAATAAGTGGGATTGCAAACCCCGTATAATTTATTTTAATTCCTGTAGAGAACATAATAATTAATAGGGCCGCAAAGCTTAAGATCAGATGCACAAACGATGACAAACATTTAGAAAGCGGAAATAGATACTTAGGAATATACACCTTACTTATTAAACTAGCTCCACCAATAACTGAAGTCATTGCCACAGTGGTAGCTTCACTAAAAAATGAAAACAATAAACTAGCACTCATAAAATATACAGCAAAATTCTCAATATCAAATCTGAACAAATTACTAAAAACTATGGATATAACAACCATTGTCAGTAGTGGGTTAAGTATGCTCCAAAGTATTCCTAATATAGAATGTCTATATTTAACTTTAAGATCCCTGATTACTAATTGCTTTAGTAACTCTGTATATTTAAAAAAATTATAAATAAAACTCAAATCAATCACCGACTTTTCAGAAATTCTATTTAAATGTCAATTTTATAATGAATCCAGTTGCTTCCATGCTCTTTATTTACTTCATTAAAACTATGACAACACCTCTTCTAAATATAGCAATTTTTAACTTGCCTTATGTCATACCAACATATGATTATACCTTTCCAAGAAAAATGGTATCTCTACATCAATTTATGCTAAAATACTAACGTATCTACAAGCAAAGGAGATTGAAACCTTGTCGAATCAAGTATACGGTAAAAAAGCCGCAGCGTCGAGAAATGGGAACAAATTATCCGTCGCAAATTGGCTGTTAATGTTTGGTATTGTTATTTTGATGATATGGGCTCCCTTCCAGGCGGGCTTGTTCAATGGTCTGTTATTGCAGTTTGATAGACCTATTTTCTGGTCGGTGATCATTGGCAGCGTCCTGCTGCTCATCTGGCTTGCTGCATATTACAAAAAAATTAAGCTTGAGGATCAGCGGGATTGGACAGCGGTCTTCGTCATATTGCTGCCGATTACGTACCTCATTTCGCTCATATCCGCAGCGTCGCATTATTTTGCTATGAACATGCTGTTCATTCAGTGTCTCTACGCCATCATGTTTATTATAGGCTTATACCTGATGCAAAATAAACAAGCTAACCGCTTCGTAGAAACGACAACGATTACGGCAGCTTACATTATTGTAATGTTCGGGCTGCTCAACTGGCTGGGTCAGGGAAGAACCGCATCCGCGATTGTCGGCTGGTTTTCCGGTACGGTTTATGAAGGACAGTATCACCAAGCGGTGTGGATTGACGCAAACGGCCCACGGCTGGCCTCCGTATTCCAGTATCCGAACACATACGCTGCTTTCTTGATGGCTTTCTTCTTTGTAGCGGTATTCGCCATTACTCGCTCTAGCAAATGGTATGTACAAGCGATCCATGCTTTCATGCTCGTACCGATGGCGCTATCTATTCTACTGACGCTATCACGCGGTGGTCTGGTTTTCCTGCCAATCGTATTTATTGTGTTACTGTTGTTCCTGAAGCCTGCAAAGCAACTTTTGTGGATTCTCTATTGCTTGATCGCCGGAATCGGCACTCTACTCATTGCCAAGCCAGTAACCAACCTGGGACAGCAGTTTCATCAAGGACTCATTAATGATCCAGCCAAAGGCTGGGGCTACGTGCTCATCGTATCCGTTATCGTTGCAGCTCTCGCCTGGGTAATTCAGCGCTTCTTAGCTCCGAAGCTTGAGCAGCGTTTAGGCGGATTGTCGGAGCGCAAGCTATCTAATCTGTGGCTGCCTGTTAGCTCTGTCGTAGCTGTTGTTATCCTGGCAGCAGTCTTTCTGGGAACTAACGCCAAGCATATCTTGCCTGGCAACATCGGAGAGCGCCTTGAAAATATTAACTTCCAGCAGCACAGTGTGCTCGAGCGCTTAACCTTCTATAAGGATGCAGTGAAGGTCATGAAGGACTACCCTGTGATCGGCGCTGGTGGCGGAGCCTGGGCTTCCCTATATGAAAAGTATCAAAATAACCCTTATCTCAGCCGACAAGCTCACAGCTTTGTCATGCAGTATTTAGTTGAGGTTGGTATTCTCGGCTTTGTCGTGTTCCTGGCCTTTATCCTGTTTATTTTCTATAAATATATCAAAAGTTATATTCGTTCATCCGAGGAACGGCGCGAATCTTATTTCATATATTTCATCCTCGTATTTTCGTTGTTGATTCATAGTATGATGGACTTCAATATGAGCTATGTCTATATCGGCATCCTCGTCTTCCTCGGGCTCGCCGGTATGTCCGCTGCCATGGATAACAAGCCTGTGAAACGTCTCGCTTTGAAAGCCTCTACGGCTCGAGGGCTTTACGGTGCTGTAACGGTTGTCGCTTCTCTCATCCTGATCTTTACCTCTATCCGCTATATCCAAGCTAATGATGAGGTGAGCAGAGGCAGAGAGCTGATGAGCACGAGCACAAACTTCCAGGAGATTAAGGCGCCGTTAGAGCGTGCGCTTCAAAAGCGCGCCAACCAACCAGACGCCGTGTTGAACCTACATGTGCTCATGAAGGCAGGCTATGAACAAACGCAAGATGAGTCTTTCTACAATGAAAGCTACAAATTACTAACAAACGCCTTAAAGAAAGAGCCGTTCAATAAGAGTATTTATAACCAGCTCATGGCACTGCACCAGTTAAAAGGGGAATCTGAGCAAGTCTACGCTATCCTTAGAGACAATGCAGACAAATACGCCTGGGATATGAATTGGTATGATCAACTAATCTCTCAATCCTATGAGCTCGGATATCAGGCACTCGGCCAAGGCGCTATCGCTGAGAAAGAAAAATATTTTAAAACTGGATTAGATGCATATGCGCATGTATCCGCTGGTGTAGAGCACTTGAAAACACTGCCCCCAGGACAGTTCCAAGGTGGGGAATTCTACATCACGCCGCAGATGACGTTAAGTGCCGGCAAAATGCAATTCATGATGAATGAGCCGGAGCAAGCCGCTATTATTTTGAAGAATGGATTGACTGAGGATTTAAATGATACAACCATGCGAGATATCGCCGTCTGGTATCTGGCTGCTTTGCAAAAGAGCGGTGCAAGCGATCAGCCGGTTTATGATCAACTCATCCAAATTGCCCCAGCGGAAAAGGACACTATCGACCAGCTTGCAAAATTGCAATTCTAAATACAAAAACGGCTTCTCGTTTAACGAGAGGCCGTTTTTGTATATTTATTCCTATCAACAATTTGTGCCATATACTCAAGTAGTTGTTCTCTCAGCTCTTCACTCTGCAATGCATAGTGTATCGTTGTCTCAATAAATCCAAGCTTCTCGCCTACATCATGCCGTGTTCCCTCAAAGTTATAGGCAATAACCCGCTCATATTCCTTCAGCCTTGAGATCGCATCGGTCAACTGAATTTCGCCACCTACGCCGACACGCTGTTCCTCCAAAATACCAAAAATGGCGGGTGTTAAAATATATCTCCCCATAATGGCCAAGTTCGAAGGCGATTGATCGGTATCCGGCTTCTCTACCAGTTGATTGGCAATATATACTCGCTCCTCGATCTCCGTTCCGTCCACAATACCGTACCGTGAAACTTCACTCCATGGCACCGGCTGTACTCCTACAATCGAGGACATATGCTCGTTATATACATCAATCATTTGACGCAGGCATGGCCTCTCTGATTCAACAATATCATCCCCTAGCAGCACTGCGAAGGGCTCATCGCCGATAAACTTCCTTGCGCACCAAATTGCATGACCTAACCCCTTTGGCTCTTTTTGCCGAATATAATGGATGTCCGCCATTTCAGAGGACTTTCGAACCTCCTCTAACAGCTTCCACTTACCTTTTTCATGGAGGTTGTATTCAAGCTCGAACGAATGATCGAAATGATCCTCGATCGCCCGTTTTCCTTTCCCTGTTACAATGATAATATCCTCAATCCCCGAGGCTACTGCTTCTTCAACGATATATTGTATCGTCGGCTTGTCCACAATAGGCAGCATTTCTTTAGGCATCGCTTTCGTTGCTGGCAAAAACCGCGTTCCGAGTCCTGCAGCAGGTATAATCGCTTTACGAATTTTCATATTTCTTTGTCCCTTTCTAATTGAGCATTTTGCATAATTCCCTATTTGAGAATTGAATAGCAGAACCTAGACCTAGTTGGTGGTGCATTTTCAGCTAAATCCACTCGGTTTTCAAAAATGGGCAGACCTGCAGAATTTTCTGCGCATTCAAAATTTTAAGCAGCGACTTTTCTGTATTTCTGAGCCATTGCCAGGGCAGAAGCCAGCAATACAATTGCATTTAAATATTGGTGAGTTATGACTTTCTCTATGCCCCAAACATGCATGGCGTCTGCGGTCAAATAGGTTTTCATTCGGGAGTTGCAGCGTTCTACACTCGTTCTTTCTTTGTAAAGTTCTTGCCAACGTTTCGTGTTCCGGTGCGGACTTGAATAACGGCGCAAATCGCTTTTTGTATCAACCTTGAGCACCATTCCATAGTTGGAAGATGAACAGGCTGCCATCCCCAGCGGACAATCCACCTTGCCGGTCGCATGGGGACACCGGAATTTCAGGTGATCGCCATCTACTCCCCAGTATGTCATGGCAAAACCCATGGAGCAGCAAGGTGTACCGTTAGATGTTATACCTGCAGGCGGTTCCTTCTCATTGCGAAGATTCATCGGGATAATCGCTTGCGCTTTGAGCTTCCGTGCCGCTTCATAGTTTTTAAGTTGGTCATACCCAGCATCAAACACAAAGAACTTCACTTTCGCATCGGCAGCCACTTGTTCCATAAGAGCGGGTGCCAGATCACCGTCATTGACATGAGCCGGTGTAACCGAGAGGGCCAGGGGCAGTTCGCTAGCGGTGTCGACAGCAAGATGAAGCTTATAGCCGAACCACTTGACCTTGTTACCAAAGGAGTCAAACTTCGCGCCCCAGTTGGCATTCCCCGTCAGCTCACTTTTGCGCTTCGGCTGTTTCTTCTCGTAGGCATGGATCGCTGCGCTGTCCATCGCCACGTGACTTCCATCGATGATTCCTTCCTGCTTACAGCGTGTGACGAGATCCTCAAACAGACGTTTTGCCAATCCCTTATTCGTTAGCTCAGTGAAAACGCGGCTTAATGTGGCGATTGATGGAGCTTTTCGATCAAGCCTGAGTCCGCATTGGTAACGGAAACGAAGATCCATATCCAGACGACGATGCAAGCCACTAAATGTATCCATGTTCTCCAGCGGCGCTGCAAGCAATGCGCGAAGAATCCCTTGTCGGCAGTGCCCATCGGCACCTCGGGGTGAATGACTTCTCAATTCTTTAGCATATGGCCGTAAGTCCAGGGCGCTGAAGAAGATAGGCAAACGGTCTTTAAATTCAAGTTTTTGAAGTTCTTCAAAGGAAAATAGACTTTCTTGTAGAATATACATAGTGACTTCTCCCCCTTGGGTTTTCTTGTTTTGTCACTTGAAAACTTCTCCAAGTTGGGGTGAAGTCCTTTTTTTATGTTTGAAAACCTTTGTCTAGCAAGGGCTCAGGTTAATGCAAAATGCTCAATTAAAAGACCTGAAATAATATATGCCTATTATACACAAAATATGGACAACAACCTAAACGGCCCCCCAAACAAAAAAGACGGTTCCCAGATAACAACCAAGGAATGCCGTCAATAATTTATGACAAACTTATTTCTCACTAAAATCTTTTTTAAATTGTCTATTAATATAATTCATCAGTTCTTATTGCACCATAGTTTGCTCATGCCAAATTCGTTTCATTGAACTTACTACTCTATGAGTAACTTTCGACAAGTAAACAGCTGCTATAAAAATTAATGACAATACAATAATAAACAGAGCATATGTCTCTACAATAGAAAGGGTTCCCCTGTCAAATCTGACAAAAAACTGACCTATTATATTATGATGAACAATAAATGCCGCAAAAGAGAATTTACTCACAAAGCCAATCAAACTTCTAAGCTCTTTGTTCTTAATAAAATGAGATAAGTATGCAAAAATAATAAAAAGAGAAGCACCTAAGATAAATGTTATATGAATATGTGGAATACTAACTGTTACAGCAAACAAAAATACCCCCGTTATTATAGCCGGAATGACAAGTAAATATTGTTTTATTTTATCAGCATACTGAATAAACAACATTCCGAAAACAAACTCTGGCAACCGAGTTAATGGATTGCGGATAACATCAATTTCAAAGAGAGAGCTGTAATTTTGAACTACTACTATATAGATTGCCAGGATTGAGATACAAGTTAAAATAGGCATTTTAAGAACTAAGTATCTCAAAATAGGAAATAGAATGTACATAATAACTATTAATCCTAAAAACCATTCACCTACTAGATAAAAATTCGGTATTTTATAGTATAGAAATCCATCAAATCCTATTAGGGTTAAAATAAGTTTCCATGGTTCAACTTCATGATGAAGATTAGTATTAATTATAAACAATCCGAAATAAGTAAAAATATAACCTAACCAAAACAATGGGTAAATGGATACAAACCGTTTGTAAAAGTATTTTTTTAAAGAAATTTTCTCTCTGTAATTTAACATCAACGAAGCCCCGGACAACATTATGAATAATGTTATTCCTAACGATCCAATACTATCATTTTTAAAATTTTGTATAAATATTTCTGGAGCATTAATTTCATGAAACCCTAACTGTTGATTAAAATGATATATTATAATCAATAGTATAGAAATCGCTCGTAAAAAATCTAAATAGAACACTCTACTTTTTTTTACTTTCACAATGGTCACCTTTCAATATTTTGATTTTATACTCATATTATCATATGGCTAGTATTTATTTATCATATATTATCATACAATATATTCTATAATCCATGGTTAGTGTTCTATTACTTATATTGTGAACCATTCCGTAACTACATAAAAAGACGGCCCCCCAAGTCCATCTGGGATCACCGTCTGCGTCTGAATTGTACTGCACCTGCATCTTTGCACTTGACCAGGCTCTGATCTGAGCCCGCCTACTTCTACTGACTCCAAATTTTGCGTATAGAGAAGCGACGAGACTGCTCCTGGCTAGGATGATGTCTGCCCGGCTCCGGCGTATGAAGAAATCGGTCCGTATCATACTCGAGCTTGCGATACTCCAATTCCCCGCCGAGCTCCAACTTCTCATGTACACGAGTAACCACGGCCTGCATTTCCAAGAACCCTTCGAACATGAAATTCATCCCCCTTCAAACGAATGAACAACACGAACGCAAATTATTTTGGTTACGCTTACATTATACCATGAACAAGCTCTTTCCGGGAGGTAGAACCTTGATCTCTCTAAGCTTTTTAGAGGCTGTGTTCACTGAAAGTTTAAAATTAGGAAGGTGACAGCGCCACACACAAATGGTGGGCGCTGCAAGTAAGAATACTGTAGAAGTCGCTTATCTGTATTCCATTAACCAAAATAACCTTGTAACCCCTTAAGAACTCCTGCAGCAAAATCCAGTGAAGCCTCGTACATTGGGTAATCCAAGTTTGCTAAAGCAGTTGAATTGGTGATATACTCAACCTCGATTAGAGCTCGTGGATAACTATACGATGATCCGCTAGGATAGCGTAAAACACCCAGTGAACCAACCGCTGTTTTAGTATCATCCAAGACTCCTCGATCTTTTGTACCTAATGCCCCAACAACACCTTTTTGAAGCCCCTGAGCAAACGATTTATCGCCGGATCTTGTTTGAGCATAGTATGTCTCAGTACCATTTGCCGTAGTGCTGCCCCCATTCCAGTGGATACTTATCACTGCATCGACTTTCTCATCTTGCCCTTTTTTCCACCGGTCGTTAATTTCTACTTTCTTATCAGTTGTTCTTGTCATGATAACTGTAACACCAGCATTCTCTAGATAAGATTTAGCGGATTCAGCAAAAGTGAGCGCAAGATCCTTTTCATTTACAGTTTTGTTGTTTAGCTTACCACTGGCTCCAGGATCGCTTCCACCATGTCCAGGATCAATTAAAATTTTCTTTCCTTTCAAAGCCATACCGATCACCTCTTGTTTTATTGATTGACGCCAACCTATCAAATAAAGTGGTTTTAAAAATCAAAAAAACAACCTTCAGGAGGATATAATGAAAAAAATAACATTATCTTCATTTGTAATTATCCTTATATCTAGTCTTATACTTACTCTAGGAGCCTGTACGTCAAAAGATAATAATAAGCTGGAGTTAAATACACCACACTCTGGGATGATCTTGGATACGAACGAAATAAATATATCAGGAAAACTTACTAACAAAACAGTAGACTATTTTTTCTATCAAATTGACGATGGGCATTCTTATATAGGTGATGGGAAAATAGTTCCTGAGGGGGACGGGGGCTTTGATGTGAATATAGAAACTCGAACACCTTCCAATGCTTACGTTACTATAAACTTTTATCTAGATGAAGATAACAATGGAGTGTTTGAACCAGAAACAGATACAGAGCAACTCCTCGGTTCAGTAGAAATTATTTTTAATGAGTCCGCTATTGTGAGATGATAAGAACCAATTTCCACTAAATGGTTGTTTTTCATTGATGTTAATCCACCTTTAAGAATACAGAATATTCTTGGTTGCATTTAGAATAGGGGATGGTTCTATTTGCAATCCACAGTCCCAGTATTATTCTGAATTCAAATTTAAGGTGGATATTATCATGGCAAAAAGAACCTATTCTGTTGATCTAAATACACCCAGCTTTAAACAGTTCAATGATGGAAATAATACTTGGTACAGTAAGAAAACAAGCTGTGGTGGAACCATTGGACAAGAAGGTTGTTTCCTAACATCGGCTGCGATGATTTTCAAAGGTTTTGGTGATACTGTTGATCCAGGATCCATAACTGAGGCTCTCAAAAAGAAAAATAATGCCGATTGTCCTTTTAATTGGAACACCGCTGCGTCAGAATACTCTCATACCTGGCATAATAAAACAAACGGATCCTTTAATAATGTCCGTAGCAATCTTTTTGACCTCATTGTTACTCAAAGAGTTCCCGTAATGGTACATGTACCTAATCATATGGTTGTCGTTAAGGGCTTTCAAGGAACGCTGACTACTGATATTGATGGCCTTCCATATTACACAGATATTTCAGCGTCCATGTTTAAAGTTAATGATCCAGGTAGTAGCAGTAATTCAACTCTGCAAGATGTAATAAACCAAAAAGGCAGTGTAGACTACATTACCTACTATACAAAATAACTAAAGAAGGGCCGGGGATATCCCCGGCCCTTCTTTAATACTCCAAGACATTCGTTTCCGATACTGTGACAGAATCGGAGATCATATCTAGATCCATAATTTTATCCTTATTTGCTAGCAAAATTTTGAGTTTTGGTAATTTGGATAGTGACGCCACTGTATTAATGGGAGTGTTACGGATATCTAGAAAAGTAAGATTTTTGTTATTTTCCAGTGAATTGATCGACTCAATTTGAGTGCTGTTAATCTCGACTCTCTCCAAATCATTTAATTCGCTTAATAGCTGCAGATCCTTTACAGGGTTGTTTGAAATACGTAATGTTTTTAATTTTTTTGCTTGTTCGATTCCTTCAATATTAGCTAATTGACAATTAGACAATGTAAGAGATACAAGTTTATTCCAATTTTTAATAAAATTAATGTCTTTGACATTACTGTCTGAGATACTTATTGATTGAAGGTGTAACTTATTAAAATCTGGTAACTCCTCTAATGAAACCCCATTTAACTCTAAATAATCTAAGTGGGGTAGTTCATACAGAAATTCAAAATTTTCTACATTCACATACGACAGATTTATACCACTTAAATTTTCCAATCTGCTTAAAGAGGACAGATCAACAGGCTCACTTATTCCCTCAAAACTGATGAACTCGACTTTAGCGAGATCATCTTCAGAAAAGTTGAGGTTCGAACTAGCTAATGCATTTCGGATCCTCTCTTCAACAATTTGCGGAAAGCCGCTTTTCCCCGACTCTAATTCCATTGAATTAGAATGATTGTTTAAAATAAAGTTATCCTTTTTCTCCAAACAACCAGTAATCATAATACAAATCGATAAAATAATAACAATTTTTAGGTTACCAATCCGTCTTGACAATTTTTAAGCCTCCTCTCTATTTTCTAAACGTATTCATCATCATGTAAGTTTGATTCATACTTATGTTTTTTGGATGTACCTTTTGCAAACTGTTGCACAAAAAAAGGAGTCCCCCCTAAATCTCGAAAGTGTTATCAACGACCCAAACACTGAGATAAAAGGACGAACTCCCATACCATATCACGACACGATAGTTTATTTGCTTTAAATGTCACGATCGATAATTACTCTTTGTTTTTTGTAGAGCTATAAAAAATGTAGAGAAATCAGGGACTTGAGTTAAGTCATACGATAATATTTTCTTGATAAGTGTAACCATAATTTCTTGTTCAAGATCATCCCTATTATTAAATTCTATCTTGTTTCGTACACTTTTTATAGCGGGTAATATAATTCTTATTACCTCATATACTGCCTCACGCCTCACGGTCGCCATTTTGTGCCTGGAACACTAGATCAAATAGTTCATCCATCATTACCCTCCCCATTCACTTTTTTATGAATTACATCAATTAGTTTTGATATCGTTTGTGTTAAATGCTCTAGTTTTTTTTCAAAGCGAAGAAGTAAATAACCTGTCAATACAATCGGAAATCCTACCTGACTAATAGCTGTAAATATATAAGCTAGAGGTTGATTATTTTCCATCGGAGTCACCCCCCTCCTCGATGATGAGTCGTAGTCTTCGCAGTGCTTTATTTCTAGCTTTGGATACAGCTTGCTGAGAAATACCTAGTAAGCGAGAAATTTCAACATCCTTGTAGCATAAAACATAGCTGTAGGTAATAATTTGTTGTTGTCTTCTGGTCAGGCTAGAAAAAGCCTTCGATAGATGATCATTAGTTATGGAATCTGGAAAGGTGGAGAGACTGAAATTTTGTATGTCGGAAGGTTGAGTTGCATGTTTGCTAAGAAGTAATTCTCCGTAAGTTACAGACGTATCCTTATCAGATATCGGACTATCAAATATAAGCATATTTCTTTTTTTCATTTTGTGGTTTTGCCTCATAAGATCAATTGCACAATAATGCACAGTAGAAACCAAGTATTTCGTAAAACGAACTCTAAAAAAATATTTGCGAAATTTCTCGTTTAGTTCAGGTAAATATTTGTGTTCATGATCTACTGCTTTAAGTAAAAGAACAATATTCTCTTCATTTTGAAAAAAACTACTGACTATACCATTTGAAAATACTGATTCATTTTTTTGATAATAATTATTAAAGGTTTTTCTTTGAGATTTAGTTAGAATCATTCAAGACACCTCCTGAATTCCCTTTATATTACTAAGGTGTAATAAAAGCACATTAAAACAACCTGTTAACCATTAGTCCTTTGATTTGTCATAAAGTATAAAGTGTTGCCTCTTTATGTTACCATTATGGCAATAAATGGTCAATAATAGACATTTAACTTGCCTTATCGGTATTTTCATAGAGCTTGAATTAAAAAACAAAAGTATTTTTATAACCAGGTTGTAAAACACCCTCTAAAATTACCTTTCTCTTATGAGAGGGAAAATTATGGACGTGCCTATGGCTTGTTCTCTCTTTTTCCTAAAAACATAACGAAAAGAGGTATTGGGATGGAAGAGTATGCAAAAGTTCTGCGTTGGGCAATGGACAATGATGTATATGGCCTGAAAACGACGATTCAGCTGCCCAAAACTGCAATCTTCGAGAAAGATGTAGGCTTCATTAACTTTTATCTAGGGGTATATGCTGCGGATGTTCACTACGAGTGCGGCCTGTCCACTAAGCCTGCTGAAGCAGTTAACGATCACTGGCACTGGTTCTGGAATACCGGATTTTCCAATGATGGGGGGCCTTGGATGATAAAAGGCGGAGCTACTGTTCCAATTGAGCTATCTCTGAATAGCGATAGCCAGTTGGAGTATAAGGTGGCCGGGGAGGTTGTAAAAACCTTCTTCGCTGAAGCCGAGCCCTTTGGAGCTCTAAGTAACGCCCGGCTCGTCGTCGCGGCTTGCGATCAAAAATTTGAATGCATTCCCGAGCCTCTTCCCGAATGGACGACGCGCCATGATACCGTCATATGCGACGGCTTTAGTTACAGGGACAGTTGCGGCACGTGGAGAACTTTGTCTTCAACGAACTCTGCCCCGCCGACTTCAACCATTTTTTGGCCGACGGGCTACGAGCATACGGGCACGCCTGCTGATTATACGACCACTCTATCTGCGGGTAAAATAATCGCCTCGTTAGTAGATTGAGGTTAGTAAATTGAGGATTGTTATATGAGCTGTTAGTCGAATGTATATTTCAAAAAGACCCCCCTCTTTCCGTCATACGATGACGTTCAGAGGGGGGGCGCTTTGCTTGCTTATTTCACTAACTGTCCACGTGTCACACCGAGCTGGTTCGTTGCTTTTAACGTTTTCCAGACCTGTGTGCCGCTAATTTCCCCACGCAAAGCTTGGCTATAGAGGCGAATAACCTCATGTACCTGCTCTGGTGTTTCTTCCAGGAATTCAACGCGGTAGCTTTGCACGCCGAGCTCCAGAAAATTCTGTAGGTATTCCGCTCCAGACTGCTCGATCGCATTGTACACTGTATTGCGGCAGCCTTCATCGACGCGAACGGGATGGGACATGCCGATCCGATCCTGCAACGAAACTCTATGCTCTTCGCAAGGACGGCCGCAGTTCGTATAATCGGTGCCCTCGCTCAGGAAGGTGCAGTATACACAATGCTCCGTATGGAACATCGGCAAGTGCTGGTGGATGA
This sequence comes from Paenibacillus lentus, assembly GCF_003931855.1. NCBI lineage: Bacteria > Bacillati > Bacillota > Bacilli > Caryophanales > Paenibacillaceae > Paenibacillus > Paenibacillus lentus. The sequence continues at coordinate 1,542,884 of NZ_CP034248.1, read as the reverse complement.
CAATCTCCATGTCTGCCGCCATGCCTTGACTCTGTCCCAGCAAATCAACCATCTGCTGAATGTTGAGATCGTATGATGGCGTAACGATGTCGCAGCCTGCTTCAAGGAACAGCTCCACCGTCTTATGATTCGCAATATTCAGCGAAAAATCACCGATAATTCGCGGATGCTGTGCGTCCGGATTTTCCCGACGGTGGCGCAAATAGTAATACAGCGCTCCGGTGTTGCGAACCAGCACCGCATCGGGCTGAAGGCGCAGGATATTGTTATGGTAGCCGTTCTCGCCCGGCATATGGATGCGCGGCGTTGCCAGCGCAATCTGTTTGCCCGCGGCATGTACGGCTTCCACTGCTGCCGGGAATTGCTTGATGAATTCAAAGTCGGCGTAGACCATCCCTACGCCTGCCTCCAGCGCAGCCTGCACCTGCGGCAGGCTGCGGCACAGCGCGGTGAGCTCCGCTTCACCGCCGCGCAAAGCGCGGCGCGCGGCCAAGCCCGCGCCGCCGCCTTCAGGCGCACCCGCTTCGCGCGGTGCGCCTGCGCCTCCCGCCGCAGCCAGCGAAGCGGTGGCGGCGGTGGCGGCGGTGGCGGCGTCCGCCCGTTTCACGTAAACGGGCGGCTTGGGCCGTTCGCCGGCGAGCAGCTCCACTGCGCGCCGGCGGATGCTGTTCAGCTCTCGCATCGGCAGGATCACATCGCCATCCAGCGATGCATCCAGCTCCTCGAGCTGAAACAGCGTGCCGCCGAGACGGCCAAACTGCTCTTCGAGCAGGGCATCGTCCATCGGCCGCTTCTGCGCCGTCTCGAGCAGCAGCTCGGAGTCGACGCGCACCGTCGTGCCCTTCTGCACATCCGTCCAGAAGGTCACCAGCGGCTCGCCAGCCCGTCCCGTAACACGGACCTGCACCGGAAACACCCGGTACGGCTTGTCCGTCTCAAATGTCTGGCGCAATCTCTTATCGAGCGAGGGATCGCTCGTCTTCCAAATCCGATCGCCGACATGAACCTTGCGCAAATCGACATCATTGCGCCCGGGTACAATATCGACGATCCATTTCTCATCGGCTTCGCCTTCCAGCTTCACGCCTTTACGGCGTAAATCATAGACGCGTCCGCCTTCTTCCTTTTTCGTCGGATCCCCCGCATCAAAGACAATACCGTCTCCGCGTTTTACTGGAGCCTCCAAACGGCAGACCACGCCATCGCGCAGCACCTGCTCCACCCGGCCCAGGTACACGCCTCGGCTCTTCGGAAACGTGCCTTCAACAAGCTTCTTATTATTCGTTCCCTCCAGAAAGCCATGCGTAAAACCGCGCGAAAAACTCTGCTGCAGCTCACGAACCTCTTCCTTCGACGGCCTTGCATCCTCCCCGTCAAAATAACGGTCAATCGCCTTCCGGTATTTGCTCACCACGTTAGCGACATATTCCGGGCTTTTCAAACGCCCTTCAATTTTAAAAGACGTCACACCCGCTTCGATCAGCTCCGGCATCAGATCGATCGCCGCTAAATCCTTCGGAGACAGCAGGTAGGCCACATCGCCCATCGGTTTCTGCTCCCCGTCGACCATCAGGTCATACGGAAGACGGCAGGCCTGAGCGCATTCGCCCCGGTTTGCAGAACGGCCGCCCCACATTTCCGAGGTCAGGCACTGTCCCGAATACGACACGCAAATCGCCCCGTGGACAAACACCTCCATCGGCAGCTTCGCCTGCTCCCCAATTTTCTGAATTTGCTTCAAATTGTTCTCGCGGCCCAGCACGACCCGTTCCATATTCCATGGCTTCGTGAATTCGACCGCTTCCGGCGAAGTAATCGTCATCTGGGTTGAGCCGTGAATCGGAAAGTCTGGCGACATTTCCCGAATCATTTTGACCAATCCCAAATCCTGCACGATCACCGCATCCACACCCGCATCGATACAAGCCTCGATCAGCTCCGCCGCATCCCGCAGCTCATCCTCGAACACAAGAATATTGAAGGTCAGGAACCCCTTCACCCCGTAACTGTGCAAAAAAGCCATGATTTCCGGCAGCTCGTCCATGCGGAAATTGTTCGCCCGGGCTCTAGCATTAAACTTCTCTACTCCAAAAAAAATCGCATCTGCCCCATTGGCGACCGCCGCCCGCATACAATCCCAATCGCCCGCTGGTGCCAGGAGCTCCACGTCCTGCCGCGTTAATGTTGTACTGCTCATATATTCCTCCCCGAGGCCGTAATGATCAACCCTCGTAAAATCATATCCATAAAATTTGAAATGTAACGACGATAACCTTTTTATTTTATCAGACATTCCCTGCAGACTCTAGCTTTAATCCCTTCCAAACGAAGAACTTATTTTCCTATAATCCGAATAACTCGAAACCAATTACTATATGTCATAAGCATTCCTCTAAAAAGAATTGACCACGCATCAAATATTGTTTATATTTGTAATAGATTAACAATTGATGGATGCAAAAACATATTTTAAAGATAGAATCTTATCTTTTTTCACTGCTTTGCATTACTGGAAGAATAACTTCTGAAGAAGGATGATTTGTATGAACCATACCGCTTCTGTTCTCCAGCATATTGCCGATTTCATGCAAGAGGAACATGTGAATCTAAGGGAATTGGCAAGTAAAACCGCAATCAACGCAGGCACACTTAGCTCCATATTAAACAAAAATAAAATTTTAACGGTAGATCATCTGGATCGCCTAACAAAAGTAATGAACTATCCGGAGGGGTATTTTTACGAGCAATATATTAAAGATCATTTAAGCCAAAGTACCCTCAACTGGCGAAGATTCAAGCCCTTTTTATACCGCTGCGCTGATCTTGATAAATTAGACTGCATGGAGCAAGTGATCCATTTATTAATGGATAACCTGATGTACACTCCCCTTCTGTTTGATGTAGCGGAAGACCTCTACCAGCAGAACAAGCTTAAAGCAGCAGAACTATTATTTGAAAATGTGGCTGTTAGCGAGAGGCATCAGCATTCAGAACGGCTCGCCTTGTGCCAATATCGACTTTTCTTAATTCGCTTGGGAAACGATCAAGAAAAGAACTATCAAGCAGCGATACTATTTGAGCCTTATGTAGATCGGCTGGATGAACTTGATCAATTAGATGCTTTGAGAGACCTGGGAAATATATATCGCACTTTAAGTCAATGGGATAAGGTAGAATTGATAGCAAATAGACTAGGCCATTTGGCCAAAACACTGTACTTCACAGCAAGACCTAGGGTTCAAAAAAACTCTAAACCAAGCAGGCCGCTGTTTACATATATTGCGTTAGCCAACATATTTCACGCTGATGTTTACGATACGTGGGGTGAGTACGAGCAGTCACTACAATATACCTCCTACTATGCTGATTTAAGCTGGGTTAAGGAAGATGACGATAGCACACGGCACTGGAAAAGTGTTTTTCTAGAATGGGCACAGGCCAATACTTATGTGATTAAGCTAAGGTGTGGAGATGTTAGTATACTTCCAAATTACGTTGCTTTTATTGAAAAAGAACAAGATGAACTTATCCCAGGTTTATTTAATATTATGGAAGCAGCTAATCGATATCATATTGATGTAGATCATATTCTCAAGCAATTTGAATCTGAACTTACATCCTATGTTAATAAGAACACGACTATTGACATCTACAAAAGTCACTATAGTACAACCTTTTATCCATTGTTATTACATAATCTTGCTTACTATTATCTCAAAAAGGATAATTATACTACTGGATTCTCATTTTTACTCAAGGGGCTTGAAAAATCCGCCTTTATAAACAATAGAAAGTGTTTGCTTAAATGTGTGGGGCTATTCGAGCAATATAGAGATCTGGCATCCCAAGAAACCTTGCTTAACTATAAAACTATAATAACAGGAGTCTATGAGAATGAAGAAGAAAATTCTGTTATCACTTTTGACAGCTAGCTTTGCCTTTACTTTGTTCCTTCCTACTCAATGCTCCCTAGATAATAAAATTAGTATCTATGGAGGATTACACGGAGGATAGAACTACACCCCATTTCTAAAGCCCATATTCCTACGAGAACGCACTTAAAAGATTTATCGAACAAACCCATCATTAGGAGCACATCCTATTCGATGGGTTTGTTTCGTTTATCGCACAATATTTAAAGAAACGCAAAGTCCGATACCGCTAATTCGCCATGTTCCAACCGTCGTCCCCACAACTGGGATCTTATTCTGACTGATTACTGCTGATCACAAGTGCGTACTACAACGATACCGAACCTACAGCTCCCCATGACCGGGAAGCTGAGACCGAGCAGTGAGAACGAAACTTTCTAACGAATCCTACAAGCGCTATTTGTAATAAAATAACCCCTGTCAAAATGTAACGAATCCAGGGAACGCTATTTCAGTCTTCACTGCTCCAAACAGTAGCTAAACCGTAAATAGCGTGTCTGGCAATCGTTACATTCAATATCAACGAAAATATATACAAATTACGTGGATGAGATTCGTTAGATTCGAGCTGACCAGTTAACGGACTAGGGACTAGTTAGCTGACTGGCTGATAATTCCGTCTAAACCCAAATATAAACAAACCGCATCCCTGCCGTTTATTTTATTATTGGTGAACACATGGGTATCCAACTTTATCATTTTCATTTCACATAAAATTGAAAAAAAACACCCTGTTCCATTTCGAAACAAAGTGTTTTCGTTATTCCGTATTTATTTAAACCAGCCGCTAATCATTACAGCATCCGATGCCAGGAAAACAAGCAAACTTACGATGCCGAAACCGATTGCAAATAAATTCTTCTTCGGACGAGCGACCATCAGGCGCACCACGCCGATCAAAATAATTACTGTAAACAGCAGCATAAATATGTCGAAACCGTTGAAGTTTGATGTCTTCTCTGCCGCTTCTGCGAGCAGTCGCATGCCGTAACCCCCTTATAAAATCACGTATATACGCATCTCCCTATATGTTATCTTCCAAATGGCGCGGATGCAAGGGGAAAAACAGATAAAAAATGGAATTGTCACAATTTAGACAATTTTAAAACGTTTTTTCACGGAGATAGAGTGGCTAGTTTCCTTGACTTTATTGTAATTGTCAATTAATCAAACTCAAACAACCATGTTGCCACGATCCGTATCCGTATCCGCGTTCAATTTCATACTCCCTTTAACCGCTAAATTATTTAACACTTTTGTAGCTTTAGAGTGCTCCGTCACAATCGAACCGGATAACGCATGACCCGTGTTTGAGTAAATCGAGTTTTGGGCAATGATCACATCCTCGCTGTTCTTCAAGATGATACCGTAACCTCCGGTTGCCATTCGATTGAAGGTAATGCGGTTACCAACAATCTCGCCAAACTGGCCGCCCTCGATTTGAATCGCCGCAGTCGCAGTGATGCTGGCGGTAATTTCATTATCCGCAACTTTAACAACTCTCCCAGCCATACTCCCCCCATAAATAACGACATTGCGCGCACCTTTGATATAGTTTGATTTAAGCTCGACATCACTATATTTATCAAAGCTGATCGCATATGCAGGCTGTCCCGTATATCCAGTAAAATCAATATGATTGCCTTCTGCCAAAACCTGCGTATCGTTATCCTTTTTTCCAAAGTTCGTTATTTGAATACCGCCCTTACACTGATTAAATATGTTACCTCGCAAAATAACCTCTGTGGACTTATCCACTTCTACAGCGTATCGCCCCAACTGGAATGCCTTGTTGTTCAAGAGCTGTACATCCTTACTGCTATCCACTCTGTAAGCTAGCCCTTGACTACGATGAACCGAATTATTTGCAACCAATGAATTCTCCGCCGCCCAAACATTAATGCCCACGCCGCTTGTATCGCCCAGATGAGAGATCGTGTTGCCTGTCACAACCACGTCCTTTCCGCGGGCATCGATACCGCTCCCGAAGCCTTTAATAATATTTCCGACAATCGTTACATTGTTACCATCGAATCCTTGCGACACCTGTTGTCCAGCAATTGCCGTAAGTGTCCCATCTGTCCTCACCAGCACATTCCCACTAATTACCGTATCCGTTCCATTGCCATATGAAATCGTATTATCCGAGTGATTGCCTTCAATTACCACCTCATAACCGTTGAAATTTAGAATGGACGATCTGAAATTACCACGGAAGAAGTTCCCTCTCACGACGATGTTGCGTGGGACTTCATAATCGATATCCCCCTCGCCATATCCTTCAATATCAATGCCAGCTTTCGGCATGGTGCCCTCTACCGTGCCTGCATTCGTAATTTCATTATTTTCTACTAAAATATGCTCACCAGCCGTAATCGAGATGTTGTTTCGCCGTGCTCCATCCAGCGAGCAATTCCGAATCGTTACTTTTTCCGGTTCTGCATAGTCTGGATCAATGCCCAGCACACCTACTGAACCTAGGAAAATGCAGTCCCCGGTAAATTTTCTAATTTTCATATTCTCGATTGAAACGTTTCTGCTGCCATGAAGGTAAATTCCAAATCCCCATTCATGCGTCTCTTCAGGATTTGTGCTTAAAACATGTTCATCGAGGTCGCCAGTAAGAATTCCCCCTGAAATAGATACGTTTTCTACTTCGCGAAGGTAAATACAGGAATAGCCTTTTGAACTGTTTGGCTCTACCTTCAATTCAGCCTCATGATCCAGTGTAAGCTTCATGTGGGAAGGAACTTTGACACCCGCCTCTCTCTCCGGAGCAAATTCGTTTTTGCCAACGCCATGGATCAGGTAAATTCCCTTCGGGATAAATACCTCAGGGTAGCCAGCATTTTTCGCATAAGCAAGCGCCGCATTTAAGCCTTCTGTCGTCTTTATCGCTTCGGTGCCGTTTGTCTGGATGCCCCATTCCATGGGATCAAGCACATAACATACCGTATTTCCCCCCGTTTCTACCTTTTTAGTAAAATTAGCTTTCCGCTCCGAGTATTGCTTCATTTCTTGATAGTTTTTCATACTGGGTTTTTCTCCTTTTTTTATCATCTTTTCTATATGCAGATGCCTTGTCTGAATTTGCATGTTTCAAGAATAACATGGAGATCACCCAGCAAATGGATAAATTCAGGGCATTTACCGGACAGAACCACTTAAATGAATCATTTACACAAGAGGGATGTTTGAAAGGTTGATTTTTGCACAGTTCCTTGGACGGAAAAAGCCCAAGAATGCTATAAAATCAACATTCTTGGGCTTTTCGTTTTGGTTTAATTTACTCGAAAGGGGACTCTCTGAACAGCCCCTCTTCAACTTTAGATACGTACTAATCCTGAAGCTGCAGCCCCCGAGTCCGCTCTGTATCACGTTCCAAAACAGGCTTCAAGTAGCGCCCAGTATAAGATTTCTCATTGTTAGCAATCTCCTCCGGCGTACCTGTGCCGATAATCGTTCCGCCTCCACTTCCCCCTTCAGGTCCGAGATCAATAAGGTAATCAGCGGTCTTGATGACGTCCAGATTATGCTCGATCACGAGCACCGTTTCCCCGGAATCCACCAATCGGTGGAGCACCTTAAGCAATCGGTCGATATCATCGACATGCAGCCCTGTCGTCGGCTCGTCCAGAATGTAGATGGTCTTGCCTGTGCTGCGGCGATACAGCTCAGAAGCGAGCTTCACCCGCTGTGCTTCACCACCAGATAACGTAGTAGCAGGCTGTCCCAATTTTACATAGCCTAGCCCGACATCCAGCAGAGTTTGCAGCTTGCGATGAATTTTCGGGATGTTCTGGAAAAAGTCCGTCGCCACTTCTACTGTCATCTCCAGCACATCGGCGATGCTCTTGCTCTTGTATTTCACTTCAAGCGTCTCGCGATTGTATCTTTGTCCCTTGCACACCTCACAAGGCACATAAACATCCGGCAGGAAGTGCATCTCAATCCGGATGATCCCGTCGCCGCGACATGCTTCGCAGCGTCCTCCCTTGATGTTAAAGCTAAAGCGTCCCTTCTTATAGCCGCGAACCTTCGCTTCCGAGGTCTGGGAGAAGAGGTCGCGGATATCATCGAATACCCCCGTATAAGTAGCTGGGTTCGAGCGTGGCGTACGACCAATTGGGGATTGGTCGATATCAACGACCTTATCGACATGCTCCAGACCCTTAATCTCCCGATATTGCCCAGGGCGCACCCTGGCCCGGTTCAAATCACGAGCTAAGGTTTTATATAAAATTTCATTAACGAGCGTAGATTTACCTGAGCCCGATACTCCCGTAACAGCAGTAAATACGCCAATCGGAAACTTCACGTTAATATTCTTCAGGTTATTCTCCTTAGCCCCCTTGATCTCAAGCCAGCGACCATTTGGTTTGCGCCGTTCCAGATTCACCGGAATGAACTTCTTACCGCCCAGATATTGCCCTGTCAACGAGTTCGGGTTTTCCATAATTTCCTTAGGCGTCCCTTGTGCAACGACCTGCCCGCCATGCATGCCGGCACCAGGACCGATATCGATAATATAATCAGCAGCCATCATCGTATCCTCATCATGCTCAACAACGATGAGCGTATTACCGAGATCACGCATATGGGCAAGTGTAGATATCAACCGATCGTTGTCTCTCTGGTGCAGTCCAATGCTTGGCTCGTCCAAAATATAGAGCACACCCATAAGACTAGATCCGATCTGCGTAGCCAGCCTGATGCGCTGCGCCTCGCCCCCGGATAGTGTCCCGGCTGCACGGCTCAGAGTTAAATAGTCTAGACCGACATTAACAAGGAACCCTAGACGGCTGTTAATTTCCTTCAGTATCATATGAGCAATGGCTGTCTCTTTCTCACTCAAGCTTAAACCATTGAAGAACTCCACTGCCTCTCCAATCGAAAGATTGGTCACATAAGCCATGTTCTGATCATTGATCGTCACGGCCAGCACTTCTTTCTTCAGGCGGTGCCCCTTACATGAATCGCATGGCTTGGAGCCCATAAATGCTTCAATAAACTCACGAATGCCTTCGGAGGCCGTGTCCCGGTAGCGCCGCTCTAAATTGCGCACAACTCCTTCGAACGTCACGTAAGCATCCTTACTCATACCAAAATCATTCTGATAATGGAAACGAATTTTGGTATCGCCTGTTCCATACAGAAGCGTATCCATTTGCTCCTTCGTCAGTTCGCTGACCGGTACGTCTTGCGGAATATCATAATGCTCACATACCGATTTCAAAAATTGCGGGTAATAGTTGGACGTGCTTCCCGCCCAGGCTTCAAACGCGCCCTCTTGGATGGTCTTATTCGGATTCGGGATGAGCAGTTCCGGGTCAATAATCATTTTTGCGCCAAGCCCGTCGCAATCCGGACAAGCGCCAAATGGACTGTTAAAGGAGAACATCCGCGGAGATAGCTCCTCGAGGCTGAAGCCGCAGATCGGGCAAGCATAATTTGAACTAAAACGCAACTCCTCCTGACCGATAATATCGACGAGCAGCTGTCCCCCGGACATCTTCAGAGCCGTTTCGATGGAATCAGCTAGCCGGCTTCTAACGTCTTCTTTAATAATAATCCGATCTACAATCACTTCGATGGAGTGCTTCTTATTCTTCTCCAGCTCGATATTCTCGGAAAGATCACGCTGTTCTCCGTCGACCCGCACCCGAACAAAGCCCTGCTTCGCAATTTCAGCAAACAAGCTCTTGTGTTCGCCCTTCTTGCCTGAAATAACAGGCGATAGGATTTGCAGTCTCGTCCTCTCCGGATATTGCATAATTCGATCTACCATTTGCTCCACGGTTTGCGAAGTAATCTCGATGCCGTGCTCCGGACAGTGAGGATGTCCGATCCTTGCAAACAATAGACGTAAATAGTCATAGATTTCCGTTACGGTACCTACCGTGGAACGAGGGTTCCGGCTCGTCGTCTTCTGGTCAATCGAAATCGCCGGAGACAAGCCCTCAATGGAATCTACATCCGGCTTCTCCATTTGACCTAGAAACTGACGCGCATAGGCGGACAGCGATTCTACGTAACGGCGCTGCCCTTCTGCGTAAATCGTATCGAATGCCAGAGAGGATTTTCCTGAACCGCTGAGTCCGGTCAATACAACAAACTTGTCACGCGGAATTGTAATATCTATATTTTTTAAATTGTGCGCTCTTGCGCCTTTTATGACAATATTCTCAATGGCCAACAGATTTCATCTCCTTGGTATTACCTTAGAATAAATTACTCTGCTTTGAGCTCCAGAATAGCATCACGCAGCTCTGCAGCACGTTCGAATTGCAGATTCTTGGCCGCTTCCTTCATTTCTGCCTCCAGACGTCCAATCATCGCCTGACGATCACGCTTCGACATTTTGCCCTTGCCGACCTCAACCAAGTATTCGCTCTTGCTCTCAGCCACTCGGGTAGCCTCGATTACGTCGCGAACCTTTTTGCGGATCGTCTGCGGCGTAATTCCATGCTTCTCGTTATAGGCAATCTGGAGTGCACGGCGACGCTCCGTTTCCTTAATCGCTTTATCCATGGACTCCGTAATCTGATCGCCATACATGAGCACGCGGCCCTCGGAGTTCCGGGCAGCCCGGCCTATCGTCTGAATCAAGGAACGCTCCGAGCGCAGGAAGCCTTCCTTATCCGCATCCAGTATCGCCACAAGCGACACTTCTGGTAAGTCAAGACCTTCCCGCAACAGATTGATACCAACGAGCACATGGAAGGTACCAAGCCGTAAATCCCGAAGGATGCTCATCCGCTCCAGCGTCTTGATGTCGGAGTGCAAATAGCGCACCTTAATGCCGATCTCCTTCAGATAATCGGTCAAATCCTCGGCCATTTTCTTTGTCAATGTCGTGACAAGCACCCGTTCATCTTTCTCAATACGATCATGGATTTCAGCGATTAAATCATCAATCTGTCCCTTCGTCGGGCGCACCTCAATGATCGGATCCAAGAGTCCTGTCGGCCGAATGATCTGCTCCACCATTTTCTCCGTATGTTCAATCTCGTAAGGACCAGGCGTAGCAGATACGTAAATCAGTTGTTTCGCCTTCGCTTCGAATTCCTCAAACTTCAACGGACGGTTATCCAACGCCGACGGCAGCCGGAAGCCGTGCTCGACTAGCACCGTTTTCCGCGCCTGGTCACCATTGTACATCGCCCTTATTTGCGGCAGGGTAACATGAGACTCATCTATCACAATGAGCAAATCATCCGGAAAATAGTCCAGCAGCGTATATGGCGTCGCCCCTCGCTCCCTAAAGGTTAGCGGCCCGGAGTAGTTCTCAATCCCCGAACAGAATCCGACTTCCTTCATCATTTCGATATCATACCGCGTGCGCTGCTCCAGCCGCTGAGCTTCCAGCAGCTTGCCCTGTGACCGGAACAGCTCGAGCTGCTCCTCCAGCTCTCGCTCGATATTCTTAATCGCAATCCGCATCGTTTCTTCCTGGGTTACGAAGTGAGAAGCCGGGAAAATAGCTATATGATCGCGCTCGCCAACCAATTCTCCAGTCAGAACATCAATCTCCGTAATCCGCTCAATCTCATCGCCGAAAAATTCAATCCGTACCGCCTGCTCTCCTTTAGACGCCGGAAATATCTCCAACACGTCCCCGCGTACGCGAAACGTTCCGCGCACGAAATTAATATCGTTTCGCTGATACTGGATATCCACAAGACGACTCAAGATCTGATTGCGCGGCCGCTCCATGCCAACCCGCAACGACAACACCAGATCTCGATATTCCGTCGGAGAACCGAGACCGTAAATGCAGGATACGCTAGCTACGATAATAACATCGCGCCGCTCAAACAGCGAACTCGTCGCGGAATGTCGAAGCTTGTCAATTTCTTCGTTAATACTGGAATCTTTCTCAATGTAAGTATCGGAGGATGGAATGTAAGCTTCCGGCTGATAGTAGTCGTAATAGCTGACGAAGTAATCTACGGAGTTGTTCGGAAAAAATTCTTTGAACTCGCTCGCAAGCTGGGCGGCCAGCGTCTTATTATGCGCGATAACGAGCGTTGGACGACCGAGTCTGGCGATCGTCTGAGCAATCGTAAACGTCTTCCCCGTGCCCGTCGCACCGAGCAATGTCTGGTGTCTCTTGCCTTGACGGACGCCCTCTACAAGCTCGTCGATCGCCGAAGGCTGATCGCCCTGGGGAGAGAATTCAGAGACAATTTCAAAATTATTGTTGCTAAAGACAATATCACTCATTGTCCAACATCACCCTTATCGTCTAAAATGAAATACTAGGGAATGAAATAACTTTATATTAGCAAAAGGAGGACTTGGCCTCCTTACTATATTAACCTATATCTATATTCTTAAAAGAAACGAATCCACTTGCAACATTTAGTCAAACCGAATGGTCTGAACCTATATTCCACATTTACGCAAAATAGGAATAAGTGTTCCCATGTTATTATACCTTTTTCATCCTAGGGATGCAATCGGTAAGTACAGGATAGGAGCTGTAACAATCTATGGATATCGCAACGATTATTGGTATTATTATCGGACTGGCCGCTTTGATTGGCGGATTTTTATGGGATGGAGGAGAAATCACAGGTCTTATGCAGCTTACGGCTGCATTGATCGTTTTTGGCGGCACCTTTGCTGCGGTCATGATCAGCTTCCCCCTGCGCAGATTAAAGACGATTCCCCGAGCCTTGAAGCTTGCCTTCACAGCCACGGACGCAAACACAGAGCAATTAATAGAGGATATTGTCAATATGTCCACCATGGCGAGGCGCGAAGGCGTCCTCTCCCTTGAGAATAAAATTATCGATCATTCCGATATTTATTTACGCGAAGGCGTCCAGCTTGTCGTAGACGGTACCGAGCAGGATATGATCAAGCAAATCATGGAGTATGAGATGGATGCTACCCAACAAAAGTATGATAACTATGCGAAAATATTCGAATCGGCTGGCGGATATGCACCAACAATGGGAATCATCGGTACAGTAATGGGACTTATTCACGTGCTGGGCAGTCTGACGGAGCCCACGGCGTTAGGCCCTTCAATCGCATTGGCTTTTACAGCCACGCTTTATGGGGTCGCGAGCGCAAACCTTATCTTTTTACCAATTGCGTCCAAAATTAAAGCTCGTGGAGAAGATGATATCAGCCGCATGGAGATGATTCTAGAGGGTGTGTTATCGATTCAAAATGGAGATCATCCATTGCTTGTCCGGCGGAAGATGGAATCCTTTATCAAGGATATTCATTTAGAAGCGCCTTCGTCCTCAAATTCAGCTGCGGCATCGTTTATGGAGAAAGACCTATGAGACAGCGCAACAGACAACGCAGGAGAGAAGGAGCCGAGACCAAGGATCGCTGGCTGATTACCTATGCCGACCTGATCACGCTGCTGCTCATTTTCTTTGTCATCATGTATGCTATGAGTCGTCTCGATATTGAAAAATATGAAGTCGTCACCGAATCACTGCAGCAAACGTTCAAGAGCGGGGATTCCATTCTGGAGAATGGCAGCGGAGTGCTGGGCTCTGCCGATCGCTACACCCATCGCAACCCTCCTTCTTCTGGCGAACAAGGAACCCATCAGGAGGGGAGCCATGGCAAAGAGGCCCAGGGCCCGAATCAGAACCAGGGCAGCGACCCTGAGCTAGGAACATCATCACAGGGGCCGTTGACTGAGCGTGAGCTGGCTTTCCGTAAACAGGAGGAAGAGCTTATTAACTTGATGAAGGTAATTGAAGCCTACATTAAAGACAATGAGCTTGAGGATCAAATCACGGTTGCCGATCTGCCCAAAGGTATTTCAATTACCTTAAGCGACCGTTTTCTATTCGATGTCGGCAAGGCTGAGCTGAAAGAAGGCTCCGCCAAGACACTGTCCAAGCTCGCCAGCCTATTCAGCAATCTGGACACTATTATTAGCATCGAAGGACATACGGATAATTTGCCCATCGTCCACGCTTCGAGATACAAAGATAACTGGGAACTTTCCGGCGCCAGAGCCCTGTCGGTTTTGCGCTACTTCGTCGACACCGAGAAACTCGACCCGAAAGGTTTTCAGTATGCCGGATATGCAGACACTCGTCCCGACGGAGACAACTCCACCGAAGCCGGGCGCCAGAAAAACCGGCGCGTGGAGATCACCGTACTTCGCCAGCTGCAGCAATAGCTGGTAGGAATGAATGGGGAACCTTGCTCTAATATTTGAATATGCTGCCCTGCCCACGCACTGCGCGATTCAATGATCACGCAGTGCGATTTTTTTGGACATTTCTACTATAAGGATGATAACCCATCATTAAAAAGACTAAGACAGAAAAAAGAGCTGCCAGAGACCCCCTTCTCTTGCCTGCACTTTGCAATCAATCTCCAAATCTGCTCCAAATCTACTTCAAATCCGCTTTAAATCTACTCCGAACGAAAGATCCGCCATCTGCCTTCCATCACAATCTTACCCTAATCCACCCTAATCCCTAATCATTCCTAAAGGCGCTAGATCGTTCGCCCCGCCAGCGTGCTCTTCAAACGTAATCTAAGGCGCCTTCTCGCTTAAGCATCCGCATCTGTCTCTGCCTGCACATCTCCCTGCGAAGTGGATAGGCGCTTGTCCTCCGAATTCTTCCCCTTGCGTCCATTACGCTCTCTTGCAGAACGGCGAGAACTACTATTCACCGGATCGCCCTCGCGTCTTGGACGGAGCAGATGGATGAGCGAGATCGGCCGCATCCTCACAGCGACTGGCGCCCGGTCATCCGGTGCCAAAATTGCTCCGAGCTGATGGTGCTCTCCTGCGTAGATGGCACGCTGCAGAAATTTACTCTCCCCTGCCAAGTTCCGTACCTCCAGCTTACAGAAGGCAGGATTCATGCGCAGCCCGGCGTGAAGCTCTTCCTTGGTAGCCACGGGAGTGCCGTTCACCTTGATTATCGTCTCGCCTGCTTGAATTCCAAGCTCTTCCGCCGGACTTCCCGGCAACACAGCCAGCACCTTAACCCCATCCACAGGATTGACGAACAGTGGACTGCGGTTTTGTTCCTCAAAACGGCTTAGCCAAATCAATCCTTCATGCAAAATAATTCCCGCCAATGCAGCAACCACCGTTAGCGGACTCCACCATGAACTAAGAAGCGCCAAAACGAGCATAACGATGCCATAGGCAACCAGTCGGCCGGAAGATACCCGAGCTTTAGCCTGAGGCAATAGCCCAACCGTCATCTCCGTAAAGCCAATGACAATCGGGAATGCGATCAACTGGAACCCTCCCAGCCAGGCATCCCCGCCAAACAGTGGAGTCCATGGCAACACAGCCCCTGTAGTCTGTGCCGGAATGAGCAGGAACAAGGGAACCGGCCATAAGCTTTGCAGTTGGTAACCACCAACCGACTTGCCCCGCTTACCTTCGAAGAAGAGAGGCCCGGCAAAAGAGGCCCCTTGCCAGCGCACCAACAATCCCTCAGCGACATGCACTACGGCCACCAGGCATAAAAGCGCAGGAATATTCAACTCACGGACAACGCGCACAACCTCACCAAGCCAGCTGCCGACCTGCAGCCCCGGAATCATATTAATTATAAACTGAGCTATACCTAGCAGCCCGACTGCATATGCCAAACATAAATAACGAACGCGAAACAACAGCAGCAACAATGTGACAGCCCAGATGCAGATCATGCCTTCAACGCTTAAGGTCATACCGAGGAACAGTGAAACGAGCGATACGCCGACTCCTGCCACAAGCCCCCCAAGGACCGTGCGCCAAGCCTGAGCGCCCCAGCTGTGCAATTTCACATGAAACAACTTACGCTCCAGCAGCACCTGCCGTCTATAAATGAGCATAATCAATATAATTGAAATATAATAGAACGGCTGCAGGAGAAGCTGCCATCCCGCCTCAGCCAGCATCCACAGAACTTCAAGCACTGTATCCAAGAGGTGTTCACGCTCCTATCCTTGTAAAAAAGTACATCCGTTGTAAAATCGTTTTACAATCGGTGTTTATCATTCACGCTGCTATTTTGATTTAGTGGTATTTGATTTAGTTGGATAACTTGTATCTATTTCATCTATTTATGCTGTTCAGGAAAAATAGCTGTATTCCTAGTATTTAAAGTACATTTTTCGCCTAACTTTCCTATTGAGTCTCATTTTAAGTACTGGAAATCCAGCTAATTATTCGTTGGGTGTTCAATTGCACATTTTAAATGCCACAAATCCAATTATTACTTATTACATAACGCCACATAACGCCTACGAAGTGATCTCGCCAGCAAACATTACAACAAACTTCACCAGCATCATCAAAGCGGTTGCTTCGACAAACATACTAACGTTTGCCAGTAGACAGGATACCCTCCTCACCATCTGGCCGTTCCACTAACAAGCAGCACAAAGCCCACCATTCGGCCCTGCCGCCAATAGGCAGCATACAACCTACCATCTGGCCGTTCCGCCAGCAGGCTCCATAACGCCCCTCCAGCCATCTATAACGGTTCAGTCAACAATCATTTTAAGAAAAAAAGAAGGCTGAGATCAGCCCTCTTAATGGATTCGACGCCCTTTAGGATAATTCCTTCCGGATTTCCTCCAGGGCACGGTTCAATTGTGCATCATTCTTCGGGTCGCGGATGAGCTCAATTAGCTTGCTCTCCAACTTTTCTGCGGTCTTTGCTTCAAGTACCCCGTTTGCTTCGAGCTCATGAGCGCTCTGGAATTTTTTCAGCGCACGCTCTGTATTTTTATCAAAATAACCATCTGCCCTGCCCGGATCAAAACCCAGCCCCTTAAGCATAATCTGTGCGCTCTTCACATCTTCACCGAGCATATCGTATTTATAGGTTTTTTCCTTATTAATAGGGGCTACCGAGAAATAATCGGGCTGCGATACGTTAACGTCCGGCTGGATCCCTTTCTGATGAATCCACTCCCCTTTTGGCGTCAGCCACTTGGCGATCGTAATTTTCAGCATGCTGCCATCCCCCATCTCCTGGGAGTAGCTTGATTGCACGGTTCCCTTGCCATAGGTCGGCTCACCGACCAGTTTCGCCCCCGCGGATTCCTGCAATGCGCCGGCAAGGATCTCCGAGGCACTAGCGCTGCCTTTATTCGTGACGACGACAATCGGATACGATTTGCCGGAGCCTTCTGAGAGCGTAGCCTCGCGGCGACCGTTCTTATCCTCAACCTGGACGATTCCCTTGCCTTTGGGCACGAACATCTCTGACATTTCAATCACGATTGGCAGTACGCCGCCCGGATTATTCCGTACATCGATCACGAGACCCTTCATCCCTTGGCTCTCCAGCATCTCCAGTTCTTTCTTGAAGCGGCTCGCCGTGTTCATCGAGAACTCCGTAATTTCGATCAAGCCGATCTTGTCATCCTCCATGCGTGCATTAACCGTTTCTAGGGCAATATCATCCCGGACAATCGTAAATTCCAAGGCTTCTGCAGCACCGGAGCGTTTCACCTTTATTTTCGCTTCCGTCCCTTTGGGGCCGCGGATTTTGGTCACAGCCTCATTCAATGTCAGCCCCTCAAACGAATGTCCATTCACAGACAATAAAATATCCTTCGGCTTAATTCCAGCCTTCTCCGCTGGAGATCCCTTGATCGGCGAAACAACGACCACATTGCCGTTCTCCATCGATACCTCTGCACCGATTCCCGTAAAGGATCCCTCGATTTGCTCCGAAAATTGCTGGGCTGTCGCCCCTGCCATGTAAGAAGAGAATGGATCTTCCAGCGCATTCATCATTCCATTGATAGCCCCGTCTACAAGCTTGCTGCGCTCCACTTTTTCTACATAGTTTTTAGTTATCAGATCCAACGCAGTCTCGATTTTCTTCATATCGTTCTTCGATTGTCCACCGATATCTGCGAATAAGCCGCTCGACAACTGTCCCGAACCAGCTAAGCTCCATTGGCTCGACAAAGTCACGGTGAGTAGACTACTAACCACCATAGCAACCAAAACGAGTAGAGTAACTGTGCGTCCCTTGAACATGAATGAATTTCACCGCCTCTGTGTAATTCGGCCGACTCGAAGCCCACCTTTTATAACCATCATAGTATATGTTCAGCTTGTACGGAATATATACAGCGAGTAAAGAAGGAAAAACGGATATTCATCCTGCTTGGACGGTATCCGTTTTAATATCGCATAATTCTATTTTATAAGTGCCAGATGAAAAAGTCCATTGAATCTACTACAAATAAGGGGATGGGTCTACCGGGCTACCGTTAATCCGAACTTCAAAATGCAAGTGCGGGCCTGTCGAATTTCCTGTGCTGCCCACTTCAGCAATTTTCTGTCCACGCTTGACCTGATCGCCTTTCTCAACCTTGATTCCACCGTTGCGAATATGTGCATACAGCGTCCATACGTTATCACCATGGTCGATAATAACCGTGTTACCGTAACCGCTCCACCACTCGGCAACGATGACCACGCCACCTTCAGCCGCCTTGATGTCCGTACCCTGTGGAGCCGCTAAGTCAATGCCTGTATGCTTCTTCACCTTACCGCTAATCGGATGAACCCGTGTTCCATAATTCGAAGATAAGCGAGCTCCACTGACCGGAAGCGCCATTGAGCCGCCATTCCCTTTAAATCCGCCCGAGCCGGATGATGATTTCTTCTTATAAGTATACACTTGCGCAGCCTTTAGCTTATTCTTCTCTTTCTCCAATGCCGCCCGCTTCGTCGCCAGCTCAATAAGAAGCTGCTCCTGCTCCTCGCTAATATCATCCGACTCCTCGATCTCGGCATGGTATTTGGCAATCAACTGCTGCTTCTCGATCTCCTTCTGCTCCAGTTCGCTCTTACGCGCCTCGGCATCTGCATACAGTTGCTTTACTTTGGCATAATCCTGCTCCAATTGAGCCTTCTGCTCTTCAATCAAGAGCTTGTCCTCTTTATGCTCCTTAAGCAGCAATTGATCCTGATTCGCGATTGCTTGCAAGGAGTCCGCCCGCTCGAGAAAATCCGTAAAACTGGTCGACGACAGCAGCACATCCAAATACGATACAGCCCCGTCGGTATACATTAAGCGTACGCGGGAATCCAATAAACCAGAGCGCTCTTCAATTCGCGCCTCCGTCTCGCTCAGCTTTAAAGCTGTATTTCTGAGACTTTCCTCTGTATCATGAATTTGCATGGAAATTTTGGCGAGCTCGTTGCTCACGACATCCATCTGCCTTAGAACTTCATTGAGATAATTTGTATTCTTGTTGACGTAATGCTGGGCTTCCTGCTTTTGCTGAGCGGCTTTCTCCTGCTGCTTCTTCGCTTGCTTAGCCTGCTCCTGCAACTGCTTCAATTCTTTATCAATTTGACTGATTGTTTTACTTTTAGCGTAGCCATTATCAGGTTGGAAGATTATAACGGCTAAAGTGATTACGACAACAATGGATATCCACTTTTTCAACTTCGCTTCCCCGTCCTTCTTCATTTTGTTCTCCCTTACAACTACACTTTAAGAAATCTACGTATGGAAACTGTACTTCCCCATATTCCGATAAGCAGACCCAGTCCAACCAAAAGCACGGACAGTTGGATGCCAACCTCTTGAAGCGGAACTAAATGGAAGGCCAGGGTAATATCCTCTTTCACAGAAAACACCAGCTGGTTGTACCCGAAAAACAGAATACCAACCGTAATTGCTGAACCAATAAGCCCGATTAGTGCACCTTCTACAAAAAACGGCCAACGAATAAACATATTCGTCGCACCTACCAGCTTCATAATGCCAATTTCCCGGCGACGGGCTAATATCGTTACGCGGATCGTATTCGAAATCAGGAACATCGCCATTAATCCAAGACCGGCCACAAAGGCAAAGCCGATGTTACGAACGGCACGGGTAATCTTGAACAGCTTCTCTGTCGTTCCCTGCCCGTATCTTACTTTATATATCGGTTCATCCGGATATTTAGTGTTGAGCTGCTCAATCTTCGAGGCGACGAATGGAACCGTAGTTGGTTCAACGACCTCGATCTGCAGCGTATCCGGAATCGGATTCGTCGTCTCATCGTACCCTTCGAGCAAATCCTTGCCTTCTTCCCCGAGCTGTTCGCGAAAATCTTTAAGTCCTTCTGCTTTAGGGATGAAGGTAACTTTGCTGACCTCCTCCATCGCCGCGATGTCGTTATGCAGCTTCTCCCGCATACTATCGTCGACATTGGAGTTAAGGTACGTCTTAATTTGCACCATGCTGTCCGCGTCATCTGCGAACGAATTTACATTAAGCACCAGCAGAATAAATACACCTAATATGAACAAGGACACAATGATGGACGTAATGGAAGCCACCGACATCCAGCCGTTCCGAAAAACATTCTTCGAGCCTTCGCGCAGATGTCTCAAGAGGGTGCTAAAAATCATAACCATATTCCCCTCTCTGTTCATCCCGAACAATGTGGCCATGCTCGATGGCGATAACTCGTTTACGCATACTGTTTACAATGTCTTTATTGTGAGTAGCCATGACAATCGTTGTTCCCCTGAAATTAATCTCGTCCAGCAGCTGCATAATGCCCCAAGAGGTCTCAGGGTCAAGGTTCCCAGTCGGCTCATCCGCAATGATGACCGACGGGTTGTTAACAATCGCCCGGGCGATGGCCACGCGCTGCTGCTCTCCTCCCGACAACTGCGACGGATCGCGATTTGCCTTATTCTTAAGGCCCACCAGATCCAATACTTCCATCACGCGCTTCTTGATCACTTTCTTAGGCGCCTCGATGACTTCTAGTGCAAAGGCCACATTTTCATAGGCCGTCAGCTTCGGCAGCAGCCGGAAATCCTGGAAAATCACGCCGATATTGCGGCGCACATAAGGTATCTTCCGCGGCTTCAGCCTGCCGATATTAAAGCCGTTTACTGAAATTTGTCCTTTGGTCGGTACTTCTTCTCGATATATAAGCTTCATGAACGTCGATTTCCCTGCTCCCGAGGGCCCGACGACATATACGAATTCATTGCGGTCAATCTGAACCGAAACACCGCGAAGGGCATGAGTTCCGTTCGGATAGGTCTTCCAAACATCTTGCATTTCTATCAATTCATCACGTCCTAAACCTTGATTCCTTCATCACTAGGCTGCCTGTATTTCATTTCGACACTTTCTAGCCAATTCCTTTAAAAGCTGAGTTAATTCATCAGCCCGTTTTTTATTGTAACAAATATGTTACCTCTTGAGTACCCTGAACCACTGAAAGTTTCCAGAATTTCATCATATATATGTCTGTACGCCATATTTCCTAAGTTTTGAAAGGAGAACCACATGAAGAAATTACACCTGATAACTACTTTGCTTTCTTCCGCACTGCTTCTGGGGTCGATTTTCTTTGGAGCCCTCTATCTGTATACCAATCGAGATAGCGTGCCGCCCGCCGTTACCATAAATGGAGTTGATATTAGCGAAATGGACGGGAACGAAGCTACAGCTTTAATCGAGGAGATGATCCGGTCCCTGGAGGAGGAAAAAGTTGTCGTTATGGTGCAGCGAACGGAGGTCGATTCGACATGGAAGCAGTTAGGCGTACGGTACGATGCGAATCATCTTTACGATGCACTCGCTCGTTTGCATCATGGAACGCTCTGGGAACGGGCAAAAGCCAGATGGCACTTTCCCAAGTCCTGGAAACTAAGGATCACTTTTGATGAAAAAATATTACGCAAACTGTTCCCCCCCGCGTGGGAGCAAAGCCAGTTCGGCCGCCCGGTCAACGCCGTGCGCCTCATTTCAGCCGAAGATATCATTACCTACCTGCCAGGCCATTCGGTCCAGAGAATCGATTGGAAGACGTTCGAGGCGCTCGTCTGGGAGCACAGCCCCAAGGAGCTGCCGGAGGAAGTGCAGAATGAACTGCTGCAGCAGTATAAATTACAGGCCCCTACGCCAAGCGGACAAACTCCTCAAGCCAAGGAACGAAGGAGTCTCGTCCTCCAAGCGCCGCTCTATACGATGCATCCTCAGGTGACGATGGACAGCCTGCAGCGGGAAGGCATTAAGCGAAAAGTTGCCCAATTCACGACCGATCTGCAAGGAAGCGGAGATGGACGCCGTCATAATGTCGGGGCTGCGGCACGTACGATACACGGCATGGTACTCGCTCCTGGAGACACGTTTGATTATGAGCAAGTTATTAAAGCTGCGGAGGACAAGTACGGCTTCCGGGAAGCACCTGTCATATTTGGAGGCAAGCTCGTCCCGGGAGTCGGCGGGGGTATCTGCCAGGTATCCAGCACCTTGTACAATGCCGTTATTTTAGCTGGGTTGGACATTGTGGAAAGACGCAATCATACGCTGCCCGTCAGCTATGTCCCCAAAGGACTGGACGCCACATTCGCGAGAGGCTATATCAATTTCCGCTTCAAAAATTCCTCTGACCGCCACCTGCTCATTCAATCCGATATAAAGAATGATCAATTGACCGTGAAACTGTTTGGTGATAGGCCTGACGATATTACATATGATGTCGAATCATTTACAACTAAAACAATCACCGCGCCAATTAAATATGTCACTAATCCTACTCTTTCACCCGGAAGCCAGGAGATTCTTGTTGAAGGCAAGCCCGGATTCGTCGTCGAATCGTATCGCATTAAAAAAGTCGCCGGCAGGCCAGTAGATAAAACCCTACTATCCCGCGACACCTACCCGTCACAGCCCACCGTCATAGCCATTTATGGCGACGAAGACGGTTCTGACCGCAGCAATGACGACAGAGGTGATGGCGGCAGTGACAAAGCTAAAACTAACGATGCCCCGGAAAAAGTGTCTCCTCAATCTCCAGGTACCGAGGTTCCCAAAGTAATTCTGGAAGACGGCGTGAGCGGGCCTAACTTCTGAATGTAGAACCCTTTTTAGTTTAGAGAAGGACTGGGGGGTAATAACGGGGAATCACCTATGAATATTCGTTCGTCTTATATAAATGGATTTATAGTCGTTAGTTTCTGCGCCAAAGAAAAGAAATAGTATTAAATGTATTTCGTGACTCAACTTTCGCAGAGCGAAAATCGGCTTACTTGCTTGATGTGATTAGATAAACCCTGATTAGAATATGGATGTTGCAATAATAGAAAAACACCGCTTCATTTGGTAAAGTGAGAGTGTCGAATCAATCACTACCATACAGAAGAGGTGTCCTCTACATGATAGAGCAAAGCATATTACAAAATCAACTTCCAAATGAAATTAAACCCGCTTTTAAAGAGCTGAAAGTATTGCAACATTTAAGAACAGCTGGATTTAAAAAGAGATTTGGTTATACCTGTTCGTTTTTATTCCAGCTTGTCTTTGTCCTTTTGTTTCACCACAAAAACTGGTTCCGCCTGTTGGAAAGCGAGAAAGGTGATACGTTTCCTGGGAAGGATGCGATCTATCGATTCCTGAATCACAGCGGCTATGCATGGCGCAAATTTCTGTCATTGCTTAGTTCCTCCACTATCGATAAAATTCGCCCACTGACAGGTGAAGATCGCATGTCTGCATTTGTTGTTGACGACTCCATGTTTGAGCGCAATCGTAGCAAGAAGGTTGAACTGCTTTCTCGATTTAAAGATCATGCAACGGGTTCCTTTTATAAAGGATTTCGGATGCTTACGCTAGGCTGGTCGGATGGTCATACGTTTATTCCCGTTGACTTCTCCTTGCTAGCTTCGATGAAATCGCAAATAAATGGGATCATGCAAGGGATCGACAAGAGAACGTCTGGCTACAAGCGTCGGGTCGAAGCTTTGCTTCCTGCTCCTGAAATTATTCCATCGATGATTGATCGTGCGCTTTCCGCTGGTGTGCAGGCTTCATACGTGCTAATGGATAGTTGGTTCACACATGCTCCATTAATCCAAGCCATCGTTGATCGAGGCCTAGATGTGATCGGCATGGTCAAAGCGGATAAGAAGCGTTATCTTGTTGACGAACGCCGATTATCTTTGCAAGAACTTTATTATGAAGCCATCCCTGTTCAAGGAAAAAACAAGGGAATCTTACGCTCTATCCGTACCGAGTTGTCTCCAGGGATTCCAGTCATGATGGTTTTCGTGCGTCACCGCTCAAAAAAGAAAGAATGGCTTGCCATTCTATGCACCGACCTAACGATTTCGGAAGAAAAAATGATTCAGATATACGGCATTCGCTGGGATATCGAAGTCTTCTTTAAGTGTGCCAAATCCTTACTGCGCCTACAAAAAGAGTTTCAAGGACGCTCATATGATCTCCTTATCAGCCATACCACGATTGTTTTTTCACGGTATATTTTGCTAGCGTGGCAACACCGACAAAGTACCGACAACCGTACGCTTGGTGGCTTGTTTTATTTGCTATGTGATGAAGTAGGTCAGCTAGATTGGGCTGTAGCCTTAAAACAACTGATTGAATTAATCGAAGATATCTCCAAGAAAGCCAGTAAGAAGATCACAACACTCATTCAAACACAACTACAGCAATGGATCGCTGGCTTGCCCAGTTACATCAAGGCTTATTTGCCGATTTCAAGCTGCGAAAGTTGAGTTCGTGATATTAAAAGAAGGGAAAGAACCAATTATGGGTTGTTCCTTGATTTTAGGTGCAACAAATCCACCTAATCCCCTGCAACCTTCATTTAAAGCGTAATTAGATACATGAACTCCATTTAGTGTGACAGCTTGGTTTTCCGCATCTTACCGGATCGAATTTCTGATTTTATGAACCTATATCATCCAGGGTGACCAGTTGGGATTTCTGACTCTATGAACCTGTATCACCCAAGAAGCCTAAGAGAACAGCAATCGGAGAAGCCACTATTATGCTTGTCCTACATCATTCAATAGTTCATATTATCTAGTGAATATGTGGAAAGTAGTATGTAGGAATTGAGCGATGCCCCTAGGTTGACTATTGCTTGAAAAAGTATTCATATGTTAAGGTAAAGCCACTTTAGCCACTGCATAAGTAAGGCGACATGGATCAGGAGGAGTACGTACAGCGATGAAAGAATCAAAAAACGACACATCAAAACGACCAGGAATTGAAGCTGCCCCACTCTCTTCCTCTATCCGAAATACGGGTAATGATCTTGACAATAATTCAAATAAAACCTTGAAGGCCAACAATCGTCCTGCAAAGCAAAGACTTGGCGCATCAGCACTGCTGATTATAGCTATTCTGCTCACTGCGGCAACGCTGCGTTCGCCACTCACTGGCGTTGGCTCGCTTATTGGCGAAATCCAAAGCACTACAGGGCTATCACATACGGCTGCGGGCATGCTGACCACGCTGCCGCTCATCGCCTTTGCCATTTTCGCCCTCGCCGCTCCCAAACTGGCATGGCGGTTCGGTATGGAGCGAACACTGCTCTACTGCATGGTCGTTATGACAGCGGGAATTCTTGTACGTTCCCTGCCTAATATTCCTGCATTGTTTTTCGGAACCGCCTTAATCGGCAGTGCGATCGCGGTTTGCAATGTGTTGGTCCCCGGCTTAATCAAACGCGACCTCCCGCATCGAATTGGCCTGATGACCAGCTTATACACCTCGTCCATGAACGGGTGGGCAGCCATTGCCTCCGGAATCAGCATCCCTCTTTCCCACAGTGCAGGGTGGAGAGGTGCGCTCGTCTATTGGGCCATTTTGTCAGCTGTAGCCGCCTTAATATGGATTCCCCAGCTCCGCCGCAACAGTAACAACTACAAATCACAGGGTGCACGTTCTTATCGTAAAACAGGAGTCGTCTGGAGATCTTCCATTGCCTGGCAGGTAACAATCTTCATGGGCTTCCAATCGATCATGTTCTATGTAGGCATTTCCTGGCTACCGGAAATATTGCAAGAACAGGGATTGAATCCTGCAAAAGCGGGCTGGATGCTCTCCCTGATGCAAGTTGCAAGTATGGCCGGATCTTTCCTGATGCCACTTATCGCCTCCAGAACGCAAAGTCAAAAAGGACTAGCTGCCGTCTCCTCCGCTCTGTTCCTCATCGGATTCGGAGGCATCTGGATCGGCAGTTCAGCCTTGACATCTTTATTCATAATAGCAATCGGTCTCGGCTGCGGAACGACATTCAGTCTTGTCATCTTGTTCTTCGCCCTGCGTTCGCGAACAGCTGATCAGGCAGCTGAACTATCCGGAATGGCACAGTCTTTCGGCTACTTACTTGCCGCTGTTGGACCGACTCTGTTCGGCTTCATCCATGATCAGAGCGGAAATTGGTCTGTCCCGCTAGCAACAATTACCGGATTATCTTTACTAACGATAGTCTTCGGATATGCTGCCGGACGCAAAGGTTATGTCGGACCAGAATAAGGTATGGGCGGTATGAATGCTGGATGAGCTGCGAGGGAGAGGTTACCAACGTCCTGCGTGTACTAAGCTGTTCATATTAGGATGCCTTACTATCTGCTGCATTAAGATGCTGTACACTAGAACACCTCACCATGCTCTGGTGTACGATAAGTTGCCATGTACCAAGACACCTCGCCATGGTACATTAAATGGATTTCATGTATCTAGTAGTGCTATAAATGAAGCTATCAGAGGATTAGATGGATTTTATGAATCTAAAATCAGGATTCTAGCCCAAGATTGGCCCATTTCCCTTTTTTAGCCACATGAAATCCATTTAAATATTTGCTTTCCCTATAACACAGAAATTAACTACTATAAATCCATTTATAAAAGTTGAACTATTGAAAAAGACATTGGCTAGCACGTAGAATGTTACAACGATCTATGGTGCTTGTGCCCCAAATTTCCTGGATAATATAGATTCACAATGAGCGGCTATCGACTCACGTTTTGGGCGTATTGATTCACGATAGGCGATATCGACTCACGTCTTGCGTTAGATTCACGATGAGCGGCTATCGACTCACGTTTTGGGCGTATTGATTCACAATAGGCGATATCGACTCACGTCTTGCGTTAGATTCACGATGGGCGATATCGACTCACAATTGGACGCTATAGGTTTACAAGATACAAGAATACAATCACCTAGGCGACCGACCGCCGGCTTGAGCTGAAAAGCAGTATTTTTGAGAATAAATGGAGCTGTCCAGCAGTCCGTTTTCACTGACCTCCTGAACAGCCCCATCCGTTTCTTTTGGAATCAACTTCTCTCTTGCCCTGCCCGCATCCTATTCTTTAGCTTACTTTTATAGCATATAGCAGCAATTCAAACTAACAAGGCTAGTAATGCTGTAAGCTAATAATGCCAGTAATGCTGCTAGTAATGCTGTAAACTAATAATGCCAGTAATACTGCTAGTAATGCTGTAAGCTAATAAGGCTAGTAAACTTAATCACTTAATCACTTAATCACTCAATCACTCACTCAATCACTCACCCAATCAACACAATAACTCCACGCACTTCACACTTCACACTCCACACTCCACGCACCTGAACTACTCCCGAAACACCTAGTAAATCACTCTATTATGCTGATCCTGGATACCTGATTTACGATAAAAATACGTATTGATCACATCCCGCCAATGCTTGGCGCTCTCGAGCTGCTCCAGCAGACGCTCCTTCACATGAGTATAACGCTGCTGGTCAAGCTTATCCTTCTCCAGGGCATCCCAGCGCACGATCCACTGCTCCACCTGTTCGACCCCTGCAAAGTGGGTGTCATAAATATGTTGAATAACGGTCTTACCGGATTTCAAGACATGGGTATAGGGTACATGATGGAAAAATAACAATAGCTCATCTGGGCAAGTCTCCAGGCTGTCATATAGAGCTGCATTTGCACCAACGTATTGAGCCGAGTATCCCGTACCTGTCGCTTGAGTTCTGTCTACACCGATGCCATCGCGATCCGCAAAATGATAGGTGCCCCATTTGGAGTACTCATACCCGTCCACGTCTGGACCGTAGTGATAATGCGGCACGACCATCCAGCCTACGCCAAGCGGAGAGGTATAGTTCTCGTAGGTCGGCCAGGATTCCATAAGAATGTCCAGAATGGTATTCACCACAGCCTGATCGTCACCAAAGGTCATATTCGTCCATTCCTCGGCGATCTCTTCCGCGCTCAACTCCGGGTTCCACAACAGCCGACCATATCCGTACAAATTGGATTGAGCAAGATAATGCCCTGTCCAGTTATAATCATCGCCAATGCTGGATACCGCTGTAATCCCACTATATTTATACGGATGAACCTGTCCGGCGACAATATCCTTCACCTTGCTGCCTTCACCCTGGCATAGCGTATCGAACTCTAGTACCTCTTTCCACTGCGGAATCAAGTAGCATACATGCCTTTGCTGTCCTGTATATTCCTGAGTGATCTGAAATTCCAGCATCTGATTCGTTTGCTTCATGGCACCGAACAGCGGCGATACCGGCTCTCTGACCTGGAAATCCATCGGGCCATTTTTGATTTGCAAAATAACATTATCCTTAAACCTGCCGTCCAGTGGCTTGAAATGATCATAGGCTGCGCGGGCACGGTCGGTTTTGCGATCCCGCCAGTCCTGATGGCAATCATATACAAAACATCTCCACAATACGAGTCCGCCATAAGGCTCCAGTGCTTCTGCCAACATATTGGCACCATCCGCATGATCCCGGCCATACGTGAACGGCCCCGGACGATTCTCGGAATCAGCCTTGACCAGAAATCCACCAAAATCAGCGATGTAGCGATAAATATCCGCCGCGCGCTCCTTCCACCATTCTTGTACAACTGGCTCCAGCGGATCAGCAGTGGACGTCCCCCCCAGCTCGAGTGGCGCGGCAAAGTTAACGCTGAGATAAAGGCGAATCCCATAATCGCGGAACACATCGGCCACCCGAGCAACGTCAGGCAACAGCTCTGGCGTAATCAGCTTCGTTTCCACCTCATGTACGTTGACATTATTGATGGCTATACCATTAATCCCGACAGAGGCCAGCATTCGGGCATATTGCCGTACGCGGGTCAGATCCGAGACGATCTTATTGTCCTGATAAAAAACCGATTGACCTGCATACCCGCGCTCAATGCTCCCGTCCATATTGTCCCATTGATTAACCATCCGTAGCTGATACTTCGGCGCCTCGACTAAATCCAGCGCCTCCGACGCCTGACCCGTTTGCAGCAGACGCAAAAAATGAAACACACCGTAAAGCAGTCCCTTTTCCGTTCTCCCGGCAATAACAATGTAATCCTTGCCTTCTCTAGCCACCTCGCGGATAACATAACCTTCTTCTCCCAAACGAGCTGCTTCCGCTGCCTCCAGTGAATCATTTAGCAACGGCAGATGGCCGAGGTTGCCCGTATCCTCCAACGTACCTACAGCCAGAAAGCGATCAGCTTCCACGGTATGAGAGAGAGAAGGCTGCTCGCCTGTCAATGAGCCAATGCCCTTCGTCAACTCCTGTATTGCCGTGCGAAATACCTGGGAAGACACCCCGTCGGCCATCACGATATTGCTCAAATACCCTTGAAGCTGCTGCAGCGCTAGAGATTGTTCCCTACCTGCTCCATCCGCTGATACTTTGTCATACCGCAGCCAAGCTAAATCATAATTACTATTCATATTGCCACCCCTTCTTTATTTCACGATTTCCGTCGGGTTCATCCCAGTAATTTTCTTAAACACCGTGCTGAAATAAGGAACGTTTTTGTATCCGACCATTTCCGCGACTTCATATACCAGAACTTTCTTCTCCATCAAGAGTTCTCGAGCCTTCTCAATTCGCACTCTTGTCAAATAATTATTAAACGTCTCCCCCGTAATGTTCTTAAAAATCATCGAGAGGTAATTACGCGAAATGTACACTTTATCTGCAAGCCCAGCCAGAGTGATATCCTCGGCGTAGTGCTCGTGGATATATTCCATCATGAAGTCGACGGCCTGCCGATGCTTGCCGTTGCCACCCCATTCACGGCTGCTGAACACGATTCCGATTTTGGCGCCGAGCCACTCGGCCAGCTCAGAAGGCCGATTTAAATCAGCAATTTCACGGGTAATACACTCATTCGAAAAAATATCATCCAAGACCGTTCCCATCTCATAGAAAGCAAAAGCAATAATTCCCCATAGCTCACCAGCCAACATGCCGACATATGACTTCGTGATGCCTTTTTCTTTCTCAAGCCGTGTCATATAATCCCTAATAATTTTACGCGCCTGATTTTCCTGCGACGTTCGGATAGCTCCAGCCAGCTCTAAATACAGCTTGATGGGCCGAACCGGCGCTTGTGCATCTCCACTGTGCAGTTCCTGTGTATAGACAAATAAATCATAACCGGGAACTGCCGGCTGCAGATTCAAGTCGATAACGCGAAAGGCTTCTTCTGTCGAGCTGCCGATATCCTTGATGCTATTCTTGCGCTCACCGATCCCGATGCGAATCTTCAACTTCAAATAGCTCTTGACGCAATCGATCAAGCGAACGCCAAGCTGCTCCAGCCGCTCACGCAATCGATCAGCTGGCTCGGTGGGCTCGCTGTGCACAATAATCACAGAGCGGTTCGTGTGCAAATCTGTATAGTCAAAGGAGACGAAGATCCCCTGGGTCACTTCCCCAATAATGTTGCTGATTGCAAAACGAAGGAGGCTCCAATCAGACAAGCTGA
Organism: Paenibacillus lentus; assembly: GCF_003931855.1. Taxonomy (NCBI): domain Bacteria; kingdom Bacillati; phylum Bacillota; class Bacilli; order Caryophanales; family Paenibacillaceae; genus Paenibacillus; species Paenibacillus lentus. The sequence goes on along the minus strand of NZ_CP034248.1, from coordinate 1,512,406 downwards.
GCTTCGCTGACCGTTGATTACGAACCAATTCAATGCCAAGAACGGTATGATCGCATTCAGACCAGTAACGATAGGGTGTTGGAATTTCCATATCCAGACTTGAATTCTGCAAAGTGCCCGCCGCAGCCGACTTCACCCATTCCTTCTCTACAAACGGCTCATACAACCTCAGCTTCTGAAGCAGCTCATCCTGCTTCACCCGCCGCTCCTCCTGCTTCTCCAGATCGGCTATGGCTTCGCCGAGCACAGACTTAAGGGTAGGGACGCTGACCGGTTTGGACAAGTAATCACTCACGTTCAGCCGCAAAGCCTGGCGGGCATATTCAAAATCAGAATATCCGCTCAAAATAATGACCTTGCCCTTATATCCGTTTTGCCGCAGCTGCTCGATCATATCGAGTCCGTTCATGACAGGCATATATAAGTCGGTTATGACGATATCAGGACAAGCAGACTGAATCATTGCCAGACCTTCTTCTCCGTTCAGCGCCTCTCCTGCCCACTCTGCATTCAACTCATCCCAGGGGATCGCTCTTTTGATTCCCTGCAGCACCCCGCGGTCGTCATCGATGATTCCAATCTTCCACATCTATAGAGCCCCCTTTGCAACAGCAGTGTTCTCGCATAATGTCGTGAATTATGCCATGCATAATGCAACGCATCGATGATAATACGTCATGCCCGATTAGCTGTTAAGCCTCTCAGGCATGACGTTATAATTTAGTAGTCATTCAAAATAAAGGGCATTTGTTCACCTTATTATTCGTACTCTTGCGCAGCCTTTTTCAGAGATTCATAAGCCTTCTCTGGCGTTGTTCTACCAAAACTCAGCTCGTCGCGTACAAGCGGGAAATCTTTGTCGATGAAGTTCACCCAGCCTTCTGGCCCCGTTGTAAAGGTCTGCCCGTCCGGAGTCGTAGCATCGATCAGTTTCATGCCCACTTGCTCACCCTCCGGCAGGGTCGGTATCAAGCTTTCTGCGATTTTCGCATTAGCAGGTACACCACGCGCTGTTCCTAGAATAGCTCCAGCCTCAGGATCATTGATGAACCAGTCGATAAATTTCGCTGCTTCTTCTTTATGCTTGGAGTTTGGAGACAAACTAAGGAACATGGACGGTTTCAACCATCCGCCCGCTTCCTCAGCCCGCGGCATCGTCACAAGATCGAAAGCCCCTTCCTTCATACTGTCCCATGTCGTGTAGTTGTTCGAGAATGAATAACGGAACAATACTTTGCCGTTAACCAACAGGTCAGCCGTCGGGTCCATTTCCTTATCGGACGCATTCAAATCGGCTGGAGGCACTAGTCCCTCATTGCGAAGCTGTTCAAACTTTTTCGTCCATTCCAGGAACGTTGCTTCATCGATGTTGAATTTGCCGTCATCCGTAATCAGCGTCCCTTTGCCTTTGGCATAATGATAAGCACTAAACATAAAGTAGTTGCCAGCGTAATCCAAGGTGAAGTACTGGCCTTTCGCCAGTTTAGGCTTCACTTCCTCCGCTAGAGCGAAGAAATCATCCCATGTCCAGCCATCTTGCGGAGTAGCTACGCCCAGCTTCTCTAAGGCAGCTTTGTCATATATCAACCCAAAAGCAACCGATCCTAGCGGTACTCCATACTGCTTGCCGTCTTTCTGCCCAATTGGCAGAAGGCTTGGCGTCAAGTCAGCCAAGTTCACCATGGAGTCGAGCTCTTCCAATTGGTTACGTGATGTCCAATCAGAAATCCAGCCTGGATCCATTTGGATAATATCCGGCTCGTTATGAGCAGCTGCCTGAGTAGACAGTTTATCCAGGTACCCGTCCATTCCAGAGTATTCCGGCTCGAAAGTTATATGCGGATTTTTCTCGGTGTACAGCTCCAATGCCTTCAACGTCGCTTCGTGACGTGGCTGCGATCCCCACCACATAATCCGCAGCTTTACTTTCTCTGACGCCGCATTAGATGCAGCCGGTGCATCGCTAGACGTTGCTCCAGCATTATCGCCCTTACCACCGCCGCATGCGGCCAACAATAAAGAGCATACTAGCAGCGCTGCGACAATCTGCAATCGCTTCCATTTTATCATAATGCCTTACCCCCTAGAGAAAAAATATATTGTAGTCAATATTTATCCTACCAACTCCGCGTAATATGGAGTATAAGAGAGATGCACAATTTATTATAAAATCGTCCGATTATGCTTCGCCCCTTCCCGGTGCTTCGGTAAGCCGTGGAAAAGCAATCGATACGATCGTCCCTCCCTGCTCACCGTCCGCGAGTGAGATATCAAATTCCTTGCCGAAATACGCCGAGAATCTTTCCCTTACGTTCCTAATTCCGTATCCACCCTTGCGCCGGTTATTTCCCTTATCATGGTTATAAGATAACCCCGTCCCATCATCCTTGATGATAATGCGGATGCGTTCGCCTTCCTCTGCCACTTTGATCAGGATATGGCCACTCTGTCTTGAATTAAATCCATGGATCATCGAATTTTCAACGAAGGGCTGGAGCGTCATCTTCGGGATATACAGCTTCTGTACCTCTTGCTCAGCTATTACCTCGTACTCCAATCCTTCCTCCCATCTCAGCTGCTGGATTTCCAAATAACAGCCCACGTGGGTCAACTCCTCACCGATCGTAATGAAGCTCTCCCCATGGGACAAGCCGATCCGGAACATGCGGCCCATTAGCTCGAGAATGCGACTCATCTTATCTTGGCCTTCCGCGATCGCCATCCAGTTGAGCTGATCCAACGTATTATAGAGAAAATGCGGGTTAATATTTGCCTGCAGTGCCTCAATTTCAGCCTTCCGCTGCTGCTCATAACGCTCGGCAAGCGATAAGTAAAGCGCTTCGATTCGTTCATTCAATCGGCGATAGCCCGCAAAGAGAACACCGAATTCATTCGTATAGTCGTTCATCAGCTTCGCTTGTTCTCCTCCGACGACATAAGTTTTCATCGCCTTTACAAGCTGGGCAATCGGCTTCATGAACTGCCGGCTTAGCAAGAGCGTCAGCAGGAACGCCAGCAATAAAGCACCGATGCCAATCGAAATGATCGCTCCGGCAAGCTTCACGCTACCCGCCGTAATTTGCTTCCACGGCGTAATCTCGACGAGCATCCAATCGGAATCTGCTACTTTGGAATAAACAATGAGATTTTCGTCGCTATGCGGCTGCGTATGGAGACGAAAAACGCCCGATTCACCTGTAAACCGCGGATCGGACTCCAGCAGCCCGGCTTCCTTCATCGGCTTCCCAACGCTAAGCAGCTCTCTGCCGTTCCGATCTAGCAGAATGCGGTTCGAATCCTGGGAATATCCTTCGAGCATGCTCCGGATCCAATCGGCCTTCACATGCACGACAAGAATGCCCATAAACCGGGTATTATAATAAATTTTACGAGAAAAGCTCAGCACAGAGGCTTCTCCCTTGAAAGTCGTAATTTGATGCTCCTCCGACCAGGCGAAATCGTTCTTCTCCAATGCCGAATACCAGGACTGCTCCGCAGCCTCTTCCAATTGGTGAAACTGGATATAGCTCTGGTGATCGCCCCACTGGGGCTGTTCCAGATATAAATCGATCGCTTGGATTTGCGGAATCGAATAGGTCAGATGAGCAAGGGCCTGCTTAATGCCCATCGACCTGCGATAGCGGTCAAACTCATCCTCCTTGCCCGACAGAAACGTAAGCAAATCACTGTCCCTCGAGGTGGTAAGAGATACCTGCTCGATCGATGTAAGCCGGCCCGTAATTTCATTATTCAGCTCCTCTAGTAGCCTTTGTTGGTAATAGGATGTATTATCGGCCAATTCGCGCGATGAGATGACATAGCTAATCCACACCGTGCTTGCGAGCACAAGTGTAATCAAGCCGGCGAAGCAAATAATGAACAGAAAATCGATTCTATATTTTTTGAATGGATTGATCATAATGTGCGTCCCCTCTTTCAAGCAAGAGTCTAAGAAAAGCACCGATACAAGACCTAAAAAAACATTGAAGCCGCGCCTGCCTCAATGTTTTCTTAATTTTAATATATTATATTGATTGCTAGCTGGCTACCCTTTAATTCCGGTTGTGGCTACGCCCTCGACGAAATACTTCTGGGCGAAGGTAAACAAGAAAGTTGCTGGTAGAATGGATACTAGCGACATCGCGAGAAGTTGTCCCCATTCCGCTCCACCTTGGGAGTCGTTAATCATCCGCAGCGCCAATCCCACCGTGTATTTATCTACAGAGTTAATGTACAGCAGATGACCTAGGAAGTCATCCCAGTTCCAGAGGAAACAGAAAATGATCACGGTCACGATCGACGGCTTCATCAAAGGCATGATGATTCTCCAATAAATTCCGAACCAGTTGCACCCGTCGATTTTTGCCGATTCATCCAACTCCCGCGGAATACCGCGAATGAATTGAATTAGCAGAAAGACGAAGAAGGTTCCTCCCGCTCCCCCCGCCAATGCGTGTGGCACGATAAACGGCAAATACGTATTGACCCAGCCGAATTGGTGGAACATCGCATACTGTGGAATAATGAGCACCTGCCCCGGCAGCATCAGCGTAAGCATGAGCAGCGAGAACCAGAAGCCCCGCAGCGGGAAGTCCAATCTGGCGAAGCCAAAAGCGACCAGTGTACTAGAAATAACCGTCACGATAATAATCGCGATAATGAGATAAAAAGTATTCACATAAAAATCGGTAAACGTAAACCCTGGAACCGAGTGCCAGCCCTTAATGTAGTTGGACCACTGAGGAACAGTCGGGAAAAGCGACGGCGAGCTTAGCTCCTGGTTGCTTTTCAAAGAAGCGCCGATCCACCAAATGACAGGATAGACCATAATTAAACTGAATACAGTAAGCATCGCATGGCGAATCAGGCCTTTCCACTTTGACTTGGTTATGGTCATTTTCTTTTCCCCCCTTGACTCTCGGATTCGTAGAATACCCAATATTTCGACGTCAGGTTAATCGCGACGGCAGCAGCGACGATCAGCAGCAGCATGATCCAAGCCAACGAAGAGGAGTAGCCCAGCTGGTAGCGACTGAATGCCCGCTCATATAAATAAAGCGCATACACATAGGTGGAGTTCATCGGTCCTCCGCCGGTAATTACGTAAGCAGGCGTGAACACCTGGAAGGAGTTGATAACCCCCATAATGAGATTGAAATACAACGTAGGCGACAGCATCGGGAGCGTAATTTTGAAAAATTGTCTCAGCTTGCCCGCACCGTCCACCGCCGAAGCCTCGTAAAGATCTGTCGGAATTTGCTTCAAGCCGGCGAGGAAAATGACCATTGAAGAGCCGAATTGCCATACTGACAGCACGATCAGCGACCAAAGCGCCGTATCCGGGTTCGTCACCCAGCCTGTCCCGGGAATCCCGAAAATGCCGAGCACCTTGTTAAAGAAGCCGTCCACGCCAAAGATGTTTTTCCATAGTAGAGAAACCGCGATACTCGCCCCGATCAAGGATGGGAAGTAGATGGCTGTACGATAGATTGAAATCCCGCGCACCGCCCTGTTCAGCAGCATGGCCACAAGCAGAGCCGCAATGAGCTTTAGCGGAACTGAAGCCAGCACATAATAAAACGTGATTTTGATCGATTGGGCGAATTTCTCGTCCGTAGTAAAAATACGGTTATAGTTCTCCATGCCAATCCATTCGATCGGTTTCATAAGCGTATAGTTCGTAAAGGAATAATATAAAGATAACAGCATCGGATAGGCCGTTAACGCCAAAAATCCGATCAGCCATGGTGAAATGAATAAATAACCTGCAATGGGAGAGTCCCAACGCTTGAGAAATGACTTTTTACGCACAGGCGTACCGGTAGCTAAAGATGTCGTTCGTTCCATAAGTTCACTCTCCTTTTCTGTACTTTTAGTATAGATGGAGAGCCCCAGCGAGCTACAGGAGACAATTGCTCAAAATCATTCAATATTTTCAGAATATCTCATTTTGCAAAAAAGAAACGCCCAGGCTTCTTCCACTTCTGCCCAGGCGTATTGATATAGCTACTTATGGATTGTATTTAAACTTGCGGCTCTGCGGCTCCTTCGCATAGGTGAGCATTGTTATAACTACTATGAATTGTATTGAGACACTACTGCTCGGTTATACTTTGAAATGCTCAATTTTGCTTTGCATGTCCGCAGCCATACGAGCAAGTCCGTCTGCGGCGGACGAGATTTCCTCCATCGAGGCCAGCTGCTCTTGTGTTGCGGCTGTAACACTTTGGAAGGAATCCAAGCTTTCCTGCGAGGTTTGCGCAATATGCTTCACCGAATTGGTAATTTCCTCCGCGCTAGCCGACATTTGCTGCGTAATTGCAGATACGTCGTGAATTTGCTCTGTAATTTGCTGCGTAGAATTCTGAATTTGCTGGAAGGCATTTTGCGCTTCCGCAGTGACCGTGATGCCGCGCTCTACATTGGCCGCGACCTCTACATTGATGGCCGCATATACTTGCTCTGCCAAGCTTGTCATTTGCACGACATCCTCGCTGATCTGCTCCGCCGTCGTTCTGGATTGCTCGGCCAGTTTCCGCACTTCACCCGCTACGACAGAGAACCCACGTCCCTCTTCACCGGCGCGCGCGGCTTCGATCGCTGCATTCAGCGCAAGTAAATTCGTCTGTACGGCGATATCCGAAATCGCGGTACTCATGCCGGCAATATGAGCGCTCAGCTCGTTCATCCGGTTCATCAGCTCGGCTGATTGCTCCGTCGATCGGCGAATTTCCTCCATTTGTAAGCTGACCTGCTCTACCTTCTCGCTTCCATAATGAACATCCTCCACCGTCTTCGAAGATGATTCGACGATCGTCCCCGATGCTTCGGCAATTTTATAAATGCCCTGGGACATTTCCTCCATCGTGTTGGCGCTCTCCAGCGAAACGGTGGCCTGTTTTTCAGCACCCTCAGATGAGGTTTGAACCAAATCGACGACATGCTCCACCGTTTTTGCATTCTGCTCGGTACCGGCCATCAGTTCTTCGCTGGAGGCAGTAAGCTGACTGGAGACCTCTGCGACATCCATGACCATTCCCCGTATTGAGGCAACCATTTCATTATAGTTTGCGGCCAATTGCCCGACTTCGTCTTTCCGTTTGATCTGGACTTCCTCATTCAAATAGCCCTCCCCTACCCGCTTAGCAGAACGGTTCAACTGCTCAATTGGACGAGTTACACTGCGGATGATCAGAAATAACACGATGCCAGAGACCAATAGTGCGATACCAAGTACAATCACCGAAGTTTGGATGATCGGAACAATCGCTTTATCGAATTCACTCATTTCCAGAACTCCGACGATTTTAAGGCCCGTGAGGTCGTTCGTATGAACATAAGCGCGCTGTGGCTTGCCTGTTATCTCGTTTTTGTAGTCAATAAAGCCAGAATCCATCGCCTGAATCAACGGAATATGTTCCCCTACGGCATCCTCGCCAGGCTCATATTGCGGATGATAAGTAATCTTGCTGCTGCGGTCGAAGATGTAGACGAACCCCTCACTTCCGATCTCTACATTTCGAGTAAATTCATTGATATTATTCATGTTAAAAGATACCGTCATTGCACCCTGACCATCCGGAAGCGCCCGGCTAATATATAAATTATGATTTCCCGAAGTACTTGATTGGAAAGGATCGATAATTATTGTTTGCGCCGGGTTGGCAAGCGCGCGCTTGTACCACTCTCTTCCAGTAGGATCATATTCATGCGGACCCGGATCGGGCGCCTTCAAAAATGCCTTGTTATTGTTCCCTACGGTCAACAGTTCAAGCCCCGGATGCTTCTCCATAAACAACTCCAGCATCGCTTGTACCTCTGGAGACTTTTCGTCGATTTGCTTGGAGTTCATCTGCATAACCAATTGCTCGACATTCTCAACTTGCGCTCCTATCGATGCATTCAACGCTTCGTTCATCAGCACAACGCTAGTCTTGGCTGCGTTCCCGATTTTGTCTTCCATTTGATACTTTGCACTCGTCAGACTGGAAACAGTAATAACTAAATTAGGGATAATCAACATAATCGTAAATACAAGCAAAAGACGATTACGCAGCGTTCTAAATTCAAATATTTTTCTTGTTTTCAACCATATTTTTCTCATCTTGTTCTCCCTTCGAGATTTTCAAATGTATAACATAGTTGTAAGTCGCGTGGTGCATTGCTGCATGACGGCGGTCGTTAGCGGCTTGGCTTATAGGGCTATTAAATGAATCCCGTCTTCTGTCCCCCCTCAACACTTGTCTTAAAAAGCTACAAAAAATAAAATCATCCAATCCTATCCACTTATTTCTTTCTCTTTGTGTTAAGTAGCATCTCTTCTGTCTTAGCTTCTTAATATCTATTTCTCTTTTTAAATAGATCTCATTGACTAGTTTTTTCTTCGATCTTCTTATGTCAATGATTCTATACATCTATTTTCGACAAAAAACGATATTTTTTTATACTTTTATGAAAATATTCAGAAAAACAATGTTTATTTACTGTCCTTTTCATTTATTTTCTTCCTTTGGTTCGACCGACCGCCGTCATGCAGCAATGCATCGCACACTGGGAGCTGCGCGATGTCATGATTGATCCTGGATTCTACTAGATGTCATGGACACTCCTGGATGTCATGGACGCTCCTGGATGCCCCGGATGCTCCTGAATGCTCTGGATGCTACTGGATGCCACTAGATGATACTGGATGCTACTGGATGCTCCCTATTCAAAATTGCTCCGGGAGAGTAAGCAAGGCAAAACATCTCAAGCAGGAAAGACCTCCGTCAGGAGGGTTTTGTTCAGTGCAGCCGCTAAAGTTAGTGGAGGTTAGTGCGGGATGTGCAGGGAGTGCGGTAGTGGAGGGAGTGCGGATAGTTGGTAGTGAAGGTAAGAGAGTTAACGAAGTTAGCGGAGATTACGTAAATAAGGCTAGTGTTGAGGGGAGTTTTTGAGGATGAATGTTGAGGTGGGGGCTGAGGTGAAGGTTTAGATGGGGGGGAATGCGGGGGGAATTTAGGCTATACTGCCCTGGCCCTGCTAAATGATTTAATTGCTGCGCTAGTTAGAGTAGGGGAATGCGGAACAGACAGAGGACCTAGGCCAGTCCGGGTTGAACTGTATTTTATACATCTAGATGCTGAATTTTAAGCTAATTTCCCGAACTAGCTGTATTTCATCAGACTGTTGAAAAAGCCCCTATCTAGATCACATTACCGCGTTAATTTGGTATAATATAGGTAATATATTGAAAGTGTGGTGTGCGAATTGCCTAACATTCAACAAGATAGAAATCAAATTGAATTGGTTAGTATAGATATGCTTGTACCAAAAGATCATTTACTACGAATCATTGATGAAAACGTAGATTTTTCATTTATTACCGAGATGACTCGCCCCTACTATCACGGCACATTAGGGAGGCCTCCAATTCACCCGATTCGTCTTTTCAAAATGATGCTGATTGGTTATTTATATGGCATTCACTCCGAAAGGCAATTAGAGCAAGAAATTAAAACGGACGTAGCCTACCGCTGGTTCCTTGGTCTAGGCTTAACGGATCCTGTGCCGGATCACTCGACGATTAGTTACAACCGTAATGTGCGATTCAAAGGATCTACCATTTTTCAAGACATTTTTGACGAAGTAGTCCGTTTGGCCATCCGTCATAACATGGTAGGGGGACGTGTTCTCATTACTGATTCAACGCACATCCAAGCTAACGCGAATAAAAATCGTTCATCGATGCAAGTTGTGACGGAAACGCCCCTTGAATATTTAAAAGAATTGGAGACAGCTATTAATCAAGAACGAGAGCGTCATGGAAAAAAGCCGCTGCCGCCCGTGAAAAACGAAACGATTGAAAAAAAACTGCGAGTGAGTAACACCGATCCAGAAAGTGGCTTTATGAAGCGTAAAGGCAAACCCGAAGGGTTTTATTATTTGGATCATCGTACAGTCGATCACAAATTCAATCTCATTACGGATGTCCATGTTACCCCTGGAAATGTGAATGACTCAACCGTTTATATAGAAAGACTTCAAAGACAGATCGATACATTTGACTTTCACAATACGTTAGAAGCTGTTGCTTTGGATTCAGGATATATGACGCCCTACATATGCAAAAAAACAAGCGAGATGGGTATTTTCAGTGTCATCGCTACTCGTAATGCCCCTACAGCAGAGGGGACTATACCCAAAGAAGAGTTTTCCTATGACCCGCAACAAGACGCTTATATATGTCCCAATGGATCTAAGCTGACTTACCACACAACCAATCGCAATGGATACAAAGAATATATGTCCAACCCTGACTTATGTGGCCAATGCCCATTATTGGATAGCTGTACATCAAGCAAAAATCGTAAACGTAAAATTCAGCGGCATGTTTGGGAAGGGTTTAAAGAGCGAGTAGAAGCGAATTACCGTAGCTCTTCAGGACAGATCTTGTATAAGCTCCGTTGTAAAACAGTTGAGCGAAGCTTCGCGGATGCCAAAGTGCTCCATGGGCTTCGCATTTCCCGTTTGCGTGGCCGGGAAAAAGTGCAGGAACAAGCACTGATGACTGCCATAGTGCAGAACATTAAGAAAATAGCAAGGCACCTAGCCAAGCTTTTTTCTCGTACAAACGGGAACTCACCTTATATTTTAATCCTTTCGATTCTGGATTTCCGTGGAAAGTATGTTTTCTTGCATAGAAAATCAATTACTTCAACAGTCTGAGGAAATACAGTTATTAATACGAATTTATGATCGAACGTATTATTTAACTGTAACAAATACAGGCCTGTTATTTAACAAAAAGTGGATAGAAAAGGCCGCCAACTGGGTAATCGATTGTATACCACTACTCTCGACCTAGGAGGCGACCTCATGAACAAGTCTACCATGTTTCTAAACCTGTTCAAAGTATGGTAACTGAAGAAGAAGTAAAAAAGCTTGTCGCACAATTCGGTTACGAGGATACTGCCCGAAAGTGTACTGTTTATCAGCTGTTATCGTTCTTTGCCCAAGCTGCATTTGGCCAGTGGAATAGTTATCGTCATGGTACACTTCAAACTTCACAATGCGGTTTGCCAAAGATGGATTATTCGTCCTTATCAAAAAAGGCCAAAAACGTTCCCTTTGAGATTTTCAAACAGCTGTTTCATCTTTATGTTCAAAAATGTAATCGCCGAACCCAGAGAAAACTTAAATTTCCTAAAGAACTCCTCATTACAGATTCGACCAAAATTACGGTAGGAGTAGGAAGACTACCTTGGGCCCCACTCAAAGGCAGTCGGGCCGGTGTTAAAGTCAACGTGGCTTTTCGTCCATCGATTGGCAGCTGCATCAAATTGTAGAGTCGATAGGGAATTACCATGATATTTGTAGCAGTGACGCGCTTTTTGATTCTGCTTTTATTAATGTTGCCGACCGGGCCTATGCCAAGTGCAAGCGATTCGACAATTATGCGGAACAGAAACGTGATTTTGTGATTCATTTGAAGGATGAGGTAGTTCTTCATGAACCACGCCCTTCCCGTCGCCAAAGACCAGAAGACTCGTTTATTGAACTGGACGTTACCTGCCAACTAGGTACAGGAGTCAACCGTTCTCGGCTTCGGCACCGGGTTGTGAAGTTCGGGATCCTGCAGGGAACCCTGTCATTTTAGGTAACCAGCCTAAAGCGGATTTCTGCTGAGAAAATCGCTGAAATCTATAAGCTTCGCTGGCAAATTGAAGTATTTCCTCCGTTGGATTAAACAGCATTTAAATGTCCCTGCGTTATTCGGTACGACGCCTAAGGCGGTATGCAGCCAACTATATATCGCTTTATTGGTCTATGTGTTGTTAAAGAGTGTTTATGATGAAATTCATCCGAATGTGCCTTCTTTAGCACTCTCTCTTTTGTCAATTTTACTCGCCGACTTAGTCTGCAACTTTTGCCTGCTGACTGGGTTGTATTGCTCTATTAATTCAAGGTTCCAAAATATGGATAACCAACAGACCTGTAACAAATACAGTTAGTGTATTTTCAGCTAGTGGCTGTATCCAGTGCAGGTTCTAAGTATATGTATCCTGTTGTCTAAACCAATTCAGCACAACTCTATTAGCGGTGTGTAAATTCCATGATTACCGAATCCAGCGCCATTCGGAGTGCTAATGAGTGTCACATGTGAATACCGAACGAGCGGCCATTATGAGTGCCTTAACACACATACTATGAATCCTATATATCAGCGCCATATCCTAGTGTCGCTCCGAGTGTGTCGATCGCCTGGTACCACGCGCAGATCCTAGATCGCGGTGCATTGCTGCATGACGGCGGTCGGTCGAACCACATAAGAATTCCTTACGGAATATGTTATGTTCCTTGCCTTGTTCACTGCCTAGTTCCTTGTCGTGTATGTTCATTTCTGAATGTGTTTCTTATCGTGAATATCCTTAACCATGTACCTTACCATTGCATTACCATGTGCCTTACTATGTGCCGGTGCCTTGCCCTAATTTAGTTCGCGATATAGAAAGAGCAGATCCAGTCCTATGGACAAAATCTGCTCTGGCTCTTCAACAATGCTTAAGCCCATCCTATGATAAAACGTATCATATGCTATAGCTCATCATATACTACAACTCACCATATGCTAGTGCACACCATTTATTTGCTTTTTTCCAAATACTCCTGTACCCATTGCCCGGTTGCCTGCAATTTCTCCTCGGCCCGGCTGATTGCGGCTGCCACTTGGCTTGTTGCCGTACCGCCGTATACGTTGCGGGCGTTAACGACCGTTTCAGGCTGAAGTACCTCGTAAATGCTGTCATCAAACAGCGGTGAAAATTGCTTGAATTCCTCCAAAGAGAGGTCCAGCAAATATTTATTGTGCTGGATGCAATACAGCACCGTCTTACCGATAACCTCATGGGCCTGGCGAAACGGCAAACCCTTATTCGCCAGGAAGTCGGCGATGTCGGTCGCATTGGAGAAGTCCTTGTTCACTGCTTCGCGCATTTGCTCTTTGTTCACTTTCATCGTGGCAATCATCGGAGCGAATAACTGCAGTGCCCCCTGCAGTGTAGCTACAGTGTCAAACATACCTTCCTTATCTTCCTGCATATCTTTATTGTAAGCCAACGGCAAAGATTTCAGCACAGTCAAGAGCCCCATCAAATTGCCGTACACGCGCCCCGTCTTGCCACGGACAAGCTCCGGCACGTCTGGATTCTTTTTCTGCGGCATAATGCTGCTGCCGGTACAAAATGCGTCGTCCAATTCGACAAAACGGAACTCGGTACTGCTCCACATCACGAGTTCCTCGCTCAAGCGCGACAAATGCATCATCAAAATCGATGCGTCCGCCAAAAACTCTAGAATGAAATCACGGTCACTGACCGCATCCAGGCTATTTTCATAGACACTGTCGAACTGTAGCTGCTCAGCTACGAAATGGCGATCAATCGGGAAGGTCGTTCCTGCAAGGGCCCCCGCGCCGAGCGGCAAAACGTTAATCCGCTTGTAGCTGTCCTGCAGGCGCTCGATATCCCGTCCAAACATCGAGACATAAGCCAGCAAATGGTGAGCGAACAGAATCGGTTGAGCCCGCTGTAAATGGGTATAACCCGGTACAATGGTATCCAGGTTCGCTTTGGCTTGTCCAATCAGAGCTTCCTGTAAATCGTGCAGCAGGCCTACAAATTCTACAACACGCTTCCGCAGATAAAGATGCATGTCCGTCGCCACCTGATCATTGCGACTGCGGCCTGTATGCAGTTTGCCGCCGACCGGGCCGATCTCCTCAATCAGATTTTTCTCGATATTCATGTGAATATCCTCGTCAGAGACGGAATACTCCAGCTCTCCGCGACGGATTTTCTGCAGAACGGACTGCAATCCTTCCTTAATCTTCTCAGCGTCACCTTCAGGCACGATTCCACATTTGGCCAGCATCGTCACATGCGCCAAACTTCCCTGCACATCCTCTTCGGCCAGCGCCTTGTCAAACTCGATGGATGCAGTATATTGTTCAACTAATTTGTTGGTCTGCTTCGTAAAGCGGCCTCCCCACAGCTTGCTCACCTGATTCACTCCTTATCTGTTTCAACATCTGTTTCAAAACCTGATCTATTTCGAATATATTCTACTCGAATTTTCAAAATTAGAATCTATCTGCATATTAGGCTGTCCTCACTATGCTATTGGACAACTAAGGTTACTCTACACCTACACTCTAAGGTTACTCTACACCTACACTTAACTGCTCCACCATTCGAATAGTTCGTGCTATGCGTACATTAAATGGATTTCACGTATCTAATTACGATCTAAACAAATGTTTCAGGGAATAAGATGGATTCTATGTACCTAGATCAAGAATCCATCCCATAATTGGCTATTTCCCTTCTCCCAACAACATGAAATCCACTTAAAACTTTTCTACCCTCTTTACTGCAAAAACTAACTACTAAAAACCCATTTATTAAATCAAACGATTAAAATGGACGTGGGGCAAGCACATAAATTTGTTTTTTTGACAACTGTCCCACTGTTACTCCCCAAGCTTCTTGGATATTAGAGACCCATAAATTTATAAGAAGCAGAAAAACAGTTATAAAGGCAACCATAACAACACAACAACAACAACAACACAACAACAACAAACTCAAATCAAACACAAACATAAACACAACTCTTCACTTCAGGAGGCATCTCTCTTTCAAATAACCTACTACCATTTGTTAAAAAGGTACTTCAGTGTTCAATAATCTGTTTCGCTTGTTAAAAAGGTACTTCGGTGTTCAATAATCTGTTTCGCTTGTTAAAAAGGTACTTCAGTGTTCAATAATCTGTTTCGCTTGTTAGAAAGTTGCTTCGGTTCATTAACCTACTACATTTATCCCCAATAACTTGCTTCGTTTGTCCAATAACCTGCCTCGTCTGCTCGGAGCAACACTTCTTACTTACCGCTTTGTTCCACACCGGAGCTCACTTTCAGGCGCAGCGCGTTCAAACGGATAAAGCCGGTAGCATCCCCTTGATCGTAGGCTTCCGTCGGGTCGGCCTCCATCGTAGCGATATCCGGATTGTAAAGGCTGACTGGGCTTTTGACGCCGGCAGCGATGATATTTCCTTTATATAGCTTCACACGAACCGTTCCCGTCACGTTTTTCTGGCTTTCCGTAACAAGCGCCTGCAAAGCAAGGCGTTCCGGGGCAAACCAGAAGCCATTATATACGAGCGTGCTGTAGCGGGTAATCAAGCTGTCGCGCAGATTCATCACTTCGCGATCCATTGTGAGGGATTCCATTTTGCGATGAGCGGTAAATAGAATCGTCCCCCCCGGCGTCTCATACACACCGCGGCTCTTCATTCCGACAAAGCGGTTCTCAACCATATCTACCCGGCCAATGCCGTGCTTACCGCCAAGCTCATTCAGCTTCTCCATCACGCCGAGCGGATCCAGACGCTGCCCATTGAGGCCAATGCAATTGCCTTGCTCGAATTCCAGCTCCAAATATTCCGGCTCATCCGGCGCATCCTCTGGAGCAACGCTCAACAAGTACATATCCTTGCTCTCCGCTGCGCTTGCATCGAACCAAGGATCCTCAAGAACGCCACTCTCATAGCTAATATGCAGTAAATTGCGGTCCATCGAATAAGACTTCGCAGCAGACGCTGTTACCGGAATGCCATTCTCTTCCGCGTAAGCGATCATTTCGGCGCGGCCTGGGAAACGGTCGCGGAATTCACTTAGGCGCCATGGCGCAATCACTTCAATTTCCGGAGCCAGGCCTGCAGCAGCCAGTTCGAATCTCACCTGGTCGTTGCCTTTCCCCGTAGCGCCGTGAGCGATAGCCATCGCCCCTTCAGCACGCGCGATTTCTACCATACGCTTTGCGATCAGCGGACGAGCAATACTCGTACCCAGCAGATATTGCCCCTCATACATGGCACCCGCCTGGAACATCGGGTAAATGAAATCTTTGGCGAATTCCTCGCGAAGATCGTCAATGTAGACTTTAGAAGCCCCGGTGGCCAATGCTTTGGCTTCCAGTCCGTCCAATTCTTCTTTCTGGCCGATATCTGCCGTAAAAGCGATAATTTCCGCGTCATAAGTTTCTTTAAGCCACTTTAGAATAATAGATGTGTCCAAGCCGCCTGAGTAGGCTAATACGATTTTATTTTTTGCCATAATGAATGTTCCTCCTAAAAAGTGTATGTTACCACTATCCAATCAATGCCGCCATCAGGGCTTTCTGAGCATGAAGACGGTTCTCCGCCTGGTCAAAAATAATCGAGTTCTTGCCGTCGATAACCCCTTCGCTTACTTCCTCGCCGCGATGGGCCGGTAAACAGTGCATAAACAAATAATCCGGTTTGGCATGCTGTACCAGCTCTTCATTGACCTGATAATCAGCAAAAGCCGCCTCGCGCGCCTTCTGCTCTTCCTCAAAGCCCATGCTAGCCCAGACATCCGTATAAATGACGTCCGCCTGCCGGGCAGCCGCCTTCGGATCACGAATGACCTCAATGACCGCCCCGGTCGCTTTAGCAATTTGCTGCGCCTCCGCAGTGATTTTTGCATCCGGCTCATAGCCTTCCGGGCTCGCCACAGAAATATGAACTCCCAGTTTCGCGCAGCCGATCATCAGGGAATGTGCCATATTATTGCCATCGCCGATATAAGCCAGCTTCAAGCCCTTCAAAGCTCCCTTATATTCGTAGATGGTCTGCAAGTCCGCCAGCACTTGGCACGGGTGGGCCAGATCGCTCAGCCCGTTAATAACCGGAACGGATGAATAGCGGGCTAGCTCGACGACATTCTCATGACCAAAGGTGCGAATCATAATCCCGTCCAAATATCTCGACATAACGGCAGCCGTATCGGCAATCGTTTCGCCGCGGCCGAGCTGGATATCATTTTTGCTCAGGAACAGGGCATGCCCGCCGAGCTGATAGGTTCCTACTTCGAAGGATACTCGTGTCCGCGTCGAGGATTTTTCAAAAATAAGACCGACAGTTTTTCCTTTTAACGGATGATAAACTTCACCCTTCTTATGCTTCGTCTTAATCTCAACCGCCAAATCAATTAAATATTGTATTTCTTCCGTCGTATAATCACTGAGCTCAATGAAATCGCGGCCGCTCAGATTAATCTTATTATGCTTCGTTGCATCGGGTTGACTCATTTTATGCTTCCTCCTCAGATGTATAGGCAGAAATAATCGCGGCCAGCGTTTCGACGGCCTGATCAATCTCCTCCCGGCTCACGTTCAAGTTAGGCAGCAGGCGAATAACATTCGGTCCTGCCGTCACGAACAGCAATTTTTTCTTCTGGCCCTCGATAACCAATTCAGCCACCGGTTCGGCGCACTCGATACCGATCAGCAGGCCTTTGCCACGGATCGCCTTTACGAACGGTTCATCCTGGAAAGCCTCGTGAAGCCGCTCTTGCAAGTATTTGCCCATTTTCTCGGCACGCTGCGGGATTTTATCCTCAAGCATCGTCTCGATCGTAGCCACGACCGCAGCCACTGCTACCGGGTTGCCGCCGAATGTCGTTGCGTGACTGCCTGGCGTGAACGCTTCACGCAGGTATTCCTTAGCCAGCATCGCCCCAACGGGAAGTCCGCTCGCAATGCCCTTGGCCGAGGTAAAAATGTCCGGCTCAATACCGTAATGCTCATGTGCAAACCACTTTCCGGTACGCCCCATTCCTGTTTGCACCTCGTCCACGATCAGAAGGAGACCTTCTTTCTTGCAAAGCGCGACAAGCTCTTGAACAAAGTCCGGGTCTACCGGATATACACCGCCCTCGGCCTGAATCATTTCCAGCATAACCGCAGCCGTATTCGGCCCAATGGCATTTTTTAATGCCTGTATATCATGCAATGGCACTGTCTTAAAGCCTTCCGGAAGCGGCAGGAAGCCATCCTTGACCTTCTGTTGACCCGTAGCCGTCAGCGTAGCCAGCGTTCGTCCATGGAAGGACTGCTCAAAGGTAATCACTTCATAACGATCCGTTCCTTTTACCTTCTGATGATAACGACGCGCCAGCTTAATCGCGGCTTCATTCGCCTCCGCTCCGCTGTTGCAGAAAAATACGACATCAGCACAGGTAACCTCCGTCAGCAGCTGCGCAGCTTTCTCCTGCCCTGGGATATGGAACAAATTCGATACATGCCACAGCTCATCCAGCTGAGCTTTTACTTTGGCTGTAACCTTCTCCGGGGCATGCCCCAAGTTCGTGACCGCCAGCCCGCTCATAAAGTCGAGGTAACGATTCCCCTGATCATCCCAAAGCCAGCTGCCATGTCCTTTGACGAGACTGATTGGATAGCGGGCATAGCTGGGAAAGAGTGCGCTCTTTACCCCTTTGTCCTCAGCCTGGGGTGCCTTTGCTTCTTTAAGATCACTTTGTGCCATCGCTTGTCAACTCCTATCGTTTGGATAAACATTCTCTTTATTCACTCTATTAAATATAACGCAGGTAAAAATAGCAGGGCTACTGCATCCGCACAATTTTTGTCCCGATTTTTTCGCCGGACAGCACCCGGCTCAAAATCCCCGGCTCGCTGCCATCCACGATGACGACCTCTTGCACTTTACCGTGAATGCAGGCAATGGCTGCACGCACCTTCGGAATCATGCCGCCGTAGATTTCTCCGGTTTGAATCATGTCCTCGATTTCCTGAACCGTTACGGTAGGAAGCACTCTTTTTTCACCGTTCAAAGTTTTTAGAATCCCTGGCACATCGGTCACGACGATCATCCGCTCTACCCCGAGCTCGGACGCTACCGCCCCCGCCGCCGTATCCGCATTAATATTATAGCGTTGACCATTCGCGTCCACGCCGAGAGGGGCAATGATCGGCATAAATCCAAGCTGCACGATGCCTTCAATTAGCGCTCCTTCGACTTTGGTAACATCACCGACAAGGCCAACCTCCGCACTGGCCGCTACGGGTTCTGCCGTGATCAACTGGCCGTCTATACCGGACAAGCCAAGTGCCTTGCCCCCGGACTGACCGATCCGCCGCACGATGCCCTTATTAATGCTTCCGGCAAGCACCATCTCCACGACGTCAAGCACTTCCTCCGACGTATATCGAAGTCCGTTCACAAATTTAGTTTCAATACCCAGTTTACTAAGATTGTCGGAGATCGCCGGCCCGCCCCCATGGACGATAATCGGGCTTACCCCGTTCTTCTGCAGCTTCACCAGATCCTCGAAAAAGGAATCCGGAAGCTCTGCGAGCGTGCTGCCTCCACACTTCATGACAAACGTACCGTTTGCCTTAAGCTGTTCACCTGTTGTCTTGTTGTTATCCAACGCTGTTCTCATCACTCCAAAACCCCTCTTTCGAATCTCATGGATTAAATTATGATTGCACTCTTATGTCCTGAATATTAAGCACAATTAGGTACGGTAAGCCGCATTAATTCGTACATAATCATAGGTCAAGTCACAGCCCCAAGCCGTGGCCCGGCCTTCACCGTTATGCAAATGAACATGAATAACCACCGTGTCTCCCTGCAGGTAGGCCAGTGCCTCTTCCTCATCAAAAGAGATCGGGCGTGAGTCCGTCAGCACTGGAATGCTGCCCAGCGAAATATCCACCGTCTCCGGGTTCACCGGCTCTCCCGCACGGCCCACCGCCGCGATAATTCTACCCCAGTTCGCATCGGCGCCGAATACCGCAGATTTCACCAGGCTTGAGCCGATCACCGTCTTGGCAATAGCTCTCGCGGACAGATCGCTGACCGCCCCTTCCACGTTCACTTCTACAAGTCGTGAGGCTCCTTCCCCGTCACGAGCAATGGCCTTGGCGAGAAACTCGCACACATAGCCGAAGCCTGCCACGAAGCTCTCCCAATCGGGATGCTCCGGTGTTAATGCTTCATTACCCGCAAGCCCGCTCGACATAGCCAGCAGCATATCATTCGTGCTCGTGTCGCCGTCCACTGTGATCATGTTGAAGGTGGCATCGGTCGTCATCCCCAGCAGAGCTTGCAATGCCTCGGGCTTAATGACGGCATCTGTCGTTACAAAGCCAAGCATCGTAGCCATGTTCGGATGAATCATGCCCGAGCCTTTAGCCGCTCCGGCGATGCTTACTTCTCGACCATTCACGTTCAGCTTCACACAGACCTCTTTCTTCACAAGGTCGGTGGTTAAGATCGCTTGGCAGAACTCCTCCGCGCCGTCGGCTCCTGCCGTCAATACTGCCGGCAAACCTTGAATTCCCGCGTTCACCCGATCCATCGGCAGAAGCTCACCGATAACACCCGTGGACGCCACGGCAACCTCCTCAGGACGCACTCCGAAGGCTTCTGCTGCCGCTGCACGCATGGCATAGGCATCCTCTTCGCCCTGTTTGCCTGTGCAGGCATTGGCATTTCCGCTGTTCACGATGATCGCCCGCAGCCGCTGGCCGCTAGAAGCGATGCTTTCGCGCGTCACCTTGAGCGGCGCGGCCTGAAACACATTCAATGTGTATACGGCTGCTGCCACGGCAGGCACTTCGCATACGATCGCGCCGAGATCGTTGCGCGTTGTTTTTTTTAAGCCGCAATGCAGGCCTCCAGCCTGAAATCCCTGCGGCGTTGTAACCGTACCCTCTGTAACTACCGTGAACTTACTAACCTCTCTCATGACGATCTCCCCTCGTTATTACGGATAAACCGGGCTTAGCTTCAGTCCCGTCGTTTCATCCCAACCCATCATTAGATTCAAATTCTGAATGGCCTGACCTGCCGCGCCTTTTACAACATTATCAATCACAGATACAATCGTTAATCTTCCCGTACGATGATCGGCCGCAAATCCGATATCACAATAGTTCGAACCGAACACTTCCTTCGTCGCCGGCCATTGGCCCGCCTCCCGAATCCGCACGAACGGTCTACCTTCATAATACTGACGATACAACTCGGTTAAGTCCTCATTAGTATAGGTGCCATTGAGTTGGGCATACATCGTGCACATAATCCCCCGCGTCATGGGTACCAAATGGGTCGTAAACGTGACTGTCACTGGCTCTCCTGCGATTTGAGTCAAGTTTTGCTCGATCTCCGGAATGTGCTGATGCTTATTAATTTTATATGCTTTTAAATTCTCATTAATTTCTGCATAATGCGTCATCAGGCTGGTGCCCCGGCCCGCACCGGAAACCCCTGACTTCGCATCGATTATAATCGAGGCCGGATCGATCCAACCTGCGCTTAGCGCCGGAATCAATCCCAGCAGCGTCGCTGTCGGGTAGCAGCCCGGGTTCGAAATGAATTCCGCTCCGCCGACATCGTCGCCGTTAATTTCACATAGCCCGTATACCGCCTGTTCCAGTACCTGCTCATCCGGCGCATCATGTTTGTACCAAGCTTCATAGACGGAACTATCCTTGATGCGGAAATCTCCAGAGAGGTCAATAACCTTGACACCCGTTTCCAACAATTGAGGTACGAGCTTACTGCTTACCCCGGAAGGTGTTGCCGTAAATACAACATCTGCTTTTTTTGCAATCTCGACCGGATCAACCCCATCCAAATCACTCACCAAAATGCCCGTTAAATGCGGAAACCCATCCGTAATTGGCAGCCCGGCACTAGAGGCCGAAATAACGGAGACGATCTCCGCCTGCGGATGTCCCAATAAAAAACGAATCAGCTCCACACCCCCGTACCCCGTGGAGCCGATGATAGCAACTTTTACTTTGTTTGCGTGCCCTTGCGAATTTTCGAGTGCATCTGAGTTGGCGGTTGCGTTCAAGTTTACATTTCCGTTTACCTGATCAGTCACAGTCATAACCTCTCTTTCCTCTCCTACAATTTCGGTATATCTTTAGACGTTCCCTGCTAACTTGCGATCCGAAAGTAAAATATGTATTATTATACGATTATACTAATATAAATACAACTAGCTTGCATAATTATTTGAGCATTTTGCATTAACCTGAGCCCTTGCTAGACAAAGGTTTTCAAACATAAAAAAAGGACTTCACCCCAACTTGGAGAAGTTTTCAAGTGACAAAACAAGAAAACCCAAGGGGGAGAAGTCACTATGTATATTCTACAAGAAAGTCTATTTTCCTTTGAAGAACTTCAAAAACTTGAATTTAAAGAACGTTTGCCTATCTTCTTCAGCGCCCTGGACTTACGGCCATATGCTAAAGAATTGAGAAGTCATTCACCCCGAGGTGCCGATGGGCACTGCCGACAAGGGATTCTTCGCGCATTGCTTGCAGCGCCGCTGGAGAACATGGATACATTTAGCGGCTTGCATCGTCGTCTGGATATGGATCTTCGTTTCCGTTACCAATGCGGACTCAGGCTTGATCGAAAAGCTCCATCAATCGCCACATTAAGCCGCGTTTTCACTGAGCTAACGAATAAGGGATTGGCAAAACGTCTGTTTGAGGATCTCGTCACACGCTGTAAGCAGGAAGGAATCATCGATGGAAGTCACGTGGCGATGGACAGCGCAGCGATCCATGCCTACGAGAAGAAACAGCCGAAGCGCAAAAGTGAGCTGACGGGGAATGCCAACTGGGGCGCGAAGTTTGACTCCTTTGGTAACAAGGTCAAGTGGTTCGGCTATAAGCTTCATCTTGCTGTCGACACCGCTAGCGAACTGCCCCTGGCCCTCTCGGTTACACCGGCTCATGTCAATGACGGTGATCTGGCACCCGCTCTTATGGAACAAGTGGCTGCCGATGCGAAAGTGAAGTTCTTTGTGTTTGATGCTGGGTATGACCAACTTAAAAACTATGAAGCGGCACGGAAGCTCAAAGCGCAAGCGATTATCCCGATGAATCTTCGCAATGAGAAGGAACCGCCTGCAGGTATAACATCTAACGGTACACCTTGCTGCTCCATGGGTTTTGCCATGACATACTGGGGAGTAGATGGCGATCACCTGAAATTCCGGTGTCCCCATGCGACCGGCAAGGTGGATTGTCCGCTGGGGATGGCAGCCTGTTCATCTTCCAACTATGGAATGGTGCTCAAGGTTGATACAAAAAGCGATTTGCGCCGTTATTCAAGTCCGCACCGGAACACGAAACGTTGGCAAGAACTTTACAAAGAAAGAACGAGTGTAGAACGCTGCAACTCCCGAATGAAAACCTATTTGACCGCAGACGCCATGCATGTTTGGGGCATAGAGAAAGTCATAACTCACCAATATTTAAATGCAATTGTATTGCTGGCTTCTGCCCTGGCAATGGCTCAGAAATACAGAAAAGTCGCTGCTTAAAATTTTGAATGCGCAGAAAATTCTGCAGGTCTGCCCATTTTTGAAAACCGAGTGGATTTAGCTGAAAATGCACCACCAACTAGGTCTAGGTTCTGCTATTCAATTCTCAAATAGGGAATTATGCAAAATGCTCATTTATGAAAGTAAATTTGTTGATTGAGTGTAAATGGGGGTGTTAGCCATGATTAGATTAAAATCCCTTTTTCTGAAAAAAGGACTTCCACGTTAAATTAGCTGTGTAAACCGCAAAGCCTTCGACCAATAAAAAAAGAATCCAAGCTTAGCACTATGCTGCCCAGATTCTTATCCTGCATCATTTAATTCTGTTTGCTCCCTCTTCCTAATGAAAAGCCCTCGCCAAGAACCTCATGAGCATTCGAAATAATTACAAATGCCGTAGGCTCGATCGATTGAACCAGCGTCTTGAGATGCGTCACCTCACTCTGCCCGACCACGACCATCAACACTGTTCTGTCATCTCCGGTATAGCCCCCTTGAGCGGACAGTTTGGTCAGTCCTCGATCCAAGTGATGCAGTATCCCTTCCGTGATTTCCTCCGTCTTATCGGCGATTATGTAAGCTACCTTCGTGTAGTTGAAGCCAAGCTCGATTACGTCAATAAATTTGCCCGTAATGTATAGGCCAATCAACGCGTACAGCGCCTGTTCCAGTGACAGCACAGCACCTGCCAGCACAATAACCAGTCCATCCATCAGCACTACGCAAAGCGAAAGGCTGAGCCCGCTGTACTTCTGAATGATCTGCGCCGCAATCGATAGTCCCCCGGTTGAACCTCGTCCTCGAAAAACGAGCCCCAAGCCTAAGCCAACACCTATCCCTCCATACAAAGAGGCCAGCAGCGGGTCCGTCGTAGGCGCAATCCAATCCTTGGTCAAAAAGACGAACAGCGGCATAACTACCGTACCCAGCAAGGATCGAAGCGCATAATACCGCCCTAGCAATACGAATCCTGCAACAAACAAAGGAATATTCAGCGCCCATTGCGTGTATGCCGGTTCGATGTTAAAGAGCGACTTAGCGATGATTGATAGCCCCGAAACCCCGCCGGATGCAATGTCACTAGGCAAGAGAAACAAGTTAAAGGCCATGGCGGTAATAAATGATCCGATTAAGATCATCAGCGTATCCAGCACATGCCGGAGCGGGCCATTTAAAGGAATGTAATCACTAGGTCTGCGTTTATGCAACTTTGTTGGCACGATATTCCTCCTTACTTTACTCCAAAAAAATTCCTACACGCATATGGAATATGCTAGTGTAGGAATTCCTTTTCAAATCGATGAATCATTTTTAGGCTTCTGTGCGAATTTGACTGCGCAGATATCCATCAATGAATGGATCAAGCTCCCCGTCCATAACCGCTCCCACATTCCCGGTCTCCACCGAAGTACGATGATCCTTCACCATACTGTAAGGATGGAACACGTAGGAACGGATTTGACTGCCCCAGGCAATATCCGATTGCTCCCCGCGAATTTCGTCCAGTTCTTTCTGCTGCTCCTCGAGCTTCTGCTCATATAGCTTGGAACGGAGCATCGTCATCGCCCGCTCGCGGTTCTTAATCTGGGAGCGTTCATTCTGACAGGTGACGACGATTCCCGTAGGGATATGCGTAATCCGTACCGCGGAATCCGTCGTATTAACATGCTGTCCACCGGCTCCGCTAGCCCGGTATGTGTCGATCTTCAGATCCTCTGTTCGAACCTCGATATCCACATCATCCGTAATCTCCGGCACAACATCACAGGATACAAAAGAGGTATGCCGTCTTCCTGAAGAATCGAATGGAGAGATCCGCACCAGACGATGCACCCCTTTCTCCGCCTTCAGGTAGCCGTAAGCATTGTATCCTTTGATCAGCAATGTCACACTCTTGATTCCCGCCTCGTCACCCGGCAGATAATCCAGTGTCTCGACCTTGAAGCCATGCTTCTCCGCCCATCGGGTGTACATCCTCAGCAGCATTTGCCCCCAGTCCTGTGACTCGGTGCCTCCAGCACCGGGATGCAGCTCAAGAATCGCATTCAACTTATCGTAGGGTGAATTCAGCAGAAGCTGAAGCTCAAAATCCTCCAACTTCTTCAGCAAGCCGTCGATAGATACGCCGATATCAGCGACAAGATCTTCGTCGCCCTCTTCCTCAGCGAGTTCAGCCATCATCGCCATATCATCGTACTCCTGCTGTAATGATTCGTACTGATCCACCGAGGACTTGATGGCGTTCAGCTCAGCAATCACTCCTTGAGCCTTATCATTATCATCCCAGAAGTCTGGGGCAGCCATCTTCTCTTCGTAATTTGCAATCATTTCATGCTTGAGGTCTAAGTCAAAGAGACCCCCTAAGGTTGGATAGTTTCTTCGCGATTTCACGCATATCCTGCTTAATGTTCGGGTCGATCATCGTTGTTCATTCACCTTCCCAATTGTACTTAAGGTACGGTCATGTCTCTTGCAAAACCAATGTCCCTGCCTTAGTAACATAACGCTAGTTCATAGCTAGCCAAATCTTTGGCCAGCTTACGCATTCTGGCCGTGGCAGTGCTTGTATTTCTTACCGCTACCGCACGGGCATGGATCATTGCGTCCGATTTGCTCGCCGCGCTGAACCGGACGCTTCTCGGCAGGCTCACCGCTAGTAGAGATCTTGCTCTCGTCTACGACCGCCTGACGCTCCTGGTTGCCCTCGACATGAGCCTTCATAATATATGTCGCAACCTCTTCCTGGATGCTGGCTACCATCTGATTAAACATTTCATAGCCTTCGAATTGATATTCACGAAGCGGATCGGTACCACCGTAGGCGCGAAGATGTATGCCTTGACGCAGCTGATCCATCGCATCAATATGATCCATCCACTTGCTGTCAACTGCACGCAGCGCAATAACCTTCTCGAATTCGCGAACCATTTCCGGCCCTAGCGCTTCCTCGCGCTCATTGTATTTGGTCATCACTTTATCGAAAATAAACTCGATCATCTCGCTTGGTTCTTTGCCCCATAGATCATCTTTGGTAATCGAGCCTTCGTCCAGTAATTTAGCATTCATATAATCAGCTACGTCTTGCAGCTCCCAGTTTTCCGGAATTTCATCTGCCGTATGCGCTTCAACTACTCGTTCGATAACCGGCTTGATCATATCGATTACAATTTGCTTAATGTTATCGGATTCTAGCAGTTCGCGACGCTGCTTATAAATAATTTCACGCTGCTGGTTCATAACATCGTCATATTGAAGGACAACTTTACGAACGTCGAAGTTGTTCCCCTCAACCCGCTTCTGGGCGGATTCGACGGCACGGGTAATCATCTTGCTCTCGATCGGCTGATCCTCTTCAAATCCAAGGCGCTCCATCATATTTAGCACGTTATCTGCGCCAAAACGCTTCATCAGTTCATCGCCAAGCGACAAATAGAACTGTGTAGAGCCCGGGTCGCCCTGACGGCCCGCACGTCCGCGAAGCTGGTTATCAATCCGGCGAGATTCATGACGCTCAGTACCGATAATATGCAGTCCGCCAATTTCGGCCACACCTTCGCCAAGCAGAATATCCGTACCACGCCCAGCCATATTCGTGGCAATCGTAACAGAGCCTGGCTCACCTGCGCGGGAAATAATTTCAGCTTCCTCCGAGTGATATTTCGCGTTGAGTACCTTATGCTTGATCCCTTTACGCTTGAGCATTTCAGACAGCAGCTCGGAGTTCTCAATCGACACCGTTCCTACCAGGATCGGTTGGTTGTTCTTATGCCGATTCACAATTTCTTCGACAACTGCCCGGAATTTGCCCTCCTCACTCTTATAGACAACATCCGGCATATCAATACGTATATTCGGACGGTTCGTTGGAACTTGAAGAACTTCGAGACCATAGATTTTCTTGAATTCCTCTTCCTCGGTCTTCGCCGTACCTGTCATACCGGCCAGCTTACGATACATCCGGAAATAGTTCTGGAACGTAATCGTCGCCAGCGTCATGCTCTCATTCTGTACCTCGATGCCTTCCTTCGCCTCAATCGCCTGATGCAGCCCTTCGCTATAACGGCGTCCAGCCATCAAACGGCCCGTAAACTCATCGACGATGACGACCTCGTCCTCGGTTACGACGTAGTCTACGTCACGGCGCATAATGGCGTTTGCCTTCAGCGCTTGAACAATATGATGATTTAACGTGATATGGGCATGGTCATACAAGTTGTCGATTCCAAAAGCACGCTCAGCCTTGGCGACCCCTTTCTCTGTCAAAGAAACAGCCTTAACTTTAATATCGACCGTAAAGTCCTCTTCAGGCACAAGCCTCTTAATGAAACGGTCAGCTGCATAATACAGCTCCGTTGATTTTTGAGCTTGTCCAGAGATGATCAGCGGCGTACGCGCCTCATCAATTAGAATCGAATCTACTTCGTCAATAATACAGAAATAAAGCGGACGCTGAACCATCTGTTCCTTGTAGAGAACCATGTTGTCACGCAAATAGTCAAAACCGAACTCATTGTTCGTTCCATAAGTAATGTCACACGCGTAAGCTTCTTGCTTATCCGAATGCTCCATTCCGCTGAGGTTCACCCCAACAGTCATGCCAAGAAAATTATAAATTTGTCCCATTTGCTCACTATCGCGTTGTGCCAAATAATCGTTGACGGTAACGACATGTACACCTTTACCAAGGAGCGCATTCAAATAAACCGGCAAGGTACCAACCAATGTTTTCCCTTCACCGGTCTTCATCTCGGCAATGCGGCCTTCATGGAGAGCTATTCCCCCGATTAACTGTACATCAAAATGACGCATCCCCAGCGTTCTGCGCGAAGCTTCTCTTACCGTAGCAAACGCTTCAGGAAGCAGCTCGTCCAGAGTTTCGCCCTTCTCGATCCGCTCGCGGAACTCGGCCGTTTTGCCCTGCAACTGCTCGTCCGACAGCGCCTCGAATTTCGGTTCTAATTTATTGATTAAGTCCACCGTCTTCATAAGACGTTTGACATCACGTTCATTCGTGTCGCCAAATATCTTCTTTACTATTCCTAGCATAGTTAACCCCTTTCACGGCTAAACAAATGATTTACCTAAATTGTAACAGTTTGTAAGGCATGCCGCAACACGCGCCGTCACGTTTCCTGCGGCGATTTCCACATCCATTTTATAATAGCCAAAACGTCTATAAAACTATTTTTATAACACACTGAACGCATTCAACGGTCATTTTCCCAACCGTACCGGGAAGTTGGGACTCCGAATTCGATACGTCCTATAATCTAAAAAGAGCCCTATCCGCGGGCGGATAAGGCTCGTGTCCTTAAGTTCAATTGCAAGAATTACCAGATCATTCATACAATCGTCATGATTGGATACGCTATACTAATCCTGCTCGATCAAACCATATTTCCCATCGTTCCGTCGATAGACGACGTTCAATTCTTTGGTATCAATATTGGAGAATACAAAGAAATTATGGCCGATCATATTCATTTGCAGTATCGCTTCTTCCACATCCATAGGTTTCATAGTAAACCGCTTCGTGCGGACGACTTCCAGATCATCACTATCCGCTTCATCTACCGCCACGGAACCGCCGTTCTCAACGAACAGGCTCTTCAGGCTGCCTTCCTGACGGAACTTGCGGTTGATCTTCGTTTTATGCTTGCGTATTTGGCGTTCGAGCTTGTCCACGACGGCATCAATCGATGCGTACATGTCATCACTACGATCCTCAGCGCGAAGCATGACGCCGGTCAAAGGAATAGTTACCTCCACCGTATGCAAACCGCGTACGACACTCATAGTGACGTAGCCTTCTGAGGTAGGGGGTGCTTCAAAGTACTTATCAAGTCGACTGAGCTTCTTGTCCACATAATCTCGCAGTGCTTCAGTCACTTCAATTTGCTGTCCACGAATACTAAAATTCATAGGGCACTCCTCCTTTGCTTTGCACCATTATTATACCATGGTGTTAGCGCAATGTAAAAAGTGTAAACGCAGGATTAAGAGCAAAAAAAGGATCAAATCCCGCAGCACAAGGCGCTTGGGTTTGATTTTTAGTCTTAACTCAAAATTAAAGACCCGAGGTTGCCCCCAGGTCTGTGCTAGCGAATCTTCAATTGTTAACCATCGTACCGTTATATGTAGGTCGGCTCTGCCGGATGATTATAATTTGATTACGTTAGCCGCTTGCGGTCCGCGAGCGCCTTCAACGATCTCGAACTCTACAGCTTGTCCTTCTTCCAGCGTTTTGAAGCCTTCGGATTGAATAGCCGAGAAATGTACAAACACGTCTGCGCCTTCTTCCGTTTCGATAAAGCCATAACCCTTCTCTGCGTTAAACCATTTCACTTTACCTTGCATTCACTAACATTCCCTTCATTATCAAATAAGAGTGTGAAGCATGCTCACATTTCTGACTATACCACTCCAGCTTAAATCGTGTCAATTGGAAAAGAAAAGGTTTTACTGTTAATTTATTGTAAAACTTTGTCGCAAAAAGAGGATTGACCCATTTAGCTAGCAGAAGTAGAAATGCGCTCGTACTTTATTACCCCAAAAGGGTGGGGGTGAAACAGGGAACGTTTGTATTATAATATTGTGAAATTTTATATATCATTTTTTAATATCTATTCCTTAATTAAAACAACCATAAGAGCCCATGAATCAGAATTTTCATTTTTTAAAGAATCACAAATAGCTTTCAGATATAGAGAGTTGTGTTCGACAACTCTGCTGAACGCCTGAATAATGCCAACAGCAAGTTCTGGACTCATCCGTTTATTATAAGTCGCTACACCATGAATTTGAAATCTAACCATAGAGTAAAGGGCAACGAGCTGAATGTAATCTTCGAGAATGTTCGTCCCCTTATTAAATAAAAATAATCTCTCAAACACCTGATTTACTAAGTAGTTTTCAAGAATGTATGAATGCTCCCTAACAAAGGGAGTGAAGTGTTGGTTATTCCCTTCATTAAAAGCCTCTATAGATAGATTATCATCAGCAGAATCTAATAGAAACGCTTTTATTGTTTTCTCAGTGTATTCCTTATATTTTATATGCTCATCTCTAGAAGAGAGCAATAATTCTTTTAGCAATTTTATTTGTATATGAGTTGTCTTTGGCAGTTTCTCAAGCTGCATTTTAAGAGTTGGAGAACTCATTTTAACTTTATATTCATTTATAATTTCATGGATAACAAGCTCGTTGTTAAGCTCTTTTACGGCGTAGAGTCTTTTGCAAAGCATACCTAAAAAAATCAATCTATCAGGAACGGATAATGTTCTATTCTGTAAAATTTCAATAATAAATATTCTGATTGGCCAAAAACAACGTTCCCATGTCTCCTCAGCCGTATTTAAATTTATACTAAGTTTATATCTTGTGTCCATCCATTCCTCTACAACATCAAATTGCATGATCTCTGTGTTCAAAAGAGCTAACCGTGCTACTTCCGGGCAAGATAGCTTTGCGGATAATTCCACACGTTGATCTACTATATTAACTTTTCGAGGGTACTGCAAACACGCAACTGATAGTAAATCCTCACCATATTTCTTTTGAACTCCGCACAAACCATGATCCATAAAACCGCATGCCCCATTATCTAATTTAATATAACTATAATTGTCATCAGAAGACGGGTTATCATTTCTTTTAATATACTCCCTAAATTTTAACGCCATACCTTTATCATTAATTTTACGGTATTTTTTATAGGTCCCCTTATCAATATTAATTTTCCAACCTGCACAGCATGTATCCGGACAATCCTGGCCAACACACTCGAATTCATTCATATACTGGGGTCTCAAAACTTCAAATTTCTTTTTCATAATTGTCCTCTCTTGGTAAGCTGTCCAATAGAATTTATAACCTTACTAGTTGCTAATTTACCTGTGAATAATCTTTTGTTTTAAAGGCTCTACAAAATTAGCAGCAATATATTTTATATCGGTCATCAAAGACTAATTTTTTACTTCATAAAAAACACCCTACCTAATAAAGGTAGGGTTGAAGATCAAACTGATTTTTTATTGGTAGGTGTATTCAAGCGTGTTGCTCTCTTGACCATCAGGATTTACAATTTTAACCTGAACAACACCCGATCCTGCCGGTATTCTCGCGCCTAAACGTGTGGTCGAATTAAATATAACATTCGGCGACTCAACATCACCAAAGAATACTGTTGCTCCTCTGACATAATTATGTCCAGAGATGTATACCGTATTCCCTCCCGCTGCCGGCCCGCTGCTGATATTGAATGCTCTAATGAAAGGCGCGGGGGCCTTTGGCGGCTCCTCATAGGTAAAGTTAAATGTTGCACTTTCGCCATTGTCCAAGGTAACTACAAGAGGAACCTCTCCAGCATACTGGCTTGGTGGAGTAACAATTTTAACTCTTTTATTGCTTACATAATCAAAGGGCGTATTTGTCCCATCAATCGTTACACTCATTGTTGGCTCAAAATTAGTCCCATTAATATAAACGATCGTTCCACCAGTAGTAAGACCACTTGGAACAGACAAACTTGAAATCGTTGGCTGAGTTAGGGTATATCTGTAAGCCCCAGGCAAGGTGAATTGACCTTTATCTGGGTTTAATACGGTCACATCAACTAATCCCGTAGTCAAAGATGGCGGAACATCTACACCAATCCGTCGCGCACTGGCATAAGACTTTACTTCGGCTTCATTATCTCCGAAAAACACCCGAATTCCTCTTTGAAAATTGGAACCATTAATGTAGACAGTGTTTCCGCCAGCTGTTATTCCACTCACTTGATTTAACGAGGTAATGCTCACTGGTTCTGGCTGTGGTTCGATATATGAATAGGTAATATTTTCAACCGTTGTTTGTCCATCCGGATTCTTTATCCTCACCTGAACAACTTTTTCTTCGTCAGAGGCGGGAGTCACAATCCTCAACTGATCACTTCTCACAAAGGTCGTTGGAAGCTCGATATCATCGAACAACACAACGGCATCTCCCATGAAATTCTCTCCGTACAGTACAACTGTAGCATTTCCTGTTATCAAACCATTGTCAGGCGATATACGGTTTAGAACTGGCGCCGGAGGAGGAGGCGGTAAAATATACGTGTAGCTTGCAGGCAATATCGCTTCCTTACCATCTGGATTGATCACTTTAACATCGAACGTACCCTCTACAGTAGAAGCGGGAATTACTATCGTGATGCGATAGAGAGTATTCGATGTAACAGTCGCAGGAATATCATTCACCAGAACCTTCACACCAGACACAAATCCCGTACCTGAAATAAATGCCGTTCCCCCACCTTGTATTTCTCCCTGATTAGGGTTAATGGTATTTACAACTGGAGCAGGGTAAT
This sequence comes from Paenibacillus lentus, assembly GCF_003931855.1. NCBI lineage: Bacteria > Bacillati > Bacillota > Bacilli > Caryophanales > Paenibacillaceae > Paenibacillus > Paenibacillus lentus. The sequence goes on along the minus strand of NZ_CP034248.1, from coordinate 1,479,842 downwards.
CTGGATAAGCATACGTATAACCTTCCGCCAGCGTTGCTTCCTCGCCATCCGGATTTACAAGTTTTACATCTACTTTGCCAGGTTGACCAGCCGGTACAATGACCTGGATTCTTTCGGTGGAAACGACTGATTTGACTTGCGCTTCATTATCACCAAAGAATACTCTTACTTCTGGATTAATTCTTTTGCCGACAATAGTTGCTGTTCCGCCGCCCTCAGGCAATCCTGTATTTAGATTAACGTTCGTAATCTCCAGCTTTGGTATTTCTGGCTCCAGGTAATTAAATCCCGAAGGAATGACCAGGGATGTACCATCTGGATTTTGTATAGTAATATCTACTAGCCCCACTTCAGTTACCGCAGGTGTTTTAAGCGACAAAAATCCAGTACGTTGCGTTGTGATTACAGCAGACTTATCGCCAAATTTGACTGTAACTCCGGGCATGAAATAATTACCGTACATGGATATCACTGTATTACCTTCCATTGGTCCTTCTGTTGGACTATAAGAACTAACTTCAGGGTCGGCCATATACTGATAGCTACCCGTAGCAAATTGATTGTCAGGGTTTTGAACCTTTACATTAACTGTCCCTTGAGAACCCGGTGGTACAATTACTCTGAGTGTTTTACTATCAACAAAATTAACGCTCCTGGCTTCATAAGTATTAAAAAATACTCGAGCTCCGTTCACAAACTTATCCCCGTTAATTTGAACCTCATTTCCACCCAGCGGATGACCAGATGGTTCAACGATCGAGGTTATCACAGGAGCTGGGAGCTTAACCTTTATTGACTTATTGCCAATAAGTTTATTACGATTCGCACCTGCGAAGTCCTTGTATGTGACGTTTGCTGCAGTTGTTGACACACTAAAAACGCCTGGATTTTGAGTCTTTGGTCTGACTTTATAAGTAAAATTCAACGTATTGTTTTTAAGCTCCAAGAAACTCCAGCTGATTTCATTACCTGACACCGTAGGCTGAGGAATATTATGTAGGTAAGAGTCTGGAACTATTTCAAAATGTTCGCTGACATAATCAGTTACTGTCACATCATACGCACTCGCAATACCGATTTCCTTTACAATAGCAGCGTAAATTTCACTGAGTCCGACGGATCCTAATACAAAATGATGGTGTGATGAGGTTGTCGCCATCTTCGTCAGCAACTGGTTAGGACCACTTGTATCCGGATTATCATTCGCATTCAGTAAGGCAATGGTATAGAATACAATACCTTGTTCTTTAGCTGCTGCTGCTCTATCCAATGCATATTCGTATGCGCTGCCGTTAGGCTCTGTGGCATCACCGTCAGTCATTAAGACAATTACCGGCTGAGCTCCTTCCCTAGGTTCTCTCATCAGCTCTGTAACAGCAGCATCAATAGCATAACCAGTTCCGGTTCCCCCACTCGCTTGAATAGTATTAACGTAAGCTTTCGCTGCATTTGCATCTGTAGTAATTGGGAACACCTTTACATTGTTACTTGAGCTATAATCTACGATACCTACGCGATGAACATTAAAGTCCATAAGATCAATAAATCCTTTAGCTGAATCCCTAGCCGCAATGATTTTATCGCCTGCCATACTACCAGACTTATCGATGATAAGTATGACATCATTGGGCCTAATCACGGATACAGGTGGAGTACCTTGAATCGTAAGCTCGACGGTTACCTCTTCCTCTGTTGTAATCTCACCAGGAGTCACTTGACGTGAAACCTGAATGTAGTCAGCAGCCGCAGATGCTGATGTTGTCATGCTGTTAAGACCAACGATAGTTAATATCAATACCATTAAAGCGGCGATACTCTGTTTAATTCGCATTTTAATCCTCCCTATTATTATTTATAGGTATCAAGCATCATGCCTGATCCTAAAGATGCTGACTCATACTTGTTTCTAAAGTTATTTCCTTTGCGCAATTGATTGATTTGATTCCCGACAATCGAATGCTGCCGGGATATCTCATTGTTGATTTGCAGTTCTAACTGGTAGCAGACACGGAGCAATTCTTGCACCTTCCCCTGTTCTTGCAATGACAAGCTGCTTATACCTACACCTTGAATATCTTTGACCAACTCAGACTGCTTCGCAACATACCCGTCGGTCATCAAGAACCATTCCTCATTCGATTGGATCTCCATTAAGTATTCTTGCGTCACATCTACCAATGCATGGGCAGCAGCCACCAATTTATTATGAGAACCCATCATTTTTGTTTCACCGTCTTAATTGCCTCATGCCAAGTATCACGCAGGTCCGTAACCATGTCGATGATCTCCTGCAACACATCCAAATCCAACTGCATGCTTGCATAGACAAGACGTTGTTTGAAATATTCATATAGAGAAAAGAGATTTTTCGAGATTTCATAGTTCATATCAAGGGTAGCCTGCAACTCATCAATAATGTTAATAGCCTTAGTGATATTTGCACTCTTACTCTTAAAATCTTTATTCTCTACTGCGATATATGTCTGCTTTAAAAAACGTATGCATCCGTTATAGAGCATCAACGTCAACTCTTCAGGTGAAGCAGTTTTAATTTGTGTCTCATAATATTGGTTTACTGCTTGCTGCACGTCTGATTACCTCTTTTCATCAATTATTGCGCCTACTACGATTTGTTGCAGTTTTTCGACTAACTCTATCATCTTTTCTGGCGGTAGCTCCCGGATGATTTCATCCGTTTCTTTGTTATAAATTTTAATTACGAGTTGCCCAGTAGAGTCATGCAGTTTGAATTCATAGCGCTGAGGCGTACCTTCAAGTGTTTTATTTACTTTATGAATCGCCTCAAGGAGCGCCTTTTCACTTACAGATAAAGGTTGTACTCTGCTTTTATCCTGTAGATCATGATAACTTGACCCCACATAACTAGGGGTAAATGATGGTTCTTTAATCTTCGCATTGGTGCTAGACAAGGAAGTAGAAGGCAAATTAGGAACCTGCATCTCAAACCCTCCTCGACTTTATTATCCCATATTCTGCAGCAAAAAGTTCAATTGGCTGTTGCTATTGGACATCGCCTTCTCCATAGCTGCAAATTGTTTGTAATAAAACTCCTCTTTTCTGTTCAGTCTATCTTCGAGTGTTTTAATCTCCAATTCCATTTTACTAGATTGTTTTCCCAATTCTGTAGTGATATCATTGTAAGAGCCACCTGCCTTGCCTGACTTCTTAGTAATATCAGTAATAGTTGTATTCAGTTGTTTATACATCTTTTGAAATAAACCTTCTTCACTACCGGTTCCAGATACACGTGTAAAAAGTGCCTCTACCTGATTCGGGTCCGCTTCAATCGCTTTTCTTAGTTTATCTTCATCCAAAACAATCTTCCCGCCAGCGGTAGCAAATTCAGCTGCATTTCCATTATAAGACGTTGTACCCAGTCCAATATCCATAGGAGAAAGATTTGTCGTTCCATCGACAGGAATGGCTTCGGATAAAAAGGAACGCATTTTTCGAGCGAAAGGTTCTAACAAGACATCATTTCTAAGTAGCCCCCTTTTTGCTAACTTCTCCCAATTCTTAACTTCCTCCTCCGCCATCTCCTTTTTCTGTTCATTTGTTAGAGGGGCATATCCTCGAGCAATTTTCTCATCCGTCAGCTTGTGCACTAAGGATATGGCTTCATTATAATTATTGACGAACTCCTTGATTTTGTTAACTATAGCATCCGTATCATTATTGTTTGTAATCGTTACTGCTGATGTAGTTGGCTGCAACAGCGTGTACGTAACCCCATCCTGCGTAAACGAATTACTGGAACGGTCAGATTCAATACCATTGATAACGACCTTAGCATCCTTTCCCGTCGGGACATCAGTGCTGTCCATCTTAATTGCCGCGAGGAAGTTGCCTTCTATATCCTGGGCATCAATTTGGGCAGCCTTACCGGTCTGCCTGGAGATAAATACGAACTGATCCGCCGAAGAATCGTAGCTCAGCGCAACTCCTGCACTGGATTGATTCACCTTGTTGATGATGCTCTGAATCGAATCGTCTTTGCTGTAGTTGATATCCACCCCATTAATCGTCATTGTTAAATTTGTTGCACCCCCTGACGGATCCAGAATGGGGGACGTATCAAAGTTATCTGCATTTTCTGCTAACGATTTGCTTAAATCGAGCCCACTACCAATAGTTGCCTTGCCTGTACTTAGCTTCTTTGCTTGTTCAGCTAAATGTTTCACCTCAATAGTCGTTGTCACTTTACCCGGATTGCTTCCACTAACTTTTACAGCATTTTCATTCGATGATGCCGCCTTAACTCCGGAAAAATCCGTACTAAAGCGCATTTTGCTGATATTGTCCCTCAGCGCCATTAATTTGGTATTTACATCCCTGTACAAATCCATACGATATTGTACAATCGTCTTATTTTGGGTCTTTTTTGTCAGAGGAATTTTTTCTGCTTTCATTAGGTCGGATACTAACAAATCAATATCCATTCCTGAAGCCATCCCAGATATACGAATAGGCATTTAATTCACCTCTCTACTAAGAATATCAATCCGAAGAGCAGCAGGCTCATAAGGCCGAGCCATGTTATAATACTTTAGTGCTTCCTCACTTTTACCAGTTACTTCATAGAAAACTCCCAGGTTGAAAGCTGCAAGAAATGAGCCCGAACCCTCGATTGAGGCATATTTCCTGGTCTCCCCGATTAGAAGCGCCTGCTCAAAAGCATTCGAGATAAGTTCCATTCTTCCGGCGTCTATATACAACAAACCGAGCTGGAACCATAAATCAGGATAATCAACATAATAATCTCGATTGCTCTCCAGCAAGTAAATCGCGTCTTCAACCAATTGAGCTTTACGTAGTACCTTGGCAAACTCCACAACCATCGCAGCATGAGATAAAGTAGGGACTCCCATAAAACGGGAAGCCTGGATGAATGCCTCGCATGCCTCTTCCAGTTCTTCAACAGATGCGTGCAATTTCCCTAGTTGGTACCACATATATCCATCAGAAGGATTTACCTTTAGATGGGTATGGTACAGGGAATGATACACCCCGTATTTCTTCTCTCGATAATTTGAATAATTATATCCAAAATGATCAATCATGATATCACTTAAATCGAATGAAGCAGTAGATTGATCCTTGTACAGCACTTCATGGACGGTACCCCAGAATCTATATCTCCCATCGTTAGGAAATAAACGTACCATCCGATGAACTCTGCGCTGTTCGCTGGACTCGTCAATATTCCGAATCATAACAGCGGCAGGTTTTTGCGAATTTTGCTGAATATAATTCATAATTTGCTCATATGTTCCTGATTGAAACCGTTCGTCCGCATCAATCACAAATATGTGACTGCCTGTCGCCTTTGAAAGAGAGTAATTCCTTGCCTTTGCAAAGTCTTCTTCCCATTCGTAGCGATAAAGTTGCACATTTTTATATGATTCAGCAATTTCAGTTGTACGGTCTGTAGAACCTGTATCAACAATTACTATTTCAATATTGTCAGGAATACTACCTATACAAGCTCTTAAATGTTGTTCCTCATTTCTAACGATCATGCATACAGATATTTCCATGGTTCACTCCTATAAGAAAGGAGTCCACTGATCAGTGGACTCCTACCGGACTTGAAGCTAATCCAATTAACGCAACAATTGCAATACGCCTTGAGGCGCTTGGTTAGCTTGAGCCAACATGGCAGTAGAAGCTTGTTGCAGGATATTGAATTTCGTATAGGCCATCATTTCTTGAGCCATGTCAGTATCACGAATCCGCGATTCTGCTGCTTGCAAGTTCTCAGCAGTTGTACCTACGTTGTTGTACATGTGCTCCAAACGGTTTTGGAATGCACCCAGTGCAGAGCGAGCAGCATTTACAGTTCCAATTGCTGTGTCAAGAGCTGCAAGTTCAGTCACAGCATTAGCTTGAGTATCTAGACTACCCAAGTTATCTGTCAGATCGCTAATTTTTGCTTTTTCCATATTAATTTCAACTTTTTCATTTTCAGTTCCACCAAGTTGAATATTAAATGTTTGTCCGCCAGAACCATCTAGCAATTTGATGCCGTTGAACTCAGCATTCGCGCCGATATCATTAATCGCGTTGATCAGCTCCGTATACTCATCGTTCATGGCAACCAAGTCACTGTCATTGTAAGTCATGGAAGAAGCTTGAGTAGCAAGTTCTTTCATACGTGTCAGCATGTCGGAAACTTCATTCATTGCACCCTCAGCTGTTTGAACAAGAGATACGCCGTCTTGAGCGTTACGCATACCTTGGTTCATCGATCTGATTTGGGCACGCATTTTCTCGGAAATCGATAGACCCGCTGCATCGTCAGCAGCACGGTTAACACGGTAACCGGAAGATAGCTTCTCAGAAGACTTACCTTGTTGAATGTTGTTCAACGTCAGGTTGCGGTGCGAGTTCATTGCGTTAAGATTGTGGTTAATAATCATTTGTTACTTCCTCCTTGAATTTTAAAATTTCACATCCTTGTGAATTAGGCATTTCGCCTTAATTTATATATCGGCTTTTCCTTACCAGAGTTTATACTAAAAATGATATTTTTTTTTTTATTTTTTTATTTTTTTTATGAAATCAAGATTTTTGGGCGCTAAACTAGCTTGTAAATTATTTGCCTGTACTTCCTCAAGCAGTTCCTTCCGCATAATAATGACGTCTGCCGGCGCCTTAATTCCAATTTTCACGCTATCCCCCTCAATAGAGGATATATAAATTTCTATATCATTATTAATTTGAATCGTCTGGCCACGCTTACGCGAGAGTACAAGCATCAATCATTCCTCCCCTCTACTTGTAGGTTCTATAAACAACGGGCTTTGGGTTTTATAATCAGTTTGTTCATGAAAAACATGCTGCAGCCCAATTTTGTCTTGAATGTTAATAATTAGAGGAGCGAGCAAATTAATCGTCGAGGCTTCAGATGGATTCTTAATGGTAACAATGCCAAGTACTAAAGTATCTTCTTCATGCTTTAGTTTTAGCTTGTTTTTTAAGCCTTCATCTAATTTAAGCTCATAATTCATATACCAATGAAATGGAGATGTCGTTATAAATGACACATTTTCATCTTCGACACTTTTTAGATATGCAAAGGGTGTATCTTCAATCGCTTCCAACATAAACCGATCCAGATGTTCAAACCCAAAAATCCCCCCCTCAAACGAGATGTCTATATTATTGAATTGACTTAACATATCATCGCCTCCAAAAAAAGCTACAGCCTTAGGCTATAGCTTTATTTTAACCATACAAATTATAATTACTAACCCACATCTCAATGCTGTTCTTATTTCTCATATAAATATTCGTCACAGCTGCCTCAAAAGTTACTTGTGGCTTTTGGGGAAGATATTCTATTTGCGTCTCATGGTCATTCCAGTTAATATTCAAGCTCGCAGGAATATACTGAAGATCCACGTTATCCGTCGAGGCCTCCCCTACGTATTGAATATTAGGCTTTTCCACGATACGATTCGCCATTATATTAGCAATTGTATTGCCTGGCTTAGTAAATTGGGCTAACTGATTCCCCTCCTCTACTATCCGGGCCACATTATTGAGAAACTCACCGTAATACTGACTCGAGACCATACGATACCATTCCAGATGATTGCCTTTTCCATAGGCCATCCAGGCTTCGGAGCTATCTATGTTCAGTTCAGCAGGGACTCTCTGAACATCCATGGCCGCCGGTGTGCTCTCAATTCTTAACTCACCCGGCGGGGACTCCATTTTCATTTGAGCTCTCTGGCTTTCTATGCCTATGGCACCATAGGTTTGCCGAATCGATAATCTAGACAGCTCCATATTGAATCACCTCTTATTAGCGTAAATAATCCAGCAAGCTCATCTGCATAATCTTAGCACTGGTTGCTAATGAGGCTTGATATACACTTTCATTTTGTTTTAATACTAGGATTGTCTCAGCGTAATCGGTGTCTTCTACTTTAGACTGCATGGAGGTTATATTCATTTCAAGATCCCCAAGACGGTTACTAATCAAATCAATCCGGTTCGTCTTAGCCCCAATCTCGGAACGGGCTTCATTTATCTTAACTAAACGATCCTTCAAATTTTCAAGTTCAGCTTGAAGTGCCGTTTTATCATCTGACCCCAAAGCAGTCTGCACTCTAGTCAAAATTGCAAATAGATTATCATCGTCGTTAGGCTCTCCAAAGATATCCTGTCCGCTAATATTTATGGACAGACCTGAACCCTCTGAAAATTTATAAAGAATACCATGAGTGTCTGTACCTTGGGTTGGAGCCAAGAGCTGATCATAGGGAGCCTGATCCGTTAATTGTCCATTAAAAATATACTTATCATTAAACTTGCTGTTGCCCAGCGATATTAATTGCTCATAGATCTGTTCTATTTCAATATTGATTGCATCCAATGCTTCTTCCGGGTTAGTCCCATTTGCAGCCCGTACAAGCAATTCATAAGCACGCTGAGAAATATCATTGATTTGCCCAACGGTTGTATCAGAGAATTCGAGCCATGAAACTGCAGATTCAGCATTTTTTTGAAGCTGGTCATTTATAGAAAGTTCACTTCGATATCTTAATGAATATGTGATGCCAACCGGGTCATCCGATGGTTTGTTCAACTTCATACCCGTTGACAATTTATTTTGGTTATGATCCATTCTAATTAAATTGGAGTTGATATTTCTCATCATCTGCAAGTTCATCATGCCCGGTGTAACCCGTAACGCCATAATAATCGCCCCCTATTCTTATCTGCCCACTATACCCATACTATTAATTACCCTATCTAGGTTCTGATCCATTGTTGTCATTAAACGTGAAGCTGCCCCATAGGCATGTTGTAGTTTTATGAGATTAGCCATCTCTTCATCCAATGATACACCACTGACTGATTGTCTTCTGTTATCGACTTGATCAACAAGCAACTGGTTGTTCTCCTGCTGTCTAAGAGCCTCTCGGCTCTGTACACCTAATTGCCCCATCATTCCCCGATAATAATCATCGAAGGTCCCTTTGGTAATTCCATTATTACTGGATATTGGATTAAATGTGAACATCTTGTCTCTCAGTCCAGACATAAGTAGAGCAAGCGTATTATTACCTTTAACCACTTGATCTCCTGTAGCAACTGTTCCAGGAATAACCCGCAACGAAGATGCAATCCTATTTGGGTCTTGTTCAATAGCAGCACTCAAGCTAAACGAAGCTGCAGTCAGCGGCCCGCCCTTCGAACTAAAAAACTCACCTGCACGTTGAGCTGGTGAAGTAAAGATATAACCCAGCTGGTGCAGACCATTAATCCCTTTCACGGTAACCGTAAGGTCGCTTGTTAAAGTTCGGTTAGCCCCAGTATAGGTTATACCATTAAATACAGTACCTTCCGGAAGTACCGATCCCGCAGGTATAGTTACTTCCACATCACCGTTCGCAATCGTATTTGCCATTTCGTTAAGCTGATCCAAATAATCCTGGACAATGGAATCTCTGGATTTGATTATTCCAAATAATTCACCACTATTTAGTCCATTGCCTGTATATGCCGCTTCCAAGCCAGCCGTCGTTACTGGATTAGCATTGTTCCCCTGTACAAGCTCCACACCGCCAAATAAAACGCGATAGTAGCTTGATTCTTCGCGCTCAACAATCACATTACCCATCTTGGATAATTCGTCGATGATGAGATCTCTTTGGTCTTTCAAGTCATTCGCATTATCCCCAAGGCCCTCGATGCGATTTATTTCATAATTCAACTGGGCAATCTGCTCTGCTAACGTATTTACATGATCAGCATTCACACTTAGGCTTCGAGTTAGGTCCGTTTGCATATCAGTGATTTTCTTGCTAGTTTCATTAAATGCATCGACCAAAGCCAGCGCATTTTCCCGCACGATTTTCCTCGAAGTAACGTTTTCAGGATCTTTACTGAATTCAGACCATGACTTCCAGAAATTATTAATTACAGTCGTTAAACCTGCATCGGATGGCTCATTAAATATCGCCTCTAATTTAGCCAGTGTCCCTGCTTGAATTTCCCAATCCCCCAATGAACGGTTTGCATTCCAGTATTGTTCGTCGAGAAATTGATCCCTTACACGTTTAATATAAGTAACTTCAACGCCTGTACCCAGTTGTCCTGGCGCAGTCGATTTATGCAAGGTAGGCACTTCTATCGGACGGGTAGCGGCAGTACCTACGATTTGTCTAGAGTAGCCTGGTGTGCTTGCATTCGCTATATTATGCCCCGTCGTATTCATACCTGCCATTTGCGTAAATAAACTTCGTTTCGCAGTTTCAATACCATGAAATGTTGATGTCATAATTCCCTCCTAAACCTAAGCCGTATTATGCTTTTGTGTCAAAATAATTATTTCTATTTGTTAATGTTGGCTGTTGATCTGTTGGTTTTCTATAAATCATATCTTCATCTACGCCAAATATTAAATTCAAGGAGAAATCAATAAAATGTAAGGATTGTTCTAATAATTCCTTTGTATGTTCATTTTGTTTTTTTAACTGCATAGTGTTATCTACTAATAAATCACGAATTTCTAACAATTCTCTTTTTTCATCTGGGTCAAAGACAAGCCGAGAAATTTCTGAAACAGTCAAATTCAACTGCGAACGGATCCCCTTCTCACTTAAAAAGGAGGTTACAGCTTCACCCCTTTGTACCTCGATATCGTCCATTTTCTTCAACAAACGATTTTCTTTTGTCATAAGCGTAGTTAAAACGAAAGAATCATTTTTAATAATTGCCTGTTGCTTTTCTTTGCCGATCTCTAACAATTGGACATGAACTTCATTCAATTTCTTTAAAGTTGAAATAATTTGATAAACACTCAACTTTGATCACCCGATTGTGTATAAGACTTAAAATACGGTACAAGCTTCTCTGCCAGCTTGCCTGCATCAACGTGATACATACTCGAGGATACTTGGGATTTCAGCTCTTCAATCCGTTCTAAGCGCCGGGGATCTTGTGCCATTTCCCGTGCCTTCAACAGCTCCATCGCCTCCGTTGAGATGGACACCTCATCCTTGCGGCGTGCTTTACGGTCTGAATCCTGACGCTGTGTTTCAATATGCCGTTGATAATTATTAAGGGCTCCAACCCGTCCTGTTTCGTTGATTTTCATGGGCTCCACCTTTCTTTCCAAATTAAAAAACCGATAATCTTTACTAAGTTTATCGGCGTAGGTTTAAACAATGTTAATAGCGAACTGTAGGTTTATTTATATTATATAACATTTTTTAGGTTCTTATAGCCTTACTGATTACGAAATTTGTCGACAGCGCTATAAGCTCCACTGTGATTACGATCATCAGCATTAGCTCGCTGAGTTCCGGCATCTCCCCGGACAGCTGCGGTGAAATCCCTCGTTAGACGAGCACGGCATGAATCGCACATGTTATTCTCGCGAATAAGAACCCCGCATACTTCGCACGGATACATCATATTTGGATTGTCAGCCACAGTAATGCGGCCCTCTTTGATAAACTTCGTAATCTGTTTAATAGAAACGTCGGTCGCTTCGGAAACTTCCTGAATGGTGGCCGTCTTCTCTTCACGTAGAAATTTGACACATTTCTCGTACTCATGCTCAATATCTTTAACACAGGCAGGACAGATGTCCCTGAAATTATTGGCGAACAGTTTGCCGCAACGCGGACAATTCCCTAAATTCATCACCATTCCCCCTACTTGTCCATCATAAAGCTGTCTATAATAATAGATTACCTCATATTTAGGGGACTCGTCCATAATTTCACACAAAAATACTGCATTCTGTAAATTTTTATGATCTTGCCCAGGTCAAACTGTAAATTTCTCCGCTAAAACCGAGCTGCCCGCAAATGTTCTGTAAAACAGCAGCACAAGCATTAATCGTGCTCCCTGTCGTATAAACATCGTCCACCAGCAGCAAACGAATAACTGCTTCATGATCAAGGCCAGTTCTACGGGTCCCCAAAATAACCCTTCCCAGCTGTTCCGTCGCATCGGGCAAAGTCTGAAATACACCTTGCATATTTATCAATCTCTCGCTTCTGCTCTTAAAGCTTTGTTTATCGGTATGCCGAGAACGCATCAATAAATTGAGCAAAGGGAGTCTGCCTCCAGCACGTCTACCTGCTAATGCCGCCCCCTTAGCCAGTTCTTCCGCCTGATTGAAGCCTCGCTCCCTCCATCTTTCCTCGCTTAGCGGAACGAAAACTACACCGTCAAGTTTAATTCCTTGAGGTTTCAGCTCCTGCTTCATCTGTTCCATGGCTCGCCCCATCATGCGTGCAAGTACCAAACTATATCCTTCATGCCCCCGATATTTGTACTGAGCCAGCCACTGACGCATGGTGCTGTTATACGCCACACTGCTGCGGTTCATGACAAAACTGCGCGGCACTCCTCCCTTACGACTGCAATCGGGACACCCGACATGACGACCACATATGTGACAGCGAGGCTCCGTAATCCATGGGATGCTCGAATAGCATGGCAAACACAATTCAGAATAGCCGGGTACACATATAGAAATCGTTTTGCCGCAAGCCAAGCAGTTGCTTCCTCCTTTGGCGAGCAATTGATGGATCGGCTTTAGCACCCCAGACCAGAACTGACCAAACATTCCCATGAAACCCCCCTCGCTCCTTTAGTAACTCCCTTCAAAACCGGCTCCAGTCTACCCACTCGCCCTGCAGCGTGTATCATACAAATCTCCTTCCCCTTGCTGCCATATTCTTTTCACTAACCTAGCCGCTCTGCCTTTTATTTGTAGCGGAGTGTCGCGTAAGGGTTGGCTAGATAAGCGTAACTTTTGCTCTAAAAAAGTCTATTGAAGCTTATATCTATATTCCAAAACAACTGATGTTCGTAAAAATTGACGTTAATCGGTTCGCTGTTCTTCCGTGCGGAGGAAGCCTTTTTTAAGAGCGATTTTGTTCATCGCTTTAATTTGCTTCACAGCTGCGCGCTGGGATACAGTCCACTCCGGAGATGCGAAAATAACAAAGCCTGCGTGATCGTCTTTGGATCGTCCGGCCCGGCCTGCCATCTGAACAAGAGACGCCTCATCAAAAAGCGCACTATCGGCATCCAAGATATATACATCGCTTTTTGGTACAGTTACCCCTCGCTCTAGAATGGTCGTCGTTACAAGAAGACGAATTTCTCCTGAACGGAAAGAAAGCACCTTCTCCGCACGATCCTCGTCTTGCGAGGAAGTGCCTGCAATTGAAAGGTCAGAAAATTTGCGTCTTAAAAGAGCAACAAAAGGCTCAATATGCTTAATGCGAGAAACAAACATAAAAATTTGCGCTCCACGTTGAATGGATTCGTATAAAGGATGCAGCAATGAGCCGGGTAACCGCTGACGCTCCAAAGCCTCCTTTACGGAATTCATGGCAATCCGCCGAGGGACGGGCAAGGGATAGCCATGGAATCGTGCAGGAACTTTAGCATGCGGCAGCTTGCCTTGCCGAATCTGACGTTGCAAAGACAATGGGGGCGTAGCTGATAAAAATATAAAGCGCCCGTCCGGCTTACAAGACGCTTCCGCGGCAAAAGCAAGCATCGGATCGTTATGATAGGGGAAGGCATCCAACTCATCGATGATTACGAGATCGAAGGCTTGATGGAACCTTAGGAGCTGGTGCGTTGTAGCCAAATAAAGCCTAGCCCGATCCCAGCGCTGCGCACTTCCTCCATACAGAACTGCCGCAGGCTCGTCAGGGAAAGCTGCAGCAATCCGCGGTGCCAGCTCAAGGACGACGTCACGCCTTGGCGTAGCTACCAGCACCAGCCCTCCCCGATCAAGCACATATTGAATCAAGGGGAAGATCATTTCTGTCTTCCCAGCCCCGGTTACAGCCCAGAGCAGAAAGCGCGGAACCTGCCATGGCGCAGCGACAGCGGTTCCCTGACGCTTGCGAGCGCCGCCATGGGGTACAGCGCTGCCAACAGGGCGCTGCATGCCGCTCAGGCCATGCCGGCGACCGCCCCCGCCGCCGGGCGCCTCGCGGCCGCGAGCCTGCGCCAGGAAGCGCAGCGCCTCCCCCGCAGCTGCGCGCTGCGCGGGGCTAAGCCCCCACCGGTCCAGCAAGGACTCGGTGGGGGAACCCCCCGTGCCGCCGCCACAGCTAGGCGGCGGCACGGCATCTGCGCTGCCGCGAAGCAGCAGCGCACAAGAGCGGCTGCGCCCCAGCGCGAGGCAGGCCTCGCAATAGGCGCAGCTGCTCAGGCCGCACGACCCGCAGGGCGTGCGGCGAGGGGCTTCGCTGCCGCAACGCCGGCAGCGGGGAGGCCGTGCCCTGCTGCGCAGCAGGGCACGGCTATGGCGGGCGGTGGCCGGGGCCACGCCCGCGGTGAGCTGTACGCGCCCCCGCAGGTGCGCGTACTGGGCGGCGGAGCGCCATGCCGGCGCCAGCTCCGGCAGGCGTTCCGCGAGGAGCTGCTGCAGCTCCGCTGCCAGCAGCGAGCGCCCCGCCAGTGCGTTCGCAAGACGTGACGCGGCATACTCCACCACCTCCGTGCCCAGTTCTCGCGTATCTAATGCCTCCGCGTCCATTATCCCTATTCCGTCCATCGTTTCCGTGTCTGGTACAGACACATCCAACACCTGTTTTTCCGATGCCCCTAGACCGGATCTCGCAACCCGCTCCATCAACTCCCCCGCCCAAGCCTGTTTTGCTCCCAGCTCTTTTTCGAGGACCCGCCCCTCCGGTGTCATCCCGCTTAATCTGGTCCATATAAGCTGCACGGATTTAAGCTCCTGGAGAAAGGAGCGCTCTCGGCTTCCTTCTTTCTCAAGCTGCTTGCCCCACTCTACTTGCACATATTCTCTCCATTCCCTAGGGCCCCACTCGTCCATCGCCTCATTATGTACAAATTCATCACGCAGGCCTATCCCCAAACCAAGAGGCAATTCATCAGCTAACAGCAGAAGGATATCCGCCCTCTGTGCATCTTTTTCATGCTCGGTTGACACTGTCCCGTGTTCGCATACCTCATCCTCCCCTTTAGCTTGGCGGTCTAAATTACTCCCTCCCGTATCACTCTGATCAAAAGCCCTCTCCCCCTTCTGTTCTCCCTGCGTCCACCACGCCAAATCAACTGCAAAATCAAGACTAACCCTTATCCCCCATCCTTTTTTACACCTGACTGCATACACGCAGATTTTCAATCTTCTCCCCTCCTTCTCTCCCTTGGCTTTTCCTATCGCAAATGCTAGATATAGATGGATTTCTTGTCACTATTTTTAACTTCTGTCCCGGACTTTTTGAAATAACTGTAATTCATGTATCTAATGCCTTTTCTTAGACATTCCTTCCCTATAAAGCTCGTTCTAACTACAAGAAATCCAGCTATTTACACACATAACAGAAGAGCAACACTTTTAAATACAACAAATCCAGCTATCCTAAAACCCTCCATACTTCTTATCAATTTCACCCTCTCGGGTTCCAATAAATATCGCAGCTAACACAGCTAACCATGCTCTTTCTCCCCCATACTAGTCACCAGCACCAACCTTGCACGCACTCAACTAGTTCAAATCACCGGCTCACAGCAATCATACTGAACCCTCGTTAATTCCTGCCTGGGCATTGGCCGCCCTCCTACTTATCAGCCACTCCTCCTTCTTCATTTCTTCTTTCTTTCATTCATATAACCCGGAATTCATCAGATTCTTTTTCATTCCTTTTTATTCTCTTGCATTTTTTCACCTCCACTTACAATCCATTGCCCCCTGCCCCTGCGTTTTTTATTCAGGAAATCCACATATATCCATCCCCGTGTACGCTCACCTGCATTTACTGCATGCATACCTGTGGCCCATGACTCTATGTACATCTGGTGTACATTCACTCGCATTCACCTGATTACACTTACTTAAACTTCACTCCCCTACATTTGCCACATGCATAACGGTGTGCCCCATAACTGCTATGTACTGCTACTGCATTCACCTACGCTACGTACGTTCATCCCCTACATTTCACCTCATTCACTTATACACGCTTACGCACACACCTCACTCTCCTACATTCACCCACCTTCGCCTGTATACACTAACGTACACTTCAACCCTTACACTCATCTCATCCAGCTACGTCAATTCACTCAACTGCATGCATTCACCTACTTAACGTACATCCCTGTACATTCATGGCCTCACCTAAGCATTCCTCCGATTCCCAGCTCACCTCTTCTACAAAAAATGCAAAAAAGCACACCCCTCGGCCCTGGCCCAAGAGTGTGCTTCACATCTTACGATTCTCCTCCATATTCAATTGATTCCAGCTATACCTGGACATATGGTATCTTAGCCGCTTCCTGCGGTATGCGGAGATCAATGAACTTCGATTGCTCTCCATCTTCAGGGTTGCTGTACCAGATGCTCTCATGTTGATCCTCAATGTCGGCTGTGCCGATCACGGTCAGATCCATGCCATTAGCATACTTCATCCGTTCAATGATGGCCAGCGTATCATCCTGCGATCCCTCGTCCAGTATTGTAACCCTTAATGATTGTGCTCTTAAACAACTGTACCAAAGTAACGCCCGCAAATACCACTCCATCTGCTTCTCATGATTATGGGCCACCAGAATATAGTGAACCTGTTTGCAAAGATTCGGCTTATCCCTTAATTGCCTGTTATGAAGAAGGTGCACAATTAATCCAGCAACACCATAGCTTAACAGGACCCAAACCATGTAAGGAACCATGCGACTCAACCTCCTTATGCGACAATATATGCCGCGGAAAGAAAGTCGGTTACTGGGCCTTCATTTGGCCCCTAATGGTAGTGTAAAACGGGACTTTGACTTTGGTTTGTTGCGTTAGAATCATGCTGCCTAGCTATATGTACAGGCCAAACTGCATTACCAACCATCCTTAACGACCTCACATTTCAATAAAAAGAAAATATTGGAAGTTAAAAGCGCTAGTTCTCCCTGCTGGCGTCTGTATCCGCTATAGCAAAGTTCCTCATTTTATAAAGTTACCCAACCGAACTTGATGGCATTAATAACCGCCTGCGTCCGATCATCCACATCCATTTTCTGCAAAATACTGCTGACATGGTTCTTAACCGTCTTCTCACTAATAAATAAGTGTTCGCCGATCATCTTATTGCTGCGGCCTTCCGCCATCAGACGAAGCACTTCCGCCTCGCGTCTTGTCAGTGGATTATCATCCCCGGCTACGAATTTAACCCCAGCCTCGCGAATAGCACTATCCTCAGCAATAGCACCAGTCTCGCTTAAATATTCCATCCGGCGCAGCTGCTGAATCAATTTGCCCGTTACCTTCGGATGAATAAAAGCGTTCCCCTCAGCTACTGTGCGAATCGCATTTACGAGCGACTCTGCCTCCATATCTTTGAGCAAATAGCCTGTTGCCCCTTTGCGAAGCGTCTCAAACACATAACTCTCATCATCATGTATAGATAGAATAATGACCTTTATCTCTGGGAGAGCATCGCGAAGCTCGGCTGTTGCATCCACCCCATTCAACTGGGGCATGTTAATGTCCATCAAGACGATTTCAGGAAAAAATTGCTGACAGCACTCCAAGACCTGGGATCCGTCGCCGCATTCGCCAACGACCTCAATATCTTCCTCCATGTTTAAGATCCGTTTAAGGCCTTCACGAAAAAGTTGATGATCATCAGCCAAGAGAACTTTGATTGTCTGTTTAGTGTTAGAACTTAGATTATCCATCCTGTAACTCCTTCCTCTTCTCTGCGTTTGTCGGGATATGGATGACGATTTTGGTACCCAAATTCGCCGTTGATTCTATTTCCATTCTTCCTTCCAGCAATTCTACTCTTTCCCGCATGCCAATTAATCCAAAATGGGTATGCTCTTTGTTCTTTTGCTCCAGTTGATCCACCTTGAATCCCAGTCCGTTATCCTGCACCATAATTTTAACCATCTGGGCCTGATACGTAATTTCTACGACGACATACGTTGGAAAGGCGTGTTTTGCCGCATTAGTGAGCGCTTCCTGGACCAATCTGAAGACCGCGGCCTCCATCGCAGAGGTCAAACGGAATTCCTTGCCTCTTGTCTCAAAGGTCGTCCGAATTTTGGTCTTTTCTTCATAGTCATGCACATATTTGCGCAAGGTCGGAATGAGCCCCAGATCATCCAGAGCCATCGGCCTAAGATTGAAGATGACTTTTCGCATTTCTTCCAAACTGGAGCGCACTTGTCCCTTCAAATCTATTATTTCGTCCTGAACCATCTTAAATTCCTGCCTAGCTAGCATTCTTTCTACAATTTCCGTCCTAAGTACTAGATTTGCAAGTAACTGGGCGGGTCCATCATGAATTTCCCGGGAGATTCTTTTCCGCTCTTCTTCCTGTGCGAGAATGATTTTCAAGCCGATGATTTGGCGGTTTTTGGCGGACTCTAGTATGCGTGTAACTTGTCCGAGCTCCCCTGACAAGTATTCTAACACAACTCCCATTTGCGTGCCGATTGTCTCCGCCCGTTCAACGGATTTATCCACATTGCGAGCCCTCTTCTGCAATTCATCACGTCTGGCCTTCAGATACATTTCCTTTTCACGGTAAATAAGCAGGTCGAGCTGCAGCTGTGTTGCTCTCTCGTAGGCCTGCTTGATGTCCTCTTCTTTATAGCGCACGAAATCCCGGCTGACTTCTGTCAGCCGGACGCGGGAACGTCTGTAATTCACTTCAAGCTGGTCGACTTTCTCCACGGTCTCCGCGGTTTCCTTCATGACCTGCTGAAGCTCATTATTCAGCGTCTTCAGCTCATTTCGTGCCGAATCCAATATTTCCAACATTTGCAGTTTGCTGTTTTCCATAACGCCTATGGCGTTCTTAATTACGCGATCTATAGCATCGGCTTGAAAATCCAATTACACCTTCTCCATTTCCTTGTATCCATATATGCCATAGTTTATCATATCATGATTCAAGGGTGATGGATTTGGTTTTCTTTTCCCATTTTACATCAATACCAAGTGCTTCCGACACCAATCTTAATGGGACTAAAGCCCTTCCATCGACGATAATTGGCGAAACCGCTGATTGTTTTCGTGCTCCGTTCAGCGTAAATTCTTTTTTGCCTACCGTTAATTCAAGTACTGTGCTGCCAGACATCACGGTGATTTTCTTAGCCGTACTATTCCATTCTGACTGTCCACCAAAAGAATCAAGCACATACTTGATCGGTACGTAGGTCGTATCATCCTTTAGTAGCGGAGCTACATCAATTGTTTGCTTTTTGTCATTGACGGTCAAGGATTTCTGACCAACTGTCATGACTACTTTGGCGCTTTGCACGCCCGTGTCTCCATCCATAACAGGTGATGTGAATTTAATATTATCAAAAGATACGCTTCCCATTAATGCCCGCTCATCCTGTCCTTCTTCCAGATTCACGAGATACAGACGCTTTAGCTTTGCGGAAGGCTTCAAGCCTGCAGCGGTCAGATCGACGGTCAACGTCTTCCAGCCCGAGAAATTAAGCGGCTTGGCCAAATCCACATACACGGCCTTTCCATCCGGATTTGCAAATTCAGCACGCAGCCAATTGAGGCTAGAATCCCCCAGCACATCTATCGACATAGCTGTAGAGCCGTCTGGGATGCTCTGGCCTGCTGTTCCATTAAATTCCGCATAAGCAAACTTATTGCCTACGCCGTTCGAAAAGTCATAATCGAGTTGAAGCACTTTAGAGCTTTGGCGATCTCCCGTGCCCTGCACAATGGAGGCCAATCCTGTTGTTTCCACAGGCAGCCCTTTAAAAGAAATCGGGTACGCCGCATTCTCAAAGTTCTCCCAGATCTGCTCCACCGAAGTCGACAAAACGATTGGAGTGGAACTGAATCCGTCATATTTTGCCGTAGCATAGGCCACCTTCGCACCCGGGTTCACCGATTGCACGGTTAAAACACCGTCGGACACTGAAGCCTTCATCCCTTTGAATTCCCAAGTCAGGGATTCAGCTGGCACCTCTACTGTACGACCCTCCTTAAGCTTGGCCGTCATAGGGACGGATACGCTCGTCCCCGCTTCAAGCGGAGCGTAAGTCGTCGTTGAAGACAGGCTGTCCAGATCTTTGCCGCCCAACACGGTAACCGACATACTTGCCTTAGCCTCGCCGCTAACCGCCGTAATTTGGGATGTCCCTGCCTTCACGCCCTTGAAGTCTGCCCCCGTCCAGCTTACATTCCCGTTATCCGCCTTCCAGGCAGCTTGAATGCCTGATGTGTCTACCGGGTTATAGTAATTATCATAACCTTTAAGTGAATAAGTTACCGTCTGTCCAATGAGAATGGAGGATTCGCCGCTAACCTTAAGTCCCTTAAGCGTGCCTTGAGGAGCGGTCGTATACACACCAAGACCATTGGCCACCGCGCGCTGCGAGCCGTCCCCGTTCGATGTTCTAAAGGTCAGGGTAGCTTCATTCTCTGCCAACGGCCGGTCAACCATTGTCGTAGAGCCGCCGCCATCCAGGTTTAGCCCCCTCCACACGCCAATCGCCGTCATGAACTTCTGCAGTTCAGCCAAAGTCATGCCAGAGCTGTTGCTGTTCTTTTCAGCGGCAATCAGATAGGCATACTTTCCATCCTTGGAATAGCCCACAGCCGTACGGGCCACTGCACTACTGCCGCTAATGCTGGTAATAGAGCGGGTAAATGTAGAGGGCTTCCCCTGATCCACAAGCAGTGTATGTCCGCCGATCAACATTTTCAATTCAGCAGGATCCAGCTCCTGCCCGCTAGCAACGGAACGCAGCCGATAGCTTGTATCCAATCGCTGACCTACGTACATATTAGCCGCAATAAAATCAGCAGCTGCGCCATGCGCTCGCAATATGTACCCATCCGAAGGCACTTGAGCGGGTATCGCCGCTTGGATCGATATTTGCTGAATCACATCACCTTGGACGAGTACCTCTGTAGGCGTTGTTGAGCTATCCTTAGGCCGATCCTCAGACTTCCAGGCACTTGTATATATATACATCTTATTTGCATGGCTGTAGGACTTGTCAGGCTCCGTAATATACGCTTCCTGATTTATGCCGGACAGCGGAAAGACCAGCCCACTATCTGTCATAACGCTGCCCTGGAACTCAAAGCGATCGATAAGCGGTGTGCCGTCATTGCGGACAGCAAAGGCGTACATCCCCGTAAGCTGCGACGGACTCGTTACAAGCGTTCCCTGGGATACTGTACCACCAAGCGCAACGCCCTGCCCCGTCATCGAGAAGAAATCACCGTTAATGCCTGCAACCGCCCCGGTCTCCCTAGCCATCCCCTGGACAGACTGACGGGTAGTCACTTGTCCTTCTTTTCCGGTCATGACATCTAGATGAACGTAGGGATTAGTTAAATCTACTTGAATGACATCAGCAAGAACCTTTACCGACTTGCCGGATCTAGTTGTCGTATATTGATATTTTAATAGCTTGGCGCCAGACGTAATATATTCTTCACTCAACTTGACTGCCTGCTCCGAAGCCGCATGAGCCGATGAAACAGGTCCAAACCATCCTGTTCCAACATGCCAGACAGGCTGAATCCATATCAAACCGGCCAGCGTAACAATAGCAAGCTTCTTTCCGCTTCGTACCGCGACCCGTACCAATTTTGCGTCTTTGCGAACTACCATTTATTTCATTACTCTCCCATCTGTATGCTTTATGCAGAAATTAGATCCCTATTCTTCCATTCCAAGAATCTAGTACATAAATAATAGACTACTTTTAGACGGAAAAGTTACGCAAAATCACAAGATTGATGAAACGAAAAGAAATTAGGGTGATCTAGAGGTCTAAAGGGGGAGTCAGTCGTGGGATAATGGTGAAATTGAGTTAGTGGAAAGGGGATTGTAGATTAATGGTAGAGTTATTAGCAGAGTTTAGTGGAGAAATGGCAAAATTGATGGTGAAGATGGCGATTGACGGTAATTGATGGTGATTCACGGATGGATTAATGAGTTTCGCATCATCATGTTGAATCAATGACTTATGGTATGGGCATACTTACCCAGATCGAAGATACATGGATTTAATGCACCTATTTAAAGCAAATAACCTCGAGAATAAAATTAATTGGATTTATGGTAATTAAATCTGCCAAGAGAGTAACTTTCAAATTTTTAAGCCATTTTAAATACCCTATATCCAGCTAATTTCAGCTTAATATGAAATTCGGTTGATTTAATAGCTCAAAATCCATTTAAATTAAAAGCTACCACGCCTATTGTCACTCTTCCCCACTCCACTCCTTTCCCCTCCTCTTCCCTACTCCTCCCCCTCTTCTTCCCGGCAAAGTATAATCTGCTACTACCTATACCACTGGCTAAATATAGCATTTATTTGTATAATAATGTTATTCATGACGAAGAACGTCCTGTCCAGCTTTTATGGGTAGGACGTTTTTTTGTGTTTTACTATATTTTGATATCCATTAAAATCTATCGGGAGGCAGGTATACCATGGAATTCGAAAAAGCTCACAAGCAATTTATTTCCAGTCACATTCTGCGTCGCAAGGGAGAACGTAGGTCACGTCTTGAGAGGGGGCATGGTCACGGCGAGACACTCTTCCTGAAAAATATCTGGTGGCCCCTGTTCGGAAACTTTGATCATCTTCATCCCGAATTTGAAATTCCCGACTGGCGCAGACGCTCCTATTTCAGTGATTTTGCCTTCTTACCAGGGCATTTAAGATTCATACTTGAAATTAAAGGCTATGGGCCGCATGTCACCGAGATGGATCGGACAAAATACAGCAATGAATTGAATCGCGAGCTTTACTTGCAAACACTTGGCTACCGAGTAATATCCCTAGCATACGATGACGTTGCCAACAGGCCCGAAATATGCCGCAATTTGTTGCAGTTACTTTTCAACCGTTACTTGACACAACAACATTCCCTTAAGCCGGGCGATTTAGAAGAAGCAGCAGTTATTCGCTTATGCTTAAGTTCTATGCAGCCTGTACGCCCCAAACAAGTAGCAACGCATCTTTGTATGGATCATCGCACGGCCATTCGGATTTTACATTCACTAACTCAGAAAGGCTGGCTTCGCCCCATTTACTCCGGGGCTGGATTGCGCGTACATCAGTATGAACTTATTAGAAACGCTTGGGACTTAGTATACTAACTCGCTATGGTTTCGTAAGACTTATAATCTACCAACCCTTATGAAAGCTTCGGTTGAATCCAACTTGGCTTACTTCCTAATCGAAATATTAAATTTAGATGGATTTCTCGTATCTATTTTTAGCCCTATTCCACGATTAGAAAAAACAACTGGATTTCGTGTATCTACATCTTGTTTTTTGACTTACTTCCCCTTTTGGCTCATATTAACTACAAGAAATCCAGCTAATCGTACACTCAGCAACTAAGCGCAACTTTTACGTACTGCTAATCCAGTTATTGCGCGAATCATCCTCTCACATGCGACGCCGTACAATAGTTCGCGTTGCAAATATGTATTCTAGACAGACACTAACTTAGTTGCTTACAAAGAGGTATGTAACTCGGCTGACTACAGTGGTGCAAGCCGTACAGAACAGCGTTTACCGTTTACAGCAGCTTACAGGTAAAAGGTACACAGAGCCATGCAGAGCGGTTGACTACAGCAGCTTGCAGGTACAAGGCACATAGAGCACGCGGAGAGGCCATGACTACAGTGGGCTTACAATCGGCTGACTACAGCACTACAGGAAGGCTTACTACGCGATGCAGGAAGGCTGAATAACTGAAGTGCGAGACTAGTTAAAAATCTGGGTTTGCGGATCAGGCCATAAGGTAGGGCCGGCGATCCTGGGCGGCAAATCCTGTCGTTAAGAAGATGCGTTGCTGGGAATATTTAAACGCCAAGTGCATCTTTCTTGCCGTTGGCAACATCCCTACTCGTGAAGGTTACTTGACGATAGAACAATCATAACCAGGCTGACAACCACAAAAACGTCCTGCCATCTTAAAAATGGAAGAACGTTTTGCATGCCTAACCAATTCAATTTCATCATAATTATTAAGGGATAGAGGAACGATAGAGGAATATGAACTCTTAAACTGCTGTTACATAATAAAGCCTTTTTCAAGCGCATCCACCGAACGCTCTACTACGTAAAGCTGAATTCGAGCTAGTTCCCTAGCAGTCTCCTGCTGCGTCAAAATGAATGCTGATTTGTCATAATCATGGCGGGATATTAAACCGTTGTCGAATCGTTTCATCATGTGTACATTATCTTGCTTAGCATTCTCATAATCAGTCAAGGCATTTTCGTAAGCCTTGTAGGCCATTTCCGCATTACTGTACAGCTCATCGATTTTTTTGTTAAGTTCGATGCGTGCCTTCTCAGCCTGTTGATCTGCGATACGCACGTTCATCTCTAGCAAATCTTCTTGATCATCATTAGTAGCATTAGTATGACTCTCTTGATGCTTTGCCAGAATGATCGAGTTCCACTGCCGCTTCATCTCAAATGATTTCGCCAATATGCGCTCCCTCTCCAAACGAAGGATGGGCTGCGGGGTATAATCCGGCAGGTCTGCCAGTACAATATTCGGATCATAAGCAATGCCAAGGTCAAAGCAAAACTGGACTAATGCCAACTCATACTTGTTTTTTAACCCTTCCATCTGCCGCTCCTGCTTCTGAACTTCCCTTTGCGCCTCGGTCACCTTGGCTGCAGAAATCATCCCCATCTCCTGCAACAGTTCGGCTCGCCGCATATCTGCTTTTAGTATCTCTAAGTACTCCTCGGCCACAGCCCGTTGTTTGTTTAACGAGAGCAGTTCCGCATACTGCGAAGTCACTTGCAATTCAATTCCTATGCGAGCTTCCTCTAACTCAAGAACCGTGTTCGCCTGTTCCATTTCTATCTGTTTCAAGGCAAGAATCAACTGATCGCGTTGTCCCTGCAATTGCTTATTCATGGCATCGGCGATATTTCCAACACCATTCAATAACTGATTAACAACGATGTTAGTTTCTAGCGTTGGATATAAGGATGGCAGCATCTCCTCCGGAATCTCACCATATTTCTCCTGAATCTCCTCGATGGATTCCGGTAATGTATATGAACTGCCGGCTCCTCCGCTAGCTTGATCAAGTTCTTTTTTCTGTTCTTTAAGACTGCCTTCATTTAATTTTAAAGCCGTCAATTTAAAAGTTAATAATTTATAATTCAGTGAATGATCCAACGATAACTTCAGCACCGTATCCAGGTCTAGGCGTTTAATTGGCACCAAGGTACCTGAATCAATAAAGGAATCCCTTAACACCTCTTTGAGAGTCGCTTCTTTCCCGGTACGAATCGTGTTGTCTTCATCCGCTTGTGCGGCATAGACTGCTACCGGCCCTGCTGATAAAAGGTTCAAACATAGCAGTGACGATATCATTGCCGATAGACATTTTTTCATAAAAATTTACCTCTCTCTCCCGAATCAGACTAGTCATATCGTCCCCATAATATCATCTGAAAATTTAGAAATCAACTTTCTCGGCTTTGCTTGACAAGCGCGCCACGACTGGGTTACTTTAAAGTTAAAAATTTTACTAGAAGATAAATTTTCATGAGGAGAGGAACTAAATGAAGGGACGATGGTCGGCTATATTTTTAGCCATATCAATGATGATGACAACTGCCGCATGCAGCTCAGCTAATAACCAGAGTGCTTCGGAAGAAGAAGCTGTTGCTGTACAGGTAATCACTATTAAAAAAGAACCTTTAAATGCGGAGTACAATTTCTCCGGAACGCTAAAACCAGAAGTGGAAGCGAGCATTGCTTTTCAAGTCAATGGAGAGATTAAACAAACGCTGGTAGAGGCCGGGGATCGAGTCAAATCAGGAGATGTATTGGCCATCGTTGATGATGAGAATGCCCAATTGCAGCTGAAGCAAGCACAAAACGGCGTAGCTCAGGCCACTGGCCAGCTCAGCGCAGCCAAAGCAGGAGTTCAAGCCGCAGAAGCGCAAGCAAAGGCGGCAAAGGCACAGCTGGATACAGCCGAGGCCAACTTTACTGCCGTGGAGAAAGGAGCCTCCGCCCAGAAGCTCGCTCAGACGCAGAATGCGGTCGCAATGGCTCAGAGTGCCTATGATAAATTCCTGGCTGATGAAGAGCGTTATTCGAATCTTTATTCTGCAGGCCTGATCTCACTGGATGATTACGAGAAGTTTCAACTGCAATTTAAGGATGCTGAAACTTCACTGGAGAACGCCAAGCAAGTGCTGTCGGAGTTGACTGAAGGGGCTACTCCAGAGCAGCGCAAGTCGGCACAAGCTGGAGTTGAACAGGCCCAAGCTGGCCAAAGTGCAGCTGAGGCAGCTGTAACCCAAGCCAAAGCCGCCCAAATGCAAGCGCAAGCGGCGTACGATCAAGCAACAGTTCAGTTGGAGCAAGTCCAATTAGCTTTAAGCAAAACAAAACTAACCGCGCCACTAGATGGTGTTATTTTAAGTAAAAGAGCAATCGTCGGCCAAATGGCCCCCGCTGGAGCAGAAGCCTTTGTCATCGGCACTGTCGACACGCTGATGGTTCCGATTGCCGTTCCAAGTGAGCAAGCATCCGATTGGAAACCTGGACAAGAGGTCGCATTGGAGCAGAACGGCACTACACGCCAAGGCACTGTTGTTAGAGTCTCTCCTGCAACCAATCAAGGAACGGGAACATTAACCGTGGAAGTGAGCGTCCCCAATCCGAAGCAGGATTGGATTCCAGGACAAGTCGTTCGCGTCGGCTTATCATCCACCGGGCAGGAGGGAATCTTTGTTCCAGCCGGAGCAGTGATTAGTAATGGACAGGAGCCCTATGTCTTCAAACACGTTAACGGTAAAGCCGTTAAAACAGTAATAGAATTGGGGAATCGCATAAGTGAAGATAATCGCTTAAGCATTGCCTCTGGGCTTCATGAAGGCGATGCCGTTGTCAGCGTCGGGGCAGATCGATTATTTGACGGAGATTCGATCACGATCGTGGAGGGCTATGCAGAATGATCGAATATTCCATCAAAAAAAGAAAAATCACGATATTATTATTCATCATATTTATTCTATTCGGTATCTTTAGCGCCACTACTCTTCCCCGTCAGGATATGCCCGACGTCGTTTTGAAGCAAGCGATGGTCACGACTATTTTCCCGGGAGCAACGCCGGAACGGGTGGAACAATCGGTCACCAAGATTCTGGAACAGACCATCAAGCAGGTTGAAACCATTGAAACCATTGAATCGACCAGCTCAAGTGGCGTTTCCTCCATCATGGTATATGCTTATCCAGAAGCAGACGCGGCTGCAACATGGGATCAATTACGGAAAAAGGTGGAGGATGCCACCGCCGATTTGCCAAGTGGCGCCATGAAGCCTATTGTGAATGACGACCTTTTCTCCTCCTTCATAGGCTCCTATGTCATCTATGCTGATCACCCGGATAATCTGTATGCACTCAGTGATCTCATGATCGAATGGCGGGATAAGATACGCCAGGTAAGCGGTGTCGCTGATGTAAATATCGAAGGAATCCCCGAGAAGGAAGTCAGTATTAAGGTCGACCTGCAAAAATTAGAGCAGTATGGTATCGTTTGGGAACAGGTCGTACAGGCTGTAACTAATATGAACAACCGTACGCCACTTGGCTCGATGGATTATGATTCGCGCAGCTATGAATTAGTCGTTTCCGAAATCAAAGAGGCCGAAGAGCTGAATGAGGTGCTCATTAGCAGAACTCAGAGCGGATTTCCGGTGTACTTAAAAGACGTCGGCCAGGTTCAGCTAGAGGAGAAAAAACCAACCTATCTTGCATATTACAACGGGAAACCCGCCATCTCGATCAATGTTTCCGCACAGACGGGGTCGGATGTTCCGAATATGGATCAACTGATTTCAGACAAACTAGACGAGCTAAAAGGAAGCTTGCCAAGCAATACACACTTTGCTTCTGCCTTCGGTCAGAAGGAAGTCGTCAGCAAAATGTTTAGCGAACTGCTGCAGGAGATGCTTATTGCTATCGCTTCTGTCATCTTGGTCTGTACATTAGGCCTCAACCTAATGACCTCATTAGTCGTGGCGGCTGCCATACCGATTTCTATTGCTATGGGAATGATCGTGATGCCTTTCACGGGAATTACCATCAATGAAATTTCTATCGTAGGTTTAATAATTGTTCTGGGGATATTGGTCGACGATGCCGTTGTTGTCAACGATAACATCGAACGCAGATTAAGCGTGCTGGGAGAAAGCCCGGAAGTCGCCTCCATCAAAGGAGCGAAAGAAGTAGCCGTATCCATCCTGACTGCAACCCTAGCGACAATTTTTGCTTTTGCACCATTGCTATTTTTAACTGGGGATATCGGTTCCTTCATTAAGCCTCTCCCCATTGTTATTTCTTGCTCCATGTTTGCTTCCATGATTATGTCGCTAACCATCATACCGATTTTCCGGGAGTGGCATGAGAAGCGTCGCAGGCAGCGAGCAGCAGTCAAAAACAGTTCTGTAGGTGAAGCTGCCAACGACGATCAGAGGGCCCCTTCTGCTAAGGAGCCTAAACCTGCTGGCCTGCTGGGCAAACAAATCCAGATGTTAACCAAATGGTACGCTGGTACTTTAATTCCTAAAGTACTTAAAAAACCTAAATTGTATGCAAGCATAGGCCTCCTTATCGGAACAGCCTCGTTCAGTCTAGCTTTGGTTACACCAATCGATTTGTTCCCGGAATCTGAGGATCCTCATGTTAGCATCAATGTAGAGATGCCTGTAGGTACGTCCTTCCAGGAGACTCATCGTATGGTGAATCAAATCACCGAATGGGTAGAAAAACAGCCTGAGACCGAGTTTGTCAGCGTGGGAGTTGGCGGCAAAGCACCGCAAATATACTCCGACATTACAAACGTCCTTGCCCCTTCGACTTCTGTCGGGCAAATTTCTGTGATCGGAAAGCCGGATCTATTTAAATTAGATACGACTGTCTCTACTTGGGAAGCCGAGCTGAAGCGACAGTTTCCTGGCGCAACAATCTCGACCCACGTACCCCGGCTTGGTATTCCAGTTGGTTCCGCGGTATCCGTCCGGATTGCTGGCGAAGAATTGGATACACTCCAGGAATTGTCGCAGCAGCTAAAAGAGAAAATTTCCAGATTAGAAGGCGCGACGGGAATCAAGGATAATTTCGGGAATCAGAGTTATACACTAGAGTTTGAAGTGAACAACCAAGCCATGGACGAATATATGATCGATTACAGCACGCTAACGCAAACGCTGCGACTGATGGGCGATGGACTGGATATCGGCGATTTTGATACGGGCAAGCAAATTGTCGATATTAATTTTCAAGCTTCTAATCAAGGAGCAAGTCCTAATGAATTGTTCCAGCAAATTTTTATTACCAACAAACTAGGGATTCAAGTTCCTTTAGCACAGCTAGCTGAAATGAAGGCGTCTTTCACAACGCAAAAAATTCAGCACTATAACCTTGAACGCATGATCACAGTGGAAGCTAATGCGGTTGGAAAGACAGCATCGGAGCTTAACGCCGAGGTACGCGCTATTCTGGATGATATGAGTATTCCAGAAGGATACTCGATTGAATTTGGCGGCGAAACCTCAGACCAAGCGGATATATTCGGAGATTTGGCTATGCTGTTCGTCGTTGTTATTTTCTTAATATTCATTATGATTACGGTTCAGTTCTACTCTCTATCGGCACCAATTATTATTATGACCACGGTATATCTGGCTGCCGCGGGTGGAATCATTGGGATCTTTGTCTCTGGATCTTCCATTGGTTTCATGAGTATAATGGGTATTATCTCATTAGCGGGTATTGTCGTACGTAACGGAATTGTCTTCCTTGAATTTATCGAAGATGCGAGACGGGAAGGTATCGGCTTGTACGAAGCGGTCATTTCAGCAGCAAGCGCTCGTTTTCGTCCTATCGTTCTCACTTCATTCACGGCAATGATCGGAATGCTGCCATTGGCCGTGGCAGGAAGCATACTGTTCAGGCCTATGGCTTACACGATTATTTTCGGATTAATGTTCTCAACAGTTCTAACGCTGGTCGTAGTGCCTTCCATATACACGGTCGTTGCGATTTGGAAAGAAAACAGGCATAAACGCAAACGTACTCCAGATCAGTCGGATCAATCTATCTCTACAGCTACAGATACCGTCTCTATGTAATTAGCGACCTCGCTTGCAACTTGCGAGCGAGGTCTTCGCTACTTAACTATAATGAAAGGAACCCTTAAATGAATAAGGATAAGAAGGAAATCATTTTACAGAATGCTCTGCGGCTTTTCGGCGAAAAAGGGGTTGCGCTAACTACGGTCGACGAAATTGCCAAAAAAAGCGGGATGACTAAGCCTACCTTTTATAAATATTATGACAGCAAGGAGACGTTGCTGTTAGAAAGCATCTCCAATTTGAGCGAGTCATTGGATAGAGAGGTTAGCAAACTGTATCGCAACTTAGAGCTCTCACCCGGCGAACGTATCATTGAACTCATGACAACCTATTTGAAAGTTGTCCTGAATCATAACTTCCAAATACTCATGTTCAACATGCCTACACTAAAAAATTCAGGCGATGAGAAAATTAGAAAAGCATGGACGAATTTAGAAGAGAAATTCTATCTTTGGTTTGAAGATTGTATAACTGATGCGTATGGAAAAGAGATTGAGAAACATGCAATGGACATCATCTTTATCGCCGGCAGCATTTTGTTGGAATATTTCCAGCTTATCGGTTCTGATCTCCCCGATCAACAATGCCGCAGCCTTGCCGTATATGTTGGGCGGATTATCCATGTTCTGGTAGAGGGCTTTAAAACTCCTAACATGCACAATGTCTCTCTGTTCGACTCTTGCTTGGTAGGGGGAATAAGGAAGAGTAATGACAAAACCGCGATAAGAAAAGCTCGCCGCCTGCATGAAGTGTTCGAAGAATTAGAGTTCACGATTAGAAAGGACGAACAGCTAACAGACGCAGAGAAGGCGAACTATAGTGAAGCCCTAAAAAAAATAAGGGAAGAGTCGCTTGAATCGTCCCATATTAATGTTGTAATGGAAGCTTTGATGCTGTATTTGGAAAAGTCTGAGCCACTGAGGGATGCCTGTACTGAACTTCGCGAATTATTAAAGTAATCCACCCACAGTTATGGATCATAAGTTTTGTTTCGTGATAGGTTATTTCATCAAAAGAAGGGGTGTCCAGCAGTCAGTTTCACTGACTTCCGGACACCCCCTTTCTTGCTTTATGCGATTTTATGAACTAACTAAATATAATTCAATTTCTCCAATACCCGCTTCAGCATTACAGCCGCCTGAGCGCGAGTAGCATTGCCTTGAGGCTGGAATGTATCTAAGCTAACCCCTTGGATAATACCTTCCTTCACTGCTTTAGCTACGTTGTCCTTGGATTGAATCTTGGCGCTATCCTTGAATCGGCCCAGCAATTGCGACGAGGTTAAGCCATTCAAATTAATATCCTGTCCCGCATAAGCCATGGCGCGCACCATCATTAGTGACATTTGCTCACGAGTAATGTAGCTGTTCGGTTTAAACGTGCCATCCATATTCCCAGCGATGATGCCTGCTTTTGCAGCTGCCCCGATATAAGCTCCCGTGGTACCCGACGGAACATCCGGGAAGCGACGGGCGCTTGCCTCATCTCCTTCAAGTCCTAATCCCTTAGCGATGAATACGGCAAACTCAGCTCGGGTAATGTTGCTGTTTGGTTGGAACTGATTACCTTGACGGCTATCGATGATGAGCCTGCTTGCCAGGCTATTTATATTCGCGCTAGCCCAATGATTTCTCGTATCGCTAAAGTAACTGTAACCAAGAGCAGGGCCTACTATGATATTCCCAGTTGTTTTACCATTAAAGATGCTATAATTGCCTCTCTTCGTCACCTTCGCAGGAACGTAAGAAGAGGTACGAGATGCCAAGTCATATTTGACAAGAGATATCTGGGTCTCTGCAATTGAATTGGCTGCCCCCTGATTCACTGCTCGAAAGTGCACATGACCGGAGTGGCTTACATCGACTGTATTTTGGGTAGAGGTTCCGTTATATGCAGTCACATATACTTGTACCGGATCTCCACTTGGTGTAATTGTAACACCATTGCTGTAGTTCTGAGTTGGCAGCTGAACTTGGGGAATCGGCTCCATTTGAATTGTAATATATGCAGAATTCAAATTATTCACGAGTAAAGAACGCGAGATCTCCGGAAACGCAATCTTCTCGATCGGAAGCTCATACATCACATTCTGATGGCGTACAGCTATCGAGCCTGTTTTACCAAGACCATACATATTTACGACTGCCCCTAACGGCCATGAGACCGCTGCTGCTTTTTCTGTGCTTGGAACATCGAACACGATTTTCCGATTCAAAGCATTACTATTGATCAGAAATTGAAAAGCCTCCTGTAATTTCGCCTCATCTATGACGTATCTTCTAATATTCTGCTGTTTGTTCTGGGATAAGCTCTCTTGAATTTGCGCAGCATTCAAATTAAGCAAATAGCCGCCCATATCAAAATCTGCTGTTGGAAACACGCTTAAAGATGAAGGCAAGCTCACATTGCCAGTTCCAGCCCCTGTACTTCCGCCCGTAAGATTTTGAATGGATAAACGGCTGAAAGCTTGCAATGCCTTCCCAGCATTATCATAAAGCGGAGCTGAGCCTGGCTTATAGGACAGCTCAACCACTTGCCCAGCATATACTGACGAACCCAGCTTTATAGTAATCGTATCCCCGCTGACCGCCGCAGATTGCACCAGCCGATTGACCTGATCCACGTTTACGCTAAATTGTGAGGCCGACACAGAACTTCCCGATCTTAAAAATGAATTATAGGTAACTGTTATCGTGTCCCCGCGAATCACTGCTGAACGAATGCCATCAGCCACCATATTATAATTCACAGGTTCTAAGTTAATATACCCTGCGAGGTTGCCATTTAAATCAGCAATCCCTCCAGAAGCAGAGACATAAGATAAAGTGACATTCTGCTCCTTGGAGAATGACGAGGCCAATGTTAGAATAACCTGATTCGTCTGCACTTCAATACCCGTAACATACACGGGCGAATTATTGACTAACACCGAATACTGGCTTTTCATCGGAATGCTAGTACTTCTTAATGCCTCATTGTAGGTAATTACGATTTTAGAGCCAGAGCCTTCGATTTTTGTGAATTCTGGAGCCTTCGAATCATTATAGTTTCGAACGAAATAGTCGCTGAATGGTGCGATATTTTGACCACGATGATCCTGCAACGGATAAGATCCTGGCGTATAGGATACTTTCACCACGTCACCATTGGATACAGAACTGCTTAAGTAAAGGTAAACATACGAACCGCTCCTGCTAATTCTATTAATGCTTTTAGTTTGTCCATCGGCAGTTACTCTAAACTGCTGATAGGCATTGCTGGATACATCCTTCAAGCTCTCGCTAAAGCGTAGTGTTAACGTGCTGCCTGAAATATATCCATCTTGCGGCTTTGGCATAACGGAATCGATGCTATTGGTAACCTCCCGGCTGGAAAAACTTGCAGCCACATTGCCAGCCCGATCTTGAATTGGACGTGAACCACCAGCAGTGTAACTAATGCGGACATTTTGCCCCACGGCCACTCCAGTGTCCAAGTAAACATATACACTCGAACCTGAGGCAGTTACACTGCTTATACGACGATCCTCTCCATTTACGCTAACCTTGAAGTTTGAAGTGGACAGACTATAATAGGATTCCAAAGTTTCATTATACAGAAGCCGGATTGACGTATTCGAGTACATCGTTGCGCTCTGAAGGACAGGTGCGGTCTTGTCCACACTTCCGGTCTGGAACGTCCATCTATTGGTGCCTGAAAGACCAGCGTAATAAACAGAAGAGTTCTGGGCATCATAGATGGCATTCCTTGGAATTTCAATGTAATAGCTGATTCCGGATTCCAATGAACTGTTTGGAGAGATCGTTACTTGATTTCCACTAGAAGTCACTGTAATCGGAACCGTTGCATGATTGGATGACTTCTTGAGTGTGATCCCCGCATTAGTAATGGAGCGATTCAAGCTCACATTGCGATTAAACGTAATAACTGGCTTTACATTAACACTTGCAGTACTGTTGCCATTCGTTGGCCTAAAGGTCGTAGCATTCAAGGCAGCAGAAGCTGGTGCATTCACAGTAGTAAACGACCAGCGAATTTCCGATGATTTACTACCATTATTTTCGCCAACAATAAAGGCATTTGCGGGAATTGTAATCGTGTAATTGCTCCCGTATTGCAAATTGGCGGGTGGAGTCAAGATCATAGAATTCGTGTAAGTTGACTGAGTTACTGTTACATCCATTTTCTCCGTATAACCAGAATTGTTTCTGGAAATCGAATAAGTTTGTAATCCATTTGTTCTTACCTTATGATGACCAAACTTGATTTCTAATTTCGTATTTACCGGCACACCCGTACCTGTTGGACTGTAGGTTGAAGGGGTGCTACCTGCTGCGGACAGTAAAACATTGCCCAGCAATAAATTCCCTGTATTCAGTGACTTTGTTGAAGCCACGGCAACTGCCCCACCTGTGCCAGAAGGGTATTTACTAACAGCACCCGCTGTCGCCCCCAATAACATGTTCAACATTAAAACTGCAACAATCAGAAACGAAACCTTCCTTTGCATTTCACGTTCTCCTTTCCTTCCGACCATAATTCGTATATAACACCATGCGTGCATGGTAGCGAAATACACACCTATGTATAATAACGGCAAAATGACCCCTCAAGTTTAGAACAAGGGGCAAATTCGCCGACTATTTTCAACATTTCATTGCTGCAAGAATTCAAAAAACGGATACCTATGCGAGTCGCATTGGATATCCGTCTTCATTCAAAGGTATGAACTATATATAAATTTACGTCTAAATACCCGCTTGTGCTTTCAGAGCCTCTACCTTGTCTAGGCGCTCCCATGGCAGGTCAAGATCTGTACGGCCAAAATGTCCATAAGCCGCTGTCTGACGGTAAATCGGACGGCGCAGATCCAGCATACGAATAATCCCTGCAGGACGAAGGTCAAAGTTCTCACGGATCAATTCAACGAGCTTCTCTTCTGCAATTTTTCCCGTTCCATAAGTATCTACGTTGATGGAGACAGGAGTCGCTACGCCGATCGCATAAGCGAGCTGAATTTCCAGCTTGTCAGCCAGACCAGCAGCTACAAGGTTTTTCGCTACATAACGTGCCGCGTAAGCTGCAGAGCGATCCACTTTCGTTGGATCCTTACCTGAGAATGCACCGCCGCCATGACGAGCATAACCACCATAAGTATCTACAATAATCTTGCGTCCGGTAAGACCGGCATCCCCTTGCGGCCCACCGATAACAAAACGACCTGTAGGGTTAATGAAATATTTGGTCTGCTCGTCCAGTAAATCTGCTGGAACGACTGGCAGAATAACATGTTCCTTAATATCCTTCTGAATTTGCTCCAGCGTAATTTCCTCAGCATGCTGTGTCGACACAACAATAGTATCCACACGAACTACTTTGTCATCTTCATATTCAATAGTCACTTGAGTTTTGCCGTCAGGACGCAAATAATTCAGCGTGCCATTCTTACGCACTTCAGCCAAGCGACGAGCAATCCGATGGGAAAGTGCTATCGGCAGGGGCATGAACTCAGGAGTTTCATTGGTTGCAAAACCGAACATTAACCCTTGGTCACCTGCTCCGATATTTTCCGTTTCCTTATCCATTTGAGCCGGATCGCGGTGTTCAAGAGCTGCGTTCACACCTTGAGCGATGTCGGCTGATTGCTCGTTCAATGATGTCAATACAGCGCATGTATTGGAATCGAAACCGTATTTCGCACGGGTGTAACCAATTTCTCTAATCGTCTTCCGTACAAGCGCGGGAATATCCACATATTCCGATTTTGTACTAATCTCGCCAATAACAAGTACAAGTCCGGTAGCTACGGACACTTCGCACGCCACGCGCGCATAAGGATCTTCCTTTAAAAAAGCGTCAAGCACCGCATCGGAGATCTGGTCACAAATCTTATCCGGATGACCCTCGGTAACGGATTCAGAAGTAAATAAATGGCGTCCTTTGATGGACATTTCAATCAACCTCCCCATGTGGATAGTGTGGCATCTGCCTAGGTATCCAATCCTAGAAATATTGTACAATGCGCTTCATAGTTTGAATGGGCTACCCTGCAACATTGTGAGGATTCCCAAAAATAAGCTAGTAGCAAAAAATGAACCTTTTCCATAGCGGAAAAGGTTGATTTGACAATCCTTAAAAGTCATATTAACGCATTTGCCAGGTCATGTCAAAATAAAAAAGCAATTTTAAGAATAATTAATTCATAAAGTCTCGCTGGGCCTGTGCGATTAGTCTTTTCGTGATTTCACCGCCAACCGAGCCGTTCTCACGAGCCGTCAGATGCCCCCAGTAGCTCGAATAACCCGATGTAGCTCCAGTCGTACCAAGTTCTCCTGCAAACTCTGTATCGGCAAAGCCAGATGTCCCTGCATTGCGACCCACGGCCAATCCGAATTCGGCGGCTATCTCATATTTCCACTGGTGCAGTACTTGATGGCTCTCCGGAATGATTTTACGATTGCTTCTAGCCATACTCTTGGCACCTCCTTATAAAATGAATGCTTCAAGGAGTAGTATGCTTCATGAGCCATCGGCTAGCCGTCTCAATGTTTGTTACTACTGGTATTATTCTTCCATGAGGACATCTTACGATAATTTTCTCTTACTTTATAGAATACTCTCCGCGCACCATAACGGTTAGTGGATGTGTCTGACCCTCTTGATGCTGAATACCCCGGCCTTCTCTTGGGAAAGATAACAAATGATTGTTCGTAACCGTACCTCCATTTGTGATGTCCTTCCCATCCGTTAAATCAGCTACACCATTCTGATCTTCACTAAAGATAACTGCTTTTCCTGCCCTTACGACAAATTCTGATCCTGCGGCCGCAATGAGTTTCTGGCCAGGCTTCACTTGAACAATTTTCACATCATCATCTGAGGATGGTGCTGCAGCGCTGCCTCCTGACGTACCTGTGCTTGCATCCGCAGCTCCTGTAGAAGGTGACGAGCTGCCACCCCCCTTTAAAGCCTGTTGGATCTGCTGATCGACATAGCTCTTGGTCACAACAGGATCATCTGCGGTTCCTGGCTGATTCGTCACGGATGCCCCTTCTACATTCTCATTTAACAAAGATCCTGCCCATACCCCGCCACCTATTAAAACAATTGCAGCTGCCACTTTCCACGTATTCTTCATTAGTACCTCCTATTTATGTCCAAGGTTCTATTAAAATTATTTCACTCCAACTATTAATCTATTTTATGATAGTAGGTTTAAGAGATGGAAACAAGCAAAAATCCCTACAAGAGGGATTTTTGCTTAGTTTATAAATATTAATATAAATCATCATTTACAAAATATGCAGCTTTTGAGGCAATCTTTGTTTTCTCTCCTTGATAAGAATCATAAATAGAGAATTGGAAGCCTCCAGATCTAGTAGTTGAGAAGATTGGATCATTGATAGCAAAAGAGAAGTTTTGATTATTACCTACGATAAAGTCTTTCTCCAGTTCGATTTCCTTCTCGAATCTTGCACCGCTGGAATCAGTAACTTCAAGTATAAACTTATGCTGGAATTCGCCCATATCGTACGTCAAGTCTCGTTTCAGGTCGTACTTCATCTTCACTTCTAAGCCCGAAGAATTCGTACGTCCCTCAATTTCTTTTACAGTTAACGTGTACGGGAACAATTCAACATCCTTCAACGTACTTTGAATACTTCTGCTGTCCAGATTCAGCTCCATGGCCGATGCATTTACGAATCCTGTCGGTGTATCCTCTGGACCTGCAAATTTATTCTCGATAATGCTCTCGCCTACAACCAAGTTCCAATTGGATACTGTTGTTCCTTTAGGTACCTTCGCGGAGAATGTGACTAAGCTTGCTGAATCAGGTCCTACCGCACGTTTCACCTGGTTAACATCCGCTTTGTAATACTGACCGTCATCCGTTTGGAAATAACCCGTCATCTG
Source organism: Paenibacillus lentus (assembly GCF_003931855.1). NCBI lineage: Bacteria > Bacillati > Bacillota > Bacilli > Caryophanales > Paenibacillaceae > Paenibacillus > Paenibacillus lentus. The sequence continues at coordinate 1,441,755 of NZ_CP034248.1, read as the reverse complement.
GGAGAGGCTTGTTTGTTTATTTTCCAGATTTCTCATAATGAGCTCCGTATAGATGATATCGCTTGTACTTCCTTTATACAAGTATGTCTTACGTGTCTTGAGATCAGATTTCCTGCCAGCCGTATCCAGATTGAAATATGTTCCCTCTGCAACCATTGTAGGCTCGCTAGTATTACCATAGTTAGAGAACATAATCCAGTTGCTTGTTTTATCTGCACCAAGCTTCTGCAGTAATTGAACCTGCAATTGAGAGAACTTTAAGCTTGAAGGCACATTTGTTACAACATATACACTCGTCTTCTCGCCTGGCCCAAGAATCTGTGTCATATTCGTATTTATCAACTGTACGGTGCTGTTAAGCTCTGTTAAATCCATTTTATAGGCACCCGCAAATTCAGGCAGCTTAGCCGCCTTTGTGCCTTTGTTAACGATGGTAATCTTCGTAGCCAACAAGTTTCCGTCATTCCAAGGTAGTTTTTGGATTGCATCTAGCGTAACGCCGAATACACCATCATTGTTTCTAATCGTACGTTCTTGGCCTTGAGCATGCTGCATCTCCGTATACTCTGGCAATTTGTATATAGCCACTGGATAGCTGTTGTTCCCCGTAGTTGGCGCTGCCGGTTCCTCAGAAGAAACCTGTGAGCCTCCGGTTGGCGTTTTTAACACGAGATCAAGCTCTTCTGCATTAACAACTACCGGAATCGTTCCGTTGATCGAGATTATTTGCTCATCATTCGGCTCTAAAACCGTTCCTTCTAAGCCACTGGAAACAAGCGGATACGATTTAGTGCCAGCCTGAATTTCAAAGGAGTAGTCAGGTAGAGTGATCGTCTTATCTCCTTTATTCGCAATTGCAAACTGAATCGACAGATCACTTTTTCCAAAGCTTTGATTTCTAGCAATACTATCTATTCTAGTTGTAATATTCGTACTATCAAGTTTTAGCAATCTTTCCTTTTTAGCAGCAGTCTTGGAGCTTTGTCCCTGCTTCGTACCAAGTCCCATGGACGCTACAGGAATTTCACCTTTTGTAGTCTCATCATTTTGCACAAGCAAGAGCTGTAGATTATTCAAATTAACGTTTTTAGGGATCTTAGCAATCAGATTGAGCGTCTTATTCTCCTGTGGCAGAATTTTAATGTTCGAGCTGCTAGCATCGGGTGTTACGGCAAATGGCGTGCCACTTGCTGTCTGGACGACATATTTCAGATTTGGATTCTCAATCGGTCTAGAGCCCGTATTCTGCAAATACAGAGCAATATTCACATAATTAGAGTCACCTAAGCCCAAAACATGAACTGACATCACTTTCGCATTCGCCGAAAACTCATTTAGCACCAATTTCCGGGTGGTATTCACAGGTGTTGCTACAGCATATGTAGACGGAATATTAATACTCCCTAACACTTGCTCATAACCAGCAACGCTAAAGTTCCATTTGACGATTTGAAAGTTCAGATCGCTGTACTTTAGATGCTTAGCTATTTTTGTCGTGTAGGTAACGTTAACTGAAGATCCTGGAACAACCTTCTTTTTCTCCTTATCTGCTCCTACAACACTTACACTATATACCGTACCTGATTTCGTTTTGACCTTCGTCCAATAATCAATGAGAGACAAGCTCTTACTGTCATTATTGTGATAAGTAAGGGTATACGTCAGTACATTACTATCACCTTGAGATAAAATATTTACATTACTTAATTTCACAGTACTCTTGCCTGTAATTTTAACACCACTTAAGTTACCCAGGGTCTTAACTACTTGCGCAGCTGCCGTATTACTTTGCGACTTCGCTGCTGCGGCACCTGCAATCCCAGTAGTACTCTGTGCCATCAAAGCCGCTACAGCCAATGAAGCTACAACCATCTTCGTCCTATTCAAGATTAAACCTCCTAATTTAAAAAGTCGTATATAGTATATACGCATTAAATTAAAAAAAGTTCAAGAAAGTATACAAAATACTGCAAAATTTGATTAAATCTTAATTTTCTTACTTAAGGACATAAAAAAGCGAGCCATTTGGCTCGCTTTTTTATTAGTCTTCGTTATAAATTGTGTTAGCTGTGAAGGATTCAACGCTGTTTCCATCGCCATCGATATCGTCTGTGATAGCACCTTTACCACCTTTGAATTCAATGCGAATTCTCTCACCCTCAGTGATTGGTCCTTCTACCCATACGCGCAATTTATTTGCATGTTCTCCTGTAAGAGCAGATACGCCTTTAACAGTGTATTTTTTGTCTTTGCTGTCTTTAACTTCGAACAGATCATTGATAAATGCATCGGAGTACTTATCACCTTTGTTCACTCTAACATTCTCAGTCAGGGTCAAGTCAAAGTAAACAGCATCTGTTACCGTACTTACCTCAACATTGTTGTTCTTTTTCTTAGGAGCAATTTTGTCCTTTAGGTCACTATTTCTGTATTCGTCAACTTTGTTACCGAACACATCAGATGCAGCACCTTTATCAATGTCTAGATAATAAGAACCAGCTTCACTAAGCTTGTTGGAACCTGTGAATTTCAGGATCAACGTCTTCTTGTCACCGCTCAACTCTGCACTGCTTGGAGTTTTGTCATTAACTCTAAAGCCATTTTTGCTGTAGCTGTTGATTTTAGCGTTGAATTTAACTTCAACTTTTTCGGTGGATACAACTTCGGAATCCCCAACTTTAATATCAAACAGCTTTTCAGGTTTTACGATTTTCTCTTTCAGCACAGATGAACCATTGGTAGTTTTAATGATGTCCCCTTCTTTGTTAGCAATGAAGTGAACTTCGATTTCATCAGAATCAACAATAATTTCTTCAATATCATCAAAATCACGTGCATCAAGACGAACACTGTCAGAGTTGTAGATGTTTACTTTACCTTCGTAAACATATCTTTGACCATCTCGAACTACAGCGTATTTGTCAGCTACAAGAGCATTTCCTTCGCCGCTAGTTGCAAGGTCAGTAGAGAACTGAATGTACACATAGTTATCTCTCAACCATGCACGCTCAAGAGTATTATCACCCAGATTAGCAGTGTTGATTTTGATGGATTGAGGGAGCATTGTGTTTTTAACGAATGCTCTGTCGCCAATTCCAGCTACTTCCAGTGTGTACTCTTTGTTGTCACCAAGATCGCTACCAAGGTTAACTTTAACTTCGTTTTCATCATCATTAAAAGTAACATCTATTTCCGGATGACCTTTGCTATCGATCCAGTCGACATCCGCAATTTTGCCATTGCTATCTTTCAGAACATAGTTTTCAAGATCTTCAACATCAGCTTTTCTTACTTTTTCACTGAATGTCAATGTTACAATATAGTCGCCAGCTTTCTTCTCAACTTTATCTTTGATGATTGTTGGGCGAATTGAATCCAGTGTAGGAGTTACTTTAGCGTCGCGATCTGCTTTGTTGTCGCTATAGTCTCTAGCACCTTTAACATAAACTGTGTTCTCGTTGTAGTTCATAGGATCTTCAAGGTAAACTTTAACCTCGTCATCCTTGATTTCATAACTCGAAGCACCGTTGGATGTAGTATTCACATAGATGTCTTCAATGTCTTTAATCGTTTCGTTGAACTTGATTGTCAGTTCTTCCAAATCATTGGTTGTAACCGATACGATTTCAGGAGCAGCAGTGTCTTCTACAACATCAAATTTGTGTTCAATTGGTGCAATTTTCAGATCAGAGAAATCTTGAACGTCGCTAACTGCTACAGTATGCTCACCAACTGGCAGGTTTGCAGTCACAATGACAGTGTTAGGATAAACATAATTTACCGATCCACCGACAGTTCCGCCATTGATTTCGTAGTTGCTGGAAAGCGTAGCTTCAGAAGCTTGAACTGGCTCACTGAATACGATTTTGAACGCTTTAGTACCCAGTCCCACAACCTCTTTAACTGTTGGTGCAGTCACGTCTACAGGAGTAAATTTAACTTCTGTATTGAAAGTAACAGTACCGTCTTCGTTTTTCACGTTGGAGATTTCAAGCTTAGTTTCGTCCTTGTTATCAAGGCTTCCACCAGTTTGTGTCAACAACAACGTTACAGTTGTTTTGTCGTCAGACAATTTAGCGGAATCAACTTCTACGTTTTTGATTTTATAATTGCTCTTTTGTTCTGCAGATGCTTTATCTACAGTACCGTCAAAAGTAACAACGATTTCTTTCAAGTTGTCAGCTTTAACACTATCAACTTTTTGAGCCACAGTAGTAACATAAGTTACTTTGTGAGTGTACTCAACATTGTTGTGAGTGAATTTCACTTCAGTTTCTTTGTTAGGCGCAAGAGCTTCGTCCAAAGTTACTTTCACAACTTCGTCGTTGGAGAGTTTGAACTCAACAACTTTACCAGCTTCAGATACTGTGTAGGAAGCAACAGTAGGAACTTGGTTAGCTTCGTAGATTGCATGAGCTGCTACAACTACTTGAGCGCGGGTAGCGTTAGCTTGGTAGTTGATGCCGGACTCGATCAAGCCTTTGTCAAGTGCAGCTTGAACGTAGCCTTTAGCCCACTCTGTAGCTGTGTTGTTAGTTTCAGCTGGAACTTCAAGATCCAATGCTTTAACTAGAACTACTGCCAATTCTTGAACTGTCAAGTTGTCGCTTGGTCCGAACAGTTGCTTAACAGCGTCTTTACCTGTCAGGATACCAGCTTGAGTAGCAGCTTCGATGTACTTAGCAGCCCAGTGGTTAACAGTATAGTTTTGATCTTTGTAAGTAGCTACGCCAGTAACCGGCTCAAGATCGATCGCTTTAACGATGATTGTCGCCAATTCAGCGCGAGTGATAGATTTGTCAAGTCCTGCTGTTCCATCTGGGTATCCATTTACAATACCAGCGGATTTCAATGCATCAAATTGTTGCTGTGCTGTCAATTTTTCGTTGGCAGCGAATGCTACAGAAGCAAACATGGAGAATGCCATTGCTGTAGACAAAGCTACGGATAAAATTTTCTTCATAACCTTTTTTTCTCCTCCTTGAATATCCTTCATATGAGAGTTTTCTTTAAATGAATAGCTCGTGTTACTCATTAGCCATTGCACCTCCTTTCCAGAGTCTTGAGCGAGTTCCTATAAATTAGGTCTGCGGTAGACCGCAGAAACTTGTAAACTATGCAAGCAAATAGAACGTAGAAGTAGACTAGTTACCTAATCCTACCTAGACATTATACAATGTATACCAGCAACCGTAAAGCTAATTTTTCTAATAGATAGACAAGTTTCCCCATAAGGTGCATCTTAGTTGTCTAATCTCGTCATATAAATTGGTCATCATTGTTAATGCTCTACATCTTAAACGCAACAGAATTCAAAAAGTTGCGCCCTTTTTAAAAAAAATTTCAACTTTGTTACTTTTCTAAGCCTATCCTCATTTACATCTTATTTCTTTCCTTGCCGCCTTACGGAAATTAGTATAACATGCCTGATTATCCCAGTCATTAAGCAACTTTTTCCAAATCCCAATATCATTATCCTATGCTCCTTTAGCAGAAATAAGACGTCCAATCGGACGTCTTATTCGCTCAAGAACATAAAGATTACTCTATTATGAGATTATTACCTGACTTTCATCGCCAGTTGAATAATCCGTGCGCGCATTTGAGGATCTGTATCTAACTTGGCATACATATCTTCAATTGCCTTCTTGTTATCTTTATAGGTCTTCTCATGCTTCATCGTAATATGTGACCAATCGATGAGCTCGTTCTCGGCATTACGAAGTGCGTTAAATGCTTCATGGAATCCAGTTTCTACTACTAGAGTCTCCATGACTTCCTGAGTCACCTCTTGGACTTTAGCCGTTTCTTCGATCTTTTTCTCCAAAACTTTCGATTTATCCTCGAATTTTGTTTTTGCTTTCATATAGCCTAGCTGAGCCTTCGATAGGATCGGTTTCATCTGTCCATATTCACCCTTTTGCTAAAATGTCTACTACTTACTTCTGCTATTGTAACGTAATCTCCAGCAAATTACAAAATGATGTAATTGGAAAAAAAGAGAGCCCTCCCGCTTTCATCACGGGAAAGAGCTCTGTAATAACTAACTTAAGTTTTTAGGGAAAATTTTCGTACTCTTCTTTAGAAGCTCTACGGTTATTTTACCAGCTTCAGCTCGGGTCATTGAACTCTTCGGATTAAAGTTGAGCGAGCTCTTCTTCTGCCCAGGAACCGTCACAGGCGTTCCAGTCATTATTTTTGCTTTATAGACAGCCTGTACTGCTGGACGGGCGTAAACGTCTATTCTAGAGGAATCTAGGAATGTTTTCGACAATGAAGACTGCAGTTTGGAGTCATTAGCATCCAATTTGAGACGTAGCGCTCTAGCAATCATAATTGCCGCTTGCTCTCTTGTTAAATCCTCGTCCACTCCAAAGTAACCCTCTCCAAGGCCTGAGATAATCCCCGCCCTTGCCGCTGTTTCAATATAGGCATAGGACCAGGTATTCGTCTTAGCCGCTGGGACAACGTCAAAGAACGTTTGATTATCATCATAGTTCAGCGGAAGATTTAATCCCTTAACTAACAATGTAGCGAACTCACCGCGTTTCACAGTGTCGTCAGTACCAAAGGAATCCGAACGCAATCCGTTGTTCATCATAATTCCTTTGGAATACAGGGCATTCAATACTTCACGGGCCCAGCCGTGGTTAGTAATGTCTTTATAGCTGCTTCTTAACTTCATTACTTTATAGTAGCCAAATTCATCAAATGGAACGGTGATGGTTCCTTTTTTCGTATCCACTTCGCCGCCGATATTCTCCCAAACACCGCTGTCCGACATGCGGAAAACAGTAATTGCTGTACCAGCAGCGTCAACCACATTAGGGTCAAAAGCCAAAGTCAACTTACCACGTTGAGACGGCTTTAATCTGCGAGTTGCATCTACGCCCATGAAACTAATCGGTTCGTGGCTATCGGCCGATGGATATGAATACCATGAAGAATACGGAGGCAATCCATTCATTGCAGGTGAATTGCCAAGCTCACCTATTCCACCACTGATCCAGTAAACGTCGGACACTCTAATAAAGTTGAATGTATTAGCATTCATATTAAACAAACTAACTTCGTAATCAGGCTTTCCAATTTTTCGATAACCGCTATCTTCTCCACTTAGTGGATCGAAAATAATATTACCGTAGTCGTTTCTTCTTTCAACAACTCCATCTGTTGGATCAGCAATTCCGAATAACAACTTATTATCTGGATAGAACTTAACAACCGTATTTCTCGGAATTACTGCATTTTGTAGCACTGTCCCTTTTGGAAAGGATAGTTCTAGTTTTTTATTAAAGACACTGTATTTATTGCTCACTTTCTCTGCCATGAATTGCGAGTCTACCGCTACAGCACTCGCATAGTAAACCCTAATATCTGTGTTCGACTTAACGCCGTTGCGATCAACTTCAATTTTGATTGTGGTCCATGCATCCTTCTTCAATCCAACATAGTCCAGAATAAAGCGGCTGGTTGCATCACTCGGCAGATCTGTGCGTTTCACCGCTTCTTCCTTGCCAATTTTGACACTTGTCGCTCCTTCTGCTTCGATATCAAAACGAACGAAGTTGCGGTTAACAATAATATCCTCACCTACGGTTGGCTGTGGCGCCAGAATCCGGAAAGCCGAAACTTCTCGTTTCACTTCCAGCTTCTGCGTAGTACGAGATCCCGTTCTGTTGATCAAGTCCAGGTTATAAACATGTACCGCTGAAATATCCTTATCAAACTTGATATCCCGAATTCGCAGAACAAAGTTATTCTGGTCTCCCGAGAAATCGTAAATTAAACCGTTAGTGCCATAGGTAGCACCGACCTTGTGATTATTCGCTTGGCTCGTATCAATATCCGTGCTGAAAATCAGCGTCGATCCGCTATAAAGTTCGACTTTCTCAGCGCCGCCTCCATGAAGAACTAAATCATAGCTTGTTCTACCGGTGGCAAACCCTTCAGCCGTTGGAATAAAATCTGTAGCCTGTTCAAATATTTTACTTAAATTATTACTGCCAAAATTCTCATAAAATACTGGTCGGTCCGAGCTGACCAACGGAGCTGCAACAGGGATAAACTTCTCCACTGTGGAAACGTTCGTGTCAATAATAAAGAAACGAATCGTCTCACTAATTTCTGTTGGAGTAGTACCTGTAGGATTAGCTCCCGTTGTCTTCCCCTTCAACACGATAGTGTTTTGACCGTAATAAAGCGGGCCATTATTATCTACATTAAAATCTAGCGAAAATTCACCCGAGATTTGGTTTAACCAACTCCCTTGGTTTCCGGGTAACTGTTCCACCCCGTTAACAATAACCTGATTATAGAAGTTATGTGCCGATACTCCGTCATTTCCAAAGCCTATATATTGACCACTTAGCGATACTGTTCTACCTGACGATGAACTAGAATCCAATTGGATTGTCTGTCCATCCAGCAAATCTTTAACATAAATTCTGTTTCTTGAGACATAGGAAATAGAGGCATTATAAAAAGCATCAACAGAACCATCAAAATAGAAACGAACTTGCTGCGTACCACTTGAGAAACCTGTCACTCTATAAACAGCCTGATTGATCAGACCGCTTGGCTGTGCAACATAAGTCAAAGTGACATCTCTCGCACTTAACGGAAGATAGGTTCCCTTCAATGATGGCGAGCTTGTAATCGGTGAGTCGCTTTCTACCAAGATATAGAATTCTGAAGAACTCACCTGAGCATTGTTTAACGGCTTCTTCGTAGCCATATCATAGTTAGCTGTATTGCCGTCATATCCTTCTAGCAAATACATATTCTTAATAATTTTCTGTCCCGGCAAATATTTAAAGGAAGCCCGTTTATTCGCTTCATATCTATCCGTTGGAGACGGCCCATAAGTAATAGCTATTTCAATGTTTTGAAGATCCGTCCCATCAAAAGGAAATTCCCCGTTCGTTGTAAATGTTACCAAACGGTAGGTTGGCGTTTGTCCATCAGGACCAGGGATAATCAAATCCTCTGATGCCGTTGCTGTTAATGTAACCGGAGCAGTACCGTTCACTTCCACTCTCAACTCATTGTTACCGTTAAAAGAAACTGACTTATATGGAAGCAACACTTGACCTGTCAGACCCGCACTATCCGGTGTCTGTGCTACGGTAGGGATCGTCTGGCTCAATAGGTCAATCGGGTCTGCATATGCCGAGTGATTTAGACCAAGCTCTACAAAAGGCTGATTCTCATCAAAGAAATATAGTTCTCTTGTTACCGTAACTTTACTGGTCTCGTTCTCTACAGCAATCGTTAGTGTATTTAAGCCTGGTTGGAGATCCATATAACTCGAGAAGAACTCCTTTTGGCTATCAATTAGCGTAGCAATTTGTCCGCTATCATTGCCAATGGAAAGAGTAATCTTCGTCGCGTTCTCGTAATTACCTCTAATAATGATTCTGTTGTTAGTTACTACAGCTCTTGCATCTTCATTTAAGCTGACTGGATCTGCACCACCGCCAGGATACAATACGTTGGCACTCACCAATGTTGGGATCCGGTCATATAAAATATAGAATGTGTCTGAGCGTTTATTATTACCTTGAGTCCCCGAAAATGTTACTTTGTTGTAGCCAGAGAATAGACGCAAGTTAACAGTAAAACGGTTATTACCGTTATCCGTTACTCTATCCGTAATAACACGAGTGCTATCCGGTGCCCATCCCCCCGATGTTGTTGAGTTCAACTGCTGGACAGTTACCTCAAGATCACTGCTTACCTGGTTAAAAATACCCTCTACCAAAAAATTCTCAGTAGCTGATACTTTGACACTTTGTCTGCTTAATCCCAATACCGGGTCAGTACTGTTTAAATCTAATGAATTCGTACTTTGCAGTTTAACGTCATCCGGAATAAAATACGTTGGCGGCGTCGCCGCTTCAACAGTTTGGGTCAGGCCAACTGGAACAATTCCAATAATTAATGATAGCAAGGCCAACCACACTAATGGCTTCTTCAAGCGCTGCATGCACTAATCTCTCCTTTGTTTTTATTTACTTTTGTAAGCGGTGCTAATTGCCCCTATTCATCACATAATTTAATTATCGGTGTAAGACAGTTAAATATTTAGAAATATATCCAAATTGTATCTACTAAAGTTGAATTACTGATATAGGAATGAAAGTAAAACGTTAGAAAAATCTTCTCTTACAACAGTAAGGGGAATGATTACATGACCCAAAGTTAGGATTAAAGCAACTACATTCAGCAGTATTCAGCAGTCTGTTTAAAACAAAACAACCCCTACCAACGTTTAAAACGCAGTAAGGGTTGTCCGATAATAAAAATTTATGATTTCGTCTAACTCTATCTCTTATTGTTCCAATTTACTATTACTTCCAACAGCTTCACTTCGATCCGCGCTCCGTGTCAGCCTTCATGCGCAGACGAGCAAAGAAATCGAGCAGTGGTCGCTTGGTCTTGCCAATCAGGCCGATGACTTCAGCACCGATTTGCAGGAAGAACACCATGATGCAAATAACGACAAAGGTTACCCAGTTTGCATTATACATAGCAGCCGACGATTGGATGACAGCAAGCACGCCGAAAAATGCAGCGATGCCGTAAATGATGAGCACCGTCTGACGGTGAGTGAATCCTAGCTCACGCAAGCAATGGTGCAGATGACCTTTGTCCGGCGAGAAAATCGGCTTCTTCTGCATCCAGCGGCGAACGATCGCAAATAGCGTATCGGATAAAGGGACGCCAATCAAGATGAGCGGCGTTAAGAATGACACGATCGCAATCTGCTTAAAGCCGAGAAGCGAGAGCAGCGCCAAACTGAATCCAAGGAAGAGGGCTCCCGAATCGCCCATAAATATTTTGGCCGGATGAAAGTTGAAATACAGAAAGCCGATGATGCTGCCAAGCAGCAGTAAGCATAGTAAAGCCACAACCACATTCCCCATAAAGAATGCCATCACAGCAATCGTCCCGATCGCAATCGCGGAAACCCCCGCGGCCAGCCCATCCAAGCCATCGATTAAGTTAATGGCGTTCGTGACGCCTACGATCCACAGGATGGTGAAGGGAATAGCAATCCAGCTCTCAACAGATGAATACGTATAAAAAGGAATATTGGCAAATTCCAGTTTAATATCGAAACCAAATACGACCACACACGCCGTAGCAATTTGCACAACAAACTTCAATTTTGCTGATAGATCAAAACGATCATCCAGCGCCCCAAGCAACAGAATCATTGTACCGCCAACAAGAAACGCCTTAATAAAATTCAGTTCACGCACAGAGAAAGATTCCGGAATAAACGGAAGTACGATAAAAAAAGCAGCGATAAATGCTAAATAGATTCCCACTCCGCCCAATCTCGGCATTAGCTTTGTATGCACTTTGCGCGCATTCGGCACGTCGACCGCACCGACTTTAAAAGCAAACTTCTTTACGAGCGGTGTCAACCCAAGCGCCAGGCCGAGCGACACGATAAACCCGATGATATATATAAGCCACATGTAAAATTCAACCCCCAATTGTTATGCCCGGAATGAATTATACTCTGTTTAAAAGTAAATCACCAAGTCCGTAATATGAGCATACTGCGCCGTTATCCTTCAAAAGTAACTTGTTTAATTCGATTTTGTCAGGTTTCCTCGCTCACGTAGCACGCGAACTACGAATTTCGGCAGCGCAAGCATTCTACGGAACCGGGTCGGTTCCTTTAACAAACGGTATAACCATTCAAGCCGAAGCTTCTGGAACACCTTAGGGGCCCGTTTAGTTCGTCCAGAGATAACATCAAAGCTGCCACCCACACCCATCATGACGGGCACAGCAAGCCGATGTTTGTATTTGGCGATCCATGGCTCCTGATTATCCGCGCCGCGGGCAACGAACAGCAAATCCGGGCTTGTTCTACGTATTTCTGCTATAATCTCGTCATCCTGCTCCAAGCCAAAATAACCGTCCCGATATCCTACGATTTCCGTCCCGGGATATTGTTCCCTGAGCCGCTTCGCGGTTTCCTGCACAACCTCGGGGCTAGCTCCAAGCAAATAGACCTTCCAGCGATAACGCTCTCCCCGCTTCATTAATTCATGCAAAAGATCATAGCCGGCCACCCGTTCCGCCACTGGATCACCACCGACCCGGGAAGCCCAGACGACGCCTGAACCGTCAGGCACGATTAACTCAGCCTGCTGCATCATCTGCTTATAGGCAGGATTCTCCAAAGCAGCCATGACCATAATCGGGTTTGCAGTGATTACTTGATGCGGTTTACGAGCGGAAACCACCTCGGTCAAATACTGAACTGTCTCCTGCATTCCCCATTTAGAAAAGGGGATTCCAAAAATCGTCACGATATTGTTGTCGCCTTCCACATCAAGCTCCCCTTACTTTCGTAAATATTCCACGATTCGCTTTGCCGGAAGCTGGGCTTCGCGCCGCAGCGCCTCCAGCTGTGCTGCATGCGATGTGCGCCACCCCTCTTGATCCAGCAGAAGGCGCTCGCTTTCGGCAGCGACAATACGGTGATCCAGATCAAAGCTTGTTCCCACAGGCACACTGCCGAGACGAGCCAGGAAATGGTCAATCTTAGGATCATACGAGATGCCGAGCAGCGGTACATTTTGCGAAGCCGCATAGATCAGACTATGAAGCCGCATGCCAATCAGTAAATCGCAACGGCTGACTTCCTCCAGCATCTCCAGTGGAGTCTCGCTTTGAGGCGCAATGCTCACTTCGCTGTCATACTCATTGATAGGATTCAACATATTCATCACGAAACGGGAAGCCTCTTCATCGCCAGGATAATGAAAGGGCAGAAAGCGAATATGAAAAGGCATTCTACTCATGATCGCATTCAGTCCCTCAGCCAGCTTCATCAGTTCTGCGCGCTGCGGATTCCAGTAGCGGACGGAGACGCCGACAACCGGAAGCTCACGCTGGCTGGCGGAATTTGCTCCTGCTGCGTTCTTCGCTTCGCCACTCGCCACAGAAGCTCCAGTGCTTGCCGGGGAAGCCGAGCTATCTGATAAGCTCGCTTCTGCTTCTGAATTCGTATCACCCGGCAGGGACAATCCCATCACCGGATCAGGAACGACCTCGATCATATTCTTCGGAACGCCGGTAGCCTTAAGTAACGCTGCTGATTCTACATCGCGAACAGAGACATACTCGCAGCGGCGGAACACAGAAGCAATGAAAGGACGGAAAATCCCGCGATTTACAGGCCCAACCCCTTGAGCATAAATGAAGGTCGGTTTACGCATCCATTGCGCCAGCTTTATGACGCCTAAATAATAAGGGATAGACTTTATCCCCGTCGCATCCTGCAGCAGGCTACCCCCGCCACTAATAAGGCCGCTACTATTCTTAATAGCGTTCCTTACTTCACCAAATTTCATCCGGTGCACAGCCTTTACACTATAAGTCCGGGTCGTCCACTCCGGATCAATCGATAGGACGACGGGCTCTAGCCTGATCCCAGCTGCCTTACTCTCTTCTTCAAGAGCAGCCAGAATCGATTGCAGCACCGCTTCGTCCCCGATATTACGAAATCCGTAATAACCGGAAACAACTACGGTTTGAGAAGACGTGGTGACCATTTCTCCCAGCACCTTTCAAGGATATACCATACTAAAGCGGCCAATAATCCAAAGATCAAGCCAAGACCTAATCCAAGCACGCTGCGAATGAGCGACAGCACGGCCGGCGTATGAATATGAGCAAAGGTATCTACCATTGACAGCTGACCAATTACCGCAACAATCATAGCATATGAAGCCCAGCGATAACGGAAAGCCGCAAATATACCGACAATGAACAATGGATGAGCTAATAAAAACTCCTTATTACGAGGCCTTACACCAAATGTATTCTCCAGCATCGCTCGGAATTCCGCTTCTCCCGGAAGCGGCGTACCCGCATTCCCGGTACGTGACAAGTAATAGAATGCGGCGGCACCCAGCACAACCGCTGCCACTACCATTACCAGAGTAATTGGCAGGCGCATCCAGGCTCGTAATTCCTGCACCAAGCTAGTACCCTTATAAAACATAATATAAACAGCAACCAAAAATATCGGTGCCAAATGCAACAGACTGACTCCTCGGAACTGGCTAAGAACCAAACTGTACGTAATATTGTTTAGCAAAGCAATTACAAATGGCACAGCCAACAAGGACAGCACCGCGGTTTTTAAATACAGCACAAGCGTGTGAGTCAGCCTGCGACCTGCTGACATATCCGGTATCGCTTTATTAAGCTCTCTCACCTTGCGCACAGCCAGAATCATTGCAATCGTAGGCGCACTGATAGAAACACCTAAAGCGAGAGCCTGCTCCAACAAAGTAGGCTTCAATACATACAATCCAGCGGAACCCACCATTCCGATCAGGAATGAGACGAGTGTCAGTGATGGTGCAAAGATGGACACCAAGAGCGCCACAAACGCCACACCACCTGCTACGACAATAGCTTTCAAATATTTTTGCCAAGGCGCATCAACAACTTGAAATGCTTCGGCTTGTCCTATTTCAAAGCCATTTTTCTTCACGCGCTCTACGGCATTTCCTGGCTCCAATAGCGTATGAACAATATTATCGAGCGGATGCGTCATCGCCGCCTTCTGCATGTCCTTACTTGGAGCGGCATTAATATAAATCATGCGAATATTACGATCCTTAGTCGCTAAGGCGATCTTATCAGAAACGATCTTCTTATCTAGGTTAACGTCGGTATCCGACAGCGAGAACAAGCGAACTACATTATAATCAGTCAAATAAGCGATCTTATGGAAGCCTTTAGGCTGAACCCTCATATTTTCAATAGCGACGATCCCAAGCTCGTGTTTGTTCAATAAATTCGCCATTGTCTCAATGCTGTTCTTCTCCTCATTCTCACGGAAGCCTTTTACGCCTTCCCCGTCGAGCATGACACGCGTTACCCCATTATCTTTATAAAAAGACAGCAGTTTGTCGATATCTTCTTCATTAAACGGTACATTATCACTAAGACGAGGTACGATGCTAAAGCCTTTATCACGCAGCATCGCAAAGGCAATCGGGTCCGTCTTCAGAAGCGGCTTCAACACCGCATCCTCCGGCCCCGCGGCAATCATAAGACCGCCGTGCTCCCCATACTGCCAGGGGAAAACAGCGATGTCCAACTTGCTCAGCCCCTGCTCGATGAGCGGTCTAAGCTGCCGGTCG
Source organism: Paenibacillus lentus (assembly GCF_003931855.1). NCBI lineage: Bacteria > Bacillati > Bacillota > Bacilli > Caryophanales > Paenibacillaceae > Paenibacillus > Paenibacillus lentus. The sequence goes on along the minus strand of NZ_CP034248.1, from coordinate 1,426,567 downwards.
TTTTCCTCGTTCGTAAAAGCAACGTAAGTATAGTTGCCATTCTCGGCAATCACGGTATTATTCTGCTTGGCAACATCCGCCGCCGTAAACAGCATAATCCGGCGAGCTTTGGACAGCTCGTCCAATGTTGTCTCAAACATCGCCATCGAGCCGACGCCAGCCTCCTTCAAACGATCGAGCTGTTCGTCCATAAAGGCCGTAGGGTCCGCTTGATAGGTTGCTACCTCCAGCAATCCGCGATAATTAAAAACAAACTCCACCTTCTTCGCCGATCCTTCTGTCTGAACACGCTGATAAATGACAGGCAAAGAAGCGACAATGCCGACTACAACTAATATCCACAACCATTTGCGGGAAGCATTATTCCACCGCGGCCAACCTTGGATCACAAAGGTACCTCCTCAATATGAATCCCGCCTCCTCCCGGTCTCATCCAGCTTGGCTGAAGCCCCCGGGAGAAGACAAAATGAAATCCATCTCGCCAACATTGGCGAGCACTCAAGCAAAATTACTCATTCAAACTCAATTCAATTTTATACATTTATTGCACCCTAGACTTATTCACCAACATGCTTCAGCACTTCTTCCTGCAAATGCTCCAACAGCGCTGCGGCATCGGCTCCTGAAGATCCTCTTACCGCGAAGTAAAACTTGATCTTTGGCTCTGTACCAGAAGGACGGAGGCAGAACCATGAGCCATCCTCAAGCGAAAACTTCAATACATTCTCTTTCGGCAATCCATAGAGACCCAGAGAAAAATCTTCGACTTTCGTTACCGAAACAGCACCAATACTCTTTGGCGGTTCGTTCCGGAATTGATCCATCAGCGCAACGATTTGCGCCAAACCGTCTTTGCCTTTCAACGTCCGGGACACTAGCGATTCGCGATAGTAGCCGAACTTGGCGTACAATTCTTCAAGCACATCGACCAACGATTTGCCTTGCTGCTTATAGTAAGCGGCAGCTTCACAAATGAGCGTAGAAGCAACGATCGCATCTTTATCCCGGGCATAATTACCAGCCAAATAACCGTAGCTTTCCTCATAACCGAACAAATATGTGTAATCCCCGGATTGTTCGAATTGATCCATTTTTTCGCCGATATATTTAAACCCAGTCAACGTATTGAAGACTTCCGCTCCATAGTATCGAGCAATTACAGCGCCGAATTCACTCGTAACGATGGTCTTAACGACTGCCCCATTGCTCGGCAGCTTACCAGCTTCTTTCATCTGGCTCAGGATATAATGAACAAGGATCGCGCCAGACTGGTTGCCTGTCAGAACTTCATACTTGCCTGCAGCATTTTTGACCACAGCGCCCATCCGATCCGCATCCGGGTCGGTACCGATCAGGATATCCGCGCCCACCTGCTCTCCCAGCTCAATCGCCAGCTTAAAAGCATCCCGTTCCTCCGGGTTTGGCGATTTCACGGTCGAGAACTCCGCATCAGGCTGTTCCTGCTCCTTGACGATATGAACCTGCGTGAAGCCCAGTTTATCCAACACGCGGCGTACAGGTACATTACCCGTACCATGAAGAGGAGTAAATACAACGACAACATCTTTCCCCGCTCCAGACGATAGCAGCTCAGGATTCAAGCTAGCTCCAGCTACTGCGTCAAAAAACGCCTCATCCTCTTCTTCGCCCAGCCAGACAAGCAGGCCTTGAGCTTCCGCCTCTTCTTTCGTCAGACGCCTTACCTGTTCAAAGGAAGTCAGCTCTTTAATATTCGCGATAACCTGCTCCGCCTCATGCGGAACCAGTTGTCCACCGTTGGCATTATACACTTTATAACCGTTATATTCCGGCGGGTTATGGCTTGCCGTAATAACAATTCCACCGGTAGCTCCAAGGTCACGAACTGTAAAGGATAGCTGCGGTGTCGGGCGCAGGGATGGGAACAGCTTGGCTTCAATTCCGTTCCCTGCCAGCACCAATGCGGCTTCTAACGCAAACTCCGGGGAAAAATGACGGCTGTCATGCGCAATCACGACCGATGGCCGCCCTTCTTGATTGCCGTGTGCTTTAAGCAGATATTGGGCCAAGCCTTGCGTTGCACGCCCCACGGTATAACGGTTCATGCGGTTGCTTCCAGCACCAATGACGCCGCGAAGTCCTCCTGTACCAAATTCCAGGTCCCGGTAAAAACGATCCTCCAGCTCCGCAGGATCACCCGTCAATGCTCTCAATTCTTCTTTTGTCGCTTCATCAATCGAAGGATCTTGAAGCCAACCATTCACTTTCTCTTCAATGCTATGACTCAATTCAGCCATGGTTAATGCTCCTCCTCAAATAATTTATCTATATCTTTGACACAAGCCACTTGTCGATGGGGGGGCAAAAACATCATCAGGACAGCGCAAACATGATCTCGCCTTCTGCCACAACCTTGCCTTCCACCGAAGCTACAGCTCGGCCTTTGCCAATGGAACCCTTAAGTCGGGTAATTTCCACCTCAAGACGCAAGGTATCGCCAGGAACGACCTGTCCGCGAAAACGAAAGCCATCAAGGCCAGCTAGAAAACCGATTTTCCCCCGATTGCTCTCCACGTTGAGAATCGCTGCCGCTCCAACCTGGGCAAGCGCCTCTGTAATAAGTACACCCGGCATCACCGGGTATTCTGGAAAATGACCCGCGAAGAACGGCTCATTCACCGTAACATTCTTAATACCAACGGCCCGTTTGCCCTCCTCCATTTCAATGATACGGTCCACCAATAGAAATGGCGGGCGATGTGGAATAATTTCTTGAATTTGTTTCGAGTCTAACATATGTACTGCTCCCTTCACTATTCTATTTTTCACTACCCTGCCGTATAAAAAAGACGGAGGACGGCCAAACTGTAATTATCCTTCGCCTCTGCAGAAGCGAGGGTTAAGATAAGGGGCTGATCCATAGGAGGCATAGTGCCGATTATGGAGCAAGCCCTTTTGATTTTTTCTTGTACACAGTACCCCCATCATTATACATTTTCCGCTTTAAAAAAGAAAACTCCCGATTTACGGGAGTCTTTCGTCAATTATTTCAACTTTTTTACAACTATCTCATGATTTAGCACCTGTTATGGAGCAAAAACTAAGTCAAACACATGTCTCCATGTACTCCATTCCAGGACACCGCTGATATCCTGCTTGCCGAGTACGACATAACCTAAGACTGCTCCTCCAAACAGTGCCAGGCCAAGGAACAGCAGGATGAGAAAGATCCGCAGAAGCACGACCCAGGCAGAACGTTTCTTAACCGGTTTCTTGTCTTGCCTCATGAAATTCTCCACCTATCCACGCAAGTTATTGGCTAAGTTCATCATTGTATCACTGGAAGTTAGCGCACGTGCAGCAAGCTGATAGGCCCGTTGCACCTTCATCATTTCAGCCATTTCATTTGCCAGGTCGACATTGGAATTCTCAAGGACGCCCTGTCGAATCGTAGCCTGTTCTTCTAGAGCCAGATCTGAGGTGGCAATAATTACCCCCTCTATTTCGCCCGGTGGCAAAACAAACAAATTACTATCCTTCTGGATCAGCGAATCGGGACGCAGAGGAGTAACTAACCCGATACGTCCGACTTCCGTCTCCACTGTTCCATCTACAGCTATAATATTTCCTGCTCCATCAATTTGCAGCTTGGAGCCGGAAGGAACTTCAATGAATTCTCCATCGGTATTTAATACGGGATTTCCCAAACTAGTCACGAGATAGCTCGTTGCCGGATCCTCAGGGTTAGGCTGGAGATTAAAATTACCCGCTCGGGTAAAACCAATTTCACCCTCTTGAGTCATCACTTGGAACATCGCGTTGCCTTGAATGGCAAGATCCGTCATATTGCCGGTCTCTTTCAGCGTGCCCTGGGTAAAGTTCACAGACAGCTCTGCCATGCGGGAGCCGTATCCCATATTTAAACCAAGCGGGGTAGCGCGACCAGGCTGTTGAAATTCGGGGGATTGCTGCATGACGCTATTCAGCGTATCTTGAAAATCCGCTTCCTTGCGTTTATATCCTACAGTATCAACATTTGCCATATTGTCGGCAATCATATTCAGACGCTGCTGAATTCCATTCATGGATACCATAGCACTAATCATTGAGTTATTCATGTGGCCCTCCTATATTAAACACGGCCGATTTCATTAACCGCTTTATCCAAACTTCTATCATAATACTGAATCATTTTCTGATTGGATTCATAAGCCCGCTGCGCGGCCATCAAATCAACCATCGATTGGGCAATGCTCACATTAGAACCTTCAATATAACCCTGCTTTACCTGAACCTGCTCGTCCTCTTCCAGAGCACGGACTCCCGCTGCTTCCTCATCCTGAACGAGGTACACGCCGTTTCCTTCACGGAAGAGTGCCTGCGGCCGGGTAACAACGGCAATTCCCATTTGAATGTCAATCGCCTCGCCATTGATTTGCAAGTTCCCCAGTGCATCAATCTGCAGTGAATTGATCGGTTGATCGGGCCCCAAGACAATCGCATTCCCTTCCGAATCAAGCACTTGGTAGCCTTGCATCGTTCTTAGCTCTCCCTCAGGGTTTACATAAAAACTTCCGTCACGAGTATATCGAACATTCCCATCGCTGTCCATGACGGAAAAAAATGCAGACGGACGATAGATGATCTCTCCATCCTCAGTAACATATTTTCCAGAAGCATCGAACGGAATAGGCTCCCCCGTAGCAGGATCTTCCAATTGCAGATTGGAAATAAGGGCAAAATCCGAATTTTTCCCTGTCTCCCTCAAGTCCCCCTGCATAAAAAAAGGTAAGTTCTCTTCCACAAAGACTCCGGTATTCAGCTTCCCAATCCGCCGCGTACCCGTTGTATTATCACCCACGAGCGATACTAGCATTTCGGGAAAAGCTCGTGCAACACTATTCATCTGCTTGTAGCCCGGTGTATTGATGTTTGCTATATTCTGCGTCACCGTATCATGGCGTCTTTGCTCCGTGATCATACCGGATGCTGCGGTGTAGAGACCTCTTAACATGGGACAACCTCCAAACTGTTTAACTTATCTATAATTGTGTTTGATGAAGATCAAAATGACATACTCATATATATATCGGTCGCTTAGAACTTTTTCTTAATGACTTTGTCCAAATTATCCAACATCATTCCCGTACCTTTTACAACGCAGTGCATCGGATCCTCGGCGATTAGCACGGGAACCCGCAGCTCCTCCGATAACAGCTCGTCCAATCCATTCAGGAGAGCCCCCCCGCCGGTCAAAATAACGCCCCGGTCGATAATGTCCGCAGACAGCTCTGGCGGAGTCCGCTCCAGCACCGATTTGGCTGCAGTCACGATCGAATGGACTGGATCCGACAACGCCTCCTGAACTTCCCTCGAGGTAATGGTAATCGTTAACGGCAAGCCGGAGACCATATCCCTTCCCCGGATGTCCAGCTCAGCCACTACTCCTGCCGGATGAACCGTGCCAATGGCAATCTTAATATCCTCGGCCGTCCGCTCCCCGATCAGAAGCTTGTACTTCGTTTTAATATATTTAATAATGGCAACATCAAAAGTGTCACCAGCAATTTTAATCGACGAAGCCGTGACGATGTCTCCCATGGAGAGCACCGCCACATCCGTCGTTCCACCGCCGATGTCAACAACCATATTGCCGCTCGGCTCGTATATGTCCATTCCAGCACCAATCGCTGCCGCCTTCGGTTCTTCTTCCAAAAATACATCTTTCGCGCCGCTATGCTCTGCGGCTTCACGGATCGATTTCTGCTCGACTGATGTAATATTCGTTGGCGCACAAATGAGGACACGGGGATGACTGTACCAACTCTTCGCTCCGACGCGATTGATGAAATGCTTCAACATCATTTCCGTTATATCAAAATCAGCAATGACACCATCTCTAAGCGGACGGATCGCAACAATATTTCCAGGTGTACGCCCTACCATGCGCCTCGCATCCTCGCCAACGGCAAGAACGCGCTTCGTGTCGCTTTCTATCGCTACAACAGACGGTTCATCGAGAACGACCCCTTTACCTTTCACATGAATCAATACATTTGCCGTGCCTAAATCAATACCAATATCCTTGCTCATCATCCCGATGCTCCCCCAAAGCGTATTTTATAAATCATGGAAACGCAGCCCTAATATTTATGGTAAAAGTTTCCCTTCATTTACTCCGTTATTATTCGACAAAAAATCTGATTAACCCTTTATATTTCGCGATTTATTGATAAAAATCCACTTTTCCATGCCATATTTAAAAATACCATACTTTGGGGGATGTGTTCAATGACAATCCTGCCGCTTAAATGGATGGCAACGTCCGTGACAAAAGTTACTTTGCGGAGCTGATTGTCTCCCGCTTGCTCTGCCCTTTCTTCTTATATTTAATCTTGGTTGCCTCTCCTCCCCGGAGATGCCGGATGGACTTATGATATTCGAGAATGTGCTTCACCTGATCTGCCAAATCCGGATTAATTTCCGGAAGACGCTCGGTTAAGTCTTTATGCACCGTGCTTTTGGATACGCCAAATTCCTTGGCAATTGTCCGAACCGTATGCCGCGTTTCCACGATGCAGCGTCCTATTTTAATCGTCCGTTCTTTGATGTAATCGTGCACGCTCCCGCCTCCCTACTCGAGATAGTTTGGTACATTATATGAGGGGCGTCCCCATATATTCTCGGTTTCGGAGGCCTGACAAGCCCGGACAAGATCATTTATTTTAAATATCCATGCCGAACGGCAGAAAAGGCGGAGAGCTATAAAGCTCTTCGCCTTTTCTGATCGGAAAACAGGGTTTAGTTGCTAGGAAGCACATTCACTGGATTAACCAGCTCGTCATTCTCATAAACCGCGAAATGAAGGTGGTTGCCGAGATCCTTCTCCATCTCATTACGTCCGGCATTAGCAATGGTATCGCCCTGCTTCACTTCAGCATCTTGTTTCACTTTAATGTCGGTCAAGCTCTCGTACACTGTCTTTAGGTTATTCGCATGGGTAATTTCCACAACATAGCCTAGCAGCGGATGTTCTTCAACTCGAGTCACTTTACCAGCCAGTGCAGCTTTAACTTCAAATGGCTTATCATCCTCACGGGCTAAATCAATGCCCGTATTCGGCGTAAAGGTATCCTTGTACTCAACCATCGCTGCCTGATGATCCTCTGTGGAGCCTTCTTTTTCATAGAACGGCCTAACGATGGACACTTCGGATACGTTGGCCACCGGCCAGATTAAATCTTCCGTGCTAGCAGCCTTCGACGTTTCGGCTTTCTCCGTGGTGTTGTCTCGGATCATTTCGTCATCCGGAAGCTGAACGGTATCCGTTACGCTGGCGGGGGTCGATTCCATAGGCCTGCGGCCTGCATCCTGGTAGACCCACACTAAGGTTAGTATAATTGCCGCTGCCGCCACATACGCTGCCGGATATACCCATCTTTTGGACAATACTTTTTTCCATGCGGATACCGGGGCCTCCGGCTCGCCCATTATATTTTTGGGAGATTCCTCATGGGGTTGTTTTTTTGGTTTTTGTTCATTCATGGCTATCACCTCAATAACCAGTGTTACCGAGGGTGACTCTTTTATACTTGGATTATAGTAATATTTTTAAAATTTACTTCTTCAATAAAGCAGAAGCCTGGGCAAATGATACGCCGGTGTAATAGTGTTTGAGAATTTGCGTCGTCGTATAGCCCTGCTTAGCCATCCCATGGGCTCCCCATTGGCTCATCCCTACACCATGCCCATTGCCATAAGTTGTGATCTGCACATTGTCGCCGTCCATGGACATCATGAACTGGGCGGAGCGCAGTCCCAGCTTCTCCCGCAGCTCCCGTCCAGTAAAGATATGATCGCCGATAAGCATTGTCTTTATGCTGTGACCTGCCGTATACGATTTAATTTGAAAGAGGGCCGGGGCTGATGGCTGCTTACCTTCAACGGACGCGGTTACAGGATGGTCAGGCGCCTGCAGCCCTAGCTTGCTGAACAGCTCATTTACCGACAGCGAAACGGTCTGTTTCAAGGAAGGATTGACCGTCTTCTCCCATGGACTGGGCACGCTGCGCAGGTAGGGCAGTTTGAGCGACCAATACTCCTCGGAGTTCTCGGTGTGGCCGCCGCTGGCAGAGAAAAAGGTCGCGGTGATCGGTTTGCCCTGGTAGGTCATGACGATGCCCCTCGTCTCTTCCACCGCTCGGCGAAGCCTTGCCAGTTGTTCTCCCTTGCCGAGCTCCTGCCATTTATCCAGCTCTTTGCTAGATAGGTAGGCTTGATGGTTTACCGAATCGACGACGTCTGCTTCTTTGACCGGAACACCGCTTCGGTCACCGTCTGCCAACCGGCGAACAATAAACGTCCGGGCAGCGATTGCCTGGGCCTTGAGCGCCTCAAGATCGAAATCTGCCGGCATTTCAGCCGCCAGCACGCCGGTCACGTACTGCTCAAGTGGCAGCGTTTCGATGCCCCCAGTATGCGTCAGGTAGACGCTAACTGAGGGCCATTCGCTGGCAGGCAGCGCCGGCGGCAGTGGGGACGCGGGCGGCACCATTGCCGCGTCAAGTGCCGCGCCGCGGGCTGGCCCAGGCGCAGCGGGCAGCGCGGCAGCGCCCGGCAGCGGCGCGGGCGCTGGCCCGGCGGCGCTGCGGCTGCCGATGAGCGCAGCCAGCAGCACAGCCGCCGCGGCCAGCGAGGCAAGCGCAGCGCCGAGCTTGGCGCCGCTCCTTCCGCGATGGCGGAAGGAGCGGCACGCGCGCGTGCCCGCGGGGACGCGCACGCGCACAGCGCGCAGCGAGCGCGGCGCAGACGTGCGTGGCGCAGACGTGCGCGGCGTGGACGTGCGCGGCGTGGACGTGCGCGGCGTGGACGTGCGCGGCGTGGACGTGCGCGGCGTAGACGTGCGCGGCGCGGGCAAGCCCGCCGCGGACGGGCCCAGCGCGGGCTTGCGTAGCGGCAGCGGGAGGGGACGCGCCGGGCGCTGCCCGTGCGGGGGCGCTGCAAGAGGCGGGCTAGCTGTGAAGCGCGATGCCCCCGCAGGCGCTTCGCTAAGCGTAAGCGGCTCGTCGGATGACCTTGCTAACCCATTTTTAGCATCATACAGCTCTATAACATTTTTCTTCTCATATAATATAGATGGCTCAAAACCTGCTTTCTCATCCTCATCAGCCAATATCGCCTCCGTTCCCAACGATTTCCCTAGCCGAAGCTTAGGTCCAGGTAACGATAATGGGAGTGACAACGACAGTTTTGCCGATTCCGCCTCCTGAAGCTGCTGCTGACCCTTCTCTTTAATACTAGGATAATGCGATACTAAAACTTCCTGCCCTTCTTCTTCCCCATCTCTTTGCCCAACTACTCTCTTTAAATTGCAACGATCCAAACTGCCAGCAATCGATACGCAGTTTTGATCTTTTTTATTTTTACGAGCTGATAGATTAATGAGTAAGGGCCTTTTTTTCATTTCCATATCCAAAGCAAGCAACCTCCATCCCGATTCATGCTGCAATCACACGCTTTTATAACCACCAAAAAACGTGCGATCCTAGCGTTTGAAATCGTTATACTTTTTGTTCGCTATACTTATAGATATGACTCCCTACTGTCTGCTAGAACCTGGATAAAAAGTTAACGCACTCAAATTATATTAAAAACAGATAAATTTGATATGTTGATTAAATGAAGCAAACACTGACCAGGCAAAAGTAACAGTCGTAAAAATATTTTCACATTATATAAGCATTACATAGGCAAAACACAAACAGAACATAAGCGAAACATAAACGAAATATAAACAACACAAAAAACGCAGTTCAATGACTCCGTTTCGCTTCGCTAAGAATGAATAGTCTAATTTAGGAATGAATAATTTTAGTTAGAGATGACAGGGCTTGATTAAATATAACTGTATTTCATCAGACTGTTGAAAAAGCCCCTATCTAGATCACATTACCGCGTTAATTTGGTATAATATAGGTAATATATTGAAAGTGTGGTGTGCGAATTGCCTAACATTCAACAAGATAGAAATCAAATTGAATTGGTTAGTATAGATATGCTTGTACCAAAAGATCATTTACTACGAATCATTGATGAAAACGTAGATTTTTCATTTATTACGGAGATGACTCGCCCCTACTATCACGGCACATTAGGGAGGCCTCCAATTCACCCGATTCGCCTTTTCAAAATGATGCTGATTGGTTATTTGTATGGCATTCACTCCGAAAGGCAATTAGAGCAAGAAATTAAAACGGACGTAGCCTACCGCTGGTTCCTCGGTCTAGGCTTAACGGATCCTGTGCCGGATCACTCGACGATTAGTTACAACCGTAATGTGCGATTCAAAGGATCTACCATTTTTCAAGACATTTTTGACGAAGTAGTCCGTTTGGCCATCCGTCATAACATGGTAGGGGGACGTGTTCTCATTACTGATTCAACGCACATCCAAGCTAACGCGAATAAAAATCGTTCATCGATGCAAGTTGTGACGGAAACGCCCCTTGAATATTTAAAAGAATTGGAGACAGCTGTTAATCAAGAACGAGAGCGTCATGGAAAAAAGCCGCTGCCGCCCGTGAAAAACGAAACGATTGAAAAAAAACTGCGAGTGAGTAACACCGATCCAGAAAGTGGCTTTATGAAGCGTAAAGGCAAACCCGAAGGGTTTTATTATTTGGATCATCGTACAGTCGATCACAAATTCAATCTCATTACGGATGTCCATGTTACCCCTGGAAATGTGAATGACTCAACCGTTTATATAGAAAGACTTCAAAGACAGATCGATACATTTGACTTTCACAATACGTTAGAAGCTGTTGCTTTGGATTCAGGATATATGACGCCCTACATATGCAAAAAAACAAGCGAGATGGGTGTTTTCAGTGTCATCGCTACTCGTAATGCCCCTACAGCAGAGGGGACTATACCCAAAGAAGAGTTTTCCTATGACCCGCAACAAGACGCTTATATATGTCCCAATGGATCTAAGCTGACTTACCACACAACTAATCGCAATGGATACAAAGAATATATGTCCAACCCTGACTTATGTGGCCAATGCCCATTATTGGATAGCTGTACATCAAGCAAAAATCGTAAACGTAAAATTCAGCGGCATGTTTGGGAAGGGTTTAAAGAGCGAGTAGAAGCGAATTACCGTAGCTCTTCAGGACAGATCTTGTATAAGCTCCGTTGTAAAACAGTTGAGCGAAGCTTCGCGGATGCCAAAGTGCTCCATGGGCTTCGCATTTCCCGTTTGCGTGGCCGGGAAAAAGTGCAGGAACAAGCACTGATGACTGCCATAGTGCAGAACATTAAGAAAATAGCAAGGCACCTAGCCAAGCTTTTTTCTCGTACAAACGGGAACTCACCTTATATTTTAATCCTTTCGATTCTGGATTTCCGTGGAAAGTATGTTTTCTTGCATAGAAAATCAATTACTTCAACAGTCTGATTTCATACAGCTATTTTAATTCCAAATCGGCAATTTCGTAAAACAAATGCATTTCATGTATCTAAAAACATACTTTTCCTCAGTAATACCCCGATTACCTCATTCTAACTGTAACAAATCCATCTAATTACATATTCAACGATAAACTACTCGAATCTAGATGCAACAAATACAATTAACCTATTTCGTACATTCTTGTAGTCAATATCATCCCTATCCGCTTTTTGTAGTGAATATCATCCGTGAATCTCATCCCTGTCCGCAACTTTAGCAACTCACACAGCCTCTTCATCCTTTATAACCCTGTATTATCCCATATTCACTGCGCCCTCAAAATTACTATATATACGTCTACATTAATTCTCAAAACGGTATATTAATTCTCAAAAAAAACGCCCTAAGGCGTTTCGAAAAACAAGCTTCAACCTAGATAACCCCTTCATACCCAACTTAAAAAGACCATGTTCGCACACGGTCTTCCGGATTACAGTTGCTTTAGGTTATAAACACTATTTAACAATTAAGCCCAAGTCGGCTGTACCTTAAGAATTGGCAGCTCCTCCTGTACATTTACAGGAACCCGTTCAGTCTGGGCTGCAGGCTCTTTCTCATCCACAGTTACCCGCCAAATATCAGCACCAAGGCCGGAAAGCTTCTCAGCCAAGTTAACGTAACCGCGATCAATATGATGCGTACCGCTCACTTCTGTCGTACCATCAGCTACGAGCCCGGCAATAATCAATGCTGCCCCGGCGCGTAAATCCGTTGCACACACTTTTGCCCCGCTAAGCTTAGCTCCGCCAGTAATGATGGAACTACGCCCCTCAACCTTGATTTCTGCGTTCATCAGTGCAAATTGTTCCACATGCATAAAACGATTCTCAAATACCGTTTCTGTTACGACACTAGTACCCTCAGATACAAGCAGCAGTGCCATCATTTGAGATTGCATGTCTGTGGGGAACCCCGGATACGGTAGAGTCTTAACGTCTACTGCTTTCAGAGGCTTATCAGCAATCACCCGCACGCCGTTCTCCTGTACTTCAACCTGTACGCCCATTTCCTCAAGTTTTGCAATGACGGGCCCCAGATGGTCGGCAATCGCTCCTTCTACAAAGACGTTTCCTCCCGTCGTAGCAGCAGCAATCATGAACGTGCCTGCTTCAATACGATCAGGAATTACGGTATGCTCTACGCCCCGCAGTTTCTCAACACCTTCGATACGGATAACGCCTGTACCGGCTCCGCGGACAACCGCACCCATCCCGTTTAAATAATTCGCGAGGTCAACAATTTCTGGTTCCTTCGCCGCGTTCTCGATGATCGTTGTGCCTTCAGCTAGGGTAGCTGCCATCATAATATTCTCTGTTGCGCCAACACTGGCTACATCCAAATATATTTTCGCTCCACGAAGACGCCCATTAGACTTCGCTTCAATGAAGCCCTGCCCCAGGTTAATCTCGGCCCCCATCGCTTCGAAACCTTTCAAATGCTGATCAATCGGTCTCGTACCAATCGCACAGCCTCCAGGAAGAGAAATTCGCGTATATCCCATACGGGTCAACAATGGACCCATGACCAAGAAAGAGGCCCGCATTTTGCGCACCCATTCGTACGGGGCTTCACAACTCGCGATTTTCTGCGCATTGACCGTAATTACCTCACGATCATATGTAACGGTCGCTCCTAACGATTCCAATACTTTATTGATGGTCATCACATCATCTAGCGGCGGGGCATCACGAATTACGCTTACGCCTTCCTCCCCTAATAAAGATGCTGCGATGATCGGCAGCACTGAATTTTTAGCTCCGCTAACTTTAACGTTCCCGGACAAAATATTGCCACCGCGGACGATAAATTTGCTCATCTTGTTTCCCTCCGCGCGTTCATATTCACCCTTATTTCGATGCAAAACAAAGGTATCCCCACTTATCCCCTAAATTTCATCATATCATCGGTAGCTTGAGGCGGACAAGGCTCTAAACGTGTAAAAATAACACGAATCATGGAGTATTTCGTCTTATTTGCAAACTATTACTTGATCCCCATGGCTTAATCCTTATTCACCATTGTTGACACAATGTTTTGATGTTATTCGACAAACTTCTCTCTGCGTTATATCACGCAATAATGCTCAAAGACCCCCAAAAATTCCGCTTAACCTCTAACAGTCTAACACACTTATAACCAAAGACTTAGGAATTAAAACATATAGCGAAGCATCTGCGTATATCCCAAATACTCCAATATGAAGGCAGAGACAAATCGTCCCAGCACAATGGCCAGAAGCAATTGCAGTAATTTGCCTTGCGGCCCCTTTGGATGCTTGATGAACAAATCGAGCTTGAGATTTTGCAGCGCCCACCAGGACAGGACAATACAAGCCAGCGATACTAAAATGGCCGTAAGACCATTCATGCCAACTGAAACTGGCACTGAATCCATCGGACTCATATTCGCTTCCCCCCGCCTCGTTCTATACTTATGCAACCGCCCCAGTAAGGGTTAACACACTATAAATATATATCGGCAAGCATAATGTAAAAAATTTATAGACCTTATATATCATACTTGGATAGGTAACAATAATCCAGCATTTCTTTCGCTTGAGAAGGCTTCCAATTGAAAAAAATCTAGAAACCTAGGCGATACAATCCTAGCAGCCAGATTCGGAGCTGATTGCCTGGAGACGATTATGCCCCCAAGAAAAGAAATTAACTCCCCGTCAGGTCTTGTGCAACAAATCCAAGAACGGGTTCAAATAGATATCAAAGTTATGATTCGTCCCCACAGTTGCCATTTTTTCTGCGATAAAGAGAACATAGCTACTATGTTACAAGATACCGCTAAATTTCGCCATCTAAGTGTTCCAGACTCATAATGACCATATTCGTAACTCAGAGGCCGTCATTTATCGACACGAAAAATTGCAACCGTGGATACTATATCCGATTTGACGCGACTAAGTCAACCATATGTCATTTCCATTATGTCCGGCTATGCCCGGCGAACGACTTCATCATCGCGCATTGGAATTTGTTCTTGAGCAGGACTTTAGTAAAAAGCTTCACATGGGCTCAGAGTAAGGCTCGCACAGCTCCCAGCGCGCGGTGCATTGCTGCATGACGGCGGTCAGAGAACAAACTGCTTCAACCCATCGAACCTAACAACTCCTTAAAATTTGCAATACCTGCGGACTTACTTAGATTAAAAATATTCACAAATAGCCAAATGTCCCAAATCAGATTGAATCTTAAGAAGGGATTAAAAGGGGCTTAAGAAACAGTTTATATCCACTATTAATTACTACATTTTACAAATGATTCTTAATTTATACCTATTTTTAATGAATACTCACTAAGCTTGCAATTGAGGGGATCGAATTGATTGACCAAAGCAAGTTTTAAGGTAGCTAGCGAGCGTTTTGGGATGGATGATTCTTTGCGAGTTATTCCCCCTTATATATAATTTAAAATTTATAAAATCAATGACACATGAACCAACAGCCTATAGTGAGAGTAAGAGTATTATCCTCCTTTATTTAAAGACAAAAACCGAACACAGAGTGTTCGGCTTTCCTTTAATCTTACTTTATTAATGATGCTTATTGAGCTTCGCGTTACCGGACACCTTGATCCGCGTAGTCGCTCTTTGCAGAGCCAACTCGGCACGACGATGATCAATTCGATCCTGATTTTTACCTGCGCTCAATCTCCGCTCTGCACGCTCACGCGCAGCTACCGCACGATCAACATCAATCTCTTCTGGAAGCTCGGCGCTTTCAGCAAGAACGATAACTTTGTCTTTCTGAACCTCAACAAAGCCGCCGTGCACTGCAATTGTGGTCGATTTTCCACCGGCTTTCGCCACAATTGGAGCAACCTGAAGCGGTGTTACTAACGGAATGTGATGCGGCAAAATACCAAGTTCGCCCTCGACACCCCGAACGGTCAGGCTATCCACCTGCTCGGAGAACACCACATGTTCCGGTGTAACAATTTCCAATAAAAAGGTGCTCACTAGTCATCCCTCCTGTTCGTGGGACAGTTCATTTCTGAAGCATCCGAATTAACGGTGCATATTACAATGTTTTTGCTTTTTCTACAGCTTCTTCAATCGTACCAACGAAGAGGAATGCCGCTTCCGGAAGCGAATCATGCTTACCTTCCAGGATTTCCTTAAAGCTGCGTACAGTTTCTGCAATCGGCACGTATTTACCCTTAATTCCGGTAAATTGCTCGGCCACGTGGAATGGCTGCGACAGGAAGCGTTCGATCTTCCGGGCGCGAGATACGATCAACTTGTCGTCCTCAGACAACTCATCCATACCAAGGATGGCAATAATATCTTGCAATTCCTTATAGCGAGCCAGGAGTTGTTTAACACCCTGCGCCACATTATAATGCTCCTCGCCCACAATTTCAGGTGTCAAAATCCGGGAGCTGGAAGCAAGCGGATCAACCGCAGGGAAAATACCCTTCTCGGAGATTTTACGCTCCAGGTTCGTCGTCGCATCCAAGTGAGCAAATGTCGTTGCAGGAGCCGGATCCGTATAGTCATCCGCAGGAACATAAATCGCTTGAATGGATGTAACAGAACCTTTTTTCGTCGAAGTAATCCGCTCTTGAAGCTGACCCATCTCTGTCGCAAGCGTTGGTTGATAACCAACTGCGGAAGGCATACGTCCAAGAAGGGCAGATACTTCGGAGCCCGCTTGAGTAAAGCGGAAAATGTTGTCGATAAAGAGAAGAACGTCGCGTCCCTCTTGATCACGGAAATATTCCGCCATCGTTAAACCAGTCAGGGCAACGCGAAGACGAGCACCTGGAGGTTCGTTCATTTGACCGAATACCATCGCCGTCTTATTAATAACGCCGGAATCCGTCATTTCATGATACAAGTCATTACCTTCACGAGTACGCTCACCTACGCCAGCGAATACAGAAATACCGCCGTGCTCCTGAGCGATATTATTGATAAGCTCTTGGATTGTAACAGTCTTACCAACACCGGCACCACCGAAAAGACCGATTTTTCCCCCTTTAGCATAAGGAGCAAGCAAGTCGATAACTTTAATCCCGGTCTCAAGAATTTCCGACTGCGTCGACAGCTCTTCAAATGAAGGAGGATCACGGTGAATCGGATACCTCTCTCCATCCGTTATCTGGCCTTTATTATCAATCGTTTCTCCAAGCACGTTAAATACGCGGCTCAGAGTTACTTCACCTACTGGAACAGAAATAGGAGCGCCTAAATCTACTGCTTCCATGCCACGTACAAGACCATCCGTCGAGGACATGGCAATACAGCGAACCAGGTTGTCGCCCAAGTGATTGGATGCCTCCAGAATTAGGTCACTGCCCTCTTCCTGCGCGCCCTGTCTCACAATTTTAACAGCGTTGAATATTTCCGGAAGTTGCCCGCGTCCGAACTCAACGTCAACAACCGGACCCATTACGCTAACAACGCGTCCTTTGTTCATTATTGTTGTTTCCCTCCTTAAAGTTTTGCGGAACTATGCTTCTTCGATTCGAGAACACAGCAAAACTGCTTCGTAAGCATAAGCCAAGTTTTGCGGAGCTATGTAACGTCAGTTCCAAGAACGCAGCAAAACTACTTCATCAGCATAAGCCTGACTCACAGAGAGCTATGCTCATATTTTTGGTAAAGTAGCGTCAATAACCCCTGAAGCATGTTGCGTTTAGTGGAACATGAGTCCTCTAATGAACAGAAGCTACAAAGCACTTCTTTTTCCTGCATATCCGCAAACTATCATCGAAACGAAATTGCTAGCTTTGAGCATTTGCCCCTGCCACAATTTCCGTAATTTCCTGGGTAATAGCCGCTTGACGTGCGCGATTATACGTCAGGGTCAGTTCACCGATCATTTTCGATGCATTTTTCGTAGCGCTGCCCATCGCCGTCATTTTTGCACCAAGCTCACTCGCTTTTCCTTCCAGAAGAGCGCCAAAAATGAGGGTCTCTGCATACTTAGGAAGCAGGACTTCGAGCACGGCTTCAGGAGAAGGCTCATACTCGTATTCCTCTGCTTGATCGCTCGCTTCGACACTGTCGAATGGGAGCAAACGATCTACTGTCGGCAGCTGGGTCATCGCATTAATAAATTTGTTGTAGCAAACAAATACCTCATCGAATTCCTCTTGTTCAAAGCCTTTAACAGCAGCATATGCCAAAGACTTAATATCAGCGAACTTTGGAGAATCAGATAATTCGACGACATCCTTCACTACGGGAAGCTCTCGGCGATTAAAATAATCTCGACCCTTACGTCCAACCACAAACAGGCCATATTCCGATTTAGATGCGTGCTTCTCGTTAATGACATCCATCACCTTACGAAGAATATTCGTATTATATCCACCAACAAGCCCGCCGTCTGCTGTGATGACAATATATGCAGTCCGCTTCACGGGACGAGTAACGAGCATGGGATGGGTGATGCCTTCGGATGCAGCAGCGATGCTGTTCACGACTTCCTTCAGCTTCTCAACGTATGGGCGAGAAGATTGTGCTTTTTCCTGTGCTTTTCTAAGCTTGGCCGAAGCAACCATTTCCATCGCCTTCGTGATCTGACGGGTGTTCTGAATACTTTTGATCTGGCGTTTTATTTCGCGTATCCCTTTTGCCATGATTTCACCACCTTAAAGTTTTGGCTAAGCCAAAACTGGCATCGTAAGCATAATCTCTTTGGCGAATGCCAAAGTTACTTCGAAAGCATTTACTTTAGTTCTGGCTGAGCCAAAACTGGCATTGTAAACAAACCTTATTACTGCATAACCTATTCTCAAACCTTGGCTCACAGCCAAAGCTAAACTGAAAGCATCCCTTAAGTACGGCTCAGTCCCAAAACACTACTTCCAGTATGTAGCTAAGCTTTGGCTCAGCCAAAATAAGTTTTCTTATACGTGACCATGAACCAATATGAAGCCCAAGGCTCAAGACGATTCATGATGCTTATTACTTCGTAACAGCAAAGCTACGTTTAAACTTCTCAATAACCTCTTTCAGCTTTGCCTCATTATCAGCCGTCAAATCTTTCGTATCACGGATCGATTGCAGCACTTCTTCATGCTGGCTATCCACGAAGGAGAGGAATTCAGCTTCAAAACGGCGCACATCGCCAAGTGGAATATCATCGAGATATCCTTTAACTGCTGTATACAAGCTAATAACCTGCTTCTCAACAGAAAGCGGTTGGTTTACACCCTGTTTTAGAATCTCCATCATCCGGGAACCGCGTGTCAGACGAGCTTGCGTTGACTTATCAAGGTCAGAACCAAATTGAGAGAATGCCTGGAGCTCGCGGTATTGAGCCAAATCAAGACGAAGTGTACCTGCTACCTTCTTCATCGCTTTGATTTGGGCAGATCCCCCTACACGGGATACCGAGATACCAACGTTAATCGCCGGTCGCTGACCAGAGTAGAACAAATCAGACTCTAGGAAGATCTGTCCATCCGTAATTGAAATAACGTTCGTTGGAATATAAGCCGATACGTCAGAAGCTTGAGTCTCAATAAATGGCAGTGCGGTAATAGATCCGCCTCCCATCTCATCGCTCAGCTTCGCTGCACGCTCCAACAGACGGGAGTGCAGATAGAAGACATCACCCGGGAATGCCTCACGGCCCGGCGGACGGCGAAGCAAGAGAGACAGCTCACGATAAGCAGCCGCTTGCTTAGACAAGTCATCATAAATAATAAGTACGTGCTCACCTTTGTACATAAAGTACTCAGCCATCGCTACACCCGCATATGGCGCAATGTACAGAAGCGGTGATGGCTCTGAAGCAGATGCCGTAACTACGATCGTGTAATCAAGAGCTCCATGACGACGAAGCGTCTCAACTACGTTAACTACCGTGGATTGCTTCTGACCAATAGCAACGTATACGCATTTCACACCATTACCCTTCTGGTTGATAATGGTATCAATAGCAATCGCTGTTTTACCTGTTTGGCGGTCACCGATAATCAGCTCGCGTTGACCACGTCCGATTGGAACCATAGAGTCGATCGCTTTAATCCCCGTTTGCATCGGCTCATGAACCGATTTCCGTTCGATAACACCTGGCGCATTATTCTCTACAGGACGGAACTCTGTAGTTTCGATAGGCCCCTTGCCATCAACCGGCTGCCCAAGCGGGTTGACAACACGGCCAAGCAAGGCATCCCCAACGGGAACCTGCATAATTTGCCCGGTGCGTTTAACTTGGTTACCTTCACGAATATCGCTATATGGCCCTAGAATAACAACCCCTACATTGCTTTCCTCTAGGTTCAGTGCAAGACCAAAAACGCCGTTTTCAAACTCGAGTAGTTCGTTTGCCATGGCGTTCTCAAGCCCGTGGACGCGTGCAATACCGTCACCAACTTGAATAACGGTGCCGACTTCGGCCACTTCAATTTCCGATTTATATTGTTCGATCTGACTTTTAATCAGCGTACTGATTTCCTCAGGTCTGATACTCAAGTTTTTCACCCCTATCTACAGTGCTTGTCTTCGAAAAGACTTTTCAAGCCGTTCAAGCTTCCCGGCCAAACTTCCATCGTACAGCGTATCGCCGATTCTGACTTTCATTCCGCCGAGCAGATCCTTATCAATCTCGTTCAGAACACGAATCTTCTTGTTCACCATCGCGCCGAACTCGTCCGCGATTGCCGACTTTTCCTCTTCATTTAGAGGATAAGTCGTATAGACGATGGCTGTAGCAAGTCCAATTGCATCGCCTGTTACTTTGATATAGCTGTTTAGCAATTCCGGTAAAATTCCGGTTCTTCCCCGCTCCACAAGCAGCTTCACCAATGAGACAACGGGCTTGGAGAGCTTGCCTTCAAGCGCAGCCTCAAGCGCCTCCCATTTAGCCGCTTCTGAGATCTTCGGAGTAGAAATGAATTTCTGGATATCCTTATCTTCATTAAAAGCATGTACGAGAGCTCTGATTTCCTGTTCAACTTCCAGTGTACGCCCTTCCTGCGCAGCAATTTCATACAGGGCTTTGGCGTATCTGCCCGCTACAACAGCTTCACGGCTCATGATTTGCTACCTACCTCTTTAAGATATTGGTTAACAAGCTTTTCTTGTTCGTCTGGATTGTTCTCAATCTCACGCTCGATCAGCTTGGAAGCAATGTTGACGGAGAATGAACCAATCTCACCGCGTAGAGATGCGACGGCCTTGCTTCGCTCGTTCTCGATATCGCGGATAGCTTCGTTCTTCATGCGTGTAGCATCCTGCTTCGCTTGCTCCAGCAAATCCCGAGCTTGCTTGCTGCTGCTTCGCTTGCTCAATAATTTCATAAGCCTCCTGCCGCGCCTGGCTAAGAGCTTCTTTCTGCTCTTCGACATACACGTTGGCTTGCTCTCTGGTTTGTTTTGCTTCTTCTAATTGTCCAACTACCAAATTGCGGCGCTTCTCCATCACTTCAAACAGCTTGCCAAAAGCAAACTTGTTAAGCAGCCAATAAAGAATCCCAAACGCGATCATGGTAATGACAATGTTCTCCCAAAGGATCGGCATTGAAGTCACTCCTTTCCGTTAATAATAGTTTCTGACATTATTTCTGTGTTCTTAAAACGAAGGCGCGGATGGCATAGGCCCTCCCCGCCAATTAGAAACTATTATTAAGAGAACATGATCAAGAAAGCGATAACTGTTGCTGCGAGTGGAACAACCTCTACGATACCAACGCCGATAAACATCGTTGTTTGCAACTTGTTTGCTGCCTCTGGTTGACGAGCGATAGATTCAACCGTACTCTTAACAATCATCCCGTTACCGATAGCTGCGCCAAGCGCCCCAACACCTACTGCAATAGCTGCTGCCAAATAAGTCAATCCCATTATAAAATCCTCCTTAAATTTAATTACATTATTTTAGTAATATCTATCTCAGCAGGATAAAGCCAATGCGGCTTCTCCATTGAGTTTACTAATGCCCTTCTTCAGGAACTGCATACTGTGATATATACACCATAGTGAGCATGGTGAATATGTAAGCCTGAAGCCCTCCGACAAAAACACTGAATCCTTGCCATATTCCCATAAATGGTATACCTATATAGCTCATCTTGAGAATAACCGAAATCAAAACCTCACCCGCGAAAATATTCGCATATAGACGGATAGCCAGCGCAATCGGCTTAGAAAAGTTCTCGATGATATTCAGTGGCAAAAATATCGGAAACGGCTTGACGTAGTGCTTAAAATATTGTTCCCTGTTATTTTTGACTCCCAAATAGTTCATGATTACAAATACAACTGCTGCCAATCCAGCCGTCACAGCAATATCTGCAGTTGGAGACTTCCACCATAGAATATGAGCATGCTCTCCTCCGGAAAGATTCGCTGTTGCTTGAATAACCTTTCCAAAGACCGTTTCAGGTTGATGAGCCTCTGTGATGACCCCCAGCGGCAAACCAAGAAGGTTAGATACAAATATGAATAGGATCAATGTCAACCCTAAGGAAACAAAAGGCTTCCCTTTCTCTGAGCTCATGGAGCTTCCAACAATTCCTTGGACAAATTCAACGACCCATTCCATAAAGTTCTGCATCTTGGATGGATTCTCGACCGACAAATTCGCTACAGCTAATCGACATATGACGAATACGATAAGCATAGTTACCAAGAGCATCATAACGGCGGATAAATCCAGGTGAAACCCTCCAAGCATAATGATCGGTGCGTCATGCATTTATATGTATTCACCCCTTTCCCCGTTTAAATGGTTCAAGCTTTATTACGAATTCCGATGAAGATACTCACTGGAATTGTTAATAACTGTGGTACAAATATCCCGATAATAACGGTTATTAACGAGACCTGCTCAAACTTGACCGCAACCATTACGGCTATAAAAACTAGACAAATTCTAGTGATAAAACCAAAACTAAATTTCCGCTGCTCCTCACTGACTACGAGCTGTATAAATTGTCGTACTTTAAAAGATAAAAAGCGGACATAAATCAAACCAATAGCCAGCCCCAAAACAAATCCGGCGAGAATCGGCCTGTACTCCGGGAGAACAGCCCATCCGAATAACAACGCGAACAGGAGCAAAAACGTAATCCGAAATACGGCTTTGACAATGGAACCTAAATCATCCATTCTGTGCCCCCAAAAACTTTTTGATTAGTACAAATATGTTGACGATTCCCAGCACGAGGCCGGTAATAGCCCCAATAGCAACCCAGTAATTCGGGCCGTCAAAACGCTCCGTCAGCCATCTTGCACTCAAAAAGCCGACAACAATATACATAGCCAGCAAAAAACCCGCACCGCTAATGTAAGCGGCAGCAACCCAGAGATTGCCATCATTACCAGGTATTCTTATATCGAACAACCCCAACTTATTTTACTGAATGTGTCTACTTTTTGTCAACGAAAGCGTTCAAACCGTACAGTATAACTGTATGCTATCTCGTTCAGAAACACAATTATTGATCAATGGAATTTGTGAACTTTCTGTGAAAATCCTCTGGGCGACGATCATTAATGCCGAAATGGTGATATATAGCATTGACAATTCTCTCGGATGCCTTTCCGTCTCCATAAGGATTTGCCGCATGACTCATCGATTCATACAGCGAAGTGTCCGTCAACAACGCCTTAATCCGTTCATAAACCATCTCCTCTTCCGTGCCAACCAACTCAAGCGTTCCAGCTTCAATACCCTCTGGACGCTCAGTCGTATCCCGCAACACGAGAACCGGAACACCAAAAGATGGGGCCTCCTCCTGCATCCCACCAGAATCGGTAACGATTAAATGGGTATGCGGATAGATGTTATGGAAGTCAACCACATCCAAAGGCTCAATCAGTTGAATACGAGGATGTCCCCCCAATGTAGCATGCGCTGGTTCTCTAACCGGAGGACTTGGATGAACCGGATATACGATAGCCACATCCTCGAACTCATCAGCAATGCGCTTTACAGCACGGAAAATATTCATGTGCGGCTCTCCTTGGGACTCCCGACGATGAGCCGTCATGAGAATAAGCCGCTTACCCGCGGCAAAGTCCAGCACTGAATTACTGTAATCAGGCTGTACAGTATATTGAAACACATCAGTAATCGTATTGCCTGTGATATATATACTTGACTCAGGCTTATTCTCCTTACGCAGATTGTTAGCAGACCACTCTGTAGGCGCAAAATGCAGATCGGCTAGAACACCGGTCAATTGGCGATTCATCTCCTCCGGATATGGGGACCATTTATTCCAGGTCCGCAGCCCTGCCTCAACATGCCCAATCTTAATGCCTTGCAGAAATGCCGCATAACTGGCTAAAAATGTCGTTAGCGTATCTCCATGAACAAGCACGATATCGGGCTTCGCCTCACGCAGAACACTCTCCAGCCCACCTAGAACCCGAATTGTAATCTCATTCAGGGTCTGATTCGGCTTCATGACATCCAGGTCATAGTCCGGAACGATCTTGAACACATCAAGAACCTGATCAAGCATTTGGCGGTGTTGAGCCGTCACGCAAACTACCGATTCGATATGCTCCTTGTGTTTTTGCAGCTCAAGAATGAGCGGAGCCATCTTAATCGCTTCAGGCCTAACACCAAAAATCGTCATTACTTTAATTTTCGACATGACAAGATATTTCCTTTCCTTAATTAATATCGTCCATTTGCGATATATTATTTAGTTCCATACAACCGATCACCGGCATCACCTAGGCCAGGAACGATGTAGCCGTGCTCATCCAGGCGTTCGTCCAAAGCAGCAACATAAATGTCAACGTCCGGATGGGCTTCATGTACGGCTTGTACCCCTTCAGGCGCCGCGATCAAATTCATCATCTTAATTTGCGTACAGCCACGCTTCTTAAGCACATCAATAGCCGCAATTGCCGAACCACCGGTGGCCAGCATCGGGTCTATCACGATAAGCTCACGCTCCTGCACATCGGTAGGCAGCTTTACGTAATATTCCACGGGCTGGAGCGTCTGCGGATCGCGGAACAATCCAACATGGCCAACCTTAGCCGCAGGAAGTAATTTAAGCACGCCATCCAGCATACCTAGGCCCGCGCGCAAAATCGGAATCAAGCCTAGCATCCGGCCAGAGATGACCTTCGCCTCAGCCTCGCAGACCGGAGTCTGCACTTTGATGGATTCTAACGGAACTTCTCTCGTGATTTCATAAGCCATCAACGTGGCCACTTCATCCACCAGTTCACGGAAATCCTTCGTGTTCGTTTGCATGTCTCGAATAAAAGTCAGTTTGTGTTGAATCAAAGGGTGATCACATACCACCAATTTTCCCATTATTTGTCCCTCCGGTTAATAGCTGAGTCTTCACTTAAGGTGAATATCCTTTACATCAAATGATGCACAAATCCTGTTTATTATATCACTGTCTTTTTCCGATTGCCACGAACTGTATCAACCTGACCGTAACTGCCATTCCCCGAGCCCTTGAAGTACCACTTGTGAATATTTAGCTATAAGAGATTTATTTCACAAGTAATTATATAGAGAAAAGGAGCATCCCTAGCCTCCCGGCTTAGGACACCCCTTCCATTCAATTATGGATTAAACCTTATATTGATACTATTCGTAACTCAGCTCCGGGTAAAGCGGAAATTGATCCGTCAAGGCTCTAACCTGTTTGCGAGCTTGTTCCAGAACAGACTCGTCCTTGGAATTCTTAAGAACCAGGGCAATGATTTGCCCGATCGATTTCATCGCAGCTTCATCCATACCCCGAGAAGTAGCTGCAGGAGTACCGATGCGAATACCGCTTGTAACAAACGGGCTGGTTGGATCGAATGGAATCGCGTTCTTGTTCACTGTAATGCCAATAGAATCTAACACGTGTTCAGCATCTTTACCAGTAATGTTCAAATTGCGCGTATCAATCAACATCAGATGATTGTCTGTACCGCCGGATACAAGATTGAGTCCTTCGGCAACAAGCGTTTCAGCCAATACCTTGGCATTCTTCACAACATTCTCCGCATAGGTCTTGAACGAAGGCTGCAGCGCTTCACCCAAGGCAACTGCTTTCGAAGCAATAACATGCATGAGCGGCCCGCCCTGTGAACCCGGGAATACCGCCTTATCGATCGCTGCAGCCCAAGGCTTCCGGCACAAGATCATGCCGCCGCGCGGCCCGCGAAGCGTCTTATGAGTCGTCGTCGTCACGAAATGCGCATGAGGAACTGGATTTGGATGCAGGCCAGCAGCGACCAGACCCGCAATATGAGCCATATCTACCATAAAGAGTGCGCCAACATCATTAGCAATGGAAGCCAGCTTTTCAAAATCGATAATCCGCGGATAAGCACTAGCTCCAGCTACAATGAGACGAGGGCGATGCTTGAAAGCAGCTTTACGCACTTCATCGTAATCGATGAGGAATGTATCTTCCTGCACGCCATAAGCAACGAAGTTATAAAGCAATCCTGAAGCATTTACCGGGCTTCCGTGCGTCAAATGTCCGCCATGAGCAAGGTTCATGCCGAGCACGGTGTCTCCAGGATTCAGCGCGGCCAAATATACCGCCATGTTGGCTTGAGCTCCGGAGTGAGGCTGAACGTTAACATGCTCCGCACCAAACAATTCCTTCGCACGATCACGAGCAATATCCTCTACGATATCGACATGCTCACAGCCGCCGTAATAACGTTTTCCTGGATATCCCTCGGCATACTTATTCGTCAGCACGGAGCCCATGGCCTCGATCACCGCTTCACTTACAATGTTCTCGGAAGCAATTAACTCGATATTGTTCTGTTGGCGCTTCAGCTCCAGATTCATAGCTTCCAATACTGCAGGGTCCTGTTTTTTCAAATGATCCATTGTCCAAAATCCTCCCTATATCTGAAATT
Source organism: Paenibacillus lentus (assembly GCF_003931855.1). NCBI lineage: Bacteria > Bacillati > Bacillota > Bacilli > Caryophanales > Paenibacillaceae > Paenibacillus > Paenibacillus lentus. The sequence goes on along the minus strand of NZ_CP034248.1, from coordinate 1,400,257 downwards.
ATAAAATGTAAATACTTCCCATACTAATCGCAAAGATGCGAGTCTTGTGCCTCAGGCAGCTTATAGACCGCCCGTTCTCCTCCAATCAGCTTTGGCCGCGTCCACGCCGCAGTTACCCTGGCTTGCCCGACAAACTTACGCGCTGGACGATAGGGAACAGCTACATGTCGCAAATGCATCCCGATCAATGTCTCGCCGATATCAACGCCCGCGTGCGCCTGAACGCTTTCCGCCAAGCATGGCTGCTTCATTCGCCGATATGCCGCGGATGCCATCGAGCCCCCGGCCTTCGGCATGGGAACCGCCGCAACTTCGGTTAAAGCAAACTGTTCCAGCACGGCACGCTCTACAACGAGCGCCCGATTCAAGTGCTCACAGCACTGGAATGCCAAAGCAAAACCGAACCTGCTCTGTACTTCAGCTAGCCCAGTATACAACTCGGCAGCAATATGCTCTGCCCCGGCCGTACCAATCTGCTGACCCGCAATTTCACTCGTGCTTGCACCAATCACAACCAGATGCCCCGAGCCTAAAGAAGCTGCAGTTGCCAATTCTTCCAGAATCTCAGCTACCTCTGCGCCAAGCGATTGATCTTGTTGTCCTCTATCCATCATCGTAACCACCCTTCAAAGACATGCCTGCCTTCATTATACCTAATATAACCCAGCGATAGTGACGACAAACTTCTTTCATCGCAGGTAAAATCAATGGCACGATTGGAGTTAAAACGAGGCTACGCAAGCAATGAATTCCTGAAATGACGAAAAAAGAGCATGACGCAGCTGCTGCGTCGTGCTCTTTGCCCAGGCGACCGGCCGTATATTCCGATGCTCCATTGTGGTTTGATCCACTATCGTCGCCAGTTACATCGGATTCATTTCCATTCCACTTAAGAATAAAACATGCGCGTTACAATTGCAACCCGCATTTTACTAAGATTTAGCGAAAACGTTCTCTCTCCAGCTTTACGATGAGCTTCTCCAATGCGGCCCGAATCTCTCGTGCTGCTGCATCATAGTCCTCGCGGGTGCCGCCGAACGGATCTGAGATATCATACTGCGGCATCCGCTGTAGCAGCTCACGAATTCGCCGCTCTTTAGTCTCTTCGATGGCTTGTCCCAATGCGCGGCTCAGTTCGAGATCCGCAATCAATTGGTTAAGCTCGGCCTGCTCAGCAAGAACGACCTCATCTTCCTCCACATATTCCTTTAGAGTAAATATTTTATCCGCCTTCTCCGGAAAATTCGCAACAGCCTGGCGTTTATGCCCTTGAGTTAACGTAAGGATAAGATCGGCCCATTCTATCAGCTCCGCGTGGAGCGGAGTAGACGTGATTTGATCCTTGATCCCCAAATCCTTTAGCACGTCCTCGGCATGTCGGGAAATCGGCAGTCCTTCCACGGTCGCAACACCCGCCGAAGAAACCTCCGCGTGAAATTCCCGTTCCCGCGCCAGCTTGCGGAATATCGCTTCCGCCATGGGGCTGCGGCAAGTATTTCCGGTGCACACAAACAATATTCGCATGCCTTTCACCTCCAGCCTTATATCCGCATGTACATGTCAGTCATTGTATCAGAAGATGAATATTAGTCCAAACGCGAGCAGTATAGCACCGCCTGCCGCCTCCCCATATTCACCAAGACGCTCACCCACGCCCCGGCCGAACAGCAATCCGAGGATAGACATCATCCCGCCAACCAAACCAAAGGCGATGACCGTCAGCAGCAAGCTGCTACGGGACATTCCCAGGGATACGCCAACAGAGAATGAATCTACGCTTACACTTAAGGAGAATAACAGTATTCCTAGAAAAGAACGATAGTCCACAGCCTGTTCATCCTTGCCGAATAGAGAGTTCCAGATCATGTGCCCCCCAAGAAGCACGAGCAGGCTGCCAGATACGTATTTTGCGAGGCCGCCAAGTATTTCTCCTGCATATTGCCCGGCTACAACGCCTACCAACGGCATTAAAAGGTGGAAGAAGGCAACCAAAACACCGATCCGAAGCATTTCCCCCCACCTAACACCTCGCATGCCAATACCGATGCCCAGGGAAAAGGCGTCCATTCCTAAAGCGATGGCCATCAAAATAATCGTTAACAGCTCGCCCAATCGGTCGTATACTGCCGCCATAACGCCACACTCCCATGTACGAGGTTGTTTTGTACAACCATATGCGAACATGAGATAATTCATGACAGGCAGCTAACACCGTTGTTGATCAATTTCTCCCCCATAATCGGTCCAATCCTTCACCGAATAAATCTAGCTGCGAAGGCGGTAGCTCTGCGGGTTCCATACCAAGGAGCTGCATCATTTCCCGGGCATTCGAAGCCGCATCGCCACCGGAGTTATTGTTAAAGATCATACAGATCTCACGCGCACCCTTCGACTGCAGATCTTTGAGCTTATCTCGCCATTCCATTAATTCCTCGCGGTTATAGCGGTACAAATAACGGATTTCCCTCCAGTTTGGAGCACCGCCCTGAGTCCAGCCCGCTGCGTTCCTTCCGTGCAGCCGCACGATGGTCAAACGATCATCCGTCGGTTCAAGCACCGTCGGCACTGACCCCTGCCCCACCTGAGGCTCATCGCAAACGATGTGAATCCAGCCTTCCTCCCGCATAAATTCGAGCGTCCGCTCCCGCATTCCCGGGGCGAACCAGCTCTGATGCCGGAACTCTAATGCCAACGGAAGCCGTCCCATCCATTTTCGCACGGCTCTAAGCTGCCGAACATGATCGGGATTGCAATCAAACCAAGGCGGGAATTGGAACATAACCGCTCGCAGCCTTCCCGACTCAATGACCGGAGCGATCGAATCCAAATAAGCCTGAAACATGACTCCCGGCCCTTCAAAGGGAGTTTTTCCCCGTGCATGTCCGGTCATGCCCTGGTAGGCTTTGAGTATAAAAGTAAATGAAGGCGGCGTCATGTCCAGCCAGCGGGAATACGTATCTCTGCCGAGCACCGCGTAAAACGAGCTATCCACTTCGACGACCGGAAAATGCCGCGCGTATAACCCAAGCTTCTGCTTGGACGACGTTCCGGGCGGATATAAATCGTCATGATCTCCCCAACCGGTAAGTCCGATGGATATCATCCTGCCTCACCGCCTTTCTCGAATAGCCTCGTGCTACAAATATTGCATTCGCTGCCTATACTTCAATTACGTCATGGCCCGCCGCTTTAAGCAGGCGGTTCATGACGGCGGCCCCGAGTCCGTCCTCAGGACAGGCCTCGGCCAGCATGTAAGTGACGCCGCACTCATCGAAGCGGCGGAGCGCCCCATAAAGACGGTGCGCCGCCGTCTCTAGCTCGTGGACGCTGCCGAGCGAGAGCACGCAATCGGCGCGGAAGTCAGGGAGATGCTCGTCAAAGGCGAGCACTCCCGTCACCTCCCCGCGCCGCGCGGCCGCCTCGAGCTCGGCGGCGATTCGGGCCGCCACCGCTTCCGGGGCGGCCCCGCGCACAATGCGCAGCGTTCCGCGCGGCGCATAATGCGCGTACTTCATTCCCGGCGACTTCGGTGCCGGGATGTCCTGAGCCCCGCCTGCCTCCTGCAGGGCGGGGTCCAGGTACACGCCGCCCGGCGCAATGCGGGCGAGCTGCTCGGCCGTGATCCCGCCAGGGCGGAGCACGGTGACCGTGCCGTCAGGGCCGGCTTCTACCACCGTCGACTCCACGCCCACCCCCGTGGGCCCACCGTCGACGATGCCGTCGATCGCGCCGGCCAAATCTTCGCCCACGTGCTGCGCCAGCGTAGGGCTCGGCCGCCCCGACCGGTTGGCGCTCGGCGCCGCCACCGGACACCCCGCTGCGGCAATCAGCCGCAGCGCCACATCGTGAGCCGGCATACGCACGGCCACGGTGGGCAGTCCCGCCGTTACCCGCGGCGAGACGGCACCGGGAGCCGCTGGCAGCACCAGCGTCAGCGGCCCCGGCCAATAAGCCTCCATCAGCGCGCGAGCCGTCTCGTTCACCTCTGCGACAAGACCATCCAATTGCTTGATGTCCGCAATATGCACGATCAGCGGATTATCGGAAGGCCGACCTTTGGCGGCAAAAATAGCCTCCACCGCTATCGTGCTCCGAGCATCCGCACCGAGGCCATACACCGTCTCGGTCGGGAAAGCAACCGTCCCCCCGGAAGCCAGCATGGCAGCCGCCTCTTCGATGGCCCCCGCCCCCTCACTCCCTCGGGACCTCACATCCCACCAGCGAGTTTTACTTGTACCCGCACATTCCTTCATCACTTTCTTCCCCTGATTATAATCATTCATTGGCATCCACACTTACTTTCATCTATAGTCATATATCTTCACCATTCCAGAACTCGCCTGGCCCACCTTCTGACATCTCCATCTTACACGCCCTTACACGCCTCTCCTATTATAACCCAAGCCTCACAACGCAAAAAGCTTGTCCCGCCACCATAACCTCACGATTTCGGTTATTTGACAGCAAGACAAGCCCCCGATTTTCTTTCCAAAATTATTTAAAGAAACTGACAATCCAATTCCACAGACCGGTCAGCATATCCCATAAAAAGAAGCGAACCTCGGCCTCCTCCTGCTGCGCCTGCACCTTCACCTCTGCATCCCCATCCTTTGCCAGCGCTTCACCGCTGCCCGCATCGACGAAGCATAACGGCGGAAACAGCACACACCACCAATTCTTGCCCTCACCTTTCCCCAGAGTTACGCGCAGCGCCTCATACTCTCCAGCCGGGTATACCGCGCCGCCGTACATTTTTGTCGGAAAAGATACCATTCCGAGCTCCACTTGGTATGTGTAGGTTTTGCCGCTTTTTTCGAGCGTCTGCTTCACCGTGTCTTCCACCAAAGCCAAGTTGTTTTCGATGATTTGCCGGGCTTCCGTCAAGCTAAGCGGATGCTCCAGCTGCTGGACCCAACCGTTCATCTGCTCAACGATGGCGTCGCGAACCCGCCGTTTGATCACTTGATCACCCGGCCGATCCGAATTGGCCAAAATTCGCAGCCGAATCGATTCCTCCGGAATAGAACCGCCTATAGCAGCGGCATCGCTTTTCTGCCCTTCCCAAGACATCAACAAGATCATGAAACTGCAAAATATAAGTGCAATACTGCGGAATTGCTGCCCCATCACCGCTTCCCCCTCTACCAAACTACTGATATCTATCAGTATGTCCGTTTAAGAGAAACGTAAACCTATCAATTTCGTCCCTTTCTTCCATGCTTTCATAGAAAAAACCCACTTAAGAACCGTAAATTAAAGGTGGCCTATGCCCGATTAAACCCACTCAAGCAATTCCGGATTCTGCTCGGCACCAGGCTCTAATCACAGCAACCTTACAGGTTCGTACCACACGCAGCTCCCAGCGCGGGGTGCATTGCTGCATGACGGCGGGGCAAACGGTCGAACCACATGAACCCAGGCAACCCATCTAGCAAAAGCAGGAGATACAACCTTCGGGGAGAGACTACCTTCGTCTGACAGGCAGCGACTTTCGTTCCAGCTATTCGATTTAACCATGTCGCCAATCAACTGCGGCCTTACGCTCAATTACCTTCTAGCGGTCTATTGCGACCTCACCGAAGCGTAACGCGAGGTGGTTAAAGGCTGTTCCTCCTCCGCCTCTTTGCCGTAAATGAGAATGCTCATCGCCACCCCAATACTCGCCATATTTATGATCAGGGACGTTCCTCCATAACTGATAAAAGGCAAGGTGATCCCTGTTAATGGCATCAAACCTATAAACATCCCGATATTCTCGAAAATCTGATACAGCAGCATCGCTACGATTCCAACGATAATTAGCGGCCCAGACCGATCGCGGCAATCCAGCGAAATCAAGATCAGCCGATGAATCAGCACAAAATACAACAGCAGCAAAATCGAACAGCCGATAAAGCCGAACTCCTCGGCGATGACGACGAAAATAGAATCCGAATATGTCAAAGGCACCAGTTCAGCCTGTACATTGCCGCCCTGCATGAACCCTTCCCCCGTCATTCCTCCGGTGGCGATGGCCAGCTTAGCGTTTCTCGTATGATAGATCGCCTTATCCGTTGCCATTTCGGGCATCAGCCAAGGATCGATGCGTTCAACCCAATGCACTCGCCCGATACTTTCGAAAAAACTATATACCTGCTCATAGTATATCTTGTACGCACTAATTCCCCCGATGAACCCGCCGGCAAAAATAGCCAAAGCAATCAAGGCATGCGTATATTTTATGTTCCCGATCCAAAGCATCCCCGCCAGAATCACAAGATAACTCAGCGCATTCCCCAAATCATTCTGCGCCATCACCGCAGCAAACGGAATAAAGGTAAGTAGGCAGATCGGGACAACGTCCCGCCAAAACAACAGCCCAGTTTTTCGCTTGCGGACAAGCAGGAAACCGAGAAAGATGACTAAAATTAATTTAAAGAACTCTGCGGGTTGAAAACTGATCCCCCCCGGCAAGGTCATCCATCCTGTCGCATTATGATACGTATTTCCGATGAACACGACCACGACAAGCAGACTTAAACCGAACAAATAAATATATATCGCATGTTTAATCAACAGACGGAAATCCAGCAAGGATACGAGAAAAAATACGACAAAACCTAAAATGTAATATTTCAGCATTTGAAGGTGATAACCGCTATACTTCGTATTGGCCGTTGCACTGTAAAGAACTACAATGCTGATTCCCATGAGGATTAGCAAAATGAACACGATCACAAAGTCAATTTTCTTAAGTTTATTAAGCATTTGCCGTCCTCCACTTCAAATGATGCATCTCAATATTGCCCCATCATCATTGTAAGTAAAAGTCAGGGCAAAGTCTATCCGACAACAGGCTGTGCGCACGCTTTCACAATACATTTTCGCGCACACACCCTGTAACGCTTGCTGCAGCACGTTCTTTATATTTCAGCCTGCAAAGGAATGAGCAATTAGCTTTATAAACATTTTAGATAAAAAATACCCGGACGGTTCATCAGGCTTCATTCCTGCTGTCTCGTCCGAGGCCACTGAGGACACTAATTCGACATCGCCTATATCGCGAACATCATGACATTAACTTCGATGATCAGCTACACCCAGCACATGCCGATCAATCCCGGCTAAATCAGCGACGGTCACGATCTCCCGCCAGTGCCCGGCGGCACGCAGCAGCTCAGCTACATCAGCGGCCTGCCCCATACCGAGCTCAAAGCCGATCAGGCGGGGCGGCTGCGGAAGCAGCGCCAGCTGCGCCATCATCTCGCGGTATGGCGCAAGGCCGTCCGGGCCTCCGTCAAGCGCGGTGCGCGGCTCATAGTCGCGCACCTCCGGCTGGAGGCCCGCGATGACATCCGCCGGAATATACGGCGGATTGGACACCACGATGTCCAGCGGCTCGCCGGCAAAAGGTTCAAGCAGGTTGCCCTGCTTGAACGCCACGTCCAGGCCGAGCCGCCGGACATTGCCCTGCGCCACCGCCAGCGCATCCGGCGAGATATCGCTCGCCGCCACGCGCCAGCCTGGGCGCAGGTGCTTCAGAGCAGCGGCAATCGAGCCGCTGCCTGTGCCAATGTCGGCGGCGTACAGCGCGCCGACGGCGAGGCGATCGGCATGCTGCACGATCGCCTCCACGAGCAGCTCCGTCTCCGGGCGGGGAATCAGGACGGCCGGCGTGACCTGAAAGGTCAAGCCGTAGAACTCCTGCTCCCCGATGATGTACTGCGCTGGCTCGCCCGCCGCTTTGCGGCGGATCACTTCCTCCCACGCCCCCTGCTTCTCGCGTGGGAAAGGATCGCGTAACGCCGCCAAATAAGCCGCGCCGTCAAGCCCAAGTACATGCCGAATCAGCAGCTCGGCATTGGAATCCGGCTCCTGCACGCCCGCCGCCGCTAAAAAAGAAGAAGCCTCTCTGCGGGCTTCCGAAATATTATGCTTGGCAGATAGGGTATAGCTTACGCCATCTCTGTTCAAAGCGTTATTCTCCTTTTTCCATCAATTCGGCCTGCTCGGCTATCGTCAGCGCGGACACGAGTTCTTCGATATCCCCGTTCATCACTTGCTCGAGCTTATGGATCGTCAGACCGATCCGATGATCTGTCACCCGGCTCTGCGGGAAGTTATACGTACGAATCCGCTCACTGCGGTCACCCGTACCTACCTTGCTCTTCCGTTCACCGGCGTACTTCGCCTCTTCCTCTTGACGCATCATATCGGAAATTCGGGCCCGCAGCACCTGTAGTGCCTTCTCCTTATTGGAGTTCTGCGATTTACCGTCTTGGCACGTTGCCACAATGCCCGTCGGGACATGCGTCACGCGCACTGCGGATTTCGTCGTATTAACGGACTGTCCACCAGCACCGCTGGAGCAAAACGTATCGACGCGGATATCTTTATCTAGAATCTCGACATCCACTTCCTCCGCTTCCGGCATGACCGCAACCGTCGAGGTAGAGGTATGGATCCGTCCGCCCGACTCCGTCGCCGGAATACGCTGTACGCGATGCGCACCGCTCTCGTATTTCATTTTACTGTAGGCACCGCGGCCATTAATCATGAAAATTATTTCCTTGAAGCCGCCGAGATCGCTCTCGTTGACATCCATAACATCCACTTTCCAGCCTTGGTTATCCGCAAAACGCGTGTACATACGATACAGGTCAGCAGCAAATAAAGCCGCCTCATCTCCGCCCGCAGCCCCGCGGATTTCCACAATAACGTTCTTGTCATCGTTAGGATCCTTAGGCAATAGCAAGATGCGGATCGTCTCTTCCAGCTCCTGCTGGCGCGCGGACAGCTCCTCGATTTCCATCTTGACCATTTCGCGCATTTCATCGTCCAGCTTCTCGGCTTGCATAGCTTTCGCCGCTTCTAGCTCTTCGATGACTTTCTTATATTCGGTATAAGCCTCATAAGCGGGCTGTAAGTCCGATTGTTCCTTGGAATAATCCCTTAATTTCTTCGTGTCACTCGCCACATCCGGATCGCAGAGCAATTCGCTCAATTTCTCATAGCGATCAGCCAGGGATTGAAGTCGATCTAACAAGGGAAGCCACCTCTCTTTACATGGAAGTTTCCTGAAAATAGCCGTCCCTCAACGTTCAGCACATCAAGAGCAAACGACTGTTTATTATACCATAACTCCCCGCGCTTGAACAGCCTCGACAAGAGTGGCTTCCTCCGACCGTTTTTTCACACATCCTATATCTGTCCTATCCTATGGGTTGAAGCTATTGAATTAAATGTGGAGCAAATACGTAAAATGTCCCACCATCACGACTTTCCCGGTTTTTGAATTATAAAGGTTCATAAGAGGTAATATTCTGGTTACAAAGGCGACAAAGCCGATCCAAGCTCCTCTCCTAGAATGCTCTACACTTGGCGGCATACACACTAGGCGGTTATACACTTGGCGGTTATACACTAAGATGCGCAGCATACTGAGCCGTCTTATACTAAATGGATTTCATGTATCTAGTTACGCTCTAAACCAATGTTCAAGAGGACTAGATGGATTTGTTGCACCTAAAATCGAGAATCCAGGCCATAATTGATGATTTTCCTTCTTCTAATAACATGAAATCAGACTGTTGAAGTAATTGATTTTCTATGCAAGAAAACATACTTTCCACGGAAATCCAGAATCGAAAGGATTAAAATATAAGGTGAGTTCCCGTTTGTACGAGAAAAAAGCTTGGCTAGGTGCCTTGCTATTTTCTTAATGTTCTGCACTATGGCAGTCATCAGTGCTTGTTCCTGCACTTTTTCCCGGCCACGCAAACGGGAAATGCGAAGCCCATGGAGCACTTTGGCATCCGCGAAGCTTCGCTCAACTGTTTTACAACGGAGCTTATACAAGATCTGTCCTGAAGAGCTACGGTAATTCGCTTCTACTCGCTCTTTAAACCCTTCCCAAACATGCCGCTGAATTTTACGTTTACGATTTTTGCTTGATGTACAGCTATCCAATAATGGGCATTGGCCACATAAGTCAGGGTTGGACATATATTCTTTGTATCCATTGCGATTGGTTGTGTGGTAAGTCAGCTTAGATCCATTGGGACATATATAAGCGTCTTGTTGCGGGTCATAGGAAAACTCTTCTTTGGGTATAGTCCCCTCTGCTGTAGGGGCATTACGAGTAGCGATGACACTGAAAATACCCATCTCGCTTGTTTTTTTGCATATGTAGGGCGTCATATATCCTGAATCCAAAGCAACAGCTTCTAACGTATTGTGAAAGTCAAATGTATCGATCTGTCTTTGAAGTCTTTCTATATAAACGGTTGAGTCATTCACATTTCCAGGGGTAACATGGACATCCGTAATGAGATTGAATTTGTGATCGACTGTACGATGATCCAAATAATAAAACCCTTCGGGTTTGCCTTTACGCTTCATAAAGCCACTTTCTGGATCGGTGTTACTCACTCGCAGTTTTTTTTCAATCGTTTCGTTTTTCACGGGCGGCAGCGGCTTTTTTTCATGACGCTCTCGTTCTTGATTAACAGCTGTCTCCAATTCTTTTAAATATTCAAGGGGCGTTTCCGTCACAACTTGCATCGATGAACGATTTTTATTCGCGTTAGCTTGGATGTGCGTTGAATCAGTAATGAGAACACGTCCCCCTACCATGTTATGACGGATGGCCAAACGGACTACTTCGTCAAAAATGTCTTGAAAAATGGTAGATCCTTTGAATCGCACATTACGGTTGTAACTAATCGTCGAGTGATCCGGCACAGGATCCGTTAAGCCTAGACCGAGGAACCAGCGGTAGGCTACGTCCGTTTTAATTTCTTGCTCTAATTGCCTTTCGGAGTGAATGCCATATAAATAACCAATCAGCATCATTTTGAAAAGGCGAATCGGGTGAATTGGAGGCCTCCCTAATGTGCCGTGATAGTAGGGGCGAGTCATCTCCGTAATAAATGAAAAATCTACGTTTTCATCAATGATTCGTAGTAAATGATCTTTTGGTACAAGCATATCTATACTAACCAATTCAATTTGATTTCTATCTTGTTGAATGTTAGGCAACTCGCGCACCACACTTTCAATATATTACCTATATTATACCAAATTAACGCGGTAATGTGATCTAGATAGGGGCTTTTTCAACAGTCTGATGAAATACATTTAAATTACTAATCCTACCTTACCCGCAGAAACTAACTACTATAAATCCATTTGTATAAGTTGAATTATTGTTGAGCTATTAAAATGAGGGTCGATGGGGGTGGAGCAAGTACATGAAATTCCACTAACATCTTACAAAATCAAGGCAGCAGCCCGACCATACGCAATCCATGAACGATACCATGCTGATCTACATCGGTGGTCACATGCCTGGCGATTTCCTTTACGCTATCCGGCGCATTGCCCATGGCAACACCATGGCCGACATACTGCAGCATCTCCAAATCGTTGAGATTGTCGCCGAATGCATAGACCTCCTCCGGCTCGAAGCCCATGCTGCGGATGAGCTGGGCAATCCCATTTGCCTTCGATCCCCCGCCCGGCAATACATCCAGGGAATAAGGATGCCAGCGCACAAAGCGAAGTCCCGCAAACTGATCGCGATACGGCTGCTCCTCCACCTCTTCGCAAAACAGCATGGTTTGATAGATGGAACGCCCTCTGAAATAATCGGGGTCGCATTCGGGAGGCGGATATTCCAACGACGAAATGCACTGTTCTACGTAGGGATGATGGATCATGCTACTGCGCATCGATTCTTCATTTAAATGAACCAGTGGATGACCACGATCCGCAGCGAATCGGGACAATTCGTCCAGCTCTTCATCCTGGAAAGGCTTCGCATAGATGAGCTTCCCCTTCATTACGACATACTGGCCGTTGAAGCCGACATAAGAGTCAATACCCAATTCGTCGGCTACCTGTTGCAGCATAAACGGGGAACGTCCTGTCGCCAGAGCCACCTCATGACCGAGCCGCTGCAAGGTTTGAATGGCTGCCTTGGCCGAGCCGGGCAAACGCTTGTGATGATCCAGCAGCGTTCCGTCAATGTCAAAGAATATCATTTTTGCATAGCTGACCGCAGCTTTTCTAGATCCTAACACGTCGCTTCCAGCAGCCCTCATTCCTACAAGATTGCTTGCCATTCCTTAATCACCACCTTGATGTACCTTGTGGATCTACCATCTCTAATGCTCCATCAGCAGCACCGGAGGCTTTATCTATCGCTTTATCCACGGCTCCGCCTGAAGCTATCTCTAACGCTCCACCTACAGTTTCCCCCGAAGCTATCCCTAACGCTCCACCTATAACTCCACCGGAAGCTATCCCTAAAGTTCCACCTGCAGTTTCCCCGGAAACTATCCCTAACGCTCCACCTACAGTTCGACCGGAAGCCTTATCGGAAGCTCTCTCTGAAGATGTCTTTAACGCGCTACCTCCAACTTGACCAGAAGCTCCAGTAGAGACAGCTTCTAATACGCTCCCCGCGCCCCCACCCACAGTTCCACCAAAAGCTTCAACAGAAGCTTCACCCGAAGCTGCACTCAAAGCCGTGCCTGCAACAGTTGCAGGCAACGGGCCGGGATTCACGGCACCTGCAACGGTTGGGGGCAACGGGCCGGAATTCACGGCGGGAATATGCAGCGATACCTGATCATGAAGCTTGAACGGTGCAGGAGAAATCACTTCCCACTGCTGGCCGGCTGCACGAACATCGTAATTGAACTCTCTTCCTTGGAATTGAACATTGACGATTTCTCCGTACAGCCCCCCGGCTTGAGCGGGCTTGAGTCGGAATTGATCCGGCCGCACCGGATAGAGGCCTTGCGATTTGAAGCAATCCGCCACGCCTTCGCCGGGCCAATAAGTCGAAGGGTCAGCGCCAAGCGGCGTAAAGCGGTTATCACTCCAGCTCCCCTGGATTAAATTGGCCTTGGATACAAAGCGGGCCACGAACTCAGTCTCCGGGCGCAAATAAATCTCCTGCGGCGTACCGACCTGCTCGATCTGCCCGTCCTTCATCACAACGATCCGGTCCGCCATGGATAAGGCTTCTCCCTGATCATGCGTGACATAAACGATGGCGGAGCCAGTCTCCCGGTGCACGGACTGTATTTCCCGCCGCATGTCCATGCGCAGCATTGCATCTAAACTGCTTAGCGGTTCGTCCATCAGCAGCAGCGATGGCTCGGGAGCAATCGCCCTAGCAATGGCGACTCTCTGCTTCTGGCCGCCGGACAGCTCATGCGGCATCCGCTTCGCCAGCGCGGAAAGTCCCACAAGCCGGAGCACTTCGTTAATCCGTTCATCCTCCCGCTCGCGGATCGCCTTGGGCGTCTCTTTATGTGTGCGAATCGGAAACCGGACATGCTCATATATATTCATATGCGGCCACAAAGCGAAATTTTGGAACACCATGCCAATTCGCCTCTTCTCCGGAGGGACGCTCGATTTAGAGCTGGCCACGACGCTGCCGTCGATGGCGATTTCCCCGGAGGTCGGCTGTTCAAAGCCCGCCAGCATGCGCAGCAAGGTGGTTTTTCCGCAGCCGGAGGGGCCAAGAATTGCCACGAACTCGCCGTCCGCAATAGTTAGATCGACGGATTTTAAAGCCCGAAAGCTCCCAAACGTCTTGCTCACCTGTTTCAATTGAATGGTCATGACCGAACCCCTTTTCGTAAAGTAAATTTCTGAAGAAGTCCTAGCAATCCGGCACCTGTAAAGATCAGGAATACGATCAAGCTAGATAGAGCTGTGGAATAAAGCGTATTTCCCGCCTGTTCAAAGCCGAATATAGTCACTCCGATCGTCTGCGAGCCGGAGGAGTAGAGCAGAGCGGATACCGTTAATTCGGTCAGCGCGGTCAAAAAGACGAGCAGCGCTCCGCTAAGCAGCCCCGGCAGCAGCATAGGCAGCAGAATTCTCCTCCAACGCCGCCAGACTCCGGCCCCCGAGATGCGAGCCGCCTCCTCCATGGAAGCATCCACCTGGGTAAATGCCGTCACTCCCGCCCGAATTTGCAAAACAAGAAACCGACAGACATAAGCGATAAATAAAATCGTCGTCGTTCCGTATATGCCCGGATTCCAGCCGGGCATCGGCTCCATCCAGACAAGGATCATCGACAGGGCAAAGACGATGCCCGGCAGCGTATAAGGAACCGATATAGCCAGCTCGGCGAGCCGATTCAATTTCGAGGGTCTGCGCACCCGGAAATAAGCAAACAGAGTGCCGATGATCAAACAGGCGAGCAGCGTTGCGAATGAAAGCGCCAGACTGTTCTGTATCGATTTCCAGGTAGACGGATTGTCGAACAGAATATATCGGTAGTTGTCGAGTGTCAGATTGCTAAACCCCTTCCCTCCATAAGACCTTTTAAGGGAAAGAGATATCATGGCAAACAGCGGAATAATCGTAATAAAAATCAGGCTGCCCCACAGCAGCGGGTTAAGCCAATATCGATGCTTGCCGAGCGCATATCGCGGCTCTTCATCAGCTCGCAGCGCTTCAGCCTGCTTGCTTTTGCGGACCGACAGCCACTGGAGAGTGGTTCCGACCACGGCGATCAAGCCGAGAATGACGGACAATGAGGCACCCCGCCCGAAGGCGGAAGGACCGAAGCCGATAATTTCCTCATAAATGAGCGTGCTGAGAACGCTGATGTTGACCGGCGTCCCAAGGAAGGCCGGGATGCCGAAATTATCCAGGGAAGCGAGAAAGACGAGCAGCCCGCCTGCCGTTACGCCAGGCAATGCCAGGGGCATTGTAATCCGGGCGAAGGTCTTCCATTTTCCCGCCCCACCCGTGCTCGCGGCCCATTCCAGATCGCGGGGGATTTTTCTCAACACGTTGACCGTAAATAAATAGACCAGCGGAAAATGATGAATCCCCATGACAAAAATAATACCGCCCACGCTGTACATGCTCCACGGCTTAGCCCCGGGCTGGAACCACCGCAGCACAGCAGCCATCCAGCCCTGCGGGCTCATAAAGGATGACCAGGATAGAGTAAGGACGTAGGACGGCAGCACAAAGCACAGCAGTATGAGCAAGTGCAGCAGTTTTTTATGCGATAAATCAGTATAAGCCATCAACCAGGCCGCCGTAACACCCATAACGACGGACAGCAGCGTAGATCCGATGACGATAACAAACGTATATTTCATCGTTCGCCAAAAGCGCTCCTGCTGCAGCAGCTCCGTATAATAATGAAGGGAGAAGCCTTGTTCACCCTGCACACTAAGCAGAGTCAGCTTGATGATCGGCAGTACAAAAAAGAACAATGTCGCAATGATCCCTAGAGCTATACCTATTTTATGACCTGCCGAGGATGTGCCGGGAAGGGATAAGGGAAAGCCCCCGTTCCCCTTCCTAGCCCTCAGCTCCACGCCGGGAGTATTCATGTCCGTCATAAGCTGTCACGCACCTTTTTAATTACCGAATAATTCCGTAAATTTCTTCTTATCTGCTTCGCGTTCCTGGGTTAGCGTGTTCAGGTCGCCGGACAGGATTTTGATATCGGCAATCCCCTTTAATCCTTCTGGTGGTGAGACACCTTTGCGAATCGGCGTGTATCCAATCTCCACGGACAGCTTCTGGCCTTCCTCGGACAGTACAAAATCTACAAAGGCTTGCGCCGCTTTCTCATTATCCGTACCCTTCATAATCGCAATCGGCTCCGTAATGATCGGCACACCTTCAGACGGATAGCTTAAGTCGATCGGGGAACCCTTGGCTTTCTCCCGCACAACCATATAATCTACAACCATGCCATAGGACTTTTCTCCACTTGCGACCGCCTTTAATACAGCCCCATTCCCTTTAATGACTGACATATTATTGTCCTTCAGCACCTGAAGATAATCCCAACCAAAGCCATCCGTCCGTGAAAATACACCAATATTATAGGCAGCAGCCCCGGAATACAGCGGGCTTGGCATAATCGCGGCATCCTTGCTGTCCGACGAGGCCAGCGCCTGCCAGGATGTCGGCAGATTAGGCACCTTGTTGGTATTGGCCGCCAGAATCGTGGCAATAACCTTCGTTCCGGTATACATACCGTCCGGGTCTACGAGCTCATCGGCAATATGCTCCGCCTCTGGTGACTTATAAGACAGCAGCAAGTCCTGCTGCTTCAAACCTTCAAAGGTAACAGCATCCGCCAGCAGTAGAACGTCAGCCTGCACGCTGCCGGCCTGCTGCTCCGCCTGGATTTTGGCGGTAACCTCTTCTGTTCCCGAGCGGAAGGTCTCCACTTTGACATCCGGGTATTTTTTGTTGAACGCTTGAACGAGCTGTACAGCATCTTCTTCCGGCTGAGACGTATAGAACATGAGCTGTCCTGTTACCTTGGCCGGACCCGCTTCCGAAGTCTGAGTCTGCTCCATACTGGAAGCGGAGTTCCCTGTGTTACCGTTGCCTTTAGCGGCTGGCTTCGCTGGTGAACCACAGGCGCTGAGCATCATTACAGCAGCTGTTATAACAGCGATGACCGAAGTTTTTTTAAACGTAAACAATCTCTCTTGGTTTATGAACATCGTAGGTTTCTCCCCTTATCCTAAAGCAAATAATTTTGTATGACTCTGGCTACTCCGTCTTCCTCATTGCTACCTGTCACAACTTTGGCGAACTGCTTGATATGCGGTCCTGCATTGCCCATAGCCACACCGAGTCCCGCCCAGGACAGCATGGCGATATCATTGTCATAATCACCAACCGCCGCTACCCCCGAACTGGGGATATGAAGCTCACGACACAGTGCTTCAAGCGCCGTGCGTTTGCTTACTCCGTAAGCATTCACATCGAAGCGGTGTCTGCCGGTTCGGGTCAGTGTGAAGATTTTTCTATTTGGCGGCTGGGTTACTCCATGATGCGGCGTTTGTCCTAGTGGCTGTGGAGTTTGCTGCTTCTCCAATGCCTCCATCAGTTCAGAAATTATTTCCTGAGATTGGCCAATGACTGTCGCTTTATAGATCGGCGGAGCTGGCGATAAAGAATCGGAGGCAGACTCCGATACGAACCGCTGCAAATCTCCAACAGCCACAACTTGGATCATTTTCATCTGCTGCGCGTAATTTTTCTCATTGAGCTCCTTGTCCAGAGAGACAACAACATTCGCCAGCGGCCAGCGGGCATTCATATCATTGAGCTCGCGCACGTAGAGTTTGTTATAACCGTATAGCTGAATGTAGGCACCACGCCCCTCTACAAATCGAATTAATTCACGAACATGCTCCGCTGGCAGCGCCGTCCCTTGTCTAAGCTCACCTGTCGCCTCATTCAATATCACTGCACCATTGAGGGCGACTAACGGGGCATTCATCCCCGTCGCCCGGGCATGCAGCCAAACCGAAGCCGGGAAGCGGCCGGAGGCGATGGTCACTCGGCCCCCCCGATGTATGTATGCTCTGATCGCTTCATGAACAGCAGGTGTTATGACTTTTTGCGGATTAAGCAGTGTTCCATCCATATCCAGCGCCAACAGCTGATAGATATTTGGCGAGCGGGCCGTTTCCGGCTCTTGTTTGCTTGATGTCATTTGCAACTTTGTATCCCCTGCTTTCTGTCGATTATTTTGCGGAAGCACCTCAACACAAGTTCTTACACGGAATACATCACCGAGGTGTCCGGAAGCTCGACGGGGCCGCCGAACATTTCACTAGCCGATTGACGCATAAACTCCAAATCGCCATCGCCGGGCAAGTGGACGAGCACCAATCTTTTGACATTCGCCTGATCTGCGATCATTCCCGCCTGGCTAGCGTTCATATGACCCGCCCCGGTCGTATGTACACTTCCTTCGCAAATCGTAGCTTCACAAAGGAAAATGTCCGCATCTCTCGCCAGTTCTACCAGTGCATCGCAATAAGATGTATCACCGGAATAGACCAGCACCTTACCACGGTAGCTCACCTTCACCGCATAACACGGAACCGTATGAGACACGGAGACGAACTCAATTTCCGCTCCAGCAAGCTGGACTTTGTGAGTTGAATCAATTCGATAAATTTCAGAATGATCTCCGCGGAGGGTATTAAAAATGTTGGCCGGTTCATCTGGAGCAAACAGCGTCAGCTTCTTCTTCATTCGGCCGTTGCGTATGGCGTTAACCGCCGCATATTGCAAAATACCGATATCCGCCATATGGTCATAATGTAGATGTGACAGAATGACTCCGTCCAGCTTGTCCACGCTCGTATATTGAACGAGCCGGCTCATCACCCCGCTGCCGCAATCGAGCAATATCTGCCCCTCCCCCGTATTGATCAAATACCCTGCCGTCGCTCCGCCAGCCGAAGGATACCCTCCCCAGTAACCTAAAATTTTGATTTCCATGCCTTCATTCACCCCAAGCTCTCTTATCCAGAAATAACAATTGCCCGCATTTTCCATACAATCTTTACATTTGTTCTGACACAATACAATTGTAATTCGACATTGTTTTTGGTACGTTAAAGCCATATCATCCGATTGTAAAATCTGCACTCAGAAAATTGATACCGCCCTCTTGCCCGAAATAATCGTGTATACTATTCTTTGTATTTCTGCGTTACAAGTTGATTTCTTAATGATAAAGGGGCTTTGCATGTGAAGGACGACAACATCAAATTGATGACTAAAATTTGCAAACTCTACTACTACGAATCCTGGACACAGGAGAAAATCGCCGAAAAGTTCGGGGTATCCCGCCCGATCATTTCCAAAATGATTCAGAAGGCGCGGGAGATTGGCGTGGTGGAAATCATCGTTCATGATGATCCCCAGCAAACCACAGAGCTGGAAAAAGAGCTGGAAATGACCTATCAGCTGCAGCAGGTGCTTGTCGTGCCGACGCGAGATTTAAATAAAGAGCTCGTCACCAGCGCGGTAGGCAAAGCTGCCGCTCAATTCGTACAGAAGCTGATCAAGAATGGCGATCGGATTGGTGTATCTTGGGGAAACTCGCTGTATCATATGGTGAGAGAATTTCCACTCGATAAGAAGGATGATGTCAAAATCATTCCGCTCATCGGAGGAACAGGCAACGAACGAACCGAGGTCCACTCGAATCAAATCGCCTATGAACTGGCCAAAAGACTGGGCGGGAAATGCGAATCTCTATACGCCCCGTCGATTGTCGAGACGGAACAACTACACGAGCAGATCATTCAGCTGCCCAATATTGCGTCGGTTCTGCGGGAAGGCGAGCAGATTGATCTAGCGCTTGTGGGGATTGGAAATCCCTACTCCATGTCCACGATGGAGCGGTATGGCTATTTAGACGAAACCGTACTTGGCGAACTGAAAGAACTGGATGCGGTGGCCGATATTAATTCGAGATTCATTAATCGGGACGGAGAAATTGTCGATCACCCGATTAACCAGAAAGTCATCGGCATCGGGCTAGAGCAGCTGAAGCGAGTTCATAGCGTGGTTGGACTAGCCTTCGGACTGCACAAAATCGAAAGCATCAAAGCAGCTTTAAAAGGCGGATACATTAAAATGCTTGTTACGGATGAAGCGTCGGCCTTTAAAATCATGGGAGAGTAAGTCCTGCACAATACAATTGCTGTATTCTGGAGGTAGCCCTCGGCACAATAACTTTCTTAACAGCATGGACGATCACAACAGAAGCAGAAACAAAAACTCAGACAAGTCACAAACATAAACATAAACATAGACGCAGACATAGACGCAGACATAGACGCAAAAAAAGCTTGCCGCATCGGCAAGCTTTTCTTACTTTCTATATTCATGAATGAGCAGGCTACACGTTAAAACGGAAATGCATAATGTCTCCGTCTTGAACGACGTATTCTTTGCCCTCCAGACGAAGTTGACCGCGTTCCTTGACTACGTTCATGGAACCCGCCGCCAGCAGATCGTCATAGGATACAACCTCGGCCCGAATGAATCCGCGCTCGAAGTCCGTATGAATAACTCCAGCGGCCCCCGGCGCCTTCGTCCCTTTACGGATTGTCCAGGCACGCACTTCCTGTACCCCGGCCGTAAAGTAAGTATACAGGCCAAGCAGGCGGTATGCCGCATTAATCAGGCGATCGAGACCGGAAGCTTTAAGCCCGAGCTCCTCCAGGAACATCGCCTTGTCCTCGCCCTCCAGCTCAGCGATTTCCGCCTCGACCTTGGCGCTGATTGGCACAACCTCGGCATTCTCCGCGGCGGCGAATTCCTTCACCTGCTGTACGAATGGATTGTTATCGGCATCCGTCACGCCGTCCTCACTTACGTTTGCTGCATACAGAACCGGCTTCATCGTCAGCAGATGCAGATCGCGAATGATCAGCTTCTCGTCGTCGGACAGCTCCACACTGCGTGCAGGCATGTCGTTGTAGAGTGCTTCTTTCACGCGCTCCAGCACTTCGACTTCCTGGGCGTATTGCTTGTTGCCACCCTTCATATTTTTACGGGAGCGTTCGATCCGTTTCTCCACACTGTCCAAATCCGCCAGAATCAGCTCCAGATTAATCGTCTGAATGTCGCTGATCGGATTGATTTTACCGTCAACGTGGGTAATGTTCTCATCCTCGAAGCAGCGTACAACATGTACGATGGCATCCACTTCACGAATATGAGCCAGAAACTTGTTACCAAGCCCTTCGCCTTTGCTCGCACCACGCACCAGACCTGCGATATCCACAAATTCAAAAGCGGTCGGCACCGTGCGATTTGGCACGACCAACTCGGTTAATTTATCAAGACGCTCGTCCGGAACCTCGACCACGCCAACGTTAGGATCAATCGTACAGAACGGATAGTTTGCGGATTCCGCACCTGCTTGCGTTATTGCATTAAACAGCGTAGATTTTCCGACGTTCGGCAAACCTACGATCCCTGCTTTTAAAGCCATGTGAATGACAACTCCTCGTTATATTAATTACTCAGCTTCTTATCTTCTTCAATCATAGTACATATACCCTGTCCATATTTCAAGGACAACGATGTGGAATATCCTGCTTTGCTCTCATATCTATCAGAATGGATACCAAAATCCGCGGAATATTTGCAGCTTCAGAAATATCGCCAGACCAACCAGCAGCACGCACAGCAGAATTACCAGCTTATCAGCAATTGACATTACGGTGCCCATATACCAGGTACGCCTGCGGCCTGTACCGAACCCCCTCAGATCCATCGCATCCGATACCGACTCAATATGCTGAAGGGAGGACTGCAGCAATGGCACGACGACCAACGACAGATTTTTTAACCGTCTCCACAAGCTTCCATCCCCCCGCGAAATCCCCAGCCCGCGCATTTGCATTGCATTCAGAATCGTCCGGAACTCCTGCGTCAGATCGGGGATGTAACGGAATGCGATGCTTACGGCATAGGCCATTTTATACGGCACACCCAGCTTGTTGAGGCTTGCTGCAAAGCGGCTTGGATGCGTCGTAAATATAAATAGCAGCGTGATGGGCAGCAGGGTTAAATATTTCAACGATAACGTCAGCACATAAAACAGCGTCTCTTGGTTGATCATATTGTAGCCGAGCGGTATGAGCGGCGTATCGCTGCCCGTCAGACTCGTCCCGAAGCGCGGGGTCAAAAGCAGGATAAACACACTGTTCAGCATTGTAAACAACATCAATATCCCAAAAAGAAGCGACATCCGTCTTAGCGGTATCCCCGTCGTCAGCAGCATGACGATCCCTGCGGTCAGCATTACAGCAAAGATGCGAAAATCAAGGAACAGGAATGTGACGACCGTCCAGCACAACAGCAGGATCAGCTTGACCGCCCCATCCATTCGGTGGAAAAATGAATTCCCCTCCACATATAAGCTTCCCGTTTTACTCATAAGGGAGCTGCACCCCCTTTTTTACCGTAAGAAAGGCCTCTACTAAACGGGAGGGCTCGGATAAACCACAGGCCTTGGCAAATCGGGACAAGCTGTCTTCCCGCAGCCGGGCTCTGCTCGTCACCTCATCATTCGATAGCACAGCGGCAACCTCATCTGCAGCAATGACCTCCCCATCGGCTAGAACAACCGCACGATCCGCGTACTCCAAAGCCAAATGCATGTCATGCGTGATGAACAAAAAGGCCGTCCCAGAAGCCGCCAACTGCTCAATAAAGCCCATGAACTCGGTGTAGTGGCGAAAATCCTGTCCCGCCGTCGGTTCATCCAGAATAATGAGTGCGGGATCAAGCACGAGCACGGAGGCGATGCACAGGCGCTTCTTCTGCCCGAAGCTCAGCGCAGACACAGGCCAGTTCCGATACGGATACAGCCCGCACACCCGCAGCGCCTCGTTGACTCGCTCCTCTCGCTCCCCTGCCGCTACACCGCGAGCGACGAGGCCAAGCCCGACTTCATCCCGGATCATATGTTGCGTAATCATCTGATGCGGGTTCTGCAGAACATAGCCGATCCGATCCCCCCGATGACGAATCGACCAGCCGTTTATACGCTCGCCCCGCAAGGTAATTTCGCCCGCACGGGGCTTCATCAGTCCGGTAATCAAACCGGACAACGTAGATTTTCCCGCTCCATTATTGCCAAGTAAAGCTACGGTTTCACCTTCATGGATATGAAAGGAGACATCACGAACGACATCCCGCCCACCGGGGTAGGCATACGTTACGTTTCGCACTTCAAGCAAAAGCTCCGGCTTCGCGTGAGCCTGCGGGGAGTTCGACGGGATGGAGTTCATCCACTCCTCTAAATTTCCACGAAGCCCCGCGAGCCCGGCTGGCTCCACCATAATCGCAGCTAACCTCTTCGGATGAACCAGATAAGTCCATTCAGCCACAGATTCGCCGGCATAGGCTAATGCCTCCAAAAAGAACGGCTGGCGCAGTCCGTGCCTGGGCAGTACGCCGTCAGCAAGTATTCTCTCCACGCTGTCTACAGCTACGATCTCTCCGCCGTCGATGACGACGATCCGATCCACCGGCTGCTCCAGCACATCCTCCACCCGGTGCTCAATGATAATTATCGTCTTGCCGGTGCGCTGGTGAATATCCTCGATCAACGCCATGGCCCGCCTTCCACTGACCGGATCTAAATTCGCTAACGGTTCATCGAATAGCAAAATATCCGCTTGAGTCGTCAGCACACCGGCCAGCGACACACTTTGCTTCTGGCCGCCCGACAGATCATGCGGTCCATGCGCCTCGTAGGCAAGCATCTCGACCAGGTCAAGCGAAGTGATCACCTTCGCCTTCATATCGGACTGCGACACAGCCTCATTTTCCATTTGAAAAGCAACGTCTTCGCCTACCGTCTGACCTACGAACTGGGCATCCGGATTTTGCAGGATCGTCCCCACGGATCGGCTGCGTTCAAAGATCCCGAGCGAAGCGGCAGGCTGCCCGTTCAAGTACAGCTCGCCCGAAATCTCCCCCCGGTAAGAAAAGGGAATTAGCCCATTGATGCAATGGGCTAATGTTGACTTGCCGGAGCCGCTTGGCCCGGCGATCCATATTTTCTCGCCATGAAGGATGTCGAGATTGATGTTGTTCAAAGTCGGCTGCGACTGCTTTTTATAACGAAAAGTAAAATTACGAAATGAAATCACTGGCTGCATAACAACATAACTCCTAACTGTCTACACTCAAGTTCGTATCGTTCCGATTACGCTTTGCATAAGCCCAAACGGCCGGAATGCCCAGAATAAAGAAGACGGCCGTATTCGCAAGTCCTGCGGTAATCGCTTGAACGACAACCTTGTCGCCAGGCTCGCCCATGACATAAATATCAAACAAATACGAGAAAGCCAAGGCTGCAAATATTCCGATAACACCATAAACGATAAATTGTAGGATGTGCGCCTTCCGAATCTCCCCGTCCTGCGGATTAAAGCCTTTGGCTAAATAGATCAGTCCCATGAAAGCGGCGGTAATTCCTGAGCCGAGTGCCCAACCCCACCAAACGGTACCATTCGTAATAAAATCATTAATAACATGACCGATGAACCCGGCAATAAATCCTACGACAGGGCCGAAAAGTGCCCCAAAGATCGCCAGCAGTGCAATCGAAGGTCGCAGCTGCGTGTTCATGCCGATCGAAATGCCGATCCAGCTCGTAGCCCCGTATAGCGCAGCACCGATACCAATCGTTACAACCGTGCGGGTACTCCATTTCCAAATGGATGGTTTCATTCCAAAATCCCCCCTAGATTAAGTAGCTAGGCTCATTACCGCCCAAAGATCGTCTCCGTCTCCTGGTGTCGTACCGGTAAAGCAGCTTCTAGTTCCAATATAAGGGGGAATACTCAGAAACGCAATGTAAATCTGTGTAAATGCATCGGTTTTACCCGAAATACCCTTATTCCCGGCGTACCAGCCGCGCCGTGCTCTTCAGCGCCGCAATATCTCCGGCGCCAATCCCGAACATGGCGGTGCGGAGCTCCAGCTCGACGCGCTCGAGCTGCGCATCGAGTGCCTCCACCGATAGCACCGCCGGTTCCAGCAGCGCCCGGCCGAACCCGGCCAGATCCGCGCCAAGCGCCAGCGCTTTGGCCGCGTCAACGCCGGTGTTCAGGCCACCGCTGCCAATCAGGGCGACGTCCGGTACCGCCGCCCGGACTTCGCGGATGCATTCGGCGGTGGGAATACCCCAATCCGCGAATGCCTCCGCCGCGCTGCGCCGTACCGGATCGGCGCTGCGAAACTTCTCGACCTGGCTCCAGGACGTGCCGCCGGCGCCAGCCACATCGATGAATGCGGCACCCGCTTCATGTAACCGCTTCGCGGTCATACCATCGATTCCCCAGCCAACTTCCTTCACCCCAACGGGAACCTGCAGCCTCCTGCACAATTCCTCAATCCGGGCCAACACGCCATAAAATGCAGTATTGCCTTCAGGCTGAAATACCTCCTGAAGCCCATTGAGATGCAACACCAGCATATCCGCCCCGGCGATATCTACTGCCCGCATACATTGCTCGACTCCAAAGCCGTAATTCAACTGAACCGCGCCAAGATTGGCGATAACAGGAATCGTCGGCGCTTTACTGCGCACAGCAAACGTAGCCGCCAGTTCCTCCCGTTCGACCGCCGCCCGGACAGAACCTACACCAAGTACCCAGCCGCGCTGCTCTGCGACTTCGGCAAGCCGCTCATTGATTACTCCGGCCAGTTCACTGCCGCCCGTCATCGAGCTGATTAGAAACGGCGTCCGAACAGAAGCTCCCAGAAAGAATGTTTGTAAGCTAATTTCGTCGAAATTTAACTCAGGAAGCGCATTATGCCGAAAAACATACTTTTGAAACCCGGTCAGGACGCCCTCTGCGCCCACCCGCTCCTCCAGACATATGCGAATGTGCTCACTTTTGCGTCCAGATGTATTCCCCATATTGCCCCTCCTAATCATCGTCCATCTCGTATCTTCGAAAGAACCGAGAGTTAAGCTACAGCTACAACAACGGCGAGAAGAGCCGAGCAGCAGACTCCATAAACCTCACAAACAGCTTCTTCTCCATAAATTCCTTGTACTCAATTTGCTTCGTAGACAATAAATCCCGCTCGAAACTCTTGACCATCTGCGTAATGCTATCGTTTCGTACGAGCAGGGCGTTGACCTCAAAATTCAAATGGAAGCTGCGCATGTCCATATTGGCCGTACCCACGGTAGCAACTTCTCCGTCGACAATGAGCAGTTTGGAGTGGAGAAATCCTTTTTCATACTCGAAAATCTTCACCCCGGCCTCCAGCAACTCCGGAAAATAAGAGTGCGAGGCCAGAAAGGGCAGCCATTTGTCCGGCTTTGCGGGAAATAGGATACGGACGTCCAACCCGGATAAACCTGCAACTTTAAGCGCCGTGAAAATATCGTCATCAGGAATGAAATACGGGGTTGCCAGCCAGATTGATTTCTTGGCCATGGACATCATCGAGAAGAAGATGTTCTTCAGCGTACGGCTCTCATTATCGGGGCCGCTAGGAACAATTTGCACCGCACCACCGCAACCAGTCTCCAGCTCGGGAGACAGATAAGGCAGTGACATAATGGTTTCCCCCGTAACGTACTTCCAGTCCTGTAGAAAAATAATTTGCAGGGAACGAACCGCCTCTCCCTTGACGAGCATATGCGTGTCCCGCCAGAAGCCATACGTTTTGCTGCGGCTTAAATATTCATCGCCTACGTTCA
Organism: Paenibacillus lentus; assembly: GCF_003931855.1. Classification (NCBI taxonomy): domain Bacteria; kingdom Bacillati; phylum Bacillota; class Bacilli; order Caryophanales; family Paenibacillaceae; genus Paenibacillus; species Paenibacillus lentus. Next base: position 1,374,204 of record NZ_CP034248.1, on the reverse strand, counting down.
AGCCGCCGATGAAGCCCGTTCTTCCGTCGATCACGACAATTTTGCGGTGGTTCCGATAGTTGACGCGGCTGGATAAAGCGAGAAAACGGACTTGTCCATAAATGCCGACTTTAACCCCGGCCTCCTCCATCTCACGGATGAAAGACTTCGGCAGCCCGATGCTGCCGACCGCATCGAACATAAAGCGAACCTCGACGCCGGACTTCGCTTTCTCGATCAGGGTCTTCTGAATTTCCCGTCCGATGTCATCCGCCCGGTAAATATAGTATTCCATATGAATATGATGCTCAGCCTTCTTCAGCTCTCTCAAAATGGAAGAGAAGGTCTCCTCGCCGTTCGTCAACACCTTCGTGCGAGTAGCCATGGAAAAGGGCGTTCGCGCTAATCGCTGGGACAGCTGAAGCAGCCGCTGCTCTTCGGGCGTGAACTGCGATAAGTCGCGAGGCAGCATATAAGCGTTATTATCAATACGCTCATAATTTTTGCGATCCTCCTCCGCCTTCTTATCGAAATTACGACGTTTGAAATAGTTTTGGCCAAACAAGAAATAAAAAATAAGACCGACAACCGGAAGCAGGCCAAGCACCAATATCCAGGCCACGGTACTAGATGGATTTCGATTCTCCATAAATATCGCAAAACCAATCGTAATGACCGTCAAGGTCTGGAAAATACTGACCAGGGTACCGCCAAACTTTCCAAAGACGCCGAATCCAAAATAATAAAAAGCAATAAGTATAGCGGCGATAATTAGAATTTGTAATCCACGTCTCATGGTTGTACTCCTTTACACACTATGATGCAGTAGTTCTATTCTACATGATCCATAACTTTCTACCTAATTAAATATTAAATATTACTTCTATTATACCGTATCCGGAAATATCAAACAGGGACGATCTGCCAAGGTGGCATACATACCGTACCACCTGGCGGATCGTCCCTTTCTTTCAATCCATGTTTATATTATTTTACACGTATTTTGTCCATAAGACCAGCTCTTGACCAAAGCTAGCTCATACCCGCTCTCCATTTGCGTAGCTGCTCCAAGTCGTAAACCAGAAACTCCTGCAGCAGCTCGGCCAGACCACTATACAGCGGACTATTCGTGGCCCGGATCAATTCATCTGCGAACCGTGGCGCCCATTTCAGCAAATGAACTTCGAGGAAGTGAATTTGGGTGTCTGCCAGCTCCAGACAGCTATGCCGCAGATGGCTTGAATCAACCCTGCTGCGCATCCCCTCCGCCATTACCGCCATAAACTCCAGCTCCATCGCGATATGATCATCGCTTTCACCATATAACTTATTAAACACAACACCGCTATCCGCATACATTCTTCGGATATGAGAGAGACAAGCAAAGGCGTCAGCCCCATCCCGTTTAGCACGAAATGTTCCTTCACATGGTATCAGCACAGCCTGATTCCCCATGAAAAGGCGTTGATACTCCTCCGCCTCCTGATAGCAAGCGCTACGAAAATGCTGTTCGGGTATGCTCTCCAAATAGCTTCTGAGCCTCCTGCCGCCTCTACTGTTTGGAATTCGATGAGTAAGTTCGGCCCGCTGCCGCCACTGGGCAATTAAAGACATGCGCGGCGGGCGGCTTAGGAAATCCATCAGCAGCTCATATACCCAGCCTCTGCGTTCCAACCAAATGATTTGATCCGGCGATGCTTGAACAGGTTCTTTGAACAACATCGTCATATCGGTCATCTCCCTGCGAAGAAATATAAGACAAGTATAAGCCTGTATGTGGAAGTTTATGCCTGGTTTTGCTTTGAAAAAAGATGATTTCCCTATTAGCCCGGAAATCATCCAAGTAACATATACCGACACATGATTAAGGGGGTCATGTATCGTTCAATTTCATTATACTCCAAAAATGAAAACGCTTTATATGATAAATTTTACATTTTGGTTAACTCTGCTCTCACATGCCAAAGAGGCGAGCCTTGAGAAGACATCGCTCGCCTTTTATGTTTTATTTTGCTCAAAATAAAATTGCGCGGCTTGATAATCCTCCGGCCGGTTCATATTAAAAACAATCATCTCCAGGGGAATTCCCGAGGCCCGGCTAAGCTCCTCCCCAGTGATATATCTGACCGCGAGTCCTGATGTCCACTGCTTTACCTTTAAGCAGCCATCGTCCAGCATCTGCTCCAGGCCAGGCAATACAGTGCAGCGGTACATCGCCAGCAGCGGGTGAATTTGGCCGTTCACACGGGGAATGACTGCCTCGATCGCTCTTCCGCCGTCCTCAGCGCCCCGTCCTTCCAGTTCTAGAGCCTGCTTCACCAAATATTGAGCTAAGGAGGCGTTTACGAAGGGCATGTCACAGCTCACCACAAGATTCCACCGATGAGGCGATGCAGCCAGTCCGGCATGCAGTCCTGCCAGCGGCCCGCACCTGGGATAAATGTCATACAGCAACGGAAGCCCTAGCTCGGCATACTCGCTTGATTGTCCGCAGGAGATGACGATATTCCCGGTTGCCTTCTGCAATTCCCTGACTAAGTGTTCAATGACAGGCTGTCCTCCCAAAGGCAGCACAGCCTTATTCGTGCCCATTCGGCTCGATTTGCCTCCAGCTAGAATGATTGCAGTCCACTCCATCTTATCGTCTCCTTATGTTGAAGAAAGGTTATAATTAGTAACATTCAGTTAATAAGGAAAAATATGGTTTGAATCCTTTTTCGTCCATGTGTTACATTGGGAACGTAACCATTGATGATTCAACTTGCTTCTAGGCACTATTATATGCTATCGATTTGGACAGAAGGGAATGGCGCGTTTGCGGAATTATACTAAACATCCGTCAAATTCTTTACTGCCCTTAGGGCTGCTTAATTTTTTCATCTATGGAACGATGGTTATCTTTGCAGCCTTCTTCCAATTATATTTGTTGGACGTAGGCATGAACAAACTGGAGATTGGCAGCCTGATGGCGATTGCCCCTTTAGTCTCCTTCTTTGCTCATCCGTTCTGGAGATATCTAAGTGATCGCTCACAGAATATTCGTATTATACTGCTGATTATGCTTACAGGCTTGCTTATCGCCGGACATATGGTGTTTCAAGTCAATACCTACAATATGCTCTATTTTACGATGATTTTGCTGTATTTCTTTCAAAGCCCTCTGTTATCACAAAGTAACAGTCTTATACTGGGGTATATCGAAGGAACGGATTTAAAATTCAGCACTTATCGGATGTGGGGTTCTTTAGGCTGGACTCTGCTCGCCCTGGCCGCAGGCGTAGTCATCGATCAGGTAGGCCATAACGGCATCTCCCTGCTGTTCAGTATGACCTTGATGCTGGCGATGGGGTCGGCTCTAATGCTTCCATCCATCCGAAAAACAACAAATACCCCTTGGCTGAAATCGACTGAGATTGCCCGAGTCGTACAGAACAAGTACTTTATCGCCTTCATTGTGTTTGGGGTCATGGTCTCCATTCCCAATGCCATAAATACGATTTTTATGCCGCTATTCATGAATGATTTAGGCAGCTCGCGGCTAGAGGTCGGCGGAGCGGTTTTCCTGTCCACTCTATTTGAGGCAGGGGCCTTCACACTGCTGCACCGCTTCCTTAAGCGCAAAATGACCTACCTGATGGCTTGTATCACAATTGTCAGCCTCTTGTTCGCTCTGCGTTGGCAGCTGATGTCACTAGCTTCTACACCACTGCAAATCATCCTGATCCAGGTGCTTCATTCCGTGACATTTGGGGGCTTCTTCTATGTAGGTACCCAGTTGATTGCCCTGCTGCTGCCGCGTCCCTTGCGCTCCTCTGGACAAGCCATCTATACCTTTGCGCTAAGCGGACTTGCCTTCATTCTCGCAGGGTTCCTCGGCGGGTGGCTATTCCAGAGTTTCGGGGCAGTCATCATGTACCGGATCGGCGTCGCATTCACTTACTTTGGCGCAGCAGGCTTTGCAGCAATGTGGTATCGTATTTACTATTCTGGATACTCGCCGATTTCCTCATCGGAAGAACCTTAAGCAGCCTTAGTCCGGTGCTCATAAGGGGCATCGGACTTTTATAACACGTGACAAAATAGAAAACAACGCTCTGCCTTGTCACGCCCAGCTGCAGCCGGTAACGCCAAACAGTAAAAGCGTTGTTTTCCTGGATACTTCTCTATTTTAAACTATGAAATGCATTTCAGATCAAATCCTTTATACAAATATAAAATATTGGATGGAAGGAGGGATGTTCCACGATGCCAAATATTAAGCAAATCGCCGAAGCTGCTGGTGTATCTGTCAGCACAGTATCCCGGGTCCTGAACAATCATCCTTATGTCCGAGAGGATAAACGCAAAGCTGTTGAAGCAGCCATCGAACGCCTGCAATATTCGCGGAACATGAATGCCGTCCATCTGGTCAAAGGAGCGACGCAAACGATCGGCGTTATTCTCCCTCAAATCAACAATGCCTATTTCGGCAAGGTTGTAGAGGGGATTGGTCAACAGGCACTACAAGTGAACTATCAGCTGATGTTATTCCAAACCGGCTATCGGGCGAATGAGGAACGAAAAGCGCTCCGTATGCTGAGGGATAAGATCGTAGATGGGCTCATCATCATATCGCGTTCACTATCCTTGAACCAAATTGAGAAATATGCCAAATACGGCCCGATTACGCTTTGCGAAGAAGTGCGAGGTCGGGCCCTGTCCTGCGTTTATTTTGATCACTATACCTCCTTTCAAAAAGCGCTCACCTACCTATGGGATAAAGGACATCGCCGCATCGGCTACACAATCAACCGCAGGAATAGCGCAAGCAGCGCTGTCCGGCATAAGGCATACCTCAATACCTTGGCTTCCCTCGGAGGCGAGAGCCGTGAAGCCTGGATCTTCGACAACTGCCTGCATCTCGAGGACGGTGCTAAACTGCTGCAGCATATCAGAACGATGGATGATCCTCCAAGCGCTCTTCTGATTACTGGAGATCAAGTTGCTGCAGGCCTAATGATTGCCGCCCAGAACCAGGGGGTACGCATTCCCGAAGAACTTGCGATCATCGGCCTGGATAACCAGCCCATCTCCAAGCTGCTTGGCATTACTACCATCGATAACCGTCTCAATGAAATCGGCGCCAAGGCCTTCAGCATCATATATAGACATATCCATGAACAAACAGATGAGGCGATTATTCAAGAGCTTGGATTTAAAATTATTGAACGTTCCAGCGTCTAATTCGCGGGGCAACCCTTCACTCCGCTCATTTAAACGCAATGCCAAAAAAGCTGCCCGATTTTGATCCATTTGATCGGAATAAGGGCAGCTTTCTTCGCCTTGAATCGATTAACGTGCAGTTCTGTTATCGACTGCTGTTCCGCCAAAAAACTTGATACAATACAAAGCGCAAATTCCGACGATTGTATAAATAATCCGAGCACCTGCGCTATCTTGCCCGCCAAAGATCGAGGCTACTAAGTCGTATTGGAACAATCCGACCAACAGCCAGTTAATTCCACCGATAATAAGCAGGGTAAGGGCAATCGTATCTAATGTTTTCACTTTAGCTCCTCCTATCAGAAGTCAATTAAATTAAATTATGGTTTGTTACGTTATACTATTTCCAAAAAATGAAACTTTTAAAATTATTTCCGAAAATATATCACTCGTGCCTTATTAATTGCCTGCCCTATACAGGCATATTCCTGTGTCCAGAGCTCAACTTAACGAGCAAAACCCCCGCGTAGGTACGCGGGGGTTGAAGACACTTATGGAGCCTATAGATCTGCCCTTACTTTTTATTTGGCAGCTGGAAGGAGCTTTTCAAAGATACGACCAGGTTAAAAACAGGATGGCCCGGCTTCGAGTACTTGGAATCCACATTGAAATACCCATGGCGGAAAAATTGGAATTTATCCTGTGGCTTCACATCCTTCATTCCAGGCTCTACAAAGCCTTGAACCACCTTCAGGGAATTAGGATTGAGATGATCCATAAAGGTCTTCTCCTCTGCGCCTTCCCCCTCGTCAAGCTCATCCACATCATCATTCACTTGATCTTCGAGAATCAATGGTTCATATAATCTGAATTCGGCAGGTACCGCTTGCGCAGCATCCACCCAATGAATCGTTCCTTTTACCTTACGACCAGTAAATCCGCTGCCGCTCTTCGTTTCCGGATCGTAAGTGCAGTGGATTTCAATCACGTTACCTTCCTCATCCTTAATCACATCGTTACACTTAATGAAATAAGCATGCTTCAGGCGAACCTCATTACCCGGGAACAACCGGAAATATTTACTTGGCGGATTTTCCATAAAATCCTCACGCTCAATATAAATTTCACGAGAAAACGGAATTTGGCGATGTCCCATTTCCGGGTTCTCGCTATTATTCTCCGCTTCCAGCATCTCGCTTTGTCCTTCCGGATAGTTCGTGATCACGACTTTAAGCGGATCCAGCACTGCCATCGTTCTAGGCGCCTTTAGTTTTAAATCTTCACGGATGAAATGATCCAGCATCTTCAAATCGATTTCCCCGTAGGCCTTCGATATCCCGGCTTCGAACACAAAGGATTTAATCGCTTCTGGAGTAACACCACGGCGACGCAAACCGGAAATCGTTGGCATCCGCGGATCGTCCCAGCCATCCACAATGCCTTCATCCACCAGCAGCTTCAGCTTCCGCTTACTCGTCACCGTCTGTGTCAGGTTCAGGCGTCCAAACTCATATTGGCGCGGAACACTTGGCATTTCCGTCTCCTCAATAACCCAGTCGTAGAATGGACGTTGATCCTCAAACTCCGTCGTACAGAGGGAATGTGTAATGCCCTCAATCGCGTCCTCCAGAGGATGGGCATATGTATACATCGGATAAATACACCACTTATCCCCTGTGTTATGATGCGTAGCATGAAGAATACGGTAAATGACCGGATCTCTCAAGTTAATGTTTGGCGAAGCCATATCAATCTTGGCACGCAGCACCTTCTCGCCGTCCTTGAACTCTCCCGCACGCATCCGAGCGAATAAATCCAAATTCTCTTCCACGGAACGGTCGCGATACGGGCTGTTCTGTCCCGGTTCGGTCAACGTCCCGCGGGTCGCGCGAATTTCGTCCGGGCTCTGATCATCGACGTACGCTTTGCCTTTCTTGATTAGCACAATCGCCCGCTCATACATCTCCTCAAAATAATCCGAGGCAAAATGCAGTTCCTCCCACTCAAAGCCCAGCCATTTTACATCTTCTTTAATCGAATTGACGTACTCCACGTCCTCCTTGACGGGATTCGTATCGTCAAAGCGCAAATGGGTACGGCCCCCGAATTCATCCGCGATCGTAAAGTTGATCCAGATTGCCTTGGCGTGTCCAATATGCAAATAACCGTTAGGCTCTGGTGGAAAGCGAGTGACGATCTCCTTCACTTTTCCACTCGCCAGATCCTCGGTAATAATATTTTTAATAAAATTAGGAGGGGTACTGTTAATGCTGTTATGCTCCACGAATATCAACCTTTCCATATTTGATGGACCTTGTAAGACAAACCACGTTCTGATCCAATTTTTCTTCTTATAAATATACCGATAACTCCAGAATAGTTCAATGGCATAAGCGCTGGCGCCACAGGCGATTCATGTTGAATGACCATCAGAGAACCGGGCTCCCCTATATAAAATTCTCCAAAAGTGCGGCAGAAAGGCAGATGAAATCGCTTGTTCAAAAGCATTAGCGGATAAGGGGATACCACATCAATATATCGTCCACATACTCCCCATCGATGCAATACTCCGCAATCAGCCTGCCCTGAGTAATAAATCCACAGTGTTCATAGAATGCAATAGCACAAGGGTTTGTACTCAGAACGCGCAGACAGAGCTTGCGTATCCCCTCCTCTGCGGCCAGCTCCTTCATCGTTGCCATCAATTTACTGCCAATCCCAAGCCGCCTATAGGAAGGATGAATCGCCACATGAAGCTCATACACATGTCGCTGGCTTGCCATTGCCGACGGTGTGGAAAATCCCAAGTATCCGCATATTAAATCATCGATTCCAGCAACGAGTTGGCTGCCCGGCGGGCATTTCTGCAAATACTGCTCCCGCGATGTCCAGGCAATGGGAGACGGGCTTGTCCTGCTGTCCCAAACCAATGCATCGAGCTCCATTAATTGGCTCGCATCCCGCATCTCCGATCGCCTAATCCATAAATTAGACGCCAGTGACCCATTCGACTCATCTGCCATGAGCGCTGCCATCCCTTCTATAACCCCATAGTGATTTACTATCTATTATACCACTTCAGAGAAATTGCCAAGAAATCGTCTTAGCTTATGTTCCATGGAGGCTCTGAAGAGAAAAAAAAGCCCTAGCGGGCTTCTCCTATACAAAGTAAATATCTAGTACACGCGATCTTATTCATTCGGCTAGGATCTCCATTGGCGCTTTACCTCAACAACAGTTGAGAAAAAGGTCGCTCCATTTCCCATGTCAGAGAGGCGTTCGGGCGTGAGCGCATTCGCACGCTGGCGTTTCCCCTCCTGCTCCCACCAAAGTCCCTGGCTGACTACAGTTCCCGGCAGCATTTTCTCCGTCACCTGAGCTGTAACCTGAAACTCGCCGCGGTCATTCCACACGAGCACCTCATCCCCGTCCGAGATTGCCCTTGCCCTAGCATCCTCGGGGTGGATTTGCAGCATAGGCTCCTTCTCCAGCTTCATCAGCTTGTCCACATTAGCAAAAGTAGAATTCAGGAAGCTATGGTTCGGCGGTGAAATAAACATGAGTGGATAAGGGGCCCCCTTGCCAGGACGCCGTTCACCATCGTAACCTTCAATAAGGGGAACATAGGTCGGCAGCGGCGGAAGGCCTGCTTCAGCCATTTGCTGCGAGTACAGTTCGATTTTGCCGGATGGAGTTGGAAGAGTGTCCAGATAACGCTGCTGATGCTCCATATTGAGCTTAAGGAACCGATGCTCCTTCAATCCTTCCAGCGTGATGCGCTCAATGTACGGGTTGGCCGAGTGGCCCAGAGCCTGACGAACCATGTCCTCCTCCGTATCCTGAAAAGCCTTCTCCTCAAATCCCATCGCTTGCGCAAGCAGCTTGAACACTTCCATGTTGCTCTTGCTCTCGCCCTGTGGAGGGATAACCGGCTCTTGAAGCTGAATGTAGTGATGCCAGTAGGATCTATATAAGTCTGTATTCTCAAAGGTCGAGGTGGACGGCAGGACGATGTCCGCATATTTGGCCGTATCGGTCAGGAATAGATCGTGCACTACCGTGAACAAATCTTCACGTTGCAGGCCTTGCTCTACTTTTTCCGTATCCGGCGCGACCACAGCCGGATTCGAGCAATAGACGAACATCCCTTTAATCGGCGGATCGAGGGCCAACAGCACCTCGCCAAGCTGATTCATGCTGACAACCCTAGCATTCGGGTTCGGACGCAGATCGGGACGGGCCAAAGCGGCTCCATTAAACTTTGAATAATCCCCGTTTGACTTGATCGCACCGCCTCCCTCGACAAGCCATTGCCCCGTTAATGCGGGGAGACAAACGATCGCTCGGACATTCATGCCCCCATTGTCATGATGCTGAAGTCCATTACCGATTTGAATGAATGCCGGAGATGTCTCCCCATACATACAGGCCAATTGCACAATATGCTCTGCAGGCACCCCTGTAATGGCCGAGACCTTGTCCGGCGTGTATTGCTTCACATGCTCCCGGAGCTCTTCATGGCCGATTGTATATTGTGTCAGAAACTCTTGATTGACAAGTCCCCGCTCAAATAAAACATGCATCATACCGAGCGCCAGCGCCGCATCGGTTCCTGGATGCAGCGGGATGAACCAATCCGCGCGCTCGCCCGTCCGATTCCGGTGTACATCGATCACGACCAGCTTCGCTCCCTGCTTGCGCGCTTTTTCGATGATGGACCACGCATGCATGTTTGTACTCACCGTATTCTGCCCCCATACGATGAACAGCTTCGCCTTAGCCGTGTCCTCTGGACTCGTACCTCCCATGAAGCCCATCGTATACTTCCAGCCCACATTGCCAGCGGCGTTGCAAATGCCTTGCTCCAGCCGCGTCGAGCCGAGCCTATGAAAGAATCGGCGATCCATGCCATCCACGCTGAGTGCTCCCATATTGCCGTAGAAGCTATAAGGCATAATGCTCTCTGGTCCATGCTCCCGGATTAATTCGGTAAATCTAGAGGCGATTTCCTCGATCGCTTCTTCCCAGGAAATGCGTTCAAATTTTCCCTCCCCTTTAGCGCCTATGCGCCGCATCGGGTAGAGAATACGTTCAGGGTGGTACAGCCGCTCCGCCATATTGCGAACTTTATTGCAGATAGCTCCCTTCGTAATGGGATGCTCCGGATTTCCCGTAACCTTTACGATTTTTCCTTCTTCCTTATGTAGCAGCAAACCGCAGGTATCGGGGCAATCAAGCGGACACACAGCAGGAAACTTTCCATTCTGTTCGTGAATCATGTTTTATACACACCTTTCCAGGCAAACATCGAGCTAATGATTATGCTCAAAGCTGATTTAGATATCTATTTTATATCAGATCTATCATATAGCCCTTTGTAAATTCATGTAAAGGCTCAATCGAGGGTTGATCATGCTCTTACCGATATAGAGCTCATGAAAACCCGCATGCTGTATATAAAACACAAATAAGCCTCTCTCGTCCAGCACGCTATGCCAGCTATGAGAAAGGCTTATATAACTACAAAATATATTTGCCAAGTAAGTTAAGCGGTTTTTTGACCGCTAGCAGCGGCTGGACTGGAGCTAAGCTGCTTACCCTTATCCTTAAGATAAGCCGTCCAGTATGCTCCCGCCACAAATAGTGCGCCGCCGGTCAAATTGCCCAGCCAGACAGGCACGAAATTTCTAATGTAATCTCCCCAAGAAAAATAGCCTTCAAAAATCGCTGCGGGAATCAGGAACATGTTGGCAACAACGTGTTGAAAGCCGATAGCAACAAAGGCCATGGTCGGGAACCAAATACCGAGAATTTTGCCGCTCATATTATCTGCGCCATAGGACAACCAGACCGCAAGAGCAACGAGCCAATTGCAGCCGATCCCGGATACAAAGGCCTGTAGGAAGCTGTCGTCGAGCTTATGTCCAGCCATAGCAATTAATTTATCAAGATAAGGGCCGCTGGCAGTCAACCCAACGACATGCCCAAAGAAATAAGCAACAAAGACGGCTCCTAGAAAATTAGCAAAGGTAATGAGCAGGATGTTCTTCAGCATTTCCAACGTTGTGATGCGCTTAGCCATTCGTGCAAGCGGCACGGCCATCATATTGCCCGTAAGCAGCTCGCCTCCTGCGAGCAGAACAAGAATAAGACCGATCGGGAACACGGCAGCACCGATAAAATTAACGATGCTCCCCCATTCCTGGGGTGCGTTGCTGATCACTCGAATATCGAGCAAAAAGCCCAGAGCGATAAAGGCTCCGCCAAGAAATCCTAATATCATGACCGTCAGAAGCGGATTGCGTGCCTTTTGGACTCCCGTATCCACGGTTATTTCCGCGATTTGCGGAGGTTTGTAATAAGCCATGGTTATCATCTCCTCTATAACTAGACACTACTCTATCTCTATTTCCTCATTATTGTATCGTGCCTTGCCGCGCCAGCAATGTAATATAAGTCACGTTAGACATGAAAGAAGCCACTGCGCAAGGGATGTTCTCCTTGGCAGTGGCCTGTTCAAATGGGGATCGGCAGCTGCATCATGCTAGGATTAGCTGTGCACGGCTTCACGTGCAGGCACTTCAGGGAGCGCCTGCAAGCCCGCACTGTTCAAGAAATTCCACGGCTTGTTAAAATGCGGTTGGAAGAAGAAATCTACAAATGCGAGCTCCTCCATCTTCATGTCATTCTGAATGCATACGGAAATCGTATTGATCGATTGCGTCAAATCTACCTTGGACATGATTTGAGCTCCAAGAATGCGTCTTGTTCCTTGCTCGTAGACGAGCTTCAGCATGACAGGCTCGTGGGTGGGCATAAACTCCGGACGATAGTTGTCCGTCACAAGTACGGAATCGACTTGAAGTCCCGCTTCCTTAGCCGCTGTCTCGGTAAGGCCTGTTCCCGCAATGTTATTCTCATAAATCTTAATGCCGGAAGTTCCTTGCGTTCCCATGTATTTCACTGTGGGAGATACCAGGTTACGAGCAGCAAGGGTTCCCATCCGCACGGCATTGGTTGCAAGAGGAATATACGCATGCTTCTTGAGCGGGTTATAGTAGATCGCACAGCTATCTCCTGCGGCGTATACATCGGGCTTGCTGGTACGCATATACTCATCTACGATTATGGCTCCATTATCCAGCATATCGACCTGCCCTTTCAGCAGCTCCGTATTCGGACGGAATCCGATGCATAGAATAACGACATCTGCAGGATATGACCCTTGGTTCGTAACGACGGTAGTCACTTTACCATCATTACCTTCAAAGCGTTCGACCTTCTTGCCAAGCGCTAACGTAATTCCTCGTTCGCGAAGTGAATCCTCGATCAGATTCGTATATTCCGCATCCAAATATTTGCTCAAGATTCGCTCCTCTGCGTCAATCAGAGTAACGTTTTTCCCATTCATCTGAAAGGCCTCGACCAATTCAATACCAATATAGCCTGCGCCAACCACGACGATATTTTGCGCTTCCTTCCCTTTTTCAATGATCATGTTGGAATGATTGAAGTTTTTGGACAGAATGATGTTATCCAGCTCGATTCCAGGGAATTTAGGTACAACAGGCCAGGAGCCCGTCGTCACGATAAGCTTGTCGAAATGATCTGTGCATTCTTCCCCGGTCTGCAAATTACGTGCAATTAACTCCTTCCGATCTGTGTCGACGGAAATAACCTCATGCAACATTTTCGTGTTTACGCCCAACTCCGCCAACTGCCCAGGCGACGAGTAGAACAATCCTTGGGGATCCTTGACCACGCCGCCGACATATAGAGCAATGCCGCACGACAGGAATGAAATGTTATCATTGCGCTCATATACGGTAATCTCTGCCTCCGGATACAATTGTGCCGTGTTTACAATGGCTGCCGTCCCTGCATGGGTACATCCAATAACTGCTACTCTCATTATTATTTCCTCCTTAATAATCGCCCGATGTTATATATTGTTCAAAATTCGGGATGTTTATTGTGAAATACATCACTTAAAATGCGGTTGATTTGTGAAATGATTCACCTTGTGACTCTTATTATAGTGTGATATTTTTCACATTGCAAGAGGCTATTTAATATTTTTTGTGAGGGTAATGATAAATAACCCAATTGCTTTGGGGAAATGATACCAATATCATTTATAAAATGACCGGAGGGCTGCCATGTATACTGTATTCGTAGCGGGAGCGCACGGAAGAACAGGTCGTCACATCATTAAAGCGCTTCAAAAAGGAAATTATAACGTAAGGGGGCTGGTTCGCAGTGAGGAACAAAGATTTAACTTACTGAAGTGGGGGGCGATGCCGTACATCGGAGATTTAAATACTGAATTCTCGGAGGGGATAATTGATGCGGATGCTGTCATCTGTGCAGTCGGTGCAGGAGATAAAAGCGATCCTGAGGAAATTGACCATCTCGGAACCGTTCGTTTGATCGAACAATCCGAGTTACTCGGTGTTAAGCGCTTCATCCTCATAAGCTCTATGGGGACATTGGAGCCGGAGCGTATGCCAAAAATTCTCAAACCGTATTTATCTGCCAAGCGCCGGGCTGAAAAAGTGCTCGAAGCGAGCACTCTATGTCATACCATCTTACGTCCGGGAGGGCTGACCGACGAACTACCGACCGGCAAAGTATCTGTACATCAGGAATTTACCGATCTGGGGTTCATTCCAAGAAGTGATTTAGCCCAGGCCGCTGTCCTTGCTCTAACGCTGTCCGAAACGGAGAACACCTCCTTCAATTTGGTCGCAGGAGATACACCAATTGCACAAGCTTTGCAATCCCTTGAGGGGTAATTATTAATTGCTTATGACAAAAGCCGCCCATCGAGGCGGCTTATTTACTGCTGGATTCCATCTGTTGCTGCATCAGCTCGGCTCGCTTCTGCTCCCTTTGTTTCTTGGTCAGCTTCGGGCAGCTGTAGCAATATCCGAGGCCTGTATCCGTGCGATAGGCAAGACAACATGTCGGCTTAAGGGGCATCTTCTCGCCTGGCGAATAAGGATTGTCGACTAAAATTTCCTTTAAAACAAACGGATTACGCCTAATACCGAACCAATCCGGCGAAATCGTCCTTAAATATTCATAATTAGTCCTTAGTTGGTTCCGTTGCTCCTCGGTTTCCAACTGATTTGCCAACTGCCGGAGGTAATAAGTAACTCCGAGAGGGAGCTGTCCCCATAGCTGCGTCACGGGCAGCCCTGATACCTGAGCCGCCGTTTCCATTACCGGCCGCAGCGTTTCTTTGTAAAAGCTCCCCAGCTGCGCTTCCCGCCACTCGCTTGCTTCGCCTTCGGGCCATGTCAGCTCACTACTGCTGTGCAACACGAAAAAGATCGTTGGGAATTGACGAACCGGAACGATCTGCAGCGTTAAATTCTCTAAGTTGAAATTTAAACGAGAGCTTGTCAATGAAACCATGTACTGCAATGCCGTACACAGAACCCGCCAGCTTGCTGCGAAATACGTGGCTGCAACCTGAATATCAAGCCCCTTGATTTCGGCTTGATACAGGGTCAGAAACCTTTCCGCGCGCTGCCGATCAAGGAAGTCCAACCCCGCTATCGTGTAAATGGCCTGCTCTCTACAATCACCGATTACGTGGCATTGTTGCTCCAGAAATTGATAGTCGATAGCCAGTCGATCCATATTCTCCTCCTGCTCTGGCATACCGCATAAGCACCTCAGCGGCTGCTATTAATATACGGCTACCTTGCCACCGGTAAGAACACTGTTCTTCGGAAGCTGTCCTTTGCTTTCGGCTACACGGTACAGTTCATATGGAAGGCATAGCGGCACCCCACTGCGCGGATCCGTTACAATATCAGCTTCAATGCCGAAAACCTCACGCAGAACCGAAGAAGTCACTACTTCTGACGGTGCTCCTTCCGCAATGGCTTGCCCTTTCTTAATAGCAATCATGTGATGGGCATATCTAGCTGCATGGTTCAAATCATGCACGACCATAACGATGGTGCGACTGGATTCCGCGTTCAACTGCTCTAGAAGCTGCAGAACTTCAAGCTGATGTGCCATATCCAAAAAGGTCGTCGGTTCATCAAGGAATAGGATATCCGTTTCCTGAGCAAGCGCCATAGCTATCCATGCCCTCTGCCGCTGTCCCCCAGATAGCTGCTCCAGTGCCCGATCTGCAAACTCATTCATCCCGGTAGCAGTAATCGCCCAATCCACGATTTGCCGATCCTCTGATTTCAAGCTGCCGAATCCCTTCTGGTGCGGGAAACGGCCGTACGACACAAGCTCGTATACTGTAAGCCCGTCAGGCGCTGTCGGATTCTGGGGCAAAATAGCCAACTGCTTCGCCACCTCGCGCGTCGATTGCTTATGAATGGATTTTCCGTTTAACAGTACAGTTCCGCCCTTAGGCTGCAGTATCCGGGCCATTGTCTTCAGTACCGTCGACTTCCCCGAACCGTTAGCCCCGACAAGAGCGGTAATTTTTCCTTTAGGAATACTGATATTCAGATCCTCTACGATGAGACGATCTCCATAAGCGATATTTAAATGGGATGTATTTAATGCCACCATAACAATCTCCCTTTCCCAGTTACGACATAAACATATTGATAATTTATATGAACACAACCCGACCATGATTTAAAATAAAACCCTCTGTTCTAAAGATACTGATAATCATTATCAGCGTCAACTGTTTTGTGAGCGATCATCCCTATTTTGCATAAAAAAAGGGGATTTCCTGAAGAAATCACCCTTAGTTCTCATTTGTCGCTTAGAGCTATTAAGGCGTCCCGGAAACTGGAACCGCATCGTAATATTCCTCTAATGTAATGCCTCTTGCAAAAATATCCGCCGCAATCTCTTTACCAACGTAACGCAAATGCCAGGGCTCGTATTTATAGCCTGTAATCGATTCTTTACCTTCTGGATAACGAATGATAAACCCATACTCAGCAGAATGCTGTGCGAGCCATTCTGCCTCCTTCGTCCCCCCGAAGCAATCCTCTACCGCGCATTTACCATCACTTCCCGATACGTCGATAGCTAGTCCTGTCTCATGCTCACTATGCCCTGGAACAGCGCTATACGTCTTGGCTTTCTCTTCCCCGTCTCTATCCACATAGCGGTTAAACAAAGATCTCTGGGTGCTGTGGGAGCGATAGGCGGATACCCCCGCCAAATAGATCCCGTCCTCTTCCGCCCCGGCGAACATTTCCTCCAGCGCCTTAGCGGCTTCACTCCGCATCATCCGCTTCTCGATTTTCTCTTTGAACGTAAAGCGAACATCCGGATAAACCAAATCGGAAGGCTCATAATCCTCTGGAAGCGCCAGCTCCTTATTTATGAGTACCGCAATACTGTCTGGATCCGCGGCAGCTGCCTTGTCCACACCATTAGAGCTTTCACCCGATGGTTGATCCCCATTGTGCTCGGCATCCTGCCCGGAGGATTGGCCGGAACCACCCTTCGGTTCCTCTTCATGAGCACCTTTTCCCTCGCTATTATTCGATTGATCTGCATTCGTTCCTATGACGTATGAATTGCTCGGCTTCGCGGAGTCTTCCTTACCGCATCCAGCCATAACGACTATTGCCATTAAACAAACCAAAATTACTGATAACGACTTCTTTCGAAAATTCACTCTGTGCTCTCCCCTTCATTCCCTTTCCATTGAGGGCCATATATCTATTCTTTTAAACGTAATTTAAAGCGATTATGTTGCGATTCATTTCATCCTTCTCACTAATTTAGCGGCCCCGCCGTCCACCGCGTTCTCTTCCGCCGCGTCTTCCCCCGCCGTCTCCACGCGGGGAAGAACCAGCAGACCCGCCTCTTGCATGGGCATTCCTTCCACCCCGGGCTCGACCGGACGAAGAGGCTCCACGCCCCCAGCCACTAGCACTTTCCGCGCCCCCTCGTCGGCCTCCATTCGTTTTCCCGTTTGCCGTCTTCCTGCCCTCCGTCCTTCTTCCCCTTCCAGCTCCGTCCCTGGATTCCCGCTTCCCCGTCGTCTGCTCCTTCACGACGACGGCCGCCCCACTCTTATCCTGGCGCTGCCGCTCCAGCTTCAAACCAATACCTCGCTCAATGTTTCGCAGCGCATCGATATCTCTTGGAGAGGCAAAGGTTATGGCTATTCCTTTCTCACCAGCTCGCCCGGTACGGCCGATCCGGTGAATATAACTATCCACATCCTGAGGGATATCGTAGTTAAATACATGGGTTACGCCTTCTACGTCGATCCCGCGTGCCGCGACATCCGTCGCCACGAGGAGCTCCAGCTTCGCATCTCGAAACGCGCGCATAACCTGTTCCCGCTTTGATTGAGACAAATCGCCGTGCAGCTCGTCCGAAGCAAAACCTGCCTCCTGCAGAGCCTCATTCAGCTTGCTGGCGCGCCGCTTCGTCCGACAGAAAATGACCGCCAAGTAAGGACGATGACTTCGGATCATCTCGATCAGCGCACCTTGTTTGCCCCGGTCCGTGCACTCCACAACAATTTGCCGGATGCTGTCCAAAGTAATGCGGGAGGTTTCCGCAATCCGAATATCCCGGGGACGGTCCATGTAAGTCCTTGCCAGCCGCTTCACGTTATCCGGCATTGTCGCCGAGAACAACATCGTCTGCCGACTCTTCGGAACCATGCGAATAATCGCCTCTACCTCAGCAAGAAACCCCATATGCAGCATCTGATCTGCCTCGTCCAGCACCAGCATGCGTACGGCTCCCAGCGTAAGCGAACCCCGGCGCAAATGATCCAACAGACGGCCCGGGGTACCGATGACCAGTTGGGTTCCATTTTGCAGTTTGCGGAGCTGCCGTTCTACGTCCTGTCCTCCATAAGCGGCCAGAATGGATATCCCTTCACGTGCAGCCGCCAGCTTGCGCGCCTCTGCAGTGATTTGGATAGCCAATTCCCGTGTAGGCGTAATAATTAGCGCTTGCGCATCAGGACGGTCAGCCTTCAACTTGTCCATAATCGGCAGCAGAAAAGCCAGCGTTTTCCCCGTCCCCGTCTGCGCTTGCACGATAACGTCCTCCCCGGCCAGCAGCACAGGTACAGCTTCCTGCTGCACTGGCGTCGGACGGCTAATGCCATGACTCTGTAAGGTATGAATCAGCTCAGGCAAAATGCCCCATTGCTCAAAAGTTGTCAAATATATCCACCTCGTTGTTTTTGGTATCTTGATTTAAAAAGACCGAACCCGCCCATCCAATCAGCGTTCCGGCCTTTTTAGGATCTATAATCCGTTATTTTAGCATCTAATTGTTTTGAATCGTTGAAACAGCTTAACCTGGCGACCTTGCCGCCCACTTCGCAGCCTGCAGCAAAAGCTTGCGATATTCCGGATGCTGGAACACAACCTGATCACGTCCTGGCAGCAGATACACTACACGGCCAAGCCCATAAGAATGGGCCCATGCCGCCGGATACCATTCTCCGTCCATTTCATATTCCAGTAAAATGGTCGTTTCACTAAACGGATCAAATTCAAATCGATATGGCTCGTCCTCGATTTCAAAAGACGAAATATTTTGCATAATATCATGTTCCGGTGCAGAGACGCGCATTTCCAATTTGTGAATAGAAGGATGCGTTGTGTTTCTTGCGCCGATGAGCTGTGCAAGCTCATATTTTTTCTGCAACACAATGCCGTTATGAAGGATAAGCAGGCCACGTCCACCGCTGATGCAAGACAAAAGACCCGCGGTCTGCTTGGAAGACAGCTTCTCTCTCCAACTGTCATGATAGGATATACACAGATCGAACGACTGCAAGTTGCTTTCCTCAAGCATTTGATTATTCTCTGTACATTGTACTGAAAAATGATCATTTAAAATATGGGTAATTTCCAGATCCACCCCTTGCAGGGGATAAAATTTAGGATGAGTGTAATCTCCGATCAGCAGCGCTTTTTTCTTATTCATGATTTGCTCCTCCTGTCTGTTAGGTTCCCTGCCAAAGGCTTATTTGCCTGCCAGCAGAGGATCGCTTTCACCAGCATAATAGCGCGCCAGCTCAACAATCATGCTGCCCATTCGTTCCTCCTTTGGAGCAACTACTCGCGGAATACCAGCTTCATATAATCCCTGAGCCGTCACTTTTCCCACAGCTACAGCGATGACCGATTCCTTTAGCGCAGCGATAAGATCATTGAAATGCCCCTGCTTCTTTGCATATTCCAACAGAAATCTCACCTGTGGACTGCTTGTGAAGGAGACGGCATCAACCCGCGCTTCAATGATGTCATATAACAATTGTTCCAAAGCTGCTTCGGGCGGAGCAACATGGCTGTAAGGCAATATTTCCGTGCAGGAAGCCCCCTGCTGCCTAAGCCAGGATACAAGCTTCGGAGCAGGGTCGCCGTATAACTGAAGCAATACTGTGGTATCCTTCAAATCATATGCGGCCAGCTCCCGAATCAGTCCATCGGTACTGCCGTCATCATCCCGGACATGAGGCGACAGCCCGCGCTTCTTCAATGCATTTACCGTCTTATACCCTCGCGCAGCAATATGCGACTTAGAGAGGTTGCTCAGCAATGGATCCAGTAATCCCATTTCCTCGGCCATTTCAAACAATGCATTCAGCCCGATTCCCGTCGTAAAAATCGACCATTCTGGCGGGTGATTAACCCATGTCTGAATTCCCTGGCGCAGCTTCTCATCATCCAAAAATACAGTTCCTTGCGCGGGACGATATAACGGAATCCCACCCATATTTTCGATCAGCTTGCCTAACTCCTCCGCACGGCGAGGCCCAGTTAGCGCAATTCGCTTGCCTTCTAATCTTCTAGCCACATCTCTACCCCCGTCTTAAGCTATCTGAAACAGCTTTGTTTATCATAAGCTTAAACGACACCGAGGTCTAAGTAAATCGTTCTATTGCATCTTTCTCGTTAGAATGAATTCCTGCTGAAACATTTATGCATCCAACTTTAGAATCATAATGGTATTCGTGAAATTGTTTGAACTATAAAAAAATATCGATCAACCTCTTTTTCAAGAAGCCGGATTGCTTCTTTCGATAGATTTGCTTAGGACTTCAGATGGCTGGTCCTGCTTGTCCTCCATAGCTTATCCTTTTGTGATATATAAAAAAAGCTGCCCAACTGTCATATGCATGACTTGTTAGGCAACCTTGACTGTTTGTCACAAAATTATGACTTTCCTAATTTAAATCTGTCAACCATCTCCTCCAACTGTCTGGCGATAGAGGATAATTGGCTTGTAGAGGATGCGATTTCCTGAATCGAAGCCAACTGCTCCTCGGCAGCAGCCGAGATGGTGGTTACGTTCTCGGAGCCCTCCTCCGTAATGTTGCGAATATCGGCTATCGTTTCTGATACCTCACCGGCTCCGGCCATCAACTCCTGGGCCGCTCCGGATACTTCTTCAATTTTGGCTGCGGCTCCCCGGACAGCTCTGCGGATTCGCGAGAAGCTGCGTCCGGAAATGTCGACAGCAACAATCCCCTCTTCTACGCCCTTCCTCGCATTTTCCATAGATTCCAGCGCCCGCCTCACTTCCGCCTGGATTCCGCCAATCAAATCTTCAATCTGATGGGCATAGTTCTCAGAGCCTTCAGCAAGCTTGCGAACTTCAGAGGCGACTACGGCAAAACCTCGGCCTTCCTCGCCGGCTCTTGCCGCTTCTATAGAAGCGTTCAAGGCAAGCAGATTGGTCTGCTGAGCGATCCCCGTAATGACACCGACAATTCCACCAATATTTTCAGTGTGCTCGCTTAAAGTTTGAATCACTGAGCCAAGCTCATCCACGGTATGGTGGATATGCTCAATTTTCTCTACAACACTAATAACGGACGTATTTCCTTCTTCGGCGACTGCCGTTGTCTGCTCCATCGTTTGGGTTACATCTTGAATATGACCCGAAATGGCTGCTACTTGGCGTGATATATCTTCAACCCCATTTACGCCTCGATCCATATGGCGTATTTGGCGTTCACTTCCAGATGCGACCTCCTGAATCGCCAAGGTCACGTGCTCGATCGCTTTAGTAGTCTGGTCTGCACTAGCTGATAACTGGTTCGCCGATAAATTGACCTGGCTAGACGCTTGCCGCATCTCTGTCAGCATGGCATTCCAATGATCGACCGCCTCCTGAAGGCGTTTCGCCACCATGCCAATCTCATCCTTGCGGTCGCTATCGCTGATTCGCGCTGACAGGTCGCCACGGCTAATTTGCACAATCGATTCGCTCAAATGACGGAGCCGCCCCGTAATGGCTCGAGTAAGCAGCCAGGCCACTAGCAGGGCAACAGCCACAGATATCATCCCTACGATCCACCATGACGACGCACTCCATACTAACATCAATACAATAGGAACGACGCTAACCGACCCACTAGCAATAAATAAGGAGAGTGTTATGCGATTTTTCATTTGTACGGTTCCTTTCTTTTTAAAAATGACCCACTTTAATTATAATAATGTTAATATTCGACATAAACCGCACATTCCCCTCTTCTTTCCTCTTCAAAGGCCGCAAAAAAACCGTGCACCTCGCAGGTGCACGGTTTTTTAGGTATGCCTATTAATCGGCGAGGCGATATCCCACCCCGCGAACGGTAGCAATATAAGTTGGGCTGACAGCCCGGTCACCAAGCTTCTTGCGCAAGCTCTTGATATGCACATCCACCACATTACTGCCGCCTGTAAAAGAAGTCTCCCATACGTCCGCCAGCAGCTCTTCTCGGGACAAGACGCTCCCTTCATGGTCCAATAGCTTCATCAGCAGTTCGTATTCCGTCTTCGTGAGTTCAATAGCTGTACCATCGCGGTACACCTGCATTTTCTTGCGATCAATCCACAGATCCTTGAAAATAACCGTATTCGCTGTCGGCAAAGCCGTAGATGCCGCCGGCCGATGATTACTTGTGCGAATGATTCGCTGTACATGGTACAGAATTTCGTTGGGCGAAGCCGGCCAGACGAGAAGCTCCAAATTCATTAATCGCTGATTCATTTGTGACAGCATCGCTTCATTAACGAGCAGCAGAGACGGAATATTCTCCAGATCCTGCAGCATCCGTGTCGTGATCAATGTCGCCTCGTCCTGGCGATGATAGGCTGTCAGGTCGAATATAACAAGATCGGCTGCAGAGGCATTGCGTATTCCTTGTTCCCAATGATGAAACATAAGAACATCGAAGCAGCCTACTGACAAATCTCTGACCAACTCATAGATTTCACTCGGAAATGGGCTGACGAGGATGACGCGCTGCGTCGTTGGGCATGCCACCGGGATACTGCTGCTGTTCGGTTCCTCATTGTAAGATAGTTCATTGCCCGGACGTCTGAAAGGAGTCACGTTCCCAGGTTGAACTCTGTTCTTTATTTCTTCTGCATGCATGATTGGCACACCCCCCCGAATACAACATGGGCATGATGCACGTCATACCCGGTTTCCTTAGCAACTGCCGCGCTCCAGTCCTCCGGAACCTTGGTCATGACTTCATCCACTCTCCCGCATACTTCGCACAGAATATGCTGGTGATCATCAAGCTTGGCGTCATAGCGGCTCGCAGCCTCACCAAGCTTCAATTCCCGAATCAACTCCTTGTCGGTTAAATACCGGAGTGAATTATATACTGTGCCATAGGCGAAATTATATCCTTGCTCTACAAGACGATTCATCACTTCTGCGGCAGTAGGATGATCGTCTGCGTTACGAACAACATCATAGACGGCTTTGCGCTGTGTCGTTAAATTTAGTGATTTCATATATAGAATCATTCCTTATGATTTGATTTTAGAATTAGTATAAGTCTTGTTATACAATCCGTCAAGCTAAGCAATTCGTCTGCATCCCTTTATACCTAGCGAATAAACACAAGCTCCGTATGGGATTGCCTAGTTTATTTCATAATAGGGTTATAACTTCAAACCGAAAGGATGAACCACCTGCCCATGTTGATGAAAAAATACGCGATTTTGATTCTGTTTTTCCTGTTAAGCGCTTTGTTTGCCATGTGGGTCGATGTGCGCGTCGGCTTTCCATGGAATACCGTATTCATCAACTTTAGGCACGCCTTCTTTACGAATGCGGAGAAATGGATCTCTTGGACCCTGCTCGTTCTCTTGATCGTTCCTGATTTCTATCGTGCTCTTAAAACTTCGAAAGCATCCGCCAGGGGTTCAGCTGGAACCACCGTCTCCAGCCCCAGCACCGACACCGGTAACTTCACATCCGATTCCGGAGCCAGCTTTAACTCCGGTACTGGCTCCGCCCGCAGCACCGCTTCCCCGGTCACTTCCAGCACCGGCTCCTGTTCCCATTGCAACGCTATCAGTTCCGAGCCCGGCGCCAGCTCCAATAGTTCCCCCGCCCCCAGCTCCGGGTCCTCCTGACCGGGATACGAGTTTGTGGATGATAGCCGCTACAAGAACAATAACAGGCAGCACAATATAAAATAGGGGATCGACTAAATACAGCATTTTGCCCCCTTCCACTAAATACTCGCTAGTGGAGCGAGCTAATAAAGTGGTTGTGTATAAAATAATTAAAGCTACCGGAAAGATCAATTTTCGGTACGGAATATTGAATACATCCGATATCCCAATCACCGCCGCATAGGAAAAAATGCTCATTTTGAAGTAGACGCCGACAATAAGTGTCATAACGACAAAAATATCGGGACGCTGGATGAAGTCAGATATCGTAGCCTTACCGATTGTCGCTAGTAAAGGAAACATCGATCTTTCGGCAAGCTCGACACCAAGTACGGATATGATCGTTGCAACAGTTAAACTCAAAATGACCCCCGCGAATATAAGAGCGAAATAGCCCGCCTTAACCCCCTTTTTAGGGTTGTTAAGAAAAGGAAGAAGCATACTGAACGCAATAACCTCTGCAAAAGGAAACTGGTAGTTTTTTTGGGGAACTGCTTGAAGCAGCGGCATGATTCCATTCCCCATAACGGGCATTAGTCGATTGAGGTCGATAATTTTTGCAAACCCCATCAACAGCAGGCTCAGTATGCCAATCGCAATAACAATGACCATGAAAATCAACGCTGTGCGTGCAAGTACCTCCAGTCCTTTATGCAGTGTGTAAGCAACCGTAATAATCATTAGCAGATTTATAATGAATAGGGGCGTTTCCCGGAGCATAAAAGAACCGACTAACAGCCCGCCATCCATCAGGTCCCTGGATGCTTTGTTTAGAAAAAAGACCATATAAGCAATCCCCAGCAGGGTTCCCAAATATCTGCCAAGCAAAATTCTAAAAAATGCCGTTGGCAGCATATTCGGGTACCAAAGATATAGTCTCGTATAGACAGCGTACAGCATCAAGCCAATAGCTAAGCCGATTAGAATGGCTAACCATTCATCCTTTTTGGCTTCCAAGCCCAAATTGACGACAAGCGCAGTTCCCAGCTCGAACAGCAGTACTAATGAAAAAAATTGCAGAGGGCTAATTCTAATTTTCTCCATGAAACCATCCTCCTCAGGAACCCTGATTATAGTTGTAGGCACGGTCGCGACTTTGTGTATTGCGAACGACGGAGTCCACGGTATACTCCACCTTTATCTGCGGAAACAGATCCTCCCACCGTTCCTCGAGCTTCCTCCAGGCTGCAGGACTTTCCCTTTCAATAACATCCCCAAATTGAAAAATATCGCTCCTTGCTAGCTGGGCTTTTTGGACGGCCGCCCGCAACTCCCTTGAGATGGCTTCGTTCGTCTTTTGCTCAATCGCGTGAAGCTCCTCTGGATTGCGCAGATCAGCCCTGCTGTCTGTTTCCCTGACCGATAACAAGGTCCTTACCTTTACTTGAATAACCGGATGTGAGGAATCATCCAACTGCGCCTTCAGACTCGTTTGAGAACGAATAACATCTACGGAAATGTCATTTTTATCCTGCTTAGAATCAATAACCAGCGCCGTCTTTCTCATTTTATTTCTAATCCATACCAATCCACGGCTCTCGGCTGGCGTCAGCCAATCCACCAGCTTATCGCCTTTAAAAATAGCTATAGGAGCAATCCTGACAGTTCCTGGACTCTTCACGTTTTCCAAACTGCTTTTCTTACCTGCCTCCCTTACATCGCCCAAGAGTTCCACGCCATCGATAACAGGCCCGCCTCCCGGCGTTAATAAATCACGTAAAATATCATCGATTTGTATCATGAGGTTGGTTCCAGATTGCTGTGCCGTCATGGCAATCTTCTCTGAAACCGAAAATGCATTAATTTTTCCTATAGGTGTCAAAGCTGCTACAATGTCAGCCGCTCTAATATCCCCTTTTGTAACAACGACATTGGCGGACAGCCGAATATCGGAGTCTCTGTCTAGAAAGTCCATGACTTCCGAGATTCCCTTGCGGGCAACGTCTTCAGAAATAACCATAAGCCGGGCATGTGCCGTTGAGATTAAGCGCGGTAATGTATGAGAAGCATCTCGTATCGCTTCACTGATCGTATTCCCCGTACCACTATGTAAAGATGTAGGAGTGGCCCCCCGGCTCGTTTTGCCTAAAATCTCGTCAGCTAAAATGACTTGAAATGAAACTTGGTATTTCTTCTCTGATTCAGGGTCATAGTCAATACCGATCCCGGACACGACCGCTCTTTCGTTCAAATCCATAGCATCCCAGCATCCTGTCAACAACGTAACACAGCATAACGTCAGTACAATCGCTATTGTCCTTGTTATCATATCTGCGTCAACTCCTTGCTCAGTTATTACCTCTTACATTCCATGATCCGAAACACCCTGTTGACCTTGTTGGTCCTGCTGGCCCTGCTGGCACTGCTGGCCTTGCTGGCCCTGTTGGCCCTGTTGGCCTTGTTGCTGATTCATTCCTATGGAGTGTTTGATTCGGTCCTCCCGAATTTGGGACTGCTCTTTGATTTTGTTAGGCGGCGTTTTTAATATCCAGGCGGGCAGTCGTATAAATGTATCCTTGTGATCCTTTGGAACAAACGGTGAAATCGGCGCTAAGTATGGCACGCCAAAGGATCGAAGGCTATTCATATGGACGACCAGTACAAGAATCCCTAAGGTAATGCCATAGAGGCCGAACATACCAGCCAAAACCATAAAACCAAATCGAACCAGTCGACCGGCAACAGCTATGTTATATGCAGACGGCGCAAAGCTGGCAATCCCTGTCAATGCAACAACAATAACCATCCCCGGTGTAATCAGGCCCGCTTCAACAACCGCCTGGCCCAATATAAGTGCGCCGACTATTGAAATTGTCTGCCCGACTGCACGCGGCATGCGCACTCCCGCTTCGCGGAGAAGTTCAAAGGAGACCTCCATCAACAAAGCCTCAACAAATGCCGGAAAGGGAACGCCCTCCCGCTGAGCAAGAAGACCCACCAATAGCAGCGAGGGAATCATCTCATAATGGAATGTCGTCAGCGCGATATATAGAGCTGGACCAAGAATCAAGATAAAAAAGCTAAGATAGCGAATCATTCTCATGAGGATACTAATATCAAAACGCTGTGAATAATCCTCCGGAGATTGAAAGAAATGACCGAATACGGTCGGCAAAATTAAGACGAACGGCGTTCCATCCACAATGATCACCACACGGCCCTCTAGCAAGTGCCCTGCAGCCGTATCCGGTCTCTCTGTGTTGTATATCGTAGGAAACAGAGTGAAGGTCTTATCCTGAATAAATTCTTCGATATAACCCGACTCCAGTACCCCGTTAAGCTGGATGTTTTCTAGACGCTGCCTGGCTTCCTGGACAACCTTGGGGTCTGCCATACTTTTGATATACATCATCCCCACATGCGTGTGGGTAACTTCACCGATCTTCATGGTCTCCAGCCATAAATCCTTATTCCTGATCCTCCGTCTAATCAGGGATATATTTGTTGCAATCGACTCAACAAAACTATCCTTCGGTCCCCGAACGACCAGCTCCGAAGTCGGTTCCGTAACCGATCTCCATTCCCCGCCCTGTGTTCCGGCCACGATGGCCCGAGTGCTTCCTTCCAAAAATATCGCTGTATCCCCCGATAAAATAGCGAGAATAACATCATTCCACTCCGAAACTATTTTTGATTCTCCCAAGGATAAGAAGCTGTATTGCATTTGATCCAGCAGAGCTTCTGCGTCCTGCGCCTTTCCTTGTTTCATGTTCGTTATGGATCGCATCACAAATGAATTGATCATCATTTGATCACTTAGTCCATTTAAATAAATCACGACCATCGGAATAGAATTCTGTCCGTTCACACTCATTTCGCGTACAACAATATCCGTACTGGCCCCGGTTTCTTGCTGAATCCGCTGCACCGTCTGCTGTAAGTTCCCCGAAATGACTTTGTTCCCCGACAATTTTGCATTCTGCGAGCCAGCGCTAGCCTGTGAACCGGAATTATTCTGGGCACTAGCACCGCTCTGTGGTCTAGCGTTGCTCTGTGATCCTGCATTGTCCGATGAGCCGGAATCATGCCGGGAGCCAGTTAGGTTCTGCGTACTAGAGCCGTCCTGCGAGCCTTTACTGTTTTGAGAGCTAGCATCACTTTGAGAATTAGTATCGCTTTGAGAGCTAGCACTACTCTGCGAAATAGCATTCGTCTGCGAACCTGTGTCATTTTGACCACTAACCTCGCTCTGAGAACTAACATTACCTTGAGAGCTATCTTCGCTCTGTTGGCTGAAATTTGGGAGGCTCGCCTCTTCCTGATTGCGGGCCATTCCTTGCCCCATATCGGTACGATTACGACTCTTACTCTCGTCCTCGTTCTTGTTCTCGTTCCCACTCTTACTCTTATTTTGCTCGGATTTCACTCGAGATTGGCCTCGGCTTCTTCCGATAAACTGATTGCGTTTCATACCTGGCAGCTCCTGTTCCTTGACATATCCCCATTATTTGCTAATTGGCTCTTTTTCATGCGGATTGGCAGCATCAAGATTGGATACTTTACGAGAAATGAATTGCTGCGAACCCCCATGCTTTATTTAACAGCCAACGTGGTAATAATGATGAACAAGTACTTCATTCAAGGAGGTTACTGATGAATAACCAAGAAAACGATTCGGGTGCATTGCCCCAGTTTCCCCAGTCCATGTGGAGACATACGACTGAATTGCCCGCCTTTTCCAAGCTAAATGAGGATATTCAGACTGACATTGCCATCATCGGTGCTGGAATTACGGGCATTACCACCGCCTATCTGCTGTCCAAAGCAGGTTTTAAAGTCACCGTAGTGGAGGCGGCGCACATTCTCGAAGGTACTACTGGCTTCACCACGGCCAAAATCACTTCCTAGCACGGCCTGATTTATGATAAGCTGCGCAAGCATTTTGGCGACCAAGAAGCCAGATTATATTACGAAGCGAATGAGGAAGCTCTTGCTTTCATAAGGTCCACGATAGAGAAGCACCAAATCGAGTGCCAGTTGCAGCAGGAGGACGCATATTTATATGCAGATTCCGAGGAACAGACGGAGAAGCTGCGCAAAGAATGGGAGGCATATGAACAACTCGGTTTGCCCGGCGAATGGTGCGAATCACTGCCGATCCCGCTAACTGTCCATGGAGCGATCCGGCTGCCAAATCAGGCGCAATTCCATCCGCTTCATTACTTGCGTGCACTCGTCGACTCAGTTATTGCTAATGGGGGAGCCTTCTATGAAAATACGACAATGGAAGGTGCAGCCGAAAATACCGGAGATGGACGGCGACAGCTGAGGTCAGAGAACGGTTATACCATCACTTGCAAATATGCGATCTCCGCGTCCCATTTTCCGTTCTATGACGGAGGAGGGTTCTATTTTACGAGACTGCATGCCGAACGCTCCTATGTGGTAGCCGTCGAGCCGGAAATTCCGTTAGAGCGCGGCATGTACATTAATTGCGGTGAACCTAAGCGTTCTATAAGATCAGCTCTGCTAGACGGATCACAGGTAATTTTGATCGGAGGAGAATCGCATAAAACAGGAAAAGGCGAATGTACATTCAAGCACTACGAGGAGCTGGAGAAATTCGGTGGCCAGCTTTTTGGTGTCAAACGCATTCCTTATCGCTGGTCTACCCAAGACCTTATTACGCTGGATGAGGTCCCTTATATCGGAAGTATCACCGCAGACGACGACAACGTTTTAATAGCAACCGGCTTTGCGAAGTGGGGGATGACTAACGGAACGGCTGCCGCGCTGATATTCCGCGATTTGATTATGGGACACGGCAACAAGTTCACGGATCTTTACAAGCCCTCCCGATTCAAAGCCAACCCCGGTATCAAGAACTTTACTGTGCAAAATGCAGATGTAGCCAAGGAATGGGTATCCGGAAAAATCGAGCTGATTCACCGCAAGGCGGATGAATTAAAAGACGATGAAGGCGGAGTCGTGCGGCATCTTGGCAAAAGAGCCGGCGGTTATAAAGATGCCGAGGGCCGATTATTCATCGTTGATACGACCTGCACGCACCTTGGCTGCGAAGTCGAGTGGAATGACGCTGAACGCTCCTGGGACTGTCCTTGTCATGGCTCAAGATTCAACTATAAAGGCGAAGTACTGGAAGGTCCGGCTACAGAGAATCTGCCCCTGCTTAGCCAGGAAGCCGCAAACGAATCGTAGCGCTACCTCGGATCAAATGATCCATGCCGTGGAACGAGTCGCAAAAAGACACCGCTCGGTGTCTTTTTCTCCGCTCAAGTACCTTGCTTTGTTCAGTACTGGATGATAGTATGTAGGAAGATACTTAAGAATAACTACTATATATGAAAAAGAGGCGATGACACTTGGATATCAGTATCCAGTTTAAAAAAGGCGCCTTAGAAATTTGCGTGCTAGTACTTATCCATGAGAAGGATCGCTATGGCTATGAGTTGGCCCAATCCGTCTCCGAACATATTGAAGTGGCGGAAGGCGCGCTGTATCCTCTGCTGCGCAGACTCGTAAACGAGGGACATTGCACGACATATTTACAGGAATCGAGCGAAGGCCCTCCCCGTAAATATTATAAACTGACCCCCCAAGGGGAAATTCACATGAAAAAGCTGGTGGTTGAATGGAAACGGTTCGTCAGCAACGTAGCCAATTTAATCGAGAGAGGAAACCATCTATGAAGAAGAAAGAATTCATTTCTCTGCTCAGCTCCCATTTATCGGCACTGCCGCCGGAGGAGCAGAGCGAGCTGTTGGAGGACTATGAATCCCATTTCGCTTTTGGACTTCAGAACGGAAGAACAGAAGAAGAGATCGTCCGCGAGCTGGGCGATCCGGCTGAGCTGGCCCAGGAAGCTTTAGCTAACCGGGTTAACCCCCTACATCCATTATATTGGTTTGGTGAACCACCAGAAGGTCAGACGTCAACGTCTTTGGCCCCGGCGGCGCAAACGAGCAGTCGACACCAAATGATAACCTCAGCGATCTATACCGGATTGTTCTTCCTCAACCTGGTCATCCTACCCTTGCTCGCCGCACTTTGGGCCTTGGGCCTGGCCATTGCCTTGACGGCGATGGCCGGTATACTCAGCCCAGCCGCCTTGCTTCTCGAATATATCTTTAACAATGTATTTCAGCCGACCAAAGCCTTTGCCGTACTCGCGATGGTCGGAATCGGCATTCTTATCGCTGTCGGCACACGGCATCTATATTCGAACCTAATTAAATTAAGCGCGTCATATTGGGCATGGAACGTCCGAGTCGCCAAAGGAGATTAAGTGTATGAATAAAAAAGGATTGAGTCTGATAGCGAGTATTCTCGTCATTCTGGGCATTAGCGGGATGATCTATCAAGGCTTCAACTTCGGGGAAGAACAACCCTCCTATACCCAGAAATGGACGTTTAGCGATAACGAGCTAAAGTCGCTCTCCATCAATAGTGATTATCATGTGGAATTTGAATTTATTGCGAGTCCCGATGGTACGAATTATGTAGAGGCCAGTGGAAATCTACCACAAAAGTCGATTGATAGCTTAATCGAGACGAAAATTACAAATCAGAGCTTAGCCCTGCAATTCAACGAAAAGCGCGACTTTTCCTTTCTAAGCTTCAACTTCAATTCGACCATCCAACAGATTACCGTGGCTTTGACCGATCCAGAACAGGCGTTGGATCAGATCACTGTCGACCTAATGGCCAACGATGGCAGTTTCAAGTCTCTGCGTGCCAAAGAAATTTTGCTTGAGACAAAGTCGGGAAATTTGACAGTTGAGGATCTAACAGCCAATCATTTACAAGCAGAAACTCTGTCCGGCCAAATATCATTGGAGCAAATCACGGCGGACACTGAGCTTAAGGTAACCTCAGGGAATGTGAATATTCATCATCTCAAGGGTGCATTAACCTCTAAAATGACCTCAGGCGATTTTAAAGCCGAAAACCTGGAGGGCGATATGCTTGCAACAATGGTCTCGGGGAACATTAAAATCAACGACTGGACGGGAAATGGCACAATTAAATCGACCTCCGGCAACATCACCATTGAAGATCAACGTTCAGACTCGCTAGATATATCCATCCAATCTGGAAACGTCAGGCTGTCTGCCGATCCCGAGTTTCAAGGCATATACGAGCTAAGGACTTCTTCAGGAAATATCAAGTCACCGGATTCGCCTAATCTGAACAATGACCTTATTAAAGTTCGTTCCACTTCCGGAAATATTACGATTGACTAATAAAGGCTGTCCTAGCGTATACAAATAGCCCCCGACTGACGAGCCGGAGGCTATTTCGTGACTTAGCGATAATATATCGTATCCAATTTTAGGCGATTTCGCCTGCAATGGCTTCGCGATAAGACTTTAGTGAATAGTAGATGACGGTCTGCATAATACTTTGATCTTCCTCCGGGATAAGCTTTTTCGCATAATCCCAGGCATTCTCTTCGATGCGGAGGGCGATCCGCTTCCGCTCCTGCTCATTGTCGCAATGATCCAGAAGATCCGACAGCTCCTGCAGGTTGGCATCCTCGGCATGCCCAAGTTCATGGGCGAATACGATGCGCAGTATTTGCGGAAAAGCTTCGAGCGAACCGAAAAGACTTAAGCACTGCTTTTTGATTTCTCCTACGTACATCGTAACCTTGTGATCGGCAATGTTGTATTTTCCACCTACATTCCGCCCTCCAGGAAAGCGCGAGCGAACGTCAAGAGCAACCGTACTGCCGGATTGCATCAACAATTGATCAAAAATAAGTTGTGCTGTTCTTTCCAAATAAACTCCCCTTATTTCTTATAGAATTGACACTCGTAATCTGATTTGTTCGATCAGGACGTCTTTGCCTTCCTCATTATAATCCAACTATTTTCAGAAATGAATAACAGAGCAACCACTATTTTTTCATCTGCGATTTGGCGTAAAAACGATCCAACGCTAACCGTCTTCTCCATGTGACTTTACAGGGCGGAGAATCATATTGAGCAGCAGATATATCAAAGCATCTCGCTATACACGAGCAGCGGCTTAATGTCCATTAGATTAGATGTATGACCGGAATTACCTTGATATTCTTCCGGTCATTTATACAATCCTTTTTACTCTTCTTTACTCATTATAATATTCAAAACCTTTTCTACGGGTCTGAATTGAATGTAATTGACCTAAAGTTAATTTTTGTATATTATTGTAACAATATGGGGATTTCTTTGCCGGGTCATCCCTCACACCTTAGACTACTCCCGATAAAAATATAATACGTGGAGGCGTTATCAATGAGTGAGCATCTTAATACCAAAGACATTTATTTGTTATCTGAAAAGGTTCATCCATTAGACAAAGCTTTTGAATTATTTCGAGTTAGCTACAAACAAAACAATTGGTCTGAAGCGAAACAAATTGCAAATTATATGTATGAGACGGCATATAAACTTTATCAAAATCAGAAAAATTGGGATGCTAAGATTTCTATTGAATTACTGAATAGACCTTTAGTTTTTTATTACGGCTATAGTCATCTAGCTATAGCTACGGTTTTCCAGAAACAGGGGTTTTATGACAAGGCAAGAGAATTCACAGAGAAATATACTAATTTAGATTGGTTTATAGTACTGGATCAAGAGGGACAAGATGAAGTTAGACGATTTAATGACTTTGCTAAAGCTAACTTCTACGCAATAGATTTATTATCGGGAAAAATGGATGTTTTGGGTAGATACAGCGATTTCATTCAGCAAGAAGATGAAGAACTTCTCCCTGGTCTTATTACCATCTTGGAAGCCGCTAATGCTCACGGATGGGATGTAGACCCCATCCTAGACATTTACATCCCACAAAGCATGGAAATATTTTCTGGCTATGAGGACTATGGAAATCGCATTTATTACATCAAGTTATTAAATCAATTGGCCATATATAGCCTAAATAAAAAAAGATACCTTGAAACGATTAATTATATACTTGATTATTTTACATTTGCAGTTAATATAGATCTAAGCAGGGAATTTATTACATCCCTGTCCATGTATGAAAGTGTTCGATCCTTCGCCTCACCAGGGCAACAACAAAGGTATAATCATATTTTAAAAGGAGTGCTTTTAAATGAAAAAAACATTAACCACCATGTTTCTAGTCCTCACATTATTTAGCGTTATTGTTCCTTTCTCTTCGCCCTCCATCGGAACATACAACCATGGTATAAACGGTTAGAATTAATTAATAAAAAAGCCCGTGAAAGGTACAGCACCCCAAAAGTTAGAGTAAAGTCTAACTCTTGGGGTGCTGTACAAAAAGTGGGCTTTTTTTACTTTTTTGTGTGGTTTAATTTTAAACTATCTTCATCAAAGGAAATCAGTATGTTAAAATGAAAGGGTGAGGGACCCGGCAAAAGTTTCTCACCCTAGGCCGATTGCTATTGCGATCGGTCTTTTTTATTTACTTAATGTTAATTATACAACACGTCCTAAAGGACGTCGATCCTTAGATCGTGATAATTAATTAAATACTTCGGTAATATTTAATAATAAAGACTATTAGGAGTTACCGACGTGAAATTAAAAGAAGCCCGTGAAGCAGCTAATTTCACCCAAGAGTCACTTGTCAATGAAATCCAAACTTATATGGATTGCTCTTTAAGGCATTACCAGAACATCGAATATGGCAAGAAAATACCGAGAATGCCCTTGGGACTGTTAATATGTAAGCTGTGTAAAGTTGATCCTACTGAAATAGACGAATGGAAGATTAGTGGAAACCCTTGGTGACCATTTAATCACTGTTTTGCTCAATGTCTGATCACGCAGACCCCCTAATATAATTACCAAAAAACACCGGATGAGATTGCAAATTCGGTGTTTTTTATAGCTCCAATAAAAGCAAAACAGCCACTATATAGAAGTAGCTGTTGAATAGATTGGGTTCTTGTTTAGAGATTTGGCTGCAAAAGTTGAGTTAACTAAATAATGCTAATAAACAGCTATTGGCCCATATGGACCATCGATAATTTCTATTTTCGTTTCAAATATATTTGTCAAAACTTCTGGGTTCATAACCTCTTCCACTGTTCCAAAGGCAGCAATTTGTCCATCTTTCATAGCACAAATTCTATCCGAATATTTGGCTGCAAAATTGATATCATGCATAACAGTCAGAATTGTTCTTCCAAATTCATTAGCAGCATGCCTCAAATGTTCCATCATTTGAACAGAGCGAGCAACATCAAGATTGTTTAGAGGCTCGTCCAAAAGCACATATTCAGTCTCTTGACACAAAACCATTGCTACATATGCCCGTTGCCTTTGACCACCAGAAAGCTCATCTAAATATCTATTTTCCAGATTAGTCAAGTCTAAAAAATCGATATATTTAGATATAATCGCCTCATCCTCTTTGGTTAATCTCCCCTTTGAATAAGGAAAACGCCCAAATCCAGCTAGTTGCCTAACCGTAAGCTTCGTTACAAAATGGTTTTCTTGGCGCAAAATAGTCAAGATCTTTGCTAAGTCTTCTGATTTAGTTTTAGAAACATCCATATTGGCGACCGTAATTTGGCCTTCATCCATATTCAAAAGTCTTCCGATCATCATAAGTGTCGTGGACTTTCCAGCGCCATTGGGCCCAATTAAAGAAGTAAGACCAGCTTTTGGTATTGTAATATCCAAAGGTCCTATTTTTACCTCATCAGTATACAACTTTCTAACATTATTAATCTTTATCATAGAGCCCTCTTCCTTAAGATTACAATTAAAAATGTTATTCCACCAAACAGTTCGATAATAATTGAAACAACACCCTGAGCATTGAATACATGATACATAAAGAAGTATGCACCCGTTATTATCAAAAATCCGATAGCAAAAGCCATTGGAAAAATATATTTGTGATCATAAGTTGGCGCTGCTAGATAACTCAAAGTTGCAACTAAAAAACCATAGAATGTAAGTGGTCCAACTAAAGCTGTGGATATGGACATCAATATAGAAACTAATACAAGAGCATAAATTACGCCAAATTTATGATTAACTCCCAAAGAAGGGGAGACATTCTTCCCAAGTGACAACACATTTAATTTCTTGGAATAAGCAAACAGAAGGATTGCTACAATGATTACAATTGGAATTGCAATAGGAAAATAGCCAGCATCCGCATTATTGACAGAAGCAAATAATCTTGCCTGTAAAATATCAAACTCAGACGGCGCAAGAAGTCTTCTCATAAAAGAGGATAGAGACCTCAGCCCAACTCCAATAATAATTCCCACCAAAAGCATAATCTGTAAGTTCCCATACTTTCCAGAAAGCAGCCATCCATAAAGGATCAAACACAGCAAAACCATAAGGACAACTTGAAATACGAATGATCCAACACCAGTAAAGCTTATAAATGCACCAACACCAAAGAAAAACATGGTACTCGTATGAATTGTTGAGTAAAGTGCTTCAAAACCTAAAAGTGAAGGAGTTATAATCCTATTATTCGTAATCGATTGGAATGCGACGGTCGCCAAACTCTGACAAATTGCTGCAATAATCATCGCCCCCAGAGCAACCAGCCTTCTTTTAACAACTGGGATAAAAGAAGGAGAATCTACTGGAACCGGATTATTATAAACCAAAAGTCCATATGAAGAAAATATACCCAGTGCAATCAATGCTATCAGCAAAATCCAATAACGTTTTTCTTCTTTCTTGGAACGAAAAGCTCTGGCTGATCTATGTTTATTATGAAGGCTAGAATCGATTTTGACATTTTCTTTATCACTATATCCTAATGCGTTCATCGTAGCCTCCTCTGTCTCAATAAAATGACAATAAATACGACTGATCCTACTGTTCCAAGTATTAAAGAGACAGGTACTTCAAAAGGCATTATAATTGTTCGAGAAATGATGTCACAAACAGTTATCGTGCCCATTCCTATCACACATACCCAGGGCAAGTTACTCCTCAGATCATCTCCTCGATACATGGAAACAATATTCGGTACGATTAAACCTAAAAAAGGTAAATTTCCAATAACAGCTGCAACAATTCCAACGGCAAAAGAAATAAGACCAGTACCAATAAGAATGATCCTATTATAATTTACTCCAAGACTTGTTGAAACATCTTCCCCTAGTCCAGCTAAAGTCAGTCGATTAGCATAAATAAAAATAAATAAAGTAACAACAACAATGATCCATAGATACTCATATCTTCCAACCTGAACCGCAGCAAAAGAACCTACAAACCAGTTCTCAATATTTTGTGTCATTTGAAAAACGAGTCCAACAAAGGTGGAAATCGCGGATATGATTGCTCCAAGCATCATCCCGATAATCGGAACAATTAAAGACGAGCGTAGTTTAACTCTTCTTAGAAACAAAAAGAAAATCATTGTTCCTATAAAAGAAAAAATGATTGCCCCCGTCATTCTTAGGACTAAAGTTGGCGCTGGAAATAACAAATAAACAAAAAGAAGCCCCAAACCTGCCCATTCAATCGTTCCTGTTGTAGTAGGTTCAACCAAACGATTCTGTGTAATCAGCTGCATGACAAGTCCTGCCATTGACATTGCAGCTCCAGTTAGCATTAGTGCAGCTGTTCTTGGAACACGAGTGATGAAAAACATTTCCATTCCATCGTCTTGCCCTCGTATATCATAAACTCCAGTAAACAGTGATATAATACCTAAAATAAAAACAACTATAATCGCTAATATAAAGGGTTTTGTCCATATCTTATTGTGATTATAACGCTGGGGTTGAGCGCTCTCAACCCCAGCATTTATTTGTATTATATTCTTCGGCACTGCCTCATACTCCTTTATACACTACTTAGCTAAAGTATTTGCAAGATTCTCAAATAACTCTAGATAAGTTTGTATTGATTCATTTGTATAAGTATCGTCTGGTGCATACACAATCTTTCCTTCAGAAACAGCCTTTGTGTTTTTAAGGGCAGGCGAATGATCAATAACGTCTTGAGCAGGAGTTGCACCCTCTGTAGAAGATACCGCAGCGTCACGATCTAGTACAAAAATCCAATCAGGATTGCTTTGGGCAATCGCTTCAACAGAAACTTCATCACCTTGATGATCTGAAGAAGATTTGTCAACTTCTAATGCTGGAACCCATCCAAAAATTTCATACATTGGGCCCCAAACACGACCAGAATTAGGAGCTGAAAAGCCAATATTCCCACCAGAAACGATGACACTCATAACTGTATCTGTTCCATTATAGGCAGACTTCGCCTTTTCGATCGCTTGATCAAAATCAGCTGTTAATTTTTCAGCTTCTGCATTTTTATCAAAAATTTGACCTAAAGCGAGTGTAGAATTCTTAAGTCCGTTTACTAAGTTTTCTCCAGGTGTAGCAGCTGCCTCAGAAACATCAAAATTAAGGTCAATAACAACTGCATTCGGCACTATTTTCTTTATATCTTCATAAAAGTTAGCAAATCTTTGGCCGACAATTACAAGTTCAGGATCTGCTGCTGCTAGAATTTCAAGATTTGGCTCACGATGGTTTCCGATATCTTGAACTGAAGCATCAGCTACATAAGGTGAGTCTGCAGGCATTACAGGCTTTGGAGCAGCTGCTAATTCAATTCCCCAATCAGCTAAAGTTTCAAAAGTTCTGCTATCTAAAGCAACTACATTCTTTGGATTTACAGGAACAGTAACCGTTCCATGGACATCAGTGATCTCAACTGTCGTAGGCGCAGTAACCTCTTGACTTGCATTGGATTCAGCAGGTTTTGGCTCATTATTAGTTACTTCATTACTTGAATTTGAGCAAGCTGCTAACATCAAAGTCAGAACTGCAATAAGACCAACTAATTTGAAAAACATTGACTTCTTCATAATTATCCTCCTTGATATATAAGCTTGATAGCAAGCAAATTCTTGAATTAGTGAAATTAATATCATATGTTATTTATGTGCTATTCAAATAATTATCTATATTTCACTATAGTGCATAGCAACAAAACAAAGACAACGATAATGATTATCAATCTCAAATTCTATTCAAGCTTACCAAATCAAAATGACATTATCAACTATTTTTTTACCTGGGAATATAACCTGCATTTTTCTTTATTTTATATTCATACTGGAAGTCAACTTTAGCCGAATAAAAAGTCGACTTGAATCCTTACAGCGGCAGTTTATCTGAACCATTCAGTATCTGACTTGAAATATGATCAAGGTTACCCTCTCTGTAATTATGAGCGCGATGCGATATAATAGAACGGCGATGACCAAAGGTGTTCATTAACATACGATCGGTATCGACATCCGTTGTCCTTCTGCCCATCGTCTGGAGCTGGTCAAAAGGCAGAGGCTCGGGGAGCAGTATGCTCTGTACGGATATTGTTCAGCATCGTGCTACTGATTCTCCCTCATACTTTATCTTACGATTGTCCTTACCAAGCTGACGAGCCAGGTGCTTCGTCTGACCCAAGAAGTGGCGATCCTTAAGCTCAGGAGGCTCTTAATGGAAAAAACAATTAGTTATCTTTTGCTGCTTGGCAATATTCTGTTACTAGTCACAGGCCAAGTTCTCTTCAAGATCGGACTCACCCGATCAGGCGGGCTCGTATGGAATAAGCTCATTCTATCCCCGATGATTATCGGCGGCATAGGACTCTATGGGCTTGCCACCATACTTTGGTTCGCCGTGCTGACCCGCTTGCCCCTAAGCGTAGCTTATCCGATGCAAGCCTTCGCCTATGTTCTCGCTCTTATTCCTGCATACTTCTTATTTGGTGAGTCGATTTCAGCCACTAAATTAGCCGGCGTGGCCGTTATCCTATTCGGCGTATACTTGCTGGCTAGATAAACTAGATAGGAACACCAACCCATGCGGCCATCAAAATCGTGCTTGGACATGATTAAATTTGTTTCTGCTAACCTAAACGTTCACTTATATAGATGGATTTCTTGTATTATAAAGTAATGGAAGGTGTTGGAAAGAAAAAAAGGATTTCATGCCCTTAAAAACTGATAAAGCACCTTATATGGCTCTGCTCAGTCTTTTTAATAGCATGAAATCCAGCGTAAATTACGGGCCTGGCTACATCCCGCCCCTAATCCCATCTTTGTATTCAATTCCTCCGAGCCCATTTCCGCCCCTCTAGAGCTCAGAAAGCTTATCGATCTGCCTGCGGATTTCAGAGATCGCCGCCATTAATTCGTTGCGTTCCTCAAGGGAATTTGGTTCCTCCCGCCCCATCAAAAATGCCAATTCCAGCTCCAGGCGCTCCCGTTCATTTTCCATCCTTTGCTCTTCCGCATCCAGCCGATGGCTTCGATCCTTCGATTCATATTCATCCACCGTACCCGGGAACCATTCGGGCTCCTTCTGCCTATCCAGCAGCAGCAGCCGATTGCATACCTTGCGGGCCAAATATCTGTCGTGAGTTACGATCATCAGCGCTCCCGGGTAGGCGCAAAGCGCCTCTTCCACCACTTCTCGCGTATCAATGTCCAAATAGTTAGTCGGTTCATCGAGGATCAGCAGGTTGGACTCGCCGAAAAAAAGCTTAAGAAATGCCACCCTGCATTTCTCCCCCATGCTCAAATCCCCTATTTTCTTATAAACCTCTTCTCTCGAAAATAAGAAGCAGCCCAAAATCGTTCTTGCATGCGACTCGGTCATGTTCGGCAATCCCAACAGACTGTCCAATATCGTCTGGCTCTCCTCCAAATTGTTCAGTTCCTGCGCAAAATACCCGATCGAAGCTTGCGGATGCAGGGTCACTATGCCTGAAGACGTTGCAAGCTGCCCTGTGATTAGCTTTAA
The DNA here is from genome assembly GCF_003931855.1 of Paenibacillus lentus. NCBI lineage: Bacteria > Bacillati > Bacillota > Bacilli > Caryophanales > Paenibacillaceae > Paenibacillus > Paenibacillus lentus. The sequence goes on along the minus strand of NZ_CP034248.1, from coordinate 1,333,881 downwards.
CAAAGTAGACTTGCCTGAGCCATTCGGCCCCAGAACACCGACCCGATCCCCCCGTTCTATCTGGAGATTAAACTGATTAAACAACCAGACGCTTCTCCTCTCACCAGCAGCATCCTCGTAGCCGAATCGTACATCGTTCATACGCAGCAAAGTAGACGCCGCAAACGCTCCATCCCGCAGGTTCATTTGCAGCACTTTCGCTTCGTGAGGCTTCTCCACTCGATCCCGTTCCAATCGCTCAAGCTCCTTCTGCTTCGCATGATAACGAGAGATATTCTTCTTCGCCTTAGCCTTATAATAGCTGGCTGTAATGGCTACATCCAAATGATCAGCGCGAGCGGCCCGGTGGGCTTGGTGGAACCATTCCTGATAACGCCGAATGGACTGCTCCAGTGCTTGGCGCTCCTGCTCTTGCTTCTTGTATAGCGTCATTTGAGTACGTCGCTCAAGCTCCTTCTGCTCGCGGTAATCACGATATCCGCCAGCATAACGCCGACAGCCATCCGGCTGCAGCTCTAATATAGAGGTAGCCGTCCGATCCATAAATGTCCGGTCATGCGACACGTACAATATAGTCCCATCATAGCTGCTCACCCATTGCTCCAGCCAATTCAAAGACTCCGTATCCAGATGATTCGTCGGTTCATCCAGCAGGACGAACTTGGGCTCTCGAACCATAAGAGCAGCCAACTGCGCCCGCGTCTTCTGTCCCCCGCTCAATTGTCCGAATTTCAGCTGCCACAGCTCTGGTGCTAAATTCATTTGAAACAAACGCTTCTCTACCTTGACTTCCCAGTCATAACCGCCTAACTGCATATACTGCTCATAAATGAAACCGTATCTCTCCATACTCGTCTCCGAAGCGCAGCCCGAGCCCATTTCAATCTGCAGCAGCTCCAGTTCTCGTTTTACCCCATAAATATCACCGGATCTGGACTGAACATATTCCAGCAGCGTAAGCGATGAACCGCGATCGACCTGCTGTTCCATCCAGCCCCACTCTTCTTGCGGTAATATTCGGTGAATGCGCCCATTGTCGAAGCTGAACTTGCCGAGCAATCCCTCAAGCAAAGTCGTCTTCCCCGAACCGTTCCGGCCATACAGCGCCAGACGCTCACCCCGGCTAACCTCGAACGATATATTCTCAAATAAAACAGTGCCGTTCCATTCCTTCATTAAATCCTTGACGGATAATATCATCGTCATTTCACATCATCCCCCGTTTCCGCAGTGTGGCAACGCAAATAACCGTGGCCAGCGGCACACGGTCAAATACGCGAAAATAGGGCATACGACCAGAAAGACAGAAGAGGCCAATACCCGCTCCTCCGCTCGGGTTATGATCGTATTTATCTTTTTAAGTATAAAAAAGAAGACCCTAAGTCGACACACGTATCCCTGACCGTCCCTCTCATTAAGAGAGCGCCGCTTGCCTGCTGACAAGTTGTCTTAGTGGGAACGTGTTCTTACTCCATCGTCTAAGGGTCCTCCGTATCGTTAAAATCGATTTTTTTATTACACTTTAATTATTACCATGAATTTCAATCCGGAGCAAGCGAATCATGCAAAACCATCAACCTACCTCAAGATCGAAGCCGCCCTTGGAGAATTGGCTATTATACAGATCGGCATAGAATCCGCCCTGAGCCAGCAATTCATCGTGCGTGCCCTGCTCAATCACTGATCCGTGGTTCATCACAAGAATCAAATCCGCATCCTTAATCGTCGATAGACGGTGGGCAATGACAAAGCTCGTTCGCCCCTTCATGAGCTCATTCATCGCTTTCTGGATATAAATCTCCGTCCGCGTATCCACGCTGCTCGTCGCTTCATCCAGAATAAGAATAGCCGGATCGGCGAGAACAGCCCGGGCGATCGTCAGCAGCTGCTTCTGGCCCTGTGAAATGTTAGAGGCTTCCTCATTCAGGATCGTATCATAGCCCTCGGGCAATGTGCGAATAAAATGATCCGCCTGCGCCGTCTTCGCTGCCTCGACAATATCCTCCTCAGTCGCTCCCTCTCGTCCATAGGCGATATTGTCACGAATCGAGCCATTGAACAGCCATGTATCCTGCAGCACCATTCCAAACAGGCTGCGCAAATCCCCGCGGCTCATATCCGCAATATTGACGCCGTCAATCGTAATTGCTCCGCCATTCACCTCATAGAAGCGCATGAGCAGATTGATCAGCGTCGTCTTTCCAGCGCCCGTCGGCCCAACGATCGCAACCGTCTGTCCTTTCGAGGCATGAATGCTCATATCCTCGATCAGCATCGTCTGATCCTGGTAACCAAAGCGAACGTGATTAAAGGAGACCTCGCCTTTCGGCTTCTCAACTTTAACGGGATGCGTTGGATCAGGTATTTCTTCTACTTCGTCCAGCACCTCGAATACACGCTCCGAGGACGCTACAGTGGATTGAATGATATTCGCAATATTAGCCGTCTGCGAGATCGGATGCGATAGCTGTCTCGTGTACTGGATAAACGCCTGTACGTCTCCGATCTTAATTTTCCCCTTCAAGACCAGTATTCCGCCTACTACAGCAACAAGTACATAACCAATGTTGCCGATAAAACTCATAATCGGCATAATTACGCCTGAAATAAATTGCGCTTTCCAGCCCGCCTCATACAAACGTTCGTTAATTTCATCGAATTGCTCTAACGATTTCTGCTCGCGTCCAAATACTTTAATAACTTGGTGACCAGTGTACATTTCCTCCACATGGCCATTTAGCATACCAAGCTCCTTCTGCTGCCGAACAAACTGACGCTGGGAACGCTTGGCGATCGAGGTGATCGCCACGATGCTCAGCGGTATGGTTAATATCGCAATCAAGGTCATTAACGGACTGATCGTCAGCATCATCACGATAACCCCGATAATGGTCAGAAGCGACGAAATCAGTTGTGTCATGCTCTGCTGCAAGGTCGAGCTAATGTTATCCATATCGTTGGTCACTCGGCTTAAAATTTCACCGTGCGTTCTAGCATCATAGTATTTCAGCGGCAAGCGCGACAGCTTATCGTTCACTTGCTTCCGTAAGTTATAGACCGTCTTCTGGGATACATCCGCCATCAAATATTGCTGGAAATAACTAAATAGTGCACTCAACAAGTACAGTCCGAGCAAATAAAGAATAATTTCCCCAATGGCATCAAAATCAATGGCAGCCCCCGGAATTTCGTTTATCATGCCCATAATGCCTTCAAACAGCACCGTCGTCGCCTCACCCATTACCTTTGGGCTGACAATGGCAAAGACCGTGCTCAGGATTGCCATGAGCACCACAGAACCTAGCTGCACCCTGAATGGACGCATATACGTCATTAGGCGTTTGAGCGTACCTTTGAAGTCCTTCGCCTTCTCGGCCGGCATCCCCACACCGGGGCCGCCATGACCACCATGGCCGCCCGGGCCACCAGGGCCACGGCGACCGCCCCGTCTGCCGAAACCGCTGGAGCTGGAGTTCCCTGCGCTTTGATTATTTTGGCTCTGGCTCATGCGATCTCCTCCTCTGAAAGCTGGGACAAGACGATTTCCTTATATACCTCGCACGTCTCCATCAAATCCTGATGCTTCCCGATGCCCGCAATTCTGCTCTCATCCATCACAATGATCTGATCAGCATCTAGTACGGTGCTCACCCGCTGGGCAACGATAATAACCGTGGACTCCTTCGTCTCCTGCTTCAGTGTGGCGCGCAGCTTGGAGTCCGTCTTGAAATCCAATGCGGAGAAGCTGTCATCGAAAATATAGATTTCAGCCTGCCGCACCAACGCCCGGGCGATCGAGAGACGCTGCTTCTGCCCGCCGGAGACATTGGAACCCCCCTGCGCAATCAGGCTGTCATAGCCCTCCTCCATCTTCGAAATGAAGTCGGCTGCCTGGGCGATTTCCGCCGCACGCCGCACTTCCTCGTCGCTGGCCTCCTCTTTACCGTAGCGAATATTATCGCTGATCGTCCCCGTGAAGAGAACGGCTTTCTGTGGTACGAAACCAATCTTTGAGCGCAGCTCCTGCTGGGACATGTCCCTGACATCGACACCATTCACCAGTACTCGCCCGCTATCCACGTCATAGAATCTCGGGATGAGATTAATCAGTGTTGATTTGCCGGAGCCTGTGCCGCCGATAATTGCCGTTACCTCGCCCGGACGAGCGGTGAAGCTGATATCCTGAATCGCTGGCTTCTCAGCCCCAGGATAACTGAACGACACCTGCTGGAACTCAACATGGCCTGTTTGTCCAGTTACGGGAGCTGCCGTTTTCGCATCGTTAATCACTGGAACCATGTCCAGCACCTCATTGATCCGGACAGCCGAAGCCGACGCCCGCGGAATCATCACGAACATCATCGAAACCATGAGCAGCGAGAACATAATTTGCATCGCATACTGCAGGAAAGCCATCAAGTCACCAACCTGCATCGTCCCAGATTCAATGCGGAATCCACCGAACCAAATGATCGCTACCGACGATAAGTTCATCACCAGCATCATGATCGGCATCATGAATGCCATAATTTTATTTACTTTGATCGAGGTATCTGTCAAATCAAAATTCGCCTGATCGAATCGCATTTTCTCATGCTGAACGCGGTTGAAGGCCCGGATAACCCGAATCCCGGTCAAGTTCTCCCGCATAACAAGATTTAACTTGTCGATCTTCTTCTGGATCACTTTAAACAACGGAATCCCTTTTCTCGCAATTAGAAAAATAGCCAGTGCCAGCACCGGCAGAACCACAACAAAAATAAGCGACAATGTCGCATCCTTCGAGACGGCCATAATGATACCGCCGATACAGAGCATCGGAGCCATCACCATCATCCGCAGGATCATAATAAGCACCTGCTGAATCTGTGTAATATCGTTCGTAGTTCGTGTGATCAGCGAGGCCGTTCCAACCTTGTCGAACTCCTCAAGGGAGAAATTCTCCACATGGCTAAACACCTTGCCACGCAACAGCTTCCCGAACCCCGCTGCAGCCCTGGAAGAGAAATAGCTGGCTGCAATGGAACAGAGCATTCCCCCTAGAGCCACTAGCAGCATCAAGGAGCCGATTTTCCATATATAAGGTATATCTCCGTTGACTACCCCAATATCCACGATATCCGCCATAAGCGTCGGCAAATACAGTTCGGACAGCGATTGAAAAAAAACGAGCACGAGTACAGCGAATATAGGCAGCCGGAACGGCTTCAAAAATCGAAAAAGCTTGATCATCTTCCATCATCACCACTTTCTCCGTTAATCTCATGCTTCTCGCTCATGCTGGCATCTAAATAGTCATAGACCTGTTCGAGCAGCGAAGCCAACTGCTCTGACTTCTCCGCTCCTAAATGCTCATATAAATTCTTGAATCTTCGGGCTAAGTCTTCTTTAGCTAACCTCGTCACGGCCTCCCCCTTCTCCGTCAGCTTCACCCGCACAACGCGCCGATCCTCCTGATCGTTATACCTGGTGACCAGCCCCCCTCGCTCCAGGCTCTTGATCAGCTGGGTAATGGTTGGCGAGGTAACCTCCATCATCGAGCTGAGCGAAGAGACAGACGAACCCCTCTCGTCTTGGACACACCCCCACTGAATGCACATCAGCATTTTGATTTCACTATTATTCCATCCATCTATCGCCATCTTGTGCAAACCTGCACGGCGGAAGCGGTGAACCGCTTCTAGGAGTCGTTGGGCTACCGGATCGTCGCCCATAATCACATGATCATCCCCTCAAAAATACTTAAATTATTTAATAATTTGTAATGCTATTAATTAGCATACCTAATTATATTTCCGCCCACTATTCAAAGTCAAATTTGTCTAAATCTAGGCAATCTTCATGATGTATAAGGAGAAAAACACAAAAAACCCCGCCGACGGCGAGGCTCCTTTAACTATATTTTATAAAACGATATTCAAAACGGCAGCTTCACTCCACCGATTTCAGGAAGAGCTCTAAATTCGTAACCTTGACGGCGCGCCTCATCGATAATGGCACCAAGGGCCTCCATATTATCTTTGGACACCGAATGCAGCAAAATAACAGCTCCCGGATGCAATTGCGCAACCACTTTTTTGAACGCATAATCGCTCCCCTTCTGATCCTTGGTGTCCCAATCCTTGTAAGCTGCCGACCAGAACACGTTCGTATAACCAAGCTCCCTCGTGACGCGCAGCGTACGATCATTGAAAATCCCCCGAGGCGGACGAAGGTAACCCATATCGCTCTGTCCGGTCAAAGTTACGATTTCCTTGTTCACTCGCTCCAATTCTTCTTTAATCTGCGCATCAGATATCGTCGTCATGTCCGGATGACTCCATGAATGATTGCCGACGATATGTCCTTCTGACACCATACGCTTCACGAGTGCTGGCTGATCCTTTACAAAATGGCCTGTCACAAAAAAAGCCGCCGGCACCTTCTTTGCTTTGAGTGTGTCCAGGATCGGGGCCGTATAGCCGTTCTCATACCCGTTATCAAACGTCAGGAACAATTCCTTTCGTGAAGTATCACCCAGAAAGATTGCGCCATGCTTATCAACAATCGGCTTAAACCCCTCCTCGTCAATCGAGGGAAGCTGCCCGTTAACGCTTCGCTTGAAACCGAAATGATACGGTCCATCTGCTGCGGCCGAAGCTACGGCGACTGACCCGATCGGCAAGAGACCTAGGAGACAGCAGACCGCCATCGCCGTCAACAACGCCATTCTCATCCTTCATTCTCTCCTTTTACTCATCGTAGTAGGTTATTGTATTTTCTGCCTCTGCCCTAAGAAATATGCATCCCTAATAACAAAAAAAGACTACCCGGTAGCGTCTCTATAAAAAACGCGCGGGTAGCCTGCTATATTTGATTGATTTATCTATTGCGATGCTCCAGGGTAAGTACCCGTCCCTTGGAATGGCTCTCCATGGCTAACTCGATGATGCGAATGACATCGCGAGCATCTTCGGCTAGCACAGGCGAAGGCCCTCCATAGCGAATGGCGTCGGCTAGCTTCCGGTAGAACATTTCATAGCTCCCGTTCAGTGTATCCACCGTTCCGGTCACAGCGAGGCCACCGATATCCGTCGTTAACCTGCCGTAATTGACAGCGGCATCCCGACCCCAATCGGTATCACCTGGACCAAGTCCCTTGCGAAGCTGTGCCTCCTGCGGATCAAACCCATGCTTAATGAAACTCCCTCGATCACCATGGAGTATAAAGCGAGGGCCTGGCTCACGGACTAATGATCCGGCGTGTAGGACGACTCGAAGGTCTGAATAGCCAAGAACAAGATGGAAATAATCATTAACCTTACCGCCGCGGCGTTCTTTGCGCAAATCTGCCCACACTGTATTCGGCTTCCCAAACAGTGTTAACGCCTGGTCGATCAGATGGGAGCCTAGATCGTAGAGAATCCCTGAGCCAGGTAAATCCTGCTCGCGCCAGCGACCAGTCACCTCTGGGCGATAGCGGTCAAAATGAGCTTCATAATAAGAGATATTGCCTAGTGCACGCGTGTCCAGCAGGCGGCTGATGGTGAGAAAGTCATTATCCCAGCGACGATTATGATATACCGTTAGCAGCAGCTTCTTCTCCCGGGCAAGCGCAATCAAGCGCTCCGCTTCTTCCGAGCTGTTTGTGAAGGGCTTCTCCACGACAACATGCTTGCCTGCCTCCAGTGCCTGGGTCGCATAGTCGTAATGCGTCAAATTCGGACTAGATACGACCACAACCTGAATGTCCTGATCGTTAAGGAGCGCCTCCACGTCAGGATATACTCTCGCATCGGGGTAACTCTCATTCACTTTGCCCGGCTGAGAAGATACGACGGCGGCGAGCTTCAAGCCTTCCGTCCAATCAATCAGCGGAGCATGAAATACGGAGCCTGATAATCCGAATCCAATAAGTCCTACCTGAATAGCCATCCCTATTCCTCCTTCATCGCAAACCGCAATAGTTGTTTTATATCGTTGAATGCCCTTATTATACCATTGTGGCTTTAACATTGAGCTTTACTATTGAGGCTTTACTATTGAGGCTTTACTATTGAGGCTTTACTATTGAGCATACCATTGTGGCTTTACTTGCCCCACAGCCATTTTAATAGTTTATCTTAATTTAAATGGATTTATAGTAGTTAGCTTCTGCGGCTAGAAAAGGAATTTAAATTTAAATGGATTTCATGTTGTTAAAATAAGGGAATTGCCTGTTATGAGTAGAATACCTCGATTTTAGGTACATGAAATCCATCTAATTCCCCGGAACTTTTGTTCTGAGCATAACTAGATACAAGAAATCCATTTAGTATACGACGGCTCAATATGCGCATCCTAGACAGTAGTTTAGTGTGGTATCTCAGTTTACGACAGCTTAATGCCGCATGGGTCTGTCAAGAATTTTGTGTAAACGAATGTAGATGGTGATGCTTAGAGGGGGACTCCGCCCCCCTACCTCAAGTGCTGACCCACGCGATCAGGGAAGAAAACCGAAAACTGTAGCAGCATTTGTCCCCAGTTCTGAACACGGCCCGTCCATTTCCGTACAACGTCCATTGTGGATAAATACAGCATTTTAAGGAGAGCCTCGTCGCTCGGAAAGATGCTTTTGCCTTTCGTCACTTTGCGCAGTTGACGGTGATAACTCTCGATCATGTTCGTGGTGTAGATCAACTTGCGAATTTCCGGCGGGTACTTGAAGAATGTAGCGAGCTCGCTCCAGTTGTTGCGCCAAGAACGGACGATCAGAGGATACTTTTTGCCCCACTCCTCCTCAAAGCGATCTAGCTCCACAAGCGCCGCTTCTTCGGTTGCTGCTTTGTAGATCGGCTTCAGATCGGCAGTCACCTTCTTCAAGTCCTTGTAGGACACGTAGCGCGTTGAATTACGGATTTGATGGATGATGCACTTCTGAATCTCTGTAGCGGGATAACAAGCGCTTATCGCTTGCGAGAAACCGGTTAGATTATCGACACACGTAATGAGAATGTCTTGTACGCCGCGGTTTTTTAACTCGTTCAAGACATTGAGCCAGAACTTGGCCGACTCGTTTTCGCCAATCCACATGCCTAGGACGTCTTTATTCCCGTCCAGATCGATGCCGATGACCATGTAAGCCGCCTTGTTGACAATAGCTCCGTCTTGCTTCACTTTGAAATGAATGGCGTCGAGAAAAACAACGGCATATACGCTCTGTAGCGGCCGATTTTGCCATTCCTTAACCATAGGGATAACCTTGTTCGTCACGTTCGAGATCAGTGTCGGGGAGACTTCGATGCCATACAACTGCAGTAGATGATCTTGAATTTCACGCGTGCTGACGCCCTTCGCGTAAAGCGCAATGATCTGTTCCTCAATGCCTGTGACATTGGACTGATGCTTCTTCACCACAAGCGGTTCAAACTCGCCCAAGCGATCACGGGGTACGATTATTTCTTGCTCACCATACTCACTGACGACAGTTTTCTTGCTTTTGCCATTACGGCTGTTTGACGTCGCTTTCGCCGTGATGTCGTGCTTGGCATAGCCCAGATGTGTTTCCATCTCCGCTTCGAGCATCTCCTGGATTGTTTCTGCAAACAGGTTCTTTAATGCGTTTTGAGCATCCTGTGCCGTTACCAGATTATTCTCTTTAATGAAGTCGCGCAACTGTTGTTTCGTCCAAAGTCCCATGTATTCTCCCAACCTTTCTATTAGTTCCATTTTAATAGGTTTTGGAGTTTACACAAACTATTTTACAGACTCTGCCGCATCTCAATCTTATGCTGCTCTTATGCTTTTATACTCTTATACTTTTTTACCCCCATACTCTCACGCTCTCACTCTCACTTTTGCTCCTGTGCTCCCATACTTTCATACGATCATGCTCTTATACTCTCATACTTTCTCGCCTCATGCTCATGCCCTCATGCCCCCATACTCTCATACTTTCTCGCCCTCATGCTCATGCCCTCATGCTCTTTTACCCCCATACTCTCACTTTTGCTCCTGTGCTCCCATACTTTCATACGATCATGCTCTTATACTCTCATACTTTCTCGCCCTCATGCTCATGCCCTCATGCTCTTATACTCTCATACTTTCTCGCCTCATGCTCATGCCCTCATGCTCTTATACTCTCATACTTTCTCGCCCTCATGCCCTCATACCCCCACTACTCTCACGCTCACGCTTTCACTCTTGCTCCCAAACTCTCGCTCATGCTCTTATAACGTCTTGGCAAGCTCCGACTTGGCAAATGCGATCCACTCCCGAGTAGCGAACGACATATAACGGTCATCCCGCCAGATAATACCCAGCTTCCACGGGATGATTGGCTTCACCAGAGGGATTATTCTGACCCGCTTATTATCAATCTCCCGGCAAATCGTTTCTGGAAGGAGCGTAATTCCCAGTCCTACGGCGACCATCTCGCTAATCAAGTCCCACTGCGAGCTTTCATAAATGACGTGTGGCTGAAATCCCAACCGTGCACACTCGCCTATAATCCGGTCATGGAGCGTAAAATCCTCCCGAAACAAAACAAAATCATCCTGGGCCAGCTCCGCCAGCTCGACCTGTTTCCGCTTGGCCAGCGGATGGGATGGATGCACGATCAAATTCAGCTTTTCTTCCACAAATGGAAAAATGCTTAATCCCTCCTGAGTCGTCGGCAGTACGGCCACGCCTACTTCCAGCGTTCCGGCCGCGACCTCCAATTCTACCTTCTTGGCCCCGTTCTCATAGAGCTGGATCGTAATATCCGGATACTTCTTATGAAATTGTCCGATCACCTTGGGAAAAAAGCTGGCGCCAACCATCGGTGGCAAACCGATCCGAATGTGACCTTTCTTCAGATTGCGAAGATCATCCAGCTCCGAGGTCAGATTGTGGAAGGAAGCTACGATCTGCTTAGCCTGTCCAACAATGATTTGACCTGCATCAGTCAATTCTACTCTTTTACCAAGCCGATCGAACAAGACAACACCGAGTTCATCCTCCATCGATTTGACCGCCTTGCTAATTGCAGGTTGCGTAATATATAAAGCATCTGCTGCTTTCGTAAAGCTGTTGAAGCGCGCAACTTCGATTAAATATTGAAGCTGACGAATATCCATAGCTCTAGCCCATCTCCCTCTGCTACAATGCATAACTTTTAGGAATAGTATACATTATTTATATTCATTTTACTCATGAAAGTAAATGATGTAATATTTTCATTAACAAATCAACAACGATGAAAGGAGCCTGCTACTATGGTTAAATTACGTACGATTGCTTTGAGCTTACTGCAGGTCATCCTTCTGTTCTTCATCTCCATTACGATGAATCAGCTTGCAGAATTGCTTCATTTACCTATCCCGGGTTCCATCCTGGGCATTATCGTTATTTTTGCACTGCTCAAAACGAATGTGATCAAGCTGACCTGGATCGAGAAGGGAGCCAATTTACTTCTGGCCGAGCTACTGTTGTTCTTTATTCCTTCTGCAGTCGGCATCATGAAATATATTCCACTGCTAGAGAGCGATGGTGTGCGCATTCTCGTTGTCGTTATTGCCAGTACATTTATCGTCATGCTAAGCTCGGGGCTTATTGCCTCAAAAATTACGAATCGGAAGGAGAGTAAGGCCTTATGATGAACAGTCTGTTCTGGCTTTTGCTAACTCTCCTGCTCTACGGAGTTTCCAAGAAACTATATCAAGCTAGACCCCGAGTCTACCTATCTCCGTTATTGATAACTCCCCTCGTGCTAGTGACGGGCCTGATGTGGACGAACGTCCCTTACGAGGCATACAATTCTGGCGGAAAATGGCTAAGTGATATGCTTCAGCCTGCTACAATTGCTTTTGCTGTACCCTTGTACAAATACTACAACGTACTTAAGAAGCACGCGGCGGTCATCATCATCAGCGTCTTGTCTGGATCGACCGTTGCCATGTTTTCATCGGCTATGCTAGGTGAATGGTTGCGTCTGGATCATCAGCTCGTCAGCAGTTTGATCCCCCGTTCCATCACAGCACCAATTGCGATGAGCGTCTCGCAGGCTATCGGCGGGGTTCCCAATATTACAGCGATCTTTGCTGTCATCACAGGCTTGCTCGGCAGTGTGATCGGTCCGTATGTACTCAAATGGTTTCGAATTGAGAATGAGGTTGCCCGCGGGGTACTGCTCGGTACAGGCGCTCATGGCACAGGAACTTCAAAAGCGTTTGAATTCAGCTCCCTAACCGGAACGATATCCAGTATTTCCATGATCCTCGCCGCTCTATTTACACTCGGCGTAGCTCCTATGCTTATCACAGTGCTATTCTATGGATGAGCTTAATCTAAGGGATTCCTCCAAATTTATATATATATTGAATGGGCTTTGCTTCAAGCAAAGCTCCTTTTTTATAGGAAAATAGGCTGAGAGCAAGCTCTCAGCCTATTTTTCCAGCTTATACAAGTATGGCACTAGAGATAATAAAGCAGATTTACGGGGCGGTTGCTAGCGCACTAAACACGATCGGGCCAACAACTCTAGCCGTATTCGTAGCAGCGGCAACCTGTTCTACAGATAAAATATAATCATGTACTCCAGGAGCTACGTTGGAATCTACCGCCGTTAACGCCGTAAGATTTACATTCTCAAAGTTCGTTTCTACGGCTTGTGTTGCATAATAGATTTCTTGACCATCACGGAAAATCCGGAACAATACCCGGGGAATTCCCGTCAATCCCCGCAATCCCACTGTTGCCGTCAATTCAACCGTATTTACAGGGGCGTTAGCAGGAATGGATACCCGCACGAGCGCGATACCCTGACCAGCCGGAGTCTGCGGAACGTTAATCGCGGCTCCATTCGTGATAGGTGTCGGAACATTTGTAACATGTTGAAGAAGAACTGCCATATTTCTATCAACTCCTTTCAAGGATTACTTCATACTATGAAAGGGTGATAGTAATAGATTGGACGAGTATACTAGGGGACTCGCTCATTTTTAAGAGATTAGCTATAAACTAGAATTCGAAGGACCATATCCTACACACCAATATAATGCTTCTTGCATCGGCTAAAAGACACGCACCGCTTGCCCAGTAATCGAAGATTCAAGGGCAGCGCAGGTAACCGCCTGTGTACGGACGGCATCCGCATAGTCGGATCGAATTCCGGAGGCATCCCCCGTACGTACCGCATGAAGAAACGCTGCCGTCTCGGCAACATAAGGATTATCCGTGCTGGAATAACTCGTGGACACGCCGTTGTTTTTTATTTCAAGCTGATCAGGATCCCAGGCCAGTATGCCTTGCTCGGTGTAAAAGCTCAAGCCGACTTCTCCTACCGCATCCGGCAGAACACAGGTGTTTGAAAGGTTAGCTATAGCTCCACTGGAGAGCTTCAGTGTGACCGTGCCGACATCTGAAACAGTGACTCCCTCATGCTGCTCATGCACAATTCTATTGGCATAGGCGGCGTAAACTTCCTCCACCTCGCCAGCGACGTAACGAAGTAAATCTACTAAATGCGTCGTCTGCTCAATAAATTGTCCGCCAGAGCCCTCCTGTTTTCTCCACCAGCCGACGCCAGGCATACTCCCCATCCATGTCCCTAAAGCCATTCCAATCTTCTGGCCCTTCAGGAGCTCCTTCAGTTGCAAGGCCGACTGCTTATAGCGGAAATGATATCCAACCGATGTGATGACCGGGTTGCGGCGAAGCTGCTCCAAGATCTTATTGGGCCCATCCAAATCAACGCCAAGCGGTTTTTCTACGAGAAAAGGAATTCCCCGAGCTATCAGCTCCGTCTCCATCCCCTCGTGCGCCATCGGTGGTATACATAAATACACCGCATCCAGTTGCTCACTATCCAGCATATCCGTCAAACGGTCAAAGCCTCTCGCTCCAGAATAACGAGAAGCCAGGGAATTGGCCTTCTCCATACTTGTCCCGCAAGTAGCCGCTATTCGAACTCCCTCGGCTTCAGCAAGGATATCTCCGTGCACCTTACTGAACCAGCCCGTACCAACAATTCCAACTTTCAAGGTCATCCATGATCTCTCCCTTAGTTCGTAATCTATTAGACTTAGCGTAACCGCTTTCCTTTTTAAGTACAAGAGTAGGTCGGAACTGTTCTTGTAAAAACAACAGTTGATATATATACTGTGAGTGTGTATTTTCGAGGCATATTAATGCTTCGGTTCGACCTACCGCCATCATGCGGCCATGCACCGCGTGCTGAGAGCTGCGTGAGGTACGTAAGTATACTGAACAGCCTGGAGATCGTACATCCCATATTTAATAATAGAAAGGATTGAATCCATTTGAGCAGCCTGGACAAGATTGATTTAAACAATATTTATACAGTCATGCGAGAAAGGCATTCCGTGCGGGCTTATGATCCCTCAATTCGAATTCCGCGCGAGGAACTGAAAGAAATCATTGAATTGGCAACGACAGCCCCTTCTTCCTCCAACCTGCAGCCTTGGCGCTTTCTGATCATCGATGATAAGGAAATTCAAAAACAGATCCATCCAATCACCAACAATCAGCAGCATGTGCTAGAGGCTTCAGCCATTATTGCTGTACTGGGAGATTTAGAATCTTTAAAACGGGCGGACGATATTTATAACAGAACTGTGGAGGCCGGGTACATGCCTCCGGAGGTCAAGGAAGGAATGATGACGCGCATTCAGGAGCTCTATGGCGGATTGGCCCCGGAACAGATGCACCAGATTAATCTATTCGATGCAGGCCTCGTTTCCATGCAGCTCATGCTCGCTGCCAAGGCGAAGGGCTACGATACCGTGCCGATGGGGGGCTACAACGCAGAGAAATTCGCCGAAGCGCTCCAGCTCCCAGAGACGCTTGTACCGACTATTTTGATCGCGATCGGTAAAGGCACAAAGCCGGCACGCCAGTCCATTCGGTTTCATGTCGATGAAATTACATATTGGAACGGCTTATAACAGATAATTTTTGCAGGGGTCTGCTATTTTGGCAGATCCCTGTCACTATTTTGGCAATCTTTTTCACTCAAAATATATCACTTTTCATATAATAAAGTAATGAAGTGCCCAATCGGCACCCTGGAGTTGATCTCAGTTCGGCATGAAGTTCATCTCAATAAAGTTTTGTTCAGAACAGAGATACATATTACAATTGATTCAGACCAATCGTGAAAAAGAGAACAATTTTATTTTAGTTTGAAAGGTGGAGCAACCATGGCTATCATGCAACAACAATCAAACAGTAACCTGGACACGGCTAGACAATATGTCA
The DNA here is from genome assembly GCF_003931855.1 of Paenibacillus lentus. NCBI lineage: Bacteria > Bacillati > Bacillota > Bacilli > Caryophanales > Paenibacillaceae > Paenibacillus > Paenibacillus lentus. Next base: position 1,318,659 of record NZ_CP034248.1, on the reverse strand, counting down.
ATGAGGTATATGAAACGGTCAAAAAGCGGAATCCAGGAGAGACAGAATTTCATCAAGCCGTCAAAGAAATTTTGGACTCCCTCGTTCCTGTCTTTGCTAAACATTCGAAATATCAGGATCATGCCATCCTAGAAAGAATCGTAGAGCCCGAGCGGCTGATTACTTTCCGTATCCCTTGGGTCGATGACAATGGTAAAGTGCAGGTGAACCGCGGCTTCCGCGTACAGTTCAACAGTGCCATCGGGCCTTACAAAGGCGGCATTCGTTTCCATCCTTCCGTTAATGCCAGCATCATCAAGTTCCTGGGCTTCGAGCAAATTTTCAAAAACTCCCTGACCGGACTACCGATTGGCGGCGGCAAGGGTGGATCGGACTTCGACCCGAAAGGCAAATCCGACAACGAAATCATGCGCTTTACGCAAAGCTTCATGACCGAATTGTCCAGATATGTCGGGCCGGATACGGACGTACCTGCAGGTGACATTGGTGTAGGGGCTAGAGAAATCGGCTATATGTTCGGACAATACAAACGTCTCGTCGGCGGCAACGAAGCCGGGGTACTTACAGGAAAAGGCCTGCTGTACGGTGGAAGCCTTGGAAGAACCGAAGCAACGGGCTATGGCCTTGTCTACTTCACAAGAGAAATGCTGAAGACCAAAGGGGAGCGTCTGGAAGGAAAAACGGTCATTGTATCCGGCTCCGGTAACGTATCCATCTATGCCATTGAGAAGGCTCAGCAATTCGGCGCCAAAGTTGTAGCATGCAGCGACTCCAACGGCTACATTTATGATGAGAACGGAATCGATTTGGCTACAGTAAAGCGCATCAAGGAAGTAGAGAGAAAACGGATCAAAGAATACGTCAACGATCATCCCACTGCAATCTATGTCGAAGGCTGCGAGAACATTTGGAGCATCCCTTGCGACATCGCCCTGCCTTGTGCAACCCAAAATGAAATAAACGAGGAATCGGCGAAATTACTCGTCGCTAATGGCGTGAAATATGTAGCTGAGGGTGCTAATATGCCTTCTACATTGGAGGCTATCGAAGTGTATCTGAACAATGGGGTTTACTTCGGGCCAGCCAAAGCGGCAAACGCCGGCGGGGTTGCGGTATCTGCACTGGAAATGGCTCAGAACAGCGCCAGACTCGCTTGGTCGTTTGAGAAGGTAGACAAAAAGCTGAAGGACATCATGAAAAACATTTACAAAAACAGCGTCAACGCCGCCGAGGAATATGGTTATTCCGGTAATCTTCTTGTAGGCTCGAACATTGCCGGCTTTCTTAAAGTTGCTGACACAATGATCGTTCACGGTGTTGTGTAAACATAGACAGGTCAACTAAGATAGATCCAATCCATCATGAAAAAGCTGCTCCTAAGTATATTTTCTACTTCAGGGGCAGCTCTTTTTTTACAATAATGAAGGCTGTATCTAAAGTCCAAAACCGGGGGCCATCTCTTTGAGAAAATCATAAAATAACTTCTCCGTGGGCGGCAGATCCCGATTTGCCGGAATAATCACTCCCACATCGCGCGTAACCAGCGGTTCGGTGATCGGCAGGGCAACGATGGAATCAGGAAGATATTCACTAAGAGCAATTTCCGGCAGCACCGTCAGACCAAGCCCAGCCGAGACAAGCCCCTTAATCGCGTCCAAATCGTCCCCTTCAAATGTTACCTTCGGCTTAAAGCCAAGATCGCTGCAAGCATTCACCACAATTTCCCGCAGGACGAAGCCTTCGGGGAAGAGCACGAATAAATCATCCTTCAGATCACTGAGCTTGACCGACGACTGTCCTGCTAATTTATGCTTGGACGGAAGCAGCGCTTTAAACTTTTCTCGAAAAAGCACTTCCACTTTAATTTGCGATTCATTCTTCGGCACCGGGCCCATAATGGCCAGGTTCATGTCCCCCTTAATTACCGAATCGACCAGTTCGCGATAGGAACCGTGCTGCAGCTGAAAATGTACAGCAGGGTATTGCTCTCTAAAAGCCGACACAACACCCGGAATCATTTGTGCCGCCAAGCTGCTGGGGAAGCCGATCCGCACCGTCCCCCGCTCCGGATCCAGAAACTCACTGATCTCCTGACGCGCGTTATCAAGCACTTTGACGAGCTGCTCCATATGAGCGAGAAACAGCTTACCGATCGGAGTAAGCTTTACCTTCCGTCCCTCATGAAGGAATAAGTCTACACCGAGCTCGGATTCCAGTTTAAAAATTTGTCTACTAACAGCGGACTGTGATACGTGAAGAGCATAAGAGGCCTCCGTCACATGCTCCAGCTTCGCAACCTCAATGAAATACAATATTTGCCTCAATTCCATTCCGCCGCTTCACCTCCGGCTTTCCTATAAAGTATAGCCCCATTATATAAGTTAAGCAGACAGAACAAAAGAAAGGCAGGGTAGACAATCAACTTTTGATTCAAAATTAATTATACTATTAATTGAATATTTGCCAATTATAAGGTAATATAAACCTACTAATCTATTATTCACACTACTTTTCATAGCTGAATTGAATGCAAGCTCGTAGTCCGAAAAGCTACCACATCGTGTAGATTCCTTAGGAAAAGGAGGTGTCCCCTAACAGCCAGCATAATATTACCGTTGCAATCGCCAAAATGTTAACGTGTGCAAAAAAAATATCCATTCCATGAGCAGGGAGGTTTATAAAATGGCCCATACAACTATTTTCAGAAGTACTTCGTTTAAAAAGTTTCATCTAATACTATTGTCCATTCTTATAGCTGGCTCAGCCTTTGCAGGATTACTGGGGGCAGGTAATGCCCATGCAGCAGCAAGCGAAGACTACCAATGGAACAAAGTAGTTACAGGAGGTGGAGGCGGCTTTGTGCCAGGGATTATTTTTAATGAGACAGAGCCGAACTTGATTTATGCAAGAACTGATATCGGCGGTGCTTATCGCTGGAACGAAGCGGATCAAAGCTGGATTCAACTGCTGGACTGGGTAGGGATCGATGAATGGGGCAAGACCGGCGTCGATGCCTTGGCAACCGATCCGGTCGATCCAAATCGCCTGTACCTTGCCGTCGGCACCTACACGAACAGCTGGGATCCGAATAATGGGAGCATTTTACGCTCAACGGACAAAGGCGACACTTGGCAAGTGTCCAGTCTGCCTTTCAAAGTAGGCGGCAACATGCCGGGACGCTCAATGGGTGAGCGGCTTGCCATCGACCCTAACAAGAATAACATCCTTTATTTTGGAGCGCGCAGCGGTAATGGATTATGGAAGAGCACCGATTACGGGGCAACCTGGAGCAAGGTAACCAGTTTTCCTAACCCGGGGACCTATGTCGAGAACCCCGATTATGAGTACCAGAGCGACATCGTCGGACTGGCCTGGATTACCTTCGATCCTTCGACAGGTTCGCCTGGACAAGCAACTCAAACTATCTATGTTGGCGTAGCCGATAAAAATGAAAGCGTATACCGAAGTACAGACGGCGGTGCAACATGGTCTGCCGTTCCCGGTCAGCCGACGGGCTATCTTCCGCACCACGGAGTTTTGGCTTCAAACGGTCAGCTGTACATTCCTTATAGCGACGGCGCAGGCCCTTATGATGGAACGAAAGGCGACCTTTGGAAATATGACACTGTCACAGATTCTTGGACGAATATCAGTCCGATTCCGTCCAGCAGCAGCGATAATTACTTCGGATACGGCGGACTGGCCGTCGACGCCCAGCAGCCGAATACCCTTATCGTCGCTACGCTTAATTCCTGGTGGCCGGACGCGATTCTATTCCGCAGTACCGATGGCGGTGCAACCTGGAGCCGCATTTGGGATTGGGATGGATATCCAAACCGTACGTTCCGATACACGCAGGATATTTCCGGAGCGCCTTGGCTCGATTTTGAGAACAACCCTTCCCCGCCTGAAGTTACGCCTAAGCTCGGCTGGATGATTGGAGATCTTGAGATTGATCCGTTCAATTCAGACCGGATGATGTACGGAACCGGGGCAACGATTTATGGCACCAATAACCTTACGGCCTGGGATACCGGCGGCAAGGTTAACATTAGCGTGATGGCCAAAGGCATTGAAGAGACGGCAGTCACCGATCTGATCAGCCCGCCATCCGGCGCGCATTTGATCAGTGGCCTGCTCGATGTCACGGGCTTTAAGCACGATGATCTGACCCAGCCCCCGGCAAAAATGATGACACATCCAAATAGCACAACGGATATGGACTATGCCGAATTGGACCCCAGCTTTATCGTGCGCGTAGGCCAAGCGGACAAATCCGCAGATCCCAACGCTAAATCCATCGGTTTCTCCCGGGACGGCGGAGCTAACTGGTACGCCGGGAATGGCGAGCCCGCGGGAACTGCAGGCGGAGGCAAGGTGGCCCTTTCCGCAAATGGCAACGCTATTCTATGGAGCACTCCAGATGTAGGCGTCTTTTACTCCAGCAACAACGGGAATTCCTGGTCAGCCAGCACTGGCGTGCCCCAGGGTGCAAAAGTCGCTTCCGACCGCGTAAATTCCAATAAATTTTACGCTTGGTCAGCTGGCGACTTCTATGTGAGCACTAACGGCGGAGCTACGTTCACAAAAACGGCGGCTACGGGAATTCCAGCGGAGGGAGATTTGGACTTCAAAGCGGTGCCCGGCAGCGAAGGCGATATCTGGCTCGCGGGAGGCAGCACGACGGGCGGCAAATACGGTCTGTGGCATTCTATCGACTCCGGAGCTTCCTTCACAAAGCTTGCCAACGTTCAGGAGGCCAACGTGATCGGATTTGGCAAGGCAGCGCCCGGACATAGCTACATGGCGCTGTACACCAGCGCCAAGATTGATGGCGTTCGGGGGATTTTCCGCTCTAATGATGCGGGAGCTAACTGGATCAGAATTAATGACGATCAGCATCAATATGCTTCGACAAACTCGGCGATTACCGGTGACCCCAGAATTTACGGCCGGGTATATATAGGAACAAATGGACTTGGTATCGTATATGGGGATGCACTGACAAACCCGCCGGAACCGGAAGAACCGGGGCCAGAGGAGCCCACCCCCAGCTCTTCGATCACACCCACGTCTGCTGCCTTTGACAAAAACGTAGGCAATCAGGCCAACGTAAACGTCGCATTGACGTTGAATGGGAATACACTAACCGCCATTCGCAACGGAGCTGCGGCATTGACGGAAGGCAGCGATTATACAGTCTCCGATTCCAACATCACGATCCTCAGCAGCTACTTGGCCGCTCAGCCTCTCGGTCAACTAAGCTTGACGTTCCAGTTCAGCGCCGGGGCTGATTCGGTATTGAACATCAACATTCAGGACTCGACTGTACCAACACCTGCCGGAGGCATTAAGGTGCAAATGTATAATGAAGCGGTAAGCAATACGACAAACACACTCAGTCCCCGAATTAAGCTGACGAATACTGGAAGTCAGGCTATTAACCTCTCCGATATTAAGCTGCGTTACTACTACACCATCGATGGAGAGCAATCGCAAAGTCTGTTCTGCGACTGGACTCAGATAGGCAGCTCTAATGTGACAGGCAACTTCGTCAAGATGCCTGCAACCATAAGTGGAGCGGATTATTATGCGGAAATCGGCTTCACAAGCGGAGCAGGCAGCCTAGCAGCCAGCCAGAGCATTGACCTGCAAATCCGCATCTCCAAATCTGACTGGAGTGATTATTCGCAGAGTGACGACTACTCCTTTGATTCGACCTCCACATCATATCAAGATGCCCCACGAGTAACCGGCTACATCTCCGGTGAACTGCAATGGGGAATTGAGCCTTAAGCTGCATTTTCATAGCAAAGAACCTCGCTTTGGACTGTGATCCCAATCGTTAGGTCGGACTAACGACTGGGATCACTCCATCTTGCGAGGTTCTTTCTATATATTATTAAGCTATATCATCCGGGCGATCCAGCGCATAAAGGCTGCGATACCTTGACTCCCGCTCCAGCAGTTCCTCATGCGTGCCGCGCATAAGGATCGTGCCATGCTCCATGAAGATAATCTCGTCCATCTTCTCTGCTCCGACCAAATGATGCGTGACCCACACGAGCGTCTTGCCCGCTGTCGACCTGAAGATCGTTGACAGCAGCTCACGCTCGGTACGTGGGTCAAGCCCTACGGTCGGCTCATCAAGGACGAGCACCGGCGCATCCTGAAGCAGGATGCGCGCCAGAGCCACACGCTGCCGTTCTCCGCCGGAGAAGCGCTGCCCGGTCTCGCGCATCGGTGTGCTTAGACCCTCCGGCAGCGTAGCGATCAGCGCGTCAAGCTGCGCTTGCTGTACCGCCAGGTGCAGTTCCTCCTCCGAAGCACCTTGACGCCCAAGCCGGATATTATTCGCTACGGTTGTATCGAACAAGTGCGGGCTTTGGTTCAATACTGAGATGACTTTAGAGATGTCATCCCCGAAGTGCGCTGCCGGAACGCCATTGATTAGTACACTGCCCTCGGTCGGTGCAATCGCCCCCTGAATGAGCTTCAACAGCGTGGACTTACCCGCACCGCTCCGGCCAATCACCATGACTCGCTTGCCCTGGGGTATATCGAGAGAAACATCACAGACGGAATACGAACCGCCACTCTGTATGGCATGCTTAGCTTCATATGTGAAAGAGACATTACTCAGCTTTATGTGAATATCCCGGGCACGAGAGGCGGTAAGCACATCCGCTAGGCGCTGTTCGTTCATCGCCAACTCCGCAGACATCCCCTTCTTTCCGCCCATAACCGAACCCTGAGATTCCTGCCCCAATACAGGCTCCATAATCCGATTCAATCGACTTAGCGATTCCTGGTACTGCGGCGTGCGCTCGACGGCTTCGGACAGGGGCAGGAATGCATCCGCCAGCGGAAAGACGACAAGCACGAAGGCTGCGATTAACACGGGATCAATATGTCCGGCAGCAGCTTGGCTGCCTGACCAATAGATCATAGATATAACGACGATTCCAACAACGAGTTGACCGATCAAACTTCTCCATCTTGCCCAGGTGCGAAGCTTGCGCTCTTTTCGGGCTACAGTGTCTTCGTCATGTTCGTATGACTCCAGAAATTCGGCGGGTCTGCCACTGATGACCCAATCGCCGATGCCCATCACTGCGTCGGTAAGCTTCTGATACAATCGACCCCGCTCCTGCTTCACCTCTGCATTCGTGCGTCTAGTCAGCATCAGCGAAATATACGGCAGCACCACGACAAGTATGAAGATATAGCCTGCCACCAGCAATGCAAACAGCCAATCAAACTGACCCAAGGCAATGACGATAACCCCATAAACGATCACCGCGACAAGACTTGGAAAAACGGTCCGAATGTATACGTTCTGCAGCTGCTCTATATCGTCTGCCAGGACGCCGAGTAAATCCCCCGTCCGGTAACGAGAGCGAATAAATAGCGCTTGAGGCTCCAATATGTTGTATAGACGCACCCGCATTTTGGACAAAATTCGCAGTACTGCATCATGTCCAACCAGCCGTTCTACATAGTGTATGACCGCCCGGCCAATCCCAAATGCACGGATGCCGACAATAGGCACATATACAAGCAATATGTTATACGGCTGCAAAGATGATTTGGAAATGAGGAAGCCTGAGGTGAACATCAGCATGCTTGCCGCTAATATCGTCAGCGTACCCAAGATCAAATACAGGGAAAAGCGTCCGCTATAGGCACGGAAATACGGAGTAATCCACTGCTCTTGCGAGGCCGTTTTCTCTTGGCGATTCCATCTCGCAGTGTCCTCTTTCACACTCACAATATCCCCTCCCGCTGAGATGTCATTAACTGATAATAGGCTCCCTTTCTCGCAATCAACTCATCATGATTGCCCGTCTCCACAATTCGCCCCTGCTCCATGACGATAATCCGATCCATTTCTCGCATCCAGTGCAGACGGTGGGTAGCAAGCAGCACCAGCCTGCCCTCAAACAAAGGCAGCATCGTCGCCTTCAATTCATACTCCGTCTCGATATCCAAATGAGCCGTCGGCTCGTCCAGCAGCAAGATCGGCCGACGGCTGAGCAAAGCGCGGGCCAGCGCTACGCGCTGTTCCTGACCGCCGCTCAATGGACGGCCACCGCCACCGATGGGCTCATCATATCCCTTTGGCAGCGAATCTGCCAAAGCGCCGAGACCCGCATCCTCAGCAGCCTGCTCGATCTCCGCACGGGAAGCGTCCGGCGAATAGAACGCAATGTTATCCGCAAGCGATCCGCTAAAAATATATGGATTTTGCGGAATATAAGTAATCTGCCTTCTCCATTCCGGGCTGGTCAAATCGCCGAGCCTTGCGCGCCCCAGCTCGATCTCGCCCTCCGTCGGGCGCAGAAATCCTCCAAGCACATCGATCAGCGTGGACTTCCCTGCGCCACTCTCCCCGATAATACCGATTTTGCCAAAACCGCTGAGCTCAAGCCCGACTTGATCCAGCGAGGGCTGGCCTTCCTCCTCATACTGCACCGTCAGCGAAGACAGCTTCATGACACTATCGGGACGCCAATCCAATGCTATCCCTTCAGGCAGGCTGGCCATTGCAGCCCTCTCCGCCTCCCCTTCCGCAATAATTGCATTCATCGCTTCGCCGGCTTCCTTGCCGTCTAGGGTCGCATGATAATCGGCTCCCACCATCCGAACAGGAAGAAAGTACTCCGGTGCCAAAATGAGAATCGTCAGCCCCGTCAGAAGCGTCATATTTCCATCAATCAAACGCAGTCCCAGACTAACCGCTACCGAAGCGACCGACAGCATCGTGAAGAAATCAAGGGAAAATGAAGACAGAAATGCGACACGAAGCGTCCGCATTGTCGCTGATCGGTAGGAGTCGCTTACCCTTTCGATTGATTCGCTATGACTCCGGCTGTGCCCGAGAAATTTCAAGGTTTCCAGTCCGCGCAGGGAATCTACAAAATGATTGGACAACGTGCGGTAGGATTTCCATTGGCGATCCATTTGCTTACGTGCGGCGAGACCAACTAGTATCAAAAAAATGATCAAAATCGGCAGCGTGAGAATTAAAATGACGGCTGCCGTAATGTCTAGCGTAAATACATACAATAGAATGAGCATCGGCGTTAGCCCGGTTGCTAGCATACGGGGCAGGAACAGCTCCAAATAGTTGCGGAACTTCGTTACACCATCCAATACAAGCGTAACCAAGTTGCCGGTCCCCTCTCTTTTTGCAAAGCGGGGGCCAAGCTCAAACAGCTTTTCCATCACCTGTTTGCGCAGCTCTTTGCCTGTCTGTTCTGCGAACCGATAGGCGATCCTCTGCTGGAGCAGCGCAGATATTTGCCTGACGATAAAAGCAAGCAGGAACAAAACGGCCCCGCCGAATTGCTCCTGCAGCTTAGCGCCGGCAAACAGGGCGGAGATAACCTCCGCCAGCCATTTGGCCTGCAATATGATAGCGATGCTCTGAATGAGGGTCAGAACGCCAATTCCGGCAAGAACCGGCTTTATTCCCTTATACTTCATTAAATCGCGTCCCATTAGTACTCTAAATGCTCCTTCTCGTTAATGCGTTTATGGAAGACAAAGTAACTCCAAATTTGGTAACCAAGTACAAATGGCAATAGAGTCAAAGCAGCGATCGTCATGATCTTTAATGAATATGGACCAGACGCTGCGTTGTGAATCGTAAGCGAGTACGCTTCACTGATTGAGCTAACCATGACACGCGGGAACAAACTAATGAACACGGAAGCAATGGAAAGTGCAATCAAGGTACCCGTCATTCCAAATGCCCAGCCGTCTCTCTGTTTGACAATGAACCAGCCGGCAAGCAGGAATGCACCAAGGCCAACCACCGCGATCAACGTCAGCGGCAGAGCACGAACTTCAAACGCATCCGTCTGGAAGAACGTCATTACTCCGAATACGACAAACAATGCGGCTAGTGGAATCAACAGCTTATGCGCCAGCTTGCGAGCTCGGTCACGCAGGCTGCCCGTCGTCCGCAAGGACGTAAATAGCAGACCGTGAACGAGGCATAGCACGACGACGGTAATCCCGCCAACAAGCGTGTACAGGTTGACCATATCGAACAGCCCTGCCTTCATTTCCATGTCGCCGTCAATCGGCAGCCCTTTGAGCATACCGGAAAAGACTACGCCCAGCAGAAACGGAGGCAGCAGGCTGCCCAGGAAAATGGCAAGATCCCAGGTACTTTTCCAGCGCGTATTTTCCACTTTGCCCCGGAACTCAAACGCAACCCCGCGTCCGATCAAAGCAAGCAGCAGCACGACAAGCGGGGTATAATAACCGCTGAACATCGTCGCATACCAGTTCGGGAAGGCCGCGAACATTGCACCGCCTGCTGTTAACAGCCACACTTCGTTAGCATCCCAGAAGGGGCCGATCGAATTGATTAACACCCTTCTCTCCATATCGTTTTTAGCTAGAAAGCGAGTGCTCATCCCTACCCCGAAGTCAAATCCCTCAAGGAAGAAGAAGCCGATGAATAAAATTGCAACGAGGATAAACCAGAGCTCATTAAGAGATAGCATGGTATCCCTCCTTACCATATGGATCTGCCGATTGCTCATCATCACTTGTATTCTCGGCATAAGGGCCTTTCTTAATCACTTTAACGAATAAATAAACCATCACTGCGGCTAGTACCGCATAAATTGCCGTAAACGCAATGAGCGAGAAGAGAATTTGTCCAGCGGTCACGCTTGGCGATATACTGTCCTCTGTCCGCATGTAACCAAATACGGTCCAAGGCTGCCGACCGATTTCTGTCATAATCCAGCCAGCCGTATTCGCAATGAACGGCAAGGAAATCGCCCACATCATCATGCGGTAATACCACTTATTCGGACGTTCCAGCTTTTTGCGCCAAGCCAAATACGCACCATACATTCCTAATACAATCATCAAAGATCCAGCAGCAACCATAATCCGGAAGCTCCAGAAAGTCGTTCGAACCGGTGGAATATAATCTCCAGGACCGTAGGTCTGCTCATATTCAGCCTGTAGCTCATTCATCCCTTTAACTTCACCAGAGAACTCGCTATAGGACAAGAAACTGAGCAAATAAGGGATTTTAATCTCAAACGAGTTCTCTCCAGTCTTCGGATCGATATGCGCATACACCGTCCAAGGCGCCGGGTCGCCGCTCTTGCCCCATAAGCCTTCGGCGGCAGCCATCTTCATCGGCTGGGTTTCCACCAAATACTGCGCCTGCTGATGCCCATACAGAGCCGTACCTAACGAGGCGACTAAGCCGACGACAATGGCAATAGTGAAGGATTTTTTGAAGAAATCCACATCCTGGCGCTTCATCAGTTTGTAAGCACTAATACCAGTAATCATGAACGCCCCTGTGGCAAATGCGCCAAGCACCGTGTGCGGGAATTCTACCCATAGCTGACCATTGCTGATCAATGCGAAAAAGTCATTCATTTCCGCCCGGCCGTTATTGATCTCAAATCCGACAGGACGCTGCATAAACGAGTTTGCCGCCAATATCCAAAAGGCTGAAGCAATCGTACCGATGGAAACGAGCCAAATGCTGAGCAAATGTACTCTTTTGGACAGTCGATCCCATCCGAAAATCCACAACCCAATAAATGTCGATTCCATGAAAAAGGCGAATAACGCTTCAACCGCAAGCGGTGCACCGAAGACGTCGCCTACAAAGCGCGAGTAGTCCGACCAGTTCATGCCGAACTGAAATTCCTGCAAAATACCGGTTACGACCCCCACAGCAAAGTTAATGAGGAATAATTTACCCCAAAACTTGGCCATGCGCTTATAAATTTCTTTCCCCTTCCTTACATACATTGTTTCCATGATCGCGATGAGTAACACCAGACCTATGGAGAGCGGCACAAAGAAGAAGTGAAATATTGTTGTTGCCGCGAATTGGATACGTGCAAGCATTACCGGATCCATAAATACACCCTTCTTTCATCTTTTGTTTAACTATTGTGAATTCTATCACGGATTTATGAAAACAAACGTGTAAAAAGTAATCGTTTTGTGACAAGAATCACATAATCCTGTGTCAGTATTGTTAACAATCCTGAAAAACCGCATCGAATCAATGTTTTTCACGGCACTTGCATTTGTGGAGATATTGTGAATGAGTCGCTGTTGCTTCCGCTGACTATCTTAATAAGAAGATGTCAGCTAGTATCTTTTACTAGTGACCGTAACTTTTCCTCTCTATGTAGCGTCTAAACATGAGGTACAGGAAGCTGGAAACCGCTACGTACTCATAGCTCAAATATTTTTATAGAAGGAGTCATTTTATCAAGATGAAATTGAAAAGCATTTCCCTAGTTACCGCACTCCTCGTTTCGCAGACCGTACTGGCTGTACCTGCCGTCCTGGCGCAATCGCCTGTTTCCGGTTCAGTCGTCCATGAGGAGAGCCTGCAAGATCACCAGGTACATACATCCACGAATACGGTAGCTGCCGGATCTGTGGACACAAAGGAAACCACAACCGAACCCCCGGCAATTCCAACAGTACCCGGTGACACAGACACAACGGCAACGGATTCGCAAGCTCCGGACGTTCCCCTGACGCCAGAGGAACCTGCGGAAAATACAGACACAACCGATCCATCTGGTGAAGATGGCGATAATGCGGCTGCCCCTTCAATTGGAGGAGGTCAGCTAATCCTTCATATGAACAGTACACGCATGGAGCACGATGGCCAGGTCTACACCTCCACTCAGCCCATGACGGTAAAGGACGGCGTATCCTATGTCAGCATCCGCTCCTTGGTAGATCGTGTTGGCTATGAAATAGCCTATGACTCAAGCACAAAAGAAACGATCATCAAATACGGCGAAGATGAGCTGCGCTTTTTGACCGATAGCAAGACTTACAAAGTCAACGGGGAGACCATGACGATGAAGGGCGCCAGCTACCAGGATAATAACGTATTCATGGTGCCGCTCACTTCCATCACACAAGCCCTCAACATTTCGTATAAAGTGGAAGACAAGAAGGTCATTATGCAGTTGTCCACCAAACCAGTCGCCTCCTTCACTGTACTGAACAACAAAATCATCGCCGGCGAGACGACTGTGATCTACCAAACGAAATCCTCTTCTCCGAGAGGCGTACAAATCGTCGATGAGAAGTGGGAAGGCCGCCAGGACATCTTCGAAGCCGCAGGAATCTATACGGTCTCCTACGCCGTCCAGGATGCCAATGGAGAGTGGAGCGATCCGTATATCCAGACAATTGTCGTCGTCAATCCAAATATTCCTCCTGTGGCCGAGTTCAAGACGGACAAGGCGGAATACAAAATGGGCGAGCCGATCACGATTACCGACCTAAGCTATGACGAAGATGGAGAGATCGTCGATCGTCAGTGGATGAACAACTATCCGGCATTCTTCACGCCGGGGCCGGTAACGATCCAACTGATCGTCACCGACCAGGACGGTGCCTCCGCGAAGGTGGAGCATACAATCAACATCACGACGGAGACTCTGTATACGTATGATGAGTTCTCCAGGCTATTTACTCCGGTCGGCAGCAACTTTATGATTAACGGCGGTGAGGCTTTGGGATACGAAAGGCTACCCTACACGTATTCAACAGAGCCGTATACGCTGTTCAAAGATAACGGCCCTGAGCCTGTGTCAACCGAAGGCGTGCTGTATAGAGACACGATCACTGGTCTTACCCGCTTCATGACTCACCACGTCAACAAGACCAATGAGAAAGGCAAAGTCTATATTATTGCCAAAAATATCAATGAGATTCCGGCCAATCTTGAAATCATCACCACAGGCATGGCTGGCCCGGACGTCTATGCTGAAATTACCGGTACAAAGTCCGTAGCGCGTTACTTCGAGAATTACCAGAACGACAGCAAGAAGAAAACGATTAGCCTGGAGCCTGGCGAAAGTAAAATCATTTTCGAGGATATGCATAAAATCGCGATGAAGCCGGAGGAGACAATCTCCTTCTTAGGCGACCTGTATAGCGATTCACCGATCGAATATACAAGCGTCTTCGTAAAAGACGGCCAAGATCCATTAGAGGTCGTCGACACTCTTCCTGTTCTCGATCCGATTCAATCGGTCATGCGCGGAACATTCACAGACTCCACGCGGATATTTGAGCATTACAACACGATCGGCGGTAATAAAAATTACCGTTTGTCCCTGACGGACAACGCTGCCGATCCGTTCCAAATCGGAGTCGATACGCCGCTTGAAATATCCAGCGTCAACGCAGGGAACTACGGAGTGATCTACAAACTCAAGCTGCGCGTCGCTCCACGTACCCTCATTACATTCAACCCACGCGGGGGTCTTTATATGGGAGCTGCTCTGGTCAATGGAAATCTCGTCAGCTTCTCCCATACGGGCAAAGACAATGTTTCCGGACAGACCAGCGTGCTGCATCGCACAGGCGACTCTGAGGAAATCGTAGAAATTTGGACGACGCCGTCCGCAGGAAGCAATCTGCCATTTTCTATTTTGTTCATGCCTCTTCCTAAGATTAAGCAGCAATGATGCAAGGATCGTGTACAAACCAACAGCCACCCCAGGCAGCACTGCTGCACAATGGGGTGGCTGTTTTATGGGTATTTACAAATAATAGCTAACTACTGCTGCGCTGTCTGCCGTCAAACATATGGCGAAAAGCGAGCCAAGGGTGCCTTAATAGCATTCGCGCTCCGGCATAGCGCATTACCTGCTTGATTTTCTCACGTTCCTGCGGAGCATAGCAGTGAATCGGGCAGTTTGCGCAGGTCGTCTTATCTTCGCCAAAGCGGCAATAGGTCAATCGCTTTTGACTATATTCGTACAAAGTATAGCAATCTTCGCATAACTGAGGACACGTATTTCTAATGCCGCTTATAGTGTTGCGCTTCTCTGCTTCCGGATGCATCCCCCGACAGTAAACCAAGATCATATGAGCAACGGTCACCTTCTCACGGCGGATTCTCGGCCCCTCGCACCTTGCTGCTCTAGCTTCAGATGTCATTCGCGTACAAGCCTCCTATTTCGATTTAACTGCGGATGTAGAAAACACATATTTCCAGGTTATCCCGTTACTTATAAGCAAAATAGCCAAATAAATATATACGCCATAGGTAACGAAGGTAGCTGCCCAATGCACCCCGCCTAACACGCCTAGCAACAGCATGAGCGGGATCATCCGCATCCCCTCGCTTTGCTGGGCCGCCTCAAAGGGCTGAGAGAAAGGCAGCGCTTTGGAGAAATAAGCGAATGAAATGACAGAATACAGCAGGATAGCGAAGCCGAACACCACCAGATCCAGAATAATATCCACACCAAATAGTAACGTAAAAATAAGGCTCTCTAGCATATAAAGCGGGAGCACGAGACGGGTCAGCCCCGCCACAATCGTTCCCCGATGGATGGCCGCCCCTTCAGCAATCGGAGCCGTATGATAAATCCAGGCCGCCTTATGCTTTCCCGAATAGCGCAGCATCATAATAATTGTTGGAACGAATAAAGCACAGAAATAAATAAACAAATGCAGCTTCGTTCCAGACAACCCTTGAACGCCGCTTTGTTGTAACTGCGTAAAAATAAATATAAACGGAAAGATGAGCGAGAATCCGAGAGATGGGTATACCTTCAGCTTAAACTCACGCTCATTGCCGATCATCGTCCAGGCAAAGCGGAAAAAGGCCTTCTCCTGCGGACCAACGGGCAGCAGCCCTGAGATGAATCGCTTCCAGTCTCTGCCCTTCTTGTCGCTCCGCTCCCCAGGATCAGCCAGCTTCTGGAGATTTCCCTCCAGCGATGGCATCAATTTAATATAGAGGAGTATCGCGAGAATGGGGACTAACAGAGCCAGTAGCGTAAAGCCGATAAATAACGGGTCGCGGCTGCCTTTCAGCAGCACCTCGAACGGTGCCCCAAACCAGACCGGGACAACGAAGACTTGCCACCATTTCGGCTGGAACATCACATCGAGGTTTACGACGTCAAACAGTCGGATCAGCAGCTGATAGCCGATCGTAATCACAATCGTAAAGCCGATCTGTACATAATTGATCATGTCCTTCAGCTTCTCGCCATCAAAGAACCGCAGTACGGCCAAGTACAACAACGCCGTAAGCACCACGACCAGTAAATCCATTAAAATCAATGTGAGCAAAAATAACAAAGAAAACAATACGCCATGCTTCAGCAAACCGACTACAAACGGAATTATGCCGATGGCTCCCGTCAGAAATACCATGTAGATGAAGACGTGAACGGTCTTCGCCATCGAAATCGTTTTCCGCTCTATCGGCTTCGTGCCCAGAATGTTCCGATCCCGCATATCAAGCAGCACAGAGGAGAAATCGGAGATAAGCGCGGTCAGCGTCATAAATATAAAGATGCCAAAGAGCAAGCTCATCTGAAAAATATAATTGTCACCCAGCAAGATAAAAGGTGAACTAAATGCGCCAAATAAGCTATACATCCACAAAGAACCTAGGAAGTTGTTGCTGTCCTTCGTCTCCTGCCGACCGGCGGATTTCCTGCCTTTATTTTTATTCATTAAGGTAGGTACTCTCCGGGCATCCATCATCAGCTTCACCTGCAAAATACGCCGCATGACGGCATAATCTACACCAGCTTTCTCAAACAGGCCTCGAAAACGATCCAATACGAGCAATGATTTGTAGTTTTTCATCCGTTACACCTCTTGGACGATACTTACAAACTGCTCAGCGATTGCTCTATGCTCATTAAAACCTGTAAGCTGGTTGAAAATTTGCTCCAGCGAGCCCTCCTGACTACGATCCTTCAGCTCCTCGAAGGTGCCGTCGGCAACAATCCGCCCGCCATCGAGCAGGATAATCCGGCTGCTGATCTTCTCGACGACCTCCATAATGTGAGAGGAGTAGAATATCGTTTTGCCGTTAGCCACCAGGATCGACAGCAGCTCTTTAACAACCATCACGCTATTCGCGTCCAAGCCGCTAAGAGGCTCGTCCAGGAACAAAATATCGGGATTATGCAGCAGGCTGGACGTGATTAACACCTTCTGCTTCATTCCTTTGGAATACGTTGCTATCCGCGTATCCACGGCATGTCCAAGACCGAATTGCTCCAGCAATCGTAAGGCCTTGTTCTCTGCATCCTGAGCAGTCATCCCGTATAGCTCCCCGATGAACGTTACATATTCCCTCGCCGTCAGCGTGTCGTATATTTCAGCAATTTCAGGAACATAACCGATTCTGCGTTTATATTCCACGTCCCCGTCCTTTGGGCTTTGGCCCAGGACGCTTACTTCCCCATCATAGCCGTCCACCAAACCGAGCATAATCTTCACCGTCGTGCTCTTACCTGCCCCGTTCGGCCCGATATATCCAATAATTTGTCCAGGATAGACCTCCAGATCAATTCCGTTCAGGACATACTTGTCCTCGAATTTCATCCGCAAATCCCGGATCGAAATTAGAGGTTCCTTTCGTTCATTCAACATCTTCGCCTCTTTTCCTCGAAACTAATATGCTAATATGCTGACTGTCCAGGTGATTTCAAACCAATGACCACTTCTTTTGTGTATCGTATCATTGTATACCGCGTCATACTTGAGCAAAATTTCACACTTTCATAGATATTATCCGGTATAAGTAAGATTTTCTCAATATAACTTCGCATCGTTAGCGTAATGTTCATACCGGATCGGTATACCGGCACCAAACTAAAAAAGACTGACCCCCGGCTATTCTAAGCTTGGAGTCAATCTCTATAGTTTAAATTATGAATTTTTCGGCATAAAACCACTAATATCTACGCCGAGTCCCTGTGCTACCCGCATGCCGTATTCTGCGTCTGCACGGAAGAAGTTGCACACCGCTCGAAGCTGGGTTTGTTCCGGTGTCTGACTCAAATCGTTCACCAGGTTTTGAATCAGATTGTTCTTCTCTTCCGCCGTAAAGCTGCGGTACAATTCCCCGGCCTGTGTGAAATCATCCGTCTTGGCGATACGCTCACGGCCCGCCTGCCCAGATAATGGCATCACGCTGTCGCGATAGGCAGGAACCTCCTTCGGACTGTCATCGAAGCTGTTCGGCTCATAATTGATCGGAGAAGAGTCTTGCTTCACGTTCATAAGGCCGTCTCTTTGGTGATTGCGCACCGGCGCATACGGGCAGTTGACTGGAATTTGCAGATAGTTTGCCCCTAAGCGGTAGCGCTGGGTATCCGGATAGGAGAACAATCTGCCTTGCAGCAGCTTATCCTCAGACGGCTCAATGCCTGGAACAAGCGCACTTGGCGAGAATGCAGACTGCTCGACCTCGGCGAAAAAGTTGTCGGGATTCCGGTTCAGCGTCATCGTGCCGACCTTCACCAGCGGATAGCTGTCTTCCGGCCATACTTTAGTGGGATCAAGCGGATCAAATCCCCAGCGATCCAGGTCTTCCACAGGCATCAGCTGCACATGCAGCTCCCACTCCGGGAACTTGCCCTGCTGAATATGATCGTAAAGATCGCGCGTAGCATGGTTGAAATCGCCTCCCTGCACTTCTTTTGCCTCATCCGCCGTCAGAGTAACGACACCTTGCTTCGACTTCCATGTGTATTTAACGTAAGTAACTTTGCCTGCGGCATTTACCCATTTGAAAGCATGCACGCCAAATCCATCCATTTGACGGTAGTTGGCGGGTGTCCCGTTATCAGAAAAGAGCCAGGTCATCATATGCGTGGACTCGGTAGATAGTGTCATGAAATCCCAATACCGGGCAGGCTCCTGAACGTTGGTGGCCGGCGACGGCTTCAAGGAGTGAACCATGTCCGGAAATTTGATGGCATCGCGAATGAAAAATACAGGAATATGGTTGCCTACGAGATCGTAGTTCCCTTCCTCAGTATAGAACTTCACTGCAAATCCCCTTGGATCACGTGCAGTCTCCGGAGATCCCGTCCCATGGATGACCGTCGAGAAGCGAACGAACACCGGCGTTTCTTTGCCAGCCTCTTGCAGGAAATGAGCCCGCGTATACGGCGCCATGCTGCTCTCCGTCACGAATACTCCATGTGCTCCAGCCCCCCGAGCGTGAACGACCCGTTCTGGAATACGCTCCCTGTCGAAATGGGCCAACTTCTCTAGTAAATGATAATCCTCCAGCAGTGCAGGCCCGTTCTGCCCAGCCGTTCTTGAATTTTGATTGTCTCCTACCGGAGCACCTTGGTTCGTTGTCATCCAATTCATCATCTATATCATCCTTTCGCGCTATGCGGTTATATTTAGACTTAATCTAAGTTCTGTAATAGATATTACCATGTTCTGATACCCGCTTGCATGAAGTCCAAATGAGGGATCTATGAAGAAACCATGTGAAAATGAAGCGAAATCTTCATCATCTCTTCATTGCCATTATATAGGTGCTTTTCGCGATCCTTTTTGAACAGATTTCGATTGGGTTGGGTTAAGCAAGGAAGGATTGGATATGGATTGGATGTGGATAGGTATGAATAGATGTAGATAGATGTAGTTGGATGCAGTTGGATGTAGATAGGTGTGGAAAGATGTGGTTGGATGTAGTTGGATGTAGATAGGTGTGGAAAGATGTGGTTGGATATAGATGGGTTCCGTGTAGCTATTTATAGTTCGTTGCCGATTTCCCCCAATTAGATGGATTTCATGTAACTAGAACCCGCTTTTCACGCATAACTCCCTTAATCCCCTCTTTTACCTACAGGGAATCCAGTTCATTGTACATATCGCTATAGACAACTTAATTTAAATACAACTAATACAGCTATGCCCCCATGTGTCAAAGCTCCGAAATCATAGTTTGGTGTATAAATACAACCAACACAGCTAATCACGTGCGGAGTCATGGAGTGATACCTAGCTTCATTCATTAAATATAAAATTACAATTTCATAAAAACGACTGACGCCGACTGAGGTTCTAGATTCATCCGAGTGCAGTTCTTAATTCATCAAGCCTCGCCGATATTCATGAATAACTAATAATATGTAGAGAAACATTAATTTAGATTACCTATAAATCGGCAGTGGTTTGAGTTGTGACCAGCCTTCGAGAAAGGTGAATGCCCATGCCTGAATCCGTTATAAATGGCTACAAGATGCACTACATGGATCGGGGAAATGGAACAGCCATCGTGTTCATCCATCCGCCAGTGCTAACAAGCAAAAATTTTAAATACCAAATCAAGCAGTTGTCGAGCCATTTTCGAACCATCGCCTTCGATATCAGAGGCCACGGCCAGAGCGAGCCCTCCAATGAAAGCGTGACTTACCCATTAATCGTCGAAGACATCAAGCTCTTACTAGATAAGCTACAAATCGACAAGGCTTGTTTATGCGGTTATTCGACAGGCGGCTCCATCGTGCTTGAATTCCTGTTAACCTATCCTGAGCGTGCATTAGGCGGTATTGTGATCGGGGGAATGTCGGAAGTCAGCGATACCAAGCTAAGGAGCAAGATATTTCTCGCTTCCATTCTCTCCCGTGCGGGTGCGGTCGGAGCCCTCGCCCTAACTATTGCCTGGAGGCAAGCGAGAGCAAAGCTGCCCCTGATTCGGGTATTATATAACGATGCCAAAAAAGGAGATTCCAAAAATGCCAAACAGTATTATCAATATAGCCTGGGTTATAACTGTACCCCCCAACTGAGGTTAATCTCCCATCCTGTTCTGCTGATTTACGGAGAGAAGGACAAAGCGTTCTACCGCTACGCTAAGCTGCTTCATCAGCAATTACCGAACAACGAGCTTGTCTTCATTCAACAAATGGGCCATCAAATCCCTACAAAAGCAGCAAGAACATTAAACAGGCTAATTCGGCAATTCCTCGGTCACTGCAGCCCATAGTCCTGGCAAATCCAAAAACCTCGCCTTTGGCGAGGTTTAGATTTGTCTGGCTGGATTCACAGATTGGGGTTCTTGGACCTTTTGAATAATGTCCTCCAACCTTCTGAACCTCGGAGTTGTTCGCAATACTGTCATCCACGATTCCCGCGTTGCTCAGGCCAAGTTCTACCGCATTCATGATAGCTGGGGCAATCGCAAATCAACCCGCATTTCCTCTATAACACCCTGCATTCCGTGTATTGGGAGTCGATGGCTTTAACAGGGCGACCCAATAAAGCAAGTGAGATGATCGAGGATTTAGCCGATATTCTCTCATACTCCTTCAGCAACCCGACGAAATCGGTCACCTGGGGGGGAGGAAATCGCCAATTCAATCAGTTATGTCAATATTCAGAAGAAACGATATAAGGATAAATTTGATGTAATTTTCGAATATGAGGAGGAAATTACGGAACGGTACACGATGAAGCTGCTCCTGCAACCGCTGCTGGAGAATAGCATCTACCACGGCATTAAGGAAAAGGAAGGACCGGGACTGGTCAAGGTGAAATTTATGCGCAATGAGGAGCAACTGCGCGTCGCCGTCATCGACAACGGCATCGGCATCAACCCCGAAGCGCTGGCGAAAATCCAGCGCCGGCTCGAATCGGATGAAGAGCGGACGAAACATGTCGGCATGTTCAACACGAACAAACGACTACGGCTAATGTACAACCACATGTACAGCTTCCGGATTCGCAGCAAGCCGGGTTTGGGCACCCTGATTGAGATAGTTCTCCCCGTACAGAAAGAGCGGCATGAATAATCATGCTGCTCTTTGAATTTAACTGGGGCGTCAATTTGTTTAACTTTGCTTGCACCCGTCTAACTTAAATTGGGTAGAGGTCGTGTGTCCCCTGGATTTACACTTTATTCTGTTTGCGGTACTGCAGCGGGGAACGCTTGACTATCTGCTTGAACACTCTCCCGAAATGAGCAATGCTATCAAAGCCCGTCTTATCGGCAATAGCCGTGATCCTGTGTTCCGTCTCCTTCAATAGCGTCTGAGCTTCCCGAATACGTACATAGTTCAAGTACTCGATCACGGTAAAGCCTGTGGTCTGCTTGAAAATGCGGCATAAGTATGTCTCGCTGATGTAGAAATGCTCCGCAATACTTTGCAGAGTCAACCGCTCCGCGTAATGAGCATTCAAATATTCGAGAATACGGTAGACCCTTCTCTGTTTCTCGCTAGACTCGGGCAGAACAGGCTCCGGGGCAGCCTCCCGTATGCGGCCGATCAAAATGAGCAGCTGAAGGATCAGCGCCTGCAAATATGGCATATATCCCATGGCAGCTTCCTTTTGCTCGTCCAGCATAGCATGGAGAATATCTACAATCCGCCCTTGCTCTTGCACATCCGGCCGCAGCAGGAAGCTCTCTCCCTGAAACAGCGGCAGCTCTCCAGCCCCCAGCTCAAGCAGCGGCTCTATGAATGCATCGTCAAAATTGATCAAGATCCGTTCATGCGTAGAGCGGCCTTTGCTCGTTGTCCGGTGCAACTGATTCTTGTTAATGAACAACAGATCGCCGACCTGGAGCGCATAAATCCGGTCATTCACATAGTAATATCGTTCCCCGGACAGCAAATAGTAGATTTCGTAGCTTTCATGAAAATGATCAGAGTCCATATTGAATGTCCCGGTTCGCTTGATCTGTTCGACATCAAAAAAAGGCAGAGTATCCATTCAACATCCCTCGCTGCTAAATTAGGATAATATATGCATAGTTTATAACAAAATGACTAAGAAACGCTTAGATTTTTACATTTCATATACTATAAGATAGATTCAAACCAATGTAAATGGAGTGATCACCTTGTCCAAGAAAAAGTATGTCATCGTAGGTGTCGGAGGCCGGGCTGAATTTTTCTATAGTGAGCTAATTACTACGTATAAGGAAACCTCGGAGCTGGTAGCCATTTGCGACGTCAACCAGACGAGAATGAACTACACGAATAAGCTGTTGAAGGACAAATACAACTATCATGAAGTACCGACATACAAAGCGGAAGACTTTGACCGGATGATCGAGGAAACAAAGCCGGACTATGTGCTTGTTTGTACGATTGATCGCACGCACCATAAATATATCGTTCGCGCGATGGAGCTAGGCTGTGACGTCATTTCCGAAAAGCCAATGACCGTGGACGAGGAAAAATGCCAGGAAATCTTCGACGCTATCGAACGGACGGGCCGTGATTTGCGCGTCACGTTCAACTATCGCTACGCTCCACATAATACGAAAATCCGCGAAGTCATTATGGATGGAACGCTGGGTGAAATTCTGTCCGTGAATTTCGAATGGCTGCTGAACACGCAGCACGGAGCCGATTACTTCCGCAGGTGGCACCGCGATAAACGTAATAGCGGCGGGCTGCTCGTGCACAAATCTACGCATCACTTTGACCTCATGAATTTCTGGCTCGATTCCAAGCCAGATACCGTATTCGCGATGGGCGACCTGCGCTTCTACGGCAAAGAAAATGCCGAGAAGCGCGGAGTGACCGAGTTCTATCAGCGTGCCTATGGTAGTAAGGCTGCCGAGAACGATCCTTTTGCCCTGCACCTGGATCGAAACGAGCATTTGAAATGCTTGTATCTGGATGCTGAGCATGAGGATGGGTATCAGCGCGACCAAAGTGTGTTCGGGGATAACATCAGCATTGAAGATACGATGAGCGTGATGGTGAAATACAAGAATAAGACCGTCATGAATTATTCACTGAACGCATATTTGCCGTGGGAAGGCTTCATCATCGTTTTCAATGGCACGAAAGGGCGTATGGAGGTGCGGGTGACCGAACAATCCTACGTCAATTCGGGCGGCAAGAAAGAGAACGAAGGTGCGCTGGAGGGCCTAGACATTGTTGTCTATCCTCATTTTGCGGAGCCTTACAAAGTTGAAGTCGAACAAGCCTCCGGCGGGCACGGCGGCGGAGATCCTGTTATGCTGCGCGACCTCTTCGAGAAGAAGCAAGAGGATCGCTTCAATCGCGCTGCCTCCCATATCGACGGCGCCCTGTCCATTATGACGGGCATTGCCGCCAACCGCTCGATCCGCACCGGACAGCCGGTGAAGATCGATGATTTGTTTCAGGTATAGAGAGGGGCTTAGGAGCTTTCGCTAAGAGCCTTCGCAGAAGAGCCTTTGCTGAAGGGCCTACCTTCGCTGAAGAGTCTTCGTTGAAGAGCCTTCGCTGTAGGACCTTCACTGTAACCACTGCGGCGAGGGCTTGAGGGCTTTTATGGGGAGGGCTTTTGTGTGGGGAGTGTGGGGGGTGTATTATTAGGCGAGATAACGCTTGTATGCGATAATTCTGTGTGCTAGGTCTAGCTGAAAACTAACTACTAGGACTAACTACTGCTACTACTACTAGCAAAGTAAAGAAATAAGATCAGATCAAATCAGATTCGGTATAGATTCATGTAAATGTACTATTGATCTATGAGTAGATGATCACCATAAGCTAATGTATCATGGAGTCTGTAAAATAGTTTGTGTAAACTCCAAAACCTATTAAAATGGAACTAATAGAAAGGTTGGGAGAATACATGGGACTTTGGACGAAACAACAGTTGCGCGACTTCATTAAAGAGAATAATCTGGTAACGGCACAGGATGCTCAAAACGCATTAAAGAACCTGTTTGCAGAAACAATCCAGGAGATGCTCGAAGCGGAGATGGAAACACATCTGGGCTATGCCAAGCACGACATCACGGCGAAAGCAACGTCAAACAGCCGTAATGGCAAAAGCAAGAAAACTGTCGTCAGTGAGTATGGTGAGCAAGAAATAATCGTACCCCGTGATCGCTTGGGCGAGTTTGAACCGCTTGTGGTGAAGAAGCATCAGTCCAATGTCACAGGCATTGAGGAACAGATCATTGCGCTTTACGCGAAGGGCGTCAGCACGCGTGAAATTCAAGATCATCTACAGCAGTTGTATGGCATCGAAGTCTCCCCGACACTGATCTCGAACGTGACAAACAAGGTTATCCCTATGGTTAAGGAATGGCAAAATCGGCCGCTACAGAGCGTATATGCCGTTGTCTTTCTCGACGCCATTCATTTCAAAGTGAAGCAAGACGGAGCTATTGTCAACAAGGCGGCTTACATGGTCATCGGCATCGATCTGGACGGGAATAAAGACGTCCTAGGCATGTGGATTGGCGAAAACGAGTCGGCCAAGTTCTGGCTCAATGTCTTGAACGAGTTAAAAAACCGCGGCGTACAAGACATTCTCATTACGTGTGTCGATAATCTAACCGGTTTCTCGCAAGCGATAAGCGCTTGTTATCCCGCTACAGAAATTCAGAAGTGCATCATCCATCAAATCCGTAATTCAACGCGCTACGTGTCCTACAAGGACTTGAAGAAGGTGACTGCCGATCTGAAGCCGATCTACAAAGCAGCAACCGAAGAAGCGGCGCTTGTGGAGCTAGATCGCTTTGAGGAGGAGTGGGGCAAAAAGTATCCTCTGATCGTCCGTTCTTGGCGCAACAACTGGAGCGAGCTCGCTACATTCTTCAAGTACCCGCCGGAAATTCGCAAGTTGATCTACACCACGAACATGATCGAGAGTTATCACCGTCAACTGCGCAAAGTGACAAAAGGCAAAAGCATCTTTCCGAGCGACGAGGCTCTCCTTAAAATGCTGTATTTATCCACAATGGACGTTGTACGGAAATGGACGGGCCGTGTTCAGAACTGGGGACAAATGCTGCTACAGTTTTCGGTTTTCTTCCCTGATCGCGTGGGTCAGCACTTGAGGTAGGGGGGCGGAGTCCCCCTCTAAGCATCACCCTCTACATTCGTTTACACAAAATTCTTGACAGACCCTCACAACACTCATTCAAACACAACTACAGCAATGGATCGCTGGCTTGCCCAGTTACATCAAGGCTTATTTGCCGATTTCAAGCTGCGAAAGTTGAGCCACTAACATACAACATTCAACTTCCGCAACATTCCACTCCCACTAACATGCAACATTCAACTTCCACTAGCATTCCACTCCCACTAACTTGCAACATTCAACTTCCGCAACATTCCACCCCCACTAACTTGCAACATTCAACTTCCGCAACATCCTAATCCTACTAACATTCTACTCCCGCTAACTTGCAACTTTTACTTAATATATTTCTATCCGTTCTTTCCGTTCTATCCGTTCAATCCGTTCTTTCCGTTCAATCCTGATCCTGCTTGATGCCTTCTCACTTCCTTCGTCATCTCCGGCACGGAAATCAACACGCCGCTGGATAAGTACCAATAGCTAGCTAGCATTAAGGTAGATAATTTTTCCGTGCTTAGGGCATTCGTTCATCCAACATGCCAATAAGTCTGAATCTATTTAAAACTAATCCGGCGTCGTTCCCGTGCTGAGGCCAACCCCGCTTCCAGGACGCGCATGCCTTGAACGGCATCATCCGGAGAAAAAAGCTTCGGCTGTATCCCGAATACGGCTTTGGCCAGATCATCCACTTCCATGGTATAAGGATCGGCTTTGTCTTCATGCCCCTCTATCCGGCTTACGCCACGAACCGTAACCGTATATGAGGCGTCCTCATCATCCCCTACAGTAAAAGCATGCGGGATATCGATGCGCCCCTCGCTGCCGACGATTTCCAGCAGTTGGCGATGCTCGGTCCACATGCCACAATCAAAGGTTAGCGCCAGGCCGCCAGCAAACTCCAGTATTCCAGCTGCCATCATGTCCACGCCAAAATGCTTATCGGAGAACTGGGCGTGCACAGTAATTGCCTCGGGCTCTTGCCCGAGAATGAAGCGAGCCGCGCTGATGGGGTAGCAACCCACATCGTAAAGCGCACCCCCTCCCCATTCCGGCCGCAACCGGATATTATCTAGATCCTCTGCATTGTTATAGGTGAACGCGCCACGAATCAACCGCAGCTCGCCCAGCTCCCCGCTCTCAATAATCTCCCGAATTCTCTTCCAGCGCGGATGATGCCTGTACATAAAGGCCTCGGCAAGAACGACGCCTTCTTGCTTCGCGACGGCCGCCATTTCCTTAGCCTCCTCGCTGGTAAGCGCTATCGGCTTTTCGCACAGCACATGCTTACCCGCCCTCATAGCACGAATCGCCCACTCTTTATGTAAATGATTCGGGAGTGGGATGTATACGGCCTCAATCGTCGCATCTTCAATAAGCTCTTCATAGCTGCCATAAGCTGTCGTTATGCCGAATTGCTCCGCTACCGACCGACTCTTCTCCAAATCCCGACTCGCCACCGCGGCAAGAACGCCGTACTCTGATTTCTGAATCGCCGGCATCACATCTTTGATGGCAATCCCTGCACACCCGAGTATTCCATATCGAAGCTTCTTATTCATCGTATATTCCCCTTCCTGTAAGCGCATTATTCTCTCCCCATTGTACAACCGGTCTATATCCAAACACAACGAGAAACCAGGCAATAAACGATCGAGCCAACATGGGAATCCTCCAATTTGGACATAGTATTAGAAGCAGCACGACCTTGCAGCAAAGGAGGCTCTGGCTTAAATGGACAGTACACATGAATTCGTCGAAAAAATGCATGATAAGCAAGAAAAAGATCGCCGCAACAAAGAACGGCACGGCAAAGGCAACCCCGCTGGACAACTATCCACTAAGCAGCATAGCACGCAAAAATAAGTGCACATGGCAAAGGCCATTCTCAGAAAATCGCTGAGAATGGCCCTTTAACTATTTGCGCAGATACAGTTCAAGCAAGGAAGCTATTTCCGCTTCTCGCTGGCAATATACTCATTTGGAACGTCGCCGCCGTGCGTATTATGGTTCTTGAACTGGCTTAAGCGACCATTACCGCCCTCGCCGCCGTTTCCCATGGTTTGGTTCTGTCCATTGCTGCTGCCATTCCCCGCTGATTCACGAAGTTCCATATTACGATCTTTGCGATCCGTCATGGTTTATACGCCTCCTAAATGAGATGTTTTCTAAATGAGATGTCTTATGATTAAGTAAGGAACCGAATGCTCGGCTGTCTCCTCCATTTAGAGTTCGACATCGGAGGTTGTTTTATGCGGCCTAGCTTATGGCGTACTATCGCTTACGATGTGGTTGTCCGTCAAGTCCGTCATTTTAACGTCAAGCATCGAGCGTTGGAAGCCTCAGCAATGTGAATTCTAATGTTATCCGAAGCGAGTTATTCCTTGATCGTTACCTTGACTGGAGAATACTCCGCGATCACCGTCTGTCCGTGTACAGATACGCTGCCTTCGGGCGTCAGATCCTTTTCCGTCATAATACCAAGAGCAATCGTGAATTTATTGAACTTAATCGGAACTCCTTTTTCCCGGCGAATCTCGTTGCCGTTTAAATAGAAGATGACCTCGTCCTCGCCGCGGTTATACGTAATTTTGTAATTGTTGAACTCCCGCGCTTTAAAATCCGTATCCTCTTTGAACACGCAGAAGAAGCGCGTCTTATCGCTCGGTGGCACCTCGACGCCCGGGAACGGCAGAACTGCATACACACTCGCATATTTATCATTTCCAGCAAAAAAGTCGAGCGCAGCTCCTGTCGTGAAATCCAAAAGATTCAAGGAGACATAGCCGTCATAAAGATCGCCCGGCACCGTATTTTGGGTGCGAGCCCGCATATCCAGCTCAAAGCTGATTTCACCGTTCTCCGGAACTTCAATTTCCTCCACGGAATAGTACATGTGCTTCGCATTATCCAAGATTTGCACATGATCATGCTTCCGGCTGAGCGGCGCGCGAACATACAGGAGGCCGTTACGTACGATGACGACCGCATCCGGCTCACGGTATTCCCAGAACGAGCCATCCGGTAGTGGGAACCCGCCGATTTTCCACACCTGTCCTTCATTTAAAATTGTATGAAAGTCGCCAATGATCCGCTGCTTGTCCATTTATATCCTCTCACTTTCCTAATGTTATTCTGTGAATTAGAATATCCTAATTATTGCAGAATCCCCTGAATCAAAAGAGCCACGATCATTACGAAGCCGCAGCGTATTGAAGCCTTTACCGAAGCGCCCATCAACGGCAAATAAGCGGCCGGAGCATTATGCTCCTGCAACCGACCATAGACGCGGTAGATCGGAATCGCCGTTAACAGTGCGGCCAGCGCATATACCGGAAGTATGCCCATTCCAACGCATAACAATAAAGATGCGTAAGCCAATATCAGCAGCGTTTTGGAGAAGCTGAGCGCTCGCTTTTCGCCCCATACGACGACCAGCGTATTTTTGCCCGCTTCCTTGTCCGCCTGCCAATGCAAAAAGTGATGGTTGAACAGGACCAGCGTCGTCAACAAACCGATGGGAAGCGACAACAGCACCGAACGCCAGCTCAAATCACCCGTTTGCACATAATAAGATCCCATGATCGGCAGTACCCCAAATGACAGTAAAATCGCCAGCTCGCTAAAGCCTTTGCCGCGGTACCCGAATTTAATCGGGGGCGCCACATAGAAATAAGCAATCAGCCCACCGAGAGCACCAAATACGAGAACCGGCCAGCCGCTATACAAGCTAAGAACGACACCGCAGAGCACGCCCAATCCTAGCAAAGACCAAGTTAGCCTCGCAAAGGCTTGCTCTGACATGATCCCCCCGGCAAGAAATCCAGAATTGGTGGAAATCGCCTCCGGTGTATTTTTGGCCGCCGTATCCGTCCCGTTTCGGTAGTCCCACAAATCATTGATCATGTTCGAGAAAAGATGTGCCGCCCCTGCGCCAATCAATGTAATGGTGAAAAGTACCGGATGAAATTCCCCTTTCCAGACATAAGCGCCCAGCGCTCCAAGAAAAACAGGAATAAGCATAACGGGAATGACCTGAAACCGGGATGCCTTTCTGAACAAAGTCCATTTATTCACCCGCCACCTCACACTCCTTCATATATTATAATAAATCCAATCCACCATTATCGATTATACCGGATGTATTCCTGTACTGCTTACGGTAAAATTTTGTGCATGTCCCATTTTGCTAGACTAAAGTCCAGTTTCTTTCTTCCCCAGAGACCGAAGATGAGGAGCAATAAATATAGTATGCTAATCGTAATTCAATACATATGTAAAGGAGAACCTATATGCGTCGTATGTCTTGGCTTGGACCGTTAATGATTTTAGCGGGCGTTTACTTGTTTTTCTTCCAAAAAGAGGCGGTGTCTATGGGCAGCCTGTTCGGCAATTTTTGGCCTACACTGTTCATCATTCCGCTCGGACTATTCTTTCACTGGATGTACTTTTCCCTCACCGAGCGCCGTGGAACCGGCTTGCTTATCCCCGGAGGTATTCTGTTCACGGTCGGCATCGTCTGCCAGCTCTCCACTTTATTCGATAGCTGGGGATACCTGTGGCCCGGATTCATTCTCGCTCCTGCGGTCGGATTGTTTGAATTCTACTGGTTCGGAAACCGAAACAAATGGTTGCTGGTTCCAATCAACATCCTTGGTGTCCTGTCTCTCATGTTCTTCGCAATGATAGCTTTTGGGACCCTGTATAATCGTGTGGTATTCGGACAGCCCGTGCTCGCGATTGCCCTAATTGCGATTGGCGCTGGAATCATGTTTGCCCCGAAAAAGAATAAACTCTAAAGAAGTTTGACAAAAGGTTAGATCCCTTATATAATCTGCTCAAAGTACATATATCCAACGTTGGATATCTAATGACATCTATAGATGACAAAGGATGATGGTAAGGTGACTAATCTGATCTTGCTAGCCCTGCTGCGCGAACGGCCCATGCATGGGTACGAGCTCCAACAGCTTATCCAGAACAGCCGGATGGACACCTGGACGAATTTATTGTCGGGCTCGATTTACTACGCGCTCAATAAAATGGAGCAGGACGGTCTCCTGCGAACGGAAGCGGAGGAGCGGACGGGTGCACGCCTGCGTAAAATATATGCGATCACCGACGCCGGCGAGGAAATGTTCCAGCACATGCTGCGGCAATCCCTGACTTTGTCCCCCCACTCCGTCAAATCGGACTTCTCCCTTGGCCTCATGTGGATCGAGCAGCTTCCACCGGAGGAAGCCATTAGCCTGCTGAAGCAAAATCTGCAGCAATTAGAAAAGACGCTGGAGCTATGGCATGTCGGCAGAGAAATTAAAGGACAATACGGCCTTTCTCCTTTTGCCGAAGCCTCCTTCGACAACGCCATGGCCTTACTGGAGCTGGATATTCAATATGTAAAACGCATTATTCAGCTAATGGAACAGAAAAGGTCAGCTGGTTCCTAGGCCGACATTAGCAAAATGCCTGCTCTTCACTGCTCTTTTCGTTCTTGCCTACTGTACCTGTTCATCACGGGATAGCAGGCCATTTTTTCACCCAAATACCCAACATTGGATATATAATATTGAATAAGGAGTGAGTTCATTGAGCTTTTTAATTCAAGCGCAGGGGCTAACCAAAATCTATCGAAAACGAAGCGTCGTTCACGACATCAGCTTAACGATCAATCCCGGCGAAGTGGTGGGAATCATCGGGCCGAACGGCGCAGGCAAGTCGACAACACTCGATATGCTGCTAGGACTCCGCCGTCCAGACAAAGGCACCGTAGCATACTGGTGTCAGGAGCCGTATCGCCATATCGGTGTGCAATTGCAAACGACTCCGTTCTTTCCTGGCTATAACGCACTGGAAAATATGCGACTATTCGCTGCCTTTTACGGCGTACGCCTAAAGACTGAGGCCATACTGGACCTTCTCCATCGCTGCGGCCTCAAAGACGCCGCCAAGACCGATGCTTCCCGCCTGTCCGGAGGACAACAGAAGAGGCTAGCCATTGCCATGACCCTCGTCCATGACCCCTGCCTTGTCTTTCTTGATGAGCCGACGGCAGCGCTGGATCCTCGGGCACGCCGCGAAATAAGAGAGCTCATTATTTCACTGGCGCAGGATGGAACCTCGGTAGTATTCACATCGCATGATATGGAAGAAGTGTTCAAACTGGCTACGCGCATCGTGATGATTGACGGAGGTGTATTGAAGGTAGACGGGCGTCCTGAGGAGTTGTTAAGCAATTACGGAGCCGCTAGTTTAGAGGAACTATATGTTCAATTAACGGAACCCCTATCGGAGTCCCGATCAGAATTTGCACCAGAAATCTGGATAAAGGAGGATTCGGTATGATTACTGTTTTGACAACGATGCTGCGGGGAATGCTGCGGGATATACATACTTTATTCTGGACAATCGCCTTTCCAATCGCACTGCTGATCGGCCTGGGTCTCTATTTGCAGCAGCCCGCTTATTCGGAAAAATTGCTTAGCGGTGTACTGACGATGAACGTGTTATTCGGGTCTACGATGGTTACCGCCTTTAACGTAATGACGCATCGCAACCGCGGCGTGTATAAGCTGCTAAGAGCTACTCCCTTCAAAACCACCACCTTCGTAGCTGCTATGACTGGCGCCAGAACCATCCTATCCCTCATCGTTAGCGCCGTTATCATCGTTACGGGTAGGCTGATGCTTGGAGTTAGTATCCGTCCCCTAAACCTAGTGCTCATGCTGATCGTACTCCTGGTCGGGACTGTGTGCTTCACGGCTCTCGGGTTCATTGCGGCTAATCTGTCTAAGGACGAGAGTAACGTCAATATGATTTCTAATCTAATCAGTTTTCCGCTTTTATTTACGAGCGAAGCTTTCTACAGCCTACAGCAGGCTCCTGAATGGATCAGGATCTTTGGATCTCTCCAGCCCTTTCACTATTTCGTGAAAGCCATGAACCTAGCATTGGCCCAAGCGCAAGCGAGTGTATTAGCAGACTTAGGGTTATCCCTGCTGATCTTGGCAGGCTTTACCGCCATCTGCCTAGGAGCTGCAGTGCTGACCTTCCGTTGGGACAGTGAAGCTCCTTCGCGCAGAAGAAAGAGGACGCAGACTACAAATAGCAGTCTATCCTAGCTTCAGAATTGCTGAAAGATGCCGCTCGACTACATCATAAGCACTGCTACACCAAGAGCAATGATGCGGGCGGCATTGGTCATTATGAAGTTTTGCACCGCCAAGCCGAAGGTAAACTGCTTTGTGGGCTGATCAGCGAATCGCTTGACATTTTTCCGAACAGGGAGGAGTGTCAGGAGAACCAGCGCAACAATAATCGGATGAACGCGAAGCGCGTACAGCACGATCAGATCCAGATAAGCTGCGTAATATAGTATTTTAAACAGGACAATGGCCTTCGACCGACCGATGTAGACGGGGAGCGTGTATCGTCTATTCTCGATATCATCCTCCATATCGCAGATGTTATTCGCCAGCATGATATTGGCAATACCGAGAATCGCCGGAATGGAAATGAGGAAGACCAAAATGACCTCAACGAGCTGTATTTGCAGCGTAACAACCCCTCCTGCCAGCGTCAAGGAAGCAAATCGATCCCCTACATGAATGTAAGCCGAAATAAAGATAATGACAAAACCCATGAACAGCCCCGAAAATATTTCCCCCAGCGGCATCCGCGAGATCGGAATGGGCCCAAAAGAATACAAAATGCCTACGGCAAACGACAAACCACCTAACAACAGCAGAAGTAATCCAACCTCTAAAAATAAAACGATGCCAGCGCCAATCGCCAATGTCAACAAAATTGCAATAATTGCGACCACGACCGCCGGCCTAATATTGTACTGCACAATCGCATTATGAATCTCATACCCATAACCATGCTTCTTGACTGCCTTCCGATAGTCATAATAGTTATTAATCGCTGTCGTTGCCATATCGAAGCTAAGCAGGGAAATCAACATTAACATGAAATGATAAGCATTAAATTGCTCAAAACGGAATAAGGCATAGACCGTGCCAAAAATGAAAGGAATCATGCTTGCGACCTTCGTCTGAATTTCCACCAGCTTCAGGAATTTTTTAATCGCCATAAGTACCACCCTTTGGACTATCTATAGTGTGATTAAATTGCCTCTAGTCTTTAAAAAGATGATATCTCATATTTTAAATATATGCTGTTCTATAAGTCATTGACACGCCCCTCTTCATTCTATAGTCCTAATAATTCGAGCGATTTTGCCGCTGCTTTTCCTCTTAAAAAGAGGGTTTTCCTCAAACTATGACGAAATGTAGGTATTACGGATTACATTTCCTCCAGAGGAGGATCGACATGATGACCAGAAGAAGATATTTCTCTTATACAACAAGTATCATCTTTCTAGCGGGGCTCGGACTGGCACTCGTCAGTGAATATCATCCCCTCCACTTGATCTTTGGCATCTCGCTAGTGTTTACGAACTTTGTGCTGCTTCTGCTTACCCGTATATACGGCATAGGCTTGGGGCTATGTACAGCGACATTGGTGTATGCTATATCCATCTTTGTTTGGGGCAATCCCCTCTTTCAAGGGGTTCTTTGGTTAGAAATCGTCTTTCTCTGTCTTTCATGGTACTTGAGAAAAAACTTCAGGACAACGATTGGAGCAGACTTTATTTTCTGGATAGCCGTCGGTCTCCCAATCTTCTTCCTCTTATACTATTTTTCGTATCGTGCCATTTCCATCGAAATTTGGATGATGGCGGCAATTTATATATCTAACGGATTATTCAACGTGCTGCTGGCGGATGCGGTATGGGAGTATCTTCCGAGTAAATACTTTCACCTACGCGAAGCTTCCCGGAAGCAGCCCATTTATTTAAATAAACTGCTTTACCATATTATTTTTTTGGCTATTGCCCTGCCATTCGTGTTTTACCTTCTCATGAACAGCAGGAATACATATGACTCTGTACGCTATAATTCTCTGCAAGTCGCTCTCCATACATCTAACAGCATTGCCAATGAGCTCGATCGTTGGAGCCCGGAGGATATTCGCAGGTTGGAGCATACGGGCCATATGGGGCATAGTGAGTACCTTGGGAAAATCCAGCTCGAGAAGCTGCAGCGCATCGTAAATTTCTTTGCAGCCGACCGAGGTTATCATATTGTTGTGTTTGACCCGCGGCATAAACAAATCGTAGCGGATAGCGAGTCAGAGGAACAGTATTCCTTAAGTCATTTTCTGCCCTTGCCTAACAACTCAATCATTCAGGGTGATTTCTACCTGCATATGCCTGAGAAACGCCTGCGGCTGCTGCCCAATCAGGAATGGCAAGAAGCCAGCTATATTTACGGGACGACGCTGAAGCAAGTCCCCTTTATTGTGTACGTCATGGTACCCTTGCAGCCGTACCAAAAGCAGATCTACGGCCAATATTTAACACAATTCATATATCTGCTGCTGTTTATGATCGCGGCCGCCATTGGCAGCCGTTGGATTACCCGTCGCCTCGTTCGGGGGCTATCCGAGCTAGCTAATGTGACGACCGGGCTCCCGGACAAAGTCTATCACCTGCACGACCTGGAATGGCCGGAGAGCCGAATATATGAGATCCGTTCGCTTACCGTGAATTTCCGAATAATGACGAATAAACTACTAACCATGTTCCAAGAGTCGCTCAGGAGCAATCAGTTACTTCAGGAACAGACCTTACAACTGCAGCAATCCGAGAAGAAGCTGCAGGAGCTGGCATACTACGATGGCCTGACCGGGTTGCCAAACCGCCTGCACTTCACAGAATACATCGGTTCCCTAGGGATGCACTACGGCCCGGATCATTCCTTTGCCGTCATGTTTGCCGATTTAAACCGCTTTAAGCAGGTCAACGATACTCTCGGCCATGAGACAGGCGACATTCTATTGCAAAAAGTAGCCTCCCGCTTCTCCCCGCTGATCTCCGATCAGCTTCGGGTATTCAGGCTTAGCGGAGACGAATTCGTATTTGTGTATCATTACAACGATACGACCTCCGTTCAGCAAGCGGCTCAAGCTATCTGCGATGCACTGAATGAACCGATCATCATAGGTGATGTCGCTCTATACGTCTCAGTAAGCATCGGAATCAGTATATATCCTTACGATGGAGACAATCTGGACTTGATCATGCGCAATGCCGACATTGCTATGTACGTAGCTAAGGAGCAAGGGAATAGTATCTATCATTTCTACGATCGGATGATCGAGAACCAGCTCTCTGAAAATATGAAGCTGGAGAATGGCTTACGCAGTGCTCTTTTAAACGATCAGTTTTCATTATATTATCAGCCTAAAATCGATGCCAAAACAGGCCGCATCAGCGGAGCGGAAGCCTTGATTCGTTGGATTCATCCAGAGTATGGCTTCGTGCCTCCCGACAAGTTTATCCAACTCGCGGAGACATCAGGGATCATCATGGACATCGATGAATGGGTGGTGACGGAGGCATGCCGTCAGAATAAAGCATGGCAGGAACAGGGACTGCCGCGCTTTCCAATTGCGGTGAATCTTTCAGCACGGCACTTCTATCAAGGCAATCTGATCAGCATGATTTCCCGCGTGCTCACAAAGACCCGGCTTGACCCTCAGGACCTTATTCTTGAAATCACCGAAGGCTCGCTGATCAAGAGTGCGGAATATGTCATTAAAGTGATGGCTGATTTGCGTGCCATGGGAATTACCATTTCAATGGATGACTTCGGCACCGGGTACTCCTCCCTCAGCCAGCTCCAGCGGCTGCCGATCCACGAGATCAAGCTGGATCGGTCGTTCATTCAAGGCCTAGCCCATGATCCGAAGAAATCAGCCATCGTTCGTGCTGTCATTGCGCTTGCCCACCATATGGAGCTTGGCATCGTTGCCGAGGGAATCGAGTCGGAGGCAGAGCTCCGCTATCTGCGAAGCCTGAACTGCGCCCAATTCCAAGGCTATTTATTCAGCAAGCCGCTGCGGGAGGAGGAGTTCACTCAGTTCGTAAAGCATTGGGACGGAAGCTGGTTAGACCATGATGGAGTAGAGAACACTAAACAGCATCAGAAACAAACTAAAAATGACTCCTCGTGATAGTACGGGAGTCATTTTATTATGATTTACTCACTATATTTCATGGGAAGCTACCTTCTCCTGCTGCGATAAATACTGGCGCACTCTACTTTTCTTCGCACCATACATCGCTTCATCCGCCTGCCGGATCATTTCCTCCAAATCTCCTGTACCGCTCGGTGCCACACAGAAGCCAATGCTTGCCCCGGCGGTGAGCCGATAGCCCTGATACAAGTATCCTTCAGACAGACTCGCCTTGATTCGATCAGCCACCTTAACAACGCGGCTCTCATCTATATCCACAAGCAGCACCAGAAACTCGTCCCCACCAAGGCGGCATACCATATCCTGTTCGCGGACAATGCTGGTCAGCCTTCCCGCAATATCCTTTAGCAGCAAATCTCCGGCATCATGCCCAAAGGTATCATTCACTTCCTTGAAATCATTCAAATCAATAAAGAGAATCGCAAGCGAAAACTTTCCCTGATTTGCATATTCCTCAAACCTCTTGCTAAACAGCGTACGATTCGGCAGCCCTGTTAGTTCGTCATGATAAGCAAGATGCTCAATGGTCTCTTCCATCTGCTTCCGATCAGTTATATCGATCATAACGCCTTCCAAGCGCACCATGTGATTTAAATGGTTGAAATACGGCATGCCGCGGTTCTGCACCCATTTCACCGTACCGTTACGGCAAACGATGCGATATTCGCATATTGCGCTGCTCCGACCGAAAATCATCTCCTGCTGAAATTCCTTAAATATCTCTCTATCTTCAGGATAGATCATTTCATTAATCTGCTGCGAATTCGTTTGAAACACCTTCGGAGAGAATCCCGTCAACTGTTCGAATCCATCCGAAACTTCTATTTGCATCGTGCTTAAATCAAACGTCCAGATCCCGATCGACACGCTATCCAATATCGTTCTCAATCGCTCCTCACTCTGCCCTGCACGGCGCCATAAACTCCGCGTAAGCCTTGTATGAATGATCGAAAATACCGTTATAAAAGCACCAAAAGAAATTAAGTAGGATACTTCCCTTCCCTGAAAACCTGGAAAAAGTACGTCTTGGTAAGCAAAGAAATAATAGATTGAAGAAAGGATGAACAAAATCCCTGATAGGAGTACTGCCCGGAAGTCATGATAGAATAAACTTAGAAGAGGGGCAAGCGCCATAAATATAAAATTTGGTAAATAAGGATCTCCTGTGATCAAAAAGTAGAAAAATACAAAGAGGAAGCATACCGTCAGCATCATCGTAAATGAGGGCCAGCGCTTCTGCAAGACCACGCCGGTCAGCAGCGTTAACAGGATGAGCCCGGCAAGCGGGTATACCGGCGCTAATTTCCCTTCCACAAGCAAGTTAATAATATTAGCAATTGTGAAAAATCCCCATAATATTTTCAGCATCAATATATTTTTTTGATGAATTAGTTCAGCTTCTTTATGCATTCACTTCACTCTTTCCTTGAATAGGCATAATGAACTACGTGTTAAATTATAGTATACCCGATCAGTATTTTTTTGCTAGACGATTCTTTTAGAAATGAATTTTATTGACAATGATAATTATTATCAATAGAATGTGGATAGAGATTGTCGTTCATTATTGAAATTGGAGGTGACAGGATATGTGGGTTGAATCGAAAACGATCACCATCAAAGAAGGCTTCGAGGATCAAATCGTGCAAAAGTTTAGCGGAGAAGGTGCCATTGAGAAATTTCCTGGATTTATAGATCTTAGCGTGCTCGTCCAAAAGCCAAGAAAGGGAGAACAGCAAATCCAAATCCTCATTCGTTGGGAATCGGAGGCCCACTGGAAAGCTTGGGAAAAGAGCGATGTACATATCGAAGGCCACCGACGACAAAGACAGCAAGGCAGGCCTGAATACGTGCTCAGTTCAGCGCATGCCGCATACGAAGTCAAAGCCGTCAAAGGGCCTGCTCAGTAGCATCAACTTCGCAGCAGCCTAACCATCGCAGACCATATCTATTGCTTAGCATCTCTGTCTGCGGCATGTCTATTACTTCTTCCATCGCGTTCTATCGAACATCGGCCACTGAACTGCTGAGCACCAGCATATACAGTACCGCCCCATCCGCTTCAGCGGATAGGGCGGTATCTTTATTTCTTAGTCCATTTAGCTATTATGGAATGTACTGCTGTACTATCTGCACAACGGTACCATCCTTCACGGTAATATGATAGGGGAAATCCTTGACGTCGATCCATTCTGTGTTCTGGACAATGCCCTTAAATTGCTCCATAGTGACCAGCTCATTCCAACGGATATCCATATCCTCTATATTTCCTGTACGGTCATAAATCTGCATAAAGATTCTAACATCTTCTGCGATCCTGTAACTCGTTAGCTTGATATCTTCATTTACAATGTAGTAACCGTCCGGTGGCCCGTCTATCCCTGCGTCCGGCTCATGCTCGAGAAATGCCTGCTCTGCTTCTTCCCCTTCATACCATTCGATTTCATCCACGAACAGCACATTTCCGTCCGCTAGAGTATTCAATTGCTCGATATACACAACTTTGGTATCGGAAGTCCGCTCCACCGGCGTATACTCCTGTTCTGCAGCACCCGAGCTGGACGTTCCTAACGAAGACATAACGACTATAAGGGCTAAAGGGATCAATACGGCCAACCATCTTCTCATCATTGCGCGCTCCCGCCTTTCCGGTCTTCGAGATGAAAATCATCCAATATAAGTATAAAGACATATAGGTCTATACCTTTTTTATAACCATTCTTAGGTCTTTCAAACTTAAATTAAATAATTTCATCTTAATTATATGTTTCAGCGGCAGCAAAAGGGTCTCAATAATGTTAAAAGCGATGACAATTTTTTAGCCGATATTTTAATGTGCCGGGAAAAACGCCAACTGAACGATGAACACCAGCCCGAAAATATAGAGCAGTGGATGAACTTCCTTGCCCTTCCCGCAAGCTAGCTTAAGAACAGGATAAGTAATAAAGCCAACGGCAATACCTGTGGCGATGCTCGCGGTGAGCGGCATCATCAGTAGGATAGCAAAAGCCGGGAAGGCTTCATCAAATTGTTTCCATTGAATTCTCGCTAGCCCTTCCATCATGAAACAGCCCACAATAATCAGGGCTGGAGCTGTGATCGCTGGCAGCGAGGAAATAGCCCCAACCAGCGGAGAAACAAACATGGACAGCATCAGCAATACAGCTACGACCAGCGAGGTCAGTCCAGTTCGCCCCCCTGCCGCTACGCCCGTAGTGGATTCAATGTAGGCCGTCGTCGGGCTTGTCCCAAACAGAGAACCAACGGTCGTAGCCGTCGCATCGGCCAGTAATGCGGATTTAGCCCGCGGAAATTCTCCGTTCTTCATCGCCCCCGTCTGCTCCGCTACACCAATCAATGTCCCGGTCGTATCAAAGAGCGTGACGAGCAGGAAGGCGAACACCGTCGCATACAGCCCTTGGCTGAAGACACCAGGCACATCCATATCGAAAAACACAGGCACAGGCGGGGCCGACACAATCCCGTCGAATGACAACTGACCCGTGAAATAGCCAACCAACGCAGTGAGCGCCATTCCGATAAATAGCGCCCCAGTAACCCGACGTGCCAACAGAATCAAGGTCACGAACAGACCGAAGATCGTCAGTAGTGTAACCGAACGATGCAAATCCCCGAAGGTAACCAGATTATCGGGATTTGCAACCACGATCCCTGACATCCGTAGTCCGAGAAAAGCAATAAACAGGCCGATCCCCGCTGTAATTCCGAACTTAAGCGAATCGGGGATCGCCCGTATCAGTGCTTCCCGCAGCGGCGTAAGACTCAACAAGAGGAACAGGAGCCCTGCTATAAAAACCGTACCGAGTATGGTCTGATAAGTTAAACCCGTCGAAGCAACTACACTCGTAAAGTAAGCGTTAAGCCCCATACCCGGTGCGATGGCAATCGGATGCTTGGCAAACAGAGCCATAAAGAGAGTACCGATCACCGCGGAAATGACGGTGGCCATGAAGACTTGATTGAATGGAATGCCTGCTGCAGAAAGGATCGCCGGATTCACAACCAGAATATAGGCCATAGCGAGAAAGGTTGTAATGCCTGCCAGCACCTCGGTTTTTACATTTGTGCCATGCTGATTCAGCTTGAAATATTTATCCAATGCCTTGTTCATGAAAAAAATAATTCTCCCTTCGTCTTAAAACACTCTACTCTAATCGTTAGCTAACTTGAACATCCTTTATTCTCCTGCGAACCCCGATCCTCGTCAAGCTACCAGATCACTCTGCGGTTAAGATACTCTCAATTTCACTAAATAATATAGTATAATATCTAAATCTATCTGCTAGGTCCTTCGATCTAGAATAGAAGTTGAACAAAAGGAGTC
The DNA here is from genome assembly GCF_003931855.1 of Paenibacillus lentus. Taxonomy (NCBI): domain Bacteria; kingdom Bacillati; phylum Bacillota; class Bacilli; order Caryophanales; family Paenibacillaceae; genus Paenibacillus; species Paenibacillus lentus. The sequence continues at coordinate 1,277,570 of NZ_CP034248.1, read as the reverse complement.
AAGCTATGACCAGCAACGGAAAACAACAAAAAACCGCCCTCATTACGGGTGGAAGCCGGGGAATCGGCAAAGCAATTACATTAGAGTTCGCTAAATCCGGTATTCATGTCATGATTAATTACTACGGTGATGACAAGGAAGCTGCTGATGTCAAGCGTCAGGCAGAGTCCTACGGAGTTCGCGCAGAGGTATTCCATGCTGATGTCAGCGACTCAGCCCAGGTTAAAGAAATGTTCGCAGCGATTGACGAACAATTCGGCAGATTGGACATCCTGGTAAACAATGCGGGCATTGCTCAAGCGGTAAAAATCACCGAGATGACCGACGAGCATTGGGATCGCATGCTTAAAATCCACCTTTACGGTGCATTCTATACTTCCCGTGAGGCAGCGACCCGAATGCTGGCACAAAAGGAAGGAAAAATAATCAACGTCACGTCTGATTTAGCCAACCAGGGCGGAGCCGAGCTCGCCCATTATTCCGCAGCAAAGGGTGGTATTACTTCCATGACCAAATCACTGGCAAAAGAGCTGGCCCCCTACGTACTCGTCAATGCAGTCGCTCCCGGCGGAACTTTCTCCGATATCCGTTCTTCGCTGGAAGAGGGCGAACACAAGCACGATTCGCGGAATCTGCTGGGCCGGTTAGCATTCCCTCAGGAAATCGCCAGATCGGTAATGTTCCTCGCTTCGGACGACGCTAATATTTACACGGGCCAAGTGCTAGGAGCAAATGGCGGCAGCGTGATGAACGGCTAAACATGAGTATTAAAAATTCCTGATTGAGCATTTTGCATAATTCCCTATTTGAGAATTGAATAGCAGAACCTAGACCTAGTTGGTGGTGCATTTTCAGCTAAATCCACTCGGTTTTCAAAAATGGGCAGACCTGCAGAATTTTCTGCGCATTCAAAATTTTAAGCAGCGACTTTTCTGTATTTCTGAGCCATTGCCAGGGCAGAAGCCAGCAATACAATTGCATTTAAATATTGGTGAGTTATGACTTTCTCTATGCCCCAAACATGCATGGCGTCTGCGGTCAAATAGGTTTTCATTCGGGAGTTGCAGCGTTCTACACTCGTTCTTTCTTTGTAAAGTTCTTGCCAACGTTTCGTGTTCCGGTGCGGACTTGAATAACGGCGCAAATCGCTTTTTGTATCAACCTTGAGCACCATTCCATAGTTGGAAGATGAACAGGCTGCCATCCCCAGCGGACAATCCACCTTGCCGGTCGCATGGGGACACCGGAATTTCAGGTGATCGCCATCTACTCCCCAGTATGTCATGGCAAAACCCATGGAGCAGCAAGGTGTACCGTTAGATGTTATACCTGCAGGCGGTTCCTTCTCATTGCGAAGATTCATCGGGATAATCGCTTGCGCTTTGAGCTTCCGTGCCGCTTCATAGTTTTTAAGTTGGTCATACCCAGCATCAAACACAAAGAACTTCACTTTCGCATCGGCAGCCACTTGTTCCATAAGAGCGGGTGCCAGATCACCGTCATTGACATGAGCCGGTGTAACCGAGAGGGCCAGGGGCAGTTCGCTAGCGGTGTCGACAGCAAGATGAAGCTTATAGCCGAACCACTTGACCTTGTTACCAAAGGAGTCAAACTTCGCGCCCCAGTTGGCATTCCCCGTCAGCTCACTTTTGCGCTTCGGCTGTTTCTTCTCGTAGGCATGGATCGCTGCGCTGTCCATCGCCACGTGACTTCCATCGATGATTCCTTCCTGCTTACAGCGTGTGACGAGATCCTCAAACAGACGTTTTGCCAATCCCTTATTCGTTAGCTCAGTGAAAACGCGGCTTAATGTGGCGATTGATGGAGCTTTTCGATCAAGCCTGAGTCCGCATTGGTAACGGAAACGAAGATCCATATCCAGACGACGATGCAAGCCGCTAAATGTATCCATGTTCTCCAGCGGCGCTGCAAGCAATGCGCGAAGAATCCCTTGTCGGCAGTGCCCATCGGCACCTCGGGGTGAATGACTTCTCAATTCTTTAGCATATGGCCGTAAGTCCAGGGCGCTGAAGAAGATAGGCAAACGTTCTTTAAATTCAAGTTTTTGAAGTTCTTCAAAGGAAAATAGACTTTCTTGTAGAATATACATAGTGACTTCTCCCCCTTGGGTTTTCTTGTTTTGTCACTTGAAAACTTCTCCAAGTTGGGGTGAAGTCCTTTTTTTATGTTTGAAAACCTTTGTCTAGCAAGGGCTCAGGTTAATGCAAAATGCTCGATTATAAATCATTAATAAAAAATCGAGTGCATCTTAAATGAATGATGTTACTCGATTTTTTATTTTGAAAAAGCTGATTTATCTCCGCTCAAAAGCTCAAAAAAGAAGGAGAGAGAAAGACATGATTTAATATCGTGCGCTACCAGTGGACATTTCCACTAAAGAGATCATCTCTACAGAGGACACTTTCTTAAAATTCCAATAATAACAAAAAGAAATAGCACGTGATATTATCTGTAAATCCTCAATTCAAATTCAACAAATACAAAGATCCATAACCTAGCACCGACAATGCGATCGACCCGATTAGCCCGGCCCAAAAAGGTCTGATCCCTAATCGGCGGAACACAGCGACATCCACGCCTAGGCCCAGCCCAGCCATAGCAACGGCAATCAACATGTAGGCTACTGCTACAATTATTCCCGATGCACGTTCCGAAATAATCCCCAGCGTATTCACCCCGCTCATCAACAGAAATCCAAGAATGAACCAAGGGATCTGAATGGAACACTGACGGGATACTTCGACCTCCGTCTGTCCTACTGCTTCATTCTCTCTCCGTTCCTTTCGATTCATCCACATGCCCAGTAGGAGAGAGACAGGCACAAGCATAGCTACCCGTGTCAGCTTGGCAACGACTGCGATATCTTCAGCCTCGTTTCCTGCAGGGGCGGCTGCTGCGATAACATGGGCAATTTCATGCAAGGTAGCCCCTGAGAGTACCCCATAACCTTGGGCGGATAATCCTATCACAGGATATATTAGACTATAAATCAAAGTGAATAGCGTACCTAGCATAGCAACAACTGCGGCCCCAATAGCCGTTTCCTCATCTTTTGCCTTAATTTGCGGCGCTATCGCGACAACCGCAGCCGCCCCGCAGATTGCAGTTCCGCACGCCGTTAGAATGCCGAGCTTACCCGGGATCTTCAGCCATTTAGCTAGCCCCCAAACGACTGCGATCGTAAAGGTAATATGAATGATAGCCATCGTAAACATCTTAGGACCCGCCTGAACAATACTTTGTAAATTAAGCCTCATACCGAGCAAAATAATCCCGAAACGAAGCAGTTTCTTACTGGAAAAGGAAATGCCGCCAGCAGCGTACTCTGGTACACCGATAACGGCTCTCCAAACTAAACCTAGCATAATAGCAATCACGAGATGTCCCATTACGCTTAATAGCGGCAGAGAAGACAAATATTTCGCCGCTATCGCAAGCAGTACTGTTAATCCGACTCCATGCACAAATCCGGGGCCTCGCCTCCGTTTGAACGGTACGGTTTGGGTCTGTGACTGTACTGTCTGTGCCATCATCTTCACTCCAAGATCGTATTGGTCAAATCCAGCGCTGTTATGTTTAACTATAAATTGCCCTGCGCCGGAAGTGAAATACGGATCTGCTATCTTCATCATAAGCAAAATTAATGATTAAAATGTTATGATATATCATTGAAAATATTTAAGCTGAAGTGAACAGATTGAGAGTCATCTCGAAGAAAGCTACAATGGAGTTATTGAAAGGGGAAGTGAATATGATCGTCGACACCCTGCGTGTCTTTGTTACGGTTGCCGAACAACGTCATTTCTCAAAGGCCGCAGAACTTCTAAACTTATCCCAACCTGGCGTAAGCCAGCATATTCGAAATATGGAAAACGAGCTTGGCACGAAATTAATGCTGCGTTCACCAAAGCAAGTAAAATTGACGGAGGAAGGGATCATATTATACCGTAAGGCCAAGCAAATCCTAGGATTGTACGAGGAAGCCAAGCAGCAAATTCATCTGTTGCATGAAGTGGTATCCGGATCGATCCAGGTCGGCGCGAGCTTTACGATTGGAGAATATATTTTACCGCGATTGCTAGCTAAGTTTGCCACCCAATACCCAGAGGTCGATCTGCAATTGACCATTGGCAATACGGAGGAAATTGTATCTGGAATTCGAACCAACGATCTTGATCTGGCGCTCGTAGAGGGCAGTGTAGACAACCACCCGGATTTAATCATTACTCCCTACATGCAGGATGAAATGATTATTGTTGCAGCCTCCAGCCATCCACTAGCTTCATTAGCGACGATAGCCCCGGCGGATTTAACGGATCAGAACTGGATCATTCGGGAGCCCGGCTCTGGCACGCGCGCATTCAGCGATCATTTCCTGGAAGCGAACGGATTAACTGTTAAGCGTTCATATGTATTCAACAGCAGCCAAGGCGTTAAAGAAGCAGTGGCGGCAGGCCTGGGAATCGCCGTGCTTTCCCGCCTAACGGTTCGTAAAGAGCTTCAAAACGGAGATCTCGCAGAACTTGCGGTAAGCGGACCGGCTATGAAGCGGGAGCTGTCTGTTATTCGCAACAAACACAGCTCCCTCACTTTGGCGGTACAAATGTTTCAGCAGAAGGTTCAGGAACAGCAGCAATCAGCGGAGCTGCCCTGCGACATGCTTTCCCTCCACGACCAGGCATAAGCGACGCACTTCCTTTCATTCTTGGTGGTTATCGGCATTAGACACCTAAATACAACTTAACTCAGCACCGGGGAGTGCTGAGTTAAGAGAGGAAATATTAGGGTTCGTAAAGTTATTCCGCAGACCCGAGTTGAATCCACGCTTTTTGAATCTCGGTAATGGTTTGTTCTTTGGATTGACTTCCGCCAATATAAGCTTGCATCAGCTCACCGAATTTTTGATGGAACGTATCCAGTGAATAGTTGACGGCCAAATCGCCGGACGGCTGCACTTGCAGAATTTCTTCCATTTGTTTTGGCATATCCAAGTCTGGCAGCGGAGCATCCTTGATTGGAGGAATAACCTTCGCTACGCTAGAGAACCAGTTCTTACCGTAATCTGAAGTATACAGCCAGTTAAAGAACTCGATGGTTTCATTGGCTACTTTGGAATCTTTGTAAATGCGCAGAGCTTGGTCAGCGCCTGTAATAATAACGGATTGCTCGGCTTTGTCGCTTACAGGGTAGCCAGAGATTCCGATGTTGATGTCCGGATTGATTTTCTTAATCGCTTCCTCATCCCAAGCGCCTTTACCTGTCATAAATGCAGCCTTGCCGGAGGCAAAGTCACTGACTTGTGCGTTGCTGTCGCGCTCAAGAGGCTTGTCCGTTCCGTGTTCAATTGTCAGATCAATGAACTCAAAGAAGTTATTAGCCAAAACTGGATGTTCGGCAAACGTCGTGTTGCCGGTGATGAAGCTATCAACCAAATCTTTCGCGCTCATGCTTGCATCTTTAGCTGCCGCATCCACGAAGTGTTGGAACACATGCTTCCATACCCACCACTCTTTATAAGCATTGGCAAATGGCGTGATGCCTTCTGCTTCAAGCTTGGCGATAGCATCCTCCAATTCAGCCGTCGTTGCAGGCACTTGCGTAATACCGGCTTGTTCAAGCAAATCTTTGTTATAAATCAACGTGAACAGGTTGCCTTTGACGGGGAGGCCCAGCACTTTACCATCCGAAGAAGACATATTCGAACGTACAGCATCCGTCATTGCCGCCGCGAGCGGTTCAGACGTCAAATCCGCACTATACTCCGCATAGGTGTCGATATCGCCACCGGCTGTCGTTTGGAATACGTCTGGCGTGCTGCCTGCAGCAATTCTGGATTTCAGTACCGTGTTGTAGTCGGCCTGCATTATTTCCAGGTTGATCGTTACATTAGGCTTAACTTTTTTGTACTCTTCGATATAAGCATTAAATGCATCTGTGTATTCTGGAGAAGCCGTAAACATGTTAATCGTCACGGGTTTAGAGGTATCTGCGTTGCCGCCTTCACTTGCTGCACCGTTCGCCCCATTGTTGGCTGCATTATTGCCGCCACCACAGGCCGACAAAAGTCCCATTAACAGCACCAAACTGAATGACATAGCCAGAAATTTCTTCTTCATAAGTTATTTGCCCCCACTTTCTTTGGTTAGTATGTCTATGAGATTATTCTAAAGAAATGGACTCTTGATATGAATGTAGATAAGTGGCAACTTGAGGGTAAAAAAGTGTAGTCCTCTCTTTGTTCACTTTTTATCCCTTTCCTGCTTCGCTCGGTATTCTGATGGCGATACGCCATAGTAGTTGCGAAAGGCCTTACTGAAATAGTTCTTGTCTTTATAACCCAGCATTTCCGAAATATCCTGGATTTTTAGAGAGGCATCGTTAAGCAGCACGCAAGCCTTATCCATTCTTACCTTTTGCATATACTCATGAATCCCAAACCCGAATTGTTGCTTAAACAACTTCATCAAGTATTCCCGGCTCAAAAAATACTTCTCGGTGAACATGGGAATTTTGATATCCTCAAAATAATTCTGATCGATATAATCCTTGATATCTTCGATGTTAAACGGACGGTTAACGGCCATAGATTGGCGAACCTGTTCCCCGTAATATTCTAAAATGTGATGGAGCAGTTGTTCATATTCGTCTGCTGTTTTGAAATCGCCAGATAGCCCGATCACGCCAAGCGAGCTGTGTGAGCCGGATACAGGCAGTTTACCCGAGGGTACGCCTAAATCAAGGGCCATATCGTTGAACAGAACGATAATATCGCTGATCATCCGCTCCGCTTCCCCAATCGTAAAACTGTCCGCCTCTTTTATTTTCTTCGTAAACTCCGCAAAGACGATCCTCGCATGGTTCATATTTCCGGATTCCATAGCGCTTCGCAAAATCGGCATTCGGCTTGTAAAAGAAAGAACCTCTGGCGTCTTACTTATTTCTTTGGCTCCAAACACTGTCGCCCCTCTCATCTTGAGCAGGTCAATAGCATGAATGGATGACTTTGCTTCCTGATAGGAATCTGCTAATCGCGTTACCTCATCATAAACTTGTCCGATCCCTGCTGCCGATACAATGCCAAATAAATCGCTTAACGTGTGACCAACCTTTTTTAGTAAAAAATCGGCACGAAAGGCATGATCCTCCGGATACCCCCCCTGCATCGTGAAAATCGCGATGATTTCCCCGTCCTGCTTCGGATTAGGGAAGCTAAAGCAAACGACATTTTCCATCTCCACTTCATTAATCACATTCGCCACGGCGAAATAGAGCAGCTCCGCATCACAATTAAACCGATTGTCCCGGATATGCTGCATATTCAATATTTTTAAAACGAGCGCACCAAACCGATTATCCTCCCTATCTGCACCGATAAGCGATAGAAACGCTTGATTGCTCTGCTTCTTAAAGCCGCGTCCTATAATGGATAAGTAAATTTTCTCCTTCAATTTGGGCAGCGACATGTTAAACGCAATGTTCTTCGTGATCAATTCGCTGTGCGTCTGCCGCTTCGCCTCTAATATATCAAATGCCTTGCGCAGCGCCTGATTGAGGTCATGCCGATTCACAGGCTTAAGTAAATAATCAACGACCTTGGAATGAATCGCCTGCCTTGTAAATTCAAAATCGTTATATCCACTGATCACGACGGTCATCAGCTCAGGGTAGTCGCTTTCCACAATGCGCAGAAACTCGACCCCGTCCATTTCCGGCATTTTCATATCCACCATAACAAGATCCGGCCGGTGCTTCTGCAGCATTTCCAGTCCGGTCACACCATCCGTGGCTTCCCAAATTTCCCCGACCTGTAAGCCTTCCCAATCGCCCAATATTTTAATGGCTTCGCGCAGCGGCTCTTCGTCGTCTATGATGAGTACTTTATACATGTCCTACGCCTCCCCGCGGTATTCTCATCGTCATTTCCGTCCCTGTCAGATCGCTATGGATCTCAAGCCCCGACTGATCGCCATAAAGCAACTTCAAACGGGTATTCAAGTTCTTAAGTCCGATATTCTCCCCTTCCTGCTCTTCCCAATCCACCTCAAATGTCTGCAATATTTGCTCCAGCCGGTCTGACGATATGCCCGGCCCATTATCATAAACCGATATGATGGCATGGCTCTCACTGACCGTGGCCCGAACGACAATCGTCACTGGCGTAGACACCTTCTCCACCGCATGCTTAATAGAGTTTTCCACCAGAGACTGAATAGACAGCTTCGGAATTTGCAGCTCCATCAGTGACTCGTCCCAGTTCATATCCACCTGAAGCCGGCTGCCGAATCTTGCGCTTTGCAATGCCAAATATCTCTCGATATGCCGGAGCTCTTCCCTGGCATATACGATATCTTTCCCGCTAATACAATAGCGAAGTGTAAGAGCCAGGGCATCCACCATATCGGCCACATCGTCATTTCCACTCTTAAGCGCTTTCGTGGATATCGCCTGCAGCGCATTATACAGGAAATGCGGGTTGATCTCCGCCTCCAACGCCTTCAGGATCGCATTCTTCTCCACCAGTTTCATACGATAGCGCTCATTAATCAGATCATTCGTGCGCCGTACCATCTGGTTGAAATGCAGCGTCAAATAAGCGATTTCATCCCTGCCCTGCACCGGGGCCTCCGCATCAAACGTCCCTTCGCTGAACCGCCGCATATGGCGCGACAGACGGTTGAGCGGCTTCGTGATGGCATTAGAAGTCAGGGTAACAAGAATAACCGATATAACCAGAAAAATAAGACCGATTAGATAGCTCAGATTCCGTGCTTTCGTTGCGGCTTCATAGATACTGCTGTAGGGGATCGGTTTAATCAGCTTCCAGCCATCCTGCTGCCCCACATCGTAAACGACAAGGTAGCGCTTGTCCTCATTCTGCCAAGTGACGGGACTTCCCGAAACGTCATCGATATCCCGGAACCAGTCGGCTGAGCTGATAGCCTCATAAACCTTCGGATCATCCATGTGGAAAGGAACATTGTTCGGGTCAAGGAACATCAAATGCTCCCCCTCCTCGAACGGAATGTCGCTCATAATACTGTCTTTTACCGTCGGCTTCAAATAAAACGATAACACCCCCCTTGGCTCCCGCGAAGCAATGGAGCGCAGCACACGGTGGTAGCCCATAAATTCCGGCTCGGAAATCATCCTATAGCCGCTCTCAGCATCAGGCAGGACGAAGGACTGGAATGAACGGTTCTGCGGGCTTTTCATGGCCTCCTGATACCACGGCTGCTCATCGATTCCGCCTTGGTAGCCGACCCTGATGGTTATATTATAGGCATCCCGAGTTATCGAATAATATTTTTGCTGGTCAATCAAATACAAATAAATGCTCTCTAGATCTTTTCGACTATAGAACATATCTCTTAAATAATCTTCAAGATACATTCTAGCGGCGTAATCGTCCCCCTCCTGCATAACCGCTCGAATAATTTCGTCATATTTGTTGTGCGGCAGTGAAAACTGCTCGATCCCGTCCAAATAATCCTCCAGCTTCTGATTTACGAGCATTAAGTTGTTCGCCGTACTAGCAATACTGTTGCTGACCGACTCCTTCTGAAGCATTTGGTAGGATATGACCGTAAGTGAGCCCACAATAAGAATAATGATAGACGTAAAAAGCAAATTAAGCTTATTGACCAGTCTGGAAGACACTCTCTCAATAAGCGCTTTCATAGCAGCTGTTATCCTTCTGATCATCGTTGTCCCGTCCCCTCGCAGTGCTAAGATTACCTTTTTACCCTTAACTGTTTTCTTATGTCCATTTAGGCAAATTCATTGCTGAATTATAATTATTATAGCCGAAAACGACAGAGTGTATCGAAATGGTTGCTCTCTTGTCTGTAAAAAATACGTTGCGAAAAAGAGGTGCGATATGTTCAAATTGGGGAGAAAATGGGCAGAAAGATTAGAATTCGGCGCCTTTACGTTACCTGTTCTAATCAGTATTATAGCCGTATTCTATTATCCGTTTATGTTGACGATTCGCTATTCCTTAACCAAATGGAACGGGATATCTAAAAACCCGCAATTCGTTGGATTGGACAACTTCAAACAAATTTTCAGCGGGGATGCCAACTTCTTGAACGCAAGCTGGTTCACGATTAAGTACGCGATATTGTACATCGTGCTCGTGAACGTGCTGGCAATTCTGCTGGCGCTTGTCCTCGATATGAAGATGAAGTCCACGACCTGGCTGAGAGCTGCTTTCTTCATTCCTTACATTCTTAGCTTGGTTATCGTCGGCTTCATCTGGAAGTTTATCTTCATGCAAGGCTTCGAATCACTCGGGGCAAGCACAGGCTGGGGCATATTCAAGCTGAGCTGGCTCGGGGAACCGAATCTTGCTTTTATATCCGTCTTGCTCGTCTCGATCTGGCAGTCGGTTGGTTTCTATCTCGTCATTTACATCGCCGGATTGCAATCGGTTCCAGAAGACATGAAGGAAGCGGCAAAAGTGGACGGAGCTGGCCCTGTTCGCCGATTCTTCAGCATTACACTGCCATTGCTAGCTCCATCCATCACGATTTCCGTCTTTATGGCGCTAACGAACTCGATCAAAGTATTCGATGTCATTCTGTCGCTTACAGGCGGCGGTCCTGGCGGCACGACCTATAGCGTGGCTTACGATATTTACCGCGATACGTTCCAGAACAACCTGTACGGATATGGTACAGCCAAGGCACTCATTCTGTTCGTTGCTGTGCTAATCATTACTGTAATTCAATTGACGATCTTCAAACGCAGGGAGGTTGAGGCATAATGAAGAGCAAGAAGGCAGGACGCATCGTTTTTGAAATATTTATGATCATTCTTTCGCTGCTGTTCTTGTATCCGTTGTTCTTGACCATTATTAACTCTTTGAAGAGCTTTTCCGAAGTCATGACGGATGTGATAGCTCTTCCGAAAAGTTTGGCCTTTGAGAACTACAGCTACGTGTGGAAATATATCAACTATCCGAGATTGTTCCTGAACAATACGGTAATTACCGTGATTGGACTGGCCGGGATCATCCTGATCTCCTCCATCGCGGCATATAAGCTGGCTAGAACAAAATCCAAAACGAGCAACCTGATTTATTTCATCTGTATCATGCCAATGCTCATTCCGTTCCAATCGATTATGCTGTCTGTGCTGCAAATGGCGAAAAATCTGAACCTTTCAGACAGCACCTGGGGTCTCGGCATCCTGTATTGGGGCTTTGGCGCACCCCTGGCCATGTTCATCTATCACGGCTTCGTGAAGGGAGTTCCGAGGGAAATCGACGAGAGCGCGACGATTGATGGCGCTTCCGGCTTCAGCTTATTCTTCCGGGTGATCTTCCCGCTGCTAAAATCTGTAACGACTACGATCGTCATTATCGACGTCATGTGGATCTGGAACGACTTCCTGCTTCCGCTTCTGATGGTCAACGGCTCTCCAAGCACGAAGACATTGACGCTGGCCGCCTATACCTTCGTAGGGCAGTACACCTCGGATTGGCAATATGCGATGACCGCAATGGTTATGGCCGTGCTCCCATCCATCATCGTGTTCATGTTCCTGCAGAAGCACATTGTTAAGGGCGTTGTGGCCGGAGCGGTCAAAGGCTAAACAATACAAGCATCTTTTACGACAGCCTAAAGAGCGCCGGGTTCTGCGGTTTAATTCCGCTGCCCGGCGCTCTTCTTTTTCTGCTTCCAGCTATCTCTTCCTGCGTAAATGATGCAAGTCCACGCAACAGCTATTTATTGACCTTATGGAGTAGAAGCGAAATGATTTGACAACTTTCTGCCCGATTCAATTTTTCATGCGGCATGAATAATTGACCACCACGGCCCTTGGTTAAGCCAAACTCCGTTGCAGCAAATACCGCATCCTTAGCCCAGTCGCTTATTGTATCGGCATCTTGAAAAATACCCCTTTCATTTGCCATAGCGTTTTGCCCTGTGTAGAATTTGTAAGCTTTGAGAATCATGATGGCCATTTCTTCCCGGCTCAAGGTTTCCTCTGGTGCAAATACATCCGTGGTTCTTCCTGACACGATTCCCGCCTCAAATGCCGCGGCAATGGAAGAAGCGTACCATTTCGTAGGTTCAACATCCTTGAATACATTTGGCTGAGTAGATTCTATTCCAAATGCCCGGGTAATAAAAGTGGCGAACTCAGCTCTCGTTACGCTTTGCTTCGGAGCAAATTTCGTATCGCTTATACCGAAGACTACTTGTTTCGCAGCCATCTCTTTAATGACGTCATGTGCCCAATACGACTCGTTGACATCTTCAAAAAGTTTGTCATATTTAAGAACAGCAAACCTACCGAGATATCTTACATCCGCAGTAAACTTCTCGCTTCCATACATTCCGCCCGCATATCCTAGTCTACCGTAATCATCAACAAAGTAGATGCCGGTCAGATCCCGATGAGAAGTCTCTTTTGCACTCAGCCTGATTGTGATCGGTTTGGGGAATTTATCAAGCTGCAGAGCTTTTCCATCGGCTTTCACTATAGATAATTTGAAATCGTAAATACTTCCTAGAGCAGTTATATCCGCTTTACTCTTATGCTCCATACGCTCAAGCAGGGCTTTCATTTGATCTGAAGATAATACATCCATTTCAAAAGAAATTTGCGCCTGTCCAAGCTCATCGTTCGGAACCAACCCCTGCAATTCTTTTAATACCTCTGCTGGAACTTCAATCTCTATATCCGTATTTTTAATCTTTAGAGCATTCTTGCCGTCATTTGCCGCCATTGTAACCGGGAATAGTACCTGCCGTTCATCCCTTGTCGCTACGAATGACAAGCTGCTCCGACTATTCGGTTTGATATCCGAGATGACCTTAGAACTCCCAGAGTTTACAGGACTCCCCGAATAACCTGGACCTGTTGGTACAATACCCTTTTTCACCTTAACCGGTACGTTGAAATCATCGACATTAATATGACCAAAGTCGCCTGTGGATTGGTCAACCACCTTAATGTAAAGCTCCTCGCCGATATAATTCGACGCATCCCAGATTTTCCGTTGATATTCCTCGTAATTGGTCGCTGTCTCTTTAAATAACTCTTTGCCGTCCGATGCCCGAACCAATGCAACATACAGACGCTCTATATCCCGGCCACCGCTGATAAGGAAGTTGATCTTACCGTTCCCGCCAAGGATGAAATTTTGCGATCTTAACGTTCCCGTTAAGCTGTCGCCGCCAGCTTGCTCGTTGAAGCCCCACAAATGATAACCACCCGGAATTTTGCGCGACGGGTTAAAATAAATGGTGTCCCAGAATAACTCTTCATTGCTCACATGAACATTCTGGAAGGCGTCTCCTTCCGTAATCCAACCTGTTAAGTCACCTGTAGCAAAATCATGGTTAGGCAGATCCGTAATGTCTGTATACACAGAATTGTCCCAGTTATCAGGCACATAGACTGGCGCAGCTGGTTCACCTGTTAAAGCATTCATCTCCCAGACTTCCATCGATTTGACAGTAATATCGTTATCGGCCCAAACCTGCAAGCCTAGGGAGTCGTATCTCCCAACATAGACGCGTGTAGTCAGCTTTTTCTTGTAATTTGCAAAGGCTTCAACGACAGAACGATCGAGGAAGATATGCAGTTTCAAGTTCTCTCCGTCAAGATCTACGTATCCGCCTTGAACGCCGTCTACACGCACATCCGGATCAATGCTGCTTTTGGTTCGATCCACATTAAAGGTTCCGTCCGTCTTGTCATAGTAAATTAGCGTTTCTTCTTCGCCATTTTCGGAGCGTCTCACCTTAAGACCGAATTTTTGAGCCTCATGCGGATCAATTTCCATCACAATCTCCAGCATGTCACCTCTGACGTTCTTGATCAATTGATTGGCAGTCTCCAGATTTACGTCAGAAAAATCAACCCATTTATTGCTGCGGAGACTCTGCAATTCTTGAATTGGCTCGATACGCAACTCATCTTTCTCATCCAGGCTTAATGAAACCGGCAAGGCCAAATTATGAGCCCATCCGGATTGATATTCGGCTTGCGGCGTTCTTGCATTTTGCACCATGGAGAATACAATCGTTCTTCCATCAGGTGAGACCAAACCGCTCTCTGCGGTTAAATATCCGTCACCTACATCCATTTTGGATGGGGCCTCTTGGTCTGGAATAAACTTAAAGTTATCCCTATCCCAAATCCCAATCCAATAAAAGACCTGAACATCTCTTTGCACATCGTTCATTGGAGGAACATGCTCCGGCTTTTCATGCGGATTAATGATGAAAATATGTTTGGGCTCCCCCCTACTATTCTTGCCTAATGGCAATAATACTGGCAGTTCCCATACTGTACCCAACTCGGGATAAAGGCCTCTGTCACTCACATATAAAGGCCCCTTATACTCCCAGTTGTACATGTCATCGGATACATACACCAGAGCTGTGCCACTACTATAATCCTGGAGGCCAGACGTTACTAACTGATACCACTTGTCCACCTCTTCATCGTACCAGACGAACGGATCGCGAAACTCATTTGGTATGCCGATTCCGTTCTGCTCCGTTACAGGGTCTGGATACTTCACCCATTTCTCTAAGTAAGGATCGTGCAAGTCATCTGGGGTGGCAATTGCTGTTCTCTGATTCGGCGACAGCGAGTCGTTGCCTGCCGTGTAGAATAGAACAGGATTGCCTTCTCGGTCATACGCCGTGCTGCCTGACCATACTCCATCCGGGTCAAGATTGCCCGCCCCGGGCGCAAGAGCAGGTCTTACATTTTCCCAATGCACCATATCGTCGCTCACCCAATGTCCCCAATGGATTTGGTGCCAGAAAGGACCTTGAGGGTTATGTTGATAAAATAAATGGTATTTTCCGTTATAATAAATCGGTGCATGAGCTTCATTCATCCAATTTTGCGGGGGCATTGCGTGATACTGGGGACGATGTTGATCTCCATCAAACACACTTGGATCCTCATCAACATCCGCATTCATTATTTCCGGAATCGAACCACCGTGAAGCGTTCTCACATTCTCATACTCAGCAAGTATCTCTTGGCTAGTAAGAGCTTTATTATGCAGCTTCACTTCATCTATGAGCCCGCTGAACATATTGAAGGAGAACAAGCCTGCGAACTCTACCGGTCTATTATTCTTTCCAATTAAAAGACTTTCCGCAGATGGTGTGATCGGAACGTTCACAGGGGTTGCCTGGGAAGCCACTTCTTCACCATTTAGATATAGCTTAATCATTCCTACTTCTTTGTTGAATGTAGCTGCAACATAGTTCCACTTGTATTTTTCCAAAGGGTGATCCTTCACCCATACCTGTACCCACTGGCCGCCAATCCCGACCTGCATGGACCAACTACCATGCCGATACATTCCAAGTGCAAAGCCTTCCGCTTTATCCTGATCGGATTGATTAACGATCGCAGACAGCTTATTTCCGTCACCCCATTCATAGCTGCGTGGTGCGACCCAAGCTTCGATAGTAAACTCATCGCTTACAGGCACAGTATCTTTTGCATCAACATCAATAGAGCTCGAGTATCCGTCAAATAATA
This sequence comes from Paenibacillus lentus, assembly GCF_003931855.1. NCBI lineage: Bacteria > Bacillati > Bacillota > Bacilli > Caryophanales > Paenibacillaceae > Paenibacillus > Paenibacillus lentus. Next base: position 1,262,024 of record NZ_CP034248.1, on the reverse strand, counting down.
AGGCACCGCCTTTTACTCCGCGCGGAGTCCATCGTGGATCCTTTGATTCCATGTATCTAGCATTATTAAATACATAATTCACATCAAGCTCGAGATTACGCACTTTTTCCAACGCTTTCTTTCCTGCTCCTTCATCAAAGCTTAAATAGAATATGGTGCCGACTCCACGAGCTTGGAAATCATCTATGGCAATGCTAGCTTCATTAGATTGATCAACAACCTTTAAAAAGAGTTTCTTGTTATAGTGTTCCTGCACATTCCAGGAAATTCTCTCATTCGCGCTGATATTTCCGGTTTTCATAAGCAATGTGCTGCTAGTCGCATCGAATAGTGCAACATAGGCGTCTTCCGGTTTGATAACATCTACAATCGTAAAGTTAATTGTTCCGGCTCCCTGAAGCGTAAAGGTATTAGAAGCGATGGAGCCCTGTCCTTCTAGGGAGGATTTGGCATAGAAATCCCCTGTTTTACTAGCATGAGCTTCATCGGTCACTTGAAAGGCATCCCCTTCAACCGTCCACCCCTCGAAATCTCCACTCTCAAAACCGCGATTTGTAATTTCTGTCGGGATAATGTTTTCTGCCATAATCCCCTTTTCCGGTACGACTTCATGGAAGGTGTGGAATGCGTCTGCAAAAATTACTCCCCAGTCAGACACTGCATTATCAACGATTTCGAGATACATTTTTTTGCCGATATACTTGGAGAGATTTGCCTTATATTGCTCCATATTCGCCAGTCTCAGACCCTGCACCGGATCAGGGAAGTTAATGTCGGCAAATGCGCTATTACCGTATCGGGCAATCAAATTTCCCGTTTCCGCTTCGATGACGCTCACATACACTTGATCCATACGTTTGCCTCCACCCAATCTAAAGGTAATCCAGCCGCTGCCGCCCAGCTCGAAAGTGCTAGAACGAAGTACACCTGTCGCAGATTCAGGATATTTCCAGCCGTTTAAATGATAAGCGCCTTCCTGGTTATACGGTATTTTCTCCGCCCACCAAGTCGTTTCGTCGGATACGCTATTTGGACCAAACGCTTCGCCTCCCTCCATCGTCCATCCCGTCAAATCTCCAGTTTCAAAGCTCGGATTCTCGATTTCGTAGCGTTTAAAATCCGGCTTGATATCCGTCGCCACAATTCCTTCTGCTGGTTCGGATTCATGGTGCATGAAGAGCGCGTCGGCAAAAATCAGTCCCCAATCCGAGGTTGCATTATCGACAATTTCTATATACATTTTTGTGCCTAAATGTTCCGAGAGATCCGCCTTGTACTGTTCCATATTGGCAAGCCGCATGCCCTGCTCGGGATTCGGAAAACTAACGTCGGCAAATGCAGTATTACCGTATCGGGCAATGACTTCTCCCGTATCTTCAACCACAATATTCATAAATACTTTATCCGTGTTTTTCCCACCCCCAAGTTTGAAGCTGATCCAGCCGCTGCCGCCCAGCTCGAAAGTGCTGGAACGAAGTACACCTGTGGCAGCCTCGTCATATTTCCAACCATTTAAATGATAAGCGCCTTCCTGGTTATACGGTATTTTCTCCGCCCACCAAGTTCCTTCGTCGGATACGCTATTCACACCGAATGCGTTACCTGCGATAACGCTCCATCCCGTCAAATCTCCAGTTTCAAATCCCGGATTCTGGATTTCATATACGGCATCCGAAACTGACAATCCAATGTCAGGCTTATGGGTAAGCGTTTCCATAACAACAAATTGATTTTCAGCTGTTGCTGAAATTCCAGGTGAAATAAGCTGAAGAGCGAGAACACATATAATCATTCTGGAAATCCAAGGATTTTTACTTTTGACATTCCTCATTCAAGAGCCTCCATCATTCGTATTCATACAAATATCTAATTTCGAAGCCATCCCGTTGTTAAAGATGACTCATACAAGCAGGATATTAATAAAGCGCTTACAATCTGCTCGATGCAGTATTCTACAGGCATATCCTTCTTTGCAAATGGTAAGGAGCGCCGAAGCGCTCATCCTACCAAATCGATTGCATATTCCAAATATCCAAAGATTTAACGAACAAGTCCCCATCTCCCCAAATCTCAAGACCCAACGCATCTTTGCGGGTGGGATATACACGGGTTGTGAGACTTTTCAATCCGTTTGCATAAGCCTCAACCATGGAGCGATCCAAATAAATGTGAAGCTTTAGATTTTCTCCTAGCAGTTCCAGCTTGCCGCCCTGAATCCCTCCACACTTTTCTCCTGGGTGCAACGTCGTTTTCGTTCGGTCGGCCAAGAACATTGATTGACTCGAATCGTAGTACAGCAATGTTTCTTCTTCTCCTTCCGGCGTACGCCGGACCTTAATTCCGAATTGCTTAGCGCTGCCAGGCTCTATTTCCAATTGAATCTCAAGCATGTCGCCATGAACATCCTTGAGCAGAACGTTAACCTCAGCCATTGACTTGTCTCGAAGGGATATTCGCTGGTTGCCACGCAGCGATTGAAGCTCTTGAATCGGCTCGATTCCAAGCCTCCCGTCATCCCGTAAATAAACGCTTAACGGTAAGCCACCGTTATGCGCCCAGCCCGATTTATATTCCAGTTCAGATGTTCGGTCGCCTTGGGCTATTGTAAAGATGATCTTTCTGCCGGTCTTCGGATCAACCATGCCGCTTGGGCCAGTAAAATGGAAATCACCGACGTCTATCAATTGAGGCTCCTCTTCATCGGGAATAAATGAGAGATTCTGCTTGTCAATTTGCCCAATCCAGTAGAATACCTCGACATCCGCACCTTCTCCCACTGGACTGACTAGTAATAGGTGCTTGTTCACCCCGTGCTTGTCGCTACCCAATGGAAGAAGCACGGGGAGCTCCCAAATAGGTCCGAGATAAGGAAACTTCTGAATATCCGCTTTAAAAAATGGCCCTTTGTACACCCAGTTCATCATATCCTGCGACGAAAATGCCAGCGCTGCTCCACCTTCGCCTTCAATCCCCGACCCAACCAAAGCAAACCAACCGTCATCGTCTTTCCATACGAACGGATCCCGGAAATCCCCGAATGCGCCCATGCCCCTCTTCTGCACAATCAAGGGCTCCGGATGTTTGACCCAGTGAACCAGATCCGAGTCTCCGTCCATAGTATAAGTGCTTCGAGCGAGCGCGACGCTCTGATTCGGAGAAGCACTATCATTAGCCGCCGTAAAAAATAGAACTGGAAGGCCGTCTGCATCATATGTCGCGCTTCCCGACCAGATCCCATCGGGTGCAAGCAAGTCCTTCTCAGGCGCCAGGGCTACAGGAAGATCACGCCAATGTACCAGATCGTTACTGACCCAATGCCCCCAATGGATCTGATGAAAAAACGGCCCGAGCGGATTGTGCTGATAAAATAAATGATATTTCCCGTCAAAATAGATCGGCGCATGGGGTTCGTTCATCCAGTGTGCCGGCGGACTGACATGATATTGCGGCCTGTGCCGATCCGAAAGCAGAGGCGTCCGATCCAACTTGATCTCATCATACTTTAATTGAGGCTGAACTCCTTCATGGGCGGAATCCAGCACATACTGATAAGCAGCAGCTACCTCTTCCGCGTTCAAAGCACGATTATAAATCATAAGTTCATCCAGAATACCACTAAACATATGGAGACTGAATACCTCTGACAGCATACTGCTGTGATTATTTTTACCGATGAGCAAATCTGTGTCCGCCGCCTCAGCCAAACGTGATCCCCGAGGCAAGGTAGAAGATGCGATCTCCTTGCCGTTTAGGAAAAGCTTCATCTCCCCTTGATTTCCATCGAAGACAGCATTCACGTAAGACCATTCATTCTTAGGTAGTTCATAGCCATCAGGCGACCACAGCTCCTTCCATTCTCCTCCTTCCAGTCCAACTTGAAAGGACCAGGTGCCGTGACGAAACATACCGAGCAGATATCCCTGCTTACGATCCAGATCATAACGGTTCACAATGGCGGCCAATTTACGCTCATGCCCCCATTCGTAAGAACGCGGGGCTACCCATACTCCTATACTTAGCGCAGATAGATATTCGGGGTTGTCGGCCGCGTTGCCCTCTTCAAAAGAATGGGTAATGTAAGTCGAGTAACCGTCGAACGAGAGGCCGCTTCCCAATACCCCCGGTCTCCACTGCGGATCGCAAGGTTCAGTAAACTCCGCCTGATTAAATACGTACTGAATATCATCCTGGACTTTGGATATCCCCTCCAAAGTGCTCGTCCCTGCTCCTTCATCAAAGGCCCAATACATCATCAGGCCCGGATCATCTCGTCTTTCGTTCATGCCTCATCCCCCCATAACATCCGGTCAGTCATCTCTTGGGAAATATGAACAGATTTAAGAGCATAGATATGAAGCGAGTTTACTACGGCCTGTCCTGATTTTGTGCTTATTCCAACTTGATCAATCGGAGCATCAGGGAAAATTTGATCCGTCAGGGCAACCAGTCCGTTATTTGCATACACTTCAACCGCATTGCGATCCAACCAGATATGCAGCTTAATCTTTCCATTCTCCGGAATCACCCTGGCACCGTGCTTGCATGCAAATGACGGGTGGAAATCAGTCAGACCCGATTTCGAGCGATCGATGAATAGCCATTGATCCGCAGGGTCATATCCGATAATAATCTCACTCTGTTCGGAGGATTTCATTATGATATGAACCGCGTCCCCAGACAGAATATCGATATCCGCTTCAATCTCCAGTAGCTCATCGTTTGTTTTCTGCATAAAAGGAATCTGTGGTGTAACCATCACATTATTCCAGCTCAAACATTCTTTTCGCAGCTGCTCAATTTCTCGAACAGGCATTTGGATCAGGACAATGTCTCCACCCCGATTGGTCAATGATAATGAACGTGGCAGCGTCATTGCTCCTCTCCAGATTTCGGTAGGTGTCTCGTTGGCATATTTCCAGTTACTCATCCATCCGATGATCACGCGCCGTCCATCTTGCTCAGGTATATCTGACCAAGATACCCCTGCATAATTATCCCTACCATAATCTAGCCACTTAATATGATCTGGCGAGTTGTCGTTAACGAACGTATATCCATCGAACTCTCCAATAAAATACTGCGTGCGTGAGCCTTCTGGGCATGAGGGATTATCCCCTATGCTTATGATAAGTACCCATTTCGAAATCCCACTGCCATCTACAGGCAACTCAAAGAGATCCGGGCACTCCCAAACCCCATCATGGGAGCCTTCTCCTTTGCCGAATTCGCTCGAGAACGACCATTCACGCAAATTCTCTGATCTATAGAATCGAACTCGATCTCCCGCGACAATGACCATAACCCAGCATTCACTTTGCGAGTGCCAAAATACCTTCGGATCCCGGAAGTCAACTAAATCATGCTCGACGAGAATAGGATTCCCCTCGTATTTATGCCAGGTTCGGCCTTTATCGCTGCTGTAAGCCAAACTTTGCCGCTGACGCGGTTGTTCGGTCTCAGGGCATGTATCCGCATGGGTGAAAAGCGCCACCAATCCATGAGAACCCTCGAACAATCCACTGCTGTTGTTCCAATCAACAACACAGCAACCAGAGAAAATGGCTCCATGTTCATCCGGGAACAGAGCGATAGGCTCATGACGCCAATGAACCAAATCTTGGCTTATTGCATGGCCCCAGTGCATTGGCCCCCATTTGTTACTATAAGGATGGTGCTGATAAAATAGATGATACTCCCCTTCGTAATAAACCAACCCGTTTGGATCATTCAACCATTGAGCTGGAGGCGAAAAATGAAATCCCGGTCTGAATCTATCATGATTGTGCTGTTGATTTGAATGGATCATATGATTTATCTCATTTGTAGTCGGCATTGACTGAATAGCTCCCTTCCGTGTCGTTACTAAGGCACCACCGGCATTAGCAAAAGTCAGCATATGGATCATTTGCTGTTTCGTCAGCTGATTTAAAGAAGTTCCAGCCATTAATATTTTGTATAGCAAGCACCCCAGAAAAGCATCACCCGCTCCCGTCGTATCGATGCTCTCTACCTGAAAACCCGAGACAAAACCGTCATGACCAGCCATCCTGTAATAGCAGCCTTTCTCAGCTAAAGTTACAACGATCAAATCGATGTCATATTGTTGTTGCAGCTCTAGCGAACCCTTTTCCACATCCGTTGTCCCGGTTATAAAGTAAAGCTCTTCTTCCGATATTTTCAGGATATCGGCATGATTTATGCCCCAAAGGATATGCTGTCTAGCCTCCTCTTTGCTCTCCCATAATGAGAACCGGAGGTTGGGATCGAATGATAGCAAGATTCCCGCCTCTCTAGCCTTGAGAACGGCCTCTCTTGTTGCTGTTCGGGCTGGCTCATGGGTCATCGACAAAGAACCAAAATGCATGACTCGGCAGTTTTCTACCTTATCGACTGGAATATCACTCGAACGTAACAATGTATCCGCTCCCGGTTTCCGGTAGAAGCTGAACGATCGATCTCCTCTGTCATCCAAATGAACAATAGCCAACGTTGTATTCGCTTCATCCGTATCGGAGAGCGCAGACACGTCAACACCACAACTAATTAAAGTATCGCGTAGCAATGAACCAAAATGATCTTTTCCGATTTTGCTAATCAAAGCCGATCTAACTCCTAAACGGGCTAACGCAACCGCTACGTTAGCCGGAGCCCCTCCAGGGTTGCATTCGTACTGCTCGTTGCCTCCCGTTGTACGGTCTGCCGGAGTAAAGTCTATTAACACTTCCCCAATAGCTACTACATCAAGCACGATTTCTCCCCACCTATCTCTATTTGTTGATACATATTTTAATGATTACTATTACTTTAAAGTCTCGTTATACCGATCTAGACCTGTTTGATAAATTTCCATCAACTCGTTGAGACCCATCTTCTCCAGTGTCTTCACATAGTTGTCCCACTTCTCATCCACGCCACCCTCGACAATAAACTTGCCTCTTTGGGTATTTGCATATTTAATCAGTTCCGACTCAATCTTATTGATTTTGTCCAGTTCCTCCGGCTCGAAGAAAATGCTAGGATAGTTTTCCTTCTCCATATACGGGTTATAGTATTGCTCTAAGTCTTCAGACCGCTGCTTGGCCCTGGGCTCCAAATCAACAATTTTACCGAAATCTTCAATGGTGATAACGCCAGGCCCGCCTGAACCTGGGGCTACTTTCTGGCGAAACTCGCCTGCGGAAGTTCCCTCAGGAAGCGAAAGGTTAACCAATTTTCCATTCTCGTCTTTCTTGAAAACAACATCCAGCGGGCCCCAGTGAATTTGAGCCGCCATATAAGGTTCATACTGCTGATCAATCCAGCGCATAGTGATCTCCGGATAGCGGTTCTCTTTCGTAATTACGAAGGCACCTCTTCCCGGACCGCCGCCATTGCTGCGGCCGATCGTTTGATCTCCGTGTGGGCCTTTCAATGGAGACAACAGAACATAGTCCTGACTGCGCTCCGGCCCGACAACCTCTTCGACCTCCCACCAGATGTAGGAACCAAGCGTTTCATCCGTTGTTTTGCCCTTTGCCAAATACTGAGCCGCATCTTGAGTGAAGGATTCAGGATCTATCAAGCCCTGCTTATACCACTTTTCATGAAAATATTTCAAAGCTTCCTTATATTCAGGCTGCGTAGCGGTAAAAATCACCTTCCCGTCTCGAACGATCCGATGCTCCAAGTTATCCGGAAGACCAAAAGCTCCGAATATACCACCAATGTCCATACACCATTGCATGTGCATAAAGCTGAGCGGGATTTCATCCGGCTTACCGTTCCCGTTCGGGTCCTGCGTTTTAAAGGCAAGCAAAGCTTCCGTGTATTCCTCTAGCGTTTCCGGCACTTTCAACCCAAGTTTATCAAGCCACCGTTTATTGATGACGTGGAAGAAGGGATTGGTTCCTAGGTTATTCTCTTCCCACGTCGGTAGCCCATAAATATGTCCATCCGGCGCTGTGATCGATGATTTAATGTCAGGTCGGCGTTCAAAAAGCGCTTTCAAGTTAGGCGCATATTGCTCAATTAATTCCTCCAGCGGAATAATAGTTCCATCTTTTCCGTAATTGATTAGTTCGTAATCCGTGAAGTCCGCTCCGTAAAAAGCGTCCGGTAAATTTCCGCTGGCCAGCAGCAAGTTCTTCTTCTCTGTATAATCGGTGTCCGGAATGTTCTCCCAGTCGATCTTCACATTTGTTTGTTCTTCCAACCGTTTAAAAATCTCCATTTGAGAGTATTCTGGAGCTAACGCTGCTTTTGGAGAAACTATTTTTAACGTCACCGGTTCGCTTACAATCGGAAGACCCTCTTTATTAAAGTTTACAGCCACGTTTAGATTTTCCGCCTGATTCTTGGAACCCCCGCCACCTGAACATCCACTTAGGGCAATTACCCCGGCCAACATTAGAAGTCCAGCACCTTTAATTATTGATCTCATTTATTAACCTCCCCATAAATCCTTCCATGTGAAAAAACAGCTTTGCTTCTCATAAGTAAACAACCTAAATATGTTCAGGCCTTCACATCCCCCCTTTCAAGCCTTATCTCTGTATCAACCCTTGATTGAACCGATCATTACGCCTTTAACGAAGTATTTCTGCAAAAAAGGATATAATAAGAGCAGCGGCAAGCTGGATACGATAATGACACCGTATTTGATTAGCTCGGTAACCCGCATTTTCGCCGCATAGGATTCCACATCGACCATCATGCCAGAGTTGACCTGATTCTGGACCAGAATGTTACGAAGGATCAATTGCAGCGGATATTTATTTTCATCATTCAGATAAATCAAAGCATCGAAAAAACCGTTCCAGAAGCCAACGACATGGTACAGCACCATCACTGCAAGGATAGACTTAGACAAAGGTAATACAATGCTCCAAAAAAATTTAGTGTTAGAACAACCGTCGATTGAAGCAGCCTCCCACATTTCATCTGGAATAGACGATTGAAAAAAGGTTCGTACAATAATGACGTTGAATACACCGCCAGCCCCGGGAATAACCAAGGCCCAGATCGTGTTCAGCATATGAAGATCTTTGATTAACAAATACGTAGGAATCAATCCACCGCTAAAAAACATGGTAATCATTAAGAACCACATAATGAACGTTTTCCCCACCAGATTTTTACGCGCCAACGGATAGGCCGCAAAAACGGTCACAGCTACGCCGATCAAGGTCCCTACACCTGCATATAAAATGGAATTGGCGTATCCGATCCAAATGGATGAATCGTTAAAGATTCTTACATATCCATCCAGCGTAAAGCCCTTCGGGAACAACCATACTTCCCCGGAATAGATCAAATTAGGATCACTGAATGAGGCAATCAGTACAAAATATAGCGGGAATAAAACAAGCAGCATGATTACGGTTAATACGGTATAGTTGATGACGTCAAACCACACGTCTCCCCTACTTTTTCTTTTTAATAATTCGTTCAAAGTGAGCCCCCCTACCATAAACTGGTTTCCGTCATTTTTTTGGCGACCCGATTGACGGTCACAATTAAGACAATGTTAATCATGGAATTGAACAAGCCAACCGCCGTTGAAAAGCTATATTGAGCCTTCTGAATACCCATCTCATAAACATAGGTTGGAATAATATTGGAGGTAGCGTAGTTCAAATCGCTTTGCATCAGAAATGCCTTTTCAAAACCAATACTCATAATATTGCCGAGTGCTAGAATCAACAGGATCACAATCGTCGGTAAAATACTTGGGATATCCACGTTCCATACCCGCTTCCATTTACTTGCCCCATCCATCGTCGCGGCTTCGTGTAATTCCGGATTAACCCCCGCGAGAGCTGCCAGGTAAATAATCGTTGAGAAGCCCGTCTCTTGCCAGATGCCTGACAATATATACAAGGGACGGAACCAACCTTCGTTAGCCATGAACAGAATAGGTTCCCCGCCTAACCAGGCAATGAAGTGGTTCACTATTCCGCTGTTGGGCGATAAAAAAACATGGAGCATGCCAACCAGCACAACGGTAGAAATAAAGTGCGGCGCATAAATAACGGTCTGGATAAATTTCTTATATCGCTTGCCAAGCATTTGATTCAGCATAATTGCAATGATGATGGGAGCCGGAAAGCTAAAAATTAGCGATAGAAAGCTGAGTGTCAGCGTATTATTCATAATTGTCCAAAAATTATAGGAATCGAAAAAATCAATAAAGTGCTGAAAGCCTACCCATTCGCTTCCCCATATTCCCCGGCTCGGCGAAAAGTCCTTAAAAGCGATTTGCACTCCGTACATTGGATAATATTTAAATACAAGATAAACGATAATTATTGGCAGCAAAAACAGGTACAGCTCATAATCGCGTTTCATTCGGCTCCATGTTTTACGACTGGGTTTGATCATAGGTTGTTCCCCCCGCTAATTTCTGATTTCATCTTGATACTTCCTTTCTCGTATGAACTTTTGCGATATTGAAACGTTTCCAATTTAGCTTGAGAAAAACGTCAATCTGCAATACCACACGCTGAGGCTGTCGTAGCAGTTGAGGTTTTTCTAATAAAGAAAAGTCTATTTAATCAAATTTATTAGGTAGTTTCACCTTGCCTAAATTTAACCGGAAGAAGATAAACTTCTCGATCCAGCACTTCACCTTCAATCTTTTTGTAAAGAAGCCTGATCGTCATACGCGCCATCTCTTCTACAGGCTGCCTAATCGTAGATAAAATAGGATGGAAATAAGGATGATCCTGAATGCCATCGTAACCAATGACCTTCACATCATCTGGAACACGGATCCCCTCTCTGCCTGCCCTTTCTATATATTTAGCAGCAAACATATCAGTTATGGCAAAAATACCGTCCACATCACGATGATTTTTCAAAAAATCCCCAAAATAGGCGTCGTCATCCACAACGGGATCCGGCTTTTCGTATACGATATAGTCGACACCTAACTTTTTTGCCTCATCGATAAAACCTTCTCTTCGGTTCATCGTTTCACTAAAAACAGAGGTGACGCTTCCTAGATAAGCTGGTTTCCTCGCCCCCGCTTTGACGAGTTCTCTTAGGGCCAAGCGCCCCCCTTCATAATTATCCGACGTGACGCATGTGATGTTCTTGTTGAAATGTCTATCGATGCTAACAATCGGAATATCATTGCTCACGTTATCTTCAATATCGTTGTACGTAATGCCTACAATACCTGCCACTTTATTCTGCTGAAGCATCTCCAGATAATACAATTCCTTTTCAGGTTTGCCACCGCTATTGCAAAGCATGAGCTTAAAGCCTTCCCGATCTAACTCATCTTCAATGTAATAAGCCAATTCAGAAAAAAAGGGATGCCAGATACTCGGGAGCAGTAGAGCTACCATCTTGGATTTCCGCATTTTGAAATTACGGGCAATCTCATTAGGAATATAATTCAACTCTTGAATAGCTTTCTCTACTTTTTTGCGTGTGGCAGGACTTACAGCGCCTGAATTATTAATAACTCGGGACACAGTTCCCACAGCTACCCCAGCTAATTTGGCTACATCTTTAATACTAGACATTTAACCCCTCACTTAAACTATTTGATTATTATAATAACACCAAGTTGGAAACGTTTCAACACTTTTTTGGAAACGTTTCAAGCTCAGATTGTTTAAACAACTCATTCAAGATAATAGCAGCAAAAATGCCGAATATTTTTATATGAGCCTAAATGAATACCTTCTCCCCTTTCTAGGTCACTTTCATGCAAGCATCCGCTTTGATACAATTCAATGAGTAACGAATATAACGAAAAGAGGCTGATTCCTGTGAGAGACGAAATCATCAACCGATTTACCTCTTATGCCCGCATCGATACACAGTCCAATGAAGACAACGAGATTTGCCCGTCTACTCCCGGACAACTCACTTTAGCAAGACAACTGGTTCGAGAGCTTCAAGAGATCGGCATGGAGGATGTCAGCATCGACGACAATGGCTATGTCATGGCCACCCTGCCCGGCAACACGGTCAAGGACGTACCAGTCATCGGCTTTCTAGCCCATCTGGATACGGCTACCGAATTCTCCGGCGCTGATGTCAAGCCGCAAATTGTAGAAAGCTACGACGGCGGTGACATTCTACTAAATGAAGCCGGAAATATCGTGCTGTCCCCTCGGGAATTTCCGGAGCTGCACAATTATAAAGGACATACACTGATTACGACGGATGGCACCACCCTGCTCGGCGCCGACGATAAAGCGGGAATTGCCGAAATTATGACCGCGATGGCCTATTTGATTAATCACCCTGAAATCAAGCACGGCACCATCCGAGTAGCCTTTACACCAGATGAGGAAATTGGGAGAGGCCCTGAACGCTTTGACGTAGCTGCCTTCGGCGCTGATTTCGCTTATACAGTAGACGGCGGGCCTTTGGGTGAGCTGGAATATGAAAGCTTCAATGCCGCCACCGCCAAGATTACGTGCAAAGGAATAAATGTTCACCCGGGAACAGCCAAGGGCAAAATGATCAATTCCACTAAAATCGCCATGGAATTTCATGCCCAGCTTCCGGCTGGGGAAGCGCCCGAGCATACGGAGGGATATGAGGGCTTCTATCATCTTTCTTCAATAAAGGGGGACGTCGAACAAACCCGGTTGCAGTACCTCATTCGCGATTTTGACCGTGAGCAATTTGAAGCCCGCAAGGCCAAGATGGAGAGCATCGCTGAAGAGCTCAAGGCAAAATACGGCCATGACAAAGTTGTCCTCGACATCCGGGACGAATATTACAATATGCGTGAGAAAATCGAGCCCGTCATGGACATCGTTCACGTGGCCGCCGAGGTGATGAGAAGCCTCGGAATCGAGCCTGTCATGACCCCGATCCGGGGTGGTACCGATGGATCTCAGTTGTCTTATATGGGGCTGCCAACGCCTAACCTGTTTACAGGCGGTGAGAACTACCACGGCAGATTTGAGTACATCTCGGTAGACAACATGTTGAAGGCAACCGAAGTCATTATCGGCATTGCAAGGCAATTTGAGGAGAAGGCGCAGTCATAAGCAGACTGCGCTTTTGCTTATAGGTAAAACTATGGGCGCGAGCGAGGGGCTTCAAGTCTTCGAAACAAATAAAGGAGCAAGTCTATAAATTAGAATTTAATTATAGCGTAATCGCTCCACTCCGCGGGCAGCAATCTGGCATAATGCGGCTGCAAATACCGGTCATCCACCAGCACCAGCAATCCAGTATCCTGCTCAGAACGAATGAGTCGTCCTCCTGCCTGCAATACCTTATTCATACCCGGGAACACATAGGCATAGTCATATCCATTTCTGCCCGTATGATCAAAATAGTCTCGCATAATATTCCGTTCCGGGCCGATTTGCGGCAGGCCTACGCCGACAATGACTACACCAGTCAAACGGTTCCCAACCAAATCGATGCCTTCCGAGAATATCCCGCCCATGACAGCGAATCCCACCAACGTCTCGCCACCATCACCTTCTTCAAAAGCTGCTAAATAACTCTCCCGTTCCTCCTCCGACATTTCACCATGCTGTAGAATCGTTTCTACTAGAGGATCTCCGGCCATGAAGCGCTCATAGACCATATTCATATAGGCATAGGAGGGAAAAAAGAATAAATAATTCCCCGGGCGTCCTTCTGTTAACTGCTGCAAATATGTTGCCAGCGGCTCCATCGTCAGTTCACGATCGCGATAACGCGTCGACAGAGGCAGTAGCACAACCTCCAACTGCTCGCTGGAAAAGGGAGATGGAATAGATACCGTATAATCGTCACGATCTGCTCCCAGCATATCTCTGTAGAAGCCGATTGGAGACAGCGTTGCCGAAAAATAAATATGCGAGCGATACCCCTTGCCCATTTCCCTCAGCAAATGAGAGGGATCTAGGCAAAATAGCCTTATCCGCAACTCCTGGCTGGAAATTTCCACGTACGTCACATAGCGCTCATCATACAGCTTCCCGATTTTAGCGAAGTTAACAGCTTCAAAATACGTCTCGAGCAGCAGCGATCCCGTCACCGGATTTGGGCGGATCGCGCCATTTGCCAGCTCGCGCTCGGCTTGCTGGATGAATGCTTCGATCAGCTGCAGCAACTCCTCCGGAGCCTCTCGCTGGATGAAGTGCTTCTCCTCCGCCTGCTTGCGCAGCCGTATAAAATAAGCATTCACCGCCTTGGCGGCTTCGAATACGCCCTTATTCACAGCCTTATACTCTCGCTGCACCGCAAGAAATGTCGATTTGCTAAGCAGGCTGGAGAACATCTCTCTGGACCGATCCACTAAATTATGCGCTTCATCAATCAGCAACGCAGTTTGCCGCTTCTGCTCGGCGAACTGCCTTTTCAAGGATACCCGAGGATCAAAAATATAATTATAATCGCAAATCACCGCATCTGCAGCGTAAGCCGCATCCAGCGAAAATTCAAACGGGCAGATGCGGTGCTTGCGTGCATATGCCTCTATGACTCCGCGTTGAATGAGCGTCTCATGACTGAGCATATCCAATATGGCTTCATTTACTCGGTCATAATAACCGTCAGCATAAATGCAATCCTCTTTCCGGCAGCTTACCTGATCCTGAAAGCAGATCTTCTCCTTCGCCGTAATAGTTACCGCGTGAAGATGCAATCCGCCAGCTCGCAGCCGGGCTAAAGCTTCCTCGGCAGCTGTCCGGGTAATTGTCTTGGCGGTGAGATAGAAGAAACCCTGCAGCAGCCCCGTTCCCATAGCCTTGACGGTCGGAAAAATCGTGGACATCGTCTTACCAATTCCCGTCGGCGCCTGAGCGAATAGCTTAACTCCTTCGGCGATACTCGTATACACCGATCCTGCCAGCTTCCGCTGCCCTTTCCGATAAGCAGGGAAAGGAAATGCCAAGCGATCGATGCTTGCATCCCGCTTTGCCCGATGGTGGTGCAGCATTTCAACGTAAGGCGCATACGCCTCAATCACGTCTATCACGAAGGCTTCCAACTGCTCGATCGTCATCGTTTGCATGAATCTTTTATGCTCTTCCGTATCCACCTGAACATATGTGAGCTGAATGTTCAGTTCAGGTATGTCATGAGTCTTGGCATACATATACGCATAGCATTTGGCCTGAGCCCAATGAACCGGAAAGGTGTCCGAATCAATCCCCTCCAGCTCCATCGCTGTTGACTTAATCTCATCGATTGTGATCGTCCCATCCTCATCCACTAACAGACCGTCACAGCGGCCATCTATGATGAATACGAACTCGCCATTGGGGATTTCTATAGACAAATAGACTTCCTTTTGATCCTGCTCGCCGTATTGCTTCTGTATCTTCTGATGCGCCTTCGTCCCTTCCGTCAGCGTGGAGGCGCTACGGAAGCCTCCTTCCAAGCTGCCGCCCCGGAATACATACTCTACAAGATGGCGGACAGCTATTTCTACCCGATGATTCACGAGCTCACCTACCGATCATTCAAAGAACATTCGTTCCCCATAGTATACCATGTGCTGCAGGTGTTAGTCGTTCAGTCTTCCTTAAAAACAAAAAAAACAGGCAGGTGGACACCTGCCTGTAACCTCGAACCCGTTATAACCGAATTACCGTCATCCAACGCAACAGAACTATTTAACTCTATCGACGCGAATATTGTAGTTGTAAGCATCGATCAGGCGAGACACTTGGGAAAAATAGCTGCTCATCATGTTATTATCGATATTGATGCTCGTATCCCGGGTCTCCAGAATCGTTAAAATATCCGTCGAGGCACCGATCACCTCTTGAAGGGCCCCGTCCATCTCTGGAAGCGTCGTCCAGGACTCTTGCTTTCTCCGTTTGGGATCTTCCGCATAGTCCATGAACTGATTCGCATCATCGACCAGCCTGTCGAATAGTACCCGGTATTCCTCTACGTTATAATCCAAAATATTCTCATCATAGATCTCCGCTTCAAAAAAAGCCTTCTCAATATCTTGGGCGCGCATAACGACACTGAGCGCATAGTAGCGAATTAAAAAGTCCTGCTCCTTCAGCGTCTCCAGATCCTTCAGCTTCTGCTGAGCGGCAATCTCGTCGAAATCATTATAAAATTGATCGGCCAAGGGCTCATATGTATAATATTGGGCAATGAATTGACTGTGCAATTCTCTACCTCTATGGAATTGATCCTCTATGTAGGATTGATCACGATAGTAATTGGAGATTTCCTCCATCGTATCCAACAAATCAAGCATGGCGGGCCCTAATTGAATAAGCGCTTCATCTGCCGCACCGTATGACGGCTCACCGGCGGCACGATCCACAGCCGTGTTTACCGTCTTTACCAATCCATCCAACCCCGGAACTGAGGTAAAGCTGTCGAAATCTTCACGAATATAAATTTCTTCGCTCATGCCAAATTCGTCCGTATAACTCTCGATGGCTCGATCAAACATTCCGCCCGTCATCATATTGTTCAAATTGATGTAAGCGCTGTATTTGGCAGCTGCATGCTCCTCTTCCACGCTTGCCCCGTTAACACTCGAGCTCATCTTGAACTCATCAATCAAGCTGCAAGAGGATAGCAGGACGCACAACAATATACTGCAAACTATGAGTTGTACCCGTCTCCCCATTTTCTGTAGGCCCCCATTCTATTTACCCATCTGCTATATTTATCGGCTAGACTCTGGGGATTTTTTACTAGCCTATCCATTCTTGCACAGGGATGAACTCATATTATTTTTAGATCCTATTTTAGTTCCTACTATTCCTCCCAAAAAAGATCATTCAACGTCTTGGACAAGGTTTTGCAGATCGCCACGCACAAGCTCAAACTAGGATTATATTTCCCCAGCTCGATTAATCCGATCGTTTGCCTAGACACGCCGACTAGTTGAGCTAGCTGCTCCTGTGACAAGTCCTTTTCAACTCTGGCCAGCTTCATTTTCATATTTTTCATTCGAGTTCATCCTTGTTTACATGCGTACTGGCTTTATTAGCCGCCGTATGAAGGCCAAAGGTCAACAGCAAAAATACCGGGATATAGATCATCAAGGAGGCTGCAAATACAAGAATGAAGTACCAGAGAGACTGCATCGTCCCATCGGCATATAAAATTGCGCTGCGGAAGCCGAAAAACAATGCCAGCCCTAAACCTAATAGGCTGCCCGCCACAATATTCTTGGTACTCATTTTAAATTTGCTGCTGCGATCATGAACCTCAACCGCATCTGAATACACTCCAAGGGAAACAGATCGAATCAAATAATACAGACTAGTGGCCAGCATAATGACAATCTCCGTAATCACCAATCTATCCGTGTCCAACACAGCATTTTTAACTATGACTGATCCCAAACAGATCAACATAATCAGCATATATATTTCTTTATATATCTTGTTCTGCGTATTAACAACTCTCTCGTCAACTTGCTTATTCTGGCTTGAAACCCACGGAAGCCATCTCATTTCCAGACACCCTCTCACCGTATGTAATCATTGTTCCTGTTTTAAACATACAGTAAACATGACTTTATGTCAAATATATATTGCATTTTAATTAATATAAACGACATAGTTGTGGTTTTAAAAATAAAAAACGCTCTCCTCCGTGCCTAAACTACGAAAGAGAACGTTCTATCCCTATCATGTCTATAGAAGCTCATTAAAACGGAAAAAACAACGGCAGCACTGCCACCATCACCACACCGATAAACACCTGTAGCGGGAGGCCGACTTTGATGTAATGGCTAAATTTATAGCGCCCCGCCGACATGACGAGAGCATTCGGCGGTGTGGAGAACGGTGAAGCGAAGCACATGCTTGCCCCGATCGACACCGCAAACAAATAAGGATAGGGACTCACGCCGAACTGAATCGCCGCAGTGAGGGCAATCGGCGCAAATAATACCGCGCAAGCTGTGTTACTGATGAACATCGTAAGTAGAGATGTCGTAAAATATACGCCCGCCAGCAGCGCAATCGGGCCATAGCCGCCAAGCATGCTGACCAGTCCTTCGGATAACAGCGTGGCCGCCCCGGTTTTCTCAATGGCGATCGACATGGGGATCATGCCGCCAATCAGCACGATACTTTCCCAGTTGATGCTTTTGTACGCCTCCTCCATATTTCGGACACAGCCAAAGACGACCATCAATACAGCTGCAATCATCACAGCCACCACCGCAGGCACCAGCTCCGTGATGAGCAGGGCGACCATGAGCAGCATAATTCCAGCGGCGATCGGCGCCTTAATGTCCATCGTCACCTTGCGCGACTCCTCGATTGGCTGCCCTACAACAACGACATTCGCCTGGTTTGCCGCCAGCAGCGCGATATCCTTCCAGGTGCCTTGGATGAGCAATGCGTCTCCGAATTTCATTCGTTCTTCTTTCAAATTATGAAGAAGATACTGCTCCTTCCGCTGAATCCCCAAAATGTTTACACGATACTTCTCACGGAACCCCGAATCCTTGACCAACCTGCCGATCAAACTGGAATTCGGCGTTAACATCACCTCGGCAATCCCAACCTCGCTGGTCGCATACTGTTCGGACTGCTCTGACTGCGGCCCGCTTCTTTCCGCAACATGGTGATCAAGCAAAGTGAGCCCGTAGTGCTGAGCAAATTGCTCCGCTCGCTCGAATGTCCCGTTAACATACAGAATATCGTCCTCATGTATGACCGTGTCCGGACCGGCGATTTCCTGATTAATCGTCTTAAAAAATTGGTTCTTCGCGGAAATTTTACGGCGAATCTCAATGACATTGACCTCGAATTTGGCAGATACATCTAGCTCCAGTAGCGTTTTGGATTGAATCGGTGAGTCCTTATTCACCTGAACACGAAATAGATTTTGCGTTAATTGATATTGCTTGGCGAGCTCCTTCAGCGAACGGCCTTTCTTTTTCCCCTTGCCCAACTCCTTCTGATGGTCTGGCAGGAAGCGGCGCAGAAAAAGCAGGCCGATAATGCCTGTCAGCAAACAGACGATACCGATCGGCGTAAAGGTAAAGAAGGACAAGCCCTTGTACCCGGCTTGAAGAAGCGTCTCTTGAATGACCAAGTTGGGCGGGGTACCGATAAGCGTAAGCATACCGCCTAAACTACTGGCAAAAGCGAGCGGCATAAGCAGCTTCCCCGGATGGGTTCCCGCGCTCATTGCCAGGCTCACTACAATCGGCATCATGACGGCAACAGTACCTGTATTGCTGACAAAAGCCCCGATCACCGAAGTAACCAGCATGACCATAACAAGCAGCCGAGTTTCACTTGTGCCGGCCAAGCGAAGCAGTACCCGGCTCCCCATCTTGGCCAGACCGGTCTGAAAAATACCGCCGCCTACAACGAACAATCCGATCATCATGATGACCACGGAATTGGAAAAACCGGATAATGCCTCAGCCGGGGTCAGTATATTGAACAGCATCAAAATGATTAAGGAACCGATTGCTACAAGATCGGAGCGAATTTTCCCCGATACAAATAATATTGAGGCCGCAATCAGAACAATAAGGGTGATGATCATAGGGCCATTCACTGTTGTTTCTTCCTCCTGTGCAGTTCTTTATGTTCTTAGTCATATAGCGTATGTAATAATTGTGCAATATTATCCATATCATAACATTGCACAAGGCTTCAGAACAGATTAATTCGACAGGAAATAATGTTATCTGACAAATGACTGTGGTTGGCCGACCCGCGGCTTGCACGCAACACCGACCGCTGAAAGCTGCGCACGTCTTCCGCCCCGAGTGCTCCGCTTCGCCGGGTGCAACGCAAAAATCCCCTTCTGCAATACATACAGCAGAAGGGGAGAGGTTGTTTTTTGCTGCATATCATGCCATATGCCTCGCTCATTAGCTACCTTAATCCACGTAACCAGCCAGTCCCTTATCCATGAGATAATCCATCTCCAGCTCCAGGATCGTCTCCACCGTCAACTCATCCAGCTTCACGTCCGAACGACTCAGCACATAGTCGACCAATTCATCGCCATCGATATCGACGTCCCCTTTGGCTCCCTTATGGGCATTATTGATAAAAGCCTCCTCATGCTTCAGCACGAGCCGGATTGCCTCCGGTTTGGCCTGCACTCGCTCGGCTATGTATTGGATCAGCTCTTGCTCATTGATTTGTTCACTCATAAATAGTCAGCTCCTTTTTGACGGTAGGTTATGGGTTATGGGCTCCACCGGAAGGTCTTGTACAGCTTCTAGCTTGCCCTAATGTTTGTCATTGTACCATAGGATAATATTCGATAAATAGCGCCTTTTCCTAGAGCGGTTATCGTCATTCCTCCGTTCCGCCCACAATAACCCTCCAATTATGGTCGCAGCCTGCTTTAATCGTCCGGTGCTGCTGAATATATTCTGCGATCAACTCAGCCATATCAGCTCCGATCTCCCGCACGACCGGCTTCCCCTTGAACATCTCGTAATCTCCCCCGCCACCGGCCCGGTAGCTGTTCATAACTACCTCGAACTTCATCTCTTCCTCGATATTCACGCCGTCGAGATCGGTCAGTTTGACTACCCGCTGCCCCAGCGGCCTGGCGATATCAAACTCATAGCAGATGCCCTCCCACATATCGTAATTGTAATGCTGGGCTTTGGGCCGGACGTAAGCCGGATTGACCGCAAGGTTCCCGTCCGAACTGACGACAAAATATGCGGCAGTCTGCTCTAATGCAGCCCGGATATCCCTCCCCTGAAGGCGAAGTACAGTCAAAGTGTTAGGATACATAAAATTACTCAACACATCCCGCATAGTGATCGTTGATCCGAAGCCCCGAGATTCTTCACTCAACAAGGCGGCGCAGGATACCTGGGCTCCGGTGACCTCCATCTGTACCTTATTCACGAATTCCATAAACGCATGATCCTCCGTCCGGCAGATGAACGAGCTATGGATACGCATATCCCCCTCCACCTGTCCAATCGGCTGATCCAGCCAGCTTTGCGTCTTAGCCTCCAAGTCAGAGAGCATAGCCAAAATCGTTCTATCCGCGCTCACCGATTCATCTACCCTCAGCAGCTCAGCGGACTTCTGACGGACTCGCCACCGCCCCCCCTGCATCTCCAAGTCCACCATAATTTTGCCCAAGGCTTGTCCATGGCACCCGGGCTGAATAACGGTTACGTCCCCCAATTGTGTTGCCAGGAAACGATGCTGGTGCCCGGTAATCAGCACGTCAATCCCTTCGACCTCCCGGCAGATCGCATATCCCTGGTTCTCTCCACTCAGCTTCTCCGTAGCCTCGCCGCTATCCAGATCGCGCTCGAACCCGCCATGATAAGAGACGACAAGCAGATCGGGGCACTCCTGCTCCCGAATATGGGCCACCCATGCCTTCGTCGTTTCCAATGCATCGCGAAACTCTAACCCCTCCAGATGCTGTGGATTCTCCCAGTTGGGGATATAGTGCGTCGTTACTCCAAGAATCACTACCTTAACCGGATCCGTAGAAGGGCCTATTTTTTTGACAATATAGGGTCTTCCAAACGCGGGATTTCCCGTCTTCAGATCGACAATTCCTGCCGACAACCAAGGGAAAGATGATTCTTCCATGACCCCATTCAGTATATCCTGACCATAGTTAAACTCATGATTCCCCGGCACGGCAGCATCATAATCCAGCTTGTTCAACACAGCAACCATGGGGTGAAGCTTGCTGGCTTGCTGCTTGATGAAATACGAGGTCAACGGCGAACCTTGGATCAAATCGCCGTTGTCTAGCAGAAGCAAGTCGGGAGCACGCTGCCGTTCTCGCTCAATTAGCGAAGCTATTTTTGCCAAACCTAGATTTCTTTCCTCTGCCGTTCTGTAATCGGTCGGGTAAATATGTCCATGAATGTCACTCGTCACGAGTATTTCGCATACGGCTGTTTTGTCCATTGTCATCGTCCTCGTCTCCTTACTCCTTGTATATCAAAATTACGCCATCGTACTAGATCCGCCGCATCTCCACTTAGTCTATCAAGTGAAATCATGTTTTATATTAAATGGGCCTGGGTAAAAAATGCATTTTTTTACATAAAGATAGATTTCTGCTAACAAGCCGTTAATAAACCTCTTTTATAGTTAAATGAGCAATTCAAAAAAGATTTGTGGAGGTCATACCGTTTGAGAAAAATAACCCGATTCATTCTGCCATTGTTCTTATCCGTCGCCTTCCTTAGCGCTTGCAATTCCAATGCCACGGTAAGCAATACCGGCAAGGATGCAGCGGCGAACCAACCCGCTAATCAACAGGAGAACCAGCCTGCAAATACACCAGAAGCTACTGGATATGTACCGGAAACGTTAACTGTTCAATTCGTCCCATCTCAAAATGCAGACACGCTCGAAGCGAAAGCCAAGCCGCTTGAAAAACTGCTGACAGATCGTCTGGGCATTCCGGTCAAAGTCAGCGTATCCACCGACTACAACACAATTATTGAGGCAATGGCCTCCAAAAAGGTAGATGTCGGCTTCCTGCCCCCAACCGCTTATGTCTTAGCCAAAGAGAAGGGCGCTGCCGATGTTATTCTGCAAGCTCAACGCTTCGGAGTACAGGATGATACGGGTGCTCCTACTGAAGAGCTTGTCGATTTCTACAAGGCGATGATCATCGTCAAGAAGGATTCCGACATTCAATCCGTCAGCGATTTGAAGGGCAAACGTATCGCGTATCAGAACGTAACATCCTCCGCAGGGTTCGTATGGCCCGCAGGCAAGCTTTTGGAAGCTGGACTTGACCCGCTCAAGGACGTTCAAGCCATTACGGTAAAGGGACATGACCAAGGCGTGCTCGCCGTATTGAACGACGATGTCGATGCAGCGGCGATTTTCCAGGATGCACGAAATATCGTGAAAGGCGATTATCCGACAGTATTTGAGGACACAGAAGTTCTGACGTTCACCGAGCCAATCCCGAACGATACAGTCACCGTGCGTACGGACATGAACGCGGAGTGGAGCGAGAAGATCGCTAGCGCCTTCATCGATATTGGCAAGGATGAAGCTGGCCGAGCGATCATTCAAGAAATTTACTCGCACGAAGGCTACGTGAAATCGCAAGACAGCACCTTCGATATCGTGCGTGAATACGGGGAGAAAGTAAAAACAGAGTAAGCGGATCATTTGGAATTGGAACCTCTGGAACACCGTACGTGAAATGAGCAAGCCAGTTGGAGTGCTGCCGCACTATGACTGGCTGTGCTTGTTATTAGAGATGTTAAGCAGAATTGCGCGATAAAACAATAATAAGGAATGATCATATACGTGATAGAACTGACGAATGTATCCAAAACCTATCCCAATGGCACCAAGGGTCTAAACCAAATTAATCTGTCTATTTCCCAGGGCGAATTCGTCGTCATCGTTGGCTTGTCGGGAGCGGGAAAATCCACGTTGCTTCGTTCGATGAACCGACTGCACGACATTACCGAAGGAGATATCCGCATTGGCGGAAAATCGATTACGCAAGCTTCGGGACAACAGCTTCGCACCATCCGCCGTGATATTGGCATGATCTTTCAAAGCTTCAATCTGGTCAAGCGCTCTACCGTGCTGCGCAATGTCATGGCCGGAAGAGTCGGTTACCATTCCACATTAAGAACCTTGCTTGGGCTATTCCCCAAGGAGGACACCGACATCGCCTTTGAAGCGCTGCGCCGCGTTAATATTGCCGATAAAGCCTATATCCGGGCCGACCAGCTGTCTGGCGGGCAGCAGCAACGGGTCGCCATTGCGCGCGTGCTTGCTCAGGAAGCCAAAATCATCCTCGCGGATGAACCAGTGGCCTCTCTCGATCCTCTGACGACCAAACAGGTCATGGACGATCTGAAGCGGATTAATCAGGAACTCGGCATTACGACGATCGTCAACCTGCACTTCATCGATCTGGCAAGAGCATACGCTACGCGGATTATCGGGCTCCGAGCGGGAGAGGTGGTTTTTGACGGTCCGGTGTCAGAGGCAACCGACAACGTATTTGCCTCAATATATGGACGGCCGATTGAACAGGATGAGCTGCTGGAGGAGCGGGTTGTATGAATGCGAAGCCGAGCCTCCCTATTCACGCCCGCCCAAAGGCCCCCAGTCGGTTGAAGCATGGTCTGACCGTCGTCATTATCCTGCTTCTGCTCTGGGGCAGCGCGGTTCAGACGGAGTCAACAATCGGTGAACTCGTGGCCGGCATTCCTAATATGCTCGATCTGCTACGGGAGATGTTTCCCCCGAAGTGGAGCTATATCAACAATATTACAGACGCGATGCTGGAGACGATTCGTATGGCCCTCGTAGGAACGACGCTTGGAGCGCTCGGCGCCATTCCGGTCGCCCTGCTGTGCGCCAGCAATTTGACAAGATCCGGCTGGATTTACTATCCAGTTCGTTTCCTGCTTAACCTTGTGCGCACCATCCCGGATCTGTTGCTGGCTGCCCTGTTTGTCGCTATTTTTGGGCTTGGGCCGCTGCCCGGCATATTCGCTCTGGCAGTCTTCTCCATGGGCCTGATCGCCAAGCTGACCTACGAGGCATTAGAGACGATCGATCACGGGCCGCTGGAAGCGATGACCTCCGTCGGCGCAAATCCACTGCAGCGGATCTCATACGCCGTCATTCCGCAGATTCAAGCGCATTTTGCCTCCTACGTGCTGTATACCTTCGAAATCAACGTGCGTGCGGCGGCCATTCTCGGCCTGGTCGGTGCCGGTGGTATCGGGCATTATTACGAGGTAACTTTAGGTTTTCTGGAGTATGACAAGACTAGCGTTATTATTATTTTTACATTGGCTATCGTGCTTGTGATTGATTATGTAAGCATGAAGCTGCGGGAGAAGCTGTTATGACAAAATCAGGAAACAAAATCATGCGCAAGCCGAAAAAACCAGCTTATCGCTGGCTCATTTACGCAGCGCTTGCCATCGTCTATATTTGGGCTTTCGCCGGTATACCTTATACAGGCATTAAAGAAACGGCCGGACAAATCTCCAAAGCAATCCTGGCCGGAATCTTCTCGCCAGACTGGGATTATGTCTACTTACCCGACGGCGAAGATTTACTTCGAGGGCTGCTGGATACGCTGGCGATATCCATGCTCGGCACCTTTATATCAACTGTAGTCTGCATTCCCTTTGCCTTCTGGGCGGCTACCAATATGAGCTCCTCCAAATGGGTGTCCGGTTCGGGAAAAATGTTACTAAGCTTCATTCGCACCTTTCCGGAAATCATTATGGCCATTCTGTTCATTAAGGCCGTCGGCCCGGGCTCCTTCGCCGGGGTGCTAGCGCTTGGGCTGCACTCCGTCGGCATGCTGGGCAAGCTGTTCGCCGATGAGGTGGAGAACCTGGACAAAGGCCCAATTGAAGCGTTAATTGCTACAGGGGCAAGCCGCTTGCAAATCATGTGGTTTGCTGTAATTCCCCAGGTGCTTCCTGGCTTCCTCTCCTATACCTTGTACCGGTTCGAGATTAATGTTCGCTCCGCGACGATTCTCGGCATCATCGGCGCTGGTGGGATAGGAACCCCGCTCATTTTTGCTTTAAGCTCCCGCAATTGGGAGCGAGTCGGCATTATTCTGCTCGGGATCATTATCATGATTACGATCATTGACATGATCTCCGGCTCGATCCGCAAGAGGCTGGTGTAGTTTCCCACCAGCTGTCTGCCGTATCACCAGAGAGTACACCAGTCGATTCCTCGCGACAGACACGGAACTTATTAAACGCTCCTTGGTTCAGCAATAGAGGAAAGCACCCAAGTGGGATATCTCCACCTGGGTGCTCTTCTTGTTTAACTTATCCGAAAGGAAGGGAACAGCTACCATTTTCCTCACAAAAATAGCATGAGCAAGACACTGAAGATCTCACCTATACCAAGAATGCCCGATTTTGTGACACTCTGGGTTTTTAATCATCTCGGAACCGAATTGACGCAAATGCCTGTTATGGCTACTATTTGGAATGGAGGTGTTCCATCGATGACAACACTATTACTTCTCGGAGCGTGCATGATGTTTCTTGCCGTAGCCTTAGGAGCTTTCGGAGCTCATGCTTTAAAGAATAAGCTCTCCGAGGACATGATGAAAATTTACCAAACCGGAATTCAGTACCACATTGCCCATGCGCTGGGTTTGCTGCTATTAGGCTTAATTTCTGTGCAAATCGAATCGTCTTCCCTGATTATGCTTGCCGGCTGGTTCCTCTTCACAGGAATTATCCTCTTCTCCGGTAGTTTATACGCCCTGAGCCTATCAGGCATCCGCAAACTCGGTGCAATTACGCCGCTGGGCGGCGTGGCATTCCTGGTCGGCTGGGTTCTTATGGCAATCGCGGTGATCTGATGGGGGCTGTCCGAAAAGTAAATAATTAATACCCTCCCTGAAAAAACAAACGCCTAAGAATGCTGGTTATACGGCATTCCTCGGCGTTTGCTTTGGGTTAAATTAACTCAAAACGGACTTTCTAGACAGTGACATATCTAATTATGCTCTAAACGAAGGTTACAGGGGATTAGATGGATTGGATGCACCTAAAATTATGAATCATCCCCTTGATTGGCCATATCCCTACTTCTAATGACACGGAATACATTTAAATCTACTTTTCCTACCTTACCGCCGAACCTAACTACTATAAATCCATTTATATAAGTTGGACTGTTAAAATTACAAGTTGAACTATTAAAATGAGGATGGGGTTTCTTCCGTCTTGTTCATTTTCATGCTAGGTTTGCGATTGAGAGACCATGAAGGTTTCCGATACATAGGCGAGTATTCCATTTCACGTTAAGTAAATCATATCCTTCCAACCAGACTGATCGAACTAATCAAATCGCTGCGTCTTATACCATTTGCTCTCCCGATGCATAATTTTGTCCATGATCATATTGTAAGACGCGCGGACTGAAATCACGAGGAATAACTGCGCATAAGTAAAATAAGTGATACAGGACAAAATAAAATTCCGAATGTTGCTCTGTCCGATATCCGAAGCGAGTGCCAGATTGATCTGCAGCACATACAAGTAATACATCAGCGCCCAAGCTATGATGAGATAAACATATACATCTCCCGCAAAATGGAAAGGTGACGTCAATTCGGGCTTAAATAACGCCATAACCCAATAAATGACATTAACCATAATGATCAGATCGGAAATCACAATCGTGACCAAAAACCAAAAGTAACTGGCCATAAAATAGAGTAAATGCAGCTTGATCCGCCAGCTGGAGGGCCTGAACAAGTGATGGAAATTATCCAGAACCACCTGGTAATTGCCTTTGGCCCAGCGTTCGCGCTGCTTCATATATACCGAAAGCTGCTCCGGCTCCTGCTGGTAAGCCTCAGCTTGCGAGGCAAGCGCGATAAGCTGGCCTCTGGAAAGGATTTCAAAAGAAATTGCTGTATCCTCCGTCAACGCCTGCTCGTCCCAGCCACCGATTTCTTTGATTAGCGACGTCTTAATGATAAAATTTGTTCCGGGAATCGTCCCCAGCTTGAACAGCTCCCACATCCCGGTATGAAGCACACGCTGCATGGTCACCAATTCCAGGTTAATACACCGAGAGAGAAAGTTCTGCTCCCGGTTTCGCGCTTTGTTGCGGCCGAACACCGCGCCATACAATTCCGGTTCCTCCATCGCCTTTTGCACAAGAAATAACAGCGAATTTTTCTCCGGTGCAGCATCGGCATCAAAGATGCACACCCATTCCCCGGCAGCATGCTTCAGCGCATCGTTCAGCGCTCCCGATTTTCCGCCAGTTCCTGTGCGCTCCATAATGAAAAAATCCCGATGCCAGTACTCTGGCTGAGCCTTGAGCGCCTTGAGGCGGCCAGCTGTATCATCCGTGCAATTATCCGCGACAACGATAAACTGTATTTTATGCGCCGGGTAATTCAAATGCAGGACATGTCTCGCTGTAGCTGCAATAACGAGCTCTTCATTATGAGCCGGAACGATTACCGTCACCGTAGGGAAATCCTCCATATCCGCAGGCAGCACGAGCGGTGTTTGGCTTTGCCGCCAGACGAAGCGGATGGCCCCGATCATCATGATGATCGATTGGAATACAGCGATCCAGATGCTAATTATACAAAAAACCAACAAAAAATCAGCCACTGAGATTCCCCCGATCATACTTTTTGGTTACTCTGGCTCGAAAGGCAAGGATGGCAATCGTCAGAATAACCACGGTTACTGCAAATATGAAGCTGACTCCAATGCACAGTGGAATGAACCAGCTTGTATACGCCGTCATAAGCAAGATCCAGCCACCTCCCTCCGGCAAAACCAGGGCCATTCATTGCCTGCCCAAACTGCAAATCCTATCAAATGTATTCTCCGATAAGGTCTGTCTCCGTATGTCTTTCTAGCGCAGCAATGACTGCATCGATATCCTTATATTTGCTGAATTGCTCCTTATGAAACACGACGGCCCCCGCACGAATAACGAGCTTGAGGGGCTGACCCTTTTTATCTAGAAAATGTATGTTCAACAAGGCCTGCTTAATTCGCTCGGTTAAAGCCTGCAGAAATTCATGGTTAGCCATTGGGCAGAGGATAATGAAGCGTCCCCGATCTAAAGAAAATTTATAATCCTCATACCGAATCTGCTGCTGAATGATGCTCGACAACTCCATTAGAAGTTGAGCATAGCGCTGAGAACCAAGCGATTCCTGCACTAAGGGAAGGAAATCAATCTTGAACATCGCCATGCAGAAGCTATATTGCTCAGAGTATCTTTTGGCTAAATTGGTTTGCTTCACTACGATCTCAGCCAAAGCCTCTTTATTACCGAGCGTCGTATTGAGATCAACTTGAGGAGCCCGATACTGCAGCTCTTCCATGCGCTCTATGATAATTTTACTGCGAATCAAAGCGGTTTTGATTAAAGCGGCAATAGCGAGATTAGCCGGCACGACTACAATCCAAGAGAATGCCAAAATATCCGGCTCCGCATAAGTCGACAGCCAGACAAAATAGCTAACCAAAAACACAAACGCCCCAACTACGGACAACCCCAAAGGGAGCACTAGCCCGATTAGAAGCGCCGCTAAAGCCACGATGCTGAAGGCAAACTCCGCCCCAGTATAGCTTTGCTCAAGGTAAACATGAAGAAAGAGGAGAAACTGCTCTAGCATCGCGATAAAAATAAGAATCAAATAGCCTGATGTAATACGATGTGTCGGTACTCTACCCCTCATAATCAACCTTCCTTCTCTATCATCATCAGCCCACGAGGGTCTAGCAGACTGTACATGGATGTAAAAAAATAAGCACTCCCATATAAAAGCCCATACGAGAAGTGCCGCGGCACACCGCCATAAAATATAAAATAAACGGAAGTTTCGAGCCTGTATGACTTAATTCTACAGCATGAATCTATACACTTTCTAAACAATCGCCCTAAATTATGGATTTTGCAAAGCCGTTTCAGCAAGTAGTGGGAGAACATTGTCGAAGAAATGAGTATTTTTGTTGAATACATACCCGCCAGAGTAGGAAGCGTCCCTATTTTTTAGAGTTATCATATGTTTATGCAATTGTTTTGCCCATTCCTTATCCTCCGATTCCAATGCAAGCAATATGGCCAAGCCATAGACGGAAGGTGATTCGTACGAGACCTCCGCAGTCCGGGTTACCCGGTTGTAGCGTCCCTTAATGGTTTTATACTGACGAAATTCTTGTTTTAGAAAAGATATCAAAGCGGTCGGTGGCTCATCCATCGCCGCGAGGTGAATGCCCACAATCAATTGATCGATCAAATTCACATGGTCATCAAAAGTATATTGTAATTGCTGGACATCAAAGGTTTTTGGGTAGAATATGCCGTCATCCGGCATGTTGGAGAGTACCTGCGCATATTGCTCGTATACGCCCGAATCAACAAGCTGCCTATCCCTCATTAATTTGAGCACTCCGATATCTACATAAACCAAGCTAAGCGTCGATGGTGACTCATGTCTCGCAAAGTCATGAAAGTCTACGAAATAACCTTCTTTCTGTACATACCTCTGCAAAGTATCCGATATTTCCTTCGCTGTGGTTAAATATTCATCCTTCTTCCAAAGCTCTGACGCTTCCAACAAACTGCCGATAATGCGGAGATCGTCGCCAAGCGCATTCGTGTTTACCTTAATCCGGCCATCCGGCTCCAGCTTCCATACGATATATTTCTCCGGGGTTAGAAATTTGTCTTTCAATACTTGGTAGCTACGGTCAAACAAGGCATGGTCCTGCCTCATAACGGCATATTGCATCCAGAATCCTAAGGATTCGGACAATGCCTCACGGCCCGCAACAATATCCGGGTACGTTGAGATAGCAGGCTTCAAATATGTCGCTAATGTTCCGTTCGTATTCGTCATATGCTTCGTAATAAATTTCTCCGTATAGGGCCTTTCGTTCTTCACAGCAGCCTCCCCGGAATACGTACTTACGGCAATAGAACATCCTAATAGGATGATCGTCGATAGGATGATCGTCGAAATGATCAGCAGATTTTTGCAGCTATTACGCCATACCGGCATCATTCTCACCTTTTCCTTATTGGATATTAAATCCTTTATTCATTTGTTAGCGACGAGCGACCCCATTTCTGGCTTTCCGTAATCATTCTATTATATATATTACTAAACACGCTGAAAGTAATTCTAACGAAACCTGTATAAGAAACCTATATAAGTTAAACTATTCAAATTATTCTTTAGGTTCATCTTATCAACAAGCCCTTCTGGATAACAAAAACTCCCCTTTAAAGGAGAGTTATGTCATCGTTATATTTTTTAGATTAAAGCAATCGCCAACAGCGTAAACAGGCTTAACGTTAAAATATCGCCCCCATAAAACCCTGGATAGAATGCCGAGGTTTTGACAGTCCCTCTGGCATCGGGACGCAAATAAACGTTGTTATAGTCCACGTCCATAATTGTTCCCGTATATTGCCGACCGTCCCTGGTCAAAATGCGAACCCGTTTATTTTTGCAATGCAGGCAATTATAATAGGCTTCAACCAATATCCTCATCCTCCTTTATCATATTACATATTAGTCTATGAGAAGGATGAGGGACGGTAACGGCACAGGTCTATGGATGACAACACTATTTGTTCACGCCGCGGATTTTTTTAGGATATTCTCTTGTCCTTCTTAATCTGTTTGCTCCGCAATTGTCCGCAGGCAGCATCGATATCCGTACCGTGCTCCAGACGAACGCTACAATTGATTTGCTGCTTCTTCATAACATCGTAGAAGGCCAAGATCGACTCCTTGCGGCTTCTCTGGTACTGACCATGTTCATCCACCGGGTTATACGGAATGAGGTTGACGGTAACCCCGCTCCGGCGGTCGCCGATCAGCTCGGCAAGCTCTAGCGCGTGCTCTTGGCCGTCGTTAACATCTCTGAGCAAAATATATTCCAAGGTAACCTTGCGATTCGATTTTTCCAGATAGTAGTCTATAGCTTCCATCAATCGCTCAATCGGAACCGCCCGGTTGATCTTCATGATGCGCGTCCGCAGCTCATTATTGGGAGCATGCAGGGAAATGGCCAAGTTCACCTTGAGATCAGAGTCGGCGAATTCGATGATTTTATCCGCCAGGCCGCTTGTCGATACGGTAATCCGTCTTGGCCCGATAGCCAGCCCCTTATGATCCTTCACTGTCCGTATGAAATTGGATACGTTCGTGAAGTTGTCAAATGGCTCGCCGATTCCCATGACTACAATGTGACTGACCCGTTCCTCCTGTCCGACTTGATCCAGATGGAACTGCACCTTCATAATTTGTTCGACGATTTCGGCGCTCGTTAAGTCACGACTCTTCTTAAGCAACCCGCTTGCGCAGAAGCTGCAGCCGATATTGCAGCCTACCTGAGTGGTAACACAGACGGAAAGACCGAACTTATGCCTCATCAGAACAGTCTCGATCAGGTTGCCATCCGCCAGTTTAAAGAGGAACTTGATCGTTCCGTCCGCCGACTGCTGTTTGACCTCCTCCACCAGCGTTTCCAGCGCAAAATGCTCCTCCAGCAGCGCCAGCACCTCCGGTTTGACATCGCTCATATCGGCAAATCTGCGTACCCGCCTACGATATAGCCAATCCCATACCTGGAGTGCACGCGATTTCTTGTGACCCCGCTCCTCCAGCCAGGCAATGAGCTGATTTAGCGTTAATCCATAAATGGATGATATATTCATATATTTTATCCTCTTTTCAGAACTTAAAATTCTGTTTATTATTGTCCCAAATCTTTTTTATTAAAACAAGGCTCTATTATTGAGAAATAGTACCGAAAGTGTAACTTTGTGCTCCTATCTACGTCTACAACATTAAATGGGCGAAGAAATAACAGTAGTGATCATGTCGCAGAAATGGAGTTGTTGCGCTTATGACTGGAAAAATCGTGTTGGCTGGAGGAACTGGATTCATCGGCACCTACCTAAGTAAAAAATTTCAGGAGCATGGTTATGAAATCGTACATATCTCAAGACAGCCTGATCATATCTCATGGCAGAATCACAAAGGCATCGTTCAAGCATTAGAACAAGCGAGCATACTGATTAACCTGGCGGGCAAATCCGTCGATTGTCGCTATACTCAGAAGAACAGAAAAGCCATCATGGATTCCCGTACAGAGACGACACAGCTGTTAGGCGCCGCGGTGCTTGCTTGCAAGCAGCCGCCTCCGCTTTGGATCAACTCCAGCACAGCCACGATTTACAGGCATGCCGAAGATCGCCCTATGACAGAGGCTGGCGGCGAGATCGGAGCCGGCTTTTCCGTCGAGGTCGCTCAGGCATGGGAGCAAGCCTTTTTCTCCTTTAAATTGCCGGCAACGAGACAAGCGGCGCTCCGCATTTCTATTGTTCTTGGAGAACATGGGGGCGTGATGATTCCGTACAAAAACCTCGTTCGCTTTGGGCTTGGCGGTGTCCAAGGACCAGGAACCCAGCGATTTAGCTGGATCCATGTCGAGGACATTTATGGAATTATTACTTTCCTGGAGGCTAGGAAGGATCTGAGCGGCGTGTTCAATTGCGCTTCCCCGAACCCTGTCACGAACCGCGAGCTGATGAGCCAGCTGCGGCAAGCGATGAATCGCAAGTTCGGCCTGCCTTCACCGAAGTGGCTGCTAGAGCTCGGTGCCGTGATGATTCAAACGGAGACAGAACTGATTCTAAAAAGTCGCTGGGTAATTCCCGAGCGCTTGATGCAGGAAGGCTACAAGTTTAAGTTTCCAGAGCTGGATCAGACGCTTCGTCATATTTTGCATGGATAGGAGAGTGGAAAATGAAATTCAAAAAAGAATTAAGACGCGTAGTCATTTTTCTGCTCATTATATCTGCCTTTCTCTTTTTAAATAACTCCTCTCTGCTGACGAAGGGGCGCGATGGAGCCCCCTATCTGCTGGCGCATCGCGGTCTGGCCCAGACATTCAGCATGGAAGGAATCGAAGGAGACACTTGCACAGCTACGCGAATTTACGAGCCTGAGCATCCTTATCTGGAGAATACGATTCCCTCGATGGAGGCCGCATTTGAGGCCGGGGCAGAAATTGTTGAGCTGGATATTAAGCCTACGAAGGACGGACAGTTTGCTGTTTTTCATGATTGGACGATGGACTGCCGAACAAATGTACAGGGCATGGTCAGCGATTATACGATGACTGAGCTCAAGGAGATCGATATTGGATACGGTTATACAGCGGATGATGGCGATACGTACCCTTTCCGCGGTAAAGGGATCGGACTGATGCCTTCGCTGGATGAGGTGCTGTCCTATTTTCCGAGTGGCTCCTTCCTCCTTCATATCAAAAGCAACGATGTCGCTGAAGGCCGTCAGCTTGCGAAATTTCTTGCAGATCTGCCGGAAGCACGCCTAGAGCAGCTAGCTGTTTATGGAGGAGACGCCCCTATAGCTGCTTTACAGGAAGAGCTGCCTGGGCTGAGAGTGATGTCGAAGGCTACGCTTAAGAGCTGCCTCCTGTCCTACGAGGGGATCGGTTGGAGCGGTTATTTGCCGTCGGCCTGCAAGAATACGCAGCTGCATATTCCCGAGAAGTTCGTCCCGTGGTTATGGGGATGGCCGAATAAATTTCTGAATCGCATGGATAGCGTCAACACTCGGGTCATTATCGTCGCAGGCAGCGGAGAGTGGTCGGAAGGATTTGATGCCGCAGAGGATTTAACAAGGCTTCCCAAAGGCTATACCGGCGGGATCTGGACGAACAGAATTGATCGGATCGCACCAGCCTTAAGATCGCACCAGCCTCGAGATCGCGCCAGCCTTGAAATAAGATGAGGTCAACCGCGCGCTGGTATGCAGCCCAATACTGTAATCAATAAAAAGGAAAGCTAATAGGGGCTACAGATACGCAATCGGCAGGAAGATCCAATCGTCGAGCGACAACAAACTTTGTCTGCGACATAAGTCTTTGAAACGACGTGTATCCAAATCTCTAGCATGCGATCGGTAATCTTGAATCTCTATATCTCCTTTCGCACAACCCGGCAAAAAAGCCAAATCAAGATACCGGTATCCGTTATTAAAATCACGAACCTCCCATTCCGGATACAAATGATCGAAGTTACCGACAACCGGATACCATATCGAATGCAACAACTGCACGGTTCCATGGCTAAGTCCTTTTTGTAACAACTCACGTCTTCGATGGTTCTTCTCCTGTTCAATTTGTTTCTGCATCCACATCTCATATTGTTTCTTGAACATAAAACCCACCCCCTTTTTCTGAACGAAATAAAAATGCCGCTTCGATACTTATAAGTATCAAAGCGGCATATGCTTCATGACCGTTGACTTGAGTATAGCATTGAGATTTGATCAGAATCAAGGTGAGATTAAGGGTTCATCAGTTATTCCCGTATATCAGTTAAGTCCGTATAATTGTGGAAAACGCTATGGCTTAATAACAGATTGACCTGTATAAGTTAAACTATTGAAATGGATGTGAGGCAAGCACGTAAAATGTTTCTACAATCGCTATTGTTCCCAGATTTCTTGGATGATAAGGTCCATAAGAGGCAGAAATCCCGGTCACAAAGGCGAACACAAGCTTATGCCCCCGACCACACCAACACTTTAAGAAAGAAACGGTTTTTATCGTAATTGGACAAGTCCCTATTCGTATATTATATGTTGTTAAAACTAACTAGCCCCTCTCCTAGGAGCCTGCCCCTTTATAACGTCTAACCCCCATGTTCCAAGCCAACAGGCCGATGGTGAGGAAGATTGCCCCCATCACCGGAGTAAGCAGGGCCATGCTCGTCATCTCTTCCCGCTGCAGGAACAGTGCAGCCGGGTAGATGCCAACAAACGCGAAGGGGATGACCCATGTTAGAAGAATCTGAATCGTCCGGTTATAAATCGTCACCGGATAGCGCCCATAGTTCTGTATGTTGAACATGAGCGGAAGAATCCCAGTCGGTGCGTCCGAATAGAATGACAACGAGGTCAGCGCGGTGTAGATGCCTGTATAAATCGCTACCGCGCTAAGCGTAAGAACAATAAGCGCCGGGATCGTCCACCATTCGAACGGCAGTCCGAGCTGCCCGCCGCTGATCACCATGATGACCATACCTACGACAGCGCCAATCAGCGCGGGCGGATCGATATTTTCCAAGAAAATTTGAAATAAATGATGCGCCGGACGCGTCAGTACGCGATCCATCTCTCCCTTGACGATGTAGCGCTCGCTGAAATTCCACATGTTGACGAAGCAGCTGAAGACGGCATACGGTACCATGAAGAAGCCGTAGACGAATATAACCTCGTTTTGGCTCCAGCCCCCAAGGCTGTCTGTATGCATAAACACGACTAATATAAAAATAAAGTTCGTCGCCTGGAACAGCAGATCCGATATAACCTCAACCCAGAAGTCGGCACGATAGGTGAGCCGGGTTTTCATGTAATTTTTAAAATATTCCACAATTAATCCTAAATAATAAAATATCCTTGTCATGCCTCTTGTTAACCTCCTTGCACGAACAGTCGCTGACGCGCCGCCCGGTATAACAGGATCATCGGGATGATCAAGGCCACGAACCAAAATACCTGGATACCCAGCACGTTCCAAATGCCGACGCCCTGCACCCTCCCCGTAAAGACGGAGCCCGGCAAATAGGTGATCGCCTGAAAGGGCAGCACCTCAAGCACTTTGGACAACCAGCCCGGGAACAAGCTGATCGGTACAATGAGTCCAGAGAAGAGATCAACCAGGACACGCTTCATCCGCATAACGCCTTCGTTATTCTCAATGAAGAAAGCCGAGAGTCCCGTAATGACATTAATCTGCGAGTTGATCAGGA
Organism: Paenibacillus lentus; assembly: GCF_003931855.1. Lineage (NCBI taxonomy): Bacteria > Bacillati > Bacillota > Bacilli > Caryophanales > Paenibacillaceae > Paenibacillus > Paenibacillus lentus. Next base: position 1,225,794 of record NZ_CP034248.1, on the reverse strand, counting down.
AGCTGAAGATCAGCATGACAAGAAAGCCTGCCCATGCCGACGGAGCGGTTGGCAGCTGTACCGGAAACAGCAGCATGGCAATCGCCATGCCGGGAATCATGAACAACAGGAAGCGGAACATGCCCTCCCCAAGTCCCTGCATCATTTTGACGAACACATAGTTATAAGGACGTATAAATTGAATGGCAATGCTGCCGTCCCGAATATCGGTCGATATTTCCCGATCCAGATTGTTGAAATAGAATGCCCTCGCCATCCAGGACACTGCGACGTACGTCGTCATCTGCACGGCGGTAAAGCCGCCCAGGGAATCCCCTTCGCCATAAATGGCCTTCCAGGTGAAATAATTGACCCCGATATTGAGGGTGTAGATCAGAATGCCGGTATAATAGTTAACTCGATAAGCAAGCATGGTCAAGAACCGGATACGGATAAAATCCAAGTAAGCGCCCAATAGCAAGCGTCTTCCGCCAGCAGGCGACTTTCGTCCGCCCGGATTGTTCGATTTGGATGCCGAGAATGCTGTGGTGAGACGTTTAGACATGACTGATCTCTCCATCCGTTATTGAGCTCCCTGCACCTTCCGTCTTCTCGGCTGACCCGGACTGATAGATGCTGCGGACAATTTCGTCGGTGTTCGTCTCGATGATTTTGATATCCGTAATATCGGCTTGTCCCACAACGCGTCCGAGTACGTCGGATACGTTGAGCTCCAGTGGAATCCAGACCTTGGCATTCAGATCATTCTCGGCTGACCATTCCACGGACAGTCCCGTAGTCCATTGCCTTAATGTCTCCAGCTTGGTCGCTCTTCCAAATTGGAACAACACCTCACGTCCCGTTCCCCAGCGCTGCTTAAGCTCCTCCAACCCGCCGTCGTAAATAATTCGGCCATCATCCAGCATGATGACGCGAGAGCAGAGGGCCTCAATGTCCTGCAGGTCGTGCGTCGTTAACAGGATCGTTGTTCCGTGTTCACGGTTCATATCCTTGAGGAAATCGCGTATTTCCGACTTCACCACGATGTCGAGCCCGATCGTCGGCTCATCGAGAAACAGGATCGACGGGTTATGCAGCAGCGCAGCCACCAGTTCGCAGCGCATGCGCTGTCCCAGACTGAGCTTGCGCACCGGGCGATTCAGCAGATCCTGGAGCTTCAGGCGTTCGACGAGCTCGTCCAGCCGCTTCTTAAAGTCCTGCTCCGAGACCCGATACACCTTCCGCAGCAGCTGGAACGACTCGATCACACCGATGTCCCACCATAGCTGACTGCGCTGGCCGAATACAACACCGATATTCTGCACGAAGCGCTCCCGCTCCTCATAAGGAACGTAGCCCCCAACCTTGAGATTCCCGGAAGTAGGCACCAATATGCCGGTCAACATTTTGATCGTCGTTGATTTGCCTGCACCGTTCTCTCCGATATAGCCGCAAATTTCGCCTTGCGGAATGGCAAACGTAATATCTTTAACGGCAATGACTTCCTGATATTGCCGTTTGAATAAATCAGCGAAGGCCCCTTTGAGGCCTTCGCGGTTTTTTTGTATCTTGAAAGCTTTACGCAAATCCTGCACTTCAATCGCGTTCATTTTACACCTACCTCACTTAGGCTATCTTGATGTCTTATCTCAAGCTCCTATTATAAATTACTACCTTCAAAACCTCTACATTAAAAGATTAACTATATAGTATAAACCAAAAAGTGGAATGGGGGCATGGGAGCAAAATGATTCGCAATGATTCGGAGAAACGGCATGGGCAGTCCCAAAATGTTAAAAGTCGACTGCTGTAATTCCCGTTCCCGTTTATTCTGAAGGAAAGTTACTTCGGGAGCATGGGCTCTGGGGGCTGGCTTGGGCCGACCTCTGGCGGCTTTGGCGCCTTGGGTTGCCTGGGGCTGACCTCTGGCAGCTTTGGCGCCTTGAGTTGCCTTCACGAGTAGCAAATTTCTGCCTCCTATGAACATGTATACTTTAAAAAACGCAATCCTAGGAATATGGGACATTTTCACATACTTCCCCACATCCGTTATAGTAATTCAACATAAAATATCTATAGTTCAACTTAATAAATGGATTTATAGTAGTTAGTTCCTGCGAAAAAAAAGGAAAGGGGATCTAAATGGATTACATGTCGTTAGAAGAAAGGAAATACCCATTATAGGCATGAATCTCGATTTTAGGTACATGAATGCAACTAGAATAAAAAGTGGACAGTCCTTAAGTGAACCTAGATAATAATCCTTAAGGGAGAGATGTCCGGATGGAACGTAATAGTTACAGTGAAGAGTTTAAGAAGCAGACAGTGAAGTATATTTTAGAGCAAAGTAAGTCCATGCCGCAGTTGGCCGAAGAACTCGGTATATCTGCCGGTGTGTTGCACAACTGGAAAGCACTTTACCGCGATGAAATCCAGCTGGAATCTTTAGTCACACCGGAGAGAGTGCGTCAACTCGAACAACAACTGCGTAAAAAGGAACTGGAGAATCAAGAGAAGGAGCGGGAAAATCAAGATCTCCAGGAAGAACTCGCTATATTAAAAAAGGCGCTGCACATCTTCAGCAAAGAAAGGAACTGAGGTTCCAATTCATTGAAGAACATCGCTCCGAGTTTTCGGTGGAGAAGATGTGCAAGGTTTTACAAGTGTCTCGGAGTGGCTTCTACAAGTGGCAAAAGGCATTGCCTAGCGAGCAGAAACTTCGAAAGGCGAAGGTTCTGGAGAGAGTCAAGTATCATTTTCATGACTCCGGGGAACGCTACGGCAGTCCTAAGATTACCCGAATGCTGTGGAAAGAGCGTATCCAGGTCGCGGAGCGCACAGTTAGCATCTACATGAAAGAACTGGGGTTGCGTTCTTGTGTCTCCCGTAAATTTAAGGTGCAGACGACCGATTCCAATCATGACTCACCCATTGCTCCCAATGAGTTGAACCAGAACTTTGCCGTATCTGAACCGAACAAAGTGTGGGTTGCAGATATTACCTACATCCCCTGCCGAGAAGGACGGCTGTACTTGGCTAGTCTGATGGATCTGTGCACACGCGAGATCGTGGGTTGGCGTCTTTACGGCCGGATGACAACAGAACTTGTCTTAGATGCTCTAGAGGCCGCATATGATGCGAAAAAACCAGGTAAGGGATTGCTTCACCATTCCGATCGCGGTTCACAGTACGCATCGAAGGAGTACCGTGACAAGCTGGAATCGTATTCCATGAAGGTTAGCATGAGTCGTAAAGGGAATTGCTACGATAACGCTTGTATCGAGTCATTTCACAGCATCTTGAAAAAAGAACTCATCTACAGAACGAAGTTCAAGACCAAACAACAGGCTTACGAGACCATTTACAGGTACATTGAATTTTTCTACAACCGCAAACGAATCCACAGTTCAATCGGCTATGTGTCGCCGGTTCAATTTGCTGCGCAATTCAAGAAGGAGACGGCGTAAACTTTCACTTAATAGGTGTCCACTTTCTTGACAGAAGTCCAGAAATCCATCTAATCCCCTGAAATTTTCGTTTAGACCATAATTAGCTGCATAAACTCCATTTAGTACACAACCTCTTAGTTGCAGAACCACTTAGTATGCACAACTTAGTGTAGAACCACTTGGGGTGTTCACAGCTTGGTGTGCAACAGCTTAGTGTATAGCCCACCTGGGGTGTACAACAGCTGAGTATACAGTCACTTAGTGTGCACACAGCCTGGTATACAACAACTTAGTACATGCGGCAGCTATTCGTCCATAATAGGGATCATAATTGTAAATTCGGGATGCGCGCTATAAGGATCCTGGTTACCCGGGTATATTTCAAAATGCGTGAGCTCCTTGCCTTCCTCCGGGGGCGTCTTATGTCCTTGCTCCTCGATCCACGTATAGATATTGCTGTAGGATTGGCTGACGTCTTGCTCTGCACGATGTTCACATTTGACATATTTCATTGTCGGAACTTCTACGATGACCATGCCGTCCGGAACCCGATCTCTACCGGAATCGGAGACTTCAAATACCGCATAATGCACAAACCGGCTTCCCCCCGGATAAGCATGATAAGATAAGCCGTAGTAACCGCTAGAATCTACGATGCCGGAGATCTCGCCGCGTCGCCGCTGCAGCTCCTGATGAATTACCCGTATACTCCCCTCGCCCGCTTGGACAAACGTACCCTCCCAACGCAATCCAATCGCGTAAAAAGCCTGTTTTGTAACAACTGCTGCTTCATTTACCTGCTCCATAGCCACCTCTCCCTATCACCAAAAGTATCGTTGCTGTAGGTACTCGGTTACTATTTTACTACAACAATCTTACAATATCTGTATTTATTTCTGTTCATTCCCTTAAAAACGCCGTAGAATCAAACTTGCCATTTGTATTGCATGATTCTATTCTCATGCATATTCATTTAGGGTACCCTAGCTGTAAGTACCTGTTCGCAAAAAGCACAAAAAGACAGGAGATTCGATCCATCACAATGATACGATGATACGCACAAGGAGGTTATGCAATTGGAAGGGTTATTACGGATGAAGGATGCTTTGGAGCGGATTGAGCAGAAACTAGAGGGGCGGCTGAATATTGAGGAAATTGCTAAAGCAGCCTGCGTATCTCCATTTCATTTTCAACGCGTGTTCCTCATATTGACCGGCATGACCGTAGCCGAATATACACGCAAACGCAAACTGACCTTAGCCGCACAGGAGCTGGCAATGACTTCTTCAAAGGTCATTGATGTGGCACTGAAGTATGGCTACGATTCTCCCGAGTCCTTTACTAAAGCATTTCGTAAAATTCATGGCGTTCCGCCCTCGGAGGCTCGTAATCCAGGTGTCAGCCTAAAAGCCTTTCCGCGCATTTCCTTCCACCTATCACTGAAGGGAGATCAAGATATGGAATACAAAATCCTGGACAAGGAAGCTTTTAATGTCATAGGCAAGTCGATTGAAGTAAAATGTAATGACAAAGGACGGATTTCAAGCTTCTGGCAGGAGTGCCATCAGAATGGTGTGATAGAAAGGCTCAGATCCTTGAGTAACGGCGGTAATTTTATCGGAGCGTGCATGAACATGCAGCCGGAAAGTGGGGATTTTACCTATATGATCGCTGCCCCTACTGATCTAAATACTTCTGCTGAGGGAATTACTCTAACCACCATTCCTCGTTCCACTTGGGCGGTCTTCAACGCAGTCGGCCCCGTTCCGTATGCCATTCAAAATGTGTTTGAGCGGATATTCCAGGAATGGTTCCCGGCTACCGGCTATGAGGTCGCGAATGCGCCTGAATTGGAGATCTACTCCCCGGGTGATACGTCAGCTGAAGACTATCTATGTGAAGTCTGGATTCCTATTATCAAAAAATGACAGCACAAGGCCGACTGCCTAACGCAGTCGGCTTATTCATGCTTGGGGACGCCTTGAATCACCTTGAATCCTATTGAGTCCCCTTGACCTTATTCAGCCAAAGGCTCGTTATCCGAGAACAAATCTGGATTCTTCAGCAGCATATCCGTAAGAATTTCCGTCGTTTTCACCGTATCGCAAACCAACACCTCGGCATCGCCTAGACGTGCGCGATACAGCGCTCCCTGTTCTTCGAGTACATGCTCAACCTTCCAGAAATGCTCCGACCAAGGCAAGCCGCAGTGGCGACGGGATGGAACCAATACCTCTCTGCCGTCGGGAAGCACTGTATACAGCTGCTCATGCTCATCCGTCATTCTTCCTGGAATATCAACCCATTCCTCGATTCCGTGAATGAACGTATTTCTGCGCAGGTCAACGCCTACGAGCAGAATGGTCGCCTTTCGATCCAGCAGGCGGCCCCAAGCCGATTCCCGGTGGCATGGCGTATCCCAACGCTCATCCCCAGCCGTGAACTCAGCCGCATCCTTCCCGAGAGCCGCTACGGAATGCGTAGGATGGAGGGAACGGATAACGCCTGGTCGTTTACGGAACAATTCCGGCAGGATACCGACACATACTTCTGATGTCGCGACATAAAATTTCGGATTATCCGCATTGATATAAGACCAAGTATGCGTAGGCAAAACTAAGAGCCCATCTTTCATATATTCCGAAAGGGCATCCAGAACCGTGTCCGCCCCTCCCTCTACTTCGCCAATACTTTTCATAGATGAATGCATCAGCACGGTTCCATGCCGGTTAATGCCAGCGCTTTCAAGCTGATCCATCAGACTTTTCTTCGTGTGCATGATAAACCTCCAACTGTTGGTAATTAAATGATTCATCACCATTATACCTGTCCTGCCTGGAACAACAAGCCATGTTTGATCAATTCAACGAAGAAAAGTCGAACAATATGTAGAACTTAATGTATGAAACTGCTTGATAAAAACCGAGCTCAAACCAAGCTCAAATTATTGAAATCCTGGTCTTTTTCAATATAATGTAAGATATCATACAATTTAAGGGCCATGCTTTCTGGCAGTACCAGAGACAACCCCTCGGCTAATGAGGGGCTGTCTCTTTTTTTCACAAAATTTGGAGGATGAACAAGGAGGAATTTCAGTGACAGACCCATGTTATGCGCAAAAACCGATCTTGACCAAAGAGGCACTGAAGGAGCAATTCTGCCGTTGCGGCCTGTCAAGCGGACAAACGATATTCGTGCACACTTCGTTAAGCAAGATCGGGTTCGTGGTTGGCGGAGCTGAGATCTTAATTCGCGCTTTACTTGAAATTGTCGGCGAGGAGGGGACATTAATGATGCCCTCTCAAACCTGGAAGAACCTTGACCCCGCTACAGGTGTCCATTGGGAGGTGTCTCCCGAACATTGGCCCATCATTCGCAAGCACTGGCCCGCCTACGATAAAGAAATTACGCCAGCCATCGGCATGGGCGTTGTGGCGGAGATGTTCCGGAAATGGCCCGGAGCTGTTAGATCCGACCATCCAGCTAGATCCGTAGCTGCCGTAGGCAGGCATGCGGAGTACCTTACGAAGGAGCATGATTTAGCTCAGATTTTCGGCAAAGGCTCACCAGTTGATAAGTTGTATGAGCTTGACGGGCACATCCTGCTCATTGGAGTCGGATACGACAAAAACACCTCGTTGCATTTAGCAGAGACGAGAGCTAATTTTCCCACAAAACGGTTTACAGAAGAAAGCAGTGCGATCATGATCGACGGAAAGAGAAAATGGGTGACCTACCGAACGCAAGCTGTAGATGACGGGGATTTCATCGAATTGGGTCAGCATTATGATCGAGCTCACAATGTGACGATTTACAAGGTTGGAGAGGCAGAAGTCCGCTTTCTGAGACAAAGACAGCTCGTAGACTGGGCGGTTCAATGGATGGAAACGCATCGGAGGGAGAAATAATTTTCAAAATTAAGTGAATTTTATGTATCGACTATAAATCCATCTGTATAAGTTGAATAAGTCGAATGATAAAGTGAATGCAGGCGACCACGCCTAGAAAAAGAAATCGCCCTTCATCTGCTAATCGCATTGATGTAGGGCGATTCATTGAAATACTATCCTCCGTATTGTACAAAAGCAGGATACGCAGTTCCTTCACATCCACCTATTTCTGCACAAGGTTGAACTCATGAACCCAAACGCGCATGGTCGGTACCCAAGGCATCCCGGGATGAATGGAGAGGATCGACTGCTTGTATTCTTCCAGGCTGGCGTATCCCTCCTGTTTGGCATGCTCTTCCGTTAGTTCGCCCAGAGTTTGGGTATAGACCTGTTCAACTACAAAATCCTGACCTTTCAGCGTCATCACTTCTCCAACATCGGCATACCGACCGTTACGGCGGGTTGCTGTTTTCTGGCCTGCCAATACCTTCTCCACATCCGCTGGAAGAGTGACTAACCGTTCGATAGAACATGTCTTAGGTGGCAATGCATCGTGTTCCGCGTGATTTTGCATATCGTTACCCTCCTCATACCATTCTTTACTTGTACTTTATCACAATCATGAATTTACCGTACAGTAAGCCTCCAGCTTTCCATCCGGCGCACCCTCCCGGCTGAGAACGGATCATAGATCATATGCCTCTAATGTCCCGCTTTAACTACCTTCAGATAGTCCTCCAGTTTGGAGCTCTTGACATAAATGTCAGGACTGATGTGAGAATTCATAATGTTCTTCTGTCTCACGTTCCAATAGTGATTTACTGCGATGACCATAATTTTGTTCGTCTTATCCTCAAACACGCGTTGTCCGACGCCTTTACCGTAAGTGTCTTGGCCTATAACCGTCACAACAGGCAAATAAGTACTCAAGCCCATCGTCAATAATTCGGAGGCGCTCGCGGTATCCCCATCCACTAGAACGTATATTCTTTGGAAGGCTACATAATCTGCATTCGAGTAATAGCTGTCCGCATAACCATCCCGCTCGATCAGCATACTTGTCACGCATTCGGGCAGCAGCGCATCCAAAATATTATTCGCGCTGTCCATATTACCGCCCGTATTCCCCCGCAGATCAATGACTAATTTTTTTGACCCGGGATTTGGGATTTGATCAAGGTACTCAATGAACCTGTCGTCCGTATTGGAATTGAATTCGTAAATGCGAAAATAAGCGATAGTCCCTTGGTCTTCATAAATTACATCCTGTTCTTGGCCCTCGGTTAACCTGTCGTATTCATCCCCGTAGATTACGGAAGTGAACATATCCCGCGGATACCTCGCGCGCTCGATGACCGCAGCTATTTCCGCCGTCGTCAAATCCGGCTTATCCAGTTTGGACAAGATCTTATCCACGTCAGAATTACTAGTTATGTACAAATAATTATCTTGGAAAAAATGTTTAACCCGCTCGCCAAGCGGACTCCTGCTATCTTGCAACAAGTCTTGAATATATAAAGCCATGGAATTGCCGGAGTATAAATCCAAACTCTTCGCGCAATACTCCTCCGCCCTGTCGTATTCCTCCAGCATAAAATAGGAATACGCTATCGTGGCATAGGCTTCGTCATCACTCGGGTCCAGCTCAATCACTCGCTCCATAGCCTGGATTGCCTCGGCATAATGTTCTAAATCAAAGTGGCATTGCCCCGTGAACCATGGAATAAGGGAAGAAGCCACCTCTTGCTTTCCCGCTTCCTCGCCAAAGGCGATGCACTGATAGTTCCTGCGGCCATGGTACAATGCCCTTAACTTATTGATACTGCTCTCTTCATGCTGAGGCTGGAGCTGTACGGCCTGGTCGTAGTATTTTGCCGCTTGGACGTACATGGCCCTGCCCATATGAGCGTCTCCCATGGCTATATGTATATCCACATTAGAATCATCCTTCTGAATGGCTGCATCATAGCTGCTCTTCACCTGTTCAATGTCTCCCAGCATGCTGTAAGATGCTATCATTTGCGCATAAACTTCAGTATGGCCAGGAAATCTTTCGATCATTCTCCTATAATGCTCTTCTAGAAGACTTAGATCTCCCATATCTTCAATTACGTCAGCCTTTATGCGATATGCTTCATAATTATCCGGTCCCTGTTGAATGAGATCATTTGCCAAATGATTGGCTTCCTCATACCGGCCCAGCTGGAGGAGGGTGTATATTTTTCCTTCGAACCCATCCAAATCGGTCTCATCCATACTCAGATAAATATCAAATTGCTCCAATGCTTCTTCATACCGCTCCAAGTCAAACAGTGTTCTGCCTTTGCCATAATGAGCAAACTTCTCGTTTCCCATCGACAGAGCCTGATCATAGCTCTCCAAAGCTGCTTCAAATTCATTCAAACCGTATAAGGCATTTCCTTTATTCACATACTCCCAATCCCCATTCGGCAAAATGAGGAGCGACTTCTCCATGTACTCCAGGCCCTTGTCATAATCCTCCAACTCATTATAGGCCCAGCCAAGATTGTTAAACGGAGCTCCCATATACTCATTTAACTTAATTTCACGATCCAAGTCGACGAGAGCCGGCTCCATTTTATAAGCATATTCAATCGCCCTCTCCAAGTACTCGATCGCCTTATCATATTCCCCCTTATCCACTAATCGATGCCCTGTTGCATTATTTCTTATCATTTTCCCCCAGTCCTCAGAACCTCTGTAAGCGGACAGCCGAGTACACCCGCTCAACATGCTCAACGTGCAAATAAGAACCATAAAGATACAAATCCAGACGATGCTTCTCTTCTTCAAACTTTTCCCCCACTCTTCACAGCAATTTAATCTCTTTCGTTAGATCAACTATATCTTATCACGGAGCATTAAGGGGAGGAATGACTTCCGAGTAAGATAATGGAATGTTGAAGCAGCATGTGATTCCTGTGTCATTTGGATTTGCAGGCATATTACATTTGCTCTATGTGTTCATACCCTTATAATGGAAGTTGGTGTAACTATTGATAGAATAGAATGGGTGAGAGCAAATATGATGGAAATTTACGGTGTTCAGCTAGAACCAAATATAACTTCGCTCTCCATATGGAGCCTTATCGAAGTACTCCCCTTGGAGAGACAGGAACGAATTCATAGATTTATACGTAAAGAAGACGCGCTAAGAACATTGACAGCCGATATCCTCTCTAGACTGCTCATCTGCAGCAGGCTTAACATGAAGAACAGGGATATATGCCTGATTCAAAATGCATACGGCAAGCCGTTATTAAAGGAAGACTACGGCCTGCATTTCAACAACTCTCACTCAGGCAAATGGGTAGTTTGCGCCATAGACGAAGCACCTGTCGGCATTGATGTGGAAGAGGTAAAGGAGATAGATCTTGGCCTCGCCGAGCGCTTTTTCTCCAAACAAGAGTGCATTGATCTTCATAGGCTGCAGGATGACAACAGATTAAGTTACTTTTTTGATTTATGGACGTTAAAAGAGAGCTACATTAAAGCAGCGGGCATGGGGCTATCCCTGCCGCTCGATTCTTTCTCTATTCGCGTCAGCCCGGAGCGGATCGAGCTGAATACCCGCAACGAACTCAACTGCTGCTCATTCAGGCAATATGACATCGATTCCGCATACAAGCTGTCCGTTTGCGCCATGCATGATCGCTTGCCTGATCATATCCGCATGCTAAGCATGGATGAGCTGCATAAACGATTCATGACTTATGTGTGAGATGATGACGTGAACTAATTTTTTATGGCGCCCGGTAATACCATTTGCGTCTAAGAACGTCTCGAATAATCCACATCGCCAACCAGAGATTAGGAAGCCGACAGCTTAATACTAAGCTCCAGGGAGTATCCCCTTTAACAACCATGTAATGCTCCCCGGAGTGAAGATTAAAAAAGCCGTCTAGTCGCTCAAAAACACACTATACACGACCACGTTTCATCGACCACACTGTTACCTAAATCGAACCTAAGATGAAATAGAGTAGGAAGAAAACGGCGATCATATACATCGTCATCGATACCTCCGCCCGGCGTCCCGTCACCCACTTCACGATCGGGTAGGCAATGAACCCAAACGCAATACCGTTAGCGATACTGAAGGATAAAGGCATGATCGCCAGCATCATATAAGCCGGAAACGCCTCAGTGAAGTCGTCAAAAGGCACTTCCTTAATCGACATGATCATTAGGCATCCCACGATGATTAACACCGGCGCAATGGCGCTGGTCGGGATGACTTTGAACAAGGGTACGAGAAACAAAGCCGGAATGAATAGCAGTCCTGCGGTGAGCGAGGTAAGCCCGGTTCTTCCACCGGATGCAATCCCAGTCGCTCCTTCCGCGGCCGTCGTCATCGGACTGCAACCGAGCAGCCCAGCGCTGATCACCGACAGAGAGTTCGCCTGAAATGATCGTCGGAACTTCGACTTATTCGGGAGCATGCCCAACTGGGTCCCCATATTTTGAAATATAATGACCATTGATAACGAGAACACCGCCGTCCAAAATTGGAACGTGCCAATTGCGCTGAAATCCAAAGCCAGAAAAAGCTCACCGTACCCGCTAAAAGAAATACTAAAGTCCCGAAGCACTGAAAAGTCAACAATGCCTAACGCCGCACCAATCCCCGTTCCAGCGATGATCGCAATCAGGAAATTCCCCTTTACATTTCGCAAAAATAATGGCAGCGCGATGACCAAGGTTAAAATTGTCGTCAACGCATGAGGCTCACTAAGATTAGCCAAGCTCACAAAGGTACTTTCGTTCGCCACGATCAGTCCACCGTTTTTCAAGCCTAAAAAGGCAATAAAAAAACCGATTCCTGCCGTCATCGCATGAATCATCGACTTCGGAATCGAACGGGATAAATAATCGGCCCACTTCGTCACCGAGGTGACCATAAACACAAGACCCGCGACAAAGACCGCAGCTAATGCTTGCTGCCAAGTTAATCCTAATGAAAATACGAGCGTGAATACAAAAAAAGCATTATCCCCCATCCCCGGAACAAGAATCAGGGGCGAGTTTGCCCACAGCGCCATCAGCATACAGCCGATGAAGGAGCATATGACCGTCACAATCGTAGCCGCTTCATACGGCATCCCAACCATGCTCAGAATAGTGCCATTCACGGCAATAATATAGGCCACCGTCATAAACGTAGTTAATCCCGCGACGATTTCTGTGCGTATCGTTGTTTTTTCCTCTTGAAGATGAAACCATCTTTCCAATCTGCTATCCAAGTCAGAACACCTCTTTATTAACACTACAACCTTCTACTTTAGTCCTCCGGCATGAACCTGTCGAGTGGATTGTGCCTACCTGCCCGCCCTAGCCGCGGATTTCAGCCAGCTTACAAGTTGCAAGGCCCTCTACCCTCTACGTGCCATATTCATCATAATGATTTAAAAAAAGGAGCTGAAGGTCTATAACGACTCCAGCCCCTCGTCCTTACTATGATACCCTACACTACACGGATTAACTGCGACTTTACAAGATCTTGTTACTTTGCAATATGCAATTTACTTATCCCTAGCACTTGCCTAGAGCTGGATTAAGCACCCGCACAAGCTGCCCTAACGCTTGCCCACCTCATATGGTTCCCCTAACGCCTTCGGCGCGCGGGCTTTACCTACTGCGCCAATCAAGACGAGCATGGTCAGGACATACGGCAGCATGTAGAAAAATTCATTTGGAATACGGGCGGCAAATTCGAAGATCTGCAGCTGATCTTTGACCGCTTGTGCCAAGCCGAAGAATAAGGAGGCTAACATGGCGCCAATCGGATTCCATTTGCCGAAAATGACCGCCGCCAACGCAATATAACCTTGTCCGGAGATCGTGTTGAACGCGAAATTGCCATTCGAAGTCAGTACAATCGTCGCTCCACCCAGAGCGGCAATCGAGCCGCTGAGAATAACGGCCATGTAACGCATCCGGTTGACCTTAACCCCTACGGTATCTGCGGCGCCCGGATGCTCGCCGACTGCACGCAGCCTGAGCCCAACAGCGGTTCTATAAATAATGAAGTAAATTACAATCACAAAGGCGATAGCGATATATGTCGTCGGATAGTTGTTGAAGAACGCATTCCCAATGAACGGAATATCGCTTAGAAACGGAATTCTGAATTTATGGAATACCGTCGTCAACAACGGGCTTTCCGCGGACCCTTCAAAGATCAATTTCACCAGAAAAAACGTCGAGCTCGCCGCGAGAATATTGATAACAACCCCGCTAACCACCTGGTTGGCCTTGAACCTGATCGTAGCTACGGCATGAATACTGGAAAATATCGCCGTGAACACGAAGGCTCCAATCACCCCGAGCCATGGTGACAACCCTCCTAACCCTGCCGTCTCAGCATAGTAAGCAATGATCGCGGAGAAGAAAGCACCAGACACCATAAAGCCTTCCAGCCCAATATTAATAACGCCCGAACGTTCGGATATAAGACCACCGAGAGCCGCAAAGATAAAGGCCGTGGAGAATACGAGCGTCCCATTAATGAGATTGCTGATAATGTCCATCACTTACACCTTCTTCTTCATTTTATTAGTAAGCGGACGGAAGAAGAGCTTCACAATACCCGGTGCGGCAACGAAAAAGATAATGAAGCCAATAACCATCCGAATGATCTCGCCCGGCACTTCCGCACCAAAGCTCATCCCTTGCGAGCCGTAAGTTAGCGCGCCGATCAGCATCCCGGAAAGAAGCACGCCAAGGGCTGTATTTCCGCCAAGCAGCGCTACCGCGATTCCATCAAAGCCAAGGCCGGAGGTCACCGAGTTAATAGCGATATATTTGAATACGCCAAGCACCTCAAATGTACCGACCAAGCCGCCAAACACGCCGGAAATAAACATCGTACGTACCATAACGTTTGATACCTTCATCCCTGCATACTCGGCTGCATCCGGATTTAGACCGACAGCGCGCAGCTCATAGCCCCATTTGGTTCTGTTCAAATAAATGTGATAGAAAATCACGGCAAGGATAGTAAGCAGGAATCCCCAGTGAATACGCGCACCACCCATCAACTGTGTGAGCCAGCCAATCTGAATGCTAGCCGATTCTTCGATCATCGCAGACCGCTGTGTACCTGCTTGCGGCATGAATGTACGAATCATGTAATGGCTAAAATACAGTGCAATAAAGTTAAACATAATACTGGTAATAACTTCATTGATGCCTCGTTTAGCCTTAATATACCCCACAAGCGCACCCCACAATCCCCCGAGGATTGCACCGAATATGACAGCGACGATCGCATGCAGCAGTGGAGGCAGGCTTAGCTTAGTCCCGACAATAAGCGCACCAAGTGAGCCCATTATAATCTGCCCATCGACCCCGATGTTGAACAGTCCCGCGCGGAAAGCAATGCCTACCGCCAGACCGCACATGACCAGAGGAACAATCGAACGGAGCGCTTCACCGAAGTCATAACTGCTACCGAAAATTTTTATCACAAGAGATTCATAAGCGAGCAGCGGATCATACCCGCCGATCAACATAATTAGCGCACCCAGTAACAAACCAATGATAATAGAGACAACAGGAATAACAGCAGATTCACGTCTGAAAATACTCATAAATTTATTCATGTGTGCCATCTCCTTCATGCTTACCTGCCATCATCAACCCAAGCTGCTGATCATTCGTCGATTCCGGCGTCGTCTCACCGACAATCTGTCCCCCGAACAGGACGAGAATACGATCAGCCACGTTCAATATTTCCTCCAGCTCAAAGGAGATGAGAAGGACGGCCTTTCCTTGATCCCGCTGGGCAATGAGCTGCTGATGCACAAACTCGATTGCACCTACGTCAAGTCCCCGTGTTGGCTGAGCCGCGATAAGAACCTGAGGCTTCTTGTCAATTTCGCGGGCGATAATAATTTTCTGCTGGTTTCCTCCAGACATAGAACGAACCTTCGTATCGATGCCTGGCGTGCGCACGTCAAACTCCTTGACGAGGCGCTCGGCCACCGTATCCCTCGATTTCTCATTAATGAAGCCGCGTTGGTTAAGCTCCGGCTGATCATAGGTTTGCAAAATGATATTTTCACTGACTGTAAAGTCCAGAACGAGTCCATGTTTATGCCGATCCTGCGGAATATGTGATAGCCCGCTTTCTGAGATGACACGCGGGGATTGATTGGTGACGCTCTTCCCCTGCAGCAGAACATCCCCTGATTTAATACTGCGCATTCCTGTAATGGCTTCGATCAATTCCGTCTGACCGTTGCCATCCACCCCGGCAATGCCAACGATTTCGCCTCCGCGAACAGAAAAGGACAGTCCATCTACCGCATTTTTTCCTTTTCCGCCTTCAACGATGAGATCCTTTACTTCGAGCAATGTGTCTCCAGGCTTGGCCGACTTCTTCTCTGTCTTAAAATTAACTGCCTTGCCCACCATCTTCTCCGCCAGTTCCTGCGGGTTCGTCTTAGCGACTTCCACGCTCTCAATAACCTTGCCCCGACGAATAATCGTACAAGTATCCGCAATTTCCATAATTTCTTTCAGCTTGTGCGTAATCAAAACGATTGATTTGCCCTCGGCAACTAGACGCCGCATGATTTCAAGCAGCTCTCTTATCTCTTGAGGCGTTAGCACGGCCGTTGGCTCGTCAAAAATTAGGATGTCCGCGCCCCGATAGAGCGTCTTGATAATTTCTACCCGCTGCTGCATGCCAACGCTGATCGATTCGATCGTAGCCATCGGATCAACATCCAGCTTATATTGCTCGGACAGCTTTTTGACCTGCGCGCTGGCCCCCTTGATATCGATCTTCATCCCCTTCTTCGGCTCCATGCCAAGAATGATATTCTCCGTTACCGTAAAGGGCTCGACCAACTTAAAATGCTGGTGCACCATCCCAATGCCGAGATCAATCGCTTTATTCGGGCTGTCGATCACTTCCTTTTGCCCATTGACGTAAATTTCGCCTTCATCGGGCTGATATAGCCCAAATACAATGCTCATCAAGGTCGATTTACCGGCACCATTCTCCCCAAGCAAAGCATGGATTTCTCCGCGTTTCAATTGAAAGCTAATCGAATCGTTGGCCACTACTCCGGGGAATCTCTTCGTGATTCCTTTCAGCTCTAATGCAATATCCGCCTTAGTCAAAGTAGACCCCTCCATCAAAGTTTCCGTCCCCTGTCACACCAAGGCGACAGGGGACGAATTTTATTATTCTACAGGTACAACAATTTCACCGTTAATAATCTTTTGACGATACTCTTCGACTTTAGCCAGCACTTCAGGATCTACATTCTTATCGGAGGTTGGAGCAATATCGACGCCATTCTCCTTCAGACCCATCAGCGTCACTTGACCTGCCGGGAAGTTACCTTCCGCTAAGCTCTTGGAAATTTGATAAACGGCTTCGTCTACTTTTTTCACCATAGAAGTCAATGTTACATCATCGCCGAAGATCAAGGATTGGTCTTTATCGACCCCGATCACCCACACTTTTCCACCCTTACTGTTACGCTCCTTCGCTTCATTAAATACACCATTACCCGTCAAACCCGCTGCGTGGAAAATAATATCCGCACCATCGTTATAGATTGTGGAAGCTGCTGATTTCCCCATATCCACCCGGTTGAATAAGCCTGTATAGTTAACGGTCAACTTGGCATCTGGATTAACCGCTTTAATCCCCTCGCGGAAACCGACTTCGAAGCGCTTAATAACCGGAATTTCCATGCCGCCAACAAATCCGATTTTGTTCGTCTTGGTAGTAAGACCGGCGATAACCCCTACCAGGAATGAACCTTCCTGCTCTTTGAAGGATACCGACGCCACGTTAGGCAAAGTCAGGTCGGAATCCACAATCCCAAACATCGAATCCGGATTCTCATTAGCCAGCTGAGTTACGGCATCCGCCAATGTATATGCGGTGGCCCATGTCAGGTCGTAATTCGCTTTGACGAATTGATTCAGGTTCGGCACAACATCAGCGTCGGTTTTCGGCTCCAGGTATTTTACTTCAAAACCATAGTCCTTCTTCAATTGTTGAAGTGCTTCCCATGCACTTTGGTTGAAAGATTTATCATTGACACTTCCAAGGTCAGTCACCATACCTACTTTAAGCTTCTTGATCTCTTGCTGATTACCGTCGCCAGCAGGCGTATTCGCATTCCCGGCATTCTGATTCGTCCCCTTCTGTCCACATGCCGTGAGAACCAGCATAAATACCAGCAGAAGAGGTAATACAGTTTTCATTGTCTTTTTCATTTGATGTTCCTCCCTAATGTTCATTTGTCTTTGGATTTTACTTTGATAATTGCTCCGCAGCCGGTAAGAAGCTCGCTAGAAGCTGCTTGGCTACTGTTGCATGACTGCCTAACTACCCAAGAAACTATCCCCCAACACCAACTTATTTACCGCGAAGTAACCGGCTAACGTAATCGCCGGACGCCGCAACAGCCGGGTCGCTATTTCAATACCATCTAAATTATTCTTTGTTGGGATGGAGCCCTTTATTCCTTGTCCTGTAAATATATCATAATTTTTACCAACAGAGATAAAATCTATTATTGTCAGCAAGTTCCACCCCCTACACCGTCCAAGAAAATGAAGTATACCCGTTCGTATTTCGTCCCATAACCTCGCTTCTGCATAACAAAAAGCTACCATGCTATGTTTTGCTTAAATCATGTTACAATAAACGGTAGGGCTGACTTACAATCTCATGACCAACAGTTGTTCACATCACGTAACTGAAAGGACGTAGAATTCATGATCGATAACCTCTCAGACATTCACATTTTCTCGGGGCTTCCTGAAGAGGATTTACAATATATTGTCCCATTTCTCAAGGAACGGCAATTCAAGAAGAACCATATTCTTATGTTTGAGAATGACGAGAGTGATGAGATTTACCTGCTTCGCTCAGGCATGGTTAAAATTTATCGCATGTATGAAGGCAAAGAAGTGGTTCTAAGCATTACTATGCCCGGTGACATCATCGGCGAGCTCGAATCACTATCGAACAGCTACCATCGAATTTCATCGATCGAGGCGCTCGAAAATGTCTCTGTCTGGCAAATTTCCAGCCAAGACTTTCTGCATATCGTCGATAAATATCCCATTGTCCTTAAAAACGCCTACAAAATTCTCGTCGAACGCACCCGGATGCTCAATCGCATGATTCGATATCTAACCTTCTATGACGTTCGCGGTAAAGTCGCTAACCTAATCATGGATCTTTATTATAACTTTGGCACGAGTCGTGATAGCGTTTACAAAATTGATCTGAGAATTAACCAATCCTTGCTGGCCAATATGATCGGAATTACCAGAGAGTCCATTTCCAAGACGCTAGGCGACTTTCAAGCCGAAGGACTCATCGATATTCGCGGCAAGTACCTATACCTCCTTGATATGAAACTGTTAGAATCTATTTGTCATGAGACGGAAGAGTTCCCTACGCTTCGCAAGTGGTATAACAATTAAGCGTGCCTGATGCCTTCAATATATCAAATGATAGCGTTTTAATTCCGTTAACGGCGTAACGATTATTTTGTTAACCAATTCACAAAAATGGGGTTAACCCCTTAACAGTCCATACAGCTTGCATTGTGCTATGCTTTTCGTGTAATGTTTCAAAAGGCACAATATAACTATGCTGGAGGGATTTTACATGAGCTTTCACATTGAAGCTAAAGTTGGCGAAGTTGCTGAATCCGTTTTGCTGCCCGGCGATCCGCTGCGCGCAAAATATATTGCCGAGACGTTCTTAGAGGATGCCGTATGCTACAACCAGGTGCGTGGTATGCTTGGTTTTACAGGTACTTACAAGGGCAAACGCGTATCGATTCAAGGGACTGGCATGGGAATGCCTTCCGCCTCCATCTACATCCATGAATTGATTAACGACTACGGCGCCAAGCATCTCGTGCGTATCGGAACATGCGGCGCTATTCAGCACGACGTCAAAATCCGTGATGTCATTGTCGCTCAAGCGGCAGCGACTAACTCCGCGATCATTCGTAACCAGTTCCCTGGATACGACTTCCCGCAAATCGGGAATTTTGACTCCATTAAGACTGCTTTTGAAATCGGTGTCAGCAAAGGGCTGAATCTGCGTGTCGGTAACGTCCTCTCTTCCGACCTGTTCTACACGGACAGCAGTGATGAATTCAGCAAGCTCGGCAAACACGGCGTATTGGCCGTAGAGATGGAAACAGCAGCACTGTACTTCCTAGCCAACAAGTTCGGCGTCAAAGGCTTAAGTCTTCTCACGGTAAGCGATCATATCCTGACTGGAGAGCAAACAACCGCTCAAGAAAGACAAACGACGTTCAACGACATGATCGAAGTTGCCCTAGAAACAGTTTCGAAGTAGGCTTAAACCTGAGCCTTTAAATAAGTCAAACCCATCACAAACAACGAAGAGGACTACCTGAAAAGCAGCTTGTACCGCTATCGGGTAGTCCTTTTATATTTAGGGGTATGGCCCATTTTTGGGAGCATACTTCTATGCCATTACTGTGACTTGATCAAAGTGTTCACCTGGCTTTACTATCATTCTTAGGTCGCCCCTGCTACTTAATCATTTGCCTGATCAGTTCACGATTGCGCTCCTTAAACACTTCGTTATGGGAGGATACCATCCCGCTCTTATGAGCGTCCGGCTGGATATATTGCTTCGCCCGATTTACCGCATTGGCCGCATCCTGGAAAGCACCTGCAATAAGATGCAATTTCCCGTCATGCTTCAATATGTCCCCCGCGGCATACAGCCCCTCTATGGAAGACTCGCTCCCAGCGCTGCCGGCAATATAATAATTATCCGCAATATCAATTTTTAATTCGCTATTCTCAAGCAAGGTCGTGTCGCGTTCATAGCCGTGATTGATAATCACTTCATCAATAGCCAAGCGAGTAACCTCTCCCGTCTCATGATTCGTCAGTTCAACACGATCAATCGTTTCTTGGTTCTCTCCAGCAATGAGCTTCGTAATCGACGTATTGAAGTAGCAAATAGCCGAGCTGTTCATAAGCTGGGTCGCTTGCGCTTCATGCCCGGACAACGCTTCTTTTCGATAAGTCAGGTAGACCTGCTCTGCAATCGGCTCCAATTCATTCGCCCAATCAATTGCGGAGTTGCCGCCGCCGGAAATAATCACGGTCTTGCCCTTAAAGCGCTGGAGTGATTTTACCGTATAATTTAGGTTGGATACTTCAAATCGTTCTGCACCTTCAATCTCTAGCTTTTGAGGATTCAAGATACCGCCGCCTACAGCGACAATTACTGTCTTGGAATAGTGTTTCTGCCCTGTGGCAGCCCGCAATACGAAAATCCCTGCTTCATCACGGGAAATCGACTCGACCTTTTCATTTAACACGATCTCTGGGTCAAAGGTTAGCCCCTGTTCTACGAGCTGTTCAATTAACTTCTCGCCCGAAATCGGCGTTAGACCTCCGACATCCCAGATCATCTTCTCGGGATAGACATGTATCTTCCCGCCCAACCGCGGCTGGTATTCTATAAGCTTGGTTTTCATCTCCCTAAGCCCGCTGTAAAAAGCGGAGTAAAGCCCTGCAGGCCCCCCGCCAATTATAGTTACATCAAATATTTCCTGCCTTTGCTCCACCACATCCACTCACTCCTCACCCCAAAAATAAAGACCTGATAACGGCTAGCAACGTTAACAAGCCAATTTATAGTAATTATACTGAAATTGAGAATCATTATCAATATTAAAGGAGTTATTGAAGACGGCATTCCGGCGGGCATCATGGCCGCCTTAATCGGCACCCCTGCTTTGTATATTTGCTGTTAAAAAACTGATCCACATGCTGAAAGCCCCCAGGTAGAAGATTGGTCCTTCCGCTTGGGGGCTTACCTGTTGCAGGCTTTTGCTCTATTGCACTTTTACGCTATTGCTCCATCACTGCCTTCGCCGCGTTTTCCAACGCACCGATCACCTTATCGCACCATGCATCAAATTCTGGATCCTCGACCTGGAGCTCGGGATGTGCGAGTATATGCTTGACGGTTTGCTTTATCCCTTGATCAAGCCGAGTGGTAGCAACAAACTCCGGAACAAGCCGCTTCAGCTTGGAGTTGTCGAACACAACCGAGTTCGCTTTGTCCCCCAGTAGGCCACCCCGCAAATCATCCGAGCCGCAAGCCGCCAAAAACTCGGAGGACACATGCACGGCATTCAGCTTCACGCCCAAAGCATCCGCAATTATTTCATAGATTTGATTCCAGGTCACCGTCTCATCGGACGTAATATGGACGGACTCGCCGATCGCATGAATGTTGCCCATCAAGCCGATGAAGCCCTTAGCAAAATCGCTATTATGCGTCATTGTCCACAGGGAGGTGCCATCGCCATGGATGATGACAGGCCTGTTCTCCAGCATCCGCTTAGCCACCTGCCAGCTTCCCTTACTGCCATGCACGCCCAGAGGTATAGATCGCTCGGAGTACGTGTGGCTTGGCCTTACAATCGTAATCGGGAACCCGTGCTCCCGGTACTGCTTCATCAGATATTCCTCACAAGCGATTTTGTTTCTGGAATATTCCCAATAAGGGTTAGATAATGGCGTACCCTCGGTAACTCTATAATCGGATAAAGGAGTCTGGTATGCAGAAGCTGAACTGATGAACATAAACTGCTTTGTTTTCCCACTGAACAGCCGGTAATCTCTCTCTAACTGTTCCGGATGGAAGGCGATAAAATCGGCAACGACATCAAAGGTCATATTTTCAAGCAGCCTGGACACTTTATCTTCATCATTGATGTCCGCTTGCAGGACGCTAACTCCGGCCGGCAAGCCGCTATTTCTTGTACCCCGATTCAATAAATAAAGCTCGCAGCCTGCTTCCGCCAATTGCTTCGTAATTGCCGAGCTGATCGTTCCCGTTCCGCCAATAAATAGTACTCTCATATGCCACCTCCGCAAAATGTTCATTCCACTTTCACGATATCATGCACGTGCTGCCAATACAATCGTAATGCCTGGGTACTCCATTTCATAAGCACACCCCATAGGAGCTCAAAGAGCTCAAAAGTGCCTATAGTACAATCTATAGCACTTTATAGTGCTTACTGCTCCTAATCCTAATTACGCCTTGGATTTAATGTCATCGGCGATACAGCAAAAAGGGGCCATCTCACAGCAGTCATCAAAATGACCAGGAGACGCCCCTTTTCTAATTTACCTTTTCGATCCAGCTGATCAGTTACAATGATGTTAGTTCATCCCTAGCATAAAATCACTTGGAAGCAAGCTCGACAACCCGGTCGAAGGCTGGTTTGGGATGATGCTGCCCATCAAACAGAAATGGCCAGTTTTTACGTCCGCGTACCGGAAAATCGTCTAGCCAAGTATAATCATCCGCCGCTCCCCAGAAGGTGACCGAGCTAATTACCCCACGATATTCCTGCAGCAGTTTGAAGATAGCTCCGTAGCGTTCTGCCTGCTGCTCAAGCATTTCTTCCGTGGGATCTGCTAAGTCCGTACGCTTATCATCAAAGCGGAACATCGATACATCCAGCTCCGTAAGCTGCAGTTGTAAGCCAAGAGAAGCGTACTTCTCTATTGCCGCACGAATGTCATCCAGGGAGGGGTCGAACAGATTCCAATGGGCTTGAAGGCCAATGCCATGAATCGGCACGCCCTGCTCCAGCAGCAACTTCACTAGAGTATAGATTTTATCCCGTTTTCCAGGATGCGACTCGTTGTAATCGTTATAGAAGAGTAATGCATTCGGATCAGCTTCATGCGCATATTCAAACGTCCGAGCAATAAAGTCCGGGCCAACGATATCCAGCCATTTTGAGCGCCGCAGCAGACAATCACCCTCATCCGCAATGACCTCATTGACGACATCCCAAGCATAAATATCATCTTTATACCGCCCTACAACCGTATGGATATGCGACTTAATCCTTCCGAGCAAGGTTACTTTATCCACCGGATTGCCATCTCCGTCTTCAAACAGCCAGCCCGTAGACTGGTTATGCCATACCAAGGTATGCCCCCGCATCGCCATACCGTGCCTTCGGGCGAATGCCACCAACTGGTCCGCTGCATCGAATGAATACGCTCCCTCTTCCGGCTGCAAGCTGGCGAACTTCATTTCATTCTCAGCCGTAAGGCTATTGAAATGATAGGTAAGCAGTTCCTCCTGCGTCCGTATGGTCAGGGGGTTCACAGCAGCTCCAATCCAAAAATCATCTGCAAAAACATCCTTCAGCGCTGCCTCCGCGCGCGTACGCCTCTTATCCAATTTAAAATTCCTCCTGACTGGTCCGATCCAGGTCATCTATTCCTTGTTCCGCTAGCCTACTCCTTTACACTTCCTACGTTCAATCCGACGACAAAGTACTTCTGCATAAACGGATACACCACCAGTATTGGCACGGATGCCACGACGGTCACCGCAGCACGAATCGACAAAGGAGTGACCAAAGATTTCGCCGTGTCCTGTGTCATTCCTGCCCCTGCTGCCACGTTAGGGTTGTTATTGGAGTTCATGCTAGAGGACAGCAGCTTCATCAACTCATATTGCAGCGTACTCAGCTCTTGCTTGGAAGAGGTGTAAATAAATGCGTCAAACCAAGAGTTCCAAGCACCCACCGCTACGAAGAGGGCAATGGTCGCTAGCACAGGCTTACACAACGGAAAAATAATTCGAATAAAGATTTTAAAATCGCCAGCCCCGTCAATCCTTGCCGATTCGATCAAGCTCTCTGGAATCGTCCCGATGTAGGTGCGAATCACGATCATGTTGAACGCACTGATCATCGACGGGAGGATATATACCCAGAAGCTGTTTAGCAAGTGCAGCTCTTTGATGAGGAAGTATCCGGGAATAAGTCCAGCGCTAAAATACATCGTAAGAATAAATACCAGCGTAATCGGCTTGCGAAAAACGTACTCCCGTCGACTCAGCGTATAAGACAGCATCGTTGTCAGAAATATATTGAGCAGCGTCGATAGTACGGTTCTTGCTACCGATACCCAAAATGCATTATAAATCGTCCCCGAAGCAAATACCGCCTTATAGTTCTGCAACGTCCATTCCCTAGGCCATAAGTAGATTCCGCCTCGAATCGTATCATTCCCCGCATTAAGCGAAACCACAATCGTATTCAGGAAGGGATATAAGGTCACGATGACGAGACAAATCATAAAAATCGTATTGAAGGTATTAAATAAAATCGGCTCAACTCGCCCCAATCCAAAGCCTTTCCTTCTAGGTACACCTGTCATGCGCTGCGGGCTGATCTGTTGATTTCTCATACTTATATCAGCCTCTCTTCCCCTAGTCGCTTGGCTGTCCAATTCGCTATGAACAGCATGGTTACGCTGACGACCGTTTTAAAGATTCCCCCGGCGGTAGCTAAGGAATAGTTTCCTTGTGCCAAACCGTATTTCAATACAAATATATCAATAGTCTCCGACCAATCCACGATAAGCCCATTTCCAAGCAAATATTGTACTTCAAATCCGGCCTCCAAAATGTGCCCGACGCTCATGATCAGCAGGATGACAATGGTTGCTTTGATTCCCGGAATCGTGATATGACGCATCTTCTGATAGCGGTTTGCCCCGTCAATTTCCGATGCTTCATAGAGCGCAGGGTCAATGGATGCCATGGCGGCCAAATATATAATCGTATTCCATCCGACTTCCTTCCACACATGCGAGGCGCCAACGACACCCCAGAAATACTTCCCTTCACTGAGCCACAGGATCGGTTCGTCAATGATATGCAGTCGCATCAATATATCGTTCACGATCCCGTCCGAAGCCAGGGAAGTGGCGACAATCCCCGTCACGATGATCCAGGATAAGAAATGCGGCAGATACGAAATCGTCTGCACGGTTCTTTTCCATAACACCTTCTTGATCTCATTCAGCAGCAATGCCAGAATAATCGCGGTCGTAAAGCCCAAGATGAGGTTGATAATACTCATCCCAAGCGTATTTCGCAGTACTCTGAGGAAGCTATCGTCCGTAAATAGAAACTTAAAATGCTTAAAGCCCACCCAAGTCTGTTCGCTAAAGCTGCGCGCCGGCTTATAGTCTTGGAATGCCATCGTCCAGCCCCATACTGGCACATAGGCGAACAGAATAATGTATAGCATTAACGGGACGGACATCCATATTAGCTGCTGCTGACTCTTAATCAGCGACCAGGTCATCGGCGTTTTTTTCTTCTGCTTTCGGACGGCTCTCTTTTTCGATAAGGTCTCATCCATACTAGCTGCTCTCCCCACAAGCTATTTCAGAAAGCAGGAAGCGAGCGCTTCCACTTCTGATAAGAACACCTTATTTGCTCCAGTTGTCGATTCTCCACTTGATTTGTTCATTGATTCGGTCTTCATAGGCTTTCACGTTGACCTTACCGATCTCTGATGTATATTCGTTCCATACCGCCTCAAAATCGCTTGGCTTAGCCAGAATCGCCCGAGGCAAATATTTGGTCGACAAATCATTCAGCTTCGTATTTACGACTTTAGCTTCAGAGCCTTCTACAAGATCGATGGTCCAAGCCGGATAGGATACAGCATTCTCAGGCGGCTCACTGAAGAAATCAACATAAGAGTCGTAGCCATAAGCCTCCAGGAACTTCCGGTCGTATTCTTTGAAGCCTGCCTTATATTCTTCAGGCTGAGCAGCCGCATCGGTAGCATTACCATCGCTGAAGCTGCCCTCAATCTTCGGAGCGAATTTAAAGAAGGTGTCGGCCTTGTTAGCCAGCTTCCAGGTGCCATCCGTAAAATTATCCCGCTGCTCTTGCGTTTTCATAAAACGGCCTTCTTCGTTGACGATGTAATCTTCTCCCTCGAAGCCCCAGGAAAGAATCTTCTGCCAATCTTCCGTAATGAGCGTATCGAGCAATTTAAGGATTCTAACAGGGTCCTTGGCGTTGACGCTGATTCCAAACCCGTTGTTCAAGTTCAGTGGCGCGCGGTCACGGTAATGATCCCTTATATTCTCGTCATATACTAGAGGCAGACCAACATAGGTTCTTTCCAGCTTCCCTTGTGTGGTCAGCGAGTCCTCTGCAGTCTGGAAATTCCAGTGCTGGTCGAACATTCCGAGTACCGTGCCATTGGACAGCTTCGCCATGTACTGATCATAATTTTGTACAAAAGCTTCTTTATCCAGCAATCCCAAGCTGTTTATTTCATTCAGCTTCTTGTAATACTGCTTCGCATAATCCTTATCCGCGAATAACTCTGCTACCCCGTCTTTCACAACAACTCCGCCATCGTTCGGATGACCGATTAAGTGCTGCGGAGCATTTAATAATCCCCAGTTTCTCCAGTCATAGTTCAATATTTCAAAACCGATCGTTGGACTCCCATCAATCGTCGGGTACTTCTCCTTGTACTTCGCGATCAAATCGAAATATTCATCCAGTGTTTTCACTTGCGGATAACCGAATTCCTCTAGCACCGCCTTTTGAATCCAGAAGGCCGGCCCGGCATACCAGCTGCTGTTCAATTTACCGTTAAATACCCCGTAGTTAGGCAGGATATAGATGTGCCCATCATTCGGATCTTTCATCATGTTCCAATATTCCTCATAATGCTTCTTCAAATTCGGAGCATGCTCCTCGATCAGATCCTCCAACGGTATATAGGCGCCAGCGGCCGTCAGCTTCGTGTTCCCGGTCATCATATCTGGATAATCTGATCCGGCGATCATGACACCAAGCTTTTGGTCAATGTCCCCCGCTAGGAACTCGAAATTCATTGTGGCACCCAGCTCATCTTTAATTTTTTTGTACACTTTATTGTCCGGCGTCGGCTGTTGACCAGCTTCCCCGATAAAGATACTAATTTCAAATGGCTCTACTTTGCCGTCACTATTCCCGGTTGCTGTCTGTTCCGGCTTTTTGTTTCCATTCGATTTGGCATCCCCGCCACCGCATCCCGCCAGAATGACGCTGAGCGACAACAGTAGGATCGTGCCCAGCCGAAGCAATGATTTAGACATAACCCCCATTACAAAAAGCACCTCCATAAAAAGGTATTAGCTACACAAGAGGTTTGTAAGCCCTTTCATGTATCTTACCTTTATTTTAGAAGCGCTGATAACGGCGAACTATAGCACAATTAAAGGATTAACCCTAAAAATATTAGATCATGGTGTTTTTATACTCATTAGGCGACATTCGCATCCGAATTTCGAATTGCTTAAAAAACTGGCCGTAATGACTGTAACCGACAAGCTCCGCTATTTCACTGTTCTTCAGCTGACTTTGGCTAAGCAGATGCACCGCTTCCTCAATCCTTAAATTATGTAGAAGCTCATTAAAGCTAATCCCATTCTTCTTCTGAAGCAGCTGTCCCAAATAGGCCGGATGCATATAGAAAATTTCACCCAGCTTTTTCAGCGTAAGACGCTCGTGGTAATGCTCGCGAATATAATCATTAATTTCGTTCACGATGCCTTGCGACTGTCTGGATTGTTCCATCATTAATAGCTCAATCCCGTCCATGCCGCATGTTCGAAGCAGCTTCATCAGATCATCCATAATAAATACAGAGTCCGATAGCCCAGGGAGCTCGTATTTCTCAAGCAGCAGCTCAGCCTTCGATTCGCTCGTCTCCTGCAAATACTCCATGATTTTGCACATGATATGAATGACGACCTTTTTGACGACTTCCGGTGCAACAAATAGCTCGCGAAAGCTGCGGGCAGCCGTATCTATCGCCTCCTGGAAGGCGGCCTGATCCAGAAGCGTAATCGCCCCAAGGATTCTCTCTAGCAGCTGTAGTTGATCATAGTGATAATTCAAAGGGCGCTTTGAAATCTGTTCATAACGTAAGATATGGTCATATCCCGAGTCATAAAATTTATAAACCGCCGCTTCCTTCGCCGTTCGATAGCTGTCTCCGATTTGGAACAGGGTACCGGATTCGATCCCGACAGCCATAAACACACGTGTCCCGGCATATTGCCGCACCAGTTCTTGAATCATTCGGCAGGAAGATTGCTCCAACAGTCCCAATCCCTGGCTCGGAGCATAGCCGTATACGATGCCGAAGCGGTTCATCTCTAAATCAATCAAGTACATCGCCTCTTCTTCGTACAGCAAGGCAGCGGCCTTCCCCCGCAGCTCGGCAAAAGAGACTCCCTCCGTCTGGACAAGGCAGAAATTCCAAATTTCCCGAAGCTGCGATACTCGGTTAAGAACCCTCGCGGCTGCCTGATCCAACGGAAGCCCTTGCAGAATATCCTTGATCCGCGAGACAATCTCCTCATAAGAGGCGATTTGAGTGAAGCTCCGCTTCTCCATCTCCTGCACAAGCTCCTCATAGATCTCGGCCAATTCCTCCTCAGCCTCTTCTGGAATGATCGGCTTCAGTAGATAGTTGTTCACACCATAACGAAGCGCTCTTTGAGCATATTCAAATTCACTATATCCGCTGAGAATAACAAACCGCACGCTATGGCCATGCTCTGCCTGCCAAACCGCAATCATTTCTAGCCCATCCATAAGCGGCATGTTGACATCCGTAACGACCAAATCGGGCTGCAGCTCCTCGATCATTCGCAGCCCTTCTACTCCATTGCTCCCAATTCCGCATATTGTAAATCCGATTCTCTCCCAATCGATCCACAGCTGCATTCCCTCCAACGCGGCGGGCTCATCGTCAATCAAGAGTACTTTAAAAGTCGTCATTTCCTCTGCCTCCTTGGCTATATACGTTCAAGAAGCTTCAGCGGGATTTCATAACTAATCTCCGTCCCCAGCCCAGGTTGGCTAACGATATCAAAGCGAACCTGATCATCATAATACAGCACTAGCCGGCGATACACATTGCGGATGCCGATACTCGTGCCCGAGGAGTTCTCATTCCGCACAGCGAGAATAACCTCCCGAAGCTTAGCGGCCTCCATCCCCTTGCCGTTATCCGCAATCACAATACGCAGGCGCCCTTCCCTTACTTTGGCGCTAATCCGCACAAGGCCCAGTCCGTCGATCATCTGGATGCCATGCTTACAGGCATTCTCAACCAGCGGCTGAATGCTCATCTTCGGAATTTTATACGGAAGTGCCTCCTCCTCGATTTTAAATTGATAGTCAAATTTTTCTCGGAAGCGGAATTTCTCAATTTTCAAATACATTTCTATAAACGTTATTTCTTCCTCAAGCGTTACAACGTCTTCCTTCCAGCTGAGCAGTCTTCGCAACAGTTTGGACAAGCTTTTGATAATGTCGGTCACGTCCGAATAGTTGTTCTTGGTACAAACGACCAAAATAGCGTTCAGTGTGTTGAATAGAAAATGGGGGTTCATTTGGCTCTGCATAAAATTAAGCTCTGCACGGACGCGCTCCATCTCTAGGTTTTTCTTCTGGATCTCCAGCTTGTAGACGTTATTAATCAGGGAATTGATCTTCGTAGTCATCCTATTGAAATTGCGAATCAATCCGCCGATTTCGTCACGCCCCTCATCGATTCGAATCAAATCAAATTTCTCATTCGACACCTTCTGCATGTGCCGGGATAACCGTTTGACCCGATAGTTATAGGATCTCAGCATGACATAAATAAACAGCGTAGCCGTCAAAGTTACAGCGGCAGCCATCATGCCGATGAACAGTCGCATATCGAGCATCGCCTTCGTAATTCGCGTACCCTCCGCGAGCCCGATCAGCCGCCAGCCTTTCACATATTTAGCCGTACCGATCGAAACCATATGTATATCCTCTTCGTTATACTGCCTCGGCATTTCAAAGACAGGATACGGCTCCAGTCTGCCTCTCTGGTAACCGGTATCCGACGACATAATAATTTGATTATGCTCATTGACCAGGTAGAGATTCAAATAGTCCTTTTCCCGCACGATCACATCGTAAATTTTACTCAGATCAATATCGATTCTTAGCAGCTTCTCATAGCTATCGAAATGATCAATATAATCCATCTTCTCAATAACGCTCAAATAGGGGGAGGTATAAGACTTGTCACTGCTGTCCGTTGCCTGGTACGCCGCCACCATCACGCGCTCATCCGATGTTTTCCACAGCTTATACCAGTCGCTGTTCATCACTTCCTCGTTAATCACCTGATAGTTTCCTCCGCTAACAATGGATGAATTATCCGTAAAAATAGTGATGCGTTGAATTTGGTTGTTCACCGGCATGTAGCTGGTTACCCGGTGACGAAGCTGCTCATCGAAGGCAACGTAAAAATCCAACTGATCCTCGTACACCTGATCCAGCATCTCATACAGCGTCCGATCCCGGCTCAGGGCATGGCTGACCGCCATGCCCCCATCAAGATAATCGTGAATATCCTTCCTGGCCCGTTCTAGCGAAATCTCCAGGTTTTGCTCCTCCCTTGACATGATCAAATAAGACATCCGATTCATAAATAAAAGATTCATGAGGATGATGGGAAGTAGGACGCCAATAAAGAACACAAGCAAAAACTTATAATTTAACGGAATATCATTCACGATTCTTCTAAGCTTGGATAGTCTCTCAGGCATCTATGACTCCCCCTGGTTCGGCAGCTGCTTTTATTTCAGCCTCCTGCCTGTATGCCGAAGGCAGCATTCCCGTACTCAACTTAAATTTATTTATAAAATAGTCCGTATTCGGGTAACCGACCTGCAGAGCAACCTCGGAAATTTTCATCTGGGTTCGCTTTAGCAATTTTTTAGCTTCCTCAATCCGCTTGCCGTTCAAATAGGCGTTGAAGGATTGCCCCGTATTTTTCTTGAATAATTGCCCCAAATAAGTTGCATTCATGTGAAACTGCCGAGCCAGCTCCTGAAGCTGCAGCTTGCTGCGAAACTCCCGATCCACGTACTGAATGACATGAAATATGGTGTTGCTCTCATTCTCCCGTTTCAATTCGCTTAACTTGGATGCTCCCTGCATGCAAAGCTGCTGCACGTATCGCCCGATCAAGCAATAATCCGCCAGTTCGCCCAATCCCCCGTGCTCTAGTTGCAGCTCGGACATGAGCCTATCCGGATCTCCGCCGAGTTCAGAAATGCGTTCGCAGAGCATCCATTCCAAATTCACAACGTGAGACTTCGCCGCCTCGATTTCGGACACACGACCAGCAAACGAAGCGATAAATTCCTTTACACATTCCTCAATAGACATCAGACCTTCCCCTGTTATCGCATTAAACAGCTGGTCGAGTTTCTCCTTATGCGCCTCATGCGTCGACTGCCTCTGACGTTCGCCGCAAAAGTAGAACAGTCCGCATCTTCCCTGGCTGCGCTTTGCTCTAAGCACTTCATCAGCTTGCCGATACAGCTCTCTGATCGTAATGATTCCGCGACCTTTACCGCTGACGGCCACTGTGATGGGATGCTCAGCGTGGGCGGATAGCTGTTTGTGCAGCTCTATAGCAGCCTCACCGACCCTGCCGTCCAGGCAGGATTTCGAATGAATGAGCAAGCCTGTTCTGCCTGAGGAATCCTGAAAGGAGTGAACGGTGTCCGGGGGAAAATACGCCCTGGCCCACTCGTCCAAATCCGCAGAAGAGGACAAAACATCCAGCAGAATACACTGCAACTCGGACGGCTCCTGAAGCTTCATGGCTTGCGCCGCCTCCTGTCTCAACCGCTCGCCAGACTCGCCTTGGATGAAACGATTGATCATATGGTTTATGACAAACAGCTGCTGCTTCATCCGTTTTTGCTCCAAATCCCTATCCTCCTGAATGCTTGCATTCAGCCTGGTTAGCAAAGTGTTCATGTCGTCATCGTCCACGGGCTTAAGCAAATATTCTGCCACCTTCTGCCGCATCGCCGATCGAGCATAAGTAAAATCATCGTAGCCGCTAAGCACGACGAATTTAGGCGGCTTCGGAAGCAATCGATTACACTGTTCGATCAGTTCAAGGCCATTTAAATTGGGCATATTGATATCTGTAATCACCAGCTCGGGCCGTTGATTTTCTATCATCCGAAACGCCTCGCTCCCGCTTAAAGCTTCTCCGCAAACGTGAAATCCGTATTTTTCCCAAGCTATCATTGTCCTCAACCCTTCAAGCACCCAGGGTTCGTCATCTACCAGCAATACATTCAGCATGCTAAACCGCCTCCTTGGTTCTATTCGCCACGCTTTATGAAAGCGCATACATTAATGCTTTTATACCGGTGAAAGAAAGGATACTTAAGTAAGCCTGATTCTATCAAAGGAGGAATAAAAAAGAAACATCCAGAATTAATAAATATCACTCATTCGTATATATAGAACAAGGAGGCCCCCAACATGTCAAACTCGGCAGTAATTCATAAAATCGATATCAAAGAGAAGGTAGTAGCATTTACCTTCGATGACGGACCCAACCCTGTATATACCCCGCAAATCCTGGAGATCTTCCGGCAAGCCAGCCCTACAGCAAAGGCGACCTTCTACATGATCGGAAACCAGATTGAGCAGCATCCCGAACTTGCACAGACCGTGTATAACGAAGGGCATGAAATCGGCAACCATACTTATACGCATCCTTTTTTGTCAAAGCTCACCAAGCAGGAATGCGCGGATGAAGTCATCCGGACGGAGAAACTGATTCAGGAGACGATTGGCATGAAGCCGCTAACCTTCCGTCCGCCGTATTTTGACATTAACGAGCAGGTTGAGGGGGTTGTCGCCAGTCGGGGCTATACCCTAATTGGGGCGATGAACGGGGCAGCAATGGATTGGGAGCAGCCAGGTGTACGCCATATTGTTGAAAAGACGAAGGAAACCTTGTCCCCCGGCAGCGTGCTGCTCTTCCACGACGGCTTCGGCGACCGCTCACAAACAGTCGAGGCTGTGCAGATTCTTGTCAGAGAGCTGATTGCCGAGGGCTACAGCCTGGTCACCGTTAGTGAACTCATTAAGTTATCCGCCAGGAACAAGGCTTAACGAATCGTGCAGAGACACTAACTTTCAGTCGAGTTCATAATCACAGGAGTAATATATAAAATAATATTTGACAAAAAATACTTTAATAATATGATATGGATAAATTAGGTATATCCTCACAATAATAGAACACTCGCCACATTTCATATTAGGCTCTTACACCCCTTTGGGCAAACGATTGCATTAATAGTCGTTAGTCAGTCAAACGATTTGTCTACTTTCAAACACTGTATACACACTTCTAAGCGAAATCCTTTCATCCAACACGGCTGCGCTTAAGAAACGGAATAATTTTCTATGCGCAAAAAGGCAAACGATTGCACAATGAGTTAACTATCGACAAAGGTCTGCCGTTCAGATAGAACGGCAGACTATTTAATAACAGAATCCTCCAATATTTAAACGTGCGAAGATACATAATTATAGACACTCATTACAATTTAAACAAATACACGATGAATCGTTTAACTAATAATAGGGGGCTATGCCATGAATCATCGATTAATAAAAGGCAGGTCAGAATTCAGGAATATTTATTGAAAGCTCAATCATTGAAGAAAATCCAACTTTGCCACAGCAAAAAAGTTGCGTGGCAACGATTAAAAGGGAGCTGCAATAGACACAGCTCCCTTTCATTTTATTTCTATTGGGACAGCGCGCTAGTCGCTGCGCTCTCCCCTCCGAGCCTTCCGGAGGTGAATGAATAACCGATACCTACTCCGTTGCCGACATACGTATCGTTGAATAGCACGCCCTCCGACTCCAAGCCTACCGCATACAGACCTTTGATCGGCACACGCTTGTCGTCCAGCACCTCGAACTTCGTGTTAACGAGCAGTCCGCCGACAGACCCTAGATTATTGATCTCCGCAATAATTGCGTAGTAAGGCCCTTCTCCCATTGGCAGTAGATACTCTTTGGCTTTGCCGAACTCAGTATCCACCCCGGTCTTCGTTGCTTCCTCATATTTATGGAACGCATCCAGCAGAACATCCTTGTCCATTCCGGCGTTCTGAGCCAATTCCTCTATTGTATTCCCTTTATAACCATCGCCGTTCTTTACCATCGCCTCGAAAACCTCGTCAGCATTGTTCCAAGGATTGTCCAGCGTGAACTGATCCTGGAATGCAGCGTAGAACTCCGGCGGCATACCCGGCAGTTTCGGCGCGTTCACACCATTCATCCCTTTGGCCATAAGCGCGTCCAGCTGCGACTTCGAGACGATGACGAGGTGATAAGCACCGTTGAATGCGCTCGTATTAGCTGCAGCCACCGCCGTAAGCGTTGCTGCCTCATCCCGGAATCTAGCCCCCGAAGGGCCTACATTCATAAAGTTAGGCAAATAAGTGAGCATCAGCGGATAGCTGGCTTCATAAGGCGAGAACTGTGTTTTTAGCTTGTCCGTTGCCCGTGCCAAGGTCTGGTGCAGCATTTGTCCACCGAAATTATCCGGTACCTTCGCGCCCGCTTCCCATGCCATCTTCAAACCTTCCCCGATGTTCTGACCAAGGCCGCCGTTCACGCCTTCAAAGCCGAAGCTTTCCTTCACCATTTCCTTATTCGCTGCATAACCGCCCGTCGCCATAATGACACTCTTCGCGCTAATTTCCAGCGTCGTGCCATCCGCTTTCTCGGCGATCACACCAACGACATCTCCGCTGTCATTCGTCATGAGCTGCTTGGCGGTCGTCTCCGTGATCACCTGTCCGCCTTGCTTCTCCACCGATGCGGACAGCATGGCTCGCAATGTCTCCTGACGCGTCTCATAAGGTGGCAGAACATGAAGTTGTTCCCCGGCGAAGTTCAGGAAGGTCGTTTTGTATCCTTTTTCAGCCAGCCAATCATACGTTTCTCCCGACTTCGTTACATATTGCCGGATCGCTGCGGCATCGACTCGCCAGTGATTGTTCACGATCCAATCGGCAATTTCCTGTTCCACATTAACCTTCAGCCCGCTCTCCACGGCCGCTGAGGAGTTATAGAACTTCCCGGCCCAGGATAAATTGCTCGCCCCGCCAATCGTGGCCGTCTTCTCGATAATGATGACCTTCGCGCCTTGATCCGCTGCCGACACAGCTGCCGATACCCCGGAAGCCCCAGCACCCACTACGGCAACATCCGCCGTTAGCTTCTCAATCTGACCAGCTCCGGCCTTTTGAACCGCTCTTCCCTTGAAGGCTTCCACATTAGCCCCCGCCTGCTTAACAGCATTCTCTACCGCAGCAAGCAGGGCGTTGCTCGTTTCGGTGGCACCGCTAACCGCATCAACTGCCAAGGTTTGCCCGGCAATGATCTGTTCCTTGACTCTCTCAATTGCGGTATCACCGATTCCTGCCGTTTCCGTCTGGCTTACGATGCGAATGTCCGTAATTTGCTCAGTCTCATCAAAGGTAACCTCAACCTGTATTTTCCCATCCTTTCCGTCTGCCTCCGCCGTATACGTTCCTGGTTTAAAAGAGCCAGACGGTGCAGTGGATTCCTGCTCCTGTTTTGCCTGTTCCGATTCCGCAGGCTTAGCTGCATTATTGCCGCTGCACCCGCTTAACATCGTTAGCAGCAGTACGAAGCATAGCGTAATGATCGTTACGCTGTGAACTGTCTTTTGACGCATTGCTGTTCTCCCCCTTATTCATCCTGTTCATTCTCCCGACTTCGGGGACCAAGATATAACTTTACTGTAAACATTGGTGCTGCTCCAAGGTCAATGAAGAATATGTGAAAAAAATCTCAAAGTCCGGCGAATCCGCTAATTTTTAAAAATATTCACCAATGATAAATGGCATCCGATCCTTGCCGCTAAATCGGAATATAGATTTCCAAATACGTTCGGCTATGATCAGCCATTTTCTCAGTAAGCAAAATTTTGCCCGTAATATCTCCAGCTATGGAATAGCCGTGCTCCTCCATGTAATCCAGCATGAACTGAAAAGAATCGCAGCTTATAAATTCCTCCTGAGAGATAACAATGACTGCACTTACGCAGGTTGTCGGAGGTAGGTACTCGACACTGTCATTCATGACTGCGTTCAGCCGCACGCTGTCCTCTTCAAGTAAGGTGAGCCCCCAGCTGTAGTCCGTAACGTCATGTCCAATCGCCTGATCTTGATTCTCCATCTTGAAAGAATAGTAGGTGTAGGGCAGCTTCTCCATCCAGTCCTGCACGACACACTTCAATTCCTCCCTCTTCAGCAGGTCATTCTTGTGCGTCTGCTTAATCCGGAACCTACCCGGCAATCTCCGAATTTGACATTGATACATCGACTTTTTGGCCTGTTCCAGCTCCTCTTGAATCTCATTCATTTTATGCAAGAGCATGGTGCTCCTCTTAATCTCCAACTCCAGTTGATACCGCGCTTCGCCTATCTTATCCATAATTTCATCCGATGAGGCTTCCTTCATAAGGGAAGCGACCTCGTGCAGGGGAATTTGCATGCTGCGATAAAATCTGCTCATCAGCAAATCCCTAACGTCCAAATCATGGAAGAACCGATAGTTGTTCTGGTTGTTCTTCAGCGGACGGATAATATCATGCCTCTCATACAGCCTCAACGTATCGGTTGTCACGCCTACCATTGAAGCAAACTCACCAATAGAGTATTTCATACGCTGTCCTCCTCTCTGTAGCTAACCCCATACTTCTGGCGAATTGCTGCCGCCGCTTACTTTTAATGATAGAATGTTTCGTCAAAAAAAATTGTGAAATGTGTCACCTACATGCCGCTCGCTCTCGGTGTACTCTCTCTTGGAAACACAAAAATGACCCTTAACGGGTCATTTGCTATCTTTTCTAATGAGCTAAACAGAAACTTAGCCCGTCGGTTTGTCTTTAAGACGATAGATCAAAAACTTCTCTTTCTTTTGGGTTGCTCCAGGGATAGTCACTTTATTGATGAGCTGGAAAGGCGTGTGCATCTGGAGATACTGTTTATACGCCGCAACAGGATAGTAAAGGATGATCTCGACCGTGCGCGGCTTTTCCTGGACAGATCGGAGAATATTCTGGACAACCTCTCTAAAGATTTCAATAGAAAAAGGGTTGAAAAAATAGAAGGTATTATCCGTCTCCTTCACTTCATACTGCTCCGCAAGCCCATACTTCAAACGGATTGGAGCGCTGATATGCCCCGCCTGCTGCCTGTAGCTCCCCTTATTTTGAAGAGCCTCTTCATACGTCTTCTCATGAACCTCAATGCCCGTTACGGGAATTTGGAATCGATGATGAATATAAAAGGACACCCGGCCCCGTCCGCACCCAAAATCCACAACTTTGTCTGACTTATTCAACTTATACACTTGAAACAACCTATCTAATGCCTTGTAGGGCGTTGCTTCGTAACGATGGTAAAGCACCGTTCCGTTCCGCCACTCTCTCATGCCAACCGTTCTAATTCGCAGCGATTGATCGTATTTTCTTTCAGCCATAGATAAATTCCTCATTTTTTAAATTGTTGTAGTCTTGTGATCCCCCATCATACTCAACCAGCGCAAGACTTACAACGGTTCCTCACTAACTTTCGAAAAGTTGTTAAATACACAAAAAGAAAGGAAGGGCAAGCCCTTCCTATTTCAAAATAATCTGCGTATATTTCTCGTACCATATTTTCCATTCCTCATGGCGTTCTTCTACCTTCTGTCCGTC
Organism: Paenibacillus lentus; assembly: GCF_003931855.1. Classification (NCBI taxonomy): domain Bacteria; kingdom Bacillati; phylum Bacillota; class Bacilli; order Caryophanales; family Paenibacillaceae; genus Paenibacillus; species Paenibacillus lentus. Next base: position 1,187,940 of record NZ_CP034248.1, on the reverse strand, counting down.
CATTAGCCTCTGAATCACGTCCAGGCATACATGCCAGCCGGCCAAATCCTTTGGAGTATGATCCGTAATCTGAGTTATCTTCTCTATGAAGACAAGACGGCACCCGCTGGCTTCAGGAAATAACTCGAAACGCACAAGATCCTCGCCCCAGGCATATTCCAATATGGATTTTGGTTTGAGCTCCATAATCTGAAGCTCCTCGAACGTTCCGTCCTGCATATCAAATATAACGGCCCCTCCTTTGCGGATATCGTCGATCCGAAGCTCCGGGAACCATTCGGCCAGCTTGTCGTTCTCGGTCAACCAAGACCACACTTCTTGGATGGGATGCTTAAGCCGCCGCTCAAAACGTGCAATATAGCCCTCATCGGCTTGCCGGATGTCTGCTATCAATGAAATTCCTCCTCATGAAGCGGCGCTGCTTGCCGCATTTGGAATAACCATATTATGTAACGCAGCACACTTGTTATGCTCGGTTCATTGTCTTTTCAGCAGCGCGGGATCATCGTTACCGCTTCAGTGCGAGTCGCCGTCTACCTCCTCCGCATAAAACAGCTTGCCATTTAGAACACGATCCCCAGCGCCAACTGTCTCAAACATACCGCTTCCCCTCCCGCTTTTAAGCAGCTTACCGCTCATCGATGCAATGAAATAAGTTTAAATTATTTTACCATTTTTCTCCTGAACTTCAATGTAAATTTACTTCACCGCCACAACAGATTAAGTCCCCTCCGTACTCTCCTGCCCCCGATAGAAGGCGAATATATATTAAAGATTGTAGAATTATGTTATTACATTGACGAATGAAATCGAGAAGGATATTATCTTTATATTAAAATAACAGAACTCACAAATTGTTATATAATAATCTAACAAATATAATATCGTTTCACGGTTATTTTCTGCACCCTTTTCATTAAAGGGGGCGTTTTTATGGGGCTACAGGAGACCAGAGGGGGCTGAATATATGAATTTTATCAAACTGCTGAACGACATAAAGCTTAGAAGAAAGCTGTCTTTGACCTTTATCACCGTCGCTGTAGTCCCGCTTCTGATCAGCGGAATCTTCCTAACCAGTAAACTGCGGGAAATTATGATTGCGGATACCTTTAAACAGGCTACGGATAATGTAGAACGAGTCCGAAAGCGAACGGAGGAAGTCATCAAGGTGCCGCTGGACATTTCCTATCAGCTCTCCAACGATAACCGGATGAAATCCGTGGCAAGCCGCAGCTATGAAAGCTATATCGAGGTCATTCAGACCTACCGTCAGTATTCTGATATTCGGGATTATATTCGGTTGTATAAAGAGGTTAAGGGCATCCGGCTATATACGCCCAACCCGACTATGCTGAATAACTGGGAATTTATGCAGCCCGACGAACAGATCGAGCAGGAAGAGTGGTTTAAGACAGCGCTAGGGAAAAAGGGGCTCGTCGGCTGGGGGTTGGTCGAGGATGAGCGGGATCAGACGGAATACTTAAGCCTAGTACGAAAAATCAATTTGAACGAGCCTGGTCAGGAAAGTGTACTCGTCATTAACGTTAATACGGCACTGCTCAATTCCATCCTCTCTCAAGAATCGTTCGCTACGATGATCGTGGATGACCATAATAACATCGTGGCAACTAATCGTCCAGTTTTATACGGGAAGAACCTTTCGGAAGTGCATAGCGAAGATCGTGTCCTAACACAAAGCGATGGGAGCTTCGATGTCGATCTGGATGGAGAACGATCCAAAGTCGTAATCTCCAGTCTGATTCCAGAGAGTAGCTGGAATGGGCTGCGCATCATTTCTACGTTTAAAGTGTCGGATATCGTTAGGGATGCGAACGAAGTCATCCGCTTGGCCACGCTCGTTATTATAGGCTGTCTGATTATTGCAGTAATGCTTGTCCATGCCTCGGCATCTCTAATTACAAGCAGGATGCTGCGATTAAGTAAGCATATGTCCAGAGTAGGCACAGGTTCCGGATTCTGGGATACTTACCTTGACTTAGACGGCAAAGATGAAATCGGACAGCTCTCCAGACAATTTAATGCTCTCGTCCAACGGATTAGTCAGCTAATGCTGGAAGTCGAAGAAAGCAATCGTCAAAAACGGCTGCTGGAGCAAAAGCAAAATGAGATCAAGTTTAAAATGCTGGCGAGTCAAATCAATCCCCATTTCTTATTCAATACGCTGGAATCGATTCGCATGGAGGCGCATCTCCGGGGCGAAGAGGACTTGGCGGAGGCTGTATGGCAGCTTAGCAGTCTGATTCGTAATAGTCTTGAGGTTGGTAACGGCAAAATTCGTCTTTCCGAGGAATTGAATATGGTGCGCTGCTACTTGGAACTGCAAAAATTCCGGTATGAGGACAGACTTCAATATAAACTGGAAATTGCACAAGGCACTGAAAATATGGAACTTCCGCCGCTAATGATCCAGCCACTGGTAGAAAACTCGATTATCCATGGATTGGATCACAAGGAGGAAGGGGCAACGCTGATTATCATTCGTACGGAGCTTGGCGAGGAAGGCGAAGTATACGTCAAGATTCAGGATAACGGAGCAGGAATCCCCACATGGAAAACGGAGGAACTGCAAAGGCAGTTGAAGAAACAGGAACCGGAGGAAGCCCAGGGGCGGATTGGGCTCCGCAACGTGCATGATCGCCTGCGGCTTACCTATGGCACGGCTTCGGGGCTTTCAATTGAGAGTAATGAGGGCGAAGGAACAACAATTACATTTTGCATACCGAGGGGGAACGAGAACGATGTTTACAGTAATGATTGTTGATGACGAGCCGAAACTGCGTCTTGGACTACAAACCTTGATACCTTGGCAGGAATTAGGGTACGAGATCATGGGAACGGCGGCCAATGGAAATGAGGCGCTTCGTAGTGGTGAGGAGCAGATTCCCGATGTGATGCTGGTCGATATCCGTATGCCTGGCATGGATGGGCTGCAGCTCCTCCAGGAAGTGCGCCGTCGTGGTTGGAGCACACATGCCATCGTGCTAAGTGGATACGCCGATTTCGAGTACGCCCGCCAGGCGCTCGAATACGGTGTTGAAGGCTATTTGCTTAAACCAGTTAACAAAGCGGAGCTGACAGCTCTGCTCCAGAAAATTCACGAGCTGATTTCCGCTGAACGGCTGGAGAAACGGGTGCAGCAGGAGGCAAAATCACAGGAGTGGGCGGTGTATTCCCTACTGTCTGGCTCACCTAATTTAGCAAACGCTTCCATCGATGAACTTGCTGGATCGTTAGATATGGATTGGCCGAAATATCAGATTGTGCTGATCGCTTTTTCGGGCCTTCATCCGGAGGAGGACGAGCGCATCCGTAGCTTCCGGGAGCGGCTAATTACAGCGTATGCAGCGGATGGTCAGGGCATTGTTCTCTACTTTGCTCCCTATACGGTACTGCTTCTCGCAAATACGCTAGAAGGCGAATTAAGCCGGGCCAATCTATACAGAGAACTGCAGATGCTATCTGGAGAGATCCGGATCCAGATGGAGGTGGCGGCAGGCGAAACGGTACGGGAGCTGCATGAAATCCCAGCTTCATTTCACACTGCCCGTTCACTGCTCAAGCGCAGCTTTTTCTATGATAAAGGAAGGGTGCTGAGCTTGGAAACTCCAGAAAGCTATCGCCGGGCGGCCTCCAATTCTAAGGATACATCCCTGCTGGACGATGAAGCGGTAGCCTTTCGCCTCTATTATTTGGTTGATGTCGGAAATGCAGAAGCTGTCCATTCCTTGCTCGACGAGGTTGCTAGACTAATGGCAGTTAACGGGAATGGAGAAACGGAGATTCGAGAACACTTCTTCTACTTGGCCAATGAAACACTGCGGAAAATTCCACCTCGCCTCTGGTCAGAAACCATCTATCCGGGGGAACCTGCTCAATTCTTGGCCGGTATATACAGTCAGCGCTTTATCCGGGATCTTGTCGATTATGTAACCACTGTTATGGAAAGGCTGGCCCACTGCGCAGACTATACTAGCCGAGACAATGAAATGAAACGCCTGCTGGACTTCATTGAGCGACATCATCCCGAAAATCTGCGGTTGGAAAGGCTGGCTGGACTGTTCAATTACAGCAGTTCCTATCTGGGTCAGCTTTTCAAAAACCACACGGGGGAATATTTCAACGCCTATCTCGACAGAGTTCGGATTGGCAAGGCAAAGGAGCTGCTAAGCCAAGGGTGGAAGGTGTATGAGGTGGCAGAAAAGGTAGGATATTCGAACGCAAATTACTTTCACAATAAATTTAAAAAATTAGAGGGTCAGTCGCCCTCCGCGTATCAGAAAAAATGCGAGAGATGAAAAACCCCCGATGAAAATTTATGATTGTTTCTGAAACCCCTGTGGATTATTGCATGAAATCATGCGAAATTAGTGATATGTCTCCATCCCCCCGCATGCTTTATAGTGGTAGCACGAGAGGGGGAATGCAGAAAAATGAAAGCGATGTCAAGTTGTATGATATACGCTGCGCAGGCGAGGAGAAAATTCTTCGTGGTTTTGTTATGCATGATTATCTTGATGGGGATGTTGGGTTCAGCTCATCCAGCTACTGTTGTGGCTGATGCTTCTTCAACCGTACCAGATGCTGTCATTAACATTGAGGATGCACCATCTGTCGATCCGACTAACAACATAACGGTGACTTATGCTAAGGCTGTGTTAGAAGGTTACGGTGTTGAGAAACGCGGTTCTATAAACGAAGATGAAGATACTTTGTATGACGGTGAAGGCTATATCTCTTACTTTTTTGACGAAATTGCAAACGCTACAGAACCCATCGGCAGTGCAACATTTACAGTAGATGCTGCGGAAGCGGGCTTGTATGAACTGAGTTTAGGCTACTACATCCCCGAAGGCTATGGGGACAAAGTAACCAGTATCCAGATTAATGGTGCAGGCACCGGAGAGCTGACCCTGGATGCGCCGGCAGCAGGCACGGTTCGTGCTGAAAAAATGGTCAGTAAAGTACTGCTGGATGCCGGCAGCAATACAATCCAGATTATGCGCGGGTGGGGCTACTACGGCATTGAGCATATCAGGCTTGAACCAGCTAACGCACCTGCATCCAGTAACAAGCTTGGAGCAGAGAATAGCAGCATGTCAGGCGAAGACTCAATAAGGAACTCCGGACGAGGATACTCTGGCGAAGCGCACAAGACAGACACATTGACCAATCCCGAAGTAACAGCTGAGGCCAGAGCGCTGATGGACTACTTGGTCAGCCAGTATGGAAAAAAGATTATCTCTGGGCAGCAGACACTTGAAGATGTGGAGTGGATCAAGGAGCAGACGGGCAAGTATCCAGCGATCTTCTCTACAGATTTAATGGATTACTCTCCTTCCCGCGTCGCTAATGGAGCCTCCTCCACGGAGGTCGAAAAGATGATCGAATGGTCTAAACGCGGTGGTATCGTGTCATTATGCTGGCACTGGAATGCCCCGAAGGGAATCGGCGGCAATGAGCCTGGCAACGAGTGGTGGCGGGGCTTCTACACCGATTTTACAACCTTTGATGTGGAATATGCGCTTACTCATCCGGATTCTGAGGACTACCAGCTCCTAATTCGGGACATTGATGCCATCGCTGTTCAATTGAAGCGTCTACAGGATGCGAACGTTCCTGTGTTGTGGAGACCGCTGCACGAGGCGGAGGGCGCCTGGTTCTGGTGGGGAGCCAAGGGGCCTGAGCCAACGAAGCAGCTATATAGGCTGATGTATGATCGATTGACCCATGAGCACAAGCTCAACAATCTCATTTGGGTATGGAACTCCGAGAGAAAGGACTGGTATCCGGGTGATGATGTCGTGGATATAGTAAGCCTTGACATCTACAATCCTGCAGGCGACTACAATCCGAGCATCGCAAAATACGAGGCTCTTGTATCTTTGGTGAATAACAAAAAATTAGTTGCATTGGCGGAGAACGGCCCTATTCCAGATCCGGATATTCTTCAGGAGTACGGCGCTGACTGGAGCTTCTTTAGTACCTGGACCGGTGAATACATCAGGGATGGCAAGACAAATACGATAGACCATTTAAAGAAGGTATATCAACACGATTACGTCATCACGCTCGACGAGCTCCCAGCAAACTTATACTCCAATTTTGATGGTAAGGCTGACCACCGCGAATCAACTGGGGAAATTGAAGGTAATGAGCAGAATGAGCACGCAGGGGACAGTTATGGAAGCAGCAGTGAGATACAGAATAGCTTCACGGATATTGAAGGGCATTGGGCTAAGAGCGATATTGAACTGATGCTGAACCAAAAAGTGGTGTTCGGCATTGGCAACGGGCAATTTGCACCGAATCATCCAATTACGCGGGCCGAAATTTCTGTGCTCATTGCCAGAGCAATTGGTCTTGACTCGCAACCAGCTACGGGCAGGTTCTCCGATGTCGCGAAAACAAGTTGGTATGCAGGTGCCATTGAAGCTGTAAGTGAAACGGGGATTGTTGGCGGCTATGCGGATGGTACTTTCCAGCCGAATGCTCAGGTTACACGTGAGCAAATGGCGGTGTTGATCGCTCGTACGATGGCCTATACAGGTCACAACCCAGCAGTGACAGGCAATTCTCTAGCACGATTCGCCGATAATTCATCTGTCAGTCCATGGGCAACAGCCGATGTAAATGAAGTATTAGCCTCAGGACTTATTCATGGAGTATCGACAGATTTATTTGCACCAAAGGAGATGGTGGATCGCGCGCAGGCTGTCGTCATGATCAAGCGTCTACTGGTTTATTTAAATCTCATGAATTCTTGATCATTAAAAATCCAAAAGAAGATCAGCTAACCGTTTACCTATACCAAATGGCTAGCGGTCTTCTTTTAAATACAAAATATAATCTAATAATGGAGTGAATATATATTGGCCATTTATGTAGACGAGTCAAAGAAGATCTTTCATTTGCAATCAGATCACACCAGTTATGTTATTCAAGTGATAGACGGCTATCCTGTGCATACCTATTGGGGGCAAAAGCTTCAAGCAGAAGGCGATTTGGCGGGGCTTGTGCCGGTTACGAGCAATGCATTTTTAGATACAATGCCTCAGGAGTATCCGCAATATGGGTCAGGTGATTTTCGTTCGCCTGCTTATCAGGTGCAGCTTGAGGATGGCAGTCGGATCACAGAACTTCGTTATAAAGGCTACTCTGTTTCAGCTGGAAAACCGGCTCTCGAAGGTTTGCCTTATGTATATACAGAGTCAGATGACGAAGCTGATACACTGGTATTGGAGCTTGAAGATGCATACACCGGGATGATTGTCTTGTTAAGCTACAGCATGTTTACAGGAGGAGCGATTTCACGATCGGCTCGCTTTATCAATAAGGGCAATGGGAAGCTGAGGCTGTTGCGTGCCTTAAGTGCAAATGTTGACTTATATGGCAAAGCGGATCATGAGCTGCTATATCTCTCCGGTCATTGGGCACGGGAGGCTCATATTCAGCGCCGGCCGCTCGGCCCCGGAGGAACGAATCTGGGCAGCCGGCGAGGCATGAGCAGCCACCAGCATAACCCGTTTGCAGCCGTGATCAGCCCTGGTACAGACGAGGATCATGGTGAGGTTTATGCCATGAATCTGGTGTACAGCGGCAACTTCCATGCTGAGGCGGAGGTCGATGGCTTCGGTCTCGTACGCATGGCGATTGGATTGAACCCATTCGACTTTGCCTGGACGCTCCGGCCAGGGGAGTCCTTTCAAACGCCTGAGGCTGTATTGGTTTATTCCGCTGAAGGGCTTGGAGGCATGTCAAGAATCTATCATCGTCTGTATCGGAAACGCCTCTGCCGCGGAGTCCATCGTGATCAGGAACGTCCGATACTCGTCAACAATTGGGAAGCGACGTATTTTAACTTTAATGCGGACAAAATCGAAACGATCGCTGAGGCAGGAGCCGAGCTTGGGATCGAGCTTTTCGTGCTTGATGATGGTTGGTTCGGTAGAAGAGACAGCGACAACAGTTCCCTTGGGGACTGGGTCGAGGATCGCCGTAAACTGCCGAACGGGCTTCGTGATCTGGCGGAAAGGATTAATAGGCACGGGCTGAAGTTCGGTCTGTGGTTTGAGCCGGAGATGATATCGCCGGATAGCGACCTATATCGTGCTCATCCTGACTGGTGTCTGCACGTTGCCGATCGGCGCCGCTCAGAAGCACGCTGGCAGCTGGTGTTGGATCTTTCGCGGCCGGAGGTATGTGATTACCTGTATCATGCGTTAGCCCGTATTTTCACAGACGTTCCTATTGCTTATGTCAAATGGGACATGAACCGCGCACTGACGGAGATCGGTTCTGCCATAGCTTCGGCAGAGGATCAACAGGAGATTGCGCACCGTTATATGCTTGGGCTTTACGATTTGCTGGAGAGGTTAACCACGGCATTTCCAGAAATTTTGTTTGAAGGCTGTGCCAGTGGTGGCGGTCGTTTCGATCCTGGGATGCTCTACTACATGCCGCAGGTCTGGACAAGCGATAATACCGATGCCGTGGAGCGATTAAAAATTCAGTATGGAACCAGTCTGATTTATCCGGTAAGTACCATCGGAGCTCACGTATCTGCGGTGCCTAATCATCAGGTTAGCCGGGAAACACCGCTCAAAATGCGTGGTGAGGTAGCGATGTCCGGAAATTTCGGCTACGAGCTTGACCTGACGAAATTCAGCGAGGCGGAAAAGGCTCTGGTTAAGGAGCAGATCGCCATGTATAAGGAGATACGCTCTCTTGTACAGCAGGGTGATCTTTTCCGGCTCAGAAGTCCGTTTGTCGACGATGAGACCTCCTGGATGTTTGTGACAGAGGATAAAACTGAGGCCCTTGTGTTCTTCTTCCGCGTGCTTGCCAAACCGAACCCTACATCTGGGATTCTACGGCTAAAAGGACTTGATGGATCCCTTACCTACACAATTAAAGGAGACGACGGTACTATCGGAACTTACCGCGGCGACCGTTTAATGCAGGCCGGTCTGATCATTCCCCAGCTTACAGGCGATTATGCCAGCACCTGGTTTAAGTTAAGTTCGATACATTAAAACACATGGTCAAAGACCAATGTATATAATCAGAGCTTGTAACCAATAAAGTTGAACAGTATCGTAGATGAAGGATGTCTCAAAGCTGCTGCTTTGCAGTCATCCTTTATTTATAGTTAGATTCGGATCGGCTATCAGCAGGAGTTTATTCACACATCCTGAAAACGAATGATTGTTTCTGAAATTATTGTAGATTATAGAATGAAATCATACGAAATCTGCGATATGTCTCCGAACTCCCCTATGCTTTATGCTTAAGGAAAGAGAGGGGGGAGACAGAGAGATGAAAGCGATAACACTTGAGAAGCAAACGAGCAGCGGGCTGAATAATAAGCCGCAAAGGTGGAAAGTGTTTAAAAATCAGAAGTATCTTTACCTCATGTCCATTCCTTTTGTGATCTGGGTTTTCGTGTTCCAGTATCTGCCGTTGTGGGGCTGGACGATGGCTTTTCAAAACTACAAGCCAGGCAAGGGCTTTTTTGAACAGAAATGGGTTGGACTAGAGCATTTCCAAATGCTGTTCCGTGATGATCAATTCTATTTGGTGCTTAGAAATACCATGGCTATGAGTATTATGGGTCTTGTAGCAGGCTTTGTATTTCCGGTACTGTTTGCAATATTGCTGAACGAGGTGCGGGTTCAAGCCATGAAGCGCTTCGTACAGACGGTGTCCTATCTGCCGCACTTTGTATCTTGGGTAGTTGCAGCAGGGATTGTCACCAAGATGCTGTCAACAGATGGCGGAGCTGTAAACGCTGTCTTAATGAGTCTGAATCTCATTGATGAACCTATTCAGTTTATGTCCCAGGGGCATCTGTTCTGGGGGATTGTGACAGCAGCCGACGTCTGGAAGGAGACCGGCTGGAACGCCATTATTTATCTGGCAGCCATTTCAGGGATCGGGCCTGAGCTTTATGAAGCTGCAAGGGTTGACGGTGCCAGCCGCTTGAAACAAATATGGCATATTACACTCCCGGGCATTCGCTCGACGATTATCGTGCTGTTAATTATGTCGATCGGCCATCTCGTTGGAATCGGATTTGAGAAACAGTTCCTGCTCGGCAACCATATGGTTAAGGACTATTCCGAGGTGTTGGATCTGTATGCATTGAATTATGGCTTATCTATGGGTAGATATTCCTTCGGTACGGCAATTAATATTTTCAATTCGTTGATCAGTTTGATCCTACTGTTTGTGGCGAACGGAATGTTCAAGAAATTTGCTAATGAAAGTATCATGTAAACTTAAAAGCATCCTAGTAAAGGAGGGGCTACAGACATGAACACAGCCGATTCGGTATCCACCTATAGGACAAAAAGGTCGAGAGCAGCCTCCAGATCTGCCCAGGACTGGATTTTTGATATCGTCGTATATCTGCTCATTGGAATCATTACTATTATTACGCTTTATCCATTCCTAAACGTACTAGCCATTTCTTTCAATGATTCTGTCGATACGGTTCGAGGCGGGGTGACGATCTACCCAAGAAAATTCACTTTGGAGAATTATAAGCAAATCTTCAGCTACAGCACCTTGCTCACTGGCTTCAAAATTTCGGTATACCGTACACTTGCAGGCACAGTGGCGGGTCTTGTCAGTGGCTCTATGGTCGCTTACACATTGGCTCGGACAGATTTTCAGGGAAGAAAATTCGTCTCGACGTTCCTGGCGATCACCATGTATGTATCCGGCGGCTTGATTCCTGGATTTATCCTCATCAAGAACCTGGAATTGATTAACACCTTTGCGGTCTATATTTTACCCGGACTTGTGAGTGCCTTTAACATCTTCGTCATTCGTTCTTTTATCGATGGCCTCCCTTTCGCCCTTCAAGAATCAGCCAAGATTGACGGGGCAAATGACTTTGCAATTTACTGGCGCATCATTCTACCGCTATGCAAGCCTGCGCTTGCTACAGTTGCGCTGTTCCTGGCCGTTGGACAATGGAATTCGTGGTTTGATACCTATCTTTTTAACGGTTCCAATGACGCTTTGACGACGCTCCAGTATGAGTTAATGAAAGTGCTGCAAAGCACAACGACCAATGCCAATAACATGCGTGGAGGCAATATGACAGAGCTGATGGCGCAAGTGTCGCCGGATTCCGTCAAAATGGCGATTACCATCGTTGCTACAGTTCCGATTTTGGTCGTCTACCCCTTCCTGCAGAAATACTTTGTCAAAGGGATGACGCTTGGTGCTGTAAAAAGCTGATACGCAAACGGGAATCGGCAAAGCGCGCCATTCTCTCATGCATCAGATTGATAAATCCGTACTTTTCATTAAATAAAGGGGTGTTTCATATTATGAAGACGAAATTCAAGAAAACTACGATTTCGGTCATAGCGTCAGTTCTTCTGTTAGGCCAGCTTATTGGCTGTAGCGGCAGCTCTACGGACGGAAAGAATTCATCTAATGGCTCAAATGCAGCCGGCAACAGCGTATCTCCTATTACATTAACCTATTTCACACAAGATCCTAGCGCCAATTGGAATAACATGCAGGATCGAATAGGCAAGATCATTACTGAAAAAACAGGCGTCGTATTGGATGCCGAGTTTGCGGTAGGCGATCCTACACAGAAGGTAGCGATTATGGCAGCAACGGGTGAAGTTCCTGATCTGATCGCGGCCAAAGCGGACATTGGCAAGCTGGTTGATGTGGGGGCGATTCTCGACCTGACAGACTTGATTGAGGAGCATGCTCCGAACATTAAGAAAATGCTGGGTGATCAAATTGTACGTGCTAAATACAGCCTGGAGGATCAAGCGATCTATACGGTCCCAACTTGGTCTGCCATTGACGAACGCAAGCTCAAACCGGATTATGGCTTCCAACTGCAGCACCGTGTTGTAAAAGAAGCAGGATATCCTGAGATCCGCACTGTTAAGGATTTTGAGAAGGTCATTAAGGAATATCTGGACAAATACCCTACGGATAAGAACGGCAATCCAAACATCGGACTAACACTCAATGCCGATGACTGGCATATGTATCAGGTAACAAATATGGGCTTCTTTACGACAGGCGCACCCGATGACGGCGAGTATTATGTCGACCAGGAAACATTTGATGTAACCTATCATTTCCGTCGTCCCGAGGAACGCGAGTATTTCCGCTGGCTGAACCATATGAACTCTATCGGGCTGCTGGACAAGGAAAGCTTCGTACAGAAAACAGATCAATTCAAAGCCAAAGTTGCATCCGGGCGGGTACTCGGCCTGATCGACCCTGCATGGGACTATGGCGAGGCGCAGAACGCTCTGAAAGCAGAGGGCAAATTCGATCAGACCTATGGTCATTACCCGGTTACAATGTCCAAGGAGTACAAGGATACCAGCTTCTGGCCGGCGGGCTTTGATGGAGGCTACGGCATAGCCATCTCGGCAGACTGCAAAGATCCAGTAGCCGCTATTAAGTTCCTCGACTATTTGGCCTCAGAAGAAGGTCAGGTTCTGATCAACTGGGGTGTTGAAGGTATAGACTATATTGTTCAGGACGGCAAGAGAATTGTACCAAAAGAAACTCAAGACAAAATGGACAAAGAAGGCAATGCCTATCTGAAGGAATCGGGGCTTGGATTGTACTGGAATCTTACGGTTCATTACGGGGATGGAATCCAGGATTCAACTGGAAACTACTTCACTAAGAACAACCGGGAAATGCTCATAGCTACTTTCAGTGAGCCTGAAAAAGATGTCTTGGAAGCTTATAATGTTGAAACCTGGAGAGATCTATTCCCGAAAGAAGAAGAGTTCCCTGAAAGAAAAGCGGGCGCGGCTTACAATATCGTTCTGCCTAGCGACAGCAAAGCTACGATTCTTATGCAAAAAATGAAAGATATTACCTGGAAGCGGATTCCAGAGGCGATTATGGCCAACCCGAACCAATTCGATAAAATCTGGGATGATTATATGGCGGAGTTGGAAAAGGCAGGCGTAAAAGAGATGGAAGAGGCTTACGGTCAATTCGTCAAGGATCGCGTTAAGCTGTGGAGCGGTGAATAGAATCCAAAGCACGAAATATTACAAAATTAGCTGGAATATTTCCGGCTAATTTTGTATACGCTTGACTAACCTCGCAACACTAAATAGATCATAATAGCCGCTGAATGAAGTTCGGCGGAATGGAAAGGTACGGATACCATACAAATGATGAATATCACACCATGCAACCCTAGAGCTTCCGATGAAGTAAGATCGGTTCTAAATTATCTCAGCGAAATTAGAGGAAAAGGCATTATAACGGGTCAGCACACGCAGACGATCGCCCAGGATGAGCTGAATTACATTCATGAAGTAACCGGTAAACTGCCCGCGCTTTGCGGCTTTGAACTGCTCGCCTATTCGCCGAACATTAATTATAATGACAGCGGCGAGGAATGCTTGCTGGAAGTTGAAGAAAACAAGGATACGCTGCAAAGAGCTTGGGAATGGGCGGAGAAAAAGAACGGATTGATTACCTTCACATGGCATTGGTTCTCTCCGCTCGGCGGCCGGGATAAGAGCTTTTACACAGAGCATACCGATTTTGACGCAGCTAAGGCGATTGTGGAAGGTACCGCTGAACACAAGGCCCTGCTGTCCGATATGGACGATATGGCTGAAATTTTGCGGGAATTCCGCGACAAACGGATCCCGATATTATGGCGGCCTTTTCATGAAGCAGAAGGAACCTGGTTCTGGTGGGGCAGCAAGGGGCCTGAAGTTGCGAAGCAATTATACCGAATCATGTACGATAGATATACCAAGCATCACGATTTGACGAACTTAATTTGGGTATGGAACTCCCCACTGGTCGAAGGCTATGTCGGGGATGATGTTGTTGACATCATTTCAAGAGATTTATATCCGCCAGCCCACCAGCATACGGATTTGCGACAGGAATATGAGGAGCTGATTCGCATTACTCCTACTCCGAAGCTTGCCGCTCTCGGAGAAATCGGCCCTCTTCCGTGCGTCCGGAGTATTTCCGAATCACGAATTCCGTGGCTGTGGTTTATGATATGGTCCAATGATTTTGGCAAATCCGACAAATTTACCAGGAAAGAGATACTGCGCAGCGCCTACCACAGTGACTATGCCATCACCTTGGATAGGCTGCCCAAGCTATATTAGAATGTAGATTAAAACCAGCTTGACCGAGTCTATTCACTACTCAGAATCCAATAAATTGAATAGAGCTAGGCAAGAAAACTGCTGACCATGATCTGGGCCAGCAGTTTTTTTATCATGTTTGTGTACTTTGCTACTTTCGGTCGAGAATTGTGTTGTAAAATAAGAGAATGATAACAAGCAGGGGGGAGCGCCATGTTTAAAATTTTGCTGATCGAAGACGACGCCAGCCTATTCGGCGAAATTCGAGAACGACTACAGCAATGGAGCTATGATGTATACGGCATCGAAGATTTCAGCAGCGTCATGCAGAAGTTCGCAGACGTGAAGCCCGATCTGGTCATTATTGATATCCAGCTGCCGAAGTTTGATGGCTTTCATTGGTGCCGGTTGATTCGCGCCCATTCCCATGTGCCGATTATCTTCCTGTCGTCGCGGGACCATCCCACGGATATGGTCATGTCCATGCAATTAGGGGCAGACGATTTCATTCAGAAGCCTTTCCACTTCGATGTGCTTGTAGCGAAAATTCAGGCCACCTTGCGCCGGGTCTATGATTATAATTCAGAAGCAGTCTCACTCCGAACCTGGTGCGGGGCGACGATCGATTATGAGAAGAACACGGTTAGGAATAAGGAAGGCTCCGTCGAGCTGACCAAGAATGAGATTTACATACTAAAGCTGCTCATTGAGCAGAAGAACAAAATCGTTACGCGGGAAGAGCTGATTAAGAGACTCTGGGATGACGAGCGCTTCGTTAGCGACAATACGCTGACAGTCAACGTAAATCGACTGCGCAAGAAGCTGGACGAGCTTGGCTTGGGCCGCATGATTGAGACGAAGGTGGGGCAAGGCTATATCGCTATCCAGGAGGAGACAATGACCGGGCAAGATTACAGGGCTCCCCAGGCTGGTGAAGGCCGTGATTAGAAAATACCTGATTGAACGCCGCAGCTGGATTTTGCTCGTCATTGCCCTGCAGCTGCTCACCTTGTCCATCGCCTATATCGACCCGGAGATTCAACTTCGCTCCGTGCTCTACATCGTTTTTCTATCTACAATGATCTTCGTCATCTTTCTCGTCGTCCGTTATCACCAGGAGACCCGGTTCTATAAACATTTGGAGGAATGGAAGCCGCATCTCGACGTGAGTGACCTAGCGGAAGGACATCGCCCCTTCGAGAGAATTACCCATACCCTGCTCCTTGAACAGACTAAAGAGCTCAAAGAAGAAGCCGCGCATAACCGTAACATGCTCGAAGAGGAAAAGGACTATCTCCTGTCTTGGATTCATGAGGTGAAGACGCCATTGACTGCGATGCATCTCATGCTAGAGCGGCTGGATGATGAGACTCTGAAGACGCAATTGACCTACGAATGGCTGCGCATCCACCTCCTGCTTGATCAACAGCTGCACCAGAAGCGAATCCCCTCTATCGAGAATGATTTATATATCGAGCGGCTTAACCTAAAGTCGATACTCTTCGCGGAAATACGCACCTTGCGATCATGGTGCATGCAGAAGGGACTTGGCTTTGAGGTGGATTTACAGGAAACCGAGGTGCTGAGCGATGCGAAGTGGCTAGCCTTCATTCTCCGGCAACTGCTAACTAACGCCGTAAAATATAGCGAGTCAGGAGACATCAACGTGAAGAGCTATACCCGCGGCGACCACATTGTCCTGGAAATACAAGATCAAGGCCGGGGAATCGATTCACGGGATCTTCCCCGCATTTTTGATAAAGGCTTCACCTCGACGACCAGGCACCATGAAGAAAAGGCGACCGGCATGGGTCTGTACTTAGCCCACAAAGCCGCCCAGCCACTTCATATCCTCATGAATATCACTTCCAAGCCAAGAACGGGAACAACTGCAATTCTTACCTTCCCTCAGCAAAATGCGTTCGTCCAAATTCAAGGCGAATAGCACGGCTTGGGGCCGCCAGGCATGTGACAGCATTGTCACATGCCTGGTTCAATTGTTCGTTGAAAGAAAGGAACGAGACTAGCGGTCCCTTTTATAATGGAGCTACTGATAAAGGAGTGTGGAAAAATGGCGATTCTGGAAGCTACTAAAATTCATAAGAGCTACGGCAATAAATCCAATAAACAAGAAGTGCTAAAAGGGATCGATCTGAGCATCGAGCAAGGAGAATTCATCGGGATCATGGGAGCTTCAGGCTCCGGAAAGACGACTTTGCTCAACGTCCTCTCTTCGATTGATCAGGCTAGTGACGGCATTGTGCTGATCGAAGGGCATGAAATGACGAACATGAAGGAGAAGGAGCTGGCAGAGTTCCGCAAGCAGCATTTGGGGTTTCTTTTTCAGGAGTATAATTTATTGGATTCGCTCACTGTAAAAGAGAACATCCTGCTGCCACTCTCAGTTGCCAAGGTGTCCAAGACAGAAGCGAACCAAAAATTCAAGGCCGTCGCGAACGAGCTGGGGATCTATGAGCTTAAAGATAAGTATCCGAATGAAATCTCCGGTGGACAGAAGCAGCGCACCTCAGCCGCCCGGGCGTTTATCCACGAGCCGAGCATTATTTTTGCGGATGAACCTACAGGGGCGCTGGATTCCAAGTCGGCTTCCGATCTGCTAAACAAGCTAAGCATGATGAACGAGCAGCGGCAAGCGACGATTGTCATGGTGACGCATGATCCGGTCGCCGCAAGCTATTGCAGCCGGGTTATTTTCATCAAGGATGGACAGGTTTACACGCAGCTCAATAAAGGGGACGAGACAAGGCAGACCTTTTTCAAAGATATTATGAAGACGCAAGGGGTACTAGGAGGGGTGCAGGTTGAGCATTAATTACATCATTCTTCGCAACCTCAGGAAGAACGCCAAAAATTACTTCCTGTACGTCTTCGCCCTGATCTTCAGCGTTGCGCTCTATTTCGCATTCGTCACGCTGCAGTACGACCCCGCCATGGACGAAGTCAAGGGGAGTATCAAGGGCGGCGCTGCAGTTCGCGCTGGATCAATGCTGTTAATTGTCATTGTGTCGATCTTCCTGCTGTACGCAAATAATCTATTCATCAAACGGCGCAGCAAAGAAATCGGTTTGTTTCAATTGATCGGGCTGACCAAGAGCCGAATATTCCGTATTCTGACGGCAGAGAACTTCATACTTTATTTCGGCTCACTATTGATCGGCATGTTCGTCGGCTTTTCTTTTTCTAAGCTGATTCTCATGATTCTGTTTAAAATCACAGGGGTAGATTCTGGGGCGGCGTTAATGTTCTCTGGTCAGGCCTTCATTCAAACCGTCATCGTGTTCCTAGCGGTTTACCTGCTAATCATGCTGATGAACTATACATTTATAAGGCGGCAAAGCATCCTCGCGCTGTTTAGAGCGCTGTCCTCGACCGAGGAGAAGGTGAAGAAGGTGTCCGTGTGGGAGATGATTCTAGGCATCTTCGGCTTAGCGTTAATTGCGCTCGGTTATTACATTTCAACGAGGCTGTTCAGCGGGGATTTCGTTAATATGGTCGAGCTGTTCGTGGCGATGGTGGGCATCCTCGCCTCGGTCATTTTAGGTACGTACCTGTTCTATAAGGGGTCGGTACGGTTCATCTTCTATCTGGTACGCCGGCAAAAAGGGGGCTATTTGAACATTAACGAAGTTCTGTCGCTTTCCTCCATCATGTTCCGTATGAAATCCAACGCCCTGCTGCTTACCATCATAACGACGGTATCCGCACTAGCCATCGGCCTGTTGTCGCTCAGCTACATTTCCTATTATTCCGCCGAGCAGTCGGGGAAGGACAATGTGCCTAATGACTTTGCATTTATGGTTCAAGCTGATGCCGATATGTTCAAAGAGGCTTTGACTTCTGATGGTATTCCGTTTCAGGAGACATCCATTGATGTACTTCGTGTCAAAGGGGATCTCACTCAGGTGATGGATATTCACGCTAACAGTAACGATCCCGATGCCAATGCCACGATTCTGAGTGTCATTAGCGAAACAGCGGTCGATCAGCTTGATTTATCCGAGGAGGAGACTCTCCTGACAGGATATAACGATCTGATGCGGAATTTTGTCACGATTCAAGATAGCGGAGAGATCCAACTGATCGGTCAACATGAGAGCATTTCACAGCAAATTCAGGGTTTGGAGGATGAGTTCCTTGTATCAAGTTATTTCACCCGCGGCCTTCCAATTGCTATTGTAGATCAGGCGGTGTTCGAACGCTTGAGACAGGATATCGATCCGGAAATTCAAGGAGATTCCCCCACCTATATCGGGATCGATATTACCGATGCAGATAAACTGAAGAGGGCTAACGCTGTTTTTGAAGAACTCGGGTTGGCGAACAGTCGCACCAATGACTCACAGCTGACCACCATACACAGCCATAAGCAAACGATGGGGATAATCATGTTCGTGGTCGGCTTCCTGGGACTCACCTTCCTAATGACCTCCGGCTGCATTCTGTATTTCAAGCAGATGGATGAAAGCGAGGAAGAGAAACCAAATTATACGATACTCCGGAAACTCGGCTTCACCCAAGGAGATTTGTTAAGAGGAATTCAAGCAAAGCAATTGTTCAATTTCGGCATCCCGCTCACTGTGGGGCTATCTCACAGTTATTTTGCCGTAAAGTCTGGCTGGTTCCTGTTCGGCACCGAGCTATGGACGCCCATGATCCTGGTTATGCTGTTATATACGGCGCTTTACTCGATCTTCGCGGTTCTCTCCGTGCTGTATTATAAACGTGTCATTCGGGAGGCCTTGTAGGGAGGCCTAAGGTACTGGACATGACAACGTAACCGAATTGGTTGTATTTAAATGTCGCTCTCGATCAGGTAATGTGCAAATAGTTGGATTTCATATACACGATATACAGCTATTTCAACTAACTTCCACCATAGAGCTTAAATAGAATCATGAAATCCATTTAAACTCTACGGCAAACGGATGTCGTCAACGAGCCAACAATAAGGCACTCAGGAATCAAGTTATAACGCCACATCTAAGAACCGAGCAGCCATAAAATGACTGCCCGGTTCCTCTTGTATATCTTACTTCCCTAGAAATCAATTGTTCTTCCGCCCCGTTTAAAACGAATATCATCGGCCCCCTGATCCTGACTGCCGGGAGCTGGATTGCCACCGTCCAACACCGTCTCCTCTTTAACGTAATCCTCCAGATCCTCCTTGGGAGTAGCGGTAACCGCTCGAACATTGGCCCATTCCCGTATCGCGCGGATCTGCTCAGCCTGCGTAACCGATAGCGGCACTGTATTTACGATAGCTCGCCGGAAATCCTCCAACAGAATGGAACGATCCTCGGCATAAGCCTCGAACAAAGCGTCGATAACCAATTGCTCGATCTCAGCTCCGACGAAACCCTCACAGGTTACAGCCAGGTCCTCCAATACCTCATCTGTTAACTGGAAATCCCCAATGACCTCCGGGTGCTTCAAGCGTTTGCTCATATGTAATCTTAAAATTTCTTTTCTTTCCCGTTTGGTCGGCAGATCAACGAAGAATATTTCGTCAAAACGGCCTTTGCGCATAAGCTCCGGCGGCAATCCAGCAATGTTGTTAGCGGTAGCTACGACGAATACCTGACTGGTCTTCTCCTGCATCCAGGTCAGGAATTGGGCAAAGACACGAGCCGACGTACCGCTGTCTCCGCTGCTGGAAGTCGCGCTGAAGCCTTTCTCGATCTCATCGATCCACAGAATACAAGGCGAGATTGCTTCAGCAGTTTTGATCGCCTTACGCATATTCTCTTCGCTGCTCCCGATCAGGCCGCTGAAGATTTTTCCGATGTCCAATCTTAGCAAGGGCAGCTGCCACATGGAACTGATCGACTTGCTAATCAAGCTTTTGCCGCAGCCCGGAACGCCGGTAATCAGCACTCCCTTTGGTGCAGGCAGCCCATATTTACTTGCCGATTCCAGCCAAGATCTATTCCGTTTTGTCAGCCAGCGCTTGAGGTTCTCCAAGCCGCCAACATCCTCCATTTTCAATTCGCTGCGGATGAATTCCAGAATGCCCGTCTTTTTGATGATCTGCTCTTTCTCTTCAAGAATGACCTCTACATCCCGAATATCCAAGTATCCGTCCTCCACCATCGCACGGGCAAAAGCGTTCTCGGCCTCGGACAGCGTTAAGCCCAGCGCAGCTTTGGCAATGCGCTCCCGCTCTTCGGGCGTAACAACGATTTGAATACGACCTCTCTGCTCATTCACGGCGATCATTTCATCCAGCACGGCTTTAATTTCGTTAAAAGATGGAAGCTCGAAATCGACAATCGTAATATCCTTCTGCAGCTCCTCCGGCAGGATCAGAAAGGGAGATGTAAAAATGATATTGATCGGACTCGGGTTCTGCTTAATGCGAATCAACATATCGCGCAGCTTCCGAATGACTTGATAGTCCGGTGCTCTCCCTTGACCCCCGAAATATATATGGAAATCCTGCATGACGACAATGCAAGGGCTATCGTATTTCTCGATGAATTCCAGCGCCTTCAAAGGCTGTCTGGTGTCCCCGCGGGAGTTGCCGCTCGCATCGATAATGCCCGTTGTCATACGCCAAATCAACACTTCTCTTGGTGTTTTGATAAGAGCAACATCCTGGGCGATCGAGCGAATGACCGATGTGACGCGGTCTTCCTCCCAGGTTTGAATATATAAATACGGAAATCGTGCTTTAAGCAAATTAGCCAGCAATGTACTAGATTTCGACGTCACTTTTGATGTGCCGGGTGCTTCAGGCATGCCTGGTACGCTTGATGTGCCTAATATTCCTGGTACAGTCATTTCTTCGTTCCTCCAAATCAACTTAATAGTCCATGATCCTACCTGCCGTATTAGTTAGTTTGATTTTACAATAAAAAGATATTTAGGGATACAATCCCCGGTAAGTTATTCCCCGGTTAAGAAATTGAAATCGATGAACAAAACAAAAGGTATACTGATTCATTCTCAGTATACCTCACATGCTCCGTTATTTAATTGCAATACCCAAATCCAGTAACTCTGCAACGTTTACCAGCTTAACTCCATCGTCTCTAAGCTGCTTGATTATTCTAGGCAGAGCCTCGACCGTACAGGTTAGATCTTCACCTTTGCCGCCGCCAGAATGTTGTAATATAATCGAGCCTGGTTTCACATGAGCAAGCACATTCGTCTCTACCTGCTCTGTAGTTAACCCCTTCCAGTCCAAGGAATCAACGTTCCAATTAACGACTTTTTTCTTCTGGCTCGCTAACCATTGGATTTGCCCTTCACTAATATTTCCATACGGCGGTCGAATAATATTCGGAGTATATCCCGTATATTGGCTGATAAGCTTATCCGTCTTAATAACTTGCTCACGAAAATCTGCATCCGATAGCTTAGGCAAGTTGGCATGGTTATAAGAATGATTACCAAGAAGATGCCCTTCCCGAACCATGCGCTTTACGATCTCCGGGTGAGCTTCTATCCGATTTCCCACCAAAAAGAATGTAGCTTGTACACCTTCCCTTTTCAATACATCCAGCACCATCGGTGTAAATTTATCATCCGGTGCATCGTCAAATGTCAGGGCCACTTCCCGTTTTGAGGAGGGCCCATTCAATAGGAATGTGCTGCGGTATTTCTTTCGTAAATCCGCTAACGACAGCGGATGCGGCTTTCGCACCTTTTGTTCTGACCCATCTATCAAGTTAGGGGTATTAGACTCGTTCTGCAGTATTTTAGCCTGTTCAGGTTTGGCGTTCGGCTCGACCTGCTCAGCTTGCTGTGTCTTCGGCTTAACCTGCTCAGCCTGCTGTGCTTTCTGTTTAGTATTCTGTGTACAGCCTGCACATAAATATAAGATAACCAGACAAATAACGATCCATCGCAACTTCATGGCAAACATCCCCCTGCTTCAAAATTTGTGCTATGCCATAGACTTCGCTATTAGGGATGAAATTATGTAATTAAAAAATTTAAAACAAGAGGATTTTAACCACTTATACAGAATCGTAGCCAAAACCCTCCTGCCTAAATTGATTTACCCTCCCAAGCCATGAATCAACGGCTTTATTAAGGTTTCGTAAAATACTACACCAGTTACAGCAGCCACCCCAACAGAATAAGCTTGGGACAGAACAAAACTACGCATACTTCGCAGCAAAGCCCTTCTTCTCTTCATGATTCCTTTGCACCTCACTAATTAGATTTGTGTATTGCCTCTTCCTTTCCGGGGTTGCCCATCCCCGATACGTCTCAAACAATCCTACACACTGGAGGAATACGACTTCACTGTAAAATGCAGCGCAAGCTTCCAAACAGTCGATAATGTAGCCTAATCCAGTCTCAACCCGCTCCGTAGATAAATAATAGGCCGCCAGCTCGGATAGCAAGCGCGTGTGCTGACCTGCTGCGATCCCAGCATCATAATTTCCGAAAGCGTGCTCACGTCCTTCAAATTTCAATTGCGGGCCGAAACGCTCTAAAATATCATCCACCCGAAAATGATAACGGTTAGCTGCCTCCGTGATTTTTAGCAAGCCTGAGACCCTTTCGCCATCATGAGAAGCAACGTAATTCACATATTCGGGTAAAACTTCCGCCTCCCCGGACATCAACCGATACAAGCAGGCGTTAGCTCGGCCCCAATCCTCAAATTGCTCGATCATGATGCGCTCGGTCTCATCGCAGCTTTGCACCCAGCTTAAATCCGTATATAACGATACGTAGTCCAGAGCTTGCTCGTAATCCCCGCGTGCCTCACAAACATTAGCTCTCAAAAGATACCCATAAAGGATATAGAAAAGTATTGGCCTGCCCGTCTTCTCTTGAGACGATTCAGGGTTACCATTCCCCTCTTTCGTGCTAAGACTAAGTCTGTATTGAATGGCGGCCTTACTCTCCATTTCCTGGGCCAGTTGTTCAACCCTAGTCCAGCGCTGATTAGCGGCATAGGTATCTGCCAAATCCTTGAGCGCTTCCAATTGCTCCGCTTCTCCCAAGCGTTCTACATAAGGTTCGAAAGAAGCAGCCAGAGATAGGTTGACTTCCCGATCGGACCCAAGATGAATCGTAAATAAGCGATACTGACAAAGAGCTAATCGCTCCGAATGCTGATACTTCTCTCCTTCCGCCACACATCGGTATAACACTGCGGCTGCTTCTATTCTTCCCGCTCGGTACCACTGCTCTGCCAGGTCAAAGACATGGGGAGCATACGCTAAATTATCCATGGTCACAAGAATGATTCGCTGAATACAATCCAGCTTGTCCAGCTCAGCGCAACGCTGAAGCAGCGATTTCAGCCTGCGCCAATCTGGCGAAGACTCTGCCAAGCATTCCTCGATGTATAACTCATATAAACTGCCCTCGGCCAACCCCATGCCCATGCTAATGCGGTCCAATTGTAGTATCGACATCCGTCTACGGTGGTTAATCAAGCCGCTTAGCGTTCCCGCATTAACCCCGGAGATGTCCGAAAATTGATGAAGCGATAGCCCCTTCTCTTTAATGTAATCCTCTAATCGCTGCCGGATCGTGGTTGTTGGTTGCATGGGTCAAACCTCCTTTCGAGATTGTTGTTACTTGTTATGATAAAACCGACGTAGAACGATAAATAAAATTGTATATCCCCGCACCCTCCCCTTTTTTATCCAATTTATCCTAATTGTATATTTTATAGTGATGCTGGTCAATATAAATTGTACTTTTAAGTGCTTTTTTATTATTTAATTTTCTATTCTGGTTATCTGTAAATCCCTACCCTCCTTACCTAACCTTAGAGATGAGGTGGTATTCATGAACCTACTTAAGGGTGTTGGTAGCAGAATTCGTAAAATAAGAAAATCAAAAAATTGGACTCAAGAGCAGTTAGCTGAAGCCGCAACTCTACACTATAGCTATATTGGCGGTGTAGAACGAGGCGATCGAAATATCTCCCTAGAGACACTTGAAAAAATTGTGACTGCCTTAGATGTACCCGCTTGGGAGTTATTTCGCCACGAAGACATTTCCGATAAACAATTTTTGCTCCATGAGCATATAAATCTAATTAGCAATAGAAGCGCAGAAGAAATAGCCTTGATTACGAAAATAACCAAGGATATTATTTCTGCTATGGAGTTACATAAAGAATAGCTCTATACATTATGATAGTAATGAGCGTACCAGAATCTGCCTTATTCACCGCTCTTTCAAGCAGCAGCATAACCACTAGACCTGCCTAAAATACCGGTACACCCTCTCCAGCTTCTCCTTCTGCTTCCCTCTGGGGCTCTCCATATTACCGAATTCGAAGAACTTCACCTTCTTGATGCCAACATAGTTACACAACGCTTTGCGCATCAGTGATTTGTGAGCATTATTAAGCCAAAACAGCGGATAATGGGTCGGCCCCTTCATGGTCGAGATGCAAACCACGGATTTCCCTCTGAGCAATCCCTCTGGAAAGATTCCGCCGTTATCCCTGTACGCAAACCCTGAAGCAAACATCTGGTCAATGTACCCGAGCAGCATGGCTGGAGGACGCCCCCACCAAATTGGATAAATGAATACAATCTTGTCCGCCCAGGTGAGCTGGTCCCGATAAATGGCAAGCGCCGGATCGGCATGCATATCTCTTCTGCGCTTGTGTTCATTGAACACTAGAACCGGATTGAAGCCTTCCTCGTATAAATCAAGTACCTTGACCTCCTTAATCGCCGTGTTCTCCCGGCTGCCCCGAATGACTTCCTGCAAAAAAGCATAATTCAAGCTTTGATGATTCGGATGCGTATATATGATTAGTATATTCATGGCTAACTCCCCTTTACTTATCATTTGATAAGCAGAGAGTAGCATACAGCCCAATTGATTGTCAATTGATAATTATTATATGATAATTGTTTTATGATAATCAGTTTGTTATCGTGATGGTAGAGGTGATTCTATGGACAAACATGCATTGTTCCAACAATTTGTGGCCTTTACCGCAGCCGTTCATGAAATATCCGATCATATGACTAGAGATGTTAGATCCGAAGATATTACACCCCTTCAATATAAAATACTGGAGTACATTACCATCAACCAACCCGTTACTCTGAGTGAAATCAGCGATTGTATGCATATCTCCATGCCGAATACGAGCCGGGAGCTGCGAAAGCTGAGCGAGAAGCAATTATGCGATAAAGTGACAGATGAAACAGATCGACGCAAGCAATATATCCGGTTGTCCAAGCAAGGGGAGATGATGATGAGCGAGGCTTTCGCGCGTGTGGAATCCCGCTTTGCCGAGCGAATTGCTCACCTCTCGGAGGAGGAATTGCAAGAGATCGAGAGAGCGCTTGATCTGCTGCATCGCAGGTTCTTTTTATTGAAGCTGAACAAAGGCCCCAGTCACCTGTGAGGTGCTGCGGCCTGCTTAGCTTCTATAATTGTGGCGATTAGGGCGTCCATTGATCATGAATAATCCCAACAAGCGAACGGTCATCCCCAATCTTTTTAAAGACGAGACGCAGGCTGCGCCAATCGCCCACCTCAGCGTTCGGATCGCTACCTTCGATATGATATTCGACGAAATCGTAGCTGTCCGGAGGATAGACCTCGCTTAAATTGCTAATCTCTCCGCCTAAGGCTATCCCTTTGTTCTCAGCGATCTTGGCATTCTTGATAAAATCGGCATCATAGACGAACCGTTTATGGTACTCGGCATATGTCAATTCAATCTTATCCCCTGTAGCAGACATTGTCCTCCACACATGCTTTTTTGTATCCTCCATCAAGCCTCTTACTTCATCACTTGTAAATACGAGGTCTTCCTCCATGTTCACAGAGGCATACGGCGAGAAGCGAACCCCTTCCGAATCCACCCAATTGGCTAATGTGTCCATATTGCCAGCCTTAAGAGCTCTCATCACTGTGGCAGCTGCTTCTAGGGCTGTCGGCGGCTGTCCCTCCGTTACATCCTCGTTGTTTGAATGCTGTGTGGAGGGTTCCTCTTCTTCAGGCTGCTCTTGCAACTGTTCCCCCGGTTGCTGTGCTGGTTGTTGTGCCGGTTCTTGCGTTTCTTGAGTTGGATTCTGCACCGCTCCCTCATTTTGTTCCCCAGCCTTTCCATTACAAGCAGCCAGCATCAGCAACAGAATGGCTCCAAGCAATACCCAACTGAACCTGCACCATTTGCATGTGTACATATTCTCTCTCCTTTCATCGTCTCTCCATCCATAAACGTTATCCCTTCACTGAAAGTTACATTTTTACGGTAAAAATACAATTAGAGCCAGATGCTGTTAGCAAAAAAATGCTGCCGACCTAAAATTCATGTCAGCAGCATATAGATGCAACCCGCTAATTCTGAAGGGCAATAGCCGCCCTTTATGTTAGTGCCCAACTACGGATGACGGCTTCTTCTCTTTGGAGAGGAACCAGCCCGCAGCCCCAATCACAACAAGCACAATATAGAAAGTCAACTTCCACGCCGTTGAATGGGCAAACTCGTGAGATATGATACCTACGTCCTCATGGCCCAGTGTCAAAACGGCAAGCTTAACGCCGACCCAGCCAACAATCGCAAAGGCGGCAATTTCAAGGCCTGGTCTGGAATTAAGCAATTTGACGAACATATTGGCCGCAAACCGCATGATGATCACTCCAATTAGCCCCCCGGCAAACACGACGATAAACTTGGCGCCGTCCATACCTCCGATTGCCGGAAGCGGCGTATCTGGAAGCGTCATGGCCATCGCGACAGCCGCTAAAATCGAGTCAACAGCGAACGCAATATCCGCCACTTCGACTTTAAGAACCGTCATCCAGAAGCCGGATTTCTTCCTTTCCTTCTCTACCTTAGTATCTGTTTTCTTAATGAACACTTTTTTGATGATGTGATTGATTGAAATAAATAATAAATACAGTGCACCGATCGCTTGAATCTGCCATACGTCCACCAGAAAAGAAATAATGAACAACGAGGCCAGCCGGAACACAAAAGCACCTGCAAGCCCATAGAACAAAGCCTTCTTTCTCTCCGCATCCGGCAGATGCTTGACCATGATCGCCAGCACCAGCGCATTATCCGCGGCCAGCAAACCCTCTAGAGCGACTAATAATAATAAGACCCAACCATATTCCAGTAAAATTGAAATATCCATTCTCCATCTCCTCTTCCGAATTCGTTCTTCGTCTTCTTTATTGTTGGCCTCTTACCTCAAAAATCATCCAAAGAAATTTCAACCGATCACAAATCCCCCTTTAGCTTGGCCCGTCTCAAGAAAATTAACCCTTGCAACCGGCAAAGGTCAATTAAAAAAGACCTTTACCCATATCAAACATAGGTAAAGGTCTTGCTAACAACGAATTCGTTGCCAACAAAGCCGGAAGACATTTGATCTTCGAATTGACGACTTTGTTGTATCAGCTACTCCCCTTTAGGAAGAACATCAAGTTTTTTCAACTATAACTGTTTTACTAGGGTTTTGTCAATGGACATGTTCGCACTCTAGCTTAATTAAATGTTCCCCTCGTTCTCCGCTTCCCAGCGAGCAACCTCCTCGCGCACCCGCGGCGCCACCTCGGTGCCCAGCAGCTCGATAGCTCTCATTACATCCTCATGCGGCATCGTACCAAGTGGTACGTGCAGAAAGAAACGGGTAATCCCTACATGCTTGCGCAAGTTAATAATCTTCTGAGCCACCGTCTCAGGATCGCCAACGAACAGCGCCCCCTCTGGACTCCGTGCGGCATCGAAGCTGGAACGGTCGTAATGGCCCCACCCCCGCTCACGGCCAATCACATTCATGCTCGCCTGTGTAGAGGGAAAGAACTTATCAGCCGCTGTCTCCGTATCCTCCCCGACAAAGCCATGGGAGTGAGAAGCAATCGGTAGCTTGGATACGTCATGTCCGGCCTGGATCGCTGCCCGCTTATACAGCTGCACGAGCGGGGCGAACTGAATGGGGCGTCCGCCGATAATCGCCAGCACGAGCGGCAGTCCAAGCAGCCCGGCACGAATCACCGATTCCTGGTTACCTCCGCTGCCGATCCATACGGGCAACGGATTCTGAACCGGACGGGGATAGACGCCCAGGTTATGAATTGCCGGACGATGATTTCCGCTCCAGGTGACCTTCTCAGACTCGCATATTTTGAGCAGCAAATCCAGCTTCTCCTCGAACAACTCGTCGTAGTCCTGCAAATCGTAACCGAAGAGCGGGAAAGACTCGATAAAAGAACCCCGCCCTGCCATAATTTCCGCCCGCCCGTTCGAAATTCCGTCGAGCGTGGCGAAATCCTGAAACACCCGAACCGGGTCATCAGAAGAAAGTACGGTCACCGCGCTCGTTAGACGAATCCGCTTCGTCTGAGCCGCGGCCGCAGCCAACACGACGGCCGGAGATGATGCTGCATAGTCCTTTCGGTGATGCTCGCCCACACCATAGACGTCCAGCCCGACTTTATCAGCCAGTACAATTTCTTCTACCACCTCGCGCAGTCGCTGAGCATGACTCATTACCTCGCCGGTATGTACGTCCGGCGACGTCTCTACAAAAGTACTTATGCCTATTTCCATAATCAATCCCTCCTGCTTCATCCATCCATTTCACTTTATTTTTGGCTTCCCTTTTAACTTTCAAAAGGTAAGAATCATTCAAACGGTAAGTTGATATTTCTATCATTGTATCCTATTTCTAGCGGTATGACTATCCCTGAACAAAAATGAGTGATGATAGATGGACTCTTAGGGAAAAATAACCTCTACCCGGAAGGCAACAACCAATGCGCTGGCCTGCCGATAGCCGACGGCAGCTTAGTGTAGGCATTGCCCTTCGCAGAATTGATCTGAGCCTGGGTGAGGAAAATACTATCCGTAAGATCGGCGCCTCGAAGATCGGCATCCCGCAAGTCCGCGCCGATGAGATCCGCTCCTCTCAAATCTGCGCCCCGCAGGTCGGCGGCAATCAGGTACGCTCCTCGTAAATTCGCAGCCCGAAGGTCAGCGTCTTTAAGCTTAGCCCCGATCAGATCGGCACCTCGGACAAATCCCTTCCGCCGTGCAGCCGTGCCCTTCGACGATTGTATTACTGTTGACCTCACAAGCTCACTAGCTCGCAGGAGCAGCTTGTTCACTTCAGCTCGATATGCAGCTACATCCAATTTCAACAGAGCTTCGGCATCGAGATGGGTCAGTTGTTCCGTCTCTCCAAGCGCTGCCCGAATATCCTCATGAATAGAGCGTGCAAGCCGAATAGTCAGCACCTCGGACAGGTACCATAAGAGCTCATGAAGCTGCCACATCACCAGGAACACTTCGAACATCGTCTGGGCTGTATCCGGATGCCGCCGCCAATCCCGGCCCCGAAAAGTCACCTGGGAGACCTGTTGGCCTGCACCGAAGCAGTCATATACCGTGCAGCCCCGAAAGCCCCGCTGCCTCAGACTCTGGTGAATGCCGCAGCGAAAATCAGGCTGTAGATTCGGGCAGGGCTGTCCAGCATTCTTATCGATCGCAAAATCAACCGAAGCCGCATAAGGAAGCGCAGCGCAGCATAGCCCGAAGCAGTTCTCACAGTCGGCTTGCAGACTTGACCTTTGCCTAGAACGCATCAATGATAAAGCCGCTGTATCTGTATTATGCCCATCCGTTTTCTTTTTCCATTGCCAATGATCGCTCTTCGACATCACTCATTCTCCTCCAAGCTCATTTAAGCTAGCCACCAATCTTCATATGCAATATAATTAATTATCATTTTTCTATGAACGTTAATATTCTACTATAAATTAAAAGTAAGGAGTTAACGACAATGCATTTCCTTGCCGGTCAATCCTTTCCTTAGCCATACAAAAAAGAACAAGATTCCTTCCATTGAAGGAGTTATCTTGTCCTCTTTAAAATTAACGTAGGTCAAGCTTTTAGTTTAAATTTACTTAAGTCCTCTTGAAGCTGCTGTGACATGTCGCGTAGCTCTGCTGATGACGCCTCAATTTCCTCCATGGATGCTAGCTGCTCCTCAGCTGCCGCCGCCATCGTTTCGGCTTCGCCAGATGTTTTCTCAGAAATGAGAGCTACTTCCGCAATAGATGCGGTTACCTCCTCCATTTCTGCGGATAGCTCTTCGGCCGAGGCAGACACCTCCTGAATTTGTTCACTCACGATTCTAATATTCTCCAGGATGTGGTCGATCATCAGCTTAGATTTATCGATTGTTATTATGCCTTGATCCGTCTCTTGCTGCATTTCCAGCATAGATGCAACTGCCTCTTCGACTAGTACCCGGATGTCATTGAGGAGACCGGATATAGCCTGCCCAGATTGCGTCGTTTCTTCCGCCAGCTTGCCGATCTCCTGGGCGACGACGCTAAAGCCCCGTCCAGCTTCCCCGGCTCGGGCAGCTTCAATATTCGCATTTAGAGATAGCAGCTTGGTCTGCTGAGCGATATCCACAACCGCTTGAATGATTTTACCGATCTGGGCGGAATGCTCATCCAACTTGGTAATGACCTCAGCTGATTGCTCTTGAGTTTGCTTAATACTCTTCATCTGCTCAACCGTCTCGGTAAGCTGCTCTTCACCGTGCAAGGCACTCTCATTTGTTCTTATCGCAACATCCGACACTTCAGAGGCAGCCTCTGCAATACGGGATACCCCAATCGCCATCTCGCCCATCGCCGTGGAAACTTCGCCGATCGTTCGCCGCTGCAATTCCGTGCCTTCCGATACATCCTGCACAGATGCCGCAATTTGCTGCATAGCTTGGGTAGACTCCTGGGATATTGCCATCAATTCTTCCGACGAAGCTGCCGTACGTTCAGAAATCTCCTGATTGTGTCCAAAGATCCGATTCATATCCTGCTGCATCAAAATCATCGCCTGGCTTACATCGCTCAGCTCGTCCTTTGTATTGACCTGAATATCCTTGGAGAAGTCCCCTGACGCCATTTCCTCGGCTCTTATTTTCAACGCTCCTACCGTATCAATCACATTGCGATAGAATGCACCATAGAACAGAATAACCAATACTAGAATAGCCGCCGTAGTGGTCATCACCACAGCATTGTAGGTCTGAAGCCTGCTTCTTTGCTGATCCAACAGACGATTCATCTCACTGTACGATAAGCCGTACAGTTCATCGGCGATCTCTATTGTCGCTGTGCCAAAATCAAAAAACTCCTCTGGCTTCAATATAAAAGATTTCGCATTCAAAATATCCAGTTCCAAAACGCTAAGGTAACTTTTAATGGATTTCACGGCAGCCTCCGCCTTGACGACCAATTGCTCATTAAGCAGATCGGTCTCGCGGATCACATTAGCTAACGATTTCTCCAAGCTTACCACCGCAGAATATGTCTGCGCCTCGGCCAACAGCAGTTGGATTCTAGTCTCATCGTCCAACTGCCCTGAAGAGAGCGCGCCGTTCCCCAGGCCGCGAATCACCGCAGAATTCTCTATCAGCTGGGGAAGCTCATTGACCAGCATATTCATCATATAATAAGTACTAATATCATTAGACAAGGATAACCCCGTCTCATCGGAGATGCTCATCATCAGCTGTCTGATCTTCTCAATAAGCTCAGTATGCTGTTGAAAGTTAACCCCGGGCTCCAACGTTTCAGCGGTTGTTCGCAGCGCCTCCCAATCTTCAAGGATTTCCTGCCATTTTCCTACGCTATCTGGAGTTGTTGAAGCTTCCAGAAGTTGATTCAGCCTAGCTATAGTATCCGCAATATCAGCCTGACGGGATTGGATGTCCGCTCCAACTGATGTGTTCCCATTCAGATAACCGTTCATTAGCCCTCGGTGCTGCTGCACCTGCAGCATGAGCGGCATTACTTCATTAACCCGCTCAATCCCATAATGGTCATTCCTGTTTTCCTTCAATTTAGCCATATTCTCTGATATAAATCCATATAGCAAAATAACTATGGGAATCAAAAACAATAAACTAACTACAATGAATTTCATGTTATACCTTAATTTAGAAACAATGATTGAAAATGGATTTAGCTGCCTCTTCACTGGACTTCCCCCTCTTATGTAATCACAATGCTGTCTACTTTATTTATCGTCGTTTTGTTTACTAAGACTTAACGGATAAGGGGAAGTTCACGCAATGTTCTTGATCCATGAATTATCTGTTTTTTTCTGAAAAAAAAGACAGCCCCGCACCTGATTTCGTGTAGGAACTGCCTTCTGAAATTAAATTTTCTTCACAAACTCCGACTTCAGCTTCATTGCTCCGAACCCATCAATTTTGCAATCGATATCATGATCTCCTTCAACGAGCCGGATGTTCTTCACCTTCGTGCCGATTTTGATCACCGATGAGCTTCCTTTCACCTTCAAATCTTTGATGACAGTAACAGAATCGCCATCTTTCAGGATATTACCATTGGCATCCTTCACGACTCTGCCCTCCTCTTCCTCGGCACCTCCGCTTGCTGACCATTCATGGCCGCATTCCGGGCATACCAACAAATCTCTATCTTCATATGTATATTCTGAACTACATTTCGGGCAATTAGGCAATGACATATTTCCCACGTCCTCCATTCATTATCATTTACGGATTCACTATATAAGGCATATAGGAACTCCTTTCTGCCTTATATAGTGGCATAGTCTTCTCCTATTGGCAAATTTGATGACTGACGATTGACATAGAGGTGTTTTTGGCATTAACCCATTTACCAATTAGAGGTTGAATGGGTTGGATTTTTATCCCCTAAATTCCAACCCATTCAATTGTTGTATAGGATATAAGAACTATCGCATTGGCATTATATTGACATTATTCCACATAATTATACAATGTCATTAGGTAGTGTTGTTTTTTAAAGGACCACTTATTTTTACACTTAACTGCTACTTTAGTATTGTTTTTCATATTTTCACATTTAGGAATGTTAAAGACTATTTTATTTTAGGAGACGAAACTATGGCTAGGGATACTAAAAATAAGTCAATAGGTTGGTTAAAAGGCGTTCTATCAAATCAAAATGAACCTGTTCAAGCTGCCAAAGAAGGGGAAGAAGAACCTCTAGAACTAGTTGGAAGTACCGCTAGTAATAAGGAAGTACCCAGTCCATCGGAAAGCTCTAGCAAGAAGTACATATTATCTAAAGAGAACCTAGATAAAGTATCTATGGATTTAGTGATTTCTCTTGAGAACATGCTCAATGAACGACAATTGATATTATACAAAAATAATGACTACGAACAGCAGCTAGTGACGGCGAATGAAACGATCAGTCGCTTAAAGTATGACCTAGTGAAAAAGGAACAGTCCATTCAGGATAAAAATAAGGAAATTCGTGCCCTGGAAACGAGTCTCACCAACAAACAGATGGGTTATGACCAGCTTCTCGAGGATTATAAAGAATATCAGAGCACAGCAAATCATGACTTTGAAAAGGTATCCAGTCAACTGGAGAAAGAAATCAATAAATATAATCTGCTCAAGGAAGAGTCAGCGGATATCCAATATCAAAACATGCTAAATATTAGAGAACTAGAAGAAAAAATTAGAGAACTAGAAGCAGAAAATCAGAAGCTTGAGGCTCAATGCGCAAAAGTTCTAGCGGAAAAAGCGGAGTTAATGCAAACGATCAACGATTTTACCGAACGGATGTCTTTCTCCTTCTCCTCAAAAGCTACTAATTCCGAATAATCACTACCTGCTCTCTAGTCACTACTAGAGAAAGGAGATAACTATGTCTGTGCAAGTCTATCAAGTGAAGCTATTAGAGCTTCATTCTGTTCATAGAGATTCAAATCAATCGTATTTGCGGATCAAACTGATCTCAGATCAAGAAACTGAGCTGCTATGGAATGTAGATGACTGGACGGCAAAGAACCTGCAGGCCATCATTGATCCTGAAGGAATCTATAAGTACAGATTATCCTTCAACAGCTCGTGGAACTCTGCACAGAATCAGTACGTAAGCTACCTAACCAAAACCTACCGCGATCAAAGTGAGAGAATCTATTTCTCCTGTTCCGAGACCTATGTAAGCGGATTAAAATCCCTGAAAAACAATGAACCACTTAGCCAAATTCAAGTTCAATCCCCCTTGCCTAAGTCTTTGACACCCCGTGTGTCCCTAGTAAGGCATTCAGTAAAGGTCAATAAGCTCAATGACAAATTAACCTGGTCAGCAATCGGCGTGCTGAGCCTCGTTTTCATGATCCTGTTCGGCTCCTCAATGCCTACTTTCATTTATAAAGCAGCCAGCAGCGAAAATACGGGCGTGACGATCATCGAAAGCGAGATGAACCGAAATATCGGTGGGTATGTAGCCGGGCATAGAGCAGTAACCGTCAATGCACAATTCAATACCGTCTTGAATAATGAGCCAAGTGTCCCTCTATACAAGCCTAAGGAGTTTGACGAAAAAGCTGAGCATCTGGAAAATCTCGAGGATATGGGGACCATTGATGCTATGGAGTCTGTTGATCCTATTCTGCCTGAATTACCGTTTACCGAATTAGATGATTTAATTACCTATAGTCTTCCCAAGGGCAAGGTAGCTCTAACATTCGACGACGGGCCCTCTAAATATACCGAGAAGATCGCCGACATTTTGAAAGAACACCAGGCGGGGGGCACATTCTTTTTTGTAGGAAAAAACTTAAATAAGTACCCGGAATCCGTTCAATACGTGAAATCCAACGGGTACGCAATCGGCAGCCATGGTATGAATCATCTTGAACTCACCAAGCTATCTGATGTCAAGCAGAAGTATGAAATTATGCATCCCAACGAGCTTATTGAGAAGCTCATTGGGGAACCGGTTGTTCTCTTCCGGCCCCCTTATGGCGCCAAGGATGATTCCGTCATTGATGTAATCCGCGAACTTAACCACAAGATGGTACTGTGGGATGTAGATACTAAGGATTGGGAGAGCAGAGATGCTCAGAAAATCTACAACTCTGTTGCAAAGACAAACGTTAATGGATCAATTATCCTGCTCCACGAGTCCCAAGCCACACTAGATGCGCTGCCGCAAATCATTGAGTTTCTAAAAGAGCAAAATTTAGATATCGTGAACTTGCGATAATCGATGAACCTCTCATTGGTTAATGCCTAAACAGAACAATCATTATAGACCACCCTCAAGGGTGGTCTTAATTTATATAAAATGTGATAGCACGAATACGGCGGGTGAATTCCAATAAATTGTAACTTCATTGGTAGCATAGCTCTCCATGACATCGGCAAAAGAGGCGGCAGGAGCCCTTCCTGCCAGATGCTCGCGGGCATAATCATCTTGCTTGCCATAGTTCGGGCCTCCCGAGACCAAGCCGGGAACTGGCGCTTCCACTCCGTCACCTTCCGAGGGGCGATGATGCGGATACAGAATCGAACGAGTGCCAAGCCCGGTGACATAACTTATGCCCATCACATTAGCACCCAATAAATAATGAATGTGCTCGAGCGCATGGCGCTCAAATGCTGGGGAGCCCGACAGCCGGTCAGCGATTAGCAGCAGCATCGCATGATTCATCACCAGCATGTTGCTGCCCCAAATATATTGCTCCGGCTTCAACGATATGCCAAATCCGTCTCGGCTACTAACCGCTGCAAGCTCAGCGGCACGCTGCTGCAAGCCAGCTTGTAAACGTACAGCCAGCTCAGGGTCCTGCTCCTGCTCGGACATCAAGTAAGAGATCGTCCCGTATCCGCCCATATCGGCCCAACCCAGCTCGTATTTATCAAAGGCTTCTTGTCTGGCGAATTGCTGGAACGCCTGGTGATAGCGGCTCTCTCCAGTAGTGCGGTACAATTCGGCGGCTGCCCAATAGCGCTCATCCATATCCTGCTCATCACCATACTCCCCGGTGGATATTTCCGGCGGGTTGCGGAATCCCGGGTAATCAGGATGAAGCTCCAGCCATGCCCAGGCCCGTTCCGCTGCCTGTAGACATGCTGCAGCGAAGGATGCATCATAAGCAGCGTAGACCCGCGCGGCCATAGCCATAACGCCGGCAAAGCATCCCGTTGCAGTCGCCGAAACAGGCGTAATGTACAGCTCGGCATGATCCTCCTCTGGCATTACGTCGGGGCCAGGGAACTGCAATGTCGTCAGTTTGTGGAATACGCCACCTGTCTCGCTATCCTGCATGCGAAGCATCCATTCCAGCTCATAGCGGCATTCGTGTAGCACATCCGGCATAACTCCATCGCTTTCCGGCAATGGCAAGGGCTCGGCAAAAGCTGTCGGATAACACTCATAGGCCAACAGCAAATCGGCTACCGCCTTGGCACCAGGTGCTACATATTTCCCGTAATCCCCGGCATCATGCCACCCTCCCTTAGCGTCGATTCTCCGCGGCTCCTCTCCATAGACGAGAGCAGGTGTGAGGTGACATGGCGCATGCTTCCATGGGCCAGCGTATTCCTCTTCCAGCTCCACTCCACAGCGAAAGTAATAGAACGCTTTCAATAACGCCTGATGAGCTTCCTCATACACGACATCTGAGATCATAAACGGATAAGAGCTCTGCCCGTCTTCGTCCTCAATCCGATATGTACCCGGCTGTTCCCAAGCGGAAAAGTCGCCCCAACTCACCATAATACCACTAGCTGCATCTTCGAACGCAGACAGCGTCTGACCCTGCCAAACCTCCTCACCGCTTACATGATTCACAAGCCGGAAGCGGCGGTTCCCCTCTCCTGCAATCCTGGCAATTTTCGCATCTTTATTACGATAACCAAGCTGGTTAACGGCTATACTGCCCTGCTGTTCCATGTTCATGCGTTCATGTCCTCCTCCTTATTTCGATTTAGCCCACATGATATTTCCTTTTTAAATATTGGTCAATCGTTTTTTACCGCAAAAAAGACCGTTCTCCAGTTTACCCGAAGAACGGTCATCAATTTGCCTTCTATTCTCCCTCGCGAAAAGAATCGACCTAATAAAGATTCATATTTCTACAACTACCGCCGGGTGTTCTTAAATTTGACCAACGACCAAAGATACAGGAATAGCAAGAACACCAGACAGGCCCCGATACTCAGCACATTTTGACGATCAAAAAGGAACAGTATAGCAATCACCGTCAGACTCACTGTCGCCAAAATCGTAATATAAGGGAAGCCCCACACCCGAAAGCTCGGCTGTACCGGGTAGCTGCGTCGCAGCTTGAGCTGAGACAGACAGATACAAATCCAGACCAGCAGCACGACAAACCCCGGCACCGCCATCAAAAAGCGGAATAACCCATCTTGAAAAAGGTAGGCTAGTACGGCGCCCCCGATTAATACCACCGCACACAGCTTGAGACTGTTCATGGGTACTCCCCGTTTCGTTGTGCGGCCAAGGTAGGCCGATGCTTCTCCGCTCGCAGCCATCGAATACAGCATGCGCGTAGCACCGTAAATCCCGGAGTTCGCCGCAGACAATACCGCAGTCACCAGAATAAAATTCATTACATGCGCCGATCCCGCAAGCCCCGTGCTGGCAAGCACCTGAACAAAGGGACTGCTCTCGCTATTCAATTGATTCCAAGGAATCAAGCTGCAAATGATCAGAATCGGCAGCGTATAGAATAGAATGACCCGCAAAATAAAGCTCTTCACGACCTTCGGCAATACCTTGTCTACATCCTTCGTTTCCGTCAAGGTAAGACCGATCAGCTCCGACCCGCCGTAAGAGAACATCACCACCAACAATGCAGCAATGATTGCCATCCAGCCGTTCGGCAGGAAGCCGCCGTAATCCACCAAATTATGCAGCCCGCTCGTCCCCTCTACAGCCCATACGCCAGACAGGATCAAGACGCCCAGCACGATAAAAATAATAATCATGCCAATTTTGATGCCCGCCAGCCAAAACTCCGCTTCTCCAAAGCCGCTAACGCTCAGCATATTTATCCCCAGTACGATTACCGCACAGCCCAAGGTCAACAGCCATAGCGGCGCATCCGGGAGCCAGTATTGCAAGAAGCTGCCCGCCGCAAGCACCTCGATTACGCACACGGTCAGCCACATAAAGCAATACAGCCATCCGATAATAAAAGACAGACGTTCGCCGAACGCCTCCCGAATAAAATCCTTCATATTGCGATTCGGATACACCATGGCCATCTCCGCAAGGGCGGCCATGACAATAAGCAGCAGCAAGCCCGCCAACACGTATGAAATTACGATTCCCGGCCCGGCAATGCTGATCGTTTCATAGCTTCCTTTAAATATTCCTGTACCAATAACCCCGCCCATAGCCATAAAAGTGATATGTCGAGGCATTAGCTTCTTTTGAAGTGCCCCCTGCTCTTGTTCGTTTGCTTGTGTCCTCTCCTGAGACATTTCTTGACTCCTTCCAGTGATCCATCTATGCAGTTTTTTACGAATCCACTCTTCTTTATTTAAACACCTAGATTTACAGTTTACCTTGATTCGACAAACCATGCACGTATAAACAGCACATTATATTGTCGGGGGATCGACTCTTCTCCGGCTTCCTTGCAGAAACAGGCTTGGCAGTGAGTATTACACTCTGTATCTTACCTAAAATAATAAGGCCCCCAAAAGGGAGCCTTAAAGCTGTCAAGAGTATCTCAATCGTAAGGACAATAATCATTGTTCCTCATAGCTGTTCTGGCTCATACTCACTTAACTTTCCTTCATAGATTAAATGAAGCCGGTCGCTCTGCCGAAAATCATCCGGCGTCACAAGAGCCGGCAGCTTGTTCCACAGCTTAATGCCAGACCTGTCCAGAATTTCCGCAACGAATTGCGAGCAAAAGTAGGAATTGCTAAATTCCACCGGTTCTTTCAATGCGATCCCCACCACGCCCAGTATGTTATATAGATATTTATTGTGGCTGCGGATAAAAATATGGAGTACCCGTTTCATTTTCTCGATTTCACGTTCAGATACCTTAAGCTCATAGATGACACAGGTTGTATTTGGATATTTGCTGAAAGTCCCTGTCTTAATATCCTCCTTCACGAATCCGCCATTCAGCGGATTGTTGGGATTCTTCCTCCCGAAGCTGTACATCTCCGAAAGCTCTCGGTTGAAGGAAATCGAAGCATGGTTATATGGCGCTCTCGTATACCCTTTTATGATCTTCGTAAAAAGCGTCCCGGTATTGGTAAGCAAAATAAAAACCGATCGATCAGCTGCCATTTACGATATTCCCCTTATCAAAATTGAATTGTTCCTTCATAATAACATATGATCGCCCCTATGGGAGATCCTACCTTAGAATAGGTTGGTGGTATAAGCCATGAATAGTAGCTCTCTAATCACGTTAACTCTTATTTTTATAGCGCTATCGGCCATTCATGTCATTTATTATGTGTTAAGCCAAATACAGCCAAGCAAGGATTACACAACCATTGGTACCAAAATTAAGACCTGGTGGGGTATGTTTGCCATCTTTAGTTTGGCCACCCTGTTCAACCCGGTCGTATCCCTGCTGTCCCTCATGGTACTTACCTTCTTCGCACTGAAGGAGTATTTCTCTATGATCCGTTCCAGAAAAGCCGACCGCAGGTTATATCTGTGGGCTTACTTGTCCATTCCGGTGCAGTTTTACTGGATCTACATCGAGTGGTACGGGATGTTCATTATCTTTATCCCGATCTATGTTTTCTTATTCCTGCCGCTGCCGCGGCTGATCAACAAAGGAACCGTCGGCTTCCTGCGCAGCGTCAGCTCCACCCAGTGGGGACTCATGCTGATGGTATTCGGGCTTAGCCATCTTGCTTATTTCCAATTTGCCACGCCAGAGTACGGAGCCGGGCTAGTGCTGTTCCTGGTCGTGCTGACGCAGCTCAATGACGTTGCGCACCACCTGGCATCGATCTATTTCGGTAAACGCAAGGTCGTTCCTACAGCCAACCCCCATCTCACCTGGGAAGGGTTCGCCTTCGCATTTCTGATTACGACCGGAACGGCGTATTTGATCCACCCTTACCTGACGCCACTTGATTCTATGTTCGGGGTGTTCTCCGGCATGCTGATCAGCTTAAGCGGCTTCTTCGGCAGCTTAACGGTCTCCGTGCTGAAGCGGGACTTGTTAATCGGCGATGACAATAAGCACGATGCGCTCAAGGAAAGCTATCTTAGCCGAGTCGATAGTCTCGCCTATACTTCGCCGGTCATATTTCATATGATCCGTTATTTCTTTGATTTCATGTAGCTCTATAATCTTCATATTCAAACCATAAAAAGGACTCTTTCGTCCAACGGTCAAGAGCCGTTGCTCGAAAAGAGTCCCCTGTATTCATAGGGGGAGTGATGTACGGACTTAAGTTTATCGTATTGCCGACGACCTGTCTCTGACGCATTGGTGGATTGCCGTTACCCTTATTGTCCGATTACATATATTGTAGAGTGAGCTACTATTATTCACTACGGATAGGAGGGCGATGTAATGGGGTCCAAATCGGGAAAGTCTATGATGCAGAAGCAGCAGGGGGTTTCTATTATAACCTGCACAAATCGACAGAGCTTTATAAAGAACCTGTTTAATAATTATACCCGGCAGCGCCATCCGAAGAAGGAACTCATTATTATTGTAAACAACGATAAAATACCACTAGAGCCTTATCAGCATTTAGCTGCAAAAAACCGTAATATACAGGTATACCGCGTTGCCGGCAGCGCCTCGCTCGGTGCTTGCCTCAACTATGCCGTCACCAAAACAAAGTATGGCTATGTCGCGAAATTTGATGATGACGACTATTATGCACCCTACTATTTAAAAGATAGCCTGCAAGCATTGCAAAAAGCGAACGCCGATATTGTTGGAAAGCGAGCCCATTATATGTATCTTCACGGATCCAAGACTCTGATTCTCCGTTTCCATAAGGACGAGTACAAGTCGGTCACCAAGCTTCCCGGCGCCACGTTGTTCATGAAACGGAACGTACTGAACAAAGTACAGTTTCCCCATCAGAACGTAGGAGAAGACGATCTTTTTTGCCTCAGAAGCAAGAAGCAGGGGTACAAGGTCTACTCTGCAGGAAAATATAACTTTGTCGCCATACGTCGAAGGAACACATCCAGCCATACGTGGATCATCAGCGATAAAAAGCTACTTGCTCACCATACACGAATCCCCGAGGTTCAAAATTTCAAGAAGTTCGTGCAGCGCACGCCAAAGGGTGCACTATAATGACAAAGGCGAACATCTCCAATCCACAAAACGCTGTTTCCATCATTACCTGCACCAAACGGGGATACTGCATGGACATACTCTTGCGTAACTACAGTAGACAAAATTATCAGAATAAAGAACTTATTATTATACTGAATCATAGCAGCCTGAAAATGAACGAATATATCCACGCAGCAAAGCCATATAAGAACATAAGAATTTACAGTTTGCCCCATTACTCGCTAGGCCGTTGCCTTAACTATGGAGTTAAGGTGGCTAAATACGATCACATTGCTAAATTTGATGATGACGATTACTACGCTCCCAGCTATCTGAAAGACAGCATGCAGATTTTACGCAAAACAAACGCCGATATTGTTGGGAAACGATCTCACTACATGTACCTTAACGGCAAAAAAGTGCTCCTTCACCGTTATTATAATATGGCCAATAAATACGTTTCTCTTGTTCAAGGCGCAACCCTGGTCGTCAAACGCCACGTGTTCAGCAAGGTCAGCTTCCCCAACCGCAACCGGGGGGAGAGCGTCAAATTTTGTGCTGACTGTCGTTCCAAAGGCTTCAAAATATACTCCGGCAATCCGTATAACTTTGTTGCCCATCGCCGAAAGAACTCGAAAGACCATACTTGGATCGTCAGCGACAAGACTTTGATTACCAGCCAAGTTAAAGTACTAAAAGTTAAAGATACCGCAAAATTTGTACGCCGAGATTAGAGTTGCGAATCAAAATATAGCACAGGCTATCTATTCCATCGAGAATTGATAGCCTGCTCACTTTTGCTTATGTTCCAGAAGCTCCACAAATTTTGTTGCCGCCGGCGAGAGGGACACACTTTTTATATTGCATACGCCGATACTTCGCCGTGGAATTCCCTCTAACAGTTGAACCTCATATAGCAATCCCTTCGATAAATATTCTTGAGAAAACTCCTTTGTCACGCACGCGATGCCTAAGTTAATTTTAGCGAACTGCAATAATAAGTCATGAGATCCCAATTCAAACTCTGGCGCAATTTTAATTCCCTTCGAAATCATATAGTCTTCTACATATTTTCGGGAATTTGATTTCGTCTCCAGAAATATCAACGGGAATTTGACTAATTCCTGAAGACTGATCGGCTGGACCAGAATCTCTGCAAACCTCTCTCCATAAACAAACGTATCCTGGATTTCAAAGCAGGGTCTCACCTCTAGCGAGGAATCATCAATGGGCAGATTGCAAATAGAAATGTCTACTTCACCGGATTTTAAAATCGAGCACAGTTCTAAAGTCGTCCCATTTACAATAGTAAATTTAATATTAGGATATTTGTTATGAAAAGCCTCCAAATAAGGAAGCAAGAAATACCGGGAAATCGTATCCCCTACGCCAATTTTCAATTCGCCAGCCGTTAGATTTTGGAATTCTAAAATCTTCTCCTCACCTGTTCGCAGCAGGTTCATTGCAGAATTCACGTATTCAAAGAGCAGGCTCCCTTCATTGGTCAAAGATGCACCTTTGGGTGTCCGATTAAAAAGCCGCGTATTTAAATCTTTTTCTAGCTGCATGATCGCCTGACTCACCGCTGGCTGGGTCATATACAGCTCTTTGGCCGCTTGAGAAAAGCTTTCGCTCGTAGCGACCTTGCTGAAAATTTTGTATAAGTCCAATTTGCTTATCATATAACCACACCTTATACCCTATATTCGATATATTAATTTAACTTATACCACTTAGCTGATGTATATTACAAGTAGGTGGTTAGATAATGTAGATAAACTTTATCATCCTAAGGAGCTGAATGTTTTGGAAAGAGTAGTTGGAACAGTAGCTAGAGGTCTCCGTTGCCCAATCATTAAACAAGGGGATAACATAGAGAGTATTGTTGTAGATAGCGTGCTGCACGCCGCTCAAGTTGAAGGCTTCCAAATCAAAGATAAAGATATTGTGTCGATCACAGAATCCATCGTCGCCCGCGCCCAAGGCAATTACGCGACGATTGACCATATTGCCAAAGATGTAAATTCCAAATTCGGCGACGAGACCGTCGGCGTTATTTTTCCTATTTTAAGCCGGAATCGCTTTGCTGTCTGTCTCCGCGGTATCGCCAAAGGGGTTAAGAAAATCGTGTTGATGCTTAGCTATCCTTCAGATGAAGTCGGCAACCACTTAGTTGATCTCGACATGCTTGACCAGAAAGGCGTCAATCCTTGGACGGATGTTCTGACGGAAGCACAATTCCGCGAGCTCTTTGGCTATAATAAGCATACGTTTACAGGCATAGATTACATTGATTACTATAAATCTTTAGTTGAAGAACAAGGCACGGAATGCGAGGTCATTTTCTCCAACAACCCGAAGACTATTCTAGATCACACCAAAAACGTGCTGACTTGCGACATCCATTCTCGTGTTAGAACAGCCAGAATTCTAAAAGCCAATGGCGTAGAAAAAATATACAGCCTCGGTGACATTCTAGCAAAATCCGTTGATAACAGCGGATTTAATGAAGAGTACGGGCTGCTGGGGTCTAATAAATCTACGGAAGATGAAATTAAGCTCTTTCCGCGCAACTGCCAGCCTACTGTCGATAAGATCCAGCAAATTTTCAAAGAAAAGACCGGTAAAAACGTAGAAGTCATGATCTATGGGGACGGTGCCTTTAAAGATCCTGTCGGTAAGATATGGGAGCTTGCTGACCCGGTTGTATCTCCGGCTTATACCGCTGGACTTGATGGAACACCGAATGAAATTAAGCTGAAATACCTTGCGGACAATAACTTTGCGGATTTAAGCGGCGACGAACTTAAGCAAGCGATTTCGGATTATATCAGTAATAAAAGTGACGACCTCGTAGGCTCGATGGAAGCACAAGGCACTACGCCTAGAAAACTGACCGACCTCATCGGCTCCCTCTCCGATTTGACCTCGGGAAGCGGAGATAAAGGCACGCCAATCGTCTATATCCAAGGTTATTTCGATAACTATACAAAATAATGTAAATGCAAACAGGGTTATCTTGAGTCGATCAGTTCATCGACAGAAGATAACCCTGTTATCGTTAGGCGTTTACA
The DNA here is from genome assembly GCF_003931855.1 of Paenibacillus lentus. NCBI lineage: Bacteria > Bacillati > Bacillota > Bacilli > Caryophanales > Paenibacillaceae > Paenibacillus > Paenibacillus lentus. The sequence goes on along the minus strand of NZ_CP034248.1, from coordinate 1,143,649 downwards.
ACGGGGGCTTCCGCTTCATTACGGTAATCTTCCTGGCTCAGACCAAGTGCCCGAACGGTTAAGTCATGAATCTCCCGAATAAGCGCTGGATTTTCTAATAAGGATACGCCGTACGAAGGAATCATTTCCTTAATTTTCGGTTCCCATGCCTTGAGATGCTGCGGGAAGCATTTGGCGATCACCTCCAGCATGACGGACACCGCAGTGGACGCCCCCGGGGAAGCGCCGAGCAATGCAGCGATCGAGCCGTCGGCAGAGCTAATCACTTCCGTACCGAACTGAAGCGTGCCTTTGCCAGCATCCGTATCTTTGATCACCTGCACGCGTTGGCCAGCCACCACCAGCTCCCAATCCTCGCTTCTGGCGTTCGGAATAAACTCTCGCAGTTCTTCCATTCGTTGTTCCTTCGATAACATCACTTGCTGAATCAAATACTTCGTCAATGGAACATTTTTCGCCCCAGCCGATAGCATCGTAACGAGATTATCCAGTTTTACGGAAGTGATCAAATCGAGCCTAGAGCCAGATTTCAGAAATTTTGGCGAAAAGCCAGCAAATGGCCCAAACAACAACGATTTCTTATTGTCAATGTATCTTGTATCCAGATGCGGAACAGACATCGGTGGTGCGCCCACCTTAGCTTTACCGTATACCTTGGCATGATGCTTCGCCACCACATCCGGATTATGGCATACCATGAACATCCCACTGACCGGGAATCCTCCGATATGCTTTCCTTCCGGAATGCCGGATTTTTGCAATAGATGGAGACTTCCTCCCCCACCGCCGATAAAGACAAATTTAGCCGTACGACGTTCGACGGTACCGCTAGCAACATTCCGCACTCTCAATTCCCATAAGCCATCGCTGGTGCGCTTAAGATGTTCTACGCGATGTTTATATTTTATATCGACGTTATTACGCTTCAGGTGATCGAATAACAGCCTCGTCAAAGCGCCAAAATTGACATCTGTTCCAGACTCCACCCTTGTTGCCGCTATAGGCCCATTGGATGGGCGGTCTTTCATCATTAACGGGATCCATTCCTCCAACTTCTTCAGATCATCGGAAAACTCCATCCTCTGAAACAGGGGATTTCTTGATAGCGCTTTAAAACGCTTCTTCAAAAAAGCTACGTCCTGCTCCCCCTGAACAAAGCTCATATGAGGCAACGGAGCGATAAAATCCCGCGGATTGCGAATCCGATTGCTGTTCACTAAATAAGACCAAAACTGCATGGATGCCTGAAATTGCTCATTAATTTTGATCGCTTTGCTAATATCTACCGATCCATCCGAGTTCTCAGTGGTGTAGTTAAGCTCACACAATGCGGCATGCCCCGTCCCTGCATTATTCCATTCATTAGAGCTTTCCTCTCCTGCAATTGCAAGCTTCTCAAACACTGTAATTTCCCAGTCCGGTACTAATTCCTTCAGCAGCGTTCCCAGAGTTGCACTCATAATTCCGGCACCAATTAAGATAACATCAGCATTTTGTCTGTTACTCATTCTTACCGTCCCTTATATGCTAAAATTTGCAGAAAGGATGCAAGTGCTCCTACGTAGGCGTCACAGCAAGCCAGTCGGAACCTAGTCAAACACCTTTTCTGGATCGATGATTATCTGATCCTAGTGTATCAATATTATTGATAGTTTTAAATATTTATTTACTATAATATGATAAATTTTAGCTAATTAGAATCGGATGCTGAGCTTTTTGTCGTAAAATTACGACGGACTACAGCGTAAAAAAACGACCTCTCTCTTACACTTACAGAAGGTCGTTTTTTAAGTTCCTTATTATATTATGCCTTAACAAGCTGACTCAGCACTTCGTGAATCGGAGTAAGCGGACGGCCGAGCAGCTTTTCAAAATCATTGCTTTCGACCTCCAACGTACCTTCCCGAATGCCTTTTTGAATCTCGACGAGCATCGGAATGACGAAATCTGGGACACCCGCTTCCTTCATGATGTTGCCGTATGCCACATCGTCCACCTGCTGCACGGGAACTTGCTTGCCGATGACGGTTCCAAGTGCGGCTGCAAATTCCTCCTGCGTCAGCAGCTTGCCGGACAACTCATAGGTCGTATTCTCATGTCCGCTCCCTGTAAGAACTGCGGCTGCTGCATCCGCATAGTCCTGCTGAGCCGCCCAGCCTACTTTTCCAGAGCCTGCCGACGTTACCCATGGTGCTCCCGCCAATACCCCCTGGATGGTCGACACTTCATTCTCCAGGTACCAATTATTGCGCAAGAAGGAGTAGGGGATGCCTGTTGCCAAAATCATCTCTTCTGTTGCTTTGTGAGTTGGGGCTAGGAAATTCTTGCTCTCCCTTGCGTTTGCTAAGCTAGTATAAGCAATGAATTTTACTCCCGCACGCTTTGCAGCATCCACTGCATTTCCATGTTGACGAATTCTTGTTTCGTTGTCCCCGTCTGCAGAAATGATCAACAAGCGATCAATCCCGGAGAAAGCCGCATCCAATGTATTCGGATGATCAAAATCTCCTTGCCGAACCTCTACGCCACGTTTTCTCAAATCTTCTGCTTTCTCTGGGTTGCGAACACTAACAGCCAGTTGATCTGCTGGTACGGTTTGCAGCAGCGTATTCACCACTTTCGTCCCCAGCTTGCCTGTTGCACCAGTCACTAAAATCTTCATCTTAATTCCTCCATTTATTTATTTGTAATGCCACCCGTTATAACAATATTGGTTACAACCGGTGTATAAGAAAAACGTCTATTGACGTTATTCAAGTTTTATTATTATTGAAACTTTTTGATTAAATCATTCAACGTCGTCTGAGCCAACCTTTGCTCCATCACAGATTGGGCGTCTCTAAGTTCCGTTTGCAGAACTTGTTCAATATTCCGCCCAACGGAACACTGAATATTAGGGTCATCGTGAATGCGAAACAATTGATCCTTCTCCGCCGCGTTCACGGCACGATAAACATCAAGAAGCGTAATTCGATCGGGACTTTTAAGCAAAGAAGCGCCGCCCACCCCCGGGCGAACCTCTACTAATCCCGCTTTTTTTAACATCCCAATAATTCTCCGAATGATCACTGGATTCGTATTAACGCTGCCTGCAATAAAATCCCCAGTACAGTCATTCGTACTGACGGCAATTAAGGACAGGGTATGCACCGCAATCGAGAAACGCGTACTAATTTGCTTCATTCATCTCACCACCGTTGTAACCAGTATAGTTACTTCAAAAAATAATGTCAATTGCGAGATGTCCCCTTCTAAGATAAATTAACAGGAAGCGGACGATCAAGGATCAACTCCTCTTCTGTTACCATCGAGTCATAGGCTAAAACCTGCACCCCCTGGCACGAAGCCTCTAACAATGCATCCGCAAAAGCCGGGTCCATGTCTCGGTTAGGCATAAAAGCGTGGCAGCCTTTCATTTGTACAACAAACAGGATCATACCGGAGTAACCTTCATGAACCGCTTGAATCAATTCCAAAATATGCTTCGTCCCCCTGGTGGTCGGTGCATCCGGAAACAGGGCTAGCCCATTGTTCTCAAGAGTTACGCCTTTAACCTCCACAAACCCCTTTTTATCATTCTGTTCAACATAAAGATCAAATCTAGAATTCTTAAAAGTCACTTCCCTTCTTATCGATGTTAACCAACCAAGCTCCTTGATCTTTCCCTCGTTAAATGCTTCAAAGGCGACCGTATTCGGAGCTTGAGAATCAATATTGACCCAAGTGCCATGTTTAGCGGCAGCAATCAGCGAAAATCTTGTCTTGCGGTTCGGATTGTCACTCAGCTCCAGCAAGACTTCTGTCTCAGGCTGAAGCAGCTCTTTTAAGCGGCCAGTATTTTTAATATGTACCTGTTCTTTAATCCCGTCTATAATAACCTCGGCAATGAATCGATTTACGCGTCTAACCAACCGACCATGAACAACCCTGCCATATTTCATAGGTTCACCTTCTAATTCCAAGTTGATCTTCCCCCCAGTTCAGAGAGAAGTATTTATAGTTTATCAGATATACAAATAGCCACAACTCCTCATAAGGAGCTATGGCGTCCTCACCATAATCTGCTATACACGCCTGAAAACACGTTATCATTCTTAACTTTATTGTGAAATTTGTGAATTACTTGTGAATTCACCTTTGTTTTGCAATGTTGTAATTCTTAGTAGATAAAATGAAAGGAGTAAGAGAGTTGAAACAGAAAATTGCTGCGCTAATGTTATTAAGTGTCGTTTTACTTTCGGGATGTGATCCAGGTAGACCTGCAACGCTTCAATTATGATTTTGATCCAGCGCCAGATTATAGCCAAGAGAAGCTTGCCTTCGGCGGTGTACTTGTTTATACCTTGGAAAACCAAAAGATTAAATTATATGTTCCTGGATCTGTTGGAGTATCTCCCCATTATGTGAGTGATTTCAATGTAACATATAAACTCGACAGTGTTAAAAATGAATTCATTGTGGATCAGATTGAAGTTAAACCCTACTGAAAATTAAGAAAAGGCTAACCATGAAGCAAAAATAGGTTCGCCTTTTCCCTATCATTAATTCCGACAACATTGTAAATCATCTGTTTCCCTTAGATTTGATTTAGACTAAGTACTAATCCTCTACGATCTCTTGCACTTCCTGCAATTGCTCCTTCACCACTTCAAGCTGCTCCCTGTTCTGCTCAACGATATCCATATGCTCATTGTGCTGCTCTGCATTCAATAGGGCGTTTTCTGCATGAGAAATCGAATTGGATGCATGCCCGACAGTAGTCTCCTCCGGATGTGACATCGCTTGCTTTACTGCACGATCTGCCTTTTGAACCGAATAGCCAAAAAGAGTGCTGGGATGGTCCTTTTTCCAACTTTCTCCTGAGTGCTTAGCCAATGTATACATCATTCCTTTGCCAATGAAATTAGTCATTCTTGGCATAGTATTATGAGTTGTCCTGAAATTATACATCCAACTATGACACTACTTTACGACTGCATCTCGTCTTCAATCCGTTTCATGAACTCATCAACGGCACTGTAGCCGAGCTGCTTGAGGTACCAATTGTTCGCCGCCGCCTCAATCAGACCAGCGACATCACGTCCTGGTTGAAGCTGGACTTCGATATGCGGTATCTTAACGCCGAGATATTCCGTGAACTGAGGCTCCACTTCCAGCTCGTTGTTCAGAGAGTTCTCCTGCCATGGAGCTAATTCAATATCGAGTACAATTCGCGTCTCGTCCTGAAAGGCCCTGCGCCCGTACTGGCGAACAACATTAATCAGGCCCACACTGCGCAGAGCGAGAAATTCACGCGTAGTTTCATTATGTGTCCCGAGTAAAGTTGCCGGACCAAGCTTTTTGAGCACCACAATATCGTCCGCCACGAAACGATGGCCTCTACGTATGAGCGTGTGGGCTGTTTCGCTTTTGCCGATCCCAGATTTGCCTCGAAGCAGGATCCCTATCCCCGATACATTCACACATACGCCGTGGATTGAGATTTCCGGTGCAAGCGCCTTAATGAGGTAACTGTCCAACTTGGCGATAAACTCCGTCGTCGTCTCCGCCGTCCGCAGCAGCGGGATCCCCTCCTGCTCGCAGAACAGAATCAAATAGGGAATCTCCTGCTGCCCCGACGTCACGATGAAGCACGGCGGATGATACTTGACGACGTTTCCGATATGCAGCTTGCGCTCCTCTACAGTTAAAGTCAATAAATAGTTAATTTCCTTGCGGCCGAGTACCTGAACCCGATTCATAGGAAAAAAATCAAAATATCCGACAAACTCCAGCCCAGGTCTATGTGTCCGTGGACGGGTAACTTCACGATCCATATGGCTTGCTCCCGCAAGAACCTCCAATTGGAACGTATCCTTCAACTTTTGCACAGTGATCGTCTTCATGTCGTACTCCTCCTGCGGCTAAGGCGCCCTGAATACGCCTGATATTCAAAAAAGTGATTTGGGATATATTCAACAACCGGAGGGGCTGTTCCTGCTAGGATACCCAGCCGCGTTATTTGTTCACTAAATAAATATAATAAAATGAACCTCCGTCAACACACGTCATAGCCCTCATAGTCCCTCAATTTCGTGAGGAGCTTTGAGAGGTAGTTGAATAATCTGGAAATGCATGTTACTATTACAAGTTCGGAACGTATGTTCTTATTCCAATGCGTATCAAGCAGAAAGGTTGGAGAATTTACCCTTTGGGGAGGATGTTACATGGACAAAAATGCGGTTTATAGGACAAACATTATCGGTGCTGGTGAGGTGGGCTCCGCCATCTCGATCGACATGGATAAAAACGTTATTCATAAAACAAACAGCTTATTTTGGGATACAAAGGGAAATGATGTTTTGGGGGCAACCTCACTACCTTTATACGGGGCATTTGTCTCAGAAGAAAAATGCCAGCTCTTTGGGGATGTCTCCGGGAAAAAGATACTGGAGATCGGCTGTGGAAGCGGTCAATCATTGCAATATATGGGGGAACGAAAAGCATCTGAGCTATGGGGTATGGATATATCAGAAAACCAAATTGAAAAAACAAGGCAACGTTTGACATCGAGCGGACTTTCAGCAAATTTAATTTGTTCTCCGATGGAAGAGAAATGCGGCATACCCCAGGATTATTTTGACTTTGTTTATTCGATTTACGCTATAGGATGGACCACTGACCTTGAGAATACTTTTTGCAGGATCGCTTCTTACCTAAAAAAAGACGGCGTATTTATATTCAGTTGGTCTCATCCTATACACAAATGTGTTGTTGCAGAAAATAATATGCTTATTTTTAAAAAGAGTTATTTCGATGAATCTTGGTATTCAGTAGCTCTTGATGAAAGCCAGCTAACATTATCCGATCGCAAGCTATCAACTTATGTGAATGCGCTCGCAAAAGCGGGATTTGTCATTGAACAAATGATTGAGCAAACAGATGAAGAACTCATGAAAAACGACGATTTTTCAAATAAAGCCAAGATGCTTCCTGTAACCTTTGTAATCAAAGCAAGAAAACTATAGACTTAAAAGGATGGAAATAAGCCCGTTCTCCGACAAAGGTTAGTATTGTCCTAGAAGACCTTTTTTCATAGCTACTTTTTCGCAGCGATGAAATACAAAGAGCCCCACAATAAAATATACCAGTGAATTTAAGATTAAGACCGCATAGTCTGCCAAAGGCAGTTGTGTCAATGTCAGATCCTCAATCATCACCGTTCTTACCATATTCACTCCTTTAACGAATGGGGCGAAGGCTAGAAAAGGAGCTGCAGTTAACGGAACAAATACAAGCGCCATCAATACAAATTGGAAAATCTGTAGGAACGCTTCAATTTGTTTTACGATAATAGCTAGGCCAGCTATCAAAAAGCTAACGCCCGCCATACTTATCATTGTAATTACAATGATCGGGACGGTCGTCATAGGATTAAGATTCAACCACTGCCCGGAGGTAAGCATCGCAGCAAACAGCAAGATGACCATCACAACCGATTGTAAGCCAAATTGCCCGATGATGCGTGTAAGCATGATTCTCCACACCCCCATAGGAGACATACATATTTGTTCCAACGTCCCTCGCGTTGCCTCTGTGACCACCGAATGACCAATGAAATTCATCGTCATCATCGTTAAGCTCCAGAAGGCTACACTTACAATCGAATATTGAACATTCATATCAAAGCTTGCTGGATCACCAATGAACATGATCCCAAAGAATGCAGCCAAAAAAATAATATAAAACGTAAATATTAGCGCAATGGTATTCGGCAGATAACGTTTCAATTCGATATATTCCTTACGAAAATTAGCACTCAATAACTGTAGCCATTTCATGCTTCTTCCCTCCCTTCACAATCTGAATAAACACTTGCTCAAAGTCAATGGTTGTACGATCAATACTCTCCACAATGGTTCCTTCCTCTTTAAAAAGATCGAACAACTCGTAGATGTCCTGACTATGCTCTAAATTAACTTCCACGATGCTCTCATGGGAGCTTGCTTGATACATACTTAAAGGGAATCGGCCACGCAGCTTGCTCTCCTGCTCCAAGCTCAACGGCTCACCCAACTTAACCGAATATGCCCTTGTTTCAAACAGCTTAAGTAAATTCTCCACCCTATCATCGATAACAACTTCGCCTTTATTAATAATAATGGCACGATCACACAGCTCCTGAACAACTGGCATATCATGTGAACTAATGATGATCGTACGCTTTTCTTCCTTCACGATCGTCTTTAAAATTTCACGCAATTCATAACTAACCTCAACATCCAGACCAAGTGTTGGCTCATCCAGCAAGATGACACCCGTATTCGCTAATAGTGCTACTGCGATAGCCAGCTTTTGCTGCATCCCTCGAGACAATCCATTGACCAGCTCATTCTCCTTTTCTTTCAGGTTGAATTGCTCTAATAATTTGTCCGCTTGATCGGCAATCTGCTTCCGAGAGTAACCGCGGTTACCCGCAAAATACTCCAGATTCTCCCGGACGGTAAGTCGCCAATATAAATTCCGGTTTCCCTCTAATACAGCACTAATATGCTCTAGAGCTTTAAGTCGCTTCTTATTAATATCCAGGCCATGAATGGAGATGGTGCCCGCATCCGATTCTAACAAGCCACAGAGCATCTTTATCGTTGAAGTCTTCCCAGCCCCATTGGGCCCTAGTAAACCAACAACCTCTCCACGGTTCACCGTGAAAGAAACATCACGAACCGCATGGATCTTCTCTTTCGTTTTTCTTCTTCCATACACCTTACTAATACCCCGTACTTCTATAATCTTCTCCACCTCACAACATCCTCCCCCGACCGAAATAAAAAGATGATTCCATGAATACCTTTATTTTATTTTTGTATATTGGTTTTTTTAACTGGCTCAAGATGGAAATGGCCTCCGTCTGAGGAAGGAGATTTATGGGGAGATTTATGAAAATCTCCACAGTTCTTCGCAGTATCTCACTTGTTAAACCTGAAAGAATCGAGGAGGGAGTAATGGTGATGTTAGAGGAGGAAAAAACGAATAAGGCCATCCTTCACGGATGGCCCCTAATTGTCGCCGCCTAGGCAAACTGGCCAGGTATAGGTCCCTTCCCTTGGCCAGAAGTGAGGTTGCTGATCCGTCCCCCGAATACACGATTAGAGGAACGAGCATTTTTTCTCCGTCTCCTCTCCGGGGTTACCGTGACTCGCCTTCTGTCGCAGCAGCTTCGGACGGCGTCATCAAGCCTTGAACGGCACCGAGGAATGGGCGGATGGACTTAATCATACCGTATCCCAACTTCACGACCGGGACAAATCGCTGGATCATTCTGAACATCCGCACACCGCTCCCCAGCACACCCCCGAGCGCTCCTGAAGCAGTGCCGTCAAGCCCGCCGGGGCCGCCTCCCCCTCCCAACAGCGAGCCTAAGATCGGCAGAAAGGCCGATACCTGCGCGTCCGGCTTGCGTGAGCGGGAACGCACCGAAGGCTTGCGCCCCCTCCTTCGCCGGCTGCCAGAACGACTACTTGAGGCTTGGGAGCCGACTCTGCGCTGCTTAGGCTGGGAGCCTTGCTTTCCAGATGGGGTACGCGGCTGAGCTCCGGCGCTGGCTAGCTTCAAGCTGCTGCTGTTAACGTCGGTAATATAGCCAACGTAGGTCTTACCACTATGCAGAGTAATGCATACCGGCCGACCTTGCAGCCGTTTGGCCCGTCCGAACACCTCTTTGGATTGTGCCATGGAAGTTCACCTCGCTCACTGGTTATAGTTCATTGTACGCCAGGGGCGGACTGCCCGCTTGTGCGAATGTAGGATGCGTACATCAAACCCTTCGCCGTGCCAACGTCATTCTCAGAGCCGGCTTCTCTCCACAGACCTTCCGCATTGCCGAGGCAGCAACACAAAAAGCCACTTCCCTTGAGAAGCAGCTCCTGAAAAAAATCACTGATAAAATACACCTATTTTAAGCCTACGCTCCCATGACGTTTTCTGGGGTAGAAGCTGGCTTCACAAGCGCCTTCTTCTCCCAGGCCCGGCTTCGCCAGCGAAGCAGCATGATCATGCCGCGCAGCCATTCATCCACCGTGAAAGCAATCCATATACCGAACAGCCCGATCCCCAAATGAACCCCCAGAACATAAGCAAGCGGCACCGCGACGCCCCACATCGAGAGTACCCCCATCAATACCGGAAAACGTGCATCCCCGGCGGCCCGTAGCGAGTTAATGATGACCATATTGAACGTCCGCCCGGGTTCGAGAATGATGGAGAGCAGAAAAATACCCGCCCCCGCAGCAATAATCTCGGGGTCAACCGTGAACAAGCCGACTAACTCATGCCGGAATATCGATGCCACACTGACAATAGCTAACGTTAATAGGAAGCTGATCCTCACGCTTCTCATCAGTCTCCGGTAAGCCTCTTTCATTTCTCCCGCACCAACCATTTGCCCAACAATGATTTCCGTCCCCGCACCGATGGCCAACGCCAGCGCCATGAAATAGTTCGAGATGTTCATGACGTAAACATGTGTGTTCAACGCGGCAACACCGATCATGTTAACGAAACTAATGATCATGAGGTACTGCGACTGCCAAGCGAGATGCTCGCCTGCAGCGGGCAAGCCAACATGCAAAATCTGTTTCACGTAAGTGCCATTCCAGACCACGTAATCTTTAGTCCGAATCGGTGCAGGACTCCGACGGTACAGAATGATAAAAAGCACGATGATGCCGAGGAAGCGACTAACGACCGTAGACACAGCCGCTCCCGTCACGCCCAACTCTGGAAAGCCCAAGTTCCCGAAGATAAGCAGATAATTGCCTGCGACGTGAACGAGATTGACACCCAGGGTTACATACATCACACTTTTGGTGTGTCCGCTCGAACGGATAACCGATGAAACCGCGTAAGATAGCGCCTCAATCCAGATGAAGCCGCCGATAATTTTTAAATAAGGACTCGCAATGGCGATTTGCTCAGGATTTAGCTTCATTAACTGCAGGAGGGACTCCCCATACAGAAAAAGGACTAAGCTTACGAGCACCCCGAAAATCAGGTTTAATGTGATGGCATTCGCCGAAATGCGGCCTGCCTCTCTCTCCCGCCCGGCACCGATATACTGGGCAACCGCCACGCTGGTACCGATGCCGACAAAGCCGAACATTAGAATACAGAAGTAAATAATTTCGTTGGCTAAGCCTACTGCACCGGTCACCTTATCGGAAATGCGGCTTAGCATAAACACGTCCACCGTGCCCAGCATCATGCGCAGCACAGAGTCGATGAGAATCGGCCAAGTCACGGCAAAAAGACTAAGTTTTTTCCAAGATGGAATACGATCATTTAATGTCACGTTTAACAAACTCCTACTAGGTTATTCTTTATCGCTTTACCTAGTGTAGTGCCCAAAACCCAACAAGTCTATCATTAAGTTTCCTCCTCTGGACGAGTTGCCCAAAAACTGCTCCAATGACATATCCTTCTCAACTGAAATAGCTACTTCTAACCTACATTGTCCACGATTTGATTTTGCACCAAGACAAACGGGGTCATTTTCTAAAATCGTAACAAAAGTTAGACACTAGGCACTGGGCACTAGGCACTGGGCACTGGGCAATCGGCTCCTGACGCGCTGTAATCGTGTAATCCCTCACCTCTTCCTTCACTTTCCCCTCCCACTTCTTCTTTACCTCTCCTTTCACTCCTTTCACTTCTCCTTCCACTCCTCCTTCAGCTCTGTTTTCTCTCCTTTCACTCCTTTCACTTCTCTTTCACTTCTCTTTCAAGCCTTGCCTTCCAAATCTCTAACGGTTGCCACAGCTGTTAATCCGCCAAAAATGAGCCCCTCGATGTTCTAACGGTTATAATCCACGTTATTCCTGCCGAATTCATCTCAACATATTAAAATCGTTCGGATAGCAGCATATACAACCGTTAGATGCCCAAAGAGTGGAGAATTAGCGAATTAACAGTAATAGCAATCGTTAGAGATGGAGCTACATCCATAATGGTATTGAATTCTTCTTCGGAAGAATTCTAAAGTTCGGACGCCAAAACTGAAATGCCAGCATTGTCAAAAAAACATATCTATTTTTCCAATGCGGTCAACGGCCCCGGCTACATATTTTTTCACATACTTAACTCTACCTACATCTACTTCAATAAAAATAGCATTACCGCCTGAATCCTCACAAAGGCGTACCGTGGTTTAATCAATCATTTGGTTAGTCCGCCAGACTTCCCGAAGCAACCAAAGGATCCGAAGGTTAGATATGATTTTCTTGTTGCACATATACCAACTCTACAGACGAACAAGTACTTTGCCGAACCGGCCGCCTTGCCGGATTTCTACTTGTTCGCCAGGATAGCGTGTATCCAAATGCCGGGAGACGATATGACGATCCTTCTCATCCATCGCAATACCGTGCATTTTCAACCAATTGATCGTATTATGGAATGCCGCCTCTTTGGAGACTGTCGTTGTTTTCATTTCCCGGGTTACCAACGATTGATAAGAATAACCCTTTAGCAGCAGTAATTGGGTAAGATAAACCATCTCCAAATGTTCGGTCTCTCGGGGGCGATCGGTGACAAGCGGCCATACTTCATCCACCAGGCTGTGCTCCCTGGAACCTACCGGCAAGCTCATGTAGCAGAACGATCTCGCGCAGCTCAGCACCCTCTCCACACTGGCCCAGTCAACCAGAACCGGACACATAGAGACAAAGACGAGATCAAAGCCTCCTTCCCATCCCTTCGCCACAAGATCAATGCTTTCAAAAGGTTCATGCACTACCTTGACCGTTCCATTTGTCAAACCCCAGCTATTTTGCAGTAAGAGCTCAATCAACGGATCGGAGGTTTCTACCGCCGTTACATCCGCTCCCTGCTCCGCGAAAGGTATGGAAAATCCACCTGATGCCGCACCTATATCCAGAACAGAAGATCCCGAAAATTCAACTCCCTGCTCCGTTAGCCAGTTCATAATCCGCCTGGTTCTTCGCCTCCCTTCTTCACTGAACACCTCCTGATTGAACGACTTTGCCGATGAATCAAGTGAATGTGCCGGATCAATGCCAGCCCTCTTCATCTTGTTCACACCTGTATACAAATCTTCCTTCCAGGCCTTTTCCCATACCGTCGAATCAAACAGTTCATTGCTCATTGTATTTCTCACCCGTTTCCTCAAAAATTTTATGACTTTGCGCCGATCCCCCTGCCACCGCTGTAGAATCGACCGACCGCCGTCATGCAGCAGTAAACCACGCGCTGGGAGCTGCGTGCGGTACGAAGAACCGAGCAAGACCAATAGGAGCGAAGCCATGAACCATTATCTTGTAAAATTTGCTCATCCCTTCATTAAAACCTTTAAAGATCTTTATTGTCCTTAATTAACTTAAAAAAAGATATATTATATCACAATATTCATTTCCCGTACAAGATCGGACATCTTCTGGTTTCTCAGCTGTTCTTCCATCTTCTCTTCTGCCGATAGCACCACCTTTTGGATCGGACAGTCTGGTCCATGTTCAAAACTGCAGTCGAACAAGGAAGCCGAGCCTTCAATGGCATGAATAATATCAAGAAACGAAATGTTCTCCCAATTTCGCTTCAGCCGATACCCGCCGTTTACTCCTGTAATCGATTCAATCATGCCCGCCTTCACCAGCTTGGTCAGTATTTTGGATAAATAGGTTGGAGACACATTTTGCCGCTCTGCTAACTGCTGCACACCTATAGGTTTTTGCGGAGTCGCTGCAGTAAGAAAGAGCATCGTATGAAGAGCGTAGTCGGTTGCCTTTGAGTATTTCATCTGTTGCCACCCCAATTAAGGATATTATATGTCCATAATAACCATTGTCATCCATGAAGTCAATTCATTCCTGAAGAATCTATTGCTTGACTAGTTTGAGTAAGGCCGGCGGGCAATTTTTTTACATTTCAGGTACTCGCCGGCTCTCTGTCGAGCTCTCTCGTACCGCGCGCAGCTCCCAGCGCACGGTGCATTGCTGCATGACGGCCATCGGTCGAACCACATGAGGAAACACTCCTTCAGAGTATATCCACTGCAATGACAAGTTTAAAGACCTTCCATTTGTGGATCGATTAATGTATGTCGGACATGCTGGAACGAGCCGGATGCGTCTTAAGTGCCTCCGCCGTTTCGAAGGAATGGATGCAATCCAGAGCCAGTAACTTATCAAACACATGAAGCAGATCCTGGGAACGTGGTTTATGGAGTTTTATTCGCAGCGTTCGTATGCCTTCATTTTCCTGCTCGTCCTCGTTAAGGGCCTCTAGTGACATATGCACAATATGAAGTCCTTCCTTTTCAAACAATTCAACAATCCGAGCAACCCCACCCTCAGTATTGATGATCCGCAGGGTAACTTCATTTCGACTGCGTCTGTTGTGGAAGCTCTTTTCGAACTCATTAAGCAGCACCAGAATAATAATGACCAATACCGTAACAAGTACCGCCCCGAAAAAAAATCCAGCTCCAACGCATAATCCAATCGCCGCAACAACCCAAATGGAAGCCGCAGTCGTTAATCCTGAAATACTGGAACCGTTGCGAATAATTGCACCTGCACCAAGGAAACCGATACCGGACACGACTTGAGCCGCCAGTCGTGCCGGATCCATACGAACATTATATTCGTTGGCAAAGTCACCAAATCCATAAATGGATAACAACATAATCAGTGTTGCACCTACACATACCAGAATATGTGTGCGAAAACCAGCTGGATGGTTGTGCCATTCACGTTCTAGACCAATCAAACCTCCTAACACCAGCGAGATCACGATCCGCAACGACAAGTCTGCATAGGAAATATTCCACAAACCAGCGTCTACAATCGTCATGGCCTACCATCTCCTTATATTTCTTTCTCATCCATGTTACGATAGCTGTGACACCTCCGCAATCACTGGATAATGATCGGAGGGATACCTACCCTCATAAAAGCTCTAGGTCATGTGTAACATAAATGGTTGTGATACCAAACTGTTATTGCAAATCCTTCAATTCATTTCTTAACTGTACGCGTAACTTGGCATCCAAGTTAGACAATGGCTCATCTAACGGTAATATGGACGGTTTTAATACAAGTGCACGTGCAATAGCTACACGCTGCTGCTGACCACCCGATAAATCAGACACTCGTTTGAACAGCTGAGCTTCCTTTAAGTCGACCTTACGAGCAATGTCGCGTACTTCCTGGTCAATTTCTGCCTTTGAGGCTTTCTTCACACGTTTGCCGAATGCTATATTCTCATACACCGTCTTCGTTGGAAATAGCGCATAGCTTTGAAACACCATACCAATACCACACTTCCGGATCATTTAAGCCCGCTTCCACTTCTGAAGCCTATTATCAGTGACATATTTCAACGTCCACATCTCTTTTAAAAACAACCCTGTGACACAGTGGCAAAATCTATTACTCTGCATTGCAAATATTAAAATCCGCATTTTTTTGCCTTACATGATAATATAAAATTATACATACTAAAAGGAGAACGAGAGAAATGACTGAGGTTCCAAATTGGAGAACAGGCGCTTCTGGACATAAATTCATAGCTTCCTTCAGCGGAGGAAAGGACAGTACACTAGCCTTATACAAAGCGATGCAGACTGGGGAAGCCGTTGGGCTTATCGTGATGTTAGAGGATGATGGGAACCGCTCCCGCTCCCATGGCTTGTCTCCAGTTCTCTTGCAGGCTCAAGCAGCGTCTATAGACTTACCTCTATTTACTGCAGCATCAAGCTGGGCAGATTACGAAGAGAATTTTATGCGCCTGCTGGTAAACGCTAAAAATCAAGGAGCAGAAGCGCTGGTAACCGGGGATCTAGATATGCCTGCTCACGGTTGCTGGCATGACAAGGTGACAAAAAATGCTGGATTAAAACTTGGTATGCCTTTATGGGAGATGAATCACCGGGACGTAGTTGAAGAATTCATCCATCTTGGATTCATCACCATTATCGTTACAGTGAATGTATCGCTAGGCATGAAGGAGAAAGATCTAGGGCGCGTGCTGACTCTAGATTATGTGAAGGAGTTAGTTGCCCGCGGGATCGACCCCTGCGGAGAAGGCGGGGAATTCCATACAGCCGTCATCGATGGTCCCATATTCAATAAGCCCATCTCCGTAAGTAAAGGTGAGATTATCCGCAACGGAGAGTATGCCTTTCTGCCATTGGAGCTAGTAACGTGAATTGGGGCAGGTTTGCTTTTCAGTGCCTTTTAGTCGATTTAGCATGCCCTTCTATGGAAATCCATATTGTTCTAGATAATCTTTCGCCAGCTAATTCAAAATCTCTTTCCTTTATTGCTTCTAAGCTAGATGTTAATTGGGCATGGTAATTCTTTACAAGATCTTGATTCCAATTTAATTGAGCAAAAACTTTCGTGATAAACAAGATCTCTGAAGTAAAACGTTGGTAGACAGGATTGTTCGTATTACTAACATATATCGTTAAGAAGCATGAGACCGTCTGCACATAATCTCTAATATTTCCATTTTGAAGGTCAGTTTCAGCAGCCCGATAAATCTCTTCAAGTTGTTCATACTTCTCCTGGCTCCAATTTTTTATTACTTTACTCGATAACCGAATAATACCTGCCAGTGCCTCAAGATAATCTCTAATTTCTTTATCATCAATTATTCTAATTCGTACTCCTTTTCTGGGAATACGTTCAACGACACCTTGTTTTTCTAAAATATACAGCGCTTCTCTAATAGGGGCATGACTCACTTTAAATTTAGTCGCTATATTAGATTCAACTAGTCGATCTCCTTGCTTCAAATTTCCCGCAAATATCTCCTCTAAAATATATTTTGCAACTTTCTCAGGTAGAGATTCATTGAATCCTTCCAGAATTCTGTTTGACATACGAATCAC
Source organism: Paenibacillus lentus (assembly GCF_003931855.1). NCBI lineage: Bacteria > Bacillati > Bacillota > Bacilli > Caryophanales > Paenibacillaceae > Paenibacillus > Paenibacillus lentus. The sequence continues at coordinate 1,126,761 of NZ_CP034248.1, read as the reverse complement.
CTAATAAATTATAATTATGACCTCAATTATACTATATCATTAACTGTTCGAATAAGTTTCGTCAAAGGAAAAATCCTGAAGAGCTCAATTTTGAACCCATCAGGATAGTGGTGTAGTGGCCAAACAACTAAAATTACGGCTAGTTTAATTATGTCATTCTGAATTATTTTGCACCCATTCCACCGTCAACACGCATTTGTGTACCAGTAATGAAAGTACTTTCGTCAGAGCTTAGAAATAGTACGAGATTAGCAATATCCTCTGCCTCACCATAGCGACCAAGAGGAATCGTTTCTGCCAATTGTTTGCGTACAGATTCTGGATCCGCCGCATTTGTACCAGATTCAACAACATTCATCATGTCTGTCTTCGCATAGCTTGGATGAATAGAATTCACACGAATACCCTTATCCGCTACCTCAAGTGCTGCAGTCTTCGTCATACCAACAACAGCATGCTTGGAAGGAGTCTGTAAAATAGTTTGTGTAAACTCCAAAACCTATTAAAATGGAACTAATAGAAAGGTTGGGAGAATACATGGGACTTTGGATGAAACAACAGTTGCGCGACTTCATTAAAGAGAATAATCTGGTAACGGCACAGGATGCTCAAAACGCATTAAAGAACCTGTTTGCAGAAACAATCCAGGAGATGCTCGAAGCGGAGATGGAAACACATCTGGGCTATGCCAAGCACGACATCACGGCGAAAGCGACGTCAAACAGCCGTAATGGCAAAAGCAAGAAAACTGTCGTCAGTGAGTATGGTGAGCAAGAAATAATCGTACCCCGTGATCGCTTGGGCGAGTTTGAACCGCTTGTGGTGAAGAAGCATCAGTCCAATGTCACAGGCATTGAGGAACAGATCATTGCGCTTTACGCGAAGGGCGTCAGCACGCGTGAAATTCAAGATCATCTACAGCAGTTGTATGGCATCGAAGTCTCCCCGACACTGATCTCGAACGTGACAAACAAGGTTATCCCTATGGTTAAGGAATGGCAAAATCGGCCGCTACAGAGCGTATATGCCGTTGTTTTTCTCGACGCCATTCATTTCAAAGTGAAGCAAGACGGAGCTATTGTCAACAAGGCGGCTTACATGGTCATCGGCATCGATCTGGACGGGAATAAAGACGTCCTAGGCATGTGGATTGGCGAAAACGAGTCGGCCAAGTTCTGGCTCAATGTCTTGAACGAGTTAAAAAACCGCGGCGTACAAGACATTCTCATTACGTGTGTCGATAATCTAACCGGTTTCTCGCAAGCGATAAGCGCTTGTTATCCCGCTACAGAGATTCAGAAGTGCATCATCCATCAAATCCGTAATTCAACGCGCTACGTGTCCTACAAGGACTTGAAGAAGGTGACTGCCGATCTGAAGCCGATCTACAAAGCAGCAACCGAAGAAGCGGCGCTTGTGGAGCTAGATCGCTTTGAGGAGGAGTGGGGCAAAAAGTATCCTCTGATCGTCCGTTCTTGGCGCAACAACTGGAGCGAGCTCGCTACATTCTTCAAGTACCCGCCGGAAATTCGCAAGTTGATCTACACCACGAACATGATCGAGAGTTATCACCGTCAACTGCGCAAAGTGACGAAAGGCAAAAGCATCTTTCCGAGCGACGAGGCTCTCCTTAAAATGCTGTATTTATCCACAATGGACGTTGTACGGAAATGGACGGGCCGTGTTCAGAACTGGGGACAAATGCTGCTACAGTTTTCGGTTTTCTTCCCTGATCGCGTGGGTCAGCACTTGAGGTAGGGGGCGGAGTCCCCCTCTAAGCATCACCCTCTACATTCGTTTACACAAAATTCTTGACAGACCCCTTGGAAGCACTATAAGCGACTCTTTGTGGGCCTCCTGCAAGTCCATCAATCGAAGAGTTATTAATTACACTTCCGCTACCTTGTTTCTCCATGACTTGAAGCACGTGTTTCATACCTAAGAAAACACCGCGAAGGTTTACAGCGATTACTTTATCAAAGTCTTCTGCTTTTGTATCAACAGTCTTTGCAATCTTGCCCACAATTCCAGCATTATTAAAGAAGATATCAATACTGCCAAATTGGTCAACTGCTGCTTTCACATAATTCTCTACATCTTCTTCTTTGGAAACGTCCGCTTGTACAGCGAGTACTTCTCCAAAAACACTTAACTCCTTCTTCGTTTTCTCAAGAGATTCTTCAAATAGATCGACAATAACAACTTTTGCGCCCTCTTTTAATAAGTATTCAGCTGTTACCTTTCCAAGTCCACCGGCCCCCCCAGTGATCACTGCTACTTTTCCTTCAACTCTGCCCATTATAAATTCCTCCCATTTCAATAGTACAAAACCAAATACAAAATAAAGATGTTTTTATCCATTAATGCATACTCGTAAAAAAACAAGATTATGGATTATGGATTATAGATTATCGATAATCTATAATTATTATATGATTATTCTTCTAATTTTTCTACTAAAACAAATAAAATATATCTGCTCAATAATTTAATTTTTTGAATTGCTCATTTCTTGATTAGAATCATCTTACAAAACAAAGCACCGTTACACATACATGGTGATATCCATATACGTATAACGGTGCTTAAATATAAATAATTAAAGAAGTTAAGAATCCGTCCTATGAATCTCGATAACTAGATTCCAGTTTATTCTCGCAGTCGAAATCAGCTTGAATAATACGGTTAACCTCGTCCAATATGGCTTCGTAGCTAGTTTCCAATGAGATTGCTATCTCATTGAACAATATCTGCTGAGTAGAGATTAACAATTTCTGATCTTGTTGGCCAAACTTCTTATTGTTTAATTCAACCTTAAGCTTTTGTCGCATTAAAGTGTTAATAATTTTTGCGATTTCTTTCCTATTCCCTGTATTAATGATATTTGAATAAGTATAATTCCGTTCTGTATTTCTATCGATCCATTGAATACCTGGCAATTTGAAGGATTGAATAATCTCCTCTGCTTCATCCCTTTCAATAAGATCCAACATGAGTATTGATTTATTATCTACCGGAACACTGATTTTCAAATTAGCACCATGCAGCGGATGTAAATCATAATAACACCTTGTAACTCCGGCGATTTCTTTTTCACTTATACCATCGATTCGGCATATTCCATGTCCTGAATATATAATCAGATTACCTACTTCAAACATTACAGTTGCCCCCTCGTTATCGTCAACTTAGATGACAATATATTTCTATTATACCCTATTGTCAACCTAATTGACAGTGATCAAATGCTTTTGTATATTGGATGAGGACATATTGAAAGGAATGAAATAGAATGAGTTTGGAATCGGAAAACTTAGACTTGATAGACTTGATAAGCGAGCGTCATGTCCTGCTTCGCAACTTGAATAGTCAATTGTGGAATGAAAGTCATGACCTACATATATCCAATTCAGAATGGTTCATTATGGCTAGGATCTACAAGAAGCAGCCAACGATATCCTATGTCACCAAACATGTAGATATTTCTCGGCAGGCTACTCATAAATTCATCAAAAACCTGGAATCCAAAGGATTAGTTGAGGTTAGCAAGGCACAACATAACAATAAAGATAAATGCATACGGCTAACAAAGTTTGGCGAAGAGTGTTTTGAAAAAAATGAGATTATCAAAGCAACGCTTGAGGCCAAAATCATCGAAACGATCGGGATTGAACAAGTAACTCAGCTTAAGCAAATATTACAAACGGACTGGGGACTATAGCGGAATAATCGCCTGCGGATGTCCGCGTTCTATCCATGAAGAAAAAAATAAAATATGGTATGAGGGAGTGGATGCTCATGAATTTCCTAGTATCCAAAACTCCCCTATACCATATTTTTATTTCATCGTTATATAAGAATTTTTATTACCACAAGTAAATTAGACCTTCTGCCCGTTCTTCGGAACAATTAACAGGCTCGATACCAATGCAAGTACTGTGATTATAATAGATACCCACATGGCCGTAGTATATCCTCCTAGTGTTCCTTGACCAACAAAAGGAGCAACTAACCCAATACCTAATGACGCACCTACACCGAATCCGGCCCCGTTAATCCCTGGCAATGCTGATGGTGCTTCATCCGGGGACTGAAGAACTCCTAGCCCATTGATGGTGGTAAGAATCAATCCATTGTAGGTAATCCCCAGTAAGGCAACTGCAGAGAATACGATCCACTTGCTTCCCGTAAATAACAAGATAGCGACTAGAGCTGCAATGGAAACCAATATTCCAAGTCGCAACATACGAATCCAGCCAAATCTACCTGCTAACCAACCGGATATCGGAGCAGCAAATACACCAATTAAAGCAGCAGGCGTTAAGAACAGCAATCCTGACATCGCCGCATCTAGTCCGAATCCAACTTCCTGATCCTGACTAAGCAGAACGACTGTAAAATTGATAACGGCGAAGATACCCGTCAAACATAGCAAGGTTGAAGTTACCACCGGCCATACCTGACGCGAACGGAGATGTTGTACCGCAATCATCGGGCTCGCACTTCTCTTCTCAATGTACCAGAAGACAATAAATGAGATTACCATACCAACGAGGAAGATGAGCGTGATTGGCGCAAACCAACCAACGGCAGAACCTTGAGCGACAAAGTAGGTCAAGAGAATTAATCCAACCGATAATGCTCCAGAACCCCACCAGTCCATTTTACCCGTTGTTACAGCACTGTCTTCCTTTGGAACAACGAGCATGACACAAATTAAGGTGAAGACAACGATCGCCAAGATGACAATGAAGATAGACTGGAAACCGTACTTATCACTAAGCACGCCGCCAAGATAACCATCAAAGCCTCCTACTCCTCCATTCACGGCAGTGAGAATACCAAGAACGATACCGAAGGTCTTCGTGTCAAGCTTCTCTCTTAAGAATACATAAGCGATTTGAAACGTAGCTCCCGAAGCTCCTTGAAGCACGCGGCCAATAAGCAAAATGGTCAGATTTGTAGCAAAGATACACAGTATAGTTCCTACTGTAAGTGTAAGAAGAACGATGATTAGAGCACGACGCCGACCGATAAAGTCACTCCAACGCGCAAGTACAACGCCGCCAATCGAGCTTGCCAGGAAAAATAAGGATGATACATTCGACATAAGATCTACACTGACGTTCATCGATGCTGCGATACTAGGAAGTGCGGGGGTAAGCATACTCGCATTCAACTGAAAAGCCAACACGCACAAAATCAGTGTTGCTACTAAGCTCACAAGACGGCCACCGCGATAAGTTGCTTGTCCCATGGTGAAAAACTCCTTTCGATATTAGCAAAATATAAAACAATGACTGCATTTGAAGCGGTTACAAAAATGTACCAATATAGGTCTCAACCAGATATTTCGTATTACTTGTCTTTAAATAGAGATAACAATGTTTCATTCAAATTATTGACTAGAGCTGGTGAGTCAACTCCAATACAAACTTTCACATTGGGGTTCGAATCTCTTAATCTTGCCGGATCCCCTATCGTTCTTCCTTCTGCTTCTCCCTCTGTAGTGACAGTCATATGCATAGGCAGCATTGTAAAGTATTCAGGATGGACCGCATTAATAACTGCAGATGGATCATGGAGATAGCAACCTTTAATTGCAGCATCATGCTGAGAGATGTAATAATCCACCATGTCGGCATAGGTTCTTCCTGCTAAGCTTCCTGTCTCTCTCCAACTTTGTGTGTGAGCCTTAGTTAGTATGGAACGCTGTGTTACATCTAAGCCAACCATAGTAACGTCGAGACCGCTTTCAAACAAATACTTAGCCGCTTCTGGATCCTGAGAAATGTTGGCTTCTGTATATGCATTACAATTACCTGGTACAGTTAAAGCGCCACCCATAATTACAATCTTGCCTATCATGTCCTTAATTTCTGGAGCTTTTTGAAGTGCCAAAGTAAGATTTGTAATAGGTCCAGTAGTAACGATGACTAGTTCCTTCCCATATTTTTTTACAGACTCAATTAGAAAATCGACTCCACTCTTCGTTTCTTTTTCCTTAGGGGATGTTTCGATTTCAACTTGTCCTACACCATTTTCTCCATGAATACGTGCGCTAACTTCTAACCTGATAAAATTATCCTTGGTTATTGCATGACTTTCCCCAGCATAAACCGGAATTTCGTTTGCGTTACACATATTCAATATATTCAACACGTTTTGCACACCTACGTCCGTATAAACATTCCCAAATGTGCCTGTAACACCCATCAAATCGATTTCCTTGCTCCCGAGAGCATAGGCTAGGGCCATTGCATCATCTATACCTGTATCTAAGTCCAAAATCATTTTAATCATATTGATCTCTCCTTTTTATAAATATTGCTTTAATTTTTCCAGGGATGGCATTCCGGTTTGTGCGCCTAGAGCTGTAATTGATAAAGAGGCACCTGTACCTGCCATCGTTACTGCTTCGCGTAAACTCATTTTCTCCGCGATTGCGTAAGCTAATATTCCATTGAACGTGTCACCAGCGCCTGTAGTATCTACTACATCCACTTTAATGCAAGGAACAGTGTGAACTTCTCCAGCCTCAATATAGGAGGAACCTCTTGATCCTCTTGTAACAATTAAATTCACCTTGTTTTTATTACTCCATTGAAGCATTTCCATTTCAAAATCTTCTGAGTTCTCGAATTTTTTCCCAACCATACTTTCAAATTCAGTCTCGTTTGGCGTTAAATAATCAACATATTCGAACAATTCTGGTGCCAATTCTTTATAAGGAGCAGGGTTCAATATGGTTTGTAAGCCAAACTCTTTTGCTTTTTGTAATGCATACTCAACGGTTTCCATAGGAATTTCTAATTGGGTTAGCAACACATCAGCCTGTTTAATGATATCGATATGTTCATCCACCACTCGTTTATCGCAGCAGTCATTAGCACCTGGTATGACTACAATTGCATTATCTTGGCTTACTTTAAAAACAGTTGCTATTCCTGTAAAAATACCCTCTTCCCTTTTGACAGAACTGACATCTAGATTTTCTTCGGATAAGTGTTTCAGTATTTTTTCGCCAAATGTATCATTACCTACACAACCGACCAATGACGTTTGAATGCCCATACGAGATGCTGCTACGGCCTGATTGGCTCCTTTTCCGCCCATCATATAATGTATATGTTCACCATGAATGGTTTCACCGATTAGTGGTAATCGTTCTGTGGTCAAAACCATGTCGATGTTTAAACTCCCCAAAACGACAATCTTCTTCACTCCATCAACCACCTTTCCTGTTCATATAAAAATTCAATTGTATACTTGTATGAGTTGCTGTATGTTTTACACAACTAATAATAAATCCATGTGCAAGCGCTGTCAACATTTTTTTTCGAACAAAAAAACTTCTTGGTTTAGTTTCCCAAAGCCAAGAAGTTTTTATACCTATCTATACTTAGTCTTTTCTTTTTCTAAAAACTTTAAAAACCGCACGTTCAAACGGGATATAGTACTTATTGTAGGCTATAATATTTCCTTCATTATCACTAATACTCTCCGCAATCATTTGATAATACCTGGAGACATTTCCCTTGTTTGCTTCCTTTATATTTTCTGTAGCTGATACCATGCGTATTTCAAGCGTAGAGGAGAGTCCATATTCGTAAATCTTATTCTCAAGGAAATCCAAAACCTCATTGTGATTATTTAAATCAATGGATTTAATATAATCAAAATCAGTGGCAACATGAGAAAAACATGAGCCTCTAATAGTATCCTTTTCTTTATAATACCGATATATCGCAAGTACAACCGAAGTATTCCTGTTAAAAATCCGATCCGTATGCTCCGTAGATGCTTCGATCTCCATTTTTATTTCAACGTTATCAATAGTATCTATGCACCCTTTGTAAAATGGATTCTCCATTCTTTCCATGCCAACATTATCTTCATTTAACGTTTTACGAACAAAATTACCTATTCCTTTTTTAGCTTCCAAAATACCATCTTCCTGTAACAGACCTAATGCTTGTCTTAGGGTAGATCTACTTATACCTAATTGCTCTGCTAATGAAGGTTCACTAGGTAACTTACTTCCTTCCGGATATAAACCATCCCTGATCATTTTTAAAAGTTTATTATATGCAATAGCATATCGTGCTGCTTTTTTATATGACCGATTATTTTCAACCATTTCCCCTTCACCTAGTTCTGATTATTTTTTATCAAAGAATAGCAGTGGGTTAAGGATATAAAATACTCTCCTACTCTTTTGTTTTTTAAATAAATGGTTCCCTATTTTAAAGTATACATCTCCTGTCCTTTTCAGACAAACAAACAATAATAATATGGCTATAAAAATACTCCTACGTCATCTGCTCTAATTTTTATTATATTATGTAACCCCCTACTAAACCCCTTAACAAATTATAGACATTGGAATATACTTGTAATATAGCCAAATAATTATAGTATTAGGGAGGAGTTTGTAATGATGAAAAAAAAGCTATCTATCGCTATCATCATGAATCTAGTACTAAGCTTTGCCCTTGTCCTGAATGCGTTCGCTGCTAATGACGTAGCGGCATCCGATGCTATCCCTGATGTTCCCGTCACAGAACAAGTACTGCTGCCGAGTGAAGAAGTTATTTCCGAACTTACCAGGGCTGCACCTGAGATGGATTCATCGAAATTGAAACAACACCAAGTAAAACCATCCATTAGTTTGAAATCGCCTTCAATGTCCTCGGAAAGACAAAAAGGATGGATTGCGGCTTCACAATCGATTAGCGCTACAGCGGCGACTTATACATACACGGGCTACATTCAGCAGGAAGGTACGTCCGCTTATTTATACCCAATTTATGTACAACCGGGGAGCATTCTACAGGTTCAAATGGATAGTCCTGCCTCAGCGCAGCTTGATTACGATCTTTATCTCTATGAATTTGATATGTCCACCGGGGACTTGAACCCGAATCCAATTGATTACTCGATTTATGGAACTTATCTGAATAACTATGGAAATGGACCCGGGACCTTGTCCGAAAATGTCGGCACGAAAAACGATACTGTCGGTTCCAAAGCCTACTTAATTGAAGTCTATGGCGCAGTTGGAGCCAGCATTAACGAACCATTCTATTTAACTGTCTCGACAAGCTCAACCTATGATGCATTCGAGACGGACGAAAATGCACTTCATGCCTATCCTTTCACAGTAGCAACAGGAGGCTCTACTCTTGTGAGCCGCTCCATTAATTCGGAGGTGGATCAGGATTGGTATAAAATTACGGTTCCTGAAAGCAGAAATTATGACGCGATGCGTATTAATTTGGACCAAGCGTCTATAAGCAATGGCTACAAAGCGGAAATGTACGGCGCACTAAGTAATAATCGGATGGCATTAATCCCCTCCGTAAATGGCAATGTATCACTAGGAACAGGCACTTATTATCTACGGGTCTATACAACAAACACCTATTCGGATATTAACTATTCACTCCATCTGCAGCCGGTATTAAGAGCGGATAAAATTGTCATAACAGGCTATAACTCCAACGGCGGTCCAAATGATTACCCTAGCTATGCATACGGACGCTACTACCGGATTACGGGAAATAGCTTTACGGTGACTGGCGTCGCTGCAACTTCGGATAACTATGCCGTAGCCAATGCAGAAGTCGAAGTCATTTGGGAAAATCCGTATTGGAGCGAAGGCAGTAATAACAAATTTCGGAGCGGAAAGGCATGGACAAACAGCAGCGGCCAATTCTCCATTACGTTATCCCTGCCTCCCTCAACCGGAAGCGTTAGCCAATATCTGCCTGGTGCCATAAGCTTCACTCACTATTTTGACATTTGTGGCGTGTTAGCGATGGTAACGGATCGCCCTAGCGCGAACGATACGGATGTTGTGTATCATTTTGCTTACAGTATTTACGGGGGTTGATAAGATCGACGAAAGAGCAATGGGTAGCGGAATAAACCGCCCATTGCTTTTTTTGTCATTAATATTAAAAATATGGATGATATGCCGATAATATGGATGAAAGGTAATTTTTAAATTGATTATATGGGAAAGGTTTGGTTAATTATGAAAATTTACGGCTCGACCCAACAAGACATAAATTTATACACAATTTCGAAAAAACAAGCAGATAAACCTGCCTTAATCACAGGCACGATACCCGAATTGTCGCATGACACCGATTCATTGGAAATCAGCCCGGCTGCCAGACAACTGGCAGCATCCGATGTTGTGCATCATTCGGCTAAATACTTTGGCACCGTTCAAATCAATGATTCGCTGAATCGCCTTCTTAAAGATCAACCCTCTGAGGTGGAGGAAGCGGTTTATGGCATCATTCAGTCTAATTTTATAACAGACATCACTGGGGAAGAGGAAAGAGCAGTGTTACTAGAATTGGGACTCACTCAAGCTAAGTATATCGCGGACAACTACATGAATGATGACGATGCGGCTGAATTTATGAATACGATCCGTCAAATCGGAGCCATCTCCCAAACCAGAACCATAGATCCTGACACGAATGAGATCCGTTACATAACCCCGCCGCAAAGGCCGATTGGGGCGCCGGAGGATTATATCAATTTGACCGAGATGATGCAGAGATTCGAGCCGGAAACGCTGAGCAAGCTACAAGAGGCTATTGTGAACGGGAAAGACTGGGGCAGCATTTTGAGCACATTCGCTACTAACGCATCCACTCGTAATGACTGGGTGCAGGAATACAAAGAGGAAGCAGCCGAACAGGTCTGGGACATCATCGGAGAGAACCGATTTGGGAATGCCTCTACTGCCAGCTTGACTGAGTTTGTCGGGGATATTAACGACATAATAGCCTATACCGGATTTAAAAATACCCCGTTGATAACAGAGAATTTGGAAATTTTCACGAGATCGTTAGAAATCCGAAAATAGTAAAATAATTAGGGTAAAAGAACTTCCTATATCTCAAATGAGAAATGGAAGTTCTTTTAATATGCCAGATAGACAGTAGCGCTGTCGCCGAAAAATGATATGCTGAGAAAAAGCAACCACTGGTGATGTGAAAGACAGCAATGGTTTTAGTTCAGCATAACTGCTCACTTGCCGAGCAAGTCCGTTATCTTACTGTACGGTTATCGTGTAGACGTTAGAGGAGCCAACTGGTGCCGCATTGAAATAAGCACTATTATGAACGGCCCCGGGGAACTTAACCCCATATGTAATCCCGCCTCCACCATCCTTGACACCTATAATTTCGACCACACTTGGAATTGGAATATCAATTGCCACCGGGCTATGCATAATATTTATATTCGTTTGCAGAATATTTCCGTCCACCTTCACCGTAACGACATCGCCATCTTCGGCAGCGAAATCCCAAATTAGCATACGGCTTGTCGTCGTATTTTTCTTCATCTCAATCTCGAAATCCCTAGCTTCGAGCCCCGCCGAATCATCTACCGCAGCTAGCTGGACACCAGCCTTCATCCCCTTACCGATCCCATCCGACTGAACGTCTCTTATACTGTGGATAGATGAACCCTGAAAGTATATACCCATCCCGAGCGTGATCAGCACCGTAATCCCGATCCAAAATCGATGCTTATTCTTTATTTTTGGCCTAGAAGAAGACTTGTCGTTGCCGGGTGACTCTGTATACTCTGATGAAACATCTTCATTATCCGTTTGTCGAGGCTCATATTGATTTGTAGCGTGTGATTTCGATCTTTCCTTGTTTTGCCGGTAATTCGCCAAGTTCCTTCCCCCTCTATTTCATATCCTGATTTGTTCGCCGAACGATTGGGTACTTCCAGTACAGCAGCGACATGCACAATCGAATAGCCACAATCGCAAGCAGCATAAACGTTATGGCCCATCCCTTGGAATAAAGTCCTTCGTCAGCCCATTTGTTTAGAATCGTTATTCCTACCGATAGAGCGAAACTAGTATAGATGAGCATGTGCAATAAAGGAAGCAATATCGTAATTTTACGATAGGGTATGCCCAAAAATCGGCTCCTCGTAGCCAAATAAATAAAAAATCCGAAAAAGCTTACCAACATCATGCTCCCATTTTCTACCGGAATTTCGTTAATCAGAATATTCTTTATATCAATGTATAGTATGTAAGGCATGAAGAGCATTGTGATAGTGACCAAAATCATTAATGGATGATAAAAAATAATCGCGAGCAACCATTTTAGCAACGACTTCAGGACTTTCATCACATCACCCCCATCTGTTCTTGGAAATCTCCAGGTGTCAAAGTAGATAATTCCTCGACTGTAGCATTAGCTTCCTTGCTCATACGTAAGGCATGGGCTCGAATCGCTTTCTCGACCAAATTTCGCACGAGCCGTCCATTGCCCGCGGTCATATCTCCTTCATAGGTCTCTAAAATGGAGAGCAGCGTGCCTTCAGCCTCCCGGCCGATCACATATCCTTGCGATTTCACTTGCAAATGCGCGATTTGCAGCATTTCCTCGGCTGTATAATCGGGGAATGTAATGATATTGGGAAATCTCGAGCGGAGTCCCGCATTACGGTTCAAGAAGCGCTCCATATCTTCGTCGTAGCCGGCCAATATAACGATGAGCCTGTCCCGGTAATCATCCATCGCTTTGACAAGCGTATCGATCGCTTCCTGCCCGAATTGATCCCCTTCCGCCAAGGCATAAGCCTCATCCACAAACAAGATCCCGCCAAGAGCGCGTTCGATAACCTCTTTCGTCTTGAGCGCAGTTTGCCCTACATAACCGGCAACCAGGCCGGACCGATCAGTTTCTACCAGCGTATCGGCCTTGACCACGCCTAGTTCTTTAAATCGTTGGGCCAAAATACGGGCAATCGTTGTTTTTCCGGTACCCGGGTTTCCTTTAAACACCATATGGAGGGCTTGAGCGGAAGCCTTGGGCAGTCCCATCTCCTGACGGCGCTTAGCCACCTCAATTTGTGCCGATAGGCTTCTCACAAATTCCTTAACAGAGGCCAGACCGACAATGGCATCAAGCGCTCCAAGCGCATTCGCCCGCTTCGCCGCAAGATCTACATATGTCGACAGCCCAAAATCCTCCAGATTCAGCTCATTTAACTGATCGGCCGCAATATCAGGGTGATCGGCCAATCGCTCCGCTTGCTTGCGTATCGCCCCTTCCAGCGTATTGCGGACGAGTCGGCCATTGCCTCCGTCCTTTCTACCCGGAATTTGTTTCTCATTAAAATAGGATTCGAGCAAGCCTGGCACATCCGAAGCCAAGGTAAACCCTCGTGCCTTCGCCATGATCAAGGCAATTTGCTGCATTTCCTCAGCCGTGTAGTCAGGGAATTCGATCTGTAGCGGGAAGCGTGAGGACAGCCCCGGATTGACCTGAACAAACCGCTGCATATCTTCTGTATATCCCGCCAAAATGACAACCAAATTGTCTTTATGAATCTCGATAAGACGAACCAACGAATCGATGGCTTCCTTCCCGAAGCCCCCGCCCTGCGCACCATCCTGCGCAAGCGAATAGGCTTCATCGATAAAGAGCACGCCGCCAAGAGCAGATTCGACAACCAGCTTGGTCTTGTTGGCTGTCTGGCCGGCGTACTCCGCTACCAAATCGGATCGCCCGACTTCTACCAGATGTCCTTTTTTCAAATAACCCATGGATCGGAGCATCTCTGCCACCAGCCGCGCCATCGTCGTCTTACCCGTACCGGGATTACCCGAAAAAATCATATTGAGAGTCTGCCCAGTATCGACATGAATCCCGGCTTCCTTCCGCCTTCGATCAACAATAAGCTGTTTCTCCAACGTTCGGACGAATAGTTTGACCTTCTCCAACCCGACAATCCCAGCCAGTTGATTCTCGATGTTAAATGCTTCTTTCTCACCGATTCCGAAATCTGCACCTATCAATAATTGCAAATCTGTATCTGCAATTGCGTCTGACATTAGCCCTCTAAGCCGAGCAGCTTGTTTGCGGACAGCCTCCTCGAACAGATTGCGAACAAGTCGGCCGTTACCGCTGTCATTGCGGCCAGGGATTTGCCGTTGATCGAACAGCTCGATCAAACCCTCATACGCATCCGAATCTATGCGGAAACCATTCTTGTCCACGATTTGAATCATAATTTCCAGCATATCTTCCGCCTTGTAGTCCGGGAACTCCACGATGAACGGAAATCTTGAACGCAAACCTGGATTCGATCGCAAAAAGGTCTCCATCTCCTGGGTATACCCTGCCAGCACAACAACCAAATCATCTCGATGATCCTCCATCGCCTTAACGATTGTGTCGATTGCTTCAGTGCCGTACGTGTCGTTATCATGACGAGCGAGTGTATAGGCTTCGTCGATAAACAATACGCCTCCCAAGGCCTCATTGACTTTTGCCATCGTTTTTGGGGCGGTAGAGCCCACATATTGTCCCACAAGGTCCTGCCTCGCCACTTCGATTAACTGACCTTGTGGCAGCAATCCTAGCGCCTTCAGAATGCGGCCGATTAAGCGGGCGACCGTCGTCTTGCCCGTTCCGGGGTTCCCGGTAAACACCATATGAAGCGACATCGGCACAGAGCCTTCGCCTGCCCTAGCCCTCAGCTTATTCACCTGAACCATTTCCATGAGCTCATAGACAAACTTTTTCACAGGTTCTAGGCCCGTTAACGCATTTAACTCTTCCAGGACATCGTCAATTGACTCCTGACCAACGAACGATAGTGCTTTGATCGGAATTTCAAGAGAGTTCGACTCCACAAAAAAAGAATCGTTCTTGAAACGAATACGCACGCGCTCATTGCTACGAATCTTATTACGGGCCCGTAGGCCGGACAATACGACAGTAAGCTCCTTATCGATCCAGTGCTGCACTGCCTCGCCAAATGTTTGATTTGTTGCGGCGATATCAGCTAACGCCTCATACGTGGAAGGATGAACAACGATAGTTATCTGCATATCCCTTGACAGATCGTCTACTGCTTTCACAAGTAAGGCCTCTGCAATTTGTCGCATCGTCCCCCACTCTAACGGTGAAGAGATAGCCGCCGTAAGGACGCTTTGCAAGATAGAGATCGGGAGATGATTTGCCAGTCCTGACGGAACCTGGCCAAATTCACTTCCTCTCTCTGCATGTTCATCGATATAGAAAATGATGAAAAAATCGTCGGCGATTATACGCAACCCTTCTTTGGTTCGGAAGCTGCCTTCCTCGGCAAGCTTGGCGACCAAGCTGATAATAGCCTGCTCAGCCCCTTTTAGCCCCTTAAATAAAACCGTCCCCTCAGAGTATTGGAATGCCTCCACCATATCAATAATAAAATTACCGGATATTTCATCGGCCTCATATCGCTGCAAATCAATTTCTGAAAAATGGGGCCTAGAGGTTAGCCGATATGCATGCATCTCTCGAACTAGGCATTCCAAGGCTGTTTTCTTACCCGTTCCGGGAGCTCCAGCCAGCAAAATCACATTTCTTGGCTTATTAATCTGACGTCCATTCATATATCCCTGTTTATAACCCGCAACCAAATCTTTGATGAAGAACGGCTGTCCAATTACTTGACTATTAAGGTTCTTCTCCACTTCTCGGAATAGTCGATCCAATTGATTGGGTGAAAAGACGCTCTGCGCATCACTTTGGCCCACCCCCTGCGACGTATAAACCTGAGATTGACCAGGACGGAAAGTCGACGAAAAAGTGCTCTGGTCCATAAAAGTCTGCGCGGAGTTGCTCGGATCTGCACTTCTGGCTCGCGATCCTGTATTATATTGTTGCTTCGGTTGCTGTTCCTGCCTCTTTAGAGCTGGTTCTTCTTTTGGTGCGATAAATCCTTTTTCCCGAACTAACTCAACAAGCTGATACTCAGGAAAAATAAATTTAAGTACTTTAACCACACCTTGGAGTGTTTTCACCATACCTTTTCGGTTGATTCTCATACTTCCCGTTATCCCTCCTGGGGCCTACTATTCATCCTATTTTCCTATATTATACTATGTCTCTACTATATTTGCTCCTAAATCCTGGAATGTGTATTCGCCTCGGATCAAAATATTAAGATAATTCGCGAGTATAAAAAAAAGCCCCTCGATCCAACATCGGGAGGCTAAAATCAGAGTCACATTTGTCCATTCTTAAGGCAACAATTTCCCAAATACATCAGCAACCTTCAGTAACCTACCGTTGAAAGCCTTTATGCCTTTCCAAATTTCTAACGATCGCCACAGCTGTTAATCCGCCAAAAATGAGCGCTCGGTGTTCTAACGATCATAATCCACGTTATTCGTGCCTAATTCATCTCATACTATTAAAAATGTTCGATTAGCAGCATATACAACCGTTAGATTCTCAAAAAGTGAAAAATCAGCAGATTAACGGTAATAGCAACCATTAGAGCTGAGCTGAGCTGAACTGAACTGGAGTATGTATGTAAGCTCGAGCATTGTTAGCGTAAAAAACACATCCTAAATTGAGATATAGCATTCTCCTAGATAACCTTTTCATAAGTTGAGAGACTAATTGCGGAACTTATCGTGGGACTAGTTAAGAGACTAGTTGTGGGAGTAGCTAAGGCTTATCATATAGAAGAAAGCTAATTCACCAAAAAAGGATGTGTTTTCCTATTCTTAGGATAAGGTTTGAACAAATGCTAAATTACGAAGCTTTTGCTGCAACCGCTTTTTCGATTAAAGCTATTGCTTCGTTAGAAGAAAGTCCCTGTTTCGGTTGAAGCAACTTGCTATCTGCTGTACCAAAAATCCCTTTGTTAACCAGTATTGCCATGGATTCAACGGCATATTTCGAAACGGTTTTGCCATCTTCGAAGTCTGCAAGGATCGTAGCCGCATTTTTATCAGAAGCTTGATTGTTCAACAATTTAGCTAGGATCGTAGCTGCTTCTTCACGAGTGATAGCATGATCGGGATTGAAGTTACCACCGTAGCCTCGAATGAATCCAGCATGAGTAGCTTCAGCGATTGCATCAGCATAGGTAGCGTCAGCAGCAACATCCTTGAATGTAGGTGCTGTAGCTACTTCGTTTAGCTTCAACATGTCTACCAGTGCACTCACAAACTCAGCACGAGAAATGAATTCTGTTGTTACCGGGGCATCTGTTCGCTCTGTAGATGCAGCTAGGTTCGTGATACGTCCTTCGATGTTAGCCTCAATACTGCCGCCTTTATACGTATCTACAATGTACTGGTAGAATACATCCAAATCGATAGGGCCTGCCAAAGATGATTTAGCCTCCACTAGCACTTTATAATTATCTCCACCTGCTGCCATAAAATTGTTAACTACAGCCGTATATGTTTTTGCAGGATCAATAGGTGTGCCATCTTCAAAGCTAAGACTAGTAACACGTTCTGCAACTGGCTTATTAAAATCAGCAGTATATTTTAAACCAGAGATTTGTAATGTTTTTGTGTTCGGTGTACCGTCTGCATTTGTTCCCCATTGTTGCTCCAGCAAAGTTTGAATTTGCTCACCAGTCAGCTCTAATTTCACTAAGGTATTACCAAAAGGCTGGATTTTAGCAAGATCCGCAAAGGTTACATCGCCTTGTGGCAGATCCGCACGAATACCACCTGGATTCATAAATGCAAAGTCAGCAGCGCTTCCGTGATCACCAAAGTCTGCCTGGCGCATGGCATCTGCAATGAGGTTACCTAGAGGAGCTTCATTATTATAAGCATCTGTACGAGTCACAGAACCATCTGTTGTACCTACCGGCTTAGTTAGCTCAGGATGCTTGTCTAATGATTTTTTAATAATAGCTAAAGATTCAGGGTCTTCTTTTACACCCTCTTGAAAAGTCGTTATAACTGTGGCTGATTTCTCGGTTACATCCCCCGTAGCAGGGTCAATCATCAGCTTAATATCCTCAAATGCCGTACCATAAGAATAAGCCTGAACAATCAATATTCCATTCACTTCACCGTTCGCATAACCATGATTGTCACCGGCAACGATAACATCAACAGGGGAATCTGCCGGCAAAGCCTTTGCTAAGTCAGCTGCTTCTCCAGTCGTTACGCCATCTTTCGTTGTTGCTGGATCATGTGCCAAGATGATAATTGTTTCTACACCTTGAGCTTGTAATTCTTTTGCATATTTATTAACAGCTTCAACTTCTTCTTCCGAGCTTAAGAAGCGCACGCCAGCTGTAGCAGATGGAGATACTTTAGATGGTGTAGCTTTCGTTACTAATCCGATAAATCCAATTTTGACGCCACCCACTTCTTTAATCACGTAGGGCTTAAGCAATGTCCTGCCCGTGGAGATTTCAATGACGTTGGCATTGACATAATCAAATTTTGCACCAGCATGAGTTACCTTGCCTTCTTTTGGATCAAGGCCGCCAAAGATTTGTGCTTTTAATGCAGCGATACCTTGGTCGAATTCATGATTGCCTAAAGAAGCCACATCAAAGCCCATCATATTCATCCACTCCATCGTAGGCTCATCACGATCTAGAGATGAGATTGGAGCAGATGCGCCAACAGCGTCCCCATTATGGAAGAGTAGGGAGTGTTCATATTCGGCTCGCGCCTCTTTTAGGTAAGTTGCAAGAATTGGCGCAGTTCCTACTTTTTTTTCATTAACTATTGACGTGGTATCTAACTGACCGTGCAGGTCATTGATTCCGATCAAGTGTACTTCTACATCTTTGCTTGCAGCAGAGACTGAACCCGTTGCCCCCAATAGTTGGGAAAATAATAGTACTGCAGCCGCCATACGAATAGTACTTTTACCCACATTTTGTTTCCATGACATGTATTATACAACCCCTCTCCAATTTCTATTACTGAAATACTCTAACATGCATAAATTCATAAAAATCGTAATATATATCAAATCTATGTTAAAAAAGTTAAAAAATGAATAGAGAAGAAGGCCTATCTATATCCGGCTCTACACCAAGGTCAGCGCTTGCGGTTTCGCTCTGCTGTAAATGATGGTGGTTGTCCCACGCCAAGAACGGCAATTTTTGAAGAGAGGCCCTCCGATGGCTGACCTTCCCTTTCTAGGCTACAGTTTTGCTTCTTCATAATACTTAGCTCTTCTTCGATCCGACACAATTAACGACAACTTTCTGCTTACTTATGATACGGTTCACCCCGTCAGCTGCAGGCAATAACTTTTTGCACATCACACATAGTATTGAGATACTAGGGCATCTTTTATTGAGGTGGAAGAGAAAGGAGTTGTAGAAATGAATATAGCTGGCATGATTGATCACACGCTGCTGCGCGCGGATGCTACCCGGGCAGAAATTGCCAAGTTAACAGAAGAAGCCAAAAAATACAAGTTTGCGTCCGTTTGCGTTAATCCAACCTGGGTTGCTTTTGCCGCAGAACAAATCGCGGGGACAGAGGTAAAAGTTTGTACCGTCATCGGATTTCCGCTAGGCGCAACAACATCGGCAGTGAAGGCCATGGAAGTGAAGGACGCCATTGCGAATGGTGCCACTGAAGTGGACATGGTTATTAACATTGGTCAGTTAAAAGATGGGAATAACGAGTTTGTAGAGCAGGATATTAAAGCAGTCGTTGATATGGCTTCCAATCAAGCGATCGTGAAAGTCATTATTGAAACGTCCCTCTTGACTGATGAAGAAAAAATACGCGCATGCGAGCTTTCCGTTAAAGCGGGGGCGGACTTCGTCAAAACATCCACAGGATTCTCGACTGGGGGCGCTACGCTGCAAGATGTCACTCTGATGCGCAAGACCGTCGGTCCACATGTAGGCGTGAAAGCATCCGGAGGAGTACGCAGCCTGGAAGACATGAACAGAATGATCGAATCAGGCGCTAACCGAATTGGAGCTAGCTCAGGTGTAAAGATCATGGAAGGTGAACAATCAACGACTACGTATTAATACCCAGCATAGGAGGGGTCTCGTTGAAAGAGCAACTGATTCAACAAGCGCTTGAGTCCCGCAAGCAAGCATACAGCCCTTATTCCCGCTTTCAGGTAGGGGCCGCACTGCTATCGGGTGGGAAGATATATGGGGGCTGCAACATTGAGAATGCTTCATACGGTTTAACCAATTGTGCGGAAAGAACAGCCGTCTTCAAGGCAGTATCCGAAGGAAATACCAAGATTGACGCGATCGCCATCGTGGCAGATACGGAAGGCCCCGTATCCCCTTGCGGTGCTTGCCGACAAGTGCTGGCTGAATTCAGTGATCACAACACAATCATATATTTAACGAATCTTCATGGCGATGTCGAGGAATGGACAATGGCCCAGCTCCTCCCAGGAGCATTTCAACTCCCAGACAGGACGGAGCTAGGCGACAGAGGGGATATCGAATGAATATTCTAAATGCCATTTTGGGTGTGATCGTTGTTTTTGGTTTAACTTTCTGGGCAAGCAACAACCGGCGAAAAATTCGCTATCGGCCAATTATCGTCATGCTCGTCCTGCAAACGGTTCTCGCTTATATATTGCTGTTCACGAGCGCAGGAGAGGTTCTTATCCGAGGCTTTGCCTCCGTGTTTGAGATGCTTCTGGCTTATGCGGCAGACGGCATCAATTTTGTGTTCGGCGGTCTCGCAAACGAGGGACAAATGGTGTTCTTCGTGAGTGTTTTACTGCCAATCGTTTTTATCTCCGCGTTGATTGGCATCCTGCAGTATACGAGAATTCTACCTTTCATCATTCGGTATATCGGGCTAATCTTGAGTAAGGTTAACGGAATGGGCAGGCTGGAATCCTATAATGCAGTCGCCTCTGCGATCCTCGGCCAATCCGAAGTGTTCATATCCGTCAAGAAGCAGATCGGCATGCTGCCGAAGCACCGTCTATATACGCTTTGCGCTTCCGCTATGTCAACCGTGTCAATGTCGATTGTCGGTGCGTACATGACAATGATTGACCCTAAGTATGTCGTTACCGCGCTCGTTCTGAACCTGTTCGGCGGGTTTATCATCGCCACCATCATCAACCCTTACACAGTGGATAAAGATGAAGATATCCTGGTCGTTCAGGCTGAAGAGAAGCAATCGTTCTTTGAAATGCTCGGCGAGTACATTATGGATGGTTTCAAAGTAGCGGTCATCGTCTCCGCAATGCTGATTGGTTTCGTAGCTCTGATCTCGTTGATCAACGGGATTTTCAACGGGATCTTTGGCATTTCGTTTCAAGGAATGCTGGGCTATGTATTCGCACCGGTTGCATTCGTCATGGGCATCCCATGGCATGACGCGGTCGTGGCAGGAAGCATTATGGCGACCAAGATGGTGTCCAATGAATTTGTAGCCATGCTGGACCTGAGTAGTAACCAAACATTGTCCCCAAGAAGTATCGGGATTGTATCGGTGTTCCTTGTCTCGTTTGCTAATTTCTCATCGATTGGCATTATTGCCGGAGCGGTAAAGGGACTTCATGAGAAACAGGGGAACGTTGTCGCACGGTTTGGTCTGCGATTGCTATTCGGTGCTACGATGGTAAGCGTCTTGTCCGCTACGGTGGCAGGGATTTTCATCTAATCAAAAATCATTATAAAGCGAAAGCGAGGAAAATAAGAGGATGAGAATGGTGGATTTGATTGAGAAGAAGCGCGATGGCAAGGAATTAACAGCGGAAGAGATCAATTTCATCATCGAGGGCTATACGAAGGATCAAATCCCCGACTATCAAGTCAGCGCATGGACGATGGCGGTTTTCTTCCGAGACATGACAGAGCGAGAGCGCGCAGACTTGACCATGGCGATGGTGCATTCCGGCGACACTATCGATTTGTCAGAGATCAAAGGCGTAAAAGTGGATAAGCATTCCACTGGCGGTGTTGGCGATACGACGACCCTCGTACTGGCACCGCTCGTGGCTGCTCTCGACATACCTATTGCCAAAATGTCCGGGCGCGGTCTAGGTCATACCGGCGGAACGATTGATAAGCTGGAGGCCATTGAAGGGTTCCATGTAGAGCTCAGCAATGAGCAATTCGTGGATCAAGTAAACCGTCATAAAATTGCGGTTATCGGCCAATCCGGAAATTTGACGCCAGCCGACAAGAAGCTTTACGCGCTACGCGACGTCACTGGAACAGTGAATTCGATTCCGCTCATCGCAAGCTCGATTATGAGCAAGAAAATCGCTGCCGGCTCCGACGCCATCGTTCTCGATGTGAAGACAGGGGCTGGAGCATTCATGAAAACAGCAGAGGAAGCCAAGCAGCTGGCTGAGGCGATGGTTCAGATCGGCAACAACGTCGGCCGTAAAACAATGGCTGTCATCTCCGATATGAGTCAGCCTCTCGGGTACGCGATCGGTAACGCCCTGGAGGTCAAGGAAGCCATCGAAACACTGCAAGGAAAGGGACCCAAGGATCTGGAGGAACTTTGTCTGGCGCTTGGAAGGCAGATGGTTTTTCTCGCTAAGAAGGCAACATCACTGGAAGAGGCGGAGCAAATGCTGAAAGAAGTTATCCATAACGGAAAAGCACTAGAGAAATTTAAGGAGTTTATCGCAAGTCAAGGTGGAGATCCATCTGTTGTGGATCATCCCGAGAAGCTGCCGCAAGCCGCTTATCGAATTGAGGTACCTGCTAAGACGGATGGCATTGTCGCCGAAATCGTTGCCGATGAGATCGGAACGGCTGCTATGCTGCTGGGCGCGGGAAGAGCGACGAAGGATTCCAGCATCGACCTTGCGGTTGGTCTGATGCTGAACAAGAAGATTGGCGACTCGATCAAGGCCGGAGAGTCTTTAGTTACCATTCATGCTAATCGGGATCAGGTTGCCGATGTTGTGGAAAAAATTCACTCAAATATCCGGATTACCGATCATGCGGTTGCTCCCGTTCTCGTGCATGATATTGTAAGGCAATGAAGTGAACAAGAGGATCGCCTAACCTTCCCAACCGATTGGACAGGTAGTTGGCGATCTTTTTCACGTTCTATCCTTTACAGCACCGACAGCGATATACAGAATTCATCAAATTATCAATACACGGCCAAGCTCAAAACATCGATCATTAACTTTATTATATAGTCTTCGTACCCTGAAACTGCTTATATGCCCAGGCTACATAGGAAATTACCCCCTATTATATTTTCTTAATTTTTATATTTGATACCATTAAAAGAGAAAAAATAAGCAGTGTAACAACAGATATAATCATTGAACTATTCGCACTGGGCGCAATCATTGAGTATATGGTGAGAATAGAGCCTGCCACGGTTATTGGGATTCCGCGAAAGTTACCCTCAAATTCTCTGATATTAAATAGCGCCAATCTGTAGGAACCGCTCACAACGTATAGTATTAGAGCAGCTATCCCCACAATCCTTAGAATGCCGAGGTCATCAAAATTAAATTTAAAATAAACAAGTAAAGCCGGAGCAATACCAAAGGAAACCAAATCAGCTAAGGAATCCAATTCCCTGCCAAATTCACTACAAACATTTAACCGCCTAGCGATTCTCCCATCGTATCTATCTATAATTGCTGCAATCATGACATACACTGCACTTGCGGAGTAATTCTGGTTAAAAATTTCGATCATGGCTAATACCCCGAATGACAGATTCGTAAAGGTTAGTAGATTGGGGATACTTCTCATATACATAGTTTCTCCTCACTAATACTGAAATGTATTAAGACTCACTATTACTTCTTTTAAAAGTTGATAATTTGTTAATGAGCTTATCTTTATAAATTAATCCCAATATAAAAGCTAAGCCTGCCACTCCTGATATGATGATCGTTGATAAATAATTCTTTTGATAAATATTTGATCCAATGCTCACAGAAGCTATCAGCCACGGAAACCTGGCGACAAGTAAAATCACGAAAAATCTTAAGGGCTTTATCGACGTCAGTCCCGCGGCATATATAAACAAATCCTTGGGAAGCCCAGGAATAATAAATATAATGAACAAGAAAATAGAGAACCTTTTATTATCCATCATACTTGCCATCCATTGAAATTTATCTTTCTTCAGTAACCTCTCGACAAATGCCCCACCCAGAAACCTCGTGAAATAAAATGCCATCATGGCCCCTAATAACATGCCCACAGTGATGAGTAGCGTACCTATAGATGTTCCATAGACATATCCACCAGCAATTTGGATCACTTCACCTGGTATTGGAGCAATAACGGTTTGCAGGACTTGGAAAAAAATAAGGATTATGGGCCCTAACTTTCCCGTTGAAAGAATATGATCCCGGAAATGATCAAGGGACATTGTCAATTTAAGAATTTCAGGCGAATAGCAAATGATTAATACCATCATTAGAAGCCCCAGTGACGCAATGCAAATCCTGCTAAATTGTTTTTTTACCGATGAAACACCCATACCTTCTAACCTCTCCTATTTGCTTATGATTTACAAGCTTATGTGAATGATCTTAAGATTGGGGGCACTATAATTCTTAATAATTCTTAAGTCCCTTATGATCTGTAGCATGCAGGTGGTTTACATTTTATAATGGAGGCACGATTAGCATGACTGGAGGGAGATTGATGAATCATACCAAGAATATACTCGTTGCTGACGATAACGAAGAGATTAGAGAGATTGTCCGTGTCCTGCTGGAGAGTGAACAATATAACGTGACTGAAGCAATAGACGGTGATGATGCAGTAGATAAAGTCGATGAAACTATAGATTTGATTATCCTGGACATTATGATGCCAAGAAAATCCGGATTCAAAGCATGCGTAGAAATTCGTGAGAAAACAATCGCTCCCATTTTATTTTTAACCGCTAAAACTCAAGACTCTGATAAATACTTGGCATTTTCTGCAGGAAGTGATGATTATCTGTCGAAGCCCTTCTCCTATACGGAACTGGTTTCAAGAGTAAAGGCCTTGCTTCGAAGATATTATGTTTATAAAGGAAAGGATACTACGGCAGAATCTCCAGAGATAATCAAAATTAATGAACTAACTATTAATAAAAAGGTCAATGAGGTGTGGATGGGCGACAAAGAACTTACACTAACCGAAATTGAGTACAAAATATTATCCTTGATGTCCAGTAATAGAAACAAGATTTTTTCAGCACAAAATCTATATGAAAGTGTCTGGGGAGAACCTTATTTTTATAGCTGTAATAATACAGTCATGGTTCATATCAGGAATCTCAGGTTGAAATTGGAGAAGGACCCCCAAAACCCCAAATTCATTAAAACCATTTGGGGAAAGGGGTACCGAATTGAATAAGATCTTTTTATGGGGTAACTTAAAATTTAAATTAATACTGAGTCTTATTTTTTCATTAACACTTTCTCTAGTCTTGTTTTTGTTGTTTCAAGCCACAGGAGAAGATATACTCGAGCGTTATTTAACTAAAACCTCTTTTATCGAGAAACAAGAACAACTGACCATTTCTGAATTTGAAAAGTACGTTTCTGAAAATAATCTTACACTTAATGATCATGATAAAATAGCCAAATGGATTCGAGAAACGAAGTATGTGAATGTATATATCTATAAAGACAATAAACTTATCTATGCGACGGATGGCTATACTACAGCAACAGAGGATAGTGGCTTACTGTTAAATCCTCATTTGAGGAGTGATCCTCAATTTTCATATATTCAATTTTCCGATGCTGAGGTCCAAATATATATGGAGTGCTTCTTTGAATACAAGTACTATTATATCGTTACCATTTCAGGTGTGGTCATTTCGTTCTTGTTCTTTATAGTCATCATGCTGTTCTTTATAAATAAGAAAACCTCTTACATTGGTGTTCTTGAGAATGAAATTAAGATATTGGAGGGCGGAGACTTAACCTATAGAATCACAATAAAAGGGAATGACGAACTCTCCTCACTCGCTCAAAGCATTAATGAGATGAGAAAGTCATTTATTGAACGATTGGAAAACGAGGAACAAGCCCGAATCGCGAATAGCGATTTAGTCACCGCCATGTCGCATGATTTAAGAACCCCCCTCACTGCATTGGTCGGATATTTGGATATTATACATTTTAAGAAATACCAGACAGATGAAGCTTTTAATAAATACATCCATAATAGCAGAGAAAAAGCTTACCAAATTAAGCATCTTTCGGACAAACTATTTGAGTACTTTACTGTATTTAATACTGAAGACAACGATCTGGAATATGAACAGTTCGATGGAATTCAATTAATAGGCCAACTCATAGATGAGCAGCTCTTATTATTAGATAACAACGGATTCCAATTTGAATTAACCCCTTATAACATCCCTTTCCACATGGATGTTCATTTGATTTCTATTCGAAGAGTTCTTGACAATCTATTCTCCAATATTATTAAGTACGCCGATAAGCTTAAGCCCGTCAAAATTAACTACGACGTAAAGGACGACTTGTTATTTATCAACATCGAAAATGCAGTAATAAAAGAAGCAGCTAACGTCAGTAGTACGGGAATCGGTATGAAAACCTGCCAAAAAATCATAGAAAAACACAAAGGGCAAATAGCTGTTACAAGTACTAAGGAGTTCTATTCCATTCAGATCAGCTTGCCATTAAGGAGACCTACCCATGATGGGAAATTAACACCAATCGATTAATATTAAGGAACTTCTCTAAAAAGGATGCCTCAGGCATGTTGGAGTATTCGGCCAATCCAAGGGTCAATTGTTTCCTTAGTGAAAGAGTTTCAACATTAAATGACGCCATCAATAGTGCAAAGGAAAAGAGTCAAGATGACTCACATATTGCTGTATGCCTCAAAGATAACGGTGATCTTATTGGAGAATTATTCTTTCTAAAAGAAGAACCCGATACCTATAGTGTAGGCTGGAACTTCAACCAGAACTATGAAGGAAAAGGGTATGCCAGTGAAAGTGCCGAGGCTTTACTACATTATCTCTTCACTCAAAAAGAAGCTAGAAGGATTTATGCATATGTTGAGGATAATAACTATAGGTCCCAGAAGCTATGCGAGAAATTAGGGATGCGCAAAGAAGGCTGTTTCTTGGAATTCATCTCATTCACAAATTACGACGACGGAACACCCAAATACGAAAACACCCTACAGTATGCCTTGCTTAAAAAAGAATGGTTAAAAACAATGAATATTTAGTCATGGATGATAGTGATTTGTATTTTTTGTATTATTCCCTATATGCAGCAGGATTTTACAATGATACGTTTAATAATGTATGCCTTATTACACTTTAGGAGGTATTGAAATGAGCAAGTACGACGAAGCCATGAAGCTGCTGGAAGAAAAATTCGGCAACAAGGACATCCTAATCTCTCTGTCTACCATCGCGCTGAAACCGGGGTTCAATGGCCAAAGCCGTCCCGCCGCCCGCATTGTCGATGCCTATTATGAGGACGGCGCGTTCTACATCGTCTCCTACGCGACCTCATACAAGATGCAGCAAATTGCCAAAAACCCTGAAGTCGCCGTTTGTATCATCGTCGATAACTTTACGGCCGATGGGATCGGTGAAAACCTGGGCTGGGTATGTGACGAGAACAACGCGGAGATGATGACAAAGCTGCGCAAAATATTCGCTGAGTGGTATTACGAAGCCAATAACGATGAAGATCCTAACACATGCTTACTGCGCATTCGCCTGACAAAGGGCCTGTGGAATGATGCCCACAAAGGGATCAGGAATGAGATTGATTTTGTCAATAAGACGGCAGATTAAGTAGTTATGCGTTTTTTTATACTTTACATATTAGGTTGCTACCGCGGGGTATAGACATACATTTGATAACAAATTCTATGATATGTTGTAAACAAAAAAAGACCCCTGCCTATACGAATAGGCAAAGGTCTCGCTAACCATGTAATATGTGAAAAATCCAGAGAAAAGTATTCGGAATAACGAGTGTATTTAAATGTATATGTATATTATTTTTCTTTGCTTATTTATAGTACGAAGTAGTCAATGGTACAAAGACAACCGTATCACCTTTTACATTCCCGTGAATATACAATGATTTAACGCCAGCGATATCCGCTTCTATAGTGACTAAGCCCTCTTCAGCTTTGATCACATCTACCTTTTTCAGAGTAGTCTGGTTATCGCCGTCTTGTATAGTAAGGTCCGTTATATCACCATTAACAGCTGCGATCTGAAGATATAGTGTTTGATACTCCTTATTCGGATAGAGCATAAAGCTAGCACTGCGGTTGCCAGATCCATCGTTGAAATAGGCCTCTTTATAGTCCTTGCCTTTATAGGTTGTTTTAGCTGAGTCTTTCGTATAATACATATCTTTGAAGCCATCAGCAATCGAAACGCCTTCGACTTTCTCACCTATAATAATAGTTTGAGTAGCCTGATCATAAGTGACTGCTATATCAAATATATCGGCGACGGCACGAATAGGAACGTAATTTGCTCCTTGGTAAGAGATTGGTGCAATAACGTTACCCTTGGCATCACGCAAATCAACATGAGTTCCATCCACCTGTACCTTTATCTCAGGATTAAGGTAAGCTTTAATTTCCTTCAGCTTAGTTGCCGCTAGAGCGCCAGTTCCCATGCTCACCAGCATTGATGCGCTTATAATAGCTACAAATGCTTTCTTCTTCATTAAATTTCACTCCTTGTCGATAATTGTTACAATTTATAGTGGGTATTTTAGTAAACTTATTTGCTGGAGTCTATAGTTCTTTTGGAGAATTTGTACAAATAGTGAACGAAATTTAAATTTGTTAGAGCCATCCTTTGTGGGATGGCCCTTTCGCTTTGCGGTATACCAGATGGTAACCACATTCGCTAGCTCACTTTCGGTTGTAGGCCTCTACGGGTCTAAAGCCAGCAGCAGACCGACTTTTGCACATCCGTGGCAGCGGTAGCTGAACTATCGGTTATTTAAGAACCTTCTGTCAAATCGTATACGTTAAAGCCTTTGTATATGTGTATTCGTAAATGAAGAATTTTGATATTTCAATCCAGCACCTATTGCTCTATCCATACAGATATGAGCGATCCAGATGATCGATCCTAATAATAGATAATCGTTTGAAAAATATAAGTAACCTAATGCAAAAAGCAGGGGGAAAATAAAGGTGTGTCCCAAATTATAAACAATTGCACCTATTTTCTTATTCATGGTGTACCCAAGCATTGTAAGATCCGGAACGAATAAAAGAACAACGAACAACCATATGGGAAAGGGTAGCTGCATGTAAATAAAAAAGGAAAGTGCAAAGGCAAGTGCATATTCAACATGAATGATTTGTTTATTTGTCATCATATCTCTCCTTTCAAACCCTGTTGAAATAAACCAAGCAATAGGTTTTCGATATCTTCAATATTCTCTGAATACTTCACTTCACTCGCAAGTTCTTTAATGGCTTGAACCACTCTCAATGCTTGTTGGTAAAACCGGATTTTCTCCTCAAGATTCATTATTTTTTGATTCAATAACAATGTAGTTGCATCCTTACATTCCGTAGATATGGATCTGTCTCGTAGTATAAGGGATTGTTGAATTTCCTTTATTGTAAATCCTAATTGCTTTAATACGATGATAAGCTGTATCTGCTTCTCACATTCTTCATCAAATTCCCGATAACCATTTTCTCGTCTTATTGGATTCAATAAGTTTTCTTTCTCATAATAACGAATTGTATCGGTTTGAATTTGATATTTGTTCGCAAAATCCTTGATTTTCATTGTCGGCCTCCCTTCCAGTAAAATCATAACATTGGAGCAAACTCCAGAGTCAACTATTCATTCCGCGGCAGGAAACAGAATGTGCTAATTAACATATTTTTCCCTTATAATTGATACACTGGATGCACTGGTGCTGATTTATTTTTACTGGAAAAGTGGGATGTCGATATGAAAAAAATATTATCTTTCATGGATTGGGGCCTATTTGCTCTTCGTTTGTATCACTATATTTTGCTAGCGTCCCGTCTATTGGAAGTAAGTGAATTTTCGATCCTAACGGTAGTGAATATCTTTTGGCTAATGCTAGCGTCTGTCGTCCCTATGCTGTTCTGGTTCCCCGGGTTTAGAAATAACAAGACCTGGTTCTGCATACTGGAGCTGCTGCTGGGCGGTTCTTATTATGTGAATTCTGCCATCCATCCGGATTTGACTTCAAGGGCGGACTATTTGCTGCTCAGCCTTATCATGGGATACTTAATGACGAAGAAGACGATCTGGGTTATTCCTGTGGTGGCCTTCATTCCTTTTTTATCGCAGACTTACATGCATTTGCCTTGGGAGCAGGCGTTTAGCTTC
Source organism: Paenibacillus lentus (assembly GCF_003931855.1). NCBI lineage: Bacteria > Bacillati > Bacillota > Bacilli > Caryophanales > Paenibacillaceae > Paenibacillus > Paenibacillus lentus. The sequence continues at coordinate 1,096,646 of NZ_CP034248.1, read as the reverse complement.
GCATCAGACAATTTGCTGTTCTGTTTCATCGGCATATGGGCGAGCTCCGTAGCCAAAGCATATGAAGAGAAGAATAAACTAGCACTAGAAGTGGAACGGCAAAATAAGCTGCTAACCCTCTACACTGCAGAAATCGAGACAATGACGCTTCAGGAAGAGCGCAACCGTATGTCGAAGGAGCTTCATGATACATTGGGGCACTCCTTTATCTCACTGATTATGGGCCTGGATGCTTCGATTGCCCTTCTGGATCGGAAGCCAGAAGAGGTCAAAGGCCGTTTAATCCGTTTAAGGACACTCGCTGAACAGAATTTGGACGACATGCGAAACATTGTCCATGAGATGGGAGAAGAAGAGGGGGCGAGTCTTACACAGCTGGTGGAGAACCTTGTCCTCCGTTTCCAAGAGCACACGGGAACTGTACTAACCGTCAATCTGCTGGGGACAGAGCCCAGGGTGCATTTTGAAGTGCGGCAAACGGTCCTCCGTGTCATTCAGGAAGCTTTTACAAATGCGTTAAAGCATGGAAAGGCATCTCAATTGTTCTTGGAGCTGGAGTTTGCCGTGAACACGCTGCAATTAATTGTCCGAAATAACGGCATACCGATTAAAAAAATGGATTATGGCTTCGGCTTGACCACGATGAAGCATCGAATCGAGCGATTGGGAGGCAGCTTGTCCGTGGATTCCAAGGAGGAAGCTGAGGCGATGACCGAAGTCAGATGTAAAATTCCGCTGAAGGGAGTGCTGCTGCATGTCGAACATTAAAGTGCTGATTGCTGATGATCAAGAATTAATCCTGGAAAGCTTACATATCGTGCTGTCCATGGAGGAAGATATCGAAATTGCCTCATTGGCAAAAAACGGGGAGGAAGCCATTCATGGCTGCGAGCAGTTTCAGCCCAACATTGTGCTAATGGATATCAATATGCCTGTCATGGACGGCGTGGCTGCAACGGCCCTGATTAAAAAGCGATTCCCTGACATCAAGATTATTATGCTGACCTCTTATAAGGAAGTGGAGTATGTGCTTGCGGCGTTAAGCCATGGCGCGGAAGGTTATCTGCTCAAGGCCATCCATCCCAAGGATCTGGCTGCAGGTATACGCGTGGTTCATGCGGGAGGCACCTTAATAACACAAGAGATGGCGGGCAAAATGATTAAAAGCATGAACATGAGCAATTCCTCCGCCGTAAAAAGTAATAAATACGGGCTCAGCCCCCGTGAACTCGAAGTGCTGCATAAGCTGGCTTCCGGCCTGCGCAATCAAGACATTGCTGAGGCGCTTTTTCTTAGTGAAGGGACAGTTAAGAATTACATCTCAACGATTTATTCGAAGCTTCATGTCAAGGGAAGGCGAGAAGCTGCCCGCATAGCCCGAGATTCCGGCATATTGGATCACAAGTAACCATGTCATGACCAAAGGGCACTGTGTCTTTATGACTTTTTCAGCATAAACTCATAACTACCAAACGTTATAGGAGCTGATGAAAGACATGAAGAAAGTAAGGTCCAACAACATAGAGAGGCTGCTTCGCTTTCCAATAACCTGGATGCTTGTGGGTACGGTCGCTATTATTCTTGTACAGGTGCTATCCTTTGTGCTGACCGAGCGAGTAGAAGGCGCCGGTTCCCTATTCTTAACACTACTGTTGGGCTTTGCGGCCATCCTATTGTATAAGCTAATTATGAAATACGTGGCTCTGCGGCCTACTCCTGAGCTATCCGGACAGCATGCATGGATGGAAGCTGTCTGGGGTGTAATCACGGGAGCGATTTTTATCGCAGTGTCCACGCTTATTATTGTTATGCTCGGCGGCTACTCCTTTCAATGGGCGGCTGCTGCAGATCCTGGTTCTATTCTCGTGAAGTCCATTGAAATAGCGCTGAGCGCAGCCATCGTCGAGGAACTGGTGTTTCGTGGATTGATGCTTCAAGCTATACAGAAATTAGGGGGAAGCGGGATTGCACTCGCGATAACCTCACTTACCTTTGGGGCCTTCCATCTGGGCAATCCAGGAGCAACACCATGGAGCGCACTTGCCATCACCCTGGAGGCAGGGGTTCTGCTCGGAGCTGCATTCTTGTGGCGGCGTAATTTGTGGTTTGCCATGGGGCTGCATTTTGCTTGGAATGCACTCGAAGGTGCGCTTGGCATTCCTGTGTCCGGGCTTCCTGTGGCCGGGTTGTTTACTGTGAAGGCAAACGGCCCAACATGGCTCACGGGGGGAGATTTTGGCCTAGAGGGCTCTATTGTTACGGTGATCCTAGGACTTGTGATTGCCATTCCGATGCTGATCGGTGCTGTACGGAAACGGCCATGATTTGTTTCTATCTGATTTGGATGGAAAGTTGGATATTGAAAAGATTGTCCAGCTCATGAACGAAAAAACAACTCCTGCAAACGATCAAGGAATTATTACTGGGGGAGGGGAGCCAATATTGCCCTAACTGAGAAGAACGGAGTTAATATAGTTGAATGCCTTGCATTCGCCCAAAGCCGCGAAACTAGACTGAATTGGATTAATTTTTATTGTAAAGAAGGAGCGCATTTTTTCGCTCCTTCTTTAGCTTTTTAGATAAATGAGCATTTTGCATAATTCCCTATTTGAGAATTGAATAGCAGAACCTAGACCTAGTTGGTGGTGCATTTTCAGCTAAATCCACTCGGTTTTCAAAAATGGGCAGACCTGCAGAATTTTCTGCGCATTCAAAATTTTAAGCAGCGACTTTTCTGTATTTCTGAGCCATTGCCAGGGCAGAAGCCAGCAATACAATTGCATTTAAATATTGGTGAGTTATGACTTTCTCTATGCCCCAAACATGCATGGCGTCTGCGGTCAAATAGGTTTTCATTCGGGAGTTGCAGCGTTCTACACTCGTTCTTTCTTTGTAAAGTTCTTGCCAACGTTTCGTGTTCCGGTGCGGACTTGAATAACGGCGCAAATCGCTTTTTGTATCAACCTTGAGCACCATTCCATAGTTGGAAGATGAACAGGCTGCCATCCCCAGCGGACAATCCACCTTGCCGGTCGCATGGGGACACCGGAATTTCAGGTGATCGCCATCTACTCCCCAGTATGTCATGGCAAAACCCATGGAGCAGCAAGGTGTACCGTTAGATGTTATACCTGCAGGCGGTTCCTTCTCATTGCGAAGATTCATCGGGATAATCGCTTGCGCTTTGAGCTTCCGTGCCGCTTCATAGTTTTTAAGTTGGTCATACCCAGCATCAAACACAAAGAACTTCACTTTCGCATCGGCAGCCACTTGTTCCATAAGAGCGGGTGCCAGATCACCGTCATTGACATGAGCCGGTGTAACCGAGAGGGCCAGGGGCAGTTCGCTAGCGGTGTCGACAGCAAGATGAAGCTTATAGCCGAACCACTTGACCTTGTTACCAAAGGAGTCAAACTTCGCGCCCCAGTTGGCATTCCCCGTCAGCTCACTTTTGCGCTTCGGCTGTTTCTTCTCGTAGGCATGGATCGCTGCGCTGTCCATCGCCACGTGACTTCCATCGATGATTCCTTCCTGCTTACAGCGTGTGACGAGATCCTCAAACAGACGTTTTGCCAATCCCTTATTCGTTAGCTCAGTGAAAACGCGGCTTAATGTGGCGATTGATGGAGCTTTTCGATCAAGCCTGAGTCCGCATTGGTAACGGAAACGAAGATCCATATCCAGACGACGATGCAAGCCACTAAATGTATCCATGTTCTCCAGCGGCGCTGCAAGCAATGCGCGAAGAATCCCTTGTCGGCAGTGCCCATCGGCACCTCGGGGTGAATGACTTCTCAAATCTTTAGCATAAGGTCGTAAGTCCAGGGCACTGAAGAAGATAGGCAAACGTTCTTTAAATTCAAGTTTTTGAAGTTCTTCAAAGGAAAATAGACTTTCTTGTAGAATATACATAGTGACTTCTCCCCCTTGGGTTTTCTTGTTTAGTCACTTGAAAACTTCTCCAAGTTGGGGTGAAGTCCTTTTTTTATGTTTGAAAACCTTTGTCTAGCAAGGGCTCAGGTTAATGCAAAATGCTCAAATAGTATAACGTAGATAAAGTTCCCCGCAGAGATTAAAAGATTTTGCGTCATTTATGATACGGTTCACCGCGATTGATCTTCACCGCACGATAAATCTGCTCCACCAACACCAGGCGCATGAGCTGATGAGGCAGCGTCATGCGCCCAAACGACAGCCGTTGCTGTGCGCGGCTGAGCACCCCATCGGCGAGCCCATGGCTCCCGCCGATGACAAACACGACATGGCTCGTCCCATATGTGCCGAGCCTGTCCACGCAAGCGGCGAGCTCCTCCGAGCTCCATAGCTCGCCGCCCACATCCAGAGCGATGACATGCGCATCGCTCTTCACCTGGGCCAGCACGCGCTCGCCCTCGCGTGCCTTCACCGCCTGCACCTCCGCCTCACTCATCGTCTCCGGCGCCTTCTCGTCGGGCACCTCCACGACTTGAAATTTCACATACGGGGCAAGCCGCTTTGCATACTCCGCGATCCCCTGTACCAAATACTTCTCCTTCAATTTGCCAACGGCTACAATTTGAATGAACACTTTTATACCCCACTTTAGCTTATATAAATATTTTGGATCATACCAAACCTTTAGCTTTCCTCATGACATTCTTTTAGCTGTTCAGTTACCCTATTGCTCAATAGCATTAATCAATTCATCCCAGCTTCCAGTTGCGAAATAGCTCTAATCCGTATTACCAGCACGGCATCACTTTACCAGATGAATTATAGCTTTGTACAATATTTTCATAAAAACTACCTCCACCGCTACATTAAAGCTTCCTCAAGTTTAGGTTTGCCATCCCAAGGCTGTCAACACAGGCTCAACGTGCATCTTCAAACCATCGCATCCGAAACACGAATAAAGGCAGCCCATCCTCTCTCGAGGGCGGACTGCCTTCTCTGTGCTAATTTATTTCTCAACTAGACTGACATAGATGCCTTACTTCTGTGTTAACCTCACGCTAATGATCTGATTAGGAGTATACGGAACCTCAATCGTATTTTGCTCAAAGGCTACTGGCTTCTCCACATTCTCCATCAAATCACATTCCATCGCAGACCCGATTGCAAACGGCAGAGTAATCCGAGCTGTGCCGCGTGAGCCGTAAACTTCAGTCAAGCGTAGAATAACATCATTGCTGCCATCCTCCGCAAGCTTGAACGCTTGTACCTTCAATGCGGATGCCGTATTCTCCAGAAGGCTTCCCTCAGCAACAGACAACCTTCGATCCGAATAAATAGGCGCAGGCTGATTAAGCTGATAGGCACTTTCGACCATGCCTTCGGTAATCGCGCTTGAACCGTGTGGATAGATCGAATAAGTAAAGTAATGTGTACCCAGATCGCTTTCCCGATCAGGACGAATCGGAGCCTTCAATAGACTGAGGCGAATCACATTATCCTCTACATCGCAGCCATATTTGCAATCGTTCAGAATCGAAACTCCAAACGTACCTTCAGACAGATCAACCCATTTGTGGCACGGCACCTCGAAACGCGCCTGCTCCCAGGTCGTGTTCTTATTGTTCATTCGCTCCAGCACGCCCGCCGAAGTATCTGTTGTGTAGGTTCTTGCTTTTACATTCACAGGGAATGCTACTTTCAACAGCTTTTCCTTCTCGCGCCAGTCGATCCAGGTTTCAAAGTCAACGCGAGGGCTTTCCGCATACAGACGGACAATTTGCACTGCCCGGCTCTTGCTGAAGGACTTCTCCATGCGAATCGCTACGGAGATCGGGCCATCTTCTACTACAGTGATGTTGTTCCAGCCATCGAAGTTAATTTGATGATCCGTGTACGATTTTACAATATCCCAAGCATTATACGTTCCTGGGCAGTCCTCAAACAATTGCCATTGGTTCAGCAGAGCGCCTGGCGCATTAACCTGCTGCTGACGAACTTTGTCCACCATCTGAATGATATTACCTTCCGCATCCAAATGAACAGACACAAGTGCGTTCTCTAGGCAAGTTGTGGACACCCGAAGATCTTCCGCCTTCTCGACAACCGTCTCCGAAGCTTTGAACTCACCCAAGCTGAAGCCATCAAGCTCAATCTCAGTGCAGTATCTTTCTCCGCCTTCAGCCGATACCTGCTTTTGCACCGGGTAAATCCGGCCAGATTTGTCTATCATCGACGGCACCGTTACAGGCTGTTCAAAATAGGAAATCGTCTGCTTATCGGAAAAGGCATTAACCGCTACAAAGCTTCCGTTCTCAGGCTGAGTCAGAACCTCCAGCGCTCTGGAATTCAGCTCATAGAATTCTTCATTCATTTCCTGATACATTTGGATCGCATCTGTCCCTACCGGAGCGGTATGGCTGCCCGGCAGAATATCGTGGAACTGGTTGAACAGCAGCTTCTTCCATGGAACCGACACTTCTTCCTGGGTAACGACAATACGGCCCGCTAACAAAGATGCGATAGCTGCGGTAGCCTCCGTTTGCTGCGCAAGGAACTCGCCTTTGCGGTTGAACCGCTTCAGCTCACCCTTCGTCGTAAAGGTGCCGCGGTGCATCTCCAAATACAAATCGCCGTCCCAAGTCGGGAACTCCGAGGTATCCGCAAATACAGTATCCAGATACTCCTTGCCCGTCGTCAGACGCATCTGCGGAATACCGCCCATATTCTGTTCGCGGTAATAATACTCCATCATTTCATTAGTGATACCGCTGCCCCCATCGCCGTATCCGAACATTTGTAAAGACTCATCGCAATAGGATTTATCCTGGAAGGCTTCCCAGCTTCCGATAACCTGGTTCGGATCCATCCAGCTATTGAAGTGTACCGGCGGCACACACGCTTTAACAGTCGTTCCGTCTAATCCACGCCATAGGAAATTGTTATGTGGGAACAGATTCGTATCATTCCATGTGGACATTTTGTTCGATACAAAATAATTGACGCCGCCCTGCTGCAGAATCTGCGGCATAATCGCACTATTACCAAATACGTCAGGCAGCCAAGCAATGTCGACATCCACGCCGAATTCCTTCAAGAAATACTGTTTGCCGTACATAATTTGCCGTGCTAAGCTTTCCGCATTCACCAGATTGCAGTCAGGCTCTACGTACATCGCGCCAACGATTTCCCAGCGTCCTTCCGCCACGCGCCGCTTAACCTCTTCAAAGAGCGATGGATAATACTTTTGCAGCGACTCATAAGCCCAAGCCTGGGTATGAGAATACTTAAATTCTGGGTAACGATCCATCAAGCGCAGCTGTATGAGCACAGTTCGGGCGTTCTTTTGGATCGTCTGTCCCATCGTCCAGTGATAGGCCAGGTCAAGGTGAGAATGGGCTACGCATGCCAGCTTGCCGTTTTTGCCAAAGCGTCCGCTCTTCTCGTACACATTGCGTTGAATATATTCACGAATGCGCGGAGCAGCCTGTCTGAATTCCTCATCATCATCGCTTTCAAAGAAAGGGAACAATTTGAGAATCTTCTCCACATGACTAGCATAAAATTCTCTGGCGCCCTCTTCCATATTCTCGGCATAAGCACTTTGATACAGCATATCCAGGTCATATTTCAACCCTAACATTTCCTCATCAATAACGACCAGGCTCGGCCGCTTAAAGGTCTGAATACAGCCCTTCAAGTTTCTTGCTACCCCCCGGTCATCGTCCGGCTTGGAGCGGGTATAGCATTCCAAAATCATTTGATGCTGCTCGCCAGCCTTGGCTTTATCCAGAAATGCACACCAGCTGCGGTTCGGATCGAGCCCGTCCACATAGCGGCCATTGTCTGAAATAATCACTTCGGTTGCCGTGTACATGTACAGATAGACCTTCTTTCCGTCCAGCTCCTCCGGAATGGTAAAGTCACACTTGAACATGGAAGTGATGTCTGGCCCTCCCCATTTGTCCCCTTCAAAGATTGGGTGGAAATCATCTTCCCAAATGTAAGCATCCGGCTCATATCGGCCATTGCGTACTAGCCAGTTATCCAGCGGGTATACCTCTTTGAAAATTCTTTGATCCACCTGCTCGAACACAAGCTTAGACCATTTCTGCATACTAATACTTCTGCGTTCTACCGCAATGTGTGCCACTATATTTCCTCCGTTCTATCTTGCGTAGTAAGGAATGTGTTTGTTAACTTTCACCCGAAATTCCATGCCAAATCGTTTAGATACCCGCTCTCTGATCCATTCGTTCAGTTCCGGATCGACGCATGGACAAGAAGCACAGTCCCCATATGCACCCAGAATGATCGTGTTGTCTTCAAAACCTTCAAATACCACATCCCCACCGTCGACACGGGTCATAGGACGAATTTCATTCATAATAATGTCTTCAATCTGTTTTACAAGTTCCATTTCCAACCCTCCTTCTGATGTTCAAGGCGATTCCCTATCCCTTCACCGCGCCTGCCGTCATAGCAGAAACGATAAATCTTTGCAGAATGATGAAAATAATCAAGGTTGGGAAAATAGCGATAACTGCCGCTGCCGCCAAGTAATGTGTGGTAATAGAGTCAGCGGTAGACTGCAAATTAACTAGCCCTACCGAAATCGGGTACATGCTGGAATCGTTCAACAGAATAAACGGTACGATAAATTGCGCCCAGCTCTTGACCACGACTAAAATGACAACAGAGACGATTCCTGGAACAACCAACGGCAAAATGGCCATATACATCGTTTGGAATTTATTACAGCCGTCGATGGCAGCCGCTTCATCCAATTCCCTAGGGACTGTATCAACATAACCCTTGACGGACCATACCGCAAAGGGGAGAGCGACGGCGATATAAACGAAAATTAAACTTCCATAATTGTTCAGCATCCCCAAGCTGCTTAAGTACTTGTATAGCGGGATAACAATAATTAATGGTGAAATCATCTGGAAGAATAATACGGCCAGCATAGTCGCTTTCTTACCCCGATAATCAAATCTAGAGAAGGCATAAGCCGCAGGTAGAGTTAGGATCAAAGTACCGATGACCGTAGCAAAAATAATCACCAGCGAGTTCTTCAAGTAACCGAATATATCTGTCTTCCAAAGCACGTATTTGTAATTATCGAAATTAAACTGATTTGGTAAAAATTTTGGCGGAACAGCGAATAGTTCCGGTACCGTCTTGAAAGATAGCGATACGAGCCATAGAAAAGGTAACAAGAAAAAAAGAGAAATTAGGATATAAACAAAATATAAGCCGATTGAAGCTTTAATTTTAGCGCTCTTGTTCATAATACAGTCTCCTAACCTAGAGCGTGTGAATCCAAAATAAAGATTTGGATTCACACGTCACGGATAAAGTAATCAAGTGTTGTCGCTGCTGCGTCTAAGGAACCAGAAGTAGAAGGCCGCCATCAATCCGTTAATTAAGAGAAGAACCGTGGCGTAAGCCGAACCCGAGCCTAAATTCATATGCACGAAGATTTGATTATAGGCGGATAAGGCAAGAATCTCTGTTGAATTACCAGGACCACCGGAAGTCAGCGCCATGACCATGTCGAAGGTATTGAAGGTCGCGATAATATTTAATATGACATTAATCGATATCACCGATAGGATGGAAGGAATGGTTACGTGAATCAATCTTTGCCAGGCAGAAGCGCCATCAATATCAGCCGCTTCCAGAATATCCTTGGATATCGTCTTTAACCCGGAGTAAGAAAGAATCATACTTTGGGCCGTTCCCCTCCAAATATTGGCGACGATCGTACAGACCAGCGCCGATCCAGCAGCCGTTAGGAATGTCACGTTGTTAATACCTACAGCATTAAGCATAGAAGTTAGAATTCCGGACTCGGATTCATTCAGGAATATCTTCCAAATGACCCCGATGATAACACCTGGAATGGCCCATGCCAGCAAGGTGACCACACGTACAAATACCGTACCGCGAAGCCTAAGCTCCTCTCCTTTTACAATGGCAAGCGCAATCGCAAGCCCCAAAACCGTCTGACCAACGACGCTGAAGAAGACGAAGACAAAGGTTGTCCACAACGTTGTATAAATTTGTTTATCACTAAATATTTGAATATATGAGCTGAGTGTGTAGGAATAATCTTTTCCCGTCAGCGATGCATCGGTAAAACTATAGCGAATCACTTCAAAAGCCGGGTATACGAAGGTGACCAATAATACTAGAATTAATGGAGCAATCCAGAAGAAGGGCCCCCGAGACAGCTTGCGTATTATCCCCTTTTTAGATGATTCAGTTGCGGCTTGAAGCATGCGTTTCACTCCCTAAATTACTTGCCTGCTTTTTTGATAACTTCCTGCAAAGCTTGCTCGGCCGTCTTGGAACCAGTAACAATATTACCAATGGCAATCTGCAACTCGCTCGATAGTGTCGTGTACTCAGGCACCGGTGGCCGGCTTTGCGCTTGATCTAGATAGGCTGCAAAGCTCTTATAGTACTCGTCCTCGGCGAAGGCTGGTGTCGTATCAAAGACCGACTTTCTTGTCGGAAGGAACCCGCCGATCTCACACCATTCACCGGCAGCCGAGTCGTCTGAATAGAGACTTAGTACAAAATCAGCAGCCAGATCTGCTTTAAATTTATCCTTGGCAAACACCACGTTTGTCCATCCGCCTGCAGATGAGCTGCTTGTATCGCCTGCATTGACGACCGGCAGCTCGGCAATTCCCCACTTCGCATCAAAAGCATCAGCACCTATTATTTCTCTTAACTGGGGTACAGCCGAGCTTGAAGCGATAAACATACCAAATTTATCTGTGGTCAAATCTCCAAACATGCTTGATTCCTTGTCAAATTCTACAATTCTTTGTGGTGAAATACCCTCTCCCACTGTATTCTCGAAGAATGAGAGGAAGTTCAGCATGGCCTTATTCGCATCTCCATCTGCAAATGCGAGACTATTGTCTTCGTTCAACAATGGGAAGCCCTGGCTCCAATATATGCCCAGATGATTATTAACTGCACCTTCGTTACGACCTGCGACATAGATGAGTCCTGTCATTCCCTTATTGTTCTCTTGCAGCTGTTTAGCTGTGCTAATCAACTCGTCAACCGTCTTCGGCGGTGTATCAATTAAATCTTTTCTGTAGTACAAAGCACGAACGTCTGTTGTGTACCAATCACTTAAAATATCTCCACCTGGCCCATCCGGCTGCATGGTACTGTGCATGAACGGGAAGTAATCATCCATTGAAATGCCTTTTGCGGCGAAAGCATCATTCAAAGGCTGTGCATACTCAGCGAAAGTCGGCATCATGAAGGAGTCTACTGCAGCCACATCCGGTGCACTTCCTTCATTAAGCTTGAGCTGCAGCTTAGCCATGTTATCGCCAGAGTTGCTTGAGGTACTGATTGGCTTAATCTTTACGTTGGGATGCTCTTCAATCCAAGCTTTCATTTTCTTAGTCAGGTAATCTACTCGAGCTGGCGAAGTCGCTTCCAACGACTGGCTCGGGTTCGGCTGCCATGTAATCTCAATTTCGGCATTTTGATAGCCGATCAGCATCGGAGTGATCATCATTTGCCCCTCTGGAACCTTCTTAGTAATATCTTCAGTCCCCGTAGAATTCTCTGCTGCCGGAGCGTTAGACTCATTGGCTTGACCAGCGTTGCTGCTGTTGTCCTTGGAACCACATCCACTGAGCAGCAACGTAAACACCATAACTGCTGCTAATACGTATAAAAATGTCTTTTTCAAAAATATTCCCTCCCATTACTTTAAGTATTATTGAGACACTGCATAACTCCCGTTGGTATGAAAGCACCTTCATGATTGTTTATTGACGCGCGGGACTTTCTTCGCCCTTTTGTTAACGATTTCAAAGTTGCTTTTCCCGTCATATAAAAGTGCTTTCCGGTGCCCTCGGACGATTAGCTTGTCCCCCGATACATAAAATATATCACTGTGCCTTTGTCCCCACATCGTTTGCTAATCCAAAAACTTCGACATTTTCCGCGAGAAAATTGTACAATAGCACAAGCCCTCGATGCCTATCCTAATTTTGCAATTGTTCAAAGGTAAGCAGCAGCTTAATTTTGAACAGATCATTGAACTTGCGATAATCCAATTGCAAAAGCTGAGAAATCCTGTCCAGCCGGTAAAACAGCGTATTTCGGTGCACATGCAACAACGCAGCCGTTTCCCTGACATCCAGATTACAATCCAGGAATGTTCTTAAAGTCTGCTTGTGGTCTTCGTTCAGCTGACCAGACCATTTGTGCTGCTGCATAAATTCTTTCTGTACAGACTGCGGGATCAAATCTAAGTAAGGGATAATTCCCCAATCATCAATGCAGGTTGCCTGAGACGCCTGCTGAAATCTCTTGCTTAGGCGTATACAGCTGCGAGCTTCATTATATGAAGCTCTATATCCTTCAAGACCCGAGCGGAATTTCCCGACACCAATATAATAACGATAGTCAAACCTTTGAATATATTGCTCTATTTTTGCATAGATCGGCTTCTGAAACTGATCCTCTGCCGGTACAGCGATAAAAAATGCGCCGTCCTCAATATAAGCATAAAACGAGTGGAAGCTGACTAATACCTTCAAACCATTCAAAAACTGTTCCTTCCGCTCATTGATCTTTTGCAACAAATCGCTGCTCTCCATCTCCTCGGACCACTTCATCTCCTCAATTTCCACGACCATGATACTCCGTTCCATATTAAGATCAATCTGTAGCGAACGAGCGGTCATCTTTAGCTTTTTCTCACGTAGATTGTGAGGAACGATCAATTCATTAATGAAACCCTCCAGCGCCATTTTTCGAAAATGCAGCTGTTTATTCATATGGATTTGTTCCAATAAAATCTCCACATTCATCTTGATAATAGTGCCGAATTTATAGACCTCTTCAGGATTGCCAGTAATCCCTACTACACCCACAACATTATCTTGAAATTCAATGGGCAGATTGACACCCGGTTTGGAGCCCGGCAAATTGCGGCACTCCTCTTCTCCGATTAATTGTTGAGTTCGGGTCACCAGCACCTGCAAGGCCCCTTCATGCTGCTGACCGATGCGTTGAGACTGGCCGCTAGCTACGATTATTCCCTGATCATCCATAATGTTGATGTTAAAATCCATAACGGACATCAGTTGACTTGCGATCGGCAATGCCAGTTCAGTTGTAATTTTCATCAAGAATCCCCCCAGACAGCGATATAAGAAAAACCGGCTACGGATCGCGTAGCCGGCCCTCTTTGCTTATCATAGCGCAGACCGATGTTTGAAGATGTTAAAATTCTGATATACTTTTCTAGAGATATTGCATATCCTTCAGAATAGTTCTTATTTTCGATAAGTTTTCTTCCGAGCAGCTTGTGTTGGGAAGAATCGGTTTCCCCGCCTTAAGGCCAATCAAATTGACGGCATCTTTAGTAGCCACGGGGAAACTTCCAAGATTCCAGGCCATACGCAGCGGCGCCAGCCTATATTGAGCCTCCAGGGCACCTTGGATATCCCCATCCATATATTTGTCGTATATTTCTACAACCAACCGGGGAACAACATTAGCTGTGGATGCTACGCAGCCGACACCGCCGTAAACGAGCGTACTCAAAATCATAATGTCTCTGCCCGCCAGTACCTTGAACCCTTTATCCCTTGTACGGCGGATAAATTCAGCCGTCAGCGTCTGATCTCCGCTGCTGTCCTTCATTCCAACGATATTAGGCACTTCTACCAAGCGTTCGAGCAAGCCCGGCGAGATGTTGTTGCCGACCTTGTCCGGGTTGTTGTATAGCAAAATAGGCAGGGACGTAGCTTCCGCAATTTTCTTAAAATGATGAAATAGTTCGTTTTCAGTCGGTGTTACGAACATCGGCGGTAAAATGGAAATAGCCTGCGCGCCCAACTCCTCGTACAAGCGCGCTTGCCTAATCCCTTCCCTTGTTGAAATAGCGGCAATGCCGGCATAAACCGGCACCCTTCCCGCACTCTGCTCAACCGTAACAGCCACCACACGTCCAAGATCCTCCGGATCAAGTCCAAAAAACTCCCCATTGCTGCCCAGCGCCAGAATTCCATGGACTCCGCCTTCAATTACATGATCCACAATGCACCGAAAGCTCTGCTCATCCAGACGCTCATTGTCGTCCACAGGCGTAACGATCGGGGGAATTACCCCGCGAATAAAATCGGTATCCATAGCGACATCTCCTCGCAGATTATCGTTTAACTTCTGTATGGGCCAACTTTTCATAATATTGCAGCAGCGCGCTATGATCGGCAGTTCCCAAACCGTCCACTTTGAGCGCATGCATCATTTCCAGCACCGAAGCGGTAAGCGGAAGCGGTACACCGATGCCGTGCGAAGTTTCCAGTGCATTCGTTAAATCCTTAATATGCAAATCGATTCGGAAGCCAGGATCGAACTTCCGATCCAGCATCAATGGGGCTTTCGCTTCCATGACCGTACTTCCTGCCAATCCGCCGCGAATCGCTTCAAATACCAACTCTGGCTCAACCCCTGCCTTATTGGCCAAGACAAATGCTTCAGACAAGGCGGCAATATTTAGAGCAACAACCACTTGATTCGCCAATTTGGTAATGTTCCCTGCACCAACCTTGCCAGTGTGTACTACAGAGCCCGCCATCGCCTTCAGAAGATCATAGTACTCATCGAACAGCTTCTTGTCTCCGCCGACCATAACTGACAGAGTACCGTCGATCGCCTTCGGCTCTCCGCCACTAACCGGGGCATCCAGGAAGGCAACGCTCCGCTGCTCAAGTGTAGTAGCGATGTCTTGACTGACGAGCGGAGCAATGGAACTCATATCGATGACAACAGTACCTGGTTTAGCTCCTTCGATAATACCGTTCTCGCCGAGTACTACCTCCATCACATGTGGAGAGTTGGGCAGCATCGTAATGACGACTTCCACCTGTCTAGCCACATCTGCAGGATTAACAGCAACGGTCGCACCTGCTGCTTTCAATTCCTCTACTACCTCGGAGTTTCTGTCAAGAACAACCAAATTATAGCCAGCTTTGATCAAATTCAAGCTCATTGGCTTTCCCATGATCCCAAGCCCAATAAATCCAACCTTCTTCATTTTATAATTCCTCCTTTAGATTACTAAATCAGGTCTATTTAACGCATCATGCAAGGACGTTTGTTATCAAACTTCCAGCCCGGGATCAAATACTGCATTGCCACAGCATCATCCCGAGAGCCAAGTCCCATGCTCTGATACAACTTGTGCGCCTTCATAACTTGCTCCATATCGATTTCTACACCTAATCCTGGTTTTTCAGGAACCTCGACCATACCATCAACAATTTGAAACGGTTCTTTCGTAAGCCGATCTTCTCCTTCCTGCCAAATCCAATGGGTATCGATCGCTGTAATAGTACCGGGAGCCGCCGCGGCTACATGCGTAAACATTGCTAATGATATATCGAAATGGTTGTTGGAGTGTGACCCCCAGGTCAGCCCCCACTCATGGCAAAGCTGCGCGACGCGAACAGAGCCCTGCATCGTCCAAAAATGCGGGTCAGCCAGCGGAATATCAACAGATTGCAGGCTTAGGGTATGCCCCAATTGGCGCCAGTCCGTTGCAATCATATTCGTAGCCGTTGGCAGTCCCGTCTGTTTTTTAAACTCAGCCATTATTTCGCGTCCTGAATATCCTTCCTCTGCCCCGCAAGGATCCTCGGCATAAGCCAATACTTGGTGTTTATCACGACAAAGGCGCACAGCGTCCTTCAAAAGCCAACCGCCATTGGGATCCAGTGTAATGCGAGCATTGGGAAAACGCTCAGCCAAAGCTGTAACTGCTTCGATTTCCTCTTCACCACGCAACACCCCCCCCTTAAGCTTGAAGTCATTGAATCCGTATTTCTTATAGGCGGCTTCGGCCAGACGTACAATCGCTTCCGACGTCATGGCTTCTTCGCGGCGAACAGCATACCATTCATCGTTGGCTTCGTAAGGTGTGGAATAAGGGAGATCCGTCTTATTTCTGTCGCCGATATAGAACAAGTATCCGAGCATCTCTACCTTCTTGCGCTGCTGGCCTTCCCCAAGCAAAGCGGCTACGGGAACGCCGAGATATTGACCGACCAAATCAAGCAGCGCGGCTTCCATCGCCGTGACAGCATGAATAGCAACGCGCAGATCGAACGTTTGCAGCCCACGTCCGCCGGCATCACGGTCTGCGAAGGCAATGCGCATTTGGTTTAGAATATTGTTATAAGTGCCAATAGATTGACCAACTACCAGATCACGTGAATCCTCAAGCGTTTTGCGTATGTTCTCCCCGCCGGGTACCTCACCCACACCGGTTCTGCCAGAGTTGTCCTTCAAAATCACAATATTGCGCGTAAAGTACGGGCCGTGTGCGCCACTTAGATTCAGAAGCATGCTGTCATGACCGGCAACCGGAATGACAGTCATTTCTGTAATGATCGGCGTTCCCGCAAATGCTGCCGGCTCCTGCTTAGTTGTCTCGTTCATCATGGTAAGAACCTCCGAATTTGATAAGTATATAAATTTATTGTTAGCTAGACCACTGGTAACTTCCTGAGACGGCCAATGCCGTATTTCTCTGGAATTAGAATCGCTCGCAACACGGAGGATACAGCATGGCGGATATTGGCTGGCGTTTTTCCTATAGCTTCTTCCAATGTCATAGGAATCTGTGTCGCTCCAATAATTACATCAATGCCGATATTGTAAATTTCAAAAGCCTCCGTCGTGACTCCGCCAGAAATACAAATGACTGGTTTATTGTATTTTTTGGATAGCTTCGCGACCCCAGCTGGCGTTTTTCCGAATACAGTCTGCGCATCGGTTCGGCCTTCTCCTGTAAAGACCAAATCCGCATCACGAACTACCTCATCAAACCGGGCAGCTTCAAGCACAATGTCGATCCCCCGAGCCATCTTTGCGTTTAAAAAAGCCATGAGGCCAGCGCCAAGTCCACCTGCTGCTCCTGCTCCCGCCACATTCTCAATATCAATGCCGACCTGCTCCCGGATAATCATCGCAAGATGTTTAAGGCCTTCATCCAACTTGACAACCATCTCAGGGGTCGCACCCTTCTGTGGGCCAAACACATGAGCTGCCCCCTTATGTCCGCATAGCGGATTTGTCACATCGCTGGCTATCGTTATTTCGCATTGGGCGATTGTCGGATGGATGCCGCTCATATCGATTGAGCAAATACGCTGCAGTTCGCCGCCGCCAAATCCGATCTCTTCCCCTGCAGCGTCTAGAAAACGAACACCCAACGCTTGTGCCATACCAACGCCGCCGTCGTTCGTGGCGCTTCCTCCAATACCGATCACCAACCTACGGGCACCTTCCTCAAGTGCGGCTTTAATAACCTGTCCCGTACCATAAGTTGTCGCGCCCCATGGATTTAAACTATCTTGTGACATCAGCATAATCCCCGATGCCGAAGCCATTTCAATGACGGCGGATCGCCCATTATCATAAACACCGTAAGTGGCGGTTACCGGGCCCCCATGCGGCCCTATCACTTCTAATTCTCGAGATTCCCCGCAGGTAACGCTAAGAATAGCCTCAACCGTACCCTCGCCACCGTCGGCAATAGGAATTTTGTGTACTATCGCTTCAGGCAGTACGTCCAAAATGCCTTGCTCCATACAATCGGCTACTTCTTTGGAGCTAAGACTCCCTTTATATGAGTCAGGCACTATCAAAATCTTCATTCCATCACTCCTAATGATCCTCTTTATCTGGAATTCAACCGGTATCACACCGTGCCAAAAATTCGTTGCAATCATACGCTTTCAAAAAAATAAGGCCTATGCTTGACCTCGTTGAATTCAAGATTCGGCACCGAATCCGAGTCCAATTCAGTGCATGGATACGCAACCAAAAGATTTTTTTAAATAACATCTATGGTTTAACTATACACTTCTGTTTAATATCCGACATTGTTATCCATCCACAATGTTGCGATCTTTTTTTATAAAAAAATTGGGCGGTAGCACAACGCCTAACAGTTCAACTCAACATAAATTGTTAAATATAGCGGGCTAGCTTCCCCTCAGATAGTGCCGTTACCTGGGCCAGACACAAAAAGGCAGCTCTCCTCCTATAAAAAGAAGTAGGCTGCCCTTGCATAACAAATAACGTCTATCGATGTACATTTTGCATTTTCAGAGGACTGACCGTGTCTCAAATAATCAAAAACTTCGCCCGCTGCTCGCATTCCTCACAAGTCACAGGGGGATCCCATTCGATAAACTTCGTTTGATCCAGATCGACAATGTCCGGAGCCTCCTCGAATTCGTCCACGAACATATCGATCGCTAATTCTACATGATCTTTGCAAACTACATACATAAAGTGAAAGCATCCTTTCTCTAGCACGTCTCACGATCCGACTCTCGATTCCACGTAAACACAGTATACCCTTTTCAGTTCTACCACACTCCGGGGCAAAAAGGAACTATCTTTCCTCACAAATTGTACTGTAAATATACCCCGTTCTCGCATCATCCTGCGTGCTATCCTTCCACTGCATCCTCTGGCACGACTGCATCATGCAATTGCTTCTCTAGTTGCTCCAAATAACGAGCCTGCTCCTCGGCGCTCCAGTCCAAATACAATGCCATATACACGGCAGCAGGCTCCTTCCATTTCCTTACCCAATCGATATTAAACAGCAACGCTCCTGTCCGGCGGACAAAAAAATCCTCCAGCGTCACCGCCATCTCATACTCCATCGCGTACAACAATGGCATGCTCACTTCCAAAGGAAGGCCAGCCGCATCAGACACACGGGGTGCAGCAGCAGGCTCTTCCGCTGTTTCAGTCTTGGCGGTCGGTGGGATGATCTCCGCCTCCTCAACTGCCTCCCCCGCCACAGCTGCGTTTGCTCCTTTTGCTTCCAGTGCTTCTGAATCCTGTACAGCCTTTACAGCTTCCTCCTCCAATTGAGCCGCAACCCGATCCACCACAGTCTCCGCCATCTTACGGTAGCCCGTCAGCTTGCCGCCAGCTATGGTGATCAGCCTGGAATCCGACTGCCAGATCTCATCCTTGCGGAATATTTCCGAAGGACCTTTCCCTTCCTCGTAAATGAGCGGGCGGATGCCCGCCCAGCTGGATTCGATGTCCTCCTCCGTAACCCTCAATTCCGGGAACATGCCATTCACCGCATCGAGCAAATACTGCCGATCCGGCTCTGTCATGCGGGGATGCGTCATATCCCCTGCATATTCCGTATCCGTAGTACCTATATACGTCTTACCGTCGCGAGGAATGGCGAACATCATTCTGCCATCCTGCGTATCGAAGTACACGGCCTGGCTAAGCGGAAAACGACGCTGATCCACCACAAGATGAACTCCCTTGGTCAGCAGCAGCCGTTTGCCCTGCTTCGAGCCGTCGAGCTGCCGCAGCGTATCCACCCATGGGCCAGCTGCATTCACGACTCGCCTAGCCCTCACCCTAACAACCCGGCCGCTTAGAACATCCGCAATTTCTGCGCCCACAACCCGGCCTTCTTCATAACTAAACCGCTCCAGACACGCATAATTCACGGCAAGCGCTCCATGCGCCGCCGCTTCCTTTAGCACCTCTAACGTTAGCCTGGCATCATCTGTGCGATACTCCACATAATAGCCCCCACCCTGCAAACCTTCTTGGCGCAGCAGCGGCTCCTTCATCAGCGTCTGTTCCGCGTTCAACATTTGTCGGCGCTCCCCCCGCTTCACGCCAGCCAAGTAATCATATGCCTTGAGCCCAAGCGCCGTACTGAACCTGCCGAACGTGCCCTCCTTATAAATTGGCAGGAGCATTCGTTCCGGCAGCGTCACATGCGGTCCGTTCTCATACACAATCGCCCGTTCTTTACCCACCTCAGCCACAATGCCAATGTTGAGTTGCTTCAAATAACGCAACCCGCCATGAACGAGCTTCGTCGATCGACTCGATGTACCCGCCCCATAGTCCTGCATATCGACAAGACCCACTCTCATACCCCGGGCAGCTGCATCTAGGGCAATTCCAGCGCCAGTAATTCCACCGCCGATGATGAGTAAATCAAGGGGCGCTCGTTCCATCTCCTGAAGTAAATGCGGTCTCATCTTGCTTGCAAACGGAGCTGTCATTTCATCTACCTCCTTCTATCGCAAGAAAGGGACCACAATTACTTCTTCACCGTGCTTCATGCGGCTATCTCGTAATGTGATCCCTTATATTAACTTCATTCGCTTCAAAACAGACACTTATTACAGGTACTGTGGATTAAGCTCAACGCTCTACTATTCATCCAGGCGGAATTCCTGATCGGAATCATACTCTCCCTCGTATATATCGTCCTCCAGCTCTGCATCTTCAGGCTTATCCGCGAGCTTCACCTTAACTCGCTGCAACTCGCCGTCCCGATAAAAGCTGACCTCCAGCTCTTCACCAATTTTCTTGTGCCCATACAAGTACTTGCGTAGATCAAGCGTCGAATGGATCGGCTGCTTATCAAGCTGGACAATGACATCATTTAGCTTTAGCCCCGCCGACTTCGCCGGACCGTGAGCCTCCAGCACAATGACACCTTCCTTTACATCCTTCGGCAGCATCAATTCGCGATAATCTTCCTCGCTAAACTCAGAGAACGGATTGTTCAAATTCAGAGTATATACGCCCAAAAATGGACGAGCCACCCTCCCGAACTCCATCAAATCGTCGACCGATTTCATGACCTCGCTGACCGGAATTGCGAATCCAAGGCCTTCAACGCCCATATCAGCGATCTTCATCGTATTAATACCAATCAACTCACCGTTTAGATTGACTAGCGCCCCTCCACTATTGCCGTCATTGATCGCCGCATCCGTCTGAATCACTTCCTGCTCCCAGTCATAGTTGCCGTCCTGGTTGATCGATACAGGAATCACACGGCTCGTATAGCTGATAATGCCTGAAGTCAGCGTCCCCCCGAGACCCAACGGATTTCCTATGGCAAGCACCGTCTCGCCTGGCCGCAGGCTGGTGGAATCACCCAGCGTAATGACTGAAGTAATCCCCTTATCGTCGACTTCCAAAACGGCAATATCACTAATTGCATCTTGCCCCACAACTTTAGCTTCTTTAGAATCACCACTGCTCGTCAAGATTTCCAAATCGCTCGCTCCGGAAATAACATGCGCATTCGTAATAATGAAGGCCTTGCCCTTCTCCTTCTTAAAAATAACCCCAGATCCTAATGCCGCCTGCTCTGGATCGCCGCCCGACAATTCGTTATGGTTCAGAATGCTAACGACCGTTGGCCCGACTTTAGCAGCAGCCGTGCTAATGCGGCTGAACGGGTCAAGATCGCCGCCGAAAATAGCCCCTCCACCGGAGCCAATACTAGCCTTAGAAGAAGGAAGACCCGTAATGAAGCTGAACATCAGGACCGCCACAATCGCGCTGAGCACAGAAGAGACGATCGAAATCTGCAGTGTCGACCATCCCGAGCCGCGCTTCCTTCTTTTCCAGCCGCGATTGCTCTCCATTCTACGCTCGTACCGCCGCGATACCTTCGTGGAATAAAAATCGTCATCAAACAATCCCATCCGAACTCTCTCCCTCCGTGACTCTGCTCCCAGGCCATTTGCTCCCGTACGTCTCATTCTCACAACTTGTAATCATAAAGAAGTGAAGCTCTACTTCACCTTATTCCGGGTAGGCAAAGCCATATGTCCGTACAAACCCTTACCTTCTGACGAGATGGTTCAGTATGAAGTTGCTGGCTTCCCGCGATTCTTTAATTTTTTAAGCATTAGGGAATGTTTCCACTCATAATAGACTACACTAATAAGAAAAACATTATCGTTGTAAGCTCTAAGCTGACAGACCGCGGTTAATGGTAGTTTTTCTTGCGATATCAAGATGCTATGCCAGATGTATTTCAGTTTGATATCTAAAGAAAAACATTATCGTTGTAAGCTCTAAACAGACAGACCGCGGTTAGCGGTAGTTTTTCTTGCGATATCTTCATAGATTCATTCTATCATATACGACGCGTTACTGAAGGTTTTTTCCATGGAGGGAAATACCGGGAATTTCAACTTAAGGAGGATGATTATGGATTCTTATTTCTCCCCGATGAATGAGGTCAATATCTTGGCCAAATTAGCCGATCTCAAGGAAGATCATTACCAGCAGCTACTGGCGCTAAGCGCCATGATGGAGCTGCTCATTGAGAAGGGCGTTCTTAGCCGTGATGAAATTGCACAAAGAGCTTTCGAGCTGGAGCACATTAACGCTCGCCCACCTTATCCCACGGCGTAGGACGATCCGCATAAGTGTCGCAAAGACGGAATTCGCTGTCCCGGTAGAAGCAACCGCGATCCTCCATGGCGCTGCGAACCGACATTTTGGCTAAATCCAGCATGTTGTGCTCTTGGCTGAGATGAGCTAGGTAGGCTCGCTTCATGCGGCCGTTCAGCAGCTCGCTAAGCACCTCGCCGGAAGCCTCATTCGATAGATGCCCCATATCGCCAAGTATGCGCCGTTTAATGTTCCAGGGATAACGCCCCATGCGCAGCATTTCGATATCATGATTCGCCTCAAGTACAAGCACATCGGAATCCGCAATGGCTTGCTTCACTTTATCACTGGCATAGCCCAAATCGGTACAAACACTCAGCTTCTCCCGCCCGTCGCTAAAACTATAGCCGACAGGCTCGGCCGCATCATGCGAAATGCCGAACGATTCTACTCGCATAGAACCAAAATCGCGTGATTCTCCCGTTCCCAGAAGACAACGATTTTCCTCAGCAATGTTGCCAATCGATTTCTCCATCGCCTGCCACGTCTTCTCATTGGCGTAAATGGGCAGATTATATTTTCTCGCTACTGGCCCAAGCCCTTTTATATGATCAGAATGCTCATGGGTCACCAGTATGCCCGTCAAATTCTCCCCCGTCAATCCGCGCTCAAGCAGCAACTCATCTATACGGCGGGCACTAAACCCCGCATCAATCATCAATGTTACCTCTCCATCAGTAACCACCGTTGCATTCCCGGTAGAACCACTCGACAGTACCGTAAATCGTAAGCCCATATTCCCCATTACTCCTTTGATTCCTTCGTGTTTGGACTGATAACGTCCCCGCTAATACCCTGTACATAATACTCCTCACCACTCTCCAGCAGGAAACGCCATGCCGGCGAAGCCGGAAGGTCAGCGTCCGAGTCAAACACCTGCCCGTAATAACCAAGCTCAATGCTTGTCACGACGGCACCCTCAGGCAAAAAATTCTCTATCAAGTTGCCCAGAGCTTTGGGCGCGGAAAGCACCTGCTGCTCCTTCTCATCTGCAGATTCATTAATCTCGATGATATCCTGGCGATACGATACAATCTTCTGGTTACTGTAGTGCAGCTCTAAATTGATTTTAAAAAGCGGCCATTTTCCGTCCACCAGCGGATGCATCACAAATACGCTCTCGCTTCCGGCAAACTCGTCATAGCGATAATCCCCAATATCCGGCAAACTCGACCGTAATGCATTGGCTAGCTCCTTCGGTGTAAAAATCAGCTTACTATCCACAGGCGTCGGCAGATGAACCAGCTTATGGCTCTGTTGCCCGTCTACAAAACGGTATGAAATTTTACGCAGCTGCGGTGTATCGCTTGGAATTTGTGCCAACACCTTAATGCGTTTGCTCTCCATGATCTTTTGTATATTACTTTCCAGGGATGTAAGGTCTGGATTGGAATCTGCCTGCTCCCTCAGATCACTCCAGAGCTGGTAACCGAGCACTAAATTCAGCAGCAAAAAAGCGTAAATGAGCACATTTTTAGCTCTGCCCCAATCCATACTCCATGACCTCCCTTGGTTTAAATAACTTATTTCAATTCGTGCACAGCACCGCTTTTTAGCTCGACAATCCAGGTCGGCCTCAGCAGCAGCCCCTCCTGGCTTAACGAAGGGAGATACGCCGGATACAAATTAACAATGCCAGACAGCCGTCCGATCTTATCCTTTAACTCTTTACCGCTAGACAGCTGAACGACCTGCTTCTCCCAATCTCCTGCTTTAACGTACATTAGAGACCGCTCGTATCCCGTAATTGTGCCTTGACGCATGTCGAGAGATATGGTGCCGTAGCGAAAATTGTTAAAATCCATAATCGGAAAAGCCCCAAACTGTCCCTTCCCGAAGTATTGACGGAAAACGACCGTATCCATCTCCTCCAGACCGTCCACCTGCTCCAGACGATAGCTGCCATTCCAGCCGCCATGCTGGTTTATGAAATCGATCGAGGACAATGCGTTCTTCGCCGGGCTGTTCTCACCTGCGGACGGTGCCGCTGGATCGGTGTAATTGATCCAATTCCCATCCTGTTTCACTTGCAGACTTCTTCTGCTGTCCGTATAAATTTCTGAGCCGTCTTTCTCCCGAATAATCCTCGTAATGCTCGGGTCAAAGAACAAGCTGCTCTGAATTTGCTCTGTTGAGAAAACACCTATCTTCAGTACAGTTTCCACCATATCGATCGGCTTTTCCGGGATGTAATAGCCATCCTTCAGCGTATACGGAATCCAGTCCTTTCCAAAATCAACCTGCTGCTTGACGTCCTGTACCGTTAAATCCGCCTTCGTCGCTTCGTACACGACATCCCCCTGCGAGCTAAAAAAGAACACTCGTGCCCGCTCTTCATTCTCCCCATTGTAAATGAGCACCCGGTGGACGCTCTCTTTCTCAAATATAGGATCAGCAGTAATTTGCATTACCTTCTGCAGAAGGGAGACGGGTACGCCGCTGCCAAACTGCAGCTCCACACCCGCATACCGGCTGCGAATCTCTGACCAGTTCAAATTGTCCACGGGATAACGCTGAAACCCTTCAAACATCCGGCCCTTCAAGCGCGAATAAATCAGGTCGTAGAACATCGAATCCGGATAAAAAACCGTATGACGGTTGTCACCCATATGAATAGAGATTTGTGCGGGAAATATCAGCTCTTCGGCCCGCATCTCTGCGCCCATATTCACCGTTTTGATATAGTCATTCTCTGTCTTGACTACAGGATTACTGCCCGGCAGCCGATAAATCAGGAAATAACTCTGCACTAAACTGCAAACGATAAGAAAAGTGAGCAAGAGCGATTTCACCTTTTCCTTCACTTTCCTTCGCCTCCTTGTTCCTGTGTCGGCAGTGTAAAGGTAACTGTGGTGCCTTCCCCCAGCTCGGAATCTAAAGTGATCGCCCCACCATGGGCCCTCACAATTTCCCGGGCAATGGATAGACCTAGACCCGTACCTCCCATATTGCGCGCCCTGGCCTTATCCACCCGATAGAACCGTTCAAAGATACGATCCAAATTACGCTTAGGAATGCCGATTCCATTGTCCTTAACAGAAATGGCTATCATTCCATCATCCACCCTGCGAGCCTCAAACGTAATTTTCCCACCTTCCGGTGTATACTTCATCGCATTGGAAATCAGGTTGTCCAACACCTGATCAATCTGATCCCGATCCATCCATGCCGTGTCCACACCATCCTCGATAAAAATCTCCGGATGAATCTCCTTCTCCTGCATTTGAAAGGAAAAGCGATCCACGACCTCTTCCAGCATTTCCAGCACCCCGGTAGATTGCTTACGCAGCAAAGCCTCCTTGGAATCGAGACGGGATAAATGAAGCAAATCCGTAACAAGGCGAATCATCCTATCCGTCTGATTTTGAATCACGGAGGCAAACCGCGGGCCAAGCTCCGGGTCTTCCAGCGCACCATCCTCCAGAGCCTCAGTATAACTCTTGATCGTCGTCAGCGGCGTGCGCAGCTCATGTGAAACGTTCGCGACGAACTCCCTGCGGGAAGCCTCCAGCTTCTCCTGCTCCGTTACATCCTGCAGCACAGCGATCGTACCGCTCAATCCAAACTCCCGCCGATGAATCGGTGTAAATGTGACGCGAATAAGAAATGTATCCCCTTCTGGAGAATCGATCTCCAGAATCGTGGAATGCATCGTTCCCCGCTCCAGCACGGCGCGTTCCTCCAGCGGCAAATGAAGCAGCGTCATAATATCCTTCCCACTTACCGCCTGCTCCTGAACCCGCAGCATCTCGCTGGCTCGACGGTTCATTAGAATAACCTGGTGCTTCTCATCTGCCGCGATTACGCCATCACTCATATTGGTAAGAATCGAAGCGAGCTTCTCCTTCTCTTCCTCGTTCTGAGCCAGCGCATCCTGCAGCCGACTCGTCATGTAGTTGAATGCTTTGCTCAATTGGCCGATCTCATCATTGCCAAGCACCGGCATCTTCTGGTGAAAATTCCCCTCCGCTACGGCAGTTGCGCGCCGGGTCAGCTCTTTAATCGGCGAAGTAATCGTATGAGCAAGAATTACGCCCAACACAGCGGTCAAAGCAAGAGCTAGCAATAAACCGGAAATAAAAATACTATTAATCCGCTCCATTGTGTTATATAGCTCTGTCATAGAAGCCGCAATATAAATGGCGCCAACCGTCTTTCCGTCTCTTATGACGGGCTTGGCCACCACTTTCTTGCGGACATTATCTTCATCGATCATGTATTCTTCATTATCACGTATGCCCTGCAGCGCGCGGCTGACTACTGTTTGCGTATTCTTCGTTCCGACATAGTCGGCGTGAGACGGCTTCGAAGTCGTCAGAACCCGGCCACTCGCATCCAACACCTGGATCTCGGCACCGTTAATATTGAATAAATTGTTGACGAGAACGCTTAAATTATCTAGCGATGCATCTGCCGATTCTCCGGTAACCCCCAGATTTTGCGCAGCCAGAACCGATAACAATGCCGCCCGCTCCTGCAGCTCTTTCGTAAAGTTGCTGGTCAGCGAAGTTTTCATCGCGCTCACGAAATAGACCCCGATCAATTGCATAGCGATCAGGATCAGCAGCACGTAAATGATGATCAGCTTAGCCTGGATCGTACGGAAGAAGGAGGGCAGATTCATCCTAGAATCCACCCGCCTTGGAGCTGCGCATCATATAGCCGAGCCCGCGCCGGGTCAGAATATACTCCGGCTTGCTCGGATCACTCTCAATCTTCTCCCGCAACCTGCGGATCGTCACATCCACCGTGCGTACATCCCCGAAATAGTCATACCCCCAAACCGCTTGCAACAGGTGCTCCCGAGTCATCACCTTTCCGGCGTTCTTTACCAAATAATGAACTAGCTCAAACTCCCGATGAGTCAGATCAAGCGGTTCACCGTTCTTATATACCGTATACATATCTGTATCAATCAACAGCTCGAACAAGCTAATTCCCTGCTTGCCTTCTGCACTTTCCAGCTGAGCTGGCCTCTGCTGCCGGCGCATCTGCGCCTTCACTCTGGCGAGAAGCTCCCTGGTGCTAAACGGCTTGGTGACATAATCATCAGCTCCAAGCTCCAGGCCAAGCACCTTGTCAATCTCGCCGTCCTTAGCGGTCAGCATAATGATCGGTGTCTGCAGCTTGGCGCGCACCTCCCTGCATACGTCCATACCATCCTTACCCGGCAGCATCAGATCCAGCAGAATAAGATTCGGCTGCTCGGTGAACGCCAGCTCTACAGCTTCAATTCCGTCGAAAGCCAGGATGACTTCGTATCCTTCTTTCTCTAAATTAAATTTCAAAATATCCGCAATTGGACGCTCATCGTCCACGACTAAAATTTTACCTTGCATATTGTACTTCACCCCAAACTCTCAGGCCTTGGCCACTCTTCTTCTATCTTACCATATCCTAAGTAGCATCAGCTATTAGAAAGCCAAGAGCAAGTATTGAATGCTCCTGCCAAAAACTGTTACTCTATCATTAGTGGTGACAATCCCGGTCGCTTTAGATCATACATATATTTACCCATTTTTACCAGTTGCTTAAGGAGGATAATTATACCCATGCCCACTATTATGCTCGTTGATGACGATCCACATATACGTGAACTGATCTGTCTCTATGTATCGAATGAAGGGTTCCATCCCATTCAGGCCGAAAACGGTGCCATGGCACTGAAATTGATGGAGCAGGAAATCATCGACCTGGTTGTACTCGATATCATGATGCCGGTTATGGACGGCTGGGAGTTGTGCGCCGAGCTGCGTCGCCTATACCCGGATACGCCGCTGCTTATGGTTACCGCGAAAGGCGAGACTGGGCAAAAAATAAAGGGGTTTGACCTGGGTGCCGACGATTATGTCGTAAAGCCGTTTGAGCCGCTCGAGCTGGTGGCCCGTATCAAAGCGCTGCTCAAGCGCTACAAAATCGCTTCCTCCCAAAGCATTCAGCTTGGCAGCATATTGCTGGACCGCCAAAGCTATAAAGTAAGGCGGGGTTCCGAAGAGTTCATACTCCCACCCAAGGAGTTCGAGCTTTTATTTAAGCTCGGAAGTTATCCCGGGCAGATCTTTACCCGCGAGCAGCTAATCGAACAAATCTGGGGTCCCCACTATACAGGGGATGACCGGACGGTCGACGTCCATATCAAAAGGCTGCGCGAACGCTTTTCTGCAAACGATCAGGAGCCTCCTTCCTTTCATATCGCTACCGTATACGGACTCGGCTACCGGCTTGTGGTGGAAAAATGATCAAATCACTATACGTCCGTATCGTCGTGATGTTTCTGGTGGCCATTCTCGTCAGCCTGCTGACCTCCACGATCATTATCGGCTATCTATACCAGCGTCAGATCCAGGATCAAACCCAGGAAACTATGATTACGCTGGGCCAAAGCCTGATCCGGATTTTCGAGCGGGTTGGATACGACCGCCGGGCCCTAGTGATGGACGACATCAAGGATCTGGCCAGTATGGTCAGCATGCAAATCTTCGACAGCTCCCTGTCCGAGGAAAAGTATGGCTCGAGCTCCCTAATCGAGGTAAGTCGAGAGCAAATCGAGAGCGTACTTCAAGGAGAAACCTTGAAGGGAGTCACCTCCGAAGGGCATATCTATGTGGGGCTGCCTTTCGCTCATCAAGACCATACCTATGCCATGTTTATCGAGCCAAGTTCAAACAGCCAGATCAGTTATCCGATCGGCGGCATCATCCTTACCGGGATCGCTGTCCTGTTGGTGGGCGGCAGCTTGTTTTTTGTCGTGGAGGCTGCCTTTTTGATCCAGCCTTTGCGTAAAATGACAGAGGCGACGAAGCGGATGGCCCAAGGAGATTTTAGCAGCGAACTGAAGGCGCGGCGCAAAGACGAATTGGGCGTACTGGTGCAGAGCTTTAACGAAATGCGGCGGCAGCTCCAGCAAATCGAGGAGATGCGCCAGGATTTCGTCTCCAACGTCTCCCACGAAATTCAATCGCCGCTCACATCCATCCGTGGCTTCGCCCTAGCGCTGAAGGAGAACGAAACGCTCGGCCATATGGAGCGAGATCGTTATCTTGGCATCATTATCGCGGAAAGTGAGCGAATGTCCCGAATGAGTGATAACCTGCTGCAGCTCGCCTCACTTGAATCAAAGCATCACCCTTTCCATCCTGCCTCATTCCGGCTCGATGAACAGATCCGCCAAACAGCTGTTGCTCTTGAACCGCAATGGGCCGCCAAATCGATTTCGATCAATCTAGATCTGCCCGTCGTCAAAATTTGCGGCGACCGCGACCAGCTGGATCAGGTGTGGATCAACCTGCTGGGGAACAGTATCCGCTTTACTCCAGAAGGCGGCATAATCGCCATTTACATTCGGCCGGGCATCCACCAGGTTGCTGTGACGGTCAAAGATACGGGAATCGGCATTGCACCGGAGGATCAAGCCCATTTGTTCGAAAGATTCTACAAAGCGGATCGCTCCCGCAACAGGGTACATAACGGCAACGGGCTGGGCCTGGCGATCGTCAAAAGAATCGTGGATCTGCATCACGGTCATATTGAAGTACGCAGCGATCCCGGAACCGGGACAGAAATCACGGTCATCCTGCCATCCTAAGTAATTTAATTCTTTGATCAATGCGAATTAATTATAATTTTAACCATTTAATTCATACTCAGTTCACATTTACCTGGTAATCTTTCCTAAGATAGGAGGATTACCATGAACAAACTGACCAGTTTTTCCATGAAGAATATAGGCGCCTTGTTTATCATGATCATTATGTTGTTTGGCGGCGGCCTGTATGCCGCTGGGAAATTAAAGACGGAGATCATGCCGGACATCTCGATTCCCATGGTATTCATAACGGCCCAATATCCCGGGTCTCCCAGCGACGTCATGGAACAAGTAACTAAACCGATAGAGAAAAAAATAGCCAACTTAGAGGGAGTTACCTCGCTGGATTCTACGTCAAGCGATAACTTTACGACCATCATAGTCATGTTGACTGATAAGGCCGACCCCGAAAAGAAAAAGCAAGATATTGAAAGCTTGCTGCAAGAGGTCAGTCTTCCCGCTTCAGCCAGTACCCCGAAGGTGGCCACCTTCGGTTATGCCTCGATTCCGGCCTATTATTTCGCCATCTATGGTGGAAATGGGATGAGTCAAACGGAACTGGATCAATGGTATGCTAACGAGATTAAGCCTGAACTGGAATCGATCCCCGGCTACGACCATATGGACGAAATCGGAGCACGGGAAACGAAGCTTACCATCAAGCTTGATGCCGGGAAGCTGAACGATTTTGGCCTTACCCCCGGACAAGTGTCCGGCCAGGTTCGCCAAAACCTTACTTCGCTGCCGGCAGGAGCCGTCGATCTCGATGGCACTTCCTTGATGGCCCGTGTAAAGAGCGATACCAATAGCGTATACAACCTAGATAATATGGACCTGCTGACCCAGAGCGGCGCCCGGGTTCGCTTGAATCAGCTGGGCAAGGTTGAATCTATCTCGGAATCCGATTTTGTAGCACGCCTGAATCAGCAGCCAGCCATCGGCATCCAACTTTACAAAACTAGCGATGCCAACGCCGTAGATTTCGCGAGGGAGGTTGAGTCCCTCTTCGCAGACTGGGAGCAGAAGCTTCCCGATATCGGCTTTAAGACGATTTATGACACTTCGGAACTCGTCAGTTCCTCTATTAGCGGAATGGTGCATGAAGGGCTTATCGGCGCTCTGCTGGCGGCGCTCGTCATCCTGCTATTCCTGCGGAATATACGCATGACCTTGATCGTTCTGGTCTCAATTCCGCTGTCGATCCTAATTACGCTGCTCGTCATGAATTCCTTAGACATCTCCTTGAACATTCTGACGCTAGGCGGCATGTTCATCGCGATCGGACGGGTCGTGGACGACAGTATCGTCGTTATCGAAAATATATATTCTCATTTGCAAAAAGCGCAGGAGCGCGGGGAATCCGTCATAAAGCTGGCCACCCGCGAAGTTGGCGCAGCTATTACGTCATCCACACTGACCACGGTCGGGGTCTTCGCCCCACTCGCATTTGTCAGCGGTATGGTCGGGCAATTGTTCCAGCCGTTCGCAATTACTTTGTCCACCGCCATGCTGGCCTCACTACTCGTAGCATTGACGGTGATCCCGATGCTGGCCAAGGTGCTGGTGCTCCGCGGAACCAAGATCAAGCACCATGAAGAGAAAGCAGGACATACAACAGGTTTTTACCGCCGGGTGCTGGAATGGTCGCTGCGCCACCGGATCAAAACGCTTCTGGCGGCAGGATTTTTGTTCATCGCGTCAATTATTGGAACGGTGCCGTTTTTATCGATCACTTTAATGCCGGAAGAAGAGCCTCCGCGGCAGTTTTACTTCGTCATTAAAATGCCGTACGGAACTTCTTTGAAAACCATGGATGCCAAAGTCAAAGATATGGAGGATATTTTGCATGGTGCGAACGCCTCCGATGGCCAGCCACAATTCACCTTTACCGAATCACTAATCGGGTTTAACGACTCCACGGAGGCAACGCCTTATCGGGCGCAGATTTTCACCGAAGTTAGCGAAGGCAGCGATGTCAAAACTATTCAGGAGCAATACAAAAACATTTTGATGGCCGAATTGCCGAAAGACTCTGAACTAGACGTTAGATCGTTCGAAAGTAATTCTGGCGGCACCGATTTTCAATATTCTTTGAAAGGGAACGACCTCAACCGGCTGGTTGAAGCTTCCGCGCTGCTGAAGGAGAAGCTGAAGGAATTTCCGGAAATTAAGGAAGTAGAGGATTCTCTCAGCGATGCCAAGAAGGAGCTTGAGATCGAAGTTGATCAGAACAAAGTATGGCAATATGGACTAAGCGCCTCCACGGTACATCAGACCGTTGCCAGTTGGCTTACGGAGGATGAGATCGGTGATGTCAAGCTGGATAACATCACTTACACGACAACGGTTCAATTGGATAAATCGGGCATCGATACGTTGTCCAAACTGGGCGACATCCCATTCCACTCCGGGAGCGGCTCCATCGTTTATCTGAAGGAAGTGGCCAAGCTGAACATGATCAATGCCGCCTCCAGCATTCAGCGCAATGACCAAGAACAGGTCGTAAACATTACCGCCAAAATCGACAGCCAAAATAAAGGTGGCGTTGCCGGTCAAGTCGCGATGGCGCTGGATCAGGTTGAGCTCCCAGACGGCGTGTCGCGTGAAATCGGTGGGATTAATGAAGATATCGCAGAAAGTTTTCTCCAGCTGTTTGTCGCTATGGGAGCAGCCGTATTTATCGTCTATCTGATCATGGTTATTGCTTTCGGCAATTTGAGCGCGCCGTTTGTTATCCTCTTCTCGCTGCCGCTTGCCGTCATAGGCGGTTTGCTAGGTCTCTTGATCAGCGACGAACCGCTGAGCATCACCTCGCTGATCGGCTTCATGATGCTGATCGGGATCGTCGTGACCAACGCGATTCTGCTGATCGACCGGACGCAGCAGCTTCGCGAAGAAGGCTACACTGTTCGTTACGCCTTGGTTGAAGCGGGTATGCTCCGCCTAAGACCGATCATTATGACGGCGGTCGTGACGATGGCCGCCATGCTGCCGCTTGCACTTGGATTTACCGAAGGCGGAGCCATCATTTCGAAAGGCATGGCCGTCGTCGTTATCGGCGGGCTCGTTACTTCGACGATTCTGACGCTGGTCGTCGTTCCAGTCGTCTACGAATTGCTCGAATCGTTCAAGAATCGGGTGGGGCGTTTGTTCCATAGAGGCGGTCGTGTCGATAAATCATCTGACGACATCAGTGAGGGAGTTGTAGGTCAATGAAAAACAAAAGATGGATACAAATTATGATAAGCAGCGCATTGCTGGCCATGGGCGGAATGGCCATGGCCGGCTGCAATGCCCCTAAGGAAGCCCAAACGGAAGTGCAGAATGTTCAGAAACCGTTAGTCAAGATCAGTGAGGTTCAAAAGCGAAGCATTGGCGCTCCGCAGGAAACGGTAGCCGAAGTGACAGCTTCGGCCGAAAGAGATGTCGTGGTCAAAGCGAGCGGTGATGTGCTTAAAGCATTGAAAAAGCGTGGTGATCAGGTAAAACAGGGAGAACTATTGTTTGAACTGGATCCGGCCGATGTGCTGCTCCAGAAGCAAAAAGCAGAAATCCTGCTCCGCACAGCCCAGAAAAGTCTGAAGGACGGCCAGTTTGCAGCCCAAGACGATCTGGATTCCCTGCAGCCGCTGAAAGATCAGATCCAAATGGCACAAATCGATATCGAGCAAATCAATCGCACCTTAGACAATTTTAAAGTGACCGCGCCTATCAGCGGTAATCTGACTGATTTCTCAGTTGAATCCGGCATGACCATAAACCAAGGGATCGTCGGTAAAATTCAGCAGATCAACCCGGTCAAAATCAAGGCGAACATCACGGAAGAAAACGCCAAGCTCCTTAAAGGCAAAACCGAGCTTTCGTTCTATGCGACCAATCAGCCTGACCAGTTGTTCAAGGGAAAAACCGTCTATTTTGCGGACATTATGGATACGATGAACAGAACCTATGAGCTGGAGCTGCAAGCCGACAACGCCAACCTGGCGCTCAAGCCGGGGACCAAGGTGCAACTGAGGTTGACCGATGAAGCGGAGCAGGAAGTGCTCACCATTCCAACTACGGCGATTATCCGGGAAGAGAGCAACACCTACGTCTACCTCTTCTCCGGAGGCAGAGCCGAGAAACGGCAGGTAGAACTAGGCCGGCTCAACGAACTGTATCAGGAGGTCATCGAAGGCTTGGCTTTGGGAGATCAGGTCGTGGTATCGGGTCAACACCAGTTGAAGGATAAACAAGAGGTCGAGGCAGCTGCGACAAACTGATTAAAAAAATGGCCTTGCGCGACGGTGTTCCAACAGGAACGCCAAACGCGCAGGCCATTTTTATTTGTACTACCTCTATATTTGTACTACCTCTATGCTATAAATATTTCATTGGATTTTGCACTGTGCCGTTCTTATGAATTTCAAAATGCAAATGTGTGCCGGTAGACCTTCCCGTGCTACCCATAACTCCAATCTTATCGCCCTTCTCAACGATGTCGCCTTTCTCCACACTGATCTTGCTCAAGTGCCCGTACAACGTCTCAAATCCGTTATTATGATTAATTATGATAACATTACCATATCCTGATTTGGTGCCTGCGAAGCTGACAACTCCTTCATCCGCTGCTAGGATGTTCCGGTTAGAGGAAACCAAGTCGATTCCTTTATGGGTTCGCCCCCAACGCTTTCCGTAGCTACTCGTCATACGAGCACCGGATACCGGCCATGCGAATTGTCCACTGCCCTCTCCGATCACTTTCGTACCCTTCATAATAATTCGCGGGGAGGATGCCTTTATTACTTCCTGACCGAGCCATTCCTCGGCGACTACCTCACCATTTTCCTTCGTCAGCCGATATTCCATCACTTTAAGTCCGCTCTGCCCTTCTGCTATGACCTTGGACTTGCCTGCCTGCATATCCGCATTCTTCTGGATAATAACCTCTGGCTCCGTCACAATCTCTTCAGACATCAACTCAACGGTCTTTACGGTAAGCGCTGGCTTCATAGCCCTTACATTCAGCTCGGTTCCGATTTGCAGCGTCTTTTCTTGAACGCCAGGGTTATTAGCGAACACTTCCTTCTGTGTGACCCCGTATCGTTTGGCTATAGAAGAGATTGTATCTCCCTCGCGCACCGTGTAGGTAATCGCGGCCTCACTGCCTTCCATAATGCGCTGCAGCGCCTCCTCAGCACCCAGCACCTTATTCGGATCAGCCTTCACAGCAACCTGTGTTACATCTTCCACAATAACAGCGGATTCAATCGTCACGTCACTCCCTGTCGACTTCGCCGCATTTTTCGGGTTACTGCTTAGCAATTTAAATTTCGGCGCATTGTTGGATGTAGTGTCTGGTATGTATTTCCCCTTCACTTGCTCCAAAATCGCATTCGCTATAGCCTGATCCTTTACGATCGCAATGGTCTTCCCATCGACCTGTAGTTCCACGCCTTTGGAATAACCAGTAAGTCTGCCTTCCAGTTCGGCAAGCGTTGCTTCCGCATCGATCTTGGCTTTATACTTCTTCGCCTCGACTGTAGTAATGCCCTTCGTATTCACTACCATATCAGCCTGCGGATACTTCTGCGCATATTCCTGCTTCTTACGTTCATAAAGCGCAAGCAACTGCTCCTCGTTCTCAATCGCACCGATCTCTTCATCATTAATCATGACATGGTAATAAGTAACGGTGTGTGCCTGCACATATTGATATCCTGCCAGGAACATCCCTATCGTAAGTACGGCAGTTATAGCCCCGATCCGAATTCTCCGTGATTTTACTTGCGGTTTTATATTTGTGCTATCTATGTGATCTTCTATATGGTCTTGTTCTTTTTGTGCTAGATTGTGGTTCGGTTCTATATTCCTTCTCATAGCCTGAAAGCGTCTTGCGAGCCAACCGAGCCCGAGCTTTCCCCTGAAACCTTTCATGGTAATCTCCTTTTCTAGTTGACACTATTCGACAATAAATAGTTTCAAAATTTTAACCATTTATCACTATCGTCTACTTTAGCATACGACTATCTAGAATTTCAACTTTGTTCACAAATGCCAAAAACCCACTTCAGGAGCGGGTTTCAATGGTTTTTACTAAATTAACCAGCAAGTATTATATTTACAATTCTGTGAATGGAATCGCTGTTATAATAGTAGACTCGTGTAATTACACATTTATTTTAGTATTTCCATAACCTTTGCATATTGCTCTTTATCTAGATGCTTGGACAAAATTTGCTGAATTTCGATCATCTCGGCTTCCGTTAATCCATCCTCCATCGCCTCCGTCATTTTACGCATATCCTCCTCCGGCAGCTTGGACATCAATAGATTAAATACCTCTTCCTTCTGCTGATCCGGCAACTCGTCCTTCTTCGCCAGCAAATCATCGGGCGTAATGACAACCATCTGATCTTGATTGCCGCCCGCGCCTTCCTGCTGCGATTGCTGAGACTGTTGCGATTGCTGAGATTGGCCGGATATCCCGCCCATCACCGGAAAGGCATCCTCTGGAATGCTCTCCCCTGTGTCCACATCCTTGTTCGTCGGGCCGTTATCGTTATTTTCATCTTGGAGAGTCCCTTTTCCATTTTCAGCTCCATTATTCTGGGCATCACTATTCAATTTGTCATTCGCATCGGCACTTCCATTCACATTCGCATTCGCATTCGCCTTCGCGCTTTCCTTGCCCTTGTCAGAGCTATTGCTGTCTATTTCTCCACTACTATTGCTCTTATTGCTAGGACTCTTACTATTAGCACTCTTACTGCCCGTACCCTTGCCTCCAAAGCCCAACATGCCCTTCATCATACTCCCGACGCTCAGCGATTGGACTTCGATTGGAATATTATAGCTGCTCAGCAGCGATTGTACATACCAATTGACTACATATCCTGTCGTTACAACAGTTAACATACTAACTATAACGACAGTAATCGATAGCTTTACTACCCAAACGACCCACCTCATCTCTATCCCTCCTTCATCTTCCTACCAACCAGTATGGACGATAGAGCGGAAATTCAACCTCCTCAAGCAGGAAAAGACGCAAAAAAACCGCTTAGAGCTAAGGCTCCAAACGGTTAAGTTTATGACGCTTAAATCAATTATATCGCATACCACCTTATTCGTATATCGGCAATATTTGGTTCGTCTGATCACGGTTCCGGCCTACCGAGAAGATAGCTATCGGAATGCCTGTCAGCTCAGATACGCGCCCTACATAGTTCTGCGTTGTTTCCGGCAGGTCAGCCAGCGTCTTTGCCCCCGTGATATCCTCAGACCAGCCTGGGAGCTCCTCATAAATCGCTTCGCATTCTGCAAGCATTTTAAGACTGGCTGGATAATG
Organism: Paenibacillus lentus; assembly: GCF_003931855.1. Taxonomy (NCBI): domain Bacteria; kingdom Bacillati; phylum Bacillota; class Bacilli; order Caryophanales; family Paenibacillaceae; genus Paenibacillus; species Paenibacillus lentus. The sequence goes on along the minus strand of NZ_CP034248.1, from coordinate 1,059,471 downwards.
GCTGATGACCTCGCCGCGATATTTATAAGCAGTGCAAATGTTGACCGTTTCCAGTCCAGTCAGCACGTCCAGCGAGTTCAAGGATAGCCCGGTCAGACCGCTAACCCGGCGAGCATGGCGGACAACAACGCTGTCAAACCAGCCGACACGGCGCGGTCGCCCCGTTACCGTGCCGTATTCATGTCCTGCTTCGCGGATCGCATTGCCTATAACATTGTTCAGCTCCGTTGGGAACGGACCGTCACCAACACGCGTTGTATAGGCCTTCGCCACACCGATAACCTGGTCAATCTTAGAGGGACCAATGCCAGAGCCGATGCAGACCCCGCCTGCAGATGGATTAGAGGAAGTTACGAACGGATACGTCCCCTGGTCGATATCCAGCATAATTCCCTGCGCCCCTTCGAAAAGTACCTTTTTCTGCGCATCAATGGCATCATTCAGGATGACCGAAGTATCCTTAACATAGGGACGCATAACCTCTGCATACTCCAAATACTGCTTCAGCATTTCTTCCACATCTATCGGCTCAGATCCATACACTTGTTCAAGAATTTGGTTCTTCTCCTTCATCAAATGACGAAGCCTTGACTCAAACTCTTCCGGATCAAGCAAATCAGCCACGCGAATGCCGTTACGAGCTGCTTTATCCATATAAGCCGGGCCAATTCCCTTACGGGTCGTTCCAATCTTATTCGGGCCCTTGAGGTCCTCCTCCAGCGCATCCAGCACCATATGATAAGGCAGGATGACGTGGGCACGATCACTGATCACCAAATTGGTCGTCGTAAACCCCTGTTCGTGAATATAGTTAATCTCTTCAATAAGCGCTGCCGGATTCAAAACCATTCCATTACCGATAACGCATACTTTATCTTCATAAAAAACACCCGATGGAATTAAACTCAGCTTGTACTTCTTCCCGTCAATAAATATGGTGTGACCGGCATTGTTACCACCTTGGTAACGCGCCACCACATCTGCACTCTCAGCCAGGTAATCCGTAATTTTGCCCTTACCTTCGTCTCCCCATTGTGTTCCCACAACTACTACTGTTGACATGTGCATTCCCCCATCGGTGCACGAGCACCCTTATTGGCCATGCAGGATTTCGTACGTGATATTCGACTGTTCTGTGCTCAAAAAAAGAGCATAATCAGTGTAACAGGTGTTTTTTTCTAAGTCAAACAAAAATACGAACAATCACTCATAAATAAATGGGATTGTTCGTATTTGGATGATGAATTATTCAATTTATTAGGACAAAAGTAGAGCACAAGCCTATTTTATCTATAATTTAACCTGCAAACGCATCGCCATGCGCGCGCTCATAATTCGCGAACTTATTGAAATTCTTCAAGAACACTAGCTCAACTGTACCTACCGGGCCATTACGCTGCTTAGCAATAATGATCTCGATAATATTCTTCTTCTCCGTTTCCTGATTGTAGTAATCATCACGGTACAAGAAAGCAACGATATCCGCATCCTGCTCAATCGAACCCGATTCCCTCAGGTCGGACATCATCGGACGCTTATCCTGCCGCTGCTCCACCCCCCGGCTAAGCTGGGACAAAGCAATGACCGGAACTTCGAGTTCACGAGCGATCTGCTTCAGGGTACGGGAAATTTCCGAGACCTCCTGCTGCCGGTTCTCCCCCGGCTTGCCTCGACCATGGATAAGCTGCAAGTAGTCAATTACGATCATGCCAAGGCCCTTCTCCTTCTTGAGTCGGCGGCATTTCGCGCGAATATCGGCTACCGTCACCCCGGGGGTATCATCAATATATATTTCGGATTCCGATAAAGCAGCGATCCCCATCGTCAGCTTGGACCAATCATCATCATTTTTAAAATCGCCTGTCCGCATAACCCCTGCATCCAAATTCGCCTCTGCGCAGATCATCCGCTGAACGAGCTGAGCCGCCGACATCTCCAAACTGAAGATAGCGACGGTCTCTTTGGCCCGAACGGCCACGTTCTGGGCAATGTTCAAAGCAAACGCCGTCTTACCAACAGACGGACGAGCCGCTACGATAATCAGATCGTTACGCTGGAATCCAGACGTCATGTTGTCTAAATCGACAAAGCCCGAGGGGATTCCAGTCGTATTGCCCCGATTTTGATGCAGCTCTTCCACTTTCTCGAACACTTCCATGAGAACATCACGAATCGCAATAAATCCGCTGCCAGAACGGCTATTGGATATTTCGAGGATTTTCCGCTCCGCATCACTCAGCATGCCGGATACGTCTTCGCCGCCGGAATAGCCCTCGCTGACGATTTGCGTAGCTGTCCGAATTAAGCGACGAAGCATGGACTTCTCTTCGATAATCCTAGCGTAATAATCAACGTTAGCCGCCGTAGGTACCGCATTGGCCAGCTTCGCCAAATAACTGACGCCACCGATATCCTCCAGCTGTCCTCGATCCTGAAGCTTCGAGGTAAGTGTAATAAGGTCGATCGGCTGGCTTTCCTCTCCCAGCTGAACCATGGCATCATAGATCAATTGGTGGGGAGGGTCATAGAAATCTTCCGTCCGTACCCGCTCCATAGCTGTAATCAGCGCTTCGGATTGCAGCAAAATAGCTCCAAGCACCGCCTGCTCCGCCTCAAGATTCTGTGGAGGAATTCGGTCGAAAAATTGATCTCCAGCCATTTTACTCCTCCGTTACTTGAACCTTGAACGTTGATTTCACATCAGGGTGAAGTTTCACTGGCACCTGAGTTACGCCAAGCGTCCGAATGGGTTCGGCCAGCTCAATTTTTCGCCGATCGATTTTCACACCGACTTTAGCCAAAGCTTCAGCAATTTGTTTATTCGTGATTGCACCGAACAGGCGGCCGCCTTCCCCTGCTTTGGCCTGTACCGTTACTGTCATTTCCTCCAGTTTCTTACCCAGCTGGACCGCTTCTTCCTTCTCCTGGGCTTTACGTTTCTGTTCTGCCGCATTTTGAACTTCCAGCGTCTTGACGTTGCCTTCGGTCGCTATGCGAGCCAATCCCCGCGGCAGCAGGAAGTTCTGTGCGTAACCTTCGGATACATTCTTGATTTCCCCTTTTTTACCTTGACCCTTCACATCTTTCAAGAAAATAACCTTCATTCGAATAACCCCTCTTCCTTTTCTATTTCTTCCAGTACCTCGAGCAGTCTTCTTTCTGCCTCAGCCTGGGTACCCTCTAATTGAACTGCAGCGTTCGTTAAATGCCCCCCGCCGCCTAGCCGCTCCATGACAATCTGTACATTCATGTTGCCGAGTGAGCGGGCGCTAATTCCAATCAGGCCGTCAGGTCGCTCGCTAATCACAAACGAAGCCAGCACATTCGTCATATTCAACAGTGTATCCGCCACTTGGGCGATTAACAATTGCGGAATCTTACGATTAGGTTCTGTTACCGCCAGGGCAATATGATTATAAATCATGCGCGCATGCTTGATAATATCGGCTTTTGCAATATATTCCTGCAGGTCTTCCTTAAGCACGCGCTGCACCATCACCGTATCCGCACCGATTCTTCGCAGAAATGCCGCAGCTTCAAAAGTCCGCGACCCGGTATGCAGGGCAAAATGCTTCGTATCTACCGTGATCCCCGCTAGCAATGTCGTCGCCTCTAGCGAGCTGAGCTCTACCTTCTCATGAATATACTGGAGCAGCTCGGTAACAAGCTCACAGGCCGAGGATGCATAAGGCTCCAAATAGACGAGCACCGCATCGTTAATAAATTCCTCACCCCGCCTATGATGATCGACGACAACCACCCGACTGGCCTCTTCAACCAGTTTAGGCTCCATCGTCATCGATGCCTTATGCGTATCAACGACAACCAGTAGCGTGTGCTCTGTCATCATATCCAGCGCATGCTCTGACGTAATAAATCGGCGCCGCAAAGATTCTTCCTTCTCGATCCGCTCCATCAGGCGGTCGATGCCAGGGTTCTTGTCATCAAGCACGATATGCGCCTCGACCTGGAACATATCGGCTGCCTTCAGCACACCGATGGAGGCACCGATGACGTCCAGATCCGGCATGCGGTGCCCCATAATAATGACCTTGTCGCTCTCCTGCATCAAATCGCGGAGAGCATGGGCGATGACGCGCGCTCTCACGCGCGTTCGCTTCTCTATGGCGCCGGACTTGCCGCCATAGAAAGACAGCCGCTGACCGGCCTTCACGGCGGCCTGGTCACCCCCGCGCCCGAGCGCCATATCCAGACTCGACTGGGCAAGTTCGCCCAGCTCGCTGAACCGCTCGGTACCAAAGCCGAGGCCGATGCTTAGCGTTATCGGCACCTTGAGGTCCGCAGTCATCTCGCGAACCTCATCCAAGATGACGAACCGGCTCTGCTCCAGCTCGTTCAGCGATTTTTGATTCAGCATCATCAAATAACGCTCCGAGGACAATCTCCGCAGATAGACTCTATACTGCTTCGCCCATTCAGTAAGCGCCGTCGCCACGCGCGCGATGAGTGCAGTCCGCTGCTGATCGTCCATCCCCTGGGCCGCCTCATCCAGATTATCAAGCATGACGATGCCGAGTGCGGCCCTCTCATCTTCATAGCGATCGCGAAGAACCGTAAGCTCGGTAATGTCGTGAACGTAAATCAGGCGTTCATCATGCAGCATCGTCAATTCGTAATGGCGATCTGCTACGACCGCCTCGACCGTAGTGATTGAATTTGCTGCAGCATCCTTCTTATCCCGAGGGACATGCAGCGGCAATGACGGCAGCAGCTCGGTTAGCGGTTGTCCGACAACCGAGTCTAGCCCGTACATATTGTTCACAAACTTATTGTGCCACTCTACCGTCCGCTCCTCGCTATATAGAAGGATGCCAAATGGCAGCCTGCTCACTGCCTCGCCTTCCACTCGTTTAATTCGATAAGTCAGATCGGTCACATAACGAACGAGCTCCTTGCGAAAGCGCCGCTCCGCCTGCAGCATCATAAAAGCCAAGCCGCAAACCATACATAAACTGACCAAGCCGAGAATCCAATTATAATACGAGATGAATATGACAAGTAGAAGCTGCAGCGCGAACACCCAGGCGGTCTGATAGCCGTACCAACGTTTTTGAAGTAAATTAGGCATGATTTCTCACCCTATCGTCTTGATCTCGTAATCATCTCACGCAGCGGAGCAGCAATATCCAATATGCCGACAATTTTCAGCGGCGGGATGAACAGCATCACGATAATGAGCAATACCGGAATCGCTGGATTCCACTTCTTATGATAGGCCAGGAAGAAGAAAAAGCTGGCAGCTTGAATCATAAATAAGAAATTGAGCATAGGCGACAAATTGAGCAGAATCGTGCCGATGAAGCCATCCATCAGTGCTGGCCCGCCAAATAGTGTAAGCAATACCGTGACGAGATAGTACCAAATCAACGATCTCGGCAATCTCCAATCCCGCAGCGGCGGGAAGCTTGGTACAGCATGACCCAGGCTGTTTAGGGTCGGCCTAGCAATTAAATGAGTAATCGCAGCTAACATAAGTGAGCACACGATCATCGTAAACGGAGTCATTCTAGCTGCCAAGTTAGATAACTGCTGCGTAACCTCCGGCGACCATACTAATTCAGTCGCGATCAGCCCGCTATCCGCCATATTCTCCATAAGCGTCGTCATCGTATTTAGCGTATCCTCGATGGAAGACGCCAGATTGAAACCAAAAATAACGGTAATGCCCAGAAACACCAGCAAAAATTCAGCCAGAAGCGTTCCCGTCCCCATCGCTACAACTTTGAACGCCGAGGCTTTGGTCTTGTACAAATGCCCCATGACAATGACCGGAATCATAAAGAAAACGGCCAAGAGTAGAATCGCAGGATTAGACAGCAAAAGAAAGGCAACTGCCCACACCACTGCGATATGGACTAAGAACGATCTCAGCGATAGTGTCGTGTAGAGGATTACGCCGGGCAATAGCATGACAAAAATAGTAATAAAAGAAAAAGGCGTTGCAAACGACAGCAGGAGCAGCAAATACACTATACTCCATGCCACCGAGGTCCAGCGTAAATTCAAATGGGTTCACCTCTTGCGCATATGTTCTTCTAATATAGAAATATCCTGATACCAGTCCTCCAACTGATGTCCTTCCTGCTTGTGCTTCTTCAACTTCTCCAGAATATGATCGTCCATATCCTTATAGGATATGCCAAGCCTGCGTCCTAATATGTAACAACTGACGATCAGACTGGCTAGACTATCACTTACCCGTGTCGTGCTGCCTTCCCACAATGCCTTGAATAAACGGGATACGTGATCGACTACTTCTGTTTTGAGCCATTCAATCACTTTGGCGCGTTTGGCCACATCCATCTCTCTCTGCATGGCGGACAGCTTCCACCCTCCCCGAAAAGCTTTATTCTTCATTATAGCATAAAGCAAATCCTTCCCTTGAAGCAAACCTGATGGACTGTGTACTAATTTTTGGGAACGGATACATCCCGAGTGACAAAACGCTCACAGTACTCGATAATTTGGCTCCGGCGCACAATACCGATAAAACGGCCCATATCATCAACCACAGGCACGAAGTTCTGAACCTTGGCAAGACTTATCAGGTCTTCCATGTCCGCATCGATCGATACCGGCTTAATATTCATCTTAAGCGGCACGTCCTTGAGCAGAAATTTAGAAGCGTTCTCAAAAGTAACTCGGCCTCCGGAATTCTTCATATACCAGAGGAGATCTCCCTCAGTCACTGTAGCGACATATACACCATCTTTGCCGATAACCGGTATAGCTGTGAAGCGGTGATACTCCATCCTCTCCAAAGTCTGCCTTAATGTAGAATCCAGCGTCACGGCGACAACATCATTTTTAGGCAGTAAAAAAAACGCAATATTCATAGATAAAAGTCCTCCTCTACCCTTTTCAGACTCTCCTATTTGTTACGATCTAAAACAGATTCTGTTCCATAACAGGTGCGAAATCGGCAGCCGGAACACCGGACTGCCGAGTAAGGTTACAATTTTGTAAAGACTTAAATGAAATATAGATTATGGCTGTTCACTATTCTGCGCCTCTTGGGACGCCTGGGCTTCAGCTTCAGGATTCAGTAAATCCTCTGTCTTCGTATTCGAGTCCATCCAGTTCTCAATCAGTTGTCCAGCGTAATTTACGTCCTCCTCATAAGCCTGGATATAATAAACCCCGTTTATGCGAGTTCCTTCGCCCATAATCGTATACCCTCTGATTTGCGGCGATTGATTGGTTAACATTTGTTTGGAAAGATCAATGATAAAGCTAGGCGTCATGTCTGTCTTGAAGTTCTCTCCAAGTAAATCCATCAACTCTGGAATTTTGCCGATTTGATCCAGCTTTAGCATGCGCTGCACCAGAGCGTTCAGGAAGACCTGATGCCGCTTCGTCCGATTGAAATCACTATCTTCGCGATATCTTACGAAATTGAGCGCTTCTTGACCATCATACAACGGTTTGCCGGCTTTGATCGTAAATTTCTCATGATCCTTATGTTTATTTACGATATCCTTCTCAATAGGCAGTTCAATTCCGCCCAGCTCATCCACCACATTGCGCAATCCTTCAAAATTAATGGCGGCATAATAATCTACCGGATAACCGAGGAACTTCGCTACCGTATCCTTGGACATCTTGGCTCCACCAAACGCATGAGCATGGTTGATCTTATCATTCTTGTCCCGTCCAACGATTTCCGTGTACGTATCGCGCGGAATCGAGATGAGCAGCACCCTGGAATCCTGCGGACGCACAACAGCATAGATTAACGTGTCTGAACGTGCTGGCTCATTACCCCGCTGGTCGATTCCCAGCAATAAGGCCGTAAATGGCTCCGCCTGCTTAGCTACAACCGGCTTAGGCTTCTCTCCCTCAAGGGGAGAATACGATTTCTCCAGCTTCTGTTCGACCTGCCCCGAGAGGAACACATCAAATGCCATTAGCGCCAGTGGTTTGCGGAATGTATATGCACCAGCTCCTACAAGGAGCAGAACAAGCATTGTAATGAGCAGGACCTTCAGCCTTTTGCCCTTTTTCGATATATTCTTTACCCTGTTTCTTCGTTCTAACATCATATGCCTCCCATGGTTTGTACTATACGGCTTCTCCCTCACAGCGTTCTCTACTTCCCTACGGTACTTAGCCGTAATACCAGGTACCTTCAATTATTCTAAACCGTAGTTCCCGTCAAAAAACTACAAAATAGTAATTTAACCGAAATAATTGAATAAACTCTATCGCTACGTACTATACCATAAAGGGCTTTTTTCACACAAATTTCATGTAAAAAAGAGCAGAAAAAACAACCCCCAAATGCTGGTAGCATCAGGGGATTGTTCACCTTTCGACTATTCTATTAACCTTCTATTCCGCTACAACAGGATTATCCTGCGAGACCGCTAGCTCATGAAGATAAATTCCCGTGCCATCACCAATGGCGTAATTGAGAATACGTTTATTCACCGGTACGATCTGAGAACGATACAGCGTCGGGAATACTGGAATTTCATCGATCATATACTGCTGCCATTCCTTGTAGATCGCTTGTCGCGTTGCTACGTCGAAGGCTTTCTCGGATACCCCTTCCGCCAGAAGGCGATCATTCTTCTCATCAGCAAACCTTGGGAAGTTGAACAGCGCGTCCCGTCCGTATAACCCCGTCGGATCAACGTCAATACCTACGCTCCATGCGCCTTGATATACATCGACGCTTGGGTCATCCTTTCCGTTTCTGCCGATGCGATCATAAAATGTATTGAATTCAACCATTTCTAGATTCACATTCAGCCCGATCGCGTTCCAGGATTGGACATAGTAGCGGGCCAACGGCTCAGCTATATCTCCGCCGGTCATCGACAAGAAATTAATCACTAGCTCGCTGCCGTCCGGATTAGTACGGAATTCGCCGTTCTTTTTGTAGCCGGCTTCATCCAGAATCTGATTGGCTTTCTCGACATCATAAGTAACTCCCGGATTGCTCGCGTCGTGAAACTCCGGATGGGACGGCGGAATAAGCGTAGTCGCGTTCCAACGCAGGCCATGGTAGAAGCGTTTGCCCACCTGATCATTATCCACTGCGTGCCACATCGCTTTGCGTAGGTTCACATCCGCCATTTTTGCTTCAGAATTCGGTACTACCACCTTATTGGTCTCATCCCATTTGCCCAGTTTAAAGCCAATGTACGTATAAGCGCGATCAACTACACCCAAATATTCCACATTGGACATGTTCGCGTTGTCCGGGAATTGGTCTATCGGGAACGAATCCACGAGATCAACCCCGCCCGATTTCAAATGCTGCACTACTGTCGTTGGACTGATCACCTTCAATACGACTTTATCCAGATTTGGCTCCCCGCGCCAATAATCCGGATTTTTGACATAAACCACCGATTCGCCTGGAACGATGCTTTCCACTTTAAAGGGGCCGAAGCTGATCGGCTTTTCACGCACTGCCGAAGAGGATGACATCTTCGCCACTTCCATCCCCCCGAAGATGTGCTTCGCAAGCGGATACGTCCAAATACTGCCGGTCAATAAGGATGGCGTCGATTTAATATACGTAATTTGCAGTTTCTTATCATTCAGCACTTTAATTCCAGATATTTTATCGGCCTTGCCTTCCCGGTATTCGACCATCCCTTCAATATTCGTAAAATCAGCGCCGTACCGCGAGCCATCATAATCTTTGTGGCCGATAACCTCATGCGCAAACTCCCAATCCTGCGCCGTGACCGGCATGCCGTCATGCCAGTTCACATTATCGCGAATCGTGAAGGTAAAAGTCCTTCCGTCTTCGGACACTTCATAAGTCGCTGCTCCATCGTTCGTGTATACATAATTTTTGTCCCATGTTAATAACGCTTCATCGAACCACGTCTGAACTCTGGCATCCGGAATTCCGTCTGAAAAATTATAATTCAGGATGCCTTCAAATGGCGCATCGGAGACCAAGCCGTAAGTAATCGTTCCCCCATTTATCGGTTCCCCTTCATTCGTCTTGATATTGCTGAAATCCTCAATGGAGTGCAAGCCCTCCTCTGTCGACTTCTTCTCGTTATTCGTTTGATTCTGCACATTGCTCGGTGTGGGCTGGGTCACATCATTTCCTTTGCCGGAAGCACAAGCGGATAGAACCATCATGAATGCAAGCAATAACGGCAGCAGCATCTTGGAGCCCATTCTTTTTTTCATCATATATCCTCCCTTTATCCTCTTCTTTGTCTTGCATCCGTCGCACGCTTTAGCGCTTGACCGACGTTGTTTATGCTAAGCATCAATACTAGAATGAGTAGTGATGCCGGCAACCATATCCACCATCTGTACTCCAGTGTCTGCGGGTTTCTAGCATAACTGACTAAAGTTCCGAGACTGGGCGTGCTCTCTGGAAATCCAAATCCTAAGAAGGATAAGCCTGACTCCAAGCCAATATTTGCTGCCAAATTTAGAGTCATCGTCACGATGATAATGGAGCTTAAATTAGGCAGAACCTGAGTGAACATTATTTTTAAATGCGATGATCCGAGTGTTCTTGAAGCTTTTACATATTCGAGCTCCCTCTCCTGCAGCGTCTTCGAGCGAATAAGACGGGCAATTCCCATCCATAGAAAGGCAGTCATAATCAAGGAAAAGGATAGAACGCTATACTTGGGCACAGCGGCTACAAAGGCAATAACGATCATAAGGGTAGGCAGAATCATGAAAAAATCAACGACCCGCATCGAGATGTTATCGACCGTCCCGCCAAAGTAGCCAGATATCAGTCCAACCAGAATGCCGATCAATCCGGTGAATACTGTCACCAGAATACCGATCGATAAAGAATTTCTCGTACCGATAATTAATTGTCCGAACACATCCCGGCCTCCATAATCGGTACCCAGCCAAAACTTCGCTGACGGCGGCTGATATAACGCAAACAAATCAACCGTTACAATTTGCTTCTGATCTAAGATGAGAGATACACCGTACACCCCGGCGATAATCAGACCTAAGAAAATCAGAGACGAGAGCGCCAATTTATCACGCTTGATCTCTCGCCATAGAATTTGCCAACTTGAGGGGCTGGCTGCTGACTCCAAGCTCCCTTCCTCCATTCGTACGTTCACTTTATTCATATCCTCACCCTTTACGTTTAAAACGTTATTTAATCCGAATTCGAGGATCTACAATACCTAAAATGATGTCAGAAATTAATGAACCTAAGATCGAGGCAATACCGTAGAGAAGGACCAGAGCAGTCACGACACTGAAATCGCGAATCAAAATCGAATTGAGAAAAAGCTGCCCCATCCCTGGGTAACTAAAAATATATTCTATAAAAACCGTTCCACCGATGAGCCCCGTTATTTCATAACCAAAGAACGCTGCAATCGGAAGGAGCGAATTTCGCAAAATATGATGCGTATAAACGCGCGATTCAGACGCCCCCTTGGCTCTAGCTAACAGCACAAAATCCCTTTGCTTCATGTCGATAATCTCGCTGCGCAAATATTGCACCGTAGACACAGTAGTAATTAGAGCCATAGATAATGCAGGCAGCAGCAAATGATATATTTTGCTTACCAAGTAGTCGAGGGTTCCCGGCACAAGCCCAGGGGTCACGCTCCCCTCCGTCGGAAACGCGCGGACATGAAAGCCGAAAATCCATAGCATTAACAGAGCAAATATAAATAAAGGTGCCGCGAACCCAAGATACGTATAACCGGTAATTAGACGGTCTCCCCAAGTATCGTTATAACGCCCGCTAATAATTCCAAGAGGAATCGCGATAATATAGGTTAGAATTAGCGTAACCAAGGACAGCCAGATCGTATTGGTAATTCTCTGCCCAATTAAATCAGCAACAGGCAGCTTAAATCTGAAGGACTGGCCTAAATCGCCTTGAACAGCCCTTGTAATCCAATCCCAGTACTGGACATACCATGGATTGTTAAGGCCCAGCCTTTCCCGCTGCTCTTCAAGCATCGACGGATCGACACTCGGATCGAGCAGCCCGGTTAAGGCATCCCCGGGCAAAGCCTTCGCCATTATAAATACGAGAATGCTGAGCAAAATAATTTGCGGAATCATGATCAACAGCCTGCGTAAAATCGTCTTCCACATCGACCTCACCCCCTTTCGGGCAGTGCGGCAAAGTGAGTAGTAGAGAGTGCCTTTAAGTCAAAAGCCAGCCCCTCATGGTCAAAATACTGTGAGTAGGCCTCGTCATATTCCTGATGAACCAACTGGCGTAGCTGACGGCGACTCTCCCGCTGGCCGGGGTCCAAATCCGGTATCGCTGCCAGTAGACGTTTCGTATAAATATGTTGAGGGTTCTCGAATATATCACATGTCGTGCCTTGCTCTACATGCCGTCCTTTGTACATAATGCCGATATAATCACACATATGGCGGATAATACCGAGATCATGGCTAATGAATAAATAAGTTAGATTAAGCTTCTCCTGAATGTCCTGCATAAAGTTCAGCACCTGCGCTTGGACAGAGACATCGAGTGATGAGACCGGCTCATCGGCTATGATCAGCTTCGGCTTTAATGCAATTGCCCGGGCAATACCAATGCGTTGTCGCTGCCCTCCGGAGAATTCATGGGGATATTTATGTATCGTTTCCGCGCTCAAGCCAACCTGTGTCAGGAGCTCTTGCACTTGCCGCTTCTCTTCACGAGCGGACATGCGTTCAAAATTACGCAACGGCTCTGCAACGATGTCCAGTACGCGCTTCTTCGGATTTAATGAAGAATACGGATCCTGGAAGATCATCTGGATGTCTTTGCGATAACGAGAGCGACTGCTGCTCATCCCATTTCCAATGTCTTTGCCCTCAAAAATAATTTTTCCCGATGTGATCGGATTCAGGCCGATAATTGCCCGCCCTGTCGTCGTTTTTCCCGAGCCCGATTCGCCGACAAGACCATAGGTATGCCCAGGCTCAATAATCAGATTAACGCCGTCCACCGCCTTCACCCGATCAATGACTCTTCTGAATATTCCACCATATACCGGGAAGTGCACCTTCAATTCTCTAACCTCAAGAAGCGCCATCTGCCTATTCCTCCTCTCGGTGATTAAGGAAATGAAAATTTTTATAGCATGAACACCGGACATAATGTCCTGGCTCAACCTCATGCAGCCGCGGATTGACTTCATGAGCCGTTTCGTCGATCCACGGAATTCGCGAACGAAAACGGCAGCCCTGCCGCGGCAAGTGCTTTAGTGATGGCACAAGCCCATGGATGACATGCAGCCGCGTCTTTCCTTCACTCGCCGTAGGTAAGGAGCTCATTAACGATCTGGTATAGGGGTGCTTCGCTTTCGTCATCAGCGCATGAATTGAAGCGATTTCAACAATTTGCCCGGCATACATGACCGCTACGCGATCAGCCATCTCTGCCACAACGCCTAAATCATGCGTAATTAAAATAATCCCCGCATTCATATCTTCCTTCAAACGCCGGATCAGCTCCAAAATTTGCAGCTGAATGGTAACGTCGAGGGCCGTCGTGGGCTCATCGGCAATCAACAGCTTGGGCTGATTGGCAATGGCAATAGCAATGACCACTCGCTGCCGCATACCGCCGGATAATTCATGGGGATATTGCCCATAAGCATACTCGGGCTGAGGAATCCCAACCTTTTGCAATAATTCAATGGCCCGTAGTTTCCTATGTTTCTTGGATTTGTTTGATCGTGTAGTTTGACTGGACTCATGAAGAAGCAGCACTTCTTCAATTTGTTCACCAATCATCATCAGAGGATTAAGTGCAGATAAAGGATCTTGAAATATCATGCTGATCTCGTTGCCACGAAGTCGGTTTAGCTCAGTTGGAGACAGCGCTGTGAGGTTCTGACCTTTGTAATGGATCGCTCCTTGAATGTGGGCACGCGTATGCAATCCCATAATAGAGAAAGCCAACGCACTCTTCCCTGACCCGGATTCACCAACAATGGCCAGGATTTCATTCTTATTCACCGTTAAACTAACATCATCCACGGCGGCATACAGCTCGCCTGAAATACGAAAAGAGGTCGACAGATTCTCGATTCTTAAGAGTTCTTCAGCCACAGTCATCACCCTATCAGAAGGTTTTGTATAACGTTTAAGAAGTCATCTAAAAACAATTATTCTGCCCTATTTACTCGGTTTTAAATTTCAACTTAAAAACACTATTTATATAAATAACCTCTACTAGAAAATTATTCTTTTTATTTACTATATATTAATCCCAATTATATTCCAAGTGTTTTTTTGTAATTTAGGATATACTTGGAAATAGGTGGAGCTAATCGCCCATGTCAATTTTGTTAAGCTTTTATAAAAATAAAAAATCCCCTTCGTTCAACAATAGAAGTCTTCCTCCCAGAGGCACCTCTACTTGTTTACTTGAAGGGGATCTTTATACCCTTAACGCTAGTTGTCTACGCCATTACTCCGTAGTGTACGGAAGCAATGCGATTTGACGGGAGCGTTTGATCGCAATTGTCAATAGACGTTGATACTTCGCGCTCGTACCAGTCACACGGCGTGGCAAAATTTTACCGCGCTCGCTGATGAATTTCTTGAGCAACTCAGTATCTTTATAGTCAATGTGAGTAATCTTGTTCACAGTGAAGAAACATACTTTACGACGTTTGTTGCGGCCACCGCGGCGTGCCGGTCTTTTGTCGTCTCCGCCTTCTCTTTGCTTGAAGCTCATGCTATTCAGTCCTTCCTATATTAAAATGGCAAATCGTCATCCGAAATATCGATCGGTTTCCCATCGTCAGAGAATGGATCTTGGTTGCTGCGTGAGAAATTGCTGCTGCGGTTGCTATTGCCACCCGCACTGCTTCCTCCAAATGGATTCTCCTCGCGCTGTCCACCACCACTGCCACCTTCACGATTAGACTCCAAGAAACGGACATTATCAGCAATGACTTCGGTTACGTATACACGTTTGCCTTCGTTATTCTCGTAATTCCGTACCTGAATGCGTCCCTCAACCGCTGTGAGTCGACCCTTACGTAAGTAATTCGCGCACGTCTCAGCCAGTTGTCTCCAAGTTACGACCGGAATAAAATCCGCTTCGCGTTCTCCTCCCTGCGATGTGAACGGTCTGTCCACGGCAATCGTGAACTGAGTAACCGCTACGCCAGATGGCGTATAACGCAGCTCGGGGTCTCTAGTTAGACGTCCGATCAGAATGACACGGTTCAACAATCCAATCCCCTCCTCCGGGCAAATGTTTACAAAGTACAATTAGGCTTGAACAAGTCTAAACTGACTTCCTCCATGCCTTGAATTAGGCTACGTCTTTTGTAATGAGATAACGGATAACCTCATCGGAAATCTTCAGAATCCGCTCGAGCTCAGCAACGACTTCAGGAGTCGCCGTGAAATTCACGAGAACGTAAATACCGTCACGGATCTTGTTAATCTCATACGCAAGCCGGCGTTTACCCATTACTTCGTGCTTTGTAATTTCACCGCCGTTTTGGATGATGCCTTGGAATTTGTCAACTACAGCTTGAACAGCTTCCTGTTCAAGTTCAGGACGAATAATGTACATCACTTCATATTTGCGCATATATGTCACCTCCTCTTGGACTATGGCCCCCACCTTGTTGCCCATGGGAGCAAGGAGCGAGCTTCAACTCGCACCAAAATATTATATCAAACCCTCGTTAACCCTGCAAGTATGAAACATCAACGAACTACATAAAATAGTCATGCTTCTTACCTTAATCATCACTTCAAACATCAAATCATACCGAAAGGAGGTCTCAATAATGGGCGAGAAAACCGAATTTGAGCCCGGAGACAAAGCTCCCAATCCTGGCATCTACACTGAAGTAGGTGAGGCGCGCAGCTTCCATACGCAAATTCAAAACCCTAAGCGAGTCGAACTAAAACGGGGCGAGACATTTCCCAAGACAACCAACAAAGATCGCAAATGGAAAAAAGCCGAAAAAGCCCGCGTGCACTAGCGTGCACTAAGTTGAATACTACATGCTTTATCATCACACAATTTTAAATTTATAATTTGTGCATAAAACAGGCCAACCTGCACATAATACACTTAGACGGCGATGCAAAGAGAGGTGTGGTTCCGTTGGATCATCTACGAGCAACACAGCTGTTTGGAGTCTTATTCACTATCCGTTAGAAGCACAAGATCGCGAATTGAAAAAGACCCCTCTTTGTCACTTCGTTAACGCTTAGGCGAAGATCAACTGTTTCTTAGTCGTGAGAGAAGAATTCCAATCCGCATCCCGTCTGCAAATGGAGAACCCCCAAAGGGTTCTCCTTTGTTGTTTATACAGTTCCAGCAAGCAATTATGCTTGCATCCAGAATACGAAATCTTCAAAGGAATTTCCAACTCTCAAAGATCTAACTTCGTCACCTTGCTATTATGATCTTTTCCTGTTCTGTCTCCAGGTCAATAACATATGATATTCAATCCGCCCACCCTTCGCCCTGTACTTCGACAAAGGGGTAGGTAATTCCCCCAAAACGTCGGCCCTACCGAAATAATTGCTTAGACCCTCTTATTTTAGACCCGCTTATTATCAGGGATGTCCCCGGGATAGCGTTAATCCTCACCATATATTGATTTACGAGTTTTGTTTATCTGTTCAATTCTCCGCTCTTTTAAGTTTTTGCCGCGCTTTACCCTTAACCAGAAATCAACCACTTCATCAAGCGTATAAGACGGCAGGCCTACATCCGCAATTGGAGCTCGCTGATTTATCGTTTTCTTTCCCGTACGTTTATCCATAACAAAAAAGCCTCCTACGCGTTATTAACGTAGAAGACTTCGGAATCATTCAGGTATGTTCGGATCATCTAGCGCTCTCTGCGTCCAGTTTCCGTACACATAACGTACTGAAAACGTGATAATGACGCGGTATACGAGAGATGGCGGAAAGGGTGGGATACCCTACATTTCATTACGGGACTGCGATGATTATGCTACCGAAGATAATGCTCCGACGCCCCCACTTTTGTGGGTTCTCATCCCCCTAACTACAGTCTTGCGACTATAATGGCGGAAAGGGTGGGATTCGAACCCACGCACGCTTTGACACGCCTAGCTGATTTCGAGTCAGCCCCCTTGGACCTCTTGGGTACCTTTCCACAGCACTATTGAATATACCACAAATCACTTAAATTATCAAGAGATCGTACGTTCCCGTTTTTTGGTACTATTATTTAAATATTTGTGGATAACTCAACCTTACAAAAAAGTGACCATCCTTAAGTTAGGATGGATCTTGGGATGCCGTCCCCTCTTCCCCAGCTGCAGCTGAACGAATCACTTTACGCATATTTTTCTCAAATTTTGCTCTCGGGACGAGTACACTATGCTTGCAGCCAACACACTTGATCCGGATATCCATCCCCATACGAATTACTTCCATTTCATTGCTGCCACAAGGATGGTTTTTCTTCATCATGACTACATCACCCAGCCCAAACGATTTACGCTCCATCTTATTCCTCTCCTACTTCTTCCTTAATTATTCTAAATTATCGCCCATTTAAGACGACTTTTCCATCTCTGTCTTTAATTTAGATGTTGTCTACTCTCCGTCCGGCAATGCTAAAGCTTCCTCTTCCTCAAGCGCCTGTTTAATATAGGTCCTAATTTGGCGCTCCATCTCTTCTCTCATCTCCGGCAAACCTTCCATAGCAATGCGGATGACAAATTCGCTGGCTGAGAGTGACTGGATGCCAACCACATGAGGAACTTCAGAAGTGTAAGGATGATCCTCCTTCATCTTTAGCATCGCTTTCTTCAACAAGCTAATCATCTCTTCGAGTTTCTTCGTATTGCTGAACGGAAAATCTACAACAACCATCGCGTTATTTAACGAATAGTTCGTCACGTTAGTAATTGTGCCATTCGGAATAATATGCACTTCGCCAGTCCAACTCACGAGCCGTGTGGAACGAAGTCCGATCATCTCTACCGTCCCTTTAAGACCACCTGTTTGAATCACATCACCTACTGCAAATTGATCCTCAAGAATGATGAAAAAGCCTGCGATCACATCCTTCACCAAGCTCTGAGCCCCAAAACCGATGGCTAAACCGAGCACCCCAGCTCCGGCAAGCAGCGGTGCAAGCTGAAAGCCAACTTCGCCAAGAACAAGCATGATCATAATGAAATTGCTTGTAATCGAAGTAACATTTTTCAACAGCCCGGCAACAGTAACTAATCTACGAGGATTCACCTTCAATCGACTCTGCTCCTTTTTCTCCAAAGAGCGATCGATAATCCGATAAATAACTCTGATAAATATGCGTGTCAGAATAAATAGAACAATAATACGCAGGGCTGAGAACATAACCATTTCCCACATTTCGACGTTAGTTGCCCAATCCCACAGCTTATCTTTCCAGGTTACAGCCACTTTAATTGCTTGCTCGGCAGGGTCTACTTCACTTCCATCTTCCATTATATTGGTGAGCAGTATCATCTATCCCCTCCTACAATTCGATGTTATCATATCCTGATTTTGATGGGGAATAGATTCCCCGAATATCTACTTGCTCTTGAATGATGATCTCCTTAACAGTAATGAGCGCTTCCTTTGGGAACCGAATTGATAAAGCGCAGCCTGCCGTAATTTCTTTCGGTGTTGGATACAGGTCGATTTCAATTTCCGCATACTCCAGCAGCATCTCGGCCCTTAATGCTTGCTGCGTTGAATCAAATGCCATTACTAACCATGTGTCCACTGCTTTAGCCCCCTATTATAAGCGATACTTTAGTCGGAGTATAGAAATGTTCTTTTTTCCATATACTATCTATTATTCCTAATAGCATATATTCCGGTGTTCCGGTAGCTATATTGGATAATTCTAAGCGGAAAGGAAGATTTCAATGTCTCAGCTAAATCCGTCGTTAACAGGACAAGAAATTCCTTATTTAAAAATACCCCACACTGAGCCAGGCATTCATTCCGCGATTATTCATCGATTGCTACTTCATCTTGCTCAGATCGCACCTGGACAGGAAATTGTCGTCGTCTGTATCGGTACAGATCGTTCTACCGGCGATTGCCTTGGGCCCCTAGTCGGCACTTCCTTATCCAAATATAAATGCCCTTACTTTCACTTGTACGGTACATTAGAGGAACCCGTGCATGCGATGAACTTGAAAGATACTCTCCAACAAATTCACAGCACATTTCTAGATCCTTACATTATTGGAATTGATGCTTGCCTGGGTCAAACCTCAAGCGTTGGATCCATCCAAGTCGTGCAAGGCCCACTCCGCCCTGGAGCAGGCGTAAATAAAGAATTACCGCCGGTTGGCGATATCCATCTTACAGGCATCGTCAATGTCGGCGGCTTCATGGAGTATTTTGTATTACAGAACACACGACTTAGCTTAGTCATGCGCTTGTCTGATATTATAGCCAGTAGTCTTTATTCTGCCATTAAAGAATGGCATAATGGCTTCATTCCCCTTGCGCGGCAAGAGCAATAACCTCGATTTCTTCTTGAGATAACGCATGAGGGGATTCCCCTTTCGTTAATGGCTTGGCATATACATAAGAGCCGTCCCGATTATAAATACCCGTAATGACGACCCCATCCTTCTCATCATTTATAAATGCGATAGAGAAACTTAAATCATTCCCACGCTCGGCAAAAGCGTTATAACGCTTCATGCCGATTTTTGCTTTCTGCTTCGGCACCAGCATTTGCAGCCGTTCGAGTATCTTCTGCTGTTGATCCTGTACATCCTCTAACTTGCCTTGCTGTAGTTTCAAATCGACGAGTAGCCCCTCCAGGTCCTCTACTCCTGCTCCCTGCATCATCAATTCATATTTCCGACGGATCTTCCGGAGCTTACTGCCCTGAAGCAAGTTCCAGATGAGCAGCCAAACCACGACGATAACTAACCCAATTACAACCCAAACTAACTGTTCCAGAATGAGCTCATTCCATTCTTGCATGCTTCCTCTCCCCTATGTTCATGTCATTGAGCCAAAATTTTCCGCATGGCTAGTACGAATGACTCAACCTCTTTCTCCGTCGTACCAAAACCTACACTAGCTCTAACAGCCCCGCCCTCCGTTGTTCCTGCTGTCATATGTCCTAATGGCGTGCAATGATACCCGGCGCGCACAGCAATTCCATATTCTCTATCTAACCTAAAAGCAATCTCCGCAGCATCTCTGCCCGCCACATTGTAAGACACGAGCCCCGTTCTTGCTTCACCCAGCTTTGGCCCAATCAAAGATACGCCCGGCATTTTGGATAACTCCTCCATCATCGTTTGGACAAGCTTCCACTGATGTTCATAAACTTGTTCTACCCCATATTTGAGTACAACATTCACCCCAGCTGCCAACCCGGCAATACCGACCGTATTTGCCGTACCCGCCTCATACCGATCTGGCCGAACTGTTGGCTGCTCAAGCTCTTCGGATTGACTTCCTGTCCCTCCATGCAACTGCGGCTCCAACTCCACCTGGGGAGAAATATATAAACCTCCTGTGCCCTGTGGGCCAAGCAACCCCTTATGCCCTGGAAAAGCAAGCATATCAATTCCCATTTCAGCAACGTCAATGGGATATGTCCCAGCAGTTTGAGCCGCATCTACCAGAAAAACTGCTCCATGCTCACGAGCCAAACGCCCTAATTCATCAAGAGGCATAATACTTCCCAGCAAATTTGAGCTATGTGAACAAACAACTAAAGTCGTCTCTGAGCGAATGGAATTTCTGACTGCCTCCATATCTAATTGCCCCGAATCATTCACAGCCACATAATCAACCTGAATTCCAATGGTTCTTTTCAAGTATTCTAATGGTCTTCTCACTGAATTATGCTCAACCATAGTTGCAATCACATGATCGCCAGGCTTTAGCCAGCCCTTGATAGCCAAGTTCAATGCCGCAGTCGTGTTGGAGGTAAATACAATGTCATTGGGATTGGCAATATGAAATAGCGTCGCGAGCGAGCGCCTAGCGTTATACATTACTCTTCCCGCTTGCAGGGCCATATTATGACTCCCTCGCCCCGCACTGGCCGCTTGACCATTAAGAACCTTCATCATAGCCTCCCCTACTTCCGGTGGTTTAGGCCATGATGTAGCAGCATGATCAAAATAAATGACAGCTTGCTTTTCCAGAAAACTCGCCTCCTTAATTGACAACAATTACGTCCCTATATCTCATCTTACTATTTTCACTTTCTGTTTCAGTTTATTCACTGATGTAACACTGGCTCATGACTTATTGATGGCGATCCTTGATCCTTATATTCACTTATACCATCTCTTTTAAACTATTAGCCAGGCAATCTATGAGTAAGATTAAAGAATGACATATCCCTCCGCTGCAGAGACTGAACATCCCCCAGACAAGACGAATATGTCATCCGCAATAAACTCTAAATAAGAATATTTTATACTCGTGAATTTCTAGCAAACTATATCTAGTTTAGTCAAGATAGTAAGTCAAGCAATCTTTGCAGATCTTGCTGACTATAATAATTAATTTCGATCTTCCCTTTATCTTTACTCGGTTTAATCTTTACTGTTGTTTTAAATCTTTCTCGCAGGTTTCCTTCAACTTCCTCTATATAAGGATCACGTTTTTGGTTTATTGTCTTTTGCTTATCCTTCTTCTTGCGATCCAACTGTTGAACAGCATCCTCAAGCTCACGTACGCTCCACTCATGATCAATACATTGCTTAGCTAGCTCCTTAATTATGGTTGCATCCTTCAAACCGACAAGAGCTCGAGCATGTCCCATGGATAATGTTCCACGTGAAACATATTCCTTCACTTCTTCCGGTAGTGATAACAACCGCAAGAAATTTGCGATATGAGAACGAGACTTACCTACCTTCAATGATAGTTCTTCTTGCGTGAGCTGAAATTGATCCATCAACCCCTGATAAGCTACTGCGATTTCCATTGCATTCAAATTTTCACGTTGCAGGTTTTCAATCAGAGCAATTTCCATCACCTGCTGATCGGAGAAAGAACGAACTACAGCCGGGATAGTATCATTACCACAATACTGAGAGGCACGATATCTCCGTTCCCCCGCAATGATTTCATAACCCTTTAGCACACTGCGAACGATGATCGGCTGAATAACCCCATGCTGACGAATCGACTCTGCCAATTCGCGAATAGCATCTTCATCAAAAGTTTTTCTTGGTTGGTACGGGTTGGCTCGAAGCTGATTTAGTGGAATGTCCACCACCTTATCATCCTCTTGAATGGAGAGTGATGGTATCAGCGCATCCAAACCTTTCCCCAATCGCTTACTCATAAGAGACCACTTCCTTTGCCAACTCTAAATATACTTCCGCTCCCTTAGACCGGGGATCGTACGTTATAATCGATTGACCATGCGATGGTGCTTCACTTAAGCGAACATTACGCGGAATAACGGTTCTATAAACCTTCTGCTGAAAATATTTTTTAACCTCTTCAATGACTTGAATGCCCAAATTCGTTCTAGCGTCAAACATCGTGAGCAGAACACCTTCAATTTGAAGAGAGGTATTTAGATGCTTCTGAACAAGACGTACCGTATTCAAAAGTTGACTTAACCCCTCAAGCGCATAATATTCACACTGAATAGGAATCAACACTGAATCAGCCGCCGTCAATGAGTTAATGGTTAGAATACCAAGCGATGGCGGACAATCGATAAGCACATAATCATACATATCCTTGACTTGTTGAATCGATTTCTTAAGCCGGACTTCACGCGAAATCGTAGGTACAAGCTCAATTTCAGCCCCTGCCAGTTGAATGGTAGCAGGAATAATATCCAACCCATCCACCTCTGTAGAAACGATTGCTTCTCTCGGGTTGACTTCATTTATTAGCACATCATAAATACAGTTGGCAACATCGGCCTTGTTGATCCCAATTCCACTTGTCGTGTTTCCTTGCGGGTCAATATCAATGAGCAGAACTTTTTTACCGATCGCAGCAAGTCCTGCCCCGAGGTTTACGGAGGTGGTCGTTTTACCGACTCCTCCCTTTTGATTAGCAATGGCAATGATTTTAGACAATCTATTTCACCTCAGTATCCGTTAAAAATCTTCTTGTAGTATGAATCTAGGTAGTATCCACTAAGCTGAAGCTACAAAAAGACAACAAAGTCATCCTTAACATGTATTACTTCATTAGGTAAGATCATTCCCGCTAGCTGCATGTTCGGTTAGATGGAAATGAACCTGGATGACTCAAGCCATTTTGCCGAAAAAGAAGCTGACCTTCTAACCTCGCGGTCATGGTCAGCGAGAATCATTCATTATCTTTTAGGAATTTGAATCACAATTTCATAATGATCTTCATGGTCCTTCTCCGAAGTTTTGATTTGCATTCCAGAGCCAGATACCATATCAATCGATTGACGAATCGTGTTCAAGGCCAAGCGAACATCCTTCGAGAAAGAAATTCGTCTAGGCGTCTTCTTATTCTTAGCGACTTCTTTATAAAATGCTATCCTAGCTTCGGTCTGCTTCACATTCAATTCTTTGCTGATAATCTCATCCAATACCTTTAATTGAAGCTCCTCGGTATCAAGAGATAGTAGAGCCCGGGCATGCCGCTCCGTAACTTTTCGTTCCATGAGCGCTGTCTTTACTTGTTCCGGCAGTTGGAGCAATCGAATTTTATTGGCAATTGTCGATTGACTCTTTCCTAGCCGCTGAGCTAAGCTCTCCTGAGTCAGCTGATGCAAATCGATCAAATTTTGATAAGCAAGAGCTTCCTCGATCGAGGTAAGCCCCTCCCGTTGCAGATTCTCAATCAAAGCAATAGAAGCAGCTTGAGAATCATTAAAGTCCCGCAAAATCGCAGGTATTGTCTCGTAACCTAACTTCACCACAGCGCGCCAACGTCTTTCTCCAGCAATAAGCTCATACTTATCATTTCGTTGGCGAACTACGATCGGCTGAATGATGCCATGAGTCTTAATCGTCTGGCACAGCTCTTCGATTTTATCATCGTCAAAAATAGTTCTAGGTTGGTATGGACTGCTTACAATTTCACCAACCGGAATTTGTTTCACTTCATCTCCGCTGCTTCGTTCGGCAAAACCAAACAATTTCGAAAATTGTTCCTTCATTCCGTCAATTACCACCTAAGTTCATAGTGTCATAAGGCAATGCCTTATGGGCTGCATTTCCTTGCTTATCAAAACTAAGGGAAAGCCGCACAGTAAACGGTGAAAAAAACGTCTGCGACGTAATTTCTAAAGTAGACAGACTGCTTTTGGCAGTAGTTTTCTTGCAACTATAGAGCTGTCCAAGCAAAGCTAAACATTTTTAATCCTATAATGTTGAAATAGTCCCCTTAAGAAAATCAACTGCCTATGTCTTCAGGCAAGAGGATTCCTCTTTGAATTGGCAGTATTTCATAGTTAATTTCTACGAACAATGCATTTTCAAGATACATTAGTATATCGTAGATAGAATTAAGCATTTTCCATAGAAATTAACGAATATCGGACAAAATGATGATCGTTATATCTATTCTACCACTTTTTTCACTATAATCCTATTCTCTTATTTAGCTATTTTTCTGCTTCCTGACATGAAGAAGAGATCCCCCAGCAATATGTTTCACGTGGAACATATTGCTGGAAGGATCATAATTTATCATTAAAATGATGCTGTTCAGATGCTGCTAAACTAAATAATAGGTGACTTTAAAGGTGTTCCGGCTTTTCGTGGATAGGCCTTTGGGGTCGCCGCGGTTTTATTTACAAGAATGATATGGCGATCAGAACTATCCATAGGTAAGGTAAAGTGATGACTAGCCGATAGCTTCGCGTTAAGCACTTTCATGCTGCGTGCTGCTTCCTCTACCTCTTCACGCGGATCACTTCCCTTCATGGCTGCAAAAATACCGCCTATTTTAACGAAAGGAAGGCAAAATTCATTCAATACAGCCATTCGAGCTACAGCTCGAGCTGTTACTAAATCGAATTGATCACGGTATTGTGGCTTACGGGCAATATCCTCTGCTCGACCATGAATGAGTTCAACACCATCCAACGAGAGTTGATCCACGATGTTCTGCAAAAATTGTATTCGCTTGTTGAGTGAATCTACGATCGTGAGCTTGATATGTGGAAAACAAATTTTTAATGGAATGCCTGGAAATCCGGCTCCAGAACCAATGTCCGCCATTGTATGAACACTTGTCATATTTACATAAAAGGACAAGGATAGTGAGTCATAGAAATGCTTCACATATACCTGATCACGCTCTGTGATCCCCGTCAAATTCATTTTCTCATTCCAAGAGACCAATTCATTAAAATAGGTTTCAAACTGGGCTAATTGCCCCGCATTGACCTCAATTCCTTGATCGCGAAGCAATGATTGAAATTGATTTTGTATTTGATCCAATCACTTATCCTCCTGCAGCGGTAACCCGGTTATAATGTTCCAAATAGACAAGAAGAATGGAGATATCAGCTGGCGATACCCCTGAAATTCGTGATGCTTGCCCAATGGAGAGAGGACGAATCTTAGCTAGTTTCTGTCGTGCTTCGATAGCCAGCCCCTGGATGTCCTCGTACTTGATATTTTCAGGAAGTTTTTTCTTTTCCATTTTTTTCAATTTTTCAACATGGAGAAGCTGTTTTTCGATATATCCCGCATATTTCACTTGAATTTCAACCTGTTCCATCATTTCCTCGTCCAAAGCAACTTCAGCTGGTGAAAATTGATGGATATGCGCGTAGGACACCTCTGGACGCCGCAAAATAGCCAGCAAATTACTGCCGTCCTGAATCGTGGCTGAGCCGATAGACTCCAAGAGTGGATTGATGTCTACCGGACGAACTTTGGTTGTTCGGAGACGCTCTACCTCCTGCTCCACCTTCTCCTTCTTATCAAGGAACTGCGCATAGCGCTCCGGTGAGATCAGTCCGATCTCATAACCGATTTCAGTAAGTCTGAGGTCGGCATTATCATGGCGAAGCAATAAACGATATTCTGCGCGCGAGGTGAGCAGACGGTAAGGCTCATTCGTCCCTTTCGTCACCAAATCATCGATTAGTACCCCAATATACCCTTGGGACCGATCAAGTACGATAGCTTCTTTACCTTGAACCTTGCGAGCAGCGTTAATACCTGCCATAACCCCTTGAGCCGATGCCTCTTCATATCCAGATGTACCATTGATTTGTCCAGCCGTAAATAAGCCAGGAAGTAGCTTCGTTTCCATCGTTGGCCATAGCTGAGTCGGTACGATGACATCATATTCAATCGCATAGCCGCTACGCATAATTTTGGCATTCTGCAGTCCGGGAACCGAGCGAACGATTTGCTCCTGAACCTCTTCCGGCATACTGGTTGATAATCCTTGCACATAATACTCCGCCGTATTCTTTCCTTCCGGTTCCAGAAAAACCTGATGCTGTGGCTTATCGCTAAAACGAACGATTTTGTCCTCAATAGACGGACAGTATCTCGCACCGGTTCCTTCAATAATCCCCGAGAACATCGGCGCGCGTTGTAAATTCGCATTGATAATTTCATGCGTCTCAGCCGAGGTATAAGTTAGCCAACATGGCAACTGCTCATTATCCGAGCTTTTTGTTTCGTAGGAGAAAAATTTAGGGTTTTCATCCCCCGGCTGAATTTCCGTCTGAGAAAAATCAATCGAATCTCGATGAACCCGAGGTGGCGTACCTGTTTTGAAACGAACGAGTTCAAAGCCAAGCTTTTTCAAATTATAAGATAGGTTAACGGCAGGCTGCTGATTGTTCGGGCCGCTCTCATAGGCGAGCTCACCCATAATAATCTTGCCGCGCAGATAGGTTCCTGTCGTCAAAACTACCGCCTTACTGCGGTATTCTGCTCCAGTCTGGGTGACAACCCCCACACATTTGCCATCCTCTACAATTAAATCCTCAACCATGCCTTGACGCAGCGTTAAGTTATCCTGCTTCTCCAGCGTTTCCTTCATCGCATGCTGGTAGAGCACCTTATCGGCTTGGGCACGAAGCGCATGGACCGCAGGCCCTTTCCCTGTGTTCAGCATTCGCATTTGGATAAAAGTTTTATCGATATTACGGCCCATTTCACCGCCGATGGCGTCTACCTCTCTTACAACATGACCCTTCGCCGGCCCTCCGATGGAAGGATTACACGGCATGAAAGCGACCATGTCCAGGTTAATCGTTACCAGTAGTGTTTTACAGCCCATACGAGCTGCAGCTAATGCAGATTCACTGCCTGCATGTCCAGCACCGACGACGATCACGTCGTATTCTGCTGCTACAAACCCCATCCTAAACCCCCCTTTAAATTCAAAAATTATATCGTAAATAACAATAATTGTTTTAAAATTAAACTATTCAAAACATTCTTTTTCATCATACCATGAATGAATACCGCTCATACGTGCGAAGAACTATTTTCCCAGACAAAATTGGGAGAAAATCTGATCAATCAACGCATCCGGCGCAGCATCTCCGATCACTTCACCCAATTGTTCCCAGGCTAATCTAACATCAATTTGCAGAATATCGATTGGAATACCGATATCCGCTGCCTCATAAGCATCCGCAAGCGATTGCTTCGCTTTATTCAACAGGGCAATATGCCGCACGTTGCTGACGTAAGTGAGATCCCCGGACTCCAGCTGCCCCCCGAAAAATAGCTTCGAGATCGCCTCCTCCAAATGCTCAAGCCCCTCCTCTGTCTTCACGGATAACTCTACGATAGCTTCCTCGGGAAAATAACGCCTGACAACCTCCCTATTAAGCTGCGATGGCAAATCAATCTTATTCAGCAGTACAATCGTTTGCCGTCCTCTCAGTTGCTCCATCAAGTGAATCTCGTCTTCATGCAGCAGCTCAGCATTATTCAGTACTAACAAAATCAAATCAGCCTCATTCACCGCAGCCTTAGAGCGCTCTACTCCAATTTGCTCCACAACATCGATCGTTTCGCGAATTCCCGCCGTATCCAACAGCTTGAGCGGAATATTATTAATCGTCACATATTCTTCAATCACATCCCGAGTCGTACCTGGAATATCGGTAACGATCGCCTTATTCTCTCTAGCCAAAGCATTTAGAAGCGATGATTTGCCCACATTCGGACGCCCTACAATCGCCGTAGTAATGCCTTCCCGCAGAATTTTTCCCTGATTTGCCGTCTTGAGAAGCTGCTCGATCCCTTCAGTCACTTCCATACATTTTGTTTTGATGAACTGCGTCGTCATCGATTCGACGTCATGCTCAGGGTAATCAATATTGACCTCGATATGCGCCAGCGTCTCCACCAGCGTATGACGCAACGCCGCAATTTTCCGGGATAGATCACCCTCCACCTGCTTCAGAGCGACCGAGAATGCCCGATCCGACTTCGAACGGATCAAATCGATCACCGCCTCTGCCTGCGACAAGTCAATACGCCCGTTCAAGAACGCCCGCTTCGTAAATTCCCCTGGCTCTGCCAAGCGAATGTTCGGCTGAAGCAGCAGAAGATCCATCACCCGCTTGACAGAAATGATTCCACCATGTGTGCTGATTTCCACCACATCCTCTGTCGTAAATGAACGAGGCGCACGGAATACCGATACCAGCACTTCTTCCAGTTTCTCTTGCGTCTTTGGGTTTATAATAAAGCCATAATGTACGGTATGGCTATCTACATCCGTTAGAGGCTTCTTGGAGCGAAACAATGCTCCCACTTCAGCAATCGCCTCCGGCCCACTGACACGAATTACCGCAATCCCACTTTCGCCTACTGCCGTCGATATAGCAGCGATTGTATCGCTCAACATAGTTAATTCACCTCGTGATTGAATAATAATACTTGATCTGCCGTCCGGAGAAGCAAAACGGTAACCGCGTGTAAAAAAACTTGTAGTGAAAATGTTAGTCGCGGCGCAGTCCGTTTGATCCTTCGATCGCTGTTGTCATCGGATTATTATGATCTGATAAATTCATAAGAGATTATAATCCGACGACAAAGGCGAACGCTACCGCTTCTCCGAATTCAAACGGACGGCTCTGCTACACTTTTCACCTATTAAGCCTAACCTTACGCAGTCCAGCACCGTCGTTCCTAGACGTTCCCCTGCTCACAACTCATCATCATACATATTATAATTCCCGCTCGTCCCCAAGCACATCCCAAAGGGATAGAAACTCATTACAAGCACAATGAACATAAACCGATAACTTGATTTCAACTGTCCCAACCGATACACGGGTGTGTCGACAGCAGAAATGCCTGCAGCGTGTTCTCAGGTTACCGGGTGCTCCAAAAGTAAGACGTACCCGAAGGGGGAAAAGCGTGCCTTGCATACACCCAAGCGCATTCCTGAGGGGAACAGCGATGTAGGGGCGCCTCTTTTACCTCCAACGTTACTCCTGTTTGCGGGAGCCCCGACGAGGGCTGCAAGCCTTCGGGAGCCCTCCATTACGGTGGGAGGGTTTGGGTCGGTTGAACATACAATAAAAAAACAAGACGCAATGACATTTGCCGAAACAACGTCATTGCGTCCTCCATTCATTTACTCTGCTTCAGGGCGATTACAACACGCCGGTTAGGCTCCTCACCTTTACTGTATGTCTTAACCTCTGGGTGATCCTGAAGTTTGGAATGAATCACTTTGCGCTCCTGCGGCGACATCGGTTCAAGAGCCAGCTCTTTACGGGTGCGAATCACCCGGCCAGCAAGCCTGACGGCCAAATCCTCGAGCGTCTTTCTCCGGCGTTCCCGGAAATTCTCCGCATCAAGCACGATACGAACGAAGCTATCGGAATAACGGTTAGCGATAATATTCGCCAAATATTGCAGGGCATCGAGGGTTTGACCTCTCCGCCCGATCAGTAATCCCAAATCATTGCCGGAAATGTTAAGTACCGTATTATCCTTCTTATGCTGCACTTCTACATTTACCTGAAGACCCATATTCTCGCCGACGTCCCGAACAAATGACGCCGCCTCCTCGTAAGGATCCCGTCCGTCGCTAACTACACCCTCTTTATAAGTTACAGGAACAGTATCGTTCGAACGGCTTCCTTGAAGCGGTTCTGATGGAGTCTCTTCGAGCAAGGTTAACTCTACCTTAGCTTCCTTGACACCAATCAGCCCCAGGAATCCTTTTGACGGCTGCTCCAACACATTCACGGCAACTTTATCCTCGGTAGTGCCGAGCTTGGCCAATCCTTGTCTTACAGCTTCTTCAATGGTTTTTCCCGACGTCACAATTTTATTCATTTCGACTTTTTGGCCTCCTTGGCTCCTTTGCCGGGATGACCGGCTTTTAAGTTGGAACCGCCCTTTTTCGACTTAGATCCGCCGTCACTTCCGCCACCGGCTGTAACTGCAACAGGATCCTTCTTACGATAAATGAAATAGTTTTGCGCGATCGTATACAGGTTACTGTATACCCAGTACAGAGGGAGTGCTGCAGGAAACTGAATCGCCATCACGAAGATTAATACCGGATAGATCAGCATCATGAACTGCATTGGCCCCTGCATACCAGACGGGTTCATATTTGACATCATCTTCGTCTGAATAAATGTCGTTATCGCCGCGATAATCGGCAGAATGTACAAGCTATCTTTCTCTCCAAGCTGCAACCATAAGAAAGAGTGAGAGCCGATCGCCGAATTATTGTAAATCGAATTATATAGCGCAATAAATACTGGCATCTGAATCAATAAAGGAAAGCAGCCAGCCATCGGATTGACGCCATGCTCCTGAAACAGCTTCATGGTCTCTTGCTGCTGCTGTTCAGGATTGTCTTTATACTTTTCCCGAATCTTGTTTAATTCAGGCTGTATGGCTTGCATCGCTTTTGAACTCTTGACCTGCTTAAGCGTCAGTGGCAAAATCAACGTACGAACAATAATAGTTAGAACGAGAATCGCCAGACCATATTCCCCGCCAAACCAATCCGCAAACGTATCCAAAGCAAATGAGAAGTAATAAACGACATTCGCAGTCCACCAAGAGCTGCTATTACGCATATTTTCAGTTGTCGTAGCGTTATTCGTAACTTGTCCGCAACCGGCAAGCACGACAACAAGACCGATCGCTAAAATGAGGAGAAGCCATTTGCTTCTATTATTCTTCAAACGCGACACTTCAAAACCCCTCTCTTAACCTATCCATTCATCGTAAATCATAACATATTTATAAGGACAAATAAACAAGCATCCCTACGGTCTGGAAGGCTTGAGCAGCGAGGCTTTGCGCAGGGCATGAAGTACGCTTTTCTCCAATTCCTGATACTCCATCCCAACTGCACCTTTTCGTACGATAAAAATGATGTCTACATGATCCCTAATTTTAGCCTCATGCAGCCTAACGATCTCCTTGATCATCCGGCGCATCCGGTTGCGGACAACGGCATTGCCAATTTTCTTACTGGCCGAGACGCCCAGCCGAAATCGTTCAATATCCGGTTTATTCGACCAATAAACGACAAGCTGGCGGTTGGCAAAAGACTTACCAAACCGATATACTCGGCTGAAATCTGCCCGGTTCCTTAATCGTAGCTTCTTATGCACGACAATCTCCTTGATTCGAACCCCGCATCGATTTAGGACAATACAGGGCTTCACTTTCTTTGTAGTATAAACCAACACTAAAAACGGTAAACCTCATTTTAAGTTAGGTGTCCCGTTTCATATATACCCTATTCCTGCTTACGTGAAAATCATAACGTTCATTATTATTAAAGAGCATGCCTAACAAAAATTTAAGTGCACGCTATCGATTTCATACCATCATCACATAATTAACAAAAATAACCCCGCAGCAACAAGCGCTTCAAAGTCACTTCCGACAATATCATGCGGTACCACAACCGAGGGACGGAAACGAAAAAGCGGAACGTTCACTGCAGGGAACCAGAGCCACAATATTTGCATATACCTTTAAAAAAAGACCACCGTAGTGGTCTTCACGCAGTCATTTACGCACTGAGTACTTTTCTGCCTTTTAGACGACGAGCAGCTATAACTTTACGGCCATTTTTCGTGCTCATTCTCTTACGGAAACCGTGAACCTTTTTACGTTTGCTCACATTCGGTTTGAAAGTCGGTTTCATCTATTGCACCCCCTCACAAGGTCTAACTTCTATATTCACCATTTTCATTATCCACAGAAAATGCCTTTTTTCATTTAACCATATAACCCGGGCTAAAGTCAACCGGGCCCGGCATTTCTTTTCATTAGAATTTTTCAACAGTTGTCCACAATTCTTCATGATTACTACCCAGTATAAAAGTTATTCACATGTGGAAAAGTATTTTGGCTCAAGAAATTATAAACAATTAAGCATTTACAGAATATAACGGAGCATGTATGATGAATGCATATAAGTTGTATACAAGTATACTTGTCTGAGATAAGGAGTGTTTTTGTATGAAGCTTGGCATGATTGGACTTGGAAAAATGGGTTATAATCTCGTGCTGAATTTACTGCAATGTCATCACGATGTGGTTGCCTATGACATGAACCCACGTTCTGTTGAAAGCGCTGCTAGAGAAGGAGCAATTCCCGCTTCCAATATGGAGGAGCTGGTCTCTGCCCTGGATACTCCGCGAATCATTTGGATTATGGTTCCCGCCGGAGATGCTCTCCATTCGGTAATTGACAGTTTGCTTCCGCACTTAGATGAAGGCGATATTATTATTGATGGGGGCAATTCAAATTACAAAAATTCTCTGGATCTAGCTGAAAATTTAGGAAAGCGAGGACTTCACTTTTTCGATGTTGGAACCTCCGGAGGCGTAGACGGGGCTGAAAACGGCGGCTGCTTCATGATTGGCGGCGATGTAACTGTGTTTCGCCATATTGAGCCTATTTTTAAAGACATTGCCGTTGATAAAGGATACTTATATGCAGGACCTAGCGGCAGCGGACATTTTCTAAAAATGGTTCATAACGGAATTGAGTATGGCATGATGCAGGCTATCGCTGAAGGCTTTGAAATTTTAGAGAAAAGTTCGTTTGATTTTAACTATGAAGAGGTTGCCAGAGTGTGGTCCAACGGTTCAGTGATACGCGGCTGGCTCATGGAGCTGACTGAAAATGCATTTTCTAAAGATGCAAGGCTGGACAATATCCGCGGTGTCATGAATTCATCTGGCGAAGGCAAGTGGACTGTGGAAACAGCGCTCGAATTTCAAGCAACAGCACCGGTTATTGCCATGTCTCTGTTCATGCGATATCGATCACAGGATACCGATACCTTTCACGGTAAAGTCGTCGCTGCCCTGCGCAATGAATTTGGCGGTCATGCCGTAGAAAGCACGCAGTGACTTGACGTACCCAGGCAGGATCATTCATGTTATGATAAGTTAGTATCTTTGTGATAGGGAGTCTATAACATGAAATATCCATCCTCTTGGCTAAAAGGAAGCTCACTAGGCGAAGCAATCGCCTGTGAACTTCGTCTACAAATCATTAATGGCACAATTAAACAGGGAGAAGTTCTGTCCGAAAATGGAATTGCTGCCGACTTTGGCACGAGTCGTTCACCTGTCAGAGAAGCATTGAAGACGTTGTCCACTGAGGGATTAATTACGCTTAAGCGAATGGGAGCTGTCGTTAATGGGCTGCAGCTTCATGATATTTCTGAATTGTATGATGTCAGATTTCTGATAGAGAGTTTTGCCTGGAAGCGTCTGGTTGAGCAGGATACTACATTAGTCATTTCACAGCTTCAGCAGATTATTGACAAAATGCAGCTTGCTGCCAAGCATCTTGATGTCGTGGAATTTGCCTATCAAGACCTCTCCATTCACGAACTGATTATTAAGGAAGCAAAGCATGCGCGAATCTGGCATTTATGGTTGAGTATCCGCCAAATCGTAATGACGGTATTGCTTATAACGACGGAGGAAATCTTGTCCCAAGGAGATGATAAGATTAATTTTGTCATTAACAAGCACCGCAAATTGCTGCAGGGGTTGGAAACTAAAGATCCGGCTTTCATTGCTGCCCAAATCGAGGAGTACTTTGTCGATTCGCATCAAACACTTCATAAAAGTATCCATTAATCAGGAAATGTAAGGGATTTCCCCCCTATTTTATTAAAACTATTCATACATTAAATTGTCGACAAGTATACAATATGATCGACAACTTATTCGGTCACAACGCTACTTTATTGCTATGGTATGAAACCCATGGATGTTGTCAATTCAATGACTAGTGGCCTTGGCGGAACTTTTAACACCATCGCCAGCAATATACTTAAAAATCATCCTTCGATAAACTAAAGTTAAATTGGAATCAAACATAAAAAAAGGATATATCCTAAAGAGAGGGTGAATCAGGTGGCCAAATTATCGTATATGATCGGAATTGATATAGGCACGACAAGTACAAAAGCTGTGTTATTTGAAGAGAACGGTAAAATTATAGCTTCCGCTAATGAAGGGTATCCGCTATATACGCCTACGACAGACGTGGCGGAACAAGATCCGGAGGAAATTTTCGAAGCCGTTATCAGTACGGTGAAGCAAGTCATGAGGAAAAGCGGTGCCGATCCTGAATGTGTTATCCTTGTCTCCTTCAGCGCAGCAATGCACAGTGTCATTCCTGTCGATCAGGACGGGAAGCCCATCATGCGCTGTCTGACCTGGGCAGACAATCGAAGCGTAGAATGGGCTAATCGGCTAAAAAATGAACTGAACGGACACGATATTTACTTACGCACCGGAACTCCGATTCATCCGATGTCGCCGCTCACTAAATTGATGTGGCTACGTCATGACATACCGGAAAATTTCAGTAAGGCTCATAAATTTATTTCTATTAAAGAATTTGTATTCCACAAGCTGTTCCAACAATATATCGTCGACTATTCGATCGCCTCAGCCACCGGATTATTCAATTTGCAACAGCTGGATTGGGATTCTGAAGCTCTAACCCTTACTGGAATCACTCCGGATCAACTGTCCGAGCTTGTCCCTACGACACATACAATCCAAGGGCTTAACGAACGATATGCACAAGAAATGGGGCTTCTCCCCTCTACCCCATTTGTCATTGGCGCAAGCGACGGCGTGCTATCCAATCTTGGCGTAGACGCGATTGATCCTGGGGTCGTTGCCGTGACCATCGGTACTAGCGGAGCCATCCGCACCGTCGTGGATCAGCCTGTCTTTGACCCGAAGGGACGTATTTTCTGTTACGCGCTTACAGATAAGCATTGGGTGATCGGCGGGCCGGTGAACAATGGCGGCGTTATTTTCCGCTGGGTGCGGGATCAGTTTGCCGCTTCCGAGGTTGAAACAGCCAACAGGCTCGGCATTAGTCCATATGACGTCCTGACGCGAATCGCGGAACGTGTGAATCCAGGCTCGGATGGCTTGTTGTTCCACCCTTTTCTATCCGGCGAACGTGCACCGCTCTGGAATTCCGACGCACGGGGTTCTTTCTTTGGATTAACGTTAAACCATCAGAAGGAGCATATGATTCGTGCCGTATTAGAAGGTGTGATCTACAACCTCTACACCGTTCTGCTAGCTATGGAGGAGCAAATCGGTCAACCGCACAAAATTCAAGCGACAGGTGGATTCGCTCGCTCACCGTTATGGCGTCAAATGATGGCTGATATTTTCGATCAGAAGGTCATTATTCCGGAGAGCATAGAAAGCTCCTGTCTTGGCGCTGCCATTCTCGGCCTGTATGCGCTTGGCAAAATCGACTCTTTTGAAGTCGTCAAAAAAATGATCGGTGAAACTTATGAACATGCCCCTAATAAAGAGAGTGCGGCGATTTATAAAGAACTCCTCCCGATCTATATCCGGATTTCACGGAAGCTGCATGAGGATTATGAGGCAATAGCTCATTTTCAGAAAAATTTGAAACGGCCATGAGACATTTTGGTCATTAAAATCATTGGTATGGGCTTGAGAGTTCAATTTTACTCTCATCCCATCTTTTTTTATGCGTAACTACGACAGTTTCCTTCAAATTTTCCCTAGCCCCTTCTGCTCCTAAATTCGAAATTTTTCCCTATTATGCTCGGCTTAGAGCCATCCACTTCACATCTTCATAAGTCCCCCAAAAATTATTCACAATATTTCTCAAAGTTCTTTTCTACATCGTTCTACCTTTACTTTAACAACCTGTGTATAATTTTTAGCGAGAATTCGCTCATTATGTCGAATGCTAAACAATTTATAAACAATATGTAGTGGTGTGGATTAAAATTATGCACAAGTTATTGAATTTGTGGATAATTTGGTGCGGATCATTGAAATACAAGGCTTATTTTGCTATGATTAGAATGCTTTTGTTGTGAATATCTATATGTTAATAACATAATTATCAACAACCTGTGGATAACATTGTGAACAATTTTAAATTATCCACGTTTATAATTATTATAGGCTTCTGACTAATGGGGATAAGACTCCCCTTTATTTTTGCTTTTTTTGACCCGTTCTGCATGGCTCAAGCCACAAATGTATGATTTAAAAGGAGTGACAGTCTGTGGACAGCCATACCTCCGAAATATGGCAGCATATCTTATCCATCATTAATACCAAGCTGAGTAAACCGAGCTTCGACACCTGGTTTAAGGCAACAAAAGTAGTATCTCTAACCGACGATTCAATCGTCATATCTGCCCCCACTACATTTGCTGTCGAATGGCTGGAGAGCCGGTATACCAAACTGGTAGCTACAACTGTATATGAATATCTCGACAAACAGGTCGATGTCTCTTTTGTCATTGAAGAATCGGCTCCAGCCGAGCAGACCCAGAAGCAAAAGGAAGCGCCGACTCCGGTTGCGATTGAGGAACCGATCTCCCATATGCTTAATCCGAAATACACGTTCGACACATTCGTCATCGGATCGGGCAATCGATTTGCTCATGCGGCTTCTCTTGCCGTTGCTGAGGCGCCAGCCCGCGCTTATAACCCGTTATTCCTATATGGGGGCGTTGGTCTCGGCAAAACTCACTTGATGCATGCGATTGGCCACTATATTTTGGAGCATAGTCCAAGCAGCAAAGTGGTATATATATCTTCCGAGAAGTTCACGAATGAATTCATCAACTCGATCCGGGACAACAGGGCGGAGAGTTTCCGGAACAAATATCGAAACATCGATATTTTGCTCATTGATGACATTCAATTTTTGGCGGGTAAAGAATCCACGCAGGAGGAGTTTTTCCATACCTTCAATGCGCTTCATGAGGAGAGAAAGCAAATTATTATCTCCAGTGACCGGCCACCGAAGGAAATTCCTACGTTGGAAGAACGGCTAAGATCACGTTTCGAATGGGGATTAATTACGGATATCCAGCCCCCAGACCTAGAGACTCGGATCGCAATTTTGCGGAAGAAGGCCAAAGCTGAAAATTTAGATATTCCGAACGAGGCGATGATGTATATCGCGAATCAAATCGATACGAACATCCGGGAGCTTGAAGGAGCATTAATACGGGTCGTGGCCTATTCTTCTCTAATTAACCAAGACATAACCACCCATCTGGCCGCCGAAGCATTGAAAGACATCATCCCATCTAGTCGTCCCAAAATGATCACTATTCAAGACATTCAGCAAAAAGTTGGCGAATATTACAATTTGAAAATTGAAGATTTCAAAGCTCGTAAACGGACGAAAGCCATCGCCTTTCCGAGGCAAATCGCCATGTATTTATCACGGGAGCTGACGGATTTCTCGCTGCCGAAAATCGGTGACGCATTTGGCGGACGAGATCACACAACAGTCATCCATGCGCATGACAAAATATCCCAAGCTTTGAAGAACGATCAGGAACTCTACAAAGTTGTGAATAACTTAATCGAAAAAATTAAAAACTTATCCTGAATAAGCTTTAAGCCTATGCACATTCTATGCACATGTGGATAGGCTTCATTTCATATAATCAGGGGTGTTATCCACATATTCAGTGCCCCTACTACTTC
The DNA here is from genome assembly GCF_003931855.1 of Paenibacillus lentus. Taxonomy (NCBI): domain Bacteria; kingdom Bacillati; phylum Bacillota; class Bacilli; order Caryophanales; family Paenibacillaceae; genus Paenibacillus; species Paenibacillus lentus. Next base: position 1,021,561 of record NZ_CP034248.1, on the reverse strand, counting down.
TTCTATTAAATAATAAAAGATATATCTTCATATAAAAGCGGCTTAAGCCACTGAAGATAGAGCTGACTGAGCTTAACCATAACAACACAAACTTGTAAGCCTCTTGCCGATGTACTTAGAAAGTATGATTTAGACACGAAATATATGACTAAATTCTTGGAAAGCTTTTTGCTACATAAAATCTTTTAGGAGTTGAAATTATGAAAATCCGCATTCTTAAACATGAACTAAATGAATCTATTCAACACGTTTCCAAAGCGATCTCCAGCCGGACAACGATTCCCATTTTGACTGGTATTAAACTAGAGGTTAATTTCCAAGGTATGACTTTAACCGCCAGTGATACCGATATTTCTATCCAGGCTTTTATTCCAGCTGAAGATCATGACAAACAAATCGTTCAAATTGATCGTCCAGGCAGCGTTGTTTTACCTGCTAAATTTTTTGTCGAGATCATTAAAAAACTTCCTTCTCAAGAAATCGAAATGGAGGTTAAAGAGGGGTTTCAAACGTTAATCCGCTCCGGGTCAACAGATATTCAAATGGTCGGCCTTGATCCAGAAGAATTTCCGGTGCTTCCAAGTATTGAGGAAGATCAAATTATTATGATTCCAGGCGATTTGCTTAAAAATATGATCAAACAAACGGCATTCTCTATTTCCACGAATGAAACATCGCCTATTTTGACTGGTATACTGTGGAACTTAAGCGATAATCAGTTCAAATTCGTAGCTACCGACCGTCACCGTCTAGCCAGTAGAACAGCCGTATTAGACAGTGCCGATAATATTCGATTCAGCAACATTGTTATTTCGGGAAAAACATTGAACGAGCTAAGCAAGATCATTCCTGATCAGAACACCATGATTGAAATTGTCGTTGCTGACAACCAAGTGCTGTTTAAAATCGACCGGATTTTATTTTATTCGCGTATTTTAGACGGTACTTATCCGGATACTTCCAAGATTATTCCGACAACCTATAAAACAGAACTAGTCCTTGATACGAAGAAACTAAGCGATTCTATTGACCGGGCTTATTTGCTATCCCGGGAAGAGAAAACCAATATTGTACGGCTGCAAACGATGGAGGATGGCACGATTGAAATATCTTCAAGCTCATCAGAGCTCGGGAAGGTTACAGAACAGCTTGAGGTTGCTAAATTTGAAGGAGATCCGCTGCGCATTTCGTTTAACTCGAAGTACATGCTTGATGTACTGAAAGTGGTCGAGAGTCAGCAGCTTCACATTGGCTTCACGGGGGCCATGAGCCCAATTATTATTAAGCCTTTAGATGACAGTCAAAGCCTGTACCTCATCCTCCCTTACCGTACAACAAATTAATCGTTGATGAGGTTGATGAGTCACTATCGGATGCCCCCAAATCACGATCGTTGAGAAAGGAAGAACTTAGATTATGAAAACAGTCGCCATATCGACCGAATACATTAAGCTGGATCAATTTCTAAAGCTTGCGGATTGCGTACCTACAGGAGGTATGGCCAAGGCGCTTTTGCAGGAGGAAGTAGTAAAGGTCAACGGCGAGCTGGAAGAGCGTCGAGGCCGCAAGCTGTACCCTGGGGATACCGTTGACGTTGAAGGATGCGGTGTTTTTCAGGTTGCTAAGCAATAAAGCCCTTAACTGCTCGCCTAGCGGAAGTCAAATTGGGAGCAGCGGGATGGAAGGGGGCTTAAGACCGCCATGTATGTAAATCATTTACGATTGGAGCATTACCGAAATTACGAAACATTGACGCTGAACCATTTTGGTAATGTCAACCTGCTTATCGGCCGCAATGCGCAGGGAAAGACCAATTTGCTGGAGTCTCTTTTCGTGCTGGCCTTGACGAAATCACACCGTACGACCAAAGACAAAGAACTGATCGCTTTCGGCAGTGATCATGCAGTTATTGGTGCTGAAGTCGAAAAAAAGTACGGTACATTAAATTTGGAGCTCCGCCTGTCCCAGCAGGGGAAAAGAGCTAAACTCAACGGCTTGGAGCAGCGAAAGCTAAGCGACTTCATCGGCGCATTGAACGTCGTCATGTTTGCTCCAGAGGATCTGGAGATCGTCAAAGGAACACCGGGAATTCGTAGACGCTTCCTGGACATGGAAATTGGGCAGGTTCAGCCTAGCTATTTATTCCATCTCCAGCAGTATCAGAAGGTACTTGTACAGAGAAACAATCTGTTGAAACAGGCCTTTGGTGCAGGCCCAGAAATGGGGACGATGCTGGAGATTTGGAATGAACAGCTTGCGGAGCATGGTGTTAAAATTATCAAAAGAAGGAAACAATTCATAAGAAAGCTTCAGAAATGGGCTGAACAGATTCATGAGGGCATTACCGGAGGTCTAGAAAAGCTGGAATTATCCTATTTACCTTCCTTCGGAGAGGCTGAGGAAGAAGATGAAGCTGTCCTAATGGAGCAATTTATGATAAAGTTATCACAAATGAAAGAGCAGGAAATCCGCCGTGGCATGACGCTTTCCGGACCGCACCGCGATGACTTGGCTTTTCATATTAACGGAAATGAAGCCCAGGTATACGGTTCCCAGGGACAGCAAAGGACGACGGCATTATCGCTTAAACTAGCTGAGATCGAGCTGATCCATGAAGAGATTGGGGAATATCCGATTCTTCTGCTGGATGATGTGCTATCAGAACTTGATCCATATCGCCAAACTCAATTGATCGAGACTTTTCAAAGCAAAGTGCAAACGTTCATTACGGCAACAGGCATCGAAAGCATCAATGCAGGCCGGCTGCAGGACGCCAGCATTTTTCACGTGAACGAAGGACAAGTCATTTCATAATGAGTGGAGGAAAGAGATGTACATTCACTTAGGTGGCGAGAAGGTCATATTTTCTTCAGAACTGGTTGCGATCTTCGATATTTCAATTGAGAAATCCTCGAAGATATCCAAGCAGTTCGTTAGCTACGCGATCAAAGAGAAGAACGTGCAGCGCATCGGAGAGGAAGAAGCTAAATCAATCGTAGTAACGAAAACTACGGTCTATTATTCACCCATTTCTTCCGCAACTCTTAAGAAGAAAGCAAACATATCCTTTGCAATCTAACTGCCCCGTCAAACGGGGATTTTGAATCTATAGAAGTAGGTGAATGAAGGCATGTCGATGAACGAACAATCGTATGACGAGAGTCAGATACAGGTGCTCGAAGGCCTGGAGGCCGTTCGTAAGCGGCCCGGTATGTACATTGGTTCAACCAGTTCCCGGGGACTGCATCATTTGGTGTGGGAAGTCGTGGACAATAGTATTGACGAAGCACTTGCCGGTTATGCGGATACAATCGAGGTAACGATTCATCAGGATAACAGCATCACCGTTACGGACAACGGGCGCGGTATTCCTGTTGGCGAGCATCCAAAAATGAAACGTTCCACGCTTGAAGTCGTCATGACCGTCCTCCATGCCGGAGGTAAATTCGGCGGTGGTGGCTATAAGGTGTCCGGTGGTCTGCATGGGGTCGGTGTATCTGTCGTTAATGCTCTTTCGTCCAAGCTTATCGTACAGGTACGGCGGGATGGACATGTATACATGCAGGAATATCAGCGCGGGGTACCTCAGTATGATCTCCGCATTGTCGGGGAAGCAGGAGAGCTTACGGGTACAAAGACAACTTTCTATCCAGATCCGGAAGTATTCACAGAAACGACGGAGTACGACTATAATATTTTGCTGACTCGTATTCGTGAGCTGGCTTTTTTGAATAAAGGGATTAATCTGTCTTTGACGGATGAACGAACGGGTCAATCCGAGAGATTCCACTACGAAGGCGGCATTATCGAATATGTAAAATATTTGAACCAGAACAGAGAAGCCCTTCATGAAGAGCCGATTTACGTCGAAGGACAGCGGGATATGATCATGGTAGAAGTAGCGCTGCAGTATAACGACAGCTACACGGAGAATATTCATTCCTTTGCGAACAATATCAATACGCATGAAGGCGGTACGCATGAATCCGGATTCAAGAGTGCTCTTACCCGGATTATTAATGATTACGCACGCAAGAATAATATGATTAAAGACAATGATTCCAATTTGACTGGGGATGATGTGCGCGAAGGTTTAACGGCGATCATTTCTGTCAAAATTCCTGAGCCACAGTTTGAAGGCCAAACGAAAACGAAGCTGGGGAACAGTGAGGTTCGTGGAATCGTTGAATCCTTGTTTGCCGAGAAACTGCATGATTTCATGGAAGAAAATCCAGCGGTATCTCGCCGTGTCCTGGAAAAGGCATTACAGGCTTCCCGGGCTCGTGAAGCTGCCCGGAAAGCACGTGAGCTGACGCGCCGCAAGAGTGCATTGGAGGTTAGTGCACTGCCGGGTAAGCTGGCCGACTGCTCCTCTAAGGATGCTTCAATCAGCGAGCTGTATATCGTCGAAGGGGACTCCGCGGGTGGATCGGCCAAGCAGGGGCGAGATCGGCATTTCCAAGCGATTCTGCCCCTGCGAGGTAAGATTCTTAACGTGGAGAAAGCAAGGCTTGACCGTATTCTTGGCAATGCGGAGATTCGAGCGATTATTACGGCTCTGGGGACGGGGATCGGTGAAGAATTCGATCTTTCCAAGGCTCGTTATCACAAAGTCATCATTATGACCGATGCCGACGTTGACGGGGCGCATATCCGCACTCTGCTCCTCACCTTCTTCTTCCGGTATATGCGGAAGCTAATTGAGGCCGGATATATTTATATCGCCCAGCCGCCGCTTTTCAAAATCGAGCGCAATAAAATCATACGCTATGCTGGATCGGAGCAAGAACGCGATGAGATCATTGCTGAGTTTGGCGAGAATGTTAAAGTCAACGTACAGCGTTATAAAGGTCTAGGTGAGATGAATGCCGAACAGCTCTGGGAGACAACGATGGATCCAGAGAGCCGCACCATGCAGCAGGTATCCATCTCTGATGCGATCCAGGCGGATGCTATATTTGATACTTTGATGGGCGATAATGTTGAGCCACGTCGAGATTTTATTAATGAGCATGCTAAATACGTGACGAATTTGGATATTTAACTTTGGAAATTAATGCAAGGTTGAATGAGGATAGAAAGGGTACTGTCTAACGGCAGTACCCTTTTTCAGAAGTGCTGTAGATTATTTGAAGTAGAAACTTTATTGGACGAATACACTTTAAGAAATATTGGTAACCGCATGCATCGGTTTTGTGACGATATACATTTATTTTGCTGATTTCAGCCTTCCATATGCGACGGCATATCGGCGAACTTTTTTATAAATACTTTTGTCCTGCAACCATTTGAAAGGGAAAAGAGCTGGCTTTGTATTAACCTCCAGAATCCAGATGTGGTACTGTTCATCAATCGCCAGATCCAGGCCGATTTCCTTCAGCCGAGGATATTTCCGAGATAGCTCGGAAGCAACGTGAACACCGAGGTTTTTCATTTCTTTGTATAATTCGAGGAATTGCGAAGGAGTTAAATAGGGTCCCAGCAAGTCTTCAATAGGCAGAACCGAACCCCCGCTATGATGGTTGGTTACGATTCTATGAGGGGCAGCGATACGACCTATGAAAGCCGTAGTTTCCCAGGTATTATTGGGCGTTTTTTGCACCAGGGCCCGGATATCAAATTTCCTGCGCTTATAGGTTAATAATGAAATACCTTTTTGAATTAAATATGGCTTTGTTCCGATTTTTTCCTCGATCGATTGATGAAGACTTTCTATGTTCGGATGAATTTCACTTTGGGTTCCAAACTGCAGTCTGAATTTAGGTTCGGCGTCCTCATCGATGTCGTCTCTCCATATATCGGCGCACATGACACCAATACCGTATGTTCCACGGTCTGGTTTAATGTACACCAATTCATATGTGTCGAGCATTTCTTGCATCTGGTCAATAGAATATTTACGGGTCTCGGGAATATACAGAGAGATATGTTCTTTTTTGTGCAGGGCTTTGGTTTTTTCCCATTTGCTTGCAACTCGCTGAATCGCCAAGTCATGTTCCTTCCTTTCCTGAATAGTTGTTGTACATTTTCTTCATGGATGAAAACATAGGACAGAAGTGATAAAAAATGATATAATTATGTGATGTGGGATTCTTGTTAGTTCATTAGCTTATCAAGAAAATGCCTATATCCGTAGTATATGAGCGGAAGTAATAATGGGAGTGGACACATCCCTATTTTTTTTAATGTGCCTTATATCTGGGAAGATAACCGGGAAATCAAATACGTTTAATTGTGCTTAATTTGTGAAAGTAATATAATAGGTACTAGTGACTTGACGGTTTTTTCAAGGTTTTCCCGAACATAGGCATTTGGATAGAATTTGAAGGAGGTCCAGCATGGCGGAAGAAAAATTTTCGCAAATCGTAGATCGGGACATTAATGTGGAAATGCGTGAATCCTTTATGGATTATGCCATGAGCATTATTGTCAGCCGTGCTCTGCCAGATGTGAGGGATGGTTTGAAGCCGGTGCATCGTCGTATCCTGTTTGCGATGTCCGAGCTTGGGATGTATCCCGATAAGCCGTATAAGAAATCGGCCAGAATCGTCGGCGAAGTTATTGGTAAATACCACCCGCACGGGGATTCAGCGGTATATGAAACGATGGTCCGGATGGCTCAGGATTTCTCTATGCGATATATGCTCGTAGAAGGTCACGGTAACTTCGGTTCTATCGACGGTGACTTTGCCGCGGCAATGCGATACACAGAAGCGCGTTTGTCCAAGATTGCGATGGAGATGCTGCGCGATATCAATAAAGAAACTATAGATTTCATGCCGAACTATGACGGTGAGGAACACGAACCAGTTGTGCTACCGGCACGATATCCAAACCTGCTCGTTAACGGCGTATCCGGAATTGCAGTCGGTATGGCAACGAATATTCCACCTCATAATTTAGGCGAGGTCATCGACGGGGTTCAAGCCATGATTGCCAATCCTGATATTGATTCACTCGAGTTGATGGATTATATCCATGGACCTGATTTCCCAACTGCTGGTTATATCGTGGGACGTTCTGGCATTCGTCAGGCTTATACGACGGGTCGTGGTTCTATAACCATGCGAGCTAGAACAACTATTGAAGAGAATAATAATAAAGCACGTATTATCGTGGACGAGCTTCCGTATCAAGTGAATAAAGCTCGGCTAGTTGAGAAAATCGCTGAACTGGTTCGCGAGAAGAGAATTGACGGCATTACCGATTTGCGGGATGAGTCTGATCGTAACGGGATGCGTGTCGTAATCGAGCTTCGTCGCGACGTTAATCCGAATGTCGTACTGAACAATTTATACAAGCATACATCGATGCAGAGTACTTTTGGGATTAACATGCTTGCGATTGTCAATAAAGAGCCTAAAATTCTAACTCTGAAGGAAGTTCTTCATCATTATTTGCAACATCAAGTAGAAGTTATTCGTCGTCGAACAGAATTTGATCTGAAGAAGGCAGAAGCACGTGCTCATATTCTAGAAGGATTGCGGATTGCTCTTGATAATCTGGATGAGGTTATTGCCCTTATTCGCGGATCGCGAACAACGGATATAGCCCGTACGGGTCTTATAGAGAGATTTGAACTAAGCGTGGAACAAGCACAAGCCATTCTCGATATGCGCCTGCAACGTTTGACAGGTTTGGAACGCGATAAAATCGAGGAAGAGTATAATGAGCTGCTTCAGAAAATTGCCGAGTATCGCGAGATTCTTGCAAATGAAGAACTCGTTCTGCAAATTATCAGTAACGAGCTTCAGGAGATTCGCGATCGCTTCGCAGATTCTCGTCGCACGGAAATCACAGTCGGTGAAGAGAGTATTCTTGATGAAGATTTGATTCCACAGGAGGAAGTCGTCGTTACGATTACGCACACCGGCTATGTTAAACGCCTGCCAGTGACCACTTATCGCAGTCAGAAGCGCGGTGGACGAGGTGTAGTGGGGATGGATACGAAAGATGACGATTTCGTGGAGCATCTATTCGTGACAAATACTCACCACTATTTAATGTTCTTTACAGATCGTGGTAAAGCGTATCGTCTGAAGGCTTACGAAATTCCAGAGCTTGGACGGACGGCGCGCGGTACGCCGATCATTAACCTGATTCAAATCGAACAAGGGGAAACCGTTAACGCGGTCATCCCGGTAGAGAAGTTCGAAGGGGATCAGTATCTGTTCTTTGCGACACGTCAAGGTATCGTTAAGAAGACACCGCTTGAGGATTACATTAATATTCGTAAAGGCGGACTTATCGCCGTGAATTTGCGTGAAGATGATACGCTGATTGATGTGAGACTTACGGATGGTAAGCAAGAGCTGATCATGGGTACCGCTCAAGGAATGTCCATTCGCTTCCCAGAAAGCGATGTTCGTTCTATGGGTAGAGCGGCTACTGGGGTTAAAGGGATAACGTTGGATGAGCACGATGAATTGATCGGTATGGATGTCGTCGTTCCTGATCAGGATATTCTGATCGTAACTACGAAGGGTTATGGGAAACGTACCCCTGTCTCTGAATATCGGATTCAAAGCCGTGGAGGCAAGGGGATTAAGACGATCAATGTAACAGAGAAGAATGGCTCAGTCGTTGGTCTGAAGGTAGTTAAGGACGAAGAGGATCTGATGATCATTACAAGTAGCGGCACGCTTATCCGTACGAGCATGGAAGGAATCTCAACCATGGGTCGTAATACGCAGGGCGTGAAGCTGATTAATATTCGTGAAGATGACGCTGTAGCTACGGTTTGCCGCTCAGACAAGAGCGAAGAAACAGAGCATGAGGATGACGAGAACGGCGAAAATCTGGAAGGGACGCTGGGCGAAGAAGCGACCGATGTTAATCATCAAGAAGAGACTGATGAGATAAATGCAGATTCAGATGCGGGCAACGAATCCTCCGAAGAGTAATAGTTGATTGTCATACCCAGCGGTAGAAATATCGAAAGCGGCACCCACTCAAGGGAGCCGCTTTTTTTGCTATATTTGCGTTGGATCTTCATGCGATCTGCATTTTCATGCATCCTGAAATGGAAAAGATCAATATATGTGCTGAAAGTGCTATTTTGTTAGTATAAAGCTAAAATAATTAGCATTTTAGAGTATCTTTTATGAAAAGGAGATTGTTGGGTTATTCCTGCCATACTATAATGACATTAATACGGTTTTATTGGCAGACTTTATTGGATACATAGTTAATAATACCCATTAGGGTAGAGAGGTGAGGAGAGAATATAATGAATAACATCCCTGTGGCTGAACTGAAGCCTGGGTTAAAAATTATAAGCAACGTATACAGTCCCCTAGGTGGTTTATTATTGGAAAAAGGGAAGGTGCTGTTGCCAAGAGATTTAGATATATTGCGCGCTTTTATGATTTCGTCAGTAGAAATTGAAGAATCGTTCAAATCAGCCGAGGAATCTAATGCCACGACTTCTATGACAACAGCGGGCAAACCAGGGGAGGCAGCAGCCGTGCCAAATGAGAATACAGCAGCTTCTGAAATGGAACATTTGCCAATCAGCTCACTTCATCAGGAGTATGACCGGATGCTTCATTTGACGAAAAGTGCTTTTCAGTCTGTGCTTGCCGCAGAGCTTCCCATATATGAACTGCGTCGTCAGTTGGAAGCTTTGATCAAACAGATGAAGCATTATAATGTACTGACCTTTGCGCCGCGAAATATGAATGAATATGATTACCTATACCACAATGCCATCCTTTCCTCGATGACATCGTATTTGCTTGCACAGTGGCACGGCCTGCCGCAAAAGGATTGGATGCAGGTTGCTTTTGCCGGTTTGTTGCATGACATTGGAAATACAAAGATTGATCCGTTGATCCTATATAATCCTGAATCACTAACAGAGGATGAATCAGAAGAAATGCGGATGCATACGACTTATGGATATCAACAGCTTCGAAAAACGTCTGCAATCAATGAGGGTGTCCGTCTGACTGCGCTGCAGCATCATGAGAAAATGGATGGATCCGGTTATCCCTTCCACCTTACGGGGGAGAAAATACATGTGTACGCTAGAATTGTAGCAATAGCTGACATTTTTCATGCTATGACTCTCAATCGGAGATACCGAAAGGCGCAATCACCCTATTTGGTATTGGAGCAATTAAAGTCCGAGGCGTTTGGCAAGCTTGATCCTAGTATTGTGCAAACTTTCGTGGAGAAAGTAACTCAGTTCCATAATGGAATGAGAGTGCTTCTCAGCAATGGTAAGACGGGAGAGATTATATTCTCAGATCGCAATCACCCTACACGGCCAATGGTATCCATTGATGGCGAAATTATTAATTTGATGAAGGATACCAGCTTGTATATTGAGGAAGTTCTTTCCTAGGGTTGCTTTTTAGTTAGAAAATAGGTATAGTATGACTTGCTGCAGCGATAGCTGAGAATGAGTTAATATAAGAAAAAAAGAATTTTCAAAATAACTCTTGCAATTGTTCGCAGCAAGTGATATATTATAAGAGTTGCCACTGAAACACGGCAACACATGAGAAACAAAGTTGATCTTTGAAAACTGAACAACGAGTGAGCGGGTTTCACGGAAGTGAAATCTAAAAATAGAGTCAGATGCAAATCTGATCTCGTCAGATTCAAAATGAGCAAGTCAAACACTTTGGATGGAACACCTCATCACCTTCGGGTATGAGCCTCCTTCCGATCTTTATTGGAGAGTTTGATCCTGGCTCAGGACGAACGCTGGCGGCGTGCCTAATACATGCAAGTCGAGCGGGATTATTTTGGAAGCTTGCTTCCGAAATAATCTAGCGGCGGACGGGTGAGTAATACGTAGGCAACCTGCCCCTCAGCCTGGGATAACTAGCGGAAACGTTAGCTAATACCGGATAATTTGTTTCTTCGCATGAAGGAGCAATGAAAGACGGAGCAATCTGTCACTAAGGGATGGGCCTACGGCGCATTAGCTAGTTGGTGAGGTAATGGCTCACCAAGGCGACGATGCGTAGCCGACCTGAGAGGGTGAACGGCCACACTGGGACTGAGACACGGCCCAGACTCCTACGGGAGGCAGCAGTAGGGAATCTTCCGCAATGGACGCAAGTCTGACGGAGCAACGCCGCGTGAGTGATGAAGGTTTTCGGATCGTAAAGCTCTGTTGCCAGGGAAGAACGTCTTAGAGAGTAACTGCTCTAAGAGTGACGGTACCTGAGAAGAAAGCCCCGGCTAACTACGTGCCAGCAGCCGCGGTAATACGTAGGGGGCAAGCGTTGTCCGGAATTATTGGGCGTAAAGCGCGCGCAGGCGGTCATTTAAGTCTGGTGTTTAATCCCGGGGCTCAACTCCGGGTCGCACTGGAAACTGGGTGGCTTGAGTGCAGAAGAGGAGAGTGGAATTCCACGTGTAGCGGTGAAATGCGTAGATATGTGGAGGAACACCAGTGGCGAAGGCGACTCTCTGGGCTGTAACTGACGCTGAGGCGCGAAAGCGTGGGTAGCAAACAGGATTAGATACCCTGGTAGTCCACGCCGTAAACGATGAATGCTAGGTGTTAGGGGTTTCGATACCCTTGGTGCCGAAGTAAACACATTAAGCATTCCGCCTGGGGAGTACGGTCGCAAGACTGAAACTCAAAGGAATTGACGGGGACCCGCACAAGCAGTGGAGTATGTGGTTTAATTCGAAGCAACGCGAAGAACCTTACCAGGTCTTGACATGCCTCTGACCGCTCTAGAGATAGAGCTTCTCTTCGGAGCAGGGGACACAGGTGGTGCATGGTTGTCGTCAGCTCGTGTCGTGAGATGTTGGGTTAAGTCCCGCAACGAGCGCAACCCTTGATCTTAGTTGCCAGCATTTCGGATGGGCACTCTAAGGTGACTGCCGGTGACAAACCGGAGGAAGGTGGGGATGACGTCAAATCATCATGCCCCTTATGACCTGGGCTACACACGTACTACAATGGCCAGTACAACGGGAAGCGAAGCCGCGAGGTGGAGCGAATCCTATCAAAGCTGGTCTCAGTTCGGATTGCAGGCTGCAACTCGCCTGCATGAAGTCGGAATTGCTAGTAATCGCGGATCAGCATGCCGCGGTGAATACGTTCCCGGGTCTTGTACACACCGCCCGTCACACCACGAGAGTTTACAACACCCGAAGTCGGTGAGGTAACCGCAAGGGGCCAGCCGCCGAAGGTGGGGTAGATGATTGGGGTGAAGTCGTAACAAGGTAGCCGTATCGGAAGGTGCGGCTGGATCACCTCCTTTCTATGGAGAATCGTCTTCTGCAACGAAGACATTCAAATAAGGCTGACGAAAGTCGCCGATCCCTTTGCAGATGCAAAGAGGTATATGCTTTCGAAGTAGCTTTACTTCGTAAAGCTTTTAGCTCACTCGTTGGTCAGTTTTGAGAGTTCAACTCTCAAACTTATCTTCCAACACTTACCGTTGAAACGGAAAGCTGAAAGATGATAAGATAGTCTTCCGCCAGTCCAATGGCGAAGAAACTTGATCCTTGAAAACTGGATATACGAAACGAAATTTGCGTTTTAGAAATATTCCTTTTAGCTGAACTTGTGTCAAGTGATTGACCAAGGAAGTGAATAAAGGTAGTGATACTAGCGAACGTTTTGGGATAGGCGATCCTTTGGGAGTTACTTTCCACCTTGGTTGAATTTATTCGATCAGGAAAGTAACGGACAACAGAGCGAATAGCCCAAAATGCGAGCGATTATGGTTAAGCTACTAAGAGCACACGGAGGATGCCTAGGCGCTAGGAGCCGAAGAAGGACGTGGCGAACAACGAAACTGCCTCGGGGAGCTGTAAGCAAGCTTTGATCCGGGGGTGTCCGAATGGGGAAACCCGGCTGTGGTAATACGCAGTCACTCACATCTGAATACATAGGGTGTGAAGAGGCATACCAGGGGAACTGAAACATCTAAGTACCCTGAGGAAGAGAAAACAAGAGTGATTCCGTCAGTAGCGGCGAGCGAACGCGGAACAGCCTAAACCAGAGAGCTTGCTCTCTGGGGTTGTGGGACGTCTCACACGGAGTTACAAAGGAACCGATTAGACGAACAGGTCTGGAAAGGCCGGCCATAGAAGGTAAAAGCCCTGTAATCGAAAGTCTGTTCCCTCCGAGACGGATCCCGAGTAGTGCGGGGCACGTGAAACCCCGTATGAATCTGCCAGGACCATCTGGTAAGGCTAAATACTCCCTAGCGACCGATAGTGAAGCAGTACCGTGAGGGAAAGGTGAAAAGCACCCCGGAAGGGGAGTGAAAAAGAACCTGAAACCGTGTGCTTACAAGAAGTCAGAGCCCTATGCGGAAACTTGTTTCCGCACGGGTGATGGCGTGCCTTTTGTAGAATGAACCGGCGAGTTACGTTCCCGTGCAAGGTTAAGGTGAAGAGCCGAAGCCGCAGCGAAAGCGAGTCTGAATAGGGCGATTTAGTACGTGGACGTAGACCCGAAACCGGGTGATCTACCCCTGTCCAGGGTGAAGGTGCGGTAACACGCACTGGAGGCCCGAACCCACGTATGTTGAAAAATGCGGGGATGAGGTGGGGGTAGCGGAGAAATACCAATCGAACTCGGAGATAGCTGGTTCTCCCCGAAATAGCTTTAGGGCTAGCCTCGGTGAATAGAGTCGTGGAGGTAGAGCACTGATTGGGTGCGGGGCCCGCCAAGGGTTACCAAGCTCAGTCAAACTCCGAATGCCATGGACTTATAACCGGGAGTCAGACAGTGAGTGCTAAGATCCATTGTCAAGAGGGAAACAGCCCAGACCATCAGCTAAGGTCCCCAAGTGTGTGTTAAGTGGGAAAGGATGTGGAGTTGCACAGACAACCAGGATGTTGGCTTAGAAGCAGCCATCATTTAAAGAGTGCGTAATAGCTCACTGGTCGAGTGACTCTGCGCCGAAAATGTAACGGGGCTAAACACACCACCGAAGCTATGGCTTGATGCTTTGCATCAGGGGTAGGGGAGCGTTGTATGTGGATTGAAGTTGGACCGGGAGGACTGGTGGACTGCATACAAGTGAGAATGCCGGTATGAGTAACGAAAAGATCAGTGAGAATCTGATCCGCCGAAAGCCCAAGGTTTCCTGAGGAAGGTTCGTCCGCTCAGGGTAAGTCGGGACCTAAGGCGAGGCCGAAAGGCGTAGTCGAAGGACAACAGGTTGAAATTCCTGTACCACCGTAATCCGCTATGAGCGACGGGGTGACGCAGTAGGGTAGTGACGCGAGCTGATGGATGCTCGTCCAAGCAGTGAGGCTGATGTGTAGGCAAATCCGCACATCATTAAGGCTGGGCTGTGATGGGGAGGGAAAATTTACAGTACCGAAGGTCATGATCTCACACTGCCGAGAAAAGCCTCTAGCCAGGAGAAGGTGCCCGTACCGCAAACCGACACAGGTAGGCGAGAAGAGAATTCTAAGGCGCGCGGAAGAACTCTCGTTAAGGAACTCGGCAAAATGACCCCGTAACTTTGGGAGAAGGGGTGCCCCGGTAGTGTGAATAGCACGAGGGGGCCGCAGTGAAAAGGCCCAAGCGACTGTTTAGCAAAAACACAGGTCTGTGCGAAGCCGTAAGGCGAAGTATACGGGCTGACGCCTGCCCGGTGCTGGAAGGTTAAGGGGAGCGGTTAGGGAGCAATCCCGAAGCTGTGAACCGAAGCCCCAGTAAACGGCGGCCGTAACTATAACGGTCCTAAGGTAGCGAAATTCCTTGTCAGGTAAATTCTGACCCGCACGAATGGCGTAACGACTTGGGCGCTGTCTCAACGAGAGATCCGGTGAAATTTTAATACCTGTGAAGATGCAGGTTACCCGCGACAAGACGGAAAGACCCCATGGAGCTTTACTACAGCTTGATATTGAACTTTGATGCGATTTGTACAGGATAGGTGGGAGCCTAGGAATCCGGAGCGCCAGCTTCGGTGGAGGCATCGTTGGGATACCACCCTGATCGTATCGAAGTTCTAACCTAGGACCGTGATCCGGTTCGGGGACAGTGTCAGGCGGGTAGTTTGACTGGGGCGGTCGCCTCCTAAAGAGTAACGGAGGCGCCCCAAGGTTCCCTCAGAATGGTTGGAAATCATTCGTAGAGTGCAAAGGCAAAAGGGAGCTTGACTGCGAGACTGACAAGTCGAGCAGGGACGAAAGTCGGGCTTAGTGATCCGGTGGTACCGCATGGAAGGGCCATCGCTCAACGGATAAAAGCTACCCTGGGGATAACAGGCTTATCTCCCCCAAGAGTCCACATCGACGGGGAGGTTTGGCACCTCGATGTCGGCTCATCGCATCCTGGGGCTGAAGTAGGTCCCAAGGGTTGGGCTGTTCGCCCATTAAAGCGGTACGCGAGCTGGGTTCAGAACGTCGTGAGACAGTTCGGTCCCTATCTGTCGTGGGCGTAGGAAATTTGAGAGGAGCTGTCCTTAGTACGAGAGGACCGGGATGGACGCACCGCTGGTGCACCAGTTGTTCCGCCAGGAGCATAGCTGGGTAGCTACGTGCGGATGGGATAAACGCTGAAAGCATCTAAGCGTGAAGCCCTCCTCAAGATGAGATTTCCCAATTAGTAAGACCCCTTGAAGACGACGAGGTTGATAGGCCTGAGGTGGAAGTGCAGCAATGTATGGAGCTGACAGGTACTAATCGGTCGAGGGCTTATCCAAAATACTACCCGCAAAGTGAAGAATAGCTTCGATGCTAATTCCGATTACTTTGCGGGGACCCCGAGAACATTACCAGCCTTGGTAGTGGGGGCTAACACGCAAATGAAGTTTCGTATCCAGTTTTCAGGTGATCAAACATCTGAACTCGTTTGGTGGCAATGGCGGAGGGGTTCCACACGTACCCATCTCGAACACGACCGTTAAGCCCTCCAGCGCCGATGGTACTTGGACCGCAGGGTCCTGGGAGAGTAGGACGTCGCTAAGCGAAGAACCACTGCTGATAGTCAATATCGGTGGTGGTTTTTATTTTTTTAGATAACTAAAGGCATAATACTGGGTCAGTATTGCTAAAGATTACATATAACTCTAGTTAATGGTAGTTATGTCGGGTATTATTGAGTATCTACATGTATTTCATACAGTTAGTTTACTGTTTTTGACCGTGTAGTAGACAACTAACTGGATAACCTACATTTAGTTTTGGGCTATTACGACGATCTACTCCAAATAAGGCAAACTAACTGTATGTTTTCTATTTAGTACAAGTATTCTATGGAAAAGGGGTTAACTAGCTGTATAAAATCAGACTGTTGAAGTAATTGATTTTCTATGCAAGAAAACATACTTTCCACGGAAATCCAGAATCGAAAGGATTAAAATATAAGGTGAGTTCCCGTTTGTACGAGAAAAAAGCTTGGCTAGGTGCCTTGCTATTTTCTTAATGTTCTGCACTATGGCAGTCATCAGTGCTTGTTCCTGCACTTTTTCCCGGCCACGCAAACGGGAAATGCGAAGCCCATGGAGCACTTTGGCATCCGCGAAGCTTCGCTCAACTGTTTTACAACGGAGCTTATACAAGATCTGTCCTGAAGAGCTACGGTAATTCGCTTCTACTCGCTCTTTAAACCCTTCCCAAACATGCCGCTGAATTTTACGTTTACGATTTTTGCTTGATGTACAGCTATCCAATAATGGGCATTGGCCACATAAGTCAGGGTTGGACATATATTCTTTGTATCCATTGCGATTGGTTGTGTGGTAAGTCAGCTTAGATCCATTGGGACATATATAAGCGTCTTGTTGCGGGTCATAGGAAAACTCTTCTTTGGGTATAGTCCCCTCTGCTGTAGGGGCATTACGAGTAGCGATGACACTGAAAATACCCATCTCGCTTGTTTTTTTGCATATGTAGGGCGTCATATATCCTGAATCCAAAGCAACAGCTTCTAACGTATTGTGAAAGTCAAATGTATCGATCTGTCTTTGAAGTCTTTCTATATAAACGGTTGAGTCATTCACATTTCCAGGGGTAACATGGACATCCGTAATGAGATTGAATTTGTGATCGACTGTACGATGATCCAAATAATAAAACCCTTCGGGTTTGCCTTTACGCTTCATAAAGCCACTTTCTGGATCGGTGTTACTCACTCGCAGTTTTTTTTCAATCGTTTCGTTTTTCACGGGCGGCAGCGGCTTTTTTCCATGACGCTCTCGTTCTTGATTAATAGCTGTCTCCAATTCTTTTAAATATTCAAGGGGCGTTTCCGTCACAACTTGCATCGATGAACGATTTTTATTCGCGTTAGCTTGGATGTGCGTTGAATCAGTAATGAGAACACGTCCCCCTACCATGTTATGACGGATGGCCAAACGGACTACTTCGTCAAAAATGTCTTGAAAAATGGTAGATCCTTTGAATCGCACATTACGGTTGTAACTAATCGTCGAGTGATCCGGCACAGGATCCGTTAAGCCTAGACCAAGGAACCAGCGGTAGGCTACGTCCGTTTTAATTTCTTGCTCTAATTGCCTTTCGGAGTGAATGCCATATAAATAACCAATCAGCATCATTTTGAAAAGACGAATCGGGTGAATTGGAGGCCTCCCTAATGTGCCGTGATAGTAGGGGCGAGTCATCTGTTTCTTGCATAATAAAAGTGCCTAATATTGCAGCGTAAAAATGCCGAACTTTGATGCAAAAAAGAGACACTTGTCAGCATCCCATTATCATCCTATCGTTATGTTTGCGACAACGTAGCGAGAGGAGAAATGAAAGGATGTTGAAAATGCCTCAACAAGACTATATCAGATTTCTACGCGAAGTAGAAGGCTGTTCTGTAAATGAAATAGCTGAACGTGTGGGGGTTCATTGGCGAACAGCAAAAAAATATGCCGATCAAACTAACTGGAATGTATCTGTGGCCAAACGAAAAAGTAGAAGTCCAGTCATGGGGGCATTTATGGAGATTGTCGATACGTGGTTGGAAGAGGACCGCTTGCTCCCCCGAAAGCAACGTCATACAGGTGTACGCATTTTTCAAAGGTTACGTGACGAACATCAATTTACAGGCGGACAACGTACAGTGCTAGCCTATGTGCAGAAACGAAAGAGTGAAATGGAACTGGAACGTGCCAAAACGTATGAACGACTAGAACATCCGCCTGGAGAGGCTCAAGTCGACTTTACGACCCTTGAGGTAAGCCAAGGGCACCAAATGCTTACATATAAACTTCTGGTGATGTCTTTCCCGCATAGCAACGCTGCATTCGTTTATCCGACACCGGCGGAAAATCAGGAATGCTTCTTAGAAGCGATGAAGCAATGCTTCGAACAGATGGGCGGTGTTCCTCAGCGGATATGGTTCGACAACCTGTCTGCCGCCGTCGTGCATATCGAGAAAGGAGGCGAGCGGCAATTAACCGAAGGCTTTCTGCGATTCTGTGCCCATTACCGGTTTGAAGCTGTCTTCTGCAATCCGTATAGCGGTCATGAAAAGGGGCATGTGGAAAATAAATGCGGCTACTCTAAGAGGAACTGGGCCGTCCCCATTCCCATCTATGAAAACCATGAACAACTTGTCGCGTATTTCGCTGAGCAGGCAACTCAAGATCACCAGCGTAAGCATTATGCTCAAAACCGCCGAATCGCTGATCTGTGGGAGGATGACCGACGTAAGCTCCTTACATTGCCGGAGCATGGATTTGATGCTTTTCGCTTGGCTGCTGCGGTAGTCAATAAGTACGGGGAAATTCGGATTGAAGATACGACGATTCCGTTACTAGGAATGGTTGCGCCAGGTAGCGAGGTGCTGATCCAAACGTTCTGGGATCGTCTGGTTATCCTGAACGGTCACCACCAGAAGATTCGGGAGGTGCCTAGACCTTACACGGGACGAACGGCGGACGTTCCGTGGTCGAAAGTATTTAGCGGATGGTTGAGAAAACCGCGCAGTGTTACACATTCGCAGTTCCTTCGCATGCTGCCGGAGACACTGCACGTGTATGTGACGGTGAAGGATCTGGCTGAGCGAAAAGAGCGCCTTCAGGCGCTGTTGCACTGGAGCGATGTGTACACCATAGAACAGATCCAAGAGGCAATCGCTTTGCTAGGCCAGGATGCGGCAGTTTCCCGCGTCACGGGTATCCTTGGTATGAAATATGGAAGCCGAGACTTGCCCATTACGTGGGAGGAGAAGCTGTCGCCCCCGGGAACTCGTTTGGAGGGCTCTCTTGAGCGCTACGACCAGCTTGTGGGGGTGAGCTAACATGCCAACAGAATTAGCCAATTTATGTCGGCAGCTACGATTGGCCCATGTCATGGACTATGTATCGCTTCAACAAAATGAAGAGATTCGAAGCATTGTGGAACAGATTCTAAGTGCGGAACTGGACGGACGCCGCCGTGCCAAGCTGGGAAAGCTCGTCCAGCAGGCAGGATTTCCGCATATTAAGACCTTTGAGGGGTATGCCTATGACCATATCACTTTTCCGAACGGCAGCAGTCCAGAGAAAATTCAGGGATTGGAATGGTTAGAGCGCAAGGAGAATTTACTCTTAATGGGTGCCGTAGGCACAGGCAAGACGCATATGGCAACGGCATTGGGTGTGGAGGCTTGTCGCCGTGGCAATGCGGTGCAGTTCTACCGAGCCTCCGATTTAGTTGCCATGCTTCAGGAGAAATTTACGACGGGAACACTTAACCGATTTCGAGATAAGTTGAGAAAAGTTGACTTGCTCATTCTTGATGAGGTTGGTTACGTCCCATTCAACCAAACCGGTTCTGAACTATTATTTAACGTGATAGCGGATTGCTATGAACAAAAGAGTGTGATCGTTACATCTAACTTAGAGTTTGGTCAATGGACATCGATATTCGGCGATACCAAACTCACGTCAGCACTCGTCGATCGTCTGGTGCACCATGCTCATATTCTTTCCTTCACAGGTGAGAGCTTCCGCTTCAAGCAAGCAATGGAACGAATTCCTATGTAACTTTGATGCTGGCAAGTGGGTTTAGCACTTTTGGCTGCAAAACTAAGCATTTTCTACTTGCAAAACACAGTCATCTCGGTAATAAATGAAAAATCTACGTTTTCATCAATGATTCGTAGTAAATGATCTTTTGGTACAAGCATATCTATACTAACCAATTCAATTTGATTTCTATCTTGTTGAATGTTAGGCAATTCGCACACCACACTTTCAATATATTACCTATATTATACCAAATTAACGCGGTAATGTGATCTAGATAGGGGCTTTTTCAACAGTCTGATAAAATGCATTTAGCTTCAAGTTTCCATAAACGGATCTATAAAACGGATGCTCGAACGAGTTGTACTAAAGACAGGAAGGGAAGGGCCTTTGAAATGCTGAATGTTCCGCTGGTTTTCAGAAGTTAGGGTGGAAAAACAGTATCCTATGTTTAGATGGAAAAGTAGAAAGTCATTTTCTTTTGCGTGTATACACCCTTTAATGCTTAAAAATATCGAATTACTCCTCTTCCTTTGACTTTTTTATTGGCAGCAGGAGACCTTTTCTTAAAGGTAGAATATAAGAGATAAGCGGCAAACAGCATGGCTGTTAAATATCATAATGGATTGAAGGAAGGCATTTTATTTCTGACGAGGGCTCAGTGTCTAATGCTAATTTCTACTGCTAAGTTTGATGCTTATGAAGGCTAAACTAATGCTACGCCAAACTAATACCAATACCAATACTACTGCCAAAATATTGTCAAACTCCAAACTAAGGCTAATGCTAAACTATCCAAAAGATAAACGCTATAAATTGGATGAAACTCTTTATTTGAATGTAACCTTTTTGTTACCGACATGATCGTGATTGGCGTTATAATGAGAATGGTAGTTTCTCGCTTAGGAAATTTAGCCTATCTTTGTAATTATATTTTGGTGTTTTTGTTAATATTAGACAAATTAGATAGTAGGTAGGTCAGGAGGAATAAAACATGCGGCTAAGAGGAAGGAGATATTCCTTATGCTTCATGGGGTTAGTCTGGATGATGCTGCTCGTCATCACAGGCTGTGCATCTTCCACACCTTCTTGGACGAAATTTGAGGGCTCTGCTGTGGAAAAGAGCTTTCCTGTCCCAAAGGAAGCTAGTATTACGGAGACTGCTCTTAACAATTCTAGAATGGACTATGTCCATTACTCTTTATCGGGAATTAATGAATCCAGCAGTGTGCCTGTGGAATATCAGCAAGCGATTAATGAATGGGGTTGGACGGAACAAGAAGATCAGAATTCAGGGACAACACGCGTATATAAGAAAGATAAGGCCATCGTTCAATTAACGATTCATGATAATTCATTCACTGTGCTGGTGCCGAAACAAGATAAGAAAACCGTAATACAAGGATTGGAGAGTAGTCCGTAGCTCTAAAGAATATGAAGTATATGGATGTAGGCTTTTAATGATCAACCTGTTTCCTGCAGATCTGCAGGAAACAGGTTTTTTTAAATAGCGAAGCAAAGAATGCAAAACATTGGGGTCTGATAAGCTTCTAACTATAATGCTTGCAGGAGTATTCTAAGGCATATAATATGAAATGTCTTCTTCGTTGAACTTAATCATGCCTTCTTTAGGTTGGTTTTTAAAGCCAAAAAGAGGGTAAAGGCGTAGAGCCATGCTCCAGACGTGCCAGAAGAACAAGGAAAATGCAAATGACATTGGAGACCAGGGGATCATAATTGCG
This sequence comes from Paenibacillus lentus, assembly GCF_003931855.1. NCBI lineage: Bacteria > Bacillati > Bacillota > Bacilli > Caryophanales > Paenibacillaceae > Paenibacillus > Paenibacillus lentus. The sequence continues at coordinate 999,915 of NZ_CP034248.1, read as the reverse complement.
ACAATAATTAATCCAATCCAAGAGGTGTGTATTTGCACACGTCGATATACCGAATAGGCAACATACTGATCCGGCATATAACCGATCCAAGGCAAACGTCGGGTGAAACGCCAACGCTTCCGATAAGTGCTATTAATAATGACTAATACAGATCGGGCTATGACATATTGAATCCATAGTGCAACTGGTATGGCCAGTAGAAAGAAAAATATGCTTGTCCAACTGAAGAGGACAATTTCTGCTGCAAGCCAAATTAAAGGTAGAGTCAGCAAACTATGGACTAGTGTTCTGGGAATTACCAATTTTTTAAGAAGTCGGTAATGGTAAAATGTTGCGTTCGTGCCGGATTCAGCGGGCATCGATACACTCAACCCTCCTTGGAAAAATAAAATAGACAATCCTTTTACTCAGGAATGCTCTTATTAATATATCGGCAGAAAAAAAGAATATTTTACGTTTATTCCGTACAAACACCATTGCAGTCAGCGTTGCATATACATGTATAGTAAGTAATGTACTATGAAAGGGTTTAAAATAATAGAACATGTGTCATACTGATAGTAAAATAAACAAGGTGGGATTGCGGATGGACGAACATGCGCATAATACATGTATTATATGTGGTGAGCACAAGTTGGAAGGAATTCATATTGTGTCCGAATTTATATGCGATGCTTGTGAGGCGGAAATGATTCACACAGATGTGCAGGAAGAAAAGTACCATTTCTTTATTCATCGAATGAAGCAGATATGGGTACAGAAGAATGCGTAATATGTATAGGTAGGGATCCACTAGTTATGTATGGTGGGTCCTTTTATGTTGCCCTAAGCAGGAGAGTAGCGTTAAAATGAAGTGATGGCTTATTTATTCATACTATAGGTTTCACTCTCCTTTATAGGAGGGGAATAAAAGATAATTCGGAAGGGCCAGATAAATATGTCTGACAATGTGAAGCATGGGGCTCCTTTATACGAAGCCCTGCTTCGATACAAAAAGGCGAATCATGCTTCTTTTCACGTACCGGGCCATAAAAATGGCCAAGCTTATAGGATCGGCAGTTACGATTCTATGACAGAATTGACCGGGCTCATGGGAATCGATGTGACGGAGATTACCGGCACAGATGATCTTCACCATCCGGAGGGAGTGATTAAGGAAGCACAGCAGCATGCTGCGTCTTTATTCGGAGCGGAGGAGACGTATTTTCTTGTCGGCGGCAGTACAGCCGGCAACCTGGCACTGATCCTGAGCGTGTGTACCGCTCCAGGTGACGTGCTGCTTGTGCAGCGCAATGTGCATAAATCCGTGATTCACGGACTTATGCTCGCGCACGCACAAGCGGTGTTCCTTGCGCCGCAAATACATGGCGCAAGCGGGCTCGCCACCATCCCGTCCATCGAGACGGTGCGTGAGGCCCTGCGCCGGCATCCCGGCGCCAAAGGGCTGCTCGTCACGCACCCGAACTACTACGGGATGGGCGCGTCGCTGGCAGAGCTTGCGGAGCTCTGCCACGCTCACGGCGTGCCGCTGCTCGTCGACGAGGCGCACGGCGCGCACTATGGGCTGCACCCGGCTATGCCGGTGTCTGCGTTAGCCCAAGGCGCTGATGGCGTCGTGCAGTCGACGCACAAGATGCTCGCCGCCCTTACGATGGGGGCGATGCTGCATGTGCAGGGCAGCTTGCTCGACCGCAGTCTGGTGCGTCAGCGGCTCGCGATGGTGCAGAGCTCTAGCCCATCTTATCCGATCATGGCTTCGCTTGATTTAAGCCGCCATTTGCTGGAGCAGCAGGGCCAAGACGCTTTTAACGAGGGTCTTGCAGCGGCAGAATGGCTCCGCCATACGATTCAAACGGCATTGCGCCGGTTTGGTATTCTTGAGATAGGCGCCAGCGGAGGAGATGCTGCATATACTACTCAAGATCCGTTCAAACTTGTTCTTTATGATGCGGCTGGCTGTTGGAGTGGCTATGAGCTGCAGCAGAAGTTGGAGACAGCAGGCTGCATACCGGAGATGAGCGATGAGCGTTACGTAGTTCTGGCGTTGAGCCTGGGAACGACGATGGAGGATGCTGAGCGCTTATATCATGCGTTGCAGAGGATGGTGGATGAGGCAGGCAACGGGTTTGCAACCGGGCTGGAGAACAGGCATGATCATCACGGCAACCTAGACAGTAAGCTAGATCCGCCGTCATGCAGCAATGATCCTCACGCTGGGAGCTGCGCACGAGAGAAGCAGGAGCATGGAATTGGGCAGCAGGTACAAGCAGAAGCACAAGTTCAAGCTCAAGCAAAAGAGCAAGCACTAGCAGAAGAGGAAGCAGTAGAACAAGCTCAAGCAGAAGAGGAAGCAGAAGAACAAGAAGAACAAGAAGAACAAGCACTAGTTCTAGCTCAAGAACAAGCACAAGCACAAGAACAAGTACAAGCAAAATCACAATCACAAGAAGAACAGTCACAGCAGCAACAGTTAGGGTACACGAGAGAGCATAAGTATGGGCAGAAGGATAAGGTATCTTCTATCTCAAAGTCAGTTTCCACGTGGAACATTGATGCTGATATGGAAGAGAAGGTATCCGTTCTGGTGCCTTTCTCTATGCAGCCGCAATCTCAGGAGAAAATAGAGGCGGTTAGTATAGAAGACAGTATGGGCCGAATCTCTGCGGAAATGATCATTCCTTACCCGCCAGGTATTCCCCTGCTTTATCCAGGAGAGGCTATTTCGGAAAGAACGATGAATCGTTTGAAGGGATTGCGCCAATCTGGAGCGAAATGTCAGGGAGCTGCGGACTCTCAACTTAAAACTATTTTCGTTTATAAGCAATATGATAAAGAGCAAACAAAAGGCAGGAGTACCGATGAAGAGTAAAGGATTGTTTATAACGCTGGAGGGCGGGGAAGGATCAGGCAAGACGACCATGCTGCAGTTGCTAAGTTCAATGCTTCTGGAGCAGGGGCTTCCGAGTATGACAACAAGAGAGCCCGGAGGAATCGTTATTGCAGAAAAAATACGCGAGGTCATCCTGGCGCCGGAGCATACGGCAATGGATGGAAGAACCGAAGCGCTGCTTTACGCGGCGGCGAGGAGACAGCATTTGACGGAGAAGGTGGAGCCTGCGCTGGAGGAAGGAATCATCGTTCTATGTGATCGTTTTATTGATAGCAGCCTTGCCTATCAAGGTCATGCCAGGGGCCTCGGCATTGAAGAAGTACTGGCCATTAACAGCTTTGCGATGAACGGCCGATTTCCTGATTTGACATTCTATATGGACATCGAGCCGGAAGAGGGACTCGCACGGATCGCTTCAGGAGAAGGACGCGAGGTCAACAGACTGGATATGGAGAGCCTGGAGTTCCATCATAAAGTGAGGGAAGGTTACAGGATCGCTGCACAGATGTATCCACAGCGGATAGTTACCATCGATGCTTCCAGAACATTGGAAGAGGTCAGTGAAGAAATGAAGAGGTATCTTTTTGCAGCGTTAAAGGAATTTGCAGTGTGATTGTCAAATATAGTTGTATTCGGTTTCGTAAGGCCGGATGCGAACCAGTCATATTTTATTCTAAATACGAGGAGGGGCTGCAATGAAACTGATCATTGCGATTGTCCAAGATAAAGACAGCAATCGTCTATCCAGTGCGCTTGTGAAGGAGAACTATCGGGCGACGAAGCTAGCAAGTACCGGCGGATTTTTGCGGGCGGGGAATACGACGTTTATGATCGGGGTAGATGATAATCAGGTAGAATCCGTATTGAATGTCATCCGCAGCAGTTGCAAAGTTCGTGAACAGCTTGTCACGCCAGTGACGCCGATGAGCGGAACCACCGATTCGTATTTGCCGCTGCCGGTTGAAGTGCAGGTAGGTGGAGCGACCGTCTTCGTTCTGCCGGTAGACCGTTTCGAACATTTCTAGAGGTTGATTATTTTTGAAATAAATTGAAGATAGGCTGTGAATGTAATGAAGATAGATCCGGGGTTCAGGCCGTTGAACAGTGGGTTAGGGATCAATGATGGTCCTGCAAAACCAGTACAATCCAAGACTTTCTCCGACGTTATGCAGCAGCAGGGAGAGCGAGCTTCCCAGGAAGAACTGAATCGCCGTTTCAAAGAAATTCAGCTTCAAGGCGACCGTCTGGCACGTTCTATGACCATTCGTGAATTAAAGGCGTATCGTCTTCTCGTCAAAAGATTTATGGAGGATACGGTGCGGCGTGGTGTGGGTATGAAGGATTCCCGAGGATGGGATCGTCGCGGACGGGGGAAGCGCTACAAACTATTAGATGAAATCGATGCAGCATTGCTGGAGATGGCTGATGAGTTGCTTGAAACAGAGCAAGGGAAGATTGAACTGCTTCAGAAGATAGGCGAGATCAGAGGTATGTTAATCAATCTCGTTTTTTAAAGGCTGCGAAACCAACTTTTTGAACTTTTATTTTGAATTTGCACTATATTCAATAAGGAATGAGAATTGCAAATGTCATTTGAGCAAATTATTGGTCAGGATGTGGCTAAAGGTCTGCTTCAGAGCGGGCTTCGCCGCAATCAAATATCACATGCTTATATATTCAGCGGGCCCCCGGGAAGCGGGCAGAAGGCGATGGCGATGGCATTTGTCCAGGCGTTGTTCTGTACAGAGCATGAAGACGATGCTTGCGGGGAATGCCTGGAATGCCGCAAGGTGCTGCATGGCAATCACCCTGATCTTCATTATATCGCCCCTGAGGGCTCAACTATCAAGATTGATCAAATCCGCGACTTGCAGCGGATTTTCTCATATCGATCGGAAAGTGGAAATCCGAAGGCATATATTATTGACGAGTCAGAAAAAATGACGGTGCAGGCAGCCAATAGTTTGCTGAAGTTTCTGGAGGAGCCGCCGTCTCCGGCAGTCGCTATATTATTGTCGGATAATGGCCGAGCCTTACTCCCGACGATCCAATCGCGGGCCCAATGGGTGCCATTTACCCCGCTCGATCCAGAACAGATGCTCCAATTTTTATCGAATGAGGGATTTTCACCCACCCTATCGCGATGCGCTGTTCACTTGGCGGCAGGATTAGGCCCGTGCCGTGAGCTTTTGCAGCAGAATTGGTTTGCAGAAATTAGAAACGTAGTGTTACAATTAGGGAAGGAATCCGCAGGACGTGGCGGGACTCCTTTAATTACAGCGCAGCAGATTATTTTCAAGGCAGGTCTGAGCGACCATTTGGACATGTTATTTAATCTTTTCCATTTGTGGTTTAAGGACATGCTCCTTGCGCTCTATCATAGACATGACCAAATCGTTTTTATAGATGAGCTGGATTTTATCAACAGACATGCTTCAAGCCGGAGCCAGGAGTATTGGGTTCAGGCGATGGCGCTCGCGGCGGATAGCCGAAAGAAGCTTAGACAGAATATGAATGGCCAGCTCTGCGTTGAGCAGTTTTTGATCGGTGTTGGGGGGTACCAATAGAGAAATAGAAGCCCGACATGATGACACCGGGATTTGCAGTAAACTTTCTCCCATGCAAAAACAAGGGATTTATTTGGAAGGTCACATATTTGTTAGTGCCAGTGCTAGACGAGGGGGTAAGTTTTTGTACACTGTAGTAGGTGTTCGCTTTAAGAAAGCGGGCAAAATATATTATTTCGATCCTCTGGAGCTTCCAGTTGAGAAGGAACAGAGCGTCATCGTTGAGACGGCGCGAGGAATCGAATACGGTAAGGTTGTCGTCGGGAAGAAGGAGGTTGGGGAATCAGATGTCGTTCTTCCGCTGAAGAAGGTGATCCGGATTGCTGACGATACTGATGCCCGTGTTGTGGAAGAGAACAAGCTTGCGGCAAAGAACGCTTTTGCCACTTGTTTAAATAAAATTAGAGATCATGATCTCAAAATGAAACTGGTTGATGTAGAGTTTACATTTGACCGCAATAAAATCATTTTTTATTTCACAGCTGAAGGCCGAGTTGATTTCCGTGAACTTGTTAAGGATTTAGCGAGTATTTTCCGTACCCGGATCGAACTCCGCCAAATTGGAGTACGGGATGAAGCAAAGATGCTCGGCGGAATAGGCCCTTGTGGGCGGGTGCTCTGCTGTTCATCCTGGTTGGGCGATTTTGAGCCTGTATCGATCAAGATGGCTAAGGATCAGAGCTTGTCGCTTAACCCGACAAAGATCTCCGGACTTTGTGGAAGGCTGATGTGCTGTTTGAAATTTGAGCATGATAACTATGAAAGCGTGAAGGAAGAATTGCCATCGGTAGGTAAGATGGTGGTTACTTCACTTGGCGAAGGGAAAGTCGTGGGGCTGAATGCGGGCTCGCGTTCGGTTCATGTGCAGTTATTTGAAATAGGCAAAGTCAAGGAACTTCCTTTAGATGATGTTGTCGTTAAGTAATGGATTTTCAAGATAGACTTTAGAGATGACTCTGGGGTGGGAACTTGGAGAACAAAGATATTTTTACGCATATACAGGCGCTGGATGCACAAATGGGAACCGTTCACGGCGAATTGAGCAAGCTGATGCTAGAGGTGAAGAAGCTGGTGGAAGAGAATCAGCAGCTTCGGCTGGAGAACGAGCAATTACGCAAAATATTAAAGCGGGAGACTACTGAAGGTCGCCTTCCGTCGCCGTCTTCAGATCAAGCCGATTCCTCTTTGCCAGAAGGCAAGGAAGCGGTTGAAGCCATCGATATCGTCGGGGAAGGTTATGATAATCTCGCACGTCTGTATCACGAGGGATTCCACATTTGCAACGTGTATTACGGACATTTACGAACGGAAGGCGATTGCCTGTTCTGTTTGTCTTTTCTGAATAAATGAGTAAAGCCGTAGGAGCTTCCTACGGTTTTTTTTCAATCAGCTATTTACAGAAACATTCATAAATGACCTTTATATAGAAAGGCGAGTATTCAATGACTCAAATTCCGAAAGAAGTTCCATTGTATGAGCAAGAAAGGCTGGATGATCTTCTGACGCATCAATTACGAATCATTCAAAGCGACGAGGTATTTAGCTTCTCCATGGATGCAGTGCTGTTGGCAAGATTTGCCTCTGTACCGAAGCGGGGCAGAATTATCGACTTATGTACCGGGAATGGCGTCATTCCGCTGCTGCTGTCTACTCGTACTGAAGCTCAGATTGAGGGCATAGAAATACAACCCAGGCTTGCAAATATGGCTCAGCGCAGCGTGGAATTGAATTACCTGGAGAACCGGATCACAATACGGGAGGGGGATTTGCGGGAGCTTGTGCAGGAGACGGGACACGGTGCATACGATGCCTTAACGGTGAATCCACCTTACATGCCGCTAACCGGTGGTGATCTAAAGTTAAATCCGCATCAAGCGATTGCGAGGCATGAGATACACTGCACATTAGAGGAAGTAATCAGTTCATCGATGAGGCTGCTGAGAACCGGCGGTAAGATGTCGATGGTGCATAAGCCCCAGCGGTTGGGGGAGATCCTGACGCTTCTGCGCCAGTATCGGTTAGAGCCTAAGGTTATTCGTTTTGTTCATCCACGGGCGGGTATGGAAGCGAATATGGTATTAATCGAAGCGCTGCGGGACGGTAAGCCGGACGTTAGAGTGCTTCCGCCGCTTATCGTGTATGAAGAGAACGGGGAATACTGTAAAGAGATCTTCAAAATATATTATGGATCTAAGGAGGGAAGAGCATGAGTGTAAAGGTTCAAAAGAGTTTTGTGGAGCAATCAGGTCATCAAGAGGCCTATGGCACGCTCTATCTCGTCGCCACACCTATCGGTAATTTGGAGGACATGACTTATCGTGCAGTTCGTACATTGCGTGAGGCGGACATTATCGCTGCAGAGGATACCAGACAGACGAGAAAGCTGCTGTCCCACTTTGAAATTACACCGGGTAAGCTGGTGAGTTACCATGATCATAATCGACTAGCAAGCGGCCCAGAGCTTATACGCTTTATAATAGAAGGAAAAAACCTGGCACTCGTTAGCGATGCAGGTCTGCCAGCCATTTCTGATCCTGGAAGCGACCTTGTGAGGCTAGCGATCGAGGCCGGAATAGCCGTTGTACCCGTTCCCGGAGCTAATGCTGCCTTATCGGCTCTAATCGTCTCTGGTCTTTCTACGGAAAAATTTAAATTTATCGGGTTTCTTCCCCGGGAGCAGCGGGAGAGGGATGATCTTCTGCAATTGCAAAGTGAGGAGGAGAGTACGCTATTGCTGTATGAATCTCCACATCGTCTAATCAAGACCTTAGAGTCGATGCTTAGCGCCTGGGGGAACCGAAGGATTGTCTTGGCCCGTGAGCTTACTAAACGATTTGAAGAAATGGCTCGGGGGACGATTCAAGATTGCTTGGACTGGCTTCAGCAGCATCCGCCGATGGGAGAATACTGTATTGTAGTGGAAGGAGCCGATCCCGAGCAGCTTAAAGAAAAACGGAATGCTTGGTGGCAGACTATGTCCATTGTTGAGCATGTGAAACATTATGAAGAGAAGGGGGTGCCGCGAAAGGAGGCAATGAAGAAGGCAGCGAATGACCGGGGGGTTTCCAAGAGGGATATATATCAGTCCTTGATATAACAGCGGAATTAACGGTTTTCAAGCTATTTGGGCATGCAAATGATGCATAAAATAGGGTAAAGGAAAAAAAAGGGAGCCTTCATTCGGCCGGGTTCAAGCCGAAGAAGGCACCAAGGAGATATGAAAAAGGTTAGAATTAACAGATTCAGTAAGTCTATTATATACTATAATTCTTAATTTGTCACAGGTGTTGGAATTTCTGTGAGGCATTCATGGCAAACAATTTTACCTTTGAAGTAAGTTACGTTCTCAGCGTTGCCACAGAAGATGCAGGCAGGCTCGTATTTTTTAAGCATAATACGCTCACCGTCTACATAAATTTCAAGCGCATCTTTCTCTCCGATTCCGAGTGTGCGGCGCAATTCGATAGGAATAACTACACGACCTAATTCATCTACTTTTCTAACAATACCTGTTGATTTCATCATGACTGATGATACCCCTCTCGCAAAAAATTTTGAATTTAATTATAAAGCGTCATAATTCGACAAACTTCTATCTTTTATGATATTTATAATACCAACGTTTCCCAAAACAGTCAACCTATTTATGGTAGAGTTCAGTTAAATTACTAAATTAAAGACAGAAATGCATGCAGGCCATCGAAAAATCGCTTTTATACCGGGCTTTTTAAGCATTCGACATATTTACAAGACTTAATATGACGATATTAGACATAATTCGACAAACCATATTGATCTCTCGACAAAACTTAAAGTGTTGAATTCTTTTAGTTTCAAAAAATTGAAAACAAGGAGAATTAACTATGCATAACCTTCGCGAAGAAAAGGTATTCAAAGATCCTGTACATAATTATATTCATGTTCAGGATGAATTGATCTGGTTACTTATTAATACGAAGGAATTTCAACGGCTTCGTCGGATCCGTCAGCTAGGCACCTCCTATCTAACCTTCCATGGGGCAGAGCACAGCCGATTCTCTCATTCTTTAGGAGTATATGAGATCACGCGACGAATCATTTCTCAGTTTGAAAGAAATAATTATCCGGATTGGCCTCAAGGGGAACGTCTTGTTGCTTTATGTGCAGCACTACTGCATGATTTGGGTCACGGTCCCTTCTCTCACTCTATTGAACAAGCATTTGAGATGAATCATGAAGATTGGACCTGCCGTATTTTGCTGGGAGATACAGAAGTAGGGCAGGTGCTGAAGCGAATGGGTGAGGATTTTCCGGAAAAAGTGGCCTCAGTCATTCGGAAGGATTATGCTAATGAAATTGTTGTTAACTTAGTGACTAGCCCGCTTGATGCTGATCGAATGGATTATTTGCTTAGGGATGCTTATTTTACGGGCGTTAATTATGGGACGATCGATATGGATCGGATATTGCGAATGCTGCGGCCTTATCAAGGACGGGTTGTCGTCAAGGAGACCGGCATGCATGCCGTAGAGGATTATTTAATGTCCCGCTATCAAATGTATTGGCAGATTTATTTCCACCCGGTGACACGGAGCTCAGAGATTATTTTGCGGCAAATTTTTCGGCGGGCTAAAGAATTATATGCTGAAGGGTATAAGTTTTCGTTCCTGCCACAACCATTACCCGGATTGTTCAATTCAGATTTGACGGTAGAGCAATACTTGCTATTAGATGAAGCTTTAGTTCAAACGGCTTTTATGCAGTGGAAAAATGAAGAGGATGCTCTGCTTTCCGATCTTTGCACCCGTTTTATGGATCGCAAATTGTACAAATATGTTGAACTTGAATCGTTTAATTTGGAGAAAATAAAAGAAATTCGCGAAGAATTCCGAAAATTAGGCTTAAATCCGGAATATGATTTGGAAATTGATTTTCCAACCGACTTGCCCTATGATGTGTCACGTCCTGACGAGGAGCTTCGCGGGAAGCAAATTTTACTGCTGGACAAGCAGGAGCGGCTGGTGGAAATATCGGAGGTTTCGGATATTGTTCGTTCAATTAGTGGCATACAGCGGGGCAAATTTTATTTGTATTATCCGCATAATAAAATGCAAGCCGTTTGGCATCGTCTGCCTGTGGAATTGTCGCAGATTTTTGGCCAGGAGCGTTAATTTAGGAGGAGATTGCTATGTTGATAGATACACATACACATTTGGATGCGAAGCAATTTGACGAGGATCGGGAGGAAACGATTGCTCGCGCGGTGGAGCAGGGGATTACGCGCATGATTAATGTCGGCTTTAATCGAGAGACGATCCCTACCACGATGAAGCTGGCCGAGAACTATGATTTCATTTACGCTGCCATCGGCTGGCATCCCCAGGATGCCATTACGATGCAAGAAGCGGATCTGGACTGGATTGCTGAATTGTGTCGTCATGAGAAAGTTGTGGCTATTGGGGAAATCGGTCTTGATTATTATTGGGATACATCACCAAAGGATGTGCAGCATGCCGTATTTCGTAAGCAAATCGGTTTGGCTCGGGAGCTTGGCATGCCCATCGTTATTCATAACCGTGACGCTCATGAGGATACGGTTCGGATTTTACGGGAAGAGAAGGCGCATGAAGTCGGCGGGGTAATGCATTCGTTTTCGGGAAGCTGGGAAACCGCCAAATTATGTCTAAATATGGGATTTCACTTGTCCTTCGGAGGCCCGATTACGTTCAAGAATGCAAAGCAGCCTAAAGAGGTGTTGAAGCAAACACCAATCGATCGTTTATTACTTGAGACGGATGCTCCATATCTGACACCACATCCTTATCGCGGGAAAAGAAATGAATCCGCTTATGTCCATTTAGTGGCTGAAGCGGCTGCTGAATTAAAAGGGTTGTCCTTCCAGGAAATTGCAGAAATTACAACTCGAAATGCAATGGAACGATTTTCCATACGATGAAAACGGGAGGAAAAGGGGTGAAAAGAAGAGATTTCAGGAAAGATTAATACATTTTAATCTGAAACCCCGAGTCTATTACATTTTTTTAACCTTTTTCTTAAGAAAACGTTCTTGATTCGTCCTTTACAACATGCATCAAAACAGGATAGAATCTTTTCAGTGATCGATTTGGCCGAGTTTGAAGTATTGAGGCGGCCATCGAATCATGTTCCATGAACCAGTCTCGCTGAGTCTCCATTTCGGAGAACGGGGGAACCGGATACGGTCTTGATGAACTATTCTTCATACAGTCAACGAAGACATCTTGCCGTATTTGATTTCTTTGCAGGATCTTTGGGGTGAATTCGAGGTCATTGCGCCATGAGCGAATGAACTGAGAAAGGGCGGCTCTCTTCGTCCGAACCCGACAGCTAACCTCGTAAGCGTGTCAAGAGAGGCAACTTCGTGCACCTATTACACCTAGAACTTCAGGAAGCCACGAAAGAGTTGCTCTAACTCTTTCTTTCGGCTTCTTTTGTTTTGAATAATTGTAATAGGGTCATCATACTGTTCTATAACAGGAGGTGACTAATGCCGACCAGACTGGGTCAGGATGCGGGATGCTGAACCTCTAGCATTTCGTAAAAAACGGAAATAGTCACGTCAACATTTAATCATGCATGACCTAGGGCGGGACTATGAAGGAGGACGGAAAGTGGGCATTTTCCAGAAAGAAGAGACCCATGAATCGCGCTCATCCAGTATGTCTTACGCATTACGATGGAAGCATGAGAATCTACGTCAAATATCGGTCGTTACTCTGTTAACTGTCGCAGCGATTATCGTCATTCTAATTTGGTTGAATGGCAGCAGCAAGAACATTTATTTAGTGGTGGACGGGGAGATTCAAGAGATCGAGACCCGCAAATCTTTAGTAAATCAAGTACTGGATGAACATTCTATCGTGCTGAGTCAAGGCGATACCATATCGCGTTCGCTCGAAAGTTCTCTCAAAGAGGGAGATCGGATCGTTATCGTAAGGGCGGTCCCGGTCCAGGTGAGCGTGGACGGTGCAACGAAATCGCATTTAACGACTCAATCCAGTGTGCAGGGTATTATCAATGAGCTTGGTATTAAGTTGAATCCAGATGATAAAGTAACCCCGGAGCTAAGCAGTAAAGTTACTTCCGATCTCAAGATTAAAGTGGTACGTGTAGCTAAGCATACGGTACAGACCAAAGAGACAGTGCCATTCAATGTCATTAAGACCTCTGATCCTAATTTGGAGAAGGGACAGACGAAGGTGCTTCAGCAGGGCAATGAGGGAATAGTTGTTCATCACGTTGAAAAAGTGTATGAAGACGGAAATTTCGTATCTAAGCATTGGCTGGGCAAAGAAATTGAGAAGAAGGCTCAGGATAAAGTGGTTGCTGTCGGTACGAAGCCTAAGCCAGAGGCTGTGCTTGCCGCTAATATTACTCGTACTAAGGATCAAGTGGATATCAGCGGAACGACAACCAAAGGCGGCGTCTCATTTAAATATAAAAAGGTGCTTAAAAACGTCACATTAACCGCTTATTCCGCCGAGGAGGACGGGATCGGCACGAAGACTGCCTCTGGTACTCGTGTAACGGAAGGCAGAACGATTGCCGTGGATAAGAGCGTCGTACCTATGGGCTGGTGGGTGTATATCGAAGGCATTGGGTTCCGTAGAGCCGAAGATACAGGCGGCGCCATTAAGGGCAATAAGATGGACGTTTATTTCGATAGTCTGAAATCAGCAAAAAACTTCGGTCGCAAAAAAGGACGTACCGTCTATGTGATCGGGCCAAATAAACCAGAATTGAACTAATTCCTGTTTTACTTTGTAAAGGGAATAAGATACTATAGATAAATGAAAAAGGTATGTAAAGAAGAGGAGAAGTCCTCTTCTTTTTGCGTATGAGGAAGAAGGTAAATTTCTCATGATCAAAGAGGTCATTGTCGTGGAAGGACGGGATGATACCGTCGCCGTTAAGCGGGCCGTAAAGGCCGATACGATCGAAACTGGAGGCTCGGCCGTCAATGAGACGGTGCTGCGCAAAATTGCATTGGCTCAGGAGCGTCGAGGGGTCATCATTCTGACCGATCCAGACCATGCCGGGGAGCGCATCCGGAAAATCGTCGCAAACAAGGTCCCCGGCTGCAAGCATGCCTTCCTACGGGAGGCTGATGCTACGCGCCGTGGTGATATCGGTGTGGAGAACGCTTCTCCTGAAGCCATTCGGGAGGCGCTAGCGCGTGTGCATACGGAAACTGTACCTGCCGAGACCGATGATAAACTTATCGATTGGGAAGACTTAATAGACGCCGGATTGATCGTTCACCCGTCAGCCGCCGCGAGACGCCGTGTGATCGGTGAATTGCTAGGTATCGGTTATTGTAACGGCAAGCAGCTATATAAGCGGCTTACCGTATTTCGGATTAGCCGGGAGGAGTTTGCAGCTGCGCTGGCTCAACTGGAGGATGAAGGGGTTTGACGTATGATGAATAGAGGAGACATATCGACACCGCGCCGAACGAAGGAAATTATCCAACGGCACGGGTTTTCATTTAAGAAAAGCCTTGGTCAGAATTTTCTGATTGATCAGAATATACTAGCCAAAATCATTGACGCCGCTGGTCTGGACAAGACTAAGGGGGCTCTGGAGATCGGGCCTGGCATCGGTGCGCTAACAGAGAAGCTGGCGCAGCAGGCAGGCAAAGTAACCGCGGTGGAGATTGACCAGCGGCTTCTTCCTATTTTGGAGGAGGTGCTGGAGCCGTACCCGCATGTTAATGTTGTTCATGGAGACGTGCTTAAGCTTCATTTGCAGGAGTTGTTCGAGCAGCGGTTTAAAGACGTGTCTGGCGTCAGTGTTGTGGCGAATCTGCCGTATTATGTTACCACGCCGATTTTGATGAAGCTGCTGGAGGAAGGGCTGCCCCTGGAGCATATCGTCGTGATGATCCAGAAGGAGGTTGCGGAGCGCATGGCTGCCTCCCCAGGCGGGAAGGAGTATGGCAGCCTCAGCATTGCCGTGCAGTATTACAGCGAGCCGGAGCTCGTCTGTGTTGTGCCGCATACGGTGTTTATTCCCCAACCGAACGTAGAATCCGCGGTCATTCGCTTAAGTGTCCGCAAGGAGCCGCCTGTCTCGGTAGAGGATGAGGATTTCTTCTTTGACGTCGTGCATGCCTCGTTCGCTCAAAGAAGGAAGACGATTGCGAATAACTTAAAAAGCCGCTTTTTCCCAAAGGAAGGCCGAGAACGATTGGAACAGCTCCTTGCTGAAGCGGGCATAGAACCAAGTCGTAGGGCCGAGACCCTATCTCTGCAGGAATATGCCGTACTTAGCAATGTGTTCTATGCAGCCGGGCTTAAATAATAGAAATTGAAGTAACCAATCCCGGCTTTCGCCCATACCCTAGGGTAGAGGTGATTCATTTGACGAACTTGGGAGACTTGGTCGTCCGGAAATCATACGGCGGTGATGTGACATTCCGGGTGGAGAGTATACAGCGTAATGAAGCTATGATCAAGGGGACGGAATTTCGGCTATTGGCTGATGCACCCTTACATGATCTCGTGAAGGTCGATCCGGCCTCGCCAACGGAGAAGGCGAAGAGAGCGCGCATTAAGGCCACGGAGTCGCTTAAACGGCTGCACCGGGATCGGCAAGAGCAAACCGAACGCAATCAAGCTACTCTAAGTCAATTATGGTACGCACAGAGTGAGCCGTCTTATTTCGAAGTTCCAGGAAAGGTTCTGCATCTGGACGGGGATGAACGATATCTGAAGAAGAGTCTTGATTTGTACGAGAAGCTGCGGGTTCCCGCTCATGGCTATTACGTGACGGAATCGCAGATGGCTAGCGCTTTATACAGCCTGCTTCCCGGCATTCGGCCGGATATTGTCGTCATAACTGGGCATGATGGCGTTCTAAAGAACCGTCCGCAAGCGGATCTTTACAATTTGACGAGCTATAAGAACTCCAGCCACTTTGTTGAAGCCGTCCAGGCGGCAAGACAGTATGAGCGTAACTTTGATGCATTAACTGTAGTTGCAGGGGCCTGCCAGTCTCATTTTGAGGCATTGCTGCAAGCTGGAGCGAATTTTGCCAGTTCCCCCTCTCGCGTGCTTATTCACGCGCTGGATCCGGTATATGTTGCCGCGAAGATGTCCTTTACCTCTATCCGTGATACCATTAATATGATGGATATATTAAATAATACAATCAGTGGCACGCAAGGGGTCGGCGGAATCGAGACGCGGGGCAGCTACCGAATCGGACTGCCGAAGCTCAAAGATTTAGCAACGTTGAAGGTAGTACCTTCCATGTAAACTGGTCGCGATTATTTTGTTTTCTTATATTAGCACCGTTAGGTGCTTTTTTGTTTTTTTGGGATTTTTAAGCTACTTTTTTGGTGATCAGAAATATGTCGAAAAAAAAATCGTTGACAATACTTTTTTCGGACTGATATAATTATTTGTTTTGCATTTGACAACCGCCCGTCTTTTATGTATAATGGACAAAGAAAGAAGGTGGTCACAGGCAATGGCTAAAAATACGCTGTCGGAAATTAAGCATAGTCTCGACGCTTATGTAGGACAGAAAATTATGCTGCGTGCAAACGGTGGTCGCCGTAAGACCGTCGAACGTACCGGCGTATTGGAGGAGACATATCCATCTGTCTTTATCGTGAAGTTGGATGAAGAGCAACAGACCTTTAAGCGAGTGTCTTACAGTTATGCCGATATACTTACCGAATCCGTTGAAGTGATGATTTGTGACGATAACAGCGACAACGAGATGCGGATTACGTATATTAAATAGTGAGCATCATGATTAGTTAGCAAACGGCTTCCGCAACCTGCGGAGCCGTTTTTTTCTTTTTTTGTCTCTTTAGCATCCGGTTTGGCAAGTATTTCGCCGTATGAAGGGTTATAGTCAGTGCATACTAACGAATGTTCCTACATCCATCATCCTGTAAGGAGGGGCATGCCATGGCGCGGAGACGGCGCAGTGTAATGTCGGAGGAGCTCAAAGTGGAGCTTGCGAAGGATCTGGGATTCTATGACACCGTCCAGCAGGAAGGCTGGGGAGGCATTAAGGCAAAGGATGCCGGCAATATGGTTAAGAGAGCCATTGAATTAGCAGAGCGTGCAGCTGCACGGGAATAATTAAAATCACAAGGGAGCTTTCCTAATCCAAGGAAGGCTCCTTTGTTGTTAACATAATAGTGATAAACCGAGCACAAAAGCAGGTATTTGACCGTCTGTAATAGACGAAGGCGGCAGTTAAATTTATAATATGGTAAACGTTATTATTTGCTTAACATAAGAAATGATTCCATGGACATGCTGAGGGTGGTGTACGCCTTGAAGATTTACGAAAAAGCTCCAGCAAAAATCAATTTGATGCTGGACGTATTGCACAAGCGACCGGATGGTTATCATGAGGTTGAAATGATCATGACCATGGTAGACTTAGCTGATCGCTTGGAGATGGAAGCCCTCTCGCGGGATACGATCATTATTTCGAGCCAGGCTGGCTATATTCCGTTGGATGAGAAGAACCTGGCATTTCAGGCAGCGAAGCTGATTAAAGAACGGTACAACGTCCGCAGCGGCGTATATATTCATTTGGATAAAAATATACCGGTAGCCGCAGGCTTAGCGGGCGGCAGCAGCGATGCAGCAGCAACACTGCGCGGTCTTAACCGGCTATGGGATCTAGGCATCCCTGTAGAGGAATTGAAGCAGCTTGGCGCCGAATTAGGGTCGGACGTTCCTTTTTGCATTACGGGCGGAACGGCGCTTGCGACAGGCCGTGGGGAGCTGCTGACCCCTCTTCCCAATCCGCCGCAATGTTGGGTCGTGTTGGCGAAGCTGCCAATCAACGTATCTACGGCAGAAATTTACGGTCGGTTCCGCAGCGAGGAAGTGGTAGCCCATCCTTCGGCCAATCGCATGCGGCAGGCGATCGAGACTTCCTCCTTCCAAGGGGTGTGCGAGGAATTAGGGAATGTACTGGAGGAAGTGACTCTTAAACTTTATCCCGAGGTGGCACATCTTAAAGAAACGATGTTGAAACTCGGAGCTGATGGCGTATTGATGTCAGGCAGTGGGCCGACTGTATTCGGCTTGGTTTCTAAGGAAGCGAAAGTATCACGAATATATAATGGGCTCCGTGGATTTTGTAAAGAAGTCTACGCCGTACGCTTACTTACTTAAGGAAGGCTTGAATAAAGACGTACAATCGTGTAATATTTTCTTTAAAATATTCGGATTTAGAGGGGTACTTCGTGAAAAAACTAAAAAGAAGCGCTCGATTGGTGGAAATGACGCGATTTCTATTGTCACGTCCCCATCATTTGATACCACTGACCACATTTGCACAGCGTTACGGTGCGGCCAAGTCCTCGATTAGTGAAGACTTGGCAATTATCAAAGAAGTATTTGAAAACGAGGGTATGGGTGAGCTGCACACTTTGGCCGGGGCTGCCGGAGGGGTTAAATATATTCCTAAGGTAAGCAAGGAGCATGCTCTGGTATTTATCAGCCAGCTTTGTGAGAAGCTGTCGCAACCGGACCGTATTTTGCCTGGTGGTTATTTGTATATGTCTGATTTATTAGGTCAGCCTGCACTCATGAACGAGGCCGGGAAGTTATTTGCGACTATTTTTGCTGATCGAGAGATTGACTGTATCATGACCGTAGAGACTAAAGGCATCCCGCTTGCTTATGCCACAGGTGCTGAGCTAAATTTACCAGTTGTGCTCGTAAGGCGGGACCATCAGGTTACAGAGGGGTCGGCCGTTAGCATCAATTATGTATCAGGCTCCCACAAAAGTTTGCATACAATGACCTTGTCACGTCGTGCGCTCAAGGAGAAATCCAGAGTCTTGATCATGGACGATTTTATGAAGGCTGGAGGAACGATTCAGGGGATGGTAGACCTACTCGCTGAATTTGATGCTAAGGTCGCTGGCGTAGGCGTACTTGTTGAATCGGGTGAAATTGAATCGGAACAAAGATTGCTCCAAGATTATGTATCCTTGGCTACGCTCACGGTAGTGGATGCCAAAGGAAAGGAAATTAAGGTTGAGCCAGGCAATTATTTTTCTATAGAAAAGCTGGTAAGTTCTTCTGTCGATTCATAAAAAATGGACTATGTTCTAGACGAATCATGTCGAAAATCTCATGATTTCAAAAAAATTCCTGAATTTAGGGTATTTTGTTCCAGAAAAAAGGAGGATTTCCGTTGGCTATGTGGAATATTACACCAAGTCCCTGATGGAAAAAGGTGGTGAACACATATGCAAATTACGGATGTAAGGCTCCGCCGAGTCAGCTCGGAAGGCAGAATGAAGGCAATCGCATCCATTACCATCGATAACGAGTTTGTTGTTCATGACATTCGCGTCATCGACGGAAATAATGGAATGTTTGTAGCAATGCCTAGCAAGCGCACACCGGACGGGGAGTTCCGGGATATCGCGCATCCAATTTCTTCGGGCACACGCGAGAAGATTCAAGCTGCAGTTTTGGCTGAGTACGAACGCGCTGCTGACCAAGAAGAAGTTATTGAAGAAGGGGCTTAAGTACTGGTTTTTGTCTAACCAATTGGGGTTCGAAGAAAAGAGTGCCATGATACATGGCTCTCTTTTCTTTTTGTCTTAAATAAGATATATTCAGTAATGAGTTCAAGAGAAGGAGGCCGGGGCCTTGAAAAGATTAGCGATTATTCTTGCTGCAGGACAAGGGAAGCGCATGAAGTCCAAGCTTTATAAAGTGCTCCATCCCGTTTGTGGCAAACCGATGGTCGGACATGTTCTGGACACGGTAAAGCAAATCCAGTGTGAGCGAAGTATTGTGGTTGTAGGCCACGGTGCAGATGCAGTGCAGTCTTATCTCGGAACATCAGCAGAATATGTGCTGCAGGAGGAACAGCTAGGCACGGGCCATGCTGTGAAGCAGGCAGAATCGTTGCTTGCTAGTGAAGAAGGAATTACGATCGTTATATGTGGAGATACTCCACTTGTGAAGCCTGAGACACTAGAGGAACTCATCGCTTTGCATACGAAGAGCAATGCAGCAGCTACCGTGCTGTCTGCCTGGACCGAACACCCGCAAGGGTATGGCCGGATTATCCGGGGGGAGAATGGTTCTGTTGTGCGAATCGTAGAACAGAAGGATTGTTCTCCGGAAGAAGATGCGGTAAAGGAATTTAACACAGGAACTTATTGTTTTGATAATGCGAAATTATTTGCTGCTCTTGGCAAGGTAACGAACAACAATGCACAGCAAGAATATTATCTGACGGATGTCATCGGCATTCTCGTAGATTCGGGCGAAGTCGTGGAAGGCTATATGACCGAGGATTACGCGGAATCGATCGGAGTAAACGATCGGCTGGCACTCTCGGAAGCGGAGCAATTTATGCGAGAGAGAATTGCCCGGAAGCATATGCTGGCAGGTGTTACCATCATCGATCCTCAATCGACGTATATCGGCGCAGATGTTCAAATCGGTGCGGATACGGTAATTTATCCGGGGACATCGATATTGGGTAATACGGTGATCGGCGAGGATTGCGTTATCGGACCTGCGGCAGAAATAAATAATAGCAAAATTGACAACGGCGCAAAGGTTAAGCATTCGGTACTAGTGGATGCCGAAGTAGGTAGTGAAGCTACCGTTGGACCTTTCGCTTATTTGCGTCCAGGAGCAAAACTTGGAGCACACGTTAAAGTGGGCGATTTCGTGGAGATCAAGAATGCTTCGATCGACGAGGGCTCCAAAGTATCGCATCTGAGCTACATTGGTGATGCCAAAGTAGGTAAGAATGTAAATATTGGCTGTGGAGCGATAACCGTCAACTATGATGGTTATAATAAGTCTATTACGGAAATCGAAGATGATGCGTTCGTGGGGAGCAATGTTAATTTGATCGCACCGGTGAAGGTCGGCAAAGGGGCTTACGTCGTTGCAGGCTCCACCATTACTCATTCTGTTTCCGACAATGAACTAGCCATAGCAAGGAACCGGCAGGAGAATAAGGCGGGATATGCCGAAAAGCTTCGCGCCCGGGCTAAGGCCAAGCATGACCGAGGAAAGCAATCATAGCCGATGTTCACAAAGTGAACAACCTCTAATAGTAATGTCATACCAAGATAGTGTAATATAGAGTATGTATTCATTACGTATGAGCCGAGGAATCTTGATTTACGGCAGTAGCAGCAAGACAACATATCGCAATGGATTGTAGACGCAGTAACCATTTTAATGACCAGATCGATTTGAACTATCGATACAGCACGGAGGGTTTTTATTTTATGACTTATTGTGATTCTAAACTGAAGATATTCACCTGTAACTCTAATCCAAAATTAGCGCATCAAATTGCTGATTATATCGGTATTCCGATGGGAGACTCGGAAACGACAAGCTTCAGCGATGGAGAAATCCAGGTGAAGCTATCCGAGAGCGTACGCGGTTGTCATGTATATATTGTACAATCGACTTGCGCGCCGGTTAACGATAATTTGATGGAGCTTCTTGTCATGGTGGATGCTTTGAAGCGGGCTTCAGCCAAGAGCATAAACGTGGTTATCCCGTATTACGGATACGCACGTCAGGATCGGAAGGCCCGTTCCCGTGACCCAATTACGGCAAAGTTAGTGGCTAACTTGATCGAAAAAGCAGGCGCTCATCGCGTCATTACGATGGACTTGCATGCAATGCAAATTCAAGGGTTTTTCGATATTCCAGTTGATCACATGCTGGGCGTGCCGATTTTAGCTCAATATTTCCGCTCCAAGAAAATTCCAAATCCGGTCGTCGTATCGCCAGACCATGGCGGTGTTGTGCGTGCCCGGAAATTGGCGGATTTTCTGAATGCACCGCTTGCGATTATCGACAAGCGCCGTCCGGAGCCGAATGTTAGTGAAGTGATGAACATCATCGGTAACATCGAGGGTAAGACAGCTATTCTCGTCGATGACATCATTGATACGGCCGGTACGATCGTCCTTGGCGCCAATGCCTTGAAGGAAGGCGGCGTTGAAGAGGTATACGCTTGCTGTACGCATCCAGTGCTGTCTGGTCCGGCGATGGAACGTCTGGAGAATTCTCCGCTGAAGGAAGTTGTGGTTACTGATACGATTCCAATTACGCAACCGAATCCAACGAGCAAGCTTAAAGTGTTGTCGGTCGCTCCGCTGATGGGAGAAGCGATTATTCGCGTCCATGAGGAACTCTCCATCAGTAAACTGTTCGAAATCGAATAAGGATTCCTTTGTTATTCGGGGTTACACCTTCCACACGGAAGATGTAACCCTTATCGGCGTATTTACGTCTATATAATGACACACGACGAAGTAAAGCGAATCCTGAAGGGAGAGCGTCTCCCAGCAAGTAGTGACGTATAAAGCATGAAAACAATCACAAAGTAAAGCGTATCCCGGAGGGAGAGCGTCTCCAAGCAAGGAGTTACGTATAAAGCACGAAGACAATCACGAAGCAAAGCGTATCCCGAAGGGAGAGCGCCTCCCAGCAGGGAGTGACGCATAAAGCACAAAGTTGCAGTCCCCCTCCTGCAGGAGCGGGGACTAAGAGCGGGCCCGTCAGGGCGGCAAGCGGCTCAGAGCATAATGGTAACTCTGGAGCGCCGAGCGCAGCCCCATTCCGCAGCATGTTTTCAGGTTGCTCGGGCGCACCCAAAGTAAGACGTACCCGAAGGGGGAAAAGCGTTCCACGCACAAATCAACAGCGCATCCCCAAAGGGGACAGCGGTAGGAGCGCCTCTGTACCTCCCACGTTACTACAGTTTGCGGGAGTCCCGAGGGCTGCAAGCCTTGCGGGGGCCCTCCCTTACGGTAAGGGAGGGTTTGGGAGGGTTGAGACCCACAGAAAGGAGCACACCACTTCATGAAATGGTTTGTTGGCCTCGGCAATCCGGGAGCCCAATATGAGAAAACAAGACATAACATCGGTTTTATGGCCTTGGACGAGCTGGCAAGAAGGCATAATATCGATATCCGCCAAAGTAAGTGCAAAGCCCTGGTCGGGGATGGCATAATTGGCGGGCAGAAGGTTGCACTCATTAAACCGATGACTTATATGAATTTGTCCGGTGAAGCGGTAAGGGCATTTATGGATTACTATAAAGTCAGCCTGGAAGATATGATCGTCGTATACGATGATCTGGACACAGAAATCGGCAGAAACCGCCTTCGTTACCAAGGAAGCGCAGGCGGCCATAACGGGATTAAGTCCATTATTCAACATACAGGGACTCAAACATTCAATCGAATTCGGATGGGTATATCCAGACCGGAGCCGGGTTATGCGGTTGTCGATTATGTGCTATCCCCTTTTGCGAAGAAGGAGAGGCCTCTACTCGATGACTCCATACAGCAGGCATGCGATGCGCTTGAGTTTAGCCTCGATCATACTTTTGAACAAACGATGGCTAAATTTAATCGCTGATCGAGCGAGAGCAAGCTTTGGTTTTATTCGTATATCTCTTATTCTGGCACTGAAACAACATTTAAGGTTTATGCTAGTATTCAGAAAAACGGACTACCAACAGGGGCTAAACGTCGGTTATTCAGGGCATACTGAAGGCATAATGATGTTTCAGGAGGCATATAGATGGCAATAAACTATGTATGCAGACATTGCCGCACACAAATCGGCAGAATAGAAGCTGCTCATGTATCTGAAGCGCAGCTTGGTTTCCATTTCTTGACCCCCGATGAGCGGAGAGATATAATAGCGTATGATTCGAGCGGCGACACTACGGTTCGCGTCACTTGTGATTATTGCGCCGAAGCGCTTTCGAATCATCCAGAGCTAACACTGCTCAACAGCCCGCTGCAATGACCAGGCGGAGAACAGCGCAGGTACACATCGATGGTGATTGAATAGAGCCTTGGCACGGTTGCTGAGGCTCCTTTTTGCTTCGAGCCCACAAGCCGTGAGACGGGCAAACATAGATTTTTAGTAAGTATTTTAAGAGAGGTGCCTCATTTGCTACAAGCACTTATACAAGCTTTTTCTAAAGACACGGATTTTGCGACTGCCATAGCAGGCGTGAATTCGGGAATGAAAGAACAATTGATTTCCGGCTTATCCGGATCATCTAAACAAATTATGCTGGCTGCAATGCACAAAGAAACAAATCGCCCACTGCTTGTCGTGACACATAATATGTTTGCAGCCCAGAAAATTGCAGAAGATTTACAGGAAGCGCTGTCGTCCGATGAAGTGCTCCTGTATCCAGCTAATGAGCTCGTAGCGGCGGAATCAGCGGTATCGAGCCCTGAGACGCTGGCGCAGCGAATTGAGGTACTACTGAAATGCTCCCAAGGATTCCGGGGGATTGTGGTGGTGCCTTATTCTGGCATTCGCAGATTTATTCCATCGCCAGAAACGATGGCTGCCGCACGCTTGGACATAGCTCTTGGCGGTACGCTGCAGTTGGATCATTTCTTAAGCAAAATGGTCGAGCTCGGCTACGAGCGGGTGGAACGCGTGGAACTGCGGGGCGAGATGAGCATTCGCGGGGGAATTATCGATTTCTACCCGTTGACTGCGGAACTTGCCTACCGAATCGAGCTGTTCGACGATGAAGTGGACTCGATTCGTACGTTTGATCCAGCCGATCAACGCTCTATAGAGCAGGTGAAGCACGTATCTGTGCCTCCATGCAAGGAGCTTATCGCTTCCAAAGACCGTTTTACCAAGGCAGCCCAAGCTGTATCAGAGCGGCTGGAGCAGCAGTTGGAGAAAATGACGGATCGTCAAGTCAAACAAAGATTGAAAGAGGAAATTTCCAGAGAAATCGAACTGCTCCGTGAGCAGGTTTATTTTCCTGAGATTTATAAGTATATTTCACTGATATATCCGGAGAATAAAACGCTGTATGATTTTATGGCTGATGATACGCTGCTGATTCTGGATGAACCTGCCCGGCTGCTGGAAACCGCTAAGCAGTTAGAGCGGGATGAAGCGGAGTGGCACTTGCATCTGTTCCAGAATGGCAAGAGTTTGCCTGATTTGCCGCTTGCCATGGATGGGGATCGGGTTCTTTATCGTCGTCCTTTCCAGACCATGTTCCTGTCGCTATTTTTGAAGCAGGTGCCTCATGTTCAGCCCCAGAACATTATTAACTTCGTCAGCCGAACCATGCAGGACTTCCACGGTCAAATGAATGTACTTAAGGCAGAAATGGAACGGTGGAAGAAGAGCGGTGCGAATGTGATCATGCTGGCGAACGGCGAAGAGCGCATAGAACGGATGCGCCGGGTGCTGCTTGATTATGGCATTGATGAGCCGACCTTACTGCAAGGCAATTTGCAGTCTGGATTTGAACTGCCCTCGGTGCATCTGGTTGTCATCACGGAAGGAGAAATGTTCTCCAAGAAGCAGCGTAAAGCACGCAAAGTAACGAAAAACATGGATAATGCTGAGCGGATAAAAAGTTATACCGAGCTTAAAGTGGGCGATTATGTCGTTCACCAGAATCACGGGATTGGTAAATACCTCGGCATTGGCACATTGGAAGTTGGCGGCATACACAAGGACTACATGCATATTATGTATGCGGGCGGGGACAAACTTTCCGTACCCATCGAGCAAATTGATCTGATCCAGAAATATGTGGGCTCCGAGGATAAAGAACCCAAAGTATATAAGCTGGGTGGGAACGAATGGACGAGGGTCAAGAACAAGGTTCGCACTACGGTACAGGATATCGCCGACGATCTCATCAAGCTGTATGCTGAACGTCAAGCTTCGCCGGGCTATGGCTTTGAGAAGGATACGCCCGAACAGCAGGAATTTGAAGCCATGTTCCCTTATGAGGAGACGCGCGATCAGATTAGGGCTATTGAGGAAATTAAGAAGGATATGGAGCAGCCGCGTCCTATGGATCGATTGCTATGCGGTGATGTTGGCTATGGAAAGACAGAGGTGGCAATCCGAGCTGCCTTCAAGAGTGCAATTGAAGGGAAACAGGTTGCGGTGCTTGTGCCGACGACGATTTTGGCGCAGCAGCATTATGAGACCTTCCGCGAGCGATTTGCGGGTTATCCGATCAATATTCAGTCATTAAGCCGCTTCCGCAGCCGCAAAGAGCAGAATGAGACGATCAAAGGTATCCGGCAAGGGACAGTAGATATTGTTATCGGGACGCATCGCCTTTTATCCCAGGATGTCGTCTTCAAAGACTTAGGGTTATTAATTGTCGATGAAGAGCAACGTTTCGGCGTAACTCATAAGGAGAAGCTCAAGAGGCTGAAGACGAATGTAGACGTTCTAACTTTAACGGCGACGCCAATTCCAAGAACCCTGCACATGTCTATGCTCGGCGTTCGGGATTTGTCAGTCATCGAGACGCCTCCAGAGAATCGCTTCCCTGTTCAAACCTATGTCGTCGAGCACAGTCAATCTCTGGTTCGTGAAGCAATTGAACGGGAACTGGCGCGGGGCGGGCAAATTTATTACCTATACAACCGAGTCCAGGGTATCCAGGAGATGGCAGCACAAATATCAATGCTTGTTCCAGAAGCTAGAGTCGGAGTGGGCCACGGTCAAATGTCGGAGCAGGAGCTAGAGAAGACGATTCTCGACTTCCTTGACGGCGAATATGACGTCCTGGTCAGCACGAGCATCATTGAGACCGGGGTGGATATCCCGAACGTAAATACGCTTATCGTACATGATGCGGATAAAATGGGACTGTCTCAGCTATATCAATTGCGTGGGCGAGTTGGCCGTTCGAACCGGATTGCCTATGCTTATTTTACCTATCAGCGAGATAAGTCTTTGACGGAGGTCGCCGAGAAGCGCCTTCAATCCATTAAGGAATTTACGGAACTAGGTTCTGGATTTAAAATCGCAATGAGAGATTTGTCCATTCGGGGTGCAGGTAACTTACTCGGTGCGGAGCAGCACGGGTTTATTGCGTCTGTCGGATTTGATCTTTATTCTCAGATGTTGGCTGAAGAAATTCAGAAGCGAAAGATATCGGTACTTGGCGAAGAAGCGCCTGAGGATAAATCCTGGAATACGACGATCGATCTCGGCATCGATGCTTATTTACCGTCCGATTATATTTATGATAGTATTCAAAAGATAGAGATTTACAAAAAAACAGCTTCGGCAGCATCCTTCGAGGATGTCGCGGAGCTGGAGGACGAGCTTCTTGATCGATTCGGCGAGCTGCCGGAAGCTGTAGAAAACTTACTGTCCGTCGCTCGAGTGAAGCTTTATGGCAAACTTTACGGGATGGAATCCATGACGCGGCGGGGGGACGAGGTAGTGATTAAGTTCCTCGATGGCCGTGAGAAGGACGTCAATCCGGCCAAACTTGTGGAAGTTGGCAATCTGTTCGGAAGGCGTGTACAATTTAATCAGGGTACGGCAATGCTGATCCGAATTAAAACCAAGGAATTGGACGATAAAGCATTGATGGGTTTGTTGGAGCAATTCCTTGAGGCCCTGAAGGTTTCGTTCAAATTGAAAGGGGAACTACAAGATGTCTCGAAGTAAAGCACGTTCATGGAAGACGCTATTTATCGGGCTTGTTGCGGTATTGACGGTTTCCATGCTGGCAGCATGCGGGAAGAAAGATGACAACACGAATCCGAATAAGGAAGCAGCAAATAATGGCGGGAGCAAGAGTGAAGTAGTTGCTACCTATGAAGGCGGAGAAATCACGGCGAAGGAATTCGATCTTGAGCTGCGTATCATGAAGACATTACAACCGCAAATGGGACAGCTATTGGAGTTGGACGATTTTCGGGAATTTTTGGTGAAGCAAGCCATAACTTATGAGTACTTAGCTGAGAAAGCGGACGATAAGGCACAGAAGGAAGGCAAGAAAACAGCGGAAGATCAGCTCAATGCGATCAAAACGCAAATGGGTGATGAGGTATTTAAGGAAATGCTCGAAGCCCAAAATGTTACTGAGGATGAACTGAAAAATTATATGATCCGTATTTTTACGGTGGTGGCCAGTCAAACAGCCGGAATTAAAGAGGAAGACATCAAGGCGGAATTTGAAGCGACGAAGGACGACTATACAAAAGCATCGGTACGTCATATTCTGATCGGATTGACGGATGCGGAAGGCAAGGAGCGCAGCAAGGAAGATGCTTTGAAATTAGCCAATGAAGTGAAGGCCAAGCTCGATAAAGGGGAAGACTTTGCGACTCTGGTGAAGGAATACTCTGATGATGGACAGCAAAATATAGAAAATGGCGGATTGTATGAAGATGCATTAGTTACGCAATGGGTGCCGCAATTCCAAGAGAAAGCACGGACGCTGAAAATTAATGAAATCAGCGATCCGGTAGAGACGGATTTCGGTTATCATATTATGCGGGTTGAGTCGCGTACAGAGAAGAAATACGAAG
Source organism: Paenibacillus lentus (assembly GCF_003931855.1). NCBI lineage: Bacteria > Bacillati > Bacillota > Bacilli > Caryophanales > Paenibacillaceae > Paenibacillus > Paenibacillus lentus. The sequence continues at coordinate 972,095 of NZ_CP034248.1, read as the reverse complement.
ATTTAACCGAAGAGGAAAAAGAAATGATCAAGAACTTTGTCGGTTCGACCAAACTGGACGAGTTCATGGAGAAGGATTTGGACAAGCTCATCAAGAAGATCGACCTGCCTAAGGCGGATAACAACGCAGAAACGGATAACGGAGCTGAAGCACCACCGGCGAGTGAAGGCAACGCGGGCACAGATTCGGAAGGAACGAATGAGGGATCTGGCAATAGCGGCAATGCTGGAGCGAATGATAGTGAGAAAGCCGAGGGGAACGCAGGGACTACGAAGTAAAGAAATACGGATTTTATGCTCCATCAATGGAAAGAGCAGCGCGAATTTATCGCGCTGCTTTCTTTTTCCAAGCGATGGATGACGCTAATATCAAGGATAATTCGAATGAATAAGGTGCTGGAAAGGGATGAATACTATGGTCAGAATCACAGAAGTCGAAATCCCTTTATCATAATACTAAATCGCCAGCCAGCCTGCCTGATGCAAGGGGATGCAACCGTCTGCGAAATGCGGACTTTTGTAATTACGTACTAAAGGGTAATGAAAATATTTATCAGACAGTAGTCAAAACTTCTTAAGAAAGTGGGGCAACATGTGATATGAAAGCTACTGGAATCGTACGACGTATTGATGATCTTGGACGGGTGGTTATTCCCAAAGAAATCCGCCGCACATTACGGATTCGCGAGGGAGATCCGTTGGAAATTTTCGTGGATCGCGATGGTGAAGTAATTCTGAAGAAGTATTCCCCAATCGGCGAATTAGGTGATTTTGCAAAAGAGTATGCGGAGTCTCTCTATGAGAGCACAGGTCATATTACGCTTATATCCGACCGGGATACGCTGATTGCTGTGGCTGGCGCCTCCAAGAAAGAGTATTTAGATAAGCAAATCAGCCCGCTACTGGAGGGCAGCATGGATGGACGCAAAATTTTGCTTGAGACAGACACGGGGAGTTATGAAATTACTAAGGATCATCCTGAGGAAATATCCTCCTTTGTTATCGCTCCGATCATTTCTGGAGGAGACCCTATCGGTACGGTAGTGTTACTTAACAAGGATGGTACTGTAAAGATGTCGGATCTTGAGTCGAAAATGGCTGAGACGGCCGCTGGCTTTCTCGGTAAACAAATGGAGCAGTAATTCTGTACTGCAGAGCTGATGATCTCCCGCAACTGTGAACGGTAATATTCCGTTGAACAGGCGGGAGTTTGTTTGTTATGGTATGTCCCAAGTGGGAATGAATAGGCAAAAGCCCTTGCCTTATCAGGATTGGAGGGCGGACTGCATGCCGTATATCACGTAGCGGATTGTCCTTTGCTTTAACGAGGGACGGAATCATCTTATAATGGTACCTGATGCATATTTTTATAATGAAGTAGGGTGCTTATGAAGGACGAAATAACCGAACCTCGACCATCCAGGCTGCTGAAGGGAGCGGCTGTCCTAGCCTTGGCTGCCATATTGACTAAGCTGCTGGGAACACTGCAGAAGATTCCGCTGCAAAATATAGGAGGAGACGGGGTATTCGGGATATATAACACCGTTTATCCGTTCTATATGATGATCATTACGCTGGCTACGTCCGGTTTTCCAACGACGATTTCTAAATTCATTGCAGAGCGCCAGGTATTAGGATCTGAAGCGGGCAAACGAGCCGTCCTGCGAATGGCCGGCCTGATGATGGGGCTGCTCGGAATAGCGGGTTTCAGCTTGCTGTATTTTGGGGCTCCATTATTGTCGCAGGCTATTGGCAGCAGTCAGCTTATTCCCGCTCTGCAGAATGCAGCTCCGGCACTGCTATTCATTCCGTTTAGCGCTGTATTTCGTGGATATTTTCAAGGGCTGCAGGAGATGGTGCCGACAGCGGTGTCCCAAGTCACGGAGCAAACCGTGCGCGTGGTCGTAATGATCATTTTGCTTATTTACTGGACAGGGCTTGGCGCTGCAGATGATGTCATTGCGGGAGGAGCCTTTGCCGGATCGGCTGCCGGCGGAGCAGCAGGACTCATTGTCATGCTTATTTTTTGGAGCCGGAGCTATAAAGTAAGGGAAAGAGCTCGTGAGCAAAGGCTTGATAGCATACTAACTTCTGATGAATCTGAGCTGACCCGGATGCCCGACCAGATAGAGAGTGCTCACTTGGAAAAAGGGACGAAGCTGCTATTATCGATGCTTGCTTATGCGATTCCTGTCTGTCTTGCTGCGCTGGCCGTGCCGCTCATTAGTCTAGTGGATGCCTTTACGCTACCTAGATTGCTGCAAAGCAGAGGGGTGAATGATCTGCAGGCGATGGTAGAGGTTGGCATATACAATCGAGGTGTTCCTCTCGTTCAATTAGTGACGATGCTGGCCTCGTCGTTATCGGTACTTTTCATTCCCGCACTGACAGAGCTGCGAATGAAGGGCGACTTAGAAGGGATTCGCCGGCAGAGGGCTACGGCGCTGCGCTGGTTCGGGCTAATCGGCCTTGCCGCATCGGTCGGGCTCGCCCTGCTGGCGCAGCCGATTAACGTGATGCTGTACGAGGACGCCCTCGGCAGCACCACGCTGGCGTGGATCGCTTGGACGGCGGCACCTGGCGCGCTCGTCACCGTCAGCGCCGCGCTGCTGCAGGGCCTCGGCCACGTCCGCGCTCCCGCGCTGCACCTGCTTGTCGCGGCGGCGCTTAAGACCGCGCTGAACGCGCTGCTTGTGCCGCCGCTTGGCATCACGGGCGCCGCACTCGCCGGCATCGCCGCTTACGGCGCCGCTGCAGCGCTCAACCTCGCGCTGCTCGCCCGGCGCACCGGCCGCGCCCGGCGTGGCGCCCGCGCAGCGCTGGCGCAGCTGCTGCGCCCTGCGGCGGCCGTGCTCGCCATGGCGTGCGCCGTGCTGCTCGTGCGCCTGGGCGCGGGCGCGCTGCCGCTAGGCGGCGGGCGCATGGCGGCGCTCGCCGAGAGCTTGCTCGGCGTGGGGCTTGGCGCCGCTCTGTTCGCGGCAGTCGTACTGCGCACCGGGCTGCTGAGCGCCGCCGAACTGTCGGCGCTGCCCCGTGTCTCGCCGCGGCTAATGGCAGCGCTGCGCCGCTTGCGGCTGCTGCGGTAGCGGTATGCGATATTTTTAATGCATGCTATCCGGTGTTATAGTATAGACAAGATGCTGAACAGGAGTGTGAAGTTAGCCATATGAGCAAAGCGATCATTGTAGTTGGCCTTGGGTCGGGTGATCCGGATCAATTGACTTTAGGCATAGTGAAGCAATTAAAAACAGCAACCGAGCGATATGTGCGCACGAAAGATCATCCGGTCGTGTCCTGGATTGAAGCGGAAGAGGGAATCGAGTTCCAATCCTTTGACTCGGTATACGAGGAGCTGGACGATTTCCCCTCCGTATATGAAGAGATCGCTGCGAGGCTTATTGCGAGAGCGCAGAGTGGAGCAGACGGTACAGCTATCCTCTATGCCGTTCCGGGACATCCGATGGTCGCTGAAGCGACTGTACAAATATTGCGTCGTCGCTGTCCGGAGGAAGGAATTGAGCTGCAGGTTCGCGGCGGGGAGAGCTTCTTGGATGAGGCTTTTGTCCGGCTTGGCTTTGACCCGATTGAGGGCTTCCAACTGTTTGATGCATCTGACGTGGGAAGCATGACTTTTGATCCTCGTATGCATACGCTGATTGGACAAGTGTACGACATCTTTACGGCATCTGACGTGAAGCTGAGTCTTATGGAGATGTACCCTGATGACTATGAAGTGGTCGCCTGTCATGCTCTTGGCGTTGAGGGACAAGAGCAAATACTGCGCGTACCGCTTCACGAGCTGGATCGTGTATCCGGGTATGGTAATTTATCGCTGATCTATATACCGGCGAGCCAGGATGATCATTTGCGCAATCGAAGCTTCCAGCGGCTGCACGAGATCGTTGCGATTCTTAGGAGTCCGGAAGGCTGTCCCTGGGATCGGGAGCAAACGCATCAGTCCATCCGCAAAAATCTCATCGAAGAGACGTACGAGGTACTCGAAACAATCGATGATGACGATCCGGATCATATGCGCGAGGAGCTCGGTGATTTACTCCTCCAGGTCATGCTCCATTCGCAGATGGAGGAAGAGACGGGAACCTTTACCGCCTATGATGTAATCCAGACATTAAATGAGAAGCTGATTTTCCGCCATCCTCATGTTTTTGGAGAGTTGAGCGCTGAAGACGCGGAGACAGCGCTGGGCAATTGGGAGGCCATGAAGGCAGAGGAGAAGCGCAGCAAAGGGATTGAACCGGAAAAGCAATCTGCGCTTAGCGGCGTGCCTCGCGATTTGCCTGCCTTGCTGAAGGCGTATAAAATCCAAAAAAAGGCGGCTAAGGCCGGATTCGATTGGGAGGATATCTCTGGAGTATGGGCTAAAATCGAGGAAGAGCTGGCCGAGCTTAAGGCATCGGTTCAGCAAGGCGAGGCCGTAGATGAGCAAACACTTGAGCTGGGCGATGTGCTTTTCTCTGTAGTTAATGCGGCACGCTTCATCGGTGCCGATCCCGAAGAGGCACTTTCTTTGACAATCCGTAAGTTCGTCCGACGCTTCCAGCATGTCGAGCAACAGCTTAAGGCGGCAGGAAAGACGCTGGCCACGAGCTCTCTTGTTGAAATGGATAAGTACTGGGATGAGGCCAAAGAGCTTGAGCGACAGTCGTAAAATGGAGTTTTTGGCTAAATAGCGATACCTTTTGGGATAAAAACAAAAAAAATTATCGATTTCGGGCAGGATTTTTAAAGTTAAGCAAGAATACTCTTACAAAGGTATGGCGACTTATCGGAGTAATTGCTCTCCATTGTACTGCCGTATATCATCATTTCTTTAATTATTGGGAGGCATTATTGATGAACAAAACAGATCTGATCAACAACATTTCCAGCAAAAGCGGCTTGACTAAAAAAGACGTTGAGTCTGTATTGAATGGTTTTCTGGGTGAAATTACCGAAGCTCTCGCTAGCGGAGACAAAGTGCAATTGATCGGCTTTGGCACGTTCGAGACTCGTAAACGTTCCGGCCGCACGGGCCGCAATCCGCAAACTGGTAAAACGATCGAAATTCCCGCATCTAATGTTCCAGCTTTTAAGGCGGGCAACAAACTTAAAGAAGCTGTAAAATAATGCGTCTTGATAAGTTCCTGAAAGTGTCGCGGTTGATCAAACGCCGTACGGTGGCTAAGGACGTCTCTGAGCAGGGTCGGGTTCTTATTAATGGACGTGAGTCCAAGCCAAGCACCTCTGTGAAGGTTGGGGACGAAATTACGATTCAATTTGGCCAAAAGCTGGTAACCGTGCGTGTCGAACGACTGGCGGAGACCACTCGTAAGGAGGAGGCCTCCACGCTGTATACGTTGGTGAAGGAAGAACCGATTCCGAAGGACAACTTTCTATGAACAATTAGCATTTAGCGAACAAATTACGGCGCCATCGCGGCGCCGTTTTTTAGTTGAATTACAGTTCTAAACCTATAGCACCCTCCATAAGCTATCTGTAAGAAGGAGGGGGTACATGCCATGGTGGATCTCAGTAAAGGGAAGCATCAGGAAATTCGACTATTCCAGCGGAAGCTGCTTGAAATTACAGGTGTTCTCAATGTGGAGAGCTTCGATAGCGAGGAGTTCTTGCTTCAGACAGAGCTGGGTCATTTAACGATTCGTGGCCAGAACTTACATATCAAAAATTTAAATTTGGAGCAGGGACTCGTCAGTATCGAGGGTCTTGTCAACTCGTTGTCTTACCTCGATCCCGGCTCCCAATCCGGCGGCAAAGGGCTGCTCGGTAAGCTGTTTCGATGAATTTGGAGATTCAATGGGCGACGCTCCTGTGGATGGCTGCGTCCGGGGGAATTTTAGGGATCGCCTTTGACAGCTATCGGGTCGTATCGGGACAGCTTCGTTTCCCCCGCTGGAGTGTACACGCTCTTGATTTGGTCTATTGGGTCGCAGCTTCATTGTTCGTATTCCGCATGCTTTATCATAGTAACCAGGGTGAACTGCGTTTCTATGTTTTTTTTGGATTATTTATAGGCGTTTGGATTTATTTTTTGTTCTTAAGTGTTATAACAGCGCGTTTTGTGGTAATGTTAATGGGGATAGTTAAAAAGATTTATCTTATATCGGTGAGGATATTCAGAATTTTTGTTGTAGCGCCGATAATATCGTTATTGAAAGGAATTAAGCTGCTACTTGGCTTTATTTGGGTCATAATGCTGTTTTTGGGAAGGATATTGCTCGTTCCACTATGGAAGATCATAGCCTGGGCTATAAGCCCGTTGGTTAGGAAACTTAGAATTGCAGATGGGGCTAGATCTGCGAGGGAGCGAATTACAGCATTATGGAAGCGTTGGTTCGGTAAAAATTAAGGTCAGGGGGTGCCCTATGCGTAAGGTAACTACATCAGCAAATTCAACAAGTCAGACATCTAATCAAATGGCTGGGGCACGTAGGCGAATTCGGTTGTGGTTAGGATTTATGATTGTTTTTCTCGGTTGGGCAGGGTACACCTTCATTTCCCAGTCGGGCGAGATGAGAGTAAAAGCCCAGCAGCTAGAGGAGCGCCGAGCTTCTATGACCGCGGCCACGCAAAGCTTGGAGCAATTGAAGTACGAAATCAATCGACTCCAAGATCCCGAATATATAGGGCAAATTGCAATGAAAAAATATGGGCTTTATAAGCCAGGTGAAATTCCGGTACGTGTTTCCGAGTCTCCAGCAGGAGATAACTAATCATAAGCAGGACATACGTCTGTTGACCTTGTTTCAGTCATTCGGTATAATCAAATCACCAGTCAAGATTTCGAGGCCTGGCTGTATATTTTTAAGGGAGGATCATTTTATTTTATGGCAATTGAAGTGGGCACCAAGTTAGAAGGAAAAGTGACAGGCATCACGCATTTCGGAGCATTTGTGGATCTGTCAGGAGGTGTCACGGGTCTCGTTCACATCTCAGAAATCGCCGACAATTACGTCAAGGATGTTAACGATCACCTGAAGATAGGCGACGCTGTAACCGTAAAGGTTATTAACGTTGACAAGGACGGCAAAATCGGCCTTTCTATTAAACAGGCCGTAGACAAACCGGTAGAGGCAGCTAGACCACCTCGTACACCGCGTCCGGATCGTCCTAGCGGAAGAGAGGGAGATCGTCCCGGCGGCGGATTTAACCGTGAACGGGGAGGGCGTTCGTTCAAGCCCCCAGCCGGCAAAACTTCTTTTGAAGATAAAATGTCCCGCTTCCTCAAAGATAGTGAAGAGCGCATTTCTTCGTTGAAGAAGAACACCGAAGGCAAACGCGGAGGCCGCGGAGCCAAGCGCATGTAATTTTGAATATGGATGATGCACACCGCAGGCTGGAAGATAGCCTGCGGTTTTTATTTTATAAACATAATTAGCCTAGCCGCCCCGGTATTTATTGCTGCGAGGGTGGTTTTTTTGTCGTCTTTATTTTTTTACCGACACGTTATTACGCTTTTCCAGCTATCTCAAGGGGAATCGCTAGCTGATTCAGATGGCATTTTACCAATTTGCTACGAACATAGAAGCCCCTTGAGACCCGCTATATTAGAACCAGCCTACATTCGCGCTACTTTTTAAATCCCTCTCAATTTGTCGGAAATTTCTTTTGACTCGCTCCGATAAGTGACAAACTTTCCGATGGCATCTGCCTATAATGGGACATACCTTACAAAATTTAGAAGAGGTGGTGCCAGGATGAGGGGAAAATGGAATGTCATCGCTTTTCCGGGAACAAGGAGAACGACGAAGAAGCAGGTAAGGGAGTCTTGGTGGAGGGAATGGACGGCCCAAGTGCCTGTCTTGAACAAAACAAGCCAATTCTTTGCAGCTAACCGATGGACGCTGTTAATGATGGCGATGAGCTTTTTATTGGGTAGAGCCACGATATTAGATGAACTATCACCCTTCGCAGCGGCATTCTTTGCGGTGATGATGTTTCTTCGCCGGGATATTGCGCTGCTTGTTGCTTCTTCTATCCTTGCGGGTGCTCTGTTTGGGTCTGGTGGGCATGCCGTGAGCATTGCCGCTGAGCTGCTGATTTTCTTTTTAGTGTATCGGGGATTGGAATCATTTGAACGCGCTGATTTGTCCTATGCGCCTTTGATGGTATTTACATCGACCTTTATTGTCGGGTTATTCAGTGCCGTCATTGGCCCTACACTCACGTGGTATGCTTTGACAATGACCGTCATGGATGCCGTACTAAGCTTTGTTTTGACGCTTGTGTTTATGCAGGCGATTCCGATATTTACCTATCGAAAAAAGAGTTATCAGCTGCGTAGTGAAGAAATATTATGTCTTGTCATCATGTTGGCCTCGGTCATGACCGGCTTGGTTGGATGGGAAATTTACGGATTATCAGCAGAGCATATTTTGTCCAGATATTTAATTTTAGTATTTGCATTGGTTGGTGGTGCATCGCTAGGTGCCTCTGTCGGTGTGGTTACGGGACTTATCCTTAGCTTGGCTAATATGGCAGCGTTATATCAAATGAGTCTGCTTGCTTTTTCAGGCATGCTGGCAGGCATGCTGCGGGAGGGACGGAAGTGGGCTGTCGGTTTTGGGATGCTGCTCGGTTCTTCCATTCTTTCGATTTATTTGACCGGTTCAAAAGATATTATCGCCTCGACATGGGAGAGTTGTGCGGCAGTATTATTATTTCTCCTGACTCCAGGCAGTGTAATGAAGATGATCGCCAAATATGTGCCAGGCACGCAGGATCACACGAAAACTCAGCATGAATATGCCAAAAGGGTGCGAGACATTACGGCTGAGCGAGTTTCTCAATTCTCACAGGTGTTCAAGCAGTTGTCCCGCAGTTTCGGTCAAGTCACGAGCTCCGGGGATATGGCGAAGCAGAGCGAGGAAATGGATCATTTTATGAATGCAGTCACAGAAGGCGTTTGTGCAACTTGCTATCGCCGTAACAAATGCTGGGATGGAAAGTTCTATCAGACGTATAAGTTTATGACCGAAATGATGACCGCTGTCGAGGAGAAACCGGATATTACGAAGCGGGATTTACCTGCCAGTTGGAGCAAAACATGCTCCAAGACCGATCAAGTACTGGAACTGATGAAGCACGAATACGATCTGTATCAACATGATATGCAGTGGAAGCGGCAAATATACGATTCCCGTCAGCTTGTTGCAGAGCAATTGTCGGGCGTGTCTCAGGTCATGGAGGACTTGGCCAAGGAGATCAAACGCGAAGGGCAGGCAATGTACCGTCAGGAGGAACAAATCCGCGAAGCCTTGGAGCAGCTGGGACTGTCTATTTATAGCATCGACATTGTTAATCTGGATCAAGGTAACGTAGAAATCGAGATTGTTCATGCCTATACCCGGGGATTTGATGAGTGCCGAAAAATTATTGCTCCGCTGTTATCCGACATTTTGGGAGAGCATATTGCGGTGACTGGGGAAACCGAGCGAGAGGGTAGGGAAGGACTAACGAAGGTGACGTTCAGCTCGGCCAAAACCTATGAAATCGCCACAGGAGTTGCTGGTACGGCCAAAGGCGGAGATTTGTTGTCTGGAGACAGCTTCAGTGCCATGGAGCTTGGAAACGGTACCTTTGCGGTAGCTATTAGCGATGGCATGGGGAATGGGGAAAGAGCCCGGCAGGAGAGCAGCACGGCTCTTAACATTCTGGAGCAGCTCCTGCAATCAGGGATGGATGAGACGATTGCTATTAAGTCCGTGAATTCTATTCTTATGCTGCGCTCGCCGGACGAAGTTTATGCGACAGTCGATATGGCGTTAATCGATGAATATACGGCAAAGACCACGTTTATGAAGATCGGCTCATCTCCCAGCTTTATTAAGCGGGGGGATGAAGTGATTCCGGTGTCAGCAAGTAATCTGCCAATCGGGATTATTCAGGAGATTGATATTGATCTTGTCACGGTTCAGCTGCACCCGGGCGACACATTGATAATGATGACAGACGGTATTTATGATGCTCCAGGCTATGCTGTGAATAAGGAGTTGTGGATGAAGCGGCTCATCTTGGAGATACAGGCGAATGAACCACAGGAAATCGCCGATCATTTGCTCGAATCCGTCATTCGCTATCAGAAGAACGTTATTCATGACGACATGACTGTCGTCGTAGCTAAAGTAGAGCATGTACGCCCTCAATGGTCGACGTTGCATATTCCAGGCATTAACCGGCTTGAACGTCCTCGGACAGTAAGCTAGGAAGGAGAAAAGTAGAATTTAATAATTTTGGATATTTTGTGAGTAAAGAGAGGGGTCTAAAGAACTAGTTTTGTTTAATCCTCGTAAAAAGTACTATTTACCATGGTAATATTTTGAACAATATAGTAATATCGACCTTATTAAAGGATATATTCCTCCTAAAGAATTTAATCACATATTTCTTTTGGCAAAGCTACTGAAAGGTAGTGACGCAAAGCTATAGGGACTTACTTCTCGGTGTGAGAAATGTCAGCCAGTTGCAGAAAGAAGAGCACAGATGCTTCCCTTTCGGGAAGGGCCTTGGGTTCCTTTAAGGTGAGCAGCTTTTCTTGCAAGTATAGAAGGTTTATATTCTGCTGAAGGCTCAGCAGTTTCTATACATTTAAAAATGGTGAGCTATGGGTCGCTTTGCGCTGTGGCTCGCTTTTTTTTGCCTTCACCAGAAAATTTAGGAATAGGAGGGGATAATCAACAGAAGGTGAAGATTCGCAGCCAATACAAACTAATATAATTCACTATGAAATCAATAAAGGAGACTTACCATGAAGCTGCCATATTTCCTTAAGAAAATTACTCAAACAAGCATTGTCACAAAAAATATGCTGCTTACGAGTATATCGATCATACTTACGGGCGTAATATTAATCGCTTCCAGCTTTTATATTCAAGGTGGGGTTCTGACTAATCAGCTGAAAAGCGATTCACAGAAAATTATGGAGGCCTGGAGCAAGAAGGTATCAATCGAAGAGACGGCCGAGGCTATAAGTAATCTAGATCGAAATTCGTCTATACAGCAAAAGCTGACGCAATTGTTTGATGAGCTGTCAGCAACGCATCCAAACGTTGCTCAGGGATATATTTTTGGCTCCGAATTGGTGGAAGGCAACAAAACGCTAATGATCGCTTTTCCTACCGTTATACTGGATATGTTCGCGGAGGAAGGCTTGCAATTAGGTGATTTACTTGAGCAACCGGCCTTTCATGTGCAGGGCGTCCAGGAAATGCTGCAAACAAGGGAAATTACATATACGAAGCCATATAAGGACGATTATGGAACTTGGCTAACGGTGCTGTATCCGTTCCAGGATGGCCAAGGTAATGTCATTGCTTACATGGGTATGGACATCGATGCGAGCTTGATTCTGCAAGGACAGCAGGATTTGCTCAAATATGCGTCGCTTGCTTTGGCGCTTACGCTGCTTGTTATTCTTACCTTACAATATGTGATGACTAAAAGGACTTTCGCGCCAGTTAAAGATTTGATGGCCGCGCTCGACAAGCTGAGCCAAGGAGATTTCAGCGTGCAACTGAAGACGAGCCAAGATGAACTGGGACAAGTTAATGAGAAATACAATTCGACCGTTGCCAATATTAATCGTTTGGTGACGACAATTCAGTCTGTATCGATTCAGTCCGCGGAGCAATCGAAGGTACTGTTTTCTACCGTGGAAGATAACCATGCGAGTTCTTTAGCAATTACGAACAATATTGAGGAAATTTCGGAAAAGGTATCTCAGCAGAGTAAATCAATTTCTGAGAGCGCCACTTCCCTAGAGGAAATCGCTTCAGGTGCAAATACGATTGCTGGCAATACCTCAGCCGTAGCGGAAGCCGCGCTGCAGATGAAGGATCAGTCTGAGCGAGGCGGCGACAATGTGGAGAAGGTCATGAAGCAGATGAATTCCATACATACGTCGGTCAGGAATTCTGTTGATTCAATCGAGCAGCTGCAGAGGCGTTCAGGGGAAATCGAGGAGATCGTACAAGTGATGACGCAAATTGCTGCCCAAACGCAGCTCTTGTCTCTTAATGCTAGCATCGAGGCTGCACGTGCCGGTGAAGAAGGGCGCGGATTTGCCGTGGTTGCCAATCAAGTGAAGAAGCTGGCGGAGGAATCCGGTGAATCAGCGGAGCAAATCGCCGAATTGGTGCGGCATATTCAACAGGAGACACTGCTGGCGGTTCATGCCATTAACGAGGGCGAACAAAATGTCGAGGTTGGGATCGGTATTGTCGAACAGACGGGAGAGTTATTCGACTCGATACTTTCAGCCACCGATTCGGTGACTAGTCAAATTCAGGAGGTGTCGGCTGCAACTGAGGAATTGGTGGCAGAGACCGAACAAATAACGGCAGCTATCAAGCAGTTGGCTGAGTTGGCTGAGAGTAACGCTGCTGTATCTGCCGAGATTAAATTCGAAGCGATGGAACAGCGGAATACATCGAATAAAATCGTGGATGCAGCAGAGCAATTGAATCAAATTTCCGACAAGCTGGAAGAGCTTGTAGTCGGATTAAAAGTATAGGTTCTGTGAAGGTTATACGGGCATATCGGCCATATTCGCTGGTCGTTAGAGAGAGATCGCCTAAAGGAGTAGATACAAATGAATACCATACTAGTGACGAAACAGAGCAGACAGTACTGGCTGGAAGAGCTCAAGCCTCCGTTGTCTGGTTGGGATCTGTATACGGACTATCCTAAATATGGACAAGCCAGGAAGCTGCAAAGGACAACATATGCATTGGATTTAAACGTAAAACAGCTAAAAGAAGCATTGCAAGGCAAGGGTGAGCTGCGAGCTTGGATGCTAGCCTGTTATTATGTCTTCTTACATAGAATGACCGGGGAGCAGGATTTGATCTTAGGCGTAAGAAGCAGTCGGGGGAATTTGCTGCCTGTGCGAATGTTGTGTGAGGGAGATAGCTCATTTAGCCATCTTTATCAGGGAATTTTGGACAAGCTTAGTCGGGCAGAAGCAAATTGTCTGCCCCTGGCCGAAATTACGAGTATTGCTGGCTCTATTCCTGAGCTGGAGGCGATATATGGTCTGGATGAGGGGGATAAACCGGGCTTGCTTCATTGGGAGGTAAAGCTGGAGGGGCAGCTGGAGCAGGCAGTAATTCATATTGCTTATCCGGGAAATTTATTCAAGGAGGCTACGATTCGCAGGTACGGTGCTCTATTCCAGCAAATCGCAGCCGCGGCTTTGGAAGACGATAGCATAGCGATCGGAAAAATTCCTTTATTAACCGAGGAAGACGTGGCGGCTTATGCTCGGCTGAACGAAACGGCAAGAGCCCTTCCGAATGCCGGAAGTATTCCGGCGTTTCTGGAGATAACCATGAAGCGGTTCCCTAATCGGATCGCACTATCATCGGGGCTGCGCAAAGTAACTTATGCCGAGCTCGATGCCCAATCGAATCAAGTAGCGCAGATGTTAGTGAGCCGCGGGCTGGTTCCTGGCGATTTCGTTGGAATATTCATGGAGCGTAGCTTGGAGGCGATTATCGGCATGCTTGGTGTGCTCAAAGCTGGTGGTGCTTATGTTCCACTGGATCCGGAGCACCCCGATGATCGGAACGCTTATATCATTCAAGACACCAGCTCAGCCATTATCATTACTAAGAAGCAGTATTATTCCAAAGTGACAGCACTGCTAGAAATGCAGCAAGAGCAAGCTGGGCAGTCTATGAATCTTCGAATTGATCAGGAGCAAATGCATGAAGAGGAGCAGAGGTTCTCCTCGCGCAATGTGTTCTGTCTGGATAGCGGCCTGGATCAATATACAGATCAACCTGTTGGAGTTACTGCAAGTGTGGATGATGTGGCCTATGTAATCTACACCTCCGGCACGACGGGTAGACCCAAGGGAGTGTTAATACCGCATATTGGTGTTATTAATTTGGCCGCGGCTACAGTGGAGCAGTTGGGCCTTCATGAGCAGGACGTTATTTTGCAATATTCGACCTTCAGCTTTGATGCATCGGTTTATGATATTTTCAGTGCATTGCATGCCGGTGCGCGCCTGCATTTGCTGTCGGGGGACGAGCGGTATTCGGTAGAGGCATTCACCGCGGCAATTGAATCTACGGGAGCCACGAGGTTCGGCATATTGCCAACGGTATTTTTTAATCAGTTGTCTACTTATTTAACGGAGAAAGAGGCTTATAAGTACAAATCAATTCAAAGTCTCGTCATCGGAGGGGAAGCCCTTACGGGAGCTGCTGTCCGAGCATTTCAGAAGAAGCTCGAGCATAAGCCGATGATCGTAAATGCTTATGGGCCGACGGAAGCGACGGTAGTTACGACCATTCATCCGATCAATGATTTAGTGCCGGATAATATCTCTATGATAAGTATTGGCCGGCCCATCGCGAATTATGAAGTGTTTATCGTGAATGAGCATAACCAGCTTTGTCCTCAGAATGTCATAGGCGAGCTGCTTATTAGCTCCGTAGGACTGGCCAAGGGGTATTTGAATCAGCAGGACAAGACGGATGAAGTGTTCATCCCTGATCCGATTGCCCCCGCATCCGGCAAAACATTTTATCGCTCCGGCGACTTGGTTCGTTTACAAGGTGATGTCATCGAGTATATGGGGCGCAAGGATTTACAGGTCAAAATTCGCGGATACCGGATCGAAATAGGCGAAATTGAGGATACTCTCGCGAAATACGAAGGGATCAAAGATGTTGCCGTGATCGCGAAGGATGGAGCCGACGGCTCCAAAATGCTGGTTGCCTTCTATACCTCACGGGATGGGGGGGAGCTCAGCCGGAATGAGCTGCAGACTTATTTGAAGAGCAAGCTTCCGGCTTACATGGTTCCGAGCATATTCATCGCGATCGAAGCGATGCCTGTATCGCCTACCGGTAAAATAGACCGCAAACAGTTATTGCTCTATGAATATGATCAACAGGAAGCAGAGGAGGAGAATTATATTCCTCCGGAAAATGAGCTTCAACGGGAAGTGTCGGCAGCCTGGGAGAAGGTGCTTGGCCGCGCCCGGATCGGTATTCACGAGGACTTCTTTGAAGCGGGTGGCCATTCTTTAAAAATATTGGAGACTCTCGTACTCTTGAAGCCTAAATTTCCTGGGCTTAGAATCGGTGATTTCTTTGCTTATCCGACTATCGCCAAACTGGCGGAACGGGCAGCGGAGCTTGCGGATGAGGGGACTGAGGGCGTACCGGGCATAGTGGAATCTTCTGAGCTTGTTGATTTGTTGGAGCACCCCCTGCAATTTGGTGGACAGATTAACCAGTCTAGATCTTACAGTCAACAGCATATTTTACTCACTGGCGCTACCGGGTATCTCGGCTCCAGGCTATTGTATGAGCTGCTACAGCAGAGTGAATCTATGATTTACTGCTTGGTTCGCTCCGTTAACGGAAGCGATCCTGATGAACGTCTTCGCAACGTAATGGCGACTTATTTCGGCAGTGAGATTACTAACCATATGAATAGCCGTGTGCGCATCGTCATCGGTGATTTAGAGCAGGAGGGCTTGGGTCTGAGTGATAGTGACTATAAGCTATTGCGGGAGCAAATCGATTCGGTCGTGCATTGCGGTGCAGAAGTACGCCACTTCGGAGACGAAGAGTACTTCCGCCGCGTTAACGTAGACAGCACGGAACGTCTGCTCGCATTGGGTCAAGGGAAGGATAACTTCCGCTTTCATTATATTTCCACGCTAGGCATTCCTGAGGACTTGGCGATGGGCGGTCAATGGGATTCCTTTACTGCGAGTGAGGCGTATGATTATAACGCATGCATCGATAATGTGTACACAAATAGCAAGCTGGAAGCTGAGAAACGGGTTGTCAGAGTGTGCGAAGAGGATGGTGTGCCTGTTACCGTCTATCGTGTTGGTAATTTGTCTTGCGATTCCAAGAACGGAGTTTTCCAGACGAATATCGGCAGTAATGCATTCTATCGTATGTTAAAGGCAATGCTTCTGCTAGGAAGAGCTCCACGTGTTAAATGGCAGGTCGATATTACGCCGATCGATTATGCAGGCGAAGCAGTGGCAGCACTTCTGCTCCAGAATGAAACCGTGGGCCGTATGTTCCATATTTGTAATCCGGTACAGATCAATTACGAGGAGATGATCGATCAGTTCAGGGATTACGGTTACTATATCTCGCTGGTGGACTGGCCGGAGTATGAAGCGTGGCTGCTTGATGCCAGCCAGCCTAAGGATCAACAGGGGATGGAGCTGGCGATGGCCCAATTAGAAGGTGATGGCGCTAAAAATTCTATTTACCGTTACGGCTGCCCACAAACGCTGCAGTATTTGGAGGGAACGGGAATTTCATGCGCTGTACCGGATCGGTTCTTTTTCAGAAGGTTAATTGATCACGCGGTAGCTGTCGGATATTTCGACCGGCCTAATTAAATGAGTATATAATAGAGAGAGAGCATTTTCCTGCGGGAATGAACGATACTTGAGAAAGCACCGACCGGTGCTTTTTTCTATATAATAATTTCAACTAAAAGTAGAATTAAAGCCTGGTTTGAATCGGCAGGTCTCTGGAAATGATAGAGAAAGAGAGATTGGAAGGAGGCTTGTGCTCATGCGACAAATTATGCTGATTACGGATGGATGCTCGAATGTAGGGGATAGTCCAGTTCTGGCGGCGGCTTTGGCTAGGCAAGAGGGGATTACGGTCAATGTTGTAGGAATTGTTGATTATGGAACGATTGGAGAGCTCGGCAGCCAGGAGATTGCGGAAATCGCAAGAGCTGGCGGGGGGATGAGTCAGTTGACGGGGACAGAGCGTCTTGCCCATACGATGCAGATGCTTACGCGGAAGACAGTGGTTCAGACCGTTCAACAGGCGGTTAATAGGGAGTTGAGGCAAATATTAGGTAATGGGGGTATCGAGGATTTGCCTCCTGACAAGCGCTCTGAGGTTGTCGAGGTGATCGATGATTTTAGTGAGAGTAGTCCCTTGCAGATTGCACTCCTTATCGATGCGAGTGCCAGTATGAAGCCTAAACTTGCAGCGGTTGAGGAAGCGATCCGCGATATGATGCTTAGCCTAGGATCAAGAAAGGGGCAGAGCCATTTAGCAGTCTTTCATTTTCCTGGACCAAGAGGCGAGGATGCCGTACTGGATCTCGACTGGACCCTCGATCTTAGCAGCGCTAGATCGATCTTTCAGCGATTGGTCATGAGGGGTGCAACACCTACAGGACCAGCGATCAAGAAGGTGATGGAATTCTTCCGTTATGGTACACTTGATGGAAACGGAAAAGTGGCATGGCCGGAGGAATCCGATGAAGGAGAAGGAATGCTCGGTGACTACGTCGTTTAAGTTGAATCTACCACAAGGCACGCTAATTACCGGACGCTGGAAGGGCGGGCGTTACCTCATTCAGCGACTGCTGGGACAGGGGGCTAATGGGGTCGTGTATTTAGTGAAGCAGGTAGATAGCGCTAGACTGTACGCCCTCAAGATGGGTTTTGATACCGTGGATATTCAGTCTGAAATTAATGTGCTCAAAGCCTTGCAGCACCAAGGAAGACGGCAAGGTTCTGTTCAACGGGATCTCACTTATCTAGTAGAGGTAGACGATTATTCTCTCCAAGGTAAGGAGATTCCTTTCTACGTGATGCGATACATAAAGGGAGAACCTTTGCGGGCTTTTCTAGCTAGACGCGGAAACCGCTGGATAGATGCAGCCGGCCTGAATTTGCTTCGTCAGCTTCGGCGTTTGCATGATTCAGGCTGGATATTCGGCGATTTGAAGCCGGAGAACGTATTGGTAGGGACATACGGAGAGGTTGAACTGATTGATTACGGCGGAGTTAGCAGTATAGGTCGCAGCGTCAAGCAGTTCACCGAGTGGTATGATCGGGGCTTTTGGAATGCTGGGGGACGAACGGCAGAGCCGTCCTATGACTTATTCAGCTATGCCGTTGTATGCATTCATCTGCTAGAGGGACAGCATCTTAAGCACGCGGCGACGCAGCTGCCGCAAATGAGAAGCGCTGGCGATCTGCTTCATATTGTAAGCACGGCTCCTTCACTTGAGCCCTACAGAGAATGGCTGCAGAGAGCGATCCAAGGAAATTTCGGCAGTACAGCAGAGGCGTGCTTATTATGGAAGGAACTTGTAACGGCCCCTAAGTCGGAATTAAAGCAGAAGGCATCGACGCCTCGTTGGATGTTCAGCGCATTTGCGGTGTCTGTCACATTGCTTGTTTATGCGCTTTATTTGGCCTTGCGATTCTAGGGATTCAAGAGCTAAGGAATAAAATTCGAAAATTCAAGCCTGAGATGAAGTCAGTTAAGTGAGGTGGGAGACAATGAATGATTACAGCATGTACCCCCTGGTGGAGCGTGTTCGCCGCATCGGGGAGGAAGAACGGTTGTGGTCTCCCGGGGATCGTATCGTTGTTGCCGTGTCTGGAGGACCCGATTCGGTTGCTTTGCTCTATATTATGCATGCAATAGCTAAGCGTATGAATCAGGGATTTTCGCTTATATGCGCTCATATTAATCATGGGTTCCGGCCTGAAGAATCCCTTAAGGAAGCTGAATTCGTGCGAGGGCTAGCTAAGCAGCTTGATTTGCCCTTTGAGTTAGGGAATTTGGATATTCCATCTTACATAGAGCAGTCGGGAAAAAGCCCGCAGCTTGCCGCCAGAGAGAAGAGATATGAATTTCTTCATGAAATAGCGCGGAAATATGGGGCGGCAGCTATTGCCCTTGCTCATCATGCCGATGATCAGGCAGAGACAGTGATGATGCGCATCCTGCGCGGCAGCGGGAGCTCTGGTCTTGCAGGCATGCGTATGAAACGATGTGAACGTAACGTAAATCTTATTCGTCCTTTGCTGCGGATTTATAAGGCTGAGATTCTGCAGGCTTGCCGGGAGTCGGGAATCCCTTATTGCATAGATAGCACCAATTTGCAAAATAAGTATGTGCGAAATGCAATTCGTTTGGATGTGTTGCCTTTTTTGGGGCAATATAATGGACAACTAGCTGAGTCGTTAAATCGAATAGCTGAAACGGTTGGCGAAGATGATGATTACATGCAGCAAGTGACTAACCAAGTATATCAGGAGTTGGTCACTTCGAATGGTGGAGATTTGGCCTTTGAAATCGGGCGCTTCACCTCCTTACATGCCGCTTTACAACGGAGGTTGATTAAACTAATATTAAATTATCTGCCTTGCGGCATGGAAGAAATCGATTTTGTTAAGATAGAACGTGTCCGTCAAGGTGCGATGCAAAGCACGCCGACGACATGGAGTCTTGATCTCGGGGGTGGGCTGCAGTGTGTTCGGGAATACGACACCATCAGGTTTATACCTAATGCAGCGGGGGTTAATGATAGCCTTCGCTATACATACCGCGTGGACAGAGTTCCTGCGGAAGTAGCTATTCAAGGTTTAGGCACTAACCTGTTGTTTACGCAGACCGCAGCCGGACAAGATGCCGTGAGCGCGATGGCACACGGTAACGACAGAGCGGTATTTGATGCGGATGAGCTGGTTTATCCGCTTACAGTGCGTTCCCGTCAGCCGGGAGATACGATGAAAGTGCTGGGCCTTAATGGCACTAAGAAAGTCAAAGATATTTTCATCGATGAGAAAATACCTCCCTCTCTTCGTTCCCGCATTCCTATAGTCACCGATGGCCTAGGTCAGATTTTATGGATTCCCGGTATTCGGCGATCTTCGATCGCTCCGGTTAGACAGCATACGTCCTCTGTCGTATTGATGACTATAGATAGGAACGGCGAGTAACAGCATCGGGTTATCGCCGGGTTATGGCATTCATAGTATAACGTAGGAGGTCTACTTATTTTGCACAACGATATTAAGGAAGTTTTGATTACCCGGGAACAGATTCAGGACAAAGTAGTGGAATTGGGACAGCGTCTTAGTGAAGAGTATGCAGGACGCAATCCGCTGGTCATTTGCATCCTCAAAGGCGCTTTTATTTTTATGGCGGATCTTGTTAAAGAAATTTCAGTACCGCTTGAGCTTGATTTCATGGCTGTGTCCAGTTATGGCGCATCTACAAAGTCATCTGGTGAGGTCAAAATTGTCAAGGATTTAGACACCTCTGTAGAAGGTCGCGATGTTCTCATCGTAGAAGATATCATCGATAGCGGGCTGACGCTTAGCTATTTGATAGATGTTCTGGAACGCCGCAAGGTGAATTCCGTTAAAATTGTTACGCTATTCGATAAGCCGGCGGGGCGGACGGTCGATTTGGAGGCCGATATGTCTGGGTTTGTGATTCCTGACGAATTCATTGTTGGCTATGGACTTGATTATGCGGAGAAATACCGCAACCTTCCTTACATCGGGGTGTTGAAGCCAGAAGTATACAACAGTTAATAGCCTGTAGCTGATCTTTGGCCGAACATCGCCTGCGACTTTTTTGATAATGAGTAAGGGACTATGGTAAAATAACTTAAGTTGTTTTGAGAGGAGGCAGGGGATGAATCGGTTCATCCGGAATTCTGGTTTTTATTTAATACTTTTCTTAGTCGTGGTGGGCATTGTACAAATCCTTACCGGCACAAATGAAACCGCCGACACCCCTAGATATGATCAATTGCGTCAGCAATTGAAAGCCGACAACGTCGCTGAAATTACAGGGAAATTTGACGGTTACGCTTATCTGGTAACCGGTAAATATAAGCAAGCCGTCGGAGATAGCAAGACGACGAATTTCACGACCTATATTCCTTACGACCCGAATGTGTTGAAGGAAGTTGTGGAGTTAAGCGAACAGAATGGCTTCCAATTGGATTGGAAGAAGATGCAGGAGCAGAGCATTTGGCTTACGTTTCTGACCTCACTGTTACCGCTGGCGCTCATGTTTATTCTGTTTTTCTTCCTGTTTAATCAGGCTCAGGGTGGCGGCGGCAAAGTTATGAACTTTGGTAAGAGCAAAGCGCGTTTGTATAACGAGGAGAAGAAGAAGGTTACATTCGAGGATGTAGCCGGAGCAGACGAAGAGAAGCAAGAGCTTGTTGAGGTTGTCGAGTTCTTGAAGGATCCGCGCAAGTTCTCCGCGGTGGGTGCAAGGATTCCAAAGGGTGTATTACTCGTAGGACCTCCAGGTACCGGTAAAACGTTGCTTGCTCGTGCTGTGGCAGGTGAAGCAGGCGTTCCGTTCTTTAGTATTTCCGGTTCCGACTTTGTAGAAATGTTCGTCGGGGTCGGTGCTTCCCGGGTACGTGACTTATTCGAGAACGCAAAGAAGACATCTTCTTGTATTATCTTTATTGATGAGATCGACGCTGTCGGTCGCCAACGTGGCGCCGGCCTTGGCGGCGGTCATGATGAGCGGGAACAAACGCTCAATCAGTTGCTCGTCGAAATGGATGGATTTGGGGCTAATGAAGGGATTATTATCATTGCTGCAACGAACCGTCCGGATATTCTCGACCCGGCGCTGCTGCGTCCAGGGCGCTTTGACCGTCAAATTACAGTTGATCGTCCCGATGTGAAGGGCCGTGAGGCTGTACTTAAGGTACATGCCCGTAATAAGCCGCTGACCAATGATGTTCGTCTAGATATTATTGCAAAGCGTACAACAGGATTTACAGGTGCCGACTTGGCGAACCTGCTGAATGAAGCAGCTCTCTTGGCTGCACGTCGAAATCGTAAGGATATTTCGATGAGGGAAGTGGATGAAGCGATTGATCGCGTCATCGTAGGTACAGAGAAGCGCAGCCGAGTGATCAGCGATCGCGAGAAACGGATCGTTGCTTACCACGAAGCTGGCCATACGATTGTTGGCTACTTCCTGGAGCATGCAGATATGGTACACAAAGTAACGATTATTCCGCGTGGTCGTGCTGGCGGTTATGTCATTATGCTTCCGAAGGAAGACCGGATGCTTGTCACGAAGCAGGAGCTGCTTGATAAGGTAACGGGCCTCCTTGGTGGCCGCGTTGCCGAGGAGCTGTTCATTGGCGAGATCGGTACTGGTGCGTATAGTGACTTCCAGCAAGCGACGAGTATTGTGCGCAGCATGATCGTGGAATACGGAATGAGCGAGAAGCTCGGGCCGATGCAATTCGGTACTTCGCAAGGCCAGGTATTCCTGGGCCGCGATATCGGCCACGAACAGAACTACAGTGATCAAATCGCGTATGAAATTGATCAGGAAATGCATCGTTTCATTACGGAAATGTATGAACGTTGTAAGGAGCTTCTGACCAAGCATTCCAAGGAAGTGCATTTGATCGCACAGACTTTGCTTGAGAAGGAGACACTGGAACTGGAGCAAATTAAGCAATTGATCGAGCATGGTAAATTGCTTGAGCCTGAAGAGGGTGGCGAAGGCGGCAGTGGATCGAACGAATCTGGCGAGCCGGTCGTCGATAATATCGGCGATGTACGCGTTCGTATTCAAGGCAAGCCGGAAGATGGTTCTCCTAACGCTTCAGGGATTCCGACCGGTGACATCCCGAATGAAGTACCTGGCGGATCGGCTAATGATATTACGAGCGATCCAGTCGTAGATACACCGGATGGAACGGTAAATGATTTGCCGAATGCAGACGGTCCTAACGATGAGGATCCGGATAAGAGTTCCGGTAACAACGGAAATAACAACCCGACCATTTAATTCGATATGTAACGAATTAGGGCAGCCCCTGTGTAGATAGTTCTACTAGGGGTTGTCTTTTTATTGCGTCAGTGATTTAGTTATCCGCAATGGATAAAAATTGGCCTCATATCTTTAATTTTAATGAATTATGGATTTAGGTTGGATTGACAGGGATACCCACCTTGTGTAAATTAGTTGTTGAACAACGTAATGTGACAATGAAGTGAAACATCGGTTTTTCGCGAATTAGAACGTACCGAATTTCACATCCTTGGCAAACCTATGACGAATAACGTGAAATTTTATACGTTCTTTCTTTTTATATTGTCTGGGCGTGCCAGGGACAGGTAATGATCAAGCAGAGTGCAATAATCCCGCTATATAGAGACAACGGCGGATTGAATGATTAAGGGGGAGGATCATCGTGGAAGCTCTGGCATTAGAGCGTAAGGCGGAAATGAACCGCGAGCTGCGGGAAAGACTTATCCAGCTGAAGAAGGAACGCAATGCAATTATTTTGGCTCATTATTATCAGCGAGACGAAATTCAGGAGGTTGCTGATTTTCGGGGCGACTCTTTCTTGCTGGCTCAGAAGGCTGCTTCGACGGACGCGGATACGATCGTTTTTTGCGGCGTGCATTTCATGGGGGAGAGCGCTAAGATTTTGGCGCCGAACAAAACAGTATTGATTCCCGATGAGCGTGCGGGTTGTCCGATGGCGGATATGGTCAACGTGGATGGTCTGCGCAAATTGAAAGCCCAGCATCCGAATGCTAAGGTTGTGACCTATATTAACTCTTCTGCCGAGATCAAAGCCGAGACGGATATTTGCTGTACGTCTTCCAATGCGGTTAAGGTCATTAATTCGGTTGACGCCGATGAAATCATTTGGGTACCGGATAAAAACTTGGGGCACTATGTACAGCAGCATACCGACAAGAAGATGATTATCTGGGAAGGCTATTGCAACACCCATGATATGTTAACTGTGAAAGACGTAGTAGAAATGAGAGCGAAGTACCCTGATGCGGAGTTTGTCGTTCATCCAGAGTGCCGCCCTGAAGTCGTGGCTATGGGTGATTTTGTCGGCAGTACGACCGCGATTCTAGAATATTGTAAAAATTCAAACAGCAAAGAGTTCATCGTTGGCACTGAAGATGGAACAGGTTATCAACTGCGCAAGGATAGTCCCGATAAAACATTCCATTTCGCTACGAAATTCTTGGTCTGTCCAAATATGAAAGTCAACAACTTGAAAAAACTGGTGAAATGCTTGGAGACGATGCAGCCGCAGATTTATGTGCCGCCTGCTGTAGCCGATAAAGCCAGAACTTCCCTAGAGCGCATGTTACAAGTTAAGTAGCATGCGCTACTCTCTTGTTCAAGATAGGTGACCTGTGTAATGATACCACGATACTTGGTTGATTTTAATTTGAGTGAACTGCCTGTTGTCGATACGGATGTTATTGTGATCGGAACAGGTATTGCCGGACTATTTAGCGCCATTAAAGCGAGTGAGAAGCATCGCGTTATTGTCATTACCAAGAAGGCGTTGATGGAGAGCAACACAAGGTATGCCCAAGGAGGCATTGCTGCGGTCATTTCGGAGGAGGATTCTCCGGAATATCACAGACAGGATACGCTAATGGCCGGAGCCGGGCTATGCTCTTCGGCTTCGGTGGATATTCTAGTTAATGAGGGGCCCGAGGGAGTGAAGGAGTTAATTACGCTCGGAACGGCCTTTGATGAAGAGAATGGAGAGCTTGCTCTGACCAGGGAGGGGGCTCACAGTCATCGCCGCATTCTGCATGCCAATGGGGATGCGACAGGCTATGAGATCGTTCGTGCATTGTCGGAGCAGGCTGCTGGCCATCCTAATATTGAAATTTGGAACGAACATTTCGTCATTGATTTGATTACCGAGGATAATGAGTGCATCGGGGTCCTCGTACAGCGACCGGATGGGCAGCGCATATTCGTAAGAGGACTTGCCACCATTCTGTGTTCAGGAGGGGCAGGACAGCTGTATCGTTATACGACTAACCCAGATGTCGCAACTGGCGATGGGGTGGCTATGGCTTACCGAGCTGGGGCCGTTATTCGAGATTTGGAGTTCATTCAATTCCATCCGACTTCTCTCTGCTATCCCGGGGCGCCGCGTTTTCTAATATCCGAGGCAGTTCGCGGGGAAGGTGCAGTGCTGCGCAATATTAAGGGGGAGCGGTTTATGGACAAATACCATGAGCTGCAGGAGCTTGCTCCTCGCGATATTGTAGCTCGGGCTATTGTCCATGAGATGGAAGAGACGAAATCGAGCTTTGTCTATTTGGATATTACGCATGAGGCTCCAGAGACGATCAAGCATCGTTTCCCCACGATTCATGATACTTGCATCGGATATGGGCTAGATATGACGACCGATTGGATTCCCGTGGCTCCAGCTGCACATTATATGATGGGAGGAGTCCGTACAGGTCTTCACGGCGAGACTAGTGTTCATCGCTTGTTTGCCTGCGGGGAAGTGTCTTCCACTGGAGTGCATGGGGCGAACCGGCTAGCGAGCAATTCGCTGTCTGAGGCAGTCGTGTTTGGTCGTCGCATTATTGAACGCATTCAGCAGATGCCTCCTTTGACGAGAACGGGAGAGGGGATCAAATGCCTAACAGAGCGTCATGATGCTGTGATGCAGCCGATTGTGGAACGGCGCTTGAAATTGCAGAAAGTTATGGTGCGTCAAGTAGGATTGCGTCGAAGCGAAGAAGGGTTGACTAAGGGATTGGAGGAACTGCGCCGTCAGTTGCCGATATTTAAGGCCGCCCTACATACCCGGGAGCAGTGGGAATATGCTAATATGCTGACATGCGCCCTTTTGCTGACTGAATCGGCATTGGCCCGTGAGGAGAGTCGAGGCGGTCATTATCGCGTGGATTATCCGCAGCGTGATGATGAAGGTTGGCGTAAGCATATTTTGCAGCAAAGGGAAAAAGGAATGTTGGAGGAAATGAGCGATGATGCTTAACGGATATAACGAAGGCTTGATGGAATCCATCCGCCAGTGGCTTAAGGAGGACGTTGGCTCCGGTGATGTTACGGCTGCTGTTACCATACCGTCTGGACATCAATCCAAAGGGATTATTCATGCGAAGGAGGATGGAGTTGCAGCGGGGATGCCGGTTGCTGCTCTTGTTTTTGAGGTGGTAGATCCTTCACTTTCATTCAGGCCTTTGGTGAAGGATGGCGATGCCATCCGCAAAGGGACAGTATTGGCTCAGGTGGAGGGCAGTACGCACAGCATTCTTACAGGAGAACGGCTTGCCCTGAACTTGCTTCAGCGATTGTCGGGAATAGCAACACGGACGCGTCAATATGTCGATGCGCTGGAAGGGCTTCCCGTAAGGCTCGTGGACACACGGAAGACCACGCCGGGGCATCGAATGCTGGAGAAGTATGCAGTGCGGGTAGGCGGTGGTTCCAATCATCGCTTTGGGTTGTATGATGCGGTGATGATCAAGGATAATCACATTAAAGGGGCTGGCGGAATTGCGCCAGCGGTGCAGCGGGCACGTGCGGTTATTCCCCATACGATGACGATCGAGGTAGAGACGGAGAATTTAGAGCAGGTGGACGAAGCCTTGTCTGCAGGGGCAGATATCATTATGCTGGATAATATGGCACCCGAGCTGATGAAGGAAGCCGTGCGCCGTATTAAGGCGAGGGCGCCACATGTTACTGTAGAAGCATCGGGAAATGTCTCCTTGCAGACGATCCATGGGATCGCTGAAAGCGGGGTAGATGTCATTTCTGTTGGAAGGCTGACGTATTCTTTTGACAGTCTGGACATTAGTCTGGATCTGAACGAGAAGAAAGAGGGGTAAGCAGCATGTTCGTTGTGGTAGATGTAGGCAACTCGAATATTGTACTAGGAATCTACAGGGGCCGAGAGCTGCTTCACCATTTCCGACTTAGTACAAATCGGCAGTCCACAGCCGATGAATACGGGGTAAAGATTCATAATTTATTTCAAATGTCCAAAATCGCTGTAGGCGATATTGAGGGGGTCATCATTTCCTCGGTTGTCCCTCCATTGATGCATGTCCTGGAAGAGCTATGCGAGAAATATTTACGCAAAAAACCACTGATCGTCGGGCCGGGCATCAAAACGGGACTTAATTTGCGATACGAAAATCCGCGCGAGGTCGGTGCGGATCGCATCGTTAATGCAGTGGCTGCGGTAGAGCAGTATGGTGGCCCGCTCGTTGTCGTCGACTTTGGTACGGCTACAACGTTTGATTGTATCGATGCCGCAGGCAATTATTTGGGTGGGGCTATTGTGCCGGGTATCGGTATTTCTACGGAAGCATTGTATCAACGTGCTTCTAAGCTGCCAAGGATCGAGCTTGAAAAACCGAGGAAGGTCATTGGCCGCAACACTGTTCATGCAATGCAATCGGGGATCATCTTCGGTTATGCGGGGCAAGTGGATGGCATTGTGAATCGGATTCGACGGGAAATGAATGCCGAGCTTAAAGTTGTTGCGACTGGGGGGCTGGCAGAGTTGATTGCCAGCGAGGCAGAGTCGATTCAGGAAGTGAATCAGCTTCTTACACTGGAAGGGCTGCGTATCATATACGAGCGTAATCAGTAATCAGTTCATTAGTACAGTAATCTGTACTCTGTTATGAGTTATCAGAACATCAGAAGAGGAGGCTTCACATCAATGGGAACGGAGCAAGAGAAGGATCGCTTAATTCGAGGTACCGCCATGAACGGCAAGGTGCGTGCGTTCGCCGTCCGTACAACCTCGCTTGTAGAAGAGCTGCGTCGTCGCCATGATACTTACCCTACAACGACAGCTGCTCTGGGGCGAACTGTTACAGCAGCTACGATGATGGGGGCTATGCTCAAAGGGGATGAGAAGCTAACGGTTCAAGTAAAAGGTGACGGCCCGATCGGGCAAATTATCGCCGATGCAAATGCAAACTGTGAGGTTCGAGGTTATGTTACAAATCCTCATGTGCAGTTACCTAGCAATAGCCAGGGGAAGTTGGACGTGGCTGGGGCCGTCGGTACGACGGGCTATATTCATGTAACTAAGGATTTGGGCCTTAAGGAGCCTTATCGGGGAAGCGTTCCGCTCATCTCCGGCGAGCTCGGGGAGGATTTTACGTATTATTTTGCCGTATCGGAGCAAACGCCATCAGCCGTAGGGCTGGGTGTGCTTGTGGATACTGATTCGTCCGTCATTGTAGCTGGCGGCTTCATTATTCAGCTTCTGCCTGGGCTGAGCGATCCGGAGATTGACACGATCGAGCGGGCGATTGGCCAGCTACCGCCAGTGACCTCCCTTCTGGATCAAGGACTCGAGCTGGAGGAGATGCTTCGTTGGATCGTACCTGATTTTAAACCTCTGGATGAATCAGAGGTGGTATTCTCCTGTAACTGCTCGGTAGAGCGCGTGGAACGCACGTTGATCAGCTTGGGATCTCAGGAACTAACCGAGATGATGGAGGACAACAAAGAGGTTGAAGTTGTATGCGACTTCTGCAATGAGGCTTATAAATTCAGCCCGGAGCGAATTGCCCAACTACAGGCTCAGACCAAAAAATAATAAAATCGGATAGATCTCAAAACTTTGTCGTTCTTGGAAGATGGGGGGGCGGCAAAGTTTTTTTTATATCCTTTCTTGACAACTGCTATCGCTGATTGTTAAGATAATGAAAGAACAATACCAACTTAATTACTCGGAAATAAATGAGGGCAGGAGAACCGCAGAAAATCCGACTCCTCTTTTGCTTTTTTACAACTAGATTAGATTGTCCTGCAACCTTAATTATTATATTTTCAACTATTCAGGGAGGTTTTCGTATGGCTAGAATCGTTAACAACGTAACAGATCTGATCGGGGATACGCCGCTTGTCCGCTTGAATCGCATTGTACCTGAGGATAGCGCAGAAATTTATGTGAAGCTGGAATACCAAAATCCGGGTGCCAGCGTTAAAGACCGGATTGCAATCAGCATTGTAGAAGAGGCAGAGAAAGCGGGCAAATTGAAGCCGGGTGGTACGATCATTGAAGCGACTAGCGGAAATACCGGAATTGGTCTGGCACTTGTCGCTGCCGCTAAAGGATACAAAGCGGTTATCGTTATGCCTGAGACGATGAGTATTGAACGCCGCAATCTACTGCGGGCTTACGGAGCTGAGCTTGTACTGACTCCAGGAGCTGAAGGCATGAATGGGGCAGTGAAGAAGGCAGAGCAAATCCTGTCTGAGAATCCGGATTATTTCTTGGCCGATCAATTCAGAACGCAGGCGAATGTGAAGATCCACCGCGAGACGACGGGGCCGGAAATCGTTGAAGCGATTGATTCCCTTGATGGCAAGCTGGATGCGTTCGTAGCAGGGATCGGAACGGGCGGAACGATCACCGGAGCCGGGGAAGTGTTGAAGAAGCGTTTCCCTGACATTAAGATTTTTGCTGTTGAGCCGGCAGCTTCGCCAATTCTGGCGGGCGGCAAGCCAGGACCGCATAAAATTCAAGGACTCGGTGCCAACTTCGTCCCTGAAATTTTAAATCGTGAGATTTACGATGAGATTATTCATGTGGAAAACGAGGATGCGTTTGAGCAGGCTCGTCAAGTTGCCAAAGAGGAAGGTATTCTATCTGGAATTTCCTCCGGTGCTGCTGTCTTTGCTGCGCTTAAGGTAGCTAAACAGCTTGGTAAAGGTAAACGCGTCGTGGCTGTTGTTCCAAGTAATGGTGAGCGTTACCTCAGCACGCCGCTGTACAATTTTGAAGGCTAAGAGCCGCAGCTTGAATAGATTAGATCAACCCCCAACCGCTTGCGTCTGACGGTATGGGGGTTATTACATGTTCTGAGCTATGTTATGCTGGCATTTTATAAAGTCTGCATGTTACTTAGGGATGTTCAACAGAATAAGGTTCTAGTATACTAGCTAGCAACAAGAACGCATGAAGGGCTGGAGGTAATGACATAGCATGGTTACCATGACACGATGGGAGCATTGGGAGAACTGGGCAGCGGAAGGGAAATGGACGATGCTCCCCTATGCCCTCAAAATGAAATCGGCATCCCGACTGCCGAGCGATTGGGCACACGCCTGGGATAAGGCGCATCCGTATTCCTTTGTGCTTGAGAGCGGCAAGGATGGCCGCTATACTTTTCTCGGACTAGAGCCGGTATCGATCATTCGGGGAAAAGGGAATTCAGCTCGAATTGAGGATATCCCTACAGGTCAAGTTGTACAAGTTGAGGGAAGGCCGTTAGACGTACTCCATGACTGGTTGAGGCCTTTTTCGTCTCCAGAGCTTCCCGGACTGCCTAAATTCAGTGGAGGTGGCGTAGGGTATCTCAGTTATGATGTTGTCCGCTCGCTAGAACGTCTTCCAGTTATAGCTGAGGATGATCTCCAGATAGACGATTATATTTGGATGCGTATGGAAGAGATATGGGTGTTCGATCATGAGCATGGCGAGGTGTATGCGATCATTCATTGTCCTATCGGTGTGGATAAATCTGCTTTATCACTGGCCGAGGCATTCAAAGAGGCCGGGCAGCGGGCATCGTTGATGCTTGAACGTTGGAATGAGATCATATATGAAACCGAGCATGGAGTTCTGGCGGAAAAAACAAAGGCCCGGCGAGCTGTGCTATCGACAAGAGATGCTTCATCAGTCGAGTGGGACGATATTTTAGAACGGTCTGCTTCCATCTCTTTTGTTCAAGAGGATTTTGAAGCAGCGGTACGCCGGGTACAGGAGTATATTGCAGCGGGTGACGTGTTCCAGGTGAACTTGTCTTTGCGGCGCGGCATTCCGCTTACGACTTCGCCAGAGGAAGTCTATGAATGGCTGAGATTGTTGAATCCATCTCCCTATATGGGGTTGCTGCGCTTTCCGGACTTTCAGCTTGTTTCCGCTTCACCAGAGCTCCTTGTGAAGCTCGAGCAAGGAAAGATGGCCACACGTCCTATCGCTGGAACTCGGCGCCGTGGTGCCACGGTAGAAGAGGACGAGGCAATGGCTCGCGAGCTGCTGGACAGCGAGAAGGAGCGCGCAGAGCATATAATGCTCGTCGATTTACTGCGCAACGACTTGGGACGCGTATCTAAGTTCGGTACGGTAAGGGCCAGCGAACTGATGGTTATTGAATACTATTCCCATGTCATGCACCTGGTGTCTCAGGTAGAGGGTCAATTGGATACTGGGAAAACGCCATTTGATGTGATTGCTGCTGTATTTCCGGGGGGAACCATTACGGGTGCTCCGAAAGTCAGGACGATGGAAATTATCGAGGAACTGGAGCCTGTAACCCGCGGGCCATATACCGGTGCAATGGGGTGGATTGACTACAAAGGAAATATGGAATTAAATATTATTATACGTACACTGATCGTTAAGGACGGCGTAGGCCATATTCAGGTCGGTGCCGGGATCGTCATCGACTCCGAGCCTTATCGGGAATACAGGGAGTGCCATAATAAAGCCAGAGCTATCGTGATGGCGGTTGGGTTGAGTGAGGAGATCGCCACGGAAGGCCAGGGACAGGGGATGAAGTTATGATACTAGTTATCGATAATTACGATTCTTTTACGTACAACCTCGTGCAGTATTTGGGCGAGCTTGGGGAAGAAATCATTGTACGCCGAAATGATGAAATTGATTTACAAGGCATTGAAGAGCTGCAGCCGAATCACATTCTACTGTCACCGGGGCCTTGTACGCCGAATGAGGCGGGGATTACCTTGGATGTTATTGAACGATTCAAGGGTGCAATCCCGATCTTTGGCGTATGCCTGGGACATCAGGCTATTGGCCAAGCCTTCGGAGGCAAGGTCGTGCGGGCGGAACGGCTGATGCATGGCAAGACCTCGCCAATTCACCATAAAGGCGAGTCTGTATTTACGGGACTCCCTTCACCGTTTACAGCTACCCGCTATCATTCGCTAATCGTGGAGCGCTCCAGCCTCCCGGCTTGTTTGGAGATTACCGCTGAGACCGAAGAAGGCGAGATTATGGGACTGCGCCATAAAACATATGCCGTCGAAGGAGTTCAATTCCATCCGGAATCGATTATTACCGATCACGGCCATCAAATTCTTCGCAACTTCTTGAACCGCAAGACGGGAGTAGGAGTATGAATTATATTGGGGTGAATGGAGTTCTTACCCCATCCGCTGAAGCCGTGATATCCGTATTGGATCACGGCTTCATGTATGGAATGGGTCTGTTCGAGACGTTCCGGACGTATCAGGGGCGGCCATTTCTTTTGGAACGGCACTTGGAGCGGCTTCGAGGGGGGTGTCTTGAATTAGGCATACGCTACGATACACGGGAAGAGCTACTGCGTTTGGAGATTGCTCAACTGCTGCAGGCAAATGAACTGCGGGATGGGTACATTCGGCTGACGGTCTCGGCAGGAACGGGGCCGCTCGGCTTGCCGCCGGAGGATTACACGGAGCCGTCCGTCATTATTTATGTTAAGTCATTGCCGGAATACGACTCTGAGCTGTATGCAAAGGGTAAGGAATTATGGTGTCTAACTACACCCCGTAATACACCAGAAGGAAAAATTAGACATAAGTCGCTTCACTATATGAATAATATCCTGGCTAAGCGTGAGCTAGCGGGGTTGATTAGGAACTCCTATTCCAAGGGTGTGCCCGAGGGATTGCTTCTGACCGCTGAAGGACATTTGGCGGAGGGCATCGTTAGTAATTTATTTTTTGTGCGTGGAGGAAAACTATTTACACCTGAGGTCGGAACGGGGATCTTGCCCGGAATTACTCGTTCTTTTGTAATGGAGCTCGCTGAACACCAAGGACTGCAATATGAAGAAGGGCGCTATACGTGGGATGAACTGGTTGCGGCGGAGGAAATCTTTTTGACGAATTCGATTCAGGAGCTGATGCCGGTGACGACATTAGTTGGGCAGGAAGGTTTGAGATATTCGGTAGGGGATGGAAGAATTGGCCCCATTACGGAAATGCTTTTAGATAGCTATAGAAGCTGTACTGGCATCTAAAAGGCGAAGGATACAAGGCCATAAGAATAAAAGGATGGAAGGGAGAACTCGAAATATTATGCAGCCTATGTTGTATCAGCGAACTTATTCATGTGGGGGTACGGAATTTAAACTCGGTGAACGAACACTAATTATGGGGATTTTAAATGTAACCCCGGATTCTTTCTCCGATGGCGGGCGATATCATCATATAGATCGAGCGGTTGCTCATGCGCTTGAAATGTCCCGTGACGGAGCGGATATTATCGATATTGGCGGTGAATCGACCCGCCCGGGGCATGAACCTGTGTCGTTGGAGGAGGAGTTGGAGCGGGTTATACCAGTTGTAGAGGCCTTGCAGCGCCATGCCCCTCACATTCCCATATCTGTGGACACTTATAAAGCCGAGGTGGCGAGGAGGTCACTTGCTGCAGGCGCTCACATCATTAATGATGTATGGGGCTGCAAGGCAGATCCGCTTATGGCAGAAGTGGCTGCAGAATACAAATGTCCCATCATTTTAATGCATAACCGGCATGATCGAAACTATCGGGATTTGATGCAGGATATTGAGGCTGACCTATTGGATAGTGTGGAGATTGCTCGGCGAGCTGGGGTAAGGGATGAGCAGATTATCCTTGACCCGGGGATTGGGTTCGCGAAAGACTATGACGAGAATTTGCGGGTGATGAAGGAGCTGGATCGGTTAATGAAGCTGGGCTTTCCTCTTTTGCTGGGTACGTCCCGAAAAAGATTTATCCGTACAACACTGGATTTGCCGGTAGATGAGCTAATTATGGGAACTGCGGCGACGGTATCGCTTGGCATTGCCCAAGGCTGTCAGATCGTGCGGGTACATGATGTGAAGGAAATTAAACAGATGGCCAAAATGTGTGACGCTATCGTTTATGTTTAAAGTGGATAATTTTCCGGGAGATTCCGGTAATTAAATCAGGAAGGTTGGAGGATAAATAATGGATAAAATGGTGCTAAAGGGCATGGAGTATTACGGATATCACGGTGTCTATGAGGAGGAACGCAAGCTCGGCCAGCGGTTCTATATCGATCTGGAACTGGAGCTGGATTTGCGGGAAGCCGGGCAGACTGACGATTTGAGCAAAACGGTGAACTATGCCGAAATCCATAATCTGCTGCGGGAGATTATCGAAGGAAAAAGTTTCAAATTGATTGAAGCGCTAGCAGAACATATTGCATCCTCTGTTTTGGACACTTATACTATGGTAGATGCGTTAACGGTTCATGTCACGAAGCCGCATCCACCATTTGATATTCATTTTGAAGGTGTGACGGTGAAACTACACCGATCTAGAAAGTGAGACGTGCGATGAATACACATCCGACCTCTGGAACCTCAGAGGCTTATATTGCTTTAGGGGCTAACCTTGGTGACCGGGAGGCGACGCTGATGGAGGCACTGAACAGGTTGAATGCTCATCCGGAAATTGAGGTGCTTCGCTGCTCCAGACTGTATGAGACAGATCCCGTGGGGTATCTGGATCAGCCCTGCTTTGTAAATATGGCTGCGGCGATGCGGACAACGTTGAAACCGGAAGCGCTGCTGACGGTCATGCAGCATATTGAGCTTGAGCTTGGACGCGAACGGAAAATCCGTTTCGGGCCGCGAACTGTGGATTTGGATCTGTTATGGGTAGAAGGCCAAAACATAGACACCCCATTATTAACTTTGCCGCATCCGCGGATGATGGAGCGTGCTTTTGTACTTGTTCCCTTGACAGACGTCGTTCCAGAAGGGGAGTCTTCCGGTTTATACCGACGCACCCAAGAAGCATTAATCAGCATGAGTGGAAAGGAAGGCGTACGTTATTGGAAAACTTGCAACTGGCGCAGCGAATCCGGGCTTTTCGAAAACTGAAGGGGTTCACACAGCAGGAGCTAGCGAAGCAAACTGGTATATCACTTGCCGTCCTAGGAGCTATCGAACGTGGGAATCGACACGCTGATGATCAAATTTTAATTAAAATAGTGGACGTTTTAGGTATTTCGATGTCTGAATTAAAGTCCTTAGAATAAATCGTTTTGCAGAGAAAATGCCACAACTTACGGGGAAGCTCGACAATTATAAGTTAGGAGGGGGAGCTTATGCTGAAAATTGGCGATATCGAAATGAAAAATCAGGTTGTGCTTGCGCCGATGGCGGGCGTTTGTAATCCAGCCTTCCGACTGATTGCTAAGGAATTTGGCACAGGCCTTGTGTGCGCAGAGATGGTCAGTGATAAAGCGATCATTCATGGCAATAAGCGTACAAAGGAAATGCTGTTCGTAGACGAGCGGGAAAAGCCGCTCAGTCTGCAGATTTTTGGCGGGGATCGCGAATCGTTGGTTGAAGCAGCAAAGGTCGTTGATCAAGAGACGAATGCTGATATTATTGATATTAATATGGGCTGCCCCGTGCCTAAAGTGACGAAATGCGATGCGGGAGCGCGCTGGTTGCTTGATCCGAATAAAATATATGAAATGGTGTCCGCTGTAGTCAATGTGGTTAGCAAGCCGGTAACGGTTAAAATGAGGATCGGCTGGGATGCCGAGCATATTTATGTAGTAGATAATGCGAAGGCTGTAGAGCAGGCCGGTGGCAAAGCAGTCAGTGTTCACGGCCGTACCCGCGAGCAGTTGTATACGGGAAAAGCGGACTGGAGTTATATCAAGCAGGTCAAAGAAGCTGTATCGATACCTGTTATTGGAAACGGGGATGTCGCTACACCGGAGGATGCGAAGCGGATGCTGGATCAGACAGGATGCGACGGCGTTATGATCGGCCGGGGAGCACTCGGGAATCCATGGATGCTTTATCGTACGGTGGAGTATCTTAAGACAGGAAAATTATTGCCTGAACCGGGGGCGGAGGAGAAAATTCGCATCGCGATCCTTCATATGGATCGTCTGGCAGCTCTCAAGGGCGAGAACGTGGCTGTACGCGAAATGCGCAAGCATCTGGCTTGGTATCTGAAAGGTATGAAGGGCGCGGCACGAATAAAGGACGTTATCATGGAAGAGACGAAACGGGATGAGATGGTGCGAATTCTTGAGGATTTTGTCGCTAGTCTATTAAGCGAGAGCCCTGGCGAAGCGGAATCTGCTTAATTTGCAAACATGTCAATAGCTAAATTTTTTAACGTAAACAACCTTCATGAAACGTTTACATTTGAAAATTGTACTGTCATTGACATTTTGAAAGGGTTCACCTATAATTTCACAGTATAAATTCGCCTCAGTTCGCCTCAGGAGATAACTTCCACAACATGGGGTGGTCTGAGCTCCATGAGTTTGCATATGATATTCTCAAATGATGCGTGAATTTTCACGGCCGTGGCAAAGCGGCAACTCGGGCCCTTGTGGGTGTAATAGATGACCTTATTGGATCCATCCGTTACGTTGCGGAAGGTATTTATAATGAAAGAGCCCATGACCGCGCGCATAGTGCGGAAATTATTTCCATGACAGGAGAATCGGTTGAGATGAGCGATAAAGAAGTTATTCTTACACAAGATGGTCTGAAGAGACTAGAAGAAGAACTTGAGAATTTGAAGTCTGTAAAACGTCGTGAGGTAGCAGAACGTATTAAGGTTGCCATTGGTTATGGTGATATTAGCGAGAACTCGGAATATGAGGATGCGAAGAATGAGCAGGCGTTTATTGAGGGCCGCATTATCACCCTAGAAAAAATGCTGCGCAATGCTCGTATCATCAATAATGATGAGATCGATACCGACACGGTTAGCATTGGTTCAACGGTAACTGTGGAGGATTTGGAGTTCGGCGATACGATGGAATACGCGATTGTCGGAACAGCTGAATCCGATCCGCTTCAGAATAAAATTTCAAACGAAAGTCCGGTAGGTAAAGCGATTCTCGGCAAACAGAAGGGTGCCATCGTAGACGTAACAGTTCCTGCAGGCGTGATTCAATATAAAATTGTAGATATCAAGAAATAGGGCGGTATTTGATTGGAAGAGCTTCCCCAGGGGAGGCTTTTTTCACTATTATCGAATGCCTTCCAGTTGTGTGCATATATGCAAGTTTAAGCTAAATATAAGCGATGGAATAAGTTGTAGAAGGAGTGGAGCATAATCATGAGCGAGGAACATAATTCTCAGGAACAAGAAATCGAAATCAGTGAGCTGTTGCAGGTTCGCCGCGACAAATTAGACGAGCTTCGTGGCCTAGGGATCGATCCTTTTGGAAAAAAATATGTGCGAACTCACATGGCAGGGGCTATTGTGCAGCAATACGACAGCATGACGAAGGAAGAGCTTGAAGAGAAGAAGGTAGAAGTATCGATCGCCGGACGTATCATGGCGAAACGTGGAATGGGTAAAGCGAGCTTCGCTCATCTTCAAGATCTTAGCGGTAAAATCCAAATCTACGTGCGTCAGGACAGTGTGCCGGAAGTGAAATATTCTGCATTTAGCCTCCTGGATCTCGGTGATATCGTAGGCGTGCGCGGGGAAGTGTTTAAGACAAAGACAGGCGAAACGACAATTAAGGTTACCGACCTGGAGGTTCTGTCTAAGTCGCTTTATCCGCTGCCGGACAAATATCACGGCCTGAAGGATGTTGAACTGCGGTATCGCCAGCGTTATGTTGATTTGATTGTAAATCCTGAAGTTCAGCAAACGTTTATTAAACGCTCCCGCATTATCCAATCGATGCGGCGTTATCTAGACTCGCTCGGATATTTAGAGGTGGAGACACCAACCTTGCATAGTATTGCAGGGGGTGCTGCGGCACGTCCATTTATTACGCATCATAATGCACTGGATATGGAACTCTATATGCGTATTGCGATTGAGCTCCATCTGAAACGTCTCATTGTAGGCGGGTTAGAGAAGGTATATGAGATTGGACGCGTATACCGAAATGAAGGCGTGTCTACACGCCACAACCCGGAATTTACGATGATTGAATTGTATGAAGCATACGCAGATTATAAAGATATAATGGCATTGACAGAGAATATGATTGCTCATATTGCTGAGGAAGTGCTGGGCACGAAGATAGTCCATTATCAAGGTAAGGAAGTAGACCTTACCCCTCAGTGGCGCCGTGTTTCTATGGTTGATGCGGTTAAAGAAGTCACGGGTGTTGATTTTGGTGTTCAAATGAGCAATGAGGAAGCGCATCGCTTGGCGAAAGAACACAAAGTGCCGGTAGAGCCCCATATGACGTTCGGACATATTCTAAATGCGTTCTTTGAGGAATTTGTGGAGGAGACACTCATTCAGCCAACGTTTGTATACGGACATCCGGTGGAAATTTCGCCACTTGCGAAGAAGAATGAAGAGGACCCGCGCTTTACAGACCGCTTTGAGCTGTTTATCGTAGCGCGTGAGCACGCGAATGCATTTACCGAACTAAATGATCCGATTGACCAGCGTCAACGTTTCGAAGCACAACTACTTGAGCGTGAGCATGGTAATGATGAGGCCCATGAGATGGATAATGATTTTATCCATGCTCTAGAGTATGGCTTGCCGCCAACTGGCGGACTTGGCATAGGCGTCGACCGTCTTGTGATGCTGTTGACCGACTCTGCTTCAATCCGAGATGTACTGTTGTTCCCGCATAT
The DNA here is from genome assembly GCF_003931855.1 of Paenibacillus lentus. NCBI lineage: Bacteria > Bacillati > Bacillota > Bacilli > Caryophanales > Paenibacillaceae > Paenibacillus > Paenibacillus lentus. Next base: position 933,865 of record NZ_CP034248.1, on the reverse strand, counting down.
GCGTTCTGAATAACTTTAGATGGATGATGGACGAGCCCAGCTTATAGAGCGGGGCTCGTCTTACTATATAGATAGTAGTAACAGGGCAGTAAATAGATGAATAGCATATGGTTGAAATTGGATGTAGCGAAAATAGGTTTATATGCTTGCGTATATAAAGAAAAGATGATATATTATAAATCCGGTCGTTAATTACAAGCTTAAATAAGCGCTTCAAAAATAATAAAAAATAAAGCTTGCAATTTATCGCCGACTGTTGTATGATTAGAAAGTTGCCACTGAAACACGGCAACACATGAGAAACAAAGTTGATCTTTGAAAACTGAACAACGAGTGAGCGGGTTTCACGGAAGTGAAATCTAAAAATAGAGTCAGATGCAAATCTGATCTCGTCAGATTCAAAATGAGCAAGTCAAACATCTTAGCTGAAAGAGATTTTGCCTACGGGTAAAACTTCCTTTCATCTCGGATGAAAGATCCCATCCATTCGATATGCGATGCTTTCATCCTTTATTGGAGAGTTTGATCCTGGCTCAGGACGAACGCTGGCGGCGTGCCTAATACATGCAAGTCGAGCGGGATTATTTTGGAAGCTTGCTTCCGAAATGATCTAGCGGCGGACGGGTGAGTAATACGTAGGCAACCTGCCCCTCAGCCTGGGATAACTAGCGGAAACGTTAGCTAATACCGGATAATTTGTTTCTTCGCATGAAGGAGCAATGAAAGACGGAGCAATCTGTCACTAAGGGATGGGCCTACGGCGCATTAGCTAGTTGGTGAGGTAATGGCTTACCAAGGCGACGATGCGTAGCCGACCTGAGAGGGTGAACGGCCACACTGGGACTGAGACACGGCCCAGACTCCTACGGGAGGCAGCAGTAGGGAATCTTCCGCAATGGACGCAAGTCTGACGGAGCAACGCCGCGTGAGTGATGAAGGTTTTCGGATCGTAAAGCTCTGTTGCCAGGGAAGAACGTCTTGGAGAGTAACTGCTCTAAGAGTGACGGTACCTGAGAAGAAAGCCCCGGCTAACTACGTGCCAGCAGCCGCGGTAATACGTAGGGGGCAAGCGTTGTCCGGAATTATTGGGCGTAAAGCGCGCGCAGGCGGTCATTTAAGTCTGGTGTTTAATCCCGGGGCTCAACTCCGGGTCGCACTGGAAACTGGGTGGCTTGAGTGCAGAAGAGGAGAGTGGAATTCCACGTGTAGCGGTGAAATGCGTAGATATGTGGAGGAACACCAGTGGCGAAGGCGACTCTCTGGGCTGTAACTGACGCTGAGGCGCGAAAGCGTGGGTAGCAAACAGGATTAGATACCCTGGTAGTCCACGCCGTAAACGATGAATGCTAGGTGTTAGGGGTTTCGATACCCTTGGTGCCGAAGTAAACACATTAAGCATTCCGCCTGGGGAGTACGGTCGCAAGACTGAAACTCAAAGGAATTGACGGGGACCCGCACAAGCAGTGGAGTATGTGGTTTAATTCGAAGCAACGCGAAGAACCTTACCAGGTCTTGACATGCCTCTGACCGCTCTAGAGATAGAGCTTCTCTTCGGAGCAGGGGACACAGGTGGTGCATGGTTGTCGTCAGCTCGTGTCGTGAGATGTTGGGTTAAGTCCCGCAACGAGCGCAACCCTTGATCTTAGTTGCCAGCATTTCGGATGGGCACTCTAAGGTGACTGCCGGTGACAAACCGGAGGAAGGTGGGGATGACGTCAAATCATCATGCCCCTTATGACCTGGGCTACACACGTACTACAATGGCCAGTACAACGGGAAGCGAAACCGCGAGGTGGAGCGAATCCTATCAAAGCTGGTCTCAGTTCGGATTGCAGGCTGCAACTCGCCTGCATGAAGTCGGAATTGCTAGTAATCGCGGATCAGCATGCCGCGGTGAATACGTTCCCGGGTCTTGTACACACCGCCCGTCACACCACGAGAGTTTACAACACCCGAAGTCGGTGAGGTAACCGCAAGGGGCCAGCCGCCGAAGGTGGGGTAGATGATTGGGGTGAAGTCGTAACAAGGTAGCCGTATCGGAAGGTGCGGCTGGATCACCTCCTTTCTATGGAGAATCGTTTCCTGCAACGGAAACATTCAAAAGGCTGACGAAAGTCGCCGATCCCTTTGCAGATGCAAAGAGGAATATGCTTTCGAAGTAGCTTTACTTCGTAAAGCTTTTAGCTCACTCGTTGGTCAGTTTTGAGAGTTCAACTCTCAAACTTATCTTCCAACACTTACCGTTGAAACGGAAAGCTGAAAGATGATAAGATAGTCTTCCGCCAGTCCAATGGCGAAGAAACTTGATCCTTGAAAACTGGATATACGAAACGAAATTTGCGTTTTAGAAATATTCCTTTTAGCTGAACTTGTGTCAAGTGATTGACCAAGGAAGTGAATAAAGGTAGTGATACTAGCGAACGTTTTGGGATAGGCGATCCTTTGGGAGTTACTTTCCACCTTGGTTGAATTTATTCGATCAGGAAAGTAACGGACAACAGAGCGAATAGCCCAAAATGCGAGCGATTATGGTTAAGCTACTAAGAGCACACGGAGGATGCCTAGGCGCTAGGAGCCGACGAAGGACGTGGCGAACAACGAAACTGCCTCGGGGAGCTGTAAGCAAGCTTTGATCCGGGGGTGTCCGAATGGGGAAACCCGGCTGTGGTAATACGCAGTCACTCACATCTGAATACATAGGGTGTGAAGAGGCATACCAGGGGAACTGAAACATCTAAGTACCCTGAGGAAGAGAAAACAAATGCGAATGCTTACGAAGTAGCAATACTTCGTATTGCTTTCAAGTGATTCCGTCAGTAGCGGCGAGCGAACGCGGAACAGCCTAAACCAGAGAGCTTGCTCTCTGGGGTTGTGGGACGTCTCACACGGAGTTACAAAGGAACTGATTAGACGAACAGGTCTGGAAAGGCCGGCCATAGAAGGTAAAAGCCCTGTAATCGAAAGTCTGTTCCCTCCGAGACGGATCCCGAGTAGTGCGGGGCACGTGAAACCCCGTATGAATCTGCCAGGACCATCTGGTAAGGCTAAATACTCCCTAGCGACCGATAGTGAAGCAGTACCGTGAGGGAAAGGTGAAAAGCACCCCGGAAGGGGAGTGAAACAGAACCTGAAACCGTGTGCTTACAAGAAGTCAGAGCCCTATGCGGAAACTTGTTTCCGCACGGGTGATGGCGTGCCTTTTGTAGAATGAACCGGCGAGTTACGTTCCCGTGCAAGGTTAAGGTGAAGAGCCGAAGCCGCAGCGAAAGCGAGTCTGAATAGGGCGATTTAGTACGTGGACGTAGACCCGAAACCGGGTGATCTACCCCTGTCCAGGGTGAAGGTGCGGTAACACGCACTGGAGGCCCGAACCCACGTATGTTGAAAAATGCGGGGATGAGGTGGGGGTAGCGGAGAAATACCAATCGAACTCGGAGATAGCTGGTTCTCCCCGAAATAGCTTTAGGGCTAGCCTCGGTGGGACAGTCGTGGAGGTAGAGCACTGATTGGGTGCGGGGCCCGCCAAGGGTTACCAAGCTCAGTCAAACTCCGAATGCCATAGACTGATTAACCGGGAGTCAGACAGTGAGTGCTAAGATCCATTGTCAAGAGGGAAACAGCCCAGACCATCAGCTAAGGTCCCCAAGTGTGTGTTAAGTGGGAAAGGATGTGGAGTTGCACAGACAACCAGGATGTTGGCTTAGAAGCAGCCATCATTTAAAGAGTGCGTAATAGCTCACTGGTCGAGTGACTCTGCGCCGAAAATGTAACGGGGCTAAACACACTACCGAAGCTATGGCTTGAATCGACTTCACTGCTTCTTTGAAGCGGTGGATACTACGAGACATTTTTGCCGAAAGCAACCTTTGAAATGGTTCATGGGTTTCGGCCAAATGCTCCAGGGGTTAAACCGATCACTTCGAAGCTGGAGTGAAGTCGATTCAGGGGTAGGGGAGCGTTGTATGTGGATTGAAGTTGGACCGGGAGGACTGGTGGACTGCATACAAGTGAGAATGCCGGTATGAGTAACGAAAAGATCAGTGAGAATCTGATCCGCCGAAAGCCCAAGGTTTCCTGAGGAAGGTTCGTCCGCTCAGGGTAAGTCGGGACCTAAGGCGAGGCCGAAAGGCGTAGTCGAAGGACAACAGGTTGAAATTCCTGTACCACCGTAATCCGCTATGAGCGACGGGGTGACGCAGTAGGGTAGTGACGCGAGCTGATGGATGCTCGTCCAAGCAGTGAGGCTGATGTGTAGGCAAATCCGCACATCATTAAGGCTGGGCTGTGATGGGGAGGGAAAATTTACAGTACCGAAGGTCATGATCTCACACTGCCGAGAAAAGCCTCTAGCCAGGAGAAGGTGCCCGTACCGCAAACCGACACAGGTAGGCGAGAAGAGAATTCTAAGGCGCGCGGAAGAACTCTCGTTAAGGAACTCGGCAAAATGACCCCGTAACTTTGGGAGAAGGGGTGCCCCGGTAGTGTGAATAGCACGAGGGGGCCGCAGTGAAAAGGCCCAAGCGACTGTTTAGCAAAAACACAGGTCTGTGCGAAGCCGTAAGGCGAAGTATACGGGCTGACGCCTGCCCGGTGCTGGAAGGTTAAGGGGAGCGGTTAGGGAGCAATCCCGAAGCTGTGAACCGAAGCCCCAGTAAACGGCGGCCGTAACTATAACGGTCCTAAGGTAGCGAAATTCCTTGTCAGGTAAATTCTGACCCGCACGAATGGCGTAACGACTTGGGCGCTGTCTCAACGAGAGATCCGGTGAAATTTTAATACCTGTGAAGATGCAGGTTACCCGCGACAAGACGGAAAGACCCCATGGAGCTTTACTACAGCTTGATATTGAACTTTGATGCGATTTGTACAGGATAGGTGGGAGCCTAGGAATCCGGAGCGCCAGCTTCGGTGGAGGCATCGTTGGGATACCACCCTGATCGTATCGAAGTTCTAACCTAGGACCGTGATCCGGTTCGGGGACAGTGTCAGGCGGGTAGTTTGACTGGGGCGGTCGCCTCCTAAAGAGTAACGGAGGCGCCCCAAGGTTCCCTCAGAATGGTTGGAAATCATTCGTAGAGTGCAAAGGCAAAAGGGAGCTTGACTGCGAGACTGACAAGTCGAGCAGGGACGAAAGTCGGGCTTAGTGATCCGGTGGTACCGCATGGAAGGGCCATCGCTCAACGGATAAAAGCTACCCTGGGGATAACAGGCTTATCTCCCCCAAGAGTCCACATCGACGGGGAGGTTTGGCACCTCGATGTCGGCTCATCGCATCCTGGGGCTGAAGTAGGTCCCAAGGGTTGGGCTGTTCGCCCATTAAAGCGGTACGCGAGCTGGGTTCAGAACGTCGTGAGACAGTTCGGTCCCTATCTGTCGTGGGCGTAGGAAATTTGAGAGGAGCTGTCCTTAGTACGAGAGGACCGGGATGGACGCACCGCTGGTGCACCAGTTGTTCCGCCAGGAGCATAGCTGGGTAGCTACGTGCGGATGGGATAAACGCTGAAAGCATCTAAGCGTGAAGCCCTCCTCAAGATGAGATTTCCCAATTAGTAAGACCCCTTGAAGACGACGAGGTTGATAGGCCTGAGGTGGAAGTGCAGCAATGTATGGAGCTGACAGGTACTAATCGGTCGAGGGCTTATCCAAACTTTACCCCAAAAAGTGAAGCGGAGGCTTTGATGCTGATTCCGATTACTTTTCGGGGACCCCGAGAACATTACCAGCCTTGGTAGTGGGGGCTAACACGCAAATGAAGTTTCGTATCCAGTTTTCAGGTGATCAAACATCTGAACTCGTTTGGTGGCAATGGCGGAGGGGTTCCACACGTACCCATCTCGAACACGACCGTTAAGCCCTCCAGCGCCGATGGTACTTGGACCGCAGGGTCCTGGGAGAGTAGGACGTCGCCAAGCAACTATAAGAAGCACTGTTGATATTTAAGTCAGCAGTGCTTCTTTGTTTTTTTGGTGTGCTATTTTTTGCAAATTGCGTTATTTTTCGTTTGATCACGCCATGTTAAATACTGTCATATAGTTACCTTGTCATATTAGATACTTTCATATTAGATAGTGTCATGTTGGATACAGCCATGTTACAGCCGTGCTACCCGTACAGCCCTGTTACGTACAGCCCTGTTACGTACAGCCCTGTTACGTATGGCTCTGTTACGTACAGCCTGTTACATACAGCCTGTTACATACAGCTATGTTACATACTGCAATGCTTCCGTTGCAATACTGAATACTGCAATACTACGAAACTTTGAATAAAAGCGACAGCAGCTCGGTTGATCGAAAAAATTTTGCCATACAAATGGCCACTAAGGTTGAAGGTTAGAGACGAAATGTATTTTGTACAGTTAGTCTTCCTCTTTCTTCAAGAAACACCGGTACTAAATGCATTTCTGCAACTAGAATAAAAAGTGGACAGTCCTTAAGTGAACCTAGATAATAATCCTTAAGGGAGAGATGTCCGGATGGAACGTAATAGTTACAGTGAAGAGTTTAAGAAGCAGACAGTGAAGTATATTTTAGAGCAAAGTAAGTCCATGCCGCAGTTGGCCGAAGAACTCGGTATATCTGCCGGTGTGTTGCACAACTGGAAAGCACTTTACCGCGATGAAATCCAGCTGGAATCTTTAGTCACACCGGAGAGAGTGCGTCAACTCGAACAACAACTGCGTAAAAAGGAACTGGAGAATCAAGAGAAGGAGCGGGAAAATCAAGATCTCCAGGAAGAACTCGCTATATTAAAAAAGGCGCTGCACATCTTCAGCAAAGAAAGGAACTGAGGTTCCAATTCATTGAAGAACATCGCTCCGAGTTTTCGGTGGAGAAGATGTGCAAGGTTTTACAAGTGTCTCGGAGTGGCTTCTACAAGTGGCAAAAGGCATTGCCTAGCGAGCAGAAACTTCGAAAGGCGAAGGTTCTGGAGAGAGTCAAGTATCATTTTCATGACTCCGGGGAACGCTACGGCAGTCCTAAGATTACCCGAATGCTGTGGAAAGAGCGTATCCAGGTCGCGGAGCGCACAGTTAGCATCTACATGAAAGAACTGGGGTTGCGTTCTTGTGTCTCCCGTAAATTTAAGGTGCAGACGACCGATTCCAATCATGACTCACCCATTGCTCCCAATGAGTTGAACCAGAACTTTGCCGTATCTGAACCGAACAAAGTGTGGGTTGCAGATATTACCTACATCCCCTGCCGAGAAGGACGGCTGTACTTGGCTAGTCTGATGGATCTGTGCACACGCGAGATCGTGGGTTGGCGTCTTTACGGCCGGATGACAACAGAACTTGTCTTAGATGCTCTAGAGGCCGCATATGATGCGAAAAAACCAGGTAAGGGATTGCTTCACCATTCCGATCGCGGTTCACAGTACGCATCGAAGGAGTACCGTGACAAGCTGGAATCGTATTCCATGAAGGTTAGCATGAGTCGTAAAGGGAATTGCTACGATAACGCTTGTATCGAGTCATTTCACAGCATCTTGAAAAAAGAACTCATCTACAGAACGAAGTTCAAGACCAAACAACAGGCTTACGAGACCATTTACAGGTACATTGAATTTTTCTACAACCGCAAACGAATCCACAGTTCAATCGGCTATGTGTCGCCGGTTCAATTTGCTGCGCAATTCAAGAAGGAGACGGCGTAAACTTTCACTTAATAGGTGTCCACTTTCTTGACAGAAGTCCAATCCTACAGCTAGTTTCCCTTAATTTACTTAAAACCTCGTAATTGCTTAAAACTAAATGTAGGTTCTCAGACTGTTGAAGTAATTGATTTTCTATGCAAGAAAACATACTTTCCACGGAAATCCAGAATCGAAAGGATTAAAATATAAGGTGAGTTCCCGTTTGTACGAGAAAAAAGCTTGGCTAGGTGCCTTGCTATTTTCTTAATGTTCTGCACTATGGCAGTCATCAGTGCTTGTTCCTGCACTTTTTCCCGGCCACGCAAACGGGAAATGCGAAGCCCATGGAGCACTTTGGCATCCGCGAAGCTTCGCTCAACTGTTTTACAACGGAGCTTATACAAGATCTGTCCTGAAGAGCTACGGTAATTCGCTTCTACTCGCTCTTTAAACCCTTCCCAAACATGCCGCTGAATTTTACGTTTACGATTTTTGCTTGATGTACAGCTATCCAATAATGGGCATTGGCCACATAAGTCAGGGTTGGACATATATTCTTTGTATCCATTGCGATTGGTTGTGTGGTAAGTCAGCTTAGATCCATTGGGACATATATAAGCGTCTTGTTGCGGGTCATAGGAAAACTCTTCTTTGGGTATAGTCCCCTCTGCTGTAGGGGCATTACGAGTAGCGATGACACTGAAAATACCCATCTCGCTTGTTTTTTTGCATATGTAGGGCGTCATATATCCTGAATCCAAAGCAACAGCTTCTAACGTATTGTGAAAGTCAAATGTATCGATCTGTCTTTGAAGTCTTTCTATATAAACGGTTGAGTCATTCACATTTCCAGGGGTAACATGGACATCCGTAATGAGATTGAATTTGTGATCGACTGTACGATGATCCAAATAATAAAACCCTTCGGGTTTACCTTTACGCTTCATAAAGCCACTTTCTGGATCGGTGTTACTCACTCGCAGTTTTTTTTCAATCGTTTCGTTTTTCACGGGCGGCAGCGGCTTTTTTCCATGACGCTCTCGTTCTTGATTAACAGCTGTCTCCAATTCTTTTAAATATTCAAGGGGCGTTTCCGTCACAACTTGCATCGATGAACGATTTTTATTCGCGTTAGCTTGGATGTGCGTTGAATCAGTAATGAGAACACGTCCCCCTACCATGTTATGACGGATGGCCAAACGGACTACTTCGTCAAAAATGTCTTGAAAAATGGTAGATCCTTTGAATCGCACATTACGGTTGTAACTAATCGTCGAGTGATCCGGCACAGGATCCGTTAAGCCTAGACCGAGGAACCAGCGGTAGGCTACGTCCGTTTTAATTTCTTGCTCTAATTGCCTTTCGGAGTGAATGCCATACAAATAACCAATCAGCATCATTTTGAAAAGGCGAATCGGGTGAATTGGAGGCCTCCCTAATGTGCCGTGATAGTAGGGGCGAGTCATCTCGGTAATAAATGAAAAATCTACGTTTTCATCAATGATTCGTAGTAAATGATCTTTTGGTACAAGCATATCTATACTAACCAATTCAATTTGATTTCTATCTTGTTGAATGTTAGGCAATTCGCACACCACACTTTCAATATATTACCTATATTATACCAAATTAACGCGGTAATGTGATCTAGATAGGGGCTTTTTCAACAGTCTGAGGTTCTCCAGTTAGATACCCACCATACGACAAAAACCAGATCACGGAGTGATTTTATAAATAACTCACCATGATAACTCACCCATTGATATCAAAAATATTATTAAAGATACCGTATCGTTATTCGCATTTTTTCACATTATTTCCGTTTATATAGGTAAATAAGTAAATCAATTAGACAGAAGGAGGTGTAGCGTTGTAATGTGATGTAAGCTGGCGGGTGTTCACCTCGTAAAGGCTCGGCTGGACGACTCTCAATTTAAGTTTATACGCAATCCGTGGAGGCGGCGTAAGAAGTGGAGTTTAATCACCCATTGATATCTTTCCAACCAATAATGCTGGGCACAATTGTCAGAATGTCAGTCTGAAGCGGAAATTTCGTTAATGGATGGTCAAAGTTGGTTTGTTGAATGGGTGCAGGCTTATCAGACTGCACTGAAACAATACTGCCGATCTCTAGTGAGTTAGTCTGGGAAGCGGAAGAGCTTGCTCAAGAAACGTGGTTGAAGGTATGGACAACTCTCTAAAAAAGGGCAGAGCCAATATGAATAAATCTTATTTGTATAGGTAGCCAACCACATATACATTGATCGTCATCGTAAAATGAGAGTTGACACAGCATTTAGTACTTTCGATCAGTTTGCGCCTCTTGGAGAACATACGGTCATGACCTCACTCTGGATCGCTATGGAGGCCCTCGTATATCATCTTCCTGTCAATCAGCGGACTGCGCCGCTGCTTGTAGATGTATTTCGTTACACGGCTGCAGAGACGGTAGAAATGCTTCATACGACTGAAGGAGCACGGAAGGAGCAGTAAAGGCCTTGCTTTATCTAGCTCGAGCAAAACTTCGATCAAAGCGTCAAGATTTAGACTCAGAGATGAAAGAGGGAGAAGGGGACGATCCACATAGCACTGTACAAGTAAGTGACCAAATCGTTTACGTCTATTTAAAAGTATTCCGAGAACATAATCCGTACGCGCTGCTAATGCTTATGAATGAATCAAAGGCACTAGCTCAAATGCTACCGCCTGTATTGAAGCACGGCAAGCCGAAGCAGCATAACCACATCCATCCTCAATACAGCGTCGTTCATATGCTACTGAATCCATCGAATTAGTGGTCATAATCGCAGCTTAAAAGGTAAGTTACTCAACGCAACTCAAATTTTCAACTAATTAGGAGGGTGTTGGATAGATGAGTACGGTTATTCCATATGAGGATGGAATGACTTTCGGAAAAGAGGGGAAACAATAGATCAATGGCAACGAAGAACAAAATGTGTTTGTACTCCTCCTGTAGACACTCGTATGCCTGTGGGAAGTCTGGTGGTATTTCCTAGTGCTTATTCTTGACAGGCTATATGCCCTTTGCTAAGATGTACAATAATATATTTTCGTAAGTGTCTTTCCGCCCTTGATATATAAGGGAATTCGGTCGACGAGGAATAGAATATAAGGGAGGAAAAACTAAGGTGTGGGAAAGTAAATTTAATAAGGAAGGCTTAACATTCGATGATGTATTGCTCGTCCCTCGTAAATCGGAGGTGCTTCCGAAAGAGGTTGATTTGTCTACGAGATTAAGCGATAAAGTTAAGCTGAACATGCCACTGATTAGCGCTGGGATGGATACGGTAACGGAAGCGGCTATGGCGATCGCAATTGCGCGTGAAGGTGGCATCGGCATTATTCATAAGAATATGCCTGTTGAGCAGCAAGCAGAGGAAGTGGATCGGGTTAAACGCTCAGAGAGCGGCGTTATCACCAATCCATTCTCCCTTACACCGGAGCATTTGGTTTCGGACGCGGAGGAATTGATGGGCAAGTATCGGATTTCTGGCGTACCTATCGTAAATGAGGAGCAAAAGCTGGTCGGAATTTTGACAAACCGGGATTTGCGTTTCGTACACGACTATAGTATTAAGATCAAAGAGGTAATGACGCACGAGAATCTGGTGACCGCTCCGGTAGGAACAACGCTTCAAGAAGCCGAGGGCATCTTGCAGAAGCATAAAATTGAGAAGTTGCCACTGGTCGATGATTCGAATACGCTCAAAGGTCTTATTACGATTAAAGATATTGAGAAGGCGATCCAATTCCCGAACGCGGCCAAGGATGAGCAGGGTAGACTGCTTGTCGGGGCAGCTATTGGCGTATCATCTGATACCTTTGTACGAGCTGAGGCTTTGGTGAAGGCCGGAGTCGATGTCATTACAGTAGATTCTGCGCATGGACACCATATTAACATTCTGGATACGGTGAGGGAGCTACGCAAACGGTACCCGGATTTAACGATTATTGCAGGAAACGTAGCAACAGGCGAGGCAACACGTGACTTAATCGAGGCAGGTGCCTCCGTGATCAAAGTAGGTATCGGCCCAGGTTCGATATGCACTACACGTGTGATCGCCGGAATCGGCGTTCCGCAAATTACTGCGGTCTACGATTGCGCATCCGTTGCTCGTGAGTATGGCATTCCGATTATTGCGGACGGAGGCATCAAGTACTCCGGTGAAATTACGAAGGCAATCGCAGCAGGAGCTCATGCAGTTATGCTGGGGAGCTTGCTTGCCGGTACAGAGGAAAGCCCGGGAGAATCCGAGATTTATCAAGGGCGGCGTTTTAAAGTTTACAGGGGTATGGGCTCGCTAGGAGCAATGAAGAAAGGCAGTAAGGATCGTTACTTCCAGGACGATGACAAGAAGCTGGTACCGGAAGGAATCGAAGGACGCGTTGCCTACAAAGGGCCTTTATCCGATACGATTCATCAGTTGCTGGGCGGCTTGCGCTCGGGAATGGGCTACTGCGGAACAGCCAACTTGGACGAGCTTCGTAATGATACGCAATTTATCCGAATTACAGGAGCAGGTCTTCGCGAGAGCCATCCGCATGATGTACAAATTACGAAGGAAGCGCCAAACTATTCTTTGTAATTAATCAACCACACCATTAATTTCCATAGCAGACTGGGCGGAATCAGCTCGGTCTGTCTTTTTTTGCGTATTCCGCTGTGATAGAATAGATTAAGCAATTGAACAAGTATACGAGGGGAGCTTTAAGATCATTGAAACTGAAAGAAAAGAAATCTAGAACATCGAAGCGACAAATCCTTCGAAAAAGCGTCGCCTCAGTTTTGTTACTGAATATGTTATGTCTATCTACAGTACCGGCAGTCGCTCTTGCTGAAGGACAGCAGACAGAAGCTACATCTACCACGCCTGCAGTGCAGCAAAGCAACTCGAGCATTCCGTCCGTGGAATCTCTGGAGCTGAAGGTTAAATCTGCGATATTATTGGAGCCGGTATCCGGCCAAGTTCTTTTGAATGTGAATGGGGATACTCCGCTACCCCCTGCAAGCATGACCAAGATGATGACGGAATACATCGTTTCGGACTTAGTGAAGCAAGGCAAATTCAGCTGGGATGAGGTAGTTACCGTTCGGGAGAATGCCTCTAAGACGATTGGTTCAAGAATCTTCCTGGCGGAAGGGGATCAGCATACGATTCGGGAATTGTACATTGCTATGGCGGTTGGTTCGGCTAACGATGCGACTGTAGCATTGGCTGAGCATGTCGCCGGCTCTGAGCAGGCCTTTGTCAAGATGATGAACGATGAGGCACAGCGGATGGGGATGACCAATACTTATTTTGCGAACTCTACAGGTTTGGATATTAAAGATATGCCGAAGGAATTCCAACCGGCAAATGATAAGGAAACAGTTATGTCTGCGATGGATGCGGCGACTCTCGCCAAGTATATCGTAACGGATCACCCTGATTTCACTGAATTTACAACGATTCAGCAATATAAGTTTCGAGAGCGTGATACGGCTCCGATGGTGAACTGGAACTACATGCTCGAAGCCAATAAGAATGTAACCAACTTCAAACAATTTGCTTATGAGGGACTGGATGGATTGAAAACCGGACATACCTCCCGAGCTGGTAGCTGCTTTACCGGTACGGCTGAACGGAACGGGATGCGACTAATCAGCGTCGTTATGGGAACAGAGGCTACGAAGACGATGAAAGCCGAGGATGTGCGGTTTATCGAAACGCGTAAAGTGCTTGATTACGGGTTCAATAACTTCGAGACTAAGCAGGTCGTTGCTCCAAAAACGACGGTAGAAGGAACGGAGACGGTAACCGTCAAGAAGGCGAAGAACGTGGATGTGCCTGTCGTTACGGATCAGGGCGTTAGCTTTGTTATTCCTAAAGGTGCAGACATGAGTAGCTTGCAATCTGCGGTAGCTTTGAACGAGGAGACGGCTCTGGTGGCCCCTCTGAAGCAAGGTACGGAGGTAGGTACCGTTACCTATTCCTACAAGGTTCCAGGCTCTGACGAGCCTGTGGAGAAGACAGTGAAGCTGATCACGGCCCAGGATGCAGAGAAGGCGAATTGGTTTAAGCTATTCCTGCGCGCGATCGGGGACTTTTTCAAGGATTTGTTTAATGGAATCAAGAATCTTTTCTAATTCTACAAAGGATAAATCCCGAGTGAATGGGTTGTATATTTAGCGTAAATATTGTAAAATATCAAGTTAGATTATCGCATGTAGATTCGAGACAGAAGTAATGTTTATGGGGATAAGGTCATATGCCAATGCCTCATAGCATGGGGATATATTTAGATTAAATCGGGAGGCGTGGATATGGAAACAGGAACATCACGTGTAAAAAGAGGTATGGCCGAAATGCAAAAGGGCGGCGTCATTATGGACGTCATGAATGCTGAGCAAGCTAAGATTGCAGAAGCCGCTGGAGCCACAGCAGTTATGGCTTTGGAACGCGTTCCTTCTGATATTCGTGCGGCTGGTGGGGTAGCTCGCATGGCTGATCCTACAATCGTTGAAGAAGTTATGAAAGTTGTATCTATTCCGGTTATGGCCAAAGCGCGGATTGGGCATTATGTAGAAGCGAAAGTTTTGGAATCTCTAGGCGTAGACTATTTGGACGAGAGTGAAGTATTGACGCCTGCAGATGAAGTGTTCCACATTGATAAACGTGATTTTACCGTTCCATTTGTCTGCGGAGCGAAGGATCTCGGCGAAGCACTGCGTCGTATTAGCGAAGGTGCATCCATGATCCGTACGAAGGGTGAGCCAGGAACAGGCAACATTGTTGAAGCCGTGCGTCATATGCGTCTGATCAACAGCCAAATCCGTTCCGTACAAAGTATGTCCAAAGATGAGCTGTATGCAGAAGCTAAAAATCTAGGCGTAGCTTATGATTTATTGCTTGAAGTACATGAGAACGGTAAGCTACCAGTTGTGAACTTTGCTGCGGGTGGCGTAGCTACTCCTGCAGATGCAGCATTAATGATGCATCTCGGTTCGGATGGAGTGTTTGTAGGCTCAGGTATTTTTAAATCGGAAAACCCTGAGAAATTCGCTCGTGCAATCGTTGAAGCTACAACACATTATACCGACTACAAGTTGATTGCTGAAGTATCCAAGAACTTGGGAACGCCGATGAAAGGCATCGAAATTTCCAAATTGTCACCAGCCGAGCGTATGTCGGATCGTGGTTGGTAATTCATCCGCTGTTTTTCTGAGTCAGATAGAAAGAAGGTTTCTCCATGAAAGTAGGAGTACTGGCGCTGCAAGGTGCCGTTGCGGAGCATATAAGAAGCATTGAGAGCGTTGGGGCGGAGGGGGTTGCTGTAAAGCACCCTGAGCAGCTCCAGGATATCGATGGATTAATTATCCCTGGCGGGGAGAGTACAACCATTGGCAAGCTCATGAGAAAATACGGATTTATAGAGGCTGTTCAGCAGTTTTCCAGTGAAGGTAAGCCTCTGTTTGGCACCTGCGCGGGTCTGATCGTGATGGCGAAGAAGATTGAGGGCGGAGAAGAGCCCCATCTGGGACTGATGGACATCAGCGTATCGCGTAACGCGTTTGGACGCCAGAGGGAGAGCTTTGAGACCGACTTGGATGTGAAGGGTCTCCAGGAGCCGCTACGCGCGGTATTTATTCGTGCGCCTCTGATCACAGAGGTGGGTGAAGGCGTTGAGGCGTTGTCCACTTATAACGATGAGATTGTGACGGCACGTCAAAAGCATTTGCTTGTATCGTCATTTCATCCCGAGTTGACGGATGATGTCTCACTGCATAAATATTTTGTAGAAATGATTCAGGAACACAATGCGGCTGCAAGATAAGAGCCGATCAGACACCTTGACTCTTTCCCAAGGGTTAAGGTTTGTTTGTTTTAAACGGAGGACGCCCGAGTTTTCCGGTGATCCCATGGCGAGCTGACTTGCTCTCCCTAAGCTTTGGTTGAGTAAGGAGGCCCAAGCGGGACGATTCTAGGAGGGACAACCCATGTTAGATGTAAAAATAATGCGAAATGATTTCGAGCGTGTTGAGAAAGCGCTCCAGGACAGAGGAGCGTCATTGGAGCTTATATCGGGCTTCGCCCCACTGGACGAAAAGCGTCGTGAATTGCTGCAGGAAAGCGAATCATTGAAGAATCGCCGTAACATGGTATCGGCAGAGGTCGCTAAACGCAAGAAGAACAAGGAAGATGCGGATGAGCTAATCCTTGAAATGCGTCAAGTGGGTGACCGTATAAAAGAGTTGGATGACGAAGTCCGGGCTCTGGAGGCACAGATCGATGAACTGATGCTGGCTATCCCTAATATTCCGCATCAGGATGTACCTGTAGGGGCTTCTGAAGAAGAGAATGTGGAGGTTCGTCGTTGGAGCGAGCCACGCCAGTTCGATTTTACGCCAAAAGCTCACTGGGATATCGCCGCGGATCTCGGCATTTTGGATTTCGAGGCAGGAGCCAAGGTAACAGGCTCACGATTCACCTTTTACAAGGGGTTGGGAGCAAGACTGGAGCGTGCGTTGATCAACTTTATGATGGATTTGCATAGCGATGAACATGGCTATGAAGAAATGCTGCCGCCATACATCGTTAATCAGGACAGCCTGTACGGTACAGGACAGCTGCCGAAGTTCGAAGAGGATCTATTTAAACTAACGGAGAATGGTTACTACCTAATTCCAACAGCAGAAGTACCTGTAACGAACTTTCATCGGGACGAAATTCTAAATGCAGAGGATCTGCCCCGGAATTATGTGGCTTACAGTTCTTGCTTCCGTTCTGAGGCAGGTGCAGCAGGACGTGATACACGTGGTTTGATTCGCCAGCACCAATTCAACAAAGTAGAGATGATCAAGATTGTTCATCCGGATCAATCTTATGAAGAATTGGAGAAGATGACAGCGAATGCAGAGCGTGTGCTGCAGTTGCTAAATCTTCCTTATCGTGTGCTGGCTCTGTGTACGGGCGACCTTGGTTTTACTGCTGCTAAGACGTATGATCTGGAAGTGTGGCTGCCGGAATCCGGGATGTACCGTGAAATTTCCTCCTGTTCTAATGTAGAGGATTTTCAAGCTCGACGGGCGAATATTCGCTTTCGTCCGGAGGCTAAAGCGAAGCCTGAATTTGTGCATACACTGAATGGCTCAGGATTAGCAGTAGGTCGTACAGTTGCAGCAATTCTGGAGAATTATCAGCTAGAAGATGGCCGTGTGGAAGTGCCTGAAGTGCTTCGTCCATACATGGGCAATGTTGAATATATTTCCAGTAATAAATTACTTGCGCGCGAATAAACTATATGGTAGAATCTGATTTGTTACACTAATCAGATTCACCTTTTGGAGAGGTACCGAAGTGGTCATAACGGGGCGGTCTTGAAAACCGTTAGGGTGCAAGCCCACGTGGGTTCGAATCCCACCCTCTCCGCCATACATATTGAGAACCCACAGAGGTTCGTCGGAGCCTGTGCTTCGTTAGCGTTACATCGCAGTCTCGACCGAAGGGAGAGTATCCCACCCTCTCCGCCATACATATACAACTTATAAATCAAGCCGCTTTCCGAATGGGGAGCGGTTTTTAATATACCAGGATGTTTTATTATATCAGAATGTATACCTTCGATGGGTTCCCCACCTGACCCAGCAAGATAAATGGACTTTTGGTATTTAAAATATGTATCTGCCGTAAAGTGTACAATTAACTGGAATCTGGGTCATTAAAACAAGGTTTCAAACCGGAAATTATGGTTCAAGTGTTTTTGTATACATGAAATCCATTTATATTCTCGTATTGATCCAAAGGCACTCAAAGTAATACGTAAAATCCAACTAAATCGGTTATCCTTCCAATTTTATGGCTTAAAGGATTGAGTTAAGTATGCCTTCAGGCGCTTTAATATGCGATAATGATGGCCCTCCAATTCTAACCAAAGTTCGCCAAGTATAAAAGAAAAGGATTGCTCACAACATAACAGGAGTAAGCGAAGCTCGATGAAAAAAGGGGGATGTATCTCATGAGTAAACCAAAGTCCTATACGGCGCCTGGAGCCCAGCCTGATGCCGAACAGCGTAGAGAGCATAGGGGCGGAGGGCCGGAGCCTTTATCGGGTTCCAAAAAGGTAAAAAATCAGAATCATGTAAGCCATAACAATCCTCAAGGCAGTTAAGCAGAACGATTTGTGCTAGTTTTACTGTTCCGTTTCCACATTAATCACCAACTAGACAACTGTTCACTCCACTCCCCTAGCCACTGGCTGAGGGATTTTTCTAATTTGCAATAATGCAGAAGATGAGGTTCAAATCATGCCATAATTAGAAGATAGCCAAATTCTAAATTAAATGCGAAAGGAAGCCGAGCTAGAAGGATCGTAACTTACTCGGTGTCTGATTTTAGACTGCGGGAAATATTCAAAGTGTGGAAAGAGAGCGTCGTAAAAAAAAGCCAATTCATAATAAAATTAAAAAAAGTGTTTCATTTTTTCATAAGTTGTTTAAAATATTAGGTGGGTCATATAAAAATATTATATATCGTCATCTGAGAGGATAAGACGGAGAGGAGCTAGTATGTCAAGAAAGTTTTATATGTCGGTACTTATTTTACTTATGTCGGTAACATTGATTCTATCCGGCTGCGGCACTAAGAAGGAGCCGAAAGAAGCGCTGCAAAGTGCAGCTGCAACAGCAATGAAAATGGATTCTTATGTATCAGAGAGTCAGATTAAACTGACGGATCTTACGATTGATACATCATCGTCTCCTGAATTGGGAGCTGTTTATTCCATGCTTAAGGACGCTGAGATAAATTTAACTCAAATGTACCAGAGAGATCCTATGCAGACGGAGGCTTCGCTGGAAGTGAAGCTGACAGGTGATTTCTCAACGACGATTACGTTGCAATTTGTAATGACCAAGGATAAGGTATTCATCAAAATTCCTAGTATTCCGTTCCTGCCTTTGCCGGAGAATGTAACCGGGAAGTTCCTTGAGTTTGATTTGAAGGAATTGGCGGAAAGCAACGCTGAGAGCTTTAATCCGGACTTGCTAGATACGGATAAGACTCAAAAGCTTGTGGCTGAGATTGCAAATGTCATCCTTGCAGAGTATGATTCAGAGAAGTTTATTAAGGATGTTGATCCGAAAGAACTTACGTTGCCGGAAGGCTTTAAGGCGAAACAAGTTGTTCAATTCTATATTACGAATGATACGTTTAAGGATGCGATCAGCATTCTTATAAAAGAAGCTCTACCGAAAGCACTTGATATTGTAGCTAAGGACGAATATCGCGAAATGCTGCAGCTGACGCCTCAGGATATTGAGGATGCAAAGAAGGAGCTCGGGGAACTTAATGAAGATGAGTTCCAGAAAGATTTAGACGAAATGCAGAAGGTTTTGAAAATTAACGAATTTACTTTTAATACGGCCATTGACAAAGACAATTATCCTTCTTATCAAGAGATGAACATGGATGTTGAATTCAGTGATCCGGATACGCAGGAAAAATTAAAATTGGCTATGGAAATGAACAGTAAATTTACGAGCATCAACGAAGCGCCGAATTTCAAAATCGGTATACCGCAGGATGCTATTACAATGGAAGAACTGGAGCAAGAAATGAACTCATTCGGCTATTAATAATTAATTAAAGGTATGCAAAAGGGCGTAGGGCGTTTCCGAGTTTATATTGAACTTGGGACGCCCTTTTGCATGGCATGGGTGTATTATACCAAACTATTTTTTACGCAGCCGTCTAAAAAACTCCGTTAGCAGAGAAGCACACTCTTCTCTAAGTACTCCAGCAGTTACTTCCGTACGATGGTTAAAGCGAGGCTCCTGGAGTAAATTCATAAGCGTTCCTGCGCAGCCTGCCTTGGGGTCAGTGGCGCCATAAATTACGTTAGGGATACGGCATTGCACAATAGCGCCCGAGCACATAGGACAGGGTTCCAGCGTCACGTAGAGTCGACAATGGAGCAGTCGCCATGCGTCTAGGGTTCGACTCGCCTCCCGAATAGCAATCATTTCGGCGTGCGCTGTGCCATCGCGAGTGCTCTCTCGAAGATTATGGCCCCTTCCTACAATTTCATCTCCAAGTACGATAACGGCGCCAATAGGAACCTCGCCAATCGCTTCAGCCTTGTGAGCTTCTTTGATTGCTTTAAGCATCCAATATTCGTCGGAATAAGTAGATGCGGGAGGGGTTACAGGATAAGACACATCCATAAAATACAGTCAACTCCTTGAAAATAATAAGAAAAAAAGCACTCTATCCAACGAACAAATATTCGTTGTTAACATGTTGTGGGTAAGTCTGTGCATAACCGTCGTTTTATCCCCATTATTATACACAGTAAGGACTTTGAGACTGTTGATATGTTCATAACTTGTGCATAACATTCTGAATACAATCTTTATTAACATGGTTTATAGGTATTTTTACTTATTGTAGGGAAAGCGAGTGGGAATATCAACGTCTTTGCAAAACATGTCGTTACAGTTATGATAATAGGAGGGGAATAATTCCAAAAATCACCAAAGGACGGTCTCTAAAGGGTGGGGGGAAGCTTGTCTATTAAAACAAAGTTGTCTCTGATTATGTCGTTTTTCGCATTGGTTCTACTTTCCTTAAATATCGCCTTAAGTTACTTTTCGACCCGGGATAATTTGAGGAATCTGAGCGAGGCTAACATGATGGTGACAGCTCGTCAGATCGCCTTGGCTGTCGAACAGAGTCGTTCTGTTAATGAATACATCAAGAGACAGAATCATGGGGAGATCAGTCGAGTTATGGCGGAAGGAATGCTCCAGATGACTAGCCCTGAACGGATTACCCAGGAGACATTGCGCTCTAATCCACATCTGCTTGAGATTACGGGCATAGATCTCGAGACCTTCCAGGGAGGCGGCAGGATCTTATTCGGTACTTATAACTATGCAAATGATACTATGGATCATAAGGCGGTCAGAGAAGTTATCCAGAAGGGAGAGAGTCTCCTACAAGATATCTCGATTAATGGGGAAAGGGGGCTGGAGAGCTTTATTCCCATTTCGCCTGTAAATAAAGGTCCTTATGTCATACGGATCGTTTCCAGCTATGAGCCGATTTCTTCGGTTATTTCCAAGCAGATGTTTAGCCAGATAACGATCTCTCTAGTCTTGCTCCAAATTGTCATTTTCGCAAGTTATATTCTGGCCGGTGAAATTATCAGGCCTATTCAGGATATTCTGATTAAAGTAAACCAGCTTTCTTCAGGAAAATTTGAGACTAGAATGCGGGTAAATCGCCGAGATGAGCTTGGTCTGTTAGGACAGAAGATCAATACGATGGCTGTTAGCCTCGGGCACTATACGGCCGAGCTGGAGCAGAAAAATGAAGAGATTCGTTCAATGAATGAGTACTTAGAATCCATCATTAGCCAGACTGCCGATGCGATTCATCTGATTGATCTAGAGGGAAATATTCTAAGGGTGAATCCTGCGTTTGAATGCTTATACGGTTGGACGAGCGAGGGAATTGTGGGCAAGAAACTAGATTATATTCCGTCATTTTTAGAGC
The DNA here is from genome assembly GCF_003931855.1 of Paenibacillus lentus. Taxonomy (NCBI): domain Bacteria; kingdom Bacillati; phylum Bacillota; class Bacilli; order Caryophanales; family Paenibacillaceae; genus Paenibacillus; species Paenibacillus lentus. Next base: position 912,671 of record NZ_CP034248.1, on the reverse strand, counting down.
AGGATCAAGAAGAGTGGAGGAGAGAACTGGAGCAAGGCAGATCGGTTATTCTGCCTGAGACGGTTCGTAAGCGCAAGGATGGAAGCTTGGTGGAGGTAAGCATAAGTGAATCTCCGATCTTTGATAAGTTCGGGAGGATTTCGGCTTATATCTGTATTTCTAGAGATATGACGGAGCACAATCGGATGGAAGAGCTCCTGCGCAGGTCGGAGAAACTGACGACGGTTGGCCAGTTAGCGGCGGGCGTAGCCCATGAGATCCGCAATCCGCTTACAACACTACGCGGCTTTCTGCAAATGCAGCAGCACTCCAAGACCATGAATCCACTCCATACGGACATTATGCTCTCGGAATTGGATCGAATTAATTTGATTGTAAGTGAGTTTTTAATACTAGCTAAACCGCAAGCTGTGAATTTCCAGACTAAGGACGTCCGTTATACGCTTGGGGATGTCGTTTCGCTATTGGATAGTGAAGCTCACTTACATAACATTGAGTTTAGTGTTCATTTCTCGGCGGAGACAATTCTGGTACACTGTGAAGAGAATCAGTTGAAGCAGGTATTTATTAATATCCTGAAAAATGCCATGGAGGCTATGCCTTCCGGAGGCCAAATTACGTTAATGCTGTATTCTGAGGAGCCGCATCTTGCCGTTATTCGCGTTATCGACGAAGGCGAGGGTATTTCCAAAGAGCGGATGCAGAAGCTCGGAGAGCCGTTCTATACGAATAAGGAGAAAGGCACGGGGCTTGGCCTGATGATCAGCCAGAGAATCATTGAGACTCATAAAGGCTGCTTTCAAATTGAGAGCGAGGTTGGCAAGGGAACTGTGGTCACAATTACGCTTCCGCGTTTGCAGGAGGAGGAAGTTCCCCAATTGATGGAGTAATTTATCAGGCTTGCAGTTTTGTAATGTAAGAAGTCCAAGTAAAGAGATAGCGCATACGGGGTGACATCAAAGTTGAGAATCAACAAGTTTATTAGTGAAACAGGGTATTGCTCTCGGCGGGAAGCAGACAAGCTAGTGGAGTCCGGTCAAGTGACGATTAATGGGGAGACAGCTGTCCTCGGCAGTCAGGCCGAGAAGGGAGATGACGTAAGGATTAACGGGAAGCGGTTGATGCTAAAGACGTCCAAGCACGTATACATTGCCCTCAATAAGCCGGTAGGAATTACGAGTACAACAGAGCAGCATATCCGAGGCAATATTGTCGATTTTGTAGGGCACGAGGAACGGATCTTCCCGATCGGGCGTCTTGATAAAGACTCGGAAGGTTTAATATTACTGACAAGTGACGGCGACATTGTCAATAAAATTTTGCGCTCCGAGGGACGACACGAGAAGGAATACATTGTGACGGTGGATAAGCCAATTACCCCTTCTTTTCTTAAAGCTATGAGTGAAGGGGTGCGCATTCTCGGCACGATGACCAGACCAGCTCAGCTGACACGTATTTCAGAGAGAGTGTTTCGGATTATTCTGACCGAAGGCAAGAACCGGCAAATTCGCCGGATGTGCAGTGCTCTTGGTTATGAAGTACGTAAGCTTCAACGCATTCGAATCATGAATATTCATTTAGGCAATCAGCCAATAGGGGCTTGGCGGGAATTGACATCACAGGAGAAGCAGGAGCTTGGCGCAGCATTAAATTATGAGCTGCAATAAGGGCAGCACCTTTGTTACATATTAAAAAAACAATCAGGCCTCGCTAGAGGCCTGATTGTTTCCTAAATCGTATGAGACTAAGGCGATGTCATATTAATCGCGGGAATGCCAGTTTTCGACTCCTCTTGATACTTACGGATAATCGATACTTCGACTCGACGGTTCTTGGCGCGTCCTTCGCTTGTTTTGTTTGAAGCAACAGGGTGATATTCGCCTTGTCCGGTCGAACTGAATTTTTTTGGATCCAGCTTGTCATTAAGCAGGAGGATCTTCATGAAGTTCAAAGCTCGTCCGGAACTTAAATCCCAGTTGGATGGGAACTGGCTTGTTGAGATCGGAATGTTGTCCGTATGCCCGGAGACGACGACCTCGTAATCTGGAAATTGCTCTAGCATTGCAGAAATGGCTTTAGCCAGCTTGCGAGCCTCCGGTTTTACTTCGGCATCACCTGAGTCGAACAAAGCATTATCACTAATCGTAATCATGAGGCGAGAATGATTCAGCTGCGTATCGAGCTGCGTCGTGAGTCCATTCTCTTTAATGTAATTGTCCAGACGCTTTTTGAGACCTTCAAGGTTCTCTTGCTCTCGGCGCATAAGTTCCGTTTTTCGCATCAAGCCTTCAGAAGAATCTTTAGGTATGAGATTATCACTATTAAAGTTCTTGGAGTTGCTACTAAGTGCATTCTGGTCGAGTACGCTAATACCGCCGGTAAGGACACCGCTGAATGCTTCGCTCATTTCCTCGAATTTCTTGGCATCGGTTGCGCTCATACCGTATAGAACGATAAACAGAGCCAGCAGAAGCGTCATGAGATCCGCGTAGGGAATGAGCCAGGATTCGTCAGCGTGCTCCTCCTGCGGGGCCTGTCTAGTCTTTTTGCTCACCGGATTCACCTACCTTATCTAATAGAACGGCGCGCTCCGATGGAGTCAGAAATACAGCCAGCTTTTGTTGGATGGCAATCGTTGAGACACCAGATTGGATGGATAACAGCCCTTCCACCATCATTAGGCGGATTTCAATTTCCTGTTTGGAAAGACGTTTTAGCTTATTCGCGATGGGGTGCCATAGGACATAACCCGTGAAAATACCGAGCAGCGTCGCGACGAAGGCGGCGGCAATCGCAGCTGCCAACGAATCCATATCGGACATATCGGCAAGAGCAGCGATCAGCCCGACAACGGCCCCGAGTACCCCGAGGGTCGGAGCATACATCCCGGCTTGGGAGAATATGAGTGCACCTGCCCGATGACGCTCCTCGGTAGCCGCAATATCTTCAGCAAGTACATCGCTGACAAACTCCTGGTCATTGCCGTCAATGATCATACGCATACCATTACGTAGGAAGTCGTCATCAATTTCCTCGACCTTGGATTCGAGGGCCAGGAGCCCTTCGCGTCGGGTAACGGTAGCCCATTCCATAAAGAGTGAGATGAGCTCTGCCTTGCTGATCATTTTTTGCTTGACGAATAATTTCTTGAACAACTTTGGAATCTTCTTCAATTCTGAAGAAGGGAAGCCTATGAATAGGCTCGCTGCGGTCCCTACCAAAATAATGACGTACGCCGCCGGGTTGTTGACTAAGTTGATGATTGGAGCTCCTTTAAGGAACATCCCCAGAACTACGGCGACCAAACCGAGAATAATACCGATGAGTGATGAAATTTCCATTATACACCTCGTCCTTGAGATAAATTGAAACCGTGCTTTCGTCTTTAAGCATCCTTGCGAAAAGACAGAAACCATCCAAAATTAAACGGTTATATTTTTTATCGACAGAAATCCATTTTTTTTTAAGTGGTATTTTCGTTTATAATAAGACAATGGCCTATTTAGGAGATCGTGAAGGGAGCGAATCGCCCGTGGGAGTAAAGCATGGAAGGGATTATGAATATATTTTGGCAGATTTTACGGAAGCTGTTGGCCGTATTCCGGATTGCTATGTTTTCTTTGAGATGGAGCCTGCCGAATGGGAGGGGCTGACGGATGAGGAGAAGCATGAGGTATTGGAGGCACTGGCTGAGGATCTATTCTTCGGGCTCGGATCCGAACCGGTAATCGCTGTGGGAAGCGCTGTTGTAATATATGACCCAGAAGTACATCGTATTAATGTACTAGTTGGAGAAGAGGAACTAACGTCGGTTAAGCTAATTTAATGATTAATGGTTTTCCTTATAAAGGATTTTGCATGAGCCTTGGGTCATGGTAAAATGTAAGATTAGGAGTATCTAATCAAATTATAGCTTTAGTTATTATGCATGAACGAGGCTCATGAGGAATAACAATAATCAAAAAGTATCATAAAATTTACCCATAAAACTACGTGCACTTAAAGGTACAATGGACGTACTACATAGTCTTTGGAGTTCTTGAAAAAGAACAGGGAGGAAATAATATGCCGTTTACACCACAAGAAATTGAGGCGCATTTAGAGAAGTTGGAAGGATGGGAATTGGAAGAGGGACGCTGGATCGTCCGCAAATATACGTTCTCTGAGTTTATGAAGGGTATTGCCTTTGTAGACGAGGTAGCGGCGATCTCAGAGGCCTTTAACCATCATCCTTTTATTACGATCGATTATAAGACCGTTACGCTTCGTTTGACATCATGGGAAGCCGGTGGAATCACGGCCATAGATATTAAGGAAGCTGAGCAATATAATGAAGCATTCGAAAAGATGAGTTCTTCCGAGAAAGTTTGAGGAACTGGGTATATTGGCCGAATAGGGGACACGCCCTCCGGGAACGCTAAGGTCCGGTGGGCGTGTCTTTTTTATACTAATTATTTTTTCTCAGCAAGCCAGAGTGCAACGTTCGCAATTTCCTCATCCTGCAGCTTATCTTTGAAGCCAGGCATCATAGAGCCTTGACCCTTCGAGATTACTTTGTAAAGTTGTTCAATTGACATGGTGGCACCGATATTTTGCAGATTAGGCCCAGCTAAGCCTTCCAATTGATCCCCGTGACAGCTAATACAGTTAGCTTTGACGATGGCTTCCGCTTGCTCTGCGTTCAATGTGACCTCAGGCATTTGTGTCTTATTCTCTTGCGCGACCTGCTCTTTACCAGGCAGGGTAAAGATAAGCACGAGAGCCAGCGCACATGCGACAAAGAATAGCCCGCTCATAACCCATTTTTGCATTTCAATCGTCCCTCCTATGTAAGCTACCTTATTATTATAACGGAACATGCAATTTGATCATAGCATTTGTGACAAAAAAAGCAATGAATTCCATGTATAATTGCTCAAATTTTTTAATATATATGAGCATTCTCACAGCGCATCAGGAAGGGGTGTGCAGTCTCTCCTAGAAAAGACTGTTTCATAGCATGAAAATAGCCGAGAACGCCTTACAGGTGCCCTTAGACTCCTTGAACTCCATGCTATAATCGTTCGCCACGGTATACCATGCAATAGTAAGGCTTGGATATAGCTCCAGGAGTCATTTTCTCGTAAAGGTCGGTTATGACGAAACCTGATTTCTGATAGGCTCGGATAGCCCGCGTATTCCAGGTAAGCACTTCAAGATCGATGACGTTGGATGGTGCGCGTCGCTGCCCTTCTTTGACAATCGTTAATACAAATGACTTACCTAATCCATGACCGCATAAGTCGGGCCTCATCCCAATTCCAAGCCTTGTTATGTTTTCCATAGGGAAATACTGGGCGAACCCGGCCAGATTGCCTTCCCCGTCCAGCACGGATACATATTGCTCGGCCCGCAATACAGGATTGCCGAATTCAACATCAAGAGCTTTCATTTGTTCCCAAGGCAGCCAGCTATAGATATCATAGGGGGAGTCGTAGCGCCAAGTACTGATTGCTTCCCCGTGGTGTTCTTCCATAGGAACGATGTGAAACTGAATATCTCGTTTATCCATCTTGCGCCTCCTTGTACAAATGGAAATGCCGTGCCATGGAACTTTTCCGGCTCGATCTTTTTACCATCACTGTAACGGGATTTTATTTTATTGTAAAGGCTCTATTGGTGCTGTTTTTTTTGGAGTTATGTGATTAGTGCCGGATGTTTATCGAATTATAATGAAAACGGTATTATTGCAAGGGAGGAAAATAGTGCTAAAGGCGTATAGATGCAACCTTATTCTTTTAAGTTTCGTTAATGGAGTAGAGGATGGTTTATCACAAAAAAAATGCGACGATTCTAGCAGGAATCGTCGCGGCGTATCAAAGAGGCAGTAAACATCAAATAAATAGCAATATTAGGATTGAGCGGCATGGGTAGAATAACCGTATTTGCTCAAAATCCGTTTCGCACCGACGTAACGCTTTTTGTAGTAGCTGTTACTTAGCTTATCTGTGCGAATTCCTTTGGAAGAAGAGGCATGGGCGAACTTTCCGTCACCGATATATATGCCCACATGAGATACCCCTTTGCCAGTCGTATTAAAAAATACGAGGTCTCCTTCTTTCAGCTGATTCTTTGCAACTGGTGTACCCTGCTTGTACTGGGCCGACGATACGCGAGGCAGCTTAACGCCCATCTTCTTGAAGACGTAACTTGTGAATCCGGAGCAATCGAAACCGCTTGCCGTCGTTCCTCCGAATTTGTAAGGCGTGCCATAGACTGCTTTAACTGTCTTGTTCAATGTTGTGTCCGAGTCCGCGTAAGCGTTTGCTGCTCCCATCGTAAAAAGAATGGCTAAGCTCGTCGCCGCTGCTGTCAATGTCTTTCTCAAGTTGTATTACTCCTTCCAAGGCCTGCGAGGTTAGCTTAAGGGTTCGGTTGAAGGTTCCCCTATCATCTCTTTTGAAGCGAGATCAATTCACCCATAAATGGTTCCCCCGCTTCCCGGGTGTTGGGAATTCGGCTTATCAGTTGTACGCACCCGTAACTTTTACAATAATGATTACAAGTTTGTTACTTATTCTTTGGTTAGTCTATCAAAAGCCGCCATCTATTGCAAGTTTAGCCATGTGAAAAGACACTGGTAAAGTTATCCGGTATATTTGAATATAAAAAAACCTGCAGGCGATTCTGGGAGGAATCTTTGCAGGTTTTTGGACGTATGTTATTCTACATCATCATGATCTTCACTATCTACAGCAACAGCTTCGTATTTGTCTGTGCTCAGGATGCGCTTGGCACCGACATAGCGTTTGACATAATAATCTTCACTCAATTTGCTGATAATTACACCTTTTTTGGTTGAAGCGTGGGCAAAGCTTTCACCATCAACCATTACACCAACATGGGATACTCCCTTGCCAGAAGTGTTGAAGAATACGAGGTCACCTGGTTTGAGTTCGTCCTTCTTCACGGCAGTTCCCATATTATATTGGGATCCCGATGTGCGGGGAAGCTTAATATCAAGACTCTTGAATACATAAGAGGTAAATCCGGAACAATCAAAGCCATCCGTTGTCGTACCGCCGGATACGTATTTCGTGCCGAGAGCCGACTGAATGGTAGTGTCCAGTTTGGAGTCTGCGAAAGCGCTCCCAGCTCCTAATGAGAATAGAATGGAAAAACTCACTGCTGCAACGGCCAACTTTTTCTTCAAAGAAGTTATGCTCCTTCCAATGCCTACGAGGTTAGCTTAAGGATTCGGTTTGAAGGTTCCCTATGATCCCTCTGAAGCGAGATCAATTCACCCAAAGTGGTTCCCCCGTTTCCCCGGTGAAGGGAATTCGGCTGTAATTTTAACACCATGTTTAACCTATTCGATATGCTGCCATACATCTTGTAAATGATGACAGAAATGATTACAAAACTGTTACTTAAAAAGTACTGTTGTTATTGTAACAAGGTAGGCAGCATTTGGCAATGGTTAATTTGCGAGAATTATATAGTAAGCATAGAATAAGGCCCCCGCAAAAGCGCGGAGGCCTTGTGGCTCTAGGGAGCCAAAGAAATGAAGAAAATTTAACTTTTTTGTTGCCATAAGCAATATTGCGAGGATATTTTCCATATTTTGAGAACACTACGAAAGAATGGGTAAGCTTGCTGTAGGATCAACGCTAGGAGACCGGTCATGATCCAGGATATCGTGCCGAATAGAATAAATACTATAGAACATGAAATTGCGAGAATGACGGAGATTCCTAAACCAGTTATAAGATGCTTCCAGCAAACGAGCAGGGATGGCCAGGGATTGTGTCTGAATAAATAGCCGAACTGCAGGAATAGCAAGCTTTGTCGAATAAACCAGCTGTAACCAAGCCAGCCAACGATATAAGCCGTAGTAATTAAGAAAGTAGGGATATGACTGCTTCCTTGGAGGAGGAGGGACAGAGGTGCGTATACTTTGGGCAGCAGCCACACGGTGGGAATCAGAATTAAGATAAGCTCCAGAAAATAGAATAGAGTCACAGGCTTCCAGAATTTCTGCATGCCTCGGAATAGAGGGAGGCCAGCCGCCCTTTCTTCCGCTGGAAGCAGTCCGTATAAGATGCCAGCGTGAATTAAAGGGGTCAATAGCAGTCGAAGCATGACCATGCCGGACAGGATCCATATGTAATGGTGAACTTCGGGAGTTTGCCAGAACCTGCTCTGTCCCTCGATTAGAAACAAAATTCGGCTTAATTCATGGGGTGGAGGATCTGGAAATCGGTGCAGAACTTGAATAACAGCTGTATTGACTAGGCGATATAGAAACACTCCCCACAGCAACTGATACAGAAAAAGAATGATGACGGAGGGGAACTGGCTTTTGACGCTGCTCCACCCATTGCGAATATAGGGCATGACATTCCCTCCTAAAAGTTTTGTGAGCGGTACTCCTTTGAATAAGCCTCGAGCAAAACTACTTCGTAAGCTTAAGCTAAGTTTTGTGAGCGGTACTCCTTTGAATAAGCCTCGAGCAAAACTACTTCGTAAGCTTAAGCTAAGTTTTGTGAGCGGTACTCCTCTGAATAAGCCTCGAGCAAAACTACTTCGTAAGCCTAAGCTTAGTTTTGTGAGTAATACCGCTCTGAGTAGGTCTACCACAGGAATGAGCTGATCAGCATTTCAAATAGCCTGGTTACTGTGACGTTGGAGCGCGTGCTGATCTTCTCATCAATGCTGGCTTTAAAGTAATTGTTAATGTGCTTGTTTTCCAGCACTATCGTATAGTTCGGATCGATCATGGCCCAAGCGAGAGGGGCTTTATAGCGCAATTTTAATTGTGCCTGCTCCTCCTCTCCGTTCCATACCTTTCGAATCGTGTGGCCGTCTTGGAAGGTGAAGAGAAGAGGAACCTTCGGATGGGTTCCGCCTTTTCGCTTGATATCTACAATCGATTCGTACAACAATTCATTGTTTTGTTGGACTTCCAGGGTAGTGATGTTCTCTATGGCATAGTCCGCCATTTCTCCGCCGTATACATATTGGTTAAAGTACTTTTTCCAGGAGCGCCCCGTCGTTTGCTCCAGTACCTGCTGGAAGTCTGCTGTGGTAGGATGTTTGAAGCGATATTTACGAGCATAGAGGGACAGAGTGCGGTTCATGGTTTTGCTGCCGATTCTCCGTTCAATATCCAGCAGAACGAGCTTGCCGCGATGATAGACATTTTTGGCATAATTGTCCGCCGTCCCAAATTCCCAAGAGGGTTGTGTCAATGGCTTAGGATTATGAATGAATGCGGATTGGATGGGCAGCCTGGTAGTGATTCCAAACTCTTGATCCATTAAACGATCTTCGGCATAGGAGGTAAAGGCTTCGTCCAGCCAAGCTTCTTCAAACTCATTATTGGCCACCATCCCATAGAAAAACTGATGCCCGATTTCATGAATTACCGTTCGTTCCAGCTCGTCATAGCCTGGGGAGTCACCGGTCGCGCCAAATGCTGTAATTAGTGTCGGATATTCCATTCCCCCTGCACCATTTCCCTCAGCCGGAGGAACCACGATGGATAAAGTGGAGTAGGGGTACTTGCCATACCATTTGCTGAAATTGGACAAAGCAACCTTGGCGGCATAAAAATAGCGATCCTTTAAATCTTCATGGGCTGGATCTAAATACAACTTAATGCGCACCCCAGGAACCTCCGTCGTTGAAAAGGGTTCCTCTGCATATACAAAGTTGGGTGAAGCTGCCCAGGCGAAATCATGTACATCATCGGCATAGTATTGAACGATTTTTCGATCGCCCCGCTGTACCGCTTGCTTGGTAGGGAACCCTGTCGCCGCTACCGTGTATTTGCTCGGCACGTCAATATTTACGCTGTATATGCCGAAGTCTGAATAGAACTCCGAGTTTCCATGATACTGGTGCAAATTCCATCCCTCCGCGCTTCGTCCCCTTCGGAAGGCAGGTTCATATACGGATAGTTTCGGGAACCATTGGCCAGCCATCACAAAATCGCCGGCAGTACCCATCCGTGCGAATATTTTGGGCAGCTTTACGGTGAAATCCATTTTGAGCGTGATTGTCTCGCCGCCTTGCACCGACATTGGCAGCCGTACTTTAGCTAGTGTTCTATCATTGACATTGCCATCATCAGGCTGGACATATTGAACACGGTGCAGGAGGGAAATTCCATCCATCGTGCGGATATCGGTTAACTCTATGGAGCCCCAGCCATCTTTGGGCATGACGTCACCCCGTAGGCGGCCGCCCGATTCCTTCATAAAGGTGGTTTCTGGAGAAGCGAAGGCGTTAGGATATAGGTGAAAATACAGCTCATTCAGCGTCTTTTTGCCGGGATGGGTCCAGGTTAGCGTTTGGTTGCCGGTCAGCGTCCCTTCTTGTTCATTCAGCTTGACGTCAATATGGTATTCTGTAACCCGATTACTAAGTATTTCTGCCGTCGGCTGCTGGATGCTTTCTGCAGGCTGAGGAGCAGGGACCTTTGTTGCGGCGGTATTGCCCTGTGGTTGGGGAGCGAATGAGGGAGCGATTTGGTGGTCTTTAAGAAGCATGTACATGATGGAACCGCCTAGAAGACACACAGTAAAAATAGAAATACTAATGATAAAAATTCGACGGGTCATTCCATGGATACCTCCTGTTGACAAGCATCTACAGCATGTATATGTTTGCATTCGGGAGATTATTAGCTAAAATAAAATTAATGTATATGTCGGATGAACAAGCCGTTCTAATGGAATAAATTACGTAAAAACTGCCTTGGGGATCAGCTCTCAGCCATGATAGCGATCGCTACAAGCCAGGTGGAGGGAATTATGGATAATAAAGATACTTCGAAGAAGACGGGTAAGAAGATATTTGCCTTGAATATTATTAGCAATGACGATAAGAGCAAGCATAAAGGGTTCGGAGCGGGCTCCATTGACTTAAACAGTATGTCGCCTGTAATTATTGATGGAGATGAAGCATACATCGATATCGGTGCCATGCATGCTAAGAGCAAGGTGGAGAAAGGGATCAAATTTTCGGCGAATCGGGAGGATGTTCCGAATGGTCGCCAGGTATGGATCGTCTGGGTAGCTGTAGACCGCACGTCAGAAGCAGGACAGTTCTACGGCGGAATGACCGCATGCGAAATGTGGATCGATACAGAGGCACGCCGCGGGTGGAAGATACTAGCCGATCACGTTAACAAGATGGATTATGCCCTTAAGCGCAGAGTAATTCTCGATGGGCTAGGAGCACAAGAGAAGGCTGCCCTTAAAAAGCTGCTCATCGAAACGAATGAAGAATGGTGGGAGAAATCCTCGCCAGAGCTAAAGGCGGCTTTGGAGTCCTAATCTCACAGAAGTAAAATGTAAAACCAGAACAGCGATCAATCGTGTGGCAAAAGCGATATCGCTGTTTTTTGATATGATAATGGCTAGTCAAAAAGCACACGACGACTTAGAGAAAGATCTCTAGGCCAGCGTGTGCTTCTGTTTGCTAACAAAGAAAGTTAAATTACTTGTACTCACGAGGAGCTTGCTGAGCGATGGGCTGGAGCGTCTCTACCTAGCAGGACGGTCAGTCCGAGCAGCGTTACGACGATGGTAGCTCCCATATCGGACATGACGGCGATCCAGAGGGTGAGCCAGCCTGGAATCGTCAATAGCAAGGCAATCAGCTTCAGGGTGAGCGAAATCCCGATATTCCAGACAATAACACGATTTACCTGCCTTGCCACTTTTATGGCACCGGGCAGCTTACCGAGATGATCTTGCATGAGCACAATATCGGCGGTTTCTACTGCGGTATCGGTGCCTTTCCCCATGGCGATCCCCAAATTCGAGGCTGCAAGCGCGGGGGCGTCATTGATGCCGTCTCCAACCATGGCAACATTCCAGCTCTCGGACAGCTTGCGCACCCGTTCTACCTTCTGTTCAGGAAGCAGGCTGGCAGCCCAATCGGATACGCCTGCTTGGGCTGCTATCGTTGTGGCAGATTCGGCGTGATCGCCTGTCAGCATGACAGTGTGGACGATGCCATTTCGATGCAAATCGGCAATGACGTTCGGGCTTTCTGGTCTGAGCTCATCGGCTAGTCCGTATAAGCCAAGCACATGGTGGTGATCTGCGATCAGAACGACAGTGAGCCCTGCTGTTTTGAGCTGATTGAGGTCATACAGGACTTGTTGTCGTGCGTGCTCCTCAAGTGTTATTTTTTCTAATAATTCCTCACTGCCGGCCCAATAACGAACGCCCTCGATTTCCGCAGACAAGCCGACACCCGGAAGGGTTACGAGCTCGGTAGGCTGAGGCAGAGATGCGACTGGAATTCCCTGTGACTCGGCTTGACGAACGATGGCTTCAGCCAGCGGATGCAATGAGCCCGCCTCCATAGCTGCCGAGATGAGATGGAAGTGATCTGTATCGTACACGATTTCCTTTCTGACAGAAGGGAGACCTATCGTTAAGGTGCCTGTTTTATCGAAGGCAACGGCGTTGATTTTGCCGAGCTGTTCTAAATGCACGCCACCTTTGACAAGCACTCCGTTTCTCGCGCATCTTGTCATACCGCTGACCAGTGCGATGGGCGAAGAGAGCACAAGAGCGCACGGGCACCCGACAATGAGAATGGCCAGTCCCTCGTAGATCCATTTCATCCACGATTGTCCGAATAGTAAAGGGGGAACGAGCACAACTAGGGCGGCAATGATCATAATGGCAGGCGTATAATATTTCGCGAATTTATCAATGAATAGTTCTGTCGGTGTCTTCGTATCCTGCGCCTCCTGCACCAGATGCATGATTCGCGCAAGGGAAGACTCTTCGTAGGCCTTATCGATCCGTATTCTTAATAGACCGTCCGTATTAACACTGCCGCCAAATACGTGATGTCCCGGCTCTTTGGGTACGGGAATGGATTCGCCGGTGATCGCCGCTTCATTTACAGCACTGTGTCCTTCCATAATCGTTCCGTCGGATGGTATTTTCTCGCCTGCACGTACGAGAACTCTATCGCCGGCCTCCAGGCTGGTAATGGGCACCGTTAATTCTCCATCGCTGGTAATGAGTACGGCTTGCTTCGGAGCGGCGCTTAACAGCGCCTCCATCGATTTGCGGGCTCGGCTCATTCCGTAGCCTTCCAGAAGCTCATTCAGACCGAATAAAATGGCAACCAGCGTAGCTTCCTTCCATTCCCCGATTAATACAGCGCCAACCATGGCTACTGTCATCAGCGTATCCATATTGAATTTCAAACGGGTTAGGTTGCGCAGACCCCGAATAAAGGTCGAATATCCACTGATAGCAATCGATGACAGATACATGAGGATAAGGACGCTATCCGGCATAAATGAATCCAGGACGAAAGTGGCTAAATAGAGAGCGGCAGCAATGCCAAGCAGCCATTTTCCTAAGCGGCTACCGGCATGTTCATGGCTATGGCCGTGATGATGTGCATCATCGTGACTGTGCCCGTCGCTGGTCCTGTGAGCCACGTGTCCATGCAGGTTGTTATGTCCATGTCCATGTGCGTGACTGTGTTCACTACGTCGGTTACCGCGGGGGGCTCCCCCCGCAGCAAGGGTACTGCCCTGTTCCAGCGGGGATACTAGCGTAGCCCCATCACGTTTGAGAATTTTTTTGACACGGGCAAGATCCACTTTAGGGGAGACGAGAAGTCGGCCGCTGTTGTAAAGGATAGAGGCGTTTTTCCCATGCTCGAGCTTCTGGATTTCCTCCTGCATTTCCCGGGCGCAATTCGCACAGGAGAGACCTTGAATACGATATTCAATTTGGGAGTCAGGCTGACTTTTGTCTGAAGTAGCTTGAGGTTGGGATTTATTCATGGCAATTCTTCTCCTTTTGGTGCTCCAGCGTCATTGTAATTAGCATTTGGATGTGATGGTCCTTTAAGGAGTAAAATACGTTCTTGCCTTCTTTGCGCGATTTGGTAATGTTCATTTGCTTTAGCAAACGTAAATGATGAGATGCTGTAGCGACCGAGCTGTTGAGGATAGAGGCCACATCACATACACATAACTCCTCCTTTTGCTGCAATAAGTAGGCAATTTTCATCCGATTAGGATCGGACAGCGCTTTGAACATTTGCGCCATGCCAACGATCAGTTCCTCATTGAGGCTTTCACGCAACTCCGATGTAATGTCCTTGTGTACGTGAGCTTGCTCGCATACTTCGGTTTGAGCTAGTGGAATGGAATTTGTCATATGGTAAAGACCTCCAATAAAAATAAAGAAAAATCATTCAATCATTCGTTTGATTGTTTGAATATAGTATACTTCTGCTAGCTATAATATTCAAATGATTGCTTGAATGTGAATGGGTAAAGTAGCAGAAGAAAAAAAGCCGCCGGAATGGCGTGCTTAAGGGAGTGAATTATCGTGAGCATGTAGAAGAGACTGAAAACTCTTGAAAAAGGGTTGGAATATCTTCAAGCAACAACAGCATAACTAATGCAAATAAGGAGATTGTGTATGAAAAATCATACATAAGCTCTCGACTTAACTATTTAAATGCTGTCACATTTTTATCAAGAAGCGGAACGTACGGATTATCTCGTAAAAAGAAACGCCAAGGCTTAGCAGCATACTCCTCGGCATAGGCAATATTGATCCGTGGCGACTGCATGATAACATCGTTTGTAAGCGGTCGCCCGGCTTCAATCCATAACGGGCCTCCCCGCTCTAGGAGGGATTGGCCGTTCAGCGATTTATCGATACGTAGTCCGCGACATAGCTTGCCGGGGCCGCCGGATAAATCCACCGGCTTTTTTACCGCTGTATTTCGATATTTGCGCATCAATGTTTCATCTTCCGGGGTCAGAGGCGCGACGGCCCGAATCAATACGGCTTGCGGATCATTGATTGCTCCAGTAACGACATTCAGACAATGGTACATGCCATAGATGAGGTAAATGTAGGCTATGCCGCCTCGACCGAACATCACTTCAGTTCTTGCTGTTCTTCGCCCGCCATAGGCGTGGCATCCTTTATCCTCAACACCTCCGTAGCTCTCGGTTTCTACAATGCGGCAGCGAATATCCCCTTCCTCGGTACGACGTACAAGCGTATGCCCGAGTAGCAGGGGAGCCGCTTCCAAAGCCGTCATTTCATAGAATGCAGGGGGAAGCGGCGATCCTTCATGATATTGAGACAGTGTTAGGCTCATGATTTAAGATCTCCTTATCTATACGTCATTCTCATGGTACAGCATGACGTATTGCTAGTCCATCCACCAGCGCTTCAGATCACTCCACCATGAACGGGTCTCGGGTTTATTTTCAACAGGAACCGGCTCGGGCTCTTGGTGTCCATGCTCATCGCAGGCCTCCGTCGGCTCGGTTCCCTCGATGAATACCTCCAGTTTTTTATCCGGACAATCTTCCGTTGCAAGCTTCCCTGTGGCGGGATCGAGATATACACTTACGACTCCGTCAGGAATAGGGAAAATCTTCGGCGGCACTTTCTCTAATGCTTTCTCAGTGTATTTGGCGAATATCGGTGCCGCTTTCCGTGATTCAGCCGTACCCAGCATTTTTCCCTTATCGTAGCCGACCCAGACGGCCGTGGAGAGCTCTGGAGTGAATCCCACCATCCAGGCATCGGTACTTGTAGTACCCGTTTTGCCGGCAACTGGGCGTTTAATATCCGCTGATACCCGGTTTCCGGTTCCCCCGGCTTCGAATACACTCTCCAGCAAGTGGGTCAATACATAAGCGGCGGCGGGCTCGACGACTTGCTCAGGTGCGGATGAAGGAGCTTCATATAATACGCGTCCCTCGTCATCTGTAATTTTCAAGACGGCAATGGGTTTAACCTGTTTCCCTTGGTTACTGATTACCCCGAAAGCTGTCGCCATCTCAAAGGGGCTGACGGGTGATGTGCCCAGTGCGAGCGAAGGCACCGCGCTCATTGGGCTCGAAATCCCCATCCGCCGTCCGAGTTCAATCACCTGATCGGCCCCGACCGTCAGTATCGTATTGACGGCATAGATATTATCCGAGGCGGCAATGGCCTGCCGCATATCGATCTCGCCCAAATATTTATCGCCGAAATTTTTGGGGCTGTAAGTTTTCCTATTATTATCATAATGGAACAAAGTCGGCTGGCTAGTGAACTTACTGGCGCTCGTCATCTTGCGGGAGGACAGAGCGGACAAGTACATGATCGGTTTAAATGTAGAGCCAGGCTGACGGGCAGTCGCAAAGACATGATTATACTGGCTTCGTTTGTAATTAACTCCGCCGACTAGGGCTTTGATATGGCCGCTGCGCGGATCGATGGAGATCAGGGCAGCCTCCAGCTCAGGGGATTCTTTGAGCTCGTTAGTAACGGCAAGCTCGGCTGCCTCCTGAGCTTCCATATCCAGAGTCGTATATATGTTAAGCCCGCCATGCTCAAGCAGTCCTTCATCAAAACCAAGCTCGTTGATAACGACATTTCGTACGTAGTCGCGAAAATAAGGGGCTTTATCCCCGATCGTCCGCAGTTTTTGGGATTTGAAATGAAGGATTTCATCGTAAGCCTGCTCCGCCTGCTGTTCCGTGATATGTCCCGTCTCCACCATGGCGTTGAGGACAAGGCGCTGGCGATCCTTTGCATTCTTCATTTGATTAAAGGGAGAATAATAAGTAGGTCCCTTCGGCACGCCTGCCAGCATGGCACTTTCAGCCAGGCTAAGCTGCTCTGCAGTTTTGCCGAAATACATCTGGGCTGCTGCCTCGATGCCGTAAGCACCATGTCCGTAGTAAATTTCGTTGAGATACATTTGCAGAATTTGATCCTTTTCCAGCTTCATTTCTAACTGAGCTGTGTACATCGCTTCCTTGATCTTTCGTGACCATGTACGTTCATGGGATAAATACAGATTACGCGCGAGCTGCTGCGACAATGTGCTGGCTCCCTGTACTTTATTCATTTCCCGCAAATTGACGAGGATGGCCCGGGCCATGCCTTTGAAATCAAAGCCGAAATGATCGTAAAATTGCCGATCCTCCACAGCTAGCGTCGCCTGAATCAGATATGGCGAAATATGATCCAGTGTTACTTTTGAGCGGCTTCGATCCGTGCTGGAAAAGACAGCGATCGCTTCCCCTTCGCGACTGAGAAGCTGGGAGTTCCGGTCAGAGTAAGCAAGGGGCAGGTCGGATTGGTGTAAATAGTATAAAAATGCCCCGAAGGCGACAGTCGCGATGAGAGCGCAGACCAGCAGCAATTTCAGCAATAATAATTTACCGCGCCGGGAGCCCTGTCTGTTGCTGCGAACAAGTCTATGCATAGCTTAATAGTCGCCTCCTCCAGTCATTGTTGTAGTGTTCACAATCGATGCGGTTACTGTTAAGTATGGGAAAGTTTGGGGGAGATATTCAGCTTTGTAAACGATTTTGGAACATTTAAGGTAGAAAGCTTAATCCAGTGAGGTACAGCACTGATGAAGACCTGATGGCTATTATTCGAGCGACACAGATCGTGTAAATTGCTTACCGTCTGACGGAGTTTCTGGAAGCTGCATAAATAAAAATGTAAGTCCCCTCAGTTCTATTGAATTGAACTGAGGGGACTTACATTTTTTATCAATTTAATGATGGGGTGCTTTATGTTTATTCTGTTTCTGTTACTTTTCTTTATTTATTAAGAAACAGATAACGTATGAGATCATTAATAATCCTAGCAACATAAAAATACACTTTGTAACAAAGAATATTGAATAAAAACTACCTTCATAAGGGGAATTAGTCATAGTATTAGCGACGAAGTTGGGAATAAATAGAATTATACAACCAGTTAGAACTCCCACAATGCCTTTTAATATAGTATTTATCACGTATATCTCCTTAAAAATTATCTATTTTGAATATAGCCAGTCTTATATACATACCCAAAGTGATTATTTTGACTTTGAATAGTAAAGTTTAACTCTGCATAATCCCCTATTCCAACTGATCCACCAAATGATGTTGATGTAGTGCCGTTATTATAAAAGTCTCCATTTATAACCCAATAGATTTTTTTATTTGTTTCAACCTTCGAAATATAATTATATGATCTAATCAGATTTAGATCTTCAATTCCTACGAAGTCTCTATATATCCCTTGGCACTTAACGTATATATCTAATTGTGGATACCAACCAGTGTCACCAACTTCAAATTGTTGATAGAAATGCACATAATAAGTATGTTCCTCTGCACTTTTTGTACTTAATGTTTTTGTAGTAGGTATATTTCGATTTTTAGCAATTTTTTGTACCATCTCATCATATGACAATTCTTCAGCCCATAATCCATTCCCTAAATAAATAGGTTCATCACTTTCAAATATTCTATCAAATTCGTCCCTCTCTAATTCAATACCACCATAGATTGTAGAATTGTTAGGTGTAATTGACTTGAAACTATCAAAAGGTATTGCTGAAACATCATCAATACTCTTTGCAGAGACGCTAACAACAGAACTAAGAAGAATGATTGCAGCGATGCTTAGTGAAAAAAATAACTTAGTATTCCTCATTAAACCATCCTCTCCATTTATTAGGTTACTCAACAGTTAATATATCATTATGGAATTTAATCGTAAATGGGTGACGTCAAGATTTTGTGTAAATAGAATAACCATCACTTGTAGATGTTTCTGTTTAGTCCGTGGTTGTGAACATAGCCTGAAGTTCAGCATGCGCCTGATCAAAGCCAATGTGGAAACGGGTTGCAAAACGTGATTGTAGCTCTCAAACTGAGCAACCAAGAATTATTCCAACGTTCCTCATTTGGAAACTGCTCTGCTCTTTGCACTTGGTTTATTTCTTGATTTGCTTGTTGAACGACTCAATGAGATTCGTAGAGTATATGCTTCTCCAGATAGGTTCTGGAAAGCTGTAAAATGTGAAGATATGGGGGATTCCTGTAGAGATTTCACAACCTTAGGATAGCTGGATTTCCACTTGGTACATAACTCTTATCTAGAGCCGCTTTTCCTTGTTTTTCGCTTTCAGCACGATATACGTATTTATAGTCATTACATATCTCAAGTCGGTCGGTTACACGAGCTTTATGGGATACTGCGTGCGACATGGACGCAGCAAGACTGATACCTCACCTGAGGATAGACCTGTTCAATGGCGGATACAATGCCCGTTAAACCATCCGAGATGACGGCAGAATCTCTTCGGTGCCCCGTGCCTTAATGTCCTGAAGCAGTTCATTCTACATGTAGGCAGACTCGAGCAACGGTGTATGCTAATACCTCTTTTGAGCGATCCTCACGGATCCCACCGCGAGATAGACGGCTTCCTTAGATACCACATCCCCTTTCACAGCAACATAAGTGGCATTGGTATACACACAAATATAACGCTTCGCCAGCTTGCGTGTAGTGGAGGCATCGACGGGTTTAACCATCGTTTTGGTCATATTTGGACGGTCTACGGACTGTAATGATGTCCATACATTTTCTCAATAAGGTCGGCAATCCTCGTCATCGTCACCCCTTTCTGAAATATGTGAATGACGAAGGCCTCCAGCGTATCATTGGATGTTTGTAGGGAGCGACGGTTTGCTGCTTAAACTCTCCATTGCGATTCTAGGAATGTGATCATCAGATCTCCGTACTCGGTGTGTAATGTACGTGTATAGCCGCCATTTCGAGAGTTTCCTTTTCTATTCATCTATTTACACAAATCAGCTAATATAATGTTATTAGCCGTCTGTTCTTTAATGGCTTGCTCAAGGTCTGCAAGATGACTTTGATACTCTATCAGTAAATTGATCATAAGTAGAAATGCTTTGACTTATACAGGGCTGCAGTCAACGACTAAACTGTTTGAGCGGCATGAAGAATGAGAGACCGATTACATTGTGCATGAATAGACATTTTTAGTTCATAGTGGCCCGCACTTAGAACGCTATCTGGTGTGGGTATTTTCTATATATTTCAAGTGAGGTTTTAGAGAATAATTGACCGAACAGTTTAGAATACAACGGAAATACTCGGTCCAGTTAAGCTGCCGGATCCCACTAACCATTGTACGTCCATAGCTTCACATGTTATTCGAGATCAATGTCTCAACCATCCTAATCATGGTTTGCATAATAGCAGGTGGACAGTTTGTGTAACGGGCTGATTGCCCACATATTTTATCGTACTACCGGGCTAAAGCTATTTTAAATGAAAATGAGGTTAACCAGAATAAGGTGGCTAATCTCATAATACGAAGATGTTTTACGCTCTCTGTAAATGCAATAGATGGTGTAATGATATGAAAATATGCCCTTATACTAAGATACTTAATATAAAAATCACGATAGCATAAGCCAAAGTGATTTTTTGCTACCTGTGATTATGTCTGCTAAGTTAGCGGCTATAGAGGTGAAAAAGCAATGGCTATTAACATCGCTATTCGTTGTGTCCATTTTGCTCGTAATGAACCACAAAGACAATGATTACACTATAAACACTGCGGTGAAATCCACAGACTTAAACGAGCTGTAGGGCCATAATCCAACGCTCGCAAACAGTGCGTATTTTGTGTTATTATCAAATTTGTTTGGTACAATAGGAAGAGAAACTTTGCAAGAAGTGAATCTGGACAGCCCCCGGCCTCCGGTATGGGTTAATATGACGGCTAAACACTATTCTCACGGGAAAGAAGGGGTTATACGATGGAATTGTGGTTTACGGAGAAACAAACGCCCGTCTTTGGCATTACGGCAAAAATTCGGGAAACATTGGTGAGAGAACAGACGGATTTTCAAGATTTGGCGATCATTGATACCGAAGAGTTTGGACGAATGCTCGTGCTTGACGATATGGTCATGACGACGGTAAAGGATGAATTCGTATACCACGAGATGGTGGCCCATCCGGCGTTGTTTACACACCCAGATCCGAAGCATGTGCTTGTTGTCGGTGGCGGTGATGGCGGCGTAATTCGGGAAATTATGAAGCATCCGAAGGTGGAGAAGGCTGTTCTTGTGGATATTGACGGAAAAGTGATTGAATACTCAAAAAAGTATTTGCCTGAAATCGCTAGTGAACTGGACAACCCGAGGGTTGAGGTTCAAGTGAATGATGGCTATATGCATATTATAGAAAGCAAGAATAAATATGATGTGATTATGGTCGACTCTACGGAGCCTGTAGGTCCAGCTGCTCCATTGTTTGAGCGCGGCTTCTATCAAGGGATTTATGAGGCGCTGAAGGATGACGGCATTTTTGTGGCGCAGACCGACAATCCTTGGTTCAAAGCGGATTTAATTCGAAATGTGAATAAAGACGTGAAGGAAATCTTCCCGGTGGTCCGTGTGTATACCGCTAATATTCCGACGTATCCGAGCGGCTTGTGGACCTTTACGATGGGAAGCAAGATCCATGACCCACTTCAAGTGGATGAGACGCAAATTCCGGAAATCGATACGAAGTATTACTCACCGCGTTTGCACAAAGCCGCATTCGTACTGCCTAAGTTCGTAGAAGATCTCGTGAAGTAAAGGGAGGAGGAACACGCAATGAAACTGGATCAGGCATATTCGGGAAACGTCTTTATTTGCAGTTCGGATTCGTATGAAGACGCCAAAGCGGTTATTTATGGGATGCCGATGGATTACACCGTCAGCTATCGTCCGGGCTCGCGGTTTGGCCCCGCGCGCATTCGCCAAGCTTCTGTCGGCCTTGAGGAATATAGTCCTTATTTAGATAAAAACATCTTGGATGCTGTTTATTTTGACGCGGGTGATTTGTTGCTGCCTTTCGGTAACGCAGCTCGCAGTCTCGATGTCATTGGCGACTATGTTCGCGGCCTGCTGGCAGATGATAAATTCCCCATCGGTTTGGGTGGAGAGCATCTGGTCAGTTGGCCAGTGATCCAAGCCATGTACGAGAAGTATCCAGATTTGGCCGTGATTCATATTGATGCGCATGCTGATCTTCGCGATCAATATGAAGGCGAACCGCTGTCCCATTCTACGCCGATTCGCAAAGCGGCTGAATTGATGGGCGGCAAGAACATCTACCAATTCGGAATCCGTTCCGGTTCGAAGGAAGAATTCCTTTACGGCCGCCAGAATATCAATTTCCACCCGTTCGAGGTGGCGGCGCCGCTGAAGATGGAGCTGCCGAAGATGGGCTCGCGTCCGGTGTACGTTACGATTGATATCGATGTACTCGATCCGTCCTGTGCCCCGGGCACAGGAACTGCCGAGGCAGGCGGAATCACATCGAAAGAGCTGCTTGAAGCGATTCATTTGATCGCCAGATCTGACGTGAATGTTGTGGGCTGCGACCTTGTTGAGGTAGCTCCGATTTACGACCCGACTGAGCAGACTCAAATCGTGGCTGCCAAGCTGATTCGCGAGATGCTTCTTGGCTTCGTAAAGTAGGCTTATTGAATGTATTATTTTTTCTTCAGAAATGAAATACCTTGTTGCGTTCTATCGCGACAGGGTATTTTTTGTGTACGCCCAGTATGGGCGCCATCTCTACGGTGAAAGTCCGGAATGGGGCTGGCGTTACGAATCGTAGCCGGTCCATATCGCCGTATGCGGACCCGCATGTACGGTGGTGTGACGGGGGTTAGTGGTTAATTGCCCCTTCCTGCTCGATAGTATGTCGTATGCCCTTGGAACTAATTTATTTCGGGCGTGAGAGTTTATGGCAACCTTTGCCCATTTAATGCGTCTAATCACTTGGAATTTGAATAACTTACTTAGCATATAAACGAATGCGTATGATTTGGCACAACTCTAGTTTGCAATTATTTACTTTACTAAAGCATGTCGTTATAGGATTTCGCTTTGTAAGTGAACAATATATCGATGCAGGGCAGCTTAAGGAGGAAAAATGAACAATCACAACAATCGGAAAGGCTATTTTTTAGCGGGAGTCTTGATTGCACTGGCAGCGATTCTCATTATTGGGATCGTTAAGCTGCAGGAACAGGATAAGCTGTTGAGAACCACGAATGCGGCGGTAAACGAAGCAGTTAATTTTGAGCGGATGGTGGAAGAAGAGTCTTCAGGGCAGGAGCCAGCTCCATTAGAAGAGGATCAGATGGGAGAAGCAGACTCCCTTTACTTGCTCGATCATCTTCCATTTAAAGAGGAAGAGGTGAGTTCCATTAAAGAGGAAGAGGTGAGTTCCATCTCTGTTATTCATAGCGGGATCAAAATAGAGGTTCCGACCGAGCGTCAATATGTGATCTTACAGTCTTTGCGGTTCACGGATATGCAAGCGGCAGTAACAGATGAATCTCCTTTGTCGGAGCAGATCATCCTACAATTCAACTTAACAAATCAGCGGGTTATTGAAGTGCCTTATAGTATGGATAATAACGCTTATGAAGTAGCAGGCAAGGCCTACTATGCCGATGACCAGGTGCTGCTGCTGATGCACGGGCTGATCAGACCTGAATCCGAGCTGGGCGTTTACGATACCTTCGAGGAGAAAGCGCGGCTGGAAATGGAACAGCTTGAAGAGCAGAGCGAGCCGCAGGGAATCGAATTGGAGCAGATTACGGTTGACGATCTTTTATTCATCGATTGGGAAGAGCGCCTGAAAACGGAGATAGCCGACTGGGAAATTTCTTATTACGATCATGCTACCGGTGAAGTCAGAGAGGCTCGCAAATTCAAGGACGGGATTATACAGCTAAATAACAAAATTATTTTCAGTGGCGGCTCTCATGAGACACCGGGAGGAGTCAAAGTCGGTTTAACTACGACAGAGGTTAATAATAAGCTTGATGCCGACCCGAGAAAGCTGCCAGGCAAATGGAGCTATAGGGTGGGTGATTACTTTCGATTTCATCTCTATTTTGATGATTCGAAGGTTAAATATATGGTACTAACTCAGCCGCTCTAGTCGTATGAATACTAATTGGAGAATATTTACGGGAAGACACCGCTCGCGAGAGGGGTGTTTTCGTTTAGAATAGAAGATATGATGCTGCTAAAACATTGAATTACACTGATGAACTGGATATAGTAGTACAATAAGAAAATGTTGCAGAACAGGCTATGTGGATGGAGAGGATAGGGTGCCTAACTGGAAGCCAGCCATCATCGTCATCAATAGCAGACAGGGCGATGAGGTATCAGAACAGCGAATCAAGGGCGAATCCTTGATCAAGGGAAGTGCCGTATATATTAGATATACCGAGCCTGAGCCAGGCCCAACGGGCGGTACGACGCGGGCTACGGTAAAAATATCGAAGGATGCGCTCAAAATCATGCGTCACGGCGAAGTGGAGTCCGAGCAGACGTTTCAGCAAGGGAGGCTGCTGCCGGGGTTCTATAGATCCCCGTACACGAGGTTCAATTTATCTACCGATACGAAGAGGCTGGACTCTCGCTTGGATGGTTGCTACGGCGTTGTGACCTGGGAATATGACCTGCTGGTTCATGAAGAAGTGACCGGACACTTTATTATCAGTCTACATATACAGGAGGAAGTTTAAAATGACAGTTAATCCCTTAGAACAAATCAATCAGTCCGTGAAGGAAGCGATTCTTAACGCAATCGCGGCCGCAGATCTGGCAGCTCGCGATGAGGTGCCCGCTATTGTATTGGAAGTGCCGAAGGATAAAGCGCACGGAGATCTGGCAACGAATGCTGCCATGCAACTCACGCGCATTGCCAAGAGAAACCCTCGTCAAATCGCGGAGGAAATCTTGAAGCATATCGATTATGAGCAAGCAGGGGTTGAACGGGCAGAGATTGCGGGCCCGGGGTTTATTAACTTTTTTCTTAGCAAAAGTTATCTGTACCCTGTGTTGGAGCAGATTTATACCCAGGGTGAAAATTATGGCCGGGTGAAGCTTGGGGAAGGCAAGAAGGTGCAGGTCGAGTTCGTTAGCGCTAATCCAACGGGCAGTCTTCACTTAGGTCATGCGCGCGGGGCGGCGGTCGGAGACGCTTTGTGTAATGTGCTGGATTACGCCGGGTATGAGGTCACCCGGGAGTACTATATCAATGATGCCGGCAATCAGGTCGCTAATCTCGTGAAATCGATCGAGGCTAGATACTTACAGGAGCTGGGTCAAGACGTGGAAATGCCGGAAGACGGGTATCATGGCGAGGATATCAAGGGCTTCGCGAAGGAACTGGTTGCTGAGAAGGGTGACGCGCTCTTGTCCCTACCACCGGAGGAAAGAGAGGCATTCCTCCGCAAATACGGGTTGGAAAAAGAGCTAGATAAGATTAAACGCGATCTGAATCGGTTCCGGGTAGGCTTCGATGTGTGGTTTAGCGAGACTTCCCTGTATGTCGACGGGCAGGTGGAGAAATCGCTGGAGGAGCTGCGTTCTAAAGGACAGACTTATGAGCTGGAGGGAGCGACATGGCTCAAATCCACGGAGTACGGGGACGACAAAGACCGCGTGCTCGTGAAGAACGATGGCACGTACACTTATTTGACGCCGGACATTGCGTATCACCGCAACAAATATGATCGCGGCTTCGATCGGATGATCAACATCTGGGGGGCTGACCACCACGGGTACATTCCGCGGGTGAAGGCGGCTATGCAAGCCCTTGGCAACGATCCTGATAAGCTGACGGTATTGATTGCACAAATGGTCAGCCTGTTCCAGGACGGCGAGAAGGTGAAGATGTCCAAGCGGACAGGAAAGGCCGTAACGATGGTCGATTTGATGGATGAGGTCGGCGTCGACGCGATCCGCTATTTCTTTACGATGCGGAGCATGGATTCGCATTTGGATTTCGACATGGATCTCGCGATTTCTACTTCCAACGAGAATCCGGTTTATTACGTTCAATACGCGCATGCGCGTATTTGCAGCATTTTCCGTCAGGCCGAGGAGCAGGGGATTGAAATTCCTGCCATTCAGGATGTGAAGCTGAGCAAGCTGACTGCGGAGCACGAGTTCGATTTGCTGCGCAAGCTGGGAGAACTGCCGGAGGAGATTGGTCTAGCGGCCGAGAACTTTGCCCCGCATCGCCTGGTGCGTTATTTGTATGAGCTGGCAGCACTGTTCCACAGTTATTATAAAGCGGAGCGAGTCATCACGGAGGACGCGGAGCAGACGGCGGCGCGGCTGGCGTTGCTAGGCGCCGTTCGCACGGTACTGGCCAATGTGCTGAAGCTGATCGGCGTCTCGGCGCCGGAACGGATGTAGCACAGCCATTGGTAGCTGGCGGCTCGACCAAGCGAAAAGTTGCACTGCGCACGCATCTCGTGCGCGGTGCTTTTTCGCTTTATGGTAGCGGTCGATAGCCAGCTTACCGTGCAGCCGGGCTTGACGCGGGGCCTCCCGCTTTACATGCCTGCCGCCGCTTCTGCCTCCCGCAGAGCCGCCTGCCCGCGTGCACGCCTGCATGCTAGCCCTGCCCGCGCCGCTCGATTTTGCCGCGCAGCAGACGCACCGCGCTCACCTCGCCCGGCCTTGAACGGGCACGGGCCTGCGACGTGGAGAGCGGCCTGGCTGTGCGGCGCAGGCGGCGCTTAATCTCGCCCGGTGTCAAATTCGGACGGGCGGCGAGCAGCAGGGCGATAGCTCCGCTGACATGGGATGTCGCCATGGATGTACCGCTCATCTCCCGATGCCCTCCACCGAGCCAGGAGGACGTTATTTTTTCTCCAGGGGCGTAAATGTCGATGTAAGGCCCTGAATTACTGAAAGAGGCAATTTTTCCGTCGCGGTTGGTAGCTCCGACTGAAATGGTCTGGGCATATTTCGCCGGGTAATCGGCGGTACGCTGCTTTTTGTCGTTTCCTGAAGAGGCGACAATGACAATGCCGGCCTCATTTGCTTTTCTTACAACATTTTTGAGTGCTTGACTTGTCGATTTCATACCGAAGCTCATGTTAATAATATTCATGCGGCTTCTGACGCACCAGTCGATCCCGAGAATAATGTCGGAGACGAATGCTGATCCATTGTGATCAAATGCTTTGACAGGATATATTAATGAACGAGGGGCAACGCCGATCATTCCTTGTGCTCCGCCAGCTGCTGCGATCGTTCCGGCGATATGAGTGCCATGCCCGTTATCATCGTGAGGTAGGCTGGCCCGATTCAATAAATGGATGCCGCGGCCCAGAGAATAACGTAAATCGGGGTGACTATAATCTGCTCCAGTATCAATGACGCCTATACGGATGCGGTATCCCGTTGAAACGGACCACACCTCGGGGGCTCCGATACGCTTGACGCCCCAGGGGATATCGGTGGCGCGTTCTTTCGAAGAGGAAGCCGATGAATGAACGCTGATCGTGGAATCACTTTCGACAAGCAGTCCAAGCTCCTCGAAAAATGTAGAATCGGGATACCTTAGAGAACAAAACAGGGCTTGGAGCAAGGATGATGAGCGAATTGACCGAAGCGCAGGATATATACGCCGATACTTTAACAACTGACTGAGGCACTCGTTATAATGGTCTGGCTGCAAGAAGCGGACGATATGCCGCCCGCTTTTTCCGGAGGTGTCGATGGAGTTACTCAACAAGCGCAGTAATTTGGCGTAGTCCATACATAATATCCTCCTGAGTTAGCGTGTTGGAGTATATTATGATGGCACTGTTGACCGGGAGTGGGGAAGTGACCCAGTACCAAGGAAATGGGCATACAGGCTTCGAGGAGTCGCTTCAAAGGTCATCTTCATTTACTTAGGTGTTATTATGCCCATTGCCGACAAATTCTTACTTTTTAGAAAAGTTAAGAAATATGAGGATTGGCCTCCAAGTTGCGTGTCAAAGGATAAATACACACATAGGATGGAGGGAGGGTTCTTCGGAGCCTTCATGACCGATCCGAAAAAAGACTTTTTTCGGATAGGATACAGTCAGAAGGCGGTGAACAATTCGTTCCCGTCTTTTTAAATTAGGCGAATATTTTACGGTTTATAAAGGTTAGTCGTTATGGATGCACTTGACCAGACTATTAAACTTGACATACTAATGCCAAATAGGTTTTACTTATGTGTGATATGGATATGTTAGTTAAGGAATCAATTTACAACTTGATTTCGGATACCTATATTCTGAACTTTGCGTGAGAGGAAGTGTCCGCCTGGTGAGTACCCCACTTAATTTGAAAATCGACCCGGAGAAAGTTCATGAAATTCCGATGGTTGACTTGGCCTTTTTGATTTTAAAAGCGGCGAATACACCGTATTATTACCGCGACCTGATGAGCGAGGTAGCTAAGATCCGCAATATGTCGGAGGAAGAGATTAATGAAGCTATTGCTCAATTGTATACGGAGATTAACATCGACGGACGATTTGCTTGCGTCGGCACCAACCTGTGGGGCTTGAAGCGCTGGTACCCGATTGAGAAGTCTGAGGATCCTGTGGCGAATGCGAAGCGTCCGCGCATCATTAACGATGACGACGACGACTTGGAGGATGAAGACTTTACCGACGAGGAAGACAGCTTCACTGAAGAGGACGAAGATTTTGACGCCATCGATGGAGAAGACCAAGATGAGCTGTTCTCGGACGAAGACGACGAAGAAGTCGATGAGGTTGAAGATGATTCGCTACTTGCTGACGAAGAGCTTGATGAAGACGATGAGAGCTCGGATGAGGAAGAAGAGGAATTCGAGGATAAATAAGGTGGCTGATCACCTTGTGGGTTTGCATAATATTGCCGAAAATGTAACCTCCTGAAATGCTCTCTTCTTTACTTGACAGGGGAGTGGCGAACGGGTAAACTATTGCATGGGCTTATGATTCAAACCTATAAATACGTTCTAAATTAGAAAAAGTGCCCCGACCTATTCGGGTGTCACTTTTTTGTTTTTTTATACCTTTTTTAGCTATGATTCGAGAGCTATTGGGTTACGCTATGATCTGAGTCGCCTGAATTTCTGGACTATTATGTAGGAGGTTTTTAGACTGTGGCAAAATATATTTTCGTAACAGGCGGGGTTGTATCCTCTCTCGGAAAAGGGATTACGGCCGCTTCACTCGGTAGGCTGCTTAAAAATAGAGGTTTAAAGGTAACGATCCAGAAATTCGATCCTTACATCAACGTGGATCCGGGTACGATGAGTCCTTACCAGCATGGAGAAGTGTTCGTCACGGACGATGGGGCCGAGACAGACCTCGACCTTGGTCACTATGAACGCTTTATCGACATCAATCTATCCAAAAACAGCAACATTACGACAGGTAAAGTCTACTCCTCCGTCATCGGCAAGGAGCGCCGCGGGGAATACCTCGGCGGAACGGTTCAAGTTATTCCGCATATAACGAACGAAATCAAAGAGCGTGTATTCGTGGCTGGCCGCGAGACGGGATCGGATGTGGTCATTACGGAGATCGGCGGAACGGTGGGCGATATCGAGAGTTTGCCATTCCTAGAAGCGATCCGTCAAATCAAGAGCGATGTTGGCCGCGACAATGTCATGTACATTCACGTAACACTTATTCCATATATTAAGGCTGCCGGTGAAGTAAAAACGAAGCCGACCCAGCATAGCGTCAAAGAGCTTCGCAGCATCGGCATTCAGCCGAATGTGATCGTATGCCGCACGGAGTATGAGCTGTCCGAGGACATGAAGGCGAAAATCGCTCTCTTCTGCGATATCGATGCCAATGCGGTTGTAGAATGTCGCGATGCGGATACGTTGTATGAAATTCCTCTTAATCTTCAAGAGGAAGGTCTGGATGAAATCGTCGTTAATCATTTGAAACTAAATGCTCCGGCACCTGATATGAGTGAATGGGAAAAGCTTGTGGAGCGGATTAACAAGCTGGAGAAGACAGTTGAGATTGCGATTGTCGGTAAATACGTAGCGCTGCATGATGCGTATTTGAGTGTCGTTGAGTCGCTGTCCCATGCTGGGTTCGATAATAATGCCGAAGTGAAGGTGCGTTGGGTAAACGCGGAAGACATTACCCCCGATAACGTCGCTGAGCAATTGAAGGGCGTCGGAGGTATTCTTGTGCCTGGAGGGTTTGGAGATCGTGGCATCGAAGGCAAAATTACGACGATTCGTTATGCTCGTGAACATAAAGTTCCATTCTTTGGAATTTGTCTAGGTATGCAGGTGGCTGTGATTGAAGCTGCTCGTTCATTGGCAGGTTTGGAGGGTGCTAATAGCTCGGAAATTAATCCAGCTACTCCGCATCCAGTTATCGATCTTCTGCCTGAGCAAAAGGATATCGAGGATTTGGGTGGCACGATGCGTCTCGGCCTGTATCCGTGCAAGCTTGAACCGGGTTCTCTGGCAGCGCAATGCTACAAAGCTGATGAAGTACAAGAAAGACACCGTCATCGTTATGAATTCAACAATAACTATCGTGAACAGCTTGAGGCTGCAGGTCTTCGCATTTCAGGGACATCTCCGGATGGCCGCCTGGTCGAGATCGTTGAGCTTCCTGAGCATCCATGGTTCTTGGCCGTTCAATTCCATCCTGAATTTACATCGCGCCCGAACCGGCCACAGCCGTTATTCCGTGAGTTCGTTAAGGCTTCGATCACGCATAATTCCTAATTTTTTTAGGATGGATTTGATCGATTTGAAACAGCTTTCTCTACAAAACATTCGCAATTTCCTAACTGAAGGAAAATGCGAATGTTTTTCAGTATCTTTTTACCAAATTAGAAGGGTTTTCCTAAATCGAGGCGAATTATACCTATAGGAATTACAAGGGTTAGACTTGTAGGAGGGTGTCTCAGTGGAAGAGAAGAAAGTGTTAATTGTCGATGATCAGAACGGAATCCGTATTTTATTGATGGAAGTGTTCAGCAGCGAAGGTTATAAGACGTTCCAAGCTGCCAACGGCAAAATGGCTTTGGAAATCGTCCGCAGTGATTCGCCAGATCTGGTGCTTCTCGACATGAAGATCCCTGGTATGGATGGATTAGAGATATTGAAGCATATCAAGGAGGTCAATCCGGCCATTAAAGTGATTATGATGACGGCTTATGGCGAGCTGGATATGATCAAAGAAGCGACAGAGCTCGGCGCATTGAGACATTTTACCAAGCCTTTCGACATTGATGAAATGCGCACGGCGGTAAATACGGAGCTTAAGGGCGGCGCAGTGCTTTAATCTGGGTGTTCAAGAGAACCGGAGGCGGTCGATTGCCTATGGAGATTGCCGTGTTTGAATTTAATATGTCAAGAAGACAACCTCCCTTGGGGTGATGAGGAATTCGTTCCCGCTATGTCCCCTCAAAGGAGGTTTCTTTTTTGCCTTATTGCGGGTAAGTAAGGCTGTCTTTCTTCTTGCATATTTTCATAAATAGGAGGAAAAGCTTCAATAGTATTTTTGTCGGGTTGTGTTATAATAATTACGTGTGAATGTCGGCAAAATGAATACAAACAAACGTCCTAGGAGGATTGGAGCCATGCCATTAGTAAGTATGACAGACATGTTGAACAAAGCTCTTAAAGGAAAGTATGCAGTGGGTCAGTACAACATCAATAACTTGGAGTGGACACACGCGATTCTTGAAGCTGCAGAAGAAGAGAAATCACCCGTAATTCTTGGTGTATCTGAAGGTGCGGCACGTTACATGGGCGGATTTAATACCGTTGTTAAAATGGTACAAGGCCTTATGGAAGATCTGAAAATTACCGTTCCTGTAGCGATTCATCTTGACCATGGTTCAAGCGTTGAGAAATGTAAAGAAGCGATCGATGCTGGATTCACTTCCGTTATGATCGACGACTCCCACAGCCCAATTGACAAGAATATTGAAACGACGAAAGCTGTCGTTGAATATGCGCATTCGAAAGGCGTATCCGTTGAAGCTGAAGTAGGTATGGTCGGCGGACAAGAAGACGATGTCATCGGTGAAGTGATGTATGCGAAGCTGGAAGATTGTGTTCGCATCGTGAAAGAGACAGGCATCGACACGCTTGCGCCAGCACTTGGCTCCGTACACGGCCCTTACAAAGGCGAACCGAATCTTGGCTTTAAGGAAATGGAGGAAATCTGCAACTCGGTTAGCGTTCCGCTTGTTCTGCATGGCGGTACAGGTATCCCGTTGCATGACATTAAGAAAGCGATCTCCCTCGGTACTTCCAAAATCAACGTGAACACAGAGAACCAAATCTCTTTCACGAAAGTGGTTCGCGAAGTTCTTGCCGAGAAGACTGAAGCTTACGATCCTCGTGTGTTCCTGAAGCCTGGCCGTGAAGCAATCAAACAAACGGTCATCGGTAAAATTCGCGAGTTCGGTTCCAACAACCAAGCATAATTAATCAACTCTAGGTACAGTTTGCACTTCATATGAGAAGAGAGACACCGCTATTTAGCGGTGTCTTTCCTATTTCATTGCAGAAGTGGTATTATGAATAAGAATCGCTTAGTTACCTGAGCGAATGTAACTATGCCTAATATTTATTGATGGAACTATTTTCGGCTTCAGGGGGATCTTCTTCTTATGGAAAAGTTAATGATTCATGGCGGACGACCGCTAAGGGGAACCGTCCAAATCAGCGGAGCCAAGAACAGCGCGATTGCGCTTCTTCCTGCCGCTATCTTAGCGGAATCGGAAGTAGCTCTGGATAATTTGCCGCATCTTAGTGATGTGGCGGTGTATACGGAAATACTGGAGGAGCTTGGGGCGAAAGTGACCTGGACAAACGGACAGATCAAAATTGATCCTAGCCAGATCCGGTCTATTCCGATGCCTAATGGCCCCGTGAAGAAATTGCGCGCCTCTTATTATATGATGGGTGCCATGCTGGGGAGGTTTGGCGAGGCTACGATTGGACTGCCGGGGGGTTGTAATTTTGAACCCCGCCCGATTGATCAGCATATTAAGGGATTTGAAGCATTGGGAGCCACGGTAACGAATGAGCATGGTTCCATTCATCTTAAAGC
The DNA here is from genome assembly GCF_003931855.1 of Paenibacillus lentus. Taxonomy (NCBI): domain Bacteria; kingdom Bacillati; phylum Bacillota; class Bacilli; order Caryophanales; family Paenibacillaceae; genus Paenibacillus; species Paenibacillus lentus. Next base: position 879,891 of record NZ_CP034248.1, on the reverse strand, counting down.
CAAAGAGCTGCGAGGGGCGAAGATATATCTTGATGTTTGCAGCGTAGGGGCTACGATTAATATTATGCTGGCGGCTGCAAGAGCCAAAGGCTCCACAATTATTGAGAACGCGGCAAAAGAGCCTGAAATTATAGATGTTGCCACATTGCTGAACTCGATGGGTGCCAGCATTAAGGGCGCGGGAACCGAGACGATCCGGATTGAAGGGGTTAAGGAGATGAGCGGCTGCCGCCATTCGATTATCCCTGACCGGATTCAAGCAGGTACTTATATGATCGCTGCAGCTGCTACCCGCGGCGATATGATTATTGATGGGGTCATTCCAAAGCACCTTGAGGCGCTCACGGCGAAATTGATCGAAATGGGCGTCACGGTTGAAGAAATAGATGAGTCGATTCGCGTGCTTGGCGCGCCACGATATGAGCATATCGATGTGAAGGCTCTGATCTATCCTGGCTTTCCGACGGACATGCAGTCTCCGATGACCAGCCTGCTCACGCAAGCAGAAGGAGTCAGCGTATTAAGTGATTTTGTATACAGCAACAGGTTTAAACACGTACCGGAGCTTGTGCGTATGGGAGCGAAGATTCGTGTGGAAGGCCGTTCGGCTATCATTGAGGGCGGAGAGCTTAATGCCGCTAAGGTGAAAGCGACCGATCTTAGGGCTGGAGCGGCGCTCGTCATTGCTGGACTTACCGTCAAGGAAGGAATTACGGAAGTATCCGGTGTTGAATTGATCGATCGTGGATACGATAATCTTGTAACAAATTTGCGCTCGCTTGGTGCAGATGTGTGGCGTCAGGCAGAGTAAAGGATCTCTGCCTGACGCATAATTTTGCAGTAACGGGTAATATTAGTAAAATGCGTCTATCATTTTCCCCGTTTATAGAATTATACTGGTTTCATAGTGTAATAGACATCCTGATTAATGAATCCAAATATAACAAATGAAAAAATTGAATAGGTGGTATACTTTATGGATTTACAAATTGCCGACTTGGAAGAAATGAAACTGACGGAGCTCTATAAGCTGGCGAAGCAGTATCAGATTCCTTATTACGGACAGCTTAAGAAGAAAGAACTGATCTTTGCGATCTTGAGAGCTCAGGCAGAACAGAGCGGCCTTATGTTTATGGAAGGCGTACTGGAAATACTGCCGGAAGGCTATGGTTTTCTTAGACCGATCAACTACTTGCCGAGTACTGAAGATATCTATATTTCAGCATCCCAAATACGTAAGTTTGATTTGAGAACAGGTGACCTGGTATCTGGCAAATGTAGAACGCCGAAAGAAAATGAACGATACTTCGGACTATTGCAAGTGAATGCCGTTAATGGAGAAAATCCGGCTATCGCAGCCGAACGCCTGCATTTCCCGGCATTAACACCTCTTTATCCGCAAAGCAAGCTCGTGCTTGAAACAACCCCTAACCATTTATCCACTCGTATTATGGATGTTCTAGCCCCTGTTGGACTTGGACAACGCGGTTTGATCGTAGCACCGCCTAAAGCGGGCAAGACGTTGCTGCTTAAGGAAATCGCCAACAGTATTTCTACTAATCATCCCGAGATTGAGCTATTTGTGTTACTTATCGATGAACGCCCTGAGGAAGTTACGGATATGCAGCGTTCGGTAAAGGGGGAAGTCATTGCTTCCACATTCGATGAGCTGCCGGAGAACCATATTAAGGTGGCTGAGCTTGTGCTGCAGCGTGCACTTCGTTTGGTAGAACATAAGAAAGACGTCGTCATCCTGTTGGATAGTATTACTCGTTTGGCTAGAGCATACAATCTTGTTGTTCCGCCTTCCGGCCGTACATTGAGCGGGGGGATCGACCCTGCTGCATTCCATCGCCCAAAGCGATTCTTTGGTTCGGCGCGGAATGTGGAGGAGGGCGGAAGTTTGACGATTCTGGCCACAGCCCTAGTAGACACGGGTTCTCGTATGGATGATATTATTTATGAAGAATTTAAAGGAACAGGTAACATGGAGCTGCACTTGGATCGAAAACTGGCCGAACGCCGAATTTTCCCAGCCATCGATATTCGCCGTTCCGGGACAAGACGGGAAGAAGTGCTCTTAACGAAAGAGGAGTTGGATACGATCTGGTCGATTCGCAAAAATATGAACGATTCCTATGATTTTGTAGAAGGCTTCTTAAAGAAACTACGCGACAGCAAGACGAATGCAGAGTTTCTGGCTTCCTTTGATACCTCTGGAAATACTTCAACATCCAGCAGTAGCAACGGTGTACGCCGTTCGCCGCGCTCCGCTGCTTCATCTGGATCAGGGTCAGGACCTGGATCAGGATCTGGGTCCTAACATGGCACCTGGTGTCATAAATTGGCTAGGAATGGCCGTATCGTAAGCTAAAGAGGAGAACAAAATGTATTTAGTATATGCAGATAAACAAGGACAAGTCTATGATCACCCCTCGTTGTATGGCCTCGCTCGAAGCGCGGATATGATCGTTGAAATTTTAGAGGATGAACTGATTCCGTTACCGGAAGGGGCGACATTAGTAGGCCTGCCTTCAACAAGGCCGGTTGGAATGGATCCCGATACGGGTGAGATGATGCCCGTTCCAGGAGATGTGCAGGCTGTAGGGGCTTTGCTTCCGCAGGGCTTCACCCGACTTTGCCTCCCCGGTTATGTAAAGACGGATAAGGAATATAAACTCCCGTTGTTCGGATATTCTGCGGTGGTATGGAAGGATGGCCAATTTTATGTAACGGCACGGTTGTCCGATGACCCCGAGAAATGGAATCCACAAAACTGTGATCCGCTCGAGCTCAAAAGCCAGGTCAAGGCATTCAGAACAAAGTACCCTGATAACCGTTTGTACGAGCATTTATCCAATTGTGCCTTAGGTTATGAATGCCTAACTGCTTCGAATACCTTCCTGAATCGCTGGGAGGGAGCAGTTCCCGTCTCTTATTCCTGCAACGCGGGCTGCTTTGGTTGTATTTCGGAACAGCCGGATGATAGCGGGTTCGTTGCTCCACAGACGCGAATGAACTTCCGCCCCCGCGTGGAAGAGCTTGTTGAAATTATGCTGGAGCATTTGAAGACGCCGGAATCGATTATCAGCTTCGGGCAAGGCTGCGAAGGAGAACCTTCGACACAGGCCAAGCTGATCATTGAAGCGATTCACGAAGTCCGGCGCCAGACCGATATGGGGTATATCAACATCAATACGAATGCGGGGCTTAGTGACCATATTCGCGGTATAGTGGATGCTGGTCTTGATTTGATGCGCGTGAGCACGATTAGTGCGTTGGACGATCATTACAATGCTTACTACAGGCCGCGCGGGTACACTTTGGCAAATGTAGAGAACTCGCTCCGTTATGCTTCCGATCAAGGCGTATACACGTCGATTAACTATTTAATCTTCCCTGGTGTGACGGATCGGGAGGAGGAAATTGAAGCGATGATCGAATTTGCCCGGCGTACCAAGCTCCGCTTGATCCAGCTCCGCAATCTCAATATCGATCCTGAAAGTTATATGGAGCTTATTCCTCCGGCCAAAGGCGAAATTTTTGGTATGAAGCAGGCGATTGAGATATTCCAGCAAGAGCTGCCGGATGTTGTCATCGGCTCATATACTCATGTTCCACCTGCCGAGTTAGCGCGGGTAAAATTGCGGGGATAAACCTCATATATTCCAATTGCGCGACAAAACATCGCGTGATATAATCACTTTATGTGTCATTTATAACTCTGTGCACGCTTGAGGCTCAGGGCGGAAAGAAGGTGAAGTCATGAACGAAGCAATTCAACCTAAATATCACGTGACAACGGTAACCTGCGCTTGCGGAAATACCTTTGAAACAGGTTCTGTGAAACAAGACCTGCGCGTCGAGATTTGCTCCAACTGCCATCCATTCTTCACAGGTAAACAGAAATTTGTGGATGCTGGCGGACGTGTTGACAGATTTAAGAAGAAATACGGTATCTAATTTACATTTGATGGAGACGTGCTGCGATGCAGCATCTCGAAATACATGCGGAATCCCCTGCCTATTGGCAGGGGATTCGTTTGTTTTCCGATCTGATTATCCGGAGAATTTAATTTTTAAATTCAATGCTTTTTTGCATTTGCGTCCATTCTTCGCTGCTGACTAGGCCGAGTCTCCATATGGCGATACCTTTAAGGTCATAGCGTTTGGCTAGACCGATAAGCGTATTAACTGATTTGGTATTTTCGCTGTTCATGTTGAGTCCCAGCACAAGCTTGTTCTTCTTCGTTTCCTTGAGCGCAAGGCGAATGGCTTCATCCACTTTATCAGCCGGTTCGGGCTGCCCGCTTTTGCCGCCGCTACGGTAGTCATAGGCCATAATAACAATTTCATCCACAATCTGACCGAGCGCCTTGTAGTCATAACCTTGATAAGACGAATTAAGCGGGTGAAGTGCCAAGGCGAGCTTCAGGTTTTCAGATTTAGCTTGCAAGGATATTTCTTTAACAAAGGCAGTGAAGGAAGCACGGGTTCTTGTTTTGTCTGTAGTTAGGCCCAAGCCTTCAAAATCAAGCAAAATACCTTGGAATTGATTGCTCTTTGCAGCCCCCACCATTTCTGAAATTGCCTGCTTCCGGGCATCGGCATTTTCGATGATTTTGGTCAGTTCGCCATTGACATCTCCAGAATAAACCATCAAATAAGGTAGTGTCCGGGATCTTGCGGCTTCGCTAACCAGGACCTCTGGAGTTGTATTTCCTGCGGGGAGTGGCCATTTAAAGTCTTTGCCGTTCAGAGTGAATTTCCCATTCTCATCGATTCTGCTCCAGCCAAAGGCTATGGAGTCCAGGATTGGAATCATGGCTACGTCGGAAAAGGATGAGATCGCATAGAAGCCCATGGTGTACATCCTTTGCTTGGGGGACAAAATTGAGACGGTGCGCGTCTTCTGATTCCAACTGACTTGTGCCCCGAACTGCTGGCTAAAGAAGCTGAGCGGGATTAAGGTGTGCCCGTCGACCATCTGCGGTGCTACGGCAAGATCGACGGGTGCCCCGTTTACGCTAGACTTCTTGCTGTCCAAGGTTAACTGAACTCGAACCGCATTTGGGCCAGTTCCTTTTATAGCGGAGATACTTTTGGATTTCGCATTCCATATCACTTGAATGCCCAACGCTTCCGATATTACGCGAAAAGGTACAAGGGTTGTCCCTTCTTTGATGATAGGCTCTGCAGGGAACTGAAGAGGGTATCCGTCAAGCATGATCTGAATCGGGACGTTAGCATAAACCTGTTGGGGCTGCGACATTATTCCGCTAAGTGTTCCGATCCAGATTGCTGCGGCGAGCATGAGTTTACCTACTTTTTTCATACAGGTACATCCTCTCTATGTAGTTCCATATTATTCTATAAATATATCAAACTTTAAGAGAGAAGGCATGCTTAAGTTAGCGAAAAAGACAACTTTTTCCGCCGGTTGCATTTTGGACATGGTTGAGATATACTTAATTTCACCGTGCTAGATGGGGAGGTAGCGGTGCCCTGTAACTCGCAATCCGCTATAGCGAGGTTGAATTCCTGTTAGAGGTCTTGCCGATGTGAGGTCTGGTCTTTACGGCAGACGTTGACAGACGGGTCCTCCGCAATGAGTACCTGTGAACCTGGTCAGGTCCGGAAGGAAGCAGCCATAAGCAGTCATACTTTTGTGCCGGGGGGAAGCCTGTCTCGAGTTGCGCCGTAAGGGTGCCGCTTGGATCGCAATGATCGATAACAGGTGCACGGCTACATAGTATCTATAAAGAGCGACATCTTTGTCTTTTCGGGCAGAGATGTTTTTTTATGTTTATTTTACGAGGAATGAAGCATATTGCTTGTGGTAATGCTTTCGGTGAGCGACTTGTGAGTTAGAAGTTTTTCTCCTCGTTCGAGTATAGTATAATGGATGCGTGACGATTATCGTTTCATGAAGAAAGAAGGTGCCGCATATGGAGCATATTGCGCTGTACCGTGCATGGCGGCCGCAGTCGTTTCAGGACATGGTAGGACAACAGCACATTATTCGTACGTTGCAGAATGCGATTCGGGAGCAGCGGCTTTCGCACGCTTATTTATTTAGCGGACCCCGAGGAACAGGAAAGACGAGTGCGGCCAAAATTTTGGCCAAAGCGGTGAACTGTGAGGAGGGGCCGGCCCCAGAGCCGTGCAACGAATGTGACTCGTGCCGTCGGATTACGGCAGGAGCTGTTATGGATGTGCTTGAGATTGACGCCGCCTCCAACCGGGGAGTTGAAGAAATTCGTGATTTGCGTGAAAAGGTGAAATATGCCCCTACTGAGGTGCGGCAGAAGGTTTATATCATTGATGAAGTTCATATGCTGACGACGGAAGCGTTTAATGCATTGCTTAAGACGCTGGAAGAACCGCCGCCGCACGTCATGTTTATCTTAGCGACAACAGAGCCTCATCGGCTTCCGGCCACGGTCATATCCCGCTGCCAACGTTTTGACTTCCGCCGAGTATCTTTGGAGGAGCAGAGCGAGAGGTTAAGGCTTATATGTGAACAAGAGGGCATAACTGCGGAGGATGAAGCGATCCAGTATATAGCTCGATTGTCGGATGGCGGTATGCGAGATGCGCTTAGCATACTGGATCAAATTGCATCTTTCTCAGATGGACATGTATCCTACAAGCAGGCGCTTGATATGACTGGCGGGATTCCTTCGAAACAGTTTGCGGAAATCGCGAAGACGCTGGTCGAAGGCGATATTGGCGGTATGCTGCAATTGATTGAGGGTCTTATGCAGGAAGGCAAGAGTGCTGATAAATGCATGGAGAACCTGCTCTATTATTTCCGTGATTTATTAATGATTAAAATGGTGCCAAATGCAGATAAGATGACAGAACGCGTGTTGGACTCCCAGGAATTCAAAGAAATGGCAGAATTGTTCACGCGTTCGCAGCTATTTCGGATTATCGATACTTTGAACCATTATCAGATTGAAATGAAATATGCGCTGCAGCCGCAAACATTGTTTGAGGTTGCTCTTCTGAAGCTGTGCAGTATTCCTCAGAGTGAAGATGCTGTTCCTTCCCAGTCTGTATCTTCGGCCGCTTCGGCTATCGCTGATTCCTCTGGTGGTCAATCGGAGGTTCAGCAGCTGCGTCGTCAACTGGCTGAATTAGAGAAGAAGCTTGAACGTGCGCTGCAAGGAGGTTTGACGAGTGGGGGGCAAGGTGCTGCGCAGAAGGGGGGTCGTTCGAGTGCGAGAACGGCTGCGCCTCGTGTAGCCTCCAAGGTCAAGATTCCTGCGGGAATAGATCGATATGTGGCGCAGCGAAGCAGTCCGGAATTTTTGGCTGTACAGGGAAAGTGGAATCAGGTGCTTCAAGGCGTGAAGGACGAGAAGATTACCATTCATGCTTGGTTCGTCAATGGCGAGCCCGTTTCTGTCCTGGAGGACGCCGTGCTGGTCGCATTCAAGAACGATATCCATCGTGAAACTACGGAGAAGCCAGCAAATAAGCAGCTCATTGAGATGGTTATGGAGCGGGTATTAGGCTCGCCATATCGGCTGGTTACGATGATGCTCAAGGATTGGAGCGACAGTATTGAGGGCGCGGCAGTTGACCCGTCCAAAGAGGAGCCCTTTCAGTTAGAGCAGGTCGCAGAAGACGGTAGCAGCGGCAGTAAGGAGCCGTGGGTGGACGAAGCGCTACAAATGTTTGGGGACGATCTTGTTGTCGTGAAGGAGTAACGAGCTAACTTTTTTTACAAATAACTATAATATATAAAGACAAAGGTAAAGGAGATGTAAGTAATATGAATAATATGAACCAAATGATGAAGCAGGTTAAAAAAATGCAGGAGCAAATGCTGAAAGCCCAGGAGGAGCTCGGCGGTAAAACGGTCGAGGGAAGCGCAGGTGGCGGTGTAGTTACTGTAGAAGTCAACGGTCATAAGAAGGTATTGTCCGTTAATATTAAACCGGAAGCTGTGGACCCGGATGACGTAGAGATGCTGCAGGATCTTGTGTTAACAGCTGTCAATGATGCGCTGAACAAAGCGGATGAGTTGGCTAACAACGATATGGGGAAATTCACGGGCGGAATGAAGATTCCAGGCCTGTTCTAATTACACAACCGAAGGAGAACACTTTCATTGTATTATCCCGAACCGATCGCCAAGCTGATCGACGCCTTTACTCATTTGCCGGGAATCGGGCCGAAGACGGCCGCGAGGCTGGCTTTTCATGTACTGAATATGAAGGAAGACGATGTTATTGATTTTGCCAAAGCTTTAGTAAGTGTCAAAAGAAACCTTCACTATTGCTCGGTATGCTGCAACATTACGGACACTGATCCCTGTCGAATTTGCCAGGATAAAACTCGAGATTCCTCGGTCATTTGCGTTGTACAGGATTCCAAAGATTTGGTAGCTATGGAACGAACGAAAGAGTTCGATGGTTACTATCATGTACTGCAAGGCGCTATTTCACCCATGGAGGGACTTGGCCCCGATGATATACGACTTAAGGAGCTTTTGAACCGTCTCAGCGATGAACGGGTTAAAGAGTTAATCTTAGCGACCAACCCTAACATTGAGGGAGAAGCGACCGCGATGTATATTTCTCGTCTTGTGAAGCCGTTCGAAATTTGTGTAACTCGCATTGCCCACGGATTACCGGTTGGCGGAGACTTGGAGTACGCGGATGAAGTAACCCTATCCAAAGCGCTCGAGGGCAGGCGCGAATTAAGATAAATAAAGAAATTGAAATGATTCGGAAAGAAGCACGGGTTGATAACCTGGCTTCTTTTTTATTTCTGCGTGCAGGTTTAATAATTACAGCCACGAGCAACGACCAAAATAAGAAAATAGGCTAGTTCTAAGTTTGTCCCTTTCCCGATACACATGAGATATACGGGATCGAGGGGGCGATTTAGTGATATGGAAGCAATGGAAGCAGTGGTTGTTAAGAGTCAAGAAGATCAAGGAGTTCGACGAGGTGCTGGAGTATAAGGAGCATCTGTACAATGAAGTGAAGAAGGCGCAGCGAGAGTGGGAACAGGCTTACTATGCGTTGCAGGAGGCTGTCGGCGCTGATGAGGTGGATATCGCGATATATACTTTAGAGGCTGCGGAAAGACGGTATCAGGTGCAATTGAAGGCGGCCAAGCAGGCAAATGTGACCTGGGAGCCATTTCAATTTGGCTCATACCTCGATTCGTATTTTAGAAAATAGTTCGAGGTGAACTAAGGTGAAGAGGTGATAAAAGATGAAACTGATACTATCCTTAGTGCTTATTGGATCGTTGCTGTTATTAGGCTACGTTATTTTTTCGCGAAGGATGGGTTTCGCATGGCTTACTCGCTTGGGACTTCACATGGTATTGGCCGCGCTTGGGATTTATGTTGTAAACTTCTCTGGATTATTGACCGAAGCCTACATTCCAATGAATCCGGTAACGATAAGTACTGTGCTTATTCTCGGCTTGCCGGGTGTGGGTTTACTGCTCGGGATTAAATTGGCAATACTTTGATTATATTTCATGGTTGACGTTAATTTAAGTTTTGTGTTACATTATAAATCGCTTCTTCGAAAGGTCAGGACAACTTGGTTACTCAAAAAATATTTTTAAAAAGGTCTTGACTTGAGAATGGTAAGCATGATATATTATAAAGGTCGCTGCTGAAACAACAGCGGCATACGAAATAAGGTTTGATCTTTGAAAACTGAACAACGAGTGAGCGGGTTTCACGGAAGTGAAATCTAAAAATAGAGTCAGATGCAAATCTGATCTCGTCAGATTCAAAATGAGCAAGTCAAACATCTTAGCTGAAAGAGATTTTGCCTACGGGTAAAACTTCCTTTCATCTTTATTGGAGAGTTTGATCCTGGCTCAGGACGAACGCTGGCGGCGTGCCTAATACATGCAAGTCGAGCGGGATTATTTTGGAAGCTTGCTTCCAAAATAATCTAGCGGCGGACGGGTGAGTAATACGTAGGCAACCTGCCCCTCAGCCTGGGATAACTAGCGGAAACGTTAGCTAATACCGGATAATTTGTTTCTTCGCATGAAGGAGCAATGAAAGACGGAGCAATCTGTCACTAAGGGATGGGCCTACGGCGCATTAGCTAGTTGGTGAGGTAATGGCTCACCAAGGCGACGATGCGTAGCCGACCTGAGAGGGTGAACGGCCACACTGGGACTGAGACACGGCCCAGACTCCTACGGGAGGCAGCAGTAGGGAATCTTCCGCAATGGACGCAAGTCTGACGGAGCAACGCCGCGTGAGTGATGAAGGTTTTCGGATCGTAAAGCTCTGTTGCCAGGGAAGAACGTCTTGGAGAGTAACTGCTCTAAGAGTGACGGTACCTGAGAAGAAAGCCCCGGCTAACTACGTGCCAGCAGCCGCGGTAATACGTAGGGGGCAAGCGTTGTCCGGAATTATTGGGCGTAAAGCGCGCGCAGGCGGTCATTTAAGTCTGGTGTTTAATCCCGGGGCTCAACTCCGGGTCGCACTGGAAACTGGGTGGCTTGAGTGCAGAAGAGGAGAGTGGAATTCCACGTGTAGCGGTGAAATGCGTAGATATGTGGAGGAACACCAGTGGCGAAGGCGACTCTCTGGGCTGTAACTGACGCTGAGGCGCGAAAGCGTGGGTAGCAAACAGGATTAGATACCCTGGTAGTCCACGCCGTAAACGATGAATGCTAGGTGTTAGGGGTTTCGATACCCTTGGTGCCGAAGTAAACACATTAAGCATTCCGCCTGGGGAGTACGGTCGCAAGACTGAAACTCAAAGGAATTGACGGGGACCCGCACAAGCAGTGGAGTATGTGGTTTAATTCGAAGCAACGCGAAGAACCTTACCAGGTCTTGACATGCCTCTGACCGCTCTAGAGATAGAGCTTCTCTTCGGAGCAGGGGACACAGGTGGTGCATGGTTGTCGTCAGCTCGTGTCGTGAGATGTTGGGTTAAGTCCCGCAACGAGCGCAACCCTTGATCTTAGTTGCCAGCATTTCGGATGGGCACTCTAAGGTGACTGCCGGTGACAAACCGGAGGAAGGTGGGGATGACGTCAAATCATCATGCCCCTTATGACCTGGGCTACACACGTACTACAATGGCCAGTACAACGGGAAGCGAAACCGCGAGGTGGAGCGAATCCTATCAAAGTTGGTCTCAGTTCGGATTGCAGGCTGCAACTCGCCTGCATGAAGTCGGAATTGCTAGTAATCGCGGATCAGCATGCCGCGGTGAATACGTTCCCGGGTCTTGTACACACCGCCCGTCACACCACGAGAGTTTACAACACCCGAAGTCGGTGAGGTAACCGCAAGGGGCCAGCCGCCGAAGGTGGGGTAGATGATTGGGGTGAAGTCGTAACAAGGTAGCCGTATCGGAAGGTGCGGCTGGATCACCTCCTTTCTATGGAGAATCGTTCTCTGCAACGAGAACATTCAAAAAAAAGGCTGACGAAAGTCGCCGATCCCTTTGCAGATGCAAAGAGGTATATGCTTTCGAAGTAGCTTTACTTCGTAAAGCTTTTAGCTCACTCGTTGGTCAGTTTTGAGAGGTTAAGCCTCTTATGCGTTTGGTGATAATGGCGGAGGGGTTCCACGCGTACCCATCTCGAACACGACCGTTAAGCCCTCCAGCGCCGATGGTACTTGGACCGCAGGGTCCTGGGAGAGTAGGACGTCGCCAAGCGCAGCCCATTTAATGGGTTGCCTTTTAAATTTAACATTTTTTTGGGCCCTTAGCTCAGCTGGTTAGAGCGCACCCCTGATAAGGGTGAGGTCGGTGGTTCGAGTCCACTAGGGCCCACCATACAACTCCATATTTGCTTATACGTACTTATTGGAGTGGCGTATGGGGCCATAGCTCAGCTGGGAGAGCGCCTGCCTTGCAAGCAGGAGGTCAGCGGTTCGATCCCGCTTGGCTCCACCATAACAATATCTTTTCCATAACTTGCCGCTTGATTGGTGATTGTGGATTTGATAAGATAGTCTTCCGCCAGTCAAATGGCGAAGAAACTTGATCCTTGAAAACTGGATATACGAAACGAAATTTGCGTTTTAGAAACAATCCTTTTCTGATGAATTTAAATAAGCTGCAAAGCCAAATTTAAATTCATCATAGCTGAACTTGTGTCAAGTGATTGACCAAGGAAGTGAATAAAGGTAGTGATACTAGCGAACGTTTTGGGATAGGCGATCCTTTGTGAGTTGATTTCTTCCTTATATGAATTTATAAGATCAAGAAATCAAGGAGCAACAGAGCGAATAGCCCAAAATGCGAGCGATTATGGTTAAGCTACTAAGAGCACACGGAGGATGCCTAGGCGCTAGGAGCCGACGAAGGACGTGGCGAACAACGAAACTGCCTCGGGGAGCTGTAAGCAAGCTTTGATCCGGGGGTGTCCGAATGGGGAAACCCGGCTGTGGTAATACGCAGTCACTCACATCTGAATACATAGGGTGTGAAGAGGCATACCAGGGGAACTGAAACATCTAAGTACCCTGAGGAAGAGAAAACAAGAGTGATTCCGTCAGTAGCGGCGAGCGAACGCGGAACAGCCTAAACCAGAGAGCTTGCTCTCTGGGGTTGTGGGACGTCTCACACGGAGTTACAAAGGAACTGATTAGACGAACAGGTCTGGAAAGGCCGGCCATAGAAGGTAAAAGCCCTGTAATTGAAAGTCTGTTCCCTCCGAGACGGATCCCGAGTAGTGCGGGGCACGTGAAACCCCGTATGAATCTGCCAGGACCATCTGGTAAGGCTAAATACTCCCTAGCGACCGATAGTGAAGCAGTACCGTGAGGGAAAGGTGAAAAGCACCCCGGAAGGGGAGTGAAAAAGAACCTGAAACCGTGTGCTTACAAGAAGTCAGAGCCCTATGCGGAAACTTGTTTCCGCACGGGTGATGGCGTGCCTTTTGTAGAATGAACCGGCGAGTTACGTTCCCGTGCAAGGTTAAGGTGAAGAGCCGAAGCCGTAGCGAAAGCGAGTCTGAATAGGGCGATTTAGTACGTGGACGTAGACCCGAAACCGGGTGATCTACCCCTGTCCAGGGTGAAGGTGCGGTAACACGCACTGGAGGCCCGAACCCACGTATGTTGAAAAATGCGGGGATGAGGTGGGGGTAGCGGAGAAATACCAATCGAACTCGGAGATAGCTGGTTCTCCCCGAAATAGCTTTAGGGCTAGCCTCGGTGAATAGAGTCGTGGAGGTAGAGCACTGATTGGGTGCGGGGCCCGCCAAGGGTTACCAAGCTCAGTCAAACTCCGAATGCCATGGACTTATAACCGGGAGTCAGACAGTGAGTGCTAAGATCCATTGTCAAGAGGGAAACAGCCCAGACCATCAGCTAAGGTCCCCAAGTGTGTGTTAAGTGGGAAAGGATGTGGAGTTGCACAGACAACCAGGATGTTGGCTTAGAAGCAGCCATCATTTAAAGAGTGCGTAATAGCTCACTGGTCGAGTGACTCTGCGCCGAAAATGTAACGGGGCTAAACACACCACCGAAGCTATGGCTTGAATCGACTTCACTGCTTCTTTGAAGCGGTGGATACTACGAGACATTTTTGCCGAAAGCAACCTTTGAAATGGTTCATGGGTTTCGGCCAAATGCTCCAGGGGTTAAACCGATCACTTCGAAGCTGGAGTGAAGTCGATTCAGGGGTAGGGGAGCGTTGTATGTGGATTGAAGTTGGACCGGGAGGACTGGTGGACTGCATACAAGTGAGAATGCCGGTATGAGTAACGAAAAGATCAGTGAGAATCTGATCCGCCGAAAGCCCAAGGTTTCCTGAGGAAGGTTCGTCCGCTCAGGGTAAGTCGGGACCTAAGGCGAGGCCGAAAGGCGTAGTCGAAGGACAACAGGTTGAAATTCCTGTACCACCATAATCCGTTATGAGCGATGGGGTGACGCAGTAGGGTAGTGACGCGAGCTGATGGATGCTCGTCCAAGCAGTGAGGCTGATGTGTAGGCAAATCCGCACATCGTTAAGGCTGGGCTGTGATGGGGAGGGAAAATTTACAGTACCGAAGGTCATGATCTCACACTGCCGAGAAAAGCCTCTAGCCAGGAGAAGGTGCCCGTACCGCAAACCGACACAGGTAGGCGAGAAGAGAATTCTAAGGCGCGCGGAAGAACTCTCGTTAAGGAACTCGGCAAAATGACCCCGTAACTTTGGGAGAAGGGGTGCCCCGGTAGTGTGAATAGCACGAGGGGGCCGCAGTGAAAAGGCCCAAGCGACTGTTTAGCAAAAACACAGGTCTGTGCGAAGCCGTAAGGCGAAGTATACGGGCTGACGCCTGCCCGGTGCTGGAAGGTTAAGGGGAGCGGTTAGGGAGCAATCCCGAAGCTGTGAACCGAAGCCCCAGTAAACGGCGGCCGTAACTATAACGGTCCTAAGGTAGCGAAATTCCTTGTCAGGTAAATTCTGACCCGCACGAATGGCGTAACGACTTGGGCGCTGTCTCAACGAGAGATCCGGTGAAATTTTAATACCTGTGAAGATGCAGGTTACCCGCGACAAGACGGAAAGACCCCATGGAGCTTTACTACAGCTTGATATTGAACTTTGATGCGATTTGTACAGGATAGGTGGGAGCCTAGGAATCCGGAGCGCCAGCTTCGGTGGAGGCATCGTTGGGATACCACCCTGATCGTATCGAAGTTCTAACCTGGGACCGTGATCCGGTTCGGGGACAGTGTCAGGCGGGTAGTTTGACTGGGGCGGTCGCCTCCTAAAGAGTAACGGAGGCGCCCCAAGGTTCCCTCAGAATGGTTGGAAATCATTCGCAGAGTGCAAAGGCAAAAGGGAGCTTGACTGCGAGACTGACAAGTCGAGCAGGGACGAAAGTCGGGCTTAGTGATCCGGTGGTACCGCATGGAAGGGCCATCGCTCAACGGATAAAAGCTACCCTGGGGATAACAGGCTTATCTCCCCCAAGAGTCCACATCGACGGGGAGGTTTGGCACCTCGATGTCGGCTCATCGCATCCTGGGGCTGAAGTAGGTCCCAAGGGTTGGGCTGTTCGCCCATTAAAGCGGTACGCGAGCTGGGTTCAGAACGTCGTGAGACAGTTCGGTCCCTATCTGTCGTGGGCGTAGGAAATTTGAGAGGAGCTGTCCTTAGTACGAGAGGACCGGGATGGACGCACCGCTGGTGCACCAGTTGTTCCGCCAGGAGCATAGCTGGGTAGCTACGTGCGGATGGGATAAACGCTGAAAGCATCTAAGCGTGAAGCCCTCCTCAAGATGAGATTTCCCAATTAGTAAGACCCCTTGAAGACGACGAGGTTGATAGGCCTGAGGTGGAAGTACAGCAATGTATGGAGCTGACAGGTACTAATCGGTCGAGGGCTTATCCAAAATACTACCCGCAAAGTGACGTGAAGCTGACGAAGCTTAGCCGATTACTTTGGCGGGGCCCGGAAGAGATGAAGGGCAGACGCAAATGTATGTTTCGTATCCAGTTTTCAGGGATTAACATCCTTGGATTATGGCGTGGAGAGGTACCCAAGTGGCTATAAGGGGACCCTCTGCTAAGGGGTTAGACTGCGTAAGCGGTGCGAGGGTTCGAATCCCTCCCTCTCCGCCATTTGTACAACCTATATATGTTTGGCGGCGTAGCTCAGCTGGCTAGAGCGTACGGTTCATACCCGTGAGGTCGGGGGTTCGATCCCCTCCGCCGCTACCATAATTTTCGGAGGCTTAGCTCAGCTGGGAGAGCATCTGCCTTACAAGCAGAGGGTCAGCGGTTCGATCCCGTTAGCCTCCACCATATTTATAAATTTTATTTGCCGGTGTAGCTCAATTGGTAGAGCAACTGACTTGTAATCAGTAGGTTGGGGGTTCAAGTCCTCTCGCCGGCACCATTTTTTCTTGGAGCTATTATTGCGGAGCCGTGGTGTAGAGGCCTAACATGCCTGCCTGTCACGCAGGAGATCGCGGGTTCGAATCCCGTCGGCTCCGCCATTACTTCCTTGAATAAGGGATAAGAGCCCGTTAAGGGTTTGTCGAAGTATTCATATAGAGTATTTCCACAAGAAGTGGGAAAGTTATATACTTAACCACTTTATTTTTTTGACCAAATTTTATATGGCTCGGTAGCTCAGTCGGTAGAGCAGAGGACTGAAAATCCTCGTGTCGGCGGTTCGATTCCGTCCCGAGCCACTTTTATGCTCTCAGGCAGTGTCCTGACTCAGCATGAAACTTTGGAGGCTTAGCGAAGTGGCCAAACGCAGCAGACTGTAAATCTGTTCTCGTACGAGTTCGGTGGTTCGAATCCATCAGCCTCCACCAGTAAGAGCCATTAGCTCAGTTGGTAGAGCACCTGACTTTTAATCAGGGTGTCGAAGGTTCGAGTCCTTCATGGCTCATCTCAAAAGTCGTCAATCTTGGATTGACGGCTTTTTTGTGGTTAACAGAAATTTCTTGATAACGCTAATTTTAATTTTATCCAGAGATCATGATACAATATTGACTATAGTCAATAAAAAAACAGGATGCTCCAGAAAGGCATTTTTTATGGAAATTAATTTACTTAAGAAGCAACTGGAACTCATTATTAAGGCTCCTGTCCATCTTGTAAGCATGGAGCTGCAGGAGTGGCAAGATCTAACCCAATTTAGAAACCCAGAGGACTCGGTGATAGCTCGTTCCGTTGTGCTGGAGGGTCGTTCTCTCTGGCTTTGTGGAACTCATCATCATAAAGTCCAAGTACTTGAAGCGAATACGTCTGACTTGGCCGATACGGAAGTGAAGCTGATCGAACTATTAGTTGCTTCAATTGACGGACGGCGATCGTCACCTGCAGTTACTGGAAGTAAGGGAGACGAGTATCACAGTCAGCAGCTAGGCGCATGGATTCAGGAGCAGCTGGAGCTTGAAAATTACCAGGCTGGTATACCAGAATCGTTAAAGTGGAGAACAAAGATACATGGAACAATGCTCCCTTTTTTGCTTGGTTGGGAGAATCATTCGGCTATGGATATTTCTTTTGTAAAGCTAAATAAACTGCTGCGAAGCTATTTTGGCGGTGACATTGCATTGCTGCCGCTAAAAGAAGAATGGTACGTCCTTGTCGGCGAGCAATTGTTGACCGACCTTCGTGATGAAAATGAAGAGGGTTTGGACACAGAAAGGGATATGCTGAGTGCTCTAAGCCAAGGGATGTATGAGCTGATTACCAATGAGTGGGTTGGGGGCGGATTTCATCTATCTGTCGGTGATCCGATTGACCCGGAGGAGGCGTTGGTGTCGACGGCTTTATTACTGCGCGAAACGCTGGCCCTTGGCCGTATTTTTCATGTGACAGAGCAAATTCACTTGCCGTGGGAGCTGCGGCTGGAACGTCTCATTTATAGTATACCAGGTGCTCAGCGGCAAAGATTTTTAGAGGATACCGGGAATCCGGTTCGTGTATTGGACGATGAAGAGATTATGATGACGTTGGATACGTTCTTTCAATTGGATTGTAATGTGAGCGAAACTGCTAAGCGGCTCTATATTCACCGGAATACGCTGCTGTACAGGCTTGATAAGTTTAAACAGGAAACAGGTCTTGATGTGCGTAGTTTTCATGATGCGGTTATAGTCAAGTTGGGGATGCTATTGTATAAAGTGACAAATGGAGAATAGGTTTTTTGTGCATTTTGTGGATAGCGCTTTAATGCCTAAGTAGGTTAATATAAAGATACGAAATGAATCCGGTTACATTTGGATGAAATCTCTTATACTAATTTAATTCTAGGAGGCAGAACTCATGGCAGGCGTACGCTTAGAACACATTTATAAAAAATACCCAGGTGCTGACAAAGCAACCGTTGTTGACGTAAACCTAGATATTGCAGATAAAGAATTCCTCGTATTGGTTGGACCATCCGGTTGTGGTAAATCGACAACGCTTCGTATGATCGCTGGTCTTGAAGAAATTACTGAAGGTAAATTGTACATTGGTGATCGCGTCGTTAACGACGTTGCTCCTAAAGACCGCGACATTGCGATGGTTTTCCAATCTTACGCTTTGTACCCACATATGAACGTGTATCAAAACATGGCGTTTGGTTTGAAACTTCGTAAAGTGAAGAAGGAAGAAATCGACCAACGTGTACGCGAAGCAGCAAGAATTCTTGACATTGAGCATTTGCTTGATCGTAAACCGAAGGCACTTTCCGGTGGTCAGCGTCAACGGGTTGCCTTGGGACGCGCAATTGTCCGCGATCCACAAGTTTTCCTCATGGACGAACCACTTTCCAACTTGGATGCTAAACTTCGTGGCCAAATGCGTGCTGAGATCACAAAGCTGGTTAAACGTCTGGAAACCACTTGTATCTATGTAACGCATGACCAAACAGAAGCTATGACAATGGGTGACCGTATCGTAGTTATGCAAGACGGTATCATTCAACAGGCTGCTTCTCCGGAGGAGCTGTACAACCAACCAACGAACATTTTCGTTGCTGGATTTATCGGTTCTCCTACAATGAACTTTATCAACGGTAAAATTGTAGAGCAAAACGGTGCTGTATACTTCCAATCTGATGCTCTTAGTGTTGAAGTCCCTCAAGGTAAAGCCGTGACATTGAAAGAAAAGGGCTACGTAGGTGGCAAGGAAGTAATCATGGGCGTGCGTCCTGAAGATATTCATGAAGAGCCAATCTTCTTGGAAGGTTCACCGAATACAGTCTTCACATCAACTGTAGATGTTACGGAGAACCTGGGTCACGAAATGCTCTTGTACTTGAATAGCACTTCCCCGCTGATTGCTCGTGTGGACGGACGTTCTAACACTCGTGAAGGCGATAATGTGAAGCTTGCGATCGATATGAACAAAATTCATATCTTTGATAAAGAAACTGAGAAGAACGTATTCTACGCTTAATTATAATCGATGATCAGAACCGCCCTTCGGGGCGGTTTTTTACTGTAAACTAGGCTGGTAATTGATTTACGTCGTATTTTCCTTTACGATGAATACAATGATATGAATGCAGATGTCACTGGGTTATATTTACATATTTGCAGGGCGCTAGCCGAACTGTAGAGATTCCGAGGCTAGCGGCCTGGAGAAGGAGAACATCATGGCAAAAAAAGTGAAAGTATCAGAATTGGTTAACCAGTTCGGACTTGAGGTTGTGTCCGGAGAGCAAGGGTTAAAACGAGTGATTACCGTGGATGACTTATACCGTCCTGGCTTAGAAATGGCCGGTTATTTCGAGTATCATCCACCTGAGCGTGTTCAGATTCTAGGGAAGACTGAACTGGCCTTCTATGAAATGCTGCCAGCCGAGGAGCGGCGAGATCGTATGGAGCGACTATGCTCCAGCGAGGAAACACCGTGCATTATTGTGACAAGATCTTGGGAAGTTCCGCAGGAGCTGGTAGAAATCAGCTCGGTCAAGAACATTCCCGTTCTGCGCAGCAGTATGGCGACAACGATTCTATCTAGCCGGATTACGAGCTTCTTGGAGAGGAAACTTGCCCCAACAGCAACGATTCATGGGGTACTTGTTGATGTATATGGGGTAGGTATGCTTATTACCGGCTCCAGCGGCATCGGAAAAAGTGAGACCGCACTGGAGCTTGTGAAGCGGGGCCACCGTCTCATTGCCGATGATGCGGTAGAGATTCGTCAGACCTCTGACAATCAGCTTCATGGAACGGCACCGGAGTTAATTCGACACTTACTGGAAATTCGGGGTGTTGGTATTATTAACGTCATGACCTTGTTCGGTGCTGGTGCCATTCGCAACAATAAGCGGATTTCCCTGGTCGTTAGACTCGAGGCTTGGCAGCAGGAGAAGCAATATGACCGTCTCGGACTCGATGAGGAGACCACGCGGATTATTGATACGGATGTACCACTGGCGACGATTCCGGTTCGGCCTGGACGGAACTTGGCCGTCATTATCGAAGTGGCTGCTATGAATTTCCGTCTGAAGCGGATGGGATATAATGCGGCATTGCAATTTACGACCAAGCTCACCGAGACCATTGCAGAAGATATAGACGATTTGGACTAGGAGCGTGAATATGGGCACTTTGTTATTGGATCCAATCGCATTTTCTATTGGAAGTATCGCTGTACGCTGGTATGGATTAATTCTCGGTACCGGTGCTTTGGCCGGGTTGCTCCTGGCGATCCGTGAGGGAAAGCGCTTCGGGATTCCTCAGGAGTTTTTCATGGATTTGCTGCTGCTCGGGGTTCCATCGGCTATCATCGGGGCTAGGATTTACTATGTTGCTTTTACATGGGATCAATATAAGGATAATTTCTGGGATGTCTTTAAGATCTGGGAAGGCGGCATAGCCATATATGGTGCGCTTATAGGCGCTATTATATGTGCGGTGATTTTGGTGCGAAGACGCGGTTATAACTTCTGGAGAATCGCCGATATTTGCGCACCTTCCCTGATCGTAGGGCAGATGATCGGCCGTTGGGGGAACTTCGTGAACCAGGAGGCCTATGGTGGGCCGACGACGGAAGCCTTTTTAAGTGACTATTTGCATTTGCCGTCTTTTATCGTTAACCAGATGAACGTAGAGGGAATATTCCGTCATCCCACCTTTTTGTATGAATCGGTATGGAACTTGGTCGGCTTAGTACTGCTTTTCGTGTTGAGAAGACAGAAATTTCTGCGGGCTGGAGAGTTATTCTTCTCCTATTTCATCTGGTATTCCATCGGCCGCTTCTTTATTGAGGCGCTTCGGACGGATAGCTTGGCGTTTAAGGGACCAGAGTGGCTAGTATCCTTCGTAGACGGGTTATGGTCTCCCATGCTATGGCTAGGGTTCGAACACGGATATTTGGATCCCAACTATGGGAATGTTCGTATATCTCAATTGCTGGGTTTGGTTATTATTGTTATTGCTCTCGTCTGTATTGTTGTTCGGCGCAGAAGGGTACCTCATTTGCCAAGGTATAGTGATCCAATCGCTTCTACGAAGATTCAGGAGATTGAGAATGTATCGGGTACAGCCGCTCTGAACAAGAAAGTTCTAAATGAGAAGGCACAGGGTGAGGATATCTCTGAGACAAGGAAAGACGAGGAACAGAAAAAGGAGTAGCTTAAATTGAAGATTGACACGGTGTTATTTGATCTAGACGGAACGATTATCGATACGAACGAACTGATTATTGCGTCTTTTCAGCATGTATTGGACAAGCATAAGCAGCCGCGTACCCGGGAGCAGATTATCCCTTATATGGGGATGACGTTGGAACAGCAATTTCAGGCTTTCTCGGGCTGGCAGGATGTCTCGGAGCTGGTAACCGATTACCGCTCGTTTAACACGATACATCACGATACGATGGTCAAGGGATTTCCCCATGTAGACGAAGTGATTTCTACTTTGAAAGACAGAGGAATTAAGCTTGGAATCGTTACGACTAAGATTAGACCGTCAACGATGCGTGTATTGGAGTTGTTCGGATTAGTGAAATATATGGACACGATTGTTACGGTACAGGATGTGACACATCCGAAGCCGCACCCAGAGCCGGTCCTGAAGGCCATGGAGCAGCTAAATGCTGATCCAAAGCGCACGATCATGATCGGGGATAGTCCTGCAGATATTAAGTCAGCCCAAGCAGCCGGTGCTCTCTCAGCCGCCGTAGCCTGGTCTCTTAAAGGGGCAGAGGAACTGAAGAAGTACAATCCGGATTATATTCTGGAGGACATGCTAGATTTATACGGAGTATTAGGATGGGAGCTACAGAAGAAGTGAGGAGAGTGCAGCGTTATCCAGTAGAGGGGTCAAATGCACTATGGCAGTTGTACCGTACGGTAAGTCCATGGAAGGGTGTCAAAAATTTTATTTTCATCCAACTGGCTAGGTATTGTCCGGTGCTACCGCTAAAGAACTGGATTTATCGCCGCATTCTGGGAATGAAGGTGGGTGAGCACACCGCGTTCGGCCTCATGGTTATGGTGGATGTATTCTTCCCAGAGCTGATTACAATTGGGCGTAACTCGGTGATCGGCTATAATACAACGATCCTGGCACATGAATATCTGATCAAGGAATATCGGCTGGGGGAAGTTCATATTGGCGATGAGGTTATGATTGGTGCCAATACGACGATATTACCCGGTGTCACGATTGGAGACGGTGCGGTCGTAGCTGCCGGATCGATCGTTCATAAGGACGTGGCGCCTGGAACCTTCGTGGGCGGAAACCCGCTTCGCTTGATCGAGCGCAAACCACAGGCAGCCGCTCCAGAGACCGTAGTTACAGCACAAGAAGAACTGTACAAAAAGAAGTGAAACAATAAAGGATCGCCCTTAGGCGATCCTTTATTGTTGTTAGGTGAGATATTTGGTTAACTGCGGGAAGGATGGGAATGAGAGTGCAGTTCTTATTTCTTTGGATTGTTCTCGGAGAGAAGCGGAATTTCAAAAGTTTGGTTGATGTCTGTTCCCGGATAGGAAAGCAGTTTTAAGGTCAACGGTTGGGCGTAGTCTCCCGGTTTTAATTTATAGTTAACCGTTTGGAATTTATCTGATCGGGAGCTGGAACGGCCCCCAATTAATGAGTGTTTTTCCCCGTTTCCATCCATGAACTCTTCATCTAGTTCGAAGCGCACAACCCTTTGATCGGAAACCAAATCAAGCTCAAAATAAAGATCAATAAATTCTTTGTTTGGAACTATGCGCTCAAGCCGAATGGAATCGTTCGGAGAAGAAATCAGTTCCTGTTTTTCCGTATCGAGTACAAGTTCTAAATCCTCCCCTAACGATTCCTCCATTCCAGAGGCACCAAATGAAAGCTGTTGCCAATCGGAATAGTACAGGCTGTCAAACTGGATGAGAAGTTGGTTTGAGCCTGCATTTGTCGAAGACATTTGCATAGGAATGGACTTTCGTGTGCCCTCCTGAGTTACCCATAGAACCGGTTCGATCAGACCTTGGTATAGATTCTCCCCGGCAGATTCGATTTGGACATTGACTCTTGTCGTTAATGGGTAAAGCATGATGTCTGTAACAGTAAAAATATATTGTCCAATCGTTGCCGATCGATTAACCGTGATTCTATGCTCCAAATTAGCATATTTACTGGAATCAAGCAGAATAGGGAACTCAATGAGTTCATGTTCAGCATCAGATGCCTGATTGTGACCCCATTTTGCCGAGAAAATGAATTGCTCTGGTATATCGTTTTTATGAAATGAAAGTGTAAATTCACCATGCTGGACATTTGTCGTTGTTCCTGGTCGGGGGGTTGTTGAAGAATAATCTATCCCAACATTCAGGTGATTTCCTCCGGTATCCAGAAATTTGGCGTCTCGGGGAGAAATAGGGACATTCCCCGGTAAATTAACCGAGGTATAAAATATAATCATCTCTGTACGATCAGCAAGAACCCCGTTTATAGTTACCTGATAATCGCCCTGCGTGACCGTCTCGTTGATAGGCTGATACAATCCATGTCGTGCTGCGTCTTTATGCGTGTGCGTCATTCTGTTGTATACGAAGCTTGGTATATCCAAATGGGAGGCATGAAATGAAGAATGCTCTTTTTTTTCCAACACCCAAGCCTGCCAGCCGCCGAAAAGGATCAAACAGCAAGCAAGTACTGTGCCTGCAAGTTTCCAAGGATAGGAATGAGTGAGTTGCTTTGGCCGGGAATTTCCCGCTGCGATACCTGCGAGAAGTGCATTATTTAATTTTTCCTCATCGATCTGGGTGGCAGCGGTACCATGGGACTTATAATAATCTGTCAGTAGCTTTTCTTCCTGAGCATATTCCCGATCAAAATGATGGTTTCTCATCGTATCCTTCACCTCTCCTTCCTATATGTTCCCGTATTTGCTTTAATCCCTGATGCAGCCAGGTTTTCACGGTGCCTTCAGGCCGACCCAGAATAAAGGCGATTTCAGTTAACGTCATATCCTGATAATACTTGAGCATGAGTACATCACGATATTTCGGCTTTAGGCGATCGAGCGCCTGTTCGAGATCCAGTCTGTAAACACTGATCATTTCTATTTTCTCCTGCGATGCTTCGGTATAATGAGGCAAAGTTCTTTTGCGGTACCTTAGCTCATTATGACAACAGTTAATCAGGATGCGAATGAGCCACGGTACGAAGGCTGCCGGGTCACGCAGCCGCTTGCATTTGATCCAGGCGCGGCAAATAGCCTCTTGGACGGCCTCCAAGGCATCGGCCTCATTTTTCAAATAGCTATGGGCGATGCCGAACAATTTTCTTTTGTGGGAAGATACCAGCTTGTAGAAGGCATCTTCGTCTCCAAGGCATGCGGCGGCAGCCCATTCTTTTTCTTGCACGTTCTTGCTCCTTTCTGTATACATCTCCATGCTATAAGTCGGGGGAATAATTTGCATCTATATGTTAAGACGTCGAAGAGCCATAAACGGTTTTATCCGACTCCCTTTCAAATAGGCGCAGGTATGTTAAAGTTGTAATTGATGGCATTTTGAAATCCAGGTGCAGTCAAAAACTTAGTACATTGACGATTAAGAAGTAAGTATGATAAAATATGCCATACCCTTTAATTTGGTAGTATGGTAGCACTTTAATATGATAAAGAAATTTATAATTCAGTTTATATATAGAAGAGGTGAAAGTCTTGTCTAAACCGAAGGGATTTGAAAAACCGGCTGGTGTGCGCGATTATTTGCCTTTTGCGGTAGAGAAGCTGCGGGCCATAGAACGTAGTGTATTGGACTGCATGACCAGCTGGGGGTACCGTCAAATAATGACACCGACAATGGAATATTACGACACGGTTGGCGTGGCTAGCTCAACATCAGATCAGAAGCTGTTTAAGCTGCTCAATAATCGAGGAACCACAATGGTGCTACGTTCAGACATGCCTGCCCCCATCGCGCGGGTCGTTTCCTCATTATTAAGGGATGAGCCTCTGCCGCTTAGATTGTCGTACCATGCGAACGTATTTCGGGCCATTGAAGAGGAAGCGGGGAAGGAAGCAGAGTTCTTCCAAACAGGCGTAGAGCTTGTCGGCGATGATTCTGCAGAGGCCGATGCCGAAGTCGTAGCCCTGGCTGTATCCTCACTCCAGGCAGCGGGGGTTACGACCTTCAAGATCGCCCTGGGTCATGTCGGCTTTCTGAACGGATTGCTCGAGGATGCCATTCCTGATCGAGAGGAAGCTAGGGAGACATTGAAGGAAGTGCTGATGCACCGCGATTACGTCGGGTACCGTGAGACGCTGGCGAGTCTGTCTCTGACCGAAGAACAGAGAAATGAACTAGAAGGCGTGCTTAAGCTGCGCGGTGGGAAGGAAGTATGCCATCAGGCCTTGGAGCTTAGCGGCAATTCCCTGGCACAGTCCTCGATCGAGCATCTTGCTCAAGTATGGGATGCGCTTGAGGATTACGGGGTCGCGCAGCATGTCATGATCGACTTAACGATGATCGGGGACTTCTCGTATTACACGGGAATGACCTTTGAAGGATATGCGGCTGAGCTTGGTTTTCCGGTGTGCAGCGGCGGGCGTTACGATAATTTGCTCCAGCAATTTGGCCGTCCGGCACCGGCTACGGGCTTCTCGCTCAAGACAAATCGGATTCTGGACGGGGTAGGCGGCATTCAGACCGAGCGGGAGCTGCCGATTTTGCTGCAATACGATGCGACGAATCGCAAGTTGGCTTTTGCTGAAGCGGCTCGTCTGCGGAGTGAAGGACGAAGCGTACTCATGAAGCATACCGACAAACCGGAGGATTTGTTATCTGAAACGGAAACGGTAGCACAAAATGTGCGTAGCGGCCCATTAGGGCCAGCTTATGGCGAGATACGCAGCTTTGTAAGTTTCTAACCTGTATATGGCAAGAAGGGAGGACTTAAGCTTTGGGAGAAATTATTAAGGTGGCTATGCCCAAAGGGCGTATATATAAACAGGCAGCGGCATTATTTC
The DNA here is from genome assembly GCF_003931855.1 of Paenibacillus lentus. Lineage (NCBI taxonomy): Bacteria > Bacillati > Bacillota > Bacilli > Caryophanales > Paenibacillaceae > Paenibacillus > Paenibacillus lentus. The sequence goes on along the minus strand of NZ_CP034248.1, from coordinate 854,011 downwards.
GTGAAGCGGGACTATCTATTCCTAGCGACGTGGATGAGTCGCGCAGGCTCGTTATTTCTTTGCCGGAGATCGGCATGGAATTTATTATGGCAAAGCCTGTGGACGTGCCGACTTACGTCGAGTACGGGGTGGCGGATATCGGAATCGTTGGTAAAGATGTGCTAATGGAAGAAAATCGCGATGTGTATGAGCTGCTTGATCTGGGGATCGCTCGCTGCCGGATGTCGGTCATTGCGCTGCCGGATTGGAAGCCTGGCATTCACCAACGTGTAGCGACCAAGTATCCAAATGTAGCTTCGCAGTATTTCCGTGAGCAGGGCCAGCAGGTGGAAGTCATTAAGTTAAACGGCTCTATTGAGCTGGCACCGCTGATCGGCCTGGCTGATCGGATCGTAGATATGGTGGAAACTGGTCGGACATTAAAGGAAAATGGCCTGGTGGAAATGGAGAGTATATTTGAAATTACAAGTCGTTTAGTTGCAAACCGAGTTAGCTACCGCATGAAGAACGGCGAAATCCAGGCGGTATGCGACGCATTAAACCGGGTTATTCAAGGCACGGGAATCGAGAGCTAGGGCGGAGATGGACGAACGGTAGAAGGACAGACAAGCGAAAATGCATGAGAACAGGGAAAGAAAGCTTCGTAAATATGGGAATGGATGTTAGTGAATGATAGGAGGCAAACAGGGATGAGAATCGTATCGGCGGGACAATTTCAGCTGAAGCGGGAAGTGGACTACGGTTCAGCGGAGCAAAATGCGATCGTCAAAGCCATCGTTAGTGCTGTGAAAAATGAAGGGGATGCCGCGCTTCTAAATTATACGGAACAGCTGGACGGAATGAAGCTGGCACCGGAATCGCTTCGAGTGACGGAGGAGGAATTACGGGCGGCTTACGAACAGGTAGAGCCTTCTTTTGTATCGGCAATATCGGCTGCGGCGGAGAATATTCGCGCCTATCATTCGCGGCAGAAGCGTAATTCCTGGATGGATTTGCAGCCTGACGGGAGCATTCTAGGTCAGATCATTCGCCCGCTCAAGCGAGTTGGCGTCTACGTGCCTGGTGGCAAGGCATCTTATCCCTCCTCGGTACTGATGAACGTCATTCCCGCACAAGTAGCAGGCGTGCCGGAAATCGTCATGGTGACTCCGCCGGCGACCAATGGCAAGGCGGGTATCGATCCATATATTCTGGTTGCCGCAGCGGAAGCAGGAGTGAATGAAATTTACCGGGTAGGTGGAGCGCAGGCTATAGCAGCCCTTGCCTACGGTACAGAGAGCATCGCGCCTGTTGATAAAATTTGCGGGCCTGGAAATATTTATGTCGCGCTTGCGAAACGGGAAGTCTATGGTGCTGTCGATATTGACAGCATTGCGGGCCCAAGCGAGATTGCTGTTCTGGCCGACGACAGCGCCGATCCGGCTTATGTGGCCGCGGATCTGTTGTCGCAAGCCGAGCATGATGAGATGGCATCTGCCGTATTGGTAACCACTTCTGAAGCCTTTGCCAATGCTTGCCGGGATGAGGTTCAGCGTCAATTGGCAGAGCTGCCGCGGCGGGAGATTGCAGAAGCTTCGATCAATAGTTACGGAGTCATTCTTCTAGTGGATTCGATTGAAGAGGGGATCAGCGTTATTAATCAGATGGCGCCGGAGCATTTTGAGCTTATTGTCGAAGAACCGATAGCATATCTTGGCCTGATTGAAAATGCGGGTGCTATTTTCCTTGGGCCGTATAGCTCGGAGCCAGTCGGGGATTATTTTGCCGGACCGAATCATATCATTCCTACCAATGGAACGGCACGTTACTCATCTCCGGTGGATGTAGATGATTTTATTAAGAAATCCAGTTTGATCTACTATAGTAAAGAAGCTTTGTTAACGAACGGTGAGACCATTATGGAGCTGGCGCGCCGTGAGGGGCTGGAAGGCCATGCGCGAGCGATCGAAATTCGAATGCGTAAAGAAGGAAAGGCAGGGAATGAATAATGACAACCAATCAGGAACAGACAAGAGAGCGGAGTGCAAGCGTTAGCCGTAAGACGAATGAGACGGATATTAAATTGAGCTTTTCGATAGATGGCAGCGGGCAAGCTAATCTCCAGACCGATGTGCCATTTCTGGATCATATGCTCGACCTGTTTACAAAGCATGGTCAGTTTGATCTGACGGTAGATGCGCATGGTGATATTGAAATTGATGATCATCATACGGTGGAAGATATCGGGATTTGCCTCGGGCAGTGTTTGCGGGAAGCGCTGGGCGATAAAAGAGGCATTAAACGCTATGCAAGCGTATTTGTTCCGATGGACGAAGCGCTGGCGCAGGTTGTCATTGATTGCAGCAACCGGCCGCATTTCGAATACCGCGCGGAGTATCCGTCCAGCCGGGTAGGCAGCTTCGATGTGGAGCTCGTACAGGAATTCTTGTGGAAGCTGGCGCTGGAGGCACGGGTAACGCTGCATGTAATTGTCCATTACGGACAGAACACGCACCATATGATCGAAGCCGTGTTCAAAGCACTTGGACGCGCCATCGATGAAGCTACAAGCATTGATCCGCGCGTGAGCGGCGTTCCGTCAACGAAGGGAGTGCTCTAACTTTGGCCATTGCCATCGTTGATTACGGAATGGGCAACCTGCATAGCGTCAGCAAAGCGGTCGAGCGCCTCGGCTACGAGGGGCTCGTCACGAGCGACGCTGCGGCGATTCTCGGTGCCGACGGCGTGCTGCTGCCTGGCGTAGGCGCCTTCGGCGACGCCATGGCGCATCTGCGCGGCACCGGGCTGGACGCCGTTGTGCGGCAGGCCGCCGCAAACGGCACACCGCTGCTCGGCATATGCCTCGGTATGCAGCTGCTCTTCGACGAGAGCGAAGAGCATGGACGCAACGAGGGCCTCGGCTTATTGCCGGGCAGGGCGGTGCGCTTTGCGGGCGGCCCATACAAGGTGCCGCACATGGGCTGGAACCGGCTGAAGTTCCTGCAGCCGGAAAGTCCGCTGCTTGCGGGGCTGGATGAAGGACATGTGTACTTCGTCCACTCCTATCATGTAAAGCCGCAAGCTGCGGAGGATCTTCTCGCCGTGACCGACTACGGTCATCCGGTGACGGCGATTGTGGGCCGTGGCAACGTATACGGCATGCAGTTCCACCCCGAGAAGAGCGGGGAGCACGGTATGGCGCTGCTGCAGAGCTTCCTGGCCTTGGCCTTGGCTCAACATAGCGCTTAAATAGGAAAAACAGCGCTATCGGTTGAAAGGTATGGATGAGTTTAGGTGAGTTTAGTGGGTTTAGGTGGGCTAAATTGACTTACTGATCGGATCTATGTAATTGATCGTAGACTTATGTATTCATGGATCGATTTTCGGAGACGAGCAAGTGGTTTGCGGTCAAAGACACGATCATTTACTCACCAGATCAGATTGTATAGTTGTAAAGGCATTAATAACCTCTATAGCAGAGGAAATGTATAGAGCGGAGGAACGTAATCTATGTCTTCATTTATCATCTACCCGGCGATTGATATTCGGGGAGGCAAGTGTGTCCGCCTGGTTCAGGGCGATTATGGACGTGAAACGGTATATAATGATAATCCGGTGGAGGTGGCTAAGTCCTGGGAGGCCCAGGGCGGTACGTTCATCCATCTGGTTGATTTGGACGGTGCGAAGGCTGGGCACCCGGTGAACGATGAACTGATCGGAGAAATTGCTCGCAGCGTGCAGGTTCCCGTTCAAGTCGGCGGCGGTCTGCGTACGCTGGACGATGTGAAGCGCCTGCTGTCGCTTGGCGTAAGCCGGGTCATTCTTGGTACAGCAGCGATTGAGGATCGCCAGTTCACGGAATCCGTGCTCGGAACTTACGGCGATAAAGTCGCCATCGGGATCGATGCCCGTAATGGCTTTGTGGCCACGCGCGGCTGGCTGGAAACCTCGGAGGTTCAAGCCGAGGTGCTTGCGAAGGAATTGGCCGCCAAGGGAGCGGAAACCTTCATCTTTACGGATATTTCTCGCGATGGCATGATGCAGGGGCCTAACGTGGAGGCGATTGTTGCCCTGGCCAAGTCCTCGGGGCGCACCGTAATCGCCTCAGGCGGGGTGACGGTTCAGGACGATCTGGTTCGGCTTGCAGCTCATGCCCAGGAGGGCGTGGGCGGTGCGATTGTGGGCAAGGCATTGTATACTGGCAACATCGATTTGGCAGCCGCAATTCAGGCCATTAAGGACTAGTCTGGGCCTTTGAAATAGGTTCGTATGAGGGTTGCAGGAATGGACCTTACAATGGACTAGGATAAACCAATAAATCGTATGAACTTATATATCGAATATATCGAAACTGAGAGAAACTGAGATTCCAATTGGAGAGGAATGATCCATTATGCTCGCAAAGCGAATTATACCCTGCCTTGATGTGAAGGACGGGCGGGTTGTAAAAGGTGTTAATTTTGTAAATCTGCGGGATGCGGGTGACCCGGTGGAGCTAGCGGCACTGTATGACCGGGAAGGCGCGGATGAGCTTGTTTTCCTGGATATATCCGCTTCGAATGAAGGTAGAGCGACGATGGTTGAGGTCGTGAAGCAAACCGCTGGTGAAATTTCCATTCCCTTCACTGTAGGCGGGGGCATTTCTCAGGTAGAGGATATGAAGCGAATTTTGCGAGCGGGCGCGGACAAAATCGGCGTTAACACAGCGGCTGTGCTGAATCCCGAATTGATTTCGGATGGGGCTCGGCGCTTCGGTTCTCAATGTATCGTAGTCGCGATTGACGCAAAATATAGCGAGGAGCTGAAGGACTGGGAGGTATACACCCACGGGGGACGTAAGGCGACGGGGATGAGCGCAATCAAGTGGGCTCAGGATGCCGAATCGAGAGGCGCGGGGGAAATTTTGCTAACAAGTATGGATGCGGATGGCACGAAAGATGGATTTGATCTATCCTTAACGAAAGCCATCAGCCGTGCTGTAGGCATTCCTGTCATTGCTTCCGGCGGCGCGGGGAAAGTATCTCATTTCTACGACGTGTTGACAGAAGGAGAGGCGGATGCCGCCTTGGCGGCAACGATTTTTCATTATAAAGAGATTGCGATCCCTGATTTGAAAAAGGATCTGATATCCAGAGGAGTGGAAATACGATGACTCAGCAACTTAAGCAGCAGCTTCCGCTGAATCAGCTGGAAGAGATCATTCAATGGAACGAGAGCGGCCTCGTTCCGGCTATCGTGCAGGACGCATCCACGAAGGACGTGCTGATGCTGGCTTACATGAACCGGGAATCCTTGAAGAAGTCGCTGGAGACGGGACAGACTTGGTTTTGGAGCCGTTCGCGCTCCGAGCTGTGGAATAAGGGAGCAACCTCAGGCCATACGCAGGAGATCGTGTCCCTTCGTTATGATTGCGATGGCGATACTTTGCTAGTGGAGGTTCAGCGTCAAGGCCCGGCTTGTCATACCGGGGAAGATAGCTGCTTCTATCGCGTAGCAGCAGCCTCAGCGCCCGGAGATCAAGCGACGGGTGGTTCAGGCCCTGCAGCGGGGAGTGAGGTAGGCGGCCGATTTGCCGTGCTGAGCGAGCTGGAGCAATTGATCGCGGAGCGTTATCAAGAGCGCCCGGAAGGGGCATATACCACCTACTTGTTCGAAAAAGGGATTGATAAGATTCTTAAAAAAGTAGGCGAAGAAACTGCGGAATCGATTATCGCCGCCAAAAATGGAGATAATGACGAGCTGCGTTACGAAGTCAGCGATTTAATTTACCACTTGCTCGTTCTGCTGTGTGAGCGAAACTTGCCGCTCGACGACATTATGCAGGAATTGGAGCGCCGTCATGAACGGCCGCGCCGTGATTAGATAGGGCTTCAGGGGAATTTATACACGGAAGTGTGCACCGAGAAACTAGAGCGAGGGATCGGGAATGGCTAAGAAGAGCAATTATTGGATCGATTATCATACACATCATGCCCGTTGCGGTCATGCTGTCGGGAGTCTGGAGGAATATGTGGTCAGGGGGATCGAGATCGGCTTATCTGAAATCGGTCTATCGGATCATATGCCGCTGCTGCATGTGAACCCTAAGACGTACTATCCCGAGATGGCGATGGCGCTGGACGAGCTGCCGCTCTATGTGGAAGAGGCTTTTGCTCTTAAAGAGAAGTACAGCGGCCAGATCGATGTGAAGGTAGGCTTGGAAGGCGACTATATCGAAGGCTGGGAAGCAGAGATTGAGAAGATTATTCTAGGCTATCCTTGGGATTATGTTATTGGATCAGTTCACTTTCTGGGCGAGTGGGATATTTCGGATTACCGGCAGGTTCATAACTGGGAGGGTCAGGACGTCTTTGCTGTATATGAGCGTTATTATAAAGCAATAGGTCAGGCGGCAAAAACAGGTTTTTATGATATTATCGGTCATTTCGATGTCATCAAGCGCTTTGGCTATTCTCCGGGCCCGGCCCAGGTGGAGGAGACAAGGGCACTAGAGCACGCCGCTTTATCAGCTATAGCGGAATCGGGGATAGCGATGGAACTAAATGCTTCAGGCTTATCCAAGCCTTGTGCTGAAATGTTCCCGAGCCGTCGTATTCTGGAATCTGCTATTCAGTTGGGAATCCCGCTGACCGTTGGCTCTGATGCTCATGACCCGCTAAAGCTAAGCGAGCATCTGGATGTAGCACGTGCTACACTGTACCAGCTGGGGGTACGGGAGCTGGCAACGTTCACGAAACGGCAGCGCAGAATGATTCAATTGGAGCAGGACTAGATTGCAGCAGGGGCTCCCTGAGCCCCTGAACTCTCTGAGCTTGCACATAAGTGACTACTACAAATGATCCAGGAGGATGTTATGGAATCCAGGCTGAGAATTTTTTCGGGTTCATCCAATCCAAGATTGACGGCCCAGATTTGCAAGCGGCTAGGCGTTGAGCCTGGCAAGGTCAAACTGTCCCGATTTAAAAGCGGAGAAATCTATGTCCATTATGAAGAGAGCATCCGCAATTCCGATGTGTTTCTGGTGCAGTCTCTCTCTCATCCGATCAATGAGCTGTTCGTTGAGCTGCTGGTCATGATTGACGCAGCCAAGCGAGCTTCGGCGCGGACGGTCAATATCATAATGCCGTATTATGGTTATGCGCGGCAGGAGCGCAAGTCGGCTCCGCGGGAACCGATTTCCGCAAAGCTGCTGGCTGATGTGCTGACCACTGCCGGGGCGAGCCGGGTAGCAACGATCGACTTGCACGCTCCGGCTATTCAAGGGTTCTTTAACATTCCTGTTGATCATTTGACTGCGCTGGATTTGATGACAGAATATTTGCAGGCACAGAACATATCTAATCCAGTCGTTGTATCACCGGACGCCGGGCGGGCATCCATGGCGGAGAAGCTGGCTAGCGGGCTGGATTCACCGTTCGCGATTATGATCAAGAAGCGGCCGGCCCATAACGAGTCGGTTATTACGCATGTAATTGGGGATGTTGCGGGGTATACACCGATCATTATTGAGGATCTCATTGATACTGGATCTACAATTGTAAATGTCGTGGAGGGGCTAAAGGAACGTGGTGCCAATGACGCCTATGTCTGTGCCACGCACGGGCTGTTCTCGGATCAAGCGGTGGAGCGTCTTCATCATAAGAATATTCGAGAAGTCATTGTGACGGACTCGATCGAGCTGCCGGAGCCGCCGCCTGCCCATTTTAAAGTGCTGTCCGTAGCTCCGATGCTATCCCAGGCGATTCAGTTCATCGTGGAGGGCGGGTCCATTGCAGCTTTGTTCAGAGATCGTGGAATTTAAGAATGAAATGCTACGAGCATATAAAAGAGCCAGAATCAGAATCTTCGTGGAGGATTTCTGGTTCTTTTTCATTTTAAGGCTTGTGGCGATGATGGCCTAGAATCAGCCACAAGGCCAACCCGGCAATTAATGCTAGAGGGACTAAGATAATCAATATAGTTACTACAATGTTTTCCCATAAAATCCCCACTGGAACTCGCTCCTCTATTGTAAAATTTATCATCTAAATTATATTTCTGGATAAATTAGTTTTTTCCTCTAAATCCGGAAGCAATCCGTATTTTACCTTCCCGATTCCCCGTGGGAGGAGGGCCTCCACTATGGTATACTGTGTGGGAGAGATAGGGATAGAAGGAGGTGCCTTGATTGAAGAAGAACAAAGTCCAGATGGAAGACATACAGACGAATGTGCTGCCGCTTTCTATGGATGCGAACTTTTTCTTTGAGAGAGCTGTCTCATCATTAGACCGCAATCGCTATGACAAGGCATTGAAATATTTTCGTAAAGCAGTGGAATACGAACCGGGTAATCCGGTAAATCATTGCAATATGGCGGGCATCCTGTCCGAAATGGGCGATTATGAGGCATCCAATGCCGTATTGTCCGCCATTTTACGGGACATTGATCCGTCCATGACGGAATGTTATTTCTATATGGCTAACAATTATGCGAATATGGAGCAGTTTGAAGCGGCAGAAGAGGCATTAATTACGTATTTAGAAGAAGATGAGAGCGGACAGTTTCTAGCAGAAGCCGAAGAAATGATGGATTTGCTGCAGTATGAGCTGCATCGTCCGACGAAATTAAAGAGCATCAAAGCGCGTGAAGGCATGGTCGAGCACGATTTAGCCCGTGAGCTGCTGGAGGAAGGGAAATTCATCCAGGCAGTGAAGCTGTTGGAGGGTATTGTTGCCGAGTATCCGGACTTTCTGGCCGCTCGTAACAATTTGGCGCTAGGCTACTATTATCTGGGGCTATTTCCAGAGGCGTTGGACACGATCCACGAAGTGCTGGAGCAGGATGCAGGTAATTTGCATGGTCTATGCAATTTGGCTGTATTTTTACAGCGTGAAGGAAATGTAGAGGCACTGGACAAGCTGAGGGAGCTGCTGCGAATCGTCGTTCCATTCCATCAGGAGCATTTGTTCAAGCTGGCGACGACGATGGGCATTTTGGGCGAGCACGAAGCAGCTTATATGCACTTTAGGCGGCTTCTTAAAGATCCAGAGGTGAATGGCGATCCTACCTTATATCATTACGCAGCGGTGGCCGCATACAATACCGGGCGCTGTTCGGTCGCCAAAGCGCTCTGGCGGCAGCTGAAGAAGCTTGATCCTGATTCGGGTATATCCTCTTTTTATTTAAACCGAATGGATGATTATGAGCTACACGGGCAGTATCCTCCGATCAGCTATCATTATAACCTTCCTTTTGAAGAGCAGCTTAAGTATCCGGAAAAATGGGAGAATGGCTTGCCTCCAGACATCCGGGAGAATCCCCTTATCCGATCTTCCTTCTTTTGGGCTTTACGCCATGGCGATCATCATACGAAGCTTCAAGTGATTCAGACGCTTCGCTTGATTGCCGATCCGGAGGTTGAGGAAGCGCTCCTGGCATTTTTGCTAATTCCGGAAGAGGATGTCTACTTAAAGGACATGGCTGTATTCGTGTTGCGTTCACTTGGCGTAAAAGGGCCGGTACCTATATGGAAAGACGGGGGGACCACGATGATTGACCCCAGCAAAATAGGTGCCAACTTACCGGTATGGCGCAGTGAATGGCAGGCGGTGATCGATTTGGCCGTGAAGCGGATCGGGAAAGTCTCGGATCTACAATTACAGCATGATATCGAAACGCTGTGGGTAGACTTTTTGACTCGACTATATCCAGATATTCCAGCGATGGCCCATATTGAAGGCTGGGCAGCAGCACTGGACTACTTGACCGCCAAAATGCATCGCAAATCGATTACCTATGAGGAGATCGCCAAGCGCTACGGTATTTCCGCATCTACGGCCAGTAAGTATGCCCGGCGGGTAGACCAGGTATGTAATGTTAAAGAGAAAGTGAATCGTACAATTCCTTTCGTCCAATAAGTTCACGGGAGTATGGAGGCTTATTGCAGGCCAGCGGGTAAAGTAAGCCAGACTTGGGTAAAACTTGTGTATAGGATCAATTACATAATAGATCATAAGTAATTATGAATTGATTTAATACACAAGGGATACCAGGGAGGTTTGGGTTAATGTACAAAGCGATTGTGATTGGAACCGGGCCGGCGGGGCTGACGGCAGCAATTTACTTGGCCCGCGCGAACTTGAATCCGCTCGTGATCGAGGGGATGGAACCTGGGGGGCAATTGACGACGACAACGGAGGTTGAGAACTTTCCGGGGTTTCCGCAAGGTATCATGGGTCCGGAGCTGATGGATCAGATGCGAAAGCAGGCGGAACGATTTGGAGCGAAATTCAGAAGCGGATGGGTACAAGAGGTGGATTTTGGCACAAGGCCCTTTAAATTGACCCTGGAGGGCGGGGAGGCTTTGGAGTCAGAGACGGTCATAATCTCTACCGGAGCATCCGCGAAATATCTCGGCATTCCTGGAGAGAAGGAGAATGTGGGCCGTGGGGTAAGCACCTGCGCGACTTGTGATGGATTTTTCTTCCGTGGCAAAAAAATCATCGTCATCGGCGGTGGAGATTCAGCTATGGAGGAGGCCAGCTTTTTAACGCGCTTTGCGGCTAGCGTAACGGTCGTGCATCGCCGCGATGAGCTGCGTGCCTCGAAGATTATGCAGGATCGCGCTCGGGGTAATGAGAAGGTCGAATGGGCGCTGAATCGTACGCCGATAGAGGTGTCTACAGACGAGCAGGGCGCGGTCACCGGACTTAAGGTCCGTAATAATGCGACCCAAGAGGAAGAGCTCATTCCGGCGGATGGGATTTTTATTGCGATTGGCCATACGCCGAATACGAAGTTTCTGGGCGGCCAAATTGTAACAGACGAGCACGGCTATATTATTGTGCAGCCGGGAACAACGATGACGAATGTCGAGGGCGTGTTCGCCTGCGGCGACGTACAAGATACACGCTACCGCCAAGCGATTACCGCTGCAGGCTCCGGCTGCATGGCGGCGTTGGATTGTGAGAAGCTGCTGGAGGGCGCTATGGTGCGCGATTGGAGTGAAACGCTGAACCCGTAAAGTTGGATGAAAAGCGAAATATTGAAAATCAAGGTATTTATGAATAAAGAGCCTAAAGAGCCTGAGGAATCCCTCAGGCTCTTTAGGGCTTTTTCAGGTTCTTAAAAGTCACCCCGTACTTTCAGGGGCATCTAGAATATGCCTTCAGCTTGGGAATGAACTACCTCCGCACGCTTTGTTTAAATTTCCTTCCGGCGGAAATAGGTAAGTCCAGTTAGACAGAATAGCAGAAAGCTGCCCAGGACGGTGATCAGCAAGCTTGGGTAGGGCAGGTTAAAGGCGCCGAAGTCAGCCTCGCCGCTTGGCATCATGGCGAGCAGTGGCTGAGCCCAAGGATAGAACGGGCCATAGGTGGACGAATTAACGATGAGCATATTCGGAATCGTCAGCGATACGTTCAGCGCAAGCGGTGCCGCAAAGCTCGCCCAGTTCAGCGACACGCCAAGCTGCAGCGCAACCAGCGGCAGGCAGGCAATCCACCCGCCTATAATGCTTCGGAAGAACATTCCCCAAGGCATAGGACCAGGGAAATCATGGAAGCTTACAGCAGCAATCAGAGACACTAGGAAGAAGAGTTGGCTAAGCGCAAGCAGGGCGGTCACGACGGCAAATTTCGCGAGATATACGCCTGTACGCGATACGGGCAGGACAAGCAGCTGCTTCCAGCCGCCGCCAGTATGCTCGTAGCGGCAGATGAAGGCTGCGAATAATCCGGCCATAATCGGCAGGAACAGCATGCCGTGCAGCATGACCATGGCGCCGAGTATGATCGGCCATGGATCAGCACCCGCAGGCACGGATACTAATGCACCGATTAATAATGAAAGGAGCGGGCTAGCCAGAATAATGAGCCAAATGCCAGAACGGGACATTTTGAGCGATTCCGCAGATAAAATTCGCAAAAAATTCCGCATGGTCAGTCCACATCCTTTCGGTTAAAGTGCAGCAGGCTGATCAGCATAATGAAGAGCCCCAAAACCGTGCCGCCGATGATGAAGGGCAACGGGTTGTCGCCCCCTAGGGCCAACGTGGGCCAATTGAGCGGTAGCCACGCGGATAAATCCACCGTAAAGGGCGAGATAATCGCTGCGGCTACGCCAGTCGATACTGGAAGGGCTTGATTGCGAAGTGTAAGCGACAGCCAAAGCTGAAGGGCCAATAGCGGCCAAGCTGCTAAATATGGATAAAAGCCCATGGAAAGCAGCTCCTGGACTGGTAGAGCAGGCCCAAAGCCAAGAATGAATCCCAGTCCTGCAGTACAAAGTGGCAGCAGCAGACAGGAAGCGGTCAACAGGAGCACACAGAGTGTGAATTTGGACAGGAATACAGCGCTTCTTGAAATCGGTAGGGCCAGCAGCTGCTTCCACGAGCTCATTTGATGCTCCACATTGGCGACCAAGGAGCTGATCAAGGTACAGCCGAGGAAAAGAGCCATCGGAACGAACAGTTCGATATTGTAAATTAATCCGCCCCATAGATTGTCCTTGTATCTGTTGAATAAATAGTCAGACCGGAGTCCGAAGTTCAGCCCCTGCATCGTGACGAGACCGATGGGGGCCAGAAAGATGAGGAACCATATTCCTTTGCGGTGTATCTTTAGGAAATCGGCATGAAGCGAGCGCAGCAACATCATAATGCTCCCTCCCCGATCACTTGCATGAAGATGTCTTCCAGCGATTTCTTCTTCTGCTCTACCCGGTAGATCGCATGCCCGTTGTCGACAAGCCGTTTGACGAGATGGGCGACCTGAGGATCCTTCATGCCTGGGATGGTTATGATTCCGCCTTGGATCGTGCATATCTGGCCCAGGTCGCGGGCGATCCAGATGGCAGAATCCGGCTCGGATACGACCAGCTCGATGTCATGCTGCGCTTGAAGGCGCAAGTTATCGATGGTATCCTGGAACACCATCTTTCCTTCGCGGATAATGCCGACCTTATGAGCCATCTGCTCAACTTCGCCCAGCAAATGGCTGGAAACGAGCACAGTAATTCCGTATTGCCGTGGCATGTTCTTAATCAGCTCGCGCATTTCATGAATGCCTGAAGGATCGAGCCCATTCGTGGGCTCATCCAGAATCAGGAGCTCGGGATTTCCTAACAATGAAGCGGCAATGCCGAGCCGCTGCTTCATGCCTAGGGAGAAGCCCTTCACTGGACGCCTTGCTTCCTTGGCCAGAGACACAATTTCCAGCACTTCATCGATTCGTGATTTAGGCACGTTTAGAATCCGGCGGATCGCTTCGAGATTGTCGGTGGCGCTTAAATGGCCGTAATAGGAGGGATACTCCACGAGCGAGCCGATTCGGCGCAAAATATTCAGTTTGTTTTTTCTCAGCTCCTGTCCGAATATCGAAATCGATCCGCTTGTTGGCTGAATTAGTCCGAGCAGCATGCGGATCGTCGTTGTTTTGCCGGCTCCATTTGGTCCAAGGAAGCCGTAAATATCCCCTTTGGAAATTTCCAGGTTCAGTTGATCGACGGCAGCGCGTCCGCGGTATTTTTTCGTTAATCCTTTGGTTTGAATAATCATTTCATTCACGCTATCACCTCGGAAACCATCATATCTTCCGAAGTTTAAAAGCAGTGACCCCTGCAGTTTAAGTTTTGGTTAAGAGGTTGTTAATACGGCAGATCTGATTATTTTAAGTGATATGTGGTTCATCATAATCATGTGCCTTAAATTTATTTGTGATGGGATATATGATGAACCTTGTTCCACCAGCCGAGGATTCAGTATCAAGCTGAAGCTCCATCTCTTGAAGCAGCAAATCGATGATGGCGAGTCCAAGGCCTGCGCCTTTGGCGTTCGAATCTGCATGGAGGCCAGGGCCGTGATCTGTAATAACTAGAGCGGTTCTTCCTTTCCAGCTTATCGCATGGATGCCTACATATTTTCCTGATCCAGCATGGCGAACAATATTTTGAAACAGATTATCCAGCACGCGCCGGAAGCCCTGCGTGTCAACAGCCCACTTGAGCGGTTCCTCGGGCAAGTCGATGTCAATGTCCATTTGAGCTTTTTCCCAGACCGGATACCATGCTGCTGCACTCTCTCTGACGATGCGGTGCACATCCTGCCGTTCTAGAGACAAGGCGTATCTGCCGCTCGTTAGGAGATTATAGGATAGCAGATGGTCGATTAAGTGATCTAGGTCACCCAGCTTCGTCTGCATTAGGGATAAGGATTGCCGTCCCTGCGCGGATAAAGGCTCTTTTTCAATAGAGTAGAGATGGCTGCCCAGTACGGTCAGCGGCGTGCGCAGGTCATGGGATAGATTAGCGATCAGATTCTTTCGCAGGTCCTCTTCCTCGCGCTCTCTTCGGCGCCCTTCCTCCAATTGCTCCACCATATGATTAAAGGCTTGTTCCAGTCTGCCAATTTCGTCAGGCCGTCCCTCTGCCGTTGGTGCTGGAAGTCCGTTGTCCCCGACACGGGTCATGGCGGCTTCAAGCCGTAGTAGTCGTTGACGGATATCGCGGAAGAAGAGGTAGGACAGCAGGATGAAGACGCCAAAAATAAGGGCTGTGAATAACCCGTAGAACCGGGTATCGCTTGGGCGGCCTTGAGGCGTCAGGTAAGAGCGAGGCAGTTCGAAGACCATGAAGCCCTGACCAATCTCCTCGTGGCCACCGATTAAGGCGACTATGGTGTAAGGATCAGCATTAATTCCTGCCTTCATGAAGGCGATTGTATTCCCGGTTGACCATTTCTCGGGAAGCACAGGCTGCTCTGGAAGCTGAAGCTGTGTGAGGCCATCTCCGTCGACCCAGAATAGCGAAGCATCGGGAAATTCCCGCTTGAGCGCGGTCAGTTTGGCATTAATCTCCTTGGAGGAGGCGCCATCAAGCGCCTTTGCTTGCTGGTGCCACATCTGCTCCAGCTCATATGCGGATCCATAAGGCAGTTGATAGTTTTCCTGCCCGCTCATAATCAGCATTTGGTTCACGGCCCAGGAGGCTGCAAAGCTGGCTGGAATGAGTACGGGAATAAATACAAGGGCTGTTACAATAATTAACACGTATTGCGATAGAAGGGAGGTGCGCAGGCGCTGTAAAGGGCTTTTTCTCATAATTCTCATGATCTCACCCGGTAACCGATCCCTCGGATTGTTTCGATAATTTCGGGAGAGGCGGGATCGCGCTCCAATTTTTCGCGTAAATGCCGGATATGGACCATTAGAGATTTATCCCCTTCCAGATAGGGCTCACCCCACACAGCTTCATAGATTTGCTCCTTGGTCATAATTTGGCCGAGGTGGCGCAGCAGGTATTTGAAGATATGAAACTGCTTCCCGGTAAGGGTGACCTCCTGCCCGTTGTCTTGGTTAATAATGAGGTTCTCGCGTTCATGAATGAGCAAATGCCGGAGTTTGAGCGGCTCCGAGGAAGTATTGCCGCTGCGGCGGAGCAGCACCTCAATGCGAGCCACTAGCTCATCCGGGTGAAACGGCTTCGTCAAATAATCATCGGCGAACTCCAGACCTTGCAGCTTATCGTCGATCGAGGTTCTTGCCGAGAGCATCAAGATGGGCAGATCCGGGTACTGCTTCTTAATCCGCTGTCCGATGGTGAAGCCGTCTAGGCCTGGCAGCATAACATCGAGAATGACAAGCCGACAGACATCCGCTTGCTCTAAGGCACGTTCTCCGCTAGTCAGCCATGTTACGCGATAGCCGCGTTCCTGCAGATTCCTGCTAACCCATTCCCCAATCTCCGTATCGTCTTCAATGTATAGTAAATGAATTTGATTCATGATACTTGCCTCCTTCTCTTCCTATTGTGACAAATCTTCATAAAAAAATAAACAATATCGGTAGAGTACAAACTAGCTTGTGATTGTAATCACAAGTCGTTGCGGCTGCCTGTGCTACTTTTGATATGAGAATGGTTTTCAATCAAATTTGAAGAAACGCGGGTGAGGAATCATGGGGAAAGTAATCGATTTGCGCAAAACGGTGTACGAGTTATGTACGTCCGATCCTGAAATCATCGATATTATGGTGAACCTGGGCTTTGAGCAGCTTGCCAAGCCGGGGATGCTGCAGAGCGCGGGGCGCTTTATGACGATACCCCAGGGAGCCAGGCTGCGCAAGGTAGAGTTGGATAAGATTAAGAGCGCATTTCGCGCAAAGGGCTATGAAATTATGGAATAAGGCCAGTACGGCGAGCTGTTCGGGGCCTTTTGGATATTAAATATGGGTTAACTAGTAGGCTATAAAAAATATAAGGAGGTTACGGCGATGAGTGAAATCATCAATAATCGGGAGTATTCAGTACCAGAGCAGGGACGTCGACAGGAGCTGTTAAAGGAGATTATTAAAGAGCTGCATGAAGGAAAGAGCGTAGAGGAGGTTAAAGCGCGGTTCGAGGAAGCGGTAGGAGATGTAACCGTAGCGGAAATATCCGCCATGGAGCAAGCTTTGATGGAGGAGGAAGGAATACCTGTCTCTGAGGTACAGCGCTTATGCTCTGTCCACACGGCTATTTTTAAAGGCTCGATCGAGGAGATTCACCGCTCATCCAAGCCGGAGGAGCAGCCGGGGCATCCTGTCCATACCTTTAAGCTGGAGAACCGCGAAATTGAGCGACATGTCAATTTTAAACTGGAGCTGCATAAGGATAAATTCCAACGGGAGGACAGCAAGGAAATCGTCTACAAGCTGGTGGAGGATTTGAATCTACTCCTGGACATCGATAAGCATTATAGCCGCAAGGAAAATTTGTTGTTTCCGTATTTAGAGAGGTATGGTATCTATGGTCCCACCAAAGTCATGTGGGGCGTAGACGATGCGATTCGCGCCATGATCAAGGAAGTAAAGGAGAAACTGCTGAGCTACAGCGGCGATAGTGCGGATAAGGACACACTCATCATCGATCTGGAGCGCGTGATCACTGAGGTCAACGAGATGATCTTTAAAGAAGAGAATATTTTGCTACCGATGGCCTTGGAGAAGCTGACAGAGGATGAATGGGTTAAGATTGCCGAAGAGAGCGATGAGATCGGTTATTGTCTGGTTGCTCCGAAGGAGAAATGGATTCCCGATCGCGTTCCGCTTCCTTTTGCTGAAGAGGAGGAAGCGGTGAACGGCCATCTGCCGGAGGGGCTGATCCGGTTCGAGACAGGGATCGTGTCCGTAGCACAGATGGAAGCGATTATGAATCATCTGCCTGTCGATCTGACCTTTATCGATGAGCATGATGTCGTCCGGTACTTTTCCCACGGGAAGGAACGGATCTTCGCCCGGACGAAGGCGGTCATTGGACGCACGGTGCAGAACTGTCATCCTCCGCAAAGCATGCATATTGTGGATAAGCTGCTGGCAGACTTCAAATCTGGACGGAAGGATTCGGAGGATTTTTGGATTCCGTTTAGGGACAAATTCGTTTACATTCGTTATTTTGCCATTCGTAGTGATGATGGGAAATATATGGGAACCTTGGAGTTTACGCAAAATATCGCTCCGATCCAGGCTCTGGAGGGACAGAAGCGAATCATGTCTTGACCAGGCTATATATAAATGGTCATTTATAATATGCGAACCTCGCCAGTGGCGGGGTTTTTTGTTGGGAATTTGAAGGATTGACGCATGTCCGTAAGAAGGCGGCGAATAGATCCCTTTTGTATTCAAACACCCTTTGTGAATTTTATCATTTGCGCGAAAACCCTTGTATTTACTGGATTTTCTACAGCTCGCTTCTCTTGACCGAACCGTGTGGTTCGCTTATAGTTGGTACGTAGGATAAACTATTTTATTTGAAGAAAAAGGTGGCTTGTACAATGTCTGAAAAAATCTACATTGGTGTTGACCTTGGCGGGACTGCGATCAAAGTTGGCATCTGTAATGATGAAGGGCAGCTTCTTCATACTTATGAAGGGCCAACCGAGGCTGATAAAGGTGCCGATACCGTTGTGAACAACATCGAGCAGTATGTCCGTCAAATTGTGGAGGAATCTTCATTTGAATGGGAACAGGTAGCAGGTATCGGTGCTGGAGTTGCCGGGTTTACGGACGTACGCGAAGGGATTATCATTCTAGCACCGAATGTAGGTTTGAGGGATCTTCCGATTCGAGAGATTCTGGAGGCACGTCTGGGCAAGCCTGTCAAAATAGACAATGATGCTAACGTTGCGGCATTAGGAGAAGCATGGGGGGGCGCGGGCAAAGGCATCGATCACTGTGTCTGCGCTACGCTCGGTACGGGAGTCGGTGCAGGTATTATCTTGAATGGTAAAATTTACCAGGGCTTTGCCGGATTTGCAGGAGAACTTGGCCATATGTCAGTAGTTCCTGACCTCGAAGCGATTCAATGCGGTTGCGGTGAGAACGGATGTCTGGAGACGGTATCCTCGGCGACTGGTATTATTCGGATGGCCAACGATGCTGTGGCGAGAGGCGAGCGTACTACGTTGTCACAGGTGGAGAAAATTATGGCGAAGGACGTATTTGATGCAGCTAAAGAGGGTGACGAGGTGGCTATTCGAATTGTCAACCGTGCTGCATTTTATTTAGGGAAAGCGTTGGCCGCTGTAGCTGTCGTTCTTAATCCGGAAGTGTTCATTATTGGTGGCGGAGTATCCAAAGCTGGGGACATTTTATTTAATGAAGTGCGTAGCGTGTTCCAGAAGCTGACGCCGGAAGTATCGGCAAGAGGAGTAAGCATCGTTCCTGCAATGCTGGGCAATGATGCGGGAATGGTTGGCGCAGCTGGCCTATTTACTCGTTCGTAGGCTTGCAAAATTCGAAAAATTTAGTAGTGTTACAAGATTGTAAATGTAACTTTTAGGCTCGTAAGCTCAAAAGCAAGTCGGGGGTCTGTCATCATTTTCTGTCGATATATGCTGTCGATATTATTTTTAGATATATATAATATAGATAGAAGAGCAGGAGAACTCTACGAGGAGGGAAATGCATGTCAGACAAAGAGAAAGCATCGGTTGCAAATTTGATTATCATTACAGGCATGTCCGGGGCAGGGAAATCACTCGCTGTAAGGAGCCTGGAAGATCTAGGATTTTTCTGCGTGGACAATTTGCCTCCAGTACTCATCCCCAAATTCGCTGAGCTCATCGAGCAATCGAATGGAAAAATCGCCAAGGTGGCGCTGGTGATCGACCTGCGCGGAAGAGAATTTTTTACGGCGTTGTCCGAGTCGCTGGGCTATGTAAAGGATCACTTTACGATTAAATCTGAAATCTTATTCCTGGATGCGACAGATTCTGTATTGGTTCAACGATACAAGGAGAGCCGCCGCCGTCACCCACTCGCTCCGGATGGTATGCCGCTGGACGGTATCCGGCTTGAACGAAAAATGCTGGAGGAACTGAAGATTTCCGCCACTCAGGTGATTGATACGAGCAATATTAAGCCTGCTCAGCTTAAAGAGAAAATCATCTCCCGCTTCTCTCATTTGGAGAGCAATTATTTATCCGTTAACATCACATCCTTCGGATTTAAATACGGCATACCGATCGACGCCGATTTGGTCTTCGACGTCCGGTTTTTGCCAAACCCTCACTATATTGAGCAGCTTCGTCCACACACGGGACAAGATAGCGATGTATATGATTATGTTATGAAGTGGCCGGAGACGCAGTCTTTCTTAACCAAGCTGCTTGATATGCTGCATTTTCTGCTGCCACAATATCATAAAGAGGGAAAAAGCCAGGTCATTATCGCCATTGGCTGTACTGGAGGGAAGCATCGTTCGGTCGCCATTGCTGAATATTTGGGCCGGATGCTCGGTACTAGTGAAACGGAAACGGTTCGCGTAAGCCACAGGGATGAGGGCCGAGACCGACATTAAGAGGGTGAATCAAGACGATGAATCGAGCCAACGAAACGAAAGTGCCGCGAATTGTAGTGATGGGCGGTGGAACCGGCCTATCGGTCATGCTTCGCGGATTGAAAGAAAAACCGCTCGATATCACGGCCATTGTTACCGTCGCTGATGATGGGGGCAGCTCCGGAATACTCCGGAATGAGCTTCATATGCCTCCTCCCGGCGATATTCGTAACGTATTGACCGCGCTGGCGGACGTTGAACCATTGCTGTCGAACATGCTCAGTTACCGCTTTTCTAACGGTTCGGGACTAGCCGGGCATAGTTTGGGCAATTTAATATTAGCAGCGATTACAGATATATCCGGCGATTTCGTCACGGCTGTTCGTGAACTGAGCCGTGTGTTTGCAGTACGCGGCCGCGTACTGCCCGCTGCCGACAAGGCAGTGGTATTGCATGCGGAAATGGAAGACGGCACGATTGTCTCCGGGGAATCGAAGATTCCCGAGGCCCGCGGGAAGATCAAACGGATCTTCCTGGAGCCAGAGGAGGTTGAGCCGTTACCGGAGGCTTGTGAAGCAATTCGCGAGGCCGATGCCATTCTAATCGGTCCGGGTAGTCTCTACACGAGTATCATCCCGAATTTGCTCGTTCCAAAGCTCACTGAGGCGATTCTGGCGAATAAGGACGCCATCAAGATTTTTGTGTGCAATGTTATGACTCAGCCTGGAGAGACGGACAATTATACAGTGAGTGATCATCTGCAGGCCGTTTATGATCACGTTGGCCATCATTTATTTGATTATGTCATCGTCAATGACGGCGAAATACCGACTCAAGTGCAGGACTTCTACGCTGAGCAAGGTGCCAAACCCGTCGAGGTCGATTGGGACGTCGTAACCGGGCGAGGCTATAAGGTTATTGCGGATACACTCGTGTTGTTCCGTCGCTATTTGCGCCACGATGCCGACAAATTAAGTCAGCATATTTATCAATTGGTGCAGAACTGGAATTTACGAAAGAGGTGAGAGTCTTGTCGTTTGCGGCGCAAACCAAAAAGGAACTAACGATGGTCGAGGCCGAGTCCTGTTGTGAGCAGGCCGAGCTGTCCGCGCTAATTCGGATGAACGGCTCGGTGCAGGTTTCGAACAAAAAGGTTGTTCTGGACATCTCCACGGAAAACGCCGCGATTGCAAGGCGAATTTATTCTTTATTGAAGAAGCACTTTCAGGTTCATACCGAACTGCTTGTACGCAAGAAAATGCGGCTAAAGAAAAATAACGTTTATATCGTTCGAATTCCGACCAGGGTTCAGGAGATACTAAAGACGTTGAACATCGTTTCTGAAGGTTTTATTTTTACGCAGGGGATTAATCCGGACTTGACCCGGGAAAATTGCTGTAAGCGGGCTTATTTACGCGGGGCATTCATGGCGGGTGGCTCGGTAAATAATCCAGAGGGCTCTTCGTACCATCTTGAGATTTCCTCTATGTATGAAGAGCATTGCAAAGCCTTGGTGGAGCTCGCCAATGAATTCCACCTGAACGCACGATGCATTGAGCGCAAGAAGGGCTTTATTTTTTACATTAAGGAAGGCGAGAAAATCATCGAACTGCTGAATATTATCGGCGCGCACCAAGCATTATTCAAATTTGAGGACGTACGTATCATGCGCGATATGCGCAATTCCGTTAACCGGATTGTGAACTGCGAAACTGCGAACCTGAATAAGACAATTGGCGCGGCCGTTAGGCAGATCGAGAATATCAGACTACTTCAGAAAGAAGTAGGACTTGAGAACCTCCCGGAGAAGCTGAGAGAGGTTGCCGAAGTACGTTTGGCTCATCCCGATATGAACCTGAAAGAGGTTGGAGAGCTGTTAAAAGGCAAGGTCAGCAAGTCAGGCGTAAATCACCGACTCCGGAAAATTGACGAGCTGGCAGAAAAAATTCGCGGGGGTACAAGTGTATAACTAGTCTGTTATAGTTGGAATATGATATAATGATATAAATTTACCATGATCACATAGTTCTACAATATGCTGATTGAATTCGTAATAGGGGGTAAGGTTTCATGATCAAACACCCGGTAACTGTTCGATTGAAAACGGGTCTACACGCTCGGCCGGCAGCGCTTTTCGTTCAGGAAGCGAATAAATACTCATCTGAAATATTTGTTGAGAAAGACGATAAAAAAGTAAATGCTAAAAGTATCATGGGTATTATGAGCCTTGCCATTAGCACCGGAACGGAAATTTACATCAGTGCAGATGGCGCCGATGCGGAGCAAGCCGCAAACGCTTTAATTAATCTCGTTAGCAAAGAGGAACTGGAGAACCAATAATAGTGGCTGCCAGTGTTCAAGAGAGGGACGATTTCGTGACTAAATCACGAAGTTGTCCCTTTTTATTGGGAATTTACCCGAAGATTATTGTAAAGGAATTGATGTCAGCTGCAACATTTGTCCGGAAGCTGCCGTTTAGTAGTTAAACTCACCCATAATGGAGGTCATTTCTGATGAAAAAATGGTTCAAGCCAGTTGGAGCAGTACTGATTGCAGGAGTGTTAATTTCCGGAGGCTCTTTTATTAGCGGGGGATTGGAATTACCGCAGCCTGTATATGCTGACAACGAGGTACAGCGCAATGTAATTAACGTTACAGGCAGCGGGGAGATTCAGGTTAAGCCGGACGTTGCATACATCTCTGTAGGGATAGAGACGCAAGCGGATACGGCGAAGGAAGCGCAAAGCCAAAATGCCGCTAAGATGGCTAAGGTAAGCACGCTGCTGAAGGATACGTGGAAGTTGGATGCGAAGGATATGAAGACAGGGCAATTCTCGGTTCAACCGAATTATACGTATTCGGAAAAAGAAGGCCAGAAGGTGAAGGGGTATACCGTTTACCATACTTTGTCGATTACTTATCGCGATTTGGATAAGGTGGGCCAACTGCTTGATGAGCTTACAAAGGCCGGAGCAAACCGAATCGATAATATTCGCTTCTCCACCGAGAATCCGGATCAATATCAGGAGCAGGTGATTCAAAAGGCCATGGCAAATGCGGACATGAAGGCCGCAGCGATTGCCAAGGCGGCCAAGCGTCAGGTTGGCCTGGTGCTGAGCGTGACCCAAGGCAGTGGTAATGATTACTCACCTTATATGAACATGAGCTTCGCTGTAGCGGAGAAGACTACCATGGATCGGGCAACCTCTATTGAGCCCGGGGAAATTACCGTAAAGACAACACTTTCCGTGATGTATGAAATGAAATAAACCGCTGTTTTTCGTCAATAAATAGAAGGGTCTAATGCATTATAACTAGTGTTGAGATGCCAAGCCAAGCATGTTGTTGCTCCTAGAGCCTGGCAATCTTCACAAAACCTCCTTTAGTTCTACCTAATGGCCTAGAAAAAGTGTTGTAACTGAGAAGAAAACAAGGTATAGTGAATATGCAAAAAAATGAATCGACTAACCTGTTAAAAGCCATACCAATGGATATGGCTTTTTTTTCTTAGTAGACCTGAAGGAGTTGGTGCATACATGATTGAACTGTCCGAGGTTGAGAAAAGCTTTGCGGGACAAGTCGTTGTGCATCCGCTATCGCTCACCATACAGGAAGGGGAGTTCTTAACCCTGCTGGGCCCGAGCGGCTGCGGCAAGACGACGATATTACGCATGATCGCCGGGTTCGAGCAACCGACGAGCGGAAAGATATTGCTGGATGGAACGGATTTGACGCATTTGCCTCCGAACCGCCGGGATTTGAATTTAGTGTTTCAGCACTATGCGCTATTTCCGCACATGACCGTTGAGGATAATATTGCGTTTGGCTTGAAAATGAAGAAAATGCCGTCTAAGGAGCTGCGGCAGCGCGTAGAAGAAGCGGTTACGATGACCCAGTTAACTCCGCTGATTAAGCGTTATCCGCATCAGCTGTCCGGTGGGCAACAGCAGCGCGTGGCTATCGCCAGAGCGATTGCAAACAAGCCGAAGGTGCTACTGCTCGATGAGCCGCTGGGTGCTCTTGATTTGCAGCTTCGGAAGAATTTGCAATCCGAGCTGAAGCAATTACAGCGGAATCTGGGCATTACGTTTGTTTATGTAACCCACGATCAGGAGGAAGCGATGATGCTGTCCGACCGGATCGTGATCATGAATAATGGGCAAGTAGAACAAATAGGCACGCCTCGCGAAATTTACGCGACACCAACCACTCTGTTCTCCGCCACCTTCGTAGGAGAGAATAACATTTTCTCCAGCGATGGGCGGTTATTTGCTGTGCGTCCAGAGAAATTAGTGGCGAACAGGCAGGTTGAAGGCTCCAAACGCAGCGGAGAGGTTATGGACGTGCTGTATCTTGGCAGCATTCATAAGCTGATTGTTCAGTTAGACAACGAGCCGATGACCGTGTCAATCGTACTTGATGTTACAGATGATCGTTCATGGAATATTGGCGAAAAGGTTGGGGTGGACTGGAATACGGAGGATGAGGTGGTTATCGGGCCATGAGGAAGTCAAGCCTGTCCGTATTGCCGGTACTGCTGTGGCTGGGTGCTTTTCTAGTCATTCCGATGCTGATCGTCGTCGGTATGTCGTTCATGGGTCGAGATGCGACAGGCGGAGTTGTAGCCGGGTTCAGTCTGTCCTCTTATGCTCGTTTTTTCGATCCACTCTATTTGGGGATTTATTGGGATACGATCGTGCTGTCTGTGTTAACGACGGTAATCTGTCTTTTGCTTAGCTACCCCCTGGCTTATTATATCGCGAACTCGGGTCCGAAGAAGCAGACATGGGGACTTATTCTTGTGACGATTCCGTTCTGGATCAATTTCCTCATCCGCACCTACGCATGGGTTCTGCTGCTTCGGACCCAAGGAATCGTCAACAACCTGCTGGTCGATATCGGCTTAATCCAGGAGCCGCTCCAGATGCTATATACACGAGGAGCTGTCTTGCTTGGGATGGTTTATACGTTTATTCCTTTTATGGTGCTGCCTATCTATGTTGCGCTGGAGCAAATGGATAAAAAGCTGTTAGAGGCGGCTAGCGACCTCGGGGCATCATCATGGAAGGCATTTTGGCATATTACGCTGCCGCAGACGAAGTCGGGAATAATGACAGGCTCCGTGCTGGTCTATGTCTCTACGACGGGGATGTTTGTCGTAACAGACATTCTGGGCGGGGCGAAATCAGCGATGATCAGCAATGTCATTCAAGCGCAATTTTCAGGTGCGCGGGACTGGCCGTTTGGCTCGGCGATGTCAATCATCTTCGTGATCACATCTTTAATTATGATCGCCTTGTTTAACAAAGCGATGACTTCCAGACACTTAAAAGTGAAGGAGGGCCGCTGATGAAGACTAAGACGCATCCGCTGCTCGGATTCCATTCGCTACTGATGATGCTGTTTATTTACGTACCGATCGCTTTTATTATTGCCTATTCGTTTAATAGCTCAAGACTAGCCGCGGATTGGAGTGGCTTCACGCTGGATTGGTACGTCTCGTTATTCAAAAATCGGCGGGTTATCGAGGCGCTAAGCAACAGCTTGATCGTTGCCGGTGTATCAACTGTAGTGTCCACAATGCTGGGGACGATGGCGGCCTTGTCGATGAGAACACTGAACCGCAAGATGCGGGCCGGAATGGGCGGATTGCTCTACTTGCCGATTATTATTCCGGATATTATTATGGGTCTATCCCTGCTTGTCCTGTTTACTCAATTTCATATTCCAATGGGCAAGCTTACGATTATTTTAGCGCATATTACCTTTAGTATGTCTTATGTGTATGTGGTAGTCAGCACGCGGCTGGCAGGTATGGGCAAGCAATTAGAGGAAGCCGCAAATGATCTGGGGGCTAGTGCATGGCAGACGTTCCGTTATGTCACGTTTCCGCAAATTATGCCGGGTGTCGTGGCCGGGGCGCTTATCGCTTTTACACTATCTTTGGATGATTTTATGGTAAGCTTCTTTGTTAGCGGGCCAAGCTCGACAACGCTGCCGATTTATATTTATGGGCAAGTGAAACGAGGTATTTCCCCGGAAATTAATGCGCTTTGTACGATTTTGATCGTGGTGAGCGTGACGTTGATTTTGCTTGCGCAATACATTTTGAATCGTGGCAAGGGGCAAAAGAAACAATCTGTCCTCCCATTCTAATGAGAGATAGATATAGTGTTTTGAAAAACGCACATCGAAAAGCTAAGCCTCGGTGTTTTTTTAAACATGATTAAAGTAAATAAGAATAACTAAAGAATGGGATGCAGACAAGGAAGAAAAATGATTCTGAATAAAGCTACATGGATAGCATAGGCTTGTGATCACCTTTGTGATCGGATTTCGCATCATCTGAATTTATATAATTCAAGAAATTCGGGAACAACAGTGGTCGTAGGAACATTTCATGTACTTGCCCTGCATCCAATTCAATACATCAGCTTACATAGGTGATTAAAGAGAGGAGACTAAGATTTGAAAAAAATGAAATGGGCCGGCGTGCTGCTGGCGAGTATATGGGTACTATCCCTGCTGTCCGGATGTGGAGCATCTGGAAAGCAGACGCTGCATATATACAGCTGGGCTGATAACTTTGACGCGGAAGTATTGGCTGATTTTGAGAAGCAAAATGATGTGAAAATTGTGTATGACGTCTTTGCTAACAATGAGGATCTGCTGGCAAAGATCAAAACGGGCGGCAGCGGCTACGACCTGATCCAGCCCTCCGACTATATGGTAGACACCATGATAAAGGAGGACTTGCTCGCACCGCTGAATATGGAGAATATCCCGAATTTTGAGAACATCGATCCGGCATTCAAAGATCCGGTTTTTGACCCGGGCAACAAATACTCCATCGTCTACATGACGGGTGTGACGGGAATTGCATACAACAAGAAATACATTAAGGACGAAATTGATAGCTGGGAAGATCTATGGAATCCAGCGTATAAAGGTAAGGTGCTTCTGCTCGATGATAATCGAGAAGTGATTGGAATGGCACTGAAAAAAGCCGGTAAATCGAATAGCTCCACGGATGAAGCAGAAATTACCGCTGCGGTAGATGATTTGAAGCAGCTGCTGCCGAGCGTGCTTGCTTTTGATACCGATAATATTAAGAATAAGATGATTCAGGAAGAAGGCTGGATCGGCACTGTTTGGTCGGGTGACGCATCTGTGATCGCCAAGGATAATCCAGATGTGGCATACGTGGTGCCTAAAGAGGGCGGCACGATTTGGTCTGACAACTACGCGATTCCGAAGGACGCAAAAAATAAAGAGCTGGCGGAGAAGTTCATCAACTATATGTTGGAACCAGAAGTTAGCGCGAAAAATTATGAATCAATCGGCTATAGCGATCCGAACATCAAAGCGAAGGAATTCCACAGTGAGGAATACAATGCCGATACAATGATTAATCTCTCTGCGGACGAGCTGTCCCGTACTGAATGGCTCGGTGATGTTCAGGATAAGCTGCAGCTGTATGACCATTTCTGGACGGAGCTGAAGAGCGGTCGCTAGTATGAGGACAATTTAATTATGATCCCTGTTTGTTAAGCATGAACAGCGAGGCGTATTAGCGCTTCGCTGTTTTTTTCATTTTGCTCCTTAAGCATGATTTAACCAGAAGAGGGACATAATTCGACTATCCTAGAAAAGAGGTGAAATAAAGATGTTTATGTCGAAGAAGAGGCGAATCGGGCTAAGCTTGTTAACGCTTATGCTGTTATCGGCGGGGACCCTGTTTGAGGGCAATATCCGTGAAGCCGTGGCATCTGAGAGAGAGTCACATGTGAGCTGGGCCCAATTTGCAGCAAATGCCCCAAGAACCGCAGCAGCCTCGGAGGCAGGGGTTAAAGTCGAGACGCGAACGCTAACGAAGTCTTTACCGGGGGCTTCGATTAAAGCCGAGTATCCGCAAATTAGCGGTTTGAAGAGTAAGTCCGTCCAACGGAAGCTCAACTCGTTTTTTAAAGCTCGGGCAGAAGCGTTTGTGAAGAAATCCGTCCAAGAAATGAAACAAACCGGGCCTTCTCCGAGCGGCCATGAATATGAGTTTCTAAGCAATTACTTTGTCACGTATAACAAAAATGGTATCCTCAGTCTCTATGAGCAAACCTACGCTTACACGGGGGGAGCGCATGGGAATAGCTACCGGGAGGGATTAACCTTCCGTCTAGAGGATGGCAAGCTGCTTACGCTTGACGAATTGCTGCGGGCAAATCCAAATTACCGCCAAATCGTTGACCCGGCGATTGCACAACAACTTCAGCAAACACAGGGGTATTTCGGTAATTTTAAGACGATTGGTCCGAATCCATCGTATTATGTGAAAGACGAGGGAGTAGTTATCTTCTTCCCGCTCTATGAGTATTTGCCTTATGTGAACGGATTTCCAGAATTCTATTTCCCTTTCTCACAGCTGCTTCCAGCGGGTACGGATCCGTTTGATTTTACAAGACAACCGTAGTTTGTCACGAGGCCTTCCGAGGATCATCGATCATGCGGAAGGCCTTTTTTTGTTGAATAAACCTCGATTGCACCACATATAACAAATAATAAACTGATTTGTTATCTATAATTACCATATGTTATGCAAATATAAAATAAAGTATTGATATTTTGTTATGTAAACATGTGACTGTGTTAGCTGCATTGATTATAACACCCCGGAATAACGAACTAGGATTAATTCCTTGATGTATAAGGGCTTGGGGATGGGTGAAATATTTCGTGGAGAGCGTGGAGCGAAGCGGTATTGTTGGATGATTTCGTATTATCTTGGTTCTTGTTGGTATTACTCGTTAATCTTATATGATGTGAGAAAACTCCCCTCATAGCAGCGGATGGTATTCATTGATCAGCTGACTATAAGGGGAACGGAGTATTAGACGGAACAGGAGTCGTCTGAGCAGGATGGATCTGAATTAGACCCGGCCCCCGAGTTGCCGCCGGCTTCGCCAGTAATGACTTGCAGAGGCTGCTGCTGCTCTTCCTGCCATACCTGCTGCAGCACCTCTAGGAACGTCTCGCTCGGTTGTGCGCCAGATACGGCATATTTATTATTGAATACGAAGAACGGTACTCCGGTGATCCCGAGCCGCGCGCCTTCCTGCAGCTCTTCGGTGACCGTGTGGTTTAAGGGGGCTTCTTCAAGAGTCTTGAGCGCATCGTGCTCGTTTAGGCCAATCTCAGCGGCTAACCGGGCTAGGGTCGGGAGATCTCCCAGATCGAGCCCTTCAGTGAAATAGGCCTTGAACAGCCGTTCGGCCATTTCGTTGGCTTTGCCATGCTGCTTGGCGAAGTGCGTCAGTTGATGCGCATCATGGGTATTCGTGGGAATGACACTGTCCATGTGGTATTCTAGTCCGACTTCCGCAGCCTGTAGGGTGACTTGGTCGTTCATTTGTTTGGCTCGCTCGTAAGGCATGCCATACTTCTCAGCCAGAACCGTATTCATATCTTTGCCGGTATTCTTCTGCGCGTCAGGAGCAAGCTCGAAGCTGCGGAAGCCGACCTCGACTTGGTCACGGTGGGGGAATTTCTCCAGCGCTGCTTCGAATTTACGCTTGCCAATATAACAGAATGGACATGCGAAGTCTGACCATATATCTATTTTCATGATGAACCTCCTTGGCATTCCTAGTTTTATAAAACCTCATTCTGAATGTACTCTACACGTTCTAATCTTCGCTGATTTCCACGGGAATCAGCTTGAATTCGGTCACATCGACCAGGCCGCGGTTCGAAATGCGGATGTCAGGAATGACGGGCAAAGCGATCAGCGAGAAGGTCATGAACGGCGCATTCAGCGGACAGCCGAGCTGCTTCCAGGCGGCAGCCAGCTGCTTCACTTCACGAGTCACGGTCTCCAACGGCTGATCTGACATCAGTCCTGCGATAACCATCGGTACCGATGCGAGGATTTGACCATCGCAGACGGCGATCATACCACCGCCAAGCTTAGCGAGCTCATTGGCTGCAATGGCCATATCGGCGGCATTCGTTCCCATGACGAGCAGATTATGGCTGTCATGAGCTACCGTAGAGGCAACAGCTCCTCTTTTCAAATGAAAGCCCTGAGCAAAGGCTAGAGAGATTTGCCCTGTCCCATGATGGCGCTCAATGCACGCTAGCTGCACGATATCCTGCTCTGGATCCGGTTGAATTATGCCCTCGATTACATGCAATGTAGCTGTGGCTTTGGCCGTGCGGGCACTGTTCTCTATAGCCTGAATCAAGCGTACTTTGGTGCTTGTGTTCTGGGTTTGGCTCGGTAGAAGAAAATCGCTAGCGGTCAGCGGTCTGGCTAAATGAATTGATTGTCGAATTTTCTCCGGATAGACGTAGTTTGGGAACTCCGCTAACAGCTTACCTTCATTATAAATCAGCTCTCCGTTCGTTATTACGGTAGAGGGCTCCATTTGATGTAAATCATCGATGAGCAGCAGGTCGGCGCATTTTCCTGGAGCGATTCCGCCGATATCTCCATCCAGTTTGAAGTATCGAGCTGTGTTAATCGTCCCCATTTGAATTGCAGTAACCGGATCAACGCCTTCCTCAATGGCTCGGCGAATGACATGATTGAGATGTCCTTTCTCGACAAGCGTCTCTGGGTAGACATCATCGGTAACGAGCATGATGTTATCGGTTCGTACCTGATCCTCAGTAACGACCTTGATGACCTCCTTGACGTCATGCCAGGCAGAGCCCTCGCGGATCATCAGATGCATGCCGAGTCTTAGCTTGGTCAGGCCTTGCTCCCGCGTGACAGTCTCATGGCAGGAGGTGACTCCCGCGGCGATATAGGCTTGAAGCTGCTGCTCGTCATCGCTAGGGAAATGACCGGTCACTGCCTTGCCAGCCTGCATCGTGGCCTTAATTTCTCCCGTCATTTTAGGCTCGCCATGTACGACTCCGGGAAAGTTCATCACTTCACCGAGACCAGCCACACCGTCCCAGGTCATGCCTTCAGCGATATCGGTAACCTGAAGCTCGGCGCCGGCATCCTCTAAGTCTGTCGTGGACGGAACGCAGGAAGGGAATGTTGTGTACACTTTAAGCGGCAAGCCACGCCCTTCCTCATGCATGAGGCGGACGCCTTCCGTTCCGAATACATTGGCAATTTCATGCGGGTCCATAAATATCGCGGTGGTCCCCTTGGCGAGAGCTGCCTTGGAAAATTCCGTTACGGACAGCATCGTGCTCTCTACGTGCATATGACCATCCAGCAGACCCGGAGAAATATATCGCCCAGCAGCATCGATGACTTGCGTGCTTGCACCAATCGTATGCGAGGCTTGGCCTACGTATGCAATTCGGCCATCCTTGATGGCTACATCCGTGTTCGCTATCAATTCGCCCGTGTATACATTAACTAATGTGCCATTAGTAATGACCAAATCGGCAGGCTCCATACCCATGGCTACCTGACCAAGGTTATAGCTGATGTCATATTGTTTGTTCGTCCGGTTATTGCTCATTTCATTGTCGCTCCTTTGTCCATAGCACCCTATTACAAGAAAGACTGTCCTCCAAGCTATTTTTGGAGGACAGTCTTGTATTTTAGTAGTAGTTACACTCCTTCAGGAGTTACTCTCTCAATGACTTTGTCTACAATGCCGTATTCCATAGCCTCGGCAGCGCTCATGAAGTAATCACGATCTGTGTCCTTCTCGATCCGCTCCAGCGGCTGCCCCGTACGTTCGGCTAGAATGTGATTTAATTTATCGCGCATTTTGAGAATGCGGCGAGCACGAATCTCGATGTCAGTGGCTTGTCCTTCAGCTCCACCAAGTGGCTGGTGAATCATGATTTCACTGTTAGGTAGCGCATAGCGTTTACCTTTAGTGCCGGCATTCAAGAGGAATGCACCCATGGAAGCAGCGAGGCCTACGCAAATCGTGGAGACATCTGATTTGATATATTGCATCGTATCGTAAATGGCCATACCTGCCGTAATCGATCCGCCGGGGCTGTTAATATACAAATGAATATCTTTGCCCGGGTCTTCTGCATCCAGGAACAGCATTTGAGCGATGATGGAGTTGGCAACGACGTCATTCACTCCGCTACCAAGGAAGATAATACGGTCTTTCAGCAGTCTGGAATAAATGTCGTATGCGCGTTCTCCGCGGTTGCTCTGTTCAACGACCATTGGAATATAACTCACCGATAAAACCTCCTTAGATTGGTTCAAGCTATTACGTGCGCTCCTTGCGTAAAGGTGGGGCCGATCGCGAAGTTAGCAGTATAGCTCCTATTGTAATATAAAAATTGGTATCGATTCAATCAATCTCATAATTGACGTAATCGAGAAATATTAACCTCATCATAAACAATTTCAAACAGAAAGTCAAAGATGGTCAAACTATAAAAAAACAAAAAGCACCTGAAGGTGCCTTTTGGAAAAGCTGAGATATTTTATGAACTAAAAGAGCCTTCGTTAGAAGGCTCTGTAGGTTTGTGTGTTCGAGGTGAAAATTGAGATGGCGCGCCCGCGAGGAATCGAACCTCGATCTCAGGCTCCGGAGGCCTACGTCATATCCATTGGACCACGGGCGCAAATTTAGCGTAACAAAAATGATTATATGGTATTGGACATTAAAATTCAAGTGGGAATTTTTAAACCGCGCCAATACGCATGTCGCCTATTCGGCTAGACGTCCTACATCGGCAGACAGACATCTAGCCAAAAGGTGCTACAGGGTTCGGGTTCACCGGGAGCGTGGCAGTGTGCTAATTCCCTTGCTGCTTCAATTTAAGCTCGGCAATGGCGGCATCGACCGCTTCTTGACCCCGCAGTTCCGTCTCTCTAAGCGCCTCCTCCAGCGTTAGTTCGTCAGCCAGTAGCCGATCTAAGACGGATTGTGCCGCAGATTGAAATGCATCCAGCACATTGGCGTCGACCTTGTCATATATGTCGATATAATCGGGGTTGGCCTGAAGCGAATAAAGGGGAGAGAGATCACGCTCGCCTACCGGGTGGACATATTCAGTTACGGCCGGCAAGCCGTAATTGGGCTGTTTTTGAGCCAGCAGACGGCTGTTAAGAGCATCGCCAGCAATGAATTTGACGAGTTCAAGCGCTTCTTCCGGATGCTCTGAAATTGAAGAGACGCCAAAAAAGTCAAAGATCTCATAAAAGTTGGAGGTATCTGGATTCAACGGGTCTATAGGCGCGCTAACCACTCCCCAGTCAAGCATTGTACCGCCTTCAAAATGGGAAAAGGGCTCGAAGTTATAAGCGAGAACATTGGAGCTCACAGTCATTGCCGCATCCTCTGTCAAGAATGCCGGATGCTTCATTGAATCAAGCTCTTCTCCTAGGTCATAAACGACACCTGCACGGAAAGCCTGAACCGCGTTGGACCAGATCGATTTCCAGTGTTCGGTATTCATTGTCACTTTCATGGTATGGGGATCGAAATAAGACAAGTTCTCAGTCTCCCCGGCTTTAAGGATATAGTTCATCGTCACGTTCTTGTAATAATTCATTTGGATGCCGTACAAGCGGTTGCCTTCTTTATCTTCAGCAGGAAATCGCTGCGCCAGAGCAAATACATCGCTCCAGCTCATTCCGTCGTACGGATAAGTGATGTTATATTCATCAAACAGCTTCTTGTTGAAATATAGCGCTTCGCTATGAAAAGTAGGAGCTAGCGCATAGTAGCGGCCGTCCTCGGAAGCTGAGCTAAGTAGTGCGGTAACGATTGGCGAGAGATCTCCTTCGTTCGTTGATGGATTTAATAGGGGCGGAGGGATCTGTCGAAGCTTACCTTGTTCTATTGCTGCTTTGTATTGATCCATTCCGTTTATATAGATTACATCAGCCTCTGTATCGAAGCTGCCAGCGTCCGTTCCGGGTTCATCCTGGATGACCTGGATTTCAAAATGGGGGTGCGATTTCTGAAAAGCAAAGCCGAACATTTTATAGAACTGTTGTGCTGACGGATAGCTGACTTTGATCGTAATCGGTTTAATCTGCTGGGGCTTCTGGCAGCCTGTAAGTGACGGAAAGACGATGATAAGAAGTAAGATCATGAGCAGTCCGCGTCTTATGGGCATATGTATGTTCCTCCTTGTAAGTGAAGAATAGGGCGGGATTGAGCCGCCCTATTTATTACCAGCTATCCGACGCATAATCCTGGGCGTATTTGCCTCCAGAGAATAAGTTCTTGATGCCGTATTTAAAGTGTAGGATCCATTGCTGGAGTGCGAGTCTGGATGCTTATATGTAAACGGAACAGGATTTGCCCCGATCAACCT
Organism: Paenibacillus lentus; assembly: GCF_003931855.1. Taxonomy (NCBI): domain Bacteria; kingdom Bacillati; phylum Bacillota; class Bacilli; order Caryophanales; family Paenibacillaceae; genus Paenibacillus; species Paenibacillus lentus. Next base: position 819,980 of record NZ_CP034248.1, on the reverse strand, counting down.
AATTGCAGAGTGGATACAGTTATTGAATTTCTTTCTTCGCGATTTCAGCTAAAGCCTGTTCTGCGCTTGCATTACCGGTGATGGCCTGTTCTATCGCTTCATTTAGAAGCTCAAAAATGGTGCTTGGAACCGGGCTTGTACGATATGCGGGTCTAAGCTTGTAGAAGGCTTCTATATCTGAGGTGCTCTGCCCCATGGAAGTGTAAGCCGTGAGTGAAGAAAAGCCATAAACGGAACGATACGACCATTTGGCGGTTTGATCTGACATAAAGAAACGGATTAATTCCCAGGCTGCATCGCTTTCGGTCGAGCTGGCAGGGATCGCCCACATGCCGTCTAACACATAGTGGTGGCTTAAATCCGGCTCCGCTGGATGGGTTGGCATGGTTACCAGCTTCCATTCCAGATCCGAGCCTTGCTGCTCCAGCTGAATCAATTCTTCGTAAGTGATAATGCCCAGGGCATATTCGCCTGTTAAAAATAAATTGTCATTTAAATCATGAAGGGCAATGTTGCCTGTTCTTAGCGGCTCAAGAGTAAGCTCCAGCAAATCTGCCCATGAGGAGCTGTCCAAAGTGATTTTCTTCGTATCTTCATTGTAGGCTTGGAGGTTCTCGGTTGCCCTATGTTAATTAAAAAGTGGGCGTTCGATGGGTAAGAATGCGTCAGCCCTTTGGGGAATTGATGGGCTAAATCAATAATTTCTTCCCACGTCATTTGATCCTTGGGATATGGAACGCCATATTGGTCAAATAAACGAGAGTTGTATACAAGTGCCCGGCTATAGAAGGTTGGAGCCAGCCCGTACAGCTTGCCATCTCCATATTGCTTCATGAGCTCTACGGCGCTCGGTACGAAAGCATCCAGAGAGAAGGAGGTCTTTTGTATGTATAGATCAAGTTCCTGAAGCAATCCGTTATTTGCCAAAGATCGCAGATAAGCCGGCGGAAGGTAGATTAGGTCCACAGCGTTCTCTGCAGTCCATTCTTGTACGGATATCCTCTCCGTTATTAAGTCGCTTGTCGGTATTACATTGTAATTTAGTTTCGGATATTCAATCGACAGCAAGGATGAATATCTATTCTCAAACTGCTTCTCTGAGAAGTAGCCGATGTTTAGGGTGAGTTCGCTGTCGTTCAATTCGGAAGGGGAGGGCTGACCCGTACATCCGGTTATAAAAAACAGGCAATAATAAGAATATATGTTGTTCGAATACACAATGATTACACCACATTTCCCAAAATTGTAATTAGATGCCAATTTGAGCATACCCCCGTCTCTACTATTTGTAAATCATCAAACTAGATTGTCTAGCATGTTGCTGCCGGAATGGCGGGAAAAGTCATAAAAACGCCGTTTTTCATGTCTTGGCGAATTTCATCGAAGATTATTGAATAAGCCTCCAGAAGATAGAGAATTATAGGGACATCACACTTGCAACAGGAACCAAAATTGGTTAAAATATCAGTGGGACTTAAAAGGTTAACCCGGGACATTTTAAGACCAACGGAGAAGGAGAGAAAGACGAAGCTTGCAGGAGTGGAAAGCATGCGAAATATTTTGGAAATGCAGAAGCAGCTTCTTCCAGATCTCATGGAAATTCTCAAGAAAAGGCATACCATACTTCACCAGATCATGTTATCGGATGTGATTGGTCGCAGAACCTTGGCGGTCTCGCTAAACATGACGGAACGTATACTGCGTGCCGAAACAGATCTCCTGAAGGCTCAAGGCCTGATTGAAATCGAGAATATAGGCATGAGGATTAGCGATTCGGGCAGGAAGCTGCTGGAAGATATGGAGCCGATCGTGAAAGAAATATTCGGCCTCGCTAATTTGGAGGAGAAGATTCGTAAGGCCTTTGGATTGCGCAAAGTCGTAGTCATCCCTGGTGACTGGGAGACCTCACCGCTAACGAAGCGGGAGCTCGGTCTGGCAGGAGCCAAAGCGCTGTTAGGTGCCATGCGAGGCGGAGACGTCGTGGCGGTCACAGGTGGTACAACGATGGCTGAAATCGCGGAGCAATTGAATCCGCCTTCGAATGCAGCGTTTAAGCAGAACTGGTTCGTGCCAGCGCGCGGAGGGCTTGGAGAGAGCTTGGAAATCCAAGCGAACACGATTGCTTCCGGCATGGCAAAACGGGTCGGAGCAGGATACCGTCTGCTGCATGTACCTGATTTGCTCGGCAAAGAGGCGTATCAGTCACTGGTCAACGATCCGAACATTCAGGATATCGTGAGTACGATCCGCCAGGCGCGGATTGTTATACACGGCATCGGGGATGCGATGGAGATGGCCCGCCGCCGCAAACTGGATTCTTCGATGATTGAGGAACTGCAGAAGGAAGGCGCGGTCGCAGAGTCATTTGGTTATTATTTCGATGAAGAAGGCGTAGTTGTTCACAAAATGCTGACCTTGGGACTCCGTCTCGAAGACATCAGGAAGACGGACACGGTGATTGGAATCGCGGGCGGCAAAAGCAAGGCTAAAGCTATATACGCGGTGTTGCAGTTCGGACATGAAGACATCCTCGTTACGGACGAAGCCGCGGCAATGGACATCGTGAGCGAACTGGAGCACAAAGAACAAAAACAGCAGAACAGCGAAGTTTGATCGTTTAACCATATTTACTCATGGCTGGCTTTATCAGGCCGGTCTTGAATAATAAAAAAACAAACACTGGGAGGATCTATCAATGAGTGTAAAAGTAGGTATTAATGGTTTTGGACGTATTGGACGTCTTGCTTTCCGTCGTATTCAAGATGTGGAAGGCATCGAAGTAGTAGCAATTAATGACTTGACCGACGCTAAAATGTTGGCTCACTTGTTGAAATATGATACAACTCAAGGCAAATTCGATGGCGAAGTAGAAGTTCATGACGGCTTCTTTAAAGTAAACGGCAAAGAGGTTAAAGTTCTTGCTAACCGCAACCCTGAAGAACTTCCTTGGGGCGAGCTTGGCGTAGATATCGTTCTGGAGTGCACAGGCTTCTTCACAACGAAAGAAAAAGCTGAGCTTCACTTGAAAGGCGGCGCGAAGAAAGTTGTTATCTCCGCTCCAGCTACTGGCGACATGAAAACTGTTGTTTACAACGTTAACCATGAGATCCTTGATGGTTCCGAGACAGTTATTTCCGGCGCTTCCTGTACGACAAACTGCTTGGCTCCAATGGCTAAAGTTCTTCAAGACAAATTTGGTATCGTTGAAGGCTTGATGACTACAATTCACGCTTACACAGGCGACCAAAACACACTTGATGCACCTCACGCGAAAGGCGATTTCCGCCGTGCTCGTGCAGCAGCTGAGAACATCATTCCTAACACGACTGGCGCAGCTAAAGCAATCGGTCTTGTTATTCCTGAATTGCAAGGCAAGCTTGACGGTGCAGCACAACGTGTTCCTGTAGCTACAGGTTCCTTGACTGAGCTGGTAACTGTTCTGGAGAAACAAGTAACAGCTGATGAAGTTAACGCTGCTATGAAAGCTGCTTCCGACCCAGAAACTTACGGATATACTGAAGACGAAATCGTATCTTCCGATATCAAAGGAATTACTTTCGGTTCCTTGTTCGATGCTACGCAAACTAAAGTTCTTACTGTTGGCGACAAGCAATTGGTTAAAACTGTGGCTTGGTATGACAACGAAATGTCCTACACGGCACAACTTGTTCGCACATTGGAGTACTTCGCTAAAAAAGCTAAGTAATCCCTAAAATAACATCTGTATATCAAAGAGGAGCGACCTGACCGCAGGACTCCTCTTTGGTTCATGATTGAAACACGAGAGCCACGCTTGGTGAGTTCTAATCATGCTTTTATAATTAAGAAGTTATAGAATCGACATTCACACACAAATATAGAGATAGAAGCACTGCTTAGGAGAGAAATCAATCAAGAGAACCAGGCGCATAAATGGCGTAAAAGCCATTGCCGCATACCTTAGGAGGAACGTGGAGATGAACAAGAAAAGTGTACGTGATGTGGAAGTAGCCGGCAAACGCGTGTTTGTCAGAGTCGATTTTAACGTCCCAGTTCAGGATGGTAAAATCTCCGATGATACTCGTATTCGTGAGACACTGCCTACCATTAACTATTTGGTTGAGAAAGGCGCTAAAGTTATTCTTGCGAGCCATATGGGCCGTCCGAAAGGTCAAGTGGTCGAGTCCCTTCGTTTGAATCTAGCTGCAGAACGTTTGTCCGAATTGCTTGGCAAAAAAGTGGCAAAAGCTGACGAAGCGGTTGGCGAAGCTGTAAAAGCGCAAGTAGCTGCTCTGAACAACGGTGATGTTCTCGTACTAGAGAACGTTCGCTTCTACCCAGGCGAAGAGAAGAACGATCCAGAGCTTGCGAAGCAATTCGCGGAACTGGCTGACCTGTTCGTGAATGACGCATTTGGTGCAGCACACCGTGCCCATGCTTCCACGGAAGGAATCGCTCATCACCTGCCAGCGGTATCCGGTCTGTTGATGGAGAAGGAGCTTGAAGTTCTTGGCAAAGCACTGTCCAATCCAGATCGTCCTTTCACCGCGATTATTGGCGGCTCCAAAGTTAAAGATAAAATCGATGTTATCGACAATCTGTTGAACATCGCTGACAACGTATTGATTGGCGGCGGTCTGACTTATACTTTCTTCAAAGCGCAAGGCCATGAGATCGGTAAGTCGCTGCTAGATGATAGCAAGCTTGATGTAGCGCTTGAATTCATCGAGAAGGCGAAAAAGCTTGGCAAGAACTTCGTACTGCCGGTAGATATCGTTGCAGCTGATGATTTCAGCGCAGATGCCAACACGAAAGTAGTAGACATCGACAACATGCCTGCTGAGTGGGAAGGTCTGGATATTGGGCCGAAGACTCGCGAGATTTATGCGGACATTATCAAAAAATCGAAGTTGGTTGTATGGAACGGACCGATGGGCGTATTCGAAATTGATACCTTCGCAGGCGGAACTCGTGAGGTAGCTGAAGCTTGCGCAGCGACAGAAGGCTACACCATTATCGGTGGCGGCGACTCGGCAGCGGCAACGGAGAAATTCAATTTGGCGGATAAAATGGACCACATTTCCACTGGCGGCGGCGCTTCCCTGGAGTTCATGGAAGGTAAGGCGCTTCCGGGCGTTGTGGCTCTGAACGATAAGTAATTACTTACTGATAGATAAGGAGTGAACCGCATGAGAACACCGATCATTGCAGGGAACTGGAAGATGTTCAAAACTGTTCCTGAAGCAAAAGCTTTCTTCGAAGCGGTAAAAGGTAAAGCGGAAGTAGAAGGTGTAGAGAGCGTAATTTGTGCTCCTTATACGAATCTTCCAGCTTTAGTGGAAGCGGCTAAAGGAACAAAAATCAAAATTGGTGCTCAAAACCTGCATTTTGAAGATGAAGGTGCATTTACCGGTGAAATCAGCGGCGGAATGCTGAAGGAACTAGGCGTTGATTATGTCATTATCGGGCATTCGGAGCGTCGGGCTTACTTCGGAGAGACGGATGAAATCGTGAACAAGAAAGTTCATGCTGCATTCAAGCATGGATTGACTCCGATTCCTTGCGTCGGCGAGAAGCTGGAAGAGCGCGAAGGCGGCCAAACCAAGGATGTTGTTAAGGTTCAGACCGAAGCAGCGTTAAAAGGATTGTCCGCAGAGCAGGCGGCGCAAGTCGTTATCGCTTATGAGCCGATCTGGGCGATCGGAACGGGCAAATCCTCGACAGCTGAGGATGCGAACGAAGTTATTTCCTACATCCGCAGTCTGGTTAAAGATTTGTACAACGAAGAAGTTGCCGGCAAAATTCGTATTCAATACGGCGGCAGCGTAAAACCTGAGAATGTGAAGGAATATTTGGGCCAAAGCGATATCGATGGCGCGCTAGTTGGCGGTGCCAGTCTGCAACCGGCTTCTTATATTCAATTGGTCGAGGGGGCGCAGTAAATGGCAGCTCCAAGACCTGTAGCACTTATTATCATGGACGGATTCGGGCTTCGGAATACGGCGGAAGGCAATGCGGTTGCTCAGGCTTATAAGCCTAACTATGACCGTTATTTGAAGCAGTATCCGAACACGACGCTAACCGCTTGCGGCGAAGCTGTAGGCTTGCCGGAAGGACAAATGGGTAACTCCGAGGTTGGACACTTGAATATCGGTGCAGGTCGCATCGTATATCAGGACTTGACTCGGATTTCCAAGTCGATCCGTGAAGGCGAATTTTTTGAGAACGAGACTTTAGTGGATGCTGTGCGCAGTGCGAAGGCTAATGGGAAGAAGCTTCACTTGTATGGGCTGCTCTCAGATGGCGGCGTACACAGCCATATTGATCATATGTTTGCTATGCTTGATCTCGCGAAGAAAGAAGATATGCAAGAGGTCTACATCCATGCGTTCCTGGATGGACGCGACGTGGCTCCAGACAGCGCTAAAGGATTCATCGAGCGTCTGATCGCGAAAATCGAGGAAGTTGGAGTGGGCAAAATCGCCACAGTACAAGGCCGCTACTATGCAATGGATCGCGACAAGCGTTGGGATCGCGTTGAGAAATCGTATCGGGCCATGGTCTATGGCGAGGGTCCTAAATACACCGATCCGATTACAGCGGTAACGGAATCCTACGAGAAATCGGTATTTGACGAATTCGTTATGCCGACCGTCATCGTGGATGGACATGATCAGCCGATCGCACTCGTGGAGTCCGGCGACTCTGTCGTGTTCCTTAACTTCCGTCCTGACCGGGCCATTCAATTGTCAAACGTATTTACGAACAAGGATTTCCAAGGCTTTGACCGGGGGCCGAAATTCCCGCAAGGTCTGCATTTCGTCTGCTTAACGCTATTCGCGGAAACGGTAGAGGGTTATGTAGCCTATAAGCCGAAGGATCTGGATAATACGTTTGGCGAAGTTCTTGTGCAGCATGGGAAGACGCAGCTTCGAATCGCCGAGACAGAGAAATATCCTCACGTTACCTTCTTCTTTAGCGGCGGAAGGGATGTTCAACTGCCAGGCGAGACACGGGTGCTCATCAACTCGCCGAAGGTCGCGACGTATGACCTTAAGCCGGAAATGAGTGCTTATGAAGTGGCTGAGGCTGCAGTGAAAGAGATTGAATCCGATAAGCATGACGCGATCATTCTGAACTTCGCGAATCCGGACATGGTAGGCCATTCCGGTATGCTGGAGCCAACGAAGAAAGCGGTAGAAGTGACCGATGAATGTGTAGGCAAAGTAGTAGATGCCGTTAAGGCAAAAGGTGGCGTCGTTGTTATCATCGCTGACCATGGTAATGCGGATATGGTATTCGATGAGAGTGGCCGTCCATTTACTGCGCATACGACAAACCCGGTTCCTTTTATCGTGACGGATGAAAATGTTATACTACGTGATAGCGGCATCCTGGCGGATGTGGCGCCGACGCTTCTGGACTTGATGGGTCTGCCTAAACCGGAAGAGATGACAGGCACTTCGATGATCGCCAGCCGCAAAGCTTAATTGTCCGAGCCTTCGGGCAAGAAGGATGTAAGAGAAGTTGTTCTCTTAAAAATTTCAAATACGCATATAAAAAGGAGACTATACAATGACTATTATTTCTGACGTATACGCTCGCGAAGTCCTAGACTCCCGCGGTAACCCGACGGTAGAAGTTGAAGTATACCTGGAGTCCGGCGCGATTGGCCGTGCTATCGTTCCTTCCGGCGCTTCCACTGGTGCTCACGAAGCAGTTGAGCTGCGTGACGGGGATAAATCCCGTTACCTTGGTAAAGGGGTATTGAAGGCTGTTGAGAACGTAAATGAAATTATCGCTCCAGAAGTAATCGGCATGGATGCTTTGGATCAACTTGGCATTGACAAGCTGATGATTAATTTGGACGGAACGCCTAACAAAGGCAAGCTCGGCGCTAACGCGATCCTGGCTGTGTCCATGGCTGTAGCCCGTGCGGCAGCTGACGCTCTTGATCTTCCATTGTATGTTTACCTTGGCGGATTCAACGCGAAGCAGCTTCCAGTTCCAATGATGAACATCATCAACGGTGGTGAGCATGCTGACAACAACATTGATGTTCAAGAGTTCATGGTTCTTCCTGTAGGAGCACCAACGTTCAAAGAAGCTCTTCGTGTTGGAGCAGAAATCTTCCACAACTTAAAATCCGTATTGAGTGCCAAAGGTCTAAACACAGCTGTAGGTGACGAAGGTGGTTTCGCGCCAAACCTTGGTTCGAATGAAGAAGCAATCACTACAATTATCGAAGCGATCGAAAAAGCTGGTTACAAACCAGGTGTTGACGTATTCTTGGGTATGGACGTTGCTTCCACTGAGTTCTACAAAGACGGTAAATACACACTTGCTGGCGAAGGTAAATCTTATACTTCCGCTGAGTATGTTGACCTTCTTGCTTCATGGGTTGATAAATACCCAATCATTACCATCGAAGATGGTATGTCCGAAGACGACTGGGATGGTTGGAAATTGCTTACTGAAAAATTGGGCGACAAAGTTCAATTGGTTGGTGACGATTTGTTCGTTACTAATACTGAGCGTCTTGCAACAGGTATCGAAAAAGGTATCGGTAACTCCATCCTGATCAAAGTGAACCAAATCGGTACGCTGACAGAAACCTTCGACGCGATCGAAATGGCAAAACGCGCTGGCTACACAGCAGTGATTTCCCACCGTTCTGGTGAGTCCGAGGACAGCACAATTGCTGACATCGCTGTAGCGACAAACGCTGGCCAAATCAAAACAGGTGCACCATCCCGTACAGACCGTGTTGCGAAATACAACCAATTGCTTCGCATCGAAGATCAATTGGGCGAATTGGCTCAATACAACGGCTTGAAATCTTTCTACAACCTGAAACAGTAATATCGATAACGTGATATTGCTTTCTGAGTGATCTAATTAAAAAGCGATAAGTCATTCCTGAATAGGATCGATTTATCGCTTTTTTGTAGTTATTACGCTATTCTGAAAACAAGGGATGTTTTAAAAGAGCTATGAACACAAATGATACATGTTTGATGAGATCATTGTTCAGCACCTGCGCCCGTTGTGTTAGGTATCGAATGTAAGGACGGGAAACGCAGGTGATATGTTAGCTAGTTTGAGTTGTCATTCCTTGGAGGCTATGGTACAATAGTAGTGCTGTTTTTAAAGTTATCTGTTTATAACTAATGGAATCAAAATTATATTCGTCATGGAATTTTAGATGTTCTCACTTAGGAGGTGGATACAATGGATTTGTTATTGAAAGTATTGCTCATTATTTTTTCCATCGGTGTAATTGTGGCAGTCCTTCTGCAGGAAGGTAAAAGTGCTGGCCTTACCGGTGCCATCTCCGGAGGAGCGGAACATCTATTTGGTAAGGCAAAAGCACGCGGCATGGAGCTTGTTCTAGAGCGGATTACCATTGGGCTGGCTGCGGGATTCTTTATCCTGTCGATCGCTGTTGCCGTTGCAATTAAATAAGCCGTTAATGCAGAGAGCCTCGTTCTTCACGAACGGGGCTTTTTTGTGTGGTTGGATGCCTGATGTCTTGAATGATTGTTTGGATGATTGTCAGTCGTCGGAAATATGGGACAGTTAAGGTGTGATCTAGGAAAAATACAGTTTGTGGATTTGAGGAGAAACGGATGCGGACGGTTAAATTCGTGTATACTAGGGTATATACAAGAGGAGATTTGTTGTATTTCATGGAAAATGGCATCCCAAAAATACATAACCGGTTAAGGACAAATCGAGAAGCCGGGCCGAGGTGAGTTGTTATGGTAACAGAATTAGAGCTGCTTGATTTTATGCGGGAAACCGCTTATAAACCGATGACTTATCAAGAGCTTGAAGAGCATTTCCATATTGCGGACGCGAAGGAATTCAAGGAATTCTTGAAGTTGTTGAACCGCTTGGAGCAGGAAGGGAAAATCATACTGACACGAACTCACCGTTACGGCATGCCGGAACGGATGGGTTTGGTGCGGGGGCGGCTGCAGGCTCATGCCAAAGGCTTTGCTTTTCTCATTCCGGAGGATCGCGAGCATCCGGATGTATATCTTCATGCTAATGATCTCAAAAGCGCCATGAACGGTGATATCGTGCTTGTACGCGTCAATTCTAAAAGTGTCGCGGGCGGCAAGCTGGAAGGTGAAGTCGTACGGGTTGTCACTCGGGCTATTACCCAGGTGGTCGGCGTATTCCAAAATGAAGAGGCTTATGGCTTTGTTATACCGGACGATAAGCGAATTAATCGCGATATATTTATTCCGAAAGAGGCTTTTGGCGGGGCGGCTAATGGGCAGAAGGTTGTTGTGAGCATCGTTCAATATCCGGAAGGCCGAGCTGCGGCAGAAGGTGAAATTATTGAGATCCTTGGACATAAGGATGATCCGGGGGTCGATATACTATCGATTATCCGCAAGCACCAATTGCCGGAGGCTTTTCCCGAGGATGTGATGGAAGAAGCGTTGAACACGCCGGACGAGATCGATCCTACAGAGATTGTGAAGCAAGGACGGCGGGATTTGCGGGATAAGGTGATCGTGACAATTGACGGCGAGGATGCCAAGGATCTGGACGATGCGGTCAATGTAGAGCGCTTGCCTAACGGCAACATCAAGCTTGGCGTGCATATTGCGGATGTTGGTTACTATGTTCGTGAGAAATCGAAGCTTGATCAGGAGGCGTATAACCGGGGCTGCAGCGTGTATTTGGTGGATCGGGTGATTCCGATGCTTCCGCACCGGCTGTCCAACGGCATTTGTTCCTTGAATCCGAAGGTGGATCGCTTTACACTGTCGTGCGAGATGGAATTCAGTGAGCAGATGAAGGTCGTGAAGCATGATATCTTTACGAGCGTGATCCGCACGAAGGAACGGATGACTTATACGAACGTTCGCAAGATTGTGGAGGATGAAGATCCAGAGGTAATGGAGCGCTACAGTGATTTGGTGGATATGTTCCGTCTGATGAAGGAGCTGGCGCTGAAGCTGCGAAGCAAGCGGATGCGGCGCGGGGCGGTTGATTTTGATTTCGAGGAATCTAAGGTCATTGTAGATGAAAACGGCAAGCCGACGGATATCGTTAAAAGAGAGCGCTCGATCGCGGAGCAAATCATCGAGGAATTCATGCTGGCGGCCAACGAGACGGTGGCGGAGCATTTTCATTGGCTTAAGGTTCCGTTTATTTACCGGATTCATGAGAACCCGGATCAGGAAAAGCTGCTGAATTTCATGATGTTCGTTGCGAACTTCGGGTATACGGTCAAGGGCGGCAAGGGAGATCATATTCATCCTCGCGCCCTGCAGACGCTGCTGGAGGACATTCAAGGCACGAAGGAGCAGACGGTGATCAGCACGATGATGCTGCGCTCTATGAAGCAGGCGAAATACGATGCGGAAAGCACGGGTCACTTTGGACTTGCCGCCGAGTTCTATACGCATTTTACCTCGCCGATCCGCCGTTACCCAGACTTGGTCATTCATCGGGTGATTCGCGAGGTCATTGAGAGCGGCGGGGCACTTACGGCAGCGCGGCAGGACTATTTGAACAGCCGAATGCAGGAAATCGCCCAGCAATCGTCCGAACGGGAACGGGTTGCTGTAGAGGCGGAGCGCGATACGGAGCAGCTGAAGAAAGCTGAGTTCATGCTCGATAAAGTTGGGGAGGAGTTCACCGGGATTATTAGCAGCGTGACAAGCTTCGGTATGTTCATCGAGCTGGAGAACACGGTGGAGGGACTCATCCGTCTAAGCGCGATGACGGATGATTATTACCACTTCCATGAGCAGCATATGGCGCTCATCGGCGAGCGCACCTCGAAAATCTATCGCATCGGCGATGAGGTCGAGATTCGCGTGGCGCGGGTCAATATGGATGACCACACGATTGATTTTGAGATGGTCAATATGAAGCCGCGTCGCCGGGGAGAAGACTTCTTCGAAGACGGTTTTAGGGGACGCGCAGCTGGCAAGGACGGGAAGCCGTGGCAGACGGGCGGCAAGAGTGGTAAAGGCGCCAAGAATGGCGGCAAAGGCGGGAAGAAGGCTGGTGCTGGCAAGGCGTTTGGTAAGGCGGGCAAAGCCGCTGGAGGCAAGGCTAAAGGAGCCGCTGGTGGAAAAGGCAAAGCCGCGGCCGGAGGCAAGCGCAGCAAACGAGGTGCGGGAGCCGCCGCTTTGGATGCTGGGCCAGCGGTGAGCTTTGGCTTCGGCTCCGGCAAAGGCGGCTATGCCGCAGGCGCAGGGCTAGCGCCGACAAGCCGCAATGCGAGCGATAGCGGCAGCGCGGCGGGCAAGCGCTCGCGGCGGAAGAAGACGTCCGCGAGCGGGATTTTCATCGGCGGCGGCAGCAGTGGTGCGCCGGGCGCCGATGGGAAGCCGCGCAAGAAGCGATAGCTCTTGCGCGTGTGGCCGCTCGCCCGGGGCTGGTAGCCCGGGCGAGCGGTTTGGGCCGCGTGCCGGAACGGCGCGGCCATTGCGGCGGCCCCCCAGTGGTGGGGGCCGCTTGTTGTGAGCGCCCTCGAGCTGTGCTCGGGCGCTTGCAGTGGGGTCGCCCACGCATGGCGGGGCGGCCTGGGGTTTGCGCCCTGGGCTATGCCAGGGCGAATGCGCGGCCGCGCCCGTGTATGGCGGGGCCGCGCAAGGTTTTGGCCCGGGGGCTATGCCCGGGCATGTGGCGAGGCCGCCCCTTGGTGGGCGGCCTTCGCAAGGTTTTGCGCCGCGGGGCGGTGCGCAAGCTCCTTGATTTTGCCACAGGGAGTTGATACAATTAACTTCTGATATACTAGAGTCAGTAACCTGGCAAAATGGCGATGAGGAGGATGAACATGGGTAAGAAGAATGATGGTAAAGTATTGGCGCAGAATAAGAAGGCTTCCCATGATTACTTCATCGAGGACACCTTTGAGGCAGGCATCGTGCTGACCGGAACAGAGATCAAGTCGATCCGAGGCGGAAGAGCGAATATTAGCGATGCATTTGCAACGATTCGTAATGGGGAAATCTTTATTCACAATATGCACATTAGTCCGTTCGAGCAAGGGAATAGGAATAATCCATCTGATCCGACGCGTGCTCGCAAGCTGCTGCTCCATAAGGCGCAAATCGCCAAGCTGCTCGGCTTGTCTAAGCAGGCAGGATACTCGATCGTGCCGCTGAAGATTTATATTCGCAACGGCTATGCTAAGCTGCTGATTGGCCTTGGTAAAGGGAAGAAGCAGTACGACAAGCGTGAAGCCGCAGCCAAGCGGGATGCACAGCGCGATATTCAGCGCATACTTCGCGAGAAGCAGAAGGTGGCGCGGTAATCTTTACTCTATTATATAGAAGCGAATTTTTTGAATATAAGCAAAGCCTCGGATCGCAGCAGCATGATGCTTGCTAAAATTCGAGGTTTTTTGATGCCTCCGAGAGAGAGATTGGCGGATAAAGGCACGACCAGGCAAAATCTGAATAGAAAACAGGTCTTATAAAATGTATTGCATGACCTTTGAAAAAGCAGCTAATTTCCGCAACATTGTCCAATCTATATCGAAGAATCGTATTATATTTTGCAGATTTATGTTTAATATTACATTGAAAGTCACTACTAGAGGTTGAAAACTTGCATTTCGTTATCCAGGTTGCTACAATTATGGTCTAAATGCCATTAAATCACCAGACATAAAACGTGATGAAAGTGGTATAATGATTGTAGTCAAGTTGAGGCGATATTCGCTGAATTGGCTATATTAAGTGCAAACAGCACTTATGCTCGGATTGAACCGGCATTGGCTGCCGACCTATTCGAGTCGCCGTTTAAGGCAGGATGATCGTTGTAGATCGCTTATCTTATTTCGGGGGCGTTTTTGGATTCGACGGGGGTAGATCGAGCATAGGTAGCGGGTAGTGGGGACGCGTCCGCTTTATCAACGCTAAAGCCAATTAAACGGCAAACAACAAACAAACTACGCTCTCGCAGCTTAATAACCTGCAGACGTGCTCTCGCTCTGTATCGCCCATGTACCGGGATGAGGGCTCAACTTTAGTGGGATACGCTGTCTAGTCTCCGCCTGCGGCTAGCTGAAGAAGACAAACAGGCTGACCCGAAGGGAATCCGGTGACGGGGAGTCTCTAGGGTGACATCAAAACTGTCACTACACCCGTAGAAGCTTATGTGGCGTTGCCTTCGGACAGGGGTTCGACTCCCCTCGCCTCCACCATCATAAACCCTGACCGCAAGAGGTCGGGGTTTTTGTTTTGTTCGAAAATGTAGACGAAATGTAGACACCAGAAACGACCACGCTTGAATTTTTATTATCTTGTAGACGTTCTGTCTACATTAAATTTCTGCATTAGTTTGTTTAGTGGTGTGTTTGAAACCACACTCATTCGTAATGTGGTTTCAAACACACCCATTCTAAAACGTCTGAAAGCATTGATTTCGTTGTTTTTATCGACTATGGGGGATTTGTCGGGATTGAGCATTGGAAGCGCTCTAAGGGGTAATTTTGGGGCTTTGGGGGAATGATTCGCAGTCCTTGTGAGAAAACTAACGAAGCGGACCCTCTTGTCCAGAGGCGTCCGCTTCATAAATAACTCATTAAGTTGATTTAATATTACAACGAATATTATATGGTGTCAACCTAAATATGACAATTACATTTTAATTTTTTGTTGAGGCTATCTCCCGATATTGTTCGTATAGTTCTGGGGAATGACGAAGGAGCAGTTCTTCGATCGACTCAATAATTGATTTCATTTCTTCGAGTTCGGCTTCAAGATTACGTTGCTTTTTTTCAAGATCATAAATGTGATTATCGTAATGTGCGGCAAGTACTTTATTGTAGAACAGTTCGTTCATCAGATATTCATCAATTCTATCTAAAATTGCAATGTTCTTGACAACACCAATACGATCCAATATACGGTTCTTGCTTATCCAACGTGTCCAACCAACCCCTACGCCCGTATTTTCGGTAAGACCAGTTGCATCAGCTCTCGGCATATCTATAACATCTCTATGCCCTTTCCCGAATGATTTAGAGCTACAAGGTGCTATTAAAATACGGTTATATCCGTTTGCCATTACTATCGCTGGGTGTTCGTAAGAAGCTTCATACCCAAAATTCATTGCCCCTAATTCTACGTTGATAATTTCCCCTCTTTTGTATTTCGCTTTAATTTCTTTTCCACGATCATCAATCCATCTATCTACATGAATTAACCATTGAGCCATACTGTAGGCATCTGCATCCTGAAGAGTGTCCATTAGATTCCAAATGGTTTTTTTGTATGATTCTGCAACATAGGCAACTGTAAATCCTTTCTCTATTTTTTTTCGATGATCGCCTAACCTGTCGACCTCACGTTTAACATTGCGTTTATCAATGGGAAACAAACAATCACCAACCTTTATGTAATAAAACTAGTAACTACGACAAAGGAAGCCGACTCAATATGGAATTGAGTCGGTCTGCAATTACATCTAAAATTTACTCTTCTGAAGATGCGCTACTTTGTCTTCTCAGATTTTTTACTGCAAGCGACAGGTTTTGTTCATATTTTGCATTGCTCCACTCGTCCCAGAACTTAACTGAGCCCGAATTAGGTTGGTATTCAGGTTCCTGAATTTTTATTCTACTTGGCAATAAGCAAGAATCGCCGACAACTATTGCTTCTCCAACTCCTAAAGTAGGTAACTGATCTTGTATCCCACCAAGATTTTCTGGAAGTAGGTTAGAAACTGCACTTTTATCAGATTGGTTTGAAAGTCTTAGAGCTACTACATTATTGCATTGACTCATAACAGTTGTATTTAGTTCGGAAGGGCGTTGACTAATTATAAGAAGGCTTACACCATATTTTCGACCTTCTTTTGCTATTCTTTCAAAATGAGCCAAAGCTCTTGCCTCGGCAGCATCTGCAGCTAAACGATTTGGCAAGTATAAATGAGCTTCATCGCAGACAATTGCAATAGGTTGTCTTGATGAACTATCAGACCATTGCTGTACCTGGAATACTAATCTGGCAACTAAGCTAAGTACTATTGGAAGTATATCAGAGGGTACCTCACTAAAATCAATAATTTTCACACCTTTAGAGTCCTCTGTATTAGCTTTCATTAAACTATCGACTAAATAGTCCAAATAATTTACGGAGAGTTGATCTTCTTTTAATGAAAATAAGAATCCATGTCGACGATCACTTCTCTTTGAAGCAAGACGGGGAAGAAAGCGATTAAATTTACCGTTAAACGGACCATTAACCAATCCCCTACTTCCTTGTACTTTCTCCTCGTTCAACTCGGTGATATCGTTAACCACGTCGTCTAAACTATATGGGACAGGGCTATCTATGGTGAATGTCTCTAATTCTTTCTTCATATTTTCCTGTATTAATGCATCTCTTTTTGCTTTGATTACTGCATTACTAAAAGCCATTGCTTGGTTCGGAGCGTTTTCATCGCTTCTATCCAGAATTAATGCAAGCATATCCTCGTAACCAAGTAACCAGTAAGGTAAAAACAGCACATCGGATTTAGGATTATCTAAATCTGCAGGTCCTGCAATTCTATATCTCTTGATATGAGGGTGGGCAGATAACGGTTCGTATTCGCCATGTAAGTCAAAGACAATCATATTTGAATTTTTAAGACCCGCCACTTGTTCTATGATTTTGGCAACCGTCCATGACTTACCAGACCCAGTTGATCCTACAATCATGGCGTGTCTTTGAAAAAATGCATTGCCATCTAAAATTGCACGTGCTTCAGAAGCCATTGTGTATGTACCTAATGTTAAAGGAGTATTAGATTTTGCCGTTTCTTCAGCGACTAGTCCAGTAAAAAGTGTTAGGTACTCTCCGAGAAGTAAGTAACATTTGGCACCGATTTCTGGTAAATTTTCGACTGCACGTGTAAATTTTGCAATTTCTCTACCGCCACCAGGTCCTTTTAGTGTGCCTAAAGCGTTAACAGTAATGTCATTATTAGTTGTATTATTATCTTCCTCATCCATTTCCTCGGAATAATTACTTGGTTCATACTCAAGTCTGACAACACGTTCGATTCGCCCTATTAATCGAGTATTAGGGTCTGAAGTATGCATTATTACATAGCCATTTACATTAACTCTCCTAAGCTGTTCTTCGTCGGTGGTGGAGATATTAACGCTATAACTGTCAACTTTATTTACAAACCCAATAAATTGATCCTCGTGAATATTAAACAGATCTTGACTCATTAATATCAGCTCCCCATGCTTGATTTAATAATTCTTTAAATGTCCAATGCTCTGGCTCTTCAGTAATAAACGGTTCTATTACGTCACTTATTATCTGGCTTCCTTGTTCAAGTTTTTGTACGGCAATATAGTTTTTTATTTTATTACTATCAATTAATTCTTTGGCATTATCAGATAGTTCCCTTGCTAGTATGACTTTTTTTATAGAATTATTACGAAGAATTGAATCAAAATTACCTTGGATATGTAAATCATTAAACCCGAATCCCAAAAAAACGAGGGCTTTGCTGCTACTCAATACTTGTTTCATCTCTGAAAGAATAATGTTATAGGGCTCTTTGTGGGTTTCCAGATACTTTCCGATACCTGGTGTCACGATTGTTGGAGTAATCTGAACTCTCCCAAGCCTCGGAACCAGATGATTTCCTATACCCTGCACTTTTTTTACTTGTCCGTCAGGAAATTTGAACCAACTCAGCGAACCGTGTGGTTTATAAATCCTTATATGCTGATGTTTTCTAGTGACAGGTCTTTTTCCTACTAACGAAACATTCTTCATCCGTTCATTTAATTCAGAGACGGGTAGAAGCGATCCAATAGTACCTTCATGAAACCCATCCCAGATTCTCCACCCTGAACTTGATGCTGACCATTCTATCAAATGGTCATAATTTGTAGTGATGATATGAATTGTATCGGTAGTCGAGTTCTTAAATGTTTTGAAATAGCGTGAAAATCCTGTAGGATCGTTATCATTTGAGATTTCTAGAATGAGTTTTTGTTCATCATCTGATATACAACACCATGTCTGTTGAATTATTTCTTTTAGAAGCAAATTGCTAATTGCGTCCCCAGAATCTTGAAGTGCCTCTTCCAATCCTTTTTCTTCTTTGATGAGTCTAGTTTTAATTTGTTCCCATTGACTTGAATCTTCTTGTCTAAACTTGTCAGTATTCACATTTTCAATCAAGTATGTTGCTAATTGTCCCATCCCAGATATTCCAGCACCAGCTGAAAGACCACTTCCTACTACAAAGACGGGGTTTAATCTTATTGTGTTCTCTATATATTGGACATATGACTTATTCATCAATAAGTTCTCCTTAGATAATTACTAATTATTGCTTCAACTTTTGCATGTAGATAATTCGACGGAAAGAGTGGTAAATCCTGCTATCAAATTTAAGTCGTTGCGGAATGTAGTCGAAAAATGGCATTAGAAGGGAGATGCTTTAAAAAAGAAACAAGGAAAATATACCTACGCTGTCGAATAAGACCCTAGAGGATGTATATATGCAATAGAAAAATTAGGGTGACGCATGAAATGAGTACAGCATACCATAGTCAGTATTTCGCATATGAGCTAACAAAGCAGAGTGCTTCCAATACAGTAGGTCGTTTAAGTCAATCTTTGATTAATGCAACGGTAGATCTGAATCCCCATCAAGTAGAAGCTGCGTTGTTTGCATTTCAAGCGCCGTTAGAGCGTGGAGCAATTCTTGCGGATGAGGTCGGTCTCGGAAAAACGATTGAAGCAGGATTGATTATTAGTCAATTATGGGCGGAGCGAAAAAGAAAAATATTAATCATTGTCCCCCCGCCACTTCGAAAGCAATGGAATCGGGAGCTAATCGAGAAGTTCTACATACCTTCGATTATTATGGAGAGCAAAAACTACAACGAGTTAGTTCGGGAAGGACAGGCATTCCCATTTGAACAAAGGGATAACGTAGTTATCACCTCTCTTCAGTTTGCCCGTAATAAATCGGCAGATTTAAAGCGAACCCAATGGGACTTAATTATTATTGATGAGGCTCATCGTCTTCGTAATGTTTATAAAAAGTCAAACAAAATCGCTAGAATACTGCGTGAGGCAACTGAAGGTTTTCCGAAAATACTTTTGACTGCTACACCCTTACAGAACTCACTAATGGAATTGTACGGTTTAGTTAGTTTTATTGATCCAAGACTATTTGGAGATGAAACGACTTTCCGCAAGCAATTTGGTCACGGAACGAAGGAAATGACGAAATATGATTTCCTAGACTTAAAAGACCGATTGAGACCTGTATGCCATCGAACACTTCGCAGGCAGGTAACTGAATATGTACCCTACACGAAAAGAATACCATTAGTACAGGAGTTTACTTCCAGTGCCTTAGAATGGGAGCTGTACGAGAAAGTTTCTAATTACCTTCAGCGTGAAGATATTTTTGCGTTGCCGAAAAGTCAGCGCAACCTAATGACTTTGGTTGTACGCAAAATATTAGCATCTTCATCTTTTGCAATTTCTGATACGTTGTTATCACTGATAAAGAGACTAGACGCTTCTTTGGAAGAAGTGGGTTTAGCAGAAGAGATTGAAAACATCTATAATGATATTGATGAGTTGGATAGCACGGTTGAAGAATGGACAGAGGAAAACGAGGATGCCGATCAAAACGAAGACGATGATGATCGAGCTACTGAGCGTGAGGAATTGCTCCGTGAACGTGAAGAATTGCTCTCATACTATAATCTAGCCAGCTCCATCACAGAAAACGAGAAGGGGAAAGCTTTGCTTATTGCCCTCACTAATGGTTTCGAAAAGCTCCGTGAACTTGGTGCGAATGATAAAGTGGTTATCTTTACGGAATCAAGAAGAACGCAGGCGTATTTAAAGGAAATGCTTGAGCAGAACGGCTATCATGGTAAAATTGTAGTATTCAATGGGACAAATAATTCGCCTGAGATAAAGGAAATTTATCAAGAGTGGCTCGAGAAGCATCAAGACGATGATCAAATCACAGGCTCAAAGACGGCGGATACAAGAGCTGCATTGGTTGAATATTTCCGTAACGAAGCTTCCATTATGATAGCAACCGAATCGGCGGCAGAAGGAATTAACCTTCAATTTTGCAGTTTAGTTGTAAATTATGACTTGCCATGGAATCCGCAACGTATTGAACAACGGATTGGCAGATGCCATCGTTATGGTCAGAAGCACGATGTGGTCGTTATTAATTTCTTAAATCGCAAAAATGCCGCTGATCGTCGAGTTTATGAATTGCTGGATCAGAAATTCAGTTTGTTCGAAGGAGTATTTGGCTCTTCTGATGAAGTGCTTGGCTCTCTTGAATCGGGTGTTGACTTTGAAAAAAGAATCCAGAAAATTTATCAATCCTGTCGTTCTGCCGATGAAATTCAAGAAGCATTCAATCAATTACAGGTGGAATTGGACGAGCAAATCCAATGTCGAATGAAAGAAACCCGCAAGAATTTACTCGAGAATTTCGATGATGAAGTACGTGAAAAGCTAAGAACCCATTACGAACAAACAACACTTCAATTAAATAAGATGGAGCGTTATTTATGGGCTATGTCTGTCTATGAAGGCAGTGCGCAAGCGCATTTCGATTCAGGGCAATTAAGCTTTAGGCTTTTGAATAGCAACGATAAATACCAGTTAATTTCACAAATGAAGAAGAATGCAAGCAGTGATCATGTACATCATTATCGATTAGGTCACCCACTGGCAATAAATTGGATTGAGCAAGCAAAAAGTCGGAAATTACCCAAGAAGCTGATACAATTCCGTTATTCCGACTATGAAGGAAGAGTAAGCCTATTGCAGAATTTAATCGGGAATAATGGTTGGTTATCCCTTGATTTGTTACAAGTAAAATCTGCAGAAGATGAGGAACACTTAATTTTCTCGGCAATTGATTCTAATGGAAATCAGATTGATCAAGAACTTTGCGAAAAATTATTCGATTTACCTGCAAGTGAACTAGAACTTGTTGAAGATGACGAGAGTGGATTTGCGTATTTTGGAAATCAAATAAGTGAAATAAACAAGCAACAAGAATCAGCTATCCTATGGGGTATTCAAGAGAGGACGAATGAGTTTCTTGACCGAGAGTTGGAAAGGCTAGACAAGTGGTCAAAGGACTTAAAGGATAAGTTGGAGACCGATTTGAAGGATTTGGATGCAGAAATAACCCAACTCCAAAAAGAAGCAAGAATGGTTCGTCAAATTGCTGAAAAGCTGGAACTAAATAAGACGATAAGAGAACGTGAAAAACAACGAAGCGAAATGCGCCGAAGTCTGTTTGATGCACAAGACGAGATTGATCGTCAGAAAGAACAACTATTTGTAGAGGTTGAGAAAAAGCTCGAGCAGAAGATAAGTAGACAGCATTTGTTCCTAATTAGATGGGAAGTAGTATAACGATTGAGGTGTAAAGATGAGCAAGAAAACTAAGTTGGAATTGACTTGGATAGGTAAAGATGAGGAAACTAAATTAGAGCCAAGAATACTTCTTGAAGATCAGGAGAAATCATATCATGCAGATAAAAGATATTCCGAAAACGATTTTTTTGACAATCGATTAATCTTTGGGGACAATTTATTGGCACTACGGGCTTTAGAACAAGAATTCACAGGGAAAATAAAATGTATATATATTGACCCTCCATATAATACTGGAAACGCATTTGAACATTATGATGATGGTATAGAGCATAGCTTGTGGTTAAAATTAATGAAAGAGCGACTTGTAATTTTAAAAAAGCTACTATCCAATGAAGGGTTTATATGTGTTCATATTGATGAGTCAGAGGGCGCTTACCTTAAAGTCCTAATGGACGAACTATTTGGAAGAGAAAATTATTTAAGCACAATTTATATTCAAGTAAGATACCCAGATAAAACACTTAAAGAAGATATGATATTCCATAAACAAATTGAGCATATATTAGTATACAGGAAGTCGCCACAAGCAAGAGCAAATCGTACCCAAAAGGATTATGATTATGATAAATTTTGTTACTATATCGAGGAACTTTCAGCAGGCGAAACAATTACTTTAGGCGGGAAAGAAGTTATTATTTTTAAACCAGACCAGTATAAAATAGTTAAAAGGACTGGGTCTGTTGAAGGTTTCAAGGAAATATGGGCATCAGGTTCAATATTAGATGGAAACTCTTCAGGGAGATTTTTCCGAGACTATCTGGCAGATAGAAAAGATGTTGACGGACTAGGCTGTATGTACAAAGTTAAAAATATTGGTGATGATGGCAAAGGATATAGATATTTTACTGGTCCAAAGCGGGAAAATGCTACTAGGGGAAAGTATTATCAAGGTGTTCCAGTTGATAGACAGGAGCTAGATGAAGATAATATCACCTATCTTCCAATTCTTAACTTTTACGATTTTGCAGCACAATTTGGTAACTGTAGACACGAGGGCGGAGTGGAGTTTAAGAGTGGTAAAAAGCCTGAGGTTCTTGTAGAGCTGATCCTGAAGCACTTTAGTAATAAGGGGGATTGGGTTCTTGATTCGTTTGGTGGCTCTGGAACTACAGGAGCAGTTGCCCACAAAATGGGGAGAAAATGGATTATGGTAGAATTGGGTGAGCATTGCGACTCTCATATTATCCCCAGACTATCATCTGTAATTGATGGAAAAGACCAATCAGGGATTAGTAAAGAGTATGGTTGGTTGGGTGGCGGTGGATTTAGATACTATACTCTAGCACCTAGTTTGCTTGAAAAAGATAAGTTTGGTAATTGGGTTATAAGTAAAAATTATAATGCGTTAATGTTAGCAGAAGCGATGTGTAAACATCATGGGTTTACCTATTCACCTAATGAATCAATTTTTTGGAAGCAAGGATATTCTACGGAAACGGATTTCATTTATACAACAACCCAGCTAATGACAAGAGAAGTTGTTGACCAAATTCATGACCAACTAGCAGATGATGAGACATTATTGATTTGCTGTAAAGCATATAACGCAAACGCTGAGGATTATCCCAAGATTACCTTTAAAAAAATTCCCGCATCCATTCTTAATAAGTGTGAATTTGGAAGAGATGATTATAGCTTAAATGTTGCACAGCTTCCTCAACTAGAAAGGACAGAACAATTGGAGCTGTTTAGTGAAGGGGAAGAGCCATGAATAAACATGTAAACTCAATATCAGCTCGGCTTAGTTTAAGAAAGCCACAAAAGGAATCATTAAAAATTTTGTCCGATATTGTTGACATCATAGAGCTCGGGCGCTATGATAACCAAGCTCTGGTTGATGAATTAGAAAAGATTAAATCATTATATCCATCTGTTACGGATTTTGAACGTGAATTTCCTTCTATTTGTTTCGCCTTAGCAACAGGTGTGGGTAAGACACGATTGATGGGGGCATTTATTTCCTATTTGTTTTTAAGTAAAGGGATCAAAAATTTTTTTGTGCTTGCTCCCAATTTGACGATTTATAATAAGTTGATTCAGGATTTTACTCCTAATACTAAAAAATATGTATTCAAGGGGATAACTGAATTTGCTTCATTTCCTCCTGTAGTTATAACTGGTGAAACTTATGAAGATGAAACAGGAAGTTTATTTAGTGATGAAGTTCGTATTAATATATTCAACATATCCAAAATTAACTCTGAAGTGCGTGGCGGTAAAGCGCCACGTATCAAAAGATTGAGTGAATATATTGGCGAGAGCTACTTTGAATATCTGGCATCATTGCCTGATCTGGTTTTACTTATGGATGAATCCCATCGGTATCGTGCATCTGCAGGGGTCAAAGTATTAAATGAATTAAAACCGATATTAGGGCTGGAATTAACCGCTACCCCTCAAGTAGAATCGGGTACTCGGACAATTCCTTTCAATAACGTGATCTACAGTTATCCGTTACATAAAGCAATGGAGGATGGTTTTGTCAAAGAGCCAGCCGTTGCTACACGTGAGAACTTCAATTCAAGCCAATATTCGGAAGAACAATTAGAAAGGCTAAAGCTGGACGATGGAATTCTTGTGCATGAGGAAACCAAAGTCGAACTTGAAGTATACGCAAGGCAGAATCATCTACCGATTGTGAAGCCATTTGTTCTGATCGTAGCTCAGGATACGACTCATGCAGGCAAATTAATGGATATTATCCAGTCGGAAAGCTTCTTTGAAGGTCGATATCGGAACAAGGTAATAACCGTTCATTCTAATCAAAGCGGGCAAGAAAAAGATGAAACGATTCAAGAACTAATGCAATTAGAGAACCCTGCATCAGAAACGGAAATTGTCATTCACGTCAATATGCTTAAAGAAGGCTGGGACGTAACGAATCTCTATACGATTATTCCATTAAGAGCTGCGAATTCGAAGACGCTTGTAGAACAATCCATTGGAAGAGGCTTGCGTTTACCTTATGGAAAAAGGACTGGGGTAGAAGCAGTTGACCGACTGACAATTATCGCTCATGATCGTTTTCAGGAGATTGTAGATGAAGCGAACAACCCGAATTCTATTATCCGAAGTGGCGTATACATCGGAAAAGACATAGCCAAAGAACAAAAGCAAGCTGTTACCTCTGTGCCCAAGATTGAACAGAGTATCGTTCAGCAAGTTCAGGCGCAAGTCTCAGCAATTCCTACAAGCACTGGTGAATCGAAGCAAGTTCAGACGGAAGATGTTAAAAGTGTTTATGAATTAGCTCAAAGAAAGCTTCAGGCTTACGAACATTTACCGAGTTCGAAGTACCTAGCAACTGGAGATGTTAAGCGTCAACTAGTTGAGGAGATTCGTACAGAATATCTCGTCAATCAATTGGATCTATTTCCAGAGCAGACTACTGCCTTGGTTGAACAAGTGGTAGAAGCGTTAGTCGAAAAGACCATTCAACACAGTATCGATATTCCGAGAATTGTCGTTCAGCCTGTTGGCGAGTTAACATGGGGATATCACCCATTTAGTTTGGAAACTTCCAGCGTCAACTTGCAACCTGTTGCTGAACATATTTTGATACAGCATCTAAGGACGCATACTCGGGAAATATTACAACGGAATAACACCCAAGCAAATGAAGAAAGATTGGAAGATTACCTGATTTCTTCACTCATTGATTATCCTGATATTTCATACGATGACCATGCTGAACTTTTATACAATTTAAGTAACCAGATGGTCAAGCACTTACAGAGCTATTTGCCAGATGATAACGCTGTTCGCAATGTGCTTCAATATAATCAGCGGCGGTTAGCTGAACTGATTCATACACAGATGAAAGAGCATTATTATGAGACAGCTGCCGCTTATGAAGTCCATGTAAGCAAAGGATTTACAACGTTCAAACCAGTGAGTTACACAACTTTGCTAAACGAAGGTGTAAGACCGTTCCGCCAGCCCGTAGAAGATAAATCACGTATCCGTAGTATGGTTTTTGGTGGGTTTATTAAATGCTTATACCCCGAGCAGAAATTTGATTCGGATAGTGAGCGTCAGTTTGCAGTTATTTGCGAGAATGATCCGAACGTGGACAAATGGTTTAAGCCATTAGCTGAACATTTTAAAATCTATTACAATCAAAGCAATGCGTATGAACCAGATTTCGTGGTTGAGACCAAGACAAATAAATTCATCTGCGAAATAAAGAAAGAGAAAGAAATGGAAGACAGTGTCGTTCAAGCCAAAGCACGTGCAGTTGTGGAATGGTGTACTTATGCATCAAAGCATGAACTTGAACACGGAGGTAAAGAGTGGAGTTATCTGCTCATCCCCCATTCCAATGTTCAAGAAAATATGACTATCGAGGGCTTGAAGTCACGTTACCTTTTCCGAGCCTAAATGAGCAAGTGCAACAACAAACTAAGGGCAGAAGAACGAACCGAGTGTGGTCTTACCCCTGTCAAGTAGACAGTAAAAAAAGAGGATCAATTTATGCGGCGATCGCTTTCCGGTACTCAACTGGAGAACGGTCGCCGAGTTTTTTTTGGAAACGCTCATGATTGTAAAATTCAATATATTCCTCAATGAGACGACGTGCTGAATGCTGATCGTTCGGACGTTTAAGGTACAGCTGTTCGGTCTTCAAATGGGAGAAAAACGACTCCATGCAGGCATTGTCATAACAGTTGCCTCGCCTTGAGTGGCTGCCCTGGAGCCCTTGTGCGAGCAACTGAGTCTCGTAAGCCTTGTGCGTGTATTGGAAGCCTTGGTCAGAATGTAAGACTGCATCCTTGCGAGTACCGAGTTGCTTTACTGTGTCCAGCACAAGTTGCAAGTCATTGCGCTCAGAGAGTTCCCAAGCGACAATCTCATTGTTATGCAAATCCATTACAGTCGACAAATAGGTGAAATCGTGACCGATCCGTACGTAAGTAATATCCGTGACTAGCTTGGTAAATGGAGCAGATGCTTGAAAGTCCCTGTTCAAGACATTAGCAAACACGACAGAAGGCTTGCGCCCTGCATTTGGACGCTTCTTGCGGATGACTGACCGGATCCCGAGCTCACGCATAAGCCGTCTGACTTTCTTGCGGTTAACAAGCAATCCTTCCCTACGTAAAGCCGTACACATACGGATGTAACCGAAATAGGGCCGCAAACGGTGAATGGCAAGTATATGCTCCTTCAGATCAGCATCTCGCTCCTGACGTTGTTGCTGGTTACTTAGAGCAGCTTTCCACTTGTAATACCCGGCACGAGACACTTCAGCAATCTTACACAGCATGACTATCGAGTGGTTCCCAATCATTTTTTCGATGGTCCTAAACCGGGCTTGCTTATCCAACTTCCCTCCCCATGTAGATTCGGATTGAGCTTTTTTAGATATTCGACCTGCGCTTTCAGATGCTCGTTCTCTTCCTCGAGACTGCTGAAGTGTTTTTTCGCCCAACGCCCCCGATAATCCTTGAACGATTCACCATTCATATGTTTGCGTACCCAAGTTACAATCTGAGCATCGCTTTTGATCCCCAACTTTTCCTTGATCTGAGTATAGCTCCATTGCTCTTCAATTCGTAAACGAACGGCTTCTCGCTTCGTTTCTTCGTCGTATCGATTAAACTTCTGACCCTTCTTTGGTGGCATAGAAAAATCCCCTCCGGTCTACAGTGTTGAATTCATAATATCATGAACTCTTTTTTCACTGTCTACCGTAAGGGGATAATATCAGTGTTTGAGTTCTTCTGCCCTTTTATTAGTCTACTAACAAATGCAAGCTCCTCACTTGACAAATGTAAAATCCAACATATAATGTTTACACATTTGAAAATGAGGAGGTTTTATAAGTGTTAGTAATTAGGACATTAAACGATGTAAGATCATTTATAGATAATTTTAATACATATGCCGAGATAGACGAAAATAATGGGACTTATGTATTCAGCCTCGAAAATGGAAATTTGCGTTGCGTAGGGATAGGAATAACAAACTTCTATAGGTTAGACGAGCAATTCTATCACAACAATTATGGCATGAACTGGCGTGATAAACTTGCTGACGAAGTAGATGAACCACAGAAATTTGTATGGGAGAATCGCAAGTGGATTAATGCGAAACTGAAAAGAAATAACGAGATTGATTACTAAAAGGTGTAAACTCCAAAACCCATTAAAATGGAACTAATAGAAAGGTTGGGAGAATACATGGGACATTGGACGAAACAACAGTTACGCGACTTCATTAAAGAGAATAATCTGGTAACGGCACAGGATGCTCAAAACGCATTAAAGAACCTATTTGCAGAAACAATCCAGGAGATGCTCGAAGCGGAGATGGAAACATATCTGGGTTATGCCAAGCACGACATCACGGCGAAAGCGACGTCAAACAGCCGTAATGGTAAAAGCAAGAAAACTGTCGTTAGTGAGTATGGTGAGCAAGAAATATTCGTACCCCGTGATCGTTTAGGCGAGTTTGAACCGCTTGTGGTGAAGAAGCACCAGTCCAATGTCACAGGCATTGAGGAACAGATCATTGGCTTTACACGAAGGGCGACAGCACGCGTGAAATTCAAGATCATCTACAGCAGTTGTATGGCATCGAAGTCTCCCCGACACTGATCTCGAACGTGACAAACAAGGTTATCCCTATGGTCAAGGAATGGCAAAATCGGCCGCTACAGAGCGTATATGCCGTCGTCTTTCTCGACGCCATTCATTTCAAAGTGAAGCAAGACGGAGCTATTGTCAACAAGGCGGCTTACATGGTCATCGGCATCGATCTGGACGGGAACAAAGACGTCCTAGGCATGTGGATTGGCGAAAACGAGTCGTCCAAGTTCTGGCTCAATGTCTTGAACGAGTTAAAAAACCGCGGCGTACAAGACATTCTCATTACGTGTGTCGATAATCTAACTGGTTTCTCGCAAGCGATAAGCGCTTGTTATCCCGCTACAGAGATTCAGAAGTGCATCATCCATCAAATCCGTAATTCAACGCGCTACGTGTCCTACAAGGACTTGAAGAAGGTGACGGCCGATCTGAAGCCGATCTACAAAGCAGCAACCGAAGAAGGGGCGCTTGTGGAGCTAGATCGCTTTGAGGAGGAGTGGGGCACAAAGTATCCACTGATCATCCGTTCTTGGCGCAACAACTGGAGCTCGCTACATTCTTCAAGTACCCGCCGGAAATTCGCAAGTTGATCTACACCACGAACATGATCGAGAGTTATCACCGTCAATTGCGCAAAGTGACGAAAGGCAAAAGCATCTTTCCCAGCGACGAGGCTCTCCTTAAAAATGCTGTATTTATCCACAATGAACGTTGTACGGAAGTGGACGGGCCGTGTTCAGAACTGGGGACAAATGCTGCTACAGTTTTCGGTTTTCTTCCCTGATCGCGTGGGTCAGCACTTGAGGTAGGGGGGCGGAGTCCCCCTCTAAGCATCACCCTCTACATTCGTTTACGCAAAGTTCTTGATAGACCCTCTTCAGGTAATGAGACTTTTGTTGATTTCTTAATAATGATTTCTCCTGTAGCAGGACTAACATCAATGCTGACTAAATCACCTTGATCGAGTCCAATTTGCTTCAAAGCGTCAGTCATGGTTATACCGAGGCTGTTGCCAAATTTGGTGACCTTCCGTTCCATCTCAATCATCCTATTCATTAGGGTTCCTTCTTATCTTATTCAACTGTTATTAAAATTATATATTTATATAGTCTACATTTAAACTATAAAGCTCCTCCTCGCCTCCATAGTACTATCAGAAAGACCACCGTTGAAGGTGGTCTTTTTTTATACGTCTGCACCAAGCACCTCCCAGATGAAGCAACGTAATGCCTTATTTTGAACTTTGCTTAGCACTAGAATCTAACTTATAATAATAGGCTAACATAGGCTAATTCATACTGCGTTAGGAGGAGACAATGGAATTTATTAGAAATCAACTAGACGGATATGGCATGAGCGAACAAACCATTGGATATCTATCGAATATGATCATGGTCGTTTTTATAGCTGTGGTCTGTATACTGGCTAATTACATAGCCAAAAAAATCGTGTTGAAGACGATTATTCATATCGTCCATAACAATAGGTATACATGGGATAATATTATTTTGGAGAAAAAAGTGTTCCATAAGCTGTCGCATCTCGTGCCAGCCATCATCATTTATTACTCTGCTTCCATCTTCCCGCTTTATCAAGGTTGGATTGAAAAGGCCGCATTAACGTACATGATTATTGTAACCATCATGGTGCTTAATGCGCTGCTCAATGCTTTTGACGCGATTTACCGTTCGTTTGAAGTCTCCAAGATCAGACCGATTAAGGGGTACATTCAGGTGGCAAAAATCGTATTGTTTATTATCGGCGGCATTGTGGTGATCTCGAATCTCATCGGTCAGAACCCCTTGATCATTCTCAGTGGGCTTGGTGCTTTGTCGGCTGTACTGATGCTCGTCTTTAAGGATTCCATATTAGGTCTGGTGGCAGGCATTCAATTATCATCGAATGATATGGTGCGTGTCGGTGACTGGATTGAAATGCCAAAATATAATGCGGATGGCGACGTAATCGACATTACGTTAAACACGGTAAAGGTTAGAAATTTCGATAAGACGATCACGATGATTCCGAGCTACGCGCTCATCTCAGACTCGTTCAAGAATTGGAGAGGCATGCAAGTATCCGGTGGTCGTAGGATCAAGCGAAGCTTCTATATTGATACGAGCAGCATAAGCTTTTGTACCGAGGAAATGATTGAGGAATTCAAGAAAATTCACTACCTTACCGATTATGTTACGACAAGATTAGATGAAATTAATGCATACAATCGGGAACACCAGATTAATACTGAAAGTAAAGTGAATGGCAGACAGCTTACGAATGTGGGCGTATTCAGAGAATACATCCATCAATATTTGCGGAACCATCCAAAAATTCACCAGGAAATGACGCTGATTGTTAGACAGTTAGCACCGGGGGATAACGGATTGCCATTGGAAATCTATGCTTTCAGCAATGATACCAACTGGGCAGTGTATGAATCGATTCAGGCGGATATCTTTGACCACATCTTTGCAGTTGCGCCGACATTTGGGCTTCGTGCCTTCCAAAATCCCACGGGCCATGATATTGCCAATCTGAAAGAAAGCACGCAATTTTCGCGAGGGTATTGAGATCGAATCGGAGGTAAGTTTGAGCGATTTGAAGGTGAAGGCATCTAAATTAAGTCTGGTAACGGCACGGCGATTAGGTGATGAATTGGGCATGAGTTCGGTACTTTATCGAATTCATGCCTTTTGATTTGGTCTTAATAAGTAAAAAATTTACTAGTAGAAGAAATGGAGTACCCGTAGACAGCTACGTGGCGTTAGGGGTTCAACTCCCCTAGCCTCCACCATCATGAACACCATCCGCATGATGATGGTTTTTTTGTTAATAATAAGTCAGAGCATTTCGTACAGTTGGAGTGAAATAGATGAATCATAATCATAATGAGGGAACAATGATATCGGTACTCAATATGGATGGTCAAGAACTAACACCATGTTTGCCTCATCGAGCTTGGCGGGAAGTCGAGCGTTCGCGTGCCGTCTGGATTGATGAGGAGACGATTCAATTACTTTATAACCCGTTCTTATTTCGTAACTATCGAAAAGTTGCGCTAAAACGGGATCATCATACTTGTTTGTGGTGTGGACGTCCCGCCACGACAGTGGATCATATTATCCCCTCAAGCAAAGGCGGATCGGATCTTCCACACAATCTGCTTGCTTCATGTAGCGATTGTAATACGAAGCGAGGAAACCGTACTGCGTTCTCTTATCTTGCCGAAAATGCACATTCGCCTCCTAATCTTATCAAGCTTTGTTGGCGCATTTTTAGAGCTAAATACAGACACTAATAAGTGTAAAAAAACGATACTTGAGCAAAGGTAGGGAATTGTATTTTTTACCAAAAGGTCGCAAGAGGAATCGAATGGGTTTGCTTTGCCAACATTAAACTGTGACTACACCCATGAAAGCTCGCTTATGTGGCGTTGCCTTCGGACAATAAATCCACAGCCGTATGAGGTTGTGGTTGTTTCTATGCTGTTATTTCAAATCATACTTTCCCCGTTATAGCTTTTAGCTATAACTAGTTATGACTTTTGAGTGTTACGTTATAATACCTCATCCGTGCTACAATCAGAGCATTACAAAATGATGAGACAGAACGGGGAGGTTTTTTGAATGTGCAGTAAATTCCAAACAGTAGGCAGTTTGTTGCGGCCGTCTGAGCTATTGAAATATAAAACACAAATAGAACATCGTGATGACATCACTTATCCGTTCTATCAGGATTTTGAGGGTTATGAGCAGTGTGAAACTGAGGCAATTCAGGCAGTAGTTGAAAAACAAATTGAGCATGATTTGTCCGTTATTACAGATGGTGAATATTCCAAATCCATGTGGCATCTAGACTTTGTTTGGGGATTCCAGGGAATTGATCGCTATATTGCCGAGCATGGTTATTTCTTCCGCGACCTGGATGGAAGTTCAAAATATGAGACACGAAAAGATATTGGCTTGCGCATTACAGGTGAATTGAGCGGAAAGGACCATCATTTCATAAGAATATTTAAGAAACTCCAAGCTCTAGCTGGTGATCGTGAAACGAAGCTATGCGTACCTTCGCCATCTCATATTTTTGGAGAGTTGTCCTGGTCGGATAACATTGGCGGTAAAGATGCGGTTTATAAAGATCGACAGGAGCTTAAAAATGGCCTCGTCCAGGCATATAAGGAATTTGTTGAGGAGTTTGCTGGGGCTGGCGGGAAAATTCTGCAATTTGACGATTGCTTATGGGAACTGTTTGCAGATGACAACCCGAATTCTCCGTATACCGGTGAGCATATCAACCAAGAGGAAGTACAAGCTCTTGCTACTGAATTTATTGACATTAACAATACATTGATTGATTTTGGTCATAGCTTAGGTTTGAAAATGTGGACGCACAATTGCCGCGGCAACTATGATTCCCGTAATATGGGTGGCGGCTCCTATGTGAAAATTGCTAATCTGTTCTTGAAGCAGCTTAAATATGACCGTTTCTTCCTGGAATGGGATGATGAACGTGCAGGTTCACTTGAGGCGCTTGCCGTCTTCAAGGATAAGCCGGAAACAGAAATTGTACTTGGCTTGTTGTCATCTAAAACGAATACGCTGGATGATGAAGAGCGTGTCTTCAGAATGCTAGATGAAGCATCGCGGATTATTGACAAGGATCGATTGCTGCTATCCCATCAATGTGGATTTGCTTCTTGTGATGGGGGGAATGAATTAACTGAGGCTGAGCAGTGGGCAAAAATTAATCAAGGACAAAGAATTGCTAAGCAATATTGGAGTAAATAAGGATTTAACTTCGATACTAAAATCCACAACCCACTGGGGTTGTGGGTTTTTGTGTTTTAGGGAAATGTCGTTTGCATATTCACAAACTGTTCACATATCCATTAAAAGTGGTGACCACTGAAATGGTACGGCATGCTTGAGAGCGCTTGGTATTTGTATGATGCAGGTACACTCATTGAATGAGAGGGGATTGCCGATGGGAAGTAAACCGTTAACCGCTGATCAGAAAAGGCAGAAGCTAACTCCCGCACAATACTCATCCATCGCGAAGTCGGATCAATTCAGAAAGCTGATTCGAGCCAAGAAAGCATTCATTATTCCTTTCACGATCTTCTTCCTCTGCTTCTATTTCGCTTTGCCGATTCTGACCTCCTACACAAACATCCTGAATCACTCCTTTTACAGAAGTATCACATGGGCTTGGGTCTTTGCCTTACTGCAATTTGTCATGACCTGGTCGCTTTGTATGATTTACTACAAAAAGGCTGCTAAGTTCGATAGAATTTCGGATGAAATTATAGCTGAGAAGGTGAGGTAGACGATGGATACGGCTGCATTTATGATGTTTTTAGCTATCGTTGCCCTGACACTTGTTATTACATACTGGGCTTCGAAAAAAAATAATTCGCCCAGCGAATTTTATACGGCTGGCGGCGGGCTGACCGGATGGCAGAATGGGATGGCGATTGCCGGAGACTATATGTCAGCGGCTTCGTTTTTAGGGATTGCGGGTTCGATTGCGCTAGCTGGATTTGATGGATTTTTCTACAGTATCGGATTCCTCGTTGCTTACTTAGTCGTCCTATTCCTGGTTGCGGAGCCTTTACGAAATTTAGGAAAGTATACGTTTGCGGATATGATCGCTGTTCGTTTTAAAACTACAAAAATCCGCGGCTTTGCTGCGTTTAATACGATGGTCATCTCCATCTTCTACATGATTGCCCAGCTGGTAGGGGCAGGAGCTTTGATCAAGCTGCTGCTCGGCATTGATTTTGCAACCGCTGTGATTATCGTAGGGATCCTCATGACTGTCTACGTTACATTTGGTGGAATGCACGCAACGAGCTGGGTACAGATTATTAAGGCGGTTCTACTGATGGGCGGCACGCTTCTCATCTCGATATTGGTGCTGCACAAATTCAACTGGAGCATCACAGGCATGTTCGATCAAATCAAAGAAGCAACCCCACTCCAAGAGAAATTTCTTCATCCTGGCGTGAAGTATAAAGATGGGCTGGATACCCTGTCCTTGACGATGGGGTTAGTTCTTGGAACTGCAGGCCTGCCTCATATTCTTGTCCGCTTCTTTACGGTTAGGAATGCAAAAATAGCCCGCAGCTCCGTGGTATACGCAACTTGGATTATCGGTCTTTTTTATGTGATGACGATTTTCCTAGGCTTTGGTGCTGCTGCCTTCGTTGGAAGTGGCGACATTACCGCTGCGGATCAGGCGGGGAACATGGCTGCTCCGCTACTCGCACAAGCGCTGGGCGGCAATCTGCTGTTCGCCTTTGTCTCTGCCGTAGCCTTCGCAACTATTCTCGCCGTTGTAGCAGGGCTTGTACTTACCGCCGCGACTGCCTTCTCTCATGATTTCTACAATCAAATTTTGAGAAAAGGGAAAGCGACCGAGAAGCAGCAGGTCAATATGGCCCGATACGCTTCCATCGGCATTTCTGTCATCTCGATTATCCTAGCCTTATTTGCTCAAAACCTTAACGTCGCTTTCCTAGTATCGCTGGCATTTGCCGTTGCGGCAAGTGCGAACCTGCCTGTGATCCTATATACGATTTTCTGGAAGCGATTCAATACAAACGGGGCGATCTGGGCTATGGTGGTGGGGCTGATCGCCTCTGTGGGACTCGTTATCGTCAGTCCAAATGTGTTTCATCCTGAGGCCGGAAAGGCGATCTTCGTCGGAAATCCTTGGTTTCCGCTTACGACTCCGGGGATTGTCTCGATTCCGCTTGGCTTCCTCGCTGGTTTGTGGGCACGATGCTGTCACGAAAAACAGGCAAAGCGGACCATCAAGTCGAATTCGATGAAATTCTTGTACGTTCCAATACAGGAATGGGGAACACGGTGATGTAAGCGGGCAATCTAAAATATTTATACGCAGCCCCTCGTCTAATCCAGTGAATAATGCCTAAAATGTGTTTGAACGGCTTAATTACGGTATATAACAATATAGAGTGCCAAAATCCTCCTTAAAGGGGCTGTTGAACCATGTCAATCCGTATAACCCATCAAAGAATTGTTCCGCATTTATGGTACGACAAGGAGGCAAAAGAAGCAGCAGAGCTTTACATTTCCTTGTTCCCGGACTCAAAAATGACGAATATAACCACATTACATAACACACCATCCGGCGATAGTGATCTAGTCTCTTTTGAAATATGGGGTCAAAGGTTTATGGCGATCAGCGGAGGACCCCATTTTAAAATCAACCCGTCTGTGTCTTTTATGGTTAATTTTGACCCATCCCGAGACGAAGCTGCGGAAGAGAGGTTAAATGAGGTTTGGAACAAATTATCGGATGGTGGCACAGCGTTAATGCCGCTTGATAAGTATCCATTCAGTGAGAGATACGGCTGGATTCAGGACAAATATGGTTTAACGTGGCAGTTAATTCTTACCAACCCGGAAGGCGAAGTACGTCCTACGATCATACCGTCGATGTTGTTTGTCGGTGATCTATGCGGTAAAACGGAGGAGGCAATTCATTTTTACTTGTCCGTATTTAAGAACTCAAAGCAAGGACTTACTGCTCGTTACCCCAAAGGCATGGAGCCCGACAAA
Source organism: Paenibacillus lentus (assembly GCF_003931855.1). Taxonomy (NCBI): domain Bacteria; kingdom Bacillati; phylum Bacillota; class Bacilli; order Caryophanales; family Paenibacillaceae; genus Paenibacillus; species Paenibacillus lentus. The sequence continues at coordinate 784,385 of NZ_CP034248.1, read as the reverse complement.
GAAGGGACGATCATGTTCGCCGAATTCATGCTTGAAAATCAGTGGTTTACCGCAATGGACAGTGCGCATGAGCATGGGTTCAATTTCAACGAGGCAGTTTCCTTCATGGTGTATTGCGATACACAAGATGAAATCGACTACTACTGGGATAAGCTCTCTGCGGTTCCTGAGGCCGAGCAATGCGGTTGGCTGAAAGATAAGTATGGTGTGTCCTGGCAGATCGTGCCGAGAGGGATGGACGAGATGATGAGCAAGGGTACACCGGAGCAGATTGCTTCCGTAACCAAAGCATTTCTTCAAATGAAGAAATTTGATCTTGCAGAATTACATGAGGCATATAAAGGATAATGTGATTCAGCAATTTTCTAGTACGAGGCAAATACCGACTCTAACAGAAGCACTTGTGAAATTTGTTCAACAGAACAAGTTAGAATTCACTAAATCTAATCACATGAGAAGAGATGGCGGTATGTATATATCACCATCTCTCCTGTATTCCACTATCTCTTATTCCGTTAATAGCCAGGAACACAATGATTCCAATTGCTCAGTAATTCTATCCCATTCGCGCCCTAGGTCGAGCGTCTTCAAGCTGATGCGATTCCCGCTCAACACAAGGTCATTGTCCGGCGTAATGGATTCGTTGGTTTTGGCGTAGAGCAGAACACCGGCTACATTTCCTGATCCCAGCCTGTCCTTGTTCTTTACATACGTAAAAATCTGATACATGTGGCTTGATATAAACGATTTGCTATCATACATGCTGTTCGTCTGCATGGTCTTGCTGTACCATTTGGTATCAATGATGATGGTCTTTTCCTTATAAGTTAAAGTAATATCAGATTTCATCACAGGCAGCCAATACGTATCTTCGGCAATATCCCAATTAATATATGAAGCGCGTGGCGCAAATTCCGGATGGTGTCTCTGGTAGTACGCCAAAACAAAACGCTCATAGAGCCGATGCATTTGTTCATCAGCAAGCCACCTCGCTAAGCGATACCCCCCCGACTCCGTTGTCAGTAATAAACCATTGATCACAAGCCAACAAATGTTGATCAGCATTTTGTATGTAGCATTATTACGGTGGTATCTCAGCGCATCCCATCGGATTGCACGCGGCGCAATGTCTGTTACATTGCCGAGGTACATTAGCAACTTGCGTAATTCTTTCTTGTAATCGGGCCTCACCGAACCCATTCTAAGCAATAGGAGCATCGTTTGTTTCAAAATCTGATTATGCAGCGTATCCTCGGTAAACTCGTCGAACAAACAGACCATTTTCCGACGTAACATAGTCTGTTGTTTAATCGACTCTGTAATTTGGATTCTCCCCCGCAAGCTACCGATCGTCTCCTCCTGCGGAACATAATTTTTGTGCAGGCCTCGCCGAATCTGATCGCCTACTCCGCGGATCAAGATCGCTGCAAACAAATCGTGGATATGGTCAAACTCTTCGGCCGCAACCTGATCTATCCCAGCTTCATGAAGATTTTGACTCGCATAAGAGAGCATATAATAAATATTTTTCACTTTGATGGAATCAGCCACGAATAGCACCTCTAAGCGCGCTAATCCAATGCTCCACCTTGGATGGATCATCGAACCAATATTCATGTAGCAATGGAAGTAACTCATAATCCACAACTTCGGACAACCAGGCGTCATCTATAGTTTCCGCTGTACAAAAGTAACTATGTCCAATCTGAAAACCACTTCCTAGTGAGGCATCTTCTACGATTGCAGCATTCAACTTCACTACAGCTCCTATCAGGGCATCAAACTTTGTATTATTTACTTTCATCTGATAGGCTCTAAAACCCTCTGTTGCAAAAGCCGGCTCTATCTCAAAGAACGCAAATCTTCGACGTAACGCGTAGTCGATCATCGCCAAGCTGCGGTCAGCCGTATTCATCATACCGATAATATGAACATTGTCTGGTACGGAGAACAGCTCATCTTTATACAAGAGTCGGATCGCGTTATCTTCACCCCGCTTGTCGTTCTCGATCAACATCAGCAATTCGCCAAAAATTTTACTCAAGTTGCCACGGTTAATTTCATCAATAATAAAGAAGTGTTCGCGGTCATCCTCTTTCGCGCGTTTACAAAATTCATAGAAGGGGCCTTTGGTGAGTACGAATGCATTACCCTCTGGACGGTATCCCATAATGAAATCTTCATAACTGTAACTTTGGTGGAACTGCACCATTCTGACCCGGTCTCTATCTTTCTTGCCCATGATGGAGAAAGCTAGCCGTTGAGCCGCATAAGTTTTGCCTACCCCTGGCGCCCCCTGCAAAATGACATTTTTCTTGCGCAGGAGCAAGCCCTTTAGTGTGCGATATCGCTCCTCTGTCATATATACTTCGTTGAGAAAGTCGTCAACCGAATAATCGGGATATTCGATTTCAGGTTCTCCCGCCACCATATCGGTAAACGCATTTTCGCTTAATTCTTTAAGGAATCGGGCATACATCTTCATTCCGTTGGAGTAGGCCTTATTGCCAGCAGCAAGGTCCACCTCTTCGAAGTTCGGAGCGGCCAAAATAACCTCGCGTACTTCTTCAAATTCATCATAGGAGAAATAATTAAATAAATCGTGGTGAATTTCGCCGACAAGGTTCAGCTTAGCCGTCGAGTTTTTGAGCGAGCTGGAATACTGGCTAATCGTCTTAGGACTGTATGGTTCACCGTTTGACTTTTTCTGATTTCGCATCCACGATTGAAACTCTGATCTTAGATACATTTTTGTTATTCTCCCGCCACTCCAGTCTATTGGCAATGAAGGATAGTTCTCATCAAGGAATGATTTGAGCAGACGCAACGATGATAGATAATAATCCGCACGAGCGTCGGGAGAGTCATATTTTTTCTGATAGGCAAAGTAATCGTGGATATGATCGCGTACCTCTAGCATGGATTCTTCGCTGGCCAGACCGGCCCAGAAATCAACGCCAATATCATTGTTCAGCGCGAAAAAAGCATCGGACATCCGTGTGGATAATGTACTCTCATTCCATTCCGGATGGATACCTTGTAAATACTTTCTGAATTCATTCCGAAGATTATGATACTGTTGGATAGTTATGGTTGCACTCATCTGATCACCTACATATGACAAAATATTTTAAACTCCAACAAACTTATTGCTCAAAAGTACAATATATTAATAAGTCAGTTCGACATCAAATACCGTTTACCTTTATATCTCTTACTGATTAGCCGGTGGGAAATATTTCCGTAGATGAAGATCGTAGATTCTAATTCCGTCCATGAATGCCTCCAGCTCCTAAAGCATAGTTATTTAGTAGGGATAGTGTGAATAAAATCATATCATGCTGCGTAAGGTTACTATAAGATTTAAACTAATCATCAAATCATAGTTAAACAGTGCGAATACAATGGTTATTGGTAGTAGTTAAAAATGATGATTTTCATGATTTACATATTAACGAAAAAATAAAGGGTTGTGCTTATGAATTTGGACTGGGAGTTTATTGTTGAAAGCTTGCCTCTCTATGGAGATGCTATGTGGTTGACCGTGAAGCTAGCTTTCTGGGGAATCCTTTTCTCACTAGTTTTAGGATTGTTGTTTAGTGTTGCTTTGCATTATAAGGTACCGTTGCTCTCGGGTGTAATTGTTGTTTATGTCGAGTTATCTAGAAACACTCCATTACTGGTTCAATTATTCTTTTTATATTACGGTCTGCCCAAAATTGGAATTTACATGAGCGAAACAACCTGTGCAATAGTCGGGCTGACGTTTCTTGGTGGAAGCTACATGACCGAGGCCTTCCGTAGTGGAATTGAGGCCGTAAGCAGGTCGCAAATTGAATCGGGCCTAAGCATTGGGCTGTCCAAAGTCCAGCTTGCAAGATATGTGATTCTTCCACAGGCGTATGCGATTAGTATTCCTTCATTGGGGGCCAATGCCATTTTCCTGTTAAAAGAGACTTCGATTGTTGGCGCGATCGCATTAATGGACTTAATGAATGTGGCAAAGGATTTGATTGGGATGCACTACAAAACAGCAGAATCTCTATCGCTTCTCGTTATGTCTTATCTTATTTTGATCTTGCCTTTGTCTCTTGTGCTGTCATGGGTAGAAAGGAAGGTAAGATATGCAGAATTTGGGGGTTGAAGTGCTGTTTGAGGGCTCCAATATGGAGCGATTGCTAGGAGGCCTGCTCGTAACGATTAAAATTTCGTTTATCTCCATTGCGCTCGGGGCAATATTAGGCCTATTTATGGGATTGCTCAGGACGCTGCCAATCAAGGTGCTTCAAATTATTTTACGCGTATATCTTGAGGTGTTCCGAATTATTCCGATCTTGGTATGGCTCTATGTCGTCTACTTTGGCTTCACACCTTTGTTTGATATTCATATTAGCGGAGAAGTGACAGCTATACTTGTATTTAGCTTATGGGGCGCAGCGGAAATTGGGGACATCGTACGTGGCGCCTTAGAATCTATGCCAAAGCATCAAAAGGATTCGGCTAAAGCATTAGGTCTGAGCAGCGGACAGATTTATCGATATATCCTCATCCCGCAGGCGGTACGAAGAATGCTGCCAGGCTCGATCAATCTGGCGACGCGTATGGTGAAGACGACATCCCTTGTTGTATTAATTGGAGTAATCGAGGTAGTGAAAATTGGACAACAAATAATTGAGTTGGGTGTAATTAAGGCGCCTTCGGCCTCATTTTGGGTATATGGTTTTATTTTCATATTATATTTTCTCGTATGTTATCCGTTATCCGTCATTTCTAGACGTTTTGAGCGCAGATGGCAAAATTAGCGATGAGGAAGGAACGTTATTTTTATGGGGGATTCTAAAGAACTACTGCTTGAAATAAAAAATTTACAGAAAAGCTTCGGGGATCGACAGGTATTGGAAGGAATCGATTTACAGGTAAGGAAAGGGGATGTAATCGTCATTCTTGGTCCATCAGGATGCGGCAAAAGCACATTCCTGCGCTGTCTGAACGGACTGGAATCGGTTCAAGGGGGAGAAATCCAATACCTCGGTCGCAATCTAGCTCATGATCATGTGGATTGGCGTGAAATAAGGCAGCATATCGGCATGGTGTTTCAGAATTATGACTTATTTCCGCATATGACGGTCATCGACAATATTTTGCTAGGACCATTGAAGGTACAGAAGAGAGATAAGAAGGAGGCGCTTCAGCAAGCTGAGCAATTACTTGATCGGGTCGGATTGCTTGATCGTAAGGATGCCTATCCACGGGAACTTTCCGGGGGGCAGAAGCAGAGAATTGCGATTGTCAGAGCTTTGTGTATGAATCCGGGCATTATTCTGTTTGATGAAGTGACAGCATCGCTTGATCCAGAAATGGTCAGGGAAGTACTTGATGTCATATTAGAGCTCGCCAACCTGGGAATGACGATGATCATTGTGACACATGAGATGGGCTTTGCGAGATCCGTAGGAGATTTCATTGTCTTTATGGATCAGGGCAAAATTTGTGAGATTGCTACGGCGGAGCAATTTTTTACCCAGCCAGCAACAGAGCGTGCACAGCACTTTCTGGATATATTTCAGTACGAAAAATGATAGAAATAGGGGATGAGAGAAATGAAGAAAAGCAGAAGCTTATTTGTTTTAACCTTGATTATGAGTTTGCTATTGGTAGGATTGACCGCTTGCGGAGGCTCCGGGAATAGTGGGGAATCCAAATCCAAATTTAATTCAATCGAGCAGATTAAAAAGAATGGCAAGGTCAGAATTGGGGTATTTGCTGATAAGCCGCCATTTGGTTATGTAGATTCTGATGGTAAGAATCAGGGCTTTGACGTTTATATTGCCAAACGGTTTGCCAAAGACCTGCTTGGGGATGAATCGAAGGTTGAATTCGTACTTGTGGATGCAGCCAGCCGTGTCGCTTATTTGGAATCCAACAAGGTGGATATTATTATGGCTAACTTTACCGTAACCGACGAGCGAAAGGAAAAAGTTGATTTTGCCAATCCATATATGAAGCTTTCCTTTGGAATTGTGTCACCGGATAGCGCACCTATTACTTCGATTGATCAGCTCAAAGAAAAAGGTCAGCGATTGATTGTGGCTAAGGGTACAACGGCAGAAACTTATTTTACAAAAGAATACCCGGAGATCGAGCTGCTCAAATTTGATCAGTATACGGAAATCTTCGCAGCGCTTAAAGATGGACGTGGTGCCGCAATTGCAAATGATAATACAGAGTTGATCGCATGGGCGAAGTCCAACCCTGGTTTCACGGTTAGTATTCCGGCTTTTGGTGGCCAAGATACGATCGCTCCAGCCGTAGCTAAAGGAAATACAGAGCTGCTGGACTGGATTAATACCGAGCTCGATAACCTCGGCAAGGAGCAGTTTATTCACCAAGCCTACAAAGAAACATTGAATGAAGTTTATGGTGAGGGTTATGCCGAAGAGCTTGTAGTAGAAGGCGGCAGGCTGGAATAGGAAAAGGTGAGGCTAGAATTTGGCCTCCATTTATAGCATCAGAAAAGCGACCGTATTCGGCCGCTTTTTTTAGCAGAAGGGGACATTTTTAGAATATAATCTCCGGGATGGGGATGGCCAATAGCCCGTCATGAGCTAAAAGTAAAACGGGACGCTCGTCTCACTACGGGAGGACATTCTATTAGGTCAGAACCACAAAGGAATGATTCAAATGAGAAGATTTTCAAAACGAAATAAGGCGGCCCTACTGTATGCTCGGTCGTCCCTGGCAATTGAAGGTATTCACCTTACTGCACGAGAAAATCAATTATTGTTAGAGAGAAGTAATGGACGAATGAAGAACTCTGAATTTCTAGCCCGTGCTGTAAAAATTGCGAAGAATGTATGATCAGGAGGACTCCCGGTATTGTTATCCGGGAACCGAAGTTTTAATTAATATTCCTGGGCTTCGTGAACAAAAACAGCTTGATGCCTATGAACGTTTGGTAACAGCAGATCGTTTAAGAATACTTGGATGCTATGATTGAGTCTCCCGTCAGTAGTATCCGATTAAGAAATGTGTTAACTTTACTCATAGAAGAAGCGGAATAATTAAGCTAATTATTTCGAAGCTCCTCGCCTCCACCATGTAAATCCAGAACCGCATGAGGTTGTGGATTTTTGTTGTTTATAGAGAACAGAAGGGCAAGCTGGCCCCGACGAATGTGGAGATACAGGCTGTGACTTTATGGGATGAATATCACAAGCCTCAATCAATTCTTATTCCAATATTCCCAGATTGCTCCCCCTGCTGCATTCGCTGAAAGGCTTGAAGGGTGTCTTGTAAAGGATACACACTATCAATGATAGGGCGTATCGAGTGGAGTTCCATAAATTGAAGCATAGCAATAAACTCTTCACTGCTTCCCATTGAGGTGCCGATGATACTGATTTGGGGGTAAAATATGGAACGTATTGCTATTTCCATTCGATCTCCTGAGCTGGCTCCAAATGTCACGATACGGCCATTTGGCTTAATGATATCAAAATACTGTTGGAACGTCGCTGGCCCGATACTGTCCAAGATGAGATCCACTGTTTCTCCTTTCATACTTTTCTTCCAATCACTATGACTGTCAAAGGCATGATCTGCCCCGTGTGCAAGAGCAGCTTGCCTTTTGGTTTCACTGCGTGATGTGACACTGACTCGTGCCCCCACCGCTGAAGCCATAAGCATGGCATAAGTCGCCACCCCCCCACCAATACCAGGAATAAGGATATGCTCACCTTGCTTTAAGCGGCCTCTTGTGAACAAAGCCCGATAGGCTGTCAAGGCAGACAAGGGCAACACGCCTGCTTCTTCCCAAGTCAGGTAATTTGGCTTGCTGAAGGCATTCTGTGCAGGGATGATGATAGACTCGGCGAATGTACCATCTGAAGGGCCGCCCACTATGGCTGGAACGGTCGGGACATCGTGGATGACTCCCCATCCGAGACACGGATAAATAATTACATCGGTGCCTACTGTAAGGTGTGTTACGCCTTCACCTACGGCTTCGATTCTACCCGCGCCATCAGAACCCATAATTAGGGGAGCATCCTCATTTGTTCGATCCGCCATGAGAAATAAGTCTCGATGATTCAACCCTGCAGTTTTCAGCCGTACTTTTACTTCGTCGAAGCCCGGTTGTTTGTCAATAACATCTTTATATATCAAGCCCTTCAAACCGCTCATCCCAGCATGTACGATTGCTTTCATCCTAATTCCTCCAGTAATATGTAATTCGCTGAATCTATTTTGAATTGTACAGAGTAGGGATCATACAGTAAAATAAACAAAATCGAATGTGAGTATCATAAATGATCATACTAAGCAGGTGACATCGAAATGGAAAGCGGAGATTTAAGAATATTTCAAGCTGTAGCTCGAGAGGGGAGCATAACCAAGGCTGCGCAAATATTGAACTATGTACAGTCTAATGTGACGACGCGAATTCAGCATCTTGAGGCTCAGTTGAAAATCCCCCTTTTTCGACGATCCAATCGAGGGATGACGCTAACCCCAGCTGGCGAGAATTTACTGGGATATGCGGATGAAATACTGACTCTGATGGACGAGGCTGTGAAATCTACACAATACTCGGATCATCCTGCAGGTCCTCTTCGGATAGGTTCCATTGAAACGACTGCAGTCATTCATCTGACTCCTCTATTGGCCGAATATCAATCACGATATCCGGATGTTAATTTATCGCTCATTACGGGTGTGACACATACTCTCTTACAAAAGGTGTTGGAGTACGAGCTTGATGGAGCGTTCGTCTATGGCCCTGTTGACGATCCAGATATAGAATATATCTCGGCTTTTGAAGAGGAATTGGTGCTGATCTCTGAGCCGGGAAAAAGTGATATGCATGAGTTGCTTACGAAGCCGATGTTGTTCTTTGACGTTGGATGCACGCATCGGACAAAAGCAGAGAATTTTCTGAGAGGAACTGGCCTGGCCTCATATCAGATTATGGAGTTTGGCACGTTAGCAGTTATTCTAGATGGGGTTTCCACCGGGCTCGGTGTGTCTATGCTACCACGGTCGTCAATTGCCAAGGCGGAAGAGAAGGGCATAATCGCTTCCCACCGCTTGCCTGAAGAGTACCGGGATTTGCAGGTATGGTTTGTGCACAGACATGACTCGACTTACTCAAGTGCGTTGTCAAGGTTAATACAATTAGTTGAAACTAAGCAATAATAGTTAACCCGCACCGATCGATAGCGGCGAGTGTTAGTGCCTGACCATATATCATCAAACGATCTAAGCAACATGTGGCGGCGAATTGTGGATTTGCACAGCCACGTTTCGCCTCCATATTGAAAACCCGCTCATTAAGCGGGTTTTCCTAATATATGAGTAGCACTCTATTGTTCCGATGTTAATTTTCTGGTTTAGCTCAATAATAATCAGCAGCAGAATTGGTGTCTTGGAGTTGCTCTACTTACGATACAATCTTTTTCTCTGCTTTCAACAATTTTTGATAAGCAAATGTGCCTGATATCCCTTGGAAAAAGGCGTAAGCAATATAAACCGTCATAATCATAGTTCCGGCATTGATTTGAGTCGGGTACTCCATGAATTGGTACGCTTTTGAAAATACATAGAAACTAAATAACAATAGAGCACATACTCTTATATACGTTGAGGAGAACAGTCATTGTAATACAGAGCACAGCCCCAATTAAGCATTGATTGACTTTTGTGTCGGTTTTGTTCGTGATTGTAGGTAACACTATGAAATCCCTCTTAAAAATAGCCGTAATTATAAATGCGAAATTTCAACAAGCTCATTTTAACTTCCAGGATCGAGCTATTTTCTCAAAGTCAGCCTTATTAAGTTGATCCAACTGATCGGCTTCTATGAGAATGATGGTTTGGTCTATAAATATGTAACAATATTGTTTGATTACCGCATTTGCTGATTGTGTCTCTATGCCGGATACATAGGATATGTTGGCGGGATAACCATCAATCTCAACATCTTCTGAATGAATAACTTCTAAGTTGGAGTAATAATTTCGCTGCAAGTTCATTTTGTCTAAGAATGCTTGCCGATCTTCGGCTGACACGGTTTGTTGAAGGTTTAATACGCTTAATAAGGGCTCACCTGCAGGGACGGGAAATACACCATCTTTGTTATATAGCTCCATAGTGCCGTGCTGCTTCGCCAGCTTCCAATCGGTTGGCAAATCAAGTGAGTAGTAGAGATTCGCTTCGGATGATTCTTCTGTCCATTGAAAGGAGGCCAGCATGTCCGTGATTTGATCTTCAATGAGAATGAAGTTCTCTTCTGGAGCGGTTACTTGGATTTGTGCTGCTGTTTGTCCCTTACTGCCTAGAATATAAATCCATTGAACATAAGTGACCCCGTCGCTAATGAGATGACATTTGATAAGAAGAGCTTGATGGCTCGCCTCAGTATGTATCTTCTCCTTGGAAAGGAGCTCCAATCCTTTGGTTTGTAGTCGATCTGCTGTGAACAAGTTGTCAAAATAGTGGACGGCTTGAGTTCCATCAGGAACGGGAAGTTCTATAACCATAATGCTGGTCTGGTGCTTCACGCTCTCATAGCCGACAAATCCACCTGCTAGCTGAAATTCGGCTGATGGGACAAAGCTCAAGGACGTCCCAGGAATCGCTACATGTTCGTCTTGGACTCCTGTACTCATTTCTTTCGCAGAGTCAAGAGGTATGGGCTTCTCCGAGGCAGTCAAATTTGAATTGCTGATGTTATTCGTAGCAGCGGGAGAGGAGGAACATCCTACTAACAGGATAAACGAGGCTGCCAGTGTAATTAGCTTGTAGTACATGATTTGTGATAATCTACCTTTCTGAGCACCCTAAAATTTGGGTGGTAGGTGCATCATTACAATATATCGGAAGAAAACAGCAAAGATTTAGAATTTATTCCAGTTATATGATTGCTCGGCGAGTGTGCCTTTTTGAGGAGCTAGTTTCAAATTGCGGATTTATCACGCTATATTCTCTGTATAGTAACCCTTATAGGTAAGGGGGACCTATTTAGGGAATAATATACAACAAACGATATTATATATGATAAAATTACATATATGAATGGAGTATTACTCATTAGACTTAACTGTAATTTCAAGGAGCCAATCAGAAGTCACAGAATGGAGTATTAATATAGTGAAGAAAATAATAGCTTTAGTAATGGTTACAACGGTAATTGGAGCTGCTGTAGTCGCTGGAACATCAATAATTCAAGCTTCTGGTAATAAAGTAGCTGACTCGAAATTCATCTCTGGTGATACTCTTCCAGCTAATTTACAGTATGACTCTGACCATCCAGATAAAATTTATGTTAAGGGTGGAATTTTTGTTAAAGCGGATAAATCAATATAAGTTACAGTGACAAAGAAGTGGTAAATGACGTATACAAAGTCACGGATAAAACTAACGTTATCTTGGCTTACGATGCAATTTATCTAAGAACAACAGAATCAAAATAATGTCTAGTGAATGTAGGAGGGGCTGCCAAAAAGTCATCGTAGATGACTTAGGTCGCCCCTTTGTGTTCATAGAAAGAGACCGCGGCAGCGATTAAGCAACGGTCTCCAATTTTTTGCGTTTCCGGTAGACTATTTTGGATAAGGTGACGCTGACCTCGTATAGCAGGAACAGCGGGATAATGACGAGTACGTCAGACACGATATCCGGCGGCGTGATTAATACGGCGGTTACAGCGAGGGAGAAATAAGACAATTTTCGGGCTTTGGCGAGCCGCGCAGGATTCAGAATCCCAATTCGAGTGAGGAACATGACGGTGATCGGCATTTCGAACAACAGTCCGAAAGGCACCGTCATGCTGAGGATAAATGAGAAATACTTATCCGCCGTATACATCGTGGTAAAATCGCCGGACATGCTCTCCAAAAATTGAAGCACCATCGGAAAAATGATCCCGTATCCGAAGGAAATGCCTCCTACAAACAAGATGGGCAGCCATGGGATGTAAGCCAGTGATGCCCGCTGCTCGCGCGGCTCCAGAGCCGGCTTCACGAACTGCCAGATTTGGTACGCGGCAATCGGCAGCGTCACCGCAATCGCGACGACTCCTGCCAATTTCAAATAGACCCATAGGACGTCGGATGGAGCTAGAATCGCCAGCTTTTGATCCAAATCCCGCACAAGCCAGCGATAAATCTCCTTCACATAGACGAAGGCGCCGCAGAGGGCTACGATAAACGCGATAAGCGTAAACATGATTCTGCGGCGCAGTTCGCTCAAGTGGCCGACGAAGCTGGTGTCTGAGCTTTCGACCTTCATGACGATCTCCTTATCCTTTCTTGGAATCCACAGCCGTCAGGCGTGTCCCTTGTTCAGCAGTGGACGATGCTTCTTTGCCCCCGATATTGTCTTCTTTGTCGTCGTCAATCATCTGACGTGTGGCGCTCTTGAATTCGCTAAGCGTGCGCCCGAAGGCGCGTCCGAGCTCCGGCAGCTTGGAGGGGCCGAAAATGATCAAAGCGATGATCAGGATGACGATGAGTCCGCCGATACCGATATTTCCGAATGGCATAGATAGGTCTCCTCTCGATTCAATGATTAGCCGAGCTTGAACCCGCGGATGGCTACGACGGCTTCGCGAGGGATTTTGTCTCCTTGACGATGCGGCCACATACTGGTTGGCTTGCTTGCGTCCGTGGTGTTCTCGCCCGGGTGCTGGATGGACAAGAACAGCGTGCGCTCATCCGGGGTAAAGAACGGTCCGGTCATCTCGCATTCCTTTGGCCCGGAAGCAAATTGCAGGGCTTCGCCTTGGCTTGGGCCAGACGTAGGGATAACGAACAAGCCGTTGTTCTTAAATGAGGTATATACCCCCTTGTTCAAACTGCTAGATGAAATATCGGTCACGACCCATAGATGGCCGTTCGAGTCAAAGGCCAGGTTGTCCGGTGAGCTAAAGCCGGATTGACGTCCGCCTGCAGCGAAGATCTCGAAGTCGAACGAGGTGGAGCCCAGATCGTTGTCCGTTTCAAAAATACGGGTGATATGCCCGTGAATGTTGCCGTGGTTATCGTTGTTGGTGTGACAGATAAAGACGGTGTTATCGAACGGGGAAATTTCCACGTCCTCAGGCCGATCCGTCGGGGTTCCGCCTACGAGCAGCGCGGCTTCATGACAGTTCGTTACGACGTCGCCTTGCGTCTGGAATTTTTGCAGCAGTTCTTCTTTAGTGCCCTTCACGCCGGAGGGGGCTTTGAACTTGTCATTATGAAGCACCTTCTTCACGGCATCGATGGATACTTCAGCCCATTTGCCGCCCTTCAGGTTGGCGACGTATAGCGTGCCCTCGGAGAGCAGGTCGGAATTACTGCGGCCCTTTGCGGCATCGTATTTCCCCTTGGTTACGAACTTGTAGACGCAAGCATCTTTCTTATCGTCCCCCATGTACACGACGACACGGCCGTCCTTCGCAATGCCCATGGCTGTGTTCTCATGGTTGAAGCGGCCGAGCGCCGTATGTTTCCGCAGGAATTTACTGTCGAAAGGATCGATTTCAACGACCCAGCCATAATGCGTATCATTCAAACTGGCATATCTCGCTGTTGCGCCAAAGTTCTCTTCGCAGGACATGACAGTATTCCATAGCGTAACGCCACCGGAGCAGTTGGCAAACGTTCCGGTAACGGAGGAGACATTGCCGACCGCTTTGGAATTTTTGGCAGGGCCAGTCAGTTCAAATTTCGTGAAGCCGTTAATGCGGCGGGCATGACTAGAATAGTAGATCGATGTAACGGGGATGTTAGCGAAAATACATAAAATTGTAAAATATCATATTTGAAATTAATAAATTCTTATTTTATGGAGCTTGTTGCGTGGTTAAACGTCTTGGGCAAGTGAGATCAGCACAAAGTTCAAAGACCAGATGAATTGATGTAGAATGAGAGGAACAGGAAATAAAAGTGTTTACATCATTCATAGAGGAGGCTATGCAATGAGATACAGAAGATTAGGCGAAAGTGGGCTAAAAGTCAGCGAAATCAGCTTGGGCAGTTGGCTTACATATGGTGGTTACGTGGAACGGGACAACGCGGTGAGTTCGATTAAAACTGCCTATGATCTGGGAATCAACTTTTTTGATACGGCCAATGTTTATGAGAAAGGGGCCGCGGAAGAGCTGGTTGGAAAAGCTCTGAAGGCATATCCACGTGAATCCTATGTGCTTGCTACGAAAGCTTTCTGGCCCATGGGCGAAGGCCCGAACGACCGTGGATTGTCGCGCAAGCATATTATCGAGCAGGCCAACGCTAGTTTGAAGCGCCTTGGACACGATTACGTGGATATATTTTATTGTCACCGCTATGATCCAGAGACGCCTCTGCACGAAACGCTGCGCGCCATCGACGATCTGATTCGCCAAGGCAAAGTGTTATATGCCGGCGTAAGCGAGTGGCAAGCCTCCCAAATCGCGGAGGCGCTTGGTGTTGCCGACCGTTATTTGCTGGATCGTATCGTCGTTAACCAGCCCGTGTACAATATGTTCGATCGTTATATCGAGAAGGAAATCATCCCGCTTTGCGAACGCTCCGGCATTGGTCAGGTCGTCTTCTCTCCGCTTGCGCAAGGTTTGCTGACTGGCAAATATACATCTGCCACCAACATTCCGCAGGACAGCCGGGCGGCCAAGCTTGAGCGGATGCGTAATAGAATCACGGAAGAGAAGATTGCCAGAGTGCAGCAGCTAGAATCGGTTGCAGGGGAGCTGGGAATTACCGTGGGCAATCTTGCGTTGGCCTGGATACTGAGCAAGAAAAACATAGCAAGTGCACTGGTTGGCGCCAGCCGCCCGGAGCAGGTAACAGAAAATGTCAAGGCGTCAGGGGTGGATCTCAGCGAAGACGTTCTGAGCCGTATCGAAGAAATCCTGAAATAGGAGAGACATTGGGATGGCAGTGCGTAAGCATTGACGTTCCCGATTCATTCATATAATGGGCCGTACTCAAAAGCGACTCGCTTTGAATCGGCCTTTTTTAAAGCAGGTCTTTGGGAATATGAAGAATTTAAGTAATTGCTTAGTCTCATATGATGTCTCGGCGGGTCTTAAAAGGGATATTTTCCCGTATGTCGAATAAGTACATAGCATTTAGATTAGATAAAAGGGGCGGGGGACATGGCAAAGAAACAGATTCGAGTCCAAATCTTTCCCGATGGCCAAATTCAAGCCGATGTTATCGGGATTAAAGGGAAATCCTGCACGGATTATATCGAGATTTTAGAACAACTGCTCGACGCGGAGACGATTGATTCAGAATATACGGAAGAATATTATGAAGCCGAGCAAGTGGAGGTTCAACAACAGAATGTGAATCCGATCCAAACCAGAGAAGGGGGAAAATAAATGTCGGTTTCGCTCGCAATG
The DNA here is from genome assembly GCF_003931855.1 of Paenibacillus lentus. NCBI lineage: Bacteria > Bacillati > Bacillota > Bacilli > Caryophanales > Paenibacillaceae > Paenibacillus > Paenibacillus lentus. Next base: position 769,000 of record NZ_CP034248.1, on the reverse strand, counting down.
ATCCCTGTCGCGCTTACACTGCGCCTCGTGATGGGGAAGCAGAACTTTGATAGATGGGTCGAGTCGATGGAAGTGAAGGAGCCTTCTACCTTTCAAAATGAGCTTGAACTTGTGCGAACGGTACGTAAGGCCGGGTACGATGCAGAAAAATGGGGAGGAAGCTATAAAACTCATATAGACGGCGAAGATCTATACTTCTTCTGGGAGCTGGATGATGGCAAATGGACAGCAGTCTTTGGGAAGTCGGATTCTAAAGTAAAAATCAAACAATTTATGGCAGACATTAACCAGGCAGCCGGACGGCAGATATTTGAGCAGCTCCAAGGACAAGGCCAAAGCGGAACGGGTATCATGACATCAGCCACAGAGATTGTCGAGCCAGTAGTCACTTTTCCCACCAATTTTCGGGACGGGGAGCTTTTGTTTCGAACGCTTAAAGAATTCGGCGTTAACCCGGTACGCGCGGGCCATGCCATCACATGCAGAGTAGAGGACTCCCTGCTGCTGTTCAGGCAGTCCCAGTCCCATGACAGTCCATTTTACGTTGAGGTTCGAAATGCGCCTGATTTGCGTAAAGTATATCAATACCTGTCGGATGTAGATGAAGACTATAAACGCTGCTTGCAAGCTATGGTATATGAAAAGCTAAAGGAACGCGTAGAAGATAAGAACATGACTATCGAAAGCGAAGAAGTACTAGAGGACAACTCGATTGTGCTTACGATTAACATCAGGGGTTGATCATGATGGGATTCATAAATTTCAATCAAATCCGAGCCATTTGCGCAAATTACTCCGGTCCTGGCTATTTCGTCGAGGAGATCATTCAACACAACAAGCTGTCCAAGTTTTATAGAGCTATATCGATTCCGGTTCAGGGTTATGCCATTGCTTTTATAGATGCTACCGTATTTGGTAGTGGTAAAAATGGGCTGCTTATTACCGAAGCTGGAGTATATTGGCGCAATGACTGGATGACGGATACGAAACAGAATTATCTGAACTGGCAGGAATTCATACAGGTTGAGATCATACGGAGCGGAGATCATGACATTGAACTAGGTCCGGGTAACTTGTTCAATATGTCTGGTAGCCAATTTAATAAGGATGACCTGGTTCAACTGCTTCGGGATATTCAGAACTATACTATTCAGGCACTCGAAGTAACAGCGGTACCTAACGATAAATACTCGAAGGATGAGTTGAGAAGTTCACCTCCGGCTCCCCCAACCTCAGAGTGGATGGTAGCCATTGCCGGTCAGACTTATGGTCCTTATGATGCTTATCTTATTAAAAGTTTAGTGGGGAGCGGACAAATCCGACCTGAACAGACCCATGTCTGGAAACCGGGAATGCCGGATTGGATCCCGTTCATGAGGCAGCCTGAATTGGCTGAACTGATCAAACCTGCAATGCCGCAGGCCCCGCTCAATACTCAAGGGATGCCGGCCCCGCCGTCAGTAGAGGAGTCGATTGAATTAGCCTTGAATCCGAGGCAGGCTGGGTATGAAGTGGATATTGTGGATGTAAATACCGCATCTCGGGATGAATTAATTGAAGTTCTGGGTGTTGGAGTCGCCGGAGCCGAGCGAATCGTACAGCAGCGTGAAGCGATTGGCGGTTTTCGATTTCCTGAGCAGATTGGGGAATTATTAAGCTTGAAGCCTCATCAAGTAGAGAGGTTACGAAGGCGGGCTATTTTTACATCATTACCACGTATGGAACCGCAGCCGCACAGCATGTCTGTTCCTGCGCAGCAATCTGTGCCTGCTGCACATCAGGGGGTGGCTTCCTCCGAAGGGCTTCAACAATCATTGTCTCCACCGGTGCTGGATCTTAATACAGCCTCGGAAGGCGATATTGCAGACTTGCCGGGGGTGGGGGTTGTATTGGCCAAGAAGGCAATCCAATATCGTCAAAGCAGCAATGGCTTTCGCGCTGTAGATGAATTTTTTGAAATGCTAGGATTGAAGGAGTACGCTATCGAGCGCATTCGTCCGCTAGTTACGGTACGTTCTTCGGCGCCAACGCCTCTAAAACCCAACGTTCGGGTGGTGGATTATTGATGCTGCTGCGCGTACATCGATTTATTCCTGCGACCAAAGTGGAGGGGCCCGGTATACGTGCTTGTATTCAAGTGCAAGGATGCCCCATTCATTGCCCTGGCTGTGCAGTTCCGTTTACTTGGGCGGAAGACGGGGGGATTACGATGGAAGTGGAGCAATTGGCGGAACAAATTCTTCAAGGCCCTGAAGTTGAAGGAATTACCTTTCTGGGAGGGGAACCCTTTGCTCAAGCCCGGGCACTTGCTCATTTAGGCGGGATCCTTAAGAATGAGGGGCTTTCGATCATGACGTTTACGGGATACCTGCTTGAAAACTTGCAGCAATCGGGCAAGCAGGATGACCTCGACTTATTGGGCGTTACCGATCTGCTTATTGATGGGCCTTTTCAAAAAGACAGGCTGGATACGAGTCGTCCCTGGGTAGGCTCCTCCAATCAACGTTATCACTTCCTGTCGGATCGCTACCTTCATCTCCAGGATCAGCTGAAAGATATTCCGAACAGACTCGAGGTGCGTCTTGCTCCTGACGGCAGAGTTATGGTTAACGGGTTAGCCGAAGTTAGCGATTTAGAGGATCTATTTGGACGGCTGCTGTTATGATCAGATCCCTCTCTCATCCGCATGAGAGGGGGGGATTCACTGAATAAGGGTTAACAAGATAGGAAGATGCGATATGAGATGTGGTGAAAAATGCTTCGTTGTAACCTATGAAATCGACGGCGAGCAGAAAGAGGCTCCGATTACAGCTAGAACTCCGGTAGAAGCGCGAAAAAAGCTCCGCAGCGCCCTTGGAGATAAGCCGAATATTCTTACGGTTCGACGGGACAAGGCAAAATAAACTGGGGTGGCCATGAGGTTACATCAATGAATTCTTGCAGCCCGGATCGAGCTGTGCTATATTTCTTTTAATTGGTCAACCAACCAAATTGAAAAATAGGGTGATGGCATGGTACAGCAAAAGCGGGATAAAGTCGTAGAGGCCGCATTCAAAGTGATGTCGGAAAAGGGATACGAAAAAGCATCCATTAAAGACATTGCTAACGAGGCGGGGATCACGCCCGGATTAATTCATTATTATTTTAGAAATAAAGAAGAAATCTTGACCGAGCTGTTACTCGCTTCCTCGCAGCAGTACACACGGGATATGCAACAGCTTCAATCCAGCGTACCTTCAGATCATCTCGCGAAAGCAGCTCTTAACGAGCCCAAAGAGCGTGTGGAAAGGCAGCCTGACTGGTATAAGCTCCGTTTTGAATTGTTTGCTCTGGGGCTTCGCAATCCGCAAATTTCGGACCGGGTGAATGCTTTGTTGGAGAATGCTCGTACCGGAATTGAGCAAATTCTGCACAAGGTTGCTGGTGACGCCGGAGAAGAAGCGGATACGGATTCAATTGCGGCGATTATGCTGGCTTGCTTTGATGGATTAGCTTTACAGAAGCTGTTAAATCCAGAGTTTGATTTGGATCGTGCATACCTGGAACTCGAGAAAATGGTGAGAAGCAGATATAATATGACCGAATAAGAGCCTGCTTTTCTTTTTTTGCATGGATTTGGTTGGTTGACCAACTAATTTGCGATTTAATCAAAAAGGAGAGGATTACAATGTTGATTTTTATTTTGAATGCCATTGAAAATGTGGTGCTGGGCCTTATTGTGGGCGGAGCGATCGTCATGGCCGCGGGGGTTCGCCCGTTGTTGTCCGACAGGCTGGCCTTAAGCGTTGAAACGGGGATGGCCCCGCTGTTTGAGGAGATATCCATTAACGCCTGGAACAGGTATAACCGATTGGCGTTTGCCGCAGCCGTATTATTGTTCTTCGTTGATATGATAAGGTTACTCAGCGCACTGTCATCAGCCTATTGGCATTTGGGCTTAACCTTATTGATGCTGGCCGCCCTTATTGGCAAGCTTGTCATCGATAAGCAGTTGAAGCAGCGCTTAAGCACTTATGGGGCAGCCGCAGTCAATAGCAAGGAACAAAATGCGGGCCACCGTCAGGTCGAATGGCTAACGAAATTGATCCTAGTTATTGCTTTGCTGCTAGTTATATTACCGTAGATGCAAAGGTGCAGGCAGCTCCGTCCCGAGCCGCTAAGTCCAATATCCAGAACAGAACATGTGAATAAATCAAGCATGTTCTTTGAAAGTATGAGCAGCCCAGGCTATGGATATATATGTAACAAAAATGGGTGGATTTTTCATGGACGCTGCTGAAGCGACCGTGATATCATTTTGTGCTTAATATGTTGAAAGGACGTGGTGTTCCGCCAGAAATGGGGAGTCAACTGCAGCACTCTAGCTATAACAACAGTCCCATAATAAAGGAGTAAGAAGACCATGAAGTTTTCTAACACAAAATTAGTAATTAAGATTGCCCTTTGCGTCATACTTGCCATTTCTATCATTCCTATAAGCAATACATATGCGGCGAAACAGCGATTTACGGATGTACCTTCCCAATCACTGGGCGAGACCTGCCATAGAGTCTCTGGCTGATTCCAAGTTAATGAATGGCTTCAGCGATGGATCGTTCAAGATTCCAGTCGTTTCAGCGCAATTATTCCACTTCTACTTCGGGGAGAAATGGAAGACCGTTTGGAACTATTTTAATCGCAATGACATTCCGGAGCAGTTCAAGTTAAACGGCAGAATAGTGAAGGTGTCGTATGACTACTTTACAGGCATTCTAACGATGAAGATTGACAGCAAGTCTTCTTAAAATTCAATTCGCAGGACACGATCTTTCAATAGATGAGTGTCCTTTTTTTATTGCATAAAATGAGTGATTCGCCTAATTCATTTTTTCTTCCTAGTCTTAAGATGGATAGAAAATGATCAAAGGAGGATTTGCATGGCAAGGCATGTGAAGGTAAGTCCGCAATTCAAAAGGCTGTGTAATCAATTTGCAAGAATTCTAGGGGGTGAATCAGAAATTGAAGAAGGGCCGGTTTGTTTTGTCACGCGGATGACGGATTTAAATGAGACGATCCTGGGAAGAAGAACGCGATCCCCGCTGGTTCAGATGCAAATGTTCTCGTTTGAATCATTGGATAAATCGGGGCGCGCGCTTTGTTTGGGCGAGACGGCCGTACATCAGAACCAGGCTAATCGCCTAATCTCAAATCTTCGTAAACGGGGGATAAAGGTGACTGCCCTTCATAATCACTGGCTTAATGAAAATCCGCGCTTAATGTATATCCACTGGGAGGCCATTTCAAATCCTGTTGTGTTTGCGAGAAATACCAAAGAATCCATTGCGTTTCTGGGTTAATGCAGCTTGTGCACGAAGTTGATAATTATTATGAAATGAAAGGATGAACTTATTTGGCGGAACAAGTGAAAGCAAGTCCCCGCTTTAGAAGATTATGTAATCAATTTTCAAGTATTTTAGGTGGAACGGAGCACGAGATCACCAGAGGCCCGGTTTGTTTTGTATCAAGAAATAGGAGAATTAACGCTACAATTTTGGGGAGAAGAACCACCTCACCTTTAATCCGTTATCAGCTGTTCTCGTTTGAATCGCTGGACAGTTCAGGTCGTGCGCTATGTCTAGGGGAAACGGCTCTCTTCCAGAATCAAGTCAATCAATTGCTGAGTAATCTTCGCAACAACGGAATTACAGTAACGGCAGTCCATAATCACTGGCTGTTTGAGAAGCCGCGTCTGATGTATGTCCACTGGGAATCGATCGACAACCCCATTGCATTCGCAAGAAAAGTCAAACGTTCTATTGCTTTCTTAGGTTAAGATTATTAGCTGAGTGACTGTATCATTTGAAGGTAGATTGTTAAGTCCGGCCGCATAGAGGCTGGGCTTTTTTTTATGCTCAAAGTGGTCTTGGCGTCTTATGACAGTGGTTGACCATATTTGGCGGACAAAGGCGGAGCAGCGTTTAAACACTAACACGGCGGCTGTATGAACAGTAAGGAGCAACATACGGGCCACCTCTTGACATCTCAAAATGACATGTTACGATATAATCGACAGACAGTCGGTCGGTGAGTCGGAGAAGTAGGGTAGTGTGGGGAGGTGCGACAATGAGAGTTGTAAAAAATGCAGAGGAGCGCAGAAACGAAGTACTGGATGCGGCGGATGAGCTCTTTGGTCGAAAGGGCTTTGATGGGACAAGCACAAACGATATTCTCGAGAAGGTCGGAATTGCGCGGGGAACCTTGTATCATCACTTCAGGTCAAAGGAAGATATTATGGACGCGCTGATTGAGCGGTATAGCGCCCGTCTTCTAGATGCAGCTCAGAAGGCTGCTGCAGACAGGAGCATTCCCGTTGTCGAGCGTATGATCCGTGTTGTTATGGCACTGAATATAAGCGGCGGAAGCAGCGAGGAGATTATGGAGCATATCCACAAGCCGCAGAATGCGCTGATGCATCAAAAAATACAAAAGGTGATTATCCATGGTGTTCCGCCGATATTAACGGAAATTATCCGCGAGGGGATTGAGCAGGGAGTGTTCCACACCCCGTATCCCTATGAGTGCATGGAAATGGTTGTAATTTATGCGAGTACCGTTTTCGACGGTGACATGGTGGTATTGACGGAGGAGGAGCGTCTGTCGCGAATGCTTGCCTTTATCTACAACCTAGAACGACTGCTTGGCGCAGAAAGTGGAAGCTTGGGGGACATTATGGGGATGTTTGGGATGAATCAGGAGTAACTTGAGTAATCGTATGCGTGACGACGTGAACTTATTTAGTTTTAGCTCTAGTTCTGTATAACTGGCAACGGTAATTCGGAACGATCAGAAAGCTTGAGCACAGGGGTGACTTATGTATTTCCGATTAATACGCGATGATATTTCAAATAGCAAGCTGATCACGCTGACCACCACGATATTTGTAGCAGCGGCAGCGATGCTTGTCTCGCTTGCGGCGATACTCATTGTCAATTTGTCAGGAGCGATAGATACGCTGATGACGCGGGCGGAGACGCCTCATTTTATGCAGATGCATGCAGGTGAGTTTGATCCAGCCCGGCTAACGGAATTTGCGGAACAGCACAGCAATGTAGAGGAATTTCAAGTACTGGAGTTTCTCAATATGGATGGTGCGCGGATTGTATTAGGCGATCATTCGCTTGCAGACCGTGTCCAGGATAACGGATTCAGCGTCCAGAGCGATAAGTTTGACCATCTGCTTGATCTGAACGGGAACATCATAGACGTATCTGATGGCGAGCTGTATGTACCCATCAATTATATGAGAGATAACACTGCAAAGATTGGCGACCGGGCCGTCATCAGTGGCAAGGAGTTTATCGTTACGGGATTTCTGCGTGATTCGCAGATGAATTCTATGCTCTCTTCCTCGAAGCGATTTCTGGTTAGTGCCAAGGACTTCGCAGATTTAAAAGGCCTGGGTAGTACGGAATACCTGATTGAATTCAGGTTGAAGGATTTATCGGCATTAGGGGCTTTCGAGACGGCCTATGCTGCGGCAGGATTGGAAGCGAACGGGCCGACGATTACATATCCGCTTTTTAAAATGATCAATGCGCTTTCCGATGGGATAATGATCGGGGTCATCCTGCTAGTGAGCGTGCTTGTCGTGTGCATCGCCTTGATGTGCATACGCTTTACGCTTCTTGCAAAAATTGAAGACGATTACCGCGAAATCGGAGTGATGAAGACATTAGGGCTGCGTATTTCCGACATCAAGAAGATTTATCTTGCCAAATATGCGGCCATTGCGGCGGCGGGGTGCCTGCTGGGCTTTGGACTGTCCTTTGTCTTCCAGGATCTACTGCTTGAAAATATCCGGCTTTATATGGGTGAAAGCAGCCATTCCTCTTTGGCACCGTTTTTTGGAATCATTGGTATCCTGCTTGTTTTTCTTGCGATTATGGCTTATGTGAACGGAGTGCTGAGGCGCTTTCGGAGGATTTTTGCTGCGGAAGCCATCCGCTTCGGTACCTCGCAGGAAAAAGCGATAGTTACAAAGCATTTGCTCTTGAGCACGAACCGGCTGTTTAACACGAATGTTTTTCTAGGGGTCAAGGATGTTATTGCCAGAAAAAAGTTATACGCCACCATGTTGATCGTGCTGATCATCTCCGTATTTATCATGATTGTGCCACAGAATTTGTACAACACGATTTCCTCCAACAGCTTCATTCAATATATGGGGGTCGGGAGCTATGATTTACGCTTTGATCTCCAGCAGACTGACCAGATTTCTGAGAAAGCCGCGGATATTGTAAAGACGCTGAAAGACGACGAGGCGATTTCCGAGTATGCCGTGCTTGCCACAAAAACGTTTAAAGTACAAACAGAGACCGGAGCGGATAAAAATATAAAAGTGGAGCTCGGCGACCATTCGATATTTCCCATCGCTTACTCTCCGGGCAGAGCACCTGTCAATGCAGACGAAATTGCACTGTCGATTTTGAATGCGGAGGAGCTAGGCAAAAAGGTCGGCGATGTCATAACACTGGTGATCGAAGGGAAGGACAGAAATCTTACGGTCAGCGGCATTTATTCCGACATTACCAATGGAGGCAAAACGGCAAAGGCAGTTTTCAATGACCATTCATCAGACGTGATGTGGTATATCATCTGTGCAGAGCTTGAAGATCCTTCCCTGATCCATAGCAAGGTGGCGGACTATGCGGGCAGATTTGCTTACGCTAAGGTTTCGGATATGGATGCGTATATTGCACAGACGTTTGGTTCGACAATAAGCTCCGTCGGAAAGGCCTCCTATGCGGCCATTGCGGTGGCCCTCATAATCATGGTACTGGTTACACTGCTGTTCATGAAACTGCTTGTCGCCAAAGACAGATACTCCATTGCCGTCATGAAAGTTTTTGGTTTTACGAACTCCGATATCCAGGCGCAGTATGTCTCGCGTGCGGCATTCGTTCTAATTGCTGGAATTGTGCTCGGCACGATTCTGGCGAATACGCTCGGAGAGATGCTTGCCGGGGTGGTGATCTCCTCCTTTGGGGCTTCAACGTTTCGTTTTACGGTCGAACCGCTTGCCGCCTATCTGCTAAATCCGCTGATCATGACCGGTTCGGTGCTGATCGCAACCATCCTTGGTACTGCGGGAGCGGGGCGAATCACAATTACCGAACATATAAAGGAGTAGGCCTATGAAGAAAATCATGATTGGTGATCATATTGTAAAATCCTTCGGTGAGGGCGACGAAAAACGCAATGTGCTGGACGGCGTGACCGTGGCTATCGATGAAGGCGAGTTCGTGGCCGTCATGGGGCCTTCGGGCTCGGGAAAATCCACGCTGATGTTTGCCCTGAGCGGTACGGATTGCGTGGATGGGGGACAGGTCTTTTTTGATGGCAGGAATTTATCGGAGTTCGGGGAGAATGAGCTTGCGGATATGCGCAGAACCCAAATGGGCTTTGTATTTCAACAGCCGACGATGCTGAAACACCTGAACATTCTCGACAACATCATTCTACCTTCTATGCGAGGCAGCAGAAAGAACGCCGCGGACATTACGGCAAAGGCATTGGCGCTTATGCAAAGAGTAGGCATTGCAGAGCTTGAGAAGCGCGATATTACCCAGGTATCCGGGGGGCAGCTGCAGCGGGCGGGAATATGTCGTGCGCTGATGAACAGCCCGAAAATTATTTTCGGCGACGAGCCTACCGGCGCGCTTAACTCCAAATCGGCGGAGGAGATTATGGACATCTTTTCAGAAATCAACGCAGAGGGGACCGCGATTATGCTTGTGACCCACGACGCGAAGGTTGCGGCGCGGACGGAACGTATTATGTTTATGCGGGATGGAGCCATCATCAGCGAATTGACACTTCCGAAGTTTAACGGAATGGATACCGATGGAAGGATCGGGCAGGTAACGGCGAAAATGAGAGAAATAGGGATCTAGCCTGCAAAAAGCCAAAATGAGTGGAAGGTATGTAGCTACAAAAAGCTAAAATGGGAAATAGGCGTATAGATGTAAAAAGCTAAAATGAGCGATTTAGGCAAATAGCTGCAAAAATAAGATAGCAAGTCCCATTCATAGCTTTAGGCGGCTGAGATGGGGCAAAATGCTATTTTACGTTTTGATCCGGCTGGTGAACACCGAAAATATTGCCTTCCGTGTCCGTGTAATATCCTTGCCACGCCATCCCTGGCAGGGCATGCTTCGATACTGCAACCTTGCCTCCAAGCTGAAGAATTTTGGCGGGACCGTATTCGTTAATGCGGGTGCATGTAGACTAATGAATTAGAAAAAATAGTGCGAGTGACAAATGTCACGGAAATAAATATTTAAATTTTAAATAATAGCACTAGTAGCTGTACCACGGAGATCAATTGGCAAGGAGGGCATGAGACATGGCAATCGGTCGTGGAGCCGTTGAGCAGGATTATATTATTGAGCGTGTACGAGAATTATTTCAATGCAGAGTTTTATGGAGCGAAGGGCGTCCATGCCTGGAGTATAGGAGCATCGAAGAACTGGATCGAATCGCGGAATACATCCGGGCTAATTTCGAAGTTGAGCTTCTAGATGTATTTTTTACAGCGGTTGAAAGCTTGCCCGAGGATAATTAGAACGTATGTTTATGGATGATATGGATGATATGAAGGTGAAAAGGATCTCAGACCCCAATAAACGATGGATTTCAATGGGGTAGAGAATGATAAGCTTTAGAAGCTTTAACTTAGCTAGCAATAAATACCTTGCTCCAAGTGAATAATTGAATAAATTAGCAAGCATAATTTTAAAAAGCTGACATCGGTATGACCCGGGCGTCAGCTTTTTTTGTTCAAGGCTCAGTTCAACTAACGGAGATTACAGCTTCCAAATGCGGTACAGCATGACAGCCGCTTCAGCGCGAGTGAGCGGTTCGTTCGGCGCAAGCTTGTCGTTTTTGCCCGCTACGAAGCCGTTTTTTACGAGCGATGTAATGTTATCTTTGGCATAGGCGGCAATGCTCCCCGCATCTGTATAAGCGTCTAAAGCAGCGCTGCCTTCGAATGGCTTGCCCACAGCCGCAAGCGCTCGTGCCGATAGAGCCATCATATCTTGGCGAGAGATCGGGCTATCAGGTCTGAACGTGTTGTCCGTGAACCCAGCGGCGATGCCGAGTTCCCTGGCAATGGCCAGTGCATCTTTATAATAAGCCGTGGCCGGGACATCACTGAAGGCGACCTCGGAATGGCCGGCACTTTTCAGTTCCAGGGTTGTTATAAGCAGCGAGATGAAGTCTGCCCTAGTTATAGTAGCTTCTGGATAAAAGCTCTGGTCATCCGTTCCTTTGATCAGCTCACGGGCGGCCAATGCGTCAATGGCTTGTTTTGCCCAAGATACATTCTGCAGATCGTCGAAGGATCTAGATACATAGGTTACGGCAAAGGTACCCAATGGAGTGGTTTGGAAAGCCACTGTTCCGGTTGCTGCGTCATATCGTCCGTTCGGAATTGGTGTCGCATTACCGTTGCCATCGATATACAGAACGACGATGTGATCTGGATGGCTCAGCTCTTCCGCGGACGGTGTGTAAGGAAGGGCTATTTTTACAGAAGAATTTGGATTAGTCCAGGCAATCGCCTTGTCGCCAGCTATGACGCTCAATTCGACCATCGGGCGATTGCCGATTTGCTGCTGCAGGGTAGCTGCAGCTGCATTCAACCCTTCTGTGGAAGCGCTGCCTACGCGGATGGATGCATGCTCAGCGTCTGTTGCCACGCCTGCCAGTAACGTGCTGGGAATTTGAAGCGCTGCGTTTTTCATTTTTAGCAAGAGCATAAAAGGCTCATGATTTTTCATGTGTCGGATAGGCAGCTGAATTTCATAGGATTCCGTATCTGGCTGCTCCAGCACATCGATTATAATTTGCTTTCTGCCGTTTGCTGCTGGGGGAGCTTGCTCAAGCGCATTGTCTAGTTGGTCGCTAGTTATAGCACCCGTCGCACGTCCATTGTCGATCTTCACTCCCGGTTTGATCGTGACCATGCCGTCTTTGGCCTCAATGGTTCCTATCTGCTGGGCATTTGTGCTGCCGTTATTGGAGGTATCGCTATTGGTGCTTCCGTCTTTGTTTCCGTGACTACTCGAGGCGCCGCCCCTTCCGCCCCTTCCCCCACGGCTTCCGCCGCTGCTATCCCCGCTACCACCGCTTGGGTTGCCGGGTTTGCCGATCAGGGACAGCACACCAAAAATGGAAGTGTCCTGATATCCGTTGCCAGTGGTATCGTTCCAGGCAGCGACGCTTTGACGGGCTCCGTCTTTGGCGTCATTGATTTGGGCATCGAAGCCGATTAGCAGGTTATTGGTTGGAGTAATTGACTTGAAAGGGATCTTCATTTCCACTGTATAATTCGAGCCGGAAACCTGGGTTGCCGATTCAAACCCTTCTGCGATAGTTGGCGGGTTAAATGAAGTTTCGTTGTCAAAGTTGATTCTATACTGCCCATCGTCGCCTTGATAGAACGAGGTTCTGGCATTGTTCTCATCGAGGAAGACTTCGACAGAGTCCTGCTCCCATGCGTTGTCGCTTGACTTATCAAGCTGGGCATCGCTAACCTGAATCAATACATAAAGGTTTTTATCGTCCCACAGCGCTTTAGCTACGCCGCTGGCCCCCTGCCATGCCATTTGATACTGATTGATTGGCATACTGGCGGTGTTGTTCCAGACCGCGTCCATGCTCCCATCGATCACAGGGGTAGCGAATGCAGCAGTTGAGCGCTTGGCCTCGCTATACTCTGGCTCATGCTCTGCGATAAATTTGTCCGGATCGATGACCGCATAGTAGGCCGGTTTGGCCAGTAGCTTTTTATTGAACAGTAAAGGATTCGAAGAGGCTCGCCAGCTTGAGCCATCATCTAAGCCCCAGAAGGTAACGCGTGCGATATGATCGGCATGCTCTTTATACATCTTGAATAACTGTGCGTACAAATAGCCCTGAGCATCGGCAAGCTTGTCGGAGAGCTGATAGTCGCTTCCAGCCTGAATGTCCAGCTCGGTGATGCTGACTTCTACGCCTAAGGAGATGAATTTTTTCAAGGATAGCTCTACATTAGTAGGGTTCGTGTTCACTGAATAGTGTCCCTGCATACCAACACCGTCGATCAGCAGTTTGCCAGGGTGCGTCTTGGCGTAATTCTCATTGATCTCTTTGACCATTCTGTAAATAGCTTCAGCTTTATTGTGGTTATCATCGTTGTAGTCATTGTAGTAGAGCTCGATATCCCAGCCCTTCTCATCCAGCACCTCTCTTGTTGCCAGGAACGCCTGCTCGACAAAATCCGGGCCAATAGCTTGGTACCATGGGGACTTGCGCAGCGCCTCTTTCCAGTCTGTCGGGTTAGGCGGGTTATCCGCCATCGCTTCGTTCACGACATCCCAGGAAATCACTCTTTCGCCAAAATGCTCTACGACCGTTCTGATGTGGGTCTTCATATTATTAAGCGCTTCTTCTCTACTTAATGGGACGTTATTCACTATGTCCGTATGCATCCAATCCTTCGTTTGCTGATGCCATACCAGCACATGACCGTGCATCTGCAGGCCTTCGTCTAGCACCTTATTCACCATCCTGTCGGCGGCATCAAAGGTAAAGTTGCCTTTCTCAGGCTGAAGGGCATCTGGCTTCATGGCATTGCCAGCTGTTGCGATATTGTGATGCATGCTCAGTAGTTCAAGACGAATCCCTTCGAGGTCCTCAGCCGATATCGCGTTGCCTATCAGGAATTTGTCTTGGTAAACCTGCTTGATTGGGGGCAGATCCTTCTCGATCTCGGTCGGTTCAGATGAGAGTTTCTCAAAGCTAATATCATCGATATAAAAAGATGCAGTAGCATGAGGGCTCTCGATATAGATGGTTATATATTCGCTGCTGATGCTGTTATAACGGTAGATTCCCTCCAACTTAACCCAATCGTCGCTGGCGTTGATCGTTTTGTCGGCAAGAGTGACATAGCTTGCGCTGCCCCCATTGCCGATTTGCGTGGATAGCTGAATTTGCGAGTTTGCGGGATCAATCAGCTTGACCCAGGCTGTGATTTTATACTCGCTGCCCTTATCGATGTATTGCTCAACACGCAATGATGGACCGTGCCAGGTGTCAGATCTGTCCTCGACTTTCAAAGCATAGGAGCCGTCTGTGGTATGATTTGCCTCATTCGTGACTGTTAGAGTTTCCGTCGTTGCTCTGCCTTCAAAACCGCCCGACTTCTGATCCTCAAAAGTAATCGGAGTGAAGTCCTTGGCTGGCGGCCTTGGTGGCTCAGGATCTCCGCCGCCGGATGATGCTTTCTCGGTGAACAGAACATCTCCGATATAGAACGGAACAGTTGCACCCTCATTGTTCGATTTTATACGTAGAGCTGAATCTTTGCTGGTATCTACGGTAAAGTCTCTGGTCAGGATTAAGGCGCTTCCGGCTACAAAATCTGCCTCCTCCAAAGTGGAGTAGCTATCTACTGTTTGTAATACAGCATTTGCGCCGCTAGGTACATTTTCATTTGCATCAACGTATACAGAAGCGGTTACCGTATAGGTTTTGCCATTGACGAGGCCGATATCAGCGAATTTGAAATCAACGGCATCATAGTCGTTGGATCGGTTGCTTACATATAAAGCCGCTCCATCGTCATTGCCGTCAAAGACTTTGCCGGTGAGCGGCGTCAGGCTGACTCCACCGGATTGCACAGCTTTCCCTTTGCCATCTGCAAAGGTTTCGTGATATACCGTACGTGCTGGCCTCTGCGCACTATCCGCGCTTGACGTCGCTGAAGCTCCTGCTGCTGGAGCCAGCCATCCTAAAGGAATAAGCAGGATTGCCGCAAGCAAACTCGTGATGGCTTGTTTGAACATTTTACCCATTCGCTCTACTCCTCCTAAATTATAAATTTAGTTAAGCGCTTTCGATGTTTGGAATGCAACCTCCCTTCCCACCCTAAATCATAGCATCCGTGCTAAAAACGCTTCTAGCTAGAAATTAAAGAATATTCCCTAGTTTTTATATATAAAATTTTCATGGGTATGTTCATCGGGGCGTTCACTTCAAGTTAAGGAAGAGAGGCCCTGAGGCCGAGAGGCTATAATTGAAGGTTTGAAGGATTGACGGATTGATGGGTTGATGGATTGATGGATTGAGTAGCCATCGTTTGTTCAAAAGTATGATCGAGGCTGAACTCAAGCGCATCGCATGCCTGCTGTATGGAGTCATTGAGTAGAGGCCTCTCCTTCTTCGCAAAAGGGGATTGACGGATTGATGTTGATGGATTGGTGTTGATAGATTGATGGATCGGCGGATTGATGGGTTGGTGGATTGGCGTTGATAAATTGATGGATTACTTACTCAACTTTCGCACCTAGAAAAATGACTTAAACCCTTGAGTGCGCAAGAAGAATTCAATAGATTTACTCGTATTGACAAAAAAACACCTTGCTTGTTTGGTATCATGGAAGTGTCTAATCAACCATACCAACAAGAAAGGTGTGTAACCCTATGTTACAACAACATTCCCTGTCTGAACAGTCTCACTTTCCCAAAATTTTTGCCAGTCTCCACATCGGAAAAACGTTACGACAAGCGGGTATTTCTAAATCTTTCGGTCTTTCAAGTCTAGCGATTTTCCAAATCGTGTTCTCTTTGGTCTTTGAGGGGAAAAACTGGTTTCGACTCCTGGAAAGTGATCGCGGAGCAGATCTTCCCGGCAAGGATGTTATCTACCGTTTTTTGAATCAGGCTTCTTTTGCTTGGCGGCGCTTTTTGCAGGCTTTGAGTCTTCGAATCGTGCACCATTTCGAATCGCTCATTTCGTCCCACCGGGTACGTGTGTTCATTATTGACGATTCCGTGCTCAGCCGAAATCGTAGCAGAAAAGCGGAACTCTTGGCACGTGTATTTGACCACTCCACAGGCAAATTCACCAAAGGTTACACTATGCTAACGCTAGGCTGGTCAGACGGATTTAGTTTTGCTCCGCTTGATTTTGTCATGCTGTCTTCCGCTAAATTAGCCAACCGTCTGTGCGAAATGGCTTCGAATCTTTCCAAACGCAGTAACGGCTACAAACGCCGGATGGAGGCCTTTTCTCGAAAGCCGGATGCTGTCGTAGCCTTGCTGGAACGAGCCTTACGTGGAGGATTCACCGCTGATTACGTGCTTATGGATAGCTGGTTTACGCAAGCTCCACTGCTTCGCGAGCTCACTGGCCAAGGTCTGCCCGTGATTGGCATGGTTAAAGAAATGAAACAACGCTATCTAGTTCAAGGCAAGCGAATGACACTGCGCGAGGTGTTTCAAAGCCTTCCTGCATCGAATGCCAAAGATATTAAAGGCTCGATCATCGTACACACCGCCTGCGGTCTACCCGTGAAGCTTGTGTTTGTCCGCAACCGGAATAAAAAACGGGAGTGGCTGGCGATTTTAAGTACAGATGTGACGCTTGATGCGACTGAAATCGTACGTATTTACGGTATGCGCTGGAGCATAGAGACCTTTTTCAAAGTCACCAAAAGCTACTTAAAACTGGGAACCGAATTCCAAGGCCGCTCCTTTGATCAGCTGATTAGCCACACCACGATTGTATTCAGCCGATATTTGGCGATGGAATACGAACGACGCCAATCGAGTGATGACCGAACATTGGGAGGACTCTTTTTCCTCTTTGCTGATGAGGTCCGCGATCTAGATTACCAGACTGCACTTCAGCAGCTCATGAGTTTATTTCTCGAAATGTCCCAGGCGAAAACAAAGAAGAACAAAACAGCTGTATTTTGTCAACTACAGGAATGGATCTCCGGTTTACCCAGCTATATTAAGGGTTTGTTTGGAGATTTGAGCTGCGAAAGTTGAGTTACTTATTAATGAAATATCAAAACAATTTTGTACTAAGAGGGCAGGGGGATGTTTAGTTAAAGAACTTAGTCATTCGGCCGTGAATGCCGGAGAGGAGGTGGAACGAACGTCGAGGTTGGTGGAGGTTGGAAAGTGGATGCTGGAACGTGAACGTTAGAAAGGTGGATCCCACATGTGTAACGCCGGAAGGTAGGTGGCAAGAAAGTAGACGCTGCAACGTGAAGCACGAGAACGAGCAACGTCAGATCGTGTGGGGGGGAGAGAACGAGGAAAACCAGACCTTGGCTCGCTAGGTCGTTAAATCGTTAAATGAACAAACTGAGGTTTCAGGGCATTTGTAGCGAAAGGCCAGCACCAAGTTTATGGGTGATTTTAGAAACCAAATGTATTTTATCAGACTGTTGAAGTAATTGATTTTCTATGCAAGAAAACATACTTTCCACGGAAATCCAGAATCGAAAGGATTAAAATATAAGGTGAGTTCCCGTTTGTACGAGAAAAAAGCTTGGCTAGGTGCCTTGCTATTTTCTTAATGTTCTGCACTATGGCAGTCATCAGTGCTTGTTCCTGCACTTTTTCCCGGCCACGCAAACGGGAAATGCGAAGCCCATGGAGCACTTTGGCATCCGCGAAGCTTCGCTCAACTGTTTTACAACGGAGCTTATACAAGATCTGTCCTGAAGAGCTACGGTAATTCGCTTCTACTCGCTCTTTAAACCCTTCCCAAACATGCCGCTGAATTTTACGTTTACGATTTTTGCTTGATGTACAGCTATCCAATAATGGGCATTGGCCACATAAGTCAGGGTTGGACATATATTCTTTGTATCCATTGCGATTAGTTGTGTGGTAAGTCAGCTTAGATCCATTGGGACATATATAAGCGTCTTGTTGCGGGTCATAGGAAAACTCTTCTTTGGGTATAGTCCCCTCTGCTGTAGGGGCATTACGAGTAGCGATGACACTGAAAACACCCATCTCGCTTGTTTTTTTGCATATGTAGGGCGTCATATATCCTGAATCCAAAGCAACAGCTTCTAACGTATTGTGAAAGTCAAATGTATCGATCTGTCTTTGAAGTCTTTCTATATAAACGGTTGAGTCATTCACATTTCCAGGGGTAACATGGACATCCGTAATGAGATTGAATTTGTGATCGACTGTACGATGATCCAAATAATAAAACCCTTCGGGTTTGCCTTTACGCTTCATAAAGCCACTTTCTGGATCGGTGTTACTCACTCGCAGTTTTTTTTCAATCGTTTCGTTTTTCACGGGCGGCAGCGGCTTTTTTCCATGACGCTCTCGTTCTTGATTAACAGCTGTCTCCAATTCTTTTAAATATTCAAGGGGCGTTTCCGTCACAACTTGCATCGATGAACGATTTTTATTCGCGTTAGCTTGGATGTGCGTTGAATCAGTAATGAGAACACGTCCCCCTACCATGTTATGACGGATGGCCAAACGGACTACTTCGTCAAAAATGTCTTGAAAAATGGTAGATCCTTTGAATCGCACATTACGGTTGTAACTAATCGTCGAGTGATCCGGCACAGGATCCGTTAAGCCTAGACCGAGGAACCAGCGGTAGGCTACGTCCGTTTTAATTTCTTGCTCTAATTGCCTTTCGGAGTGAATGCCATACAAATAACCAATCAGCATCATTTTGAAAAGGCGAATCGGGTGAATTGGAGGCCTCCCTAATGTGCCGTGATAGTAGGGGCGAGTCATCTCCGTAATAAATGAAAAATCTACGTTTTCATCAATGATTCGTAGTAAATGATCTTTTGGTACAAGCATATCTATACTAACCAATTCAATTTGATTTCTATCTTGTTGAATGTTAGGCAATTCGCACACCACACTTTCAATATATTACCTATATTATACCAAATTAACGCGGTAATGTGATCTAGATAGGGGCTTTTTCAACAGTCTGATTTTATACAGTTAGTTCGCCTCTTTTTTTAAAAATACTTGAGCTAAATGTAAAAGATGCAGCTAGTTTGCCTTAATCGAGCTAAATAGTCGTAATATCCTAAAACTAAATGTAGGTTTGGACTTCTGTCAAGAAAGTGGACACCTATTAAGTGAAAGTTTACGCCGTCTCCTTCTTGAATTGCGCAGCAAATTGAACCGGCGACACATAGCCGATTGAACTGTGGATTCGTTTGCGGTTGTAGAAAAATTCAATGTACCTGTAAATGGTCTCGTAAGCCTGTTGTTTGGTCTTGAACTTCGTTCTGTAGATGAGTTCTTTTTTCAAGATGCTGTGAAATGACTCGATACAAGCGTTATCGTAGCAATTCCCTTTACGACTCATGCTAACCTTCATGGAATACGATTCCAGCTTGTCACGGTACTCCTTCGATGCGTACTGTGAACCGCGATCGGAATGGTGAAGCAATCCCTTACCTGGTTTTTTCGCATCATATGCGGCCTCTAGAGCATCTAAGACAAGTTCTGTTGTCATCCGGCCGTAAAGACGCCAACCCACGATCTCGCGTGTGCACAGATCCATCAGACTAGCCAAGTACAGCCGTCCTTCTCGGCAGGGGATGTAGGTAATATCTGCAACCCACACTTTGTTCGGTTCAGATACGGCAAAGTTCTGGTTCAACTCATTGGGAGCAATGGGTGAGTCATGATTGGAATCGGTCGTCTGCACCTTAAATTTACGGGAGACACAAGAACGCAACCCCAGTTCTTTCATGTAGATGCTAACTGTGCGCTCCGCGACCTGGATACGCTCTTTCCACAGCATTCGGGTAATCTTAGGACTGCCGTAGCGTTCCCCGGAGTCATGAAAATGATACTTGACTCTCTCCAGAACCTTCGCCTTTCGAAGTTTCTGCTCGCTAGGCAATGCCTTTTGCCACTTGTAGAAGCCACTCCGAGACACTTGTAAAACCTTGCACATCTTCTCCACCGAAAACTCGGAGCGATGTTCTTCAATGAATTGGAACCTCAGTTCCTTTCTTTGCTGAAGATGTGCAGCGCCTTTTTTAATATAGCGAGTTCTTCCTGGAGATCTTGATTTTCCCGCTCCTTCTCTTGATTCTCCAGTTCCTTTTTACGCAGTTGTTGTTCGAGTTGACGCACTCTCTCCGGTGTGACTAAAGATTCCAGCTGGATTTCATCGCGGTAAAGTGCTTTCCAGTTGTGCAACACACCGGCAGATATACCGAGTTCTTCGGCCAACTGCGGCATGGACTTACTTTGCTCTAAAATATACTTCACTGTCTGCTTCTTAAACTCTTCACTGTAACTATTACGTTCCATCCGGACATCTCTCCCTTAAGGATTATTATCTAGGTTCACTTAAGGACTGTCCACTTTTTATTCTAGTTGCAGTTTTCCAGTTAGTTCCGTCTGATATGGCCAAAACCCGTGATCTAACTGGAGGAAATACATTTAGTTACCTCATCACACCTTACCTCACCCCGCGCCCATGAACTGCACGTCCATCGCCCCCTTACCTCACCCCGCGCCCATGAACTGTACGTCCATCGCGCTCCCCTTACCTCACCCCACGCCCATGAACTGCACGTCCATCGCGCTCCCCTTACCTCACCCCACGCCCATGAACTGCACGTCCATCGCGCTCCCCTTACCTCACCCCGCGCCCATGAACTGTACGTCCATCGCGCTCCCCTTACCTCACCCCGCGCCCATGAACTGCACGTCCATCGCGCTCCCCTTACCTCACCCCGCGCCCATGAACTGTATGGCCATCGCCTCCTTACCTCACCCCGCCCCCACGTCCCACTCGCCCACCACACCTTACCTCACCTAGCCTTCCCCTGATCTAAGAGACTATAAGCGGCATGCAATTCATGGTCATATAATTTCTGCTCCGCGAGGATATATTAATGACATCACAAAATTATGAAGACTTGATGAATACGTTTGACAATGAGAATCAATAGCATATAATAATAATTACAAATAAGAATTCGTTTTGGTTGCGATTGGCAGTGTGATAAACTAGTCTTAAGCAACGAAAATCATTGCGAATTCAAATACTTAGGAGGTTGGATTAACCATGGCATTGATTGGAACAGAAATACTACCGTTTAAAGCAATGGCTTACCACAACGGTGAATTTATTGAGGTAACTAGCGAGGATTTGAAAGGAAAATGGAGTGTAGTATGCTTCTACCCAGCAGACTTTACCTTCGTTTGTCCTACTGAGCTTGAGGATCTTCAAGATCAATATGCAACTTTGAAAGAGCTTGGTGTTGAGGTATATTCCGTATCCACGGATTCTCACTTCGTGCACAAAGCTTGGCATGACAGCTCCGAAGCAATCGGCAAAGTTACTTATATCATGATTGGTGATCCATCCCATAC
This sequence comes from Paenibacillus lentus, assembly GCF_003931855.1. Lineage (NCBI taxonomy): Bacteria > Bacillati > Bacillota > Bacilli > Caryophanales > Paenibacillaceae > Paenibacillus > Paenibacillus lentus. Next base: position 747,781 of record NZ_CP034248.1, on the reverse strand, counting down.
AATTTCCCGTAACTTTGAAGTACTGGATGAAGAGACTGGTATGGCAAACCGCGGTACTTTTGTTATTGATCCAGACGGTGTAGTTCAAACCGTTGAAATTACTGCAGACGGCATCGGCCGTGATGCAAGTACTCTAATCGACAAGATTAAGGCTGCTCAATATGTTCGTAACCATCCAGGTGAAGTTTGCCCGGCTAAATGGAAAGAAGGCGGAGAAACATTGAAGCCTAGCCTTGATCTCGTAGGTAAGATCTAAGGAGAGAGAAATTATGAAACTGGATGCAGACATTAAACAACAACTGGAGCAATATCTTCAGCTTCTGGAGGGCGATGTTCTGCTGAAAGTCAGTGCAGGTACGGATTCTGTATCTAACGACATGCTGGATTTAGTGAATGAACTGTCCAGCATGTCGGACAGAATCACCGTAGAGCATACGCAATTGGCTAGAACGCCAAGTTTTAGCGTAAATCGTGTGGGTGAAGACACTGGCGTAACATTTGCCGGCGTTCCATTGGGACATGAATTCACCTCGCTCGTCCTGGCACTGCTACAAGTCAGCGGAAGAGCTCCAAAAGTTGAGCAAAGCGTAATTGATCAGATTAAGAGCATTAAAGGCGAATATAACTTCGAGACATACGTAAGCCTCTCCTGCCATAACTGTCCTGACGTTGTGCAGGCACTCAACCTGATGAGTATCCTCAATCCGGGAATCACCCATACAATGATTGACGGAGCAGCATTTAAGGAAGAGGTCGAGAGCAAGGATATTCTGGCTGTGCCAACCGTTCATCTTAATGGTGAATTCTTCGAGAGCGGTCGCATGACGATCGATGATATTCTCGCTAAATTAGGCACTTCGGATGCATCCGAGTTCGAGAACAAAGAGCCTTTCGATGTATTGGTTATCGGTGGCGGACCAGCCGGTGCGAGTGCTGCGATTTATGCAGCTCGTAAAGGGATCCGCACGGGTATTGTTGCTGAGCGCTTTGGCGGTCAAGTCAATGATACTTTGAGCATTGAGAACTTCATCAGTGTGAAGTATACAGAAGGTCCTAAGCTTGCTGCAAGCCTGGAAGAGCATGCGAAGGAATACAACATTGATATTATGAAGGCACAGCGTGCCAAGCGTCTTGAGAAGAAAGAGCTTATTGAAGTTGAACTCGAGAATGGCGCGGTGTTGAAAAGTAAGACGGTTATTATCTCCACAGGTGCCCGTTGGCGTAATCTCGGCGTACCTGGTGAAGTTGAATATAAAAACAAAGGTGTGGCTTACTGTCCGCACTGTGACGGCCCTCTATTTGCTGGAAAGAGCGTTGCAGTGGTCGGCGGCGGCAACTCCGGTATTGAAGCAGCAATTGACCTGGCAGGTCTAACTGAACATGTGACTGTTCTGGAATTCGCGCCGGAACTGAAGGCTGACTCCGTACTGCAAGAGCGCCTAAACAGCTTGCCTAACACAACAGTTATCAAAAATGCGCAAGTGAAAGAAATCACGGGCTCTAACCGTGTGGACGGCATTAGTTACGTCGAGCGCGAGAGCGGCGAGACGAAGCATGTTGATCTGGAAGGCGTATTCGTTCAAATCGGTTTGGTTCCAAATACGGATTGGCTTGGTGATACGCTTGAACGTACCCGCATGGGCGAAATTGTCGTAGACAATCATGGCGCAACCAGCATTCCTGGTGTATTTGCTGCAGGAGACTGCACGAACTCACCTTACAAGCAAATCATCATTTCGATGGGCTCCGGTGCAACCGCAGCGTTAGGTGCATTCGATTACCTGATTCGAAATCAATAATCATATATTAACGGCCTTGATCCTGAACTGCATTGGGACTGGGCCGTTTTTAGTTTTGCTTATTCCATATTACCTTCTATAGGGCATTAATTTAGTAGGCTTTGGTCCGAAGTTGTGTTTTTGCGTTTGCGTTAAGATAACATGATATAGAATTATTGGTAATGATCCAACCGAAATAAATAACCTTTATTTAGAGGCTTTTATAAAAAATTCATTGGAAGCAGAGTCAGCTGGAACTGCTATTGCTATAAATTCTATTTTCAGTGCAGATTGGACACAGCCCTTTTTTCTTCACCTATGGTATATAAGTCGTTATTTTCACTTTAAAGAAATCTCCTATTTCATTTCATGCGGGATTCACAATTTCTGATAATGATGTAAAAGACGCTCTGCCCGGTTCTGGATCAATCGTTTCAAAGATTCGGGCTTCACGGATACAACAGAACAGCCATATCTCATCAAATAATCCGCTATAAAATCCTCCTCTCCCGGATTATAGAATCCGCTGATAATTGCTGTATCCCCACTTTCCATGGTCATTGAGGGATAATGTTCTTTATGGAAAATATCCTTGGCCTGTTCTAAAATCTCCACTTCAAAGCCAATACTATCCTTAGATTGATAAATTTCTAATGAACGCTGAAGAAGCTCATCAATAGAACAAGGAGATTTGGCTTCTACTTCTTCTATAGAGGTGACTCGATCACATCTGAATACCCGAAACTGCTGCGTATGTAACTCAATTCCGGAAGCATACCATTGACCAAACCTCGCGGAAATTTTGAAAAATTGAACATCGTAGCTTGTAGTCTGCTTATTTTTCAAATATTGAATCTTACAGCTACTTTCATGAAGAATGCTATGCATAATTCGATCTAAAAACCGGCTCACATGCGAATGCGGATACATTTCAAACTGTAGAATTTTTCTCATGTTATGAATCTGCTCAATTTGCTTTGGGGAGAGGCAGTTCTTAAACTTTTCATGAAGTTGATTCACGCTAAGATGAAATGGCGTGGATTGATAAGCCTCCAGCGTCAGCATGGCAAAGTACAGAGCATACACTTCATCCATCGTAAAAATAATGGGGGATAACAATCTGTTTTTTAAGAGGCCATATCGTCCATGCCTGCCATGCTCGGAGAAGATCGGCATGCCTAATTGCTCCAATGAGCTTATATCCCGTAGAGCTGTACTTTTTGAAATATGGTATCTATCCATTAGGTCACTTAAATTAAAGTACTCTCGGCCGTTCAAATATCGAATCATGTCATTTAATCTTTCTGATTTTTTCATCACAAATCTCCTTAGTAAAGGTGTCGTGTTTTGATACCTTTATAGATTAGGATGAGTTCAAGGTCAAGTTTTAAATGTATCTCAATTTACTAAAGAAAAGGAGATGGATCCCATGAGTGCAACGCTAGAAGTGGCTATTTTCTTATCCATGAACGGAAGAGCGAAAGAGGCCATCGATTTTTACAAAAAACATTTTAATGCCGAGGAATTGCTGTTGGTCACCTATGAGGACATGGCCACACTCGACAGTTCGTTCCTGCTTACGGACGCGAATAAGCATTTTATTACGCACTCCGTCCTAACCATCGGAAAAACAAAAATCATGCTGGCTGAAGATCCTATGGAACCCACCGAAAAATACACCGTAGGCAACAACACCTCCTTGTGCATTCAAAGCGCGGATTTGCAGGAAATTGAACATTTCTACAAGAGTCTGACGACAGATGAGCGGGTGAGAATTATCGTTCCATTATCCAGCAATGTGTTTAGCAAGGCGTATGGTATTGTTGAAGACCCGTTTGGGATTCAAATTCAGCTGATGTATGATGAGAGATTACAGTAAAAATGGAGCTGATCCAAATTAATATCAAAGTTCATGTTCAATATGAAGGGACTAGCATCATCTTGATTCCAGGAGGTTAAACAAGAACATGATTGTGGGGATGGAGTATGTCTCCATGTTATAGCAGCTCGCAGAGGAAATCAGCGAAGTCTTTCAAGAAGACAGTGGCAAGGATGATTCGAGAGAGGAATGAGCTTTCATAAAAGAAGCCCTTTTTGCTGCCGATGACGGCAGTCTGCCCTCATAGAGAATACCTTGGTTAACGCTATTCATGACCTGCCCGTTTGCCGTGAGGACAAGAAATTCTTTGAATGGCAAGCGGGCATTTGTTAAATTGACGTTTTTTTCCGTCTATGTTATTGTTAGACTGTTCGGTCGGTTTTGTTACTGAAGCTTATGTTGATCCGCCCAGCTTCTGTATCCGCTAATGATAGTTTATGTGGAGGGATTTACGATAGAGGTTAAGCGCAGGAAAGACGTTTTACAAATTAAGAAGGAAATCGCCATGAAGACGAAGGAGTTGTTCGCTCAGAAGGGCTATAGTGCTACTTCCATGGAGGAAATCTGTGCGATCAATAACAGAAGCAAGGGGAGCATTTATTACCACTTCAAAAGCAAGGAAGAGCTCTTCATGTTTCTAATCAGAATTAACAATGAGGAATGGATTGATTCTTGGCAGGAAATTGAGCAGCAGTACGAGACGGCGATTGATAAACTGTACGGTCTGGCCGATTATTATGTGGATGACCTGGCCAATCCGTTGAATCACACGATCAATGAGTTTCTGTCGGGGCAAGTCGTTAGCAAGGAAATGATGGATGAGATGCTCGCATTGATTCGACTGCCATACAGAACTTATGAGAGCATTATTATGCAAGGGATAGAGCAGGGCGAATTGAAGCCAGGCGATCCTAAGGAACTAATGTATATTATTAACGGTTTGTTTAATGGACTTAGTACGCTTTATTTTGAAATGGAAATTGATGAACTCCGACAGTTGTATCACAAGGGGCTAAGGACGATACTTCAAGGAATACAGCAGATGAAGCAATAGCAGACTGATGGACCTTTGTCAGTCTTTCTTTATAAACTATATTAGACCGTACGGTCGGTCTATGGGAGGCTTGTAATGACAAACTTGTTCAGGAATAAGGCATTTCTGATAGTGACAGGTTCTGACCTATTGCAAAACCTAGCGATCTGGATACGCAATATGGCCATTTTGTATTTCATCATGGAGCAGACGAAGGGTGAAGATCCCATAGCAATATCTTTAATTACGGTGATTGAGTATTTGCCGATCTTTGTCTTCTCATTTATCGGCGGCGCGCTAGCGGATCGGTGGAAACCGAAGAGAACGATGATTTACGGGGATATCCTAAGCTTTCTATCGATTATTGTGATTATTCTGGTACTGAATAGCGGATACTGGAAGGTGCTGTATGTAGCGACCTTTGTCTCATCCATCGTTAGTCAGTTCGCTCAGCCTTCCTCGGTTAAAATTGTCAGACGGAACGTGGAGGAAGAGAACGTTCAAGCGGCCGTAGCCATCACGCAAAGCTCGCAGTCATTGTTCCTCATTCTCGGTCCAATTCTCGGTACGTTTATTTATACGACCTTCGGGATTGACATGTCGCTATATTCGCTGCTTGTGCTGTTTCTGTTTTCGTCTATTCTCCTGTCGTTCCTACCGAAGGATCCGGATCGTGAAGCCAGCGGCAGCACACTAATTTCCGACATCAAAGAAGGATGGAGATATGTGACTGGCTCCAGTTCCCTTCGCCTGCTGGGGCTTGTCTTTGGATTTGTCGGATTGTCCTCGGGACTCATTCAGCCGCTGGAGATATTCATCATTACAGAGCGGCTGGGGCTTGAGCAGACTCACTTACAGTTTCTGTCTGGGGTTTCGGGAGCGGGCCTGCTTGTGGGGGGCGGCATAGCCGCGACGATCAGCGGCAAACTGAACCAGAATGTGACGCTTGTCGTCAGCCTGATTTGTCTGGGCTTGGCTACCGTGGGTGAAGCTCTGTCAGGATGGCTATGGTTAACGTTGTTGTTCAGCTTTCTTGGCTCGATCAGTCTGGCGTTTACCAATCTCGTAATTTCAACCTTCCTGGTCAGCAGAATTGATGAGCATCTGATCGGCCGCGTTAATGGATTAATAACGCCATTGTTTATGGGCGCGATTTTGATCGGCTCCACTTTGTCCGGGGTATTAATGAACAATACGTCACTGCTTACGGTGTATGTCTTGTCGGCCTTTGTCTTGTTTATCAGTGTGTATCCAGGGCTGCGCATTCAATTTCAGGGCCCTAGACCGCAGGTATCAGGCGGAATAGACAAATAGCCATTGGAGTGTTTTACTTCGTCGATTGGAGCCCACACCCCGTACTTGATACTACGGTGTTTATGGCGCTATCTAGCATGATACCACGTTCACACAAGTCAATTAGCGATCGAAAGGCGATAATGTCATGATCCGTAAAGCCTCGCAGCCCTTTTGCATCCTTAGCAAACACGTAGCCAGCATCTTCAATATGGACAACGAAAACTACGTTACCCACAATCACTCGGTTCGCTCGGCGGTTACGTGAATAACCACTCTCATCTCCTTCAGCTTATCTCCTTTCTCCATTTTTACTTTTGAATAATTCCAAACCCCAAAGTATCTATCCACAAGGCCCGCTATGAGTGCTATTATTTTCATATAGATGAATTCGTTTTAATGTAGTGCCATACTTGATGGGGGGAAGGAAGCAGTGAGAAGAAGAGTATTTAAATATTTTCTCTCATTAAAGAATCAGGAAAAATGGTTGAATTTGATGTCGGCAGAAGGGTGGAGACTGGTTAAAGTAGGTATGTTTACGTATACGTTCGAACCATGCAAGCCATCCTATTATACTTACAAGGTTGAGTTTGTTGGGGACAAAACAAGAGGAGAATTAGAGAACTATTTACAAACCTTACAGCAAAACCAAATCATTTATTATAAAAAAGGAATAAATTTAGGCAAGCTTTCGTATGGAAGTATACGCTGGCGGCCTTATTGGAGAAAGGGTGGAGTCATCGCGACATCTCCTGGAACGATGAACTCAGAAATTATCATCATAGAGCTGGAGAAGGGTGTTAAGGATTTCTTTTTCTTATAAATGTATCCAAGCAAAGAAATCGCTCTATAGTAGCCTGCAGCCGATGCGGCATCTATGGATACCTTGCGGATCTCATTCACGTAGGGCGATGCCATCCGGGTAGTATGCTTCGGCAGAGAGTTGAGCGTGTTGGTCTGTACGGAGGCCAGCACTATCCCAATCCCTAGCATCATGATGATATGGGTCAGCACAATCAGCCATAGAGCCGTATCCGTGCCGAACTGTGAATATACACCGTAGCCTAGGGCGACGAGAATGGTTCCCGGCGTGATCACCGCTTTCGGGCCGTACTTGTCAAACATTCTGCCGATCGTTGGCGCTAATACACAGTTCAGCAAGCTGTCTGGCAGCAAGATAAGCCCGGTCGTAAAGGCGGCGATCAATAAGGTCATTTGCATATACATCGGCAAAATCACGAGCAGCGACAGCATATTAAAGAAGGTTACAAAGCTCATGAGCATCACGCAAACGCTCCAGCAAGTCGCCGGCGCGGTCGGCATCGCGGTCATGGTCTCGATCCTATCGGCCAAAGAGAGCAGCTTCCTAGCCACTGTTGCTAATGAACCAACTCAGGCGGTTGCCACGGGATCCTCGCTGGTGTTTAAGATCAGCTTGTTGCTAGCGATCGTTAATGTGGTACTGTCGTTGTTTATGAAGAAGCCTAGTTTGAAGAGTATGGGAAATTAAAGATGTGTTTCAGAAGGCCGCCTAATAGCGGCCTTTCTGCTGTTAATGGGCAAGGAACAGCAGTAATTGGAGCGATTTTTATGACTGAACTAATACTTCTATTAAAATTATTGAAGAGTTTAACCGTAAGATATGAAGTCGTTTATAATTGACCATACACAATAATACATTATATGGTATAAATGGGCGAGAGATCCGGTAATAATATGCGAAAAGAGTAGGATCAAACTTGAGAAATATTAAATTAAGTAAATTGAGGAGGTTTTATGATTCAAAATTTTGTTCGTATATTCATTGGAGTACTGCTACTATTACTTTTAACCGTTCAATTTTCTTTAGAAATGTTCTTCACATCGGATATACCTATTCATGTAAAAAATGAGGAATATGAAATATTTCTAATATCTTCAGTAATTGTAGTGATTGTTTCTATTATGTATATCATCTTCAATCGAATAACAAAAAAATTTTTAGCAGCAAGTATTATTTTTTTCTTCTTTTCTGTTTTGTGGTTTTTCTCATTAAATTCAATAATGCAATTAGAGAGTTATCCAAGTATTGCATTATACATGAACTTAATAGGTGCAGTTATATCTTTTTCATTATTCATAATCAGTATTTTATATTATTATCTAAGCCTAAGGAAATAAAAAAGCTGCGCTATTCGCAGGTTTTATTTCTTTAGGTTTTTTACCAATAGCATAGAGTTAAAGGAAATTTCGACCCAGCCAGGATATTCCAGAAGACAGCGAAATGCTCAACGAGCTTTGGAGTAGTGGTTGAAAAGACATAAGTTTGGGGAGTTTGGTTAGGCTGTGCGTTGGAAGCTTTAGGGTAATTCTATGGCTGCGGGGAATAATAATACCGTGGATGATGGCTAACATAGCAATATAAAATTGTAATTGTTAAAATGATGGATAGGAGTGATATAAATATGAAAAAATTTATTAATGCGAACATATACGGAAATCCAGAATCACATGAGTTATTAGTGGAGAACGGTCAATTTAAAGCCATCGGTAATGATTTAAACAACACAGATGAAGTGATTGATTTAGAAGGTCGTCTAGTGCTGCCACCTTATGTTGACCCTCATTTACACTTGGATTATATCTTTTCAGGGCTAGGCGAAGGAAATGCCAATGTGTCAGGCACGTTATTTGAGGGGATTCAGCGTTGGAGCGATAATAAAAAAACATTGACGGAAGAATTAGTGCGCGAGCGTGCGATTAAAGGAATTCAGAAAGAATTGAGCAAAGGCGTTCAATTTATTCGCACACATGTAGATATTACTGATCCTAACCTAACCGGGATGAAGGCTTTAATTAAGCTGCGGGAAGAATTGAAGGATATCGTTACTCTACAACTTGTAGCCTTCCCTCAAGAGGGGTTTTTTAGATACAAAGGTGCAGAACAGTTAATGGAAGAGGCGCTGAAAATGGGTGCTGACGTAGCTGGGGGAATCCCTCACTTTGAAATTTCACATGAACATGGTGTTGAGTCATTAAAACGGATCGTAGACATGGCCATAAAATATAACGTCATGATTGATATTCACTGTGATGAGAACGATGACCCCAATAGTCGATTTTTAGAAGTGTTAAATGCGCTTGTCATGGAACAAGACTATGGTATATACACAACAGCAAGCCATACCTGCAGCTTTGGTTCCGTAGAGAACAGCTATGCAAATAAAATGCTGGGTTTATTTAGAGAATCACAAATTAACTTTATTTCTTGCCCCACAGAAAACGCGCATCTGCAAGGACGTGGCGATACTTATCCGAAACGTCGTGGCCTAACACGAGTGAAAGAGCTATTAAATAACGGCAATAATGTCGCCTTTGCTCAAGATTCGATAGCAGATTACTGGTATCCCTTAGGGAATGGAAATATGATGAACATTTTGGACAATGGAATTCATTTAGCGCACTATACACATATCGATGAAATCAACAAGGCGTTCGACCTGATTACATTCAACGGCGCAAACATCATGAGAGTTAACGATGAGTATGGCATTGAAGCAGGAAAACCAGCAAACTTTATCGTTTTAGATGCAAAAGATGCCTATGAAGCTATTCGTGAGCGCGCAGAAGTACTTGCATCCATTCGCCATGGTGAATATCTGTTTAAACGTGAACCACAAAGAAATGAAATAGAAATTGATTTCTTAAAACAGTAATAAAGTTGCTTGAACTTAAAGCGTTTATCCCCCTGAGCAGTATGTTGAGGGGGATTTTTGATTTGGAGTTTGTAATTCATAGCAGTTGGGTCGATGAGAGTCGATGAGCATATAGGAAAATTCATTAGTTCAAGTTGATTTGTCTCAGTATAAATTTATGATCTATATGTTATAATTAGGTTGACACGGAGTATACAGTAACTGTCGGAGGCGGCCTTGTATAATATTTTGTTTTATGAGGATGAAGAAGGTAATAGGCCAGTTGAGAGTTTCATTAACCAACTTGATGTCGCGGCCCTCAATAATAAGAATGCCAGAGTTCAATTGGAGCAGATTATTTATTGCCTGAATCGGTTAGAAGATAAAGGAACGAGAGCGGGAGAAAAGTTTACTAAGCGAATTTCAGGCGAGATATGGGAGCTTCGCCCAGGTAATAATCGTATTCTCTTCTTTGGATGGAACGGGAATCACTTTGTACTTCTGCATCATTTCGCCAAGACAACCCAAAAGACACCTCCCAGGGAAATTGTGATTGCTAGGAGACGCATGGATAACTGGCTAGCAAGGAACGGAAGGAGTGATTGATGATGAAAAGTTGGAATGAAAAAAAGAAGGAACTAAAGTCCATTGATCCAATGCGGATGAATGAGCTTGAAGCAGTCGCACAACTAGTGAATGCCATTCATCGAAGACGAATTGAGCTCGGATGGACACAACAGGAGCTAGCAGATAAAGTAGGGCTTCACCAGGAATCCATTGCTCGAATTGAAAATGGCGGGTCTGTTCCTCGCCTGGATACAGTACTTAAATTAGCATTTGCTTTGGGTATGAAGATAAGCTTGCATGGAGCGGAAGAGGCCGTAACTGTGAGTTGATGGGAATTTGGAAGAGGAAGTTGGGGGAAGCCGCTATTAAGCGGCTTTTTTTGCTGTTAATGGGCAAAGAACAACGTCGAGCCGTTGGTGTAGGTAGAGCGATTTTTTGTATTATTTATATGTAAATTAACTATCAAGTACGATCCCAGAAGGGAGCCCCAGAACGTTACGTATCTCTACCCTCTTTATATTTTTGTAGAACATTACAGATTCGTGCTAAAGAATTCATATTTTTATCCTCGGGAGTTGGATTATTAGGCAAATATAAAGACCATTCCGTGTATCCATCTTCAGTACTGACAAATCCAGATGCATAGGGTCCCCAGTCACCTATTTTAGCATCTTCTAAGGTAAGCTCCTCTTCGTGGAATACAGAAGTTAATATGTTTTCTGCTCCTAGAAAGAATACAGGGAATTGTATATTTTTAAAATAATTCTTATACTCCATCTTTGCTGCTTCATCAAAGTTCTCTTTAGAGATGATTAATCCATCGAATTGTAGTTTCTCATCTTCAACTAGTTCTTGGAGAGATGTCTTCACGTACAGTACATTCTCAATGGCAGTATATTGATTAATTTCCTCTAATACTGCGATTTTTAACTGGATAGAAGGCTCACTTATAATTTCATGCTGATTAACCACTTCTTTTTGATTCGTGCAGCTGACTATAATAGTGAATATAAAGAGTAGTAAACCAAATTTTGTTGAGGATATTAATCGTTCTTTTAGTGTTATGTATGATTTCATATGTTATCTCCTTGTTTTCGCAATTATAAGTGGTGGCGAGGGACTTCAGTTGTATCTTGCTAAGCGATTAGTTCAAGGAAAATTTCATGCGTAGTAAGATACATGAATCATATTATGAATTTCCTTATAAGTAAAATTTTGTTTATAAACTATAACGGAAGAATTTTAACGGCGCTGAGGGTATGAGAGAAACTAACAAGTTTGATTTATTAATCATTGAAATTCTATTCAAATAACTTACATAGTAAAGCGACCGCAGGGAAACGATCTCTTTTTGTATTTGCTAATCTAAAAGTGTACCACTTATACAGCATCTGCTAATGTAAAAGTTGACCACCCCGAGAGATATCCCCGTTATGCTGAATGAAGTTCAGCAGCCAGGGGGAAAGGATATGTATGTCATGGTAGATAAAGAGTATGTCAGGAAGCGCCATTACGTCGACGGATTGGGCCACGTCCGTGGTTTCCAGTACTTCGGAGGTGTCCTGAGAGAAGGGCTATATGACAACGCGAAGACTCAGGTTGTTAAAATCCTCTCCGGGCCGGATTGCGAAGAACACTAGCTTGCGTGCTCATTACTTGTTTGACAGCCATTTTTGCCAGCCTGCTCATGGCAATGAGAAAGGCGTCGTAGAATCGTTGGTGAAGGAGAGTTTATGAAAAAGATTATTGTTTTTGTATTAACGATATTTATATTATTCTCAGAATTCGCAACACAAAGTTATGCGTTGTCAGATTCGAAATCTGCGGCAATACAAGCGTTGCTAGATGATGCCAGTCGTATATCAGGTGTGCCGGGAATGTCAATCTCAATACTTACTGATGATGAAGTGTTCTACTTTTCTTCAGGGTATGCAGACCGTGAAAATGGGTTGTCTGCAAGTGAAAATACACTCTATGAGTTAGCCTCGGTCAGTAAAGCTTTTACCGGTATGGGTATTATGCTGTTGGAAGAGCAAGGGCTGCTCTCAATGACTGACCCTGTCCAAAAATATTTACCCTGGTTAACGTTAAAGTATCAAGGGAAACCTGTTGATATGCAAAGCCTTACACTAAATAACTTTCTTCACCATACCAGTGGTCTAACAAATATTAGGCATACTCAAAATATTCCACAAGGCAATACACCGGATATGTTGCAAAAGACTGTGGAAATGCTCGTGGATGCTGAATTGGCGTTCCCTCCCGGTGAACAGTATAACTATGGAACCGTTAATTATGACGTATTGGGTTTGGTTATTGAGATTGTGTCGCGACAAAGCTATGAAGACTTTATGAGGGAACAGGTATTTCAGCCGTTAGGTCTTCACCAGACGTATGTTTATAAAGAAGATGCTCAAGCCACTGGACAGTTGGCACAGGGCTACCGTTCTTCCTTTTTTATGACAACTCCATTTAATGCTCCGGATTATGCTGGGAATAAACCCGCAGGCTACATCATTTCTAATACAAAAGATATGGCGCGTTGGATGGGCATACAGATGGGTATCGTGCAGGACATACCCGAAATATTTCACATGGTTATCGAAAAATCACATAGGGGTGATATGTCTGTTTCGGCTGTCAACGATATGTATTATGCGGCAGGTTGGTCGGTAAACGCCGACCAAACGATTATAGAACACTCTGGGGGCAATCCAAATTTCAGAACCGAAGTAGCCATACTGCTAAAAGAACGAACAGCCGTCTGCTTGCTGAGTAACGGCACAAATACCAATATAAACCTGGTACTAAAAGTTAAAGATATATTAGACGGCAATCTAACTCAGTCATATGAAATAAGCGGCACACAGCTTTTGGATATCATTTTATCGTCTATCACAATTATTTTTTGCCTATTGGCCGTTTTGCTATTTCTCTTAGGATTACGCAGAAGGAAAACGAATGAGCGGCAGCCAATGACAAAAAAGAGAATAATCGTAACAGTTATTTTCCTGATCGCTACGATTGTCCTGGGTATACTGTGCTGTGCTTTCGATTGGTCAACGATACTTATTTGGCAAACATATAGTGTTCTTACAGCTTTGATTTCGTCAGCATTATTAACAGCAAGCATTACATGGTTTGTATACACTCACCGATAAAATACCTCGCTCCCAAGATAAGCATAATGTTAAGTAATTAAATGTGTTGCATACTGAAGAATTCAGAGAATTGAACAGCATACTCCAAGAACACTTTGGCGATGTTATTCCCACGGAAGAAATTTTCGGCACCTTTGAAGAATTGAATGATATCGTGAATAAAAGTGTGGAGGAAGGTAGAAATCTTCTGCCTGAGTACTATGGATACGGTGGGAACCGATAAACTAAATTTCATAAAGAAACGAAAACAGAGGAGAAATTTACTAGGCGAATTTAAGCGAACTTCAGGGGATAAATGGACTTGCCGAAGAATCTGCTTTGCATCGCCCTCTAATTCAATACATCTGGTATAATTAGGAAACATAAAAATGGATCAATAATATGTTCGAACAAAGTGAGGAAGAGTTATGCCCAATCATACAAGACCCAGAAAAATAATTTTAGATTTAGCAGTTACTTTAGATGGTTTTATTGAAGGGAAAAATGGCGAAGTCGATTGGTGTATCATGGATGATGAAATGGGATTTGTGGATTTCCTACATCAAATTGATACTATTCTATATGGTAGAAAAAGCTACGAATTATGGGGACAATATACGCCAGAAGATGGGGCTACGGACTCTGAAAAAGAAATATGGAGCTTAGTCCATAGCAAAGAAAAATACGTATTCTCTAGGTCGCAGAAAGGCACAGATCATCATGCATCGTTCATTAACGATAATATTCTTGAAGCAGTAAATCAATTAAAGAATAAGCCCGGTAAAGATATTTGGCTATATGGCGGAGCCAGCCTGATTACAACTTTTATCCACTTAGGGCTTGTCGATGAATTGAGATTATCTGTTCACCCTGTCGTTTTGGGGGAAGGAAAGCCTTTATTTATTGATGTAAAGCAGAGGTTGAATTTAAAATTGATGGATACAAAAAGGTTTTCCTCCGGCGTTGTTCAACTATGCTATCAGATTTTGCGGACGGAGGAGTAGAGGTTTAGATTTGGCTATAAGCTTCATCTGGCCGTTGATATCGAAAAGTAAAGTACCTCCTCTTAGTTACACAGTTTGTATCAACGACGGGGTTAAGGCTTCTGCTCTGATAAATTAACCAACCGACTAAATACGCTTGCGAAGAGCCTCCTCAAAATGAGAAGGCTCCTCTTTTCCTGGTTTACTAATAAGACGCTTTAGGAGAAAGGTAGTTGCTAATATATGTAAAATTGATTCCGCACAATATTCTAATTTTTCGGTTATAATCTTCTATAAATACCCAACAAATGAATCAAACGCCTGTAATATCGCTGATATTAACAGGCGTTTGTCGCAAATAGCTCTACATAAGGAGCGAATGTGTTTTGATTAGGATGATATCTTCCATCATTTCTGCATTCATTCTATCTCTTGTATTCACTATAATTAGCCATACGAATGAGGATCATGTCGCATACTACAGTTTTACAAGTAAGTTATTGAACGGGTTTGTCCTTTTGTATTGAATGTTCTTCGGCTGTTTGTGAGAAGGTGAGTTTTAGGCATGTTAGTTTCAGAACAAATTAGTGAGGCTTATTATTGAGACAGAGGACTCCGGCGACTAGCAGTATCCGAGCCCCAGATCAGATCGAATCTGCGTATCCTCCACCACGATGCTGTAGCGCCGCAATCTCATCCAATTTTGCCAGGGAGGCGATTGCCCCTTTCCGCGTGGTCGCTATCGCGCCTGCCGCATTGGCGAACGCCACCGCTCCTTCCAGTTCATTTCTTTCCCACTCCGTCACCGGTTTACCCGACTCCAGCAGCCGGTAAATAAAAGCGCCCATAAAGCCGTCACCCGCTGCTGTGGTATCTACTGGGGTTACCGGATAGGAGCTCACATTGCCAGACACTGTCCGGTTGGCGTAATAAGTCCCTTCTGCTCCCCGCGTGACGAGTAATTGCGCGATAGGATAGCTGTTCAAGAGCTGCGCTGCTCCATCCGCCAAATCCTGACTTCCTGTCAGGAAGACCAGTTCTTCTTCAGATACTTTTACGATGTCTGCCAGATGCAGCCCTTCTTCCATCGCAGCCCTGCTGTGGGCATCATCCATCCATAACGCAGGCCGCCAGTTAGGATCGTAGGTGATAAGTGCCCCATGCGATTTGGCCAGCCGGACCGCCTGAACTGTAGCACTGTAAGCAGGCTCGGTGGTCATGGAGATTGACCCGAAATGAAAGATCCGTGTGCTGCTAAGCAGTTCACGATTCACCTCATCGAAAGTCAGCTCAGCATCCGCGCCTGGATGTCGGCAGAAATGAAAGCTCCGCTCCCCGTCACCATCCAAATGCACAAACGCCATCGTCGTATGGGCTGTCCTTGTCTGGACCAGCCCGCTGTCCGCAATATTTTCGGCAACTAAGGCTTCCCGCAGATACTGACCGAACGGATCATCGCCGACTTTTCCGACAAAAGCCGTTTGCCTGCCGAGCCGCGACAATGCGGCCAGCACATTCACCGGAGCGCCTCCGGCATTTCGCTCAAAGTAGGGGTTACCCGCAGGAGATGTCCCCGCAGGTGTAAAATCTATCAGCAGCTCACCGAGCGCCACCACATCGTATTTCATCATTCGTTGCTCCTTCGTTATCAATTCAGATCAGTAGAATGGCTGCAGCATTACCCTTTTACACCGGACATCGTAATGCCCTGAATGTAATAGCGCTGCAAGAACAGAAACAGGATCAGGATCGGAACCGTGGAAATGGTGCTTGCGGCAAGAATCTTAGACCAATCCGTTCCTTCCACCGAGGAGAATGCCGCAATAGCTACCTGGATCATCTGTTTTTTGTCATCATTAATTACGATCAGCGGCCACAGATACGAATCCCAGTTGCCGAGAAAGGTCATCAGTGCGAGGGTGATCATTGGTGGGACGACCGCAGGCAAGACAATGCTGGAAAAGATTCGCGGCATCGAGGCCCCATCGATTTTGGCCGCCTCCAGAATCTCATCGGGAATCTCCGCGAAGAACTGCCGCAGCAGAAAGATCCCGAACACGGACAGCATCGAAGGAATCACCAACGCCTTATAGGAGTTGAGCCAGCCGAAATAATTCATCAGCAGATAGTTCGGGACCAGCGTCACTTCACCAGGAATAATCATCGCCGACATGAACAGTGCGAAGACAACCGCTTTTCCACGGAAACGCAGCTTGGCAAAAGCAAACGCCGACATCGAATTCACCAGCAGCACCAGCAAGGTCACAATCCCTGCAACGAACAGTGTATTGGCGATATAGCGGATAAACGGGTTGCTCTCATTGAAGATAACCTCTTTAAAATTAGCCAGCGTTGGCTGGACAGGAACGAACAAATGATAATTCAGGCTGGAGGAGTACTTGAACAGTTCCTCATAAGGTCGCAGTGAACCTGAGATCATCCAGAGGATCGGGATAATTGAAATGACAGCCAGGACGGTCATAACCGTATACTTGACAATGCTTGCAAAGCGGTGCATGTGTATTCCTCCTAGTAGTTTAGCGAAACGGCCGTTTCTTTGAAATGACCCTGCAGCCAAATTGGCTTCAGAAGCGCCACCTTTAATATTCCGCGTTCCGAAACAGTCTCAATTGCACAAGCGAGATCACAAGAACAATTACGAACAGAATAAAGGCGGCAGCGGTGGCGTAACCCATCTGCATCTGCTGGAAGGCCATTTTATAAATATAATAGACTGCGGTTTCGGTGGATCCGTTGGGTCCTCCACCGGTCAATACAAAAACAAGGCCGGACAGCTTTATTGCATCGATTGTCGTCATAATAACGACGAAGGCCGTGGTACGGTTCAGCAAAGGAAGCGTAATGCGGAAGAACTGCTGTATTTTTGTAGCACCGTCCACCCGTGCTGCCTCGTACAAATCCTGCGGAATGTTATTCAGTCCGGCCAGGAAGATAATCATGAAAAAGCCTACGCCTTTCCATATCCCCAGCATGATCACGCCGTACATCGCTGTCTCCGGGTTGGAGAGGAAGTTGGTGGTGGGCAGGTGAAACGCCTTCAGCACATTGTTCAGAATCCCAAATTCCTTGTTGTAGATCAGCTTGAACACGGTTGCGGCCACGGCCGTAGAAATGACAACCGGAATGAAATAAAGTGTGCGGAACAGCCCGGTGAATGCGAATTTTTTCTGGACTAACAGGGCTAAGCACAGTGAAATACTGGTCTGAATCGGAATAACAATGATGGCAAAATGAAACGAATGCCTGAGACTGGCCAGGAAATCCCTGTCCGTCACCAGGTTCTTGTAATTGTCCAACCCGATAAAGCTGCGAGTCGACCCCACCAGGTTATAATTCTGGAAGCTGATCACAAAGGCTTGCAGCATCGGATAAAATACAAAAATGAGCAGCAAAGCAAAGGAAGGCAGCACGAACCACCAGGCGGTCCTTTCTTCTCCCCGCAGAAACCGGTTGGGCTTTTTGCTTGCAAGTGTAGATTTGGAGCCAGACTCGGCTTCCGCTGTAACGCTTGTCATGATCTTTTCACTCCATTTCAATCCGGTTTATATACGAACACGTTCATCACGGCATAAATTTGCCCACCCGGAGCAAGAGCTTTAATCTCCGTCTGGCCTTCCTTCAGCCCCTTTACGACAGCGGATGTTCCGGTACGGCTATCTACCTGTGCAACCGCCTCATCACTCGATACCCAGGTAAGCTCCTGGGGAGCTGTTAGCGGAACGACCGCCGCTTCCGCCTCCACAGTGCCGCCAAGTGGAACATCTACACTGGAATGGCTAAGCAGAACGCGAAGCGGTTTCGAGCCGTCGGGATCCTCATCCCGCCATATACTGGCCATCGGATAAAAGACGGCCTGGTCCAGCGTCACGTTCCCCTTTGTTACATACAGCTCCAATCCGTTGCTGGTAGCCCCCGGGAATAGAATACTGGAAACCACTGTCTCGCCGTCTGCGCCGAACACCTCCAGCGTCGATTCATCCACATAAATACGCAGCTTAATTTTCCCGTTTAGGGCTCTTAGGGGAGCCTGAACCGTTTCGGCAAACTCGGCTTCAAATGAGCTGTCGCCGGATTTGGTCCGATCTATCGTCAGTGTAGAATTCACGCTGTTATAAGATACAATTGTTTCCTGATTTCCGCCTTTTCTCAGTTTGAAGCCGAATTCCGCTTCTTCTTGCACGGTGAACTCGGCATCGAGTTCATAGGAACTCCCTCGCAGGCCGACCAGGGGATTGTTGCCCGGCTCCAGCCGCTGGGTTCCCACCTTGACAGCTTGGCCACGCAAAGCCTCCAGCTCTTGCACCGGCTGCTGGACAAGGCGCAATCCCTCACCAGGAATGTCACGCAGCTTCAGCTCCCGCGGCAGCGACATATTCCCTTTCCACGGATCGGTCGGCATGGAGAACGGATATCGCCAGTTGGACATCCAGCCGATATAGATACGGCGGCCATCCGTCTTCGGAATATCCGAGTAGGACACTGCGGCGTAGAAGTCTCTTCCGTAATCGGTCCACAGCACTGTGGAGGGCTCATTCTCGTTCTTGAACGTCCGGCCATCGAAGCTGCCGACAAAATATTGCGCTGTCGATCCACGGGTCGTTTTGTTATTTCCAATGCTGAGCGCCAATACCCATCGGGTCTCCTTGCTGCCTTCCACGGGAAGCTCGAACAGATCCGGACATTCCCAAACGGCCGCATGCGAACCCTGGTCGGCGCCGAATTCGCTGGCCATCTGCCAGGTCTTCAGGTCAGGAGAGGTATAGAATCTCACCCGTTTGTCCACCGAGACAACCATCACCCAAGAGTGTGTGGGTTCATGCCAGAACACCTTGGGATCTCTGAAATCCTTGAGTCCGGGATTCGGAATAACGGGATTGCCCTCATATTTGGTCCAGGTGCGTCCTTTATCCGAGCTGTAAGCCAGGCTCTGCGACTGCGTTCCTCCTTTGAAATGGGTGAAGATCGCCACCAACCCCGCTTTGCCGTCAAAAAAACCGCTCGTATCCTTCCAGTCCACCACCGCGCTGCCTGACCAAATCTCCCCGAGTGAATCGCGCACCAGAGCTACCGGCAGATGCTGCCAATGAATCAGGTCCGTGCTGACGGCGTGACCCCACTGGCCGCTATTCTGGTAGAACTGGTGATATTCACCTTCAAAATAAACCATTCCATTTGGATCGCTCATATTCCCGCTTTCCGGCGACAGATGATACTGTGGGCGGTACAGCTCCGTGTAGTAATTGGGAATCGCAGAAAACTGAAAAGCCGCAGGTGCAGTATTAGAGACGGCATTGGATGGAGTATTAGAATCAGAAGCATTCATTTCACTTTCTCCTGATCCGTTATTGTTGGTACTGCCGCCAATGTCGCAGCCTGCTATAACCAGCAGTACTACAGCTACACATGCCAGCTTGCTTGTAGTTTTGATCATAATCCCTCCTGATTAGCTCCAGATAGATTTGAGATTCCACATATTCAGCGACTGCAGCGTTATATTTCCACCCATCGCCTTCATTGTTATTCCGCCGGTTAGAGCAGACGGATACACCCGGCTTGTCAGCACATAACGGCCATCATTTACAAACACCTCGATGGACGAACGGTCGACAAATACCTGCAGTTTAAGCGTGGCTCCGTTAGTATCTGATGTTTCCGTACTTACTGAAACTTCACTTATCGATGCATCGGCATGGCCGGAAGCGCTGCAATCCAGGATCAGCTTGTTTTCCCGGAGCAAATAGCGGATTACCGTCGATTCCCCGCTTCCCTCTGCTGCAAGCAAAGTCATCTCAAGACGCTCAGCTTGTGTGCCGTCCAGAGCAAACTCAGCAATCCATTCAAAACCCTGTCCGTCCCTAACGCTCCACTCCATATCATTCCCGTTAGAGAGGGTCACCCCGGAAGCTATTATGCCATCCTCCCGCAGGAGTTCCAGCTCGGGAACTGGCCGTGAAACCAGCTTGCCTTCCGGCAGCAGCACCAACTCTCGCGGCAATGTCATGGCCCCATACCACCCGCGATCCTCACGGGCCATCTCCGAACCCCAGTGATCCATCCAAGCGATCATAATTCTTCTGCCCTTGTCGTCCAACAAAGTCTGTGCAGCATAAAAATCAGGGCCATGATCCAGCTTCGCTTGAGCCTCCGGTGTAAACTTGCCGCTGGCGTAATCCATTTCGCCGATCATATATAAATTTTTGGCATCCGGCATATTCATCGGTGATAGTACAAGCACATGCTTGTCTCCTAGCGGGAACAAATCGGGGCATTCCCACATGTCCCCTTGAGTGCCGTCGCTCTCCGCTGCCGTCCCCATGTATTCCCATTGCTCCAAATCCTCCGATTGGTAGAGCAGCGCCTTACCTTTGCCTTCTTTCCCGGAACCCAGCACCATATACCACAGACCATCATGACGCCATACCTTGGGATCACGGAAGCCGAGGTTCCCTGTATCGGGCGAACCTGGAATCAGAGGGTTTCCGGAATGTTTGTCAAAAACTACCCCGTCCACGCTGCTCGCTGCGCACTGCACTTCCATCGGCTCCCGGCCGTCCACGTGCCCGGTGTAAATTAGGGTCAGCTTGGCATCAATCTCCACAGCACTGCCGGACCAGCACCCGTAACCGCCCTCCTGCCCAAGCTCATAAGGCTCCGTAGGTGCTAAAGCAATAGGAAGGTGTCTCCAATGCACCAAATCCTTGCTTACAGCATGGCCCCAGTGCATCGGTCCCCATTTGTCACTATAGGGGTGATGCTGATAAAACAGATGATATTCCCCTTTATATTGAATCAGCCCATTAGGGTCGTTCATCCAGCCAGCCTGCGGAAGCATATGGTACTGCAGCCGGTAGTCATCCCGAGCGGCAGCCTCTGCCTGTGCCGCCACCGCTTTCTCCGCCAGCCGGATGCTCTCTTTATGTGCTTGCTTCTCACTCGAAACCTTCATGTTGCATGCTCCTATTCCTTGTTTGTTTTAGACTATTGTAGCTAAACTATCGGAGAAATCATTTCAATATGATCAGTTAGGGAGTTGTGATGTTTTCAGGGAGTGGGGGAAGGGAACGGGCACTTTGGCGTGAAACACAAAATTGCCACATCAGAGTTCCGTCCAATGTGGCATTGCGCAGTTCAGTTACCCGTAGGTGTGATTCTTCAAATACCATTCACGGTATTCCTTGGGGCTTTTGCCCATGTTTTTCTTGAAAGAGGTGCTGAAATAGCTGGAACTGGAATAGCCGACAAGCATGGCGATATCGGTCAGCTTCAGTTCGTTCTCTTGCAAAAGCTGCTCCGCCTTGGCCATTCTCAGCTTGGTGACATAGTCGCTAAACGTAATGCCCACATGCTGCTTGAACAGACCAGATAAATAGGTCTCATTCAGATGAAACATTTCGGCGAGTGAAGAGAGCGTCAACTCGTAAGAGAAATTCTCCTCCACGTATTTTCTGACCGCCTCGACCATATGCTGTCCACTGGAGAAGCGGAGCTTCTTCACTTCGTCCATGACAAGCTGCGCCAGCTCATCTATTTGCCCCAGCACGCCTTCACGTGACTGGTAATCGGCAATGGTCATCTGACAGTTCCACAAATACTTCTGCAGTGCGGAGCCGCCGAGCTCAAACTTCTTAGCGATGGAGCTGAACATCAGCAGGATCCGCAGGGCCAGAAAGGTAAAAGCAAACATCGGCGTATCTCTTTCGCTGCTGAAAATGGTGTCAAGCTGCTGGCGGAAGGTGCTCATGTCCAAATTTTCAATCGCCTGCACCAGCTTCCGCTCCACCTCCGGGGTAAAAGCCTGCGTAAGCTCCATCACCCGGTTCCGTTCACCCTCTCCATCTTTATACACCGTGCTTTGACTCCAGGACAGCATGCAGGAAGCATAACCGTTCTTCAGACGCTTGAGTCCCGTCACTTCCTCGCCAATCCCCGTCACACATTCCAGCTTCAGGTAACTGGCGATATTTCGTTTCAGTTCTTCAACGAACCGTTCCGTTCGATCGGCATGCTCCGGCCCCGATTTCATAATAACCAGAAAATACATCATCGCAGAATTGGCGACATCGCAGAACGGATAGATTTCTTTCCGCTTAGCAGCCGTCTCCCGGCATAGCATTTGAAAAGCCAAATTGAGCAAATCCCGGCGGCCCTGCAGGTCCGCCATCCGCCCCGGCGGCACTCTCATCTCCGCAGCGACAAACTGCAGCTTCAGATCATCCGCCGTCAGCGGGGTCAGTTGCAGCTGCTGCAGCCGTTCTTGGATAGCTGCCAGGCTGTACCACTCGTCTTTAACCATTTGCAGCAAAAAATTCTCCTGCATCAGCCGCAGCTGCTCATTTTTCCATAGCAGATCCTGTTGTGAGATCTGCAGGCTTTTTTGCTCCTGTTCAAATTCTTCACCCAGTTTGCCAAGCAGCTCTTTCAGTTCTGCGCGGGCTACCGGCTTCAACAAATAATCCTTCACTCCAAGCTGTATGGCCGATTTTAGATAATCAAAGTCAGAGTATCCCGACAGCACAACCGTCCTCAGCAGCGGATACTTTTTTTTGCAGATGCGGATAAATTCAATGCCGTCCATCTGCGGCATGCGGATATCGGAGATGACCAGCTGCGGTAGCGGTCCCTGCTCCAGCAGCTGCAGCGCTTCATTGCCGCTGGAGGCCTCTGAGACAATCCGAAAGCCGGCGGCTTCCCAATCGATTTTGGCTTTGATACTGTTGCGAATCCCCCTCTCATCATCCACCAGCATAATCTCATACATGATATTCACCCCTCTATCAGTGGCAACTTCAGTGTAATGGTTGTTCCTGTGTGCAGCTTCGAATCAAGCACGGCTTCGAACTGCTCACCGTAATACAGGCGGCAGCGGGATAGCACATTGCGCAAGCCGATGCTGTCCCCTTTATGATATAAGATTCCCACGCTGTCCCTCGACTCCGTATCGGCAAGAATACTGGCGATCAGTTCCGGAGTCATTCCTGAACCGTTATCCTGTATCTGCAAGTGCAGGCGCGCTCCGCACACCCTGGAGGTGATCGTAACCTCGGCGATTCCCCCTTTTTCCAGGCTGTACTTCACGGCATTCTCTACCAGCGGCTGCAGAATAAACTTGGCGATCAACAGGTGATCCGCGGCGGAATCCTGCTGGATCGCCACCATCAGATGCTCCTCATGCCGCAACTTTAGGAGGAACAGGTAGTCACGAATATAACCGAGTTCCTCGCTGACCTGCACCAGATCCGTATCGAGACTCAGCGAATAGCGCATCATTTTGCCCAGCGCTTCCGTGGCATCTATGACCAGATCCTCTCGTTTCATCGCCGCCAGACCGCTGATGATCTCCAGTGTATTGTTGTAAAAATGCGGATTGATCTGCAGTAGGAGCGCTTTGTATTCGGCATTTTTCCGGCGTAGATTGGTCTCGAATTCCGTTTCGATCAGATACTTCAGCCGATGGGTCATCTCCTCGAATACACCAGCCACATAGTCTACTTCACTCTGCCGGGATCTAGCCTTCGGCATATCTTTCAGTCCCAGCTCGAACTGCCCGTTTCTGACATGCCGCATGGCCCGGGCCATGGCACTTAGTGGCTTCGTTATATTGGTGGAGAGCCGCAGCGCGACAATGATCACAAGGATCAGTAGAACAAAGCTGGCAAGGAGCAGCGTTTCTTTGAGCTTCGTGATGGTGGCATACAGCTCCGCCTCCGGCACCTCGCCGATAATCAACCAATTCTGGGCAGGCAGCTTGCGGTAAAAGAGCAGATAGTCGGTCTCACCCTGGCGAAGCGAAAAAATACCACTGTTCTGTTCTCCACTGTGTTTCTGCAAATAAGCAAGTCCATCGCTAAGCACCTGCTGAGCTCCTGTCAGATCCTGATGAAGTACACTGTGGCCTTCAGATGTCAGTAAAAAGGCTTTGCCGCTTTTGCCGATGCTGATTTTATCCATATCCTGGCGCAGCAGCTCCGTAGGATAGTTGATTTTGATCACTCCGACATCCTGTAGGGACTGGAGCTGCACCAAGGGAAGCACAAGGCTGTTGATCTCGCGCGAACGCATGCTGTCGTCGGCCTGATCCCTGTCTTGGTGAGCCTGCGTCCAGCGCACGTCCTGCTCCTTATATTGTTCGTACCAGCTGCTCTTCAAATAACTTTGGTCCTGTGTCCATAACCCGCCTTCTCCCTTCGCAAAGGTGGATATGGAAATCACATTCGAATTATTGAGCGCATAGGAGGATAGCAGCTCACGCAGCTTTTTTTTGGCCATAAACTGTTCAGCCCTGGTGCTCTCATCGTTCAGTGTAGCGGTTATCCATTCCTGTGTGATGCCGCTGCTCAGCACCTGGTTGCCCATATCTTCAATTTGCGTCAGCAGCGTGCTGACATGGGTGGCAAATTGGTCAATGGTTTGCAGAGTGGAGGTCTGGGTAGATTTTCGGATCTGCTCCGCCGATTCCTTGCTGAGGATAAAGACAACTGACGTAATCGGAAGGATCAGCAGGATTGAAAAGGCCAACATCAATCTGCTGCGTAACGAGTAGAACATGACAACCGCGCCCCTTGTATCATTATGGATCAAAAATTCAAACCAACCCCACAACGAGGGAGTTAAATCTTGAAGCTTCTTGAAGCTGAAAGAAGAAACAGCATTGCCGCCCTTTTTTTAAAGGGCGGCTGCCGTTTCTGCAATGATTGGAGATACTATTATTTTTTCGGGAGACTGTCATACGCCCTGTCTATTTTATTGATGGCTTCGGCAACGGCTGTATCCAAGTTGCGTCCGCCAATCGTCACTTCTTCAATCATCTTGTTTACCGCTTCGGACATTTGCGGAAAGATCGGCGTAATCGGACGAGGTCTGCCGAATTTCTGGTTCTGTACAACAAAGATATTCATAGGATATTCATTGAGCTCAGGGACCTCATTAGCTACAGAATAGCGGGCCGGAATATCTTTTGTGATGGAGGTGTAGGTTTTTGCTCCTTCAGCACCGGTCACCCAGTTCACAAACTGCCAAGCAGCATCGGCATTTTTACTCTTCGACGAAATAGCCAGCGACCAGCTTCCATTGGCGACTGCCTGCTGGGTCTCTTTCGGAAGCGGCGCGATGTCATAATCTTCACCCAATTTGAAGTTCGGGAATTTATCAGCTAAATTGCCTAGTGACCAGGAACCGTCAACCGTTATCGCCAGCTGGCCGTTCGGGAACGCATCTGGCGGGTATTCCAGGGAAGACACTTTATGTTCATTATACAGGTCGGAGAAGAATTGCAGCGCTTTTTTGGTCTCCGGTTTATCCAGATAGCCTTTGGAGGTTGTTCCGTCCGGGCTCATAATCTCCCCTCCAAACTGCCAAATAATCGGATATTTAAAGTATGCTGTTCCGCCTGCATTACCGAAGCCTTGCGCCGGATCAATGCCGTACACGCCTTTGGCCGGGTCGTTTAGCTTTTTGGCTGCATCCAGCACCTGATCCCAAGTCCAAGGCTCTTCCGGGTTCTTGGAAGGGAGAGGAATTCCCTTCGCTTCAAACATTTTTTTATTATAGAAAAGAGCAATGGAGGATTCGGTGAGCGGAGCCATGTAAATTTCATTATTATAGGTGTACGTGGCAATGGTCGATTCCGGAATATCCTCCAGGTTACCGTCCTTCTTGAAATATGCGGTCAGCGGCTGCAATGCACCAGCCTGGGCGTAAGAAGCCATATTCGGGCCATCGATAGCCATAATATCAGGCGGGTTGCCCGAAGCAATGGCTGTTCTCACCTTGGTATCGTAATCAGCAAACGGAATCGGACTCATCTCAACCTTGATATTGGGATGCGCTTCATTAAACGAGGCCACCAGTTTGTCATAGGCTGAATTCTCGGCGTCATTGCCCGAGTTCCTCCAGAACGTGATAGACACCTTCTCTTCTTTGGGTGCTACTGACGATCCCGCCTGTGGCTGTGCATGATCCCCTTTGCTTCCACATCCTGCGAGTAATCCAATTGCCAACATCACGCTTAGTACCACTTTACTCTTGCTAATCAATAATGACCTCCCCTTTCATCTGTTGCTTACGCTTACAACTGAATACTATCAGATATGCCCGGTGATAAAATTCATTATCCTCTGCACTAAACTTTCAAAATGTTCGGTATTTCGATCTAAAACAACTATAATTGAAGAAACATATCTACTGCAGGAGGTCAAGTCTTTGAAAAGAATTGTGATCAATATGGAGAGGTTATTGCCGATATTAACAGGCGTTTGTCGCAAATAGCTCCACATTAGGAGGGAATGTGTTTTGATTAGGATCATATCATCCATCATTTCTTCATTCATTCTATCTCTTGTGTTCACTATGATTAGCCATACGAATGAGGACAATGTCTTATCTTACAGCTTTACAAGTAAGTTATTAAACGGGTTTGTCCTTTTGTTCGCCATATATTTATTTATTGCTGTTCCTATATCCATATTTATCGATATGAGAATTAAGAAGTATGGGAAACTCGCACATCTCTTGCTGTATTGTCTCGGAGGATTCATTCTTGGCGGACTGTTTCTATTGATCAATCCTACATCTAATCCCATGGCCGGCTTCCGTTTAACTTTACTTTTTGCACTGGGTGGCGGGTTGTTTTCTGTAGTATTGAATGTCTTTCGGCTGTTTGTGAGAAGGTGAGGTTTGGGGGATGTTAGTATTCGTTAAGGTGGTCCCGTCTTCATGCAAAAAGAAGCTTAGTTTGAAGGTGATGATACGTTAACTAGGGTTTCGATATAAGCCGCTCTTTGAGCGGTTTTTTTGCTGTTATGGGGCAAAGAGCAGCGGAGCGAGCCATAAGCATTTGCTGGGTAAATGTTTGAATTAATAAATATGATGGAATTTACCGATTTACATAATAAAGGAATACAAGGGTGATTAACCCTGTCAGGAGGCTGTTAATGGGAATAGCATTAAAAATTGTAGGCCTGGATAACGAAGGGTGCTCCATTGAACTGGATGATGAATTATTGACATGCATTGAATATCTGCACCATACAAGCACAGTTCCATCAGCAAGGACTTATGATCCGGGATATACTCTTCTCATTTCAGGCAAGGTAATGCCAATGAAAGAATCAGGAACGGGGCAGGAGATTTTGGAGCTCAGTAAATGGGCCCATCTTCCTTACGAACCTGGTACAGATTATTATCGCAACGTTTATATTACATATGAGAAAGACGAGCAAGTCATACGGGAAATCAATTTCACCAATGCTTATGTTTTGGATTATGAAGAGGGCTATGACAATAAAGATAGTGTAGGAATGTTTAAACTGTCCTTGTCTCAGAAGAAAGATCAGCTTAGAAAAATTAATTTCGGGCAGCAAGAAGAAAGCGATACTGCGGTGAAAAATACCCCAAAACTTCCGACCACCCATAATCTCGTGATGAATTGGGAGAAGAAATCAATAGACGGCGGATCAGCGCCAACCAGAAAGGATATTCTACTGGCTTTATTTGCAAAGAAGTTAGACACCCTACCAGGCATAGACGAGCATAAAGACTATCGTGATGCAGTAATTAACAGATTTATGAGCGGAACACCAATTGCACAGGAACTATTTTTAAAATACGTCAAAAATAACTCTCTCTTAGAGCTAACAAATGAGGATGGATCATTTTATAGGGATTCCAAGGACACCGTATTTTTAAACATTGCAAAAGATTATACTAGGAAGGGAACTGGCGTTGTTTTTTTCCATGAGTATGGACATTATCTTGATGATGTAGCAGGTGATCTTTCCATTGATGCGATCTTTCGAAAATGTATTATGAATGATTTCCGAAGCGCCGTGGAATCTCGAGCGAATGCCATGTTTTTAAGGGAACTGAAGCGTGAACTCGTACCGGTTTTAGGACATATGAGATACAAATTGGAAGACATTATGAATCCTGATTATTGGAATGGAACCAAGGAAACTTGGATTGATTTTAAGAAGCTTTATGAGAATATTAGTGATGAACTCACTCCTCATGAATTGTCGGCAGTTTCAGATTTATATAGTGGGTTGAGTATAGTGAAGGTAGGTAAAGAGACACAACGAATCGTTGGAAATTGGGCGCACCCCGTGGAGTACTGGTCGGCTGATAAAGACAAGGTATTTGTAGAAGCATTTGCTCACTGTTACGAGGCGCAATTCAACTCTGTAAGGAGAGCTAACTTAAGAAAGTATTTTCCTACAGCCTATAAGCGATTCGAGGAATTGTTGGAGGAAGCTTATGCAAAATAAAAGGCGTATATATGGTGGAATATCCCTAACCCTAATTCTAATTCTGATTGCTTATATTATTTATATGCAATTTAATTATCAAGTACATACACAGCAGGAAGCCCAAGAACGCCAAAAAACGGAGCAGCTTCTGAGGTCGAAGGAGAAGCAAATTGAGTTTTACTTTAAAAAAGCTAACGAACTTATTTCGACAAATCAAAAACTTGAAATGAAAATAGATTCATTCGATGGAGGAGAAATTATGGAGTTAGATGACCAATTGGTGTCGGAAGTTTTAGACTCGAGAGAGTATAAAGAAATTATGGCGAAATATGAAGAGCATTATGGGATTTTGGATAAAGTTTTCATTCCGGAAAATGAAACATTAGGTGGTCTAAGATATAAAGTGAAGGAAAGTATCGCGGCAGGGTATGATTTATTACCTAAATACTATGGAATAACCAATGCATTGATGTGGATGGATACAAAGGAGTTTAAAGAATTGAACAAATTATTTAAGGAACACTTTGGCGATGTTATCCCCACTGAAGTAATTTACGGAACTTTCGAAGAATTGAATGATATTGTACATAAAAGTGTGAAGGAAGGGAAGAATCTCTTGCCTGAGTATTACGGGTATGGGAGGAATGGATAAACTATTGATGTACTAAAAGCTTGATGTACTACAAGCAGCGTAAAACATTGGAGAATGCTTATGCAAAATAAGAGGACGATATATGCTGGAGTAACCTTAATTCTATTTCTAGTCGCTTATATCATTTATATGCAAATTGATCATCGGGAACGATTGCAACAGGTAGCCAAAGAACGTCAAGATATGGAACAACTCCTGAGGTCGAAGGAAAAGCAAATTGAGTTTTATTTCCTTAAAGTTAATGGGCTTATTGAGGCAAATCAAAAACTTGGAATGAAAAGAGATTCATTGGATACAGCAGAAATTAGAATGCAAGATGACCAATTAGTGCGGGATGTTTTGGATTCGAAGGAGTACAAAGAGATTGTGGCGGAATATAGGAAATACTATGGTGTTATCGATAAATACAGTATCCCGGAAAACGAAGCTTTAGGCGGTTTAAGATATAAAATGAAGGAAAGCATTGCTGAAGGTTATGATTTATTGCCAAGGTATTATGGAATAACCAATGTATTGATGTGTTTGCATACCAAAGAGTTCGAGGAAATCAACGCCATAATGAAGGGGAGATTTGGCGAAAGCATACCCACCGAACAGATTGGTGGAACTATGGAGCAACTGATAGATATCGTGAATAAAAGTGTGGAGGAAGGGAAGAATCTCCTGCCCGAGTATTACGGGTATGGTAGGAACCAGGATGCTTATTATTGATGTTCCTGTTATTTCTCAAAAGGAAGCTTCTTGTCTTTGAGCTCCGCATTCATTCGCTTTGCTTCCTCAATATTATTAGCAGGTGAAGTGATAGTGATCTTTTTATCCCTATCATGATTGGATTCGGTTAGTTGCTGATAAAGATCCTGGTCTGTAATTTCTATAGAGAAATGCAGGCTTTGATAATCAAAAAAGATCTGGCCAAGATAAGATCTTGTTGATTCGTGGTAGCTGATTAATCCTGATCCAGGAGAAAAGGTTACATGTTCAAGCTTAATTACATCTCCAATGACTAGAGAGCCGATGAAACTGTGTTCTTTGGTGTTATACTCGCCATTCATGGATACCTCTACCGTTTGATTTATCTCGTCCCCATACATAAATGCTGTAATGTCGATATTTATCACTTGCTTAGGATTGGTACAACTGACGAGGACAAGAGACAGAATAACGATCATATAAGTTTTAAGTAGAAAACTATTATTTTTCATTTGATTCGCTCCCCATTATAAAAATATCTGAACCATTCCGAATACCTCTATGCTAAGGGTTATCTCCTTCACTCCAGGTTTTGGACTATAATATATATAACTTGATAAATAAACGCTATGTTACAAGATATATTTATTAAACTCAACTTTCACCTGGAGGAACAGAAATGTCATTACCGACTGAATTAGCATCTATTTTTCGTGTGAAGCAAAAATCTTACAAGATGGTACTCGTACTCTCTATGATTGGCATTTGGCGCGAAACCCAGCAAAGGTTTATATCGTTAGATTCCATTGCGGAACGGTTTTTAAGCTACTGCAGAGATCGGGAAGTAAATAATCTAGTCGTGGATATTCCACCGAATAGCATGGCTTCTCGTTGGTCAGAGGTGAGTGCTACGCAAGTGAAAGCGATATTAGATACCCCGGTCGAGGCGCTTAGAAGTATTCTAGCTAAAAACGACAGGAATGAGCTAACATTCACCTATGCGATATGGGACGGAGGGGAAGAAGTTCTGACTGAACTCGAAAGATATGCCAACCGGGAATTAGAGTCCTATTATACGGAGCTTCAGTCGAGCTCTTTCTCTCTAAAGGAGCACCTGAGCCATATATTACTTACATATAGAACGGCTAAGCAGGAACCGTTTGCGAATCATCCTCTGGGGACAGCGTTTCGAAGAACGATTCCCGAAGGAATAAGGCAATACCCGTTCATCTCAGATCATATTCGGGTTCAAGGTTCTGTGGGTCAAGGAAATTGGGCTACCGTTCCCTGGATTGCATTGATGGATACACGTCTTACGGGATCAACTCAATATGGCGAATATTTAGTTTATCTTTTTGCCGAAGATATGAGCTCTGTCTATTTAACCTTTAACCAAGGGGTGACGAAACCTATTCGGGATCGTGGGAGAAGGGCAGGTTACACATACCTTGAAAATAAAGTCGACCAAATAAGAAAACAGTTGCCTTTGGTTGGCTTTACAAAGGACGACCGAATTGAGTTAACCACAAGCGGGTTAGGACGTGATTACCAGGTATCTACCGTTGCCTACGTCCGATATGACAGCAATAACCTTCCCCAAAACGAACAGCTTGTAGCTGATTTGCAACGGATGATGGAGGATTATCAGATCTATGTACAAAGTCAATTGCAGACAGCGGCGAATGAAGAAGAAGAGGATCAAATCGAGGATGAGGAGTCGGAAGAAGTGGAGACACTGTCCGTAACACAGCGGTTGTCACAGATACGCTCATTTATTCAGAATAGAGGATTCTCATATCCAGATGGATTAATAGAGAATTTCTATCTTTCCATCAAAACAAAGCCGTTTGTCATTCTAGCAGGGATATCAGGCACTGGAAAGACAAAACTAGTTAAGTTGTTTGCTGAAGCGATGGGGGCAACCGTGCAGAATGGACAGTTCGCGCTTATCCCGGTTAGACCTGACTGGAGCGATCCCTCAGACTTATTAGGATATAAGGATTTATCAGGAACCTTTCGTCCTGGACGATTAACGGAAGTGCTATATGAAGCCTCTAAGCCGGAAAATCGCTCTAAACCCTACTTTATTTGCTTAGATGAAATGAATTTAGCCAGGGTAGAGCATTATTTTAGCGATCTTCTCAGTGTATTGGAAACCCAGGAATGGCGAGATGGTGAAATTGCGACGGCTCCATTAATTTCAGCTGCTTCCCTATCTTCTGAGGAGGATCAGCAGAAGTACGGGGACCTATCGATTCCTGATAACGTGTATTTCATGGGTACAGTCAATATGGACGAGACCACCCATCCTTTTAGTAAAAAAGTTCTCGACCGAGCCAATACCATTGAATTTAACTATATCAATTTATTGCAGCTCCCAGATGAAGTGGTGGGAGAGACGATAACAGAAGCCGTTGCTCCGAATTCCTTTTTACGAAGTGATTTTCTTCAGCTTGTCGACGCATTGGATGAGAACAGGGAGCTCATTTCAGAAACGACACAAAGTCTAGCTCAATTGAATGAAATTTTAGAAGGCATACACGCCCATGTAGGGTTTCGAGTTCGTGACTCCGTAAGCTTCTATATGATATACAATCGCCGTGACAACTTAATGTCGGCTGATGAGGCGTTCGACCTTCAATTACTTCAGAAAATATTACCTCGAATCCAAGGGAGTAGCTCTGCGGTTAGACGAGTTCTCTTGGAATTGTTGAAGGTGTGTTTAGATCGACCTCTTGCCATCAACGAACTAATGGAGGACTTATCTCCAGTATATAATGAGGCAGAATTTCTCAATGCACAGTCGCAGATCAAATATCCGCAAAGTGCCCGCAAGATTGTGTTCATGTTACGGAGGTTAGAAGAGGATGGATTCACTTCATACTGGTTATCGTAATGGGACGGTAGAGTTACTACGGATCGAGACCAATCTATTTAACTTATATATTCAGGGCAAACCGTTTCACCCCACGGTAGAGGCATTACAGTTACACCGGGATGAGGAGGGTGCCATGGTGAATGCCCACTGTCGTATAGATAAATTCTCCTCCAATTTAGAGATTAGCTCCATATCGGTCTTCTCGCCAGAGAAGAATGGATTGCAGGAATGGGATGAGGGCCAAGCGTGTGCCCCTCTTTTCTTTGAGACGCAGGCTTATGAAATTGTAGTCGAGAAAAAGCAAGATGTGGCTATTCAGTTTTATCATGAGAATATGTACTTAAGAGAGGCGGTAAAGCCTCTTGGGAAAAATATATTATCTGGTATTTTGAACTTCCAGAATGAGGTTGGATATACGGAATTAGAGCTTCGCTTACATGGACAGGCGCTCATGCAATTACAGTTAGAAATTTTTCCGACGAAGATGGATTATAAAAAGGACTATGAAACGATACTGAGCGATGTGAATCAACAAATTTATAATCTGTCCTTTGATTTTTTGCGGAAAACCTACCATTTGACTGGGCTAAAGGATACAACCCAGCAAAGTATGACAGAGTTCTTTGCCATCTTAAAACATATGTTTCAACATCTTGTTCAGGCCGTGGAGCGCATTAAGAATGCGCCTCACATTAAGACAAATATAGTGAATCAGAAAGTAACCTCTGGTAAGGCAAGACATGCTGGGAAGGGTAATTTAGCTTACCTCTCTAGACATCCGGAGCTGTTTGTTAAGGATAACAAGAACGGAATTATTCATATTAATGGCCAAAATATGTACCCCACCCATGTATTGGAATCTAAGAAGTATATGGACTTCGATACAGGGGAGAATCGCTTTGTTCGGTGGGTTTTAATACGGATTGCAAAGAAATTGCAAGCTCTTCGTGTTCGGTTAAAGTCCGTAGAGCGTACTTCCGATCCTCAACTATTAAGAAGTGTAGATCTGATGGAATCTCAGCTACAAAGGCTGCTACGATACGATTTTCTGGCAGTCGGCGATATGACGCACATGTCAGTATCCCTTGTTCTACAGATGGCACCTGGGTACAGAGAGGTGTACCGTTGCTATCTCATGCTGATGAAGGGTCTCTCGGTTCAAGGAGATCTCATTCGTTTGTCATTAAAGGATTTAGCTCAGTTGTATGAGTACTGGTGTTTCCTGAAAATTCACGATTTACTAAGTCGTAAATATGAACTCATCAAACAAGACATCGTCAAGGTGAATCGTTCAGGGATTTTTGTGAAGCTCGACAAAACTCAGAAGTCCAAAATCATGTATCGGAATCCTCAGAATGGCGAAGTATTTACACTTTATTATAATTCACTACCAAGGGGAGAGCAGACCCCTACGGTGGGCCAGATGCCGGATAATGTTCTGACCTTGAAAAAAAGCGATTCTTCGATTGAATATAAATATATTTTTGATGCGAAGTATCGCTTAAATCCAGCTTATGAGGGGACTCCATACCGGAGGATGTACACGAATCCTGGACCTGAGGAATCAGATATTAATACGATGCACAGGTATCGGGATGCCATTGTATATGGGGATGGACAACAAGAATTGGAACGTAGCATGTTTGGGGCATATGTTCTGTTCCCCTATGACAATGAAGAGCAGTTTCGCGATCATAAATTCTATAAGAGTATTGAGCTTGTCAACGTGGGAGCATTTCCATTCCTACCTAATGCCACAAGCCTGATGGAGAAGTTCCTGGATGAAATCATTATGGATAGTCCAGAGAAGGCTTATGAGCGGTCTACCCGTCCTCGTGGGACGAAAGAATACTATTTCAACAAGCTTGAGGGGAAGAATGTCCTTGTTGGTTCGTTGCGAGAGCCCTCCCAACTGGATGTGGCTTTGTCAGAACGATTCTATCATATGCCGCTTAAAAATATCGTCGATCACAAGCTTCTCACCCAAATCGAATATATTGCCATGTGCCAGTCTCGTAGGAAGTTTCAGGAGCCAGGAAACACGGGCATCCATTGGTTCGGCCGAATTCAGGATTGGAAAGTCGTTCGAAGAGGCGAGATCACAGAACGGCCTGCCCGGCCCGGCACGGAAGAAGAACTATATGTTAAATTCACGATTGAACGCTGGGAACGGCGGGACAAGCCGATTGCCTTAGGTGGACAGGGCATCTATACCTGTCTGTACACGAGCAAATACATGTTTGATCGTGCCCATGAAATTGCAGAACTGAAGCTAGAAAATGACGAGGATCTGCGACAATGGCGCGAAGCCCGAAGAGTCGGCAAGGTCAAAGTAGAGCTGGATCATGCAGATGTGGATTTGGCGGGATCTGTGGTGGAGATTCGAGTGGAGGAGTAGGCGGGTTGAATAGGTAGTTTAAAATTCTAGGAAAGTTGAGATTCGGATGAAGGATATAGTTTTTGAATATTACCAAAATGAAGTAAGGACTTATGCACTGGTCCATAAACATATCAAGAAACATTATTACTTTGTCAATACTATGATGATACTCTGCTCTGTAATAATACTAACCTGTGTTTTTATTTCTTTGTTCAATGTTGGTTATAGAAAGTGGTTAATTATTTCGAGTATAGTTTCAATGATTATACTTTCTTATTCGGTTTTTATTTTTTTCAGAGCTGTTAAAAGAGTCATTAGAAAGAGATATAAAATTAGTGTCGGGAGGAGAATCTGGAAAAGTGCGAAATTAAAGGAGTTAAAATCGAATAAGCTCACCGATTTTCTTTACAGTAAGGATATAAAAACTAGATGGAAGATAGAAAAACTAATTGAGTTGTATAAAAATGATAAAGAAAAGTCCAAATTGCCTCCGCTAATTGCACCTAGTCTTCTTGTAGCAGTGTTGACTCCGAATCTAACCCAATTACTTTTTTATGTTTATAAAGATAAGGAATTGATGCAACTATTTGATATTCTGATGTTATTTGCGGGATGCACTTTTCTCTCTTTGATACTAATTGCAATTTTCACTTCATTAATAAGATTAAAAGACAGTATAGTTAATGATATTTTTCAAAACCAAAATAGCATTAGGGAAGGGCTCATTCAACAACTAGAAGATTTACTTTTACGTATGCCGGATGAAGTAGAAAAAGGACAAGCGAAGGATGTTATAAAACAAAAAGAGGATACAGAATATAAAGTTTTACGTCGTAAAGAAATCAATTAGAATTTCGTGCGTTTAATTTGTTGTGAACTTGTATAAATTTACACGAAAAAGAGAGCAGATATCTGCTCTCTTTTTTCGCCAAAAGCCTCCTTTAAGTCAACAAAATGATTATTTTTTTTGGGAAGGCTTAAAAATCGATAATTGCGTACTCTTATTAGTAATTCCGCTTTTAGTAAACATTTATAGTCTTGAAGACACGGATTTACATCGTTAAAATGATTATCTTTCCAATAGCCTAACCCCAAATTATCAAATAAGGGAGGATTTTCCTATAACTTGTCGAAAGTACCCTTAACTAGATCTTTAGGCATGGAAGGGTGAATGGCGACCAGATGAACGTGAGGTATTGGAGAAATAGCTTAGCCGATGCGGACTGGTTGGATCTAATCTTTAACAAGATGAAGCCCAGTAGGTTTTTAATTGAAAATGACGCAATTGAGAAAGGTGTCGTATCCTCGGATACCGTACTGCAATAAGGATAAGAAGAAGACGATTTTGATGAGGTAGTGTGCCCTGCCGTAACTTATGTGAAGAAAGAGCGTGGTAGCACGATTAACTATAGATAACCTTAAGTTATTGTTCTATTATGGATTCCTGCCTTACTGGATGTATCCAAGGACGTTAAAGCCCCATCCATGATTTACGCCTTGGATTTGTAGGGGCTTTCTGGAGCCGAGTGAAACTGAAGTTTTACCGATGGGGAATATTGGTCAGATGTGATGAATGTCTTTCAACACGATCTGTAAACCGGGAAAGCTAGGTTTATTGGATAATTCATTTGATTTGTCTGTTGGACGTCGGATCAACTAAAAATAACACTACTGAAATATAGAAGGTGATAAGTGTGGTCAGTGATAAGTTGAACATTGAATTAGATGCATTTATTCGCTCAGTTTCAATAAATAAAAGTTCGCCTCATTCATTGTTAATTGGAGCGGGTGCTTCTATAACATCAGGTATTCCCTCGGCTTCAAATTGCATATGGCAGTGGAAGAGAGATATCTTTTTAACTAAGAATCAAGGTTTAGGTGATCAATTTAATAATATTACATTGCCACATATCCAACAAAGAATTCAAGAATGGCTAGATTATGAAGGTGAGTATCCTGAGTCGGGGGCAGATGAAGAGTATAGCTTCTATATTGAGAAGTGTTATCCTATACCACGAGATCGCCGAAGATACTTTCAATCAATTATAGAAAATAAGAAACCTTATATTGGGTATCAACTACTTGCCTTGCTTGCAGGAGCGGGGGTAGTTCAATCGGTGTGGACGACTAATTTTGATGGATTAGTTGCAAAGGCTGCTCTAAACTCTGCATTAGTAACTCCAATTGAGGTAGGACTTGATAGTATAGATAGAATAGAAAGAATATATACACGAGGTGAGTTACTCTGTGTATCTTTACACGGCGACTACAGGTATGACGCCCTTAAAAATACCGAAAATGAATTGCAAGTACAAGACCGAAAACTAAGGCTTGCCTTAATTAATCATCTAAAGACCCATAATTTAATTGTAAGTGGTTATAGTGGTCGAGATCATTCTGTGATGGCAGCACTTGAAGAAGCTTATTCTTATTCTGGAGAAGGGAGATTGTATTGGTGCGGTGTTGAGGAGTCTGAGCCTAATGAGGTTGTAAGTCGATTAATTAAGAAAGCTAGAGAAAACGGACGAGAGGCTTATTTTATATCGACATCAGGCTTTGATGATTTAATGTCTCGATTGGCCACACACTGCTTAGAATCAGTATGGAATGATAAAGTAAATGAATTAACAAAAGAATTTTCATTAAACAAGGTATCTCCTTCATTTAGTATTGATTCAACTAAAATAGGTTCTATTGTTAAAAGTAATGTTTTTCCTATCGATATTCCTACTGAGGTTTTGCAATTTAGCGCTCCTTTACTTAAAGGCGCTGGAACTTGGCAAAAAGTTATGGAATTAATAAATAAAAAGAATGTGGTGGCTGTTCCTTTTAAAGGACAGATATTAGCTCTTGGCTTGGTTGACGAATTGAGAGATGTCTTTCGGGAGTATGTTGATAGTGAAATTGTAAGAACTCCGATTAGTAGTAGAGAGTTATCTTACGAGGATGGGGTTATCATATCATTATTAACATCGGCATTAGTCAAGTCCGTTGTTCAAAGTAACACCCATTTATGTACAGACGGAAGGAACTTAATCTGGGATTCTACTGTCTCTCACCAAGAAAGAATTCAGGGCCAATATTTTAATGTTCACGAAGGTGTTTTATTATATATACGACAAATCAAGGGGAAGCATTATGTGATACTAAAGCCCACCATAAAAGGTAGTACTATAAATGGAGAAGAATTATCTGTAGAAGTTTCAAAAGAATTAAAGCGATCGGTACTCCAAAAGCAATATAATCAGAAATTTAATGCTGCATTAATGAAATGGAGATCAAAGATAATATCTGAAAAGTCAGTTAGATCTTATGACTTTCCTGCAGGATGTGGCTCTACGTTTAAATTTCATATTAAACCGGCTCCACTCTATGCAAAATTAACTAGTTCTAGCGGTAGAAATGAAATTACGGTACCACCATCTATGGAAAAGTATATAAGTTTATCAGGAATGCATTTTAATGAACCTAAGCTATTGTTTTCAAGTCATAGTGGACAAGCGGGAGTTAAGGAGACACATCCTATTAGGGGAGTGTTGCATAATAGACCGTATGATTTTAGTATAACCCAAAGTGCTGTAGCGAGGGAAATTACAATAGGAGTAATTTGCCCTGAAGCGGATTCAGGAAAAGTAAGTAGTTACTTTGGTAATATTCATATGAGGAGAAAACCTGAAACCAATACTGAGTATCTTATGGAGTTCCCGGGGTTTATGCAGGCATTTGGAACTGCAATAGATATTCCTCAGCCTAATCAGAATAACTGGTTCTATTGTGATGAGCCGACTAAATTTATGGATCAAAAGCATGGAGCAATCGAACTGGCTAGGCATATTTGCGATGCACTTGATAGATTAAACATCAATTCAGCCCCAAATGTGGTAGTGATTTATATCCCTGCAAGGTGGAGGATTTGGGAGAAATATAATGATATTGGGGAGCGTTTTGATTTACACGATTATATTAAGGCATATTGTATTCAAAGGGGAATCGCAACTCAGTTTTTAAGAGAAGAAACATTGAGAAAACCACAACAATGTCAAATAATGTGGTGGTTGTCTCTTTCATTTTATGTTAAGGCGGGCAGGACTCCATGGATTTTGGACTCTCTCGATCGTGATACTGCTTTTATGGGAATAGGCTATAGTGTAGATACTTCTGCTAGTAAAGGCAACCAAATTATTTTAGGATGTAGTCACTTATATAGTTCAAATGGGCTAGGGCTTAGATATAAGTTAAGTAAGATTGAAGAGCCGATATTTCGAGGAAAGAATCCCTATATGTCACAAAATGATGCAAGACGAATGGGAGAGAGCGTGCGGCAGCTATTCTATGAGTCTCTTTCCAGACTTCCTCGAAGAGTTGTTATTCATAAGAGAACTCCATTTCAAAAAGAGGAGAAAGAAGGTTTATTACAAGGATTAGCTGGTATCGAAAATATTGATATGATAGAAATCAATATTGAATCCGCCCAAAGGTATGTTTCCTCAGTAATGAAGCATGATGGTACATTTGTGGAAG
Organism: Paenibacillus lentus; assembly: GCF_003931855.1. Lineage (NCBI taxonomy): Bacteria > Bacillati > Bacillota > Bacilli > Caryophanales > Paenibacillaceae > Paenibacillus > Paenibacillus lentus. The sequence goes on along the minus strand of NZ_CP034248.1, from coordinate 708,049 downwards.
ATGGTTTCCCTATTAGACGTGCAACATCAATTATTTTAGAAAATCAAAAGGCCCTACTATGGGTTCATGGTACAACTGAGGCTATTATTTCAAATAGAAAATATTATCAGGGAAAAAGCCGTATTCCAGCGCCGTTGGTAATTAAACGACATCATGGGAACTCGAGCCTAAGTACTATTGCAAGAGAAATATTGGGTCTCTCTAAAATGAATTGGAATACATTTGATTTATACACTAAACTTCCTGCAACAATTCAGTCATCCAACGAAATTGCTAAAATTGGGTCGCTGTTAGAACGGTTTGGGCCTATGTCTTATGATTATAGATTGTTTATCTAAGTACTGAGTAGGGTTCTATATTTTATGTTATCACTGTGGGAGATATCTATGGTTGATAGAACATTACAAGAATGTCAAAGTGCAAGACTTAATTTAGTAAGTTATCAATAATGAAATAAATTTAATATATGATGATTTATTTTTGGTAAAAAAGAAAAAACCGCATTCCCAAAAGGTGGAATGCGGTTTTTTCGTGACCGAATATGCATTAACATTAACATTAACATTAACATTCTACTTGTTTTCTTTGAATATCTATAAGTGTTCATTATTACCATATTATGTCGTATAATAATGGGAATATAATATTTCTGGAGGTTAAAAAATGGCGGATATTCAGAAGCAATTTGAAGAATTTCATGATGAAATTAAACTTAAAAGATTTAAGGAGAACAAAGAATTAAGGGAGAAAAGGGATATTATCACAAATAAAATAAAGAAAGGGGTTAAGACTAAATTTGAAGAAATGGAAAAAGATGTGCCAAGTCTAGAATTCATTGATCAAGGTAGTTATGCGGTAGATCTTGGTATTATACCAGAAGATAAAGATTATGATATAGACGAAGGTGTAGTTTTTGACCTTTATAAGGAAGATTATACAGACAGCCTTGAACTTAAGAAAATAATTAGAGATATACTAAAAAGCCACACTACAACAATACCAAAGATAAAGAATCCCTGTGTAACCATAACATATTCATTAGATGATGAACCAGCATATCATGTCGACTTGCCCGTCTATGTAAAATCAAAGTATGATGATCATTTGTATCTTGCTTGGGGCAAGGAGTTTTCTAATAAGGAAAATAAATATTGGGATCCTGCTGATCCAGAAGGGCTAAATAATTATATCAAAAATTCATTTGCAGATGATGCGAAAAAGCAATTCAAAAGAGTCGTTAGGTATATGAAGAAATGGAAAGACGTTTGTTTTGAATCATCAGGTAGTTCACGTCCACCAAGCGTGGGTATAACCATTTTAGCAACTGAGTTATTTTCCTACAAGCAATCCTATGATTCCTTATCGAGTAAATATAAGGATGATGATTTAAATGCATTAAAAGATTTTGTAAGTAATCTAAAAAGAAAGTTTTTCCTGAAGTGGGATCATGAACTAGAAAAAAACTTTTATATTATTGAATATGATTTACCAGTACAACCTTATACTAATGTATTCTCTAAGATGACAAACACACAAATGGATACCTTTTATCAAAAATTAAATGAATTTGAGAATGCACTGACTGAAGCAGGAGGTAAAAGTGACCCACACGAGGCATGTAAAGTCCTTAGTCCAAAGTACTTTGGTGAGGCCTTCCCAATCCCGGAATCAAAAGAGGCTAGGTATAAAAAAGTTGCTTTATCTAGTGCGCCGTCTTCGAGTTCAGCCAAGGAAAATTTATTATGAATATTCATTTTCAAAAATTATTACTGGAAAAAAACTATTTAGAGAAGGTTATAGAAATTGATCAATATTATTATGAATTATTTTTTGAATTAAGAAATGGTTATAAGATACCGTTAACTATAACTTTTAGTCCACTATTCCCAACCGAACTACCAAAGGTGCATATTAATGAAAGATACCATAAGATCCCCGACATTCCACATGTAATGAATAGTGGACTTGTTTGTTACTTGGATAAAGAGGGTGTAATTTGGAGTGATATACCAGAAAGAACATTAGATTTTATTTTTGAGAGAGTGGAGCAAGTATTAATATCGAATTCGCCGCAAATAGAATATCATCGTGAATTTAGTTATTACTTTGGCACATTAGATAAAATAGAATTTGTTTTCTCTGTATTCACTCCTGTCGATGAGCCAAAAGAAATTTCTGTTTTAGCAATTGGAAGTAAACCATTTGCGTTTTTAACGGACGATAAGGAGTCAACAATTTTATTAGGGAAGTTATTAAACATTAACATCAAATCTCGAAATCTAGAAAAAGCATTATATGTTCCATTAGATTATACTTACGAAGGCAAGGTTCCTCAGCTAGACAGATTTTGGAGAAATGAAGAGATTTCAAAAATCATTCGGGAACATGTGACTGACACTACATTATCAAAAATAATGAAGTTTTCAATGAATAAAAAAAGATATTTTTATTTGCTAAGGATTCCCTTAATGACAGGTGAAAAAACAATAATTGGATTGTGGTTTGAAAAGGTTAATCAATCTCTTTCAAAAAGAGTAGTCCCACTTATAGAAAGCAATTTTGACGATTTTAATGTGACTCCATTGTTTGTCTTTCGAAATGATGACACAACTTTAATAGAAAGAGGTGGTGGGGTACAGAAGCCCCTCAACGTATTATTAATAGGGTGTGGATCTATAGGCAGTGATTTGTTATTTATGTTAGCAAGGTCTGGAATAAAAAGGTTTACCTTGATAGATAATGATAAACTAAAAATTGAAAACTCGTACCGCCACTTTTTGGGTATGAATAAATCTATTGAGAGTAAAACTAAGGTTAAATTGTTAAAAGAGGAGTTTGAAAATAGGTATGCTAATGTAAAAATTGAAACAATTGAAAATGAAGCTGTGGATATCATTGAAAGAGGGGAAGTAGATCTAGATGCTTTTGATCTGATATTAATAGCGATCGGCGATCCGAATATAGAAAGAAGACTTAATAAACTTATATTGCAGTCATCTACCCCTGCAATTTTTACTTGGGTAGAAGCCTATGGAATAGGGGGACATGCTCTTGTAGTTAACAACGGAGGAAAGGGGTGTTATGAATGCTTAATTGATAGTGATTTAAGGATGTATCCATCCTTTGCAGGTAAGAGCGACGTTCCATTTATTAAAAATATGAATGGTTGTGCTGGTTCTTTTACACCTTACGGAAGTATTGATTCTATGGAGACAGCATTACTTGCTTCGAGGTTAGTTCTGAGATATTTAGATAATAGTGTCGAAGAAAATCCTCTAGTTTCATGGAAAGGTTCTTCTAAAATATTTGAAGAGAATGGCTTTCTGACTTCTGATCGATATAAAAAATCAATAGATGTTTTGAGTCAGGATGACTACGATTATATTAATCCTAGTTGCAAAGTCTGCGGTAACCTTAAAAATGAGGCATATTCATGATCAAAGTTAAATATAGAAATAATGAAATCCTAGTAGAAGAACATGTTATTGAAGTAATTCAAAGGCTAAGACAAGAAGACCCTACTGATTATGAATCAGGAGGGATGCTGATTGGTTCAGTTTTAACTAACAGTAATGATGTAGTAATTAGAGATTATACGTTACCGTTAATGAGCGACTACAAATCAAGGCATAGATTTATACGCAAGAAACAGAGCCATAACGCTATTCTTCAACAAAAGTGGGAGGATAGCAATAAAACTGTTATGTACCTAGGGGAGTGGCATACTCATCCTGAAATGGATCCACACTATTCACCACAAGATATTAAAAATTGGAGAAAATTATTAGACAAGTCGAATACCTTTTCTGATTATTTAGTGTTTATTATTGGAGGAATAGAAATTTATAAAGTATGGATCGGGTGCCGTAGAACAAAAGACATAGTTCTAGTGTATAAAGGAGCCTACAATGAAAATATTTAAATTAGTTACGGAGTTGTTTAATCTTATAAAAAGCGACCCATTAACTTCAATAATAATGCTATTAATATTAATTTTCTCTAGTATTATTCTATACAAAAAATGGGGCTTGCTCCAAGTTACATATAACTGGTTTGTTAATCATGTACTCTGTTTTATGAAAAGAGACTTTATAATGTTAACTACGTTTTCTAAGAATGAGGCTAACTTTAATAGTGTTAAGAAAGAGTATCAAGAACAGGGGTGTTTATATATAACTCTTAATTTTATAGAGTATTTTGAAATTAATGGAGGTATTAGTGCTACGGCCCTTCAGAAAATACTTAATAAACAAAAATCTAAAATGAAAACAGTAATAAAGCGTAGTAAGAACTCTAACTCATTGATTTATCTTGGATTTCCACATGTACCATTAGCATTTTTAGATGGATACCGCTTTAAAAGTACGGATGATCCAATACTTTATGAGTATCAGGGAGAAAACTCTGAGTGTCTAGGAAGGGGGTTTTATGAATTAAAGAAAAAGTATAATACTGACATGAATATTGTCAATAATTATAATGCACAAATAAAGTACGATAATGAAGTTGCCTTGAAAATTGAACAATCCTTTTCAATAATGGACGAGGAGATAAGAATTGTATCAGGTGTCTCGCAAGTCATATTTTTAGGTTTAGAGAACCCTAGTCGATGGAATATTACTAATTACGCTCAAATCGATTTATATCAAAAAAAGTTTTTAGAATTACTATCAAAATTAAAGGAGAGAGGTGTTAATAAAGTCCATTTATTTGCTACCACACCTGTTTCATTAAGTTTTAGTTTAGGTAGAGTAGTGGAGCATTATCATCCTGAAATAATAGTGTATAACTACAACAACAATGCTTATGACTGGGCGATAAATTTAAGAACTGAAGAGATTTTAATTTTTAAATGATAATTTATAAGGTGATATAAGTTAAAATAGCAGTTGTTTATAGTTTACTACTTTTTTATAGTATAGTAGATAAATAGTTATGACAGCCCTATATTGTTTTTCTAGATACTATTATTTAAATTTATTTTTTCTGGTTTCTTTTCTAAAAGTTTTATTTTCGTAAGAATAAGTGTACGCCATTTATTAAGTATACTTCTCTAGTGCTTAGATAGAATATGCTTGGGTAGTTGTTTATTTAAAAAGGAACTATTGACTCTCCTTTGATAATACTTACATTGAATAGTTCCCCACTACAAGTAGGCAAACCTTCATCGATGGTTTGTTTATTTTTTTATTAACAAACTAATATAACGCATTCTTTAGGCTAGTACCTCCCTTTTTGAGTTTACGCATATGAGTACCACATATTCTCCCTCCTTCTGCTATCCTATAGAAAAAAGGAGGCCATCCCATGCAATCCCTACTTGAATCCCTATATTACGGTCATCTCATTCCCGAAGAACAGTTGGTTCCCAAAGATCCCATGTATCGCAAGAAGGGCAGGGAAATGTCTGAGAAAATAGAATCCTGGAAGAAGAGGTTGTCCAGCGATGAGTTTGCCGAGCTTGAGGCGCTGTTGGATTTGCAGCAGCAAATTCAGAGTATGGAGATGACGGCGGCGTTCACCTACGGCTTCAAGTTGGGAGCAGTAATGATTATCGAAATCCACCTCGATCATGGGGTGGGCAATATCGCCAACCAGGATGATGAATAAGCAACAGCTCATCCCAGTCTAATCCAGCGAAAGTTGCTCCTAAAGAATACTCCTCACCCTTAAGTCCCCCCAAATTCCTTCCATGTTCTCTAACTCCCCTCCACGTCTACATTTATAATATAGTCACACAGCAGCAAGGCTGACTTAAGCCACATTTACTACCTAACGAGGGCTGCAGGTGATGGGCCTCACAGCGGTCGCATTGCAGCTAGTTCGCTGCCAGCCTCTTTGCTGCCTACATCCACCGCTGTCCACAGCGACAATTCAAAGAAATGGTTGTAAATTTCAATTCTTTCTTATATTTTCTTTACTAACAACACCCTGCTGTATGTAAGGAGCATCGGATGTTTGTTCTCCAAAACTGGAGACGTATACAGTGTGGGAGATATGGGGAAACCGGGGGTTGGCTTTTACTATGAGAGCTGGTCTTATAACGACCTGGCCGAGACGCTGACAAGCTGGATTTTCCCATGGTTCGGCCTGTAGAGGGGGGCTGATCCCCGGCCATAACCGGGTACGGATACTGACCTTCCTGCAGCCGCTTCCGGCTTTCAGCACCCATTCGCCTGGCGTGGTGATGATCATAGCCCGGGAGGATACGATTCTCCGCATGATGTGGTCAGTCTCAGGAGCGTATAAGGGAGACTTTTTTATTTTTGATGCGCAGGGACAACCGCTTGTTGCCTCCAATGAGGCGCTAGTTCAGAGCTCAGAGGATTTACCCAGCTGGTAAGCCGTATCGGCAAAATAACTTACCCATTAGAAAGATCATCAATCGCTTGAACAGCCAGTTCCAATGATTTCATTCTTCTTTCTAAAAGCGTTCTTTGCGGACTACCTGCCTTTGATTTGGCATAACTGTTCTCAATGGATGGGAATAAACCAGTAAGCACATGGCGAGCTTCGGCTAGATCTTCCTGGGTGTAATGATGGGGCTTTTGGTTCCATACATATTCTAGCAGGGCTAAGCCAATGCGAAGTGCCTGGAGTCGTTTCATGATTAAGGTCGTATTTGCGCCCTTCTGTGTCATTTGAGCCAAGGCATTTTCACATTTGCTGATGGTTGATTGGAAGGATTTTATGGATTCCAGTTGAACTGCGTTTGATACGTTTTCCATGTTAGTGCTGTCCTCTCTTGGTTTCTAAATGATTAGGCCTGATTCCTGATAAAATCGTTAAGAATCTCAATGGGGTTTTTTGGATAGTTTTGAAGTGGAAAAAAGAAAAAGGGGGTGAGCCAGCATGGGTAAAACTAGGGTGAATTTGCTGACCAAGCTATTGATTTCCTATTTGCTGGTGCTGTTATTTCCTGTCATGATTATTCTATTCTATTATTATCCGTATTCGGCGCAGGTAGTCAAGGTGAAGGAGATGGACTGGAACGCCTACATTACGGAGCAGTTCATGACGTCGATGGATACGTTCACGCGGTATGTGTACAATCTGCCGTTTGAGCTGGTGCAGAACCGGGAGTTCCGGCTGTATCAGGCCGAGGAGAGTGATTATCAGCGCGTGTTGATAGCGAATGAGATGAAAAAGTACAACGCGACCGATGCTTTTATATACAACACCCTGCTGTATGTGAGAAGCACCGGTTATTTGTTCTCCAAAACTGGAAGCGCATACAGTGTGGAGGATATGGGGAAGCCGGGGGTTGGCTTTTATTATGAAAGCTGGCCTCATAACGATCTGACCGAGACGCTGAACACGCTGGACTCCCCCATGGTTCGCCCCGTAGAAGGGGTGCTGGTCCCCGGCCATAACCGGGTACGGATGCTAACCTTCCTGCAGCCGCTTCCGGTGGGCGGCACGAGTTCGCCTGGCGTGGTGATGATCATGGTCCGGGAGGATACGATTCTCCGCATGATGCGGTCGGTCTCGGAGGCGTATAAGGGGGATTTCTTTATTTTTGATGGGCAGGGACAGCCGCTTGTTGCCTCCAACGAGGCGCTAGTTCAGAGCTCGGAGGATTTACCACAGCTGGTAAGCAGTCTGGGAAAAGATAGCGGCTCATTCTCTAGTAAATTCGCTAGTACGTCCACTAGTACAGCCTCTGGCTCGTCTTCCGACTCGTCCCCTGACTCGACCTCCAGCTCCTCCCTTGGCTCGACCCAGGGTTCGTTCTCCGGTATCCACCGGATCGACGGCGTGTCCTATCTCGTATCTTATACGGTTTCGGATAAGAACGGCTGGAAGTATGTGAGCCTGCTCCCGGTGTCGGAATCGCTCCAGGGGCTGCGTACGATTCAACTGAACACGATTCTGCTTGTTGGAGGCATTTTGCTACTTGAAGTGATTGTCATCTACGTCTCGATCCGCAAAAACTACCACCCAATTAAGCGTTTGGTCGAGTTCGCCGCAGGCTTGTTCGAGCCGGAGGAGCGTGGGCCGATGAACGAGATCGAGGCGATCCGTTATACGTTAAGCGGTCTATCTGCGGTCAACAGCCGACTGGATGAAGAGGTGAAGGAGACGCTGCCAATCATGCGGGACAATATGCTGCTGGAGCTGGTCAACGGGCATTTCCTGAGCGGGGAGCAAGTGCAGCGGGAAGCGGAGAAGGTAGGAGTGAGTTTGGACGGAGCGCGCGTGACGGTGGCTGTCATCTCCTGTGAATCGGAGACCGAGGAGACGAATCTTGTGCTGCTTTATTGCAAAAACCGGGAGAGCCAGCTGCCTGAAGGGGTTCAGGGTTATTTTTTCAAAAGTAACTACCATCACGAGATCGTATTCGTCTGCTCCCATGGGGAGGACTTCTCCGTTCAAGCGGTTTTAGCCCTGCTGCAGGAGGAGCTCCAGGTGCGGTCGGGCTGGAAGACGATCATCGGCATTGGCGAGCCAGGGGAGGCTGTAAGGGCTGAGGGACATAGCCAACCAAAAGGAGCACGAAGGACTTCGGGACAGGATCAACCTGAACTAACTTGTACGTACATCCTCGACCCCAACTCGGCCCATGTCTCCTACTTGCAGGCGCTGCGTACGGTTGAGCAGCTGCGGCTGCGCTATACGAGTCCGATCCTGAGCTTTGCTGAGATCGAGATGTCACCGTCCGGTACGGTTTCTTATTTCGCGGAGCTGCTGCAGTCGCTGGAGCTGGCGATTTTGAAAAATGAAGCGACTCTAGTGGAGTCGCTGATTGAGCGGATCGTCTGCTATCTGAGCAGCGAAGGGCTGCCGCCGCATATGCTGCGGAGCGTGTATTTGAACACGGCCAGCGTGATTTTTAATGGGCTGCAGCGGTTCCGTCATGATGACCAGAGCCTGCTGCGCCTGACGGATGCGGCTTTCCAGCCCCGCTATACGCTGGAGCAGATGACCGGAATCCTGCGGGAGAGTGGCGCAAAGCTGTGCGAGATGATTCGCGAGACATTGCCTAAGGTACGTACGGCTTCCAGGGAAGAGATTCTTGCGGTGATCGAAGACAAGGGAATGGACCCGAATTGCTCGCTGCAGCTGATGGCCGATCATTTTGGCATGTCGGTCTCGAATTTCAGCCACCATTTCAAGAAGGAGATGGGTCAGAACTTCAAGGAATACATCGATCGTCTCCGAATCCAGAGGTCGATTCAACTGCTGCGGGAGAGCGAGGGGACGCTGGAGAGCATCGCCGCCCAGGTCGGGTTCACGAACACCTCCAGCTTCATCCGCTCCTTCAAAAAAATCGTCGGCACCACGCCCGGCCAATACCGCACCACGCACAGAAGCTAAGCTCCTTTCCATCAGATGCTGTCATGGCAAGCTGCCGTAGGGTCGACAATCATCCAAGCATGCCCCGAGTCCGCATCGTCCGCAGAGGGAGTAGTGCGCATGATGCGGCTCCCCACCAACAGGGCTGTCTGGCCGTTAATGAATCCGTCTGCATACACCATCGCAAGGGGCACTTTTTGAACATCTACAATTTTTGAAGACGCCCCCGGAACGGCCGGGAACAACCGTCTAGTCCACACATTATATTAAGCGCTTTCAAAAAATGAATACCCGCACAAAAACTGCCCGTTTACGCGGCTTGGCATCTCCCATTACTGTCTAAGGTGCCTGCGAATCAATCCAGGCAAAGCTGTGGCAGCGGTCTGTATCGATCGGGCCCATATCAAAAGTGTGGAGGTATGGATATGCGGAAAAAGTTAAGCGTTCTCACATCACTCGTCTTGATCACAGCCATGCTGCTGTCGGGGTGCGGTTCAGGGGGAAATAGCGAATCCGCGGGGACAACGCCCGGGAATGCGTCCGGGGAGAAGGTGAAGCTGACAGCGATTATGACGAAGCATCCGCTCACCAAGCCGCTGGCGGAAATGGAGTGGCTGCAGGCGGTCGAGGATGCTGCCGGAGTCGAAATTGAGTGGCAGGAGATTACGACCGACTATGGGCAAAAGAAAGGCACGATGCTAGCCAGCGGCGACATCCCGGACCTGTTCATCGGGCCGAATGTCATTACGGATGCGGATTTTGCCCAGTTCCAGGGGCTGTTCCAGGATTTGTCCGGCATGCTCGACCAGGCTCCGAACGTGCAGAAGATGTTCAGCGAGAAGCCAGAGACGAAGCTCATCGCTACGCAGCCGGATGGCAAAATCTACGGCCTCCCCAAATACCAGCGGTTCTGGCCGTCAACCGGCACGAGGCAGTTCATCAACCAGAAATGGCTCGATGAGCTAGGGCTGCAAAAGCCGACGACCTGGGATGAGCTGTATGACGTCCTCGTCGCTTTTAAAGAGAAAGACGCCAACGGCAATGGCGATGCGAAGGACGAGATTCCGATGGATTGGCCGGGTGGGATCGGCGGGTACTTCAATCCGGCTGTGCTTCTGGGCAGTATGGGCATCACGCTGTCGGAGGGCAGCAGTCAGGGCTATTTTGTCGAGGATGGCCAGATCAAGAATTTCCTTATCGACGAACGCTACAAGACCATGGTGGCCTTCCTCAACAAGCTGTACAAGGCGGGACTGATCAATCCTGAAGTTTTTACACACGACTATACAAAATATCAATCGATCGCCCGCGGGGAAGGGGACACGGCCAAGGTTGGCTTCACCTGGGGCTGGGTGGCGTCCGACCGGTTTGGGGAGCAGCTGGCCCCGCAGTATGTCACTCTGCCTCCGCTGAAGGTCACCGCGGATTACACGGGGAAGCTGTCGTGGAGCTATGACTACTATTCCTTGAACTACGGCACGAATCACGTCGTGATGTCCGCCAAGACGAAGCATAAGGAAGCGGCGATGCGCTTTATCAACGAGCTGTACGATCCGAAGGTCGGCATACAGGCGTTGTTCGGCTCGATCGGCCCGAATATTCAGGACCATGGAGACGGGACTTATAGCGTGCTGCCTCCGGCCAATCCGGAGATGGACCCCGGCACCTGGAAATGGACGTCTACGATGGCGGATCATGGGGCTTTTTATATCCCGGACGATCTGCAGCTGACCCTCGGCAAAGACATGCAGGAGGTGCTCGGCCAATCCGAGTCTCTGGAGGAAGCGCTGAAGGTGGATCTGGATAAGGATGTTTTTCCGGGCCTGTTTATTAAATACTCGACGATGGACAACAACACGATGAGCCTGAACAACACGAACGTTATGAACCTGGCCGAGTCCAGCTTCGCCAAGTGGGTGACCAAGGGCGGCATTGAGGGAGAATGGGATGCGTACGTGAAGGAGGCCCAGAAGGCCGGCATCACCCAGAATCTAGAGATCATGCAAAAATACTACGAAGAATATCAGAGCAAAAAATAAGGGGGGAGCATATGCGGACTCGCAAAGGGCTAGTTCAAGCCGTCACGCGCGACTATCAACTTTGGATCATGATCCTCCCGGCGATCATCGTCATTCTGATTTTCAATTACATTCCGATGTACGGGATTCAGCTCGCTTTTCGCGATTATGACTTCAGCAAGGGGCTGACCGGGGGCGAGTGGCGGGGACTGGCGTATTTTCGGCAATTCATCGACAGCTATCTGTTCACCGACCTGATGCGGAACACCTTTCTGATCAGCCTGGCGAGCATTGTGCTCGGTTTTCCGGCTCCCATCATTTTGGCGTTGATTCTGAACCAGATTCGGCGCAAAAAAATGAAGCAGCTCATGCAGACGACCGTCTATCTGCCGCACTTCATCTCGGTGATCGTGCTGGTGGGCATGCTCAATGTGCTGCTGTCGGCGGAGACCGGGGTCGTCGGGCATCTGATGAAATCGATCGGGCTGGGGCATATCAACCTGCTCGCCTCAACTGGTACCTTCATTCCGGTGTACGTGCTCTCGGATATTTGGCAGCACTGCGGCTGGAACAGCATTATTTATCTGGCTGCCCTGTCCACGGTCGATCCCCAGCTCTATGATGCAGCCCGCATCGACGGGGCCAGCCGCTGGCAGACGATCCGCTTTATTGATATTCCGGCGCTTGTGCCGACGATTATTATTTTGTTCATTCTCAGCATGGGCAACATTCTCAGTACCGGCTTCGAGAAAATATTCTTGATGCAGAACTCGCTCAATCTGCCCGTGTCCGAGGTTATTGCCACCTACGTGTACAAGATCGGGATCGTCTCTAGCCAGTTCAGTCTGGCCTCGGCCATCGGCCTGTTCAATACGGTGATCAACTTCATCTTCCTGTTTGCCATGAACACGATCTCGAAGCGGGTATCCGAGACGAGCTTATTCTAAAAGCCTATGAGGGAAGGAGGAACGGAGATGGATCGTACGCATAAGCGTAATAGTGGAACCGACAAGGAACATACTCGAATGGGCCGCCATGGCGCCTTGAGCAGCGACGGGGCCGGAGTAAGTTTTCATGGCGCCTTGAGCGGCGGTGGAGCCGGAGCAAGTTTCCATGGAGCCTTGAGCGGAGGCGGAGTCGCACCAAGCATCCATGGCGTCTTGAGCGGGGGCGGAATCTCACTCAGCCAAGGAACTCCAGGCAGCCATGGGCAGCCACGACTCGGTAGCACCATGCCAAGCACCCAGGGGGCCGGGTTAAGCAGCCATAGCACCAGGCCAAGTATCGGTGGAACCGGGCCAAGCATCCAGGGAGCCCCACCGCCAATCAACGGGAACCGCCCGCGCCTCAACGGCAAAGAGCTGGCCTTCAAAATCACGCTGGGCCTCCTATGCACGTTTATTTTTCTAATTATCGTATATCCGTTGTACTTCATCGTGATCGCTTCATTCAGCGACTCCACGCTCGTAGCGACAGGCAAAGTCTGGCTGTTTCCGAAAAACATCAGCTTTTTCGGGTACCAGGAGATTTTCAAGGATATGCGGATCTGGACGGGCTACCGGAACACGGTGTTCTACACGCTGTTCGGCACCTTGGTTAACATGCTGTTCACGCTCCCTGCGGCGTATGTGCTGTCCCGGCGGGAGTTCCGGGCAAGGAAGGCCATTATGTTTCTGTTTGTGGTGACGATGTTCTTCAACGGCGGCCTTATTCCGACTTATCTTCTAATGAAGGATTTGCAACTGACGAATACGATTTGGGTGTTCATTATCCCGTTTTGCGTCAACGTGTTCTATCTGATTATCGCCCGGACGTTCTTCGAGAGCTCGCTGCCCCAGGAGCTGTACGAGGCGGCGGTGATGGACGGCTGCTCGCATTTCACTTTTTTCTTCAAGGTGGCGCTGCCGCTCTCGAAGGCGATGATCTCCGTAATCGGCCTCTATTATTTGGTCGGGCACTGGAACGATTTCTTTACCGCGCTGATCTATATCCGCAATAACAACCTGCAGCCGCTGCAAATTATTTTGCGGGACATTCTGCTGTCTAATCAGGTGTTTGCTGGTGGGGCCGGGACTGGGGGAGACGCGGGGGGCTACGCGCAAAGATATGCCGATCAAATCAAATACGGTGTCATTATCGTTTCCACGCTGCCGATACTGGTGATCTATCCGTTTATCCAGAAATATTTTGAGAAGGGCGTCATGATTGGTTCGATCAAGGGGTGATAGGGACATCCTTAACCAGAAATCCCCGGAGGTCTAAAGGCCTTCCGGGGGGTTCTTGTATCCTGTTGTTGCCTTATCTCAAATTGAGTTGGGGCATTACTTCACCTGAATTTGAATCTCTAGAACCCGTTCATTCACATCTGATGCGAAGGATCCGTCAATGATGAAATACTCATAAGCATTTCCGATGATCTCCAGGTTGTTCTCCTCAATATATTTCATAAGTCGCTGGTATAGTGAGGTGGAGTGGAGCACTTTCCCGTTCTTTCTTCCGACTACGTATTTGCCCTCTGGCTTAATGAAGGCCTTGTCCATATCCTTCTTCTCGATGGCTTCAACGGTGATATAGTTGGGACTATAAATATTCTGGATTAAATTCTCGCGAAGCAGCATCTGTCCGTAGGCCCCTTCATTTAATTGGTGCTTAGACTCTTCTATGAATATGTGATGCCAGGCAATATAATTCGTGTCGCTGTCGCGAACGGGCTCAATCGGTTCCAGTCGGAAATATTCTTCCTCTTTGTATTGAACTTGAATATCATCCACCGAAGTATCTAAAGTACTATTGATTAAGGCCAATCTTTTGGTTAATGAATGTTTAAGACGGGTGAGTTCCTCAATTTTTTCCTCGATCTCCCCAATTTTCCCATTAAATAAATCGATTACCGTTCCTGGTGTCCGGTGATTGACATATTGCTTGGTTTCTTTTAAAGACAAGTTTAAATTTTTTAAAGATAGCAGTACATGGAAGTCATAGATTTGGCAATCGGAGTAATACCGATATCCTTTTTCGTTGGTATATTTAGGTTCGAACAAGCCAATCTCGTCGTAATAGTATAAGGTTTTCTTGTGAATATTGAATAAATCCGCGAATTCGCTAACGGTAAACAAATTATGATGATTCATGATGTCTAAGCTCCTTCTTGACTCTCCCCTTACTGGATACCTCAAAATATACATGAGAAAGCGTGGCTAATAACGTGATTTTTTTCACAATTAAAGTGTTAGTTATTAGTCATGGATAAATAATCTTCTAAAGGGGATGCAGGAGAGATGAGAAGTAGAGCTTTGAGAATTGTTGCCATGTTACTAACAGTCATGTTAGTCCTAGTCATGGTAGGCTGTGGGAACACAGGCGGCAAGGCAGTTACAGAGGCGGGACTATACCAAGCAGGGACCTATGTCGGTGTAGCTCAAGGCAAGATGGGCGACATCAAGGTAGAAGTCACCTTCTCGGAGAATGCCATTGATAAAATTGAAGTGGTCGAATTTAATGAGACGAAGGGTACAGCGGATGGTGCGATCGACAAGATCCCAGCCAGGATCATCGAAGGGCAGACCTTAGTTGTAGACGCAGTGACTGGCGCAACGGCTACAGGAGATGCCATCATCCAAGCGGTTGAGGATTGTGTACTTCAAGCGGGCGGAGATCTGACCGCTCTCAAAATAGGCGCGGAGCAGAAGGAGAAGCAGGTACAAACGCTAGAAGCGGATATCGCGGTCATTGGCTCGGGCCTGTCTGGACTTTCTACCGCTATATCGGCATTAGAGAACGGAGCATCCGTCATTGTTGTGGAGAAACAAGCCGCACTGGGAAGATCCTTCGCGACATCGTTTGGTAACGTCATGATGGCGCAAGTGGAAGAGAACGAAGCTTACCACAAAGCGAAGTCCGATGATACCCTTGATCAGGCTATAGAACGCTGGAGCAAAATGACGATGCAAGGCGGACAAGAAGGGATACCTTACCCGGATTACGAACGTGTGAAAGAGATCATTGTTGATAGTGGCGCTACAATTGCCTGGCTTGAGCAGCATGGGCTGGAATATCAAATTTCCTTTACCAAAGAGCAAAGAGGAGCAGATATCGTCAAGCCGGTAACGGATGGTAATCAAGTGGCAGGGGAACTCGTTATTGAGAGATTAACGAACAGCTTGAAAGAACAAGGTGCGACGATCCTTACAGAGGCAACGGCTACTGAATTAATCGAAGCAGACGGTGGCGTGGTTGGAGTTAAGGCTTCATCCCCTGATAAGAATTTTGTAATTCATGCCAAGAATGTGGTGCTGGCAACGGGTGGATTCGGCGGCAGTGAGGAATATATTGAGCAATTGATTCCTGACATTCTGGCCACAGGCTACCAATTTTCAGGAACGGGCGTCAACACAGGCGACGGGATGACAATGGGGGCGCAAGTTGGAGCAGCACTGTACGAAGACGGCTGGATCATTCCAAGCCCAGGGAAACTACTGCCTTCCAAGAAGCTCACTGATTTGAATGTTAATTTTAACAAATTGAATAGCTATAGTCCGTTAGAAGGCGGCGTGACTGACAAGCTCATGCTCGTTAACCAAGCGGGTCAACGAATGACCAATGAAGCTGGGCCGGGTGTGGTGATTGCCGCTGATTTGATCGATGCTAAAGAGGCGCCTTACTATATTTTGTTCGATAGCAGCAGTGAGGAAGTCGTATCTCTACTCGAAACGGGACTCGATTCCGGAGACATTTATAAGGCAAATACGATGGCAGAATTAGAAAAGCTGAGCAAAATGAATCATTTAGTGAGTACGTTCAATGAATATCAGAGCATGGCGAAGAAAGGCGTGGACACGGAGTTCAAGAAGCCGGCGGAAATGTTACAAGCGTATGCAGCAGAAGGGCCTTATTATTTAGTGAAATTTGTGCCCGACTTTGTAGCTACCATGGGCGGTCTGAAAACGACGGGTGATTGTCAGGTGGTAAGAGAAGACGGAACTGCCATTGATGGGCTATATGCAGTTGGCGAACTGGCACATAGATTCCTATACAACCGTGCACATTTTGGAAATGCCTCCAACAGCGCAAGCTTGACCATGGGGCGTAACGTAGGAAAACTATTAGCGGAGCAAGTTCAACAATAATAGCGTGGTGTTTAGGCTTGGCCGCTTGCTTGGCGTATGGCCACGAAACAAATACCGTTCAATACTGCATTTTATGCGGTTTTCGAGCGGTATTTTTCTATAGATTTCAGCTACCGCCTGATGCATGATGTAGTTACACGGAAACCTACAACCAAGCGGGGGAATTGAGACTTTATACAGCCCTATGGTAATCTTGAACTATTCAACTGGATTAATTGTAAATAATCAGGAGGTAAAATCGATGTCTGAGACACGTCACATACTGGAATGGACGCTGGTATCTGAGTGCCCCATTCCCGCAGATGTGAACAACTTGCTCGTTCCCGGGGAAGTGGCGGTCGCTGCCTACAAAACCTTTCGCGACAGCGCCATTTTCACCAACAAACGATTGATCGTCCGGGATGCGCAGGGCTTTACGGGAAAGAAGGTTGAGATTTACTCGCTGCCTTACTCCTCGATTGATATGTGGTCTACGGAGAATGCGGGTGGATTTCTCGATATGAACGCTGAGGTGGAACTGTGGACTCGCGCGGGCCATATTAAGGTGAAGCTGCAGAAAGGCGTCGATATCCGCAGGTTTGATATGCTCGTCGCGAATGCGCTGTTAACGAAGTGAGTTGTATGGAAGAAGCTCGTACTCCCTTGCTGTTGAATGTTATGGTTCAGGCCTAAAGTCGGGGGAATGGATAGAGCTAGGATAAAAGACACTTTTTGGGGTGTCTTTTTTTGTTTTTTCTTAGGTATACCGATTTATTCCTTAAAATTTGACATTTTGGTAAAATATCAGACACTAATATTTTCCTGAAATGGGGTTGGACATGCTTGAATAAGGTGGATCCTGGCCGAATCGGGGGCTTGGCACGTGACCTGGAGCGATTAGAGCGCACGATGGAGAATGGAATTACAGGAATGTCCAGGGAGCTAACCCGGCTCATAAGCGATGTGGAGGCGAGATATTCCGATCCCTCCGAGCATTACGTGCGGTCCGCGGCGCGTGAGGCTAGCAGCCTTTTGCGGGAAATCGGAAGGCTGGGCGAGCGGATCGACGAGCAGATGAAGAAGAAGGTTCAAGCTTTACGTTTTGCGGAAAATGAATACATAAGGGCAGAGAATGACTCGGCAAGGGCGACTAGCGTGAAGAAATCGTCTACGTTCAAGCTGAGCTGGACGACGCAGAGCTGGTTTCAGCGCTATTTGGAGAAGGGGAGACAGCATGTCGCCAATGCAGGCGGGGCTGCGTCTGTGGCGTCACGGCCATCACTGCTGCAATGGATCAGGGGAAGACTTTTGGAGCTTAAGGACGCTTCTTTGGTGCAGCGTCTAGATTCAGTGAAGGAGGACGAGCGGATCGCCTCTCTGCTGCAAATTTTGGACAGTGGAACGGCGGAGGAGCAGGCGTGGGCGCGTGAGGAGCTCGAGGCGATTGCTTCTAGCTTCAAAGAGATTGCTCGCAGCCAGGCGGCCTATAGAATATATGCGATTTACAATAATGAGCTGTACATGGAATATGCGCACCGGTCCGCTCAGCAGCAGAGGGAGCGGCTCGCAAAGCTCGGCGTCGCTGAGGAATGGTATGAGTCTGGGGTCAGCTTGGCCGTGTTCTATAAAGGCTCTCCGCTGGATGCCTGCGACTACAATCCACTGAAGCAGAATCTGTCCGCAATGCCCAAAGAGAGCGAGTTGCGCTTGATCATCGCAACCGGTATGATCAATTCCCTTCACCGGGAGTGGGTGAGATTTCATTACGACTCCATTGAGGCAGCGGTTCGTCGAGCGGCGGAGCGGCGCAGGGAAATGCAGGCGCTGTTTGATGAATACAACCAGACGATTCCTGCGGAGGATATCCGCAACATGCAGCAGTATTTGAAGATGATGAACATCTATCAAGGCGAGATTACCGGCGAATATAATCAGGAATTCTTGATCGCCGTGGCCGGCTACCAGCATATCGCGAACACGGTGAGCACCATGGCAGCAGTTAGGCGTAAGGAGTTTGGACTGGAGATATTCGAGGTAGATGGGAAGATCACACAAGGGCTGCTTGAATTAGCATATGCTGAAAGTGCTATTGGAATAAGAAATAAACCGAACCTGAATACCAGCGGATTAACCACGGCCGTAACGCTTGTAGGTATAGGAGACGGCATCGTCAGTCAATTGGTTGAAGACGTGAAGGATTTGGCTGAATTCGCCATCAATTCCAGTCCGGGAAGCTTGGGATTCTGGACAGATACCGTGCCTGGATATTACGCTATAGGTGAAGCGATTGCGAACGGTGAGCTTACGATCAATGATATGAAGAAGCTGCTCGGCGACGCCGCCGCAGAGGAATTCGTGGTACCTTTCCAGGATATCATTGAATTGCAGCCGAAGATTCTTTCCGGCAAAGCCACCTATGAAGAGAGCGTACAATACGGGCGAGCCGTGACGAAGGCGTTCTTCGCCTTGACGGTAGTAGAAGGCGCCGCCAGAGCGGGAGCCAAATTCTCTAGCAAAACTGTGAAGGAACTGGTCAAGACCGTGAAGGAAGCGGCGCAATCGCGGCCGCAGATAACGTTTTCTACCCCCGACGGCATTACAATCCCTATCCGGGATATGGACGTACCGAAGACGGATTCGCAGTTCTCTAAGTCTAAGCCTGATTCGGGATCGGGCGGCGGGAAGATGGGTTCTGTTGAGGGGACGCCAAAAGCTCCAAAATACAACACAAAAATTAAATGGGGTATTAATGATATTAATGCACGACCACATGGTAAAGGGTTCTTCGGGGAGAGAATACCTCAAAGTAATCCAAGAGTTGATGATTTTGAATTAAAAATTAATCCTAATAATGAAAGTTACTATTTGCCTCATCCAAAGGGAGGATATGTTCAGTTTGAGAACTTAGTAGATGACGTTTTGCAAGACGGCAAGTTGATAATAAAGCCAAAGTCATTTTATCATGTAGATGACCTCCCGGAATTCGCTAAAAACAAAGTTATTCAAGAGGCATTAAGACAACAAGACTCAGCTATAGCTGCTGGATATAAGGTGGAATGGCTAGTTTCTGATAAAAAGGCTGTAGAGCAATTGACAAATTTTTTCAAATTAAAAAATGTTGAAATTGATGTCAAATACTTTCCAGAATAAAGGATAGGTGTTGTAAATGAAAATTATAAAAGAAGACGAGTTGAAGAATTTTATAACCAATGAAGAACTACGCAAATTTTACAATGTGAATATCGATGATAATCGTTTAAATGAGTTATTAGCATATTATACGTTTTTTAAAAGTAACGACGCTGGATCAGTCCCATTAGATAAACAAAGCATATATTACAGTATGTACTTTTGGTTTGCGCAGTTTAAAGAGCGGCATTTTGAAGTGTACGGACCTGATGAAGGGATTGAGCAAGAAGGATTTAAACTGTTAGAGGA
Organism: Paenibacillus lentus; assembly: GCF_003931855.1. Classification (NCBI taxonomy): domain Bacteria; kingdom Bacillati; phylum Bacillota; class Bacilli; order Caryophanales; family Paenibacillaceae; genus Paenibacillus; species Paenibacillus lentus. The sequence continues at coordinate 688,191 of NZ_CP034248.1, read as the reverse complement.
GATAGACTATCAACTTGAAGAAGGCATAGACTGGGGTCTAATTGAAAAAATCGAACTCAAAGCTATTTAATTAGTAGAGCATGATTATTAACAACTAGCAGTTTACAACCCAAAGTTATTTCCTTTATTTCTGGGCAACCACTAACTCAAAGAAATGAGATAGTAGCAAGTGACTTTGGAGATTTTCTGCTAGATTTGGTAACTAAGGAAATTGAAGATTAATATGCATTACTTTGACCTTGATAGGCTCTCTTTTTTTGGTTGTGAAGACTACCTAGAAGCAGAATTTTGATTTATATAAAAGTCATAAAAGGGCTGCTTGAATTTAGCATTGGCTGAGAATCCTTAATGAGGTTGGACATGCTTGAATAAGGTGGACCCTGGCCGAGTCGGGGGCTTGGCACGCGACCTGGAGCGTTTAGAGCGCACGATGGAGAGCGGAATCACGGGAATGTTCCAGGGAGCTAAGCCGGCTCATTAGCATGTGGAAGCGAAATATTGCGATCCCTCCGAGCGATACGTGCGGTCCGCGGCGCGTGAAGCTAACGGCTTGCTGCGGGAAGTTGAGAAGCTGGCCGAGCGGATCGACGGGCAGATGAGTAAAAAGGTTCAAGCTTTGCGTTTTGCAGAAAATGAATACATAAAGGCAGAGAAGGACTCGGTAAGGGCGACTAGCGTGAAGAGATCGTCTAGGTTCACGCTGAGCTGGACAACACAGAGCTGGTTTCAGCGTTATTTGGAGAAGGGGAGACAGCATGTCGCCGATCCAGGCGGGGCTTCGTCTGTGGAGTCACGGCCGTAACGCTTGTAGGTATAGGAGACGGCATCGTCAGTCAATTGGTTGAAGACGTGAAGGACGTGGCTATATTTTCCATTAACTCCATAGGTCGTCTATAAATACCTCAATAGAGACACTCACAAGAGATGATGCAAAACAAGCAGTACCTTGATTGGCTTCATGTCTTTCAGGGTTTCTTTTTTTGGGGCAACCCAGATGATTTGAGGTGATTTCATTGGAGGAAGAATTCGATTTATATACTAAAATATTTGTAGATAGCGGTGTTAATAAAGAGGTGCTAATTGATACAGTCTCAAACATTGTTATGGGTACTATTAGCGGTTCAAGTATATTGACGAAACAAGCAGAAATATTTATTTTTAATAACGGTGATTTCGATGAAGATACAAGAAATCAAGGAAATGATAGCTTTCTTTATTACAAGTACTACCTTGAAATTGAACCAATTGAAGATGTGGTTTACCGTAACTATGTATTAGAAATATCTAATTTGCTGACAAAGTTATGGGATGCTGATTTTAAAGCAATAGCATCGTGCGATTTTGAAGACTTACTACCAAGAAAAGGCGGTTATAATTTTGATGAGCGTTAAAGATTAAAACTTGCGGGGGTTTACAGCGCGACAACAGGATTGTGCAATACAACCCAACAAACCAAACACTTGATAAACATTCAAAAGCTCCTTCCAACTTGAACCATGAGTAGGAATGAGCCTTTTTCATATGTAGAGGAAAGTGATTGTATACAATTGAAGATTTAGAAAATATAAAAAGTACTGCATTAAAAGCAACACATTCGAAGCAAGTGACCGATAATTTAACGACCTCTCAGCTGTACTTGGTTAAAGCCCCCCCCAATGCCTGCAGGTTATAGAATTATTACAGGATATCCAGTTTTCGAATAAGGAGAAGAGTATATTGACGAATGAACAAGAAAAATATGAAAACTTAAAGTATTTTATTGAAAGTTATTTTAATTGGGGTATGGATTATGCTGATTTAGGTGTGTTAATTGAGGAATATAAAACACGGGAATCCGAGGTATTTGTAAATGGTTTCGTTCAAGAAATCAAAGAAATCAGTGAGCATCGAAATTGGGAGGAGATAAAGAACCTTGTTTATTTGCATGGCAGAAGAAACTTATCAATTAAAAGAATTGAACAAATGATTGAACTGTTTATGTTGAAACTAACTGATTTAAATTAGATGGCTGACTAAAAAGGAACAACGTGGAGTTGGCCGCTAAGTTGGAGCTATATTCGTCGTTTTCCAATTTATAAGTGATGATTATAAACATTACTATTAGGGATATTAACGGGAAGGAGTACAATTGATAATGCAAATATATTACTGTGATGAATGGTCAGATAACAAAAAGAAGCCATGGAATATTCTCGATGAACATACCGCATACCTGCACCATCAAGAAAAACAACCATATACGGCAATATTAGCCGAAGATGAAAAGCCTGAGTATATAGTGAATGTGACGAAAGAATGGGTATCTGTGGGTTTTTATGATGAACTGATTCGTAAGTATCTGAATTATGATTTTGAAGTTATGAGTGGTGGTAAACTCTTTTTAAGAACAGCCATGTATTGGGAATATGATGATGAAACCGACAAGGAATTAAATAGTTTGATTTTAGGTTTCCAAGAAGATGGCTATATAGCAATGGAAAAGAGAGATTTTAAAACAGGTTCTGTCGAGGAACGTGAGGCTAAGGATACCCTTGAGAAAAATTGGGATATTTACCCTGAGTTCGGTCAGTATCTTCACTTGTGCCGAGAAGAAAGGTAGTCTACCCGGTAGGGATATCTAGTGCCAAATGATTATAACAGGTTGATTATGGTTAGTTGCCACCGTAATTGGCCTGTTTTTTTGACATGTTCAATTTTTGCAGTTTTTTCAAAAATCATCGCAACTGTAGAATACCCTACAGCGATAGGGAAGATGAGAAGGTAATATCTCGCATCTTCTAAGATGGCTAGCAGGACAATTAATAGTAGGAGCGGCTGTAATACAGCATTCTCTGTCTTGTCTGCAACAGAACGGTATGTTATTGCGATTGTTACTGTGAAGAAAAGAACTCTGGTGACGACCAGTTAACATATAACAGACGACACAATAGGGCAAGGAGTTTACAAAGGTACCAAGCAAAAGTCGAAATTGAATGGCGTGAAGATGGATCCCGCTTGCGGGGACGGGCAAAACCATGAGCAACATGCTCAACGACATGAGAGCAAAGACACCAGATTAACTGCTCAAAGAAGGCTGGTAGGATGTAACTGATCCAAGGAAAGCCTAGGAGACCATGTCTCGGGAATATTATAATCCTAAAACAGGTGTAAAAATCAGTTGTGATCCAGGAAAGAAAGGTGCAGCAGGATTTGAATCGGTAGACCATTACCACATCCACAAACCGATTCTACCGATACAAAAATCGATTATCATTTTGATATTGATGGAAATCCTGTGGGTAAAGGTTCTAAAGCTTCTCATATTGTAATAAAGGACGGTGAGTAAGTATGAAGATAGATAGCTTTATTGAAGAATACGATCTGCATGATAGCTTAATAGAAAATATTCGTATTAACGGTGAGAAATTGGTGCTTGATATTGATCTCTGTAATTGGAGACAAAAAAATTACAGCCCCGAGGAAGATGAATTGAAAGAGATTAAGGTTATTTTCAATAATGTACAAGGATATCATTTAGATTCAACAAATGATACTGTGGATTCCGATTCTATTTTGGAGATCAGTTGTTCAGAAGTGGATTCTTCTTCAACAGTGAAAGACATTAAAATCGTCTTTGAAGGTGAATTAGGTATGAAAATAATGACATTTAGAAGTGATAATGTAACCGTAGAGTAATTAGTATAGCCTTGATCGAGTGCTCGTCACTTAAATAAGCCTTACCCCTCATAGAAGCCTCGGGAATGGTAGTTTCACTAGGTACACAGTAGCGGTTTGGTAATTCAATGAGACTATACGAGGTGCGACGATAGACTCATAGTTATTGTATGAAATGGCGTAATCTAGTAAAATCCCAGGTGGTAGAATAAGGAGGTGGAAATGACTTCTTCCTACTGAATACATATTAAGGGGAATAAGATGATGAATTATAAGAGAATCAAAAAGCTAGGGGTTATGCTCATGACCATGGTGCTAACTCTGACATTGGCACCTGCGTGGTCTTCGGCAGCAAAGCTTTCAATCGTAGTCGAGGTCAATGGGAACTTGATATCTTTTCCGGATGCGAAGCCGTTCATGGACAAGAGCAACCGGGTTCAGGTGCCTGTTCGGTTTGTAAGTGAAGCGCTTGGAGCCGAAGTTCGCTGGAACAGCCAGAGCAAGCAAGTCACCGTGAAGATGGGAGAAGACACGACTGTCCTAACTCTGGGAAAAAAGGCGTTTACCGTGAACGGTCAAACGAAGCAAATGGACACGGTTGCCCAGGAAAAACAGAACAGAACTTTCGTTCCTTTGCGTTTTGTCAGCGAGGCGCTCGGTGCTAAAGTAATTTGGCATTCGGATCTATACAGTGTGGAGATTCTGACAGGGCTTGCAGCGGAGCAATCTGGAACCTCGAAAGGAACGGCGGCCCCCAAAGATCCTTGGGCAGAATGGAAAGCCTCGAGAAGTATAGAGGGGGAGACTGAAAAGAAATCAACAGAGGGTTTCAGCTATTACGAATCCTACAAATCTGGATTAGGTGGATCCGGTGAAACTATGAAACAGAAAGAGAAGGATATGGTTTTTCTACAGCTTCGTGTCCATTTTGGCAGAGACGGTGTGGATTATAACCAGCAGATCAAAGATTTAGAGGAAATTTTGCGACAAAAGATTGACTCCAAAACAGTGGACAATATCATGAAATATGTGAAACAAAAGACCAAAAGGGATGACATCTTAGAAGCGAAGGAATTCAGCGACAAGACTTACGGAATTCAAGTGGAGTCGAAGTATTGGGGTAATATCATTGTATCGATCTGGTATAAGTAGGTGGAGCTCCTATGAAGAGACGAATTGCTACATTTCTTCTGACTGTACTTATCTGCGGCTTTATACCACAAGTCAATATATCCGCTGAGTCAGAAGAATTAACCAAGACTAAGATAACCCTAGAGGAGTATTTAAAAACCCTTACTCCTGAAGAAGTACTGAAAAGAGCTAATAAGGATATGGAAGAATTGTATGGAGAGAAAAACTTCTATCCCCAAAAAGCATATGGGAGACAGTTAAATACTGCGCTCCTCCAGCAACAGATTGATGAGGCAATTAAAGATCCTAAGAAATTCAAAGGCTTCGATATAGTATATGGTACAAGTCATGGCACCACGATTACACACAAGGGACAAACCATGCAGCGGTACTCCGGTTACAATGTTTTTGGTGATCCGGTATCAACCGATGGATTCCCATGGGACGCGGGCTGGAGTGGAACTAAGATACAGAACTTCCAGTTGATACCGAGTCCTTGGATATCAAAGAAATTCGATAATCTATTTAATGATTTCCCCAAAAACTTTGATGGTGAGCTGCCCGACCAACTACTGCAATACCTGCCCGATGCAACCTTTGAAGGCAAAATCATTGAGGCGCTGAATAAAGAGTACGCCACTCAGCTTTATGGCGAGTACCTCATGTACAACAATCAGAATAAACAATACGCAGGCAGTAGGGTTTACGACAGGGGTACCGCTCCCAAAGGGGGCTGGATTAAATACGTTCACGTGATCCAGCCGCCGACGTATCTCTCCCAGGGGTCTGGAAGGGTGTACTTAAAAAGGGGTACATATATGGACGTGCCGATCGCTGCGTTTATCGAGACCGAGCCCAGTGATATCTCTGCAGAGTTTGTCGACCTGCCGTCTGAGGCCATGGCTGGAGATGAGGTTCATGTCTCTGTATGGTTAAAATCCACATTCCCTGAACGGGAAACCGCTAAATTTACGTGGAGTGTTACCCGCAAAAGCGATGGACTCCCTCTGACGGCAGCGGAAAACCAGTTGCTGTTCGGAGGCGGGGTAGCGGCTGAATCGGGACCCATCGGGATTTCCAAAACTGAGAAGAGACGATTAGATGTCTCTTTTACGATGCCGGAGAGCGATGTTCGAATTCAGTTCAAGGTTAATGAGGACGGCAAGCAGCCTGAAGAGGTCATTCTGGATAACAACGTTCTTAGCTCCGATATCAAGTTGAACATCCCGCAGCAGCTGCCTTATGACATGCTGACGAAGAAGGTTAAGCTTCATCTGCCGAGCAATACCGCCACATTGGTGCTGCCTGAGTTGACCGATGCGAGGTGGGCAGGGAATGCGACAGGCAAACTTGCCGTAATTAACCAATCGCCGGGATTGCTAAGGGAGTTCGAGGTTCATAATAACCCGGATGTGGACGTAAATAGCTCGACGATTATCCGCACGCCAGTGGTCACTTACACGATCAAAAGAGAGGATTACGAGGATAATCCGTTAGGAAGGCTATGGCTTAATTTGGACAAACCCGGAATCCCGCTTTCTAAGATAGGCACGATTCATTATGAAGGCTCCGTAAGCAGACCGTACGAATATACACACTCCTGGCCGGAATGCTCTGGTGAAGGCGAAAAAAGAACGTGTGTGACAAAATCAGAAACCCGAGAAGGAACCGCGACTGCTCATTTTACGTCGGATACCCTTACCAAGGTCTATGATATGTATGTCTACAACGGGATGAAGGATGTTCCAAAGCGGGAGTATCGTAACGAAATCGAAGAAAACCATACGGATTCTGTGGCCAAGAAACTGTTTTGGGAGAATGAACCCTACACTTACGACGTCATCCGCTGGATGCACCATCAGGATGAGAACGGGAACAAATACGATTGGACACAAGCGCCCGGTCAGTACATACGGACATTCATTCAACAAGCCAGTGGAAGCGTGCAATGGAATGTTGAAAGCTCCATGACTGATGAATACGCCCAAGCCCGAAATGCCGCAGCGAAACGGGTTAACAATAAGAAGCTTTTCAATAAGGCGGTATTCGCCACAGACAAGGAGCTTCAGAAATATGATTACCCGATCAAGTCGGGATATTATTTCAACCCTGCAGGCAGCTATACGTTCACCGTCAAAACAGAGGTATTCAAGAATAAGCTGCCGAATGCGAATGACATGACGAACGATCATAAAGATCTGGTGAACGGACTCATCCATTCCTTCCGCTATGAAACCGACCTGATGTTTATCAACAATAAGAAGGTCGCCGTTAACATCAAAAACGATGGGCTTAAGGAAAAAGGCAGCGGCTTTGAGCGGAAACCTGACTTTATATCCGTCAAGGACAACAAGTCGGTGAACTCGACCCCGTTGATCAGCGTGCTGGATCGAAGCAAGGAGCCATCCCGTTACACAAAAAAGGTGGAGGAAATCAAGCATACGGACAAACGCGGCGGCGACTCGCATCCGTTCTGGAAGATGGTGCTGGAAGGTTATAGCGAATCGTTTACCGCGGGCAGCAACACGAACTATGCCTACCGTGAATACGTGAAAGCCGGACAGCATATGTACAAGATTACGGAAACCTCGACCATTACTATCGTTGTTAACCCGGGCAACACAGCGCTGTACACCCATGCGAGCATGCCAAATGGAACTTACTATATTAAGGCATGGTTTGATACAGTCGATATGACAGCAGGGAATCACGCCTACAAGGATCTTAAGCTATTACAAGGTGTTGATGATATAGATACCATCAAGGTCACCGTGGCTGGTTCGATGTTTGATGATTTGAATAACTAAAATGCCGAAATTCGAATAAATAAAACATGCCTAACTACTCGGAGGTGAAGCATGCAGCTGAAGGTAGATCCCGACCGCATTCTCGGTCTAGAACAGGGAATGAAGCATTTGAAGCGGGTACTAGAGAATGATGTTATTGGGCTGTATAGAGAGCTATCTCAATTGGTGAGCTCCACCAGGTCTGCTTACCCGGAAAGCAATAACGTCCAGTCCTCAGCAGCCGAACTAGAGCGAGCGCTTGGGGAAATTCGGAGGAAGATGGAGTCAATTAGCGATCAAATGGATGCCAAGGCATCAACGCTGCGCTGGGCTGCCGGGCAATACCATGCATCCGAGAAGCAATTCCGAAGCTTGACTGGAATGGCCCGGAAATTCACTTGGAACAAGGCAGGCCTGCTGAGTCGCTGGGCACAGACTGGGTTGCAGCAGGGGAAAGGGGCGTTAAGTGGTTTTTTAAACAATCCCCTCTCTCTTATTAATCGATTGAAAGAAATGCTGCTTACTATGAAGGGAGCGGCATTAAGCCAGCAGCTCAAGCCGTTTGAAGAAGACCCGCGTATTGCTTCGTTATTGCATATTATGAACAACGGCAGTGTGGATGAGCAGGGCTGGGCGCAAGACCAACTGAGCAAGATTGCACATGCCATCTCTGAAATTGGCCGGAGTCAGGTTGCTTATAACATTTATGAGAAATATGGAAATACCGCTTATATGGAGGAGGCGAAACTGCATGCTGAAATGCAGCGCTCCCTTCTAAGGCAGCTGGGTATAGATGAACGCTACTTTGTAGGCACCGATTTGAGATCACAATTTACAGGCTCCCCGATTTCCGCTTGCGACTTCAATCCGCTGTTGACCGATGGCTCCAAGATGCCGGATCAGGGGGAACTCCGCTTTGTGATTGCTGCCGGGCTGGTCAATGAGAAGTACCGGAATTGGGCCAAGTTAAATTATAACGAGATTGAACTGGCGGTGAAGAGGGCGGAAGCGGTCCGGGAATTCGAAAGACAGGTAGAGGAGTATCGCCGACTGCATGGTCCGCCAATGGAGCTCCCGGATGGAACGCCGATCACACCGGATAATAAGGAGAACGAGACGACCTATAATTATTTTATGGAGAAAATCTATGACCCGAACAAGCCCGATGCCAACCTGCTGCTAGAGTACTATGTATGGTTGGAAGACACCTATGGCATGACGGAATGGCGCAAGAAGGTCGTCATGGCCGACCGGGTTGTCTCCGAGTTTGTTTTTGCGTTAGTGGAAGAGACTGTAATGGGTGTGATAGACACGGCAGAGTTTGCCTTCAAATTGGTAGTAGACCCAGAGAATACGGTAGAGGGCGTCGTCGATAGCGTCGCTTATTTGGTCGAGAATCCTGAAGTATTGGTAGAAGCCGCCAAGACCATGTACAAGAACTTCAACGAGGGAACACCTGAAGAAAGAGCTCAGATGTTGGGATCAGCAGCTTCATATCTAATCCCGGGAGTTACGCTGACGAAGGCCGGAAAAGCGAATAAAGTGGTAGACGGGCTGCAGAGTACGGCGAAGGCTGCTGACAAAGCCAAGGACATCAATAAGTTATTCGAGGCTCCGAAATCAATCATGGATCTGCTGCCGTTTACCATTTTAGAGACGAGTACGGGCCACCGGATGATTGTGCCTAAGGATTTTTCAAATAACCTCAACAAGCATGACAGTCCTGATTTGGGGGGATCTGGGGGTAGGCTTGAGGGGAAGGGGAAAGTTGAGCTAAGTTTGGGTAACATTAAACACTTCTGGAGTGGACATTCTTTCGAGTCATTTAGTAAGCAAATTCCTTATTTGTTGAAAGTCAAATCAATAGAAGAAGTGGAAAAACAATTATCCAATGTTAGTTTCTTTAATAAGAATTTAAGTAAAGATCAAGTTGTCTCTCAGGTTGAAAGAGCGTCGAATGAAGCGGTAGCGAAGGGAATAACCCATGGACAATATTCTACTATGATAGATGGAGAATTGATAACAGTTGCATTCGATAACGGCTTATTTCAGACTGCATGGGGATCGCATAAATATAAACTATCAGATTTTGGTTACTAGGGGGTGTAATCTTTGTTTAAAATTAATTTTAGACTTGTAGACGAAGATATTCAGCAGTTTAGCAAAATAAACTCTGAACAATTTGATAAGGATTTTGGTGGTGATATTTCTGGACAAATTGAATTGATATTCGGTGATCGCTCTGTTGGGTTTTATCATGAAGAAGTTCCTTTTGGAAATGAATTGATATTTCATTGGTTCTGTAGGTTATTTGAAGTTCTTGAGGGTCTTGAAAGCAGGGATAGTTCTCATTATGTCGCTATGAATATAATGGGAGGTAATCAATGGGTTGAATTTGTTAAGGAGGGGGGACTGCGAGTTAGTTTAATTAATATTCCCAGTATGACAGAGATACAGGGTTTTATTACCAAAACACCACTTCTACATACTGACAACAAGGAGTGGGGAGATATACTTATAGACCATGCGGAGTTTAAAAATGAAATCATGAATAGCACATTAAAATTGTTGCAACAAATAAATGATCTGAACAGTGATTTGCTTAGGTCGAATAAATTAAGAAGAATACAGGAGTATCATAGGTACTACACATAAGGCTACCCAGTCACAAATGAACCCATCATTCAACCAATAACACATATAACCCTTGTAATACCCGTATAAAGATTTCTTCATATCGGTTGTACGCACATCAAATGCTTGAATATTATACCCTAAATAACGCTATTCCGTTACATTAAACAGGGCGATTATGGTCAGATACCACCATGATTGTCCTGTTTCGTATTAGTAGGTCAGCCAGAGATTTCTGGTTGGCCTAAACCCCTATGCTTCTGTATGTCTGGCGTGATTCCTATCTGTAGAGTGTCTAACCTATAAGGTAAGGGGCAACTAGCCGCACAACTTCAGGCGTATGTATAAACAATACCGCCAGCAGCTGACGCCGCCGCTGGCGGTATAATTTTTGTTGCTCGATTCCACGATGAAAGCCCAGTCCCGATAAGGATTGGGCTTTTTCCAGCAATTCATCTATTGCTTCATATATCTCCAGATCATGGTCATAATATCTTTAGCTTGGTCATAACCCTCTAAGCCCTTAAAGGCCTCGACATATGGCTTCAGCAGGGCATTGACCACCGATTCGCGCAGAGGCTGCTGCTCGATTTCATAACGCAGCGCTGCTGTGAGATCGGCCTGCGACTTGGTGAATCTCAGCTGGCATGCGGACTCGTCCATTGCCTGGAGAATAACCTCTTGCTTGATCTCCTCCTGCGTCACTAAGCTCTTCGCCACATACAGCTTCTCATCGTCAATGACGGAGGTGTTCTTCTCAACCAGGCAATCGATAATATAGCTCATGTAGTGCAGCAATACCGTACGGGCGACCTGCTTGGAATCGATATTGGTCTGGTTGATCGATTTGGCCGTGAACATCAAGTGCTGCTGGATTCCCATAAAAATGACGGCCGCTTCATAGGCATGTCGGCGCAATTTCTCGCCGTACACGTCAACCAGGCGACCCGCGAGCCATTCGATTTCGAAGAGGCGGTAGTGCATGACGTATTGCTTCATTTCCTTATCGCGAGAATGCAGGATTTCTTCGAACAACGCGGATAAACCGTATTTTTGGCTGCTTTGCGCAATCATCGAAATTTGTTCGATTAAGACATCGACATCACTGGGGTCCTTGCCGATCTGCAGCTCGCTTCTACTCATATGCGCTTCATACCGGAGCTGCTCCAGCACGGCACTGACGCATTCATTCTTCGAGGCGAAGTAATTGTAGAATGTTCCTTTAGAAATGCCCGCCCGCTCAATAATATCTTGAATAGAGGTTGGCATGATTCCTTTTTCAATAAATAAGGCAAATGCATGGTTAACTACTTGAGTTTTTCGTCGATTCATGAGCTCCTCCGTACAATCTGATACCAACAAGTATATCTACGATGAAGCAAAAAAACAACGCACTTTGTACTATCGGTATAAAAACTTGATTTTATTAGACTGATGATATAAAATCATCAAGTGACTTTAAATTTTAAATAAAGATAGGAGAAGCATACAGCATGAGCAATACGGTTAAACAGTTAGAAAAACCACCCTATTTAATGCTAGGCTTGTTATTTTTCGCAACCTTTGTTGCATTTCTTAATAATTCATTGTTAAACGTCGCCTTGCCGACCATCATGCACGATTTCAAGATTGATTATTCCGCCGTGCAGTGGTTGACTACTGGCTATATGCTCGTCAGCGGGATTCTGATTCCCGTATCTGCCTTTTTACTCACGCGATTTACGAACCGCAGTTTGTTTATTACGGCCTTATCTATCTTTACTTTAGGTACGATAATCGCCGCTTATTCTCCGAACTTTGGTTGGTTAATCGCTGGCCGTATGATTCAAGCTGGAGGCTCCTCCGTGATGTCGCCCTTGTTGATGAACATTATGTTAATCAGCTTTCCGCGTGAGAAGCGCGGTGCGGCTATGGGAATCTTCGGTCTGGTGATGATCGTGGCTCCGGCTATCGGACCTACACTTTCCGGTTATATTGTTCAATATTATAACTGGCGCGTTCTGTTTGAAATGATTCTTCCGTTCGCCGTAATTGCCTTACTCCTGGCGATTTGGAAATTTCGCAGTGTTATGCCGACTCGACCGACGCAGCTTGATTACCTATCTGTTGTTCTGAGTACGATCGGTTTTGGCGGACTGCTCTACGGATTCAGTGATGCCAGCAGCGCTGGCTGGGGTGACCCTGTAGTTATTACCTGCTTAATTGCCGGGACAGTTGCACTTGCACTATTTATTATTCGTCAATTGCGTCTTGAAATTCCATTATTAGATCTGGGCATTTATAAATATCCGATGTACTCGATGGCTTCGATCATTTCGGCCGTAAATGCGGCGGCACTATTCTCAGGTATGATTTTAACGCCTGCTTATGTGCAGAATGTTCGCGGGATTACGCCGCTGGAATCCGGTTTAATGTTGCTGCCAGGCGCCATCGTGATGGGAATTATGTCGCCTATAACCGGTAAATTATTCGATAAATTCGGACCGCGTATCCTTGGTTTTGTTGGTTTAGCGATCACGGTGGCAACAACATTCCTGATGTCGAGATTCGATCTCCACACAACTTATAACTATATTATTCTAATATATTCCATTCGCATGTTTGGGATCTCCATGGTCATGATGCCGATTATGACGAATGGTTTGAACCAGCTGCCTACTCGCCTGAATCCGCATGGTACAGCGGCTAATAACACGATTCAACAGGTCGCTGGCGCGATTGGTACGGCAATCTTTGTATCGATTATGAACTCCAAGACAAAGGCAAGTGCTGCTGATCAACTAGCTGCCATGGATCCAACCACGATTACAGAGCAGGTACAAGCTCAAATCGGACAAACAGCGCTACTTGAGGGCATTCAATTCTCCTTCTTGATTGCAGCCGCCACGACCGTAGTTGCTATGATTCTTACTCTATTCGTGAAGCGTGTGGACGTAAGTAAGGAGGCTCTTGCTAAGATTGAAAGCGAGCCTGTGCCTGGAACGAAGTAAGTAGGGTGACATAACTTAACCCCAAAAGCTCGAAGTGATAGTCTTATGACTGCAGCTTCGGGCTTTTTTGGCATCATCTTGTTAAAATTTTGGGGTTTGATCTATAGATTCGACCATTTCCCTTGATACAGGGATAGAGTAAGATCGAAACAGGTATACCTTTGAAAGAGGAGGCTGCTCGACGATGAGGCTATCTAGCATGCTGAGTGATGGCATGGTATTGCAGAGGAATGCAAGGGTGATGATATGGGGGACTGCCGAGAGCGGCAGGAAGGTACAGGTTTCTTTTCTCGGACAAGAATACGGCACCACAGCCGACTCTAATGGAGATTGGCGTGTGGCATTGGAGAAGCTGCAGCCTGGCGGCCCGTATGAAATGACGATATCCATGGAGCATCAGGAGAGCATCGTTCAAAGCGTCATTCGTGATATCCTGATCGGCGATGTATGGGTGCTTGGCGGGCAGTCCAATATGGAGCTGCCTGTGCGGAGAACACTCGATGTGTTGGCGGAGGAGGTGGCAAACGTAAATCTTCCCTTCATTCGCCAGTTTGCTGTACCGCAGACTTACAACTTTCACGGGCCGCAGCATGAGCTTCCTCGGGCTGAACACCGTGATGCGGCGCAAGGGGAAGGATGGATCACGGCAACTCCGAGGAATGTGCTCGATTTCAGCGCGGTTGGGTTCTTTTTTGCTAAGGCGTTATATGAAAAATATCAGGTGCCGATTGGTTTGATTCACGCCGCGGTAGGCGGGACGCCAATCGAAGCCTGGATTAGCGAGCCGACGCTTAGAGCCATCGGCGGTTATGAAGCTGTACTTGAGCAGTGTAAGGATGATCATTATGTAAGCGAAACCAAGCTTAGGGATGAAGAGCGCAATCAACTATGGTATGAGCAATTGAACGACAATGACCTGGGGCTGAAGGAAGGCTGGTTCCGAGTATTGTGTGACACCTCGGGTTGGGAAGACATCCAGGTTCCGGGCTCCTGGTCGGGAAGTAAGCTGGCCTCGGTGCGCGGCGCGGTTTGGTTGCGTAGAGAATTCGACGTGCCTGTCTCCATGCTGGAGGGTGGAGTGCGTAATAATGGAATGCGGAATAGTGAAATGTTGAATGATCAAATGCGTAATGGTGAATTGTTGAATGTTGAAATGTTGCATGATGAAATACGGAATCGTGAATTAATGTTGAAGCTCGGAACAGTCGTGGATGCGGATGATACGTACATCAACGGGGTTTGTATTGGCAAGACCGGATATATGTATCCGCCCAGACGCTATCCACTCCCTGAAGGGCTGTTGCAGCCGGGAAGAAATATGCTTACTGTTCGCGTGATCAGTACACAGAATACAGGGGGCTTCGTGAAGGACATGCCGTATAAGATAGTTGCAGGCAGCCGGGAGCTAGATTTGAGGGGCGCTTGGAAATATCGGATCGGTGCGGTCACCGAAGCATTAGAGTCCCAGACGTTTTTTCAGTATATGCCTTCCGGCGTTTACAACAGCATGATCGCGCCTTTGCGAGACTATCCGATCAAAGGGATTCTATGGTATCAAGGTGAGTCCAACACAGGTCAGCCTGCGGGATATAGCGAATTATTCGCAAGATTAGTTCAGGATTGGCGGCGCAATTGGGGAAGCGACGAAATCCCGTTCATTTATGCGCAGCTTGCCAATTTGGGAGAAGAGGATGACTCTCAGGTAAATTGGGCAGAGCTTCGAGAGGAGCAGCGGAAGGGCTTAACGGTACCGAATACCGCGATGGCTGTAACCATTGATGTCGGAGAATATAACGACCTGCATCCGCAGGACAAGAAAACGGTGGGTCAACGGCTCGCACTGTGTGCTCGTAAGCTGGCCTATGGCGAGGAACAATTGGTGTACAGCGGCCCGATGTTCAAAAGCATGGAGCGTATTGGGGGTGCGAATGCGGCAGATGTGACTACGGCGGAGGATGCGAGTACGATTGTCGTGCATTTCGACCATATTGGCAGTGGACTGACCACGCGGGACGGCGGAGAACTCCAAGGGTTTGCCGTATGCGGCCCGGACGGGCGCTTCTTCCCTGCAAATGCGGTTATCTCCGGCGACACCGTCATCGTGAAGCATGATGAGATCCGGCAGCCTGTCCATGTCAGGTATGCGTGGTCGAACAATCCTGCCCGTGCAAATTTGTACAACCGGGAGGGGCTCCCGGCGTCGCCGTTTAGTACGTTGTGAGGCCTACCGGGAAGCAAACCTTGTTAAATTATTTATAGATCAAGGTATCCCCCAATATCATTATCAGGGCTATAATCATTTTTTATCTTATAATTCGTAAGTCTCTTCTTGGCTTTACTGTCGTAAACTTCTAAGATCGTGCCATCGTAAAAGTTAAGAAGAAACCTACTTTCTTTAGATACTTGGATATATAAATGATAGACCGTAGTAGAATCCTTAATACTTGGGTCGACGACTGTCGTTAATTGTAGATCCTTGAAGCTATTCATGATCGACTTTATTTGATCCGATTCATGAATGACTACTTCTTCTTGTTTGGGTTCTTTGGATGTGGTGTAAGACGTTTTTATAATTCTAATTTCTTCAACCTCAGATAGTGAGATTTTGTCAGAAACGACTTTTTGGAAAGTCGTATGCTGGGGAATGTATTTGTAAAATAAAACGAAAAGCACGATGATCGTAAAAACCACCTTTAAAATCATATTGCTTGAGATTCTAGTTTTCAATACAGCCACTCCTAACCTATTATATTACTTGGCATCATTCCGTTTGTTGGAAAGGGAAAGCATAGGATTCACCTTAAATACACATTCACTAAGTAAGATTGAAACATTGATAAGGGAAAAACATGCAAGTGCATAAGTCACGTTGGCTAAATGAAATCGGGTGTACTATCTATTTTTTATCGTAAATAAATTATCTAAGAGAATATCAAAGTGAAGTGATTTTCTTGATTGTGCAAATCTCCCTTTTCATGTCCCAAAAAACTTGCAGTTATAGTTATCAGATTTTTGAAAAATGCTCATTTAGTAAATCATTTTACAGTAAAATAACAATTGTTGCCACTATTAGAATTCATAATAAAGTAGCGATCTGTTAATGGGCAATAAATGCCCATTAACAGATCGCTAAACTTTACAGGTTTATAAAACAATCCAGCCCTTCCCTGTGTTAATTCGAATAACATTACCTGCTCCAGTAAAGAATTGAGCTAGGAGTTCACCGTGTTGTTTATACTCAATAAATGGTAGTTCTACTTCAACCATTTTATAAGAAGGGTTATCCTCAAATAGCTTTATGATTTTATTAAATTCTCGAAGACCCGTTTGTACCATATCTTTTAGAACCTCTTTCTCATTCGGTGATGCACTGAAGAGAAGCGTTGTTAAACCTGTAGCGATTACAGCTGCTTTGCTTAGCGTAAAAAACAATGTGAGGATCGATGCGCTAGTGCCCAGACCTGAAATCAATGAGTTTGAGTTTGGTTTAACAATTCCATGCTCATACATGTTAGTTTGAGCATCTCTAGCCATTTTTGCTTGTTCATAAGTCATTGTTACCTTTTTCTTAAACTCTCTTGTTTGATAACTTGCCATAATTATTACTCCCTTTCCGATTTAAATAGATTTGAGAGTTGCGCGCTTAATTGTCTCTCAACTATATAGGTATTTTAAAAGATAGTTTAACAACCAAATCAATCAGAAATTTTAGAAATAAGAAGAATATTTATTGGACTGTATTGTATTCAGAATCTTGGATTAATTCTAAGAATTCAAGGATAATTGTAGAAATTGCATCTTCCTCAGGTAGACGGATAAATTTGCTAACCTGTTGGATTTCTTCTTTATACAAATCAATGAGTCGCAACATAGCTTCAGGATCTTGTTTTTTTGCCAAATTAAGTAATTCTAATAATTTATCGTCTGAGATAACTTTTCGAGCATCTTTTGTTTCCATTTGTTCACCGCCTGTTGACTAATTTTAAGTTGCTGAGCCACATCGGATTCAGTTAAATCTTGAAAATATAGCTTATCTATAACTAGTTTTCCTTGGGGAGGTAATGAATCCATAATTTCATTAATCCATATCTTATCCTCAGTTATAGAGGCGAAATTAGGATAGCTAAAGTTATAGTCATAAAAAGGACATTCTCGTTTTCTGACTTTTTTTGCTTGATATTGAATTCTCCAGCCAATACGATAAATTTCGCTTTTGTAATAATCATAGATTGTTGTTTGTCGCTTCTCTTCTTTTTCCAAAATATGGCACCCCTTTTATGTAAAAAGTTAATGTCTAAGTATAGGGAAAATGTGGGAGTAATTTTACAACTGATACACATGATGGGAACGTTTGTTCTTGTATTATATCATATTTTTTGTGCTAGTTGTAAAAACAAACTATAATTTCCCTAATTAGTGGAAGAGTTCTGAAGTGGAAGGGTGATGGATATGGAAATTTTAAATGTGATATCGTTAGCAACAAATGTAGGATTTCCTGTTACATTATCTATATTTTAATTTATTACATGTTGCAATCGATTGGAGATAAATTTGATCAACTAGATAAATCGTTAAATCAATTGTTACAGGTAATCTAAAAACAGCTCCATACCTGCTTAGGTATGGAGCTGTTTTATTCTATTTATATTCACCCGTGTATTTCGGAGATACCAGGTTGACGCCCGTTGCTTGCTTAAACTCTTGGACACGTGTATTCTTCGCTGCTTCAATGCTGCCCAGACCAAGTTTGTCCAGCGTAGCCATAGCTTCGCTGTAGAGGGACTCGAACTCTGCGGCGTTCTTGGCCAAAATCATCTTCGGAACGATCTGCGCCCAGTAGACAGTGATCTTGGCTTCGGCGTTGGCCTCTTTGGAGCCTGGCTCATAAGCATCGAACAGGTTGCCGGAGTCTAAGACATCGTTGCTGTACATGTATTTGGCTGAGCCATAGAATAGACCTTCCATGTATTGGGTTTGCTCGTTCTCTTCGGCTTCTCTGACGCTTTTTAGCCATACCTCGTTCGTTAACCACCAGATGGATTCGAAGCCCCATTTCTTCGTAGCGGCGTTCCAGTCCGCGTTAAACTCCTGATCGATCTCCGGATTGCGCTTGAACTTGCCATCGGAGGTAACTGTAAACGTCTCGCCTTCTTTACCAAAGAAGCTTACTTTATGTCCCTGTTCACTATACAGGTATTCAAGAAATTGAATCGCACGGTCTGCGTGCTTGGACTTCTTGTTCACGAAGGTCAGCGTCCAGCCTTTGTTCAAGGATCTGCCGTACTGAGGCAGTGTACCCTTGTTGGACTTGATGGCATCAATCGTAATGTATTTCGCATTAGGATCGGAGATATACAGCTGGCTGATAGGCGTCGTATAGTCGGCGTAGCTTCCGATCTTCATGAAGACAGTACCTTGCGTCATTTTCTCTTCAATTTGGTTCCGTGCGCTGGTGAAGTTCTCCAGAGACAGTAGACCTTCGGAATATAATCGATTGGCGAACTCCAGCACATGCTTGAATTCCTCCGTTCTGCGGAAGTCTACGTAAGAGCCGTCTTCCGCTTCGGGTACCGCACCGAAGGAGCCGGCCAGCACGCCTAAGGAGTCATTGATGTATTTATCCTTGTCATCAAAATACAGCGGCAGTACGGTCATGCCATTGTATTGAATATTCGCCTCTTTCACTTTCTTCAGGGCCGCGATGAAAGAGTCCTCCTGCTGCAAGTCCTCTACTGTGATTCCTAGTTGATCCATGATGTCTTTTCTGACGATAATCTGGCCGTTGGAGCGTTCATTATAGAATTTCTTGACGTCAGGATACTGCTCCAGCATTTCTGGCGACACGTAGTAGTTTGGAATCGCGTAGAGATTCCCGTCTGCCTGCGTATACCAATCGACCATCGTCTCCGGCAGAATTGTAGACAGGTAAGGATCGTATTGCTCCATTAATTCATTCAGCGGAGCTACCATCCCACTATTCATCAGCGTCTGGATGAGCGAAGTGCTGTTCCAGCGATCCAGCGTAATGATATCGGGCAGATTGCTGGTCGCCATCATAACGTTGAACTCCGCGTTCACATCGTTTCCCGCATGAATGAAGTCCACGCTGACCCCGGTTTCTTCGGTGATCAGCTTATCCACGTAGTTGTTTTTGGCGTCCCACTTCTTAGAATATCCGGCCACTCCGGTGTACCAGGACAGGGACACGGGCGAGGTGTTCGATTTCCAGCCAGGCTCGCTGGCAGACTGGGTGGTTGCTGCTGCCTGAGAAGCATTCGGCTCGGCCGACGTGCTGTTGCCCGCTCCTTTTTGGCTGGAGCAGCCGGTGATCATGACCGTTAGAGCCAGCGCAATTGCCATGAATCGTAGTGATGCTTTGTTCATCGTATTTCCCCCTATTTATAAAATAGTAAGCTTTATATCATCAATCCTCAAATGCCGCTTAACCTTTGACAGAACCAATGAGCATTCCTTTAATAAAGAATTTCTGTACGAAAGGATAAACCAGCACAATCGGCAGTGATGCAGCAACCATGGCGGCTAACTGCAGGGTGGTGGTAGTGACAGAACCCTGTGCCGCTCCGAGGGAGCCTGACATATTCGCAAGCAATAGGGCCGCCTCCGTGCTCTGAATCAATTTCAGGATATACAGCTGCACGGTTTGCAGGCTGTCGCCCTGGGTGAAAATCATGGCATCGTAGTAGGCATTCCAGTGTCCAACCGCCGTAAATAAAGAAATGGCAGCAATAACAGGCTTCGACAGCGAGAGAATAATGCGGAAAAATATCGTGTACTCGCCTGCGCCGTCAATTTTCGCCGATTCAATCAATGCTTCGGGAAGCTCGGCAAAATAAGAATGGAACAGGATCACATTCCAGAAGCTGAACAGTGTCGGAATAATAAAGACGAGGAAGTTGTTATAGAGCCCTAGCGCGTTAATTAGAATGAAGTAAGGGATTAGACCGCCGCTTAAATACATGCTCATCAGCCCGAGTGTCGAATACAGCCTTTTAAACTTCAGATTCCTCCGCGAGAAGGCATAAGCGAACAAGGCGGTAAAAAGTACATGGGTGACGGTTCCGATCACCGTTCTGGATAAAGTCACAACAAAGGATTTCACTAAGGCGGTATCGCTGAACAGCGCGCTATAATTGTCCCATGTGAACTGTCTTATCCATAGATAAACGCCGCCCTTGGCATAGTCGAGGCCATCATTGAAAGAGCCGATGACGGAATACCAGAAGGGGTACAAGGTGAGTACGATTAAGCAAGCCATAATGAATACGTTGAACATATTGAACAGCCGGTTGGGCCATGAATGATCTTTAACCATAAGTACCTCCTTAAAAAATCCCTTTCCCGGTTATTTTCTTCGCGATGAAATTAGCCAGATACAGCAGGAATAGCGCAATAACGGTTTTCATTAATCCGACGGCTGTCGCGTACTCCATACGAAATTCTCGTAATCCGACCTTATACACGTAAGTGTCGATAACCTCACTGGCGTCAATGTTCAGTGGATTCTGCAGGACGAAGAACTGATCAAAGCCGCTATTCAGAATGTTGCTAATGGAGAAGACGAGCAGGATGACGATCGTACCTGTAATTGCCGGCAGCGTAATATGCCAAATGCGGCGAAACCGCGAGGCACCGTCCATATAGGCGGCTTCGTACATTTCCTGATCGATGCTGGCAATCGCCGCAAGATATAGAATGGCGCCCCAGCCCAATTCCTTGACTAAATTCGTAAGCACCGCCAGCATCCAGAAGTAATCCTTCTCGGCGAGGAAATGAATCGGCTCGGAAAGGATGCCGAAGTTCACGAGCAGGTAGTTCAATACGCCATTGCTCGGCGACAGGATGTTGATGATTAATCCCCCGAAGATGCTCCAGGAAATAAAGTGCGGCAGATAAGTGATTGTCTGCGTTAGCTTCTTAAAGCGCGGGAAAGTGAGTTCATTCAGAAACAATGCAAACAGGATCGTGACCGGGAAGGTGATGCAGAGGCCCAATAAGTTGATCCCGAGGGTATTGCGCAGCATGTTCCAAAAATTAATATCGGAAATGAATTCTTTGAAGTTCGCCAGTCCGACCCATTCTGATGAGAAAATCCCCTGGATTCCCGTGACGATGTTGTAGTCCTTAAAGGCGATAATGACACCGTAAAGCGGAATGAACGTGAAGATTAGAATAAATAAGATGCCCGGTATAATCATCGATTGGAGCGAAAGCTGGTCACGATTGCGGGAAGACCGTTTCTCTCGTGCCAAAGCTAGATTTGAATTCGCTGTTGAAGCTTCCGAGTCTGCCATCTCTCTCTATACCCCTCTCTCTTTTGCTGTATAACTAAATTGTAAGCGCATTATTTGAGGAGATATAGGGCTCGGGTTTGCGAAAAGGTATCATTATTCGTCATCCGAAAAGCTTCCATCGACGTGCAAAAACCTTCACATTCGCCACAATGAACGTGAAGGTTGGAAACTTGCCAGGAAGGCCATAGCCAACATAAAGCTACATAAATCTGCATACTAAAGCAGCATGAAGCAGCATAAAGCAGCATAAAGCAGCATGAAGCAGCATAAAGCAGCATAAAGCAGCATGAAGCAGCATAAAGCAGCATAAAGCAGCATAAAGCAGCATAAAGCCGCATAAAGCCGCATAAGCCTCCATCAAGCTCAGTATAAAATGTCAAAGCAGCCCAACTACTTCATGAGCTTCTGGTATTCCTTTGGGCTCATGCCGCAATAATTTTTGAACACACGGGTGAAATTTTTCGGATTGCTGTATCCCAATGCGGAAGCGACGTCGTAAATTTTGACATTGATGCCGTTCAAGGCTTTCTTGGCATAGTCCATCCGCTTCATCGTGACATAATCCT
This sequence comes from Paenibacillus lentus, assembly GCF_003931855.1. Lineage (NCBI taxonomy): Bacteria > Bacillati > Bacillota > Bacilli > Caryophanales > Paenibacillaceae > Paenibacillus > Paenibacillus lentus. The sequence goes on along the minus strand of NZ_CP034248.1, from coordinate 666,118 downwards.
GAAAGTTCACACCCGTGCTCTCTTTGAACATCTTGCTAAAGTAGGTGTAGCTGACATTGCAATAATTGGCGATGACGGCCATATTAATCTCGCCTAGCAATTGCTCATCGACGTACTTCTTGGCGATCTCTACGATATCATAGCTGCGGATTAAGCTCTGTCGTGCCTCAATCGTTTGCAGTATTCGGGACATGAGATATAAGCGCAATGGTTCACTCTGTTCAAATACAGAAAACTCCTGCTTTTGATGGGGAACCCAGCTGATGGTGTGCAGGATCGCGTCATAATTGCTGCGAATGCTGTTCAAGGTGCTTCTTCTTAATGATTCGTCATTGAAGTGTTTTTGAATAAAGGGGAGCACCTGATCCTTCCGTCCCATATCGATCATTTCGGCCAACAACCTCAAATCCGCCGGCGCGATAGGCTGGTCTTCCCTTGTCAGAATATCGTCGTGGAGCAGGATGGATTGCGGACTTGCGGTCAGCTTGTAGCTCAGTACTTCTAGTGCGCTCTGATATGCTTGTGCCAGCGCCGTTGCCGCAGAGACTGTCTTGCCTACGGCAATCACGATGAGGAGTTCGGGATTGCTCCCTATGAATTGCTCCAAAACCTGCTTGACGGTGGATATATCATGCTGCTGCCCATCGTAGTTGATCCATACGACAAGGTCATTTTGCCTGTTATAGAAGGAGTACAGCTTCATGGGTAAACGATTTGTATCCGGCGTAATCAGGAGTGTATCCCAAGTGGCGCCCAAAGTTTCCGCGTTTGAGGCGGAATGAATGGGGGAGAGAATTGCCGCCGCTGTATTCGGATAAGGCAGGCGAAAACCCAATTCGATGAATGCGCTTTCTAAAGCATGCTCATCCTGCTCGGTGTTTTGGATCGCCCAATTCATGCTTCTGCTGATTCTCTCCATCTGGGTTAATTTTTTCTCTGATTCGCCCTTCTTGTACTGCTGCTCCTCCTGCTGAAGCTCTCGGACAATTTTATCCAATACCTCCAGTAGCTCTTCCGAATGGGCCGGTTTGAGCAAATAATCGCGCACGCCCAGCTTGAAGCTCTCTTTGACGAGATGGAAGTCATCATATCCGCTAATCACAATGATTTTATGTCCGTGCTTCCCTTGCAGCTGCTTGATCAATTCAATCCCGTCTAATATCGGCATATTCAGATCAGTGAGTATGATTTGCGGATTTCCCTTTTCAATGATGGACAGCGCGTCCGCGCCGTCCTTTGCCGTCAGGATTTGCTCGATAGGTTGAATCTGCAAGTACGCGACAATGTCCCGAAGTCCTTCGCGTACGATTTCTTCATCGTCGACGATAAGCAGTTTATACATGACGGAATGCCTCTCATTCATAAGGTAATTTGATCTGTACTTTGGTATAGTCGTTGTCCTTGCTTTCGATGGTGATATAGTAGGACTCCCCATAATACAAACGCAGCCGGGAGTTGATATTATACAGTCCAATGGAGCGTCCGGGCGGATTCGGGGCAGCTTCGTCATAATGGAGCGGAGCTTGAAAGTGTTCGTTAAGCGCGTTCATCTTCGCTTCGCTTATTCCCGCGCCATTGTCGATGATATCCAGCCAAACCTGCTGCTTATGCACATAGCAGTGGATTTGAATCTGCAGCGAATCTCTTTGCACGGTTTTCCCGTACTTTATGCTATTCTCCACGATCGGCTGCAGCAGGAATTTGATCACCGGATATGATTTCAGCTCCTCTGTAATTTCGACTTCGAGCTGAATCGACTGACTGCTGCCTAGCGATTGGAGGCTGACATATTTGCGAATCAGCTCGATTTCCTCCTTCAGCGTGGTATGCAGGGTATTGCTGCTGAGATTGTACCGAAGTATTTTTCCGAAATCGGCCATTCGGTCTGCTGTGCTGAACATGCGCTCTTTGATGAGCTGCATGCGGAAAATATCCAGCGTATTGTAGATGAAGTGAGGATTGATTTGATATTGCAGCGCTTGGATTTGCGCTTCCTTTCTTAATCGCTCCTTCATGACAATGCGTTCAATTAAGTGATTGTTCGTCTCAATCAGACCATTAAAGTCCTGCGCGAGCTGTCCCAGCTCATCCGGCTTGGTGTCCATAATACGTAAATGTGGGTTGCCGTTAATGACCTTCCTCATGATCGATACGATGCGATTCAGCCGCAGGAAAATCGTCTTGAACATGAAGTAGCATGTCACGATCAGCAGCATCACGCTGAAAATGATGAGCAACAGCTGGTTAAGCATACTTTTGTGAATCGATTGATTCAACTGCTCCAGGGATACCTTGTACACAAAGGTCTGCTGGATGGCATCGAAGGCTCGGTGCAAATACAGATGCTGATCGTAAATGAAATGAGCTTCGGCTTCAGTCAGATGCTGCTGCAGAATTTCTGCTTCGGCGGCTTCATCCATATTGGGCGCAGCTAGCGCAATATTCGGCTCGTGATACAAAAATTGCGCAATATCTGAGGGGTAAGCGTCTTCATTCGAGCTCAGTAGATGATCCTCGGCTACCATAACGGCGACCAGCCCTAACAATTCGCGCGAAGGGGAGTATAGCTTGGTAAGGAGTGTGTACTTGCTGCGATCCGAATTCAAGGAGCTTGGCCCGAGCTGAAGGTCATCCGGCCGGAGCCACATTTGCGTCTCACTCTCCTGCGCGATGAACGTCTGCAGCTTTGTATGGGAGGCCTGCCTTTGCAAATGCAAAAAGTACGGCCAGGATTCTGGAATTTGTTCATTCATCATATAGATGCGAATGGAATAGTTGTCGGTCTCCGTGAAGGCAGTGGCATATTGAATGATCGGAATGATGCCGTCCAGGTATTGGCTGAGAAAGTCCGCCTCATCTCCCAGGAAGGGATCGCCTATGAACGTAATGATTTTACTGTTCTTGCTGACGATCTCGGTTAAGTCATACGCCATATCGATGCGTTTTTGGATTTCCTGCGAAGCTTGATCGAAGGCATGGGACATATTCGAAATGAAGCTGTCCTGAATATTTTGCGTTGATTTTTGGCTATTCCAGATGAGGATCAGGGACAGCAGGATAAATGGAATGGTGTATACGATGATCATTTTGACCATGATGCTGTTTTTCTTGATTTTGAATAACATAGCTGCACTCCCAATGGAACAGAAATAGGTTTACTGCAATTGATGTCTATAGGCATATGTATTTTTGTAGTTTCTTGGTGTTACGCCGTATTTTTTCTTGAAAATACGTATAAAGTAGCTGGTTTCCATCCCCAGCCGGTGAGAGATTTCCTGAACGGAATATTCCGGATAGCTCTCGAGCCAGGCTGCCGCCTGCTCCAAGCGGACGCGCTGCAAATAGGCGTGGGGACTCACGCCGTAGGCTTCGTGGAAGAGGCGCTGAAAGTGCTGGACGGAGTAGCCTACAGCATGGGCGATATTGGAGATGAGCAGGTTTTCGTCATAATGTTGCTTCATGAATTGAACGGCCTGCTGTAGCGCATCCTGCGATGCTTTGGGCTGGTTCGGCAGGATAGGATTCTTATGGCTAATGACATGCTCGGATAAAAGAAGCATAAATTCATATAGTTGGATGGACAGCTGCCCCTGGATACCCGGGGAGCCGTTCATACAAGCCTGCCAGATCGTGGTTAATTTGTGGCTCATAACATTAAGGGCTGCCGGCTTTAGTGGAATGCTGGTCATGAACGGGAGGTCGAAGCCTTTGATCATAGGCTCTACCGCCGTACCATAAATGCTTATAAACCCCAGAAGCCAGGTCTGACCCGAACCAGGATAGTACTCGTGGGCAGCCTGAGCTGGCAGCAATAGGGCATGATTGGGAGTCAAAACGAGTTCTTTATCATTGGGAAAGTGAAATGTGCCATATCCGCCAAAGTTAATGAAGCATTGCAGGGTCGGATATCCCATCGGCCTGTATTGATAATTCTGTTCATGCAGTCCGCAGCTATAGAGCGCTAAAGGCAGCGGATTGGAAGAGGGGTTTGGAAACAGTCGAAAAGGCATCAGCATAGCGTCTACTCCAATTCATCCACATAATGGGTCTAATCGTCTACTAAATATTAAAGTCTACTACTAATATACTTAAACTTACTTGGGGGAAAGAACAATAGATAAATCGAGGGATGTTCATTTTGTACTATTATCCGTCCGCTTTTGTCCTAACTTACGCTCCTCAAACTTTCATAAAATGGGGATATCATAGGGAGAAGGATTTGAGGAGATGAGAGAAAGACTGAGCATGGATAAAGATTGGCGGTTCCATTTAGGGGATCCTGTTCAAGCGAAGGAAAGCAGCCATAAGGCTGTGTACGGCCATGCCAAAGCAGGCGGGAGCCGAGGGCCCGCAGGGATTGAGTGGAATGACAACGAGTGGGACACCGTGCACTTGCCACATGATTGGTCCTACCGGCAGCCGTTGGATCGCGAGAACGGGGTTCCGGACTTTGGTTATTATCCTCGCGGGATAGGCTGGTACCGCAAAAAATTTAAACTAGATCCCGCTGACAAAGGGAAGCAGCTTCTTCTGGAGTTTGACGGGATTGCCACGCATGCTACGGTGTATTTCAACGGGAGCATCCTTGAAAGAAATTTTTGCGGATATACGAGCTTTGTCGTGGATATTACCGACCGTGCCTATTTCGGCGATCAACCGAATTTGCTCGTCGTGAAGATTGATGCCACTGTATCAGAGGGCTGGTGGTACGAGGGTGCGGGAATATACCGGCATGTCTGGTTAACGAAAACAGCGCCTGTTCATATAGTCCATCGCGGCATATGGGTGAGTCCAATCAGGCAGGTCGCTGGTCGCTGGCTTACGAATGTAGAGACGACAATGGGGAATGAATCGGAGGCGGCTGTAGAATACCAGCTCATTTCCCGCGTCGCGCAAGCGGACGGCAATATCCTCGCGGAGGAGCTGACGAACGGGAGCTGCGGAGCGGGACAATCCGCCGTGATTACGCAGGATCTTCCGATCGAGGACCCGGCATTGTGGGACGTGGATGCCCCTCATCTATACAAGCTGCACTCCACTCTTGTCGTGAATGGGGAAGAGGTGGATACGACCGTTACGAATTACGGGTACCGCACCATCCGCATCTGTTCCGATACCGGCTTTTATTTAAACGATAGGCCGCTAAAAATAAAAGGCACGTGCAATCACCAGGATCATGCGGGAGTAGGCGTCGCCCTGCCGGATGGCATTCAGGAGTATCGTATTCAGCGCTTGAAGGACATGGGCAGCAATGCGTACCGCTGCGCTCACCACAACCCGACGCCGGAGCTCTTGGAGGCTTGCGATCGGCTGGGGATGCTGGTCATGGACGAGAACAGGAACTTTGACAGCTCCCGGGAGGGGCTGCGGCAACTGGGGAACATGGTGACTCGGGATCGCAACCACCCATCCGTTGTATTTTACAGCCTATTCAATGAAGAGCCGCTCCAAGGGACGCCAATTGGACGCAAAATGGTAAAACGGATGATCCGTGCCGTGAAGAAACTGGATTCTACTCGGCCTATCCTGGGCGCCATGAATGGCGGGGTGATGGAGGACGAGGGGACGGTGGATGTCACGGATATTGCAGGCTTCAACTATATGAATGGCGGATACGACAAGTTCAGGGAGAAGCATCCAAATCAGCCGATCATCGGCTCTGAGACGGTCAGCGCCTTTTCGACCCGTGGCAACTATATCAGCGACAACAACCGGCAAATATTCGACAGTTATGACCGGGAGAAGGCTAGCTGGGGGAATAGCGTAAGAGAGTCGTGGAAGACCATTAACACTCGTGATTTTGTCATGGGAACCTTTGTATGGACGGGGTTTGATTATCGCGGCGAGCCTACGCCGTATGAATGGCCGAGTGTCAGCACACACTTTGGAATCTTGGATACCTGCGGGTTCGCGAAGGATTCTTACTATTTATATCAAGCCTTCTGGCTGGATGAGCCGGTGCTGCACATTGTGGGACATTGGAACTGGCCTGGCCAAGAGGGGCAGAAGGTTAAAATCATGGCGCACACGAATTGCGATGAGGTCGCGCTGTACCTGAACGATATTCTCATCGATCGACAGCCTATTGATATCTATGAGCAATATGAATGGGATGTGGCGTACGAGCCGGGAACCTTAAAGATGGAGGGATATCAGGACGGCCAGCTCGTCAAAGTATCGGAGATTCAAACTACGGATGAGGCTCATACGTTGCGCGTCGAGACACAGAAGCCAGTTTTAGCGGGCGACGGCAGAGATGCGATGGCGGTCAATGTCTATGCGGTGGATGGGCAAGGCCGATTTGTTCCGACGGAGCAAAGCAAAGTGTCCTTCTCGATGAAGGGAAGCGGGGTCATACTTGGTGTAGGCAACGGAGACCCGAACTGTCATGAGCCGGATCGTGCTGAGGAGCGCAGCTTGTTTAACGGATGCTGCCAGCTTATTGTCGGAAGCCAGGCCGGGGAAGAGGACATCGTGCTTACGATCGAAGGAAACGGATTGCAGCCCGTATCTTATGTCATCCCGGTTCAACCGGCAGAGGAGCCGCCTTTTGTTCCGTCCATAGACGAGCGGTATATCAACAACTGGCTGATCACGCAGGAGATTGCTGAGGCACGTCCGGATCCGAATGTGACGATTCATCCTACGGACATGAACTCGTGGGAGAAGGTCGATGTCAGCTTCGGCGCCCTTCAGATGCTGCGTGGTGCCAGCGGTTATGTCATTTACCGCAACCAGGCACCGGTGTCGGATGTAGAGGGATCGGGGCGGCCTTATCTTTGGTTCCATTCGATCAGCGGCGATGTGGAGATTTATGTGGATGGCAGGCTGCAGCTGAAGCAATTCATTCTTTGGCCTGAGAGTCTGGAGGTTCCGCTACAGGGAGTCGAACTGAAGAATCAAGTCACGATTTCCGTGTTGATCGGAATCACGCCCGATATGTACAGCCCGGGCATTCAAGGATCCGTCTCGATCCGCACGAAATAGAAGCAACGAGGGAGGAGCCATAGGGGCGTGCCTCCCTGGCCTCAATAATAAATCCATACCTCTTAGAGGTGTGGATTTATTGTTTGTCGGGTGAGTTCGGTGCTGCAGAATTGGCTGCCTCGCGTCTAATTTATGAATGAAACTTAAAATTTTGGGGCTTGATCTTAAAAATGAGCCATTTCCCTAGGCATACGAATGAAGTAAGATCGAATCAAGTGTACCTATAGAAAAGTGTTATGAAAGAGTGTATATGGAAAGGTACCCAGGAAGAGTGGTGATAATAGATTCATCTATGGAAGGGGAGCGGTCGGGGATGAAGCTGCACAGCATGCTCAGCGACGGGATGGTGCTACAAAGGGACACCCATGTGCCGATCTGGGAACGGCAGGAACTGGGGAGGAGATCTAGATTCCTTTTCTTGGAAAAGCATCATACAGCACAGCGGCGGATGTCTCCGGGCCTGGCACTCCCGATGTTTGTAGAAGTAGCGAGGCATTTGCGTCATGTGCCGGATTAAAAATAACTTTTAGCAACTACAGCTAGGTTAGCGTCTGTTAGGGCTTCCAATTATGAGTTATACTAAAGAAAATTTAAATGTTAGGAGAGAGAGTATATGCACCCATTCGATAAGTGGCTGAATGAATCTCAAATCATTGAGAAGGATCATTTGCTTCAAATTCCCGCACCAGGAAAGACCGATTATTTCATTAATCCGGAGACTGGGGATGTCAAGAGCAATGCGCCATTTTTATATACCGAGGTCCAAGGGGACTTTGTATTGCGCGCCAAAGTAAGGCATGATTTCATCTCTACCTACGATGGGGCAGCACTCTTTATCATGGATCGCGATAACCGCTGGGCGAAGCTGTGCCATGAATACAGTGATTTTGATACATACACTGTGGTTAGCGTCGTGACGGATGGCGTGTCAGATGATGCCAACGGAGTCAACCTGAATGATACCAGCGTCTGGCTGCAAATCGGCCGAAAAGGCGATACATTTGCGATGCATTACTCTACCGATGGGACAAACTATCAGATGGTCAGAGTATTTAATCTGAAGGCTTCCGATACGTTGAAAGTAGGAATCGTCTCTCAATCGCCAACCGGTGAGGGGCTGGTCAGTGATTTCTCGGATATTCAGCTGGAGCAGGTAACGATGCAGAATATTAGAGTCGGTAAATAGACGCCTTAGCCCGCAGGGATTGTAATCGCTTTAATCGTGAAATTTATATTTATCATAAAAAAGGACGGGAGAGAATAAAGTGACGATGAGCAAACTGGGAATTCCACTAGAAGGCTTCGCTGAGTTTAGTAGAAAAGTAGCCGCCGAAGGCGCTGTGCTGTTAAAAAATGAAGGCCATGCCCTTCCGCTGCAAAACAATGAAAACGTGGCCATTTTCGGCCGGATTCAGATTGATTACTATCGCAGCGGCACAGGCTCTGGCGGCAGTGTGAATGTTGCTTATACGACGAATCTGCTGGACGGTCTTCGCGGCAAGAAGAACATTACCGTTAACGAGGAGCTCGCGGCCGTATACGAGAAGTGGATTGAACAGAACCCTTTTGATAATGGCGGCGGCGGTTGGGCAGCAGAGCCTTGGCATCAGAAGGAAATGCCATTAACCGATGAGCTCGTGCGCGAAGCCAGAAGCAAATCCGCTAAAGCAATTGTGGTCATCGGGCGCACGGCGGGCGAGGATCAGGATAATGCCGATGAGCCGGGCAGCTATCAGTTGACATTAGAGGAGAAGACCATGCTGAAACAGGTCACGGCCCATTTCGAGCAGACGATCGTGGTGCTGAATGTGTCGAACATCATCGATATGAGCTGGATGGACGATGCGGATTATGTTCATCCGATTCCATGTGTCATTTATGCTTGGCAGGGCGGCATGGAGGGCGGGAATGCCATTGCGGATGTGCTCGTTGGAGACGTCACGCCGGGCGGCAAATTAACCGATACGATCGCTTATTCTATTGCCGATTATCCGTCCACCCGCAACTATGGCCATGAATTTAAGAACCTGTACCAGGAAGATATTTATGTGGGGTACCGGTATTTTGAGACGTTTTGCCCTGATAAGGTTCAATTTGAATTTGGTTACGGCTTATCTTATACGGAATTTGATGTCGAGCCGGAAGAGGCGAAGCTGGTCTCCCGGGACGGGAAGCCTTGGGTTGAAATCGGCGTAACCGTGACGAATACGGGGGCTGTCTTTGCGGGCAAAGAGGTGGTTCAAGCCTATTATGAAGCACCGCAAGGCAAGCTGGGCCAGCCGGCCCGAGTATTGGCCGCATTCGGCAAGACGAAGCGGCTTGAGCCGGGAGAAACGCAGCGCCTAACGCTAAGCTTCGCTGTCGAAACCATGGCCTCTTATGATGACGGGGGCGTGACTGGTTATCCTTCCGCCTATGTGCTGGAGCCAGGGGTCTATCATTTCTATGTAGGAAACAGTGTGAAGAATGCAGTACAGATCGGCGTTGAAGGTGGACAGGCTGGTTATACCATTGAAGCCCTTCAAGTGATAGAGCAGTTGGAGGAGGCGCTTGCGCCAACGGAGGATTTCACCCGAATGAAGCCGGGTGCCCGGAAGGAAGATGGCTCTTATGAGCTTACGTTCGAAGCGGTGCCGAAACGGAAAATCTCTTTAGCGGAGCGCATTGAGAAGAATCTTCCTAGAACTTTGGAGCAGACAGGGGATCAAGGATATAAGCTGAGAGACGTTCATGAAGGCAAGGTGAGTATGGAAGCTTTCATTGCCCAGCTTAGTGATCAAGACCTGGCTACGATTGTCCGCGGCGAAGGCATGGTCAGCCCGCTGGTGACGCCAGGTACGGCTTCGGCCTTTGGCGGAGTGAGCGATCGGCTGCTGAACTTTGGAATCCCGGTTGGCTGTACGGCGGACGGGCCGTCCGGCATCCGTATGGATAGCGGGGACAAAGCGACCCAGGTATCCATCGGCACCCTGCTGGCAGCTACTTGGGATGTAGAGCTGGTGGAAGAGCTTTATGTCATGGAGGGGCAAGAATTATTGCGCAATAATATTGACGCCTTGCTCGGCCCTGGTCTGAATATCCGGCGCAGTCCGCTCAATGGCCGTAACTTTGAGTATTTTTCGGAAGATCCGCTAGTCTCGGGAGTTTTCGCCGCTGCTTGTACTCGGGGAATTATTAAAGGCGGATCTAACGCCACACTGAAGCATTTTGCCTGCAACAACCAGGAGAAGTATCGGAACAAAGTGGATGCGGTCGTATCCGAACGCGCCCTGCGGGAAATCTACCTCAAGGGCTTCGAAATCGCCGTAAAGGAAGGCGGTGCGAATTCGATCATGACTTCGTATAACCCAGTCAACGGGCATTGGGCCGCTTCCAACTACGATTTGAACACGACGATTCTACGTGGAGAATGGGGCTTTAAGGGTATTGTAATGACGGACTGGTGGGCGGTCATGAATGACGTTGTCCATGGAGGCGCGGCGGATCGTAAATATACGAATTGGATGGTGCGCGCGCAGAACGATCTTTATATGGTTGTCACCAACTATGGCGCTGAGGTCAATGCTTATGATGACAATACGCTGGAATCCTTGGAGAAGGGTACGTTAACCCGCGGAGAGTTGCAGCGCTGCGCGATCAATATTTGCGAATTCTTGATGCAGGCTCCCGTGTTCTCCCGGAAGCAGGAAATTGTGGAGACGGTTCATGCATTTAAGGCTAATCCTGCGTTGACGGCGGAGCTGGTTCAGGAGCTGTCCCAAGACGCGCAGATCAAGCCTTCGGCAACGGGCCCGACCTATATAAAGGTGGACCAGGCTGGACAGTACCGGATTATCGTCAATATCATGTCCCCGGAGCCAGAGCTAGCGCAAAGTGTATGCAACGTCATGCTGAACGGCCAGCCAATGGTCACCATTCAGACGAACGGAACGGAAGGCAAATGGATTCGGCAGCGGCTGGTGAAGATTGAGCTGGAAGCGGGACTATATGAGCTGAAGCTGGACTTCCTCAAGCAGGGTCTGCAGATCGGTTGGATCGAGTTTAATCAGGTGTGAGAGGCTGCTCAAATCAACAACGAGGGGACATAGGGTTTAAGAATCACCTTTATATCTAAAGCAGGAGATGAATAATCAATTTAATTTTAAAACCGGGGATTAAGTAGAAAGAGAACAAAGACCTCTCTGGCAATGAGGGGTCTTTGTTCTTTGAAAATATTCTCTAAAGCAAAAGCTGGAACCGAAAAAGTGAGCAGAAGAATAGTAGATAGTAAAGTAGTAAGAATTTTCCTCAAAAAAATAATCTCCTAATGTAGTTTTTTTACATATCTTACCTCCTTGCTATGCGACTATATCATACACTAATCAAATATGAGGAAAATCTTTGTTGTTTTACAATGATTTTAATTTGCACTAAAGTTGATTTAAGAGGAGCTTTCTAAAGGAGGGACGACGAATTAATATGAGCATGCTACCAACCTATATCTTACTAGTTATATCACTTTTAGCATGTATAGCTATTATTTCCTTTATCGTTGCCTGTTGGAAGTACATTATGAAAAAATAGAATCTTTAGGTTAAAAGCTAGAAATTATCCACCTCAACAACATCTTAATCCACAATCGCTCCAGGTTGTGGATTTGTTCGTTTTAAAATAGTCTTTAAACTCGTATATAAATTGATACATCTTACAGTCCTTTTTATTTAGAGTCTACGCCACACTTTCTACGGAAATGAAACCTTTTTGTCGAATTTCATGTATTAATAGGTAATGCAACTTTCGAAGGGAGGACTAACGATGGGAATCTTGTCGAGGTTTAGAGATATTATGCGGGCCAATGTGAATTCGTTCATGGATCGGGCAGAGGATCCGGCGAAGGCCATGGATGAATATATGCGGAGCTTGCACAGGGATCTGGGCCAGGTTAAAGCGGAAATGAATGCTGTGCTTGCAGATGAGCGAAGGGCGAAGGCCTCATGGAACGAGTGCGAGGCGGAGATTAAGAAGCTGCAGCGTTATGCCGAGAAAACGGTAGAGGCGGGCCGCGAGGATGATGCTATAAAATTCCTAGAGCGGAAAGCGCAGCAGGCGGAGAAATTGAGCGAGCTGCAAAAGACTCATGAGCTGGCTGCTTCTAAGGTAGCAAGCATGAAGCAGCTGCAGGAGAAGCTGATGTCCGACATTGGACAGCTGGAGGCCCGGCATTCTGAGCTGAAGGAAAAACTTGCTGCCGCTAAGCTGCAGCAAGGCTTCGGGGCGGGCAGAAGCACGTCGGCGGACTCCTTCGATGAGCTCGAGGAGAAGGCATACCTTGCTGCAGAAGAGGCGATCGCCCTGGCGGAGCTGAAATCAACAGGGGTGAGCCCAAGCGATCCTTCTAACGCACCTGAACGGTCAGTGTATAACGAACAGGCAACAAGTGCGGAGAGCGGTGCGAATTCAGACACGAGTCCAGTTCAAGGTACTAGCCCTGATGAAGGAGCGCACACAAGCAGCAGCGCTGGCCCAAATGCAGCCGCCCCCATTAATGACAGCACTTCTGCGAGCGTAGAGGCTGAACTAGCGACTATCAAGGCAAGAATCAACAAAAAGCAATCATGATCAAAAGCTACTTTTTTATACCTGAGGTGAGTAAATGCCGGTAATCGACTACAAATGTCCTAATTGCGGCAGCGGCATGGTCTTTAACGGTAGAACGGGAGCATTGACCTGCCAAGGCTGCGGGAGACAAGACAATATTGAGCAAATCCCTGATCCTCTCGAGCAGCGGTTATTTTCAGAGGAGACAGGGAAGGGGTATCAATGTAACAGCTGCGGGGCTGCTATTACAGCCGACGAGGTAACGACCGCCACGCTGTGCAGCTTCTGTGGATCGGCCGTTGTTCTTGGCGACCGTTTGACTGGGGAGCTGGCCCCGGCGAAGGTGCTCCCCTTTTTGATTAGCAAGGAAGAGGCGATGGAGACCTTTCGAAAATGGTGCAGGAACGGCCTGCTTACCCCCGGCGGGTTTATGACTGCGGACCGCGTCAAAGGAATTACGGGAGTGTATGTTCCCTTCTGGCTGTATGAACTGCATAATCGGGTTGAGGTTCATGGCCAGGCGACGAAAGTAAGAACCTATACGCGGGGCGATTATCAGTATACGGAAACCCAACATTTCGCGATATACCGGAAGCTCCGCCTGAATTACGTTAATTTGCCGATCGATGCATCGCATAAGATGAATGACGAACTGATGGATAAGCTGGAGCCTTTTCCATATGAGCGGATGAAGGGCTTCAAGAGCCCCTACCTCGCTGGTTATATTGCGGACAAATACAGCTACGACGATCGGGAGCTGCTCCCGCGGGCCAAGGAGAAAATTAGAGGTTTTATCGAAGCTTCGATTTCATCTGCGGTGTCTGGATATACGTCTGTCAGCTTCACCAATAAGGATATTGATACGACCTTAAAGCAGGCGGACTATTGCTTGATTCCGGTGTGGATGGTGAAGTATGACTACAACCAAAAGGAATACGTATTTGCCATGAACGGCCAGACGGGCAAGGTTGTTGGCAAGCCTCCGCTCAGTAAAGGGAAAATTACGGCCTGGTTCGCTGGCGTAGCGGGTGCAACGCTTCTGATCTTGAAGCTGATCTCCTGGATAATGGGGGGAGGATTTTTGTGAAAAAGATTGATGCAGCACCGACAATACCGGCCATACTGGTCATTCTAATCTTTCTCGTCGTATCTGTCGCAGCGCCTATTCAGACGGTAGCGACAGCACCGATGAAAACATTGATCCATGATGAAGCGAACCTGCTCAGCGCGGAGGAATATGATGCGTTGAACGCGATGGCGAATGAGTACGGGGCGAAGAGAGAGACAGATATCATCATTATTACTTCAAATAACGCGAATAATATCGACGTTAAGGAAATGACCCAGGATTTTTACGACAATGAGGCCCCCGGTTATGATAAGCCCCATGGCAATGCGGTAATTCTAATGCTGGACATAAAGAACCGGGATGTATATGTGGGCGGATTTCAAAAGGCAAAAAAATATCTGGATGACGACAGGCTCGACAAAATACGAAACAAGTTCGCACCGGATTTATCCAGTGGGGATTATAAGCGAGCTTTTGAAAAATACATTAAAACGGCCCATAAATATATGGGCTTGAAGCCGGGAGTGAACCCGGACAACCCGCTGTTTAACATTTGGTTTCAACTGGCAGCAGCAGGAATCTTTGGCGGTATTGTCGTCAGTACGATGGCTTACCGCTCGGGCGGTCGTATTACGATTAATCGGCGCACCTATGAGGATGCCAGCACTTCAGGAATAGTGGATCACCAGGATCGATACCTTAGAACGACGACAACGAAACGGAAGATTGAGCGAAACACGGGCGGTAGCTCCGGTGGGCGTGGCGGTGGTGGCGGTGGCGGTGGCGGAATTACCAGAGGCGGCCATTCGCATAGCGGCAGCAGAGGGAAATTTTAATCGAAGGGACGGGGAAGCAGCATGAGTTTTTTTAGAAATCAATTTGCCAACGTCGTAGAATGGGAAGAATTCAGAGATGATATGATCTTCTGGAAGTGGAGCAACCGGGAGATTAAGAAGGGCAGTAAGCTGATCATTCAGGCGGGGCAGGACGCAATTTTTGTGAACAATGGCAAGATCGAGGGGATTTTTGAGGATGAAGGCTCTTATAACATTGAGTCTGAGATCATTCCATTTCTATCCACATTAAAAGGATTTAAATTTGGCTTCAACAGCGGTATGCGGGTCGAGGTACTGTTCGTCAATACAAAGGAATTTACGGTCAGATGGGGAACGCAGAACCCGATCTTGATTCCGACGCCTCAGCTGCCGGGCGGCATGCCGATTCGCGCCAACGGTACGTTCAACTTTAAAGTCAATGACTATGTGACGTTGATCGATAATATCGCCGGGATGAAGGGCAGCTATTTGGTTGAGGATGTTAAGATCCGCATCACTTCCGTACTGGATCAGCTGCTCATGAAATGGATCAGCCGGGAAGGTAAGGACATGTTCAATCTACAGGCGAACGCCGTGGATATTGCGAGGGGAATTCGCGAGGATTTGGATATGGAGATGCTGGGCAATGGCATGACGATTACGGGCTTCCAGGTGATGAGCTTCAATTACCCTCAGGAAATTCAGGAGATGATTACGAAGACAGCGTCTCATGAAATGATCGGTAACTTGCAGAAATACCAACAAGTCAGCATGACGGATGGCATTGCATCCGGCAAAGTACAGGGCGGCGGCATGGCCTCGGACATGGCGGGCATGATGATGGGCATGACCATGGCGAATGAAATGATGAAGAACATAAACATGAATCCGGGTCAGCAGCAGAATCAGAACCAGCACCATCAGAACCAAGGTCAGAACTCCAACTCAGGAGCAAATCAACATCAGCATCATCACCAGACTAATCAACACTTCAACCAGCCGCATAGTCAAGGCCAGCAGTCTACCACGGGTGTTCCATCTGCTCCTGAAGGAGGCAAGCGTCCTAACTTCTGCCCGAACTGCGGTACGAAGAACGAAGGGGCGAATTTTTGCCCGAATTGCGGCCAGAAGCTGAATTAAAATTAATTTATAAGCTGAGCAAAAGAAAGTAGAAGCAGATAAGGGAGAAAATTGATTTCAATTCAACGGACGGGGCTATCCAGAAAGTCAGTGGAAACTGACTGCTGGACAGCCCCGTTTTTAGAGAGAAAGCTGCCTCGGGAATAGGGGCTTATGGTTGCCTTAGTGACTGGTTTGAGCAAGAGTGATCCAAAGGGGTGTGTACGAGTTTGCCCTATGTCCATTTTAATAGTTCAATTTATTTACATGGATTTATAGTAGTTAGTTTCAGCCGCAGGGCAGGGAAAATAGATTTAAATGGATTTCATGTCCTTAGAAAAGGGGAAATAGCCGATTATGGGCTGAAACCTTGATTTTAGCTGCATAAAATCCATCTATTCCTTCAATATGTTCGTTAGATCAGTAACTGGATACATGAAATGCATTTAGTGTACAGCCGCTCGGTGCATGCATTTCAGTGCAAGAAGCTGGCGTTGGGATTAACCTTCGCTGGCTTTTGTTTGTCTTATTTGTGCTTAAGCGTCTCTATGAACTTGTAATATTAATAATTTGTTATCTGAGTCCCCGAATTATCATGTAACCGCCACCACTCCCATCCTATACTTAAAATATACCAATGGAGAGAAGGGTTAGAGTCATATTCATAGAAGGGAAGCACGCATATGAAGATCAAAAAGAAACCTGTAACTGCTCTTGCTGATTCCGCCGTACAACTGCCTCAACGTACCGAGCGAAGCTCGAAATGGCGAAGAACACTGGTGCTGGATGCAATGCTGCTGCCAGCAATCATTCTAGTACTGATTTTTTCCTATATTCCGATGGCTGGTCTCGTGATCGCTTTCCAGGATTTCAAGCCTTGGCTTGGATTTGGAAAGTCTAATTGGGTCGGTTTGGAGTACTTTCGTTTCCTGTTTAGCACGCCAGAGTACGTGCAGGTCATTTGGAACACGCTGATTATCGCCGGGCTAAAGATGGTCACAGGATTAATTGCCCCATTTACTTTCGCGCTCCTACTCAATGAGGTTAGACGAGCAACCTTTAAGAAAACGGTGCAGACACTTGTATATTTGCCGCATTTTCTGTCTTGGGTTATCTTGGGCGGGATCTTGCTAGATATGCTGGCCACGGAAGGGCTTGTCAATCAATTTTTGGGCGCTGTGTTCGGTCTGGAGCCAATATTCTTCTTAGGTGACGGTGACTGGTTCCGCTTTATCGTTGTACTAAGTGATGTGTGGAAGGAATTTGGATTTGGGACGATTGTATTCCTTGCTTCGCTCGCTGCAATTAATCCCTCTTTGTATGAAGCTGCAGAAGTAGATGGAGCGAGTCGCTGGGAGCAAGTCAAGTACATTACGATTCCGGCTCTGATTCCCATTACGATCGTGGTTGGTACGCTGTCGCTGGGCAACATTCTCAACGCTGGCTTCGACCAAATATTTAACTTGTATAATGCGCTAGTGTATGACAAAGGGGACATTATTGATACATTTGTCTATCGGATGGGTATTATTGACGGCAACTTCGGATTCTCCACTGCGGTTGGCTTGTTCAAGTCGGTTGTAGGTTTCATACTCATCATTATCGCATACCGGTTGGCGTACAAACTGGCCAATTATCGCATTTTCTAGAAGGGAGGAACCGCTGACATGTACTATAAATCCAGATCCTACAAAATATTCTCATTCTTTAACTATACATTCCTTATATTGATATCACTACTTTGTATTATTCCGATGGTACACATATTGGCTGTTTCATTCAGTGGTAAAGCCGCTGCCAATGCCAATTTGGTTGGTTTGTTTCCTGTGAACTTTACATTTGAGGCTTATGCTAAGACCTTGGCGAATGAGAATTTCCTGCGTTCTTTATGGGTAGCTGTTCAAAGGACGGTACTCGGGACGCTTATCAGTATGACTCTCATTACGCTTGCGGCATACCCGCTATCTAAGGAAAGCCATAAGTTTAAGCGCAGAAATATTTACACCTGGTTCTTTGTCTTTACGATGTTGTTCAATGGAGGTTTAATCCCGTTCTATATTTTGATCCAGAAGCTGAATATGATGAATACGCTTTGGGTTCTTATTCTCCCTGGGGCCGTATCGGTTTGGAATATGATTCTCTTGCTTAATTTTTTTCGCGGGGTGCCTAAGGAACTGGAGGAGGCTGCATTTATCGACGGTGCAGGTCACCTCCGAACCCTGTTCAGTATTTATCTGCCTGTGTCACTTCCTGCCATTGCTACGTTATCTTTATTTACAATGGTCGGACATTGGAACAATTGGTTTGACGGGCTGATCTTTATGACAGATCACAAAAATTACCCATTAGCCACGTTTTTGCAGACTATTATAGTCCAGCAGGATTTTAGTAAAGTGGCGGTACGTCCAGAGGATTTAGAAAATATATCGAATAGAACGGTAAAAGCAGCCCAGATCTTTATCGGGATGCTGCCTATCTTGCTAGTTTATCCATATTTGCAGCGGTTCTTTGTCAAAGGGATCGTATTGGGAGCTGTGAAAGAGTAACTTGCGATTTATAGCTGGGAGGTGATGCTGCTCTTAAGAAACTATTTAATGAATGGTACATTGGAAGAATCAATAAAATTAGTGGGGGTAGAGCACATGATGAAGAAGTTCAAAAAATCCTTTGTCACTGTCCTGACAAGTGCAATGCTGATGACATCATTGGCGGCCTGTGGAGGAAGTTCCGTCAATAATGCAAACACTGGCAATACCGGAGATGGCGCTGCTACAGGCGATTCAATGTATTCTGCTAAGTTCGAGAATGGGAAGTATGTAGAGCCTGTATCCATCACAACCGTGTTCCCGATTACAACAAATATGAAATTTAAGAATGGCGAGAACATTGAGAATAACGTGCATACGAAATGGGCCAAAGAAACCCTGGGAATCGATATTAAATATTTATGGACGGTTAGTGAGCAGAATAATGCCTACGCTACAAAGCTTCGATTGATGCTCTCATCGGGACAAGAGATGCCGGATATCATTGCTTTTAGAGGAGATATCAAACTCATCAATGATTTGATTGATAGCGGCCAATTTGCGGATGCCGGTGAGTTATTCGATAAATATGCATCCGATGCTTACAAGGAAGCTATGGCTCAGGATCCAACAGCCTGGAACCCTTACATTCGTGACGGAGTGAGAATGGGGATTCCGATTTTGGAAAATGCCTATAACAATGATCCGGTCATGTATATACGCGAAGATTGGCTCAAGAAGCTGAATTTAAAAGCCCCGGAAACGCTTGACGAGCTTGAAACTGTTATGGAGGCGTTTACAAACGGGGATCCTGATGGAAATGGCAAAAAGGATACTATAGCGCTGTCCATTGGGTTTAAAAATAACCTAAATACTTGGATGTCTGATACAGGCTGGGTGTTCGGAATGTTTGGCGCGATGCCTAACCAGTGGAATGTAGGGAGTGACGGTAAGTTAGTTTATGGTTCTACACAACCTGAGATGAAGCCAGGGCTTCTTAAACTACAAGAGTGGATGAAGAAGGGGTACATATCCAAAGAATCTGGCTTGTACGATGAAGTAAAAGCAACCGAAGCATTCACGGCAGGAAAGGCCGGTATTATCGTGGGGCCTTATTGGATGACAGGTTGGCCGCTTTCAGATTTAAAGAGTAATGTGCCTGGAGCTGAATACAAGCCCTACCCACTTCCAGCAGGGCCTGACGGCAAAGTTGGGCGTCATGGAACGCCAATCAGCAGCGGTGCTGTTCTAATTAACAAAAAAATGAAACACAAAGACGCGTTCTTTGTATACCAGAATTACTTATTCGATAATTGGGCTAACCCTGACGGGGAGGGTCCGTTTGCGAATGGGTTCGCAGAAGGTTACGATTATGCGATCGGCCCGAACGGCGAGATCTACGGTGAACAAGACAGTGATAAGATTCCTGGAGGATGGGTTGATGCTATACGGTACACCTTGACATTCGATGGAGCCATTATTCCTTACCTGCGTATTAATGGACTTGCCAAGTTGGCGAATGGCGAACAGCCGTCAACTCCTTACGAAGAATCATTGGCTAAAGCAATTCCTGAGCAAATGCAAGCCGCGAAGATCATTGTCGATCAGAAGGATGCGGTTATGATGGAAATGTTCACGGGTAAACCTACGCCAACCCAGGTTTCCAGAGGAGACATGCTTAGCAAGCTGGAGAAGGAAGTCCAGAACAAAATTATTTATGGTCAGTCTTCTATCGATGAGTTTGATTCCTTTGTTGAGAAGTATAATTCTTCCGGCGGCATAAAGATCGCGGAAGAAGTAAATGAGTGGTATGAATCGGTTAAATAGTGAACATCTCCGATAAAGGAGGGGGCTGAGATCAGCCCCCTCCTTATTGGTATGTAAGCCTAACTGAACTGATCCCGGTAATCCTGCGGAGTCATCTGATACTTATCTTTGAATACTTTAATAAAATATTGTGAATTGGAATAACCGAGTTTTTTGGAAATTTCATAGATTTTGTCTGTCGTATCCCGGAGCCAGACAACGGCTTGCTCCATCTTGATGCTATGAATATATTCGCTTAGGTTGATGTTACATATTTGCTTAAATAGCTTAGATACGTAGACGGGATGGAGGGCTACATGATCTGCTATCGATTGCAGACATACTGTGGATAGATTCTCGGAAATAAACGCCTGAATTTTCCGAATGATATCCTGCTGCTGATCAGATGCATCCTTCTCCAGCTTCTCCTGTAGTTTATTAACAAACTGCCTCGTCCATTCCATAAGCTGGGGCAAAGTGTGAAAGCTCTGCCGGTTCATGAATTCGCTTCCGACTAGATCGGATAGAAGCGTAGTGTTTCTATGTGCGATGTAATGAAACGAGGTCATGATGACCGTTCGGATTGCATCTAAATGTTCCTGAGTTTGCTCGGATAGGGCGTTGAATGCCTTCTCGATATGATCCAATCGATCTCTAAATCCATCCCATTGATTGGTTTCCAAAAGCTGTATGAAGGTCGGAGGGTTATATAATACACTTAACACACTCACGGAGGACATTTCCGGTGGCTCGGTCAAAGCAGAGAAATAACCTGTCTCGTTCCCAAGCTGCTTCCGAATCGCCGCAACAGCATGATCATACATCAGGCGAATATCTGATCTGAACTTTCCTGGATAGGAAAGGATGACCGATATGCCGCCGCCTAAGTAATCGTTCACATTACGGTGCAATTGGAGGCAGCGGTGGGTAAGTTCCTTCATCAATCTTTCAGTATCCTTCTGTTCATCCGATTGCTTTGCTTTTAATAGCAATACCAGATAATCATATGAATCTCTACAATGCCACGTTTCAAAATCTTCCTCAAGCAATTCGCAAGCGATATTAGTCACCGCATATTCGAAGAGCAGCAGACTGCTCGAACCGTATTGGATAAAGTGCTCCTCCAGGCGAATGACCATGAGGAAAATATCTTCGTCTTGACGAAAAGAAAGCGAATAATCCGATAACTTGTCCTCTAAAGCTTCATCGGAGAAAGATTTACCTAGTAACAATTCATTTAGCAGCTTATCCTTCAACACAGGAAGATGCTCTTTGAATGTAAATAGTACCTTCTCGTAGGAAGCGATTTGCTCGAGCTCGGCTTTGATACTGTGAATGGTCTTTTCCAGACAAAGCGCGAGCTTACTGTGCTCTAGAGGCTTCAGTAAGTAGTCGACGGCTCCCTGCTGTATGGCTTCCTGAGCGTATTCAAATTCTGCGTAACCTGTTAGGAGGATACATTTTATCGACTTGTTGTGTTTTTTAATATGGCTAATAAGCTCAAGTCCATTCATCGTTGGCATGGCAATATCCGTAATGACTATATCAATCGTATGATCCTTAACTAATTGAAGTGCCTCTACTCCAGAGTAAGCTTTGTGGACTTTGGCGATCCCATATTGGCTCCAGGGGAAGGCAATTTCCATATCATCGACCACATAAGATTCATCATCAACTAATAGCAGCTGCAGCATAATCTTCCTCCTGCTTTTGGATTGTAAGGGTATAACATGTTCCTTCTGATAAACTCGAAGTTATACTAAGCCCGGCTTGCGGACCAAAATAAAGCTTGAGACGCTGATATACATTGCGGATACCTATCCCCGATATATCTTCTAGTTCTTTAGATTCTTCCATGCGTTGGCGAATAAGAGAGAGTTTATCAGCAGACATACCTGCGCCGTTATCTTTGATAGAAATTTGAATAGATGTCTCGTCATTCCTTGCTCTGATTTCAATATGACCGGGACCCAAGGAATTCTCTATGCCATGCTGAACACAATTCTCAACAAGTGGCTGAAGAATCATCCGCGGTAGCGAATGTGTGCCTATCTCGGTTGGAATCTCGATCGAGAAGGTCAATGTACTTTTGCGTAATTGTATAATAGAAAGGTAATTTTCAACGAACCTGAGTTCTTCCCTGATCGTCGAGTCAATATGTTCAATTTTATGGACATACCGGTAATAAGCACTGAGATGAAGTGTCATGGCTGTAACGGAATCATAGTCCTCGATGCCGGCCTTGCTCTGTATAAAATTCAGGCAGTTGTACAGGAAATGGGGGTTGATCTGAGCCTGAAATTGCTTTAAACGTGCTTCTTTGAGCTCTAACTCGCCGACTAGAACCTGTTCAATGAGCTTTTGGGTGTTTTCTGCCATTCGGTTGAAGGAGTTGCCTAGCATTCTGAATTCCTCAGCGTCAAGACTACTTACGCGACTTGAGAAATCCCCGCGATCAAATAGAGATATGGCTTTCCTTAGATGAATGATAGGCGTACGCACCTGTTTGCGAAGTACAAGGCTGTATATCAGTGAAATTAATAGCAAGACAACGATAGCACTTATAAAAAGAGTATTATTCCGGTAAATCGGCTTAATGAATTGGTGTTTAGGATGATAGTCAATGAAGTATAAATCGAGCATGTCCGACTTCATATAAGTAACAATATGTTCGATGCCGTCTACCTCTAGGGATAAGAAGCCGCTTTCTCCGGTGATTAAAGGCGTGATTCGGTTTATGATATCCTCCGATAATAGCGCTGGTTCGCTCTGGATCGTCTTGTTGTTATAAGAGTCGTAGAGCAGGGGAGTCCCCGATGTATATTGCCGTATCATTTTGCGCAGTTGATCCAGTGACACCCTCGTTTCTATAAGTAGGGGGCCAATATGACTTTGAGTTAAGTTAGAGTAATAGCCAGAGCCATCCTTCTCCAAATGTAAAGTCCATTTATTTAATGTTTGGGTTGGAGGATTGTATTTATCTATGTTATAAGCAGGGTCAGAGGAGATGGTTTCCTCAAAATCAGGATAATATAACGTAATCGAATTATTCCAAGGCGTGTATGTACTATTCAGAGACAGTTTATCAATAATCATGAGCTTCGTCTCATGTCTGGAATATAGATTGCCATACTCCAGCTCGTAAGGATATTTTCGAACAGATTGGTCTTCGGATAATGTAATCGTATTCATAAGAACTTGCTCGAATTGATTCGTAAGCTGCAAAGTAATGAACTTCACTTCAGAGATTTTGTTCTTCTTCAATTCAGTCTGGATATCATTGATATTTAACCGATAAATCACCCAGAAAATAATGATGATTAAGCTAAACATGAGAAGTACACCCAGCATCAGCTTTTTAAAAATGGAAATTCCCGTCTTCATGGTTATGACTCCTTCAGAAACATTACGGTAAATTCAGTTTTTATATGTACAGGGTTAAACTCTCCAACTCGGGCGTTTATAATTTCCTGATTGGGTCGTGTATTAGTTATATTATAGCATGTTACGGCTCTAGGTTTATGGAAACCACATATTTAAATATGTAAAGAATATAGAGAAAAATGAATAGAAATAGGCATCAACCAATTAGGCTGGTGCCTTTCCTAATAATATGGCTTTGATGTTAAGAATTAGGGTCAAGATAAGGAACCAATCCCTTCGCGATCACTTGATGCCCCTGATCATTAGGGTGAATGGGGAAGAACCCGCTTAAGGCGTCCTCCATTTTTCCTTGCCGGTATCCGTAAATGAGCTTCTTTTGCTTGCCTTCGAACCATTTATGAACGGGTGCGACTTTTGCCTTATAGCTGTGCGCGACCTCTTTTGTAGTTTGGTTCAGGGCTGTGATGGCTTCGGCGGCAAGAGGACTGCTCGGAAAAGGATTATACTGCGTGCAGCAGATGATTCGGGCAGGACTGCTATTTCGGATCTGCGTCAGCAGGGCATGGAAATTTTGCCGATAGCGGCTTAGGAGTTGCTTGGCGTTTAATGGCTGCTTGCTCCTTAGTGAAGACAAGGCTGAGCTCGCTAAATCCACCCCGCCAATCCAGACCGAGACGACGTCCGATCGGCTGATGACGGAGGAACCTTGCCATACCGCGGCATCTAATAAACCATAGGTGTTCCAGCCTGGGCGTGCCAGAACGTACCCTATCACCTTATGGGACCCTGAAGCATTTAACAGGGATGCGGCTAATCGAGGATAAGATTTTGCGAAAGAAGAGGCATTTTCCCCAAATGTAATGGAATCTCCAAGAGCGGTATAGATCATCGATGTATCCCTCACTTAGTTATAATCACACATCTCAAAGGTATAATATGGCATCCGCACATAGGTGGTGCGGAAGTATGAAATTAAATCATAATTTAATCCACTCCACAGGAGCAGGCCTTTGGCTTGTCCGGTTCTAAAAACAAAGCGGCACGCATAGAAATGAAGCATGCTCCATACGGAATCATTCACAAATCCAGCGATCCTTACCAGGATCGCTGGATTTGTTTTGTACCACCTGTATAGGATTTTCATACCCTCGTCTCTAGTAAAATCGCAGGTATTCCTAGTTGGTTTGTGGTTCTTTTGGAATATAGCAGTAGGTGAAAATTCTCACAAAGTTCATAATATTCAACAATTATTCACAGAAAATAGCGGTGTTTAGGCCGATATAATTTGAGTGCTCTATTACTTTATTAGGGATATAGACCTAACATACCAGGAGGTTCCATTATGAAAAAGTTTAATTCTATTCAATGGAAGTGGTCGGCGGTTTTGCTAACCTTATCAATCGTACCACTGTTGATATCTACAATTTTCTTCACGAGCTATTTTAGTGGTGTGGTCCGTGACGATACCAAAGAGATGGCGGAGCAGACACTTCAAATGAATATAGACCGAATTGACGAATGGATCAAAAGCAAGACAAGTGCCGTAGAGGGACTTATCTCTGAGCATGAAGAATTTAAGACCATGAAGGCGGAGGAAATATTTCCCTTGCTTACTATTTTGGATCATAGTGACAACCAGTCAGAGGGATACAGCCTTATTGATGACAAGGGACTCCTAACGAATATGCTCGGTATGAGTTCGGATATGAGTGATGCGGCTTATTTTTTGAAAGCTAAGGAGACGAAGCAGCCTTCTGTTGCGGATATGTCCTACTTGGAACCACTAGATATTTACATCATTCCGGTAATTGTTCCTATCGTCGGCAATAATGGAGATTTCCTTGGCGGCGTTGCCTTCTCACTGACGCCCGATACCCTTGGACAAATGAGCGAACGGATCAAATTAGGGGAAAGCGGGTATGGATACTTTATTTCCAGCAAGGGAGTGTACTATAGTTCTCCGGATTCTGAGCGGATCGGTAAATCAATTGAAGAGTTCGAGAATACGCCAGAGAAAAAGGCGGCTTTTGATACAGTTTTAAGCCAGAACGATGGTTCGGTTAGCTACCGGGATGAGAATGGAGAGAAGCTGATCAGTTATTTTGGCACCGTTCCGAATACGGATTGGAAGCTGATCATTACCGTGCCAGAAAGTGAAATTAACACGAAGGTACTGAACGCGCGAACTATTTCCATCATTACAATTATTATTTCTGTAGTGGTTGTGTCAATCATATCCTTATTGTTTACCCGTCTTATTGCCAAACCAATTGTTCGTGTGTCGAATGTAATGAAATATGTAGCCGAGGGAGATTTGAAGCAGAGAATACCAGTGCAATCGAAAGACGAGATCGGCCAAATGGGTATAAATATCAACGCCATGATTGACTCTTTGTCCAATATTGTGCAAAAAATAAATCTGACGGTAAATCAAGTATCTACGGCATCCTCCGAGCTTCACACATCGGCGAATCAATCTGCAGAGGCTTCTGGCCAGATTGCCTTAGCTATTGGCGAGGTGGCTCTGGGCGCTCGGACACAGCTTATGGGCGCTGAGCAATCGGCAAGAGCGATGGAGGAAATGTCTATCGGTGTGCAGCGAATATCGGAAACGGCCGTAGACGTTACCGATCAATCGGAAGCCGTGACCAATGAAGTGGAACGCGGGTATGAAGAGGTTCAGTCGGCAATTGCTCAAATGAACATCATCGGTGAAGCTTCACAGCATACTGCTAAAGGAATACAGGAATTGGCCAGTCATTCTAAGGAAATCGGCCAGATCGTTGACGTCATTTCGATGATTTCCAACCAGACCGCTCTTCTGGCGCTTAATGCCTCGATCGAGGCGGCTAGAGCCGGGGAGCATGGCCGAGGCTTTGCGGTCGTGGCCAATGAGGTGAAGAAGCTGGCAGAGCAAACGAATGAATCGGTCTCGGGCATCGTTGAGCTCATTAATGTGATACAGAATTCCACGACTACGACGGCCGAAGCCGTTGAGCATAGTATTCAAGTGATGGGTGAAGGGATTTCACGTGTAGAGAACATTGGGAAGACCTTTGGGCATATTCTCTCCTCGATTCGGGCAGTGTCGACTCAAATGCATGATGTATCCTCGACCACACAGCAGCTGTCCGCCAGCTCCGAAGAGATCACGGCCTCGGTGGAGGAAATGTTCAGAGCCGCTCAGGAATCTGCTACAAATTCGGAGTCCGTATCGGTCACATCTAAGCAACAAAGCGCGATTATGGAGACTATTTCTGAGTCTTCTAAAGCTCTAGATGAAATGATGCAGGAGCTTAAGCAGTTAATCCATGTATTCAAGGTCTAAAGGCCGGAGGTTTTTTTAATAAGCTTAAGATAAAATACACCTTTCGAGGTGTTCAGGCTGTCGAGAACGTCTCGACAGCCTTCTTTATTCACTGTTACGTTGATCGCAGAATTTCTCGGTTACTTCTTAACGTGCCTATTGGGCCGAGACATGTATGCTATCGATGTTCGGTCCCTCCGTACCGGTAGTGACTACTTTTAAAGTGTTGGTTCCGGTATTCATAGGCACTTGGATCGTTTTCTCGCCCCAGGTCGCCCAACCTCCAGTCGCTGCAAAGGCAGTATTACTCACTACCTTCGATCCGTTAACGTAGACATCCAGATTTCTTGTCCCGTTCTCCAGGGCATACCGGAACTTCACGTTTTTAGTTCCTGTAACAGCACAGTAGATATTATTCCATTCAATGCTCGCATCGGTAGATGCATTAAAGTTGACATATCCTGCACCGTTATACCCTGAATGGATGGTCTCTACGGCTGCGTTGGACAATATTGTATTGGTTTCCGCATCATATGTGGTGCCACTGTCACCGCTGCCGCCGCTGAGTTCAGCAACAAAGGTTGTGATGCTCTGGGCAGGAAGATGGGCAAAAAAGGAGCCGCTTGATGCATCCAATGGTGTTCCGGCTGTCAGATTACTGCTGCTGTTCGTAATCCATCTCGATACGCTCGCTGCCGTCCCATTTTGCAAGACAAAGTTTTGGTTTACTGCTGTAGTGCCTCTGTTCACTGCAACAATAACAAGCTTGTTGTCGCCTTTGTAGGCAGAAGTGAATACGTGGGTATCAGGGTTCTTGGTTGCATCAACCCTTACATATCCGGGACGAATGAATTTCGAGTAATGAGCCATGGCATATCCGCGCTTGCTGATATTACCGTCCTCTTTCATAGGACCGTATTGCCTGCGAATGTACCACCAGATATAGGCCTGGAATTCTGCGTCAACCATATTGTGGTGGATATGATGCGCAACGTCCAATGCCTCCGGCCAGCGGTCCGCCGAGTTATTGTCACTATTCGGGTAATAGACCTCTGTCATCCAAAGCTCTTTTCCCGCTCCTTTTTGCTTGAAAAGAGGATAAGTGAAATTGCTGAACGGAGTGCCATAAGTGTGAGCGCCGAGAATATCCATATTAGCAAGGGCCTGTGGATCATTCAAAATCGGGTCTGATATGTTTTTAAGGTAAGAAAAAGACTCGGGTGCGATAATTCGGGCATTGATGGACCCGGCATTTTCCTTCATAAAACGAAGCATTTCCTGTGGAGTCCACCACGTCCAGTCATGCGCGTAATCCGGCTCATTTTGGACAGAAATAGCATATAGATCGACGCCATTATTTCTCATGTATGAAACGAAATCGTTAAGGTGCTGTGCATACGCTGCGTACTTATCGTATTTAAGTCGTTTTGCCTTAGTATCCCCATTACGATTGAAGGTCTCAACCATATCACTTGGAGGATTCCACGGCGAAGCAATGACTAGTGCGCCGTGTTCAATCGCTTTTTTTGCAGTCGCCACTTCTCTGTTCCAATTATTTCTGTTGTCGTCCACATAAATCCTTACTATTGAAAATCCTAATTGATTCGGTCCATTACCGAAAGCGGTTTCTCTTTGTGCCGCTGTCAAATCTCCAATCCATGCCGGGTGATTCATGCCTCCAAAACCGCGAATCGTTTGTTTTTCTGCCGATAAATGAATGACAGCATCACTTGCTGCCGAAACTTCAGTAACTGCTGGCATGGTTAACATCAGTGGCAGCGTAATTACGAACGCCAATAAAACATGAATTGATTTTTTTACACATGAAAACATGACCTTCATCTCCTCTCAAAATAACACTACTTGTAAGCGCTTTAGTTTCTTGACTGAGTCACTTCCTGTTTTCGGCTGTTCTAGCGTTCTAAACGACCTCCTTCCCGGTGGGAAAACCAATAATAAGTGCCTGATTACTTAATTAGCGATAAACTTACAATTTCCTTCCAAAAAATATGTATTTTAGCAATAAAATAGCTTGATTTTATAAAATCGCTTGGGAAAGCGTCACTGCTTTCCGAATTTAAATGAAACTAAACGGAATGAAAGTGTGTTTTAGATTATAGCGAGGAGAGATGCCAAATGTATATTATTCTGTCTTTAGGGATTGCGGCCGCCATTATTTTCGTGTTTGTCCGGTTATTCACGGTGCGGGTCACTTTCCAAGGGGAGCATGTTGTCATCCGACATATATTCAGTAAGTTTGCTCTTAGCAAACAGGAAATTGATCGTATTGAAGTTACGGATTAATATATAGTGGAAATGTTACTCCGATCGGTTTTAACCGTTCGATGGATAAGATCATCATCCATACCAAGACGGCAAAGTAT
The DNA here is from genome assembly GCF_003931855.1 of Paenibacillus lentus. Lineage (NCBI taxonomy): Bacteria > Bacillati > Bacillota > Bacilli > Caryophanales > Paenibacillaceae > Paenibacillus > Paenibacillus lentus. The sequence goes on along the minus strand of NZ_CP034248.1, from coordinate 637,145 downwards.
CTCGTGCCTGTCCAGAGCGTAGGGGCATTTATGGATCAGTACCAACGGTTTGCTGCAGCCAAGTAGGAATCATAGGGATAAAAGCTCCAAAATCCGTTAATATTAAGCGCATTTCTGCTATCATGTTGCGGGAAAGCGCTTTTTTGGCTATGCTCAGAATAGAGTGGGTACTAAGGAGGATGGGACAATGAATTATCGGCAATTGGGAGATACAGAGTTACGAGTCAGCGAGCTGAGCTTTGGGACATGGGCGATCGGCGGGAGCTGGGGTCACTCGGATGACCAGGAAGCGTTGCGTGGTTTGGCGACGGCGATGGAGCATGGCGTCAATTTTTTTGACACAGCGGATGTATACGGGTCGGGTCATGCGGAAGAGCTTCTGGCTAAAGCGACCAAAGGCAAAGAGGACGAGATCCATATTGCCACCAAATTTTGCCGGGCGGGCGACATCCATGACCTCAACACGTATTCCGAGGCATCGGTGCGCGCCTACTGCGAAGCCAGCTTGAAGCATCTGCAGCGCGAGCGGATTGACCTTTATCAAATTCACTGTCCGCCTCTAGCGGTGCTGAAGGATGGCAAGGTGTTTGAGGTGCTGGATAAGCTGAAGGCGGAAGGCAAAATCCGCCACTACGGCGTCTCTGTGGAGACAGTGGAAGAGGGGCTGTTCTGCTTAAGTGTGCCTGGCGTCAAAGCGCTGCAGGTTATCTTCAATATATTCCGCCAGAAGCCAGCGGAGAAATTGTTCGTGGAGGCCAGGGCAGCGGGAGTCGGCATTTTGGCGAGGTTGCCGCTGGCGAGCGGTCTGTTGACGGGCAAATTTACGAAGGAGACGAAATTTAGCGAGGACGATCACCGGAATTTCAACGCGAACGGCGAGCAATTCAACGTAGGTGAGACCTTTGCGGGCCTACCTTTTGTCAAAGGTGTTGAGCTGGTTTCCCAGTTGTCCTGGATTGCCGAGGGCCGCGGGGATATGGCTCGTGCTTCGATGCGTTGGATTCTCGATCATCCGGAAGTGACCTGCGTCATTCCTGGATTTAAGAATGTTCGCCAGGTCGAGGACAACCTCGGTACGCTGCAGGTTCCAGCATTCCGTCCTGAAGAGTTGGAGCGTCTTCAAGCCTTTTATCGGAGCGAGGTAGCGGAGCATATTCGCGGGGCTTATTAATTGCTTTTAAGGTCCATTCGTTGGCCTTAGCACGTGTAAAATAGGATATTAGAGCGATGCTTTCAGTTCATTCGAGCCGAAGGCATCGTTTTTTTATGTACGGAGCATGATTAGCCGTTTGGCCTCCATTTTAAACGCTTTTTGCGAACCCACCCGAAATTTTGTTCCTTTAAAAATCGATATAAACATGCTATCATCCAAATGCCTACACTTATGCCGATACCCCGAACGACAACAATTTGCACAATTTCTCCATCAGCAGGGACATGCCGTACATCGTCCCGATGGTGAAGCAGGCTTTGGCCAAGAACCCGAACATCAAAGTGTTCGCCTCCACATGGAGTGCCCCGGCCTGGATGAAGTATTCGAATACGCTAAACGGCGGCAAGCTGAAGGCGGAGCATTACCAGACTTTTGCTGATTATTTGAAAAAATTCGTCGAAGCCTATCAAAATGAAGGCATTCCGATTTACGCGATTACGGTACAAAACGAGCCGTTACATGAAACGAACACCTATCCGACGATGAAAATGAATGAGCAGGATCAAATCGGTGCGATTGGCGATTTCATAGGTCCAACGTTTCGCAATGCGGGACTGAACACGAAGATCATCACTTTTGACCATAATTATCTGGACTGGAACTTCCCGAATAAAGTAATTACGGATTTGAAAAATGCCGGGAAAGGCCACTTTGTTGATGGGAGCGCATTCCACCATTATGACATTGGAGACGGCTCGCAGATGACGAGTCTTCATAATGCCCATCCGGATAAGGACATCTGGTTCACAGAAGGTGGCTTCGGCACATGGAATGATCCAGAGAACGCCACCCATTCTGGCTTCGACAACATGGCGAATGAATTCATCAACATTACCCGCAACTGGTCAAAATCGATCATTACGTGGAATCTCGCGCTGGATCAGCGAAGCGGTCCGACCCTGCTAGCGCCGAATAATAGCAACCGTGGGATGATCACGATTCAGAATTCGGATAATCGGAGTGATAATCCGGAGAATAGCGTTATTTTCAAGAAGCAGTACTATCTGCTGGGCCATTACAGTAAATTCGTTGTTCCCGGCGCGTACCGGGTTGAATCCAACACCTATGGAGATATGAAGAATGTGGCGTTCAAGAACCCGGACGGCTCCAAAGTCGTGGTTGTATACAACCCGCAATTCTCCGATCAGAACATCAAAATTCAGTGGGGCAGCCAAGCCTTTACTTATAACATCCCCGCCAAATCGATGATGACCTTCAAATGGTAAGGCACGTAATCCGGTAAAATATATAGAATTATCATTCTCGAAAGTGTGGGAGCTTGCGCTTATGAAGGTTAGTAAAATCATTGACGTGGCGAAGAAAGCCGATGTATCTCCCGCTACGGTATCCCGTGTATTGAACGGGAGTAATCTCGTGAATGCCAAGACCAAGGCAAAAGTAATGCAGGCCATTCGCGAATTGGACTATATTCCCAACAATATGGGCAAGCAGCTGCGTTCCCGTAAAACGATGACTTTGGCTGTCGTCGTTTCCGATATTCGTGTTTCTTATTATGCAGAAATTATCAAGGGCATCGAAAATATGGCTAATTCGCTTCATTATAAGGTACTCATTTGTGATGCACAGAACCAGAAGGCGAAGGAGTTCGAATTTCTCTCTTTATTGATGAACCGGACCGTGGACGCTTTAATTTTGGTGACACCAAATTTATCGGACGAGGAGATTGCTGTTTATGCCGACAACGGGTACACGATTGGCCTGATCGGCCGCAAGATTGAACATCCGCAGATGCCTTGCTCTTTTACGGATAATGTTAAGCTTGCGAGAGAGGTGATAGTTCACTTCGTAGAGCAGGGACATCGGAAAATCGCTTTTCTTTGCGGATATGCTGATGCAATGGACAGTCAGGCACGTTTAGAAGGGTATATGAAAGCGCTCCAAGAGGCGGGAATCCCTTATGAAGACGATTTGGTGGACAACGGGGATTTTTCAGAAGAGGGGGGCTGCGAGGCATTCAAAAGACTGCGAAGCCATCGATCCGACTTTACCGCTGTATTTGCCGCGAACGACGAGATGGCGCTTGGGGTATACAAAGCATGCGCTGAGCTAGGCATATCTATCCCAGATCAATTGGCTGTCGCCGGGGTCGATAATATTAGGCTGACTAATTACGTCAGGCCACGAATCAGCTCGGTGGAGCAGCCGCTTTATGCGATGGGAGCTGTGATGACAGAGAAGCTGATCGATCAGATGAACGATAATGTGTGGGCGGATAAACGGAGCTTCAAAGTAGACGCGAGGCTAGTTGTTAAGGAATCTTCCAAAGGGGCAGAGTAAGGAGGATATGATGAGAAAAAGCAAAGAAGCACTAACTAGGCGTTGGTGTTGATCTTCTCATAGTAATAAAGACGCGAACCGCATAAGGTTCGCGTCTCAGTCATTTCCTTTTCCAAGGCTTTATGAGCTTCTGTCTTTCAATTTTCTGTGCAGGTCATTCAACTGCCGCATCAATTGCTCATAATCTTCAAGCCCGATCTGGCAGGAACGTATTTCTTCACTGATTTTAAGCGTAATATCCGACTTTTCCTCTAATGCCTTAGGCTGTAAATAGATAAATACTTTCCTTTCATCCAACTCGGAGCGTCTTTTTTGCACCCAGCCGTTGGCTTCCATCCGAGCGAGCATAGGGGTTAACGTACCCGTTCCCAGATCCAGCTTCTCTCCTAGCTCCTTGACAGTGATCCCATCCTTCTCCCATAGCGCAAGCAGAACTAAATACTGAGGGTAGGTTAACCCGAAGGGCTGGAGTATGCCGGCATAGAGCTTGTTAAATTCACTAGCTGTCTCATAGACGGCAAAGCAGAGCTGTTTTTTTAGCGTCAAAAAATCTTCCACAATGTTCACCTTGTTTATGTTTAAAATTAGGTTATTCGAAATGGGTTTATGAAGCGTTGAAACGTCTTATAGCAATGGGATGAGATCTTTTTCGATTTTACTAGGCACGACCGTTGGGCTGTATCTCTTGACGACTTTCCCTTCCCGGTCAACGAGGAATTTGGTGAAATTCCATTTGATTTTGCTGGACAGTACGCCCTTTTGCTGCTGCTTCAAATATGTGAATAAGGCGTCCTCATGCTCCCCGTTGACATCGACTTTGGCAAAAATCGGGAAGGTTACGCCGTAATTGATCTGGCAGAACTGCGTCGTCTCATCTATATTATCATACTCCTGATTGTTGAATTGATCGCTGGGGAATCCCAGGATGACTAATCCCTGATCCTGATACTTGCTGTATAGCTCCTGAAGCCCGCCAAATTGAGGTGCAAATCCGCATTTGCTGGCGGTGTTCACGATAATTAAAGGATGTCCTTTGTAGTCTTGAAGCGACTTCTGCTTCCCATTCGTCATTTTAACCTGGAAATCATATACGCTATTCATTGATAAACCTCCCTGATATTTTCATTTATTTAGAGAACGATCATATCTTTATATATATATCGCTTACGATTAAATCGTACACGATTTAAATGGGCTTGGCAAGGCAAGTAGATCTAGCCCATTTGAAACAAGCATTTCAAGAATGGGTATGGGACTACCGCTGTTGAATATATGTCGCGGCTAAGCCGCCTATAATTTGGATTGACAGCATAAAGAAACCAAGGCTATAGTTGTATCGGAAATCATTACTGCAATTAAGGATTGCATGGTGGGGAAGGAAGGTGGCTTATGAAGACTCATGCCTCTGTGCTGGGTAAAATTGTACTAAGCTTTGTGATGGTTATGGTGGCGATGACGATCGTTTCATTTATTTTTGCGGTTGTAGGCGTTGCTTCGGGAAAGAACTTGGATGAATTGGGAACCTCGATCGGGGAGAGTCTGCTGGTTCATTACCTGCAAATGATATTGTTTATTGCGAGCTCCTTTGCAATGTACGCGTTCTTTGAACGGAGGAAAGGATGGTCATTTGGGTTAAAGCAGCCGCATGGAGCGGCATTCGCTCTACATGGTGCTGTGGGAGGCATTATTCTGATCTCGCTCTCGGCTGTCTTCATCTGGGCTTGTGGCGGAATCGCTTGGCAGACGGCGGCGTGGGATCAGGATATGCTTGTTCCTATGCTGAAGGGAGCGGTTCTGTTCGTGGGTGTGGCCATATCGGAGGAAATTTACTCACGCGGATATATCCAGGGTCTACTGCGCTATCATTATGGGAAAACGCCTGCCATTGTAGTAAGCTCAATCTTGTTTGCACTATTACATAGCATGAACCCGGGCGTATTCAGTACCCCGTTGCCCATCGCCAATCTGTTCATGGCTGGAGTGATTATGGCGGTCGCGCGCGAGGTTACTGGCGGGTTATGGTGGCCGATCGGCTTGCATTTAACCTGGAATTACTTTCAAGGCTACATATATGGCTTTAATGTCTCGGGAACGGTTTCCGAATACTCTTTGCTGAGTGCCACGGATCAAGGGCCTGCCTGGATATCGGGAGGGATCTTTGGTATCGAGGGTAGTGTAATATCCGTAGTGGTATTAATCCTGGGCACCATGGCCGTAAATATGTTGTATCGGAATAGAAGGAAGCAGCTTGACGAGACAGCCGTACCTTCGCTGCGGAAATAATAACGAGATCTCATTCGGATATGTAATTTCTCTGAAACTCATATCGACATCGTTCCCGATGTGGATATGAGTTTTTTCGTGTGTATTACGGATAAGTATAAATGTGAAATTGTTACGAAAGTCATATTGAAGTTCCACTTTTACCCATATAATTAACTGCATTCCTTGGAAGAAGATCGATTTCAGAAAAGAAAGGAAGAGGTGCGGTTGCGGGTTCAAGCTCATAAATTATTTTATACGGTGGGGTTCCTTCAGTTTTTCATGAGTGAGATTACGGGCACCACGTTAATTTTATTTCTCCTGGCCAAGGGGCTGTCGCTACAAACCGCAAATTTTTTGCTTGTTATTTTTTTTGTTAGCATTTTTCTGTTTGAAATTCCGACGGGCGCTATAGCCGATAAATATGGCCGTAAGATCTCTATCATTCTAGGGCTCGTCTGCTTTCTCATATACAGCATTTTATTTATGCAATCGGAGCGGATGGAAGTGCTGGTTGTTGCCCAAATATTTGGCGGTTTGGCGATATGTCTGCAATCGGGTTCACTGGAGTCATGGGCCGTGGAGAATAGTCATCAGCCGATGGAGGTTCTATTTACGACGGTGAATAGTATCCAGTATATTGCTGGATTTATTTGCGGTTTATTGGGGGCGTTTCTCGCTATGTATAGTTACTCCCTCCCCTGGCTCGCCAGTATTCTATCTACTTTGTTAGCAATCTTGTTATGTGTCTTCTATATGCATGAGAATAAAAGAGGATTTGCTCGAATCAAGAGTAGAAATATATTCGCCATCATTCGGGAAAGTGTCGGAATTAGTCTGCAAAACAAGTCGATATGGATCATTTTTATAATCGGACTGTTTATCAGCTTCTCCAATTCTGCGGGCAATACCTTTCAACAGCCTCGACTTGTAGGGCTCTCTGAACAGGGAGTTTGGATTATGGGCATCATCAAGGCAGCTTATTCCCTTTGTATGACATTGGGCAGTTACATCGTACGAAAGTTGAGCAAGAACAATAGCGACATTAGAGTGCTTATGTATGCTTGCGGGATGATCGGCGTTTGGCTTATTTTTGCGGGCTCTCTCAATACGTTTTATCCGGTGCTGATGACTTTCTTGATTTATGAGGTGGGTCGGGGAATGTACCCGGCGGCGAAGCAAATTTACTTGAACAAAAGAATTTCTGATGAGTATCGTTCCACCCTATTATCTTTTGACTCAGCAGTTTCTCAGCTTGGGGTATGCATTGGCCTGATTGTCACCGGGATCATCGGCCGGAATTTTACGGATTTGACATCCGATCAGACCCCGATTCAAATATCCTGGATACTATGCGGCGCGGTCGCCTTAGTTCCGGTTCTACTGCTTGCTATTACAGCCAGACGCAGACAGCATGAATGAGTCCGTGAGACGGTACTCTTCGCTCCTTGTTCCTTGTCCCAAAATAATCCGTCGGGTATAGTTGAGTTATTGACTTATTGAATAATACGATTATGAAAGGGAACAAGCATGGCAACGATTCATGATGTGGCATTAAAGGCCGGGGTATCCGTCACGACGGTATCCCGCGTAATGAATAATCGGGGTTATATCAGTGAAGCTACGCGCACCAAGGTATATGCGGCTATGGACGAACTGGGGTACCAGCCCAATGAGATTGCTCGCTCCCTGCTTCGCAAGCAGTCGAACATATTAGGCCTCATTGTTCCTAGTGTGTCTCATCCGTTTTTTAGCGAACTGGCGGATCGCATAGAATATTACGCTTATCAGAAAGGGTATAAGGTGCTGTTGTGCAACTCGCAGCTTGATCCCGTGAAGGAGCGGGACTATATCGAAATGCTGAAGCGCAATCGCGTCGATGGGATTATGATGGGGAGTCACACCTTGGAGGTAGATGATTTCATGAGCCTTCGTTCGCCGATTATTACATTTGACCGGCAGATCAGAGAGGATATCCCTTACATCAGCTCAGACAATTACGAGGGGGGCAGACTAGCTACGGAAAGGTTAGTCAGCCAAGGCTGCCGCAAGATCGCCCATATTTGCGGTAATTTACAGCTCGATCTGCTGGCAAATCGCAGAACGGATGCGTTTCGTGATGTTGTTCAGCGGCATGGCGTCGCCCATCTCATTATTCAGACGGATATGAACGTATTTGACCAAGCGCGTTATGAGCAGCTGCTGCGTGAGCTGCTGGTCGCGCATCCGGACATTGACGGCATATTTGCGACAAGCGATATTATCGGCGCATTTGCATTGAAAGAATGCGAGCTGGCAGGGAAGCGAGTGCCAGAGGACGTCAAAATCATCGGCTATGATGATGTAAACGCGGCTCGTTGGCTATCACCGGAGTTGACCACTATTCGCCAGCCGATTGATGACTTTGGCAAGCTGGCTGTCGAACTGCTTAGTAAGCAGGTGGAAGGTGAAACCGTTGAAATTAGAAACGCTTTGCCTGTGGAGCTAGTTATACGGGGTACAGCTTAAATAAGCGTATAGGAACGGGGCTGTCCAGAAAGTCAGTGAAACTGACTACTGGCAGCCCTGTTTTTTTAGGCTAGGAAGAAATTTTTAAAAAATTTATGTCAAACGATTGACATATGATAAAGGTTTGACATACAATTAGATTACAAACAGGTTGCAAGCGATTACATTTTAGCAAATGAATCGAGGGCGCCTGTTAGTAACAAACTATATTATAATTTCTAGCGACTTTAGCAACGGGGGGAAAAAAATGAAGCGATTGAATTGGTTAAGCATGACGGCGATGGTTGTACTTATGGCACTGGTTGTATCAGCGTGTGGAGGGAATGGCGGAGGCAATAATGCAGGAACGTCAAATTCCTCAGATGGAGCCAGCACTTCAGGTGAAGCAATCAAAATTTCGCTATTGAACTCAAAAGGCGAAATTCAGACGCAGCTTGAAGAAGCGGCGAAGACGTTTCAGGAGGATAACCCGAATATTACTCTAGAAATTATGGCTGCACCTGCTGGAACCTCTCCTTTCGAAAGGGCTTCCACTTTGTATGCCTCTGGAAATCCGCCAACGATGATGATGCTTGATACCGGAGACGTAGAGAAGTTTAAGGATCGGATTCTTGATTTGAGCGGCGAAAAGTGGAATGCGGATGCTGTCGAGAACGCGACAAAATTGACGACATTCGACGGTAAGAACTATGGCTTCCCGCTAGCAATCGAAGGCTATGGCTTCATTTACAACAAAGCCGTCCTAGATGAAGCGGTTGGCGGCAGCTTTGATCCATCGACGATTAAGACTAGAGACGACCTGGAGAATTTGTTCAAGCAAATTGAAGCGACAGGCAAAAAGGCGCTGATCATTTCTCCGATGGATTGGTCGCTCGGAGCACATTTCCTGCCATTGGCTTATGCAGGTCAAGACAGGGACATGGCCGAGGTGGACAAATTTATAGATTCGCTGAAGGCTGGCACAGAGGACTTATCGGGTAATGCCGTGCTGAATGGCCTCTTGGATACGTTTGATATGATGAAAAATTACAATATCGACAAGAAGTCTCCATTAGCAGGAGTATATGAGCGCGGACCTGAGGTTCTCGGTAAAGGTGAAGTTGGTATTTGGTTCCAGGGCAACTGGGCATGGCCGCAGATTCATGATTTCGATACGGCAAACGGAGAATATGGCTTCCTTCCAGTACCGATTAGCAACAATCCGGACGATTTCGGTAACCAGGAAATTTCATCGGCTGTTTCCAAGCGGATTATCCTAGATAAAGAGAAGAGTACGCCTGAACAGCAGGAGGCCGCTAAGAAGTTCCTGAATTGGCTTGTATATGAAGAGAAAGGCCAGGATTTCCTAGTTAACCAAGCGAGCATCATTCCAGCGTTCAAGAATATCACACTTCCAGCTGCTGATCCGCTTGGCCAGTCCATTCAGTATTACATTGCCGAGGGCAAATCCCAAGAGTCGATGAGTACGCTTCCAGCAGATCACTGGGCAAAACTCGGAGCATCGATGCAGAAATATTTAGGGGATGCTGGCGATCGGGCTACACTGATTAAAGAAATCGAAGAGTACTGGACAAGCGTGAAGTAATTTATCTTACATCGGCTGATAAGACGATAGTGATGGGTAAGAGCACATGTATCGTGGTTCTTATCCATCACTTCTTCACAACGACAGAGGAAAAGAGGAATCGTTATGATCAAAGAAAAGGAATGGTGGCCACGGCTTAAGACGAGATTACTATTTACCGGTCCGACCTTATTCGCTTTTCTTACCGTAATGATCGTTCCATTTATATATGGTATTTATCTGACCTTCACGAATTGGGACGGTATCGCGACGACGCATACGTTAGTAGGATTCGAGAACTATGGAAAAGTGTTTCAGGACAAGGTATTTTGGAAGTCCTTCGGTTTGACGCTGAAATATGTATTATTTACGGTTATCCTGGTCAATAGCGTTGCCTTCCTATTAGCCTTCGGGCTTACGAGAGGGTTGAAAGGCCAGAATATATTCCGGGCCGGGTTCTTCGTACCGAATCTGGTCGGCGGCATCGTGCTAGGTTTGATCTGGCAGTTTATTTTCTCAAATGTTCTGGTATTCGTGGGGGAGAAGACGGGGATTCCGCTATTTAGCACATCCTGGCTGGCTGATCCACAGAAGGCATTCTGGGCTCTCGTCATTGTGACCATTTGGCAGTATGCCGGGTATATGATGGTCATTTATATCGCTGGACTCATGAGTGTGCCTAACGATGTATTGGAGGCAGCGAGCATTGATGGCGCAAATGGTTGGACGAAGCTGCGGACGATGACTTTGCCGCTGATGGTTCCTTCGTTTATCGTTTGTATATTTTTGACCCTGCAGCGCGGTTTTATGGTCTATGACGTCAACCTATCGCTGACAAAGGGCGGGCCCTTCAAGAGTACGGAAATGGTGTCGATGCATGTCTATGAAAAAGCGTTCCTCTCTCGTGATTACGGTCTAGGACAAGCGGAAGCGCTAGTACTCTTCCTTCTTGTCGCAGTAATTACGCTGCTTCAGGTGTATTTTGGGAAGAAGATGGAGGTGGAAGCCTAATGGACACGGCTCGAAGAGGACTTGCTGGGGTATGGTTGAAAACGATTGGGCTAACTCTAGTGCTCTTACTATTTGTTTTTCCATTTGTCTTTTTGTTGATCAATTCATTCAAAGCGAATACGGCGATTACTTCAAATCCGTTATCCCTGCCGCAAAGCTTAGACTGGACGAATTATCGCAACGCGTTTGAGAAGATGAACTATACAGCTTCATTTATAAACTCGCTTACTGTAACGATTTTAGGCGTAGCGTTAATTTCGCTTTTTGCCGCTATGACAGCGCATTACTTCGTACGTAATCAAACTAAATTTAATCAATATACCTTCATGATCATGGTTGCTGCGATGATTATTCCATTTCAGGCGATCATGATTCCGCTAGTCAAAATTTACGGAACGCTAGGCATGCTGGATAACAAATGGGCCCTCATCTACATGTATTTAGGATTTGGGAGTCCGCTGGCGGTGTTCATTTATCACGGATTTGTGAAGGGCGTGCCCGCCGAGCTGGAGGAAGCGGCCTTGATTGATGGCTGTACGCGAACGCAAACGTTCTTTCGGATCGTGTTTCCCGTGTTGACTCCGACTACCGCGACTATTTCGATTCTGAACGTACTGTGGATCTGGAATGACTTCCTCCTGCCGTCTCTCATTTTGGTATCTCCGCAAAATCGGACGCTGCCGCTCTCGACATTCAGTTTCTATGGGACGTATTCCGTAGAATATGGGCCGCTAATGGCCGGGCTCGTGCTTACCATTTTACCGGTAATGCTGGTTTATTTATTCGCTCAAAGATATATCATTCAGGGCGTTATGCAGGGTTCTATTAAATAAGCAGTTGTACAGGAGGAATTATGACTATCCTAAAAACTTATACGTTGGAGAGAGCAAATGAATTCATCAGGGATTCAAAGCATTTGCTAAAGGACGATTATCGACTTAATTATCATCTCATGGCCGAATTCGGCTGGATGAATGATCCGAATGGTTTTATCCATTATAATGGGGAGTATCATTTATTCTATCAGCACTATCCTTACAAACCAGTATGGGGGCCGATGCACTGGGGCCATGCGGTCAGCCGGGATCTAGTGAACTGGAAGTACCACCCTGTGGCATTGGCTCCAGATCAAGAATATGACAAGGATGGCTGCTTTTCGGGCAGTGCGGTTGCGAAGGACGGTCAGCTTGTGCTGTTGTATACGGGACATGTGGTAACCGGGCCTAATCCGGATCAAGATTATGAACAGGTTCAAGCGATAGCATTCTCGAAGGATGGGGTGAACTTCCATAAGTACGAAGGCAACCCGATCATTGGCCTTGATCAAATCCCGGAAGGGGTTAGTCGGAAGGACTTCCGCGATCCTAAGGTGATGGAGTACAACAACCAGTACTATATGGTGCTAGGCTCGAATGATGCACAGGGCAACGGTCTAGTCCTGCTGTACCGCTCGGATGATTTACTGAGCTGGTCGTTTGTTAACATATTAGCCAAGAGCGACGGTACCTTTGGCGATAACTGGGAATGCCCGGACTTATTCCTGCTTGGGGACAAAGCAATTCTGATGATGTCGCCGCAGCGGATGCCAGCACAAGGAGAGCAATACAACAATCTACATTCCAACATGTATATGGTGGGTGAATTCGACTCTGAAGCCGGGACATTCACGTTTGAACGTTATGCTCAGGTCGATCATGGCTTCGACTTCTACGCCCCGCAGTCTACACTGGATGATCAGGGGAGACGAATCGTTATCGGCTGGATGGATATGTGGGAAGAGGATATGCCGACCCAGCAAGGACATCATTGGGCAGGCGCGATGAGCTTGCCGCGCGTTGCGGTGCTGGACGGCGACCGGATCTTGTTTAGCCCGGTGGAAGAGATCGAATCAAGACGCAGTAACGCTTATGAGCTGACGAATGTCAAGCTAAGCGGAGAGCAGCAATTGACGGTCGATGGTGATAGCTACGAGCTGCAAGTTGAGTTCGAAGCTGGGAACGCGCTAGAATTCGGCCTTAAGCTTCGGACGGATGAGACGGGGCAAGAAGAGACGGTTATCGCTTATCATAAGGAAGAAGGAATGCTTCTGCTCGATCGGGAGCGGGCAGGCATTGGCCCTGGCGGCCAGCGCAAAGCCGCAGTACCCCTTAAGGACGGCAAGCTTTCTCTGCGGATTTTTGTAGATAAATCTTCGGTAGAGGTGTTCGCTGGTGAAGGGGAAGTAGTTATGACGGCACGGATTTACCCTGGTGCGGATTCCCGGGGCATCAAGCTATTCTCGACAGGTGAGAGCCAGGTAACGATGTTGCGGAAATGGGATATTTCCCAAGCGTAACGACAGCGGTCGAATATTTGTATTCACTGTTTCAGCGCTTGGGCTAGATGGGAAATCAAGCTCGAAGGCTTGCTTGCAAGTTCAGAGCATGACATATGAGGGGGCGCATGCAAATGACGACGGTGTATACGATTGGGGAGGCATTGATAGACTTCATCCCTGCCGAGAGGGGGGTGGAGCTGAAGAGCGTAGAGAGCTTCACTAAGGCGGCTGGCGGTGCGCCGGCGAATGTCGCTTGTGCGGTCGCCAAGCTTGGCGGCCAGGCGGCGTTCATCGGCAAGCTCGGCGCAGATGCATTTGGTGACTTCCTAGTGGACAAGATGGTGGCGAGTGGTGTAAATGTATCGCGCGTGCTGCGCACGAATGAAGCGAATACAGCGCTCGCGTTCGTCAGCTTGAAGGAAGACGGCGATCGGGACTTCTCCTTCTATCGTAATCCGAGCGCGGATATGCTGCTGCATGAAGATGAAATTAGCGGCGACTGGTTCGCGAAAGGGGATATCCTGCACTTTTGCTCAGTGGATTTGATCGAAGCCCCGGTGAAATACGCTCATCGGAAGGCGATTGAGCTGGCGCGGAAAGCGGGAGTAACCATTAGCTTCGATCCGAATGTCAGGCTTCCCCTATGGCCGGATGGTGAGTCATGCCGCCGCGCGATTCATGAGTTTATTCCGCTCAGTCATATTGTAAAGATCAGCGATGAGGAGCTGACGTTCATTACGGGTATCGCTGATGAGAAGGAAGCGATCTCGTCGCTATTCGTCGGGGATGTCCAGCATGTGATTTACACGCGCGGCGCAGCGGGGGCAACCTGGTTCTCGCGCGGCGGTCTGGAGGTATCCGTACCCGGCAATCGGGTGGATGTTGCGGACACGACGGGGGCTGGCGACTCGTTTATCGGGGCGCTGCTGTATCAAGCACATTCGATGCCGCAATGGCTGGAGCAATTAGAGCTGGTGGATCGCAAACGGGCTGAGGAGCTGCTGAGGTTCGCTAATGCCGCTGCAGCGATTACCGCGAGTCGCCCCGGAGCGATTGATGCGCTGCCGTCCTTGCATGATGTCGAGACCTTTCTTGGAAGAGAAGAGCATTAATTTATATTCGGCACGCCTCTAGACGGACGGAATCGGTTCATTGGACAAATTGCCGCTGGGCCATTCAGAATTCAAGAATTCACAATTGAATAGTATTCTATCCAACCTATGCCAAAAAGGAGCCTTCCCTACCAGGGGGAGGCTCCTTATGCATATTGAAGGTTATAAGGTTATGAGATAACTATGGTTTGAACTGAAGCATCGGGTTTTGAAGGGAGTTCATCAGTTGCATAATATATTTCCGGTTCTTACTGACAAAGCTGAAGGGATGCTCATGCTGCAAATAACTCTGGCCAATCGCATAGCTGGCGATGTAGGCATCCCAATCGGAGAAATTCTCCTTAATCATGGGGATGATTTGGCCGATATACCTCCACATTTCATCCTCCGACAAATATCCTACCTGCTTGCCGGCAAAACACTTTAACATCGTCCAGGAATAATCATAGGCGGCAATGCCCCCAGGGGAAAGACTCCACAAGTAACGGTTGACGACGGACAGCTGTCGCCTTCTTTGTTCATTGGTTAGAAACTGAATATATCGGCTGCGCTCCGCGGCGGAGAGCATGGAGAGGTAGCAGGAATCTCGGAAAAATTCATCTCGGCGGCCTGTCTCCAAATACCACTCTATATTCGTTATAAGCTGTTCTTTATCGCGGATTTCATGTTGACTTAGAAAGCTGCGCATGCGATTCCACATTTGGTATTGCATCTTCGGGTTCACCACGAAGTAGCCTACCTCTCGACCGATGGAGCACAAGGAAAGTACGGCATGTACATAAGGCATCCAGGCTTTGCGCTCTTCCTGCGTATCCAGGTTCATTGGGTATATCACCTCCCATTGTTTAGTTGTAGCGAAGATATCTCCATTGTCTGCGCAGCTCCTGAAGGAACGGGATGTAGAAGAGAAGAAGTAGTGCAGATAGATACAGGACCCTTGCAGGCAGTTTGCCAGCCGGGTTGTCTCTGCTGATTCCGTCCTTTGCGATGACATAATAGTCGGACAACGGATGATCCTTTAAGTACTTTTGAGAACTCGCTTGATTTTGCTTCCAATTTTCCAGCTGCTGCTTCAACTGATGAGATGGATCCGGTCTCGCCTCACCCGAAATTTCCAGTGTCTTGCCTTCGTATGCTGACATCGCTTGCTCATAATTTGCAATGATGATTACGGAGGCATCCCCCACATATCCGATACAGACGTACCCGCTTAATTGATCCAAAAGCCCAAGCTTCTTGGCTTCGTTCGCATGAAAATATTGATAAGGCCCACCATGAGCTCCATCGTCCTTAATTTCCAGAATACCCATATATCTCGTGTTCGTCAGCTTCATCTGAACGGCATGATCTCCGGCTGGTAATGCCTCAAAATCCATCGCATTATCGATCGTAATCACCTTTGGCGGAAGAAATGCATGCCTAGCATAGGCCCAAACTGATA
The DNA here is from genome assembly GCF_003931855.1 of Paenibacillus lentus. Taxonomy (NCBI): domain Bacteria; kingdom Bacillati; phylum Bacillota; class Bacilli; order Caryophanales; family Paenibacillaceae; genus Paenibacillus; species Paenibacillus lentus. The sequence goes on along the minus strand of NZ_CP034248.1, from coordinate 621,419 downwards.
GGCCAGTGTGCTTGACTATAGTCTGCCCAATGAGGAGATGAAGAACGATAATTATGGCCAGGATATGCCATCTACGCGAAAGAAGCAGTACTGCCGCTCTCTGAAGCCGGCTTCGTAAAGGCAGCCGACCCAGCTCTTCGTTGATTTCACGCTGCGTATTCTTCCGCTCTGCTCCTTTCATCTGCTGCAAATTCTCTTCGGTATGGCGGTGGATCTGTGCCAGATAGAGCACGGCCTCGATCTCCTCTGGATCTATCGTTAACACTTGATGGAAAGTATCTTTGGCCTGTTCCAGCCGTCCCTGCCTGAGATGACATTGCCCTGCTAGGGAAAGAGCCTCCGTGTAATTCGGGATTTGCGCCAGAACTTGGTGCAGATCCTGAAGTGCCTCGTCAGTTTTATCCATCTTAAGCAGGAAGCGGGCTCGTAATAGTACAGCCTCATAGTCATCGGGGGCTAGCCGAATATATTCATTGCAGGACGATAGCGCTTTATCCCAATCGCTAGTTCGCCGATAGAACTCGGTTTGCAGGCGGATTAGATCCTTGTCCTCCTTAAAGATGCTAAGCGCTTTGATTAAATGAACATGAGCTGATCGGATATCGTTCTCTAGAAGCGCCAGGGCGACGGCTTCCCGGTAGCGGAGAAATTCTTCCTGGCCAACGTGGATATGCTGCGCCTGCAAGAGCGAACTGTAATCCATCTGGAGCCCCGGGAACTCCATGATGGCATAGGCGTATATTTTTGGATATCGCTCGGCAAACTCTTCATCTTCCACGCTTCGTGCCCGCCATTGGAAGGAGTCCTCTAGAAGATGCCACACTTCAGTAGGCAGGAAATAATGCTGCTCGAAATAGTCGAGCAGGATATCGGAGGTGGCTCGTTGATATTCGACGTTCCAAAGTGTATCTGAGCTTAACAGTTCCAACCAGGGATGGGTGTCCATGCGGGCCGTGAAGTTTGAATACAAGGTATTTACCTGATCCATAAATGTACTTACGGGATGCGCAGGATCATCGTAATCTTCGTCGAAATCCTCATCGAGTTCGAATTCACTGCTTGCCTCATCTTCGTCTTCGAAGTCATCTTCGGAATTATCTTCGAATTCATCCTCATCCTCATCTTCATCTTCGCCTTCGTCATAATTAACTTCAAAATCGCCGTTGTAATCTAACTCTTCATCGTTGTTTTCTTCACTACGTTCTCTAAACTTTGCATCCGTGTCGAAGGTGCTCCACTTTGGAAGACGAGGAATTCGGGGCATGTCTTGTTCCGTTATCTCCTCGTCTTCCCACTCATTTTCGCTATCTTTTCTCTGATCCTCCGAAATCTCATCCTCGTCCTCAGCTTGTTCTTGTACAGGATCAGGGAAAGAAGAGGAGGGCAGCTCCTCCTCTTCTGCGAGTGAATTATGAATCTGTGACTGCTGGTACTGCCTTGCAAGCCTCATAGCTTGATCATAGGCTTCCCTTAGCTGCTGGTACCCTTGGGGATCATCCTCGGGATGATGGATTTGCAGCTTCTTGGCATAGGCTCTCCGGATCGTGGGTATATCATAAGTTTGCTCTATGCCAAGCGTCGTCCATATCCTCAATAGTAGTCACTCCACTTCTCCAGATGCTCAAGCTGTTTGCTGAGCTTTGCAGCAGCTTTCTTCACCTCGTGCTCGTTTTGGGACGCCAGCACTCGCTCGAATTCTAGCAGAAGGAAGGCGATTTCTTCCCTTTTCTCCCCAAGCGCTTCCTCATAGAGGCGCTCGCCCCTGGCCAGGAGCAGCCGGTTTTCGCTCCGCTCACGCGGATGAATTTTAATATCCTTCAACTCATTCAATCTTCTTTGGATGTCTTCTTGCGTTAGGAGCCCAGGGTTTTTCTCGATAACAATCGTTTTCTTTAATCCCGTGCTCTGTGTCGTCACCTCGACCTCCAAAATTCCATTAATGTCGTAGGTAAATCGTACATCGATGGATTGTGCCCCCGCTTTATCGGGCGGAACATCAATCTCCAGCTCGCCCAGCTTGATGTTATTGGCAACCAATCGGCTTTCTCCTTGATACACATCGACAGCGATTACCTTTTGTTGGTCAACAATAGTGCAGTAGGATTCCACCTTACTAACGGGGATCGGCGTATTCCGCTCAATAATCGGCGAGAAATGACCATCATCGAACTGATTGTTACCTATGCGTTTGGTGGTTTCAATCCCCAGCGTGTAAGGACATACATCCGTCAACACGACTTCCTTCAAGCTTTCGTTCCTCTCCTTGAGAGCAACCTGAATGGCTGCACCAAGCGCAACAGTCTCATCGGGATTTACCCCGGCAAAAGGCAGGCGGCCGAACATTTTCGTAACAATCGATTTAATGATTGGCATTCGGGTTGCACCGCCGATCAGTATGACTGCATCCATGTCACGTGGAGATAGCGCTGCATCTCTTAGCGCCCGTTCGATAGGATGGCGAAGACGGAGCATAAGCTGGGCGGAGATTTTCTCAAATTCATCACGGTTCAGGCTCATCTCATAGGTAGTATCATCGAGGATGAACGTCATGGAGCCCGTGGTTCCCTCCCCCAAGGCTCGTTTGCAGATTTCAGCCTGCTTGAACAGGGCCGAACGCGCTTTGAGATCAAAGGAAGAATAGTCCAGACCATGCTTCTGTACAAAATAGGAGACAATCAGCTCGGTGAAATCCTCACCACCCAAATAGTTGTCTCCGGCAATGGACTTGACCTCCATCACGCCTTCAAAAAATTCAAGGATCGACACGTCAAACGTACCGCCCCCAAGGTCAAATACCAGGAATTTGGTCTCCGATTCTTCCTGATGCAATCCATATGCGATCGCTGCTGCCGTCGGTTCGCTAATCAGCCGTTCTACCTTCAATCCGGCAAACTCAGCTGCACGCTTCGTCGCTTTACGCTGAGTATCATTAAAATAAGCGGGTACGCTAATGACCGCCTCGGTCACCTCTTGACCAAGATAAGCTTCCGCATCGGCCTTGAGCGATTTCACGACAAAGGAGGAGAGTTCCTCGGGCGTAAAAGTATACTTGCCCATTCGATAGAGCTTCTCCGTGCCCATATAGCGTTTGAAGGTAGAAGCGGTCAGGTCAGGGTGTGTCATTAGTCGTTCCTTGGCGATTTGCCCAATCAGAATTTCACCTGTATCATCTACACCAACTACTGATGGTGTCAGATGCTCTCCGTATACGTTCGGTATAATTTTTGGGCCATCCTCCGTCCAATAGGCCACAAGACTATGGGTCGTCCCCAAATCAATCCCAATCATCGTCATTTTTGGTAACCTCTTTTTCTATTATGTATTTTTTTAATAGGATATATATCGACATATTTTATCATATATTTCATAATTTTCTCTGAAAGTTAGTCGTTGCGGCGGCGAATTAAAGAGTGCCCTATGCAGAAGGGCGTGCCAATTGCATCCACCTCTATAAAATATTGTGATTCTATATAGATCTTTTGGGGAATTTTCTATAGAAAGACTTTAATATGGATAAAATTTAATATGACTGAACCGTCATAATGATATATAATGATTGGAAAAAATTAATATAGATGGAGTCGATACAATGAGTGTGCAGAGGAACAGTATCAATAATAATGAAAGGAAGAAGGAGCGGTTCTCTTCTACCGGGTTTATATTGGCCGCTATCGGCAGTTCAGTGGGCCTGGGGAACATGTGGAAGTTTCCTTACATTACCGGTGAGAACGGGGGAGCCGCTTTTTTCCTTCTCTTTATAGTTTGTTTGATTATCATTGGTTTGCCGGTGCTTCTGGCAGAGCTGGCCATTGGACGCAGTGGGCGGGGTAGCGCGGCGACGGCGTTCGTAAGGGTAGGCGGGAGACGGGGATGGAAAAGTCTTGGCATTCTGCAGGTGCTAGCCCCTTTTCTTATCTTGTCGTTCTATATCATTGTTGCAGGCTGGACGCTGCACTATGCCGTTTCGGCGTTTAGCGGTAATTTGTTCAGCAATCCGGATTTTGAGGGACAGTTCGCTCAATTCATCTCGGGCTATATGCCGCTTGTTTGGCAGTTAGTCGCCCTGCTCATCACCGGTGGGGTAGTTATTCTCGGGATCTCCGGTGGTATTGAGAAATTTAATAAGATCTTAATTCCGAGTCTTGTCGTTCTGTTGATCGTCCTGATGATCCGGGCGGTGACGCTTCCAGGCGCTGAGGCGGGAGTATCCTTCTTCCTTAATCCGGATTTCTCACAATTGACGGCGGAGTCGGCATTGGTTGCATTGGGACATGCCTTCTTCTCCTTGTCGCTAGGGATGGGGATTTTGTTGACCTACGGTTCTTACGTGCGGAAGGAACAGTCCTTAGGCTCGGCAACCCTGGCGATCGGCGCAGGAGATCTGATCTATGCATTCATAGCGGGGCTTATTATTTTCCCGACAACGTTCTCGTTTGGCATTGCTCCGGATCAAGGGCCATCGCTGGTCTTTATCGCTTTGCCGGCGGCCTTCTCGGCCATGCCTTTGGGCTCGTTCTTCGGAGGATTGTTCTTCATTCTGCTGGCGATCGCTGCGCTGACATCGTCGGTTTCGTTGCTGGAGGTTCCCGTATCCTATACGATGGAGCGCTTTCGCTGGAGCCGCGCGCGTTCCGTATGGATCCTGGTTGGGCTGCTCTTCCTGATCGGTGTGCCATCCGCGTTGTCTCTCGGAATGGTGCCGGAGCTTACGTTTGGCGGTAAAGCCTTCTTTGACTGGGTGGATTTCATTACCTCCAACATTATGCTGCCTGTCGGCGGTCTTGCCATAACGATATTTGCAGGGTACTTCTGGAAAGGGGCGGCAGAGGCCTCCGGCTTGCGTGCTGGCTGGTTCCGGGTGTGGTTGTTCATGCTGCGTTATGTAGCACCGATTCTCGTGTTCCTGGTGCTGCTGCATACGACGGGAGTCATTAAGTTTTAAGTAGAATATAATAAGTTCAACCTTTAATCTATCTTAAGCGATCTAATAAGCTAAATGCTTTTTAGGTCGCTTTTATTTGGATAGCAACAGGAAAAAACATAACGTTTATGGGCGGAATAGCTCCTAAATATAAAAATTGTAAATAGGGGCTATATTCATGCATCGATTTGTGAAAATGGGGTTAATTGGAGTAGCGTGTATGCTGATTTTTAGCGCAGGTGCTTTTGCAGCAACAATTAAACCTAAAGTTTTTGTCCATAGCAATCAGGTGACAAGCGGTGTCGAGCCAAAAATAATTAATGGCACTGTGTATGTACCCATTCGTGCGATTTCAGAAGGATTTGGTGCAGATGTAAAATGGGATAAGAAAACGAAGACGGTTTATGTAGATTCGGAGCCCTTTTTTAAAAAAAGAATATGAAAGAGTATCCTGGACTGCAGCTCGGAACAACATCTATAGATTCCTGATGGCTTATGATGAAAGAGATTATGATACGGCAATGAGTCTAGTGACAGAGGATTTTACAACCGATATTTATGTAGAATTTTCATTCGGCGGTAACTACGAAATGGGCGGCATGGTTGATTTTAAAATTGTAGAATTTGACGGTTCTAATACGTATACACTCAATGTCGTTAGAAGGATCACAGGGGAGGAAGACTATAACGTTAAAATCGAAAAATGGAAGGTTGTCATGCAGTACAGCAAAATCAAATCAATCAAGGTGGTTCCGGGTTCCTTGGAAAAATTAGAGCGATACACCGTCGTGCCGAACGCTTCCTTCGGTTCGTCATTAAAATAAGAAACAAGACCGATCGAATTTGTATTCGATTGGTCTTGTTTGCCTTCCACTTGTCACCAAAATTTTATGAATTTTACGGTGTGGTATCCCCTAACCAGATGGAGATCAGCATGGCTAGTGATTTACCGGGTTCGTATATTTCCGACAGTGGGCTGAGGGCTAGCGCCACTGCTTCTGGCACTCCAGCTTGCTGTTCTGCCAGGTGCTCTCTGCTCTTTGCGCTGAACCAGATTGTTACGCACGATCGCAAAAATGACAAGCAGTGTACCGCAAATTTCAAATATGGAGACCTGATATCCCTGAAAGGCCATAATGACCAAGGTGGTGATTGGTACAAAGTTGATATATAGTATTCCGTTGAGCGGCGTTAACATTTTTAAACCAGTATTCCAGCTTAGAAGAGCCACGATGCCTGGCAAAGTGATCATAAAGGCCATTTCCCACTTTATCGCACCGAGCGTCTCTACGGAAGGAACAGGCAGCAGCCCAAGCAATGTAGCAAAGGCGACAATGATGAGCGACACCAGGCTTCCCAGCAGACATGTCAGTGTTGAATAGCGCAGAACCGACCAGTCTTTAAACCGACTTCCGCCCATAGAATACAGCACCCAGCCTGTAACTGCTATGAAAATAAGCAATAACGGGAATAATGATTTGCCTGCCATCGCAAAGAAGGCCATTTTGCCATTGGTAATGACAAGCAATGCCCCGACTAGACATAGAATCATGCTGATCATCGTATATCTGGGTGGTTTGGCTTTAGCGGTAATCCATACATAGAGGATCGAGATCATTGGCATAAGAACCTCAATTAAAGAAGCGGTTATCGTACCAGTATCCCCCATAAGATATTGGCCCGAGAAGATGAGCATGTTATACACAGCAAAGGCCATCGTTCCGTAGAATACGAGAGCTTTTCCTTTACCCTCCAGGCGAAAAGCCGTTTTCCCTTCCTTCACCCATAGTATCGCTGCTAAAAGGGCAGCCACGACGGCGTACCGAATAAACGAGAAGTAGAATGGATCGATCTTTTGTAAGGCGACTTGCGCTACAGGGAACATTGCTCCCCAGGACATACTTGCAATCAGACATAAGGCCGACCCGATGATAACTTGCTTTTTATTCATTCACTCCGTTCTCCTTAACCATATCCACATATTTCTATACATAAAATGATAGATTAATCACAGACAAGAGTAAAATGATTGTAATTCAACTCATCCATCATTTATAATGATACCTGGGAAAAAGGGACATTATAAGGATACCGGGGAGGGGGAGAAGGAGATTGGATTTGAATGATTTGCGAATATTCCAAATGGTTGCACTTCACGGTAGCGTCAGCAAGGCCGCGGTAGAGCTAAATTACGTTCAATCTAATGTCACGGCCAGAATTAAGCTGTTGGAGCGTGAACTGCATACCCCGTTATTTTATCGCCATAGGCGCGGCATGATTCTAAACACAGAAGGAAAACGGCTACTGGAATACGCCAATGATATTTTAGCTAAATTCGACGAATTGAAGAAGGTGTTTCAGGACTCGTCCACTCCGTCGGGGATTCTGGAGATCGGCATTGTGGAGACGGTGATTGCGCTGCCTAAATTGTTGTCATCCTACCTCCATACTTATCCTAATGTTGACCTGTCCCTGAAGGCGGGAGTTACGGAGCAATTGCTTCAGGAAGTGGTTGATTTTAAGCTGGATGGTGCGTTTGTGACGGGGCCTATACAGCATCCAATGATTGAGCAATACGAGGTATTCCAGGAGGAGCTGGTTATAGTCTCCAGGGAGGCAAGCTTCTCGCTTGACGATATCACGGTTAAACCCCTCCTGCTGTACAACAAAGGCTGCAGCTATCGCGAAAGAATGGAGAGCTGGTTAAAGGAAGAGGGCATCGTTCCTAGAAAAATCATAGAGTTCGGCACGTTCGACACGATTATTGGCAGTGTGGCGGCGGGGGTCGGGCTGACGATTGTCCCCGAATCCACGGTCAGTTATTTGACGATGCAAGGCACAATTCATTGCCACAGGGTGCCCGATCCTTATCGGGAAGTAACTACGGTCTTCATCCGTCGGAAAGATTCCCATATGACGAGTTCCGTCGAGGCTTTTATCGATGAAATTAAAAAGGTAACAAATCCATTGCTGAGGACATAATAGGAATTGTCTTTGGCACGGTTTTTTGAGTAAAAACAGTTGAATGAACTTCAACGCTTGTAATACATTTTTCAACTTTAATGAGGTAAAGTCAGTAGATATGCATTATAATTTAATAATTATACAATCGGCTCTTGCTGAGAGAAACTAAAGGATGGTGTATACATGATTGTAGGGGTGCCTAAAGAGATCAAGAATAACGAGCACCGCGTCGGGATGACGCCCGCATCGGTGTTATCTTATGTTCAGGCTGGTCATGAAGTATGGATCGAGAGCGGAGCAGGGCTTAGTGTTGGTTTTAGTGATGAGGACTATAGCGCAGCAGGGGCGAAGATTGTACCCACGGCCGCGGACGCATGGTCGGCGGAAATGGTCGTCAAAGTGAAGGAGCCAGTAGCCGAGGAATTTTCATTTTTACGGGAAGGCTTGATTCTGTTCGCTTACCTGCATCTGGCTCCTGAGCCCTCACTGACGAAGGAACTGGCCGAACGTGGCGTAATCGCTATCGCTTATGAGACGATTCAGCTGGATTCAGGCGCACTGCCGCTTCTGTCCCCGATGAGTGAGGTTGCCGGACGGATGGCAATACAGATTGGCTCTCATTTCCTAGAGAAATCCAATGGCGGCAAAGGCGTGCTGCTCAGCGGAGTGCCTGGCGTAGAGCCTGGAAAAGTGACGATTATCGGCGGAGGCATGGTTGGCGTAAATGCAGCCAAAGTAGCCTTAGGTTTAGGGGCAGACGTGCGGATCATTGATTTGAATCTGGATCGGCTGCGTCAACTCGATGATTTGTTCCAAGGGCGGGTCAAGACACTGGTTTCGAACCCATTTAATATTGCAGACAGCGTCAAGCAGGCCGATCTTCTGATCGGAGCCGTTCTGATTCCGGGAGCACGTACGCCAAGGCTCGTTAGTGAAGCGATGGTTCAGACGATGCCTCCCGGCTCAGTCATTGTCGATGTAGCTGTAGATCAGGGCGGTTCAATTGAGACGATCGACCGGATTACGACGCATGACCAGCCGATTTATGTGAAGCATGGAGTGATCCATTATGCCGTGGCAAACATGCCTGGAGCGGTAGCTCGTACCTCTACGCTGGCATTAACGAATGTAACGACGCCATATGGTTTGCAAATTGCAGATAAGGGGTATGCGCAGGCGGCTTTGGATAATCGAGCTTTGGCCAAGGGCATTAACGTCATGAATGGTCATGTGACCTATCAGGCTGTGGCCGACGCGCAGAACCTGCTATATAAAGACATTTACACTCTGCTGAATGCATAAGGTTGTAACAACTTAAGATTTATGTAAGAAATGAGTAAGAAAAATGATAACACCCCTCTTTATGATGAAGTCATGAGAGGGGTGTTTACTATTCATCAGTTGAGTGAATCGGCCAAAGGCTCGTTGATGCGCAATCGAACATTCATGTTCTTTATGGCCTCCATGATATTTACAAGTCTGACGACACCGATGTATATGTTGATTGAGAGCTGGTACGTTGTTGACTATCTTCATATGCCGACGATGCTTGGTATCGTTCTGATGGTGACAGCTATTCCGCGCGTAATCCTCATGACTGTAGGCGGCGTATTGTCGGATCGATTCTCCAAGACGAAAATTATGTTTTTTTCCGATTTTATACGCTTCCTTCTGCTGGTTAGTATGGCGGTTCTATTTGCGCAAGGTCTACTCACTTTTGGTGTGCTGCTTGTTTTTGCTGCAGTCTTTGGTATTCTGGAGGCGTTTTATTGGCCGGCATCGTCTTCGATTATCCCGACCCTTGTAGCTCCAGAGCAGCTCGGGACAGCGAATAGCTTAAATGTCATTATTCAGCAGCTAGGAATGTTTGCTGGACCTGCTGTCGCTGGACTTATTCTCACGTTTGGGTCGTTTCAGCTATCTTTTCTCCTGCTTGGCCTTTTATTGCTGCTCGGAGCAATATGTCTGTTCCTGGTTCGCGAACCAAGACAAAGGCAAGCAGATCGCCGGGACTCGATGTTGCTGGAAATGGGTGAGGGCTTTCGTTATATAAGCCGAGATCCCTTTAAAGTGTCCATTATAGTTACTGTGGGTATTGCCAGCTTCTTTATTTCCGGTCCGGTGAGCATAGCATTCCCAACTCTAGTCAAAGAGGTGTTTCAGGGTACAGCCATGGATTTGACCTACCTGCAGGTATCCTTTGCGGCCGGGAGCGTTCTTGGTGGCTTGATGCTCGTCGTGTTTCGGCCGAAGGGAAATGTAACGCTGCGGGCTTATGCGGCATTTATTTTGTTATGTCTGGGTATTGTCGGTCTGGGCTGGATTGATCAATTATGGCATGCCGTTATCATCAGCGGTTGTGCGGGGATGATCTCGGCTTATGCCAATATGCTGCTGCTGACGGTATTTCAGCTCAGCTTGGAACAGGATAAACTAGGCCGCGGCATGAGCGTATTTACCATCGCTTCAACGGGGCTGTACCCTCTGTCAACAGGGCTGGTTCCGTTGCTGCTAGGCAGTGGGTGGAGCATTTCAGAAATTTTGAGGACTGCGGGCATGATGGCTGGGGGATTTTTGCTTATCGTCCTACTAAGCGTAAAAGCTCTGCATTCGCCCCCTGCGGAGGTCTCGATTCATACAGAAGATTAAGCGAGAGGAGGAGCATCGACCATGCGCAAGCATCAAATAATGAAGTGGATCTTTTATCTATGCCTAGTCTCCATATTTATCAATGGAACGATTTATATGGCGACCAAATCCGGTGATTCGCTAATTAGCCTGCTCAGTGCTGCAGGATTAGGCGTGATCATGGGCATCGGTGCCTTGCTGACGCGTAAATCTTGATGGTAGTCATGTAATATTAATAGTTAAATAGGTGCAGGGCGTCCCGTGAGGGGCGCCTTGGCTGGTTGTGATACACTATACTCAAAACTTTAGTTGGGGGCAAAGTGATGTATTCAGCAGATCATGTTGCAGAGTGGATGGTACAGGAGATTAAGTTCAAAGGGATGCTTCGGCAAGAAGAGGCTATTGCCCATGTTAGGCAGCACTTTGGGGAAGAGCATGTTTTTGTCAATGATAACGGAAATCCGTCCCTCTCTAAGGAGGTAAAAAAGGCCTTTCGGAAGCTGCATGGCGGGAGAGTAGCATGGGATCGTGACGGTTTTTTTTGGGCTTGGACTTAACTAAGAAGTAAGCAATTTGCAGAAAGATTCGGGATATCATATACTTTGGATGTTCTCAGATGGGAATATACGGAAAGGGCAGTAAGGGGTGTGGATATCCTTGAAGCAAAATTACGTTGATTTACATATGCCATCCAATCGTCCTGTATTTATGTTGTTCAGGCGCATTGGGGCAACTTTGCTTGATTATTTATTGTTCGCAGTATTAATCCGATCGGCGCTGGATATCGATAGGTTGGTAATCATCCGTGGGGTATTTTCCGCTCATCTGTGCATCGTCGTTCTTATATTATCTTATTATGTGCTGCTTGAAGGTTTAATAGGAAGTACGTTTGGAAAATGGGTGATGCGCATTCGAGTGGTCGATCAGGATGGGGCTGCTCCAGGACTGCTTAAGGCATTTATCCGTACTCTATTCCGGGTCATGGACAGTAATCCATTGCTGCTTGCCGGGCTGCCTGCTGCTTTAGGAATTGTTATGACGGAGCGGAGACAGCGGCTTGGCGATTTAGCCGCCCGTACTTATGTGGTGAGTGCGGGGCAGATGCCATCGAACAAAGTAAATCGCGGCAGAGAAGCTGTGGCTGTAACTTTTGCGGTTATGCCGATTTTACTGGCGATGATGCTACCCTTGGTTGTCCGGGTCAATCCTCCTTCTGAAGGGGAGCGGCGTTCCAAGGAAACGAGCTATAGTGATGAGAAGATACATATCAGTCATAACGGAAAGTTTAAAATCACGACGAGCCCGGATTGGCTCTTCGACCCTAATTTGGACAATCAGGCGGAGATCTCATTATCCAATCGATTTTCGAATAAATATCTGGCGTTATTCTCCGAGCCTAAGAAGCGCTTCAAGAGAGGAAGCACACTCGAGCAGTATCAGAAATACGCCGAACAAAGCTTTGCTGCAGGTCTTGCCCATTCGCCGATTTACAAGCCTCGATCCCTCTTTATTAATGGACACCCCGCGTATCAGTTTGCCGTCGAGCAGGAAGTGAACGGGATGAAGGTGGCCTATATCGTCACTACGATCGAGACTAAGTTGTACTATCACTGGATTACTGTATGGACGGATGCTGCCAAATATAGGGAATATCAGCAAGAGCTGCATTCAGTGATCAGCACTTTTGATAATTTTACTACTTAATATGCGTGGGAATTCGAGGCAAGTATAGTTCCGTTGTCTAACCATGACGACTGGAACTTTTTTTTTGGGTTTTCAGGACTTTGAATTGAGAAGGGAAGGCTTGACTTTTTCGAACAGCAAATTTAGATAATGGTATATAGTATCTTTACAACGCTATGACGAGGGATGTGTAGCCATTGTCAAAGTTTAACCGGATAAATACGTTGCGTAACCAAATTTTCATCGGCTTTATGCTGGTGATGGTCATCGTGCTGGCTTTGGTCAGCTTTTTTACATTCGGCCAGGTTTCGATTCTGTTGCGTAACAATGCCGAGAAGCATATTCAGCAAACTGCGGTTCAAGCGACGGGAAAACTGGATGCTCTATTGCAGCAAATTAATACACTGACAGCCCAAGTGGCAATGAATGCGACAACCCAGCGCTTGCTAGCCGAAGAGACGGCAACGGAGCCAATCCGCTTTGAAGACAGGCAACGGCTTCAGCAGGAAGTGCGTAAATACGAAGCTTATGCGACAGGCATTCGTTCGCTCGAATTATACACGGCGGATTTTCAAAGGCTGCTCCCGCTGGATGACATTAGATTGACCGAACGCGTCTCCAGCGAATGGATCGATCGGGTGGACGAGGAGATGGGCCGGCTGGTATGGTTTGGCCAGGACCCACAGAATCCAAATGGGGTTATCGCGATTCGCAGCATTCGCCTAATCGATAAGTCCTTTTCCCACGCCGGGTACTTAATGGTTCATATTGAAAAGAGCTATTTTGAACTTACGGATGCCACGGTGGAGAGCGAAATGCGTGAATCCATGGGACTATTCGATAAAAGCGGGAAAACCATTTTCTCCGATTTTCCTGCGGGGGCAGATTCCAGAATGCTGCTCAGTCATGTCGGCGAAAGCATCACAATTGATGGCAAAGAGTATATTGCAATTCAGAACCAGTCTGAGGCTACGGGCTGGACATTGGCTATATTGACGCCCATGGATTATGTAACCGAGGGGATTAGCGTGCTGCGCACGAATATTCTTGTGTCTGGTGGGGTTGGCGGATTGCTCTTTTTGATATTTACCTTTATTCTATCCACGATGATTACGCGGCCTATCCTGAATTTGATTAAGGCGATGCGGGGGGCTCGATTCGGTACGTTGAAGCCAAGTCCGATTACGTCAAGAACGATGGAAATCAATGAACTCAACAATTCGTACAACCAAATGGTCGTCGATTTGAACGAGCTAATTGAGGTTGTCTACCAGAAGGAAATCATTCAGAGCCGTACGGAACTGAAGGCGCTCCAGTCTCAGATTAATCCGCATTTTCTCTTTAATACTCTGGAAGCGTTCTATTGGGAGCTAGAAGATAAAGGGGAGGAAGAACTGGCTCAAATCGTTGTGGCGATGTCCGGCATATTCCGATATGTCATTAATAAGACGGATGAGGATGAATGGGTGACGCTCGGCGATGAGCTGGATCATGCAGAAAGGTATTTGAAAATCATGGAGATGCGCATGGTGGACAGATTATCGTGGCGCATTGAGGTAGACGAGGCTTGCCGCCAGGTGCCCGTACCGAAGCTGCTGATCCAGCCGCTTGTTGAGAATGCCATCTTGCATGGCGTGGAGCAGCGGGTAGGCCCTGGCACGGTTATGCTGCGGGTAGAGCCTAGCAGCAGGCCGGGATTTACCCGGATTACCGTAGCGGATGACGGGCCGGGAATGGATCAGGAGAAGCTGCGTTCCTTGCATGCTGTTATGAGAAAAGGGCATGTAAGTGCAACGAAAGGCCATGGCATTGGGATGGTCAACGTGGAGAGAAGACTAAGGCTGAGCTATGATGCTGAAGCAGAAGGGCTTGAAATTAGAAGTGAGAAAGGGCATGGAACGACGATAGCCTTTGAAATTCCGAATGAATATGGGAGTGAGATGAAGCCATGAAAACGATACTTGTCGTAGATGATGAGCCGAGGACAAGAGAAGGGGTCCGCAAAACTTTAGAGGCGTGGTCATCTGGCCGTTACCGGATTGAGACGGCGTCCAGCGGCGTGGAGGCTTTGGTATGGCTGCAGGAGCACGAGGCCAATCTGCTCGTAACCGATATCCGGATGCCCGAAATCGGCGGGCTTGATCTTATCGAGAGATTGGAGGATATGAAAAATCCACCGGTCGTTATAGTAATTTCCGGTCACCCGGAATTTGACTATGCGCAAAAGGCGTTGAAATTCGGCGTGGTCGAGTATTTATTGAAGCCGCTGGATAAGGCCAAGCTTGTTCAGGCTGTCGAGCTCGCGCTCCAGCGGGAGGAGAAGATCCACCGGATCGAGCGGATGGAGAAGCTGGTCGATCCCAAGCTGATGGAGACGATGGAGCATGAGAGTGCATATAGTACCCCGGTCCGCGAAGCGATTCGTTATTTGGACGAGCATTTGCATGAATCGGTATCTATGCGCGATCTAGCCGATCATCTTCATATGAATGCCAGTTATTTCAGCGTTCTGTTCAAGGAGCAGACAGGCTTGACCTTCAGTGAATATTTGACCAAGCAGAGAATCCAGCGGGCGAAGGTACTGCTTACCACGACGATGCTTCCCATTGCCGAGATTGCTGAAAGGGTCGGATACCAGACCGCACGGTACTTCGTTAAAGTCTTCCGGGAGCTGGAGCAGGTCAGTCCTGGACAGTACAGGAATAACGTGAAGGATTCGGCAGAGATCATCCAATAATAGTGGCATTAATCCCAATCCCTCTATCATTACAGCATGATCCCACCATTGATACAATTTAATTAAGCGGAATGTAACCGCTAGCATTCGTAGAAAAGGGGTTGTAAACGTGTTCAAGAAAAAATGGACGATGCTGCTATTAACTTCATTGTGTCTGGCTTTGATCTTAGGGGGCTGCGGCTCGAAGGGGAATAACGGAGGCGGAACCTCTCAAGGCGGGGAAGGCAAGGGCGGCGACCAAGTCACAGTTAGCTTCATGCACCTATGGCCTGAAGGCGTGTCCGCTGGTCAGAACAAAATCGTCAACCAGATTATTACTGAATATCAGAACGAAAACCCTAATGTAAAAATCAAGCAAGAGGTGCTGGATAACGAGCAGTACAAGAACAAGCTGAAAGTACTCTCCGCATCCAACGAACTGCCGGATGTGGGCGTAACCTGGGCGGCGGGATTCTTGCAGCCTTATGTGGAAGGCAATCTGTTTGCTCCGGTAGATGATCTGCTGAGCGGCGAGCTGAACGGCAAGTTTGTTGCCGGAACTACGGAGGCCTATAATATTGACGGAAATACGTATGCGCTTCCATTGGAATTTAATATCGCACCGGTGTATTACAACAAAGCGATTTTTGAGAAATATAATCTTGAAGTTCCACAGACATACGAACAATTTAAGCAAGTTGTGAAAGCGCTGTCTGATAACGGTGTGGCACCGATTGCACTGGGCAACAAGGATCGTTGGACGGGCTCCCTCTGGTACATGTATATGGCTGACCGGATCGCGGGACAACAAACACTGGCTAACGCAATTAGCGGCTCCGCTTCCTTCAAGGACGAAGGATTGCTGAAGGCAGGGGCTGAAGTTCAAGCTTTGGTTGACAGCAATGCATTTGTCAAAGGCTTCAATGGCTTGTCCAATGAAGAGGCGAAGTCCGAGTTCTTGAACGAAAAAGCAGCAATGTACATGATGGGTTCCTGGGACCTTCCGAACTTCACGACAAATGAAGAAATTCCATTGGAGTTTCGTAACAGCGTTGGTTTCTTTAAATTCCCGACCATTGAAGGCGGCAAAGGCGACATCAACAGCTGGGTTGGCGGGCCAGGCGTTGGCCTGTTCGTGGGCGAGAACTCCAAAGTGAAGGATGAGGCTAAGAAATTCGTGGAATACTTCGTCACCAAATGGGGTGAGCAATCCGTAACCGGCGCAGGGGTTATCCCGGCTACGAAGGTAGATACGTCCAACTTGGATCTTCCTCAACTGTATATCGATCTGTTTAACGAAATGAATCAAGCTAGCAGCATTACTTTGTTCGCAGACGTGCAAATGCCTGCGAATGCGGCAGAGACGCACCTTAACATGATCCAGGCTCTCTTTGGCAAAGCGGCAACACCGGAGAAATTCTCCGAAGAGCATGATGCGGCGATTGCCAAAGGACAATAACGCTAACAGTTCAAAGGTAATTTGGCTAACAGGAGGACAATGACTGAGACTGCTTGCTTAATCCGTGTCAGTCATTGCTCAAGAGGCTTATCCGGCAGCATTGCCGGATAGTCTTTTCTAAGCAACGAGTTAGCGAAAAATAGAAACGACTATGGAGGAAAGGAGTCGGACAACGTGGATAAGGTGCTCTCCAATAAAAAGGTAATCGCACTCTATGTACTGCCATCACTGCTTCTCATTTTAGGTGTCGTATATATTCCGATTATACTTACCGGCTTTTATGGATTAAACAAGTGGAATGGCATCAGCGCCATGGAATTCATCGGTATGGAAAATTATCTGGCTCTAGCGAAGGATGATGCATTCTGGAGTAGTGCTTGGCACTCGCTTCTGCTGGCTTTGTTCTCTACGCTCAGTCTTGTGATTTATTTAGCTGTAGCCATGGTTCTTGCTACCCGTATCAAGGGGGCGAACCTGTTCCGCAAAATTTATCTTATTCCGATGCTGTTATCGTCGGTAGCTATTGCGCAATTGTGGCTGAAAATCTACCATCCGACCAACGGGATCGTAAACAGCTTTTTGGAATCTATCG
This sequence comes from Paenibacillus lentus, assembly GCF_003931855.1. Lineage (NCBI taxonomy): Bacteria > Bacillati > Bacillota > Bacilli > Caryophanales > Paenibacillaceae > Paenibacillus > Paenibacillus lentus. The sequence continues at coordinate 604,456 of NZ_CP034248.1, read as the reverse complement.
GTTTTGCTAATCCTCCTGCATGGCTTGCAGAGACATCATTGGTATTGCCTGCACTGTTCATTCCGATTCTGTGGCAATATGCGGGTTTCTATATTCTGATTTACTACGCAGCTCTGAAGAATATTCCGGCTTCCCTGGAGGAAGCGGCGAAGATCGATGGTGCCAATGCATTGCAAATCGCCTGGAAAATCAAGCTTCCGCTTGCGATGGAAGTGATCAAGGTGACGATCGTTCTGGCCGTTGTCGGGTCGCTGAAGTATTTTGACCTGATTTACGTCATGACCGACGGGGGACCGAATGGCGCCAGTGAGGTTATGGCCTCGTATATGTATCGTGTAGCATTCCGGGCTCATGATTTCGGATACGGCAGTGCAATCGGATTTTTCCTGCTCATCATTTGTCTTGTCATCACTTGGGTTATTCGCAAATTAACGGCTACGAAAGATACCATTCAATATTCCTAAGGAGGGACGCTTCATGATATCTGGAACCGCAGGACAGCTTCAGAACGGGCCGGCGAGCTCAGGGGCAGCCCTTGGACGTAAATTAGGCTATGGGCTTTTGTATATCATTCTGATTCTTGTGGCTGTTCTTCAAGTGCTGCCGCTCGTATGGCTGTTGTTCTTCTCGTTAAAAAATAACCAGGAAGTGTTCAATCTTCCGCCGTTTTCGCTCCCGATGGATCCTAAATGGGCGAACTATTCCAAAGTATGGAGCGCGGGGAATATTAATGTGTACTTTTTGAACAGTGTATGGGTTACTGTGCTGGCAACCGCGCTGACGGTCATCCTGGCGAGCTTGGTCACGTATGCCGTGACGAGAATGAAGTGGAAGGGAAGCTCCTTCGTGCTGGGTCTATTCATGGTCGCGATGATGATTCCCGTTCACTCGACGCTCATTCCTTTGTTTAGCGTATATAACAAAATCGGTTTAACGGATCATCCGTTATCATTGATCTTCTCTTATGTAGCGTTTAACATGCCGATTACGATCATGATTTTGCTCGGCTTCTACTATGCGCTGCCGCGGGAGGTAGAGGAGGCCGCCGTCATTGATGGCTGCTCCGTAAACCGGATGTTTGCGCAAATTGTATTTCCAATGACCAGCTCCGTGTTGGCAACGACGGCGATCATCAACATGATTTATAACTGGAATGAGTTTATATTCGTAAATACGTTCATCAGCTCTGATATTTATAAGACCTTGACGGTCGGGGTTCAGAACTTTATCGGTCAATATACGACGGATTGGGGGGCTATCGGTGCTACGCTCATGATTAGTATTTTGCCGATCCTGATCACCTTCTTATTCCTTAGCGACAAGATCGTAGAGGGGATCGCAGCTGGTTCGGTTAAGGGTTAAGGTTAAGGGGTATGGGTTGAGAGTTAAGAGCTGCGAGTTACAAGTTATGAGTTATGAGTTATGGATTAAGTTGGGGTAGGTAAGATTAGAAGCTTAGAATAAGTTACTTTAACATCTACATCCGAGCAAGGAGCCTGGGGCGAGCCCTGGGTTCTTTATCTTTTGGGGAGTGGATGGTACGAAGCTAGTACAAGCGCATAATAACAGGCCGCTCAAGGATAGAGGATATCCCCGATGCGGCCCGTTACTATATTAATTGTTCTTGTAGATGAAGTAGTCGAAGTCAGCAGGCTCGTTCTGGCCGGAGGTATCCTGGCATTGCATGCCTACAAATGCCCCTGTAAAGAAGCCTCCGCCTTGGATGTAATCGTCAGACAGCTTATAGGAATAGAAATTGACCGGGATAACAGACCAGTTCGCTCCATCGAATGAGTAGGAGTAACGGTACACATCACTCTCCACATCTACGCGCAGGTACACGTATTCCACATTCGCAGGTATTGCGATTTCATGGCCTTGCAGTGGGGCGGAGAATGTAAAGTTGTCGCAAACGACGAGCTCTAGAATTCTGCCCTTGTCTTCGTTCCAGGAGATCTGGCAGGAGGTCCAGTTCTGCGTGTTGTAGTAATTCACTAATCCTGCCGACTGCTGGAACGTCGTTGGGTTGAACGCGACCTTGGTTTCCGCGGTGAAATTAAAGTGCTGCCAGCGTCTCGCGATGAATGCCTGTGTAAATTTGGATGTCAGCGATTCTTTGCCATACAGGCGCAGATGGCCGGGCTTGTCGGTTAGCGAGACAATATTGTCGCCTAACGGAATCCGCAAGCTCTGGAAGTGCAGATTCAGTTTGTCGCTGTCGAAGTCGTCCTTCTCCGGGAAATCGGGTTCCCACTTCACTTCAGGAATGTTAGGCCCTTCGATTTGCAGGGAAGGCTGGTTGCCGCCAACCACGTAAGGCCAGTCGTTCTTCCATTCTAGCCGCTGGATCGCTGTCTCTCTGCCAAGCGGGCAGAAGCCGCGAGGGTCAAGCAAAGGCTGACCTTCCCGGGACAATGGTCTTCCCGTCAAGTGAACGAGGAACCATTCGTCGGTATGTGTCTGCACAATCGAAGCATGTCCGGCCTTTTGCAATGGATTACGCGGTACGGAGAACGAGGAGATCAGCGGGTTCTCTGGATGTACTTCGTAAGGGCCGCGCAGGTTTTTGGAACGAGCAATCGTAGCACAGTGGTCATACTTGGTGCCGCCTTCAGCTGTCAGCAGGTAATAATAACCGTTCAATTTATACAAGTGTGGCGCTTCCGTCAGTTTGATATCCGTTCCTTTGAAAATAATCTCTCTGTCGCCGACCAGCTTCTGCTCGCTGGCGCTATATTCTTGAAGCACGATACCATAGAAATTGTGGTGACCAACGCGTTGATCCCATAGCATGTTGACAAGGTATTTCTTCCCGTCTTCATCATGGAATAACGATGGATCGAAGCCCGAACTGTTCAAATAAATCGGCTCTGACCATTCTCCGTCGATGGTGTCACAGGTAACGAGGTAGTTATGACAATCCTTCCACTGTCCTTCTGTTACTTTTACATCAGTGTATATCAGCCAGAATTGATTATCGGCATAGGATAGCTGAGGGGCCCAAATGCCGCCGGAGTCCGGATTTCCCATCATGTTGAGCTGACTCAAGCGATTCAAGGGTCTGGTGACGAGCCTCCAGTTTTTCAAATCTTTAGAGTGGTAGATACCCACGCCGGGAAACCACTCGAAGGTGGATACCGCAATATAATAGTCCTCGCCTACGCGGCAAATGCTAGGATCTGGATTAAAGCCTGTCAAAATCGGGTTTTGAATTATAGCCATGCTTCTTCTCCTTTAACTATGTTTTTTGAAAAAATGGGAGTCTAAATTGAGGTTCACAACGATAAATTACCCTTTTCCTTTTGAAGGATGATCGAGGTCTATCTATGTTATGATAACTATATTGTATCAACGTCAATAAGAGGTTCCCATATCCATAGCATGTTGATATTTACCCAATTCAATCAACTTCAATAGTTGTGATTAATATTCAAAAAGGGGGCAGGAAATATGGAGGTAAAAATGGAGCGCATACGAAGAGAAATGATGCTTCCTGACATGGAGTCCACTTTCCGCGTGTTTGCCGCCCACTGGCGTACAGTTGATCCGGATTGGAAGTATCCTTCGCATAAGCAACCCTTGTTTGAGGTGAATTTAGTCCTCTCGGGTACGCAGGAGATGATCGTGAACCGGACGGTATACGTGCAGCGGCCAGGTGATCTCCTTTTGTTGGGGCCCGATGATCTCCACGAAAGCCGAGTGCTTGGCGGAGAGGAGATGACATATTATTGCTTGCATTTTGATGTCGATGAGATATCATTTCGCGAGCTGCTCTATCGTAATAAGGCTTGCTACCACGCTTCAGGCAGTGAATTAGCGGCTGCGATTCGTCCTGCGCTCGATAAGCTGATTGCATTAACATCGGAGGAGACGGTTGTCCGTGTCGAATCTCGTATGGCAGCACTTTCGGCGATATTTGAGCTTTTCGCGGGGATTAGCGGCACGCTTGGCAAGCGGGATGGTGATGGTCCCCCGTCGCGGATGTCGCAAACCGCATCTAGGGTGGCTGCCCTGCTAGAGCAAGCTGTAGATGAGACAGCGGATGGAAGCAGGGAGGGGCGGGAAATGGATACAATCGAGTCGATCGCTGCGGAAGTCGGCTACAGCACATCTTCTATAAATCGGATGTTTACGTCTGTATTTGGCCTATCGCCCCGTCAGTATATGTCCAATTTAATGCTGAGAAAATCCAAGTTGCTGCTCATGGATCCTGAGTTGACGATCGAAGAGATTTCCGGCAGGCTCGGTTACAAAAATATTGCTCATTTCAGCCGCCAATTTAAGCGCTGGACCGGAGAATCCCCAAGCCGTTTTCGCGCCCGTTTTCACACGTAGGTAGGCCTTAATATTTAAGTTTGGTTATAACATTTACAGAAGTAAAAATATAACATATATTTCTTACGTTTAGGCTTATCAGTAGGAATTATCTATAAACTGTATCTATCATAACTCACCGTTTACCCAGCGGTGGCTGTTCAGGCCCCCCTTTTGGATCTATGGAAGATCCTAAGGGGAGTCTTTTTTACTTGGAATAGGGCGGTTATTCTCGCGTTGCCTGGAAGCCCTGGGTGATTGGCCAATCACCTTTTTGAACATCTTCGAGAACAGGAAGGGGTCGGTATAGCCAACTGAGCGGGATACGTCGCTGACGGTGAGATCGGGATTGCGGAGCAGTTCCACGGCTCGATTCATTCGATATTCCAGCAAGAAGGTTTGCAAAGAGACGCCGAATTGTGCTTTGAACAGCCCGGATAAATAAGTACGGTCCAGACCGACGGAACGGGCGATATCCATGACACTGATCTTCTGGCTGTAGCTGCTCTCGATCCATTCAATCGCTTTGCGTACATAGACTTCTTTGGGGTTAGAGATCTTCTTTTCTCTGGATGAATCTGAAGGGGAGCAGGCAATCAGTTCGGCCATGATCCGGTATATGATGCTTTGGATCAGCACGTCACCGCCGCGTTCCGCACGAGCCCGATCCAGATCATTGTAGAAGGCTTCAAACACGTGGCTGCGCGATTGGAATACAGGATTCGCCAGAGACAAATTGGCTCTTTGCAGTAATGATTTGGCATGAAGTCCTCTGAATCCGATCCAGGAATAAATCCACGGGCATTGGGTATCGGCTTCGTAGTAGACTAAGATCTCCGGTGGGATGAGGAAACCATGGCCTGCGGTCAGTTCATAAGTTCGGTCATTGATGCGAAAACGTCCTTTTCCCTCATGGACATAGTGAATAATATAGCAGTCGCGCAGACCTGGGCCCCATGCATGACCAGACAGGCATTCCTCCATGCCGAAGAACAGCAATTTCAAATCCATCTGATTCTGGAACGGCTCGTTATAGTGGACGATATCGATACGGCTCACCTCTGCTATCCCTCCTCCATACGCACCTTTGATGTAAATATTATAACAGGTTTTCTACCGTGTATAAAAGAGTTATGAGGTTACTAAATGGGATTATGACATGTTTTAGCGAGAAAGAGCCATGTTCAACCTTCAGCCTGGAGCTTATAGTTAAGGTACATTTTAACGAATAGTGGAGGCGATGAAGCAATGGCGAAAATTACATTTATGGGTGCCGGAAGCACGGTGTTTGTCAAAAATGTTCTTGGAGATGTCATGCTGACGGAATCATTGCAGGGCTTTGAGCTCGCATTGTACGACATTGACATGGAGCGGCTGAAAGATTCGGAAAATCTGCTGAACAGCCTCAAAGAAACGATTGGCAGCACCTGCGTTGTAAAGGCTTACAGTGATCGAAAAGAGGCGCTCCGGGGTGCGAAATACGTTATTAACGCGATTCAGGTAGGCGGATATGATCCGTGTACGATTACGGATTTTGAAATTCCAAAGAAATATGGCTTGCGGCAGACGATTGCTGATACTTTGGGAATTGGCGGCATCTTCCGCAACCTTCGGACAATTCCAGTCATGCTTGATTTCGCGAAGGATATGCAGGAAGTATGCCCGGATGCCTGGTTCTTGAATTACACGAATCCGATGGCGGTATTGACGAATGTGATGAATACTGTTGGCGGCATTAAGACGGTAGGACTATGCCACAGTGTGCAGAAGTGTATTCCCGAGCTGTTCGGAGCGCTGGGCTTGAGCGAAGAGGGGCTGGAGACGAAGATCGCGGGAATTAATCATATGGCCTGGCTGCTGGAGGTTAAGCGCGACGGTAAGGATCTCTATCCGGAAATCCGTAAGCTTGCCGCCGAGAAGCAGAAGGAAAGCCACAATGATATGGTGCGTTTTGAGTTAATGCTGCGCTTTGGCTATTATGTGACGGAATCCTCGGAGCATAATGCAGAGTATCATCCGTATTTCATAAAACGGAATTATCCTGAACTGATTGAGCGTTTTAATATTCCGTTGGATGAATATCCACGGCGCTGCATCGAGCAGATTGAGGGCTGGAAGGCTCAGCGGGAGAAGCTGTTTGCCAGCGAAAATATCGAGCATACCCGCAGCTTGGAATATGCCTCGTACATTATGGAGGCTATGGAGACAAATCGGCCATACAAAATCGGCGGCAACGTGATGAACACGGGCCTGATTACTAACCTTCCGCAGGAAGCCTGTGTTGAAGTGCCTTGTCTCGTGGATGCATCAGGTATAACACCGACTTACGTTGGAGCTCTGCCGCCACAGCTTGCTGCGTTGAACCGGACGAACATCAACACGCAGCTACTCACCGTCGAAGCAGCCGTTACGGGGAAGAAGGAGCATATTTACCATGCAGCGATGCTTGATCCGCACACAGCGGCTGAGCTTTCCATCGATGACATTGTAGCGATGTGCGATGACTTGATTGAAGCTCATGGAGATTGGCTGCCGGAGTTCAAATAAGTAATGCAGGGGGCTCGCGCTCGTGGTAGTGCTGCGTTCTAGTGCTCATGCTCGCGCTTGAGCCTGTGCCCGTGCCTGTGCTCGTGCTCGTGCCCGTGCTGCGTTCTAGTGCTCATGCTCGTACTCTAGGTGAGTGGGGTCTTCTGTGTATTGTTGTTGTTAGCTTTTATTTGACTCTAGCTATGGCTATGGCTGTGGCTATGGTTATGAATGACTATTTACAGGAGTTTGCAAGGACTGGTATTATTTGGTCGGAATGACGAAGGACGTCTTCAAACACCATCGTGTGGTTTGAGGGCGTTTTTTTATTTTTACTAGTTTGACGGAGGGGAGTTATTTTAAATGGTGACTTTTGAGGAAGCGCACGCAGCTTTCATTCAAGATCATTTGAATCGTCGAATCGGTGAGCGACGGAGCAGGCTGGAAAGAGGGCACGGACATGGGGAAATCCTTTTTGCGGAAAATATATGGTGGCCGCTGAAGGGAAATTTTGATGATCTTCATCCTGAATACGAAGTGCTTGATTGGCGTGGGAGACCTTATTTTGCTGATTATGTCTTTGATCCGAGGTTAAGTAGACTTTTAATCGAAATTAAGGGATTTGGCGAGCATGTAACCAATATGGATCGGAAAAAATATTGCAACGAATTAAATCGTGAAACCTTTTTGGCCGGTATGAGATTTCAAGTGATTTCATTTGCTTATGATGATGTGGCGCATCGGCCGGAAACCTGCATCTATTTGCTGCGTATGGTGCTGAGTCGATTTGAATCGGCGAATAAACAAGTGGAAAGAATTTTTTTCGCCGATCAGGAGATTATTCGTTATGCGACCTTTCTAGCGCGCCCGATTCGCCCGGTCGATATCGCGAAGTACTTCACGATCAATCATCGAACCGCCGTCGGCCATTTGAAGCGTTTATGCCAGAAGGGCTGGCTGAAGCCGATCCATCGCGGCACTGGACAGCGCATCCTGTATTATGAGTTAACGAGACAAGGTATGGATAGCGGACTTGTTTAATCTGCTCGGAGGTTTCATTATGAGGGAGTTGGTGGGAGTTGGTTTACTTTGGTTTTCGTGTTTACTTTGGTTTACATGTTTACATTGGCTTGCCTTGGTTTATTTTGGGGATACACTCAAATTTAGCTCAGTAAAGAATAGAGTTTCGATCTACAACCTAAAGGAGGGAGCTTGCTCATGCTTGTTAGGAACTTATTTCATTAGGAAGGTATTCAGCCAGTAGGAATTTATATAGCGAATAGGAAGCGATCCATCGGATAGGGGGTTATCCAGTGAAAAGGAATCGATCCATCGAATGGGGAAATGTCTATCGAATACGGGTTATCTATCGAATGAGAGTATATCTAGCGATGGGAATCTACCTAGCGAAAAGGAACGCGAAAAGGAACGAATCATCGAACCGTAATCATTTTTTATCGGTTTTTCCCGAAATGCAATCGGCTTTTATAGTAAATTCCATACTAGATGTATTTTATCAGACTGTTGAAAAAGCCCCTATCTAGATCACATTACCGCGTTAATTTGGTATAATATAGGTAATATATTGAAAGTGTGGTGTGCGAATTGCCTAACATTCAACAAGATAGAAATCAAATTGAATTGGTTAGTATAGATATGCTTGTACCAAAAGATCATTTACTACGAATCATTGATGAAAACGTAGATTTTTCATTTATTACCGAGATGACTCGCCCCTACTATCACGGCACATTAGGGAGGCCTCCAATTCACCCGATTCGCCTTTTCAAAATGATGCTGATTGGTTATTTGTATGGCATTCACTCCGAAAGGCAATTAGAGCAAGAAATTAAAACGGACGTAGCCTACCGCTGGTTCCTCGGTCTAGGCTTAACGGATCCTGTGCCGGATCACTCGACGATTAGTTACAACCGTAATGTGCGATTCAAAGGATCTACCATTTTTCAAGACATTTTTGACGAAGTAGTCCGTTTGGCCATCCGTCATAACATGGTAGGGGGACGTGTTCTCATTACTGATTCAACGCACATCCAAGCTAACGCGAATAAAAATCGTTCATCGATGCAAGTTGTGACGGAAACGCCCCTTGAATATTTAAAAGAATTGGAGACAGCTGTTAATCAAGAACGAGAGCGTCATGGAAAAAAGCCGCTGCCGCCCGTGAAAAACGAAACGATTGAAAAAAAACTGCGAGTGAGTAACACCGATCCAGAAAGTGGCTTTATGAAGCGTAAAGGCAAACCCGAAGGGTTTTATTATTTGGATCATCGTACAGTCGATCACAAATTCAATCTCATTACGGATGTCCATGTTACCCCTGGAAATGTGAATGACTCAACCGTTTATATAGAAAGACTTCAAAGACAGATCGATACATTTGACTTTCACAATACGTTAGAAGCTGTTGCTTTGGATTCAGGATATATGACGCCCTACATATGCAAAAAAACAAGCGAGATGGGTATTTTCAGTGTCATCGCTACTCGTAATGCCCCTACAGCAGAGGGGACTATACCCAAAGAAGAGTTTTCCTATGACCCGCAACAAGACGCTTATATATGTCCCAATGGATCTAAGCTGACTTACCACACAACTAATCGCAATGGATACAAAGAATATATGTCCAACCCTGACTTATGTGGCCAATGCCCATTATTGGATAGCTGTACATCAAGCAAAAATCGTAAACGTAAAATTCAGCGGCATGTTTGGGAAGGGTTTAAAGAGCGAGTAGAAGCGAATTACCGTAGCTCTTCAGGACAGATCTTGTATAAGCTCCGTTGTAAAACAGTTGAGCGAAGCTTCGCGGATGCCAAAGTGCTCCATGGGCTTCGCATTTCCCGTTTGCGTGGCCGGGAAAAAGTGCAGGAACAAGCACTGATGACTGCCATAGTGCAGAACATTAAGAAAATAGCAAGGCACCTAGCCAAGCTTTTTTCTCGTACAAACGGGAACTCACCTTATATTTTAATCCTTTCGATTCTGGATTTCCGTGGAAAGTATGTTTTCTTGCATAGAAAATCAATTACTTCAACAGTCTGAGGTTATACAGTTAGTTTCGCACGACAAGACAAATGTCCGCAAACTAACTGTATGAAATACATTTAGAACAATGAAATCAGACACTAGTCTGTCGTATGTGAATTTTAGCGATAGAACTGCCTCACCTTCATAGGTCATCCAACATCTATTAATGAACTTGGCCTGCAGAGTCTGCAGAAATATCAGAAGTTACATACTCAGCCGGGGTTGAAGAAACAGCAGAAATAGTAGCATCTACATGGCCTGTATACCCAGTAGAATTTGCGAAATTAGCAGGGATTAGGGACGAATCAAATAGTGAATTTTTGGCTGATCTGATTATCGATTGGTCGATAGTAATCCTTGGTTCAAGCGATTGGCCAATGGTGATTCTTGGTTTAAGAATAAAAAAGGGCTCCTGCGCTCTGTGCTGAGCAAGGAACCCTTTCTTTATTGTGGTGAAAATCAGTTGTTATTGGCCACATTTAGCGCATAGCGGGTATGCACCGCCACCATCGCCAACCGTAAGTAAATCACAGCCCGCCGTCCGCGTCCCGCTGCTCGGCTCGCGCCGCCGCGTCCCGCCGCTCGGCTCGCGCTGCTCGCGTCCCGCCGCTCGGCTCGCGCTGCTCGCCGCCATCCACTTAAAAGTTCATATAAATAAATTCCTGGGTTTCTCCTGAGAAGAACAGGATGCTTAGTACGATAGCTATGATGACAATGGCTCCAACGACCGCCGCTCCCAGCATCATCAGTGCTCGGCCGACACGATGACTGAGGCGCTTGGTTTTTGCTTGGGCTAGCTTGGCACTACGAGTTTGTAATTCCATATTGTATCAACTTCTTATATAAAATTTCGCCGAACATTTTGTTGCCTTCATCCAAGAGGTGGGACGGGTCACGGTATAATTTATGCGGGATCGTATTCTCTTTCCCTTTGTTGAACTCGATATAAGGGTATCCTCTCGATTCGATCAGCTCTTGATAAGCTCCCATCACCTTGTTGTAGTCATCCCAATTCAGTAGATTTTTCTTGGTAATATGCTCTTTATCGAGCGGTGCCGAATAAAAGACGGCTGTCTTATTATGCTCCTGTAACAGGTCGAGCGTCTTCTCGATCATAAACAGACCGAAGCTCTCGTCTTTGTTAAACGGCTTGTTCCAAGTGTAAAGCTGTTTGAAATGGTTGTTGATTTCTTCCTTATGTTTGTCCTGCATTTTGTCATATGCCGTGTACATCGGAGCATAGCTCGGCGTTACGCCGTTTTTCTTGTCCTGCTCCTTTTTGATTTCTCGGCGGATCTTTTCCATCGGAGTACGCGTTTTGAACAGCTTGTAGCTGATGACATCGCGATCGTGGTACAGCGTCCATTTGCTGAGGAAATTGGACGTCGCCCAGTTGTGAATGTCGCTGGGGAGCGACTGGCGATTTTTATCCGGGAAATCATTCAGCCAGCTCCGTGAAATGTTCTGATCTAATTTCGTAATAAGGGACGGATACACGGTTACATTAGGCTCATTGTCCGAGACAACGGCGATCCCGTAGTTGATTTCATATACGACATAATCGACTTCATCAATGATAGAGGCAAGCACAGCATAAGTCTCGGTAAATCGCCCGCCGGTAAGCCCCATATTGAGTACCCGGCTGTCCTTCAGATGAACCTGGAGAACGCCAGCCGAAGTATTGGCCCCTTTCATAACCGTTGTTCCGAAGACCGTAGAGGGTCCGAATATGCCGACTACCTGTTTTCCATCATCCGGCTGCTCCTTCAAATATTCAATCCAGAGCGGCGTATAGACGATGGAGTCGTAAGCCGGAACACGTAATTCTTTCTTCGCATGGGTTACGACATCCTCTTTCATATGATCTACAATCGGACTTGCTCCGTCACTAATCCCGATTAAACCTGCGATGGCGAGCGAGACCATCATGACGGTTACCGTCTTATTCATAAATACATTCGGCACTTTGTAATCCTCGCTTTCTTTCAATCCATTTTATCGTAAACCAAGCAAGCGCAGCATTAGATTCCATCCGTCTGCGATTGGCAGAATGAAGAATACCCTGCTCATCGTTACGCCAAAGAATGTAATCAGAATGGCCATCATCGTTGTTCCTGGCTTCAGCCATTTTGGAACAGGCTTCAACTTGGGTTTGATTTGCTTTACATGGAATCTATGAATACATAACATCACGCCATGGAACATTCCCCAGACAACAAAATTCCAAGCGGCTCCGTGCCATAGCCCGGATACCGTCATCGTAGCCATCAAATTCAGATAGATTCTGGGCGTGGCCACGCGGCTGCCGCCGAGCGGGAAATACACATAGCGGGTAAGCCAGGAGCCCAGAGAGATATGCCACCGGTTCCAGAACTCGGCAACGCTGCGGGCCAGATATGGGAAACGGAAGTTCTCCGGAACGACGATACCGAACAAGCGAGCCGTACCTATAGCAATGTCGGAATAGCCTGAGAAATCAAAGTAAATGACAAATGTATAAGCGATCAGGGCAATCCAGAGCGTCCCTGTATCGGCTGCGGCAATCCCGGCTTTAGAGTAGACGGGTTGGGCCAACAGATCAATCGTACCTACGAGTACAAGCTTCTTGAATAGACCGAACCCGATCCGGGTGATTCCGATCAAGATATGGTCAATGTGAAATTTGGCTTTGAGCTGCGGGTAGAACACTTGGAATTGCTTAATGGGGCCCGCGACCATCGTTGGAAAAAAGAATATAAACGACAGCAGACCTTCTGGTCGGTGCTCCGGTAAATTTCCGCGCTTGCGTTCAACCAGGTAATGAATGAGCTCGAATGTAAAATAGGAAATCCCTAATGGGAGAACGATTTGTTCTGCCTTCGGAAAAAATGGCTGCTGCATGAATGCAAACAAGTCATTTAATGTATCAAGCATCATATTCGTATATTTGAAGTAACCGAGCACGAGAATAACCCCGATGATTGCGGCGGGGTAAATCCAGCGTCTACTCCACTTGGCAGCAGCCTTTACGATGATAATCGCCATGACGACCTCGGCTAGCAGCAAGAAGAGGTAGGAGCCTGCGTAATAGTAATAAAAAGTGACGCCTGCGGCAAACAGCACCCAGGGTCTGATCCGATGCGGCATGAGGTGATACGTGACGACTGCCACGAGCACGAACAGCCAGTATATCCAATCTGTATAAATCATAATATTTCGTTCCACCATCCAAGTTGTATACTGTCTCTACTATTTACTGCTTGTTCATGATAGCACAATATCAATGTATTCGGTTATATCAAAATTCGCTAAATGCTCCAAATAACTGGAATGTGCATACGACAAGAATACAAAATTCGCCATATTACAAAATATATCCTTCTTTTTCCGTATAAAAGGACGCTCTGATATCTGACTTAATAGATTTAAACGCAATTTATGTACAAAAGTTTCCAATATTCTCAAATTGCAATCAAGCTTTGCACGAAGAAGGCGCCGTCCGCATACCATGCCGCATAGAATGAGTTAATTCGCCTAGGAGGTTGGGTCGTGATCATTACTTTGAATATGGAGCTTGGACGGCTCCATCAGCTTGCAGCGTCGGAATTAGAGCGAAATATCTTGAGAGAGTTCAGATTGAGTCCGGCCGTTCATATCTATCGCCTGCCGGAGCAGCTCGATTTTGAACTGAGAATGAGAGCGGCGATCGTACAGGCCGCGAAGGATTTTAACGCGTCTGGAGCCAAATTCGCGACCTACAAAAACTCAAGGGCTAACGAGCAGTATTGGACTCGTATGTCTAATGGAGGATTTAGGTTAAAGGAGGAGGTGCAGCCGTCCGAAGCGATTGTCGACATTTTTAATAATGGCTATAGGTATGCTATGGAGTGCGCTACGGCGATGGTCGTTATTCTTTATAAGGGGATACTAGATTCCATTGGGGCCGATGCCTTTAATAAACATTTTAATCAACTGGTGCTCTACGATTGGCAATATGATAGCGATTTGCAATTGATCCGGGCACAGCAGGCTACGGCGGGAGACGTCGTGTATTTTGAGAATCCTGATTTCAATCCGCAAACGCCTGAATGGCAGGGGGAGAACGCGATTGTACTGGATAATGGTCTCTACTTTGGTCATGGGCTCGGAATTTCCTCGGCCGAATCCATAGTCAATGCCCTGAACGCAAAAAGAAAGCCTGGAAGCACCATCTCCGCCTTTTTATCCGATTTGATCGTGCATCCTAATTTTGAATATCTTCGCAGGCTGGAGGGGGTGGCTGCCAGAGAGTATACCCCTTCGACAGAAAATGAGTAAATACTACTACATGTGACAAAATATCTCATAATTCTAAAAATTTTTCTAGACCTAAATAGTGGACTATGTTATACCGATAATAGGTTACGAAATACTTATGTCGTAGGGGGGAGAAAATGATGGAAAAAAGTCCGAAATCGTTTGTTGCTGCATTACTATTAGCTTTCTTTCTAGGTTCCTTAGGAATCCACCGTTTTTACGTGGGCAAGGTTGGAACAGGAATTATTCAATTGCTTACTCTAGGCGGTCTAGGAATTTGGACATTAATCGACTTTATTCTTATCGCTGTCGGCAGCTTCAAGGATAGCGAAGGCAGACTAATCAAGGCATAGGTTCGATACATAAGACAGGCTATAGAGCTCCAAAGTCGAATATGCTTAAGCAACACTGTTTTAACAAAAAACATATGAAAACAAAAGGCGACCGTGCTTTGGCTTATTGCCGAGTGCGGTCGCTTTGATTTTATCGTCCTAATTGTTCGATTTGCTCAGAGGAGTAAATGGCGGTTTTCTTAGAGGAATTCATAGCCATGCGGTACATCGCTCGGGCTACAGTCTCCGCTTCGATGGCTCTATATTTTCTAAGAGGGCCGATCAATAGGAAGGATAGAGCTTGAAAAATCACGCCTCCCCACCGTTCGGCAAGACGATATTCCTCGCGTTCGCCCAGCAAAAGAGAAGGCCGGAGAATAGAAAGACTATCGTAAGGCATTTCGCGGAGCTCCCGCTCGGCAATGCCTTTGATCCGAGAGTAAAATATGCGAGAGTCGGCATTGGCTCCGATCGCGCTGATGAACAGAAAATGCTGCGCTCCTTGCCCAAGCGCTAGTTGGGCAATCGTTAGCGGGTACTCGACATCGATTTTATACATAGCCTCCTGGGTCTTGGCTTTTTTGATCGTCGTGCCCAAACAGCAAAATACGTCGTCCGCGCAAAAATGCTGCTCATATTGCTCCAGTTGGTCAAAGTCGATAATAAGCTCGGTGAGCTTCGGATGCTCCACGTGAAGGGGAGCGCGAACGAAGGCGACTACGGAGTCGTAACGCTGCCCCTCAAGCAGCAGATGGAGCAGCTTTCGGCCAACGAGGCCGCTGCCACCAACAATCAGGGCTATTTTTCCCATCGGAATGCTCCTCTCAAATAAAAATGAATCGCCGGAAGTTTGTCTGTATTTAGTTTACTATAGTTTGAACTGATTTTGGATTTGTTTTGCGGTGCCTGTGAGTGTACAATGTGGACGAAAGAAGGTTCATTTATTTAGTGTTGTTTCCACTTCAAGCATGGATGAATTGTCAGTTATTTAAGGAGGGATTAGGTTGAAGTATCGGAGATTAGGCAAGACAGAATTGAACGTATCCGTGATCGGCATCGGGACATGGCAGTTTGGCGGTGAATGGGGGATGCAGTTCAATCAGGATGAGGTGGATGCCATCCTCGATAAAGGCCAGGAATGCGGCATTAATCTGATTGATACAGCAGAATGCTATGGCGACCATCTCTCAGAGTCGTTCATCGGCGATTATATGAGCCGCCGCAAGCGGGAGGACTGGATTGTCGCAACGAAATTCGGTCATCATTTTCATGAGCGCTTTACTCGTACGGATGTGTTTGACGCCGAGGATGTGCTGAAACAATTGGATGCTTCGCTCAAAGCGTTGAAGACGGATTATATCGATTTGTATCAGTTCCATTCGGGGCCGGATCACGTATTCGATAACGATAAATTATGGACCATGTTGGACAAGCAGGTTGAGGCTGGAAAAGTACGCCACTTGGGTACTTCCATCGGCAGCAATGATAATTTGCACCAAACCGACGCATCAAGCAAGGTCAATTCCAAGGTGATCCAAGTTGTATATAACCGCCTGGATCGCGTGCCGGAGAATCGGGTATTCCCATCCTGTGAACGTCAAGACCTTGGCGTATTGGCCCGGGTTCCACTGGCCAGCGGATTCTTAAGCGGCAAATATAAGCCGGGCGCGCAATTTGATGCAAACGATGTGCGGCATCGTAAGGATGCTGAGGTCGTTCGCCGCAATCTGGAAGAGGTGGAGCGGATTCGCCGGGATGAAGTGCCAGCGGGTGTAGATATGGCGCAATGGGCATTGGCCTGGTGCCTCAAGAATCCTATTGTTAGCTCTGTCATCCCTGGCTGTAAAAATCCCGAACAGGTTGTATCCAATGCTGGTGCAGCGGATTTAGTAGAATAAGTAACCGACGAGACCCTGTTAGCGTTAGACGCTTGACGGGGCCTTGTTGTGTCAATAGCTATGCCATTGACGTTTTGATGTATGAAGTATCCAATGCTGAATATTAGGAATAAACCCTGAATGCCATAATACTAAAGCGCAATCTCTTAAATTGCCGTTTGGCAGTGTGCCCATGTGCCACGGCTAAAGTCTAAAAGAATCGCTTGACTGTGCTCAAGTCCGCCCCTCGTGAGCCTTTAGAACGATCACCGCGTTATGCCCGCCGAACCCGAAAGAGTTGGAAATCCCGATGCGCAGCTTAGCTTGCCGTGCCTGGTGGGGCACATAGTCCAGGTCGCAGACCGGATCGGGTGTATCCAGATTAATCGTTGGCGGAATGATGCCCTGCTCCAACGATTTGACGAGCGCCACCGCTTCAACAGCGCTGGCCGCACCGAGCATATGCCCGCTCATCGATTTATTAGCTGTAATTGGAATTTGATAAGCCTGCTCGCCAAACAGCTTCTTGATCGCCTTCGTCTCTGACCAGTCGCCTGCCTCGGTACTCGTTGCATGCGCACTGATAACGTCTACGTCCTGCGGCTTGATATCGGCCTCCTTCAGCGCGAGCTTCATGGCCCGGTAAGCCCCGTTGCCTTCAGGATGAGTCGCAACGATATGGTAGGCGTCCGAAGTGGCGCCATAGCCGATGATTTCGGCGTAGATGCGGGCACTTCTCCGTTTGGCATGGTTGAGCGACTCGAGGATGAGGATGCCGGCCCCTTCCGCCATAACAAAGCCGTCGCGATTTGTATCAAACGGTCTGCTTGCCTTGGTCGGCTCGTCATTGCGCGTCGAGAGGGCTGTGGCATTACCGAAGCTCGCTAGGGAAATGTCCGTAATCGCTGCCTCGGTTCCTCCGGCAATGATAATGTCGGCACCGCCCGATGCAATGAGCCGGTAGGCTTCTCCGATCGACGTATTTCCAATCGAGCAGGCGGTGACTGGTGATAATGTAGGGCCGACGGCTCCATATTTAATACTGATCATGGCGGCAGCCATATTTGAAATCATCATCGGAACGAGAACCGGGCTAATGCGTTCGGCCCCCCGCTCTTGCAGCAAGCGGCTCTGTGCTAGAAGTGTTTCTATCCCTCCTGTGCCCGAGCCGACGTATACCCCCATGCGCTCCTTATCGATTTGCTCCAGATTTAATCCGGCATCGGCTACCGCCTGATCTGTGGCAGCCAGCGCGAACTGGCAGAAGCGATCCATTCGGCGCGCTTCTTTACGGCCGAACATAGCTTCGGCATCGAAATCTCGTACCAAGCCCGCGATTTTTGTTTTATGTCTTGAAGTATCAAAAGTGTCAATGATAGAAATACCTGACTTCCCGTGAACAAGCTGATCCCAGAACAACTCTACCTGGTTGCCGAGCGGTGATATTACGCCCAGCCCTGTAATCGCGACTCTTTCCATAAGAACCTCCTTGAGAGCTGTGATGGGAGTTATTGTGTCATAGGATTTATCCTATTACAAGTTGTTAGTTATTATAGTATAATCAGTACCACTTTAAGCGTGTGGCAAGGGGGAGATTGGAATGAAGCAGCAGGCGCGATTGCAGGAGCTGTCTGTTTTTTTGAAGGCGCAGCGCGCTAAGCTTGTCCCGCAAATGGTCGGGCTGCCGACAGGAGGGCGGCGCAGAACTCCGGGGCTTAGAAGGGAAGAGGTAGCTCAGTTAGCTGGCGTAAGCACTACTTGGTATACCTGGCTAGAGCAAGGAAGGGATATCAAAGTGTCCACATCTGTACTTGACAATATTGCTGCGGCGCTGCGTCTTACCCGTGATGAGCGTAATTATTTGTATGCGCTGGCCATGGATACCGGTGGCGGTTTGGGTGTAGTTGGCCAAAGGCTCCAGGAAGGTCGGCCGGAAATCAGCCCCTCGTTACAGAAAATTTTACATGAGCTTAAATATTGTCCTACGATTATTTCGGATCGAAGATGTCAAATAGTCGGCTGGAATGAGGCTGCCTCTCATGTGTTCCTTGATTTTGAGGCGATTCCGCTAGAGCAGCGGAATATGATTTCTTTGTTGTTTACTAGGCAGGAATTTCGTAGGCTGGCCGTGAATTGGGAGCAGTTTGTACGGGGGTTCCTGGCTATTTTTCGTGCTTATTACGGGCAATACGTGGAAGACGAGTGGTATAATTCTTTCTTGTTGGAAATGAAGGAGGCTCATCCCGATTTCAATTATCTCTGGGAGCAAAGCGAGGTCAGCTCGGCTCCGGAGGTCATCCTGGAGTTCAGGCATGGGAAGGGGGGCAAAATGCACTTCCAGCTCACTTCGCTGCAAGTGCATGGGAACGTGGATTTACGCTGTAGCATTTATACCCCGGCACCGGAAACGTCTACGGAGTTTAAGCTGCGACAATTGATGGAACGGCAAGAATGATTTATCCACTAATTTCCAGTCTGTGTTTCAGCGTGCTATAATTATAATGTTGAGAAGAAAAGGCCGAACATGAATCCATATACAGAGGTTGGTTTAGGCCGTTAAAGGTTTATGTGCTGAATGTTGAGGGGTTTTGAGACAGGTTATGCAAGGAGAAAGGTATGAGTATGGAACGAGTTCACGTTTGGTATAAATCGAAGCTAGTTACGATAGGGCTGCTGCTCGCCCTTAAGCTGCTGCTGTTGCGGATGTTCTTTTTTGGAGCAATTTACTGGCGAAGTCTTCCCGGAGAAGTGTTGGCAGTCCTAGGATTGTTATGTTTAGTAGAGCTATTGACACCGGAAAAGGGCAAGGGAGTTGTTTATTGGAGCCTGAACGCCATTTTCTCTTTTCTTCTGTTCTCGTCGGCTCTTTATTATGCCCATTTTGGGACGGTGCCTACGTATGCGGTATTAAGCGGGTTGAATCAAGTTCCCCAAGTACGTGCTAGTATTAGTGGGCTCCTGCGGCCAGAGCAATTTTTGTTCTTCGCCGACTTCGCGTTAGCTGCGGGATGGCAGGTTATCCGAGTCTTACGTCAGCGCCGCCGGGGTGCAGTTTATACACTTGTGTTTAAAGAACAAAAGCGCCGAAAATGGGTTTGGAACACTGTCGTAACGGTATTACTTCTTGTCAGTGTGGCCTCCTCCCTATACTATGTGCGTCAAGGCAAGCTCATCGACAATGAGATTGTCCGGGCGGAGAAAGTCGGGTTTCTGAACTATCAAGTCGTGGCTGCCATCAGCAGTCGTGAGGAAAATCAAAAGCTCGCCGAAGGTGACATCGAAGAGACGAAGGCTAACATAAGGAAGCTGCAAAGCAGTTATCCTTATCAAACTGAGCCGGATGCTGCGCAGGGGGAGAGAGAGCCAGATTATTTCGGGATCGCGGAAGGGATGAATTTGATCGTTATTCAGATGGAATCATTTCAGAACTTTCCGATCAACTTGAAGCTGGACAATGGCGCGGAAATCACACCGGTATTAAATAAGTTAGCTGGAGAGGGTATCTATTTTCCGCATGTTTATCAGCAAATTGGACAAGGCAATACATCGGATGCCGAGTTTATGTTCAATACTTCCATCTACCCGACGGCGGCAGTGGCAATGTCTACAGGTTATGGCGACCGCGAGCTGCCCAGCCTGCCGAGACTGCTGCAGCAGCGGGGCTATACCGCCAATACGCTTCATGTCAATAAGGTGACGTTTTGGGATCGGAATAAGCTGTATCCTGCACTTAATTTTAATCAATATTATGATAAGCCTGCTTTTAACAATGATCATTTCAACGATTATGGGGCCTCTGATGAAGAGATGTACCGGGTCGGTGTAGAGAAGATGAAGGATCTTCATGCGCGGAACAAGCTGTTCTATACCCAATTCGTTACGACCTCCAGTCATTCGCCGTTCATCGTTCCTGAGTCTTTCCAGCAAATTGAGCTGCCGGCCGAGCTGGAAGGTACGAATCTAGGAAATTACATTAATGCGATCCATTATACAGATTATGCTATTGGCCAATTGGTCGAGCAGTTGAAGGAAGCCGATCTGTGGGACAACACCATGCTTGTTTTTTATGGAGATCATTTCGGCCTTCAGCCGAAGGAGACAAGCGCGGAGGAAATCGAGGTGCAGCTTGGCGTACCATATGATGACACGATCAGCCGCTTTAACATTCCATTTATTATTCATGTACCTGGCAAGCCGCTTGGCATGGTGTCGAAGCGGGCCGGGGGACAGGTGGATATGCTGCCGACCGTAGCGAATATGCTGGGCATCTCCTTGAAAAAGGAGCAATTCACGGCGCTCGGTCAAGATTTGATGAATATTGACCGCAATGTATCTGGCATCCGGTATTACTTACCGACGGGTTCCTTCTTCAATGATGAAATTATGTTCATTCCAGGACAAGGCTTCGAAGATGGATATGCCGTATCCATTAAGACATTAGAGCCTGTTGCTGATTTTGCCCAGTATCGCCAAGATTATGAATATATAACCTCGCTCATGAAGCTGTCGGATGAGTATGTGAAGCTATTGCCGAAGCGACGCTAGCGGCGCAGTTTGTATTTAGTCTTTTTGAAAAATGATACCTTTGATAAAAACGCCGTAAGGCGTTTTTTTCGTTAGTTGTATAGCTCATTTATCCCCCATATTACCCAATTATCAGAAAAATTTGGGCAGTAAAGAAACTTTTGCTTGTCTCAACACGTCAAATAATCAAGGCCACGATAATATGGGTAATTTACCTATACAAAGACATAGGAGGGCAAGCAAGTGAGGAAAATATGGATAACAATTTTATCAGCACTTTTAATTTTTCCATTAGTGTTGCAAACGCAGGCTCATGCAGCACAAGCCATCAGCATTTATATTAATGGGGTCAGATTGCCAACAGACCAGGCGCCGATTTTGGTCAGCGGCCGGGCGATGCTGCCGCTTCGCGCTATATTTGAAGCTTTGGACGCGGAGGTCGATTGGAACAATAGGACGAAGACTGTAACCGCTTGGAAAGATGGTACGACTGTCGTACTCAAAATAAATAGCAAAGCGGCTACGATCAATAATCAAAAGGTGAGTCTCGACGTTTCCGCACAGAATGTGAGAGGAAGAACGATGGCGCCTGTGCGCTTCGTCAGTGAAGCATTGGGCGAAGAGGTCGTGTGGGATGCAAGCAGCAAGACGGTGTATGTTACAACAAACACTACTCCGGCAGCCGCTGAGCCCGTTGGTTACGTATCCGCCAGGGATATAGCCAATAATGGGGACGGTCGTGATTTGCAGGTCAGCTTCGCGCGGGCAGCGAATCAGTCCTCCATTGACCATTATCGGGTGTTCATCGTTAAAGCCAACAAAGCTTCCAGCTTTAATCT
Source organism: Paenibacillus lentus (assembly GCF_003931855.1). Taxonomy (NCBI): domain Bacteria; kingdom Bacillati; phylum Bacillota; class Bacilli; order Caryophanales; family Paenibacillaceae; genus Paenibacillus; species Paenibacillus lentus. Next base: position 582,721 of record NZ_CP034248.1, on the reverse strand, counting down.
GGCAACTGCCATGAAGGTTCCGGCCTCCAATTATACAAGCGCATCGGTCGGAAGCGTTGATCCTACGGTCACATTGACTTCCCAGTCCCGCGATGTTGATGGGGATTTGATTAAGGCGAACCAAGCTTATGTTGCTTATGTTATCTCGGTCGGCAAGGGCAGTTTAGCCAGCGCATTGTCCTATCCATCTGCTTCAATTACGCTGGGCACCAGCAGTTCCGTAGAAGCAGCAACGAATGTTAAAGTCAGCGATGTGAGCGATTATGGAGACGGCAGAGATTTGTATGTAACATTTACGAAGCCGTCCAAGGACAGTGACATTTCCAGCTATCGCATCTTTGTCGTCAAGACAAAGGATGCCGGGAAATTTGATCTTGCTGCGGCAAACAGGCTGTCCAGCCAGTACTATACCGTTGTCAATAAATCGTCGAACAGCACGCTGAAAGCCGCACTAAGTTCCAGCGCAAGAGATACTTCCGGAGACTATATAAAGAACGGGGTCTCATATACCGTATTTGTACAGTCGATTAGCAATAACACGGCTACGGCATCTCATAAACTCTCCACCGCGTCATCTTCGATTACGCTGAGCAGGGGTTCCGTTGCGGCACCTGTTATTACACAAGTTATCGATGAAAGCGACTATGGGGACGGCCGTGATTTGCGCATCAGCTTCACAAGGCTGTCGGATGAATCAAGAATTAGTGGTTATCGCGTATTTGTCGTAAAAGCGAGTGATTATGGTTCCTTTAACTTAGCGAAAGCCAATAATGTATCCAGCGCGAATTACACGGAGTGGGGCAAAGACGGTTATAACTTTAATCGAAACTTGCCTTCTGGAGCAAGGGATGTCGATGGAGCGACGATTCGTAATGGCGTTAGCTACCGGGTATTCGTAATGGCGGTCGGCAACGGTGCTTATTCGGGCACCAATGCGCTGTCCAGCCCGTCCTACGCTATTACTTTGCTCAATAACTACAGTGTAGGTACGATTTCTAACTTGAGCGTAAGTGATGTTAGCGATTATAACGATGGCCGCGACTTGTTAGTCTCGTTTAATCGGGCATCGGATGAGTCTAATCTGAGCCATTACCGCGTGCTTGTCGTGAAGGCTTCAAATGCAAACAGCTTCAACCTGTCCAAAGCAAATAACGTACGCAGCTCGAATTATACGGAAGTCAATAGAGGCGGCAACAATTATGTACAGCAAGCATTGTCATCCGGCGCGAGAGACGTCGACGGGGCGGCGATTCGCAACGGTGTTAGTTACCGGGTGTTTATCCTGTCGGTCGGCCGCGGCAGTTATTCGGGCAGCAATACGCTTTCCAAGGCATCCTCCGCGATTACATTGTCTAACAACTATAGCGTAGGCGCCGTAAACGGCTTGGATGTCAGAGACGTGAGCGATTATAATGATGGCCGTGATTTGCAGGTCTCATTTAATCGGGCTTCTGATGAATCAAATATTAGCCACTATCGTGTTTTTGTTGTGAAGGCAGCGAATGCCAGCAGCTTTAATGCTTCCAAGGCTATCCGAATTTCAAGCAGTAATTATACCCGTTTCGACAAAGCAGGCTCTTATCTGAGTCAGACGCTTCCATCTTCCGCACGGGATGTCGATGGAGCAGCAATTCGCAACGGAGTCAGCTACCGTGTATTTGTACTCTCGGTAGGTTATGACGGTTCTACTAGTCAGAATGCCTTGTCCTCCCAATCCGCAGCGATTACGCTAAGTGGGAATAGCGCGGCCGCGGCGGTGGGCAACTTAACAGCGACAGTGAACGGCAATAATGGCGATGGCCGGGATATTGTTGTCAGCTTCACTAGATCCGCAACTGAAGACAACATTGCAGAGCATCGTATTTTAGTTGTTCCGACAAGTCAAGGCTTCGGCAAGGAAGAGGCCAATGCGGTACGCTTTGGGAACTATACGGCGGTTAGTGCAGGAAGAGATGTTAACCAGGCTCTGTCGGCATCGACCCGCGACGTGAACGGCAATGTGCTGAAGACAGGCGAGGCCTATCGGGTATTCATTTTATCCGTATCTAAAAGCAATACGGCTTCATTGAACGCCCTGACTGGTCCGTCAGGCGAGCTCAGATTGACGGTCGTTGATCCGGTGGCTCCGGCAGCTACGGGTGTGAGTGCTTCAGCGGACGACAATGCAGCAAGCCTGATCGTCAGCTTCACCAAACCGGCGAACGAGAACGGTATCTCCTCGTATGCGGTGCTGCTCGTACCGTCAGGCGAGGGCATGACTGAAGCGCGGGCGAGCGGCCTTGGGGGAGGGGCATATAAATCTGTCAGCAAAGGTGGAACTCCGATTGTGACCTTTACCGAGGCTGATTTGGACGCATCGGGTAATCCGATTGCAGCCGGTGTATCTTACCAGGTTTATGTGCTGTCAGTTGCCGATGGAACGAACGCTACCGTGAATCATTTGTCCGATCCATCCAATTCTGTAGTCCTAACTATTAATAATCCTTAAGCTTATGAGGATGATTCAATGATTCTGTAATCAAATCGTGTGATTGTATCGTTCAGGAAGCAGCGGCTCACGCACGGACAAAGAACCTGAGGCACAGCCTCAGGTTCTTTGTTTATATTACGCCCAGCATGGGCGTCATCTTTAGGGTGAAACTCCCGAATGGGGCTGGCGAGTGCTTACCGCCGTTAGCTAAAGTGGCGGCTCGTTATTTGACGAGATGCACGGGCGGTGGGCCGTCGCTCTTTAGCATACTAAGCCAGACGATATCGATGAATTTGCCGTCAGCGAATTCAGCCTCTCGTTCGACTCCCTCATGGCGGAAGCCTAGCGATAATAGCATTCGCTGGTCTGCTTGATTACTGCTCTCGATTCGCGCTTCGATCCGATTGAGCTCCATGGTATTGAAGCCAAAGTTAATTAGAGCGCCTAATGCCTCTTTTAGAAACCCACGCTTCCGATATTCGGGATGGAGCTCGTATACAAGCTCTGCCTTGTAATGAGTTTTGTCCCAGTGGGAGAAGCCACAGGAACCGATCATTCGGTTGCTGTTATTCAAGTAAATTCCAAAGCGGATGCCCCGTTGCTCTTGATAGGGAGTCATGAACCATTCCTGAATGCGGTAGGCTATGGCCTCTCGTTCCTGAAACCTAGGCTCGCGGGATTCCTTGTTTGCCTGAATGGGCATGTGCTTGCTAGGTCCCGGACGAGTCTTCATCATAACGGAATTTCCATATAACTCTGCGGCCGCGTCCATATCCTGCAGCGTCACTTCTCGCAATTGGAGACGTTTGGTGGATAGGGCGGGGAAGCGGTCAAACATGGTGATCCTCCTTGGTACATCATTATTCATTATTCATTATTCTACGGTCCTAGTATCCATATCCTATATATTATAACCGATGATTGTCATAATCGCTTCTTGAGACGGATTGAAAACCCCCTCTTTTTTTCATCGAAACCTGTCGTTTGACAATCAATCGTAAGGTTAGTACCCTTACAATATTAACTCGTACCCGAAAGGTCACATGATGAAAGATAGGTATGAAATGAGCGGACAATATCCCTATATATGTATCCGCAAGCGGCGAGCTGAATGATTGATATATATGGAGATAAGAGGAACTTTATCAGGGGATCGAGGAACGGATGAACATTGATTGCACAACACAGAAAGGGCGGCGAATCAGTGAAAAAAGTCGGTTTAGTTATGCGTAAAATTCAGTTTTCCGAAGCCCAGGGGCCGCGTGTTTTTGCGGAACGTCTCCGGACTCTGGCCGCTGAGCTTGGAGTAGAAATCATCTTTATTTCGCCGGAGCGCCATGTCAGCGGTCATGATTGGATTCCGGGTTATGAGCATGAAAAGGGGGATTTGGTCAATTATGATATTGTCCTGGATCAAATCCACGCCCAGGGCATCGAGCATGTCATCTTTACCGTTTCCGGCTTCACTTATTTAAAGATGTTTATTCCCAAAAGCGTATTATTCCCGCACAGCTTTCCTGACCCGGCGCTGACGGGCTATGAGATGATGAAGCCGTTCTACAGCATCGTCGATAAAGCTGTCGTACAGACCGAGTTTTTGAAAAAGCAGCTGGACAGCGTGTTCGGTGTCACCGATGTAGATGTGATTCCGATTGGCTTCAGCGAGGAACTGGCGCATCGCTATTTTGATCCGGCTGCGATCGTGCATAACCGCGTACTATGGATCGGTCGGGACGAAGAGAATCGTCGGCCGGATCTGGTGTTGGAATATGCCCGGCGTAACCCCGATCAGGAAGTGTATATGGTATTCGGCGGCGAGCGTTATCGGGAGAGCATGAAGAAATATGACATTCCCGGCAACGTAAAGCTGCAATTTGCTTTGTCGCAGGCAGAGATTTTTCAGCTGATGAACTCGGCCAAAGTATACTGGAGCTGCTCTAGATTCGACACGTTTGCGATGCCGCTGACGGAAGCGCTGGCTATGGGCAAAATCGTCGTTAAGCCGGAGCATCCGTGCTATGACCATATTAGCTCGCGTCACGCCTTTGCGGGGAATGAGCAGAACTGGTTCGAGCTGGTCAATATGGCGCTGGCATCGCCCTTGTCTCATTCCATGGATAACCGGGAGTACGCCTTTGAGAAGTTCTCAAGCAGTGTAATGAAGGAAGGGTATCGCCAGTTTTTCGATGGCTGGCTCAACTGAAAGATTGTTGAGAGTATTTAGGAAATCAGCAAAAAGGCTTATTGTCGAAACCGGTCAAGTACCGATTCGCAATAAGCCGTCATAAGCCTTTATTGGGCATTTATTTGCTATTTTGATTCATGCGTAAATTAATCAATCGCTGTCGCGAGTTGTCCTCAGTAGCTGCTCAACCGCCTGTTCTTCCAGCGGACGGCTGTAGTAGAAGCCCTGGATTTGATCGCAACCAATCTCCTGCAGAAATTTGAATTGATCCTCGGTCTCGACGCCTTCCGCTAGTACGGTCATGCCTAAAGATTTGCCAAGTTCGATAATCGAGCGGAGCAGAGAACTGTCCCGCTGGGAAGTTGGTGTTTCCTGAATAAATGTTCGATCGATTTTTAGTACCTGCAATGGTAATGTCTTCAAATAGTAAATGGAGGAGTAGCCTGTGCCAAAATCGTCTAGAGACAAGCTAATGCCTCGCTCTTTTAAGGAATCAAGCTTTTCTTTAATCATCAACGGGTTGTTAATGAGAGATTCGGTTAACTCCAGCTCCAAATACTCCGGGGCAAGCCCAGTTTGCTCCAGTACATGTTTTACCATATGAACAAAATGGGGATGTCTGAACTGAACGGCAGAGACGTTTACTGAAATGGGCAGCTTTGGAAAGCCAGCATCCTGCCACTTTTTATTCGTTCGGCAAGCCTCCCACAAGACCCATTCCCCCAACTGCACGATAAATCCGGTATCTTCGGCGATAGGAATAAATGAGGCAGGCGAAATGCGTCCCAGCTCGGGATCATTCCAACGGATCAGCGCTTCCAGTCCCGTAAGTCTGCCTGTAGCGGCATCAATTTTGGGCTGATAATGCAGTTCAAATTCTCCATCAGCAAGCGCCCGGGGCAATTTTTTCTCAATATTAACCCGTTCCAGCAGCTTGTCTAGCAAATAATAATCGAAATAATGCGGCCCGTTAAGCACCTCGATTTTCGCTTCCTTCATGGCTAGCTCGGCATGCTTTAGCAGGATTGATGATTCTGAGCCGTCATCCGGATAGAGGCTGATTCCCATTGCAAAGCTAAGTGTAATTTCCTCATCGGATAAAATATACGGCTTTCTCAAGGCATCGTTCAGCTCATTAGCGATCTCGTGAACTCTCAGCGGGTTATCAATGCCGGATAGCAGGACGATGAAGTCATCGGCGAAGCTGCGGCAAATCAGTGTATCATCACTTAAAGTAGCTTTGAGCCTCAATGCTACTTCCTTAAGAAGCGCGTTGCCAGTGCTCTCCCCGTAGCTCTCATTGATGTAACGGAAGCGATTTAGATTCAAGCGGATGACAGCGGCTGTATGAGTCTTCATTTCCGGGGGCTGGAATGTCTTCTTCATCGCTTCCCGGAAGCCGTTGTTGTTCAGAAGTCCAGTGAGAGGATCAAAATTGGAGAGCAGCTTTATTTTTTGCTCGGAAGCATCTCGTTCTTCCATCTCCTTGGTCACATCAAACTGTAAGCCAATGAAGTAGGTTGGCTCGCCCTCTGAATTCACGACAGGACAAATAATAAATTGGTTCCAGAATGTGCTTCCATCTTTTTTGTAATTTTTAATCGTAACGCTATCGGTTCGACCTTCCTTGATCGCTTGACGGATAACTTCCAAATGGCCTTCGTCCGTCTCTTCGCCTTGGAGAAACCGGCTATTTCGCATGAGAACCTCTTCGCGCGTGTATCCGGTAATCATTTCAAAGCCCTGGTTGACGTAGACAAGCGGGTTATCCTTTAAATTAGGATCGGAAATGGCTAAACCAATCCCCATTTTATCAATAGATCGCAGCAGTGTGGCCGAATCGATAATAGATTCGATACCGGAATGACTCAAAATATTAGCCCCCTCAAGTTGAACCGCGAATTTATGTAGGACTTATGATGTGAGCATAATGGATTATGCCTTAAAAATATCATATTGCGGACGGTGTAGGAAATCAATGGATTGTGCATAAGAAATTTAGGGGAAATGCAGTTTTTTGTCGAATTATCATAATCTCTTCAGACAGCAGGAAGAAATTGCTTCATTTCAGCCGTCGGGTAGTCTGGAATTTCGTTTGAGGTCCCTAAATTTTGTATTGGTTTGATTCACACCAGCGTTCATTTTACAATGCAAGGGAAAGTCCGTATAGCAAGGTGAAAGCGCATACGAAGGGGGCCCCTATCCCTGGAGTAAGCGCTTTTATTCCTTGACAATGTACAAGGAGTGGTTAGAGCATGACCAGACAAGCGAAATGTATAGTGACAGCAAAGCAAACGGATGACCGTCTCAGAGAACAAGGCCCGATCTTCTTCCAGCTCAAAGCGCAGGGACAGAAAGCCGATATGGAGCTGCAGCCAGAAGTCCGCTATCAGCAAATCCTCGGGTTCGGCGGAGCATTTACGGAGGCGGCGGCGTATACGTTGTCACGTATGAGCCCGGAGAAACGGGAGAAAGTTATTCGCAGTTACTATGACCCGGAGCACGGAATCGGTTATACGCTTGGGCGCGTGCATATCCATAGCTGTGACTTTGCACTTGAGAACTACACGTATGTGGAAGATCACGACACTGAGCTGAAATCATTCGATATTTCCAGGGATAGAAAATGGGTGCTTCCTTTAATTAAGGATGCTGCTCGGACTAGAAAGGGAGACATTACGATGCTGGCTTCGCCTTGGAGCCCGCCGGCCTGGATGAAAACGAATGGCAGTATGAATCATGGTGGAGCGCTCAAGCCGGAATATCGCGAGGTATGGGCTCGATATTATACAAAGTTTATCGAGGCTTACCGAGCGGAGGGCGTGCCAATATGGGGAATTACGGTTCAGAATGAGCCTGCAGCGGTTCAGACCTGGGATTCTTGCATTTACAGCGCCGAGGATGAGCGAGATTTCATTAAGGAATATTTGGGTCCCGTGATGCATGATGCGGGCATGGAAGATGTGAAGATTGTGATCTGGGATCATAATCGCGACATTATGGTGGAGCGCGCCAGCGTTGTGTTGTCCGATCCAGATGCTGCTAAGTACGTCTGGGGAACAGGGTTTCATTGGTACGTCAGTGAAGACTTTGACAATGTCGGCAAAGTGCATGAATTGTTTCCGGATAAGGGCTTGCTCTTTACAGAAGGATGTCAAGAGGGCGGTGTGAAGCTGGGCGAATGGTTCACGGGCGAACGCTATGGCCGGAATATGATCGGTGATTTAAACAATTGGACGGAAGGATACCTGGATTGGAACATCGTCCTCGATGAGACGGGCGGGCCAAACCATGTCAACAATCTGTGCGATGCCCCAATTATTGCGGACACGGTTACGGATACGCTTCATTATAACAGCTCGTATTACTATATTGGTCATTTCAGCAAGTATATAGCTCCGGGGGCTGTGCGCATTGGCCTTGATTCGCGGGTGGCGGGAGTTCTCTCAACGGCATTTGCCAATCCGGACGGAACGATTGCCGTCGTAGTCATGAATGAAGGAGAGGAGCGCCGCAGCTTTACTATGGGGTTGGACGCAGAGATGCTGGAGGTTCAGCTGGAGCCGCATTCGATTATAACGTATGTGATAGATTACAAAGCATAAATAGGAACTGTCCGAAATCCCTCTTCATGATGCCCTGACGGTGATCAGGCACGTAATCGTGAGAGGGATTTGTCCGCTTATGCCGAAATTTGCGACCCTGGATACGAAATCTGAAGCCTTACAAGGTCCTGTGGTAAATCGTACAATGAAATTAAGTCAAATGTAAATGTTTTCATCATAGAAGTACGGATCAGCAAAGATAGAAACGAACATCTTGGAGGTCAAACTATGGAACTAGAGCACAGTGCCGAGTCAGCCGCATTGTCAAAAATGGAGAATATGCGCCCAGACCCGCCTCGCCGCCAGTGGCTGAGGCAAATGTACAGGCAACGGCATATTCAGATCATGGCTTTGCTGGGCATCGCCTGGATTATTCTTTTCAACTATGTACCGATGTACGGGATCATTATCGCCTTCAAAGACTATAGAATCATTAATTCTATTGCCGAGGCGCCTTGGGTAGGCCTTGAGCATTTTAAGGCGTTTTTCGAAGACGATAATTTCATGAACGTCATGAAGAACACATTGGGCATCAGCCTGATCAAGCTAATTGTTGGCTTTCCGCTGCCGATTATCTTCGCCTTATTCCTGAATGAAATACGTTCGCTTCGGTTTAAGAAGGCGATTCAGACGATTTCTTATTTGCCGCATTTCTTGTCCTGGGTCGTCCTGGGCGGGATATTGACGACATGGCTGGCGGATGTCGGGATTATTAATAATATTTTGTTAGCGCTGAACGTGATTCAAGAGCCAATATCGTATCTTGCCGAGCCGGATTACTTCTGGGGAATCATCATTACGTCAGACATTTGGAAGGAACTGGGGTGGTCGGCGATCATTTATCTAGCTGCGATCTCCAGCGTGTCGCCCGATTTATATGAAGCTGCGACGATTGACGGGGCGGGAAGGTTCCAGAAAATGTGGTACGTCACACTGCCATCGATCAAGGGGACGATTTCGATTCTGTTCATTCTGGCTGTCAGCGGTGTGCTGAATTCCAATTTCGATCAGATTCTGGTACTGCGCAACGCCCTGAATGAGAGCGCCAGTAATGTCATCGATATCTATGTGTACCAGACAGGAATGCTGTCCGGACGCTTTTCCTACTCCACTGCGGTTGGTCTGTTCAAATCGGTGATAGCCCTATTTCTGCTGCTGATCGCGAACAGCGTAACCAAGAAGCTGAACAACACATCACTCTTCTAGAGAAGGAGCCGAGCGGACAATGCTGAGTCTTAATCGAAAGACCAAGGGAGAAGCCCTCTTCGACCTGTTAAATAATATTGGAATGCTGTTGATATGCTTCGTGACTTTATATCCGATCTGGTATGTCGTTGTGAACTCGCTGAACGAGGGCATGGACGGCATGCGCGGGGGGATCTACTGGTGGCCCCGGATATTCAGCTTCGAGAATTATACGGCGGTCTTCCAGAACCCCGGCATTATGACAGCGATGGGTGTTACCGTTGCCAAAACGCTGTTGGGGACGATCCTCCACGTATTTTTTACGGCGATGGTTGCCTATGCCTTCTCCAGGCGTGAGCTGATCGGGGGCAAGATTTATATTTTTATCGGAACGATCACGCTGTTCTTTGGCGGGGGACTGATTCCTACCTATCTTCTGATGAAAGATTTACACCTGCTGGACAATTTTTTAGTATATATTATTCCGGTGATGTTCAGCTTCTTTGATCTCATCATCTTCATGACCTTCTTCCGGGAGATTCCGGACGGTCTAGAGGAGGCGGCGGAAATTGACGGAGCTAATGATTGGTCGATCTTTGTCAGAATCATTATTCCGGTGTCGATGCCGGTGATTGCCACAATCTCGCTGTTTCACGGCGTATATCAATGGAATGACTATTTTGCCGGGGTCATTTATATGAACAATATGGATTTGCAGCCGATTCAGACCTATTTATACCGAGTCGTGGCCCAGTCAAGCTCAAATCAGATGGTGGCTCAGATTCCGGGGGGCATTGGCAAAACGGTTACCTCGCAATCGATCAAGCTGGCGACGATGGTCGTCACCACGATGCCGATCGTCTTCGTCTATCCATTCCTGCAGCGCTATTTCGTTAAGGGGATGATGATTGGTTCGATTAAAGGGTAAGGCTGAAGGGCGGGGGCGGGAGGTTGCTTGCGGATGTCAGAAGCCTTCCACTTCCAGGTGGTAGTCCCTCTTGCTAAAGTATAGCGAGCAATGACCGCATTAGCGAGAGTCATATTATACTTTTTATTATAAGAAAGAAAAGGGGTAATCTCACATGATGGCGAAGCCTAAGACAAAGAATTTTGTAATGCTTCTATGTGCTCTGCTGCTAGTTTTGTCGACAGCCTGCTCCAGTGGAGGCGGGAGCAAGAATCAGAACGGTGCACAACAGCAGGGCGAGCAGTCGGCCGAGGAAGTGAAGTTGACGGAGAATGATCCGGGCTGGAAGGTAGATACGTCGCCGATTACGTTTGATTGGTATATTAACTTTTCTTGGTTCCCGAACAAATGGGGGGTAGACATTACGAGCCAATACGTGACGGAGAAGACGGGGGTTAACGTGAACTTCATCGTCCCTGCGGGCAACGAGGCGGAGAAGATGAATACGATGATTGCCTCCGGCAACCTTCCGGACTTCATTACGCTGGGCTGGTATGAAGACGCTGTCAAGCAAATGATCGAGGGCGATCTGGTGCTGCCACTCAATGAGCTTGCCGACCAATATGATCCTTATTTCTATAAAGTGACTGATCCGGCGAAGGTATCGTGGTACACGCAGGAGGACGGCAACGTCTATGGATATCCGAATTCATCCTCTTCACCTGAGGACTATAAGAAATTCGGTGACAACTTGACCTCGACGCAGACGTTCCTGGTGCGCAAAGATATGTATGAAGCACTGGGCAAGCCAGATATGCGGACGCCGGAAGGCTTCCTGAAGGCGCTTGAGGATGCCAAGAAAATGTTCCCGGACATCAACGGGCAGCCACTCATTCCGCTAGGTATGTACGATTTCCACGAGAAGGGCAATGCTTCGTTCGAACATTACATTCAGAACTTCCTGGCGGTGCCTCATGAGAAGGACGGCAAACTGAACGACAGATTCACTGACCCTGATTATGTGAACTGGCTGAAGACGATTCGCAAAGCGAATGAAATGGGCTTGTTGGCGAAGGATGTCTTCATCGATAAGCGTCCACAAATGGAGGAGAAAATTGCTCAAGGCCGTTACTTTGCAATGCTGTACGCAAGATCGGATTTGGCGGCTCAGCAAAATGCATTGTATGCTGCAGACCCGAATTCCGTATATATTGCGATAGATGGGCCGGCCAACTCCAACCTGGATCAGCCTACGTTGGCGGGGCCATCGATTTCCGGATGGACGGTTACCATGATATCCAAGAACGTGAAGGACAAAGCTCGCGCCATCCGCTTCCTCGATTATTTGATTTCGGAGGAAGGCCAGCGGGATACGTTCCTTGGGAAGCAAGGCGTAACCTGGGATACGATCGACGGCAAGGATCAGTTCCTGCCGGAGGTAGCGGATCTGCGGAACAACGACCGCAGCTCGTTCGATAAGAAATATGGGGCTTCCCATACGTTCTGGATGCTGATGGATACGAACATGACTCCAGCTTGGGAGCCGCCTGCGGTTGAGCCGTTCAAGCAAATGGAAGACTGGACTCGCGGTAAGACCGTAAGCCTCTCGCAATATGATCAAATCGATCCAGTCGGCAATTCCGAAGAAGGCATTATGCACACGAAAATTATGCAGGAGTGGGGCAAAGTATTGCCGAAGCTGTTGCTGGCCGAATCGGATGAGGAGTTCGATAAAATTTGGGAGGCTTACTTGAAGAAGCGCGACGAGCTTGGCTTCGCCAAGGTTCAGGAATATAAGCAGAAGAAATTCGAAGAGAATGTGAAGAAACTTGCCGAATTCATTGAGTAAATGAATAGCTTGTTTTACTACGGGGTACCTCAATGTCGGCCTTGGCTGAATGAGGGCCCCTTTGGCCGTATTTTCAAGCACTATAGCTTTTGAAGAAAGCTGCTTGGAGAGATTAAGCTATGATCGTCTTTGGAATGTTGTGAGGATCGCTTGTGGAGGGGATGTGCTCTCGCTTGTGGTGCATGTGACTGCCTTTGTGGCTGCATTTCTACCTTTTTTATGAACTTATATCATTCAAGGAATCTGGGATTAATACGACTGCAGAACCGTAGGAACATGTTACATTCCTGCACCACGGACTTCCACACTATTTTAATAGTTCAATTGATGTAAATGTATTTATAGTAGTTAATTTTTGTGGTAGAGGAGGGAAAGTAGATTTAAATGTATTTCATGTTGTTAAAAGTAGGGAAATTGCCGATTATGGACTGGACTCTTGATTCTAGATGCGTAAAATCCATCTAATCTCCTGGAACACTCGTTTAGGGCGTAACTAGATGCGTAAAATCCATCTAGTTATGACAGCGTGGTATTATGCACCTTAGGCATACCCTCTTAGCGCATGTCGGCTTAGTAAGTGCACCTTAGGCATACCCTCTTAGCGCATGTCGGCTTAGTAAGTGCACCTTAGGCATACCCTCTTAGCGCATGTCGGCTTGGTAAGTGTGCCTTAGGCATCTCCTCTTAGCGCATGCCAGCCTGGTATGTGCATCTTTATTAAGGCGTCCTAGTGCAGAGCATCTTGTGTAAGGCCGCCTTAGTGTACGATATAGCTAGGTATTTCGTAACCTTATTTGATGAACTAGAGAACGGCAAATAGCGTATTTTTGCCAAGGACAGGAAGTGCAGAGGATGAAGCAGCGCATAATTTCAGCTTGGCAGTCGATCATCTATTGGCTCAAGCGCAGATCGATGCAGAGCCGTCTTGTCACCGCGTATATTGTCATTATTTTAATTCCGAGCATTATTATTTCTAATTATTTTTTCAATGAAATCAGCAAGACGTATAACCGGGATGCGGTGAAGCAAAGTCAGTTCATGCTGGAGCTGGAAAAATTCCATATTGAGAAGCAGATTGAGGTGATGGAATCCGCTGCGCAAATTACACTATTGGATCAGGAATTAATGGATTATTTGACTCTGAGTGAGGAGCCGGGAACAGTTGATTTGCTGGAGCTTACTCGGGGAACCTTTGCTGATTTTACGCGGATTCAATTCAATAATCCCAGTATTTTACATTGGCGGCTCTTCGGCAGCAATCCTTTAATTCATGAAATATGGCCGATTGTGTTCCAGGAGCAGAGAATTGAGAATGAAGCCTGGTATGCTGAGGCGACAGCTTTGGGCGGCACGGAAATGTGGGTATTTCAGAAGAGTGACCGGGATATTATGAAGCGCTATACGGCAGAGCCAAATGCGAACCAGCCGAAAGTGTCTTTGCTGCGGGAAATCAATAAGGGAGGCAGGCATGTCGGTATCATCAGCATCGAGATGCTGCTCAAGGAATTCTCTCCAAAGACGTTCGCAGGGATCGGCGATGCCGAATATCAGATGATGATTATGGATCGATATGGCATGTTGTTCATGGATGAGGGACGAAACATTACCGGGGACAATGAGGCGTTGATCGGGGAAGTGCACCGGCAGTTTGCCCAGCTGCAGCAGAGCGGCAAGGAGACAAGCGAATTCAAAATTAATGACCGCTCTTATTTGATCACGGCCTCTCCGGTGAATCGAGTAGGAGCTCATTTGATCAACGTGATTTCTATGGAGGAGCCTTTAAATCACATATCTCAACTTAAAAGGCAGATTATCGTCGCCAATATTATATTGATTCTCGTACTCTCGATTATTACGTATTTTCTGAATTCTATGATCCTAAAGGGCTTGAAACGACTGACGGACGCCATGAAAAAAGTGCGCAGGGGAGAGTTCAATACAACAGCACCTCGCCTTGAGGGAAGCGGAGAGGTCGGTGAGCTGGCGCATCATTTCAATAAGCTGTTGCAAACGATTAATGAGCTGATCGCTCAGGGAGTCCGGAAGCAGGCGATCACGAAGGAAGCGGAGCTGCGGACGCTTTACAGCCAGATCGATTCCCACTTCCTATATAACACGCTGGAGAATATAAAAATGCTGGCTGAGATCGAGAATCAGAGAACGATTTCCGATGTGTTGACTTCGTTAGGCGGGTTGATGCGCTACAACTTCAAATGGACAGGTGAATACGTAAAATTAAAGGACGAAATTCGCCATATCCAGAACTATATTGAAATTATGAATATCCGTTTTGACGAGCCTGTGACGTTGTCATTGGACATACCGCCACATTTTATGGAGCTGGAAGTGTTGAAGATGTCGCTGCAGCCGCTTATAGAGAACAGTGTTAAATATTCTTGGCCTGACGGGGGAAGTCAGAAGCGGGAAATTAAGATTACGGTGAAGGACTGGGAGGATAGCGGGGTTATCATTACCGTAGCTGATAATGGAGTCGGCATTGATGAACTCCTTGTCAGCCGGATTAACGCCAGCATCGTGGCCTCGGGATTACAGGAAAGGGAGCGGGTAGGCTTTGGGCGGAGCGAGGAAAAGACAGAAGGAATCGGACTAAGAAACGTTCATGAACGGATATTGCTCTATTACGGTAAACCCTATGGTCTGGAGGTCTTCAGTGTACAGGGGGAATATGCCAAAGTCGTGATGAGAATCCCGAAGGTGCTGCTAACAGGAAGGGGAATGGACATTGAGAAAGCTATTGATCGTGGATGATGAGAAGAATATCCGGTTAGGATTAAAAATGATGATTGAGCGTGAATATCCTGATACATATACCATCGTGACGGCGACCCATGGGGAAGAAGCCCTTGCTGTGTACCGTAACGAGGGAGCGGATATCGTCATTACGGACATTCGCATGCCGGTCATGGATGGCATTCTCTTCATTGAGAAGCTGAGTGATATCGCTTCAGCAGAGGAGCATCAACCTAAGCCGAACATTATCATTTTAAGTGGCTATGAGGATTTCGAATATGCGAGAGCGGCGATCAAATATCAGGTGCAGGAATATTTGCTAAAGCCAATTCGGCGGGATGAGCTGTTTGTCGCGCTGCAGAAATGTGAAGAAGAGCTTAACAAGCGTTTAAAATTGGCGGAGAAGATTGCTGGAGCTGAGTCTTATCGACTGAAGCTGCAGTCCAGCCGCTTGCAGGAGCTGCTGCTGCAGAATGAGCTGGATGAACAAGAGCGGCGGGAGCTGGAACGGGAAATTTCATTTGAGAATTATGCGGTTCCTTTTACCGTAGCCGTTGCCGCTTATAAGTATGAGGATGGACGCGAGATAAAGCGGGGAGAATTAATGGCCCTAGCGGAGCAGCTGCTTCAATGCGGGGAGGGGCTTGTATTGAACGCGACATTCCCTGATCGCGAGGGCCGGGTTGTGCTTATCGGCAGCTCCAGCGATAATTTTGCCGAACTGGCTCGAACAGCCGAGAGTAAAGGCTTGAACGGCATGCTGTTCGGAGTAAGCGAGGAAGGAGAACGCCTTGATGATATCCAAATTTGCTATAGCCAGGCGCTTCAAGCCTTGCAATATTCTTTTATTTATCCTCAAGTCCAATTGATCAATTATCGGGATGTCCAGGGGCAACGACTGGTGTATGCCGTACCCGAGGAGGACATTCGGAAGCTTGGCAACATCCTTGGTACCAATAGGGAGAAGGAGATTAGCCCCTTGCTGCATGCGATCTTCCATAGTGATCAGCTGGCTGAGCTGGATATCCAATATATTGAGCGGATCAGTCAACGGGTTAATGAACAGGTGCTCGACGAAGTGTTTCGCGTATATGGTGAAGCATCTGTGGAGGTGCTCAAGCTGTACCGCAAGGTAGGTACGATGAGTGGATTTCGCCATTTTCATGATTATTTCAGGTCATTGGAGCAGCTATTGTTTAGTCTGCATGAGTATATTAAGGGGATTCGTTCCGCTCATACCGAACATGGCGACATGAAGGAGGCGGTAGCCTATATTGAAAACAATTATCATCGCTCCCTCAATATGGCGATCGTCAGCAATCATGTATCATTGAATTACTCGTACTTTAGTGAAGCATTTAAAGCCTATACTGGCGAGAGCTTTGTAGTCTATCTGAAAAAAGTAAGGATCCGCAAGGCCAAGCAATTGCTGCACGATCAAACGCTCAGGCTTGCGGATATCGGGATGGCGGTGGGTTTTGAAAATACGAAGCAATTCTCCCGTGTATTTAAGGAGCTGGAGGGGATTTCCCCGTTCGAATACCGGACGAAGCTGCTGGCTAGTCCGAATCAGCCGCATAGTCATGCTTGAATAACGTTTGAAAACATAGCAGATATAATGAAATTAGGGCAAGCGGGCGGATGCTTTCTTTATAATGGCTGATATTTGAGCTTCAAGGCCGTACATGTTTTGCTTATGGGTGAGAATCTGTTTTGAAAGATTGCCCAGTCGGTTCAAAGTATCTTCAGCGCGGCCAGCATCCTTATTTTTTAGAGCAGTCTTGAAGTTTTTCCACTCAGTAGAGATGCTCTTGTTCTTACTGCTAATTGCGCTTCGTTCGGCTTTAAGTTTAATTTTTATAGCATCGATTTGGGATAATACAGCCCGAATTTCTTTCGTTTTTCGTGTTCTTTCGCTCTTGGCCGTCTTCAGCTCGGCATTCCTATTCCGAATGTGGAGACGGGCAAGGTTGATTGCTGGCTTCATTGCATCGGCTTTTTGTTTAAGTGCTTTGTATAGGCTCTTGTCTTTCAGCGCCTTGACGGCTGCGGCTTGCTTATTCAAGGAGCTGTGCAAGTCGAGTAGCGGCTGCAGCTTGCTTCGTGCTGCTTTGGCTTGATTGTCGAGCTTGAGGATTTTATCGGCGTCCAGATTCGTGATTTGCTTACGAACCTTGTTAAGCTGAGTCTCATTGCTTAGCCGGAGGCTGGTGGTTTTGGTGTCTTGAGCATTGATTTTCTTTTGAAGGTCTGCCAAATCACTGTACTGCTTAATGAGCCGTGTCTTTGCTTTACCGCCTACAGCTTCCGCCGTCTTCTCCAGAGAGGCCTTCACGGAGTCGGTGAATTCCATCGCAGCTGCAGCTGGAGGCGGTGGAGCAATATAACTTTGAATGAATACTCCTACGATGAACAAGATTATCCATCGCAAAATTCTATTACTGCGCAATGCCATGCTTCATTCATCTCCTTCTTCATTAAGTCATGATTACGACAAAAAAAGCACCTGCAAGAATAGGCGCTGGCGCCTGCTCTTACGGGTGCTTCCATCGTAAGCTGTTGCTTAATCATTATTTCTGTCCAATATACATGATACAGGCAGTAAATGTCAATCAATCCTTTCACCCGAACATACACTGAAGCAAAGTCGGGTATTGGATCAGTTTTAGGAATTCATCTCAGTGACAGTAGGCTGCATATGCTCCAGCTTGCGGATAATCTCCTTTTGCCATTTTACATCGCCCAGATGTGTAGCAAGATTTAACAGATCTAGGTAATCGTCGACTTGGAGGGATGCTTTGCGTGCTGATAAGTTCATATCCATTACTCTCCTTATGTTAACGTAAATCATATCAGAACCATGAATGCTAATAAAACAATAATGATAATCATTATCAAGTACTCTATTCTCATTATGCACAATTATTCGGCGAAAGTAAATAAGCTGACAGGGTTATATTATATAAAAGGGAATCTGTCCGCTCCTCCCATCCTGGTCTTGACAATGGCTAGGATATATGGACAATGAGTTAATATCATGATTCGGGAGGCCGCTATGGAAACAGAAACGCTATACAAAGTAGAGGAGCTGGCTCTTAAGAAGCACCGCATCTTCAAGCAGAACCTGCTCCATTACATCGCAAGATCCATGCTCGCCAGCATGTTTATCGGATTTGGGGTCATTGTGGCCTTTAAGACGGGCAATTTCTTCTATTTAGAACAGTCCCCGCTGACTTATCCGATGGCGGCTATCACGTTTGGTGCGGCTATTATTCTGATCGCATACGGTGGCGGGGATCTCTTTACCGGAAATACGTTCTACTATACGTACGCCGCTTTAAGGAAGCGGTTGAAGTGGGTCGAAGCCGTGAAGCTCTGGGTGTTCAGTTACTCCGGCAATATTCTGGGGGCTGCTGCCTTTGCGCTTCTGATCTTTTTGACAGGACTGTTCACGGATTCGTCGGTAAATGGCTTTTTGCTTAATGTAGTAGAGCAGAAAATGACGACATCTACGTCTGAATTGTTCTTTCGGGCTATTTTATGTAACTGGCTAGTTTGCCTCGCATTCTTTATTCCTATGTCCTTAAAAGGAGACGGAGCAAAGATGTTTGCGATGATGCTGTTCGTGTTTTGCTTTTTTATTTCAGGATACGAGCACAGCATAGCCAACATGTGTACCTTCGCGATTGCGCTTGTGCTGAACCATCCAGGTACGATTTCATTCGCTGGTGTGCTGCACAATTTGGTTCCGGTGACGATTGGCAACTTGATCGGAGGCGTTATATTCATGGGCTTCATGTATTACTATGTGAATAAACCTTATCTTGACGCAGAGGATAAAGGTAAGCTGTTGATCAATAACGCTCAAGGCAATAAAAAGAAGAAGTAATGGCAACGAAAAAGAAATAAACCGGCCGAATCCTCCGGTGGCGGAGGATGGCCGGTTTTGTTTTGTTTTCTGGCGCACTACTCTAGGTCTAGAGGCCAGTAAAAATTCAGGATGGCGGATGTTAAAGTCCTGGTTTATAATGGTGCATTTGATAAGTCATATAACCGCCTGTCAGGTTTCGAGTGCGGAAGCCGTTTTGGTTCAAAATGCGCGATGCCGTGTATCCGCGAAGACCAACCTGGCAATATAGCCAAATTTCCTTGCCTGCCTCCAATTCGTCCAGGCGCTGGCGCAGCTCGTCGACAGGAATGTGAATGGAGCCAGGGATATGCCCGCGTGCATGCTCAGCCGCAGTTCTTACGTCGACCAGTTGGGTGTTGTCCATATCGCGTTCTTCCAATTCTCTCGGAAGGAATACATGCGTTTTCCCAGTCAGCACGTTCTCTGCTGCATACCCCGCCATATTGACGGGATCTTTTGCGGAGGAATAAGGGGGGGCATAGGTTAGCTCAAGCTCTGTCAGATCCGTGACGCTGCCTTTAAAGCGAATGGCGGAGGCAAGAACGTCGAGCCGTTTGTCCACCCCACCTTTGCCAATAGCCTGGGCTCCAAGCACCTCTCCTGCAGGACCGAACAACAGCTTGATGGCCATTGGCGAAGCGCCTGGATAATAAGTGGCGTGAGAGCTTGGATGTACATATATGGCATGATACGGCGTACCAAGGCGCTGCAGCATCTTCTCGTTATTGCCGGTAGATGCCCCGGTTAGATTGAATACTTTAATAATGGAAGTACCTTGTGTTCCTTTATAAGTCGTTCCCAGTCCACAGATGTTATCCGCAGCGATTCTACCCTGCTTATTCGCTGGGCCGGCGAGAGGTACCGCTGTCTGCAGGCCGCTCACGAAATCGGTTGTCTCCACGGCGTCACCTACGGCGTAAACGTCCTTCAGATTCGTTTGCATGTATTCATCGACTACGATATGGCCTTTTGGGCCGAGAACAATACCGCTAGATTGCAGGAAGCGAGTATCCGGAGCAACGCCGATCGCCAAAATGACGAGGTCTGTTTGAATATCTTCGCCGCTGGCTAGTTTGACCTTGACCTGGCCGTTCACGTCCTCGAAGGCCGAGACACTGTCGCCAAGGCGCAGCTTCACGCCGTGTTGCTCCATTTCTTTCGCCAAAATATTAGACATTTCTCTGTCAAATGGCGCTAAAATTTGCGGGCTTGCCTCTACAAGGGTGACGTCCAAGCCGATTTCTCGCAAATTCTCCGCCATTTCGACACCGATAAATCCACCGCCGATGACGACGGCCGAACGGCGGCCTGCCTCCGTTACCTGCTCTTTTATTCGATCTGTGTCTGGAATGTTGCGGAGTGTAAAGATCTGGGGATGCTCGATGCCCGGCAGTGCAGGACGAATGGGGCTGGCGCCAGGCGATAGAATAACCGCATCATAGGATTCCTCGTAGTCTCCGCGTTCCTCGCTGCGAACCTTCACTGTTCGCGTTGCCGGATCGAGGGAGAGGACCTCACTGCCCGTTCGCACATCGATATTGAAACGTTGGCGCATCGCCTCCGGCGTCTGTACGATCAGCTTGGAACGTTCTTTAATCGTGTCCCCGATATAATAAGGAAGTCCGCAATTGGCAAATGAAATATACGGATCGCGCTCGAATAGAATGATATGAGCCTTTTCGTCCAATCGACGGAGCCGTGCAGCTGCGGAGGCTCCTCCAGCCACACCGCCGACAATCAATATTTTTCTCTTCATATTGAATCCTCCCCGAATATCGTTATAATGAGCTGCTTGACCTTTTCATTTTCAATCGTGTAATGGATCTCGTGCCTGTGGCGTTGGGCCTTGACGATCCCGCTCATCCTAAGCTTTTGCAGATGCTGAGAAACTGTAGACTGCGGAATTTCCAAGCAATCCTGCATATATGAAACATTACAGGGACCATTCTTCAGCAGCCCGCGGGCGATACAAAGGCGAACCGGATGAGCCAGCGCTTTAAGCATTTCGGCAGCTTCTTCGTACGCATTGAAGTTATTATCCATGATCTACCTCCGAAATTCGTAATATCATAATATCACAATATCACAATATCACAATATTACGATATTACGATATTATTTGCAAGTATGTGTTAAATCGGCACAAGAACTAGAGAAAAGGATAGGTGAAAATAGCTCCTTGTTCCATATCTCGTATGTTAATATTAGACAATATAGGGAGAAATTCTACTCACGGCAATATCTACAGCTTAATTTTCCCACTATACTTCCTCTCCTTGTAGTAGTTAATAGACATTTTATGCAGCCAAAAAGGAGGAGCCCGGGTGCAGGGAATACATATGTTGATTTTACTCGGAATAACAACGCTCGGCATGATTTGTTTGCTTGTGCTAACTTATCAGTTAAGAAAAAATTTGCAGACCGAGAGAGCCTTGTGCCACGATATCTTCGATCATCCTCATTTATGTATTTGGACGGTTAAACCGGATAAGACGATCGTAAGGCTCAATAGCTATAGCGAACGGCTGATCGGAGTCAAGGGAAGCGAGATTATAGGACGTAAATATGATGAAATCGCTGTGCTGCGGAATAGCTGGCAGGAAGTCATCGTGTTGCTGAATGATGCGCTTGCTCAGAAATTTGTAGAAAATAAGGAAGTCGTGATTTTTCTTGAGGATCAAGATCAATATAGAACGTTCTCGTTCAGAACCTCGGCAATTAACGGTGCTTCAGGAACTTCAGAGCCGAGCCGTATTATGTTGATTGGCTTGGATATTCATGAACGCAGGATGTCTCAGGATAGGCTGCAGAGTAGTTATCAGGAGCTGGAGGCGACCTACCAGACCTTGACGGCTACGCAGGAAGAAATGAAGCGCCAATACGATGAACTTGTGGTGAATCAAGAGAAGCTTCGAGTTAGCGAGGAAAGATTTAGGTTGGCTACTCGCGGTTCGGGAGCTGTCATTTGGGATATAGATCCAGCCCTTGGAACCTATTTTGTATCGGATCGTTTCTACGATTTGTTAGGATATGAACGTGGTGAGGTCGAATTGACTGTTCATGGGTTGAAAAAGATCATTCATCCTGACGACTGGGTGGATACGGAGCGGTCCCGGCAGGCCTGTCTGAGCGGATGTACGCCGGTGTACGAGAGCGAGTATCGTATCAGGAAGAAGGATGGGGAATATTTATGGATGCAGGTCCGGGGAATAACGAGAAGGAACGGCGAGGGGCAGGTTGTCAGATTTGCTGGCTCGATGATCGATATCACGGAACGAAAGCGCTATGAACTGAAGCTGGAAGAGAGCTGCCGGGAGCTGGAATCTGCTTGCGAGGAGCTGACGAAAACCCAGCGGCAGTTGCTTGAGAATTATAAGAAGCTGGTTGAGAACCAGGATATGCTTAGTCGAAGTGAAAAGCAGCACCGACTCGTCATTGAGGCTTCCAATGCGGGTATATGGGAAATAGATTTGCTTCGTAATAAGAGATATTATTCTCCACGTTGGTTTGAGTTGTTGGGTTATACACAGGACGACCACGTTTCCAGCGAGATTTTGGACAACCTCATTCACCCGGAGGATGTCAATGCAGTACAGAAAGCGATGGACGATGTGACACAAGGACGGAAGGAACTGTTTGAATGCGAATACAGGCTGCGGGTGAAGAGCGGGGAATACCGCTGGTTCCTCGGCCGGGGCAAAGCGTTGTTTGATAAGCGCGGCCGGGCCTACCGCATGGCCGGTATCCACGAGGATATCCACGAGTTGAAGCTGTCTCAGGAGAAGCTGCGTCAACTGGCCTATTATGACACTTTAAGCGGCTTGCCGAATCGATTATACATGCTGAAGGAGCTGGAGGAATATTTTGCTGCATCGGATGCGATGGCGGCAATATTTTTTGTCGATACCGATAATTTCAAGTATGTAAACGATACTTTGGGGCATAAGTTCGGGGATCAGTTGCTTATAGAGGCTAGCCGGCGGCTTACTAGCATGATTGGCAATAGGGCGATGCTGTTTCGTTTCGGGGGTGATGAGTTTGTCGTGTTCATGCGCGACATTCAGGATGAGTCGGAGGCGATAGCTGTGGCAGAAAGAGTGATCACGGGATTCAAAGAGCCGTTCCGAATGAATGATAGCGATCTGGCGGTGTCTGTAAGCGTCGGCATTTCCTTTTATCCGAAGGATGGCCGCAATGTGGAGGAAATCTTGAGAAATGCGGATGTGGCGATGTATAACGCCAAGGAAGCGGGTAAAGGTAAATATGTATTGTTCGATCCGGCGTTTCTCAGGACATTCAACGAACGGGTTCAACTGGAGACGCAGCTTCGTCATGGCATTGAAAATAACGAATTTATACTGCATTATCAGCCCAAAATCAGCCGTAGGACAGGCCGGATAATGGGCTTTGAGGCCTTGATTCGTTGGAATAGCTCTGTGCTTGGTCCGCTCTCTCCACTGACCTTCATCCGGATCGCTGAAGATAGCAGATTAATCGTCCCTATTGGGGAATGGGTGCTGGCGGAGTCCTGCCGGTTTGCGGCGAAATTGCAGTTTGAAGCGTATGGGCAGCTGAGGATTTCCGTGAACATATCCATTGTTCAACTTGTACAGGAGGATTTTGTCGATATGGTGCTCCGCATTTTGAAAGACACGGGATTGTCTCCCGAGCATCTGGAGCTTGAAATCACCGAGTCCGTATCTTTGGGGATGATCTGCCCTGACGTATTGATTGGCAAGCTGGAGAAGCTACAAGCTGCGGGGGTTCATCTGGCCTTGGATAATTTTGGAACAGGTTATATATCTCTCAGTTACTTGCAGCAGTTGCCGCTGACTACGTTGAAGATCAGCCCATCATTTATTACTCAAATTTCGGATCAAGGGGATGAGTGCTCCCTCGCCCGGGCTATGGTTCTGATCGGTAGACGGATGGGCTTGAATATCGTGGCCGAGGGCGTAGAAACCGTGAAGCAGCTGGAGCATGTGAAGCAGTCCAGGTACGATCTTATTCAAGGCTTTTACATCAGCAGGCCTTTGCCTGAGGAGGAGGCGTTAACACTAATTAGGAGTAATAAAGTATATAATATGTGCTAGAGTGAATGATTTACTCATCTTGGTCAAAGGAGAGACGTCTTTGAAACCGATTATTATGGATGTAGATACAGGCATTGATGATGCACTTGCTATAGCCTACGCCGCCCATTCTCCTGAGCTGGAGTTAGTCGCTTTGACGACCTGCTTCGGAAATATCCCGGTTGAAGAGGCAACCCGCAACACGTTGTTCATGCTGGAAAAGTTAGGTAAGTCCGTCCCTGTTTATGAGGGAGCAGGCGCACCGTTGTGCGGTACATTGAAGAAGCACTACGCAAGGCATATTCACGGAGAAGACGGTCTTGGCAATGCATGGAGGGAAGAGCCGCTAGGGCATAAATCCGATATCGCGGCCTCCGATTATATGATTCAGCAAGTGAAGGAGCGGCCTC
The DNA here is from genome assembly GCF_003931855.1 of Paenibacillus lentus. Classification (NCBI taxonomy): domain Bacteria; kingdom Bacillati; phylum Bacillota; class Bacilli; order Caryophanales; family Paenibacillaceae; genus Paenibacillus; species Paenibacillus lentus. The sequence continues at coordinate 558,377 of NZ_CP034248.1, read as the reverse complement.
ATGAAATGACGATCATCGCCGTGGGGCCGCTCACGAACTTAGCACTGGCTATGGAGAAGGCGCCGGAAATCGTCCCCCTAATTGGTGAAGTCGTGGTAATGGGCGGTGCAGTTACTGTCCCTGGGAATGCTACTCCTTACGGCGAAGCCAATATGGTCGCTGATCCAGAAGCAGCTGCAGTCGTCTTCGCGTCAGGCGTTCGGTTAAAGCTCGTCGGCCTGGACGTTACGCTGCAAACATTGCTGTCCAGTGATCATTTGGAGATGTGGCGGAGTGCCGGACACGAGCTGGGACTATGGCTTGCGGAGATGACGGAGTTCTATGTCGATGTATATGAATCCCTCTATCCCGGGATTGGCGGCTGCGGACTGCATGACCCGCTTGCGGTGGGTGTCGCCATTGATCCTAGCCTAGTCTCGTGTGAGACAATGCGGGTTACCGTAGTTACCGAAGGGGAGGCTGCAGGCCAAACGGTGGGATCGTATGAAGGGGAGCCGAGGATCGAAGTGTGCATGAAGGTAGACGCTGAGCGGTTTCTGCAGCACTTTTTAAGCCGGGTTGTATAAGTTATGAAATGCGAGGTTTAGGTGCGAAGCAGCCCTTTGGACTTAGTTATGAGCATACTGCTGTAGGGAGTTCGCTCTCCATTTTATAAGTGCAATTGTTTAAGCGCCCCGATACAGTTGGAGGGGACTGACAATTGAACAATGATTAAAACACCTTCAAGAATTGTTAATCATGTCGTAAGATATGAAAGACAACTGGAAGGTGTATTTTTTTGTAGAAATTTTGGTAAAGGGCCACTGGAAAGTAGAAGCGGATAAAAATGTGGTTCGACCGACCGCCGTCAGGCAGCAATACACCGTGCGCTGGGAGACTGTGCGGCGGTACGATTTCAAGGGAGATTGAAGGGGTTTCTATGACAAGAATGCTGCGTTTCCTACGAAAGTTTATGTTTCGAAAAACAATTTATCGCACTTTTCTCATTTACTATTTGTTCGGTAACCTACTGCTGCTCGTGCTGCTTGGGATGTTATCCATTCGCGATTCGACCCGGATGATTACGGAAGAGGTGATCCGGTCAAGCAATAAGGTGATGGAGCAGGCTGCTCAAGGCTTAAGCTTCAACCTGGAGGAGACGAAGCGTTCGCTGCTGGTGCTGGCAAGCAACCAATCCGTCGGCGCAATCATGCGGCATGCTGAAGTGCCTGACATGGCCTATTTGCTGCAGCATGAACGGAACATTTCTGAAATTACACAGAGCATCAATACGTACCAGTCATTAATCAGTGATGTTCTCATCCTGGGGAAAAACGGGTATGTCAACAATTTGAACGGGCGGAGCTCGCTTTGGTGGGAGTATGCTTTCGGGGCGCAGCCATGGGCACAGGAATCCTTTCAACCTCGGCAAGGGGATTATTTTTTTAGCCTAGGCATACATCATCAGGATTATTATTTAAGCTCGGACATTTCTCGTTATGGACGTCCCACCTTGTCCGTAGCCATGCAGGTCAAAGGCTTTCGCCGCGAGGTCATCGGCTCGGTCATTGCCAACCTCGATTTGCAGAAGGTAAACAGCATGTTCGAGCGCAACAACTATCAGAACAAAGGGAGCATCTTTCTGATTGACGAGAACAGGAGAATCATCGTTCATCAGAATAACGAAGAAATCGGCCAAATCATGGACATTGATGGGATCGATGAGATCTACGAGCAGAAGTCGGGCAATTTCCGCACGCCATTGTACGGGGAGGAGCATTTGATTATTTATCAGCCGACGGCCGTTGAAGGCTGGATGATGATCTCTGCCGTGCCGATGCATGAAATTACGAACCAATCGGCTCCGCTAAAGTCGAACCTGGCGCGAATCCTTTACTTATGTCTGATTCTAAACGTGTTGATCAGCCTGGCGGTTACCTTTCGTATTTCCCGGCCGATGCAAGGGCTGCTGAAGACGCTGGATAAAATCGGGACGGACGACATGCTGTACATTCGCGATAAGAACTACCAGTATCACGAAATCAATCAGATCGGGATGAAGTTCAAAGAGCTTATGGACCGGATCGACCTGCTCATTCAGCAAAACTACTTAACTCAGATTGCGCTGAAAGAAGAAGAGCTGAAGGCACTGCAAGCCCAGATCAATCCTCATTTTCTGTTCAATACGCTGCAGCTGTTGCAGACCGAAATTGTATGCGGTAACATCGAGTCTTCCAATCATATCGTGCTTTCCTTAAGCCACATGTTCCGTTATTCGATGAGACAGTCGGGGGAGCTGGTGGAGCTTAGAACGGAGCTGGAGCACGTACGGAATTATCTTTATATTATGAATAAAAAATACGATGACCGTTTGCAGGTCGATGAGTACATTCCAGATCAGCGCGTATTGCCGTGCAGAATACCCAAGCTGCTGCTGCAGCCTGTCGTGGAGAACTGTATCCGGCATGGATTCGGCGAGGATCGGCGGGAGGGCGCGATTCGCATCAGCGTCACCACAGTGAAGCGAGGTCTGCTTGTCGCCATTTGTGACAGCGGCAAAGGGATGGATGAAGATGAGCTCAAACGGCTGAGACGGCAGCTGGACAAGCCGAATGAGAAAAACGGGAATATCGGACTTTATAATATTAATCACCGGATTAAGCTGAACTTCGGACAGGATTTCGGAATCCGGGTTCGCAGCACAAAAAATGCCGGCACTTGCGTATATTTAGCTGTGCCGAGGATCGAATAAGCTCGCCTTTACGAGGGGGACATGCCATGAAATTGCTAATAGCGGATGACCAAACTTCCCTGCACACTTTTTTGGATAAAACGATGGATTGGACAGCCTTAGGGATTACAGAAATCAAACATGCTTATGACGGCCGGGAAACGCTTCAGCACCTCGAAGAGTTCCTGCCGGATATCGTCATACTGGACATTCAGATGCCATTTATGAGCGGGATCGAAACCTTGCAGCAGCTGGATCATTCCATAAAGAAGCCGAAAACGGTCATTGTAAGCGCTCACGATGAGTTCACCTATGCGCGGGAGGCGCTACGTCTGGATGTCTATCAATATTTGCTGAAGCCTTTGGATGTCGTATTGCTGAAGAAAACCATTCTTGAGCTTACATCCGCCATACATGCAGAGCAGCAATCCGTTCTGGCCCATGAATTCGGGAAGCTGGTGCACTCCAGGTCTGCGTATGCCAATAGCCTCGCCGTCGTCGAGCGGGCCTGCGGCTTGCTGAAGCTCCAGCAATGCGCCGTCCTCCAGATCGAAGGAGAGAGCCTGAGCGAGCCGCTGCTTGCGGAATGGCTGCTGAAGGCGGAGCCGTCGCTGATTCCGGTAGTTTACCGAAAGAGCCGGGATAAATACAGCTGCCTGCTGGGAATAACCGCTCCCATCCCGGAATCCCGGTTGCTGGAGCTATGCCAGGAGACGTTATCCCGTATCCAAGCCCATATACCTGAACCTGCGGTGAGCATTGGAGCAAGCCGAATGATGGACGGATGCCATGCTGATCAGCTGCCGGAGCTGCTGGAGCAGAGCGAGGAAGCCGGCATGTTGGGCTTCTATACTTGTGACCCTGTAAATGCTTATCAGGAGGAGGCGTTTAACGGGGCATGGGGCATGCAGCATTTTCAGAGCTATGAGCAGGCCTATCGGGAGATGGTTGTCCGCGAATTCGCTCCGGAGGCCGCCAGGAAGCTGACCGCAGAAATGTTTGATTATTTCCGGAGCTCGCGGATTCCGCCGGAGGATGTCTACTCTCTCGTTCTTCATTTTCTGTACGTTATTGCCCAATCGATTCCATCTAAGGGCAGGTCAAGTACGAAGCTCGATAACATCACGATGGATGACCTTAGGAGCTATCGTAATATCCGCGAGCTGGAGCTCTTATTTATGAGATTAATCGATCATATCGCCAGCATCATGAAAGGCCCGAACCTGACGGAGGATATGGTTATGAGAGTGAAGCAATATGTCGACCTCAACTATGGGGAGGATTTGTCTCTGCAGATGGTGGCGGACCGGTTTGGCGTAGACCGCTTTCAGTTAAGCAGGCTGTTCAAGCAGGAGATGAATGTGAACTACTGGAACTACGTGATTCAGGTCAGGATGGAGAAGGCTGCCGAATTGCTGCTCCGTACGGAGGAGAAGAACAGCGTGATCGCTTCGGTGACCGGATTTGTCGATGAGAGTCACTTCAGCAGGACGTTTAAAAAATACTATGATGTGTCCCCCAAGCAATACCGTCAGCTCCATCGAGGCGAGAAATATTAAACCGTGCAACGAAATACAAGAAGTTGCGCAACAATATGAATTCCGCCGCGAAAGGAACCGGAGTAAGCTTTGAAATGAGTGTAAGTGCTTACAATGTTGAAATAAGGGGGAACTAAACGTGAAAAGAAAGTCACTGCTGTTGATTATGGTTATGATCGCTACGATGGTGCTCAGCGCCTGCGGAGGCAAAGACAGTTCTGAAAGCGCAGCCAGCGGCGCCGAGGGCGGGCAAAGCAAGCAAAAGGTGAAGCTGAGCATCCTAGCCTGGAACAATGAGTCCGAAATGAAGCCGGTGCTGGAAGGGTTCCAGAAGAAATACCCGCATATTTCTTTCGATTTCCAATTTGCTCCGCCGGTCAAGGACTATATTTCAAAATTGCAGACGATGCTGCTGTCGGATTCCGCGACGGATATTTTTATGATCGCTGCCGAGAACCGCAATGAAATTATCGACGGCGGACACGCGATCGATCTGACAGACTACCCGTTCATGGATGTGATGCTCGACAGCAATAAACCGATGCTGAGCAAGGATGGAAGAACCTACGCTTTTACGCAAAACGGCTGGGTAGGCGGTTGGTTCTACAATAAGGCGTTATTTGAGAAAGCAGGTATTACGGAGCTCCCTGAAACCTGGGATGAGTTCATCGCCGTGTGCTTGAAGCTGAAAGAGGCAGGAATTGTCCCGATTTATGATACCATGCAGGATTTGACGCAAATCCATTCGGCTCTATACGGGAACATGGTGCTGTCCCAAGACCCTGATTTTGACGAGAAGATCTTTGCTGGCGAAAAAACATTTGCCGATGGATGGACAGAAGTGTTTAAAGTGTGGAAAAGAGATTTGATCGATACGAAAATATTGACCTCCGACATGATTGGCCTGACTGGAGATCAAGTCGAAAGCGAGTTTGCACTCGGCAATGTCGCGATGTTCTTCAGCGGTCCATGGGTGATGGATAAATTGACGCAAGTGCCGGATCTGGATTTCGGAGTCATGGGTCTGCCTGGATTCGAGAAAGGCCAGAGCTACTATGTCGGGGCGCCAGGCGTAGGCTTTGCGGTGAATAGCAAGACGAAGAATAAAGAGGAAGCGCTATTGTTCCTGGAGTATTTGAGCAGTGAGGAAGGCCTGCAGTTGTTCCATGAGGGAACGAATTTAATCATAACGGCCAAAGGCTTCGAGGCCGAAGTGCATCCTGCCCTGCAAAACGCATATGAGGAAGGCCTAATGCAAGGCAGAATCTATTTGCCTATGGTGACTTGGCCAAGATATCAGGAAGCGCTAAGAAACCAATTCGTGGTTTCGACCCAGGATATGGCTGTCGGTAAAATTACGCCGGAGGAAGCTGTTCAGGCCATTGATAAGAAATTCATTGAGATGGAGAACTACTAAGGTCTAGCTCACTGAAAGGAAGATCAACCTTGGGTAAATTTATGCGACAGCTCCAATACCAGGTATTTCTGATTCCGATTCTGATCATCTATACGTTGTTTACGATTTACCCGTTAATTCGCTCATTTATGCTTAGCCTGACTAATTTTAACGGGTATTCCAAGAACTACGACTTTATCGGTTTGAAAAATTATGTGCGCTTGTTCGCCGACAACGCGATCGTATCGGGAATTTCATTTACAATATTGTTTGCGCTCGCAACAACGGTGCTGGTTACCTTACTTGCGATTCCGCTAGCGCTGATTCTGGATCAGAATTTTTTCAGCAAAAATGTGCTGCGGGCGGTCTTTTTCTTCCCGTCCATCCCGAGCGGCCTGCTGCTAGCCTTTATCTGGGGTTTTATCTTCGCGCCGATCCCGTCAGGGATACTAAACACATTCCTGCGCGAATCGTTCGGGATGTCGGCCCAGCCCTGGTTATCCGATCCTGTGCTGGCCAAGATATCGACGATAGTCGTCGCTGTGTGGGCCACGACCGGATGGCATGCGGTCATTTATCTGGCCTTCCTGCAGTCGATATCCAAGGACTTCTTCGAGGCAGCGGCGATCGACGGCGCCAGCAAGTGGCAGCAGATCCGCTACATTACTATTCCGCTGCTGGCTCCGGCGATGACGGTGAGCGTGCTGCTCTTAATCACGAACGGCTTGAAGGTTTATGAGATTCCGTTTGCTTTGACGAACGGGGGACCTGGATTTGAGACGCATACGATTACGCAGGTGATCGTGCTGCGGGGGATTTCCGAGGCTCAGTTCGGGCTCGCGTCGGCGATTTCGGTCATCTTCTTCCTTATCGTTCTAGTGATTGGCTTCGTCCAATTCAGCCTGATGCAGAAAAGGGAGGAGCGCATGCAATGATAGGATCCAAACGGAAATTATGGATACTGGATGTTCTTATGCTTCCTTTCGGACTGCTCACCTTTTTCCCTTTTTACATTATTATCGTCAACACGTTTAAAAGTGAGCTCGAGACAGCGACGAAACCAATCAGCTTGCCTTCAAGCTGGAACTTCTCGAATTATGCCAGGGTCTTTGAGGAGACGCCAATACTGCGCAGCTTCGGCAACAGCTTGTTTCTGACCGTAACGGCCGTTATCCTGATGGTGCTGATCGGAGCCATGGCAGCGTATCCGATCGTGTATAACCGGACTCGCGTAAACCGGGTCATTATGGGATACCTGTTGCTTGGGTTCATGGTTCCGTTTCAGACGCTGCTCGTGCCGCTGTTCCAGTTGATGACCAACTTGAAGCTGGTGGATAAGCTGTATGGATTAACGACGATGTATTTAGGGGGCTCGGTGTTTGTCTTCTTCCTGATCCTGGGGTATATGAAGACCATTCCGAAGGATTTGTCGGAGGCGGCCATTATCGATGGCTGCTCGATCTGGGGCATATTCTGGAAGATTATCCTGCCCCTGCTGCAGCCGATTACGGTCACCTGTGCCGTGCTGCAGACGATGTGGATTTGGAACGATTTCCTGTCCCCGATGCTGTTCCTAAGCTCCCGGGAGAATACAACGCTCGTTCTGGAGATCTACAAAGCTAAGGGAGAATTCGCGGTTAACTGGCCGATGTTCATGACGATGACCGTCATTACCCTTGCTCCTGTGTTTGTATTCTTTATCGCCATGCAGAAGCAAATCGTAGAGGGGATCGTAGGTGGGGCAGTGAAAGGGTAGCGGTTTATAGAAAAAGGCAAAGCAAATGCCCGTTATCACGGTTAAAGTGACAACGGGCATTTGTGCAGCTAAAGATAATAATTATGGATAGAAGTTACTTTTTCACCTTCACAGTCATTTCGAGATTTTTAATATAATTTTTTATCAAATTGCCGTTTTCATCTCGCTTAAAGCTGCCTGATGTTGCTCCTGGCGTTTCCATTTCAGGAGTAAAAGCTTTGACCGTGATCGACTCGGTGTTTTTACTCAGGGCATCGATCACGAAATTGTGGTACCAATGCCCATTATTGTTGTTGTCGTTTGTTCCAAAGCCGGAAATTTGTTCAATAATATTACCTTCGTCATCTACAAACTCATAAATGATGCCCGAATGCTTATCTTTGTCTAAGCCTTTCTCAATCAATTGAATACGGGAAGAATCCGAGGTCAGATTAAGCTTGCTCAAGGTGACGCTTAGGTTTCCGTGTTTTTTGGTCATATTTGGCTTCAAGGCCGTTGCTTTCTCTACGCTTTGCTGCATCGGCATTTCTAATGTATAAGGTTTGTCTACACCTTCCAGCGTAATCTTGACGGTAAGCTTGAATTGATTTGAAAAGGCGAGCTCGTTGAGATGATCTCCCAGCCAGGTTGGATCGACAATTTTAATTTCCGCTACATCCGGGTTGGAGCCTTGTGCCCAACCGAGGCTAGGCCTTTTATGCAGCTTTCCATCGCCCATGTCATAAATGTTTTTGCCATTCATAAAAATTTGAATATCCTTAATGGCTCCTTTTGCAAATGCATAATCCTCGGCCTGTGCATCAAAATTTCCTTCGGTTATTCCTGAAGTCAATCCCCCGCCGCTTCGATTTACGGTAATACCGATATAGTTGCCGTCATACAATGCCTTACTTACGCTCAGCGTAATGCCGTTGTGGGTTACACTAGGATTTTGCGCCGACGTTTGTGCCGCTACGCTCTTAGGAGCAGGAAGGGTTGGATTTGATACATTCGCTGTCGCTGTTCCCAAAGCCGCTCCACCCAAAATCAAACTTGCTAAAGCGGCTGTTGTCATCACTTTGTATACCTTTTTCATATTAAACTCCTCCATGCATATTTTTATTATTTGGACAGGTTGTACAGTTTCTCTATATCGTTCTGATTTACTTGTACGCTCATTTCAAGTTCTTTCAGGTATTGTTTGACCAGTTCTCCATTCTGATCGAGCTTGAACAGACCCGATTCGGCCGAAGGGTCGACCATTTCCGGGAGAAATGCTTTCAGCGTTACTGTACTTGGAGCTTCCTTGAAGCGGTCAAATAACAGTTCACTCCGGCTTTCTCCAGCTTCACCGAGTGCACCCATGCCACCGACAAAATTCACGGGATTTCCTTGCCCATCCCATAGCTCGAATATTAAGTTCTGATAAGCTTCTCTCGATCCATCCTCTGGCTCTAGATTTAAAATCACCTTCGTTGTCAGGGGGGTAAATTGAATTTCGTCCAGTGTGACGGTAACATTTCTCCAGCTTCTCACTTCTTTAGGGGAGAAACTCGTTGTCTTCGTCTGCTTGCGAACAGGCAGCTCGAATACAAATGGCTCCTTGGTACCCTCCAGCCAAAATTGAGCTGTCAGTGTAAATTGATCTGGCAGAGAATATGCCGATTCCCCCGGACCGGAATGGGCAGTTAACCGGAAAATCGCTGAATGAGGATCTTCTGTCGGTAGCCCGCTCAAACCGATGCGTTGGTTTCCCTTATATTCGTGGGTAGGTTTTCCGTTGATGAACATTTTGAAATCTTTGATTTCGCCTCTTTGGTGGATCACTTCCGCATTCACGCCTTCTCCGACGACCTCGGAATCCAGAATAGCGCTGGGAAAATGATCTCCTTCTCGCTGAACCGCCAGAGATAGGCGAAGTCCGTCAAAGATCACCTGGGGCACATGTAGAGTAACTCCTTCATGGGTCACACTGGCTTTTGTTTCCTCAACCAGTCCTTGCTCCTCTGCTGTTTGTAGTCCCAAATCGTCAACCAGTTTAAAGATATTGCTGATGAGCGGCAGGCTTTTCAATGAATTTGCCAACGCTGGGGACATCATTACACCGCTGAGTCCCCCGATAAAGACAAGGATGACGGCAGCGGCTGTAGCGGCCCAAAATTTGCGCATGATGCGGCTGCGAATGTTATGCCCGGTTTTGTTCTCTACCGGATGATGGGGCAGGGAAGCGTAAACTTGATCCTGACGTTGACGAATGATCTCCGGTACTTGGTTTAGTTCTTCTCTGCCGATTTCCCGAAGCTTTTTATCGAGATCATATATTTTCATAAGTCAGCTTCCCCTCCTGCTTCCGCTTTATTTCATCGGCTAATATCCCGCGAGCCCGGTGCAGACGCGTTCGGACGGCTCCTTGGGAAATGTCCAGCACACTCGAGATTTGTTTAATTGACAAGTCTTGAAAATAAAACAAATGGATGACGATGCGCAATGACTCGTCCAGATTGTCCACGGCCTCATGCAGATCCAGCTTGCTGCTGTCCTCGTAGTAATGGAACGGAGGCTCCGCTTCCGGCAGTTCCGCCATAACTAATGTCTTACTACGAATACGCAACAACTGATTGCATTCATTGATCAGAATCCGGATGACCCAGGTTTTAAAATATTTTGGCTGTTGTAATGTGGCTAAGCCTTTGTACGCTTTAAGCGTTGTTTCCTGAAATGCGTCCGCACAGTCTTCGTCACGTCTGACAATGGACTTGGCCAAGCTGTACAACTGAGGCTCTAGCATCCGGAATAACCGGATGAACGCTTCTCGGTCACCTTGCTGTGCTCGCTGGACGTCCAGTACCATATCTTGCTGCAACAATTTCAACTCCTTTTGAGGGCCCTCTATAGAATTAGATTGGTGAGTAAATGAAAAGGTTACAGCCTATGACCGATTAATTTTACTGATATAGTGATTGTTCATAATTGGGATATTGTTCATATTAGGGATGAGATGCATTGTAATTGTAGTGATTTTTGTGGATTAGGCTTATTTGCGAAAATATCGATCGTTGCTAATCACAATAAAATGCTCGACAAGAATTCATCAGTTAAACCAAGGGGGGAAGTCTTTCCGAGTTTCTAACGGTTGCTAAGGCTGCTAATCCGTTGAAAACGAGCACCTCGATGTCCTAACGGTTGTAATCAACGTTATTTGTACCGAATTCATTGCAACATATTAAAAACGTTAGAACAACAACATATACAACCGTTAGATTCTCAAAACGTGAAAAACAAGTGGATTAACGACAATGGCAACCGTTAGAGCTTAAGGGTCTGGCTTACTGTTGTATTTGCGAAAATATCGTGCTTCGGAATGATCAAACAGACGCCCTGACCGGGGTACAGGCCGCGGTCAGGGCGCTTTGCATTTAAGACTGTGCTTTCAGCGATGTGACATCTGGGTCAGCCAGAAAGGCAGTAATCGGCATAGAGGCCGCGCCGAGAGCGGTGCTGCGGATGCCCAGCTCGGCAAAGGCGACCTGCGTCTTCTTCATGTGATAGGACAAGCTGCGGCTCTCCAGCGTATGCAGCATCGGCTCCTGAAGCAGGTCTCCGGCCATCGAGAGGCGGTTGCCGATGACGATTAACTCAGGATTCAGAATATTCACCAGGTTAGCTAGGCCGACGCCGAGATGGTTTCCCGTTTCTTGCAGCAGGGCAAGCGCATCGGAATCCCCTTTCCGGGCCATGTTCAGCAGTCGGGCGAGCCCTTCCTCCTCGGATGCGGCCGAGCTATGCTTCCAACGCTGGGCCGCCCGGTCGAGCAGGGCTTTCTCCGAGGCGAGCGTCTCCCAGCAGCCGCGATTACCGCAGCGGCAAAGTGGGCCGTTCTCGGTTACCGTCATATGCCCCACTTCCCCGGAAAAATTGGAAATGCCGCGATACAACTCCCCGCCAACAATCATACCGGAGCCGATCCCGACGCCGATGCTCAGGTAAATCAAATTAGCCGCATCGCGCCCAGCACCGTATAATCTCTCGCCAATTGCCCCTGCGTTGGCTTCATTATCTATATGGATATTCTCTCCGAAATCAGACGCTAGCAGATTGTGCAACGATACATTGTTCCAGCCCAGGTTTGGGGCGGAGACAATTTGGCTTTTCTCATTGACCAATCCCGGAACACCGATCCCGACACCAACGATGCCATAAGGCGAGTCGGGGGCTCTTTTGCTGAGCCAGATGATCATTTTACGGATTTGGTCCAGCGCATGGTCAGGCGACAAGTCATTCAGGGGCACCGTTCTTTCCCGAATGACATTGCCCTCCAAGTCCACGAGCAACGCAAAAAGATCGTTGACACGGATATCTACCCCGATTGCATATCCGGCCCCCCCATTGAACAGCAGCAGCGTAGGTTTTCGTCCTCCGCTAGACTCGCCCGGCCCAATCTCGGTCACAAGCTGGCTCTCAATCAGCTCGGATACCAGGGAGGACACGGTGGCTTTATTCAAGCCAAGTGTAGCGGCGATATCGGCACGGGACAAGGGCTGCCGCTGGCGGATTGTATCGAGAACGAGCGTCTTGTTCATTTTCTTGATCAGTTGCTGATCGCCCGTAATTTTCATGATAAATACCCTCGATTCTACATAAAAGATAACTACATCATACACATAACGGTTATGCTAAATCAATAACTTAGTTAGTTTACTAGACAAACTAAGTCGGCCGTGTTAGGATAAATGTATCCAGCAGCATGCCTCGCATAAAGTGGGGTCATGCTACTAATAATCATCATGATGTAAAGGCTTACTTACTACAAGCAAATCCAATTCAGACTAGGAGGATTTCATTTATGAGTTATTTTAAGAACATTAACAAAATCCAGTACGAAGGTTCAGGCTCTAACAATCCACTGGCATTCAAACATTATAACGAGAACGAGGTTGTTCTTGGCAAATCGATGAAAGAGCATCTGCGTTTTGCAGTTGCTTACTGGCACACCCTCACGATGGACGGAAGCGACCCGTTCGGTCAAGCTACTATGATTCGTCCATGGGAGACTCGTACAGGTCTTGACCTGGCGAAGGATCGCGTGGAAGTAAACTTCGAATTCCTGGAGAAGCTCGGCGCTCCTTACTTCGCATTCCATGACCGCGACATCGCTCCTGAAGGCGCAACCTTGAAAGAGACGAACGAGAATTTGGACGTAATCGTTGCTAAGATTAAAGAAGGTATGAAGGCTACCGGCGTTAAATTGCTTTGGAACACGGCGAACATGTTCTCCAACCCGCGTTTTGTTCACGGGGCTGCGACAACATCTAATGCTGACGTATTCGCTTATGCTGCCGCACAAGTGAAGAAAGGTTTGGAAACAGGTCTTGAGCTTGGTTCTGAAAACTATGTATTCTGGGGCGGCCGTGAAGGCTACGAGTCTCTATTGAATACGGATATGGGTCTTGAGCTTGACAACCTGGCAAGATTCTTCCAAATGGCTCTGGATTATGCGAAGGAAATCGGCTACACAGGCCAATTCCTGATCGAGCCTAAGCCGAAAGAGCCTTCCAAGCATCAATATGACTTCGATGCGGCTACAACGATCGCATTCCTGCAGAAGTACGGTTTGCAAGACCACTTCAAGCTGAACCTGGAAGCAAACCATGCAACACTGGCTGGTCATACGTTCGAGCATGAGCTGCGTGTAGCACGCCTCAACAACATGCTGGGTTCCATTGATGCCAACCAAGGCGACTTGCTGCTTGGCTGGGATACGGATGAGTTCCCGACAGATCTGTACGCAGTTACGCTGGCTATGTACGAAATCTTGGAGAACGGCGGACTTGGCTCCGGCGGCGTGAACTTCGACGCGAAGGTAAGAAGAAGCTCCTTCGAGCCGGAAGACCTGTTCTACTCCCATATTGCAGGTATGGATACATTCGCCAAAGGGCTTAAAGTAGCGGCTAAGCTGATCGAGGACAAATTCTTCGACAACCTGCTGGATGAGCGTTATGCCAGCTTCAAGAGCGGAATCGGGGCGGATATCGTATCCGGTAAAGCCAACTTTAAGACGCTGGAAGCTTACGCACTGCAAAACAGCGAGATCCGCAATAAATCCAGTCATCTGGAATTGATTAAAGCTCGTCTGAACGAATATATTTTCGCTACGAAATAAGTTGGATCATAAAAGGGGACGCTAGACGTCCCCTTTTGAATATGAGAAGTAGTTCAAAAAGTCAATTTTGATCACTTATACGAAATTTTGGTGAAGGGAGAGTCACGTATGAAATACGTAGTCGGTATCGATTTAGGCACCAGTTCGGTAAAGACGCTGTTGGTGAGCCAAGGCGGAGAGATCAAGGGAGAAGCAACGGCTGCCTATCCGCTTATTCACGAGCGCCCGGGCTACAGTGAGCAAGATCCGGAGGAATGGGTAAAAGGCACGATCACCTGCCTCAAAGAGCTTATGAAGAGCAGCGGGGTTGCTGCCGAGGATATTGAAGGTATCTCGTTCTCGGGCCAAATGCACGGTCTGGTGCTGCTGGACGACAGGAATGAAGTGCTGTGTCATGCCATTCTGTGGAATGATACCCGCACGACGAAGCAATGCCGGGCGATCGAAGCCAAGCTTGGTGACAAGCTGCTGGACATTACGAGAAATGCGGCGCTGGAAGGCTTTACGCTGCCCAAAATCCTCTGGGTGCAGGAGAATGAGCCGGAGCTATTTGCTAAAGCGGCCCGCTTCGTGCTGCCGAAGGACTATTTGCGTTACCGCATGACGGGGAATGTACACATGGAGCTGTCCGATGCCGCCGGTACACTGATGTTGAACGTGCCGGAAGCAAAGTGGAGCGAGGAAATTCTGGAGGCGTTCGGGCTGTCCAGTAATTTTGCGCCTCCGCTGGTCGGAAGCACGGAAGAGACGGGCACCCTGCTGCCAGAATTCGCGGAACTGACCGGGCTCTCCACGAGCACGAAGGTGTTCGGCGGGGGAGCGGACAATGCTTGCGGAGCTGTTGGAGCTGGGATCGTACGTCAAGGGGATGCGCTGTGCAGCATTGGGACGTCCGGTGTTATTTTATCGTATGAGGAAGATAAAAATAAAGATTTCGCGGGCAAAGTGCATTTCTTTAACCATTCGCACCCAGGAGCCTTCTATGCGATGGGAGTTACACTGGCTGCGGGCTATAGCATGAGCTGGTTCAAGGATTCGCTCGCGCCGGAGCTGAGCTTTGACGAGCTTTTAAAGCCCGTGGCTGATATAGCGCCAGGTGCGGAGGGGCTGCTGTTCACGCCATACCTGGTCGGTGAGCGCACGCCACATGCGGATAGCGTTATCCGTGGCAGCTTCATTGGATTATCCGGCACGCACCGCCGCGAGCATCTCGCTCGTGCGGTGATGGAAGGTATTACATTTTCGCTCGCGGAGTCTCTGGAGCTGTTCCGTCAAGCGGGAATTAACGTGGAGCGCATCATCTCAATCGGCGGCGGTGCCAAGAACCCGGTATGGCTGCAAATGCAGGCAGATATTTTTGGCACGCCAGTCGTTGCCTTGAACAATGAGCAAGGCCCGGCCATGGGCGCAGCGATGATGGCAGCGGTTGGCAGCGGCTGGTTCGACAGCCTGAAGGACTGTGCGGATCAGTTCATCGGCTACCGTGCCACGTACGAGCCGAATGCGGCGAATGTCGATAAATATGCGCGGCTGTTCAAGCTGTATCAGCAGGTGTATGCCGCGACCCGTTCCTTGAACGAAGGCTTGCAGGAATTTAGAGAGCAGTAATCGTTGAGTCATCCTTGCGATAAACGACCGTTTGTGGCCAGCAGAGGGGTCATAGAGTGGTCACTTAAAATAGCTTCTGAAGGGGCACTGAAAACGGTGCTCCTTTTTGGGTTTAAAATTCGGACTAGTATAATAACAGGTATCTTGCAATATACAGTAGTGAATGTTAGGATATGTATATCCAGCTACTATACATTAATTAGTACTGGATAAATGGGTGATGTGTCTTGCCTTGGGGGGTTATTTTCAACCTATCTCCGACCTGCCTTAATTTAACCTATCTAAATTATCTCAACGTGCTTCAACGTGATCTCAACATATCTCAATATGCTTCAGCGCATCTCACTATATCTCAATGCATCTCACTGTATCTCACTGTATCTCAACGCATCTCAACAATCTCAACAATCTCAACAATCTCAACGTATCCGAACACATCTTAGCGCATCTCAACTGCGATCGCAGGCGAGAGCAATGTGCCCACCTATTTTGACCTATCATCATCCTTGAGCACCACTCTACCAGGAGCGCAACAGCAAAGCCCTGGAACCATGACTTATACAAACGGCCAGCCGTAAGCTTCGAATGTAAGGCAATGGAATCGGGGATAAAACAGGATTTTATTTAAGGAGGAATATTCATGATTACGGCTAACGCCAAAAAAGTTATGATCGAAGCGGTTAATTTGTGCAAATCCTATTCCACGGGAACAGAGCCATTTTATGCGGCCAAAGGCATCAACCTTGAATTGTATGAGGGGGATTTTACGGTCATTATGGGCAGCTCGGGCTCGGGCAAATCAACGCTGCTCTACCTGCTGAGCGGTCTGGATACGCTAACCTCTGGGGAGGTATATTTCAAGGGACAGCGGATTGACGATTATTCGGAAAAGGAGATCACAGATTTTCGATCGAACAAGATCGGCTACGTCTATCAGTCCATCAATTTGATTCCCGATTTCACCTTGGTGGAAAATGTCGCCTTTCCGGGATATGTGGCTGGTCGCGACAAAAGCGAAATCAATAAGCGGGCGATGAGCCTGCTGCAAATGATGGGCATCGCGGAGCAGGCGGATCGTTTGCCGTCTCAAGTATCCGGTGGACAGCAGCAGCGGGCAGCCATCGCCAGGGCGTTGATCAATTCGCCTGAAGTGATTTTTGCCGATGAGCCGACAGGGGCGCTCAGTCAGGAGCAAGGGAGTATCATTTTGGATATTTTGACCGAGATCAACCTTAAATCTCAATCGATCGTTATGGTCACTCACGATATTAAGGCAGCTTGCCGAGCGGATCGGTTGATTCTAGTAAAGGACGGAAATATCGACGGAATTCTGGAGCTGGGTAAATACTCTCCCGATCAATGGCAGTCAAGAGAAAGCCAGATTTTTATGTTTATGTCAGGAGAGGGGCGATGACGGATGTATGCGATATGGAAGCTATGCTGGTCGAATTTGAATAATAAAAAAGTACAAAACAGCTTTATGGCGATCATTATTATGCTCTCCGCGCTGCTGCTGTCCACGGCGATTCTCGTCATCAACAACACGAATCAGGTATATGAGAGTATGCATGCGAAGGTTCATGGCGCCCATCAAATATTGCGCTTGGAGAACGGCATACACGACCCGAATCAGGTTCAACAATGGTGGGCGGAGCAGCAGGGGGTTGCGGCCTCGGAGATGATGCGGTACCGCTATCTTTCCAGTCTGTCACATGCGGGAGAGGAAATTCCCAATGTCGACTTGTTTATGATGGATACGCCAAATGGCCCTTTTTCCGTTGATCAGCTCCTGTTTGTGCAAGGGGAGGAGAGGCATGCGCCCAAGCCTGGGACTGTCTGGATTCCAACATCGCTCGCTTATTCCAAGGATATAGAAGTCGGCGATCCGATCGAATTCAAGACAGATAAAGAAACCTTCAGTCTGCAAGTCGCTGCGTTAGTCGTGGATATCTCGTATTGCTCGCCGTTTGCGACCAGCGGGAGAATATGGCTGAATGGTCAGGATTATAGCACCCATATGGCATCGCTGCAGGGCAATGATATGTACATGACCGGATTGCGCTTCGATGAATATAGCCAAAACCATGCCTATTGGGAAAGCTTCGAGAAATTCCTGGGCACGCCTTATTTGGAATCCGTGAAGGATTATGAAAGCATCTCCTCTTATTATATGATCGCAAATCAAGTCATTAGCTTTATCATGGGGTTTCTAGCGGTCATCATGATCTCGGTAGCCCTGCATACCCTTGGATTTACGATTTCGGATGGGATTCTTTCGAGCTACAAAACGATAGGCATCATCAAGTCGGTCGGCTTATCCTCCCGCAGAGTGATTTCGGCTTATGTGATGCAATATACGCTACTGGCCATGGTCTCGGTCATTCCGGGGATTTTACTCAGTTATTTCTTCTCTAACCAAATCGTCAGCCGCTCCATGGCTTATCTGTATACAGGCGGATCGGAAATGAAAGTTCATGCTTCGGCGATTGCGATAGGGGTGGGAGTTGCGGTCATCGTTATCGCGGTAATATTCCTCACAGCTCTGTTGTTCTCTTATAAAGCGCGTGGCGTTGAGCCGGCCCAAGCGATTCGATACGGCATGTCGGAGAAAGATAGCTTAAGAAAATCAAGCCGCGGAAGCGCATGGAGAAAGAAGCTGCTGAAGCTGGACTCCCTACCCATGGAAATGATCATCGGGCTAAGAGGCGTGACCAAGAATACTGGCGGCTCTGCGCTGATTATGCTAATCTCGGCGTTGTCGACTGCGGTGCTTGTGTTTGGATTTTTGTTCGTCTACAGCATTTCTTCCATCCATGAGACGATTGCCAAATGGGGGTATGATTCAGCCGACCTATCTGTGAGGATCGATAATCCGGCGAAGCTGAGCTATGAAGAGTTTCATAAAGAAGTGCTGCTGGATCAACGGGTGAAAAATTATAGCCGATACGGAGACGCCAATGGCGTATTGCCGATCAACAAGGGACTGGCGGGCGAGCCGGAGCAGGATACATTGGGGATTTTGCTGACGGTGGCAGAAGGAAATTACGACGAAATCGGCTATGAAAATATGAAAGGCCGTAATCCGATAAGTAGCTTAGAAATTTCGATCGGCGTTAATGTAGCCAGCAGCCTGGACCTAAAGGTTGGCGACTTGCTAGACATTTACATCGCCGGAGAGAAGCATACGTTGACCGTGACGGGAATCTATCAGGCAATTGCGAATATGTCCTATACGGGACGAATAACGGCTGATGTCATCCGAGAGGTTGATCCCGATTATGGTGCTACAATGAATACGATCTTTATCAATTTGCAGGATGGCGTTTCTATCGATGAATTCGTGAATGAGTTGCATCATAAATACGGCAGGGCAATTTGGACGGCAAGCCAGGCGACGCTCGTCGACGAGGTGTTCTCTCAGGCCGTCACGATATTGATTTTGCCAATGTCGGTTATGGCCCTGTTGTTTATCGTAATTACGTTCGTTATTATCTACAGCATCTGCCGTATCAACATGAAGAAGGAGAGCCGAACTTACGGCATTTACAAATCGATCGGCATGACCTCCAGGCAGATTCGCGTGTCGGTGACCGTTGGAATTTTAGTAGTTTCGGCGACCGGGGCCTTGATAGGGGTTCCTTTGGGATTCATCGGCCTTCCTCCACTGCTTAACATCATTTTGGCGGATTACGGTATTGTCGAAGTACCGCTGATTATGAAGGGAGGAGGGATTACCGTGATGATTCCCCTGAGCATTTTGACTGCAGGTCTGGGGTCATGGTTCGCCTCGAGATCGGTACAAACGACATCGCCGCGAATTTTGACGGTGGAATGAAATCATGTTAAATCGTTTCTGGCTTAAATCATTTTCTGCTACCTTCGAAATCAATAGAACAGATGTAAAAGCTGTTGGGCTCGCTTGTGCCAGCGGCTTTTATTTATTCGACAAAATTCTACATTATTATCTATAATATAAAGAAATCTGCTAGAGCCATGTTATAATAAGCGGTATTCTGAGGAGGTTACCATGATCATCGGCAAGATATACCGTAAATATTTCAAGAACAACCTGTTTATGAAAATGATCCTGTTCTTCTCGATCGTTATGATTATGACTATTATAACATTCTCGTATTTGATGTTCTTGTCCATGTCGGAGGCTGCGGTGCAGCGTCAAATGAACATTCAAAAGCGGGCGGTTGAAAGCGTTAGCAATTATATCAGCGGCAAATATGAATCCGTACAAAATATGATGCGCGATGTTTACCGGGATAGTGAGTTAGCTAACAACACTTCTTTTTTTATGGAGCATCCCTATGAGGAGTATGTTCGCTTCAGACTGGATAAATTCTACAGCGATATTGGGGCGACGACCGATGCGGTGCAGTTTTTCCGCAATAAGATGGAGGATGACCCGGACATTCGCAGCTTAATATTGTACAGCGCGGACCAGCAGCATTTATATGCCTACAATCAACATAAGCAGTTCAAAATCATCGAGACAAACGCCGCCCGTTCATTTGTGCCGGATGCGATGTATTTGGAAGAAGAAGCCCAGGTCTCCATCCCGAATATTTGGGTACGTAAAGTAATTGATTTGCCGGACGAGCCGATGTTTTCACTTCGCGTTCCGGTGAACAACAAGCAATCGCTGCGGAATATCGGGCAGCTGCTCGTTTATTTTGATGGGAGACAGATTTGGGACAGCCTGGCGAATTATCGCGATGATCTGAAGGGGACGATTGTGGTGCTGTCTGCAGATGGCGATGTGCTGTTCGATACGTCCAATATGTTTTATGGCCGGGAGTATCCCTATGCGGAGCAAATTCATTCGATATATGATACCGGCGTCATCGACGAGGGAATGACGGTGACGAAGCTAACCCAGAGCCAAGGGGGATTTACCGTGCTTAGTGCAGTTCCGGAGGAGGAAATAGCAGCTACCTATGAAGGCGTCCGGAAATCGATCATTATGATCGCCTTGATGTGCATATTGGTGGCTATCGTGGCGCCCTCCTTGTTTATCGGCAATTTTGCAAAACGAATCTATAATATCATCCGTTTTACGAGAAAGGTGAAGAAGGGAGATCTGAAAGCGCGTATCGCGGATTCGCGGGAGGATGAGCTTGGCCAAATTTCCAAGAGCTTCGATGATATGCTTGACGAGCTGAACCTGTATATCGACCGGGTGCTCAAGGCGGAAATTAAGCAGAAGCGTACGGAGCTTGCCGCATTGGAGGCCAGGGTTAATCCCCATTTTCTATACAACACCCTTGAGGTTATTCGCATGCGAGCCATATCTCAGGGGGCCGGAGATGTTGCGGAGATGATTTACAGCTTATCGGTTCTTTTTAAAAGCTATGTTCAGCAAAAAAGCAATTATACGTTAAAAGACGAACTGGAGGCCTGTCGTTTATATCTGGAGCTGTTCCGCATACGATATAAAGATAAATTCGCCTATACGATCCATTGCGATAAATCGTTCGAGGGGATTTCGATATTCAAAATGTCACTGCAGCCGATCATCGAAAATTATATTTTGCATGGCATGAGACCTGACCGGAGCGACAATCATATCGGGATATCTGTTCAATCCTACGGTGAGGATTGCGTCGTTGAGGTGAGGGATAACGGAAAAGGCATCCATCCGGAACGATTGGAACAGATCGTAATGGGCCTCGACCATCCGGACGAGAATGCGGAGTCGTTCGGGCTTCGCAGCATACATGAGCGGCTGAAGCTGCTTTATGGCGAGCGATACGGGCTAGGAATTGAAAGTGAAGAGGAACGGGGCACCACATTGACCGTTCGTTTTCCCCAGATGGGGGAGGGGGGATGAAGCATGTTTAAAGTATTTATTGTTGATGATGAGCCGTTTATCATTGAAGGGCTATACGATATTCTGGATTGGGCCAAATTGGGCATGGAAATTGTAGGCCATGCGGAGAACGGCGCGCTCGCGCTTGAGGCGATAAAGGTGACACCGGCCGATATTCTGATTACGGATATTTCGATGCCGGTGATGAACGGGCTGGATCTGATTCGCCAGGTTCGGATCCATCATCCCGAGCTTAAGGTGATCGTGCTTAGCGGCTATAATGAATTCGACTATCTGAAGGAAGGCATGGCGTTAGGCATCGAGAATTATTTATTAAAACCGATCAATTTGGAGGAGTTCCAGGCTACTTTGAGAACAGTTGCACAGAAATTGAATGCGACCCGATCGGAGCTCGCCCTTAACGAGCAGAGCATACGAATTTTGAAGGATAATGTGATGTATCGCTGGTTGTGCGATCAGATTAGTCCGAAGGAATTCCGGGAACGTGCCGATTTATTGGGCATCCGGCTGGATAAGCTATTTGTGCAGGTAGCCGTCCTACGTGCGGAGCATTCATTCGCGGAAGTGTTCGACTCTGTGGCGAATCAATTGATTCAGGCTCCTGATGTTATTCCTTTTCGGGACATGTATGGCGATATCGTGCTGGTGTTTAATATGGACGACATGCCGTCATGCAGGGAGTATGCGGAACAAGTCAGCGACGATTTGCGGCTTCTTCTATCCTCCCGCCATAAGCTCCTCGTATCGCTTGGCAGTGCAGAGGAGATCGAGGATGCCTCTCAAAGCTACGCGAATGCCAGGCGTGCGCAGGAATATTTCATGGTTAGGTCAGCTGACCGGATTTTGCATTATGAGGATTTGGCGAGCCGGAAGCAGGAGACGCGTGCCGGGGATTGGCCGATCGATTGGAATGAATATGAGAAAGAGATTTTAGCGAAGGATACAAAGACGCTGTTTCATAGAATCGAGAGGGACTTTGCTTATTTGCAGCATTTGGAGGGCATTACGCCGGACATGCTGCAGGAGATGGCGATGGAATGGCTGATTCGCTTCAAAATGCTGCTGCAGGAAATTACCCACTCTGAAGAGTCCGAGCCGTATAAGGGAAGCCTTAGACAAATTCAAAGGACAGCAACGGTAACCGAACTGATGGAAATGATCAAGGAAGCGGCAGCGATGACGATGGAGTTGCTTGAACGTGATGTGAAGAGTCCGGTCGTTCAACAGGTGCTCAATCATATCCATGAATCATATAATGAGGATTTGTCTCTCAAGGTGCTCGGCTCCATGTACAATATCCATCCGGTTTATTTGGGACAATTATTCCACAAGGAAGTCAATGAGACGTTTACGGAGTACATTAACCGATTTCGGATCGAGAAAGCAAAGGAACTGCTTCGGACGACGAATATGAAGGTGCAGGACATCGCACGAAATGTCGGGTATTGGGAGACGGGGTATTTTTATAAACAATTCAAAAAAAATGTCGGCATATCGCCGACTGAATTCAAAGGGCTTAGCTAGCGGAAAGGACGCCAGCAGCCCCTTTTCTTTATTTTCGACATGATTTATTTAATTTATCTTCTATTTGAAAGTGCTTTCATATTCTAAAGTTAAGATAGTCCTTGAAGGAAATCAAGGCGAAAAGCCAGCCTGCGAACGGGAATCCGATTACGATCTCCAGCGGGAGCCGAAGCACCAATCATTCGGATACGCGGAGAAACGGTAGTGTTGTCAAGCTGCACCATTCGGAGGCTACAACAAAAGGGAGGTTCATTTAAATGGCTAAACAAAGAAAAAGATTCTCTATGCTACTCGCATCCTTGATGGCGCTTACATTAGTGTTAAGTGCTTGTGGTGGCGGCAAGGCTAATGAAAATGGAGCGGCTGAGGGCGTCGGAGGCAGCTCGGAAAAGCCGGTTGAGCTAATCTGGTATACCATCGGCTCACCGCAGAAAGATGTTGACCGAGTGATGGAGGAAGTCAATAAATACACGAAGGAAAAAATTAACGCGACAATTAATATGAAAATGATCGATTTTGGGGATTACACGCAAAAAATGCAGGTCATGGCCGCATCCGGCGAGCCGATGGACATATTGTTCACGAGTTCCTGGGCTTTTGATTACGTGCAAAACGCCCGTAAAGGCGCATTTATGCAAATTGATGAGCTTCTGGAAACCCATGGACAAGGTATCAAGGAAGTCCTTGATCCAGCATTCTTAGAAGGTTCCAAGGTCGATGGACATAATTATGCCGTTCCTGCCAACAAGGAGTTGCCGGCTCAGGAGGTCTACCGTTTCAACAAAGATTTACTTGATAAATACAATTTAGACATTTCGAGTGTTAATTCTCTTGAAAGCCTCGAACCCCTGTTGAAGGTGATTAAGGAGAATGAGCCTAGCGTAACGCCATATGCGATCGTGAGTGACCATATGCCACTTATGCCATTCGACTACGTAATTGAGAAAATGCCGATGGCCGTTTACATGGATACGACGGACTACAAAGTCGTAAACATTCTGGAAACCGAAGAATTGATGGAGACATTAAAGACGATGCGTAAGTATTATCAGGCCGGGTACATTTCCCCAGAAGCGGCGACTACAACCTCGGTAGACGATTTGTTCAAATCCGGAAGATGGTTCACGGATCGCTCTGCTACACAGCCGCTGGCTGATAATCTTTGGTCGGCAAGCTACGGATACCCTGTAACTTCGACACCAGCTGGGGACGCCTATGTATACAACTGGTCAGTCATGGGATCGATGCAGGCAATTTCCGCGAACTCGCAATATCCGGAGAAAGCCATGGAATTCTTGAACCTGCTTAATACAGATCCTGTACTTCGCAATATGATTGATTCCGGAATCGAAGGTGTCCACTATGAGAAAATCGGCGACAATGTCATGCGGAATCTGGAAGAGTCGAAAAACTATGACATGCCTACCTTCTCCCTGGGCAACATCATGATTACTTATTTGAACGAGAATGACCCTGAAGACAAATGGGACCAGTTCAAGGAGTTCAATGCTTCAGGTAAAAATGCACCGCTGCTCGGCTTCAACTTCGATACGACAAATATCGTCAATGAAATTGCTGCCGTTCAGAACGTCAAGGATGAATTCTGGTCATCTCTCATGACAGGTACGGTAGATCCTGAAGAGTACCTGCCGAAAGCGAACGAGAAGTTCAAAGCGGCTGGACTGGATAAGATCATTGCAGAAGCTCAGTCTCAAATCGACGAGTGGAGAGCCGCGAATAACAAGTAAAGTACAAATCGAAGATCGGGCGGTGGAAGGGCCACGTCCCGGTCTTCTTTTCAAATCATCAACAGGAGGGGTAGGCGTGAAAATGATCGGCGGCTTTCTTAAGAACATCGTGAAAAACAAAGTGATGCTGCTTATGGTTCTACCGGGTGCATTGTGGTTTCTCTTCTTCTCCTATTTGCCCATGTTCGGCACCATCATTGCCTTTAAGCAGTATCGATTTCATAGAGACGGCTTCTGGGCGAGTATTGTCAACAGTAAATGGGTCGGATGGGACAATTTCAAGTTTCTGTTCAGCACGAATGATGCTTATGTAATTACGCGCAACACGCTGCTGTATAATCTGGCATTTATTTTTATCGGACTCGTATTGTCGGTTATGCTGGCAGTCGTTCTGTCGGAAATTGTGAACAAGCGTTTGGCGAAGCTATATCAAACCGGGATGTTCCTTCCGTACTTTTTGTCCTGGGTTATCGTCGGCTATTTTGCTTTCAGCTTCCTGAGCTCCGAGCGTGGACTGCTGAATCAGGTATTCAAAGGTCTTGGCATGGATCCTATTCAATGGTATGCCGATCCGAAATATTGGCCGTTCATTATTATTTTCGTCTACTTATGGAAAGCAGTCGGCTATAACAGCGTTGTCTATCTGGCAGCGATAATGGGCATCGACAGATCGCTATATGAAGCGGCGATGATCGATGGTGCGAGCAAATGGCAGCAAATCCGCCGCATCACCGTGCCGATGCTTGCTCCGATCATTACAATTATGACTCTGCTTGCGGTCGGCAAAATATTCTATGCGGATTTCGGTCTCTTCTACCAGGTGCCGAGAAACTCCGGAAGCCTGTATGCCGTGACGAATGTCATCGATACGTATGTGTACCGCGGTCTTAAGACGACTGGCGAAATCGGCATGAGTACCGCAGCTGGTCTTTATCAGTCAATTGTCGGCTTTACGCTCGTCATGACTTCAAATTACATCGTGCGCAAGTTCGATAAGGACAACGCCTTGTTCTAAAACTACGGAAGGGAGCGTAAAGCAATATGGCTCAAAGTGCTATAAAAACTCGGGATTTTCATCAATTGTCCAAACCATGGAACATGGTTTTCAATCTGATTGCCGGCGTTTTTTCCTTGATGTGTGTGTTTCCATTTCTGTTTGTAGTCATTATTTCCTTCACGGATGAAGGAGTGCTGGCGCGGGACGGCTATCGTCTTTGGCCGGCAAAATGGAGTTTTGAAGCCTATAAATATGTGTTCCAGACCGGAGATACGCTGCTCCGTTCATATGGAGTAACGATATTCGTCACCGTTGTAGGGACGATGATTAGTCTATTGTTTATCGCATTTTATGCTTATGCCATTTCACGCAAGAGCTTTAGATATCGTAATTTCTTCTCCTTCTTTGCTTTTTTCACCATGCTGTTCAACGGCGGACTCGTTCCGACCTATATTGTCACGACGCAGCTGCTGGGCCTTAAAGATACAATTTGGGCACTGATTTTACCACTGGCGATGAATGCGTTCTATATTATGATTCTGCGAACCTTCTATAGCACGAGCGTTCCGGATGCGATTCTCGAATCAGGCAAAATCGACGGTGCGGGAGAATTCCGTATTTTCCTTAAGCTTGTATTACCGCTGTCTCTGCCGGGCTTGGCTACAATCGGACTGTTCAGCACGCTGGGCTATTGGAATGACTGGTTCAACGCCTTGCTCTATATCGACAATCCCAAGCTGGTTCCGCTGCAATCGATGCTGATGCGGATTGAGACAAGCATGCAGTTCATTATGCAGAATTCGCAGAATAGTTCACTTAGCCTGGAGGCGCTGCGTTCTATGCCTCAGGATACATCCCGTATGGCGATGGTTGTTCTGGCTACAGGTCCGATTATCTTTGCATACCCCTTCTTCCAGCGTTATTTCATTCAAGGTCTGACTATAGGGGCTGTTAAAGAATAAGATCATTTAGGTAGAGGAGAGAGTGGAGACAATGGCCATGATTTATAAAGATAGCAGTAAACCAACGAAAGAACGGGTAGAGCACTTGCTCGGTCTTATGACTTTGGAAGAGAAGGCAGGACAGCTGATTCAAAACTTCGGCTGGCAGGCCTATGAATATAAAGATGGAAAAATCAATTTTGCTGAATCTTTTAAGGAGCAGGTGAAGAATGGAGGCATTGGATCACTCTACGGTACGCTGCGAGCTGATCCATGGACAGGGGTTACACTGGAGTCGGGCCTGTCTCCCCGTGAGGGAGCTGAGGCGGTGAATGAAATCCAGCGTTATGCGGTGGAGAATTCCCGGCTGGGCATCCCGATTCTGATTGGAGAGGAATGCTCTCACGGCCATATGGCTATCGGCGCGACGGTATTTCCCGTACCGCTATCGATGGGCAGCACCTGGAACGTGGATCTCTATCGCGAGATGTGCCGGGCTGTCGCATTGGAGACAAGAAGCCAAGGCGGCGCGGTCACTTATTCTCCCGTGCTGGATGTTGTTCGCGATCCGCGCTGGGGCCGGACAGAGGAATGCTTCGGGGAAGACCCGTATCTCATTAGTGAAATGGCGGTCGCTTCGGTAGAAGGGCTGCAAGGTGAATCCTTAGACCGGCAAGATACGATTGCAGCTACCTTAAAGCATTTTGTCGGGTATGGCAGCTCTGAAGGCGGAAGAAATGCCGGGCCTGTGCATATAGGTATGCGGGAACTGCTCGAAGTGGACTTGCTGCCGTTTAAGAAGGCGGTTGAAGCAGGAGCAAAGTCTATTATGCCGGCCTACAATGAAATCGACGGTGTTCCTTGCACGACGAATCGAGTGCTGCTTGAAGATTTGCTTCGGTCGGAGTGGGGTTTTGACGGTATGGTCATTACGGATTGCGGTGCGATCGATATGCTCGCTGCCGGTCATGACGTGGCGGAGGATGGGATGGATGCCGCCGTTCAGGCCATTCAGGCAGGCATTGATATGGAAATGTCGGGCGAAATGTTCGGAAAGTATCTCGTGAAGGCGGTACGCGAGGGCAAGCTGGACGTTGAAGTGGTAGATAGAGCTGTGCGCAGGGTGTTGACGCTGAAATTTGAGTTGGGCTTGTTCGAGAATCCGTATGCTGATCCGAAGCGTGCCGAGGAAGTGATCGGCAGCGATAAGCATAAGGAACTGGCTCGCCAGATCGCCGGGGAAGGCATCGTGCTGCTAAAAAATGAAAGCCGTACTCTGCCGCTCTCGAAAACCTCGGGCACCATTGCGGTTATTGGGCCCAATGCGGATGCCGGGTACAATCAGCTTGGAGATTACACGTCGCCTCAGCCGAAGGACAAAATCGTTACCGTGCTTGACGGCATTCGCAGCAAGCTGGCCGGAGAGCCCAACCGGGTGCTATATGCGCCAGGCTGCCGCATCAAGGGGGATTCCAGGGAGGGCTTCGAATATGCCTTGTCCTGCGCAGAGCAGGCTGACACGGTTGTTTTGGTCCTCGGAAGCAGCAGTGCCCGCGACTTTGGCGAGGGGACGATTGATTTGCGGACGGGGGCGTCCAAGGTCACCGAGAATGCTTGGAGCGATATGGACTGCGGTGAAGGGATAGACCGTATCTCTCTGCAATTGTCCGGTGTGCAGCTGGAATTGGTGCAGGAGATTCATAAGCTGGGCAAGCCGATCGTTGTCGTCTATATTAATGGCCGCCCGATTGCTGAACCGTGGATTGAGGAGAACGTCCAAGCGGTCGTTGAAGCCTGGTACCCGGGGCAGGAAGGAGGACATGCGGTCGCAGATGTGCTGTTCGGCGACGTGAATCCGTCGGGACGGCTGACGATATCGATTCCCAAACATGTCGGACAGCTTCCGGTTTACTACAACGGCAAGCGTTCGCGCGGCAAACGGTATTTGGAAGAGGATTCGCAGCCGCTGTACCCATTCGGTTACGGTCTTAGCTACACCGAGTTTGCTTATTCCGATTTGCGAATCGAGCCGGAGGTCATTTCGGCGAATGAAGAGGCTGTCGTTAGCGTTACCGTGACGAATGTCGGTCATCTTTCCGGCGCAGAGGTCGTACAGATGTATGTGTCCGATGTAGCCAGCAAAGTAACTAGACCGGCCAAGGAGTTGAAAGGCTTCAAGAAAATCCGTCTTACGCCGGGCGAAAGCCGGGAGGTCAGCTTTAAGGTTGGCCGGGAGCAGCTGGAGTACATTGGCTTCGATCACAAGCCGGTGGTGGAGCCGGGACAGTTCAAAATATTCGTTGGTAAACATGTGAATGATGGACACAGCGTAGAACTCAGCGTACAGGAGGAGAAATAAGGGATGGAGCGGATTAGGAGATTCATTCGTGAGCTGTCGGAGCGTCAGTGGCTGGAGTACCGTGATCTGACCGATTGGGATATATCTTATGCGACATATCATTTGCCTGGTCAATATGAGCATTTTGGAACGTATGCCGATGGGCGTGATTTGCAACGTTTTCCCAGTACGCAGGGAACGACCTATTTTTTCAGACGAAAGCTTGAAATTCCTGCGGCTTGGCTTAACGGGAGCAACGGGGACAGCGTGCTTCATGGGCAAAACGAGCATAACAGGCGTAACGCAAATGTCGGCCTTATTTTTGAATCGGGCGGGGAAGGTCTGCTTCGGGTAAATGGAGCCTCCTATCAGGGATTGGATCGCAACCATACATTTGTTACGTTGCGGCCGGAGCGGGACGGCAGTGTTCTTGAGCTGGAAATCGAGCTCTTTGATCCAGTTCCCGAGCCGGTAGATCCGCTGAACCAGCAGGCGGTCATCCAGCCGCCGATTACGTCGGTCCGCAGCGCCCTGGTGCTGGCGAATCGAGCTGTGCAAAGCCTGATGTATACGGCTGTAATTATCCGCGATTCCGCATTGCTGCTGCCGGAGCAGGATTTCCGCCGTACCCGGCTGGTCGAGACGCTGCATCGGGCGATGGATCAGTTCGTGGCTTTGTCTGCGAAGGAAATTTGTGACGGGGAAGCGATTGAACATATAGAGAAAGAGCTAAAGGACAGAATTCAGGAAATTGGCGGCAATGCGGAAGGAATGCAGCACATGGTAGGGCAATCGCATATCGATATCGCCTGGCTGTGGCCGATACGAGAGACGGTTCGAAAAGTGAGCCGCACCTTCTCTACGGTGGATGCTCTGATGGATGAATATCCACAGTATCGCTATGCGCAAAGCCAGCCGCAACTGTTCGCTTACTTGAAAGATAACGACCCGGAGCTTTTTGAGCGGGTCAAGGAAAGAGTACGGGAAGGGCGCTGGGAACTGGTCGGCGGTATGTGGGTTGAGCCGGATCTGAACATCCCTAGCGGTGAATCGCTAATGCGCCAAATGCTGTATGGCCAACGATTTTATCAGGATGAATTTGGCGTGACCTCGGAAATTGAATGGCTGCCAGATACGTTCGGATATTGTGCTTCACTGCCACAAATTTTGCGGCATGGCGGTATACGCTACTTCATGACTACGAAGCTGGGCTGGAACGACACGAACGTGTTCCCTTACGATCTCTTCCACTGGGTCGGTATAGACGGAACAGCGATGCTCTCTTATTCGAACCATGGCGTGAACGAAAATACACTGCCGAAGGATATACACGAGCATTGGCAGTCCTACAGGGAAAAGGCGATCCACAACGAACAGATGCTGCTCTACGGTCATGGGGACGGCGGAGGCGGAGTGACCCGCGAAATGCTGGAGTATATCGACCGCGCAGAGCTGATGGTCGGGCAGCCTGTTAGCCGATACAGCACGGCGAAGGAGTTCTTTGCCGGAATTGCGGAGGCAGAGCCGAACCTGCCGGAATGGCACGGTGACTTGTACTTGGAGCTGCACCGCGGAACGTATACGACCCATGGCCGCAACAAGCTGAACAACCGCAAAGCAGAGATCCTGTACCGTGAGGCTGAACTGTGGAATTCATTGGCGGCTCAGACTATGCATCCGGAGCTGCGGCAAGAGGCCGATCAGCGCCTTCATGAAGGCTGGAAGCTTCTTCTGCTGAACCAGTTCCATGACATTATTCCGGGTACAGCAATTACCGAGAGTTACGTTACTTCTATGAAGGAATACACCGAAGTATTTGATCATGGTCGGTTCGCGCTGGATCAAGGCATTACCGCACTGGCGGAAATGATTACGACGATACCGGGTGCAGTTTCAGTTGCAGGTGCAGGTGCAGGCGCGGGTGAAGAGGCAACCCGAGACACAGCCCAAGACACAGCCCAAGGTAACGGCGAAGATGACACGGGTAAGCCATATGTTATTTTTAACAGCCTGGGGTGGAGCCGGAGTGAAGTCATCGCCATTGATTTGGCAGAAAGCAAAGCGGGAGCGAATGAATTTTCTGCTGGCGTTGCCGCTTATGACGCGGAAGGGAATCGGCTCGCGGTGGATGTCTTGGCAGATGAGCAGGGTAATCGTACGGCATGGATACAGGTAAAAAATATTCCGGCCTTCGGTTATAAGACAGTGTGGCTTAAGGAGGATGGCGTAACGGCTGACACGCCAGCTGATCATGGACTTAATACATTAACCGATCAGGGCTTGCACAGCAGCAAGATTTCTTTGCCGGCCGACAATGCAGAGGCGAAGCGGGAGCTAGGCAACGTCTGGGAGACCGAGTATTACCTTGTCCGTTTCAATGATCGGGGAGAGATCGTCAGCCTGATGGATAAGCGGGCGAGCCGTGAGATTGTGAAGGCAGGGGAAGCGGCCAACCGATTTCATTTCTTCCATGACCGCCCGATCTTATGGGATGCCTGGGATATCGATGATCGTTACGAACAGCAGCCGGCGGGAGAGGCTGAGCTGCTGGAGAAGCGCATTCTGTGGGCGGGGGCGACCAAGGACGTGCTTCGATTCCGCTGGAGCATCAGCCAGTCGGTTATTACGCAGGATGTCATTTTCTATCACGATAGCCCGCGCATCGACTTCAAGACGCATGTCGACTGGAATGAGGCGCATAAGCTCCTCAAGGTCGGCTTCCCGATCGATGTCGTGACCGACAAGGCGACCTATGAAATACCTTTCGGGACCCTGGAGCGTCCAACGCATCGCAATACGAGCTGGGAGCAGGCCCAGTATGAGGTGTGCGGCCATCGCTTTGTCGATGTATCCGAACGGGGGTATGGCGTAAGCCTGCTCAATGACAGCAAATATGGCTACGATGTGCAGGGCAGCACGATTCGACTATCCTTGCTGCGCGCGCCGAAATGGCCGGATATTAGCGCGGATCTTGGCGAGCATGAGTTCACGTACTCGCTCTACCCTCATGAGGGGGACTGGCAGTCTGCGCATACGGTAAGGCAGGCGTCCGAACTGAACCATGCTTCCGTTGTTATAGCCGCAGAGCCGAGACAAGGGCAGCTTCCCGTGGAGCATTCCTTCATCTCTTTCACCGGGCGGCACGTGATCCTTGATACTGTCAAACCGGCAGAGGATGGAAGCGGAATCGTCCTGCGTTTCTATGAATCCTCCGGAGGCCGGGAGGACGTGGAGCTTCGCTGGGCTCAGCCTGTACAGGAGGCGTGGCTGTCTAATGCACTGGAGGAGGAAGCGGAGCAGCTAAACTATGACAACGAGATCATTACTCTGTCTTTTGCGCCGTATGAAATTAAGACATTGAAGATCAAGCATTAATTTTTTGCATCAGCAACGACATCGGTGTAACCAGTCACCATTAAGCCTTCACGGCTTTAATTCGCCTATAGTTCTACTAACACTCATAAGCCTATATTACTCGACATATTAAGGAGAGAAACGACATGGAACAATTCAGATTACCGAAAATTCCAATGCCGAAGCTGGAGCTGCCAAGGGCTGTGCAGGAGGTATTGCAGGAGGCCGAGGAGAAGCTGGCGCACCGTCCCAAGCTGCTGAAGCTGTTCAAGAATACTTTTCCGAACACGCTGGAGACGACAACGAAGCTGATGGATGATGGCACAACCTTCGTCATTACCGGCGATATTCCGGCCTTGTGGCTGCGCGACTCCGTGGAGCAGGTCATTCATTATGTGCCATTGGCCAAGGATGACTCTGATTTGCAGCGGATTATCGGCGGGCTGATCAAGCGCCACATTCAATACATTCATATCGATCCGTATGCTAATGCATTTAATGAGAGCGCCAATGACTGGCACTGGAATGCGACGGATGAGACGGAAATGTCGCCATGGGTATGGGAGCGGAAGTTCGAGATTGACTCGCTATGCTTCGTGGTACGGCTTGCTTATATGTACTGGAAGGAGACGGGGCTCACCGATATTTTCGATGCTGGATTCAAGGCGGCCATGCACAAAATTGTCGATGTGTTCAAAACGGAGCAGCACCACTTCGAACAGTCTCCTTACCGCTTCACCCGCAATAACGGGATACCGGAGGACTCCCTTCGCAACAATGGCTTGGGAATGCCGGTCAACTATACGGGGATGATCTGGTCGGGCTTCCGTTCCAGTGACGATGCTTGCGATTTCCACTACAACATTCCAGGCAATATGTTCGCGGTCGTCGCTTTGCGTCAGATGCAGGAGTTCGCGGAATGGTTGTTCCGGGATATGGATTTCCTGGCGGAGTTGAAGGAGCTGGAGTTCGAAGTCGATCATGGGATCAAGCTGTACGGTGTTTACCGCCATCCAGAGTTCGGGCCGATTTATGCCTACGAGACCGATGGTTACGGCAATTACTGCCTGATGGATGATGCGGGCACGCCGGGACTAATGTCGATTCCGTACCTTGGTTATGTGACGGCCGATGACGAAATTTATCAGAATACACGTCGTTTCGCGTTGAGTAAGGAGAATCCGTTCTACTTTGAAGGCAAGGCAGCGCGGGGAATCGGCAGCCCGCATACGCCGAAGGATTACATCTGGCATATGGCGCTGTCCATGCAGGGCATTACCGCTCAGACCAAGGAAGAGAAGCTGGAGATGATCGCCATGCTGGAGGCGACGGACGCCGATACAGGCTATATGCATGAAGGTTTTCATGCGGATGATCCTGCGATCTTTACGCGGAGCTGGTTCGCTTGGTCGAACAGCCTATTCTCCCAGCTTGTGTACCGTGCGATGAAGGAAGGTATTTTGTAAATTAAATAAAGATATAAAGGAGACATATACCATGAGCAGAATTATTGGAGAGTCCTTAAAAAATATTCCTTGGCAGGATAAGCCAGCTGGTTTGAACGCACCGGTCTGGCGTTATTCTGCAAACCCGATCATCGAGAGAAATGCGATACCGAATTCCAACAGTGTATTTAACTCCGCTGTTGTTCCGTTCGAGGGCAAGTTTGCTGGGGTGTTCCGCTGCGATTCCAGGTCTGTGAGCATGGATATTTTTGCGGGCTTCAGCGATGATGGCATCAACTGGACGATTAATCACGAGCCAATTGTGTTTGAAGGTGACCCTGAAATTACCAAACGGGAATACCGTTATGACCCTCGGGTAATTAAGATTGAAGATCGCTATTATATTACCTGGTGCAACGGCTACCATGGCCCAACGATTGGCGTAGGCTATACGACTGACTTCAAGACGTTCCATCAGCTGGAAAATGCCTTTTTGCCATATAACCGCAACGGGGTGCTGTTCCCCCGTAAAATCGGTGATTACTATGCTATGGTCAGCCGTCCGAGCGACACGGGGCATACGCCTTTTGGGGATATCTTTTACAGTGTCAGCCCGGATCTTACGTTCTGGGGAAAACATCGGTACGTGATGGGCACTGTCAACGGTGATGAATCCGCCTGGCAGTCCAAAAAAATCGGGCCTGGCCCGGTTCCGATCGAAACCGACAAGGGCTGGCTGCTGATTTACCATGGGGTAATCAATACTTGTAATGGATTTGTATACCGTATCGGTTGTGCGCTGCTTGATCTGGATGAGCCTTGGAAGGTGATCGCTAGATCGCGCAACTATATTCTTGGACCGGAAAAGCTGTACGAATGTGTAGGAGACGTGCCGAATGTAACCTTCCCATGCGCTGCTTTGACTGATGCGGACACCGGGCGCATTGCGATCTATTATGGCTGTGCCGACACGGTGACGGGGCTGGCTTTCACGACGGTGGATGAGCTGTTGAACTATATGGAGGAGTATCCACTATAAGCTGAATTTGGCCGTTGATATCAATCGTCAGAGAAGGTAGGTACGAGACATGAAAAAAACAAGAAAAGCGCACATCATTTCCCATACCCACTGGGATCGGGAATGGTATTTGCCTTATGAGAAGCACCATGTAAGGTTGGTGCAGCTTATCGATGCTTTGTTGGACAAGCTGGACGGAGATAGCGAGTTCCGCAGCTTCTATCTCGACGGACAGACGATTATCCTGGAAGACTATCTGCAGGTTCGGCCGGAAAATCAGGAGCGGCTGCAGCGGCATATTACCGATGGACGTCTGCTAATCGGCCCTTGGTATATTTTGCAGGATGCTTTTCTGACGAGCGGAGAAGCCAATGTACGGAACATGCAAATCGGACATCAGGATGCGAAGCGTTACGGAGAAGTAGCCAAAATCGGCTACTTCCCGGATACGTTCGGGTTGGTAGGGCAAACACCGCAACTTATGCAGCAGTCCGGGATTACGAATGTGTTCTTCGGACGCGGGGTGAAGCCGACCGGGTTCAATAATACGGTGTCGGATGACGGTTATGAGTCCTCGTTCTCAGAGCTGATTTGGGAAGGGCCGGACGGCTCCAAGGTGCTTGGCATTCTATTTGCGAACTGGTACTCGAATGGCAATGAAGTACCGGTCGAGGAAGCGGAGGCCAGGGCATTCTGGGATCGTAAGCTGGCGGATGCGGAGAAATACGCCTCCACGAGTGAGCTGCTGTTCATGAACGGCTGCGACCATCAGCCGGTACAGCTGGATTTGCCAGAGGCGATCGAAACGGCTCGGAAACTGTACCCGGATACGGAATTCATTCATTCGAATTTCCCGGATTACCTGCAGGCGGTGGAGCAGGCTCTAGATAACGACAGTTTATCGACCGTCAAAGGCGAACTGCGCAGTCAGCGTACGGACGGTTGGGGCACGCTGGTCAATACGGCGTCGGCCCGAGTTTACTTGAAGCAGATGAACCAGGAAGGACAGGCGCTGCTGGAAAAGGTCGCAGAACCGCTAGCTTCGTTCGCTCATGTACTAGGCAAAGAGTATCCGCATCACTTGTTCACCTACGCCTGGAAGACGCTGATGCAGAACCATCCGCACGACAGCATTTGCGGCTGCAGCGTAGATGAGGTGCATCGCGAAATGGTCACCCGCTTCGACAAGAGTCGCCATGTGGCCGAGTCGATCATCGACGACAGTAAGCAGGCGATCGCGTCTGCGGTGGATACTTCAGTGTTCGCCTCCTTTGGCGAGGATGCGCTGCCGCTTGTGGCGATGAATACAACGGGCTGGAAGCGTACAGGCACGATCAGTGTCGAGTTAGACGCGGCGCGCCTGTATTTGCGGGAAGGATTCACGCTGGAGGAGACGGCGCGTCGGATGAAGGAGGTGGACCTCTCCGGTCGCGTACTCATGGATGATCAAGGGAACGTAGTGGATGTGACGGTAGAGGACCTCGGACTTCTGTTCGGCTACGATCTGCCGGATGATCAGTTCCGTCAGCCGTATATGTGCCGCCGGGTGAAGCTGACGTTCCTGGCAGAGGATGTGCCTGCGCTCGGGCTGCGTGCATATGCATGGGTTCGCCGTTCCGAGGCTGCAGCTTCTAGTGCAGTTGCAGCCGATTCCAGTTCAGGTGCTGCAGCTTCCAGCGTCGGCTCCTCGCTGCTGCACGGCGAGCGTATCCTGGAGAATGAATGGCTGCAGATTGAAATTGCCGATGATGGCTCGTTCTCGTTGACAGACAAGGTAACGGGGCGTGTCTACCGCGATCTGGGCGTGTATGAGGATACCGGAGATATCGGGAACGAATATATGTACAAGCAGCCGGAGGGAGAAGTGGCCTTAACGACAAAAGGACTTCCAGCTTGTATTTCCGTACTGGAGGATACATCATATCGAGCGTCCATCGAGATTACGCATGATTGGGAGATTCCAGTATCGGCGGATGCCAGACTGGATGAGGAGCAGCGTGCGCTCGTGTATTATCCAGAGCGTAAGGCTCAGCGTAGTCGGGAGACGGTAAGCATGAAGCTTCGCACGGTTGTGAGCCTGGAGCGCGGCGGCAAAGGGGTTCATAACGAGACAACGATCGATAATAAGGCCAAAGATCACCGGGTACGGGCTTTGTTCCCGACAGATCTGTCCGCTTCCGTGCATCATGCCGATTCGATGTTCGAAATTCCGGTAAGAGATAACGAGCCGGCGCCGGAATGGGTTAACCCGAGCAACACCCAGCATCAGCAGGCGTTCGTAGATGTTAGCGACAATGCTGGCGGGGCAGGGTTGACTGTAGCTAACCTCGGCTTGAATGAATACGAGGTGCTGCGTGACGGTCGAAATACGATTGCGATCACGCTGCTGCGCAGTGTGGGCGAGCTTGGCGACTGGGGCTTGTTCCCGACGCCGGAAGCGCAATGTCTGGGAGAACATACGGTGCAGATGAAATTGATCCCGCATTCCGGAGACGGCATGATTACCGGAGCTTATGCGGAAGCCTACCAGTTCCAGATTCCATGGACGGTGTGCCAAACCGGGGTGCATAATGGCGTGATTGCGCCGACGTATGCCCCGTTCCAATGGGAGAATACGGAGCTTGCGTTCTCTTCGTTAAAAATGAATGAGGCAACGGGAGATCTGCTGCTGCGCTGGTACAATATGAGCGGTAAGCATACAGAGCTTACGTTGATATCCAATATTCCTTCGCAGTATTTCTATAAGACGACGATTTTGGAAGAACCGCAGGAGCCGATCGCCGGCAATGCCGCAGGAGGACTGTCCCTGCTGGTGCAGCCAAGCGAAATTGTGACCATTGGGCTTCGACGCTGAGGTCATAATTATCTGCTGACGGCATGCTGATGACTACAGACATGACTGGCTCCCTGAGTTAAGTTGGATTAATTCAGGTTAAGTTAGGTGGCGATAAGTAATTGCCGGGTCGATAAGCTAAGCCAAGCCAAATCAAACCAAACCAAGCTAAGCAAAGCAAAGCAAAGCAAGTCAAACCTAGCCAAGCTAAGCAAAGCAAAGCTAAGCAAAGCAAAGCTAAGACAAAACAAAACAAAACAAGACAAGACAGTCGATGTTGAAAAGACTGTTTCCAATGCCTATAGGCTAAGGAGACGGTCTTTTTTTTTCTCATGCAAGAAAAATTGACTTTGGAATATGGGGACAGTAACATGGAAAACATATAAAACAAATTGTTTTCCGTGTTTTTCAGAGGACCAGCCAGTTGAAAAAAAAGCAGAATTAGGGTAGGTGTAGATTCTTGAAAGAGTCCATCATTCAAGCGGCGGTAACCGAGATCGGCTATCGGGGGTTGAAATTTTCGATTCGGGACGTGACTGCACGCCTCGGCATGAGCACGAAGACGTTGTATCAGCATTTTTCATCCAAAGAAGCATTGGTTAGCGCGATTATTCAGCAATCCGTTCAGGAAATGCGGGCGATGGAGAGACGAATTCGGGAGGATGAGACGCTAAGTCTGCGGGAGAAACTTCGGCAGTCGCTTGCCGTTTTGCCCGTCGGCCTGGCCTTTAAGGATTTGCGAATGCTGGATGAGCTTCGTACCGGGTACCCGAAAGCATGGGGCTATGCGGACGAGTACATGCGCGAAGGCTGGGATGGAATTAGGCAGCTTATTGAGGAAGGCGTGCAGAGCGGTGAGGTCAAGCCGTTTAACTTCGAGATTTTCATGCAAATGTATATCGGTTCACTGTATCGACTCACTGAATACGTGTCGGTATCACGGCATGACGGTCTCACCCTTCAGGAAGCGCTGGGCGAAATCGTGGATATTTTGTTGAGTGGCATTATTGAGGAGAGAAGGATGGAGTAGGAACGCGGTGGATGATTCTCGAAAGAAGGCTCGATCAGGCTCCATTAGGCCCCATTAGGCCCCATTCTGTTGAGTAAGTTAATTTTTTGAGAAAAAGGAGTTTACTAGTTATGGCCTATGTATGGCTCGCGCTTGCGATTTTATTTGAAGTGATCGGCACAACCTCGATGAAAATGTCGGAGGGCTTCACCCGGTTATGGCCTTCTATTGGCATGGCCGTCTTCTATATG
This sequence comes from Paenibacillus lentus, assembly GCF_003931855.1. Classification (NCBI taxonomy): domain Bacteria; kingdom Bacillati; phylum Bacillota; class Bacilli; order Caryophanales; family Paenibacillaceae; genus Paenibacillus; species Paenibacillus lentus. The sequence continues at coordinate 519,933 of NZ_CP034248.1, read as the reverse complement.
CTTAGCTTCTCTTCCTTGAGCATGTCGCTCAAAAGTCTGAATGTTGGCACGGCTTATGCCATTTGGTCAGGGCTAGGCACGGTGCTGATCGTCATCGTGGGCATGTTCCTGTTCAAGGAACAGATGACCTGGTTCAAAGCGATCTGTCTCATGCTGATTATCGCCGGTGTCATCGGATTGAATCTGGCAGAAGCCACAAAGGATGCTGCCGTGGCATCCGAAATAACGGATGTGGCTAACAGCTCTCAAGATAAATGAGGGGAATCCGGTAACTGAGGAGTATTCCTCCCCAGCCAAAATCCCCTCTAGTCGGCGGCTGAGAGACTTCTGCGCTTGGCACATTATACAGCTGTCGTCTCTCGCTGCCGTCCAAGAGGGGCTAAATCGTTTGGGAGGGATGGTGCCTAGCGGCTGAAGTCAGATCTCGTTCCAAATGCGTTTTACGTTGGCGAAGGCGATTTTCGTGCCTTGTCGGCAATCCTCCATGCCTTCGTATTCGATGGACATGTAGCCGTCGTATCCGGATGCCTTGATCAAGCGCAGGATTTCGTATAAATCGAGGTCGCCGTGCCCGGCGATAGCGCCGCGAAGGTAATCGCCGCCTGTGCTTCTGAACCAGCCGTCGCCCGGGTTGCGATACGATGGACGGATGTAAAAATCCTTGATATGAATCATGGATGCGTACGGCAGGTTGTTTTTCACGGCGGAAACCGGGTTTTCGTCTACGCATACGAAGTTGCCGACATCAAGCGTGGTTTTGAAGTTCGGGCGATTCACCGCATGGATAAGGGTCTGTACCCGGTCACTGGCCTGCACGTAGTAGCCGTGATTCTCCACGCTTGTCGTTATATTATACTGCTTGGCATGGTCGGCAATGCGCTGGCACGCTGCGGCGACCTTCGCCAGGTCTTCATTGAAGCGGGCAATGGAAGTATCCGGCCGGGAAGCGACATCATGGCGCATCAGCTTGGCGCCTAAGCGATGAACGCGGTCAACCTCGCTGATGACCCGGGCGATTTCAGCCTCGTATTGCTCCTCTGTATCAGTGACGAAGTTGGCGCCGATCGCATAGTTGGAAATATCCAGACCAGCTGCTGCGGCCTTTTCTCTGATTTGCTCCTCCAATTCCGGATTGGCCTCAAAATCAAAGCCGAGTCCCGGGACGATTTCGATATGGCTGGCGCCGATTTCAGCAACCCATTCGATGACGTCTTCAATGGTCATGCTGCCAGTATGCATGGCTTGATATAAGCTGTAAGAGCTGATTCCTAATTTCATAAGGATGACTCCTTTTCATTTTCGGTATGGTTAGGGCGGGCGAGTATCTTTGCTGTGAAGACGAAACCGCTGCCCAGAGGCAAGCCTGTTGTCTGCTGCGTGCTAGATTTGTTTTGACTCAAGCCGGCTCTAGCCACGGTAAGCGCGAATGAATTCCACAGCCTTGCGGATATCCTCTGCCGGGTTGTCGCCGACCTCGCGCTCAATGGTCAAATATCCCTTGTAGCCGATTTCCTGCAGCGCGGTAAAATAGGCAGGGAAGTCCACTGCGCCATCTCCCAGCGGCAGCTCTTCAAAGGCCGCTCCAGAGGAGGCCATTTCGGCGATTTTCTCGTGATCCATAGCACTGTATCCCAGGAAGCCGTATACATCTCTCGGATCAACCGGGCGCAGCCGCCGCCCATCCTTGACATGGGTGTGGACGATATAGTCCTTCAGCAGTTTGACACCCTCTACAGGATCATCGCCAGTGACCATCACCATGTTGGCGGGATCGAAGTTGACTGAAACGCCGTTCGTGCTCAGCGTATCCAGGAAGCTTTTTAAATGTGCGGCTGGTTCCGGCCCGGTCTCAATGGCAAAATAAGCGTTCATGCTCTTTGCGTACACGCCAAGCTCTTCACAGGCCTGCTGCATGGACTCGTAAATGCGCCCGTTCTTATCATCCGGGACGATGCCGATATGCGTCGTTACAACGGGGGTGCCCAGCTCGACAGCCAGGTCGAGGATACGCTTAGATTTTTCGATTTTCGCGGGATTGGCCTCGGCATCCTGGAAACCGTGTCCGGCGAGATCGCCGCAAAGGGCGGATATTTCGAGACCAAGCCCTTCAATATAGCTGCGCAGCTCTTTGCGTTTGGCTGGCGTAAGCGCCGCCGGATCCATCTCGCCGGATACAGCGTAGATTTGAACCCCTTCTGCGCCAACTTCTTTGGCTTTTTTCAGTCCTTCTGTGACGCCGATCCCAAAGCTGTCGACAATGACGCCGATTTTGTTGTTCAATGTCACTTTCCTTCGCCTCCTTTAAATAAATGTTTGATTATATAAGTCGAACAAATGGCATGACAACAGCAGAGAGCACGAAATGATTCTGAAGAAGTGCAACGGTCGCCCTTGTCTTCGAATTTCAACGAATAGAAAGACTCAATTAAAAAATATGGGGGCAACAGCGATCATAAGAACATTAAGAAGATTAAGAACAATAAGAACAATAAGAACAATAAGAACAATAGATCATTTCGTACGTACTCGTAGCCTGCATAGTCCAATGTCGCCTTTTTAGCAATGATGCTTAACCTTCCGATGTGCGTTTTTTCAAAAGCTATAGGTTGTGAGTACCGAATCCATGCTCCCGTAGTGAGTTTTGCTTCGCTAAGCTTTCAGGAGGAGCGGAGTTACACGTTTTCGAAGAAAATGACCCCGAAGCCTACACTTGGAGAAGCCTGCATGAGCACCTGAAATGTTTCCAAGGAAACACACTTCGAAAGCATAAGCTCTTCGAGGATGAATGAAAGATTCGATGTAGCTGCTTCTTCTTCGGATTACTTCGTGATAAAAGTCGACCTAGAAATGAATTTCGCGGCCTTCTGCGGCGGACTGGTAAATCGCGTTCAAAATTTTGATCATTTCCACGCCGTCCTCTACGGGGCTGTTTGTGTCGATCAATCCGAGACAGCTGTCGACAAAATGATTGATTTCGCGATTGAAGGCTCCTTGGAAGTCAAAGCCCGGCGTGCTGATTTGTGGATCGATGTTAATGATCGTGTCATGGCGTTCCGTGACGATGGACAATACGGGCTCGATTTCGGCGCCGCCTTTGTCGCCGTAAATATTGATTTGCGCCGAGTTCTCTTTGGCGTGCAGCGAGAAGCTGACATCGACCATGAGGGAGGCACCGTTTTCAAAGCGGATCAGGGCATTGGCCATATCCTCGACGGTATTTAGCGATGCATCGTAATCGGCGGCTTGGTAGAACTCATAGTTTTGAATGTTCGAACGGTTGCCGAGCTTGTTATACGTGTTGCCGCTGACGGATTTTACCTTGGGCTTGCCCATCAGGTACCAGCAGAGATCGATGGCATGAACACCGATGTCTATCAGCGGGCCGCCGCCGGAACGCTCGTGGTCTGCGAACCAACCGCCCGGATTGCCGAGGCGGCGAATGAGGCTGGCTTTGGCGTAGTAAATATCACCAAGGTCGCCCGCATCGATAAATTTCTTCAATACGGCGATGTTGGAGGCGTGGCGCCGGACATAGCCGACCTGGAGCAGCTTGCCGGTCTCGCGGACGGCCTGTTCCATTTGCAGCGCTTCATCCACGGTTTTGCAGAGCGGTTTTTCGCAGAGGACGTTTTTACCCGCTCGCAGTGCGGCGATGCTGATTTCCGCATGTGAATTATTCCAGGTGCAAATGCTGATCGCTTGTAGCTCTGGATGGGCAAGCAGCTCATGATAGTCGGTGTATACGTGCGGAATGTTGTATTTTGCAGCGGTATTACGTACTCTGTCCTCGTTCAAATCACAGACAGCGACCAGTTGTACTTTTGGATTGGCTTGATAAGCTTGCAGATGGGATTCCGAGATCGATCCGGTACCGATAAGACCAATTTTCAGTTCACTCATGCGTGCGCTTACATCCTTTCGTTAATCTGTGCGGATTTTATTTGATTTGGATAGGACGAATCAGCACAGATATGTTATATTTATTCATATTTGATTTGGATCAACATTAACTTAACACAGTTGTTTTATGGGGAGAATGTATAGGATGACAAAATACATGGACTATATGATCAGTTCTCATCCGATTCGAATCTTTAATCCAATGGTGGATGCAAGTAGGCGGAAGGTTAGATCGCTGAGCCTGGTGAATGCTGGCCATTTGCCGGGAAGAACGCTGCAGCGCAGCCAGGCCAAATTCAACCATTGGGCTTTTGTGATGATCACGGGCGGCAGTGGCTATTATCAGGTTAATGATGGCGAGTTGCAGCAGGTTGAGGCGGGCAGCTGGTTTTGTCTTTTTCCCGATGCGGTATTTCATTATGGCCCTCATGAGGATGGTTATTGGGATGAGTACTACTTCACCGTAGATGGGAGCCGGGTGGACGAATGGCTGGAGTCCTGGCTGCCTCATCCATGTCTGGTAAAAAAGGCGGCCTTCGATGATTCGCTCATTCACCGCATGGAGATGATGTTCATGCTGATTGACAGCGGGGTACCGACCAACCTGGATCGGGCCGCGCTTATGCTGGAATCTTTTCTATATGATGTTGTATCGCAATCGGATCGCCGTGAGGTGAATAATCGGGAGAGATTCGTTCTGAAGGTAATTGAGGATCTGTCTCAGTCTTTGCATACGCCTCAGGAGCCTGCCCAAATGGCAGCGCGGCATCATATATCCGTGTCTACGCTCCGGCGAATCGTCCATGATTATACAGGCTATCCACTGAATGAGTTCCTTCACCGTCTGAAGGTGGCGGAGGCTAGAAATATTTTGCTCAACACGGAGCTGTCTGTGAAGGAAATCGGCGAGGCTCTAGGTTATAAAGATACGTTTTATTTCTCTCGGGTATTCAAAAGAATTACCGGACTCTCCCCAAGAAGCTACCGTAACCGGGGCGGCCAGTAGAACCGCGCAGCTCCCAGCGCGCGGTGCATTGCTGCATGACGGCGGTCGGTCGGGACGGCCTGTAGCTTAGCTGGGAGGCTGGAGCGGGTATTTGCGGGGAGGTGCCGGGTATGATGCTGTTAGCACGGTGCTTTGCGTGCGATCGGTTGTTTTAGAGCGAGGATTTATACAGGTGCTAATTGTTCGTGCAGTCTGGTACAGGGGCAGGGTAAGGGGCGGGGATGTAATTTTGGTAGTAATGTGGGCGGTTAGGTAGACGGGCAGAAGGGGCAGAAGGGGCAGAAGGGCTGTCCCGAAAGCCCCGCGATTTAAAAGCTCCGTGCTCTAGAAGCTCCACACCTCCGCCGTAGCGCCTTGCCGCGCTCCTCCCGCGCTCCTTAAATTGAACTGGAATCTGTCTCTTCAAAAATTGAAACCCCTGATTTATATTGTTCCTAGGTAGTTCAGTAAGAGGTAAAGTTAGGTAAGATAGCTAGAAGTATATAGTGCTGGAGAAGGTGCAGCTAAAAGCGTAGAGAAACAAACATAGGTAAGGTAACTAGATGTATTTCATGTAGTTAGATCAACCGTTTTGGCCCTGTTAGAGGGAACTAGCTGTAAAACCTCAGACTGTTGAAAAAGCCCCTATCTAGATCACATTACCGCATTAATTTGGTATAATATAGGTAATATATTGAAAGTGTGGTGCGCGAGTTGCCTAACATTCAACAAGATAGAAATCAAATTGAATTGGTTAGTATAGATATGCTTGTACCAAAAGATCATTTACTACGAATCATTGATGAAAACGTAGATTTTTCATTTATTACGGAGATGACTCGCCCCTACTATCACGGCACATTAGGGAGGCCTCCAATTCACCCGATTCGCCTTTTCAAAATGATGCTGATTGGTTATTTGTATGGCATTCACTCCGAAAGGCAATTAGAGCAAGAAATTAAAACGGACGTAGCCTACCGCTGGTTCCTTGGTCTAGGCTTAACGGATCCTGTGCCGGATCACTCGACGATTAGTTACAACCGTAATGTGCGATTCAAAGGATCTACCATTTTTCAAGACATTTTTGACGAAGTAGTCCGTTTGGCCATCCGTCATAACATGGTAGGGGGACGTGTTCTCATTACTGATTCAACGCACATCCAAGCTAACGCGAATAAAAATCGTTCATCGATGCAAGTTGTGACGGAAACGCCCCTTGAATATTTAAAAGAATTGGAGACAGCTGTTAATCAAGAACGAGAGCGTCATGGAAAAAAGCCGCTGCCGCCCGTGAAAAACGAAACGATTGAAAAAAAACTGCGAGTGAGTAACACCGATCCAGAAAGTGGCTTTATGAAGCGTAAAGGCAAACCCGAAGGGTTTTATTATTTGGATCATCGTACAGTCGATCACAAATTCAATCTCATTACGGATGTCCATGTTACCCCTGGAAATGTGAATGACTCAACCGTTTATATAGAAAGACTTCAAAGACAGATCGATACATTTGACTTTCACAATACGTTAGAAGCTGTTGCTTTGGATTCAGGATATATGACGCCCTACATATGCAAAAAAACAAGCGAGATGGGTATTTTCAGTGTCATCGCTACTCGTAATGCCCCTACAGCAGAGGGGACTATACCCAAAGAAGAGTTTTCCTATGACCCGCAACAAGACGCTTATATATGTCCCAATGGATCTAAGCTGACTTACCACACAACCAATCGCAATGGATACAAAGAATATATGTCCAACCCTGACTTATGTGGCCAATGCCCATTATTGGATAGCTGTACATCAAGCAAAAATCGTAAACGTAAAATTCAGCGGCATGTTTGGGAAGGGTTTAAAGAGCGAGTAGAAGCGAATTACCGTAGCTCTTCAGGACAGATCTTGTATAAGCTCCGTTGTAAAACAGTTGAGCGAAGCTTCGCGGATGCCAAAGTGCTCCATGGGCTTCGCATTTCCCGTTTGCGTGGCCGGGAAAAAGTGCAGGAACAAGCACTGATGACTGCCATAGTGCAGAACATTAAGAAAATAGCAAGGCACCTAGCCAAGCTTTTTTCTCGTACAAACGGGAACTCACCTTATATTTTAATCCTTTCGATTCTGGATTTCCGTGGAAAGTATGTTTTCTTGCATAGAAAATCAATTACTTCAACAGTCTGAAAACCTACATTTAGTTTTAAGCTTTTTCGACGAATGAGCTCTAATCTGGCAAACTAACTGCATGATTTCCATTTAGCGCATGTATTTTTGGTAAAAATAGCTTAACTAGCTGTATAAAATACATTCCGTTTTTAGATGGTCCATGAATAGTTACTAATGGTTACTTGGGTACTTGAGGTACTTGAGGTACTTGAGTTACTTGAGTTGCTTGAGTTGCTTGGGCTATTTACTGGATAGTTTGGATAGGTGACTGTGCTGGTGGTGGCTTGTTATGCTTTGTATGCTGGTGCTGAGTTCCTTTTGGAGGCTTGCTACAAAAATGCAGGCAGGAACATCTCTATATGCGGGCGGCGCTTTCAAGCACATTGCTCCAAAAGTACAGGAGTAATTCAGCGTAATCCAGTAACTCGCTCAGAATAGTCGTGTTTCCAAAAAAATAATGCACAATTGCAGCGATCTAAGCTTTAGGAGAGATGGTTGTGCTAAATGAACTTTTACAGCCATTCTAGCGGCAGGAGGAGGACAGGAAAGGACAGGAAAGGACAGGAAAGGATAGGAAAGGATAGGGAAGGACCCAGGAAAGGGCTGTGAATGGCTGGGAAAAGCTTAATAGGGCTGAGATTTCGGGGGTTCCCCCGCGGTATAGCCATTGAACGGACAAGGCAGGAAAAAATACGCTAAGTAATGAAAGTTGTTCGTTAGAACGTGCAGCTTTGGAACAACGATAACTGTACCTTGCGAATAAAATGAGTTGGTACAGAGAGGAGTGGACGGTCGGTATGACGATCCGTGAAGCTGTAGAAAATGAATTCGTGAGTGCTTCGATGGCCAGACTTGGCAGGGAAGCTCTATATTTATATACGCCGCTATGCGGAACATGCAAACTTGGTGAGACGATGTTGGATATCGCTATTCAATCGGGCAACACATTGATGCCCGTATCGAAGCTGAATATCAACTTCGCGCCGCGATTGCGGAACGAGTGGCAAATTATGAGCGTGCCGTGCCTGGTTCTGCTGGAGCATGGCAAACCGGTCGCCAAGGAGTATGCTCTGCGGTCGGTTGTGGATTTGCATCAGTGGCTCCAAATTTAGCGTTTGCCTTGAGGCAGATGGGCGCTAGGGCTGAAAAATCTACAAAACCCACAAAATTCACAAAATCTGCTAAGCCTTCAAGTCCGCCAGGCCGGCAGGACTCCCAAAACCCGCAAGGTCGTCAAGGCCGGCAGGACTCCCAAAGCTCGCAAGGTCGTCAAGGTCGGCAGGACTCCTAAAGCCCGTAAGAGCATCAAGGTCGGTAAGTTTCTCAAGTCCGGAAGGTGTCCCGGCGAATCCTCAGCAACAGACGCTCGTCTAATGGACTATTTTAATCAATGGATGGATGATCTTCCCTTTTCGGGCATAGGCTAAACACACGGTGGAAATTTTCCGCATAGGGTGTAGCATCACTACAATCTCGAAGGATAGAGAAGGGAGAAGAATGAAATGGCAGGAAGAGAACGTCATTTTTTTGCGCGGGGAAATACAGCCGAAGGCTTGGTTAGTCTGGTGGATTCGAACTACTATAAATTGGATGCGGTATATGTGTTGGAGGGAGATCCACAGGAGATCGGCGCGATTTTGGCCCGGCTCGCAAACGGCTGGGGACGTAAAGATTGGAACCTGCATTTGATCCACCAGCCGCTGCAAAGCGATTTGCTGGAAGGGATCATCGTTGAGAGCGCCCGGGTTGGCTTGATTGCGGATCGCGCCTGGCCGGAGGAAGGAGTTCCGGAAGGCGTCGAGGTTCATCGTGTCGATTTTAGAAGTGATCCGAGCGGGGAACGATTGGCGGAGCACCAGGAGCATATTGCCGCGCTGGAGCACAATATAGCCGAAAGCTACAAGAAAGCTTATGAGACTTTTCAGCGTACTTTGCGTATCCATGACGATTGGGAGAAAATCTACATCGACACCCTGGATCGCGAAGTCATGAACCAGCTGGCCGTCGAATGGGCGGATCAGTATCTCGTAACCACTGCGGAATCGCAGCAGGTAGGGGATGGAGGCGGAAACGGAGACGGAGACGGAAGCGGTAGTGGTAGTGGTAGTGGTAGTGGTAGTGGTAAAGCAGCCGGGACGGTCACTCGCCGCTTTCTTGGAGCCGCGACTTGGAAAGGAGCCGTTGATTTCATTCTCAATCTGACCGAGGATGTGCCGACGCGAGTTTTTGTGAAGGGGCGACCCGGTTCAGGGAAATCGACATTATTTAAAAAGATCGCGTCCACAGCAACCGAGCGCGGGATCGATACAGAGATCTACCACTGCGGCTTCGATCCGAACAGTCTTGATATGCTAGTGTTCCGCTCGCTTGGCGTAGCGATTTTTGATAGCACGGCACCGCATGAGCATTTCCCGTTACGCGAGGGGGACAGCATTCTGGATGTCTATGAGCTGGCCATCACCCCGTACACCGATGAGAAATATGCGGAGGAAATCGCCGGGGTGAAGGCGCGGTACACGGCTTCCATGCAGCATGCTATCTCGTATTTGACTGAGGTGAAGCAGAATCAGGATCGTTTGAGTGCGATTTATCGCAGCTTTTCCGATGAGGAGGCCATCTCGAGGCAGGAGCGGTTACTGGCGGAGGAAATCGAAGCTAGGTTCGTGAAGTAAGCTAGAATGAGCAGGAAGTAAACAAGAGGCGGGGCAGAAGTAAGCTAGAAGTGGGCCAGAAGTGTGCGAGAAGTAAGCTAGAAATGAGCTAGAAATGAACGAGATTTGAGTGGAAGGTAAGCCAGAGGTAAACGGGAAATGATTTTAAGTGATTGTGAAGTGAACCTAAGTGGTCGCGAAGTACTAAGATGACTAAAAAAATAGAGGAAATAGAACACGAAGCAAAGTGCAAAGTAAAGTGCAGAATACAATGAAAAGTAAAAACTCAAAGTAAAATCGCAAAGTGAAATCGCAAAGTGAAATCGAAAGCCATATCGAAAGGCATATCAACAGTCATATCAACAGTCATATCAACAGTCATATCAACAACCAGATCAAAGGGAATATGCGATTTGAAGACGGGCACTCTGCGGAGTGTGCGTCTTTTTCTATGAAGGCTCTATATCTTACTTTTTAAATGTGTCATAATCTTAATATGATAGCGCATACAAAATTATGAATAATTCGGGTGACATTATGATATCTAGCAGACAACAGCGCATGGTCAAGCAATTGATGGAGAGCGACCAATATATTCCGCTGCAGCAGCTGGCTGATGAATATGGAATATCGTTGCGGACGGTGCGGGCTGATTTGCTGCAGCTGGAGGACTGGCTCCGCGAGCGGGGCGTTGTTCTAGAACGCGATCGCTTGGCGGGTGTTCGTCTGCGGCTGGACGTTGGCCAGTCGGAGCAGCTTGCGGTGCAGATCGGCAAGCGGCCGCATTATATGGATGCTGAGCAGCGGATCAGTCTGCTGCAGAAGCAGCTGCTCCAGGAGACGAAGCTGTCCGTGAAGGCAATCATCGAGGAGCTCGGGATCAGCAAAAATACGCTGCTGCAGGATTTGAACGAAATCAAGCAGCGGCTCATGAGCTGGGAGTTGACGCTGGTAAGGGATCGCGGACAGCTGTATATTGAAGGGCGGGAGAAGCGCAAGCGCAGGGCGTATTTGAGCCTGCTACGCTCCGAGATCACGGACGACAAGCTGCACGACAAGCTGCTGCGCTATATTCTCGATCAGCGAGGCGATTCGTATTCGCCGATGACGCCGTGGAAGGACTGGTTCGAGACGGAGGATGCAGCCATGCTGTTTGATACGATCCAGCGGCTTGAGGAGAAGATGGGGGTGCAGTTCACGGACGCAGGTTACTCCACGTTGATTCTGCATCTGCTAATGGCGATGGAGCGGCTGAAGGGCACGCATGCGATCGAGATGGATCAGGAGTCGCTGTCTGAGCTGCAGGGACATGAGGTATATGAGCTGGTCGTAGCTGAGGTCGTGCCGCAGATTGAGCAGCACTTTGGAGTGAAGCTGCCCGCTTCGGAGATCGGGTACATCACGCAGCACATTCTCGGCGCTCAGAAACAGAGCCTGCCGGTGGAGGAGCTGATCATCGCTGATCTCGCTAAGCAGATCATTCTGCGCACCGAGCAGGAGCTCGGCCGTCCGCTGCAAATGATCGACCAGATTGTGCAGGGGCTCGTCATTCATTTGAAGCCGGCCATTTACCGGGCGAAGTTTGGTCTGCAGTCCAAGAACCCGCTCATGGAGCAGCTGGAGGCGCAGTACGGTTCGCTCCTCAATTTGCTAGAGCGGATCGTCAACGAAGTGATGGAGCCATGGTCAGTCGTATTCGACCGGGATGAGGTCGGCTACATCATGTTCCATATAGGCAGCGGGCTGATTCCACCAAAGGCTCCGGTGCGCAAGCGTGTGGCGGTCGTATGCGGCTCAGGGCTCGGCACTTCGGCGATGCTGAAGCGGCGTGTGGCGGCGATTTTTCCGCAGGTTGATATTGTGGGTACTTACTCGTATAAGGAAGCGGCCGAGATTACGTTGCAGACGGCGGATGCGGTTCTCAGCACGATGGAGATCAGCCATGCCCTGCAGGTGCCGTGGATCAAAGTGTCGCCGCTGCTCGATCAACAGGATCAGAAGCAGATTGCGAGCTTCCTCGGCGTGTCGCCTTCGGGCGAGTCAGCCGCGGCTGCGGCGGCGGTGCAGGTGGTGAACGATATTTTTCAGGTGGTGGAGCGGAACGCGCATATTCATAACCGGAATCGGCTGCTGGAGGAATTGCTGCATTTGTTCCAGGGTGGGGGTCGGCCGGGTGGTCAGCCGCAGGAGCATGATTACGGGTTGACCGCAATGCTACCGCCGGATTCGATCAAGCTCGGAGCTGAGGCTATGCTCTGGGAGGAGGCGGTGCGTGAGGGGAATCGGCTGCTGATGGATCGCGGCGTCTCGGACGCCAGGTACGCGGATAAGCTGATTGAAATCATTCAATCCAACAAGCATCCGTTTATCATCCGTGCTGGTGTGGCTTTTCCTCATGTGTATATGCCGGAGTGCGTAAAGCGCACGGGCTTTAGCGTGATGACCTTTCGTGAGGAGCTGGCGTTTGGGCCGTCCGGGCAGCTAATCTGGCTGATGGTTACACTGGCGGCGGTGGATAAGGAGCAGCATGTTGCTGCACTGGGAACGCTGTTGGACGCGCTGAACGATGAGGCGTTCATGGCAGAATTGCGGCAGGCCCAGGATGCCCGGACGATATGGCAAAGACTGCGCGAGAAGGAGGGCTTATGAAAAAAATCATTGTAGCTTGCAACAGCGGGCTCGGCACCAGCCTGATGATCCGGCTGAACGTGGAGGCGCTCCTGAAGGATTGGGGGCTGAAGGCCTGGGTCGAGCATACAGATATTTCGTCGGTCGACACCTTCGATGCGGACCTGATCATAGGCTCCAATTATGTGATGGAATCGTTACAGCTCGCCCAGGACGTCGAGGTTATTGGTCTGGACGATATTACGGATCGCCAGTACTTGAAATCAAGGCTGCTGGACAGCGAGACATTCAAGCAGTGGTTGGATATGTAGGCATTATATTTTAGAGGCCAAAAAAATTAGGTTTTTAGCGCCTAAGCTTATGCTTTTGATGTAACGTTTTGTCAAAACGCTTTAGGTTAGATGAAAAGGTGAAACTGAGAGCGGCCCGTAGAGAAGCCTACGTGAGCACCAGAAGGTTCGATTGAGTTCGAGATTCGATGTCAAATTCGCTCCTTGCAGTACTTTGTGATCAAAAGATGTTTTTTGACTTCCTATATAGACAAAGAAATAGACAAATATGACAAAAGCGGGGGATGCCCATGAACGCAACGCAAATGATCAGCAAGGGGCTGCTCGGGGAACCAGCCCTGCTGCTGGGGTTAATCGCGTTCGTAGGATTGCTGCTGCAGAAGCAGCCGTTTCAAAGATTGGTTCACGGTACGATCAAGACCATGCTCGGGTATACGTTATTGCAAATTGGGGCGAACGCTGCCGGGTCCTCCCTTTCCAATTTATCGGCGGTTATTCAGAAGGGCTTCCAAATTATCGGGATCATTCCCCATAATGAGACGATTACCGCGCTGGCGCAAATCAATTTTGGCGAGGAAATTGCGCTCATTATGCTCGTTGGTATGATCGTCCACCTGATGATTGCCCGCTTTACGCGGATTAAATATATTTTCCTGACCGGGCATCATATGCTGTTCATGGCTTCACTGCTGGCGGGTGTGCTGGTGTCGATGTCAATGCCGCTGTGGCAGGTGATGGTCGCCGGGGGGATCGTGCTGGCCTTCAGCATGTCGTTTGCCCCGCTGATCACGCAGCCATATGTTCGACGGGTCACGGGAAACAACGATTTCGCCATGGGGCATTTCAACAGCGTCGGCTATGTGCTGAGCGGATTTATCGCTTCCTGGTTCAAAAAAGGCCCAGAGCCGCCGGAGTCCAAGGGGCTGCAGAAGCTGCGCTCTTTTTTCCAGGATCATATGGTCGTCATAACGGTATTTACTTTTGTGCTGTTCCTCTTCTCGGGATTGTTTATCTCACCCGGCGGGACCCAGGAAATGTTCTCGGGACGGCATATTCTTGTCGTGTCCTTGATTCAGGCAACCTGGTTTGCGGGAGGCTGCTACGTCATTCTGGCGGGGGTTCGCATGCTCCTGTCGGAAATTGTCCCCGCTTTCAAAGGGATTGCCGACCGGGTCGTGCCAGGCGCGATTCCTGCGCTGGATTGCCCGGTGCTGTTCAAATTCTCGCCGTTCTCGGCGATGATCGGGTTCCTGCTGAGCTTTACTGGGGGACTGGTCGCGATGGTTATTCAGCTGCAGGTGCAGTATACCGTCATTATTCCCGGGGTGATCCCGCATTTCTTCTCTGGCGGGGCAGCGGGCGTTATCGCTTATAAAATCGGCGGGCGCAAAGGGCTGATCGTATCGTCGTTGATCCATGGGTTCGCGATTACGATTCTGCCGAATTTTCTTATTCCATTGTTGTCGAATCTTGGCTATTTGCGCGCGACTTTTGCCGACAGTGATTTTTCGGTGATCGGGCTGCTGGTGCATGAGGTGTTCAGCTGGTTCAAGTAACATAGCAGGCAGGTTTGGGCAGCAATGATGCAAATATTAGCGGTACAGCAGTAGCAGTAGCAGAAGCAGAAGCAGAGCATTAACCGTAACAGCAGTGCACTGGTATTTAGCCTATGTTCAAGTAACGACAGATCAAGGGCGGTCATCAGGAAGCCTGATTCCATCTCCAAGCGAGGTGGGGTCAGGCTTTTTTGCTGTGTCTGTTTTATTGCCGGAAGAAGTGGCAGAGACTTGGACTCACAGTGTTGTAAGCGCAACCAATATAATGGAGCCATAAAGGACAAAGGGGGATTCACAATTATGGCTATGAAAAAATGGATGAGCTCGATCACCGCGCTGACGATGGCCGCCGTGCTGTTCACGGGCTGCGGATCTACGGGCGGCAACAGTGCCGCACCTGCGAATAATGGAGGCCAGGATGCTGCTCCAGAGAAGCCGCAAGGCAAGCTGACGGTATACGTTGGATTCCAGGAAGACCATGCGGTCGCCGCGATCAAGAAGTTTACCGAGGATACGGGAATCCAGGCGAGCATGATCAGAATGTCGGGAGGCGAAATTCTCGCAAAAGTCCGGGCGGAGCAAGGCAATCCGCAAGCCGACGTGTGGTACGGCGGACCGGCAGATACGTTCGTGCAAGCCACTGCGGAAGAACTGCTGCAGCCGTATACTTCACCGATCGCGGAGAAGATTGACGCGAAGTATAAAGATCCGGACGGCAACTGGACGGGCATCTATGTAGGGGCACTCGGTTTTGCTTCCAATAAGGAGTTTTTGGCGAAAAAAGGCCTGGAGGCTCCGAAAACATGGGAAGACCTGCTTAACCCGGCGTATAAAGGCGAAATTGTCATGGCGGACCCTGCTTCCTCCGGTACGGCTTATACGGCCATGTATACCGTGTTGAAGGTGATGGGCAGCGAAGAAAAGGGATTCGAGTATCTCAGCAAGCTGCATCCGCAAATCCAGCAATATACGACCAGCGGCTCCGCTCCAGGACGAATGGTTGGTATGGGTGAGGCTGGTGTAGGCGTTCTGTTCGCGCATGACGTGATCAAATATCAGGAGGAAGGCTTCGACAGTCTGGAGCTGACGATTCCTGAAGACGGAACGGGCTACGAGACAGGCGCGATCGGCATTATTAAAAACACGAAAAACGAAGAGCTTGCACAGAAGTTCGTAGACTGGGCACTGTCTCCGGCAGGTCAAGAGGTCGGTAAAACTGTAGGCAGCTACCAGAACCTGACGAATCCAGATGCGGTAGGCCCAGAGAAAGCTGTGAAGCTGTCGGATATCAATACGATTGATTACGATGTCGTGGAAGCCGGTAAAGAGCGTCAACGCTTAATTGACAAATGGAGTGTCGAGGTAAAGAAATAACTATCAGTAGATATTCAGAGAGGAGAGAGCTTGAATGAGCGCCATGTTCAAGAGATTCAAGCGCGAGCCGCTCCTGCCGATTCTCATCGTGTTGGTCATGCTCTGCTTACTCGTATTTATCGTCTATCCCTTATTCCAAATTGCAAAATCCAGCTTCGTCGGGTCTACCGGCGAAGTTGGCTTACAAGGATATCAGAGAGTATTGTCCGGGGGCGGGTTATTCCACGCCCTGGTCAACTCGCTGGTACTGGCTATCTTAACGGCCACCTTGTCTACAGTAATTGCATATGTTTTTGCCTACACCTTCGCTTATGTAAAGGTACCGTTCAAAAAACTGTTTAACGGCATTGCCATTCTGCCGGTTATTTCACCACCGTTTGTTATTGCCCTATCCGCCATGCTGCTTCTTGGGAAGCAGGGGCTGATCACCAAGAATTTGCTGGGACTTGAAAATGCGAATATTTACGGGCTGCACGGCCTGGTGCTTGTGCAGACGCTATCTTTTTTCCCGATTGCATTCCTGACGCTGTCCGGGCTGCTGCGTTCCATTAGCCCTTCCTTGGAAGAGGCCAGCCAGAATCTGGGGGCCAGCCGGCTGAAGACGTTCCTTAGCGTCACGCTGCCGCTGTCCGTACCGGGAATCGCCAATGCGTTCCTGCTCGTATTCGTGCAATCGCTGGCTGACTTCGGGAACCCGATGACGATCGGGGGGAACTATTCCACCGTTGCTAGAGAGATCTACTTGCAGGCGGTCGGAAGCTATAACCTGCAGGCCGGTGCCGCCTTGGCGATGGTTCTGCTGACGGTCACGATTATCGTCTATATTTTGCAAAACTTCTGGGTCGGCAAGAAAAGCTATGTTACTGTAACGGGCAAGCCTACCGGACAGCGGAGAATGATTGAGTCCGGGGCTGTTAAACATGGACTATTCACATTTTGTATGATCATGTCGATTGCTGTTATCGCGTTCTATGCGCTCGTACCGATCGGTTCGTTCATCAAGCTGTGGGGCATTAACAACAGCCTGACACTGGATCACTACAAATATGTATTCTCTATAGGACAGAAGGCGATCAAGGATACACTGACGCTGGCCATTGTCGCCACGCCGATCGCAGGATTGCTGGGGATGATCATCGCTTTCCTGATTGTCCGCAAACGGTTCTTTGGTAAAAAAGCTTTGGAAGTCATCAGTATGCTGTCGATTGCGGTGCCAGGTACGGTCATCGGGATCGGGTATATTCTCGCTTTCAACAAAGCGCCATTAGCGCTGACCGGCACAGGGATCATCATCGTTGCCGCGTTCGTCATACGCTCCATGCCGGTAGGCATTCGTTCCGGGGTCGCTGCTCTGCAGCAGATCGATCCAAGCATCGAGGAGGCGGCGACGAACCTAGGAGCGAGCGGCTCCAAAGTGTTCACTAGTGTTGTGCTGCCGCTGATCAAATCCGCCTTCTTCAGCGGTCTCGTAAACAGCTTTGTAAAAAGTATGACCGCGATGAGCGCAATTATTTTCCTCATCTCGGCCAAATATAATCTCATCACGGCGTCGATTCTGGCGCAGGTGGAAGCTGGTCGGATCGGTGTGGCCAGTGCGTACTGTACGATTCTGATTCTGATCATGATCGTGGCGCTCATTTTGTTAAACTTGCTTGTGAAATGGATGGGCGGCAAAGAGCAGTCAGCTTGATGAGCGGAGGGTTAGGGGAGTTGTTAGGCGGGCTGGCGGGTCGAGTGTGTAGTTGGGTACGGGTGCTTAGTAAACCTGCTGCGCTTAGTGCAGCACTGTCACTGGTGTTAAGAGAAGTTACGGTTGCAAGGCAAAGCTGCTGAAGCTTAACTTAGTAAATCCGCTTTGCCTAGCGTAGCCGCAGCGCTTAATATGCCATGGATTTGATGGGGCGCTTCTATGGGTTCATGCAGCCACTGACGAACACTCCCTTTCGGCTTACGCCGCTTTCTAACTGTTCTGTATTTTTCTCGCGACTATGCTCGTCATTGCCGGTTGGGTTCATCCTTAAGGAGGTATGTTAATATGGCTAAATCAGTCACACTTAAAAATATATCCAAAGCCTTCATGAATGATAAAGGGGAGAAATCTTATGCCGTGACCGGGGTCAACCTGGAGATCGGGCAGGGGGAGTTCGTCACTCTCCTCGGCCCGTCCGGCTGCGGCAAAACGACCACACTCCGTATGATCGCCGGATTCGAGGACATCACCGAGGGGCATATTTACTTCGGGGATGAAGCGGTGGACCAGATTCCGCCGAATAAAAGGGACTGCACGATGGTGTTCCAATCGTATGCCTTGTTCCCGCATCTGAACGTATTCGATAACATTGCTTATGGCCTTAAGATCAAAAAAATGACCAAGCCGGAAATTAGCTCGAAAGTTGAATCCGTCTTGGATATAATGAATCTACAGGATTATCGGGATCGGATGCCGAACCAGCTGTCGGGCGGTCAGCAGCAGCGGGTAGCGCTGGCCCGGGCGCTCGTCATGGAGCCGGGTGTGCTGCTGTTCGATGAGCCGCTGTCCAACCTTGATGCGAAGCTGCGTCTTGTGATGCGGGATGAAATCCGCCGCATTCAGCAGCAGATCGGCATCACCGCTGTGTACGTCACGCATGACCAGAGCGAAGCGATGAGCATGAGTGATAAGGTCATCGTCATGAATAAAGGAATGATTGAACAGGTCGGCACGCCGATGGAGATTTACCAGCGTCCGAAGACGAAGTTCGTCGCCGATTTTATCGGAACGGCTAACTTTTTGGAAGGCACGGTCAAAGGAACGGAGGACGGTCGGTTGCTCGTGGAGACATCTTCGGGTGTGCTGCGGATTCGCCGCGATGGATACAAAGCAGGTGACCGGGTGATCGTGGTGATCCGCCCCGAAGCGGTCTCTTTAGCCAAAGGCTCACAGCACCAGGGTGTCGTGAAGAAAAGCGTGTTTATGGGGCAAACGCAGGAATATGAAGTGTTGTTCGATGGTCAGCTGTTCCAGATTACCGAGCATAACCCGATCCAGGAGAAGGTCTACTCGGTCGGTACCTCTGTATCGCTGCAGTTTGCAGAGGACGCCCTTCATGTAATTTAAACTTCAGCCTGCATCTAGAATCGTTGACATCATGCCACAGAAAGAAGGGGATTGCATGAAAAAAATAGCCTTAGGCGGTTTGCTGCTCTCCCTGCTGATGTCATTATTTCTATCCGCCTGCGGCAAGGAGAGTCCGGGTACGCTGACCGTGTATGCCGGACTGTACGAAGACCATGCAATAAAGGCGATGGAGACCTTTCAGAAGCAAACGGGGGTCAAGGTGAATTACGTCAGAATGTCGAACGGAGAGATTTTGTCGAGAATTCGGGCAGAGCGCAATTCACCTAAGGCCAGCATCTGGTTTGGCGGGCCCGCAGACACGTTCATCCAGGCCAAGACCGAAGGTCTGCTGGAGCCGTATGTTTCTAAAAATGTCGAAGCCATCCCTCAAGAATATCGCGATCCAGAAGGGTATTGGACCGGTATTTACGTAGGCTCGATCGCCTTTGTCTCTAACAAGACGTGGCTGCAGGAGGTCGGGCTGCAGGCTCCGCAATCGTGGGATGATCTGCTGAAGCCGGAATACCGGGGCATGATCTCGATGGCTGATCCGCGTTCCTCGGGGACAGCTTATACCACATTGGCTACGCTGGTGCAGCTGTTTGGCGAAGACAAGGCTTTTGACTATTTGCGTCAGCTGCATCAGCAAAATGTCATCTACACCACCTCCGGCAGCGTTCCCGGACGCACCGTAGGCATGGGAGAAGTCGGAACCGCCGTCATGTTCTCCCATGATGCGCTGAAGTTCTACAAAGAAGGCTTCCGAAATCTCATCATCGGCTTCCCGACCGAAGGCACCGGCTACGAGATTGGCGCCGTTGGCATCATCAAGGGCGGCCCGCACCAGGAGGAAGCCCGCCAATTCGTCGATTGGGCGCTAACCAAGCAAGCCCAGGAGCTCGGCAAGCAGGTCGGCAACTACCAGCAGCTCACCAACCGCGACGCCATCGCGCCCGAGGAAGCCATCCCACTGGAGAAGCTGAACGTTATCCCCTACAACCTCGACTGGGCCGGCCAAAACCGCGAGCGGTTGATTAACAGATGGACGAGCGAGGTGCTGGGAGTGGGTAAGGGGAAGGGTTGAGGGTTTTTGGGTGAGTGGGGATAAGGTGAGGGGATTATAGGCTTAAGAGAGCTTAACTACAATGTTGTGGTTAGGCTCTTTTTGTCGTTTCCTTGATTTTACAAATGGGCTATAATCTTGGGTAATGAGGGAAGGGGGAGAGGTATAGGAAGTTCTTAATTACTTCCTGAGGGTGTGTTAGCGAAGTTCGTGAGAAAAGAGTTAGGCGAAATTCACTTAAAACTAATTATTGGGGTAGTATTCATGGGAGTACTATTTAAAAGAAATCCAGAGATTAAGAAAAATGCATACCCGAATTGGAGAAGAAGTAATTATTCCAGTTGGGAGTTTAAAGTTTATTCAGAGATGTATAAAAAGAGTGGAGATTTATTGATAGATTCGGTTGGAGATAACACAACAAACAAAGCCGATGAAGTAATTATTCCAAGTATTTTTTTGTACCGTCATGCAATTGAATTAATTCTTAAAGCTATTCTTTTAACCCATTATTTAATGGATAAAAGTATGACAAGAAAGAAAATACAAGAAAAACTGAAGGGACATAACTTACAGACTTTATGGAATAAGGCAGAAAACATACTTCAAGAATACTTAAGCGGGGCTATTAAAAAAGATAGAACGCCATTACTATTAATGAAAACCGCTATTGAAGAATTAGATCTTATTGATTCATCCTCTATGATGTTTAGATATCCGTTTGATAATGAGTATAAAGAAGCACAATTAATAGGTAACAAAGAGCATAATTACGGGATTGATTTCATGGAGCTTAAACAAAACTTTAATGAGGCCTACAATTATTTTGAAGGATGTTTCTACACTGTATATAACAAGTATGAGAATTTAGAAACAATACCTATTTTGTAAATGTAAGACAATGAAGAAGTGAGTATTGCCTAACACCGTATTCACGCGGCGGGCTTTACAGCCCCCTGGTTTACAGAAGCATTTCAGGGAAGCGGAATCAGAGACAACCAGTCTATCATACTCGGGGCTTACGCCCCTTGAGCCAGCTAGAGTTCGTAAACACAAGAACGTCAGATGTAATCTTCGAAAGGATGGGAAAAATGAAAACAGTGGATATCCTACAAAATCTAGGAATTTTCACAATAGGTAGTATTAGTTTGTTTGGAACGATTGCTTGGGTATTTAGATTGGTTTTCACTAGTTGGATGAGTAATAAATCAGATAGTTTAAAGAATGATCTTGTTAAGGTTGTAGAAAATCATAAAGCTGAGTTGGAAAAATTGAAATATGAGCATCAAATAAGATTTAGCAATTTACATCAAGAGCGAGCATCTATAATAAAGGAACTTTACACAATACTTGTTAATTTAGAACTTTCTTTTGATAGACTTATTACACCGCAATTTATAAATGGGACCGAACCCGATGAAAAAGAAACCGATACTGCAATTAATAATATTGATATATTTGAAGAATTTTACTTTCGAAATAGAATTTTCTTTAATAAAGAAATATGTGAAGCAGTTGATAAATTAATTGATATTATTAATAAATTGTGGACTGAGTATAAAGGTACTGAAATCACTTATTATTGGAAGCAAAGTAAAAAGCAATATCTACTAGATAAAAGAAATAGGGAGAAATTGTCGGGTTGCTTTAAGAGAGTAAAATATGAAACGGGTTAACCCCCTAATATTGGACACAGCACCTCTTATTCGAATGATTGCATAGAATCGCTCGATGTTTCATAGTTTTTCATCTGATGACGATCATGCCTTACACGTTGATTTCCTTGGGTCTTACATTGCCTTGCCGGACTGCTTCCATGTATTCGTACGGCGACATATCATATATGCTTCCATGGATGCGATTGCGATTGTAATTGTAGATAAAACCGCTAACGATCTTATATGCCTGTTGGTAGCTCTCAAAATCGTGGCGCTGGTAACATTCCGATTCAAGGATCGAGTGAAAAGACTCGATGTGGGCGTTCTTATTCGGCGTCTTAGGCGGTATTCGTTCGTGGATAATTCCAAACTGTTCACAAGCCTCCGCAAACCGATGGCTAATGAACTGTGGACCGTTATCCGATCGAATAATTGGTCGATTCGCCTTGTCAAAGAGCTGGCGCTTCATTAGTGCCTCCTGCGTGATTTGAACCAGATCCTTAGCCTCGCAGGACAAGCCATGATGATAAGCAACAATTGCTCGGTCGAACACATCGATGATGCTCATCAGGAAGAAAAAGCGCTGTTCACCTTCGAGCCAACCATACTTAATATCCGTTTCCCACAGTTGATTGGAAGCGGTAATGACTTTGTTATTTGCGAGTCGTTTCGGATGCTTGGCCTTGAGCTTCCGCTGAGGGCGAAGCACATTCATTTTCTTGCACAGCCGATAGACTTTCTTCTTGTTAATCACAAGGTGGTGCTGGCGCCTCAGCATCTTTGTCAGCTTGCGGTATCCGTAGACAGACGTGTACTCATCGGCCAACAGCTCCATGATCCACTCACAGATTTGCTCATCGCTAATTCGCTTGTTGTCTTGCGTATATGAGTAACCAGGCGCGGAGCGACCGTTCCTGAGGATTCGCTCAGTTTGCTGATTCGGGCGATTCACATGTGCATAATATGTGGAACGCTCCACTTCCAGAATGCGCAGCACAAGGCTGATTGAATAGCCCTGCATGATGTATTTCTGCGAAATTTCTATTTTATCCGCAAGTGTGGGTTCGTTTTTTTTAACAGGTCACGGAGGATTTCCCTCTCTAGCGCCTGCTCTGCATAGAGCTTCTTAAGCTTCTCGTGCTCCTTCTCCAAGGCTGCATAATCTGAGGCTGTAGGAACGAATGAAGCATGCTTCAAAGCATCGCCATCCAATTCGTCAAGATCCTTGCGTTTCAATTCTCTTGCCCAGCGCAGCACCATCTTCGGATCAAGATCATGCTGCCTGGCTACTGCCGTCATATTGCCGATTTCATGCCCCTTGGATACAACCTTTTTCTTGAAGTTCAGATCATACCGTTTTCTTTCCATTGCGTTCCCCTCCGACTGATTTCATTCTATCGGAATAAGGGGTGTACTGTCCAAGTTCATTTGGGGGCTAAATAGGAAATACCTTCAGCTAGAGATGAATTAGAACGATATTTTAAAGAACTACTAGGTGTTTCATAGAAGTTGAAGACTACGTCTAACAATGTATTACGCTTCTGGGCTACAGCTCCCTCGGTTTTTTTTCAGATTATAATCGTGGAAGAAGGTTAAGACAAAATGTTACAGCCTATGACCTAAGGTTGGCTCGTTTCGTGAAACCTTAATGTTAACCGAAATAGAGGCAGGAGGAAAAGATGAGTAATTATAAAGGAAAATTTTTTAAGGGTAGGGACTTTTACGAATGGGGAATTGACCATGAAGTTATTAAATTAAAAGATAAATTCCTTACGGATATTAATTTATTAAAATTCTATAGATCCAATTTTTCTCAAGATACTAAAGTCGGGACGATAAATCTTAAAGATTTAACTCCTATCCAAAATGAAATTATAGAGATCTATTTAAGCAATGCTTCACTTGATGACTTGGATAATATATTACACTCTCATAAAGAGGATCTGATTAATAAATATCCGTGGATTACGAAAATAGTAGAATTAGAGAAAAGGTTGGAAGAAAGGGATTCTTTCATAGAGACGTTAATTGCAGATCAATTTATGAAGCAACTTCATATTCATAATAAGATGTGTCTTATTAATACGTATACTTTATTAGATGAGTACCTTACTGAATTGATAAAAGCATTAGGCATGTATTTAAGCGAATTCCTTAGTAAAGTCAACATTAAAGTAAATTATAAACAACTATTAGAATTTGAAAATGATACTGATTTAAAAGAGTTTTTTATTGATTCTGCGATGCTAAGTGACAAAAATCTTTCTGGTGCTGTAAATAAAGTAAACTATCTCCTAAAGCATTTAAATGCAAAAGATGAGTTCAAATGGCTTAAAGATATAATATTACTAAATGAAGAACGGAACTGTATTATTCATAATAAAGGCTATTTTAATAAAAAAGCCATAAAAAACATTGGAGAAGAAATAGTACATCAATTAAAGTTATCAGAAAATATGAAGGTGCAATTAGATAATAAAAAAGTAGACTCATACATTGATATAACTGATGAGATTATAGATTTTTTTTCAGCGAAAATAATGAAAAATTATTATGCAATATAGCAAACTCAACGAAGTAGATGAATTTGGCTAATTTCGCTTCACCACCCTCGATTTGCAGAAGTGAAAATAAGTGGAATCAGTGAAGATGATTCAGTAACAAAGAAGCTTATTCAGCGAATAAGCGGCTAGAACATTAGTTGAATTAGTCAAGAGATAGAATTGAGGAATTACATATGAAGAAGGGGAAAATCATAAAATAGCATATGTGTACAACAAATTAACAGCTGAAATCTTGGAAGAATTAAATGGCAAGTATTACGATTTGATGATAGATAAAATATTTTTTTACAGTATTTGGTGATTAACTTCAGCTAAATCGTATTCACGCATCAGAGCTTTAGCCCTTAGTTGTCAGATGTATAATCGTGGAGGAAGCGCAGACATCCAACCGCCGATCTTAAGAAAAGAGCTATCTAAGGCCGGGGCTTCTAGTAAATAAAAGCATGTTAACTGAAATTGTTGTGAAAAGTTAACATATTTGGAGAAGTCAAATGATAGAGAGATTGATTGGAGTATTTGAAAAGGCAAACAAACAATTCCTTACTAGTGATCATGATTTATTATTATCTAAAGTATCTGAGAGAACTCTTTGTGGTGCTTTAATGCTACACCTACATAATATAATTCAAAAAACAGAGTTTTCAGAGTATAAAGTAGATGTAGAATACAATCGAAACAAAAATGGTAAAGTTAAAACACATGTAAAAACTATTCATGGCCCTAATGACATAGTGGTAAAGATAAATTGTGATCTCATTGTTCATAGTCGAGGAAAAAATATAAATCAGGACAATTTGATAGCAATTGAAATGAAAAAGTCTGATAGGAAGCCTGAAGAGAAGGATAGCGATAGGCTAAGATTAATTGCCTTGACGAAGGATAGTTATGATGATATTTGGTCATTTGATGGAAAAACCTTACCAGAGCACGTGTGTAGATACGTGCTAGGAATTTATTATGAAGTAGATTTTAAACATGAACTTATTGAGATTGAATATTATCAAGCGGGACAGAAAATTGAAACAAAAGAAATCAAATTTCAGGAAGTTATCCCTGGTAATCAATGAACTGTTCCCACCCCGGGGATTTAAGTCACATCGATTTTATGCATCGGGGCCTAAGAGCTCTATTGCAAGGGGAATTGCGGAAGAGATTAGATCAGGTGATAAGCCTGCACCACCTGCGTTAAGGTAGTCGAGGTTCGTGAGTGCCAGACCGTTATATGGCTGAGACATAAGCTGAAAAAAGAAGAGGGCCGCTGGCCCTTATTTCATTTGAATGAGCATTTTGCATTAACCTGAGCCCTTGCTAGACAAAGGTTTTCAAACATAAAAAAAGGACTTCACCCCAACTTGGAGAAGTTTTCAAGTGACAAAACAAGAAAACCCAAGGGGGAGAAGTCACTATGTATATTCTACAAGAAAGTCTATTTTCCTTTGAAGAACTTCAAAAACTTGAATTTAAAGAACGTTTGCCTATCTTCTTCAGCGCCCTGGACTTACGGCCATATGCTAAAGAATTGAGAAGTCATTCACCCCGAGGTGCCGAAGGGCACTGCCGACAAGGGATCCTTCGCACATTGCTTGCAGCGCCACTGGAGAACATGGATACATTTAGTGGCTTGCATCGTCGTCTGGATATGGATCTTCGTTTCCGTTACCAATGCGGACTCAGGCTTGATCGAAAAGCTCCATCAATCGCCACATTAAGCCGCGTTTTCACTGAGCTAACGAATAAGGGATTGGCAAAACGTCTGTTTGAGGATCTCGTCACACGCTGTAAGCAGGAAGGAATCATCGATGGAAGTCACGTGGCGATGGACAGCGCAGCGATCCATGCCTACGAGAAGAAACAGCCGAAGCGCAAAAGTGAGCTGACGGGGAATGCCAACTGGGGCGCGAAGTTTGACTCCTTTGGTAACAAGGTCAAGTGGTTCGGCTATAAGCTTCATCTTGCTGTCGACACCGCTAGCGAACTGCCCCTGGCCCTCTCGGTTACACCGGCTCATGTCAATGACGGTGATCTGGCACCCGCTCTTATGGAACAAGTGGCTGCCGATGCGAAAGTGAAGTTCTTTGTGTTTGATGCTGGGTATGACCAACTTAAAAACTATGAAGCGGCACGGAAGCTCAAAGCGCAAGCGATTATCCCGATGAATCTTCGCAATGAGAAGGAACCGCCTGCAGGTATAACATCTAACGGTACACCTTGCTGCTCCATGGGTTTTGCCATGACATACTGGGGAGTAGATGGCGATCACCTGAAATTCCGGTGTCCCCATGCGACCGGCAAGGTGGATTGTCCGCTGGGGATGGCAGCCTGTTCATCTTCCAACTATGGAATGGTGCTCAAGGTTGATACAAAAAGCGATTTGCGCCGTTATTCAAGTCCGCACCGGAACACGAAACGTTGGCAAGAACTTTACAAAGAAAGAACGAGTGTAGAACGCTGCAACTCCCGAATGAAAACCTATTTGACCGCAGACGCCATGCATGTTTGGGGCATAGAGAAAGTCATAACTCACCAATATTTAAATGCAATTGTATTGCTGGCTTCTGCCCTGGCAATGGCTCAGAAATACAGAAAAGTCACTGCTTAAAATTTTGAATGCGCAGAAAATTCTGCAGGTCTGCCCATTTTTGAAAACCGAGTGGATTTAGCTGAAAATGCACCACCAACTAGGTCTAGGTTCTGCTATTCAATTCTCAAATAGGGAATTATGCAAAATGCTCGAATATGTAATTCATTAATAAGATATAGTGCATCTTTAAAACCTTGTAGATATATTTTACTTTCCAAAACAGCTTGTAATGAAGTTAGGGCATCCTCATAAAGAAATAAAGTGTGTTGAAGGTTATCGGGAAGTGATTCTCGAATAATTTTTAGATACTGGTCGCATTCAGAAGAAAATTGTTTGAGATCCGGATTTGAGTATAGTGTCTTTATACGATTGCGAATTAATGGATCGGCTAAAATTTCTAAGGACTCAATCAATGTTATTCCCCCCTAATTAACTCTATGAGGTTATTATATATCATTGTAGGGTTAATTGCAAAGATAATTATTAACTCCGTAAGGTGAAAATAATGAGTCTTAATAATTGAAAAAAATGATTTTGAAAGATAATATATTAGCATAGGAGGGATTCCTTTTGATAAAGTGTAATATTAGAGTCCTAATGGCAGAGCACCGGATCGATGATATAACAGAGTTGATGGAAAGATCAGGATTGAGCAGAAATTCGATTAACAAACTGTATAAAGAAATAAATATTGAGACGACAAAGTTAGAAACATTATTTAAGCTGTGCGATACATTTGGGTGCCAGCTATCTGATTTAATTGAATACACACCTGATAATTAAGAGCAATAAACGGAGTGGGATACTCAGAGAAGGACTTCCGTCGTATAACAGTGTACCTACGCTGCGGGGCACTTTCCCATTGGTTATCAGATGAAGAGAGCAAAGAAGAATATTCAGACAACAGACGACCCGACCTAAGATAGGATTATCTAAGGTCGGGTCGCGTCGTAGATACAAGAACGTTAAACGTAGTTCCTAAAACATTTTATTTATTGGCTGAAAAAAGATTTTAATCACTTTTAAAGGTGGATTTATAGTGATCATTGAACCAAAGGATTTTAATGTGAAAGAATTGAGTTACTCTATTCGATCTGCAGTAATTAAGGATGCAGGGACTCTATCTAAACTGCGAGTACAGATTGACGGAGAGACAGAAAATATGGATAGAGAAAGAGGAGAGGCATATATTGATTCTGCAGGTATGGAAACAATTATAAAAAAAGATAGTTTAAGAAGTATATTTTTGGTTGCAGTAATTGACAATCGAATTGTGGGATATTCCCGGTGTGAAGGAACAGATTTAAAGCGATTATTACATAAAGTGGAGTTTGGAGTATGCGTATTAAAAGAATTTTGGGGATATAGTATTGGAAAAAATCTATTACAAGAGTCTATATCTTGGGCTGATTCTGTGGGTATTAAAAAAATGACATTAAATGTGTTGGAGACAAATCACAAAGCGATAGAACTATATAAAAAGCATGGATTTGAAGTCGAAGGTATACTAAAACAAGACAAATTGCTTGCAGATGGTATATTTTATAGCACTATTGTTATGGGAAGATTTAAAGAAAAGTGAAATATGATTCAATTTATGGGTAATCCACTTCAAGAATAAATAAAGGCCCTTGTTTGACTGGAAATGGTATAATAAGGGAGTGTTTTTAACAATGGAGGTGCTCCCCGTGAAGAAAATGAGCCTGTTGTTTTCAATGATATTCCTTTTTGCACTTTTCTCGACGGATCAGACTACGGAAGCGGCTGCAAAATATTCAGAAACTTTACTTGCTGAGTCCACGAAAGCCTACGCGCTAACCTCGACACAAACCCTACTCGTTGATCATGTTAATAACCAGCTTCAAGTTATAAATTTGAGCACTCAACAAATAGTTTGGAGCAAGAGATTTCCCGTAGTCTATGATAGTCAAGTATTGATCAATCCCCTAAAAATTATCGTTATTACATCAGAAAACAACAAATTAAAAAAGATAACAATTTCCGCTGACGGAACTATTCTTTCGGAGCAAGTATTTCCTAGTATAAAGTTAACGGAAAACATAAAGATTAGCTGGGCGCCTGCAATAAATAAAGAAAAGGAAAAGTTGGCTGTTGTTAATGGCAGCCAGGTACTTCTTTATGAATATCCTTGGAAAAAGCCAATAACGACTTTTCCTTACAGTTTGGCAGAGGATAAGAAATATGAAAATACTATTATAAAAGATGTACAACTACAAACACCATATGTAGTTGAGCATTTTGCATTAACCTGAGCCCTTGCTAGACAAAGGTTTTCAAACATAAAAAAAGGACTTCACCCCAACTTGGAGAAGTTTTCAAGTGACAAAACAAGAAAACCCAAGGGGGAGAAGTCACTATGTATATTCTACAAGAAAGTCTATTTTCCTTTGAAGAACTTCAAAAACTTGAATTTAAAGAACGTTTGCCTATCTTCTTCAGCGCCCTGGACTTACGACCTTATGCTAAAGATTTGAGAAGTCATTCACCCCGAGGTGCCGATGGGCACTGCCGACAAGGGATTCTTCGCGCATTGCTTGCAGCGCCACTGGAGAACATGGATACATTTAGCGGCTTGCATCGTCGTCTGGATATGGATCTTCGTTTCCGTTACCAATGCGGACTCAGGCTTGATCGAAAAGCTCCATCAATCGCCACATTAAGCCGCGTTTTCACTGAGCTAACGAATAAGGGATTGGCAAAACGTCTGTTTGAGGATCTCGTCACACGCTGTAAGCAGGAAGGAATCATCGATGGAAGTCACGTGGCGATGGACAGCGCAGCGATCCATGCCTACGAGAAGAAACAGCCGAAGCGCAAAAGTGAGCTGACGGGGAATGCCAACTGGGGCGCGAAGTTTGACTCCTTTGGTAACAAGGTCAAGTGGTTCGGCTATAAGCTTCATCTTGCTGTCGACACCGCTAGCGAACTGCCCCTGGCCCTCTCGGTTACACCGGCTCATGTCAATGACGGTGATCTGGCACCCGCTCTTATGGAACAAGTGGCTGCCGATGCGAAAGTGAAGTTCTTTGTGTTTGATGCTGGGTATGACCAACTTAAAAACTATGAAGCGGCACGGAAGCTCAAAGCGCAAGCGATTATCCCGATGAATCTTCGCAATGAGAAGGAACCGCCTGCAGGTATAACATCTAACGGTACACCTTGCTGCTCCATGGGTTTTGCCATGACATACTGGGGAGTAGATGGCGATCACCTGAAATTCCGGTGTCCCCATGCGACCGGCAAGGTGGATTGTCCGCTGGGGATGGCAGCCTGTTCATCTTCCAACTATGGAATGGTGCTCAAGGTTGATACAAAAAGCGATTTGCGCCGTTATTCAAGTCCGCACCGGAACACGAAACGTTGGCAAGAACTTTACAAAGAAAGAACGAGTGTAGAACGCTGCAACTCCCGAATGAAAACCTATTTGACCGCAGACGCCATGCATGTTTGGGGCATAGAGAAAGTCATAACTCACCAATATTTAAATGCAATTGTATTGCTGGCTTCTGCCCTGGCAATGGCTCAGAAATACAGAAAAGTCGCTGCTTAAAATTTTGAATGCGCAGAAAATTCTGCAGGTCTGCCCATTTTTGAAAACCGAGTGGATTTAGCTGAAAATGCACCACCAACTAGGTCTAGGTTCTGCTATTCAATTCTCAAATAGGGAATTATGCAAAATGCTCAGTTATTAAATTGAATGGAGATAATTCAACTCAAACACAGGACTTATACAGAATAATAAATATAACTACCAAAAAGGCGATGACAATCTCTGCTGAGTGGAATGTGAACACTAGTTTTTGGGTTGAAGGAAATGAAATGATTGTAAATTCTTCAAGTCAAATCGGCCATCCACTTGGAATTAACATAGATTCTGATTATATCATTTATGCAAAATACGACCTAAAGACAGGGGAAATAAAGCACAAAGTTAGTCGCAGTTTCTCCACCCAGGATTCAAGTTGGAAATCCGAGTATTTTGAACGTAAGCTTGTGTTAACGGAATCTGAGGATAATAGATTCTTTCTTATAAACCAGAATGGAGAGACGCTTAAAGAATTCCCTAGAACTTTTAGGAACTTTAACTATAAAACGATTGGTTACGACGGTAACAGGCTCTATTTACTAGTTCCATCGGAAGGTAATGGCGCTGAGCTGGTTAGTATCCTTTAAAAAAGCTTTTAATGATATAACTTGAGATAGAGACGACACTTCGGTGAAGTCTCCTTTTTGTGGTTTCCTCTATTTTATAAATGGCTATAATCTTGGTAAGTCATTGATAAAATTTGTGCAGCGTTGGATTGTCAGCCTGGTGATTTATTGGAGCATATTCCTGAACATAAATAGAGAATGGAATATAGATGAAATGATTTTGCAATAAGAGTTAGTTTTATAAAATATATTCAGACAAGTACGCCTCGGCCTATGATAAGGGCAATCTTCGGCTGGGCTTATTTTCTTGATTACATAGAACATTAGACGAAGTTAGTGTAAAGTGCTGAAAGGATTGCATAAAGCTAAGGCAGACGTACAGCATCCCTAACTGCGGCACGCAGTTAGGGATGCTGTCGTGAGAATAATAATTTCAAGTGAAATCTAGCTTCGTGCTATGCTTTACGCAAAGTTCCACATCATGCTGACAAGTTTGGTTTAAGGAAATAATCGTTCTTCCGTAATTTAAAAAAGTTATCTGTCCATTACCCCCAGTAATGGATAGACTTTAGCTCTACCGCTTGCCGATGACTTCTATCATCAAGTTGGCACCAAGCCTAAACCCATGCTGAAAAGTAGCTTCAGCATGTATACTGTCCACGCTACTACACAGGTCAAAATACTCCTCAAGCTAACGAAACGTATCCTCACCTAATCGGTTTCGCCATTGCTCCGTTTGAACCGATATTTGTCGACTTAGAGAACGGTATTTTGGATGAGAGGGCACAATAGCCTCAACAGGATCAAGTTGTCCCCGGTATAGGGCTTCCAGAATCGAATTCATGTTTTCCCTCCCATTAAGTATAATCGCATCACTTGAATGAGATTCCTGCACATGATAGGATATTTATGCAGTCTGCTCAATAAAGCGATTGCGCGATAGGAAGTGGCGGTGTTCTTCGTGGGACGCGCCGCTTCCTTCTTTATTTTTGGAGATCATCATACATCTTCTCAATCCCTTTGCGAATCACATCTGAACGGTTCGTATTCAGCTTCTTGGTGCAAGCATCGAGCTTATTCAAAATGGTTTGATCGACACGTACTCGAATCAAATCACTTTTGGGATTGTCAGATGGTGGACGCCCCATCTTTTTGGACGACATCGCTTCACCCCACTTTTTGTGTCCATAATAAATATTATTGTAGCTACAAAAAATCAATCCAATCCATACACCGGTTGTAGATTTTTCTTAATAGCCTAAATATCTATGAACGAGAATGTCGCTTGTTATGTTAGTCACAGCTACCCCACACAAGGATTCAAATTGGAAATTCAATTATTATTTTAATTGTAGGCATGTGTTAACGGGATCAGAAAATAATAAACAATTTATAAACCAATATGGAAAGACGCTCAAAGAGTTCCATAGAATTTTTGGGAACATTAATTATAAAACGATTGGTTACGATGGTAATAGGCTTTATCTTTTAGTTCCTTCCGGAGAAAATGACGGAGAGCTGGGCAGTATCCTGTAACAAGTTTAGATGAACTAGCTTTAATCGGAGATGACACTACGGTGAAGTCTTTTTGTCGTTCCCTCTATTTTACAAATGGTCTATAATCTTTGGTGAAGAAAGTATGTGGTTGTAAGAGTATTGTTATGCCATGAAAACTATAAAAAGCCTTGGATGAGGGAGATGTAAGTATGGAGGTATTCAAACAAGTACCACTGTACAGATATTTGGCGCTGTGTAATGAGAGTGGACTGGAAAGGACAGTATTAGATTGCGGAGCTGGAGGAGATTCACCGCCATTAAGTTTATTTGCAGGTTATGGATACACAACATGTGGGATAGAAATGAATATTGGACAAATTCAAAAAGCTAATCAGTTTGCAGAGAAAAGAAAGCAAAAATTAAATATACAACAAGGTGATATGAGAAATTTGCCCTTAGCAGACGAGTCATTTAGCTTCGTATATTCTTACAACTCGATTTTTCATATGAAGAAAGAAGATGTGAGGAAGGCATTAAATGAAATGAAAAGAGTACTTCAACCCCATGGTTTAATGTTTGTAAATTTTCTAAATCTAAAAGATTTTCGAGTTGGTGAAGGTGTAGATTTAGGAGATAACCAATATGAACAAATTGAAGATGATGAGCCTGTAATCCATTCATATTATGACTATAGTGAAGCAGACTTGTTATTTGATGAGATGGAATTGATTTATAAAGAAGATCGGGTTGTAGAAAGAATATATGAGGGCAAGAAAATACGACAGGGATTTATTGATTACATATTAAAGAAATAAAAGTGATTAAAGGCTTCAAAAAAAATCATTTGCAAATGAAAACGAATACTAAACGGAGGTATAGTCATGCAAACATTTTTTGTTATAACTGATAGTTAGAGAACAATGGTATTAGTGGTGTGAAGACGTATCGTATGATGAATTACTTCAACCAGAGGTAGAGGCATTTGTTGAATCATGGAACGAAAGTATGGAGAAACGCCCTTTTTCAACCCTCAACCAGATGGAAGAGTCGCTATGGACACATGGGGGGAAGTTATACGTCATGTGATTGCCCATCAAATCCACCATATTGGACAAAGCAAACTGAGAACGCTTGTACGTAGATGTAAATAAAGGTAAAATATAACTACAATTGAATCTTGGGTGGGCATGGTTTCCCTTCGAGCAGATGCTTTCGAAGTAAGTTTCCTTCGGAAACTTTGGAGGAGGTGAAGCCATGGAAGTAAAGGATGCATTAACGATCATGTTCCTGTTTGGAACGTTCATTCTTGCTCTTTTAACATACATCAATAATAACAACAAGAGAAAGTAAAAACCCACCCAAAGGTTAAGGCCAAAGGTGGGTTTTGTTCCTATACGACTTAGAAGGGAATAAACCATCCAAGCCAATTGTACTGACCAAGTGTTCGCAGCACTTGGTCTTTATTTACATATATAATAACACAAAGAAAAAAATGTATCAAAACGTGAAATGAAATTGAATGGGCAATCAAGTTCAGGAGTAAATAGTGATGGGTTTTGGAATATCCAAAATTCTAATAAACCTTTATGATTAATAAATAATACTGGATCGCGTCGCGGCCGCCCCGTTGGGGCTTAAGGTTCTTGAATCCAAGAAACGTTATCAGAAACCCCTGCGAAATAATTGCAATGAGAGGATATTTCGAAGATGATTCAGATCAAAAATATAAAGCAAGAACAAGCGGAAGGTTTCTGGAAGTTAAGACTTGAAGCATTAAGAACGCATCCAGAAGCATTCTATACTTCATATGAAGATTCTGTTCAAACCCCATTAGACGAGGTAGCCAAGAGAATCATGAATAAGCAGGATGATTACATATTGGGGGCATTTAAGGAAGACGGACAAATTGTAGGGATGGTAGGCTTTAAACGTGGGCAAGGGATGAAATTTAAACATAAAGGAATGATCTGGGGAATATATGTAGCTGCGGATTATCGGGGAAAAGGAATAGCTAAAGAACTATTACAAGAGGTTCTGAGAAGAGGGAAAGACATAGAAGGATTAAAACAAATTAATCTTAGTGTTGTAACTGCTAACAAAGTAGCAGCTGGTCTTTATAAGATTTTAGGATTTGAAACGTATGGAACCGAGAAGAACGCATTAGAATATAATGGCCGCGGATACGATGAAGAATACATGACTTACTATTTAAGATAAATTCGAAGAGGACAGGGGCATCGTTACAACATATACAACAAGAATATTAAAATATTATCTTTAATACTAAAGAGGATGCAATAGGTACCGATTCTGTGCTTAATTCAATTTCGTAATTCATGTTCAATATCCTTTAGGCGGATCGGTTTACCTCGTTTGAATTCTAATTCTGCTTGCTCAATTGCTTTCAGATTATTTTCACTTAATTCCTCATTATCATAAGGAATGTTTGCATCTAGGGGATTGCTTATGAGACGTTATAAAAAGTCAGATACTAAAGGAATATCCTTATCTGGTAACTGATGGATTAAATTAGCTAGATCTTTCTTGGATACAGCCATTTTCAACAGCCCCTTTCATTACGAATGTAGCCAATGAAATTCAAGAATATACATTTAATAACACATACTTGAAGTTGTCGGTAATTTCAAAGAAGCGAGTAACTGCGTATAACACAGCATTGGGGAGAAGTACACTTGTGGTTGATTAGATGAAAGGTTTTGGGAAGACAGTGAAATTGTTTCAGGGAACAATCCTGCGAGGTTAAGCCCGTTGGAACCGGCGCGTAAGCGCTTTAAGCTTCTAGTGATACACAAACGTTATCTGAAACCAACGCGAATGAAAGGACTAACTCATATGCTTTTAATAAAAGCCACAAAAGATACCTTAAAAGACTTGCATATCAATCCAGAGCCTGTATTAGAAACTGACTTGTTCTTTAGTTGGCACGTTAATATCTTCACTCTATATCGAAAGAAGAATTATGTATTTATGAACGATTTATCTCGACTGAGTCTAACTATCTCTGGAATAAGGAGTAACCAAGCTAATCGGCTGCAAGAGATTTTTATAACAAACCTAATGAGATATCTTACTTTAGAAGATATTCCGGAAAAACTGATTGAATTTTATATAAAGAATTGTAATGAGATGGTCATCACAAAAACAGATAACAGAAGTGTAAGAAGTACATTGAACGAGATCATGATGATTATGAAATCTCTAGAATATAATAAGGACGGATTTGAAGACCAAGATCATCGACATAAGTGGAATAACAGAATTATTTATAAACCAATCGATTATAAGGAACCCATTGATGTATTTATTAAGGAGCTAACAGACCGGTATAAAAACAAAGGTTAAAGCGACAATGTATTAAGAAGCTATTCCTGTAATGAATTAATATGAGATTTGAACAAAAAAAGCGCCTCCTGTATGCTGGGTCTTGGAATGCGAACCATTCACTGCCCTAATTAGAAGGAGGACGCTCAAATGAAGTATAAGCTAAAAGAGAAACAGAATCAACGCATTTTGGACATTACAGATCAAACTTTGGTTGTCGGTGCAGATATTGCAAAGGACACCCATGTTGCCAGAGCGATCGATTTTCGCGGAATCGAGCTTGGCAAAGACTGTGTATTTGAAAACAGCCGTAAGGGACTCTCGAAACTCGTATCGTGGATGAAGGCATTGCAGAGGCAGTACGCCAAAACAGATATTGTGTTTGGCATTGAGCCCACCGGACACTACTGGTTTCCCCTGGCTGAGTTCTTGCAAGACAAGGGCATTCGTATCGTGGTCGTGAATCCTCATCATGTGCATAAGAGCAAGGAACTGGAGGATAACTCCCAGACTAAAAATGACTACAAGGATGCCAAAGTGATTGCGGATCTTGTCCGTAACGGTCACTATACCGAACCCCAACTACCGACTAGCGTTTACGCAGATTTGAGAATTCTCATGAATATGCGTGAGAAAACGATGGTCAGTTTGGGGCAAGTCCAAAGACGGATTCAAAACTGGCTCGATCGGTTTTTCCCGGAGTTTAACAACGTTTTTAAGAGCTGGGAGGGCAAAGCCGCGCTCGTCACGTTGACTGAGTTTCCATTGCCGCAAGAGATCGTAGCCCTTGGCGCCACTGCGATCCTCGGGCGATGGAAGCAAGACGTACAGCGAGCCGTAGGGATAAAGCGAGCTGAAAAGCTTGTGGAAGCTGCCTCTGAATCCATTGGACTCACAGAAGGTACCACTGCTGCTAAGTTAGAGTTACACACTTGGATGCAACAGTACGCCTTATTTACACAACAACTGGAAGAGATCATGAATCAAGTGGAGTTATTACTCAAACAGATTTCTGGCACACAGGAAATGCTCACTATTCCGGGTGTAGGAATCACGACACTTGCTGGCTTCCTAGCAGAAACCGGTGACCTATCTCGGTATAGCCACGGTCAACAGATTATCCGTCTCGCGGGACTTAACCTGCGAGAAAACAGTTCTGGAAAGAAAAAGGGTCGAACGACGATCAGCAAACGAGGTCGATCACGTCTTCGAGCACTACTTTTCCGAGCCGTGTTGCCCATGGTGGCAAAGAACCCGGAGTTTAAAGCGATGCATCAGTATTATACGCAGCGCCAGGTCAATCCGTTGAAAAAGAAACAGTCTATTGT
Organism: Paenibacillus lentus; assembly: GCF_003931855.1. Classification (NCBI taxonomy): domain Bacteria; kingdom Bacillati; phylum Bacillota; class Bacilli; order Caryophanales; family Paenibacillaceae; genus Paenibacillus; species Paenibacillus lentus. Next base: position 483,095 of record NZ_CP034248.1, on the reverse strand, counting down.
GGCGCTTTGTGGAAAACTGATTCGCATTTTACACACGTTAGGCACAAGGAAAATCGTATACAATGCCGCTGATGTCTTAGGACCGGTTCGCCGGGCTCAGCTTCAGTTGGCTGCTTAAATCAATCACGTTCAGGTCGATAGACTCACTATATGCTTAGGATCAATACAGAGACAATGGAAGCACGGATCAGCCGCAGGAACTATTCCATAAGGGCAACGACCCAGTAAAGGAGCGAGAAACGGCGTCCACCCCTTGAGAGGTAGAACGAAGGAATGTAAGGGCATAGACCCCGTGTGACATGGGAGGGTAAACCATCAAGGAAGTGTTGTGGATATCCAAGGTGCGATCATACGGAAACCACTTTTTTTTGGAAAATCCATTCCAATCTCTGTTCCCGCACACTGCCGAAAGGAAATAAATTCAATAAACTTCCCGTTATATCCACCTCTCGAGGTAGTCAATGTTAAAATTCTAAGGAAATGTGAGAAAGAGCGAGAAAATATTAATTTATAGTGGGAGGGAAATTGCTATGACAGCTCAAATTTCTGATGAAATTATATATCAAGGTCATTCTTTTTCACTTATTGGAATTGAGAAGGAATGGCCATTTGATCCCGAGAAACATGGTTTTAAGCCAATGATGATAAGTACAGCATGCTGGAGAGGTTATTATTCGAAATATGCTATTGTAGATGTAGATTTGTTTTTGTCAGAATTCACCACTGGATTGGAAGATGACCCACCAATATGGAGAGAAATTAGAGCTAAGAAGGTTGATAGAGTAGGAGAAGCCTGGACATATAAAAACGTAAATCTCGAGCTAGATTATTCAGGAGGAATTATTATCGCTAGGAATTTTATTCGAGAGTTTTATGTTCATATGGGCTTTCAGCGTCCACATTGTTATGAAATTGTTTATGAGCTTATGTTTGAAAAGGGAAAACTTGTTAGGGTAAATGATTTTAATGAAGAAGTTAAGAGTATAAGGGAACGAATTAGAGAAATAAGAAAATCTGAAACTCAGAATTATTCTGAAAAGACAGTAGAAGAGCTGGTTCGACAGTCATTCTCATTGACGTATGACGATAAGTGGAAATAATAGCTTGTTGGGAACACAAAAAAACTTAATAATGAAAAACTAATATAGAAGATTACTGCATTTACAATTGTTCTATCTATTTAGCCCCCAAATGAACTTGGACAGTACACCCCTTATTCCGATAGAATGAAATCAGTCGGAGGGGAACGCAATGGAAAGAAAACGGTATGATCTGAACTTCAAGAAAAAGGTTGTATCCAAGGGGCATGAAATCGGCAATATGACGGCAGTAGCCAGGCAGCATGATCTTGATCCGAAGATGGTGCTGCGCTGGGCAAGAGAATTGAAACGCAAGGATCTTGACGAATTGGATGGCGATGCTTTGAAGCATGCTTCATTCGTTCCTACAGCCTCAGATTATGCAGCCTTGGAGAAGGAGCACGAGAAGCTTAAGAAGCTCTATGCAGAGCAGGCGCTAGAGAGGGAAATCCTCCGTGACCTGTTAAAAAAAACGAACCCACACTTGCGGATAAAATAGAAATTTCGCAGAAATACATCATGCAGGGCTATTCAATCAGCCTTGTGCTGCGCATTCTGGAAGTGGAGCGTTCCACATATTATGCACATGTGAATCGCCCGAATCAGCAAACTGAGCGAATCCTCAGGAACGGTCGCTCCGCGCCTGGTTACTCATATACGCAAGACAACAAGCGAATTAGCGATGAGCAAATCTGTGAGTGGATCATGGAGCTGTTGGCCGATGAGTACACGTCTGTCTACGGATACCGCAAGCTGACAAAGATGCTGAGGCGCCAGCACCACCTTGTGATTAACAAGAAGAAAGTCTATCGGCTGTGCAAGAAAATGAATGTGCTTCGCCCTCAGCGGAAGCTCAAGGCCAAGCATCCGAAACGACTCGCAAATAACAAAGTCATTACCGCTTCCAATCAACTGTGGGAAACGGATATTAAGTATGGTTGGCTCGAAGGTGAACAGCGCTTTTTCTTCCTGATGAGCATCATCGATGTGTTCGACCGAGCAATTGTTGCTTATCATCATGGCTTGTCCTGCGAGGCTAAGGATCTGGTTCAAATCACGCAGGAGGCACTAATGAAGCGCCAGCTCTTTGACAAGGCGAATCGACCAATTATTCGATCGGATAACGGTCCACAGTTCATTAGCCATCGGTTTGCGGAGGCTTGTGAACAGTTTGGAATTATCCACGAACGAATACCGCCTAAGACGCCGAATAAGAACGCCCACATCGAGTCTTTTCACTCGATCCTTGAATCGGAATGTTACCAGCGCCACGATTTTGAGAGCTACCAACAGGCATATAAGATCGTTAGCGGTTTTATCTACAATTACAATCGCAATCGCATCCATGGAAGCATATATGATATGTCGCCGTACGAATACATGGAAGCAGTCCGGCAAGGCAATGTAAGACCCAAGGAAATCAACGTGTAAGGCATGATCGTCATCAGATGAAAAACTATGAAACATCGAGCGATTCTATGCAATCATTCGAATAAGAGGTGCTGTGTCCAATATTAGGGGGTTAACCCGCTATCAGATGCCGAGTATCAAGTGGATCGAAGAGGTTTAATAACAATGAAGAAAAAAACTAGAGAGATATTTATAAATGGTAGAAAGTACTCATATGTTATAAATATAAAGTACATTCAACACAAGAGCCAAATTACATTAAGGATTTCAGTAGAGGGTTCGAGAAATAATACGTGTACATATAGATTTGTTACATGGGACGATGCAATTGCAGGGTGCCCTTTATTAGTAGGTGTAACGATAAAGATTAAAGAAACAAATGAAATCACAAAATTCAATCTACATCATCCCAAACAAATTAGTAGGTTTATACTGTTTGCTTTAGATAATGGCTGGAACGGTGAAAGTACTATGGAGTATCATGATGGGCTTGAGATTATGAGCAGGATGGGGTTTGATGTTGAATGGCTTAGGCCTGGTAGAATATAATTAAGTGAAAAATTATTCACCTATTTTATAAGAAAATCAGGTTCACCAGATTAAGCTGGCTAACCTCATAATACGAAATTCTTTTTAACAGACTCTAAAAAAACGTGTAAAGAAGTAAGTGTCCTTTACACGTTTTTTGTACTTATCCCAAAACCATAACTTGAATATTTAAGTCTACCTGTCAGTTGTTCGGACCCCAGTCATAGGCTGAAATGCTTCCATGCGCCGAGCCAACAACTCTAAAAAACAAGTTCTTGCCAACCGGTAAATTTGTAAAGTAGCTGGTTGTTGAGTTGCTGTCTAAACTTATCTGGGCAATAGCATAAGCTTCACCAAGCCAATTGAGTTGCATCACTTGTAATTTAAAGTTGTTACTTTTTTTACTATTTGGTGACCAAACTACTTTAACAGAGCTGTTATTCAAAGTGAAATTTCCAAAATCCCAAGTCCTATCAACTGAAAGATTCCCATTTGCAATAACTCTCTCGTTACCCATGTAAGGCACAATTACTCCTTGCCGAGAATTATTGTTAGTAGGAATGAAAGAGTCATTGGCAGATGCAGATAAAGATCCAGCCAATGAAGATACCACTAAAGCAGACGCGATTGCAGCCACTTGCAATCTTCCTTTAAACCATTTCACGATTAACCCCTCCCGATAAAGGAATGTTATGATACAATATCATTGTATGCCATAATTTACATAATATCGATAAGAAGGGAAGTTTTTACAAAAGATATGAAAATTATAAGAAAAAGGAACTTTATCATTATAGGTCTCATAATTCTCCTATTTGGAGTGTGCCTTGTTGATTGGATGCCACAGCCCATAAAAGTAGTTAATCACTATCTATTATCTGTTCAAAAGAAAGATGCTCAGGAGGCCTATCAAATATTGCATATCCAAAATAAAGACAGCAGACTAGATTTTGAGACATTTAAAGAGACTTTAACCAACGATCCATTGATCAAATATAAAATTAATGGTTCCTCGAAAATAAACAAAGAGGCTTATTACGTGTCGGTACATATAAATAAGGATGGTGAGGAGATAGATCATAAATTTTATGTAAAGAAAATTGACGGTAAATGGAAGATTGTGTTCTAGAACAGCTGCTGTGAATTGGTTGAATTTAAAGAGTTAAATCCTGTTATATATTAAGTAGAACGTTATAGCTAAACAACTATTACAAGAGGTATTGAGAAGAGTGAAAGACATAGAAGGATTAAAGCAAATTAATCTTAGTGTTGTAACTATTAACAAAGTAGCAGTTGCCCTTTATAAGATATTAGGATTTGAAACGTATGGAACCGAGAAGAACGCTTTAGAATATAATGGCCGCGGATACGGTGAAGAATACATGACTTACTATTTAAGATAAATTCGAAGAAGACAGGGGCAATCGTTACAACATATACAACAAGAACATAATCTTTAATACTATAGAGGATGCGATAGGTACCGACCCTGTGCTTAATTCAATTTCGTAATTCATGTTCAATATCCTTTAGGCGGATCGTTTTACCTTGTTTGAATTCTAATCTCCGCGTGCTCAATTGCTTTCAGGTCATTTTCACTTAATTCCTCATCATCATAGGGAATGTGTGCATCTTGGGGATTGCTTATGAGACGTTTTAAAAAGTCAGCAACCAAAGGAATATCCTTATCTGGTAATTGGTGAATTAAATTAGCGAGATCTTTCTTGGATACGGCCATTTTCAACAGCCCCTTTCGTTACGAAAGTAGCCAATGAAATTCAAGAATATACATTCATAATAACACACTTAGATGAAAGGCTTTGGGGAGGCAATGAAATTGTTTCAGCGAACAAACCCACAAGGTTTAGCACGTTGGAACCGGTGCGCGGGGAATAAGCGAAGTTCGCTTATAGATGAGTTACTTTTGGGAGGATAGAGCTGCGCATCTTATTCAAGATGGAATGAGCAATTAATTGTCAAATTATAGTAATCTTTGTTGCTACTTGTTATTTAAATAAAATCAAAAGGGTGATACCAATGATTAGAATAGCAATCTGTAGTAACAACGAGAATGTTTTAAATCAAACAGAAGAAAAGTTGAATAATTATTTTAAAAAGTTCCATTTAGAGTTTGATCTACAGCGCTTTGCAGATCCCATTTCTCTTTTAGATGGGATGGATAAGGATTTCCAAATTTTCTTTTTAGATTTTGATATGTCTTTAGTAAAAAATAGGAGAGTAATACATTCAATAAGAAAGATCGATAAGTATGCTTATTTGATATTCTTGTCATCTGGTCATGATTTTGAATACGATCCACGTAGACCAGGGCATTTTTTAGCAAAACCGATTAATCAAGCTTGTTTCGAGAAAGAGATGGAAAGAGCATTAAGGCATATACAAAGGATTAAAAATAAATACATGCTTATTAAAAATCACGACGGATATTTTAAAATTTATCTATCGGGAATTTATTATGTGAGCATTTTGCATAATTCCCTATTTGAGAATTGAATAGCAGAACCTAGACCTAGTTGGTGGTGCATTTTCAGCTAAATCCACTCGGTTTTCAAAAATGGGCAGACCTGCAGAATTTTCTGCGCATTCAAAATTTTAAGCAGCGACTTTTCTGTATTTCTGAGCCATTGCCAGGGCAGAAGCCAGCAATACAATTGCATTTAAATATTGGTGAGTTATGACTTTCTCTATGCCCCAAACATGCATGGCGTCTGCGGTCAAATAGGTTTTCATTCGGGAGTTGCAGCGTTCTACACTCGTTCTTTCTTTGTAAAGTTCTTGCCAACGTTTCGTGTTCCGGTGCGGACTTGAATAACGGCGCAAATCGCTTTTTGTATCAACCTTGAGCACCATTCCATAGTTGGAAGATGAACAGGCTGCCATCCCCAGCGGACAATCCACCTTGCCGGTCGCATGGGGACACCGGAATTTCAGGTGATCGCCATCTACTCCCCAGTATGTCATGGCAAAACCCATGGAGCAGCAAGGTGTACCGTTAGATGTTATACCTGCAGGCGGTTCCTTCTCATTGCGAAGATTCATCGGGATAATCGCTTGCGCTTTGAGCTTCCGTGCCGCTTCATAGTTTTTAAGTTGGTCATACCCAGCATCAAACACAAAGAACTTCACTTTCGCATCGGCAGCCACTTGTTCCATAAGAGCGGGTGCCAGATCACCGTCATTGACATGAGCCGGTGTAACCGAGAGGGCCAGGGGCAGTTCGCTAGCGGTGTCGACAGCAAGATGAAGCTTATAGCCGAACCACTTGACCTTGTTACCAAAGGAGTCAAACTTCGCGCCCCAGTTGGCATTCCCCGTCAGCTCACTTTTGCGCTTCGGCTGTTTCTTCTCGTAGGCATGGATCGCTGCGCTGTCCATCGCCACGTGACTTCCATCGATGATTCCTTCCTGCTTACAGCGTGTGACGAGATCCTCAAACAGACGTTTTGCCAATCCCTTATTCGTTAGCTCAGTGAAAACGCGGCTTAATGTGGCGATTGATGGAGCTTTTCGATCAAGCCTGAGTCCGCATTGGTAACGGAAACGAAGATCCATATCCAGACGACGATGCAAGCCGCTAAATGTATCCATGTTCTCCAGCGGCGCTGCAAGCAATGCGCGAAGAATCCCTTGTCGGCAGTGCCCATCGGCACCTCGGGGTGAATGACTTCTCAATTCTTTAGCATATGGCCGTAAGTCCAGGGCGCTGAAGAAGATAGGCAAACGGTCTTTAAATTCAAGTTTTTGAAGTTCTTCAAAGGAAAATAGACTTTCTTGTAGAATATACATAGTGACTTCTCCCCCTTGGGTTTTCTTGTTTAGTCACTTGAAAACTTCTCCAAGTTGGGGTGAAGTCCTTTTTTTATGTTTGAAAACCTTTGTCTAGCAAGGGCTCAGGTTAATGCAAAATGCTCAGTTAAAAATGAGCAAGGGATTTTTAAAATTAGATTAAACGAGATTATTTTTATTGAGAGTAAAAAAAAGAACACTATTATTCATACACAACATGAACAAATCACTAGTTACAAAACGATGAAAGAATATGAAGACAGACTTAGGGAGTATCGATTTTACCGATGTCATATCAGTTTTATTGTGAACACGGATTATGTCGTAAATATACAAGAGAATGAACTAAGAATGAATAATAGGAAAATTATACCTATAAGCCGTTACCGGAGAAAAGAATTAGTACAAATTATATACAATACGAGAATAATATAATGATCAAACGGTTTTATGGTATAATTACCATAAGGTGGGTTTAATTTGAAAATCGCCGTAATTGATTCAGACGTGAACCTGAGGGATGAACTATTAGTTAATCAACCTATTGAATCAATCCAACTTGAGCAGGGCGTCCGTCATAAATGTAATGATGATTATAGTGGTCATGGAACAGATATAGTAAAAATTATTTGTGATCAGACTAGCAATTCTCGTATCATCTCCGTACAAGTGCTGAATAATAACAATAAAGGATCGGTAGATGCTTTATGTAAGGCTATTGAATACTGTGGCGAAATCGAGTAGATGTAATCAATCTTAGTTTAGGTCTCCGAAATAGAAATAACGAAACCATACAAAAATTAAAATCATGTTGTGATTTAGCCATCGAAAAAGGCATCACTATAATTTCTGCTAATCATAATGAAGGCAATCGGGAAAGCCCTACATACCCGTTTGCCTTTAACGAGATTATCGGCGTTAATAGTTCGTCTGAATCTGGACCTAAAATTACCGTCGATCTAGAACACAACAATATCCTTTTTACAGACAATATCGTTAGTGTTCCTTACCAGGAACGAGCCGTGCTTCGGCAGGGAACTAGCTTTTTGACACCGATCATTACGAGCTTATATTGCGAATTTCAGAAGGAAAGAAATCATCATTTTGATAGACATCGCGATTTTTTGCTATTTATGAGGCAGCTTGAGCGCAACCAATCGAACTTGTTTTTCTACAGAAACAATGAACAAAGCTATCATCAGTTTAATCATACAAACATCGGCTATTTTTATATGAAAAAAACCATTAATGACATTCACGTAGTTAAACAGCTTCAACAATATGCTACCGTTCGTTTATTCCATCTCGCTGAGGGAACTGAAGTCAGTTCTATTTCCAAATTTGATTTTTTATTTTTCGGTGATATTAGCATAGGTGAAGTAGCACAGTATAAAACCGTAATTTCAAAATTACTGAGATCTTCCGTCTCGCAGGGGGTTCATATTGTGATGATGATCCCCTTCATGAGTATTTACCAGCGGTTCCAAATGTCTGAAGATTACAAGGTTTCTATGCAAAGTGTTTATCTTTAATCAAAATATACGAAGTTTTATTGAAATGACCAGTTAGTCAGTCTAAAAGTACATTTAATCAAAAGTCATTTGATTTAGAAAAAAATGGATTATAGTAAAAGTATAAAGCTTACTTAAATGGTAAGTGCAAGAAAGGAGGAGGAAAGGATGAGCAAAGAGCTGGAAAAGGACCTTGAAATGAAGGAATTCGAAGAAATTGAGGGCTATGCCTACTGTGGCACGCATAAGGACAAATGCTTGAACGACTGCATTAATCCACTTCCTAATGCCATGTTCGCAGACATCAATTAACAAAACTTGGCAGTCATTTCAGACGTAAAATGGATATGTGAAAAGGTTTTAAACTACAGATTTGAAACCAAGTAGTTTAAAACCTTTTATTTTTGCATTTTATTGAGTTTAAGTAATTCGAGAAAGGGTGTCATATCGTGGTCGTCCTGGAAGCTATGCATTTAAAAAAACATTATGGAACAGCCTCTAATTTAATTAAAGCTTTGGATGGCGTCAATTTAACCGTGAAGCGTGGAGAATTTGTCGCTATTGAGGGAACATCGGGAAGCGGTAAGTCAACCTTGTTAAATTTGATAGGTGGACTCGATGTACCTACGGAAGGAGCAGTAGTCATCAATGGATGCGAACTATCCAAACTTAGCGATGATCACCTCACGGTGTTCAGGAGAACGAACATCGGTTTTATTTTTCAAGATTACAATTTGATTCCTACTTTAAATGTCTACGAGAACGTGATACTTCCGGTAGAACTGGATCATGGCAAGATAGATGAAGATTATTTAATAAGTATTTTAGAGATGCTCGATTTACACGTTAAACAAACGAAATTAATAAATCAATTGTCTGGAGGGCAGCAGCAAAGGGTTGCGATTGCAAGGGCACTGGCAACCAAACCGGCCATTATTTTGGCCGACGAGCCAACGGGAAACTTAGACAGCAAAACAAGTTCTACCGTATTGGAACTTTTAAGACTAAGCAACCAAAGGTATAAGCAAACGCTCATCATGATTACTCATAATCCCGATATAGCCAAGCTGGCCGATCGTATCATCCGCATCGAGGACGGAAAAATAGTTTAGCAGTTCTTGAAAATAAGGTGGTGGAACGTGGAACTATGTCAAAACAGAATATGATGATGATCAAAAAATTATCCAAAGCGAACTTAAAGGCAGACAAAGTCAAAAACTATTTTGCAGGCAGTATTATTGCTTTGGCTGCGGTTTTATTAACCGTTGTATTGACCTTTGGTTATAACTCCTTCACTAACCTGCAACAGGATTCCGATTTCCAAGCGATATTCAATGATGTTAGTGAGACAGAGATATTTCAATTAAAGCAAGTATACGAGGTTGACGAGGTTGGGTTGTATCTGGAGGTTGGTAGAGAGAAGCAAGAGGAGCGTTTATTATCCATTTTGTATACAGATCAAATGATGATGGACTTATCCTATGCTCGTATCGATGAAGGCAAATTCCCGACGAAGCCCAATGAAATTGTAATAGAAAGGGACTACTTTTCAACGACTTCTCAAAAACCGGGTATTGGTGATCGTATCGTAGTGGAATTTAGAAACAACGCCAGCAAAGAAATGCAAATGAATGAATTTGTCATTTCAGGCCTGTTACATACAACTGCGTCCGGAGAGGGCAATCGGATCAGCTATAACGCCCTAGTATCCAAAGCGTTTGTTGATGCTGACCCGCATCTTTCCAAGGAAAAATACTCCGCAGCTATCAGAATTCTTAATGCCGGCAGTTACGCCAACGAAGAACTGAAATCCAAAATTAAAGATATCGGAAAGCAAATCGGTCTTTCTGAGCAAAACATCCAGATTAATCATATGAACGTAGATACCAACAATCTATCAAGCGATACCATTCTGACGATTTTTTGTATCATCATTATCATCGCATTGGCATGCTGGGTCGTCATCTACAACATCTTTTATATATCAATTATCAAACAAATCAAACAATACGGACAACTACGAGCACTAGGAGCAACGCGAAAGCAAATCAAGAAGTTGGTGAAATATGAAGGGAGATACTTATCCCGCAAATTTATTCCGGCTGGCGTTCTCCTGGGATGTTTGATAAGTTGGGCCATGAATCCTTCCGTCTGGAACCTCTTTCCCAGTATAATTCTCGCCTTAGCAGCGGGTTTGTTTACTGAATTAACGGTCCGCTTTTCATTGAATTCGCCGGCCAATTTTGCAGCTAAAATCTCCCCGATCGAAGCCATTCGATATGTTGGAGCAGAGACCTATACATTTAAGAAGAAAGAGAAGAAAAGCTCAAAACGGCTAACCCCCTTTACGTTAGCAAGGATGAGTTTAACAAGAAGCCGAAAAAAAACAACATTAACGCTGCTGTCATTGGTTATAAGCGGGGCCCTTTTCATTTCCTTTGCGACACTGTTAAATTCGGTTGATTCCATTGCAAAAACACGGCAGTACTTTCCGAATAACGGCAAGTTTATCATTCAAATCAATAACGAGCTCTATTCTGAAACGGTGAATTTAAGCGATCTGCAAAGCGAAGATCAACTCTCTGGAGCCCTAAAAGACAGCATCCTATCCATTAGCGGAGTTGAAAATGTTGTAGACCGTCAATATATTGAAGCTGCTGTCAATGGGGCGAACGAAAGCGCAGATCCTGTGGTAGTAGGCATCGAGAATATTTCAGCGAGTAATATCGAGTCATTAAGAAAGCGCCTGGTACACGGGGAAATACTCGAACCCAATTCCTCTAATAACTCTTATATCCTCATGAATAGCTCCAGCGGTGATTTTGAATTTTACGACATTAGATACCAGGTTGGCGATCGTATTTCACTTATCATTGGCGATGATCAGAACAAGATTGAACATGAGTTCGAGATTATAGGCGACCTAGCGGATAAAAATTTGGGCGTTCTGTTCTACTTGCCATCAGGAGTCATGGAGTCAATCACCCCCTTTAATCCGAATCAAAGCTATGAAGTGATTCTTACAGAAGATACGAATGAACAATTGGTGAAGGATGAACTACAGAAATTAATTCAAAATAAGGACACTTTAAAGTTAAATTCATTTTCTGACATGGCGAAGTCCAATAAGGCGGCTTTTCGGACGATCACGATTGTTGTGTACACTTTTATGATATTTTTAGCTTTATTTAGTGTTATTAATTTGTTGAACACGGTGATGACCTCAATTAATGCGAGAAAAGTCGAATTGGGAATCATGCAGGCCATAGGTATGGAATATAAGCAATTATCCGCCATGTTAGGTTACGAAGCTGGCTTTTTCATTGTGGGGAGCTTCGTGATTTCTCTTATTATAGGGAATCTTATTGGATATGGGCTAAGCGAATCGTTAGGAAACGTGGGTGGGTTTTCTTTTATACAATATCAATTTCCGTGGAGCCCCATTCTTATATATTTACTAGTTATGCTGCTGATTCAAGCTGTTGTTCTCAAATTTATGAGGATTTTAACGGCGAAGAAGACGGTAGTTGAGAGATTACGATAACTGAGGCTTGAGCCTAGAGGCAGTGAAATTGTTTCAGCGAATAGCGTGCGAGGTTAAGCACGTTGAAACCAGTGTGTAAAAGCTTTAAGCTTTACTGGATACTGAAATGTTATCTGAAACCAACGCGAATGAAAGGACTAACTCATATGCTATTTATAAAAGCCACAAAAGATACCTTAAAAGACTTGCATATCAATCCAGAGCCTGTATTAGAAACTGACTTATTCTTTAGTTGGCACGTTAATATCTTCACTCTATATCGAAAGAAGCATTATGTATTTATGAACGATTTATCTCGACTGAGTCTAACTATCTCTGGAATAAGGAGTAACCAAGCTAATCGGCTGCAAGAGATTTTTATAACAAACCTAATGAGATATCTTACTTTAGAAGATATTCCGGAAAAACTGATTGAATTTTATATAAAGAATTGTAATGAGATGGTCATCACAAAAACAGATAACAGAAGTGTAAGAAGTACATTGAACGAGATCATGATGATTATGAAATCTCTAGAATATAATAAGGACGGATTTGAAGACCAAGATCATCGACATAAGTGGAATAACAGATCTATTTATAAACCAATCGATTATAAGGAACCCATTGATGTATTTATTAAGGAGCTAAAAGACCGGTATAAAAACAATAAGATTGAATAGTGGTGAATCTATGAATATTAAAGACTTAGTACCTCAGCACAAAAGCGACTATGAACGAGTTAGCTTGCTCAAGCATCAACCCTTACAAAAGCTGAAAATTATACTACCCGAGCTCTTAGAATGGCTGCAGGATGGTAATTGGCCAATAGCAAAGGATAATTCAAATGATGGTTGTTGGAAGTATTTTGTGCTTCACGGATTAGTAAATAGATTGCCAAGAGATATCTTGCAAGAATTACGAGAAGACCTAGAGAGAATGTTAAATAATTCATCAAGGGATGAGAAAGAAGAGGAGCTAGATGATATTTTGCAAGAACTATTAGAAAGAATTGCGTGAGATAAGCTTCTAATAAACAACTTGAATCGGAGACCCCGTTTTCGTGGAGTCTCCTTTTGTGGTTTCCGCTATTTTACAAATAGGCTATAATCTTGGGAAAGGGTGTAGAAAGTTGTAGAAAATTGTAGGAATATAGCTTCGCCTGAGTGCTGAGGCATTTGTTTATCGATTGTTTCTAAATAAAGCGGGGTCTAATTTGAGTTTCATGTAGAAATTATTGCAGCTAGGTTCTAGCAGCTGGAGGTTGATGTGATGCAAGTTCGGAAGATTAAGATAATAGGAACGGGTAAGTATTTGCCGGAGCAAGTGATCACAGCAGAAGATTTAGACAAGAAATTAGGTGTGCCCAGCGGATGGGTGCTGAAGAAAACAGATGTTAGCGTTAGACATGTTGTAAAAGACGAAACCGCTTCTTTCATGGGAGCAAGGGCAGCGGAGGCTGCGTTAGAGGATGCTGGGCTTGCTTTTTCAGATATTGACTGTCTTGTATCTACGAGCGGCACCGTGGAGCAATCCATTCCATGCACGGCTTCTTTAATCCAAAAGGCATTGGGACAAGAGCATTCTGGAGTTCCTGCGTTTGATATCAATTCGACTTGTTTAAGTTTTTTAACTGGACTGGATGTTATGTCTTATATGGTAGCGGCAGGGCGGTATCAACGTGTTCTGCTCGTAGCGACGGAAGTGGCTTCGGTTGGCTTGGATTGGTCTCATAAAGAAAGTGCGGCTTTGTTTGGGGATGGGGCTGCGGCTGTGGTGATCAGTAGGGCAGAGGAGGATGAACCCTCCCAGATTATCTGTTCCTCGATGCAAACGTTCAGTGCGGGAGCTCATCTCTCCCAGATCAGAGGTGGAGGGACGAAAATTCATCGCCGGCATACCGACCAGCTAGAGCCATTTCTATTTGAAATGGATGGGCCAGCGGGGAGAGCGGATGTTATTGTTAGGCACATCCGCAGGCTTCTCTGTCGGAGGAATGATCCTTAAATACTAGCTCAAGGCAAAGAAGGAGAGCTGAAGAATAAGGACGGCATCAGCGTATTTTGCTGACAGTTGTCACTGGACTAATTGTTGTCTGGAGCTGAGGTGGAGTGAGATAAAAATACAAAAACAGTAATAGGAATAGTGAACATCTCTAATAGAATGTTCATTATTATTTAATCGTTGCTGTTTAGTATTCTCTTAAACAGAAAGAGTGTGAAAGCTATTAATGCTAAACCTAAAGATATTTTAAAGTACGGATATATTTGACTTGCCTTTAAAGTGAAAATACTGAGATATGATACATCTGTCGCCCCTTGTATTGTCTGCACGTATCCAAATAATAGTAAAATTGAGTTTAAAACAAATAAATAACTCATCATTAATAGTAAATCTCTAATTTTGTCATTACTTCTGAATAAAAAGATTAATTGAAAAAAAAGGCATATAAATATCACAAAAAAACCCAACATATTTAAATATCTCCCTTATCATTTTTGTGACTATGATACTTGTAATGAAATATAAAGGTAGAATAACAATTATATTATTCTACCTTTGCTTATTCTAATTATAGTAATAGTTTTTATAAAATATCAATTGGAAGATCCATATGAAAAATACATATTACTAGTTTTTTGCCCTACCGCAGAACTATAAATACTTTGGGCATTCCAAACATAATATGTCCATTTTAGATTAAGTTTCTTTTGAGCATTAGTACTATAATGACCAACGCTAAAATTTACGTCAAATGTATGCGAAGGAGTTTTAAGTATATTATTTTTTGATAATTGAACCTTTGTTTGTCTTACCTTATTTGTTCCACTATTATCAAAGTTTTTAAGAGTTTTTGAAGTATATTGAGTGGTATTCGTATAAGTTGGCGAGAACGATAAACCAGTCCCTGGAAGTGAATAACTCCAACTTAATCCGAGATTAATACTACTAGAATTTTGCCAGCTTCCATCCCATTGCTGATATCTGAAAACATCCCCAGGATCTGTATATGCTTCTAGAACAGTATCTTGAGACACACCAATTTCAAAGTTAGACGTGTTAGAATTAACATTTGGGACTTGAGTTGAATATGTTCTTGTTGATAGTGGGTATATTTTTGTACTAAATACCCCATCACTACCTATTTAGCCCCCAAATGAACTTGGACAGTACACCCCTTATTCCGATAGAATGAAATCAGTCGGAGGGGAACGCAATGGAAAGAAAACGGTATGATCTGAACTTCAAGAAAAAGGTTGTATCCAAGGGGCATGAAATCGGCAATATGACGGCAGTAGCCAGGCAGCATGATCTTGATCCGAAGATGGTGCTGCGCTGGGCAAGAGAATTGAAACGCAAGGATCTTGACGAATTGGATGGCGATGCTTTGAAGCATGCTTCATTCGTTCCTACAGCCTCAGATTATGCAGCCTTGGAGAAGGAGCACGAGAAACTCAAGAAGCTCTATGCAGAGCAGGCGCTAGAGAGGGAAATCCTCCGTGACCTGTTAAAAAAAACGAACCCACACTTGCGGATAAAATAGAAATTTCGCAGAAATACATCATGCAGGGCTATTCAATCAGCCTTGTGCTGCGCATTCTGGAAGTGGAGCGTTCCACATATTATGCACATGTGAATCGCCCGAATCAGCAAACTGAGCGAATCCTCAGGAACGGTCGCTCCGCGCCTGGTTACTCATATACGCAAGACAACAAGCGAATTAGCGATGAGCAAATCTGTGAGTGGATCATGGAGCTGTTGGCCGATGAGTACACGTCTGTCTACGGATACCGCAAGCTGACAAAGATGCTGAGGCGCCAGCACCACCTTGTGATTAACAAGAAGAAAGTCTATCGGCTGTGCAAGAAAATGAATGTGCTTCGCCCTCAGCGGAAGCTCAAGGCCAAGCATCCGAAACGACTCGCAAATAACAAAGTCATTACCGCTTCCAATCAACTGTGGGAAACGGATATTAAGTATGGTTGGCTCGAAGGTGAACAGCGCTTTTTCTTCCTGATGAGCATCATCGATGTGTTCGACCGAGCAATTGTTGCTTATCATCATGGCTTGTCCTGCGAGGCTAAGGATCTGGTTCAAATCACGCAGGAGGCACTAATGAAGCGCCAGCTCTTTGACAAGGCGAATCGACCAATTATTCGATCGGATAACGGTCCACAGTTCATTAGCCATCGGTTTGCGGAGGCTTGTGAACAGTTTGGAATTATCCACGAACGAATACCGCCTAAGACGCCGAATAAGAACGCCCACATCGAGTCTTTTCACTCGATCCTTGAATCGGAATGTTACCAGCGCCACGATTTTGAGAGCTACCAACAGGCATATAAGATCGTTAGCGGTTTTATCTACAATTACAATCGCAATCGCATCCATGGAAGCATATATGATATGTCGCCGTACGAATACATGGAAGCAGTCCGGCAAGGCAATGTAAGACCCAAGGAAATCAACGTGTAAGGCATGATCGTCATCAGATGAAAAACTATGAAACATCGAGCGATTCTATGCAATCATTCGAATAAGAGGTGCTGTGTCCAATATTAGGGGGTTAACCCGCTACTTATTGAAGTTGGTCCTTCAACGTATGTTCTTACTACCATTTCTTCATTTACAGTACCGACTCCAATAGCATAGCTTAATGAGTATGTTTTATCGGATACACCGCTTGTTACAGCAAATTTAGCAATGGGGCTACTTTCGGAAGATTTAATTGGATTTAGAATTTTACTGAACCAAAATATATCAGTGTATTCTCCTTGATTTAATTCTGACACATTATTAAATTGTTCAGATAAATTAAGAGTACTGTTATCAATAGTTGATTCAACTACTGTAAAATTACGAGTGCCTTTTTCAAGTAAGTATAGTTTCAAGAGAGTATCATTATCAGAATATTGTCCATAATTAAGAGTGATGTTAGAATTTGGTGCACTATCTATTCCAAAAAAGATAACATCATAATTTCCTGAGGTATCTACTAAATTTCCAACAATTAATGTATTAGTGTAGTCAGCTTTCTTTAGAGTACCTTCTAAATTAAATGTCTTTTCATCCTTAGCGGTGAATACTGTGCCATGTAACTTCACTGAACTATCAGAAAAGAAATAGTCATCTATATAAATTTCCGTTTGGCTTCCTGCTGAAACATCTTCTAACTGCTTCCCGTATTCGTCGAGGTCAAAAATAGTTGTACCTTGTAAAGTCAATTGAGAGGCACTTCCAACATTTGCATGAACTAATGTACCCATCATTAATATGAAAATTGCTAGTAAAGTACTGACTGTAATTTTTATTGTTCTCATATAAAACTCCTCCTTTTTCTACCTCCACCCAATATTTTGTGGTAATGGAAATATTATGACAGACTATAACATATATGTTTATTCTTGTATATAGATTAATTAGAAGAATATGGTGATTACCGCAGTTTGTTGTCAGAAGGGGTGTTTCTTGCATAATAAAAGTGCCTAATATTGCAGCGTAAAAATGCCGAACTTTGATGCAAAAAAGAGACACTTGTCAGCATCCCATTATCATCCTATCGTTATGTTTGCGACAACGTAGCGAGAGGAGAAATGAAAGGATGTTGAAAATGCCTCAACAAGACTATATCAGATTTCTACGCGAAGTAGAAGGCTGTTCTGTAAATGAAATAGCTGAACGTGTGGGGGTTCATTGGCGAACAGCAAAAAAATATGCCGATCAAACTAACTGGAATGTATCTGTGGCCAAACGAAAAAGTAGAAGTCCAGTCATGGGGGCATTTATGGAGATTGTCGATACGTGGTTGGAAGAGGACCGCTTGCTCCCCCGAAAGCAACGTCATACAGGTGTACGCATTTTTCAAAGGTTACGTGACGAACATCAATTTACAGGCGGACAACGTACAGTGCTAGCCTATGTGCAGAAACGAAAGAGTGAAATGGAACTGGAACGTGCCAAAACGTATGAACGACTAGAACATCCGCCTGGAGAGGCTCAAGTCGACTTTACGACCCTTGAGGTAAGCCAAGGGCACCAAATGCTTACATATAAACTTCTGGTGATGTCTTTCCCGCATAGCAACGCTGCATTCGTTTATCCGACACCGGCGGAAAATCAGGAATGCTTCTTAGAAGCGATGAAGCAATGCTTCGAACAGATGGGCGGTGTTCCTCAGCGGATATGGTTCGACAACCTGTCTGCCGCCGTCGTGCATATCGAGAAAGGAGGCGAGCGGCAATTAACCGAAGGCTTTCTGCGATTCTGTGCCCATTACCGGTTTGAAGCTGTCTTCTGCAATCCGTATAGCGGTCATGAAAAGGGGCATGTGGAAAATAAATGCGGCTACTCTAAGAGGAACTGGGCCGTCCCCATTCCCATCTATGAAAACCATGAACAACTTGTCGCGTATTTCGCTGAGCAGGCAACTCAAGATCACCAGCGTAAGCATTATGCTCAAAACCGCCGAATCGCTGATCTGTGGGAGGATGACCGACGTAAGCTCCTTACATTGCCGGAGCATGGATTTGATGCTTTTCGCTTGGCTGCTGCGGTAGTCAATAAGTACGGGGAAATTCGGATTGAAGATACGACGATTCCGTTACTAGGAATGGTTGCGCCAGGTAGCGAGGTGCTGATCCAAACGTTCTGGGATCGTCTGGTTATCCTGAACGGTCACCACCAGAAGATTCGGGAGGTGCCTAGACCTTACACGGGACGAACGGCGGACGTTCCGTGGTCGAAAGTATTTAGCGGATGGTTGAGAAAACCGCGCAGTGTTACACATTCGCAGTTCCTTCGCATGCTGCCGGAGACACTGCACGTGTATGTGACGGTGAAGGATCTGGCTGAGCGAAAAGAGCGCCTTCAGGCGCTGTTGCACTGGAGCGATGTGTACACCATAGAACAGATCCAAGAGGCAATCGCTTTGCTAGGCCAGGATGCGGCAGTTTCCCGCGTCACGGGTATCCTTGGTATGAAATATGGAAGCCGAGACTTGCCCATTACGTGGGAGGAGAAGCTGTCGCCCCCGGGAACTCGTTTGGAGGGCTCTCTTGAGCGCTACGACCAGCTTGTGGGGGTGAGCTAACATGCCAACAGAATTAGCCAATTTATGTCGGCAGCTACGATTGGCCCATGTCATGGACTATGTATCGCTTCAACAAAATGAAGAGATTCGAAGCATTGTGGAACAGATTCTAAGTGCGGAACTGGACGGACGCCGCCGTGCCAAGCTGGGAAAGCTCGTCCAGCAGGCAGGATTTCCGCATATTAAGACCTTTGAGGGGTATGCCTATGACCATATCACTTTTCCGAACGGCAGCAGTCCAGAGAAAATTCAGGGATTGGAATGGTTAGAGCGCAAGGAGAATTTACTCTTAATGGGTGCCGTAGGCACAGGCAAGACGCATATGGCAACGGCATTGGGTGTGGAGGCTTGTCGCCGTGGCAATGCGGTGCAGTTCTACCGAGCCTCCGATTTAGTTGCCATGCTTCAGGAGAAATTTACGACGGGAACACTTAACCGATTTCGAGATAAGTTGAGAAAAGTTGACTTGCTCATTCTTGATGAGGTTGGTTACGTCCCATTCAACCAAACCGGTTCTGAACTATTATTTAACGTGATAGCGGATTGCTATGAACAAAAGAGTGTGATCGTTACATCTAACTTAGAGTTTGGTCAATGGACATCGATATTCGGCGATACCAAACTCACGTCAGCACTCGTCGATCGTCTGGTGCACCATGCTCATATTCTTTCCTTCACAGGTGAGAGCTTCCGCTTCAAGCAAGCAATGGAACGAATTCCTATGTAACTTTGATGCTGGCAAGTGGGTTTAGCACTTTTGGCTGCAAAACTAAGCATTTTCTACTTGCAAAACACAAGGGGGATATTGTTTATATTTCAGATAAATATTGTAAATACACTAGTGGCACACTACGGCGTAGAAAATCCCACTTAACTTAATTGGTAGGTAGGATATTTTGTATATGTCTTACTTGCCCACAAAACATATCCACTTTTACACTCTTCACAAACCTTGTGAAAGTGTGAAAGCCTTATGGATAAAGGTCTCATGTTTTTGTAACGAATTAAATATACATATTACCTTAAGAGTTATCTAAGCAGGTCGCGTTATGGATACAACAACGTTATGTGAAACAAAAAAAATAGAAACCAAAGGGGAATATAATGGGAAATTTGAACTTTATTGTCATGGTAGCAGAATTTACTTACTAGTTTTTTCGGAAGGTAATGGCGCTGGGCTGGTTAGTATCATGTAAGAAGATTTTAACAAACAACTTCAAATCCGAGACTCCACTTTCGTGAAGTCTCCTTTTGTGGTTTCCGCTATTTTACAAATAGGCTATAATCTTGGGAAAGGGTGTAGAAAGTTGTAGAAAGTTGTAGAAATATAGTTGAGCCGGAGTGCTCAGCCATATGTTCATAGATTGTTTCTAAATAAAGCGGGGTCTAATTTGAGTTTCATGTAGAAATTATTGCAGCTAGGTTCTAGCAGCTGGAGGTTGATCTGATGCAAGTTCGGAAGATTAAGATAATAGGAACGGGTAAGTATTTGCCGGAGCAAGTGATTACAGCAGAAGATTTAGATAAGAAATTAGGTGTGCCCAGCGGATGGGTGCTGAAGAAAACAGATGTTAGAGTTAGACATGTTGTAAAAGAGGAAACAGCTTCTTTCATGGGAGCAAGGGCAGCGGAGGCTGCGTTAGAGGATGCTGGGCTTGTTTTCTCGGATATCGACTGTCTTGTATCTACGAGCGGCACCGTGGAGCAGTCCATTCCATGCACGGCTTCTTTAATCCAAAAGGCATTGGGGCAAGAGCATTCTGGAGTTCCTGCGTTTGATATCAATTCTACTTGTTTAAGCTTTTTAACTGGACTGGATGTTATGTCTTATATGGTAGCGGCAGGGCGTTATCAACGTGTTCTGCTCGTAGCGACGGAAGTGGCTTCGGTTGGGTTGGATTGGTCTCATAAAGAAAGTGCGGCTTTGTTTGGGGATGGGGCTGCGGCTGTGGTGATCAGTAGGGCAGAGGAGGATGAACCCTCCCAGATTATCTGTTCCTCGATGCAAACGTTCAGTGCAGGAGCTCATCTCTCCCAGATCAGAGGTGGAGGGACGAAAATTCATCGCCGGCATACCGACCAGCTAGAGCCATTTCTATTTGAAATGGATGGACCAGCGATCTACAGAATGGCGTCAAAAGTATTGCCTGACTTTGTCGATGCTTTATTCCAAGTGGGGGGTTGTCAGATGGCAGATCTGAAGCTTGTCATTCCACATCAAGGCAGCGCCATGGCTATGCGATTGATATCGAGGAAGCTGGGAATAGCGGAGCACCAATTAATGAATATTTCACCAACGCACGGAAATACGATCGCAGCATCCATTCCGATGGCTTTGCATGAAGCTATCAAGCAAGGACGGATCAAGCGGGGAGAGCGGCTGTTATTGTTAGGCACATCCGCAGGCTTCTCTGTCGGAGGAATGATCCTTGAATACTAGCTCAAGGCAAAGAATGCGAGAGGAAGAAGAAGGGCAAGGGTGGCAGGGAGGGCAAGAAGGGGCGGAAAGGCAAGAAAGCCAAGGGAGGCAAGAGGGACAAGCAGGGCAAGAAGAACGGCATCAGCGAATCCTGCTGACAGGTGGAAGAGCGCCGGCTACCCTGGATTTGGCTCGTCAGCTTGCTGCGGCGGGGCATCAGGTGTATATGGCCGAGAGCTGTCCGGCTCACCTTTGTGTTCATTCGCGGGCGATCGTTCGAAATTATGATGTGCCTAAGCCCAATGAGGATCCAGATGGATATATTAGCGCACTCCAAGAAATTATTTTGCAAGAAAAGATAGATGGGCTGATTCCAACTTGCGAGGAGATATTTTTTGTTGCCCGAGGTTTAGAGCGTTTAAGTCAGCATTGCCTAGTTTTTACGGACTCACTAAACAAGCTGCGGCGCTTGCATAGTAAATGGGATTTTATTGGCCGGGCGAGGGAGTTTGGTTTATTAGCACCAACCACAAGTCTATTAACCTCTCAGGAGGATGTGAAGGCCGCTTTGGCTGTCCCGGGGAAATGGGTTTTCAAGCCGGTATACTCCCGTTTTGGGGCAAAGGTTTTCGTGGTGCAAACGAGAGCGGCGAGTACAGTTGCTAAGGGCGAGAGGAACAAGGAGCCAGATAAAGCAGAAATACCAGATGAAACTGAAGTATTGGAAAAAATGAAGCATCTCTCTCCACAGCAACCTTGGGTGGCACAGCAATTTATGGAAGGGACAGCCTATTGCAGCTACAGCATAGCCAAGCAAGGGAAACTGACGGCTCATGCGGTTTATCCCGTAAGATTTACGGCTGGGCCTGGCGCTTGTATTAGCTTCGAGGCTGTACATCACCCAGACATTGACCGCTGGGTCGAACACTTCGTGAGTGCAGAGCAATTTACGGGGCAAATCTCCTTTGATTTTATCGTCACCGATGATGGACAAGTCTACCCTATTGAATGCAATCCAAGAGCCACAAGCGGATTACACCTATTTCGAGCGGAAGATCGGATTGATCAGGCGTTTTTCCATCATGAGGAGGGGGCAGAGCAGATCATAACTCCGCGCCCGGGTCGTAAAGCCATTATTTCCTTGGCGATGTTGTCCTATGGCTTGCGTTCGATTCGTTCCTGGTTCAAATTCAAGGAGTGGCTTCGGTTGTTCATGGGCGGTAAAGACGTGGTGTTCCGATTTCGAGATCCGCAGCCGTTCCTTCAGCAGTTTAAGCTTCTTTGGTGGAATGCCAAAGTAAGCAGGCAGCAGCATATCTCGATCTTAGAAGCATCAACGAATGATATTGAATGGAATGGTGAGGAAGAGAAATGAGTTCAAGCGTATTAGTGACAGGCGGGACAGGTTTTCTCGGAAGGAGCCTAGCACAAACCTTAAGTAAGCTGGGATATCAGGTTACAGCGACTGGACGAAATGAATCCATAGGGGAGGAATTCGAAAACGAAGGTATCGCCTTCATCCCCTGTGATCTTGCGGACACCGAGCGGATCGTTCTGCTATGTGCTGGACAAGACTTTGTGTTTCATTGCGGCGCATTGTCTTCACCTTGGGGGAAATACAGTCACTTTTATGATAGCAATGTGATCGGTACCCGAAATATATTGGAGGGCTGCCGGCAGCATCAGGTGGGCAGGTTGATCTATGTGTCGACACCGAGCTTATATTTTGATTATACCGATCGCTTTAATGTATCAGAATCAGCTCCGCTTCCGGATCAAGCCGTGAATGCGTATGCCGCAACGAAGCGTCTGGCCGAAGAAGAAGTGGAGCTTGCTTTTGAGGCAGGACTTCCCGTGATCACCATCCGTCCTCGTGCGATCTATGGCCCGGGGGATCAGGCGATACTTCCGCGGCTGCTTCAAGCGAACCGACAAGGACGCGTTCCCTTAATTAACGGCGGCCAGGCTCTGATGGATTTGACCTACATCGATAATGTGGTTGATGCGCTAATCCAATGCATGTCCTCCCCTACATCGACGCTAGGCAAAAAGTACAATATTACCAATGGCGAGCCGGTAGCTTTGATAGATTTACTTCAGCAGTTGTTTGATAAGCTGGGGGAACCTCTGCGCGGAAAACACATTTCCTATCCTCTGGCCTATGGGGCAGCCGCCTTACTAGAGTGGAAAGCCCACCTGACCAGGAGTAAAAAGGAACCTTTGCTCACTCGCTATACGGTGGGTCTATTAGGAAAAAGTCTTACGTTAGATATATCAGCGGCGAAAAAAGATCTAAACTATACACCACGTAAAAGTGTTGATGAAGGGATATCCGATTATGTCACATGGATCAAGCAACGAGACCCACTTATTTAGCACCCGTGTTAAATTGACTCTGTTTGCGGCGGGAAGCTGTTTCCAATCTGAGAAAATAACGATCCGTGGCGGAGAGCGGCGGACGATTCAAATTCCTGCTCTATTTGCCTGCATGGAGCATCCGAGGTTAGGCCCTATCTTATTTGATACGGGGTATTCGGAACGATTCTTCGAAGCAGCAAGTCGTTTTCCTTATTCGCTCTATCGAAAGGCGACCCCTGTTTCTATCCCAGAAAGAGAGACGGCGGTCTATCAATTAAAAGAGGCAGGGATTAAATTAAGCGACATTAAGTATGTCATTTTATCCCACCTCCATGCAGATCATATTGCTGGGCTGTGTGATTTTCCTGAAGCTTCGTTTATTTATTTAAAAGCAGCCTACGATAAAATGAAGCACCGTAGAGGATTAGCGGCGGTTCGGGCAGGCTTCCTGCCGGACTTATTACCGAGTGATTTTGAGGAGCGTTCTCTACCGATAGATGAACAACAACGAATCTCGCTGCCCTCTAGTTTTCCATTTGAGCGGGGCTTGGATCTTTTTGGCGATGGAAGTGTGATTGCCGTCGACTTGCCTGGACATGCTCCCGGTCAAATTGGCGTTCTACTTCATACTGGGGATCAGCCGTATTTTTTATGTGCGGATGCTGTATGGTCAAGCCGAGCGTATCGTGAATCCCGGCCTCCCCATTGGCTTGCTGGCCTAATTATGGATGATCGACGGCAGTATCAAGAAAGCTTCCAGCGCATATGCCAATTCTACAAGCAGCACCCAGAATATCGAATTATTCCATCCCATTGCAGCGAAGTCGGGGAATCTCTTAAATAGGGGGGGAGTCATGTTGATCGACAAAGGAGCTATTGTATACCACTACTTGCGGACAAAATTTCGTCAATGGCCAGCCAGTCGTCAAGGGGTTGAACAGTGGCAGGAGGAGAGAGTACGAAGCCATGTTCGTTTTGTCCGCAAGCATTCTGCTTTTTATCGCGAGCTTTGGAAGGATTATACGGATGCCCAGTGGCGGCAATTTCCGATCATGGATAAAGAGCTGATGATGGAGCATTTCGACCCATCAAATACGGTGGGAATCACGAAAGAAGAAGCTTTTGCCGTGGCGTATCAAGCGGAGAACAGCCGGGATTTCGCCCCTACCATCGGTTCGATTACGGTCGGACTCTCATCAGGGACATCTGGAAATCGAGGTATTTTCCTCGTCAGTCCGCAGGAAAGAAGGGCATGGGCTGGAACAGTCCTGGCTAAAATGTTGCCTCATTCATTGCTGCAAAAGGAGAGCATCGCTTTTTTCCTGCGGGCGAATAGCAATTTATATGGCAGTGTTGGCAGCCAGCGGCTTCAATTTCATTATTATGATTTGTTAAGTCCGGTTCAGGAGCATATTGATCGATTGAACGAGCAGCGTCCAGGATTAATCGTCGCTCCGCCATCGATGCTCCGGATTTTGGCTCAAGCTAGACAACAAGGGCATTTGCAAATCCATCCCCATAAAATCATTTCTGTTGCCGAAGTGCTGGATCCGTTGGATCGGAAGGCCATAGAGACGCAGTTCGCACAAAGGGTTCATCAAGTCTATCAATGCACGGAAGGTTTTCTGGCTTGTACTTGCTCCCATGGCACCCTTCACCTGAACGAAGATATAGTTATTATTGAAAAAGAATATTTAGATCAGAAGCTTGGTCGATTTGTTCCGATTATTACTGACTTTTCGAGAAGGACGCAACCGATCGTGCGCTACCGATTAAATGATGTCCTAACCGAACGCGCTGAGCCATGTCCGTGTGGTTCTCCTTTTCTAGCAATAGAGTCCATAGAAGGACGCTGTGATGATATATTTTATGGCTACAGTGTGCATGACAACAGGCTAAAGCCGATATTTCCTGACTTTATTAGCCGGGCGATTATTCATGCCTCCGAGCAAGTGCTTGAGTATTTGGCAATTCAGCATACGCCTAACCGCGTTGAAATTTTCTTGAGGATAGATGAGGCAGGCTCTAGGTCTGTACAAATTGAACAGCAGATCACTCATGCCATGAATGATTTATTTCTTAAAATAAATTGCCAGCCGCCAGTCATTGAATTTAGCTTATATGATCAGGGTGTTCAAGCTAAATACGATAAGCATGGAGAGCTAACCGACCTGAAAAAACTGCGCCGCGTGGAAAGGAGATTTCAGCTTGGAGAGGAAACAGATCCGTTTATATGATGCAGATACTATAGATGATCTCCCATGGCCGAACACCAAAGATGGGCAATATGCTAAAAAGTTTCTTTTGCCGTTTGTGAAGCGCCAGCCCTCGCATTATATCAACAATGTTCAAGCTAGGTACTTGGCAGTATCCCTTGATGGTATCGTGCTTCCTATTTCAATCACGGAAACACAATATGACAATTCCTATGTATGCTCTCCTTATACGCATTATGTAAGCTATGCCAAGCAAGAGCTCGTGCTGCTCCAAAATGCACTGCTGCGTAAAGGCTTGTCAGCCCTGCTC
Source organism: Paenibacillus lentus (assembly GCF_003931855.1). Taxonomy (NCBI): domain Bacteria; kingdom Bacillati; phylum Bacillota; class Bacilli; order Caryophanales; family Paenibacillaceae; genus Paenibacillus; species Paenibacillus lentus. The sequence goes on along the minus strand of NZ_CP034248.1, from coordinate 456,844 downwards.
AGCGGATTAGGGCAATTATTTAAAGCGAGCCAGATCAATAAGGCGGTTCATGTAAACAACTGGTTCGTCTCAACGAATTTATATCCCGAACTAACACCGGATCAACTAAGGGCGCTGCACTCTTTTTTCACCGAGCAGTTCCCTGATTATGCGATCATCTATCGATCCCTTAATGAAGCGAACCATGAGAAGCTTATTCAGGAGTTACGTCGATTCAATTATAAAATGGTAGCTTCCCGCCAAATCTATCTCGTTCATCCTAGCCAATCGGCCTCGATAAGTTCCAAGTCACGCAAGCTGTTAAAAAAGGACTATGCACTAATCGCTCGTCATGGCTATGAGATGTTAGATCATGATCAGTTGTCAGATCAAGATATTTCGCGCATATTGGAGCTGTACAATGCTTTGTATTTGCAAAAATATTCGATGTACAATCCGCAATTTAACGAAGATTTTATCGCTCTCGCGATTAAAAATAAGATTCTTCAGCTTAAGGCGCTTCGGAAAAATGGGCGTATTGATGCCGTGATAGGTTATTTTTGCCGCAACGGAGTCATGACGACCCCATTGCTCGGTTACGATCTTTCTTTGCCGAGAGAAGTGGGTTTGTACCGGATGTTGTCTGCGCTTTTATTCTACATTGCGCTAGAGAACGGTCATTTATTAAACAGAAGCTCTGGTGCTGCTCATTTCAAAAGGAAGCGGGGTGCTGCGGCTGAGATCGAGTACTCGGCTGTTTATGATAGACACTTGCCGTTTCGCCGGCGGCTTTGCTGGTCATTTTTGCAAACCGTCATTAACAAAATCGGAATTCCTTTGATCCAAAAATATAAGCTCTAACTATAAAGGAGGCTGCAGGACATGATGCAAAACAGACCGGTTGCCTTGGTGACGGGAACATCCAGCGGTTTTGGTTTGCTGATCACGCTGGCATTAGCCGGAAGCGGCTATCATGTCATTGCCACCATGCGTGATATCACGAAGCAGGATGCATTGATGCAAGCTGCGGAACAAAAGGGTATAAGCCAGCATATCGAGTGCTGTTCCCTTGATGTGAGCGATCAGCAAGCGATTCGTCAGACTGTGGATGAAGTGATGGAGCGTCATGGACGCATTGATGTGCTTGTGAATAATGCCGGCATCTCACTTGGCGGCTTTGTGGAGGAGATTCCACTAGAGGATTGGATGTATGCGATGGACACGAATTTTTTCGGTCTTGTTGCTCTGACTCAAGAAGTATTACCACATATGCGTTCGAGAAAATACGGGAAAATTATTAACATCAGCAGCATCAGCGGCAGACTTGGTTTTCCCGGGTACGGGCCTTATGCGGCTTCAAAGTTTGCGGTGGAAGGATTCAGTGAATCGCTTCGTTTGGAAATGCTGCCATACGGCATTTATGTGTCTTTAGTGGAGCCTGGCGCATACAAAACCGCAATTTGGTCCAAAGGCTTCGATTACATTTCGATCAGAGCAAAGAAAGATTCACCCTATCAGGAGCCTCTTGCCGCCATTCTGGCCTACAGCAAAAACGTAGCTAACAACGCCAGCGATCCGCAGGATGTGGCCAGGACGGTGGTGCGAATCGCTCAAGCTCGCTATCCCAAGTTGCGTTACGTGTTAGGCAAGGGAGCATGGACTGCAATATGGGGGAAGGCGCTTCTTCCTTGGAAATGGTTCGAACAAATTGTATTGCGTGAGCTTCGTAAATAGAAGTCATAAGCATCGGCGAAATAGTTAAAATACGTAAAGTATATTGACAACGTTTGGCTATAAGTATGGTAAAATCAAGATAGAATGAAGAATTAGAGCGAATTTCTAGGAGGTAGAACGAATGAAATGGCAAGAGGTAAGAGAACTGTTTCCTGATCAATTTGTTCTGGTTTCCATACTTAATTATCACGAGGAAGGCAACAAAAAGGTAGTAGATGAAGTTGCACCAATTCGCACAGTACCAAATGAAGATGCTAATAAAGAATTTTTTCAAGTAAAGCCAGGGAATGTAGTGTACCATACATCAAATCAAGAATTTGTAATCCATCTTAGGCGTGATCCACTAATAAGAGTGAGACGTAATAACAATGAAAATTAACTATGACGGACAGTTAATTACAACGTCACTTTCCGTGACGTTTAGAGGACGGACATTGAGAATAGAAGATGTAATTATAGATACAGGATCTTCACATACTATAATCAGTCCTGATATTTTAGAGGAAATTGGTGTGACCTACGAAACAGGAGATTCTATCTATGAAGCATACGGGATTGGCGGAAGCACTCCTTTCTATACAAAAATTATGGACAAGATCGAAATTGGTACAAGAAGCATTGAAAATATAGAGATCGATGTGGGCATTCTTCCTAGAGACCATAGAGGGCTGCTTGGGTTGGATATTCTGAAACAACAAAATTTTATTATTGACTTGAAAACACTAGAATTGCGTATTTGATATTTAAAAGTTGGTTGAATAGAGAGTAAGTAGGCAGGGTCCATTCGGGCCTTGCCTATTTTAAATAGATCAACGTTAGCAAAAGAAGATCTCATTTCGATTGATCCAACAAAATTTAAAGATGATACAGAGGTTGCAGAGTTAGTTCACGCTCAAATTTTAGATATTTATGCATAATATTTGAAATAATGAATCCAAAGATTTGTTTAGATTATTTTTAATAGCAAATAACCAAGTTGAAAAGGATTTTATTTATAAAATAGGAAAAGTATTGAAAAGTAATGACTATCAGAGTAGTATGTATCTATGACTAGCACAATAATCAAATGGAGGTGGAAAAATGAAATTATTTGATGCGGAGTTAAAGGTGATGGAGGTGCTGTGGAGCCAAGGAGCATTAGCAGCCGGGCAACTTGCAAAGATACTCAAGGATGATATTGGCTGGAACCGAAATACGACTTACACGGTAATTAAAAAACTGGTCGATAAGGGAGCCGTCCAAAGAACAGATCCCCAGTTTATATGTAAAGCCTTGATTTCAAGGGAACAAGTACAGGAACAGGAGACGATCGGACTTATTAATAAGATGTTTAATGGTTCTACGGAGTTGTTTTTCTCGTCCTTCATCAACGCAAATAATTTATCAGATTCGGAGATCGAAAAATTAAAGCAAATCGTTGAGAATCTGAAAAAGTGAGGTGCGGAGATGAGTTTATTTTTAATTGAGAGAAGTATTTCTGTAGGAATTTTCATTATTGTCATAGTGTGCTTGAGGGCTCTGTTAATCCATAAAGTGCCGAAGAAAGTGTTTTTAATACTCTGGGGTATTGCCCTGTTCAGATTGGCTATTCCTCATTCCATTTTGTCTAAATGGAATATAAACACAATATTAAACGATATAACCTCACGAGTGAATCGCGATCCCGCAGGACAAACAAATGGCATCATAGAAAGAATACTTTTGGACACAGAAGAGGGCTTAAGGCCTCTAACTCAAGACATTTCTTTTGGTCAAGGTAGGCTCTCTCTTGATACTATAACAGTCATCTGGTTTGTTGGGACAATCTCGCTGGGGATTTTTTTTGCAGTGAATTTCTACAAAAACAACAAAGATTTAAAGACGGCACTGCCTATACGCAATCAATTTTTTATTGATAAATGGCTCAGTCAGCAGAAGTTCATTCGTCGAATTCAAGTTATGACTTCAGATCGTTTGATATCTCCTATAGCTTGCGGCTTCATAAAGCCAAAGATAATATTGCCCAAATCTTTGGATTTGCAAGATGAAAAGCTTTTAAAGTATATCCTTACGCATGAGAAGATGCATATAAAGCATTTAGATATTCTATGGAGGGTATTTTCTGCAGTTATTCTCTGCTGTTACTGGTTTAATCCACTCGTGTGGCTTATGCATTTCCTCATGATTAGAGATTTAGAACTTACTTGTGATGAGAGGGTAATACGAACCTTAGGGGAGCAAGAAAAATCTAGCTATGCTTTATCTCTTATTCATATGGCAGAGAGAAATTCAAAGGTGGCCTCCTTTAATTATGGATTTAGTAACCATTCTACAAGGGAAAGGATTGTATCCATCATGAAATTTAAGCAGACAACGGCGTTAACCCTCTGTTTGTCGCTATTTAGCCCCCAAATGAACTTGGACAGTACACCCCTTATTCCGATAGAATGAAATCAGTCGGAGGGGAACGCAATGGAAAGAAAACGGTATGATCTGAACTTCAAGAAAAAGGTTGTATCCAAGGGGCATGAAATCGGCAATATGACGGCAGTAGCCAGGCAGCATGATCTTGATCCGAAGATGGTGCTGCGCTGGGCAAGAGAATTGAAACGCAAGGATCTTGACGAATTGGATGGCGATGCTTTGAAGCATGCTTCATTCGTTCCTACAGCCTCAGATTATGCAGCCTTGGAGAAGGAGCACGAGAAACTCAAGAAGCTCTATGCAGAGCAGGCGCTAGAGAGGGAAATCCTCCGTGACCTGTTAAAAAAAACGAACCCACACTTGCGGATAAAATAGAAATTTCGCAGAAATACATCATGCAGGGCTATTCAATCAGCCTTGTGCTGCGCATTCTGGAAGTGGAGCGTTCCACATATTATGCACATGTGAATCGCCCGAATCAGCAAACTGAGCGAATCCTCAGGAACGGTCGCTCCGCGCCTGGTTACTCATATACGCAAGACAACAAGCGAATTAGCGATGAGCAAATCTGTGAGTGGATCATGGAGCTGTTGGCCGATGAGTACACGTCTGTCTACGGATACCGCAAGCTGACAAAGATGCTGAGGCGCCAGCACCACCTTGTGATTAACAAGAAGAAAGTCTATCGGCTGTGCAAGAAAATGAATGTGCTTCGCCCTCAGCGGAAGCTCAAGGCCAAGCATCCGAAACGACTCGCAAATAACAAAGTCATTACCGCTTCCAATCAACTGTGGGAAACGGATATTAAGTATGGTTGGCTCGAAGGTGAACAGCGCTTTTTCTTCCTGATGAGCATCATCGATGTGTTCGACCGAGCAATTGTTGCTTATCATCATGGCTTGTCCTGCGAGGCTAAGGATCTGGTTCAAATCACGCAGGAGGCACTAATGAAGCGCCAGCTCTTTGACAAGGCGAATCGACCAATTATTCGATCGGATAACGGTCCACAGTTCATTAGCCATCGGTTTGCGGAGGCTTGTGAACAGTTTGGAATTATCCACGAACGAATACCGCCTAAGACGCCGAATAAGAACGCCCACATCGAGTCTTTTCACTCGATCCTTGAATCGGAATGTTACCAGCGCCACGATTTTGAGAGCTACCAACAGGCATATAAGATCGTTAGCGGTTTTATCTACAATTACAATCGCAATCGCATCCATGGAAGCATATATGATATGTCGCCGTACGAATACATGGAAGCAGTCCGGCAAGGCAATGTAAGACCCAAGGAAATCAACGTGTAAGGCATGATCGTCATCAGATGAAAAACTATGAAACATCGAGCGATTCTATGCAATCATTCGAATAAGAGGTGCTGTGTCCAATATTAGGGGGTTAACCCGGTCGGCCGCGTTAATTGCAGGCAGCGTAACTGTATTTGCTACCAATGCGAAGATAGCTGACGTTAATCCGATTTTAGGAAAGGCTGAGATGAATGGAAAGGATACAGACAAATCAGTAAGCTCCATTGATGAGATTAGATCAAAAATAACGGATAGCGGTATATTTATTAGGGATGTCTCAGAGCATGAGGATAATTATGGCCTAGAAAGTTATTCTTATAAAGAGTACAAAGCTGAAATGGAAAACATCAAAAAAGTTGGAGATGGCTTGGTCAATAAAGGAAGGATAAGTCGGGACAAACTTTCTCAAGTTTTAAGCAGCATGGAAGATACACTGCATGAGATAGAAAAAGGCGAGATCGTTGTTTATAAACCCATAGAATTGGATTCAACAAATGATGAAGCTAATGATACTGATACATCTGGGTTATATTTAAGCGGTACGAAGTGGTAATCACATCACTGATGAACTCCACAGATATTTACAGGTTAGAATATGAAAAGATCTGATAAATGGAGGTAGAATATTAAGGTGCCTATCAAGCATGTAAATAAAGTGTTTATACTCTTTTTCTGCATACTTCTTACGGGATGTACAGTTAGCAGTTCAATTAAAGAAAAACAAACAAGGCATCTCAGGGTGATGTATCACAGTGAAAATTTTTTTTACCAGGATTATGGTGATATGTTCCAAACCAAGTACCCGACAGAAATTGAAGTTATTGAAACACAGAATCTTAATCTTGAATCCGGCAAGGATGCCCTTAAGTTAGCGATTGAAGAGACTAAGCCGGATATTCTTCTTTTGAGTTCAGAACAATATGAACAGTTTGGAATAGACGGCCTGCTCGTGGATTTGGAGCCACTTATTAAGAAAGATCAGTATGATATAGATGATATCAACCCCTCTGTAATTGAATTTTTGAAGGGAAAAGGGAACGGAAAGCTGTATGGACTGAGTCCGAGATTTTATGCAAATGCGCTGTATTATAATAAGGATCTATTTCAAAAACATGGTGTTGAACCTCCGCATGATAATATGACCTGGGAGGAAATTTTGAATCTTGCGCAGCAGTTTCCTGTTGATCCTAGCAGCAATGACAAAATATATGGCTTTGGGACACCTCTAGCTGATACTACGGTCGGAATCGCCAATCGGATCGCCTATACACAAGGACTAATTACTGTAAATACTAAAACAATGAAGGTTAATCTGACAACAGATTCGTGGAAAGCTATCTGGGATTTAGCGTTGAGGAGCAGTAGCTCGGGGGCTGTATATCTGCCAGAGCAATCATTTTCAGCAAGTTCGTTAGAGGACTATTATAGAAGCCTACCCTGATAGAATTCCAGCAAGGTTTGATGCTCAACTCAAAGAGCTAGAGCAGCTTGAAATAAAAAGGGTTGAAAAGAAGGAGATCTCCTTGGAAGAGGCGCTCAACAGAATTGAGTCCGAGGGACAATTTATACTGGACCAGGAGTTAAAAAAAGCAACCCCCTAATGACTGTAGCATAGAAACAGTGGAGTTATCCCTATATAAAAGCTTCCATTATAGTTATATATATTTGCATAATCGGAATAAAAAGGATAGATCATTCGAAGTGAAGCTTTTAAGGAAAAGGAATTCTATCATTTTAGGTCTCATAATTCTCTTAGGTGTAGTGTGCTTTTTTGATTGGATACCCCAGCCCATAAAAATAGTTAATCACGATCTATTTATGTGTAATTTAAACTAAATAAACCATTCAAGAGGTGTGCCTATGAAAATAAGAATCCTCGCATTATTCACTTTTATAATGTTCATTGCTTTTGGTGATACGGCTCACGCGGAAAATCTTCGAGACTATTATAAAGATATAACAGAAAATGACTTGAAAAATAGTATGATTCTGTCTCCTGAAAGCTCCATGGCGTTTATTAATGGGCAGAGGGTATCAGCCGTACAGCCGATTGTTAAAGATGGCAGAACGTTAGTACCGCTTCGTTTTATTTCGGAAGGGTTGGGTGCAAAGGTAGATTTTAACGCTAAAAATCAGTTCATTACTATTAAGCACGTTGATAAAACCATAACCTTGAAAATAGGAAAAAAGGATATTTCTATAAATGGAAAATCCAGTGAAATGGATGTGGCTGCGGACGTTTATAACAATTCAACTTATATTCCTTTAAGGTATATTGGCGAGGCCTTTAATAAAAAAGTAGTCTATTTAAAAAATGAAGAGATTCAACCCTATAGCTTGATTATAATTAGGGATGTTAACGCCAAAGTGCTTGAAAACCGTAATCTTATCCACATTTACGAATTGCTATACCAAGGAAAATCCATTGTCTATAGTGACCGTTTTATGGCAGTAATTAAAGAAAATGATCAATTATTAGTTAGCAATAATCTCCCTTATTTCGAGCCCTTTGTTTATCAGGAATTAATGGAGGATGAAAATACGGTCTGGCTAGGGGACATATGGTTTAAAACAGATCTGGGCCATTTTTATTTGAATTATGACTATGCCACAACGCAGCAATTTATTTTATACCATGTGGATGGAGAAACGATTACAAGAGTAGCGATTGAAAAGGCACCGATCAAGGCGGTAAAAACATATCAAAACAATGTCTATTATATGACGAGATATGAGCGTGGTATACTCAATGCGCATGAAACAAGCAATATAAAATCGGCAGCATTTAACAATGGAGAATGGGTTTCTGATTATTTAGGCAAACCAGGATTTTATTATGGCTTTGACACATTAGGCAAGGTCTATGATTGGCCAATTGATGATAACGGTATTACTACATTTGGCTTTCAACGCTCTGGCCATTTAAGCTCTGATGAAAGAAAAGCAACGTTTGGATATTATAGAATCGAGCTGAAGGGGCACCACCATGAGCTAGTAAATCCATAAAGGCTTTGGCAGGATTGGCTAGTTGAGGTTCTTTAACGTTCTTTATTGTGTAGGACTTTAGCTAGCCAGTGTTTCCTCAACTCAAAAGTAAAGTTTCAATTCCCTTGTTCTAAATTCACATTCAAAGTTTTAGAAATACCAAAATATTTATATTTGATACGTATGCTTTCAATGTTTTCCTTGTTTATGATCAGAACCCCGTAATGCAGTGGTAATTGTTGTGTATTATTATTTATTAAATCTCTTAGTTCATTTTCAGATAATTTGGGGTGAATAAATCCCTCGTCAATGCCGATGATTCGCGCTTGCGGATTTTCTTCAATTCCAGCCGAAACGATTTGTCCAGTATAACTCATGACCAAATTGAGCTGTTCTGGTTGTTTTCCGCTGTTTACAGTCACCTTCTCTATCTCCATTTTAATAAATCCATTATTTATAAGTGAAAGATATATTCGTTTGTGTTCTTTATTATAATTGGACCAACCATCTGTCTTTAACGGATCAGATATCCATATATACATATAAAAGGAGAGCATAGTAATGCATAATAAAATGATAAAAGAAAAGGACAATATTTTAACTTTCTTTTGTTTCCACATTGAGCAACACCACCCCATATTAAGCTCTTATCGATCCCTGCCTATTTTATATCTACCATAGCGATGATCAGGAAGTTTTTGTATGATATCAGAATATATATTCATCTTTGTTTCAATATCCACTCGCTTATTATTATCATCCGTGTAGCCTGCTCTAGCCGTACCATCAGTGTAATCAAAAAAGATGACATTTCCATAGTTGTAAGGCTCCATGATCGGGTCCGTATCTAAACTCATTTCGGGTGAAACATTCCCTGCTGCTTGTGAAGGTTCTCTTCGTTCCCGAAACAACTGTCCAATGGCAATGGCTTTGCCATCTATGATTTGCACAAAAGTAAAAATTCCATCATTAAAAAAGTAGGTATCTGCTCTTCCTACGGGGAAGGAATATTGGTGTAAACGATAACCATCAAATGTGCCAAGCGTTTTGAAGTCCACGTTGATCGGCAAAGCGATCGCGGCTTTACGCGCTGCTTGAAGGTCATCTTGATACAGTAAGTTCGGATCAAATGTATAGTCTTGTGAGTTAATAAAAACGAATTTGCGAATGGATTCAAATTGAACGTTGTATCCCAAGGATTCGCTGATAAAGCGTAATGGAACAAGAATACGGCCATTTTTATTTTGAGCAGGCATATCCATTTGGATCGGTTTTTCATTTTTATAGGCGGTTGTGCTATTCACACTGAGCTTCAAGTAATCTCCATCTTTATTTTGTACTGTTGTAATTTTAGTTGAGGGGTTAAAGCTGTAGGAAAGACCAAGGGATGCAAGCGCTCGGATGGGAACGTATAGGTGATTCTTATCCATAAGAGGATGTACATCCATTTTGATAAATTCTCCATTCACGACGACTTCAATGGGCCTAACCTCCCTATCTGCTATAATCGTTGATTCTGCGAAGGCAAATGATTGATTCAGCAGCCCTAAGCCTAGAGCTAATATGAATCTTGATATCCTTTTTTTCATTAAAAAGTCCCCTCCCTTTAAGTCTCTTTTTGAGTATAATTGATTGTATATATTTGTAAATAAAATTTGTTATGGGTGTTTAAAATAAATGAGTGAGAGGGACTTGGTTAATAAAATGAAAAAGTTGCCCATCATTTTTGTTCTACTTATACTTTTAACCGCTTGTAATACAACAAATCATTCGCAGGGTGGCCAGATCAAAGTTTTATATTGGAATCAAGATATGTTTAACACTGATTATGGGGAACTGTTTTACTTGAAATATCCTGATATTGAAGTTGAAGTGGTTCCGCTAAAAACATTGGTCAATCGCTCGGAGGGCTCTATAGATGAGCTCGTTCAACAAATAGAACAGGCGAATATTGATGTCATATTTACAAGGTCACTTGAAGAATATCTTGCGTTTTCTAACAGAGGGGTGCTTGAAGGTCTTGAGGAATGGATACAAAAAGATCATTTTGATATTGAAAATTTGAATCCTCACATTATTTCACTGCTGCGAGAAAATGCATCAAATCGTTTAAATGGTTTAGCTCCTATGTTTTCTAGTATCGCGTTATTTTACAATAAGGACATGTTTGACCAATTGGATATCGAATATCCTCAGGATCAGTTAAGTTGGAGAGAGTTTTTTGGGTTAGCGGCCAGATTCTCAGATAATAAGGAAGGGACCTATGGTTTCTCATTTGAGGGCGCATTATATGAATTTGTAGGTATGGTAGGCAGAGCTCATGGATTAAATATGGTATCGGTCAACAACAGTGATGTTTGGATCATGCATGATACTGAAGCGTGGGAAAACATATTGGCAACTGTGCAAGAGGTATACCGATCTGGTGCGATCCATCTCGATGTCCCCGTGTTCGCTGCGACACATGATGTGAAGGAGAAGGAAGAGCTCTTCATTCGTGGGAAATCAGCAATGATCCTATCGACTACAAGCCTGATTGAGCAATACGAGAACTCTGATAAATCGTTTAGTTTGGGTATCGTAACAGTACCAGAACATCCTACTCCCAAGAGTTATTTGGTTACTCACTTGAACCGTTTTATAAGTTGAGCCATGACATCCGCGTTCGTTATCCAATTTATATGCCAAATGGTTTTAATAAATCGCTAAATGAGCTGGTTACTGAAGAAGTAACTCAATTTATCTCAGGCAGCCAAAGTAGTCATGAGACTGTTATGAGAATTAAACAAGAAGGTGAGGTTTTATATAAAAATATGAAAGAATAAAAATGAGGCATGGAATTGGATTGGAGATGACACTTGGGTGGAGTCTCTTTTTTGTGGTTTCCTCTATTTTACAAATGAACTATAATCTTTGATGAAGAAGGTACATGGTTGTAAGAGAATAGTTGTGCCTAAGGGCTTTTTACTAGAGAATTAAAAGTTAAGGAAGTTTTGGATTTTAAAACGAAAATTAATAATATTTACAGTAACCAAAAAATGTTGATTAGTCCGGCAGCTACAACACCTACCACCATTTTGACAAGTATAACTAAAAGCAATTGGTTTTATGATGACAGCTTATTTTATGATTTAGATACATTTGAAGTTGCACGTTCGATTACAGAATATACAATTTACAAGTCTCAAGATGCAGATCCAAATTATGATTATCTTACCGTTGATGCATTTACAACATGGTATCCAGCATATGATAATCGTAATATCATTAATGGTATTCAAGGTACAATTGATAACCAATACAACGGCGATGAGTTAATTAGTTACTATCCTAATACAGGATCTATTGATACTCAACTGCAGAATAATACACAGTATCAAATTGGAATAGGGTACCCGTTTGCAGTAACTGCGAATGTAACATGGTCATCAGGAGCAAAAGTAAAAATGCAGGCGAGAGGTGATCAGGAAACTGAAAGATACTATCAGTTTTTTTACGGAACCGATGGAAGTAGATACAATTGGATTGGAAGCGGTGCTCCAGTAGATACTAGATATACTGCTACTTACAAAAGTGCTGGAACACTTCTAGGACTTTATGTAACCTCAAGTGTACGTCATCAATGGTTTAATGAAAGTACGTCGGAGTGGAAAAATAATACTGAAGTCTTAAGTTACGATTATTAATTATGTGAACTCCTAGCCATACTGGTTAGGAGTTTAATCTCTCAGGAGGTTCAGATGAAACAAGTTTTATTAGGTTCAACTTTATGTCTTTCGGGGGTTGTTCTATATGGTATGAGTCTTATAGCTGCAAGTATTTACACGAAATATGGAGCAATTCACACAAAAGATTTTGGCAATCAGATGCTAGGATCTTTTCCAATTGTACTATCAATTATTCTTTTTATTGCAGGAATAGTGATATCAACAATTGGACTAAGGAAAGATAGTTAATAAAGGTTAAGCCTCTTAGTATATGTTAAAAGAGAGTCAATGTAGACGTTAGAGAAGTCCATTTGCGGTGGTATCCATCGTAGAAAGATTGAGCATCTTGAGTAGAACTTCATCCGTGGGACATGTCCGGTGATAGCTTTCAATCAACTGGTATTTAATGCATAAATAAGTAGGCAGGGGCTATTCGAGCCCCGCCTATTTTAATATCCACTGGCTTCTTATTATCATTGATGTAACCTGCTCTAGCTGTACCATCAGTGTAATCATAAAGGATGACGTTACCATGATTGTAAGGCTCCATAATTATATAAATGGATTACAAATAATTATTTATATATGAGCATTTTGCATAATTCCCTATTTGAGAATTGAATAGCAGAACCTAGACCTAGTTGGTGGTGCATTTTCAGCTAAATCCACTCGGTTTTCAAAAATGGGCAGACCTGCAGAATTTTCTGCGCATTCAAAATTTTAAGCAGCGACTTTTCTGTATTTCTGAGCCATTGCCAGGGCAGAAGCCAGCAATACAATTGCATTTAAATATTGGTGAGTTATGACTTTCTCTATGCCCCAAACATGCATGGCGTCTGCGGTCAAATAGGTTTTCATTCGGGAGTTGCAGCGTTCTACACTCGTTCTTTCTTTGTAAAGTTCTTGCCAACGTTTCGTGTTCCGGTGCGGACTTGAATAACGGCGCAAATCGCTTTTTGTATCAACCTTGAGCACCATTCCATAGTTGGAAGATGAACAGGCTGCCATCCCCAGCGGACAATCCACCTTGCCGGTCGCATGGGGACACCGGAATTTCAGGTGATCGCCATCTACTCCCCAGTATGTCATGGCAAAACCCATGGAGCAGCAAGGTGTACCGTTAGATGTTATACCTGCAGGCGGTTCCTTCTCATTGCGAAGATTCATCGGGATAATCGCTTGCGCTTTGAGCTTCCGTGCCGCTTCATAGTTTTTAAGTTGGTCATACCCAGCATCAAACACAAAGAACTTCACTTTCGCATCGGCAGCCACTTGTTCCATAAGAGCGGGTGCCAGATCACCGTCATTGACATGAGCCGGTGTAACCGAGAGGGCCAGGGGCAGTTCGCTAGCGGTGTCGACAGCAAGATGAAGCTTATAGCCGAACCACTTGACCTTGTTACCAAAGGAGTCAAACTTCGCGCCCCAGTTGGCATTCCCCGTCAGCTCACTTTTGCGCTTCGGCTGTTTCTTCTCGTAGGCATGGATCGCTGCGCTGTCCATCGCCACGTGACTTCCATCGATGATTCCTTCCTGCTTACAGCGTGTGACGAGATCCTCAAACAGACGTTTTGCCAATCCCTTATTCGTTAGCTCAGTGAAAACGCGGCTTAATGTGGCGATTGATGGAGCTTTTCGATCAAGCCTGAGTCCGCATTGGTAACGGAAACGAAGATCCATATCCAGACGACGATGCAAGCCGCTAAATGTATCCATGTTCTCCAGCGGCGCTGCAAGCAATGCGCGAAGAATCCCTTGTCGGCAGTGCCCATCGGCACCTCGGGGTGAATGACTTCTCAATTCTTTAGCATATGGCCGTAAGTCCAGGGCGCTGAAGAAGATAGGCAAACGTTCTTTAAATTCAAGTTTTTGAAGTTCTTCAAAGGAAAATAGACTTTCTTGTAGAATATACATAGTGACTTCTCCCCCTTGGGTTTTCTTGTTTTGTCACTTGAAAACTTCTCCAAGTTGGGGTGAAGTCCTTTTTTTATGTTTGAAAACCTTTGTCTAGCAAGGGCTCAGGTTAATGCAAAATGCTCATATAAATAAAGGTAAAATATAAGTAAGAGTCAAATCTCGCAAACCTAGAAAAGCGACGGGATTCATAAGATCATATGCCTAGCTGAAAGTTACGTGCGTACGTAAGTAGATGCGAGTTATTATTCGAACGCAGCCGCTAAACTAACTGGCAGGCTCGGAGGGAAATTATCTACAATGGAATAGCAATCCCGAAGTCATTAAATTAAAGGAGTTTGTTTTGAAAGATATCTTTAATCAAGCGGACACAATGGAGATCTTGAACCAAATAGACAAATTGAGTCCAAGTTCACGCTCTCAATGGGGTAAGATGGACGTTGCCCAATTGCTAGCTCATTGCTCAGCGTTTAATGACATTGCAATGGGAGAAACCTTTCCCCCAAGAGGTTGGTTAGGCATATTAATTGGAACGTTTGTGAAACCATTTTTCTTCAATGACAAGCCACCTGCCCGCAACATGTCTACAATTATGATTGTAGAAGAAAAAGAATTTGAAACAGAAAAAGTAAAACTAAAACAAAAAAATATAACATCCCAGAACAATGGGCCGGAAAAATGTACGTCTCATCCACATCCCTTTTTTGGAAAACTGACTCCTGAGCAATGGGGAATAGGATTATATAAGCACCTAAACCATCATTTAAATCAGTTTGGTGTTTAGTCATTAACTGAAGTATTAAGGGCTACAAAGATAGCAACCATTGCAAGGCTAAAATATAACAACAAGAGAAAGTAAAAACCCACCCAAAGGTAGGTTTTGTTCCTATGCGACTTAGAAGGGAATAAACCATCCAAGCCAATTGTACTGACCAGTGTTCGCTGCACTTGGTCTTTATTACATCATGGACTTTATTCCATAACCGTCGTCGGTGTTGCCTCTTTTACGATGATCATCCCATCATATGCTTCATTCGGTATCATCTCAAGGGTATATAACTTTTTTGAAGATTTATACCAGGTGCTAAAGTCATCGCCGATGTTCGGCATTCTCTGTTTTTGCGATATAATTTCGGCGAGTTCTTTTGAGTTACTCGCTAGTTCAAAATCAACATAAAAAATATTGCTTTCGATTTCACTAAATGCCTTCACAAAAGGATCACTATTATTAATGGTGTGGTTCTTTCTTTTATTAGTTCCATTGTGATCTGCCTGAAATGTGCTGTTTAT
This sequence comes from Paenibacillus lentus, assembly GCF_003931855.1. Classification (NCBI taxonomy): domain Bacteria; kingdom Bacillati; phylum Bacillota; class Bacilli; order Caryophanales; family Paenibacillaceae; genus Paenibacillus; species Paenibacillus lentus. The sequence goes on along the minus strand of NZ_CP034248.1, from coordinate 441,525 downwards.
AAAGTCAGTTCCAATGGCAAAATAATGATTCCCATACATTTCGTCCAAATAGTCTCCCATGGATTTATAACCAAAGGCGGCGGATGTTTTTTCAATATGTCCGTTATGTGCAGAGACGAATAATTTATCGTGTCCACGTTGTGCTTCAAATTCCACGATCCACTTTACATTTTCCGCCAAGTATTCATCCCGCAGCATCGTATATTGTTTGTCATTCCCCAGAAGGCTTGTACGCTGTCTCATGACGTTAGCATATTGCAGAGCAAACGCGTAGGATTCTGGGGATGTCTGTACTAAATATTCATCTTCATGGGATTGTAAATCCGTGACGATGTCATCGATGATTCCGTTCAGTTCCTCTAGCTGTTCGGCTGTTAAATTACGCATGGTGTCATTAGATACATGTTGTAATTGTGCAGTGTATTTTTTGGCCATTTCCTCATTCACCGTTTCATAAAAAGCCAGCAACCCTTTTTTACTAGCATCATACCGCTGCATATCATTGCCATAAAAATATACTTTGTCATCCTCATTTGCAGCTTCGTTATATTGACGCAGCCATTCTACCAAATCGATCATTTGCTGCGTTTTATAAATGCCGTAGTCAAGAGCAAATACCGCTTCTTTAGCTGTCCCATTTCCATGCAGTATGTAGTCATTAATTTGCTGACCCGCTCCAAAATCACCTTCTAAAACAAAAACTCGCACATTTTCATTTTTAATTAATGCTTCGAACACAGTCTTTTTCAATTCCTGAAATTCCACATTCCCATGTGTGGCTTCTCCTAAGCCGATAATCGTTACATCATTAGGGACATCCATATCTTCCACAGGGGTAGCATATTTCTCGACTTCATCTAACCCGGCAGTACTGCAAGCTGTAATTAGGGTTAGTAAAATACCAGCAGCTAGTAATAATTTAGCAAGTCTCATATGTATCCCACTTTCATTTTAATTTTCTTTGAATGCTGCGTATTGCCGGTAGGCTTTGAAGAAACCCAGACCAAAAGTAAATAATAAAAATAATGGAATTAATCTGAAAAGCACAAATGGGGTTTCAAATAGAAAAGCTAACCAAAATAGTTTGCCCTTCATTTCCCAAAGGCCTTCCGTTAAATAAATACCGTTGTTGTATAAGTAGAAACAGATCACTAAAAGTGTAAGTCCCAGTGATAAGGAATATCTCATTAGCCGTTTATAATAGTGAGATATGGATTGGCGATCAGAGAAAATTTCATTTTGATCTCCGGCTTCTTTTTGCCAATATTGAATGGCTCCGAAGCGTGCCCCCTTTATATGAGACCATCCAAAATCCTCATACATGGTCTTATATTCTATAAACTTCTCTTTCGGTAAAAAGTCTTGATAATCTAGTCGTACGACGTAATCTTTGCTCACTTTTTCAAAGGTGTAGATTCCTGAATTACTGATTTTCGTACAACGATAACCTTGTTGTAATTGATCGTTCAGCCATTTCTCTTCCTCAACAATATTAAAAAACATCTTGAATTTCTTCATCCTCTTCACTCCTTTTCGTACAAAGATAAGATGTGCTTTAATCTTTGCTGCTCTGCCTTTAAAATGGCTAGTCCTTCATCTGTAATTTTGTACACTTTTCTTCTGCCAGTTTGCCCATCTGGTTCAATCCAACCATGTTTGTTTAAATTATCAAGTGCGCCATATAGAGTTCCAGCAGCTAAGATTACGGTGCCATTACTCATTTGCTCAATTTGTTGCATCACGGCATAACCATGAAGAGGTTCTCGCAGCGCTAATAAAATATAATGCATCGTTTCAGACAGTGGTAACAATGGATGTTTCATATTTTCACCTCTTATTCAGTCGAACTATATAGTTGAACTTAATAAGAATATAATACAGTTGAACTGAATAGTAAACCCTATTTTTGTATTTGTTCTAAGGAGTTGGATACGCGTGCTCAAATGGAAGAAAAGATTGCACAAGGACGTTGCTTTGCGATACTGTACCAACGCACGGATTTTGCCGCGTAATTGGGTATGCTGTCCCAGCAAGATTCGAACAAAATTGAAATTTACATCGCGGTTGACGGGCCTGCCAATTCCAGGCTGGATCTGCCTAGCCTGAGCGGTCATTCCATCTCCGGCTGGACCGTCTCGATGATTTCCAAAGATGTAAGGGCAAGGAACGTGCAATTAAATTCCTGACCTACCTGATGAGTGAAGAAGGGCAAAAGGCTTTACCTGGGCGAAAAAGGCGTAAGCTACGATACAATTGACGGTAAGGATCAGTTCTTGCCTGAAGCCTATAAGAAGCAGGAAGAATGAAAACGATTGCACGCAGATGTGAATAAAGGTAAAATATAACTGAAATTGACTATGACATTAGAAGGGAGTGGTTTTGTGTTATTTATTAACTTTAGTTCTGGACTGACTATTCTAGCTATCGTTGCTATCGTTTCTATTTTGACGTCTATTTTCAAAAGGGATCATAAAAAAAGTACAGTACTTAAGGACACAGGAAGTTTAGTACAATCTCTCTCCATCGCGATCGCCGTTGGTTATGGCCTGGTGTTTTTATCGGAGATCGGTAGTGTTCAGGATTTTAGCGGGAAGCTTCATTACAGTCTTGTTCTAATCTTCTACGGAGTTCTTGTTAATTTAATTGCAAATATATCAGCTCGAATCACAAACAAAACGATCTGAATGATAAGAATAATGTAGTTGCAAAAAGCCTCCGTAAGTACCTAAAGGATACATATACTAATGGCAACACGCCCATACTTGTATGGGTGTGTTGAATTTTATAAAGAATTTTGAAAAAGTAGTACATAGATTTTGGATAAGGGATTGTAGGCCTCGTTGATTCATAACTTCTAGAGGAAGAAGGTCATGTTATGACAAGATTCATGATGTTGTTTATCGCAATTGGACTTGTTTTGGTTGGGTGTAGTCAAGATCAAATCAAAGGGAATAACCCAAAAGAGGCTCCTGTAGTTTCAGGAGATAGCAGTGCAGATCGTGCTTTAAATACGGAAGTAGCGCGCAGCGCTGAACAGAAGCTATTACCCGAATATGTGGCTAAAAATGAAAGTGGACTATCTGATCAGGATTTTGAAACGGCTTATGAAATGTGTGTGAAGGCGCTGTCTGACTATTATAAAGCGGTCTGGAATGGCTCGGATATCGAAATGGATACACTCATTGAAAACGATCACCTTAAACAGTATACACAACAAAAAATTCAATCCCAATACGATGTGCATATAAAGCACAATCTTACTGATGATCTGGTTCAGGATATTGAGATTGGTGCTTGGGAAGTGGAGTACAAGGATGATGTGAATGGAGGCTATCTCTATTTCAACTTACCGGTACAAATTAATATGACTGTAGGTGGTTATGGTGAAGTTACTGAGTTTCTCGTGCGTAATGTAAACGGGAAGTTAGTCATTGTTGATTGGTACACGGGTGCAAAAGATAGTTATGATTTCATGGTGCGAGGGGCAAATCTAACGATTAATAACCCCGATATTTGGAACGATAGTGAATGGGTCAAGAAGTTGGATCATATGACAGATGAATTTTAGAGTTGGGCCCATCGTAGTTTGTGAAAAAGGAGTTAGTTATGAAAGACTTAACTGTTTTATCACACAAGAATGGAATGGAAACATGATCGTAGAAGATGAATTCGGAAAAATGTATACCCTTAGCGAGAATAACCAAGCTGTCGTGATGTTAGCGAAACAATCCGATTCTTTTATATTTGTGCAGCAATATAGAAGAACAGTAAATGATTATGTAATTCAACTTCCCGGAGGGATGGTCGAGGCAGGTGAAGATCTGGAAGTAGCCGTTCGCCGGGAGTTTCTGGAGGAGGTTGGCGGTCAATGCGGAGCGATACAATATCTGGGCAGCCTGACTCCAGCTAGTTGGATAAGTAACGTAGTTACACATGTGTTGGTTGTGAGCCACAAATTCTAACGGTTGTGAGCGACGTTATTTTGGCAAAAGTGAGGTTTAACAAATTGTAACGGTTGCCAGCGAGCCTATTTTCGTTTTTTCCTAGGCAGAGGGGCCATTTCGTCCAAATAAGCGCTCATACAACCGTTAAAAAAGAACCTCCCTTTTTTAGGGGAGATTAAGCGCTCATACAACCGTTAGCATAGCCTCTTCCAAACAGGTCGCTAGATCCCTATTCATTGCAGGCTGCGATTACCGCCTGCCATGCCCAGGCGCCGACAGCAGATGAGACGGACTGGCCCCGCATTGCAGCTCTTTATGAAGCGCTTTCGAGAGTGTCGCCCTCGCCGATCGTGGAGCTGAATCGGGCTGTGGTCATCGTGATGGCATTCGGGCCGAAGCTGCCAGCTGGAATGTTCGCTGGTCCACCTGAGAGAAGAACTGTAAAGCTGAAAAAGGGAAATACCGTGGATTCATCCCTCTTGGTTTCCTTGGTGGCTCAGGCATCTAGCGAACTATAGATGAATGATTCCTTGCCGGTGGGTTATCTATCATGACAAACTAAAAAAACGGTTGAATTGAATGTACAACCGTGCTATGCTGAGTATAAGTAACTTTACAACATCATTTTATATGAATTGGGATTGTGACTGTTCGGCAGGCGATACCTAAATTGATTCAGTGGCATAGCTGCTGTCTCAGTTTAGGTTTTTTTTATTGGTAAAGATTGTAGCGATAAGAAGGTGATGGAGATGAAGATCAAGAAGATTTTTAACAACAACGTCATATTGCTTGTCGATGACAATGGTGATGAAATGATTGTGATGGGAAAAGGAATTGGATACAACAAGCATAATAGCTCCACGGTTGATTTCTCCCAAGTGGACAAGAGGTTTGTGCTAGAGAAGGGTGTATCTGATAAACTGATTGGTCTGGTAAGTGAGATCCCGACAGAGCATTTGGAATTATCGAATGAAATTATAGAGTACGCAGAGCAGCAATTATCCGTTAAATTTAGCGACAATATTTATATTACATTAACTGACCATATAAGCTTTGCGTTAACGAGGTTCCCTGAGGGATTGTTCGTGAAAAATGCGCTGCTGTGGGAGATCAAACAGTTCTATAAGGCAGAATTTGAAGTCGCCTTAAAATCACTGGATATTATTGAGACTAAAATGGGAGTTCGGCTCCCAGAAGATGAGGCGGGCTCCATCGCTCTGCATTTCGTTAATGCCCAGCAAAAAGGGCAGGACATGAAGCAGACGTATACGATGACGAAAATTGTAAACGATTTATCCAATATTGTGAAATATCATTTTGGAATTAAAATTGACGAAAGCTCGATTAATTACAGCCGATTTCTAACCCATCTGAGGTATTTTGCGTATCGGGTTCTGCATGATGAATTGATTCCAGACGAGAGTGATTCATTATTTGAGCATGTTAGGGACAAATATCCAGAATCATATGCTTGTGCCAAGAAGATGATCCATTATTTTGAGAACAATTATTCCAAGAAGTTGACAAATGAAGAGCTGGTTTATTTTATCATTCACATTCATAGAGTAACCAGCCGTGAAAACTGAATATGATCCGGGGATTGTGACTGTTCGGCAGGCGAAACCTGAACTGATGCTATTTTGTTGGCGATTAAAGTCAATGAGATAGCCTCAGTTCAGGTTTTTATTTTCTCAAAATAGCAATCTGAAATGAATTAATTAGGAGGTTATGATATGAATCATTCACAATTGGCAAAGGATATTACAGAGCTTGTTGGCGGAAAACAAAATATTCAGAGCTTGACCCACTGCGCCACAAGATTACGGTTTGTTCTGAAGAACAACAGTATGGCGGACAAAAAGACGCTGGAGCAAACTTCGGGTGTGTTAAAGGTTGTTGAAAGTGGAGGACAATTTCAGGTCGTTATCGGTAATGATGTATCCGAGGTGTATAAACATATTCACGGAAAAGAAGGATTTTCCGAATCAGAAGAAGAGGTTGTGAAAGAGAAGAAGGGCTTCTGGTCCTCTATTTTTGGACTCATTTCGGGTAGTCTCACACCGCTCATCCCGGTATTTGCCGGTGCCGGTCTGGTCAAAGCACTGCTTATCGTACTGGAGAGATTAGGCTGGATCGCCACAGATAGCGGTACCTATGCAATTTTGTCGGCGGCGGGCAACTCTATCTTTTTCTTCCTTCCTATTCTGTTAGGGGTTACGATTGCTCGCGTCTTGAATGTCAACTCTTATGTAGCTGCTGCTATTGGGGCAGCGCTGCTTGAACCGAATTTTACAGCCTTGTTAGCGAATGGAAATTCAACTCACTTTATGGGGATTTCAGTTCCTTTAGTGGATTATGCATCATCTGTGTTCCCTATGTTTATCGCCGTAAGTATTTATTCGGTACTTGAGAAAGCACTAAAAAAAATCATTCACAAAAACCTGCAGTTGTTCGCCGTACCGTTCTTGTCACTCGTTATTATGGTTCCGTTAACAGCGATGTTGATCGGGCCATTCGCTCAATACGCCGGCCAGGGGGTCGGAGATGCGGTCAATTTCCTAATTAACAGCAGCCCGATCCTTGCGGGAATCGTTCTTGGCGGATCATGGTCTTTCCTAGTTCTGTTCGGCCTGCACTGGGCAACCGTGCCGATTATTATAAACAACCTTAGTGCGGGGGGAGACTACATTACCCCACTAGCAGGCATGTCTATTGCTGCTTCTATGGGTATAGCATTGGGAGTCTTCTTGAAGACAAAAAATAAAGATTTAAAAGCGTTAAGTGGTTCGTCGTTTCTATCCGCGATCTTGTCAGGTGTAACTGAACCGATCTTGTACGGTATCGTTCTGCGCTACCGGAAAACGATTATTTATATGGTTATTGCCGGTGCTATTGGTGGAGCTGTCGTAGGGGCCCTAGGCGTTAAGCTGATCGTATTTAACTTCTTCTTGAATGTATTTACGATGCCTGCACAAAGCCCGATGATATACTACATTATTGGTGTCCTGGTTTCCATTATTGCCGGAGCAACCTGTGTAGTTCTGTTTGGACATGAGTCGAAGAAAGACGTACCTCCCACCAAAGGAACAGATCATGGCGTGTCTGAAGCAACCAAAGCTTCTGAGGTTTTGGAAGCGGGCTCGGAGAGCCTCGTTGTAAGTCCGCTTGCTGGTACCGCTATTCCTTTGAATGAGGTTGATGATGTTGTCTTCTCTTCAGAATCTATGGGTAAAGGGATTGCGATTATTCCGTCACAAGGTGTCCTGGTATCCCCGGTGAACGGCACCGTAGCGGTGACGATGAAAAGCGAACATGCGATAGCAGTGAGATCGGATGATGGAGTGGAAATTTTAATGCACATTGGAGTAGATACCGTTAAGTTGAAGGGGAATCATTTCTCCCAGAAGGTAAAGGAAGGCGATCGAGTCAAGCGGGGCGATGTTCTGATTGAGTTTGACATGGACCAAATCAAAGGCGAGGGTTTCCAGCTGACCACTCCTATTGTCGTGACGAATATGGATTCGTTCAAAGATGTTGTTTCTCAGGTTCAGGGAACCGTAGAGCCACTCCAGCATCTGTTCATCGTTAAAAAATAAATATAGGAGACGAAAAATCATGAGGCTGATCATAAATGCTGACGACTATGGAATGACGGAGAACATCAGTAAGGGGATCCTGCAGGGGATGAGGGAAGGCACCATTACAGATACTTCAGCGCTCACCAATTCGGTGCATTTTGAGAAAAGTGCTGAATTAGCCCAAAAAGCAGGAATTACGGAGATGGGCGTTCATTTAAATCTGACGTTTGGAAAGCCTATATTGGACGCTGCTCAAGTGAGAAGTATTGTTGATGGTGACGGTAATTTTTATAGAAAACCGGGTCTCATTCCTTCCTCTTACAATGCCTTGGAAGTGAAGCTTGAGCTTACAGCACAAATTGAAAAATTCCTCGCCACTGGACTGACCCTGAATCACTTGGATACGCATCATGGTTTTAGCATCAAGGATGCGCAAATGATGGGCATTGTTATTGAGCTGGCGAAAGAATATAACGTGCCTATGCGGAGGGATGATCAGTTATCTCCTGAACTGCAAGGGAGTATACCGGGAGCGGGTGTAAAAGGAACCGATGTGCTGTGCGGTGATATGTCTGCATCATTTGTGAGCGAGGCGTGGCTAAGATCCGTACTGGAGAAATACAAGGATACGAACTATACCGTTGAAATTGCTGGGCATCCCGGGTATAGCGATGAAGAGCTGCGGAATATTTCTTCGCTATGTGATGAACGAGAGCAGGATCTGGCACTGTTTATGAATAAAGATTTGCAGCAATATATCAGGCAGCAGGGGATCGAACTGATCCGTTATAGTCAGCTATGAATCTTGCTGTAAGGGTACATTGAATAATTCATCATTTTACTCTTGCGGGACACTTCATGCAGCGGTTTGCTGCTGTATGAAGTGTCCTTTGTTCAATTGCACCTTAATTATAGCGGGTCGAATATATTGAAGAAGGTGGAAGTCGACTATCTGATCAGGATTTTGAAACGGCGTGGGCCGCTTCATCCATAACTATATTAATCTTTAGAGATAAGGACATTGAAGTCATATCCCATCACAGTAAGTCCTACAAAGATATCTCCTTTGGAATAATAGGAAATCTCATTATCGGATGTATCACTTTCATAGATATATCCCTGGTTTTCCAATTCCCTAACATACTTTTGGATATATTCTTCAGTCGCATCCGTAACATCATATGCATACACCACAGTTTTTCCATCGGATAGCTCTATTCTTTTTCCGGACGAGATACCATTTACACTTGCATAATTGGGAATATCACCATTGTAATCAGAATAAAATTGTCCCTTTCCAGTGTTAATTTCCACTCTTCCAAGTTGATCATTCCAAACATAGTCTACACCAGTAATGTCGCCTAACTTGGCAAGAGGAACATAAGTGCTGCCTTCATAATTTAATACTGGACGTTCAACATCCTTATACTCTACGCCATCGACAATTATGGGATATGTGACAGGAGTCAATATGAACTGCTTAATTTGTTCTGCATAGACCGTTGTTCCTAGCATGAGACAGGCACCTACAAGGCAACCAGAGATAAATTTTTTCAAAGAAAAGCCCTCCCTAATATTTTCCTGCCATTCTATCATAATTAGATAGCAGTATGTATAGAAACTTCGGCATCCTGAAGCGATTTGGGATGTTGTGGAGTGGTTTGAAAGGCGGGTTTGGTCATACTCATACTTACGAAAGCTGTGGCAGATAGTTTTTTAATTCAATTTGAAATGTATAGTAGTTCCATCCGCCTGGTCAATTTGGTATGATTTTACTAGATACATACTATGTTTAAAGTTTGGTGTTCTCTATTAAAAAGGAAGGACTGAACGGAGTGGATTACAAATTTTGTTCTTCATGTGGAAGACGACTAAATGCTACGGCTCGATTTTGTGAGCATTGTGGGATGAATCTTGTGTCACAGGGGGGAGGGCAGGTGCCACCACAACCATCACAAGCGCCAGCATCAGGGCCGCCACCAGTGCCGAGCATGCCAGGACCATCACCCGTACCGTCATCAGCGCCATCCTACATGCCACCACCATATGGTACATATCAACAATATAGCGAGGATGAACTTACTCATTTACTAAGATTACATACAAATAATGATAAATATTTTGAAAAAGTGATGAGGAAATCGAAATGGAACTGGCCTATCTTCCTGTTTGGTCCCATTTGGCTCGGATATCGAAAAATGTATGCGGAGTGCGCAATGTATGTTGGAACTTTATCGCTGATATCGATTTTTTTAATGTTCTTAGGTTCAGAGTCGAGTGGTGGATTTGCAGGGGTGGGTATTGGGATGGCGATTTTGGCTAATCAAATATATTACAAAAAATCTAAAAAAGTGATTGATCAGATCATGCAATCTCATAATGATCCTGAAGTTCGTCGTAATCTAGCCATCCAAAAAGGTGGAACCTCAGGATGGGGGATTGTGTATGCCATTGTAATTTTTATTGTATCGGTTATTATAGAATACCTTATCGAGGACACGTTATTGTAGCTAGACACGGGCTAATACAATATTTAGCGGGTCATTATTTTGAATTGTAATTAATCTCTGGCTTTTGGGCTGGTCCGAAAATATTTTTGAAACTAAACACAAAAATTCTATAAAAACGTTATGAAATGAGTTACACTGAAGTAAGAATAAGTAAGGCGCTGTGCAGGAACATGGTCCATAGTACAATAACTGCATAACGGCCGCTAAGTGGTGGTCGAAATAGACCGTATCCTTAGGCAGGGCGGTCTATTTCTTTTTTATGTAGGTAAGCATAAACGGAAGAGAAACAAGGATATAGATTGAATATCTTTATTAACAAACATAGAAGAATACCATACAACACACGACCCGACCTTAGAGCAATCTGATGGCCGGGTTGTTTTGTGAAGGGAGGGATGTTCAATGATCATCGCTACCAAATTACATATTCCCCGGCCGCGCTCATCGCTTGTTGCCCGGCCTCGTCTCTTTCATCGGCTCCAGGAAGGATTGAACTGTGCGCTGACTGTTGTTACAGCCCCTGCCGGATATGGCAAAACGACGCTCCTTAGTGAGTGGGCAATCTCGATGGAAAGTCCTGTCGCTTGGGTATCACTGGATCAGGGAGATAATCGCCGAATGTGCTTCTGGGCTCACACGTTTGCCGCGCTGAAGCAGGTTTGCCCGTCTTTTGATGAACAGGCTGTTCTTCGGCATGCCGCGGAAGACGCAACGGGGGATTCACTGATTGCCGCGCTTGTCAATGGCTTGCACCGTATATCGCAGACAACATTGCTTGTGTGGGATGATTTTCACTATATTGAAGAAGCCTCCATCCTGAAGGGAATTGTTTATTTATTAGAACGTCTGCCTCCTCATGTTCATCTTTATATCGCAAGTAGAACTAGTCCGCCCATTCCCCTCTCTAGAATAAGGGCAGGGAGCGGGCTGAACCGATTGGATGTAAGAGATCTCTGCTTCAGCCCGGCAGAAACGACTGAGTTTTTCGCATTATGCGGCGGGATGGATTTATCCGCTGATGAAGCGATAGCCGTACAGGAACAGACCGAAGGATGGGCAGCCGCGATGAGGCTGGCAGTTTTGTCGTTACACGAACACGAAAATGCCAGTTCAGCCTTAATGATCCGAAAAATGATGGGAACGGAGCGTGATATTTCGGATTATTTCTTCGAAGAAGTGTTATCCCAGCAGTCTGAAACGCTGCAGCAATTTCTGCTCCAGACTTCGATATTGGCGCGGATGAATGGCGAACTGTGCAAGGCGGTCACTGGCATGGCTGAGAGTAATGTATATTTGCAGCAGTTGGAACAAATGAGCCTGTTTCTGGTGCCTTTGGACGAGCAGCGGGAATGGTACAGGTACCATCATCTGTTCCAGCAATTTTTGGTCGCGCAGTTAAAAATACGGGAACCCCTGCGATGGAAAATACTGCACCTGGACGCGGGAAAATGGCTGGAGGAGAACGATCATCTATATGAAGCGATGGATCATTATTTAGCCGGTACAGGCTATGAGGAAGCGCTGAGGTTGTTGGAAACCATTGCGCCTACGCTCATGATTAATGAATGGTCGACCCTTTGCATATGGCTAAGCGCCATTCCCGATTCTCTGCTGTTTGCGAGGCCGATGCTGTTTTTATCCAAGCTGGCCTCCCAGTATATGTCCGGTCGCATTGAAGCAGCCACGGAAGGGTATTGGTGGGCGGTGCGTAGGCTGGAACAGAATACGGATTTCCTTGATCCTGACACTGGAAGGATACTCCAAGCCGGACTAGCTTTTCTGGCCGCATTCCGCACATTCTTGGATCGGGACTTTGACTATGCTGTGCAATACTCGAAGGAGTATATCGAAAGGCATCCAGAAGGGGATTTCTTCATTGGATTTGGGAGTGGCGGGGACGGCTACCATCCTGTGTGGGACATCTATGTGTCGGATGACAGTCTTGCAATGGCGGAACAGGTCTTAGATCCTTTACTGTCGATTTGGTCCGCAAGCCGGAATATGTATTTTATCGCTCATCTCTGTATAGATTTCGGTAAGTTTCTATATGAACGTAATCGACTGGACGAAGCGGAGAGGTACATGCGCCGAGCGCGCGATATCGGGGAAGCACATGACAATCCTAGTCTTTCGGCGATCGCGTCGCTTTGGTTGGCTCGTATTGCCGTCGTACATGGAGACACGGAGAGGGCAAGTGTCATCATTCAAGAGCTGACGAAGCAGCCTGCACTGAAGGCGAACCCCCGTTTGTCAGGAAAACTCGACTGGTTTCGGGCCATGCTAGCCAGGATGCAAGGAAAAGAGAAGCCTGTGCGACAATGGCAGAATCCGATCGGTTTGCGGGCAAGCGATGAAATTCCGCTAACGATGCTCAAGGAATATGAGCTGCTGGCTTCATTGCTGACAGAGCAGGGGAAAACCGAAGAAGCAATAATTTTAACCGATCGTATCCTCGGTATCGCGAGTAATGCCGGACGGCAAAGCGACAAAATTCGTCTGCTCGTCATTAAGAGCCGGATTCTCGCTTTGAAGGGACAGGTTGCCCAGAGTATAGATGTGCTGGAAGAAGCACTTGCTTTGGCAGGGCCGGAAGGATACATTCGTACCTTTGTTGATGAAGGAGCACCACTAGGTCATTTATTGGCTCAATATCTCACATTGCGTCAAAGTCAGCAGCATCGCCCCAGCCGAAAGGTTTCTTTACCGTATGTGAAACGATTGCTGCGGCTAATCTATCCTATTACGGGAGGAATGGATTCGTCCTCAATGGAAGGGAATGGGGGTGTTCTGACCGCCAAAGAACAAGCTGTGCTTCGGCTAATGGAAATGGGGTTGTCGAACAAAGAAATTGCGCTTCAGCTGAATGTTTCTTTGGCAACGATAAAAACGCATATTAACAATATTTATGGCAAATTACAGACCAAAGGCCGATTACAAGCATTGGAACGTGCCAGAACACTAAAGTTGTTCTGACCCGTTTCTTTTTTTGCCCCAATCGTCTCCACCCCCTAAATCAACCTTTTCGCTTAAGGCGTCAAGTAGGGTTGATCACGAAAGAGTAGGAAATGTGTATAATCGCCTGGATGAGCTTCTAGAAAATAAAAAAAGGAGGATTTGTATGAGATGAATCAGGGGAGTAACAAAGTCTGGATGCTGCTGCTGGCGATCTGGCTTGGCTTGGCGGGACTGTTTCCGGCTGCGTTGGTACAGGCCGCCGATTTGCCGTTTGCCCAAGGGGCAGGTTATGAGCCGGGTGCTTATGATTACGAGGCGGCACAGCCGACAGCTTTTAATTGGACGAGGCAGTCCAGGTTTATGGGAAGCCCGGATCATGATGTAAAGTGGTCGTTCGAAGCCGGGGACAAAATATATTCAACCCCCGCGATCGGGGCGAACGGCACGTTGTATGTTGGTTCGTATGACGGAAAGCTGTATGCGCTGAATTCGAAGACGGGCAAGCTGAAATGGACATTTAAGACAGGGGGGGCTATCGCCTCATCGCCTACAATCGGAGCAGACGGCACGGTTTATATTGGTTCTGGCGACGGGAAGTTGTATGCACTAGATCCAAATGCGGCCGATGACGATGATCGAGAGAAGTGGTCGTTTGCAACAGGAGATCGGATATATTCATCTGCTGCGATTGGGCAGGATGGGATCATTTATGTTAGTTCGTATGATGGGAAAATATACGCGCTGGATCCCGATGCTGATCATGGACAGCGGGAGATATGGTCCTACGAAATTGGTGGTCAGATAGATTCATCGCCTGCAGTTGGAGTGGACGGCACGATCTATGTCGGTTCTGGCAATGGAATCTTCTATGCGCTGGACTCCGATGCTCAGGATGAGGCTCAGCGGCTGAAGTGGTCATTTGAACCAGAGACAGCAGAGGAGTGCTTGTGGATGATGGATGGGCCCTGTTCGTTCTACTCATCGCCTGCGATCAGCGCAGACGGCAGCATGATCTATGTTGGTTCGGATGACGGATACGTCTATGCGCTGGATCCGAATGCTGATGATGCCCATCGGTTGAAGTGGTCCTATGAAACATGGGGAGCGGTATCCTCATCGCCAGCGATTGGGCAGGACGGCACGGTCTATGTCGGTTCACTTGATGGAGCGTTATATGCGCTTGATCCAGAGGCTGTGGATGAACATAAACGCGAGAAATGGTCGTTTGATACATCTATAAAAACATGGTGTATGATCATTTCATCTCCTGTGGTTGGAGCAGACGGTACAATCTATATCGGTTCGATTGGTTGGTATGGGGACGGAGCGTTATATGCGTTGGATCCGAAGGCTAACGATGATGATGAGCGGGTATTGTGGTCATTTGCAACGGGGAAAGAAATACGCTCATCGCCTGTAATCGGCCCGGACGGTACAGTATATATCGGGACTGATGATCATAAGCTCTACGCCATTGGTACAAGGTCAATAGCTGCTCCGGAGAAGGTGACCGCAGATGCCGGGGAAAATGCAGCAAGGCTGGTATGGGAAGCCGTCGACGGGGCTGTCGGCTATAAGCTGTATCACTACCAGGGGACAGCTTCTCCTGTACAGTCGGAACAGTGGGAGCTCGTGAACGTGGATGGACTTATTACCGGTACAGAATATAATGTAACCAGCCTGACGCCGGGCAAGTTATACTGGTTTGCGATACAAGCCGTTGCCATGGAGGGAACTGAAAGCGATTTATCGGAGCCTGTCTCTGCAATGCCGTACACAAATGTAGCAGAACTAATGGCTCTTTCAACGATCCGAACAGCCAAGGGAACGAAGCTGGAGCAACTGTCCCTGCCTGTCGGGGTGCGTGTCCGTCTGACCGATGGCTCTGAGCGAGATTTGTCGGTAAGCTGGGACTTGGTGAATACAGATTATGACTCGGGACAGGCGGGAGCTTATACGGTCACAGGAGAGCTGCAGTATCCGGAGTATATTCGTAATCCAGGCAAATTGAATCCAGAATTGACCGTGACCGTGCTGCCGAGCAACGATGCGAAGCTGCGTGATATCCGACTGGACGGGGAATTGCTGCCGGGCTTTAAATCGGAAATTTACACCTACAACCTACATTTTCCTTATTTGATCGAACAGATTAGCGTGACGGCTGCAACCTACGAGCCGGGAGCGAAGTCAGAGATTATCGGAGGAAACGTGCAGCGGTTGCAGGTGGGAAGCAACCATATTGAAATTATTGTCACTGCGGAAAATGGAGATACACAGCAGTACACAGTCACTGTGATCAGAGAACCGGATGCATTGGCCCCCATCTGGCCGTCTGGCAGCGAATTGACTGTTTCGGATATTACACAGACGAGCGTGAAACTAACATGGCCTTCGGCACAAGATGATTTTGCAGTTAGCGGATATCGTCTATACCTGAATGACGAGAAGAAAGTCGATCAGGTCATCGGCCATTATGAATACTCGGTTACGGAAAGTGTCTATACGTATACGGTGACAGGCCTTGCCCCGGGTACGAGCTACCGCTTTACGGTCAAAGCCTATGATGCTGTGGGGAATGAAAGCGAACCTGGGCTAAGCCAGACAGCGGTGACACTCTCGCGTTCATCTTCTGGCAGCAGTAGATCGGGTAGAGGTACGGCAGGTGGCGATCGGCATTTATCTCGTAACGCCAACTTGAAGACGCTGGAAGTATGGGTGGACGGTAAACGTATTTCTTTAACGCCATCGTTTACAGCGGATACTTTGTCCTATACAGTCAAGACGGGAGCGAAGCAAATCGAGGTGAAAGTATTCGCGGAGCACCCGAAGGCCAAAGTGACATGGCGGGATCAAGTGGTAGACAGTAGCATCAAGATCGATTTACAAGAAGGAGACAATGCTATCCCGTTGCACGTTCAGGCGGAGGATGGTACACGCAAGGTATATACGCTATTCATCGAGCAAAAATCAACCCCGCCTGCCGAACTAGCAGCGCCAGCCATCTCGTTTAACGACATTGCTCGACATTGGGCGGAAGGCTATATCAAGCGCGCAGCGTTGGAAGGCATCGTCAGCGGTTACCCGGACGGCTCGTTCAAACCGAACCGACCGCTCACCCGTGTTGAGTTTGCAGTCATGCTGGCAGGTGCTATGAAATGGGAAGGCGACGCAGTGGCGGTAATATTCACCGATCATGATCAAATCGGCGCATGGGCGAAGAGTAGCGTTGCGCAGGCGGTACAGGCAGGCATTATAAGCGGATATGAAGATGGCAGCTTCCGTCCGAATGCTCCCATTACCCGTGCGGAAATGGCGGCAATGATTGCGCGGGCGCTCAAACTGCAGTCTAACCCCGATGCATCAACCGGCTTTGCCGATGACGACACGATTCCACAATGGGCTAAAGGCCCGGTAGATGCTGCTCTCAAAATGGGTCTCGTGGCTGGCCGAGGGGGGAACCGTTTTATTGCGAACGATGCGGCGACCCGCGGGGAAGCGACGGTGATCGTGCTCAAAATGCTGTCGATAGAATAAATTTTATATTATAGATGTGATGATTGATTCTTAATCCTTAGCGGGTTTGCGTAATGGCGCAAAGCTCGCTTTTTTTTGCATTATAGGAAGCCCTTTGGCGGTAAATTCCAACTTTTACGTGGCGGGTGAGCGTTCGTTCTGTTTTATTGGGCTTAACGTTTAACAAAGAAAAATACTTAGCATATATAGAGAGTAAGGGATGGTTAGCATTAATGATAACCGATTTAGACAAGTTCGGAACTTATGCATTGAATAAGGAGTAAGCCAGGAGAGCGGCTAATGATTGTGAAAAAGATGTATTAGGGAGGGATGAGCCTTGAAGAAGGATAGGCTTTCTTTTGTCGTTATTATTTTAGGCTTGGTTATGTTAGCGCGCGACCATCTAAAAAGATCCCTTGGAGACGGTATTTTTAATGCCTTAGGCATTTCACCATGGACAGGGGAGAACGAGACTGGCTTTCATTTGTCTGTAATTCTGGGTCTGGCCCTATTAATTACGGGCGTTGTTTGGGCCACAAAATCATATCGATCGTGGTACCCTCAAGTACTTAGCAGGATTATCATGGTGTGTATTGCTTTTATATTCATATTTCCAGTAGCTACAGAGAAACTTATGTTTCTACAAAAACATAATTCGAGTGGCGCTGCATCATTTGACTATGTCAAAAGCGATAGTCGTTGTCATGTTCAAGTCAAAGAGCATGGAGCAATAGCGAACTGTTCATTTACCTTCTATAACTATGGCAAGGAAGAGAAGATTACAATTAAGCCGATACTGTCTAAGGGTTATGAGGATATCGATTTTAAGGCAAAGGATCTAACTTTACAACCACATGCTAAAGTTGAGGTTAATGCCAATTTTTACAGTAATCAGAATTATGGAACTTGGTTCACGGGGAACTATCAAGACATCGGGGCAGAAATTGAAGTAAACGGGACAAAGAAAAAATATGAATAACTAAATAGAGGGGCAAAGCCCCCCTTTTATTCCTCTAAATGCCCGGAACGCTGCACTTTTGTTTGTAGGTAGAACTCATTGAAGGCGGATTCGCCACCCCAAATCGGTTCTCTTCCGGATAAGGTGAGCCCGGCTTTTTGCAGAGCATCGAGTTTTTTTGGATTGTTGGTCATGAGCGTAACAGGTTTGGTGCGGAGGATTCGCAGTACGTTTAGTGCATCAGAGTAGTTCCTGGAATCGTCGACAAATCCAAGACTTAGGTTAGCCTCGACGGTGTCGTATCCATTCTCTTGCAGCACATAAGCCATAGCTTTACTGAATAATCCAATGCCGCGTCCCTCGTGATTGGCCAGATAAAATAGCGCGCCTGTACCGTGCTGTACGATATTTTTCATGGATGTCTTGAGCTGATAACCGCAATCGCATTTTTGACTGCCGAAAATGTCGCCCGTGTGGCAAATCGAATGCATGCGAATCAACGCTTCGTCAGCATTTTTAAAATCACCGTACACAAGCACGCTCGATTGTTGATATTCCGCTAAGCTTGCAGACGACAGCTGGTCAATGATTTCCTGGAAATTATCTGTGACTTGGCAGCGGCTAAGCCAGCAATACCATTGAAAAATAACGGTCTCCCCATCCAGGTCGACAGGTAGCTTGATCGGTCCAACGAGGTAAATGCCGCCTTCTCCAGTTTGAATTAATTGGATTTTATCTTTTAAAATATCCAGTGCTTTCGCTTCTAGCTTAGTATCCGACATGAGATCATTCCTTTATTCCATAATAATTAGGTCATTTTAGGTCAGGCATTTGGCTTCGTAACGGCATGGCCTGTTTCTTTGCGAACGACCGGGGCAACCTTTGTTGCTAGCAGCTCTATGCTTTGTGCAACTTTGGAAAAGGGGATGCCGCCCACGTCAAGCTGTAACATGAACCGTTGATGGCCGAAGAGCTCGTATTGATGTAGGATTTTATCGATGATTAATTGCGGATCACCTACGAATAGCGCTGTTTCCGGGCTGGTCATTTGTTCGAAATCCGAGCGGGACAGCTTCGGTGCGCTTCCGCCCAACTGTTTATCTACATATTGTCGATAATTGGCATAGTAAGGGTAATATTCATCTTTGGACTGCTGCGTTGTGGAGGAAATATAACCATGGCCAGTAATCGCTACTTTTAGTTCAGATGGTTTGTGGCCTGCGGCAATTCCAGTCTCTCGATAGGCTTCCACCAAGGCTTGAAAACGATTAGGAGCACCGCCGAGAATCGCTAAAGCCATACCGGTTCCGAGCTTCCCTGCTCGCTCCGCGCTGACAAGCGAACCGCCCGAACCAATCCACATGGGAATTTGCGGTTGGACGGGACGTGGTGCAATTTCCGCTTCCTGTAGTGGAGCACGAAACTTGCCTTGCCAAGAGACTTTCTCCTGATGATTTAATTGCTGGAACAGCTCAAAGTTCTCCATGAATAATTCATCATAGTCATTTAGGTCATAGCCGAACAGGGGAAAAGACTCTAGGAATGCGCCGCGCCCAGCAATAATTTCAGCCCGTCCATTCGATAATAGGTCTAGTGTGGCATACTCCTCAAATAATCGCACAGGATCTGTCGTAGTCAGGACAGTTGTCGCGCTCGTTAGTTTGATTCGCTTGGTAGCTTGCGCGATAGCCGCCAAAATAACCGAGGTTGCCGATGCCGCATAATCTAGACGATGATGTTCACCGACTCCGAATAGATCTAGTCCAGCTTCATCGGCCAGCTTGGCTGCTTGGATCATTTCCTGCAGGCGCTGCCGACTGCTGATGGTTTCACCATGATACGGATCAGGCACAAGATCGCCGAGGGTATAAACCCCGATTTCCATTCCTTGATGCTCATTCTGCATGCTGTCGTTCATTGCGGAAACTCCTTCGTGATTAGAATTACCTTGTATTCGAATTGTTTGCAATCCCTAGTTTGTTAATTCATAAATGCCTAATTCTATAATAATACAAAGAACTTAATATAGGAACTAACAACTATAAAGTGTCTTCTTTTGCATATTAATTCTGGGATTTTGAAGCCGAAGCTGGTTCTTGGTTCATGTAGTTTATGCTTCAACTTCCACTCTTTGGATTTTGGTTGTATAGTAATGGAAGGAGGTGGGGCCATGAAATCTGCTATTTTTATGAGATCGGAAAGGCTGGTATATCGGTTAACCATGGTTCGCGATGTAGAGATGGTTTTAACCCTAGAAAACGATCGCGAGAACATATCCTATATCATTCCATGGTCAAGGGATGAACATATTACAACGTTAAACGACTCGGATAAGAGGCATATTGTCATAGAGGATGAAGAGCTGAACCAGGTTGGTTATATTATTTTAGCTGGTCTGGAAAATCCACATCAGAATATAGAACTAGTCAGAATCGTGATTTCTAAGAAAAATAAAGGCTACGGAAGAGAAGCAATCAGGGCGCTTTTGCAGCATGTATTTGGAGAGCTAGGTGCTCATCGCATATGGCTGGATGTTAAGGTACATAACGAAAGGGCCAGACAGCTTTACTTATCCCTAGGGTTCAAGCAGGAAGGAATATTAAGAGAGTGTATTAAGAATGGCGATCATTACGAATCTCTGATCTTAATGTCCCTGCTAAGACAGGAATTTACTACTCCATGAGTGGATATCTAGAAAACTTAATTGGAATCTAAAGAGGGATCGCATGAAAAAATTTAGATTTAATCGGTCGACGGAAATAGGGAAATGAGCGGCTCTACATAACAATCAAAATATCAGACCACATACGCCCAGGCCTAGGATAAGGAAGTCTAAGGACGGGGCGTGTCGTAGACAGGGGATATAATAAAATGAAGAAGCTTTGCCTGTTGTTAAGTCTGCTCATCTTATTACCTGGTTGTCAGGTACAGGTAGAAGAACACGAGCATAGAACCTTAAAGGTACTTGCTTTTAATGAAAGAACATTTAATCAGCTGTACGGGAATTTTTTTCTTGCCACACACTCTAATTACTCTATAGAAGTTGTTTCGATTTTTGAACATCTTACTCCAGGAACGAATATGACGGATACAATTGAAGAACTCATAGCAATGGAAAATATAGATTTAATAACTATCCCCATGGAATCCTACTCCGTACTTCAAGAAACGGGCAAATTACTCTCCCTGGATGAGATGATAATCAAGGATCGCTTCGATCTTACGAATTATTCACCAGCTGTCCTCGACTTCCTTCAAGATGAACAAGGCAAGATACATGGGCTAACGCCAACATTTGTAGGGGAAGCATTATTTTATAATAAAGAGCTTTTTGATGAGTATCGTATTTCATATCCAAGAGACTTGATAACATGGGAGGAAGTATTTGCACTTGCTCATAAATTTTCAGACTTTAAGGATGGTCAGACTCCGCAGTTTGGGTTCTATCACAAAAAAGCTGCTAACCCCTTTATGATGGCTTTAACAATAGGAGAAGGCAGTGGGTTATCCGTTTATGGAAATGGGAAATTTACTCTAAATTCTTCGTCGTGGGAGAAAATATTTGATGAAGTGACATCGTGTTTCAAATCGGGGACCTGTTTTGACCCAAATCAAGTAGAACAAACGGAATCCTTGAACATAGAGGATGTAACGAAGAAGAGTTATCCTTTTTTATCGGGTAATATTGCAATGGCTGTTGCTGATTCCTCGTTATATCGAATTTTAGATGAAGAAAATAATGAACTTGAATGGGGAATTACAACGCTTCCTATTCGTGCAGAACAGCCAAATATGGGAAATGGGATAACGATGAATGACATATTTTCGATTCCATCCAACAATGACGACACCAAGGGAGCCTGGGAATTCATCAAGTATGTTTCTGGGAATGATTATGCACGACTGCTCCCGCAAATCAACACGATGGACTTACCTGTAAGAGTAGCCGAGAATCAGGAGGAATCCATCAAAGCATTTTATAAATTGGAAAAGGTAAATCATACTTTAGTGAATGAATTCAGGGAACTACCATCAGAAATATACCCTAAGATCGATGAAATCTCGGCAAGGTATCTAGCTGAAATGCTGTCCGAACAACGAACCGTTCAAGAATCTCTACAGCTCATGGAGGAGGAACTGCAAGTAACACTTGAATCTATGATGAAATAAAGGCTGGACATCCTTGCGATGCCAGCCTTTTTAAATACTCTGCCACCAATACGGTCATCAGTATATCCGATAGTTCCCGCTCAAGGCCAGCAGGCTGAAGAAGTACAGGCAGTTATCGTAATAGCGACGGTCGCCCGTACGAAGCGGCGTGTTCCAGAACAGGTGGACGAAATGCTCTGCGTCTGGGCCGTCGGCGGCGAGGGAGGCTGCCGCGATGGTGGCCAGAAGTCCAATGGGATGCAGCGATGGCTCGTCAAAAGGCTTCCCGTCAATCGTATACCGGCGGTAGTCGGAGACATCGATGTCCCGGAAAAATGCTTGGATTCGGTTGGATTGCTCGACCTGCCAAGGGTCCTGACGGAACCATACCCAATCCAGGCCGATATTGGCGGCCACTCGGTAAGAGTCGCTGAAGAAATGACGGAAATCGCCATGCGGTTGCGGGGCGGCAGGTGTTCCGTCAAAGTTTGCGTACTCCGGGGCAAGGCCGGTTTGCGGATGGCATGCCGTATGTAGGTAGGCGCGGCTGGCCTTGGCGGCCTCCCGCCAAAAGACCGTGTCCCGCTCATCGGCGAGCAGGGCGAATAAATCGTAAAAATGAGGGAGATGGTATGACGGATCGCTAAACGTGGATTCTGGGACGAACTTGATTAATTTCGTTGCTGGGTCCCACATCGGATCGCCTTCGCCGTCCTCTCCCTGATGCAAGCATGCTCTTAATATCGTTCGTGCCTGCTCAGAATAGTTATAGGGTTCCGGGCCGTCTCCCCAACGATGTGCAGCGAAGAACAGAGCCATGGCAAAGAATTCCTCCCCGTCCGGCGCTGGCCCTTGAGAGATGCGGGTACCGTCCGGTTTGCAGTGCCAGGCGAAGTAGTTGGCGTAGCGGCCTTCCTTGTGCTGCATAAACGTTTTCGAGAAATTCCACAGTCGGTCAAACTCCTCCTTTTTATTCATTTGCACGGCCATCATCATCCCGTAAGACATCCCTTCCGTCCGCACGTCCAAATTTCCGGTATCGAGAATATAGCCTTTATCGTCGCCCATCGGATAATAAATACGCACATCCGGATCTCCATAAAACAAATCGCTCCATGCCTGTTCCAGTTTGGCTTGGATGTCCGCTTCCGGATAGCCGAGCTCCTTGAGCGGGTTTCGGTAGTCTTTCGTATGGAAAGCGCCCAATTGGCTTGTGGACATAAAAACAGCCTCCTTTTTCTATCTCGTTAGTTTGCTTCATCATAGCACGACAGGAGGTGAGCAAATTAAAGCGCTTTCCCTAATTATCTTAGAACTTCTCTCGGTAAGAGAAAGAGAATATGGTGTTTTTACTTTCCTGAAAAACAGTAAAAAGAAATTTCAACAAAATCACAAAAAGTCCATTTAGATTCTTCAAAAGCAACTATATAATTAATTTTTTGTAATTGTAATTTATTGCTAAAAATAGCAGAAACGAGGTATAATGGGGTGGTAATTTGTTTAGAAGGGAGGGAGAGTCTCGGATCGTTAAGACATTCTTTGGACTTCCAGGAGGCAGCAGTTTCCGTTGGTGCTATTTTAAGAACCCGTAGGAAAGGAGGAGACGTATCATGATGTGGAGAAAAACTCACTTATTTTTGATAGCGCTTGCAATGGTAGTGACACTCAAGTCACCTGCTCTGCATGCTGCACAGGATCAAAATTCGTTTGAGAATCCCATCATATGGGCTGATGTACCGGATCCAGATGTCATTAGAGTTGGTAACGCGTACTATATGACAAGCACAACGATGCATATGAACCCTGGCGTGCCGATCATGAAATCTTATGATCTCGTTAATTGGGAGATTGTGAATTATGTTTACGATACGCTTGGGGATTCGGACGCACAGGCGTTGAGGAACGGTCAAAATGAGTATGGCAAAGGCTCATGGGCCAGCAGTTTAAGATATCATAACGGCACTTATTATGTGGTCTTTTCCTCCAGCACAGCGGGCAATACATTCATCTACAAGACTAGGGATATTGAAAAAGGGCCATGGACACGTTCCACGATCGGTTTTTATCATGACATGTCTTTGCATTTTGATGACGATGGGCGTGTCTATTTGGTTCATGGCAGCGGCGATATCCGGATTACGGAACTTCATTCGGACGCCAGCGCCGTCAAGGCGGGTGGACTAAATCAGGTTATTATCCCCAATGCCAGTCAGGTTGCAGGCTCGAATATAGGGCTCCCAGCTGAAGGGGCGCATATTCAGAAAATTAACGGTAAGTATTACATCTTCCTGATCACCTGGCCGCAGGGAAAAGGCCGTACGCAATTGGTTTATAGAGCGGATCACATTACGGGGCCTTATGAAGGACGGGTTGCTCTGGACTATGCTGGCGTTGCTCAAGGTGGAATCGTGGATACGGCGGATGGCAAATGGTACGGCATGCTTTTCCAGGATCATGGATCTGTAGGGCGCACTCCCTTCCTTGTTCCAGTTGCCTGGCAAAACGATTGGCCGGTATTCGGCGTGAATGGCCAGATTCCCGCCCAAATGCCAAAGCCAGTTCCCGGCGTGAATTCTAATCATAAAATCGTGGCTTCTGATGAATTCGAACAGACACGGCTTCCGCTTGTATGGCAGTGGAATCACAATCCCGTTAACAATCTTTGGTCTCTGACGGAGCGCCCGGGATTTATACGGCTGAAGACCGGACGAACCAGCACAAGCATTTTGGACGCGCGCAACTCACTGACGCAAAGAAGCATCGGGCCGGAAAGCTCCGGTCGGATTGCCATTGATGTAAGCCAAATGAAAAGCGGAGATTATGCAGGGCTTGCAGCTTTGCAGAAAAACTATGGGTTCGTCGGGGTGAAAATGTCCGGGAATTCCAAATCAATCGTGATGGTCAATGGCAGCGGGGCAGCACCGGTGGAAGTGGCGAGCGTACCTCTTGCGCAGGACAAGGTGTATTTAAAGGTGGAAATGGATTTTAAAAATAGAACCGACAAGGCTTACTTCTATTACAGCCTGGACGGAAATCGGTGGACGGCTATTGGCGACACGCTGCAGATGAGCTACACCCTGCCACATTTTATGGGCTATCGATTTGCTTTGTTTAATTATGCAACGCAATCAGCTGGCGGGTACGTGGATTTCGATTATTTTAGAATCGATAATCGGATGACAGGGACGGAGGGAGCGGGAGAGTCGCCTCAGTCACCTGTACAAAGCGGATCGGTGTATAAGCTGAGAAACGCGCATAGCAGCATGGTCATTGGTATCTCTGCCATGTCCACGGCGAATGGAGGACAAGCTGTCCAATGGAACGATAATGGCAGTGCAGATCATCAGTGGCGGTTTGATCGCTTAAGCAGCGGCTACTACAAGCTGACGAATATCCATAGCGGCAAGGTGCTAGGGATTGAGAACATGTCCACCGCGAATGGCGCTTCCGCCGTACAATGGGATGATAATGGCACGGCGGATCATGAATGGCAGCTCGCCCCCGTGGGCGACGGCAGCTATAAATTGGTCAATCGCCATAGCGGCAAGGTACTCGGCGTGGACGGCATGTCCAAGACGGCAGGTGCAAAAATCGTACAATGGGACGATAACGGCACGGCGGATCACAATTGGAGTTTCGCATTCATGAGGTAACGAATATGCGAAAAGTACGAATGCACGGAGAAGTTATTTTTAACAATGAGGAGGGAATTAAAATGAAGAAGGGTAAGAGAAGCATAGTTTTACTATTAACCTTTGTGCTGCTAGGGATGGGGATGTTCCAAAGTCAGTCCGTCCACGCGGAAACGCCGGCGATCGCCAAAACTCCTGGCAACGCCAATCCGCTGATGGATCATAAGCTTGGGGCTGACCCGTTTGCGATGACCTACAACGGTAGGGTCTATCTTTATATGTCCAGCGACGCTTATGAATACGATAGCAACGGAAAAGTGAAAACTAATTCGTTCAGCAATTTGAATAAGGTGCATGTCATTTCCTCGGACGACATGGTGAACTGGACGGATCACGGCGCTATTCCTGTTGCAGGGCCTAATGGCATCGCCAAGTGGGCTAATGGCTCCTGGGCTCCGGCTGCTGCCCATAAGAAAATCAACGGACAGGACAAGTTCTTTCTTTACTTCTCCAATAGTGCAGGAGGGCTTGGCGTACTCACCGCAGACAGCCCGATCGGGCCGTGGACAGATCCGCTTGGAAAAGCGCTGGTGACTCTAAATACACCTGGTGTTGCGGGTGTTGTATGGCTGTTTGATCCGGCCGTATTGGTCGATGATGATGGCACGGGTTATCTGTATTTCGGCGGTGGAGTTCCCGGCGGCAACAATCCGACCCAGCAGCAATGGGCGAGTCCTAAGACAGCCCGCGTCATCAAACTAAGCAATGATATGATTCATACGGAAGGCAGCGCGCAGGTTATTGACGCTCCATTCTTTTTTGAAGACTCGGGAATCCACAAATACAACGGCAAATATTATTACTCTTACTGCTCCAACTTTGGTGGAACTCATCCGCCAGGAACGCCACCTCCTGGAGAAATCGCCTATATGGTGAGCGACAACCCGATGGGGCCGTTTACTTATGTAAAATCGATTCTGAAAAATCCGTATGAGTTTTTCGGCGTCGGGGGCAATAACCACCATTCCATCTTCCCATTCAACAATAAGTGGTATATTGCTTACCATGCCCAGACTGTCAGTAAGGCCATACTGGGTGATGGACTCGGATATCGCTCGCCTCATATTAATGAGCTGACGTATGCGGGAAATGGGGAGATTAACCCGATTCAGGGAACAATGAAAGGCGTTACACAGATCAAAAATCTAAATCCGTATCTACGGACGGAGGCTGAGACGATCGCCTGGCAGGGCGGCATTTTGACGGAGGTTGCTCAGGCGCCAGGCGGCATGGTGCCAAACGTAAACATGAACGTAACCGATATTCATAATGGTGACTGGATTGCCGTCGCTAATGCCGACTTTGGTTCGGAAGGCGCAACGAGCTTCAAAGCGAATGTGGCCTCGACGGTTGGTGGCCAAATTGAAATTCGGCTCGGTAGCCCAACGGGACAGGTGATCGGAACGCTCCAGGTGAACCCGACAGGGGGCAATCAAACATGGAGCCTCCAAGAAACTACGATAAACGGCGTGACTGGCGTGCATCATGTGTACTTTATGTTTAAAGGCGCAAATGGCCAACGTCTGTTTAACCTGGATTACTGGCAGTTCGGCAGCTCCTCGGGCGGAGGGCAGTCGTCCGATATTGAGAACGGCCGCGTATACACGTTGAAGAACGAGCATAGTGGTCTGATGATCGGCATAGCAGGCGCATCTACAGCCGATGGCGCACAGGCCCTGCAATCGAACAATTTTGGTGCGACGGATCACGAATGGCGGGTGGACAGCTTGAATAATGGCTATTACAAGCTGACGAATATGCGCAGTGGTAAGGTGCTTGGTATCGAAAACATGTCCACTACAAATGGGGCCAAAGCCATCCAATGGGATGATAATGGCACAGCGGATCATGAATGGCAATTCGCTCCGGTGGGCAATGGCAGCTACAAGATTGTCAACCGCCATAGCGGTAAGGTGCTCGGCGTGGATGGCATGTCCACGACATCAGGCGCGAACATTGTTCAATGGGATGATAACGGCACAGCGGATCATAACTGGAGATTTGTGCTTGTAAGATAGTAACAAGAAAAAGTAAGAACCCACCCTAAGGTTGAAGTGCACCCCTTAGAATAGACATTGGAAAAACCCCTTGGTATAACTGATGAATTCTAGGGGGTGCATTTTTAAATGGCGATTAAAGGTCAAAAGTTTAAAACTTATTCAGAGGAACTAAAGATGGAAGCTATCCGCCTGCACGTGGAGGGAAACTGGACATACCAGCAGATCAACGAACATCTAGGTATCCAAGATAAAGAACGAATGAAACGGTGGATGCGGAAATATCGAGAGCAAGGTGAGTTTGGATTACTGGATCAGCGAGGAAGGCGAAAGGAGTATCTGGATCAAGAACGATATGTGCAGCAGCTGAAGCGGGAGAACGAGATGCAAAAAAAGTGTTAGGAAACTTGGATGAGGGAGGTAGGAAAGAACGATTCAAACTCGTCGAACAGGCAGCCCAGCGAGGGCTAGGTAGCTGAACTGTGCCAGCTATTTGGTGTTTCCAGAAGTGGTCACTATGCCTATTTGAAGCGAAAGAATTATGACCGGGATGCCGAGGCCAAGCGTCAAGTTAGCACAGTGTATCAACTCTATGAAGGAAAGTGCGGTTACCGGCAGCTCCAACTTTTCTTGTGGCAGGATGACGGCGTATGGATGATCCTATTTAGCCCCCAAATGAACTTGGACAGTACACCCCTTATTCCGATAGAATGAAATCAGTCGGAGGGGAACGCAATGGAAAGAAAACGGTATGATCTGAACTTCAAGAAAAAGGTTGTATCCAAGGGGCATGAAATCGGCAATATGACGGCAGTAGCCAGGCAGCATGATCTTGATCCGAAGATGGTGCTGCGCTGGGCAAGAGAATTGAAACGCAAGGATCTTGACGAATTGGATGGCGATGCTTTGAAGCATGCTTCATTCGTTCCTACAGCCTCAGATTATGCAGCCTTGGAGAAGGAGCACGAGAAACTCAAGAAGCTCTATGCAGAGCAGGCGCTAGAGAGGGAAATCCTCCGTGACCTGTTAAAAAAAACGAACCCACACTTGCGGATAAAATAGAAATTTCGCAGAAATACATCATGCAGGGCTATTCAATCAGCCTTGTGCTGCGCATTCTGGAAGTGGAGCGTTCCACATATTATGCACATGTGAATCGCCCGAATCAGCAAACTGAGCGAATCCTCAGGAACGGTCGCTCCGCGCCTGGTTACTCATATACGCAAGACAACAAGCGAATTAGCGATGAGCAAATCTGTGAGTGGATCATGGAGCTGTTGGCCGATGAGTACACGTCTGTCTACGGATACCGCAAGCTGACAAAGATGCTGAGGCGCCAGCACCACCTTGTGATTAACAAGAAGAAAGTCTATCGGCTGTGCAAGAAAATGAATGTGCTTCGCCCTCAGCGGAAGCTCAAGGCCAAGCATCCGAAACGACTCGCAAATAACAAAGTCATTACCGCTTCCAATCAACTGTGGGAAACGGATATTAAGTATGGTTGGCTCGAAGGTGAACAGCGCTTTTTCTTCCTGATGAGCATCATCGATGTGTTCGACCGAGCAATTGTTGCTTATCATCATGGCTTGTCCTGCGAGGCTAAGGATCTGGTTCAAATCACGCAGGAGGCACTAATGAAGCGCCAGCTCTTTGACAAGGCGAATCGACCAATTATTCGATCGGATAACGGTCCACAGTTCATTAGCCATCGGTTTGCGGAGGCTTGTGAACAGTTTGGAATTATCCACGAACGAATACCGCCTAAGACGCCGAATAAGAACGCCCACATCGAGTCTTTTCACTCGATCCTTGAATCGGAATGTTACCAGCGCCACGATTTTGAGAGCTACCAACAGGCATATAAGATCGTTAGCGGTTTTATCTACAATTACAATCGCAATCGCATCCATGGAAGCATATATGATATGTCGCCGTACGAATACATGGAAGCAGTCCGGCAAGGCAATGTAAGACCCAAGGAAATCAACGTGTAAGGCATGATCGTCATCAGATGAAAAACTATGAAACATCGAGCGATTCTATGCAATCATTCGAATAAGAGGTGCTGTGTCCAATATTAGGGGGTTAACCCGGATCCACAAGAAGGTATCACCTCAAAACGGAAGGACTCTACCCCTATCACATCCGAAGTTTAGCTGAAGCACAAAGTCGAATCGAAAAATACATACAATTTTATAACCGACAGCGGTCACAGGGCAAATTAAATAAACTGACGCCGATAGAGTATCGGTGCCAGTTTACAGCCTAGGTGTTGGGTCTGTTAAGAATTTTGTGTAAACGAATGTAGAGGATGATGCTTAGAGGGGGACTCCGCCCCCTACCTCAAGTGCTGACCCACGCGATCAGGGAAGAAAACCGAAAACTGTAGCAGCATTTGTCCCCAGTTCTGAACACGGCCCGCCCATTTCCGTACAACGTCCATTGTGGATAAATACAGCATTTTAAGGAGAGCCTCGTCGCTCGGAAAGATGCTTTTGCCTTTCGTCACTTTGCGCAATTGACGGTGATAACTCTCGATCATGTTCGTGGTGTAGATCAACTTGCGAATTTCCGGCGGGTACTTGAAGAATGTAGCGAGCTCGCCCCACAAGCGCCGCTTTTTCGGTTGCTGCTTTGTAGATCGGCTTCAGATCGTTTAAGTCCTTGTAGGACACGTGGCGCGTTGAATTACGGATTTTATGGATGATGGACTTCTGAATCTCTATAGCGGGGTAACAAGCGCTTATCGCTTGCGAGAAACCGGTTAGATTATCGACACACGTAATGAGAATGGCTTGTATGCCGCGGTTTTTTAACTCGTTCAAGACATTGAGCCAGAACTTGGCCGACTCGTTTTCGCCAATCCACATGCCTAGGACGTCTTTATTCCGTCCAGATCGATGCCGATGACCATGTAAGCCGCCTTGTTGACAATAGCTCCGTCTTGCTTCACTTTGAAATGAATGGCGTCGAGAAAGACAGCGGCATACACGCTCTGTAGTAGCCGATTTTGCCATTCCTTGACCATAGAGATAACCTTGTTCGTCACGTTCGAGATCAGTGTCGGGGAGACTTCGATGCCATACAACTGCTGTAGATGATCTTGAATTTCACGCGTGCTGACGCCCTTCGCGTAAAGCGCAATGATCTGTTCCTCAATGTTGCCTGGACATTGGACTGATGCTTCTTCACCACAAGCGGTGCAAACTCGCCCAAGCGATCATGGGGTACGAATATTTCTTGCTTACCATACTCACTGACGACAGTTTTCTTGCTTTTGCCATTACGGCTGTTTGACGTCGCTTTCGCCGTGATGTCGTACTTGGCATAGCCCGGATGTGTTTCCATCTCCGCTTCGAGCATCTCCTGGATTGTTTCTGCAAACAGGTTCTTTAATGCATTTTGAGCATCCTGTGCTGTTACCAGATTATTCTCTTTAATGAAGTTGCGCAACTGTTCTTCGTCCAAAATCCAATGTATTCTCCCAACCCTTCTATTAGTTCCATTTTAATAGGTTTTGGAGTTTACACAAACTATTATACAGACTCAATCAGATTGAACGGCCGCATAGGCAGATTACGTATTTACATATCATGCTCCATCAAGCACTAAGTTATGGTTGAAATTTATTTCTTCTTTAATAAGTTAATGAAAGATAAAACACATATAAGCAAATTAAATAGAATCATGATCCAATATGCAATAAGCCATGACTTACCGCCCAATACTATAGATGGATTTGTATTATGTCCATCAACATAAATATTTATATTCCAAAATAACTGCATTGATATTATTAAACAAATAACACTTATAACAAATATACTTAAATTTAAAAATTTGTATTTCATAATCATGTCCTTTCACTTTAAAATTTTATTGTTTGATTAAAAAATGATGTAAAGCTTCCTGGATTTCTTCATCTTTTCTAGCCTCAGTTTCAAAAGTAATATATGATTTATCTTCATTAATTTTTATTAAAGTTGGAACTCTTGATACAGCATATTTATTTAATACATCTTCAAAATATTTATCATCCCTCCAAAAGTCAGTGTCAAATTTGTATATTAATAACTCAACTTTCGCAGCTTGAAATCGGCAAATAAGCCTTGATGTAACTGGGCAAGCCAGCGATCCATTGCTGTAGTTGTGTTTGAATGAGTGCTGTGATCTTCTTACTGGCTTTCTTGGAGATATCTTCGATTAATTCAATCAGTTGTTTTAAGGCTACAGCCCAATCTAGCTGACCTACTTCATCACATAGCAAATAAAACAAGCCACCAAGCGTACGGTTGTCGGTACTTTGTCGGTGTTGCCACGCTAGCAAAATATACCGTGAAAAAACAATCGTGGTATGGCTGATAAGGAGATCATATGAGCGTCCTTGAAACTCTTTTTGTAGGCGCAGTAAGGATTTGGCACACTTAAAGAAGACTTCGATATCCCAGCGAATGCCGTATATCTGAATCATTTTTTCTTCCGAAATCGTTAGGTCGGTGCATAGAATGGCAAGCCATTCTTTCTTTTTTGAGCGGTGACGCACGAAAACCATCATGACTGGAATCCCTGGAGACAACTCGGTACGGATAGAGCGTAAGATTCCCTTGTTTTTTCCTTGAACAGGGATGGCTTCATAATAAAGTTCTTGCAAAGATAATCGGCGTTCGTCAACAAGATAACGCTTCTTATCCGCTTTGACCATGCCGATCACATCTAGGCCTCGATCAACGATGGCTTGGATTAATGGAGCATGTGTGAACCAACTATCCATTAGCACGTATGAAGCCTGCACACCAGCGGAAAGCGCACGATCAATCATCGATGGAATAATTTCAGGAGCAGGAAGCAAAGCTTCGACCCGACGCTTGTAGCCAGACGTTCTCTTGTCGATCCCTTGCATGATCCCATTTATTTGCGATTTCATCGAAGCTAGCAAGGAGAAGTCAACGGGAATAAACGTATGACCATCCGACCAGCCTAGCGTAAGCATCCGAAATCCTTTATAAAAGGAACCCGTTGCATGATCTTTAAATCGAGAAAGCAGTTCAACCTTCTTGCTACGATTGCGCTCAAACATGGAGTCGTCAACAACAAATGCAGACATGCGATCTTCACCTGTCAGTGGGCGAATTTTATCGATAGTGGAGGAACTAAGCAATGACAGAAATTTGCGCCATGCATAGCCGCTGTGATTCAGGAATCGATAGATCGCATCCTTCCCAGGAAACGTATCACCTTTCTCGCTTTCCAACAGGCGGAACCAGTTTTTGTGGTGAAACAAAAGGACAAAGACAAGCTGGAATAAAAACGAACAGGTATAACCAAATCTCTTTTTAAATCCAGCTGTTCTTAAATGTTGCAATACTTTCAGCTCTTTAAAAGCGGGTTTAATTTCATTTGGAAGTTGATTTTGTAATATGCTTTGCTCTATCATGTAGAGGACACCTCTTCTGTATGGTAGTGATTGATTCGACACTCTCACTTTACCAAATGAAGCGGTGTTTTTCTATTATTGCAACATCCATATTCTAATCAGGGTTTATCTAATCACATCAAGCAAGTAAGCCGATTTTCGCTCTGCGAAAGTTGAGTTAATAACTCTCCGTTTTTTTCATATTCTTTTTCTAATAATTTATTCAGATATAAACACACAGGACAAGTATCTCGTCCAAAATACACATATCCTATTATTTCCCCACTTTTCAATTTATTAATATCATCTATTTTTGTTGTAAAATAATCATTAATATCTTCATCAACTTGTACAGATTCTTTAGCCCCAAAATCTCTACTTATATTTTTTTCAATTACTATACTCCCTAAAACAATTATCAACAAGGGTAATAATGTCATATATACTTTTTTCATTTATCTTCATTCCTTTAATGAAAAATGACAATTAATAAATAGTTATTAATTGTCATTTTATTTATATTACTAAAACTATGGATTGCATCCATTTAAAACAACTTCTGCGTAACTTGATGCAGTCCTATGAGGTTCTAAATTCCAATAGTCTTTGAACGGTGCCCATTGAATGAGGCCGTACAAAAACAAGGTTAACGTAAATTCAGTTTGAATATTGCCAATTTCTACGCCGTCCACCCATCGATCGATCCAATGGATCATCCCGCCAAAAATAACGATCAGCAAAATCTCCTGAATCATCATGCCGCCAAGCTTGAAGCTATGATGGAACACATGTCTACGAAACCCATCCAACATCGAGCCGATTACACTTAACACGCCTGTTCCCAGCATCACAAGCCCAAGGAAGGCAAATACAGAAGCAGTGGAAGAAATCCGGATATGTATGAAATCTATACTATTCAAAGCATAAACCGCAAATACGAGGATAGCCGTTAATATGAGAAAGATCCCGGCTAGGACAAGAAGTAATTGTGTGCGTTCCTTTAGGCTGTTTTTGTTTATATTCATGCACCTCCAAAGAGATGTTTCCCATGACTATCTAAATATTGGTTTTTAAGAAAGTTATTCTCGGTATGGCGGGAGCATGCATACGAGCATGAAGGCTTTTTACTATTACTATGATTAGCCTACAATATTTACGGGGGCATTTTCTTGTTGGAATCCTGTAACGACTGAGGCAAGAAAATTATCCGTTATAGTTCAATTTATATAAATGGATTTATAGTAGTTAGTTTCTTCGGCAAGGCAAGAAAAGCAGATTCAAATGGATTTCATGTCGTTAGAAAAAGGGGAATTGCCAGCTATGGGCTGGATTCTTGATTTTAGAAGCATAAAATCCAACTAATCCACCACAACATTCGCTTAGAGCGTAATTAGATACATGTTTTCCATTTAGTATAGCAAATCAATTAGTCAATCTATACTATCAGAGGAAGCGAACCCAGAAAGACTTTATGTACTCGTCCCACATCCATTTTAATAGTTCATCTTAATTCATCTTAATATAACTATAAAGTTCTTAAGCCTGCTACCCTATCACCGCGACTCCACCCGCTGCATGAATTCGCGAGGGGAGATGCCCTCAACCTTCTTAAATACTTTGCTGAAATAGAAGGCACTGTCGTAGCCGAGCTTGTGGGAAATTTCATTGATCCGGCCTTCGCCGCGGAGCATCATCTCTTTGGCCGCTGCGATTTTAGTGTCGGTAACGTATTTGACGAAATTGACCTTGGCTGTCCTGGAGAACAGGTGGCTCAGATAATTGGGACTGAAGTTGAAAATATCCGCGACCTGGTTCAAGGACAGCTTGCTGTCGAGGTTGCGCTTGATGTAATCCTGGACCTGCCGTATGACCTGTTCCTTGTAACTTTGCTTCTTGGAGGAAAGAAGCTCGCAGCATCCGTCCCGGAATTGCACAAGCCAGACGATCACGCCGTCGATGGAGCTCTGTTGATAGATGCCACGGTACCCCTCAGACTCGTGCTCGAAAATCTGTTCGACCAGATTTTCCCCATCAGCAAGCAGGGAGGTGGCCATATAGAGCACGCCGCAGGCCGCGTCTGTTGCGGCCACAAGAAGATCATTCCTTCCTTCGAAGGCCTCGATCATCATGGTAATCATGCTGTGGAGCGCATCGGTATCCATTTCCTCGAACGCCCGGCGAATTTCGGAGCGGGATGCCGAGTAATCGAAAAGAGGCTGATCCATATTAGTGCCCTTTTTATCCTCTGCATAAAATACAAAGGCTTGCTGCTCCAACGCAGCGGGCAAAGCCCGGCGGGCGGCTAAATAACTCTCATGAATCATATACGGATCGTCAACAGCATAGCCGATGCCGCCCATAATCCTGACGTTGAAATAATTATGCAGCACCTGGGCCATATCCGAAAACAGTTCTTCTACGTCAGACCTCCAATGCAGCGAATGAGCGCTATCAACCGGTAAAATGATGGCAAAGTTGCGCAAATCCAGGCTTATCACATAACAGGGCATAACCGAAGTCAGTCGGTCTCTCGCCATCTTCACCGTGCTGGTGCATAGGGTGACCAGCTTGTCGCCGCTCGGGGGAACAGTATCTGGAGCCATGATGCGGCAGGTGCAGACAAGGTAGGCCGGGGCGGATAGCTCAAGTTCCAGATCCTCTTTTTGCAGAAGATACTGGTTCTTGTTCTCGAACAAATTGTTGAATAGCCGGACGAAAAACTTCTCCCGCAGCTCTTGCAACTTACTTCGATGAACCAGCTCCGGATAACTCTCCACCGTTTTATGCTCCTGCAGCAGCTTTAATGCTTTCCTGATCGAGGTCTCCAAGGCCTCGGGCGTCAGCTCCAGCTTCACCAGATAATCGACTGCCTGCATCTGGATCGCTGTGCGGGCATACTGGAACTCCTCATAGCTTGTCAGAACAATGAAGAGCGGAACGCGTCCGTATTTTCCGCGAGCCGATTCGGCGACCTGCAGTCCGGTTTTGACCGGCATTTTAATATCGGTAATCACGATATCCGGTCGATAGGCTTCGATCATTTCCTCGGCCTGTCCCCCGTTATAGGCTACCCCAACGACTTCAATTCCGTATTCCTCCCATTTCAGCATGGACTGTAGGCCGATGCATACCAGTGCTTCATCATCGGCAATCAGCAATTTGATCAATGCAATCACTTCCTTACAAGTTTGCTATCAATGATGCTTCCAGAAAGGTTGAGACTCTTCACTTCAACACTCCATTCGGGATCATGGTTCGGCTCGAACACTCGCCTAATCATTCCGTCGTCCGGTAAGGCAGCAAAATAAACATTTTCGTATATTCATTCTGCACGCTCTCGATCGATAATCCGTACTGTTCCCCGAAGGTGAGCTTCAGACGTTCATTGACATTGCGCAGCCCCATACCCTCAAGCATTCCTTTCACGGTGAACTCCTGTTGCGGAGCCCGCTCCTGGGGAGTCAGAATCTCGGCCATCTGCTCCTCGCTGATCCCGATTCCGTTATCCTCGAGTGTGATGAGAATGTCGTTCCATTCGCTACGTTCGATGCTGAGCCTAAGACGGCCCTGGCCTCTCGGTTCAATGCCGTGAAATATCGCGTTCTCCGCCAGAGGCTGAAGGGTGAACCTTGGAATAAGCCCTGTCAGCAGCTGTTCGTCCTGAATGGTTGTTTCCATCGTAATGTTGCTGCCATAGCGGTATTTCTGGATTAGAAAATAATCCTCCAGAAGACTTAACTCTTCTTGCAGCGGCACCAGCTTGCGCCCATCCTTGGCAATGCTTCGCAGGAGGCGCGACAGCGAGGTGGTCATCTCCGCAATGCCGGTGGCATTCTGGATCGTCGCCATCCATTTGATTGAATTCAGCGTGTTGTACAGAAAATGCGGATTGATCTGGCTTTGCAGCATTCGGTACTCCAGCTCCTGCCGCTGCTTCTCATCCGCGACCCGCTTCTCCATCAGGGTAAGGATGTCCTGGGATAAGCGGTTGATCCCGCGGCCCACATCGCCAAGCTCGCTGTTCCATTCCATGTTCCGATCGATGAGGAAATTGCCCTGGGCAATTTTATCAATGCGCTTCTTGAGCTTCTCGACTGGCAGGCTGATCGTCTTGGTCAAATAGACCGTAATGACGCCGCTGGAGGCAATCACGAGCACACAGACGCCTAGCATAAGCAGCAGCCAGAGATTGAACTGCGGAGCAAATTGCTTCTCCGGCAGCGTCTGGGATAGCGTCACCCCATTGCGCACGGGGTACGACACGGAAATCACCTTCTCGTCTTCGTTCAGCTCCAGCCAGGACAGCGACGTAACACTGCCACTGGACGCTTCCTCATCATAAGGGGTCAGCTTATATTCCACGGGCAGAGGAAGAATCCGATCCCCTTGAATTTCATAAGGATGATCCCCGAGGGTCAGCAGCAGCTTGGCATCCTCAGGCAGACCGTAGCCCTTCAGCTTGTCAGTAATAACGGAGGTGTTGGCAAGAAGGTACACGGTTCCGATCCGGTTGGCATTATCCCCGTAAATCGGCATGACAAAAGGGATCGTCTTAGTTAGGGATAGCGGATCTTGGATGACCCGTTTCCATTCTTCGGTAGCATCCGCAGTCAGGCCGGGCAGCTCATTAATGTTATGAATCGTTAACGGAACGGATGTGCTGACCGAGTTATCCACTTGAAAAAATTTATCCTTATTATCGGTCACGATCAGCCGGCGCACATACCCGTTGGAGCGGTTCATCCGGAAATCCTCCTGCAGCGAGGTGAAGACATGGATTGCCTCCATGGAGCTGGGCTGGTCGGACTTAAAATAATCATTCAGCATGCGATTGGTCGAAGAATTGGTGCTGCAGGTCATCGCCAGAACCGAGAGGTTCATCAGATCCTGCTCAATGATATGGGATACGAGCTGCAGATTGAACTCGGTAGCCTGGATCGTTGTTTTCCTCTGAAAATATGAAATGAGCTCATAGCTGAAAAAAGACAGCAGGGATGCGATCAGCAGAGCGAACAACGTCATGATCAGGATGATCCGGCTTTTGATGGTCGCCTTTCGTTTCGTAGAAACCACCTCAATTCCGCAGGGTATAAAGCGCTTTCATTTCAACTGTAACACTACCATAACATGAACGCGAGTCCGCAGACATAGCAGGTTAGGCAGGAACGATGAATTTTACAGGTCTTTATGTGAATTTTACAGCTTTTAGCGCCCCCTGAAAAGAAGTAAGCAGAAAAGTGAATGATCTGTGATAAAAAATGTATGCCCTTTCATTTTGAAATACACTAGGATTAAAGTAGAGATTCGAAATATCGAATCCGGCATCAAAACCAGTTGAAAAGGGGACAAAAACATGAGAATGCGAAAATGGTTAGGGATCACTCTGGCTGCTGTACTCTTGCTGAGCCTGCTTGCCGGTTGCTCGGGGAACAGCGGAAGCAAGAACGCTAACGCGACGGAGCCGCCTGCCGCAAGTAATAATGGGAACGCTACCAATGAATCGACTGGCAACCCTATTACGTTGAAATGGGCCCTGTGGGATTGGGAGGCGACTGCTTATTATCAGCCACTGATCGATGCCTACAAAGCGAAGCACCCCAATGTGACGATTGAATACGTGGATCTGGGCTCGACCGACTACATGACGATGCTCAGCACGCAGCTCTCCGGCGGGGCGGATCTTGATATTCTTACGGTTAAGGATATTCCGGGATATGCTAACCTCGTCAAGCAGAACCATCTGGAGCCGCTGAAAAAGTACATGAGTGAGCAAAGCATCGACGTATCCCTGTACGGCGGCACGGTGGAGCAAATTCAAATGAACGATGAGGTGTATGCGCTTCCTTTCCGCAGCGACTTCTGGCTGATTTATTACAACAAGGATCTGTTCGATCAGGCGGGCGTTCCATATCCGACCAATGATATGACGCTGGAGCAGTACGATGAGTTGGCGCGAAAAATGACGTCCGGCAGCGGCGCGAATAAAGTATACGGTGCCCACTATCACACTTGGCGCAGTGCGGTGCAGCTGTTCGGCATCCTGGATGGCCAGAATACCGTGGTTGACGGCGAATATGACTTCCTGAAACCGACCTACGAGCGTATTCTCAAGCAGCAGGAAGACGGGATCGTGATGGATTACGCCACCTTGAAAACCTCCAGCACTCACTATTCCGGCGTGTTCTACAATAACTCTGTTACCATGATGAATATGGGCAGCTGGTTCATAGCGACGCAAATCGAGAAGGTCAAGAGCGGTGAATCACAGGCAACAAACTGGGGCATCGTGAAATACCCGCATCCAAAAGGAGTAGAACCAGGCACTACGCTGGGTACAATCACTTCGCTGGCGGTAAACAAGAAGTCGGCCAACAAGGAAGCCGCGCTGGACTTCATGAAATTCGTCACCGGTGAAGAGGGCGCAGCCGTAATTGCTGCTACGGGTACTATTCCGGCAATCAAGAACGATGAAGTCGTTAATTCCATCGCTTCTGTGGAGGGATTCCCTGCGGACGAGGCTAGCAAGGAAGCGCTGACTACGGCGAAGACATATTTGGAAATGCCGCTGCATGAGAAGAGCGCGGACATCGAGGTTATCCTGAACGAGGCGCATGATAGCATCATGACTAAAAATGCGACAATCGACAAAGGACTCGCCGATATGAACACGCGCGTACAGCTTATTTTAAACAATTAACAAATATGAAGAATATACACATGAACACCAGGGGCGGGCTAATGGCCTGCCCTTTGTCAAATCTTTAGAAAAGCTAACAGGTTAGGAGGAGGAGTGATGCTATGCAGAACCAAACTGTGATACGAAACCATCCGGCGAAAAAAAGCGGCATGAGCAAGAAGGCGAAGGATCATCTGGTGGCCTACAGCTTTATCGCCCCCAATTTTATTGGCTTTGCTGTATTTACGCTGGTGCCTATGGTCTTTGCCCTCATACTTGCCTTCGTAAAGTGGGACGGCGCCAATCCGATGGAATACGTTGGAATGAACAACTTCATTCGGCTCTGGAAGGATCCGACCTTCCATAAAGCGTTATGGAATACGATGATCTACACTGTGGGTGTCGTGCCGCTGACGATGGTATGCGCACTAGGGCTCGCGATTCTGCTCAATCAGAAAATATTCGGGCGGAACTTCATGCGGACGGTGTTCTTTTTCCCTTATGTGGCTTCGCT
Organism: Paenibacillus lentus; assembly: GCF_003931855.1. Classification (NCBI taxonomy): domain Bacteria; kingdom Bacillati; phylum Bacillota; class Bacilli; order Caryophanales; family Paenibacillaceae; genus Paenibacillus; species Paenibacillus lentus. Next base: position 401,626 of record NZ_CP034248.1, on the reverse strand, counting down.
TGTAGCGGTGGCTGCAGTATGGAATTTTATTTTTAGCCCGACGATGGGGCCCGTCAATAACATTCTCCATGCGCTGACTGGCGTTCCAATCGAGGAGCTGCCGCGCTGGGCCGCGGACAAGGACTGGGCGATGTTTACGGTCGTGCTGTTCACCGTTTGGAAGAACATGGGGTACTACATGGTGATTTATTTGGCCGGGCTCCAAGGCGTGAACCCCGAATTGTATGAAGCCGCCGAGCTCGACGGCGCGAACGCCTGGCAAAGATTCCGCAATGTAACGATTCCGCAGCTTGCGCCTACGACTTTCTTTGTACTGATGATCCTGGTCATTAACTCGTTTAAGGTCTACGATATTTTCATCAACCTGTTTGCCGGCGCGGATAATCAGTTGAATGACTCGACAAGGGTGCTCGTCTATCAAATTTACAACACGGCCTTCCGTTCCTTAGATTACGGCTATGCAAGCGCGATGGCGATCGTATTATTCTTGATCGTCCTCGGCATCACGCTAGTGCAGTTCCAGGGCGAGAAGAAGTATGGACAATAGGGGGATTTACGGATATGGTAGGAGCAAATAAAGGAATTCAAATCGCTGCCAAAGCGTTTGCCTATGTCGTTCTGATCATCGTTGTGCTGTGCATGCTTGTGCCGTACTTGTGGATGCTCTCTTCCTCGCTCAAGCTGAACAAGGACGTATTCACCTTTCCGATGCAGTGGATACCGGAGCTTCCGCGCTGGAGCAACTATCAGGAAATCTGGACGCGGATTCCGCTCGGCACGTTCATTTACAATACCGCCAAGCTGTCGATTATCGTCACGGTTTTGCAGATCCTGACATCGAGCTTTGCGGCCTATGCTTTCTCAAAACTGAATTTTACCGGTAAAAAAACGCTGTTCCTCGGGTACATTGCCACGATTGCGATTCCTTGGCAGGCTTACATGGTGCCGCAGTTCATCATGATGCGCTCAATGGGGCTGAACAACACCCACCTTGCGATCATCCTGCTCCAGGCATTCTCGGCCTTCGGCGTCTTCCTGATGCGGCAGTTCTACCAGAGTATCCCGGATGAGCTGTGCGAAGCGGCCCGGATCGATGGTCTTAGCGAATATGGCATCTGGGCGCGGATCATGCTGCCGTTGTCGAAGCCGGCATTGTCGACCCTGACGATTTTTACCTTTGTGTCGACGTGGAATGACTTCCTGGGGCCGATGATTTATTTGACCAAAACCGAGCTGAAGACGATCCAAATCGGTCTGCGGATGTTCATCTCCCAGTATTCGGCAGAGTACGGCCTGATTATGGCCGCGAGCGTCGTGTCCATCATTCCGGTGCTGGTGGTGTTCCTGGCGCTGCAGAAATATTTCGTGCAGGGAGTCGCCTCTTCGGGCATTAAAGGATGATGGGGTTGTAAGCGAATTCAATCGTCTTCAAGTGAATACAATCGAATACAACGAAGTACAAGTGAGAACAAGTGAATACAAGCGGAATACAAGTGAGCACAAGTGAATATAAGCTAAATGTAATTGGGTAAAAGTGAATACAAGCTAAATACAAGAAGCTAAATACAAGCGAAATACAAGATACAAGCAAAAAAACACAGGCAAAATACAAGCAAATACCAGAGGAACGAAGGGGAAGATTGGTGATGGGGAACGTCTCTCTTAGATATGAAAAGCTGGCGGACAATCCGCTTAGAAACCGTGACGATCTGACCGCCGCCCTGCAGCAGCTGCTTGCGCCGCTTCGGCCCTGCTATAGCCAGGGGAAGGCCAGGCTGGAGATCGGTGCAACTGGAGCAAGCTATCCGGCTGCGGTCGCCGGGATGGAGGGCTTCTCCCGGGTGCTGTGGGGGCTGGTTCCGCTCCTAGCTGGCGGGGGCTCGAGCGATTTATGGGATATCGTACTTGAAGGGATCGAGAACGGAACAGATCCGGGACATGAGGAATACTGGGGCAAGGTGGACGATTATGATCAGCGGCTGGTCGAGATGGCTGTGTTTGGCTACGCGCTGGCGCTGATCCCGGACAAAATCTGGGAGCCGCTTGATGTGGAGGCAAGGAATAATCTCTATGCCTGGCTGAATCAAATCAACTCGCATCCTTGTCATGACTGTAACTGGCTGTTCTTCAATGTACTCGTGAATATTGGCTTCCGGAAAGCGGGACTGCCGTACGATGCCGGGCAGCTGGAGCAGAACTTGAATCGGCTCGACGTTTTTTATCTGGAGGAAGGCTGGTATAGCGACGGGGTAGGGGGGCATTGCGATTACTATGTGCCGTTTGCTTTCCATTATTATGGGTTGCTCTATGCTGGGCTGATGGAGCGGGAAGACCCCGATCGCTCTCACAGGTTCAAGCAGCGCGCGAATGAGTTCGCGTCCAGTTTCCTGGCCTGGTTCTCCCCGGATGGCTCAGCGGTTCCTTATGGACGAAGCCTATCTTATCGCTTCTCCCAGTCGGCCTTCTGGGGCGCAATGGCTTTTGCCGGGGCGGATAGTCTGCCGATGGGCGTATTGAAAGGGCTCCTGCTGCGCAATTTGCGCTGGTGGTTTAGCCAGAGGATGGTGGATGCGGGCGGCATTCTGACGATCGGCTACGCTTACCCGAACCTTGTGATGGCGGAGAACTACAATTCGCCGGGTTCGCCGTATTGGGCGCTGAAGACTTTTTTGCCGTTGGCTCTGCATGCGGACCATCCTTTCTGGACCGCCGAGGAACTGCCGCTGCCGGAAATGGACGCATTGTCCGTTCAAAATCCGGCGCATCTCGTGCTGGCTCGGGATGAGGCGTCCGGGCATGTAGCGGCCTTTAACAGTGGCCACCGGGGAACGAATGAGCATACCCATACCTCGGCCAAATACGAGAAGTTCGTGTATTCTACCTGGTTTGGGTTTAGCGTGCCGCGTTCCGAATGGGGGTTGTCCCAAGGGGCCTTTGATTCTATGCTGGCTTTGAGTGAAACCGGGGACAACCTCTACCGGGTTAGACGCCGCAACAACGAGACGATGATCCGGGATAACGTGCTCCATGCTGTGTGGAAGCCTTGGGCTGACGTCGAGGTCAGTACCTGGCTTGTGGCCGGGCTTCCATGGCATATCCGGATTCACCGGATCGAGACGTTGCGCAGCCTGGATGCCGCAGAGGGAGGGTTCGCCCTCGGTATCGAAGCGCCGCCGCTGCAGCGCGTTGAGGCAAGCGAGGCTGCTGCTTCTAGCCCTTGGGGGATTAGCGGCGTGCGGAGCCTGCTGGGCTATGAGTCGGCAGGGCTGGTGTGGCCGAACGCCAACACGAATTTGCTGCGGGCGCGTACGGTGATTCCGACGCTGACCGCTTCGCTTGCGCCAGGGGTGCACTGGCTCGTGTCGGCGGTGTATGGGGAGCCGGGTAAGGCGGGGGCAGTGGAAGAGTTGGATCAGGCGGGTGCAAGCTTGGACGGCCTCCCGGAGATCGGGCTGAACGTCACGATCGGGGAAGGAGCTATTGCCATTCGGAGTCGCCGAGGGGAAGAGATCATAATCCCCCGTAATTGAGAATAAGCCCAGCGGCTAGAAGGCGATGCTTGGGTGAAGAGGATTCTAAGATGCCATATAAGCTGAACTAAGGAATGGGATGCAGACAAGGGAGAACAATGAATCCGAAGAAACGGAAAGCTTTCTGAGAGAAAGCGGGGCAATAGCGATTGCAGGAACATATGACGTAATTGCCCTACATCCATTTCAATAGTTCAACTTATATAAATGGATATATAGCAGTTAGATTCTATGACAAAGAAAAGAAAGCAGATTTAAATGGAATTCATGTCATTAGAAGAAGGGGAATTCCAATCATCAGCTGGGTTCTAGACTTTAGATGCATAAAATCCATCTACTCCTCTGAAACATTCGTTTAGAGCATAGTTAGATACATGAATTCCATTTGATTTCGATACAGCTTATTAGGCATCTCAGTAGGCATCTCAGTAGGACAGCAGCTTGGTATACGCTTTTTAGTTTAAGGAATCTAAGTTTACGATATCTTGGTGTACAACATACAAGTTCACGACATCTTGGTGCACGACAGCTAGGTGTACAGTTTATACAGATCTCAAATCCGTGTGATGGAAAGGAAAAGCGATGAATGAAGCGGGTTGAGAAGATAACCAAACTATTGCCGGGAGAGGGAGAGTTCCTAGAGAACGCAGAGGCTTCAGAGAACGAAGAGTCCCTAGAGAACGCAGTGTCCCCAGAGAACGAAGAGTTCCCAGAGAACACAGAGTTCCCAGAGTTCCCAGAGTACGCAGAGTCCCCAAAGTACACAGAGGCTCACGAGCTGACAGAAATCGTTAGCAGAATGTCTCCAACTGGATTGCATATATATTTTCCGGATGGCGATGCTCGACGGTTTTGGCGCAATGTACGAAACGGCGAGGAATATGCTGCGGATCTCGCCGAAATTAGGGCAGAAGGGGATAGGCTGCGGGGGGCGGCATGGCCTGATCTCACGTATTCGCTCTTCTCTCAGTTTGCGCAGACGGGCTCCAGGCTGGCATATGAGCGGGCTTATTTTGAGCGGAGAAGACGGTTGAATACCTATGCTTTGTTATCGTTGTTGGAGCCGGAGTGCGAGGAGCACCATACGGAGCTGCTGGAGGCCATTTGGAGAGTATGCAGCGAGGTGAGCTGGTGCCTGCCAGCGCATGTCAGCCCGGAGCGGCCGCTTGCGGAGACCATTGACCTGTTTGCGGCAGAAACGGGATATACGTTAGCTGAGCTGAGCGTGCTGTTGGGCGACAGGCTGCCGGAGATGCTCCATGTGCATATCGCTGAACTCGTTTATGGACGGCTCCTGAAGCCTTTCGTTGAGAGTGGCCCCTATGAATGGGAGGAGGCGGAGCATAACTGGTCTGCCGTATGCGCCGGATCCATCGGCTCGGCAGCTCTTCTGCTGCTGGATGAAAATCAGGATCGGGAGCTTCTGGCACGGATTCTGGAGAAAACCCAGCATAGTATGACCTGTTATCTAAAGGGCTTTGGGGATGACGGCGCCTGCCTGGAGGGGCTCGGATATTGGAACTATGGCTTCGGCTATTTCGTATATTACGCCGACCTGCTATACAAGCGCAGCAGGGGTGAATTGGACTGGTTTGCCCAGACAAAGGTAAAAACAATTGCCGGCTTCCAGCAGAAATGCTTCCTGGGCGGCAGCGCCGTAGTTAACTTCTCCGATGCATTGCCTTATGGAAGCGTGCATATCGGGCTTTCACACTATATTTCCAGCACATATGCAAGCGTTCCGCCACCGCCATCCCGTCTGCGGGCGGATTACCGGGAGGATCATTGCAGCAGATGGGCGCCCGCGCTGCGGAATTTGCTCTGGCGGGGATTGTCAGCGGAAGTGCAGGACTGGGAACCGGGCGATTTTCTGCTGAAAGATGCAGGCTGGCTCATTTCCCGTACCGTCTCGCCGAAAGGTGTCTTTGGTTTTGCCGCCAAGGGAGGACATAACGATGAGCCGCATAACCATAACGACCTCGGCCAGTTCATGCTAGCGGGAGATGGTGCATTCTTCTTGTCCGATCTTGGTTGCGGGGAATATACGAAGGACTATTTCGGCCTAGCCCGCTATACGTATGATTGCAACGGATCACAGGGTCATTCGGTTCCTATCATTAACGGCGGTCTGCAGATGGCCGGAAGAGCTAGAACCGCTTCTATACTGGAACAGACAAGCAGTGGGGTGGAGACTCGGATGGCCGTAGAGCTGTCCAGGGCATATGATTGCGAGGCGTTGCTTTCCTTTAAACGATCTTGGCTGTGGAGCAAGGTAGAGCTTCCGGGTTTGGAGCTGCGAGATGTGTTTGCTTTTTCCAGCAAGCCGCTCACCTTAGTGGAACGATTTGTAACGCTGATTCAACCGGAAGAATTGGGGGAAGGGCGTCTCCTGTTATCCCGCAGTGATCTCGCTTTGGAACTGGTTTATGACCAGTGGCAGCTTCAGGCTGAAGTAAAGGAGCGGATCTATCGCGATCATTTTGGGAAGGATCAGGTATGGTATACGCTGGATTTCCATGTATTACAACCGGAGCGGCATCTTGAACTGAGCTTTCTTTTTCAATTTATACGACAGTAAGGCTGTTGGATTTGATTTGAAACTAAGCAGTGGCAAAAGCCCTCTTAGAGAAATAGCATCTAAATTATTAAAATGAAGCATCGAGGAGAGAGGAGAGCTACGGAATGAAAACGGAACAGGCTTGGATAAACGAGGCTTGGCATAAATCGCTGGAAAAAACGCTGCGGAATACCGCTCGAATCGGATCTGATTTTCCCCATGCGAGTCAAAATGGAGTATATCAACTGGCTGAGCCAAGCTGGTGGACAGCGGGCTTTTGGCCGGGGATGCTCTGGCTTCTGTATCAGGAGAGCGGAAAGGAAGAGCTGAAGGCGCTGGCCGAGGAATGTGAGGCTAAACTGGATGAAGTGCTTCACGGCTTTGTAAAGCTGGATCATGATATGGGGTTCATGTGGACATTGACCAGTATTGCCAACTACATGTTGACAGGCAACGAAACTTCGCGAATAAGAGCTATGAAGGCTGCGAACTATCTTGCTGCTCGTTTTAATATGAAGGGGCAATTTATCCGGGCGTGGAATCCCTGGTCAGAAGGAGAGCGGAATGAAGGCCAGGCCATCATTGATTGCTGCATGAATATGCCGCTCCTGTTCTGGGCTTCGCGTGTCAGCGGCGATCCTCGTTTTGCCCACATTGCCGAGGCGCATATGGATACCGTGCTAAAGTATTTTATTCGAGATGACGGCTCGGTGTATCATATCGTCAATTTTGATCCGCAGACGGGTGAAATGCTGGAAGGGTTGGGCGGTCAGGGATATGCTCCAGAATCTGCCTGGTCGCGGGGCGCTGCCTGGGCCATTTACGGCCTGACTTTGGCTTATCACCATACAGGTAAGGAGGATTATTTCCAGGCCGCGAAGCGAGTGGCGAATTTCTTTCTCAGCAGGCTGCCGGAGGATAGTGTGCCCGCTTGGGACTTTCGTGCTCCTGATGAGCTGCGCAGTCTTCGTGACAGTTCGGCCGGCTCCTGTGCGGCAAGCGGTCTTCTGCTGCTCGCGAATCAGAGTGAGGGAGGAGATGCGGATGTCTACCGTGCAGGCGGTGAGCGAATATTGAAGTCCCTGTACGAAAACTACGGCACCTGGAATCTCCCTGAAGAGGAAGGGCTGCTGCTGCATGGTACGAGCAACTATCCGCAGGGCACCAATATCGATGTCCCGTTGATTTACGGCGACTACTTCTTTGTAGAAGGCTTGGCTCGGCTGAAGGGCTGCGGGCCGTTTTATTGGGAGTAATCTTTTTAAGGCGGTGCATGGGTATCGATTTCAGCGGATTGCTATCGAGCTCTAGCATTTCTTGTATCGTGTATGTATAATTGTGGAATATCCTCTAACCGCATCGCCCCAGCCTAAGATAAGAGTGATCTTAAGCTGGGGCGTTTTGTTGGATTGAGGAGTATGGGCAATATCAACTATACATATAAGGAGAAGATGACTTATGGATACTGCTGCGAATGTTGGCATATTTGGCATTTTTCCAATTTTGGCTATTCTAATTTATTTGGCATTGATCGGACTAAGCGTTTACTGCTTGATTTTATTTATTAAGCTTGCTCACAGGGGAATTAAAGCACTGGACATTTACATTCATGAAAAGGGGCGTTAGTTTCGAAATTCTAAACAAACATGGAAGTTATCTTGGCGAGATATTAGAGCCCCTTGATGTCTCAGCCTTCCATTGGCGTACTGGCGGTGAGGAGTCTTATATAATAAATGCGGAAGGACTGGGGCCTCCCCTTTTTATAGAACAGGCAAGTGGCATGGAGGGCGAGCTTCTAAAGGATCTTATAGAAAATAAATCATATTATTTAATATTTGCAGATCTCAAAGCTTATCCCAAGGGGCAAAACATAACGAATGTGGAAACGTACGAGGATTTTTTACATAGTGGTTGTCAACTATGCCTGCTTGTCGTGGATAGCGTATATGTCACGATATATTGTAAGAGCAATGTGTAACTTGAAAGTCTATATCAAAATGCAAGCGAAAAAGGATTTTTCCATGTCCAATATATCACCGATGAAAATGACTTTAGAACTAGACTGTCCGTATGGTAGTCCGGTGGTAGCTTAATAGTCACGGAAACCTTCTCGTCTACATCTAGCGAGAGCCATTAAAATCACCGTCTTCCGAGGGAAGACGGTGATTTGTTTTAATGAGTAACACCTATAACTAAAGGCGATTAATCGACGTTCCAGTTAGCCATCATGCCTCTCGCCATTTCCATGTCGGCCTCTTTTCCTGTGGTAAGGGCGAACTTGGCGACTAAAGCCGGATAAGCAGCCCATTGCTCCGCGATGTGCTCATGCATACGGGGCCAGGTTTTGCCCCCAGCCTTTTCATAACGTCTAAGCAAATCCCGCAATCCTTCTTGGCCAAAAAGGGCATATAGAATGCCCCGAGCCTACCACTGAACCATTCGGTATGCGTGTCTGTTATATCGCTGACCCCGAAGGAAACCTTATAGAAATATGTTCAGGAAATGACGATAGCAGTCAAGCCAAATAATATAATATGATTTTTTAGTCGGCTGCTGAATGGCATAGTCGATTATTATTACCTATCATAATCATAAGAAATCTGTAATTGATCATGGATCATGGCCTCTCCTATACTATAGATAAGTAGCAATGCTACATAATTAATAAGGAGATGATCGTAATGTCAAAAGCGGTTTTTTATCATGCGGGTTGTCCGATTTGCGTGGATGCGGAGCAGGTGGTGCTCAGGTATCTTGACGAATCAAAACTTAATACGGAGATCGTGCATCTGGGCACGGCCCGGAATCGCATTGAAGAAGCGGAGAGTGCCGGGGTTCAATCTGTTCCTGCTTTGGTGATCGATGGTAATGTGTATCACATCAACTATGGCGCGAGCCTGGAGGATGTCAAAAAAGGCTAACTTTGCCTATAGGAAAGGTGCCTGCTTAGGCGCCTTTTCCTTTTATAAATCAGCTTTTATCTGACCATGTTTACATGTAAAATGGATACAAGAATGAACATGGAAGGTACGAATAGCTATGATATTTGATCCCCAGCACCGCAAAGACAATCGTTCAGCCCGCGTCAGCATGGCTCTCTTTCGGATTTCGCAGGCTATCAAAAAGGTGACACAAGCAGAGAGTGACGCACTGGGGTTATCACCCGTACAGATTCAAGCGCTGCTGTTTGCGGCATATACCCGAAGTGATGTGGCTACCGTGGGTAATTTTGCTGGCGCCATCGGTACGACCCATGTAACTGCGGTGAAGATTATCAATGGATTGGTCGGTAAAGGGCTAGTCAGCAAAGCGCAAAAGCCCGAGGATCGCCGAGTAACCTTGCTCAATTTGACTGCAGAAGGTAGAGTCATCGTTTCGCAGCTGAACCATTGGGGGCGCTCCCTCGAAGAAGTGCTCGGCTCTATTCCGGATGAAGCTTTGGCGGATTTCGAGCTGGGGCTCGGCGCTATTATTTCGGCCATGCAGCAGCGCGGCCAGCTTGTGGTTGCTGAACCCTGCTTGGGCTGTGTACATTTTCACCCGAATGCCGGCGATGCCGCAGCACCTCATTATTGCGGACTTGTCCAAAAATATCTTACCCACGAAGCCTCTCTCCAAGAGTGCCCCGAACATACTCCTTCTATCGAAGTCTGAAAGGAAATGGGTCGACTTTCGTCTCCCCCTTGCCTTATACAGGATTTCATTCCCCTTAAACCATAGGGATAACCTATCAAAATGATATAAATTATTGAATTGAACGATCGATTCCTGCGCTCTATACTAGAGCGAAATACGGAAACCGTCTCCTGAAAGGAATTGAACAAAAATTATGGTTCATCACCGTACCCCCTTATTTACTGCTTTAACCGAGCATGCCAAGCGCAATCCAATTCCGTTCCATATACCCGGCCACAAAAAAGGCGAGGGCATGGAAAACGGGTTTAAAACCTTTTTGGGCGACAATGCCTTGTCCATTGATCTAATCAATATTGCGCCTTTGGATGATTTGCACCAGCCCACCGGAGTGATTGATGAAGCACAGCGCTTGGCTGCATATGCTTTTGGTGCGGATTATTCTTTGTTTTCCGTGCAGGGTACAAGTACCGCGATTATGACGATGATCATGTCGGTTTGCGGCCCGGGCGATAAAATTATCGTGCCGCGGAACCTGCATAAGTCGATTTTATCGGCGATCATTTTCGCCGGAGCTAAGCCGATCTTTGTTGCCCCGGAGCGGGATGCGGACTTAGGCATCGATCATGGTATTTCCGTTCGCTCGGTCAAGAAGGCAATTGAAAGGCATCCGGATGCCAAGGCCGTACTGGTGATCAATCCGACGTATTTCGGGGTATGCACGAATTTAAAGGCGATCGTTGATCTGGCTCACCATTACGGCATACCCGTACTCGTCGACGAGGCGCATGGAGCGCTGCTGCATTTTCACGACAAGCTTCCGTTATCGGCGATGCAGGCCGGCGCAGATCTAGCGGCGACAAGCATGCACAAGCTTGGTGGATCATTGACCCAAAGCTCGCTTCTTCACATCAAGAAGGGCATTGTGCAACCGGAAAAAGTACAGGCGATGTTCAGTATGCTGACAACGACCTCCACTTCTTACATTCTGTTAGCCTCCTTGGATGCAGCACGTAAGCAGCTCGCCCTGCAAGGCTGCGAGATGTCGAGTAAAGCAATTCGATTGGCGGAGTACGCCAGAAACCGGATCAATGAAATTCCCGGTCTGTCTTCCTTTGGGAGAGAGATTTTGTGGACGGACGCAGCGTTTGATTTCGATCCTACCAAGCTTACGGTGCATGTTCGGGAGCTTGGAATTACCGGATATGATGCGGAGCAATGGCTGCGAGACCATTACAACATCGAGGTGGAGCTGAGCGATTTATACAATATTCTGTGCTTAATCACGCCGGGCGACTCGAAAGAAGCCATAGACTGTCTACTGAACGCTTTAGCTGAGCTCGCTAACGAGCACTACAAGCAACAAGCGGATCTTCAAGCTGTGGATGTCAAACTACCCGAGATTCCGCAGCTGGCCTTAACGCCAAGAGACGCTTTTTACGGGGATGTCGAGCTTATACCTATCGCCCAATCCGCTGGACGCATCATTGCAGAGTCCATCTATGTTTATCCTCCGGGCATTCCTATTTTGCTGCCGGGGGAAGTGATTGCAGAGCAGCATATCCGTTACATTCTGGAGCATTTGGAAGTCGGTCTTCCTGTAAAGGGGCCCGAGGATTTGACGGTTCAAAACGTTAAGGTTGTGGTCGAAGTGAAGGCCATTTTTTAAAGGGAGGAATTGGGAATGAAACACCTGTTCAAACAAGATCCGGCTATAGCCAAAGCGATTCAGCTGGAACTGGAACGACAACGCGACAAAATTGAACTGATTGCTTCGGAGAATTTTGTCAGTGGAGCTGTTATGGAGGCGATGGGTACTGTTTTAACCAATAAATACGCGGAAGGCTACCCTGGAAAAAGATTTTACGGCGGCTGTCAGTACGTGGACAGGGTAGAGGATTTGGCCAGGCAAAGAGTGAAGGAACTGTTCGGGGCAGAGCATGCCAACGTGCAGCCCCATTCAGGAGCACAGGCCAATATGGCCGTTTACTTTGCCGCTGTAAACGCCGGGGATACGATTCTCGGCATGAATCTATCGCATGGCGGCCATTTGACGCATGGAAGTCCCGTCAATGCTTCTGGAAAATTATATAACTTTATTCCGTATGGAGTTAATGCTCAGACCTCTCGCATTGATTTTGATGAGGTGCGAAAGTTGGCCCATAAACACAAGCCGCGCATGATCGTCGTAGGGGCAAGCGCCTATCCGCGGACGATTGATTTTGAGCCTTTTGCCCAGATTGCTGAAGAAGTAGGCGCGCTGTTCCTTGTAGATATGGCCCACATTGCGGGGATCGTTGCGGCAGGCTTGCATCCGAATCCCGTGCCCCACGCCCATTTTGTGACAACGACTACCCATAAGACGCTGCGCGGGCCGAGAGGCGGGGTGATTTTATGCAAGGAATCGTGGGCGCGAGCCATTGATAAAGCAGTCTTTCCAACGACGCAGGGCGGCCCGCTGATGCATATGATTGCCGCTAAGGCTGTCGCTTTCGAGGAAAATGCCGGAGCTGAATTCAGAATATATATGGAACGCGTCCTGCAGAACGCCAAAATATTGGCCGAGGCTTTAATGGCAGAAGGCCTGCATGCCGTTTCCGGAGGAACAGACAATCATCTCATTCTTCTGGATCTTCGGAATATTGAGCTGACCGGCAAAGAGGCCCAGCAACTGTTAGATGAAATTGGAATTACCGTCAATAAGAACACTATTCCTTTTGATCCTACAAGCCCGCTTGTCACGAGCGGGATTCGGCTCGGAACTCCTGCGGCTACAACAAGAGGCATGGGGCCGGAGGAAATGAAGGAGATTGCCGGGATCATTGCGACCGCTTTGAAGCATCCGCATCATTCGGCGGTTCACGAGCAATTGAGTGGCAAGGTACAGGAAATTACCTCGCGGTTCTCTTTGTATGAGGAAACAATGAGCTGAAGGAGGAGCAGCCATGACATCCAGCACCAGAAGGAAGGATACTTACTCTAGAGCAGCCTTCGCTGAGGCCAAAAGCGTGATCCCCGGAGGGGTAAACAGCCCGGTTCGCGCCTTTTCATCGGTCGGCTTGCCCCCTGTGTTCATCGCAGGCGGACAAGGATCGCACGTGTTCGATATCGATGGGAATGAGTTCATAGATTATATCGGCTCGTGGGGGCCGTTGATCTTGGGACATACTCATCCGGAGGTTGTCGAGGCAATAGGAAAAGCGGCGGCTCAAGGAACAAGCTTTGGCTTGCCCACAGAAATTGAAACGAAAATGGCCCGGCTGATCATCGAAAGCGTTCCGTCTATAGATATGGTACGCATGGTGAATTCCGGCACGGAAGCTTCAATGAGTGTCCTACGTTTAGCCAGAGGATTTACGAAGCGGCAAAAAATTGTGAAGTTCCAAGGAGGCTATCACGGGCATGCGGATGCTCTGCTCATTAAATCCGGCTCCGGGGTGGCGACCTTGGGCTTGCCAGACAGCCCGGGAGTCCCTGAAAGTGTCGCTGCAAATACCATTACGGTGCCTTATAACAGTATGGCTAGCATTCGTCATACATTCGAACAATTTGGCGACCAGATCGCGGCCGTCATCGTTGAGCCGGTCGCCGGAAATATGGGTGTCGTGCCGCCCTTGCCCGGCTTTCTTCAAGGGTTAAGGGAGATTACCGCGCAGTATGGCAGCCTGCTGATCTTCGATGAGGTCATGACGGGATTCCGGGTGAGCTATCATGGGGCGCAAGGGTTATACGGAATCGAGCCGGATCTTACCTGCCTTGGAAAAGTGATTGGCGGAGGTCTCCCGGTTGGCGCTTATGGCGGCAAGCATGAAATTATGCAGCAGATTGCTCCTGCCGGGCCCATCTATCAAGCCGGAACGTTATCGGGTAATCCGCTCGCCATGACGGCTGGATATACGACTTTGCGATTGCTTGGACAGCCTGGAATCTATGACGAATTGGAAAGAAAAGCAGCTCGGCTGGCAGAAGGCTTTATGCGAAATGCCGAAATGACAGGGATTCCGCTCCAGGTCAATAGGGTAGGTTCGATGCTTTCTATTTTTTTTACGGAACATGACGTCGTGGATTATGAGACAGCTAAACGGTCGAATATGGGGTTGTTTAAACAATACTATGCAGCGATGCTGGATCGTGGCATTTTGACAGCACCTACCCCATATGAAGTTATGTTCGTATCGGCTGCCCATTCGGTTGAGGATATCGAAGCTACGATTAAAGCCCATTACGAGGTTTTAAAAACGATAGAATTCGTCAAGGAGTGATTTGGTTTGAATATGGCTGAGCCTAGTGACGACGACGCCCTGTTCCCGACCTATACGAAGTATCCCGTCTCGCTAGTCAAAGGGGATGGAAGCCGACTATGGGACGATCAAGGCAAAGAGTATTTGGACTTTATGTCGGGAATTGCGGTATGTAATTTGGGGCATGTATCCAACCTGTTCCATATTCCGAACCAGCAGAAGCTGGCGCAGATGCTCACCGCTCATAGCTGTGCGGATCTCGTCTTTTTTTGCAATAGCGGGGCGGAAGCCAATGAAGCTGCGATCAAATGTGCCAGAAGATACCACCAGCGGGTGCTAGGGAATGGCAGATATGAAATTATCACGTTCGAAAATTCCTTTCATGGGCGCACGATGGCCACCTTGACTGCGACGGGGCAGGATAAGGTCAAGGATGGATTTTTTCCGCTGCCGGAGGGGTTTGCCTATGCACGATATAACGATATTCAGTCGGTAGAAGATATCATCACGGAGCGAACCGCCGCGATCATGCTTGAACTCGTACAGGGAGAGGGCGGCATGTATGCCGCGGATCCCGAGTTTGTGGCTCGGCTCTCCGCTCTATGCAAGGAGCGAGGACTCCTGCTTATGATCGATGAGGTGCAGACGGGAATGGGGCGAACGGGAAAGCTGTTTGCATACGAGCATTATGGCATCGAGCCAGATATCATCACGCTTGCCAAAGGGCTGGCCAACGGGTTTCCTATCGGCGCAATGATGGGAAAGAAAAAGCTTCGTGACGCCTTCTCCCCAGGAAGCCATGCGTCGACATTCGGAGGCGCCCCGCTTGCGGCGGCGGCTGGTCTGGCTACACTGGAGACGATACTTGAGGAATGCTTGTGTGAACGCGCGGAACAGATGGGAACATATGCTTTGAACAGGCTGCGGGAGCAGCTTCAATATTATTCCATCGTTCAATCTGTAAGGGGCCTCGGTCTATTGATCGGCATTGAATGCCGCGAACCGATTGCCCCCATCATTCAAGAGCTGCTGCAGCACGGACTATTGGTATTGGCAGCAGGTTCCCATGTGATTCGTTTTATACCGAGCTTATACATTACGAAGGAAGAAATTGACCAAGCCGTGGACATTGTCTCTACCGTACTGGAGAAGCGTTAGTCCATATGTTTGCCTTTGATCGTAGTGACCAATTGCTCCATAAATACCCGGCTGGCCGCGCACAAATATTTATTTTTCCGATAGACGACCCCGATTTGTGTTGTTGGCACCGGGTTCTGAATCGGAATTATTTGAATATGCGGATGGCTTATGTAGTCGAGATAACCTTTCGGCAAAATGGTGACGCCGAGGCCTTGAGCGACCATATTGATAATCGATTCCATAGTCGTCATTTCCATAATCGGCTGCGGCGTGAATGCAAGGGCCCGGCATTGCTCGTTAATGAGCTGCCGTAGAAAATACGTGCTTGGCAATAAAACACTTGGCGTCTCTTTAAGAATATCAAGCGTCACAAAAGATTCCTGAGCAAGGGGATGATCCGCAGGCAAGGCTAGAGCAAGATTTTCTTTGTAGAGCGGGATCGTTTCAAGATCATCATGCTCCATCGGCAAATAGACGATGCCCAAATCGAGCTCATTTTGCAGCAGCCCGTTGTAGATATCTCCGGTTCGCAGACCGAGCACAGACAGCTCCACATTGGGATAGCTGCGATGGAAGCCAATCACGGTTGGGGGGAGCAAGTAATTGACTACCGTCAGCAGCGCGCCGATTTTTAATGAACCTCTTTTCAATCCCTGGATTTCACTGATCGCGGCACGTGCCTGGGAGAGCTCATGAAACACATTGTAGCTGTGGTGCAGCAAGGTCTTGCCCGCTTCGGTAATGACGGTTTTCTTGCCGATGCGATCGAACAAGGGCGTGCCGATTTCGTGCTCCAGCAAACGAATTTGCTGACTTAGAGAGGGCTGGGCGATGCCCAGCTTCTCGGCGGCACGGGTAAAATGCAGCTCATGGCATACGGCCATGAAATACTCCAATTGCCTGAGTTCCATGAATCTTCCTCCTTGAAAAGCCTGTTTTCAAAAAAAATAATAGGATGTTTCTATCATTGTAAGACAAATCATATGAAATATCTATATATATGATAAAAGGAGAATGGAGATGAACCAAGTCTATAACTTTAATGCGGGGCCCGCAGGATTGCCTGGGGAAGTGATGCATCAAGTACAGGAGGAGCTCCTTGACCTACAGGGCACCGGTCTATCTGTCCTGGAAATTTCGCATAGAAGCAAGGAATATGAACAAATCAACGACGAAACTCAGCAGCTGTTAAAGGAGCTTCTGCACATTCCCTCCAGTTATGAAGTGATGTTTATGCAGGGAGGCGCCAGTACGCAGTTTGCCATGGTGCCAATGAATTTTTTGACCGCAGGACATGTAGCGAGTTACATTCACAGCGGGACTTGGTCGGGCAAAGCCATAGCAGAAGCGAGAAAAATGGGCGATACGGCAATCGCGGCAAGCTCGGAGGCGGAGCATTTTACAAAGGTTCCCGATTTGCAGGGAATGATGCTCCACCCAGAAACAGCCTATGTTCACCTTACTTCCAATGAAACGATCGCGGGTACCCAATACCGGAACTTTGCCGATCCGGGAGAAGTGCCGTTGATTGCAGATATGTCCAGTGATATATTGTCCCGTCCGGTTGATGTATCTAACTTTGCGCTTATCTATGCCGGCGCTCAGAAGAACCTAGGGCCGTCCGGCGTTACCGTTGTGATCGCTAACCGTGAGCTGCTGAGCAGAATTCCTGCAAATATCCCCGATATTATGAATTATCGAATTCATGCGAACAGTCGCTCGTTGTATAACACGCCGCCTGTGTTTGCCGTGTACATGGTCAATCTTGTGCTGAAATGGATTCGGAATAACGGTGGAGTAAAAGGCATGGAACGGCGCAATCGGCTCAAAGCCGATTTACTGTATAGCACTATCGACCATAGCGGCGGATTTTATGACGGACTGGCTCATAAGGACAGTCGTTCTCTGATGAATGCGACGTTTCGTGTGATGAATGATGAATTGGAACTGCGATTTCTACAAGAAGCGGAGCAAAACGGCTTTGTGGGGTTGAGGGGACATCGGGATGCCGGGCATCTGCGGGCTTCGATCTATAATGCAGTTACGTATGAACAATGTAAAGCTTTGGCGGATTTCATGGTGGACTTTCAACGGCGCTTTGGTTAGAAAATACCTACAAACTGAAATTTCGACCCTTCTTCGTCGGAATTTCAGTTTATGAAGCATAGTCTGGGACCTTGTATGCGCGGCTGATAATTAGTGCAGAACGATAGGTAAAACCAATCATTATGAGTCAAAACATGCAATTGAACATATGCAAGAAGGCAGGTAATATCAGGTTACAGCTTCTCCAATATTCTATTTTCGGGAGTATAGCCAAATGGTAAGGCGAGGGCTCGCAAAGCCCTAGGTTCTGGTTCGAATCCAGATACTCCCTTCACATGTGTAGGTATGGATTCAAGGATTCAACTGATACGTCCATTTATCGCTACGAATCATAGGGATTAACTATTGTTTTTTTGTGAATGATTGAAAGTTTAATTAAATAAGTTTAGATACTTAAAAATATGGAGGAATGAAAGATGGAAACAGGAACGATTCGAGTCAAACGTGGGATGGCGGAAATGCAAAAAGGCGGTGTCATCATGGACGTGATGAATGCTGAGCAGGCCAAAATTGCGGAAGCGGCTGGAGCTACTGCCGTAATGGCACTAGAAAGAGTGCCGGCGGATATCCGTGCGGCGGGCGGAGTTGCACGGATGGCCGATCCGGTTGTTGTAGAGCAGGTGATGAAGGCAGTATCGATCCCAGTGATGGCGAAAGCGCGAATCGGTCACTATGTAGAAGCCAAAGTACTTGAAGCCCTAAGCGTGGACTATATCGACGAAAGTGAAGTGTTAACGCCCGCCGATGATATTTTCCATATCGACAAAAATGAGTTTACGATCCCATTTGTTTGCGGGGCCAGGGATTTGGGAGAGGCCTTGCGTCGCATCGGAGAGGGGGCATCGATGATTCGCACCAAAGGGGAGCCGGGAACGGGGAATATTGTCGAGGCTGTACGCCACATGCGCATGATGCTTGGGCAAATACGTAAAGTGCAGGGAATGAGCAAGGATGAACTCATGGTGGAGGCTAAGCAGCTCGGCGCGCCTTACGAATTATTGCTGCAGGTTAAGGAAACGGGGAGATTACCGGTCGTTAACTTTGCCGCTGGAGGGGTGGCTACTCCCGCTGATGCAGCTTTAATGATGATATTGGGAGCCGACGGGGTGTTTGTTGGGTCGGGTATTTTTAAATCGGAGCAGCCGGAGAAATTTGCCCGGGCTATTGTGGAGGCAACGACGCATTATACCGACTTTAAGCGGATTGCAGAAATATCCAAAAATCTGGGCACCCCGATGAAAGGGATAGAAATCTCAAAGCTAGAGGCAGGAGACCGCATGCAGGAACGTGGTATATAATAGGAGAGAGGCAGTTGATTCTTGAATTCAAGTCGGAAACGGAAGTGATCCCTAATGGGACAGGGTGAAATTATATCCATCAATGTAGGCAAGCCCGTGCAGGTGCAGTTTAATAATAAGGAAGTATCTACAGGCATATTCAAGACGCCCAGCGATGAACCGCTGTTCTTGTCCTGGTTGAACTTCGATGGAGACGGTCAAGCCGACCTTGTTCACCACGGAGGAAGGGAGAAGGCCGTCTGTGTGTATCCTTATGAACACTATCCCTATTGGGAGAGGGAATTGGATCAGGCGTTGGGATACAGCGCTTTTGGTGAAAATTTAACGACGAGGGGTCTGCTGGAGACGGAGGTTTGCATCGGCGATATTTTTCAGCTGGGGGAAGCGATCGTCCAGGTAAGTCAGCCAAGACAGCCTTGTTTCAAACTATCCGTAAAGTACGGTGCGCCTGACATGCCGTTAAAAGTTCAAAAAACCGGCTACACCGGCTTTTATTTTCGGGTGCTTCAAGAAGGGCTCGTATCCAAATCCGCTGGTTTGATTAGAACCCACCGCCATCCGCTGGGAATTACGGTTTCCTATGCCAATCGCATTATGCATGAGGAGAAGGATAACCTCGACGGCGTTAGAAAGATCCTTGAGGTGGAGGAATTATCGGAAAACTGGCGAAAAACCTTTTTGAAGCGTCTAGCAGGAACTGCGACAGATACCCAGGAAAGATTAACCGGCCAAAAGGGAGAGTAGCTTCGAGCCCCGCCCGATTCTTTATTGCTACCAAGACTACCGAAATAGGATGAACGGATGTATAATCATTGCAAGAAGCTCGCATGACAAGCGTCTCAGCCTAAGATAAGAGCGATCTTAAGGCTGAGGCGTTTTTGCGATGATGAGGATCATTAATTCGAGCTTCATGGGGATCATTGTTGGTGAATCCTATTTTGATTCAAGGACCCTGACGGAAATATAATAGAAAATATCAGCGGGAAAATGAGCATATCGTGCTCGATACAGGTGTTGCCTATCCTCTAATTAAAAGGCTGCTCAGTATAAATACGGAGGAACTGGAGGATCAGCCGGTGGAGGTCGTTTTGCTGTCTCGTAATGATCCAGATACGAGTGATAACGACTCTAAGGAATTTAGATATTAGAGTAGACGAGGCTTTCTTTTTAGGTGGAATTGATAAAGGCAGAGTTCTGCGAATATTTAAGCCGCATATATTCTTCGATGATCAGGTGGGACACATCGAAGGTGTCGCTAGAATTGTTCCCTCTGTTCATGTTCCGTTTGGAATAACAAATGTAATAAGAGACAGGAGTGCTTCGGAGAAGAATCCTCCTCCCTTGGAATAGCATCTGTTTCTGTTAAATATGGGGCTGGAGAGGGAGAGGACTGAAGAATGAGAAAAAGAAAAGTAAATGTAATCATCGCTATAGCTGTCAGTAAACGATATTTAAATGCTGTTGGCATCTTCTGAACGGGTACCTATAAACTAGATACTTTGAAAAAGGGTGTTTAGGCTGTGGGTACCTTTTGTTATTGGAGGAACAACCCACTGGAATAAGGTCGTTTTTTCACTTTTTTTCTGGTAACGCATAGGTAGACTTTAATTAATTATTAAGTACCTTCCAAACGCTTTGCTGCTGGATGTATAATCATGGAAGACCAAACAAATAGTTTTCTGAAGGGAGTTAACTGATTGTATCCAGACGGTTCTGTCCGGTGAACTATTATATAGACCGGGGCAACATATTCATTCATATATCGTATTAACTTTTGAACCTTAATTTAGTTAATTAGACATCCAACGACCTGACCCTATGAGAAGTGTTGATCTAGGAGCAGGTCGTTATTTATAGGAGGAAGCCATGGCGGTAACCGTTCAGCTCCAAAACCGAGCTTTCGAATTGCAATCCTTTCATGACTTTGCATGGCTGGATAGCATGGGAGAGATAATTGCGGTATTTGATCAGCAGGATTCCGGTAATATTTCATTTGGAATCAAGCAAGAGGATGGTCAGAAAACTTTTGTGAAATACGCAGGCGCCGAAACCGTGAATTACCAAGGGGATGTGAAGGAAGCCATTTTTCGACTCCAGCAAGCTATGACCGTGTATGAAGACTTAATGCATCCAAGCCTAGTGAAACTAGTGACCCATTTTGCAACGAAAGACGGATATGCTGCAGTTTTTGAATGGTTCGACGGGGAGAATCTACATCCGCATTGGTCTTTCCCGCCGCCTGCGAAGTATACGGACCCTGATTCACCATATTATCAATATAGGCAGCTCTCCATAGAACAGCGGCTCTCCGCTTTGGATGTGATTTTTTCCTTTCATGCTGCTGTCGAGCAGAGGGGCTACGTGGCTGTCGATTTTTATGATGGGAGCATCATGTATGATTTCAAATTGAGGTCGACACGGGTTTGCGATATTGATTTGTATCGGAAAGGGCCTTTTATCAATACCATGGGTAGAATGTGGGGCTCGTCCAGGTTCATGTCCCCGGAAGAATTTGAAAAAGGGGCCGTGATCGATGGAATCACCAACGTGTTCAACATGGGAGCCGCGGCTTTTGCGCTGCTCGGCGGAGAGCTCGACCGTTCATTGGCAAAATGGGAGGCTGGCCCAGAGCTGTATGAGGTGGCCTTGAAGGCTGTTGAACCGGAGCGGCAGCGCCGATATTCGTCCGTTGCGGAGTTTAATATGGCATGGAAGCAAAGAAGATAGAAGCTTATGAAGATACGCCCTCGCTGATACGGCAAAGTGATATTTGTCGACCCGCGGGATACCTTTTTCTGGTTAAATAGACGGTGGGGCAATTGAATTGGCAACTTGCGGAAATTTTTTTCGTATAACATGCAGGGGCTGACACCGGATGCATCGTCTATTTATTGAGGTATAAGAATTTATAAGCTCATCCTTATACAAGGCTTATATTTCTATGGGAAACGTAGTTGCGCCGTTCATGGGCGGCGTTAGACGTTTACTTTTGAGAGAGAGATTCATATAAAAAGGAGTGGAGAACTTGCTTCGTGTAGAGGGCTTGTCCCATGCTTTCAAAAATGGCGGCGAGACCACGCTTGTTCTACAGAACATCAATTTTCATGTCCGCAAGGGCGAGATGATTGCGCTGCTGGGCAGCTCGGGCTCAGGAAAGTCGACCCTGCTCAATCTGATGGCAGGGCTGATGAAGCCGACCGAAGGTGAAATTTATATCGCCGATCATAACATTGTGAAGATGAACGAGAACAAACTGGCCGAGTTCCGCCGCAAGCATATCGGTTTTATATTTCAAGCTTATGAGCTACTGCCGAACTTGACGGTGCGTGAAAATATCGAGATGCCGCTTGTCTTTCAATCTACCCGCCCCTCCGTCCGGAAGCAAAAAGCGCTGCAGTTGCTCGAGCAGGTCGGCATTCCAGACAAGGCCGAACTGTTCCCGTCCCAGCTGTCGGGTGGACAGCAGCAGCGGGTCAGCATCGCCCGGTCGCTGATAACCGAGCCTTCGGTCATCTTTGCTGACGAGCCGACCGGGAATCTGGATACGAAGACGGAGGAAGAAATTTTGGCGATTCTTAAGCAGCTCAACCAGACAATGAACACCACCTTTATTATTGTTACGCATGAGCGCGAGGTGGCGCAACAAACGCAGAATATTATTACGCTGCGGGATGGACAGCTCCAGACATCACAGCCGGCTGTAGATCGGCAAGTGGAAGCAGAGGAGGTACAAGCTTGAGAATCAGCGATCTGACAAGGCTGTCTTGGGATCAGGTACGGCGACGCAAAGTCGTGACTATGCTGTGCTCAGCTGGTTTGTCCATAGGCTGCGCTGCAATTATATTGGCGATGAGCATCGGCGAATCGACGCAACAGATCGTCGAATCCCAGTTGAACAGCTTTCTAAAGATGGATGAGATTACGGTTATGCCCGATTCCGGTGCTATGCCGGGCCAGGGCAACCCCGACCAGCTCAACGAAGAGGTGAATAACCGTGGGCTGCTGACGGATCAGAAGCTCGAGGTTATGCGCAATATGAAGCATGTAACGGCTGTCGCACCATATCAGAGATTCGATCATTTGGAAATGACGACAGCGGACGGCAAGGAGGGCTACGTCGAAGTGGTCGCTACGGATCTGACCCGGCTTAAGGACTTTGGAGAGACCTTCGCGCAGGGCAAGGCCGACAGTGTGGATATCAATTCAGTTGTGCTCAGTTACGGGGCCACGATGGGCTTGATGGACGAGGAGACTAGAAACAAACTATATGAAACAATGGAACGTTCAGGATATGATCGAGAGTCGCAGGAGCAATACCGCAATATGATGGTCATACCGACAGCCATGTACCAGACGCAAATTCAGCTCGTGAAGTATGACGAAAATGGCAAACAGCTAACGAGCACTCCCTTGCAGGTCGTTGGCGTGCTGAAGAAGCCCAAGGGCCGCAGTGATATTTCCATCGCCCAGGACAGCAAGATTTACATCTCGATCGAAACGGCCGAGCAGCTGCGAAAAGAGCTGATACCTTCCTCGGTGCAAAGCAGCACAATTACATACAACTCAGTTAAGGTGAAGGTGGACGCGGAGCAGAACGTAAAGCAGGTCGAGGAGCAGCTGCAGCGGCTTACCGTATCGACACAGTCGAATCTGCTGCAAAAGGAGCAACTGGAGGAGCAATTCGCCGTGTTCAAGGCGATTGCGATCGGTGCGGGTGTCTTTATTTTGATCATCGCCTCGATCTCTATTATTGTCGCCATGACGATGTCGACCTATCAGCGCCGCCGACAGATCGGTATTATGAAGGTGCTGGGGTCGAATCTGTCCCAGATTCGCAATATGTTCATTGTTGAAGCGGCCTTGCTTGGCATCCTTGGCGGGCTGCTGGGCATTATGTTTTCCTACTGGATCGTATGGGGAATTAACGCACTCATTTTGTCATTGAATAGGGGAGAGTCGGATATATCGATTTTCATCCCGTATACAGCCATTCCGGTCGGGTTGGCCTTTGCGATCATGACAGGTATTATGTCGGGCATTTATCCGGCGGTCAGCGCATCGCGGACAGATGCTTTAACCGCAATCAAACGGGATTAGAGATGCGATATCAGTTCCGCATAGCATAGGATGCTCGTCAAGACGGTGCAACAGAGGGACACGGGGGCTGCACATAGAGGCGTATACGGCCTCGCCGCTGCCAATTCTAAGTGGTATGAGAGAAGGAGAGCAGGAAAGTGAAGAAAAAAATAAAATGGATTATTATCGCTATCATTCTTGCCGGAATCAGTTACTTGCTGTATTCCATGTCGAAGCCTGCCCAGGTCGCTGATCCGGGAATGGATTCTCAGGCTATTACATTCCAGGTAACGAAAGAGACGCTGGTTCACACGATACGGGTCAAGGGAAAATCTCTGTATGAGCAGGAGACATCGGTCTATGCTCCGTTCAGCTCCAAAGTAACGGAGTGGAAGATCGAGGACGGTCAGCAGGTCAATAAAGACGATGTGCTGTTCAGGCTGGATCAGACCGAGCTGCAGAACCAGATTACACGGGAAGAAGCGGAGCTTCGCAAAGCCGAGCTGGAAACCACGCTGCAGTCTTTTGTCGCAGAGTTCGACATGGAGACAGTAGGAGGCGAACTAACCGAAGAGAACCGCAAAAAATTGCTCGTCAACCGGGAGAGTGAGCGGCTGTCGAAGGAGCTGGAGGATGTGCGCAAATCGATTCAGCGTCAGGAGCTGGAGCAGAAAAAGCTGAAGCTGCAGGATTCCGAATTCCGCGCTCCGGCTGCGGGCATTTTCCTGTTCGATTCGGCAGCGAAGAAGGCGCAGACGCTTAGCGACAATCAATATGTTGGCAAGATTGTCGATCTGAACAAGCTGCAATTTACTGCCCTCGTCGGGGAGCAGGATGTATTCCGGATCAAGCCGGATATGAATGTGAAAGTGACAATGAGCGCGATGAAGGATGTACCGCTGAGCGGAACTGTGAAGCATGTCTCCAAATTTGCCAAGACGGGAACCGACGAGGACAGCATGAATAAAGCAGCGCAATTCGAGGTCACCATCTCTCTTGAACCAAGCGAGTATCTGATTGCCGGGCTATCGCTCACCGGTGATATCGAGACTAACCGTAAGGAAAATGTATTGGTTCTTCCGTCGATCGCTGTCATGCGCGATGAGACCTCTGCTTATGTCATGCTGGATAAAGGGGCAGGTCAATACGAGCGTAGAGATATCAAGATAGGCCTGGAGACGATTGATAAAACTGAGGTGCTGGAAGGTTTGAAGGAAGGCGATACGGTCGTCTTGCAATAAGTTCCGGGCAGCGCTTCATTTATTTCGGACAAACCTGGCAGGTAGCTGTCAGGTTCGTCTGTTTATATACTACATATAAGGAGCGGCATTGTCTGAGCAGATTGTGGCATGTTCTGGAGAAACGAAGCATTCTCCCTTGTTCACGGATTTCTACCTCTATTAGAGCGCCTTCACGACAGTGCCGTTATTCGTGAGTAGCCGAGCTGCGAAGCTGCTTTCAAGCTTAAAAGCTTGAAAGCTTGGAAGCTTGGAAGTGAAGGGAGATCGAGACATATGGATATACGGGAATTCCGTTTAAGGGATTTGGAGTCATGTGTGGCTCTGTTTATCGAGGTGTTCAACCAAGAGCCATGGAACGACAGATGGTCTGCGGAGAAGGCGAGAATTTATCTGAAGGATTTCACGGAAACGCCTGGATTTATCGGGATTGTTGCAGAGGATAATAGGAATAATCTGGTGGGCTTGATGTTTGGCTGCCGCCGGCAATGGTGGAGTGGAGATGAGTTTTGGATCAATGAAATGTGCGTGGACAGAAGCATTCAGCAATCTGGAATTGGCTCGGCTATGCTTAAGTATTTAGAAAGTACATTAGCCCGTAAAGGGGTCGAGAACATGGTGCTGCTGACGAACCGGGGAATCCCCGCAGAGGGTTTTTACCGCAAAAATGGCTTTGATGAAATCAGCAGAATTATTTTTTTAGATAAAGGGATTGGGGCTGAATCAAAATGATCATCGATCTATCTCACCTTATCGAGAATGCGATGCCTGTGTTTCCAGGCGATGAAGAGACAGTATTGCTTCACTCGAAGCGCTTCGAAAAAGATCACTACAACAATCACCAATTATCGATCAATATGCACGCAGGTACTCATATCGATGGCCCTATGCATTTGACCGATTCGAACGTATATCTTAATGAACTACCGCTGGATAACTTTATCGGTGAAGGGTGTCTACTGGACGTAACGGGACAATCAACAATTCATTACAGGGAAGAGTATGAGCGTGCAATCAAGCCTGGTCAGATTGTGCTATTGTACACGGGGCACAGCGGGTGCTTTGGAGAAGAGAGGTATTTCACGGATTATCCTGTGTTGACTCTGGACTTTGCTGAGCTGTTAGTCAGAAAGCAGGTAAAAATGATCGGCATGGATACGCCTTCGCCCGATAAGCATCCGTTTGATATCCACAAATACTTGTTTGAGCACCGTATCCCCATCGCCGAAAATCTGACCAACCTGGAGCTGCTAGTGAATGTAAAATCGTTTGAGATCATTGCCCTTCCGCTACATATCAAATCCGACTCATCCCCAGCACGCATCATTGCCCGATTGGTATAATTACCAGTTGCTTACATGGATTAACGATTATTAAGATTGAGCTGCATGGCAGGGAACTTAATGTCAGATTCGTAAAGCGCAGTTTATAATGATTACACTACAAAGTTAATAGGACGGAGGTACTTTTATGGAGAGAGGCAATTTCATCATTACCGGAACATCGAAGGGAATCGGCGAGCAGTTGGCGAGCAGGCTGCTGGATCGGGGACACTATGTATATGGCATCGCTCGTGGAAGCTCGGAAGCTTTACGCAGCTATAGAAACTACACTCATCGAACCTTTGATTTAAGCGAGATCAAGGCGATCGATTCCCTAATTGAAGAGATAGTTAATGGAGTAAATATTAACGACTCCGAAATAATTTGCCTAGTTAATAATGCAGCTGTGCTCGAACCGTTAAAACCGATTGAGCGCTGCACCCCTGTGGAAATCCAGCAACATTTGCAAGTCAGCTTAATGGCCCCGATGATATTAACCTCCAGTTTTATTCGCCATACTGAGCACATAGACATCAGAAGGAAAGTTATGAATATTAGCTCGGGTTCAGGAACGCATCCCGCACCTGGCATGAGTGTATATTGCACGGCTAAGGCTGGAATCAATATGTTCACTGAATGTATCGGGTTAGAGCAATCAAGCCAGTCTAAACCTGTAGAGATTATAGCGGTAGACCCAGGAATGGTTGAGACAGAGCTGCAGGCGGCTGCTCGGGGCAAGGATGAGCAGGAATTCGGGATGGCCAAGCTTTTCAAACAAGCACACGAATCAGGGCAAATTCAATCTACCGAGGAGCTTGGAAGGCATCTGCTGAGAATAATCGAGGATGAAATTGCTCCTGGCAGGCTTGTCAATTACGCAGAATATCGGCGCTGAGAGCCTGGGGATTCAAGGGAGGGGAGGGCCATGGAAATTTACTATAATGAATATTTAATTTCTGACGATAAAGAACGGCTGGACTTAGATAAGGTCAAGGGGTATCTAGCCAGAAGTTATTGGGCAAATCAGCGATCAGAAGAAAAAATAGAGAAGTCTATCGAAGAGTCGGTTTGTTTTGGCATATATAAAGACAAGAAGCAGGTGGGGTTTGCCCGTGTAGTGACGGACGATGCCACGATGTATTGGCTGTGTGATGTGTTTATCGATGAGAATTACAGGGGGCTAGGGCTTGGTAAATATTTAGTTGAGACTATTACCGAGTCTGAGAGGTTTCGCAAACTGACGGGTCTGCTAGGTACCCGCGACGCTCATGAGCTCTACGAGCAATTTCATTTTGTACGGGATCGTGATAGATTGATGAGAAGAGCTCCCCGATGAATTAAGACGTTATATGGAATAATGGAGAAGATGAACGAAGATGCCATAGATAATTGAGGATATTTAAAGCGACAGGAGGGCTAATCATGGCTAAGCATCACAGACGAGGGGCGGACTTGATCCAAGAGGTGAACCGCACCGAGGTTCCCTTCGGGACGCTGGCGATTTGGTTTCTAGGTCAGGAGAGCGTAATTATAAAGGGAGATGGAGTAACGGTGTACGTGGATCCTTATGTATCGGATCACCTGGATCTCCCCCGTACTTATCCTGCGCCGATTACCCCTGAAGATATTAATGGGGCGGATCTGTGTCTGATTACTCATGAGCATGTAGATCATATGGATGCGGGGACGTTGCCTATTTTACACCAGCAAAACAAGGAGGCGCTCATCATGGCTCCCGCTTGCTGCAAACCGGATTTGATCGAGATGGGCATCCATGACTCGCAAATTTTAGAGGCGGATGACAGCCAAGAGGCCGAGCTGTTCTCTAAAGTTAAAATTACAACGATCCCAGCGGCCCATGAGCAGTTGGATAAGGATACGAAGGGGAAGCCTCGCTATGTGGGCTATGTTATCCAGTTGAATGGGGTTACGCTATATCATGCGGGAGATACGGTGCTTTTCCCGGAATTAGTTGAGCAAATGAGCGCCATTCAGCCTGATGTTGCTCTGCTCCCGATTAATGGGGCTGATTATTTTCGCCGGGAGCGCGGGATTGTTGGCAATATGAATTATAGGGAAGCGGCCGAGTTCGCGGTGAGAATCGGCGCGGAGACGGTCATTCCGTTGCATTATGACGTATTTGCGGGGAATGCTGAGAAGCCGGGCCATTTTGTGGACTATCTTTATGAGCACTTTCCTGAGCAGAAGTGCCATGTCATGGCCCGCGGCGAACGGTTCGTGTATGTGAAGAGCAGTAGCTTCCTTCGGCTGTAAGGTTGAGGGAGAGTTTTTTAAAATAGAAATTCAGGAGTTAACATGAAACAAAACAAGCTTAACAAGCGAGTATTGATTGAATCTATTATGTTTCCCATTGCTATCATTGTTGTCGTGTTGGGCTTTCAGGTTGTTCAGGGGCTATGGCTGACTAGAAATTATGTGCCCGACATCATAAATGAGTATGCCTCTGTAGAGTATTTGCAGCAGCAAGTGGCAATTGGAATTATTACGGCGCTGTATTTGCGGCGATACAGAACATGTTGCTGGCAATACATCGTTTGGGACTTGGTGCGGTATGGAGAACGGGCGAGCCGTGTTATCATCCTATCATGAATGAAGCTTTTGAACTTCGTTCGCAGGACAAGATGCTGGGGTTCATTTATCTCGGTGTTCCGGATGTGGACGAGCTTCAGGGGAAAAGAGAAGATTTCCACAGTAAGACGGTTTGGATCGGCGAAGAAGAATAGACCAAGGAAGTTACCAGATTCCTCGTTAGGATAAATTTAAGAAATAATGAAGAACCTCAACCCAGGGAGTACATCCCGGTGGTTGAGGTTCTTTTGCATTCTATCTATTCAATTGCTTCTTCAGTCTCTACGGCTTGTTTAATAATCTCAAGTTTTCTGAAGCGATGCGGTTCTTTCTCCAGCAGCTTAAAAATAAGGCCCTGGTGCTCGAACGTCTCGTCTTCATTCATTTCCGGATTCATGCCGTACAGCCATCCGCCGATCGTATCGACATCCTCGGTGTTTAGCTCGGTCAGCATGATGTCGTTAATCTGATTAATCGTTACTTTGCCGTCGACGATCACGTGGTGTTCATCCAGATGGATGATAGGCTGTTCTTCTTCCTTGTCGAATTCGTCCCGGATTTCACCTACGATTTCCTCGAGGATATCCTCAATGGTGATCAGCCCGGCCGTGCCGCCGTATTCATCGATTAATATCGCGATATGGGTACCTTCATGCTGCATTCTTTTTAACAGCTCATTCACCGGTGTTACCTCGGCTACCGCCATAACCGGCTGCAGAATCGAGGAAATCTCCAGATTCGGATTATCCTCGTACGATAGGAAAAATTGCTTCGTATTGATGATCCCTACAATATTATCCTTATGTCCCTCGACAACAGGAAAGCGGGTATACTGCTGTTCTTTGATGATCTCCAGGTTCTCTTCCCGGGTCTTGTCTGTATATAAGCACACCATATCGGTGCGCGGCACCATAATTTCTTTGGCAAGCATATTATCAAAAGCAAATATCCGGTTCACGTACCCGTATTCGCTTTGATTGATTTTACCGCTTTCGAAGCTTTCGTTAATAATAATTTGCAGTTCTTCCTCCGAGTGAGCCTCTTCATGCTCGCTGACAGGCTTGATTCCAAAAAGGCGTACAAGCTGAAGCGCAGATCCATTGAGCGCCCAAATGAAGGGGTGCATAATCTTGGTGAAAATAATGAGCGGTTTTGCAGTAATCAAAGCAACCTGCTCTGCTCTACGGATGGCGATCGTCTTTGGAGCCAATTCCCCGACAACAACATGAAGATAAGTAATTACGGAAAAAGAGATGATAAATGAAATAACGCTGCTTACTGCTTCAGGTACATTTAAACTATGGAGCAGTGGGTGAAGCATTTTCTTCACCGTTGGTTCTCCTAACCATCCAAGTCCGAGCGCTGTAATCGTAATTCCCAATTGGCAAGCCGATAAGTAACCATCCAGATTGCTAGTCACTTGTTTGACTGATAGAGCATTCTTGTTTCCTTCGGCTATCATTTGATCCACCCGGCTTGCCCGTACACGTACGATGGCAAACTCCACGGCTACGAAAAACGCTGTAAACCCGATTAGTATGGCGACCAGCACCAAGTATAGTACCAAAAGCCTGTCACTATCCATTCGATTCATCTACTCCTTCAAATAATAAGATATGAAATACTATTAATTATATAGCATGCTTAACAGGAAAGCTAATACAGGACACAATTTTGACATAAATGAAATTTTACAATAATTTTACAAGAAAACTAACGTGAGGAATTTATTCGCATTTATCATAAAGGAGTAATCCATAAACTGGATAGAGGGAGGAATCGATTACGAATGAAGAAGAAATGGCTGAGAAAATGGCTTCAATGTGTAGTGGCTAGTGCGCTAACGATTGCGACGGTTATGGGCATCGTTCCTTGGATGGCAGCAGATGCGCATGCAGAGGGATATCCGCACCAGGTTGGTCTAAAGCTGAATGCCGGGAACTCCGCAGCAACTGCTGCAGCTAGTGCCGATTTGCAGAAAACGGCTGCTCCACTTACTGTGTCTGAGGCAATCGCTAAAGGAAACAATGGGGAAGCAGTTCAAGTCAGCGGTTATATTGTGGGACATGCTACCGGCTCGTTAACGGCAAAATTCCAAAGTCCATTTTCGAATGATTACAATTTCTTGATCGCCGACGATCCAGTGGAACAAAATTCCGCTAAATTGATCGATGTGCAGATTCCTTCAGGCTTTAGAGCCCAATTTGGATTGCAGAGCAATCCGGGCTTAATCGGCGAGCGTGTAAATGTAGCGGGAACGCTTGCGGCTTATAACAATTTCTCCGGGCTTAAAGGTGTATCGACGATTCAATTGGACGATGCCGAGCAGCCGGAGCCGGGTGAAGATCCAGGAGAGCCTGGTGAAGGACAACCTGGTGAAGGACAACCTGGCGAAGGTCATCCGGGGAATGGAGGCATTCCAGCGCTGCCGGACGGTACAGGTAAAAAAGTGCTCTTCGACAACGCCCACGCCCAAACGGCCGGTGCTGCCGATTGGATCATTGACGGAGCATTCTCCGACTTCGCCGATGGGCTGCGGGCAGCAGGGTTTGCGGTAGAGTCACTGGAACGCACTGCTCCGCATCAGTTCGATACTCCGGCGATTACGTATAGCCGTCTTAAAGATTATGACGTATTCATCATCCCTGAAGCGAATATTCCCTTCAAGGCTGCGGAGCAGGATGCGATTGTGCAATACGTTCAAGACGGAGGCGCCGTATTCTTTATCGCCGACCACTATAATGCGGATCGCAATAAGAATCGTTGGGACTCCTCCGAGGTATTCAACGGGTACCGCCGCGGGGCCTATGACAACCCAGCCAAAGGCATGAGCGTCGAAGAGGCGACCTCGCCGGCGATGCAGGATGTGATCAGCTCGGATTGGCTTGCCAATCAATTCGGCGTACGGTTTCGCTATAACGCGTTGGGCGACGTGAACGCGACGGATATTGTTGCGCCCTCTCAAGCGTTCGGGATTACAGCAGGTGTAAACGCCGTCGCCATGCATGCTGGTTCTACCCTGGCCATTATCGACCCGACGAAGGCGAAGGGAATTGTATACGTGCCTGCTGGGGTACCAAAATGGGGCAATGCCGTGGACAGCGGCGTTTATAATGGCGGTGGCCGAGCAGAGGGTCCATATGCCGCTATTGCTAAAATCGGTCTAGGTAAAGCAGCCTTCATAGGCGATTCTTCGCCCGTTGAGGATGCGACGCCAAAGTACGTCCGCGAAGAGAACGGCGCGAGAAAGAAGACGTATGATGGCTTCATGGAAGTGGACGACGGGGTATTCCTCGTTCAAACCGTTAAATGGCTGGCACATGATGAAAGCTATACTTCGCTGAGCGCAGTGCCCGGGCTCGTGCTTGATACACCGACTGCGCTACATGCGCACGAAATCCCTTCGGCCTCGACAGAGCCGGCGCCTGAGCCGTGGT
This sequence comes from Paenibacillus lentus, assembly GCF_003931855.1. Taxonomy (NCBI): domain Bacteria; kingdom Bacillati; phylum Bacillota; class Bacilli; order Caryophanales; family Paenibacillaceae; genus Paenibacillus; species Paenibacillus lentus. Next base: position 369,459 of record NZ_CP034248.1, on the reverse strand, counting down.
CAGTCCCGGCCGCAGGCTACAAGTGGTATGATCCATCGACGTTTAAGCCAGGCTCCTATGGCTCTTCGCAGCCGCCGGTAGTCGAACCGGTTTATACCTTTGTGCATCAATCGCAGCTGCCAAGCGCACAGGAGTTCACGATCCGCTTAACCGCGGATGGGTTAAATCCAGGGCAGACGGCAACTGACCTTAAGGTAGGAATTTATCTTAGCGGCGGTGAGCAAATTGCTCGATTTAAAAATCCGGATGGAACCTGGTCAGCTTATGGATACAGCCCAGATTTCTCATTGACGGCTAATGCTCAGGGTTACGCCTATAAAGACCTTACTGTCCAGCTTAAGCCGAACCAAGCCGGAGCGGCGACTCTACGGCTTAAGGTAGGCAGCGCCAACGTGATTACGAAGGCGGTAACGATTGCCAATGTAAATGCCGAGCCGCTGCCTCTGACAGGCAGAACCCTGATTCATGAAGCAATGGGTATCGCGTACGCTACGGTATATTCTCAGCGTTTATTGAGCGAAGCTCATTTAATCACCGGGAAAGCAGCTTAGAGCTTTTGACCTCGTAATACGAAGGGGCTGTCCCACAAGTCATCATAGGTGACCGAGGGGCGCCCCTTATCCTTTCAAAAAACGATCCGTTTCTTCAATCGTTTTATTTACTTGTCTGCTCTCCATTCTCTAATTCTATATAAGCGGCGTGCACTAAGCTGTGTCGTACACTAAATGGAGTTCATGTATTTAGTTATGCTCTAAAAGAGTATTCCAGGGAACTAGATGGATTTTATGCAGCTAGAATCGAGAATCCAGCTCATGATTGGCCAGTTCTCTTTTTCTAACGACATGAAATCCATCTAAATCTACATTTCATGCCCTGCCAAAGAAACTAACTACAATAAATCCATTTACCATTTATTAAGTTGCACTATTAAAATGGATGTTGGGAAAATACGTACTCCTTTGATCGCTGTTATTTCCCAATTTTTTGGATGATATAGGTGCATAAGAGGCCGTAAACCGTTTATAGAGGCGACCAAGCTTGTGCTTAGGGGCAGCCTCTTTTTTGGTGCGCTAGCTTGGCGGCTGGGCTGCTGGGATACTGGGATGGTATCCATACTATATTTACTATATGCTGCTTTTTTCCGCTGCTTTTGTGCCAGATTCGCCATTCGGCTATGATAATAAGAAGAAAAAGGCCAATAGCCATTTGGTGGGGGAACGACGAATGAACAAGGTGACGATGAAGGATATTGCCGAGGCAGCTAATGTCTCTTTGGCGACGGTGTCCTATGTGCTTAATAATAATACGAAGCAGAAAATAAGCGAGGAAACCCGTCAGCGGATTCTCAAAATTTCCAAGGAGCTTCAATATGTCCCTAATATGGCCGCACGCAGCCTTGTAGGGAATACATCATCAAAGCTGGTCGCGATTGTCACGCTTAAGAATCACCATGATCAGCCCTGGCATAGGAGCCGATATTATGACTTGACGATGAAGCTTCAGGAGCTGCTGAATGAGCAGGGCTACGATGTGATCGTGGCAGGAACGGACAGCGAACAGGTGGAGCTGGATATTATTTTAAAAAGAACGCTGGATGCACTGTTTATCATTGATGTGCCTGAGCAGCATTTTTTCAATATTTCACGCAAATTTACCGTACCGATTATCGTCATTGACAGCTATATCGCAGATACGATGTTCCGAAAGGTAGTGCCCGACTATCGATCAGCGATAGAACGGGCTAGGACAATGATTGCTGCGCGAACCTTGGTGGGTAATACAGATAATGCTGGCGGGAAAAGTGTCGAAAAGATGAGTATGCTGAACAGTGAACTGAACAATGAACTAAACAATGAATTGAACAGTGAACTAAAGCTGACCAACGCGCGGGTGAATGAGCTGCTTACCGGACAAGAGCCCTTTCTGGTTACCGGAAAGTTCAATAACGAAGGCATGACGAGCGTTGTTAGGGAATATTTTCGACCGGAGTATGTATATGAGATGGGGACGCGGGAAGGACTAGAGCAGTATGTTCGGGCTCACCAGGGCAACCCGGGGATTTTCATTAATGAGTGGCTCGCGGTAATGGCAGCACCTTATATGAAAGCCGAGGATATGACCGTGATTGTAAATGCCGGGGCAGAGTACTTGCTCCCAAGCGGAGTGCGGCGGATTGTGTATGATAACGAAGATAAGGCTCGGACGGCTATTGCCGTTATGGAGAAGCTGCTCCGTAGGGAATATGATGAAATTGAGGATTATAATTTCGTCGGTCCTTCTATTTGCGAATTAGCGGATTGACACTTCGGATAGAGCGGTGATATAATGCCGCTCATACAGGTGACTTAAGCGCTTAAGTTACGCGTGATATTTCGTGATTGGAGTGAATAGATTGGCGGTACAACGAGAGCATGACGTCGTCGTTGATTATGGTGACCTCACGGTAACTGGAGGAATATCCGTCTTCGATGAGCGATTTGATGAATTGTTCTATTATGACGGTGATGACCTGGGTGTAACGTACACGCCGAAGGAGAGCAAGTTTAGACTGTGGGCACCGACGGCTTCGGAGGCGAAAGTTGTATTTTATGAAGGGTGGAACGAGGCAGAGCCTGTAAAGACGCTGGCTATGGAGCGAGATGTTCAAGGCACCTGGATATTGAGCGTGAAGGGCGATTATCAAGGGCGTTTCTATACCTATCGTGTTAAAGTAGGGCAAGATTGGAATGAAGCAGTCGATCCTTATGCTAGAGCCGTAGGCGTAAACGGAGATCGGGCAGCCATAATCGATTTGCAAAGCACTAACCCGGAGCAGTGGAAGTATGACTCAAAACCGCCTTTTGAAGCAGCCGTGGATGCAATTATTTATGAACTGCATGTTAAGGATCTGTCCAGCCATCCTCATAGCGGCATCGTGCATAAGGGGAAATTCCTCGGGCTTACGGAGAAGGGGACTAGAGGGCCGGAAAATATCGCAACGGGCTTAGATCATATTACCGGGCTAGGTGTGACGCATGTCCAGCTCCTGCCGATCTACGATTATGCTACCGAAAGCGTGGACGAGACGAAGCTAGACCAGCCCCAATACAATTGGGGGTATGATCCTAAGAACTATAACGTTCCCGAAGGATCGTATGCTACGGACCCTTTTATCCCTGGGCTGCGGATATCCGAACTTAAACAGACCGTTCAGGCATTGCATGAGCGCGGACTACGCGTCATTATGGACGTTGTATATAATCACGTCTATGATTGGTATTTAATTAATTTTACCAAGCTTGTGCCCGGCTACTATTTGCGCTATAAAGAGGACGGAACCTTATCGGACGGTTCGTTCTGCGGCAATGAATGCGCCTCTGAACGAGCGATGATGAGGAAGTTTATCGTAGATTCGGTGGTGTACTGGGCATCGGAATATCATATCGACGGCTTCCGGTTCGATCTGATGGGCTTAATGGACGTAGGGACAATGAATGAAATCCGAAGACGCCTGGATGCAATAGATCCTTCGCTTATTACGATTGGCGAGGGCTGGATCATGGACACCGTTCTCCCAGAAGAGCAAAGGGCTCATCAGAACAATGCGGCCAAACTACCTGGATTCGGGCATTTCAATGATGACTACCGGGACGCGATTAAAGGGAATATATTCTATTTTGATCAAAAGGGGTTTATAAGTGGTGGTGCCGGGTTCGAAGAATCAATTCGCAAGGGAGTCGTAGGAGCCATTGCGTATGATGACCATATCCGTAATTTCGCCAATGAGCCTGACCAGACGGTGAATTATGTCGAGTGTCATGATAACCATACCTTATGGGATAAAATCGTGCTGTCCACATCCGAGGAGCCGGAGGAGCGCCGGATCGGAATGCACCGTTTGGCTTCGGCAATGATTTTGACGAGCCAAGGAATTCCCTTTTTGCATGCCGGGCAGGAGTTTATGAGGACAAAGGGCGGAGTAGAGAACAGCTACAAATCCCCGGTGGAGGTGAACTGGCTCGACTGGGAGCGGTGCGCGGCACACCAGGATAACGTAGCATATCTGCGGGAACTGATTGCATTACGCCTGAGTCACCCTGCTTTTCGCCTGCGAACCGCTGAGCAAATTCGCGAGCATTTGCACTTTGAGCCGGTGCCGGAGCATTGTGTAGCTTATACGCTGCGGAACCATGCTGGCGGAGATGCCGCCGAACACATTTATGTGCTGTATAATACCAGGACTGAGTCTGTTCGGGTGGAACTCCCCGAGCTGGGGGACTGGAGCATGCGCTTCGGAGGCGAGCATGTCACGGAGCTGAAGGGCAATTGCCTGGAGGCGGACGGGATCGGCATGATTGTTCTTGTAGTACGGTAATTCGACCCACTTAGGTGGTTATATCCAGACCGGACAGTAACTTAATACTGCCCGGTCTTTTCGTTATTTTGAGTTTTAGATCAGGTTGTAAATAGGAACCTTCAAATAATTTAGGTTTCCTAAATCAAATCGAAAGGGCAAAACCCCGAAAAATAAATGATTTAAAAATAATTAAATCACAACAGATTTCCGCAGATATTGTTTTGGTATTTGAATATTGTCCTTGCTTTTTTTGTTATTATACAAAGTGTATATGATCTACAATTCAACATCTAAGGAATTTGTATCAATACCAAGTTTTTTAGCGATTTTTATAGTGCGTTATTAACTCGCCGTCATATTGAAAATAGCTGTTGCACAAAATATAGTTATACAGAAGATTAAAAATTGAATTAAGCTAAGCCATTAGAAATAGGAGATGATGGGATGAAAACGATCTGTGTCTTTGCAGGCTCGAATCCAGGCTCACATAAGGACTATAGGCAGGCAGCCACCCAACTCGGAAGCTGTTTGGCTGAGCATCAATATCGTTTAGTGTACGGCGGCTCCAGAAACGGCCTCATGGGCGCAGCGGCTAATGCGGCTATGGCCGCGGGCGGAGAGGTTATTGGTGTCATGCCATCAGGATTGTCCACGGGCGAAATGGTGCATCGCGAACTGACTCAGTTGATCGAAGTGGACGGGATGCATGCGCGGAAAGCAAAAATGGGGGAGCTAGCCGACGGCTTTATTGCCTTGCCTGGAGGCTTTGGAACGTATGAAGAACTGTTTGAAGTGTTGTGCTGGTCTCAAATCGGAATTCACCAGAAGCCGATTGGACTTCTAAATGTACGAGGCTTTTACGATCCCCTGATTCAAATGGTCAAGCATAGCATCAATGAAGGCTTCTCGAACTCTTCTCATCTTAGCTTAATCAATATTTCCTCGGAACCTGCCGAATTACTACAAATGATGGAGTCCTACGAGCCGCAGATTTTAGAGAAAAAGTGGAAGGGGACGGTGTAAGCAGTGAAAGTAGTGTAACCAGTGAAAGTAGTGAAAGTAGTGAAAGTAATGAAATCGAAGAAGCGTCCCTCACTTGAGCCGTAGGCCGTAGTTCATCATCAGGTAGAGCACAACTCGTTTGCACTAATCCATGCACATCACGGCACAGAGAAAGGGTGCCCTTAACCGTATTACGGTTAGGGACACCCTTTTTTAAATAAAGCTTAAATTGTCACAGAAGATCTGGCGTATTGCACCTCACCAAGACCGCTTACGGTATAACTGCGATCATAGATGACGATAGCTGCTGGTGTATCGGTCTCATTCGTAACTGTAATGTTATCTTCGGTTACGTTCACGTTCAGACGAGCTCCGCGGAACATTACCTTGAAGGAGAACGACGTCCAGTGGGAAGGAACGAACGGATGCAGCTGCAATGCATCATCTTTTACTTTCAATCCACCGAAGCCTTGTACGACAGACATCCAGGTGCCGGCCATGCTTGTAATGTGCAGACCGTCCTCAGTGTCATTATTATAATTATCGAGATCCAGACGCGCCGTGCGCAGGTACATTTCGTAGGCCTTCTCCTGATATCCCAGCTCACAAGCGATAATGTTATGGAGGCAAGGGGATAGTGAAGATTCATGCACAGTCAGCGGCTCATAGAAATCGAAGTTGCGCTTCTTCGTCTCCAGGTCGAACTGGTCGGAAAGGAAGTAAATCCCTTGCAGTACATCGGCTTGCTTGATGAAGCAGGAGCGGAGAATCCGGTCCCAGGACCAGTTTTGGTTAAGCGGCAGATCCTCAGGCTTAAGATCCTTCACCGGAATAATTTCCTTATCCAGGAAACCATCCTGCTGCAGGAATACACCGAGCTCCTCATCGTACGGATAGTACATATTATCGATAATGTCGTTCCACTTGGCAACCTCTTCGTCTTTCAGCTCCAGCTTGTTGATGAGCTCCAAATAACGAGCATTCTCATGCTCCTTCAAATAGCTCATAACTTCCTGTGTATATTCCAACGTCCAGACGGCGATCCGGTTCGTATACCAGTTATTGTTGACGTTGTTTTCGTACTCGTTCGGGCCTGTGACGCCCAGCATGACGTATTTGCCCTTGTCTTTGGAGAAGTTGACGCGTTCTTCCCAGAAGCGGGAAATCTCCACGAGCACTTCCAGCCCATATTGACCCAGATACGATTTATCTCCGGTATAGTTGACGTAATTGTATATCGCATAAGCAATAGCACCGTTGCGGTGAATTTCCTCAAACGTAATTTCCCACTCGTTATGGCATTCTTCACCGTTCATCGTTACCATCGGGTAGAGAGCGCCTTTGGTAAAGCCGAGGTTGCGGGCATTCTCCTTCGCCTTCTCTAGATGCTTGTAACGGTAAATGAGCAGGTTGCGGGCGATGCTGGAATCCGCAGTGCTAAGGTAGAACGGCAGGCAATAGGCCTCTGTATCCCAATAGGTGCTACCGCCGTATTTTTCGCCTGTGAAGCCCTTTGGCCCAATGTTCAGACGGTCGTCATCCCCGGTATAAGTTTGATTCAATTGAAAAATGTTAAAACGAATCGCCTGCTGCGCAGAGACATCGCCTTCAATAATGATGTCGCTTTCGCGCCACTTGGCGGCCCAAGTATCTACCTGTTCGCGAAGCAGTGTGTCGAACCCTGCTTCCTGGGCCTCGATGAGCAATTTTTTGCCGACCTCTACAAGTTGGCCCAAACCGTGATTGCGAGAAGTCACATTAGCTACATATTTGTACAGAGTGACTTGTTCTCCTTCAGCAGCTTCAATAGCCACTTCACTGGAGACGAATTTTTCACGTTCCTGGAGGGAGCGGTTCAGGTCCAGTTTATTGCCATCTTTGAAAACATCAAACGCCATCACCGAGGTCACATGGAAATCGAGCTTCTTCGTTTTCAGCGTCAAATATGAAACATCTGCAGCAGCAGCTTTCTCTACTTCAAGCCAGAACTTCTCGTCATAGTTCGAGTCTTTATTCTGCACATCGCCGTCCAAATACGGAACAAGACGAATTGTGCCGCTGAAATTCAGCGGAGTAATCGTATAGCGGATTGCCCCGATTTCATGGCGAGCCATGCTGACAAAACGCAGTGCATCTACTTGAATTTGCTTGCCGTCTTCAAGCTCCGCCTTAAAACGGCGGGACAAAGTGCCTTCCTTCATGTTCAACTCGCGTACGAAGTCGCTAACCTTGCACTTCGCCAGGTCGAGCTCGATTCCGTTGATAAAAACGTCAATTCCGATCCAGTTCGTACTGTTTAGGACTTTAGCAAAATATTCTGGATAGCCATTTTTCCACCAGCCTACACGCGTCTTATCTGGGTAATAGACGCCCGCCATATAGCTTCCCTGCAGGGAGGAACCGCTATATTTCTCTTCGAAGTTCGCCCGTTGGCCCATGAAACCGTTGCCGATGCTGAATATACTTTCAGATATTTCATGTGTCGTTGGATCAAAGGACTCTTCAATAATCGACCATTCATTTATTTTCAAGTATTGTTTCACTATAATCGACTCCTTTTAATGATATTAATAGGGTAAAAAATGCACTTTCAACACGGACTTATAACGTGAACAGAAGTGAGTTAGCGAACAGCATTTAACTCCTTAAGACGGTCTATCGTCATTTCTTGCAGTGAAGGAACGATAAGTTCAGCCTTGCCTAGTGTATCTGCTGAGCCGATTCCGACGCAGCTCATGCCAGCGCGGTGTGCAGCCTCGACCCCGGCCTCGGCATCCTCGAAGACGACGCATTGCTCAGGAGACACCGATAGGGCCTTGGCGCCAAGCAGGAATACCTCTGGATCGGGCTTGGCCTGGCTTGTATGTGTCCCGTCGATAATGGCATCAAAATAAGGAGTTAAGCCGGTATTATTCAAAATGGTCATCGCGTTTTTGCTAGCTGATCCAAGGGCGGTCTTCAGGCCATTCTCCCGGCAGGCCTTGAGGAACTCCAGCGCCCCCGGCAATATTTCCGAATGATCCATTTTTGAAATGGATTCGAAGTACCAGCTGTTTTTTCGCTCGGCCAGTTCAAGCTTTTTAGCATCATCGAACTCAAGCTGACCTACACTTAGCAAAATATCCAGGGATGCCATGCGGCTAACCCCTTTGAGCTTCTCGTTATCCTGCTCGGTAAACGTGAAACCGAGCTCATCCGCGAGCCGCTTCCAAGCCAAATAGTGATATTTGGCGGTGTCGACCAGGACGCCGTCCAGGTCAAAAAGACAAGCTTTGATTGAGGTCATAACCTCTCCTCCTTTTAGCGCAAACGTTTGAACAAAGTGTTAAAAATAAAAGAAGCAGCATGGCTTCATTTATTTTAAGAAGATAGAGCTTACACTTTATGAAAGCTAAGCTCAGCCCTATCTTCGTGGATAATGCTTTATGAATCCTTCCGTAATCCTTCGTGTCCCCCGTCTATGAGCGAACGGAATGGATGGAAGATTCGCGGATCATCAGCCGATGCGGTATAATCTGGCGCTTCTGATAGGAGGCATCCTGATTATTTTTGATCGACTGGATCAGTACCTGGGAAGCAGTATATCCCAAATTGTAAATGCCGATATCAATACTGCTCAATGGCGGCGTCGACAATTCGGATAAAGGTATGTTGTTAAAGCTCACCAGACACAAGTCTTCGGGCACATTATATTTAAGCTCATGCAAGCCCCGCAATATTCCAAAGGCGACGACATCATCGATCAGAACGAGCGCAGTCGGGCGATTCGGAAGATTCATGAAAAACGACATGGCCCGGTAGCCGCTTTCTTGTAGGAATTCTCCTTCGACAATCCATTCAGGATGGGATTCTAACCCGGCATCTGCAAGTGCCTGCATGTAACCTTTCAACCGATCCTTGGAAACGACAAGCTCCGGTGGTCCGCTTACAAATCCAATACGTTCATGTCCAAGTGAAATTAAGTGCTTGGTCGCATCATAGGATGCCTGAACGTTGTCGGTATCTACGGACAATATATCAGGATACTGATCACTCCGTCCGATCAGAACGAAGGGATGGTTATTTTCATGCAGAAAATCGACGACAGGATCATTTGTCCTGGAATAGAGGAGGATGACTCCATCGACCCGGCGGCCGTTAAGAAGTCTAGAGACGCCTTCGACCTCTTCCTTCTCATTTGCTCCAGAGCTGATGAGTACATCATATCCCAAACGACTTGCCTGGGTGACAATGCCGCGGATCAGCTCCATAAAAAAGTAATTGGAGAACAATTCCTCGGCTGATTTAGGCAGCATGATGCAAATGCTGTTCGTTGTCTTGGATACCAGGCTTTTCGCCATAATGTTGGGATGGTAGCCAAGCTGCTCCATAATCGCCTTTACTTTTTGAGAAGTCTCCGTGCTGATTCTTGGATGATTGGACAGCACCCGGGACACGGTGGAAGGAGATACTCCGGCCTTTCTAGCAACATCTTTAATGGTTACAGCCATAATAACCTCCTGTGGAACCGTTTGCTTTACATTGTAATCTTAATCGAAAGATCAGAGAAAGTAAATAGATAAACCCCGACAAAGTGGGATATTCAGAGATATGCTGCTCATTTTTTTGGAATATATGCGCCAATAATACAAAAATTGAATATAAACGATAACATGAGAAATACGAAGAAAAACAACGAAATATTTAAAATAACTACGAAAAACGGCTGATGCAAACGTTTTAAATAAGTTAAACGCTTAAGTTATAGTGGTGATGCCGATATAGCGCTTACATAATTTTGGGAGTCATAGCTGAAACATATTTTTAAAATTAGTGCTAACGATTGCACAAAAAGTTTCAATTTGATGTAAATAGGGGCGCGGAAAGGGGAGTGTACGCTTACATAACTCGAAATAATTTTATTCATATGGCTGCTTTTTTGACGATTTGCGTTCATAAGATTGAGCAGTTCTGTTAAGCAGCATCTCAGTCCGGTAGAGGGGAATGTGTAATGTGTAATGTGTACGAAAAAACGTCCACAATCGCTCGTTCAGCGGCCAAATGCAGGAATGTGTACGAAAAAACGTCCACAATCGCTCGTTCAGCGGCCAAATGCAGGATTGTGTACGAACAAACGTCCACAATCGCTCGTTCAGCGGCCAAATGCAGGAATGTGTACGAACAAACGTCCACAATCGCTCGTTCAGCGGCCAAATGCAGGAATGTGTACGAAAAAACGTCCACAATCGCTCGTTCAGCGGCCAAATGCAGGATTGTGTACGAAAAAACATCCACAATCGCTCGTTCAGCGGCCAAATGCAGGATTGTGTACGAAAAAACGTCCACAATCGCTCGTTCAGCGGCCAAATGCATGAATGTGTACGAACAAACGTCCACAATCGCTCGTTCAGCGGCCAAATGCATGAATGTGTACGAAAAAACATCCACAATCGCTCGTTCAGCGGCCAAATGCATGAATGTGTACGAACAAACGTCCACACTGGCTCGTTCAGCGGCCAAATGCAGGAATGTGTACGAACAATCGTCCACACCGGCTCGTTCAGCGGCCAAATGCAGGATTGTGTACGAAAAATCGTCCACATTCCCTTCCGTTACACCCTGCTCCAAACGGAAAAGAACTTAATCCTGTTTCAGTTTCATATTTTATTGACTAGAAAGGGGTCAACGCTTACATGGCTAATCGAAAGTCAGTTCGCTTGGTTACAGTATTTCTGGTTATGTTAATGGTCGTTAACCTGATGGGAATCGGTCAAGCGTTTGGTAAAGCTAATTCACCATCCAGTTCACCGTCATCGTTCGCCGTCCTCCAGGGAGAGCAGAATGAACTGCACAGTCCTTTGTTCCAAGAGGACGGTTCCGTAACTGTAACTGGGATTACGGAAGCGGGGAGCCTGTACGTGGTAGGTAACTTTAGCGCCTCCCGCTGGAATAGCTTCGTTGAAATGACAAAAGTAAGCACTTACAACGAGAATGGAACCGAGCTGAGCGTATATTCATACACTATTCCGAAGACGGATTTCATCGCCAATAAGGGAGTTGTTGAATATAAATTTTCGACAGCAGAGGGAGATTGGAATGCTTCTTACGCCGATCCCCGCAACATGTCCAAGATTAGCGTGAATTCCGCGATTTATAGCTTAAGCATGCGGGATGCCGCGGGGCATCCTCCTAGAAAAGAAGTGAGCCAAGGGCAATCCATAGACTTGAAAGCCGTCAGAATTCTTGCGGATGGCACAGTCGTGGATTTAACGGACAATGCCGAATGGTCATCCAGTCAACCTGGAGTGATTTCTGTAACTGGCGGAAAAGTGAAGGTTGCTGATCATGCAGCGACTGGAGCGCGTGCAGTTATATCGGCTGTCTATGAAAATATTGCAACAGAATTGGAATTGAAGGTCGTTGATCATATTCTTGCCAGCCCTGTTATTCATGACGATGGCACCGTGACCTTCAATAACAACACTCATACAGGGAACGAGCTTTATGTTATCGGCTCCATGAATGGCTGGTCTCTGGATAAGAGCGAAGCAATGTCTATGGACGCAAAGGGCGTGTTCTCAGCCACGATGCTCCTGTCGCCGGGCTCTTATCCATATAAATTCAATGCAAGTCGTTTGAATTGGGATGAGAGTTTTGCAGACCCGTTAAATCCGTTGCAAAGCGAAGGCAATTCGGTTCTGCACGTTCCAGGTATTCAAATCGGGCTAGCGGATACGGTCGGAAAGGGAAGCTCGACAGAATTAACAGCTACGCTCGTTCGAACGGATGGCACGACAGCAGAGGTGTCCCCGCAGTGGTCCTTGAAGGAGAGCGACTTGACCGGGGTGGCGATATCCGAAGGGAAGCTTGTCATCGCGGACGATACGATCGTAAAGAAATTTACGATTGTTGCTGAGCATGATGGGCGAAGCAGCGAGAAGGAAATAACCGTAGTATCGGATCTGTACACCTTCAATCTGCATTATTATCGTTATGACGACGAGCAGAGTGACTGGAATATGTGGATTTGGCCTGAAGGACAGGATGGCAGCAGCTACCCGTTTACAGGTGTGGATGCCGACGGCTTTGCAGTTGGCGTATATACGTCAGCTTCGCCGAAGATCGGAGTCCTGACACGTTTGAGTACTCCGGATAACGACTGGAGCGCGCAGGAAATGGATCGCAAGGTTGAAATGCCTGCGGGCCAAACTACCACTGACGTGTACCTGGTGGAGAACGATCCAAAGGTATATTTTGCGAGACCGGATACTTCACCGAGGTTCAGCGCTGTGATGGCGGACAGCCTAGATACGTTAATCGCTGAGGCCAGCAGCGAAGTGGCGGATGCGGATCTAAGCACAATGGAGTTAACGGATATAACGGATGGAAACAGGAAGTTATCGGTGAATGCCGTCAAAATAAGTGATCGTAAGCTCAGAATCACGATAGCTAACCCGCAAGAGTTTGACGTAACCCATGCTTATACGGTAGAGACAGCCAACTTTGCGCCTACCCCGGTGACGATGCGCAAAATATTGGATGATCCATCCTTTTATTACGCCGGAGGAGATTTGGGTCTAACCTATACCACGGTAGGCAGTACGTTCAAGTTATGGGCGCCAACTGCAACGAAAGTGAGTGTGTCGCTATACAGCAGTTCAGGCGATTATAACGAGAACGGTCTCGTGACAGATCATTCGGGCGGAACGGAGCGTGTACTGAGCCGTGCAGCAAACGGGGTATGGTCGGGGACGGTATCCGGCGATTTAAAAGGACAATTTTATATGTACAAGGTAGAGTTTGCGGATGGCACGGTCAATTATGCGGTAGATCCATATGCGGTCGCCGTCTCGGCAAATGGACAGCGTACTGCCATCATTGATTTGCGGGATACGAATCCTGCAACCTGGACACCGGAGAACAAACCAACGCTAATTCAGCCTACCGATGCAGTGCTATATGAGCTGCACATTCGCGACTTCTCCATCAGTCCAGACTCTGGAATGTCGCATAAAGGAAAATATAAGGCTTTTACGGAGAAAGGAACGACAACGTCCCAGGGACTTCCCACGGGAATCGATCATCTAAAATCACTTGGGGTCACGCATGTGCATTTGCTGCCGGCCTATGATTTCAAGACGGTTAATGAACTAGCCGTGGACGATCCAGCCTCTGTTGCTCCAAAATACAACTGGGGATACGATCCACAAAACTACAATGTGCCTGAAGGGGCATATTCCAGTAATCCAAGTGATCCTGCGGCGAGAATACGCGAATTCAAGGAAATGGTGCAGAGCCTGCACGATGAAGGCATCGGCGTCGTGATGGATGTCGTATATAATCATACTTTCTCGATTGAAGACGGACCTTTTAATCGAATTGTCCCGGGTTATTATTATCGGACGACAGACGCGGGCACGTATTCCAACGCTACAGGAGTAGGCAATGAAATTGCCTCGGAACGCCCGATGGTTCGCAAGTATATCCGTGATTCCGTAAAATATTGGGCCCAAGAATACGGCGTAGACGGTTTTCGCTTTGACCTGATGGGACTCATCGATATCGAAACGATGACCGAGGTGACGAATGAACTGCACCAGGAGGTGGCTCCCGAGCTGATCGTGTATGGTGAGCCATGGGATATGGGCCCGACGCCACTGCCGCAAAACCTGAAGACGATCAAAGGGATGCAGCAAAATAAGGGGTTTGCCGTATTTAATGATGATTTCCGCGGTGCAATTAAAGGGGATAGCGACGGAGCAGGCAAGGGCTTTGCCACGGGAGAGCCCGGCCAGGAAGCTGCTATTGTCACAGGAATCAAAGGCGCGACAGATTCCTTCGCGGTGATGCCATCGGAGGCAGTGAACTATGTTATCGCGCATGACAATTTGAATTTATGGGATAAAATTGTTAGAACCCAAGGGCTAGACGCTGATCTTGGTATGCTGAATATTCGGGACGGCGTACTGGAGAGCGGAGGAAGCATCGAGAATGCGGTCGCTGCCGCCCAGCCCTACAAATATGTTGGAGCGGGCAATGATGTATTGGATAATGAGACGGTGCGGCGCTCGTTGCTGGCGAATGGAATTGTATTAACTTCGCAGGGGATACCGTTCCTGCATGCAGGCGACGAATTTCTGCGTACCAAATACGGCGATCATAATAGCTACCGAAGCCCGGATGCGATCAATCAGATTCGCTGGGAGAACAAGGACAAATTCAAGCCGGTATTCGACTATTATCAAGGCTTGATTGAGCTGCGCCAAAGCCATCCGGCCTTCCGGATGAATTCCAAGGAAGCCATCGCCAACCATTTGCAGGTATTGAAGAGCGATGGTAACATCGTGTCATTTCAATTGAAAAATTATGCAAACGGTGACACCTGGAACAATATCGTCGTCATTTACAACGCCAATCAGACGGCTCAGACCGTAGCGCTTCCCGGCGGCTCAGCCTGGAACATCGTTGTTAATGACCGGGCTGCCGGGACGACGAAGCTGGGTGCTCCGGTGACAGGCAGTGTCCAGGTTGCCGGATTGTCGATGATGGTGCTGTACGACGAAGAAACCGTGTACACGCCGGAGGTGAGCAAGATTGACCTGACTCCTGACACCATAGGACTGGAACCAGGCATGATTCGCTCGATGACGGCCGTTGTTCGCGACCAGAAGGGCAACCCGATGACGGGAGCAAGCATCGAGTGGAGCACTTCCGACAGTACGGTGGCCACAGTAAGCGAGAGAGGATTGATCCGTGCCGAATCGGCAGGAACGGCAACGATTACAGCAACCGTCGGCCACGTTCAGGCCTCTTCCACGGTACAGGTCGGTACGCTGCATCCAACTAAGCTTGCGTTAACGGGTGCGAGCGAAGTCTATGCTACGCAGTCCACGTTTATAAGTGCAACACTGCAGGATCAATTCGGTCAGCCATTGAAAGGCAAAGCTTTAGCTTGGAGCAGCTCGGATCCATCTATTGCAACCGTCAGTGCGACTGGTGAAGTCAAGGGAATCAAGCCAGGCACTGTGACGATCACGGCTCAGATTGGAGAGCTTAAGGCAGAGAAGCAACTGAAGGTTCTGGGTTTCGTTAAGAAAATGGTACAACTGCGCTATACACGTCCGGATCAGAATTATGAAGATTGGAACCTCTGGATTTGGGGAACCGGGGGCGTGAGCGATGGACAGGTGGATTTCACTGTTAGGGACGGCGTTGCGATCGCCAATATCGAGACTGCCCCGGACAGCAGCTCTGTCGGTTTTGTTGTCCGCAAAGGCACCGACTGGAGCACGGCAAAGCAGGACATTCCCGATGATCGGAATATTCCAATCGGAACCGGACAGACCTTTGTGAAGGTGAATGTGCAAAGCATGGTCATGGAGATGGATATACTGCCAGAGGTAAACGGACCGGAATTGAACGAAGGACATATTATTTTCTATTACCGGGATGACCGTCTTTTCCGGCAAGATGCGATGTCCAATATATCCGGCGTGAAGCTAAATGTTTCTTCGGGGCAGGATGAGCATAGCTACGAGATGATCTATGATGCGAAGAATGAGTATTTCGTGTATACCTTGAAAAATGTCGAGCCGGGTAAGTATTATTATGATTTTACGGTTACCCATAATGACCGCGACAGTGTTGTTCTGGACGAGAAAAATCCGCAGCGCGAAGGCAATCGCTCCGTGGTTGAGTTCCTGAAGCCAGAGCTGCACATTCAAGGGGAGGTGTCCCCTGCAAGCCTGAATGGAACGATCGCCTACCATGAGAATGCAGTACTAGCGCTGAGAGTATCCGGGGATGAAGGCGTGAAGCTGCGCGAGGCTTATGCGGATTTAAGGGAGCTCGGTGGCGGGGCTAAAGAAGTTATTGACCCGCAGTTGCTGGAACGGACGATTTCCGTTGCGGATCACGTTACAGCGGGTGTTAAAACTATCGGACTGACGGTTATTGATGAGTACGGCAACAAGCATCACGGTACAGTCAAAATTACAGTACAAGCGAGAACGGGGAACTCGCCGCTGGATTTCGACTGGGATGAGGCGAGAATTTACTTTTTGCTGACAGACCGTTTCTATAATGGCGATTCAAGTAATGACAATCCAAACCATATTCCGGGAAGCTTTAATCCTGATCAGCCGGAAGCCTATCATGGAGGTGATATCCGGGGAATTATCGAGAAGCTTGATTATTTGGATGAACTGGGGATTAACACGATTTGGATTACGCCGATTGTAGACAATATCGATTTTGATGTTCGTTATGGCAAGAGCGGGCCGCAATTTGGCTACCATGGCTACTGGGCTAAAAACTTCGAAATCATGGATGAGCATCTTGGTGATATTGACGATTTCAAGGAACTGATCGACAAGGCCCATGATCGCGGGATCAAAATTATGGTCGACGTAGTGTTGAACCATGCCGGATATGGATTGAAGCAAGCAGATCAGTCAGCAGGGGTTCCGGGTTACCCGACAGCCGTCGACCAAGAGAGGTTTGCCGGTATGCTGCGTGACGGCGGCACAGATACGGTTCACGGCGAACTTGCCGGACTGCCGGACTTCAAGACAGAAGAAGCCGCGGTCAGGGATAAGCTGATTGAATGGCAGGTGGGGTGGCTGAACAAGGCGCGCACCGATCGGGGAGATACGATTGACTATTTCCGAGTAGATACGGTGAAGCACGTCGATGAGACGACCTGGATGGCCTTCAAGAATGAGCTGACGAAGGTGAAGCCGGACTTCAAGCTGATTGGGGAGTATTTTGGGGCATCTCCAGGCAATACCGGGGGATTTCTAGGGAATGGCCAAATGGATTCTTTATTGGATTTTCAATTTAAGGATAAAGCCAAAGATTTTGTGAATGGTCAAATTGATAGCGTGGAGTCATATTTGCAGCAGCGGAACGCCATGCTGACGAGCGATAAGACGTTCGGGCAATTTTTGAGCAGCCATGATGAGAGTGGGTTTCTGTCTCACTATGTAGACGGAGATGTCGGTAAGCTGAAGGTTGCGGCAGCGCTGCAAATGACGAGCAAAGGCCAGCCGGTCGTATACTACGGTGAGGAATTGGGGCAATCGGGCAGTACGGCCGGTGACATGGATCTTGGCGAATTCAACGAGAATCGGAATGACATGCCTTGGGATAAAGTGGATGGGCGCGATGCCGAGGCGATGGATATTCACGGTCATTACACCAAGCTGTTGCAGATTCGTGCTAAGCATTCGAAGGTGTTTTCTAAGGGAACGCGGGCGAAGTTGAGCGGGTCGGATGAGAGCGGGTATGTCGTATTCTCCAGAACGTATGGAGATGAGGCGGTGATCGTGGGATTAAATACGAAGTCGGAGGCCAGTACGGCTGAGTTTGCAGTACCCTACGAAGCAGGAACGATTTTGACGGAGGAATACAGCCAGAGCAAATACACGGTGGCTGACAGCGGCAAAGTGTTCGTAACTATTCCAGGCAAGGATCAAGGCGGAACTGTTGTGCTGTCCGCTTCAAAACAAGAAAAGCCGCCAAAGCCTGGAAACGGGGATTCCGGATCATCATCCTCCTCTTCGTCAAGTCGTAGTGGAAGTGACGGAAGCGGAGGAGGAGATAGTGCAGCAATTCCGGCGGATGTACAGTTCGTGAACGACCTGACTCCGCAGAGCGGCGTGATTCCGGTTATGGCCGAGCCGGGAAAAAGCAAGCTTGTGCTGCCGGCGAACGCTGCTGCTATGGACGGAACGAACGGGCTTTCCCTGAAGACGGAACCGTTTACGCTGGATGTACCAGCTTCTGTCGTAAGGCAACTGATCGGCTTGATTTCGGGCGATAGCTCTTTGAACAGCGCTTCTTCAAATCGCACGTTGAAGGGTGCTTCAAGCCGCATTTTAGACGGAGCACAAATCGTCTTCTCCTTCCAGCCTTTAGCCGATGAGGAAGGGCAGAGGCTGTTGAAGCTGGCTGAACAGCATGAACGTGCTACACTTATATCCCAAGGAAAGGTGTTTGATCTGGCGTTGTACGTTGTGACCAAGGACGGGACAACATTGATGCTGGATAGGTATGCCGCGCCGCTGCATATTCAATTTAATGCGAATGCGGCGTCCGATGATTCGATGGCAGGGGTACGTGGTGTGTTGGGGATATACCGTTTTAATGATGCCGGTTCGCTGTCCTATGCAGGAGCCCGTTGGTCGGAGGCTGGGGTTTCAGCTAGGCTGAGCGCACTCGGAAAGCTTGCGCTTGCAGGCTACGACAAGATGTTTAGTGATGTTCCCGGCGGATATTGGGCTAGCGAGGCCATTCAGCAACTGGCAGCTCGACAAATCACTGCGGGGGGCTCTGAGGATGTCTTTGCGCCAGCATCCAGCGTAACGAGAGCGGAGTTCACGGCCATGCTCGTTAGAGTGCTGAACCTGGAGCATAAGCTGGATCCGTCGATGCTTGATCCTTCTGATAGTATGGCATACACCGACGTACCTTCAAGCGCATGGTATGCTGAGGCGATTGCAGCTGCCAATGCAGCAGGTATAGTGAAGGGACGCGCGAACGGTACGTTTGGCAGCACGGATGGCATCACGCGTGAGGAGATGGCAGTCATGCTAATGAGAGCCTATGCCGTGATGAATGGCGCAAGAAGTGCAAATAGCACTGGCGATATGCCATTCAAGGACAGTCATAGCATTGCTCCATGGGCTAGGCAGGCGGTATCAGAGGCAGCTGCATTAGGCATATTGCGGGGCACGGGCAGCGATCTATTTGAACCAAAGGATCAGTTGAGCCGCGCCGAGAGTGCACAGGTAATTTGGAAGCTGCTGCAACAACGGCAATAGAAGCAATACAGCAATAGAAGCAATACAGCAATAGAAGCAATACAGCAATAGAAGCAATACAGCAATAGAAGCAACACAGCAATAGAAGCAACACAGCAATAGAAGCAATACAGCAATAGAAGCAATACAGCAATAGAAGCAACACAGCAATAGAAGCAACACAGCAATAGAAGCATGAAAAAACAAGAGACCCTAGAGCGGTTCAACGCTCTAGGGTCTCTTGTTTTCTAACTCATTAAGTGAATTGCTGCCTCTGATGCTTGGCATAGAGGGCAGCCAGCCGCCGCCGTGCAGCTCAACCTCGCGCTAATGACGGCGGTTGGTTGATGTAGCGCGCGCAAACTCTTGTGCTTGTTTGTGATAGCGCCCTTTACTTTACTCTCGTCAAGATGGCAAAGCCATAGGCCGGCAGCCTGACGGAGAGCATTCCGCGCTCGGTTGGCCACTCCTGGCCGTCAAACGCGTCTTTCCACGCTTCGCCGTCCGCTTCGACCTGGATCGTCTGTCCGATACTGTCATTGTTCACAAGCACCAGTACCGACTGCTCACCAAGGCGTCGCTCGAAGGCCAGTTTGCTTTCATTTGCTTTCGCATCAAGGAAATCAATGGAGCCGGTACGAAGCGCCGGGAGGTCTTTGCGGATTGCAATCAGCTTCTGGTAGAAGGCGAATAAATCGCGATCCTGCTTGGCCGGATCCCACTCCATGCATTTGCGGCAGTCCGGGTCTTGGTCGCCGTCGAGACCGATCTCGTCTCCGTAGTAGATGCAAGGCGTGCCGCTGTAAGTGAACAGCAGGACCGTAGCAAGCTTCATCAGATCCTTGTTGCCATCGCAAAGGGTCAGAAGTCGCGGCGTATCATGGCTGTCCAGCAAGTTAAAGGCGACCTCGCTCGCCTGTTGCGGGTAGCGGGAAAGCTGCTTGCCGACCGCATTGGCAAATCCTTCCGAATCCAAGGTGCGACGGGCTACGAAGTCCAGCACTGCATCGGTGAACGGATAGTTCATCACGGCATCGAATTGGTCACCCTGCAGCCAGCCGGACGATTCATGCCAAATCTCGCCGAGGATGTAGGCGTCAGGGTTGGCTTTTTTCACAACCTTCCGGAAATCTCTCCAGAATTGGTGGTCTACTTCATTCGCGACATCAAGGCGCCAGCCGTCAATTCCGACCTCCTTGATCCAGTACTCTGCTACGTCCAGTAAATATTTCTTAACCTCAGGATTTTCCGTGTTCAGCTTAGGCATATGCGGTTCGAAAGAGAATGTATCGTAGGTTGGCACCCCATTTTTGACGGTCAGAGGGAATTCACGCACGACGAACCAGTCCTTGTAGCGTGACTGCTCGCCTTTCTCCAAGACGTCGACAAAAGGAGCAAACGTTTTGCCGGAATGGTTGAAGACTGCATCCAGCAGCACGCGAATCCCCCGATCATGACAAGCCTTCACGAGTTTTTTTAATGTTTCCGTATCCCCGAAATGCGGATCAACCTTCATGTAATCGGCTGTATCGTATTTATGATTGGTTGTCGCTTCAAAAATAGGAGTGAAATAAATCGCATTAATCCCCAGCTCGCTTAAATGATCGAGATGATCAATGACGCCCTGCAGATCCCCGCCAAAGAAATTGTCTCTTTCCGGCTTGCCGCCCCAAGGGAGCACGTTGTCCGGATCCAGACTCGGATCGCCCTTAGCGAAGCGTTCAGGGAAAATTTGATAGAAGACAGCATCCTTTACCCACTCGGGTACAGTAAATAGGTCCGCTGGATTAATATACGGATAATCAAAGAGACGATTCGGATCCGCCGGAGCTTCCTTGGAGAAATCGCTTTCTGTCATCCAAATTTTTTCTTCTCCCGACTGGAGCAGGAAACCGTATTTTAAGCGACGATAAGGCGGTTTGACGCTGCATGTCCAGTAATCGAACAGCTCATCGGAAGTCATTTTGCTCATGGGAATTAGTTCCTTGCTTTGATCCCACATGTATTTGTCACCCGCAAAGGCATAAACATGGGTAAGGTCATCTTTTTTGGACCGCAGACGTAAGTGGATTGTTTCTCGATCATAGGCATAGGACCAGTTCAGTTTGGGGCGGTGATAGACGGCTTCAAGCAACATAATATGATTCCTCCTAAACAAATGAGTGTTATGAGCATAGAAATTGCACGGATTAATGCTTAAGTATGGGTCGATACATAGCAATTCTATACTCCATTTGGTTGATACTCATGCTACGCTAGCACTCAATATATAAATGAGTTAGAAGGCTATATTAGCTAAAAAAGGCACACCAGGGCTGAATATCAGGAGCCGAGGATGTACCTTTACGATAACAGTGCCTTCAGTTTTTAGAACTGAAACATAATGCCAGCAATGAGTTAACCGCATTCATGAATGGATTATAACACTGTTCAAACCATTGCACAAGACAGAAACAGACAGTTAAAATTTAGTGGATGTAAACGTGTGAATACGCATAGCTATGTAATGATTTAACCCTGATATACCAACGTTTCTTTAAAGATAACAATTGTGTACTACAGGAAAAAAGAACAATTATTGAGTTATTGTGTGAAAAAGCGAGTAATTACGAGATTTTGAGATTAAACTTAGGCTTTTACGGGAAATACACTATGTGCAAACGTTTTTATAATGGGATTATTATGATGTATGATGTGGGCAAGGTTGAAGCGCTTACTGTTCGGAAAAGTGGTCAGATAGCCCCGTTATACATAATAAACATCGGGAAATAGTGGCCTTTCTGAAATCGTTTGCGCAAATTTCGTATTTTGTAATTGTAATCATTTTTCTTGGGAGGGGTTAGCTTTATGAATTTCAAAAAACCGTTTAGAAAAGCGCTTGTACTGATCGCTGCAGTCACTCTGGTAGCTTCAATGACCGCCTGTAGTCCGAAGAGTAGTGGCGGAAGCAAAGGCGCGAATACACCAGCACCGTCTAATGCGGCAGAGAATAAGGGAGGCAATGCCGTTGTTCAGGATGGCGAACTGATGCCTGAGGCTGGGGCGGAGCTTCTAGTATGGGAGAGTAGGGAAGAGGTCGCCTTTACAGAAGAAATTGCAAGACAATTTGAGGAGAAATATGGTGTAAAGGTAAAAATCGAAGAAGTTGCGGCTACGGATCAAGTAGCTAAATTAACGACGGATGGTCCTTCCGGACTTGGCGCAGACGTAGTCATTATTCCACATGACCATCTGGGGAATACAGCAGCATCGGGCTTGATTCTAGAAAATGATGTCTTTGCAGAAGAGACAAAGAAAAACAACACCGAGGCTTCAATCATCGGGGCTACGTTCGATGGCAAGCTGTACGGGTATCCGAGAGCAGCCGAAACAACAGCTTTGTTCTATAACAAGTCGATTCTTCCTGAACCGCCTAAGTCCTTCGAAGAATTAATTGATTTTGGTAGAACGTTCACGGATAAGTCCAAGAAGAAGTACGCTCTGATGTGGGAAGCGGGAAATATGTATTTTAACTATCCGTTTATCGCTAGCGGTGGCGGATATCTCTTTGGCGACAACGGCACCAACAAAGATGATATTGGTCTTGCCAAGGAAGGCGTAGCTGAAGCGATGAAGGTATATCAAAGCTTGGCGGAGATTTTACCAATGAATAGCGGCGACATTAACCCGGACATTAAGCGTGGTCTGTTTGGTGCGGGTGACGTAGCTATGGATATCAACGGCCCTTGGGAGGTTGCCGGCTATAAAGATGCTCTGGGTGAAAATCTGGGTGTTGCACCATTGCCAACGGTGAATGGAAAAACAGCGATAACTTTCTCTGGTATTAAAATTTATACGGTAAGTTCCTTTACCCAATATCCAAATGCAGCTAAATTGTATGCACAATTTGCTACAACCAAGGAAGCTCAGCTGTTGTTGAACGAAAAGATCGGCTCGGTTCCTACTAACCTTGAAGCACTAGAAACCGATCAAATCAAGAATGATCCAATTGTGTCCGGATTTGCAGAGCAGGCTAAAAACTCGGAGCCGATGCCTTCGATTCCTGAAATGGCCAACGTATGGGCGCCAGTAAATGCAGCTATGGCTGAAATTTGGAATAACAAAGCCGATCCTAAGGTTGCCATGGAAAAAGCGATCACGCAAATCAAGGATTTGAATGATGGGCTAAATGCTGAATAATACCAAAACCTAAGTACGAGTTGTCCACCCGCCGCTAAAAGCGGCGGGTAATTCCTTGATTTTTAGGGAAGAGGAGAAGGAGGAGACATGAGCCGACATCAAACACGAGCAACAATACTGTCGTCCCTTTTGATGGGATTGGGCCAAATATATAATAGACAATTTGTTAAAGGAGCACTTCTAGTCCTATTTGAAGCAGTATCTGTAACCTACTTTATTCTTAATCTGAGATATGCGCTCTGGGGAATCGTAACCTTGGGCGAGAATCCAAGAACCGCTGCTAATATGCAGCCAGGTGAATACGACCACTCGATCTTTATTTTGATCCAAAGCTTGATTACGCTGCTATATCTCGTCGTGTTCCTGATTATTTATTACATCAACATTCGGGACGCGAGAAAAATAGGCCGCGAGCGCGATCAGGGCAACAAGGTCAACAACTTTAAACAATCTGTCCGCTACATACTTGACTATAAATTTGCCCAGGCATTTTTGAGTATTCCCGCAATCGGGATTTTGTTCTTTACGGTAATGCCGATTATCTTTATGGTCATGATTGCCTTTACGAACTATTCTTCGCCGAATCACGTGCCTCCAGGCAAGCTGGTGGACTGGGTCGGTTTTGATACATTTAAAAATCTGCTAGCTCTCAAAAGCTGGAGCCATACCTTTTACGGGGTACTGACCTGGACGATTATTTGGGCTGTATTGTCAACTGTAACCACTTATTTTGGTGGGTTGCTCGTAGCGCTATTGATTAATCAAAAGGGCATTCGCTTCAAAGGATTTTGGAGAACGATTCTGATCATTCCTTACGCAATTCCGCAGCTTATATCGCTGCTAGTGATGAGAAATATGTTTAACGGTGAATTCGGCCCGATTAACCAGTATCTTGGCTATTTCGGTCTGGGGGGATTGCCGTGGCTAACAGATCCATTCTGGGCTAAAGTAACTGTAATTATCGTAAATATGTGGGTCGGTATTCCGGTGTCGATGCTCTTGATTATGGGGGTTCTGACCACAATTCCTCGGGATATGTATGAAGCTGCCGAGGTGGATGGAGCCAGTGGCTACCAGAAATTCCGCATCATTACGCTGCCTATGATTTTATTTACGACGGCTCCTACGTTAATCGCGCAGTTTGCCGGCAATATCAATAACTTTAATATGATTTTCCTGCTGACGGGAGGAGATCCGGTAAAAGGAGATTACCAATATGCCGGGGCGACGGATTTGCTCGTGACCTGGTTGTACAAATTGACCTTGAACCAGAATAGATATAATATGGCTTCCGCCGTCGGAATTATCATATTCCTGATCATTGCCTCGTTCTCAATTTATAACTACCGCAGAACAAAGTCGTTTAAAGAGGAGGACATGATCCAATGAGTAGACGAAAAATACGTAATTATATACGGCTGACAACGAGCTACATTACCCTGGTGATCTTGGCTATTGGTGCAATTTATCCTGCCTTATGGATCGTCTTTGGTTCGCTCCGTCCAGGTACATCGCTCTATAGCAAATCGCTGCTGCCGGAGAGGCTGACTTTGGAGCATTATTATGGGTTGTTTAACTCCAGGACGATTCTGTATGGGCAATGGTATATGAATACTTTCAAGGTAGCCATTTTTTCTATGCTGCTTGGCGTTACTCTCACCTTATTGACTAGCTATGCGGTATCACGGTTCCGCTTTAAGGGGCGGCAAAACGCACTTTCTGTCATTTTGGTGCTAGGGATGTTCCCGGGATTTATGAGTATGATTGCTATTTTCCTGCTGCTTAAAGAGATGCAGCTGCTCGATACCCACCTCGCCCTGATCTTGGTCTACGCCGCTGGGGCGCCATTAGGGCTGACGCTGATTGCTAAGGGATTCTTCGATACCATTCCGCGCTCATTGGATGAGGCGGCCCGGATTGACGGAGCCAGCAATTTTAGAATATTTATTTCGATCATCCTGCCGCTTTCCAAGCCAATACTAACCTATTTGGCGTTGTTGCAATTTGTCGGGCCGTGGGTGGACTTCATCTTTGCCAGACTGATTCTGCGGAGTAAGGATAAATGGACGGTAGCTGTTGGGATGTGGGACATGGTTCAGGCGAATCAGAACTCGAACTTTACCATGTTTGCAGCCGGGGCCGTGCTGATTGCGGTGCCGATTACGATTCTATTTATGTTTATGCAGCGTTTGCTCGTGGATGGGCTTACCTCCGGGGCAAGCAAGGGTTGATGGGTTGGATCGGATAAGACTCGTGAAATAAAATACAAAAGCAATACTCAAAAGCAAACGCAGATATCGTTAAGGTATAGACTCGTTTATTCGGAGACTATACCTTTTTTGAAAATAAAAATATGGAAAAAGGCACCTAAAAGTAGCCTCTCTAGAGGGATATGATTTTATGTTTGTTTAAGGGGGACACACAATGAAGATATGGGGTCGGATTCAGCTTCAGTCGGTCGGTACAAAAATCTTTATCGTTTTATTTGCTACGGTTGTGCTTCTATCCGCTGTACTTGGCGTCAGCTCCTATCTCATGTCGAAGCAAATCATTCGCGGACAAGTGGGACTTGCATCCTCACAAGCGATTGAGCAAGCTGCAGACAAGCTAGATTTCCTGTTTGCGGAGTATGAATCGATTTCGCGGCAGTTTGCTGTCGACCAAATGCTCCGGACGGATTTGGAGACCGTGAGCAGGCCGAATGTGGATATTATCAAGAAGACGGAGGCGGAGACACGGATTCGCAATAAATTGGATGCGATGCGTGGCTCGGATGATCGATTGGTCGGTATTCGGCTGATCGCACCTGGAAACTATTCTAATACGTATGCAAGCTCGGGGGCTAGCCCTACCAGCAATGAAGATTCCGTGAAGGAACGAATCAAGATAATTGAGGAGGCTAAAGGAAAGCCGGTTTGGATTCCTGGGCAGCAAAACGGCTTTTTTGAGACATATGCAAAGCCATCGGTCACGATGGGGAGATTACTGCAAAATTTAAACTACCCGGAAGCGGAGTACATACTTCTCATCGAGGTTAAAGATGAGGCATTATTGCAAACCCTGTCCAATTTAAAAATCGGCCAATCCGGTGAGGTGCGTATTCTGACCGCCGATAACGTTATCGTCCATGCGCC
The DNA here is from genome assembly GCF_003931855.1 of Paenibacillus lentus. NCBI lineage: Bacteria > Bacillati > Bacillota > Bacilli > Caryophanales > Paenibacillaceae > Paenibacillus > Paenibacillus lentus. The sequence continues at coordinate 343,027 of NZ_CP034248.1, read as the reverse complement.
AAACCAAGAACTGATTGCGACGAAATCGCATATCGGCCTGGATGCCCGACAGCTGCAGAGCGAGGAGTCTTCTTTTACGATGGAGGATGAACAGGGCGTTAAGCAGCTCGTTGTTTACAGGCAGCTTCAATCCGTTGATTGGCGTATTATTGGATACGCTCCTGAGAGTGATTTCTTAAGTGCGGCGGATAAACTGATTTGGATTACTGTGTTCGTTCTGATCATAGCGATTCTGGTCGCACTGGCTATTGGTTACTATTTGTTCCGCATGGTTGGCAAACCGCTAATGAAGCTGTGCAATTTGATGGAGGAAGGGGAGCGCGGCAACCTGCGGGTACGGACGAACTTCAGGAGCAAGGACGAAATCGGTCGGCTGGGACAAAGCTTCAATCGGATGCTGGAGCAAATCTCTTTGCTGGTTGTTCGGACGAATATGTCCACTGAAGAGCTGCTGGCAACGGCAGAGCATCTGACGAAAGCCTCGAGAGATACCTCGCAGCATGCAGGAGAGATTGCCTCGGCTACGGGAGAAATTGCTTCCGGCGCGGCGAGTCTTGCGATTGAATCGGAGAAGGGTGTGGATATCACCGATGAAATCGGACGGCAAATGGACCATGTCATTCATTTGAACGGTACTATGGATGCTTCGGCGGCAAGGGTCATCGAAGTCAGCCGGCAGGGTCGAGAATTTATGGATAGTCTTGTGGAAAAGACGGAGTCGGTGTCCCGGATGACAGGGCTGATCGAGGAGAACTCAGCCAAATTAAATCAGAGTACTCATTCAATACGGAATATTTTGGCGCCTATGGTAGAGATGACAAAGCAGACGAATATTCTCTCTCTGAACGCTTCAATTGAAGCGTCCCGGGCGGGGGCGGCTGGCAAAGGCTTCATGGTCATCGCTGAGGAAATTCGCAAACTAGCGGTAGGGTCCAATGAATCCATTCAGACGGTATCAGCGATGACGGAGGAAATCCAGGAAGCGATCGAGGACACCGTTAAAGTATTGATGCAGGTGACCCCTATATTTGGAGAGCAGTTAATCTCGGTGAAGGAGGCCTCATCGATTTTTCAAAGAGTGACCCAGGAGATGGAGCAGTTCGTAAACGATATTCGAAGCTCCTCAGCTTCGATTCATGATCTGAAGTCATCGCAGCATGTACTATCTGAATTTATCGCGAGCGTAAGCTCAGTCGTGCAGCAGACGACAGCTTCTACCGAGGAGGTAGCTTCCATGTCATCCGAACAATTCAAGATTAGTGAAGAACTCGTTCGGCTCTCCAATCGATTGGAAGGACTTTCAGAGACGTTGAAGCAATCCTTGAGCTCCTTTGAGATTGATGCAGAGGGAACGGTGTAACAGCGATTGCGATATCATAGGGGGCTTTTGATTTGCAAATTGCAATGTAGCCAGGCAAATTTATTGCCTGGCTTTTGCGGTTGAATGTTTGGTGCTGGAGAGAGAATTAAAGAGGGTTGATGTGTCAGCTTTTCGGGGAGTGGTTAAAACGTTGAAAGAGGATTCTGTAGAAATTTATAGTGTTGGTCAGTATGCTGGTGGATTTTACTTCCAATGCATGCATTGAGTTGAAGCTTAAGGTTATAACAATATTAACTTAACCAGGTGTTACTTCAATTGATTTTCGCAGTATGCAGAATATTTACGTGGTTCCGTTAGGAAAATAGGCATAATAGGGGAAGAAGGGCGTAAAAATTAAACTTAAATTAATCCTACCCATTTAGTCGTATATATGATAATATACGTCTGTAAATGGACTTGATAATTCCGACCATTGGTCAAATATTAAGTGATAAAGGGGAGTCCTAAGATGGAAACACTGCAAATTGTTCTCAACGTAGCGGTTATGCTCGTACTGCTAGGCATCCTCTTCTGGATGCAGAAGAAACATATATCTTTTACAAAACGAGTGTTCACTGGCCTTGGACTGGGTATACTGTTCGGGGTGGCGCTTCAATTAATTTTTCCATCCGGTTCAACGGTGATTGGAAAGTCGGCGGATTGGTTCAATCTCGTTGGACGCGGTTATGTCGGCTTGCTGCAAATGATTGTTATCCCGCTTATTATGGTATCTATTATTTCCGCCATTATGAAATTGAAGGGGAAACAAAATCTGGGTAAAATCAGCGGTCTTATTATCGCCGTACTGCTCATCACGACAGCGATTGCCGCATCGGTCAGCATCGTCACTACACTTAGCTTTGATCTGCAGGCGCTGGAGATTCCCGCAGGTGATCGTGAAATTGCTCGTGGTGAGACGTTAGAGGAGAGGCTCGGAGATGTGGCTGGCAAGACGATCCCACAGCAAATCCTTGATTTCATTCCGAAGAATCCGTTTGCCGATATGACGGGCGCGCGCAGCACCTCAACCTTGGCTGTCGTTATATTCTCTGCATTTATTGGAGTCGCCGTGCTTGGGCTGGATCGCAAAAAGCCGGAGCAAGCGGAGACCTTCCGTAAAATAATCGATGCTCTGTATGCTGTGGTCATGCGAATCGTAACGCTGGTTTTAAGACTGACGCCATACGGAATTCTGGCGCTAATTACGAATACGATCGCAACGACGAATCCGCAGGAAATTTTGAAGCTGATCAAATTTGTGGGTGCTTCTTATGTAGCTTTGATCGTCATGTTCATTATTCATCTGATCCTGTTAGCTATTTTTGGATACAATCCGGTGCAATATGTTAGAAAAGTACTGCCAACGCTTGTGTTTGCCTTCACTTCGCGTTCGAGTGCTGCTTCGATCCCATTGAACGTAGAGACGCAGACGAAGCGGCTGGGCGTACCTGACGGTATTGCTAACTTGTCGGCCTCCTTTGGAGCGACGATTGGACAGAACGGCTGCGCCGGTATTTACCCAGCTATGCTGGCTGTGATGATTGCGCCAACCGTGGGCATTGATCCGACGAGCTGGGATTTTATTCTTACATTGATTCTGGTCGTTATGATCAGCTCCTTCGGCGTGGCTGGTGTAGGCGGCGGAGCGACCTTTGCCTCTTTGATTGTCTTGTCGACAATGAACTTGCCGGTCGCTTTGGCGGGGCTCTTAATCTCGGTTGAGCCGCTGATTGATATGGGGCGGACAGCGCTTAACGTGAACGACTCTATCGCAGCCGGTGTAATTACTGGTAAAGTGCTTGGCGAGAATGATGAGAATGTATTCAAGCGCCATGTGGATTTGGATGTAGCCCAGGCATAATATGTGAACAAACTGGAATAGTCGGTTATCCGGTCGAATATAATCGTTAAGACGGCTTTGAAGGAAAAATCCTTCATAGCTGTCTTTTCCGTTTATGGGTATTTGAGACGAGGAATAGGAAGAAATTAACTGTGAATTGAGTTTGATTTTGGTATTCTTGAAAATAAGGGTAAATGGGGAGAGTATTGGTTCTATTGCTTGCTAAGTATTTGCACAATAGGGTTTTAATTCTTGATACTTTTTGCCTGGAACGCCGTATATACTATTATAATTGCAGAAAGGTGGTGTATCGGTAGGATGGAAGCATGGGTAATTTGGCTGATTGCCGCCGGAGTACTGTTAGTGCTAGAAATGATGACCTTGACCTTCTACCTTCTTTGGATCAGCATCGGCGCCCTCGTGGCTGCAGTGGTTGCCTGGTTGGTTCCGGATGCATTATTGCTCCAGGTAATTATAGGCTGCGTGGTAGCTCTAGTGCTGACGGCGTTTACGAAACCGCTCGCGAGGAGACTGCGGACTTCCAAAGGGTATGAGGATGCTGGTACTGAATTGGTTGGGAAGCAGGGAGTTGTGGTTGAAGCCATTGAACCGGGTCAATATGGTATTGTAAAGATCGGGGGAGATACGTGGAGCGCCACATCCACACAGTCCATTGGCAAGGATGAGCTGGTGCGGGTAATGAAACGAGGGAGTACTATTATCGAAGTAGAAAGATGGGAGGAATTTATTTAATGGATTTAGTGATTATTGCTGTTATCATCATTGTTGTGTTTATGTTCATTTCGCTTACAGTTAAAATTGTGCCTCAGCAGCGGGTTGGAGTTGTGGAGCGGCTTGGTAAGTTTCACCGCCTGCTAACGCCGGGTCTGAACATTTTGATCCCGGTGATCGACAAGGTTCGTATAAACCACGACCTACGGATTCAACAGGCCAATGTTCCACCACAAACCGTTATTACCAAGGATAACGTACAAGTTCAAATCGATACGATCATTTTCTATCAGGTCGTAGGGCCGGAGCAAGCAACATACGGCATTTCCGATTACGTGTACGGTGTTCGCAACATTACAACGGCAACGATGCGTCAAATCATCGGGAAGATGGAGCTTGATGAGACGTTGTCCGGACGGGAGAAAATATCTTCGGACATCCGGATTGCACTCGATGAAGCAACCGAGAAGTGGGGCGTGCGGATCGAGCGTGTCGAGGTTATCGACATTAAGCCGCCGCTGGACATCCAGGATGCGATGGATAAGCAAATGAAGGCGGAGCGTAACAAGCGTGCGATCGTTCTTGAAGCCGAAGCGGCGAAGCAGGATATGATTCTTCGCGCTGAAGGGGATAAGCAAAGTAAGATTCTCAAAGCCGAGGGTGACAAGGAAGCTCGTATCCGTGAAGCGGAAGGTCTGCGTCAAGCCCAGGAGCTGGAGGCGCTTGGGGAAGCTAAGGCGATTGAAGCGGTTGCCGAGGCGGAGAAGGCTAGAATCCAGCTGCTTCGCGAGGCTGGTCTGGATGAGCAGGTGCTCGCTTACCGTTCCTTCGAGGCGTTGACCGAGGTATCCAAGGGACCTGCGAACAAAGTGTTCATCCCATCCAATGCCATCGAAACGCTGGGCAGCATCGGCGCGATCGGCGAAATGTTCAAGAGCAAGGAAGGCAAGAAATAATTTCTGCCTGAAATTAGAGACATTAAAGGACGGGGCGTCCCCAAAGTCATCAGCGATGACGGAGGGGCGCCCCTTTCTTTTCAGAATCAGAAAGCTATCCGTTTCTTGTGAAATCCAATTAACCGCTCGCCTGCAGCCAGCCAATTTATCTAGCTCGACTATATAAGCTGCCGAATATTAGGTTGTCAAGCATTAGGCTCCGCCGCTAAACAGATTAAATGGAATTCATGTATCTAATTATGCTCTAAACGAATGTTTCGAGGGATTAGATGGATTTTAGGTATCTAAAATCATGAATTCAGCCCCATGATGCCGATCTCCGCTCATCTAACGACATGAAATACATTTAAGTCTATTTTCCCCCTTTTTGCCAGTAAACTAACTACTATAAATCCATTTAGAACGAGAAAATCCCCGATTCATGCTGGGCTTTTAAGGTGGGTGTTGTACATCGTGCACACTCTCCCCGTGTGGACGATGCGTGGTTCGGGGCATGCTCGGATGGCTGTCGGCGTGGTGCGCATGTTGGTCACATGTGTTGTTCACACCTGTTGGTCACATTGAGGGCAACCGGTCGTTCCGCAAATGAGAATGTAATTTTTCTAAAAACATTAAATTCATGTCAAATTGGTAATCATCAGCAAGTGCAGGAACTAGTCCTTCAACTACATGCAGTGCATTTGAATAGGCATGATATAATTCTTCTTTATCTAATTTTGACGTCATTGAAGTATACTCACCATATGCCTTTTCTGATAGATCAGCTTCTAAGTTTTTTGTAGCGTTAAGCCAACGTTCTACGTTTTTTTCACGAATCCTGATTAATTGTAAAACGTACTTTTGGACATAGGTCAGGCATTCCAACGAACGTGCAATTTCCCCTCTTCTTAAAACGTTGGTCCCCATGATCCATGCGTTAGCAAAATTATTAAAAGCAAAGTTGACATTATCATTTGTCATTCTTTCTGGCCCTTCACCCTTTAGATGATCTAAACATGCTTTTAATTTGCCGGTAATATCATAAATAAACATGGATTCTGTGTCAGGGAAGACACCAGTCTCTTTAAATGTCTTAATAACTTCAATCTCAGCTTCAGGCTGGAAATGGAACTCCCCTCGAATTAAATTGGAAAACACGACAACTTCAGTTCCAAATTCATTCACAAAGTGTAAATCATAAGGGGCAATATCTTTTATCCAGTCAGAAGACTCAAATTGTTCAACTTCTGTATGCTTTAAATAGACATAGAACTCAACATCTGAGTATTTGTCCCCTTCGCCTTTTGTAAACGACCCATACATCATGCATGCGCAAATACGTGGATCATTCTCGCACTTTTCTTTAATTGCATTAATTAATATTTCCTGTAATAGCATTTACAAAATACCTCCTCATTTTGAAATAATTAAAGAGAATTTTGCATATCTACCACAGGGCAACATGAGCAGCACATATCGATTGCTCCTTTCATTAACTTCCAATTCATCATATCAAATTTATGAGAATGTCGACTAATTATACTTATACGTTCTATACGAGAAAAGAGGACACATGTTCGTAAAGTGAACATAATATCCTCTTATTCGCTTAGTCTATTTAACTCGTAGGGAGTATTTTTCTTGCTGATATGATGGGGAATTATTTGTCTTTATCGGAGGAAAGTTGATTCTTTAGCCGCTGCAGCTCCTCGTTCACGGCTGGATCGTTGTTGGGATTGGCATTGGCATTTGCTGAATCAAAAGGACTGTAGCCGTACTTTGAGATGCCCGCCTCCCACTCGGAAATTTTCTCTTCCATGCGTTCGAATCCTCTTGCGGCTGCGCCGCTGTACGTGCCCCGGCTGAAATTCGGGCATTCCGCTTGGCTGGATTGCTCTACTTTGCGGGCGCGCTCTGCTAGTTCTTTGCGCTTTTCTTTTAACTGGACTAGCTCTTCCTTGGCTTCCTTCAAGCGCAGCTCAAGCTCGAACACCTGGGTCTCCGCTTGCTTGGCATTAGCTGCAAAATGTTCCGCCTGATCCTGATAGTGGATTTTGGCTACGGCTGCTCGGCGAGCGGCCTCTTCATTACCAGTGGATAAAGCATCCAGGGCTTTTTGTTCCTCGAGCTCTGCATGGCGTGATGCATCAAGGCTCTTCTGTTCATTGACCTTGGCTGCTGTCTTCTGCTCGCGAATCAGATTCTCAGTGGAGGCAATGTCCTCTTCCAGGTTTCTTAAGTATTGGCCGGTCATCAAGATTGGATCCTCCAGCTTATTCAGTACCTCGTGAATGGTTGCTTTCGTTAAGTTGGACAGTCTATCCAATATGCTCATGTTCAGAACTCCTCTTCGTTTTATTTTTTATGAGTTTAGACGTTTTAGGGGTTAAAATGATTGGAATTACGAGTAATGCTCGTCATAGCCGTAGTCGTTATAGTCGTAATGCATGCTGCCGGCAGGCTCTTTTGGCACAACCAAGCTTGCGATTAGATAAATAGCTACGACGGTGCCGAAGCTGCAAATGGCCGAAATTAACGCAATCAGGCGAACTACAGTTGAATCTATGTTGAAATAGCGGGCAATACCTCCGCAAAGGCCGAAAATTTGTTTATCTGTTCTGGAACGATACAATTTTCTCATTTTATACCACTCACTTTCATATATTGTCATCGGGATGCTTACAATCCGTTGTTTATGGCTTTATTTTATCGGTTTTCCGGGAAAGGCATAACGGGCTGGGGACGGTTTTTGACCTCGACCATAGTCGGGCTGCTCCCTCGTCAGAAGGTGGGGGGGGAGTGTTGGAGCGGTTAGTTTGAACGAAGATGAGAAATATATTCATGTGAGGGAGTGGAAGTCATGGGCATCGTAGTTTTGCATGGCAGCACGAGAAAAGGCGGCAATACGGAAGCGCTGACGAAAGTGGTTACGGAAGGGCTGGAGCGAACGGATATTTTTCTTAGAGAGAAGGCAATATTGCCGATTCATGACCAAAGGCATGAGGAAGGCGGGTTTGATCCGGTTGACGATGATTATGACAGCATCATTCGTGAGGTGCTTCGGCACGATATCCTCGTGTTCACGACCCCGGTGTATTGGTATGGCGTCTCGGGAATATTAAAAAATTTCATTGACCGCTGGTCGCAGAGCCTGCGCGACTCACGCCACGACTTCAAGGCAGCTATGGCGAACAAGAAGGCCTATGTCATTGTCGTTGGAGGAGATCAACCGCGGATTAAGGCGCTTCCGCTCATTCAGCAGTTGAAATATACTTTCGACTATGTAGGCATGCCGCTCGAAGGTTATCTGATCGGGAAGGCGAGCCGACCTGGCGATATCACTGGCGACCTACGGGCATTGACAGAAGCGGAATGTTTGAATCGCGTACTGAAGTTGGAGATTGGCGCCCTGCGGGAATGAACTGATAATACAGACTTGCACAAGCGTCTTGAGCTTGCTGGTCGTTCAGCCGTTGCAACTGGACTGAGCTGGACATCGGCTAGTTTGGGGCGCTGTTTGTGTGTCCGCCTTCCGCATTTATTTTCTCGCGTTATACAGTTTTAACAATGCAGGATTATGATAGGCGTAGGGTTAATAATATGAGAAGGTAAATGGAAAAACGAGGGAGGCGAAGGGGAAGTATGGTTCAAGTGATAAATTTTGCGCATCGCGGTGCGGCGGGGCATTGTCCCGAGAATACAATGATCGCTTTCAAACGTGCTCTAGAGTTTGGTGCTACAGGCATTGAGACTGACGTGCAAATGACGAAGGATGGGCAACTAGTGCTGATTCATGACGAAACGCTGCGGCGTACCACGGGCTCTCCAGAGTGGGTCAAGGATGTGACATTAACGGAGCTGATGTCGAAGGATGCGGGAGCTTGGTTTCATGATGATTTTCGGGGGGAGAAGATTCCGACCCTAGAGCAGCTGCTCGAACTCGTCAAGCCGCTGGACATGATCATTAATTTAGAGCTGAAAAATGGGATCATCCGCTATCCCGGGCTTGAGGGCAAAGTGATTGAGTTGGTGCGCCGCTTCGCGTTATCGGAGCGCGTCATCATTTCTAGTTTTAATCATTATTCCTTGGTTGAATGCAAGAAGCTAGCCCCGGAAATTCGGACGGGCATTCTCTACATGGAGGGGTTGTATGAGCCTTGGGCCTATGCAAAGCGGATCGGCGCTGACGCGCTCCATGCATTCCAGTACGCCGTAGTTCCTGAGCTTGTGGCTGCCGCTTCGGAGTATGGCATGCCGTATCATCCGTTTACGGTTAATGAGAAGGCAGAGATGCAAGCTTTGATTCAAGCTGGCGTGGCGGGAATTATTACCGATTATCCCGATCGTTTGGCCGAGCTGTTGACGGCTGAAGGAGGTTAGCGGGATGAGAAAAACGTGGCTGCTCGGTCTCGGCTTTTTTAGTATCAGCATCACTTGGGCGCTATATAATGCGTTTGTACCGCTCTTTTTGGGCAATTACTTAAAAAGCGTAGCCATGATCGGCTTCATGATGACGATCGATAATTATTTTGCGATGTTCCTGCAGCCGTGGATCGGTCATCGCAGCGATAAGACGCGAAGTAATTACGGTCGAAGGATGCCTTATTTGTTAATCGGTATGCCGCTTGGCGCTGTGTTTGCCACGTTGATTCCTTTACATACGGGTTTTGTGACCTTAGTTGTTTTTATGGTGTTAATGAACCTTTCCATGAGTATTTTTCGCTCGCCTACCGTGGCGCTCATGCCTGATATTACACCAGAGAGCCAGCGTACGAAGGCCAATGGGATCATTAACTTCATGGGCGGGCTTGGTTCCATTCTGGCCTTTGGAATTGGCTCGCCGCTCTATAAAATGGCTCCTTACTTGCCGTTTCTGTGCGCCGGCTTGATTATGCTCTTGTCGATGTTCATCCTGAAGAGCCGCATTAAGGAGCCGGTGTTTCTCACCAGCAACGGCGATGGTCACAGCAATCCCTTCCGGCCAGAGGATCGCCCCCAGGAATCAGTCAAACCTCAGGTGCGGATTAAAGACCAGCTAGACCGTACGACCCTGTTCATTTTGGGAGCGATTTTTTTCTGGTTTGTCGCGTATCAGGGGATTGAGGCGTTGTTTACACTTTATGGGACAAAGTACATTGGCATGAGCGATAACGAAGCGGCCTTCTCATTGACATTCTTCTCCCTGGCGTTTCTAGCTTTTGCCCTGCCTAGCGGATGGCTTGGCGCAAAATTCGGCAAGAAAAGAATCATTGCGATCGGCGTACTGGGATTATTCGTCATCTTCGGTTCACTCGTGTTCGTTCAGTCTGTGCTATTGTTGCGCGGATTGCTTATTGTTGGCGGGTTGTTCTGGGCCTGTATTAATATCAATTCCTATCCATGGATTGTAGCCACAGGACGGGAGGAGAGCATTGGAACAAGAACCGGAATATATTATTTTGTGTCATCGCTTGCGGCTATCAGTTCCCCGCCTATGCTGGGGTGGATTATCGATCAGTTCGGGTACCCGGCTCTGTTCGCTAGCGCATCACTTGGCATGCTGCTGGCATCGCTCTGCTTAATCGGAGCCAAGACAGAGAATCCATCCTCGGGGAGAATGTCAGCAAGCACGTAAAGCACTCGGTACTTTCGTCGTTCGACGATAGTGCCGGGTATTTTGCGTTAGGCGGTCTTCTGTTTACGAGGAGGGGTAAAAACGGAACAATTGACATTTTTGTGAAAAAAATTGCGATGTGCTTATTATTATGGGGATAGTAGTGCTTTGCTTATGAGGCTAAAGATTTAAAAATGACCCATAGTAAGATAAAATAATGAAGAGCTGATTTTGAAGGAGGATACGTAAAGTGGCATCGAACATCAAAGTGGGTATCGTAGGATATGGGAATTTAGGACGTGGCGTGGAGAAAGCAATTAAGCAAAATCCAGATATGGAGCTCCGCGCAATTTTTTCAAGGAGAAACCCGGATGATGTAGCGGCGGCTGGTGGTGTCGTGCATATTTCCGAGTTGGAGAAATACAAAGGCGATATCGACGTGTTGATTCTTTGTGGAGGCTCGGCCACGGATCTTCCGCAGCAAGGGCCGGAGCTAGCCGCCATGTTTAACACGGTGGACAGCTACGACAACCATGCAAAAATTCCTGAGTATTTCGAATTAGTCAATGCCTCTGCCGCAAAAGGGGGGAATGTGAGCGTCATCTCGACAGGATGGGATCCCGGTCTATTCTCTTTAAATCGTCTGCTTGGACAAGCTATTCTTCCTGAGGGCAATGAGTATACTTTCTGGGGAAAGGGCGTAAGCCAGGGGCATTCTGATGCGATTCGCCGTGTGAATGGCGTGAAGGGCGGAGTGCAGTATACTATTCCGGTTGAAGCGGCTGTAGATCGCGTCCGTAATGGGGAAAATCCGGAGTTGTCCACGCGAGAGAAGCATATGCGGGAATGCTATGTTGTCGCTGAAGATGGTGCTGATCTAGGACAGATTGAACGTGAAATCAAGGAAATGCCTAACTATTTTGCCGACTACGAGACAACGGTTCATTTTATAAGTGAAGAAGAACTGAAGGCGAAGCATTCCGCCATGCCGCATGGGGGAAATGTACTGAGAAGCGGCCGTACGGGAGAGAACAATACGCAAATTATGGAATTCGGCTTGAAGCTCGACAGCAACCCCGAATTTACAGCAAGTGTTCTGGTAGCCTATGCCCGTGCTGCCTATAAGCTATCCCAAGCTGGCGAATCCGGGGCGAGAACCGTATTTGATATTCCATTTGGCCTGTTGTCCCCGAAATCCCCGGAACAGCTTCGTAAAGAACTGTTGTAAACCAGTTGCTAGCAATGGCATGCACAAAATTTGTATGATGGGCTTGAGCCGCGTCCGGTCTGCAAGGGATGCTGGCTCAGCCCCCTCTCTTATTCCTCTAATCCTCTTCTGAAGTGTCAAAACCCGCCAATATTCGACATACCTGAACGTGAAGGCGATGTATGTGATTTTAGTTACAAAGCACGGGGTTTATTATGACAATTTTGCGAACTTAAGCGCCGAAAGCGTTCATTGTGAACAATTATCAAAATCGCCGAATTTGACGTTTTTTGAGCGAATACGGCTGAATATCGGCTTTTTAGGTGTAGTAAAGGGAAGCCTAGTTGTGACTAACTGTAAAAATATTACAGAATTGCCTTTCTCTATGGTTTGTTTTTGTTTTTGCCGACTCCTAACATTGTTCTTAGTTGTAATACTTAAGTTCTCACGTATATTGTTTCTCGTTGTTCATGATCGTGGAAGCTTACTGTTTAGAAAGGGGTAACGGTATCTATGAAAAGAAGAGGGCTGCTGTTAATCGCATTTTCAGCGCTGCTTGTCTTCCTGTCCGGCTGCAGTACTCTTACGGTATTGGATCCGAAGGGGCCGGTAGCCAAGACGCAATCCGACGTCATTATATTCTCCATCATCACTATGGCGGCTATATTGTTCGTCGTTTATGTACTCTATGTTTACATGCTTACTAAATACCGGGCTTCCAAGGCTGCACCGGATTACGAGCCGCCTCACGATGAAGGAAAGGCGTGGCTTGAAATTACCTGGACCGCGATTCCGCTGGCAATCGTCATCATGCTATCCATTGTTACGATTCGCAGTACGAACGAGGTTGAGGCTGTTCCTAAAGATTATCAAGATCAGGAGCCTATAGTTATTTACGCATCCTCCTCCAACTGGAAATGGCATTTTAGCTACCCAGAGGAAGGGATCGAGACAGTGAACTATGTCAATATCCCGACTTATCGTCCGATCGAGTTCCGCCTGTATGCGTACGGGCCAATTACAAGCTTCTGGGTACCTCAGCTGGGCGGACAGAAATACGCCATGAGCGATATGGTAACGAAGCTGAATCTCGTTGCCGAGCATGCAGGCTCATTCATGGGTAAGAATGCAAACTTCTCGGGTGAAGGCTTTGCCCATATGGAGTTTGAAGTACTGGCCATGAGCTCTAATGAGTATGACGAATGGGTGGAAGAGGTTAAAGCTACGGCTCCCGAGTTGTCACCGGAGGAATTTCAGTCCCTGCTGGATATGAAGCATGCGGGTAGAAAGACATACTCCTCCACACACCTGACGTTCTTACCGCCTCCTGAGGGTGAGCACGCCGGACATAACCATGGTGACGCTGCTGTGGAGTCTGAATCCGAACTGGATCAGTTCCAAATGGAACCATCCGGATCAGAGAATAGCAGTGGCGGAGAGATGGATCATTCCGGGCATAACCATTAAGAAGGCGATGACGAGCAGAAAGCTCGCAATGCAACTAAGAACTGGAAAGGAGTAAGCTAAATGAAATGGGACGAATTTTTCGTCACGGGCGACCCGATGATTTACGGCGCAATGGTCAGTATTGTCCTTGTGTCCATCGCGATTGTTGTCGGACTGACCTATTTTAAGAAATGGGGCTACCTGTGGCGTGAATGGTTAACGACCGTTGATCATAAAAAAATCGGTATCATGTATATCCTAGCTGCACTCATCATGCTGTTCCGGGGCGGCGTAGACGGCCTCCTGATGCGTGCGCAGCTTGCTGTACCAGAGAACGGATTTTTGGACAGCCAGCACTATAATGAAATTTTCACGACACACGGGGTCATCATGATCCTGTTCATGGCAATGCCGTTTATTATCGGCTTGATGAACGTGGTCGTACCGCTTCAAATTGGAGCAAGGGACGTAGCATTCCCGCGCTTGAACGCCGTCAGCTTCTGGCTGTTCTTCGCCGGAGCGATGCTGTTCAATATCTCGTTTGTGATCGGCGGCTCTCCAGACGCCGGTTGGACGGCTTACTTCCCACTGTCGAGCATTGAGTTCAGTCCGACGGTAGGTAATAACTATTATTCCATTGCGCTGCAAATTTCCGGGCTGGGTACGCTCATGACCGGGGTTAACTTTATCGTTACCATTCTCAAAATGCGCGCGCCTGGCATGACGCTGATGCGTATGCCAATGTTCACCTGGTCGATTCTGGTTACCTCTGTCATCATCGTATTCGCGTTCCCTGTATTGACGATCGCGCTTCTACTGATGATGCTGGACCGGCAGTTCGGCTCGCAATTTTTTACGATGGCCAACGGCGGGATGGATATGCTCTGGGCCAACCTGTTCTGGGTATGGGGGCATCCAGAGGTATATATTGTTATTCTGCCCGCATTCGGTATTTTTAGTGAAGTTATTTCGACGTTTTCACGTAAAAACCTGTACGGTTACAAATCGATGGTGTTCAGTATGGTCATCATCTCGATCCTGTCCTTTGTCGTCTGGGCTCACCACTTCTATACAATGGGGCACGGCGCGATGGTTAACGGTGTCTTCTCCGTGACGACGATGGCGATTGCCATCCCGACCGGGATTAAAATTTTCAACTGGCTATTTACGATGCAGAAAGGCCGAATTGAATTTACGACACCGATGCTGTATGCTCTTGGATTTATTCCGATCTTTACGATTGGTGGAGTTACCGGCGTAATGCTTGCCATGGCAAGTGCGGATTACCAGTACCACAACACGATGTTCCTGGTAGCTCACTTCCACTACGTATTGATCCCGGGTACAGTCTTTGGGGTACTTGCGGGAATGTACTACTGGTTCCCGAAATTGTTCGGTTTCCGTCTGAACGACAAGCAAGGCAAACTGGCTTTCTGGATTATTGTAATAAGCTTCAATGTAACGTTCCTGCCGCTCTTCGCCCTTGGATTGAACGGGATGACGCGGCGGATGTACACGTATTCTGCAGAAACAGGCTTCGGGCTGCTGAATCTTATTGCGTCGATCGGTTCGGTCGGTCTAGCTATTGGCTTTGCGGTACTCGTATACAACATTTACTGGAGCTTCCGCTATGCGCCGAGAGAGACAAATGGCGATCCATGGAATGCGCGTACACTTGAATGGAGCACGCCAAGCCCAGTGCCTCATTACAACTTTGCGAAAATGCCAAACATTGAGAATCGTGATGCATTCTGGTTTGCGAAGAAGTCCGGCAAGTCTCTGTATAAGGAAGATTACAGTGATATTCATATGCCGAACAACAGCGGCCAGCCGTTTATTCTGGGTGTGATCTTTATGTTCTTCGGATTCTTTATGGTCTTTAACTGGTGGGTTGGGGCTGTGATTGGAGCCATCGGCATCTTCGTTATGATGATCATCAGATCCTTTGAACGCGATCACGGACATTATATTCCTGTGAAGGAAGTTGTAGCGACCGAAGAACGATTGCGGGGTGAACAGGTATGAAAATAGATCATTCAGTTCCGCTGGAGTATAGTACAGAAGAGAACAAGAATCGTATCTTTGGTTTCTGGGTATTTCTTGGAGCAGAGATCGTCATGTTCTCCACACTCTTCGCCGTATATTTCACCTTGTGGAACCGGACCGGTGACGGTCCTACGGCGAAAGATATTTTTGTAATCGGGCCGGTGCTTATCGAGACCTTCCTACTTCTGACGAGTAGCTTTACGATTGGTCTAGCGATCAATAGTATGCGGCAAGGCTTGATGAAAGCGACGATGGGATTTTTTGCAGTCACCTTATTGCTTGGCCTTGGATTCCTCGGTGTCGAGATTTATGAATTCGTGACGTATGTAGGCGAAGGCGCGACACTGCAAACCAACGCCTTCTTGTCCAGCTTATTCACGCTGCTGGGTCTCCACGGGGCGCACGTAACGCTCGGATTAGTGTGGGGCGGCGGATTGATGCTGCAAATGAAGCGTGAAGGCTTTACGCCGGATACGGCGAACAAGTCGTTCATCTTCTCGCTATACTGGCACTTCCTGGATGTCGTCTGGATTTTCATCTTCAGCTTTGTATATTTGAAAGGATTGATGTGACATGAAAAAACTGTTCCCGCTTCAACACGTCATGGGATATGTCTCTTCGCTGGTCCTTTCGATCGTTGCCCTGACCGTTCTGTTCTTCGATATGACTTATGTGATGCAAATGACGGTTCTGTTCGTATGTGCGATCATTCAAATGTCAGTTCAGCTGTTCGTCTTCATGCACATCGGAGAGACAGGTTCGAAGACATCGCTTTATACGAATATCGCTTACGCGCTGTTCGTAGGTTTGGTAACGATTTTTGGTACACTGTTTACGATGATCTGGGGATATCAATAAGCGAATAGGCTAAGGCGAGTGCAAGCTTGATTTACTATGAAATAAAATCACTCTGATCCAAGGGGAAACCCCGGGGTCAGGGTGATTTTTTTTTGCAGCAAAATGGGTGGATGTCTTTCTGATGAAATCACGGAATTTAGAGGAGTATGGGTTAATTTTTGTTAGTGAGCATCCGAAATATAGGTATGGATGGGTATCATTTACAAAAAAATAGATTCAGAGGAAGAAGAGACGTCATACGATGAATTATTTGGATGAACAGATTCTTAGCATGAAACAGGAATTAGCATCTAAACCAGATGAGGAAACAGCGAGCCAGCTTCAATCCATGAGTTCTGAAAAGGCAAGTGTCGAGCCTGACACAAGCATGGTACTTCGCATACAAGATGAGATCGTTACTTTCGCTCCGGTAACTGTATTAGATGGAAAAATTGAAGTGGATATTCCGAAGGCTTTTCATCTCATGGCCCTGGAGGAAGCTAGATTCAAATACCCTTCGGAGCATCGTCCAGAAGTCATTTACACATCAGCTGATGGAACGGTCAACATTACTTTTAATCCGACAGAAACGACACTGGAGCCGGAGGAGCTTCCGGATTTTATAGAGCAAATGGCGGACGTACTGCGATCTGTCCAACCCATTCGCAATTGGATGGGGACGGAATTGATCGTTAATGACAATGGCCTTTCAATCGGGATTATTCGTTTTGTAGCAGCAGGGGTGGACGGTAACCTGTATAACGAAATGCTGCTGTTTGTTCTGGAGGGATGCGTGATTATTGGCGCCTTCAACTGTATGGAGTCCGACATGGAGGCGTGGCTGCCTGTAGCTGGAAAAGTGGTGCAATCGATTAGAGAAGTTCCTGATGCCTCCTCAATACTGTTCAAGGAAGGAGATGATTTAAGATGAGTCTGGGATATGAAAACATTCGAGTTCACCCTTTTGAAAGAATTAATTTGGAACAGCTTACCTTAACGAAGAAAATTAATGAGCATACCCGGCTGTATTTTACAGGCGTAATTCCAGAAGATATGCGGGACAGTTATGTAGAAACAACGCACAGCTATACAGTCATTGAGGTGAGCCAAAAGGATGAGGCAGGCAGCGCCAAGCCGTTATTCAGCGGGATTGCGCTTTCGGTAGAGGTGAAAGTTGTGCGTGATGTGTACTATTTGGAGGTTGAGGCCATTTCTCATACCTATCGAATGGACATCAAACAGCGGACGCGTTCTTTTCAGAATACGAAAATGACGATTCCTCAATTACTGGAGCAGATTGGCAAGGATTATGAGGGGCTTGACGTGATTGACGGGGCTACTGACGGGGCCCAGATCGGGCGTATTGCCATCCAATACCAAGAGACGGATTGGGCTTTTTTAAGACGTTTGGCCTCCCGCTATCATACCAGCTTGATGCCCGCTGCCCGTTTTGATAGTCCGAAGTTTTATTTTGGAATTGAGGATATGCCTGCACATGTGGTTCTGGATAGTAGCCGCTACACCGTACGTAAACAAATGCTGCCTTTTCGCTATTTTCAGGAGAATGATCAGACCAGGCTTAGGGAGAATGACTTCATTTTCTATGAGGTGGAGACGGATGAGGTGCTCGATTTAGGGGCGCAGTTGTCTTTTCAAGGGCATAGCCTGTTTGTGATGGAAGCTTATACCGAAATGAGACAGGGACAGCTGCGGCATCAGTATGTACTGGGATCTTATCAGGGATTCCGGCAAAAAAGCTACTATCAGGAAAAGCTGGCCGGCGCATCGTTAAGCGGTGTGGTGGTGGATGTGCGGCAGGATCAGGTGCGCATTCATCTGGACTGCGATGAGCAGCAGGAAATAAGTGAGGCGTATTGGTTCAACTATTCCACGGCCTATAGTGCTGAGGGACATACGGGCTGGTATGTAATGCCTGAAATCGGCGATCCGGTATCGCTCTATTTTCCAGGTAGCCGTGAAGAAGACGGAATTGCGGGAAGTGCTGTTAGGCGAAATACGCAAGGAAGTGCCTATAATAAAATGTCTGATCCCCAAATGAAGATTTGGCGGACCCCTCATGGGAAGGAAATTTGCCTCGGGCCGGATGAACTGGTCATTACGGGGAAAGAAGGGGCTATATATATCAAGCTCAATGACAAGGATGGCATACATATTGTGAGCAATAATGCTGTAAGCATCTCGGCGGGGGGAGATCTGAGCCTGACAGCTGGGAAGACGATGTCACTTACCGCAGGCAGCGAACTGCGCATGGATTGCAATGGCAGTCATATTGAACTTAGCGGTTCAGCCAAGATGAAAGGCAGCGAAGTGAAATCTAACTAGCATAAAGTGTAACCAGGTGGTGTAAATGCAATGGACAAGCCTGTTATAGAAGGGCAGGGGCAGCAAGTCGTTCTTGATGAGGCATGGAGCTTTATTCGTAAAGATTGGGCAGTGACGCTTCAGGCTACGCTAGAGCAACGAATTGAGGAATGCGTTCGGAAATTTAGAGAATACTGCCGCGACATTCGTCAAAGGCAGCTTCAAGGGCAAAAAGGGAGTATAAGCTACATCACTTACTCTATGCTGCGAACATCATGGCTGGAGCAGCATCCGACTTATTTAGTCGAGGCAACTGATGAGTATTGGGTGTTGGATACGGACCCCATCCAATTTGAATGGGATGTTAACTGGGCCTTTTCCTATTGGAGTGATCTACAGCAGCGGCACCAGGCTGAAATCATGGAGCGGGGGCAATCCCCTCTTTCCAAGGTTGGATTAGAGCGGATGCTGCTGGACGCAGCGGCGGAATTCCACGCGTTCATGGTGAACATCATTCGCCTGGCGATGAAACGCGCCGTGCACACTGCTGAGTTTCAGGAGCTGGAGCGTGGCGAAATATTCGAAGTACGTGTTGGGGAGTATTTGGATCAAAGTGTCTCCGTATATAAGGAAGATCGTCGGAAGCGGGATATCCAAGAGGTTCAAGCCTGGCTGGATTTAAAAGATGCGCATGAGTACGGTTACCAAGCCTTGACGGAGCTTGACCTATCGGAAGGGGATTATAGCCGCCTGGATTTTCGCTACACGGCTTTCCGCGGCATGCAGATGGAGCATAGTCGTTTGCTATTTTGCGTGCTGGTGGGTACAGAGTGGCAGGACAGTCACCTTCAAGGTACTGACTTTACCTCCAGCCTGATCCATGGAGCTGATTTTAGCGGCTGCTCTCTAAGGAAGGCCATATTGGACAGGGTGATGGGCAGCGTAAACGATTCTGATTTATGGCTGGAGTGGGAGCCATTGGGATTTAGTGCGGTGGATTTTACGGGAGCTAATCTGCAAGGGGCTTCTTTTAGGTTAGCTGAGTTACAAGGTGCTGTATTCCGTAATGCCACGCTGCAGCAAGCTTCGTTGATCGGGGCTGATCTAGCAGCGGCTTGCTTTGAGGATGCGGACCTGACAGGTGCTAGTTTTGCTGAGGCTGATTTGACGGATGCTAGCTTTGCTAGGGCTAATCTGACAGACGTATCTTTTGCCGGTGCAAGATTGGCTGGTGCTGATTTCAGCGATGCCAAGCTGCAAGGCGTGAGTTTGACGGAAGAACAGCTTTGTGAAGTTAGGGGGAAGATTACGTGAGATATTATCGGCTTAGGATGGATGAGCGGATCAAACACCGTATAGAACCTGTGCCGCTGTCCTCTTTATCCATAAAGAGCGGCATGCAGATGACTCTGTCTCAAGAGGAAGATGCGCCTTTATTTTTAGCAATACAGCTTCATTCGCAATCCATGTTTCCAGACTTTCTCGAATATCCCGTGCCGCTGGTATCCAATCGTATGAAGGCGTTGTTGGAGAAGTATGTGCCAGGTATGGAATGGAGGGCAGCTATACTTACTGATATGAAACAAGCCAGGCAAGAGGTGTACTGGGTGCTGCGTCCTCCTAAGGAGGATTGCTCGTCCGATAGCACCGAACGATACCCTGATCGCACATTGAAGCGTTTGGTACTGCAATACAGGAAGGATCTGCCCCCTATTTTTCAAATAGCGGAAGTGATGGAACCCTATATATTTATTAATCTGGCGCTGGCAGAGAGTCTGCTTCGCCGTTCATTTATAGGCATAAGACTTGAAAGAGTGGAGGTAGAGAGCAAGGAGGGAACAAACGAGTGAAGGAAGCGAAGGTACAACAAACACAGGTGCAGCCAGGAGCCGGCGGGGCCAAAAGCTATGTCGTAGCAGGTGCAATTTTGAGCTGTAGCTATGGCACTCAGCCGACCCGGTTAAAGCGTCCTTTCAGCCATGGGGTATATGTCAAAAATAAAGCGGCGATGAATATTGCAGATTACGTGCCAGGAGAGAATATACAGTCCTTTGGCAACTGCTTCAGCCCTCATAATCCGGCTGTGCAGACTAGTGACATGGTTGATATTTACGGGGTGAAGAAGGCGCCGTGCGTCCCCGTTCTGACGATGCCATGGCTGAATGGGAAAAGCGATATGCTGATCGAAGGCCAGCCCGCTTTGACACAGGACTGCACGCACCACTGCTTATATTGCGGACATATTCGCATAGAAGATGACGGTCAGGAACTGGACTAATCGCTGGAATCAGGATCAAGTCAGAAGGGAGGAGGTACAACCTTGAGTTTACTTACAGAGGGGATCGGCTATGAGAGCATACGTTTATATGGTCCCTTTCAGCCGCAGCATATTCAGCAGTTACATATTCATAGAGCCATCAACGAACATGCTTACTTACAGATGAACGGCATACTTCCCGAAGAACAAGGGGCCGCGTGGATCGGGCAAACGATGGATCAGGAGCCGATCGTTATTCGCCAGTTGGACGAACAAGGACAATCCGTAAGAACATTATTCCACGGAATGACCACGCGCCTGTCTATACACTGTATAAGGGGAGTCTATACTTTTGAGCTGGAGGCCGCTTCGCATTCCTATCAATTGGATGTGAAACTAAAAAATCGTTCTTATCAAGAGCCGCAGCGCACTTATGATGATCTGGTCACGGCACTGGTGCGGAAGTATAAGTACGGGGATGCCATTGATACTGTCACGGACGGCGCCAAGCTGGACACCTTCCTGCTGCAGTATCAGGAGACGGATTGGGCATTTTTAAAGCGACTCGCTTCCCGATTCGGTTCGGTGCTCGTGCCTGAAGTGACGGCAGCATCGCCCAAGATCTTTTTTGGGCTGCCGATCGGCAAGCTGCATAAGCTGGAACGGGATGGATTCTACCGGGTACGGAAAACGTTTCATGAGTTAGCTGCCGGGAATCCGGGAGAGCGGGCTGGCTCGTATGTCACTTATACGATTGAAAGCTTGGGGTACTATGCCTTAGGGGATGTGATTGAACTCTCCATTGGACAAGGAAAAGAACTTGTCGTCGTGCGGGCCGAGACACGTCTAGAGGATGGAATGCTCCGTACACGATATGACCTTCAAGCCGAACAGGAAATTCGCTATGCGCGGGTTGAGAATGAGCAGATTACGGGAGTTTCGCTATTAGGAAAGGTGCTGCGTGTAGAACAGGATCGTGTGCAGCTTCAACTGAAGATTGACCCTGAGGAGCACCCTGCCGCCTGCTGGTTTCCTGTAGCCACCTGTTATGTGGCAGAAGACCACAGCGGGTGGTATAATATGCCGGAAATCGGGGATCAGGTGGAGCTATATTTGCCTACAAACCGTGAACAAGACGCCTACGTCACCGATGCAATGCGTCAGCAGCGTACTCATGGACAACCTAATGTGAAGGTATGGCAGCATGCCAAGGGCAGCGGGGTAGGGCTATCTGAGCAAGAGCTGAAGCTGCACTCCACAGGCAAAGTATCTATTACGCTCCATGAAACTAACGGCGTGGCCATTAACAGTCCGGGAAATGTTGCAATTCAAGGTGGCAGCGTTAAACTGGAGGCAGGGAAGGGACTAGCGCTAAAAGCTGAAACAGCGCTGTATCTCAAGGGCGGAGCTAGCAGCATGGTGCTGGATGGTGAAACAGACCTCAAAGCTCCAGTGATCGAGCAGGAAGGGACGGTAAAGGCCCCGGTATTTGTCACCGATCTGCCTCCAGTATGGGAGCCTGAGATAGTGAGTGTGGAGGCGTATGAAGCATCCCAATCATCTGCCGCGTCCGCTACGGGGAGTGGAAATACTCCTACCGCCAAAATTACGAGTCCAGCTGCTGAAGCAGCGGCCAATAACATGTTGGCTACGGAGTCGAAGCTGGTGGGTTCGATTCCGGTAATGACAGGCGTCTTATTAAGTGCGCTGGGAGGGCCAGCGAATAAGGCGGTAGGCGTGGCGCTGCAAGCAGCGGCGGGAGTTCCTTTGCGAAGTGATGGGAAAGCCAGGAATTCTGCTAGTAATTCTTTGCATCCGCTAAAGCAATTAGCAAGTCTATTTTTGCAGGGACTGATCGACCAGCAGATTTACGAGGAAGAAAGACAGGCATACTACACCAAGTGGATCTTAGGAAAGATGACGACAAGTGCACGTCAGATGTTGTATTCCTACAGCCCAATAGATCTCGTCCACAACGTGTTAAGAGAGTCGAACAACATGTTCCAAACTTACCAGCAGGTTCCCGAGGATGTAAGAAATCGTTGGGCAATGCCATTGCATTTTCCAAGTGGATATGTGGACACTCAGCGATTAACCTTAGAAGTACAAGCAGAGCTGAATTGGTCCGATGAATTAACTAAGGATGTGGCGCAGCGAATTGTAGAGAAACAGGACTATAACTTGATTGTAAAAGAAATGAAACGGAAGTATGGGGTAGATGTACTTGGTGGTGTAGCTATTATTTACACGTGCTACAATGCTGAAAGAGACGGTGTTACTTTAAATGAACTCTTTACGGGCTACACCCATAATTCTAGTGAAGTTCCGTTCATAAGAGGTGGTGGGTTCAATGTCAGGGTACCTAACCTAAACCGTAAGAAGCCTGAGTTTAAGACCATAACTCAAGCGGAGTTAGATAAGTTCGTCAAGTCTGTTAAAGATAGACGTCCTAAGAATGATCCTAGGAATACTACAGTGGATAAACCTAAGGAGACGCCAGAACCGCCGAATCCGAGTAATTTTACTAAGGGTATGGGGGAAGATCTCGAAACCAAAGGATACAGGCCGCAGCCTGGTGAAAGGACAACAACACGAGAGGAGTGGAAGGTGCAGGATAGAGAGGCAAGAATACGAACAAATCTTTCTCAATCATCTCCAATCAATATTCCATCCTCTGCTTCAGTAAAAATTCAGTCAAAGACAGGATATGAGCAGATACAATTTAAATGGTCAGATGGGTATTACAAGTATGAGGTACGCTGGCATACACGTACACCTGGAGCGCCCCAAAATCAAGGAAATACCTGGGTTGTTGAGCGAACTACACCAGGAAATACTACTGGGCAGAAAAAGACGTATCATATTTTAACTGGTCAAAACCAATGGACTCCAAGATATGATTGGCAATCTGCTATTAACGCTAGAAAGAATGGTACGGCAACTACAGAACAAAACAGAATGTTAGCAAACGGACATTGGCCAGCGCCATAAAAAGGAGTTGCAATGATGGAAATAATAAATAGTAAATATTATGAAGGTTACGAAGGTGAAGGTGAGATGCAATTTATAAGGCATCTTTCTAATGGTGATAAATATGTTTTAAGAATCTGGGATGGTTATTTTGATGAAATAATGAGGGAGCTACAGCCGGAGGAAAGCGGCTGGACAGGTATAGCATATTACTATAATGTTGAAGAACCTTGGTGGGAGAAACCATGGGAAATTCCGGATATAGATATTGTAATAAAGCAACTACAAAAAATAAAAATAGACCAATTGAGTGAACAGTCAAAGAATCTGCTTGGAGAGCTTTGCGATATGTTATCTAGTTCACAGGAATTAAATGAAGTGGTATGGATTGCCGATGAATAGCATTTTGCTAATGTGGTTTGCAACTAAAACTATTCAACACTAAAAAATTTGAAACAGAAACTTCAAAAGCTTATTCTTACTAAACGATTAGTGGGGGTAAGCTTTTGTGTATGTTAAAAATGAAAGAAAGTCAATATAACTTGACTTTATGGCAGACATTAATTGTGCTAGGAGGTGAAGCCAATCACTAAAAAGTTGGGACGGCCTTTCTTTGAAAATCCTAAAGAAATACGACTCACAGTGCGGCTAGATAAGAAGCATAGTGAGATTCTCGAACGATACGCTAAGCACAATAAAGTGACAAGAAATGAGGCTGTAAGGCGTGGAATCGAGAGGCTGAATGAAGATGAATAAACAAAAGGAAGTGGCGCACTCCCGCAAAAGAATTCGCGACTTTCACCGTGCAACTGCCCGGTGGACAGACTGCACAAATTACTTTATCATGTGTCAGTTTTTCTTT
Organism: Paenibacillus lentus; assembly: GCF_003931855.1. Taxonomy (NCBI): domain Bacteria; kingdom Bacillati; phylum Bacillota; class Bacilli; order Caryophanales; family Paenibacillaceae; genus Paenibacillus; species Paenibacillus lentus. Next base: position 318,620 of record NZ_CP034248.1, on the reverse strand, counting down.
CAAGGACCCGCAATACAGTTGAAGGGAAGAGGGAGATGAGAAGTATTTTAGAAGCACTATATTGTGGAGAAATTCGCCCTGAAGAAACGATTATGCCAATTGATCCTGAATATCGTGTCCTAAACCGGAAAATTTCTGAAGCCATGAAAATATGGGAGAAGAAGTTATCAGCACAAGAATTCAGTCAGCTTGAAGAATTGCTTGATTTGCGAAGTAAGTCAGGATCAATGCACTCTACTGCTTCTTTTATTCGTGGATTTCAACTTGGCGCGCTAATGATTACAGAAGTATATGCAGCACGAAATGAGATCGTTGGTGGTTGAGGTAGCCAATTTATATTTATTCATGTGACATACTAGCGTTGCAGATAACTCATTAAAAGCTTACTTCTACCCGTTTATAGGTGGGAATGAGCTTTTTTTGGTTATAGTGATGAAACGATCCTCAGGCAAAGTATCTATTACGCTCCATGAAACTAGCGGCGTTACCATCAGCAGTCCGGGGAATGTTGCAATTCAAGGTGGCAGCGTTAAACTGGAAGCAGGGAAGGGACTATCGCTAAAAGCTGAGACAGCGCTGTATCTCAAAGGCGGAGCCAGCAGCATGGTGCTGGATGGTGAAACAGACCTCAAAGCTCCAGTGATCGAGCAGGAAGGGACGGTAAAGGCCCCGGTATTTGTCACCGACCTTCCTCCCGTATGGGAGCCTGAGATAGTGAGTGTGCAGGCGTATGAAGCATCCCGATCATCTGCCGCGTCCGCTACGGGGAGTGGAAATGCTCCTACAGCCAAAATTACGAGTCCGGCTGCTCAAGCAGCGGCCAATAACATGTTGGCTACGGAGTCGAAGCTGGTGGGCTCCATTCCGGCAATGACGGGCGTCCTATTAAGTGCGCTGGAGGGCCAGCGAATAAGGCGGTAGGCGTGGCGCTGCTGGCAACGGCGGGAGTTCCTTTGCGAAGTGATGGGAAAGCCAGGAATTCTGCTAGTAATTCTTTGCATCCGTTAAAGCAATTAGCAGGTCTGCTCTTGCAGGGACTGATCGATCAGCAGATTTATGAGGAAGAAAGACAGGCATACTACACCAAGTGGATTTTGGGGAAGATGACGACAAGTGCTCGCCAGATGTTGTATTCCTACAGCCCAATAGATCTCGTCCACAACGTGTTAAGAGAGTCGAACAACATGTTCCAAACTTACCAGCAGGTTCCCGAGGATGTAAGAAATCGTTGGGCAATGCCATGGCATTTTCCAAGTGGATATGTGGACACTCAGCGATTAACCTTAGAAGTACAAGCAGAGCTGAATTGGTCCGATGAATTAACTAAGGATGTGGCGCAGCGAATTGTAGAGAAACAGGACTATAACTTGATTGTAAAAGAAATGAAACGGAAGTATGGGGTAGATGTACTCGGTGGTGTAGCTATTATTTACACGTGCTACAATGCTGAAAGAGACGGTGTTACTTTAAATGAACTCTTTACGGGCTACACCCATAATTCTAGTGAAGTTCCGTATATAAGAGGTGGTGGGTTCAATGTCAGGGTACCTAACCTAAACCGTAAGAAGCCTGAGTTTAAGACCATAACTCAAGCGGAGTTAGATAAGTTCGTCAAGTCTGTTAAAGATAGACGTCCTAAGAATGATCCTAGGAATACAACAGTGGATAAACCTAAGGAGACGCCAGAACCGCCGAATCCGAGTAATTCTACTAAGGGGACGGCTAAAATTGAAGGAATGCCCCCTATCGTACAATCTAGAATTAATATCAGTAATGATGGATTTAAGCACGTTGTACAGGAACATTTTTCAACTAAGAACAAATCACAATTCACAATTTCTCAAGATGAACTTCGTACCATACTTTCAGATAAGAATGTAGTGAGTACTCCTGTAACTAGAACTCTAGATAGTGCAGATGGGATTCGCTATGTAAGAGAGGTTACTTTGAATAAACCTATTGGTACTGACAAATTTAATGATTTTAATCCAACCTCAACGATGACCATTTTGACCGATAGTCATGGAAACTTAGTTACAGCATCACCAGGAATAATAAAATAAGGTATGGGAGGGATACAAACTGAAACTTATTGGAAGTAAAACTGAACAAGAAATAAGAGAGCAATTAATGGTTTCAAATAAGTCATTGTTTGAAGAAGAGGAAAGGCGAAGATTGCTTGATGTTCTTCGTCAGAGTTTTTCTAGTTTGGAGACGGCGTATATTCTCCATTGGATACCTGAACAAGAAGAGGATTTTTACAAAATACTAATAAACGATTCTACAATTGCTGATGTTGAATTAAATAGGCTTAATCAAGATGTAGTACCAATAATTAATTCCATGCCATTATCACAATATAAAGTAGGTTTAAGCAAAATCAACCAAATAAAATTAGCGGTAGCAATTGATTTGGCTAGAAAAGACTTGAATAAAGCAAAGTAGTTTTTAATCACACCTTGATTGGCTTGATGCCTTTCAAGGTTTCTTTTTTGGTGGGGCTACCCAGTACCGAACGAACTCATCATTCAACCAATAACACATATAACCCATGTAATACCCGTATAATGATTTTTTGAATTTGTTGTACGCACTAGAATGCTTGAATTTTATATCCTAAATAACGCGATACCGTTACATTCTGCAGGTCGATTATGGTCATATACTACCAAAATTGACCTGTTTTTTTTTGTCTGTGCTTTCTCAGGTTTTTTCAAAATGTACCGCAAACTTTAAATATGCCGCCCCGATAGGATCAGAGGTTGTTGAGATATTCAACGGAGGTCATGCATTCATATCGACAGGTGCCTGAAGAAGTACTGCTTCACTGGGAATTAGAGAATATTCCAGATTATTTAACTGAGAAAAACTGGAGAACAAATTTAGTTATTTATGACGTGAAAAAATCCTTAGAATGGTCTGATGAACTAACTGAAGATGTGGCAATGCGTGTTTTACAGAGACGAAGCACGGATGATATTGTAAAAGAAATGAAAGAGAAGTACGGTATAAGTGTGCTCCATGGCCTGGCGATGATTTATACGAGCTATAATGCCGAAGGCGCAGGAATGTCACTCAATGAACTCTTTACGGGTTACACCTATAAATCTAGTGAAATTCCATACATAAGAGGTGGCGGGTTCAATGTCAGGATACCTAACCTAAACCGTAAAAAACCTGAGTTTAAGACCATGACTCGAGCAGAGTTAGATAAGTTCGCCAAGTCTGTTAAAGATAGACGTTCTAAGGATGACCCTAGGAATACTACAGTGGATAAACCTAAGGAGACGCCAGAACCGCCGAATCCGAGTAATTCTGCTATGGGGACGGGAGAAATAGGATGGAGTATGGCAAAAGGCGGCGGTTCAATTGGTGGACGCAGATACTCCGAACATGCATTGGAGAGAATGGCTCCTAATACTCCCGAAGTAAGAGCAGAATTAACAACAAGAGCAAATCAAAGAGCAACTGAACAAGGATTGAAGCCCGGAACTAAAGAGTACAATGACTTCATGAATAAACAGATTGATCCACGTAACATACCTCCAAGTGTTGTTGAGGATACTATTAAAAATGGAACTAAGACGCCGGGTAATAAACAAGGAACAACCGTATATCAGAGTGACCGAGTAAGAGTAGTTACGAATGCCAATGGCGATGTCATTACGGTTATTCCAAGATAGGAGCCATTCCTGTAATGAATTAATTTGAGGTTTGAACAAAAAGAGCGCCTCCTGTATGCTGGGTCTGGAATGTGGACCATTCACTGCCCTAATTAAAGGAGGACGCTCAACATGAAGTATAAGCAAAAGAAGAAGCAAAATCAACGAATTCTAAGAATTACCGATCAGACACTTGTGGTCGGAGCGGACATCGCCAAGAAAACGCATGTTGCAAGATCAATCGATTTCCGCGGCATTGAGCTAGGAAGAGACTGCGTGTTTGAGAATTCAAGAGAAGGCTTGACCAAACTAGTATCGTGGATGAAGGAATTACAACGGGAGCATGCCAAGACCGACGTCATCTTCGGTATTGAGCCCACTGGACACTACTGGTTTCCACTAGCCGAGTTCTTACAGGATGAAGGCATCAAAGTGGTTGTGGTCAATCCGCATCACGTCAACAAGTCCAAAGAGCTTGAAGACAATTCACAAACGAAGAACGACTACAAGGATGCTAAGGTCATTGCAGATCTTGTCCGAAACGGAAAGTACTCGGAGCCACAATTGCCTACAGATGTGTACGCGGATCTAAGGATCTACATGAACTTACGAGAGAAGGTCATGGTGAATCTCGGGCAAGTTCAGCGGCGTATTCAGAACTGGCTAGACCGCTTCTTTCCAGAATACAGTCAAGTATTTAAGGACTGGAATGGAAAAGCTTCGCTCATCACGTTGGTCGAATTTCCTACACCGCAGGAGGTTGTATCCTTAGGGGCATTTACCATCCTGAGACGCTGGAAGCAAGATGTGAAACGAGCTGTAGGCATCAAGCGAGCAGAGAAGTTAGTTAAGGCAGCCTCGGGTTCCATCGGACTAACCCAAGGATTAACAGCAGCCAAAATGGAAATGAAGGCGCTTCTGGAACAGCATGAACTGCTTACTCGCCAAGTTGAAGATATTATGAGCCAGGTAGAGAGCTTGCTAGAAAGAATACCGGGGTCAGAGGAGATGCTGAGCATACCAGGTGTCGGGATCACCACACTCGCTGGATTTCTAGCCGAAACAGGCGATCTCAGCAACTATGATCATGGCCAGCAAATTATCCGTCTGGCGGGCTTAAATCTTCGGGAGAATAGTTCAGGTAAGAAGAAGGGGAAGTCCACGATAAGCAAACGTGGACGTTCGAGACTCAGGGCCTTAGCCTATCGCGCCATTATGCCGATGGTGGCCAAGAATCCAGAGTTTCAAGCGCTGCATCACTATTACACAACACGAATGGTAAATCCGCTAAAGAAGAAACAATCGCTAGTTGCCTTGTGTGGGAAACTCTTCAGAGTGCTACACACGCTAGGTACAAAAAGAATTCCTTACAATGCTCAAGATGTATTAGGACCTGTTCGTCAGGCACAGCTTCAGATGGCAGCTTAAAGATTCAAATTTCAATCGTAAAGCTCATTAGCCTTAGATAGATTCAAGTAGACAATGGAAGCACGGAGCAGCCGCAGGAATTATTCCATAAGGGCAACGACCCAGTAAAGGAGCAAGAAGCGGCATCCACCCCTTGAGAGGTAGGACGAAGGAATGTGAGGGCATAGACCCAGTGTGACATGGGAGGGTAAACCGTCGAGGGAATTGGTGTGGACATCCAAGGTGCGATCATAGCGATAAACATCCACAGAATGGAAATTGCAGTCCAGGCTCTATTCCCGCAACCGGCATGCCTAGAAAATTATGCCACTGCTACATGATATCTCCACCACTTAATGTGGTCGATGCTTGAAAATCTAAGAATGAGTGAGTAAACGCGAGAAAACATTAATTTATAGTGGGAGGAGATTTATATGTTTATACAATTCAGCGAATATGATCTATTAGAGTTATTTGAATCCGAACCAATTTCAATTTCTGATACTGAAGCAGGAATGTTTATTTACAGTAAAACAGATATTCAAGGTCTGAAACTTGTATTAACGGTATCAATTTATGAACAGGAATGTTTGCTCAGTCTTAATCACGAGAGTTACAGTATCCCAATAATTAATTTGACACTAAAGGATGTAACCCAAATAAGCAAAAATAATGACAAACTCAATTTTCAATTCGAAAACGGTGAAAAAAATATTGATGTATTATTCAAACCCAATTTTGCCTTTAGTAATTTGGTGAATATATAGCATAAGAGAAGTGAGCCTGACCGTAGGGAATTTAATTTCTTACGGTTCTTTGTTGGGTGGCTACCCAGTGCTGAATAAACCTACCATTCAACCGATAAAACATTTCCAAGTGGATATGTGGACACTCAGCGATTAACCTTAGAAGTACAAGCAGAGCTGAATTGGTCCGATGAATTAACTAAGGATGTGGCGCAGCGAATTGTAGAGAAACAGGACTATAACTTGATTGTAAAAGAAATGAAACGGAAGTATGGGGTAGATGTACTCGGTGGTGTAGCTATTATTTACACGTGCTACAATGCTGAAAGAGACGGTGTTACTTTAAATGAACTCTTTACGGGCTACACCCATAATTCTAGTGAAGTTCCGTATATAAGAGGTGGTGGGTTCAATGTCAGGGTACCTAACCTAAACCGTAAGAAGCCTGAGTTTAAGACCATAACTCAAGCGGAGTTAGATAAGTTCGTCAAGTCTGTTAAAGATAGACGTCCTAAGAATGATCCTAGGAATACAACAGTGGATAAACCTAAGGAGACGCCAGAACCGCCGAATCCGAGTAGTTCTGCTAGGGGGACGGGACAAGCTCTTAAAGTACCTCAAGGACTTACACAGGCACAATTTGATAAAGTATCATCAATGATACGAGAAAAAGTAGGGCATATAAGTGATGACATAGTTGTTCAAGGTAGTCGGGCAAAAGGAACAGCAAAACCAACTTCTGATATTGATATAGCTATTAGAGTTCCATCCGAGAAATTTGATGAATTAATACAAAGCTCTTTTAGTAAGGTTAAGCCGCCTAATCCAGGGTCTGCTAAGGAGAAAACAATGCTTCATGCTATTGAGACTGGAAAAATTCAATCAGGAGAAGCAAAGTTGAGTAAGTTTAGGGAACAACTTCAACAAGAGTTAGGTATGGATGTAGATATATCGATTATTAAAATTGGCGGACCCTTCGACAATCCACCGTTTACGCCACTTAAATAATTTGAGGTGATTTCATTGGATGAAGACATTGATTTATTTACAAAAATATTTTTAGATACTGATGCTGAAAAAGGTGCGGTTATAGAAATAGTATCTAAAAATGTATACGGAACTATTAGTGGCTCGAACGTTTCTACAGAACAAGCAGATATTTATATTTTCAATAATGGTGATTTCGACGAAGATAGAAGGAATCTAGGGAATGATGAATTTCTATATTACAAGTATTGTCTAGAAATTGAGCCTGCTGAAAATGTAGAGAATAATGCTTTCGTTGTAGAAGTATCTAATTTATTGATAAAGTTATGGGATGCTGGTTATAAGGCGATAGCTTCTTGTGACTTTGAAGAGTTGCTTCCAAGAAAAGGAGGCTATAATTTCGAGGAAAGGCAATGAGTTAGTTATAGTGCCGCATCACGCACCGCCCAATTAGCAGGTGGGGGATAACGAAGCCAAGCAAATTCAATTATTTATGCTCTGCGAAGCTTGAACCGAATCGGTAATTAATCCAAATAGTGTGACAGGATGCGGAAATCCAAGCAAATACATTTGGGAGTTACCGTTACTATTTTTCTGTTTAGTTATTCATGGATTACTCCCGTTGTGACAAATTCAAGATCCAAAAACGTCCTATGCTTCTATATGTCTGGTGTGATTCCTGCCTGTAGAGTGTCTAACCTATAAGGGAAGACAACTTGAAAGGAGAAATCTATCATGATGCATCCCTTGAAAGAATGCATTCAGAAGCTAGGGCTAACACATCGAGCGTTTGTTGTCCTGTATGATATCTCTTGGGAAAGGTTTCGTAGTTGCTTGTATGGCTATACCGATTCCATCCCCCGCGCCATCCTGAATGTCATGGTACAGAACGGCTATGATGAGCAGTAAGCACAGCGGCAGTATCTATTATGGAGGAAATGGAGCGTTCAGCAAGAACTAAACGCCCCCGCCGCCGCAGAAGGGAGGGCGCATCCATGAAACGACTACCTTTAGATACAGCTTTAGCCCTGATGCGGCGGGAGAATGTGTTAGGACATTGTTCCGATGATATGGACGAGCTTGTCGGTATCTTCGTCAAGTATGTCAAAGACCCGATGTCACAGGAGCAAGTCGAGCTAAGCCTTGCATATTACCTTGCTAGATCGAAGCACAATGATGTCGTTCATCGGAATCAAGTCTTAGCCAAAGTCGCTCGATTCCTAAATCAGTATGATTGGCGGCTATCCGACGATCATATAGAATACTATCGTAAATATTTGCCGTTGTTTGGCTAACCTATCCCCGTCGTTGTGCGGGGATTTTCTTTTTATACAGGACTTAACTGCCGCGACATCCTGTCGTATAGAGAAAGTGAAGGGGTAAGAATAGCCCTAATTTAATCAGGAAATGAGGATGAGTTATGGCGCTTCATGAATGGCTAGATGAGATCAAGGATCAATTTGAGTTTATTAATGATGAAGGGGCATTTGAATATGTAGGAGAACGGACAAAAGGTAGTTATATGAGATGCTTCTTTCTGTCATCAAATGAAAAAACGGTACTGTGGGAATTGATGTCTGATATTATCCCCTTACGGTAGACAGTGAAAAAAGAGTTCATGATATCATGAATTCAACACTGTAGACCGGAGGGGATTTTTCTATGTCACCAAAGAAGGGTCAGAAGTTTAATCGATACGACGAAGAAACGAAGCGAGAAGCCGTTCGTTTACGAATTGAAGAGCAATGGAGCTATACTCAGATCAAGGAAAAGTTGGGGATCAAAAGCGATGCTCAGATTGTAACTTGGGTACGCAAACATATGAATGGTGAATCGTTCAAGGATTATCGGGGGCGTTGGGCGAAAAAACACTTCAGCAGTCTTGAGGAAGAGAACGAGCATCTGAAAGCGCAGGTCGAATATCTAAAAAAGCTCAATCCGAATCTACATGGGGAGGGAAGTTGGATAAGCAAGCCCGGTTTAGGACCATCGAAAAAATGATTGGGACCCACTCGATAGTCATGCTGTGTAAGATTGCTGAAGTGTCTCGTGCCGGGTATTACAAGTGGAAAGCTGCTCTAAGTAACCAGCAACAACGTCAGGAGCGAGATGCTGATCTGAAGAAGCATATACTTGCCATTCACCGTTTGCGGCCCTATTTCGGTTACATCCGTATGTGTACGGCTTTGCGTAGGGAAGGATTGCTTGTTAACCGCAAGAAAGTCAGACGGCTTATGCGTGAGCTCGGGATCCGGTCAGTCATCCGCAAGAAGCGTCCAAATGCAGGGCGCAAGCCTTCTGTCGTGAAAGTCCCTGTTCAAGACATTAGCAAACAACTTGTGCTGGACACAGTAAAGCAACTCGGTACTCGCAAGGATGCAGTCTTACATTCTGACCAAGGCTTCCAATACACGCACAAGGCTTACGAGACTCAGTTGCTCGCACAAGGGCTCCAGGGCAGCCACTCAAGGCGAGGCAACTGTTATGACAATGCCTGCATGGAGTCGTTTTTCTCCCATTTGAAGACCGAACAGCTGTACCTTAAACGTCCGAACGACCAGCATTCAGCACGTCGTCTCATTGAGGAATATATTGAAATTTACAATTATGAGCGTTTCCAAAAAAAACTCGGCGACCGTTCTCCAGTTGAGTACCGGAAAGCGATCGCCGCATAAATTGATCCTCTTTTTTTATTGTCTACTTGACAGGGGTAAGACCAGGTCTTGGTTACTCTACTGCTTCTTTTATTCGTGGATTTCAACTTGGCGTGCTAATGATTACAGAAGTATATGCAGCACGAAATGAGATCGTTGGTGGTTGAGGTAGCTACTTTATATTTATTCATGTGACATACTAGCGTTGTAAATAACTCATTAAAAGCTTATTTCTACCCGTTTATAGGTGGGAATGAGCTTTTTTGGTTATAGTGATGAAACGATCCACAGGCAAAGTATCTATTACGCTCCATGAAACAGGCGGCGTTGCCATCAGCAGTCCGGGGAATGTTGCAATTCAAGGTGGCAACTTTAAACTGGAGGTGGGGAAAGGACTATCGCTAAAAGCTGAGACAGCGCTGTATCTCAAGGGCGGAGCTAGCAGCATGGTGCTGGATGGTGAAACAGACCTCAAAGCCCCAGTGATCGAGCAGGAAGGGACGGTAAAGGCCCCGGTATTTGTCACCGACCTTCCTCCCGTATGGGAGCCTGAGATAGTGAGTGTGGAGGCGTATGAAGCATCCCAATCATCTGCAGCGTCCCATACGGGGAGTGGAAATGCTCCTACAGCCAAAATTACGAGTCCGGCTGCTGAAGCCGCGGCCAATAACATGTTGGCTACGGAGTCGAAGCTGGCGGGTTCGATTCCGGTAATGACGGGCGTCCTATTAAGTGCGCTGGGAGGGCCAGCGAATAAGGCGGTAGGCGTGGCGCTGCAAGCAGCGGCGGGAGTTCCTTTGCGAAGTGATGGGAAAGCCAAGAAATCTGCTAGTAATTCTTTGCATCCGCTAAAGCAATTAGCAGGTCTGCTCTTGCAGGGACTGATCGACCAGCAGATTTACGAGGAAGAAAGACAGGCATACTACACCAAGTGGATCTTAGGAAAGATGTTAACGAGTGCGCGTCAAGTGTTATATTCAGATGGCCCATTGGATTTCGTTCGCAACGTATTGAAAGAGTCGGAGGACATGTATCAATCCTACCAGCAGGTTCCCGAAGATATGAGAAGTCGTTGGGTAGATCAACACGCTAGCAGTATAGAGCTTACAACAGTTGAAAAATACCGTGATTACGATTTTAGTAAATATCAAAAAACGCTAATGGGAAGCACATGGGTTTTAAGTGAAAAAGGGCGTACAGATCGGGAAGCAGCTCGACTCAGTTTAATTTACACTGAACTTGTAAGAGAAGGAGTAATTAAACCATCTGGTAACAGTTTAGATAATAATGATCCCATTACGGAATATGTGAGGGAACAAACAAAGCTGGCACGTGAAGGCTATAATATGCGTGGAGAAAAGCTAACACAGGCACAAAAGGTTGCTATTATTTACAGCGGGTTACTTTATGAATATTATAATTTAGGTATTAGTTTCCGAGGAAATAGAAATATAGGAATTGTCCCTAACGGGTTTAGTGATCCAAAGTATAAGAAGAAGGGAGAAACATCGACCTCGTCGAATAACCCGAATAAGTCTCCCGAAATTAAGAGGACGGTTAATATTCCAACTTGGAAAGGGTCAGGGCCAACTTCTGGTGTTCTTGGGGTAAACTCTTTATCTCCTTCTGTTAAAGCTATTAAAAATTATTATCCTAAAAAGGGAGGAATTGAGTTTATATTTGATCCTGAAACAAGTACATTTGTTGTTGGTAAACCTAAAGATGAGAAATTTGTTGGTTCTCCTCACCAAAGGTTAGTCCAGACAATAAATGCTGATGAAAAAAATGTGGTTGGTGGAACCTTTACCAGAGGGGAAAATGGAGAAATCTATACAACTGAAAATAGTGGTCACTACGGGCAAAATTGGACTACTGAGGTGAGAAATCAATTTACAGAGGTAATGAAAAACTATGGATTGCCAGTGGAACACGAGTTGTGGGGGATGTAAACTATGAAAAATAAGGTGAAATCTCTAATCGAAAGTAAAGTATCTTCTAATAATTTTAATACTACCAAACTGGTGGATTCTGACATGTCAATAGAGTGGATTCCGCTTATGCCAATTGGGGAACAACAGACGATAATTGGTTTATCAACATATGGTTTTTGGGTCGTTCATGAGAAGCAAGGATTAAGGATATTAGATGAACCTTGGAAGTATCTTCGTTTATTGGTATTATTAGAAAAACCACGAACGACAATCTATAACTTGTTAAAAGAATCTTTAGGAAATTATGAGCTATATATTGAGTTAGAGGACATCTTTCCATTTGCTGAAATTGTTAAAATTGGTTTAGAGCAACAATCAGATTACTGGGCAGACTTAGCACTAAACTGGTTTGTAGAATTGCCTCGCATACAACAATGTGAATTACAAGAAATCCTATTTGAAATTGTAAATACCCGATGGGCTTCACAAAAGTTACGCCATAGAGTAAAAAAGATTTTACGTAACATTCAACTGCAATAAATGGGGATATTAAAGAAAATCCATATGAGAGTTACGGTAGCAGCTTGACGAGTAAGGATGCTCTACTATACTTGATAACCTTTGCTAAGCTCTTTTCAACCTGCATTATGGGTAGGAATGAGCTTTTTTTGCATGAAGAAATAAGCTGGTGGGTTCGATTCCAGCAATGACAGGCGTCTTATTGAGTGCGCTGGGAGGGCCAGCGAATAAGGCGGTAGGCGTGGCACTGCAAGCAGGTGTATTACAAGTAACTGCGGTAGTTCCTGTTCGGGGAAGGATTCTTGCTATGCCTGCTTTGGGATCTTTACATCAATTAAAACAGATAGCGGCTCTATTAGAACAAGGTATGATTAATATACAGATTTCCGAAGAGATGACACTGGCTTACTATAGCAATTGGATTTTAGGAAAGATGATGACAAGTGCCCGACAGTTGTCATTTACTAGTGGCTCCGAAGATTTAATTCCAGGGTTGTTGAGACATTCAGCGGAAGTCATGCATTCATATCGACAGGTACCTGAAGAAGTACTACTTCGCTGGGAATTAGAGAATATTCCAGCTTATTTAACTAGTGAAAATTGGGAAACAAATATAGTTATTTATAAAACGCAAAGAGCTTAGGGTGGTCTGATGAATTAACAGAAGATGTGGCAATACGTGTTTTACAGAAACGAAGTACGGATGATATTGTAAAAGAAATGAAAGAGAAGTACGGTATAAGTGTGCTCCATGGCCTCTATTTAGCCCCCAAATGAACTTGGACAGTACACCCCTTATTCCGATAGAATGAAATCAGTCGGAGGGGAACGCAATGGAAAGAAAACGGTATGATCTGAACTTCAAGAAAAAGGTTGTATCCAAGGGGCATGAAATCGGCAATATGACGGCAGTAGCCAGGCAGCATGATCTTGATCCGAAGATGGTGCTGCGCTGGGCAAGAGAATTGAAACGCAAGGATCTTGACGAATTGGATGGCGATGCTTTGAAGCATGCTTCATTCGTTCCTACAGCCTCAGATTATGCAGCCTTGGAGAAGGAGCACGAGAAGCTCAAGAAGCTCTATGCAGAGCAGGCGCTAGAGAGGGAAATCCTCCGTGACCTGTTAAAAAAAACGAACCCACACTTGCGGATAAAATAGAAATTTCGCAGAAATACATCATGCAGGGCTATTCAATCAGCCTTGTGCTGCGCATTCTGGAAGTGGAGCGTTCCACATATTATGCACATGTGAATCGCCCGAATCAGCAAACTGAGCGAATCCTCAGGAACGGTCGCTCCGCGCCTGGTTACTCATATACGCAAGACAACAAGCGAATTAGCGATGAGCAAATCTGTGAGTGGATCATGGAGCTGTTGGCCGATGAGTACACGTCTGTCTACGGATACCGCAAGCTGACAAAGATGCTGAGGCGCCAGCACCACCTTGTGATTAACAAGAAGAAAGTCTATCGGCTGTGCAAGAAAATGAATGTGCTTCGCCCTCAGCGGAAGCTCAAGGCCAAGCATCCGAAACGACTCGCAAATAACAAAGTTATTACCGCTTCCAATCAACTGTGGGAAACGGATATTAAGTATGGTTGGCTCGAAGGTGAACAGCGCTTTTTCTTCCTGATGAGCATCATCGATGTGTTCGACCGAGCAATTGTTGCTTATCATCATGGCTTGTCCTGCGAGGCTAAGGATCTGGTTCAAATCACGCAGGAGGCACTAATGAAGCGCCAGCTCTTTGACAAGGCGAATCGACCAATTATTCGATCGGATAACGGTCCACAGTTCATTAGCCATCGGTTTGCGGAGGCTTGTGAACAGTTTGGAATTATCCACGAACGAATACCGCCTAAGACGCCGAATAAGAACGCCCACATCGAGTCTTTTCACTCGATCCTTGAATCGGAATGTTACCAGCGCCACGATTTTGAGAGCTACCAACAGGCATATAAGATCGTTAGCGGTTTTATCTACAATTACAATCGCAATCGCATCCATGGAAGCATATATGATATGTCGCCGTACGAATACATGGAAGCAGTCCGGCAAGGCAATGTAAGACCCAAGGAAATCAACGTGTAAGGCATGATCGTCATCAGATGAAAAACTATGAAACATCGAGCGATTCTATGCAATCATTCGAATAAGAGGTGCTGTGTCCAATATTAGGGGGTTAACCCGCACGCACCATTAATAGAATAGGGGTGAACTGAACAGAATGATTCGTATTAATAAAAATGGTAGATATTCTTTTCATTTGAGGTTTGATAATAATGGAGTAAATCACCTTATTGGAGCGTTTCAGGAAACCGTTCAAGGAAAAAATGTGAATTTAGAGCTAGATGAGTTATCGAATATTGGTAGTAAAAAAATTAAGTATTTAACTATATCATGCAATAATGAGCAAGATAAATTAAGTTACTGTGAATCTGGTTTGCTTCTACAATTAGAAGACGAAGTTATAGAATACGTAATAGATAGGTTAAAATTATGTTTAACAGGTCAAGATTTTTATCCTGCTGAATTTTGTGAAGCGACATTCGGGAAACATGATGTAACCATTTATGGCTTTTTGGAAAGTAATATATAGATTATGATATATGATGAATACTATATAAGGGGAAGGCTTGATAGCGTTACAAAAGATCATTAATAGCTTATTTCTATTTAGATAGGAATAAGCTTCTTTTATTTGTACAGCCGCTCACGTATCACAAGGCAAGGAAAATTCTTAAGATGATTATGCACGGGTTGATCCCGGCCTTGCCTTCACTGTAAATATGATTGATAAACAAAGTTCTGATGCTCAGAAAATTTTGAAGAATTCATAGAAAGAATAGAACAAGGCTCGGTGTTACGTTTGTTTAGTTCACGACTATTGATTAATTATCTTCATGGTAAGTACAACTATATAAAACCAAGATAATTGGAACTTAAAGCTTCAATTAAAAGGCTTATCCCACTTAAACAAAGAGTAGGGATGAGCCTTTTCGCATACCAAAATCCGTCTATTAAATCTGTCAGCTCTCCCAGTATCATGGAAAATTCGTATATTTAATTGTCCAAGTCACGTTCTTCTAAACCACCGTACTTTGAAACACTTCCTTCAACGGTAAGTAGAGTCATCCGAGCGTCCTACAAGGTAATCAAGGCTTACGTTAAAATAATCAGCCAGAGCGTAAGCGATATCTAGACTGGGTATTCGCGTTCCTCTTTCCCAATGGCTAACAATGGATCTGTCAACTCCTAAAGAAGCAGCAATGTCTTGTTGTGAGATTGACTTCTCAAGGCGTAAGTTTTTAAAACGCTCCGCTAAAATTTCCCGATTAAGCATAAACGGCTCCTTGACCGTGACTGAAAGTCACTGTATAATAAAAATGTATTAAGTGACTGTGAGTCACATTAAATTTATATAACGCTGCTTACTAACTAAACAATGTAATTTTTTTGATAGGCAGGATCATGAGTAAACATGAAGCGGCGCACTCTCAGCAAAGATAAGTACATCCTTCACAGAACTGTCTGAAAGCCAGACTGCACATTAAATCTATCATGTGTCAGTTTTTCATTCAAGGAGCCGCAATACAATTGAAGGGGAGAGGGGATGAGAAGTATCTTAGAGGCATCAAAAGCCATGAAAATGTGAAAAAAAAGTTAACGGCAACAGAATTCAGTCAGCTTGAAGAATTACTTGATTTGCGAAGCAAGTCAGGATCAATGCACTCTACTGCTTCTTTTATCCGTAGATTTCAACTTGGTGCGCTAATGATTATAGAAGTATATGCAGCACGAAATGAGATCGTAAGCGGTTAGGGTGCGCAAGCACAAAGCAAATTTTCAGCCTACAAAAAACTAAAGAAGCTGGCGCCGGTTAAATCCGGTGCCAGCTTGTAGCGCATGGTAGGAGTAATCCAAGCTTTAATCTGGGGATCGTAGCCTTACAGCTTCCGTCACTTTATTAGATATGCCCAAACCGATGCGACTTGAGTTAATCCTTCTTGAGGGGTTATCCCCTGCTTAAGAATTTGCTCTAGATAGGTAGAGAATTCCGCAAGCAGTAGGGAGCTCTCTGGAATAAGCGGCCTAGAGCGCGCCACCTCCAGTTGAGCCTTAAAGCCTTGGAATATCGTATTGCTCATCAGATCTTTGTCATCATAGGCGCTGACACGCGTAGGTAGGGTTCCTGCTTCCTTGGCCATTGTCACCTGGTTTTCTATACTGTTTAAGTAATGAATCAGCTGATAGGCTTCCTTCGGGTATTTTGTATACTTAGAGATGACCAGATTATGTCCCCCTATAGGTGAGCCTTCCCCACCCGGACCTCCAGGTATAGCCGCTACTCCAAGATTCGCAGAATTCTTGAACGCCTCTCCGCTCAGTATATCGGCGGTTGCCCAAGGCCCGTTAATGATCATAGCTACTTTGCCATTTTTAAAATCCTCCATCATCCTGGCATTCCAGTCTTCAAAGCTGCCGTCAGGTTGTGTCACCTTTGCCTTGATCAGCTCCACCATAAACTCGATTCCTTGGACAGATGACTCATTAGCAATTTCAATATTCATTTCCTCATTAATCATTTCGCCCCCAAATCCCCATACATATGGAAGCGAATAATAGGAATCAGGTGATATATAAATTCCGTAATGATCCTCATTCGTAATCGCCTTAGCGATCTCCATCAGCTCGTCCAGCGTTTGGGGAGGCTCCGTATAGCCTGCCTTGCTAAGCAATTCTTTATTATAAAGGAGGGCAGGAGCATCAGTTACCATCGGCAAGCCATAAATATGACCTTCGTGTATATTATTTTGAATTGCTGTTGAGAAATAATCCTCTTGATCTGCAGCAGTCACCATATCATCTAGTGGAAGCAGGATATCTAGATCGACGAATTCTGTGGTCCAGCCAATATCGCTTCTCAAAATATCCGGTGCATCTTGCGTCAGTGTAGCAATTTTGAAATTATTGGATGCTTCTCCAAACTCCACGGATTTGAGATTAACATCAATATCAGGATGCTCTTGCTCAAAGGACTCGATCAATCTAGTTAGTACTTCGGTCTCTTTCTCACTTGTAGTTGTCCAAAAGTCTAATGTAATAGCTGTCTCTTCTGTTTTCACTGCAGAACATCCAAAGAGCAGCAGCGGCAGCAAGAGCACAATCCAAAGTTGTTTGAAATTCATAGCTGTACCCCTTCCTAATTCTAGTATTTAAACTGTCCGATTAAGTTCTTCAGCTCCTCTGCTTCATTCGCAAGCGATTCCGCAAAGGCAGCCACCTCCTCCATGGAGGCCATCTGCTGCTCCGATGCAGCGGATATATGTTGTGTTCCCTCTGCATTTTCCTGGGCGATTTGAGATACAGCACTAATTTGATGAGTTGCTGTTTGTGTCTCGGCGCTGATTTTAGCAGTTATTTCTCGAATGGATGTGTTAACCTCCGTAATGCCATAAATGGATTGTTCAATGGATTCAAAGGACTGCCCCGCAATCGTTATCAAATGAATGCCCTTATCGACCTCATCTTTGCTGGACGCCATCTGTTTTGCAGTTTTACTTGTTTCGGCTTGTATTCGGCTTAAAATATGGTTAATCTCTTCGGTAGACTGTCCTGATTGAAGCGCTAATTTTCGAATTTCCTCTGCTACGACCCCGAAGCCCCTGCCGGCTTCGCCGGCTCGTGCTGCTTCGATTGCGGCATTTAGTGCAAGTAAGTTGGTCCGCGTCGCTATATCGGTGATGACAGCAACGACCTGCTCGATTCGTTCAGTGCTTTCATTCAGCCCCTGAATGGTAGCGGCCATGCTAGATGTGCTCTGTTCGATCATTTCCACCTGATGAATGGCATCAGTTAAGTCCTGCTTCCCCCGTTCTGTACTGGTACTGCTTATATTAATGGTGTTTGTCATTACTTCAGACTGTTCCATAATGTGGCGTACATTTTGCTCTAATGACTGCATAATCTCCAAATTTCCTGCTACCTCTGTAACCTGCGTGCTCGATCCATGAGCGATTTCCTGCATAACCTGTGCAATATGCTCAGTTGCCTGACTGATTTGCTCTGAACTTACCTGGAGCTCAGCAGAGGCTGCAGCAACCTGGCCTGATACGAGATCGGCCCCGCTGATTAACTTTTTTAAGGAAACCACCATTGTATTGAATGACTTTGCAAGGCTTCCCAGCTCATCCTTACGGGACTCGTCTAGTGACTCAACAGCAAGATTACCACCTGCTACTTCAAGGGCATGCTGCTGAATGGCACGTATGCTTCTCGTTAGGCGATTGGCAATGAGCGTTGAGATGAGGATGGACATAATTACGACCACAGTGGCTGTAGCCAGATTGAGCCCATTCATCAATTGAATGGTAGACTGGATCTCTTCCTGCTTCGTCAGAGCCAAATTCCCTTGTTCGATGCTGTAGGACAGCAGTGCAAAATCAACGGGATCAAAGGATTTCTGAGTAAAGGCGTGCTGCGCCTTCACCTGTTCTCCCCCCTCATACTGTTTAACTAGCTCCTCCTGATTCTGAATAAAGCTTTGCCATTCCGTGAGAAAAGCCTCGATCTGCTTCTGCTCCGCTTCCGTTGTGGTGAGGCCCTGCAGCACCTCAATTTGTTTATTTACGTAGCTAACATCAGCGTTGAAGCGCGCTTTATAATTCTCCTTCAAATAAGCAGGCGCTAGAAGTACTTGCGCAGCATCTGCGTTGGCAGACTTTGAAAATAAGTTTATATTTTCAATTATTTTCATTTTTTCATTTACAAAAAAGATTTCATCTGTTAGTCTGCTCACTCTATTGTTCATAAAGTACGAGAGCGATAAGGCGATAACGAATAATGCAATGATGATTGTAAAGCTTAGCTGCAGTTTCTTTCGAAGGTTCATTGGTTTATTCACTTCCTTGTCTTGTTGTAAAAAAACGTACTTATTTAGTATCGGAATATGGATTGGTTTTGCTTAGACATATAAGCTTTGAGTAATATGGAAATGGAAGTGCGGATTAGAATCAGAGGGTTGATCAAAATGAGATTTATAGCACTGCCAAACGAGTCAATGCATGAAAGAACTGAGGGAGAATGGTTGCCATTACAAGGATGAGGCAAGCTCATAAAATAAGATTTTCGGCAGGTATACTAAGATCTGTCTTGAGCACCGGACTTCAAGGGTGAATGTAAGATTTGAAGTCGAGTATGTATCTTGAAAATACTTCGTGATCAACAGTTAACTTATGGTTACGATGTAGTATAAAAATAGATTGATCATGGTTGCCCGGAGGCAGAGGAAATGATGTGCTTCCGGGTAGTTTTAATCGGCGGTAATTGTATCCTCGTTTGCGTTGGAACGCTCCTTTTTAACCAGTTCAAGTGCTTGCAGCCTTCTTGACCATCCATGATCCATCCTCCAATGTTAGCTCAATTTGAATGCCAATGGCCCCGTTTCCGGATCGATACTTTGTGCCTGCGATGATGGCACCGTTCTCGCTGATGTCCACTTTGTCGATTTGGAGCAGTACGCCCCCCAATACCATGTCGTTGTCTTTGATTTCGTTGCCTTCGCTCTCCTTAAGTTGCTCGAGAGTAGCGTCTTTGACAGGGACGGCAAACTGACCCATGCGCTCCTCAATGTATCGCTTATCTTCATCGGTTAATTGTGACAGGACGCTGAAATCAATCGCGATGTATGTCATGTCCTCATTTAAGGCTTCATCAATAGACATCATCGCTTCAAAGGCCAGGCCATATAATTGACCTGCGCTGCCATTGATATTGGTATGGGATCGATGTTTGCTGTTCACCTCTTGTTCCGATCCGTTCATTCCGGTTTTGTCCGCTTCCGGTAGGTTAGTCTCGGCATTGATATTTGTATTTGTGCTCGTACTGGCATCGGAAATGGCACTGCCGTTGGCGGGTTCCAGAAGTTGATTGGTAGCGGAAGACTCCAGATGGATGGGCTTGCCGCTTGTTTTTTCTTTGTCTGTACATCCTGCTATCAGCAGAACTGATGCGAGGACGATAACATAGGCACCGCTTTTTAAGATACGCATAGGTTGGCCCCCTCTCAACTATTTAAACGAATCCAGGGTCGCATTAGTTGGTCATGTAATGGAATAATTTGGGTGTTTGGTGCTGATTGTACATCAGGGTGAAACGGACTTGATAATCGCAGCTAGGCGGGCAAGGCTGCTCTCCATTTCTTGTATTGAAGCGAAAGCATAAGAAAGTCGTATATACTGGTTCGCTTCGCGATCGTATAGATGGCCTGGATTAATCAGAATATGCTGGCGGAGAGCTTGGTCGAATAGCGTTCTTGCTGAGAGCGGGGCATGCAGCTTCAACCAAATGTAAAAACCTCCGGCGGGCACATTCCAGCTTGCGATTTCAGTAAAATATTTGTCCAGAGAGTTCAGCATGGCGGCGCGGCGCTCCCTAAGCTGCTTGCGAACCTGCTGCACATGCTGTTCGTACATCCCGCTGATAAGCCATTCTGCGGCAACCTGTTGCGATAAGGCGCTTGAGCCATAATCACTTTGCATCTTGATATCGGCCAGGCGTTCCAGTACAGGCTGGGGGCCGCTGATCCAGCCGATCCGTAACCCCGGGCTAATTGTCTTGGATAGACTCCCCACATAAAGGATATTTCCAGTCCTGTCCTGAGCCTTGAGCGGTCGAATAGGGGGAGCATCCAGCCAGAGTTCACGATACACGTCGTCTTCGATTATCGGCAGGCCGCTAGCTTCGCTTACATCCATTAATTCACTGCGGCGCTTTTCACTCATTATCGTACCGGATGGATTATGAAAGGTAGGTATCGTGTATAGTAATGAAGCCTTGTATTGTCTTGCGTATGCTCCAGCCAAATCCGCTCGAATTCCATCTCGATCCATCGGTACGCCGCGAAGCTTCATCCCCGCGGATTGGAAGACAGGGATGGAGTACAGGTAGGAGGGACGCTCTACCAGTACGGTAGAACCCTGTTCAAGCAATCCTACGGATATAAGATGCAGCGCCTGAAGCGCGCCGGAGACGATAAGTACGGAGGAAGGAGAGGCCGCGATGCCGAGCTGCTGAAGCCGGTCTGCAAGCAACTCGCGAAGCAAAGGATCTCCCATAGGCTCGCCGTAACCCAAATGGGAAATCCGCTCTGCTACACGGTGAAGCAGAGCGCTCATCTCCTGCTGCGGCAGCAGGTCTGGCGACAGCTCACCTGTTCCAAGCCGGATGATGCCGGGATGGAATTCGGCGCGGTTAATCTCCTGGACGGCAGGCAGATTGGGGCGATGTATTCCGGACTTCACATAGGCTTCCCAATTCGTGGGAGGCGTAGCGGCTAGAGCGCCCCAGGTATGATTGATCACCCGGGTTCCGCCGCCCTTGCAGCCCTCCAGCATTCCAGCGGCGGTGAGTTCATCGAGTGCGGTCACAATCGTGCTGCGATTGACGTTGAAGGCCTCGGCTAATTTGCGTTGTGAGGGAATGCGGGTGCCTACGGGCCATTCGCCGCCGATGATTTTGTCGCGAATATATTGTGTAATTTGAACATGCAGCGGAGTAGCCGATTGCCGGCTAGGCTGCCAATGCATTTGCTCCATGAACAAGACCTCCCACGGATAGAAGAAGAGATGCAGAACGCACCTCCTTACGCTAGATTTAGTTCTACCATATAATTTGGTTGGTTTGCAATCCAGCCAAATGGCTGGAGCTAAATCCATTCCTCTGCTCTACAATGAGAACATTCGAATTATAAACGGAGGAATTTAGAATGTGGGAAGCGTTGATTTATGGACTTGTACTGGCATTTGGATTAATACTGCCGCTGGGTGTACAGAATGTTTTTATATTTAGCCAAGGAGCGGCTCATCCCAAATTGCGGCATGCCCTGCCTGGGGTAATTACCGCCTCTATTTGTGATACTGTGCTTATTTTGCTTGCCGTAGCCGGGGTTTCTCTAATCGTTCTGACGGTATTCTGGCTAAAATTATTACTTTACATCATCGGTGCATTATTCATGGTATATATGGGCTGGTCGATTTGGCGCAGCCGTCCCGAGCTGCCCTCCGATGGTGAGGCCCGTCTTACAGCGGGGAAACAAATTGTATTTGCCGCTTCAGTATCATTGTTTAATCCTCATGCGATTATAGACATCATTGGGGTTATTGGGACAAGCTCCCTGCGTTTTGAAGGGCTGGAGAAAGGAGTGTTTGCCGCAACGACCATCGGCGTATCCTGGATATGGTTTTTTGGGCTAAGCTGGGCGGGTCGTCTTATTGGCGGTTTAGATCCGAGCGGACAAATTCTGAGACATATTAAAAGGCTATCGGCAAT
The DNA here is from genome assembly GCF_003931855.1 of Paenibacillus lentus. Classification (NCBI taxonomy): domain Bacteria; kingdom Bacillati; phylum Bacillota; class Bacilli; order Caryophanales; family Paenibacillaceae; genus Paenibacillus; species Paenibacillus lentus. The sequence goes on along the minus strand of NZ_CP034248.1, from coordinate 296,384 downwards.
CATCATATGGGTCATGGCCGGATATATTATAATTCAGTTAATATAGAGTATAGACAAATGATGAAAAGGAGAGAGCAAATTATGAAGGATAGGAATTCGATGGACGCGACGATGAAATCGGTAAATGAGACGATAGATTTGCTGCTCAATCATCGTTCTATTCGCAAATTTACTGACCAGCCGCTGATGCCCGAGCAGGTAAATATGATCGTTGCGGCTGGGCAAGCCGCATCGACATCAAGCAATATTCAAGCATATAGCGTTATTGCCGTCATGAAGGAGGAGCTTAAGAAGGAATTAGCTCGTTTAAGCGGTAATCAGGCTTACGTGCATGACTGTCCTGTCTTTTTAGTTTGGTGTGCCGATCTATCAAGACTAAAGGCTGCCGCAGAAAAACATCAGCCAGGTCAGGAGACCTATGAAGGCACCATGGAACATTTGATTGTAGCGACAGTCGATACCGCTTTAGCAGCTCAGAACGCAGCGATTGCGGCGGAATCGTTAGGGCTTGGCATCGTATATATTGGGGGGATTCGTAATAATATCGCTGAGGTAGCCGATCTGCTCGGTTTGCCGGAGCTTGTCTATCCACTGTTCGGCATGTGTATGGGCTACCCGGATCAGCAGCCTGATCTTCGGCCTAGACTTCCGCAAGAGGCGGTTCTGCATTGGAACGGATATGACGCTTCCGCCTCGGACAAGCAGGTCGAACGCTATGACGAAATCATGTCGGCCTATTTGCGCGAAAGAACTGGCGGAGCGAAGGACACGCCTTGGTCGGAGCTGATGGCGGATAAACTGGCTCAGCCTTCACGATTGCATATGGGCCAATTTTTGCGTGAGCGCGGCTTTGCTACGAGGTAATAAGATTCTCCGAGTTAAGCAGCAGATCATCTAGATACCGTAAAAACGCCGGGTGTTCTCGCGTAGCCGAAGGCATGCCTTTTCAAAAGTGATATTCTGAATGGCCGCCCAGGCTTTGGCGACCTCCAAGATCATGGTCGGCTGGGTCAGCTGCCCTGTAAATACACCATGAAATGGCCAAGGGCCGTCTGTCTCTACCATAACCTGGTTGGCTGGATAGCTGCGCGCTAATTCAATAATTTCTGCTTCATACAGCAGGTCAGGGGTAAATGAAATATAGTAGCCTTGTTCCGCCATTCTATGTACGGTATGCTTGGCGCCTTTGAACCAATGAAAATGTGCTCTACGAATATGATGTTTCTCCAATAGATCGCAGGCAAGGTCGGCATCCTCGTAGACAGCATGGAGTATGACTGGCTTATCGTGTTGCTTGGCAAAGATGAGGAACTCCTCCAGAAGCTGTACATAAGCGGAAGTATCGATGGAAATACCATCTTTGGCCAATTGCCGGCGCAGGTAGTAAGGAAGTCCAATTTCCCCGACAGCGACCATATGATGGGCGTGCAGCCTCATCCAGTCCAAGAGCTGACGGATCTCTTCCTCGGCTGGCAAAGGATTTTCAGGATGGTATCCGCAGGCAGGATGGACAATTCCGGGATATAACCTGGATAGAGCCAAGTTCGCTTCCGAAGAGTTGAGATTCGTAGATACGGAAATAAGTCCTTCGATACCGCTGGGCCGCATTTGTTTTATGAGCTGATCTATCGTTGCATTCTGGTACTGGTCAAGGTGAATATGGGCATCGATCAAGTTAAAGTCCTCCCCCAAAATTATCGGTTCAGGTTTAGCTATGTAACATCATTATATCGACACACCGAATTAATCACAGCTGCAGTCCAGCCAAATCAATGTCCGATGCTAATAAAATGAGATGAAGGTCACGCTAGCCCCCTAGAGGACATGGTATAATTTTCATATACTTAACTTAATGAACTAAATGTTGGTATAACGTTTTGTGTATGGAATCAAGGAGGATTGCTATGATCTTCAGCAACGGCAATGCCCAATCGGCGCTTGAAGACCGAGGGTGTTTAAGGTTTCGTCCATTCTCAGCCTCATTTATAGCTCATATGCAACACATGGGATATCGCTCGGAACAGAGCTTTCCAGACTGCCAATTTTCTTATCGATCCAAGGATGAATTGCTGTTTCTGCTGGAGTGTACTCGTAAGTATAATTTTATGTGCGGCGAGAACCTGATGGTGTCCTTAGCAAATGAAGGAAGTAAGAAATCTTCGCTGTGGCTCAAAGTATGCCAAATGGAATGCCGTGTGAGGAACAGTGATGTACTCGCTGTAATCGTCGATAGGCTGTTCGAGAATCATATTCAGCCGATCGTCAATGCGGCTGAAGAGATTATTGGCTATGAGTTTTTGCTGCGGCCTTCCTCCAAGATGAGAGCGTTTAATCCTCTTGAATTGTTTGCGAGGGCTCGCGAAAGCGGGCTACATTCCTCCCTTGATCAGGCGGCAAGGCTGGCGGCAATTGAGACTAGCGCCCGGCATTTGCCGCAAGGAGTGAAGAGATTCATCAATTTCCTGCCATCCTCTGTCGAGCATCCGTACCGCCGCTTGAATGACACATTTAAGAAAATTGAGCAGCTTGCCCTGGATACACGTGATTTTGTATTCGAAGTCGTGGAGACGGAAAGGATACGGCATATTGCTCATCTGCAGCATATTTTTGAAGTATGCCGCGGACAGGGGATATCGATGGCATTGGATGATGTCGGGGCGGGATTCTCATCCGTGGAGGAAATGTCCCGCCTTCAGCCTGATTATGTGAAGATTGACCGAAGTATCGTAAACGGCTGTAGGAATGATGCTCATAAGCAGCGGCAAATTAGAGATATCATTAGACGGGCTATTGATTTTGGCGGAAAGGTACTCGTAGAAGGCGTTGAGCGGCGGGAGGACTTTGAATTCTGTCTGGATAGCGGGGCCGTGCTTGCGCAAGGATATTTGTTTGGCCGCCCGCAAAAGCCATTAGAGATGCAAGGGCTGCATTGAGCCTTGAAAAAGTACCTATAACCAGGGGAAGCATCCCCATGGCAAGAAGAGGGCTGGACGGCCCTCTTTCCGTATTTTTACAAATGGTTTGCATTTTTAATCTGAGGAGGATATAATATTAATAGTTGATTAAAGTGATGCAGTATCGATATTCACACATTGAAAAGAGTGTCACCTTTTGAGATGGAGCTTTTTTCAATGTGTGAATTTTTTATGTAAAAATGAACATGTTAATATTTTTAGGAGGTACCCCTGATGGAAACTGGAACAGTAAAATGGTTTAACGCTGAGAAGGGCTTTGGCTTTATCGAAGTGGAAGGCGGAGATGACGTATTCGTTCATTTCAGCGCAATTACTGGCGAAGGCTTCAAGACTCTTGATGAAGGCCAACGCGTACAATTTAACGTAGTTCAAGGCAACCGCGGACCGCAAGCCGAAAACGTCGTCAAACTGTAATGCAGACAAAGCTGCTCTTAACGGATCCGTTAAGGGCAGTTTCGTTAAGATATAAGAAAGTACAACTTCTAGCACAGACATCCTTATATCATAAGCTAAGTTTTAAGGATATTAACCATATATGCAAGAGCACCAACATTAAAGGCGGTCTGTCTACTGTGAAACTACGTCGATAGACGTTTTTCTTGTTTAAAGGGGATAGGGTTTCCCTATATAAGTAGCCTTATTACCCAAAGGAGGGAAAACATGAATTACCGTAAAAAAACGTTAGAAGAAATTCCTGAGGAGAACACAGCGGTATGGTCGTGTACGAGCGAGAGCTGCAACGGTTGGATGAGGGATAATTTTGCGTTTGATTACACTCCGGTATGTCCTCTGTGTTCCTCTACCATGGAGAAGGGGATGCGAATGCTCCCTCAACTGGTGAATACGAATTTGGATCAGAAGACGCTGGCTAAAGGCGTGAAAATTGACCAATAAGTCACCAACTCATAATGAAGCAGCTGTACTCCACTGGAGCTACAGCTGCTTTTTTGTGCTTTGCGAGAGGTTCCTTCGGCATTCTGAATTTGGAATGAGGCGAGGCATACATGACAGTCGTTTAGATGATAGTTGTGTGTTAAAGGGTGGTCCTGTGGATCGGTCGATGGTGTTATCGATACTGCCGCTGATAGTACTACGGGAATCGGCTCAATCGCTACGGGAAAATAGTGCGAACAAGTAGAGATAATTGGCTTAACAACTGGGAATTGGGTTCGAAAGCCGTACATAGTATCAAGCCCCCATCTCGCGCAGATCTATAGTCGCAGCCTTATCCCTGTCGGTTGTGGCTTTTCCAGTATAAAATGGCGATTTGCGTTCGGTCACGGACTTGGAGCTTGGCGAGAATATCGGTAATGTAATTTTTAACGGTGCCTTCGCTAAGGAACAGCTTTAGAGCAATCTCCTTGTTAGACAATCCCTCTGCAATCAAGGTGACGACGTTGTGCTCGGCCGCGGTTAGCCCAGCATCTCTTAGTTTACTCGCATTGACATCGGAATTCGTATTTGGCCTTGCATTCGGGGGGCGAAGCATCCCCGTCAGTTTCCGAGCGATGTCGGGGTGGATGAGCATGCTGCCGCTATGTACGGTCTTGATCCCTTGGATCATTCGGTCGGGAGGAATATTCTTGAGCAAATAGCCGCTGGCTCCACTCTGCAAAGCGTCAATAATGAATTCATCATCATCAAATGTGGTCAGGATCAGTACGGCGATATGCGGGAAAAGTGCTTTGATTCGCTTCGTTCCTTCCACGCCATCGCATTCCGGCATGCGGATATCCATAAGCACAACATCCGGCATGGCGACTTCACCATCCTGCAGCTTGCGCACAGCCTCAATACCATTGCACGCCGTGCCCACGACATCAATATGCGGATCCATTCTGATCAGGATCGACAAGCTCTCCCGGATAAAAGGATCATCGTCTACGATAAATACAGATAAGTCCTTATTCGTCATCGTCATCTCATTCACTCCTGCCTGTTTATAGCACTTCTCCTTGGCGTGAGACCGGAAGCCGGGTCGTTACCGTAAAGTAAGGCTCCAGCTCAACCTCAAGACTTCCCCCGGCAACTTGGCATCGCTCGCTCATTCCTGCCATTCCTAAGCCAGTCACATTGTTTAAATTTTCGTGAAGCAGAGGCAGTGTTCCGTTATTGCTTACGGCCATACAAATTTCGTTTTCGTTATAGCTGAGTTTAATTTCTACCACATCGGGCCGTCCGTGCTTCAGAGCATTGGTCAAGGATTCACGCGCATTTTTGTAAAGAATGATTTCTAGGCTTGGATATAAAGGGTAGGGCTGGCCTTCAACGGATAAGGCCGTGCGGATGCCGTTCTCTCTACCGATCTCTTCCAGCATAATTCTTAGCGCCTGAGTGCCTGTCACCTCGGATGGCGGCTTCAGGCGGCGCACGGTGGCGCGCAATCCATCCATTCCCGTCGATAGTTGATCCCGAATTTGCACAAGCAGGCTCATCCCTTTATCCGGGTCGCCAGGAATGACCTGCAGCGCAGCTTCCATCATCATTTTCGCGCGGATGAGGCGATGTCCCAAATCATCGTGGAGCTCCCTGGATATCCGTGTCCGTTCCTCGGCTTGAGCGGCTTCTTCCACTTGTTTGCTGAACAGCAGTAATCGGCGATTTGCCTCATTGAGCTCGTAATGTCGTCTGCGCAAATCATCGTAGACTTGCTGGATCACGTCTTTTTGAGTGGTGACATACTGGAAGTAAACAAGGATCGCAGTCATAAACACCAAGAACAATAGTATGCCAATCCGCCAGCTAAGCGGCTCGGAATTCATAGCGAAATAGACGGTGCCAAAATGAAGCGCAAATAAATTGACTTGAACAAACCGGCTAGGCATGGACGAGTATATAAACACGGGCGAAAGGGCCATCAGACTTGCCAGACCGCCATAAGTATAGCTGAGCCAGGCGGAAGCGGCCATGAGCAGTAGACACCATATTGTGAAGTGAACGTTCTGCTTTAAGAAACGCCCTAAAACCGCCAAAGTAAACAAGGCTAGTATATGTATGACATATCGTTCATAGGGAGAGTTTTGCAGTAGAAAAATATGAAAAAAACCTGGGATCAAAATGCTCCCGTACATGAAGGGAAGAAGCATAGGCTTCGCCATCGTTCTCAACCCTTTGCCTTCAAGATAAGATGCTCCTTATTATAGCATAATCGCTTTAACGGTTAGGACACGGGAAGCGGTGACTTTCGTCACTTCTTATTGGTGACTATCGTGACCTTACGGGGGGAGAACAGCCTGATACAATGGAATAAAGCAGTTATTAGGTAGGGGGAGAACATAGGATGGCTCTTGTAGAAGTAAAAAATGCCGTGAAACGATATGGGGATAAATTGTCCGTCGATCATTTGAATATGGAGATAGAAGCGGGAGAGATCTTTGGGCTGCTCGGCCCGAATGGAGCAGGAAAAAGTACGACGATAAATATGATTGTCGGACTGCTGCCGATGGATCAAGGCTGTATTACTGTAGATGGGATCGACGTGAAGGAACGTCCGTTGGAAGTGAAGAGAAGAATCGGACTGGTTCCGCAGGATCTTGCTTTGTATGAAAATATGCCTGCTGCAGATAATGTGGCGTTCTTCGGTAGACTGTACGGCCTGCGGGGGTGGGAGCTGAAGGAACGCGTTAAAGAGGCGCTGCGGTTCGTCGGTCTGGAGGAGCGGGGCAAGCAGCTGCCGCATACGTTCTCCGGGGGAATGAAGCGACGTTTGAATATCGCCTGCTCGATCGTACACCGTCCGAAGCTGATTATTATGGATGAGCCGACCGTGGGGATCGACCCTCAATCTCGAAATCATATTTTGGAATCGGTGAGAGAATTGAATCGCATGGGCTCCACGGTAATATATACGAGTCATTATATGGAGGAGGTTGCGGCCCTTTGCGACAGGGTAGCGATTGTGGATCAAGGCCATGTTATTGCCTGTGGGACGGAGCAAGAGCTCAGGGATCGAGTCGCGGGGGAAGAGAAGATCATTATGAAAGCCTCCGGCGTTGGCGAAGCCGTTCTAGCGGAGCTTCAGCAGCATCCGCGTATCATTCGTATGAAGCAAAATGAGAATGGGCTTGAGCTATACACGTTGTCTTCACAAAATGAGCTTCAGGATATTTTGTACGTCTGTGCGAAGCACGATGCTGTCATTCACTCCGTTGTATGCGAGCAGCCGACCCTAGAGACGCTGTTCCTCAATTTGACCGGGCGCACGCTGCGGGATTAGGACTAGGAGGGAATACACTGTGAAGTTATTTACAATCGCCTGGTTCGAGCTGCGAACGCTCGCACGAACGCGTGCCGTCTTGCTGAATTTATTTTTACTTCCGATGGTACTGATATTTATATTGGGCAATGCGCTTTCGGGCAATTTTGCAGATGGCACGGAAGCATCGATAAATATGGTGCGAGTCATGATAGTGGAGGCAAAGCCCCAGCCAGGGAGAGGGGCGCATGAACAGACTTGGGTGCGGTCACAACCAGAGACGGCAGCAGGGGCGCATTTAGTTGGTCTTGGGTTCAAGGAGTTTCTGGGCAGCCCTGAAATCGAACAGAGACTGCAGACGGAGTATGTAACAAATCGCGAGGAAACAGTCGAAGCATTGATTCAGCGGGAAGCCGATTTTGCCGTGGTTATTCCGTATGATTTCGAGCAGCGGGTCATGACAGGGATGGAGGCGAAGTGGGAATTGATTCCGGGGAAGGACAGTATGAAGAATCATATCGCCGAAATGATTTTTCAGGCTTATTTGGATGAAGTGAACCGGATACAAGCAGCGATTATCGTCTTAGGATCCGAGGGCGTGGTGGAGGCCATGAAAGCGATGAATGATCTGGATTCCACCTATGTGGAGACAGCGACCTTGAACGAACAAGGCAAGATGTATTCTTCCTTCCAATATTACGCGGCTTCTATGCTGATCATGTTTCTACTGTATTCCGGCCTCTCTGCGAGCATCAGTCTGTCTGAGGAGAGGCGGAACAACACGCTGTATCGCCTAAATGCCATGCCTGTGAGTACACTGGAAATATTCACGGGGAAAATTGTCGGGAACAGCCTAGTCGCTTTTTTGCAGGCGGCTGTCATTATTGGGGGTACCTCTTTGTTATATGGCGTAGACTGGGGAGATCACTTAGGGCTGCTGATCTTGATTTGCGTGCTCGTCGTCATGGCTTCCATGATGCTGGCCGTTGTCATTACCTTGCTGGTCAAATCATCCGTGGTAGCCCGCTCCGTCGTCGTAACGGTTATTGTGGTGATGACCTTTCTGAGTGGCGGCTTTCAGCCATTACCTATTGAGCTCGTACAGCGGCTTGGCGAATTTACGGTCAATCACTGGGCGCTCCAAGGAACGCTGCGATTAATGCTTGGGGTAGAACCGGCTGAAGTGATGCAATATATTATGATGCTGGGCTTATGCTGCGGATTGCTGCTAATCGCCGGAATCGTTTCTTATCGGAAGGTGGGTTATCATGAGTAGCTTGACGATCGCGTGGAACGTCATAAGACGAACTATCGGCACCAAGAAAGGGATGGCGGGCTACATTTTGCTGCCATGCGTGGTTATTGCTTTAGTCATTGCTCTGTTAGGAAGAGAAGATATGATGCTGGCTCAAATTGCGTATGTGGATAAAGATCAGGGAATGGCGAGCGCCTATCTGCTGGCGGAGTTGGCTAATAAGCCCAACTATGCCTTGAAGTCGTATGAAGACGAGGCGGACATGAAAGAAGCGCTTCTGTCGAAAAAGGGGTCGACAGGCTTTGTGATCCCTGCCGGCTTTACAGAGGGAGTATACTCCGGCAATGTACCTAATTTTCAGGTGTACGATTTAATGACGAGTGAAACGACCTTCACCCTCCGGGTTAATCTAGATGGGATCGTTCGCGGGATGGTGTCTTCCGCTGAACTCGTTAAAACTTCTACGGGAGAGAATGATCCGGATCAGACCATATTGGCCAGCGTGTTCAAAGAGACGAGAAAACACCGTGTAACCGCGGTCGATCACAACCTGCGTCTCTATCCGAAGGAGGGGCTCAGCACAGTCACCGGCTTTACGCTGATGTTCCTCATGAGCTTAATCAGCAGCTCGGTGACGCAAATCGTCGAAGATCGCAGTAAGCGCACAATGGCACGCGTATTCAGCGCGCCGGTCAGGGCGTGGGAGATTGCCGCGGGCAATTTTCTAGGCAGCTTCTTTGTCGGTGTCATTCAAATTGCCATCGTGCTGCTGCTCAGCCGCTCGGTGCTGCGTTATGATGCCGGAATCCCGCTGTACCAGCATTTTATCGTATTGGCCGCATTTATGCTCGTCGCGATGGGAATTGCTAGCGCAGCAGCCGGGCTTATCCGCAATCCGCAGAACGCAGGTATGCTGAACAGCCTGATTATTACTCCGACCTGCATGATCGGAGGCTGTTTTTGGCCGATCTCCTTCATGCCGGAATATATGCAGAAGGTAGCTAACTTTGTCCCGCAGAAATGGGCGATTGAGGCGATTGAGCTGCTGTCCTCCGGGAGCAGCCTCCAAGGCATCGGCATCCCTCTGCTCATACTGGTGCTTATGGCCTTTGTATTGTTAATCGTCGGTTCGGCGATCCTTCGTCCCAGCGAGGGACAGGCAAAGGCATGATTTGCAAGCTTCCGCAATTAAATTCTAGTCACAAAAAACAGGTTATCCGGGGACGTTCAGCGTCATCCAGATAACCTGTTGTTGCTTAATGATAGAAATTAGTGGAAAAAGATTGCGTCCCCATATAAAATTAAATATGTTGGAAGGAAGTTAGTTGGTTGGCGCCTGATCATTAATGCGGCGGTATTCCTTTAGCATATACAATCGCCAGCTTAAAATCATTCCATAGGCCAGCAGGAAAAATACGGCGCCCGTTTGAAAAAGTGAGATATATTGCTCAACGACCTCATGCAGGACAAGCCTAAGTGCAAGCAAGCCGATCAGGATATACGCGAAACCGCGAGTTCGTTTGACATAGACCTCGCCGTCGATGATCTCAAATTGGGTGCTGCGATTGAGCGGGTAGGAGAAGAGCAATGCGCCTACAGCGAAGGCGAGTACGCCCCAAAGCATGGGAATATGCGTTTCAGGAACGATAAACATCCCAAAGCCTGTAGTCATGCCGAGCGGCGGAATAATGATTTTCTTAATTGTCACAGGCCTGCGGCTGGCCTTTAACCGAATAAATAAAGCAAGCACGGCCATAAAGATGGCTCCTGCAGTAACAACAACCTGCATATAAGAAGGACTTAATATGTTCATGAGCTGTCCCTTTCTTGAACAAGTATAGTATTTGTTGTATGCGCTATCCGTGTAAATGATGGCGAGACCATTATAACATAAATCATATACAGAAATTATAAATGAGTGTATGGGGCAGAGAAATGATTTGCTTAGATTTGCAGCTTAGTGTTTCAAAGATATCACTGAGAGGGGAAAGAAAGATGAACAGCGAGTTTACGGTTGCCTTGCATTGCCTGCTTTTTCTGCATCTTCATAGAGAGTGCATGGCTAACAGCGAGAAAATCGCAATGAGTGTTGCAACGCATCCTGCCCGTGTCCGCAAGGTACTGAGTTTGTTGAGAAAGCAAGGATACGTAGCGACGAAAGAAGGAGTAGGCGGCGGATACCTGCTAAGCGCTGACTTGAATACCATCAGCCTTGGCGACTTGTATCGCCTGTTCGCGAGGGGCTCACTTCAGCCAGTGTGGTGCTCGGGCAATCAGGAATCGCCCTGTCAGGTGTCCTCGAACATGCATGAGGTGATGGATCGAATTTTTGCTGGCGGCGAAGATTGGCTCGAACGCTATTTTGACGAAATTAAAGTATCCAGAGTAAAGGACTTGCTTCAGAATTTGCGTCCAGAATCGAGTAGTGTGACAAACGGATAAGGGAGGAAATATGCAATGAGCATCTTTGATCAACACGAGCAGTATTTCTACGTTGGAGGGTACTCGTCCGCAGAGGAACCAGGGATTCACCTCTGCGCCCTAAATCTCGGCAGCGGCAGGCTCCGCCTTGTTGATTGTACTTCTGGAATAGAGAACCCGTCCTTTCTAATTGTCAGCGAATGGTCGGATGAGCTACGGTTGTTCGCGGCCATGGAATGCGAGGAGGGCAAGGTGGCCGCATATAATATTGAGCGTAGCGATGGGCGGCTTACGCTGCTTCGTTCGGAAAGCACTGGCGGAGCCAGCCCCTGTCATGTATCATTATCTCCTTCCAGACACCTGCTTGTCGCCAACTATTCCAGTGGACACGTGAATAGCTTCGAACTGGATGAGCAGGGGAGGCTGGCCGGAAAGGCTGCTACGGTCCAGCATGTCGGAAGCGGCTTTCGCCAAGACCGTCAGGAATCCGCTCATGCCCATCACGTCCTCCCATCTAAGGACGGCCGATACGCCTTCGTATCCGATCTAGGTCTTGATCAGATCATTATTTACAGGTTAGAAGACGGCAAACTGGTCACCCATCGCGAGGTGGTGCTTCCGCCGGGGGCAGGACCAAGGCATTTCATCATTCATCCCTCGGATGCGATCGCTTATGGCATCAACGAGCTTAATAACACGATTACCGTGTATGCTTATAATCCAACGCACGGCATTTTGGAAATCCTACAGCATGTCAGCACGCTTCCGGAGAATTTCGCCGAGGAGAGCTATGCAGCGGATATTCATATCTCCCCAGATGGCAAGTATTTATATGCATCGAACCGGGGCCACGACAGCATTGTTCGCTTCAAGCTGGACGAGTCGGACGGGGGGCTGAGCGCACCGGAGTGGACGAGCACCGGTGGCAGATGGCCGCGTAATTTTGCCGTTACCTACGATTTTGTGATCGTGGCCAACCAATTCAGTAATAACATCAAAGTGCTTCGCAGAGACCCTGTAACAGGAAGCCTATCACTTACGGACAGTGAACTTGAGGTGAAGGAGCCATCTTGCGTCGCGATCGTACCGCATGAATCACAGGTGAGTGGCGTTTAGGTTCAATTATCTTATAACAACTCAGCGAAAAGAAAGACGAGGCTGCCAGCCTCGTCTTTTGCTGTGGGGATACAACGTGCTCATCTTGGAATATAAGCGCTTCTTATAGATTTTTAATACAATTACAATAAAAGTGTTTGACAAGAAAACCCAGCGCATATAGAATACAATCATAGCATACTAAACAGGTAGGAATAATAAAATAATGTTCTCACCGTACGGACGGAGGAACGCTCTACTTGCCTTGGCAGACACGGTAGCAGTTCGGTCTGACCGTGGGGGGCTAGGGCGTTCCTCTTTTCTAATTTTGCTAAAGCAGCTTCGCAGGGATCGGGGAAATTACAGAAATTTTAAGAGAGTATGGGGAGAGTGAGTGGTAATGAAAAAGGTGTTGAAGCAAGGGATGGTTGTTAGTCTCGTGCTGGCTGTTTCTTTGGTAGCAACGGCCTGCGGAGACAAGAGCAGCGCTACCGATGCCGAAGGAAACGGGGGAAAGGCAAAAGAGATAACCCTGCTGAACGTATCCTATGATCCGACCCGTGAATTGTATTCCGAGTTCAACGAAGTCTTTGCTGCTCACTGGGAGCAAAAGAGTGGGCAGAAGGTTAAGATCAGGCAATCCCATGGGGGTTCGGGCAAGCAGGGCCGGGCTGTCATCGACGGGCTTGACGCTGATGTCGTTACACTGGCTCTCGGCTATGATATCGACGCGGTTCAACAGGCCGGTTTAATTCATGAAGGCTGGCAGCAGAAATATGATCACAACAGTTCACCTTACACCTCGACGATCGTTTTCCTGGTTCGTAAAGGCAACCCTAAAGGGATCAAAGACTGGGATGATCTGATAAAGGACGGTATTGAGGTCATCACACCGAACCCGCAAACCTCAGGCGGAGCACGCTGGAATTACCTTGCGGCTTGGGGATATGCGATGCATCAGAACAACAATGATGAGGTCAAGGCACAGGAGTTTGTGAAGGAGCTGTATGAAAATGTTCCGGTCCTGGATAGCGGTGCCCGCGGGGCAACCACGACATTTGTGGAGCGTGGACTAGGGGACGTGCTGCTCGCTTGGGAGAATGAGGCCTGGCTGTCGGTGGAAGAGCTTGGTCCGGATAAATTCGATATTGTCTACCCGTCGGAGAGTATTATCGCTGAACCACCTGTAGCTGTTGTAGATAAAAATATCGATAAAAAAGGCACTCGCGAAGTAGCCGAGGCTTACTTAGAGTACCTGTATTCAGAAGAAGGCCAGACCATTGCCGCAGAAAATTACTATCGGCCTACGCTGGACAGCGTAAAGAGTAAATTCGAAGGTGCGTTCCCGGAAATTAAACTGTTTACGATTGACGAGGAATTTGGCGGATGGGCTGCAGTTCATGAGAAGCATTTTAGAGATGGCGGCATATTCACGCAAATTTATGCGCCTAAATAACCGACCGGATAAACGGAGGAGCATCCTAGGCAAGGGGAAAGGGATGCACAGATGGAAAGGATGAGCATTCATGCACAGTAGCACTTCAAAGCGCGGAGTGCTTCCCGGCTTCGGGATCACGATGGGTTACAGCGTACTATATATTAGCTTGGTCGTATTGATTCCGTTATCTGCGCTGCTGCTGAATTCGACGGGTCTTACCTGGGAGAAGTTCTGGGATGTTGCGACAGATTCACGCGTACTTGCTTCATATAAGGTGAGCTTTCTGACTGCGGCAGCGGCCGGATTAATTGATACCGTACTCGGTCTCCTGATCGCGTGGGTACTCGTTCGATATGATTTTCCCGGCAAAAATATTTTTGATGCGATGATCGATCTTCCCTTTGCTCTGCCTACTGCGGTAGCAGGGGTGTCGCTGACAGCGATCTATTCGGCAAACGGCTGGATCGGCTCCTTATTTGAGCCGCTAGGGATAAAGATTGCATTCACCCCGATTGGCATCACGCTGGCGTTGATGTTCATAGGGATTCCCTTCGTTGTCAGGACGGTTCAACCTGTACTCCAGGAACTGGATGCAGAAGTCGAGGAGGCTGCGGCAACGCTGGGCGCCAGCCGCTTCCGGACATTTCGCTCCGTCGTACTGCCCGAGCTGCTGCCGCCGTTGCTGACGGGATTTGCCCTGGCATTTGCTCGCGGGATTGGGGAATACGGATCCGTTGTTTTCATTTCCGGCAATATGCCGATGAAGACGGAGATCGCCCCTCTGCTCATTATGTCGAAGCTGGAGCAGTTCGATTACGCCGGAGCTACAGCGGTGGCTTTGATCCTGCTGTTCATATCTTTTGTACTGTTGCTGCTCATCAACTCCCTGCAGCGGAAAGTACGCAAGACGGCGAAAGAGTGAGATCGCGGTCAATGCGTCATGCCGAGGAGGAGAGAGACGGGGTAAATAATCACCGCAAATAATCACCGTAATGAGCTGAGAAGTCTCATGGAGAAGGTGCAGCTAAGAGCTTGAAAAGAGCTTGAAAAAACAACAATCGCTGGAGAACTAGAACAGGAGAGTCTAGCAATCAGAAATCAGGGAGGTATCAGGAAATGGCTGGCTTTGTACCGCTATCTGCCAAGAAGCCATCCACGGTCAGGCAGCGCAAGGTGAATGAATCAAGCGTTATGAAATGGATTCTGATCGGGGCAGCAGTGCTGGTGCTGCTGTGGCTTATCGTTTTACCGCTAGTTGTAGTTATTACAGAAGCCCTGAAAAAAGGCTGGGGAGTATACATCGAGGCGATCGGGGATCCAGATGCCTTGTCGGCCTTGAAGCTCACGCTTCTAGTCGCACTCATTACGGTGCCGCTGAATACCATTTTTGGTGTAGCTGCTGCTTGGGCCGTGACAAAGTTTAAGTTTCGCGGAAAGCAGCTGCTAATCACGTTAATTGACTTGCCGTTTGCTGTATCTCCCGTGATTGGCGGATTGATCTATGTTCTTGTATACGGTGCTAATGGCTGGCTCGGCCCGTGGCTGCAGGAGCATGATTTGAAAGTCATATTCGCTCTCCCGGGGATCATTCTTGCGACCTTATTTGTAACCTTTCCTTTCGTCGCCAGAGAGCTCATTCCGTTAATGGAGGATCAGGGGCAGCAGGAGGAAGAGGCTGCAGTGATGCTTGGGGCACGGGGCTTTAAAGTCTTCTGGAAAGTGACACTGCCGAATATTAAATGGGGACTCTTATACGGCATTATACTATGTAATGCTAGAGCGATGGG
The DNA here is from genome assembly GCF_003931855.1 of Paenibacillus lentus. Taxonomy (NCBI): domain Bacteria; kingdom Bacillati; phylum Bacillota; class Bacilli; order Caryophanales; family Paenibacillaceae; genus Paenibacillus; species Paenibacillus lentus. The sequence goes on along the minus strand of NZ_CP034248.1, from coordinate 281,218 downwards.
GGAATTTGGCGCGGTATCCGTCGTCTCTGGGCATATCCGTGGGGAGACCAATACACTTCCGCTACATGTGGAAATTTTGTATAACGAGTACCAGTTCTCTGCGTCTTTTGCCGTAGCTTCTTTGTTGCTGCTGCTAGCGCTCGTTACTTTAGTGTTCAAAAGCTGGTTTACGCGTAAAAGTCAGCATTAATATTTCATGGGAATAAATATGGACACAGACAGAATTGCCGAGGAGAGGGAGGCAGTAAGCATGGCAAAACCATTAAAGGTTGACGATGTATGGTTAGATCGGATTGCAGGATTGTTAGACAAGATGGAGTTCGGCTCGCTCAACATTGTCGTCCATGAAGGACAAATCGTTCAGATGGAGCGTACAGAGCGGAAACGTTACGAAATGGGTGCTTCCAGTTCTGCCAAGTCCTCCGGAAGCCAGCGAAATTCAGCCCGGCCATTCCGGCAATCTGGAAGTAGATAGAATACAGAGTAAAGAAGACAGGGAATGGATCATTCTTGGATATGAAGAAGAGAACAACCCCGATCCGGTGGCTTGAAAGGTCGGTAAGACCTGCAAGGCAACACAGGGATCGGGGTTATTTATGCTGGAATCGCAGATGAATAAATTAAGGCGATCCAGAGTCTTTGGATTTCAATCCAGAATCCATATCAAGGTCGGGTGAATCCACAAGCTGAGCCTCCAGCGCGGATAGCTCGTTTTCTTCGAAATAATGGCCTACGAAGGGGCGGGATTTGCGCGGCTTGTTATGACTAAAGCGAAATCCTGCTAAAAAGAGCAGCAGCTGAAGTGTAAATATATACGGAGCCCAGGACAAGCCGATCATATGCAGCAAAGCGGTCAAAGCAATGATAACGGCTAGCCAGCGCTGCAGCAAAGAACTGGACGACTCCCTTCTCCAGCCCCTGAGGTAGGGATATAGTATAAGCAGGGAGAATAGGCATGAAAGAAAGCGAGTCCAAATATATAGCAGGGACCATTGATCTTCTGATGTGCTCCAGCGCTCATCTCCGATGTAGCCGAGCGAATCCAGTGAGCCTAGGAGCCAGAGAACCAGCATAAAAATACCGACCGTAAATATAAACGGCAGCGCATGATGGAACTGCTGCCATAAAGACCAGCCCCAACCGGGCTTCTCTGTGCGGCGTAACAGTACGCTGCGCTCTTCTACCAATCGTTCCGTCTCGCGCTCGATTGTTCTTAACAGCAGTGTAAGGCGCGTTCTGTCCCCTTCGTTCATCGTATAAGCTGTAATCTGTGCTAGCAAATCCTCTGTTGCGTATGGTGCGGCTTTACAGGCCAGCAGCTTATCGACCAGCTGCGCATGCTCGGCAGATGACGGTTCATTCTGTCCGTCGATTTCCCGAAGCAGAGCTCCCGTCGCTGCGGCGTATATTTCCAAGCTGCGATGCAGACGTTCAAGTCGCACATTGATCTTGTGTGTCGTTCTTCGCTTGGAGGCGCCATATTGCCAAATGAACAGTATAAGCGCTGGCGCTAAAATGACGGCTGTAGGAGAATACAGAGAAGGCCACACTATCCAATCCGAAAGTGACACCTAAACCACCCTTTCGATCTTCCTCATTCCACTATTGCATACGTTAGGTACGTTTTTCAAGCGGAGAAATGGAAAAAAACGCCGTGGCTTCATTTTGCATGTCTGCTCCTGCCCTAAGCGGGGATATAGCAAGATTATCATCTGTTCAGAAGCCTATGGTCTTCTTTCATAAGCGAGGTAGCTTATGCTATATTTGACCTAATAGGACGCTTGGCGTGATTGAATAGGCCTTCGGGGCAAGCGCACAAGCATAAGGATCTCGGGCTGAGAACCTTTACCGAAGAGGTGTCTATCCTACTACTGCTTGGTGGAGAGCGGCGTGATCGACTAAACCAGTCTGCGCATGCTTGGCAAGGATGATGCCTGGGTGCTTCGGTTGCTGGTGGCTTCGGTTGCCTGGCTCTTCGGTTGCTGAAGAAGCATGGTTATGATCGACTGATCGATAGAAACATGGTTATGATTGACTGATAGACTGATATACGGATGGACGTGGCCTACATCGATTGAAGGAAGGCGCATATCTTTACTTAGTGCCGCAGCAGCGGAGCAGGAGGGAGAAATCGCATGGAACAGGAGCAAGTTCGTGTTGTCAGAGAAGTTCCGGATGCTGGAGATTATGCCGTACTGAGGAAGCAAGCAGGACTGAGTCCGAGAAGTGAGCAGGGGATAAAAATCGGGTTGAGCAACTCACTTTTTGCGGTGTCACTATATGCTGGCAATGAAGGAAAGGAGCTTGTCGGCATGGGGCGAGTGGTCGGCGACGGGGGTTGTTTCCTGCAAATTGTGGATATCGCCGTGCGTCCAGATTATCAGGGACAAGGGCTTGGGAAGCTCATTATGGATGAGCTTATGAATGATTTGAAGAACGAGGCGCCAGATGAGGCTTATGTCAGTCTGATCGCTGATCGGCCGGCTGACAAGCTTTATTTGAAATATGGCTTTCGGTATACGGCGCCCGAGTCTCTGGGCATGTATTTGAGAATTAAGAAAAAAAGATGAGAAATACTGGGATGATTCTCGGAAATGATCACAAAGGAGATGTCTTTTTGACTGCCATTGTTATTGAAATTTTTTTGATCGCCATTTTGGCGGGAATTGTTGGCTCCATTCTTGGGCTAGGTGGCGGAATCGTCGTAACTCCGGCGCTAACCCTGCTATTCGGCGTGGACATTAATCATGCAATCGGAGCGAGTCTGATTTCGGTTATCGCGACCTCTAGCGGCTCGGCCGTTGCTTACATAAGGGATCGGATTACCAATGTGAGGGTAGGCATGTTCCTGGAGATTGCCACAACGGTCGGGGCGATAACGGGAGCGTTCCTAGCTGCGTTAATTGCACCGAATTTCTTATACTTCATATTTGCCCTGCTGCTGCTTTATTCAGCGTATGCGATGGTGAAGAAGGGCAAGGAGGAAATCCCTGTTAACGTTCCGCAGCATCCGGTAGCCGAGAAGCTGGGGCTAGGCGGAGAATACTATGATAAAGCGCTGGGCCGAAAAATTACTTATAACGTAGACCGGGTATACGAAGGCTTTGGCGTCATGTACGGGGCTGGTGTGGTTTCCGGACTGCTGGGAATCGGTAGTGGCAGCTTCAAAGTTATGGCAATGGACGTTTTTATGAAAATGCCGCTCAAAGTGTCCACAGCGACGAGCAACTTCATGATGGGCGTCACCGCTGCTGCCAGTGCGGGAATCTATTTCCTGCGCGGTGACATTATCCCCGTCATTTCAGCGCCAGTCGCTCTCGGCGTATTGGTCGGGGCAACGATCGGGGCGAGAATTATGCAGCGGCTAAAAAGCAAAACGATCCGCAAGCTTTTTATCCCCATCATGATCTACATCGCCTTCCAAATGATATACCAGGGATGGAGGGGTTGACCTATGTCGGAACAGCAACAGCAAGCAAAACATCAGGAGCGGACAGCCGAAGTTGAAATCGCCGTCAGCAAAATGCTGCGAATCGGCATCGTTCTGGCCGGCCTAGTTATCGTTGTCGGCCTTATTCTATTTCTCGTCACGGGGGACAGCGGCTATCCCGAGGATACCTTTCCAACGAGTCTGCCCGACATATTCCAAGGCGTGCTCCAACTGAAGTCCGTAGCTATTATCGAAGTTGGCTTAATCCTACTCATTTTGACCCCTGTATTTCGCGTATTCGTCTCAATGCTCGCGTTCATCCACGAGAAGGATTACCGGTTCGTGGTTATTTCGATTTTCGTCCTGATTATTTTAGCTATCAGCTTTGTGCTGGGCAAGGTTGGAACCTAGACTAGCCTGAACGCTAGCCATATCTTTAATTTGGAGTAGATTGAACTAGAGGTTGAACCTGAGGGCAGAGCGAGAGGCGGAAATTAGAGCCAAAGGCAGAACTAAAGGGCAGAGCCAGAGGCAGAGAGTACGAGAAGTAGAACAAGAAAGAACAAGAACTAGAACTAGAAGTAGAAGTAGAAGTAGAAGTAGAGCTAACCCAACCCCAAACTCAAATCCAACTGGATTTATACAGACTGTTGAAGTAATTGATTTTCTATGCAAGAAAACATACTTTCCACGGAAATCCAGAATCGAAAGGATTAAAATATAAGGTGAGTTCCCGTTTGTACGAGAAAAAAGCTTGGCTAGGTGCCTTGCTATTTTCTTAATGTTCTGCACTATGGCAGTCATCAGTGCTTGTTCCTGCACTTTTTCCCGGCCACGCAAACGGGAAATGCGAAGCCCATGGAGCACTTTGGCATCCGCGAAGCTTCGCTCAACTGTTTTACAACGGAGCTTATACAAGATCTGTCCTGAAGAGCTACGGTAATTCGCTTCTACTCGCTCTTTAAACCCTTCCCAAACATGCCGCTGAATTTTACGTTTACGATTTTTGCTTGATGTACAGCTATCCAATAATGGGCATTGGCCACATAAGTCAGGGTTGGACATATATTCTTTGTATCCATTGCGATTGGTTGTGTGGTAAGTCAGCTTAGATCCATTGGGACATATATAAGCGTCTTGTTGCGGGTCATAGGAAAACTCTTCTTTGGGTATAGTCCCCTCTGCTGTAGGGGCATTACGAGTAGCGATGACACTGAAAATACCCATCTCGCTTGTTTTTTTGCATATGTAGGGCGTCATATATCCTGAATCCAAAGCAACAGCTTCTAACGTATTGTGAAAGTCAAATGTATCGATCTGTCTTTGAAGTCTTTCTATATAAACGGTTGAGTCATTCACATTTCCAGGGGTAACATGGACATCCGTAATGAGATTGAATTTGTGATCGACTGTACGATGATCCAAATAATAAAACCCTTCGGGTTTGCCTTTACGCTTCATAAAGCCACTTTCTGGATCGGTGTTACTCACTCGCAGTTTTTTTTCAATCGTTTCGTTTTTCACGGGCGGCAGCGGCTTTTTTTCATGACGCTCTCGTTCTTGATTAACAGCTGTCTCCAATTCTTTTAAATATTCAAGGGGCGTTTCCGTCACAACTTGCATCGATGAACGATTTTTATTCGCGTTAGCTTGGATGTGCGTTGAATCAGTAATGAGAACACGTCCCCCTACCATGTTATGACGGATGGCCAAACGGACTACTTCGTCAAAAATGTCTTGAAAAATGGTAGATCCTTTGAATCGCACATTACGGTTGTAACTAATCGTCGAGTGATCCGGCACAGGATCCGTTAAGCCTAGACCGAGGAACCAGCGGTAGGCTACGTCCGTTTTAATTTCTTGCTCTAATTGCCTTTCGGAGTGAATGCCATATAAATAACCAATCAGCATCATTTTGAAAAGGCGAATCGGGTGAATTGGAGGCCTCCCTAATGTGCCGTGATAGTAGGGGCGAGTCATCTCCGTAATAAATGAAAAATCTACGTTTTCATCAATGATTCGTAGTAAATGATCTTTTGGTACAAGCATATCTATACTAACCAATTCAATTTGATTTCTATCTTGTTGAATGTTAGGCAACTCGCGCACCACACTTTCAATATATTACCTATATTATACCAAATTAACGCGGTAATGTGATCTAGATAGGGGCTTTTTCAACAGTCTGATTTATAGTAGTTAGTTTCTGCGATAATGAAGGAAAAGTAGATTTAAATGGATTTCATGTCGTTAGAAAAAAGAAATGGCCAATTCTGAGCTGGATTCCCTGATTCTAGGTGCATAAAATCCATCTAATTCCTTGAAACATTCGTTTAGAGCGAAATTAGATACATGAAATCCATTTCGTGGTGTGACAGTAGCAGAATCTTGAAGTAGTGAAGTCTCGAAGAAATGAAACTCTTCAGAACATTTCTAAAAAAAACGGAAACTTTCTGAAAGAAAGCTGGGAAACTGTTTTGGGAGCATAAGCATGCGGTTACTTTCGTGGTCGGAATTCAGCATCTTAGGAACCTATACCATCTGAGAAATCCATCTGAGAAATCTGGAAACAACAGCGAGAGTGGGAGCATTTAGATACATTCCAGGTTCAATTCAATAGTTGTTCAATCTAGTTGGTACCAGAACCAAATCTAATCATCAGGTAGTTCTAGTTCATACGATCATTATGGTAAATGTAAAAGTGGTTTGTTGTTTCAGGTGACGATCCTAATGGTTACTACCATGCGACCAATACCTATATGGTAAAATATAAAGCCTCTTCCGCCAAGCTTGTATAGGCTTAATGCCTATCCTTCTTCAGTTAGGAAGGGGCCTTGTCATATAAGCAGAATTAGGGTAATTAAGAAACCAGCCAGCCGTACCGCTTTATCTTCTGCCGCTTTATCCTTAGCGTTTTATCCGTAGACGTTTGATCTCCTGCTGTTTGTGATAATGATAATACAAGCACAATCAAATTTAGAAGAGAGAAGGCGTTCGAATTGAAAATCTTAATTTTTGGTGGCACGGGTACGATCGGAAAAGCTATTTTGGCAGAGGCGCTGCGGCGGGGGCATGAGGTAACCGCGGTTGTCCGCAATACCGTTAAGCTGGAAGGTTTGGAAGACCAAGAGGGGCTTCATCTGCTCCAGGGAGATATTTTAATGCCCGAATCGATTGCGAAGGCGGTGGAAGGCAGGGATCTCGTTATTAGTGCATACGGGCCCAAGTTTGGAGAGGAGGATGAGCTTCCAGAAGCAGCTCGCTCCTTGGTCGAGGGTGTGAAGCGCGGCGGAGTGCGCCGGTTAATCGTGGTTGGCGGGGCCGGAGGGCTGGAAGTGGAGCCTGGCGTTTTGCTGATGGATACCCCCGAATTCCCGGAAGAGATCCGTCCTTTAGCGCGAGCTCATGATGAAGCCTACCAAGTATATAAAGCATCTGATTTGCTGTGGACGGTATTGAGTCCAGCAGCAGTCATCGAGCCGGGCAAACGCACGGGGCAGTTTCGAATCGGTACGAATCGGCTGGTTACGGATGAGAGGGATCAGAGCCGCATCTCCATCGAGGATTACGCCGTAGCCTTGCTGGATGAAGCGGAGGATCCGCAGTTCCCTGGAGCCCGTTTTACAGTCGCTTATTAGAGAAAGACAGATGTGATCTAACAAGTTACGGGGCCTACGAGATCAATAAGGGATGCAGAACCTAGTTCTGTTGGCTATGAGGCAGCTTTGTTTTTTTACAGTCTGTGGAGGGCAGTCTTTGGCTGTTTATACGGCATACTGCATGGCAAATTAGAAGGGCAGGGGAAACAGAACATGCAGATGGTAACTTCTGAACAGATGAGGGAGATCGACGATTATACGATAAAAACGCTGGGCATTCCCTCGATGGTTTTAATGGAAAACGCCGGGCGAGTCATTGCGGAGGAGGTGCTTGCTTATTGCCGTGTTCGATCCGGAAATGAGCAGCAAGGTTCGGCGGAGGTGGCTGACCCGAGCGTCGTTCGTCAGGAGGCTATTCGTTGGGAATTGGCCGAGCGGGAGAGATCTCGGGGGGAACGCTGGCTTATCCTAATTGGAAAAGGCAACAACGGCGGTGACGGGCTGGTCTGTGCCCGTCATCTGATGGACGCGGGGGTGCGCGTCCATCTGCTCTATGTGGAGCCGCCGGAATCGCTTCGCGGTGATGCGGCGGCGCAGCATGCGATCGCGGAAGCGCTTGGGCTGCCGCGATCAGTGTACACGCCCGGTGAAGCCGATATTTTCTCCGGCTTCACCGGGATCGTCGACGCGCTGCTCGGTACAGGCGCGAAGGGGGCTCCGCGAGGGGCTTACGCTTCCCTTATCCGCGCAGCAAATGGAAGCGGTCTGCCGATCGTTGCGGCAGATATACCGAGCGGCTTGGACGCCGATACGGGCGGTGTGCACGACCCGTGCATCCGGGCCCGGAGGACGGTCAGCCTGGCCTTCTTGAAGGCGGGGCTGACCCAGTATCCGGGAGCTGAGGCTGCGGGGGAAGTGGTGGTGCGTTATATCGGCATTCCGCCTGTCCTGCCTCGGCATGTGCCCGGTGCAGGGCAGGTTTTGTCCGAGGCCTCGTTGCGGAGCGAGCTCGGCATCGGGTTAGACCGTCCTCGCAGGGCGGACGGTCACAAGGGCACGCACGGGCACGTGCTGCTGGCCGCAGGCAGCCTGCCGATGAGCGGCGCTGCGCTGCTCTCGGCCAAGGCCGCGCTTCGCGCCGGCTGCGGGCTGGCCACGTGGGCGCTGCCAGCCGCGCTGCTGCCGCATGCGGCCGGCGCCGTGCCCGAGCTCATGACCGCCCCGATTCCCGATGACGGGAACGGGGCGTGGAGCGAGGCCGCCGCGGACGAAGTGCTGCGGCTTATGCAGGCGCGCGATGTGCTCGCCGTCGGCCCGGGGCTGGGCCGATTTCCGGGCGAGGCGGGCTTCCTGCGCGCGCTTTGGGAGGGCATCCCCCGTCCACTTGTCGTGGACGCGGATGCCCTGAACATTCTCGCTGCGGCCGGAGGCCTTGCAGCGTGGCAGCGCCGGGCTGCGGCGACGGTGCTGACGCCGCATCCCGGCGAAATGGCCCGGCTCGCCGGGCTGAGCACGGCCGAGGTGCAGCGGGATCGGCTCGGCTTCGCGCGCCGATTCGCCGAGCAGCACGGCGTGACGCTGGTGTTGAAGGGAGCCCGCACGGTCGTTGCGGACCCCGACGGCCGCGTCTTTGTCAACACCACTGGTCACCCCGGGATGGCGACCGGAGGGAGCGGCGATGTGCTCACGGGCATCATCGCCTCATGGCTTGCCCAAGGCCTGAACGGAATTCAAGCCGCTGCGCTCGGCGTATATCTGCACGGCCTTGCTGGAGAGCGCGCCGCTTCGGCGCGATGGACGTCCGGCTCCTTGCTTGCCGGGGATATTGTTGAGGCGCTCTAGTCCATCGTTTGGAAGACAATTGTCGGTAAAGGACGGAAGGGAATGGGGGAATGGGCTTATTCGTTAAGCCTGAACATTTTTCGCCTGTTATGTTGTAACCCTATCTAGTGGGCTGTCAAGAACTTTGTTAAAGTCTGAACAATTATGCTTGTTACGTTGTAACCATGGCACCGCCGTTTACGTGCATAACTTCGCCGGTAACGTAGCTGGAATCATCGCTCGCCAAATAAACATAAGCAGGAGCGAGCTCATAGGGCTGTGCTGCCCGCTCAATCGGCGCATCGGTGCCAAATACGGCTACTTTTTCGGCGCTATAGCTGGAGGGAATGAGAGGCGTCCAGGTTGAGCCGGGTGCAACGGCGTTTACACGAATGCCGTAATCGATGAGCGAGAGCGACAGGGAGCGGGTGAATGAGACAATGGCTCCTTTTGTAGAGGAATAGTCGATCAGCGTCTTATGTCCTTTATAAGCTGTAATGGAGGTGGTATTGATTATCGAACTTCCACGGCGCAAATGGGGCAGTGCTGCCTGAACCATGAAAAAAAACGGGAATATATTCGTTTGAAAGGTCTGGTACAGCTGTTGCTCGGAAATATCAACGATGCTGTTCTGAGGATACTGTACGCCATGATTGTTGACCAAAATGTCGAGACGGCCAAAAGCAGAGATCGTCTCATGCACGACGGTTTCGCAATTTCTTTTGAAACGAAGATCGATTTGGATGGGCAGGCAGCATTGTCCGAGCGCCTCCACACGAGCTTTGGTCTCCATGGCGTCCGAGGTTTCCCACAAATAGGGGATAACGACGTCTGCACCCTCTTTGGCGAAAGCGATCGCCGTAGCCCGGCCAATACCGCTGTCTCCGCCCGTAATAATTGCAACCTTGCCTTTAAGCTTACAACTACCGCGGTAATTTGGATTCTCTGAGATCGGCTTAGGGCTCATGAAGCTTTCCAATCCCGGTTGAAAAGGCTGATGCTGAGGCGGGAAGGCTATAGGCTGTTCTTTGCATACCGTTTCTTTGGCGTAATACGGGTAAACAGGATTTTCATTATTTGTTGGATAAGGGGGCATTGGATGCGGATATGCTGGCATCGGAGGGGACGAGTGGTTCATAGTTTTCATGAAGCCCTTGCTTCTCGCTGAATTAAGATTTTCGGCTATCGAGTTGAATGATTTCATCGAATCAATCGAAGGAATCATCGTGAACGAGGGAATCGCTCGACTCATCGTACTCATTGGATTTTCAGGAATTATCGGATTCAAAATAAAAACCTCCAGATCATGGTAACTTCTTTGAAGTATGAGTATGCATTTGCCTAGATGAGGGTGCCTGATTGACATTTACTTTAAATATTGATAGCCTTTTTTTAAGTAGAGTGATTTAGTCGGGATTAGGTCGGCGGCAGCCCGTAATCACAAATGATCAAGAATTAGATCGAACGGTGAAAATTAGTTATGCTACAGAAATAGCGTGCAAAAAAGAACCTAGCAAAGGAGAATATAAATATGCCAAAGGTGACAATTATTAACGGAAGTCCTACGCCCGGCTCCCGCTTGACGGCGATAATCGAGCTGGCCGATGAACTGCTGCAAAAGCAAGGTTTTGAGGTTAATCATGTGAATGTGGGCGAGCTTCCTCCAGAGGATCTCATCCATACGAAATTCGAAAGTGAAGCGATCGTGAAGGCGAACGGACTAGTCGCTGAAGCGGATGCGATCATCGTTGCCAGCCCGGTGTACAAAGCATCATATACGGGAGTGTTGAAGACATTCCTGGATCTCGTCCCGCAAAAAGGCCTAGCTGGCAAAATTATTTTGCCGCTATTTATCGGTGGCAGCCTGGCGCACCTGCTGTCTATTGACTATTCGCTTAAACCAGTGCTATCGGCGCTTGGTGCACGTCATATTCTAGGTGGGGTTTATGCGGTGGATGCTTATATCGCTCGTACGGAGCAGGGCGGCTTCGAGATCAATGAGGAGTTGGTCACCAGATTGGAAGATAATGTTGCAGAGCTAGTCGAGGAAACATATCGACGCGTTCAATTTGCGGAGCTGAAATAATTTAGAACCGGTTTAAATAGCTTGAAATGGATTCGAGTAGCTTGTAGTAGTTTGTAGTAGTTTGTAGTAACTTGAGGTGGCTTTGAATTCGCTTGGAATAGATTGAAGTGACTTTAAAGTGCTTGAAGTGCTTGAAGTGCTTGAAATGCTTGAAATGTTTGAAGTAACTTTGAAGTAGCTTCCAGTGACTTTAAAGTGCTTGAACGGGTGCTTGGCTTAGCTCGCATTACTTTGAAGAAGCTAATGGCGATTTTGCGATTTGATATACCTGAGCAGCTGCGGCTACAACAGAGAACACATCTTTAGCGAGAATGGAACCACCGGAATGAACCACTATAGATGGATCTATAAAGCCAAAAAAGGCTCTAAATCGTTCATTTAGAATGATTTAGAGCCTTTTCGTATATCTGAATTAGGGCTTGTTGTAATTAAAAAAGCAACGTATGTTAGATGCACGCTTTAACTGTATTCGTTGTTACTTGTTATTATTCGTGGCATTTAAAGTTGCAGAGCCAACTGAATGAACGTCATAACTGTATTCGTTGTATTTAAATGATCCAGTATCGGCTGGTTGCACAGATTAGCTGGATTTCTTGTAGTTAAAACAAGACAAACAGGCTAGTAAGACAAAAAGTAATGCTTTAAATACACGAAATACAGTTATTTTTGCTAAAGTGCTTTTGCAAGGAAAATAGACACATGAAATCCATCTAAGTCAGACGCCCACCAAGTTCCGCCTTCCAAGTCGGCCTTCCAAGTTCCGCCTTCCAAGTCGGCCCACCAAGTTCCGCCTTCCAAGTCACGCCCTCCAAGTCCGCCCTCAATGTCTTCATTGAAGTAGAACATGCTGGCAGAGTCTTTATTGGCTGGCGAATTATTGCATTATGGACTCTACTTGGACGACGGGAACGTAGATGATCTGGGCGGCAGGCTCGGGGGTGATGATAGTTTCATCAGGTGTACTTGTGAATTGGTCTTCGCCATCATGTGTAGATGGTGCTTCCGTGTATAGCTCCTTGTAGCCTGTGAAGCGCCCGGTGATCGTTGCCTCTCCTTCGTAGAAGGTGAAGTCGCCTTGGAGCAACAAATATTTGTTCTCGCCGAAGGCGAGTGTTTCGCCGGTTCCTGGAGAAGTGATGGTGCTGGTGAAGCGGACAAGTGTGCCCGGGTATTGGCTAACAGTGTCTGCATCAATATCCACGTAGCTTTGCTTGACGCCGGTAAATTCAAAGTTATCGCCGTAACGGACAAATATGGCCGTTTCGCCCTCGCCTTGACCATGCGGATTAACGACATGCAGCGTATCAGGCGCCTGAATGCTCAGGTCGTCCGCATCAATCCAAAACATCGGCTTAATGCGATCCTCCAGCACCTCGAAGGCAGCGTACAGTGTTTTTCGTGTAGCCGATTCGGTCTCGACGACTACAACGGGGGTGCTCGAGGTACTTAAAGTGGGATCAATGCGCATGCTGCGGATTGGTTCCAGTGAGGTCAACTCGCGATTGGACAAGGTTTGTACGCTTCCCTCACTATTCATGCGGGCAAAAAACAACTGGTTGCTCGCATCGGTTGCAGCTACGTAGACGTTCGAGCCGAACTGGTTCACGCCCCCTGCGACATGCTTATAGCCTTCACTATCGTTAGGGACAGGAAGAAGCCTAACAGGTTCGGCAGCTGTCCAGGCTAGCTCGGTGGCTTGGATGTCAGCCTTCGTATCCTGATAATTGCCGATCGCCTTATAGAGGTCGATGGCTTCTTGGTAGTTCCCACTTTTCGCGTGTTTTTGGGCAGTGCGGAGTAGCCTGGCGATTCCGTCTTTGGCATAGGTCAGCACCTTGGATCGCGGGCTCGCAGAGCTTGCGAACGTTTCGAATTGACGCGAGTGCAAAGCGAAGGCGGCGTAATCCTCGTTATCCCAGTCTTTCTTGAGCAGGGACTCCATTAAATCGTTCGTTTTGATGGTGATCCAGGGGGCATCATGATTATGTTTTTTGTATTCGTCCAGCATGGTAGAAGCGTTTTGCAGCATAGCCTCGACATATCCGCTGGCCATGATCCGCTCCAGCTTGGCTTCATCATACTGCTTGAACGCCGCATTCAGCTCATCGAGCCATTCTTGCTCTGTTCCGAAAAAATGGGCAGGGATGCGCAAGAGCTTCCATTTAAATGATTCATTTTCATAGCTACCATCATCCAAGTTGTGCTTAGGCTGTTCCAGCAGGGTTCTTCGGAAGTTTTGGAAATAATCCGTAAAGCTCTGCGAAATGCCGTACTGCTCAGATAACTGCCGGTAGTACTCGCTATATCGCCCTTCGGGAGCCATATAGCTGCTGCGCACCTCTTGAAGGTCGGCATATGCGCTCATCAGGCGCTCAAAATTGTTTTCGTGGGCAGCCTCGGACGCTTGATCAGCAATATTGGACAGGCTTTCTTTTATAGTGGTAATCGGAGCTAGTTCATCTAATCGCGAGGCAATGAGCTCCTCCTTATACTGAATGGTCTTGTTGTTAAGTGCTTTCTGATAAAAAGTCTCTGCATCGATCAGATTTTTTTCTTCATACAATGCTTCTGCATTTTTAATTGCGTGAAGTTTCTGAGAAATTCCTAAACCTTTATAAATAAGCAGAGGAACCATCAATAAACATAGTAAAATGAGTAGATGATGCAGGGTTAACCATTTTTTAAACATCATGTATAGTAGACCTCGGCTTTAATTGTTGAAAATCGGCATCCCATTGGTATTTCTCTTCATAAATTCGTGAAGTCTCTGCCTGCAGTGCGCCCCAGTTGGAATCAGGATTCTCCATCACGATCCGATACAGCCGGAGGAAGCGATCCTTGGGCAGCTTACGGGCGTAACGGGCGATGAATGAGGCATAGGCCAGTACGTAACGCTTCATTCTTACCGCTGCTCCGGCAACTCCAACGAGAATGTCTTCTCCGTCTTTCATCGCCCTTATCTGCTGCTCATGCTTTATAACATATTTGAAGGTGCGGTCTTTAATGAGTTCGCGCTTGATCTTAGTAAGCTCACCGATGTAAGCAGCCAGCTCGGGATCGAAGCTCTCCAGCAGCAGCGGCTCCAGCTCCAGCTCCATATCCTTGCGCAGCATGATCGACTGCAGCAGGAAAATTTGCAGCTTGCGGATATGATCGCTGCGAATTAGGACAGCGATTTCCCGCATCAATTCATAGGAGCGGGCTTCATTGTCTTGCGCGGCAGCGATTTCGAGATTGCGCACAAGGCCTTGTGCGATGCGTTCCCGGTCGCGGACAAACATTTTGCCTAGCTCGATGGATGTCCGGCTTGTGTGCGCTTTGCGTTGTGCGGCATAGAGCACGGCTATGAGGACGATGCCGCACAACGCCGAAATTGCCATATGCTGAAAAGTTGGGCTGAACAGGATGGCGATCAGCGTAAGCAGCAGGGAGAGCAGCAAATCATTGATCAGGGAGCGCTTTGCTGCGCGGCTGGCCAGCTCCTCGACCGGACGAAGCCCGGGCTTGGGCTTGCGGCAGATCGTACAATTATCCTCTGTGAGTGCGGTATAACTCTGGCAATTTTTACAGCACCTTAACTTTTCATAGGCATAATTCGTTTTTATGGGAGGGCGCAGTGTCATTCTTATTTTCTTATTCATGGCTCTCTCTCTTCATGGTTAATTAGCTGCAGTAATCGTGTGTCAAGCTCCTGGGGAGCGATGATATGGTTTCTGCGCGTGTAATATAGAATGGACTTCGTGATAACGAAGAGAAACAAAAGGGCCAGGCATCCGTATGTAACCATATGCAGCTTCCTTTCGTAATTGAATTATGAAGGTATTAATTATATCATATGGACAACGCTAGACTTGGTAGAAATTGACGAAACTTAGGGGCGAATCTTTTCAACCTCTTAACCTTTTTTTAAGGAATATTGATTACAATGATTAAAGCTCTAGTACAATTATACTATCCGAAACCAAAATAAAGGAGCACGATTATGCAGAAGCGTTACAAGCAATCTTTAAGTATATTAACGGCTTTCATGGTCTTTTGGTTACTCGTTTCTACGCTAGGCTCCGAGATTTACGGGGCTGCGCCTGCCGCGCAGGGGAGTCAGCCAGGCTCGCGCATTGATGCGGTACTCGTTGTCGACGTGAGTAATTCCATGAAGACGAGCGATGCGAATAAAGTCGGCAATGAAGCGATGAAGATGTTCATCGATATGCTGTCCGCTCAAGGCGATAAGGTGGGAATTATTGCTTTCACCGACAAAGTACAGCGGGAGAAGGCGCTGCTTGAAATCAAAACGCCTGAGGATAAGCAGGATTTGAAGGATTTCATTGACGGTTTGGATCGGGGACCGTACACCGATATCGCGGTGGGTGTTAAAGAAGCGGTCAAGGTGCTGCAAAAAAGTGCTGACCCCAATCACGAGCCGATGATCGTTCTGCTTGCAGACGGCAATAATGATTTCAACAAAAGCTCTGGACGGACGCAAAGCGCATCGGATCAGGAGCTGAGCAAGGCGGTTGAAGAGGCGAAGGATGCGGGCATTCCCATTTACACGATCGGACTGAACGCTGATGGCAAGCTGAACAAGGCGCCGCTGGAAGAACTCGCGAACCAGACGGGGGCGAAGGCTTTCTCGACTAGCTCAGCGGATGATCTTCCACGTATACTTAGTGAAATTTTTGCCAGCCATCTGAAGCTGAAAATCGTGCCCATCCAGACCATGACGGGGACGGGCAGCTTCCAGGAAGTTACGGTCAATGTACCTAACGCGAATGTGATTGAAGCGAATATCTCAATCATGTCAGCAAAGCCAGTCGAGACAGAGCTGGTGAACCCTGCCGGGGACAAAGTAGCGGTTCCGTCGGACGAAGTGCTGTTGTCGAAGTCGAAGAGCTATTCCCTCATAAAGCTGCTGAATCCGGCCGAGGGCGATTGGAAGCTGCGGGTCAAGGGAGCCTCCAAGGATAAAATTGACATTAATCTCGTCTTCAACTACGACCTGGAGCTAGAGATGGAGCCGATTACCGCGGGAAGCTATAAGCCTGGTGACAAGGTACAGATCGGGGCGTATCTGACGAGCAACGGCCAGAAGCTGCAAACGGCCGAACTATATAAGAATATGAACGCTGTACTGCTCGCGAAGGATATGGACAGCGGTCAGACAGAGGAAATCAAGCTGAACAACACGGGCGATAAATTCGAGGGAACATTCGAAATTCCCGAAGCCCATGATTACGAGCTGAAGGTGCGCGCTGAGGAGCGCAGCTTCTATCGGGAGTCCGAGCCGCTGACAATCAGTGCTAAAGCAGCTTCCGGAGGAGCAGCTGCGACGAAGCCGACAACGCCGGCTGTCGATGAAGAGAAGAAGCCGTTTCCCTGGCTTACCGTTGTCATCTCGGCCATAGCCGCAGCTGTTCTCGCGGCAGCCGCTTACTTCATTGCGGCGGCAGTAAAAAAGGCGAACCGCCGCTTCGTTGGGCAAATCGTCATCGAAATCCGCGATGAGAATACGCATGAGAAGTCGTTCCCGCAGTACAAGAAGCTGAACGCCTTCAAGGGTAAATTCAATCTGCATCAGCTGCTGCAGCTTGCCCCGGAGCTAAAGGAGACCGAGAAGGTCGTCTTTACCCCGGCGAAAGCAGATCGGATTCTACTGCGCAACGGTTCGGCAGCTCCGGTCGAGAAGTCCGGACGGGTTGTAGATGCCAGCGCGGGATTGGAGCTGAAGAGCGGAGATAGAATTACGCTGCCGCTGCAGCATATCGATAAGACGATTTTCATAGAGTACCTGGTATAAATTTGAGGGGGAAGCGTATATGAAACCGATAGTCAGAGAGCATATTCAGCAACTGGACGTGTCACTAGGTGGAGGCATCGTCAGCGACAAAATCCGCGTCGATACGATCGACAATCCGATTCTCATCATTGGACTTGGCGGCACGGGGATCGATGCTTTGCTTCGTTTGAAATATCAGATTAACCGCCGCTTTAAGCTGCCGGAGGATCCGTTGTCCAAGAAGAAGCGCGACAAACCCGACAATGTGGAGTTTCTGGCGTTTGAGACGAACGAACAGGATCGCACAAAGCGTTACAAAGGAATCGGACTCGACCCGATCAATGAATTTGTTCTGCTGTCCAATCCGGAAATCGGGGGGCTCTTGCAGAACCGCAGTATTTTGGAGCCGTACATTACGGATTGGCTCTCCCCGGAGCTCAGCATTACGGATGGCATGAACGGGGCGGCGGGTGTACGGCAGGCGGGACGGCTGCTGCTATTCACGAAGATCAATCAAGTCGTGCAGGCGATTGACAAGAAAATCAAAACGCTATCCGTAGGCACGAACAAGAAGCTGATGGTGTTCTTATTGACTGGTCTGTCAGGCGGGACGGGAAGCGGCTGCTTCCTCGACATCGCTTATATCGTGCGCGGCATCATCGAGCGCGATCATGGCTCGGCAGGGATCGACCGGGTGAATACGCTTGGTTATTTGTTCACGCCGGACATCAATCTGTCCAACAAGAGTCTGAGCGAGCATACGCGCGAGTACATCAAGAAGAACGGCTATGCGGCGCTGAAAGAGCTCGACTATTGGATGAACGTGGACAGCCGCGGAGAGCGGTTCAAACAGCAGTACGGCAACATTCTGACCGTCAATTCTCCATTGCCGCCGTTTAATTTATGCCATCTTATTTCGGCAACGAATACTGAGGGCAAGCTGTTGGAGAACGCCTATGACTACTGCATGAACGTGACCGCAGAGAACATTACGAACTTCATGGCAAGCGAGGAGAAGCAGTCCGGCGAGGAATTCGCAATCCACGACTATATCAGCAATATTCGCACAAATATTGCGCAAATGAACAAGGTGTACCCGGCGAACTATGAATACAACATTATTGGGGCATCCTCCGCGGTGCTGCCGATTGAGGAAATGACCACGTATTTGGCGTATCGTCTGTTCGGTAAAATGGAGAAAATGTTTCAGCAGGGGCCGAGCCAGGAAGACGTTGAGAAATTTGCCCGCAAGCTGGGGATCGATCTTGAGAGTATGATTAAGACGTTCGAGTCCCGCGTTCCTGAGCCGCTGCCCGGCTACGAGAACAGCGAGCGGTTAAGCTACGCGAATGTAGTCAAATCCCAGGTCGTGAACATGGATACGGAGCTGGAACAGACGTTCCTGGCTCGGGCAAGGGAAGAGTACATCAAAGCGAAGAAGCAGCTGCCCGGCGAGGTGCTGGAGCAGTTCAGCGACCAGATCCGCCGTCTGTTCCTGCATCCGGAGCAGGGACCGTTCTATGTGTCACGCCTGATTTATACGGAAAAAGGCTTTTGTCTGCTGAAGATGCTTCTCTCCTATATTGAGACGCTGCGCGAGAACCTGCTCCGCATTCCACGCGACATTGAGGCGGCGCAGGATCAAGCGCACGAGAAGCTGGGCGATGCGAAGAGTGCATTCGTGTCCAAGGAGAAGAAGAAGAACGCTTATATTGAAGCAAAGATCCATGAATATTGGCTGCATGCCGACGTTGAGCGCACAGAGCAAATGATTGAATTCTACGAGGATTTATACCAGCTGCTGAATCAGGAGAACAACCGGATTTACAGCGTCTTTACGGAAATCCTGAATGCGCTGAGCTCGATTTTCTCCAAGAACGGGGACATTCTAACGAGCGGCGAGGAGCAGGTCGACCATAAAGGCAACAAGACGTACTATTGGAATATCGTCAGCGTACCGGATATTTCCAAGGTCGTTAGCGGTATTATGGATCAGAAGGACGTTGACGACCTAATCCGCGACTTCTCCCTGGAGCTGCTGAACAATTCGAACCAGTGGGTGAAGGAGCAGGAGATCGATATCGTTAGCTCTATCTCTGACTTCCTGACCGAGAAATTTGGCGATCTGATTACGAAGTCGATGGAGGATTTCCTGGTCATCAAATACGGGCAGGATGAGTCGATCGAGAAGTTCGTCGAGCGCTTCATTGCCAGCAAGCTGGATGAGGAAGCCGTCCCGGTCTTCCATCTGTCCAACAGTACAGGCAACTTGCATTTCCCTTCCTGGGGCTTCGTATCGGTCCCGGTGCAGGCGCCAAGCATTCTCAAGGGGATTCGCAATTACCAGAACAATGCGGTCGGCAAATCTCATTTCACAGTTAAGGAAAGCGAAGTGAAGAACCGGATTTTCTGGCTGAATACGCGCAATGGTGTGCCATTGTTCGTCTATACGCCGCTGAAGGTATATGAAGAGAGCTACGAGCGGACGATTCTCGATAAGGAAGGGATTGGGCGTCATCTGGTTCAGACGGACAAGAACAACTGGACGTATCTGCCATCGCCGATTCCAGAGAAATCGTGGGGCGACACGTACACCAACTCTCGGGTGCAGAGCTACAATGCCCGCGTGCGTGAGGAGTTTGCCAAAGCGCTCGAGCTGAAGGTGATTGTGGAAAAAGACGTCGACCACAATACGAGCAACCGCTATTCGGTCGTATTTACGAAGTCGTTTGATTTGAAGAGCAAGCTGGACGCTTATGATATGCGCCTCGAGGCGCCGAAGCCGAACTTGGGCGAAGTGAAGCGTGCGGTGGTCGAGCTTAGACGTCTGTTGGCTGAAGGGCTGCCGCAGGAAGGCGATAAGGATATCTTCGGCAGCATTAACGAGGAACTGGCTAAAGAGAACCTGATTCGTTCTCCGGAGCTGATTGCCCGCGTGCGCCAGGAGATTGCCAAGTATGATGAGATTGCAGCTATGGCGGCTAAGCTGGATGCCGTGCTGGAGCAGCATCAGGATGAAGAAAAGTGGCTAGAGCAGTTCATTGAGGCGCTCTATACCGAAACGATTACGAAAAAAGGCGCGCTCTACGTCTATGACCGCGATCCTGAGGAAGAGGCATGGGAGCCGTTCGCCAATCTGATGAAGAGCCGTAATTATGTAGAATACGAGGTATTTACGCATTTCCGCGGCTTGGATGAGAAGAACCGCAGCGTGCTGATGCGCAAAGCAGCGCGTCGTGATGCAGAGCTGACAGCGACGGAGGATATCCAGCCGCTGCTGCAAACGCTGGATGAGCTGGCCGAACGATTCCAGGAGGGGCGGGACTCGCTGGAATATGAGAAGGTAGAGCTGGCGAACGGGGAAGAGATGTACCAGTTCTATAAGCAGGTCGCCACAAAGCTGAATGATATTCGCAGAAGGTTGAAATAATGGTCAGACAAAAGCTGGAGCAATTCGCTGCTGCCTATGACCTGGCGGAGGAGCGCAGCACGGGTCTGGGCGACGATCAGAGCAGCATTCATTATCCCGCGGTGTTTTTGTTTATCGGAGACAAGTGCAAAGAGGCCATAGAGCCGATCATGCTAATGAATGAGAAGAAATGGGAGAACAGCGAGGGCCTGATATATATTCATGCTGGAGCGCAGAGTGAATCTGCTGCCAATTTCGCTGTTAGTAGCGGTCAAGATGGTCCTATCGGGCAGCGAGGCCAGGAGGGGCAGCAGACTCAGGGATGGGAGCCGCCCGCCCCGGAGCCGGCAGCACCTTTTGAGCAGCCGACGGCATATGGCACGGCGGGAATGCAAGGGCGGAGCGTATTCAGCCAGTCCGGCGCTCCCCACTCGCCCCGTCTCCTGCACTACCGTATCCCGGTTACGTTGCAGGAGGGCTCGGCTGCGCCTGCCGCGCGCCGTGACATCTATCGGCAGTTCTACGAGGAAGCCGAGGGCTTGCCGGCGTTGAACCGGGTTTTGCGGCAGGCGAGCGGTGCTCTAGCCGAGTATGGGAGGCTGTACCCGTCCTTTGACCGGGTCCGCCTCTCGATCATTACGCGGGTCGATGACCCGCTAAATGTGTTTGTACCGGAAATTTCGCTCCTCGCGGAAGCGATTTTCCGGCAATCGTTCAAGGCGGTACAAATGGACCTGTACGCCCTGATCAGCGAACGCGAGGGAGCGGAGGCATTCGGCTACAGCAGCTCGCTGGGCGTGGCTTTTCTCCGTGAACTGGAGCTGATGCAGCAGCTGGATTACGAGTTTAGCGCCCCGCTTCACGTGACGGAGGATGGCATCTCGATCCCGGTTACTCACTCGCCCTCCCCGTTGTTTGATCTCGTTTACGTGCTGTCTGATCGGGACGAGCGGGGGATCGCTTCGTTAAACGGTATGCAGAGTTGCTATGAAATTATTTCGCATATCAGTCTTCTTAAGAACAGACAGCAGAAGGAGCAGGCCTGGGGCGCTAATAACCCGGCTTATAATAACACTTCATTTAAGAACAATATTATGACGGAGTCCGGGCGCCAGGGCTTTGTCTCGGCCGGACTATCCAAGGTGAAGCGTCCGAACCAATCGATTGCCCTTGCGGTGATTTATCACTTCTATCACGGTCTGCTGAAGCGGATGAAGCAGGAGCCGCCGCTGAGCGGGGCCGAAAAGCTGAGCTTTTTCGGATTAGATGCAGCCGCGTTGGAGCGGGCTGTCGAGGGCATGCTGCCTTCAGCAGAGGGCCTTAGTGAAATGCACGGTCTGATGACGAACGATGTGAGCTATTCAGCTATACGGAAGCTGTCTCTCCGGGAAGCGGAGGAGACACTGTTCGGCGGAGGCGGAGAGGCGTTCTTCCGCAGCAATTTCGAGGAGGAGGCGGCGCGGCACTTGAAGGAATTGGGTGCAGCGGACTGGCTGGATAAGGCAGTAACTCGTTCGCTCGAACAGCGGCCGGATGTCCAGCTCTATGCTCTGGCCGCCTGGACGGGCGAGGAGGACGGCGGCGTAGCCGTTCAATTGCGCAATAGCCGCCGTGAGACGGAGCTGCTGCTGGCCTCGGCCAAGGCCGAATTGGAGCAGTTCCGCCAAGGCCGGGTGGAGGAGCAATCCTTTCCACGCGTCCCGCTGATGGATCGGCATAATTTGCGCAGTCTGATTCGGTATTTATTCGATAACGTTTATTCCCGGAGACGGGATATTCTGAAGCTGGAGCTGAAGTTAAAGCTCGTTACGAAGCTCGAGGATGCCCTGCAGATGCTGCATGGTCGATATCAAGGTGAAATCATGCAGCTGGAAGCGCTGGAGCGGGAACTGCGCGAAACAGCGCTTAGCAGCATCAAGACGGCAGACGACTATATCGGCCAGAACATCATGGAGTACTACGAGCGGGTAACCGCCGAATTGATGGAGCAGTGGGAGACGAAAAGGGGACGCCATGCGTTCTTTGCAGAGGGTGCCCTTGGCGACTCGCGCCGATTGATGGAGAACGGCCCGGAAGGGCTGACGGATCGGCTGATCGAGGTCTGCAAGCAGACGATATTGGCTTCGCCGCTGTTTAAGCGTACCTTTGAGGAAGAGCTGCTGCAGCGCGCCAATGTGACGGTCGAGTATGGCAATAAGACGGTTCTGACTAAGGAGGAGCTGTTCAAGAAGCTGTACCGTATTCTGGAGGACAACGCCGCGATTCAGGTTCGTTTGTACGATTACACGCAGGAGCATCGCTATGAGGAAAAGTACGTGTTCGGCGACTATACGAGCGAGCTGGTACGGCATATTTTCCAGGCTGACGAGACATCGCGGATTTACAAGCTGGGCTGCGTGCATGAACAGCGAAGCAGTGGTCTGGAGAAGCTGAATCTGATGGGCGGCTTCCACCTCGAAGACTTGATGTATTACTTGAACGGAAAAGTTTACTATGAAACTTATTCGCAGAACGGTTATGAATTTCACGGAATAGATCGGGCTCTGTTGCCCAAGCTGCGTTAATCGCCTGCGTAGACTTGCTGCGCCCGCGGGTTGAGAATGTTCAGCCGGGGGGGGCGGCACGCAAGGAGAATATTTGTGGGAAGGAAGTAAGTATATGCAGCGTAAAATAAACTGGCTGTTAGTGCTATTCAGCCTGATCGGCGGGGCTGTCGGTTTCGTGATCGGCGAGGTGCTGCTAGGGCAGCTGTTCGGGCGGATGCCTGGAATTTTGTTGATCGGGCTTTATTTTGGCATACTTGCCCTTTCGATCGGCCTGTTCTGCTTGATTGCGGAAGTCATCTCTCCCCGGCTGAACGGGTTATCCTGGAGACAAAGGTACATGGGCACTTCCTGGAAGCTGCTTGTACCGGCTACACTGGTGATGCTCCTTCTGGCGGGAACAGCATTCGAATTTATCTATGAGCTGAATGTCGGCCGGGCGAAGACCGTGAAGGATATTGTGCTCATTATCGATAACTCAGGAAGTATGATGGAGACGGATCCGGATGATTTGCGTTATGAAGCGGCTAAGTCGTTCGTGGATCAGATGGACAGCAGCAAGCAGGTGGCCGTCATTGTGTTCAATGACCAACCTGAACTGATTCAGCCCTTTGTTCGTGTTCGTGATCAAGGGGTGAAGAACGAAGTACACGCTGCGATTGATGCGCTAGAGGCGACGAATTTCGGCACGGATATTGCGCTGGCGCTGGAATTGGGGATGGAGCAGATTAAAGGATTGGACAGTGCGAGAGGAGCTATGGCGATTCTGCTGTCCGACGGCTTCAGCGATGTCAATACGGCTGAAGTGCTAGCGGATTATCGCGGGCGAGGAGTCGTTGTGAATACGGTTGGCCTTGGGCTTGGTCGATATGGCAATTCCGAGGGGGCTTCCCTGCTTAAGGATATCGCCAGTCAAACGGGAGGCCGCTATTACGACGAGGCGGATGCCGCGAATCTGTCCGTGGTCTTCCGGCATATCTATGATAATTTGGATGAACGTACGCTTGTCACGGAACGCACCGGGCTTATGGAGCACAGCGTTTATTATACGATTTTGAGGATCGTGCTTGTCCTCGTGCTTGGGGCGCTGCTGGGCTTGTCGCTCGGTCTTATGTTTGATAACCGTTTTTTGGCCAGAAGCTTCACGATCGGCGGAGCCGTATCTGGCCTGCTTGCCGGTCTGCTGCTGGAGTACGGTTTGGACGGATCGCCTGTGGGCGACGCGATGATCCGACTGCTTGCCTGTCTGATTCTAGCAGCGGTCATGACG
Organism: Paenibacillus lentus; assembly: GCF_003931855.1. Taxonomy (NCBI): domain Bacteria; kingdom Bacillati; phylum Bacillota; class Bacilli; order Caryophanales; family Paenibacillaceae; genus Paenibacillus; species Paenibacillus lentus. Next base: position 257,287 of record NZ_CP034248.1, on the reverse strand, counting down.
ATGTTCTCGGTTATCGTGCCGATGCGAGAGAACGAAGTGAGAACCGGAATTCGCCGCAGAGGCGCTTCGGTTCCCAATGCAGCAGCAGGGTATACAGAGCCTGCCAGGGATCGGCGCAGCAGAGGATTTTAAGGCATAAGGGGGCATAGCAATGCGTTTTATCGAAGCAGAGGACGGCTTGCCGCTCATCACAGGACTGAGCTATAAGCTGGATGAGGATCATTGTCTGCTCCGTTGGCAGTGGCCTGATGGCATACAGGCGGTCTATATCGACGAAAGGTCGGCTGATCGAGGATCGTACGGGGGGCAGGACGAGATTACCTCCTCCACCGAGGGGCTGAAGCTATATACCCGTGAGGAGTATAAAGCCGCGGGCGGTTATCGCGACCGAATCGACAAGGTCGGTCTCGTGCTGTATACCGTTTACGCCTGCATTATAGAGAACGGGGAGAAGCTGCTCATTCGGCAGCCGGGAGCGGAGAATATGGTGGAGATCAGTACAGGAAGGGCGAAAATTCGTTACTCGATCCGCCAGAAGAGCAGTTTGCTGCGTAAATATAAGACGGTGCAAATATCGGTGCTGGCTGAGGTAGAGGTTCCTAAGGATGCGTTATGCTATGTGAAAAAACAGGACAGTTATCCGGCCAGTATCGAAGATGGAACAGTGTACCCTTTTCTCCGGGACTTTCCGGCGGGTAGAAGCACATTGCCCGTGATCGAGGTCGGCAAGAACGATTATGTGCGGCTGTTCTTTACGGATGGTCGCAAATATGGCCGATTCTATGAGTTGATCCCGGAATAGATACACTGTAAGCGAGGAGGAATGAACGATGGGCTTGTTTGATTTGTTCAAGAGGAAACCGCAGGCCGAGCCGCGGCCGTTATTTTATGATATTGTCTGCCCTTATTGCTTTAGTAAGTTCACGCCGGGTGAGGTTGTTTTTCGCGCGACCCATTATCGTGAGGATGATGAAGATTATGCGCTCGGTGAGGATGAAGTGTTAAATAGATACCGCGAACGGTTTGGACTGGATGTCGTCTATGACATGGAAGCGGTGCTGCGTCCCCATGATGTTCCGCCAGAGCATTTGATCTATTCCGATCATGTCCTGATTGGGCTAAATGACCGCTATGGCGAGGTGACCCGGCGCAGACTGTGCCCGCATTGCCATAATGAGCTGCCTGTGACGGCGGGAAAAGTGCCGAGCAACATTATATCGATCGTTGGCGCTTCCCAAGTCGGGAAATCCGTGTATATGACCTCATTGATCCATACATTGCAAAATACGACAGCCGATCATTTCGACGCGGCCTGCATGCCGCTGAATGCGGAGATCAGCCGCAAATTCCGCACGATGTACGAGGAGCCGCTGTTTGAGCGCGGTGATCTCTTGGCCTCGACGCAGAAGGAGAAAATGCAAGAGCCGTTTATTTTTCAATTCGTGTTCAAGGATGAGTCCAAGCCGCCACTGACGCTGGTATTCTTCGATGTTGCCGGGGAGGGCATGGTCGATCAGGACTATTTGGGCCTGCAGGGACAGCATATTAAAAATTCCTCCGGGCTGCTGTTCATGGTCGATCCGCTGCAAATCCGTTCGATTCGGGAGAAGATTCGGATCAATGTCGGCGACAAGCCGGGCGATTTGGTGTCGCAGTATGATGAGCCACGGGACGTCGTGCTGACGATGTTTGGAGATTTCATCGCTTATGAGGATCAAGGCAAGACGGATATTCCGACGGCCGTTGTGCTGACCAAGAGCGATATGCTGCATGCTTTGAAGGATGAAGAGGGCGAGTACATCAAGTCAAACAGCAATATTTTTAATAATGCAGTGCATCGCAAATATTTCAATTTGACGGAGTTCGAGAACATCGATGGGGAAATCCGCCGATTTATTGAGAAGGTTGATCGGCCGTTCAAGGGCACCATGGACGTGTATTTTAAGGACACTGGATATTTTGCGGTATCTGCGCTGGGCAGCAATCCAGTTGATCAGAAGCTGCAGGATGTGGTGCAGCCGATTCGTGTGGACGAACCGTTCATTTGGCTGCTATATAAGCTGAATTATATTGAGGGGAGAGAGATGTCTTGAGTATGAAGCGATCATCCCCTGACTTGATTCAGCAGCAGATTTACACCCGGGAGCGCAGCGGGATTTTTCGGGCGACGGAAGGCTTTGATACCGTGGCGGTTTCGGATGGGCTGGATGCGGTTTTTATCAAAAAGCAGCTGCATCCGTTCTGCGGTTATGATGCGCCCGCGGAGCTTGTTGCCCGGGGAGAGAAGAATGATGCCAGCTATCCGCCGGCAATCCATCTGTTCCATACGGAGGGCGGCGATACGGTGCTGGGCCGCAGTGTGTATCAGTCGGCTGATTTTACCGGCCTGCGCAGCGCCTTTCTGACGCATAACTATATCATTCCGGCTGCGCGCCAGGATGAAATCGTCACCCATTATCGCGACTATCTTGAAGCGGCTTTCGCGGAGAAATACGTCCCGGAGATCGGCCGGCAGCTGCCGGAGCTTGAGCACATTCCGCAGAACCCACGTTATGCACAGGAGGGTCTTCCACGCCTGATGGCCGAGAAGCTGCTGCATGAGCTGAAGCTTGACGAGAAGACCTTCAAAAGGTTGCTGTTCGCGGTCATGACTGCTGCCGGCGAAGGGCGGAAGAAGGTCTATGTGGCCCTGGACGTGCCGGAAGAGCAAATTTCGGAAGCGGCTTCGGCGCTGCTTCAGGTGCTGTTTGCCTGCTTGCCGTTTGAGCTGCGCCGCCGCCTCGGCTTCATTACCTATGTGAAGGAGCCGCAGAGCCGCAAGTTTATTCACCTGCAATTTGTGGAGCGTGGCAGTCTACGTCCGAATGATCGGGAGATCGAGAAGGATTATGTGTTCGATCTTGCTAGCGGCCGCGTGCCGCAGGATGAGCTGGATGAAGGAAGACAGCCGTATCTTGACATGGTTTGGAAGGCGATAGGAGATCTGAGTCGGCTGGAGGAATTCCACCGCTTCGCGGATGAAATGCTGACGGGAATGGAGCCGCAAAGGCGCCTGCTGCTATCCAGCTACCATGAGCTGTCTGTGTTTTTTCAGATTGAAGCAGGGAACTGGGACTTATATGAAGTTCATAAAATGACCGTGTTGCGAGGCTTGCTGAGCTATTTGGAGCCTGCAGGCGCACTTGAGTCCAGAATAAGGTTAAATGATATATTCCTTGCGTCCTTTGACCGGGAATTCGATGCCGTGAAGCAGCGGAATGTACCCGATCTGGCTGTTGTGGAGTGCTTCAGGGATTATTACCGCCTAGACAGCAGAAGTTACGGGATCAAGCTGATCAATTATTTGATTTATGCGATTGGTAATGCGCTCGTGGGAGACAAGCCCGAACTGGCTCGCTCGTTGTATGGCCTGGTTGAGAGTCAGCCTGAGCTCAGCAAGACTTTTTTTGACCTCGTCCTAAAAAACAGCGATTTGGAAAGTTCGTTATTCGAGCCCTATATTCTAACAAAACTCGAAGAAGCGCGCGGAGCGCGGGAAGTGCTGAACGTGGTGCATAGCTGGGTCGTCGCTCATCCGGGGGTGCTGCGCAATGCCGCCTTCAAGGAATACGCGGTCTCGGCTCTAGCGGACAAGCTGCGGAAGGAGCAGCCATTGCTACCGGCAGTACACATGGTATTGGACAACCTCCGCAAATGGGGAAGAACTCCGGTGACGGATCGCGGCATGACCTTGGCCGATTCCGAGCTGGCGGAGAACCTATCGCTCACGGCCAAGCGGGTGCTGCTGGATGAGCTGGAGCTGGACAAGCTGACTCGCGAGCAGATCGTCGCGGCCGAATTTTTAGCTAGACCGGATGCTTTTGCCGGCTTGTTGTTTGAGGGCAGGCAGCGCAATCATGTCGATATGCTGCAAGCGTTGTACGAGTGGTTTGCCCAACGTGATGCTTCGGAGAATATCTTCGATGGTTTACCTTCGGCTGACGTGGAACAGATGCAGAAGCTGGGGCGGAAATGGCTGCAATCCTCGATAGAACCGGCCCATTTCGGTAAAATCGTGCTGGCTTTTTACGACTCGAAATCCGGGCAGGTGGATTACAAGGGGCTGCTGGATTACTTACAGAGGAATACCAAGGATCTGGAGACGATCTACGAGTTCATGCTCTGGTCGCAGGGACAGCCGCTGTTTGCTCACGCCCGAGGAATCGTTCCTAGTTACACGGCAGCGCTGCTGAATTATTTCAAAACGCATGACCGGACCGCCTTCAAGAACAGAGATTACCGAACCCGCTATTTCGATAAAGCGGGAGCGCCGTTGGCTGCAGTATTCGCTAAAATACGCCTGGAGCTGTCTTCGCCATTCAAGCGATTTCTGGCACAGAACGGGAAAAAAGTGAGAATGAGCGCAATTATTCTGCTGGCTGGTCTTGTGATCATTGCAGGTATTTTAATCGTCATGCAGCAGCAAGGTATGCTTGGCGGAGCCAAACCGCCGACGGAGGCTGCTTCTCCGCCAGCTGCGGTTACGGAGCCCGAAGTGCTCGTGTATGCTGACAATGTGACCGACGCCGATGGCGAGGAGACGACTTCGCTGGTGCTTCTTTTTGCTGGGGCAGAGAAATGCAAAACGTTTGATCCCGCAGCAATCTCGATCGAAGCACCGGATCAAACTGTTCAGCAGTTTGCGAATTTGAAATTCGACGCGTACTGTGCAGACGGAACCGGAACTGCCGGAGATTCAGTTGGAAATGGGGCGAGCAGTGGGGCTGGCGAGGCGGATTCTAGCAGCGATGGTGATGGAAGCGGAGCAGAGGGAGCCGGAACGAGCGGTTCTGACGGCACTAGTGGCTCTGGTGGTTCGGCAGCAGGCAGCGCTGGCTCGGCGACGAACGGAGGAACTGGCAGCGGTACAACTGCGAGTGGTGCAGCAGGCTCTGGAGAATCGGCGGGAACAACGGACGGCTCTGCTGGGAACACTGGAGGACAAGGGGCACAGGCTCCGCAAAGCGGCCAGGGTAGCTCAACTGATCAAGCTAGTCAAGGTTCTGGAACAAGCGGCCAAGCCGGGGCATCGGCAACGGATGCATCGGGGAACGGCCAGGCAGGTGATCCGAATGCAACACAACCGGAAGAGGCTTCAAACGATGTCTCGGACGGCAAGACTAATGGCGAGACGAAGCTTGTTTATTCTTCCCGAGTTACAGTCTCTCTAGGCCAGAAGGTAAGCGTTCCTGTGGGCAGCGTAATCAAGGTAGGCGACCAGCAATATACGGTCATTACCCGCGAGGAAGCGGAGGCCAAGGCGGGACAGAACAGCCAGATGGAGCCAGCACAGCCGCAGTCTGATGCGGCTCAGCCTTAGTCTGGGTAAATCTGTCTTATAGATGTTGCAAATCAGCCTGACGTAAAGGAATAGAGAATTCGCGAAGCGACTTAGGAATAACGTGTAGAGGACAAATCCAGTGCCTCAAGCCGTTGTCTCTATAACTGAGCAATGGTACACTGTTTTTATCTAAAAGTTAGGGGGACTTGGAGTGCAAAAGCTTGTTTTTTTTGTAGGGGTAGCTGGTACAGGAAAAACTACAGTGGCCCGCAAGATCGCTGACCGGATTCCGGCGGCTTTTCTGGATCGGGATACCGTAGGCGGTAGATTCGTTGAGAAAATTTTGGAGATGAACGGCTTGGACGTGAACGACCGTGACTCCGATTTCTATAAGAAACATCTCCGCGATCTAGAGTACGACACAACCAAGGATATTTGTATCGAGAATCTGGCCGCAGGGCAGAACGTGTTCATGATCTCTCCCTTTACGGCCGAATTAAAGAACAAGCAATGGATCGAAGACGTTATCTCCGCAGCGGGTCTTACGAAAAACGAGGTTGACGTGAAAGTAATCGTCGTCACGTTAAGCGATATGGAAACGCAGAAACAACGCATCATCGATCGTCAAACCGAGCGCGATACCTGGAAGCTGGAGCACTGGGACGATTTCAAGCAACGTGTTCAGTTTGTTCCTGAAGTTAACTGGGATATCCCGAAATCGTCGATCCTCGTATTTGATAACAGTGGCGACTTAACGAAGGACAAAGTTGAGTCTGTGTATGAGTTTGTGAAGGCATCTAACCGTTAAGCAGTTGGATAAAAGCGCCGCCCTTGAGGTGGCGTTTTTTGTTGGGGTGGGGGTGACTAGAACTAGGTAAATAAGGTATGACAAGATTGTATCAGCACCTCTCTAAGGCTGAATCTTTATTATTGATTTTTCATCAGTTCACTAATTAAAACCTTACCCAAACACTGTGAAATTGGAATTTTTGGGTAAGGTTTTAATCTTAACCTCATCATCAGGATTAAGATTAATTTTGGCATAAACTATGCTTTTGAAGCAGTTCTCTCTTTTATTATTTGAAGCAACCAAATATAGTATACAAATATCGTAATCAATACAACCAATTTACTCCAAAAGGGGTAATATGGATTTATAAAAGATAAAATTACAAAATAAATTGCAATAATTGCTGCTAATATCATCAACACATTAATTGAAAGGTTTTTTGTGAAATTAAAGATTGAACTGAAATTAATGTTGTTATTTCGATATTTTATAGAAGTAACACTAAGTAATACAATTATAATATGACAGACTAGATGAATAGTTAGTATCATGAAAGGAAAAAATATAGCATCCAAGGCAAGCGCTGTAGCATTATCGAATTCTATACTTGACTCTAGTTCCATTCTTCTTACATCGAATGTAGATAATCTCATCTGAAATGAAGCGATTGCAGATATAATTGAAAATATAATGGATACGGACAACCAAGTTTTCTTTTTCAAAGAAATTCCCTCCCAGACCTATTTGAATATAATGTAATTATATATTATAAATAACAATTGACTACGGTAATTACCGTAGTCAATTATAAAATTATTTAGTGTCCTGAAAATAAATATTTATGGAATAGGGTACAACTGCACCAGTAGCTTGGCAAAATGCTGCATAGTTATTAACTATTGTTACAAAATCACTATGCGCAGAACTAAAGTTCCAATACTCAAAATTATAAGTATCATTTACCCAAGTGTAGATAGTCCAGGTACTACCAACCTTTTCAGCAGCTATAAGATAGCTCACTTTGTTTAAGGCGAGATATAAATCTTTATCATTAGTTAAGGAAACACTACCGTTTTCACTATAGTATGAAATACTCGACGTAAGTTTCTTTTTGAAACTGTTAATAATATTTTTCATCTCTTTTGAGTTTTGTACGTCTGTAGAGAGTGCATTTCCTACATTGGCCGTTATAGTGGAAGGGTTGTTTTGTAAAGAATGAGTAAGAAGATTTCCTGTATGTTTCCATCCTGCTAATTGAGCAACTCCAGCCCCTCCAAGTAAGCTTGCTCGGCAAGACAATTTAGGATCAATAACATTTGCAGCCATTAGTTGGCCTGAGCTATTGTTACACATTTGTTCATATGCTTGGATTTGATTTATTCTACTGTTCATAATAGAGTCGTAAACAATTGTATCTTCTTGAACTGACGTAATTTTTGACTTTATAAGTTCTACATCTGCTTTATATTTTGCTTCGTTATTTAGTATTGCTTTATTGTCGGCGAAAGCTGAGGTTGCAACGGCAAATGACATCAAAATCGTCATGCTAATTAAGAATAACTTTTTCATTTAATTCACCTCTATTAACATTTAATTAATTAAAGTGGCCACTTTAACATATCTGGTAGTATCTACCAACTCCATATTATCATATAATAAATAAAAGTCTACTACTACCTAGAAAAGGGTGTTAATGTATTTTTCGATAGATTATACTACTAACATTGCATGTATCCGAGAAATCATCATTTAACGGGGTTAAAGCACCGCTTGGATTAAAGTCAAACCAGCCGATCCACAAATTGATGATTCCCTGTACGGTGCACATCGAAGCACTTGATTACAAGGTACAATATGAAACGGTTCGCAAGATGGTTTTTATCAACTCGCCAGAATATGAATTCGATCCGTCTCTAGTTGAACAGGAGAATTTGCAGGCTGCACGTAAAGCAGCCATTGCCTTGCCCATCACTTCCGATTTCAAAGTATTAGGTTTTCCAACAGGAGCTAATCATGCGTATGTTTTTATATCAGGAAGAGCAGACATGTATAAATTTGATGATCAGTACACTACTTCATTTGTGGAAATTAAAGATGGAGAGACGAAGCTTATTGCACAATTTGTATCTGGGCCACGTTCGACTTTTTCACATAAGGCAGGAAACATTGAATTTTATGGAGAGCCTTTGATGCAGCAGTATTAAGGTCCTCCCTTTGGCAACCCGGTATCTTTTGTTGCACTGGGAGATGGAACTTCTATAACGGGCTATTATGAAGGAGAGGAATCTCCTGGCTTTATAACCCCTCTTTCGCTTTATTCTGATATCATTCAGGAGATTCCAGGGAACAGGTAAGTTTAAGATTATATTTGAGAAGCATAGGCCAACCCTGGTATGGGATTAGTCTATGCTCCTAATAACGGATCTTTTCCGTTATCTACCGGGAATATTCTCTTGCGTAATCTAAATGATCCCTTCTTTTTGAATTACTTATCTAATAGGGATAGAATCATGAGAAAGAGGGGGGAATAGTGAATTATAATTAATAAATCAGTACTGTATTATCCTCATTGTTGTTATTTGGTGTTCTTTTAGGCTGTAATAACCGAGTTAATTATGAAAGTTCAAAGACAGCTAGTAGTTTTATAGATGCCAGTACACAAAGTAAAGAAGAGTCTTCTGGGTCCAAAACTCAATTTCCAAACACCGAGTTCTCCAACATAATTGTGTTAGATTCAGTGAATAAAGATGGTACTCTCAGGGCGCAAACAAATACTGATTTTGGGGAACTAATTGTTGTAGCGAATGGGAAGGAAGAAGTTGGTCATCTCAATGCTCCAAGTGTCGCAGGGTTAGAAGGGGATTTAACATTCCAAGGTAACTATACGGTGATCAACATAATTGATGGAAGGAAGCAAGAAGTAACGGAATTGAAAGAAATCACTTTTATTCAACAATCTGATAGACCAGCCAATTTCGATAAGGTAAGTTTTAAAGATTTCTTAACCCCACAGTACACATCAGGTCATGGGTTAGATGCCTATGCAATTGCTGTGAATAAGAGTAATGGGGAAGCTATAGCTCTTAAATTTATGAAAAATAGTGCCACAACCGATACACTAAATCACACTAATGATCAACTAGTTAATGAGAATGGATATTTAAAGGTAGTACCTGGTATTTCAGCTGGTACATCTGAAGAAAATGCAGATATTACGTTGTATAATTTAGATTTAACGAAGAAATATTTTATTGCTGAATAAGGTGAAGCATTTTCGAGATTGGTTCGGGGGCCGAAGCCCCCTCGCCTCCCACACTTACTCCACTGCCGGAGATCGGGTTACTAGCAAATCATGCCCCTCGTGTTTATCATTCCCTTTAACCTTCATGGACGAACTGCTGGCTGTTTTCATTCTCCATTTCATATGCTCAGGATAACCGTAGGTTCCATGCTCGCTCAGATCGAGACCCATCACCTCTTCTTCTTTACTTACACGCAGCCCCATCAGCTTTTTCATCCCCCAAAGGATGGAGAAGGAGAGCGTGAATACGAAAGCGAAGGTGCCGACGACACCTAGAATTTGCACGCCCAATTGTCCCAGGCCGCCGCCGTAGAATAGTCCTGCCTGACCTACCCCTGTAATTTCAACCAGTTTCGGAGTTGCGAAGAGACCTGTGGAGATAGCTCCCCACACCCCGGCAATACCGTGTACTGAGGCAGCGGCGATCGGATCGTCAATGCCTGCCCGTTCAATCCATCTTCCTGTAAAAAAGGTAGTGATCCCTGCTACCGCACCAATTAGGATCGAGGCCCAGGTGTCGACAAAGGCACAAGCTCCCGTAATGGCAACTAACGCGCCTAATATGCCGTTCAACATGCTCGGAATATCCGATTTGCCGCGAACCATCCACGAAACGAGCAGAGCGGCAATACCACCAGCTGCAGCAGCCAGATTTGTCGTCAAAAGCACGTATCCGAAAAATCCATCGTTTAACGGGGTTAAAGCACTGCCTGGATTAAAGCCAAACCAGCCGATCCACAAAATGATGACCCCCAGTACGGTAATTACTTGATTGTGCCCGGGGATGCTGTTTGGCTTTCCGTCTTTGTCGTATTTGCGCAGACGAGGCTTAAGCAGAATTGTTGCAGCCAAAGCTGCGGTCGCCCCTGTCAAGTGAACGACAGTAGATCCGGCATAATCCTGCATCCCGAGGCTGCCCAGCCAGCCGCCGCCCCAAACCCAGTGGGTAACGATGGGATAAATAATCACTGTAAAAATAGCCCCGAACACGATATAGACGCTCAGCTTCGCGCGCTCTGCCATCCCTCCACAGGCGATAGCCAACGAAACCGCCGCAAAAGCCATCTGAAACAAAAACATCAGATTGAGCGGGACGCCGATATCCGCCAATACGCTAAACGAACCGATGTCTCCTTCTCCGCCGAATAGAAAACCCGTCGCTCCCAAAAAGCTGTTCCCGTCGCCAAAGGCAAAACCAAACCCCAAAGCCCACCAGGAGAGAATAGCCACACCGAGTGTAAGCATCGTTTTCCCGGCAACATGACCAGCGTTCTTCATTCGCACGTTACCCGCTTCCAGTAAAGCAAATCCAGCTTGCATAAAAAAGACCAGCATCGTAGCCAGAAATACGAACAACGCGTTAAACCCAATTTCCATCATGTTTTCCACTCCTCTAATGTCATATAAGCTAACATGTTATAAATGTTACTGAAATTATAATTGGTAGGAGTACTCGATTTACATGCACTTTTTTGTATTGAATTTATATGATTTGAACACAGTGCACTTTTTTAGGTGCGGTGGAAGGTTTTTTTGCCGGGAGGAAGGAATGTGGAGGGAATCATTAATCTGTTGTATAAATGTTTCAAATGGCAGCAAGTGAGTCATCGGAAGCTTATGAAAATCAAATGTTGAATGATTAGAGAGATAGTATGGAACGTTGAGAAATTATTATTAGGAGGGCGCACGATGAAATCATGGGACGGGCTGTCTTTATTACTAGTCCTGTCTCTAATTATGGGATGTCCCTGTGGCATCTTTTTTTGTTCACTATTTTTGTTGTGATACACTAGGAACAAAGGTTTAATAGATGTGGATAGCATGGGGAAAAGCTCAATATTTGCATCATGGACAAAAGGGTGGTACGAAGCATGACATTTGTAACAATGGATACGGCAGATGAAGGGCAGGTAATTGTCGATGGCAAGGACATTGCCGAATACAGCAGCAAGGAGCTGACGGGGATCGCCGTCATGACGTCGGAGCCATTTGAGGTTCAGGTGGCGGGTGTCACGGAAAACTATGCGATGCATTTCATTTACATGACTCCATCGTATTATGAAGGAATTTTGGACAAAGAACCGGAATATAACACACAGCTGCAGTGAATTGAACTAAAAAATGGACTGCAAGCAGGGGAGAAGATGATTCCGAAGAAACGGAAAACTATTTGAAAGTTATTTGAAAGCTATTTGAAAGAAAGCTACTGGTCCAATTAATATAGAGGGCGAAGTCAGTCAGGTGCAAATGTCCGGAGGTAAGCAGATGGCTACAATTTTATCCTTTATCAAAAAATATCGAATTGCTGCCATGTCAGCAATTTGCATGATGTTGATTGAACTCTTCGTGGAGCTGATTCAGCCCCTGCTCATTTCTCGTATTATTGATGACGGGATTGGCAAGCAGGATTTGTCCGTCGTCTGGCTATGGGGAAGCGTGCTCGTTGTGAGCGCGCTCCTTGCCTTTGCGGCCGGGGTGGCCAGCTCCTTTTTTGCATCCCATGCCAGTCAGGGCTTCGGGTATGATTTGCGCGATAAGCTGTATGACAAGGTTCAGTCTTTCTCGTATGCGATATTCAGCAAATTTCAGACCTCGTCGCTGATTACGCGCTTGACGGGGGATATTACGCAGCTGCAGGAGATGGTGTTCATGAGCCTGCGCTTTGCGACGCGGGTTCCGCTTGTAGTGACAGGAAGCGTCATTATGGCTTTGGTCGTGAATGTGAAGCTCGGCCTGCTGCTGACGGTGACGGCACCGGTGCTGGCGGTCTTTATTTTATGGATGATGAAAAAAGCTTCCGCCTTATTCCGAACGGTTCAGCAGCGGATGGATACGGTGAACGGCGTCATTCAGGAGAACTTGACCGGTATGCGCCTGATCCGCGTGTTTGTGCGTGTGGGTCATGAAATGAAGCGGTTCGAGAAGCGCAGCCAGGAGCTCATGCAGGGCACTATATCTGCTTTGCGGCTGACAGAGACAACGATGCCGCTCATGCTGCTGTTGATGAACGGCGGAATTATTGCCATTCTATGGTTCGGTCGTGTGGATATTGCGGCAGGGAATGCCACGATCGGTGAAGTCGTGGCGGTGCTGAACTATGCGCTGCGCACGATCGGGGCATTGTCCGCGCTGTCCTGGATTATCAGTTCCTATTCGAGAGCGGCTGCATCCGGTCAGCGAATTGTGGAGGTGCTGCGGACGGAGGAGGCCGAAGGAGCGGCGGGAACCGAAGGGGTGTTGGTGGACAAGGCTGGACATGTCCGTGAAGATTGTGAAGCTCATGGGGCGCAGAGACCCTCCCAGCAGGCTGGTGCTGCCAATAGGGCTCCCCTTCCGATCCAGGGCGAGGTGCAGTTTGATGGGGTTAGCTTTAACTACCCGGCTAGCGATATTCGGGTGCTTCAGGAAATTTCTTTTGTGGTCAAGCCGCGGCAGCGGGTAGCGATCATGGGTGCGACTGGATCGGGCAAGTCCTCGCTCGTTCAACTGATTCCCCGCCTACATGAGGCAACGGCTGGAACGATCCGCGTCGATGGCCGCGATATCCGGCAGATAGAGCCGGAGCAGCTGCGCGGGGCGATTGGCTATGTCCCGCAGGAGGTCATGCTGTTCTCCGGCTCGGTGCGGGACAATATCGCCTGGGGACGCGAGGATGCGAGCATGGAGCAAATCGTGAATGCGGCCAAGCAGGCCCAGATTCACGAGACGATCAAGCGGCTGCCACACGGGTATGATACGATGCTTGGGCAGCGCGGCGTGAACTTGTCCGGTGGGCAGAAGCAGCGGCTGTCGATTGCCCGTGCGCTCGTGCGCCAGCCGGGGATTCTCGTTCTGGACGACAGCACGAGTGCGCTGGATGTCCGAACGGAGGCGGCATTGCTGGAGGAGCTGACAGGATTGTCCTGCACTACTTTTCTTATTACCCAAAAAATCAGCTCCACCACGTCAGCCGATCTTATTCTCTTACTTGACGAGGGGCGTCTTATCGCTCAAGGCAGCCATGAGGAGTTAATGGTGGAATCGTCGTTGTACCGGCGGATTTATGAGTCTCAGTATGGAGAGGAGGCGCAGCATGCTCAAGACCTTCGTTGAACCGTTCCGGCATCCTTATCCGAAGCTGGATGCTAAAACCGCGGGTTCTGCCGCGGGGCGCAAGCCAAAGGCCAAGGCCAAGAACTGGTCGGGGACGCTGGGGCGCCTCTGGCAGTATCTGGCCCGGCGCAAGGCGAAGCTGGCGCTCGTCCTGCTGATGGTGGTAGCCAGCTCGGGGCTGGCGCTGCTGGGACCGTATTTGATTGGTGTGGCCGTGGATGATTTCCTCGTTGGGGGCGGGGGAGCGCCGTGGGTGTTATTTTTAATAGGATTGGGTGTAGTGTATGCTGGTTACTCATTCAGCTCCTGGCTGCAAAATATATGGATGATTGAGATCGCCCAGGAGACGGTCTATCGGATGCGGATTGATCTGTTCCGTCAGCTTCATCGCCTGCCTATTCCGTTCTTCGGGACGAGGCAGCAGGGTGAGATCATGAGCCGGTTGACGAATGATATCGACAATGTCAGCTCCACGCTAAACAGCTCGGCGATTCAGATTTTCTCGAGTGTACTGACGCTGATTGGGACGCTGGCAGTGATGCTGTATCTTAGCCCGCTGCTGACGCTGTTGACGTTTATAATCGTGCCGCTGATGATGCTTGGGATGCGCTGGATTACGCGGCGGACGGGCCCGCTCTACAAGGAGCGCCAGAAAAATCTGGGCGAGCTGAACGGTTATATCGAGGAGACACTGTCGGGGCAGCGGATCATCAAGGCTTTCTCCCAGGAGGAGCGGGTGATGCGCGAGTTCCGGCAGCGGAACGATGCGATCCGGCAGTCGGGATTTTGGGCGCAGACGATTTCTGGTTTTATTCCGAAGCTGATGAATGCGCTGAATAACCTGGGCTTTGCGATGGTTGCGGGGGTTGGCGGCATTCTGGCGATCCGCGGGGCAATTACCGTTGGGGTGATTATCGTCTTTGTGGAGTATTCGAGGCAGTTCACCCGGCCGCTTAATGACCTGGCAAATCAGTGGAACACACTGCTGTCGGCGATTGCTGGGGCGGAGCGGGTGTTCGAAGTCATGGACGAAGAGGTTGAGGAAAAGGACGAAGGAGCAGCGGTCACGTTACAGCAGGTGGAAGGCGCTGTCCGGTTCTCGGATGTATCGTTCTCCTATGAAGAGGGCGGCGATACGCTGGAGGGGATCAGCTTCGAGGCGAAGCCGGGGGAGATGGTCGCCTTGGTGGGCCCTACAGGAGCGGGAAAGACGACACTTATCCAATTGTTGTCTCGTTTTTACAATCCATCCCAGGGGATCATCACGGTCGATGGAAGGGATATTACGACGATTCGACGCGAAAGTCTGCGCTCGCATATGGCGTTCGTGCTGCAGGACTCATTCCTGTTCAAGGGCACGATCCGGGAAAATATCCGCTTTGGGCGGCTTGATGCGACGGATGAGGAGGTAGAGGAGGCTTCCCGGCTGGCGAATGCGCATTCCTTCATTATGCGTCTGCAGGACGGCTACGATAAAATGCTCGATGCGGACGGCAGTGGCATCAGCCAAGGGCAGCGGCAGCTGCTGGCAATCGCGCGGGCGATTCTAGCGAACCCGTCGATCCTAGTGCTGGATGAAGCGACCAGCAGCATCGATACGGTAACAGAGCTTAAAATCCAGGAAGGCCTGCAGCGGCTGATGAAGGGCAGAACGAGCTTCGTTATCGCGCACCGGCTCAATACGATTCGTCAAGCGGATAACATCCTCGTGCTGAAGGATGGACGATTGATCGAGCAGGGCTCTCACGGGGAGCTGCTTCAGCAGGAGGGATTTTACAGTGAGCTGTATCATGGGACACTGCAAGGAGAGGACGTGTAGGCTATGGGCGGATTGACAGCAATGGATGCCTATTTACGCAGGATCACGCTGCGGCGGGAGGAGGTGCCGTCCTTTCGGGAGTACCCTTTTCATCTGCCGGCGGTCGCTGATCTGGGGGCGCTTGAATTCCATCCAAAAGTGACTTATATCGTCGGCGAGAACGGCATGGGCAAATCAACGCTGCTGGAGGCGATCGCTGTTGCCCTCGGCTTCAATCCGGAGGGCGGGACACCGAACTTTAATTTCTCGACCGCCGAGACGCATTCTGAGCTGCATGAATATATTCGTCTGGTGAGGGGCGTGCGCAAGCCTAGGGACGGCTTTTTCTTCCGGGCGGAGAGCTACTATAATCTGGCAACGGAGATTGGACGGCTGGATGAGGAGGGAGGCGGGCCTTATGTAGTGGACTCCTACGGCGGCAAGCCGCTGCACATGATGTCACACGGTGAATCGTTCTTTGCGGCTTTCATGAACCGCTTCAGAGGCCGGGGCTTATATATTATGGATGAGCCGGAGGCCGCCTTGTCCCCGTACCGCCAAATGGCGATGCTGTCGCGGATTCACGAGCTTGTAAACGAATATTCGCAGATCATTATTTCCACGCACTCGCCCATCATCATGTCCTACCCGGATAGTGTGATTTACGAACTGACTCCGGATGGGATTCGTGAGACGACGCTGGAGGAGACGGATCATTTCGTCATCATGAAGGAATTCATGAATCATAGGGAGCGTATGCTGAGGGAGCTGCTGAGGTGAGGAACTTCGGCGGCTTCTTCGTTATTCTGGATTTGATGTTATTTTGGATTGCCAGCTATTTTTGATCGGTACCTTTTGGGCGCACAGCTTTGGGGGAATACCTTTTGGACATACGCCTTTTGGAGCGTATCCTTTTTGGGCCACACTTTTTTTGAAAGGTTAATTATTGCCTAATAGATAGCTTGCAGTATTGGCCGATGTGATTTGCTTTGTTTCTGGCTGATAGAGATTACTGTAAATGTACGATTTTATTATTATTGTAGCTGAATGGTCTAATTACATCGCTTAGTTTGATTTCTCCCACAATTTCTTTCGGTTCGCCGTTTACGGTGTAATGGATCTCGACCTGAAGGGAATCTCGTTTGTGAACGCGGATATCTTTGATTAAGTTGCTAGTATCGCAGTACACTTTGCCGTTTGAGGCATCTGGGAAAGTGAATGGGTCGCCGGCCTGACTTCGGGATAAAATCATAGTATCGCCAATCGAAAATCCGTAGCTGATACCATCAAAAGATTTATTTTCACCCCTGATCTCCAGGAAATGTCCTGTAGTATACAAAGCGTAAGGGGAAACGGCAACGATATCCATGTCCCTGAAGTATAAATCCTCGGTCGCTATATCAAAGGTATACACTGTTTGGCCATAGCGGAGCTGGTATTGGCTGTAGAAGAAGGAAAGACTCATCCATAGGACAAGGATAGTTATTAGTGCTCTGATGAGCATGCGTTTTTTCAATTACATAGATCCTAACTTGTGTATAATTTGTTATTCTAAGTATATATTCTGGTTTGAGTCGTGGCAGTTAACTATTTAATACATACAAGGTTTATGAGGTGAGTGTTCGATGATTTTGATAAAGGTGATCAAATACGGTATCTGCCCGGTGCAGCTGCAAACTAGCAT
This sequence comes from Paenibacillus lentus, assembly GCF_003931855.1. Lineage (NCBI taxonomy): Bacteria > Bacillati > Bacillota > Bacilli > Caryophanales > Paenibacillaceae > Paenibacillus > Paenibacillus lentus. The sequence continues at coordinate 240,302 of NZ_CP034248.1, read as the reverse complement.
GTAGCGGATAACCGATTGTACCGGGCAGAAGGGGCTTGTGAATGTTATCCGGCGGCTGCACCTCTCTGTGTTTTAGGCTAGATGGATATTTTGCTTCAAAATGAGATCCATGAGAGAGGGATGCCAGATGAATCGTGAGAAATTTAGAGAAGTATGGAAGAAGGAAGAAGAGAGGGGCTTTCAGGGATGGGATTTCTCGCTGCTGACGGGGCGAGTGGAGGAGGAGGAACTGCCCTGGGATTATAAAGCCGCCGTGCTGGCTCATATGAGCGAAGAGCGCGTGATGCTCGACATGGGGACTGGGGGCGGGGAGTTCCTTCGTTCGCTTTGTCCTCCAAGGGGGAAGACGTATGCGACGGAGGCGTATCCGCCAAATTACAAGCTCTGCCAGGCTGTCTTGCCCGCTTACGGCATTGAGGTTAGGCCGGTATCCGATGATGCTAGCCTGCCTTTTGATGACGGGTTCTTTGATTTGGTGATCAATCGTCATGAAGCTTATTCAGTTCAGGAGCTGGTTAGAGTCTTGAAGCCTGGCGGCTGGTTCATTACCCAGCAGGTAGGCGGGCAAAACAATCGGGGGCTGTCTCGGTGGTTGCTTGGAGATCAGGCAATGACGACGGACTCCGGGTTTGATCTGAAGCAGGCGGTTCGCGAGTTAACGCTGGCTGGATTTACGGTCATGGAGCAGCGCGAATATTTTCCTTATCTCCGTTTTTGTGATATCGGGGCGCTGGTGTATTTTGCGAAGGTGATCGAGTGGGAGTTTGCAGGCTTTTCGGTAGATCGGTGCTTGGAGAAGCTTTGTGAACTGCAGAAGAGGTTGGAGCAGGACGGGTATGTGGAAAGCCGGGAGCACCGTTTTTTCATCTTGGCTTGTAAACCGATATAAATAGCATGAAAATATTTTAAACTGGGGCTGAGTCAGCCCCTTTTCTTGAGGAGGACATGGATTTGAGGCATTTTACAATTTTTGCTTCGAGGAATGATACCGGAGATATTCCGGGCTTGATTGCGGAGGTGTTTGCAGACGGCTACAAAATAGACGGCAATTCCGGCGAGTACGTTATTCAGCCGCGGAAGTGGTTTAACAAGAACAAGATGGTCATTCGGGTAGCCTCTGAGGACACCGATCCGGATTACTTTGCAAACAATATTCCGGGTATGATGGGGTTCTATGATCGAATTCCGTTCGAGGATGAACAGCTTAAGCGTCTGGTGCTTACGCAGATTTCCGTAATTAACACAATGCTGGCGATCGAGACGGACAAGGACTACGATGAGGCTTATTTGACGTTATTTCAAGGGCTTCTTCGTGGCGTGGACGGCATCGGATTCATCCCGGACGGGACGCTGGCTGATTACGACGGGCGCGTTATAGTTCATCCTGACGGAAGGTCGGGAAATGCCGAATTTAGGCCAAGGGCTTGCACGAGAAAGATCAGAGGAGAGGAGCAGGTCTCTGCTGAAGGTGAGCAGCGCAAGCAAGAGACGATCGCTTATTTGCAGTCGAGGAATATTCCTTATATTGAAGGGCTGCCTCAGCTTCCTCCTTTGGCGGACTTGCACTTTAAGCCCCGTGAGGAAATCGCCCGCAGAGCGGTTGCTCTGCTGCTAGTGATCCAGTATGCCTGCTATATTCTGCAGGATGAGGGTGTGGAGCAATCAAGGCAGTTCGTGACAGAGATGCTGGATAAGTACGGGGTAACAAATGCCCTAACGGAAAATGAGGCGGATTTGCTCCAACAGGAGGAGCCGGAGCATCAGGATGCGGTGAATATCTCCTGGCAATACGAAGCTTACTGGGTGCTGATTTGGGCTTTGGGGCTGGTGGAGTCGCTCGAATTTCCCAATCAGACTTGCGATTGTGATTTTGCGATTCAGGCGGTGTCCAGCTGCGATAGCTTTGAGGAATTTCTGGGCAAAACGTCGCCGCGCCGTCCAGAGGAAATTTTGGATGAAGCGGATCGGAACTACCGTCTGCACTGGGCCTGTGTGAACAGTAGAATCAAGGGAGAGAGCGCACCAGCTGGGATGAACGAGAGCATTGTCATGGAGAGGCGTAGAGCGCTGTTCTGGCTGATTGGTTCCGAAGGTGAGGAGTGGGATCATATAAGCCTGGATACATAGGATAAGATTAGCAGGGTTGCCGTTACTGTTTGTAGGTTGAAGAGGAAGACTGCAAGGAAAACTGCAAAACTGCAAAACTGCAAAACTGCAAAAATACAAAAGTACAAAAGTACAAAAGTGCAGGATTTCCTTGCTAAAGAATGGAACTGTCCGTAATTGATGAATTGATGCAAAAACCTCACGGCTCCTTAATTGAACGGATTCTTTTTCTCCAATACACTAAACTACTGACTACTGATTTATGCCTAGTTGGTCAGGATCAGGTAACTAGATGTATTTCATCAGACTGTTGAAGTAATTGATTTTCTATGCAAGAAAACATACTTTCCACGGAAATCCAGAATCGAAAGGATTAAAATATAAGGTGAGTTCCCGTTTGTACGAGAAAAAAGCTTGGCTAGGTGCCTTGCTATTTTCTTAATGTTCTGCACTATGGCAGTCATCAGTGCTTGTTCCTGCACTTTTTCCCGGCCACGCAAACGGGAAATGCGAAGCCCATGGAGCACTTTGGCATCCGCGAAGCTTCGCTCAACTGTTTTACAACGGAGCTTATACAAGATCTGTCCTGAAGAGCTACGGTAATTCGCTTCTACTCGCTCTTTAAACCCTTCCCAAACATGCCGCTGAATTTTACGTTTACGATTTTTGCTTGATGTACAGCTATCCAATAATGGGCATTGGCCACATAAGTCAGGGTTGGACATATATTCTTTGTATCCATTGCGATTAGTTGTGTGGTAAGTCAGCTTAGATCCATTGGGACATATATAAGCGTCTTGTTGCGGGTCATAGGAAAACTCTTCTTTGGGTATAGTCCCCTCTGCTGTAGGGGCATTACGAGTAGCGATGACACTGAAAATACCCATCTCGCTTGTTTTTTTGCATATGTAGGGCGTCATATATCCTGAATCCAAAGCAACAGCTTCTAACGTATTGTGAAAGTCAAATGTATCGATCTGTCTTTGAAGTCTTTCTATATAAACGGTTGAGTCATTCACATTTCCAGGGGTAACATGGACATCCGTAATGAGATTGAATTTGTGATCGACTGTACGATGATCCAAATAATAAAACCCTTCGGGTTTACCTTTACGCTTCATAAAGCCACTTTCTGGATCGGTGTTACTCACTCGCAGTTTTTTTTCAATCGTTTCGTTTTTCACGGGCGGCAGCGGCTTTTTTCCATGACGCTCTCGTTCTTGATTAACAGCTGTCTCCAATTCTTTTAAATATTCAAGGGGCGTTTCCGTCACAACTTGCATCGATGAACGATTTTTATTCGCGTTAGCTTGGATGTGCGTTGAATCAGTAATGAGAACACGTCCCCCTACCATGTTATGACGGATGGCCAAACGGACTACTTCGTCAAAAATGTCTTGAAAAATGGTAGATCCTTTGAATCGCACATTACGGTTGTAACTAATCGTCGAGTGATCCGGCACAGGATCCGTTAAGCCTAGACCGAGGAACCAGCGGTAGGCTACGTCCGTTTTAATTTCTTGCTCTAATTGCCTTTCGGAGTGAATGCCATACAAATAACCAATCAGCATCATTTTGAAAAGGCGAATCGGGTGAATTGGAGGCCTCCCTAATGTGCCGTGATAGTAGGGGCGAGTCATCTCGGTAATAAATGAAAAATCTACGTTTTCATCAATGATTCGTAGTAAATGATCTTTTGGTACAAGCATATCTATACTAACCAATTCAATTTGATTTCTATCTTGTTGAATGTTAGGCAATTCGCACACCACACTTTCAATATATTACCTATATTATACCAAATTAACGCGGTAATGTGATCTAGATAGGGGCTTTTTCAACAGTCTGATGTTTTCCATTTAGTGCATGGTTTTTTTATAAAAGAGCTTAACTATCTGTATAAAATACATTTAGCATGATTGACTTATTTGATCGAGTCTTTGTTAGCTACTACAGATGTACTGATTGTAAAGTTAACCACGTCCCATACCGTTGATATGAATGTAACTAAGAGCTTTAGGTTACTGCACCCTCCAATTCTCCTCAGCATACAATTCAGTATCACAATGAAAAGGAGAGTTATTGTTGGAGATACCTGTGACTGGCTTTGTTGTTCACCGGGAGGATGGTTCCGATTCTGAGCACTCGCATAAGCTGTATATTACTTCTTGGAATGGGAGACCTGTGCATGTACATCCTTTTGCAGGGGAGACATCCTTTGATGTTGGACATAAGCATCATTATGCGGGCAGAACGGAACCGGCTCCAAGCGGAGTTCAGCACGTGCACAATTATTATGCAGTGACCTCTTTTAATGCAGGCCACACGCACAAGATTAGAGGAACGACAGGACAAGCGCTCCCACTGCCTGGGGGCGGGCATTATCATTACTTTGAAGGATATACGACAGTAGACGGAAGCACGCCGCATCGCCATCATTATCGTGGGAACACGGGCAACGAGGAAGGATAATTGCATTATTATCCGGCGTTGGCGAGCCTGGATATGGAGTCAACCTAGAAATCCACCCAATTTAAAAAAGCACCCCAGCGAAGCTTTATTGGAAATCCCTTGTAGCGGAAGTTGCCAATAAAAGCTCATGGGGTGCTTAATTATCGATTGCGATTACAAATCGTCGAATCCGTTGTCGTCGCCGACTTTGCCATAGTTGCGGGATTTCGCTTCGAAGAAGTCCGTCTTCGTCGCGTTCAGCGCCTCGTCCGAGAACGGCTTGATCCATGGCATGCAGTTCACGTCCACGCCTTCGTAGGCTTTGTCCAGACCCATGAGGCCTAGGCGCTTATTGGCAATGTACTTGATGTAATCTCCAAGCTCGTTCAAGTCGATGCCGCGGACTTCCTTGAGCGTGTAGTGCGCCCAGTTCGTCTCTAGCTCTACCGCCCGGTCGATTGTACGGTACACGTAGTCGATGTTCTCTTTCGTATTCAGCTCCGGATAGTCGAGCAACAGTTGCTTGAACACTTCGGCGAAGAAGTAACAGTGCTGGTTTTCGTCTCGCTGGATATAGGAAATCATTTGGCTCGTGCCCATCATCTTCTGGTCGCGGGCCAGATTGTAGAAGAAAGCGAACGTGCTGTAGAAGAAAATCCCTTCTAGAATGAGATCCGCTACCAGCGATTCAAAAAACGTCTGAGGCGTTTGCTCATTACGGAAGTTCTGGTAAATTTCCGAGATGAACTTATTCCGGTCAAGCAGCACAGGGTCATGCTTCCAATACTCAAAAATCTCCTTTTGCTCCTGATCGGATACGATCGAGGATAGCACATAGGAATACGATTGGTTGTGCACTACTTCCTGCTGAGCGATAATTGCGGAAATTGCTTCTAGCGAAGAATCCGTGAAATAGCGTTTGACGTCCCCAACGAACATCGTCTGCATCGAATCCAGAACCGCCAGCAGCGAAATATTAATTTTGAACGTGCGCTGCTCCTCGGGATCCAATAACGGAAATTGCTGCGCATCCTTGCTCATTGGAATCTCGTCCGCAATCCAGTGGTTCAGCAGCAGTACTTTGTACAGCTTGTACATATGCGGCATGCGGATGTCGTTCCAGTTTAGAATCCCGGAGCACTCTCCATTAATGATGCGAGTTGATTTATTCGGAGCCTCGGTATTAAAAATCGTTTGCAGTTGCAATGATCTCATCTCCTCAAAGATTTGATGTTATTAAAAATGTACATGAAGTAGTCAGTTTAGGCACTAAAGCAATCGCTAGGTTCTTCGAAGCTCTAGCCCACAAGTAAATCATCGTTGCATAACCCAGGCTCCGCACCAGCCCAAGCGAATCCCCGTAGGGGACAGCGCCTCCGAGCACGTAGCCTCACAACGACACGCCCTTAGTGGGAGTCCGTTCGGGTTCATCGAAGCCTTATCCCCGAAGTAAATCATCGTTGCATGACCCAGGCTCCGCACCAGCCCAAGCGAATCCCCGCAGGGGACAGGGCCACCGAGCACGCAGCCTCACAACGACACGCCCGAAGCAGCAGTCTTCTCCCCTGCAGGAGCGCCAACCGTAGAGCGTGCCCGTCAGGGCGACAAGCGGCCCAGTTGCACGAACAACCTCGGGTGCGTTCGACAGCAGCAGTCCTCCGCAGCGTGTTTTCAGGTAGCCCGGGTGCGCCTAAAGTAAGACGTACCCGAAGGGGGAAAAGCGTTCCACGTACAACCCCATAGCGCATTCCCGCAGGGAACAGCGAGCAGGAGCGCCTCTCCAACTCCAACGTTACTCCCCCTTGCGGGAGTCCCGAGGGCCGCGGGCCCTCGGGGGCCCTCCCTTACGACAAGGGAGGGCTTGGGTGGGATGGGACCCTGGTTGGGATCCCCCTAACTAGCGCAGCTCTCACACTCTTCAATCGTCAGCGCGCGGCTGCGAACGTAGTAAGTTGATTTTAGGCCCGCCTTCCAAGCATGCAAATGTAGATCCAGGAAATCCGTAGCCTTAATGTCAGGCCGTACATAAAGGTTGAAGCTTTGCGCCTGATCCACGTGACGCTGACGGGCTCCGGCCATGTCAATCGACCAGTGCTGGTCAATCAGGAAGGCCGTTTTGTAGTACCAGATCGTTTTCTCGGACAGGTCCGGCGCTGGGTTGGCGATTTTGTAAGTCGTTTTCTCCTCATAGGAGAGCAGGTCATAGAGCGGGTCGATACTCGCCGTAGAACCAGCGATGATCGAAGTCGAGCCGTTTGGTGCAATTGCGAACATCCAGGCGTTGCGTACGCCGTTCTTGCTTACTTGCTCGGCCAGCTCGCGCCATTGCTTGGTGGTCACGAACTTGCCTTCGCGAGTGCCGTCGGTGTAATTCCGGTATGTGAAGTAATTGCCATTTTCCCAGTCCGAGCCAGCGAACTTTGGATATTGGCCTTTCTCTTGGGCCAGCTCCATGCTGGATTTGATTAGCAGGTAGTTGATTTTCTCATAGAGATCGTCGTTATATTTAACGGCTTCTTCGGACTCCCAGCGGATGCCTTCTAGAGCCAGTAAATGATGCAGCCCGAAGGTGCCGAGTCCGATCGCGCGGTATTGACTGTTGGTGTATTGGGCTTGCAATACTTCAATATTGTTGATGTCGATGACGTTATCGAGCATCCGCGTCTGAATGGGAACGAGGCGATCCAATACGCCGGCTGGTACAGCGCGGGCAAGGTGGATCGAGTTCAGATTGCAAACGACGAAATCGCCAGGGATTTTAGATATCACGATACGGGTTTGCCCGTCTTTAGTTACCAGTTCTTCTTGCTCTACCACGGTTGGCGATTGGTTCTGCATGATTTCCGTGCACAGGTTGGAAGAGTAGATCATGCCGTGCGCCCGGTTCGGGTTGGCGCGGTTAACGGTGTCTCTGTAGAACATGTACGGCGTGCCTGTCTCCAGCTGCGATTTCATGATCCGTTTCATAATATCGATTGCCGGCATCGTAATTCTCGACAGAGTTGGATGGTTAACTGCTTCCTCGTATTTGCTGCGGAACTCCCCGCTGCCCACTTCTTTGTCGTAGAAATCCTCCAGCCCTAGCGGACGGCCGTTCTCGTCCTTCCAGCCCATCGTCTTCTTCACTTCATGCGGGCAGAACAAGTTCCATTCGCTGCGAGCCTCAACGGCTTCCATGAATAGGTCAGGGAGGCAGACGCCGTGGAATACGTCATGCGCACGCATCCGCTCATCGCCATTGTTCAGCTTCAAGTCAAGGAAAGCGAGGATATCCTTATGGAACACGTCGAGGTATACTGCGATGGCTCCTTTACGCGTGCCGAGTTGGTCGACGCTGACGGCGGTGTTGTTCAGCTGGCGAATCCACGGGATAACGCCGGAGCTGGTATTCTTGTGACCGCGAATGTCCGATCCGCGTGCGCGAACCTTGCCGAGATAGACGCCGATGCCACCGCCCATTTTGCTGAGGCGGGCTACATCCGTATTGGAATCGAAAATGCCTTCCAGCGAGTCGTCCACCGTATCGATGAAGCAACTGGACAGCTGTCCGGCGACTTTTTTACCGGCATTGGACATGGTCGGCGTGGCCGCTGTCATGTAAATGTTGCTCATCGCCCAGTAGGCTTCTTTTACATAGTCCAGACGCTTGTCCGCAGGCTCCTGATGCATCAGGTACATCGCGATGACCATGTAGCGCTCCTGGGGCAGCTCCATCGTGCGACCATCAAAATCCGTAGCGAGGTAGCGTTCGGCGAGCGTTAGCAGACCGATATAGTCAAACAGCAGGTCGCGAGTCGGGTCGATCAACTGGCCAAGCTCCTCGATTTGTTCCTTTGTATAGCACTCGAGCAGCTCTTCCCGGTAAATCCCTGCTTGACACAGCTCGGTAATGAGATGATAGAACGACCCGTAAGGCTCCTCAGGGTAGGATTTATAACGCCGATTCACGGCTGCTTTTTTATAGAGCGAAGTTAGCAGAGAACGGGCGGCAGCAAATTTCCAATCCGGCTCGTCTTTGGTGACGAGCTCCAGGGAGGACATCGTGAAGGCATTGCTGATTTCTTCGCCGGTGACGATGTCATTTCGCAGCTTGGCGGTCACGCCGCGCAGCAGACGCTCTTTGCTCAGTGTATGTAATCCATCCAAAATTCGGTCGGCGTAAATCTCAAGTCGGTCATTGTCGAACGCAAGCTGGCGGTTGTTTGGTTTGGTTACAAATGAAGGCATGTAAAATACTCCTCGCTTTCCTGACTGACAGGGGATATTCAGTCTTTTATCTTTATAAAATCCTAGAAGTGCAAAACTTTAATTCTTAAATTGCAAGTATTGGTCAAAAAAAGAGGCGCTGCATATGCGGGCTCAAAAGATCAACAACTATATCCTCGTGATCGATAGTGGAGCTTCGAGCAAGCACAATATGACTTAGCGCCGGAGACGATAATAGAATGAACGCAAATGACATTTATACTAGAAAGGCAGTCAGCTAGAAAGAAAGAGTTGGTTGCCATTCGACAATGCTGTGGTGCGACAGGCTTGCTGGAATGTCGATCAGTCTTTGATTGGAGCTGCCGCGATAGAGTAGGGAGGGATCCCGTAACTCATCGGCGTAGCGCCCATCTACTAATACTTGGCAGCGGCGTAGCAGTTCATATTCCGGTGACTTCACGTCTTCGATTAGCTCTTCGAACGTATAACCGCTGTAAATCCAGACGGATACAGGGCCTGCTGCCTCGCGCAAACGGTCGAGGAACGCACTGACCTCCCCCGCCGAGAAAAAAGGGTCTCCCCCGAGAATCGATAGTCCGCTTAATAACGGATTGCCAGCGATGTCCCGGATAATTTCCTGTTCCCGTTCAGGGGTAAAGGGTTCGCCGTAGTTAAAATTCCAGGTGGCCGGACTGAAGCAGCCTTTGCAGTAATGGCGACATCCGCTGATAAAGAGCGCTGCTCGCAATCCTTCACCTTCATTAATCGATTCCGGGTAATAGCCGCAAATGTTCATGTTGAATGCTTGAGACGATCGCGAACCTCAGCCTGCTTGGCGGCATTAAAGCGCGTCTGGAAGTCCCCGGTTAAATACCCGGTCACGCGCCGCAGCCGACGAATATGGACGTCTTGTTCGCTGGCGTTGCAGGATGGGCAGACCGCACCGATAATACCTTCAAATCCACAGCCCGAACAGCGGTCGATCGGATGGTTGATGCTGAAATAGCTGACTTGCTGCGACAACGCGTACTGAATGATGCGCAGGAATGCAGCCGGATTGCTGCGGGCGTTGCCATTAAGCTCAATGTAAGAGATCGCTCCTGCATTGCATAACCCGTGAAAAGGGGCTTCTAGCTCTATTTTTTTAGCTGCACTGATATCGTAATATACCGGAATGTGAAAAGAGTTCGTATAATATTCGCGGTCCACAACCCCTGGTACCTCACCATAGTTGGCCCGGTCTTTCTTGGTGAATTTACCGGATAAGCCTTCGGCTGGCGTAGCGAATAAGGTAATGTTCAGATTATGGCGCTCGCTCTGGCGGTCGCAATAATCACGCATAAAGGCAATCACGTCGTAGGCTTTATTATATACCTCGGCATCTTCGCCGTGATGTTTGCCATACATGGCTTTCATGCATTCCGCGAGCCCGATGAAGCCGATTGACAAGCTGCCGTGTTTGAGCAAATCACCAACCGTATCTTCGGGATTCAACTGCTCGCCGCCTTCCCATACGCCTTCCCGCATCATGAAGTCGGATGCCTTCGCTTTCTGGGACGCTTGAATTTGGAAGCGGTGCAGAAGCCCGTCCAAAGCGATATCCAGATAGCGCTCCAGCTCACGGTAGAAGCCTTGCTCGTCTGCAGTCTGCCGCTGCCCCAATACAATACCGTGCTCCAGGCCAAGCTTGACCAGGTTCAAGGTGTTAAAGGACAAATTGCCTTTGCCGGAAAGATGGTTGCGGCCGAAGCGGTCGCTCAGCACCCGCGTGCGGCAGCCCATCGTAGCGAATTCGGTATCCGGGTTCTCCGGATCGTAATACATTAAGTTGAGCGGAGCATCCAGGTTGGCAAAGTTCGGGTAGAGACGCTTTGCGGAACATTCCGCCGCCTTCAGGAACAGCTCATAGTTGGGTTCGCCTGGCTGCTGGTTAATGCCTTGCTTGCATTTAAAAATCTGAATTGGAAAAATCGGTGTTTCGCCGCTGCCAAGCCCGCGCATCGTTGCGGTGAGCAGAGAGCGGATGACAAGCTGTCCTTCTATAGAAGTACAGGTGCCGTAGTTGATGCTCGTAAATGGAATTTGCCCACCCGCCCGGCTCGACATCGTATTGAGATTGTGAATGAGGCTTTCGGCGGCCTGCAGCGTCTCGCTCTCGGTCTCTTTAAGCGCATATTTGAAGGCTCTCGGATACTGCGCCTGAAGATCGCCACGAGCCATGGTGATGAAGCCGTAATCCGCATCCATGTCGCCTTCTTCGAAGTAATCCAAGCCCTTGCGGAAATATTTGCTGAAGGATTTGGTCACATAAGGCGCCAGATCGTGATCGAGTTTGTTGGCGGATACGCCGCCGTATTGCGCATTTTGCTGGGACTGAAAAATGATCGCCACAAGTGCCATCGCCGTCATGATGGAGTTCGGCGGTCTTACACTGCCGTTACCAGTATTGAATCCCTCCCGCAGCAGCTTGTCGAATGGAATGAAGATGCAGTTTGTCGTCCCAATCGCATATTGATCCAAGTCGTGAACGTAAACAAAATTGTCTTGAATCGCCTGAACGAGCTGTTTAGGCATGACGAAGTGACCTGCATACCATTTCGCATACTCGCTGCCGAACTTGCTCATTTTCCCGGAGAAGCTTTCGCCATTCAGATTGGCATTCTCGCGCAGAACTTCAAGGTTGCGGCTCTCCACGATTTCTTCTCCTAATGTAATAACTTCCTCCAACATGTCTTGGCGGCTTGCATAAACCTGATTCATAATCGCCATAACAAAGTTTCCCTCCCGAAAAACTAGACATTAAAAGCATATAAAAAGGCATTTTCGACCATGCAAGGTTGAAAATGCCCGAATGCGCGTTGAAATTTTCATCGGCTCAGTAAAGATTGATGAAAGTCTATGTAATCTGCAAGCGGACACCTACCTGTTCCTCGCAGGTTTATTTGGTGTCAATGGAAAGCGGGCAGGTCTCCTGGCTTCCGGACTCTTCGCTAACGCCTTCCCGCAGATGGCTGGCCATCTCCAGTGGCTTCTTGTTAGTGAAGCATTACAAGGATGTTGGAAAACAACTCCCTGAACGTCCGGTCACAGTGGCGGGACCGCAGCGGTTTTGCACCGCACTTCCCTTTTAAGCCCCAGCCTCGTATTGATGGCTGGATCACCCGGTTCCACTATATTTGGTTGTCTGCAACTAAGATTACCCCAATATATAGTGTTTGTAAACAGGTGTCTTCACTAGCAGGAGGTTGAAAAATCATGAAAAAACAGTTGAAAGCAATCCTGGTGCGGCGAGTGGGGGACGGAGGAAGACATTAAAAAAATTGTGAACATTTATCGCGGCAGCTCATGGTCGTACTTTTTGCGCAGTTGGTTTAATTGTTCCAATTTATGCAGGTGGAGATCTTGGTTTTTCATCCCGGCAGCAACGATTAAGTTCTCTACCATAAACGTCGGGGCGATCATCGAATGGAATTCCCAGATCTCTCCACGGCTGGTATACAGGGTAATATCGCTTTGACCCGAAAAGTCGGAGACGAGGCGATCGGTGATCAGCAGTGTAAGGTAGCCGCGTTCTTTGGCATGCTGGATGATCACCCTGGCTTCTGGCAGCAATCGGACGAAGCCGAAGAGGACGACGACATCTTCGTCGGTGATATGGAGCAGATCCTCGAATAACTCGCTGCCCCCGCGATCAAGATGGTGCATGGATAGACCGAAGCGGCTGAGGCGATAGTGCATCAGGTGGGCCAGACCGGACGAGGGACCTGGGCCATAGAGGTATATCCTTCTTGCCGTGACGATAGCATCGACCGCCGCTTCAAATGCTTGCTGGGAATAATACTGCAGCGTGCTTTCCAGGTGCTCCACGCTCGAAGCGAACAGTTGTCCGGGAAGGGAGTTCGCGTCTGCTTTACTCATGATGTTCTTCATTTTAGCGGCGGGGGTAACTTCCAAATGCTCGCGCAGCTGATTTTTGAAATCTTTAATGTTTTTAAACCCGACAGAGCGCCAAAACCTCGATACAGAAGCAATGCTGAGTCCCAGAGTATCGGCGATTTCCTGCTCGGTTAGAAAGAGTACGGTTTGCATATTTTTTTGAATATAGTCGGCAATTTTATATTGACCCGGAGATAAGGAATCTACATTCCAGTCCATGTTCATGAGGTTGGCCTCTCTTTCTATACCTGATGAGTGAGTTGATAGCACTAGATTAACATAAAAGGGAGAGCGGGGGCATGAAATTCAATCAAAAATGATATATTTTTTTCACTACTGGATAAAATGAAATAAATTTTACATATCATTTACACGATAGGGATGGTCGCTTAATAATTCCTCTTTATAGTGGAGCTATCTAAGGCTAGGAGGGGAAGTTAGTGGCTCAATTAAGGCAAAGATATGTGTTAACCCAATCACAAAAAATGATGGTATTTATTCTTTCGATGTCGCTATACGGTCTGTCCAATATGATCACCGAGCTTATTCCGTCGGTTCGGTTGGGGCCGATCGAGCTGTCGGTGGAATATTTTGCGTTCATTCCGCTGACGCTGTGCATTTTGTTTCATCCGTTCTATGCGGCGGTTGGTGCTGCGCTGGGCGAAGTTATTTTTGGCGAAATTATGCTGGGGCAGTTCGGCGGACTTGGCGAGCTGGAGAAGTTTATCGCCTTCTCGCTAGCGATGTTCATTGCTGGAACACTTGTCAACGATCCAAAGAACCGCAGGCAGGTGGGCGTGGCAGCCATGACCGGAGTCATTATTCACCAATTTATCAGCTGTACGGTCGATATTGCTAAGGTATGGATTGGTGTTGAAGAGTTTGAAGCAGTCCCCGGATTGGCGCAAAGCGTCGTCGTGGTTGAAGGAGTGGCTTTTTTGAACGATGTATTGTTCTCAGGTATTCTGTTCGCGTTACTGCCAACGCTGTACCTGGTGCCTCGACTGTACGGTAAAATCGAACCGCTGCTTGGCATGAAACCTAGAAATAATAAGATGAAATATTCACTGGGTGAAATTATCGCCCCTAGGTTAATTGTCGTTTCCATTATACTAGCTCTTTTGGCAGCCGTAGCTGAATTTCTCTCGGAATCTGATATGGCGCTCATGGAATGGGATGCGGATTACCTAAACAGTATTGGCGGTTGGTTCGTATGGGTTAGTATCGGGGCTGCCGCCGTAGTGGCATGTCTTACGATTTGGGTGCTGGTTCGCCGGGGGAAGCGGTCGAGAACAGCAGGAACCGGGATCTAAAGCAGGATGGAGGGTAAGGCATGGTTGAACATAGGACTGAATGGAAAGAAACAGATATATCCGTGACGAAAAATTCCGTGATGAAAAATTCGGCGCCTGATTGGATCGTATCTGTAGATAATGTTACCTTTACATATCCTGGCTCAGAGGTACCTGTCTTGAATGGGGTAACATTGCAAATTAAGCGCGGCGACTTCATCGCCGTCATCGGCGGTAATGGCAGCGGAAAATCAACGCTGTGCAAGACGCTAAACGGACTAATCCCTCACTATTATGTCGGAGATTTCGAAGGGAGCGTCCTTGTGAACGGGCTGCAGACTCTGGAGCATGATGTTGCCCAGCTATCGCGCCATGTAGGGTATGTGTATCAGGATTTTGAGAATCAACTGATACGTCCGACCGTGCTGGATGATGCCAGTTTTGCTCCGCTGAATTATGGGTTCGAGGATTACCTGGAACGTGGATTACAAGCGTTACGTTTAGTTGATCTAAATGTTGACCCGAAGGAGTTCATCTGGCAGTTAAGTGGGGGGCAGAAGCATCAGTTGGCTTTGGCGGGAGCCGTCTCGCTGGATCCGGATATTCTCATTATTGACGAGCCGGTTGCCCAGCTTGATCCGCGTCATGCCCAGGATATCTATGATCTTCTTAAGCAGTTGAACGAGCAGTATGGGAAAACGATTATTGTCATCGAGCACCATACGGAGTTTATCGCCGAATATTGCAAACAGGTTGTGCTGTTGAACCAAGGCCGAGCGGTGTGGTCGAAGCCGGTAAAGGAGGCGCTTCTGGAACTGGAGCAGCTGCGGGCCAGCCAGATCTATCCTCCGCAGGTGACTCAGGCTGCCGACAAAGTGGCGGAAGCTGCCGGGAAAGGCGGGAGCGGGCTAAGTAGGGCCGAGTTAAGGGAGGATATTACCAACTTGCCTAAGATGGGGTTCGGTTCCCAGATCGCTGGTGGATCGAGTGATGTGGGAATGGGTGTCGGCGCACCCTATCCTGTAACGCTGGACGAGGCGGTTGACTACTTCCAGCGGTTGAGGATATCGGAACAGCTAGAGGCTGTTGGCGGGCTGAACCTGGTGAAGGGCAACGATGTTGCCACGGGTTCAGGAATTTATTGCACGGAAGAAGGGACAAGGGGGGAGAGAAGGGATGTCATTATTGAAGCGAAGCATATCCGTTACTCTTACCGAACAGTGAGCCGCGAGCGTAAGGTTGTGCTGCGGGATGTCAGTGTATCGTTTAGGGCGGGGGACTTGGTTGCTTTGGTGGGCAATAATGGGGCAGGGAAGTCCTCTTTCATGAGGCTGATTACTGGGGTGACCAAGCCGGAGAACGGATATATTCACGTTAAAGGAGTTGATACGGCCAAGACGACGCCTGAGCAGCTCGCCAATACAGTGACCTATATTTATCAAAATCCGGAGGAAATGTTCATTGAGGATTCAATTCGCAAGGATGTGGAGTTCTTTCTGAAGGCGCGCCGTGTGGACGGATACCAGGCTAAGGTAGACGCCATTCTGGAGAGTTTCGGGCTAACCGAGCTGCAGCATCGGGACGGTCGGCTTCTTAGCGGCGGCCAGCAACGGCGTGCCTCGTTGGCGATTGGCGTGGCGATGAACCCTTCCGTGATTTTACTCGACGAGCCGACCGCGAATCTCGATATTGCGACCCGTAAAGATATCACTCGCCTGCTGCTGCAATTGAACCGTCATGTGGAGACCGTCATTGTGGCTACGCATGACATGCAGCTTGTAGCGGAATGGGCCAATCGTGTCATTGTTATGCATCAGGGAGATATAATCCGGGACGGCACGCGGGAGTCGGTGTTTGCTGATGCAGATTTACTGCTGCAAGCGGGCCTGGCGGCGCCGCAAATTATGGAGCTTAGCCGCAGACTAGACATGTTGCCGCTATGCTATACGGTGGACGAATTTGCACAGCGCTGGAATGAATCGAGGAGGGAGGCGGCAAAGGATGGAGTATGTTCGTAAGCTGATGGATCGTGTGTCCGTGGAAGGAGTCAAAATCGAACTGCTCAACACGGCCTATGGCAACGGCGATACTTTTTTTGCCAGGCTGGATCCGCGGACATTGTTTCTCTGGTATTTGTACTTCGGTATTGCGCCATGGTTCATTCATAACGAGGTTCTGCTGCTCGGGATGTTTCTGTTTATGGTCGTGACCACAATCCTGTCACGGGTAAGCCCGCTAATTATACTGATATTGTGCCTTGGCTTGATGAGCCAAGTGGGATATCTGTTTATCGTGTCCTGGCTGTTCAGCGGAGGCGGCGAGGCGATCTTGCCCTTGTTGAAGCTAACGATGAAACTGTCGGTTATTTCGATGGCTAGCATAACTGCATTTTGCTCGATGGATCCGGAGAGACTGAGCGACGGGCTGCTCCGCATCGGCGTCCCGAAGCAGGTGTCGTTCGGCATTGCTTACGGCTATCGGATGCTCCCAAGTCTGGTGGAGGAATACCATCATATATTTCTGTCCTTCCGGCTGCGGGGCGTGGCTCCGCAAAGGCATGGGATGCTGTACTGGCGGAGTATCGTCTACTTCTTGAAAATAGCGGTGCTGTCTTTTTATCCATTAATCCTGAGCATCGCCAAACGTACACGCACGACCGTTGAGGCGCTGGAAGCCAAAGGTTTCTCCTACGCCTACCATTCGCCGGAGGTCAAAAGAATTAAGCTATCCTACATGAGATTCACTATGCGCGACGCCGTATTTCTAGTTGTATCCGGACTATACGTCATGATGTTATATGTTCTGGCGGCTCAAATCTCAATATAGCCTATATATTGAAGTAACTAATTTGTAAAGCAAAGGAGAACCTCATGAGAATAGATTTGCATACCCATGTCAAGCTTGCTAAGAAAACAGTCTTCAGCCACGCCTATTTCAAGGAAATGATGGCTGAGGCGGGAAAAAGCGGTCTGGATGCCGTGGCGATGACGGAGCATTTCAACACCTTGCGATATGAGGACATTTACCAGGTGCTGGATCGGCATTATCCCTATGAGCAAGGCTATTATTTGGCTGAAGGGATGAAAGTGTTTCCCGGCATCGAAGTGGATATCCAAGAGACTGGGCATATTCTGCTTATTGGAGATCGGGAGCGGGTATTGGAGCTGCGGAAACGTCTTGAGCCTTATACGGAAAAGGGGCGATTCATCGAGTTTCAGACGCTGCTGGACTGGAGCGAGGGGCAGGGATTTCTGCGTATCGGCGCACACCCTTTCCGAATTGGGACGCCGCTTCATCATTTGCCGGAGGAGCTGCTGGGACGGTTGGATGCTTTTGACCTGAATGGCAAGGACATTTATTCGCAAGGCTTAGAGACTTATCGCAGTCGAATCGATGCATTTGCGCTGGGCCTGGGGCGTCCGGTCGTTGGAGGAAGCGATACCCACCAATTCATGCAGTATGGAAGCGTCGTTAATGAGTTTGCCCAGGAAGCCGGGACAGCAGAGGAACTGCGGGAGCTCATCCGGCGAGGAGCGTATAAGGTCGAGGTCTCACCCTGCCTGGACGTGAAGGTGAAGTCGGCCAATTTGATCAAATCCTTGTTAAAGAAGGAATTAGCTATTTCGGGAGAAGGCGGGGAGGACTTGCGGGAGCTGGGGGAAATGGCTTAGGAGACTAGGGCTTTCAGGAAATCAATACAAGGCACGAGGCTGACCGGTTCGGGTAAGGTCTCGGCCTTTTTTGTTTCAATAGGGGAGAGGGGCCCCCCACAGGGCTTGTAGCCTCCTTAGACTCCCGAAGTTTGGAGGAACGTGGAAGGTATTTGAAATGAGGGGGTGGAAAAAGTTACAATAAAGAAGTGTCTAAATGTTGATTCAAGGAGGTAGCGTTATGGCGATTGCGGAGGTTACGGTGATCCCTATCGGGACAGGAACGACTAGTTTAAGCCCTTATGTGGCGGAATTGCAGCGAGTATTAGAGAGACAGGAAGGCATCCAATATTCATTGACATCGATG
Source organism: Paenibacillus lentus (assembly GCF_003931855.1). NCBI lineage: Bacteria > Bacillati > Bacillota > Bacilli > Caryophanales > Paenibacillaceae > Paenibacillus > Paenibacillus lentus. Next base: position 222,294 of record NZ_CP034248.1, on the reverse strand, counting down.
AGCACGATTATTGAAGGGTCGCTGGATAGTGTATTCGCCGCGATCCGGGCGATCCATGAGTCGCCGTTTCACTCGGGTGCACAGCGGGTATCTACCTCGATCAAGATTGATGATCGGCGCGACAAAGAGAGCTCCTCGGAGCAGAAGCTTCGTTCGGTGCAGGCGAAGTTACAGTAAATCCCTGAATTTGAGGACTTGAAAAATTTTTAGATCGAGTTATAATATTTTTGTTTCAATTTAATTAGTGAATATGCTGGTGTAGCTCAGTTGGTAGAGCAACGCATTCGTAATGCGTAGGTCGGGGGTTCGAGTCCCTTCACCAGCATCTTGCTAAAGTCAGATACAGCGCGGCTTCCGAGGTTTTCGGGGCCGCGCTGTTTTTATTAAAAAACGTGTTCGTCTACCATTGTTCTACCCTTTATTCGACTAAAGTGTTATTTTCGGGATTAGGTTGTTCTCCAAGAATGGATGAACCGTAGTTTTTTAATACTGTTTCTTGGGGGGTTGACAGTACGTGAATGACAAATGGTCTAGGCGTTCTTGAACAATTTTTGGGTAAGATACCCCTTTTAAGGGGAGTGTTATATGAGTATATCTAAGATCCTGAAAACGTATCTTTGGGAAATTTGGATGTTCCTTAACTATCTTGTCAAGGATTAGCCAATCTCTGTTCTGCACGCATTGAGAGAAGCGGTTGTTATACGCGAAGGAAGAATTGAAACGACAGCGTTTGAAGCTGGATGACCAGGAAAAGGAACTGATCGCTCGCTTTATGACACAAGCTCAAGACGCGCCAGGCAGTCAAATTGCGTATGAATGACTCTTATAAGGATGTTTATGTGATCGGAATCGTTGAGCGCCTAGAGAATGTTTACTGGCCGTTAGCTTAAGTCCAGCCCCCTGGTGTGTAAGGCAGGGAAATCCTTCCTAATGTCGAATTATTCAGCAAAAGGAGATCATTCCTTATGCGAAAAAACATAATAAGAATGCGAGCGAGATCACCCGAGCAGGGTATGGTTTTGAATTGAAGGTTCAAACCGCCTACAGCACTGATTGGGAGACTAAGGTTCCAGTAGGCTTGGCAGGAACAGCTAGGCCGATTGGTGGATATTATTATGGCCCTGACGAAGTGTATGCGGGCATTTACAATTCCCAAGGAAAGCTAGAGAAAACAGTTAAGCTAGAAAAAACCAGCGGTGACCGTAATACGGCTACCTGGGAGCTGCCAGAAGTTCAAGTTGAATCTGAATCAGGCAAGAAGTATAAAAGTAGAAAGTACTTCACATCTGTAAATGCTCCAGATGGAGAGTATGTTGTAAGGATTTCTACGTCAGCTGCCGGTATGAACGGCTTACAGGCGTGTATTACGAAAAAGGTCGAGATTTACGGCTCGATGTATGATGATGTACAGAATTTGAGGAACACAAAATAAAATGATAGAAAGCCGTGCGCAGCTGCACGGCTTTCTTATTTTTTGAATAGGAAGTGTTTGATATGATAACAGATTTATTTATACTTCCCAGGGCGACTAGTAGCATTGATCTAGTGATGGAACTAATTACTCTAGTTCTAGTTGTTTCACTAATTCCCTTGTGTTTCTGGTTCAGTTATACGGATATAAAGCATCGTAGAATCCCTAACTCTTTGACGCACCCGGTATTTCTTGTAGTACTTATTATTCGGTTATTTGAACCTCTTTATTTTTGGGGAATGCTGCCTGCTGCACTGCTACTTATTATGTTTTTTATTAACCCTGATTATATTGGTGCAGGCGATATTAAACTGCTGGCGATTATTGGACTTATCCTTGGTCTAAATTCCTCGCTTCTTGTGGCCATACTTATGTGCTGTGCTTTGTTTGCTTACATGGCCTGGTACAGGCTTGTAAAAAAGCAGAATGTGGTAAAGATACCGATGGCTCCATTTATTACGGTAGGTTTGTTAATCACTGTTTTTATAACTGACGTTATTAATTACGCCGGGAGATTGATCTAAAGAGTATTCCAATATGAAGGGAGACGAAGCATGGAAGAACCCATTTTTAATTCTGGCCAGATGTTTCGGCTTGTAAAAAAAGATCCATATTTACTAATGGTATATAATGATTTGCTAAAAAGGGGAGACTCTCGAGAGATAGTTTTGGAAGTTTTATTTAACAGTAATATACTAGAAGACTCGTTAATGACAAGTGCTTACGAAGCGTGCAGAACAGAGAATGGCTAGAGCCATTCTCTAGAACTAAAAAATAAAATTCATGAAGACCGGGTTTCGCAGAAACCCCGCCTTTGTCCAATTCCTCATTTTTACCTTTGCTCTAATTTGGGGATTAATATATATAAAATCTCTATCCTCGCCAGTAATGAGAGGTTTGACCACGCCAAAGAAAGTCTTTTATCCCTTTAATAAACGTCATCATATGAGCAGTAATGATCTAAATCCAGACTATCTGATTAGTGCCCGGTTGCTTGCGCTTGTTACCACACCCTCTATACCGCGCACCAATAACGCATCGCTCTCGCCTCTAAATAGCAAGATATCGAATATAGCATAATTAGCAGGAATGATTTACAGAAAATCGTACTATTTTATCGGCTTGCTTCGCCCTGTAAAGGTTTTTATTGAATTTTCAGGGGGCAGGGAGCAGGCAATATGTTTGAATATGAAATGACCTTTAGGAACAATTCGAGGTCTTTTCTTCTAAAGAAGTGGACTATTACGAAGAATCTCTAGGTGTCTTATTGAATTTAATGAAAGGAAAGGATATAAAGTGATATTATGGTATAAAAACTAAAAAATATAAATAAAAAGAAGGATTTGTTTATTTTTTGCAGAATATAACTATTTATGAAGGAAGGAGGTGAATTATGTATGAAAAAAATCTTTTTTGGATTTTTGGCAATGCTTATGATTGCTTCAGCTGCTCTTACAATCGTTCCACCAAAAGAGGCAAATGCTACTATCCTGCCTATCATTTGGATGTTCGAAAATGCTAAAACTAAGGGTGAGCCATCACCTCTTGGTCATAGCGAGGAAACAAAAAAGAATAGTCTCCCTGTTTCGGGGGAAAAGTCATTAAGTTCAAAGGATCTAGTTAAAGATGGAAAAGTTGTTCAAAGAAGATATTATGATGGGTCGGGTAAAGCAGAAATGGATATTGACTACGATCATTCAGATGGAGATGGTACTCATACCTTCCCACACCGTCATAATTGGTATTGGCCTGAGGTAGGTCCGCCTTCTAGGGGACCAGGCTATTAAATAGAAAGAACAAGGATCCGTTTGAGCAAACGGCCTTGTTCTTTCTATTTTTTCATGAAACAATGGAATAACTAATAACTGATATTATTGTAGAGAGCGGGGGGGACAATAATTATGAAAGAAAAAAACGAATATGAGGAAGTTATGAATGCACTATCAATGAATAGAGAGATTGAATTTTCTTATAAAAATGTAACATACGCTCTTGTGTATCATCAGAAGGGTTGGTGTTTAGTTAACCGTAAAGAAAAACTAAGCTTATATTATCAGGATAATAATGAATTGCTTGAAAATATTAGGTTAGATAACAAAACTTTTTTTGATTTATTAAAGGAGGGAAGTATTAAAATTGAAACTATTTTTTAAATTAAAAAAAGGATGGTTCTCACGCCACAAATGTTAGGGGAAACTTCCTGATCCAGGAAGGGCGAACACGGATCGTTCTTCCTGGCTTAAAGTGAAAGTTTCCTGTTACACTACTCAATATCAAAATATAAAATTCATGAAAATTGGGTTTCGCAAATATCCCGCTCTTGTCCAATTCCTCATTTTTACCTTTGCTTTAATCTGGGGATTAATATACATAAAATCCCGATCCTCGCCAGTAATGAGAGGTTTGACCACGCCAAAGAAAGCTCTTTTTTCCGTTGGAGTTACGCCAAGTTGAATAGTCCCAGCTGGTTGGATCTTACCGTGTTCATCTGCGATCCCTGCAAGCCAGCCAAATTCCGCTTTTTTATACCCTGTAATGTAAACTTCGGCATACGACCAGTTGATCACTTTGCGCCAATGATCTGATCGGCGGCCCGCATCGTATATGCTGTCCCTACGTTTGCCGACTACTCCCTCCATGCCGCGGGCCTGAATTTGCGCAAATAACGCTTCTCCTGCGCCTTCGACATAAGGAACGGCGCTCATGTTCGCATTAGGTAGCGCCATGTCCGCGAGAATGGCCTTGCGCTCTATTAGCGGCAATTTGCGCATATCTTTGCCCTTATATCGTAGTATATCGAATGCGGCATAGTACGCCGGGAGTGTCGTAGAGAGCCGCGCAATCTTATCGGCACGTTTCGCTTGGAATCGCGACATAATCGCCTCGAAATCAGATACACCAGTAACGGGATCTACACAGGCAATCTCGCCGTCCAGGACGATGTCATGCGGCAATAAGGCACAGGCAATTTCGGGATATTGGCGCGTACAGTCGTTGTTGTGGCGCGTGTACAGGCGAACAACACCGTCCTGCTGCGAGAATATTAGTCGGTGGCCATCGATTTTCGGCTCAAAGATAAAGCATGGATCACTGAACGGGCCAGACGCAGTTGCGAGTAACATCGGGGAAATAAACATAAAAACACCTCACTACTGATTATAGCGTCAAGCTACTCGGTAGAGTGGCGGTAAGTTTTGGGCGTTATTAATTTCCGTCAATAGATCGGGAGAAATGTTCTTAACGTTGCCTACTGCGTGTCAGATCGCCAGTACACAAACTCAATTTCATTATTAAAAGGGTGGGGGGCAAGGACAGAACGGGAAGAAACGTTCAAAACAGATAAACAGAAGGGTGTGGCTACACGATACTTGGATAACTATTTATTTTGGTTCCGTTTCTTAGAGATGAATAAGGAAATTGGAGAAAAAATACCCCAAAAGCAATGCTTATGGCATCATGTCAAAAGCCAAACTTTACGAAAGTGGGTTCTTTTAGGTATGTCTTTTAGGTATGTTAGTTGACATCCAGCTTAAATTTCTGACGACTACCTCCTTCTGGACCATTTGGGATTAACTCGTCTAATGGAATGAAACCAAACTTCTTGTACAACTTTCTTGCGGACTGCCCTTCTGGAATATCATCGCCAAATGTAGTAACTACTACTTCTGATGGAACAGTGATAAGTCTCAAAACATGACCGACCAAAGCTGTTGCTATTCCTTTACTTCTCGCTTGCGATGAAACAGATAACCAACCAATTTTATATTTTGGGGCATTTGATGCTGAAAATAAATTCCACCGAGCAATCTAGAACCAGGTAATCCATCGTTCTCTCTCACACAAAAAGCGCTATCTTGATTTATATTCTTCTCTAATGCTTGAATAAACTTTGGATCATTTACCATTGATCCAAATAGGTATTCAACCTCAGAAGCTAACATTAACCATTCTTTGAGGTCATCCATTGTTGCGCTTACAACCTTCATAAATAACGCCCTTTCGTTTTCAATAATTATTGCTTAGTCATGCGGCTATCTTAAACTGATGCAATCATACCATTTTTAGGGTAATCCCACTACTGTCATCTATAAAGCAACAATTTTTTAGAAAAAAGCTTATTTTTAAAAGCTTGTAGCCTACAGATTAAATTTGTAATTATAAGCACATATCAGCATTCTGATATGCAATCCAGATTCATCGGTAAAATCCCTAGAGAATAACTTCCAGGGATTTTTATTGATAAAATAATAAACAGAATAACTTACGGAATAATTTACATTGTTTTTGACAAAAATTAATTGATGATTTATAATAATTACCATGGGGAGGGATGTTAGTGGAACCGTTATTAAAAAGGGATGCAATGGAGATACTTGAGCCATATATTCCTCTTATAAAAGAGGCTGTCTCAAAGGCTATTTTGAACTATTATACAGGGGAAGAATATTCTAAAACCAGACATATACATAGTCCGAGAACTGCTGCCTCAATATGTCACGATAATATTAAAGAGGAAGTTCAGTTACGTTTTGAAGATATCCCTCAAGTAAGAACGAAAGAAATAAAGGGAATTTTCACATTAATCATCGAGGAAACTGTTACAATTAGGTTTAAAAAATTTAATGATAAGCTCCTTGGAAGTGGAATTGCAACAAATCAATCATTAGCGTACAATCTTCATGACACTGTTCAACTTGAACTGGATGATATGCCTCCTAGCGGACTATTATTTGTGGGGTACACGCTTAACAACCTTCAATCCAATCTTGATGGTATATATATAACAAATCGATATGGGAATGTTAATATATGGGATTGGGAAATCACCCATGAGGGAATAATTAGTGAGCCAGCGTTGTTTCCGCAACCTGCAGCTACAGAGACTACATCTAAGAGAAAAAGAGTTCGGGCAAAAGACAAATCAATTAGTGCTGGTGATAATAATGCAGTTAACGAATAATGTTATTTATAATCCTCAACTTGTTATATTAGGAAGGGAATCTAGGTCAATAAGCCAAAGTGAATTATCAAAAAAACTTGGATTCTCTCAAGGAAAGCTCTCAAAAATCGAAAACGGGTTAATATCCATAACCCAGGAAGAGCTAAGTAAAATATCAGAAACTTTAAATTACCCAGTTAATTTTTTTCAACGTGATGAAAAGGTTTATGGTGTTGGCCTTAGTGAGTTCTTCCATAGAAAAAAACAAGCAGTTCCTCAACGTCAATTAAGTACAATTTATGCAAGATTAGAATTAAGGAGAATGGAGATCCAGACACTATTGAAAGCAGTAGAAATGGATGAGCCAGCCTTTTTTCACATGGATCCAGAGCAATATGATAATGATATTGAGAAAATTGCCCAAGTGACCAGAGCGGCATTCAAAATCCCTAGTGGGCCAATACAGAATGTTGTTGATGTATTGGAGGATGCTGGAGCGATAGTTATTCCCTTTGATTTTGAAGGGGCAAATATTGACGCAATATGTCTTTCGAATCCAGGAATACCTCCACTTATTTTTACGAATTATGATAGACCAATGGACAGAATTAGGTTTACATTATGCCATGAACTTGGACATATTATTATGCATAGGAAGCCACCGAGTGAGGATATTGATATTGAGGAGCAAGCAGACCTTTTTTCTTCGGAATTTTTGATGCCTAGAAAAGAAATAGCTCATTCATTAAGTGGCATGAATTTACAAAAACTTGCTGCCTTAAAACCCTACTGGAAGGTTTCAATGAATGCTCTTCTAAAGAAGGCAGTTGATCTGAAAAAGATAACTGAAAGGCAGTCGAGATATTTGTGGACACAGATGGGTAAAGCGGGGTATAGAACGAGTGAGCCTAAAGAGTTAGATTTGCCTTTCGAAAAGCCCACAATGTTAGAGGAGATTTTGCATATTTACCAATCTGACTTACGATATAACTCAAAAGATTTAAGCTCTGCAACATCATTAACTGAAGCAGAATTTCAATCTATTTACCCAATAGAAACACCCCGTATTAGACTTGTTAAATGAAGAAAAAAGACCTGTACAGGATAACAATTTAATATTTACCGTTTGTTATTAGTAAAGCCTGCTGCCCTTTATTCGTCAGCAGGCTTTACGCCCGTATGACGTTATTTTGACAGATTATTCTTTATGTTACTCGTTATAACCAAGGCTATTTTTCGGGTTTCATATTGGTTATATAGTACATCAACGGGGTAGTTCAGAGTTAGTATGACTGGTCATTGTATTTAATTGTTACTTTTTTATAATACGATGGTTTCAGGCGGAACACCGTTGGGATACTCTTCTTCCCATATTCTTTTCTCTGCATAGGCTTGATACCACATATCTGCAATGACATTAGGATCATTGAGCGTTCCTATCCCGGCTGCTTTGATAGCTGCACCTAATGAGCGGTGAGCAACGAAAATGTCTTTAGGTGAAAGCTCAGTATGAAGATTAGTAATCTCGAAACACAGCCGGTGGGGACAATACGGACCGATCGCCACACGTCTGGGTAGAGAAGTGCCAGGAATGCTGCTGTCTGCAGGCGGATTATTGTTCATATGTAGACTTTTGAAAAACTTATCAGTAAACTTTATATAGATGTGGTGGACCAAGGCACAAGTAAGTTTTGGCCTGTGATTTTCTTTACTCCGACTCATTCTGACTTTCATCTGAGGGGTGTATGAATTATGTTGTTTATTGTTCTCTCTGCAGGAGCTCGGGTACCAGAACAGCCCAAGAATCAACTTTATCTTATTGAGGATAATTGGAATGATTGGTGGGACTACAAAACAATGTATAGCCTTAGCTATGTGGATGAGTCTGGGAAGCTCCTTTATCTTGGCAGTGTAAAAATAGGAGAGCGTACGGTTAATAAAGAAACGTTACGACCAAACATCCCCAGTAGTTTCGATTTCCTAGACGACACATTCTTTTCCGTTGGCCAAGACGTTAGCTACTACGAATCTCTAAATGAGTTTCATGATGACTACCGTCAAACGATACTTCGGGCTCTAATGGACATCGCGTTACTTCCGGAGGTTTACGCGAGAGTGCGTAACTACAGTGTAACCAAAGAATCGTTGATGAGAAATGTACGACACTCCTCTGTTATTGGACAATACCGTAGACTCGCAAACGGAAATTCGGAGTTAACATCTTACAAGTTCACATACACAGGACCGAACATAAGAGACGCTGAACGTATTGTGCTCGATTTTGAGGTGGTGCCTGATTCAAACCCACCTACCAATATGCACGTTCTTATAGGCCGAAATGCAGTTGGAAAAACACACATGATTAACAACATGGTTGCTTCACTGATCAGCACTTCCCCCTCTCGTACCAAGAACGGCTACTTTAGTACACAATCTGATGCTATATCCGATGATGTATTATTCGCTAACGTTGTTTCTGTCTCGTTTAGCGCATTTGATCCAGGTGAACCTATACCTGACCGAAGGAACAGACAAGAAGGGACGCCTTATACATATGTAGGTCTAAAACAGGTGAATAAACCACCAAAGAGCCCAGAAAACCTTAAATACGATTTTGCAAAAAGCATTGATTCCATTAAGAGCAGTGGCAAGATTGTAAGGTGGTTACGTGCCGTGGAGATGCTTCGTGCGGATCCTATTTTTGATGAAGCCAACGTACCCACCATACTAGAACCAGAAGAAAATGAAGATCCTCTTGGATTTTTTGAACAAGATACTGAGAATGATGCAGTGGAAGGGGATACGGATGAAAGTAAGTTACTTAGGCGTCGCGCTCAGAAATTCTTCCATCGTCTAAGTTCCGGCCATAAAATTGTACTGCTGACTCTTACTCGATTAGTCGAGACACTAGAGGAGCGTACACTTGTATTACTCGATGAGCCAGAGGCACACTTACATCCCCCACTATTGTCTGCGTTTATTCGTGCGTTATCTGACTTACTCGTGCAAAGGAATGCGGTTGGGATTATTGCTACCCATTCACCAGTTATCTTGCAGGAAGTACCGAGAAGTTGTGTGTGGAAGCTACGGCGCCGCGGTACTCAGTTAACTTACTGCAGGACCGAAATAGAAACCTTTGGTGAAAACATTGGAGAACTCACAAGCGAAATATTTGAATTAGAAGTCGTTTATTCCGGTTTTTATAGATTGCTTCGAGAAGCCGTTGAGAGATATGGCGATTACGATAGAATCGTCGAATCTTTTAATGGTGAACTCGGCTGGGAAGCTCGTGCCATCCTACGCGGTTTAATAAATGATGTTCAGAGAGAGGAGGGATAGACATATGCGTTCGCTCCCTTTACCGACTTTTACTGCTGAAACCGTATTCCGAGAATCTATTAGCCGAGTACAAGATCCGGATTTAAAGGATCGATTAGAACGTTGCATTCCAGAGATTAATCAGGATACACGAGACTATAATAACAAGGCGGCTACAGCTAAGCTTCACCTTGTACAGCGCAAGACACATGTAAACGGTAATGTAACGCAGAAGGAAATGGAGGCTGTATACACGGGCAGGATGGCCAAGAAAAATGGACCTGGACGTTCATTTTATGAGAGATTACGATATCAAACAGTTGATGGGAAATGCCCATTATGCGGCCAACTCCCAGTGAAGACACTTGACCATTACTTGGCCAAAACTGATTATCCTTCTCTGGCTGTATCTCCGACTAATCTAATTCCAGCGTGCAGCGATTGTAATAAGACCAAAAATGCAACATTCCCTACCCGGAGTGAGGAGGAAACCCTTCATCCCTATTTCGATAATATTGAGAACGAACAATGGCTATACGCAAGGGTTATGCAAACGGCGCCACCTTCACTTTCCTATTTTATTAATCCACCGGCAGGTGCTTCCCCTTTGTTGGCCAGCCGTGTTTCATACCATTTTGAGCTCTACCAACTTAACGTTCTCTATAGCTCTGAGGCGGGATCAGAGTTTCGAAACATTGCTTTTCAGATGAAGAAGCTTCATCGAGTTGGGGGGCCCGGAGCAGTTAGACAGCAATTACTAGAAAGGGCTGAAAGTAGCTTGCACGAGAATCTAAACTCCTGGAAGTCTGCAATGTTTCAAGCACTGGCTAATGATATCTGGTATCAAACTACTGGTGTTCTTTTGTGATGGTACAAGCTCTGGTGAAAAGGCAGCATACGACAGAGAAATTAGTTAATCGAATTTTACTTTCATCAAATTACCAAAAGAGAGAACCGATTCTCAACTTAATACAGAAAATAAGGTGCTTAATGATTCGAGGCCTTAGATCTCATAAGTTTTATAGTTGGTCGTGCTAATAAACGTCCTGCGATTAATTGTATACAAAGTCAGGATACTATTGGGCAATCTTGTGTCTCGCCAGTACCAAACAAGCGTCCACAGCTTGAACGTAATCTTGAAGGGCTTCCGGACTGGTTTACGAAGCTTAAATTTCCTTTTGATCGAAAGCAAATTAATCTCCAATAAAAGATGAAGCGAAAAAAACAGTTGCAATCTATAAAAAATAATATCCCAGCTGGGAAGAGCAAATGGATTTTGATTTTAATGTCCCAAAAAGAAACAAGTAGTTAATTGTAACCGATTAAGTGAATCAAAAATACTATAATCGATCGTAAATATTAGGATCATTGTAGGCGATTTTTCAGCGAATCGGTAAGAGCAAGTGCCGTGAATGGGAAGACACGTTGAAAACAGATAAACAGAGGGTTGACTACTAGACCGAATATTAATGTTCTACCGAATGTTCTACCGACTTAGAATCCCGTATAAAACTTAACAGAACCTAAAACCCCATTGTATCTGTAGTTTTCCGACTTCTAATACCTTATAAACCCCTCTAGAACCATACGGAAACGCATTCGTAATGCGTAGGTCGGGGGTTCGAGTCCCTTCACCAGCATCTTACTAAAGTCAAGCACAGCGCGGCTTCCGAGGTTTTCGGGGCCGCGCTGTTTTTGTGTTTTTATGCAAACTTCTACCATTGTTCTACCCTTTACTTGGATAAAGTGACATGTCCGCTTTTTGTGCCTTACATTTATTCCAATTCAGTTTGATCAGCTCGTCTCCAAGCTGGCCCCGTACTTCAAGAAGATTAACGGGAACACCAAGCGCCGTAAGAAAATTAAGCAGGGACCCGTTCAATGTTAATGTGGATTGGGTCCCTTAATGAACGTAACCAGTGGATCGAACAAAACCGCCGCTGCTATGGAACCCTTCTGTTTGCTGTTTCTGTAACTATGGATTATGTCCAGGTAGTCGTTTTTTCAAGCGGCATGCGGTAGGATGGATAGCCCTCTTGAGCTGCTTTCCCTATTGAGATCAACATGATGGGCTGAAACCGCTCCTTGTCCAGGCCAAAAACTTCTGCGATTTGATCCTTATCGTAACCGGCCATCGGGTTGGTGTCATATCCGTGAGCTCGGGCAACAAGCATCAACTGCATCGAGACGAGGCCCGAGTCAAGAAGGTTAACATCGTGTAGGTCGGATGCGGATAGACTAGCATAATAGTGTTTAGCTTGTTGCAGCTGAACATCCTTGATATCCTGTGGCATGTATCCAAGTTCTACGGCTTTACCGAAAATTTCGTCTATATATTCAATATTGTGTGCATCGTAAAATACCGCAATGATAGCCGAAGAAGTTAGAACTTTCGTCTGATTGAAGGAGGCCAGTGGCGCAAGCTTCTCTTTGCCTTCAGCGCTGTCGATAACAAGAAAACGCCATGGCTGCATGTTAATAGCAGAAGGGGCGCGGGAAGCTTTCTCCAAAATTTCAGTCATTTCCTCCCGGCTGATTTTCACTTCAGGATCGTATATTTTAACAGAACGGCGCTCCAAGACGATTTTATTGAAATCGTTTGTTTGGTGGAATTTACTTGTGATTGTACTCATCTATAAACCTCTCCTATTATCATAATTGTGAGAACATGCCCTACTTCGCATATCCTCACTGTTTAAAGTGTAAACTGTGAAGTATACTTTATAGCAAGAGGAAATCGAGGTGATGCTGATGAAGATTAGCGAAGTAGCCAAACATGTTAACATGCCGATATCAACCCTGCGTTACTATGAGAAAATGGGCATTATCCCTGATGAGTATATACTGAGGGACCGGAATAATTATCGAAACTACTCTGCAGAAATCATCCATCATCTAACTGTCGTTAAGAGCTGTTTAGCTGTTGGCTTTTCAATTCATGAGGTGGTATCCATGGTTGTGAAAGGTGGATTTTCAAGGGATGAACAAACACGCATTCTCAAAGAAAAAATAAAAGAAATCGAAGACACTCAAAAAAAATTAGATGTGTCCAAACAATCGCTTAACGAAATTCTTGAGTTGGATCTTGTGTGTGAAGACGGGTTCGGTAAACATAAATAGAAGATAACTTGCAGTGCTATTTTCAGCGCCCAAATGAAGAAGCAATAGTCGGTATTTTAACTGCTTGGAAAATAGGCACGAATCATCATCGGCATTGTTCAAAGGGGAGCAGCCTTTTCTCCTGAGAAAGCTGCCCCTACCTGCATTCTAGCTGCCTAAGACTGATACACAATTGGAAAGAATGACAGGAAGAATGGTTACGGCAATAGAGCGGGACTCAACGTTCTTGTTAAACAGGAGTACATACTTTGGTCAGATCGTCAGCACACGAACTCCCTTCACCAGCATCTTGCTAAAGTCAAGCGCATCGCGGCCTGATTTTGCACCAAGACAAACGAGGTCATTTTCTAAAATCGTAACAAAAGTTAGACACTAGGCATTCGGCTCCTGACGCGCTGTAATCCCTCACTTCTCCCTTCACTCCTCCTTCAAGCCTTGCCTTCCAAATCTCTAACGGTTGCCACAGCTGTTAATTCGCCAAAAATGAGCCCCTCGATGTTCTAACGGTTATAATCCACGTTATTCCTGCCGAATTCATCTCAACATATTAAAATCGTTCGGATAGCAGCATATACAACCGTTAGATGCCCAAAGAGTGGAGAATCAGCGAATTAACAGTAATGGCAATCGTTAGGATGGAGTCACATCAATAATGGTATTGAATTCTTATTCTTCTTCGGAAGAATTCTAGAGTTCGAACGCCAGAACCTGAAATGCCAGCATTGTCAAAAAACATATCTATTTTTCCATTTATAGGGTACATAAAACACGCTAAGTATTTTGTTACTAGTGCTTTTCATGGGGCTGTTTTTGCCATTTTAAATAAGGTTAAATTTTTTGTTTTTCCGGTATCTGATAATCCAAATGACCCCAAATCAATGGATTCAAGACTGATAGCTCTGTTGGATACATTTAGCTTATCTTCTTGCTACGTTTATGATAAAGAAAACATTCCAAATATTGATGATGTTACTTTTGATCATATAAACGAATCAGAAACAAGTGCATATCGTCATAATTCAATTCAATTTCTTAAAGATGCTTTGGAATCTTAACATAAACCAAGGCATGTGTGCGCTAAGCGAGGGCATTTTACAAATGCGGATGAGTGTTGTCAAACATACCAGATTATTCTTTTTAATAAAGTCGCGCAACTGTTGTTTCGTCCAAAGTCCCATGTATTCTCCCAACCTATCTATTAGTTCCATTTTTATCAAATGACATTATTTTATTAAGTTCCCCACCTTGTGTAGGTGAACTTAAAAAGTATCTTTCTTCAAATGTCTGAATTTGAGAGCCTTTATTCATAAGTTCATCTTCAGAGGAATGAATAGTTGTCTTTAATAGTAATAGCGCAAGGCTTTTATCGTAATATTTTTTAATCTGGAAACTTCACCAATTGAAAAATACCTTTTGTTATCCATAAAAATCCTCCCGAAAGCCTTATGTGGGAAAGTCGTTCTGCTGATATATCAATTCCCATCTTCCCAATAAATCACAAGTTGTGCTCATATTTCAACTAACAGGCGTTACTACCACCTCGGCATAGCCTAGGTGTTTTTTTATCTTGAATAAGTAGATATGTCTGAGTTAATATAGAAACATATGTTCTTATTTGTATTAGTATCCCGTCGTATATTAACAACAGCAGGATACAGTCAGCAACAGAAGTTCTCAGCCGGAAGGGATGTGATGACAAGTGAATAAACAGGGACATTCTGCATTAGCTCTGCTTGCAGGATCGGCTACATCGGTAACTGCGCTAACGACTTCGCCAATGAGTACCTCGCTGGAGGTCATTGGCTTCGCAGGAGTGGTATGTACCGCTTCTATTTTGGGAGGATTTGCTCCTGATTTGGATCATAAGACGAGTACGGCGAGTCAGAAAATCCAGCTTTCATCGGGAAAGCGAAAACTCATGCGGGCATTGTCAGGAATTTTCCTATGCATAGGCTTCGCGTTAATTCTACTGGGATACTCCATGCAAGCCGGATCGATATGTATTGGCGCGGGCATCGTTGCCGGCTGCCTGGCAAGGCTTAGGACGATCATTCTTATCGCTAGCGGTGTTTTGATGCTGGTAGGGTATGCTATATACGAGTGGCACTGGATGGCTCTATTTACGGGAATAGCTCTGCTGATGATGCCGTTCGTAAAACACCGTTGGATCATTCATTCGCCTGAATTTGCCATCATCCTGAGTCTGGGACTCTACATCTTTGGCAGTCAGTATCCAGGATTGGTTGTGACAAGTTGTCTAGGATTTATCGCCGGCTGGTGGTCTCATTTATTTGGAGATATTTTTGGGAGTGAGGGGATACGTTCCTTGTTTGCTCCAAGGTTTAAAATAGCTCTTCGCTTATTCGATAATGGCGGATTTGCTGAACGGATAATTTCTAAGCTGTGTCAGTTATGCAGCATCGTGATCTGGGTATGGTATGGGGTTGTCCTCTGAATCTGAAGTTTTCCACAATTGCGAGAAGATTTCATCACTTTACATACCCTACAAGGGTATGGTAATGTATAATCAAGTTAGGGGGTTTTTTCGATGGACAACACAGTGAAAGAAGTAGCTTCTTGCCATACAGAGAACGTTACGTCTTGTCGTAAAAGCCATCATCCAGAACGTGTAAAGAAAGATTTAACCACCCGATTAAATCGCATTGAAGGTCAAATTCGGGGAATTAAAGGAATGATTGAAAAAGACACCTACTGTGATGATGTGATTACACAACTTTCTGCCACACAATCTGCATTAAATAGTGTAGCCAAAATTCTTTTAGAAGGCCATCTAAAAGGTTGTGTCGTCAACCGCCTTTCAGAAGGGGATGAAGAGATCATCGATGAACTAGTCGTAACAATTCAAAAGTTAATGAAAAAATAATGTAATTACAGCAATATACCCCTCGGTGAATATTACACTAATAATTTCATTTAAAGGAGATATTAAATATGCAAAATGTAACATTAAACGTACAGGGTATGTCATGTGGACATTGTGTGAAGGCTATAGAAGGAAGTGTGGGTCAATTAGCAGGAGTTAACGAAGTAAAAGTAAATTTAGATGCTGCTCAAGTTGAAATAACATTTGATGAGGCGCAAGTATCCATTGATACAATTAAAGAAACGATTGATGAGCAAGGGTACGATGTAGAATAAGGGTGCTGTCACAGCACTCTCTCATTTTCAAATAAATATACCCCCAGTAGGTATGGAGAAGGTGAAAATTCATGAGCATAACATCCAAAGAAGCTAGCATTCAAATTACTGGAATGACGTGTGCTGCATGTGCAGCACGGATTGAAAAAGGTTTGAGTAAAATGGAAGGGGTCGAGCAAGCAACCGTTAACTTGGCACTTGAAAAGTCAGCGATTAAATATGACCCTTCAAAGCTAAGTGAAGCTGATTTTGAAAAGAAAATTGAAGCACTCGGCTATGGTGTTGTCAAACATAAAGCGGAATTTGATATTACCGGCATGACTTGTGCTGCCTGTGCGGCACGTATAGAAAAAGGTTTGAACAGAATGGAAGGCGTTACAGATGCGAACGTCAATTTAGCGCTTGAAAAAGCAACGATTGAATTTAACCCTTCAGAAGTAACGATTACTGATATTATTGCGAAGGTAGAAAAGCTAGGTTACGGTGCGCACCAAAAGCAAGATGAAAAAGGACAAGTCGATCACCGTGAAAAGCAAATCAAAGATCAACAACGTAAGTTTATATTTTCGGCGATTCTATCATTGCCATTATTGTGGACGATGGTTGGGCACTTCTCATTTACATCCTTCTTATACGTGCCAGATTTCTTAATGAATCCGTGGATTCAAATGATATTGGCAACACCAGTACAATTTATTATCGGTAAACAGTTTTATGTAGGTGCCTATAAAGCATTACGGAATGGTAGTGCCAACATGGATGTACTTGTCGCGATGGGTACCTCAGCAGCGTATTTTTACAGTTTATATCAAGCTATAGTAACTGCAGGAACAGGTCATGCTCCACATCTATATTTTGAAACAAGTGCAGTATTAATCACGCTTATTCTTCTAGGAAAATTATTTGAAGCAAAAGCAAAAGGTCGCTCATCAGAAGCTATAAAGAAATTAATGGGTCTTCAAGCAAAAACAGCGATCATCGAACGTGATGGAGTTGAAAAAGAGGTACCGTTAGAAGAAGTAATAATAGGTGACATTATTTTAGTGAAGCCGGGTGAAAAAATTCCTGTTGATGGTGAAGTAATAGAAGGAACGAGTGCTGTCGATGAATCCATGTTAACAGGAGAAAGTTTACCCGTGGATAAACAGGCAGGTGACGTTTTATACGGCTCCACAATTAACAAAAATGGTTTTATCAAAATGACAGCGACAAAGGTGGGACGTGACACCGCATTAGCTCAAATAATTAAAGTAGTAGAAGACGCTCAAGGTTCAAAGGCGCCAATCCAACGTATGGCCGATCAAATTTCAGGGATTTTTGTACCTATTGTAGTTGGGGTGGCTCTCCTTACTTTTCTAGTATGGATGATATGGATTCAACCGGGTGAAATTACACCGGCACTTGAAGTATTAATAGCAATCCTTGTGATTGCCTGTCCATGTGCGCTAGGACTTGCAACACCGACTTCCATAATGGCAGGTTCGGGTCGAGCAGCGGAGTTTGGTATTTTGTTCAAAGGCGGAGAGCATTTAGAACAAACACAAAGCATCGATACAGTAGTCGTTGATAAAACAGGTACTGTTACCCATGGTAAACCTGTATTAACAGATGTCTTAGTAGCAGATGGTCAAGACGAAAAGAAGTTTTTATCGTTGATCGGTGCAGCGGAGAAACAATCAGAGCATCCATTGGCCCAAGCGATTGTTCAAGGTATTCAGGATAAAGGCATCGAACTTGGTAACATTCAATTTTTTGAAGCCATTCCCGGCTATGGTGTACAAGCAACGATATCAGGACAAGAAGTGGTCATTGGTACACGTAAACTCATGCAACAATATGGGGTTGATATCCAATCTGTTCTCCCTAAGATGGAGGAATTAGAACGCAAGGGTAAAACAGCGATGCTGGCTGGAATTAACGGTCAATATGCTGGGCTGGTTGCTGTAGCGGATACAATTAAAGAAACATCCAAAGAAGCTATATCTCGCCTGCAAAAAATGGGGATTGAGGTCATTATGATGACTGGTGATAACACGCGTACCGCCCAAGCTATCGGGAAAGAAGTGGGGGTTGATGCGGTTATTGCCGAAGTCCTTCCAGAAGGAAAAGCAGAAGAAGTGAAAAAACTGCAGCAACAGGGCAAAAAAGTAGCCATGGTTGGAGATGGTATTAATGACGCCCCCGCACTTGCAACAGCTGATATTGGCATGGCTATTGGTACAGGTACAGATGTTGCCATGGAAGCTGCGGATATTACACTGATTCGAGGCGATTTAAATAGTATTGCGGATGCGATTATAATGAGTCGCAAAACGATGCGTAATATTAAACAAAACTTATTCTGGGCATTTGCCTATAATACAATTGGAATTCCAATTGCGGCAATTGGATTACTTGCACCGTGGGTAGCAGGAGCTGCGATGGCATTTAGTTCTGTATCCGTTGTATTGAACGCATTACGTTTGCAAAGAGTGAAATTATAAATCTATATAGCATGTTCTTTATAGTCTGTTGCTTATGATTCAAGTGGAATGTCAACAGCCTTGGCTATTGTTACAGCAAAGAAGCCATGGCTCGGTTGGCATTTTTTTATGGATATCCATCCTCTCAGTGGTTGGTGCTTTTTTTGTTTATCCCCTTTAAAAAGGATTTCTCGACAAAATAATGTTGACAGAGCTGGAATCCTCCTATATTAAAATAATCCATCTGATCTATTGAGAAATAATTGAAAATCATATAGATTATGTGTATATAACGTTATAATGTTATAGACGGGTTTTTCTTGTAACCTATGAGCTCCAATGAAAGAAAGATAGGAAAACTGTAATTAAGAGATTCCAGTGATTCAGTTATGGAAATCTATCACAATGGGGGAGGTGATGCATTCTTTCTGCGTGGAGATACAGAAACCTTGCTGACCATTTCATAAGGAGGAGTTTAGTTGATGAAAAAGGGGTTATTTGGCATGCCGGACAAGCCGGGAAGAGTGATGACGCTGCTGCTGGTCTTTACGCTGCTGATCAGTTTACTGCCGCTGGCCGCTTCGGCAGCTGACCGCGGTGCTTGGGCGCCTAATGTGTCCTATACGATAAACGACACGGTGACATATGGTGGCAACACCTATCGGAATATTCAGTCTCATACTTCTTTGGTAGGATGGGAGCCGCCTAATGTACCTGCTTTATGGCAGTTGGTAGAAGGCGGAGGCGGCGGTGGAGGCGATACAGTGGCGCCGACGGCTCCCGTGAATTTAACGGTGAGCGGCATTACCTCATCCAGCGTCACCTTATCCTGGTCTGCTTCTACCGATAATGTAGGCGTGGCGGGATATGAAGTTTATCAAGGCTCGTCAGTTGTTTTATCTGTAACAGGCACAACCGCTACGGTCACAGGGCTTTCTGCCAGCACGGCTTATTCTTTTAAAGTCGTGGCTAAGGATGCTGCTGGCAACCGTTCCCCGGCTAGTGCGACCGTTAACGCGACGACGACGGCAGGCAATGGAGGTGGCGGTGGAGGTCAGCTTCCGAAGCATACCTTGACGGGATACTGGCATAACTTTATTAACAACTCTAGCAATTTAAGAGTAAGGGATGTGCCTAGCCAATACGATATCATTGTATTGTCGTTTGCAGATATGGATCCTGCCAAGCCAGGCGGAGTTACCTTTAATGTGGATTCCTCATTGTCCTCGGCCTTGGGAGGATATACGAATGCAGATCTGATTGCGGATATTCAGGCTAAACGCGCGCAAGGAAAAAAAGTCATTATATCGATTGGCGGGGAGCAGGGGAATATTGATTTAAATAACGCCTCCCCTAATGTAACGAATTTTGTGGAAAGCATGCATGCCATTATCACGCAATTTGGATTGGATGGCGTGGATATCGATCTGGAGCATGGCATGAATGTAACTAATTTAACGAATGCTATTCGCCAGCTGCAGCAAAGAGTCGGGAGCGATTTCATTCTAACGATGGCACCGCAAACGATAGATATGCAGAGCCCAAACACCTCTTATATGCAGCTCTATAACAATCTGAGAGATATTACATCCGTCATTAATGTCCAGTATTATAATTCAGGCTGCATGCTGGGGCGGGATGGTAAATGTTATTCGCAAGGCACGGTAGATTTCTTAACGGCTCTTACTGATTTGACTTTGCAGTGGGTAGCACCGTCCCAATTAGGCATTGGTGTTCCGGCTACGCCATCAGCGGCAGGCGGAGGATATGTCTCTCCGACTGTCGTTAATAATGCGCTGAACTGCCTGGCGACCGGCAACAGCTGCGGAAGCTATAAACCCGCAGCCAAATACCCGGATATCCGGGGAGCCATGACATGGTCGATCAACTGGGATGCGACTTCGAATTATAGTTTGGCCAATACAGTCAAGCCTTTCTTGAATTCGCTTCCATAAAACCGAAAGTTGAAATGCAAAGATAAAGCCTCGGTCAATCGACCGGGGCCTTGTTGGATTTCGAGGGTAAGAACTATTTTAGCCAGCTTGACTCAGGTTGGAAGGGGGCAATAGCTAATTTACACATGAATTATTCTCTAATTATTATGGTGCATGCCAAGCTGGAAATGTGGTAAATTAGTCTGCGAAACCGCTTTCATGCCAAGATATGTAATTTTTTAAAAAAGAGTAAAGGAGAATTCAGATGAAAAAACGTAGAAGCAGTAAGGTTATTCTCTCCCTGGCTATCGTTGTTGCATTATTGGCCGCTGTCGTTCCTAGTGCTGCACTTGCAGCGGCTCCTGCAAGTGCAATGCAATCCTATGTTGAAGCGATGGAGCCCGGATGGAACCTTGGCAATTCTCTCGATGCTGTCGGTGCGGATGAAACGGCATGGGGGAATCCGCGTATCACGAAAGAGCTGATTCAGAATATCGCAGCTCAAGGCTATAAGAGTATACGGATTCCAGTCACCTGGGATTCCCATATCGGCGGGGCTCCCAATTATCAAATCGAAGCGGCGTATTTAAATCGGGTTCAAGAGGTTGTCCAGTGGGCTTTGGATGCCAACCTCTATGTCATGATCAATGTGCATCATGATTCCTGGCTATGGATCAGTAAAATGGAAACCCAGCATGATCAGGTACTGGCACGGTACAATGCCATTTGGAGACAAATCGCTGATAAGTTTAAGAACAGCCCCAATAAGCTGATGTTCGAGAGTGTGAACGAGCCTCGCTTCACGGATGGCGGAACTACAGATGAAACCCAGCAGCAAAAAATGCTGGATGAGTTGAACGTATCCTTTTTCAACATTGTCAGAAGCTCCGGCGGTCAAAACGCGACTCGCCCGCTTGTCCTTTCAACGCTGGAAGCCTCTCCATCGCAAGAAAGAATGACAGCGCTTTATAATACGATCTCTAAGTTGAACGACAAGAATATTATCGCTACCGTTCATTTTTATGGATTCTGGCCATTTAGCGTAAATATTGCCGGGCACACTAAATTTGATGCGGAAACACAAAATGATATTATAACGACCTTCGATCATGTGTATAACACATTTGTAGCGAGGGGAATTCCAGTGATTATTGGCGAATATGGCCTGCTAGGATTCGATAAGCACACCGGTGTTATTGAGCAGGGGGAGAAGTTGAAGTTCTTCGAGTTTTTTGCCCAGTATGTGAAGCAAAAAAGCATGGCCACCATGTTATGGGATAATGGACAACATTTTAACCGTACGAGCTTCAAGTGGTCTGATCCTGATTTGTTCAATATGATCAAGGCTAGCTGGACAGGGCGTTCATCCACAGCTTCCAGTGATCTGGTTCATGTTAAGCAAGGAACTGCTGTCAAAGATACCTCGGTTCAGTTAAATCTGAATGGTAATACGTTGACATCACTTTCTGTGAACGGAACAACGCTGAAATCAGGTACGGACTATACGCTGAACGGAAGTACTTTGACTTTCAAAGCAAGTCAGCTGACCAAGCTGACCTCATCGGGAAAACTGGGCGTGAATGCGACAATCGTGGCAAAATTCAATAAAGGCGCTGATTGGAAGTTTAATGTGGTGCTTTACAATACGCCTAGGCTAAGCAGCACAACGGGGACTACCTCCTCTTTTGCAATTCCAACCGCCTTCAACGGCGATCAGCTTGCCACGATGGAAGCGGTCTATGTAAACGGCGGCAATGCTGGCCCGCATAACTGGACTTCCTTTAAGGAATTCGAAACGACATTCAGTCCGGCATATAGTGAAGGGACAATCAAACTACACCAAGCGTTCTTTAATGAAGTGAATGATGCCGCAGTCACTCTCAGGTTCCACTTCTGGAGCGGGGAGATCGTCAACTACACGATTAACAAGAGCGGTTCGACGGTGACAGGCACAGCTTCATAAGCGAGTTTACTTCTAAATAAACAGAAATAAAGCACCCGGGCCAACTGGTCCGGGCTTTGTTGCGTTTATATTTTGGCGGATAAGGTATTACATAAGAATTGAAATGTTAAATGAAATAGTGGGAAGGTAACAAGACTACTCTGTCACCTATGATAGGGTAGTTTTGTTTTACTCTTAAGCAGCAATTTGTAATTAAAGGCAGGTTCAATTATCCTTAATATTAAGTAAATTAAAAATTGAATATTGTTGTATCTATAGTAGCAATCTAACATGTGTGAATAACGGGAGGGATTTGGGTGAAACTTCAGAATCAAGTAGCTGTTGTCACGGGTGCAGCGTCAGGAATGGGCAAGCAAATTGCATTGCTTTTTGCTCAAGAAGGAGCAAAAGTAGCCGTATCCGATTTGAATTTGGAAGGGGCAAACGCTACGGTTGAGGAAATCACGTCACAGGGCGGCACAGCATTTGCGATTAAAACGAATGTTGCGGTGGAGGAAGATATTCAAAATCTGATCGAAACCACAGTTCAAACTTATGGAACGGTTGATATTTTAGTTAATAATGCGGGGATTATGGACAATATGGAGCCGGCAGGCGACGTCACGGACGAGCAATGGGAAAGAATCTTTGCGGTGAACACGACTAGCGTAATGCGTTCTACTCGCAAGGTAATGCCGATTTTTCTGGAGAAGCAAAAGGGAGTCATCGTTAACGTGGCTTCGGTTGGTGGATTGCAGGGAGCACGCGCAGGTGCGGCTTATACGGCATCTAAACATGCAGTTATAGGTCTTACAAAGAATACAGGCTTCATGTACGCTGCGCAGGGCATTCGTTGCAATGTAATTGCTCCAGGCGGTGTAGAAACGAATATCGGCACATCGATGACAGGCATCAATTCATTCGGAGCTTCTAGACAGCAGCTTGGCATGGCGATTAATCCGCGCATGGGGAAATCCGAGGAAATTGCCAAGGTGGCCCTGTTTCTAGCTTCCGAGGATTCGAGCTTTGTGAACGGCACGGTAATTTCCGCTGATGCGGGATGGACGGCCTACTAAGAAGCTCATTTATATCCGGTTACGCTCGGTTAAGCAAAGCCTCCCTGTAGGCTCCAAAAATGGAGCCAAGGGAGGCTTTGCTTACGAGTATTGACCTCAAAACTTAAGAAATATGCTGGCGCAGGCTGCCGGTGCTGCTAAGGCCAGTACACTCGCGAAACGCGAATTGCTTGCAGCCAAGGCATTTGTTGAATTGCAGATTTTCCAGGGCATAGTTCAGCGCTTCGCCCGTATGCTCGAAGAATCGGTCTTGGCCAATCATGGCATAGCTGCCGGTTTTGAGTAGAAGCTCTTTAGGCTGCGATCTTAAACCGGAAATGACGACGACAATTCCGTGCTGCATCAGGCGTTCGATTAAGCTGGTAAAATTGGATTCCCCCGTCGTATCCATGAAGGGCACTCTGCTCATGCGCAGCAATACGACCCGCAGGTCTTGATCTGCGAGCAGCTTTTGTCCCAAGTCCTCCAGGACATGAGAGGCACCGAAGAACAACGTTCCTTCAACGGTGTAAATGCCAAGCTGCGGGCAATCCCGCTCTTCAGTTACCCGATTCGCCTGCACCTTCGCTTTGTCTGAAGAATGATCAGGCAGCACCTTGTCCACCGCGAGCGAGCCGCTCATGCGCTTAATAAATAAAATGAAGGCTAAGGCCAGTCCCGCTTGTACGGCAATGGTCAAGGTGGTGAATACCGTCAACAAGAAGGTGACGAGCAGGACCAGCGAATCCCCTGTTCGCGTTTTGAGCATATGCTTGAAGTTCTTGTATTCGCTCATGTTCCAGGCAACGACCATCAAAATGGGGGCCATACTTGCCAGTGGAATGCTAGAGGCATACGGGGCAAAGAGCACCACGATCATAAGCACGACGAGGCCGTGAATGATCCCTGACATTGGGGAGGCAGCGCCATTTTTTATATTCGTTGCCGTCCGGGCAATCGCGCCGGTTGCCGGAATGCCTCCAAATAGAGGCGCCGCAATGTTGGCTACGCCTTGGCCAATCAATTCCCGGTTGCTGTTATGACGGGTGCCGGTCATTTCATCCGCTACAACGGCTGATAAAAGGGATTCGATGCTCCCGAGCATAGCGATAATTAGAGCAGGTTGAAGCATCGTGAGAATGCGATCCCAGCTTAATTCAAGTGGGGCGAAGCTAGGCAGACCCGCGGGAATCGGCCCATAAGCCGAGCCAATTGTTGTTATCTTGTCTGGAAATAGCCAGGCAGCAACCAAGGTAGAGACGATAATCCCCACGAGCGAGCCGGGAACCTTCGGCAAATATTTAGGAGTCAAAATAAGTGCGGCCAGGCAAATGCCGGCGGTTAACACGCTGTACAGATTCAAGGTAGACATTCGCAGGAAAATTTCTTTCATGTTATAGAAAAAATATTCATGCCGCTCTACACCCTCAAGTCCTAGGAAATTACCGATTTGTCCGCTAAAAATAATGACGGCGATTCCGGAAGTAAAGCCGATGGTAACCGGCTTCGGAATAAATTTGATTAATGATCCCAGCCGAAGAAGCCCCATTAATATGAGAAATACGCCTGCCAAAAATCCGGCAATCAGCAGGTTTTCATATCCATACTGCATGACGATCGCCAGCAGTATCGGAATGAACGCCCCGGTCGGGCCCCCGATTTGGAACTTTGATCCGCCAAGTAGGGAGATCAAAATCCCGGCAATGATTGTCGTGTACAATCCATACTCAGGTTTCACGCCTGAAGCAATGGCAAAAGCCATCCCTAAAGGAATGGCGACAATCCCGACGATACAGCCCGATACTAAATCCTTGCGAAACGAATTTGCAGAGTAACCACTAAATCGTCCTATCCATTTCATTAATTTTACCCTTCTTTTCATATTAAATAGTTTGTCGCCAATAATTTCAAATAACCCCGCGGATGGCGGGGGACTTGATCGTACATGTGACTCTAGTTAGGACTGCTTGTTAATATCCTCCAGCAATGAGATGGATTCTACCAAATGATTGTTGAAAATTTGCCGAGCCACCCCAAGCAGATCGCTGATCAACGGATCGCGGAGCGAGTAAATGACAGTGGTTCCTTCCTTTACGGTATTGACCAGGTTCTTGGCGCGGAGTACGGAAAGCTGCTGGGATACCGCAGAGCCCTCGGATTCCAGCATCGTCTGAAGCTCGTTCACGTTGCGCTCGCCCTGGCTTAATATTTCCAGAATGCGGATTCGCATCGGATGAGCGAGCGCCTTGAAAAAATCGGCCTTGAACTGCTGTATGCTTCTATCCATTACAAAAGGCTTCTCCTTATTTTCATATATTCATATATCTAAAGTTTTGAATATTTGAATCAAGTTCATAATAGCATGACAAACGCGGTTTGTAAATGATTATGTAGTTGGAAAGATATGCAGAAGGTTTAGTCGAGCCTACAAAGTGATGTAGATTGCAGTGAACAACTTAGCTCAACTCCAGTTCTTCCGGAAAATCTTAAGAAAGCTGCGAATCCGCAGCTTTCTTAAGGTTATAGAACGTATAAATGATATGCTTCGTTATTTGGGCATGATCCACACAATTTCACATATGCGAACCAAGAACTTTTTGCCCCGCGCATCCAGGACGACATGATCTGGCTTTACGTCGGCGATACAGCCGTCGATCCCTCCGCGAGTCGTCTCCAGCACCACGTAGTTTCCGACATTGGCTTTTAATGCATCGACCACGCAGGGGTCGACAAGGGTTACTGCTAAAGGCATCTGCATATGTGCACCATGTTGCGGCATGTGGTGATGATGCATTGGATAAAATTGATTCAAGCCATTCACTCCCATTTCGATTGATAAGCCATTCTATGCGAATGACTAGTTAACCGTATGGGCGACAGCCTATATGGGGCATAATACCCGGGAAGACAAGCTTCCCGGACGATCTTTCACAATGTCAGCTACCGATGCTCGATGAGATCAATGGCGCCAAGCACGATATGGGCCAGGCCAAAGCCGAGAGCACCGGTCGCGGCAAGCTTATACTTGCTTCCAAGCAGTGAGGCGGCTGAAGCAGATACTACGGCTCCGAGAACAGTAGGAATCAAACCTTCACGCATAAATAACACTCCTTAGGATTTCAATTGGAAAGACATCGTTAGTCTGATTAAGATGGGTTGAAATTATACAGAACGATTGACAACAATTAGTTGCTATATCTATAATTGTTATACATATAAATTGTGTATGAGGAGGCTCTTGCATTTGCGAATTAAAGAATCCCTTGGCTATATCATTACGAATACAGGTCGGAAAATCACTCAGCACTTAACACAGAGGTTTCAGAAATATGGTATTACTTCGGAGCAGTGGGGCGTGCTGCAAACACTGACGGAGGAGGACGGCATAACACAGGCGGAGCTGTCTCGGCGTACCGAGAAAGACCCGACGAATGTAACCCGCATCTTAGATCAACTGGAGCGCAAAGAATGGATACGAAGAGAGGCCAATCAGGGGGATCGTCGATCTTTCCTGATTTATGTCACGGAGAGTGGACGAAGTATAAGCCAGAAGCTCTTGCCGGTTGAGCTCGAGTTTACGCAATCGTATTTAAAGGACTTCACCGAGGAAGAGCTTGCAGTGCTGCGCCGCGCATTCGAGAAAATAAACGAGCAATTGTAGCGCCTTCGGTAAGCTCACTCACTTCCAAACACAGCATAGAAAGAAGGAACTAAGTTTGAAAGAAACCTCATTATGGAATAAGAACTTCTTGCTGATTTGTTTCAGCAGTTTTTTTGTATTTATCACGTTTTATATTTTGGCGGTAACGCTGCCTACTTTTGTACTTGAATCGCTGCATGGCAGTCAGAAGGGAATTGGTTTAGTTACGACGGTATTTGTCATTGCTGCCGTCATCTTTCGTCCGCTGGCCGGAAAATGGCTGAGTGAAATGGACAACCGCAAAATTATGAATGCTTCGCTCATTTTGTTTGCGGTCTGCAGCGCGTTCTACTTGATCATTCAAAGCTTTGTGCCACTGCTCGTCCTGCGGGTTATTCACGGGGCAGCCTTCGGCGTAGCAGCGACGACGACCTCCGCGATCGCCATCAAGTTGATTCCGGAGACACGCAAAGGTGAAGGGATCGGTTACTTTACGCTCTTCATGAGCCTTGCGATGGTCTTCGGGCCCTTCGTTGGACTGATGGTGATCTCTCAATTCAATTTTTCCGTGATGTTTGTCATTTGTCTCGTGTTTTCGGCATTTTCATTGGTTTGCGGTCTGCTGCTGCAAATCCCGGGTGACCAGGGGATGAAGAAAGAGAGAGCTGCCTCATCATGGCACTGGAAAACCTTCATCGAGCCGAATGCCATTCCGATTTCGATCTCCGGCTTTATGCTAGCATTTTCATATGGAGCCATAGCTACATTTATTTCTGTCTATGCTAAAAGTATTGGCATGGAGCCGATGGCCAGCTACTTCTTTATTGTTTTCGCCGCTCTAATCTTGATTTCCAGGCCATTCACGGGAAAGCTGTTCGACCGTAAAGGAGAACACATTCTTGTGTATCCCGGCATATTCTTTTTCGTAATCGGCATGATCTGGCTTAGCCAGGCGAACAGCACAATTTCCTTTCTAGCGTCTGGAGGCGTGATCGGTCTAGGGTATGGGGCTTTGCTGCCCAGCTTTCAGGCAATCGCCATTAAATCGTCCCCAATCCAGCGCAGTGGTCTTGCCACCAGCACTTACTTTGTATTCTTTGATGCAGGCTACGGGGTAGGCTCCTACGTGCTTGGGGTTGTAGCTGCCATGACCAGTTATGGAACGATGTACTTTATCGGTGCGATTATCGTCGCTTTTACAACTATTTTGTATTACGGTCTTCATCATCGGAGACAGCGTAGATTGCAAGTGTGATTGTGATTGTGAGTGCCTGCTCCTGCTGCATCTGTCTCCGGCGCAGAGGAATAATCGGCTCCCAGATTCCTGGCTTTGGTTTAAAGCCCGGGATGTACGAGCCGTGTGAGAGTAATGGGCAATGTGAGCGTGGACTAGAGGAAATAAATAGGACTACAAGCTGAAGCTAGCTTCAACGTGATGTTGGGGGTAGCTTCTTTTTTTGTTAATACCACCATATAAGGGACTTTATGACTATACAAGATCAAATGTAAGTTAGCCGATAAATATCATATACATTCATAAAATTAGGAAATGGAGGAAAGGATTTGAATCTTAGAAAATTAGCCTTGCTTGTCTTGACTGTTCTACTTCTCTTAGGAAGTTCGGGACCTGTCTCCACATTTTCCGAAGGAGAAGCACGGCCTGCAG
Organism: Paenibacillus lentus; assembly: GCF_003931855.1. Classification (NCBI taxonomy): domain Bacteria; kingdom Bacillati; phylum Bacillota; class Bacilli; order Caryophanales; family Paenibacillaceae; genus Paenibacillus; species Paenibacillus lentus. Next base: position 193,588 of record NZ_CP034248.1, on the reverse strand, counting down.
AGGTGCATGGGCAGCAGCGGAAAGATGATGCTTCCCCATCAATAGATGAATGGATGCCAGATACAGACATCATTGAAATTGATGATACGCCACTGTCTCAGGAAGACCTAACCGTGACGGACAGCACCTATATGTTTATGCTTGCTGCTACAAAAGTTAGCTTGGTCATATATCCCGGGGAGAGCGTCCAGTTTACGAATGATACTTCCACTACTACGAGTTTAAGTACAGATGCCAAGTCAACCAATAATATCCGCTTTGATTATGTTTCCTATAATGCGGATGGAAAAGTGTTGTCGGACGACATGCTCTATACGGGGAATCCGCTTGTTTACTCTAAAGGAGGGTATACCGTCATTACGGCTGACCATGGTTATCCGGTGACGGTGACTTTTAATGACGTACTTACATACTCTTATATTCCAGTTCCCGCTTTGCTCAAAACAACATTGAAGCGTGGTGAGAGTTATTTATTCTCTAACGAATCGCTTGCTGCCAGAAGCGTCATAAGCGACGCAACATCCTCCAACGGGATGCGCTATGATTTTGCCGTCTATAAAAGCGATGGCTCATTGGAAAAGTCAAGTTTTGATGCCTATTCCAAGCCTTCTTTTAGTGTAGGAGATACGATTGTACTTACGGGAGCTTCCGACATACCGGTTACCGTTGCCGTTCCATATGAAGGCTTCTATGGTTATGAAACGGACGAGCCGGCATATGATAGCCTCGTATTATATCCTGGAGAAAGTCATGAGTTTACCAATGTCGGGACGAAATCCGATCGTCCAGAGCATGCAGGAACCTCCAAAGATAAATTTGATTACGTCGTCTACTCGCCGGATGGCTCGGAAGTTACGCGGGGAACGAATACATCTACATTGCCGTTGGTAGCGGTAGGAAGACGTGTTGCGATTACTTTGGTTACCGAGAATCCTGTTCGCATCGGCGCCCCATTCCGCTCTTTTATGGGGGGAAACCGTACGGATGAAGCGCTCAGCAGGGTTACTGTATCGCCCGGGGAATCTTATATCTTCACGAATAACGGAACACTGCGGAATAGCGTTAAGAATGATGCTAGAGCAGTGAAAGGTCGATACGATTACGTTGTTTACAACGTTAATGGGAATTATGTCTCTCAAGGCTTTAACTCTTTGGCTATACCAACTCTCTCTCCCGGGTCGATCGTCATTTTTACGGTTCGGGACAGCACTCCGGTTACCTTCGAGTACGCTGATGATTTCTCAGCAGAGTTTAGCGATGAGCCTTCACATTTCAGGGTGACTCTATCCAGAGGGGAGAGCTTCGAGTTTAGAAATATAAGCTCCGCTGCCAGATATTTGTACAGCACTGCTTCTTCCAAGAGCCGCTTCGATTGGGCGGAATACTATCCGGATGGCACACAGCAAGGAAAGAGGGCTAACACCTATTCTAATCCGCAGGTTGCGAAAGGAAATAGCATCGTCGTGACCGCGGTGTCTGATATACCGGTTACGTTTGGCGCTATATACCGCTTGTTCGATTGGAGGGACAAGGAAGGCGAAGCCATTTCCAGGCAAATCGTGCATAACGGGGAATCGTACCTGTTTACAAATATCGGCTCCAGGTCAAGAGCGATTACTAGTGATACGGCTCAAAGCGGCGGAAAATTTGACGTTGCCATATACAACAATGACGGGAGTGTGAACCGGGGAGGTTTTGATGAAAAAGGCAACGTATCGATTCCTGCTGGAGGTTATGCGATTGTCACGGGACAATCTGTGAGCCCGGTAACGTTCTCTTACACCGATTCTTTTACAGCCGATCAATCGGAAAATCCTGCGATGTTGCGGGCTACTGTACTCCCAGGTAATTCCTATACTTATGTGAATAGTAGCGGTCAATCGGAATTCTTGTACAGTGACGCAACCCCTGCAAAAGAATTTGCTTATGTACTACGGCGCCCGGATGGAACAATTCGGGGAGAGGATGCCAGCCGCATTACTCCCGTTTCGGTGCCAGCGATACATTCGATTACAGTTGCACCTTTAACGGAGGCCATCACCTTCGGAGGAGTCTATACGTCCTTTACGGGAATGCCTGGGGAAAACCCTGCGGTCAACAAAGTGACCCTATCTAAAAACGAAAGCTATTTATTTGTGAATTTGCAATCCTCACCGCAAACCCTAACCAGTGACGCATCCAATAATACTTTGTCTATGTTTGATTACGCTATATACGCTGCAAATGGAGAGTCGCTGGAAGCTGAGTTCGATCAGCAAGGCAGCCTTTCCGTTCCTGGCGGGGCAGAAGTGGTCGTAACGGTAGTAACGGATCAACCCGTCACGTTTACGTACGGGCAATCTTTCCAGGCAGTGCCAAGTCTGGAGCAAGCGTTACTGAAAAGCACACTATCCACAAATCAGAGCGCAGGATTTAAGAATATAGGCAGCTTTGCCGCGAAGTTGACGACAAACGCAAGTACATCGGGAAATCGTTCCTTTGATTATACGATTCTGGATTCAAACGGGACGCTGATCAGGGAAGGTGAAAAGGAGACGGTATCATATCCGATCCCTGCTGGCGGAACCATTCAGGTGAAGACGGCACTCGGGAACCCGGTTACTTTTGCTGCCCCTTACCGGACGTTTGAAACGGTCGACGTACAGGAGTATAACTTTGAAGAACTTCTGCATCGGCAGGTGGCATATGTGTACAAAGCAGCCGGACAAAATGGATATTACCGTTTTGTTGCACCCGAAACAGGACAATATCGCTTTGCCACCAAGGAATTGCGAAACTTCTCCCAGCAGCCGGAATTGACATTATATGATCAGCCCGGGCTGATCACGCCTATATCGCCGCGGGAGAATAGCGAGCAGGAATTCGGAATGGATTATACGGTATGGGAGTTCGACTTAGAGGGTGGGAAGACCTACTATTTGAAGCTAGCGGAGAAAAACTCGCTGCCGTTCGAATTTCAAATCATGGTGGCCCTCATGGAGATCAAACCAAAGGCGTCTTTTAAGTATAGACCGGATGGACGTCTGACCCAAATTATTTATCCGTCAGGGGATATTCTCATTTACGATTATGATCCCAAGGGCAATTTGAAGCATAGAACGAAGAAAATATATCCGTTTTAAGATTCAGGGCTTTTAAAGAGAAAAACTGAGGTGAAATCATGAAAAGAATAATATGTCTCGTTCTGTGCTTGACCTTGATCAGCGTCAGTCTGCTGGAAACTGTCGTATATGGAGCATCGGAACCAAGTAATACATCTGCAGTTGAAGCCGAGTCCGCTAGTGGAAGTGTACTGACGGTATCCGGGATTCTCCGGCAATTTGATGTCAGCGAGGATTGGCTGGACGAACAGTTGACTAAAGGTTATACGCTGTACCAAATTTACACGGCTTTGCAAGGGGGGAAAGCGGGTTATGAGGCGGCTATTTCCCGATATGACGTAACGCGTGGGATTGAGGAAGCAGACCTTCTTGCGCCGCAAGCGGGGGGAAACGCCAACCATACTTACTCTGCGCTAGTCCATGATTTTTCAGCGGCTGCCCAGTCCCAGGAGTATGATCAAGCGGCAGTAGAGCATTATTCATTGAAAGATGATTCTTCTTTATATGAGGTAGGGTATGGAACGGATTCAGTTTCTACGGCGACTGGTGAAGTGAAGCTCCGTTATATGGACTTTTCGCTGCCGGGAGCACTATCGTTTCCATTGATTCGTGTATATGACAGTGCTAGAGCTAATGATGAAATCGGAGTTAAGCTTGAGAATGGGGCCTACATCAATGAAGCCCGCATTCGCAGGGATGAGCTGGACACGGCTATCGGCCGAGGATGGAGATGGGAAATCCCGTATATTGATACCTATGGTGGTTCACGGATTCTGGATTTCCCCGGAGTAGGCCGTTACAAGCTGTCTGAAGATATGCAGCTGGAAGGCTACTTATGGAACGATCTTAAATTAACATTAGACCGCACGCAGACAGTTGGTAATTCTACAAGCGAAATAATGGTGTCCGTTCGCAATGGAAACCAATATTATTTCAATTCCTCAGGGCATCTGATTCTGACGGCGGACAATTACGGGAATAAGGTATATTTTCACTACGCTGCGCAGGGCGAAGGTACGGTTTTGTCAAGAATCGTCAATAGTGACGGCAATGAATTGGTCTTCTCTTACTTGGGAGACCAAGTGACCGTAACCCAATCCGGTACGAATCGAAAAATGGAATATTTTCAAAAAGAGGAGTACGGCCAGAAGGTTCTCAGCGAGGTAAAAGACGCCGCCGGACGCAGTACAAAATATTACTATTCCTACCCGGAGTCCCGATTTAACTTCTTGGCCTCGCTAACCCACCAGGAGGAACTTCAGCCGGTTAAATCATCTGCGTTGCTGCTCAGGATTGTTCGTCCGGGTTCCGGGATGACCGACTTCGATTACACTCCGGCACGGAAGCAGATCGGGGATTACGCTACTGATTTTGTATTTAAAGTTCGTTCTCGTCAGGATTCATTCTCTACTACGGCCGGCGATGAAGTTCTACACCCGGTAACATTCCGATATTCCGGCGAGGATTTGAACAGCTACGGAGAAGCGGCAGCCTGGACGACAACGATGGAAGCTTCGCGTTCCAAGGATACGCGAGTTTTTAATAAAAATTTTCAATCGAGCAGCAAGCCGGATATCCATTACTTAGGCGAGCAGCGCAGCGAGGAAGGGAGCACACAGTACAAGCAGCAATTCACTTACGATGAAACGAAGGGCTGGAATGCTCCTGTTCAGATCGCAGAAAGCTACATGCAGGGAGGCAGTGCTTCAGATCCTTTTTCCGTTAATTATCAATACAATGATGAGGGACTGGTGACGGCGGAAAATTGGAGTACGGGACAGGAGATCAGCTATGAATATGCTGCATCTGCTGATCCGTTCTTCTGGGCGCAGCCAAGTAAAATCAGTACCAAGCTCAGCAGTAGTCAGTCAAGGGTGGAGCAATATCAATACAATAACCAGGGGAGCGTACTGCAATCCAGTGTTAGAGAGAATAGCGCGAGCGGCAAGTTATTGGCTCAAACCGATTTCACTTACGATGCTTACGGAAATATCGCCTCCTCCAATGTTAAGGATGATAAAAGGACGAATACGGTGAACTATGCGTACCAATCTCCTTATGGGAAGCATTTGCCGACAAAACGCTCGATGATCGTTCATTCCGTGGATGGTTTTTATAATGAAGTTAGCCATCGCTATGAATATACTTCAGCAGGTGAACTAAAGTCGGCAGAAGATGCGGCAGGAGCGATGACCTCATTTACTTATGATGTACTTGGTCGCCTGATTGAAACACTTTACAGTGATCGGACCACGAAGACGGTGAGATATGACGATGAGCTGAACACGGTCACGACTACGGGCACGGAAGGCATTGTCACCGTCGAAAAATTTAACCCGCTTGGACTGCTCGTTCAGGAGAAGGTGGACGCTGCTCTTTTCCAATACGTATATGACCAAGAAGGGAATATGAAGGAGTCTATAGACGCCGAGCGAAATAAAACCAGTTATGTCTATGATGGCTTCAATCGCCTTACGGGCACTATCTTTGCAGACGGTTCTCAGGACAGAGTCGAGTACGATTTGGTTGGCCGCACGACGACTTACACCGACCCTGCTGGCGTGAAGCATCAGGAGAAGACGGATCTGCTTGGAAATGTATTGTCAATCGAGGAATCGAGAAGCGGGGCATATGTTCCTTTGGAGCAGACGGTCTACGATTTGGAAGGCCATCCGGTGATCGTCACAGACGGAAATGGCGGACAGACCCGATATGAATATGATGCGCTTGGCCGTGTGGTATCAGTCACCGATCCTGAGCAGCGTTCGACGCGTTATACGTACAGCTTGGCAGGCTATCTGGCCAAAATCCAATATCCGGATAATACGTATGTGGAGAAAGAATACAACCAAGCAGGCAACCTGATCCGGCAAGTGAATGAGGAGCGGCTGGTTAAGGCTTTCTTTTACGATTCGCGAGGAAACCTGATCAGGTCGCTGGATCACGCGAGTCAATTTACGGAATACGAGTATAATAGCGATAACTTGCTTACCTTGATCAAAGCGCCTGGCCTGCAGATAAAATATAGTTACGATGCGATGGGGCGCCGTACGGGAATGACCGATGCTACAGGGAATACGACGTATAACTATGATCCACAAAGCGGGTTGCTAACGAAGATCGCCTATCCTGACGGCACGCAAATCGAATATTCCTATAACAAGCAGATGCGGACGGGATACACACTGAAGGATGCCTCCGGTAAAACGACAGGCGCTCAGTATACATTGGATGCCATGAACCGGGTTAGCGCTCTGGATGTAGTCCATGATGGCTCAGGCAATGGAAGAATGGCGGCTTTTGCTGCCGGGTCCGGGTCGGCCGTCGATCGGATGACCTTTGACTACCAAGCGAACGGTCTGCTGGAGATTCAGTCTTCCAGTAATGGACTAAGCACCTCATACACGTATGAAGGCTATGATTTGACGGCGATGACGCTCGCGCCTGGGGCGGCGGGAAGGACGCTCAGAAGCGGCTCTGCAGCTCTTATGGGCGAGATGAGTGAGAATGCAGAAGTACAGCGTGCCGCGGGCTTGCAGTTTACTTATCAATACGACGACAACAAGAACATTATTTCCCGCAGCCAGGACGGAGCTGCCGATACTTTCGCTTATGATTCGTTGAATCGCATCCAAGAGGAGAATGGGCAAGACCTCAACAAGAAGTACGTCTACGATGAGCGCGGCAATCGCCTCGAAGTAGAGGGTCAGCAAGTTCGAGGCATGACGAATGCCGAATTCACCTTCGATAGCCTCAACCGTTTAACAAAGGTAACAGGCGAAGATGGTACAGAAGTCAGCTATAGCTATAACGGAGACGGCTTGCTATACGAGCGGGCTGAAGGAACCGAGCGTACCCGCTATTACTATGATGAACAAGCGAAACTGATTGCAGAAGCAGACGTAAGCAATGGGACACCAAGCTTAACCTACACCTACATCTACGATTTAGCCGGTCGGCTATGGTCCCGGGTGGATCAAGCAACCGGAGAAGTCCAGTATTATCAATTTAACGGACATGGCGATGTAGTAGGACTGGTCGATAGCGCGGGGAACCAGCTGAACAGCTACACCTACGATATTTGGGGCAACCCGGAGCTTGAGGAAGAGACCGTTCCGAATATCTTCCGCTACTCGGGCGAATATTGGGATGCAACGACCGATTTGCAGTATCTCCGAGCCCGCTGGTATGACCCGAACGCCGGAAGATTCGTATCAAAGGATAGCTATGAGGGGGACATTACTAACCCGCTGAGCCAGAACTTGTATACGTATGTGCATAATAATCCTTTGATGTATACGGATCCTAGTGGGCATAAGCCATACGCATTTTTATACGGTGGCAGTTGGTATATGGATTTTACTACGAAAACTACACAATCTATACGAGATGTATACGGTTTTATTCCTTACGTAGGTGGGTTTCTTCTTGATGGAATAGATTCGGTACTTGACGTTCATCAATTTAACAACAAAGATGTAGAAGGAGTAAAAAGAATTTTTGAAATGTCAAATACAGAGGCATTGTTATTAGAGCTAGCTGGAAATCTTGGAAGTGAATATTCTAAAAAAGGAGCGAAATATAGTAAAGTTTCAGGTGTATTTTCAAAAATCCTTGGGGTTGTTGGTACGTTACCTACAATTGAAGATATATATAAAACAAACTTTGGATATAAAGACTATGATGTTGATAAATTTATAAGCTCTCAATTTTCAAATGTATTAGTCGCAGATTCAACGGACGTATTATTAGCTAGATACTTATATATCAAAGTAAGAGTATTTGGAGCATTGGAAGAAGGATCGATTACAAAATATACAGAGAAGAAGAAACACTTCGTTTTCTGGACTAAAGATACTGTAACCGGCTGGGGATGGAACGATAACTTAATAAAATCAATCAGAAAGGAAGCAGAATTAATTAAATAATTTGGTGGTGATTGTGTGGAATTTGTAGAATTGATTCTTATGCTCATAATAGTTGACATACTGGCATTTTTAAAATTTTGGTCCATGAGATATGAAAAGAAAACAATACTCTCTATTTTATTCTTTAGTAATGTCATTTTTATTGTGGTCTATTTTTTTTATTATAGATATTTATAGAAGGTGAGAACTTAATAAATACAATGATTGAACTCATTTCGAAACTCGTTTTTCGAAATGAGTTTTTTCAATTCGATACGAATGGTAATATTTCTCCCATTCACACTTCAGCTAGTGGTGAACTGCACCCCTAATGTTAGACACCATCTAACATATTGGGGGGTGCAGTTCAATATTGGTGGGTTAAGGACTTAACGGGCCAAGGTAATTTAGCCTTAAAGTATTTGAAAAAGGGGAATGAACTCCATTGGATATCGGATGCAGATAAATATGAGAATTTTATAACAGATAAGCATAAAGGCCAATCGGATTAAAATTAAATAAAAACATTTTCTTTGATAAAGAAAGGAGTAAAAATGGATCCTAATGAAGAACTAAATAATTTTTTAACTACCTTTTTTGAAAATGTTGACTTAAAAAGTCCGCTTTTCTATAACTATCCAACCGGTATAAGATTTGATCTAGCCTCAGATATAGAAAATAAAGTACTACGAACTAGACAAATTGAACATAGATTTCTTAAAATTTGGGAAGCTATTACTAAATCATCAGATTTGGTTTATTTTATAGTGTTTATTGATTGCTGGGAAGGAAATCCTCAATCGGTTTTTGAAAAAAATATAGCAGAATTGTATAATACACTATTTAATAAAGATACTGATAATGTATCTTTATTGAAACAAGATTACAGATATCCTGATCAAGATGACACGGATGAAGTTAAAACCTTTCGTTATTGCATCAAAGTAATGAATATTGATTTTGATGTAAAAAAATTTATTTCTGTATTTTCTGGAACTGGGGAGCAAACAGCATTAGGAGATTTTTTTATAATCAATGAAACAAAGAAAGTTATAATTCATCCGTATGATATTAGAGGTATGGATATAATCTCAAATGATTTAAAAATATTAAAGGAGATTTACACGATCCACAATGAATGGATATTAGAATTTGATAGAGATAAAATTGATAAAATATTCAAACCAAAAGAATAGCCCGTGTAGGCTATTCTTTTGGTTGGCTACGGTATTTGGGGCAACCCGGAGCTTCAGTAAGATTTGGTACCGAACATTCCGCTAATCGGAGAGTATTGGGATAATTAACGGATTTGCAATACCTTCGTTCCGTTGGTATGACCCGAATGGGATAAGATTCGTCAAAGGATAGCTATGAGAGGCACATTACTAACCCGTTAAGCCAGAACTTGTATACTTATGTAGGTCAGCAATTGGCATGAAAGGCCACCTTCGAAAGTGAAAAAACGAAGGTGGCCTTTCCACTCAGCGTTCAAATATAGCTTCAATTTCTGCAATAAGTGATTGATCTGAACTATTATTATGGTAACTTTCTTGATATGAATCTCGTAGATAGGAGTCAACAGCATTTTCAATGTCAGTTGTATCGATATAAAAATCTGTTGGTGTGTGCAATAACTGTTGAAACCTCACTTCTAGCGAAGATAGTTTTTCTTGAACTTCCTCTTCAATATCGCTAATAATCTTTTTCTCTAAATCGGATACTACAGAAGACTTGTCAACATCCTCATCGACATCTCCTTTATACCAGTATGATTTGGTATGTTCCCTAATTAACTCACCCATATCATAATTACCACAATAATCTGAAGTATTAATACCCTCAATATAATTCAATATGCTTTCATCTAATTTTTCTTTGCAGATTTGTTCGAACCAAGGAGGACCAGTTTCTTGTGCTTCAAAGAATTCATTTAAAAGGTTTATAGTCATAACCAATTCATCTAAATCCACGCCGTCTAATAGATTGGAAATGCTATCTTTTGAGTGAATAAATTGATCTATGGAATAGAAATGGTAAAATTCATCACTGAGCGAAGCAGATAAGACCTCAAAATGAGTCAGCCAATTTCCGTGTGAGTAGTTATAATAATAGGAATTGGATAGATAGTCAAAGATTATGGGTGTATAATTTATATTCTTTATGTGATGTTCAAAGATTTGTGATGTAATAAAATAATTTTTTTGATGTATATCGGCAAAATCAATTTCGTGAATTGTTTCATCAATGATTAGCTGATAGTAGATATTAGGAAGTTCTTCTTTTGAGTAGCATCTCTCAAACTGAAGGGCATTACATATGGAATCACGAATAGTATTTAGCTCTAAAAGATTATTTGTAAACACAAGCTTCAGGTAATCATTTACAGAAGGATTAATTACTCCGATAAGTTGTTTACCTTTTAAATCAACGATATTAATAATGGACTGATTCAATCGAGCTAAAACTAGACTCCACTGGTCAACTGTAGAATCAATATTGTTCATAGTTGATAGTCGTTTCAAAAAGCATTTTTTTAATATGTCATGCCTAATATAGGTATCAGTTAAAGAATATAGTGTTGTTAAAAAAGCTCTATCGATACTTTGTAGGCGCTGTTCAAATTCATTTTTCCAAACATCATGTGGATTTGTGAGATTGTCAATTATAAAGTTAAAAAATAATTTGGGCAACACCCTTGAGTAATTATGTTCAAAAGTCACGTGTTCAATAATGCGAGGTGTGTAGTTCTTATGTTGAACAATTTTTAAATAGTTTTTATTTTCTATAATTGCAGAGTAGTAATCTTCTGGTATATTTTTTAGTTTCAGATGATTATATAAAATTTTCGCTTTCTCAAGAGGGGTTATTTCATCCATATTTATAATATAATTTACCAATTTTTTTTGTTCGAAAATATTATTAAATTCATACGATCTTTCTTTCGCTTCATTGAAAATAGTAATTCTAGAATTTAGAATCAGCTTTTTGTTTGTAAATAACTTTGTATATTTTATTAAACTAAGTAACTCATCCTCTTGACTTTGTTTCATCTTAAAATAGTGCTGGCCCAAGCAATCGTCTAATAAAACGACTTCCTTTTGTTCCTTATCATGCGATAGGGAGTTCTTTATATTTGTGATATCCCCATTTGTGGTGTATCTAATTCTATAACCTTGTGTAGCAAAGTATAGAACGAGCATCTTAGAAGTGAGTGTTTTTCCGACTCCAGGACCGCCTGTAAGCATAAGCGTTCCATGATTAATTAAATGCTCCATACAAACTTCATAGATATGTGTAGGTACAAAAGATTTGCAATCTTCGTTTATGTCACTTAAGAGTGTTTCGCAGTCGATAAATACGTTTTGGTTATAAATCTCACCTAAAATATTAGATGAATAAAGCCATAGCTTGTAATGTTTTCGTACTATATCAGCATTCTCTGTATTTTGGAGGAATTCGTCGATTTCTTTTAATGTTACTATGTTGTGGTCTGTCATCATGAATTCTGAAAACATTTCATATATTTCTCTAATGTTTGCTGCAGTTAGTTCCTTTCCACAACAAATGTAGTATTGCTTAGGACGCCAGTTATTAACTTTCTCTACTTCATTCTTCAAAGCTGTTTTAAGATTGGCATAGCTGCTTCGAATGTAATGTTTAACTTGTACAACAATGTTATGACTGTGAGTATTATCTGTTAAATCAATTCCACCGTCTCTTCCTCTTGAAAATAATCTTAAGTTAGCCGAAAGTCTTCTTTGCATTACATCTTTGCATAGCTCTTCAAATTCGATATCATTTAAGTTGTGATAATTATACATTCCATCACCTACTCAGTGGTTAATAGTTTTTTTAATTGGGTTTTTCTTCTAGTCGTATGAAGCATTTCGACTTAAATGCCCCTTGGGGCATACAATAGCTTGAAAACATCCGTTCCTCTATCTGTAAGTTTCGATGTTAAACTTAATTATTGTTGTATTTATGTTAATATGTCGATTTCCCGATTACTGCTTTAGCTGTATCATAGAGGTTATCGTAGTGAAGTAATTCAATCTTTTGTTCATCTTTTGTACGTCGCTTGATTCGATATGTTTTCTCATTAAAATCAGACCTACGACCAGCGACAACTACGTAATGCAATCGAGTTCTATCAGGCTTCATAAACTCTATAGGTAATTGTTGTTCTGGATTCTTATATTTTAGCAGAGTTTCTTGGAAGGATTGAAAGTACATTTCAAGCCAATCCCCCCAGTCTTTTACCTGTCGAATCCCTTTTCTGAATACGTCACCTAACTCGCCGTTAGCCATTGTTATTTTCCCGTGTCGCGCTTCCAGTTCAACAAAAATAAATTCGTAACCACCTGAATTTTTACCGATAATCAAGAAATCAACTTGGAGTGTGGTACCTAATTTAAGTTCTGGAAAAATGAAAGCGTTATGATGTCCAAAATTGTAGTTTTGCAAAATTGATCCAATAATGAAATAAGCTCTATTATCTCTTATCCAGTTTAAAACTGTACGTTCAGGCGTTCCCGAACTATCCAACATTTCTAGGTATTTATCTGCTAAGTCATTAAGCTCTTGTTCGTTCTTCAAATCCACTATATCCAAATAATGATTAGGGAACAGGCTTAAATAGTGTCGCGCTGCTTTGGGATATTCTCTAAATAAACTTTTCCTCACTTCCAATCCGTAAAACTTTCTTATGATTTCTCGTTGTTTCATTTCGTTCCATTGATTTATTTCTTCTTCTGTTAACTGCATATAGTTTCTTTTATATTTCCCCATTAACAAATTCCCCTCGTATTTGAGTATTATTAATTTCAGTTTTCCATTTAAAGTAATGAAATCCAATTTCTAAAATTAACTTGTAGAGTAAGTGATTCTCCGTACGTAGGAGGAAGTACCATGCATCGTTGAAAATGAGAAGCATAGGCATTGCTATGACTCGTTTATGCAAATTCCAACCAATTCGGTACTCAATATATTTCAACTAAATCAACCCGTTTCTTTTGCAATTGTTGCTCGGCTTATTGTTTCATGATAGAGGCCAGGTTGCTAAACACACTATGGGTAAAAGTTCTGTTCGATTTGTTTGTGCTTAGCCGGTGCCTTCAGCAACCCGTTGCATGTCAGATAACCTCTCAACCAAAATAAATAGGGGAGTTGATCCTATTTTGATAGTAGAATAGTCTCGATAGCTATTTGGTCAAATTAGTAAAAGAAGGAGGTTGTTAGAATCTTTTGTCGAATGTAAACGATTACGGGATTCAAATAAACCTGGGGGTGTTCTAAATGAAATTATCCAAGTTTACGATAAGAAATTATAAAGGTATCAAGGAGTTAACTGTAAATGTTGAAAATATATCAATCATTATAGGTCCAAACAATTGTTGTAAAAGTACTGTGCTACAAGCATTAAAACAATTTGGCAGCTCTGATAAGAAATTGGATATAAAGTACTACAATAATCATGATACCAGTAATCCTATTTCTTTTCATGCAACGTTCATTGATATTTCAGAAGAGGAGGCTGCCATGCATGGGCTAAGAGCTTCAATGCATGAAGCAACAGAAAGCTTTATTGTAAGAGCAGTATATAATTTTGGAGAAGATGTTAAGCGGTTATCGAAAACGGTTGGAGAACCAACTCACGATTTAGATGACGAAGGATGGTTGGGAAAAATGGGCGGGGGCAATAACGCGTCTCATTTTGTTAATATTTTCCCTGAGGTAATTTACATTCCTGCTGTAAAAAATGCTAGCGATGAAATAAAAGCCACATCAGATAATATTAAAACATTAACCACACTCTATAAAGAGGTTATTCATTCATTAGAGGAGTACACAGAAGCAGAAACAAAAACAAAGGCGCTACAAGACAAGATCAATCAGCATGATAATGAGAAAATAAATTATTTCGAGTCCGAAATCCAAAGTTTTTTAACAGATGTTACGTCAACTAAGGTAAATTTCAAAGTCAACGTTCAGCCTCTTGCTGAGTTTGTCAGTACATCTGTCAATCCATTATTTAATTATAATGGAATTGAGACGGAACTTGATTTTCAAGGTAATGGAGTCCAAAGAACTTTTATTGTTTCGATTTTGAAGGGTTTTCGTAAATACAAAAGCAAATATGCTACTGAGACTAAAGAACAGGCCTTGTTCAGACGGCAATTAATTATTGCGATTGAAGAACCTGAGTTATATTTGCATCCCCAGATTGCAAGGATTTTTAAAGATACTCTATATTCATTAGCCGATGATAATTACTTCCAGGTTATCGCTACTTCACACTCTCCCAATTTTATTGATCTTTCTAAGCCTAATAGAACTTTAGCTAAAGTATCGCTAAATAGTGACAAGATAGTTTGTATTCATCAAGTGGATTCAGACATTTACGGTTTGCCAGATGATGAAAAATCAAGATTTCAAGCGCTTTTAAAATTTAACCCACATGTGAATGAAGCATTTTTTGCTGATCAAGTTATTTTAGTTGAAGGCGATACTGAAGTTGTGACGCTACGGCTTATTGGAGAGAAACTTGCACAAGAAGGATATTTAGACTTAGATGTATTTAATAGAACAACCGTAGTAAATTGCTCTGGAAAACCAACAATGTATGTAGTAATGAATGTACTTAATAATTTTGGAGTTAAGTATACCGTCATACATGATTTTGACATTACTGAAGTAAATGCAAAAGGAGATAGAAGAAGTCCTGCTGCGCTGAAAGCTGTTCTAACTATCAATCACAAGCTGGAATATTTAGCGGGGTTAAGAAATAATGGTCGATTTGTATTTCAACATACTTTTGAAGCCGAAATGCCACACGATTATGAGAAAGGTTCTTCAAAATCATTCTCAGCTTATGAATACATAAATCCTAAATCAATTGGTGAGTTACCTCTCGGACTAATCGACATTATTAAGTCAGCCTTTGGCTTGGCGTTAAGTACCCCTTTGGATCATTCTAATAATACCTTGCTTCCACGTTATGAAAGGGCTTCTTGGACAGAATTGAATCAAGCCATTTCCGAGTGGGAGGAACCAAAAGTGGAGGAGTTTGTAAGATGCTATTGGATAGAGTGAATTTAATTTAAATAATTTTGTAGTTTTGACATAATTGAATAGCAGAAGCACTGAAGAAATTTATTAAACTAGTTGCACTTTTCAACTGTTTTTTTCATGTGTTTAGCTTTGTTACGAAGTTTGCTTCTATTGCCAGTTATGAGATTAATCTGCTGAATACCAATTTTCAGTTTTTTACGAGCAGCAACTACAAACTCTAAACAATGGACTTAGGGGCAGGCCCCCAAAAAACGAATATGGCCAGCCATATTCAGTGCTTGCTACAATACGAGAAAACAGTGCTATATAGCAAATACTTAACTTGCCGAAAAAAACGGTTAGTACGAGAATGATTACGTTGACTTTTTGTCCTGACAATAATATATTATTGTCAGGACAAAAAGTGAGGTGAAGCGATGTCCTCCAAAAAGATGGGGCGTCCTCCATCTGACAAACCCAAAAACAAAACGATTGAGATACGTGTCGATCAGGAAACTATGAGCAAGCTTGATGCTTCTGCCGAAAAGTTGAATACGTCACGATCTGCAATTGTCCGCAAAGGGATTGAAAAGGTGTATGACGAGCTCCAAAAATAAAGAAGGAAGCAGCGAGCATCCCGAGAAGAACACCGCTACTTCCTATCCCGCAACCGCTTAAATAAGCAGACTGCATAAATATCCTACCATGTGCAGGAATCTCATTCAAGCGATGCGATGAATTAATGGGAGGATGAACATGAAAACCATTTTGGAAGCCATGTACCGTGGTCAAATTCACCCCGATGAGGTGATTGTTCCGTCTCAGCCGGAATACCGTACTGTAAGCCATCAGGTGGCTGCACAGACGGAGCAATGGCGTGAGCGATTAGGTGAGGAAGTATTTCGTGAGCTAGAGGAATATTTTGACCTGTGCGACAGTGTAGATAGTATGCATGTAGAAGCTGCCTTTCTCCATGGATTCAAGCTTGGAGCGAACTTGCTCATCGAGGTAATGAGCAACAGAGAGGAACTAGTTCCTAATTCAGCTTCGAGCATGTCATTATGATGACAATAGCGACATATTAACAGTTGTTGATTCAGACGGGATAATCTACCGCTATCATTGCTATGAAATTGAAAACTCAATGGAAATGCACACAGCGGCGCGTTCCCGTCTAAGATGGTTAAAGGAAATTGAACCATATGCATTTGCTGAGCTTGTCTTTCAACGCGATATGAGGCAATTTGCCTAGGGATACACCAGAGTAAAGCAGCAAAGCGACTTGGAGGAACAGCTTACTGTTCACTTCCAAGACAAGTCCTTTGCTCGGGCGATTGCTAGAGAAATGATGATGTATGGTAACTAAGTGATATTTTGATTATGGGGAACGAATGCAGGGGGAGCTTTCAGTCCATTTTCCGAAAGATGGGTAACGCTGAAGGTGAGCTGCCATTCGCTCCCCTTTTTCTCGGCCAGGTGAATGTTAAAAGCAACACGGGACAACTGTCTCGTTGTAGAAACACTGAATTTGGCCTTCCAAATTTGCTTGTCAGGGGTGTGCTCCTGATACCCCCACCGTTTATATATTGTTTTCCCTAAGTTATATGTCCATTTTTAACCACTTCCAAAAAGCTTCAAGGATGATTTCTCTGCGCAAACATGCATCACGATTGAGCTTCGCAAACTCAGTTCACTGATAGAAGGCTTACTCCGTTGTCTTCCCATATCGGATCCAGGCATGGATTGAATTTAAGATCTATGAATCTAAACGAAATGAAATTATTGAGATAATTAAGCAAGGCGGCCTGGGAAATGACTACCAAAAAGTGGGTAGCGAATTATTGTTATTACCGCCAAAATTTCGTTATCTTTCAGATGGTGGAGAGATTATTATTAATCAGTCAAAAACGATATTTTTCTTTTATTCTTATAGGGGAATTCTTGATAATTATAATGGTTTTATTTTTGTAGTTGATAAAAATGTGAATAGCATTAAAGAAGTTTTAGAGGATTTTAGTAACATTATTCAAATGAATGAACATTGGTATTGGATTAGTTCTTAAAATGCATCTGGTGGTTAGAAAGGGAAGGAAGTATGAACAAGACTCTCCTTTTAAAAATTAGTGAATCATTGGATTGTGATCGGTTAAGTTTAAGTGAAATGGCTGCTGAAATTAATCATATCATTTCGCAGCATGAGCTTAGCGAGCAGCTAGAGCTAAATGGAAGTATTAATAAGCAACAATTAGCTAGACTCTATAGTGTTCTTCACTTAGTTGATATGGATTCATCAGTGAAAGAGCATATAGCATGGAATTATTTTAAGAATAAATATGAGGAAACGAATACAAGGTATATCAGCGAAGATTTGCTTGAAGAAATCGTTGAGACTTTTACGGAAAGTAAGTATTTAGGGCTGGAAAGTGTAATTATTGATGCATTGAAAACAGACAGAATTCAATTAAATCAAATCTTAAATTTAGAAAAAATCTTTTTTAGTAAGGCATTCATAAAAGAAACGGTTGTTTTTAAATATAGGGAAATTGTTCGAAATGGAGGAATCCTTGACAAGGAACAGGTCGTAACACTATTAAAATACCGAGCGTATACATCGCTTGAATTTGCAATAGATCAGCATGCAGTTTCTAATGATGCCTTACTTGAAATTCGCAAACCAAGCCCTCAAGAAAATGATAGAAAGTTGAAAGAGAAATTATTTAATAAGGCTCAGCAACTCTACAGCCTATCTGATAATAGAGGTGATTAAGATGCAGTATTTTACAGACAAATTGTGGTCTAAGATAAACAGTGAAGATGAAGAAGAGCGAAACGAAGCGAACCGTGTATGGGATGAAAATGAAGCTCTATACCTTCAGCGATTTCAAAAGTTAAAAGATAAATTGCCTAGGCAAGTATTTGATTTATATAACTCTAGGAGTTTTCATGATTCAAATCTGATCGAAGTTAAAATTAATCAACTAGACACAAGCATTAAAAGACCGATTAATGTAGAAATAACATTAACGGACGGAGAGAGTTGTTGGCGAATTATTTATAAGAAGATTATTAAACTTCAAATTGATTATTCTGAGAATGACGCTGCAGTTAGACCTTATGGATTTGGTGATTGGGGGTACGAGGAAATACTAGATGTAAACGAGGATGTCCTGTCTCATGAAATTCTTTTTTCATCAGGCTCTAAAATTCTCATACACTTCAGCAATAAAATGATAGAAATATCTAAACAATAGAGAGGGATGCCATTTTGAATCTAAAAGGTAATTGCACGATTAGTTTTATTGATAGCTCGCTAACTATGGACGAAATACATAACATACTAAAGATAACCCCTACAAAAATTATTACAAAAGGACAAGTCATTAGTGAAGCAATTAATAAAAATGCTGATTCAAATAAGTGGATGTATAAAGAAGTTTTAAATGAGGGAGAGGAGCCTTCCGAAGTAATCACAAGACTTCTCAATCAGCTACAAAAAGAAAACATACAACGCATTACACAAACCTGTAATGATGCTGTTATAGGATTATATCTTAACTCTGAGTATGGACAAATGGGATTTGAGCTATCCACAGAGAACATTACAATATTATCTGAATTAAAGATACGGTTAGAGGTTCATATACTTTCTTTGGGTAAGGTTGATTAGTCACAATATAGTTTACTATTCCCCTCTACACAGGTAAGAACACTAGACAGGTGATAGATGATGGATACCAGGGATTTAAAGACTTTTGAAGTTAAAGAAAAGGTTTTTGATAAAGCAGTAAAAGGATTCTGGAATCACGTTAACTCATGGAAAAAGGAAGAGCCAGCTAGTTTTTTAGAAGCCTTTAAAACATTCGATATTTCAGTTGTAAAGCTAGAAAGAGAGAGAATAGCTCTCGTGATCAATTATCGATTTGATCATCCTATTGAATATGTACAGGCAACCTTAAACGTAATATTAGATGAACGATTGATTGCGCAGTACCATTATCTCTCAACCCTTGAGGGTGAGGTTATGGACGATGTTTTAAGTTTTGAAGATAAGTGAGAATAAAAGATGGTAAATCCTCGGAAACATACTATTTGAAGTGTTTGAAAAAAACACATATATAAACTTCTGGAGGTATTTTTATGGGGAGTCTTATTGAAGTTACATCTTTGAAATTGGATGGATAAAATGCAAGTCGTAATGAGAGCAATTGAGGGTTTTTGGGAAAATATTAAATTGTATAGTGAGGAGGATCCCGAAGAATTTCCCGAATTATGATCCAGCGTTTCTAGAAATCGAAGTTCAATCAGTATCAATTACATTTGATAATTTTCCAGAATTTAATTACAATCATGTTCTCATCTGTTTCTTGCATAATAAAAGTGCCTAATATTGCAGCGTAAAAATGCCGAACTTTGATGCAAAAAAGAGACACTTGTCAGCATCCCATTATCATCCTATCGTTATGTTTGCGACAACGTAGCGAGAGGAGAAATGAAAGGATGTTGAAAATGCCTCAACAAGACTATATCAGATTTCTACGCGAAGTAGAAGGCTGTTCTGTAAATGAAATAGCTGAACGTGTGGGGGTTCATTGGCGAACAGCAAAAAAATATGCCGATCAAACTAACTGGAATGTATCTGTGGCCAAACGAAAAAGTAGAAGTCCAGTCATGGGGGCATTTATGGAGATTGTCGATACGTGGTTGGAAGAGGACCGCTTGCTCCCCCGAAAGCAACGTCATACAGGTGTACGCATTTTTCAAAGGTTACGTGACGAACATCAATTTACAGGCGGACAACGTACAGTGCTAGCCTATGTGCAGAAACGAAAGAGTGAAATGGAACTGGAACGTGCCAAAACGTATGAACGACTAGAACATCCGCCTGGAGAGGCTCAAGTCGACTTTACGACCCTTGAGGTAAGCCAAGGGCACCAAATGCTTACATATAAACTTCTGGTGATGTCTTTCCCGCATAGCAACGCTGCATTCGTTTATCCGACACCGGCGGAAAATCAGGAATGCTTCTTAGAAGCGATGAAGCAATGCTTCGAACAGATGGGCGGTGTTCCTCAGCGGATATGGTTCGACAACCTGTCTGCCGCCGTCGTGCATATCGAGAAAGGAGGCGAGCGGCAATTAACCGAAGGCTTTCTGCGATTCTGTGCCCATTACCGGTTTGAAGCTGTCTTCTGCAATCCGTATAGCGGTCATGAAAAGGGGCATGTGGAAAATAAATGCGGCTACTCTAAGAGGAACTGGGCCGTCCCCATTCCCATCTATGAAAACCATGAACAACTTGTCGCGTATTTCGCTGAGCAGGCAACTCAAGATCACCAGCGTAAGCATTATGCTCAAAACCGCCGAATCGCTGATCTGTGGGAGGATGACCGACGTAAGCTCCTTACATTGCCGGAGCATGGATTTGATGCTTTTCGCTTGGCTGCTGCGGTAGTCAATAAGTACGGGGAAATTCGGATTGAAGATACGACGATTCCGTTACTAGGAATGGTTGCGCCAGGTAGCGAGGTGCTGATCCAAACGTTCTGGGATCGTCTGGTTATCCTGAACGGTCACCACCAGAAGATTCGGGAGGTGCCTAGACCTTACACGGGACGAACGGCGGACGTTCCGTGGTCGAAAGTATTTAGCGGATGGTTGAGAAAACCGCGCAGTGTTACACATTCGCAGTTCCTTCGCATGCTGCCGGAGACACTGCACGTGTATGTGACGGTGAAGGATCTGGCTGAGCGAAAAGAGCGCCTTCAGGCGCTGTTGCACTGGAGCGATGTGTACACCATAGAACAGATCCAAGAGGCAATCGCTTTGCTAGGCCAGGATGCGGCAGTTTCCCGCGTCACGGGTATCCTTGGTATGAAATATGGAAGCCGAGACTTGCCCATTACGTGGGAGGAGAAGCTGTCGCCCCCGGGAACTCGTTTGGAGGGCTCTCTTGAGCGCTACGACCAGCTTGTGGGGGTGAGCTAACATGCCAACAGAATTAGCCAATTTATGTCGGCAGCTACGATTGGCCCATGTCATGGACTATGTATCGCTTCAACAAAATGAAGAGATTCGAAGCATTGTGGAACAGATTCTAAGTGCGGAACTGGACGGACGCCGCCGTGCCAAGCTGGGAAAGCTCGTCCAGCAGGCAGGATTTCCGCATATTAAGACCTTTGAGGGGTATGCCTATGACCATATCACTTTTCCGAACGGCAGCAGTCCAGAGAAAATTCAGGGATTGGAATGGTTAGAGCGCAAGGAGAATTTACTCTTAATGGGTGCCGTAGGCACAGGCAAGACGCATATGGCAACGGCATTGGGTGTGGAGGCTTGTCGCCGTGGCAATGCGGTGCAGTTCTACCGAGCCTCCGATTTAGTTGCCATGCTTCAGGAGAAATTTACGACGGGAACACTTAACCGATTTCGAGATAAGTTGAGAAAAGTTGACTTGCTCATTCTTGATGAGGTTGGTTACGTCCCATTCAACCAAACCGGTTCTGAACTATTATTTAACGTGATAGCGGATTGCTATGAACAAAAGAGTGTGATCGTTACATCTAACTTAGAGTTTGGTCAATGGACATCGATATTCGGCGATACCAAACTCACGTCAGCACTCGTCGATCGTCTGGTGCACCATGCTCATATTCTTTCCTTCACAGGTGAGAGCTTCCGCTTCAAGCAAGCAATGGAACGAATTCCTATGTAACTTTGATGCTGGCAAGTGGGTTTAGCACTTTTGGCTGCAAAACTAAGCATTTTCTACTTGCAAAACACACTCATCCCCATAAGATACAAAGGTGAGAACATTGGCGTGTATAAGATCTTGTTTACTTTTGATGGTCAAATAGAAGATGATTTTTTTATAATTGATTAGTAATAAATTTCTTAATTACTCAACTTTCGCAGAGCGAAAATCGGCTTACTTGCTTGATGTGATTAGATAAACCCTGATTAGAATATGGATGTTGCAATAATAGAAAAACACCGCTTCATTTGGTAAAGTGAGAGTGTCGAATCAATCACTACCATACAGAAGAGGTGTCCTCTACATGATAGAGCAAAGCATATTACAAAATCAACTTCCAAATGAAATTAAACCCGCTTTTAAAGAGCTGAAAGTATTGCAACATTTAAGAACAGCTGGATTTAAAAAGAGATTTGGTTATACCTGTTCGTTTTTATTCCAGCTTGTCTTTGTCCTTTTGTTTCACCACAAAAACTGGTTCCGCCTGTTGGAAAGCGAGAAAGGTGATACGTTTCCTGGGAAGGATGCGATCTATCGATTCCTGAATCACAGCGGCTATGCATGGCGCAAATTTCTGTCATTGCTTAGTTCCTCCACTATCGATAAAATTCGCCCACTGACAGGTGAAGATCGCATGTCTGCATTTGTTGTTGACGACTCCATGTTTGAGCGCAATCGTAGCAAGAAGGTTGAACTGCTTTCTCGATTTAAAGATCATGCAACGGGTTCCTTTTATAAAGGATTTCGGATGCTTACGCTAGGCTGGTCGGATGGTCATACGTTTATTCCCGTTGACTTCTCCTTGCTAGCTTCGATGAAATCGCAAATAAATGGGATCATGCAAGGGATCGACAAGAGAACGTCTGGCTACAAGCGTCGGGTCGAAGCTTTGCTTCCTGCTCCTGAAATTATTCCATCGATGATTGATCGTGCGCTTTCCGCTGGTGTGCAGGCTTCATACGTGCTAATGGATAGTTGGTTCACACATGCTCCATTAATCCAAGCCATCGTTGATCGAGGCCTAGATGTGATCGGCATGGTCAAAGCGGATAAGAAGCGTTATCTTGTTGACGAACGCCGATTATCTTTGCAAGAACTTTATTATGAAGCCATCCCTGTTCAAGGAAAAAACAAGGGAATCTTACGCTCTATCCGTACCGAGTTGTCTCCAGGGATTCCAGTCATGATGGTTTTCGTGCGTCACCGCTCAAAAAAGAAAGAATGGCTTGCCATTCTATGCACCGACCTAACGATTTCGGAAGAAAAAATGATTCAGATATACGGCATTCGCTGGGATATCGAAGTCTTCTTTAAGTGTGCCAAATCCTTACTGCGCCTACAAAAAGAGTTTCAAGGACGCTCATATGATCTCCTTATCAGCCATACCACGATTGTTTTTTCACGGTATATTTTGCTAGCGTGGCAACACCGACAAAGTACCGACAACCGTACGCTTGGTGGCTTGTTTTATTTGCTATGTGATGAAGTAGGTCAGCTAGATTGGGCTGTAGCCTTAAAACAACTGATTGAATTAATCGAAGATATCTCCAAGAAAGCCAGTAAGAAGATCACAACACTCATTCAAACACAACTACAGCAATGGATCGCTGGCTTGCCCAGTTACATCAAGGCTTATTTGCCGATTTCAAGCTGCGAAAGTTGAGTTAATTACTTTAAACATCGCGTTACATAACCAAAACGCCCGTTACCACGGCTAAAGCGGTAACGGGCGTTTCTGCTTTATATAATTACTGTTCTTCTGTACACGGGAAGAACAACTTGGGTTCCTGTTCAGACTACAACCACAATCATTTTCTAAAACAACAAAAGCCCTACCTCTCTTTTGTCCTTGCGGCTCCGATGACCGCGCCAGTGTGAATCAGAAATACATTAAATCCTTATTTTGGGTCATTCATAGGAATTTTCTTACCTGGGTCAGGTATAGGAGGGCTATAATCTTGTGAGGAACTACATTCAAAACTTACTTTTGCAACTCGAAATTATATTTTACTATAGATTTTTATAGAAAGCAAGTGTTTCGTCAGTAAAAACCGCTTCAGCATATAGCAGAAGCGGTAAGTGGCATGCGTGGTTATTGCTGCACTCAGGAAGTGAAGCAGCAGGCTTCTATTGTTGTACTGAGGTAATCTCGCTGCACCGAGGTAGTGGCGCAGGCAGGCTTGTATTGCTGTACTGTGGCAAATTCGCTTCCTCAGGCAATGATACAGGCGTATGGATGTTGCTAGGAGCTTCGCTTCGTCCAAGCGATCAAACAGGCCTATCTCTCTCCCAGGGTTGCCGCGCCTAGCGACGGCAGCTGCCCATTGCCTAGTTGGCAAAGGTATAACTATCGTTCGTCTTATTCAGCATGTTTTTGAAGCCTGATGTTGCATAGAGTTTCTGCTCTTTGGAAATGAACAGTGCCTCTGTATCCGGGGTATCCTCGATAAACTTGAGTCCTTCCTCAATGCCGAGTACGAACAGCGTAGTGGAGAGGGCATCCGCATCCGTGGAATGCTTCGTGACGACCGTAACGCTGCTGATGCCGTTGTCTACCGGATAGCCGGTTTCGGGATCGAGAATGTGCTGATACAGCTTGCCATCCTCGATGAAGAAACGTTCATATATACCGGAGGTGACGACGGTCTTATCTTCCACCTGAAGCGTGCCGATGGAATTGCCTCGGTTCTTGTCGGGGTCTTGAATGCCGATATTCCACATTTTACCTCCCGGCTTCTGGCCCATCGCATAAATATTTCCGCCAAGATCGATGATGGCGCTGCTGAAGCCCTGCTCCTGTAAATAGTCGTAAATTGCATCCGCCGCATAGCCTTTACCGATCGAACCGAGGTCGATAGCCATGCCTTCCTTCTGCAAATAGATTTCCTGCGTGTCCTGATTCAGGTCAATCAGACGGTAGTCGTTAAGTGTCCTGGCCGCCTCAATCAGATTAGCATCGGGCACTTTGGCGTTCTCATGGCCGATATTCCACAGTGTAACCAAGTTGCCGATGGCGGGATTGAATTTCCCGTCAGTACGCTTAGCATAATCCAGAGCTTTGATGACAAGCTCGAAGGTTTCAGAGGATACTTTAACGGCGGATTTTCCGGAGTTTACATTAACCTGGTAGATCTCGCTGCTCTCCAGCGTACGGCTGATTTTGCTGTCGATGTCCTTCAATAGAGCTTCGATTTCGTTAAAATGCTCTCTAGTCGCTCGGTTATCGTATATTTTCACGTTGACAACGGTATCGAATATAAAGAATGTTTCTGCCATCGGCTTAATAGATTCATGATCATTTGCCGTTTTTTGATTCTTAGAGACGGAGTTGGTTGACGGGTTCGAATTTGTGCCACATCCAGCCAATAAGGTCATGGATAATAGTACGGTTAGCCCGAGGGTAATCAGTCTGTTGTGGTTCATGTGTGCCGCCTCATTTCATTTCTTTCTAAATTTATTGATTCAAATTTATTGTATCAAGAATAGCAATTTGTTAAAAGTAATATTTTTCACAAAGTAATGATTATTCCATTAAATTCCTTACAAAGTGAGGGTTTTGTGACAATCAGGAAAATGAGAGAAATCGCACAGGTTAGTCATTGAAGGTTTGAAAAACAGGGGTTATAATGAGTTCGTCTAGAATTTATATAATTAAAAAATAAGGGGTTTTCTCTATGAAACGTGGAGACGTCCTGCTGGTTAGCTTGATCGTCGTTATTGCTCTGGCATTTCTAATTCCAAGGTGGCTTTTTGCAGATTTAAGTGAAAAAAATCACAATAATACTCCGCTTGTCGCAAATATTAAAGTAGACGGTAAGCTGGTTCGATCCGTGGAACTCACGGAGGAGGAGCAAATTATTGAAATTGAAACCGAGGATGGTCTCAACATTTTGAAGGTGCATGACTATGGTATAGAGATGATTGAGGCGGACTGTCCCGATCAGTTATGTCTAACCTTCGGCTTTGTTAAGCGCGATGGGGGGGCGATTGTCTGCCTTCCGCATAAAATGATTGTTGAAATCGAAGGAGACCTGGGGGAAGGAGATGATATAGATGCCATTGTTAAATAAGCAAACTGCGCAGAGGTCGCTGGGCAGCGAATCGTCCACCCTCATATTGAAAAGAACGGTGATCGTGGCTATTTTCGCTGCGGTTGCAGTCGTGTTAAGTCTGATCGAATCGCTTATTCCCATTAACATGGGAGTTCCGGGGGCCAAGCTGGGACTGGCTAATATTATGGTACTGACCTGCCTTTATTTCCTGAAGGCAAGGGATGCCCTGATGATGGTATTGCTGAAGACTTTGCTTACTGCCTTTATATTTGGTACGTTCTCCAGTTTTTTATTTAGCATTATGGGCGCGCTGTTTAGCTTTGCGGCAATGTGGTTCCTGCTTCTGGTAGGACGCAAGAGACTGAGCATGATCGGCATAAGCATCGTGGGAGGGATTGCTCATAATATCGGGCAGCTTACGGCGGCATCACTATATTTCCTGACAACGAAAATATTTTATTACCTGCCGATGCTCCTCATTACAGGAGTGTTGACGGGGATTGCGGTTGGGATTGCGGTTCGCTATTTGATCCCAGCTCTGTCCAGGCTATCTTTGTTTGAATCGTTTTTGAATGATTAAGGGGGTGAGGAGATGGCTGCAGCGGAAGCGGAATATGCTTATGAATTGGAGCAGGTATCCTTTGCTTATGTGCCGGAAACCCCGATTTTGGATGAGGTGACATTCCGTATTGCTTCTGGAAGCTGGGTGTCGATCGTCGGCCCCAACGGTTGCGGAAAATCAACGCTTGCCAAGCTACTAGGCGGATTACTTGCTGTAAATAGCGGTTCGATTACTGTGGAGGGCCGCGAGCTGACGCGGGAATCGGTCTGGGATATTCGCCCGCGGATCGGTATGGTATTCCAAAATCCCGATAACCAATTTATCGGGGCCACGGTGGAAGAGGATATCGCCTTCGGGTTGGAGGGACGTTGTCTTGCTCGTGAGGAGATGAGGGAGCGGGTACAGCGATACGCCGAGAAGCTGGGAATCAGTCATCTGTTATCCAAGCATCCATCGGAGCTGTCAGGGGGACAGAAGCAGCGCGTAGCCCTCGCCTCTATTCTGGCGATGGAGCCTGGTATCGTTATTTTTGATGAAGCATCCTCCATGTTGGATGAGAAAGCACGCGGGGAGCTGCTGCAAATTTGGCAGGAGATGCGGAAGAGCGGGGATTACACGCTCATTTCGATTACGCATGATGCGGAAGAGATTATGGCCTCGGACCGGGCGATTGTGCTTCGGGGCGGGGCCATTGCGGCCGATAGAGCTCCTGCGGAGCTATTCGAAGATGAGGAGCTGCTGCAGGCGTGTCGTTTGATCGCGCCTTATCGGGTGAGGCTTCAGCAGGAGCTAAGGAAGCGGGGGATGGATGGAGAAGCTATTCTCCGAGGCCGGCATACAAGGAGGTGGTGACATTATGGCTATTACATTCGATGAGGTAAGCTACGCCTACGATGATCGAACCTTATGGCGAAGCGGGGCGCTGGAGGGCGTCAATCTTGATATTCCGCCTGGAACATTTACGGGTATTGCCGGTACGACAGGCTCTGGCAAATCGACGCTGCTGCAGCATTTCAATGGCATCCTGAGGCCGACAGAAGGCCGTGTGCGGATTTTGGACGTGGTGGTGAATGCCCGGGAAAAAGCGCCTAAAATGAGCGAGCTGCGCAGACGTGTGGGGCTTGTCTTTCAATTTCCCGAGCAGCAGTTATTCGAGGACACGGTGGAAAAAGACCTTTGTTTTGGCCCGCTTAATTTTGGAATGTCTCTGGCGGAAGCGAGGGAACGGGCAAGATGGGCGCTGGACCTGCTGGGTCTGGACGAGTCGCTTCTTTCGCGAAATCCCTTTCATCTAAGCGGCGGTCAAATGCGCAAAGTCGCCATAGCTTCAGTGCTGGCCATGGACCCCGAGGTGATTGCTTTGGATGAGCCCACGGCCACTCTTGATCCGCAGAGCCGGGCTGAGCTTGCCGCATTGCTATCCAAGCTGCACCGCGAGCAGGGCAAGACGGTAATCGTCGTGACGCACCGGATGGAAGAACTGCTGCCCTACGTCGATGGGTGGATTATTATGAAGAGCGGCCGGACGCTGTTCCAGGGCACGACTGATGCGCTTGTCCGCGAATCCGCCGTTCTGGAGCAGGAGGGGCTGGCTCTTCCGGAATGCATCACCCTTTGGAATCAGCTTGCCGCCCAGTACGGAATGGAGGGAGAGAAGCCGTGCTTGACGCCGGACTCATTAGCCGAGCGGCTGGAGCAGGCGTTCTTGGCTGCGGGTAGATCAAAAGACAGAGAGGAGAGATTGGCATGCGGGGAAAGCTTGTGATAGGCCGAAGCATCGATACCGGATCGTGGATTCACGGGCTTGACCCGCGGGCGAAGCTGACGGCGATGGTGTTGTATCTTATCGCGATCGTTGCCGTGGGCTCATGGCCTGCGCTTGGAGCTGCCGCGGTCTTTTCACTCGCTTATATGTCGTCAACGAAAATTCCGCTTAAGTATTACGTCAAGGCGGCTAAGCCACTCTGGGTGCTCATGGTGTTTATTTTTGCCGTGCAGTGCTTTACTGTGACCGAAGGAACTGCGCTCTGGCAGATCGGCTCATGGACTCTCTATTCTGGAGGAGTTAGCCTTGGGCTTATTTCGGCTTCGCGTATGGCAATGCTTGTCTCGTTTACCGCGATCCTTACGTTCACAACGACGCCTGGGCGGTTGAATCAAGGGATGGCCGGCGTGCTCAAGCCGTTCGAGGCGATCGGCATATCGGCACAGCGCTTGACATTGATGATGAGCATTGCGCTGCGGTTCATTCCGACGATCCTCGATGAGTCGCAGAAGATCGTGAAGGCACAGGCAGCCCGGGGCGCTGATTTGCGGGAGCTGCCATGGAAAGAGAAGGGGAAGATGCTAGTATCCTTGCTCGTTCCCGTTACGGTAGGTGCTTTTCGCCGGGCTGAGGAATTGGTTTTGTCAATGGAATCAAGAGGCTATCGAATCGGAGCACCCCGTTCAGAGTATCATAGGCTCGAATGGAAGAGTCGTGACACTTGGTTCGTTTTATCATTTGCTCTTTTGGCTGTGGCGGTGCTGCTGTACCGATTTTTCATATAGGGGGATATTGGTGCGGCAGCGAATGTTTAGAAAGTCTATGAGGAAGCCCAAGTGGGCTTCAGTAGCACCATAGAAGATTTATGAATCTCTTATGAAGTCTTGAAGCGCCTTATGAAGCACTCTATGAAGAACTGAAGCACCTTGTGAAGTATCTTATGAAGTATCTTATGAAGTATTCTATAGAGTTACCTAATAGAAGCATCTCACAGAATTACTAGAATAGAGATGGAAGAATTGCAAAGAAGTTAGTGAAATTAATCACAAAAATGAACTTACCTGCGGATAGAGAGAGGGAGTATTACTGTGGCACGTTATTTTAATGGAAAAGAAGTCGAACTGCTTGCGCCGACTGGGACGTTTGAAATTTTCAAGGAAGTCATCCACGCGAATTGTGACGCTGTTTATTTTGGAGGGCCGAGCCTTAATATGCGCATGATGCGCAAAGGCTATAATTTCAGTCGGCCAGAGATCATCGAGGCAATCAAGCATGCACATGCTCTTCATAAAAAAGCGTACGTCACGGTGAATAACTTGCTGAATGAAGGGGAAATCGAAGAGGCTCGTGATTATTTGCGTTTCTTGGAACAGGCTGGGCCAGATGCGATTATTGTTCAGGATTTTGCCATTCTGGCTCTGATTCAGGAGATGAAGCTGCAGCTTCCAGTGCATTCCTCGGTCATGATGAACGTACATAATCGTGAGATGATTACGGCGCTAAGCGAGATGGGAGTAACCCGGGTCGTAACCTCTAGGGAAATGGATCTGACGACAACGCGATATTTGCGTGAAACGACAGGCATGGAATTGGAATATTTTATTCATGGAGATATGTGTTCCGTGCATGGCGCAAATTGCTATTTCAGCTCACTAGTATTCGGGATGAGCAGCAATCGCGGCAAATGTCTTAAGCCGTGCCGCTGGGATTATCGGGTGAAGAAGGATGGCTATGTGTATCCGTCTGAATATCCGCTTGCCGTGAAGGATATGTTCATGTACGAGCATATTCCTGAACTGATCCATGGCGGAGTGACATCGTTTAAAATCGAAGGGCGCATGCGTGATACAGAATTTGTGCTCATGCTCGTTAATGCCTATGGAGATGCAATTGATCGCTATATCGAGGATCCGGTAGGCTTTGAGCGGAACCGGGATACCAAGCTGCTATATGACAATCGCAAGCGGGATTTTTCCACAGGCTATGCCTTTGGTCGTCCAGGGTTGTCCTATATAAATAAACGCTATGAGGGAACAGGGAAGTTTTACAGCACAGGCAAGGTGTTCAGTACGCCGACGGAAGAACGGAGACTAGGAGAGAAACGGCTGGGCGAGGTTGCGAACGTTCTGGTCAGGGCTGCGGAAAGGGGCGGAGCGGAGCAGTGCGGGCAGCAAGGCACTAACCGAAACTGTCGAAATGGTCAAAATCGGATGGAGCTGTCCGTGCATGTGAACAATGCGGCCCAGGCGCGCGCAGCGCTTGAAGGCGGGGCGGATCATGTTTATTTGTCAGGCGATGTGTTTGAGCCGGATCGCCCTTTTACGAAGCAGGAGATTGCACAGCTGGCTGAGATCAAAGGGGAGGCTAAGCTGTACTTGGGCCTGCCGAGGATGATGACGGAGCTGCATTTTGAGATGTACGACGCACTATTGTCCGGAGAACGTCTGCCGATTGACGGGATTCTCGTAACCAACCTTGGTGCGATTCATAAATTTGCCTCGAAGGGATATCCGCTTGTGGGCGACATCAATTTGAATATTTTTAATCATCTGTCTGCGGAAATGTACGCAAAGCTTGGCGTCGAGCGATTTACAGCATCCGTGGAGCTGCCGCTGTACGAATTCAGCAAGCTGCTGGAGAATGCCGATGTTCCACTCGAGGCGGTCGTGCATGGCTCCCCGGCTCTGATGTACATGGAGCATGATTTGTATGAGAACACCGAGGTATTCGAACCGATCGCCGAGGAAAATAATCTTTACGTAGACAACCGTATTTTGGTGCTGATGACCGACAAGGGGGAGAACCCAGTTTACCGTGATGTTCATGGACGCTGCCATCTGATGCTCGCCAAAGAGCTTTGCCTATTGCCAGTCATTAAGGAGCTTCAGGACGCTGGACTGTCCGTTTGCCGCATCGAAGGGGCGACTTATCAGCCAGAGCAGTTAAAGTCGATCGTAAGCGTCTATAAAACCGCTATAGAGCAGCCTGAAGCTGCTGGGGAGCTGTTTACCGGAATGACCCCAGTCTATGCAGGCTATACGCTAGGGGCGCTTCAGTTCGACGGAGGCGTGGCCGGGCGTCCTGTCGCTGCAGAAGCGGAAGCTTGTGAAGTCGAGCCGGGGCAAGGGCAGATGCAAATAACAGGGCAGTAACGGTAGGATGAACGAGCGAGCGCGTAAAAAGTTGAGCGGCCAAGCGAGCGAATGGTGAGCGGTGAACTGTGGCGGTCAAACGTGCGAATAGTGAGCGGTGACTATGGTGTCCAACGAGCGAATGAACGACAAAACGAATGGATGGCAATATAGACGAGTGGGGCACGGCAAAAGTAAGATGGAAAAAGGTATCTTGTCCGAAGTACTAGATTAACTGGATTTCATGTTGTTACTTTTGAGAATTCTGGGCTTGTGGCGAATTAACTGGATTTCACGTATGTAAATTTGGATATATCCGTTCGCTGTTGCGAGAGGCATAGTTTTAGCTGCACGAAATCCAGTTAAAAGGCTGAATAGCTGCAATCGTATGTTTTTAAATACCTAAAATACAGTTAGTTAGACAACCTTAATATTACACGAAGGCCAAAGGTGAAACGCCCGCCAGAGCAGAGGTTTAGGCTAAGTTAATCTAAACTAATCGCCAAGTGAAGCAAGGCTTCAAGGCGGATTTTTTTGCCAGAGTGAAATCTAAGTGCTTGTCCCAGTGCTCGTATTAAGTGCTGGTGCTGGATCGGGGACTGGTGGTGCCAAGAGTTAGGCGAGTGTTATGGGAGTATTATGCGTGTATTTAGATAGCGGCGTAGGTGCAACTAAGCGTCATCTAAATGTTATGTAAGAGTTGGTGTAAGTGCTTGGACTAAGTGCTGGGGACAAGTCCCAAGTCCCGTGCGCCATGTAGAGTGCCAAACGCAAGGTACAAGCGCAAGGTGTATATATCGTATTAAGAGTGAATGTATCGCATAGAAAAGGAGCGGGAACGATGGAGCAGTACATCGGATCAGATCACATATTACAGAAGCGGCAGCAGTATTTTTATCCGTGCACGAGTCATTTTTACCGAACTCCGCCGCAGATCGTCAAAGGGGACATGCAATATCTGTATGACCACGAGAACAGACGCTATACGGACTTTTTTGCGGGGGTATCGGTCGTTGCCTGTGGGCATTGCAACCCGGAAATCGTTCGACGTACGGAGGAACAGCTGAGAACGCTGCAGCATACTTGTACGATTTATTTGACCCAGCCGAACGTAGATTTGGCGCAGCGGATGGCAGAAGTGCTGCCGGGTGACCTGAAGCGGAGCTTCTTCGTCAATAGTGGTTCCGAGGCCAACGAAGGAGCTCTGCTGCTGGCCCGTCTGCATACGGGAAAAAGAGGCTTTATCGCGCTGGAGCAAGGGCTGCATGGGCGCACGTATCTGACGATGAGCATGACCGGGCTGCGCATGTGGCGGACGGATCCGCAGCTGGAGGCGGATCGCAGCGTGACGTTCATTCCCCGGCCCTATGAACGGGGGATGAGCGGCGAAGAGGCGGCACAGCGCTCCCTTGCAGCCCTGAAAAAGGTGCTCGACGAAAAGGGCGGCGACATTGCCGCCATGATTGCCGAGCCGATTCAGGGCAACGCCGGCATCATCGTGCCGCCTGCGGGGTATTTCGCCGAAGTGAAGGCGCTGCTGGAGCAGTACGGCGTGCTCCTCATCGCGGATGAGATCCAAACCGGCTTTGGCCGGACGGGGGAAATGTTCGCGATAGATCGTTACGGCGTACAGCCGGACATCATCACGATGGCCAAGGCGCTGGGTAATGGCGTGCCGGTTGCCGCGTTTGCTACAACGGACGAGATCGCGGCCAGCTTCAACCGGCCTTCGGCGTCTACGTTCGGTGGCAATCCGGTGTCGGCTGTCACGGCTATGGCGGTGCTGGACTACATTGAGTCGCATCAACTGGTACAGCGCTCTAGGGAGCTTGGAGATGTCCTGCAACAAGGTTTGCGCGATTTGGCAGTCCGTTTTCCAGAAGTGATTACCGAGGTGCGCGGGGCTGGTCTGATGATCGGTGCCGAGCTGTTCGGCGAGGATACATCGCGTGGCGCAGCACTGGTGGATGAGGTGCTTGAGCATATGAAGGACAAAGGATACATCATCGGCAAGAATGGCGTGGATCGCAACGTACTGGCCTTCCAGCCGCCGCTCGTCATCACGGAGGAGGATATCGCGGGCATGTTGACGGCTCTTGAGGAGACGCTGCGTTCCATAACGTGTTGAATCAGCGTGGATGATCTCGAAATAGAAAGGAAAAGCAAAACTAGCGAAATCCGATCTGATCGCCTGGCGCAGCAAGATCTTTGTACGAATGATCGTGTATAAGAGCTTGTGATGTCGTTGGTCGCGACGGTTTTGTACGAAAAATCGTACAAAGGCGTCCGCAAGCGGTCAGATCCTGTAACGGAATTTCGCAGTCAACTAGTAAGCTTCGCTAATGTGCAATGCATCGAGGAGTGTGGATACTATGGAATACGCCCGCAAAGTCGGGACTAAAATCAAGCTGTATAGTGAGTTAGTCATGTTCTCCCATACCTTATTTTCGCTGCCCTTTGCGATTATTTCGATGGTATGGGCAGCGAATGGCTTGCCGTCCGCCCATGTGATGATTTGGGGGCTGATTGCCCTTGTAGGTGCGCGCAATGGGGCCAATGCCTTTAATCGCGTTGTGGATCGGGTATACGATGCCCAGAATCCGCGTACCGCGCATCGCCATTTGCCGCAAAAGCTGCTGGAATCGAAAGAAGTGCTGGTGTTCGTAATCGTTAATTATGGCATCTTTATCGCTGCCTCGGCGATGCTGAATCCGCTGTGCTTTCTGCTGTCGCCTGTGGCAATCTTTCTGATCTCGTCATATTCCTATACGAAACGATTTACATACTTAAGTCATTTGTATTTAGGGTTTACGATTGCTTCCGCACCGATTGGCGCCTGGTTCGCCGTTACCGGCAAGTTTGCGTTCACGCCCTTTGTGCTGGGGACGATCGTGATGCTGTGGATTGCTGGCTTTGACATTATCTATGGCTCGCAGGACATCGAATTCGATCGTAGCCACGGACTATGGTCGATTCCAAGCTATTTTGGCTTGAAAAATGGTTTACGCATTGCCGCTGTCCTCCATCTATGGATGGTTATTCTGCTGCTTGCGCTCATTCCTATACGGGGGCTCGGCTGGATTTATGGAGCAGGGATCGGGATGGCTGTCATTCTACTGCTCACGGAGCATCGCATCATTAAACCGGGCAACCGGCAGGTCATGAAGATTGCGTCCTACAATCTCAATCAGGTCATCAGTATGGTTATTTTATTTACGACGTTAATTGATTTCTATATGAAGTAATTAATATAAAATGTCCTAGTTTAGCGCAAAAAACAGCTCCCTTCCACGTCTGTGGAGGGGAGCTTCATTGCATTCCGTCACTTTTGCACTGTTCTATTATAGTTGCCAATTTTATCCGTAATCGATTTGGCGGCATCGTCCAGCGCCTGCTTGGCGGACTTGCTGCCGCCTAGCGCTTCTTCGATCGCACTCTCCACGATTTGGCGGGCTTCCGGGAACACGCCCATTACGGCTCCCTGCGTTGCCAGGCTAGGCTTGCTGGCATGCAGCTGATCGACGGCCGTTTGGAACTGCGGATATTTCGTCAAATTATCCTGGACGATTTGCTCGTCATAAGCCTTCTTCGTAATAGGGAAATATCCGGTGGAAATATGCCATTTCGCTTGCGTTTGCGGCTCGGCAAGGAACTTAATGAACTCCCAGGCCGCCTTTTGCTCCGCTTCCGGTTTATTGTTGAGAATCCAGAGGCTTGCTCCGCCGATAATGACGCCACCGTCAGAGGCGCCTTCGGGGTTAGGGAGAAACGCGGTACCGACCTCGAATTTATCGCCAACACTGTCTACGATCCCCCGGAGTCCCGCCGTGGAGTCCAGCGTCATGCTGACCTGTCCGGCGACAAAGGCTTTCTTCGTGTCATCGGTTTTACGCCCCAGGTTGATTGCAGCCTGGCTATCGATGAGGCTTTTCCACCATTCCAGCGTATTAACGCCTGCCTCCGTGTTCAACAAGGATTGGGTTGCCGGGGCGGTACGACCGTTACCATTGTCGACATATTCTGCGCCTTGGTTGGCAAAGAACTGCTCCATAAACCAGCCGTAAATGGCAAAGGAGGCCGGTGCTCCGCTTTTGCTCAGCGTTTCAGCTGCTTTCTTCAGCTCTTCATAGGTTGCCGGAGCTTTGTCCGGGTCAAGACCTGCGGCTTTGAACAAGTCCTTATTGTAATAGAGAATCGGGTTCGACGTATTGAAGGGCATGGAGTACTGCTTGCCTTCAAAAGTATAGTAATTCATGATGTTCTCTTCTAATTGGCCGAGATCATAGTTTTCTTCATCGATAAACTGCTGTACCGGAGTAATTGCTCCTGAGTCAATCATGAAGCGAGAGCCGATTTCGTACACCTGAATGAGAGACGGGCCGGATTTGGAATCCATAGAAGCTTTCATTTTATTCAAGCTTTCGTCATAGGTTCCTTGGAAAATCGCTTCTACTTCCACTTTGTCCTGGGAAGCGTTGAAGTCGGCTACGAGTTGATCCGTGGCTGTGCCCAACTCGCCGCCCATGGAATGCCACCACACGACTTTGGTTTTGTCTTCGGGTGCGGAATCTCCATTTTTCGCATTGCTAGAAGTCGATGAGTTGTTTGCCGGGGCTTCCCCGTCGGCCGTTGCTCCCGAGCCGCCGCCTGCTGCTCCGCAGGCAGATATGAGCATGGATAGAAGCAAAATCGTAGCGAGCAATAATGAGTGTTTAAGCTTGAACGGTTTCATTGTTTTTTCTCTCCCTTTTGATCTAATCCTTTATTTTATCCGTCGGTGGACGGGAGTTGCTGATCCTGTCATCCTGGGGCGTAGCGGTAGTGCCTTTAGGCAGATACCTATAAATTTATTTCCTAGGGGGCTAGCCCTTGATGGCCCCTGCAGTTAATCCGCGCACGAGCTGTTTAAGCCCAAGAACAATGAGGATGAGCGAAGGAAGCAGTACGAGCGCGACTCCGGCAAGAACGATGTTCCAGGCCGTCATTTCCTCGAATTGCAGCATGCTGATCCCGATTTGTACGGTGCGCATATTCGCGGTATTCGTAATGAGCAGCGGCCATAAATACATATTCCAGGTATTCAGGAACACATACACAGCAAGCGTGGCAAGACCGGGCCTGGCCAACGGCAGAACGATGCCCGCGAAATAGCGTAGATGACCGCAGCCGTCCATTCGCGCTGCTTCAAACAGCTCCCGGGGCAATTGCAGAAAGAATTGCCGCAGCAGGAATACGCCAAAGGCAGAGGCGAGGAAGGGGAGGACGAGTCCCGGATAAGAGTCCAGCCAGTTCCATGATTTGATAAGGAGGAAGTTAGGGATCATCGTCACTTCCCAAGGAATCATCATCGTTGACAAAAAGACCGCAAACCAGAACGCCTTGCCGCGAAAAGCAATAAAAGCAAAAGCATATGCGGCCAGGCTCGCCGTCACGAGTTGTCCGACCATGACGAGCGTGGAGACGATGAAGCTGTTAGCGATGAAGCGAAACACAGGGATGAGCTGGATGACCGCCTCAAGGCTACCTAAATACAAGCTGGACGGGAAGAGAGCGGGGGGGAATTGGCTCGTCTCTTCCGGCGTCATAAATACGGAGAGGAAGGTGTAGAGAAGCGGGTATAGGATGAATAAGGACAGTAAGCACAGGACGAAGTATACAGCGCCGTGGCGAAGGGGGCGGGATAACGTCATTGATAGTGCACCTTCTTTTCCAAAATGGTGAATTGAATAAGCGTCAGAATCAGAATGAGCAGAAACAGGACGAGGGCCATGGCGCTGCCCGTGCCAAACTGGTAATTCACGAAGGCTTCCTTATAAATGGAATAGACAAATACTTCGGTTGAGCCTGCTGGACCGCCCTTGGTCAAAATGTGCATTTGCCCGAACGCTTGAAATGAGCCGATAACAGATACGATAAGCAGGAAGAACAGCGTAGGCGATAGCAGCGGCAGAATGATGCGGATGAACGTGCGGAACGGTCCTGCCCCATCCACTTTGGCGCTGTCATACATATCCTCAGGAATTCCTTGCAGGCCGCTGAGCAGCACGATGAAGTTAAACCCGGAGTTCATCCACACGGTCATGATTGATATCGATATGAGCGCCCAGCGTGAATCGGTTAGCCATTGTATGGCGGGAAGCCCCGCTAAATCTAGAAAATAGTTGAACATGCCCAGTGTCGGATGGAATAGCATCATCCAGATCACCGCTGACGTACTAACCGAAAGGGCGAGGGGAAGGGAAAAAATAAACTGAAACAGCCGTATCCCCTTTAATCGAGAATGAGCGAATGCGGCCATGATCAAGCCGAGGAGAAGTCCGCCCGGAACGGTAAGCAGCACGAATTTGCCGGTAACAGCGAGACTGTTCCAGAATTGGGAGGAGCCCAGGAGCTGCTTGAAATTGTCCAGTCCGACGTAAGCCGCAATATTGCCGCGCGGGTCTGTCAGAAAGAAGCTGAGATATACCGATTTGATCAGAGGATAGAGGAGGAATAGACCGAATAGCACGATAGACGGGGCGAGAAAAAGGTAGGCCAGCATATGCTCCTTGAAGCTTGCGGTCAACCCTCTCTTATGTACGATTTTGTATGAGGAAGTCGTGACTGCAGCTGAGGCCGGTGCGTTTCTGACCGTGGTGTTCATGGATGATTCCCTCCTTGGAAGATGAACCTACTGTATCAAGCGATCGAGGAACTCTAGCGGAGCTAGTGAACAAAGATCAATCCTAGTTTAGATGGAGGGGATTAACAGAACGTCAACGCGGGGTTAATGCACCGTTAAATTTTTCTTCATTTAGAAAAAGAAGACACCTCATTGGTTTGATGCAGCGAGAGGCTGATGCTTCCGCTACATTCAGAACAAGAGGTGTCTATTGGATATGAACATTTTTAACAGCTTCTAATTCTCCCGTCCGCTGAAGAATTTGAGTAGTACCTTTAAGTCGCGATGAGCCGGATAATGGCTTAAGCGATCAATAATTTGCTGAGCCTCGGTTAAATATTGCTGGCTTAACGCTTCGGTTTTCTCCAGCGCATCGCTGTTCTGGATTGCTGCGATAATTTCATCGGTATATTCGGCTGGCGTGTGCTCGTTCACCGCTCTGATCTTAGGAGCAAGCGCCTCATCCTGTAGCGCGAATAGGACGGGAAGCGTTACTTGACCGCTGCGCAGATCGCTTCCAGCAGGCTTGCCGAGCTTCTCCGAGGATTGGGTAAAATCCAGGATATCATCACGAATTTGAAATGCCATGCCCAGTTTTTCCCCGAAATTGTATAGCTGGTCAGCTGTCTCTTCGTCGGCTTCTGCTGACAGCGCTCCGATTCGCAGGCAGGCTGCAATAAGCTGGGCGGTTTTGTTTCTGGACTTCTCTAAATATTGTTCAATCGTCACGTCATAATCGAATAAATGGGATAACTGCTGATATTCTCCCAGGCATAATTGCGTTGTCACTAAGGAGGAGAGATCGTACACATATCGCTCGCGGTCGGCAGAATAGACAGAGATTAATTCAATGACCCGCGCCGACATGTAATTGCCGACGTGGATGGCACGGTTTACGCCAAGCTTGATGTGCATGGCTTTGTCTCCTCGGCGAACGGGCGAATCGTCGATGACGTCATCATGGATTAAGGAAGCAGCATGAATGAATTCAGCGGCCGCAGCCAGGCGCCATACTTTGCGTTCATCAGGCGCAGGGCCGAAGCGGCTCCCCACGATCACCATCAATGGGCGAACTCGTTTTCCTCCTGAGCGAATAAGCCCAATAATGCTTTGGGCAAGATCCGAGGAGCGGGGGACATCCTTGTCGAATTTGACTATGTTCTCAATTTCTTTGTCTACTGTTCTAAGGGAGATGCCAAGCTGTTCATTTATCTTCATGATGTTCCCCTCCTCGAATTGAAGTGCAGGTGTTCATTCAAAAGTTTTTTTTAGCCACACATCTATATTGGTGCAAGCGTTTATTCAGTTTATTTTGTTAAATCTAAATCGCCTGGCGGGCATGATTTCGATTGTGCTCCAGACGAAGGAACACTTCGAAGCCTTTAGCGAGACGTTCGTCGTCAGGCTGTCCCTCGACGCGTTTGATTTGGATTTGCTTGACTAGTGGAGCTAGATGAGTAAGGAGATCGAACTCTTCAAAGCGCAGGCAGAGCTGCACGTAGAAGCTGTATAAGTAATCGCCATCCAGTACTTTGCGAGTGAGCATATCACCCGGTTCCAGAAGGTGACAATCCTGGTGACGCTGGAGGGCGAGCTTGATTGCGATGTAAATGGAGAGCAGACGGATTCTCCGTTCTGCCGTCATATCATATTCTGAGAGAAGGAGAGCTGCAGGCAGTGCATCCTCTATCTTCAGATTTAGGGTAATGCCGGTTTCGGGCGATATTTCGCCCTGCAAGAAATGACAAGCATCTTGAATGAGAGCAGTAATCATGAGGAACACTCCTTAACAAGCAAGTAGGTTTGCAGGGGATTTCGCACCGATATTGGCGGTTAAATATCCACTAACGAACGATAGTCATTGTTAAAAATCAGAGTAATGTGCAACAGCCGCACATTACTCTGGAGTAAAGAGATCAAAAACGATTGTGCAGTTGTAGGCTTAATCCGTGTAGAGATACCATCTGCGAACAAGCGGTATTCTCCTCCATTGTTTCTTAAGCCAAGGCAGTACGTAGTAATCAAGACCAAACATGCTGCCTGATCCGCCGATCAGTGCTACGCCAGCCGTCATGTACCACAACATCTCGCTCGAGGCCATACTGGAGGACCAGATCATAATGCCAAGTGCAACGGTGACGATCGAGGATACTGCTGTGAACAGGCCAGCAATAAGCAAGATACCGATAATAATTTCTGCAAATACCATTCCGGTCTGGAATACGGAAGCAAGTCCGGTATATCCGCCATCGGAAGTATAGAAGAAGATATTCATAAACCAATTTACTGTATTTGTAATGAAATCAGGTACCGGCAGCGCGGTAACTGCGGTTGAAGCACTCTGTACTGCAGATGCAGCCGCTTGAGCATCAACGGTTGACGTTACGGCTTCCGCCGCTGCACTTGCTGCGGATACTGCATCGCCTTTGGCCTGAGGTGCAGCAGGAATCAGGAAGATATCTGAAGGATTCTTAAGCACCTTAGGCAGTTTATCAAGACCTTCCTGCAACCATTTGTAGCCTACGAATATGCGAAGCGGTAAAAGCCAGAAGTTAGGTGAACGTTTGGCGAAATGGCCGCCTACGAAGCTTCTATTATTATTCACGTGGAAGAACTCATGCATCATGTAAGTCCAGACCTTGTTAAAGCCTGCCACAGTGAACAAATAGTACATATTGATCAAGTGCTTGCAGAACATCGCGAAGAATCCGCTGACCATGAACATTTTATTCGGCAAACCTACGTTCGCTACACCATAGCGGCTGCCGATACATACCATCGTACCGTGGAAGCCTGGTTTATAAGACTTCTTCGGTTTGCCCTTAACATCGGCATGAATGTTATGAGCAATGATTGGGCCGGCTTGTTCAGCATTCTCAACCATTTGCGGAACAGGGCGGGTCTCACCTTCCGGGATGTAGAAAATATTGTCGCCAACGATGTATACATCCTCGTGATCCACGCTTTGCAGCTTATCGTTAGTAACGATGCGTTTACGTCCTTCTTGTTGAACGTCAAGCTTACCAACGAGATCGGAGCCTTCGACACCAGCCGTCCAAACGATCGTAGCTGCCTCAAGCTCTTTCTCTCCAAGCAGAACGCTTGACTTCGTTACCCCGGTAATTTTGGCGTTTGTCACGATTTCAACATTCATCTTGTTTAGTCGTTTGACCGCTTTATCGATCAGTTTGTCAGGCAGGATCGGCAGAATCTTCGGTGCCATATCCGCTACGACGAGGCGCACCTCACTCGGATCGATGTAGAATTCCTTGCACAGTTCATCACGGAACTCTGCCAGCTCACCAACGAGCTCAACTCCGGTAAAGCCCGCTCCGACAACGACGAAGGATAACTTCTTCTTGCGAATGGCCGGATCTGTTTCTTTAGCCGCTTCGCTAAACATGCGTCGAACCTGTATCTTCAATTTAACGGCATCTTCGTATGACCATAAGGTCATTGCATGTTCCTCTGCGCCTGGAATGCCGAAGAAGGTTGGCTTACATCCAGTACCGATAACTAGGTAATCGTACTTGTAAGTGTGCTTCTTGGAGCGCAGCTCCTTGGAGTTAAAATCAATGTTGTCGATGTAGTCCAGTACAACATCCACGTTCTGTCCTGCAAAAATCTTCTTCAATTCAATTTGAATTGATTCCTCAGGTGCCCGGTTCGCCGCGACTTCATGCAGCTCCGTCAACAGCGTATGATAGGG
This sequence comes from Paenibacillus lentus, assembly GCF_003931855.1. Lineage (NCBI taxonomy): Bacteria > Bacillati > Bacillota > Bacilli > Caryophanales > Paenibacillaceae > Paenibacillus > Paenibacillus lentus. The sequence goes on along the minus strand of NZ_CP034248.1, from coordinate 151,899 downwards.
GTCCTTGTCAATCAGCTGGATTTCGACATCTTTATCTTTTTTGAATAATTTGGCTAGGTGCTTCGTTGTGACGACACCACCGTAACCGCCGCCTAGAACGACTATTTTCTTCAACATATTCACCTTCTTACTTTAGCTGGTAATCATGGGGCTGGGTTGCTATATAAAACTTATATATAAATGAATTAGTATTATTTCGCTTGTTCTAGCGCTTTTGCAGCAAGATCGTAATACGATTTCAAGCTGATGGATACACCGGAAATAGCGTCTGTTTTGCCATCTTCAGTGAAGCTTAATGCAGCAGGATCTTGTTTCTCGATCAAGTATTGCTCAGCTTTAGCAGCTTGCTCATGCCATTCAGCTTGTGCGCCGCCGTTAGCTACCATAGCGTATTTACCGTCGATGGAGTTTTGTCTCTTGTCCTCGCCAGCTTCATTCACACCGCTGAAATTCACTCTTACAATGTTGCCTGCAGATACGATAACATCAACGGTCTCTTTCCAACCGGAGCCTTCTGCAAATTTGTCAGCTTCAGCATGGTAGTTGCCGTCTTTATAAGGGCCTGGCTCGATTGGTCCGGCAGCAAGAGCTTTGTCGGCAAGATCAAACAACTCGTTCACATGGATGGATACGCCGGAAATAGCGTCTGTTCTGCCTTCTTCGTCAAGAGTTACAGCTTTGGTGTCCTGTTTCTCAATCAAAAATTGCTCAGCTTTAGCAGCTTGCTCATGCCATTCGGCTTGTGCGTTGCCTTTTTCCTTCATGCCGTACTTGCCTTGCTCGGAGTAAGTGACTTTGTCTACCGGTACGGTTGCATTTGTACCATTCCATTCCACGTCTGTAATTTTGCCGCCTTCAACTTGCAGCTTCACGAAATATTGCCAGCCGGTTTTTGGATCTTCTTTGTCTAGTGCGAAGTACAGACCGTCTTGGAAATTGCCTTCTGCAGCAGGAGCTTCGGCGTTGGAATTGTTGGCGGTATTCTCAGTAGCAGGAGCATTGTTGGCAGGTTCCGCCGTATTAGCCTCATTTTTTGCCCCGCACCCTGCGAGAAGTCCTAGCAGCAGTGCACTGCAGAGAATAATGGATGCTTTTTTCATGTTAAATGACCTCCAAAATAATAAAATTGTATATATTAAAATGTGAACCATTTTAATAACGTAGGGCATATAATATGGGAAATTTAGGTACCTAAATCCTAATAAAATAGGAAGGAATACCTTTGTTTGAGCAAAGTTTAGCACAGAAATAAAGACACATATGTGAAATAAATCACTTAATATGTGACAAAAAACATCTTTTGTTATGAGGGGAAATATGTAAAGCTTGATATATAGCGGTTGGAAGCGATTACTAACATTTTGAAATATTTTTTTTTAAATTACTTTTTTCGTTGTTATGCGCCATTTTTCTCTTTCATACTTAGGATTAAACGGAAAAAGGTGTCAAATCTTCATACTTTTGTACCGATATTGATTTAAGGGTAACATCCATTAATTGTGCTATAAGGGAAGGGATGAGCATCTCATTGTCAGTGTACAGGACATTTTATTCTCGGCTATTGCTTAATTACTTAGCTGGCTTACTCGTAGCTGCGCTTTCGGTTGCTAGTCTTATCACTTTCACGCTTCAGGATATTGCGTATGATGAGTGTGTTTGGCTGATTGCCATCATGCTCTTCTCTATGCTGATTATGCTTGGGTTGGAATGGGCGGTGTTTACTAGACAGATTAGGCCGATCCGATTAGCCTTTTATGAAAGCATCGATAGCTTTGTTACCATGCAGACGATATATTTAAGAACGCACCTTTTGCCTATGTTAATTGTAAAAAGAATTCTCGGCCCCCATTTGTTCGGCCTCGCTTTACCCGCAGCGGGCTTAACAATCTGGCTTATTTATACGGGCCAATTATCAATCTCTCCGTATTACGTACTGCTTGCATTGCTGGGAGGCTTTCTTCTTGCTGGCATGCATGCACTGATCGAGTTCTACCTTACCTCCTATTATATTCGGCCGGTTCTGGAAGAGCTGCAGCTTCGTTCCTTGCATTTATTCGGTAGAGAGCTGACGCTTGGCGGACGAGTGCTTATTCCGCTTAAACGCAAGCTGCGATGGAGCTTGTTCTTAATAGGTGCCTCCCCGCTATTATTATATAGTCTGGCGGTACAACTGCGGCTTGGGGACTGGAACATCAATCATTATGCCTACTGGAAATGGGCTGGAATTGTCCTGCTTTTAGGGCTTGGTTTTTCATTTTTTGCTTCGCGGCTGCTAACCCGGGAGCTGGAAACACCGATTCAATACTTGTACAGAAGAATGACAGAGGTGAGAAGCGGATGTTTGCAAATGGAGGCCAGTGATTTGTTCTCGGACGAATTTTCCCGGCTTGTCTCGGGATTTAATCATATGCTGCTAGGGGTGCGAATCCAGGCGGACAGAAATGATCAGCTCGTGGAGAGTTACTTTGCAACACTGGCGGCCGCGCTCGATGCCCGGGATCCATACACCGCGGGGCATTCTTTAAGGGTGGCGGAATATGCCGTCCAGATCGGCACGTTAGCCAGGTTGCCGAAGCAAGTCGTTGATCAGCTCCGCAAAACAGCGCTGCTTCATGATATCGGAAAAATCGGCATACGCGATGCCGTGCTGTTGAAGGAAGGGAAGCTTAGTGAACAGGAGTGGGAGCAAATCAAGGCTCATCCCGTATTGGGAGAAGTGATTCTGAGACAAGTTGAGCCTGCGGATGAGATGGCGGCATATCTGCCTGGCATTCGCTCCCATCATGAACGCTATGACGGCGAGGGCTACCCGGACGGTCTCAAGGGGGAGGAAATTCCGCTGTTCGGCAGAATCATTGCCGTTGCAGACGCCTTTGATGCGATGACCTCGGACCGTCCTTATCGCAAAGGTATGGATGCGGATACGGCGATTTCTATTTTGCAGGAAGGCAAAGGAACGCAGTGGGATCCTTATTTTGTCGGTCTATTTGTCGAAGCATACCATAGAAAACAAATGAGAGAACAAACGAGAAAGCAAACGTCTTGATGATTCCTTGTGCCGCTTCATGTTAATATGATATGGGCAAGAGAAATGCAAAAAGTTCCAATACCTTTTAACTTTGAATAAAGCGGGTGAGATCATGGGTCTTGGAAATTCATTCTTAATAAATCTTGGTATGCTCATTACTGTCGCTTATTTGGCTAATGTTCTCTATAAGTACTGGTTTACGAGAACCTCGCGGACGATGAATTATATATTGTCGGTGCTGCTCATGATTTTCTCCGGCTGGATTTGCATGATGTTTGGCTTTAAGTTAAGCGATAATGTCATCTTTGACTTGAGATTCGTTCCTCTTCTGATTGCGACGGCTGTGTATTCCCAACCGCTTACCATAATGATTATTGGTTTTGGTATCGGCTTAGCGCGTTTCACGTTTGGCATTACGGAGGCAGCTCTCGCCGGTTTTTTGAATTTGGCGATACTCGGTATCGTGTGTGCAGGAATTAATATATGGATGAGGCGAAGCCAATATCGTTTTGTTATTAAAGGCTTGATTGCTATTTTGATTGTAAACGCGGTAAATACGATAAATATCGCTGTACTCGGCGTAATTCCCTTTAAACAGTATATGCTGGAGATTATGCCGTCTGTGTTGCCGCTCAGTATTGGGTTAAGTATTGTGTTTGCTTTGATCTTGCGAGACTTTCAATTGGATCGTCGGAGGTCGCTTGAGCTGAAATATGCTAATGAGCGGCTGCGAACCCAGACGAAGGAGCTGCAAAAGGCGAAGCATATACTGGAGGAAAGAGCTGAGCAGTTGGCGCTCGCCTCTCATCATAAATCGGAATTTTTGGCGAATATGTCTCATGAATTAAGAACGCCGCTCAACAGTATTATTAATTTGGCGCAGATGATATCCGAGAACGATCCGGAGGAGGCATCAGCGTCTGCAGATTATGGGCGAATCATTTACAGGTCGGGACAGGAACTGCTGCAAATTATTAATGATATTCTTGATTTATCCAAGGTTGAAGCAGGACGGCTGGAGGTTGTCCAAGAAGCTGTGAATGTGCTGGAGCTTCCGCAAATGCTCTATTTGCAGTTCGAGCAGACAGCGCGGCAGAAGGGATTGGCGTTTGAAATCAACCTAGCGGGCGACTTGCCGGCAACCATCAGCTCCGATCCGCAGCGCATAGGACAAATTTTACGCAACCTGCTCTCCAATGCCTTTAAGTTTACGGACGAAGGTTATGTAAAGCTGGAGGTATATCGATCGAAAACAGAGGGAGAGCAGGCCGGGGAGTCTATTGTGTTCACTGTAAAAGATACTGGAATCGGAATTCCACAAGACAAGCATGCGGTCATCTTTGAGGCATTTCAACAGGCGGATGGCTCGATTAGCCGGAAATACGGGGGGACAGGACTTGGTTTACCGATCAGCAGGCACTTGGCCTGTCTGCTCGGTGGCAGGATTGAGGTGCAGAGTGCGGAGGGGCGGGGGAGTACTTTTATGCTTTATCTGCCGCTAACTTCACAAGAACCATTATTGCAAAGCTCTGCTGCTTCTGCTCAGAATCAAGCTATATTTGCCGGACGAGACATATCCGGTTAAAATTTAAACAATGAAAAATGAGAAAGGTTGGGATAGGTATGGAAAAAAAGGTACTATCGACACCCGCAGCACCGGGAGCCATCGGGCCCTATTCTCAGGGTGTGGTTATCGGCGAGATGATATATACGTCTGGGCAGCTCGGCCTCGTACCGGATACGGGCCAATTTGCAGAAGGCGTGGAGGCTCAAACTGCTCAAGCGTTGAATAATGTGAAGGCGATTCTCGAATCGGCCGGCAGCGGTTTGGACAAGGTCGTGAAGACAACCGTTTTTCTTAAGGATATGAATGATTTTGCAAAAGTGAATGAAGTATACGGTTCCTTCTTTGCCGAGCCTTATCCGGCACGCAGTGCGGTAGAGGTTGCGCGTCTTCCGAAGGATGGCCTGGTCGAAATTGAAGTCATCGCGCTTAAATAAATAAATGAGCCAGATAGCCACATACATTACCTGGATTATCGCGAGGGGATGTAGGTGGTTTTTTTTTAGAGAAATTCTAGAGAAATATGTTTAGTCCCGTTCGCGGGCGCGCATGAGTACAATCCAGAATGCATATAGCAATAAGATGAAGGCTAGATTGCTTGCCATGAAGCTGAAGCTTGAAATATTCCGTTGTTCGATGGCAATGGCGATATAAGCCCATACGAAAACCAGTGGCAATATGGCATCACGGGCACGGAGAGTAATCATGATCGCGGCAACGACGCCTAAGCATAGTAAGATGATGCCGATCGTCTTCGGTTCCAGGTTCATACCATGATTCGTATGGAATAGGATGACAGCGAGATTAACTAGCGTAGCAACGCAAATCCAGCCTAAATAAATGCTGAAAGGCAGGCGGATCAGCCAAGTCTCTCCCGAAGTTGGAGCCGGGATGTATCGTGTTTTCGTGTAAATGATGGCTAGCGAAACTAACAGGGCGATCATGGAGACAAAGGATAGGCCGATATATTGATATTGCCATAAGAAAACCCATGCCATATTGCAAACACAGGTTAGGATGAACCAGAAGGAAATGGCCTGAACGGAGTCTTGCTTGCTGGTGTCTTTACGAAATTGATAGATGATATAACCGGCGAGCAGGATGTAGATCACCATCCAGATCATGAATGCGTATCCTGCTGGCGTGATCGAAGTGTGATATTTGTCGGACAGTTGCCCGGTGGTCATTCCGCCAAGTGGAATCGACATGGCCAAATAATTGACGACCAGAACGGCACAATAAAACAGCAAATTGCACCAACGATATATATGGTAACGAAACATGCCTTCGCCTCCTATAAAGCTTGTCTAAGTGTTGGATGATCAAGTTAGTTGTTCTGTTTACTATATGAATATACCCAATTCAAGCGAAGGATATCAGGCTGACCTTCGGCTATGTTATCATATTCATGGAGCGCCATTGGAGCGCAAACGGGATGTCAAATGGAATGCCAATCGTTAAACGAGGCGTTTGAGAATGATGGGAAGATGGGCAAACTGATTTGAGGTATGATGAATCTTTAAATTATGAGGCGATTAGAAATGACGGGAGATCACCATGAATCAACGTCTTTATGCTATATGGCTTGGAGAGGTATTGTTCTGCTTCTCTGGGGAAACATCGGAACCTAAGGTCGACGCCTGGGCGGCGGCTATGCGGAGGCTGGAGTCAGCGGAAGGACAGCGGCCGTTCCAGCAAGCAGCGCTCCGGCTCGCGGAAGTGCGTTATCCGGCATCTTCCGGGCGAAGCGCTTTCAAATCCGGCGAGCGCAAGGCGCTTATGGGACGAACGCTGGAAGGTCTTGCACTGCCGATTCAAGAGGCTTGGCCTCTGCTGCTCTTCTGGAATGAATCTCATGTGAAGCAGCAGGGGATTGTCCCCGGGCAAGAGCTAAGTTATTGGAGTAAAGTGGCCCGGTTTGCGCTGGAGCTCATGCTAAGGGGCCGGATCGCTCCAGGTCTGCTGGAGGTTCCACTGACCGGGAATCGTCGCCCGAAAGGGGTCGCAGCCGGCCGTTCGCGCTGGGCACCGGAGCTTAGCGATCCGGGCGATGAAGAGAGGTTTCGGCAATTGGCTGGCAGCATGCCCCCGATCTGCTTGTCCGCTGTTCAGGCTGGAGGCGGGCAAGAGGAGGAGGATATCGAATCGAGGCAGTTGTCTATCCTCTATTCTTTTATAAGCGCGGTACTAGATGATGAGATTCGCAAAGTCGTTAGCGGACTAGGAAGAAAATTGAATGCGAGCCGGGCCGATTATCGCCGGGGAGCTTCTCCGCTGGCGGAATTATGGTGGAACGGCTTGCTGGCTGGAGTGCCGCACGGCGATTTTCAGGGGACTGTCGCTGAAGTGACCGAGCTTGCGGAAGGCATCGCCGGCGCCGGAGGAGGCCAGCCAGAGGCTCAGCGGGAGGAAGAAGAGGGTCGAAGTACAGGGACTTTCCGCTTATGCCTGCGGCTGGAACCGACCGAAGCGGAAGAGGGTAAGCCCATATGGCGTCTGTCATTGTGGGCTGAAGGCGTGGAGGACCCCAGCGTCCTGCTTCCTTATGGACTGCTTTGGAGTTATCCGCAGCAAGACATCGAAATGCGCGGCAGAGTGTATCACCATGTAAGGGAGAGCTTGCTGCATCGGCTCGGCAAAGCCGCCCAGCTATCCGGCGCAGTACGACAGGCAATGGAGGGGACCCGCCCGGAGGGCGTTGTTCTTCAGCCGGAAGAGGTGTACGTTTTTCTAAGCAAAGAGGTGGCCCGGCTGCGGAAACATGGTGTCACGGTGCAAATGCCTTCCCGCTGGACGAAGGAAGGCCGCCGTTCAGCCGGAATCAGGCTGCGGACGGGGAAGTGGGGAGAAGTCTTAGATGCCGGACAACAAGGGAGTTCGCCTCCATTAGGGGTGGAGCAGCTTGTCAATTATGAAGCAGAGGTAGTCCTGAACGGCAGCTTGTTAACCGCGGATGAACTTAGTGAACTGGCTGCATCCAAGTCCCCGCTTGTTTTCTTTCGGGGCGAGTGGGTCGAAATCGACATGAAGGAAATCCGCCAGGTGTTAAAGTTTATGAAGCGTCATGGGGCAGGAGTGATGAGCTTCCGTGAATTGATGCATCTAACCGCTCAGAAAGACGGCGAGATCCGCTGGGAGGGTCTGCAGGTAGAAGAGGTGGAAACCGCGGGCCTGTTGTCGCTGCTTATGGAGGGGCGTTCTGCAGCAGGAATGGAGCTCAAGCCGATTCCCCGCTCGCTTCATGGCACACTGCGGCCTTATCAGGAGCGGGGCTATCGCTGGCTAGTCATGCTGCGTCAGCTTGGCTTCGGGGCCCTGCTCGCTGATGATATGGGTCTTGGTAAGACGGTACAGGTCATTACGGCGCTGCTTGACGGAATTTCGGCCGGGAAGGCGCTGATCATTTGTCCGACATCGTTGTTGGGCAATTGGCAGAAGGAGCTCTCCAGGTTCGCCCCGGAGTTAAGGCTGCATGTCCACCATGGCAGCAATCGGCTTCACGGGGAGAGCTTCCGGCAGGAGTGCGCCAAGCAGCAGGTTGTTCTGACAACGTACCCGCTGGCCGGACGGGATATTCAGGAGCTTCAATCCGTCGAATGGGCCTCGATCGTACTTGATGAAGCGCAGTACATTAAAAATTACGGTACGAAGCAGGCGCAAAGCGTCATGAAACTGAAAGCACCACACCGGATCGCGATGACAGGTACTCCGGTCGAGAATAGACTGAGCGAGCTGTGGTCTATTTTTCAATTTCTGAACCCTGGTTATTTGGGTACGCATTCCGCCTTCAAGGCGAAGTATACCGGGAGCGGAGAGCAGCAGTCGGTGGAGCTCGAGAAGCTCCGCAAACTAATTTCTCCGTTCCTGCTGCGCCGTCTGAAGAGTGATCCCGATATTCGCAAGGATTTGCCGGAAAAAATAGAGTTAAAATCGTATTGCACGCTCATGCCGGCCCAAGCGGAGCTGTACCGGGAAATCACGGAAGATCTTATGGGACGGATTGCAGAGAGCGCGGGAATGGCCCGTAAAGGGATCGTGCTGTCCACACTGACTCGGCTGAAGCAGGTTTGTGATCATCCCCAGCTGCTGCAAGAGTCGAGGGGAGCGAGGCTGAAGGCGGAGGCTTCTGGTAAAATGGAGCGCCTGCTCGAATTGCTAGATTTAATAAATGATAATCAGGAGGCTGCGCTAATTTTTACGCAATATGTGCGGATGGGCGAGCTGCTGGTTTCTGCTTTGGAGCATCGATACGGTATGGCCCCGGCATTTCTTCACGGGGGAGTCGGCAAAGCGGAGCGGGACCGCATGGTGGAAGTCTTTCAACAGGGAGAGAGTTCTCCTTTCTTCGTATTGTCGCTTAAAGCGGGAGGAGTCGGCTTGAACCTAACTAGAGCCAATCACGTCATTCATTATGATCGCTGGTGGAACCCCGCTGTAGAGAATCAAGCGACGGATCGGGTATTCCGGATTGGACAGCAGCGAAATGTAGAGGTTCACAAGCTGATTTGCCAGGGAACGCTGGAGGAGCGGATTGATGAGCTGATTGAACGCAAGCGATCACTGTCCGAGCAGGTGGTCGGCTCCGGCGAGCAGTGGTTAACGGAGATGTCGAATGAGGAGCTGCAGCATTTGATTACGTTGCAGACCGATTCGTAAGGAGGGGGATTGGCGATGGGGCAGGCTATGGATAATTTAGTTGAAAATAGATCAAAAGTCGTCGCGGGAGTCCGGTATGAACCTGGTTCCGGGGGCTGGAGAATTGACGTTCCAGCCCCGGCCAAGAACACAGAACAGCCCGTGTGTTCTGTGTTCCTGCTGGAAGCAGACACGCCTGCCGCAGGCCAGCGTCTGCTCCAGGCTCTGGCGCAGCAGCCGCAGCGGCTGGCTGCGCTGCAGGAGGCCGGCCCGGCGGCAATCGCCGGCCTCCTGCCCAAGACTCCGCCGTGGCAACCGGCGGAGGGGGCGCCGCGCAGCCGCTGCGACTGCTGCGGGGGCGAGCCTTGCGGCCATGCAGCGCAGGCCGCAAGCTTTGGCGCGGCAGCATGGCGCGCGGCCACCCCCGAGCAGCGGCTTGAGCTGCTCGGCTGGACGCGCGAGACGCTGCTCGCGGCGGTGTTTGCGGCATGGGCGGAGGCGAAGCCACTGCCCGATGCTGAGAGGGCCCTGCGCGCGGCGCTGGGGCCTTTGAAAGAGGAGGCTCGCCCCCGGTCGGGCGGGCCGAGCATCGCCGAGTGGCTCGCGGAGATGGCGGAGCAGGGCAGCCTGCATGCGCCTGGCCCGCAGGTTCACGACGTCCAAATTCAATTGGACCGTGTGGAGCCTGCCCCTTCTCCGCCGAGCACGCGCGCGACCTCCCGTGCAACAACGCGGCGGAGCCCGACATCGGCCATCAGCAGCGCTGCCCCGCCGTCTGCAGTTGCACTCACCTCTACCGCGCCAGGCGCCCCGAATAGCGAAAGCGAGGCTTGGGCCAAGCTGCTTCCTGGCGTGCCCGGAGCGGTCAAGGGGCTTGGCCTCGTGCGCGAGGGCACGATGAAGCGGGCAGAGGAGCTGGCCCGCCGATTGCGGAACAACCCGCACTAAATTTGAGGCGCTCTTTCGACAGCCATTCACGCCTGCACGAATCGAATATCCGGTTAAGCCAAACAGGACAGCCGACCGAGGTGTAGTAACCTCTACGGCTGTCCTGTTTGCTGCATCTCGGCTATGGCAGCGACGTGCCGGGTTCGGGAAGGTTGGCTTCGGCAGCGCCCATAATTTCCTTGCGTAGGCCGTGCATCTTCTTATCGAGCGCATCGGCGGCCTTGGCGGCTTCCGTTAGCTCTCGAACGACATGAGATGGCACCTGCTTGTCATATTTGTAGAACAAAATATGCTCCATACTGGCCCAGAAATCCATCGCCAGCGTGCGCATTTGAATTTCTACCTTCATCCAGCGCTGTCCCTCGAACAGCGTCAGCGGAACCGCCACGATGACGTGCAGGCTTTGATACCCATTGGGTTTCGGCTTAGCAATGTAATCTTTAATTTCAATGATGGTAATATCCTCTCTATGGCGGAGATGATCCAGCAGCTTGTAGATGTCCTTCACAAACGAGAAGACGATCCGCATGCCGGCGATATCGTGAATTTTGTTCACCATATTATCAACGGTCATTTCCAGACCCTTCCGTTCCAACTTGTCGAGTATGCTTTTGGGTTCTTTGATTCGAGTTTTGATATGTTCGATAGGGCTGTATCCGTTAAGAATTTTCCATTCGGTTTGAATCAGCTTCACTTTGTTCTTCAGTTCATCCAGCGCGAGCTGGTATAGCGTAGGGAGCTTCTTCCATTCCTCCAACTTGCGCAGCTCATCATCTCCGACTTCCCAATGATATAAATCTCGCAAATCCAATTGATTTAACAGCGAGCCTTTATTTTTTGCATCTACTCTGTCCAGAATAATCTACCCCTAAGTTTAAAAATAGTTCCATATATCCTCCCCCCTATTGTACCTTGAAAGGCCCGGCAAAATCAAAAAATGGATTTATTTGTTTACAGGATTTTGCCTCTGAATTTGGATAAATTTTGATTTGGCGCCTCTTGGACGATGCGATGTGAGATGGATGCGTAACAGGGCTTTTTGTCTATTTTCATCGGAATATCCCCTCCAGTCTGATTTTCTTTGATTAATATCTTTATACACTACGGCTCTGCGGCTGGATCAGGGGAGATGGACAGGGATTTTCACTAGGCTGTTAAATCTGTTATGATAATTACGATTTCGTAGACTGCAAGGCTGTTTAATTATTGAGAACATACAGGAAAGAATTCCCGACTAATGGGACATATAATTTCAATTACATCAGGACGTTTTATGAACATGGGAGGAGTATGTCATGAAATTTTTACAGCGGATTAAAGATGGTGCGGGGAAAGTAACCGATAAGGCACAAAACGCGGTCGAAATTGGGAAGTTGAACACGCAAATAAACAATATTGAACGTGAAATGGATTTGTATTTTCAAAGAATGGGCGAAGTATTCTATGAGGGATACCGGATTAAGGACATGTCTATAGCGGAGAAGGAAATGGTCGATTTAGCAAAAACCTGTGACCTGCTTGCTGAGGAGCGAGATGAGATCCGCGGTAAAATTGCCGAGCTCAAAAATGAGCGCCTGTGCGGTGCCTGCAGTAAAACGGTTACTGAGGAAGCGTTATTCTGCCAGTATTGCGGACATAAGCTGGAGAAGCCAGCTAAGCAGGTCCAGGTGCATCCCGATGAGGAAGAGTCTGTCGCTAAGCAGGAGCCGGTAAGTGATCCGTTGACATTGCTGGAAGAAAGTACGCTTTTTGCTTCTTTAGATCAGGAAGAATCGGTCGTGTCGGAGACTCGTGAGCGTGTTGATCCTGAGGAGATGACGAGACGATTGCGCGAGCTTGAACGGGAGCGGGAGCGTCAGGAGGAGCTGGATCGGCGCATAAGAACTTGGAAGGAAAACGTAAAGCTGACGGACCATGTGGCTGCGACGAAGGAAGCTCTGCGAGGCGAATCGACCTGCCAAATTTGTTCGGCAGTTCTGGTAAAAGGAACGAAATGGTGCCCGCACTGCGGATCGGAGCAAATTTAATGCGCAGAGTGTGTAGGAGAGGTAGGGAATAGAAGTGGTCGTAAGCGAATGTTCACGGAGTTGTTATAAATACAGCCCGTTGAACAGGGATTTGAACCGTAGTAATTAGTAGGCGTTGTGTAAATTGCCGGCACGGAGGTACACGGGAGGTTAGGATCCGTTACTGCCGTGCCTGAACTATTTACTATGACTATTTTTAGGAGTGTGGACATCGTGGAATGCATCGTTCATTTTGAAGTGCAATATAAGCAGGAGACGAAAGAGCTTCGTGGATTGATATTTTTGGATGAAGGGGAGAAGCCGACGGAGAAGGATTTTCTGCTCATGTTTGAAGGTATGGGGTACAAGCTCCGGCTGACCGATCCTGAGAATTTAGTGTTTACGCCGATCGTGCCGAGCTCGGAATACCAGAGAATCCGGATACGCCGTCTTGACACGGGAGAAGAGAGTTATCAGGAAGACAGAGAGCTGAAATCGTTGATCTCAAATCTGCTTCCAAAGGATTCTAGACCCATCTAAGATGATGTCTTATCTGTGTCTGTTCTATAAATTTGCTAAATATTTGTGCAATCCGTGAAAAACCTCTTTATTTCTATGGATTGTTTGCGTTATACTACTAATCATTGCATGAAATAGTTTCGACAATAATCTTCATTAACTTCTCGTATATGTGCAGGAATTGGCCTGCATGTCTCTACCAGATCACCGGAAATGATCGGACTACGGGGAGAATTCAAATTGTTGTACTGGCAACGGTTAGTTCGTGATGTTGTTTTGACCGGAGTTTGGTATGCCAATGCCCCGGTGTGGGTGAATTCTGCCATGAGTCCATTTCTCAGTTTTGAGAACTGGGCTTTTTTTTATTCTGGAGCGGAATAATGAAGATATAATGCTAAGAATAATAAAGGAGGAAAAGAAATGAAGCTGCTTAAGGATAAGGTGATGTCCGAGGGGATCGTGCTGAGTGATCAAGTGTTGAAGGTGGATTCGTTTCTAAATCACCAAATGGATCCGGTGCTGATGAAGGAGGTTGGCGCCGAATTTACACGGAGATTTGCAGGTGAACAAATTACCAAGGTACTGACGATCGAGTCCTCAGGTATTGCCCCCGCAATTATGACTGCGCTTGAGCTTGGGGTGCCGATGATATTTGCCCGCAAACATAAATCACTGACGCTAAAGGACAATATCCTGGTCGAGAAGGTGTACTCCTTTACAAAAAAAGAGAGCAATGAGATTACCGTGTCCAAGAAATTTTTAAATTCGGATGATCGGGTGCTCATTATTGACGATTTTCTTGCGAATGGAGAGGCCGCATTTGGACTTGCCCGGATCGTGGAGCAGGTCGGCGCCAGCGTAGTCGGAATCGGTATCGTCATAGAGAAATCATTCCAGCCTGGAGCCGGTTTGCTGAATGAAGCGGGATATCGCGTTGAATCTTTGGTACGGATCGCTTCCTTGGAGGACGGGGCTGTCTCTTTTGTAGATGAAGTAACCATGGATCTTTAATTACAGGCTGTAACGATAGATCCATGAATAAATTATAGACTGAAGTATCAGATACTACCTGGGGAGGAACTGGATTTATATGGAGCGGGAAGCCATTTTTCAGAAAAATAGACATCCAATCAAAACACTATCATTAGGCATTCAGCATGTACTGGCGATGTACGCGGGAGCGATTATTGTACCGCTGATCGTTGGCAATGCATTGCAGCTCACCCATGAGCAGCTCACTTATTTGATTGCCATCGACCTTCTGGCCTGCGGCGTAGCAACGCTGCTCCAAGTATGGGGCAACCGCTTCTTTGGGATCGGCCTGCCGGTCATGCTCGGCTGTGCGTTCCAGGCGGTTTCACCGATGATCGCGATCGGTCTGACCGATGGCATGGGTGTATCGGCGATTTATGGTGCGATTATCGCCTCGGGACTGTTCGTATTCCTCTTCTCGGGGCTGTTCGGTAAATTGATCGCTTTGTTTCCGCCAGTCGTAACAGGTTCTGTGGTAACGATTATCGGGGTGACCCTGATCCCGGTAGCTTTGACCGATCTCGCCGGTGGAGAACCAGAGACGAATCCAGACTTTGGAAGCCTCTTGAACTTGTCGCTGGGCTTTGGTGTTTTGCTGTTCATTATTTTGATGAATCGCTTTGCAAAAGGATTTCTACGCTCCATATCCGTATTGATTGGGCTAGTTGTTGGAACACTTGTCGCCGGATTCGCTGGCGCCGTAAACTTGCAGCCGCTCCGGGAAGCGAGCTGGTTCCATACGCCTCAGCTGTTCTACTTTGGGCCGCCTACTTTCCATGCGTCGGCCATCCTGACGATGATTCTGGTCGCGATCGTAAGCGTCGCAGAATCCACTGGCGTATTTATGGCACTTGGAAAAATTGTGGATAAAGACGTTACATCGAAGGATTTGGCTCGCGGTTACCGGGCCGAGGGATTAGCGATTGTTCTCGGTGGACTGTTCAACTCCTTCCCTTATACGACTTATTCCCAAAACGTAGGGCTGATTCAAATGAGCCGGGTGAAAACCCGGGATGTGATCGCGGTTGCCGGCGGCCTGCTCGTCTTGATCGGCTTCGTGCCGAAAATCGCCGCATTGACACAGCTTGTTCCGCCTTCCGTCCTTGGCGGTGCGATGATTGCGCTCTTTGGTCTGGTATTGTCCTCGGGGATCCGTATGCTGGGGGAGCAAGTAGATCTTAATCGTCATGAAAATCTGTTGATTATCGCTTGTTCCGTGGGAATGGGGCTCGGCGTTACCGTTGTGCCAGATATTTTCCAGAGGGTACCGGAGTGGCTCCGTATTTTAGTCGACAATGGCATTGTTGCAGGTAGCTTTACCGCTATCGTGATGAATTTATTGTTCAATGGACTGAAGGGCCATAAAATAAAAGCGGCATCCGAGTAGGTAGGAACACTTTTGCTTTATGGGAGCTGAGATAGAACGGTGACCAAGCCTGGAGCAGGCTTGGTCACCGTTTCTTAATTGTCGAATCGGATTAAGATTAATATTAGATATGTGATCGGCAACAAATGTTGTATGTATGAAGTCAGCTTTTTGGGAGGTTGGGCTAAATCCGATCTGGCAGTCTAATCCCGGTTCACATTCGGTTAAGCTGTCGTTCGGCAAGCTCGCCGATCCAGGGGAGCTTAAGCCATTTGCCTTGCAGCGAGGTGAGCATTAGAAGAAGCCATAGGGCAATGCCAAGCCCATTCAAGAGCAAACCCACTACAATACCGATCAAAGGAAGAAATCCGGCGGCAGCATGGGCGATCATTAATCCGGCAAACAGCATTACGGATTGCAGCGCGTGAAAAAGAACAAAACGGCTTCTTTTCTCTACTGCAAGAAAAATGACGCCGCCAACAAATGCGAACAGATAACATAAAAATGCGGCTACATTCTCATATAGACCCGTAGAGGATTTGAAAGGGGACATCGGTACCTACCTTCTTTCCGTGAACAGATGAAGGGAATGGGCTTGTTCCCTGTCTCAATAGTCAGTGTATGACGAGCCATTCCTTCACAGAACATATTGACTTCGAAAATTGCCCTAAAGTATACTATATTACAATGCAAGGTAGTTGCTATGCATTTGCGATGAGTGTTTTACAAGATGAATTTCACCCAACTACCTTGCTAAGCAATATAGTTTTTTTTGGCGATAATAACAGGGAAGATGGCGGTGAACTATGTCTCGATTTATTCGTCGCGCGGCCAGCAATAAGGAATGGAGAAATGAAGGATGACCACCTATAGCCAGATGTTGAAGGGCATTTTGGAGGGCTGTATTCTGGCCTTGATGGAGGATAAGGAGATTTATGGTTATGAGTTATCAACACTGCTGGAGCAATCTGGCTTAACGTTTGTCAGCGAAGGAAGCATTTATCCGCTGCTTTTGCGAATGCAGAAGGAGGAGCTGATTTACGGGGAATTGCGCCGGGACGGGGTGTCCGGGGGGCCGCCTCGCAAATATTACAGTTTAACAGATCAAGGGGCCGAGGCCCTGCAGCGATTCCGGAGATCCTGGAATGGACTGCGACAAAGCGTGGATTATGTATTAGCGAAGGGAGAGCATGGGGATGAAGATGAAGGAGTTCATAGAAGAGACTAATCAGCTAAGAGCACAAATGAACCCAGAGAATGAGGAGTATTTTGGCAATCTGGCCATCTATTTGCGCTCAAGCCGGATTGCTCAGAATAAAGCGGAGGAGCTGCTGCTGGAAACGGCTCAGCATCTATTGGAAGCACAACGGGATGGGAAGACCGCTCGGGAGGTTTTTGGAGAGAATCCAGAGCAGTACTTCCAGGAACTGATCGAGCACCTGCCTAAGCAAAGCCTAGGTGAGAAAATTTCTAATTACGCCATGATCCCATGGATTGCCTTGACCTGGATGTTTGCAGTGCAGGCTCTGTTTGGTTTTATATCCATCCTATTCGGTGCCAAGTCAGGAATGTTTAATCGAATAAGCTTATTCACCGTATTAATGCTTATATTCGCTTCGATCGCCGTCATCGAGCTAGTGCTTAGGTTTCTGAAGCGGGAAAGCGTCAAAAAAGAGGGCAAGGGCTATGCCTTTAATTTGAAAATAATCGCGGTATATTCTGCTTATATGCTTGCGGTCATATTATCCGCGGTTTTTTTGCATGATAAGCTGCCTGCGTTTGAAGTGACACCATGGGTCAGCCTATTGTTGTTCGCTGTCGGGCTGGCTGGTCAGAAGTTTATTTTTATGCGAAATCATTAATACATCTAACAATAGAGCTACAGTATGAAGGATTGGCCGCCGACCAGCATGGGAGCAGGCGTAAACCACTGTTCTACAATGTCCTTAACGATAATATCCGCGGCCTCGGGCTTACGAAGATGATCAATCTGTTGATAGATGCAGGCGAGCCGTTCCTCATCCCATAAGAGCGAGTCGATTTGCTTGAATAGCATTTCTGAATCATTCGCGATATGGGCGACTCCTTTGCGCTCTAAATAAAGGGCGTTATTCAATTCTTGCCCAGGTACAGGGCGATATAGGAAAATGGGGAGTCTGCTGACGAGTGATTCGGAGAGTGTAATTCCCCCAGGCTTGGTAATAATGCAATCGCTTAGCTGCATCAGCTGGGCGATTTCACTGACATACCCGAACAAATGAAAATGCGGATGCAGCCCCAACACCTGCTTAAGCTTACGATGGAGCTCCTTGTTTCTTCCACAGACAGCCATGACTTGGTACTTGTCATTCGCGAGCAGCTTCTCGCAGATGTCCAAAATGCCCTGCATGACACCGAAGGCTCCTGCCATAATCAGTATAGTTTTCTTGGAGGATTCGAGTGTACAGAGTCGTTCCGTTTCCACAGGACTGCTGTGCCCAAAATCAGGCATGAGCGGAATACCGCTCGCCAGCACACGCTCCGCAGGAATGCCGCGTCTTACAACCTCCGTCCTCAAATCCTCTGTAGCCACGTAATATCGGTCCACATCTGGATGAACCCAGCGGCCATGCAGGTCAAAGTCGGTCACGATATTTACGAGGGGAAGCGTTAGTCCTGTTTTTTTAAGCAGCTTCGGCATGGCTAGCTGAGGAAATGTATGAATGATGAGATCAGGTTCTATGCTGGAAATAGCCTGCTGCATTTTTCTCATGCCTAGTGAGTTTAGGACACTTAACAACGAGGTATCCGGATGCATGCCCTTCGTGGCATTGTAGACCCACCCATAGAGCAACGGAATTGTTTTAAAGCTTTGCATATAGACAAATTTGGTCATCTCGTTTAGAAAAGGATGCGCTTCAGCCATTAAGTCCAGCAGCACGATATTCGTAATCCCCGATTGACGAAAACTTGCTTCAAGCGCTTTGGAAGCCTGATAATGCCCATCGCCATAGCTGGCATACATAATCAACACCTTGGGCGAATCTGAAGACATAGCTAATCCCTCCGAATAATTTCCAGAATAACAATCTCCTTGAAAAAGTGCCTCAATAATATGGTTAGCTGTTCTTCAATGCAGGAATAATAAATTTCTCCAATAGTGGTCTAGAATTCTTCCAGCGGCTTAAATCGCTCGCCGCCGTAAATACGATAACCGAATCGAGAGCAGGGATTACATTGATCTGCTGGCCACCATGGCCATGTGCATAAGCATAAGTAATCCCGTGAACCTTGGTCGTCCACCAATGATAGCCGAAGCGGCCATAACCAGGACTCTCTGTAGAAAGAGGCGTCATGGATTGACGCAGCCAATCGGCAGAAAGAATCCGTCCCCCCTCCCACACGCCGCCTTGCAGACAGAGTTGGCCGATCTTCGCCATGTCCCTAGCGGTTAAATGCAGTCCGATATGACCCATGGAATGGCCCTCAGGCGCCGCCTTCCAAACTGATTCTTCTATGCCGAGAGGGCCAAATAAGTACTCTTTCGCATAGTCTGCTGCGCTTAATCCTGTCCATTCCGTCAATAATATGGAGAGTAAATGACTATCTACACTACAGTACTGAAACGTGCCGATTTTATGCTCCTCAATCTGTAGATGCAGGATATATTTTGTCCAGTTTGGGCTTTGATGGAAACGATGAATGAATGCTTCTCCCATTTTAGCACCTGTCTTCCAACAAAATCCAGAGGTCATTGTCAATAAATGATGCAAGGTAAGCTTTTCCCAGTGTGGGCCTGGCTTCTGGACAGCATACTTTTGTATGGTATCCCATATAGGTGCATGCAGTGGCGGGAGCTTTCCACGATAGCTGGCGATTCCATACAGAATGGAAAGGATCGACTTCGTTGCCGATCTTAAATCATGAAGATCCGTCCGATTAAATTCATTGTAATAACGCTCAGTTAGAAGTTCGCCTTGTCGGGCGACGATAAAGCTATGCATTTTTGGAAAGTGCTTAAGGATTTCTTCATTCGCTGCGTGAAGCAGCTCCAGTGTCTCCTTGCTCTGAGCAGGATAAGAGCGGGATGCGGCTGCGATGTATGAAGTATTAGAAGAAGTGGGAATGCTGCTGGTCGGCTGCATGTCAATACCTCCCTTTCTCGGCTTGTTATATTTATTGTAACCAGAAAACGGACAGAGCAATATTTTTATTGATACGGGAGCATTTTACCAACTTTTTTATTTCAAAAAAACTGTGCGATTGGAAGAAGGCTGTAACGACCAACTGAATATGTTACAATATAAGAGATAGGAGGTTATTCCATCAAGCTTGCGAAGTCCTGAGCACACGGACAACATATGACTAGCACGCTTGATTAAGCGGGAATTTCTATGGGTATGTAATAATGTCAGGTGCCTGCCGAGAAGGCTTGGTTTACAGCCTACAACTTCATGGAAAACAACATCACTTTTCGGCGTTCTCGAAATCGGAGCATTAATTACAAGCGTTCTGGGAGGGAATATGTATGGCAACGAAAGGTCACAATGAAGTAAAGGAAAGTCTGCGGGAAATGACCCGGATATTTAAACCGAAAGACCCAAAAAAATTCGTAAAGGAATACGTCCGTAAATATCGCATCATGGGTGGATACGAAGAAGAGTTGACGGACTTGGTTGAACATGAAATGGGCAAGCTGAATTCAGTAAACTCGTCCGTATCTTGACGCGTTCTCAGGAGCGTAAATGAATTGTAACGCTTATTTGCAAGTTAGAAACACTTTTGATATCCGTCTTGTAGCTTCATGCCGCAGGACGGTTTTTTTCTGCATGCTCCTACATATATTATATTATCAGTTATTAACGTGGTGTTAACGCTCGCGAGAGGAGATAGAAATATTGAAGATTATTTTAAAAACACAGGATGAAATCGCAAAAATCCGTGAAGCCGGAAAGATTCTTGCCGAATGTCATCAGGAATTGGCGCGCCGAATCGGACCGGGAATGACGACTTTGGAAATTGATCAATGGGTGGAAAGCTACCTCGCCAGCAGAAAGGCTACTCCAGAGCAGAAGGGGTACCGGGGATATCCATTTGCGACCTGTGCATCGGTAAATGATGTTGTATGTCACGGGTTTCCGAATCATCGCCGACTTGAAAATGGGGATATTATTACAATCGATATCGTCGTGAACAAAAATGGCTGGCTGGCTGATTCCGCCTGGTCTTACCGAATCGGCGAGGTCAGTGAAGAGGCTAACAAATTGCTCCTTGTAACTCACCAAGCGCTGGAGAAAGGCATTGCTCAAGCCGTACCGGGAAATCGCGTCGGAGACATCAGCTCCGCTGTTCAGAACGTGGCAAGAGAATCAGGAGTCGGCATCGTGAAACCGCTGATCGGTCATGGTATAGGGCGATCTATGCACGAGCCGCCAGATGTTCCGAACTTTGGTCGCGCCCGTACGGGTACGCAATTAAGGGAGGGGATGGTTCTAACGATTGAGCCAATTTTTACTTCCGGGGATACGGGCGCCGTCTTATGGGAGGATGATGGCTGGACGATCCGCACGGCTGATGGAAGCTTAGGCGCACACTATGAGCATACTCTGGCGATTACTAAAGAGGGCCCCGTCGTATTGACCTCTCTATGAGGGGGAAGACGGGATTCTCTTTTTTTTTGAGCTTTTTTGAGCAAATGTGACAAGAAGTTCGCTGAAATGTCGAAAATGATTCAAAATAATTTGACCGAGGGAAAATCGGTAAATAACTTTTGAAGTCTAGTGATTGAGAAACGAGATGGTAGGATGAAAGGATGATGGAAACGCTCGCAAACCTTGTTGTGACGGGCTTTTTCAGACATTTGAACAATTTGTGAACTCACTTGATCTCATTGACAAAAGAGGGGTTCGCTCTTATATTTAATAAGTGATTGTTTTAATTGACAGGATTGCAGTTTCCGTGTTAAGGCAGGAAATTTTTTCCCGGGGTGGGGGAGAAGGTCTGTCATCGTCGGAAGAAAACGTAAAGTGGGGTAGATCAATGATGAAACGGTGGAAGGCTGGGAAGAGGCTCGTTCCTTTGTTTGTCGGGCTAATGTTCTTGCTGTCCGCGTGCGGTCGCGAAGACCTGTCTGCACTTAGACCGCAAGGCCCGGTAGCACAAGGACAGTTTGATTTGATGAAGCTGGCAATTACGATTATGCTCTCAGTACTCGTCATTGTATTCGGTATCGCGGCCTATGTACTGATCAAATTCCGGCGCAAGCCCGGAGACAAGGAGATGCCCAAGCAAGTTGAAGGCAACCATTTGCTGGAGATTATCTGGACAGGAATTCCGCTCATACTCGTTCTCATCCTTGCCATAGCGACGGTGCAGAAGGTGTTTGCTTATGGGGAGAACTATTGGGAGGACAAGGACGCCATTCGGGTAAAGGTTACGTCGCATCTGTTCTGGTGGGAGTTCCATTATCCGGATTATGACATTACGACAGCTCAGGATCTAATTATTCCTACGAACAAGAAAATTGCTTTTCAACTGAAGACAGCGGACGTCATTCATTCCTTTTGGGTACCCTCGCTTGGAGGTAAGACGGACACAAATACCGAGGGAACGATCAACACGGCCTGGCTTGAGGCTGAAAAAGAAGGCGTTTACTTAGGGAAATGCGCGGAGCTGTGCGGCCCGTCTCACGCCTTGATGGAATTCAAGGTGAAGGCGGTAAGTGAGGAAGCATTTGAGAATTGGATCACTGCGATAAAGCAGCCAGTCGAGCCGATTCAAGACCCGGCTCTTGCTGAAGTGTTCAAGACGCAATGTCTAAGCTGCCATGCCGTAGGGGATCAAGGCGGGCCAATGGGGCCGAACCTGACGGGAATCGGTAACCGCGAGACAGTCGCTGGTATTTTAATTAATGAAGAAGGCTCGAACAAACCGTTCCCAGGCAAGCCGGTCAAAGATAATTTGATCGAATGGATGAATGATCCACAAGCAATTAAGCCTGGCAACCTTATGCCTTCGCCTAAGGAAGATCTGGGACTGACAGATGAAGAAATTGAAGGAATCGCTGAGTATTTGGCTAACGTCAAGCTGCAGTATTAATCGCCAGCTGATCAGATGTCATTGATGCACAGGAATTTAAAGGGGGTACAAACCTTGGCTCACGCTCACAGTGTCAAGCGGCACAAGGGTTTGATGGATTGGTTAACAACGGTTGACCACAAGAAAATAGCCACGCTGTATTTGATTGCTGGCGGCTTCTTTTTTGGCATAGGCGGAATTGAAGCACTCTTAATTCGTGTTCAGCTATGGAAGCCAATGAATACATTTCTGAACGCTCAGCAATTTAATGAGTTGATTACGATGCACGGAACGACCATGATCTTCCTTGGCGTAATGCCGATTATTTTCGCGATCATGAATGCGGTTATACCGCTCCAAATTGGAGCCCGTGACGTGGCGTTCCCGTTTCTGAACTCACTGGGTTTCTGGACTTTTTTGTTCGGGGGATTGCTGCTTAACCTTAGCTGGTTTATGGGAGGCGCTCCCGATGGAGGATGGACAGCATATGCCCCATTATCCTCAACGACTTACAGTACGACGCACGGAGTTGACTTCTATACGATCGGCCTGCAGATCGCCGGTCTCGGAACGTTAATCGGGGGAATTAACTTCCTGGCTACCATTATAACGATGCGCGCGCCGGGCATGTCCTTTATGCGTATGCCGATGTTTACCTGGACGACTTTTGTTACATCAGCAATGATTCTGTTTGCATTCCCAGCTATCACCGTTGGCCTGGTGCTTCTTAGCTTCGACCGGATATTGGGAGCTAACTTCTTTAACGTAGAAGGCGGGGGGAACCCGGTTCTCTGGCAACATATATTTTGGATCTTTGGGCACCCCGAAGTTTATATTCTGATCCTGCCGGCATTCGGAATTATTTCCGAAGTAGTAAGTACGTTTTCACGTAAGCGTTTGTTCGGATATAGCTCCATGGTATTTGCGACCATTCTGATTGCCTTCTTGGGCTTCATGGTATGGGCGCACCACATGTTTACGACAGGCATGGGGCCGGTGGCCAACGCCTTGTTCGCGATTGCGACGATGCTGATCGCCGTTCCGACCGGGATTAAAATTTTTAACTGGCTATTCACCATGTGGGGCGGACAAATTACATTTAACACCGCGAACTTATTCGCCGTTGGATTTATTCCTACTTTCGTTATGGGCGGGGTAACTGGGGTTATGCTCGGCTCTGCGCCTGCGGACTATCAGTTTCATGATACTTATTTCGTCGTAGCGCATTTCCACTATGTTATCGTTGGTGGGCTTGTTCTAGGATTGTTCTCCGGTCTGCACTATTGGTGGCCGAAGATGTTTGGTCGAGTATTGAACGAGACGCTTGGAAAAATCGAATTCTGGACGTTTATTATCGGTTTCCACTTGACCTTTTTCCTGCAGCATTTCCTTGGCCTGATTGGAATGCAGCGCCGTGTGTATACATATCTGCCGAATCAAGGCTTTGATATGATGAACGTACTCAGTACGATTGGTGCATTCTTAATGGGTGTTGGGGTTATCGTATTCCTGATAAATATATATATTACAGCAAGACAACCTGCTGGTGTAGAGAACGATCCTTGGGAAGATGGCCGTACATTGGAATGGTCTATCCCGTCACCGCCGCCAGAGTATAACTTCAAACAGCTTCCGCTTGTGCGTGGACTTGACGCATACTGGAAGGAGAAGATGGCTGGCCACAAGGAAATGACACCAGCTGAACCGGTAGGGCCGATTCATATGCCTTCACCGACGATTATTCCGTTTGTCATGTCTGTTGGTTTGTTCATTGCCGGTCTCGGATTCATGTTCACAACTGATGATTTCGGAAATAGCTTCCTTAACTTTATGTTCAATAAGTACATTGTTGTTATTATCGGCTTAGGTATTACATTTGGCTCTATGATTGTCCATTCTTTGAATGACGACCCTGGCTGGCATATTGAACCCGAAGAACAGGGTGGGAAGGGGGTAGAAGCATGACCACTCTTCAAGCAGAGCAGGCAACAGAGAATTTACCCCATGAACCGGAGAAGGCAACGCTGGAAGGCCGCAATAAAATTTTAGGCTTCTGGCTCTTCCTTGCAGGGGAGGCAGTTCTGTTCGGTACGTTGTTTGCCACCTTTTTAACGCTGCGGAATCAAGTGGCTGACGGTCCATCAGCCTCCGAGTTGTTCAGCTTGCCGATCACCGCTGTGGCTACATTAATCCTCCTGGTAAGTAGCTTGACGAGCGTGTTTGCTATTCAGGCTATGCACCGGGCAGATAAGAAGTCGCTTCTAACATGGCTGACAGTTACGGTAGTGCTGGGTTTCAGTTTCCTATGCTTGGAAATTTATGAGTTCTATGAATATGTTGTTCACTATGGTTATGGTATGACGACAAGTGCTTTCAGTTCCGCGTTCTATACGCTGGTTGGGTTCCACGGGGCGCACGTTATTTTCGGAATCTGCTGGATCTCTCTTTTGATCGGGCAGGTCGCCAAAAAAGGATTGACGGTAGTGACCGCGCCAAAGGTGTACGTCTCTGCTATGTATTGGCACTTCGTTGATGTCGTCTGGGTATTTGTCTTTACAGTAGTTTACCTGCTTGGAAAGGTGGTAGGCTAAACGATGGTGGATCAATCTAACAATTCCGGTTCAGTGGTGAAGCGTCGGCACCGCCATGAAGGGCCGCAGAAGCATGTTGTCGCTTTTATATTCTCGATCGTACTGACGGCGATTGCCTTTGCGACGGTAGCAGCCGGGGGTGTGAACACAGCTTTCACGGTTATCCTGCTACTTACAATGGCGGTTCTCCAAGTGCTCGTGCAACTGGGCTACTGGATGCATATGAAGGATAAGGGACATATGATCCCGATTATATTTATGGCTGGGGGATTTTTTGTCGCGGGGCTATGTATCATTGCGGCACTTTACTGGATGTGGTGGTAAAATAAAAGAGGCGGGCTTGCCTATAAGCCCCCTCTTTTGCATATTATGGGGTCAGTTCACAATTTGGACAGATTTCCGAAGCGGCGGAGGGAGTTTTTAAATTGCTGGGATTACAATATTTTAGCTTTAGCGATGTTTGGAGTCCCGTACTGTTGTCATTTATGCTGTTAATTACAGCCGGCTATTTTTTGCTTGTTGGTCCATTAAGCGAAAGGAATCCTCAAAATGAACCAACGGCTATTGGTCGAAAAATCATGTTCGTTACGGGAATGTTTTTCTTACACTTGGCTCAGGGTGGACCCGTCAATTTGCTGGGCCATACGATGTTCAGCTTTCATATGCTGAGTATGGCCTTGTCTTATATCGTTGCTCCGCCGCTTATCATGTTAGGGATACCGCCGTGGATTTGGCGCTCTATCGTAAACTACTTGGAACGAACCCCGATGAGGAATTTGAAATTTATGGTTCATCCTGTTGTTTCTGCGGTTTTATTTAACGGATTGTTCTCAATCTACCATCTACCTGTGGTTCACGATTATGTTATGCTTAATTTTGGGGTTCACCGCCTGTATTACTTGATATTGTTCATCACGGCGGTATTCATGTGGTGGACGTTCGTTAGCCCGGTACCGGAGCGAGCAACGCCTCAGGGCCTCAAAAAATTGGGTTTCATTTATTTGAATATGGTGCTGCTGACGCCTGCCTGTGGCCTCATCATTTTTGCCAGCGAACCGCTTTACGCGACTTATAGCGATCCGAACGCATGGGCTAGAGCGATGGGCTACTGCGTTCCGGGTGGAGACCCGACTGCCCTGCTGAGTCAATTTGGGGGCCCTGAGTTTTTTGGATTCCTGGAGACTCGCGTTGATCAGCAGGTGGGCGGCATACTGATGAAATTTATACAGGAGGTCATTTTTGCGTCGATGCTGGCCTATGTATTTTTTCAGTGGTATCGGCAAGAGAATAAAGAGGATGAGGAGGACGATCTCATCGCAGATGTACCTTCCCCTGAACTTAATCAGGTGTAAGGCATTCAGAGAAAGGAACGGCCTCTGTAAGTCAAATGTTGAAGCAGGAGGATGGAAATGGACTTATTCACCCTATTCCCCACACTAAGTACTTCATTTATCGTCATTAGTGCAATTTTGGTGGCGATTGGCTGGGGACAGATTATTAAGGGCAAGAGAGAAGCCCACAAGAGAACGATGATCGCTGCAGCGATAGCCGCAATTATTTTCTTTATTATTTATACGTCCCGCACTGCGTTTATCGGCAACACCTCTTGGGGTGGACCGGACGATCTCAAAATGTACTACCAGACGTTTTTAATTTTTCACATTATTTTGGCGACGGTCGCAGCTGTCTTTGGAATTACGACTTTGACGCTAGGCTTCAAAGAAAAGTATGCGAAGCATCGTAAATGGGGAAAAGTGACGTCGATCATCTGGTTTTTTACGGCGATAACGGGCGTAGCGGTCTACTTATTGCTGTACGTGCTTTATCCAGGCGGTCATACGAAGCCGGTATGGGATATTTTGCTTGGAATCTAAAAATAATAGCAAGGCCTCTATCATTAAGCGGAGCCGCTGGGTAGGGGTCTTTTTTTGTGTCAAAAAAAGATTGACGGTAAAAATGTAGCCGTGTATACTGTGTATAACGTTATATACAGTAAGCACACATGTATACACACTAATACCGAGGTCATACAGAGTATTTATACACTATTGACGAAGGAAGGTTGAGCAAGTTGAATAACACCTGGAAAGACGGATGGATCTTATTCAAGAGAGATTTAAGACTGGATCGCCTGTATTTAATATGGAACGTAATCTTTATGATTTATACAGCTATCGCGATTAGCATGTTCGCCAGCCCCTCAAGCAGGGCTAGATGGCTAATAAATCCAATCGGTGATTTCATGATGTTGGTAATGATTCCGTTTACAGGCTTCTACTTCTCTAAACGATCATTTAACTATATCAAGGATGACTCGTACACGCGTATGCTTCATTACTACCGAACGCTTCCCATTCCGGCGATTACGGTCATGAGGGGGCGGGTCATTCAATTACTTTCGGCTTTGTTTTTTAATGGCGTACTTTTCTATCCAGTATTTTACTTGATTACAGGACTCTCAGATGGACCGATTAAGCATATTGGGGAACTGCTCGCTTTCGCCTTGACCTGGACGGGGTACGGATTGTTCATTAACGGTATATACATTTATTTAGAACTTTTGAATCGAGGGCAGAAGTATTTCTGGATAAGTATAGTGGGGATGGCTTCGATGTCCATATTAACATTTCTAATTTATGGGCTAGGCGGGAACATACTCGTATTCACTCTAGAACAGTCCGGGAAATATACCTTATTATCGCCTCTCATGTGGGGCTCCTTGATCATCGGCGGGGTGAGCCTTGCTGTATGGTGCAAAATAACTTTAATTAAGCTCGGAAAGAGAGACTTGATATGATCATAGCTACATTTTCGAAGTGTATGGCCCGGAGGTGAATGAAAGGTGTGGATTCCCATTCAGATCAATGAGAATAGCGCAGAGCCATTATATTTTCAAATCGAGACACAGCTGCGCTCGTTAATCGTTAGTGGACAGATTGAAGAGGGGACGCTGCTTCCTTCTATCCGGGAATTTGCAAGCAGTTTAAAATGCAGTGTAATTACGGTTCGCAGGGTATATCAGGATTTGGAGAACGAGGGGCTGTTACTTACAAAGCAAGGAACCGGCACATTCGTAGCCCGGGTTGGACAAAGCGAAAGGAGTGAATATCGCAGGATGGTCGTGCAGGAGGCCGTAGAAGCTGCAGTCGATGCGGGCTTATCGGTTCAATATAGCGAGGAGGAGCTGAAGGCTCTTTTTCTCAAAATCATTAAAGACAAGTACCAGTCCGAGGTTGGGGAGGAGAAAAAGAAATGACGGAAACATTAGCGCTGGAGATCAAGAATGTCGTAAAGAAACGCCGGCAGAGAACCGTCGGCCCGATGAATCTCCAAATTCCTCAAGGGTATATCGTTGCGCTAGTCGGCTCTAACGGCTCTGGCAAAAGTACAATACTCCATATGATGACACAGAGTCTTTTACCGGATGAGGGAGAAATAAGATGGTTTGGGGAAGAGGGAGCCGGAGAGCTGCCGTTGGAAATTAGAAGTAAAATCGCTTATGTGGCGGAGAATCCATTGACTGAGGAAAACTTTGAGACGGCAGAGCAGGCCGCGAGCTTTCGGGCTCATTGGTATCCGACCTGGGATCAGGAGCGATTTGATCGCTTGATGACTAAATTCGATGTGCCTAGGAAAGAGCGGTTAAACCGGATGTCCAAAGGCGAACGCCGAAAATTTGAGGTTGCGGCAGCGCTTGCTACGAATCCAAAGCTGCTAATTCTCGATGAGCTCTCGTCCGGATTAGATCCCTTTGCTTGGAAGGATATGATTGACGAGCTTCAGAAATGCATGGTTGGTGAGGACGTAACGATCATTATGGCAACCCATATTGTAGAGGAAGTAAAGCGGCTTGCCGATTATATCGTGCTGGTGCATCGAGGTGAAGTACTGGGCATGGTGGAGAAAGATATACTTTATGGATGCTGCTATGAGGTTTGGGTTCGCGGTGATCGTTCTGAACTGAGGGAGAGAACTGATATTATCCAGCATGAAGAGGAGGAGCCGTCAGTTCATAAATTGATTGTGCGTGATGAAGGTATTATTGCCGATTTGCAGCAGTCCAAACAGCTTCAAGTATTGCGAAGCCGCGCGCTTGAACTTGAAGAGGTTCTTGAATTATGGATTCAGGGGTATCACCCGATTCAGGGCATCACCCGGAACATTGATTTCTAAAAGCAAAAAAAGGGAGTGGAACGATGGCTAAACCATTAGTACTGGATCAGGTAACAAAGCAGTTTGGAGATAAAACGGCCGTGAGTCAAATTTCTCTGCAAGTGGAGGAAGGGGAAATTTACGGACTGCTAGGCGGTAATGGAGCGGGAAAGACGACGACGATGCGCATGGTGCTCGGCCTGATTTATCCCGATGATGGGCAGATTCTGTATCATGGACAGAAGTACAGCAGTGAACTGCAGCATAACATGGGTTATTTGCCTGAAGAACGGGGGCTATACCCTAAAGTCAAGGTTAGCGAGCAAATTATTTATTTGGCCCGGCTGAAGGGGATGTCTGCAAAGGAGGCGGATAAGAGTCTGCGTTACTGGCTTGAGCGCTTCGAGGCATCAGATTATTACAATAGGAAAATCGAAGAACTGTCCAAAGGAAATCAACAAAAGATGGGCTTCATCGCAGCTGTTGTACACAGGCCGAAAATATTGATTCTGGACGAGGCTTTTAGTGGACTCGATCCTGTTAATGTTGAACTGCTCAAAGCGACAGTTAAGGAGCTGCGGGACGAAGGAACGAGCATCCTGTTCTCTACTCACCGCATGGAGCATGTAGAGGAGCTGTGCAGCAATATTACGATTCTTCAGCGTTCGAATACGGTGCTGCAAGGAAATATTCAGGAGATTAAGCAACGTTATCCGAGGGAAGAGGTGCTTCTGCATACGACGGGTCCGGTAATGGGGCTGGAGGGAATTTCTGGAGTTGAGCGTGTAGAGCGACGTGAACGCGGTTATTTAATCCGCATCTCCGATATATCGGCCGCGCAAGAAATTCTGCGTCATGCCATGAGCGAAAGCACGGTAGAGCATTTTGAAATCAAGGAACCGACGTTGAATCAAATCTTCATTAAAGAGGTAGGTGAGACTCATGAATAAGATGCTGCCGATTATTAATTTCACATTCTCCAATAAGGTTAAAACGAAATCATTCGTCGTTACCACCCTTATTTTCGCGGTCTTGTTGACGATCGGTATTCATGTGCCGTATTTTATTCAATTGTTTTCCGGCAATGAGAGCACAGAGGCGCAAATCGGTCTTGTCTATGGCAACCAGGCTGAAATTGCGGAATCTCTGGAATCCTTTATCGACAAACAGCCGGACGCTAAAATCTCTATCATCAAATACGAGCAGGCTAATGAGCAGGCTTTGAAAAATGACTTTGAGAGCGGGAAGATCAAAGGTTACTTAGAGTTCGGTGAATCGGTCGGCTCCCAATTCCCGAAGGTCATTTACACCAGCAAGAAGGACAGTATGGATTGGACGCTTCATTCACTGCTTCAGTCTGCCTTAGAGAACGTCAAGATGCAGTATGTGACGCAAGGAAGCTCTTTAACGGATGAACAAATCGCAGCGATTAGTGCGCCTGTGGTTATTGAGGAGCAGAAGGTTGATGAGGCTGCTGGGAGTGGCAGTGCTGGAGCGGCAGAGGAAAGTGAAAAACCTGCTCCTATCAACTATGTGATCGTATATGCGCTTATCATCCTGTTCTTTATGACGAATATGATGACGGGCAACATGATTGCGGCTGAGGTAACGTCCGAGAAAAGCTCGCGTATCATGGAAATTCTTGTGACGAGTGTTTCACCGTTAACGCAAATGTTCGGCAAAATTCTGGCGATGTTCCTGATCGGGCTGTTACAAATCGTAATTTTTATCGCGGTAGTCGCCGCCAATCTAGCATTGCCGTATAATCAGGCATCCTTGGCCAGCATCAACTTGGATTTATCGCAAATCAACTTAGAAATTGTGTTTGTCGGTTTGCTCTTCTACATTCTAGGCTACTTTCTGTATGCCACCTTATATGCGGCAGTTGGTTCTATCGTTAGCCGTACGGAGGATCTTGGCCAGGCGGTTATGCCGATTACGATGTTATCTTTAGCGGCGTTCTATGTGGCTATGTTTAGCTTGTCAGCGCCGAATTCCCTGCTGCTTAAAGTATGCTCCTATATTCCATTTGTATCTCCGGTGACGATCCTGCTTCGCTTTGGAATAGGGAACGCTACTTACCTGGAAATTGGATTGTCCTTATTGATTCTGCTCGTAGCTATTATCTTCTTTAGCTGGCTGGCAGCCAAAATTTATCGTACTGGGGTCTTGCTGTACGGTAAGCGTCCTACGTTGAAGGAACTGCGCAAAGCGATGAAGGCATACAAGATTTAGTATGGAAGGATAGCAAAATAAATGGTAAGAAATTTTAAAACAAAGGAGAATAAAGATTGTGAAAAGTTGGAGACGATCACTCTTATCACTCTTGATTTCTGTCGGTCTACTCTCAGCAGCAGCTCCGGCGGCTATGGCCGCTCCACAGCAAGCAGCATTAAAAATCAACAACCGAAACGTTGAATTTGCAATGAATGCGCCTATTGTCGATCAGGGGACAACGATGGTGCCGCTGGAAGCAACACTTCAAGCGATGAATGCCGAACTTGGCGATGTGCAGGATGATGCTATTTATGTCGTTATTAACGGCAAGGAGATCACGCTGAACAGCAAGACCCAGTTGATTAACGGTGTGAAGTATGCGCCGGTTCGGATTGTTGGAGAAGCCGCAGGCTACGCTGTTCACTGGGATCAGCAATCCCGCACCGTCATTCTCATCTCCAAAGCAACGGGACAAGGTGCCCGCGGTTTCCTGTGGGAGGTCAAAAATAACGGAAATACTGCGTATCTGGTAGGATCGATGCATTTTGCCGATGATAGCTTCTATCCACTGCGCTCGGAGTACGAAGAGGCTTTTGCTGAGGCTGATTATCTGGGTGTGGAAATTGATGTTAGTAGAGCAGCTGATGAGGCTAATCAGAAGATGATCATGGATTTGGGAACGTATCAAGACGGCACGACACTGAAGGATCATGTGTCCGAGGATACGTATGCGAAGGTTGGCGAAATTCTGCGGCAAAACGGGATAGAGCCAAACGCCTTTGATGTCTTTAAGCCTTGGGTTGTAGAGCTGACCATGACTAGCCTAAAATCGATGGATGCGGGATATGAAGCGGCTGCAGGTGTCGATCTGTATTTCATCCAGAAAGCCATGGAGCGTAAACTGCCGATCATCGAGCTGGAATCCTATGCGTCTCAGCTGAGCATGTTCAACGGTTTCTCCAAAGAACTACAAGAGAAGAACCTAAATGCGGTATTAGATCATTTCGATGTGTTGGATGAGAGCGTGAATCAGATGGCAGAGATCTGGAAAACAGGCAATGACGAGCAGCTGCTGGAGCTGACGAACAGTTTTTCCGAAGATGAGGAATACAACAAGGCAATGCTGATCGACCGCAACATAGTCATGGCTGACAAAGTCGATGGATATTTGAAAAACGGGAAAAACGAACAATATTTCATCGTCGTAGGGGCAGCTCACTATTTGGGAGAGCATGGAATCATCAAGCTGCTCGAGGATAAAGGATACACGGTTGTTCGTAAGTAGTAGTTATAACATCTTTGCTATGGCCCTTTCGCTTCTCGAGTTGAAGCTGAAAGGGCTTGATGGGATTCATACCTATGGGGATGCTTATCTGGCGAACATCGTATGGCTGGATATTGGCGAGGACGCATTGACGATTAAGCAATCGGGGACGGTGACTCTAAACGGCGGTGAGGCTTACGACGGTAGCGATAAGGTATTTCAAATTAATGCCAGGGAAATTCATCCGTCAAAATGGGGGAACGACCTTCACTGTAAATGTACTTATCGACAGCTGTAATATTTCAAATATGAAGGAAGCCATCTTTCGAACCGATAGCAGTTCAAGAAAGGTTACGATGACGAATACCCTGTACTCCAAAGTAGGGCAGAAATGGTACGAGGTTAAACATGTAACTGAATTAAACAACACGGAATATTAATCATCATCCCCCTCTAGTATTAGAGGGGGATGTAATTTTCCGAAAGAGAGAATAGTATCGGGATTGGTGACGATCATCTTGCGAAGATAGGCGTGGTAAGTTATAGTGGAAATAACTGAATATGGAGTGCGGGTGCTGGATGAAGTCCGGCTGAGATTGGAACCTGATGTTCCTGACCGTTAATCTGATCCAGGTAATGCTGGCGTAGAGAACATATCGAACCTTACCATTCGTGTATTCTCGAATGGTTTTTTTGCGTGGTATGGGCCGGCAAATATAGAACGGAGGTAGAGTTAACAGATGAGAGATTTTCGTTTGTATGCTATTACCGATGAACGAAGCCATCCCGGCAGAGAGCTTGCCGAAGTGATGGAGGAGGCCATTCTTGGCGGCGCCGATATCGTGCAGCTTCGGGACAAGCACAGTGACCGGGCTGTGGTCCTCGAGAAGGCGAAGGTGCTTCGCGAATTAACGCGCAGGTATGATGTCCCTTTTATTGTTAACGATTATATCGACATTGCACTTGAAGTAAATGCTGACGGTATCCATTTGGGTCAGGGCGATACACCGCTGCTGGCTGCCAGAAAGCTGGTGGGCGATAAAATCATCGGGATTTCCACGCATGCGATCGAAGAGGCGCTATTAGCCGAACAGCAGGGAGCGGACTATATCGGTGTTGGCCCGATCTATCCGACAGCTACGAAGGCCGATGCGGAGCCGGTGACGCTCTCCTACGTCCGCGAGGTAGCTGCGAGAATTCGCATACCTTTTGTGGCGATTGGCGGCATCAAGCTGCACAATGTCGATGAAGTCCTTGCTGCTGGAGCGAAGCGAATATGTGCGGTTACCGAAATTGTAGGCAGTCTCAATGTCAGAAGGACATGTGAAGCTTTTATTCGAAAACTGGAACAAGGAGGAGCTATTCATGGAGTATAGGGAGTCTGTTGACCTTAAGGTGAATGGGGTTCTTCATACCTTGGAGGCAGGTACTATTCAAGATGTGATCGCTCATTTTGGCTTGACAGGCAAGCCGGTAATCGTGGAAGCTGATGGGAAAATCCTAACGCCGGAGCAATGGGATGACACACGTACCACCACGGGAATGGTCATTGAACTAGTTCACTTTGTAGGAGGGGGCTAAACGGATGAAAAACGATAATTTGTGTATTGGCGATCAATCGTTGTCCTCGCGCTTTTTTATAGGGACGGGGTTGTTCCCGAATCCGTTCGTCCAACAGGAAGCCATTAAAGCGTCGGGAGCCGAGGTGCTCACTTTTGCGATTCGGCGCATCAATTTGGACGCGGTAGAGGATGACTCCATCCTGCAGCATTTGCAGCATGAAACCTATCGATATTTACCGAATACATCTGGTGCAAGGACGGCAGAAGAAGCTATTCGCATCGCTCGTCTCGCCAGGGCCTCCGGCCTTAGCGACTGGATTAAAGTAGAGATTAGTGTGAATGCTAGAACGCTTCTGCCTGATCCGATTGAGACGTTAAAGGCCACGGAAGCACTCGTAAAAGAAGGGTTTACCGTCCTGCCCTACATTTCTGATGATCCTGTCATTTGCCGACATCTTGAAGAGGCGGGAGCAGCGGCGATTATGCCGGGGGCGGCACCGATTGGCACAGGACTGGGCATTCTAAATCCCTATAACCTTGGTCTTATCGTCGAAGAAGCCGGAGTCCCCGTTATCGTTGATGCGGGTCTAGGAACGGCCAGCGATGTCACAAAGGCGATGGAGCTCGGAGTAGATGGGGTACTCATGAATACGCCGGTAGCCAAAGCGACGGATCCGGTGATGATGGCTGCGGCGATGAGGCATGCCATAGAAGCGGGGCGGCTTGCTTATTTGTCCGGGCGAATTGCCCGCAAGAAGTACGCTTCCGCAAGCAGCGGGCTGGAAGAGTTCATATTGAAATAAACCTATGAGTGGACAATACGGGAGCGATGGTATGAACCGAAATGTAGTTATTATGGGAGGCGGGATCATAGGCCTATCTTGTGCTTTTGAATTACAAAAGCGTGGGCACAGAGTAACTCTGCTCGAGATTGGCCGCTGTGGCGGGCAAGCTTCAGGAGCGGCTGCGGGCATGCTGGCTCCATACTCGGAAAATCTGGTGGAACCCGATTCCTTTTTCCGTCTATGTCTGGACAGTTTGCAACTTTATCCAGCATGGCAAGCGGAGGTTAGAGAAATTTCGGGACAATCGTTTGAATACAGCCAAACCGGCAGTCTCTATGCGGTTTATCATGAGGCCGATATACTCGCTCTTGAGGGCAGGCTGCTCTGGCAGAGAGAATACGGTTCTACCGGTTGTATTGTGGAAGGGGAAGCGCTGAAGCAGATTGAGCCATCCCTATCAAACGAAATAAAGGCGGCATTATATACGCCGGAGGAAACCCATATTTACGCTCCGCATTTTGTACAGGCATTAGAGCAGGCCTGCCGCAACTTAGGCGTAAATATTATTGAGCATTTGGAAAGCGTTGAGATCCTTGATGTACACCAACGGCAGTGGCAAGTATCGCAGAGGGAGATCGTCGTAAGGTCAAGGGATGGTCGGGAATTTTCGGCAGAGCGGTTAGTTGTATGCTCCGGTGCCTGGGCTCGTGAACTGTCGGAGGCGCTGGATTTCAACATCCCGATTTACCCGATTCGCGGCCAAATCTGTGCCTATAGCAATATTCAGCATACGGTCAGGGGTATGGTATTTAATAATCAAGGTTATGTGGTAGCCAAAGATAACGGCACTGTCATATGCGGCGCATCTGAGGACATTGCCGGATTCGATACTTCAGTGACGGAGAAAGGCATAGATCGCCTGCGTAAGTGGAACAAACGGCTATTTCCTTCTCTGGAGGGGGAAATTCCTTTTCATAGGTGGGCGGGATTGCGTCCCTCCACCCAGGATGGGCGGCCATTGTTAGGAGCGCTTGAAGCCTCTGATCAGATCGTCTTTGCCGCAGGACATTATCGTAACGGAATTTTGCTCAGCCCGGTGACAGCCAAAATAGTTGCGGATGTCATCGAAGGACTCGAATTGCCAAGCTATTATTCGGCATTCCTGCCGGAAAGATTCAATCCTATGATCGTGCAGTAACTCAGTAGTAGCAAGCATACCGTTCCTATTAACCTCTTCTTGTAGGCGCCAGCGCCTTTTACAGGGAAGAGGTTTTTTATCGTGGCTATCTTTACCACACTAAGAATTTGATCATTAAAGTTGACAACGGCAGCGTTTTGCTTTATGATTTATACCCATAGGGGTATACGTATCAAAAGAAAAATCGGTTCATTAATGCATAGGCTGGGAAAGATAAGAATCAATAAGAAACGGAGGAAGCGAAATGTCCGCACCTACAGAGCTGGAAGTAAACAGAAGACTGGACTGCAAAGGGCTTTCGTGTCCTTTGCCCATAGTTAGAACTAAGAAGGCAATGGATGAAATGGATCCTGGTCAGGTGATCGAGGTTCAGGCAACTGACCGAGGCTCGGTGGCTGATATTCAAGGTTGGGCGAAAAATACAGGACATCATTATCTGGGAACGATTGAAGAGGATCAAGTGCTGAAGCATTATCTTCGCAAATCGAGACCGGATGAAGTGAAGGAAGAACAGAAGTACCCCTATATTGCTTCCAATGAGGATTTACGAGCCAGAATCACAGGGCAGGACGCCATTACGATTCTTGATGTCCGCGAGCCTGCAGAATATGCCTTCGGTCGCATTCCCGGAGCTAGATCGATTCCTCTGGGGGAACTGGAGCAACGAGCGGGCGAGCTGAATCCAGATGAGGAAATTTATGTGGTATGCCGTACCGGCAGCCGCAGCGATCTTGCTTGCCGGCTGCTTGCTGACATAGGATTCAAGCAAGTAAAGAATGTAACACCCGGCATGTCGGACTGGGAAGGGCCTGTTGAACGGGCGTTGGGGAAGTAAAAGGCGAACCACTATGTTCAAATCAAAAATAATAATTGAAAATCATGGAGGTATTATTATGTCAACAAGAGTAGCGATTATTGCGAGCAACGGCGGTTTATTCGACGCGTATAAGGTGTTCAACATCGCGACTGCATCAGCAGCAACTGAAGCGGAAGTAGCTATCTTTTTCACATTCGAAGGGCTGAATTTGATTCACAAGCAAGGTCATCAGCAATTGCCGCTTCCGGCCGGGAAGGAATATTTCGCAGAAGGATTCAAGAACGCTAATGTGCCTTCTATTCCGGAGCTGGTAAGCATGGCGCAGGAGCTAGGGGTGAAATTGATTGCATGCCAGATGACGATGGATGTCATGAACCTGAAGAAAGAGGATTTTGTTGAGGGGATCGAAGTAGGCGGGGCCGTGACATTTCTTGATTTTGCAAAAGATGCTAACGTATCCTTATCGTTCTAAGCAATGAAGGTAGATTGAATCAATTTCATAATGCATAGTTACAGAAGTGCAGACTAACCGAATTTGGATATTTTATTTTTTAAAATTAAGCCGCTTGTTCATTCAAACGACGATTTAAACGATCACACGCAAGTTTTACAGCATTATAAACCAACGTAACCAAGTCAAAATGAGCCTTCGCTTTCGGGCCTGTTCGATGTCTTACATTGTTTAACTGAAAAAATCCTTTTAGGTAAGCATTCACTCGTTCAACGGCAGATCGCTTCTTAGCTATCTCCTTCCAAAGCTTCGAGCCACGAGCTGGAGCCGTGTACTTTCTTAGATCTGTTGTGATCTTCATTTTGTACACCTTTTGGCAAAGTGTATCCTTTGCTAGTGGGCAATGTTCACATTCTTTTGGGCGAACATATTTCAGTGTTTCATATTTATCATCATAACTGTCGTAACGATACGAATGTTCTCTGACGCACGTTGGCGCAAAGTGTTCGTCAAACCCAATAAGCTCTGGCTCCCTTCGGCGGTTATAAGCAATGATGGCATGAGCATCCACTGTCCGAATTTGTTTGTATATCAGTTCATAGTCGTACCCAGCATCCATCGTTGCATACGAAAACTTGAAATGTGGATGTATCGAAGCCAATCCTTTCAGGAGTGGAATGGCGGCTTTACCATCATTTAAGCTTCCAGATGAGAGCATAGCTCCTAAGATATATTGACTTTGCGTACCTACAGCTAAATGACCTTTATAACCATACCAAAATACGTTTTTTCCATCGCTGTTTTTCTTGACTCCCCATTGTGGATCAAGTGGCATTTGGTCACGTAGATGATGGAATGTCTCGTTTAATTGTGCGGCAATTTCTTTCTCGAAGATAGGCTTTTGTTCCTCTTCATCTTGCTTTTGTTTCAACCATGCTTCACGTTCGGCTTTTGATTTTCTCCCACGTTTTTTTGGCGCTGGCTTTTCCTTTTCTTGTTTGGCGGGTGCTTGATCTCGAGCTTCGATATGGGTGGCATCTATGGCAACCGTATCATCGGTGATGAAACCTTCCGTCATCGCTTGGGCAAGCAACTGGGTTTGTATGTCTTCTAGTGCATGACTTTGGCTCATTTTTTTCACCAACCGAGAATAGGAGGCTGCTGACGGAATCGACTCTGACAGCATAAACCCACAATCCAAGCGGAACAAGATGTCATGTTGCAGTCGTTTGATTACATCTTTAATCGTTGGGATTCTTTCCACGATTCGGATGATCAATGAATAGATCATGGCTCTGTAATTGACTTCAATAGGCGCACCATAAAGCGCTGTTTTCTTAACCAAACGTAAAATAGGTGTAATGTCAATGGCAGCAAAGATTTCACGAAAACGATCTTTTTGTTCCATTTCATAAAGTTCTTGCAGGGTAAATAAACTCTCATGTCGAATATAAGACATAGGAGTTCACCTCATCTCTTTTGGTATAGTGTCGATACTTACCTATTCGAGATTTGGGGAGGTACTCCTTTTTCTATGCCCTAAATAGCTAGTTGTGGTAAGGCTTTAGAGTTATGAAATTCATTCGATTAATGAATTATTAAAATATAATAAATTTAGCGAAAGGGGATAACTCGAATGTCTGCTATAACTTCACAATTACAAGCGATGACGGCCGGCGAGTTGACCCGCCGAATTCTGAATCAGGAGCCTTTATTCATTCTGGATGTCCGTAACGGCAGCGATGTAGCGGATTGGCAAATCGAAGGAGAGAGCATTGAACTGGTCAATATCCCTTATTTTGATTTGTTGGATGGGGTGGACGCTGCACTGGAGCAACTGCCAGAGAGCAGCGATGTTCTTGTTGTATGCGCCAAGGAAGGTTCCTCTAAATTCGTTGCCGAGCAGCTTATCGAAGCAGGAAGAAGCCGTGTCTATTATTTAGAAGGCGGCATGAAAGCATGGAGCGAGCATTTGGAGCCTGTTCTTATAGGGCAACTGCATGATGGCGGTTCACTTTATCAATTTGTACGGATCGGTAAAGGCTGTCTATCCTATATGGTCATTTCGCAAGGTGAAGCGGCTATCATCGATGCGGTAAGAATGACGGATGTATTCATGAATTTTGCTGCAGAAAAAGGAGCAGCCATCAAGCACACGCTGGATACACATCTTCATGCCGACCATATATCCGGGGGCCGCAAGCTGGCTAAGCAAACGGGAGCAATGTATTGGCTTCCTCCAAAGGATGCAGAGGAAGTCACCTTCGATTATGCGAAGCTGGAAGAAGGAAACATTATTAGCGTGGGAAATACCACGATTGAAATTCAGCCGATATATTCTCCGGGCCATACGATTGGCAGTACTTCCTTTATTATTGATAATCGTTATTTGCTGACCGGCGATATTCTGTTTGTCGAATCCATCGGCCGCCCGGATTTGGCGGGAAAAGCAGAGGACTGGGTTGGAGATCTATATACGACCTTGTACAACCGATATAAAGCACTATCCGATGATTTAATCGTACTTCCCGCTCACTTTGGAAAAGTGACTGAGCTAGGAATGGGCGGGGCGGTTTCCGCACGGCTGGGAGATCTTTTTAAGCACAATCCGGGTCTGCAAATAACTGTGGAAGCAGATTTTAGACGGATGGTCAGTGAGAATTTACCACAGCATCCCAACGCTTATCAGGAAATTCGTCAGACAAATATGGGCAAAATACAACCGGATGATGAGCAGCAGCGAGAGATGGAAATTGGACCAAATCGTTGCGCCGTGCATGATAAATAATTTACCTGAGGGGAGGAAATGAACAAATGGAAAGCAACAAAAAAGTCGATACCACAGGATTAATGTGCCCGATGCCGATCGTGAAGGCGAAGAAGGCGTTAGATGAATTGCAGCCTGGTGAAATTATGGAGGTCGTCTCCACGGATAAAGGTTCTCTGAATGATTTTCAAGCATGGGTCAAGCAGACAAACCATGAACTGCTAAAGCACTCTGAGAAAGACGGCATCTACACTTTTCTAGTAAAGAAAAATTAACAACCAAATAAGCGAACACAGCCCGAACCGCTTTGTTCGCTTATTTCAAATCATAGATAATGCGTACGCCGAGGCTGCTGTAAATCTCCTCTTTATAATGGCCTTGGGGGCAAGTTTTTATGACGTGCAGACTGTTGTGCAGAGCTTTCATAGGTTCCTTGCATTGTGGGCAGCGATCGGCTAACAAGGTACGAAGCGCATTTAACATATTTCATCACCAATCTCTTATAGGTTTACTTGGTATTAAGTATAGCTTTTTATTTTTGATTCGTACAGATAAAATATTTGGATGACAGCTTACGTAAATGGTTGGAAAGGAGGGACTGTGAATATTCTGTTATTTATCATCATGTTATTGCTCGGATTGATTGGTTCCTTCTTCTCAGGGCTGCTAGGAATAGGCGGAGCGATTGTTTCTTTTCCCTTATTGCTGTTCGTCCCATCTGCATTTGGAGTCGCTAATTTTACCGCACAGGAAGTCTCGTCAATTAGTATGTTTCAGGTATTCTTTGCTTCTCTAGCTGGCGTACTGTCATATCTCAAAAATGGCAAGGAACACGCAGCTGTAATTCATAAGAAGCTTGTTATCTACATGGGATCAGGGATTTTGTTCGGCAGCCTTGCCGGAGGCCTTGTTTCGGGATACCTTGACGGTAATATCATTAACATTATTTATGGGGTTGTCGCCATTGTTGCGGTAGTCCTAATGCTGCTTCCGAGCAAGGCTAAGGAGGAAGGGCTGGCCGGTCAGGAAATCAGCTTTAATCGAACTTTTGCCGTTATGATCTCGTTTCTGGTTGGGATCGTATCAGGAATTGTCGGTGCTGGCGGCGCATTTGTTCTAATTCCGGTGATGCTAACGGTCATGAAGCTTCCTACCCGAATTACGATTGCTACATCTTTGGCGATTGTGTTTGTTTCTGCGATCGGCGGGGTGGCTGGTAAATTAACAACAGCGGATATCCCGTGGGAGGCGACGTTGTACACTGTGGTTGGCAGTCTGCTAGGTGCTCCGTTGGGTACATGGCTTAGCGCTAGAATGAATGTTAAATATTTGCGTTATGGCCTTATTGTTCTAATCACATTGACCGCGATTAAGGTTTGGATGTCGATACTGTAAGCAAAGAAATTTTCAGTTCATTTCATTATCGGGCGAAGGTCATCAATCAGCTGCGATGGAAGATTGCGTGAGCCGATGTTTTCGAATAATATACCCTTAGGAGTATAGGTTAAGTGCAATGAAATGGAGTGAATTCATGTGGAATACAATTATAACGATGATCTAAAAAGACGCCTGAAAAGGATAGAAGGACAGGTTCGAGGAGTTCTCCGCTTAATGGATGAAGGTAAATCCTGCAAGGAAGTCGTAAGCCAATTGTCAGCTGTGCGTAATGCTTCCGACCGGGCTATTGCCCAAATCGTCGCCGAAAATTTGCAGCAATGTATCTTGGAGGAGCAATCCTCAGGCGGAGATACCCATAAAGTCGTACAGGAAGCGATCGAGCTGCTGGTAAAGAGCCGCTAAATCGGATTTTGCACGGTAAGACAATTTATAAGGGAGTGAGATCATTTTGGCTGGAAAAGTAAATAAAGAAATTACACCGCAAGCGTTAGCTGAACGTCTGAGAAAAGGCGAGCAGGTCATGATGCTGGACGTTCGGGAGCCGGAGGAATGGGCAGAGGGCCATCTGCACGGCGCGAAGCATATTCCGCTTGGGCAGATTCTGGAAAGATTGAGCGAATTGAACGCTGAGGAGGAGTTGGTTGTAATATGCCGCAGCGGCAACCGCAGTGGACTAGCCTGCGAATTACTGCAGGAAAAAGGCTTTAATGTCGTAAATATGACGGGCGGATTGCTGGCCTGGGAAGACGAATTAGTCTAACTGGAGGATAACAATTCATGTGGTTCATTGCTCTAATATTAGCGGGCCTAGGATATTTGCTGATCTGGTTGATCCGTAATCTACTGCCTGTCCAAGGGCTTGCCTATGTCGATGCGAGCATTTTGAACGACATCTCGGAGCTTCCGCAGCAGACGAAGATGCTCGATGTTCGGGACGAGGTGTTCTACCGGGAGTGTCATGTACAGGGGGCTATCAACATTTCCATTGGACGACTTCCCTTTGTGTGGAGAAATGAATTGTCCCCAAGTGAGCCTGTTCTTATTCTCTCTGATAGCATCATAAAGAGTAAAAGGGCGGCGCGACTGCTAAAAAGCCGGGGCTTCCGGCAAATTTACGCGGTTCGTGGACAATATTGCGCTTAAGAACTGATGGAGTGTGGTTAACCAGTATGGAGACAAGTACACTTATTTATATTTTAATCATATTATTGATTGTTTGGTTTGCATATACTCGCGTACGGCCTGCCCCAGGCTTGAGATTGCTGCGGGACGAGCAGTTTAGAAATGAGATGCAGAGCTCTAAAGACTGCGTAGTGATCGATGTTCGGGAAACCGGCGAGTATAAGAGGGGACATATTCCTGGAGCGAAGAATATACCATTATCACAGCTGCAAGGCCGGATTAGCGAGATTCCGCAGGATATGGAGCTGCTGCTCTACTGTCAGAGCGGAATGCGCAGCAAAAATGCGGCGCGCATCCTTAGCAAGAGTGGTTATAGCAAATTAGCTCATCTTACGGGCGGGATCAGCGCTTGGAGAGGGAAGATTACAAAGTAGGCATTGTAAAAAATAAAATACGAAGAGGGTTGTCTAATAAGGCCCTAAAAGAAAGCCGGATGGAAAAAACGCGATGTATTTCCGTCCGGCTTTTTGTGCGCATCTACCAAGTACACACCCCACCACCAATAACAGCTTTCTTATGGTTGGAGCGACGCACTACTTAATAAATACTCCGCCAAATGGGATCACCTCGCGCAAAAAGCGTTTCACGACACCGTCACCGCTCTGCAGATCACGCTCCAGCTCGCGGTTGCCAGAGCCGGCCTGGATGAGAACATGTCCATGCCCGGTCATCTTCCATTGGTAGCGCATATGCTGGCTGGCGAGGTGATTGCCATAGACGGACAGCTCCAGCTTGGCATTCTCGGGATAGGCAATGACGCTTCCCGCCTCCACATAGATTGGCTCCTCAGGATCAAGCGGCATCTCAAGCACCTGGCCCTGGGTTAAAATGCCGATGAAGCCTCTCCCGGAGAACTTCATTTTGATCGCATCGCGCGTAATCATCATATTCTTCATGCTGAGGATGCGAGTCTCCATTTCTACGCCTTCGGTATAAAAGAATAAATGCTTGAAGTCATACAGCAGATCGCTCCCGTCCGTAAACCTGATCGTGTTCATTGTAATCGATGGAGGAAGGGAGGCGACAAACTGGCAGGGACCCTGAATATCCGCACGGATCAATTTACGTTTACGATACATTCCTTGTATATTCATCAGCTTATCGCTTCGATGGCCGCCGGATCCGCGGAAGGCGATAATCTGCCCGGGATGCAGCACGTGAGCGATCTCCCCAGGGTCGAGCTTAAAAGTTACAGCTTGTCCACTCAGCAGGGCAGATTCGTTATTATATTCGATATCCAAATGATCATCCTCCCTCGTGGCTATAGGGATTATTTACGGAGCACGAAACGGATAACGCGAAGGAGAATGAAATAGCCGGCCAGCAGTGCGACGCCTGTTATTATCATGATCCTGGTTTTGCGGGCATTGGCTTCCCGGATCTCCTGTGCTTCGGTTAAAGCGGATACGGTGGCCGCCAGCTCCTTGTTGCTTGCCATAAGCTCCTCGTTCTGCTGACGGTAGGCTTCCAGTGTTCCTTGCGCTTCCTCCAGCCTGTCCAAGGTGACCTGATAGTTCTCTTTAATTTCGTTTACTTCATTGGGAAGTTCTGACAACACCTTAACACCCTTGAGAAAATCATCAATATACCCTGCACCTGCACGTGGAGCGCCCAGGAATCCAATTACGAGCATCGCTGTAAAAATAATTGAGACAATACGAATCATTCTTTGCTTCATTCTCACTTCACCCCCGATGTCATGTGTGAAATATGAGTTCTTATCATTAGATATTACGTAGTATTTGCTCGGGAAGTTTCCATATGCAGTGTCGGCTTTACTACTACCAAGCGCTATTTTAGCAAAAAGACCGCTTTTGCCGGAGTTATCCAACCAACCCGAGAAAAAGACGGTCTATTCAAGTCAGCTCGTTGAAGGCTTAAAGGTAGCCTCAAAGTGCTTCAAGTTATCAAACATAGACGGGTAGTTAAGCCTGGGCAACCTTGCGCATATACATGATGGCTACCGTACGCGGGCCACAGTGACAGGAGATTGCGCAGCCGCCTTCAATGATGGCAACTTCTTTTGCATCCGTCTGCTCCAGAAGCGTCGTTCTAATA
This sequence comes from Paenibacillus lentus, assembly GCF_003931855.1. Lineage (NCBI taxonomy): Bacteria > Bacillati > Bacillota > Bacilli > Caryophanales > Paenibacillaceae > Paenibacillus > Paenibacillus lentus. Next base: position 107,303 of record NZ_CP034248.1, on the reverse strand, counting down.
TAATCTGCCGCTTTCTCCGCTAGCGTCTGAGCCACAATGACTAGATCTTTATCAATCTTTGGAAAATTGTCGATGAAATGCTGTAGCATTCGCTCAACAGCCTTCTCTGTTTTACCTCTATATTTATCGGTGGAAATGACAAGGCCATCCTTAATCTTCAGCACAGGCCGGATTTTAAGCAGGCTGCCAATCATATGCTTGACACTGGATACGCGGCCGCCCTTGTGTAAGTAATCAAGACTGTCCACCAGCACTTCCATTTCGACGCGCTCTCGCCATTCCTCTAGGAGCTCGACGATTTTTTGTGCGTTGGCTCCGTCTTTGGCAGCCAGGGCCGCTTTAAGGACAAGAAGAGCGATACAGCCGGATACATGCATCGAGTCGACAACTCGGATGCGGCCTGCCGGGAACTCTTCCGCGGCGATCAGTGCGTTTTGATAAGTGGATGAAAGTTTGGACGACATGCTGATGAATACAATGTCCTGTCCTTGTTCAATGCAGGGCGCGAAGGCTGCGATAAAATCGGCCGGAGATGGTGCCGCCGTTCGAGGCAGCTCATCATACTCGTCTACCCTGCGATAGATGTCGGTTGTAGTGATTTCAAGCTTGTCCTTATAAGCGCTCTCACCGAACACGACATACAGCGGAACGATACCGATATCATGCTGTTCGATCCAAGAATCCGGTACGTCAGAAATACTGTCCGCGAATATTTTAACTTGTGTCAACGCATTTCCCCCAGTAATAGGTTTTGGTCATTAGATATGATAGCTCTAGACCTAATTAAATTATAGTAGAGATAGACTGCTATAGCAAAAAAAACGTGTCAACTTTTGTCGCATCTCATAATTATTGATTGATCCATGCGAAACGCTGGCGATATTTTCGTGGGGACAGCCCTTCAATCTTAGTAAAGCTGGCGGTAAAATAGGCGGCATGGTTGAAGCCAACCTCCTCGGCAATCCGCTCCACCGTATAATTGCTCTGCAAGAGCAGCAGCTTTGACTGTTCAATCCGGTAACGCTGCAAGTAAGCGGCAGGCGAGCAGTTGAACACTTTCTGCATGCAGCGGGCGATATAGACCGGGTGGAAGTTAATGCTTTCACCTAGCTTTTTGGCTGAAAATGGCTCTTTGTAGTGCTCTCGTAAGTAAGAGGCCGCACGCTCTGCACAGAGTGATTGCGGAGATGGACCATTTTTCCCCAAGGAAGCGGATAAGAGAGAAATCACCTCCTGGAACAACGTCTGCTGACGCAGCCTGGCGCCGGATATATGCAGTCTGCGGTTGAGATCAGTCAACTCCGTAAGGGTATCGTTCAGCTTCTGGGGCTGCACAACCTTCGTAAACTGGGGAATGGGCACACTGAATGTCCATGTTGAAAAGGCAGAGGCCGGCATATATCCCGGACGGTCATCACCCATGCAGAAATGCTCGTCACATCTCTCCGCCTCCATCGACCAGCTGGAGGCTGTTTGAAAGTGAAGCCAATGATAAAGCGTATCTTCCTTGCAATCCGCTGTCGCATAATGATAGCTGTCCGGCCGCAAAATGAGAGCATGTCCCTCGCTGACCTCATAGCTCCGTTCTTCCTCACCCATGTACAGGCAGCCCTTCATCACGACAAGGAGGTCGAATACGTCGATGTTTTGCCGGCTAGGGTGCTTTTGGCCAGCGCTCAGCAGGGTTAAGCCGCTGGCAATATAATGGGGCATGGGAGGAACTGTAAATTGAATGACAGACATGCGAATTACCTCCTAATACATATAAATTCAGGTTTGAATATTTAAAGATTCAGTTGGTTGAGTGATACATCCCATCCAATATACCATCTATAATGTGACTCATGCTCAATGTTAGCCCTAAGGAATGAGTTTTTTGTCTTCGCATCTGAATTATTCCTTGTAGAACTATATATAATGAAAGCCCGCAACAATTGAAGAATAACTTGATCGTAGATGGAAAATGGGACTTTTATAGCAGCTTTTACAAGTTAATATACGGATGGTTGATATCTTCTCGGTCATACTGGAGGTTGTAATAATGAAAAATAATAGGAGTAGAGAGAAAGATAAATTCGGGCTTTGGATACTGGCTTGGCCGATCTTTATCGAAATGTTCCTGCAATTTCTACTGGGGGCCGTCGATACGTTAATGGTGAGTCGCATCTCGGATGACGCCGTGGCCGTCGTCGGTTTCTCTAACCAGCTCTTCAATGCATTGACAACGCTGTTTGCCACGGTGGCGAGCGGTGCCGGAATCGTCATCGCCCAGAAGCTAGGCTCACGGCGGGAAGAAGAAGCGCGGACAGTCGCTGTTATCTCACTGAAAGTAACCGCCATTATTGGCCTCGGGCTCAGCCTGCTGCTCATTGCCGTTCCGGGCCCAATCGCTAGGATGCTGCAGCTGCCTGAGGGGCTGATGCCGCTCGCCGTGACTTACATTTCAATCGTCGGCGGAGGAATGATCCTGACCGCGCTCATGGCTGCGCTGGGCACGGCGATCCGCAACACCGGCAATACGAAAGGGCCAATGTATATCGCGGTAACGATGAACATCATCCATATTATCATGAACTATGGTTTTATATTTGGAGAGCTTGGATTTCCGCAGCTCGGCTTGACCGGGGTGGCGATTTCCACCGTCACCAGCCGTCTGCTGGCGACGATCATGCTGCTGGTAATTTTCTTAGGCGCCTTCGAACGCAGAATCGGGATTCGTGATATATCCTTATTCGACCGCAAACTGTTCAAGGAAGTACTTGTCATCGGCTGGCCGCTTGGGGTCAACTCCGGCAGCTGGGTATTCTCGCAGCTCGTCATTTACTCTTTCATTGCTACGCTTGGCTCCATGGAGCTGGCAGCGCGGACATATATGAGCACGCTGGAAACCTTCTGCTTCCTGCTGGGGTTCTCGCTCGCGCTTGCCGTCCAGATTCAAATTGCGCATCTCTATGGAGCAGGTCGAACCAAAGAGGCGTACAAGGCGGTATACCGATCTCTGGGAGCGGGCCTTCCTTTAGTTATTATCAATACGTGGCTGCTGGTTCTATTCGGCAAGAAAATTCTGGGCTTGTTTACGCAGGATGAAGGAATATTGCTTATTTGCGGATCGCTGCTATGGCTTAATCTCGCACTGCAGCCGGCCAAGGTGCTCAATATGACACTGGGAAACGCACTGAATGCCGTGGGAGATACACGATATACGATGTTTGTCTCATTGACGGTGATGTGGATCGTAGCCACCGGCCTTTCCTATGTTTTTGGAATTTCGCTGGGCTGGGGAATTGCGGCCATCTATGGCTGCATGATCGCGGATGAATATATTCGAGGCATTTTCTGCTATATCCGCTGGCGGGATCGGAAGTTCTTGCGGAGAAAAGAGGCGGAGCTCCAAGGGGGCTTGGCTCCAGAAGGAGTGCTGCGGAATCCATCCGCATGCGCGGAAGCTTAAGCGATAAGGCAGCCGTCTTGTACATGATTTCAATTTTGCATTGATCTGGTTTATTGCACGGGAGAAGCCTCGGCAGTCAGCTGCAACCTAAATCTATCAGATCGACAAAACCAAAGGTCTCAGTCCTAAGCTTCATCGGACTGAGACCTTTTAATGTTGAAGGAAATTTTCATATTTTTTATAGGTAAAATATTGAAATAAATAGCTATTTCTTCCGATAACAATAGAAAGTCTCAAAATTTTTCAATCTCGGAAGGAGCGAAGATTTGTGAAGCATTTGGATGAAACGATGATCGCCATGCTGCAAAGGCAAAGCCAGCAAGCGCAGCAGACGCAGGAGAATGCGGCGGTCGGGATGACGTGGCAGGATTTTGTCGAGGTGAGGCTGGATCAGCCGTTTGTGCAGGTGGGGCGGGAGACGCTGTCTTTTCAGCGGTACTCTTTGTTCGAGGATCAGTTGTCTTTGGTAATGCCCAGCATGTTCAAGCCGATGACCCCGCAAATGGCAGCATTGAAGTATCCGTCGGAGCGCAGGCCCCAGCTGATCTACACCAACGCGCTTAGCACGATTAATGTCGCCTTCAACCATACTGCAACTCCGGTGCGCGACAAGGAGATTGGAGAATTCACACAGGGTATTACGCAGATTCTCCGCCGAACGCAAAAAATACTCAAATGGTACGAAGACGGCACCGTTCAGTCGCCTGAGGCAACTGTCGGATATTGCGAGTTCGTCACCCCGGTGATGAATGGGAGCATTTATAACTTCATGTTTTTCATGTCCCTTGAGGGGCGAGCGCTTATGTGTACCTTCAACTGTCTGGATCAAGAGATGAATGATTGGAGGCCGATTGCTAAGAGTATGATGGCATCCCTGCGCCTATCGGATGAAGAAGTCTCGGCAGAGCTTCGGGGATCGAGACCGGGAGGTGCTGAGGCATGACGGAGTCCGCGCTTACTTATGACAATCTGGTGGTCAGCCCGTTTGAACTGGTGAATTTGCTGGAGCTGACAATTGTGAAGAAAGTGAATGATCACGCTTGTTTGAAATTTACGGGCATCGTGTCTGAGGAGATAAAGGACAGCTATGTGCTCATGTGCGATGCCAGAACCACCGTCAAGATCAGCCAGCGCAACGAGCAGGGCACATTGTCCCCGCTGTTTTGCGGTATTGTGCGGAACATTGCCGTAAAGGCCGTCCGGGGCGTATACCATTTGGAAGTCGAAGCGGTGTCGCATACCTTTGAGCTGGATGTGAAAAAAAGAAGTCGTTCCTTCCAGAACAAAAACATTACGTATCCCGACCTGCTGAATGTGGTCAAAACGCCTTACCGGGGCATTGACATTATCGACGAGGCTACCGGAGGCGGGGCGATCGGGCGGTTCACGATGCAGTACCTGGAGACGGATTGGCAGTTCCTGACCCGGCTGGCCTCGCGGCTGCGCACCGTGCTGATTCCTTCGGTCGTCTTTGACGAGCCTAAGTTCTTCTTCGGCTTGCCGGATGGCAGCATCAAAGGGGTTATTCAGGAAAGCCACTATCAAATGATGAAGCGAATGGACCCGTATCGCCATACGACGCAGAATACGAGCGCCAAAGTCTTGGAGAACGACTATATCTATTACGAGGTAGAGTCGGAGCGGGTGTTCCAGCTTGGGGACAACGTACAGTTCAAAGGCTCCTTGCTGTATGTCATCGAGGCTTGGACGGAAATGAAGCAAGGTCAGCTGACTCACCGCTATATATTAAGCTCCCGGGAGGGACTGCGGCCGAATCCTTTTTACAATGATCAAATTATTGGCGTTTCGATTCAGGGCCAAGTCATTGCTGTGCAGAAGGACACGGTCAAAGTTCACCTCGCCATTGACAATACCCAGCAGGCTAACGATGCACATTGCTTTCCGTATGCTTCGGTATATACGGCCGAGGGGAACAGCGGCTGGTATTGCATGCCTGAGGTCGGCGACCATGTGCGCGTCTATTTTCCCGGCAACCGGGAGGAGGAGGGCGTGGCCAGCAGCTCGGTGCGGCAAAATTCCGACGAAGGTGAGACGAACAAGCTGGGCAACCCCGATCATAAATATTTCCGGACAGCCGCTGGCAAGGAGCTGATGATGACGCCGGAGGAAGTGGTGATCACAGGGAAGGATGGCGAGATATTTATCCGTCTAAGCGAGAGCGGCGGCATTGAAATATCCAGCAGCAAGGAAATCAAGCTGGTTGCGAAGGAGGACATTCTGATGAATGCCGAGCAGAATATTACGATTTCGGCCAAGGAGAAAATTACGCTGACGAGCCAAGAGACGAGCACCATCGAAATGGACGACCGCACGGTGATCTCGGGACTGGAGCTGAAGACGAACTAATCCTGGTTCCCCAGTTCAGGAAGGACAAGAAAGGAGCGATCAAGATGAGGAATGAAGGTGCGCTGGCTCATTTTCGCGACGAGGTGATTCGTCCGCAGCGGCAGATCATGCTCGAGCAGTTGGAACAGACTTATCAAGGCTGGCGTCTGGAGCTGATCGGGGAGTTCATCGCTTCGTTTCGGGCCTGGTGCCGGCAGCTGCTGGAGCTTCAGGCTGCGGGGAAGAAGGGACGGATCGGTTATATGACCTATTCGATGCTGCGGACAGCAATGCAAAGCGGAAAGATGATGTATCTAGGGGAAGCGCAGGATGAGAACTGGTTTATGGACCCCCAGCCCGTCAGATGCGGTTATGAAGCCAAATGGGCTTATCTGCCGCTGGAGAAGTGGAAGGAAGCGGTCATGTCCAGACGGCGGGAATATGCGGGACAGATTAGCGAGATGGATGTGGAGCGGGAAATGCGGCATGAAGCCGCCTATGTTCATGGCTATGTCGTCGCTTTGATCCGCCAGGCGATGCCCGAAGCCGTACGGCTGGAAGAATTCTTCCAGCTCGATAAGGAGGCGGTGGTTGAAATCCGCGTAGGCGAGTATTTGGACCACAGCGAAATCGTCTATAAGCTGGACGAGCGGGATTTGGACAGCGCAGAGGTGAGGGAATGGCTCGAGGCGGCCAAAGAGTGTGAATGCGCTTACGAAGTATACCGCAAGCTGGATTTGACTGGCGGGGATTACAGCGAATTGGATTTTCGCTACGCACGGTTCGAGGATACGCAGTTGAAGGACAGCCAGCTGGCGGAATGCATGCTGGTCGGCACGCGTTTTGAGAGATGCCTGCTTGCAGGCACGAATTTTGTTGGGTCCTACTTGCATGAAGCCAGCTTCGAGCATTGCGGGCTGCAAGGGGCGGATTTCAGACTCGTGGAAGGGATGAGCGGCACGGCAGGCATGGAGGATTGGGAAATTCCCGGGTTTATTGGTGTGAATTTTGCCGGGGCGGATTTATCCGATGCCGATTTCACGGGGGCGAATCTGCGCGGAGCCCGGTTTATCGGCGCGAATCTGACTGGGGCGAGCTTCATTGGGGCCAATGTTCAGGGCGCTGATTTTACGAATGCGGTATTGAAGGATGCCGATTTTACCGGTGCCATTCTGGAGGGAGCGCTCATCGACGAGAGCATTGCCGTTTCCAGTACTTTGGCTGCGCGGCGAGCTTTGCTTACTTATTTCACGGAAGCCGAGGGAGAGGTGAATCTCGATGGAGCTTGATTTGTACAAGCTGAGCCTGGATGAGCGTGTGTATAACCCGGCTGTTCCTGTGGGCGTTTTTGCGGAGATCACCAAAGAAATGCTGACGGAGAAAGGCTGTCATGCGCTTCAGGAGGCCCATTTGAATTTTACGATCCAGGAGGCAGAACGGGTGCAATACCCGGATTATTTGGAGTATCCTCTGCCTTTGTTATCGACCCGGCTGAAGCTATTAGTCGAGAAGTTCTGTCCACAAATGAAGTTCTTCGCGGTTCGCTTGCTGGATCTTCGGCGCAAGCATAGCCAGACGTACTGGCTGATGATCCCTCCACGGGTTGATTGCTTGTCTGCGGAGAGTGAGTTTCGGCCGGATGGGGCGCTTCGCCGTCTCGTGGTAGAGGTGGATCAGCAGAATCCATGGATGCTGTTCCAAGTGGCTGGTATTGCGGAGACACAGATTTTGGTTCATCTGGCGCTGGCGGAAAGCATACTGCGCAGAGACTTTGACGGAATCCGGCTAACGCGCGTCGAACGGGCGGCGACTGGAAGCAGTGAAGCTACTTACGGTAGTTGAGCAAATAAATTAGGGCGAATGAGCGAGGAGGAGTTAGAAGATGGAAGTTGTCGGTGCATATTCCACCAATGAAACTGACGGAGGAGAGCAGAAAAGCTATGTCGTGGCCGGAGCGATCTTAAGCTGCAGCTGTGGTACGCAATTGAATCGGCTGAAGACACCGCTGTGTCATGGCGTGCATTTGAAGGAGAAGGCGCAAATGAATGTTGCGGATTCTGAGCCTATGGTGAATATCATCCCGTTTGGCAACTGCTTCAGCATGCTGAATCCGGCAGTTCAGAACGGGGAAATGGATATCGAAGGCTTACAGAAAGCGCCTTGCGTTCCCGTTATTCTGGAGAAATGGGCTGGGGGCAAGGAAGATGTTTTGATTGAAGGGGAGCCAGCGTTGCTTAGCAACTGCACGACCTTTTGCATCCACGGTGGACTCATTCAGATTGAGGACGATGGCCAGGAGCTCGATGGAACATCGGTGGGGTGAGGCAGGGACGAAGAGGGAAACGGGTTTATTTTTGAAATTGAATACCAGCTGTACTAATCATTTAGCGACAGACAGGAGGTAATGATGTGCAAGCAGAGTCGACACAGGCAGCAGCAGGATATGGCCAAGTGCGGCTCGTGTGGCCTTACCGCATACAACAGATCAGTGAGCTGCGACTAGAGCGGAACGTAGGTGAGCACGCCAAGCTGTGGTTAACCGGGATTGTGCCGGAGGAAGATAAGGATCGTTATATTCAAGAGGCTAGAAGTCAGGACCCAATTGCGTTGGAAGAGACGGATGAGCAGGGAAAGACAAAGCGTACTCTGTTCCAGGGGATTCTGGACACGATCGCGGTTCGCGTTGTTCGGGGCATTTACTATGTCGAGTTGACAGCTGTTTCCTACTCGGCCCTGATGGACGTTGAAGTCAGAACCCGTTCTTACCAGAATCGGGAGATGAAATGCAGCGAACTGGTGGAGTCGGTTCTAGCGGCTTACCCGGGATCGGATTTTATCGATAATGCTATGAGCCATCAGCGTATTGGGCAATTTACGCTGCAGTATAAAGAGACCGACTGGCAGTTTCTGAAAAGGGTAGCTTCACGATTCGGGGCTGTCGTCATTGCGGAAACTGCGGCGGCATCTCCCAAGCTGTGGATGGGGCTCCCTGTGGGCCGGTTTCATCCGCTGCCGGAAGATACCCCTTATACGATTCAGCGTGATTTAAGCGCTCTGGAAGAGGCGCGCGGTGATGGAGCTGCGGATTTGCATCCATATGATTTTACCCGCTACGCGGTCGACCTGGTGAACTGGTATCCACTAGGCGATATTCTGGAATTCGCGGGACAGGAGCTAGTTATCTTCTCTGCGATCACGCAATTTACAGGAGGAGAGCTGCGGCATCAATACATACTTAGCCCGGAGAGAGGCATCCGGCAGAACAAAATTCTCAATACACCGCTGGCGGGAGCCTCGCTGGAAGGGAAAATTATCGACGTCCAGAAGGATCAAGTACGCGTCCATATGGATGTGGACGGGAAGCAGGCAAAGGAGGAGGCAAGCTGGCTGCCCTATTTTTCGATCTACACCGCCGAGGGCAATAGCGGTTTCTACTGCATGCCGCAGCAGGGAGATTCGGTGCAGGTGTATTTTCCAAGCCCGCGGGAGGAAGAAGCGATCGCCATGAGCTCGATCCGCCGAGGAGGCCAGCCTTCGCCGAAGATGGAAGATCCCAGCATGAAGTACTGGGGAACCAACTACGGCAAAGAAATGAAGTTCGGGGGCAGCGAACTAACGCTCACCGCTACGGAAGGAAGCCTGTTCATCTCTTTGGAGGATGAGGCGGGTGTATTAATTCAGAGCGACTCTGGAGTAATCATGGCAAGCAAGAAGGATTTGGAGCTTGCATCGGAGAAGGAAATAAAGATCGAAGCGGAGACTGGAATCTATCTGGTGTGCGGCGACAGCAGTATTGTCATGGACGGAGATACGGACATCCAGGGTACGGAAATTGTGCTGGAGGGATTGCAGAAAAGTCCGGTATACGTCGAAGATCTGGAGCCGGAACCGGAGCCGCCTTTTGTATCCGAAGTAGAGCCGCCTGAGAAGAAGAAGAGCTTTTGGGAAAAAGCGCTGGATGTGGTTCAGGTCGGCCTGGATGTCGCGGGGCTGATCCCGGGGCTTGGGGAGATCGCTGACCTCGTGAACGCAGGTATCTACCTGGCTCGTGGTGATTACGCGAACGCGGCATTGTCCGCGGCGGCGGCCATTCCGTTTGCCGGATGGGCGGCGACCGGGGCCAAGTTCGTGAAGCGCGGCGTCGAAACGTTTAAGGCAGGTCAGAAGCTGATGAAGGGCGTAGACCGGGCGGTGGATGCCTTCCAGGCGGTGAAGAAGACCGCCAGTATGATGCCAAGTCCGATGAGGCAGGACCTCGGCAAGGTGTGGACGAAAGCCCGGAAGCTGGGCAACAATCTGGGGCTGGGCGAACAGCTCGGGAAGATCAAGAATGCCATGCAGCGCCTGTCGGTTGGCCATCCAAGGCTCGCCCACGCTGTAAGCACATCGGCTAACGTCGGCCAGCAGGTCGCCATGCAATATACCCGCAGCCTGGCGATAGAAGCTGCAATGGAAGCCGGAGGCCGGATCGAATTCATCGGCAACTTCATCGAGCAGATCGGCGGAGACAAGATGCGCGCCGCAATCACCTGGGTATCCATCGCCACGAACAAGGGGCGGAGCAAGGGCAAGGCTACTACTGGCCTTAACCGCCATTTTGGCTTTACCAGCGGTGGCGGTAGTGGTGGCTCTGGGAAGCGTGGGGGTAGGGGGAATGCTGGAGACGTTAATGAAGCGTCAGGTCCAGTTATAGTTAAAGTATCAAAAAATGCTACACCTGATCAAAAAGCGCAAGCACAAAAGTATGTAGAAGGATGTAATAGAGCTTTAAAAGAGGGGTATATATCAGAAACAGGTAGAGTTTCTACTAAAGGGAAACTAAGGCAGGAAGCTTCTCGTGCTGCAAAAAAAGAAAAACAACGGGCAGAAAAAAATGGTAACCCATATCAAGGACACCCAGGTCACGTGCCTGATACAACCTGGACAAATAATCCAGAGCCTTTTGAGTGGCTAGATTTAGATCCAAAGATCAATACAAGTATTGGTGGACAGGCTAATGGATACCCTGTAGGTTATAAACCAACAGAATTTATTCTAGAAGAAGTTGATAACGCAAAGGAACAAAAAAAGAAAGAGAATAAGAAGAGACGGAAATAAATTTAACAGGGAGGTAGAATAATGAATTGGATTGAAACAATAGCAATAATGATTTTAGTTAAACAAGATATGGAAAAGTATGATGAAGAGGGCTTGTGGGAATACCATTTACCAGAAGTTGCTGCCTCTGAAGAACTTCTAATAAAAACCGAGCAACACCTTGGATATCATTTAGATTCGGAATATAAAGAATTCTTGAAATATGCAAATGGGTGGAAATCTTTTTATCAATCTGTCGATTTATTTGGTACAAATGAGCTTGTTTCTTCTTCTGATATGGATTATGCAGTAAATATACTTAATGCAATAGAAGATTCGGTAATATTTGAATGTGGAGTTCCGAGAGATGAACTTTTGCCGATTGCAGTGACAAAAATTGATAAGGACTTATTTGTAATAACCAAATTAAATTCTTCTAATCCTGGACAAGTAATTTGGTTTGCAGGAGAGGAGATAGATAGATTTGATAATTTTAAAGAATTTTTCTTGTCTATGATAGATTATAATAGAGAAGAACTAAAGTACTTTAAGGACTTAAATGGTTAAATGAAAATTAGAGTTTTAACAAATCGGGTTAACCCCCTAATATTGGACACAGCACCTCTTATTCGAATGATTGCATAGAATCGCTCGATGTTTCATAGTTTTTCATCTGATGACGATCATGCCTTACACGTTGATTTCCTTGGGTCTTACATTGCCTTGCCGGACTGCTTCCATGTATTCGTACGGCGACATATCATATATGCTTCCATGGATGCGATTGCGATTGTAATTGTAGATAAAACCGCTAACGATCTTATATGCCTGTTGGTAGCTCTCAAAATCGTGGCGCTGGTAACATTCCGATTCAAGGATCGAGTGAAAAGACTCGATGTGGGCGTTCTTATTCGGCGTCTTAGGCGGTATTCGTTCGTGGATAATTCCAAACTGTTCACAAGCCTCCGCAAACCGATGGCTAATGAACTGTGGACCGTTATCCGATCGAATAATTGGTCGATTCGCCTTGTCAAAGAGCTGGCGCTTCATTAGTGCCTCCTGCGTGATTTGAACCAGATCCTTAGCCTCGCAGGACAAGCCATGATGATAAGCAACAATTGCTCGGTCGAACACATCGATGATGCTCATCAGGAAGAAAAAGCGCTGTTCACCTTCGAGCCAACCATACTTAATATCCGTTTCCCACAGTTGATTGGAAGCGGTAATGACTTTGTTATTTGCGAGTCGTTTCGGATGCTTGGCCTTGAGCTTCCGCTGAGGGCGAAGCACATTCATTTTCTTGCACAGCCGATAGACTTTCTTCTTGTTAATCACAAGGTGGTGCTGGCGCCTCAGCATCTTTGTCAGCTTGCGGTATCCGTAGACAGACGTGTACTCATCGGCCAACAGCTCCATGATCCACTCACAGATTTGCTCATCGCTAATTCGCTTGTTGTCTTGCGTATATGAGTAACCAGGCGCGGAGCGACCGTTCCTGAGGATTCGCTCAGTTTGCTGATTCGGGCGATTCACATGTGCATAATATGTGGAACGCTCCACTTCCAGAATGCGCAGCACAAGGCTGATTGAATAGCCCTGCATGATGTATTTCTGCGAAATTTCTATTTTATCCGCAAGTGTGGGTTCGTTTTTTTTAACAGGTCACGGAGGATTTCCCTCTCTAGCGCCTGCTCTGCATAGAGCTTCTTGAGCTTCTCGTGCTCCTTCTCCAAGGCTGCATAATCTGAGGCTGTAGGAACGAATGAAGCATGCTTCAAAGCATCGCCATCCAATTCGTCAAGATCCTTGCGTTTCAATTCTCTTGCCCAGCGCAGCACCATCTTCGGATCAAGATCATGCTGCCTGGCTACTGCCGTCATATTGCCGATTTCATGCCCCTTGGATACAACCTTTTTCTTGAAGTTCAGATCATACCGTTTTCTTTCCATTGCGTTCCCCTCCGACTGATTTCATTCTATCGGAATAAGGGGTGTACTGTCCAAGTTCATTTGGGGGCTAAATAGAAATTTAAATTATTAAAGTGAATAATAACTTTTTTAACATGCCTTGATTGATGGTACATACGTTACTCGGTCAAGGCTTTGTTGTTTTATTAATTCTCCCATTTTATTAATTGATTTCCCTAACACCATTAAAACAAATATGATTAAGGTTTCATTGGGCGGTCATCTAGATTAAATAGATGGTCGCTTTTAATTTTGAGTTTTCCGCAATCCTAACTTATGAGATGGAAAAGAATGTCCGATAAAGTATATGGGGAAATTGGAATTTTTTATTGACTGAAGCCTAATTTTTCAATTGATAAAATGATAAATAGCTTGAGAGTGTTTGACTTTTTTTATTCTATTATCTATGGGGAACGACCCTTAAATAATAAAATCGTATTCCGATTTCAGGAAACGATAGAGGATATATAGAGTTAAGACATCGATGATTTGTATATGAACAATAGGAACTAGTAATTGTAGTAAGTGGCTAATGAAACTGAGGCCTTAATAAGAGTAAGGAGGATTGAAATATGCTGCGAGATCATTTATGTAATGAAGATGAATTGAGAGAAGGAATTGGATTAAATATCGAATTTATTGAAGAAAAGAGGGAGGATATTAACAGTTTAAAAGAGGAAATTAAAAATGGTATTCAAAGAAATCCTAATGATAATCATAGTATTATTGAGGGAAGATACTTAAGTAACTTTCTATATGAGATGGAGAACATTAGGGCAAAATACTCTTTAGGAAACAACATTGAAACAATAAAAGCAGATTTTGAAAATGCAATTACTGATTTGGAGAATGTGGGAAGGGATGAAGTTGGTTATATTGATCTTCTTTGGATGATTTCCTTAGGAATATTAATAGAAACAGATAAGAGAAACATTGAAAGATTAGGCAGGCTAGTCGAGAAGCAGAGACCATACAGAAGATGCTGGAAGCTGAACTTGATACGCACTTAGGCTACGAGAAGCATGAAGTGAAAGCGAAGGACGGGTCGTGTCCAGAATTGGGGGCAAATGCTACTTCAGTTTTCAGTCTTCTTCCCGGATTGTGTCAGTAACTATTTGCGTTAAAAATGGCAGTCCGCCCCCCTCGGAAGGGTTACTCTAATTGAGTTTACACAAAACTATTGACAGACCCATTAAATCTTAAACCATTATAATTAAGAGTATCAAATAACAAGCAGCGGCATCCAGCAACTGCTTGTTATTTTGTTAATAACCGCTGAACAGCTCGGGAAGATCAAGAATGCCATGCAGCGCCTGTCGGTCGGCCATCCAAGGCTCGCCCACGCTGTAAGCACATCGGCTAACGTCGGCCAGCAGGTCGCCATGCAATATACCCGCAGCCTAGCGATAGAAGCTGCAATGGAAGCCGGAGGCCGGATCGAATTCATCGGCAACTTCATCGAGCAGATCGGCGGAGACAAGATGCGCGCCGCAATCACCTGGGTATCCATCGCCACGAACAAGGGGCGGAGCAAGGGCACAAATCTCAACCGTAATCTTGGATTTAGCAGTGGTAGCGGTGGAAGTGGCTCTGGTGGGCAGCGTAAGGCTGGGGGGACTCAAGCAACAATTTTAAAAAGTGAGGGACCAAAACGTACACGTGAACCGAAGGATATTTATAGCCGGCCTTCCAAGTTCAGAAAGGGAGTCAAAGAAAAAACTTGGGAAAATGCTAAAGATGCTGATGGTAATGTAAAAGATCCATTAACTGGTGATATAATTGATCCTAAAGAGTCGTGGGATATGGGACATAAACCGGGCTTCGAATTTAGAAAACATAGAAAAAGTGCCCAAGAACGTGGAATTTCAAGAAAACAATTTTTAGATGAGCACAATAATCCTGATCATTTTCGGCCAGAAAAGCCAAGTTCCAATAGGAGCCACAAGGATGAAGATCACTCAGATGATTATAAAGGACCATAAGATGCATGAAGGGAAGGTAGTATATGAAGACAAGTGCTGAGCTTTATATTGGTAAGCTTGAAGAACTATTTGGTGAAGAAGACGTAATAAAAAAAATAGATCCATCGGATGGAAGTTCCCCAGTGCATGTATTTTTTTACTATGATTTGCCTGAAGAAGGTATGTTAACAGTAGTAACATATGGCCTTTCAGAAGGTGAATTTGATGAATGGAAAAGTGCTAAACCAGAACTAATTTTGAGTCTTGAAACGCAAGACGAGAGTTGGGGATTAGCCGTTGCCTATTTTGCTGCTGAATTTAGAGGCTTAAAGGGATTTTCTTATGGCGACATATTTACCTTGGATACTCCAATAGCAAAGGAATCAGAGATGACTGGATTCTTTACCTTTGCAACTTCAATTCTTGAAAAAGACGATACATCAATTAAATTGCCTGATAAAACAATCCAATTGGTTGGAATGTATCCTATATACAAGGAAGAAGTGGATTTGTTAAAAAGAATAGGAATTAAAGAATTTTGGCATAAAGAAGAATATAATATTTATAGTACTAATAGACCTAACTTAGCTCGACTATAGATTACATGAATGTTAACAACGAGGGGCTACAGTATTTACATTGTTGTAACAGGATCGTACAATACACCCAACAAATCAAACACTAAACAAATTGATAAATACGCTTATTAACTTTCAAAGGCTTATTCCAACTTGAAGTTCTAAGGAGGAGTGAGTCTTTTTTGAAAATGCAATTACTGATTTGGAGAATGTAGGGAAGAAAGAAGTTGGCTATATCGATTTCCTTTGGATGATCTCCATAGGGATATTAATTGAAACTGTTAACGTAAGTATAGGAGGACTTGCCAAAATAGTTGAGACAGAAAATATTCAAGATTTCTTGATTAATCATCATTGCTAATCGCAGATGATGTAGTTGGTGGTTTTTATGCGATGAATGGAGGGGCTTTTGAGGGCAGACTCGGCGAAATTTTTTATCTCGCACCTGACACCTTAGAGTGGGAAAGTCTGGATATGCAATATTCAGATTTTTTGAATTGGGCTTTTTTTTGGGGGATGTAAGTAAATTCTATGAATCATTCCGCTAGAACAATTGGGTAGAAGATGGGGACGCTATATCCGATCGCGCAAGGGCGGTTGTTCCGATCGAAGAATTATGGAACGTCAACCTGGTTAATAGAGAAAGATTAGGTATCCAGTAATATCTCGACCTTGATAAGAGGAGTAGAAACATGGAAAAGGAAATGAAGCTAAAATAGCTGAACTGGAAAAAAACACCATCTGTCCCATGGATACAATACAATGATTGGCCAATTTGTTGTAATGATTACGCAAAATATCTTGGAGAATGGAAAAGAGAATATCTTGAAAAGCAATCTGATGATGGGAACGGTTTGAATTATTTATTAAGTATTTTAGAACAGTTGTCGAAAGGGAAAATCGAAAATGTAGATGCATTTTGGGAAGATATAGGACATTATACTGCAATCTATGTATTTGAATGTTTAGATTGTTCAAAAAGAAATGCAATTCCTCAAAGCTATTAATATAGTCGGCCTTGATAAAGTGACATTACTCTATCAAGGCCTTTTTTTCTAATATTCATAAAATGAGATTAATTATCAAAGCTTGCACTTAAAGACGACCATTTATTAGTAAGTTTACCAATATTATTTCAAGTTCTGGAGGATGAGGCGGGTGTATTAATTCAGAGCGACTCTGGAATAATCATGGCAAGCAAGAAGGATTTGGAGCTTGCATCGGAGAAGGAAATAAAGATCGAAGCGGAGACTGGAATCTATCTGGTGTGCGGCGACAGCAGTATCGTCATGGACGGAGATACGGACATCCAGGGTACGGAAATTGTGCTGGAGGGATTGCAGAAAAGTCCGGTATACGTCGAAGATCTGGAGCCGGAACCGGAGCCGCCTTTTGTATCCGAAGTAGAGCCGCCTGAGAAGAAGAAGAGCTTTTGGGAAAAAGCGCTGGATGTGGTTCAGGTCGGCCTGGATGTCGCGGGGCTGATCCCGGGGTTTGGGGAGATCGCTGACCTCGTGAACGCAGGTATCTACCTGGCTCGTGGTGATTACGCGAACGCGGCATTGTCCGCGGCGGCGGCCATTCCGTTTGCCGGATGGGCGGCGACCGGGGCCAAGTTCGTGAAGCGCGGCGTCGAAACGTTTAAGGCAGGTCAGAAGCTGATGAAGGGCGTAGACCGGGCGGTGGATGCCTTCCAGGCGGTGAAGAAGACCGCCAGTATGATGCCAAGTCCGATGAGGCAGGACCTCGGCAAGGTGTGGACGAAAGCCCGGAAGCTGGGCAACAATCTGGGGCTGGGCGAACAGCTCGGGAAGATCAAGAATGCCATGCAGCGCCTGTCGGTTGGTCATCCAAGGCTCGCCCACGCTGTAAGCACATCGGCTAACGTCGGCCAGCAGGTCGCCATGCAATATACCCGCAGCCTGGCGATAGAAGCTGCAATGGAAGCCGGAGGCCGGATCGAATTCATCGGCAACTTCATCGAGCAGATCGGCGGAGACAAGATGCGCGCCGCGATCACCTGGGTATCCATTGCCACGAACAAGGGGCGGAGCAAGGGCAAGGGTACTACTGGCCTTAACCGCCATTTTGGCTTTACCAGCGGTGGCGGTAGTGGTGGCTCTGGGAAGCGTGGGGGTAGTAAGGATACTGGGACGAATGCTAAGAAACCAGAGGATGTTAATAAGGTATTAACCCACAATGGAGCATTTAGAGATGCAAAAAGAAGGGCTGGAATTCCTAATTCAATCCAGCATAAAAAACCTGTTTATGTTCATGATGGAACGAGTGAAAATCGAAAGGTATATGAGTTTGAAGTTGATGGGAAGAAAAAATATATTATTGAACATAGGGACGATAAGTTTGGGAGAGGTCCCCATTTTCATGGTGCTGATGACTTAAAAGGGAACCCATTAGAAAAAGGGAGGTATAACCAATATCCGGGTCACTCTCCGGAGGATTTTGATGGCTATAAAAAGAAAGGAAAACCTCAGAAAAGGTGATTAAATTGAATTTCGATAGAATAAAAAAAATAGAGCGCTTAAAAAGGAAGAATCGAAGAAACAACTTAATTAAGCAATTGTCCTTTTTGAGTTTACCGAAAGATCTATTTATGGAAGTAGAGGCTAACGAATCATTTTGTAGACAAGTATTCCTGACTCTTTCAAAACATCACAATCCAATCATTCTTCAGGGGCGGGACAATGAAGAAACTATCTATATGTCTATACAAGCGTTAAGAAATTTGGATATGCCGACCGCATTATTCAATAAAGAATGTAGAGTTTTCTTTTTTGGAGAATATGAAATTGAGGCCGTAAAACTTAACGTTAATGAGGTATTTATGAATCTGGAGAATGTACTTGATTTAACTAGGTTTTCTAAAGGTTATGGAGATTTCATATTAGTTGATGAAAATTTACTTTTCGGCATATGTATTGAAAGAACAGAATACCATTATGAACTTATTAAATGGGGGTTTTAATAATTTTTTATAATTAGAATAAAGGTGAAATAAACGAATCTTAGGAAATGATTTGGGTCAATCTATATGCTAGCAGATACGATTGACCTTTTTCATTTATGCTAATCTCAGAGCAGCAATGTTTCATTTCGTGATTGTGAATTTGATAAAGCCAATCTTGAAAACTGTAACTTGGAAGAAGCGGATATAGCGGACTGTGTCTTCAGTGAGGCGAATCTTCGTAAAGCACAGCTGAAACATGCAGAGATCTGGGTTAGTACCTGTATAGAAACTTGCTTTGATGAGGCCGAATTTTCTTATGGTAATTTATCAGGAACGACTCTTATTGAGGCTACATTCCGGAATGCGAATCTAACAGATATAAGTGCGGTAGAAGCGTTCTTTGATAAAACGATCTTTAATGGTGCAAATCTCTTAGGTGGAGATTTTTTCGGAATCTGACTTTATTGACGCTGATTTATCTAATGTTCAAGCTATAAGAGCGAACTTTACTGGTGTAAACTTATCAGGAGCCCATTTAACTAATGGTAATTTTCAAGAAGCTGATTTCACTAATGCAGATCTTGATGGTGTTACCTGGAAGGGGGCTAACATAGAAGGAGCCAAATTTGATAATGGTGTTAGGGAAATCATGTTAAAACAAATATGATTAAGGTTTCATTGGGCGGTCATCTAGATTAAATAGATGGTCGCTTTTAATTTTGAGTTTTCCGCAATCCTAACTTATGAGATGGAAAAGAATGTCCGATAAAGTATATGGGGAAAATGGAATTTTTTATCGAGTGAAGCCTAATTTTTCAATTGATAAAATGATAAATAGCTTGAGAGTGTTTGACTTTTTTTATTCTATTATCTATGGGGAACGACCCTTAAATAATAAAATCGTATTCCGATTACAGGAAACGATAGAGGATATATACGAGTTAAGACATCGATGATTTGTAAATGAACAATAGGAACTAGTAATTGTAGTAAGTGGCTAATGAAACTGAGGCCTTAATAAGAGTAAGGAGGATTGAAATATGCTGCGAGATCATTTATGTAATGAAGATGAATTGAGAGAGGAATTGGATTAAATATCGAATTTATTGAAGAAAATAGGGAGGATATTAACAGTTTAAAAGAGGAAATTAAAAATGGTATTCAAAGAAATCCTAATGATAATCATAGTATTA
Organism: Paenibacillus lentus; assembly: GCF_003931855.1. Classification (NCBI taxonomy): domain Bacteria; kingdom Bacillati; phylum Bacillota; class Bacilli; order Caryophanales; family Paenibacillaceae; genus Paenibacillus; species Paenibacillus lentus. The sequence continues at coordinate 87,766 of NZ_CP034248.1, read as the reverse complement.
TTGAGGGAAGATACTTAAGTAACTTTCTATATGAGATGGAGAACATTAGGGCAAAATACTCTTTAGGAAACAACATTGAAACAATAAAAGCAGATTTTGAAAATGCAATTACTGATTTGGAGAATGTGGGAAGGGTTTAAAAACGAAGTTAGTTCAATTTGTTCTACATAATGATCAACAATACTTTGCGATGGTACCGATAGATACAAAAATTAATAAGATGTACGAGGTAACGATCCTGGATGTAGAGTGAGTATAGAAACTTGTTTTGACGAGGTCGAGTTAAATTGAGAACCAAAAAAAACCGGTCGCCGAGAAAAAACTTCTTGAACGACCGGTTTTTCATGTAGTGGTAATTTAATATTGGTACAAATTATTCTATGGGGACATCCGGGAGCTGACGCACGTAGCTGTCGGATAAATGCAGCAATTGCAGGGCGCGGTCATACTCTTTTTCTGTAGTAAGATGTTGCGACGCTTGAGCTTCATGAAATGGAAAATGGATTCCGTCCTGATATTCGATGCCAGGCAGGAATAAAGCTTTATCATTCAGGAATGATCCTGAAGGCAAATAATACCGCTGTGGCAGCAGGTTATACGTTTGATTGAATAAATCTTGGCCGAAGTGGATCTGCTGATCTAATGAGATTCCTAATAGATTGGCCAAGGTAGGTAAAATGTCTACTTGACCGCCAACCGTATCTAGTACTGCGGGCTCGGACATATTTGGAGCCGAAACAATCAGCGGTATATTAATCATATCGATATAGCTATATTCCTTGCCATAGATCTCCTTCATCAGCTCTAGCCCCTGTTTGTCCAGAGAATACATCGGCAGGCCGAGATGGTCGCCATAAATCAATACTATGCTGTCGTCCCAAATACCTCTCTCCTTCAGCTCCTCGATGAACTTGCCAAGCGCCTGATCTGCATAATTTTGCGCCTGGATATAGTCGCCGACCATATTGTCCTGATAGCGTTCAGGCAATGGGAAGCTGCGTTTCTCATTCGGCAGGGTATAAGGATGGTGCGCGGTCATAGAGAGTACATGGGCGTAGAACGGATGATCCGCATCATACATTTTTTGAATTTCGTCGATCGTTTTCGTGTACAGCACCTCGTCCGAAGGGCCGAAGAAGACGGTGTCCTCGCTGCCGAAATACGTTTTATCGTAAAAACGGTCAAATCCGATTGCATTATACAGAGCACGGCGATTCCAGAAGTCAACGACATTCGTATGGAAGGTTGCCGTATCATAGCCTTGGGCTTTGAGCAACTTCGGCAAGCTCGGAAGCTGTTTGGAAGCATAATTTTGCGTCGCTGCCTCGTTATAAGGAATGTAAAAGGACGTATTGACGACGAATTCAGCATCCGAGGTATTGCCTTGGCCGACCATTTGATAGAAATGTCTGAAGTAAATATTGTCCCGTGCCAATTTATTCATCGTCGGGGTCACTTCCTGTCCGTCAATCTTGAAATCGATCAAGAAATTTTGGAAGGATTCCATTTGAATGATGATGACGTTCTTGTCTTGTGCTGCTCCAAAATAAGCGGGCTCAGCGACAGGAGTAATCCCCTTGAGTTCATTTATTTTGGCTTGCGATATCTCCCTCTTATCGGTCAGCTCCGGTTCTTTGCTTTTAAATATGGTGTATGTCTCATAATTGAGAATCCCCATTTGCTCCGCTTGTTTGATTTCGTTCATAGTGGCTCGGTTCGGCCAAATGTTGAAAACGCATAGAGCAAGAGAGACCGAGAAGATCACGGCCGCAACACTTCCTCTAATCCGTTTAAGATTGAAGAAGCTCTTGATAACGCAGGATCGTTTTTTTCGCATCAGCCAAAATCCCAGTACCACAATGTCTAGAAAGATCAGCAGGTAGTGTGGCGAGAGCAGCGAGAAGACGCTATTCTTGACTGCGGTTACCTGGTTAACCTGCTGCAGTGCATTAGGATTAACGATCACACCGTAATATTTATAATACATAATGACGGCAAAAAGAACGGCGGTAATAATGAAATTCACTCCAAGGTAAATCCCGATTTTGCGTTTGGAGGAGAACCATTCAATTAGGATGAAGGCGATCCAGATAAATGGGATTTCCTTCAGCAACGGCCCCCAGGGCTGTGCCCCATCGAAAACAGCGAGCCAGGTAATGTAGATTTTCAAAACCATAATGATCGAGAAAAAAACGAATGGCTTCATATTGGATGGACGGATCCGATGTAGTAAAGACACAATGTTCCCTTCCTTTCAAAAATATAGCTGGGAGCGAAAGCGCCTTTGCTGCTTACACTCCGTTTACATTAGTGGATAAATACTTTTATATAATACCTCATATTACAGGCAGATGAAAATATCGTTCAAGGAAGCTCATCATTGACTAGAAGCCGTAAATGCTGTTAAATTATACATAACCTCGTTAAAGGAGAGAATTTGATGTTGGTAGTCGTTCTTAACTAATTAATTTCATATGGACTGTCATTCGTACGATAGAAGTGCCGTTATCTCTACAACGTGCGCCTAGCTTCGTGTACCTGAATTGCGGTCTGTGAATTTAGTTAAGAACACGCGGGACATCATACGGCGCCTTTATTGCTGTTTGTATTCGGAATCTAACTCCGTGCTGTTGTTCAGCACGGTTTTTTTATTTTCTGAATATGCGGACAGCTAAGGATACAAGGGCTAGGGATGCGCTATGTGCATTCTTACGCCCTTTTTTTGTTGTACAAATTTAAGAGGAAGAAATGGAGGCTAGCGATCATGGAATCATTTACATTGGGCATGTTGGAATACGACAAGATTAAAGAGGAGCTGGCAAGCTACGCCGTATCTTATGAAGGCAAGTTACGGATTAAGAAGCTGTTCCCGATGGAACGGAGAGCGCAGATTGAGCAGGCGATGGAGGAGACGGTGGATGCCAAGACACTGCTAATGGCAGGAACGAGTATTCCATTGCCTTCGCTGGAAGGCATTGAAAATGTTGTAGCTCTAATTGGTACGGGGTATCTGTTCACAGAGAAAGATTTTACGGCTATTCAGACGTTTCTGCAAAGCTGCGGGCAGCTTAAAAAGTATATGGCATCCAAGGGCGAGCTTGCTCCCCGAATCGGGATTTACGCGGCTTCGCTGTATGAATTGCCGCATTTACAGCAGGAGATACAGCGCTGCATTCGCCATGGGGTCATTCTGGATGGTGCCAGCCGCGAACTTGAGAAAATTCGCCGTAAGATGGCGATGTTAAAGGATAAAATCCAGAAGAAGCTGAACGCGGTCATGTCCAGGCACGCCGCCATCCTGCAAGAGAATTTGGTCAGTATGCGAGGCGGCAGATATGTGATTCCAGTGAAAAAGGATTACTACAGGCAGGTCAAAGGAAAAAGCTTGGATCAATCTACGAGCGGTCAGACGGTATTTATAGAACCGGATGAAGTAGCATCGCTCCAAGCTGAGCTGGAGGTGCTGGCCGGGGATGAAGCGCGTGAGGAAGCTAAAATTCTCGGGGTTTTGACAGAAATGGTGGAAAAAGAAGCGCATGAGCTGTCGCAAAATATTGAGATCACGGGCACATATGATTTTATTTTCGCCAAAGCCAAGTATGCAATGACTATGGATGGCGTGGCCGTTCAAATTTGTGAGGACGGGGGGAGCAGAATTTTGGGAGCGCGTCATCCGCATTTACTTAAAACGATGGTGCCGCTGGATTTGGCCATTGGCTCCACCTACAAGACGCTTATCATTACAGGGCCCAACACAGGCGGGAAAACTGTTGTCCTGAAAACATTTGGATTGCTCGCCTTAATGGTGCAATCGGGTCTGCTTGTTCCGGTAAATCCTGGCAGCAGATTTGCCATCTTTAACCGCATTATGGCTGTGATTGGCGATGGTCAAAATCTGGAGCAATCGTTAAGCACCTTCTCTGCACAAATTAAGAGCTTGGTCTCCATGATTCGCGAAGCGGGTCCGAATACGCTGCTTCTGATCGATGAATTGGCGGCAGGAACCGACCCCGGAGAAGGAATCGCCTTATCGATAGCGATCCTTGAAGAGTTAAACCGCCTGGGAGCGACGGTTCTAGTTACCACCCATTTTAATGAGCTCAAAACATTTGCCGCACAAACGGAGGGCTTTCAGAATGCCCGTATGGAATTCGACCCTGAGACGTTAATGCCGCTGTATCGTTTGACGATCGGCCAGGCGGGCCAGAGCTATGCAATTGAAATCGCGAGCAAGCTCGGGATATCCCTGGACATCATAGAGCGATCTAGGGAAATGATAGAGAATCGATAAATAGAGGAGAAGCGAGTCAGGGAGAAGTTCCCTGGCTCGCTCCTATCTCCTAAAGATCGACAAATAATGTTAATATTTTTCTATTTTTAAGAATATGTTTTTTGTCATCATGGGTTATGATGGAGTGGACCAGAAGAGAGAAGGTGAATTTATGGCTTACGAGGCACTGTGTAGCATGGGCCGGCACACCAATCGCCCCAAAGTTAGCGGGGAACTTATGGACACGATCGAAAACCTACGATTAGAGTTAATGAATGCTGCGGACAGCAGCAATTTTAGTAGTGAGACGGTGCTGGAGTTAAGTCAGCGTCTCGATAAATATATTGTACAAGCTCAGAATCAAATGCTGGGCAGGCAAGATTTTACGGCTGGAGTAGCCAACGCTTCTCGGATAAAGGAATGCACTTCTTCCGAATACCGTTTCGGATCGACGCTATAGGCGTCGGCATGTTGAGCCCCCTCTATGAGCAGCAATTTTTTAGGCTCTGGCTTATGTTCATACAGATCTTTACTCATGTGAGTAGGTACATAATCGTCTTGCGTGCCGTGCACAAACATAACGGGTATCGTACTTTGTTCTACCGTTTTAAGCGGACTTACCTGCTTTAGCCTGAACCCCGCTTTTCGTTCCAGTCGCCTGTCAATCAGGGGTAGGAACGGAAAGGCGGGGATTTTATTTAGCACGCGGAGTTGGTAAGTCATAAGTTCTGTCAAATCGGAGTAAGGACAATCGGCGATTACGAATTTGACATTTGGATGGGCGATGGAGAGATACTCCAGAACTGTTCCCCCGCCAAAGGATTGGCCATGTAAGCCGATGATGAGATCGCGGCCGTAATGGTCCAGCAGCCAGGTTACCCAAGTTTGCACATCGTGCTTCTCATGGTAACCGTAGGTTGTATATTCTCCTTCGCTATTACCGTGTCGGCGCTGGTCGATGAGCAGAACGTTGAATCCTTCCTCTTGGAACATATCTACGTACTGAGCAGATACGTGCAACGATACGGTGTAGCCATGGACGATAATGACCCACTGCTTGGAGTCAGGGAAGTTTTCCAATACGTAGCCGCTTAAAGCAAGTCCATCCCTGGAAATGACCTTCACTTCCTTTTTAGCGAGCATTTCAAAACGGTCTCGCGAGTAAATGCCTGTTTTCTCCAGGTAGGCGAATATATTCTCATAGGTCTGCAATTTCATTTGAGTGATTTGTCGAACCGCAAAGCGTGTTAAGAGACTGGCAGCGAGCACAACCACCAGTATAATAATGATTAGAATGGTGTAAACCATATGCAGGTATCCTCCTATATTTCCTCCGATATTTATCTCTTTGTATCATAGTATCACCGAAATCAAGGCAAGAAAATCGAAGAAGTTTCAAAAAATTGGTTCAAATTAATTTATCTTTGACTCATCCTCCTTGTTTGTGATTAGCTATATAGGTATGTCTTAAAAGGAGTGATGAAATTGTATAGATGCGGGGGATATATACCCGTTATTGAAAGCGAACGATTGCGTTTAAGAAAAATGGAGCGAGCAGATGCCCAGCGGATGTTTCAATTTTGGAGCGATCCTGAGGTCGTTAAATATATGAATATCCCTCCATTTGCCTCTGTGGAGGATACATTGGAAATGATTCAATTGTTAAACACACTGTCGGAGAGTGAGGATGCTTTACGCTGGGGAATCGAATTGAAGGAAGAGGGACAATTGATAGGCAGCTGCGGCTTTAACGTTTGGGAGCTGTCGGGGTCCTATCGCGGGGAAATCGGATATGATTTAGGCAAGGAATATTGGGGACACGGATACATGTCGGAGGCGATGCGTATGGTTCTGTCCTACGGCTACCAGACGATAGGCTTAAACCGGATTGAGGCGCTTGTGCACCCGCACAATGCTGCTTCCCAAAGGCTGCTTCGGGCTTTTGATTTTACGGAAGAAGGTTTGCTTCGGCAGTACCAGAAGACGGAGGATGGTTTTGTGGATTTGCTGATGTTTTCGCTGCTCAGGCAAGAATATTATTCGGGAGGAAAAGCATGGTGACACAAGGGGGAATTGCAAAAAAATTTCCGCTAGAGCGACTCGATCCGTTAAGCAAACTGGTGGCTTTGTTCTGTTTGGCTATTTTGGCGATGCGTATGGAGCACCCGATTCCGCAAGCTGTGATGCTGTTGTTCGTCTTGGTTGCTGCTATAGCTGGAGCGGGAATGAGTATGGGGCGGCTAGGCAGAAGAGTATTATTTATCGCGGGCTTTGGGTTGCCGCTATTTATTCTGACATCGATCTCAGCCGCTGCAGGACAGATTTATTTAACCTTGGGGCCATTTTCATTGACCGAAGTTGGGCTGCTTCACGGGGCGGCCGTTACATTGCGAATGATGGTATTGTTCCTCTCATCGCTGATCTATATTGAATCTACGGATGCCAAGGACTTTATCGTCATTATGGCTCAGCGGCTAAAACTGCCCTACCGTTTCCTGTTTGGGATATCTATGGCATTGACCTTTCTGCCCTTATTAGAAGCAGAGGCCAAAATAACCAATGCCGCACGGAAAATACGCGGAGGACGGGCTCCACGCGGTATTAAAGAGCGCCTAACGATGGGCCGCAGTCAGTTGTTCTCTATTTTTGCGGGGGCGATCCGCCGTGTTCAGCAAACTGCCGGAGCGATGGATGCCAAGGGATTTGGAGCCTTTGAGAACCGTACCTATTTCCGTGATGTAAGGATAGGGATTAGCGGTTATGTCGTCTGTTTCACTAGCATCTTCGCACTTGTGATACTGCTGCTTTTATAGCTGCCCTGAAAAAAAAGTCTTGACGAAACTTAATTGTTAACCTAAATTCATGTATGAGGTTAACAATTAAGGTGAAAGGAAGATTAAAGTGAAGCAAGGGAATGGAGATGCAAGGAAAGCCTTCGCCGCTTTTACTACGATGGATATTGTACTTATGGCCATGCTGGCCGCGGCGAATGCAGTGATGACGGTATACTTATCGCCTGTCAACCAAGCGTTGAACAGTATCGGAGGACCTATCGCAACCTCCACGATAACTGGATTATATATGGTATACGGTCTCCTCGCTTATTACATTATTCGTAAACCGGGTACGGCAGTGATTACTTATAGCATTGGAGCGGTTGTTCAGTCTTTTATGGGAACCGCTTATGGACTTCTTTCGTGCTTTGCTGCTGCGGCCTGTTATATGGTCATTGCGGAACTTATATTTTTTATTTTTAAATATCGAAATTGGGGCTGGTCGGTGCTCTTGCTGGCTGGCGGGGCTATGGTGCCCATTTGGTTTTTTGTGGCAGCTCAAATGTTTGGTTATATGAATTGGAGCTTGAACATCCTGCTTATAGCTCTAGTCGTACGGACGATTAGCGGTATCATATTGTGCGGGGTGCTGACTAAATTGCTGGGCGATGCTTTGGCTCGAAGCGGTCTGCTTCGCCGCTTTGCCGTTAGCGTAAAGGGCTGATGGATTTGACGGTGACCAGGAAGAAGCCAATCATCGAGCTGCAGCATGTAGCCTTTCGGTATGAAGCGGATGAGGGGCCTGTCGTGACGGATGTGTCGCTTGCAATTCGCCCCGGGGAGTGGGTTGCGATAACTGGTCACAGCGGGAGCGGCAAATCGACGATCGCGCAGCTTCTCAGCGGCTATTTGCCAAGAGCCGGGGGCGGTGTTCGCGACGGGGTGCTGCTTGTGGACGGGCTTGACCCGGCCGAGGCAAGCATCGCTGAGGTAGTGCAGCGTATCGGCGCTGTGTTTCAAGACCCTGATGCGCAGCTAGTACAGGGGCGGGTAGAGGACGAGGTAGCCTTCGGCCCCGAGAACTTGCGCTTTGATGTGCCCGCGATTGAGCAGCGGGTTACAGACGCCCTTGCCGCGGTGGATCTCACGGAGCGGCGATATGACAGCGTCCATGCGCTGTCAGGCGGACAGCGGCAGCGAACGGCCATCGCGGCAGTGCTGGCGCTGGCTCCGCCGGTGCTCGTGTTCGACGAGCCTGTGGCGAGTCTGGACGTGAACTCGCGGCGGCGATTTCTTGCTTTGTTGCGCCAGCTGCATCGGGAAGGCCGGACCCTTATCACGGTGTCTGGCCGACTCGATGAGCTAGCGCAAGCAGCGCCACGGCTTATCGTGATGGAGGGCGGCAAAGTGATGATAGATGGGCCAACGGATGAACTGATTAGCCGGAAATGGGCGCATTTAGTGGAGCTTGGCGTGCTTCCGGGGCAAAGTCTTCCGCCGCCCTGCACAGAGAGTCTAGCCCAGCGCCACGTGAAGATCTCAGAAGCGAGTCAAGCAAGTCAAGCGAGTCACACAGCGGAAGAGCACTTGCCGGGTGCTGCTTATGTTGAAGAGGGCTCGTTATCCATGGGCCCGGCTAAAATCGGCAAACGGCTGCGAGGATCGGGGCGAGAGCCGCTGCTTCAAATTCAAGGCCTGTCCTTTGCTTATGGCAAAGCAGGACCGACAGTGCTGCAGGATGTGAATCTGACTTTAAATGTCGGGGAATGGCGTTTGCTCTGCGGGGAGAACGGCTCGGGTAAGACCACGCTGTCCCGTTTGCTCATGGGTTTGCTGTCCCCGCCTCGCGGCACGATTTGGTGGCAAGGACAGGATGTCGCAAAGCTGACCTTGTATGAGCTTGCAGGGGATATTGGATATGTCTTTCAGCAGCCGGAGCATCAATTCGTGGCTGCCACTGTATGGGAGGAATTAATTTACGGTCCACGATTCCAGATGCGCCTGAGGCCGGGAGATGCGCTGCCCCAAGAAATCATTGAGCGTGCTGAGGAATTGCTGCAGAGTATCGGACTGTCCGAACGAGGAGAGGTTTCTCCTTATCTGCTAAGCGGCGGGGAGAAACGCCTGCTTAGCGCGGCAGCTGCCATGATGGTGCCGAAGAAGCTGTATATTTTGGACGAGCCTACCGCAGGGGCCGATTACAGAGGGACCAGGGCTCTCGCCGCATTATGCCGCCGAGCAGTGAGAGAGGGGGCGTCCGTTATTATGATTACCCATGAGCCCGAGTGCTTTGCGGGCGAACCACTAACAATTTGGATGATGGATCAGGGCAGACTACAGTTGTAGTCTGCTTCTTCCTTTTTAGAGGGGCTTCCCTTATACTATTAGCTAGCTTAAGGACATGTATGGAAAATTGTTAAGCTTCGGAAAGGAAGTCATCCCTTTGAATATATCATTGAAACGTAATTATATTTTGACCGGTTTAATGCTGTCCACTTTCCTTGCAGCAATTGAAGGTACGGTCATTGGTCCGGCAGGCCCGAGAATCGTTGGAGATTTGGGTGGAGTAGCTTTGCTGAGCTGGGTGTTTACAGCTTATCTGCTGACGATGGCTGTTTCGACCCCGATTTTTGGGAAGATGAGTGATCTTTATGGTAGGAAGCCCGTATTTATTATCGGGTCTTTATTGTTTTTGGCGGGATCATTACTATCCGGACTTTCGCAGAGCATGGAACAACTGATTGTATTCCGTGCACTGCAGGGGATCGGAGCCGGTGCGCTGATTCCGGTCACGTTTACAATTATCGGCGATATTTATTCGATTGAAGAAAGAGCTAGGGTTCAAGCTTTAATCAGCTCTGTATGGGGGATTTCATCTCTCGTCGGGCCGCTGCTCGGCGGCTATGTCGTCGATTATTTAAACTGGAGATGGGTATTTGGCTTTAATGTGCCGTTCGGTTTACTGTCGCTTTTTTTCATTTTGAAATACTTACATGAGAAAAATGAGAAGCAGAAGGTGAAAATTGATATTGCCGGCGCGATAACCTTTACAATCGGTGTGACGGCACTCCTGTTTGGACTCGCGACAGGCGGCCAGCAATTCGCCTGGACGTCCCCTTGGTTAATCGCTATTTTGGCGATCGCTGCAATATCGCTCAGCCTGTTCCTAATCGTAGAGAACCGGGCGGAGGAACCGCTCGTACCTCTTAAGCTATTTAAAGTGCGGGACATCGCCTTCTCGAACATAGCAAGTCTGGTGGCTAGCGCCCTGCTCATTGGACTTACCTCCTATTTACCGCTTTGGATACAAGGGGTTTTGGGGCAGAATGCTACGATGTCCGGACTTATTCTGGCTCCGATGTCGATCGGCTGGCTCTTTGGCTCCGTGTATGGAGCGCGCTGGATCATTAGCAAAGGTTCACGCTACACGTCCTTGATCGGAATGATCATCATTGCATTTGGAGCGGCAGGAATCGCTTTTATGACGGAGGAGACGCCGCTCTATCTGATGCTAGTTTTTAACGCGATGTACGGTATCGGCTTTGGCTTCTCCTTCACGGTGTTTACGATTATCGCCCAATCTTCGGTCGGCTACAGCCTCCGTGGGGCTTCGAATGCTCTGAACACCTTCACTAAGTCCATCGGGCAGACGATCGGCGTTGCCGTATTCGGAACGTTGATCAATTTGCGGATCGTAACCCAGACATCGGCTGGCACGGCTTCCGGGCTCAAAGTATCCCAGGACGACATTAACAATTTGCTATCTCCGGAAAAAGTGCAAAATCTGTCTCCCGAGCTCTGGAGTGAGCTGAAGCATGTGCTGCAGAACAGTTTGCATACCCTGTTTGTCGTGATGGCCATATTGGCGCTTGTTGGCGTCGTATCGGTATTTGGCCTGCGGAACCGTGCACCTGAGGTCGAGAAAGAGAAGTAGCTGTATGCATAAAAGAGGCGACGCCTCCGCACCTTAACAAGGAAAGGGGAGGTGTTACAATGAATGAGGATTGGAACGTGGATCAAGGCACTTTGGTTAACGCCTGGCAGGAGCAACTACCGGAATATCTCAATCCTGGCGATAAGACTATAGTCCAGGCTGATCTTGCAGACCCCTACGGTTTACGGATACATATCAATGCAGAGGGGCGTCAGGATTACACCTTTGACTTTCAGTGCTCTTATTTGGATCGGCGGGAAGTCAAGGTGGAGCTGGTCGATGTCGAGCGGGAAGGCGTGACGGTAAATGAACAATCCGAGCAGGTTCAGAACCTGACGGAGGACTACGTACGGCACATTCATGAATGCGCACAGGCGCTTCATCGGATTACCAATCCATCCTAGGGTACAAGATCATTGTATACAAATACAAAGTATGCAAGGTATACAAGAAAAGGCTGCTCCCTCCGTTTACGGAAGGATGCAGCCTTTTGCATAATTGGCACAGGTTCTAACTACTTGCGTGCAAGCGGAGCCAGCTTCTCGGCTTCACGCCCCATTTTCTTCAGCAATGTAATCATTAATTGCTTCTCTTCATTGTCTAGTCCGCTAAGGGCATAGTCAATTCGTTCGGAAAACTCCGGATAAAGCTTATCCATCAGCTCTTTACCCTTTGGCGTCAGTTCGGCAAATATGACTCGCCGATCTCGTGGACAGGGCTGTCGCTGCAAATAGCCAGCGGCTTCCAGCTTGTCGATCACATATGTGACGTTGCCGCTCTGCAGCAGCAGTTTGGCCCCGATTTGCTGAATGGGCTGAGGCCCCTTGTAATAGAGAACCTCCAAAACAGCAAAGGCTGTCGGATTGAAGCCCTGAATTTTGCTTCCCGTTACGGCATGCTCATTGACACTTTTAAACGACTTAGAAAATACTCGGTACAAGTGCAGTGATAAATCGGTTCCGCGTTCCTCGGTCTTCAACATCATCATCCCGCCTTAATCTATATTTTACATGCAGTCATAGAAAATAGAGTTAGATCGCTATTGCTTCATATCTATTATGTTAGGGGATACCCGATTTTTTAAAAATATAATTTATCACAATTTACGGTTTACATATTTAAAACTTGAATAAAACCTGAAAAGTTCATGTTTTATCCAAAAGTCGGGACGCATAATGTCCTGTTTCCAATTGAGCAGCATGAATAGAGCGCTATTTCATGGAACAGGCTAGCCGCTATTACGTATATACCTCTAGACTAATTCATAATAGAAATGGGGGATTATATGGATATCCTACTTGAAGTAGACATCAGCGATTCGGGATATGAATTCGGAGATCCTAAGGTTAAGGACGTATCCCTTGCGATCCGCCCCGGTAAACTTACGGGGTTAATCGGAGCGAACGGGGCAGGAAAGAGTACGGTGCTCAAGACCATTCTAGGCATTATGCCGTATGCGGAAGCATCCATCCGTTTTAAAGCCGGTTACGAGCAATATGCTTATATCCCGGAACACCCGGTATTTTATGAGAATTTGACCTTGTGGGAGCATCTGGATTTGGCAGCCGCAGTGTACGGTATGGGGCAGCATGAGTTGGAGCTGGAAGGCGAGCGCTTGCTAGACAGATTTAGAATGACTGAGGCTCGTCATCACCTGCCGGGGGGATTCTCTAAAGGCATGCGGCAAAAAATGATGCTGATGATCGGTTTCCTGAGCCGTCCTGATATTTATATCGTCGATGAGCCGTTTATCGGCCTTGATCCTCGTGCGATCAAGGATTTTCTCAGCCTGCTGGAGGAGGAACGGCAGCGTGGGGCGGGAATTCTCATGTCAACGCATGTGCTCGATACGGCGGAGCGGATTTGCGATGATTTTGTTCTCATTTCGCAGGGAAGGATCGCTGCACAGGGAACGTTAGAGGAAATACGCTCCACAGCAGCCATGCCGGAGGCTTCGTTGTTTGATTGCTTTGATAGGCTAGCTGATTAAAGCGAAGGGAGGAGAGAATGGCATGGCGAGAACAAAAGAGCCTGAAAATGTAATCCATCGTCATTTCATGAGAAGGTGGAAGGATCACATAGGCAAGCAATATGGCATCTTTCGATCGGTAGTGGATTCTGTAGTGCTGCTCTACATTGGTATTCCAGCCATGTTGATATTCGGACGAAGCTATTATGTCTTGTGGGAGGAGGAACTGCCTGGCTGGCTTATGGAGCTTCCCTACGCAGTCATCCCCCTATTGTTATATTTCCTTATTCATCTTGGGGGCGGCTTAACGACCTACCAGGAGAATGCGGATGTTTTGTTTATGCACCGGAACGAGCAGTGGAACAGGGGGATCGTATTGCGCGGCATCTTGGTTAGCCTGGTGACTCAGGCACTCATATGGGGGCTGATAATCCTCATTCTTTTACCGATACTTCTCCGGGTATATACAATGACAGGAGTAGAAATAGGGCTTCTGTATGTGATAGTGGCAGGAATCAAGGCGGTGGCGATGCTGAGTGAGAATTTGATAGGCATATACACAGCACGGTGGAGAAAAGTGCTGTACCAGTCGCTGGTTCAGCTTGTCCTAGGAGGAGTTTTTATCGTTTGGGCCTTCATACTGCATCCAAATCGAAGCCTTACCGTGGCTATTGTATTGCTCCTGCTGACAACTGTGGTCTGGCTGGTTCGCTTACGAACGCATACAGTCGGGTTATTCGAGGCAGAGATTCGTATGGAGGAATATCAAAAGACACGGCTTACGGGATTGGTGCTCTCGGGAGCTACTAGCAGCCCCCGGAAGGCGAGATCGCGTCCGTGGCTTTTCCGCCGTTCGAATCAGCTTCTCCGATCCCGCCAGCCTGAGAGTAGACTTGCCGAAGCGATGATGAAATCATTCTTTCGAGGGCGCGATCTTGTCATGTATTTGCAATTCATAGCAGTGGGAATAGCTGCAGTGGCAGCTCCGCCCTTTCCGGTGAATGTTGTAGTATTCACTCTACTGATGGTTTTGCTGTATTACTGGTTAAATGGTTTTCGCAAGCATTTCTTGGAAAGGGATCTCCTGGCCATACTGCCGATAAGTCCTGAATTGAAGCACAACTCGGTCGTACCTTCCAATCGGTTGTTGTTGCAGCCTGGAGTTGTATTCATCAGCGCCGGACTAGGCGTTTCTCTATTTGAGGCCATTGGGGGCGTAGCATTGGGAGTTCCTGCCGCCGTTGTGCTATACGTGCCTTACATTGCGAAAATGCTTTTGCGCTAGATGCGGAAGGTGAGCTAGTCTCACTTTCCTTGTCCTGCGTGGTAGCCTGCAGTGTAGCCGGTCGCGAAGGCCGCCGTAATGTTATAGCCTCCCGTATATCCATGCACATCCAGCACTTCTCCGCAAAAGAATAAGCCGGGCATGAGCTTGGATTCCATCGTCTTCGGATTAATCTCCTTCAGGTGCACCCCGCCTCCTGTAACAAAAGCTTCTTCGAAAGGACGCGTCCCGCTGACCTGGAACGTGAAATTCTTGAGGAATTGAACCCAGGCGAGCCAGGGCTCCTTCGGCAAGTGCTCGTAGGTTGTCTCTCCGGGAAGGTTCGCCCGCTGGAACAGCAAGGGGAGCAAGCGCTCCGGCAGAGTCCCTTTGAATACATTTTTAAGCGCCTTTTTCGGCTCGGCCGCAGCCAGCTGGCGCATATCATTCTCAAGGCCGCCCGCCTTCTTATCAGGAAACAGATCAATGGACATCGTGACCAGGGATATATTGTGCTTCTTTTTAACGCCGCGGATAAATCCGCTGCATCGAAGGGCAATCGGGCCAGATAAGCCAAAATGAGTGAAGATCATATCCCCTTGGTGAGCTACGACAGTCTTTCCTTTCGGATCTAGAAGCGAGAGCTTCACATTTCGAAGTGACAGACCCTGGAGCTCTCGGCTTGTAATAAAGGGCTCTTTGGAAATGATTGGCGTCTCCGTCGGATATAGTTCTGTAATCGTATGACCTGCCGCCTCGGCCCAGGGGTAGCCATCTCCGGTAGAACCGGTGTGCGGAACCGACTTGCCCCCGGTAGCGACAACGACCGCAGGGGCTTTGTAAATTTCACCGGAGGACAGCTTCACGCCTGCAACCTGATCCTGGTTATAGATAACTTCTTGAACGGCATGATGCACAAGAAGTGTAACGCCAAGAGACTTGGCCTTGCCGATTAAAGCGTTGACCACGGTTTTCGCTTTGTCAGACACGGGGAACATTCTCCCGTTATCCTCTTCCTTAAGCGCGATGCCCAGCCCCTCGAAAAAAGCAATAATATCTCGATTGCTGAAAAGAGCAAAGGCGCTGTGCAGAAATCGCCCTCCTCCGGGGATATACTTGATCAGCTCGTCAATTTCCTTCGCATTCGTTACGTTACAGCGCCCGCCGCCGGAAATTCCGAGCTTGCGCCCCAGCTTGTCTCCCTTGTCCAGAAGAGCAACGGCTGCACCTTGCTCCGCAGCAGCTATGGAGGCCATCAATCCCGAGGGGCCCCCACCGATCACGATCACATCGTAATTTTTCATAAGATGTTCCTTTCATTTGTACTAATAATACTATTATTCAGATAGAAATACCGGAACTAATTTCTTTAAACATGAAATATTGTAAAACTTTGTCGGCTGTGATTTAATCGAAATGAGTACAGTATTCTTCCGCCTGAGGAGGGAGAACTTGGATGCAATAAAAGAGATTGTAATTCAGCTTTTTGTTGCTAGTTTGCCAGCATTTCTGTTTCCGATATTATACGAAAAGTGGAGCGGTTTTGGACGGAGGCCGGCTAATGTTGAACCAAAATCACCCTATTCATTGGGAATGGCGGCTATTTGTGCTGCTAGTATGCTTCTTTGTGCTTTATTCTCTCAAACGTACTCGGATATTATTCCGCTAGAATTCGGGATTATGCCCTTATTTGTACTAATGCTATACAGCAGATTACGGTTGAGTATCGTCATGGGCGTCTTTCGGATGGCCTTGTTTCCCCTTTATGCCGTAAACTACACCATTACAGGCTGGCTGCTAGAAACCGGATTGTTATTGTTTCCATTTATCCTGTGGTCTGCCGGACGGTTTAGAGAGAGGAAACAACAAGACAGAACTGTAATCCTCTTTCTCTGGTTGGCCATCGGGCAAATAATGGTCACGGCTTCCCCGTTATTGACAGTCAATCTACAGCAGGCTCATGTCCCTGCTCTCATCGTGGTCTCCACGGTACATTTAGCCTCCGCTGCTATCGTAAGCAGCTTGTACAGTTATTATATGGCGAGCTCGTTGGAGAAAGAGCGTCAGAATAAGCATGTGATGCAGCTAACGAATCAATATTTTAGCGAAGCCGACAAGTTACAGCAAATTATGGATGCCGCACCGTTGAATATCATTTTAATCGATCAACAGCGTTGTATTCTGTCGGTGAACGACACATTCCTTCAATTATACCGAAATGATCATCCCTCTGCGACCAGGGGAAGTTTGATCGGACAGAAGCTGGGTGGTGAGTGCGGCGGTTTTGATATTGGACTGATTGCTTTGCGTGTCGAGAAGGCGTTGCAGGAGGGAACAAAAACGACGGAGCTGCTGCAAATTGAGGATAAAGTGTATTTTACAAGCATGTCCCCTATCATTCAAGGGCTGACCGATGAAGTGATCGCAGCTGTCATTATCGTACAAGACATCACTGAACTTGAGACACTGCGGATGGAATTGAACCATGTGGAGCGGCTCAGCCTTGTCGGGCAAATGGCGGCCGGAATAACACACGAAATTCGCAATCCGATGGCGGTGGTAAGAGGCTTCCTGCAGTTGATGCGGGAGAAGAGCGCAAATGACCTGGACCATTATTACCGGATTGTAATGGAGGAGCTTGATCGAGCAAACAGTATTATCAGTGATTTCCTGGCCCTGGCGCAGAATCGGGTCGTGACCAAGGAGCTATGTAGTTTGCACCATATTATTGAAGAGCTGAAGCCGCTTCTTTGGGCAGAGGCCAATTTGCGAGGACAGAGCATTGAGGTCAAGCTGGATGAGCGTGTTCCCCTGTTGTATTTGAACGTAAAAGAAATTAAGCAGCTGATTCTGAACTTAGCTAGAAACGGTATGGAGGCGATGGGAGAGAAGGGGCTGCTCACGTTAATGACGAGCTACGACGAAGATGGAATCAAGCTGTGCGTGATTGATTCAGGGCCAGGCCTATCGGAAGTGCAGCAGCAGAAGCTGTTTGCTCCATTTTACACGACAAAGGCAAAGGGTACCGGACTAGGTCTTCCGTTATGTCTTAGTATTATGGAACGTCATGGCGGTAATATTACCGTAAGGTCTGAGGAAGGAGTCGGTACGACATTTACTTGCGTCTTCTCGGTTGACCCAAGCTCCCCGCATGGGAACAGCGGATGAATTAGGGGATTTACATGCACTTTGAATTTGCTTTCCTTTCTTATGAATGTATAATAAATATAGTCGAACACAGATGAGAGAAAAGTCACAGATCTGTGTTAATCAGTTGTTAAGGAGTGAAAGCACGTGTCCATGTCATTTGATCAATATATGCGCGATATGGTTCAGCCTATGAGAGATGAACTAACAACACTAGGGATTCAGGAATTAAGAACGCCAGAGGATGTAGAGAGCAAGCTGCCAGCGGCGAAAGGAACTGCGCTCGTTGTCGTGAACTCGGTATGCGGTTGCGCAGCGGGACAATGTCGTCCAGGCGTTGCCAAAGCGCTGCAGCATGATTTGACGCCGGATCACCTCTATACGGTGTTCGCCGGACAAGATAAAGAAGCGACGGCTAAGGCTCGCGAATATTTTGCGCCGTATCCGCCTTCGTCCCCCTCGATCGCTTTGCTGAAGGACGGCGAGCTGGTTCATTTCATCGAGCGACATCAAATTGAGGATCGTTCCGCGGAGGAGATTGCGGCTGATTTAACGAGCGCATTCGACCGTTTCTGCCGCTAAGGAGAGCTGTACGAGCGATGAAGCGCCCTGCTAATACCGGTATTTGCCGATTAGCGGGGCTTTTTTCGAATTATGACCCGAAAGTAGTCATCATTAATAGCATAAAGAAAGGGGGATGCGATGATGAGCTTGCAGCAGGAGATCATTGAACGGCTGGGCGTCAAGTCGAGCATTAATGTCGATGAGGAAATTGAGCAGCGCGTCCGTTTTCTAAAGGAAAATGTAAAGAGCTCACGAGCCACGGGGTTATTGATTGCGATTAGTGGCGGATTGGACAGCGCTGTAGCCGCCGGGCTCTGCAAACGGGCAACAGATGAACTGACCGAGGAAACGGGCAAGGAATATATAACCTTAGGCGTGTTCCAGCCCTATGGCGATCAGGAGGATATAGGAGATAGCTATGAGACTGCAAAGGTTTTTGGGCTGACGCATACGCTGGAGACGAGTATCGAGGATACGGTAGATGAAATAGCTCTAGAAGTAGAGCATGCAATGAAGAGCTTAGGCCAATTCAGACATCTGAGCATACCTGGCAAAGGGAACGTGAAGGCTAGAGCCCGAATGGTTATGCAGTATGCCCTGTCCTTTGAGCTCAACCTGCTCGTCGTCGGAACCGATCATGCATCAGAGTCCATTGCCGGATTTTATACCAAATGGGGAGATGGGGCTGCGGATCTCATGCCTCTAAGTTCGCTCAACAAACGCCAAATCCAGCACATAGCAGCTGCGCTTGGCGTACCGGAGAGCATCATTAACAAAGCACCGACCGCGGGACTGTGGGCAGGACAGAATGATGAATTAGAACTGGGCGTCAGTTATGAAGACAATAGCGATTATTTGGAGGGTAAGTCGGTTGACCCTGCCATCCAGAAGCGCCTGGAGTCTCATTATTTGAAAACAGAGCATAAACGCAATCCAATTCCACGCAAATAACAGTGGGGCAGAAGGCAGAAGTCCTGCTTCTTTATTAGGAATACAGGATTTCTGCCGTGTTTTGTGTTAAAGAGGTTAATATAAAAAATTATTGAATCTTTCTTTTAGATTGAGTCGTATATATAGCTAGAGTGCTTAAATTTTATACGGTATATTTTGGCAACGGGATTTTGTTCAGAACAAGGGAGGAGTAGAGTTGAAAAATTTGCTGACCATATTTACTTCACCAAGGGAGACTTTCGAAAGAGTAAGAGACAAGAAGGTAGCTTGGATTTTACCCATGATTTTAGCGCTTATCCTTGGTTTTGTTACTACTACTTTACAGATGCCTTATTTGATGGAACTCAGCAGAGAATCCTTGCTGAAGACCGGGGGCTTGAGTCCGGAGCAGGTTGAACAGGCTGTTGGCTTTACTCCTATCATGAGTTATGGCACCCTCATCCTCGGTACTATCCTCATGATCTTTTTTGTTGCACTTTTACTAGTTTTACTGAATCTGATCATGCGTGGTGAAGGTAAATACCTCCAATTTGCCAACGTAGCCGCTTATGCGAGCTTGCCGGCCGTCATCGGAGGATTACTGACGACTGTTCTGCTACTTGCAATGGACGCTAGGTCTTTGACTGATGTTACAATTAGTCTCGCGGCGTTAATGCCGGAGAAGACGGGAACGATGTACCGCGCGCTCTTGCTAATTAATCCGTTTACAATTTGGGGGCTTTATCTGTATATAGTTGGAGCGGGCATAATGATGAAACGTCCATTGAAGAAGGTTGCGGTTTGGATTGTGGCGGTTTGGCTAATTTATTCTTTTATTACAGTTCTGTCAGTTCCAGCAGTCTGAGTACATAGGATAGGGTGATTATATTGTTTAAGAAGAAATGGTTTTGGGGCGCCATCCTGGGTTTGACCATTATTGTTTTAGTATTGGCTAATTTGACGAATATGAATCGGGCAGTAGCCGTGGAGATGACGGAGGTCTTTGAGGGGCTTATTACGGAACAAATTTATACCAGCGGTAAATTGGAAGCAGGGAAAAGCACGGATATTTATTCACCCACCAGCGGGGTTGTTGAGAAGGTTGAAGTGAAGCAAGGGGACACGATTAAGAAAGGGCAGGTTCTAATGACGCTGCAGATCGATGACGTCAAGGAACAAATTGAGAAGGAGCGTTTGAACCTCGAACTAATTGAAACAGAGCGGATGAATGCGAAGAAACAGCATTTTGATATGTTCAAAGAAAAGATGCTCGAAGATCCTTCTGTAGAAGTGGAGGAGCTTGATTTGACCTCCTTCGATCTCCGGATTCAGACCAGTAAACTGATGATTGCTTCATTGGAGAAGAAACTGAATAATCATGTGGTGTATGCAGAAGAAGAAGGCGTGTTGACTCAGGTGCTTGTCGATCCCGGACAAATGATTGCTGAGGGCAGCCAAATAGCCACCATCGTGGATCTGTCGGCTTTCAAAGTGAAAGCAAATCTTAACGAACTGGATGCAGGCAAAGTATACGAAGGCATGCAGGCGATCGTCACCGGCGACTCCATTACAGAGAGCTATGAGGGAGAGGTCACATACATGTCTCCGATCGCCATTCTGGTGGATCAGACCTCTAAAGACGCTTCCGTCGAAATGACGGTGGAATTAAGTCGCATTTCCCCGGAGCTTCGCCCTGGATATAATGTAACCATTGAACTTGAAGTACCGGATAAGGAGCGGTTGCTTGTTCCTTTGACTGCGGTTCAATATGAAGGGGAACAATCCTTTGTGTTCAAAATCCAGGACGGAGTTGCCGTTAAGACTGAGGTGCAGACGGGTAAAGAAAATGAAGAGTACATTGAGATCGTGTCCGGCGCCGCAAAGGGGGAAAGTGTTGTCTTGGAAGGGGCAAATCAGCTCAAGGACGGCGACAAGGTGAAGCTGCCATGATTACCCTAAGAGATATTTCGAAAGTTTATAAGAATGGCGAGTTGGAAGTACAAGCCCTGCAGCCGCTGAATTTAAAGGTAGAGCGGGGAGAGTTTGTGGCGATCATGGGCTCCTCAGGATCTGGAAAATCCACGTTGATGAACATCATTGGCTGTCTTGATATACCTACTTCCGGGGAGTATGAGCTGGATGGCGAAGAAGTTCATACTTTGGATGAAGAGCAGCTGGCGCGTGTGCGCAATCAAAAAATCGGTTTTGTCTTTCAAAGCTTTAACCTGCTCGGCAGGCAGACCGTGCTGCAAAATGTGACTCTTCCGATGATGTACGCAGGAATTGGCCGCGAGCAGCGTAATGAACGAGCGCTGGAGCTGCTTAAGAGGGTTGGGCTGGAGGGACGCGTGAAGCATCGGCCTAACGAGCTTTCGGGGGGACAGCGGCAGCGGGTAGCTATCGCAAGGGCTTTGACGATGAATGCACCGATCTTGCTTGCCGACGAACCGACCGGAAACCTAGATACGAAATCATCCCATGAAATTATGCATTTATTTAAGGAGATTCATCAGGAAGGAACGACGATTGTACTCGTTACCCACGAGCCTGATATTGCCGAGCATGCGGATCGAATTTTACTTTTCGGCGATGGGCAAATGCTCAAAGATACGCGTAAAGGAAGTGTTACGACATGAGCATATGGGAGAGTATACTGATCGCGCTCGATAACTTGCGGCTGAACAAGCTCCGTTCATTCCTCACGATGATCGGTATCGTATTCGGTGTGGCGGCGGTGGTCACTGTCGTATCGATCGGTCAGGCTGGCCAAAGCTCAATTTTGTCCATCGTATCAGTTTATGAAGACGGCTATTTTGTTATTTTTGAGAACCAGATGGAGAGCAGCGGCGACAATGATACGGATTTTCGTCTTCGTGACCTAACGGAGATCCGTAAGCTAGATGGTGTTAAATATGCCTCTTCCTCCTTGCCATATTCCATGACGATGAAGCACAAAAAAGAGACACTACGCTTTACGATTACGGCAACGACATCGCAAACGAATAGAATGCAGAAAATTGACATGGTTGCTGGACGCTTCTTTACCTCACAGGAGGAACGAGGCCGGCAAAGGGTCATCGTAGTAGAGAAGAAATTTGCCGAGGAGGTGTATGGCTCCGAACAATCCGCTATCGGTCGCAAGCTGGTGCTGTCGGACGGAACCTTCCGTATTGTTGGCGTGTTTAAACCTCAGGAATCAATTCTGAGCGGATTTGAAGGGCAGCAATATTCGGCCTTTGCTCCGATCACTGCTATGCCAGGAAGCAACGAGCGCTTCCGGGCGCTTGAGGCGGTTGCCTCGTCGCCAGAGAATATAGAAGAGACCATGGAACGGGTGAAGAAATGGCTAGCTGATTTGAATAACGTGGATCAAAGCGCATATATGTCCCAAACGGGGAAGGACGCTGAGGAAATGGTTTCGAGTACCTTCTCTATTTTGCAGACGATTATCGGTTCCATTGCTGGCATTTCGTTGCTTGTTGGCGGGATTGGCGTTATGAACATTATGTTGGTATCCGTCACCGAGCGAACCCGGGAAATCGGGATCCGTAAAGCGATTGGGGCTACGCCGGGCACGATCATGCTGCAATTCATGATTGAAGCGGTCGTACTGTGCTTTATTGGAGGAACGGCAGGGGCACTGCTTGGACTGGGGGCAGCCTACCTCTTCTCGACCATTTCCGGCTGGCCGTTCGTTGTATCCATGTGGGCTATTCTATTGGCATTTGGATTCTCGGCAGCTGTAGGGATTTTCTTCGGATTGTATCCAGCCAACAAGGCATCTAAGCTGCATCCAATCGAAGCATTACGTTATGAATAAATATAAAACCGGGCTATCCGTTCCTAGGATAACCCGGTTTTTTGTCTAGTATTTGATTAAGGATAAGGTCTGATTAATGAACAGCAGGCTTGCTTTAAGCGCCTCTTCTAGTGGCGCAGTCGTTCCTTGAAAGGGATGGACGGTATTGAACGTATGATTGCCGCCCGGAATATGAATCCAGGGAATATCCGGCCTGATGGATACAAGTTTACTTGAACCCTCTCGCAAATGTGCCCCGTCGTTAGAGCCTTGAATCAGGGCGATCTTAAAGGTCGCTGAGGAGATGCGGTCCAAAATATTATAACGCTCTTGGTGGCGCTCCATGTCCTCTAGGATAGCCACGTCCAGCGGCATTTGTTGTCCTGTTCGCCCATTGATGACATAGCTTCGTCCCTTCTCACGCATTTCCTGCTTCTGGGCATCGGTGAATAGGTCGAGGCTCGTAACTCCGTTCCATGAGAGAACGCCAGTTACATCATCCGGATGATCCAAGGCGTAAACGAGGCAGACACCGGCGCCGCGGCTATGCCCAAGCAGGAACAGCGGGAGGGAGCGCAGCTCCTTCTCCTGCCGGAGATGAGAAATCAATGCCTCCAGATCATTAAGCTCCCGAGCATATGTATTCACCGCGAATCGTTCGAGTTCCGTGAATTCGAGGGGGTTCTCGCCAATGCCATTATGGGAAAAGTTGAATGTAACCACCTCGTGTTGCTTGCTAAGCTGTTCAGCAATGTAAGGAAACATGCCCCAATCTTTAAATCCCTTATACCCGTGAGCGATAACAATAAGACCAGCCGCTTTGTCTTGGGCAGGAAATTTGGTGCAGCGCAGCATATGACCGCCTTCCAGCGGAATATTAAAATCCATCGGCATATTCAAACGCATCCTTTCGTGACAGGTTTGAGACGGTTAATTATTATTTTGTGCTATTATACCATATTGAATCAAATTCATTGCGAGTACAAATGACTTAAAATTGTAAATTATAAATTTGAGAAAAACAGGTTGTGAGCTTATGTTACTTGAACTTCCCTGCTACAATGTGAAAGTAGTATAATAAATCATTTAATTGAAATGTAGAACTATTCTTTTTAACAGCCCTCCTTAAGGAAGTGATGTTGTTGATATATGGTATTGGGCATGATGTGGTTGAAATAGAACGGATGCGGAAAATGGTAAACGGAGCTTCCGGGGACAGGTTGATGAAGCGTGTGCTGACACCAGCTGAGCGCGAGCTGCCGGGCAGCAAGACGCGTCCTGCAGAATTTCTGGCCGGGCGTTTTGCGGCAAAGGAGGCGGTCAGCAAGGCGTTTGGCTGTGGCATCGGGAAGAAGCTTGGCTTCCAGGATATGTCGATTTTGCCGGATCAATCGGGAAAGCCTCATGTTATTCTGAAACCGGAAGCATGGGAGCGTCTGGATTTGGGTGCTGGATCGACAGGCTACACCGTGCATCTCAGCATTACGCACGAGCGACAGCTTGCTTCTGCGTTCGTCATCGTGGAAAAGGTAGAGAGTGTGGAGTAAAGGGGAGAGCAATCGGGTCATGGAAGAGAAATGGAGTAAGGAAAGCAGGGAGTATTTCAGTACAGAGCTGCTATCCTGGTACGAGCGGTCAAAACGAGACTTGCCATGGCGCAGGCATCGTGATCCTTACTATATTTGGATATCGGAAATTATGCTGCAGCAGACTCGCGTGGATACGGTAATTCCGTATTTTCACCGGTTTATTGAACGCTTTCCAACGATTTCAAGTCTGGCGGAAGCGCCGGAAGAGGATGTATTGAAATGCTGGGAGGGGCTTGGCTATTATTCCCGTGCTCGGAACTTGCAGGCCGCCGCGCGCCAAGTGATGGAGCGGCATGGCGGGAAAGTGCCGAATGACAAGGCATCGGTATCTGCGCTGAAGGGAGTTGGACCTTATACGACGGGAGCGATTCTCAGCATTGCCTTTAATCAGCCGGAGCCGGCTGTAGACGGCAATGTGATGCGCGTTCTGTCTCGCTATTTCTTCATAGAGGAAGATATTATGAAGACGGGAACGCGCGCGCTGATGGAGAGGCTCGCGGGTTCGTTGATCCCGGCAGGCCGGGCAGCAGACTTCAATCAGGCTCTAATGGAGCTGGGGGCACTGGTGTGCACCCCCAAAGCTCCCCAATGCCTGACCTGCCCGGTCATGGCGCATTGCTCGGCGCGCCTGGAGGGCGCCGAGCTTCGCCTGCCGGTGAAGAGCAAGGCGAAGCCGCCGCGGCCCGAGTATCGGCTCGTCGCCCTTGTAGAGGGCGAAGGAGAGCGGGCGGGGCGCGTGCTCGTGCGCCGGAGGCCGGACACGGGGCTGCTAGCACGGATGTGGGAGCTGCCCCATGTTCCGGCGGCGGACAAGCCTGGCGAAGGCGCCGGGGTTGCGGACGGTTCGGCGATGAACCGTCTGGCGGGAGCGTTGGCCGAGGTAGGCACCTATGTGCAGGCGGCGGGACCGTTCATGGCCGCTGAGCATATTTTCAGCCATATACATTGGTATCTGCGTGTCTTTCGATTCCAGGAAGCAGCGGCTCTGAGCGCATTGGCGGGCTTTGCGGAGATGGCGGTTGCCGAGGCACGGGAAGCATATAATGAAGGCGAGCAGGCGGCGGAGGAATATCGCTGGATTACGGCTGAGGATATGAATGACTTGGCCTTCCCTAATGTTTTCTTAAAAATACTATCGCAATATTTTGCTGAACAGAAAGTGGAATAACAATAAAAGCAGACCAGAATTGTTCTTGGTCTGCTTTTTCATGTTGAATTTTCATGGTACAGAGCTAGGTCAATTTCGGCTGCTGGATTTCGTGGGAATGTGTCGCTTCTTGTCTATTCAAGCATCCGGTTCTCTACGTCCTTCATGTTGTTCTGCTGATCGGTCTCCCGGTGCTGCGGTTCAACGACTTGCCCCTTCTCCGCTGTTGCATCTCCGCTGACGCTGCGAACGAAGCTGCTAAACTGAGCCTTTTGCTTTTCCACCTCGTGCTTGGACGACAATAGCTCCTGTGGGTCATTTGTGAATGGCTTAGACGTGTCGTCGGTCAAGGTAACCCCTCCTTTCTAGGTAATCTATGTTAAGATTACCCGAAGACGGCTTTTTCAATCGAAGGAAAAAGGGCTCAGGAAGCTCTGTGATGACCTTAGGGTATGCTATAATGTGTAACAGGCCCTTTTTCACCATGTAAAGTTTTATCCCCCGTTGTTAATTCGCTTTTTAAATTTTTAATCAAATGGAAACAATAGATTCGCTATTAACCTCGCGATAACAAATCCAAACCTTGGTAGAACACTTCGAATTATGCACTTACATTTCCATTAATAGAATAAATTCTATCAAAAAATAATGTAAACGCTTAATATAAAGCGCTTTCAGAAGAAAAATGGTGTATTTCCTTGATTATTATGGTTTAATGGACAAGTAGGGAGTTTTTCCTCGATTTTTGTCTAGATTTAATTATTCGTTGGATGTTAAAATGGACCGTGTGTTTTACATGAATCTATCAAGCTAAGGAAAAGGGAGATCATAGCATGCGTATTCGTTCCTTCCAGTTGAGTGATGCCAATCAAGTGATGGAGCTTTTGCAAGTGGCTCTATCAGAACAATGCTACGAAGATACTAAGCGGGCTTTCGCTAGACAATTGTCTTGGGATTCGGAGCTGATTATGATTGCAGAAGCTGATGAGG
Organism: Paenibacillus lentus; assembly: GCF_003931855.1. NCBI lineage: Bacteria > Bacillati > Bacillota > Bacilli > Caryophanales > Paenibacillaceae > Paenibacillus > Paenibacillus lentus. The sequence goes on along the minus strand of NZ_CP034248.1, from coordinate 61,389 downwards.
AAGTCGTTGGGGTGTTGATCGGAACGATCGATCAGAATCTTGGCTGTATTTATCGAACTGCAGTTCATCCTGAATACCGTCGTCAAGGGTATGGCAAAAAACTGGTTAACGCGATGGAACAAAGGTTCCAGCAGCGCAACATCCGCAGGATTGTAGTAGCTGGCGATGAGCATAACAAGGCCCATATGCCGCTCTACGAAGCGATGGGATACGGAGCAAGTAGGTTTTTGGAGGCTGTTCAGAGCTTGGGTATCGCAACAGCCCGTTCGCTGTAAGTCTATTATATAAATAAAACCAATGCCGCATAGCGGATAAATTGGATAATGATCTCGGTGAAAGAAGCATATCTTCCGTCCGTTGCAATTGGACGATAGATATGCTTTTCTATTATTATGTGCATTGTTATGCGAAGCACCCGCAAGTATTATTACTGAGTTAAGCTATAGAAGAGGTGCGGCTTGGAGCCAATCGTTCCATCAGAACGTCAGAATTGGAATGACCAGAATGTTCGCAGGTGAAATGAGGTAGACAGAATGGAGAACTTGGAAGCTGAGAAACATACTGCCGAGCAGGCGGAGCGGCACTTTATCCATAATAAATGGGTTCGTGAGCTGTGGGATTTCTGCAAGACGGCCGGGATCGCATTTATTATCATGCTGCTTCTCAATATGTTTGTGTTTAACTTATCCATGGTAAAGGGTGAATCGATGCAGCCAACGCTGGAAGAGCGGGAGCGTCTTTTTGTGAATAAAATCGTTTTTTATTTCGCATCGCCCAGCAGTGGGGAAATCGTAGTGCTTAAAGATCCTAGCGCAGGCCCTGATAAGAAGCATTACCTCGTGAAACGGGTCGTTGCTACGCCTGGTGATACGGTAGAGGTTCGGGATGGTGTCTTGTATGTGAATGGACAAATCCTGAACGAGCCCTATACCGATGTGCAAATCCAGGATGGGGACTTTGCAGAGATTCGTCTAGGGAATGATGAGTTTTTCGTTATGGGCGACAACCGTCATTATGGCCGCAGTAGGGATAGCCGTAGTTTTGGGAGTGTGAAGAAGAAGGATATTGTTGGGCGTGCAGAGTTTGTATTTTGGCCTATATCGAAAATTCGCGGCTTATAAAAAAAATAAGAAACATGGAGGAAATCTCGTGAAGGAGATTATGATCTATACCGATGGAGCCTGTTCCGGAAATCCCGGGCCTGGGGGATGGGGAGCTGTACTATTGTATAATGGCCACCGCAAGGAATTATCAGGCGGCGAGCCAAGGACGACGAATAATCGTATGGAAATTCAGGCGGTTATTTCGGCTTTGGAGCAGCTGAAAGAGCCATGTCGCGTTCAAGTATATAGCGATTCCGCTTATGTCGTGAATTGTTTCAAACAGGGCTGGATTCGCAATTGGTTGAAAAATGGTTGGAAAAACAGCAAAAATCAGCCGGTTGAGAATCAGGAGCTGTGGCAGGAATTATGGCGCCTAATGCAGATTCATCAAGTAGAATATATAAAAGTTAAGGGACACAGTGATAATGAATTAAATAATCACTGCGATTTTTTGGCGAGGGAAGCCATTAAACAGATGTCTCGATGATGTGCGGACAAGCCGCCGAATAGCAGGTCATATTACATCTAGGAGGGATCGGAAATGGCGAAAGTGCGACCAGTGGCTGAAGGCGGTCAAAGTAATAGGATGGATTGGGCCAGGCTGAAGCAGGAAATCAAGGATGCCGCTTATTCCATGGGAATCGATGATATAGGATTCGCCTCGGCTGACCCGTTCCTGTCATTAAAAAATGTGCTTTTGGATCGACGTGCCAAGGGATATGAATCCGGATTTGAAGAGCCGGACATTGATAAACGGGTATATCCTGAGCTGTCGCTGGAAAGACCAGCATCTTTGATTTCTATAGCGGTAGCTTATCCGTCAAAGCTGGAAAATCCGCCAAAGTCAGAGCCTGGCTTGCGTCGCGGAATATTTGCCCGAGCGGCGTGGGGGCAAGACTATCACACGGTACTGCGTGAAGCGATGGCACGATTAGAGGAGTTTATCATGCAGCGGGTAGAAGGTGCCCGAATCGAAAGCATGGTGGACACGGGAGCCTTGGTGGATCGTGCCGTGGCAGAACGGGCCGGAATCGGTTATAAGGCGAAAAACTGTATGGTGATTTCACCAAAGTGGGGATCATGGATTTACCTTGGCGAGCTGATTACGAATATTCCGTTTGAGCCGGATACTCCTGTAACGGAGGATTGCGGGGAGTGTACTAAATGTATCGATTCTTGCCCAACGGGCGCACTCGTTGGCCCTGGTGAATTAAATGCCCAGCGCTGCGTATCTTTTCTGACGCAAACGAAGGGCTTCCTTGAGGATGAGCTCATGAGAAAGATAGGTAATCGGCTCTATGGCTGCGATACCTGCCAAATTGTGTGTCCCAAGAACAAGGGCAAGTCATGGAATCATCGGCCGGAGCTGCAGCCGGATCCGGAGATGGTCAAGCCGTTGCTCTTGCCAATCCTGGAGCTGAGTAATCGGGAGTTTAAGGCACGGTTTGGCTCCAGCGCTGCAGCTTGGCGAGGTAAAAAGCCGATTCAACGGAATGCGGTAATAGCGCTTGGGAACTTCAAAGATCCGGCTGCCGTGCCGAAATTAATCGATATTATGCGAAATGATCCAAGGCCGGTCCTAAGGGGAACAGCCGCTTGGGCTTTGAGTCGGATTGGCGGTGAGGAAGCGCTTCAAGCGATAATCGGAGCGATCACTGCGGAGAAAGATGAAGAGGTGCTTGAACGCTTGCATGCTGCACAAGACAAACTGTCAGAGGAAGAAGTCAAGGTGGAGGCTGAGAACTGATATGGAATCGACCGGAGAACCGTTTGGTTTGCACTATACGGAAATGGATTCGCCAATAGGCAAACTAACCCTTTGTGCGAGTGATCAGGGGCTATGTCATATTGAATTCGGCTCATTTGCGGATAAGGCGGATTTTCTCGAAAAATGGGCGGAGCGGTACTATCCAGGATATCGCTATATGCGCGCTGACAAGCTGCTGACATCTGCTGTCGAACAGCTTGGCGATTACTTCGCGGCGAGGCGTCAAAGCTTCGACCTTGCCTTGGATTTACAAGGAACGGAATTTCAGCGTAAAGTGTGGGGAGCCTTGCTTCATATTCCCTATGGTGCGGTCGTTTCATATAAGTCCATCGCTGAAGCCATCGGCCAGCCAAAAGCGGTTCGGGCTGTTGGCGGCGCCAACAATAAAAATCCGCTGCCTATCGTTGTTCCCTGTCATCGTGTGATAGGCTCAGGCGGAGCGCTCGTCGGATATGGAGGGGGATTATCCATTAAAGAAAGTCTGCTCTCTTTAGAACGGCAGCATCATAATTGTACATCAACGACATCAGGCGAATAGGATCGCCAAGGGGGACTAATTCATGAGATACATGAGTGTTGAGGATATCGAACCGGGGCAGTACCTTGGCAAAACAGTGTATTCTTCGAATGGAACGGTGCTACTGTCGGCTGGAATCCAGCTTACGGTCTACATGATTAATACGTTGAAGCGTATCGGCGTAACCATGCTCTATATCAAGGATCCCAATTTCGAGGGTATAGAGATTGAAGATGTGCTTAGCGATTCCACGAAAGAAGTCATTTTCACAGAGATGAGCCACACGTTGGAGGCGGTAAGATCCGGTAAGGATTGGAGTACGAAAAAAGTCAGCGTCAGCGTAGAGGCGCTGCTGGAGGATGTATTAAACCAGCGGGGCGTTCTGCTTCAGTTAACGGATATTCGAACGGCCGATAATGATGACTATTTGCATGCAGTGAATGTATGCTTGTTATCCTCAATGATTGGACTGAATATGGGGCTTAACTATTCCCAGCTCAAGGATTTGGCAATCGGTGCTTTGCTGCATGACATCGGTAAGGCCAATCCATTACCGGTAGGTGCCTCAGAAGATGAACAGAACTATCATCACACGTGGAGAGGATTTGAGGTCCTGAAGAATAAGCGCGAGTTCAGCCTTCTGATCGCTCATACCGCCCTTCAGCATCACGAGAAATTAAATGGCAGCGGGCTGCCGCGCGGACTGGACAGCGATAGCATTCATTTGTTCCCCAAAATTGTAGCTGTGGCTAACAAATACGATAATTTGATCGGCGGTGGCAATAGAGAACGTCCGCTGCTGCCACATGAGGCGTGCGAGCAATTGATGGCGTCATCCGAGCATGAGCTGGATCATGAAGTGCTAGTTGAGTTTACGCGAATCATTTCGGTATATCCGAACGGAACGGCAGTGCGTCTTTCAACCAAAGAGACGGGAGTCGTTGTGCGGCAGCACCGAGGTTTGCCCGGACGTCCGGTTATTCGCGTTATTCGCGGTTCAGGTGATGAGCTGGATGTGAAGGAAGTTGATCTCGCCGTGGAAACGACGACATTTATTGAAGCGGTATTGGCTTAAATTCAAGAAATTAATTTGCTAGGTATGTGAGGGAAATGATATTATAGCTTGAGGTGCTTTAAAGCACCATACAACATGAATGAAACATTTGATCACAATATAGGGGTGGCTAAATTATGAATTATGTAGTTCCTATTATTACCCTGATCGTCGGTTTAATCGGCGGATTCTTCATAGGCGTATTTTACTTGCGCCAGCAGTTAACGAAGATGCAGAATGATCCCCAAATGTTGCAGAAAATGGCCAAACAAATGGGTTACAATCTGAATGGGCAGCAAATGCAGCGGGCCCAACAGATGATGAAGAAGCAGGGAATGACAAAGCCGCAAGGCCGGCGTAAGAAAAAATAATAGGTTTCATAATTTTAGAAAAACAACTTACTCTACTTCCCGACAGGGGAGAAATAGGAAGGAGGAGGCGTGAGTGGCAGGCGTTAAAGATTATGTAAATACTCGGGTTGGAGCCAACCGTGAGAAGATAGAGCACCATGTTCGTGAAATCTTGAAGCTGATTGGCGAGGATGTTGAGCGGGAAGGCCTGATCGATACTCCAGCTCGGGTAGCTCGGATGTATGAAGAAATATACGGCGGTTACGAGGTAGATCCTCGAGACGTGCTTGGAGTTACGTTCGAAGAGAACCATGAAGAGCTTGTTATTGTTAAGGATATTGTGTACTACAGTCAATGCGAGCACCACACGGCCCCTTTCTTCGGCAAAGTGCATATCGGCTATATCCCAAGCGGCAAAATCGCTGGCTTGAGCAAGTTAGCTCGTCTGGTTGAAGCCATTACACGGCGATTGCAGGTACAGGAGCGCATTACGTCGCAAATCGCCGACATCATGGACGAGGTTCTTAAGCCGCAAGGTGTGATGGTCGTCGTGGAAGGCGAGCATCTCTGCATGTGTGCCCGCGGTGTTAAGAAGCCGGGAAGCAAGACCGTGACCTCAGCAGTGCGGGGAACATTCCGTAAGGATGCTGCGTCCAGAGCAGAATTTTTGTCACTGATTAAGGAATAGTGACTGAAAGAATGGCTCTCTTTACTTAAAAACAAAACACGCCTTCATGGCGTGTTTTTTATTTGCTATTAATATTTCATTTCGTTTGGATAGCATATGTGTCTTGAAGCGGGAAGATAAAGCGTACTGTCGCTCCGCAAGATGGATTGTTCTCGGCGCAAATCTGTCCTCCATGATGCTGAATCAGAAGTTTGGCGATATATAACCCAAGCCCCGAGTGTCCTTTTTGCCTGGAGGATGAGTGATTCCCCTGATAAAACTGCTTGAAGGCCTGTTGCAGATCCTGCTGTTGTCCAAAACCTATTCCACTATCCGTGATAGACATCATTACTTGCTGCTCAGTAATTTCGATGCGCCAATAAATTTGTCCGGCTTCAGGCGTATACCGGATACTGTTCGACACGAGGTTATCGAGGACCTGGATGATGCGATACGGATCGAAGATGACAGGTTTTTTGACCGTTCGGTTATCTTTAATCACAGTATCGAAAGTTATATTCTTATCCTTGCATAAGGCGGTATATTCCACGGTTTTATGATCCGCAAATTCTTTAATATCCACGGGAAGCGGCTGGAGCCTAAAAGACATTTTCTCAAGCTCTGCAATGGTGTTCATATCCTGCAGGAGCTTTGTAGCGCGGATGGTGTTGCGCCTGATAACCTGCAGATATTGTGCTCTTCTGTTCGCATAAGCTTCTCCCTCCATCTGTTCCATGCCCTCGACATGCCCTTGAATAATCGTAAGCGGCGTACGCAGATCATGGGCGAGCGCTGCAAACATGGTGCTTCTTTCTTTCTCCATTCTCCATTCCCGCTCAAGGGCATGTTCCAGCTCATGCCGCATGTCTTCAAAAGCATTCGTCAGACGGTTTATTTCCGTTATGGATGATGTTCCGGTCATGGAAAAGCGTAAATTTTGCGCTTTAATCATTTCAGCTCCTTGCAAAAGCTGCTGTAATGGAGCGTTGATCATCCGACTGAACCGCTTTCCGAATATGAAGGTGAACAAGATAATATATAGAAATGGCGTTAGGAAAAAGGCCAGAAATCCGAAGGTTATCATAGGGTTAAGCGCTGGATTGGCTGCCGTCACTTTGAGATGATATCCCAGCAGAAGAACACCTATGAATTCTCCATTTTGGGACATTATCGGCACATATTTAACGAACTGGTTGAGGCTGCTGTGCGTCTGGTTCAAGCGTGCCAGGAGCTTCTGCCGGGTAAGTGATTCTGTAATTTCAAGATCCCCGTATAAGCTTTCACCCTCAGGCGACACAACGAGGTAGTTTATGCCCTGTGAGGGGATCACCTTCTCCAGCTCGGCTTGTCCCTGCATACTCATGATAGAATCACCATGGGTTTTCGCGTACTCTGATATAACGGGGAGTTGGGCTTCGTAATGATTCGCCGGGAGCAAATTGTCATGGTTGAACAAGTAGCCGAGCAGCAGTACGAGAAACCCCCAGGTTATAAGTGTAGCCAGCAAGCTGCAAGCTAGAATAAAGACAAAGTGTCGGGCAAACGTATTCTTTATGGAACGTTGTTTGGTCATTTGGGATCCCATTTGTAGCCGATGCCCCAGACGGTTTGAATATAAGTACGGTCTTGTGCGTGGGCAGCCAGCTTGGCCCGGGTTTTCTTGATATGCTCTGTGATCGTGGAATCGTCACCCTCTGCGTCAAATCCCCATAACTTCTCATAGATTTGTTCTCTAGAAAAAACCTGACCCTGATGCATCGCTAACAATTCTACGATCTGATATTCTTTATTCGTAAGGGCAATGTTGTGTCCATTGCAGTTCACAGTATGTCCTTTGCAATCGATGGTCAGAGATGGGAAGCGAAGGACGCCTTGTTCCTTTTGCAGATGGACTCTTTGCTCTCTCCGCAGATGGGCATGGATTCTGGCTTTTAATTCAGCGAGGCTGAAGGGTTTAAGCAGATAATCATCGCCGCCAGCGGCGAGCCCCCTAATACGGTCCACTTCACTCTGACAGGCACTTAGAAATACAATGGGACATTGCATCGTTTCCCTAAGTTGCTGACATACTTCAATACCGTTCATCCCAGGCATCATCACATCGAGTATGATCAGCGAGGGCTGTTGTTTACTCTGGATTAGGGCATCCCGTCCGTTACCGGCAGTAATTACGCGATAGCCTTCAAGCTCCAGCGCATCTTGTATAAAAGCAATGATTTCTTCTTCATCATCCACCAATAGAATCGTTTCGTTTGCCATATTCAATTACATCCTCCAAGAAATAACGATAAAAAGGTCTATCTTCTATTGTACACGTCAAATCTAAAGAATGAATAAAGAAAATCGAGCTAGTTCAATACGTACATCTTTATCGTTTCTTTATGATTGTATCTTAACCTGAAGGCATAATGATAAGGAGGCAGGAGGATGGCAATGAATTCACAATCAAGAATAGAGCTGATCGACAGCTTAAGGGGCTTTGCACTGCTGGGAATAATTCTGGTCAACATCACCTTTTTCACAACGTCGCTTCAGACGATTTCATATGGGGTTGATTTATGGTCTGGCTGGTATCATGAGCTGGCAATGCTGCTGCGCGGGATTGTCATTGACGGTAAATTTGTACTCATTTTTTCTTTTCTGTTTGGTTTTGGTATGGTATTGCTGCAGGAGAGCAGTCAGGCCAAAGGAAAAAGTTTCAACCGAATTTATATCCGAAGATTAACAGCATTATTATTGTTCGGATTGCTCCATGGAATCTTCATCTGGTACGGAGACATTCTGACACATTATGCGCTTCTGGGCTTTCTCCTCATGCTATTTAAGCGCTGCAAGCCGAGAACGATGCTGATTTGGTCTCTGATCCTGCTGTTGATCGTTCCCGTCCTGGTGGCGGGCACAAGTCTGTTGAACGGCTCTGCAAGCCAGGCTCTTGAACCTATAAGCCAAGCGGATGCCCGTCAGATCGGGGTCTATTACCAAGAGCGGGATGCTGCCATTTATGGCGAGGGAACCGTTACCCAGATTGCCATTCAGCGGGTGAATGATTATATTAGCTCTATCTTTAATATGCTGCTCTTTTACCCGCAAATATTAGGCATGTTCTTGATGGGGGCCTACTTCTGCAAACGCCGTTTATTGCATAAGGTTCAGGAGAAGCGGAAGGAAATCCTCCGGCTGGTCATCCTTGGCGGAAGCGCCGGTCTTGTGCTTCAGCTCATTCTATCGCTGGCGAAGAAAGGACTTCCGTTCTGGGGCGAGGCGGTAGCTTTGTTCGTAGGGGCACCACTCTTAGCTCTGGCCTTTATCGGAATATTTGCACTTTTATATCAAAATGAACTCTGGAAGAAAGTACTCCATTGGTTTTCCTACCCTGGAAAAATGGCCTTCACGAACTATCTGCTTCAATCGGTTCTTTGCGGACTGATTTTTTACAGCTACGGTCTGGGATGGTATGGAATGATCGGGCCGGCCTTGCAAATGTTGATTGCTGTCGTTATATTTGCTCTGCAAGTGGTATTTAGTCGGGTCTGGTTAAATTGGCTTCCAATTGGACCCCTCGAATATGTTTGGCGCCTGTTCACGTATTGGGGGAATCCGCTGAAGCAAGGCGGGAGAGCGAATGTTGCTCCTGTTCATGAAGCAAGATGATTTAAATCTTTACTGCATAATATCCCGGAATTCCATGATTTCCTGGCAAGCGTGAAGAAGTCGGGATTGCTGTAAACATTGTGCAATAAAGTTAATAAGAATGAAGCAAGGCTGCTTTTCGGAGAGATTCCGAGAGGCAGCCATTTTTTTTGGTTGTTTTTTCAATTTTAAAACGGCTGCCACTTCAGTTTCCTCGCCTTTTCGAAACGTTCGGCAACTTCCGGCCAGTACACGACCTTCCACCAGTCGGCGATATATTTGGCCCGTTCGTTCTGGTGCTTCAAGTAATACGAGTGCTCCCAGACATCGAGCGCAAGCAGCGGAACGACATCCCATTGTGATAAATTTTGATGCTTCTCGGCAGTTAAGATCTCCAGGCGGTGAGCACGCGGACTCCAAACGAGAATTGCCCAGCCTCCACCTTCTACTTTATCGGCGGCATTGGTAAATTGATTCTTGAAGGCATCATAGCTGCCAAAATCCTTGCGGATTTGCTCGGCAAGATCGCCCTCAGGCTTGCCTCCCCCTTTAGGATTCATCGTATCCCAGTAGATCGTATGGAGATAATGTCCTGCACCGTTAAAGGCCAATTCCCGCTCCCAATGCTTCACGAGGTCGAAATTCCCTGACTTTCGGGATTCCTGAAGTTTTTTCTCCGCCTTGTTTAAATTATCTACATAGCTCCTATGGTGAATATCGTGATGGATTCGTACCGTTTTCTCATCGATATGCGGCTCCAATGCATTGTAGGGGTAGGGCAGAGGGGGGAGCCTGTGCCCACCGATGGGGACGGGTTGGTCTGAAGCACGAGAACTTTGGCTAATCAAATCAGAATGAACATGTTCCGTAGCAGGTGATTCCAATTCCGAATCTGGAGTGATTGCGGGTGGGGCTGTCGACAGAGATGCAGAGTTGTCCTGGTCATCCGCTCTAACTGGTTGGTTCGTGGGGGAGGAAATTTGCTGCATGTCGACTATCGCGGGGATTCCCTCCGTATTTCGTTTGATCGCTCCAGGTGAATTCAGTGTTTCTAGTACTCCAAGGAAATACTCGGATTCACGGATAATGTGGAGCAGCACCGTTTTTGCCAGAGGAACGGATTTGGCTGCCGCGCTGCAATCGAGAATGAAGTAGAGCTGTCTTATGAACTCCTTGGATTGTCGGAATGACGTATCCAATAGTCGCTCAGTCTGCTGAATTAATTGCGGGTTACAAGCGGCCTGCTGGGACGACAAAGCGTATTGCAGCAGTTGGTTGGCGACGGCTTCTGTCTCTTCAAACACTTTTTTCCAATCATCCAGCTGTTGGACATAATAAGGTTCAAGCCCGGGAATGATCGCTTTGATGACGTCGGTATGCTCGGCTTCCTGCTGCTTCCAGAAGCGGATTTCTTCTAAAATGCGGACAGGCAAATAGGGCCCGTAAACCAATAGCATCGGGTTAGCCTCCTTCACGTCGTTTAATTGCCATTAGCAGCTTATGCGAATGAAGGCCTGGACTATGCTATCGGTTATACGGGTTTAGTAAAATAGGATGTTACTTTTTAGTTTTAGAGGTTTGGATCCGGCTAAGGAACTCGGACACCTTGCGCAAATAATCCTTCGGATGCTCTCGGAAGATCATTTCATGAAGGGCACCTTCTACAATCCATACCCCGGAAGCCTCGTTTGTCTGATTCTCGGCCAGTTTTTCCGCAATCGGATAAGGGGCTTTTTCGTCTTCTGTTCCATGAATGAACAATGTTGGAAAAGGATAGTCTTTTGATTTGACTTCGGTATATGGAATTTGGCGCATGCTCGTACCGTTCAGCACGGGCAAGAGCAGGCCGATGATCTCAAGGGATGGACGCCGCGGCAGATCGATGTGCTGCCGAATATTATGATACATCGTATCAGGCTCTAGCAGGAAGGTGCTGTCTAGAATCATACCGTTAATATCATCGCTCGATAGAGCGGCCTGCAGAGCCGTTCCTGCCCCCATGGAGAATCCCCATATAACGATTTCTTCAGCGCCTCGCTGCTTGGCAAGGTTGATTGCCCCCAGCAACTGCTCTGCTTCTTTTTTGCCACCTGTAGCCACTTCTTTGCTCTTCTGAGCCGCAAATCCATAGTCGAACATTAGGACATTGTAGTTTAGTCCATTGGCATAGTGTGCTAGATCATACATGGGCACCCAGGGCTCCTCCCGATTTGCGCCGTATCCATGGCTGAAAACAATAGTCTTACGGGAATCGTCAGCAGGAATGTACCATCCTTGCATCATGCGGCTGCCGTCGGCGGCCGGAAAGTGAACATCTTCGTATGCAAGATTTTTAGATAACTTTGGATTAGAATACAACGGGGCTACATTAGGATTTGACAATACCCAGGCTATATAGCCATGAAGAACAACGAAGCAGAACAGCAGGAAAAATAGTGAGGATAACAGCAGGGCGATGATAATATGCTTTAGGCTGACATTCCGCGTAGTCAGCACATCGATAGCGGGTGATGGAGTGTCTTTCAGACCTGAATTTAAGGGAAGATCACTCCCGGTTGTTGGACTCATGTTCTTCCCCTCCTCATCATAATTAATATAATATATGCTCGGTGAAGCTCGAGAATAAGATTGTTGAGGCAATCATTTTATGTCGAATCAGGGCGAATCTTATAGAATTATCGTACGGCAACCCGTTTATAAAAGTCAATGATAGTGTGACAAAACACATGATTTCGCATTGACGATTTAAAATTGATTACATATAATTTATGTAACCACGTTTCACGTAGTGAAACTTATGGAGAGGTGAGGGCGGATGGAGGACCGTAAATTAACTGTGCGCGCGGTTGAACGAGCGCTTGATATATTAATGTGTTTTACGAAGGGGAAAGAGCTTGGGTTAACGGAAATTGCCAGCAGCATCGGGCTGCATAAAAGTACGGTGCACCGGCTGATGACGACACTGGAGGAGAAGGGCTTTGTTATTCGTGATATGGCAACGGAGAAGTATCGACTCGGACTAAAAATTTGGGAGCTGTCTGCACATTTATCGCAAAGCGATGATCCTGCCGTACTGCTGTTACCGCAGATGGAGCAGCTTCGTGACCGGCTAGGTGAGACGGTGAGCCTGTATTTACGGGATGGTACGGATCGGATTAGAATTCAAGCGGTTCAAAGCAATCAGGCAATCCGCCGGGTTGCTGCGGTCGGTGCGCGATTGCCGCTGTATGTCGGCGCGTCGAGTAAGGTGTTGCTCGCTTATGCGGATGCATCCATACTACAAGCTGTGCTGGACAGCCCGGATTGGCCTGCATCCGTGGATAAGTCACAATATGTTGCACAGCTTCAAGATATTCGGCAGCGCGGATTTGCAACGAGCTATGAAGAGCGGGAGCCTGGGGCTGCTGCGGTGTCGGCACCGATCTTCGATCGCAGTGGTAAGGTTGCCGCTGCCTTGTCTGTGTCGGGCCCGGTCAGCCGGCTGTCCCCGGAGACACTGATTGAATTCGGGCCTGTGCTGATTGAAGCGGCTCGGGACATGGGCATGATGATTCATGCTTAGAATAGAATGTTATTGTTATAGAGCGGCTGTCCAATAAGTCCCTATAATGCAAGACCGGACGGAAAACATTGCGTTTTTCCGTCCGGTTTTTTAGTATTTGCTTTCTTACAAGGAAAGTAGGGTTTACAGAACTGAACGACTTTATTTAACGAATTATGCCGTTTTTTGAAAGCTCACAGAACTATTGGCCGATATTAGCTGCAATTTACGAAGGTTCGTCACCGAAATAGATGAGCAGCATCTAACGGCTAAGAAAAGCAGGGAGTGCAATGGCGATAATGATCGCGGCCAGAATGCACCAGCTTAACGGATGGGCGAAATTGAGCGTCCAGCCAATGCCGATTCTTTTTTCGACGAAGAAGGAAGGATCACTTGGATTATAATACAGGGTGCCGAGCTTCCAATGTGCATCATCATTTGCAGGCTGTACTGGAGAACCCTTCTCCGCGCGTTCAATTCGGCTGCCGCCTTGCCCGGTCGTAAAGGAGAGAACTACAGCGAAAAGGACGACAAAGATCGGAATGAGCATGCTGACAAGCATGATGATACTGCTCTCAAGTGGGTAGATCATATTCAACTGAATGAATGAGAACAGGCTGACAATGGCCATACCGGACAGCACGGTGAAGATCGACCAGCGGCGGCGGAAGACCAGGTTCTGTCGAAGAGAGCGTTCTGGATTTGCGGAGTTAAGCTGTTGTTTGCTCCGCTGGATGCTCCAGTTCACAAGGATGAATAAAGCAATGACTAGTAATTGCATGAGGTTGGGGAAAAATACCGTTGAATAAGACTTTGCCGCGCTGTGGATGATATTACCTTGCATATCAAATCGCATTGCGATTTGTTCGGGAATTCTGTCGTAATATGCGAGAACCGTCGCAGCGCTGACTAAGGTCAAGGCAGTGTGAATCCCAAACCATTTATTCGATAGAGCGAGCTTCTGGTGGTGGAAGGAAGTGTCGATAGCAAGCACGGATTTACCTTTGATCACAGTGGGAAGGGATGCCTTAAGCTTCCTCATTTTGAAATGAAATAGCAGATTTAGCATGATCGAGAACAGAACGATCACGATGATGACGCTACCAAACCAAGTGCCCTGATGCGCTGCATTGCTTTGCATGGAGGAGTAAAGTCCGACAAAGATAAGCGGAATGTATACGGCTAGACTGATCAATGCGTACCGCTTGCGCATTTGGCGGAGTGGAGCGCTACGAAAGGTTTCCTCGCTGATCGAAATTCCGAAGCTTACCGTCTCTCTCGTTAAATAAGGCATGAAAGCGAGGGAGGCTATAATGGGAATAAACATAAAAACGAGCATCAATGTAAATAAAATTGGCATTATGCATTCTCCTTTTCACTGTCGGTTTTTGTGATTTCCTGATGGATTTGTTCGAGCAAATCCATCAACTGCTGTTTGTTCATTCCTCGGCAAATCGCCTCGGCAACGATAGGCTTCAACTGGTTATGCTGCTTGATCATAAATTCTTCCGTGACCGGAGGCATGCCGTTCGGATCAACGACGACGCCGCGCTGGCGGTGAACTTGAATATATCCATCCTGCTTGAGCAGGGTATAAGCCTTGTTTACGGTATGAAGGTTAATGCCGATGTCCGAGGCCAGGCTCCGAACCGAGGGAAGTGGCTCGCCTAGCTTCAATCGTCCGCTGGCAATGCCTTCAATGATTTGATTGACCAACTGGGTGTAAATAGGAACATCCGACTGCATATCTAGTTCAATAATCAATATGACACCCCCTATTGAGTATCTGTTATACAACTACTATAACACGTAGATGAATTGCAGGCAATATTGATTGAAAAAAGAATGCCCCACCCGAAAACGGGTGGGGCATTCTTTGTGGATAGAAGGTTTGTGATTAATTTCCTGCTTGGATCATTTGACGCAACACAGTTTGCAGAATACCGCCATTATGGTAGTAATCTACATCGACCATGCTATCGAGGCGAGCAGTTACCTGGAATTCAAATTGTGTGCCGTCTTGGCGAGTAGCTACAACGGTCAACTCTTGACCAGGCTTGATGTCATTGCTGAGTCCAAGGATATCGAAAGATTCCGTGCCATCAATACCCAGGGCCTTCCAGCCATGTCCTTCTTGGAATTGGAGCGGAAGAACGCCCATACCTACCAGGTTACTACGGTGAATCCGCTCAAAGCTTTCGGCGATGACAGCCTTCACGCCAAGCAGGTAGGTTCCTTTGGCCGCCCAGTCGCGGGAACTTCCCGTCCCGTATTCCTTACCAGCGATGACAACGAGATTCTGACCGTTGGCTTGATAATTCATCGAAGCATCATAAATTGACATAATCTCATCCGTCGGTAGATACTTCGTAACGCCGCCCTCCGTGCCAGGAGCAATCTGGTTCCGAATACGGATGTTAGCGAACGTGCCACGCATCATGACTTCATGGTTACCGCGGCGGGAGCCGTAGGAGTTGAAGTCCTTTCGGGCTACGCCGTGATCATTCAAGTAGTTGCCTGCCGGGCTCGTAGGCGAAATGTTGCCCGCTGGCGAGATATGGTCGGTAGTCACCGAATCCCCAAGCAGAGCTAGTACACGGGCACTGCGAATGTCGGCGATATCCTGCAGTCCTTCAGAGATTCGCTCAAAGAATGGCGGGTTTTGAATGTAAGTGGATTTCTCGTCCCACTCGTACAATTCGCCTTCTGGAACAGGAATCGCATTCCAGCGCTCGTTTTGCGTAAATACGTTCTCGTATTTGCTGCGGAACATTTCCGGTTTTACGGAAAGGCCAATCGCTTCTTTGATTTCCGCCGAAGTTGGCCAGATATCCTTCAGATATACCGGCTGATCGTTCTGATCGTACCCGATTGGATCGTTCTGCAGATCGATATTGACAGTTCCAGCCAGCGCGTAAGCGACGACAAGCGGCGGTGAAGCCAAATAGTTGGCTTTTACTTGGGCGTGTACGCGGCCTTCAAAGTTCCGGTTGCCTGACAGTACAGCAGCTACAGTAAGGTCGTTGTCAGCGATCGCCGTGCTAACCTCATCTGGAAGAGGACCGGAGTTACCGATACAAGTCGCGCAACCGTAACCGGCAACGTGGAAGCCGAGCGCTTCGAAGGATTCGATCAGACCGGCTTTCTTCAAATAATCGGTAACAACGAGGGAGCCTGGCGTCAAGCTGCTTTTCACATAACCTGGCTTCTTCAGCCCGCGTTCGACTGCTTTCTTCGCAAGCAATCCAGCACCGATCATAACACTTGGGTTGGAAGTATTCGTACAGCTCGTAATAGCGGCAATCACAACGGCACCTGTTCCTAGTTCGCTCGTGCTGCCGTCGGGGTGCTTCACTGTTACTTTCTGATTAATCTTCTCGTCACTAAGTCCGTATCCGCCTTTATCGATCGGAGTCCGGATAATGTCATTGAAGTTTTCCTTCATTTCCGTCAGTTCAATACGATCCTGTGGACGTTTAGGACCTGCAAGGCTTGGTACAACAGAAGCGAGATCCAGCTCGATCAGATCCGTAAATTCAGGGTCTGGGGTGCTGCTCGTACGGAACATGCCTTGCGCTTTATAGTAAGCTTCAACGAGAGCAATCTGCTCCTCGGAGCGGCCTGTGCTGCGCAGATAAGCCAGAGTCTCGTCGTCGACAGGGAAGTAGCCGATTGTAGCACCGTATTCGGGTGCCATGTTGGCCACTGTTGCACGGTCAGCCAGACTGATGTTGGCAAGACCAGGGCCATAGAACTCAACGAATTTGCCGACAACGCCTTTTTTACGCAGCATTTGCGTAACGGTAAGAGCGAGGTCGGTAGCCGTTGCGCCTTCCGCCAGGCTGCCCACCAGCTTGAAGCCGATAACTTCAGGTGCAACGAAATACAGCGGCTGACCAAGCATGCCGGCTTCGGCTTCGATACCGCCAACACCCCAGCCAACAACACCTAGGCCATTGATCATCGTCGTATGGGAGTCGGTTCCAACAAGAGAATCCGGGAATACAACGGTTTCGCCGTCAATCGTTTTGGTAGCGGCGACTGAGGCGAGATACTCCAGGTTGACCTGGTGAACGATTCCAGTTGCCGGAGGAACGGCACGGAAGTTATTAAAGGCGGTTTGTGCCCAACGCAGGAAGCGATAGCGCTCCTCGTTACGCTCAAATTCAACCTTCATATTGTATTCCAGCGCTTCCGGTGTACCGAAAGCATCGACCATAACGGAGTGGTCAATAACGAGGTCAACCGGTACGAGCGGGTTGATCTGCTTTGGGTCTCCGCCAGCTTTTTTAACGGTATCGCGCATTGCAGCAAGGTCAACAACGACAGGAACGCCCGTGAAATCCTGAAGAACGATACGGGCTGGAATAAACGGAATTTCCTTATTCTCGTCGCGGCCTTCGCTCCAGCCAGCAATTTGCTTTACATGCTCCTGGGTGATGGCTCTGCCGTCAAATTGCCGAACGGCCGCTTCAAG
This sequence comes from Paenibacillus lentus, assembly GCF_003931855.1. Taxonomy (NCBI): domain Bacteria; kingdom Bacillati; phylum Bacillota; class Bacilli; order Caryophanales; family Paenibacillaceae; genus Paenibacillus; species Paenibacillus lentus. The sequence goes on along the minus strand of NZ_CP034248.1, from coordinate 44,282 downwards.
CAGCACTTTAATAGAGAATGGCAGTTTGGAGATTGGGCCGAGTCCTTGCTCTTCCAACAAATTCAGATCATAGTAACGATAGTTCTTCCCACCGACTTCAAGGCTGCGGGAGACAGAGAAAAAATCTTTTGTTGACATGAGTGTACCTCCTTGTTTCACTAGATGAAACCACATTTCAAAAACATCACTACATTTAGTATACCGTCCTCCTTGTTGCGAGTAAAGAACTTTTTGTTGGCAGACCGCCTGTTTTTTGAAGCATTTGACAGATGCTCCGCCGTTTTTTTTCGGTACATACTCGCTTCTATTCCTTCATATAAATGGGAATGATGAGGAGGGATTTCAAAGTGAGTGATGAATGGAGAAGAACGTTATCCCTGTATGTAAATCAGCATAACCAGGATGAGGTTGATTATCGGCCCCGTCATGCGCATACCGAAACCGTCGTGGCCGACTTGGAATATTTGCTGCGTAGCGGCGAGCGAAAACGGAGGCTTCAAGAATGGTATAAGGAACGCAGTGCTATCCCGCTCCGTTGTGAAACTCGAGCCAAGCTGCTGCGAGAAATCGAGAATCGCGCTGGCCAGATGCAGGTTGAGCTGCAGCTAGCCCGTAAGACGTATTATGAAAAAGGGGGCGCCCGCCATCAGGAGGAAATCATCGATAGGCAGCGCCTGACACTTGAGCGAGAGAGCAATGGGTGGATCATTACACGGATCGAGCAGCCGATAAATGAACGCCATGCTCCGTTTAAGCTGTCTACGGAGGCTGGTCGCGGGGATAATTCCGGGACACAGCCAGGACCGTACCTCAACATACAACTGCTTGGTAACGGAAGCTCACGAAGCACTCCCTATCGCCGTGAGGATGCCGTATTGTATGCTGATCGCTGGTGGGACGGATTTAACCCGGAATTTACCGCATTTGAGGTGGATTGTACGAATTATATCTCCCAGAGTCTCTTTGCAGGAGGAGCTCCAATAAACTATACTGGAAAAAGAGAAACAGGCTGGTGGTATAAAGGATATATCAAGGGTCGTGAGGCATGGAGCTATAGCTGGTCTGTCGCGAATGCCCTGGAGCGTTTATTGACTTTTAGTCGCTCAGGACTTCAAGCAGAAGCTGTGGAACGGCCCGAACAGCTTCAATTAGGGGATATTATCATTTATGATTGGGACGGGGATGGCAATTACCAGCACACCACGATTGTAACCGCGTTCGATGCGGGAGGCATGCCTTTGGTGAATGCCCATACGACTCCCAGCAAACATCGTTACTGGGACTATCGGGACTCCTACGCCTGGAGCGAGAACACCGTTTATCGCTTTTTTCGAATTGCGGATTTTTTTTAAAAATGATCATTTCAGAAAACACGAGCGAACATTATGACGATTAAAGAAAGAGGTTACTCATGGGACAAGACAAACTCACCGTTGGGCTTGTATATGGCGGTAAATCAGGAGAGCACGAAGTATCGCTGCAAACGGCCCTGGCAGTTGCACAGGCATTTAATTATGATAAATACGAGGTGCTGCCTTTTTATATTACGAAGCGCGGGGAATGGCGGGTTGGAAGCAAGCTCTCCGGCCCATTTGCCGCTTTGGAAGAGCTGAAGCTGGAGAATGGAGCGAGGGACACGTCTGCTGCGATCAACTTGTTATTCGAAAAATTATCCACAGGCACCCGTGCTATTGACGTCGTCTTTCCATTGCTGCATGGCACATATGGTGAAGACGGTACGATTCAGGGATTGTTTGAAATGGCAGACCTGCCCTATGTAGGTGCGGGGGTGTTAGCTTCGGCGGCAGGTATGGACAAAGTGATCATGAAGAAGCTGTTCGCAGAAGCAGGTCTTTCGCAATGCGAATATTGCTATTTCACGGCATCTGAATGGAGCAGAGGCAGTCATGCCATCGTTCAGCAGATTGAAGAAAAGCTGGATTATCCATGCTTCGTAAAACCGGCTAATTTAGGCTCCAGTGTAGGTATATCCAAAGCGAAATCCCGCGACGAATTATTGGCTTCCATAAATACGGCGCTTCGCTACGATACGAAAGTGATCGTAGAGGAATTCGTGAATGCCCGTGAGATTGAGGTCGGGGTGCTTGGCAATGATGAGCCAATGGCATCGGTTCCGGGCGAAATCGTATCTTCAAGCGAATATTATGACTATCAGGCCAAATATTTGGATGGCAAATCGCAAATGCTAATTCCGGCGGAGCTGGATACGGAGCTTGCGGAAGAGATTCGGGATTTGGCGATCAGAGCATTCAAAGCGATTTCTGGCAGCGGGCTGTGCCGGGCGGACTTTTTCGTGAAGAAATCGGATCGGACGATATGGATCAATGAAGTGAATACGATGCCTGGGTTCACGCCTTATAGTATGTACCCGCTGCTGTGGCGGGAAACGGGAGTCTCTTACGAGTCGCTGCTCGATCGGCTGATCCAACTGGCATTGGAGCGGTATGAGACCAGGCAGAGCCTGGATTTCGAGAGTGGCGTTCAGTAATCTTATATATGTAATATATTGAAGTTGAATAGAACCGCAAGGCGCTGGCGGGGATTATGAGTGAAAGGAAGATCAATCATGGGCTTTCAAACTGAGTTCAATTCGGTATGTAAATTCAAGAAGGAGCAAGAGCTTTACGAGCTGCTGGAATATGGTCGCGGCAAAATGCTGAAGGAAGGACTGCGTGTCTATCCGACGGGACAGAAGGTGATCGCCTATTCACCGGATAACAAGGCTGTGGCCATCGTCAAAATAACGGCATGCGTATCTGAGATTAATTTTAACGGGGAAGAGGTTACGTCGGTTGAGCTTCAGCTCGTACGGAAATTGACCGAGCAGGAAGCGGCTGTGCAGACGGCGCTCGCGCATGAAATGTTCTTTGGGGATGTGGAGACCGCTTGATTGTTCGCTTCGGTTATGTAGCTATGTCGACGGTCGTTAAGAATGCATCACCATCCAAGACAATGACTTACAAGACGTTCAGCAGTCTAAGCGATCGGGAGGCAGCGATACGCCGTTTAGAATCGATTGCGGCGGACAATTTGCACAATACGCTGCGCCTCCTTCGGCATAACGTAGCGAATGATATTAAGGTATTTCGCTTTTCCTCCAAGCTGCTGCCCTTAGCAACGCATGAGGCTCTAGCAGACTGGAATCCCTATGAAGTGCTTACAGAGCAGTTTCAGGCTGTTGGCGACTTTGTAAAAAAGCATGATATGCGGGTCTCGTTTCACCCGGATCATTTCACGGTGTTAAGCACGCCGCGCCCGGAGGTTCTGCAGAATTCGATTCGCGATCTGCGGTATCATATAGCCATGCTGGATGCCATGGGACTGAACGGGCGGACGAAGAACAATATTCATGTCGGCGGCGCCTACGGAGACAAGCCGTCCGCGGCTAAGCGGTTTCGGGAGAATGTCTCCGCTCTTCCGGAAATCATCAAGCGAAGGCTCACGTTCGAGAACGATGATAAGACGTTTAATGCTCCTGAGACGCTAGAGCTGTGCGAAGCGCTGGGCATTCCGATGGTGCTTGATATTCACCACCAATGGGTGAACAATGAGGGAGAGCAGCCTGGTGACTTATGGCCGCGCATACTCCGTACGTGGCAGTCGCCGTATGCGCAGTCCGATTCCTTGAGCATCGATCCTTTACCGCCCAAAATTCACGCTTCCAGTCCCAAAAGTGCGAGCGATCCAAGAGGACATGCCGATCATGTTATCGCTGAACCACTGCTTGGTTTCCTCCGGACGATTGCGTCTGAGACGGAACGGTTGGATGTGATGCTGGAAGCGAAGCTGAAGGACGGCGCTTTATTTGCTCTTATGGAGGACTTGCGTAAATATGAGGGCGAGGGCGTGGAATTTCTGAATGAGGCAAGCGTGCGAATCATGCCTTAAAGGTTGAAAATCATGCTAAAATAAGGTAAGTTGAACAAAATAAACTGAAGCAGTTGATTTGAAACACATGCAGTTTAAGCTACACTAAAATTTAGCGTTTAGTTGGAGGTATGTTCTAATATGGGAGATTTACTCGCAGGAAAAAATATTATCGTAATGGGCGTGGCTAATGATCGAAGTATCGCGTGGGCTATCGCGCAAAGCTTGGCGAATCAGGGCGCACGCTTGGCGTTTACATATGAAAGCGAGCGGGTAGAAGGTCGGGTACGTAAACTAGCCGACACGATTCCGAATTCGCTGGTTCTTCCTTGTAACGTAACGGTTGATGAGGATATTGACAAGCTGGCTGATACCTTGAAGGGCGAATTTGGTGTATTGCATGGCGTGGTGCACAGTATCGCATTTGCGAAGGCGGAGGATTTAAGTGGAGAATTCGCGGATACATCCCGGGAAGGCTTTGCACTGGCGCATGACATTAGCGCTTACTCGCTGGTAGCCGTATCCAAACGACTAGCGCCACTAATGACAGAAGGCGGCAGCGTTATGACGATGACCTATATGGGTTCCGAGCGTGTTATGCCTAACTACAACGTCATGGGCGTTGCCAAGGCAGCCCTGGAAGCCTCCGTTCGTTATTTGGCCAATGATCTTGGGCCGAAGAACATTCGTGTTAACGCAATTTCCGCAGGGCCGATCCGTACGCTTGCGGCTAAAGGTATCAGTGACTTTAACTCGATTCTGAAGCAAGTTGAAGAGAAGGCACCCTTGCGCAGAACGACTGAAACGGCAGAAGTGGGCGACACTGCAATGTTTCTGATGAGCCATCTCTCCCGCGGTATTACAGGAGAGGTTATATTTGTAGACGGCGGTTACAATATCGTCGGTGCATAATGTCACTTATTGTTGAAGAAAGTTCGTTTCCAGTGCAGGTATCGTTTCTGCGCTGGTCACGGGCTTTTTCCATAAGGGAGGGCATATTTGGTCAAGCTGCCCGAATATAGTTCTAATTGGGATAATGCATGCAACTTTACAGTGCGCGGGACGTATAGTTTTAAAAGGCAAAGATTTACGAGATTAAGATAGAAAGTAGAGTGAAATTTAGTGGAACCAAACGACAACGTGGTGGGCAGTAAGAGTCCGACAGCTGTAGCGATCAACTCCGCATCCAAAGCGGGTGAGTGGATTAAGAGTAGGCTTGGTACGATCAAGCAATTAGATACAAAGCTATCCCCACAGGATTTGGTGACGGATGTAGATAAAGGTGCGGAGCTGATGATCCGCAAGCTGATACTTACCCATTTCCCAGATCACGATATTTTAGGGGAAGAAGGGGTACCGCCGGGTGCGGCTGCTTCAGAAGCAGCTCTAGCGAAAGCGAGCACTTCGGAGTATCTATGGATTATTGATCCGGTGGACGGTACAACGAATTTTGTCCACGGTTTTCCATTTTTCTGCGTGTCGATCGCTTTGGCTTACCGTGGTGAGGTGGTCGTAGGCGTAATTTATGATCCGATTCGGGATGAATTATTCGTAGCCGAGAAGGGAAAAGGGGCATACGTGCACGGCAACCCGACACTGGTCTCGGAGGATGCGGAATTATCAAACAGCGTACTGGCCGTAGGATTCAACCCGGATCGCGAGTTTGCACTGCCGATGAATATGAAGGGTATCAATGCGCTGGCTCTAGAGACGCGCAGTATTAGAGCAGGAGGCTCCGCAGCGCTGCATCTTGCATATGTGGCAGCAGGCCGTTTGAGCGGATATTATGAAGTAGGGCTGAACGCATGGGATGTAGCGGCGGGCGCCCTGCTTGTAAAAGAATCTGGAGGAACCGTGACAGATACGGCGGGGAATCCTTATCATCTCGGCGTTCGTCACCTTGTGGCGACCAACGGCAAAATCCACAATGAGCTGCTTCAATCTCTCGCAGCGGCGGAAGCTACGGGGATTTAACGACAAGCTTTTCTATTCTGTAATTCCTTAAAGCAGCATTTTTATGATAAAGGAGTGGACCAGGATGAGCGAAGATCGCGAGAAGTTAGAGAAGGAGCTTAGTGAAATGCTAAGCGATGTCGAGGAGAAAAGTGAGAAGGAACGGTTAGAGGAAACTCGCAAAAGCCTTCCGCATAAATATGAGATCCGAGTTCAGACAGAGCTGGATCCGATTGTAGAGGAAACACTGAAATACCGCAGCATGGCTAAAGAAATCGATGGGCGGTATGACAATTATTTGAAGAAAGCTGTACGAGACGACAAAGGCCCTGAGTAATTCGGGGCTTTCTTGCTCTAAATAACCTATATGGATATGGACTCAATGGAGCCTTATGTAGGCTGCGCATAATGAGGAGTGGAATAGTAAATTGTTTGCACGAAGATGGAGTACTCGCTGTTTAGCACCTGCTTTGCTTGCGATGGCACTGCTGCTGTGTTTTCCGATAGATTGCCTGACAGCAGCCTCTCGAACCGAGAGGGATGCTCTCGATCACGCTATCTCGATTCAGATGGAGCAGAAGGCATACCAAATTGTAGCTCTGGGTGATTCAATTAGCGCAGGCTACGAGCCGGGGATGAATGAAAGCAGTGTTCCCTATGGCTATGTTGAACGGCTTAAGGAGCAAGGGCTGTATCACGGCCGGACTAGAGTATACAATTACGGGATTCTCGGGCTCACGAGCAACGGACTTAAGAATTACGTGTCTGCTATTCAAAATGGAGTTGCTGTAAAGCCCGAAACGATCCAGCGAGGCTTGCTTGATCCGCGTATTTCCGCTTTTGCGGCAGGGATTGCTGATACTCGGGCAGCATTGGAGCACGCGGACCTGATCACCATTACAATCGGCGGCAATGATTTGTACAGTCTGCTTACTGATATTGAGAGTTACAGCGTGACAGAGATCGAGGCCAAGGGCCGGGAGCTAATGAATATCTACACGCAGAATGTTCGGGAGGTTATCGATGATTTAACGACGATAAATCCTCATGCGCAAATCATATTAATGGATCAGTACCAGCCCGTGCCAAAAATGATCATTGGCTCGGCCTATAGCTACTTACAAAGCGCGGCAGACTCATTTACGGCAGCGGTGGAGGGGCTTGCCAGCGAGTATGCTGGACAGGGCAAGCTCGTCAAAGCCGTGAATGTTGCAAAAGCGTTTAAGGGTCGGGAGATCGCGTTGACGCATATTTTTCCTGGAGGTGACATCCACCCGAATCAGTCAGGATACGAGGTAATTGCTAAGGTCGTTGCCGAAGAGGTATGGGGAAGCTATCAAGAAAATTCGGTTTTGCAGGAAGGGATGCCTGTTAAAATTGTCGTGAAAGGCGAGAAGTTGCAATCCCCCAATATTCCGGTACTTCGTCAAGGCCAGACTTTTCTGGCGCTGAGAGATATTACGGAGGCAGTTGGAGCTTCATCCTCCTGGGACAGTCTCAATAATACAGCTTCCGTAACTTATAATGGACGGAAGGTCATCATTCCGATCGGCTCTAGCAAAATTATCGCCAATGGTGAAGAAATTCCTACGAACAATCCAGCTTTTCTGAACATAATCGGGCAAGAAGCCAAAACCTACATTCCTTTAGCGCTTCTTGCTCAAGGGTTGGGCTTGGATGTGCAGTATGCAGAGAAGAGCAAGACCGTATTCATTAATTTATAGCTTCTTAGCTTTAGCAATCATAGATACTCGAAGGGCGGTTCTCGCATGGATAATCACGCGAGAACCGCCCTTTTTGTGCACGTTTTTAACGGCGACTAATTTCGCGGAAGGAGGCTTCCGCCGCTTCGAGGGTGAAATCGATATCCTCTTCCGTATGGGCTGTCGTCAGGAACCAGGCTTCGTATTTCGAAGGAGCCAGGTTAACGCCCCGATTCAGCATGGCTCGGAAGAAGGCCGCGAACAGATCGCTGTCGGTATCCTGCGCTTCTTCATAATTGGTCACCGGATGTTCGCAGAAATGCGTCGAGAATGCTCCGGCAATGCGATTGATCGTCAACGGGATGCCGTAACGGCTAGCGGAGTCCGCCAGCCCGTTCGTCAATCTGATGGCTAGACGCTCCATTTCCGGATAGACGCCATCCTCCCGCAATACTTCCAGGCAGGCGATGCCTGCGGAGATGGAGGCCGGGTTGCCGGCCATCGTCCCGGCCTGATATGCCGGTCCGAGTGGAGCCACCTGCTCCATGACTTCCTTGCTGCCGCCGTATGCGCCGATCGGCAGCCCGCCGCCGATGATTTTGCCGAGAGCGGTCAAATCCGGCTGAATCGCGGCATGGTTGGGCAGTCCGTCAAACGTCTGGGCCGATCCATAATGGAGGCGGAAGGCCGTGATGACCTCGTCATAGATGACGAGTGCGCCATACTGCCGGGCAAGTCGGCACAGATCTTCGAGGAAGCCCTCCTTTGGCATAACCATACCGAAGTTGCCGACGATCGGCTCGACCATTACCGCAGCTACATCGTCTCCCCACTTATCTAAGGCGGCTTGCAGCGCTCCAGCATCATTAAACGGCACGGTGATCACCTCATGGGCGATGCTGGTCGGAATGCCGGCGCTGTCAGGAATGCCTAGCGTGGAAGGCCCTGAACCCGCGGCAACCAGCACCAGGTCGGAATGGCCGTGGTAGCAGCCGGCAAATTTAATGATTTTATTGCGCTTCGTATAGGCGCGGGCTACGCGAATGGTCGTCATGACTGCCTCCGTGCCTGAATTGACAAAACGAACCTTGTCCATGGAAGGAATCGCGTTTTTTAACATTTTGGCTAGGGTAATCTCTAGCTCTGTAGGCGTGCCGTACAATGTGCCGTTTGCTGCCGCATCCTGAATGGCACGAGTGATGTGAGGATGAGCATGGCCAGTAATAATCGGACCGTAAGCTCCCAAGTAATCGACATAACGATTGCCGTCCACATCCCAAAAATGAGAGCCCGCGGCTTTGCTCATAAAAACAGGCGCCCCGCCCCCAACCGCCTTGAACGAGCGGGAGGGGCTGTTGACGCCGCCAACGATATGCTTGAGCGCTTCTTCGTATAAACGTTCGGATTGAATCCGGTTCATAAGGTACATCATCCTTTCGATAGGTGTTTAACGACGAAATGATTAATTCCGGAGTGCATCCGAGGCAGGGGGAGATCCGGAACTGGAGCCCGTGCTCGTGCTCATTCCAGAGCCTCCGCTTGTACCCGCTCCAGCACTCGTCTTCTTGCTTGTATCTTCAGCTTCCGCAGGAATGGTGTTACTGTCGGCTCCCTCGTCCTGCTCTTCCGGCGCGCTGAACACATCCTGTACAAACTGCTTTAATTCCTCATCGCTTCGAACGCCTATCACTTCGGAGCCGCCTACATTCTTCTCCACGACCAGCTTCATCGGAGGAATTTGCTCACTGCCTACCATTCTGCTATCATAAGCGACGGTAGCCAGCTTCCACATGTCGTTGATCGTTAAATTCGTATCAATGTAAGGATTTACTTTCTCCAAAATGGATGGGAGCTTCATGATCGAGGTCGTTGAAATCATTTTTTCGGCAACGGCTTTAAGGAAATTACGCTGGCGCTCAGTTCGCGTATAGTCGGACAGAGCGTCATGTCGGAAACGAACATATTGCAGGGCAGAATTGCCGTCCAGATGCTGCTGTCCTTTTTTCAAATTAATATCGTATTCATGGTTATCTGCCTTACTGGTGTAGCGCATATCCTTCTCCACGTAGAAGTCAACGCCACCGATGGCATCCACGAGCTCGATGAAGCCTTGGAAATCCGTGTAGACGTAATATTGAATTGGGATGCCTAGCAGCTCTGAGACCGTCTCCATCGCCTTATTAGGTCCGTAGGTAATGGCCGCATTGATCCGATCCGAGCCGTGGCCCGGTATTTTAATATAAGTATCGCGCATAATAGAGAATAAATAGGCCTTCTTTTCTACGGGATCGACCGAGGCGACCATCATCGTATCGGATCTAGGGATCTCCCCTTTCTTAACTCCGCGGGCGTCCACGCCCATCAGCAAAATATTGACCCGCTCAGTGCCCTCCCATTTTGGAGGCTCGGCTTCCTTCTTGGTCTCGACCGGCTGAACATTGTAGAAGGGGGAATCATCGCCTTTCTTCTGAAATTTATCGATTTGATTATAAATGGCGATAAAATAATAGGCCGCAACAGCGGCAATGACGACCAGAACTCCGGTAATAGACCAGATGATCGCCCGTTTCGTGCGTTTCGTCATAATGTTCGTTCCTTTCGGTGGATAACGATGATAAACGTTATATTGGATGTTTCACATACCCATACATTATAATTTCTTTTGTAGGTACAATCAATTTTCGGATTTGTGAATGCAGAGAGGAGACTTAACACATGAATGATGTTCAAGTGCAGGTAGGTCAGCTTGTTCCTGATTTTCGACTTCCAGCGAGTGGTGGAGAAGAGATCTCATTAAGTCAGTATCGCGGCCGCAAGGTCATTATATATTTCTATCCGAGAGATTTGACACCAGCTTGCACCAAGCAGGCCTGCGAATTTCGGGATCAGAGCGAGGTGTTGATGGAGCAGGGAGCCATCGTGCTCGGCATCAGCGGAGACTCCGTGGAATCGCATGATAAATTCAAAGCGAAGCATGGGTTGTCTTTTCCGCTGCTTGCCGATGAGGATCACCACGTCAGTCGTATGTTCGGCGTATGGCAGCTTAAGAAAATGTATGGTCGTGAGTACGAAGGAATCGTACGATCGACCTTCCTGATCGACGAGGAAGGCAGGCTGCTGCAGGAGTGGCGAGGCGTAAGAGTGGCTGGACATGTCCAGAAGGTGTTGGAGGCTTTGCAAGAGCATACAAGCTTGAAATAAGGATATGCGCCGCATAGTCTTTTTTCCATCATATGTTCATATAATCTACCAGAAACTTAATCCATTGATATAATCGGCGGGGGTAGATTTGATATGAATAAAAAAAGGCTGGCCGGATTTCTGTTGCTTCGCTGGGTTACTGTTATAATGGCTATCATTCTTATCGTTACTGTGATTACGCAATCCGATATCCGGAGTGTCGTGACTGTGACTGCCGCCCAGTCCTTTGAGGGTGCGGCGGCTGTCACTAAGGCTCCAAATGCTGCGTCCTTATCGTCCGCACTTCTAAGCTCTTCCACGAAAATATCCTCTTCAGCCACAGATCAAGCCGCTTCGCCAGCAGCGGATAAATTAGTCTACCTTACCTTTGATGACGGTCCGAGCAAATGGACAGACCACGTATTGGATATATTGAACAAAGCTGATGTGCCTGCCACATTCTTTTTGCTTGGAGAGCAGGCGAAGCGATTCCCCGAGATCGTCAACCGGATCGACGAGGCCGGACATTCTATCGGCAACCATACATACAACCATAAATATGACGAGCTGTACAGCAGCTTTGGTGTCTTCTGGTCACAGATCAAGGAGACGGAGGAAGTGCTCCGAAATATTACGGGAATACGCACTCCGCTTGTCAGGGCTCCAGGCGGAACATATGGCCATTTCGATGCGAGCTATTTCAAGCTGCTGGAGCAAGGCGGCTATAAAGTATTCGATTGGAATTTGGACAGCGGTGATTCTAAACGTAAAGGGGTGCCGGCTTCTGAAATTGTGAAGAACGTGATCTCTGCCAAGCAGGGGAATTCCATGAATGTATTGATGCATGACGGCGCCGGTCACGAGGAGACCGTTAAAGCTCTGCCTAAAATTATTGAATTCTATAAATCACTGGGATATGAATTTCGTGCAATTACTCCCGAGGACACTCCTGTTCAATTTGCTGTAGCTCCCAAGATGAAGAATAGTAATCGCCCTCTCCCCTCCAACACATGGATTCAGGCCTATGTTGTCCCCAATGCTGCGCTGTTTGAATCCGGTGCACCGCTTTATGTCGAAGCTGGAGGAGTAGAGACAAGGCTTGCGGCGGGGGAATATGAGTTGAAGATGGGACAATATCAGGTTCCGCTGCGGACGGTCATGGAGCGTCTGGGAGCGGAGGTACGCTGGAATGATAAGGAACAGACAGCGGTTATCACATGGAGAGATGCAAAAATTACAATCTATTCGGCAAGTAAAATATTGATCGTGGAAGCGCTGGGAGAAGACCCGGTAGAATATGCTGTTGATATAGATAGAAAGAGCGGATTGATATGGCTGCCGCTGCGGACGCTGCTTGAGGTGGCGGGACATGACATCGTGTCGGTAACCTACAGTTCAGAAGAACGGAGGGTGCGAGCATCATGACCGATTTCTGTCTTGATACCAAGCCGTGTCATACCCGGATTACGATAGTATCTCTCGCATATGTCTATTTTCGGTAGATTCTGGCCACAATGTTGGTAGAAAAGCGACCGGAAAATGGAGGTATCACATTATGATAGACCATTATTCAGCAGACTTGCTCGGGAAGCTGGTAAACCGGGTAGATAGCATAATTGTAGGAAAAAGAAAGGAAATCGAGCTTGCTGTCGTCTGCATGCTGTACGGTGGGCATATTTTGCTTGAGGATGTACCCGGGGTAGGTAAAACGTTGCTGGTACGCACGCTAGCAGCCTGTCTCGGCGGATCGTTCGGCCGTATTCAGTTTACATCAGATTTGATGCCGTCCGACGTAACTGGTGTGTCGGTATATCATCCCCAGACAGGACAATTCGAGTTCCGTTCCGGGCCGATTATGGCTCATGTTGTACTTGCGGACGAAATTAATCGCGCGGCTCCGCGAACCCAATCCGCCTTGCTGGAGGCGATGGAGGAGCGCAAAGTGACGGTGGACGGTATAACTCGTCCGTTGCCTAAGCCTTTTTTGCTGCTGGCCACGCAGAATCCGTTGGATTATGAAGGAACCTACAGATTACCGGAAGCTCAGCTTGATCGATTTTTGATGCGTATTGCTCTTGGTTATCCGGAGCCTGAACAAGAAGTGGAAATGCTTGGGCGTATGCAGGAGAATCTGTCTGTTGAGGATATGCGTCCCGTGCTTTTGCTTGAAGAAATGGCGAAGATGCAGCGACAAGTCAGAAAGGTGCTCGTTGATGAACGGATTAAACAATATTTAGTAGCCATTGCCGATGCATCCCGACATCATCCCCAGCTTGCGCTTGGAATCAGCCCCCGCGGAACTTTGGCCTGGATGGGGGCGTCTCAAGCTATGGCCTATTACAAAGGGCGCTCGTACGTTATTCCTGATGATGTTAAGGCGGTAAGCGCGGCGGTTTTGGCTCATCGGCTAATGCTGAAGCCTGAGGCGAAATTTGCAGGATTGAACGGGGAAAGTGTGGTCGAAGAGCTGTTGTCGAAGGGGACGGTACCCGTGTTTTTCCAGCAGCGGGGAGCATCGTCATGATGAATAGAGGTATTCAATGCTGGATTGCAGCCGTGCCGATCATTGGCTTTCTCGGTGCTGTGTATGTCTGGAAAGGGGGAAAAGCTTCATTATTCCTCTTCCTACTGGCGCTGTCCATTGCAATTATAGGCGTCATGATACAGCTTTGCGGGCCAAAGAGAGTCGTTGTGCAACGTACCTGGTCGCCGCTCTCCCCTTTTGATGGGGGGGATGTTGAAGTTACGGTTCATGTGCGGCTGATTGGTGGGTTTCCTCCGCTCTGGATTCAGGTGGAGGATCGTTTGATGGGTGAAGAGGAGGAAAGCGGCAAGCTGCTGTTCACTGGATTCAGACGCAGCTATAGCGGCACATACCGTCTAAGTGAAGTATCAAGGGGAGTTTACAGGGAAGGAATGACAAGGATCGCTTGGGGGGATATTTTTGGATGGTTTAAGCGCTGTGTATTTATTCAGAGCCATGATAAGCTTCTCGTTCAACCACTGCCTCTCCGCATATCTACCCTCGGTGGGTTCAAGGGGAGGGATGAGGAGGACAGTGGCGAACTCTCGATGGAAACAGCGGGGAATGTGCCAATTTGGGGTAGCCGCTTAAGAGCTTACGCACATGGGGATCCGTTCAAAATGATCCATTGGAAAAGCTCGGCTCGCCGTGGTGAGTTAATATCGCGTGCACCGGAGGAAATATACGAGCCACCCTCGTGTCTGCTTCTTGATATGGATGAGAGGTCTTACTTGAATAAACCGCAACGGGCCTGGGAACTATTTGAAATTTCCGTCTCTGCGGCGGCGACCTGGCTGTATCGTGAGAGCATTGAAGCGGAAACGTTTAATTTCCGACTATGGCCGGGGGACTATACCTTGCAGTTAAGCGGCCGAGAAGGGCTGTACAAGGGGCTTGAGTTATTGGCTCAAACTCAGCTTGAGGCAGAATCTATCTTGCCTTCATCTCATACTGGGGAGCTATGGAATAGCCGGACTGTCCAGGGTCAGCGAGTCACGGTGATTACCGGTTACGTGACTTCACCGCTCGTCGCCAAGCTGCTGCAAATGGCCGAAGCCGGAGCTGTGCTGGAGTTGTGGTGTGCTGTTGATGCAGTTACGGATACAACTTCGGATACAACTTTGGATAGAACTACTGACACAACTGCTGGTAGAACTGTAACGACGGTGGGCTCGAACCAGACCTCCAATCATTTAATAGCAGAGCTGAGGGCACATGGAATTCATGTCGTCCCGCTACCGGATTACGCCTTCTCGGAGATGAATCCGGAGATCGGGGGTAGAGAGCATGTCATCGCCTAGCCTGGAACACCCATCCGTTAATACTTCGGTTCGTCTTGCTAGAGGCGAGGCTGCCGGGTTGTGGATACACAGAAGTCTAGTATCATTGCTCTTGTTTGCCCTTTTCGGGGAATGCTTGTATCCTCTCTACTCTATTGTCATCGAATACGAGAGGACGGTTATTGATGTTTTCTTATGTTTGACAGGTGCACTGTTGCTGGTAGGAAGTCTGCGGCTTGGGTCCTGGCTGCAAGCTGCGCTCCAATTGATGTTAATCGGGGTGACTTTCTTTTATTTGTTTGGTTTGAACGAAGGCATATCTTGGTTTCAAGGATATGGAGAAATTGCCGTTCAGGATATCGTGACGATATTTCAAACGGGGAGGCTTAGTGAGGCAAGCCCGGAATCAAGAATGCTGCTATTGCTTATCGGGTGGGCGCTGCTAGTCGTTTCCGTTCAAATGCTGGCGGTAGGACGCCAAACGATTCTTCTTTTTCTGTCTGTCACGATTATATATTTGCTGATCATTGAGATGATATTTGATGCGCCGATATTTTACAATCTGGTACGCGCGGCAGGTATCGGCCTTTGGATACAGTGCTACACGTTTGCCCTGCAGCTTGGGGAGAAGGGTTATGTTAAGGCGAAGGATTCAAATCCGGTTGGAAAAAGACAAGGTGGACGAGCATACACTACCGCTGCTCTACTCACGGTCATGGGGATTGTCATCTTGGCTGTCGCACTATGCATTGTGCTGCCTATTCAGCCGAATCAGCAGCAGCCTTGGCAAGCCTTGGTAAAGAGTTTGCAAAGCTGGTCTGAAGGGGCGAGCTCAGTCGGAGCGAGCAGGACTGCCTCCTCCAGCGTATCCGGATACGGGCGAGACGATGGCGAACTGGGTGCGCCATTGGAGCTGCGCTGGGATACATATTTTACAGCGGAATCGCCTATGCCTCTCTATTGGCGCGGTGAGAGCAAGAGCCTGTACACCGGACGAGGCTGGCTGAATCCCGCAAAAGAGGGTAATACTCAGGAACGCCATGAGAATGAAGCAACGCTGCTTCCTCAGGATGATGAAGTCGTGAATGGGATGAAGATAAGACAAACGATTACGTTTCAACGGCCAATCTTTGGGAAGCTGCCACTATTCAGTGGGGGGATCCCGTTACAAGTTGACCGCGTTTTCACCCGCAACGCCCAAAGCATCCCCTTCGAGGCTAGTATAAACCAGAGCACGGGTGCTATATATTTAGAGCAGGCAAGACAGTTAGGGCGATTTGAGCAGGAACAAGCCACTGGGGTTCAAGGCTATGAGTTAACGATTAGTCAGCTGCCGACGGCTGGTGGGCATTTGCGGCATCTGCAAGGCGATGATCCGGCATCTATCATGAAGGAGTATACCCAGCTTCCGGAGAGATTGCCTGACCGTGTTCGAGATCTGGGCAAATTGCTTGTTCAAGACACGGATAATCGTTACGATGCAACGATGGCCGTCGCTAATTATTTGAAGCAGCAATATTCCTACAATCTAAGTTCAGCAATTCCGCCGACAAATGAGGATTTTGTTGATCGCTTTCTGTTTGTTGACCGCCAGGGTTATTGTGACCATTTCTCCACGGCCATGGTTGTATTACTGCGCAGCAGCGAGATTCCCGCGCGTTGGGTCAAAGGATTTGCACCAGGGGAACGGAATAAGGAAGAACCTAATTCATACACGGTCAGATATGCGGATGCCCACGCCTGGGTAGAGGTTTATTTTCCGGGACATGGCTGGGTTTCCTTCGATCCAACACCAGGCTATGAGTCTGTCGTATCGGCAGCAAACGGGGCAGGAGGTCTATGGTTTCTTCGTTCGTGGCTCTTGGAAGCTGGGCAAAGATTAGAGGGGCTCCCCACGGCGATTAAAATTATTACAGATCAGGGCGTGCTCATTTTAAGGGGATTTGTGGCTAAAGCGCCGGTCTTATGGACCGCGGCATTACTTGCAGTCTGGCCCGCGGTTTGGATCGTAACTTGGGTTGCTGGGAATGTCTATATATGGCGAAACTTATTTCTATTGTGGTGGATTACGGCTCAGCCTCGAAGCAGTTTCCCTGATCAGAGGCTGCTCCTGCATGCTGCAGACCGGGTTTGGCAGCAGCTGTATCGGGTTTATGGATATAAACCGGAGGGAATGACTGCTAGAGAATATTTAGATTCACTTGCTGCAGAAGGAATAGAGAATTTCAGTAAATTGGAGGAGTTTGTTCGTTATTGGGAAACCTTATATTACGGGGGATTAAGACCGGACCGGATGAACAGCCGAAATTTTCTGGAGTTATGTCGAAATTTAACTCTACGCCGTGGATAAGATGTCTTCCGAACTTTCTTGACGACTTCTTTTGTCGTTTCGTATAATTAGTTTCATGAATTGAGGGAGGCTCGGTAATGAATAAGCCAAATGAATTGATTGTCGTTCTTGATTTTGGAGGGCAGTACAATCAGCTGATAGCAAGAAGAATTCGTGATTTGGGTGTATATAGCGAATTGCTGCCATATAACACTTCGGCAGAACGGTTGCGGGAACTAGCTCCTAAGGGCATCGTGTTCTCTGGAGGCCCATCCAGTGTGTATGCAGAAAATGCACCTCAAATTGACACTGCCATATATGATCTCGGGGTGCCTATTTTTGGGATTTGCTATGGGATGCAGCTGATGGCCCATCAACTTGGCGGCAAGGTAGAACGTGCGGAAAAACGCGAATACGGCAAGGCGGACGTGAATTTTACGGAGCATTCGGAGCTGACAAAAGGTCTGGAATCGAAGCAGACCGTTTGGATGAGCCATGGCGATCATGTCGTGGAGCTGCCGGAGGGATTTGTTGTGGATGCCTCTACGGAGCATGCTCCAATCGCTGGATTCGCGAATAAGGAGCGTCGATTGTATGGTGTTCAGTTCCATCCAGAGGTACGCCACTCCGCAAATGGGAATGAAATGATCCGTAATTTCCTATATGAAATTTGCGGATGCGAAGGCAACTGGAGCATGGAGACGTTCATCGAGGATGCGATCCGGGATATTCGGACACAGGTTGGCGACAAGAAGGTGCTCTGTGCACTGAGCGGCGGTGTTGATTCCTCCGTTGTGGCGATGCTTATCCATAAGGCGGTAGGCGATCAGCTGACTTGCATGTTCATTGATCATGGGCTGCTGCGCAAGGGTGAGGCTGAAAGCGTGATGGAGACGTTTGTTGGCAAGTTCGATATGAAGGTCGTCAAAATCGATGCCCGCGAACGCTTCCTGTCTAAACTGGCAGGCGTCGATGATCCGGAGCAAAAACGGAAAATTATCGGTAACGAGTTTATTTATGTGTTCGAAGAAGAATCCAAGCAATTTGATGATTTCGCATTTTTAGCACAAGGTACACTTTACACAGATATTGTGGAGAGCGGTACAGCGACGGCTCAAACGATCAAGTCTCACCATAACGTCGGCGGACTGCCGGAAGACATGAAATTCGAACTGGTGGAGCCGCTGAAGGCTCTATTCAAAGATGAGGTACGCAAAGTTGGCGAGGAATGCGGGCTTCCATCGGAAATCGTGTGGAGACAGCCGTTCCCGGGTCCGGGACTCGCCATTCGCGTATTGGGCGAAGTTACGGAGGACAAGCTGAAAATCGTCCGCGACTCCGACTACATTCTGCGCGAAGAGATTGCCAAAGCAGGTCTTGATCGTGAAATTTGGCAATACTTCACAGCTCTCCCGAACATGAAGAGTGTGGGAGTCATGGGCGATGCCCGGACTTATTCCTACACCGTAGGCATCCGCGCAGTCACTTCCATTGACGGCATGACTGCCGACTGGGCGCGTATCCCTTGGGATATCCTCGAGAAGATCTCGGTACGGATCGTCAATGAGGTGGATAACGTCAACCGCGTTGTGTATGACATTACTTCCAAACCACCGGCTACGATCGAGTGGGAATAGTAAACAAAATCCCTCTAAATCCTTGTTAATCAAGGATTTAGAGGGAATAAATTTATTGGGTGATACACAAATGATACACTTCTTATTTTTCACTATTATCATTTGTGGTTTCTAACATCAATTTTTGAAGTCTTGACGCTACTTCACTATGTTTGTTAGGGTATAAATGCGAATAGGTCTGAAGTGTAGTTTCAATATTTTCATGCCCAAGTCTTTCTGAAATCAACAATGGGGAAAAACCCAGTTCAATTAAAAGTGAAGCATGAGAATGGCGAAGGTCATGAATTCTAATTTTCTTAATTCCTGACTTTGCGCATCCTCTTTTCATTTCATGATTTAAATAGTGCTTTGTATATGTAAATAGACGTTCATGGGGTTCATAATCATAAAGTTTTGAAATGTATTCTTGAACTTTGTCGGCAAGGAATTGAGGTATAGTAATAATCCTCTTACTTTTTGGCGTTTTGGGTTCAAGAATAAGGTCTTGGTTTTGATGCCTGGCATAGTTCTTGTTTACGCTTATTGTTAAAGACACAAAGTCAAAATCATTCGAAGTGAGCGCTAATAATTCACCTGAACGAATGCCCGTCCAAAATAAGATTTCAAACATGATTCGTGCGCTTTCCTTATGAACTTCAGAAATGAATTTATTGAATTCTTCTGATGTCCAGAACTGCATACTATCTGCATTCTTTTTCCCCATGCTTCCACAAATACGAGCAGGGTTAGAAGGTAGTCTATAATATTTAACTGCAAAATTGAAAATGGCTGATAACTGGTTATTGACAGTTTTTAAATATGTTTGTGAATAATTGTTTTCATCAGTTAGTAGTTCATTTTGCCATTTTCGAACGGTTGCTGGTTCAATAGCGTTTAACTGAAGGTTTTTGAAATAAGGAAGAATTTTAAGATTGATTATATATTCTTTGTTTTCATAAGTGGTTGGTTTTAATCGTGATTTACAATCTTCCATGTACAATTCAACCAAATGACCAAAGGTCATTTCGGGGCCTGCGTTAGCTTTAGAAAGGAAATCACGTTCATAAGCTTTCGCTTCTCTTTGTGTTTTGAATCCACGCTTCAGCTTCTGCTTAATGACACCAGTCCAATCAGTATAATTAAATTTTGCATACCAGGTTCCACGCTTTTCATCTTTGTAAACAGGCATACTATCACAATCCTTTCAGTTTTTAGACATTGCAAATATGCCCTTATAACTCGAAAGGAATTATGATATAATACGGTTGGTGACGGTACTATATCATTTTCCTTTCGGGAAATGAGGGTATCTATATGAAAACAGTTCCTTTGTGTTACCAGCACAAGGGGGCTGTTTTTATTTTCTTATAAAGAGTAATTAGATGAAGGTGTATCCATCTTCCGTTTTTGCAATTCAATAAACTTACCGTATTCAGATGCAGTTCCCCAAAAAGCTAAATATTGTTCAGTACCTTCAACATCTTGATACCTAACAACTAAATAATATTTCTTAATTCCTTTTGCCTTTGTAGTGCTTGTTTCATGGTTATGATATTTAAGCATAAATCTTTCTTCTTCCATTGCGTCAATAGCTAAAATTCGTTCAATTGGAAGATTCACAGTTGTTTCAGGTTTAATTCTTTGAATTACAAACTGCTCATCATTCATTTCAATGGTGCAAGGAAAGTCCTGCATAAAGTCCTTCAATCCTTCGTAATGCTGCACCTTAATGGCTTTCTTTTTACGTCCAAACACTCGATCATCCCTTTCATCTGAACTTTACCTTGAACCATTAACACTATCTTGAACCTATTCGAAAACCTTATTCTGTCGGGCTTTTTTATGATGTATTCGACAGTTCAAGGTTCAAGGTTCAAGGTGGTTTTCTATATATTATTATTTTATAGATATTGTTTACTTTAAGCTAGTCATAGCCTGTGACCTATAAAATAAATCAGACTTATCTTGAACCTTGAACTTTTTTTATTCAAAGTCCTTGACTGTACTGATAATTTTGGGGTTCAAGAAGGGTTCAAGATGGGATGACAACTAGAACTTTGCTCTTAGCTCAACAACCTTACCTAAAATCCTTACTGGTGAAGACTTCATTTCAGCTTTGTCATAAAACTTTGGTGGATAAACTGCCTGGTTAGTTGCAATCAATAATATTCCGTTTTCCTGTTTGACCACTTTTTTAACTGTAGCATCTTGACCATTTACGATAACAACGCCAATTTCACCTGAAATAAGGTCATCTTGCTTGCGGACAATAACAACATCCCCATCAGAAAATTTTGGTTCCATACTATCACCTTTAATTCGTAGGGCAAAGAATTCCCCTGTTCTCGCCATTGATTCAGGAATTTCTTCGTATTCCTCTATGTCCTGAATAGCTTCAATTGGAATTCCAGCAGCAACCTTCCCCAATACAGGAATCTTAATTCCTGCTTCATATTTCAAAACATCTTCACGCAATACACCATTCTGGTTGAACTTTTCTTCCCAACGCTCATAATCCGAGTTTCCAGTTAAATAATCAAGTGACACATTGAAGTAATCAGCGATTTTTTGAAGTGTATCGGTTTTAGGGGTTATTTTTCCCTTCTTCCAGTCGCTAAGTGTTGTTTGGGTTACCCCAGTGTCTTTTGAAACTCGATAATTGGTAATGTTCCTTTCATTTAAAAGCTTTTCGTAACGCTCATACATTGGCATGCATCCCTTCTTAAAATTACTAAATAAATATTTAGCAAAAAGGTGTTGACTACTAAATAAAGGTGTAGTATATTTAAGCCATGCTAAACAAATGCTTAGCATAAACAAACGCAAAGCATTAACAAAACGGGAGCATAACAAAGGAGGAGTAATAAGTTAAAACTGATTACTAAGCAAATGTTTGGTCAACATAGGTTTAGTATATCACAAAACCGAAGTATTTCAAGTATTTTTTATTATTTCCTGGAGGGGGTGATTCTCATGTATGAGACGTTTGCCAAATTGCTTAAAGAAAGAAACGTAACAGCATACAAAGTCGCAAAAGAAACTGGCATTGCACAGTCAACGCTTAGCGATTGGAAAAACGGTCGAAGTACACCAAAACTTGATAAGCTTCAAAAAATCGCTGATTACTTCAGTGTAAGCTTGGAATTTTTGTTGAAAGAGCAATCGAATTAAAAGGTGGTGTGAAGCAATGGGAAACCAAAACAGCTTGCAAGTAGTCATTGGAAAGCTTGAAGAATTGTTCAACGTGTTCAACAAACAATTCTTCAACAACGAACTTCAGAAGCCAGTTATAACGGTTTCACCAGATACTACAGCAGGGGCTTACGGTTGGTGTACATCTTGGAAAGCCTGGAAGGATGATGAAGATTCAGATGGTTATTACGAAATCAACATGTGTGCTGAACATCTGAACAGGCCATTTGAAGAAACGTGTGAAACCCTGATTCATGAAATGGTGCATCTTCTTAATCTTCAAAACGATGTACAGGACACTTCCAGAAGCGGAACCTACCACAATAAAAAGTTCAAGGTTACTGCTGAACAACATGGGCTGATTGTTGAGAAGGATGAAAGATATGGTTGGGCATTTACTCGCTTGAATGATGAAGCTTTGAAATTTGTCCTATCCCTTGATGGTCAAGGTTTCGGGCTTTATAGAAGCAAAATACCAAAAGTTAAAACGTCCAGTGGTTCTTCTTCATCAAGAAAATATGTATGCCCATCATGCGGAACGATTATCAGGGCTACCAAGGAAGTACATGTCAAGTGCGGTGATTGTGAAGTTGAATTTGAAGAAGAATTTTAATTTTGAAAGAGAGGGGTGCAAATGGAAACCGTTCAATCTGTTGAAAGAAAATTTCTAAAAGCCGCTGATGTTGCTCAAATATTGCAAGTATCTGAAACAACGGCTTACAGGATAATCAGGAAACTGAATGATGAATTAAAGAAACAAGGAAAAATCATAGTTGCTGGAAAGATTTCAAGAAAATATTTTGAAGAAAAAGTCTATCTATGACTTGGAAAGGGTGAATTAAAAAATGAATTTTGCAGAACGCTTGAAATCAATTATGGAAGAAAAGAACATGTCACAAACTGAACTTTCGGACTTGACCGGAATTGGTAAGTCATCCATCAGTCAATACTTGTCGGGTAAAAATGAACCAAATCAGAAGAGAATTGAAAAATTTGCTGATGCTCTTAACTGCTCAACTGCTTATCTGAATGGGATTACAACTTGTAGTGACCCGACAGATAACCCGAATGGACTGAAAAACATTCCAGTAGCCGAAGCAGCAAAGAGACTTGGGAAGTCAAAACAATTCATTAGGGTAGGACTTCAAAAACAAATCCTTCCGTTTGGTGTAGCAGTTCAATTGTCTTCCAAATTCAGCTATCACATTTCACCAAAGCTGCTTGATGATTACATTGGCAAATGAAAAGTGCTATAAGAAACTGCCATTTCCTAAAGCACTACTGAAAAAAATATTCTAATGAATTTATTTTAGCCAAAAGGTAGGAATAAATCAATGTCTAGTTCTTTGAAATCACAGGGATAAGAGTATAGGGAAGGTCAGGTGAAAAAAAACGTGAAGACAAGATTTGATGAAACAAAAAGATGGGTTACAAGCACGGGTGACGTTATTGAAATCGTGAATATGGAAACAACCCATTTAATGAATACCATCAGAATGTTCGCACAGAAACCATATATCAGTATGGGAATCATCGTGAAAGACATTGAACGGAATGCCGTTTGTTATAACGCAAATAATGCGTGGACACCTTTTTCAAGAGAAGTTGTTGATGTAAAAAAGAAATCTATTAACAACATTACTAGTATGAACGAAGAAGAAATTATTAAATATTCCTTAAATTCTCCACTTGGTAAAGCAATGCTTGATGAACTTCAGTCCAGGGGTGTAAATATTCAAAATTTCATTGAAATGGTTTCGAACGGCTGTGAAAGTTTCTGATGCCTATGAAAATTAATTTATTCAAGCACCAAGAACAGGCGTTGAGCCAAACTGAACAATTCAACAGGGTTGCTTACTACCTTGATATGGGACTTGGAAAAACATTCGTTGGTTCCGAAAAGATGAATCAACTAGCGTGTGCAATGAATCTCTTAGTGTGTCAAAAATCAAAGATTGATGACTGGATTGAACACTTTCAGAATCACTATCGGTTAACTATTAGGGATTTAACTAACAAGACAGATTTAGAAGATTTTATCAGATGGAATGAAAAATTTAAGAACGCAGACGCACCATTAATTGTTGGCATAATCAACTATGATTTGCTGTTCAGAAGAAAGGAATTACTTGACCTAAGACATTTCACATTGATGTTGGATGAAAGTTCAATGATTCAGAATGAAAAGGCTAAGCGAACCAAATTCATTCTTGAAATGCAACCTGATAATGTGATTTTGCTTTCTGGAACGCCGACTTCGGGTAAGTACGAAAATTTGTATTCACAAGCGCAGCTTTTAGGCTGGAAGGTGAGCAAGAAGGTTTTCAACTCGCAATATATCAACTGGATAAAGGTTGACATAGGCGGTTTCCCTCAATGGATTGTCGATGATACCGAACCCTATAAGAACGTTGAGAGATTGAAAGCCAAGCTTAGGCAACATGGTGCAATCTTCATGAAAACTGAAGAATGTTTTGAACTTCCTGAACAAATCATGATTCCGGTCATGGTTAAGACAAGCAGGGAATACAAGCAATTTCAAAAGAAGTGCATTGTCAAAGTCAAGGGAACCAATTGGATTGAAGACCCCGCTGAATCTGATTTCTACGGGACAGCTTATAAATTGGAAGACATTGAACTTATCGGTGACACTACTTTAACCAAAAGGCTGTATTCGAGACAATTGTGCGGTCATTACAACAAAGAGAAATTACAAGCTTTCGCTGATTTAGCTTGCAGTACTCAGGATAGGTTGATTGTGTTCTACAACTACACAGCCGAACTTGACGCTTTGAAAAAGATTGCAGAATCACTGAATAAGCCTATTTCAGAAGTAAGCGGACAAGTGAAAGACCTTTGCAGCTATGAGAATGAGGAAAACAGCATTACGTTCATTCAATACCAGGCTGGCGCGATGGGGCTAAATCTTCAGAAGGCAAACAAAATCATTTACTTCACATTAACTGACAAAAGTGAACTCTTTGAACAGTCCAAAAAACGGATTCACAGAATCGGTCAAACCAACACTTGCTTTTATTACCTAATGCTTTGTGAAGGAAGTGTTGAAGAAGACATATTGCGAACCCTGGAAATGAGAAAGGACTATACGGATGAATTGTTTGAAGAATACGAAAGGGAAGCTTAAAAACGCTTGCTGGTGGTTGTTTGTAGGCTTCTGCATGGGATTCACACCTTACGTCTTTCACTTGGCAGAAATTGAACGTGGTTACAAGGCAATAGGTGGAGAAATCTTCATTCCTCTAATTCCCTTCTTGGTATGGGCAATCAAGGTATCCATAAATGATATGAAAACAATTACGAAAGAGGTCATGGAAAATGAGCAAAAACACACAAATTCAGGTGTTTGAACAACAGCACCTTCAGTTGTTCAAAAAGATTTCTGACACTATCAAAGCCAAAAAGCAGCTTGAAGAACAGGAAGCAAAGGTAAAGCAGGAGCTTGAAAAAGCAATGAATGCTTATGACATTAAGTCAATTGATAACCAGTTCATCAATGTAACTAGGGTAAAGGAAAGCATTTCAACGACTATTGACCTTAAAGAGTTGAAGGAAAAGGAACCTAATCTTCACGCTGAATTGCTTGAAGATTACCCAAAAACAACTCTTAAAAAATCATATCTAAAATTAACGGTAAAGTAATGCCCAAAGTGGTTTGGTACGAAATAACCGAACATCCCAATTATGAAATTAATCGGATGGGTGAAGTTCGTTCCAAGAAAACAGGCAAGCCGCTGAAACCATACGATGATGGTACTGGTTATTTACGGGTGAAATTAAATGGCGAGAATTGCAGACTTCATATATTGGTGGCTAAGCAATTTGTTCCTAATCCTGACAATAAGCCTATAGTCAATCACAAAAGAGGAATCAAGCACGATTGCAGGGCTTCACAGCTTGAATGGGTTACACAGTCCGAAAATGTCAAACACGCTTGGAGTATCGGACTTTACAAAAGAAAGAAGGTGAAACATGGCATCCGAAAAACTATTTGAAAAAAAGGTTGAAAAGCACTTGCATGCAATCGGTGTTTATCAAGCTGGCACACCATCACACCGCATGGAAACAGATCAAATTGGCTGGTTTACAAAAATATGGGGTGGCGGTTATCAGAAAAGTGGTATTCCTGATTTGCTGTGTTGCGTGAATGGATTCTTCGTTTCAGTTGAATTGAAAGCTTCCAAGGGAAGACCTTCTGACCTCCAGAAGATGAATACAGCAAGAATTAATAGGTCAAATGGTATTGGAATTGTTCTTTATCCAGAAGGCTTTGAAAACTTCAAGGAATTAATGAAGAAGGTGATAACTTGCAAGCATCACATTCAAGAATTGAACTCTATGAAAGATGTTCATTCAGGTACAGGTTGCGATATATTGATGACCTATTAACCTTGCCGCCTGATAACGCTGACCATCCTTTGATTATTGGTCAAGCAGTTCACACGGGAATTGAAAGAGACGTTAAAACGGCAATTCAGGAGTATTACATGTCATATCCTGTCATCACAGACAGGCACATTGAAGAAGCAATGAAATTGGAAAAGGTAATTCCCAAGGCCAAGGCGTTAATTCCTGAAGGTGAATATGAAGTCAAAATTGATAATGAACATTTCGTTGGATACATTGACCTTCTTGCCCCTGCAACTGCTTTTGAACGGGGCGTTGAAATACCGAATCAATATGATTTGTACGATTTCAAGTATTCCAACAACGTTTCTAATTACAAGAAGTCGAAGCAGCTTCATTTGTACAAATACTTTTGGGAAAAAGCGAATCCTGGGAAGTTCATCCGAAACATGTATTTCCTATTCGTTCCCAAAACGAGCATTCGACAAAAGAAGACTGAAGACTTACATCAGTTTAGGAAAAGGATTGAATCTGAACTTGATAAGCTTGAACCGAATTTAGTTCAAATTGAATATGACCCGTCACAGGTAATTGAATTCATGCTTGATGTAAAGAACGTACTGGAAGCTTCTGAATTTCCGAAAAATGAAAGTTTCCTTTGTAATTATTGCGAATATCAAGATTATTGTTTGAAAGGATGGGACTACATGTTATTGCCCAAAAACGAGAGAAGGAACATTGAAAAGATTGAAAAAAAGGTTGTTTGGATGTACGGTTCACCATTCAGCGGAAAGACGTGGTTTGCAAATCAATTCCCTGACCCGCTGATGTTAAACACTGACGGTAACATCAAGTTTGTTGACGCTCCATTCATCCCTATCAAAGACCAGGTAAGTGTTGAAGGTAGAATGACCAAACGAAAACTTGCTTGGGTGATTTTCAAGGAAGTCATTGAGGAACTGGAAAAGAAGCAAAATGATTTCAAAACCATCATTGTTGATTTGCTGGAAGACACATATGAGCATTGCCGCCTATACATGTATGACCAAATGGGGATTACACATGAATCGGATGACAGCTTCAGGGCTTGGGATAAGGTGCGAACTGAATTCCTTTCCACTTTGAAGAAGCTTATGGCGCTGGACTATGAAAATATCATTTTGATTTCTCATGAGGACACAAGTAAGGATATTACCAAAAAAGGCGGTGACAAAATCACAGCCATCAAACCGAATTTGCAGGAAAAAACAGCAAACAAGGTCGCAGGGATGGTTGATATTGTTGCCAGGGTGATTTCTGATGGTGAAATCAGAACACTTTCTTTCAAAACCAATGAAGTTATTTTTGGCGGTGGAAGATTGACAGCTTCAACAAATGAAATTCAGCTTGAATATGCTGCCTTCCTTGAAGTGTATGAAGAAGCAAACAAAAACGCAGTTGCAAAGCTGAAGGGTGAAGAAGTAACCAAGCCTTCAGATAAGGCGACAGAGGGCAGGAGAACAAGAGGTAAGGTAAATGCTGCACCTGAATCAGAAGAAACACCAGTAACCGAAAAATCAGCGTCTGACGATGCTTCTGAACCTGAAGTTGATGCCGAATCTGAAAAGCATGATGTTGAGGAAGAAAAGCAGGAGGAACCGAAGACCAGAACACGTTCCCGAAAGCCTAAAGAGAAAGAAGAAGGTTCTGATGAATCTGAACAAGCAGAGCAAACGGAACAGACTGAAGCACCTAAGACAAGAACTAGAAGAAAACGTGGTGAATAAATTCTAACTTCTAATTTGAAATTAACTTTTCAAAAGTAATGCACTTATAAAATAATTCGGAATGGAACGGTGATTAAAAATGGCAAATATTTGGGATAAGTTCGATGAAGCGATTGATACGCAAGGTTTGGCGGAAGACGTTAAGGAAGCAGCAGAAAACGGTGCTGGTTCGTTCAAGGAAGTTCCTCACGGTGATTATGAAGTTGAAGTGAATAAGATGGAACTGGTTTCTTCCAAGAAAGGTGATCCAATGGTCTCCATTTGGTTCAAAGTAGTAAGCGGCGATTTCAAAGGCAGCTTGATTTTCTTCAATCAGGTCATCACGCAAGGATTCCAAATTCACATTGTAAATGAATTGCTTCGATCGATGGATACCGAAATTGACATTAAATTTGAAACATATAAGCAATATGGCAATCTGCTGATGGATGTTTTTGAAGCGATTGACGGCAATCTTGAATTTGCATTGAAATACGCCAAAGGCAAGAAGGATTTCAGCACCTATGAAATCACAGAAGTATTTGAAGTAGAATAACAGTCTTCTAAGAGAAGGGAAGCATCCTTTCCCTTCTCTTATTTAATGAAAGGTGGGGAAACGACTTGGCTTTGAGACGTAAGAAACGTTATGAAACTCCTGTCGGTTGTTCGATTTGTAAAGAAAAAAGGGCTTATCACACAATTCATGGATTTACGGGATATGGGGGAAGGACTTGTTGTAATGATTGCTATCCTCAAATACAACAAGAACACAAGCGTCAAATGGAAAAGGAAAATAATTTTGAACCTTCTGAAGCCGATTATCAAACATGGATGAGGTTATAAATATGTTATTTTATGACTTTGAGGTTTTCAAGCATGATTGGTTGGTTGTAGTCATTGACATGATGAAAAGGAAGGAACATGTCATCATTAATGACCCTGAAGCACTTGAAAAATTGCATAAAGAAAATGAAAACGAAATATGGGTTGGATTCAATAGCCGCCATTATGACCAATACATTTTAAAAGGAATTTTATGCGGGTTTGACCCAAAGAAAATAAATGATTACATCATCGTCAAGGGAAACCCAGGCTGGAAATTTTCTTCGTTGTTGAGAAATATAAAATTAATCAATTATGACGTAATGACAAACATTGATAGAGGGCTGAAAACCTTTGAGGGATTCATGGGGAACAACATCAAGGAATCAAGCGTTCCATTCGACATTGACCGAAAGCTTACGAAAGAAGAAATCGAAGAAACGGTTGAATACTGTCGCCATGACGTTGAACAAACCATTGAAGTATTCCTGGAACGGAAAGATGATTTTGAAGCGCATATTGGTTTGGTAAAGCTGGCGTGTCAAGGGAAGCCGTTGGATTTATTCTTACTTTCAAGAACTAAAGTTCAACTTTCATCTATCATACTGGATGCAAATAAAGTCGAACGTGATGATGAATTTGATATAGATTTCCCTTCCACTTTGAAAATTGAAAAATATAAGGTAGTCGTTGACTGGTATGCTAACCCTGAAAACAGAAAATATAACGTTGACCCTGATAACCCTAAATCGAAGAAAAATCAACTTGAAATCATGGTTGCAGGTGTTCCGCATGTATTCGGTTGGGGTGGCGTACATGGCGCTATAGATAAGTACACAGGTGACGGATATTTCATTAATATGGACGTTGCTTCCTTATACCCATCTTTGATGATTCTTTACAACCTGGGAAGCCGAAATATGAAAGACCCTAAGAAGTATGAAGAAATCTATCATACCAGACTTCAATATAAAGCTGAGAAAAATCCCTTAGACCTTCCCCTAAAACTTGTTTTGAACGGTACGTATGGGGCAATGAAGGACAAAAATAATAATCTTTATGACCCAAGACAAGCCAATAGAGTTTGCGTATACGGTCAGTTACTGTTGCTAGATTTAATAGAAAAACTTGAACCTTACTGTCAAATCATTCAAAGCAATACAGATGGTGTTTTAATAAAACTTCCCGATGGTTCAGATAAAAGCTTTTTTCTGATTGATGATATTTGCCATGAATGGGAGCAGCGCACGGGGTTACAGCTAGAATTTGAAGAATTCAGAAGGGTTTTTCAGAAGGATGTTAATAACTATGTTATTGTGCCGCATGGGGAACTGTACAACGAGAAGGGCAAACCAAGATGGAAGTCAAAGGGCGCATATGTGAAGAAATTGAACAAGCTTGATTATGACCTTCCTATTGTAAACAAGGCTTTAATCAACTTCATGATAAAGGATATTCCAGTTGAACAAACCGTTATGGAATGTGATGAATTGAAAGAATTTCAGCTAGTTTCAAAGATAAGCGGAAAATACACGACAATCCTTCATGGGGATAAGGAAGTAAAGGAAAAGTGTATTAGAATATTTGCTTCAACTGATGAAAATGATGCTGGCGTTCAGAAAGTTCATGCTACTACTGGAAAACCTGCCAAAATCCCTAATTCACCTGAAAATTGCTTCATTTGGAACGATGAAGTAAATGGTGTAAAAGCACCTAAAAAGCTAAACAAACATTGGTACATTAACTTGGCGAAGAAAAGATTAGCTGATTTTGGGGTGATATGAAATGAACACTTCGCGCATAGGAAGGGTGGTGATTGAAAGATGTTCTTCAAGGGATATGTCGAAACCAAAAATAAAAAGTGCATTGAAAAATTCAAAGGCAGAAATGATTTGAAATCCTATGAACAAGTTCAATCACTATCCGAATTTGCAGGTATTTTAGACGCTGACACTATATTGATTGATATTGATGATTTTGAACAAAGTGAAAAACTGTTCAGAATTGTTCAGGATAAGAATTTAAGATGTAGGGTTTATGAAACCACTAGGGGAAAACACTTTTTATTCAAAAATAAAGGCGTTGATACCAACCGAACAAAAGCCAATCTTGCAATTGGATTGACCGCTGATATTAAGATTGGAAAGCGAAATTCGTATTCCATTCTGAAGTTTGAAGGTAAGGAACGGAAAATAATTTATGATTCAGCGGAAAATGAAGAAGCGCAAGACCTCCCTAAGTGGCTGCTTCCAATCAAGACCAGCACAGACTTTCTTGACATGGATGCTGGCGATGGTAGAAACCAAGCTTTATTCAACTACATTCTAACCTTACAGTCGAATGATTTTGAAGTTGAAGAAGCCAGGGAAACCATCAGAATCATAAACAACTATATCCTGAAAGAACCTTTATCTGAAGATGAAGTTGAAATGGTACTTAGGGATGATGCCTTTTCAAAGCCTGTTTTTTTCAAAGGAAGCACTTTTTTATTCGACAAATTCGCAATGTTCTTGAAGAACAATCATCACATCAAACGAATTAATAATCAATTGCATTTATACAAAGATGGAATTTATATCAGCGGGCTTTCTGAAATTGAAGCTGAAATGATTAAACACATACCTCAACTGAACAGAGCGAAAAGGGCAGAAGTCCTTGCTTATCTTGACATATTAATTCGTGAAAACACACCTGCAACAGAAGCAAACTGGATTGCTTTCCGAAATGGACTACTGAACGTTTATGATGATACCTTTATACCTTTTTCACATGAACATGTGATTACCAACAAAATTGATTGGGACTATAACCCGAACGCTTACGATGAATTGACTGATAAAACATTAGACAAGATTTCTTGTAACGATACGCAAATCAGAATGCTACTTGAAGAAATGGTTGGTTACACGATGTTCAGAAGAAATGAATTAGGTAAAGCCTTCATTCTTACTGGTTCAGGTTCAAACGGTAAATCAACATTTTTGAACATGTTGAAAACGATGCTTGGAAGAAGAAATGTTTCCGTCCTAGACTTGAAGAAGCTGAACGATAGATTTTCAACTGTTATGTTATTCGGTAAGCTGGCGAACATCGGGGATGACATTTCTGATGAATTCATTACTGATGCAGCGGACTTCAAAAAAATTGTTACTGGCGAAACCATTGATGCGGAACAAAAAGGACAACCGAAATTTGAATTTGAACCATATGTTAAACTGCTGTTTTCAGCCAACAACATTCCACGAATCGGAAAAGGTAGGGATTCGGCGGCCATATTGAGAAGGCTAATCATAGTTCCGTTCAATGCAAAATTTAGCAGTAGCGACCCTGACTATGTTCCTTTTATCGGTGACAAGTTGAAATCACAGGAAGCAATTGAATACTTCATTCAGCTTGGAATCAAGGCGTTGAAAAGGGTTCTAATTGATAGGAAATTCACCGAATCAGAACAGGTTCAAAAAGAACTTGAAGAGTTTGAAGAAAATAATAACCCTATTCTTGGCTTCTTCAAAGAAATCGGTAAAGAAGAAATTGAAAATGAACCAACGAATGAAGTTTACAAAAGGTACACAGTTTATTGTGCTGAAAACGGTCTTCAACCTATATCACAAATCGGTTTTTCAAAACAAGTCGTTGCTAACTTTGGATTTATGGTTGTTGATAAAAAAATTGACGGTAGAAAAAGAAGAATATTTTCTAGTAAATAAAGGCGGTGTATCAAATGAATAAAGTTCAACTTCATTCTGAAATTTGTTCTAAGTTGAATGAAGTATATGAAAAGAAGAATCATGATTATGGTGATTCGTTTGCGAAGCTTAGAAATGAGCTTCCGAACGCAATCCTGCTTAGGATTTACGATAAGTACAGTCGATTGAAAAACCTAATGCAAGGTGCTGAACAAAAGGTTGCGGATGAAAGCATTGATGATACCCTAATGGATTTAGCTAATTACTGCATTATGGAACTTGTAGAAAGGAAGATTGAACATGAATGTAAATGAATATCAAATAGCTGCTATGCGAACCGCAAGCAGCTTAGAATCAAAGGACTTAATTCTAAACGGTGTACTTGGTTTGTGCGGTGAAACAGGTGAAGTTTCAGACCATATTAAAAAGCACATGTACCAAGGACATGAATTGAACAAGCAAAAGCTTATTGGTGAATTAGGTGATGTTTGTTGGTATATTGCAATCTTGGCGCAAGGGTTAGGTGTTGACTTGGAAAGTGTTCTGAAACGTAATATTCAAAAACTTCAATCCAGGTATCCAGCAGGTTTTGATTCTCAAAAGTCTATTCACAGGAAGGATTGATTTTTTATGACTGAAAAC
Source organism: Paenibacillus lentus (assembly GCF_003931855.1). Lineage (NCBI taxonomy): Bacteria > Bacillati > Bacillota > Bacilli > Caryophanales > Paenibacillaceae > Paenibacillus > Paenibacillus lentus. The sequence continues at coordinate 11,357 of NZ_CP034248.1, read as the reverse complement.
CAAGTAAACACAGATGAAAAGTATGAAAAAATTAATGAGTTTGCCAACCTGGTCAAACCGCTTCAGGAATACATGCTGAAGAATTATGGGTTTCATTCCAAAGTCATCATTGAACCATCAGGTGCAACGCTTGTGACGAATGAAATGTTTGTTCCGCTGGAAATCGGTGATGACAAATGATAGAAAGCAGAAATCCAAAGTATAACGCTTCGGGCTATCCAGACCCAACGGCATACCAAGCAATGAAGCCAGTGGTTAGGGAAGAATCTGAACTGGATAGAAAAGTTCATCGGTTAATCAAAACTTTGAAATCAATTATCGAATGGGCTGGTTTTGAATTGATAGGAAGAATCCAAATCAAGGACAAAAGAACTGGGAGGGAATTCAAATGAAGATGAATCAAAAAGATAGAATTGAACTTTTCAAAGCAATGATGAACAAGGCTAACATTAACGAAGACTTCCTTGATTGGTTAATTCAAGAAGGTTTCTTTACGGCTCCTGCTTCACGCAAATATCATGGAAATTATGAAGGCGGCTTATTCGATCATTCGTATGCTGTAACTGAAACATTGGTTGAAATCACTGAAAGGATGAATTTGGAATGGCAGCTTCCTAGATCACCTTATGTAATCGGCATGTTTCATGACATTTGTAAACTTGATCAATATAAAAAGGTCATTGACGTTGAAGGCGTTCAATACATGGGAAAAGACGAAGTTGAAGGTGAAAAATATCATTACGAATACAAAGAAAGTAGCCTATTCCCTGGTCACGGTGATAAATCAGTTCTCATGCTGGCGGCTTGGATACATTTAACCGAAGAAGAAATTCTTTGTATTCGCTATCACATGGGAGCATATGAAACAAATGATTGGACTTATTTCGATAGAGCGATTAGAAAGTATGAAACTGTACTTTGGACGCATACCGCAGACATGGTTGCTTCTAAAGTTAACGGAATTTGAAATTTAACTTTCAAATTGTCGACATAGTAAATTTTTCATCGTAGAAGTCGGAAAATTCAGAAAAAGGTTCAAGTTTGCTTACAAGGTTCAAGATAAGTCTTTGCTTCTTGAACCTTGAAAATATCAATAAGAACAAGGGATTTAACGTTCAGGTTCAAGGTTCAAGATAGATTTTATTTATTAAGTAAAATCATTCTATCGTTTTAATATTTAGATCAATAATATATACCCTAAAAATAAGAATATATAGACAATTATCTTGAACCTTGAACCCAAACGAAGAAAACCACTGATATTATAAGGTTTTTGAAGGTTCAAGGTATAGGTTCAAGAAAGAAGGGAAGGTGCAAAATCATGACCCAAGCAAAGCAATACTTAAAACGAGCATATAGATTAAATGAATTGATAAATAGCAATGTACAAGAATTGCAGGATTTGAAGCAATTATCCTTGTCTATTTCTGCAATTGATTATTCTAAAGAAAGAGTTCAAGAAGGCAATTCATCCAATGACGCTAAATTTGTTAACTTAATTTCAAAAATTATAGAACTTGAAAAAGTCATTAATGAAGATGTTGACCGCTTTGTTAATCTAAAAATTCAAATCAGAGATACAATCAGTGCTGTTGAAAATCCAGATGAGCAGGTTTTATTACGATACCGGTATATAAACTTTATGACCTGGGAGCAGATTTGTGACAAAATGAACGTGTCATTAAGGACAGTTCACCGAATTCATTCAACTGCTTTGAAGAATGTAAAAATACCTAACTAACATGACATACTTTGTCATACTATGCGATTGTATGCCATTCTAAACAGTATATTATTGTATTATGCTAATTAGCGTTCTAGGCAGAAGCCAAGGACGCTATTTTTATTTGAACGGAAAGGAAGGTGAACCTTCAGATGGCAAAAGGTAAATATCAAGACTGGCTGACGGATGAAGGTTTACTGAAACTAGAAGCCTGGGCAAGAAACGGTCTAACCGATGAACAAATTGCTTCTAATATAGGAATTTCAAGGTCAACACTTAACGAATGGAAAAAGAAGCATTCGGACATATCGGACACCCTAAAAAGGGGAAAAGAAGTAATTGATATTCAGGTTGAAAACGCATTGCTAAAAAGGGCATTAGGTTATGAGTATACCGAATGTACAAAGGAAAGAATGTTTGATGCTGAAACAGGTGAATTCAAACTTATAACAACCAAGGAAGTAACTAAAGAAGTTGCAGGAGATACTACAGCGCAAATATTTTGGCTGAAAAATAGGAAACCCGATGTATGGAGAGATAGAAGGGATATTGCAGTTGAAGGTTCATTAAATACAACTTCAAGTATGACCGACGAAGAACTTTCTGACAGAATCAAGAGATTAAAAGAAAAGCTTGGTCTTGATGGCAATGAACAAAGCTGAAGAACTTAAAATGCTTGAAGAATTAGTATTGCTTCAAAATGAGGAAGCAATACGAAAAGCAAGAAAAAACTTCTTCGATTACTGCAATGTCAAATCTCCTGACTTTTACAAGCCTGATAGAATTTTTTTACGTGAAATGTGTGATGAACTTCAAGAGTTTGTTCAATCCGATGAACATGATGTTTTAGTTATAAATCTTCCCCCAAGGCATGGGAAATCAAGAACAGTTGGAAATCTTGTTGAATGGGTTCTTGGGAATGACCAAACTCAAAAAGTTATGACTGGTTCATACAATGAGACACTTTCAACGACTTTTTCAAAAGGTGTTAGGAATACGATTCTTGAAGAAAAAGCTGATATTGATAAAATCGTATATTCTGATATTTTCCCTGGTGTGACAATTAAGCGTGGAGATGGAGCAATGAATATGTGGTCATTAGAAAATGGCTACAATAATTATTTGGCTACTTCCCCGACAGGAACGGCAACAGGGTTTGGTGCATCATTGCTAATTATAGATGACCTTATTAAATCAGCATTAGAAGCAAACAATGCGGATGTTCTCGAAAAGCATTGGGAATGGTTCACTAATACAATGCTTTCACGCCTTGAAGAAGGTGGAAAAATAATTATTGTAATGACAAGATGGCATAGCCTAGATTTAGCTGGAAGGGCAATCGAACATTACAAAAACGGTGCAAGAATTAAAACAGTTTTATATAAAGCCCTTCAGGACAATGGCGAAATGCTTTGTCCTGAAATATTGTCTAAGCGTTCATATCAGGCGAGAGTAAAAGCAATGGGCGTTGATATTGCTTCTGCAAACTATCAACAAGAACCAATTGATGTTAAGGGTAGGTTATACAGTTCATTTAAAACATACGATAAACTTCCGACAGATGCAGCGGGTAATTTATTATTCACTTCTATCAGAAATTACACAGATACCGCCGATACTGGCGATGATTATTTGTGTTCCATCAATTATGGTGTCTATAACAATGAAGCTTATATATTGGACGTTCTTTATACTAAATCGCCTATGGAAGAAACTGAACCTGAAACAGCAAAGATGATCTATGAAGGAAAAGTTAATATAGCTGATATTGAATCAAACAATGGGGGTAGAGGGTTTGGAAGATCGGTTGAACGAATTCTGAGAGAGAAATTCAAGAGTAATCGAACACAAATCAATACTTTCCATCAATCAAAAAATAAAGCTGCTAGAATCCTTTCCAATTCAACCTGGGTAATGGATCACATTTACTTTCCTTCTAATTGGAAAGATAGATTTCCTGAATATTATGACGCAATGATTAAGTATCAAAAAGAAGGTAAGAACAAACACGATGACGCACCTGACGCAACAACTGGAATTGCTGAAAAGATTGGTCAAGGTGATACATTCAGTTTTGATTAAGGGGTGAATTTAGATGTTTGATTTTTTAGGTATTGAAACCGAAACTTCAAAAATAAATAAACTGATTACAGATGGCGCAAAGACAATTATGAGTCATAAGAAGTTCCTTGAACGTGAAATCATAAAGTTCAAGAAGTCAAAAAAACGGAAAGATATGCTTGAAGGGGAACGTTATTATCGTGGCGACCATGACATATTGAACCGTAGAAGAACAGTGATTGGTGAGAACGGATTACTTCAGGAAGTCGAAAACCTTCCAAATAACAAAATCATAGATAATCAGTATGCAAAGTTGGTTGACCAAAAGGTGAACTATCTTCTTGCCAAACCACTTACTTTTGAAACTGAAAACGATGAATATGCTGAATTGCTACAAGGTATATTCAACAACAGGTTCCTTAGAACATTTAAGAACCTAGGGGAAGATTCGTTGAACCATGGAATTGCTTGGTTGCTTCCCTACTATAATGAATTAGGTGAATTCTGCTTTAAGAAGCTTCCACCTTATGAAGTACTTCCATTTTGGAAGGATGCCGAACATACAATTCTAGATTGTGCAGTTAGAATCTATCAGGTGGAAGCTTACGAGGGTGAAAAGGAAGTCACTATTGAAAAGGTTGAATTGTACGATGCCAACGGAATTCACCGTTTTATTTGGAAAAACAATTCGTTGGTTGACGATGTAGAAAACCCCTTTACGAATTATTTAATTGCGGAAGATGAAGAAGGGAACCAATCAAATTGGAATTGGGCGAAAGTACCCTTAATACCCTTCAAGTACAACAATAAGGAAATACCATTGATTACCAGGGTGAAATCGCTTCAGGACGGAATCAATACAATCCTTTCAGACTTCCAAAACAATATGCAGGAAGATGCAAGGAATACTATACTTGTTCTTCAGAACTATGACGGAACAAACCTTGGTGAGTTCAGAAGAAATCTAGCGCAGTATGGTGCAGTTAAGGTTAAAACGGTTGACGGTGCAGCAGGTGACTTGAAAACACTTGAAATTCATGTGAATGCTGAAAACTATAAAGTTATCCTGGAACTATTCAAGAAGGCATTGATTGAAAATGGTAGGGGTTTTGATGCCAAGGATGATCGAATGTCAGGAACACCAAACCAAATGAATATTCAATCCATGTATTCAGATATTGACCTGGATGCAAACGGTATGGAAACAGAATACCAGGCTTCCTTCGAAGAACTTTTATGGTTCGTCAACGTTCATCTTTCTAACACTGGAAATGGTGATTTTGAAAAAGAGAAGGTTAAGGTCATATTCAATAGGGATATTCTAATCAATGAATCAGAAAGCATTGAGAACTGTGTAAAATCAGTTGGAATATTGTCCGATGAAACGATTGTTACACAACATCCTTGGACTTCTAACACTAAACTTGAACTTCAGCGAAAATTAGAAGAAGCTAAGTCGGCAATGGATGATTATAAAAATGCCTTTCCGCTAAGCGGCGGTGAAAAAGATGACCAAACGTAATTATTGGGAAGATCGGTTTAATCGGCTGCAAGAAGCACAGTTGATGAAAGGGCAGACCTATTACTATGAGGTAGAAGAACAATATATAAAAGCATCAGCAGAAATTGAAAAGGAAATTGCAGTTTGGTATCAGCGCTTTGCAAGTAATAATGAAATATCACTTGTGGAAGCTAAGCGGTTATTGAATAGTAAGGAATTGAAAGAATTTAAATGGGATGTAACGGATTATATTAAATACGGTGAAGAAAATGAACTGAATCAACGATGGATGAAGGAACTCGAAAATGCTTCAGCTAGGGTTCATATATCCAGACTTGAAGCATTGAAAATTCAAACACAACATCAAATTGAAGTGCTTTATGGAAATCAAGTTGATGGGATAGATCGACTTGTTAGGGATATTTATTCTGAAGGTTACTATCACACGGCTTATGAAATACAAAGGGGCTTCAATGTTGGATATGACCTTCATAGTTTTGACTCCAAGCAGCTTGAACAGGTGATTTCTAAACCCTGGACTGCTGACGGTTTAACCTTCAAAGATAGGTGTTGGACTTCAAAGCAACAATTGGTGAATTCAGTTCATACCGAACTCACACAGGCTATAATCAGAGGGGATTCCCCATCAAAGGCTATTAACGCTATCGCTAAAGAGTTCAATGTGAGTAAGAACAGAGCGGCAAGGCTGATAATGACAGAATCAGCCTTTTTTGCATCTGTTGCACAGAAAGATTGTTTTAATGAATTGAACGTTGAAAAATATGAGATTGTGGCAACACTTGACAGCAACACTAGCAAGGTATGTCAGGGGTTAGACGGTCAAATATTTGCCATGCAAGATTACCAAGTAAGCGTGACCGCACCGCCATTTCATGCTTGGTGTAGAACTGTATTTGTCCCTTACTTCGATGATGATTTTGAAGGTGAACGTGCTGCGACCGATAAGGATGGGAAAACGTATTATGTTCCAAGAACCATGAAATATGAGGATTGGAAGAACAGCTTTGTCAACGGTGGTTCAAAAGATGGATTAAAGGAAGTTGACCCTAATAAGGTATTCAAGGATAAAGAAACTGAAATTCAGGCTTTGAAAAAATCCATTATGGATAAGCACGATGCCATCTTAAAAGCAGATATTCATAAGGTTGAACTTGAACAAATCCTTTCAAATCATGGTTCAGAGCAATTGAATTTATATGATAAATTATCAGACAGATTCAAAGACAATGACTATTATTATAAAGTGTCAGGTGCTGCATATTATCCAGGTCAACAGGTTATCAAAATGAACATTGAAAATAACCAGTGGGAACGGTTAGTTGGTAGTAATTATACTGGCGCATGGCATACGAAGTTCCATGAAGAATTTCATCAACTAGATCATATACTTTCGCAAACGCCTTTCGCCTATTTAGATGATGGAACCATTTCACCTTATAAAAATATGCATAAAGCTTTTACAAGAACGGATACTGTCATTGGCGCTAGAATGATCAATGCTATTGATGATGACGTTCTTTTAACAGTTAACAATGCCATTAAGTGGTATAATAAAATTGAAGGGTTATCTATTAAACCATTGAAAAACCTAGATAGAATTTCGTCTGAAGCATACACAGCAACTATTAGGTATTTAAAAACAACATACAATACACAAAAGGCAAGAACCCAAATATCCATGTTCACAGATGCAATGGGACTAACCACAAAGAACCGTTTGAATCCGCATGGTAATGGATTTTGGGGACATGATGCCGCATATAATAAAGACCGTGGAAAAGATGGTGCAACTAGCGAAACATGGGCAACATTCGGGGCATTGTTTTATACTGCGGACGATGAAACTTTATCTGTTATTAAGACTCTTATGCCAAACACTTGGAAAACCTACTCATCCGTAATGAATGATTTATTGGATTACGCAATTCAAAACGATATTACTTATAGCTAATGAAAGGGGTGATGTGTATGGCGAAAAATGAACTTACACCTGAAGAAATTGAACTCTATGAACTTGATGAAGAAGGAAAGGCTTATCTTGAATATAATGACAAGGTAGGCGGTAAGCCTTTGGGTATGATTGTACCGTTCGGTTATCCCAAGGGTGTTGAGGAAATGGGCGGCGTAATTGCCGTATATAAGGAATGCATTAAACAGGGAAAGACCTGGGAAGATTTACTTGGTTACGAATCACCGAAAGGTGATGCGATTGAATAAAGCATCTTGCAGAAATTGCAGGGTGCTTTTTTCATGCCTGTTTAGGCAGATAAGGCGGTGATCTTAATATCTCCCTAGATGCTTGGGTTAAAGCATCAATCGTCATTTTGGTATTGCTGACGTAAAAGAACAAGACAAATTTCATGGTTCGTTACCCATGTAAAACAACGTAATTTGAAAGGACGGTAAGTATGACTAAGGAACAATTGATTGCAATGGGGTTGACTGAAGAACAGGCAACCAAAATTATGACATCTTTAGATGGTAACTTTGTTACTAAGGCAAGATTCGATGAAGTGAACAATGCAAAAAAACAACTTGAAAAGGACATTGCTTCCAGGGATGAACAACTTGAAACGTTGAAAAATTCTACTGGTGATGTTGAAAGCATGAGGGAACAAATCTCTAAACTTCAAAGTCAAAATGCAACTGAAAAAGCCAACTATGAAGCGCAACTGAAGCAAATTAAACTTGATAATGCAGTTGAAAAGGCATTAATTAAGGCAAAGGCAAAGAACATCAAAGCGGTAAAAGCGTTGCTTGATCTTGAAAATGCAGAACTTGACGGTGAAACTGTTAAAGGATTGGACGATCAATTGAAGAAGCTGCAAGAAGGTGATGATTCGTTCTTATTTGAAGTTCAACAACAGCCGACAAGTACACCAAAATTCAAAGGCTTTAAACCTGGTGAATCAGGCGCTGGGAAGGTTGATGTAGGAACACAACCTTCCTCGCTTGCGGAAGCAGTACAGATGCATTTTACAAGTAATGAATAATAAAAAACTAATTTATTGAAAGGCGGTCATTACACAATGGCAGTTACATTAGCACAAGCAAAATTAAATGTTCAAGATGCACTTCAAATGGGCGTAATTGACGAATTCGCAAAATCTAATTTCCTTTTGGGCAACATTACATTTGACGATGCAGTTTCTCCAACTGGTGGCGGTACAACATTGACATATGGTTACACAAGACTTATTACTCAACCGACAGCGGAATTTCGTGCGGTTAATACTGAATACTCACCACAGGAAGTAACAAAGCAGCGTTACACCACTGATTTGAAAGTGTTCGGTGGAAGTTTCCAAATTGACCGAATCATTGCGAATATGGGCGGTATCATTGATGAAGTTACCCTTCAGATGCAACAAAAGATTAAAGCTGCTTCAGCACTTTTTAATGATACGGTTATTAACGGGGATAGTGCAGTTGACGCAAATGCGTTCGATGGTTTAGAAAAAGCACTTACGGGTTCTTCAACTGAATATAAACCTAATGACACAATTGATTTATCTACCTCTGCTGCGGTTGATGCGAACTATAAAGCATTTGCCGATGAACTCGATGAATTCTTAATGGGATTGGATGGAGTTCCTTCATTTATTGGTGGGAATACCAAATTGATCGCTAAGATAAGAGCGGTAGCTAGACGAGTCGGCATGTATATGTCAAAAGCGAATGAGTTTGGTCAACAAATTGAATTCTACGGAACTACACCACTGGTTGATTTTGGTGCAAAAGCAGGTACAAATGAACCAGTCGTGAAAACTGACATTACAAGTGGGGAAACATCCCTATTTGCTGCAAGACTCGCACTGGATGGTTTTCATGGTGTTTCTATGGCAGGTCAGTCACCTATTAACACATGGCTTCCTGATTTTAAAACAGCGGGTGCAGTTAAAACAGGTGAAGTGGAAATGGTTGCAGCAGTCGCATTGAAAGCAACTAAAGCTGCTGGGGTAATGCGTAACATTAAAGTTCAGTAATAGGAGGGGTTGAAATGGCAAAGGTTATTGCGCCAAATAAGCAATATAACGGTATTTCAGCAGGTGTTCCATTTGTCAATGGGGTTGGTGAAACCACTGACCCTTATTTAATTACTTGGTTTGAAGATCGTGGTTATGTAGTCGAACATGATGAAATTGAAGAAGATTCCAAAGCTAGTTCTGAATTTGATGACATGACAATTGATGAAATTGAAGAAAATTCTGAAATTAGTTCTGAACTTAATGACATGACAATTGATGAACTAAAAACCTATGCTGAAAAGCATAAAATTGATATTGGTCAATCGACAAGTCAAAAAGGCATTATAAAGAAGATTCTTGCAGCAAAAGAAGCTGAATAGGGTGTGATGAAATGCTTGAAGATGTGAAGAAAAGACTTGAATCTTTCGGCTATGCGGTTACTGATTCGGATACCTGGGTTCTTGACTTCATCATCCAAAAAACAGAAAGTCACATTAAAAATCAGTGCAATACACCAACCGTTCCTGAGGGGCTACATCACATTGCAGTTGATATGGCGGTTGGTGAATTTTTACTCGGCAAAAAGAGTATTGGACAATTAACAGGGTTTGATTTGGAAGCAGCAGTCAAGAGTATTCAGGAGGGTGACACCAATATCACGTTTGCTCTTGGAGAAGGTAGCAAGACACCTGAAGCAAGACTTGATCTATTAATTAACTTCTTGTTGCATCCAGAAACCAACTATGCGGCGTTTAGGTGTATCAAATGGTAAGTGCAAAGCGTAAAGCAATTGAAAGCTTATACATTGGTAAATGCATCATTACCGAATATAAAGAAGTCCGCAACGAAGTAACTAAGATCACCAAGCATAGAGAAGTTAGTGTTGTTACCGATCAACCTTGTAAATTGTCTTTTGAAAGGATTAGTAGTGTGAATCAATCTGATGGTGCGAAAGCTGTCACGCAAGCTGTTAAGTTGTTCATAGCACCTGAAATTGTCATTAAGCCAGGTTCAAAAATTACTGTAACGCAAAATGGTGTTACAACTGACTATCAGAATAGCGGTGAACCTGCCAGATACAGTTCACATCAAGAAATAATGTTAGAACTGTTCAAGGGATGGGCGTAATGAATGGCAAAGTGGGGGAAATGCGACTTTCGACAGCTTGAAAACCTTCAGAAGAAGCTTGATAAATTGCAAAAAGTTGATTTTGAAAAGTTTATTGAAGAATGTGCGAAGGAACTTGCAGCAAGATTACTCGCAAAGGTTATAAGAAGGACACCTGTCGGCAAAAAAGGCGGTACTTTAAGGCGTGGTTGGACTGCTAAAACGGAAGAAGAAGCAATGTTTGGTAGTGGAAAAAAGGCAATGTCCAATAATGACGCTTTAAGTTTTGCGGAAGGTTTTCAAGTAAATAGAATTGGTGATGTATATCAAATTGAAATAATTAATCCAGTTCATTATGCATCCTATGTTGAATTTGGTCATAGAACACGAAACCATAAAGGGTGGGTACCAGGACGATTCATGTTAACTATTTCGGAAAAAGAACTAGACTCGCAAGCACCAAAGATTTTGGAAAGAAAATTGATGAATTTTTTGGGGGAATGTTTTGATGCTTAATAAATTAAGTGAATCCATTGCATTAAAACTGAACCATGAGTTTGGTGATGACTATAAGATTTATACGGAATCAGTGAAACAAGGCTTGAAAGAACCTTGTTTTTTTATTTTCCTTTTAACTTCTAGTCAAAGGCAGGTAATCGGCAAGCGATATTTCAGAGAACATCCTTTCGACATTCATTACTTCCCGAAATCAAAAGAAGATAAGAACGAAGAGATTCTTGATGTTCTTGATCGTTTGAATGATGCATTGGAGTATATCACAATGGACGGTGACTTATTGAGGGGAACAAACATTCATCATGAAGTGATTGATGACGTTCTTCATTTTTTTGTGAATTACAATCTCCATGTCTATAAGGAAAAAGACACTGCTGACTTCATGGAAAGCTTGCAAATTGGAAGTGGATTAAGTAAGGGGTGATAATGTGGCTTCAAAGAAAAAGGAAGTTAAGGAAGT